>NZ_AP022619.1:0-4800000 GCF_010731655.1 Mycobacterium paraseoulense | reverse complement strand
GGCCGACGCCGCCGTCGTCGCGGCGTGCGCGGTCGCCCGGTCACTGCTACCCATGACAACCAGTGTCCCAGCCTCCGCGTCCGGTTCAACTACAGGGTGTAGCAGGAGGGCCAGCCATCGCCTTGCCGGTCGGCTACCCTCGCGGCGCGCTGGTCCGCTTCGTTACCTGGCGAGTCGCCCCCGTTAAGCCACTGGACCCGGTTGTCGCGAAAAGTTGGGTTGATGCCGGGCGGCGCGGGCGAGTTGGATAACGGTATGCAGATGCCGCAGGGACTGGCCCGGTTCAACCGCCACGTCACCAATCCGATTCAGCGGCTGTGGGCCGGCTGGCTGCCGCCGTTCGCGATCGTCGAGCACGTCGGCCGCCGCTCGGGCACGCCGTACCGCACGCCGGTGAATGTGTTCAGCACCGAGGTCGACGGTAAGCCCGGGGTGGCGATCCTGCTGACCTACGGCCCGGACCGGGACTGGCTGAAGAACCTGACCGCCGCGGGCGGCGGCCGGATGCGCCGCAACGGCAAGAGCTTCGGCCTCGCCGACCCGAGGGTGGTCTCCAACGCCGAAGCGGCGGAGCACGTAAGCCCCGGCGTGCGAGGGATTTTCGCCAGGCTGCCATTCGAGCAGGCGGTGCTGCTCACCAAGACAGAGTGAACCGGGCGGTAGGCGCGACGGCGAAGTCACCCGACGTACTCGGGCAACGCGATGTCATCGCGGAATTCGCGCCGGACGATCCAGTCGGCCAGCGGCGTAATGTTCAGCAGTCTGGACGCCTGATTGCGGGTCCACAGGCCGAGCGCCGTCCTTGGCGCGAACATGGCGCCGAATCCGCGCGCCGACCGCTGCCTGGCCTCCACGATCGGACGCAACCGTTGCTCGTACCGACGAAATGCATCCTGATGATCCGCTCCCGCGGCACTGATCTCACCCGCCAGGATGTAGGCCTGCACCATCGCCAGACCCGCACCCTCGCCCGCCAGCAGCGAGACCGCCGCCGCGGCATCGCCGATCAGCACGACCCGGCCATTCGACCAGCGGTCGAGGATGATTTGGCTCGCGCGGTCGAAGTACACATCGGCGGCCGCGTCGACATGGCGCAGGATCTCCCGGCATTCCCAGCCGGCGTCGCCGAATACCTGCCGCAGGGCGGTCTTGGCCTGCGACACATCCTGTGGATCCGGACCGCTCATCCGGTCAGCGGTGAAAATGAAGAAGAGCAGGGTCTTTTCGCCGCGCATCGCGAATCGCGCGATCATGCGCCCAGGCATCGTGTAAGCGAGGTAGACGAGTTCATCACGCGGCTGGTAGCCGTCGGCTTCCAACGCGGCGACCCGGTAGCCGAGGTCGGTCTCACATCGAGACTCCTGGCCAAAGACCAGATTCCGCACCGGCGAATGGATACCCCCGGCACCCACGAGCAGGTCGAATTGTCGTGATTGGCCGCTCTCGAGCGTGACCCGCACACCGGAGTCATGCTGGGTGACGGCCGAGACACTCTCTCCGAAAAGGGTTTCGACATGGTGGTCGATCAAGCCGTAGATCGCCGCCGCCAGGTCCCCACGGGACACCGTGACGAACCGGCCATCGAGGTTGCGCCGAAACGATTCGGTCGAAAATCCGCCCAACCGTCGCGAATTCTCGTTCACGAGTCGCACTTCCTGCACGACATATCCTGCGGCCTGCAATTCGTCGGCAAGGCCCATGCGTTCGGCGACGGCATAACCGCCACCCCAGAAGTCCACGACGTAGCCGCCCGTGCGGAGCCGTGGCGCCTTCTCGATCAGTGTCGGCTCGTGGCCGTACCGCCATAGCCAGTAGGCAAGTGTGGGCCCGGCGATGCCGGCACCGACGATGGCGATTTTCATGCGCACCCTTCCAGCCGACGGCGTTGCGGCAATAATATTACTATGCAATAGTTGCTATGGACAATGATTGATCCCGGGAGGGGTTCGTCGTGCTGAAGGAACTTTCTGGCATGCCAGCCGGCATTCAGGCGCTGGAGGCCGACGGCACGGTCACGGCAGCAGATTACGAGCGGGTCTTCGCGCCGCTGGTCGATCGGGCGCGGCGAACCGGAACTCGGCTGCGGCTGCTCTACGAGTTCGGCCCGGGATTCCACCGCATCACACCGGGAGCGTTGTGGGCGGACGCGCGACTCGGGTGGGACTACGTGCGATTGCTCGACGGCTGCGCCGTGGTGACTGACATCGGCTGGGTTCGGGCACCCAGCGGTGCAATCGGCAAGTGGATGCCGGTGCCGGTGCGGTTGTACGCCAACGCCGAACGCGACGACGCCGTCGCCTGGCTGACTCTGCTACCCGCGCCCGCCGAGGTGTCCGCCCTCGACATGGCCGAGGCCTTCTTCGGCGGAACGGGCGCTGCCCTGCTCAGCCTTGGCAAGCTCGCCGTCTCCACCGGCGTCAAGAGTCGACGCCACGGCGCCCGCGAAACGCAATACGCTCCAACGGTATTCGGCTGCGGGCTCGGGCGGCGAAGTACACCCCGACCACCACCGCCCACGACAGCAGGCTGAGCCACAGCTGGCTGCGCGCCGAGCGGTCGAACGCCATCTGCACCAGCACGGCGGTGATTCCGGCGAGGGTGAGGATGGACAACACCGGGAAGAACCACATTTTCACCCGCAGCTTTTCGGCGGGGGTGCGACGGCGCAGGACGATCTGCGACGCCGCGATCAGCCAGTAGACGAACAAGATGATGGCGCCCGATGAGTTGAGCAGGAAGAGGAACACGGTGTTGGGCGCGACGCGCGCCATGACGACGCAGCCGAAACCCACCGCCGAGGAGCACAGGATGGCGATGTGCGGAACGCCACGTCCGCTCAGCCTGATCAACCGCATCGGGGCCTGGCCCCGGTCGGCGAGCACGAACAGCATGCGCGACGCGGTATACAGCCCGGAGTTCAGGCACGACAGCACCGCGGTGAGCACCACGGCGTTCATCACCTGATCGGCACCGCGCAGCCCCAGGTGGCTCAGCGCGGCCACATACGGCGAGGCGCCGAGTTCAACTGAGTCCCAGGGCAATACGACTACCAGCAGGAAGACCGAACCGACAAAGAAGACGCCGATCCGCGCGACCACGGACCTCGTCGCCTTCTGGACCGCGAGTTGCGGGTCCCGGCTTTCCGCGGCGGCCACGGTGACGATCTCGGCGCCGACCATCGAGAAGATCACCACCACGATGGCGGCGAAGACGGCCCCGGCGCCCTTGGGCAGGAATCCACCGTGCGACGTCAGGTTCGCCAAGCCCCCGGCATGGCCCGGCACCACGCCCAGGACGAACGCGGTGCCCACGACCAGGAAGATCACGATGGTCGCGACTTTGATTCCGGCGAACCAGAATTCGAATTCGCCGAACGACGAGACCGAGAACAGGTTGGTCAGCGTCATCAAGACCATCAGGCACAGCGACAGCAGCCACAGCGGCGCGTGGAACCAGTAGTTGAGGACTTTCCCGCCCGCGACCGCCTCAAAGCCGACCACGATCACCCAGAAGTACCAGTACAGCCAGGCGACCGAAAACCCCGCCCAGCCGCCCAGGGCTTTGGCCGCGTAATCGGCGAACGATCCGGTCGACGGATCCGCGGCCGCCATTTCACCCAGCATGCGCATCACGAGCACGATCAGCAGCCCGCACAGCGCGTACGTCAGGAATGCCGCCGGGCCGGTGTCTTTGATCACCACACCGGAGCCGACGAACAAGCCGGCGCCGATGACGCCGCCCAGCGCGATCATGCTGAGTTGGCGCTGCGACAGCCCTTGGCGTAATTGCGGAGTGCTGCCCATGCCGACCTTGCCGCCGGCCTTCAGTCCAGGCGGGTGGCCACCACGGACCACACCGGGAGGTGCACCCGGTGGTCTTCCAGCAGTGGGTCGATGACGCCCAGCCGGTGCACCAGCGGCCGCATCCGCTGCAGAATCTCGCCCTGCTCCTCGGACGCGAACGTCTTCATGGCGTCGAACGTCTCCTTGAGGAAGCGGGCCTGGTAGGTCGTGCCGCCGAGGTAGTCGATGCGCCATCCGTTGGCACCGAACACTCGCTCGAAGTTGTCGGCGGGTATGGCGGTCCACTGCAGGCCGTTGACGTTGTGGGGGCTGAACTCGAACATGTACAGGCGCGCGCCCGGCTTGGTGGCCCGGTGCAGCGCCTGCGCGTACCTCGTCTGGATGACCCCGTCGTTGAGGAAGACGTGATAGAAGGCGCTGTCCACCACCGTGTCGAACCGGCCTTCGAACCCTTCCAGCTTGGTGGCATCGGCGACCTGGAAATCGACCTGGACTCCGGCCCGCTGGGCATTGCGCTTGGCGCGCTCGATGGCCGAGGGCGAGTCGTCGATCCCGGTGGCCGAATACCCATGCGCCGCAAAGTGAATCGCGTGATAGCCGGGGCCCGTACCCGGATCGAGGACCTCGCCGCGGATGGCTCCGTACGCCACCAACTGCTGCACCGCCGGCTGCGGCCCGCCGATGTCCCAGGGGATCCTCCCATCGGGATGCGCCGCCTCGTCGTACAGCGGCTCGAAACCGGCGACGTTCGCGTCACTCATTGGCTACTCGCTTCCTCGCGGCTCCCCGACGGGAACGACAATAGTGCGAAGTCGGCTCAAAGATGTAGGTCTTGCTCGCGGATCAGCGCCGTGGCGGGCACGCCGACGATGGCGGTCCGAGCGGGGATCTCTCCCTGGGAAAGAACACCTTGTTGAACACCGGCCCCGCCGCGGTCGCTACGGCGTTGCCGCGGGGCGGCCATGGCCTCAGTGGGCCGAGGCGACCGCGAACGGCGTCGCGGATGCCGGATGCGACTGGCGGTTGGGCCGGTTAGGATGGCGCCACAAGCCCTTTCGCTCCAGCAACGGCAGCACGCCCTCGCCGAACCAGTAGGCCTCTTCCAGGTGCGGATATCCCGACAGGATGAAGTGGGTGATGCCGAGCTTGGCGTATTCGGCCAGCCGTTCGGCGACCTCGGCGTGCGATCCGACCAGGGCGGTGCCCGCGCCCCCGCGGACCAGGCCCACGCCGGCCCACAGGTTGGGGCCCACCAGCAGCCGGCCGCTGTTGCCGCCGTGCAAGTCCAGCATGCGGCGCTGGCCCTCGGATTCGCTGCGGGCCAGGCTGGCTTGCACCCGCTCGACGTCTTCCGGGTCGACGGCGGCCAGCAATCGGTCGGCCTCGGCCCACGCCTGCTCGGAGGTGTCGCGGCTGATCACATGAATCCGCAAGCCGTACTGCAGGATTCGGCCGGCGTCCACGGCCAGCCCACGGATCCAGTCGAGCTTCCGCGCCACCGGGCCGACGGGCTCCCCCCAGGTGAGGTAGACGTCGCAGTGCTGGGCCGCGACCGGGCCGGCCGGTGCCGACGAGCCGCCGAAGAACACCGCGGGCACCGGATCGGGCGGGTTGTTCAGCCGCGCGCCCTCGACGCGAATGTGCTCCCCGGCGAAGGTGACCGGCTCCGGGGACGTCCACAGTTGGCGCACCACGTGCAGGAACTCGGCGGTGCGCGCGTACCGCGCCTCCTTGCCCAGGAAATCGCCGTAGGCCCGTTGCTCGTGCGGTTCGCCGCCTGTGACGACGTTGAGCAGCAGCCGCCCGCTCGAGTGGCGCTGGAAGGTCCCGGCCATCTGGGCGGCCAGGGAGGGGCTCAGCAGCCCGGGCCGGAAGGCGACCAGAAACTTCAGCGTCTCGGTGGCCTCGACCAGCATCGCCGTCGTCAACCAGGCGTCCTCACACCACAATCCGGTGGGGGTGAGCACCGCCTCGAAGCCGTTGTCTTCGGCGGCCGCGCAGATCTGATGCAGGTACTTCAGGGTGGCGGGCCGGTCGCCCGACATCGGCGTGCCATGTCCGCCGGCCACCAGGTTCCGGGAATCGCCGTAGGTCGGCAGAAACCAATGGAACGCCAGAGTCATCCTCAATCCTCTTTCAATCCACGACGCGAAGCGCGAAAGCTCCATCCTGCGGAACTGCCGCCGTGCGCGCGAGGGTTGGAACCGTCGAGATTGCATCCCCGCCCGGCGGCCGCGGCGCTATGGCGGGCGGGCGGTGGGCGGGGCGAGGCGATGTCCCCGCCGACACGCCGTTCATCGGGTGGAATCATGTTGCAGCGCAAGGGATAGCTTCACCTTTTCCGCGGTGCGATCACACCCGTCGCCGGCTGCGCCGGCGGCCCTAGCACGATGCCGCCCGGCCCGCCCCCGGGCGCTGATCCGGTGCAGCGCAGATAACCGGTTCATGACCAATGGATCACGCCAGATCACACAATGCTTCCATTTCGGCGTGGCTCGGGCGGGAATGCCCGGTCAGCGCGGCATTATTGCGATCATGCCTGACCTGACACGCCGGGCGGTGCTGCGGATGGGAGCCGGCACCGGCCTGGGAGCCGCTGGCGTGTTCGCCTTGAGTGCCCTGCTCGACCCGGTCAGACCGCTAGCCGCGACGCTGCCGCAAGCGCCCGCGCCGTTCGAGCCCTCGGCGGCGAGCAGCAACTTGCCGACCAAGCTCACCGGTT
The DNA here is from genome assembly GCF_010731655.1 of Mycobacterium paraseoulense. NCBI lineage: Bacteria > Bacillati > Actinomycetota > Actinomycetes > Mycobacteriales > Mycobacteriaceae > Mycobacterium > Mycobacterium paraseoulense. The sequence continues at coordinate 4,793,475 of NZ_AP022619.1, read as the reverse complement.
CGTTCGTCTCCGCGGCCCGCGGCGGGGTGAAGACGAACTATGTGATCGCGTTGCCGCCGGGCCAAACCGGGACGCTACGCCCGGTGATCGCCCTGCACGGCAAGGACGGCGACGCGAACATGATGCTCGACTGCGGCGTCGAGAAGGGCCTGGCCCAGCTGGTCAAGGAGGGCAAGCCGCCGTTCGCGGTCGTCGGTGTCGACGGTGGCAGCGATTCCTACTGGCACAAACGGGCCGACGGCACCGACTCGGGCGCCATGGTGCTCGACGAGCTGCTGCCGATGCTTTCGTCGATGGGTTTCGACACGTCCCGGGTGGGCTTCATGGGCTGGTCGATGGGCGGATACGGGGCGCTGCACCTGGGCGCCAAGCTGGGGCCGGCGCGGACCGCGGGCATCTGCGCCATCAGCCCGGCGTTGTACAGCTCGTTCGCCGAAAGCGCACCCAAGGCCTTCGACAGCTATGACGACTGGACGCAGAACAGCGTGCTGGGCGTGCCGGCGTTGTCGCAAATTCCGTTGCGCGTGGATTGCGGCACCTTCGACCGGTTCTATTTCGCCACCCGGCAATTCGTCAATCAGCTCAAAACGCCGCCGGCGGGCGGCTTCTCGATGGGCGGACACGACATCGGTTACTGGCGGGCCCAGTTGCCCGGCGAGCTCGCCTGGATGGCGACCTAGCGGGCAACGATGACCGTCCGGCCGAGCCAACTCCCCACCCGCCCAGAGCAGCGGGGGGCGAAGCGGACCGGATTTCGGCCCGACATCGAGGGTCTGCGGTCCTCCCGCTTCATCACCGGGCGCTGGCGGGTGGGTGAACGGCGATGAACCTCTGGTGCGCGACGAACGTCATATCAGTGAAGGGTTTTGGGAGGTTGTGGCAATGACTCCGCTGCTGCTGGTCTGCATTGCAGCCGCCGCTCCGGTCGCCGGGTTCGGCTTGCTGAACTTGCAAGCTCGACTCGAGCGATGGGACTACGAGCGGCACGCCGAGGACTGATCCACCCTTCCGCCGGGGTCGTAAATGCGCGTCTCGGCGCCCCGAGTCTGCGCGCTTTCGCTGATGTATTGCCGCTCACCGCGGTCGCATGCTGGCTAACATGATCGAGATCGACGCGTCGGCGGACGCGCCGCTGCTGGACTGGAGCGAGCAGAGCGTGAGCGAGCTGCCCACTGGGACCGTGACGTTGCTGCTTGCCGACGTGGAGGGCTCCACGCGGCTGTGGGAGACCCAGTCCGACACCATGACGGCGGCGCTCGAGCAGCTGAACCAAACCGTCAACAGTCTGGTCGCCGCCCACGGCGGGGTTCGGCCCGTCGAGCAGGGCGAGGGCGACAGCTTCGTCGTCGCCTTCGCCCGCGCCAGCGACGCCGTCGCCTGCGGGCTTCAACTCCAACTGGCCGTGCCGGCGCCGATCCGCATCCGCGTCGGGCTGCACACCGGCGAGGTGCAGTTGCGCGATGCCGGCAACTACGCCGGGCCCACGATCAATCGGACGGCGCGACTGCGCGACCTCGCGCACGGCGGGCAGACCGTCCTTTCCGGCGCGACGGAACAGTTGGTCGTCGACCGGCTACCGGCCGACGCCTGGCTGACGGACCTGGGCCTCCACCCGTTGCGGGACTTGCCGCGACCGGAACGCGTGGTGCAACTCAACCATCCCGGCCTGCGTAACGACTTCCCGCCCCTTCGCACGGCGAATGATGTTGCCAATGCCCGCCTTCCGGTCCAATTGACCAGCTTCGTGGGGCGTGGCAGCCAGATCAACGACATCGGCCAGATCTTGCGGGACAACAGGCTGGTGACCCTGACCGGCGCGGGCGGTGTCGGGAAGACGCGGTTGGCGGTGGAGGTCGCCTCGCACGTCGGCAACGAATTCCCCGGCGGGGTCTGGTTTGTCGATCTCGCCCCGGTCACCAATCCCCTGGTCGTGCCCGTCACACTGGCGCGCACCCTGGGGCTCGCCGATCAGCCCGGCCGCTCCACCATGGAGACGGTGGCGAAGTTCGTCCGGGACCGCACGATGCTGCTGGTGCTCGACAACTGCGAGCACCTGCTGGACGCCAGCGCGGCCCTCGTCGTCGCGCTGCTCGACGCGGGGCCGGACGTCACGGTCCTGGCGACCAGCCGGGAGCCGATCGGCATGGCCGGCGAACTGACCTGGCGCGTGCCGTCGCTGACGATGGACGACGAGGCCCTCGAGCTGTTCGCCGACCGCGCCCGCCGCACGCGGCCGGATTTCCAACTCACCGAGGCCAATTCGTCCACCGTCGCCGAGATCTGCCGACGGTTGGACGGCATGCCGCTGGCGATCGAACTCGCCGCCGCCCGAACCCGCACGCTGTCGCTGACCCAGATCGTCGACGGGCTGCACCACAACTTCCGCCTGCTGGCCGGGGGCGCGCGGACCGCGGTCCGCCGCCAGCAGACCCTGCGCGCCTCCATCGACTGGTCCCACGCCATGCTCACCGAGCCTGAACACATCCTGTTCCGCCGGCTGGCGGTGTTCATGGGCGGGTTCGACCTGGACGCCGCGCACGCCGTCGGCGCCGACACCGACGCGGAGCACTTTCAGCTCATCGACCTGCTCGGACTGCTCGTGGACAAGTCGTTGATCGTCACCGAGGAAGTCGACGGCATGATGCGCTACCGCCTGCTGGAGACCGTCCGCCAGTACGGCCTGGAAAAGCTGGCCGAGTCGGGCGAAGCCGAGGCCGTGCGCATTCGTCACCGCGATCACTACACCGCCGCCGCGGTGGCGTTGGAGGCGCGGATGCGCGGCGACGGGACGCCGTTGGTGCCGTGGGCCGAACTCGAGATGGCCAACCTGCGGGCGGCGCACGCCTGGAGTTGCGACGCCGGCGAGTTCGAGCCGGCATTGCGGCTCGTCTCCGCGCTGCAACGGCTGTGGGTGACGCGTGCGCGTTTCCGCGAAGGCTTGGCCGGGTTCGACGCCATCTTCAGCGACGAGCGGTACCGCGACGACCAGGTCGCCGCCGAGGTGTGGATACGAGCGGTCGCCGACGCCGGGCTGCTGGCGGTCTGGTACTCGGTTCCGGCCACCCTGGAGCGCGCCGAAGAGGCGTTGGCCGCCGCTCGGCAGGTCGGTGATCAGCGCCTCGTCGCCCATTGCCTGATGACCTGCTGCATGCTGGCGTTCAACGACACCGAGTTCACCGCGCCGCTTTTCGCCGAGGCGGCCGACCTGGCCCGCGCCTCCGGCGACCTTTCGGCGCTCTACCACGTGCGCGCCTATGAGTGCTTCGCAACCAACGTCATCGGCGATCCGGCCGCCTCGCAGGCGGCCGGCGAGGAGGGGCGCGACCTTGCCGAGAAGCTCGGCGACAGCTTCATGTCGCGGTACAGCCGAGTGTTCCTCGCCGGCGCGCTGGCTTATCAGGGCAAGCTGGCCGAGGCGCTGCGGGTGGCCCGCGCGCTGGTCGAGGAGGCACGGGCGGCACAGGATCTCCCGATGGAAACGTTCGGGCTGATGGTGCTGGCGCAGACGATGACGTTCACCGGTGACGCCGACGCCGGCCGCGCCGCCGCGCAAGCCGCCCTCGAAAAGGGTGCCGCCATGGGCGGGTTCCACGAGGACACCGCCTACGTGTCCCTGGCCAACGCCGAGCTGGCACGCGGGGACGTCGCGGCGGCCAAACAGGCCTGCGAGGCGGCCCTGCAGCACACCTCTGCGCTGAAAGAACTGTTCGTGTGGAGCCTGGTGCCAATGACCTACGCGATCAAGGGTTGCGGTGACCTGGTCGCCGCCCGTCGCTGGGCGGACGACGCCGTCGCGGCCGTTCCGGGGAGCCATCGAGTGATGGCGCTGACGGCGCGTGCGGGCGTCGCCGTCGCACAGGGTGAACCGCAGCAGGCCGAACGCGACCTGCACGAGGCCGTCGAAGTCGCCGAGCGCACGGGCGGATACCTGCACCTGCCCGACACCCTCGAACGCCTCGCCGGACTGGCCGCCGACACCAACCCCGAGCACGCGGCCCGGCTGTTCGGCGCGGCCGACGGCATGCGACGCCGGCACGGCGACGTGCGCTTCGCCGCCTTCCAAGCCGACTATGAAGCGTCGCTGCATCGACTGCGGGAAGGGTTGGCGGGCAACGCTTTCGATGCCGCGTGGGCGGAGGGCGACGCGCTGTCCACCGCCGAGGCCATCAACTACGCGCGGCGGGGCCGCGGTGCGCGCGGGCGACCGGCCAGCGGCTGGGAGGCCCTGACGCCGACCGAGCTAGACGTCGTGCGGCTCGTCAGCGAAGGGTTGCCCAACAAGGACATTGCCGCGCGGATGTTCATCTCCGCGCGCACCGTCCAATCTCATCTGACGCACGTCTACGCCAAACTCGCCGTGTCGTCGCGGGTGCAGCTCGCTCAGGAAGCCGCCCGCCACGCCTAGGTCGACAGCTGTGTGCGGATGAGCGGTGCGATCTTGTCCGCCAGGTATTGATGCCCCGCATCGTTGGGGTGCACGCCGTCGGCGCCGATCAGGTCGGGCCTGCCGACGAACCAGTGTTCGGCGATCGGGTCCACCCACGTCGCCCCCGCGGCCGCGGCGGCCGCCCCGACCGCGTCGCGCACCTGCAGCATGGGAAGGGGCACATCGGCGGTCGGCCACGGCGGGCCGATCACCAGGAACCGGGCAGACGGCGCCAAACGGCGCGCCAGATCGAATGTGCTGCGGGCCTTTTCGGCGATGACACCCGGATCGATGGTCTCGTCGTTACGGGAGCCGAAGAAGACCACCAGCGCATCGTCGCCCTGCACGGCCCTGGCCGTCAGATCCTCGAACACGCTGCCGTGGTCGCCCGGCATGCCATAGCCGGCCCTGCCCTCGGCCGCGACGTCGGCCGAGATCCGTTCGCCCCGCACGGCGAGCTCTTCCCAGGCACGGGAGGTCCACGACCTCGGGCCCACCCCACCCTCGCCGGTGCCGGTCGTGTAGGAGTCCCCGACGACCGCCACGTGGTTCAACCGGAAATCCAGGGTCAGGGTGTCGTAGGTACGCACCTGAGCCGGGTATGCGATGCCGATACCCACCAAAAACGTCAGACCGATGACAAACGTGGCCAGACGACTCACCACTACCTCCCCCGTCAACGGCATCGTCATGTGCCACCGCGTTTTCATCGATTATCCGTCGGCCGGCCCAGGCCTGGCCCTAAGACAACCGTCACACCGCGCGAACCGAAACCGCTTCCAGCGAGCGGTCGATCGGATGAACCTTGCCGCTCGGCGACTCGTCGGGTTCGCTTCTGGCCGCGACGGCTTTGACATCGACCATCCTGCGCATCCAGCGTCGGGCGGGCTCTTCGACGAAGTGATACATCACGACGGAGATCACCACGGCGATCGCAAGCAGCCCAAGGACATTCCACTTCCAGGGATTGTCCTGCGGCCGCAACTCGAACTGCTCCACGGACCATCCCCACGCGGTGTGCACCAGCTCGTGAACCATGTACAGGCAGAACGAGATCTGCCCCCCGTACACCATCAGTCTGGTTGAGAGCACCCTCGGCAGGCTGCCGACGCCGATCGCGAGCGTGATCACCAACGGAATGAAAAGGATGTCGACCACCCCACCGCTGTCGTTCTCCACGACACCGGAGATGGGGTGCGCGTCGAACCAATAGAGGACACCCACCATGGCGGCCAGCAGGAGCAGTGACACATACCCGGCGGCGCGGCGGCCGCGATCGGTCAGCCGCAACCGGCGCACCGCGGCGCAGGCCAGCGCGCCGGCGGCGAACTGCGTGACGATCCGCGGCAACCAGCTCCACGGCGTGTAGAAGTGGCCACTGGCCAGCAACATCACCACGGGCGGCAACGCCGCAGCGAACGCCAGCACCATCAGGCTGCGCGCCCGCGTCGCCTGTTTCATCCGCAGAATCACCAGGACCAGCAGGCCGAAGAGCAGGTAGGCCAGCCATTCGGCACTGATCGACCAGGCCGGCCCGTCCCAACTGGAGTCGTCGAAGAACGGGACGAACCACAACTGCACCAGCAGGACCTGGCGCACATAGCTGATCGCGGTGAGCTGACCGGCGTCGGGCGACGGCACGTGACCGACGTGCAGGGTGAAGATCACCCACAGGGCGGCGAGGTGCAGGGTGACCAGGTACACCGGCCACACCCTGGCCAGCCGCAGCCAGAGGAAATGCAGGGTCGCACGCGTGGACCATGACCGGCCCATCCGGTCGAGGTAGTTCCAGGTCAGGACGAATCCACTGAGGATGAAGAACAGGTCGACGCCCTGGGCTCCGCAGTTGAGCACCGGCGCGAGGGCGTCGCGGAAATCGGGCCCCACGTCGCCAAGCATCGGCCGGAAGTGGAACAGCACGACCCACAGCGCGGCGACGATGCGCAGTCCCGTCAGGGCCTTGATCTCTCCCCTGATCTCTGCGCCGCGCACGATGCTCTTTCCGCCTGGACTCTGCTGTTCCGTTCGCCTACCAACTCGGCCGACCGGGCGATTTCACCAGCCCCCGCCTCGCAACCGGTAGCCATGGCAGCCTAGCAGCGCAATCGCCGCGACGCGCGGACGGTTGTGGTGTGGCACGCGGTCTTTCGCCGGAAATCGGCGCCCTGCGGCCTTTGCTCGAAGTCGTCCGAAACCGTGGTGAGAATCGCTTCTTAGCGAAACGTTAGGTGTGGCTTTCAGCCCCCTTAACCTTGGGGTTTAGCGTCAGAAGGCATAGCGAGCGGCACGGAGAATGAGGGGTGCCCATGACGATCGCCGATGTGCTGACACGAGAGCAGAACGGCATCTTCCACTGCGGCGGCGCCCGGGTGCGCGCTTATCGCCGTCAGCTGGCGACCGTGGTGACCATCCGGGGTGAAATCGACGCCTTCAATGCCGAGCAACTCGGCGAGCACATTCGTCGTTTCATCCTCGGCGAGGACCATGTGGTGCTCGACATGGGCGACGTGAGCCAATTCGCTGAGGCGGGCATTTCGCTCTTGGAAACTTTCGACGAGGATTGCCGCGCCGCGGGGGTGCAGTGGACCCTGGTCGCGAGCCCGGCGGTCACCGAATCCTTGGGCGTCGGCGGGACGGAATTGTCGGGCACCCGCTCGGTGCACGAGGCGCTGCACGACGTGGCCGACTCCATCGCCAGGCGTCGCCGGCTCGCCTTGTCGCTGCTCAGGACGTCCTGACGCGCCGCTCCCGGCGCCGCCTGGCGATCCCGACCACCGCGAGCACCCCGGCGCTCGACAGCAGCAGCAGGGTGAGCAACAGCAGCTGGGGGTCGTACACCGTCGAGGTGGTGTACGGCTGCCCGTCGGCGATGGGCGCCACCCCGACCGTGTGATGCGAGCGCGACCAACTCACGCCCGCGCCGACGAGCGCCGCGCAGGCCAGGCCGACTTCGACCAGGGCACGGGTGCTGCCGTATCGGGCGCTCACGGTGCGGACCCGGCGTCGTCGTCACGATCGGCGTCGGTGACATCGGCCGGTTCGACCCGCTCCTGAACCAGCGGAGTCAGCGCCGCGCGGAGCTCACGATGCCGGCGGGCCCACGCTTGTGCGGTGCGATCTCCGGTGAGCTTGAGGCCGATGCCGATCCGCCCGCGGGGCACACCGACCAATTCGCCGAGCGCCCGGGATGACTGCCACCGCGCCAGCTCCTTCCCGGACGCTTCGTGGTGTTCCGGTTCCGGGTACACCTTGAGGATCTCGCGCACCAGGATGGTCTCCGTGCCTTGCCGCAGGGCGTCCTCGGTCAGCTCGACCGAGACGTGGATCCGTGCCGCCTTGACCTGCAACCCGACGAAACCCGACACCAGCACCAAGAAGATCACCGGAATGAGGAAGGACACCGGGGCGCCGCTCCAGACCTCGATCAGGATCATCGCGCCCGCCGCGACCGGGCCCCATGACACCCACCACCAGCTGGAGCCGGGCTCGTAGAACAACCGCCTCGGTTCGGCGCCCCTCGCTGCAGTCTCGGAATTCAACGCAAGCCCCATCTCACGAAAGCCAACCGGCCGCGTCCGCGGCCCAATAGGTCAGCACGATATCGGCGCCCGCGCGGCGGATGCTGGTCAACGATTCCAGGGCCGCCGCTCGCTCGTCGATCCAATTGTTCGCGGCCGCAGCGCAAATCATCGCGTACTCACCCGAGACCTGATAGGCGGCCACCGGTACCGGTGAGATGTCGGCCGCCGCGGCGACCACGTCGAGGTAACTCATCGCGGGTTTGACCATGATGATGTCCGCGCCCTCGTCGAGGTCCAGGCGGATCTCGCGAAGCGCCTCGCGGAAGTTGCCCGACTCCTGCTGGTAGCTGCGCCGGTCCCCGGACAGGCTGGAACTGACCGCCTCCCGGAAGGGTCCGTAGAACGCCGAGGCGAACTTCGCGGCGTAGGCCAGGATCGCCACGTCGGTGTGGCCCGCGGCGTCCAGGCCGTCGCGGATGGCGGCCACCTGGCCGTCCATCATTCCGCTCGGCCCGACCACGTGCGCGCCCGAGTCCGCCTGCGCCACAGCCAATTTCACGTACCTGACCACAGTGGCGTCGTTGTCCACCCGGCCTCTGGCATCCAGGACACCGCAGTGGCCGTGGTCGGTGAACTCGTCGAGGCAGGTGTCGGCCATCAACACCGTGGCGTCGCCGAGGTCCTTGACCAGGTCCCGCAGGGCGAGATTGAGGATGCCGTCGGGGTCGGCGCCGGCCGACCCGGTCGCGTCCTTGTCCTCGTCACGTGGCACGCCGAAGAGCATCAGCCCGCCCACCCCGGCGGCGACGGCATCGGCGGCGGCGCTGCGCAGCGAATCGCGGGTGTGCTGCACGACGCCGGGCATCGAGGCGATCGGCCGGGGTTCGTCGATGCCGTCGGCGACGAACATCGGCAGGACCAGATGCCTTGGCTCCAAAGAGGTTTGCGCCACCAAACGACGCAACGCGGGAGTGCTGCGGAGCCGGCGCGGACGCTGCCGCGGGTAGGCCATCACAGGCTCCCGTGGCGACCCACTGCGCCCGGCTCCGCCGCGCTTGTGATCGCCACCGGCCTAGCGCCTGCGGCTCTTCTTACGCGGCGGTGGCAGCGCGCCCTCGGCGCGCAACCGCGCGGCGTGCTCGGCCAGGGCGTCCACCAGCGGACCGACGGCGGCGGTCTCGGGCTGCACGTCCACCCGCAGGCCGAACTCGGCGGCGGTCTCGGCGGTCTTGGGGCCGATGCAGGCGATGATCGTCCGCGCGTGCGGCTTGCCGGCGATGCCGACCAGGTTGCGCACCGTGGAGCTGGACGTGAAGCACACGGCGTCGAAGCCGCCGGTCTTGATCATCTCCCGCGTCTCCGCCGGCGGCGGGGCGGCGCGCACCGTGCGGTAGGCGGTGACGTCCTCGATCTCCCAGCCCCGTTCGCGCAGCCCCTCGGCCAGCGTCTCGGTGGCGATGTCGGCCCGCGGCAGCAGGACACGGTTCACCGGGTCGAAAATGCTGTCATAGGGCGGGAAGTCGTCCAGCAGGCCCAGCGACGACTGCTCGCCGGCCGGCACCAGCTCGGGGCTGATCCCGAACGCCCGGACCCGGTCGGCCGTCGACTCGCCGACACAGGCGATCTTCACGCCCGAGAACGCGCGGGCGTCCAGGCCGAACTCGCCGAACTTCTCCCACACCGCGCGCACCGCGTTGGTGGAGGTGAACACCACCCACTGGAAGCGGCCGTCGACCAAGCCCTTGACGGCCCGCTCCATCTGTGCGGGGCTGCGCGGGGGCTCGACGGCGATGGTCGGAACCTCGATCGGCAGCGCACCGTAGGCCGTCAGCCGGTCGCTCATCTCGCCGGCCTGGTCCTTGGTGCGGGGCACCAACACGGTCCAGCCGTACAGCGCACGGCTCTCCCACCAATTCAGCTTCGCCCGGCTGGCCACCGTCTTGCCGATGGTCACCACCAGCGGCCCGGTCAACGGGCCCGCCGGGTCCGTCCCGCCCAGCACGGCCGAGTCGGTCAAGCCGCCCAGCGTGGTTTCGATCGACCGCTGCTGGCAGGTGGTGCCGTGCGCGGTCACCACGCACGGGGTGGTCTCGGCCAGCCCGTGATCGATGAGGGCGCGCGCCGCGTCGGCCAGGTGCGACGTGGTGGCCTGCAGGATCAGCGGGCCGGGCGCCGCGGCCAGCGCGTCCCAATCCACCTGCGGGTCGCGGACGTCGGCGACGGTGTGCGACGAACCCAGCGGCAGCCCCGCATAGGTGGGCACGGCGCCCGTGGGAGCCAGGCCGGGCACGATCTCGATGTGCAGGTGGCTTCGCGCGACGGCGTTCACCTCGGTGATGACCGCGTCCACCGTCAGCGGGTCGCCGGCCACCAGCCGCACCACGTCGGCGCCGGCACGGGCCTCGGCGGTCAGCGTCTTGGCCACCTCGGCGGGCTCGCCCAGCGCCGGGCGGATGTCCGGACCGGCCGATATCACCGCGGGTTGCTCCGCACCGCCGGCGGCCCCGCCGTTCCCGGTCGCCGCGTCGGCGGGCGCCGCCGGGCCGGAAACCGGCGGCAGGTCCTTGCCGATCAGCGCCAGCACCGGCTCCGGCACGTCGGGGTCGGTGAACACCAGGGCGGCGTTCGCCAATACCGTGGCGGCCCGGGTGGTCAACAGTCCCGGATCACCGGGACCGGAACCCACGTACGTGATGCGTCCGGGTCTCGGCTTACGCCCTCGCGTCGTCATTGTCGCTCCCACGTCGTTCGAAATTAATTTCCCCGTGCCGGGTCCTGCCGCGCCTCGGCCATGAGTTCACGGGCGCCGAGTTCGAACAACTCCGCGGCGACCGAAACCCCCAGCTCTCGCGCCCGATCGGCGGCGCCGATGCCGGACGCGCGGATCACGTCGGACCCATCCAGCGCCGCCACGCACCCGCGCAGCGACAGCTCTTCGAAGACGCGGCCGTCCTCATCGATGGACTCGACCACCTCCGCGATCGCGCCCACCGGTGCGGAACAGCCCGCCTCCAGTTCGGCCAACAGGGCTCGCTCCGCGGTGACCGACGCACGCGTGTCGGCGTCGTCCAACTCCGCCAGCACTGCCGCCAACCCATCACCGGCGCGGCATTCGACGGCGAGCGCGCCCTGAGCCGGTGCTGGCAACATCTGCACCGGCTCTAGCGTCTCGGTGACATCGTCGAGGCGACCGAGCCGGGCCAGTCCGGCCCGCGCCACCACGATCGCGTCGAGATCACCATTGCTTACCCTGTTCAACCTGGTATCTAGGTTGCCTCGTAGGGGGCGGATTTCCAAACCGAGACCCAATGCTCTAAGCTGCGCCGCCCGCCGCGGGGACGACGTCCCCACCAGCGAACCGGGTGGCAACTCCGCGAGCACCAGCCCGTCGCGCGCCACCACCACGTCGCGGGGGTCGTTGCGGGGCGGTATCGCCGCCACCGTGAACCGCGGGTCTTCCGCCGTGGGCAAATCCTTGTGGGAGTGCACCGCGGCGTCCACGCGGCCGTCGCTCATGGCTTCGCGCAGCGCGGTGGTGAAGGCGCCGACCCCCAGGGTCTCGATGGGCGCCGACGAGCGGTCGCCGGCGGTGGTGACGATCACCAACTCCGCCGGATGACCGTTGGCGATCAAGGCGTCCCTGACGACGCCGGCCTGGGTGGTGGCCAAGAGGCTGCCCCGGGTGCCTATCCGGATCACGTTCGGCAATCGGCTACTCGACCGACGTTTCCGAAGTTCCCGCGTCGAATCCCGTTGATATGACGGGCAATTCGCCTGCGGCGACGGCGTCGACGGCGGTCTGGTCGAGTTCGAAGAGTTCGCGCAACGCCTCGGCGTAGCTGTCCCCGCCGGGGGCGCTGGCCAGTTGCTTGATCCGCACGGTGGGGGCGTGCAGCAGCTTGTCCACCACCCGGCGCACGGTGCGCGCCACCTCCTCGCGCTGGGCGCTCTCCAGGCCGGGCAGCCGGTTGTCCAGGCGCAGCAGCTCCGCCTCCACCACGTCGGCCGCGCGCTGACGCAGCGCGGTCACGGTCGGGGTGACCTCCGCCATCCGCTGCCCCGCCAGGTAGGCGGCGACCTCGGCCGCCACGATGTGGCGCGCGGCGTGGACGTCGGACGCCGCGGCGTGCGCCGACGGCTCGTGCTGCACGCGGTCCACGTCGACGACCCACACACCGGGCAGACCGGCGACGGCCGGGTCCACGTCACGCGGCATGCCCAGGTCGCAGATCACCAGCGGACGGGCCGTCTCGTCGCGGCGCGCGGCGGCCAGCGCGTGGTGCACGTCGGCCAGCGTGACCACCGGGCTCACCGCGCCCGTACAGCTGACCATGACGTCGGCGTCGGCCACCGCGTCGGCCAAGCGGTCGAGTGGCATGGCGTCGGCCCGCACACCGGCCTCACGGATCTTGCGGACCAACCGCTGCGCCCTCGACGACGACCGGTTCAAAACGTGCACATGCCCGATGCCGGCCCGGGTCAGGTGGGCCGCCGCCAGGGCGCCCATCGCGCCGGCGCCGACCAGCACGGCGGCCTTGTCGTCCAGGCCGCCCAGCCGGCGTTCGGCCATGCTCAAAGCGACCGACACCACCGAGGCGCCGGCCGCGTCGATGGCGGTCTCCGAATGCACCCGCTTCCCCACCGACAGCGCCCGCTGGGCCAGCTCGTGCAGCACCCGGCCGACGGTGCGATTGGTTTCGGCGGTGGCGTACGCGCGACGCACCTGGCCCAGGACCTGCTGCTCACCGATCACCGCGGAGTCCAGGCCGCTGGCCACCGCGAACAAATGCTCGACGGCGGCCTCGCTGTAACGGACGTACGCGTATTTGGTCAGGTCCCCCATCGACATTCCGGAGTGATCCGACAACACCTGCCCGATTGCGGCCAGCCCGCCGTGGAACGCGTCCACCACCGCGTAGACCTCGACCCGGTTGCATGTCGACAGCACCATCGCCTCGGTTACCAGCGGCGACTGCAACACCCGGTCGACGATCTTGCCCTGATCGGACTCGTCGATGGTGAGTTGTTCCAGGACGGAGACCGGCGCACTGCGGTGCGAAACCCCGAAAAGCAAGACGCTCACGGCAGCATCACCTGGCCAGCTCCCTTGCTTCCTCCAGTAATTGAACTGGTTTCCAAGGTAATCGTTGAACAGGTGGGCTACCAAATAATGGCCCGGTCGTCCTCATCGAGCGAGATCCGCACGCAGCCGGGCCTCGTCGAGGTCCCAGTAGCTGTGCTCGCGGCCGTCGAGCAGGATCACCGGCAGCCGGTCGCCGAACTCGGCCCGCAGCGCCGGGTTGCCGGCCGCCGCAGCGGTGTCGACGTCGGTCGTCGACAGGTCGAAGCCCAGCTCGGGCGCCAGTTCCGTCAGCCGGTCATGGACCCGCTCGCAGATGGTGCAGCCGTCGCGGGTCAGCAGCTCGACCCGTGGTCGGCCGGTCGCTTCAGTCATGGGCTCCAGTGTCGCATCGGTGACTTGTGAGCCCACCTACCAGGCGTTATGTTCCGGTTATGGCCGACGAGACGCTGCGCGTCGATCCGGTGGTGATGCAAAGCCACGCCGCCTCCATCGGTGGCGCGGCCCAGCACCTTTCGGCCGAGCTGGGCGCGCTTGACGATCAAGTGGGCCAGCTGTTGGGCGGCTGGCAGGGCGCGGCGGGGACGGCGTATGCCTCGGCGTGGGAGCTGTGGCATCGGGGCGCTCGCGAGGTGCAACAGGGCTTGTCGCTGTTGGCGCATCTGGTGGGCCAGGCGGGCGAGGGCTATCAGAGCAACGAGGCAGGGTCCGCCCAGGCGGAACGGGCGGTGCGTGGTGGCTGAGGCGTTTCGGGTCGACCCCCAGGGGTTGGCCGATGTGGTGCAGCGGATGGCGGCGTTTCAACGCTACGCCGAAGACATGATCACCGAAATCGATTCTCGTGTAGCGCGTTTGCACACCACCTGGACGGGCCAGGCCGCGACCGCCCATGCTGAGGCGCATCGGCACTGGGTGCGCGGCGAGGCGATGATGCGCGAGGCGTTGGCGCAACTCGAAAAGGCAGCCACGACAGCGCACGGCAACTACACCGGGGCGATGTCGACGAATCTCGGTATGTGGTCGTGAGCGGATGGCGCCGCTGGCGTGTGACCCGGTAGCCCTGGACCGCGCCGGTGCCACGGTGCTCGCCACCGGTGAGTCCCTGGGATCCGTGATCTCGTCCCTGACCGCGGCGTTGGCCGGCAGCGCCGGCATGGCCGGTGACGATCCGGTGGGCGCAGCGCTGGGCCGCAAATATGACGGTGCAGCGGCCAAGCTGCTCGAGGCGATGGCCGGCACCCGCAGTGGGCTGTGCAGCATCGGCGACGGGGTGCGGGTGTCGGCACACAACTACGCCCTGGCCGAGGCGATGTCGGATGTCACGGGCCAGGCCGCGGGCCTGCCGACTCCGCAGGTGACCGCGCCGCTGACCGTCGGGGCGAAGCCGCCGTCGGCGGTGGGCGCCGGCAGCAGCGCCCCGGCGGGTTGGAGCTGGGTGGCCCCGTACATCGGAATGATCTGGCCCACCGGCGATTCGGCGAAACTGCGCGCCGCCGCGGCGGCGTGGACGACCGCGGGCGTCAACTTCATGACCACCGAGATCGCGGCGGGCGGCGGCACCATGGCCGCCATTGGCGCCCAGCAGATACCGGAGGCCGCCGCAATCAACAAGGCGTTGGCGGATGCCTCCGACGCCACGATCAACGTCGCACGCCAGTGCCAGGAGATTGCCGCACAGCTCACCGGCTACGCCGCCAAGATCGACCGCGTACATGCGGCGATCCTGGATCTGTTGTCGCGCATCTGTGACCCCATGACCGGGATCAAAGAGGTCTGGGAGTGGCTCACCGACGAAGACGAAGACGAGATCAAGAGGATCGCCGACGACATCCGCACGGTGATCGGCAACTTCGCCCAGGAAGCCGAGACGCTGGGCAATCAGATCAACGCCGCCATGACGGCGGCCGTCGCGACGGCCGAAGCCATGGGCCGGTGGACGGGAAAGGAATGGGACCACTTCCTGCACGGCACCTCGGTGGGCAGAGTCCTCAACCACGTGGGCCAGAGCCTGAAGGGTGTCGGAGTGGAGGGCTACGGGTTCCTCGAGGATTTGCAGAAATTCAGCCTGAACCGGCTCCAAACCGATCCGGTGGGCTTCGCCAAAGACGGCGCCGACATGGTTGCCGGGGAATTGCCCCTGGTGGGTTTGGGCCCCGACGGTGGGCCCGGCGTCGTCGAGTCCTGGAAAGCGCTGGGTAAGCAGGTCACCCACTGGGACGAGTGGGCCGAGCACCCCGACGAAGCGTTCGGGAAGACGCTCTTCGACCTCGGAACTTTGGCGCTGCCCGGCGGGCCGCTGTCAAAGCTCGGCAAGCTCGGGCGCGGCCTCGGCGATGTGGTGAGAGGAGCGCGGACGCCGCGCCTGCCGGACGGCGTGAAACCGCCCCCGGTCAAACCCCCGGCCGAATCACCCCCGGCCGCGCCAAAGCCGCCGGAATCGGGACAACCCGCACCCCCGGGCAAGCCGGAACCAGGCAAGCCCGCGCCTCCCGCCGCCGGCAAGCCCGCACCCGGGCCCGCTGACGGCCCCCTCCCACACAGCCCGACGGAATCGAAGCCACCGGTCGGCGAGGGACCTCGCAGCGGCGAACCGAAACCAGCCGGGGTGCCCTCAGAACCCGGGGGCAGGCCACCGGTGCCCGCGCCGGCCGAACAGACGCCGCTGCCCCACTCGAAACCGGCTGAGCCGGCGCCGGCCCACGCGCCGCCTCCTCCCGGCGGCGAACCGGCCGCGCCGGCTCCCGGCGCGGGCCTCCCATCGCCACCGGAGCCGCACCTGCCGGCCCCGCCGTCCGTGCCCATGGGCGGGGCGCCCGCCGAAGTACCTCCCGGCCTGGGTGAGGTACCCCACGGCGGGGAACCGGGTGGGCACCCGCCGGAGATTCACGGCGGCGCCCCCCACGATGGCGGCCCGCTGCCCGGGGATGGCGGATCGACACATCCGCCTGGCGAGGGCGGACCGCATGATGCCGACAGCCGCGGACAACACGACGGCATACCTTCGGACGATCCGGCCGATAGCCATGTACCGCACACGACGCCGTCGGATTTGCCGCCTTGGCGACAAGCCCAGCTAACGCTTGCCGAATCGCCGGAAAGGCTCGTGCAGGATCTAATAGAACACGGCTGCCCGCGGGATCTTGCTGAATCAGCGTTGCGGAGCCCCTACTCGGGAATGTCCACCCAGGACATTTTGGATAACTTCTGGAACCATGCTGAAGGGACTTGGAAGTGGCCGCCGGAGAATGGCTTCGCCGATGGAAAATGGGAAACCGCCCGAAGCATTCCAAAGAATATGTGGTTGGATAGAATCGGAGAGGTCAGCAACCAAAGAGGCGATTTTATGGGAGCGGTCGGCGACAGTTACCCCGAGCGTGGCCTGGCCCCAGGCTCATCTGGGGATTATAATCGATTCCAGGGCACAGGCAAGGAATTGCCTGCAGACTGGGAGGTCAGGTACGGAAATGTCGCGGAGGCATTCGGTCAGCCCGGCGGAGGAATCCAGTGGGTAGTCTATGACACTAAGAATAAAATAACTGTGCTGATTGATACCTTGCTTGAAGACGGTTATCTGCGCCGACCGTAGGCGGCCGACGAGGAGGAACCTCCCTAATGAACACGCAATTTGGCGGCACAGCCGCTTCCGAAGAATTCGCAGAGCTAGCGTCCTATTACGACCTTTGGCGCAGGCTTGCGAACTCAGTAGGCAGAGGCCCATACGAAGAGCCCGACTGGCATGAGGGCAGTTTGTACCTCCGTTCAGATTATTGGGACAAGATAAGAGAATGGCCCCAATGGGCCGAATTTGGCGATTGGTCCGCTTGGGTTATTGCGCCGATGCGTGGAGGTTGCTTCCGCGTGTTACGGTCGTTGAAGCACGAACGCGCCGCCCAGCGATCCGAAGAAATTACCGCTATATTTTCGCGTTTTGTTGATGCAGGAAAATACGTGATCTTGCGGATGGGAGACAGCCTTCGCAGCGGCCTCCGACTGAATACGCTATTTATTCAATGGGACGATCGGGGCCTCAACCAGCAATTAGAAGTCGGCCCGGCAGGCCCAGACGTAATAGACTTGTTGTGTACAGAGATGCCCTCCCTCGATAAGGAGTCCGTCGGACGGTATCTCAAGCGTTACACGCTCAAGGGCGACCTCGACTCGTTTGCATATACGTTCCCTTCGGAAGAACCGAGGATGGAGGTCCTTGCTTTGTCATTCGAAGAGCTAACTGCAGCGCTACTCGACGGCATGCCTAAAAGCATCACTTCGATGGCCGGGTTCGGTGAAAGTTAGACGTCCAATTAGACAGGAGAGAATGGACTCCCGTCGGAATGATTCATCGTCAACGTCTCGCGGACTCAGCGATCAAGACCACCCAGCCCGCCGAACGTGACGCTAGCTTCACGCTCGGCGCGCAACGTGAAGCTAACGTCACACTCGGCATGAACCACTCCCCGCCCCCTCCGGATAGGGTTGAACACCGGGACCCACTGGGTCGCCAGGCAACACAGCGATCTAGGAGGTTTGGCGATGACTTCCTCTGGCCCGGTCAACGGAGACGCCAGTCGGGTTGACCTGGAGTCGCTCACCGCCGACGCCAGCGCGGCTCGCGCGCTGGAAGGTCTGCGGGCCGAAACCGCCGCCGACGAGGATCGCCCGCAGCCGCCGATCGACCTGACCGCGGCCGCCTTCTTCGATGTGGACAACACGCTGGTGCAGGGCTCCTCGGCCGTGCACTTCGGCCGCGGGCTGGCGGCGCGCAACTACTTCACCTATCGCGATGTCCTGGGCTTCATCTACGCCCAGGCCAAATTCCAGATCCTCGGCAAGGAGAACAGCAACGACGTCGCCGCCGGCCGGCGCAAAGCGCTCGCTTTCATCGAGGGCCGATCGGTCGAGGAGCTGGTGGCCCTGGGCGAAGAGATCTACGACGAGATCATCGCCGACAAGATTTGGCCCGGCACCCGCGAGCTCACCCAGATGCATCTCGACGCCGGCCAGCAGGTATGGCTGATCACCGCAACGCCCTACGAACTCGCGGCGACCATCGCCAGGCGGCTCGGCCTGACCGGCGCCCTGGGCACCGTCGCCGAATCCGTCGACGGCGTATTCACCGGCCGGCTCGTCGGCGACATCCTGCACGGGACCGGAAAGGCGCACGCGGTGCGGTCGTTGGCGATCCGGGAGGGGCTCAACCTCAAACGCTGTACCGCCTACTCGGACAGCTTCAACGACGTGCCCATGCTGTCGCTGGTGGGCACCGCCGTCGCCATCAACCCCGACGCCCGGCTGCGCACCCTGGCCCGCGAACGCGGCTGGGAGATCCGTGACTTTCGCACCGCCCGCAAGGCCGCGCGGATCGGGGTGCCCTCGGCGTTGGCGCTGGGAGCGGCCGGCGGCGCACTGGCCGCGGTGGCATCCCGGCGACAATCGCGCTGATAGGCTGCGCCGCTGAGACTATTCGAGCGGAGAGCGACAGCGGCATGACGACCCCCAAAGAGGCCGAAGGACTCATCGGCAGCCACTACCGGGCACCGGATTATTTCCTGGTCGGACGTGAGAAGATCCGGGAGTTCGCGCTCTCGGTCAAGGACGACCATCCGACGCACTTCAGCGAGGAGGAAGCCGCCGCCGCCGGGCATGACTCACTGGTGGCCCCGCTGACCTTCCTTGCCATCGCCGGACGGCGCGTGCAGCTGGAGATCTTCACCAAGTTCAGCATTCCGATCAACATCGCCCGGGTGATCCACCGCGACCAGAAGTTCAAATTCCACCGGCCGATTGTGGCCGGCGATAAGCTGTATTTCGACACCTATCTCGACTCGGTGATCGAATCTCATGGCACCGTGCTCGCGGAGATCCGCAGCGAAGTCACCGACGCCGATGGGGAGCCGCTTATCACCAGCGTCGTTACGATGCTCGGGGAAGCCACAACTCAAGCTGACACTGACGCAACAGTGGCCGCGATTGCATCCATATCAGCCGGAAAGTAGGGTCGAATCAATGACTTCACAGGGGGAATCGGGTAGCACCCAGCTGAAGCCGCCGGTCGAGGCGGTCCGATCCCATTACGACAAATCGAACGAGTTCTTCAAGCTGTGGCTTGACCCGTCGATGACCTACAGCTGCGGCTACTTCGACGAGAATCCGGACCCGCAGAATCTGACCAAGACGCTGGAAGAGGCGCAGTACGCGAAGCGCAAGCTCGCGCTGGACAAGCTCAACCTCGAGCCCGGCATGACGCTGCTCGACATCGGCTCCGGCTGGGGCTCGACCATGCGGCACGCGGTGGCCGAGTACGACGTCAACGTCATCGGCCTGACGCTCAGCGAGAACCAATACGCCCACTGCGTGGCAGAGTTCGAGAAGATGGACAGCCCCCGCCGCAAGGAGGTGCGGATCCAGGGCTGGGAGGAATTTCCCGGCGACGTACCGATCGACCGCATCGTGTCGCTGGGCGCGTTTGAGCACTTCGCCGACGGAGCGGGCGACGCCGGATACGAGCGTTACGCCACCTTCTTCAAGAAGTACTACGACTTGCTGCCCGACGACGGCCGCATGCTGCTGCACTCGATCGTCGTGCCCTCCGCCGAAGAAGGCAGGGCGATGGGCTTGCAGGTGAACATGACCCTGCTGCGGTTCATCAGCTTCATCTTGAAGGAGATCTACCCGGGCGGAAAGTTGCCCCAGGTCGACCTGGTCGACAAGTACTCGACTGACGCGGGCTTCAAGATCGAGCGACATCACTTCATCGGCAAGAATTACGTCCCGACGCTGACCGCCTGGGGGGACGCCCTCGAGGCGCACAAGGAAGAGGCGATTGCCCTGAAGGGGCAGGAGACCTACGACATCTACTTGAAGTACTTGCGGGGCTGCTCGGACCTGTTCCGCGACGGCTACACCAACGTCTGCCAGTTCACGCTGGTCAAGTAATTCGCCCGAGAACGCCCCGGAAGCCATTGGCTCCGGGGCGTTTTCGCGTCAATAGAATGGGCCGGATCGCGAAGCGATCGGAGCCAGAAAACGAAGGATTTCAGCCGAAGAAGATGTTGCGACGGCCCGCGAGCAACCTGTACAGCGTCTGCTGGATGGTCTCGCGGACCTGATCGGTCACCTCGAAGGTGACCATCGGGTCGTCGGCGTCCGAGGCGGCGTAGTCGTTGGTGTAGATCGGCTCGCCGAACGCGATGCGCCATTTCGACGGCAGCGGCACCAGGCCGGCCGGGCCGGCCAGCGGGAACAGCGGCGTGATCGGGAAGTAGGGCAGGCCGAACAGCCGGGCCAGCAACTTCACGTCGGTCAGCATCGGGTAGATCTCTTCGGACCCGATGATCGAGCATGGGATGATCGGCGCCTTGGTGCGCAGCGCCGCCGTCACGAAGCCGCCGCGACCGAATCGCTGCAGCCGGTAGCGGTCCTCGAAACGCTTGCCCAAGCCCTTGTAGCCCTCGGGGAACACGGCGGTCAGCTCGCCGGCGGCCAGCAGCCGGTGCGCGTCCGTCGTGCAGGCCATGGTGTGGCCGGCCTTGCGGGCGGCTTCGCCCACGACGGGCAGGTCGAACACCATGTCGGCGGCCAGTAACCGCAGGTCGCGCTGCGCAGGATGCTCGTCGTGGACCGCGACCGAGAGCATCAAGCCGTCGAACGGCAACACCCCGGCGTGGTTGGCCACCACCAGCGCGGCCCCGTCGCTGGGCAGGTTTTCGACACCGCTGACCTCCACCCGGAACCACGACCGGAAGAAGAACCTCAGCAACGGCCGGACGATCGCGCTGTTGAAATGCGGGTCGAAGCCGAACTCGTCGACGGTGTAGTCACCCGTGATCCGCTGCCGCAGGAATCCGGCGACCGCGGCGACGCGTTGGGCCAGTTCGTTGAGCGGGGCCTCCGCCGAGCCCGCGGCCGTGGCGCGACGGTGCTCATCGATTTCGCGGACGACGGCGGCGATCTGTTCGGCCGACGCCCCGCCGTGGGGGTCCCCGAGCAACGACGGATGCTGGCGAGATGCCTCCGCGCGCTGATCGGCCCTCCGTCGCGCTCCTACCCGGCCCCGATTCGTGTGCAGTGGAATGACATTGGCTCTGGATTCACCCGCCACGATACCTACCTGACCCCACCCCATGGAACTGGATTTCGGCTACCCCAGCGCTGAGCTAAAGATATGGCGCGACCTTCCAAGGAGCGTACCCGATGCGGGTCGATAATGGGAGTCATGCCGCGACCACGGACGTAGTCGTCGAAAGCCTCGGCCGTCGTCCATTTCGGCTGGTAGCCGAGCTCTGAACGCATCCGGGTGGTGTCCATGACGCGGCCGTAACTCAGGTAGGCGAACTGATCGCGGCTGATCTCGTTATAGCGATTGGCCCGCCTCAGCGAATCCAGCGCCCAGACACCAAAACCGGGAACCGGCAAGGGAATTCGCCCCGCCCGGCGGATCGCCTGCGACAGCATGATGATCCCGTCGGCGCCGATGTTGAACGTGCCGGCCTTGCCCGCCATCGCCGCGCGCTCCAGTGCGCCCAACGCATCTTGCTCGTGCAGCAACTGCAGCCGCGCGTCGCGGCCGAACATCGTGGGCACCAACGGCCCGGCCAGGTACCGCGAGAGTGTCGTGTCCATCGCCGGGCCGATCATGTTGGCCAACCGCAGGATCGTCACGGCGATATCGGGCCGGCGCCGTCCCAGGCCGCGCGCGTAGCCCTCGATGTCCAGGCTGTCCTTGGCGAAGCCGCCGCGCAGCGGCCGGCGGCTGGTGCTGTCCTCGGTGAACATCACCGGGTCGTGCGCGCTGGACCCGTACACCTCGGACGTCGACTTGAGCACGACGCGGCGCACCGACGGCGCCTTCTGGCAGGCCGCGAACAGCTGCATCGCGCCCATGACGTTGATTTCCTTCAACGCCGCGGTGCCCCCGGACCGCGGGGCGTACGACGCCGCCGCCGCATGCACCACAGTGTCGACGTCGCCGTTACGAATCACCTTGGCGATGAAGGGATTTCGGATGTCGGCCCGAACGAACTCGGCGCGGCCCATCCGGCGCAGCATGTCCTTGCTGGGCGCGATCGCGTCCACCGCGATGACCCCTTTGATCATCGGGTTCTGCGCCAGCCGAGCGGTCAGGTAGCCGCCCAGGAACCGGCACGCACCGGTAACCAGCACGATTTTGGGATAATGCACCGTGGTGCTCGCGGTGTCGCCGGTTCCGGCGCCTTCCCCACTGGACTGATCCACCCAAACAGCCTATCGACCGGGAGAGACCGCAGCGTGACGCCGCGGGGGCCCTACTTGCCGAGTTTTCTGCGCTGCACCCGGGTGCGGCGCAACAACTTGCGGTGCTTCTTCTTCGACATGCGCTTGCGCCGCTTCTTGATTACTGAACCCATGAACTCCGCTATCTGACCCGTGACCTGCTTGCAGGATTGACCCGGACACTTTACCCGGCGGGGCGCACCGAACACCAAACCGGCGTCACGACCGCCGGGTAGCCGCGAAGCGCATGGCTGGCCGGCTGCGCGCGCTCAGCGCGCGGCCGGATTCGGGTCAGCCCGCGTCGAAGTAAGACGTCTCGAGCATGTCGTGCACCGCCTTGGCATGCACGCGGAACGACCGCCCGACCCTTACCGCAGGCAGCTCGCCGTTGTGCACCAGCCGGTACACCGTCATCTTCGAGACCCGCATCAACGCCGCGACCTCGGCGACGGTCAAGAATTGTGTCCTGCCCTGCTGACCTTCGCCGGAACCGGTGTCCCGCTTACCAGCAGAATCTCGCGCCGATGGCCCGTTCGTAGACGTCATCGCAACCCAATCGTGTCAGGCCCGCGCAATGCCAGCGGCTTCCCCTCCGCTGGCCCCACACGTGCATACAAAGAGGAGAATAGCGGGACTAATGGGGTTACTGGTACTGGTGGGGGACAATCAGTTCAAAATTCTTGGATTACTCCGATGTAATTCTTAGCTGCTCAGAGCGTGTTTTCGCGGCCTGAATGGCCGCGTCGACGGCCGCCCGCAGGCCGCCCCTTTCCAGCTCACGAAGGCCGGCGGCGGTGGTGCCACCAGGCGAAGTGATGGTCGCCCGCAGCTGGGTCGGGGCGGCGTCGACGCGCAATCCCGGCGCCTCCCCCTCGCCCGGCCGCCGCTCGGCGTCCATCCGTTCCAGCAGCATGGCCGCCGACCCGGCCATCGTCTGCGCCGTCAGGTCGGTCGCCACCTCCCGGCTCAGACCCGCGGCCACGCCCGCGTCCACCAGGGCCTCGACCATCAGGAAGAAATACGCCGGTCCAGACCCCGAGAGCGCGGTCACGGCGTCCATTTGGGCTTCCGGCACGGTCAGCACACCGCCGACGGAGTCGAACAGGGCCGAGACGCCCTCGAGCTGCGGGGCGGTGACGAACCGGCCCTTGGCCAGCGCGGTCACCCCCGCACCGACCAATGCCGCCGCGTTGGGCATCGCCCGGACCACGGGCGTGCCGGCGGGCAGCTTCGACTCGAAGTACGAGATGCTGATCCCCGCCGCGACCGTGACGAACACCTGCTCGGCGGTGTCGCTCTCGGACGCGCCCGCCGCCCGGGCCAGCTCGGCCATCACCGGCTCGACGTCGCCGGGTTTCACCGCGACCACGACGAAGGACGCGTTCTCCACCGCATCGGCCACCGAGGTGATCAGCACGGAATAGGTGGCGGCCAGATACTCGGCGCGCTCGGGCACCCGTTCGGCCACCACCAGGTCTTTGACCTGACGGCCCGCGCGCAGCAGACCCGACAGCAGCGCCTCCCCGATGCTGCCGCCACCGACGATCGCGATTCTTGCCATGCCCGACAGCATCGCAGACAGCGGCGGCTACCCGGCGGCAGGGACCAACGCCAGTTGGCGGGCTTGCACCACGAGGCGGCCCAGGCTGTCGACGACGGTGTGGTCCTCGTCGAACCAGTCATGCCCGATCTCGGTGCACGTCGCGATGATTCGCAACCACCCGTCGGCGGGCAGGCCGCGCAGGAACGCGGTCAGCTGGACGGTGGGAGCCCAGCCCGTGCGTTCGACGGCGAAGGTCACCGGCGCCGACAGATCCCCGCACATGAGCGCGAACAGCGCATCGGGGGCCACGCCGCGGGGGCGCGCCCACATCTGGATCACCGGTGGGCCGCCGTCGGCGGACGTTCCCAGGGTCGAGAGGACGGGTCGCACGTCGCAGCCCTCGCCCAGGTGCACCAGGCCGGCCAGCGGGTGGCCGGGCCCGATCGGCGCGATGTCGTCGGGTGGCTCGGGCGCCATCAGCTCCACCACCGGATTGGCCGACAGCAGCGGCTTGGCGGCGCCGTCGGGTGGAAAGTGCTCCGGCTGACCCAGATTGACCACGGCGTGCACCGCGGTGCGGTCGCCCTGGGTGAGCTCGACATCGACGACGCTGATCCGGCGGCCGCGCTTGCGGATCGAGGTCACCAGCCGCATCGGACCCGGATCGGGTGCCCACAGGAAGCTCGCCGACACCGCGACAGGTTGCTGGACCGGTTCCAGGCCGGTCGACTCCCCGTCGCAGGCGCTGCGGGCGGCCTTGGCGCACAGCGCCAGCATCGCGCCGCCGTGCACCTTGGGGCCGATGGTCCAGTGCTTGTCGAGTTCGCCCGCAAAGACGCCGGGGTCAACCTCCCGCAAGGCCATTGCGGTGGTGAATAGCGCGTTCATGGTCTCCTGGATTTGTCAGCGCAGCAGGTGCGTGCGGGCGAACTGCAAGGATTCGGCGAGCATGCTCTCGCGCTCGTTGGCGCTGCGCGCGCTGGACGTCGACACCTCCAGAATGACGTGGCCGGCGAAGTGGCTGCCGGCCAGCATCTGGCACACCTCGGCGGTCGGTTGCGTGCCGCGTCCGGGCACCAGGTGCTCATCGGCGGGGAGGCCGCTGCCGTCGCACAGGTGCAGGTGGACCAGCCCACCGCCCATCCGCTGCGCCATGTCCAGCGAGTCGCTGCCGGCGGTCGCGGTGTGGGACAGGTCGAGCGTGTAGTGCGCGTGGTTGCCGTCCAGCGGGTCGTAGGAGGGCGCGAACGCCGATATCGCCGGGCCCGGACCGCCGCCACGCCGGCGCATCCGCTCCAGCGACTGGCCCGACCCGAAGAACCGGTCCGCCCGGAACGGGAACATGTTCTCGACTGCGATCAGCACGTCGCTGGACGCCTCCAGCTCGGCGACCTGGTCGCTGAATCCCTCGGCGTAGCGACGCTGCCAGCGAAACGGCGGGTGCACGACGACGGTCTGCGCGCCGAGCTGTTCGGCGGCCCGCACGCTGCGGTCCAGCTTGGGAATCGGGTTGGCGCCCCACACCCGCTGGGAGATCAGCAGGCAGGGCGCATGCACGGACAACACCGGTACGCGATAGCGCCGGGACAGCTTCTGCACGGCGTCGATGTCCTGGCTGACCGACTCGGCCCACACCATCAGCTCGACCCCGTCGTAGCCGAGCCGGGCCGCATACTCGAACGCGGCCTCGGCCCGCAACGGGTAAACCGAAGCCGTGGAGAGTCCGACTTTGATAGCTGGGCGCAACGGTCTATATGGTTCCGGGTCCGCCTAGCCTGACTGCAACGACAGCGCCAACGGGCCCAGGGTGATCAGCGCCCCCACCGCCACGGCGATCAGCGTGCTGGCGATGTCCTCGGTCTTGCGCACCACCCGGACGCCGACCACCAGGCCGAGGATCACCAGCACCGAGAGCACCAAGGCCACGATGCTGTTCCAGCGCCACAGCTGGTCGAAGGCGACGAACAATCCGGCGCCGAAAGCGACCGCCAGGATCGACTGGAATACGACCAAGCTGCCGCGCCACAGCGCCTCGAACCGGCCGGCCGCCGGGTGGACGTCGGTGGCCGCGGCCTCGTCCTCGCGGTGTTCCTCGTCCGGCCGGGCGGCCCAGCCGCTCGCCGGGGCGAATCCGGCGGCCAGCGGATCTGCGTCCTCGTCGGCCTCGTCGGTTTCGGTCTGCAGGTAGGACCGCACGTAGGCGGAGTCCTCCAGCGCGGGTTCGGCGTCGCGCACCTCCGAATCCATCACGTCGACCGGGAGGTCGGTGTAGTGGTCCAGCGGGTCGGGGTTCATCCCCTCGGCACCGGATTGGCCGGTGCCGTTGGTCTCCCCCGCCTCGAGATGGCTCAGGGGCCGCGGGTAAGCGCTGCGCTCCGGCCCGGGTGCCTTCTTGGGCTGCGGTGGCGACTTGGGCCAGCGCGGCTCGGGCTGCGACCAGAACGCGGCGGCGGGCCTGTCCTCGGTTTGCTGCTCGGGCGCGGCCTGCTCGGCGACACGTTCCTCGGCGGCCGGTTCCGCGCCCCGCTGTGCGGCCGTGCGCGGGTCCTCGTCGTCGTCGCGGATGACGGGGATCTCGCCGGTCAGCTCGGCGACGGTCACCGCGTCGCTATCGCCGCGCCGCCGGCGCCGCCGCCGCGTCACGGCCGGGGCGCCGATCGTTCCATTCCTGGCCAGAAGTTCGGCCACCGAAATCGGCCGAGTGCCGGGGCTCTCGGTCTCGGAGTGTGGTCCGGTCATCCTTTGTCGCCTCTCGATCGGTTGCCGTCCCGATCACCTGCCTGCCCTCCAGCATCGCGCACGGATCGCTTCATAAGGGGCGTTCCGTCGGCTTCGCTGTCGAGTTTGCGCAAGATGAGACCTTCCCGTAACGCCCACGGGCAGATATCCACCTGTTCAATCGACAGCGCTCGCATACTCGCCTCCGCCACCAGCGCACCCGCCACGATCTGCGGCGCCCGCTCGGCGCTCACCCCCTCCAGTTCTGCCCGGTCGGCGGTCGTCATCCTAGAGATGAAAGATATGAGTTGCCTGAGGCCGTTTGCTGTGAGCGTCCTTTTCGCCCGCGGTCCGGCGGCCGAGGGCGCCGCGCCGGTGAGCCGCGCCAACGAGCGGAACGTCTTCGACGTCGCCACCGCCAGGTCGGGTGGGCCGGCTTCGAGCACCGTTACTGCCGAGTCGGCCAGCTCGGCGTCCAGCCAGTCGCGCAGCATGCCGACCCGGCGGCGGCCGGGCGGATCGTCGGGCAGCCATTCGCGGGTCAGCCGGCCGGCGCCCAGCGGCAGCGACAGGGCCACCTCCGGCTCCTCGTCGACGCCGCTGGACATCTCCAGCGAGCCCCCGCCGATGTCGAGGTTGATGATCCGCCCGGCGCTCCACCCGTACCACCGGCGCACGGCCAGGAAGGTCAGCCGCGACTCGTCGACCCCGCTCAGCGCCTCCAGCTCGACGCCGGTCTCCTTGCGGACCCGGGTGAGCACGTCGTCGGAGTTCACCGCGTCGCGCAGGGCGGACGTCGCAAACGCCATCAGCTCGGCGCAGCCGGAGCTGTCCGCGATCTTGGCGAACTCGTCGATCGTGGAGATCAGCTTCTCCGCACCGCGCTTGGTGATCTTGCCGGAGCTGTCGATCGACTCGGCCAGACGCAGCGTGGCCTTCGTTGAACTCATGGGCGTGGGGTGCCCGCCACGGTGCGCATCAACCACCAGCAGGTGAACCGTGTTGCTGCCCACGTCGAGCACGCCCAATCGCACGGAAAACAACCTAGTCGGACATGGGCGGGCCCCGCGTTGCGGCCCGCGCAGGAGCTTGCCGACGTCGCGCGGTCGGGCCCCGAGTGTCAGCGGCTCGGAGAGCCGGAATCGTCGTCTAACGTGGACCCGTGGCGAATTCCTACCCCGAGCCGGGACACGAGGTCGAGCTGGACTTCGCCCGTGAGTGGGTGGAGTTCTACGACCCCGACAATTCCGAGCACCTGATCGCGGCCGACCTCACCTGGTTGCTGTCCCGGTGGACGTGTGTGTTCGGCACGCCCGCCTGCCACGGCACGGTGGCCGGCCGCCCGGACGACGGATGTTGTTCGCACGGGGCGTTCTTGTCCGACGACGACGACCGCGCCCGCCTCGACGACGCCGTGAAGCAGCTGACCGACGAGGACTGGCAGTTCCGCGAAAAGGGCTTGGGCCGCAAGGGGTATCTGGAACTCGACGAGCATGACGGGACACCTCAGTACCGGACCCGCAAACACAAGGAAGCCTGCATCTTCTTGAACCGGCCGGGCTTTCCCGCCGGCGTCGGATGCGCGCTGCACAGCAAGGCCCTCAAGCTGGGCGTCGCGCCGCTGACCATGAAGCCCGACGTGTGCTGGCAGTTGCCGATCCGGCGCAGCCAGGAATGGGTGACGCGGCCCGACGGCACCGAAATCCTGAAAACCACTGTCACCGAATACGATCGGCGCGGCTGGGGCTCCGGCGGCGCCGACCTGCACTGGTATTGCACCGGCGACCCGGGTGCCCACGTCGGCGCCAAGCAGGTGTGGGAGAGCATGGCCGACGAGCTCACCGAGCTGCTCGGCGCCAAGGCGTATGCCGAGCTGGCCGCGATGTGCAAGCGGCGCAGCAAGTTGGGCCTCGTCGCGGTGCACCCGGCGACCCGCCTCGCCGACTAGCCCTCGTCACGTCGCGCGCTTCTTGTTGTACGACAAGACCATTCGCTGCGCGCTCGCGCGCAGGTAGTCCTCGACCGCGGCGGCGGCCGCGGCCTCGTCTCCCGCCAGCAC
Organism: Mycobacterium paraseoulense; assembly: GCF_010731655.1. NCBI lineage: Bacteria > Bacillati > Actinomycetota > Actinomycetes > Mycobacteriales > Mycobacteriaceae > Mycobacterium > Mycobacterium paraseoulense. Next base: position 4,764,879 of record NZ_AP022619.1, on the reverse strand, counting down.
GGCGTCGGTGATCGCACCGAGCCCGGCGACCACCGGCGCGGGGTCGTCGTAGGCGGCGGTGAGCTCGTGCTCGCGGCCGCCGAAGGCGTGCTCGACCCAGCGGTACAGCAGCACCAGCGCCCGGTTGCCGCTCTGCTGGATGAGCACCCGGAAGTAGGCGAGGTCGGCGGCCTGGCGCTCCGCCGGACCGTCGGCCTCCCCGACCGCGGCCAATGCCGCTTGCAGGGCCGCGGCGTTCTCGGGGGCGCCGCGGCGCGCCGCGGACCGCCCGATCAGCGGTCCAAGCGCGGCCCGGATCTCGAAGAGCTCCACCAGGAACTCGGGCCCCAGCTTGCGGACCAGCGCCTCGACCACGGCCGGGTGGGTGAGCGCCTGCGGGTCCGCGACCACGTTGCCGCTGCCATGGCGGGCCTCGATCAGACCCATCTGTTGCAGCCGGGCCAGGCCCTGGCGCAGCGACGTGCGGTTGACACCGAGTTGCTCGGCCAGTTCACGCTCGGGCGGCAGGGCCGAGCCCGGCGGGAACGCGCCGTCGAGGATGGCGTCGGTGATCGACGCGGCGATCTGTTCATCGACGCGTTGACGATCGACGGGACGCAGCGGACTTGACTGGTTCATTGGTTCAACCAATATAGTGGACGGACCCACCGGAGGTGAGCAATGGACGAGGACACGCGGTCGGCGGCGACACCACGCTGGCGCGGCAAGGCGGGCCGCCTGGAAGTCTGGTACGCCACGCTGTCGGATCCCCGGACGCGCGCCGGGCTGTGGGTGCACTGCGAGACGGTGGCCCCGGTCACCGGCACCGACCAGGCCTACGCGCACGGCTGGGCCACCTGGTTCGCACCCGACGGCCCGCCCCGCACCGAGCGGTTCGGGCCCGTGCCCACCCAGCCCGCGACCGGCCCCTGGTGGTTCGACGCCGAGGGCGTACGGGTCGGGGACAAACAGCTCAGCGGACGCGCCGGGTCGCTGTCCTGGGATCTGTCCTGGACGGACACGGGCGCTCCGCTCTGGACGTTTCCCCGCGCGGCCTGGGACCGCGAGCTGCTGCCGGGTGCCCAAGTCGTCATCGCCCCCACCGCCGACTTCACCGGCTCGCTCACCATCAACGACGCCGCCGCGCCCATCGAGGGGTGGCGCGGCGGCGTCGCCCACATCTACGGGCACGGCAACGCCAAACGCTGGGGCTGGGTCCACGCCGACCTCGGCAACGGCGACGTCCTCGAGGCGGTCACCGCCGTCTCGCACAAGCCGGGCCTGCGCAGGCTGGCCCCGATGGCCTTCGTACGCTTCCGGATCGATGGAAAGGATTGGCCCGCAAGCCCTTTGACAGGGCTCCTGCCGTCGCTGCGGATGCGGACGACGCTCGGCGTGGCCCACTGGCAGCTGGAGGGGCGCATCGACGGTCGCCGAGTGCTCATCCGGATCGATCAGCCGGCGGAGAAGTGCGTGAGCCTGGGCTACACCGACCCCGACGGCGGCAAAGCGGTGTGCACCAACACCGAACAAGCCGACGTCCACGTCGAGATCGACGATCGGCGGTGGTCGGTGCTCGGACATGCCGAGGTCGGCCTGCGCGGCCCCGAGGCACCCGACCTCAACGAAAGGATTCCGACATGAGCTTTCTCCTCGACCCGCCACTGCTGGTCGCCGCGGGGGCGCTGATCGAACGGCAGGTGCCGCCGGATCGTCGCGATGTCGCCGAGGCCGCCACCCTGGGCGTCTTCTTCGGCGGATCGTTCGGGCTCTACAACAACGTGCCCGGGCTCGGCGTCCTGTGGCGGCCCTTCCGCGCCCGCAACGGCCGCGACTTCATGTGGAACAGTGGCGTCTTCGGCGTACAAACCGAACAGCTCGACTGGCCCATGCATGCCGCCGCCGGGGCCATCTTCGCCACCTACCCGTTCTTCATCAAGATGGGGCGCCGGCTCGGACGCCTGCTATGAGTCGGCTGGCCGAGCGGGCAACGGCGTCGTTCGGCACCGCGCTGCTGCCGCAGGAACACGGCGGCCCCCCGCCGGCTCAGCTGGTCGAGCGCATCGAGCGCTACCTCACCCAGCTTCCGGCGACGTCCCGGCTGGGCGTGCGGGCCGGGATGGTATCGGCAACTGCCGCAAGCTATCTCACCACCGGCCGGTCGCTGGCGCGGCTGAGCCCCGACCGACGCGCCCAGGTGCTGGGCCGGGTCGCTGCACTCAGCCCGGAGGCCGGCGCGGCCATCGAAGCCGTGAAGGCAATCGTGTTGCTGGCCAACGGCGCCGACGCCTACGCGCCGGAACTCTTCGCCCGCGCCAACCGGCACGACGTGGCGCGCCCCGACGCGGACCTGACCGTCACCGTTTCGGCCGATAGCCCGTCCCTCGTCACCGCCGACGCCGTGGTCATCGGTTCCGGCGCCGGTGGCGCGATGGCGGCCCGGACCCTGGCGCGTGCGGGTCTCGACGTCGTCGTGCTCGAGGAGGGACGACGGTGGACCGTCCAGGAATTCCGCACCACGCACCCGATCGACCGCTACGCCGGGTTGTACCGGGGCGCCGGGGCCACCGTCGCGCTGGGGCGCCCGGCGGTGGTGCTGCCGATCGGCCGGGCGGTCGGCGGCACCACGGTCGTCAACTCCGGCACCTGCTACCGGCCGCCGGCAGCCGTTCAGCGGCGCTGGCGCGACGAGTTCGGGCTTGCCCTGGCCGATCCCGGCCGGCTGGCCGAGCACCTCGACGACGTCGAACGCACGCTGCGGGTCGCCCCGGTGCCGCTGGAGATCATGGGCCGCAACGGACGGCTGCTGCTGGACGCCGCCGCCACCCTGGGCTGGGAGGCGGCGCCCATCCCGCGCAACGCGCCGGGCTGCGAAGGCTGTTGCCAGTGCGCGATCGGGTGCCCCCGCAACGCCAAGTTCGGCGTGCACCTCAACGCGCTGCCCGAGGCGTGCGACGCCGGCGCGCGGATCATCTCGCACGCGCGCGTCGAACGGGTGCTGCACGAGCACGGACGCGCCCGCGGGGTGCGCGTCCGCCGCCCGGACGGCACCACGCTCGACGTCCTGGCCGACACGGTCGTCGTGGCCGCGGGCGCCACCGAGACACCGACCCTCTTGCGGCGCAGTGGTTTTGGTGGGCACCCGCGACTCGGCCGAAACCTCGCCCTGCATCCGGCGACGGTGCTCGCCGGGCGCTTCGAGGACGACGTCGTCGCCTGGCACGGGGTGTTGCAAAGCGCCGCCGTTCACGAGCTGCACGAATCACACGGCGTGCTGATCGAAGCGACCTCGACGCCGCCCGGGATGGGCTCGATGGTCTTTCCCGGCTACGGTGCCGAGCTGCTCGGCTGGCTCGACCGGGCGCCCCAGGTGGCCACCTTCGGCGCCATGGTCGCCGACCGCGGTGTCGGGTCGGTGTCGTCCGCACGCAGCGAAACGGTCATCCGCTACCCCATCGACCGGGCCGACATCGCCAAGCTCATGGTCGCCATCGAGGCCATGGGCCGGCTGCTGTTCGCCGCGGGCGCCGTCGAGGTGCTCACCGGTCTGCCCCAGGCCAAGACGGTCACGTCGCTGCCCGCGCTGCGGGATGCGCTGCGCCGCAGCAACCCGAGAAGCCTGCACCTGGCCGCCTTTCACCCGACGGGCACGGCGGCCGCGGGCACCGACGATCAGCTCTGCCCGGTCGACGAGACCGGACGGCTGCGCGGTGTGGACGGCGTGTGGGTCGCCGACGCCTCGATCCTGCCGAGCTGCCCGGAGGTCAACCCGCAGGTGTCGATCATGGCCCTGGCGCTCGGTGTGGCCGACGCGGTGATGGACGCCCGGCGCGTCCGGTGATCGTTGCCATCAGGGCCCGCTGGAACGTGCGCCCCGGCGCGGCGGTATCCGGCGGGGAAGGCGAATCCGACTCGACCTTCGTGTCTGTCATCGTCCAGCACGGCGGCACCGACAGCGGACCGAGCGAGGCCGCCCCGCCGACTCCTGCGGACGGCGCGCCCACACCGGACGCGGGGTGAAACGGCCATGCCGGCCGAGGATTGTTGTGCGCCTGCATGTTTCCCACCGCTTCGCTCAACCGGCACTCGCCAGGTCGGCGCCGGTAACGGTCTGAACCCATTCCAGGAGGCCGTCCACATTGAGCTGGGGCTGAATTCCGGCCGTTCCCGCCAGACCCGGCGAGGCCAGCCCGCCTAATGCGGCAGCCAGTGCGCTCGGCGAGCTTGGCAGCGGGGTGACCGTGGCGATGCTGACGGTGCCGAAAACGTTGGTGATGGACGCGCCTGCGGGGCCGGCGATAGCGGTGGCGGTGTTGGCGAAGGTCTGGACGGCGACCTGTTCCGTGCCGACGACGGGGAGTGTGGCCGAGCCGTTGACGAGCGCGACCAGAACCTCCTGGAAGGATCCGGGGGTGAGGACGAGGGGGCTGGACCCTGCGGTGACGTCGACGCCGCCCGGGATCAGCACACCACCCTCGGAACAGTCGATGATCGTGTGAATTGTGCTGCCGGGGTTGACGATAACGGAGCCGAAGCTGATCAGGTTGGTGCCGGAGCCCGTGATCGTGATCGAGCCGCTGTTGAGGTACATGCCCGTGTTGGCGCCGACGGTGATCGTGCTGCCCGGCGGGGCGACGACGGTTTCACCGGGAGCGACGGGCGTGACCGCGTTGGCGGTGGTCGAGCTGACCGTGTGGACCGTGGCATTGGTCGAGGCCAGCTGCTGTGTGGTGGCGTTGCCGGTGACCTGCGCCACCGTCTGGGCCTGCGCGGCCTGCCCGGACGGGTTGGTGGTCTGCGGCGGTTCGTCGAACGGGGCCAGGGTGCTGGCGGTCTCACACGCGGCGGCATAGCCATACATCGCCGTGGCGTCTTGGACCCACATCTGCATGTATTGCGCTTCGGTGGCCGCGATCGCCGGGGTGTTCTGCCCGAAGAAGTTGGTCGCGATCAGCGCCAGCAACTGCGCCCGGTTGGCCGCGATCACCGGCGGCGGCACCGTCATCGCAAACGCCGCCTCGTACGCCGCCGCGGCCGCGTAGGCCTGGGCGCCGGTCTGCGCGGCCTGCGCAGCGGAAGCGGACAGCCACTCCACATAGGGTGTGGCCGCGGCCGTCATCAGCAGCGAGGAGGGGCCGGACCACGCCTGGCCGGTCAGCCCCGCCAGCTCGGCCGCACAGCCGGTGGCGGTGGACTCCAGCTGGGCGGCCAACGCGTCCCAGCCTGCGGCGGCCGCCAGCATCGGCCCTGACCCGGGGCCCGCGTACATCAATCCGGAGTTGACCTCCGGGGGCAGCGACGCGAAGTCCATGTCGTCAGTCCTCTCCGCGGCAAGCCGGGGTGATTTCAACAGCCAGAGAATATTTTTCAACGGCGATAGAATAACGCCGGGCGTGGTCGAGCACCAGCGATTGACGTAAACGCCGCGTGACGGCGAGCCGCGTCCCGACTCGGCCCCGTGGTCGCGAGGGTTAGCCGGTTGGCGTCGCGTGCCGCGTCTGGGGATCCGGCGAAACCGCGTGCCGCGGCTGGTACAGCAGCGCACGAACCAGCGGGCGCGGCCCAACCGATCGAAGCATCTGGCTGGCCGGCCGGATCCGTACCCGCTTCGGCCACCAGAACCAGCGTCCCATCACCGTCATGATCGACGGCGTGATGAGCGATCGGACGACGAAGGTGTCGAACAACAGGCCGATGCCGATCGTCGTGCCGAATTGGCCGATCGCCCGCAGATCGCTGGTGATCATCGTGGCCATGGTGACGGCGAACACGAGACCGGCCGCGGTCACCACGGGGCCGGTGAGACCCATCCCTCGGATGAGTCCCGTTTTCAGGCCGGCCCCGATCTCCTCTTCGATTCGGGACACCAGCATCAAGTTGTAGTCCGACCCCACCGCCAAAAGTACGATCAGTGCGAATTCGGTTGCGACCCAGTGCAACTGGAAATTAAGAAGATGCTGCCAGATCAGCGTCGAGAACCCGAAGGCGGCCCCCAGCGACATCACGATCGTGCCGACGATGACGCCCGCAGCGACCAGGGCACGGGTGACGATCACCATGATGATGAAGATGAGCACGATCGAGGCCACTGCGGCGATCAGCAGGTCGTACTTGGCGCCGTTGGCGATGTCGGAAAACGTTGCGGCCGTGCCGCCGAGGTAGATGTCGGCGTTTTGCAGTGAGGTGAGTTTCAGTGCCTCCTTGGCCGCATTGCGCTCCTTGTCGACCGAGGAGATTCCCTCCGTCGTCGCCGGATCCACCGCGTGAGTGATGATGAAGCGGGCAGCCTTGCCGTCCGGCGACACCATCAGGCTCAACCCCAGTTGGAAGTCCGGGTTCTGGAAGATTTCGGGCGGCAGGTAGAACAGGCTCTCGATCTGAGAGTCGTTGAAGGACTTGCCCATCACGGCGTTCGTGTCGGTCAGTCGGTCGAACTGATCGACCAGGTTGTCGAACGTGCTGTAGATGGTCAGAGTCGTATCGCGGATCGCCTTTGTGACGGCGATATTCTCCGGGATGATCGCCAGCAATTCGCGCGTCGCCGTAGCCGTGTGGTTGAGGTCGCTGGTGAGGGCGTGGAATTTCTCGGCCAGTTTATCGAAACCGTCGAGGGCGTCGAACAGGCTTCGTAGCGACCAGCAAATGGGGATGTCGTAGCAGTGCCGCTCCCAGTAGAAGTAACTGCGAATCGGTCTCCAGAAGTCGTCGAAATCCGCTATGTGGTCCCGGATTTCGTCGGTGATGGCCGCGGTCTCCCCCGTGGTTTTCGCGCTGTCGTCCGCGGCGTCCGCGAGTTTCTGGGTCACCGCGTACTGGCGCTCCAACAGGGTGATCTGGGTGTCGAGGAAGCCGGTGATCTTCTTGATGTCGGCAATGCGGTCCTTGAGGTAATTCAGGTTGCTGCGGATCGGCGCGGTCTGCACACTGAGCTGGAACGGAACGGACCCGTCTTGAATCGGCGGCCCAAGGGGTCTGGTGATGCTCTGCACCCGTTCGATGCCGGGCACGCGGAAGATGGCTCCGGCAATCTTGTCCAGGACCAACATGTCGGTCGGATTGCGCAGATCGTGGTCCGATTCGATCATCAGGAGATCCGGGTTCAGCCGGGCCTGGGTGAAGTGTCGATCGGCCGCGTCGTACGCCTGAACCGAGGACGCACTCTTCGGTAGGTAGTACAAGTCGTTATAACGCGGGTTGAAGCCCGACAATCCCAGGGCGCCGACGATCGCCAGGATGACGGAGGTGGCGAGGATGGGTGCCGGCCAGCGCACGATGGCCGTCGCCAGGCGGCGCCACCGGGTGTAGTTGAACTTTCGCTTCGGATCGAACAGACCGAAGCCGCTCGCGAACGCGATCAGCGCCGGTGTCAGGGTCACGCCCGCGGCCACCACGACCAGCAGACCGATTGCGCACGGATACGCCAGCGAACTGAAGTAGGGCAGCCGAGTGAAATGCAGACAGGCCAGCGCCCCGACGATCGTCAAACCCGAACCCAGAACGACCTTGGTGACCCCGGCGAAGGTGTCGTAGTAGGCGGCTTCGCGGTCCAGCCCCCGCTCGCGACCCTCCTGGTAGCGGCCCACCATGAAGATCGCGTAGTCGGTCCCGGCCGCGATGGCCAGCGCCGTCAGCAGGTTGACGGCAAACGTCGACAGCCCCATGATGCCGGTGTCGCCCAGCAGCGCGACCACGCCCCGGCCGGTGGCCAGTCCGACGAACAGGATCACCATCGTCAGCAGCACGGTGCCGATGGACCGATAGACGAACATCAGCATGATCGCGATGATGATGACGGTGATGATCGTCATTTTGAACAGGCTCGCGTTACCGACCACGATCGTGTCGTCGGTCAGGGCTCCCTGACCCGCGACGTAGGCCTTCACCCCCGGCGGCGGCTTCGAGTCGTCGACGATCTTGCGAACCGCGTCAACCGACTTGTCGCCGACGGCCCCGCCCTGGTCGCCGCGCAGGTTGACCTGGACGTAGGCGGACTTGTGGTCGTAGCTCTCGACACCGGAGGCCGTGAACCGCTGACCCCAGAAGTCCAGCGCATGCTCGACGTGCTCGGTGTCCTGCTTCAGCTTTCTGACCAGATCGTCGTAATAGCGGTGGGCGTCCTGGCCGAGAGGTTTGTCACCGACGAGGGTCACCAGGACGAGGTTGTCGGAGTCGTACTCCTTGAATTTCTCCCCGATGTGCTTCATCCCGGTCACCGAGGGCGCGTCGGATGGCGAGAGCGGCACCGAGACGTCCTCGGCAACCTTCTCCAACTGCGGGACGAAGACGTTCACGCCGACCGCGATCAGCAGCCAGATCAGGACGATCGGCAGCGCGAGGACGCGGATGGTGCGGGCCACTCGCGGTTTGCGCTCGACGTCGGTGCGCGCCGCGACGGGGATTTCGTCGGTGTCGCTGGTGTCGTCGGTCACGCGGATTTGTCCAAGCAGGAGACCTGCGCATCGCGGGTGTTGACCTGTTGTTGATCCACCAATTTGCCATCGACGGTGATCCGGCAGCCGATGGATGGGCCGTCACCTTGGGCGACGACGTAGGCGAAGATGCCGGGCATCTCGGCGACAATCGTCTGCGACCACGGCAACGTGGTGAAGTTGGCCTTCTGCGGTTGTGCGTCCGCATCCATCCAGTTGACGACGCCGGTCGTCCCCGGCGGTCCCAGGATCTCGTAGACGGCGGTCTTGGCCGCGTACGGCGGGGTGGCGTCCCGCGGATCGGGCTTGGGTAGGCCAGGTCCCGGGAAGACGCCGTTGAGGCGGTCCACCGCAACGCCGCCGATGATCACTGCGACGACCACCACGAGCGGAACCCAGGCCCGCTTGAGAAGCGTCAAGACCGTTCTCCCCGATCACGATTGCCCGACGGGGCTGATGTTAAGACACTCCGTGTGTTCAGGCATTTCGTCGCGTGCGCCACGGCTAACCCGAACGCCCCGGCTGCCGAATTAATTCCTGCGGTGCGTCGTCGTGTCGCATCCGCGTCGCCGCCCTGGCCGTGACCGCTCCGTTCGTCGTTCCCCACCTGATCCACTTGCTCTGCGGCACCAGGGTGGCCCGCTCGCGGGTGGACTGGCCGAAGCGACGATCAATAGAGCGGTGCGCACGACCGCTTGCAGCGATGAAAACCCCTAAGCCGGTTGCGCGGGAAACATTCTGCGCGCCAGGCCCTTTGGCTGCGTTGCGCTGGTTTACCGCCTATTGACCTGTTGCGCCCTCGATTTCATCGAGATGACCGTACCGGCCGTGTCGCAAGTGCGCCGACGCGATAACGGACGGCAACTGAGTTAGTTTCAGAAAGTAATTCGCTGGCGCCGGCCATTTCGCGTTCGATTTTCGCGCTGGGCGTTTTGCGAGACGTCGATTGTCGCCGTCGATCTGAAACCAGCACCGATTCGGGGCCGCGGCGCGTACCCTGACCGACATGGCTACCAGGACCAGGGTCAGGACCTGTGTACATTGCGGCCACACGTTCGATCCCGACGCCCGCCGGCGCGACCTGTCCGATCCGGACTGGCTTCCGGCGGCATCAATTTATTGTTCGCATGAATGCAGTGACCGGTTCCACTGCGATATGACGCATTGCTGCTCTACCCACGCGAAAGCGAAGACTCATCACCCGGCCTCCAAGGCGGCGCGATAACCCGCGCTTCCACCCAGCCGGAGGGCGCGGTCGAAAGCGGTCAACGCATCCCGTGGGACGCCGACGCGATCGACCTGCGTCCCGTGGCCCGGAGGGCTAGCCTTCGAGCTTGTAGCCCAGCCCCCGCACGGTCACCAGGTGGACCGGGTTGGCCGGGTCGGCTTCGATCTTGGACCGCAACCGCTTGACGTGGACGTCGAGCGTCTTGGTGTCGCCCACGTAATCGGCGCCCCACACCCGATCGATCAACTGCCCGCGGGTCAGCACCCGACCGCTGTTGCGCATCAGGTACTCGAGCAGGTCGAATTCCTTGAGCGGCAAGGTGATCGTGTCGCCGTTGACCGAGACGACGTGTCGCTCGACATCCATCCGAACCGGTCCGGACTCGAGCACACCGTCGCTGATTTCGGAATCGTCGTCCCCGCCGCGGCGCAGCACCGCGCGGATCCGGGCGATCAACTCGCGCGCCGAATACGGCTTGGTCACATAGTCGTCGGCGCCGAGCTCGAGCCCGACGACCTTGTCGATCTCGCTGTCGCGCGCGGTCACCATGATCACCGGCACGCTGGAACGAGCACGCAGTTGCTTGCACACGTCGGTCCCCGACATGCCGGGCAGCATCAGGTCGAGCAACACGATGTCGGCGCCGCCTCGATCGAACTCGGCCAGCGCGGCTTGTCCATCGGTCACGACCGTGGCCTCGAAGCCCTCTTTGCGCAACAGGAATGCCAGCGGATCGGCCAGCGACTCCTCGTCCTCCACGATCAGCACACTGGTCATGCGCGCCACTCCTTCTCATCGCGATGCTCTGCATCGTCGTAAGCGCGGGTCATCGACTTAGTTCTTCCTCTCGTTGTGACCTGTTGGGTCGCGCCTCGCGACCCTGCGGTGGCTCGGGTTGGTCGTCATCGTCCTTGTAGGCCGGAATCGACAGCGTGAACGTCGATCCCGTCCCCGGCTTGCTCCACACCCCGATGCTGCCGTTGTGGTTGGCCGCGACGTGTTTGACGATGGCCAGGCCCAGCCCGCTGCCTCCAGTGGCGCGCGAGCGTGCCTTGTCCCCCCGGAAGAACCGCTCGAATACGCGCTCCTGGTCTTCCAGCGCGATCCCGATGCCGCGGTCGGTGACGGCGATCTCGATGTTGTCGCCGCGGCGGCGACGGCTGATCGAGACCGGCGAACCGGGCGGCGAATAGGCGATCGCATTGGACACCAGGTTGGCCAGCGCGGTGACCAGAAGCGTTTCGTCGCCGAGCACCCGCAGGCCACTGGGCGCATCCGTGCGAACCTCGATCTGCGCGTTGTCTGCGGCCACCTTGTGGCGTGAGATCGCTTCCGACACAACGGTATCGACGTCCACTTCGGTGACGTTGGGCAGCCGCTCAGCACCCTGCAGCCGAGACAGCTCGATCAGCTCGGCGACCATGTCCCCCAGCCGGTTGGCTTCGACGAGCACCTTTTCGGCAAAACGGCGGACCGTTTCGGGGTCGTCCGCCGACGCCAACAGGGCCTCGGCCAGCAGCGCCATGGCCCCAACCGGGGTCTTGAGCTCGTGGCTGACATTGGCCACGAAGTCGCGCCTGGTCGCTTCCATGCGCGCATAGTCGGACTGGTCGTGGGCGAACACCACGGCGAACCGGCGGTCTTCCTCGCTGAGCAGCCGGGCCTGACCGTGGACCGAGAGCCCGGACCGGCCCGCCGCCCGCTTGGCCGGCCGCAGGTCGAATTCGGCGTCGACGCCGCCAAGCGCCTGCTGGGCCGCCTCCCACGCCTGGTCGTCGAGCTGCCGGTCGCGCACCAGGCCCAGCTCCTTGGCCCGATCGTTGAGGTAGACGACGTCGCGGTGGGAATCCACCACCGCCACCCCCAGCGGCATCAGGGCGACGATGCGTTGCAGCATCTGCGCGACGGTGATTCCGGTCCACTCCGTGCTCTCTCGCTGCCGGCGCTGGGCCGCTTTCGGCGACAGCCGGTTCCCGGCTGCTACACCTATGGCCAGCCCCAGCACGGACAACACCCCGGCCAGCAACAGCGCCGAGAACACAGTCACATAGCAAATCCTACAAATCTTCCTGAACGCTGCCCTAGCGGAACGAGGCCAAAATCGGACAAGTCACACTTTCCGCTTCAGGTGTTCCACTTCCGTTCACGCGATGTTCGGCGAACAGGCCTATAAGAAGCGTCGATGACGCCGCGGCAGGCGTCACCCGCCCCCTTGGCTGGCAACCGCCGCGGCACCCGCGGCGGCCGCCTCCGGGTCCAGGTAGGTACCGCCCGGCAGCACCGGCCGCAGGTCGGAGTCCAGGTCGTAGCGCAGCGGAATCCCGGTGGGGATGTTCAGCCCGACGACGTCGTCGTCGGACATCTGGTCGAGGTACTTGACCAGGGCCCGCAACGAGTTGCCGTGCGCGACGATCAACACCGTCTTGCCGCTGCGCAGGTCCGGGACGATGACGTCGGTGAAGTACGGCAGGAACCGGACCACCACGTCGGCCAGGCATTCGGTCAGCGGGCCGCCGCCGATGTTGGCGTATCGCGGGTCGGTGTCCTGGCTGAACTGGCTGCCCTTCTCGATCGGCGGCGGCGGCGTGTCGTAGCTGCGCCGCCAGGTCATGAACTGCTCCTCGCCGTAGCGCTCCTTGGTCTCCGACTTGTTCAGGCCCTGCAGTGCGCCGTAGTGCCGTTCGTTGAGCCGCCAGCTGCGCCGCACCGGGATCCACAGCCGGTCGGCGGCGTCCAGCGCCAGGTGAGCGGTGGTGATCGCGCGGCGCAGCAGCGAGGTGTAGAGGACGTCGGGGAGCAGGCCCTGCTCGGCCAGCAGCTCGCCGCTGCGCACCGCTTCGGCCCGGCCCTTCTCGGTCAGCCCGACGTCCACCCAGCCGGTGAACAGGTTCAGGGCATTCCAGTCGCTCTCGCCGTGGCGCAGCAGCACCAGCGTGGCAGTGTCTCCCATGCCGGAAAGTCTCTCACGCGCCGGAGTGCGCTACTCGTCCCCGTCGTCGTCTTCATCGATCAGGTGAGCGAACGCCTGCAGGTTCTTCAGCGACTCGCCGCGGGACACCCGCCACTCCCATTCCTTCTGTATCGATGAGCGAAAGCCCAACTCCAGCAACGTATTAAAGTCCGTATCCACCGCTTCGAGCACCTGTCCCAGCACTCGATCGATCTCGTCGGCGTCCACCGACGCCAGCGACATCCGGCCCACCAGGTAGATGTCGCCGACCTTATCGAGCGTGTAGGCCACCCCATAGAGGCGGCGGTTGCGCTTGAGCAGGAAGCGGTAAACGCCCTCGTGATTCTCGTCGGGCTTGCGGCACACGAACGCCTCGATGCGCACCGAATGCTCGCCGATGCTCAGGATGGTGTTGGTCTTGAGCTTGCGCTCGCCGGGAAGCTCCACCACCAGGCCGGACCGGCCGCCGTGCGCCCCGTCGTGTTTGGAGTAGACCAGACCGCTGGCCCGCAGCGCGTCCTCGATCACGCGCTCGACGGCAACGCTCATGAGCGCCCCTCCTCAGCATCGCTCCGCTCATCGTCGCCGGCACGGGTCACGCGCCCACCCCCCGGCGCTCGGCGGTGTATTCGCTGATCGCGCGGCGATAGCTGGCCAGCAGCGCGTCCGTGGTGTTCTCCCAGGAGAAGGTGGCCGCGTGCGCGGCGGCCGCGCGGCTCATCGCCTCGGCCTTGGGCCCGCGCAGCCGCAGCACCCCGTCCAGGGCGTCGGCCCACTGGTCGACGTCGTGGCCGGACACCAGCGTGCCGGTGATCCCGTCGCGCACCGCCACCGGCAGGCCGCCGACCGCGGCGGCGACCACCGGCGTCCCGCACGCCTGCGCCTCGACGGCCACCAGGCCGAACGACTCCGAATAACTCGGAACGGCGACCAGGCTGGCGGCGCGGAACAAGGTGGCCAGGTCCGTGCGGGGCTGCGGCGGCAGGAACGTCACCCGCGCCGCGATGCCGAGCTCGTCGGCCAGCCGCCGCAGCCCGTCCGGGGACGCCATGCCGCTGCCCGACGGGCCGCCCGCCACCACGATGCGCACGCCCGGCAATTTCGCGGCGGCGCGCAGGACGATGTCGGGCGCCTTCAACGGCTGGATCCGCCCGACGAACGCGACGACGTCCTCGTCCAGCGGCAACCCCAGCGCGGCCCGCGCCGCCCGGCGGTCGCCCGGGCGGAATACCTCGAGATCCACCCCCGGGTGGACGACGTCGATCCGGGCCGGGTCGGCGCGGTGGATCGAAACCAGTTGCCTGGCTTCGTCTTCGGTGTTGACGATCAGCCGGTCCGCCTCGTCGACCACCTGCTGCTCGCCGATTGTGCGCAGTGGCGGCTCGGGCGCGTCGCCCGCGGCCAGGGCCGCGTTCTTGACCGCGGCGAGCGTGTGCGCGGTGTGCACCAGCGGCACCGCCCAGCGGTCGCGGGCCAGCCAGCCCACCTGTCCGGACAGCCAGTAATGCGAGTGCACGATGTCGTAGTAGCCCGGTTCGTGCGACGCTTCGGCGCGCAGCACCCCCGCGGCGAAGGCACACAGCTGCGTGGGCAGGTCGTATTTGTCCAGGCCCTCGAACGGGCCCGCCACCACGTTGCGCACCAGCACGCCGGGCGCCACCCGCGCGACGGGCGGGTCGGCGGACGCGGTGGCCCGGGTGAAGATCTCCACCTCGATGCCGCGCCGCGCCAGGTGCAGCGCGGTTTGGAGCACGTAGACGTTCATGCCCCCGGCGTCGCCGGTGCCCGGCTGGGCCAGCGGTGAGGTGTGCACCGCCAACACTGCGACGCGGCGCGGTTTCAGCCGGAAGACGTCATCGTGCCGCACCTTCTCATCTTTACAGGACGGCCGACTCACCAGCCCAACGCCCACGGCATGGCTTCGCGTTAAGCGGAAGACTCGTCGGCGCCGACCTCGCGCACCCGCGGGTTCAGCGCGCCCGCCCGCCGCATCGCACCGAGCGGGTCGGCGTACAGCCCGCCCAGCGACACGGTCCCCGCACCGGCCTCCTGCACCCGGTTGCCGAAGACCGTGACGCGAATGTCGCGCGGCGGCAGCACCGAGCGTTCGGCGAACGCCGCCTCGACGTGCTCCATCGCCTCGGGATACTCGGTGAAGGCCTGGCCTCCGACCACCAGTTCGTCGGGGTTGAGCATGTCGCGCAGCAACGCCACCGCCTCGCCGAGGACCCGGCCCCGCTCGTTGAGCAGGTCCTTGGCCTGCTCGTTGCCGGTCCGGGCCACCCGCAGCAGGTCGGTGATGCCGGCGGCCGAGGCGTTGGGGCCGCCCGGCGGGGCGAACGGCAGGATCCGCAACCGGCGGGCGGCGGCCAGCACCGCCTCGTCGCTGACGGTGGATTCCAGCTGGCCGGCGCCGCCGAGCAGCTCGGAACGGGCCGGCAGGGCCGCGATGGTGCCGGGGCCGCTGGCCGGGCAGTGCACCCGTCCGCCGATCACCAGCGCGTAGCCCACGGTCTCGCGGGCGTAGACGTAGAGACTGGTGGGCGAGCTGGGCAGGAATCGCCGCATGCCCAGCAGCAGCTCGGCCCCGGCCATGGCGTCGACGTGCGAGGCCACCGACACGGGCAGTCCCAGCGCGTCGGCGAGCACGGGGCCGACCGGCGCCTGCCGCCACCCCAGCCGCGGGTGGTCGACGTGGCCCGTGGCGCCGTCGACCGTGCCGCCGATAGCCACGCCGACCCACAACGGGCGGCGCCGATGCCAGCGCCGCAGGTAGCGCGCTGCGCTCTCGGCCAGGGCCGCCAGCGCGGGGCCGGCGGGACTGAGCGGTGTCGGTGTCTCGACGGTGTCCAGGGTGCGGCCGAACAGGTCGGCGGCCACGATGCTGGTGGTCCGGGCGCCGATGTGGATGCCCAGCGTCACGAACGGTTCGTGGTTGACCTCGACCGGCACCCGCGGGCGGCCGATCGCTCCGGAGACGGCGAGGTCGGCGCGTTCCCGCAGCAAGCCGGCGTCGAGCAGGGCGATGACCTGCCGGTTGACCGTCGCGATGCTCAGCGAGGTGACGCCCGCGATGACGTCCCGCCCGACGGGCCCGCGCAGTCGCACGGCCCGGAACACCGAGGCGGCCGCCGAGTCGGCGATATGCAGCGCCGGCGGCACGATCTGACGGCGCACCGAACGGTGGCCCTGGTAGCCGGCGCGGCTAGCTGAATGGTGAGCTTGGGTGAGGGTATTCGAGCGCACGAGCGTCCTTTGTCCGATTTTCGTTGGCCGTCACTGGCCACACCTGAAAGTCAGGAGCGGCAAAGTGCGCGACAACAACACGCACCCGCCGCGCAAAGACACGCGGTGGTGGTGCTGGACAGGGCGCTGAGGTGCACTCCGAAAATTTAGCACGTTCACTAAGGTTGTTTCGATGGCTGGAAATGTCAGGAATGAGCGCGTCGCGGTGGTCACGGGGGCCAGCTCCGGTATCGGCGAGGCGACCGCCCAGACCCTTGCTGCGCAGGGCTTTCACGTGGTCGCGGTGGCACGCCGGGCGGACCGGATCAACGCCCTGGCCAGGGAGATCGGCGGGACGGCCATTGTGGCCGACGTCACAGACGACGGGGAGATCGCTTCGCTGGCCGAGGAGTTGAGCCGGGTCGACGTGCTGGTCAACAACGCGGGCGGCGCGCGCGGGCTGGCGCCGGTCGCCGACGCCGACCTCGACCACTGGCGGTGGATGTGGGAAACCAACGTGCTGGGCACGCTGCGGGTCACCCGGGCGCTGCTGCCCAAGCTCATCGAATCCGGCGACGGCCTGATCGTCACGGTGACATCGGTTGCCGCACTTGAGGTGTACGACGGGGGCGCCGGATACACCGCGGCCAAACACGCCCAGGGCGCGCTGCACCGCACGCTGCGCGGGGAGCTGCTGGGCAAGCCGGTGCGGCTGACCGAGATCGCACCCGGCGCGGTGGAAACCGAGTTCTCGCTGGTTCGCTTCGACGGCGATCAACAGCGCGCCGACGCCGTCTACACCGGAATGACGCCGCTGGTTGCCGAGGACGTCGCCGAGGTGATCGGCTTCGTGGCCTCGCGGCCGTCCCGCGTCGACCTCGACCTGATCGTCATGAAGCCGCGCGACCAGGCGTCGGCCACCCGGTTCAACCGCCGGGGTTAGCCCCCGGGACTGGACGTGGTGGTGGTCGTCGTCGGCGTGCCGGACAGGCTCGGGGCGGTCGACGGGGTGACCGGCGCCGTCACCGGGATCTGGGTGGACGGCGGGCGTGCGGTGGGTGGCGGGAGCGCCGACATGGCGACCCAGGTGTCCCAGTCGACGGCCCAGTCCCAGATGTCGCCGTCGGAGTAGGACAGCTGAATCGAGCTCCCGGTCACCTCGACCGGGTCGCCGTAGATCGCCGACTGGAAGTACTGCTCCGCGTCGCCGGTCGACAGGTTGATGCAGCCGTTGGTGACGTTGGTGTTGCCCTGCGCGCCCGCGCTCGCCGGGTTGGCGTGGATGAACTCGCCGTTGTTGGAGATCCGGACCGCCCAGCGTTCGTGCACGTGGCTGTAGCCGGCGGCGGGGTTGGACATGTAGAAATCCGCGTACTTCTCGGTGACCACGTGGATGCCGTTGCGGGTGACGTTGCGCGCCTTGTCGGCCTCGCCGTAGCTGCACGGGAAGTCCATGATGACGCCTTCGTCCCTGATCACCTGGATGCGGTGCGAGGTCACCTCGGCCTTGACCACCTGACGGCGGCCGATCTGGATGTTCAGCGAGATGTCGTCGGCGCCGTAGGCGCTGTCACCGAACGGCAGGCCGTACAACTTGGCGTCGACGTTGACGGTCGTGCCCGCGGGGTAGTACTCGCGGGTGCGCCAGTGCACCCGGGCGCCCGCCGCCTCGTCGGGCAGCCACGCCCAGCTGCCCTCGACGGGCGGATTCGTGGTGACCGTCAGCGCCTTCTCGACGGCGGCCTTGTCGCTGATCGGCGCGTCGAACTGGATGATGATCGGCGCCGCCACCCCGACGGTCTGCCCGTCGGCCAGCTGGAATGCCCCACTGATCTTCTTGCTCGGCGACACGGTGGTGAACTTGCCGGTGACCGGGATCGCCTTGCCGTCGTGCCCGACCGCCGAACCGCTCCAGGTGTACGTCGCGTCGTAGCCCAGCGGCTCGGTGGTGGTGTAGACGGTGCGGTCGGAGTTGAATCTGCCCGCCACGGCCTTGCCCGCCGAATTGGTCAGCGCGACGTGCTGGAACCAGCCGTCGCTGATCTCGACGCTGATCGGCGCGATCGGGACCACGTTCTCGGTGGCGTCGGCCGGTGAGAACTTCAGCTTCGGCGCGGGCTGCTCCTTCTTCTCGGCCTGTTTGGCCGTGGTTCCGCCGCACGCGGCGAGCAGGCTGGGGGCGAACACCCCCAGTCCGAGGGTCGCCAAAGCCACGCGCCGGTTGATCGGCGGCCGGTTCTGCGACGTGCTCACGAAAGTCAAAGATACCGGGCAAAATCCACCAACTCCGCCGCGTCAAATGGGCGTCGGGGCGGTCCTTGGGAGGATTCCGAGCTACAGCCTGCAGCCGAGCAGGACCGGCTCGGGCATCAATGTGACACCAAACACATCACGAACGCCGTCGCGGATGGTCCGGGCCAGCGCGATCACCTCGTCGGTGGTGGCGCCGCCGCGGTTGGTCAACGCCAGCGCGTGCTTGTCGGACAGCCGGCACCGGGCCGCCGGGTCGTGGGGATAACCCTTGGCGAAGCCGGCCCGCTCCACCAGCCAGCCGGCGGCCAGCTTGACGCCGTCCGGCGCCGGGTAGTGCGGAACCGGCCCGTCAGCCGCGCCGGCCAACCGCTCGTATACCTCGGGTGCGACCACCGGGTTGGTGAAGAACGAACCCACGCTCCAGGTGTCGTGGTCGTCCGGGTCGAGCACCATGCCCTTGCCGCCCCGCAGCCGCAGCACCGCCCGGCGCACCGCCCGCGGGTCGGCACGCTCGCCACCACCGGCCCCCAGCGCGGCGGCCAGTTCGCCGTAGCGCATCGGGGCGCTGCGGCCCGAGGCGTCCAGCGCGAACTCGACTTCCAGCACCACCCAAGGGATTTCGAGGCCGGCGCGCTTGAACACGCTGGTGCGGTAGCCGAAGCCGAGCTCGCCGCCCGGCACCCAGCGAACCTCCCCGCTGGCCCGGTCCAACAGGCGGACCCGGGTGATGGTGTCGGAGACCTCCGCGCCGTACGCCCCGACGTTCTGCACCGGGGTGGCCCCGGCCGATCCCGGGATCCCGGACAGGCATTCCAGCCCACCCAGACCGTGCTCGATGGCGCTGACCACGACGTCGTCCCACACCGCGCCCGCCTCCGCGCGCAGCAGGTTGCCGTCGACGGCGATGCCGGTGTTGGCCAGCCGAACCGCGGTCAGGTCGGTCAGCGTGTCGGCGATCACCAGGTTGGAGCCACCCGCGAACACCAAGACCGGGCGATGTTCTCCCCCAAGGCTTTCGGCATCCAGCTCCCGCACCACGTCGACCACTTGTCGCGTGCTGGTGCAGGTGATCAGGCGGCGTGCGACCGGCCCCACCCGCAGCGTCGTCAGCGGCGCGAGCGACACCGCCTCGGCGACGTGCGCGCCGGCGAATGTCGAACCGGCATCGCTGGATTTCATGGCCCGTAACGGTAGCCTCACCTGCTATGCCGCGTTCATTCGACTTGTCGGCCGACTACGACGGCAGCGTCGAAGCGGTCCATCGGGCGTTCACGGACGAGACCTATTGGCGGGCACGGCTGGCGGCATCCGGTGTCGACGTCGCCGTGTTGGAATCGATGCGGGCCGGTGGCGACACCGTCGAGGTCGTCACCGTCCAGGTGATCCACAGCCACAAGCTGCCCGGGATGGTCACGCAGTTGCACGTCGGCGACCTGCGCATCAGGCGCGAGGAGACGTGGGGACCGGTCGCCGACGGCGCCGCGCAGGGTTCGGTCGTCGGCTCGATCCTGGACGCCCCGGTGAATCTGGCCGGCACCGCGATGCTGTCGCCGATCCACGAGACGGGGGGTGCCCGACTCAGCTTCCGGGCCACCGTCCAGGTACGCGTTCCCATCATTGGCGGCAAGCTGGAGAACATCATCGGCACCCGGCTGGCCGAGCTGGTGGCGGTGGAACAACGGTTCACCGAGGAGTGGATCGGCGGAACCGCGTAACCCGTCGCGCCTAAGCTGGCGACCATGCGAATCGCGTTGGCGCAGATCCTCAGCGGCACCGATCCGGCCGCGAACCTGGACCTGGTGCGCGAGTACGCGGGCCGGGCCGCCGCCTCGGGCGCGCAGTTGGTGGTGTTCCCGGAGGCGACGATGTGCCGGTTCGGCGTCCCGCTGGCGCCGATCGCCGAGCCGGTCGACGGGCCGTGGGCGACGAGTGTGCGGCGCATCGCCACGGACTGCGGGCTCACGGTGGTCGCCGGCATGTTCACGCCGGCCGACGACGGGCGGGTGCGGAACACGTTGATCGCGGCGGGGCCCGGCAGTCCCAACGAACCGGACGCGCACTACGACAAGATCCACCTCTACGACGCGTTCGGATTCACCGAGTCGCGCACCGTCGCGCCCGGCCGCGAGCCGGTGGTGATCACGGTTGCCGGCGTCCGGGTGGGGCTGACGGTCTGTTACGACGTCCGCTTCCCGGCGCTCTACACCGAGCTGGCCCGCCGCGGCGCCCAGCTGATCGCCGTCTGCGCGTCGTGGGGGGCGGGCCCCGGCAAGCTCGACCAGTGGACGCTGTTGGCGCGGGCCCGCGCGATCGACTCGATGACGTACGTCGCGGCAACCGGCCAGGCCGATCCCGGCGAATCACTGACCGCGTCGGGCGCGCCCACCGGGGTGGGCGGCAGCCTGGTGGCCTCCCCGTTCGGCGAAGTGGTCGCGTCGGCCGGTCCCGGGCCGCAGTTGGTGGTGGCCGACATCGACCTCGACCGGGTGGCGAAGGCCCGC
Source organism: Mycobacterium paraseoulense (assembly GCF_010731655.1). Classification (NCBI taxonomy): domain Bacteria; kingdom Bacillati; phylum Actinomycetota; class Actinomycetes; order Mycobacteriales; family Mycobacteriaceae; genus Mycobacterium; species Mycobacterium paraseoulense. The sequence goes on along the minus strand of NZ_AP022619.1, from coordinate 4,744,314 downwards.
GAGAGCATCGCGGTGCTGCGCAACCACTCAGATTTCGTTCAGCTGGATAGGGCAGAATCGGTCGGGTGACGAACCCACAAGGACCGCCAAACCCCGACCCGTCGCCGTGGGGCCGTCCCGGCAACCAGGGCCCCTTCGGCCAGCCGCCCACCGAGCGGCCGACCGAGCGGATCAGCACCGGCGGCCCAGCACCCGCGCCGCCACCGGCTTCCGGTCCGCCGCCGGGCCAGACCGAACGGATCGGCACTCCCCCGCCGAACATGCAGCGCCCCGATTACGCGCCGCCCTCTCCGCCCGTCCCGCCCGCGGGACCCACGGAGAAGCTGGCCGCACCCGGCGGGGAGCCGGCGCCGGGCAAGAAGAAGCGGCGCTTCCTGCGCGACCCGCTCTCCGTCGTGCTGGTCTGCATCATCGTGGCGTGTCTGGTGATCGCCGGGCTGGTCGGGGCCGAGCTGTATGTCCGCCACGTCGCCAACAGCAAGGTCGCCGAGGCGGTGGCTTGCGAGGTCAAGGACCAGGCCACCGCGTCGTTCGGGGTGGCGCCGTTGATGCTGTGGCAGCAACTCACCAAGCACTACACCAACATCTCGGTGTCGACGGCGGGCAATCAGGTGCGCGACGCCAAGGGCATGAAGATCGACATCAACATCCGCGACGTCCGGCTCAAGAACACGCCGGACTCCAAGGGGACCATCGGATCGCTCGACGCGAACGTCACCTGGACGTCGGACGGGATCAAGGAATCGGTCCAGAACGCGATTCCGGTGCTGGGCCCGTTCGTGACCAACACGGTGACCACGCACCCCAACGACGGCACCATCGAGCTGAAGGGCATGCTCGACAACCTGACCACCAAGCCGGTGGTGTCGGGCACCGGCCTGCAGCTGCAGATCGTCAGCTTCAACGCGCTGGGCTTCACGATGCCGAAGGAGTCGGTGCAGTCGACCCTGGACGACTTCACCTCGCAGTTCACCAAGAACTATCCGCTGGGCATCCACGCGGACAGCGTGCAGGTCACGTCGACCGGTGTGACCAGCCACTTCTCCACCCGGAACGCGAGCATCCCCACGGGCAACAACAACGACCCCTGCTTCGCCAACCTGTGACGGTCTAAGCGAGCCCGTCGAGCACCGCCCGGGTGCCGGACAGGCCGAGCCGGGTGGCGCCGGCGTCCAACATCGCCAGGGCCGCGGCGGCGTCGCGGATGCCGCCGCTGGCCTTGACACCCAACCGGCCGCCGACGGTCTGGCTCATCAGGGTGACCGCGCGCACCGAGGCGCCGCCCGCGGGGTGGAACCCGGTCGACGTCTTGACGAAGTCGGCGCCGGCGTCCTCGGCCGCCTGACACACCCGCACCAGCGTGCGTTCGTCCGCCCCCGACAACAGCACCGCCGACTCCACGATCACCTTGAGCACGGCGCCGGGGACGGCGGCTCGCACGGCCGCGATATCCGCCCGCACCGCATCGATGTCCCCGGCCAGCGCGGCGCCGATGTCGATGACCATGTCGACCTCGGCCGCCCCGGCCGCCACCGCCCGTTCGGCCTCATGCGCCTTGACCGCCGAAATGTGCTTGCCCGACGGGAAACCGGCCACGCTCGCCACCGGGAGGCCTCCGCCGGTTCCCACGGCGACCGGGACCATCGGCGGCGAGACGCACACGGCATAGACGCCCAACTCGACGGCCTCGGCCACCAGGGCGGCGATGTCGGCGTCGGTGGCCTCGGGCTTGAGCAGGGTGTGGTCGACCATCGCCGCCAGCTGGGACCGGGTGGGTTTGCCGGCCACTAGAACCTTTCCTCGGGTCCGCCCGGGTTGCATCCGGACGCAACCATCTCGGCATCGTCGACGACGGGGCGCCAGGGCTCCAGGTTCCAGCTGGTCTTGCCGGGCTCCGCCAGCTCGGCGAACTGCCAGTGACAGACGAACTGGGCCCGCATGCCCGCGGTGTCGGCATCCGGTGACAGCGCCAGCACCTCGCCCCACGCCTCGTCGGCGAGGGTCGCGTTCCCCTGCTGGCGGGACGCCAGCCGACCCGACGGTGTCGGGAAAACCCGCAGGCTGCTCAGGCCGCGCCACTGCGCCCACGAGGTGTGATCGATGAAAGGCGGGGACGTCGAGGCCGGGTCCGCCGCCCCGGTGCCGGCCGGGCCCCACAACGCGACGACCACCGCGGCCGGCGCCGTCAGCAGGGCCCTCATCCCGCTAGCGCGACTTGCCTTGAATTTCCAGGAGTTTCGGCCGTACATCGACCAAATACACGCCGGCCGCACACGCGGCGATAGCCATCCCGAGTACCCCGAAAACAAAACTCAGGATGGATGTCAGGGCGACAGCCAGGCCGAGGATCACCAGCCACACCGGCTTGGTCAGCTTGTCGGCGGCGGTGTAAGCGTCGGGCCGCTGCAGCGCTGCGTGCACGAACGCGTATACCGCCGTGACCAAGACGGCGATCTGCAAGACCAACATGACGGTACCCACGAGGTGGCTCACGCCTTAAGGGTATGCGGGCGCCGTCCCAAACGTCGACTCAGAGTTACCCGTGGGCAACTCCGAGTCGACGTCCTGACTTACTTCTGGGTGACCTTCTTGGCGGTGGCCTTCTTGGCCGGAGCCTTCTTGGCCTGAGCCTTCTTGGCGGGCGCCTTCTTCGCGACGGCCTTCTGAGCCTTCTGGGCCGTCTCGTCGGACTTCTTGGGCAGCTCGATGCCGACCAGCTTGGCCGCGCGCTCACCGACCGCGCGGGTCTGCGATGCGACGGTGCCCAGCGCCTCCTGGGTCAGCTCGACGGCCTGGTCCACGTAGCCCTCGGCGCGCGCGGAGGCGTCGTCCAGGCCGGTCTGGCTGCGCAGCCGCTGCAGGGCGGCCTCGCCCCGCTCGACCAGCTCGTTGTAGCGGTTGGTCGCGGCGTCCAGGTAGCCCTCGGCCGCCTTGCGCAGTTCCTCGCTGGTGAAGCGCTCGCGGAGCTCGCCCAGCTGTTCGGGCAGGTCCTCCTGCAACTTGGTCAGGCGGGCGCGGCTCTCCTCCACCCGGCTGCGGGTGTCCGCGCGGGTCTCTTCGGCGCGGTCACGCAGGTTGGCGATCAATTCGTTGACCGTCGCCAGAGCCAGGTCTGCCGCACCGAGGGCTGCCAACAGGGGGGCCCTCAAGTCTTCGATGTTGGTGTTGTCCGCCATGGTTTTTCCTTTCATGGTTTTCCGTTATCGGCGTTCTTGGGTGTTGTGGTGGAAACTGAGGCAGAACCCTTTCCTGTGGCCGGCGACCGGCGGATTCTCGCCCCTGGGTACGACTAGCCGTTGAGTTCGGTTGAACACTCCTCGTCGCTTGGCTCGCTGGAATCGTTTTGTTGGGTGAAGGAGGTGTAGATCTCGAGCAGCACCTGCTTTTGGCGCTCGGTGATCGCGGTGTCGGTGATGATCGCGTCGCGCACCTGGCTCTTGTCGCTGGGCTCGAGGATCCCGGCCCGCACGTAGAGCACCTCGGCGGAAACCCGCAGCGCCTTGGCGATCTGACTGAGCACGTCGGCGGAGGGCTTACGCAGTCCCCGCTCCACCTGGCTCAGATACGGATTGCTGACCCCGGACTTCTCGGCGAGTTGGCGCACCGAGACCTGCGCGAGTTCGCGCTGGCTCCGGATGAAGCTGCCGATGTCGGAGGCCATGTCGGAGGCGGCGTTGGACACCTTGGCGGAGAGCTTCTCCTCGGGTGCCATGACGTGCTCCTGGGTCGGACGGTCGATTGTGACGGCCCTCAGACTACTACAAGTGCTTGCTTTTGCAAGCACTTGTTAGCACTGCTAGAAAAGCACCTGCGCGACGGCGTAGATGACCAGGCCCGCCAGCGAGCCCACGACCGTGCCGTTGATCCGGATGAACTGCAGGTCACGGCCCACGTGTAGCTCGATGCGCCGGCTGGCCTCCTCGGCGTCCCAGCGCTCGATGGTGTCGGTGATGATCGCTGTGATCTCCACCCCGTACTGCGAAACCAGGTGCTGGGCCGCCCGCACCATCCAGTTGTCCACCTTGTCGCGCAGCTCGGCGTCGTCGCGCAGCGACTCCCCGATGCGGACCACCGTGTCGGCGATGCGGGTGCGCAGCGTGCTGGAGGGGTCGTCCACGCCCTCGAGCACCAGCCGCTTCAGCGTCTTCCAGGCCGTCGCCGCGGCGTTGGCGATCTCGTCGCGCGCCATCAGCTGCTCTTTGATGGCGTCGGCGCGCGCGATGGTGTCGGCGTCGTTTTGCAGGTCGTCGGCGAATTCGAACAGGAAACGGGTGGCCGACCGGCGCAGCTCGTGATCGGGATTGCGGCGCACCTTGTCGGTGAAGTCCATCAGCTCGCGGTGGATGCGGTCGCCGACCAGGTGGTCGATGAAGCGCGGCGACCAGGTCGGCGAGTCCCGCTCGACCACCCGCTGGATGACCTCCCCCGCGTTCAGCGACCACTGGAAGGCCCGGTCGGCGAGCAACTGGATCAGCGCCTCCTGCCGGTTCTCGGCCAGCAGGGTCGCCAATACCCGTCCGACCGGCGGTCCCCACTGCGGCTCGGCGATGCGGCGCACGATCATCCGGTCGATCACCTGCTGGACGTCGTCGTCGCGCAGCAGCTCCACCAGGACCCGCAGCACCGTGGCCGTCTCGCCGGCCACCCGCTCGGCGTGCGCCGACTCCGACAGCCACTTGCCGAGCCGGCCGGACACCTGGGCGTCGCGCAGCTTGGTCTCCACCACCGGCGGCGACAGGAAGTTCTCCCGCACGAAGGTGCCCAGGCCCTCGCCGAGCTGATCCTTCTTGCGCTTGATGATCGCGGTGTGCGGGATCGGGATGCCCAGTGGGTGCCTGAACAGCGCCGTCACCGCGAACCAGTCGGCCAGCGCGCCCACCATGCCGGCCTCCGCGGCGGCGCCGACGTAGCCGACCCAGGCGCCCAGGTGGGCGTGGGCCTGCGCCCACCGGCAGGCGAGGAACAGGACGGTCGCCCCGACCAGGAAACCCAGCGCCACCGCCTTCATCCGGCGCAGCGCCACCCGGCGCTCCGCGTCGGCCTGCGGATCGGCGCCGGCGAAGGATTCGGCCAACGACGGGTGTGAGCGCGCGGTTTCGCTCGACGGCGTCACCGACTTCGGCCCGGCCGCTCGCGGGCCCGACGCTTCGCCTCGGGGCGAGGCTCTGTGTACCACCTCTCCATCATTCATCGTCCCGGCCGATTGGTGTGACGACACCGTTCGGCGGGCCTCCCCGGCCGCGCGGTCGAAGCCCCAATCAGGCCCGCACGCCGTAGTATCGAGGGCGTCTAGTGAATGGGATTCGGCGACAGTGGCAGAGCGAACATTGGCTGCGGCGGCCAAGACGGATGGTCGCAAGCGGCGCTGGCACCAACACAAGGTGGAGCGCCGTAACGAATTGGTAGACGGCACGATCGACGCGATTCGGCGGCGCGGCGGCACCCTGAGCATGGACGACATCGCCGCGGAGATCGGGGTTTCCAAGACGGTGCTCTATCGCTATTTCGTCGACAAGAACGACCTGACCACCGCAGTGATGATGCGGTTCACCCAGACGACCCTGATTCCCAACATGGCCGCGGCGCTGACGTCCAACCTGGACGGCTTCGACCTGGCCCGCGAGGTTATCCGGGTCTACGTCGATACCGTCGCGTCCGAGCCCGAACCGTATCGCTTTGTGATGTCCAACAGTTCGGCCAGCAAGAGCAAGGTGATCGCCGACTCCGAGCGGATCATCGCCCGCATGCTCGCGGTGATGATGCGGCGCCGCATGCAGCAGGCCGGCATGGACACCGGCGGCGCGGAGCCGTGGGCCTACTTGATCGTCGGCGGCGTCCAGCTGGCGACGCACTCGTGGATGTCATCCCCGCGCATGAGCCGCGACGAGTTGATCGACTACCTGACGATGCTGAGCTGGAACGCACTCAAGGGCATCGTCGAGGTCGGCGGATCGCTGGAGAAGTTCCGCGAAGAGCCCCATCCGTCGCCGATCGTCCCGCCCCGGGATGATGCGGATCAGTCCGTGCTCTAGATCGGCTCCCGACGCGGCGCAGCTGGCCTTTTTTGTCGATTCGGCTCGTCTCGTGTGACGCTTATGACGCGCTAGGCAGAACGACGTGCAGAGCCGCAGCGACTAGCATGCAGGGGATGCATCGGGGGTGACGCAGGGTTGCGTCGTGCTGGCCGGCTACCCTGCCTCCGCATAACGAAAGGCTCTTTCTCGACATGTCCGTGCAGCTCACACCGCATTTTGGAAACGTGCAAGCCCACTACGACTTGTCCGACGATTTCTTCCGGTTGTTCCTGGACCCCACCCAGACGTACAGCTGTGCCTACTTCGAACGTGACGACATGACCCTGGAGGAGGCGCAGCTCGCCAAGATCGACCTGGCGCTGGGCAAGCTGAAGCTCGAGCCGGGGATGACGCTGCTCGACATCGGCTGCGGCTGGGGTGCGACCATGCGACGGGCCATCGAGAAGTACGACGTGAACGTGGTGGGCCTGACGTTGTCGGAGAACCAGGCCGAGCATGTGCAGAGGACGTTCGACGAGATGGACACCCCCCGCACCCGGCGGGTGCTGTTGGAGGGTTGGGAGAAGTTCCACGAGCCCGTCGACCGCATCGTCTCCATCGGCGCCTTCGAGCACTTCGGCCGTCAGCGCTACGGCCGCTTTTTCAAGATGGCCTACCAGGCGCTGCCGTCCGGCGGAGTGATGTTGCTGCACACCATCGTTCGCCCGTCCTTCAAAGACGCCCGGGCGCGTGGCATGACGCTGACCCACGAGATCGTGCACTTCTCGCAATTCATCTTGACCGAGATCTTCCCGGGCGGCTGGCTGCCGACGCCTCAGACCGTCGGAGAGTACGCGGTCACGGCCGGCTTCGAACTGACTCGGGTCCACTCGCTGCAGCTGCACTACGCGCGGACCCTGGAGATGTGGGCGACCGCCCTCCAGGCCAATCGCGAAGAGGCCATCGCCATCCAGTCACAAGAGGTCTACGACCGATACATGAAGTACCTCACCGGTTGCGCAAAGCTGTTCCGCCAGGGTTACACCGACGTCGACCAGTTCACGCTCGAGAAGTAGTCAGCGGCTCACTTCACCAACGTGAATTGCCCCACGTTGCTGATCCCTTTGCGGAAAAAGTTCTCGCATCCAGTCAGGTAGTGCATATAGCGGTCGTAGACCTCTTGTGACTGGATGGCGATCGCCTTGTCCTTGTTGGCTTCCAGGTTGGCCGCCCAAAGGTTGAGCGTCCGCTCGTAATGCTCGCCCAGTAGCTGCACCTTTTCCACCGAGAACCCGGCGGCCTGCGCGAACGTGAAAATGTCCTCCTGCGTCGGCAACTGTCCGCCTGGGAAAATCTCTTTGCCGATGAATCGCGCGAATCGGACATCGCTCATCGTCAGCTTGATGCCGCGTGCGGGCATCTCTTGCCAGTGATAGGTCAAAATTGTGTGCAAGAGCATCCTGCCGTCGCTGGGAAGGATGCTGTGGGCGCGATCAAAAAAGGCGGCGTAACGCTCCATCTTGAACGCTTCGAAGGCGCCGATGGTGACAATTCGGTCGACCTTGTCCTCGAATTCTTCCCAGCCCTGCAGCCGCACCTCGACGTTGCGGTTGGTGGGGATCGTCGCCAGTTTGGCTCTGCTGTACTCGAACTGGTTGCGGCTCAAGGTGATTCCGATGACGTTGACGTCGAACTTCTCGATCGCCCGCTTCAGCGCGCCGCCCCAGCCGCAACCGATATCCAGCAAGGTCATTCCGGGCTCAAGGTTCAGCTTTTTCAGCGCCAGGTCGAACTTCGCATTTTGGGCTTCTTCCAGCGTCATGTCGTCTTGCTCGAAGAATGCGCAGGTGTAGCCCATGGTCGGGTCTAGGAATAACGCGAAAAACTCATCCGAAATGTCATAAATAGATTGCGACTCTTCGTAGAACGGCCTCAACGTAGTCATGGATTTGCCCGATTATCCTCTCGTTATTGATCGCGAGCATAATAACCGAACCACGCGGGGCTGTCATATGCAGTCACCGACCGTGTCGGAAGTGGCGTCAGTACGTGTAAAAGCCCTGACCGGTTTTCTTACCGAGCCGGCCCGCCTCCACCATGCGCAACAGCAGCGGCGGCGGGCCGTACTGCGGTTCCTTGAATTCCTCGAACATCTTGTCCGCGATCAGCTTCAGGGTGTCCAGGCCGACGAGATCGGACAGCCGCAGCGGCCCCATCGGGTGTGAGAGCCCGGCGACAACGGCCTTGTCGACATCTTCGATGGTGGCAAAACCGGCCTCCACCATACGAATTGCGGACAGCAGGTAAGGAACCAGCAGCGCGTTCACGACAAAGCCGGACCGGTCCGAACAGCGCACCACCTGCTTGCCGAGGACCGCGCTCGCGAATTCCTCGGTGCGCGCTGCGGCGGCCTCGTCGGTGACCAGCGTGCTGACCAGCTCGACCAGCGGGAGCACCGGCACGGGGTTGAAGAAGTGCAGGCCCAGCACCCGCTGCGGATTCTTGGTTGCCGCAGCGATCTTCATGATCGGAATGCTGGAAGTGTTGGACGCCAGGACCGCGTCCGGATCGCCGATGGCGCGGTCGAGTTCGGCGAAGATCTCCGCCTTGACGGCCTCGTCCTCGACGATCGCCTCGATGACCAGTTGGCGGTCGGCGAGGTCCTTCAGGTCGGTGGTGAAGGTGAGCTTGCTCAGCGCGCGGTCGCGCTCCCGCTCGGTGACCTTGCCTGCGCTGACGCCGCGCTCCAGCGACTTGACGATGCGGTTACGTCCGGCCGTGATCAACGCCTCGGTGGTTTCGAACACCGTCACGTCGACACCGGCGCGCACCGAGACTTCGGCGATGCCGGATCCCATCTGGCCGGCCCCGACAACCCCTACCCGCTGAATCGCTGCGTCACTCACTGTCATCTCTTTCGGTGTCGTATCGTCTTGCACCGCAATAGGCCCCGCCCAGGTTCGCTGGGCGGGGCCAATGCTACTTCACGGGGAGTAGACGCAGACTCGCACGATCTGGATCGCAGCCGCGCGATCTCGCGTCTGCTCAGCTCGTCCTAGTGGAACTGCCCCTCTTCGGTCGAGCCGGTCAGCGCGGTGGTCGACGAGGTGGGGTCAACCGTGGTCGCGATGCGGTCGAAGTAACCCGCACCGACCTCGCGCTGGTGCTTGGTCGCGGTGTAACCGCGCTCCTCGGCGGCGAATTCGCGCTCCTGCAGCTCGACGTACGCGGTCATCTGGTTGCGGGCGTAGCCGTAGGCCAGATCGAACATCGAGTAGTTCAGCGCGTGGAAGCCGGCCAGCGTGATGAACTGGAACTTGAATCCCATTGCGGCAAGCTCCTTTTGGAACTTTGCGATGGTGGAGTCATCCAGGTGCTTGCGCCAGTTGAAGGAAGGCGAGCAGTTGTAGGCCAGCATCTGGTCGGGGAACTCGGCCTTGACGCCCTCGGCGAACTTGGCCGCGAGCTCGAGGTCCGGCGTGCCGGTCTCCATCCAGATCAGGTCGGAGTACGGCGCGTAGGCCTTGGCCCGGGCGATGCAGGGCTCGAGGCCGTTCTTGACCCGGTAGAAGCCCTCCTTGGTCCGCTCACCGGTGATGAACGGCTGGTCGCGCTCGTCGACGTCCGAGGTGATCAGGGTGGCCGCCTCGGCGTCGGTGCGGGCGATCACGACGGTCGGCACTCCTGCGACGTCGGCGGCCAGACGCGCCGAGGTCAGGGTGCGGATGTGCTGCTGAGTCGGGATCAGCACCTTGCCACCGAGGTGGCCGCACTTCTTTTCCGAAGCCAGCTGGTCCTCCCAGTGCGACCCCGCGACGCCTGCGGCGATCATCGCCTTCTGCAGTTCGTACACGTTGAGAGCGCCACCGAAGCCGGCCTCGCCGTCGGCGACGATCGGCGCCAGCCAGTTCTCCACCGAGGTGTCGCCCTCGACCTTGGCGATCTCGTCGGCGCGCAGCAGCGCGTTGTTGATGCGACGGATGACCTGCGGCACCGAGTTGGCCGGGTACAGGCTCTGGTCGGGGTAGGTGTGGCCGGACAGGTTGGCGTCACCGGCGACCTGCCAACCGGACAGGTAGATGGCCTTCAGGCCCGCGCGGACCTGCTGGACGGCCATGTTGCCGGTCAGCGCGCCGAGCGCGTTGATCCATTCCAGGTCGTGCAGCTGCTCCCAGAGCACCTCGGCGCCGCGGCGGGCCAGCGTGTGCTCCTCGACGACGCTGCCCTGCAGGGCGACGACGTCCTTGGCGGTGTAGGTACGGCTGACGTCTTTCCAGCGCGGGTTGGTGTCCCAGTCCTTCTGGATCTCTTCGGCGCTCTTGGGGGTGCCCACGGCAGACATTGCGCATGCTCCTTAACGATCTTCACTACTGAGTTGGTGAACGCTTCACCAGCGGCAGCTAAAGGCTCAACTTCGCTGGTGTGCTAACTCGACGATGGCACAGCCGTTGGCGCAGGTCCACACGTTTCATTTGCCAATTTCGGCCACGACTCCGCGCGAATTAGCAAATCTTGCAAAGATGAACGGGAACTGAACCGTTTCAGAAACTACCCGCCGGTAACCGGAATCTGCAGGTCAGCCCGCAAATTAATGGGACGCTTGTCCGGTTAGAGATTGAACAGGGCGGCGACCGCTTTGGTCTCGTCGCCGACCGCATATGTGAGCGTTGTAACAGGCCGATCCGTGAGCCCGGGACCGAACTGTTCGGTCGACCCGGCCGGATGGATGTGCGAGATGATCTCCAGCTTGTCGCCCAGTGCCACCGGCGCCTCGTGCTCGATGGTGATGCGCAGCGGCCGCGCCATCAGTGCCAGGTGAGACGCCAGGTAATCCTCGATGACGCTCCAGTACACCGAGTTGTTCATGTGGTCGAACAAGTCGATATCGGTGACGCGGACGGGAAACTCGTGGATCTCGACCGCGTCGTCGCGGCTGCCCGGCTTCAGGTAGGCCTTCCACCGCAGCCGGTCGACGGACGTCGTCTTGTGCAGGCCCGCCAGGAAGTCATCGGAGATGCGCGACGGCATCTGGGTGTCCCGGTTGATGTTGATCCAGAAGGCCTCGGACTCGATCAGCCCGCCCTTGCGACCGTCGACGCGGACCCGCATCTCGCACCACCGGTTGGAGGTGCCCGAACACCAGCGCCGGCACCGCAACATGTCCTGGAATTCGATCGGGCGGATCAGGTCGACCATGGTGCGCCGGACGATCCACAGGGGGTGCGTCTCCTCGAAACCCATCTCGCGCAGCTGGTCCTGGCCGATGTCCTGGATGTGCCGCGCGGCCGCGTCCAGCCGCAGCCGGCCCGTGCGGTCGATGTCGGCCACGCGCAGCGGCCATTCGCGATCGAACACATCGGGGTGGCCGTCGGGAACCGGCATCAGTTCTTTGTCCAGGCTCACGGCTGCGCTCCCCGTTTCCTCCTCGTGGGCACCCCAGGCTTGCCCTGCGGCCTCCGTTGCGAATCATGCCAACGACCTGGGCCAAAAACCAATCGCGACGCGAACCGCGACCGTTGCGAACTCTGCCAATTTTCACTTAGCAGGGCCGGTACCCTGGGTGAAGTGTCCAAGACCTTCGTGGGCTCCCGGGTCCGCCAGCTGCGCAACGAGCGCGGGTTCTCCCAGGCCGCCCTGGCCCAGATGCTCGAGATCTCCCCGAGTTACCTCAACCAGATCGAGCACGACGTTCGCCCCCTGACGGTGGCGGTCTTGCTGCGGATCACCGAGGTGTTCGGCGTGGACGCGACCTTTTTCGCCCCCCAGGACGACACGCGGCTGGTCGCCGAGCTGCGTGAGGTGACCATGGACCGCGACCTGGACATCGACGTCGACCCGACCGAGGTGGCCGAGATGGTCGGCGCCCACCCCGCCCTGGCCCGCGCGGTGGTCAACCTGCACCGGCGCTATCGGATCACCACCGCGCAGCTGGCCGCCGCCACCGAGGAGCGGTACACGGACGGCAGCGGCACCGGCTCGATCACCATGCCGCACGAGGAGGTGCGCGACTACTTCTACCAACGCCAGAACTACCTGCACGAGCTGGACACCGCCGCCGAAGACCTGACGATCCAGATGCGGCTGCACCACGGAGACCTGGCCCGCGAGCTGAATCGCCGGCTGACCGAGGTGCACGGGGTGCACATCAACAGGCGCATCGATCTCGGCGACACGGTGCTGCACCGGTTCGACCCCGGAACCAAGACGCTGGAGATCAGCAACCACCTGTCGCTGGGTCAACAGGTCTTCAAGATGGCCGCCGAGCTGGCCTACCTCGAGTACGGCGACCTGATCGATCACCTGGTGGAGGAGGGAAAGTTCACCAGCGAAGAGTCGCACACGCTGGCCCGCCTCGGGCTGGCCAACTACTTCGCCGCCGCGGCGGTCCTGCCCTACCGCCAATTCCACGACGTCGCCGAGAACTTCCGCTACGACGTGGAGCGGTTGTCCTCGTTCTACTCGGTCAGCTATGAGACCATCGCGCACCGGCTTTCGACGCTGCAACGGCCGTCGATGCGCGGCGTGCCGTTCTCGTTCGTCCGGGTCGACCGGGCGGGAAACATGTCAAAACGCCAGTCCGCCACAGGTTTTCACTTCTCCTCCAGCGGCGGCACCTGCCCGCTGTGGAACGTGTACGAGACGTTCGCCAACCCGGGCAAGATCCTGGTCCAGATCGCCCAGATGCCCGACGGCCGCAACTACATGTGGGTGGCCCGGACCGTCGAGCGCCGCGCCGCCCGGTATGGTCAGCCGGGTAAGACCTTCGCGATCGGGCTGGGCTGCGAGCTTCGCCACGCGCACCGGCTCGTCTACTCGGAAGGACTCGACTTGTCGGGTGATATCGCCACACCGATCGGCGCGGGCTGCCGGGTCTGCGAACGCGACAACTGCCCGCAGCGGGCGTTCCCGGCCTTGGGGCGCGCACTGGACCTGGACGAGCACCGCAGCACGGTGTCCCCTTATCTGGTGAAGCAACCGTGAGCTCCGTCGGCCGCATCCCGTCGGGGCGGTTCCGCGAACTCGGCCCGATCAACTGGGTGCTGGCGAAGTTGGCCGCGCGCACGGTCCGGGCTCCGGAGATGCACCTGTTCACCACGCTGGGCCAGCACCGGTTGCTGTTCTTGGCGTGGAGCGTTTACAGCGGCCGCGTGCTGCGCGGCCGGCTGCCGGCGGTCGACACCGAGCTGGTGATCCTGCGGGTGGCACATGTGCGCGGCTGCGAATACGAGCTGCAACACCATCGCCGGATGGCCGCCAAGCAGGGCCTGAACGCGGACCTGCAGGCCGCGATCTTCGCGTGGCCCGAGCGGCTGGACCGCGTCGAGGCGCGCCTGACGGTGCGGCAGCAGGCGCTGCTGGAGGCGACGGACGAGTTCATCCAGGACCGCACCATCACCGACGCCACCTGGCGGCAGCTCGCCGAGCACCTCGACCGGCGTCAACTGATCGAATTCTGCTTGCTGGCAAGCCAATACGACGGACTCGCGGCGACGATGGCGGCGCTGGACATCCCGCTGGACAACCCGCGCTAGCCGGAGCCGGTCACAGGTAGACGTTGGCGAGCACGGCCAGGGTCAGCAGCAGCGGCGGGGCGGCGAGCCCGAACCCGAACCCCGACCACGCGTATTTCCGGCGGCGGCGCAGCAACGACGCCCACGCCGTGGCGCAGACCGCCAGCGCCAGCGACAGCAGCAACACCGTGGGGGCCCAACGCCCCACCGCCGCGTTGTCGTCGGCGATCGAAAAGGCGGCCAGCCACAGGACATAGCCCGCGGCGAGGCCGCCGACGGCCCCCAGAACGACGTCGCTGCGCATCCGGCTCAGAAGTTGATCATGTGGCCGACCAGGCCGTGGAAGCACTCCTGCAACGCCTCGGACATGGTCGGATGGGTGTGCACGTTGCGCGCCAGCTCGGTGGCGGTCAGATCCCACTTCTGCGCCAGCGTCAGCTCGGGCAGAAGCTCGGACACGTCGTGGCCGATCAGGTGTCCGCCCAGCAGTTCGAGGTGCTTCGCGTCGGCGACCAGCTTGACGAAGCCGGTGGGGTCACCCAGGCCGTGCGCCTTGCCGTTGGCGGTGAACGGGAACTTGGCCACCACGACGTCGTGGCCCTCGTCGCGGGCCTGCTGTTCGGTCAGCCCGAAGCTGGCCACCTGGGGCTGGCAGAACGTCGCACGCGGCAGCATCCGGTAGTCGCCCAGGGCCAAAGTCTCTGCCCCGGCGATGGTTTCGGCCGCCACCACCCCCATGGCCTCGGCGACGTGGGCGAGCATCAGCTTCCCGGTCACGTCACCGATGGCGTAGATGTGCGGCACGCTGGTGATCATGTAGTCGTTGATCCCGATGGCCTTGCGGTCGGTGAGCGCGACGCCGGCCTTCTCCAGGCCGTAGCCCTCGACGTTGGGTGCAAAACCGATGGCCTGCAACACTTTCGCGGCCTTGAGTTCCTGGGCGTTGCCGTCCTTGCTGACGGCGACGGTGACCTCGGAGCCGTCGTCGGTGATGGACTCGACCTTGGTTCCGGTGAGGATCTTGATACCCAGCTTCTTGAACTGCTTCTCGATCTCCTTGGAGACGTCGGCGTCCTCATTGGGCAGCGCGCGCGGCAGGAACTCCACGATGGTCACGTCGACGCCGTAGTTCTTCAGGACGTAGCCGAACTCCATGCCGATCGCGCCGGCGCCGGCGATGACGATCGATTCGGGCAGCTCGCGGGACAGGATCTGCTCTTCGTAGGTGACCACGTTGGCCGACAGCGACGTCCCGGGCACCAGCCGGGTGCTGCTGCCGGTGGCGATGATGGCGCTGTCGAACGTGACGGTCTCGGTCCCGCCGTCGTTGAGATCGACGGACAACGTGTTGGCGTCGGTGAATCTGCCGTAGCCGTTGATCTCGGTGATCTTGTTCTTCTTCATCAAGAAGTGCACGCCCGCGACCCGGCCCTCGGCCACCTTGCGGCTGCGGTCGAAGGCGGCGCCGTAGTCGAAGGTCGCCTCGCCGTTCATCCCGAACGTCTTGGCCTCTTTGGTGAAGATCTGCACCAGCTCGGCGTTGCGCAGCAGCGCCTTGGACGGGATGCAGCCGACGTTGAGGCAGACTCCGCCCCAGTACTTCGGCTCGACGACTGCGGTGTTCAGGCCGAGCTGTGCGGCGCGGATGGCTGCGACATATCCGCCGGGACCGGCCCCGAGGACGACGACGTCAAAATGGGTCACGGCCCTACCCTAGTGGCCGCCCCGGTCGGGCGTTAATACGGAACGAGGCCGAGGAGGCAGTGGCCGACGCGCGCGCAGTGGTAATAGCCGTGCAGGGGCGCCGCGGCGGCCAGGGACGCGAACGGCCCCGACATCACCGCCAGCGACAACGCCGAGACCAGCGGCCTGCCCTCGACCGTCGCGAGCAGCACACCGGCGACGGCGCAGGCCACCACGTACACCAGCACCGCGAACAGCGCCGCGGTGTTGTCGGCCGAGTGGTACCACCAGTAGAACAGGCCGAACCCGACGACGGCCGCCACCGACCACACGCCGAGGATCACCAGCAGCAGCTTCCACCACTTCAGGTAGAGGTAGCGCCCGGGAACGGTGACCGGTTGCACCGGGGTGAGGGCGGATTCGGCGCCGGCATCCTGCTCGCCGGCGGCCGGCGCGGGCGCAGCGGGCTCGTCCTTCGCGGCGGTTGCGGGCTCGTCGTCGTCGCCGTCGGAATCCGAGAAATCCGGCACCCAGGACTGCGTCCCCGTGTCCTCGTCGGAATCGGAGAAGTCGGGCTTCCAGGACTGGGTGCCCGGGCTGGACGGGGTGTCGTCGTCAGCCATGGGAGGTCACCTGGAGAGCGACGAGCACACCGAACCAGCCGGGCGCCAACGACAGGATGAACGCGCCCAGCATCGTCACCCACCGACGTCCGGAGAACAGGATCGTCACCAGCCCGGCCGCGCTGGGAATCCCGACCACCGACGCGAGGGCGAAGGCCGGGCGCACGCTCCCGTGGGCGCTTCCGGCGAATCCCACCCCGGCCAGCAACCCGACCGCGGCGCCGATCAGCATGGCCGCGGCCAGCAACCGCGGACGCGGGAGGGGGATCACGATTTCGACATTACTGCGGTCACCGGGCCGGAGGGCACGTTCGCAACGCCGCGTCGGTCACCACCTGACCGCGCGCGCAAGGGCGTTCGCCCCGTTCGTAATCGGCGCCGGTGATCACCGGCGTCCCCCGCAGCTCGGCCTGTTCGTCGTCGGTGAAGACGCGGCCGCGGGCCAGGAACCGCACCCCTTCGGGCGCCTCCAGGCTGAACCCGCCGCCGCGGCCCGGGACCACGTCGATGACCAGCTGCGTGTGCTTCCAGGTCTGGTACTGCGGGCCCGAGATCCACACCGGCACCCCATCGCCGACGTCGAGCACGCCCAGCAGCACGTCGCGGTCACCCACCAGGAAATCCCCGCGCGGGAAGCACATCGGCGACGACCCGTCGCAGCAGCCGCCGGACTGGTGGAACATCACCGGCCCGTGGTGCTCCTGCAGGCGCGCCAGCAGTTCCGCGGCGCCGGCGGTGATGACAACTCCCGCGGGAGGCCCGGAACCCATCTAGAAGAACCCCTGCGCCTTCTCGGAGTAGGACACCATCAGGTTCTTGGTCTGCTGGTAGTGGTCCAGCATCATCTTGTGGTTCTCCCGGCCGATGCCGGACTGCTTGTAGCCGCCGAACGCGGCGTGCGCGGGATAGGCGTGGTAGCAGTTCACCCACACCCGGCCGGCCTGGATGTCGCGGCCCGCCCGGTAGGCGGTGTTGCCGTCGCGGCTCCACACGCCCGCGCCCAGCCCGTAGAGGGTGTCGTTGGCGATCGAGATTGCGTCGTCGTAGTCGGAGAACGACGTCACCGCCACCACCGGGCCGAAGATCTCCTCCTGGAAGATGCGCATCTTGTTGTTGCCGGCGAAGATCGTCGGCTGCATGTAGTAGCCGCCGGACAGGTCGCCGCCCAGTTCGGCGCGTTCGCCGCCGGTGATGATCTTGGCGCCCTCGTCCTTGCCGATCTCGATGTAGGACAACACCTTTTCCAGCTGGTCGTTGGACGCCTGCGAACCCAGCATGGTCTCGGTGTCCAGCGGGTCACCCTGGCGCACCGCCTTGGTCCGGATCGCGGCCAGCTCGAGGAACTCGTCGTAGATGTCGGATTGAACAAGGCTGCGCGACGGGCAGGTGCACACCTCGCCCTGGTTGAGGGCGAACATGGTGAAGCCCTCGAGCGCCTTGTCCTGGTAATCGTCGGCCCTGGCCAGCACGTCGGAGAAGAAGATGTTGGGGCTCTTCCCGCCCAGCTCCAGGGTGACCGGGATCAGGTTCTGGGAGGCGTACTGCATGATCAGCCGCCCGGTGGTGGTCTCCCCGGTGAAGGCGATCTTGGCGATCCGATTGCTCGACGCCAGCGGCTTGCCCGCCTCGGCGCCGAACCCGTTGACCACGTTGACCACCCCCGCCGGCAGCAGGTCGCCGATCAGCGACATCAGGTAGAGCACCGAGACCGGCGTCTGTTCGGCGGGTTTGAGCACCACCGCGTTGCCGGCCGCCAGCGCGGGAGCCAGCTTCCAGGTGGCCATCAGGATCGGGAAGTTCCACGGGATGATCTGCCCGACCACGCCGAGCGGCTCGTGGAAGTGGTAGGCGACGGTGTCCTCGTCGATCTGGGACAGCGAACCCTCCTGCGCGCGGATCGCCCCGGCGAAGTAGCGGAAATGGTCGACCGCCAGCGTGATGTCGGCGCCCAGCGCCTCGCGGATCGGTTTGCCGTTGTCCCACACCTCGGCCACCGCCAGCGCGGCCTTGTTCTGCTCGATCCGGTCGGCGATCTTGTTCAGGACCGCCGCGCGCTCGGCAGGGGGCGTCTTGCCCCACGCCCGAGCCGCCCCGTGGGCGGCGTCGAGCGCCTTTTCGACGTCGGCCCCGTCCGAGCGGGCCACCTCGCAGAACGGCTGGCCGGTGACCGGGGTCGGGTTCTCGAAGTAGCGGCCCTGCGCGGGCGGAACCCACTGGCCCCCGATGAAGTTGTCGTAGCGCGCTTCGTACGACATCAACGCCCCAGCGGAACCTGGACGTGCGAAAACAGTCATCTGCTCTCACTCCTCGCTCGCCTGTGTAATACACCTCACACTACCGCCGGAGGTCACAATGGCGGTCATGACATCGCAGGCCCCCGAAGCCCCCGAAGACGACGGCGACCCCTACCTGTGGCTCGAGGACGTCACCGGCGACGAGGCGCTGGACTGGGTGCGAGCCCGTAACGAACCGACGCTGGCCGCGTTTTGCGACGCGGACTTCGAGCGGATGCGCGCCGAGGCGCTCGAGGTGCTCGACACCGACGCGCGCATCCCCTACGTCGTCCGGCGCGGCGGGTACCTCTACAACTTCTGGCGCGACGCCGCCAACCCGCGCGGGTTGTGGCGGCGCACCACGCTGGACAGCTATCGCAGCGAGTCCCCCGAGTGGGACGTGCTGATCGACACAGATGAGCTCGGTCGCACTGACGACACGAACTGGGTGTGGGCCGGGGCCGGCGTCATCGAACCCGAGTACACGCGCGCCCTGGTCGCGCTGTCCAGGGGCGGCTCGGACGCCTCGGTCGTGCGCGAATTCGACATGGCGACACGTGAATTCGTCGCCGACGGGTTCGCGTTGCCGGAGGCCAAGTCGCAGCTGGCCTGGGTGGACGCCGATACCGTGCTGGTGGGCACGGACTTCGGCGAGGGCTCGCTCACCGACTCGGGCTATCCGCGGGTGATCAAGCGGTGGCGCCGGGGCACCCCGCTCGCCGACGCGGAAACCGTGTTCCAGGGCGCCCGCACCGACGTCCGCGTGTCCGCCTCGGTGGATCGCACCCCCGGCTTCGAGCGCACCCTGCTCGGGCGCGCCCTCGACTTCTGGAACGAAGAGGTCTACGAACTGCGCGGCCTCCCGGAAAACCCGGAGCTGATCCGGATCGACACACCCACCGACGCGAGCTTGTCGATACACCGCCAATGGCTCCTGATCGAGCTGCGCACCGACTGGTTCTACGGCGCCAACAGCTATCCCGCCGGCGCCCTGCTGGCCGCGGACTACGACGAATTCTTAGCGGGCACAGCCGAATTGACCGTGGTGTTCGAGCCCGACGAACACACCGCGCTGAATCACTACGCGTGGACGCGCGACCGCCTGCTGCTGGTCACCCTCGCCGACGTGGCCAGCCGGGTGGAGATCGTCACACCGCCCTCGCATGACGACCCGCTACGCCCGGCTCCGCCGCGCTTGCGATCGTCACGGAGCAGCTGGCGGCGCGAGCCGGTCGCCGGCATCCCGGAGGCGACCAACACCGTCGTCGTCGCCGCCGACCACGCCGGCGACGAATTCTTCCTCGACTCCAGCGGCTTCGTCACGCCCTCGCGGCTGCTGCGCGGCACCGGCGACCGGCCCCTGGAACAGGTCAAGTCCGCGCCGTCTTTCTTCGATGCCGAAAACATGACGGTGGCACAGTATTTCGTGGCGTCGCAGGACGGCACGCAGGTCCCCTACTTCGTGGTGCGGCCCGCCGACGCGCGGGGGCCCGGGCCGACCATGCTGTACGGCTACGGCGGCTTCGAGTCGGCCAACACCCCCGCCTACAGCGGTGTGCTCGGGCGGCTGTGGCTGGCCCGCGGCGGCACCTACGTGCTGGCCAACATCCGCGGCGGCGGCGAGTACGGGCCCAGCTGGCACACCCAGGCGATGCGCGAGGGCCGGCACAAGGTGGCCGAGGACTTCGCCGCCGTGGCAACCGACCTGGTGAACCGCGGCATCACGACCGTCGACCAGCTCGGCGCGCAGGGCGGCAGCAACGGCGGCCTGCTCATGGGCATCATGCTGACCCAGTACCCGGAGCGCTTCGGCGCGCTGGTCTGCAGCGTGCCGCTGCTGGACATGAAGCGCTACCACCTGCTGCTCGCGGGCGCCTCGTGGATGGCCGAATACGGCGACCCGGACGATCCGCAGGACTGGGCGTTCATCTCGAAATATTCTCCCTACCAGAACATTTCGGCGACGCGGCACTATCCGCCGGTGCTTATGACCACGTCCACCCGCGACGACCGGGTCCATCCTGGCCACGCCCGCAAGATGACGGCCGCGCTTCAGGCCGCCGGGCACCCGGTGTACTACTACGAGAACATCGAGGGCGGGCACGCGGGCGCGGCGGACAACCAGCAGGTCGCCTTCAAGTCGGCCCTGACCTATGCGTTCCTGTGGCGGATGCTGGGCCGTCCCGCTTCCGGCCCATAGGATCATCGACGTGTCGGCGACCCAACGCATCGAGCTCACCCTGCTGGCGACCGGACTGATCTTCATCCTGGTTTCGGCGGCGCAGGCACGCTATCGCTTCATCCGCGACCGCCGTGCCGGCCGGCGGTTCTACTGGGCGACCGCGATCATCGGCACCGTCTGTTTCGCGATCGGCACCGGCAGGATCTGGCCCAACGCCGTCTGCGTGGCGGTGATCTTCTCCGGGCTCCTCGCCCTGTCGGCCTACCTGACGACGCCGTATCTCAAGATCGGCGACCGCATCTACGCGGCGTCGCCGGAGAACCGTCAGCCCGACCCTTAAGGACGCCATGACTGCACCCGCCTTCGAGACGCTGCTGTACACGACGGCCGGCCCGGTCGCCACCATCACGTTGAACCGTCCCGAGCAGCTCAACACCATCGTGCCGCCCATGCCCGACGAGATCGAGGCGGCCGTCGGCCGGGCGGAGCGTGACCCGGCCGTCAAGGTCATCGTGCTGCGCGGCGCCGGCCGGGCCTTCTCGGGCGGCTACGACTTCGGCGGCGGCTTTGCCCACTGGGGCGATTCGATGATGACCGACGGCCGGTGGGACCCCGGCAAGGACTTCGCGATGGTCACCGCCCGCGAGACCGGGCCGACGCAGAAATTCATGGCCATCTGGCGGGCGTCCAAGCCCGTCATCGCCCAGGTGCACGGCTGGTGTGTCGGCGGGGCCAGCGACTACGCGCTGTGCGCGGACCTGGTCATCGCCAGCGACGACGCGGTGATCGGCACCCCCTACAGCCGGATGTGGGGCGCGTACCTGAGCGGGATGTGGCTCTACCGCCTCAGCTTCGCCAAGGTCAAGTGGCATTCGCTGACCGGGCGGCCGCTGACCGGCGCCCAGGCGGCCGAGATCGAGCTGATCAACGAGGCCGTCCCGTTCGAGCGCCTCGAGGCCCGGGTCGCCGAGATCGCGGCCGAGCTGGCCCGCATCCCGCTGTCGCAGCTGCAGGCGCAGAAGCTGATCGTCAACCAGGCCTACGAGAACATGGGATTGGCGTCCACCCAGACGCTGGGCGGCATCCTCGACGGCCTGATGCGCAACACCCCCGACGCCCTGGATTTCATCAAAACCGCCGAGACCCAGGGTGTGCGGGCGGCGGTGGAGCGCCGCGACGGCCCGTTCGGCGACTACAGCCAGGCCCCGCCCGAGCTGCGGCCCGACCCGACGCACATCATCGTGCCTGATCGCGACCAATGCTGAGCTGAACTAGGAACTGTCCCCCCGCCGCCCGAAAGTGCTACCGTTACTACCATGTCTCGGCTGAACACTGGCTTGCGCGCAGGCGCCGCCTTCCTCGCCCTCGGCATCGCTGCGACGGTCTTCCCGAAGACCGCCGTGGCCGATTCCACGGAGGACTTCCCGATTCCACGCCGGATGATCCACACCACGTGCGACGCCGAGCAGATCATGGCGGCCACCCGCGACACCAGCCCGGTGTACTACCAGCGGTACATGATCGACTTCGACAACCACCCGAACGTCCAGCAGGCGACGATCGACAAGGTGCACTGGTTCTACTCGTTGTCCCCGGAGGACCGCCGCACCTACTCCGAGAACTTCTACAACAACGACCCGCTGTGGTACGCGTGGCCGAACCACATGAAGCTGTTCTTCAACAACAAGGGCGTCGTGGCCAAGGCCACCGACGTGTGCAACCAGTACCCGCCCGGCGACATGGCGGTGTGGGACTGGGCCGAGCCAACCGGGCCACCTGGCTGGCCCGGACCTCCCAAAGGCAGGGTTCAGTAATGCGGTGAAGCCGCCGGGAAATCCGCGCGTCCCCGAGGGGTACGCGCGGATTTTTTTGTGTGGCGATCGAGCGCGATCGGGTGCCGTCTCACCGCGAGGTGTCTTAACCACGCCCTGAGGCCGATTCGCAGTCCATCACGCCAGCGGTAATCCCGAGACTCACGCGCCACGTCAGATCAGCGCGGCTGTACCAATCCGCCCGCCGGGCGCTCCTCGACGTTCTTGAGGAACAGCTCGCGCACAGCGGGACGCGGTCCGTACGGTCGCAGCATGGTGCTGGCCGGCCGTGGGCGCACGTGCTGCGGCCACCAGAACCAGCGCCCCAGCAAGGTGGCCAGCGATGGCGTCATGAACGACCGCACGATCAAGGTGTCGAACAACAAACCCAGCGCGATCGTCGTACCCACCTGGGCCATCACCAGCAGCGGGCTGAACATGAACGTGGCCATGGTCGCGGCGAACACCAGGCCGGCGGATGTCACCACCGAGCCCGAACCGGCCATCGCGCGGATCGTCCCCGTCTTGAGCCCGGCGTGGATTTCCTCCTTGAACCGCGATATCAACAGCAGGTTGTAGTCCGAGCCGACCGCCAGCAGCAGGATGATCGCCATCGCCAGCACCATCCAGTGCAACTTCAAGCCCAGGATGTACTGCCAAAGGAGCACAGAGAGTCCGAATGAGGCGCCCAGTGACAGCAACACCGTACCGACGATCACAACGGCCGCCACGGCGCTTCGGGTGATCACCAGCATGATGATGAAAATCAGTGTGGCTGCGGCGATTCCGGCGATCATGAGGTCGATGTTCGAGCCGTCGTGCATATCCTTGTACGTCGCGGCGGTACCGCCGAGGTAGACCTTGGCGCCCTCCCAGGGCGTGCCCTTGATCGCCTCGTGCACGGCCTGCTTGATCGGTTCGATGTGGCTGATGCCTTCAGGAGTCGCCGGGTCGCCTTCATGGGAGATGATCAACCGGACGGCGTGCCCATCCGGCGAGATGAACTGTTTGAGACCCCGCGCGAAATCCGGACTCTTGAACGCCTCCGGCGGAAGGTAGAACGTGTCGTCATTTTTTGCTTTATCGAAGGCGTCGCCTTGGGCGGTGGCGTTGTCGGACTGGGCTTTTGCCTGTTCGTTAAGACCCATCGTGGTCGCGTAGTTCGACATGATGGTGTCGAGGTTGTGCTGCTGACTCTCGATCTGCGGCGGTATCAGCGCCACCAGCTTCGGCTGGATCTGGTCCAACTTGTCCAGATTCGCGCTGAGCTCCACGATGTTTTGAGCCACCTGGTCGATCCCGTCGAGCGCGTTGAAGACCGACCGTAGCGCCCAGCAGACCGGAATGTCGTAGCAGTGCCTCTCCCAGTAGAAGAAGCTGCGGATCGGCCGGAAGAAGTCGTCGAAGTTGGCGATGTCGTCGCGCAATGCCTCGGTGATCCTCACGGTTTCTTTGGTGAGCCTGGTGGTTTCGTGCGTCGTGTTACTGAGGTCCTGGGTCACCTGCATCTGCTCATGCAGCGTTGCCATCGTCTTGCGCAGCTCGTCCGCCTGCTTGAGCAGGTTTGCCGCCTGCTCTTCCTGATAGTGCTGGGTTTGGATCCGCCCTGCGGCTTGTGCACTCATCTGAAAACCGAGGGTGCTGTGGTCGAGCGGCGTGCCCAACGGCCGGGTGATGGTCTGCACCCGGCCGATACCGGGAATGTGGAAGACCGCCTTGGCGACCTTGTCCAGGACCAGGAAATCGGCCGGGTTACGCAGGTCGTGATCGGTCTCGATCATCAGCAGCTCGGGATTGAGCCGAGCCTGGTCGAAGTGCCGGTCCGCGGCGGCATAACCGACATTGGCCGGGGTGTCAGCCGGCAGGAAGTGGCGGTTGTCGTAGTCCGTCTTGTAACCGGGCAGGGCCAGCAGACCAACCAATGCGACCCCGATGGTCACCGCGAGAACCGGCGCGGGCCAGCGGACGACCGCGGTGCCGATCCGGCGCCAGCCCCGGGTCTGCAGCTTGCGCTTCGGGTCGAGCAGCTTGAAGAACGATGCCACCGTCAGGACCGCCGGAGCCAGCGTCAAAGCCGCCAACACCGCGACCAGCATGCCGACCGCACAAGGCACGCCCAGCGACTCGAAGTACGGCAGCCGGCAGAAGCTCAGGCAGTACATCGCGCCGGCGATGGTCAGGCCCGATCCCAGCACGACATGCGCGGTGCTGTGGAACATGGTGTAGAAAGCTTGTTCGCGGGTCTCGCCGAGACCGCGCGCCTCGTGGTAGCGGCCGACCACGAAGATCGCGTAATCCGTCCCGGCGGCGATCGCCATCAGCACCAGCATGTTGTTGGCGAACGTGGAAAGCCCCATGACGCCGTAGTTACCGAGCGTCGCGACGACACCCCGAGCCGCGGCCAACTCGACGAACACCATCGCCAGCATGATCAGCATGGTGATGACCGAGCGGTAGACGAACAGCAGCATCACCACGATCACCAAAAAAGTGACGAGAGTGACGACCATGACGCCCTTCTCGCCCGCGTGGGACTGATCGGCGAACAGCGGACCCGCGCCGGTGACGTACGCCTTGATCCCCGGCGGCGCGGGCACCGAGTCCACGATCTTGCGTAGGGCCAGGGCAGACTCGTTCGCCAGCCCGCCGCCCATGTTGCCGGCGAGGTAGACCTGGACGTACGCGGCCTTTTGATCGTGGCTCTGGGAACCCGCCGCCGTCAGCGGATCACTCCAGAAATCCTGCACGTGCTGAACGTGTTTCTTGTCTTGCTCGGCGCGCCTGACGATCTCGTCGTAGTAGCGGTGCGCGTCGGCCCCAAGCGGCTTGTCGCCCTCCAGCAAGATCATGGCCGAGTTGTCGGAGTTGAACTCTTTGAACGTCGATCCGACCTTCATCATCGACTGAAAGGACGCCGCGGCAGTCGGACTCATCGACACCGAGTGGGTTTTGGCGACGACCTCCAGCTGTGGCGAGATGGTGTTGGTGACGAAGACAATGCCCAACCACACCAGCACGATGGGCAGGGCAAGCCGATGGATCATCCGCGGCAGGAACGGCGGGATCAGCGGCTGGTCGACGCGCGGCGGAGCCGCGCCCGGCTCGCTCATGCGGACTTGTCCAGGCAGTAGACGAAGGGGTTCACGGTTTCGATGGAATCTGAGCGATTCGGAGCCTTGATGACGTCACCGCGCCCGTCGTGGTTGTTCACGACGAATCGGCAGGCGATCCAGCTGCCGTCTCCTTGCGCGATCAGGTTTGCCGGGATGCCGGGCTTCGTAGAACTCAATACGATGCTCCAGGGCAACGGCACGTTCAGGGCCTGCTGCGGATGGGAGTTTTCGTCGAGGTAGTTGATGGTTGCCGTGCTGCCCGGTGAGCCCCAGACCTCGAGCGTGATCGTCTTGGCGTTGAACTGGTCGAGGACCTCGCCCGAGGTGCCACCGCCGAACGAACCCTTGTGAACGCCGAAGACGCCGTGCAATCGGTATACGACGAATCCCGACACCGCCACGACAGCTGCGATCGTGAGCACCAGCCAGAAACGCCCCAATAGCCCCTTTTTCCTGGCGTGCTGCGGAGCGACATTGTTGCCCTCCCCGCCGGCGGAGCCCTGCTTCATCAGCGGCTCGGTCCTCGGCTCAGTCGTCGTCATGGGCACCCCAAGTCCTTCCCCCTCTTCACCGGCTGGAGTTCGCCAAGCCACGGCTCCCCGGCCTCCTTGTTCATGGCTTCTCCGCGATGAGACCGACGCACGTCGCAGTCAGCAGGCGGGTCAGGGCGGAAGTAAAGTCCAGATTCCACTCCGGGGGAAGCACTTCGGGCTCCTCGGCGTAGAGGTTAGTGAGGCGCTCGGGCGGGTTGGCGACCTGCCACAGCGTGGCCGCCAGCGAGTACGCCGCCAACAAAATGTCGAGCGACCCCGAGCGGCCGAGTTCGGGCACCGCGCTCTCGATGGAATCGGCGAGCGAGAGCGTGGCGGCGGTGCTGATCCGCTTGACCTCGATCACCCGCTCGGCGTCCACCTCGTGTTCGAGGTGCAGGTGCAGGTTGGCCAGCAGGTCGCAGAACAACGGGTCCTCGGCCAGGGCGTTGGCCAGCGTCTCGGCGATTTGCGAGGGCGACTTCGGGCCGGGTTCGGCCAGCTTCTCCGACACGGTGTTCGACCACCGCACCCACCCCTCGGCGGAGAGGTGCAGGAGCACTTCCTTGTGCGAGGTGAAGTAGCGGCGGACGGCGGAGTAGTGAATGCCGGCCCGGTTGGCGACGGCCGTCAACGTGACCGAGGCGACGCCGGTCTCCAGCGCCAGCGAACGCGCGGCTTCCACGAGTGCCTCCGCACGTTGGCGCTTCTTTTCCTCGGTGCGGGCGCGTTGGAAGGTTAACTGCGCCACCGATGGAGCGTAACGCACATTGTGTGATTTGTATAACGCACGGGGCGTGATTTGTTCCGGGTCAGTTGAACCATCCGGGCAGGTAAACGGTGTATGTAGCTATGCACACCATCGCGCTCATCGGATTCCTCGGCGGCCTCATCACCGGCGTCTCGCCGTGCATCCTGCCGGTGCTTCCGGTGGTCTTCTTCTCGGGCGTCGACGGCACGGGGGCGCGCGGTGCCACCAGCCGGCCGTACGCGGTCATCGCGGGCCTGGTCTGCAGCTTCAGCGTGGTGACCCTGGTCGGCTCGGCCATCCTGTCGGCCCTGCACCTGCCGCAGGACGCGATCCGCTGGGCCGCGCTGGTGGTGCTGACGCTGATCGGGCTCGGCCTGATCTTCCCGCCCCTGCAGCACCTGGTCGAGCGGCCGTTCGCCCGCCTGCCGCAGCGTCAACTACGCACGGGCAGACGCGGTTTCGGGCTGGGTTTGACGCTCGGCGCGCTGTACGTGCCGTGCGCGGGACCGGTGCTGGCCGCGATCGTGGTCGCGGGCGGCACCGCGTCCATCGGCGTGCCCATCCTGATCCTCACCGCCGCGTTCGCGGTCGGCACCGCCTTGCCGCTGCTGGCCTTCGCGCTGGCCGGGCGGGGAGTCGCCGAGCGCGTCGGCGCGTTCCGCCGGCGCCGGCGCGTCGTGTCGGTCGCCGGCGGACTCACCATGATCGTGCTGGCGGTCGCGCTGGTGTTCAACCTGCCCGCGACGCTGCAACGCGCGGTCCCCGACTACACGGCCGCCATGCAGAAAGCGGTCGGCGCCAACACGATCCGGCAGAAGCTTGCCGGCAGCGGTGGCGCCGGCGCGCTGGGCGACTGCGCCGACGGCGCGGAGCGCCTCGAGCGGTGCGGGCCCGCGCCCGCGGTCAGCGGGGTCACGGGGTGGCTCAACACGCCGGGCGGTGCCCCGCTCGACCTGGCCTCGCTGCGCGGCAAAGTGGTGCTGATCGACTTCTGGGCGTATTCGTGCATCAATTGCCAGCGGGCCATCCCGCACGTGATCGATTGGTACAACCGGTATCACGACGCCGGGCTCGTCGTCATCGGGGTGCACACCCCGGAGTACGCCTTCGAAAGGGTGCCCGCCAATGTGGCCGGCGGCGCCGCCGCGTTGCACATCACCTACCCCATCGCGCTGGACAACGACTACACCACGTGGAACAACTACCAAAACCTTTACTGGCCGGCCGAATACCTGATCGACGCGAGCGGGACGGTCCGGCACACGAAGTTCGGTGAGGGGGATTACGACGGCACCGAGAAGCTGATCCGCGCGCTGCTCGTCGACGCCCGCCCCGACGCGCGGCTGCCCGCGCCGACGCACTCGCCGGACACCACGCCGCGCACCAGGCTCACCCCTGAGACCTACCTCGGGGTCGAGCGGGCCGTGAATTACGGCGGCACAGGCGATTACAAGACGGGCACGTTCGGCTATCCACCGGAGTTGGGGGGCGACAGGTTCGCGCTCGCCGGCCGGTGGAAGCTGGACGACCAGGGCGCCACCGCCGAGAGCGACGACGCCGCCTTCCGGCTGAACTACACGGCCAAGGACGTCTACGTCGTCGTCGGCGGCACGGGCACCCTCACGGTGACCCGGAACGGGAACACCACCACGACGCCGATCGGCGGGCCGCCCACCCTGCACCAGATCGTGGCCGACGGGGCCGCCAGCAGCGAGCGGCTCGACATGCGGGTCAGCCCTGGTCTGCAAGTGTTTTCGTTCACCTTCGGCTAGCCGGCGGGCTTCTTCCGCAGGCCGCCCAGCATGGCGGCGAGCACACCGGCGACCACCAGTGCGGCGCCGGAGAGCAGCGCCAGGTTCAGCCACTCGTGCAGGCTCGCCTCGGCGTGGCCGACCATCACCTCGGCGATGCGGCGGATGTCGCCGGTGGTGCGGTTGAGCGCGGCGTCGACGTAGCGGCCGGCGATCTCGATGCCCGCCCATCCGCCGGCGCCGACCAGCAGCGCGGAGACGCCGAGGCTGGTGAGCGCCTTGCCGCGGCGGCGCGCGGCGACCAGCGTCAGCACGGCGCAGCCAACGCTGAGGGCGACCGCTCCGACGGCAACCCACGGCCCCCACGTGGCCAGCGGGCCGAGTTGCCCGCGCCGCAGCGACCGCGGCGCCGACGCCGTCAGCGGAACGGTCAGGGTCGCAGGCGCTTTCACGTTGTGGCTGCTCAATATGCGCTGCAGCGAGGGATCCTCGAGCATCGGGGCCACGTCGATCGCCCATGACCCACCCGCCCCGTCGGTGCTGAACAGCCAGCGGTGCGCCGCCCGGTTCGCCCGGGCGAACAGCGCCGGGAACGTCGGCCCGGCCGTGAACGCGGCGGCGGCGGCGTGCAGCTGCGCGGCGTCCGCGGGCTGGCGTCCGCCGTCGTGGGCCGCGATGAGTGCCATCGCGCGATTGGTCAATTCGTCGGCCGCGGCGGACTGCAGCGCGGGATCGCCCGCGGCCCGCTGCGCGAGCGCCGCATAGCCGCCCTCGCTGACGACGTTGCACTGCAGCCACGCCGCCGGGACCGCCACCGCCAGTGCGACGGTCGCGGCCAGCCACAGCACCGCCCGCAAGACCGCGGCCACGAATCGCACGGTGCGAGAACCCAAGCCCTAGGGGGCGATTCCGCGGACGTAGGCGGCCTGGCCCAGGTGCTGGGCGCAGTCGTCGATGATGCTCACCAACCGCGCGCTGGCCGTCACCGGCGGGTCCCAATTGGTGTCGACCACCCGCTCCAGGTCGGCGGCGGTCACGCCGGCGATGTACTCGAGGGTCAGCTTGTGCACCGCGCGGTAGTAGCCGGACAGCAGGTCCGCGGGCGCCTTGACCTTGGCGACCTGCTCGGGGCCGTGCCCGTAGCCGGTGTCGTTGCGCGGCAGGTCCAGTGCGAACCGGTCCACCCAGCCGTCGCGCAGCCACACCTGCTCGACGCCGGCCACGTCGGCCAGCTGGATGTCCTGCACCCGCGCGCTGTGCCAGATCAGCCAGGCGATGCTGTTGGCCCCGGGGGTGACCCGATAGGTGGCGACCTCGTCGGTCAACCCGTCGGCGATGTCATCGACGTGTTCGATCAACCGGGTGAAGGCGTCGCGGAGCAGTTCCTGGGCGGCGGCGTCGGGGCTGGAGGTGTTGGCCATACCAGCGACACTAGAGCCTGGCACCACCCACCGGCGCGGTCGTAGATTGATTGCATGACGTACGACCTGATCATCCGCAATGGCACCATCGTCGACGGGCTGGGCGGGGAGCCGTTCGCCGGCGACGTCGCGGTGCGCGACGGCGTCATCGCGGCCGTGGGTGACGTCAACGGGGAAGCAGCACGGCGGGAGATCGACGCCGCCGGGTTCCTGGTCACCCCCGGCTTCGTCGACCTGCACACCCACTACGACGGACAGTCCATCTGGTCGGAGCGCCTGACCCCGTCGTCGGCGCACGGGGTGACCACGGTGGTGATGGGCAACTGCGGGGTCGGCTTCGCCCCGTGCCGCCAGGAGGACCACGACGTGCTCGTCGACGTGATGGCCGGCGTCGAGGACATCCCCGGCGTGGTCATGACCGACGGGCTGCCCTGGACGTGGGAGACGTTCCCCGAATACCTGGACGCGCTGGACTCGGGCAAGCGTGACATCGACGTCGCCGCCTACCTGCCACACTCCCCGCTGCGGGTCTACGTGATGGGCCGGCGCGGCGCCAACCGCGAACCGGCCACCGCCGAAGACCTCGCCAAGATGCGGGCGCTGGCCAAGGAGGCGGTCGAGGTCGGGGCGCTGGGCTTCGCGTCGTCCCGGCTGACGATCCACAAGACCGAAAGCGGTTCGCCCATCCCCAGTTACGACGCCGCCCGCGAGGAGATCGAGGAGATCGCCCGCGGTGTCGTGGACGGGGGCGGCGGCCTGCTGCAGTTCGTGCCGGACATCCCGGCCGGTGGCTACGAGCCGGTGCTGCAGATGGTGTTCGACGTGGCCGAGGATGTCGGCCTGCCGCTCACCTTCACGCTGGTCGTCGCCAACGCCGGCGACCCGACCTGGCCGGACGCCATCACCATGATCGAGAAGGCGAATTCCCGGGCCGGCGCGGGCGACCCCCAGATCACCGCGCAGCTGTTGCCCCGGCCGATCGGGTTGATCATCGGGCTGCAGCTGTCCGCCAACCCGTTCGTGCTCTACCCCAGCTACCGGGAGATCGCGCACCTGCCGCTGGCCGAGCGGGTCGCCGAGATGCGCAAGCCGGAGGTGCGCGCCCGCATCCTGGCCGACAAGCCCGGGGTCGGTCATCCGATCCTCTACGTGGCGCAGATGTGGGACTGGATCTTCCCGCTGGGCGACAACCCCGACTACGAGCCGGACCCGTCGACCAGCATCGGCGCCAGGGCCCGCGCCCGCGGGGTCGACCCGATGGCGGAGGCCTACGACCGCCTGCTTGACGACGACGGCCGCGCCATGCTGCTGGTGGCCACCAGCAACCTGCAGGGCAACTCGCTGGACACCGTCGGCGAGCTACTGCACCGCGAGGACGTCGTGCTGGGGCTCGGCGACGGCGGCGCGCACTACGGGATGATCTGTGACGCCAGCTATTCGACGTACTTCCTGGCGCATTGGGCACGCGACCGCAAGTCGGGGCGGTTCACCGTGCCGGAGGCCGTCCGCGAGCTCACGTCGGTGCCGGCCCGCGTCGCCGGGCTGGGCGACCGGGGCCGCATCGCCGTGGGCTACAAGGCCGACCTCAACGTCATCGATCACGCCGCGCTGCGGCTGCACAAGCCGGTCATCAGCTACGACCTGCCCGCCGGGGGGCGGCGCCTGGACCAGACGGCCGACGGGTACGTCGCGACCATCGTCGCCGGCGAAGTGATCGCGGAAAACGGCGTGCCGACCGAGGCTCGCCCGGGCAAGTTGGTCCGCGGGCGCCGGCCCGGGCCAGTAGCCGCGCAATAACGCCACCAAATCGGCCGAATCCCGGGTAAGTTAAGCCGGTGACGAGCCCGCATTTTGCGTGGTTGCCGCCAGAAGTGAACTCGGCACGAATCCATTCGGGTCCCGGAGCCGGGCCGCTGCTTGCTGCCGCGGAAGCCTGGGACGGCCTTGCCGAGGACTTGGCCTCGTCAGCATCATCGTTTTCTTCGGTCACGTCAAACCTCGCCAGCGGGTCCTGGCAGGGCCCCTCCTCGGCGGCGATGATGGCCCTCGCCACGCACTACGTGAGCTGGCTCAGCGCGGCGGCGGCCCAGGCCGAGGCGGTGTCCAGCCAGGCCTCGGCCGTCGCGGCCGCGTTCGAGGGCGCGCTGGCGGCCACGGTCCAGCCCGCGGTGGTCGCGGCCAATCGCGCTCTGGCGCACGCGTTGTCGGCCAACAATCATCTGGGTCAGAACACCCCCGCGATCGCCGACATCGAGGCCGCCTACGACCAGATGTGGGCGTCGGACGTGGAGGCGATGTATGGCTACCATGCCGACGCGTCGGCGGCCGTGGAGAAATTGGCGCCCTGGCAGCAGGTCCTGCAGAACCTCGGTTTCCACTTCAGCAGCAGCGGCCAGCTCACGTTCGGCCTCCCGGCGGCGCGGGTTCCGCGCACGCTCTAGCGGCCCGGCCCGGCCTATCCTGGAGCACCATGCGCACGAAGAAGAAGGTGGACCTCGAGCGGCTCGCCGCCGCCCTCCCCGACTACCCGTACGCCTACCTGGTCACCGTGGACGACGACTACCGCGTGCACACCGTGACGGTCGAACCGCGGCTGAGCGGGGCGACCATCGATATCGGCCTCATCGGCGGCCGCACCCGGCAGAATCTCGCCCAGCGCCGCGACGTCACCCTGCTGTGGCCCCCGACCGAGCCCGGCGGCTATTCGCTGATCGTCGACGGGACGGCCGAGGTCACCGACGCCGGGGACGCCGTTCGGCTCACGGTGGCACCCTCCCGCGCGCTGCTGCACCGCGAGGCCGACCCCGACTCCCCCGGCGCGGCAAAGGGCTGCCTGCACGACTGCGTCGTGTTCAGCGAGCCGGCGTGAGCCGCGTCGCACCGCTCGCCCCGCCGTGGAGTGCGGAAGACGCGACTGGAATCAACAGCTGGGGCCACCCGGACCGCACCTATGAACCCCTGCTACTGGTGCGCTGCCTGCAGCGCCACCCGGCACTAGCCAGCCGGCTGCGCAAGCTCGGCGAATCACTCTATACCGCAGCGCTTTTGCCTCCTCGGACGCGGACGATCGCGATCCTTCGCACGTGCGCGCTGGTCGGCTGCGAGTACGAGTGGGGCGGGCAGGCGGCGTTCTGGGGACCGATCGCGGGTGTCAGCGACGACGAATGCGACGCGCTGGTGACCGGCGGGGCGGACGGCGTGCGGTGGAGCCCTTCCGAGCGGACGCTGATCGAGGCGGTGGACGAGCTGGAGCGCACCGGCTCGTGGTCGGAGGCGACCTGGATTGCGCTGGGGCGAGACCTCGACGACGAACAGCGGATCGAATTGCTCACCGCCGTCGGCTGGTATCGCACGATCTGCACGCTGTGCAACGCGCTGGCGCTTCCGGCGGAGGGCTGGATGCGGCGCTGGCCCTCAGGCCGGTGACCGGTCCGCGTCCCGTTTGAGTCCCGGATGCTGGCTCTTCAGCAGCGGCAGCAGCAACCGCCGCGGCATGAACTGGAACACCCGGGTGGTCACCCGGCTCGGCAGCCCGGCGATCACCGTTCCGCGGTCGTGCTCGAGCGCGTCGACGCCCACCCGTGCCACGTCCCGCGACGGCATCCACATGAACTTCGGAAACGCGCTGGCGAAGTCCCGCTCGTCCATGCCCGCGTTCTGCAGGAACTCGGTGCGCACCGGGCCGGGGCACAGCAGCGCGACCGTGACACCGGTGCCGGCGAGCTCGGCGCGCACCCCTTCGGTGTAGGTGTTCACGAACGCCTTGGTGGCCGAATAGCCGGACTGGCCCGGGATGGGGTGGAAGCCCGCGGTGGATCCGACGTTGAGGATCGCGCCACGTCCGCGCGGCACCATCTGCTGGACCGCGCGGGTGGTCAGGTCGATGACGGCCTCGACGTTGACGCGCACCTGGGCGATCTCCGCGGCGACGGGCGTTTTCGTCACCGAGCCCATGGTGCCGATGCCGGCGTTGTTGACCAAGATGTCGGCGGTCAGCCCGCGGTGGCCGACCTCGTCGAGGAGGCCCGCGCGGGCGGCGGGATCCGCGACGTCGCAGGCGATCACCTCGACACGCACTCCGCTGGCCGCGAGTTCGTCGGCCAGCTCGCGCAGGCGGTCTTCGCGGCGGGCGACGAGGGTGACGCCGTGGCCGCGGTCGGCCAGTTCCCGCGCGATGTCGGCGCCGATGCCCGACGACGCGCCGGTCACGACGGCGGTGCTGGTGGGTGAGGGAGTCGGAAGGGCCACGCGGTCGAACCTACCCCGCCGAGCTCGGCGGATACGAAAAAGCCCGGCCTGCAACGCAGACCGGGCTTTTCGTCGACTTCCTAGAAGTCCATGCCGCCCATGCCGCCGGTCGGGTCGCCCGCGGGTGCGGCCGCCTTCTCCGGCTTGTCGGCGACGACGGCCTCGGTCGTCAGGAACAACGCCGCGATGGACGCCGCGTTCTGCAGCGCCGAGCGGGTCACCTTGACCGGGTCGGCAACGCCGGCCTTGAGCAGGTCCTCGTACTCACCGCTGGCGGCGTTCAGGCCGGTGCCGGCGGGCGAGTTGCGAACCTTCTCGGCGACAACGCCGGGCTCCAGCCCGGAGTTGAAGGCGATCTGCTTCAGCGGAGCTTCCAGCGCCACCTTGACGATGTTGGCGCCGGTGGCCTCGTCGCCGGTGAGCTTGAGCTCGTCCAGCGTCGGAGCCGCCTGCAGCAGGGCCACGCCACCACCGGCGACGATGCCCTCCTCGACGGCGGCCTTGGCGTTGCGCACCGCGTCCTCGATGCGGTGCTTGCGCTCCTTGAGCTCCACCTCGGTGGCGGCCCCGGCCTTGATCACCGCGACACCGCCGGCCAGCTTGGCCAGGCGCTCCTGCAGCTTCTCGCGGTCGTAGTCGGAGTCGCTGTTCTCGATCTCCTGGCGGATCTGGGCCACGCGCCCGGCGATGGCGTCGGTGTCACCGGCGCCCTCGACGATGGTGGTCTCGTCCTTGGTGACGACGACCTTGCGGGCCTTACCGAGCAGGGCGACGTCGGCGCTCTCCAGCGACAGGCCGACCTCCTCGCTGATGACCTGGCCACCGGTGAGGATCGCCATGTCCTGCAGCATCGCCTTGCGGCGGTCACCGAAGCCCGGGGCCTTGACGGCCACGGACTTGAAGGTGCCGCGGATCTTGTTGACGACCAGGGTGCTCAACGCCTCGCCCTCGACGTCCTCGGCGATGATCAGCAGCGGCTTGCCGGCCTGGATGACCTTCTCCAGCAGCGGCAGCAGGTCCTTGACCGTCGACACCTTGGAGCTGACCAGCAGGATGAACGGGTCCTCGAGGACCGCTTCCTGACGCTCGGCGTCGGTGACGAAGTAGCCCGAGATGTAGCCCTTGTCGAACCGCATGCCCTCGGTGAGCTCGAGCTGCAGGCCGAAGGTGTTGGACTCCTCGACGGTGATGACGCCCTCGTTGCCGACCTTGTCCATCGCCTCGGCGATCAGGTCGCCGATCGACTGGTCGCCAGCGGAGATCGCGGCGGTCGCGGCGATCTGCTCCTTGGTCTCGACATCCTTGGCCGACTTGAGCAGGGTCTCGGTGACCTTCTCGACGGCCTTCTCGATGCCGCGCTTGAGCGCCAGCGGGTTGGCGCCGGCCGCGACGTTGCGCAGACCCTCCTTGACCAGGGCCTGGGCCAGCACCGTGGCCGTCGTCGTGCCGTCACCGGCGACGTCGTCGGTCTTCTTGGCGACTTCCTTGACCAGCTCGGCGCCGATCTTCTCGTATGGGTCCTCCAGCTCGATCTCCTTGGCGATGGACACACCATCGTTGGTGATCGTGGGGGCACCCCACTTCTTCTCCAGGACGACGTTGCGGCCCTTGGGACCCAACGTCACCTTTACCGCGTCGGCGAGGGCGTTCAGCCCCCGCTCGAGGCCGCGACGGGCCTCTTCGTCGTACGCAATTGTCTTGGCCATTGCGAAGTGATTCCTCCGGATCGGGGATGACACCGGGTGACCACGGGTGGTCACCCCATTACTTACGCTGGCCGGGTGCAGTGCCCGCGACGGACGACCCCAGGTGTCTGCTGGTCTCACCGTCCCGACCTAGCACTCGCCAGTCGCGAGTGCCAACGTCATTCTTAGCACTCGCATATGCCGAGTGCAAGAACAGCGGGGGCCTTATCGCTGCGCGCGTAAGCCGTCGATGACGACGTCGGTCGCCCGCTCGGCCAGCGCGGAGTCGTACGCCTGCATCGCCTGGCAGCCGACGAGGATCGCCTTCACGTCCCGCATGTCGATGTCGCGCCGCGCGGTGCCCGCCTGCTGCGCGGCGCGCAGCAGCTCGCCGAGCACGGCCTTGAAGGCGTCTTCGGCCTCGGGCGCCGCGCAGGCGATGTCGATTCCGTAGCCGGCCAGGGCGTCCACCAGGCCGCGGTCCGCGGCCCCCCACTGCAACACCAGCGAGCGCAGAAAGGCGAACAGCGCTTCCCCCGGCCCCTCGGACGTCAACAGGGCACGGCCGTCGTCGACCATGCGCCGCATGCGGTCCTCGATGACCGCCGCGAACAGCGCCTCCTTCGTCGGGAAGTGCCGGTAGACGGTGCCGGCCCCGACCCCCGCACGCCGGGCGATCTCGTCGACCGGCACGGCCAGGCCCTCGGCCGCAAAGGTTTCGTAGGCGACGTCCAGCACGCGCGCACGGTTGCGCGCCGCGTCGGCGCGCAACGGCCGTGCGGGCTGCGCCATCTGTTCACCGCCTAGACGTTGACAAAACGGGGCGCGCGTTCCGTATAGTGGGCAACAACCGGAGCGCTCGCCCCGTTTACTCTACTAGTTCAAGGAGCCTGTCATGGCCAAGTGGACCGCCGCGGACATCCCCGACCAGACCGGTCGCGTCGCCGTCATCACCGGGGCCAACACCGGTCTCGGCTACGAGACGGCCGCCGCGCTGGCCGACCACGGCGCCCGCGTCGTGCTGGCGGTGCGCAATCTGGACAAGGGCAAGGACGCCGCCGCCCGGATCGCCGCCAAGAGCCCCGGCGCCGACGTGGCGCTGGCCGAGCTCGACCTGACGTCGCTGGACTCCGTGCGCGCCGCCGCCGAGCAGCTCAAGTCCGATTACGAGCGCATCGACCTGCTGATCAACAACGCCGGCGTCATGTACACGCCGAAGGAAACCACCAAAGACGGCTTCGAGATGCAGTTCGGCACCAACCACCTGGGCCACTTCGCGCTCACCGGCCTGCTGCTGGAGCGGCTGCTGCCGGTCGCCGGTTCGCGGGTCGTGACGGTGAGCAGCATGGGCCACCGCATCCTCGCCGACATCCACTTCGACGACCTGCAATGGGAGCGCTCCTACAACCGGGTGGCAGCCTACGGGCAGGCCAAGCTGGCCAACCTGCTGTTCACCTACGAGCTGCAGCGCAAGCTCGCCCCCCACGGCACGACCATCGCCGCCGCCGCCCACCCCGGCGGGTCGAACACCGAGCTGGGCCGCTACACGCCCACGGCCTTCCGGCCGTTCGTCAACGTGTTCTTCTCGGTGATCGCTCAGGACGCGGCCATGGGCGCGCTCCCGACGCTGCGCGCCGCCACCGACCCGGGCGTGCTCGGCGGCCAGTACTACGGCCCGGACGGGTTCGCCGAGACCCGCGGCTATCCCAAGCTCGTGGGATCCAGCGAGAAGTCGCGCGACGTCGACGTGCAGCGGCGGTTGTGGGCGGTCTCCGAGGAGCTCACCGGCGTCAGGTATCCCCTCGGCTGAGGTCGATGGTGCCGACCCGCCGCGCCCGGCGCATGCGATCGGCACTAGGGCAGGTCGAGCAGCTGCTCGTAGAAACCGCCGAAGCCGCGGGCCCGGTCGGCCAGGTGGATCTCCAGGATCCAATGACAGACGCGGCCGGCCGGGTCCCTGCGCCGCATCGGCTTGTCCGACCCGGGCGCGATGTACCACTGCACGCCGGGCCCGGCGATCTTCTTGTGCGGGAACTCCCCGACCAGGTGCCCGGCGATGGGACTGGCGAACTCGAAACCCTCGGCGTGCGCCACCCCGACGACGAAGTCGTACAGCTCGGCGCCGGTGACGCCCGGTCGCCGGAAGAAGTACTCGCGGCCGGCCCGCCACACCCGGGGCAGCGCGTCGCGGACGGCGGTCTTGTCGGGGTCGTCGCCGAGCACGAAGGTGCGGCCGAAGTCGGCCTCCCACTCGGCGAAGATCGGGCCGAGGTCGAGGAAGACGACGTCGCCGTCGGCGACGACCCGGTCCGGCGGGCGCTCGTGGAAGGGCTGCAGCGTGTTCTCACCGGCCCGCACGATCCGCCGGTGCCAGTGCCGGGTGACCCCGAACATGTCGGCGGCGAGCCGGTTGATCTCGTCGGACAACTGCTGCTCGGAGACGCCGGGCCGGATCATGGCGCGCCGTTCGATCTCGTCGAAAAGCCGCTCCGCGTTCTGCTGGGCGTCCAGCAGCCGTTCCGCCCGAACCTCTTCCGCCGCCGACTCCGCCACCCCCGCGATGGTATAGCCGCACACTGGAAGCATGTCCCTTGTCGTGCCGCCCTATCCCCCACCCCGATACACCAAGGGGGAGCCCGAGCTCAGCGCGTGGCTGAAGCGGGCCGACTCGCCGCCCGACTACGAAGCCGGCGGCGCCAAGTACCACTACCTGGCCAACCAGCAGGCGACCGACGGCGACTACGGGCTCTACCGCGTCGACATCCCCGCGGCCGGTGGTGGGCCCGGGCCGCATTTCCACCGGGCGATGTCCGAGGCGTTCTTCGTGCTCTCGGGCACGATGAAGCTCTACGACGGCACCCAGTGGGCCGAGGGCCGGCAGGGCGACTTCCTCTACGTACCGCCCGGCGGCGTCCACGGTTTCCGTAACGAGGCCGACGAACCGGCGTCGATCCTGATGCTGTTCGCGCCGGGCGCGCCGCGGGAGGCCTACTTCGAGGGCTTCGCGGCGCTGGCGGA
Source organism: Mycobacterium paraseoulense (assembly GCF_010731655.1). Taxonomy (NCBI): domain Bacteria; kingdom Bacillati; phylum Actinomycetota; class Actinomycetes; order Mycobacteriales; family Mycobacteriaceae; genus Mycobacterium; species Mycobacterium paraseoulense. The sequence continues at coordinate 4,705,700 of NZ_AP022619.1, read as the reverse complement.
CATGACCGACGACGAACGCCGGGAGTGGTTCGTCCGCCACGACAACTACTGGGTGCAGGGTTAATGGTGAGCGAACTTTAGGTGCCGCGCACCGGTTCCCGGCATGCGCGCGACGTAGGGTTTGGCCGTGCAGGTGAGGTCGAAGCGGGCCGCGGCGTGGTTGCGGATGAAGGTCGAGACGGCGTTCAGCGCCCCGATCAGGACCGCGGAGCGGGTCAAACGACCGAGGCGGCCGGGCCTGAGCCACGGGCTGCCCAGCCGGGCCCCCTCGACCAGGGGCCGCCGCCGGCTGCGCCCCAGGCCGTCGGCGAACTACCGGTCCCAGCGGTAGTCGGCCTCGACCGGCTCGCGGGTGCGCTCGAAGAAAGTCCGCCCGCTGTAAGGCAATTGGGTGACCACCTTCCCGCTGCGATGCCGGAAGTAGTTGCTGCACGCCAGCCACACCTTGCCCGCCATGGCCGCCTGGATCTCCTCGTTGTAGCGGCGCTGCGCGTCCTGCGTCACCTCGACGGTGCGCGCGCCGCGCCCGTCCATGACGTCGAGGACGCGGCGGACGAAGGTCGACTGCGCCTCGTGGATGTAGATGATCGAATTGACGCCGTTCGTGTTGGGGCCGTACAGCGTGAAGAAGTTCGGGTAACCGGTCACCAGCGTGCCCAGGTACGCCTCGGCGCCGTCGCTCCAGTCGTCGGCCAGACGGCGCCCGCCGGTTCCGTACACGTCGATGCTGGCGAGATAGTCGGCCGCGGTGAACCCGGTGCCGTAGATGATGGTGTCGACGCGGTGCTCCACGCCGTCGGCGGTGCGCACTCCCCGCTCGGTGATCTCGGCGATGGCGGCCGTCTCCAGGACGACGTTGGGCAGCGCGAACGTGGGATACCAGTCGCGTGACATCAGCGGCCGCTTGCAGCCGGCCGGGTAGTCCGGCGTCAGCTTCGCGCGCAGCTCGGGGTCGGTCACCTTGCGCATGAGGTAGCTGCGGGCCAGCGCGGTCGCCTCCCGCGTCTGCGCCGCGTCGACGTCGAAACTGGACGACTCGTAGGCGTCGAACGCCTCGTCGCGCAGCTTCCGCGCCGTCGCCGGGTCGCGCTCGAACAGCTCCTGCTGCTCGGGGGTGAACGGGAAGTCGAACCGGGGCGCGATCCAGATCGGCGTCCGCTGAAACACGGTCAGGTGCGCGGTCTTTGGCGCGATCGCGGGCACATACTGGATCGCGCTGGCGCCCGTGCCGATGGACGCCACCCGCTCCCCGGCCGTCGACTTGCTGTGATCCCAACGCGCCGAATGGAATCGGCGCCCGCGGAAGCGCTGCGCCCCCGGGATGTCGGGGATGTGGGGCACGTCGAGCATCCCGACGGCGCTGACCACCGCGTCGAACTCGTGCTCGCCACCGTCGCCGTCGGTCAGCGTCCAGCGGCGCCGGGTGTCCGACCAGCGCGCGCCGCTGATCGCGGTGTTCGCCCGCAGGCGCGCACCCAGCCCGTGCCGGGCGGCCACCGCCTCGAGGTACGCCAGAATCTCGGGCTGGTTGGCGTAGGTCTTGCTCCACCGCGGGTTGGGCGCGAAGGAATACGAATACAGGTGCGACGGGACGTCGCACGCCGCGCCCGGGAAGGTGTTGTGGCGCCAGGTCCCGCCGAAGCCGTCGGCCCGGTCGAAGATGGTGAACTCGTAGCCGCCCTCGGCCAGCTGGATGCCCATCGCGATGCCGCCGGCGCCCGCTCCGATGATCCCGACGGTCGGCTTCAGTCCCATTGCGCGTAGTACGGTCGCTGCGGCCGGCTCTTCTCGACCAGGATGAACACCACACCCCAGGGGTCGACGAACCACGTGGTGCGGACCCGCGCGACCTCCGCGGTCCCGCTGACCAGGAAGCGCACGCCCTTGCCCTCCAGCTCCGCCCGGGTGGCGTCGAGGTCCGCACAGATCAGCCCGACGTGGGACAGCCCGTGGTCGGTCAGGGCCCTGCCGCCGGAGCGCCCGTCTTCGCCGAGGTATTCGATGACCTCGAGCACCCGGTCGCCGTCGCCGTCGAATCCCACGATGGCCGCCTTCATGCTGGGATCTCCGACCAGCTCGCCCATGTCGTCGCGAATGGCGTCACCCGTCATGACGTACGGCGGCGAGAGCACACTCAGGCCCAACACGTCGCGGTAGAACGCCACGGCGGCCTCGCAATCCGGAACACACACCCCGGTGTGGGCCACTCCGGTAATCACGTTCTCGACTCTACGTCGGCCCCGACGCCTCACCGGGGTCGGCGCTGGAATCCGACCGGCCGATAATGGCCGGGTGCGGTCGGTAGCTGAACATCAACGTGTCGTAGCCGAACTCATCCGGGCGCGCCCGGCGGTCACCGCCGCGCTGGCCGAGGCGCAGGGGCTGGTCCTGGCCGACGACGTGGTCGCGCGGCTGGCGCTGCCGGTGTTCGACAACTCCGCGATGGACGGGTACGCGGTGCGCGCCGAGGAGACGTCCGGCGCCACGCCCGAGCACCCGGTGGTGCTCGAGGTCGCCGAGGACATTCCCGCCGGGCGCACCGACGAGCTGACGCTGCAACCCAACACCGCGCACCGCATCATGACCGGCGCGCCGCTGCCCGCCGGGGCGACGGCCGTCGTGCCGGTCGAGGACACCGACGGCGGGGTGGACATGGTGTCGATCCGGGCGCCGCGCCCGGAGGGCGCGCACATCCGCCGGGCCGGCGAGGACGTCGCCGCCGGCACCACCGTGCTGCGGCGCGGCCAGCCGGTGACACCGGCCATGCTGGGCCTGGCGGCGGCGCTGGGCATGGCCGAGCTGCCGGTGATTCCGCGCCAGCGGGTGCTGGTGATGTCCACCGGGTCGGAGCTGGTGTCGCCGGGCAACCCGCTGCGGCCGGGCCAGATCTACGAGTCCAACTCGATCATGCTGGCCGGGGCGGTCCGCGACGCCGGCGCCGAGGTGGTCGCCGTCGTGACCGCCGAAGACGACGTCACGCAGTTCAGCGCGCTCCTCGACCGGTACGCCGCCGACGCCGACCTGATCATCACCAGCGGCGGGGTCAGTGCCGGCGCCTACGAGGTGGTCAAGGACGCCTTCGGCCGCGAAGGCGACCAGGGCGTCGAGTTCGTCAAGGTGGCGATGCAGCCGGGCATGCCGCAGGGCATCGGCCGGGTGGCCGGCGCGACCATCGTCACCCTGCCGGGCAACCCGGTGAGCGCCCTGGTGTCGTTCGAGGTGTTCATCCGGCCCGCGCTGCGCAACGCCATGGGCCTGCCGGACGCGGAGCGCCCGCACCGGGCCGCCGTGCTCACCGAGTCGCTGACCTCGCCGCGCGGCAAGCGGCAATTCCGCCGCGCGGTGCTGGACCGCGACTCCGGCACCGTCACCAGCTACGGCCCGCCGGCATCCCATCACCTGCGCTGGCTGGCGTCGGCGAACGCGCTGCTGGACATCCCCGAGGACGTGGTCGAGGTGTCGGAAGGGACCGAGCTGAAGGTCTGGGACCTGACCTAGGCGGGCAATCAGGCAGAGGCCGCCGACGATGCGGCCCGCGCAGCGGGGTGAGGAGGAGGTGGGCGTTCCCCCTGCGGGCAGGAACCAACCCGCCCCCTCCTTTCGTAAGATGACCGCGTGGCACGACGCCCCCGCCCCATCGGCCCCACCGCCGAGGATCCAGCTTTCAGCCCGCAGCACGCGTTGGAGTTGGTGCGCTCGACCGTTCCGCCGGTACATCCGGCCGGCCGCCCGTTCATCGCCGCCGGGCTCGCGGTGGCGCTGGCCGGCCGCAGATACCGGTGGGTGCGGCGGGCCGGCCTGCTGGCGGCGGCCGCCTGCGCGGGGTTCTTCCGCCACCCGCCCCGGGTGCCGCCGACCCGGCCGGGCGCGATCGTCGCCCCCGCTGACGGGGTGGTCTGCGTCATCGACTCCGCCGCCCCGCCCGCCGAACTCGGCATGGGCGACACACCGCTGCCGCGGGTCAGCATCTTCCTTTCGCTGCTGGACGCGCACGTGCAGCGCGCGCCGGTGAGCGGCGAGGTGATCGCCGTGCAGCACCGGCCCGGCCGTTTCGGCTCGGCCGACCTGGCCGCGGCCAGCACCGAGAACGAGCGCACCAGCCTGCGGATCCGGACGCCCAACGGCGCGGAGGTGGTGGCGGTGCAGGTCGCCGGGCTGTTGGCGCGGCGCATCGTCTGCGACGCGCGCGTCGGGGACAAGCTGACCGTCGGCGACACCTATGGCCTGATCCGGTTCGGCTCCCGGCTCGACACCTATCTGCCGGCGGGCGCCGAGCCGCTGGTCCACCAGGGCCAGCGCGCGATCGCGGGCGAAACCGTGCTGGCCGAGCTGCCATGATCAGCAAGCCGCGCGGCAGGCCGTCGGTCAACCTGCAGATCCTGCCCAGCGCGATGACCGTGCTGTCCATCTGCGCGGGCCTCACCGCGATCCGGTTCGCCCTCGAGCACCAGCCCAAGGCCGCGATGGCGCTGATCGCCGCGGCGGCCATTCTGGATGGACTGGACGGGAGGGTGGCCCGCATCCTGGACGCCCAGTCGCGCATGGGCGAGGAGATCGACTCGCTGGCCGACGCGGTGAACTTCGGGGTGACGCCGGCGATCGTGCTCTACGTGACGCTGCTGACGAAGTCGCCGGCCGGTTGGGTGGTGATCCTGCTCTACGCGGTGTGCGTGGTGTTGCGGCTGGCGCGCTACAACGCGCTGCAGGCCGACGGCAGCCAGCCCGCCTACACGCACGAGTTCTTCGTCGGCATGCCGGCGCCGGCGGGCGCGGTGTCGATGATCGGGCTGATCGGGCTCAAGTTGCAGTTTGGTGAGGGCTGGTGGACCTCGACGACGTTCCTGTGCATCTGGATCACGGGGACCTCGATGCTGATGATCAGCAAGATCCCGATGCGCAAGATGCACGCCGCGGCGGTGCCCCCCAGCTGGGCGGCGCCGCTGCTCGCCCTGCTGGCGATCTGCGCGGCCGCGGCCGTGCTGGCTCCCTACGTCCTGATCTGGGTCATCATCATCGCCTACCTCTGCCACGTCCCGTTCGCGGTCCGCAACCAACGCTGGCTGGCCGCCCACCCCGAGGCGTGGTCGGACGAACCCAAGCAGCGCCGCGCCGCCCGCCGCGCGATCCGCCGGGCCCAACCGCACCGCCGGTCGATGGCGCGGCTCGGGCTGCACAAACCGGGTGGGCGCCTGCGATGAGCCGGCCGGGCGACGATGCGGCCCGTCAGCTCACGCTCACCGCGCGGTTGAACACCTCCGCGGTGGACTCGCGCCGCGGCGTCGTCCGCCTGCATCCGAGCGCGGTCGCCGCGCTCGGCATCCGGGAGTGGGACGCGGTGGCGCTGACGGGTTCGCGGACCACGGCCGCGGTGGCCGGGCTGGCCGGCCCGGACACCCCGGTCGGCACCGTGCTGCTCGACGACGTGACGCTGTCCAACGCCGGGCTGCGCGAGGGCACCGCGGTGATCGTCGGCGCGGTCACCGTCTACGGCGCCCGGTCGGTGACGCTGTCCGGCTCGTCGCTGGCCAGCCAGTCGATCTCGCCGGTCACCCTGCGGCAGGCCCTGCTGGGCAAGGTGCTGACCGTCGGCGACGCCGTGTCGCTGCTGCCCCGCGACCTGGGCCCGCCGTTCTCGACATCGGCCGCCGCCCGCGCGCTGGCCGCCTCGGTGGGCATCAGCTGGACCTCGGAGCTGCTGACCGTCACCGGCGTCGACCCGGCGGGCCCGGTCAGCGTGCAGCCCAACACGTTGGTCACCTGGGGCCTCGGTGTCGGCTCCGGCGCCCCGGCCGGGGGCGCCATGCCGTCGCTGGAACTCCTCGACGTCGCGAGCCCGGAGACCGTCCTCGAGGAACTCAAGGGATCGCAGCCACAGGCCGCCAAGCTCGCCGAATGGCTCAAGCTGGCGCTCGACGAGCCGCACCTGCTCAAGACGCTGGGCGCGGGCGCCAACCTCGGCGTGCTGGTGTCGGGCCCGGCCGGCGTCGGCAAGGTGACGCTGGTGCGCGCGGTGTGCGACGGCCGCCGGCTGGTGAAGCTGGACGGGCCGGAGGTCGGCGCGCTGAACGCCGAAGACCGGCTCAAGACCGTGGGCTCGGCCGTGCAGGCCGTCCGCGACGGCGGCGGCGTGCTGCTGATCACCGACGTCGACGCGCTGCTGCCGGCAACCCCCGAGCCGGTGGCCGCCCTGATCCTGGGCGAGCTGCGCACCGCGGTGGCCACCGAGGGCGTCGCGCTGATCGCCACCTCCGCGCGGCCCGACCAGCTCGACGCCCGGCTGCGCGCGCCGGACCTGTGCGACCGCGAACTCAGCCTGCCGCTGCCGGATGCCGGTACCCGCAAGGCGCTGCTGGAGTCGCTGCTGAAATCGGTGCCCGCGGGCTCCCTGGATATCAATGAAATCGCTTCCCGGACACCGGGTTTCGTGGTCGCCGACCTGGCGGCGCTGCTGCGGGAGGCCGCGCTGCGCGCGGCGTCGCGCGCCAGCGCCGACGGCCGGCCACCCGAGCTGAGCCAGGAGGACCTCCTCGGTGCGCTGACGGTCATCCGGCCGCTGTCGCGGTCGGCCAGCGAGGAGGTGGCCTTCGGCTTGCAAGTAGGGGGGGTCACCCTGGGCGACGTCGGCGACATGGCCGAGGCCAGGCAGGCGCTCACCGAGGCCGTGCTGTGGCCGCTGCAGCACCCTGACACCTTCGCCCGGCTGGGCGTCGAACCGCCCCGCGGGGTGCTGCTGTACGGGCCGCCCGGGTGCGGCAAGACCTTCGTCGTGCGCGCGCTGGCCAGCACCGGGCAGCTGTCCGTGCACTCGGTCAAGGGCTCCGAGCTGATGGACAAGTGGGTGGGAAGCTCGGAAAAGGCCGTCCGCGAACTGTTTCGGCGCGCCCGCGACTCCGCCCCCTCGCTGATATTCCTCGACGAGATCGACGCGCTGGCGCCCCGGCGCGGGCAGAGCTTCGACTCGGGCGTGACCGATCGCGTGGTGGCCGCGCTGCTGACCGAGCTCGACGGCGTCAATCCGCTGCGCGACGTCGTCGTGGTGGGCGCCACCAACCGGCCGGACCTGATCGACCCGGCGCTGCTGCGCCCGGGCCGGCTGGAGCGGCGGGTGTTCGTCGAACCGCCCGACGCCGCCGCCCGCCGCGAAATCCTGCGCACCGCGGGCAAATCCGTGCCGCTGAGCGACGACGTCGACCTCGACGAGGTGGCCGCCGGGCTCGACGGCTACAGCGCCGCCGACTGCGTGGCACTGCTGCGCGAGGCGGCGCTGACCGCGATGCGGCGATCCATCGACGCCACCGACGTGACCGCCGCGGACATCGCGGCGGCGCGCCAGGTCGTGCGCCCCTCACTGGACCCCATGCAGGTCGACGCGCTACGCGCCTTCGCCAAAGGCCCGTAGCACGGCCCGCGCCGACGCCGCCACGTCGTGTTCGAGCCAGCCGGGCATCGGGTCGTCGTGCGCGTGGCGCCGGACCACGGCGTAGGGCAGGTCCGCGACCGCCCGCGCGACGGCGTCGAGCGACCGGGGCCTGCCGTTGCCGTAGAGCTGGCGGGCCAAGACCGCGATCCGCTCGGTCAGCGGGGCGTTCATCGCGGCCAGCGTCTCCCGGAACGCCGCGTCGGGTTCGTCGTCGAGCAGGTCGGCCGGCCGGATCGTCAGCAGTAGCCGCGCGTCGTCGGGTAGCTCGCGCGCGAAGCTGACGGCGGACACCGCCATCGCCACCGCCGTTTCCAGGCCGGTGTCCGCCGCCGGCGTCTCGCCGGCCGCGGCCAGGGCCCGCGACTGAAAGCGTTCCAGCGCCCGCAACCACGCGGCCGTCAGGATGCCGTCGCGGTTGCCGAACCGGTGGTAGAGGGTGCCCGCGGGGGCGCCGCTGGCTTTGGCGATGGCCGCGACGCTGGCCGCGCGGGGTCCGCCGTCGAGCACCAGGGCCCGGGCGGCGTCGAGGATCACATCGGTTTCGTGCTTCCGCGGAGGTGCCACGATCTAGTACAGTCCTTCTATATGGAACGATTACCCTATATCGATGAGCATGCCATAACCGTCGGCGCGAATCGTGCCGACACGTGGTCGGCGCTGCTGCGGGTGCTGTGTCGCGACCCGGGCGACCCGTCGACCGTGCCGACCGGCTTCGTGCTGGACGAGGCCCGCCCGCCGGTGCGGTTCGCGCTGAAGGGCCGGCACCTTTTCGCGGTGTACCGGTGGGTATTCGAGCTGGAGGACGACGCGCCGAGGCGCACCAGGGTGCGCGCGGCCACCTGGGCGGCTTTCCCGGGTGCGCGCGGGAAGGCCTACCGGGCGCTCGTCATCGGCACCGGCGCGCACCGCGTCGTCACCCGATGGACGCTCAAACGCGTTGCGGCGGCGGCCGAGCGCGCCGATTACGAGGACGTCTTCGAAGTCCCCCTGCCGCAAGGTGACTCGCGCACCGCCGAGCAGACGTTCCGCGACGCGGTGGGGCCGGGCTCCGGCGGCGGCGTGGTCCCGTGGATCCACCGCCACGTGCTGAGATTCCGCCTCGGGCCGTATTCGTCGCCCGAGCACATCATCGGCTGGACGATGGCGCGGTCGGATCGCGACGAACTCGTTCTGACCGCGCGCGGACCGCTGATGCACGGCGAGCTGACGCTGCGACGCCAGGACGACCGGCGCGCCAGCCTCACCACACGCGTGCAGTACTGCCACAAGACCGCCGCCCGAACGGTCTGGGCCGTCGTCGGCCCTCTTCATCGGGCCGTGGCGCCGCGGCTGATGAAGCGCGCCGCGGTGTGGCAGCCTGTACCGGCATGACCGAGCATCCGAGCGCGCTGCACGTCGTCCAGGGGATCGACCTGTCCGGCAAGGTCTGCGTGATCACGGGCGCCTCGTCCGGGCTGGGGCGCGAGTCGGCCCGCGCCCTGGCCGCCGCCGGGGCGCACGTGGTCCTGGCCGCCCGCAACCGCGACGCCCTGGACCAGACGGCCCGGTGGATCGCGTCCGCCGCGCCGGGCGCGCAGACCTCGACCGTCGAGCTCGACCTCACCCTGCTGGCCGGCGTGCGCGCCGCGGCAGGCGCAATCCGTGCGATCGCCCCGGCCGTCGACGTGTTGATGAACAACGCCGGGGTGATGTTCACGCCGTTCGGCAGGACGCACGACGGCTTCGAAATGCAGATCGGCACCAACCATTTCGGACATTTCGAACTCACCCGGCTCCTCGTCCCGCAGCTCGCCGCCGCCGCCCGGGCCCACGGTCACGCCCGGATCGTCAACCTGTCGTCCGGGGGCCACGCGCTGGGCGACGTCGACTTCGGCGACCCCAACTGGGAGCGTCGCGAATACGACAAGTTCGTCGCCTACGGCGCGTCGAAAACGGCGAACATCCTGCACGCCGTGGAAGCCGACCGCCGCCTGCGCGACGCCGGGATCCGCGCCTATGCCGTCCATCCCGGCACCGTGGCGACGTCGCTGGCGCGGCACATGGCCCGCGCCGATTTCGCGCGGCTGCACGAGGTGGCCGGCGGGCCCCTCGACGTGACCACTCCCGACCGGGGCGCGGCCACCCAGGTGTGGGCGGCGGTCAGCCCGGAGCTTTCCGGCCGCGGCGGGCTGTACCTCGAAGACTGCGGGGTCAGCGACGGGGCGGCGCCCTACGCCCGCGACGAGGAGCGCGCGGCCCGGTGGTGGGAGCTCTCCGAGCAGCTCACGGCTCGGGCAGCGCCGTCCACTCCTGGGACAGCCGCGACGTGAACGCCGGCGGCCGGCGCTCGAGAAACGCGGCAACCCCTTCGCGCGCGTCGGCGGTGCCCATCACGCGGCGGTGCAGCTGCGTTTCCAGCGCGGCGACCTGCCGCGGGGTGTAGTTGTTGATCGCGGTGTCCCACAGCAGCCGCTTGCACAGCGCCGCCGACATGGGGGCCACGTTGACCGCGATGTCGCGGGCCAGCGCCACAGCGTGGTCGAGCACCCGGTCGGCGGGCAGGACCCGGTTGGCGACGCCGAGCGCCACCGCCTCGGCCCCACCGAAGGTTCGCCCGGTGAGCAGGATGTCCGCGGCCACCCCCAGGGTGGTCAGCCGCGCCAGCGTCCAGTGCGCCATGCAGTCGGGTAGCACGCCCCGGCGCACCTGCACCACACCGTATTTGGCGTCCTCGGCGACGATGCGCAGGTCCGCCTGCAACGCGATGGTCAGGCCGATGCCGATCGCGTGCCCGTTGACGGCGGCGATCACCGGCTTGCGCAGCTCGAACGCCGCCGGCGCGATCGGTGACGCCGAGAACTCGCCGGCCGGGGCGTCGAATGGGCTTGTGCCGCCGGAGAAGTCCGCCCCGGCGCAGAACGTGTCGCCCGCCCCGGTGACGACGATGGCCCGGATGCCGTCGTCGCCGTCGCAGTCGGAGTACGCCCGGCTCAGCAGCGCGCCCATCTCCGCGGTGTAGGCGTTGCGCCGCTCGGGCCTGTTGAGCGTGAGCACCGCCACGCCCGCGTCGACGTCGACCGTCAGATCCGGGCTCATGGCAGGGCGGGGGTGCGGTGCAGGGCGCCGATCAGGTCGGCGATGTCCGCGGCACGCGGCGTGTAACCCGGGAAGTAACAGCACACCTCCGCGGCGTGCTCGGCAAACCGGGCGGCGATCTGCCGCGCGCATTCCTCGGGGGTGCCGACGATCCCGATCCGCGCCACCACCTCATCGCCGACCAGCCGGCGCATCTCGGCGAACCGGCCCTGCTTGGACAGCGCGTTGAGCTCGGGCTGGACGTCGGCCCAGCCCTCGGCCTCGAGCACGGGCAGATAGGCCGGGGTCGAGCCGTAGAACGAAATCAGCGCTGCCACACCGTCGATCGCGGCCGCCAGGTCGGCCTCGTCGCGGCCGACGGCGACCATCGCCTGGGCGATGATCTGGAATCCGCCGGGGGGCCGTCCCGCGCGGCGCAGCCCCTCGCCGACCGCCGGGACGGTGCGTTCGGTGAAGTGGCGGGCACTGTTGAACGGCATCACCAGCAGGCCGTCGGCCACCTCGGCGGCGGTGCGCGTCATCACCGGGCCCAGGGCGCCCAGCAGCACCGGCGGCGGGCCAAACGCGTTGGGCCCGGGATTGAAGTTGGGCGCCATGATGGTGTGGGTGAAGAACTCGCCGCGAAAGTCCAGTCGGCGCTGCCCTTCCCAGGCCGCGAAGATCGCCTTGATCGCCGCGACGGTCTCGGCCATCCGGGCCGCGGGTCGCTCCCACTTACTGCCGTAACGCTTTTCGATGTGGGCCTTCACCTGCGAGCCCAGGCCGAGCCGGAATCGGCCGCCGCTGTAGAGCTGCAGGTCGTAGGCGGCGTGGGCCAGGTGCAGCGGGCTGCGCGGCGGGGCGATCGCCACGTTGGTCATCAGCTCCAGGCGGGTCGCGCCGGCGGCGACGATCAGCGGAAAGAACACGTCGTGCTGGCCCTCGAAGGTGAACAGGCCGTCGGCTCCCGTCGCGGCGATGTCGGCCGCGCTCGCCGCCGCATCCACCGGCGAGCCGGCGACCTGCAGATGTACCTTCATGCAATCCCCTGTCGGACAGTGTTATTCGGAGAGCTGGAACTCCACCATCTCGGCGACCGCGTCCACCGCCTCGCGGAGCGCGGCGAGGCGGTCGGCGGCCGACGGCGCCGCCAGCACCGTGTAGCGGTCGGCGGTGCCGATCGGGATGCGAGACGCCAACGCGCACAGGCGCTGTCCGGAGTCGGCCATGGCGGGGCCCAGGAGCGCCGCGCGGTCCGGCAGCGCCAACCCCCGCGCGTCGGCGATCCGCTCGAAGAGGGCCAGCACCCGGTCCTCGACCTCGCGCAGCTGGGCCGGGGTGACCGGGTCGCCCGGCTGGTCGGGCCACAGCGTCACCGTGGCGCGCGGGTAGGGATCGTCGGGCAGCCATTCGGACACCCTGATCCGCTCGCCGGTCCGGCAGTGCAGCGAGTACCGGCCCGCGCCGTGATCGACGCATTCGGTGATCTGAGACAACACGCCCACGTCGCAACGCGATTCGCCGCCGCCGACCTCGCGGCCCCGGGCGATGAGCACCACGCCGAACGGATCCCCGGTGTCCAGGCAGTGCCGCACCAGCGCACCGTAGCGCGGCTCGAAGATTCGCAACGGCAGATCCTGGTCGGGCAGCAGCGCCGACTCCAGCGGAAACATCGCCAGTTCCATCAGATTTCCAGCTCTGCCACCAGCGCGTCGACGACCGCCCGCAGGTCACCGTCGTGTTCCTCGGCGACCCGGCGCTGCCGCTGGTATGAGGCGCCGCGCCTGGGGATCTCGGCCACCGCGGCCAGCTCGTCGGCGCAATTCAACGACTTGGCGACGGGTTCCAGCCGGTTCAGCACCTCGTCGAGATCCTCGGTGACGAGCCGCTCGTTGCTGTCGGCGTCCTGGATGATGATCGCGTCCAGCCCGTAGCGGGCCGCGCGCCACTTGTTTTCCTGGTTGTGCCACGGCGGCATGGTGGGCAACGACTCGTCGGCCTCCAGCCTGCGGTCCAGGTCGACCACCAGGCAGTGCGTCAACGCCACCAGCGCGCCCAGCTCGCGCAGGTTGGACACGCCGTCGCAGACGCGGACCTCGATGGTGCCCAGGTGCGGCGAAGGCCGGATGTCCCAACGGACTTCGTCGACGTGATCGATGATGCCGGTCTTCTTCTGGTCGTAGACGAAGCCCTCGAACTCCGCCCAGGTCTGGAATTGGAACGGGAGGCCGGCGGTGGGCAACTGCTGGAACATCATCGCTCGGTTGCTGGCGTACCCGGTGTCCACGCCGGTCCACCACGGCGAGGAGGCCGACAGCGCCAGCAGGTGCGGGTAGTACTTCAACAACGACGTCATGATCGGCATGACCTTGTGCGCCGACGAGATCCCGACGTGCACGTGCACGCCCCAGATCAGCATCTGCCGCCCCCACCACTGGGTCCGCTTGATCAGTTCGGCGTAGCGCGGCGCGTCGGTGAGCTTCTGGGTGGACCACTGGCCGAACGGGTGTGCCCCGGCGCAGAACAGCTCCATGCCCCGGTCCCGGACGATGCGGTGCGTGGGTCCCAGCGTCTGCCGCAGGTCCTCCATCGCCTCCCCGGTGGAGTTGCAGACCCCGCTGACCACTTCCACCGTGTTGCGCAGCAACTCCTTGTGCACCCGCGGGTTTTCGCCGATCTCGGCGATCACCGCCGTGGCTTCGTTGCTCAGGTCGCGGGTCTGCGCGTCGACGAGCGCGAACTCCCACTCCACGCCGAGGGTCGGCCTCGGCGAACGGGCGAAATCGATGCGCGACTCGACCTTGTTGGGGATCCTGTTAGCCGGCACCGATCACACCGCACGCGACCCGCTTGCCGGCGTCACCGGTGGTCATCGTCGTCTGGTCGGGACCGGGGGTTCCGTTGCTCTGGTTGTAGCGCTCCGGCGGGATGTTGGCGAAGTTGTCGGCGCCGGCGTGAATGATGATCGCGGTCTTCTCGCCGGTCAGCAGGTCCTCCATGCCGAACGCGTCCGTGGTGGTCATCATCATCCCGGACCCGTCCTTGCGCACCTGCAGCGAGGTCAGGTCACCGCTGGCGGGCTCGGCGGCGTGCCCGGGCGTCTGGAAATGCCCTCCGGCGGACAGGAAATCACCCGGCGCACCCCCGGTCGGGGCGACGGAGTTGGGCTCGCACCTGCCGACCTTGTGGATGTGCACGCCGTGGAAGCCGGGCGTCAGCACCCCGTCGCCGGTCGTCGCGATGGTGACGGTGGCGTAGCCGTTGTTGAACTGGAAGGTCGCGGTCGCGACCTCGGTGCCGTCGGGCGCCTTCAGGTGGGTGGTGATGTTCTTTTCCGCAGCCGCGGCGGCGGGCGCGGCCTCCTGCATCCCGGTTCCCGTCGGGGCCGGCGATCCGGTCCAGACCGCCGGCGTGGTGCCCGGTGAGGTCGCGGCGTGCTGAGGCGACGAACACGCGCCCAGCAGCGCGACGGAAGTGGCCGCGGAGAGGGCGGAAACGGCGGCGGCGGCGAAGCGGTGACCAGCGAGCTGAGGCATAGCGGAAGCCTAGTCGCTCAACCCTCAGCCCGTAACGAGGACGATGACGCCGGGCGGTTGGCCGGCCAGGGCGGGGATGCGGGGTTCGACCGGCGCGCCCAGGTTCTTGCCCACCGCGTCGGCCGTCGCGTGTTCGTCGTCGGCGTCGGTGTAATACACGGTGGTGGCCGACACGTCGGGCACGGTCAGGTTGTCGACCTTGGTGACGTTGAAGCCGGCGGCCGTGAGCTGATCCTTGGTGCGAGCGCCGACGCCCTCTTTCGTCGAGATGTTGTACACCTGCACGTCGGCGTGGTTCCCCGCGGGCTTAGTGGTCGTCGGCGTGGCCGACGCGCTGGTGGAGGCGGTGGTGGAGGCCGCCGATGCCGAGTCGTCCTCGGAGCTGGGAGACGAACCCAGCGCCTGCCAGCCGAGCAGCAGGAAAATGACCCCCAGGAACAACAGCACCATCACCATCGCCCGCAGCGGAAGCCCGGTGGAGTCGGGGACTCGCTCTTTCATCGAGCCCACTGTAGCGAGTCAGGTCACCTCGAAGCCGAGGCGCCGCGCCGCACGCGCCTTCTGGCGACTGGCCCGCAGCCGCCGCAGCCGCTTCACCAGCATCGGGTCGGCGGCCAGCGCCTCGGGCCGGTCGACGAGCGCGTTGAGCACCTGGTAGTAGCGCGTCGCCGACATCGAGAACAACTCTTTGATTGCTTCTTCTTTTACGCCCGCGAATTTCCACCACTGACGTTCGAAGGCGAGGATGTCGTGTTCGCGGCGGGTGAGCCCATCTGCGATCTCGGCATCGTCCCCCGATCGATTTGCCCGCGCCATGGCGCTGTCCATATAGCTTCCCCTGGACCCTTCCGGCGAATTCTCGGCTGCTCTGATGACTTGACTTACCTAAGGGCGTGTTTCGGCGAATATTGAACCACGGCACAAACCCTCAAGCCGTCATCCAGACCCGCGAGTCGGCCGATTGGCTCAGATTGCCCGCACCGGCGATCGCCGGCCTGGACGCGCACACGCGTGCGGTAGCTTAGCCGACCATGGCAGTCGTACCCATCCGGATCGTGGGTGACCCGGTCTTGCACACCCCGACGCAGCCCGTGCCCGTCGCCGCCGACGGTTCGCTGCCGGCGGACCTGCCGGAGCTGATCGCCGACATGTACGACACCATGGACGCCGCGCACGGAGTCGGACTGGCGGCCAACCAGATCGGGGTCGGCTTGCGCGTCTTCGTCTACGACTGCGCCGACGACCGCGGCCGGACCGACCGCCGCCGCGGCGTGGTCGTCAACCCGGTGCTGGAAACCTCCGAAGTGCCCGAGACCATGCCCGATCCGGACACCGACGACGAGGGTTGCCTGTCGGTCCCGGGCGAGTCCTTCCCCACCGGCCGCGCCACCTGGGCGCGGGTCAGGGGGCTGGACGCCGACGGCCAGCCCGTCGAGCTCGAGGGCACCGGACTGTTCGCCCGCATGCTGCAGCACGAGACCGGCCACCTGGACGGCTTCCTGTACCTGGACCGTCTCGTCGGCCGGCACGCCCGCGGCGCCAAGCGCGCCGTCAAGGCGCACGGGTGGGGGGTGCCCGGCCTGTCGTGGCTGCCCGGTGAGGGGCCGGACCCCTTCGGTCACTGATGTTCTCGTGGCCGGAGCCGGGTACCCGGGTGACGCTGCGCTACCGGCGCGCGGAAGGCTCGGTCCCCCCGCTGACCGATGCGGTGGGACACCTGCTGGCGGTCGACCCGGTGGTGCGGGTCCGGACCAAGACGGGCGCGATCGTGGAAGTGGCGCCCGGCGACGTGGTCGCGCTGCGGGTGCTGACCGACGCGCCGGTCCGCACCTCCGAGATCCGCGCGCTCGAGCACGCGGCCGCCGCGGCGTCGCCCGGGGCCGAGCGGGCCTGGCTCGAGGGCTGGCTGCTGCGGGCCGGAGATGGCGTCGATTACGCCATGCCGCTTGATGTTTCGGCCCGCGTCGGTACCGTTGCCGCCGTTGCGGCCTGGTATGAGCGGCGGGGCCTGACGCCGCGGCTGGCGATCCCGGACCGCTTGTTGTCGTTGCCGCCGGGCCTGAACGCCGAACACACCGAAAGGGTTTGGGTGCGCGACCTGTCCGCGCCGGCTCCGGCCGAACCCGACCCGTCCATCGCCCTGTCGCCTGGCCCGGACATCATCGAGGGCGAGCTGATGGTCGGCTTGCACTCCGGCGCGGCGGTCGCGCGCGCGGCGGTGACCGATGCGCCGGGCGGCGCGCGGTTCGTCGGGCTCTCGGCGACCGGCGCCGCCGGCGAGCACGCCACGGCGGCCGCGTGCCACGCGCTGTTGGCCTGGGCCGCGGCGCGCGGCGCGACTCGCGCCTACCTGGTCGTCCCCGACACCGGCGCCGGCACGCTCGCAACGACGCTCACCGAGGCGCTGGGCTTGCGCGGGCATCACCGCCGCCGCTACTTTCCGGCCCGCTCACCCGCCTGGGATACCGTCTAGCCATGCCCGACGGTGTTTACCGGCTGGCCACGTGGAACGTGAATTCGATTCGCAGCCGCCTGCCCCGCGTCGTCGACTGGTTGGGCCGCGCCGACGTCGACGTGCTGGCCATGCAGGAGACCAAGTGTTCCGACGGCCAGTTCCCCGCCCTGCCGTTCTTCGAACTCGGCTACGAGGTAGCCCATGTCGGCTTCAACCAGTGGAACGGGGTGGCGATCGCCTCGCGGGTGGGCCTCGACGACGTCCAGCTCGGTTTCGACGGCCAGCCCACCTGGAGCAGCAAGCCGGAGGTGGCCGCCACGACCGAGGCCCGCGCGCTGGGCGCCACCTGCGGCGGCGTCCGGGTGTGGAGCCTCTACGTGCCCAACGGCCGCGCGGTGGGCGACCCACACTACACCTACAAGCTGGAATGGCTTGCCGCGCTGCGTGATACGGCGGCCGGTTGGTTGCGCGACGATCCCACCGCCCAGATCGCGCTGGCCGGCGACTGGAACATCGCCCCGACGGACGACGACGTGTGGAGCACCGAGTTCTACACCGGCGCCACCCACGTCTCGGAGCCGGAGCGCCGCGCGTTCAGCGCCATCGTCGACGCGCAATTCGCCGACGTGGTAAGGCCTTTCGCGCCCGGCCCGGGCGTCTACACCTATTGGGACTACACCCAGCTGCGGTTCCCCAAACGGCAGGGCATGCGCATCGATTTCATCCTCGCCTCACCGGAGCTCACCGGCCGCGTGACGGATGCCCAGATCGTGCGGGAGGAGCGCAAGGGCAAGGCCGCCAGCGATCACGCACCGGTGCTGATCGACATAAGGCGCGCCTAAATGGCGTTTGGCGCATTCGCGCCACAACCACACCCAGGTTAAGGTCAGGCAAATAAACTTCCGTTGCTCGTTGTCTGCGGGTTTGCAAGGTGGCAGGCTTTTCCTTTGTTAGAAGCGGATACAATGTTTTTTTGCCGTTAACGATGCGTTCAGCGGGTGCACCCCGGTGGTGGCGCGGGTTACGCGGCACGGGCAGAAGGCCAGGGAGTCAACATGAGTGTCATCGGCGGAGCGGTTCGGGGCGTGGGTCAGGCGGTGAGTCGCGCGGCGAACACGACCACTGCGGCCGCCGGCGCTGTGGGTGGCGCGGCGGTCAACGGAGTCATCGGCGGTGTCACCGGAGCCGCCGAGGGCATCAAAAAGGGAATGAGCAGCGGCAGCCACTCGGCACCGGCGGCTGCGGTGGCCTTCGGCGCGCTGGGCGTCGCGGGACTGGTCGAATGGCCGGTGCTGCTGGCGGTCGGTGGCAGCGCCCTGTTGTTGCAGCGGTTGAGCCGCAAGCAGGAGCCGGCCAAGCCGGCGAAGGCCAGCCTCAAGGCGGTGCCGGTGGAACCGGCGCCGCAGAAGGCCGCGCCGCAGAAGGCCGCCACCAAGTCGACCGCGAAGAAGGCGGCCGGGCGCCGGGCCGGCAGCGCCGAGTTGCGTAGCACCAACTAACGGGCCCGCTCGACGACGCTTTGACCATTGCGACCGCGATACGACGAGCTATGCCGTTGCGCGCCGTCGCGACGACCGTCCAGGCGACCACCTCGCTCGTCGAGGCCGGCATCACCATCGCCGCGATCCCGCTGCGCGAGGGCGTCCGGGCGATCACGGGCGAGCTGCCCGGGGACATACCGACAACCCTGAGCCGACGCTGTTGGCGCGGTGAGGAGCGCGCCTGGATCGAGGTGCGGGGCCTGGACGGCGCCTCGGAAGGCGGTCCGGACGACGAACTCGGGCGCTCGGTGCTCGACGCGGTGTTGGCCCATCCCGGGGTCGCGTCGGCCGCCCTGAACTATCCGCTGTCGCGGGTGGTGATCACCATCGGCGACGCGGGCACGTCGCTGCGCGACCTCTGTCACGTCGTGGATGACGCCGAGAAACGTTGCGCGCCAAGGACAACCGCCGAGCCGTTGGCGCCCCCGACGAGCCTGCCCGGCGATGGCGTGGTGCTGGCGACCCGGGCGGCCACGGCGGCCGCCGGCGCGGCCGGGCTCGGCGTCGCGCTGACCGGCCGGGCGCTGCGCTGGCCGCGCATGCCCGTCGGTGTCCTGGCCGGCGTCGTCGCCCTCGACTACCAACCATGGCTGCGCCGCCTGCTCGAGGACCGCATCGGCCGGCCCGCGACCGACAGCGTGCTGGCGCTGGCGGTGACGGCGGCGGAGACCGTCACCCTGTCCCCCGCGTCATTGTCGGTGGGACTGCTGATGCAGTCGCTGAAAGCCGCGGAATGCCGCGCGGAGGCGCGCGCCTGGGTCCGGCACGAGCCGCAGTTGGCCGGCCACGCCGATCACCCGCACACCGACCCGTCGGCGGGGTCGAAGCCACCGCGCGGCCGGCCCGCCGACCACCAGGCCGATCGATTCGCGCTCATCCAGGCCGTCAGCGCGGGAATCGTCGGCGCCACCACCCGCAACCTGAACCAGGCCGCGCTGGCGGTCCTGGTGACCACCCCGGCGGCCAACCGCACCACGCCGGAGGCGTTCGCCGCCGCGCTCGGCCAGGGGTTGGCGGACCGGCACGCGGTGTTGTCGGTGCGCCCGGAGGCGCTGCGGCGCCTGGACCGTGTCGACGCGATCGTCATCGACCCCCGGGTGTTGTGCACCAGGAGCCTGCGGGTGTCGCTGATCCGCGGCGCGAAGGAGGCCGAGCTGCCGGCGGCATGGTCGCGCGCCCAGCTGATGCTCGAGAACAATCGCCTACGCCCCGGATGGCAGCCGGTGCCCGGAATAGCGCCCAGTAAGCCGAACGCGGAGGCCGAGGCGCTGTTCTGCTTCGCGCACGACCCGCTGGCCTCGGCAGTCGTCGCCGAGGCGCACCGGGCCAAAGCCGAATTGGTTTCGGTCGAGGACGATTCGCTGGGCGAACTGCGGCCGGCGTTCGACGACATCAGGCCGCTGGGGCGGGGGTCGGTCGACGACGCCCTGGCCCGCGCGGTGGCGGATCTGCAGGAGGCGGGCCACACGGTCGCCATGCTGTCATCGGCTGGGGCACAAGGCGTTTGGTCGGCCGACGTGGCACTGGGTCTGCTGCCCGAGCCAGGGGCCGGCCCGCCGCCCTGGTACGCCGACCTGCTGCTGCCCGACCTGGCGGCCGCCTGGCGGGTGCTGCATGCGCTGCCGGCGGCGCGGACCGCCGCCCAACGCGGGGTCGCGATCTCGGCCGGCGCGACCGCTATGGGCTCGCTGCTGATGATCCCCGGCGTCCGCGGCATCGGGCGTGGGCCGGTGACCAGCGGCGCGGCGGCCGGCCTGCTGTCGGGATATCTGCTGGCGCGCGGCGTCGTCAAGACGGACGCACCGCGCCCGGCTCCCGTCCGGGAATGGCATGCGATGGCGGTCGAGGGCGTCCGCCGGGCGTTGCCGACGCCCGCGGCGGGGCCGGCCGGCGATCCGAGGCACCTGGCGCCGGCCACCCTGGGCGCCGCGCCGCCCGAAACGCGTGCGCGCGCCTTCCTACAGTTCGTGGGCGCCGTTCGCGCCGAGCTGACCGACCCGCTGACCCCCGTGCTGGCACTCGGCTCGGCGGCCAGCGCGGTGCTCGGCTCGCCCGTCGACGCCGTCCTGGTGTTCTCGGTGCTGGCCGGGAACTCCATGCTGGCCGCCAGCCAGCGGCTGCGCGCCGAGAACCGGCTCAATCACCTACTGGCTCAACAGATTCCACCGGCACGCAAGGTCGTCTCCGAGGTCGCCGGCGACCGGGTGTACGCCGACGTCATCGCGGCGCAGCTGCAGCCCGGCGACGTCATCGAGGTGCGCACGCACGAGGTGGTGCCCGCCGACGCCCGGATCATCGAGGAGGTCGACGTCGAGGTCGACGAGTCGACGCTGACCGGTGAGTCGCTGTCGGTGGAGAAGCAGGTGGAGCCGACGCCCGGCGCCGCTCTCGCCGAACGCCGCTGCATGCTGTACGCCGGGACGACCGTGGTGGCCGGCACCGCGCTCGCGGTGGTGACCGCGGTCGGGGCCGACACGCAGGAACGCCGCGCCGCCGAACTCGTGTCGGGCGACCTGTCGTCGGACGTCGGCCTGCAGCACCAGCTCAGCCAGCTCACCAACCGGGCCTTCCCGGTCAGCATGACGGGCGGCGGCCTGGTGGGCGCCCTCGGGCTGTTACGGGGATCGGCCCTGCGCCAGGCGGTCGCCAGCGGGATCGCCATCGCCGTCGCGGCGGTGCCCGAGGGGATGCCGCTGGTGGCCACGCTGGCGCAGGCGGCGTCGGCGCGGCGGCTGACCAAGTTCGGCGCGCTGGTCCGCGTCCCGCGTTCGGTGGAGGCGCTCGGCCGTATCGACGTGGTCTGCTTCGACAAGACGGGAACGCTGAGCCAGAACCGGCTGCGGGTGGCCGAGGTCGTCGCGGCGCCCGGAACGTCGCGCGAGGAGGTGTTGCGCTGCGCCGCGCACGCCGCGCCGGCGTCCAATGGCGGCCCGCACGTGCACGCCACCGATGTCGCCATCGTCGAGGCCGCCTCCGCCGTGAACGGCCACAACCCGAACGCGCCCGTCGCGCACCTGCCGTTCCGCTCCGGCCGGTCGTTCTCCGCGTCCGTGACGGATATCGAGCTGGCCGTCAAGGGCGCGCCCGAAGTGGTGCTGGCCGCCTGCCGGGATGTGAGCCCCGCCATGGAGCAGACGGTCGCCGGGATGGCCGGCAGCGGCCTGCGGGTGATCGCGGTGGCGCGGCGGCAGCTGAGCCCCGCCCAGGCGCGGGCCATCCGGCAGGACCCCGACGACATCGCCGACTTCGCCCGGCACGGGCTGGCCCTGACCGGGTTCCTCGGCTTGTCCGACACCCCGCGCGCCGAGGCGGCCGGCCTACTCGCGGATCTGCGCCGGCTTTCCGTGGGCGTCAAGCTGATCACCGGCGACCATCCGATCACCGCCAAGGCCATCGCCGAGGAGCTCGGGATGCGCGTGACCGCCGAGCAGGTGATCAGCGGGGCCGAGTGGGATGCGTTGTCGCGCAAGGATCAAGAGCGGGTCGTGACCGAACGGGTGATCTTCGCCCGGATGACACCGGAGAACAAGGTCCAGGTCGTCCAGACGCTCGAGAGCGCGGGCGTGCGCACCGCGATGGTCGGCGACGGCGCGAACGACGCCGCGGCCATCCGGGCCGCCACGGTCGGCATCGGCGTCGTCGCCGGTGGCAGCGACCCGGCGCACATGGCGGCCGACGTGGTGCTGGTCGACGCCCGCATCGAGGGCCTGCGCAACGCCATCGAAGAGGGCCGCCAACTCTGGCAACGGGTGCAGGCGGCGGTGTCGGTGCTGCTCGGCGGCAACGCCGGCGAGGTGTTGTTCGCGATCATCGGCAGCGCGATCACCGGGACCTCGCCGCTGAACACGCGGCAGCTGCTCTTGGTGAACATGATGACCGACGCGCTGCCCGCGGCGGCCCTCGCGGTGAGCAAGCCCAGCGGTCCGGCCGACCCGGGCATCCGGGGCCCGGATCAGCCCGCGTTGTGGCGTGCCGTCGCCATCCGCGGCGTCACCACGGCCGCCGCGACGACGGCCGCGTGGGCGATGGGAAGCGTCACCGGCCGCCCGCAACGGGCCTCGACCGTCGCCCTGGTCGCCCTGGTCGGCGCGGAGCTGGGTCAGACGCTGCTGGATTCACACGCCCCGCTGGTGGTGCTCACCGCGGCGGGCTCACTCGCGGCGATGGGGACGCTGATCAGCATCCCGGTGGTCAGCCAATTGCTCGGCTGTACACCGCTGGGTCCGGTCGGCTGGGCGCAGGGGCTGGGATCCGCTGCCGCGGCGACCGTCGCGATCGGGGTTGCGAATCGTGCGCTGACGGGTCCGGGCAGATCGTCCGATGCGCCCGCCGAGGCGGGTGAACCTCGACAACCCCGACGCGCCATAGCAGCGCATAGAGTTCCAGTAACGGCACCTTCAGCACCAGAGCAATAGATGAAACCAGCGGATCGCCCCCGGTGTCGGTCATCGTCGACATAGGTCCGACGGTGGCCGCGGCACCCGGCGAGTCGGCAAACCCTTCGTTACTGAAAGGCAAATCATGGCGGAAAAGAAGTCGCGCAGGGGGACGTCGCAGCGCGAGGCGGTGGAAAAGATCCGCGAGGGCGAGACGTTCGTCGTGAACGTACCGGTGGTCGGCCAGATGGAGATTCCCCGGCCCGAGCAGCTGGCCTATTTCGGGGGCCTGGCCGCCCTGGCGGCCCTCGAACTCATCGACTGGCCGGTGGCCGTGGTCATCGCCGCCGGACACTTGCTGGCGAGCAACCACCACAACAAGCTGCTGGAGGAGCTGGGCGAGGCCATGGAAGAGGCCTAGCTTGGCCTAACCGGTCGCGACGGCCCGGTCGAACCGCAACGTGACCCGGGTGCCCGCGGGAGTGCGGAGCGTGTCGACGTGATCGGCCAGCCCACCGATCAGGGAAAGCCCGCGGCCGCGGCGCCGGCTGCGCAGGCTGGCCGAGGAATCCCCCACCCACCGCCCGGTGTCGCTCACCGTGACCGCGATCGTCTGCCGGCGCACGAAGGCCTCGACGGAGACGGTTCGCCGCGGCTCGCCGTCGCTGCCATGCTCGATCGCGTTGGTCACGGCTTCCCCGGTCGCCAGCAGGATGTCCAGTTCGCGCTTCGGGGCGACCGCCAGGCCGGCCAGCCAGTCACGTAGCCGCTCACGCGCGACGGGAATCTGCTTCGGCGCGGACGTCACCACCGTGGCGAAGCTGCGCGGGGCCTGGTGACTCGGCCGCAGCGCCAGCACCACGACGTCGTCGCGGTAACCGGTGGGCGGCGCCATCCGGGACAGCAGTTCGGTGCAGACCGCCTCGACCGGCAGGTCGGCGCATTCGGCGGCCGCGGCCTCGAGGCGGGCGAGCCCGTCGTCGAGCGTCTCGCCGGCACGCTCGACGAGGCCATCGGTGTACAGCAGGATCAGGCTCCCCGGCGGCATCTGCGCCGTCGCGGTGGCGTCGGGCGGATAGCTTCGCGCGTCGTGTTCCTTGATAGCGACCGGGAGGCGCCGCCCGGACGTCAGGAACACCGCGCGATGATCGGGGAAGACCAGCAAGGGATAGGGGTGCCCGGCGCAGCTGTAGTTGACGGTGGCGCGGCCGGTGTCCGGCTCGGTCGCGACGAGGGCGTAGGCCACGGTCGCGCAGCGCGCCCCCGCGACGCTGGCGCCGTACCGGTCCAGCGCCCCCAGCACCGCGCCCGGCTCGCCCGCCGTGAGGGCCGAGGCGGCCACCGCGGCGCGCAGCCTGCTCATCACGATCGCGGCGGCCAACCCGTGTCCGACGACGTCGCCCACCGAGATCGCGACCCGGCCGTCGCGATCCAGCGGGGTGACCGAGTACCAGTCGCCGCCGACCCGCATCGCCTCACCGGCGGGCTCATACACGGCGGCCACGACCGCGGCCGTCGATCCCCGGTCCAGATCCAGCAGATGCTCCTGGAAGTCGACGGCGATGCGGTGCTCGCGCTCCATCACGCGGACCCGGTCCAGGGCCGACGACGTCAGCTCGGCCATGCGACCGAACGCATCGAGTTCGGCGGCATCGAACTGGCGCGGCGTGGGCCACAGCAGGGCCAGCACGCCGACGACGCGGCCCGAGTGGTCGCGCAACGGGTGGGCGACGCACGCGCGAACGCTGGCGGCGGTGTCCTGCACCGCGTGCTCGTAGCGCGGGGGCAGGTCGAACGTGTCGGTGATGACCATCGACTCGCCGGTGCGCACGACGTCGGCCCCCACCACCGGCGAGTCGAGCTCGGTCACGTGGTAACGGTCGCGCAACTCGCCGGGCAGGTGGCCGGAGTATTCGAACCGGATGTGGCGTTCGCCGTCGAGGACGCCGATGGCGACCGACGCGGCATCGGCTGAGCCGAAGGAGGATTCGAGCAACGCGTCCAAGATCCCGGCAACCGAGTCGGTGGCCTGCAGCGCCGAGTCGAGCTGCACCAGATCGGAGGCGGCCAAACGCTGGCGATCGCGAGCGCGGGCCACCGCGGACAGCCGCGACTTCACCCGGTCGACGAGCTCCTGGGAACGGAACGGCTTGGGCAGGTAGTCGTCGGCCCCACCGGCGTAGCCCTCGTCGACCGCCTCGGGCCCCGCCCTGGCGGACAGCATGAGGACCGGGGTGGCCGCCAACTCCGGGTCGGCGCGGATGGCCGCCACCAGTCCGAAACCGTCGAGGCCCGGCATCATGACGTCGGTGACGACCGCGTCCGGGCGCAGGGTCCGGGTCGCCGCGAGCGCCGACTCCCCGTCCGCGGCGAGGACGGTCTCCCATTGGGCCGACAGCACCCGGTCGAGATGGTGTCGCATGTCCGCGTTGTCGTCGGCGATCAGCACCAGCGGCCGCGCCCTCTCGGATGCGGCGGTCGACCCGTCCCGGCCCGGAACGGGCGTCAGCCATTGACTGGCCTCCGCCACGTACGGGTTGGTCTCGTCCAGCGGGCCCGCGGCTGAGCGACCGGCCGCCGTGCCGGCGGATTGCGGCAGCCGAACGGTCACCGTCGTCCCGCGGTCCAATTCGCTGTCGATCTCCACGGTCCCGCTGTGCAGCTCGACGAGCCCGCGCACCAGCGAGAGCCCGATCCCGGTGCCCTCGACGCTGCGGCCGCGAAAGTTGTCGGCCCGGTAGAAGCGGTCGAACAGGCGGTCCAGATCCTCAGCGGCGATCCCCACTCCGGTGTCGCGCATGGTGACTACGCAGAGCCCGGATTCGGCGCCCACCTCGACCGAAATCGAGCCCCGCAGAGTGTATTTGACCGCGTTCGACAGCAGGTTCAGGATGATCGTCTCCCACATGCCCGGGTCGACGTCGGCCAGCACCGGGGAGCAGTCCACGACCAGCTCGAGCCCCGCCCGGTGGCAGAGCTCGGTGAAAGACGACGCGATGTGGGCGGTCAGCGCGCCGACGTCGGTGCACGCCAACCTCGCGGTCGCGCGGCCGGCCTCGATGCGGGAGAAGTCGAGCAGCGAGTCGACCAGGCGCTGCAGGCGGCGCGCGTTGCGGCCCGCGGTGCTCAGCCGGTCGGCCAGCACGCTTCCCGGCGCCGCTTCGGTCAGCGCATCGTCGAGCGGCCCGAGCAGCAGCGTCAGTGGGGTGCGGAACTCGTGGCTGACGTTGGTCAGGAACGCGGTCTTCGCCCGGTCCATCTCGGCCAGCGCATCGGCCCGCTGCCGCTGCTGTTCGTAGGAGACCGCCGAGGCGAACGCCGCGGAGAGCTGGTCGGCGAGCAGTTGACAGAACCCGCGGTACATCGCATCGAGGGGGCGCCGCGGATTGACCCCGATCACCACCGCCCCGCCGCCCAGGGTTTCCCCGAGCGGCAACACCAGGGCCTGCCGGGGGCGGTTCTCGCCGAAAAGCTCCGCGATGCGCGGGATTACGTCCTCGAGCCGGCCGATGACGCGCGCGGCGCGGGCAGGTGGAGCCGTGTCCCAATCCGTCAGCTCGGCCAGCGAAGCGGGCAGCAGCGAACGAACGGCGGGCGTGGCCCCGCGCAGCGTGCTGTCGCGTGGCCCCTTCCCGGCGCCCGCCACGTAGACGGCGATGAACGGCAAATCCGGTGGCTGCGCGTCGCACACGGCGACGGCGCTGCTCACCGCGTCGTCGACGGTGCGCGCGTCCATCACGGCGGCCGCCACCGAGTTGAGCAGGTGGAGCCGCCGCTCGCTCAATACCCGGTCGGTCGTTTCGATCACCGCGCAGAAAACGGCGGTGACCGCGCCGTCGCCGCCGATGATGGGGCTATAGGTGAAAGTGAAGTAGCGCTCCTGCGACTCGCCGCCGGTCATCAGCGGCAACATCAGGTCGTCGGACCAGGTCGCGACGCCGGTGTCGATCACGCTGGTGAGCATCGGGGAGATCTGCGGCCAGATCTCCCACCACACCTGTTTGGCCGGGCAACCCAGGGCCGCCGGGTGTTTGTCCGCCAGTATCTGCGCGTAGCCGTCGTTGTACATCAAGAACAGATCCCCGGGCCGCAGCCAGAGCACGATGGGAAACCGCGAGGTCAGCGCTACCGCCACCGCCGCGCGCACCTCGGCCGACCAGTCCCCGGGCGAACCCAATGGATGGGTGTCCCAGTCGAATTCGGCGAACCGGCGACCCATCTCACCGCCCAGGGAGACCGCAGCCGCCAGATCGGCCGGCAGCGCCGGGCTCATTGCGGTCGGTTGCGCTGCAGCGCCTCGGGCAGCGTGGGATAGATGTCGAGGATCCGATCCAATTCGGTCACCTCGATCGGTCGGAGCACCTGGTCGTGGTCTGCGACCAGGCGGACCGCCGTGCCGGCTTCCTTGCCCGCCTCGTGGCACTCGAGCATGGCGTTCAACGCCGCGCTTCCGAAGAAGTCGACCGCTTGCAGGTCGACGACGACCAGCCGGGCCGGGTGCGTCTCGGCCAGCTTGAGCGCGGCGGTCAGATGGGCGGTTACCTCATCGACGGTACTGGAGTCGACGCCGCCCTTAACGCGCACGACCACAGCGTCCTCGAGTGCCTCGTGTTCCACCGCCAACACCTTCGATGCCTTTCGCCGCTCATGGGGACGCGCGGGATGCGCCAGTGTCTAGGAACACTAACTGTTTGCGGGCAGCCGCGTTCGCGTATTCCCCTGGTTACCCGGCGGACTCGGCGGAGACCCGTTCGTGCACCGTCAGCAGCAGGTGATCGAACTGACTCCGGAGGGCGGCGGTGGAACCGTCCAGGGTTGCTACGTCGGCGAGCAGCTGCCTGGCCAGCGCCCGCAGCTTCATGTTGGTCTCTTGCGACCGCCACTGCAGCACCCGAAAGGCCTGGTCGGCGCTGACCCGGTAGACGAACATCAGCACGCCCTTGGCCTGTTCGATCGCCGCTCGGCTTTCGAAGAGGTCCGGCAGCGCCTCGTCGAGCACCTCTTTCCGGGCCTCGTCGAAGGTGTCGGTGAGGTCGATGTAATAGCCGGCGGTGCCCACCACGGCGCCCGACTCGTCGTGCATGCGGTCGGCCACGACGATCGCGTCGTGCACCTTGCCGGCGGTGTCGAGGAACCGGTGCCGGCTGGAGAACGACTCCGCCGACTGCAGGGCGTAGTCGAGGACCTCCTGGACGTGCGCGCGGTCGTCGGGGTGCTTGTGCGACAACAACAGCTTCGTCGTGGGCTCGACGGTCCCCGGTTCGTAGCCGTGCATCATGGCCACCTCGTCGGACCACTCCCAGCGCTCACCGATGAACCAGAAGCGGAAGGTGCCCACGTTGAGATGCCGGGCGATCGCCTGGGCCGGGCTCAGCTGTTGGCCGTTAGGCCCGGCCGGTGTCTCCCCGGCCGTTCCGCCTTGCTCTTGCACGTCTGCATCCTCGCACCAGGGGGGCACCACCGGCTACCGGTCTGGCCGAATCGCCCGCCCACATGCCGGGTGGTCCGGCGTGGGGGTAACGTCGCGTGCGGACCATCCAACAACGCGGGAGCGCACATCGAAGGCGCTGAGAGGACGGCTCGGGGCCGTCGACCGTACGAACCTGACCGGGTAATGCCGGCGTAGGGAGATGAAGAAATGACCCTGGAACAAACGTCCGTCCTTTCGTCAGCCGTCGAGGCCTCCGTCACCACCGGACCCATCGCGGGCAGCAGCAAGGTCTACCGCGAGGTGGAGGCGCCCGGTGCCGGTGCGCACCTGAGGGTTCCGTTCCGGCGCGTGCACCTGTCCACCGGCGACCACTTCGACCTGTATGACACCTCCGGCCCCTACACCGACGCGGACGCGGTGATCGACCTGACGGCGGGGCTGCCGGCGCGGCCGGGCGTGGTGCGCGACCGCGGCACCCAGCTGCAGCGCGCCCGGGCCGGCGAGATCACCGCCGAGATGGCGTACATCGCCGCCCGCGAGGAGATGCCCGCCGAGCTGGTGCGCGACGAGGTCGCCCGTGGCCGCGCGGTGATCCCGGCCAACCACAACCACCCCGAGAGCGAGCCGATGATCATCGGCAAGGCCTTCGCGGTCAAGGTCAACGCCAATATCGGCAACTCCGCGGTGACGTCGTCGATCGCCGAAGAGGTCGACAAGATGGTGTGGGCCACCCGCTGGGGTGCGGACACCATCATGGACCTGTCCACCGGCAAGAACATCCACGAGACGCGCGAGTGGATCCTGCGCAACTCCCCCGTGCCGGTCGGCACGGTGCCCATCTACCAGGCGCTGGAAAAGGTCAAGGGCGATCCCACCTTGCTCACCTGGGAGATCTACCGCGACACCGTGATCGAGCAGTGTGAGCAGGGTGTGGACTACATGACCGTGCACGCCGGTGTGCTGCTGCGGTACGTGCCGCTGACCGCCAAGCGGGTCACCGGCATCGTGTCCCGCGGCGGGTCCATCATGGCGGCCTGGTGCCTGGCGCATCACCGGGAGTCGTTCCTGTACACCAACTTCGAAGAGCTGTGCGACATCTTCGCGCGCTACGACGTGACCTTCTCCCTGGGCGACGGGCTGCGCCCGGGCTCGATCGCCGACGCCAACGACGCGGCGCAGTTCGCCGAGCTGCGCACCCTCGGCGAGCTGACCAAGATCGCGAAATCCCGTGGCGCGCAGGTGATGATCGAGGGGCCGGGCCACGTCCCGATGCACAAGATCGTGGAGAACGTGCGGCTGGAGGAGGAACTGTGCGAGGAGGCGCCGTTCTACACGCTGGGCCCGCTGGCCACCGACATCGCGCCGGCCTACGACCACATCACGTCGGCGATCGGCGCGGCGATCATCGCGCAGGCCGGCACGGCGATGCTGTGCTACGTGACCCCGAAGGAACACCTGGGGCTGCCGGACCGCAAGGACGTCAAGGACGGCGTGATCGCCTACAAGATCGCCGCCCACTCCGCGGACCTGGCCAAGGGGCATCCGCGCGCGCAGGAGCGCGACGACGCCCTGTCGACCGCGCGGTTCGAGTTCCGCTGGCACGACCAGTTCGCGTTGTCGTTGGACCCCGACACGGCCAGGGAGTTCCACGACGAGACCCTGCCGGCCGAACCCGCCAAGACGGCGCACTTCTGCTCGATGTGTGGGCCGAAGTTCTGCTCCATGCGGATCACCCAAGATGTCCGCGACTACGCCGCGGCCCACGGGTTGGACAGCGAGGAAGCGATCGAGGCTGCCATGCAGGAGAAGTCGCAGGAGTTCGCCGAGCACGGCAACCGGGTGTACCTGCCGATCACGCAGCCTTGATTTTCCCCCCTCCCGTTCTGCCGCTGCCGCCGCCGGGCACCACGCCGCTGCGCGTGCTGTCCATCGCCGGATCCGACTCGGGGGGCGGCGCGGGCATTCAGGCCGACCTGCGCACCATGGCGATGCTGGGGCTGCACGCCTGCGTCGCGGTCTCCGCGGTCACCGTGCAGAACACGCTGGAAGTCAAGGACTTTCATGAGGTGCCCGCCGACGTGGTCGCCGCCCAGATGGAGGCGGTGATCACCGACATCGGCGTCCAGGCCGCCAAGACGGGGATGCTGGCGTCGTCGGCCATCATCACCGCGGTGGCCGCCACCTGGCGCCGGCTCCGCGTGACGGTCCCGCTCGTCGTCGATCCGGTGTGCGCGTCCATGCACGGCGACGCGCTACTCGAGTCTTCCGCCCTGGATTCCCTTCGCGGCCAGCTGTTTTCGTTGGCCACCCTGGTGACGCCCAACCTCGACGAGGTGCGGCTGCTGGTGGGCATCGACGTCGTCGACGCGCAGTCACAGCGGGCGGCCGCGAAGGCGCTGCATGCGCTCGGACCGCGGTGGGTGCTGGTCAAGGGCGGCCACCTGCGGTCGTCCGACCGCAGCTGCGACCTGCTCTACGACGGTGTCTCCTATCACGAATTCGATTCGGAGCGTTTGCCCGGCGGCAATGACCACGGCGGCGGCGACACGCTGGCCTCGGCCATTGCCTGCGCGCTGGCGCACGGCTTCACCGTGCCCGACGCGGTCGGGTTCGGGAAGCGCTGGGTCACCGAATGCCTGCGGGCCTCCTATCCACTGGGTCACGGACACGGCCCCGTCTCCCCCTTGTTTCGGCTGTTGTGAACCTCGACCAGATCGCCGGTATCGCGCACGAACCCGAGGGCACGGCGTCGGGCGTCGTAGTGCTGACCCACGGCGCCGGCGGCGACCGGGATTCGCTGCTGCTGCAACAGGTTTGCGACGAGTGGGCGCGCCGGGGCTGGCTCGCGATCCGATACAACCTGCCCTACCGGCGGCGCCGTCCCAAGGGCCCACCGTCGGGCTCGGCCGCCGCCGACCGCGCCGGGATCGTCGAGGCGATCACGCTGTGCCGCGACCTCGCCGACGGACCGCTGATCGCAGGCGGGCACTCCTACGGCGGACGGCAGACATCGATGGTGGTGGCGGCCCGCGAGGCGCCCGTCGACCTCCTGACGCTGTTCTCGTATCCGGTGCATCCGCCGGGCAAGCCGGAGCGGGCCCGCACCGAGCACCTGCCCGACATCCGGGTGCCGACGGTGTTCACGCACGGGACGTCTGACCCCTTCGGTACGCCCGACGAACTGCGCGCGGCCGCCGCGCTGGTCACCGGAACGACTGCCGTCGTCGAAATCGCCGGGGCACGACACGATCTGCGGTCCAAGACGCTGAACGTGGCCGCGCTGGCGGTCGACGCCGCGCTGCAACTCCTCGGTCGTAATTAGACAGTTTGGACTGGACAGTTTTAGCTGTCTAATATAGGCTGGTGCCGTGGACGGTATCACCCAGTCAGCGGCCACGGCGGCCCGCGACCTGCGGGTGGTCTTCAGCCGGCTGCGGCGCAAGCTGAAGGACCTCGCCACCGACGAGGACCTGACCCCTTCGCAGACCGCGGTGTTGAATCGGCTCTGGAAGGAGGGGGCCTCATCGGCGAGCGCCCTGGCCTCAGCCGAACGGGTACGTCCACAGTCCATGGCCACGATAGTGGCCGCCCTCGAGCAGCGGGGGCTCATCGGGCGCGCGCCCGACCCGGAAGACGGACGGCGGCAACTGATTTCGCTGACCGCTGCGGGCCGGCGACGCGCCGAGAGCAACCGGCAGGTCCGGGAGGAGTGGCTGGCGCGCGCCATGCACGAGCGGTATTCCGAACGTGAACGTCGCGTCATCCTCGATGCCTTAACGCTGCTCGAGCGCTTGACCGAATAAGAGAGGGCAAGGGCCGCAATGGAACTGGCAATACACTTTATCGACTTTCTACCCGGCGAGGCGGCGGCGCTGGGCCCCACCCTGGCCGACGCGGCGAAGGCCGCCGAGCAAGGCGGGGCGACACTGTTCACGCTGGCCGACCACTTCTTCCAGATGGAGGCCATGGGGCGCGCGGAGGACCCGTTCCTCGAGGGCTACACGTCACTGGGCTTCCTGGCCGGGCAGACCACCACGATCGACCTGAGCCTGCTGGTCACCGGGGTGACCTACCGCTATCCGGGATTGCTGGCCAAGGCGGTCACCACGCTCGACGTGCTGTCGCAGGGCCGCTCGATGCTGGGGCTCGGCGCGGCGTGGTACGACCGCGAGCACGCCGCCCTCGGCTTTCCCTATCCTCCGTTGAGCGAGCGCTTCGAGATGCTCGAAGAGACCCTGCAGATCTGCAGGCAGATGTGGAGCGACAACGACGGGCCCTACCGGGGCAAGCATTACCAGCTGGCCGAGACTATCTGTCAGCCGCAACCGATTCGGCGCCCCCCGATCCTGATCGGGGGCGATGGCGAGAAGAAGACGCTGCGCCTGGTCGCGCAGTACGCCGACATCTGGAACAGCACCACGAGCGACGCCGACGAACTCGAGCACAAGATCGACGTGCTGAACCGCCACTGCGAGACGGTCGGCCGGGACCCGGGCGAAATCCGCAAGACCGTCGGCTTATTCGTCAATCCCTTCGAGGATCCCGATGGGTACTTCAAGACCGTCGAGCGCTACGCCGAACTGGGCGTAGAGATGGTCAATACCGGCCCGTTCCCCGGGAACCCCGATCCCGTGGGCTTCATCCGCCGCCTCGGCGACGAGCTGGTGCCCAGGCTCGCCGAGATCGGTTGATAGCGCGACCTTCCGGTCATCCCGGGTAGCGGGAGTAGCAGGCGTCCATGTTGCCCGTCACGCCGCCGCGAAACGCCGCTATCCGGGTGAAACCGGCCGGCACGCTGGTGCCGTCGGCGTCACTGGCGACGAGGTGGTTGGTGAGCAGACCCGCCACCGCTTCGTCGAGATCGCCGGCCGTCAGCAGGAGTTGCTTCTGCGACGACAGCTCGATGGGCTCGGCCATCTTGCGATGCACGACACCGGTCAGGCATGCGGTGCGCAGTGCGGTCCACGGGCTCTGCATGGCCAGCCCGCGTTCGTGCTGCACGGCCAGCGCGTAGCGCGACATCACGACCGACAGCGCGGTGTCGTCGCCCTGCGGCAGGGTCTGCTCGTTCTCGTCGGCGACCTTGCCCATGACCGCGAGCTTGGGCAGGTCGATGACGATCGTGTTGGTGGCGGGGCAGTACGACGCCGGCGGGCTGGGCTTGGCGTCCGGGCACTCGGCGGGCTGGTAGGACAACGCGGGCGGATTCGTCGGGGAGAACACCTTTCCCATCAGTTCCATCAGGGTCGACATGGTGTCCTGGTCGATCGGCACCTCGCCGGTTTCCGGGTTACCGGAGCTGCTGTCGACCCGCAGGGCGTTGGGCAGGTCGCCGCGGCGCTGCTCGATTTCTCGCTTGTCGATCGCCGCACAGGCCGAGGCCCCGTCGATGAAACCCATTTGGAAGGCGCCGATCCGATCCAGGGCCGACCCGTGTTCGTCGTCGTTCTCGGTTTCGTTGTCCAGCACGGGGTCCCGGGTGGTGATGATCCCCGCCAGCACGTGGTCCAGCCCGTCGGCGGTGCTGAGCGTGAATCGCGGCGACTTGCCGTCGGCCACCCAGAACAGGTAGACGCCCGCGAAACAGTCGGCCTGCTGCTCGCGCACGATGGTGGGGTCTCGCCTGGTGACCAGCTTTGCCATGGTCTGCAGCGCGTGGCCGAATTCGTGGGCCAGCACACCGTTGACCGACATGTCACCGAAATACCGTTGCGCGACGGGCATGAACACCCCACGGTCCCAGGCGATCAGGTTGCAGCGCGACGTGTAGAAGGCGTTGACGAGCTTGTAGGTGTCGTTGCGGCAAACGATGGGACTGGACGGATCTTTGGAGTTATAGGACACCATCTTGCCGACGGGGACGAAGTCCCCCTTCAGCGATTGGCCGTACACCGACTTCCAATATTCCTCGATGTCGTTCACCGACAGCAACGACAACTTGTCGATCGCGCCGTCGTCGGTGTTGACCACCGTGCCGGTCGGGCCGGGCGCGTTCGAGCGGATGCCGCTCGGGCCGTTCGTCGCGGGCAGGCCTCCCACCCGGAACGGGTCGTTGAGCATGGACAACGCCCGCCCGCTGACGAAGGATGTACAGCCGGCCACCAGGATTGCCGCCGCCACACAGGACGACGCCGCCCACAGCAAGGCGGCCGCCCTGCGGGGACGGCCACCGGTCAGCTGACGTCGATTGCGCGCGCGGCTATTCATACCAACCTCATCCTGACCGGCTGCGGGGCAGCACCAAAGGGTCTCATTCTAGAGCGGTTGGCTAACTATGACAGCCGGAATGGACACGCCGGTTGCGCGCCGATCCCGACGACGTTGGCGCGGGGTTGCGCGTCGCGAAACGACCAATGCGGGGCAGGTTTTGACCTCGGAGGCAGCGAACTCCACCAAGCCGTGACAGGACCGCGGGAAAGCTAGGGACGCGGCGGTGTGGGCGTGGGCGTCTGCTGGGGTCCCATCGGTCCGCCCGGGCCCATCCCGCCGGGGCCCATCATCCCACCGGGTCCCATCATTCCGCCGGGTTCCATCATCGGGCACGTGCCGCTGTGCCCGCCGCCGTAGCCGTGGCGCCACCCGTAGTGGTCGCCCGAATGCCAGCCCAAGAAAAGCCCCGCGAAGAAGATCACCGAGACGACGAACACAACACCGGCGACGATGACCACCCACGCCGCCACTTGACCGAGCCGACTGTGCGTGCCGTATCGATGCCCGACGTCGGATTCAGGAGTTTGCGTCATGCCCGAACGATCTCACACGCATACCCACCGGGGGTAGGGACCATTGGCCCTAAAAGAGCGGATGATGGGACCGCGCAGGCCTTAGAAGGGCGGGGGTTCGCCGTCTGGTGGTGCGGGGCCGGTTTGGGCGGGTCGGGTCGCCGAGCGGGCCTGGCGGTTGTGGTGGCGTTCGGTGGCGACGCGTCGCGCCCGGTTCTGCGCGCGGGTGCGGGTACGCCGGGGCATCATCGCGGTGCGCTGGGCGCACCGCTCGGGTGTCGCGGGCGCGGGCAGGTCGCCGGTGGGCGCGCACAGGCTGGGGAACAGCAACGCGCTGCCGGGAGTGGTGACGTAGGTGTGCCCGTCGGGCAGCCGCCAGATCAGGGTGCCGTCGGGCAGTTGCCGATCGCGCCAACCCCAGAAGGTCTTCAGCAAATGATGCTGGCGGCACAGGCATTTCAGGTTCGACGCATGCGTCAAGCCGCCCTCGGCGTAGGGGATCGTATGGTCGATGTCGCAGTCGACGGCCGGCCGGTCACACCCGGGCGCCCGACACGTCAAATCCCGGCACCGCACGAAATCCGCCAGCTTGGCCGACGGCGTGTACCGGGGTTCGGCCTCGGTGGGCACGCCGAGCGGAACCAGCCTGGCCGAGCCGGCAAGCTCGGCGATCACCTCGGCAGAGATCAGCCCGTCGGCGCCCACCTCCGTCGCCGGAGCCGCGCCGACGGCCCGGATGCTAGCCGGCTCGGCGATCACATGGATGACGACCGCCGTTGCCGGTGGCCGGGTTCCGGCCGCACAGTCGGAGCGGCCACAGCGGCAGCCCAGCCGATCCGCCGAGGCCGCCAGCGACCCCAGCGCGTCGGCGCGCCGCTGCGCGAGACTGCGCGGGTCGTGGTCGCACACGGTGGCCGCCAAGGCGTCCAACCGCCGGTCCAACGCGTGAGCGTCCGGGCTGAACAGGCTGCCGTGGATTTCGGACATGCCGCCCTCGAGATCCTCAATCCCGACGCCGCGCTCGGCCTGACACCGCTGGCGACGGCGCACAGCATCCACATCGGCCTTTGCCACGATCTTGTCGACCTCGCCGGCCAGCCGGCCCCGGGTCATCGAGGGCCACCGCGCCGCACGCACTGCCAGCTCGGCGTCGACGGCGGCCAGAACCGCGGCGTCGGTGATCAAATCGGTGCGGTACACGATGGTCTGAAACAACCGATAACTGATGTCGCCCGCGCGAAACACGGCCGCCACTTGCGGCAACCGCTCACGCATCGCCAGCGCATACCGCATGAAGCTGCCTGCCATCGCCAGGCTGACCCGAAACGCCGCGGCGATCTCGGCCCCCACGGCCGCCCACGTGTCCACCGCCCATTCGGCCTGCTCACCGCGCTGGGCGCGGCGCAGCTCGAACAAGTCCCCGACCGCGTCCAGCCGATCCGCCGCCGCCTGGGCCTCTAGCCGCCACGACGCACGCATTCGATCCACCAGCGCCCGCGACCGCGCACAGCGCGGCGGCTCCCAATACTCATGCGCCCGGCAATCGAACATAGGTTCGAGGATAGGGCGCGCCACCGACAAGTCGTCGAGCAGCCGTTATGGCACCCGGGTGCGATGCCGCTTGTCGTGCGGCGGCACGCCGTTCACGCCGGCGACGGACTGCGCGTAAGTGCCGACCGCGTATGCGACGCCCGAACCCATGATGCCCAACGCGTCCCGGTTGATGGTGTCGACGGTCTCGCGGGGACCCTGATAGTTGGGGTCGAACGGGACGCCCGCTTGCCCGCCCCAAAGCCGGGCCTGCACCGTGGTCTTCAGCTGCGAGGCACCGGTGGTCATGCCCCCGATCGGCACGCCCGCGACCATGAAGGGGTGGTAATCGGCGCGGGTGGTCAGCGGCATGTCCGCGGGCCGCTTTCCGGCCAGGTTGAGGTAACCGGCCAGGGTGCGCTCGATGCCGGCCGACCCGTCGGGGACGTCGGCGTAGGTCACGCCGGGCGCCGGCGGACCGGACTGATCGCCGTCGTCGGTGAAGAAGCCGGCGTTGGGTGAACCCAGTGTGGTGAAGTTCAGGAACATCGCGATGTCGTTGAGCTGATCGCTGTTCATGCCGAACACGTAGTCCATGACGCCGTTGAGCCCGTCCTCGTCGGCGCCCCAGAACGCGAACCGCACCGCGTTGTTCACCGGCGCGAGCGGGCCGAGCTGCAGGGCCGTTTCCAGCACCGCGGCCACCCCGGATCCACCGTCGTTGATGCCCGGGCCGCCGCGCGGGCTGTCGAGATGCGCGCCGACCATGATCACTTCGTGCGGCGAGCCGGTCTTGGTCTGCGCCAGCACATTTCGCGAGGTGATCGTGACGTTCTGGGCGTCCAGCACCAGGCGGATGAGGGCGCCCGCGCCGGTGAGCGCGGTTGCGGTGTTGGGGTTGGCGACGGCGACGGGCACGGTCAGCTGCTTGAAGTAGCCGGGGTTGAACAACGTGGCCGGGGCACCCTGGCCGGCCGGCGCGCTGAGCACGACCAGCGCGGCCGCCCCCTTGGCCACCGCGGTCTTCTGCTTGTCGACCACCGAACAACGCGCGTCGTCGACGATCGCGATCGAACCCTTGGGCAGCGCCGGCGGATAATCACTGGCCGCACAACCCGAGGGCTGACTGGGCCGCACCGGCTGGCCGGTCAGGCCGCCAGGCGGTGTCTGGACCAGCAGGGAGGCCTGGTCGACCGGGTAACTGCGGCCGGCGACCGTCATCGACGGCCTGCCCGGCGAAACGGTATACACCCGGTCGAACTGCGGCGTCACCACCTCGAAACCCCTGTCGCGCAAGGCTTTAGCGACATAGTCGACGCTGGCGTCGTAGCCGGAGGTGCCGTCCGCCCTGTTCCCCTTGTTGGCGTCGGCGATATTCTGCAGCGCGCGCAGGTGGGCCAGCATCCGGTCCGCCGTCACTTTCCCGGCCAGGCCGTGACCCAGATCCGGTGCCGCACCGGGTGATCCCGGGCGCGACGACGAACAACCCGCCAGCAGCATGGTCGCCAGCAGCAATGTCGCCCCCAGGCGGCGGGTCATGGCTTGGTCAGCACGTGACGCGTGCGGTCCTGGATCGTCGGCACCCCGTTGTGGCCGCCGATGTCCTGGGCGTAGAGGCCCACGGCGTACGCGACCCCACCGCCGTTGACGCCCAGTGCGGTCCTGTCGATGTGATCGAGGGTGTCGGTCTTCTGATGGTAGTTGGGGTCGAACGGCTGGTCGGCCGCCCCACCCCATAGCTTGGCCTGATCCGCGGACATCTTCCCCTCGGCACCGGAGAACAGGCCGCCGGCGGGGACACCCGCCAGGGTGAATCCGTCGTAGTCGGAGCGGCCGTCAAACGCCGTGTCCTGCGCGGTCTTTCCGGCGGATTTCAGGTAGGCGACCAAAGTGCGCTCGATGCCGGCCGACCCCTCCGGCACCACCGGCTGGCCGCGGGCGTCGGCCGGCAGCGATTGGTCCCCGTCATAGGTGAAGTAACCGGGGTTCGGCGAC
This sequence comes from Mycobacterium paraseoulense, assembly GCF_010731655.1. NCBI lineage: Bacteria > Bacillati > Actinomycetota > Actinomycetes > Mycobacteriales > Mycobacteriaceae > Mycobacterium > Mycobacterium paraseoulense. The sequence continues at coordinate 4,667,640 of NZ_AP022619.1, read as the reverse complement.
GCGAGCATGTCGAAATTGAGGTACAGCGCGATGCTTTTGAGCGCGGTCAAGTCCAGCGACTCGACGTAATTGCGAGATCCGATCAGGCCCAGTTCCTCCGCGCCCCAGAATCCGAACCGCACCGCGTTGCGCACCCGCGGCGAACTCCCCAGTCGCAGCGCGGTTTCCAACACCGCGGCCACTCCCGAACCGTCGTCGTTGATGCCCGGACCCTCGGGCACGCTGTCCAGGTGCGCGCCCGCCATGACGACGTCGGCCGTCGACCCGGTCTTGGTCTGCGCGATGACGTTGTGGGCCTTGAAGCTCTGCACGCTCGCGTTCAGCTTGATGGTCGCCGGCCCCGGCTGGGTGCGCAGTTGCACGCCGACGGACTTGGTCACGCCGACCACCGGGATCTTGACGTTCGTGTCCGGCCCCAGGGTGCCGCCCATCTGTTGCTCGTCGACGTTGTCGGCGACGATCATCGCGACCGCACCGCGCTGCGCAGCGACGTCCTCCTTCTGGGCGAAGGGGCAGGTTCCGCGGTCCACCAGGACCACGGCCCCCTGCGCGGGGAGATTGGCGTAATCCGAGGCCGCGCAACCGGGGCCGTTGCTCGCGGGCACGGTCAGCAGCGGCCCGCTCACCCCGTCCGGCGGGGTGCCGAGGCTGAAGTCGAGCGCGTGCGCCTCCACGGACTTGCCTGCGACGGTCACCACCGGCTTGTCGCCGTGAAACACCCGCGCGGAGAATTCGGGGGTCTGCACGTCGAAACCACTGCCGCGCAACGTGTTCACGACATAGTCGACGCTGGCCTCGTAACCGGGGGTGCCCACCGCCCGAGTGCCGTTGTTGGCGTTGGCTATGTCCTGGAGCTTTGCCAGGTGGGCCATCATCGCGTCGGCGGTGACCTTGTCGTGCAGCGCGCCGGCGAACTTGACCGCGTCGGGATTGCCGCCCGCTTGTTGCGAGGACCGATGGAAGCAGCCCGTTGAGAATGCGGTCACGGCGACCACGACGAGCGCCGCCGGGATCGTCATGAGTTTGTTCACCATCGCGCCCCAGGTTAGACCGCGCGGCGAGCGGCCGGGATCAGGACACGGCGGTATCAGACGTAGAGCGCAGTGAACGGCGCAAAGGGGATGTTGCGCACCGCAAACCACACCGCGACCAGCCCGAGCGTCACGACCGCGGCCCAGCGACCGTGTTGCCAGCTGCGCACCCGTCTGCCCGCCACCCGGCCATAGGTCCAGGCGAGGTATGCCCACACCAACAGCACGACGGCCGCCAGGCCCAGCGCATTGAACCTGGCAGCCGCCATCACATTGCCGTGCATCAGGGAGTAGAGCATGCGCAGGCTGCCGCATCCCGGGCAGTCGATCCCCAACAGCGCCTTGGTGGGACACACCGGCAGCGGGCCGTTGGGAGTGGTCGGGTCACCCGCCCAGATGGCGGCGCACATCAGCGTCGCGGAAGCGGCCACCACCAGTGGCGCGCCCAGGCTCGTATGCGCCGCCCCTTGGCGGGTCACCATGGTCGCGAAACCGGGCTCAGAACATCGCGGCAAGCGCCGCATTGGTGTTCGTGTTCAGCGCGCCGACCGCCATCAGGATGCCGTAGATGATGCCGACGACCACGCCGATGACCGCCGACCAGATCACCCACTTCTTGGCGCTGTCGGCTGATGCCTGCGCCTCGGCGTACCGACCCTGCGCCCAAAGCCCGTTGACTTGGCTGGACTTGACGATCGCCACGATCCCGAACGGGAGACAGCAGAACAGGGTAACCAGGATGGACCACACAAGGTAGTTGTTCGGTGCTTGCCCAGCGGGCTGCTGCGGCGGGTAACCAGGCGGCGGAGGGGGCGGTGCCGGCGGTTGTGTCATGGATTCTCCAGTCCCGAGAAGTTAGCTGGCGTGAAGCGGTGCTAACCATACCCGACCAGAGTCGCGGCGGCACTAGCAATTTGAAAATCCCTCCCGCCCCTGACGCGCGGCGCCAGGGGCGGCCTGATTCGCGTCGCGGCCCCGTTCTTCGGCCGGCCCGGCTCCGCCGCCCCGGCCGAACGCGACCCGACGCGCGAAACGAATTGACCGTCAGCGCGTTTCGAAACGGCCGGTCAACGCCGTCGCGTCGCGGCGCCGAAAAGGATGCCCAGACAGACAATTTCCAACGGAATGTGTTGCTTTGTCCCGACACAGCCCTACGATCCCTACTTAACGGATGCGCGTTTCTCCGGTGAGCGACGCCGGTCCGACAACCGCCTAGGAGTCACAGGATGTCCCACCTCAGCAACGCGCTAGGGGCCGCCACGGTCGCGGCGCTCGTGGGCGGCTGCGCCTTAGCGGGCATCGGCACCGCAACCGCGGATCCCGCTAATACCGGCAGCCCGTCGGACATCAACACCCTCGCAGCGTCGCTGTCCAAGGGCTACGGGCTGAACAACTGCACCGCTCAGAGCATCACCGCCGGCGAATTGGCGTCGCTGACGTGCGCGCAGAGCCCCGACCCGAGCGGTCCGGTCCAGGCCAAGTACATCCTGTTCAACAACGGCGAGAACCTGGCCGGCTCGTTCAAGGCCAGCATCAAAGACGACGTGCTGGGCGCCTGCGGGGACAGCGGCCAGTCCCCCACCAGCTGGCACCAGGGCAGCGACAGCGGCAACGCCGGGCAGGTGGCGTGTGGGACGTATCAGAACGCCGCCGAGATCATTTGGACCACGGAGGCCAAGAACATCTTGAGCTACATCCGCGGATCCAACAGCGACGCCGCGGCGCTTTACCAGTGGTGGCGGGCCAACGGCTGACGTTCCAGTTGGGGGGCAGGGGTTTCTGTATCAACCAACAACCGCAGGGAGTCAACGGAAATGTCACATCTCACCACCGCGCTGCGCGCCGTGTCGGCCGCAGCCCTCACCGGCAGTTTGGCTTTCGCGGGTGCCGGCCCCGCGGTCGCCGAACCCAACACCGGCACCGCCGCCGATATGAACACCCTGGCAGCCAACCTGTCGAAGGGCTACGGCCTCAACAACTGCAAGCCGCAGGAGTTGACCGAATCCGGCGAACTCGCCGAGCTCCTGTGCGGGCAGAGCCCCGACCCCAGCGGGCCGGGCTCCGGCGTATATGCCCTGTTCTCCAACGGCACGAATCTGGCTTCCGCGTTCAGCTCAACCATCAAAGACGTGTCGCTGGCCGCGTGCGGCGACGCCGGGCAGTCGCCGGGAACGTGGAAGCAGAACGGCCAGACGGGCGGGCAGATCGCCTGCGGCACCTACAAGAACTACGCGGTGTTGACCTGGACCACCGACGCCAAGAACGTTCTGGGCCACCTCACCTCGTCCAACTCGGACGTCAACGCCCTCTACCAGTGGTGGCGCACGAACGGCTGACCCGTCACCACAGCGCGCATACCAGTTCGGCGGCGGCGCGCATCCCGGCGGCGTTCGGGTGCAACGGGGCGGCCCGGCCCGGCAGCGGCACACCGGGTTTCGTGGTCCACGGCTCAGCCGACCACGCGTGGTGTTCACGGCTGACCGCGGCGGCGCCGACCACGTCGCACCCCGTTGCCGTCGCCGCGTCGGCCGTGAGTCTTTCCAGCGTCGCGGCCACGTGGCGACCGAGGTCGGCGTCCGCCTCGGAGAGCGGTGCGGCCGGAGTGCCCGCGGGCGGCAGTACGGTCAGGTAGTCGACGAAGAAGACCCGGGCGCGTGGGGCACGCTGGCGCACCGCGCGCCCGACGGCGCACAACGATTCGAACAGCGCGTCAAGGGCCTCGACCCGCGCATCGGCGTCCAGCAGTTCGGAAATGCGCGCGCCGAGCAGCGGCAGCCGCCGGGCCAGGCGGGGCAGCGAGGCGGCCATCAGCAGCGGTATGTAGCCGACGTCGTTGCCGCCGATCGTGATGGTCACCAGGCTTTCCGAGCCGTTCAGGGCGGTGATCTGGGGCGGTGAGCCGCGCTGGTGATCGGCGAGCACGTGCGCGGTGGTCGCTCCGGAAAAGGTCACGTCTACCAGCTCGAGCCCGCATCGCCGCGCGACCAGGTGGGGATAGTTGCGCGCCGACCGGCCAGAACCCCACGGGGCGTCCGGGGCGCGGGGCCGGATGCCTGGGCCGGCCGCCATCGAACTACCAAGCGCCACATACCGTTTCATTTTGGCGGGCTGGATGCCTGCGCCCAGAAGCGTTTGGGGATTCGCCCGGCCCGGCGGGCCAGATAGCCGGCGGTGACGGCGGCGGCCATCGCGGCAGCCATCGTGGCGGGCTCGGCGGCCCGCGTCACCGCGGTCGCCAAAAGCACGGCGTCGCACCCCAATTCCATCGCCAGCGCGGCGTCGCTGGCGGTGCCGATGCCGGCGTCGAGCACCACCGGGACACCGGCCCGGGCGACGATCATCTCGATGTTGTGCGGGTTGGTGATGCCCAGGCCGGTGCCGATCGGCGAACCCAGCGGCATGACGGCCGCGCATCCGGCGTCTTCGAGCCGGCGCGCCAGCACCGGGTCGTCATTGGTGTAAGGCAGCACGACGAACCCGTCGTCGACCAATTGCTCCGCCGCCCGCACCAATTCGACCGCGTCGGGCAGCAGCGTGCGTTCGTCGGCGATGACCTCCAGCTTGACCCAGTTGGTGGTCAGCGCCTCGCGGGCCAGCTGCGCGGTGAGCACCGCCTCGGCCGCGCTGCGGCACCCCGCGGTATTGGGCAGCGGGGTGATGCCGAGCCGGTTGAGCAGGTCCAGCAGACCCGTCCCGCCCTCGGAGTCGACCCGCCGCATCGCGACGGTGGTCAGCTCGGTGCCCGAGGCGACCAGCGCCTCCTCGAGCGCGGCCAGGCTGGTCGCTCCCCCGGTGCCCATGATGAGCCGCGAGGCGAAGCTGCGTTCGGCGATCGTGAGTTTGTCAGCCACCTTGCACCGCCGTCACGACCTCGACGCGCGCGCCGTCGAAAAGCGTCGTTCCCCAACGTGATCGCGGCAGCACCGCAGAATCCATGGCCACCGCCACCCCCCGGTCGGGGTAGCCCAGCGACTCCAGCAGCGCGGCCACCGTGGTCTGATCGCCGACCTCGACCTTCCGCTCGTTCACCACGACGATCATGACCGGGCTCCGACCGGGGCCAGTTCGGACAAAATCTGCTCCGCCGTCCACGGCGCCAGCAGAAACCCGGATCGGCCGTGACCGCCGGCGACCAGGGTCCGCTCGTCCAGGCGTTGCACCAGCGGCAGGTTGTCCGGTGTCATCGGGCGCAGCCCGGCGGCACACTCGGCCAGCTCGTACTCGCCCAGAGCCGGCAACACCGCACAGGCGTCGTCGAGCAGGTCGCGCACCCCCGAGACCACCGGGGCCGTGTCGCGCCCGTGCTCGTACTGGGTGGCCCCGACGACCACCCCGTCCGCGCGGGGAACCAGGTACACCTGGCGCCCGTGCACACGCGCGCGAATGACGCGCTGCGGCACCGGCATACAGCCCCGCCGCCAGCGCAGGCGCAACACCTCGCCCTTGACCGGGCGCACCGGCAGGCCCGGCCACAGCGCGGGGGCGTCGATGCCGTTGGCGATCACCACCGCGTCGCCGTCGACCGTCAGGTCGTGCGCGGGCGGCGCCCAGCGCACCCCGAGTCGCTCGCATTCCGCGGACAGCGCATCCAGCACCGCGCGGTTGTCCACCGCAAGCTCGGTGGGCGCGCGAAAGCCGTGCCGGATGCCTTGCGCCAGCAGCGGTTCCAGTTCTCGGGCGGCCGACTCCCAGATCACCGGATGCCCCTGCGCCGACAACCAGTCGGCGACGGTCTGCAGGTCCGCCACGTCGGCGCGGTCGACGGCCACCACCAGCGACTCCCGGGCGGTCACCACTTCCGGCGGCAGCCCGTCCAGGAAGCCACCCTCCCGCCACAGCCGCAGCGACTCCAGACCCAGTTGCAGCAGCCGTTCCTCGCCGGGCCAGCCTTCGCTGTGCGGGGCCAGCATGCCGCCGGCGACCCAGGACGCGCCCTTGTCGGCGGTGCGGTGCACCCGCACCGCCCAGCCGGCCAGCGCCGCTCGGCGCGCCACCGCGAGCCCGATGACGCCGCCGCCGATGACGGCCAACGACCCATGGTCTGTCGGCATCCTTGGCCTCCCTTCGCCGGCATGACCCGGATCAGGTGTGACGGTAAGGGCAGGTCCTGTTGACCCCGGCTGTGCCCACTCTCAGCCCCGCAGATGGCTACCCGGGACTCCCGTGTCTCACTGAGTTCTTCGGCTTCCACGCTAGCGCGCTAGCGTCGCGGTGTGCATCAGCGAGTTTCCCGGCTGGCCGCGGCGCGGCTTTATCTCTGCACCGACGCGCGCCGGGAGCGTGGCGATCTGGCCCGGTTCGCGGACGCCGCCCTGGCCGGCGGCGTCGACATCATCCAGCTGCGCGACAAGGGGTCCCCCGGCGAGCAGCGGTTCGGGCCCCTCGAGGCGCGCGACGAGCTGGCCGCGTGCGAGATCCTGGCCGACGCGGCGCGCCGGCACGGCGCCCTGTTCGCGGTCAACGACCGGGCGGACATCGCCCGCGCGGCCGGCGCCGACGTGCTGCACCTGGGCCAGGGCGACCTGCCCCCGGACACCGCGCGCGAGATCGTCGGCCCGGACACGCTGCTCGGCCTGTCCAGCCACGATGCCGACCAGGCCGCCGCGGCGGCCGCCGGCGCGCCTGACTACTTCTGCGTCGGCCCCTGCTGGCCGACCCCGACCAAGCCGGGGCGCGCGGCGCCGGGCCTGGGCCTGGTGCGGGCCGCCGCGAACCTGGGCACCCAGAAGCCGTGGTTCGCCATCGGTGGGATCGACGAGCAGCGGCTGCCCGAGGTGCTCGCGGCCGGCGCCCGCCGCATCGTGGTGGTTCGCGCGATCACCGCGGCCGCCGACCCACGGGCCGCGGCGCGGCGGCTCAGGTCAGCGCTTGCAGCAGCGAGTTGATCCGCGGATGCAGGGGCGCGTGATCGGCCTCGCCCGGCACACACCAAACGAACACTCCGTCGTCGATCTCGACGGTCCGGGGCAGGTGCCGGCGCCGCTCGTCGGCGTGCCCCAGCGGCACCAGCGCCGTGGCCGTGCGCAGCCGGTGCCAGCTCGCCGCGAAGCCCGGATGCAGCGGCAGCCCGGCCACCTCGTCCTCGGCGACCCAGCGCATCTCGGCGCTCTCCCCGTTGGGAACGGTCCGCAGCAACTCGGTGGCGTCGGCGACGACCGTGGTGTAGGTCCAGCGCGCGCCGCCGAGGCCCGCGACCTCGGCCGTGACCACCGTCGACCGCACGGTCAGCCGCTCGCCGTCCAGGCCCGCCTCCTCCTGCGCCTCGCGCACCGCGGTCTCCTCCGGAGTCTCGTGGCTGTCGCGGGCACCGCCCGGCAGGCCCCAGGTCCCGCCCTGGTGGCTCCACACCGCCCGATGCTGCAGCAGCACCGCGGGCATGCCGTCCGGCCGCGGGGCCCGCAGCAACAGACCCGCGGCGCCGTAGCGGCCCCAGTAGTGGCCGCCGCTGTCGGAAACCACCCAACCGTCACCGTCGCCCTGCACGGGTCCAGGATATGCACGTGACGGCTGGTCAATTGGTCTGCCTCCACCCATCCGGCGCAACATTCTCTTAGAATTCGCTTATAGAGTTTCGTGCAGCGTTCCAGTGGCCGCGAAAGAATGAGGGCTGATCACACGTGACGGTTGAGCTGGCGCACCCGTCGACAGAGCCGCAGGGGTCGCGGTCGCCGGCCGAGCCAGCCCATCCACGCTGGTGGTTCATCTCCACCACGCCGGGCCGAATCCTGAGCATCGGAATCGTGCTGGCGGTGCTCGGCGGCATCTGCGCATTTGCCACGTCGACGACGATCAACCACCGGCAGCAGGTGCTGACCACCGTGCTCAACCACACCGAGCCGCTGTCGTTCGCCGCCGGACGGCTCTACACCACCCTGTCGGTCGCCGACGCGGCGGCGGCGACCGCGTTCATCGCCGAAGCCGAGCCCCCGCCCGTCCGGCAGCGCTACGAGCAGGCCATCACCGACGCGTCGGTGGCGGTGACCCGCGCATCGAGCGGGCTGACCGACGAACCGCTGGTGCAGCTCTTGGGCCGGATCAACGCCGAACTGGCCGTCTACACCGGCCTGATCGAAATCGCGCGGACCAACAACCGGGAGGGCAACCCGGTCGGGTCGTCGTATCTGTCGGAGGCCTCGGGGCTGATGCAGTCGACGATCCTGCCGGACGCCGCGCAGCTGTATCAGGCGACGTCGGAGCGGGTGGACGCGGAGACCACGGCGTCCACGCAGATCCCGGCGCCGGTCATCCTGGTGGTCACCGCCACCGCGGTCTTCGGCATCTTCGCCCATCGCTGGCTGGCCAGGCGCACCCGGCGCCGAATCAACCCGGGCCTGGTCGTCGGCGGCCTCGCTATCCTCGTCATGGTGGTGTGGGTCGGAACTGCGCTGACCATCTCCACGGCCGCCAGCCGGAGCGCCAAGGACACCGCCGCCGACTCGCTGCGGATCGTGACCAACGTCGCGATCACCGCGCAGCAGGCGCGAGCGGACGAGACGCTGTCGCTGATCCGTCGTGGGGATGAGGAGAAGCGCAAGCAGTCGTTCTATCAGCGCATCGACTCCATGCACACCCAGCTCGACCAGTACATGGTCCGCAGTGACGCCGTCGACAAGCCCGACCTGCAGGGCGCCGACCAGCTGCTGCTGCGCTGGCGGCAGGCCAACGACCGGATCAACTCCTACATCTCGGTGGGCAACTACCGCGCCGCCACGCAGGTCGCGCTGGGCAGCAGCGAAGACGACTCCACCCCGGCGTTCGACAAGCTCGAGGACCAGCTGGTGAAGGCCATCGACCAGAGCCGCGCCCACCTGCGCAACGACGTTCTCAACGCGCGCAACGGGCTGTCCGGCGCCCAGGTCGGCGGCGTGGTGCTCAGCCTCGGCGCGGCCGTCGCGGTGGCGCTGGGCCTGTGGCCCCGGCTGAGAGAGTATCGATGACGACGCGGCCGGCCCGGTTGCGCCGGGCGGGCGCCGTGCTCGCCGCGGCGGCCGTGCTGGCCGGGTGTTCGCACACCGAATCGCTGACGGTGGCCAACGTGCCGACGCTGCCGCCGCCCACCCCGGTCGGCATGCAGCAGCTGCCGCCGGAGCCGCCGCTGCCGGCGGACGACCCCAGCCAGGGCTGCGACCTCACGGCGAGCCTGCGGCCCTTCCCCACCAAGGCGCAGGCGGACGCCGCGGTCGCCGACATACGCGCCCGCGGCCGGCTGATCGTCGGGCTCGACATCGGCAGCAACCTGTTCAGCTTCCGCGACCCGATCACCGGCGAGATCACCGGTTTCGACGTCGACATCGCCGGGGAGATCGCGCGCGACATCTTCGGCGCCCCGTCGCACGTCGAGTACCGCATCCTGTCGTCCGACGAGCGCGTCACCGCGCTGCAGCACTCCGAGGTCGACGTGGTGGTCAAGACCATGACCATCACCTGCGAGCGGCGCAAGCAGGTCAACTTCTCGACCGTCTACCTCGACGCCAACCAGCGCATCCTGGTCCCGCGGGACTCGTCCATCGCCAAGGTGAGCGACCTGTCCGGCAAGCGGGTCTGCGTGGCGAAGGGCACCACGTCGCTGCACCGGATCCGCCAGATCGACCCGCCGCCGATCGTGGTGTCGGTGGTCAACTGGGCGGACTGCCTGGTGGCCATGCAGCAGCGCGAGATCGACGCGGTCAGCACCGACGACTCGATCCTGGCCGGGCTGGTCGAGGAGGACCCCTACCTGCACATCGTGGGGCCCAACATGGCCACCCAGCCCTACGGAATCGGGGTCAACCTCACCAACACGGCACTGGTCCGGTTCGTCAACGGCACACTGGAGCGGATCCGCCGCGACGGCACGTGGAACACGTTGTACCGCAAGTGGTTGACGGTCCTCGGACCCGCGCCCGCCCCGCCCACGCCGAGGTACTCCGACTGATGACCGACCCGGACGACATCGAACAGCCGGAGTCCGGCTCCGAAGACGTGAACCCGGGCACCCAACCACCCGACACCCAGGGCGGCGGCCCGACGACCGGGCGCATCCAGGCCACCCAGGCGCTGTTCCGTCCCGATTTCGACGATGACGACGACTTCCCGCACATCGCGCTCGGCACCCCGGACAGCGAGCCGCAAGACCGGATGACCATCGGGACGCGGGTGCTGCCCCCGGTCAGACACCTCGGCGGCGGCCTGGTCGAGATCCCGCGGGTGCGCGACATCGACCCGCTCGAGGCCCTGATGACCAACCCGGTGGTGCCGGAGGCCAAGCGGTTCTGCTGGAACTGCGGCAAGCCGGTCGGCCGGTCCGGCAAACAGGGCAAGGGCACATCGGAGGGTTGGTGCCCCGCCTGCGGCAGCGCGTATTCGTTTCTGCCACAGCTGAGTCCGGGAGACATCGTCGCCAACCAGTACGAGGTCAAGGGTTGCATCGCGCACGGCGGCCTGGGCTGGGTGTATCTGGCCGTCGACCACAACGTCAACGACCGGCCGGTGGTCCTCAAGGGCCTGGTGCACTCAGGTGACGCCGAGGCGCAGGCGATCGCGATGGCCGAACGGCAGTTCCTCGCCGAGGTGGTCCACCCGCAGATCGTGCAGATCTTCAACTTCGTCGAGCACAAGGACCGGGGCGGCAACCCGGTCGGCTACATCGTCATGGAGTACATCGGCGGGCAGCCGCTCAAGCACGGCAAGGACCAGAAGCTGCCCGTCGCCGAGGCCATCGCCTACCTGCTGGAGATCCTGCCCGCGCTGACCTACCTGCACTCGATCGGCTTGGTCTACAACGATCTCAAGCCGGAGAACATCATGCTCACCGAGGAGCAACTCAAGCTGATCGACCTCGGCGCGGTGTCGCGGATCAACTCGTTCGGCTACCTCTACGGCACCCCCGGCTTCCAGGCGCCGGAGATCGTGCGCACCGGCCCGACGGTCGCCACCGACATCTACACCGTCGGCCGCACGCTCGCGGCGCTCACGGTGAACCTGCCCACCCGCAACGGCCGCTACGTCGACGGCCTGCCCGAAGACGATCCCGTCCTGAGGACGTACGACTCGTTCCGCCGGTTGCTGCGCCGGGCCATCGACCCCGACCCGCGGCGCCGGTTTGCCGGTACCGAGGAGATGTCCGCCCAGCTGATGGGCGTGTTGCGCGAGGTGGTGGCCCAGGACACCGGGGTGCCGCGGCCCGGGCTGTCGACCATCTTCAGCCCCAGTCGCTCGACATTCGGCGTGGACCTGCTGGTCGCGCACACCGACGTCTACCTGGACGGCCAGGTGCATTCGGAGCGGCTGACGGCCCGCGAGATCGTGACCGCGCTGCAGGTGCCGCTGGTCGATCCAACCGACGTCGCCGCCTCCGTGCTGCAGGCGACGGTGCTCTCCCAGCCGGTGCAGACGCTGGATTCGCTGCGCGCGGCCCGCCACGGCACCCTGGACGCCGAGGGCGTCGAGGTGGCCGAGTCGATCGAGCTGCCGCTGATGGAGGTCCGCGCGCTGCTGGACCTCGGTGACGTGGCCAAGGCCACCAGGAAGCTGGACGACCTGGCCGAGCGGGTGGGCTGGCAGTGGCGACTGGTCTGGTACCGGGCCGTCGCCGAGCTCCTCACCGGCGACTATGATTCCGCCACAACGCATTTCACCGAGGTGCTGGACACCTTCCCGGGGGAACTGGCGCCCAAACTCGCGTTGGCGGCCACCGCCGAGCTGGCCGGGAACGTGGATGAGGGGAAGTACTACCAAACGGTGTGGAAGACCAACGACGGGGTGATCTCGGCGGCCTTCGGGCTGGCCAGATGGCTGTCCGCCGAGGGTGATCGGGCCGCCGCCGTGCGCACGCTCGACGAAGTCCCGCCCACCTCAAGGCATTTCACTACCGCGCGGCTGACCAGTGCGGTGACCCTGCTGTCCGGGCGGACGAAGAGCGAGATCAGCGAGGAGGACATCCGCGACGCCGCCCGGCGCGTGGAGGCGCTGCCGCCCACCGAACCACGCGTGCTGCAGATCCGCGCGCTGGTGCTGGGCTGCGCGATGGACTGGCTGGAGGACAACAACGCCAGCACCAACCACATCCTCGGCTTCCCGTTCACCGAGCACGGGCTGCGGCTGGGCGTCGAGGCGGCGCTGCGCAACCTGGCCCGGGTCGCGCCCACCCAACGCCACCGCTACGCGCTGGTGGACATGGCGAACAAGGTGCGCCCGACGAGCACGTTCTAGGGGTCTCTGCGTCGCGTCACCTTCGCGGCGTTGAGTGTGCGTCCAGGGCGGCGACACGCCGAGAAGCCCCACCCTGAGCGCACACTCAAAGCCGCGAACGCACACTCGATGCGGCCAGCGCTGCCCGAACCCGGCGCACGACAGCGGCGGGACGGTCCTCGGCGATCACCCGCACGACGACCCACCCGATCCGCTCCAACATTTCGAGCCGCCGAATGTCCTTGACGTATTGCCTTCTGTCCGTGCGGTGTTGGTCGCCGTCGTATTCGACGGCGACCATGGACTCCCGCCAGCCGAGGTCGAGGTAGGCGACCGGAATTCCGTCGACACCCAGCACCGGTATCTGGGTCTGCGGCCGCGGGAGCCCGGCATCGATGAGGAGCAGTCGCAGGTAGCTCTCGCGCGGCGACTGGGCGCCGGCGTCCACCAGCCGCAGCGCGGTTTCCAGCCGCCGCAGGCCCGGTGAGCCGGGATGGCACCGCGCTGCGCGCAGCACGTCGTCGACCTTGAAACCCGTCGCCCTGGCCAACGCGTCGAGGCGCGCCACGGCCGAGCGCACCGCCCACGCCGGCCGATGTCGAAGGCGGTGCGCTCGGGCGTGCTGACGGCGTAGCGGCCCATGACCTGCGTCTCGCCGTCGAGCAATCGATCGCGCCGCGTCAGCACGCCCCGGGGTGGACGGGTGTTGGTGTGGTTCAACTCGACCGGCACATCGTCGGGAATCCATTCGGTGCCATGCAATCTGGCGGCGGCCGCGCCCACGATCGTCGCCGTCCGCCCTGACCACAGCCAGGCGGCGGAGATTCGCTGCTCAAGAGACAGCGGGGCGTCGTTGGACACGTAAACGTTCGGGAAGACCGCACGATAACGCGCCCGCAGTTGATGACGGCTCAACACGCACGACTCCAGGGCCTCGCTGCCGATGAACGGTTCGCCTCGCTCCACTCACGAACGGTCGCATATCAACCACGCGTCGCGATTGCCGCTATGCACAGGGCAACCGAGTGTGTACTCAGGGCTTTGCGTGTGCGCTGGTGGCGGAAATCGGCCGAATGTACCGCCGTGAACCCACATTCAAAGCCGTGACCGCACACTGAGCGAAAAGGGGGACCGCCTAACCGCCCAGCGCGCTGACGCAGTCGCGGGCGATCGCGAGCTCCTCGTTGGTCGGGATCACCAGCACGGCGATCGGGGACTCCTCGGCGGAGATCTGCCGGGCGCCCTTGCCGCCGCCGAGGTTTCGGCGCTCGTCGAGCACCACGCCCAGCTCCTCCAGGCCGGCCAGCGCGTCGCGACGCACCGCCGCGTCGTTCTCCCCGATGCCACCGGTGAAGGTGATGGCATCGGTGTGCCCGAGCACGGCCAGGTAGGCGCCGATGTATTTGCGCAGCCGGTGGGTGAACACGCTGTAGGCCAATTGCGCGGCACCGTCGCCGGATTCGATCATGGTGCGCAGCCGCCGGAAATCGCGCTCGCCAGACAGGCCCAGCATCCCCGACCGCTGGTTGAGCATGGACTCGACCTCGTCGACGCTCATGTTCGCGGTGTGGCAGAGGTAGCCGACGATGCTGGGGTCGATATCGCCGCTGCGGGTGCCCATCACCAGGCCCTCCAGGGGCGTCAGACCCATCGAGGTGTCCAGGGGACGGGTACCGGCGATCGCCGACGCCGAGCAGCCGTTACCCAGGTGCAGCACAATCTGTTTGGTGCCCCGCAGCGGCCGCTCCAGGAAGGCGGCGGCCTGCTCGCTCACGTACCGGTGCGACGTGCCGTGGAAACCGTACCGGCGGATCTGCCAGCGTTCGGCCAAGCCGCGGTCGATGGCATAGGTGGCGGCGGCGGGCGGCATGTCGTGAAAGAACGCGGTGTCGAACACCGCGATGTGCATAACCTCCGGCAGCAGCTTGCGGGCCACCTCGATCCCCTTGATCGCCGGCGGATTGTGCAGCGGCGCCAGTTCCGACAATTCGGTGAGCTTGCCGATCACCGCGTCATCCACCCGCGTGGGCTTGTAAAAGGTGTTGCCGCCGTGCACGACTCGATGTCCCACCGCCACCAGCCCGCAGGTGCGCAGGTCGATGCCCTGCTCGGACAGCGCATCGAACGCTTGGCGCAGCGCGGCGTCGTGGTCGCGGACCGGTGAGGACTCCTCCCCGATCCGTTCGACGTTGCCGGTGGCGCGGGCCGCGCCGGAGTCGGGGTCGACCAACTGGTATTTCAGCGAGGACGAGCCCGAGTTGATCACCAGCACAACGCGGTCGGCGCTAGTCACGGATGCCCTGCGCCTGAATCGCGGTGATGGCGATGGTATTCACGATGTCCTCGACGAGGGCGCCGCGGGACAGGTCGTTCACCGGCTTGCGCAGGCCCTGCAGCACCGGCCCGATCGCGATCGCCCCGGCGCTGCGCTGGACGGCCTTGTAGGTGTTGTTACCGGTGTTGAGGTCGGGGAAGACCAGCACCGTGGCGTGCCCGGCCACCGGTGAGTCGCGGAGCTTGGTGGCCGCGACGGACGGTTCTATCGCGGCGTCGTACTGGATCGGTCCCTCGACGGGCAGCTGCGGGGCCCTTTGCCGAACCAGATCCGTTGCCTTCCTGACCTTCTCGACGTCCGCGCCGGTGCCCGATGCCCCGGTGGAGTATGACAGCATCGCGACCCGCGGTTCGATGCCGAACCGCGCCGCGGTGCGCGCGGAGGAGATCGCGATGTCGGCGAGCTGCTCGGGCGTCGGGTTGGGGATGATCGCGCAGTCGCCGTATGCCAGCACGCGATCGGGCAGGCACATCAGGAAGATGCTCGACACAGTGGAGACGTCGGGGACGGTCTTGATGATCTCGAAGGCGGGCCGAACGGTGTGCGCCGTGGTGTGCGCGGCCCCGGACACCATGCCGTCGACCATGCCGTTGTACACCAACATGGTGCCGAAATATGTTGCGTCGCGCATGATCTCGCGCGCGTGCTCGACGTTGACGCCCTTGGCCTTGCGCAATTCGGCGTACTGGTCGGCGAACCGGAAGCGCAGCTCGCTGGTGCGTGGGTCCATCACCTGCGCACCGTCGAGGTCGACGCCGAGTTCCCCCGAACGCTGGCGGATCTGGGCCTCGTCGCCCAGCACGGTGAGGTCGGCGACGCGGCGCTGCAGCACGCGGCCGGCCGACTTGAGGATGCGGTCGTCGTCGCCCTCGGGCAGCACGATGTGCTTGCGGTCCGCACGCGCCTGCAGCGTGAGCCGGTGGATGAACATCTGCGGTGTGGTCACGGTGGGTATCGGAATGGCAAGCTGCGCCAAAAGATCCGAGATGTCGACGTAGCGGTCCATCAGCTCCAGCGCGGTGTCGATCTTGCGCTGCGAGTTCGCCGTGACGCGGCCCCGGGCGGCGGCGGCCGCGCTGGCGGCGTCGTAGGTGCCCAGCGTGGTGGCGATGATGGGCAGGCGCAGCCGCAGCCCCGCGACCAGCGCCGCGATGGAAGGGTGGAGGGGGAAGCCACCGTTGAGCACGATGCACGACAGCGATGGAAAGCCTTCGGCCCCATGGGCACTGGCCACGGCGAGCACCACGTCGGAACGGTCGCCGGGGGTGATGACCGCCATGCCGTCGCCCAGGCGTTCCAGCACGTGGTCGGCGGTCATCCCGGCGACCAGCACGCCGGTGACCTCACGCTCGCGCAGCGATGCCTCACCGCTGACCGGCGTTCCGTTGACCGCCCGCTCGAGTTCGGCGACCGTCGGCGCGGACAGCAGGGGCTCCTCGGGCAGCACGTAGCTGCGCTGGGTAAAGGCCTCCAGCGCCTCGGCAACCTCCCCCAGGCGGGCCGGCTCGCAGCGGTTGGCCACCACCGCCGCGGCGTGCGCGCGCTGGACCGCCAGCTCGGCCAGACACGCCTCGACGACGCGCGCCACCTCGTCGGGCGTGCGGCCGCGGCCGCTGACCGTGAGCAGCACGGGCGCGCCGAGGTTGACGGCGATCCGGGCGTTGACCGACAGCTCGGCGGGCCGCGCGACGTCGGTGTAGTCGCTGCCGACGATCACCACCGCGTCGCAGTCGTCGGCCATCGCGTGATAGGCGTCGACGATGGTGGCGATCGCGGCGTCGTTGTCGCCGTGCAGCTGCTGGTACGTCACGCCGACGCACTGCTCGTAGGACAGGCCCGCGGTGGTGTGCCGCAGCAGCAGATCCAGGATGTAGTCGCGATCCTTGCCGTCGGTGACCCGCGTGATGGGCCGGAACACGCCGACCCTGGCGACGGTCGCGGTCAACCGGTGCAGCAGCGCCAGCGCGATCGTCGACTTGCCGGTCTCCGGTTCCGGAGCGGCTATGTAGATCCCTGAAGCAGGAGCGGCGGGCTCAGCCAAGTCGCCGCAGCCTGGGGGCCAGGTCCTTCTCGAAGAGCTCCAGGAACCGGCGCTGGTCGTGGCCGGGGGCGTGGAACACCAGGTGGTTGAGCCCCCAGTCGACGTACGCCTTGACCTTCTCGACGGCCTCGTCGGGGTCGGACGCGACGATCCAGCGCTTGGCGACCTGCTCGATCGGCAACGCGTCGGCGGCCTTCTCCATCTCGATCGGGTCGTCGATGCTGTGCTTCTGTTCGGCGGTCAGCGACAGCGGCGCCCAGAACCGGGTGTTCTCCAGGGCCAGCTCGGGGTCCGGGTCGTAGGAGATCTTGATCTCGATCATCTTGTCGATGTCGTCGACGTTGCGGTCGTTGGCCGCCGCACCCTCTTTCACCGCCGGGATCAGCTTGTCCTTGTAGAGCTCCTCGCCCTTGCCGGAGGTGCAGATGAAGCCGTCGCCGGCCCGCCCGGCGTATTTCGCCACCGCCGGCCCGCCGGCGGCGACGTAGATCGGGACGCCGCCCTCGGGCACGTCGTAGATCGAGGCGCCCTTGAGCCGGTAGTAGTCGCCGTCGAAGTCGACGCGGTCCCCGCGCCACAGCTCGCGCATCAGGCGCACCGACTCGCGCAGCCGGGCGAACCGCTCCTTGAACTCCGGCCAATCGCCCTCGTATCCGGTCGCGATCTCGTTCAGCGCCTCGCCGGTGCCCACACCCAGGAAGATCCGGTCCGGGTACAGGCAGGCCATGGTGGCGAAGGCCTGCGCGATGACGGCCGGGTTGTAGCGGAAGGTCGGCGTGAGGACCGAGGTGCCCAGGACGATCCGCTCGGTGCGTTCGCCGACGGCGGTCATCCACGCCAGCGAGAAGGGCGCATGCCCGCCCTCGTGCCGCCACGGCTGGAAGTGGTCGCTGACGGTCGCGCTGTCCATGCCGTGACCTTCGGCGGCGACGGCCAGTTCGACGAGCTCACGGGGTGCGAATTGTTCAGCGGACGCTTTGTATCCGAGTTTTAGTTCAGCCACGGCTTATTTCTACTCCTACACCGATGGTCGCGACCCGCCACGCCCGGCTCCGCCGCGCTTGCGATCGCTCCTAGAGTCTTGGGCATGGGACTGGCACCGACTCTTGTTCAGGTCACCGACACCGTGTACCTCGCCCAGGGGCACGCCGTGAACTGGACGCTGGTCGTCGACGGCACCGGCGTCATGCTGATCGACGCCGGCTATCCCGGGGACCGCGATGACGTGCTGACCTCGCTCGACAAGCTGGGCTACGGCGTGGCCGACGTGCGTGCCGTCCTGTTGACCCACGCCCACATCGACCACCTGGGTTCGGCGATCTGGTTCGCCGCCGCGCACGGCATCCCCGTGTACTGCCACGCCGACGAGGTGGGGCACGCGAAGCGCGAGTACCTGGAACAGGTGTCCATCGTCGATGTGGCGCTGCGGATTTGGCGGCCCCGGTGGGCGAAGTGGACCACCCACGTAATCCGCAGCGGCGGGCTGATCCGCGACGGCATCCCCACCGCCCAACCGCTGACCGGCGAGGTGGCCGCCGGCCTGCCGGGCCAGCCGCGGCCCGTCTTCAGTCCCGGCCACACCAACGGGCACTGCTCGTACCTGGTGGACGGCGTGCTGGTCAGCGGCGACGCGCTGATCACCGGCCACCCGCTGTTGCGGCACCGCGGACCGCAGCTGCTGCCGGCGATTTTCAGCTATAGCCAACAGGATTGCATCCGCACCCTGTCCGCGCTGGCGTTGCTCGACACCGAGGTCTTGCTGCCGGGGCACGGCGACGTGTGGCGAGGCCCGATCCGTGAGGCGACCGCCGCGGCGCTCGCGCTGGCCGGCGGCAGCTAGGCTGAGCTGGCGAAACCCATTGTCAACGGCGCCATTTCACTCGGTAACCAGCCACTTCTCGAAGGCGATCGGGCGAAACGGCCCCCAGTTGGGCAGCGGGTCGGCAGGCACCCGGGCGTAGCCCGTCGCTTCGTACAGCGCCTCGGCCTCGGGTTGCCGGTTGCCGGTGATCAGGTAGAGGCGCCGGTATCCGCGCGCGGAGGTCTCGGCCTCCAGGGCCGCCAGCAGCGCCCGCGCGTAACCGCGGCGCCGATGTGCGCGGTCGGTCCAGATCCGCTTGAGCTCGGCGGTCTCGGCGTCGTAGCGCCGGAACGCGCCGCCGGTGACGGGCACGCCGTCCAGCACACCGATCAGCAGGCCGCCGTCCGGCGCCGCCAGCTCGCTCGCCGGCACCGGCAGCCAGGACAGGTGCGTGCTCGGCGTGCCGCCGTAGCGCTGCGCGTACTCGTCGGCCAGCTCGGCCAGCAGCGGGCGCGCCAACGGGTCGTCGTGGGTGGCCGACACGAACCGCAGCCGGCGGCCCACGGCCGGCGGGTTTGACGGGTGCACCACGTCACCATCCAACGCCTCCGAGCGCGACACATTCCATTCGGCTCGCTCACCCGACCGGGTCGGGCGCGCGCGGTGCGTCCGCCGGCCGGACGTCCGCCCCTCGGCGGAGCCGGGCCAGCGGTGCGGGCGCCCACCAGTTCAGGCGCCCGAACACGTGCATGAAGGCCGGGACGAGCAGCACCCGCACCAAGGTGGCGTCGATCAGCACGGCAAGGGTCAGCCCCACCCCGAACATCCGCATGAACGAGACATCCGCGGACGTCAGGGCCGCGAACGAGATCGACATCAGCAGCGCTGCCGCCGTGATGATCCGGCCCGTCCGGGCGACGCCCAACGCGATGCTCTCGTCGTTGTCGGAACGGCCGCGGGGCGAGTCCAGCCAGTATTCGCGGATGCGGGCCAGCAGGAAAACCTCGTAGTCCATGGACAATCCGAATGCGATGCAGAACATCAACACCGGGATGTTGGCGACCAGCGTGCCCGTCGGGGTGGTGCCCAACGCCCCCAGATGCCCGTCCTGGAAGATCCACACCAACGCGCCGAATCCCGTCGTCAACGACAGCATGTTGAGCAGCACCGCCTTGACGGGCAGCACCACGCTGCCGGTGAGCAGGAACAGCAGCACCAGCGTGACGCACCCGACGAAGCCGAACAGCAACGGCAATCGCGACGTAATCGCCTGCACCGAGTCACGATTCATCTGTGCCATGCCGGTCATCTCGGCCTGCCGCCCCCCGGGCACCGGAACCGCGTGCAGGCGGTCCAGCTGGGCGTCAGACGCCGCGGAATACAGCGCCGCACCGCTGGCCACGGTCAGGTAGGCGCTGCCGCCCGCCATGCCGGCCGGCGCGGACGGCGGCCCCCTCCGCTCGCCGGCGACGAAGGTCGCCGTCGGCGAGGACACCGCCGATGCGTCGGGAACCCGGGACAGCCGCGCGGCGTACTCTTCGAGCTCGCTCGTCGTCAGGCCCTCGGTGCGCGCGATGACGACCCGCACCGTGGCCGCGGCATCGGCACCGAAGTCTTGCCGGATCCGGTCGCTGACGGCGCGCGCCGATGACGACGCCGGTAGCACCCGATCGTCGGGATAACCCCATTTGATGCCGAGGAACGGTGCGCCCAGAGCCAGCAGGAGGGCGATGATCGCCAGGCCAACGGGGATGGCGTGCCGCATGGCGAGCGTGGCCGCGCGGTACCAGAAGGTCTGTTCGATGGCTACCGGGGATGGCGGCGGGCGCCGAAACAGCTTGCGCCCCAAGTCCCAGACGTTGAGCGCGTCGAGGCGGTCCCCCAACAACACGATCACCGCGGGCGCAACCACCATCGCGGCCAACGCCGCGAACGCCACCACCGCAACCCCGGCGTAGGCGAACGACCTGAGGAAGTACATGGGGAAGATCACCAGCGCCGAGAGGGCCAGGGCCACGGTCATGGCGGAGAACAGCACGGTGCGCCCGGCCGTGGCCATGGTGCGCGGAAGGGCTTCGCGGGGGCTGCGCCCCTCGGCCAGCTCGTCGCGGTAGCGGCTGATGATCAGCAGGGTGTAGTCGATGCCCAACGCCAAGGCCAGCGCCACCGCGACGTTGACGGCGAAGATCGACACGTCCGCGACCACGGCCACCGCGCGCAACACCGCGAGTGCGCCCAGGATCGCGAAGCCGCCGACCAGGATCGGCAGTGCCGCGGCAAGCAACCCGCCGAAAACCCATACCAGCGCGGCGAAACTCAACGGTATGGCAACGAATTCCATTCGCAATAGGTCATTTTCGGTCTGCCGGTTGAGTTCTTCGTAGATCATGGCCATCCCACCGGCCCGTACGGTCACCCCGTCGCGGTCCCGCCCCAGGCGGTCCGCCAGCTCCCGGGCGTGCTTCGGCGCGCCACTTTCCCCTCCGTTGAGCGAGACCAGGATCAGCGCCGACTTTCCGTCGGCGCTGATGAAGCCGGGCCGCGGCGCGTTCCACGGGGACTCCACCTGGGCGACGAACGGTGATCGGCCCAGCTGTTCGACGATGTCCATGCCCACCATCCGCGCGGGGCCGTCGTTGACGCCGCCCGGCGAGCTCACCAGCAGCGTCATCTCCATGTCACCCTGATGGAACTTGTCGGCGAGAACCGCTGCCGCACGCGCGGATTCGGCCGTCTGGTCGAGAAATCCACCGCCGGGCAGGGTCGCCGCGGCCGGGATGCCGAAGACGGCGGCCAGGACGGCGAGCAGGACCGCGCCCGCGATCACTCGCCGCGGAGCGGCGATGGCGACCAGGGCCAGTCGACTCAGCATGGGCGCCGGCCCTTCCTCGTCGCGGTTCACACAGCGTGTTACGACGATAGGCCGCACGGGGTTCAAGGATCGGCGCCACGAATTTAAGTTAATTAAACTTTAATCAACTTAATGTCGTCGGCAGGGCCGGCTATGGTCGCGCGGCGGTGAGGTATTCCGGCACGAACTCGGCGTGGCCGGGCCCACCCCGCCGCGGGCCGGGCAGCCCCACGGCTCCCAGCAGGCCGGCGACGGTGCGCTGCACCGTGTCCCAGCCGCGGGCGGCCAAGTATTCCGGCACGTAGTGGTATTGCCCCGGATGGGTCAGGCTGGCGAGGTCGACGTCCAGGCCGTGCCGGCGCCAGCCATCGACGAACGACCGCTCCGCCTCGAGCTGCAGCGGGGTCCAGGTCGGCATGTGGTCGGCGGCGAAGCGGCTGCCCGCGGCGCTCATCGCGGTGACCCCCTGCAGCACGCGGTCCTGCAGGGCGGGCGTCAGGTAGCCGATCAGCAACTGCTCGGCGATCCACACCGCGGGCGCGGTGGCGTCGAAACCGACCCGCCGCAGGGCGGCCGGCCAGTCCCGATGCAGGTCGACGCCGACGGCGCGCCGGCTCGCGGTCAGTTCGGCGCCCAGGCCGCGCAGCGCTTCGGATTTGAAGTCGAGCACCTCGGGCCGGTCGATCTCGTACACCGTTGTGCCCGGCGGCCACCACAGCCGGTACGCCCGGGTGTCCAGCCCGGCTGCCAGGATCACCACCTGGCGCAGGCCCGCCGCCCCGGCCTCGGCCAAGAACTCGTCGACGAACCGGGCGTGCGCCGCGCAGATGTCCAGGAATCGCGGGCCGCCGGTGTCGTCCGCGGCGAACCGGTCGTCGTCGATCACGCGGACGAAGTGGTGGACGCCGGCGGCGCGCACCAACGGTTCGGCGAAGGGGTCGCTCAGCAGCCCCTTGTTGGTGGCGACGGCCCGAGCGGCGGCGCCGAACGCCGAGGTCACCGCCGCACCCGCCGTCGCCGCCATGGCTCAGACGCCGGACCGGCGCCGCAGGGCCAGCCCGGCGACCGCTCGCCAGCCGAGCAGCAACAACGCGGTGACCGACGCCGCCACCACCACGAAACTGGCCGCCACACCCGCGGAAGTGGCCTTGCGCAACACCATCCCGACGACAACCGTGCACAGCCAGACCACCACCCCGGTCGGCACCACCGCAGTGGGGCGGCGCCACGCACGGGACGCCAGCCAGCCGACCACGGTTCCGGCGAGAAACGGCCAGGCGGTGGTGGCGACGCCGGCGACGTCGAGCCCTTCGTCGTGGCTGCGGCGGCCGGCGGCGCAGAAGATCACCACACCGATGACGTCGAGGCCGAGCCACACCAGCCGTCGCATGCCGCGAGACTACCGGGGGCGGGCCGCCAAGGTCGCCGCACCCGCGCCGGGTGGTGGCAGGCTGACACCCATGAGCACCCAAAAACCTCCCGCCTTCGACCGGTACGACCCCCTGGGCCTGGACGCCTCGCTGTCCGACGACGAGCTCGCGGTGCGCGACACCGTCAGAAGGTTCTGCGCCGAGCACGTCATCCCACACGTCGCGGAGTGGTTCGAGATCGGCGACCTGCCCGTCCGCCAACTGGCCAAGCAGTTCGGCGAACTGGGACTGCTGGGCATGCACCTGCACGGCTACGGCTGCGGCGGCGCCTCGGCCGTCCACTACGGCCTGGCGTGCACGGAGCTGGAGGCGGCCGACTCCGGCATCCGTTCGATGGTCTCGGTGCAGGGGTCGCTGGCGATGTTCGCGATCTGGAATTTCGGGTCCGAGGAACACAAGAAGCAGTGGCTGCCCGCGATGGCGTCGGGTGAGTTGCTGGGGTGCTTCGGGCTGACCGAGCCCGACGTGGGGTCCGATCCGGCCGCGATGAAAACCCGCGCGCGGCGCGACGGTTCGGACTGGGTGCTCGACGGCCGCAAACTGTGGATCACCAACGGCTCGGTTGCCGACGTCGCCGTCGTGTGGGCCTCCACCGACGAAGGCATTCGCGGTTTCATCGTCCCGACCAACACGCCGGGCTTCTCCGCCAACACCATTCACCACAAGCTGTCGCTGCGCGCCTCGATCACCAGCGAGCTGGTGCTCGACGGCGTGCGGCTGCCCGCCGACGCGATGCTGCCCGAGGCGAAAGGCCTGCGGGGA
The DNA here is from genome assembly GCF_010731655.1 of Mycobacterium paraseoulense. NCBI lineage: Bacteria > Bacillati > Actinomycetota > Actinomycetes > Mycobacteriales > Mycobacteriaceae > Mycobacterium > Mycobacterium paraseoulense. The sequence continues at coordinate 4,644,220 of NZ_AP022619.1, read as the reverse complement.
CCGCTGTCGTGTTTGTCCGAAGCGCGCTACGGGATCATCTGGGGTTCGATGGGCGCGGCGCGGTCGGCCTGGCAGGCCGCGCTCGACTACGCCACGCAGCGCACCCAATTCGGGCGCCCGATCGCGGGGTTCCAGTTGACCCAGGCGAAGCTGGTCGACATGGCGGTCGAGCTGCACAAGGGTCAGCTGCTGTCGCTGCACCTCGGCCGCCTCAAGGACGGCGTCGGGCTGCGTCCCGAGCAGGTGAGCTTCGGCAAGCTGAACAACACGCGGGAGGCCATCAAGATCTGCCGTGCCGCCCGAACCATACTGGGCGGCAACGGGATATCGCTGGAGTATCCGGTCATCCGGCACATGGTCAACCTGGAGTCGGTGCTCACCTACGAGGGCACACCCGAGATGCACCAGCTCGTCCTCGGCCAGGCGTTCACCGGTAGCGACGCCTTCCGCTGACGGGAAGGCTGGACCGACGCGCATTGGTGCGCGAATACCTCGCGCCGGTTGCGCACACGTGCTGGAATGGGAGCCATGACAGGCACCGCGCACCGGATCGGCAGCACGGTGGCGGCGCTGGCCCTGGGTGTCGCCGCCCTGGCGCCCGCGGCCGGCGCCGATCCCACCGTCGCGCTGCCCCCGATGACGTCGACCGGGGGCGGTCCGATCATCGGCGGCGGCAGCAACGCCGGCATCGCGGCGCAGCTGTTCAGCTTCGGCACTCCCAACGTGCAGGAGGTCGACGGTTCGGACGCGGCCCAATTCATCACGGCCGCCGCCGGGAGCGCCAATCAGCAACTGGCCGCGCCCTTCTCGCTGATGCGCCGGGCACTGGCGTGCCAAACCAACAATGCCGGATTCGGGGCGCGCGCCTATCGGCGCGGCGACGGGCAGTGGGGAGGAGCGATGCTGGTCGCGGCCAAGAGCGCGACGCCCAACGTCGACGGACTGGCGGCCTGCGCCAAGACGAACTGGCGCAGGGCCTCCGCCGGCACGCAGAGTTCGCTCTGCAACACCGGTTGGAGCACCCCCAACACCTACGAGAGCCGCCGCGGCGAGACCTACTACATCCTGCTCGCCGGTACCGCTGACGACTTTTGCACCGCGGTCAACGGCAAATTCAAGGACAACTCCAACGGGTGGCCGTTCTAGGGCGCGAAATCCGTTGTACGCGGACGTCTTTCGTCATCAATCCGCGCCGTCGCCTACTCGGCGGTTTGTGAATTGAATTCAACACGTTTGGCGGGGCCGGCCAAATCACGCCGAAAATTCGGCGCGCCTGTTTCCGAAATCCGCTGGCGCGACTGCGATCACAACGTACACTTCCGCCATCGGGCAATCGAGGTAGTCAGGGAAATTGTCCAACCAAGAACGGGGTGGTGTGATGTCACGGTTCACCGGCAAGGTCATTCTCGCAGCGATGCTCGGCTTCACCGTCTGTGCGGCTTCTGCTTGTACGACGCCGATAACGATTGATTGCGGTCCGTCGTTGACCTGCCAGTAACCACTGGGTGGCGAATTGGGTCGCGCTTACCCGCGCGGCCCAATTCGTTTATCCGCGCCGAGGAGCGGATTGCCCTGTCTGGCAGCCGGTTCTGTACCGGTACCGCCCCGATCCGGGCCTTCCCGTGACGCTCGCCCCGCCGGAGTCGTACGGTGGACATGTGCTGAAAGCAGCGTGCGACCAGTACGACACGGCCGATAAGGGGTAAGCATGTCGCGTCATCGCGTCGTCATCATCGGGAGCGGATTCGGCGGTTTGAATGCGGCCAGGTCCCTCAAACGGGCAGACGTCGACGTCACCCTGATCTCGAAGACCACGACCCACCTGTTCCAGCCGTTGCTGTACCAGGTGGCCACCGGCATCCTCTCGGAAGGCGACATCGCCCCGACCACCCGGCTGATCCTGCGCCGGCAGAAGAACGTCCGGGTGTTGTGGGGGGAGGTCAGCGGGATCGACCTGACGGCGAAGACGGTCACGTCGCACCTGATGGGCATGCAGACGGTGACGCCCTACGACAGCCTCATCCTGGCCGCCGGGGCGCAGCAGTCCTACTTCGGCAACGATCAGTACGCCGCCTTCGCGCCCGGCATGAAGAGCGTCGACGACGCCCTCGAGCTGCGGGCCCGCATCCTCGGCGCGTTCGAGGCCGCCGAGGTCGCCACCGACCCGGAGGAGCGGCAGCGCCGCCTGACGTTCGTGGTGGTCGGTGCCGGGCCGACCGGAGTCGAGCTGGCCGGCGAGATCGTCCAGCTCGCCGAGCGCACCCTGGCCGGCGCGTTCCGTACCATCACGCCCAGCGAATGCCGGGTCATCCTGCTCGACGCCGCGCCCGCGGTGTTGCCGCCGATGGGCGAGAACCTTGGCCTCAAGGCGAAGCGCCGGCTGGAGAAGATGGACGTCGAGATCCAGCTGAACGCCATGGTGACCGCGGTGGACTACATGGGCATCACGGTCAAGGAGAAGGACGGCAGCGAGCGCCGCATCGAATGCGCGTGCAAGGTGTGGGCCGCCGGCGTGCAGGCCAGCGAGCTGGGCAGGATGGTCGCCGAGCAGTCCGACGGAACCGAGACCGACCGCGCCGGGCGGGTGATCGTCGAGCCCGACCTCAGCGTCAAGGGACATCCCTACGTGTTCGTCGTCGGCGACCTGATGTCGGTGCCCGGCGTACCGGGGATGGCGCAGGGCGCCATCCAGGGCGCGCACTACGTCACCACGCTGATCAAGCACGCGGTGAAGGGCCAGGACGACCCGGCCAACCGCAAGCCGTTCAAGTACTTCGACAAGGGCAGCATGGCGCTGATCTCCCGGTACAGCGCCGTCGCCAAGGTCGGCAAGCTGGAGTTCGGCGGCTTCATCGCCTGGCTGGCGTGGCTGCTGCTGCACCTGTACTACCTGATCGGCCACCGCAACCGCATCGCCGCCATGTTCGCCTGGGGCATCTCCTTCCTGGGCCGCACCCGCGGCCAGATGGCCATCACCAGCCAGATGATGTACGCACGGCCGGTGGTGGACTGGGTGGAGCGGCAGGCGCAGGAGGGAACGCTGGCGGCCGCCGAACGCATCGAAGCGGCCGAGAAGCAAGCCGGTTAGCCGAGCGCCTGGTCGATGTCGGCGATCAGGTCGTCGGTGCCCTCCAGCCCGACGGAGATCCGGACCACGCCGTCCCCCAGGCCGATCGCCGCGCGGCCCTCCGGGCCCATCGCCCGGTGGGTCGTGGTGGCCGGATGGGTGACAAGGGATTTGGCGTCGCCCAGGTTGTTGGAGATGTCGATCAGCCGCAGCCTGTCCAGCACCTCGAAGGCCCGCTGCTTCGCCTTGTCGTCGGGGCAATCAAGAGCGAAGGTGATGACCGTCCCGCCCCCGGACATCTGGCGCTTGGCCAGGTCGTATTGCGGGTGCGAGGGCAGATACGGGTAGCGCACCCAGCTCACCGCGGGATGGGTCTGAAGGAATTCCGCGATCCGGTGCGCCGAGGAATTGCTGTACTCGACCCGGACGGCCAGCGTCTCAAGGCCTTTCACCAGCACCCAGGCGTTGAACGCGCTCAGCGCCGGTCCGGTGTGCCGCATCAGCTTCTGCACCGGGCCGTCGATGTACTCCTTGTCCCCGAGGATGGCGCCGCCCAGCACCCGGCCCTGACCGTCGATGTGCTTGGTGCCCGAGTACACCACCACGTCCACCCCGAGCGGAATGCCCTGCTGCAGCAGCGGCGTGGCAAAGACGTTGTCCAGCACCACTTTTGCCCCCGCCGCGTGCGCGAGCTCGACCACCGCGGCGATGTCGACCAGCGACTGCATCGGGTTGGACGGCGTCTCGAAGAAGACGGCAGCGGTGGGCACGGACAGCGCCTCCTCCCACTGCGCCAGGTCGTCGCCGTCGACGAAGACGGTCTCGACGCCCCAGCGCGGCAGGATCTCGTTGCACACCACGAAACACGACCCGAACAGGCTGCGCGAGGCGACCAGCCGGTCCCCGGCGGCCAGCAGCGCGCCCAGCGAGGTGAACACCGCCGCCATGCCGCTCGCGGTGGCGAAGGCCGCGGGCGCGCCCTCGATGAGGCGCAACCGCTCCTCGAACATCGTCACGGTCGGGTTGCCGTACCGCGAGTACACGAAGTGGTCCAGCTCGCCGGTGAACGACTTCTCGGCGACCGCCGCCGACTCGTAGACGTAGCCGGAGGTCAAGAACATCGCCTCGGCGGTCTCGTCGAACCCCGAGCGCAGCAGCCCGCCGCGCACGCCGAGGGTGGCCTGGCCGACGCCGTCGGGCAGCGCCTTGGGCGCGCGGACGGAGTCCCCCGGCGGGGAGGTCACAGCTGCTTCCAGGGCAATCCAATGGCGCGCCAGCCCGATTCGCCGCGCTGCCCGGCGGGGTTCGGGTGGCCTTCGAACCCGTCCAGCACGTTGTAGGCCGGGGTGATGCCGGCCCGGGTGGCGGCCTCGGCGGCGCCGATGGAGCGGTTGCCCGAGCGACACAGGAAGACCACCGGCCGCTCGGCGTCGGTGTCGGGCACGCGGTCGCGCAGCTCGTCGGTGAAGTTGGGGTTGTACCTGCCGTCGGAGGTGTTCCACTCGATGAACACCACCTCGCGGCCCAGGCCGGACAGGTCGGGCACGCCGACGAACCGCCATTCGTCGTCGGTGCGCACGTCGACCAGCACAGCGTCGGGGTTGTCGCTGAGCAGCTTCCATGCCTGCTGGGGCGTGATGTCTCCGGCGTAGGATCCCGGGCGCTGTGTGCTCATGACCTCGGATGGTAGCGAGGTTATGGCCGCGCCTCTCGCGTGACCGAGCTGTGTGGACCCAGGTGTCGTACGGCCAGCCGGTCCGCCACCTCGCGGGCGCGGTCGCGCGCCGCCGACACCTCCGGCGCCGTGGCCAGTGCCTGAAATCCGCTCCCAACGACGCGAAGGTCGCTTTCCGGCACGCCCAGCGCTCCGGCAAGCGCGGCGGGCGGCGCGTCGGCGCGCTCCACCCGGTGGGCCGCGCCCGGCGAGACCATCATCGTGTCCACCGGCAGGCCGAGGATGGTGCGGGCCTGCAGTTCGAATGCCGACAGCCGCTGGCTGCGCACGGTCGCCCAGGCGCTGTCGGCCGGGCCGAGCGTGACATCGGCGAAGTAGACCTCGTCGCCGTTGATCATCAGCTCGACGCCGAAGACGCCGCGCCCGCCGAGCGCCTTGACGATCCGCGCGGCGATCGATTTGGCGGCGTCCAGCGCCGCGGTGCTCATCTGCTGCGGTTGCCAGGACTCCACCACGTCAGGGGTGCCCTCGCGGTGGCCGATGGGCGAGCAGAAGTCGATCCGCGGCCCCTGCGGGTCGTCGCTGCGCACGGCCAGCAGGGTGACGTAGAACTCGACCTCCACCACCGTTTCGGCCAGCACGCGGTGCCGGTCGCCCTGGCCTCCCGTTGCGCGCTGCCAGGCCGGCCCGATGTCGTCGGGCCCCGAGGCCACCGACTGCCTCAGCCCCGCGGCCGCGTGCACCGGCTTCACCAGCAACGGGTAGCCGGCGTGGGCGCCGACCGCCTCGAGTTCGCCGATGGACCCGACGAACCAGAACGGCGCCGTGGGCAGCCCCAGGTCGTCGGCGGCCAGCCGGCGCAGGCCCTCCCGGTCGGCGGCGAGCCGCACGGCGCGGGCGCTGGGCACCAGCTGCGCGGCCTCGAGCCCCTCGAGGGCTTGGGTCGCGACCTCGCCGGTGGTGGTGACCACGAAGTCCGGCTGCAGCGCGCGGATCGCCGTGATCAGCTCGTCGGCATCCGTCATCGGGACCACCAGCGACTGGTCGGCCACCCCGTGCGCGGGGGCATCCGCGCGCTCGCCGACCGCGATGACCCGCGCGCCGAGGCGGCCCAGCGCGACCGCCAGTTCCCGGGCAAGCTCGCCGGAGCCCAGCACCACCACCCGCGGCCGGACGCCGGTGACCTCCGCCGGCGGTTGCGCGGGCACGGCGAGCAAGCTCGTCCTGTCGTCTGGTCCGTCGGTCACCGCTCAAGGATAGGTGCGTTGCGGGGACCTCAGGGCTGGCCGGGAAGCAGCCGCACCATCAGCCCGTTGGCCTCGGCCAGCACCGCGTGCTCGCCGTCGAGCAGTTCGGCGGCGACGAACGCCTTGCGGCCCTCGGTGCCCGTGACGCGGCCGCGCACCACCAGCGGCGCGTCGATCGGGGTGACCTTGCGGTAATCGACGTGCAGGAACGCCGTCCGGCTGATCGGCCGGCCCGCGGCGTGCGACACCATGCCGAACATGTGGTCGAACAGCAGCGGCAACACGCCCCCGTGCACCGCGTGGTTTCCGCCGACGTGAAACCGGCTGAAGGACCCGGTCATCTCCACGCCGTCCGGCGCGTAGCGCGTCAGCGTCCACGGCGGCAGCAGCAGGCTGCCCATGCCGGGCAGGTCGGGCGTCCGCCCGGCCGGCGCTTTGCCCTCGTCGGCCTGGAACGGCGCGAGCAGCTGCACCAGGTCCGCGGTCCGGTCGGCCGCATCGTCCCACACGTCGTCGCCGGGGTCGGCAGACACGGCGAGGTCCTGCAGCGCGCGCATGGCCGCGACGAACCGGCCGAACCCCGGGCCCGGGCTGGCCGGGCCGTATTCGGGGAAGCCGCCGTGGTGTTCGTATTCGGGGTCGAGTTCTTTCGGGTCGAGTTCCGTCACGGGCGCGCCGCCAGGACGTCGCGACGCACGATCGTCTGTTCCCGTCCCGGACCGACGCCGATGCACGAAACATGCGCCCCGGCAAGCTCTTCCAGCCGCAACACGTAGTCCCGCGCCTTGGCGGGCAGGTCGTCGAACTCGCGCGCGTCCGAGATGTCCTCCCACCAGCCCGGCAGCTCCTCGTAGATCGGTTCGGCGCGGGCGAGGTCGGTTTGCGTCATCGGCATGTCGTTGGTGCGCTCGCCGTCGATGCGATACCCGACGCAGATCGGGACCGTCTCCAGGCTGGAGAGCACGTCGAGCTTGGTCAGGAAGAAGTCGGTGATGCCGTTGACGCGGGTGGCGTAGCGAGCGATGACGGCGTCGAACCAGCCGCAGCGGCGCCGCCGCCCGGTGGTGACGCCGTATTCGCCGCCGGTCTTGGACAGGTATTCGCCGTTCTCGTCGAACAGCTCGGTGGGGAAGGGGCCGGAGCCCACCCGGGTGGTGTAGGCCTTGAGGATCCCGAGCACGGTGGTGATGCGGGTGGGGCCGATGCCGGACCCGACCGCCGCGCCGCCGGCGGTCGGATTCGACGACGTCACATAGGGATACGTGCCGTGGTCGACGTCGAGCAGGGTGCCCTGGGAGCCCTCCAGGAGCACGGTTTCGCCGGTCTCGAGCGCGGCGTTGAGCAGCAGCCGGGTGTCGCGGATGCGGTGGCGGAACCCCGCGGCCTGTTCCAGGAGGGCGTCGACGACCTGGTGCGGGTCCAGCGCCTTGCGATTGTAGATCTTGACCAGGATCTGGTTCTTCAGTTCCAGGGCGGCCTCGACCTTGTGGGTCAAATGTTCGGGGTCGAGCACGTCGGCGACCCGGATGCCCTGGCGGGCGATCTTGTCCTGGTAGCACGGCCCGATGCCGCGGCCGGTGGTGCCGATCTTTTTGTTGCCCATGTAGCGCTCGGTGACCTTGTCGATGGCGACGTGGTAGGGCAACAGCAGGTGCGCGTCGGCGGAGATCAGCAGCTTGGTGGTGTCCACGCCGCGGTCTTCGAGGCCCTTGAGCTCGTCGAGCAGCACCCCCGGATCGACCACCACGCCGTTGCCGATGACGTTGGTGACGCCCGGGGTCAGCACTCCCGAGGGAATCAGGTGCAGTGCGAAGTTCTCGCCGGTGGGCAGGACGACGGTATGCCCGGCGTTGTTGCCGCCCTGGTAGCGCACCACCCACTGCACGCGCCCGCCGAGCAGGTCGGTGGCCTTACCTTTGCCCTCGTCGCCCCATTGGGCGCCGATGAGGACGATTGCCGGCATGACTGCTCCCGCCTGCTTACTGTGGTTCGACTGGCAAAGCGCCGTATCTTGCGGCGCTGCAACGGTTTGCGGCATCACCCGGTGGCTCGAGCTGCCGACCCGCCCCAGCGCCTCGGTTGACCACACCGGGACCTTGCGCGTAGCTGGGGGCATCGTTGCTTGCCGCGCTCACGTGGCGATCCTAAACGTCGGCCGGGGACGCACCCTCGTCAAGGGCCGTTTGACCCCGACGCGTGTCCCGGACAGGCCCGCTCACGGCGTCGGGGGCGGCTTAGCCGCGCATACACCGCCGGCGGTCGGCGCGTCCAACATCAGGCACAGGGGCTGCTTGGGGTCGCGAGCGGTCCTCTTGGCCGCCCAACCCGGCCACACCGGTTTCCCGTTCCAACTGACCAGTGTCCAGCCGTCGTGCGGGTTGCCCTGGATCACGACGATGCCGGTGTTGGGCAGCGGGTCGAAGAGCAGGAGCAGCGGATCGGGGTTCTTGACGCTCATCATCGTCCCGACCCCGATGGCGAACTCGCTGGAGAACGCCACTTCGGTGATCTTGCCGCCCGCGGTCCGGACCGGGTTGGCCATGGCGTTGCCGTACATCATTTGCAGGGAGTCGTTGAAGCGGCCCGCGTCGGTCACGGCGTTGCCGTACATCGTTTGCAGCGCGCCGTTGAAGCGTTTGTGAAATTCGAACCCGTTGGCGTCGGCGGAGCCCGGAGCCAGCATCGGCACGATGCGCAGGCCCAGCAGCCACGCCACCGGGCCCAGCAGGTACGCCAGCCCCGCGAGGCTGAACTGCGGCAGCCCATTGAAAACGCCGGCGTCGATCTCATTGAGCCCGGGCAGCGCCTGAACGCTCATCCCCAAAGTGGCCGCCAACGGCGCGGCGGTCTGCTGCGTCCTGATCAACTGCGACGCGAAGATCCCGGCGAACGGCCCCTGGGCGGCAAGAACGTTGCCGACGTTCTGCGCCTGTTGCTGGCCGAGCGCCGTAAGTACCGTTCCGGGCACCGACGTGTCGATCATGCGCGCCGCATTGGCCTGCGACTGGCCATGGCGCACCAAGTCGATCACGATCGATTCGTCGGCCGAGGCCGTCGCCGGCCCGACGCACAGCAGGACGGCCGAAACCGCCACGGCGCCAACACGGCGCAGGTGCTTGCTCAGCAACGGATGCGCGTGGGGCCGGGACCGGAAGCGGGCGGCGCGGTTCGCGCGGTTGGTAAGACGGCGATGAGGCGGCGGATGGCAGTTCTCCGTTCTCTTGGCCACCCATTCGTTTACCCCGTGGCAGGAGTAAAGTATCCGGTTGTTACCATGCGCTGGCGCAACAACTTTCGCAGTCCGAAACCATGTTGTGACTGCGTCGTTATGACGAGATCATGCCGCGCCCAAACGGTCTGGCCGCCGCACGTACGAGAGGCATTGAAGGACAAGGATATTGGTGAGGCAGGAAGATCGCGCCCTAGCGGTGTTGCTGTTCGGTGATCGACGGGTGCCGCCGCCGCTGATCGGCCTGCCGATCCACACAGCAGACCTCGACGCCGCGGTCGGGCCGTACCGGCGGCTGGTGGTAGTGGGCGCCGACGCCGACCTGGCCGGCGTGCTGACCCGGCTGCTGCGGGCCGGCCGGCTCGACGTGGAGGTGGCCTACGTGCCGCGCCGCCGCACCCGCGCGACCCGGATCTACCGCCTGCCGGCCGGACGGCGCGCCGCGCGGCGCGCCCGGCGCGGTACCGCGCGGCGGGTGACGCTGGTCCGCGACGAAACCGGGTCGGTGGTCGTCGGTCGGGCCGGTTGGGTGCCGCCGGACGGCGCGTGCCTGCGCGGAGAAGCCGTCGTCGACGACGCCGTGCTGTTCGACGGCGCCGCCCGCGCCGTCCACATCGAGCCGACACTGGCGGTGCCGGGCCTGCGCGCCCGGGTGCCGACGGGCTGGCGTCGCTGGGTGGCCGGGCGCGCGGTGCAGCTGGGCAGCACCGGCGTCACCGTGGTCCGCGACGGCGTGCCCGCGCCGCGCCCGGCACGCCGGTCCACGTTCTACCGCAACGTCGACGGCTGGCTGGCGGTCGGATGAGGCACGGCCGCCCGGTCACATTTTGGGCGGCCGACGCGTCGTTATCCAGAGATCGACTCCTCGGGGAGGGAACACCGATGCCCGTAACGATGCGCCAACTCAACCGACTTTCCCGGCTGCTGGGCCTGGCCCAGCTCGGCCATGCCCACTGGTTGTTCGGCAACATCTACGAGGCGGTGGTGAAGATCCCGGACCGGCTAGCCGCCGAGCCCCGCCCCGCGACCCGGGAGGGCGGCAGCCCTCGGTCGTCACTCCTGGCGCCGGGCAGTCCGCTGCGCTATTCGCTCCCGCCGCACCGATCACGTTGCTGACGACGGCCGCGGCCGCGAGCAGCGGGTGGCAGATCGAAGGCGCGCGGCGGTGGTTGGCCGCGACGGCGGGTTGCTCCATCGCCGGTCTGGTCATCAGCGGCTACCTGATCCGGACGGTGAACGTCGGGGTGATGTTCGCCGCCACGGCGCCTCCGCCGGCCGAACGGGATGCCCGCATCCGGATCTGGTACCGGCTCAACCTGGTTCGGATCGCCGCCGCGGCCGGCGCACTGTTCGCCGCGAATCGCGCGGATCGGGTTATCGCGCGGCGCCGCGCCCGCGAGGTCACCGGAACCCCATAGCGGGGCCGCCGGCCGGCGGTCGGATAGTTTCGACCGGTGACCCTGCCCGCCCGGCGCGAATCGGTGCGACCCAGCCCCCTCTTCCTGGCCCTGTTGGCCCTGACGGCGGCCGGCGGCGTGCTGGCATGGCTGGCCGGCAGCACCGTGCGGCCGCTGGCGTACTTCGGGGTGTTCACCTTCGTCATCGCCGGCTGGCTGGTGTCGCTCTGCCTGCACGAGTTCGGCCACGCCGTGACCGCCTGGCGGTTCGGCGACCACGACGCCGCCGTGCGCGGCTACCTGACGCTGGATCCGCGCCGCTACAGCCATCCCGCGCTGTCGCTGCTGTTGCCGATGGTGGTCATCGCCCTGGGCGGGATCGGCCTGCCGGGCGCCGCCGTATACGTGCGGACCTGGTTCATGACGCCGAACCGGCGCAGCCTGGTCAGCCTGGCGGGGCCGGCGGCCAACCTGGTGCTGGCGGTGCTCCTGCTGACGCTGACGCGGTTGTTTTACGACCCTTTCCATCAGGTGCTGTGGGCGGGAGTGGCGTTCCTGGGCTTCCTGCAACTGACGGCGGTGGTGCTGAACCTGCTGCCCATCCCGGGCCTGGACGGGTACGACGCCCTGGAACCGCACCTCAGCCCGGAAACGCAACGTGCGGTCGCGCCGGCCAAGCAGTGGGGCTTTTTCATCCTGCTCTTTCTGCTGCTGCCGGCCAGCCACTGGTTCTTCCAGGCCGTGCTGTGGCTGTTCGAGTTCTCCGGGGTGCCGACCTGGCTGGTGTCCGCGGGCAACCTGCTGACCCGCTTCTGGAGCCGCTGGATCTGACCCTTGCCATATATGCGCAGATCCGCATATATTGCACGGCATGGGCGCCGGCCACAACCACAGTCCCGCCGACACCGACGGGGCCCGGTTGATTCCCCGCATGATCATCGCCGCCGCGATACTGGCGGCGTTTTTCGTGGTGGAGTTGACCACCTCGCTGCTGATCAACTCGATCGCGCTGCTGGCCGACGCGGGTCACATGCTGACCGACGTCGTCGCGGTCTTCATGGGACTGGCCGCGGTGACGCTGGCCCGGCGGGGCAGCTCGTCGCCGGCACGGACGTACGGCTGGCATCGGGCCGAGGTGTTCACGGCGGTCGCCAACGCGGGGCTGCTGATCGGGGTCGCCCTGTTCATTCTCTGGGAGGCGATCCAGCGGCTCAGGGAAACCCCGTCGATCCCCGGTGTGCCCATGATCGTCGTCGCGCTGGCCGGGCTGCTGGCCAACCTGATGGTCGCGTTGTTGCTGCGGTCGCAGTCCGGGCAGAGCCTGGCGGTCAAGGGCGCCTACATGGAGGTGGTCGCCGACAGCGTCGGCAGCCTGGGCGTGTTGATCGCCGGCATCGTCACCGTGACGACGCACTGGCCGTACGCCGACGTGGTGGTCGCCGTGCTGGTCGCGCTGTGGGTGCTGCCGCGGGCGATCTCGCTGGCGCGCGACGCGTTGCGGATCCTGTCCGAATCGTCGCCGACGCACATCGACGTCGACGAGCTGCGATCGGCGCTGGGCGCCGTCGACGGCGTGACCGAGGTGCACGACCTCCATGTCTGGACGCTGTCGCCCGGTAAGGACATGTGCACCGCGCACTTGCGGAGCGCCGGCGACTCCGCCCGGGTGCTGCAGGACGCCCGTGCGGTGCTGTCGGCGCGGGGGCTGCAGCACGCGACCGTGCAGATCGACTCCCCGGGCGACGCGGGGTGCTCGGAAACCTTCTAGAGCCCCAGCGCCGGCCGCGCCGCCGGATCGCAGTCGTCGAGCAGGTCCAGGCAGCGCTGGTACTCGTCGGCCTCGCCGATCGTGTCGGCGGCGCGCGCCAGTGTCGCCACGCAGCGCAGGAATCCGCGGTTGGGCTCGTGCGAATAGGGCACCGGGCCAAAGCCCTTCCACCCGTTGCGCCGCAGCTGGTCCAGGCCGCGGTGATAGCCGGTGCGGGCGTAGGCGTAGGCCGTGATGGCCTGGTCGTCGGCGAGCGCCTGCTCGGCCAGCGCCGCCCAGGCCACCGACGCCGACGGGTGCGCGGCGGCGACGATCGCGGGCTTCTCGCCGGCGAGCAGCTCCGCCTCGGCGTCGGGATCACCCGGCAGCAGGGTCGGGTCGGGTCCGAGAAGGTCTCGCGTCGGCGTCATGGCTCCTATTCTGCAGCTGCCCCTTTTGACCGGACCGCGGGACCTCGACCATCACCCCATCGACGGGGGCGGGTCGCTAAGCTCTCCAATTACCCCATCCGATAGCGGAGGACAGCCGTACTCATGCCCCAGCCACCCGAGCCCGACCGCGGCGGCCCGCCGAATCCGCCCGGGCACGAATGGGCCGCGCCATCAGGCGAGGACGCGACGGAGAGCGTCCCGCTGGTACCGAGCGACTCCGAGACCGAGACCGTGGTGATCAGACCCGATTCCGGCGGCGGTCAGGGGGATCCCGGGGAGGACGCGGACGTTGGGCTGCGCGAACGCCGCTTCACCGCGCCCGGCTTCGACGCCAAAGAGACCGCCGTGATCGCGACCACCCCGGAGCCCGCCACGGAGGTCTTCGCCTCACCGCCGGAGGGCATGCCAGCACAGCCCGGCATGCATCCCAAACCGGCTGTGCCGCAATCGATCCCGCCCCGGCTCGGGGGAAAGCTGCGCACCTCCCGGCAGTTCAACTGGGGCTGGGTGCTGGCGCTGGTGCTGATCGTGCTGGCGCTGGCCGCGATCGCGATCCTGGGCACGGTGCTGCTCACCCGCGGCAAGCACACCAAAGTGTCGCAGGAAGACCAGGTCCGGACCACCATCCAAAGCTTCGACACCGCAATCCAGAAGGGCGACCTGACCACGCTGCGCACCATCACCTGCGGCACCACGCGCGACGGGTATGCGGACTACGACGAGCACTCGTGGGACGAGACCTACCGGCGGGTGTCGGCGGCCAAGCAGTATCCGGTGATCGCCAGCATCGACCAGGTGGTGGTCAACGGCCAGCATGCCGAGGCCAACGTCACCACGTTCATGGCTTACGACCCGTCGCTGCGGTCGACCCGGAGCCTGGACCTGCAGTACCGCGACGACCAGTGGAAGATCTGCCAGTCCCCCAGCGGCTAGCCCGAGCGGCTAGCTGGTCGTTCCGCCGAGTGCCCGGCCAGCCGCACGTTCGGCGTCGAGTGCCCGCCCAGCCGGGCATTCACGGCGAACCGGCTAGCTCGGGCCCACGGACTTCCCGGCGCAATGCAGGTCTTCGCAGGCCTCCACCACGCGCTCGCTCATCGACGCCTCGCCCTTCTTGAGGTAGCTGCGCGGGTCGTAGGCCTTCTTGGCGCCCACCTCGCCGTCGACCTTGAGCACGCCGTCGTAATTGCTGAACATGTGACCGGCGATCGGGCGGGTGAACGCGTACTGGGTGTCGGTGTCGACGTTCATCTTCACCACGCCGTACCGCAGCGACTCCTCGATCTCGGACTTGAGCGAGCCCGAGCCGCCGTGGAAGACGAAGTCGAACGGCTTGGCCTGCAAGCCATCAGAGTCGGGCAACCCCAGCTTCGCCGCGGCCACCCGTTGCCCCTGCGCCAGGATGTCGGGGCGCAGCTTGACGTTGCCGGGCTTGTAGACGCCGTGCACGTTGCCGAACGTCGCGGCCAGCAGGTACTTGCCGTGCTCGCCGTGGCCCAGCGCGTCGATGGTCTTCTCGAAGTCCTCCGGCGTGGTGTACAGCTTGTCGTTGATCTCGTGGGCGACGCCGTCCTCCTCGCCGCCCACCACGCCGATCTCGATCTCCAGGATGATCTTGGCGGCCGCGGCCTGCTTGAGCAGTTCCTGCGCGATGGCCAGGTTCTCGGCGATCGGCACGGCCGAGCCGTCCCACATGTGCGATCCGAACAGCGGGTCCTGACCCGCGGCCACCCGCTCGGCGGAGAGGGCCAGCAGCGGCCGCACGTAGCTGTCCAGCTTGTCCTTGGGGCAGTGGTCGGTGTGCAGCGCGACGTTGATCGGGTACCTGGCCGCGACCACGCGGGTGAACTCGGCCAGCGCCACCGCCCCGGTCACCATGTCCTTCACCCCCAGCCCGGAGGCGAACTCCGCGCCGCCGGTGGAGAACTGGATGATGCCGTCACTGCCGGCGTCGGCGAAGCCCTTGATCGCGGCGTTCACCGTCTCCGAGGAGGTGCAGTTGATGGCCGGGAAGGCGTACGAATTCTCCTTGGCGCGGCCCAGCATCTCGGCGTACACCTCGGGCGTGGCGATGGGCATGGGCTCCTCCTGGCGACTTGGCCCGTCCAGTATCTCAACACCGGTATGTTGAAGCATCGTGAGCACCACCGTGACGGCCCTGCCCCACATCTTCGACCCGATGTACTGGTTGGGCGCCGACGGCGTCTTCGGGTCCGCGGTGCTGCCCGGCATCCTGATCATCGTCTTCATCGAGACCGGTCTGCTGTTTCCGCTGCTGCCCGGCGAATCGCTGCTGTTCACCGGTGGGCTGCTGGCCGCGCACCCGAACCCGCCGGCCAGCATCTGGGTGCTCGCCCCCGCCGTCGCCACCGTGGCGATCCTGGGCGATCAGACCGGGTACTTCATCGGACGGCGGATCGGCCCCGCGCTGTTCAAGAAGGAAGACTCCCGGTTCTTCAAGAAGCACTACGTGACCGAGTCGCACGCCTTCTTCGAGAAGTACGGGCCGTGGGCGATCATCCTGGCGCGCTTCGCGCCGTTCGTGCGGACGTTCGTCCCGCCGGTCGCCGGGGTGTCCTACATGCGCTACCCGGTGTTCCTGGGCTTCGACATCGTCGGCGGCATCCTGTGGGGCGGCGGCGTGACGCTGGCGGGCTACTTTCTGGGCAACGTGCCGTTCGTGCACCACAACCTGCAGAAAATCCTGCTGGTCATCCTGGTGGTCTCCCTGATGCCGGCGTTCATCGCGGCGTGGCGCAGCTACCGGGGCCGGCGGCGGGGGCCGCAGCAGCCCGAGCAGGAGCCCGGCTCAGGACACCCGACTTCTGCGGTACGCAACGAAAGCGTCTAGCAGTTCCGGGCGGTCGATCGAACTCTGCTGCACCGCCTCGCCCGGCGCCGCGCCCAGCAGGATCCGCTTGATCGGGATCTCCAGCCGTTTGCCGGTCAGCGTCCGCGGTATGCCCGGCACCGCCAGGATGTCGTCGGGCACGTGGCGCGGGGAGGCGTGCCGGCGGATGGCCGCCACGATCTCCGACCGCAGCCGCTCGTCGAGTTCGGCGCCGTCCACCAGGCTCACGAACAGCGGCATCCAGTAGCCACCGTCGTCCTGCTCGACGCCGACCACCAGGCAGTCCCCCACCTCGGGCAGGCCCTCCACCGCGGTGTAGATCTCCGCGCTGCCCATCCGCACACCCATCCGGTTCAGCGTCGCGTCCGAACGGCCGTGCACCACAACGGATCCCCGTTCGGTGATGGTGATCCAGTCGCCGTGACACCACACGCCGGGGTACTTCTCGAAGTAGGCGGCCCGGTACCGACTGCCGTCGTCGTCGTTCCAGAAGACCACCGGCATCGAGGGCATCGGCTCGGTGATCACCAGCTCGCCCTCTTCCCCGACGACCGGATGGTTCGGACCCGTCCAGGCTTCGATGGCCGCCCCCAGGCAGATGCACGACAGCTCGCCGGCCACCACCGGCAGGATCGCGCAGCCGCCGATGAATGCCGTGCAGACGTCGGTGCCGCCGCTCATCGAGATCACCGGGACGGTCCGGCCGAGTCCCTCCTGGACCCAACGGAATCCGGACGCGGGCAGGGGCGAACCGGTGGAACCCACGGCGCGCAGCCCGTCCAGCGGGTACGTCGCCCCGGGCTTGAGCTCCTTCTTGGCGCAGGCGAGCAGGTAGCCCGCGCCGGCCCCGAGCACGTTCACGCCGGCCTCGGCGGCGACCCGCCACAGCCCGTCGGTGCCCAAATGCGTTGGGCTGCCGTCGTACAGCACGATCGTGGTGTCGGCCAGCAGCCCGGACAGCAGCAGGTTCCACATCATCCAGCTGGTCGACGAGTACCACAGGAAGCGCTCGCCGGCGTACAGCTCCAGTTGCAGGTTCAGGTATTTCAGGTGCTCGAGCACGGTGCCGCCGTGCCCGTGCACGATGCCTTTCGGCTTGCCGGTGGTGCCGGAGGAGAACATCACCCACAGCGGGTGCGCGAACGGCACGGCGGTGATCTCCAGCTCGGCATCCGAGTGCGTCGCCGCGGCCCACGGCACGGTCTCGCCGCCGGTCTCGAGCCCGAGCCGCGGCACCACCACGGTGGCCCGCAGGCTGGGCATCGCGCGCCGGATCGCGTCCAGCTCGGCGCGCCGGTCGATGCGCTTGCCGTCGTAGACCGAGCCGTCGGTGGCGACCAGCACGGCCGGCTCCACCTGGCCCAGCCGCGCGATCACGCCGTCGACGGCCACGTCCTGGTTGCACACCGCCCAGATCGCGCCGACGCTGGCCGCGGCCAGGGCGGCGACGGCCGCCTCGGCGACGTTGGGCAGGTATCCGACGACGGCGTCACCGGGCCGCACCCCGAGGCCGCGCAGGTAGGCCGCGAACGCGGCGGTCTCGCGGCGCAGCCGCGCCCACGACCACTCGCACGCGCCGTCCTCGCCGACGACGACCATCGCGGGCCGCTCGTCGGTGGCGTGCCGGAAGATCTCGGTGGCGTAGTTGAGCGTGGCGCCGGGGAACCACTCGGCGCCGGGCATGGCGCGGTTGCCCAGCACCTCGCGGGGCGGGCTGGCCGCCCGGATGTCGAAGTAGTGCCACACGGCGTCCCAGAACCATTCGATGTCCTCGACGGACTTGCGCCACAGCGCGTGGTAGTCGCCGTAGTCGCCGCGGCCGGTCTGGCCGAGCCAGGCCATGAAGCGGGTGAGGTTTGCCCGGGCCAGCGTGGCCTCGTCGGGAATCCAGCCGCCGGGCTCGGTCATGTCGCGCTGCCTGCCGTCACGGCGGTGACGTTACAGGCGGCCTCCATCAGCATCCAGCCCGACAGCTGCACCGACAGGTCCCGTTCGGCGACCTCGGAACTGTGTACGGCGCCGTCCACGGACTGCGCCTCCCCGCCGGCCTGGGAGGGCAGCTGCGCGTCGCGGTCCCAGAACGGCCCGAACAGCGGCAGCCCGTCCACGGTTTGCCGGTAGTCCCACGCCGATTTCGCGCTGGCCAGCACGATCCGCCGGGCGGTGTCGCGGGCCGCGGCGTCGTCGGCGGAGTCGCCCGGCAGCGCGGTGGCGACCAGCGCGAGGTATCGGGCGGTGACGCCGGAGAACAGGCCGCCGTCCCCGCCGCCGGCGCCGGCCAGCACGCCCGTCGGCGCCATGTGCTCGGCGACGGCGGCGACCAGCCGGTGCACCCGCGGCGCGTGCCGATCGTCATGGGTGCGGGCCGCGAGTTCGGTTTCCAGGCCGAGCACCACGCCCTGGCAATAGGTGTACTGGGCGCGGACCAGGGAGCCGGCCTTGACGCCGTCGAACACCAGGTGCGTCACCGGGTCGATCAGGGTCTCGTCGATCCAGTCGGCCATCTGCTGGGCGCGCCGCATCCGACCGCCGTAGCGGGCCAGGAAGATGGCCGCCGGGCCGTTGGCCGGGGCGTTGAAGAACTGGTCCTGCTTGCGCCACGGAATGCCGCCGCCGTCCTCGGGCACCCACGCGTCGAGGAACTCGTCGGCCAGCTTGGGCAGCGCGCGGTGCCGCTCGACGCCGGCGATCCGGGCGGCGCGTTCCAGCGCCAGCGCCAGCCAGGCCATGTCGTCGTAGTAGCTGTTGGTCCAGCGGAAGTTGTTGCGCAGCCGGTGCGAGCGCACCTGCCGGCTGATCCGGGTGTGCCGGTCGGGCCGCGGGTCGCGCAGCTGCGCGTCGACCAGGCAATCCAGCAGATGCGCCTGCCACCAGTAATGCCAGGTGCCGAACATCCGGTCCCGCCGCGTCGGCGGCCACGCCACCACGCCCAGCTGGGTCCCGGGCAGCCCCCACAGCCGTTTCAGGTGCCGTTGCGCGACAGCGGCTTCGGAGCTGGCCGCCCGGTTGGCCCATAGCTGATCCATACCGCCGATCCTGCCTCATACTGATATATGCGCTACCGGCAAACCATTTCGGGGACCACGCACACCTTCTCCGGCCTGGTCGACGTGATGGCGAAGGCCACACCGTTGCGCTCCGGCGACCAGCTGGCCGGGTGCGCCGCCGGCTCCGACGCCGAGCGGGCCGCCGCCGCCTGGGTGCTGGCGGACATGCCGCTGGCGACGTTCCTCACCGAGGCGGTCGTGCCGTACGAGACCGACGAGGTCACCCGGCTCATCATCGACGGTCACGATCGCGAGGCGTTCGGCCCGATCGCCGGCCTGACCGTGGGCGGCCTGCGCGACTGGCTGCTGGACGCGGCCTGCCGCGACGACAGCGCGGCGCGGATCGCCGCCGTCTCCGCCGGGCTCACGCCGGAAATGGTTGCCGCGGTGTCGAAGATCATGCGCAACCAGGACCTGATCCTGGTGGCCGCCGCCGCGACGGCCACCGCGGCCTTCCGCACCACGATCGGCCTGCCGGGCACGCTGGCGACCCGGCTGCAACCCAACCACCCCACCGACGACCCGCGCGGAATCGCCGCGGCGATGCTCGACGGCCTGTTGCTGGGCTGCGGTGACGCGGTGATCGGCATCAACCCGGCGACCGACTCGCCCCAGGCGGCGTCGGACCTGCTGCACCTGCTCGACGACATTCGCCAGCGGTTCGCGATTCCGGTCCAGTCGTGCGTGCTGTGCCACGTCACGACGACCATGGAGCTGATCGAGCGGGGCGCGCCCGTCGACCTGGTGTTCCAATCGATCGCGGGCACCGAGGGCGCCAACGCCTCCTTCGGCACCTCGATCGCGATGCTGACCGAGGCCAACGAGGCCGCCCGGTCGCTGCGCCGCGGCACCGTCGGCGACAACGTCATGTACCTGGAGACGGGGCAGGGCGCGGCCCTGTCGGCCGGGGCGCACCTCGGCGTGGGGAACAAGCCGGTCGATCAGCAGACGCTCGAGGCGCGCGCCTATGCGGTCGCCCGGGCGCTGCAGCCGTTGTTGATCGACACCGTGGTCGGCTTCATCGGACCGGAGTACCTCTACGACGGCAAGCAGATCATCCGCGCCGGGCTCGAGGACAACTTCTGCGGGAAACTGCTTGGCCTGCCGATGGGCGTCGACGTCTGCTACACCAACCACGCCGAGGCCGACCAGGACGACATGGACACGCTGCTCACCCTGCTGGGCGCGGCGGGCACCGCGTTCGTCATCACCGTCCCGGGCGCCGACGACATCATGCTCGGCTATCAGAGCCTGTCCTTTCATGACGCGCTGTACGTGCGAAAAGCGTTGGGGCTGCGGCCCGCACCCGAGTTCGAGGCCTGGCTGGCCGGCCTGGGCATGGCCGACGCCGACGGCCGGATCCTTCCCGTCGACCTCGCGACGTCGCCGCTGCGCGCCCTGGCGGCCGGCTGATGAACGACCTCTGGGCGCCGCTGCGGGCCACCACCCAGGCCCGCATCGGGCTCGGGCGGGCGGGGAATTCGCTGCCGACCCGGCGCGTCCTGGAATTCCAGGCCGCGCACGCCGCCGCGCGCGACGCCGTGCACGAGCCACTCGACGTCGACGGCCTGATCCGGCGGTTGCACGACGTCGGCGCCGGCCTCGGCGAGCCGCTACGGGTGTGCAGCCGGGCGGCCTCGCGCGACGAGTATCTGCGCCGGCCCGACCTCGGCCGCAGCCCGGCCGACCTGTCGGACCTGCCAAAAACCAAGGCGGACATCGGTTTTATCCTTGCCGACGGGCTCTCGCCGCGGGCCGTGACCGAGCACGCCGCGGGCATGGTCGGCGCGCTGGTCGCAGAATTCGACGGCCGCTACCGGATAGCCCCGCCGGTCATCGCGACCCAGGCCCGCGTCGCGCTGGGCGACCACATCGGCCAAGCCCTCGGCGTCACAACGGTTCTCGTGCTCATCGGTGAACGCCCGGGGCTGTCGGTCGCCGACAGCCTGGGCATCTACCTGACGCATCGGCCGGCGCCGGGGCGCACCGACGCCGAGCGCAACTGCGTCTCCAACATTCATCCGCCCGACGGTCTGGACTACCCGACGGCGGCGGCGGTCACCGCCGCGCTGGTGGCCGGCGCCCGCGAACTCGGCCGCTCGGGGGTCGCCCTCAAAGACACAACGCGAGCAACAATTGCCGTATCTCCGCAAGGGAGTGTGCGGGCAGAAATAGATCGCAGTACGGCAGGGCCGCGGCCATCGAGCCGGCCAGCGGCTGGAAATCGCCCCGCGCCGCACGCGGATTGAGCCAGACCACCAACTCGGCGCGGCGCCGCAGCCGGGCCATCGCGTGCGCGAGCACGTCGGCGGGATCGCTGTCCCAGCCGTCCGAGGCGATGATCACCACGGCGCCGCGCAGCGCGTTGCCGTGGGGCGGGGCCAGCAGCCCGTTCACGCTGCGGCCGATGAACGTTCCGCCGTACCGGTCGGCGACCTTGGCGTTGGCCCGCTGCAGCGCCACCTCCGCGGATCGGTGCGCCAGCACCGAGGTGAGCCGGGTCAGCGACGTCGAGAAGGCGAAAACCTCGGGGTGGGTTCCGGCCTGGCGCGACACCGCCCGCATCAGATGCAGATATACCGTGGCGTATTGCTGCATCGAACGGCTCACGTCGCAGGCCAGGACGACCCGCCGGGGCCGGAGCCGCGGCCGGGTCCGCGCCAGGACCATCGCTTCCCAGCCGCTCTTGCGCGACGCGTTCATGGTCGCCCGCAGGTCGATCCGCTTGCCGGCGGGGCTGCGCTCGAATCGCCTGCTGCGCCGCCGCGGCCAGCGCGTGACGGTCGCCTCCAGCCAGCTGCCGAGCAGCCGGAGGTCCTGGGCGTCGAAGCGGTCGAACGGTTCGTCGGCCAGCGCGGCGATCCGGCTGGGCAGCACGTCCGGCAGCAGGAGGCTCGGGCCCGCCGCGTCGTCGGTGGCGGCCGGCGTTCGCGTCGCCCAGGGCAGGGTGTGGGCGGACGCGGAGCCACTTCCGGCGGGACGCAGCGTGCCGGCCGCGGGCGCTCTGGGGCCGGGCAGCGGCAGCGGCGTGCTGGGGCGGCCGGTGCCGTCGGGGTCGGCGGCGCCGAAGACCGCCGCGAAGACCGCGTCGAAGGCGGCGAGATCCTCCATCCGGTTGACCAGCGTGAGCCGAGCCGCCCAATAGAGCGCAGTTGTGTTGTCCGGCACCAGCTTTCGCAGCGCCTGGACGAAGCTGGCCGGGCCGCTGGCCGAGACCAGGACTCCGGCGCCGCGCAGCCGCGCGACCAGTGCCGACGCGAACGCCGCCAGGTCGACGCCCCGCAACAGCACCGGGGTGCCCACGCGGCGCTAACGCCTCCGGCCGAGCAACCAGCCCAGCACCAGCCCGGCGAGCACGGCCAGCAGCAGGGGGGCGTATTTCTTGAGCTGGTCGCCGCCGGCGAGCTCGAGCAGATCGATGGGTTCGGGCTCGGCGCTGGTGGCGGCGTGGCGCGGCTCCGGGATGCGCCCGACCTGCGGCGGTCCCTCGGGTGTGGCCGGGGCCGCCACCGATTCGGCGGCGAGCTTGGCCTCGAGCGACTCCACGAACTGCCCCAGCAGCTTCTCCGACACCTGTTGCAGCATGCCGCTGCCGAATTGGGCCAGCTTGCCGACGATTTTCAGGTCGGTGTCCACGGTGACGCTGGTCTTGTCGCCGTGCGCCTGCAGCTGGGCGGTGACCGTCGCGGCCGCGTTGCCGGTGCCGCGCGTCTCCTTGCCCTTGGCGTCGATGACAGCGCGGTGCTGGCCGCGGTCCTGCTCGACGAAACGCACCTTGCCGCTGAACTCGCTGGTGACCGGCCCCACCTTGACCTTTACCTTGCCGGAGTAGTCCTCGCCCTCGTGACCGGTGAGCTGCGCGCCCGGCATCAGCGGGATCACCTGTTCCAGGTCGCACAGCACGTCCCACGCCTGGTCGATGGGCGCGCTGACGGTGAACTGGTTGGCGATCTTCATCCCGGGGTCCTCTCAGGTGCGGCTGTATTCGACAAACGCGTCGCGAATCAGCGTACGGTCGTCGGGGGTCTTGGCCAGCGCCCCCAGGCTGACCAGCGCCGCCGGATCGACCAGGTCGGCGACGCCCAGCGATACCAGGGCGGCGACCCAGTCGATCGTCTCGGCCACACCCGGCGGCTTGTCCAGGTCGAGATCCCTTGCCGCCCCGACGAATTGGGTGACGTGCTCGATCAGCGGGGCCGCGGCGCCCGGCACGGTCCGCCGCACGATCGCGGCCGCCCGCGACGCCTCCGGGTAGTCGATCCAGTGGTACAGGCAGCGGCGGCGCAGCGCGTCGTGCAGGTCGCGGCTCCGGTTGGAGGTGAGCACCGCGATGGGCGGGCGCTCGGCGACGAAGGTGCCCAGCTCGGGCACGGTGACGGCGGATTCACCGAGGAACTCCAGCAGCAGCGCCTCGAATTCGTCGTCGGCCCGATCGATCTCGTCGATCAGCAGCACCGGCGGGTTGGGCCCGCGGTGCCGCACGCAACGCAGGATCGGCCGGTCGACCAGGTAGGCCTCGGTGTACAGGTCGGCCTCGGCGATCTGGGTCCGCTGGGCTTCGGCCAGCCGGATGGACAGCAGCTGGCGTTGGTAGTTCCAGTCGTAGAGCGCCTCGCCGGCGGTCAGTCCTTCATAGCATTGCAGCCGGACCAGCGGGGTATCCAGCACGTCCGCAAGGGTTTTCGCGGCGGTGGTCTTGCCGACGCCCGGCTCGCCTTCCAGCAGCAGGGGC
Organism: Mycobacterium paraseoulense; assembly: GCF_010731655.1. Taxonomy (NCBI): domain Bacteria; kingdom Bacillati; phylum Actinomycetota; class Actinomycetes; order Mycobacteriales; family Mycobacteriaceae; genus Mycobacterium; species Mycobacterium paraseoulense. The sequence goes on along the minus strand of NZ_AP022619.1, from coordinate 4,620,779 downwards.
CGGCCCAGCGTGACCGCCAGGTAGATCGCGGACGCGGTCCCGGTGTCGAGCAGGTAGTCCCGCGCGTCGAACCGGGCGATCACGTCGTCGACGTCGCCGAACGCCGCCGGCGTCATGCGCCGGCTTTCCCCGCGAACGCCGTGCGGCAGCCCGGGCCGCAGAACCAGTAGTCGGTGCCGGCCAGCCGCAGGTGCTCGGCGGCGGCGCCCATCGGCACGGTCATGCCGCAGACCGGGTCGACCGCCTCGGCGGGGGCGTCATTCACCGCGCCGGCGGCTCGCGGCAGGCTGCCGTCGCGCACGGCCGCGATCAGTTCGGCGGCGATCGACACGGCGATCTCCGCGGGAGTCTTGGCCCCGATGCGCAATCCGACCGGGGTGTGGATGCGGGCCCGCTCGACGTCGGACAGGTCCAGCGCGTCCACGATCGAGGCGCCGCGAACCCTGCTGGCGACCAGGCCGATGTAGCCGACGCCGGCGTCCAGTGCGGCGCGGATGATGTCGGCTTCCGGCCCGCCGTGGCTGGCGATCACAATCGCGGTGGGCGAGGCGGCGGTGCCGGTCGCGTCTGCGTCGCGGCGGACTTCGTAACCCAGCACGCCGCAGATCTGGGCCAGGGCGTCGGCGATCGGCGTCTCGCCGTGGATCCGGATCATCGGCGGCGGCAGCTGCGGCGTCAGGAATATCTCCAGCGACCCGCCGGACAGGCACGGGTTGACGACGACGCAGGCGCCGGGCGCCTCGGGAAAGTGGACGTCGCCGTCGGGAAGCACTCGCAGCAGCACGCTTTCGCCCGCTTGCAGTGCGCCCAGCGCGGCCTTGCGGACCGAGTTCTGCGCGCACTGGCCGCCGACGAAGCCCTCGATGGTGCCGTCGGCCAACAGGATCGCCTCGTCGCCGGGGTACGCGGAGGCGGGCGGCTGGGCGCGCACCACCGTCGCGCGCACGAACGGTGTGCGCGCGGCCAACAGTTGCTGGGCCCGCTCGCTGATCGCGCTCAAATCGGTGGCCTCGCTCTGCCCTGCATGGCCTCCCACACCCGCGACGGGGTCAGCGGCATGTCGGCGTGGCGAACCCCGAACGGCGCCAACGCATCCACCACCGCGTTGACCACCGCGGGCGGCGACCCGACGGTGGCCGACTCACCGATACCCTTGGCGCCGATCGGGTGATGCGGCGACGGCGTCACGGTGAAACCGGTCTCCAGGTGCGGCACCTCCATGGCGGTCGGGATCAGGTAGTCCATCAGCGAGCCGCCCAGGCAGTTGCCGTCCTCGTCGAACGCGATCATCTCCATCAGCGCCATCCCGATGCCGTCGACGATGCCGCCGTGCACCTGGCCCTCGATGATCATCGGGTTGATCCGGGTGCCGCAGTCGTCGACGGCCAGGAAGCGCCGCACCTTGACCACCGCGGTGCCCGGATCGACGTCCACCACACAGAAATACGCGCCGTACGGGTAGGTCAGGTTCGACGGGTTGTAGCACACCTCGGCGTCCAGGCCGCCCTCGATGCCCTCGGGCAGGTCGCCCGCCCCGTGCGCGCGCATCGCGATGTCGGCGATCGTCACCGACGCCGACGGGTCACCCTTGACGTGGAAAGAGCCCTTCTCCCATTCCAAGTCGGCGACCGACACCTCGAGCATCCCCGAGGCGATGATCTTCGCCTTGTCGCGCACCTTGCGGGCCACCAGCGCCGCCGCCGCGCCGGAGACCGGGGTGGATCGGCTGCCGTAGGTGCCCAGGCCGAAGGGGGTCTGGTCGGTGTCGCCGTGCACCACGTCGATGTCGTCGGGCGGGATGCCCAGCTCCTCGGCGACGATCTGCGCGAACGTCGTCTCGTGCCCCTGGCCCTGGCTCTGGACCGACAGCCGCACAACGGCTTTGCCGGTGGGGTGCACGCGCAGCTCGCACCCGTCGGCCATGCCCAGGCCGAGGATGTCCATGTCCTTGCGGGGGCCGGCGCCGACGGCCTCGGTGAAGAAGGCCATGCCGATGCCCATCAGTTCGCCGCGCGCGCGCCGCTCCTGCTGCTCGGCGCGCAGCGCGTCGTAGCCGATCATGTCCATGGCCTTGCGCATGGTGGCCTCGTAGTCACCGGAGTCGTAGGTCCAGCCGGTCTTGGTGGTGTAGGGAAACTGCGCCGGTTTCAACAGGTTTCGCAGCCGCAGCTGCGCCGGGTCCATCTTCAGCTCGAAGGCCAGGCAGTCCACCAGGCGCTCGACGAAGTACACCGCCTCGGTGATGCGGAACGAGCACGCGTAGGCCACCCCGCCGGGCGCCTTGTTGGTGTACACCGCGGTCATGTGGCAGTAGGCGGCCTCCAGGTCGTAACTGCCGGTGAACACGCCGAAGAAGCCGGCCGGGTATTTCGTCGGCGCGGCCTGGCCGTTGAACGCGCCGTGGTCGGCGAGCACGTTGGACCGCAGCGCCAGGATCTTCCCGTCCTGGGTGGCCGCGATCTCGCCGACCATGATGTAGTCGCGCGCGAAGCTGGTCGAGGTCAGGTTCTCGCTGCGGTCCTCCATCCACTTGACCGGCTTGCCCAGCAGCAGCGAGCCGACGATCGCGCACACGTAGCCGGGATAGATCGGCACCTTGTTGCCGAAGCCGCCGCCGATGTCCGGCGAGATCACCCGGATCTTGTGTTCGGGCAGGCCGGCGACCAACGCGTACAGGGTGCGGTGGGCGTGCGGCGCCTGCGAGGTGGTCCACAGGGTCAGCTTGCCGGTGACCGGGTCCAAATCGGCGACGGCGCCGCAGGTTTCCATCGGCGCCGGGTGCACCCGCGGGTACACGATCTCCTGCTTGACCACCACGTCGGCGCGCGCGAACGCCGCCTCGGTGGCCGCGGCGTCACCGGTCTCCCAGTCGAAGATGTGGTTGTCCTTCTTGCCGTCGAGGTCGGTGCGGATCACCGGCGCGGACGCGTCCAGCGCGGTGCGCACGTCGACCACCGGGTCCAGCGGGTCGTAGTCGACGTCGATCAGCTCCAGCGCGTCACGCGCCGAATACCGGTCCTCGGCGACGACGAACGCGACCTCCTGCCCCTGGAAGCGGACCTTGTCGGTGGCCAGCACGGCCTGCACGTCGTTGGACAGCGTGGGCATCCAGGCCAGGCCCTTCTCGGCCAGGTCCGCGCCCGTCACCACCGCCTTGACCTTCGGATGCGCCATGGCCGCGGTCACGTCGATGCTCGCGATGCGGGCGTGCGCGTACGGCGAGCGCAGGATCGCCAGATGCAGCATGCCCGGCAACGCGACGTCGTCGACGTAGGTGCCGCGGCCGCGGATGAAGCGGGGGTCCTCCTTGCGCAGCATCCGGCCGTGGCCGCAGGGCTTTTGGTCGTTGTCGGCGGTGTCTTCGGGGGACGGCGGCCGGGACTCGATGGTGGTCATGACGTGGCCTCCGCGGAGCTGTGCTGTGCGGCCCACTGGATGGAGCGCACGATCGTGGTGTATCCGGTGCACCGGCAGATCTGCCCGGAGATCGCCTCGCGGATGGTCTGCTCGTCGGGGTCGGGATCGCGGTCGAGCAGCGCGCGGGCGGTGATCATCATCCCCGGCGTGCAAAAGCCGCACTGCAGCCCGTGGCAGCGCATGAACCCTTCCTGCACCGGGTCGAGCCGGCCGTCAACCGCCAACCCTTCGACGGTCCGGACGCTGTGGCCGGACGCCATCACGGCCAGCATCGTGCAGGACTTCACCGGCACGCCGTCCACGTCGACCACGCACGTCCCGCAGTTGCTGGTGTCGCATCCCCAGTGAGTTCCGGTGAGCCGCAACTGATCCCGCAGGAAGTGCACGAGCAGCATCCGGGGCTCGACGTCGGCGCTGACCTGCTCGCCGTTGACGGTCATGTTGACTTGCATGGCTAGTTACCCCCTTGTTCGCGGACCCGCTCGGCGGCGGTGCGCAACGTGCGGATGGTCAACTCGGAGGCCAGGTGGCGCTTGTATTCGGCGCTGCCGCGGACATCGGTGACCGGGTCGCAGGCCTGCGCGGCGCGCCGGCCCGCGTCGGCGAAGACGCTCTCGGTGGCCGGCTGGCCGACCAACGCGGCCGACAGCTCGGCCAGGCCGCCGGGATCGGAATTCACCGCCGTCAGGTCGACCCGCGCGGCGGCGATCTGGTCGCCGTCCAGGGTGATGGCCGCCCCCGCGGCCGCGACCGCCCAGTCACCCACCCGGCGCTCCACCTTGGCATACGCGCTGGAGCTGTTGTGCCGCAGCGGGATCCGGACCTCGATGAGCATCTCGTTGGGGGCCAGCGTGGTCTCGTACGGGCCGGCAAGGAACTCGTCGATCGCGATCTCGCGTTCACCGGACGGCCCCCGCGCCAGGCATACCGCGTCCAGCACCGTGCACACGGTCGACAGGTCCTCGGCCGGGTCCGCCTGGCACAGCGAACCGCCGAGGGTGCCGCGGTTGCGCACCACCGGGTCGGCGATCACCCGCTCGGCGTCCCGGAAGATCGGGCACACGGCCGCCAGGGCGTCGGACTCCAGGATCTCCCGGTGCCGCGTCATCGCGCCGATGCGCACCAGCGTCGGATCGGTGATCACGTATCCGAGCTCGAGCGCGAGATCGTTGATGTCCACCAGGTATTCGGGGTTGGCGATGCGCAGTTTCATCATCGGCAGCAGGCTGTGCCCGCCGGCGACGATCCGCGCCCCCTCCCCCAACCGGTCCAGCAGTCCGATGGCGTGGTCGACGCTGGTCGCGCGTTCGTATTCGAAGGGCCCGGGTACTTGCATGCGCCACAGTGTCAGCCGCCCTGACAGGGGCGTCAATAGCGAGTTAAGCAATCCCTGAACTCGCCGGGAAGCCGCCCTCCACCTCGGCGTCGTGGTGGATCCGCCCGATGATCTGGGCCAGGGGCCTGCCCCCGCCGCCCCAGCGCCGGGCGATGATGTCGGCGGCGATCGAAACCGCGGTCTCCTCCGGGGTGCGCGCGCCGAGATCCAGCCCGATCGGGCTGGACAGCCGGCTCAGCTCGGCGTCTGACAGGCCGGCGGCCTTGAGCCGGGCCAGGCGGTCGTCGTGGGTGCGCCGCGACCCCATCGCCCCCACGTAACCGACCTCGGGCAGGCGCAGCGCCACCTCGAGCACCGGCACGTCGAACTTGGGGTCGTGCGTGAGCACGCAGATCACCGTGTGGCGGTCGATGGCACCGGCCTCGGCCTGGGCGGCGAGATAGCGGTGCGGCCAGTCGACGACGACGTCGTCGGCCGTCGGAAAGCGCGCCCGCGTGGCGAACACCGGGCGGGCGTCGCACACGGTGACGCGGTAGCCGAGGAACGAGCCCTGGCGCGCCAGCGCCGTGGCGAAGTCGATCGCCCCGAACACCAGCATCCGCGGCGGCGGCGCATGGCTGGACACGAAGACCTCCATGCCGTCGCCGAGCCGCTGCCCGTCGGGCCCGTACTCGAGCACCTCGCTGCGGCCGAGCGCGAGCAGGCCGCGCGCGTCGTCGGCGACCGCGGCGTCGGCGCGCGCCGAGCCCAGCGACCCCGCCATCCCGTCGGGCCGGATCACGACCCGCCGGCCGACCCGGGCCGGGTCGGGGTGGGCGATGACGGTCGCGGTCGCCACCGCGCGGCGCTCGGCGATGTCGTCGGCCACCGCGCCGAGGTCGGGAAACGACGCGCGCGAAACCGGCTCGACGAACACGTCGATGACGCCGCCGCACGTCAGGCCGACCGCGAACGCGTCGTCGTCGCTGACGCCGTAGCGTTCCAGCCGCGGCGCGCCGGTTTTCGCCGCCTCGGCGGCGAGGTCGTAGACCGCGCCTTCCACGCAGCCGCCCGACACCGACCCGCTGACCGAGCCGTCCGGCGCCACCACCATCGCGGCCCCCGGCGGGCGTGGCGCGGACCGGAAGGTGCGCACCACCGTCGCAAGCCCCGCGGTGTCGCCGGCGCGCCAGATCGACATCAGCTGGGCAAGCACGTCACGCACCCTTTTAAATTAGGCTGACTCCATGACCCCGGCTCAACTTCGGGCCTTTTCGGCGGTGGTTCGCCTCGGCTCGGTGCGGGCGGCCGCCGCGGAGCTGGGTGTTTCCGACGCCGGCGTCTCGATGCTCGTAACGGCGCTGCGCAAGGAGCTCGACGACCCGTTGTTCACCCGGACCGGCGCCGGGTTGGCGTTCACCCCCGGGGGGCTGCGGCTGGCCAGCCGCGCGGTCGAAATCCTGGGTCTGCAACAGCAAACCGCCATCGAAGTCACCGAGGCCGCCCACGGACGCCGGTTGCTGCGGATCGCGGCGTCCACGGCGTTCGCCGAACACGCCGCGCCCGGGCTGATCGAGCTCTTCTCGTCGCGGGCCGACGACCTGTCGGTCGAGTTGAGCGTGCATCCGACGAGCCGGTTTCGCGACCTGATCTGCTCGCGCGCCGTGGACATCGCGATCGGCCCGGCCAGCGAGAGTTCGATCGGCGCGGACGACGCGCTGTTCGTGCGGCCGTTCCTGAAGTATCAGATCATCGCCGTCGCGACGCCCAAAAGCCCGCTGGCCGTTGGCGTTCCGACGCCGGCTTTGCTGCGTCAGCAACAGTGGATGCTGGGCCCGTCGGCGGGCGGAGTGGACGGCGAGATCGCAACCATGTTGCGCGACTTGGCGATTCCGGAGTCGCAGCAGCGAATTTTTCAGAGCGACGCGGCCGCCCTCGAGGAGGTGCAGCGGGTCGGCGGGGTCACGTTGACCATCGGCTTCGCGGTTGCCAAGGACCTGGCCGCCGGACGGCTGGCGCATGTGCACGGTCCCGGGCTGGACCGGTCGGGCGAGTGGTGCGCGGCGACGCTGGCGCCCTCGGCCCGTCAGCCGGCCGTCTCCGAGTTGGTCCGCTTCATCACCACCCCGCGATGCACGCAGGCGATGATCCGCGGATCCGGCGTGGGCGTGACCCGATTTCGCCCGAAGGTGCACGTGACGCTGTGGAGCTGAACGGTTTTCACCCCACCCGTCACGGCAGCACCAGTTTCCGAACGGCATGTGGCCCGCGAACTTGATATCGCCCGCGATATCAAATTCCTGAGCGCGCGCATGGTCCCGGAACGCGGCCCGTCTCGAGCGTGAATCGTGGGCTTCGGGCGTGCATGCAGGGCGGGAAACCGGCCGAAATCCCGCCCTGGGCGCACACTGAAAGCCCTCAGCGCACGCGCGGTGGCGCGCTACCAGGCCTGGGTCAGGTTGGCGTGCCGGCGAATCCAGGCGTGCATCGCGATCCCGGCGGCCACGCCGGCGTTGATGCTGCGGGTCGAGCCGAACTGGGCGATCGACACCGTCATCGCCGCGCCCGCCCGCAGGTCGTCGGTGATGCCCGGACCCTCCTGCCCGAACACCAGCAGGCACTCCCGCGGCAGGGCGGTCTCCTCGAGCCGCGTCGCCCCCGGGACATTGTCCACCGCCACCACCGCCAGCCCGGCGCGGGCCGCGAAGCCCAGCAGCTCGGCGGTGCTGTCGTGGTGGCACAGCCGCTGATAACGGTCGGTCACCATGGCGCCCCGGCGATTCCAGCGCCGCCGGCCCACGATGTGCACGGTGTGCACGGCGAAGGCGTTGGCGGTGCGCACCACCGAGCCGATGTTGGCGTCGTGTCCGAAGTTCTCGATCGCCACGTGCAGCGGGTGCCGGCGCCGGTCGATGTCGGCGATGATCGCCTCCCGCGTCCAGTACCGGTAGGCGTCGACGACGTTGCGAGTATCGCCCTCGCGCAACAGGACCGGGTCATACCGTGGGTCGTCGGGCGGCTCGCCCGCCCAGGGCCCCACCCCGCCGGCCGGTGCGGCCCACTCGGTCGGCCCCGGACCGGTCATCGCGGCGTCCACACGCCGGCATGGGTGCCGTCGACCGCCACCGTCGCGTAAAGCAGCGCCTCGTTGATCTCGCCCTGGGTGCACAGCGACGCGCTGACGTGCACGGCGTCCAGCGAGGCGTCGGGCAGGATCAGCACCGACGACCCGTACGCCGCGCAGGCCGGGTTCAGCCCGGCGCCGGGCAGGGTCGGCGACGCCAGCAGCATCAGCGGGCCGCCGCGTTGGGCCGAGTCGTCGCGATACCGCGCCGCGAGCCCGTCGGCTTCCAGGCCCAGCAGCATGTAGCCGGTCCCGTTGAACGCCGCGGGATCGCCGAGCTGCGCCTTGGTCATCGGGGCGCCGTCGGCCCGCCAGGCCGACAGGCTGGTGGTCTTCACCGCCAGGCCGGTGTCGTTGGCGTTGGTGGGCATCAGCCCCACCGGGAAGGCGGCCGGGTAGGCCGCGGACGTGTTCGGGATCCGGTCGCGCGGCGAGTAGCCGTACACGCCGCGGACCTGGCTCCGATCCTTCAGCGGCCCAAGGCAAACCGTCCCGGCGAGCCGGTCTCCGGAAGCCGACAGCGGCGAGTGCACGTCGGGCGGCTTGGCCGTCGGGCGGTCGCAGCTGCCCAGCCCGGTGGCCTCGATCGGGTGCGACAGCGCCCCGTAGAGCCCGAAGCGGATGTCCTCGGGCTTGGTGTGCGGCGCGTGCGGGTCCGCGGCGGACGCGTCGACGTCGATGAGCACGTAGTCGTCGGCCCAGCGCAGGTTCGACACCGACATGTTCCAGCCCAGCAGGGCAAGCGATTCCCCGAGCCACGCGCCCTGCGCGCCGTAGGGGCGCACCGGGTGACTCGAGCCCGTGCATCCCGTCAGGCAGGCCAGCGCGCAGGCCGCTACCGCGAGAAGGATTGCGCGGCAATGCAACTAGCCCAGCCCCAGGTCGGCGAGGCCCAGCACGCTGCGGTACGGCAGCCCCTCGGCCTCGATGGCCTCGGCGGCGCCGGTGGCGCGGTCGACGACCGTGGCCACGCCGACCACCTGCCCGCCGGCCTCGCGCACGGCGCGCACCGCCGTCAGCGCCGAGTTGCCCGTGGTGCTGGTGTCCTCGACCACCAGCACCCGCTTGCCGGCAACCTCGGAGCCCTCGATAAGGCGTTGCAGCCCATGGGTTTTCGCGGACTTTCGCACGACGAACGCGTCGATCGGGCGGCCCGGCGCGTGCATGACGGCGGTGGCCACCGGGTCGGCGCCCAGGGTCAGCCCGCCGACCACCGCGTAGTCCCAGTCGGCGGTGAGTTCGCGCATCAGCCTGCCGATCAAGGCCGACGCCCGGTGGTGCAGGGTGGCGCGGCGCAGGTCGACGTAGTAGTCGGCCTCCTTGCCCGACGACAGCGTGACGCGGCCGTGCACGACCGACAGCCGGCGCACCAGCTCGGCCAGCTCTTCACGCGCGGATAGAGGCGACTCAGGTCCGGCCACGGCCACCGCCGATCCGCTTGGTGACCGCCCGCATCAGGGTCCGCGGAATCATCCGCTCGGCGGCGATGATCGCCTTGTATTGCAGGCCCGGGATGCTGATCACCTTGCCCCGGGCGATGTCGGCCAGGCTCTGGTTCACCACGTCGTCCACCTCGAGCCACATGAACGACGGCGACTTGGCCATGTCGATCCCGGCCCGGGCGTGAAATTCGGTGTGCACGTAGCCCGGACACACGGCGTGCACGCCCACGCCGGTGCCCTGCAGGCCGACGGCCAGGCCCTCGCTGAACGAGATCACCCACGCCTTGGACGCCGAATACGTCGATCCGCGCCCTGGCACCAGCCCGGCGACGCTGGCGATGTTGACGACGGTGCCTGCGCCGGCCTCGAGCATGGCCGGCAGGGCGGCCCGGGTGAGGTGCATGACCGCGGTGACGTTGACGTCCAGCTGAGACTGCAGCAGCGCGGGGTCGGTGGCCCAGAAGTCGCCGGAGGTGCCGAAGCCCGCGTTGTTCACCAGCACCCGGACTCCCCGCGCCAGGCGTTCGCAGACCTTGTAGCGACCGGCGGCATCGGCCAGGTCGGCCGGCAGCACCTCGACGTTGCCGGCCCGGCCTTCCAGTTCACCCGCCAGTCGCGTCAACCGGTCAGCGTCGCGGGCGACCAAGACCAGGTCATAGCCGTCGGAGGCGAAACGTCGCGCGTAGCCGGCGCCGATCCCGGACGTGGGGCCGGTGATCAGGGCGACGGGACGAGGCATGAGCGACATCCTAATGACGGCGGCGGCGCCGCCGACCCGGCGCCCGGCGCGCCGTCAGCGCTGATAGTTGGTGGCCTGGTGGCCGTTGCGCCCGGCCGGCGGCGGACGGCGAACGGCGTCCGGACCGCGCTGTTCCCGGCGGATCGGCTCGGCCGGTCGGCGAGCGGACGCATCTCCGAGCAGCCCCCCGACGTCCTGCTGCGCGCGCCGGGGCGGCAACTCCGCGCGGCCCGCGGGGGCCAGCGGTCGGCTGGGCGACGCGTTGCGCAGGCCCGCGGGCGCGCCCGCCTCCTGCTGGGTCTCCTCCGGCAGCGGCGGCAGCACCCGCAACAGGTCGTTGAACTGCCGCACGGTGCGCAACCCCTCGTCCCACTGGGTGCGGGTGCTGGTGATGGGCAGGGCGACCAGCGTCCAGTTCTGCTCGTTCCACATGATCTCGGCGCAGTCCGGCGCGGTGTGCGCGAAGGTGACCATGCGGCGGTCGCAGGCCCGGCGGGCCGCGTCCAGGTTGGTGGAGTACACCATCCGCGGGCCGATCGCACCCAGTAGCCAGATGTCGCTTTCCCGAGGCTCTTTCAGCCCCTTGAGCCGCAGGTCCACCACCACGTTGGTGCCCACCTTGCGGTGCAGCGCGATCACGGTGGCGACCTCCTCGAGGTCGAAGATGTACACCGCCTCGCCGCGGATCTGACCCAGCACGACGTTCTCGGCGGCGATGTCGCCCACCGTCGAGATCACCCCGCGCTTCCAGCGCTTGAGGATGTCGGCCGATTCACGCTCGTAGTCGAATCCGTGCGAGCGCGCCCACGACCTGCGGCGCCTGCTGCGGCCGCGGCGTCGATCGAGGTCGACGTACAGCAACACGCCCGCGCCGACGAAGCACAGCGCGGAGAGCGTGAACCAAAGGGGGACCATCCCACACAGGGTATCTGCAATTGCGCCGGAATAAAGAAGTCCGGCTGGTCACAACCCAATTACAGGACGAATCGGGTGCCGCTGAGGCCCGGTCCCCCGCGGGCCGTGTGCGCTGACGGCCTCGAGTGTGAGCCGGCGGCGGGACTTTCGCGATTTTCCCGCCCCGCGCTCACACTCAAAGCCCGGCATTCACACTCGGGCCGCGCTCACCCCTAGCCCAGGATCAGCGAGTCGCCGTCCGGGCTGACGTTCACCGGGACGGTGTCGCCGTCGTGCACGTCGCCGGCCAGCAGCTGCTTGGCCAGCTGGTCGCCGATGGCCTGCTGCACCAGCCGGCGCAACGGCCGCGCGCCGTACACGGGGTCGAACCCGCGCTGCGCCAGCCACTGCTTGGCCGCGAGCGACACCTCCAGCGTGAGGCGGCGCTGCGCCAGCCGCTTCTGCAGCTGGGCCAGCTGGATGTCGACGATCTGCACCAGCTCACCGGGTTCGAGGCCGTGGAAGATGATCACGTCGTCGAGCCGGTTGATGAACTCGGGCTTGAACGCCGAGCGCACCGCGGCCATCACCTGCTCCTCGCTGCCGCCCGACCCGAGGTTGGACGTCAGGATCAGGATGGTGTTGCGGAAGTCGACCGTGCGGCCCTGCCCGTCGGTGAGCCGGCCCTCGTCGAGCACCTGCAGCAGCACGTCGAACACGTCCGGGTGCGCCTTCTCGATCTCGTCGAAGAGGATCACTGTGTACGGGCGCCGCCGCACCGCCTCGGTCAGCTGACCGCCCTGGTCGTAGCCGATGTAGCCCGGGGGCGCACCGACCAGGCGGGCGACCGAGTGCTTCTCGCCGTACTCGCTCATGTCGATGCGCACCATCGCGCGCTCGTCGTCGAACAGGAACTCCGCCAGCGCCTTGGCCAGCTCGGTCTTACCCACACCGGTGGGCCCCAGGAACATGAACGACCCGGTCGGCCGGTTGGGGTCGGCGACGCCGGCCCGGCTGCGGCGCACCGCGTCGGACACCGCCGTCACCGCCTTGCGCTGGCCGATCACGCGCTTGCCCAGCTCGTCCTCCATGCGCAGCAGCTTGGCGGTCTCGCCCTCGAGCATCCGCCCGGCGGGGATGCCGGTCCACGCCGACACCACCTCGGCGATGTCGTCGGGTCCGACCTCCTCCTTGAGCATCACGTTCTCGCGCGCCTCCGCGTGCGGCAGCGCGGCGTCGAGCTTCTTCTCCACCTCGGGGATGCGGCCGTAGCGCAGCTCGGCGGCCTTGGCCAGGTCGCCGTCGCGCTCGGCGCGCTCGGACTCCCCGCGCAACGCCTCCAGTTGCTCCTTGAGGTCGCGGACCACGTCGATCGCGCTCTTCTCGTTCTGCCAGCGGGTGGTCAGCTCGGCCAGCTTCTCCTTCTGGTCGGCCAGCTCGGAGCGCAGCTTCTCCAGCCGCTCCTTGGACGCCTCGTCCTCCTCCTTGGCCAGCGCCATCTCCTCGATCTCGAGGCGGCGCACCAGGCGCTCGACCTCGTCGATCTCGACGGGCCGGGAGTCGATCTCCATCTTCAGCCGGCTGGCGGCCTCGTCGACCAGGTCGATGGCCTTGTCCGGCAGGAAGCGGGCGGTGATGTAGCGGTCGGACAGCGTCGCCGCGGCGACCAACGCGGAGTCGGTGATGCGCACGCCGTGGTGCACCTCGTAGCGGTCCTTCAGGCCGCGCAGGATGCCGACGGTGTCCTCCACCGACGGCTCGCCGACCAGCACCTGCTGGAAGCGCCGCTCCAGGGCGGCGTCCTTCTCGATGTACTTGCGGTACTCGTCGAGCGTGGTGGCGCCGACCAGCCGCAGCTCGCCGCGGGCCAGCATCGGCTTGATCATGTTGCCGGCGTCCATCGCGCCCTCGCCGGTCGCGCCCGCGCCGACGATGGTGTGCAGCTCGTCGATGAACGTGATGATCTGGCCGGCGGAGTTCTTGATGTCGTCGAGGACGGCCTTCAGCCGCTCCTCGAACTCGCCGCGGTACTTGGCGCCGGCCACCATCGAGCCGAGGTCCAGGCTGATGACGGTCTTGTCGCGCAGGCTCTCCGGCACGTCACCGGCCACGATGCGCTGGGCCAGGCCCTCGACGATCGCGGTCTTGCCGACGCCGGGCTCGCCGATCAGCACCGGGTTGTTCTTGGTGCGGCGGCTCAACACCTGCACGACCCGCCGGATCTCGTTGTCCCGCCCGATGACCGGGTCGAGCTTGCCCTCGCGGGCGCGGGCGGTCAGGTCGGTGGAGTACTTCTCCAGCGCCTGGTAGGTGGCCTCCGGCTCGGGGCTGGTGACCCGGGCGCTGCCGCGCACCTTGACGAAGCCGTCGCGCAGGGCCTGCGGCGACGCGCCGTGGCCGGTCAGCAGCTTGGCGACGTCGGAATCGCCGGTGGCCAGGCCGACCAGCAGGTGCTCGGTCGAGACGTACTCGTCGTCCATCTCGGTGGCCAGTTGCTGGGCGGTGGTGATGGCGGCCAGCGATTCGCGCGACAGCTGCGGTTGCGAGCTGGCGCCGCTGGCCTGGGGCAGCCGCTCGACGAGGCGCTCCGCCTCGGTGCGAATGGTCGCGGGCTGGACGCCGACAGCCTCCAGCAGCGGTCCCGCGATCCCGTCGGCCTGCGTCAGCAGGGCCATCAGCAGATGCGAGGGCCGGATCTCGGGATTACCGGCGGCCGAGGCCGCCTGGAGCGCCGAGGTCAGCGCCGCTTGCGTCTTGGTTGTCGGGTTGAAAGAGTCCACGACGCCTCCGTTCGAGTAGTACCAAATGCTTGTCGCGATGTTCAACGCCGTCAAGGTTGAGTGTGTTCCGCTCAACTCTAACGAGTTTTGCCCGGCGTGGCGCACGGGGTACCCCCGAAGCGATGACACAGAGGGAGCCGCACCAGGACGGGGCCGGCGCGCGCCGGGTTCCCGGCGCCTTCAGGCTGGCCACGGTGGTGGTCGGCGCGCTGGCGCTGGCGGGACTCGCCGCGGCCGGAACCCGCACCGATCTCGCCGGCGGAGGCCCCTCGGCGGCCGTCCCGGAGTCGGGCACGTTGCAGGTCAACGGGACCGGCACGACCAAGACCATCGGCTGCCACGGCGGCTACCTGTCGGTCAGCGGCCAGACGAACACCGTCACCGTCACCGGCCACTGCACCAGCCTGAGCGTCTCCGGACACGGCAACCGGGTGGCGGTCGACAGCACGGACGCGGTGAGCACGTCCGGGACCGGCAACGCGATCACCTACCACTGGGGCTCACCGAACGTCGTCAACGCCGGTACGGCCAACACCGTCGGGCAGGGCTGAGCCGGTCAGGCGCGATAGGCGGCGGGCAGGCCGAGTTCGTCGGCGCCCGCGGTCAGGTACCGCTGCACGCTGGGCGCGATCAGCCGGACCACCTCCTCGGTGCCGAGTTCGGCCAGCGGGCCGACCCGCATCACATAGCGAAACAACGCGGTGCCGACCAAATTGGTGCCGGCCAGGTTCGCCCGCAGCGCGGTGTCGGGCCCCTCGCCCAGGACGCCGGCGATGGCGGCCATCACGTAACCGCGCATGAAGTCGCGGAACGCCTCGTACGCGTCGGAGTGCAGCATGGCCGAGTGCAGCATGGCCACCATGGTCGGGCCGGTCTCCGGCTCCTCCCAGATCTGCAGGTAGGCCCGCACCAACCGGACGCCGATGTCCTCGAGCGAGCCTGCGGTCATCGCGGCGGCCAGCACGCCACCGTCCACGATCAGCCGCATCGACTCGCGAAAGAGCTCGGCCTTGGACCCGAACAAATAGATCACCATCGCCGCGTCCACGTGGGCGTCGTCGGCGATGTGACGCAGCGTCGTCTTCTCGTAGCCCTGGGCGGCGAACCGCTGCTTGGCCGCGCGGAGCACCACGTCCTTCGACACGGGCTCACCCTGGCGGCGGCCCCGGCGCTTGCGTGCGGGGGAAGCGGCAGGTGACGGCATACGACGACGGTAGCATTTCATTGTTTGTTGAAAATACTGCGCGGCGCGGATACGCTCGCGAGCGTCATATTTCATCCACTGATGAAAAAGGTGTCGCGCATGATCACGCAGTCGCTCCCCCAGCACGGCCGGCCCGCACGCCCCCGCCCGGCGCTGCCCCTGTTCCGCGCGACGGGCCTCGTCGCGGCGATGACCGTGGCGATCGCCGTCATCTGCATCGCCTTCGCGCTGCCGGCGGCACGCTCCAAGCCGCACCACATCCCGATCGGCGTGGTGGGACCGGGCCTGGTGACCGGGCTGATCAGCAGCCAGCTCGACACGGTCGCCCCGGGCGGCTTCGCCGTGACCACCTACCCCGACGAGGCCGCGCTGCGCTCGGCGATCCGCAACCGCGACGGCTACGGCGGCCTGGTGGTCACCCCCAACGGCCCCACCCTGCTGCTCGCGTCCGGGGCGAGCCCGACCGTCGCCCAACTGCTGACGCAGATCGGCGACCGCGTCGCCCAACGCACCGGCGCGCCGTTGCGCACCGAAGACCTGGCGCCGTTGCCCGCCGACGATCCGCGCGGCGCCGGCCTGGCCGCCTCCGCGCTGCCGATCACCCTGGCCGGGATCCTGCCCGCCATCGTGCTGCTGCTGGCATTTCCGCGCCGGCCCTGGCTGAATTGCGCTGTGGTGACGGCTTTTTCGGTCAGCGTTGCGGTGACCATCGCCGTGCTGCTGCGTTACGTGCTGGGCTCGGTCGACCAGAATTTCTGGGGCGTGGCCGCCGGACTCACGCTGGGCACCCTGGCGATGGCGCTGCCGACCCTGGCCCTGGGCTCGCTGTTCGGCCGGGCCGGCCTGAGTGGTGCGGTGGCGGTGGCCATGCTGCTGGGCAACCCGCTGTCCGGCCTGATGAGCGCCCCGGAGATGCTGCCGTCCGGGTGGGGCGCGCTGGGTCAGCTGCTGCCGCAGGGGGCCAATGCCACCCTGTTGCGTTCGACGGCGTATTTCTCCGGCGCCGGGGCGACGACCGCCGGCCTCGTGCTGTGCTGCTGGGTGGCCGCCGCGGCCGTGCTGATCGGGATTGCCGGCGCGCGGCGAGCCTAGAATCGGGCCCCGTGGGGCTCGAGGACACCGATGCGTTGCGGGTGCTGCGCGACGCCTTCGCGCGGGACGACTCGGGATCCGGCGATGAACTCGTCCGCCGGTTCTACACCCACTGGTTCGGCCTCGACGTCTCGGTCCGCGACCTCTTTCCGCCCGAAATGGGCGGGCAGCGCGCCGCTTTCGCGCACGCCCTGCACTGGGTGTACGGCGAACTCGTCGACCAGCGCGCCCAGGAGCCGGTGGCCTTTCTCGCCCAGCTCGGCCGGGACCACCGCAAATACGGTGTGCTGCCGGCGCATTACGACACGTTGCGCCGCGCGTTGTTGTCAACGCTGCGGGCACAGCTCGGCGACGCCTGGACCGACGCCGTCGACGGCGCGGCCCAGCAGTCGCTGAACCTGATCACCGGGGTGATGCGCGGCGCCGCGGAGGCCGACGAGGGGCCGGCCTGGTGGGACGGCACGGTGATCGAGCACATGCGGGTCTCCCGCGACCTCGCGGTGGTCCGGCTGCAGCTCGACCGGCCGCTGGACTACCACGCCGGCCAATACGTGAATGTGCACGTCCCGCAATGCCCGCGCCGCTGGCGCTACCTCTCGCCCGCCATCCCGGCGGATCCGGGCGGCGGCATCGAGTTCCACGTCCGCGTGGTGCCCGGCGGCTTGGTCAGCACCGCCATCGTCAACGAGACGCGGCCGGGCGACCGGTGGCGGCTGTCCAGCCCGCACGGCGGCCTGCGGGTCGACCGGCAGGGCGGCGACGTGCTGATGGTCGCCGGCAGCACCGGCTTGGCCCCCCTGCGCGCGCTCATCATGGACCTGTGCCGGTATGCGGTGAATCCGCGGGTGCACCTGTTCTTCGGCGCGCGCTATCGCTGCGAGCTCTACGACCTGCCGACCCTGTGGCAGGTGGCCTCCCACAATCCGTGGCTGTCGGTCTCGCCGGTCTCCGAGTACAGCGCCGACCCGGCGTGGGCCGCCGACTATCCCGACGTCACGCCGCCGCGCGGCCTGCACGTGCGCCAGACCGGCCGGCTCCCCGACGTGGTGACCAAATACGGTGGGTGGGGCGACCGGCAGATCCTGATCTGCGGGGGCCCGGCCATGGTGCGGGCCACCAAGGCCGCCCTGATCGCCAAAGGCGCTCCGCCGGAAAGCATTCAGCACGACCCGCTATCGAGTTGAGTGGAGGTAGGCATGCGTGTCGTCACCCTGCGCGACCCGACATCGTCGGTGGCCGCGGAATTCGTGCCCGAGGCGGGCATGGTCGGCACCTCGCTGAGCGATGCCGGCGTGGAGCTGCTCGGGCAACGGCGCGGGCTGGACGCCTATGTGAAGGCGGGCAAGACGATGGGGATACCGATCCTGTATCCCTGGGCAAACCGGTTGGGCGCCAACACCTACACCGCGGAGGGCGTGACGGCGACGCTGACGCCGGGCGAAAACGGCGTCCGCGCCGACCCCAACGGGTTGCCGATCCACGGTGTGCTGGCGGGCCACCCGGGCTGGCGGGTGACCGCCGAGTCGGTCGACGGGCTGACTGCCGAGCTCGATTTCGCCGACGATCCGCGATTGCTCGCCAGCTTCCCCTACCCGCACGTGCTGACGGTGGCGGTGCGGCTGGCCGACCGGACGCTGACGGTGCGCACCACGGTGACCGCCACGGGCGACCTGGCGGTCCCGCTGTGCTTCGGCTTTCATCCCTATCTGCGCCTGCCGGGCGTGCCCCGCGGCGAGTGGGTCATTCACACGCCACCGCTGCGGCAGCTGGCCCTCGACGACCGGGGCCTGCCGACCGGAGCGTCCAAACCAGCGCCGGCGCGCGACGAGGCGTTGGGGGACAAGGCTTTCGACGATGCCTACGACCAGGTGCCCGACGGCGCGGTGTTCGCGGTCTCGGGCGGCGGCCGACGGGTGGAGGTGCGCTTCGAGCGGGGGTATCCGGCGACGCAGATCTTCGCCCCGAGGGGCGAAGGCCCCGAAAAAGAAATCGTGTGCTTCGAGCCGATGACCGCACCGACCGACGCGCTGCGCCGCGGCGGCTACCGCTGCGCACGGCCGGGCGAACCGGCCGTCGCGCAGTTCTCGATCCGGGTGTGATCAGCCGCGCGTTCGGCGCGGCTGCCACACCACCACGGCGGTGCTCTTGGGCATTACCGCCAGATCGCGGCGCTGCCCGGCGCGCACCTGCGCCAACTCGTCGGTCAGTTCCTTGACCCGCGCCTGCAGCGCCTCCACCTGGTTGGTCAGCTCGATGATGCGTTTGATGCCGGCGAGGTTGACGCCCTCGTCCTGCGACAGCCGCTGCACCTCGCGCAGCAGGTCTACGTCGTGCTCCGAATAGCGCCGTCCCCCACCGGATGTGCGGCGCGGGCTGACCAGGCCGAGGCGATCGTAGGTGCGCAGGGTCTGGGCGTGCATGCCGGCCAGCTCGGCGGCCACCGAGATCAGGAACGTCCGGGACTCTTCCCGTGAATTCTTGGCCATCAGCGATTGCCCGCCCATCCCGCGCGCGGGTCGAACCCGCTGGCCCGCTCCGCGGCCGCGTACGCCTCCAGCGCCTCGGCCGCGGCGCCGTCCACGTTGGGCGGCACGGCGACCTTGACGGTGACCAGCAAGTCCCCGTTGCCGCCGCTGCGCTTGGGGACACCCCGCCCGCGCACCCGCAGGATGCGGCCGTCGGAGGTGCCCTTGGGCACCCGGACGCCGACCTTGCCGTCCAGCGTGGGCACCGAAATCGTTGAGCCCAAGGCCAATTCGGTGAAGCTGACTGGGACGGTCACGGTGAGGTCGTCGCCGTCGCGGCCAAACACCTGGTCCGGCCGCACGTGCACGGTCACGTACAGGTCGCCCGACGGGGCGCCCCGCAGCCCGGCCTCGCCCTGGCCGGGCAGCCGGATGCGCTGCCCGTCCTCGACACCCGGTGGGATCCGCACGTTGATGGTGCGGGTGCGCGTGGTGACCCCGGTGCCCTTGCACTCCTCACACGGGTGCTCGATGATCGAGCCGCTGCCCCGGCAATCGGTGCACGGCTCGGAGAATCCGAACGCGCCCTGGTTGCGGCTGATCACGCCGGAGCCGTTGCAGGTGGGGCACACCTTCGGGCTGGTGCCCGGCCGCGCGCCGCTGCCGTGGCAGTTCGTGCACGGCGCCGGGCTGGTCAGCCGCAACGGCATTGCCACACCCTTGGCGGCCTCGACGAAATCCAGCTGCGTCTCGGTCTCCAGGTCGTTGCCGCGCCGCGGCCGGCTGGGACGGGCAGAGGCACCGCGCCCGAACAGGCCGCCGAACAGGTCCCCGATGTTGGCGCCGCCGCTTCGCCCGGCGGCGTCGAACAGATCGTTGAGGTTGAACTCGGCGCCGTCACCGCCGGCACCGAACCCGCCGAAACCTCCGGCGTCGAACCGGCGCCCGCCAAAACCGCCGCCCGCGAACAGGCGGCGGGTTTCGTCGTACTCCTTGCGCTTGGCCGGGTCCGACAACACGTTGTGCGCCTCGGAGACCGCCTTGAATCGCTCGCCGGCGGCGGGGTTGTCGGGATTGGCGTCCGGGTGCAGGTCGCGCGCGAGCTTGCGGTACGCGCGTTTGATTTCTTCGGGACTGGCGTCAGAGGAGACGCCCAGCTCCTTGTAGAAGTCCTTTTCGACCCATTCGCGCTGGGCCATGTCGCGTCACCCCCTCTCACCTTTCTGTCTTTTGTTGTGCTGATTGTGTGGTCTATTCACCGGATGCGCCGGGGTTATCGTCCGATTCGGCCGGTGGGACCGCCGTGCCACCCTCGTCGGCGACCGTGTCGACGACGCCGACCAGAGCGTGCCGCAGGACCTGGTCGCCCAGCTTGTAACCCTGCCGCATGACGGTGCCGATCACCGGCCTGGAGCCGTCGCCGCCGTCGCCGTCGTGCTGCACGGCCTCGTGCAACACCGGGTCGAAGTCCTCGCCCTCCTCGCCGAACGCCGTCAGACCGAGTCCGGTCAGGGCGCTGTCCAGCTTGTCGGCCACCGACTTCAGCGGGCCGGATTCCAGGTCACCGTGTTTGCGCGCCCGCTCGAGATCGTCGAGCACGCCCAGCAATTGGCTGACGACGCCGGCCTTGGCCCGGTCGGCCGCGGCCTGCTGGTCGCGCAGCGCACGCTTGCGGTAGTTGGCGAAGTCGGCCTGGACGCGTTGCAGGTCGGCGAGCAGCTCGGTGGCCTTGCCGGCCTCCTCGGGGCTTTCGCCCGCGAACTCACCGGCCGAACCCCCTCCCGGCGCATCGCCGGGAGGGGGGCCGGACGGGGACTGGCGCACTTCACCGGTCTGCGGATCGATCCGCCGCTTGTCGGTGACGGTCACCTGCTCCTGTGGATTGCCTTCGGTCACTTGGACTCCCGGTCGTCGTCGACCACCTCCGCGTCCACGACGTCGTCGGCGGAACCGGACGGGCCGCCGGGGGCGGCGCCGGCCTGTTCGCCGGCGGCCTGGGTGGCCTCGTAGATGGCCTGGCCGAGCGCCTGGGATTCCTGGCCCAGCTTCTCCATCGCCGACTTGATCGCGGAGATGTCGGTGCCGCCCAGCGCGGACTTGGCCTCGGCGATCGCGCCGTCGACCTTGGACAGCGTCTCCTCGGGAACCTTCGACCCGCCCTCGGCTTCACGCTGCTCCTTGACGAACTTCTCCGTCTGGTAGACCAGCGATTCGGCCTGGTTGCGGATGTCGGCCTCCTCGCGGCGCTGGCGGTCTTCCTCGGCGTGCGCCTCGGCGTCCTTGATCATCCGGTCGATCTCCTCCTTGGACAGGCCGGAGCCCTCCTGGATCTTGATCGTGTTCTCCTTGCCGGTGCCCTTGTCCTTGGCCGTGACGTGCACGATGCCGTTGGCGTCGATGTCGAAGGTGACCTCGATCTGCGGGACGCCGCGCGGAGCCGGCGGGATGCCGGTCAGCTCGAAGGAGCCGAGCAGCTTGTTGTGCGAAGCGATTTCGCGCTCACCCTGGTAGACCTGGATCTGCACCGACGGCTGGTTGTCGTCGGCCGTGGTGAAGGTCTCCGACCGCTTGGTGGGGATCGTGGTGTTGCGCTCGATGAGCTTGGTCATCACCCCGCCCTTGGTCTCGATACCCAGGCTCAGCGGCGTGACGTCAAGCAGCAGAACGTCTTTCACCTCGCCCTTGAGGACACCGGCCTGCAGAGCCGCTCCCACCGCCACGACTTCATCGGGGTTGACGCCCTTGTTGGGCTCCTTGCCGCCGGTCATCTCCTTGACCAGCTCCGACACCGCGGGCATCCGGGTGGAACCACCCACCAGGACCACGTGGTCGATCTCGGAGACCGAGATGCCGGCGTCCTTGATCACGGACTGGAAGGGCTGACGGGTGCGGTCCAGCAGATCCTGGGTGATGCGCTGGAATTCGGCGCGGGTCAGCTGCTCGTCGAGGAACAGCGGGTTCTTGTCCGCGTCGACGGTGATGTACGGCAGGTTGATCGAGGTGCTCTGCGAACTCGAGAGCTCGATCTTGGCCTTCTCGGCGGCCTCACGCAGCCGCTGCATCGCCATCTTGTCCTTGGTCAGGTCGATGCCGCTGGTGCCTTTGAATTTGTCGACGAGCCACTCGACGACGCGGTCGTCCCAGTCGTCCCCACCGAGGTGGTTGTCACCGCTGGTGGCGCGGACCTCGACCACGCCCTCGCCGATCTCGAGCAACGAGACGTCGAAGGTGCCGCCGCCCAGGTCGAAGACCAGGATGGTCTGTTCCTTCTCGCCCTTGTCCAGGCCGTAGGCCAGCGCCGCGGCGGTGGGCTCGTTGACGATGCGCAGCACGTTCAGGCCGGCGATCTGGCCGGATTCCTTGGTCGCCTGCCGCTGGGCGTCGTTGAAGTACGCCGGCACGGTGATGACGGCGTCGGTGATGTCCTCACCCAGGTACGCCTCCGCGTCGCGCTTCAGCTTCATCAGCACGCGGGCGCTGATCTCCTGCGCGGTGTACTTCTTGTCGTCGATCTCGATGGACCAGTCGGTGCCCATGTGCCGCTTGACCGAACGGATCGTGCGGTCGACGTTGGTCACCGCCTGGTTCTTGGCGGGCTGGCCGACGAGCACCTCGCCGTTGCGCGCGAACGCGACGATGGACGGGGTCGTCCGTGAGCCCTCGGAGTTGGCGACGACGACGGGGTCACCGCCCTCGAGAACTGCGACGACGGAGTTGGTGGTCCCGAGGTCGATACCGACCGCACGAGCCATAGTGATTCCTCCTGATTGTGTAGAGCTTCTTTGGTGCCACTATGCTGAGTGAACCCCGCTCAAGACTGCTCTCGGCCGCACCGTGGTGTCAACCCAGGCTTGAGTCTGGTTCGCTCAACTTGTCGATCATGCTAACGGCGCGCGTCGCCGTCTTGTTCCCAGGGGGGTCGCTGCACTGGGCACCCCGGCCGTCGGTGGGTTAGCCTGAGCCTTTCCCGGAGCCGACACGGCAGGACTCAATGCCACCGCAAGACAGCGCCGCCGCGCGGCTCGCCCGCGAAGAGGCGGGCTATCACAAGGGCCTGAACAACCGCCAGATCCAGATGATCGGCCTCGGGGGCGCCATCGGGACGGGCCTGTTCCTCGGCGCCGGCGGAAGGCTCGCGTCGGCGGGACCGGGGCTGTTTCTGGTGTACGGAATCTGCGGCATCTTCGTCTTCCTGATCCTGCGCGCCCTCGGCGAGCTGGTGCTGTACCGCCCGTCCTCGGGATCCTTCGTCTCCTACGCCCGTGAGTTCTTCGGCGAGAAGGCCGCGTTCGCCGCGGGCTGGCTGTACTTCCTCAACTGGGCGATGACGGGGATCGTGGACACCACCGCGATCGCGCACTACTGCCACTACTGGACGGCGTTCCAGGCCGTCCCGCAGTGGACGCTGGCGTTGATCGCGCTGGTCGCCGTGCTGGCGATGAACCTCATCTCGGTCAAGCTCTTCGGCGAGCTGGAATTCTGGGCCTCGTTGATCAAGGTGCTCGCGCTGGTGACGTTCCTCGTCGTCGGCATCGTCTTCCTGGTCGGCCGCGTCAAGGTCGACGGCCATGACCCCGGGGTGACGCTATGGGATAGCCATGGGGGACTCCTGCCGGCCGGCTTGCTGCCCCTGGTGCTGGTGACCTCGGGGGTGGTCTTCGCCTACGCCGCGGTCGAATTGGTCGGCATCGCGGCCGGGGAGACCGCGAATCCGCACAAGATCATGCCGCGGGCGATCAACTCGGTGGTGTTTCGCATCGCCATCTTCTACATCGGGTCGACGGTCCTGCTGGCGCTGCTGCTGCCGCACACCGCCTACCGGGATCACGTGAGCCCGTTCGTCACCTTCTTCTCGAAGGTCGGGTTCGGCGGGGCGGGCAGCGTGATGAACCTCGTGGTGCTCACCGCCGCGCTCTCGAGCCTCAACGCCGGGCTGTACTCCACCGGCCGCATCCTGCGGTCCATGGCGATCAACGGCAGCGGCCCGAAATTCACCGCACCCATGACCAAGAACGGCGTGCCGTACGGCGGCATCCTGCTCACCGCCGTCGTCGGCCTCTCGGGCATCGTGCTCAACGCCGTCAAACCGAGCCAGGCGTTCGAAATCGTGCTGCACATCGCCGCCGTGGGCGTGGTGGTGGCCTGGGGGACGATCGTGGCGAGCCAGCTGCGGTTCTACCGGCTGTCCCGCGCCGGGGCGGTGCAACGGCCGCACTTCCGGATGCCGCTGGCGCCCTACAGCGGCTACCTCACGCTGGCCTTTTTGGCCGGCGTCCTCGTCTTGATGGTGTTGGACAAGGTCCAGGGCCCGTGGCTGCTCGGCGCCATGGCCATCGGCGTCCCCGGGCTGATCGGCGGCTGGTATCTGGTCCGCCACCGGGTGGACGCCGCCGCCCAGGACACCCCGCCGCTGGCCGTCGACCCACCCGCGGCGGCCTAAGGCTCGTCGATGTCTCGGCCGCCGGCCAGATCCGCGCAGTCGACGAGCTCGACGTCGGGCCGGGTGCCCAGGTACGCGCCGGCGCCGTGATCACCCGAGACGCGCGAGACGACCTCCGGCCAGTGCCGGCGCGCGATCACCACCGGATGCCCCGGCCGGTCGCCGAAGACGGCGCGCGCCAGGCCACTGGGCGACCCCACCGCGCGGTCGAGGACCCGCGCCACCACGGCGGCGCCGACGTCGGGCGTGTCGATGACGTGCAGCACCGCGTAGTCGGCCCGCATGCGGCCGGCCTGGGCCAGGCCGGCCCGCACCGAGGCGCTCAGCCCCGCGCGCCAGTCCGGCGCCACGATCGCGGTGACCCCGGCCGGGGCGGGGACCTCCGCGGCGCCCAGGACCAGGACGACACCCGCACACCCGCCGTCCTGCAGCGCGTCCACCGCGGCCTCCAGCCACCCGTCGACCAGCACCTTCGGCTTGCCGTAGCGGCTTCCGGCGCCCGCGGCCAGCAGGATTCCGACGACGTGTGGCGCCGGGCCAATAGACTGCGATAACGGCACTCTCCTATGATGACATTCAGCTTCTCGCACAGCGACAATCACGGAGCGCAATGACTCAGGACGTGCAGGCGGCAACGGGCGGGCCGGTCACCCCGGCGCCCCGGTACGCCGGCACCCGCGTCCAGCGGGTGGAGGACGGCCGGCTGTTGACGGGCCGTGGCAGCTTCGTCGACGACATCGTCCGGCCGGGCATGCTGCACGCCTGCTTCGTGCGCAGCCCGTTCGCGCGGGCGCGCATCAACGGCATCGACGCCTCGGCCGCGCTGGCGCTGCCCGGCGTGCGCGCGGTGTTCACCGCCGCCGACCTCAACCCCGACGCGAAGGAGGGGTGGCACGCCGTCGCCGGCAAGGACGTCGCGGACACGCCGCGCCCGCCGCTGGCCGAGGGCGAGGCGAAGTTCGTCGGCGACCCCGTCGCGCTCGTCGTCGCCGAGAGCCGGTATGTCGCCGAGGACGCGCTGGAACTCATCGACGTGGACTACGAGCCGCTGCCCGCGGTCACCGATTTCACCCGGGCGCAGGACTCCGATGTGCTGGTGCACGGCGCCTACCCGAACAACGTCGCCGGTGGCATGGGCGGAGCCCCGCCCGACGAGGAGCTGTTCGCCAACGCGCCCTGCGTGGTCAAAGAGCAGATCTATCAGCAGATTTACGCGCCCGTGCCGATCGAGACCCGCGGCCTGGTGGTCGAATGGACCGCCGCCACCGGGGAACTCACGATGTGGGCGTCCACCCAGACCCCGCACGAGCTGCGGGCGTTCTGCGCCCGGCTGTTGGGCATTGCGGCGCAACGTGTTCGGGTCATCATGCGCGACACCGGCGGCGGCTTCGGCCAGAAGGTCGTCCCGATGCGCGAGGACATGTGCATCATGCTGGCCGCCCGCAAGGTGCCGGCGGCGCTGAAGTGGATCGAGGACCGGCGCGAGAACCTGATGTCGGCGGGGCAGGCCCGCCACGTCGACGGCACGGCGCGGATGGCGTTCGACGACGAGGGAAACATCGCCGCGGCCGACATCGACTTCGTCCAGGACATCGGCGCCTACCCGACGCCGTACCCGGTGCTGACCACGGCCGCCATCGGCATGTTCTTCCCGGGCCCGTACCGGGTGCCCAAGGCCAGCTTCAACTACAAGACGGTCTTCTCCAACACCAGCGGCCTGGCCGCCTACCGCGGCCCCTGGCAGTACGAGACGCTGGCCCGCGAGATCCTGCTCGACATCGCCGCGCGCAAGATGAACGTCGACCCGGTCGAGCTGCGCCGGCGCAACCTGTTGCGCCGCGACGAGATGCCCTACGTCAACCCCAACGGCATGCCGTATGACCACGTCGCCCCGATCGACACGTTCGAGCAGGCGGTGAAAATCCTTGACCACGAAGGGTTTCGCAAGGAGCAGGCCGAGGCGCTGGCGCAGGGCCGCTACCTGGGCCTCGGGTTTTCGGCCTACATCGAGCCGACCGGCGCGGCGACCGGGCACCTGGCCACCGAGGGCGCGACCATCCGCATGGAGCCGACCGGCAAGATCAACGTGTACGTCAACGGCGGCTCGAGCGGAAACAGCATCGAGACCACCGTCGTGCAGCTGACCGCCGACGCGCTGGGCGCCGACATCGACGACGTGGCCACCATCCAGGGTGACACCGCGGTCACCCCGTACGGGGCCGGGACGCAGGGCAGCCGCAGCGCGCCGATGACCGCCGGGGCCGTTAGCGAGGCGGGCGCCATCCTGCGCGAGAAGATCGTGGCGCTGGCCGCGCACCACCTGAAAGTGCCCGAGGCGCAAGTGGATCTGGCGTTCTCGGTGGCCAGCGCGCGCGACGATCCGGCCAAGTCGGTGTCATTCGGGGAGCTGGCCTACGTGGCGTACTACTCGCCGCAGCAGCTGCCGCCGGGACTGTCGACCAACCTCGAGGCGACCGCGCGGTTCAACTCGACCAATCCCATCCACTGGTCCAACGCGACGCACGCCTGCACCTGCGAGGTGGACGTGGCGACCGGCAAGGTGACCCTGCTGCGCTACATCGTCAGCGAGGACGTCGGGCCCATGATCAACCCGTCGGTGGTGGAGGGCCAGATCGCCGGTGGAACCGTGCAGGGCATCGGCGGCGCCCTGATGGAGGACATGGTCTACGACGACGAAGGCAACCCGCTGGCAACGACTTTCGTCGACTACCTGTTGCCCACCGCCACCGAGGTGCCGCCGATCGAATTCGGCCACGTCGAGATACCCGGGCCGGGACCCGGCGGCTACAAGGGCGCCGGAGAGGGCGGGGCCATCGGCTCGGTGCCGGCGGTGATCAACGCCGTCAACGACGCGCTGGCGCCGCTGGGCGTGACGGTCACCCGGCTGCCGGCCAGCCCGGCGTCGATCGCCGCCCTGCTGGAACGGGGGCAACGGTGAAGCCGGCCGCGTTCGACTATCACCGCCCCGACACCATCGACGACGCGGTGGGCCTGCTGGCCGAACTGGGCGACGACGCGAAAATCCTTGCCGGCGGCCAGAGCCTGGTGCCGATGCTGGCGATGCGGCTGGCCTATTTCGACCATCTCATCGACATCTCCCGGCTGCCCGAGCTGCAGGGCATCGACCGCAGGGGCCCGGAGCTGTGGATCGGCGCCGGCACCACCGAGGCCGCAGTGGGTGCCGATGACCAAGTGCGGCAAGCCGTTCCGCTGTTGACGCGGGCGACGCCGTTCGTCGGGCACTTCCAGATCCGCAGCCGCGGCACGCTCGGCGGGTCGATCGCCCACGCCGACGCGGCCGGTGAATACCCGGCGGTCGCTTTGACCCTGGATGCGGTGATGGAGGTGCAGTCGCCGCGCCGGCGCCGCGAGATCGCGGCGGCCGACTTCTTCGCCGGGGTGTGGGAGACCACCATGGACGCCGACGAGGTGCTGACCGGGGTGCGATTCCCGGTGTGGGACGGCAGATGCGGGTTCGCCGTCGAGGAATTCTCCCGCCGGCACGGCGATTTCGCGATCGCCGGCGCCCTGGTCGCCGTCCAGCTCGACGACGGCGATCGGGTGTCGCGCTGCGCGATCGGGCTGCTGGGCATGGGGCCCACGGTCCGGCGCGCCACGGCGGCCGAGGTGGCCGCGGTCGGCAGGCCGGTCGCCGAACTGGTGCCCGAGGAGATCGGCGAGGCCGCGATGAGCGGGCTCGACGACGTCCCGAACGACCTGCAGGGGTCGGCGTCCTACCGGCTGCGGGTCGGCGCCACCATGGCCGCCCGCGCCTGGACGCAAGCGATCACCGAAGCCCTGGGGGAAAGCCATGCGTGAACACCCAATCAACCTGTCCGTCAACGGAACTGAAACCACGGCCGCGGTCGAGCCCCGGATGACGCTGGCCGACTTCCTGCGGGAGAAGTGCGGGCTGACCGGCACCCACCTGGGCTGTGAGCACGGGGCGTGCGGGGCGTGCACGGTGCTGCTGGACGGCCAGGCCGTGCGTTCGTGCCTGATGTTCGCGGTGCAGGCCGACGGGGCGGAGGTGACGACGGTCGAAGGCGTCGCCGCGCCGGACGGCACCCTGTCGCCGGTGCAGTCGGCGCTGCGGGAGTGCCACGGGCTGCAATGCGGCTTCTGCACGCCGGGTTTCGTCATGTCGCTGACCGCGCTGCTGCGCGACAATCCCGATCCCACCGACCAGGAGATCCGCGAAGGCCTGTCGGGCAACTTCTGCCGGTGCACCGGTTACCAGGGCATCGTGGCCGCCGCCCGCCGGGCCGCCGAGGTCCAGTCGGTCACGCGGCGATAAAGCTTCACCATCGGGGTCGCATCGATAGGCGCGCGGTTGCAGGGGGTTTCGTCGCTTCGCGCGTAATCTGATTTTCCGGTATCGGGTGATCGTCGGGAGTGGCGCGTGCGGTTTTCGCAAAGGGCACGGTGGAGTCTTGCCGGGGGTTCCCTGCTGATCGCGCCGGTCCTGGTCAGTCCCGCGCTGATCGACGCATGTTCCTCCACCATCGCCGGCCGCCCGGTCGCCGCGCCCGGGGCGGGCCCGGTGGAACCCACGTTCCCCACACCCAGGCCGAGCACGGCCCCGCCGGCGCCCACCGCAAGCCCGGCCCCCGGCCTCCCGACCGCCCCGGCCAACCCGACGGCGCCCGCCGGCACCATCCCGTTGCCGCCCGACCAGAACGGCTACGTGTTCATCGAGACCAAGTCGGGCACCACGCGCTGCCAGATCAACAAGGACACCGTCGGCTGCGAGGCGCCGTTCACCAACTCCCCTCTGCAAGACGGCGAACACGCCAACGGCGTCAGCGTCGACTCCGGCGGCAAGGTGCAGTGGGTGCTGGGCAACCTGGGGGCCATCCCCACGGTCCAGATCGACTACAAGACCTACAACGCCGCGGGCTGGACGATCAACGCGACCGCCGACGGGACGCGCTTCACCAACGACCGCACCGGCCACGGCATGTTCGTCAGCCTGGACAAGGTCAACACGTTCTGACGGCCCGAGGCCGGACCGGCGACCGTCGGCTCGGCCGTCCCATACCAGGTGGCCGTCGGGGCGGCGGCGGGCACCGCCGGCGGGGCGGTGTGGGCGCAGGCGGCCGTCCGGCATGAGGTGTCGCACCGGCACGGCGCGACCGAGCTCCGCCACGTCGGCGATCAGCCGCCGGTGGCAGCGCCACCAGACGCTCTCGCTGCACATCACCGTGGTGGTGCGCCGGGCTGCGTCGGCCAGGACCTGGTCCAGCGCCCCACGGTCAGCAACGCCCGCCCCACTTAACCAGTGTGCCCGGCTGTCGACACACAGCCCGGGCCGATCGAGGATGGGTGCGATGATCCTCGCCGTCGACCTGGGTAAGACGTCGTGCCGGGCGTCGGCCCGGGGCCGCAGCGCCCGGGGGCCGGGCGCGCCGGGGCTCGCGGCGCCCGGCGGCGTGCGGGCCGCGGAGGCGGCGATCCGGAACGTGGCGCGCGAGTTCGGCGCGGTCGATGAGGTGATTGTGGGCGCCGCCGGGGCGCTGGCGGCGCGGGACGCCGCGCGGGCGCTGGGCGATGCGCTGCTGACCTCGCTGCGGGCCGAACGCGTCGCGGTGACCAGCGACGCCGTGATCGCGCACGCCGGCGCGCTGGACGGGGAGCCGGGCGTCGTGCTGATCGCGGGCACCGGCGTCGTGGCGCTCGCGATCGACGCTGACGGCGCGCTGCGGACCGCCGACGGCTGGGGCCCGTGGCTGGGTGACGAGGGCGGCGGCGCGTGGATCGGCGCCGCCGGGC
Source organism: Mycobacterium paraseoulense (assembly GCF_010731655.1). Classification (NCBI taxonomy): domain Bacteria; kingdom Bacillati; phylum Actinomycetota; class Actinomycetes; order Mycobacteriales; family Mycobacteriaceae; genus Mycobacterium; species Mycobacterium paraseoulense. Next base: position 4,591,074 of record NZ_AP022619.1, on the reverse strand, counting down.
TGCGCGCGGCGCTGCGCGCGCACGACGGCCGCGGCCCGTCCACCGCGCTGCTCGACGCCGCCCGCGCCCGCTTCGGCGCGCCCGAGACCTGGCCCGCGCGGCTCACCGGTGCCGCCGCGCTCGCGTCCTTCGCACCCGACGTCCTCGCCGCGCAGGGCGACGCCGCCGCGCTGGCGATCGTCGGTGCGGCGGCTGAGGCGCTCGCCGCGACCGCTCGCGCGGCCGGGGATGGCCCGGTCGCGATGGTCGGCGGGCTGGCCGGGTTCACAGCGCTGCGTGAGCAGCTCGACCTCGTCCCCGCCGCCGGCGACGCGCTCGACGGGGCGCTGCGGCTGGGGGCGATCCACGAGCCGCACGTGATCCGCGTGCAGGCGGCGCCCAAAACCGTTGCCGTGCAAGGACTCGACGCGCTCGCCACCGAAGCCGTGCGTCCAGGCCTGCACGACCTCGACGCGCGGCCCGTCGGGGACGTCGTCGCGCTGCTCGTCGCCGCCGAAGGCGAGGCGCACGCCGCGGTGGTGGCGGCGGTCCCGCGGATCGCGGCGGCGGCCGCGGCGATCGCTGCGCGGCTCGAGCGCGGCGGCCGCCTGATCTACGCCGGTGCCGGAACGCCCGGGCGGCTCGGCGTGCTCGACGCGGCCGAATGTGCGCCCACGTTCGGCACCGACCTGGTGCGCGGTGTGATCGCCGGCGGGCCGGCGGCGCTGACCGAGGCGATCGAGGGCGCGGAAGACGCGTTCGACCCCGCCGATCTCGCCGAATTGACCGCCGCCGACGCGCTTGTCGGGATCACCGCGTCGGGCCGCACGCCTTACGTGCTCGGGGCGCTCGAGCATGCGCGCGCGGCGGGTGCGCTGACGGTCGCGATCGTCAACAACCCCGGCGGTGAGGCATCAGCCGACGTGGTGATCGAACTATTGACCGGGCCAGAGGTGTTGGCCGGCTCGACGCGGCTGACGGCGGGAACGGCGCAGAAGGTCGTGCTCAACGCGCTCTCGACGAGCGTGATGATCGCGCTCGGCAAGGCCTACGGACCGCGGATGGTTGACGTGCGGCCGACCAGCGCGAAGCTGCGCCGCCGTGCGGTGCGGATCGTGCGCGACGCGGCCGGCGTCGACGAGGAAACCGCGGCCGCAGCACTCGCCGCCGCGGGTGGTCACGCCAAAACCGCGATCGTCGCGTTGCTCGCCGGCGTCGACGCGGTCGAGGCCGCCGTCCGGCTCGACCGGGCGCGGGGACGCGTGCGGGCCGCGCTCGGAGGGCAATGAGGCGGCAACGCCCGAGACCGTTCGTCGGCCTCGACAAGGTCAACACGTTCTGAGCGGCGGCCTCAGGAGCCCCGCAGGCGGGGTCAGTACCATCGGTGCCGTGGAACGCAAAGGCCCACCCGACGACTTCCACGAGCAGGCGACCCATCATGCCAACTACGGCATGGCTGACCAGCCGACTTCCGGCGAACCCCCGCCGTACCCGCCCGGGGGGTTCGAGCAGCCCGAGGCCTTCGACGACCTGGAGAGCGAACCCACTCCGTGGTATCGCAAGCCTCCGCTGCTGATCGCCTGGCTGGTGTTCGTCGCAATCCTGATCGCGCTGATCGCGTACGGCATCACCGAGCTGCTGCACGGCGAAGGGGGCACCAGCCCCACCCCGAGCCCCAGCAGCACGAGCACGACCACCACCACGACGACGACGACAGCGCCGACCACCACCACGACGCCGACCACCAGCAGCTCGGTCGAGGCGCCGGCACAGCAGCCGACGCAGCAGCCCACGCGCCAGCCCAGCCAGCAGGAGGCGCCGCACCGGCACCACCTGCCATCGCTGCCGTCGGTGATCACGATCCCGGGGGTGCCCACGGTGATCACGGTCCCGCCCGGCCTGCGCTGACCCGGTCGGCCGCTATGGTGAGGACCACCGGGCGATCGGAAGTGGGGTGCGGGGCATGAGCGAGTCGCTCGGGCTGTCGATCGGGGCGGCCCACCTGGTGGCGGCCCCGGCGGGCGGCGCCCCGGTGGTCCGCAGCGCCGTGTTGACCCTCTTCGAGCACCGGCCCACCGAAGTTGGCCTGCCGGAAGAAAATCCGAACCTGACCGAAAACGGAATGGTGCTGCGCGGATTCGTCGAGCGCGTCGGCGACCGTTCCCCGTTGGTGGCGGCCGACGGGACGAAGTACCTCGGCGAGGTGCTGACGGTCGAGGCGATCGAGGCCATGGCCCGCACGGTCGGCTACGGCGCACCGATCACCATCGCCGTCCCCGCGTACTGGTCCGACGCCCAGTTCGCCGCGCTGCGTGACGAATTCTTCGCCCAGCCGGATCTCGCCCGCGGCGGTGTGACCCCGGTGCTGGTGTCCGACGCCACCGCCGCGCTCGCGGCACTACGCGGCAGGCCGGGATTCCCGACGGCCGGCGTCGTCGCGCTGTGCGATTTCGGCGCCAGCGGCACCACGATCACCCTGATGGACGCCGGGGCCAACTTCACCCACATCGGTCCGTCGGTGCGGTACGCCGATTTCTCCGGCGACGCCATCGATCGGCTCGTCCTCGGGCGCCTGCAGGCCTCCGACGACACCATGGCCGACCTGGCCGGCACCGTGCGGATGGGCTCGCAGGCCCGACTGCTCGACGCATGCCGGCGCGCCAAGGAGCAGCTGTCGACCGCCGCGACCGCGTCGCTCACGCCGGCTCCGGGCGCCAACGTGCAGCTGTCGCGCGCCGAGCTGGAGCAGCTGATCTCCGAGCCGCTGGACCGATTCCTGGACACCCTCGAGGAAGCGTTGCGCCGCAACGGGATTGCGGTATCCAGGCTGGCCGCGGTCGCGAGCGTCGGCGGCGGCGCCAGCATCCCACTGCTCACCGCGCGGCTGTCGGAGCGCTTTCGGGTGCCGGTCCACACCGCGCCGCAGCCCGCGGCCAGCGCGGCGATCGGCGCGGCGTCGCTGGGTGGTCAGCAGGCGCCGGCGGGTGCCCCGACCGCCGCGGGCGCCGTCGTGGAAGCGCCTACCGAAATGGTGGGCACCGCCGGAATCGACATGACCCAGGCCGCGTCGGCCGCCCGGGCCACCGACGTGGACGGCGCGCTGGCCTGGTCGCAGGACGCCGACGACGCCGACGAGCCGGTGCCCTACACCGGGCGCGACGCCACCGGTGAGTACACCGATGAGGCAGCCGATCTCGACCGGTCCGCCGGTGACCGCGACGCCGCCCAGGAGGGCGGGCTGCCGTGGTACAAGCGCACGGCCCTGGTCCTCACCGTCGCCGGCGCCGCGGCGGCGGTGCTGGTGGCCATCGTGTTGGCGCTGACTTTGGGCCACCCCAAGTCCAGCCCGGTCACCACCACACCGGCTCCGCCGCCGACGTCGCAAACCGTGACCATCACCGGGCCGGACAACAGCACCACCGTGACGGTCCTCCCGCCGCCCCCGCCGCCGTCGTCGTCCGAACAGCCACCGGCTACCACGACGACCGCGCCGCCGACGACCACCACCACGACGACGCCCCCGCCGACTACCACCACCACGACGCCCCCGCCGAGCACGACCACGACGACCGCGCCGCCGACCACGACCTCGCAGGCGCCGACCACCACCGAGGCACCGCCGACGACGACCAGGCGCGAAAGGCCGTTGTTCCCCCGGTTTGAACCCCCGCTGGGCCGCTAACGAAGCAATCCACGGCGGCCGATGGACGCCAACTTAGGGCAGCCTTTCTCGCGGCGAAAGCTGCGGAGATGCCACTATGAGCAGGGCTAAGCAGGCAAACACATCGCAGGCTGAATCAACAAGGCATTGGGGAGACCTTCTGTGACGACGCAGATGCTCATCAGACTGGTAGTGGGCATGGGCATGACGCTGGTCGTGGCCGCACTCGCTGCCCGGCGGGTCCTGTGGCTGTTCAAGCTGATCACGTCCGGGAGGCCCGCCCCCGGGCACACCGATGAACCCGGCAAGCGAATCTCGGCGGAGGTCTCCGAGGTCTTCGGGCAGCGCCGACTGCTCAAGTGGTCGCTTCCCGGCCTGGCGCACTTCTTCACGATGTGGGGCTTCTTCATCCTGCTGACGGTCTACATCGAGGCCTACGGGCTGCTGTTCCAGGACAATTTCCACATCCCGATCATCGGGCGCTGGGACGCGCTGGGCTTCCTGCAGGACTTCTTCGCCACCGCCGTCTTCCTGGGCATCGCGACGTTCGCCGTCATCCGGCTTCGCACCGAACCCAAAGAGTACGGCCGCTCGTCGCGGTTCTATGGTTCGCACACCGGCGGCGCCTGGCTGGTGCTGCTCATGATCTTCAACGTCATCTGGACCTACGTCCTGGTGCGCGGGTCAGCGGTCAACAACGGCACGCTGCCCTACGGCAAGGGCGCCTTCCTCTCCCAGCTGTTCGGCGCGATCCTGCGCCCGCTGGGCCAGCCCGCCAACGAGATCATCGAAACCACGGCCCTGCTGCTGCACATCGCGGTCATGCTGGCGTTCCTGATCATCGTGCTGCACTCCAAGCACCTGCACATCTTCACGGCGCCCATCAACGTCATCTTCAAGCGGCTGCCCAACGGCCTCGGGCCGCTGATGCCGCTGGAACACGACGGCAAGCCGATCGACTTCGAAAACCCGCCCGACGACGCCGAATTCGGCCGCGGCAAGATCGAGGACTTCAGCTGGAAGGCGATGCTGGACTTCGCCACCTGCACCGAATGCGGGCGCTGCCAGTCGCAGTGCCCGGCGTGGAACACCGGCAAGCCGCTCTCGCCGAAGCTCGTCATCATGGACCTGCGCGACCACTGGATGGCCAAGGCGCCCTACATCCTGGGCGAGAAAAACTCGGAGCCGCTTGAGGGCCTCGACCTCGAAACGGTCCACGAAGAGGGCCACCATGTGCCGGAGTCCGGATTCGGCCGGGTGCCCGGGCACGGGCCCGAGCAGGCTGCCCGCCCGCTTGTCGGCACCGCCGAGCAAGGCGGCGTCATCGACCCCGACGTGCTGTGGTCCTGTGTGACCTGCGGCGCCTGCGTGGAGCAGTGCCCGGTGGACATCGAGCACGTCGACCACATCGTCGACATGCGCCGCTACCAGGTGATGATGGAGTCGGAGTTCCCGTCCGAGCTGTCGGTGCTGTTCAAGAACCTGGAGACCAAGGCCAACCCGTGGGGCCAGAACGCCGCCGACCGCACCAACTGGATCGACGAGGTCGACTTCGACGTCCCGGTCTACGGCGAGGACGTCGACAGCTTCGACGGCTTCGAGTACCTGTTCTGGGTGGGCTGCGCGGGCGCCTACGACGACAAGGCCAAGAAGACCACCAAGGCCGTCGCCGAGCTGCTGGCCGTCGCCGGGGTGAAGTACCTGGTGCTGGGGACCGGCGAGACCTGCAACGGCGACTCCGCGCGCCGCTCGGGCAACGAGTTCCTGTTCCAGCAGCTGGCCGCGCAGGCCGTCGAGACCCTGGACGGGGTGTTCGAGGGCGTGGAGACGGTCGACCGCAAGATCGTTGTGACCTGCCCGCACTGCTTCAACACGCTGGGCCGCGAATACCGGCAGCTGGGCGCGAACTATTCGGTGCTGCACCACACCCAACTGCTCAACCGGCTCATCCGCGACAACAAGCTGGTGCCGGTGACGCCCGTTTCTCAGGACATCACCTATCACGACCCGTGCTACCTGGGCCGGCACAACAAGGTCTACGAGGCGCCGCGCGAGCTGATCGGGGCCGCGGGGGCGACGCTCACCGAGATGCCGCGCCACGCCGAGCGCAGCTTCTGCTGCGGCGCCGGCGGCGCGCGGATGTGGATGGAAGAGCACATCGGCAAGCGGATCAACCACGAACGCGTCGACGAGGCGCTGGCCACCGGGGCGTCCACGATCGCCACCGGCTGCCCGTTCTGCCGCGTGATGGTCACCGACGGCGTCAACGACCGCTCCGAGGAGGCCGGCCGCACCGGCGTCGAGGTGCTCGACGTGGCCCAGGTGCTGCTCGGCTCCCTCGAGTACGACAAGGCGACGCTGCCGGAGAAGGGCACGGCCGCAAAGGAAGCCGAAAAGCGGGCGGCTGCTGCGCCCAAGGCCACCGCGACCGTCGAGGCGCCGGCCGAGGAGACCGAGCAGGAACCCGCCGAGGCCGCCCCGAAGGCCGAGGCTGCGCCGAAAGCCGAAGCCGCGCCCGCCGCGCCCGTGAAGGGGTTGGGCATCGCGGGCGGGGCGAAGAGGCCCGGCGCGAAGAAGGCCGCACCGGCCGCCGAGGCCAAGGCGGAGGCGCCCACGGCGTCTTCCGAGGCACCCGCCGCGCCGGCCAAGGGTCTGGGCATCGCCGCCGGCGCCAAGCGCCCCGGCGCCAAGAAGGCCGCCCCGGCGGCCGAAACACCCAAGGCCGAGGCGCCGAAGGCCGAGGCGCCGAAGGCCGAGGCCGCGCCGGCGGCCGAGGACAAGGCCGAAGCCAAGGCACCCGCGGCGCCGGTCAAGGGTCTGGGCATCGCCGCCGGCGTCAAGCGCCCCGGCGCCAAGAAGGCCGCCCCGGCGGCCAAGGCCGCCCCGGCGGCCGAGGCACCCAAAGCCGAGGCACCCGAAGCCGAACAGGCCGAAGCCGAGCCCGCGCCGAAGGCGGAGCCGGCAAAGCAGGCCGACGGCGACGGCGCACCAGCGGGCCCGCCGGTCAAAGGCCTGGGTATCGCCCGCGGGGCCCGCCCGCCGGGCAAGCGCTGATCTGGGATTTTGCCGCTTGCCGGCAAAATTCGGTGGACAGAAGTGGCACCATTGGTGAGGTGACCATGCACCAACTGCCCCTGCACGCGACCGCCCACCACCGGCAGCGCGTCTTCGCGCAGTCGTCCAAGCTCCGGGACGTCCTGTACGAGATCCGCGGTCCGGTGCACCAGCACGCCGCGCGGCTGGAGGCCGAAGGGCACCGCATCCTCAAGCTCAACATCGGCAATCCGGCGCCGTTCGGCTTCGAGGCGCCCGACGTGATCATGCGCGACATGATCCAGGCCCTGCCGTACGCGCAGGGCTACTCGGATTCGCAGGGCATCCTGCCCGCCCGCCGCGCCGTGGTCACCCGCTACGAGTTGGTCGAGGGCTTCCCCCGGTTCGACGTCGACGACGTCTACCTGGGCAACGGGTGCTCCGAGCTGATCACGATGACGCTGCAGGCCCTGCTCGACAACGGCGACGAGGTGTTGATCCCCTCGCCCGACTACCCGCTGTGGACGGCGTCGACGTCGCTGGCCGGCGGCACGCCCGTGCACTACCTGTGCGACGAGACCCAGGGCTGGCAGCCCGACATCGCCGACCTGGAATCCAAGATCACCGAGCGCACCAAGGCGCTGGTCATCATCAACCCCAACAACCCGACCGGCGCCGTGTACAGCCACGGCGTCCTCACCCAGATGGTGGAACTCGCGCGCAAGCACGAACTGCTGCTACTCGCCGACGAGATCTACGACAAGATCCTCTACGACGACGCCAAGCACATCAACGTGGCCACGCTGGCGCCGGACATGTTGTGCCTCACCTTCAATGGGCTGTCCAAGGCCTACCGGGTCGCCGGATACCGCGCGGGCTGGCTGGCGATCACCGGGCCCAAGGACCACGCCGAGAGCTTCATCGAGGGCATCAATCTGCTGGCCAATATGCGGCTGTGCCCCAATGTGCCCGCCCAGCATGGGATTCAGGTCGCCCTGGGCGGCCACCAGAGCATCGAAGACCTGGTGCTGCCCGGCGGCCGGCTGCTCGAGCAGCGCGACGTCGCCTGGGAGAAACTGAACGAGATTCCCGGGGTGTCCTGCGTGAAGCCCGAGGGCGCGCTGTACGCCTTCCCCCGGCTCGACCCCGAGGTCTACGACATCACCGACGACGAACAGCTGGTCCTCGACCTGCTGCTGCAGGAGAAGATCCTGGTCACCCAGGGCACCGGATTCAATTGGCCGGCACCGGATCACCTGCGCATCGTCACGCTGCCGTGGGCCCGTGACCTGGCCGCGGCGATCGAGCGGCTGGGCAACTTCCTGGTCGGCTATCGCCAGTAGGCATCTTCGCAGCCGGCGCCTCTACGGTGGACCGGGTGAGCCACTCGCACTCCCACTCGCACCGCCCGTCCGGCCCGGCCCCGGTCGACCCGCTGCCCGCCAGGATCGTCGTCGGGCTGCTGGTCGCGATCGGTCTGGCGGTCCTGGGCGGCGCCGTCGCGCTGTGGCCCAGCCGCGAGCACGTCGACATCCCCATGCCGTTCCAGAACGCGGCCGGGGGCGCGGTGAGCACGCAGGCCGGGCATGTGCTGTCCAGCGGCCTGGGCGATTGCGGCAGCCCGTCGGTCAGCCAGGTGCTCACCACCGCACCACAACCGGCGCCGCCGGGCGCCGGCCGGTGCGTGCTGACCCAGGTGGCCATCGATTCCGGCCCCAACGCCGGCGCCGGCACCTTGCTGGAGTCCTCGCCCGGCCCCGGCCAGCCGAAGTTCGCGGTGGGAGACCACATTCGGCTCGTCCGCCAGGTCGACGACCAGGGCGCCACCAGCTACGCGTTCTACGACTTCGAACGCGGCTGGCCGTTGGTCGCCCTGGCCGTCGCGTTCGCGGTGGTGGTCGTCGCCGTGGCGCGCTGGCGGGGGCTGCTGGCGCTGGTCGGCATCGTGGTCGCGTTCGCGGTGCTGGTGGTGTTTCTGCTGCCGGCGCTGCGCGACGGCGCCCCCGCGATTCCGGTGGCCCTGGTGGCCTCGGCGGCGATCCTCTACGCGGTCATCTATCTGGCCCACGGCGTGAGCCTGCGCACCAGCGCCGCGCTGCTGGGCACCCTGACGTCGCTCTTGCTGGCCGCGGGATTGTCCTGGGCCGCAATTCAACTGGCCCATCTGACCGGCTTGTCCGACGACCAGAACGCCACCGTCAGCGCGTACCTGGGCAGCGTGTCGATCAGTGGCCTGCTGCTCGCCGGCTTCATCATCGGGTCGCTGGGTGTGCTCAACGACGTGACGGTGACCCAGGCCTCCACGGTGTTCGAGCTGGCCCACCTCGGCGGTTCGCGGCGCGCGATCTTCGTGGGCGCCATTCGGGTCGGTCGCGACCACATCGCCAGCACGGTGTACACGCTGGTGCTGGCCTATGCCGGCAGTTCGCTGCCGCTGCTGCTGCTGTTCAGCGTGGCCAACCGTTCCCTGGCCGACGTGCTGACCAGCGAGAGCGTGGCGATCGAGATCGCCCGGTCGGCGGTGGGCGGTGTCGCGCTGGCGTTGTCGGTGCCGCTGACGACGGCGATCGCCGCGGCGCTGGCGAAGCCTAGTGAAATCGGCTCCGCTCCAACAGATCCAGCAGATAGCCGCCGTACCCGGACTTGAGCAGGGTCTGCGCTTGCTGGGCCAGCTGCTCGTCGGTGATCCAGCCCTGCTGCCACGCCACTTCCTCGGGGACGCTGACCTTCAGGCCCTGCCGCCGCTCCAGCGTGCGCACGAAGTCGCTGGCGTCGAGCAGGGAGTCGAATGTGCCCGTGTCCAGCCAGGCCGTTCCGCGGGCCATCACCTCGACCGAGAGCCGGCCCCGATTCAGGTAGATCTGGTTGACCTCGGTGATCTCGTACTCCCCGCGCGCCGACTTCTTCAGACTCCTGGCGATCTCGATCACGTCGTTGTCGTAGAAGTACAGTCCCGGCACCGCGTAATTGGATTTCGGTGTCTTGGGTTTCTCCTCCAGCGACAGGGCCGTGCCGTCGTCACTGAACTCGACGACACCGTACGCCGACGGGTTGGCCACCCAGTACGCGAAAACCGCTCCGCCGCTGATGGTTTGGAAACGGCTCAGGCTGGTGCCCAGCCCGGGGCCGTAGAAGATGTTGTCTCCCAACACCAATGCCACCGAGTCGTTGCCGATGTGGTCGGCGCCCAGGACGAAGGCCTGGGCCAGGCCGTCGGGCCGTTCCTGGGTGACGTAGCTGATGTTGATCCCGAATTGCGAGCCGTCGCCCAGGAGCCGCTCGAAGCCCGCCGCGTCGTGCGGGGTGGTGATCACCAGGATGTCGCGAATCCCGGCCATCATCAGGGTGGACAGCGGGTAGTAGACCATCGGTTTGTCGTACACCGGCAGCAACTGCTTGCTGATGCCCACGGTGATCGGATGCAGGCGAGTGCCCGAGCCGCCGGCCAGGATGATCCCGCGCATGGTGGTCCCCTCTTCCACGCTCAATTGCTCAGTTGACGAGGTCGGATTCGGTGAGCTCGGTGGCCGCCAGCGCCGACGCCAGGTCCTCGTGCCGGAACACGGACGTGACGTGGTCGTGGACCACCCGGAATGCCGACGCCGCGGTGGTGACAGCGCCGGGATTGTCCGGGGCGCTGACCTTCTGTTCGACGACCACGACACCGTCGTGCACGTACATCCGGCCGACTTCGGCCGTGCCGTCGCGGGAAGCGGCCCAGCGTCGCAGCGCCTCGTGGCCCTGCGCGGCGCCGTGCGCGTCGCCGATCTCGATGTCGTCGCTGGACAGCTCGACCAGGGTTTCCAGATCGGCGGCGTTGAGCGCGTCGTGCCATGCCAGGACGGTGGCGATCTCCGAAGTGGTCATGGTGTGCAAGTTACCGTGTGCGCCCCGGCGGCGGGGCTAGAGCGGGGTACGGTCGAGCCAGTTCTGCCACACCCCCTCGTCACCGAACAGCGCGACGCCGGCGTCCGCGAGCGGCAGCCGGCGCAGGATGGCCAGCAGCAGCTCGGTGGCGCCGCCCCGCAGGGCCGCGGTGCCCTTGCCGTGCTCGTGCGACCAGGTGATCCGGCCGTCGTCGACGCCGATCGTCCACTCGCCGGCTGCGCCGAGCCCGGGGTCGGTGGCGTGCAGGTGCAGGGTGTTGTCGCCGTCGAGCGGGAGCGGCGCCCCCTCGCTGCCCGCCTGGATCGCGAGCCGCTCCAACCATTCGGTGATCCCGTCGGCGGCAATCTCGGGGTCCAGGGTGTACGGGGATCCCAGCGCGATGGCCGCGTCGGCCCGGTGCACGGCCACCTCGTGCAGGCGGCGCCGGACCCACCAGTTAGCCGGGCGGGAGCCGAGAAACGTCCACACCGGGGTTTCCACCCCGGTGAGCTCGACGGCGTCGAGGAGCCGCTGCGCGCCGCCGTGCAGCCAGGAGATCGCGTCGGCCGGATCGGGTGGCGGCTTGCCGCCCTCGACGGATCGGGGGTCGAGAAACTCCTGAAGCCGGTCGCGCACGATCTGCGCCGCCCAGCGGTCGCCGCGCCCGACGTGGCGCAGCAGTTGGCTCAGGGTCCACCCCGGGCAGGTCGGCACCGGCGTGGCGTGGTCGACATCGCGGAAAAGCTCGGAGAATGCGCGGTTCTCTTCGAGGAATGCGCCGGCGTAGTCCACCCCGGTCAGGCTACTCGGCGGGGTCAACGGCCTCAGGGGCGCGGCGCGCCCAGCCGGAACACCCGCCAGCCCGCCCGCGTCCAGCGCGCGGCGTCGAGGCAGTTGCGGCCGTCGACGATGACGCGGGCGCGCACCCGGTCGGCCAGGTCGGCGGGGTCGAGGTCGATGAACTGCCGCCACTCGGTCAGGACGAGCACCGCGTCCGCGCGCTCGCAGGCCTCCTCGACCGACACCGCGTAGTTCAGCGTCGGGAACAGCCGCTGCGCGTTTTCCAGCGCCTTGGGGTCGTACACGTTGACCGCGGCGCCGTTGAGCTGCAGCTGGCCGGCGACGTTGAGCGCGGGCGAGTCGCGCACGTCGTCGGATTCGGGCTTGAACGCCGCGCCCAGCACGGCGATGTTGGCGCCCAGCAGCGAGCCGCCGCAGGCGGCGTTGGCGAGTTCGACCATCCGGGTGCGCCGGCGCATGTTGATGCTGTCGACCTCGCGCAGGAAGGTCAGGGCCTGGTCGGCCCCCAGTTCACCGGCGCGGGCCATGAAGGCTCGGATGTCCTTGGGCAGGCAGCCGCCGCCGAAACCCAAACCGGCGTTGAGGAATTGCCGACCGATCCGGGGGTCGTAGCCGAGCGCGTCCGCCAGCACGCTGACGTCGGCGCCCGCGGCCTCGCACACCTCGGAAATGGCGTTGATGAACGAGATCTTGGTGGCCAGAAAGGCATTGGCGGAAACCTTGACCAGCTCCGCGGTCTGCAGGTCGGTCACCAGGAACGGCACTCCCTCGGCGAGCAGTGGACCGTAGAGCTCGCGCACGGCCGTCTCGGTGCGCGTCGAATCCTGTTGCACGCCAAGCACGATGCGGTCCGGATGCAGGGTGTCGTGCACCGCGTAGCCTTCGCGCAGAAACTCGGGGTTCCAGGCGATCTCGACGTCGACGCCGCGGGGTGCCAGGGCGGCCGCCCGGTGGTTGAGCTCGGCCGCGGTTCCCACCGGAACGGTCGATTTACCCACCAGCACCGAGGATCTCGTCAGCCGCGGCACCAGCGCGTCGATGACGGCGTACACGTGACGCAAGTCGGCGCCGTACTCGCCCTTCTTCTGCGGTGTGCCGACCCCGAGGAAATGCACGTCGGCGAACTCGGCCGCCAGGTCGTAGTCGGTGGTGAACCGCAGCCGCCCGGCCGCCAGGTTCTTCGTCAACAGCTTGCGCAGGCCGGGCTCGTAGAAGGGGATGTCACCGCCGGCGAGCTTGGCGACCTTGCCCGCGTCGATGTCGACCCCGACGACCTCGTGTCCCAGTTCCGCCATTCCGACGGCGTGGGTCGCACCCAGGTAACCGGTGCCGAAGACGGTGCATCGCATATAACCGGTGTAGGTCGCCGCGATGACCTAACTGCATCGCCCCGCTAAGTGGGAGGCAAACGGCAGATGACAGGTGGCACCGAACGGCCGGTGCACTACAGCCCGGGGATACCCGGGATCCCGATATGGGGGCCGAAACCGCCGTGACCGTGGCCGCCACCGAACCCGGGGAACCCGCCGCGGTCGTCGTCGCCACCGCCGAACCGACCTCCTCTTGGTGCCGGCGGCCCACCGATGATGATCGGGGGTAGTTGTATCGGCGGCGGGGGCGGCGGAGCGGCCGGCGCCGGGGCCTCCGGAACCGGTGCGGGCGCCGGGGCCTCGGGAACCGGAGCGGGAGCGGCCGGAGCGGGGGCCGGCGCGGGTGCGGCCTCAGGCGCGGGTGCCGGAGCCTTGGGAGCCGGTGCCGGCGCCGCGGGGGCTTTTGGCGCCGGGGCCTCGGCCGGCGCGGGAGCCGCGGGTGCCGGGGCCGGCCGGGTGGGCGCGACGACGACGTTCTGGTTCGGGCTGGGCCGGACGTTGGCGGTCGGCCGGATGGCGATCGCCAGGGAGACGACCAGCGCCACCACACCGATGACGAAGACGCCCGCAACGATGCTGCCCACCAGCCGGAACGAGCGGCGCTCCGGATAGCCCGCGCCGACGAGCGCGGTGGCGCCGGTGTGCGCGCCGGTGTAGAAGTCGTCGACGTCGTCGGGCACCGCGCTGTAGGCGAGGCCTTCCTCGCCGGCGTTCGCCGGTACGTCGAAGTAGCCGGGCGCCACCGCGAACGGGTTGATGGCGCCGGTGCCCGGGTCTTGCGCGTAGGCCAGCGCCGCGGTGGACGACGAGAACAGCGGGGCATGCGCCGAGGCCAGCGCCGCGCCCCGGGCCAGCGCCGTTTCGGGCTCCTCGGGGGCCGACAACGGCAGCGAGGTCGCCGCCTCCAGCGCGGGCTTGATCAGGGGGAGGTCAATGCCGGAGCCGACGACGAACACCCCGTCGGGGCGGGTCTCGAGCGTCTCGGCCTGCGACACCATCGCGGCCAGCTGGGCCACCGCGGCCTCGTCATCGGCCGGCAGCGGCTGCCGGCGGACGTCGGCGACCGACCCGTCGGCGCTGTTGACCACCGCCAGGGTCGCCGTCTCGGGCTCGATGTACAGCAGCGCCGTCTGCGCGTAGTTGGTCTGGCTGCCCACCGCTTGCGCCAGGGCGGCCGCGGCCAGGAATGCCGAGACCAACATCACGTTCTCGACCTTGTGGGCGGCCAGCGCATCGCGCAGCGCGGCGGCCTCGATCGGGTCGGTGAAGGTGACGCCGGTCGAGGCCAGCTGGTAGCCGCCCTCGGCCGCGCCCTGGCGCGTTCCGAGGATCGCGGAGACTACCTGGTTGGCGGCGCTGAGCGTTGCCGCGTCGTCTTCGGGCGGAACGTCGAAATTGTCTTCGTCGACGGTGGCGCCTTGGCCGTTTTGGCCCTCGACCAGCACCATCCGGACCGCCGTCGGCGCCATTGACACGCCAAGTACGGTGTCCAATGTTCCTCCAAGGTTCGATTGCTAGCCCTGATGATGAGGACGTGGCCGCCGCACCCCGCGAAAACGCCAGAGGTCACTGAGTCCCCACCCTATGTTCCCCTAGTGATCCGATTTTACGCGCGCGCCCGGCCTTCGGTTGGGGCCGTGTGCGGCTGATATGTAGGCACGGTTTGTCAATAGGCAGGTGAAAGCCGCCCCGGTTTGGCGCCGGGGCGGCTTTCGTTGATCGGTGTCAGCTGCGTCTGCGGCGGTCGTTGGTCAACGACGGTGGTGTCAGACTGATATGCGCGGGTTGGGTACCGCAAGACGATGGTTCGGCGCGAACGGTGGCTGCTCTCTAGGGGCGGGCGTCACACCGAGAGTTTCTGAGTCTCGTTGTTGCTCATAGCCGTAACGCAGGTCGGTTCGCTTACCTCGCCGTGACCCAAGCCGATACCGATCAAGTCATCGGGTGAGGTTCTAGCCCAACGTCGCTAGCGACCAGCACCAGCCGGCTAACTCACGCGCGATGGCGACGTTGGCCACCACGTGGGGCTTCTTGCGCTCGTTGAAACGGCACCACTGCTGATGCAGACGGCGATTGCCGGCATGCCCGCGTGCCTTGAGGGCAGGAGTGACCTTGGCCCAACGGGCCCGCATTGTGGGGCCAGGATTGCGGTAGGCCGCGCGGTGGTGCCAGGCCGCCTCGATCAACAGTCTGCGTACGTGGGCATTGCCGGCCTTGGTGATCGATCCCTGCACCCGTGAGGTTCCCGAGGAGTACTCGCTGGGGACCAAGCCCACGTAGGCGCCGATCGAGGAGCCGGTGAAGCGGTCCCAGTCACCGATCTCAACCGCTAAGGCCAGCCCGGTTAACGCCGAGATCCCGCGCAGACACCCCAGCCGGTTCACCATGTCGGCATACCGAGGCAACGCCGCGACCTCGAGGATCTGCTCGTCGAGGCGGTCTCGAGCCGCGGTCGCGCTCAGAACGGCATCGAAGTGGTGATCAAAGGCCGCCGCGGTATGCGGGTCGTCGAAACATTGCCGCCGCAACCAAATCTCGTGCACGCCGTTCCAGGCATGTCCGCCCGAGTAGACCCGGCCCTGGCGCAGCAGCAGTTTGGAAAGCCGATGACGCACCCGCATCAAATCAGCGCGGGCATCTTCACGAGCACGGACCAGATCGCGGGCAGCTTCGACCTCCCGTTCTGGGACGGTGACCGCGCTGACCTCGCCCAGCCGCAGCAACCGGGTCAGATGCGCGGCATCGCGGGCATCGGTCTTGACCCGATCCCCAGACGGGCGGATCAATTTTGACGGCGCTGCGACCGTGCATTCGATCTGGGCCTCGGCCAGTGCCCGAGCCAACCCAAACCCAGTGGGGCCGGCTTCATAGGCCACGCGTACCGGACCACGCAACTGGCGCAGCCACCCAAGAATCTCGCCGTGATCTGGACACAACCGTGCCCGCTCGACTTGACCCGTTTTCTCGTCGACAGCATGTGCAACCACCGAAAGTGCGTGCACATCCAACCCGACACTCGTACCGTTGAAACTCACCGGAGGCCTCCTGATCTGCAACTGTGGCTCTACCGAAGCGAGTGTTCACCCGCGATCGGCAACCCACGTCCGATTGCAGCCCGAGGCCTTCGGCCTCAGGTCAGCCTCCATACCGTCTAGGGCATCGGGATGCCGTGTTCCCCCAGGTGCCGATGCAGCCAGTCGTCCCATTGATCGCCGTGGGAGGGGGCGGGCCCCGGTTGGGGGGATGCCGGCGCCGGCGCCGGCGGGACGGAGGCCGGGGGCGGCGGGACCACCGATGGCGGCGGGGGCGCCTGGTTGCCCGGGGCGACCACGTTCTGGGTGATATCGGGGCGCTGGTGCGCGTGGGGCCGGATGTCGAGGGCCAGCGCCACGGCCAGTGCGACGACGCCGACGACGAACATCAGGGTGGCGGCGACGACGGCCAGCACCGCTTTGCGGCTGCCTCGCCCGTCCGAGTGGGCGGCGGCCGCGCGGTCGGCGCCGGTCGCCCGGGCCTTCCCGCTGTCCGCTTCGGCGCTGTAGGCGAGCTCACGCCCGTCCGCCAAGGGGTCCCCGGCGTAGGGCATCGCGATCGTCGACGGCGCCCCCAGCCGCGCGTTGGCCGCCGCGAGTGAGGCGCCCCGCGCCAGGGCCATCTCGGGCTCCTCGGGCGTGGTGACCGACAGCGAGGTCGCCGCCTCGAGCGCCGGCTTGAGGAAGGGGATGTCGACGTCCGAACCCACCAGGAACAGCCCGTCCGGGCGCGCCCGCATCGATTCGGCGTCCGCGGTCATCGCGGCCAGCGTCGCCAGCGCCGCTTCGTCGCTGTTGGGCAGGGGATGCCGGCGTACGTCGGCGACCGCCCCGTCCGCGGTGTCGACGACGGCCAGCGTCGCGGTGGTGGGTTCGACTAACAGCAGTGCGGTGCGCGCGCAATTGGTCGCGCTGCCCGCCGCCTGCGCCAGCGCCGCGGCGGCCATGACCGCCGACACCAGCACGACGTTCTCGATCTTGCGTTCCGCCAGAGCCTGCCGCAGCGCGGCCGCCTCGGCGGGGTCGGTCCAGGTCACTCCGCTTGACGTCAGCCGATAGCCGCCCTGGACCGCGCTCTCCCGGGTGCCGAGAATCGCGGAGACGACGCGGTCGGCCGCGTCGACCGCCGTCGCCTGATCGGTGAGGCGAAAGTCGTTCTGATCGACGGTCACCCCGCCGGCGGCTTCGCCCTCGACCAGCACCATGCGGACCGTCTCAGGCGCCAGGGACACGCCCAGTACGACGTCCACTGCTCCTCCAAGTCGTCCGAATCGATTGCTGCGCCATGCGCATGGGCGTTCGCCACTTCGTACAGTGACGCAGACTTCGCGGCGACCCCGGCCGCGCCCCAACCCAATTCGCCACCCTAGCGCGCGAAGTTGAGCGCCTCCGGCAGTCGCCGCCGGCCGAGTGACGTTCGTATATCGGGGGCTTACCTGTGCCCGCCGCCACCGCCGCCGTGGCCACCACCGAAGCCGCCACCGCCACCGCCGAATCCACCGCCACCGCCCAGGCCGCCGCTGTGCCCACCACCGAAGCCGCCGAGGCCGCCGCCGCTGTGGCCGCCACCAAAGCCGCCGAGGCCGCCGCCGGCACCCGGAGCGCCGAAGCCACCACCGCTGCCGTGGCCGCCTCCGCCGAACAGGCCACCGGGACCGGTGGGCGCGCCGCCGCCCGAACCGGGAGACGGGAGGTGCCCGCCGCCCAATCCGCCCGGCCCCTCACCCGGGGGCGACACATGGCCGCCACCCAGGCCACCGGGACCCGAGCCCGGGGGCGAACCCGGCGTCGACACGTGGCCGCCGCCGAGGCCGCCCGTGCCCGAGCCTGGAGGTGACACATGCCCCCCGCCGAGGCCGCCGGGACCCGAGCCGGGCGCCGGCTCGTGCCCGCCGCTGGAGCCGCCCGTGCCCGAACCGGGCGGCGGGACATGCCCGCCAGTCGCGCCGCCCGCACCCGAACCGGGCGGCGGGACATGTCCTCCGGCGGAGGCGCCGGTACCCCCGGGAGGCGTCTGGTGGGGCGGTGACTGCGGCACCGTGCCGCCGGCCTGCGGCGGCTGCGGGACGTGGACCGGCGGTTGGGGCGGCAGCGGCTGTGGGGGGGACACGCGCGGCGGGGCCTGGATGACCGGCGGACTCACGATCGGGTTAGGAACGGGGACGCGGACCGGCGGCAGAATCACCGGCGCGATCGGCGGGACCACGACCGGAACCGGCACCACCGGAGCCGCCGGGACCGGGGCCGCGGGGATGGGAGGCGCCACGGGCGGGCGGGCCGCGGGCAGCGGCGCGGCGAACTGCGGAGTCATCGGCTTGGGCGCCGCCACCGGTTCCGGCAGGTTGAGCTTCGCCGCCGGGGCCGACGCCTCGACGGGCGCCGGCGGCTCCTGCGTCGGGACGATCAGGTGTTGGCCCGGGGTGGGCTGCAAGGCGACCGTGCCGGTCGTGCGGATGCCGATCGCCAGCGCGATCTCGAGCGCCAGCACCGCGCTGATGCCGGCGACCGCCAGCCCGCTCCCGATCAGCAGGGCGGGCCTGCGCCGCTCCTGGCTTTCCTCCGGCATGAACAGCTTTTCGATGACGACCGTGGGCGAGTCGGCGTCCTCGTCGGGCACCGCGCTGTACGCGAGCTCGTCGGCACCCGCCTCCGGCCCGAACGGCACGTAAAGGTATTCGGGCAGCGAGTGCTGGTCGACGGCACCGGTGCCCGGGTCCTGGGCGTAGGCCAGCGCGGCGGTCGACGAGGCGAACAACGGCGCATTGGCCGAAGCCAGGGCCGCGCCGCGGGCCAGCGCCGTCTCCGGCTCCTCCGGCACGCTCACCGCCAGCGAGGTCGCCGTCTGCAGCGCCGGCTTCAGCGGGGCGACGTCGACGCCCGACCCGACCACCAGCACGCCGTCCGGCGCCGCTTCCAGCTTCTGCAGCCCGGCGATCATGCCGCCGAGCTGCGCGGCGGCCTGGTCGTACGACTCGGCGTAGATCGGTTGCTTGTAGACGTCGGGAATGGACCCGTCGGAGGTCTCGACCACCGCCAGCGTCGCGGTGCCGGGCTCCACGAACATCACCGCGGTTCGCTCGTAACCCATTGCGCCACCGACGTTTTGGGCCAGTGCGGTCGCAGCGAGGAAGGCCGACACCAGCATCACGTTCTCGACCCGGTGGGCGGCCAGTGCGTCGCGCAACGCCGCCGCCTCGAATTGGTTGGTCCACGTCACGCCGATGGACGACACCTCGAGTCCGGCCTCGGCCGCGCCCTCGCGGGTGCCCAGGATGGCGGCGAGCACCTGGTCGGGTGCGCTCGCGGTGGGCGCTGCGTCGGCGGCGGCGACGTCGAAGACTTCCTCTTCGACGGTGGCACCGTCGGCGTATTCGCCTTCGAGGACCACCATTTGGATCGACGCCGGTGCCATCGACACCCCGAGCACGATTTCCAAGACAAACCCCTCCAAAGGTATTGCGCGGTGAACCATGGTCAGGCGGAGGAAAAAACCATGGCTAACTAACTAAGTATCGCGCAGAACGGGGGCGGGAGAGCCCCGCGGAACCTATGTAGTCCTTATGAAGTTCTGATAGGAGCGCGACGGCGTGGGTCCGCGCTGGCCCTGGTACTTCGAACCTACTTGCGAACTGCCGTAAGGATGTTCGGCCGGGCTGGTCAACCGCAGGATGCACAGCTGGCCGATCTTCATGCCGGGCCACAGCGTGATCGGCAGGTTGGCGACGTTGGACAGCTCCAGCGTGATGTGACCGCTGAAGCCGGGATCGATGAACCCGGCGGTCGAGTGCGTCAGCAGCCCCAGCCGGCCCAGCGACGACTTGCCCTCCAGCCGGCCCGCGAGGTCCTCGGGCAGGGTGAACAGCTCCAGCGTGGAGCCGAGCACGAACTCCCCCGGGTGCAGGACGAAGGGCTCCCCATCGACGGGTTCGACCAGCGTCGTGAGCTCGTCCTGTTGCTTGGCCGGGTCGATGTGGGTGTAGCGGGTGTTGTTGAACACCCGGAACATGCAGTCGAGGCGGACGTCGATGCTGGACGGCTGGACCAGGGCGTCGTCGTAGGGGTCGATGCCCAGGCGGCCGGCGGTGATTTCGGCCCTGAGGTCACGATCGGAGAGCAGCACGCGTTTCTCCTATGTCAAGCCGCTGCCGGTTGGCAAGGCTTTGTTCGGATGTTGTGGTCGGTGTGGAGGTGATGGAAGACCACTCTGGCGAGGCGGCGTTTGAGGCAGCGCAGGGCCTCGGTGCTGGAGTCGCCGGCGGCCAGACGGCTGCGGTAGTAGGCCTGTCCGAGGCCGTCGAGACGGATCTGGGTGACCGCGATGCGGTGCAGAGCGGCGTTGAGTTGGCGGTTGCCGGTGCGGGTCATCCGGACGCGGCCGACGGTGTTGCCTGACCACACCGGGATAGGCGCCACGCCTGTGTGCCGGGCGAACGCCGCCTCGCTTTTGAAGCGGGCGACCCCGGCGGTTTCGCCGATGATCTTGGCGGCGGTGAGCTCGCCGCAGCCGGGCATGGCAAGCAACGCCGGAGCGATCGCGCGGACACGCTCGCCGATCCGTTTCGCCAAAACATTGATGGCCTCGGTGAGTCGGGTAATGTCGGCCAACTCCTCGCGGGCCAACTCGGCCACCAGACCGGGCTGGGCGGCCAACCAATCACCGAGCGTCCTGCGGTGCTTGGCCAGATCCAGCGACGCCGGTTTCGGCGCCTGGCCAGGATCTAATTCGTGCACTCTCCACAACAACCGGTTGATCGTCGAAGTGCGTTGCCCCACAAGGTCTTCACGCCGATCCACCAGCAGCTTCAACTCCCGCGACACTTCATCGTGGGAAGCCACCGGAAGATCGGGCTCACGCAGGTACGCCCGCGCGACAGCCAACGCGTCAATCGGATCAGACTTGCCCCGCGTACGAGCCGAGGCCCGGGTCTGGGCCATCAACTTCGACGGGACTCGTACCACCTTCTGATCGGCGGACAACAAATCGCGCTCTAATCGCGCCGACAAATGTCGGCAATCCTCAATCGCCCACACCAGCTCGACACCAAACTGGGTGCGAGCCCATCGGATCGCCTGGCGATGACCTACCGTAGTGGCCTCGACGACCTTCTCGCCGATTCTGCGGCCCACCTGATCCACGGCGACAAACGTATGCGTGCGCTTGTGGACATCGGCTCCAACAACAACCATGGTGGTTGCCTCCTTCACTGTGAGGTGACGGTTGGGCCGGTCGGCGGACACATCTCAGTGGGGGCGATGCCACGCTCCTATCAAGTCACGCCGGCCGGTCCTTCACACCTGATGCCGACAAAACGCATGAACGCCAACCCGAAAGCGGCAACGAGCCTACGAGCCAAACACCAGGTGATCAGGATCCAACCACCGCACCAAGCGGCAACCTCACCCTGACACTGAGACGAGCCTATCCGCTGCCCGCCGTCGCGGTCAGTCGGCGAGATACATCTCCCGACCGGTGGGGTATCCGCCCCCGGTGGTCGTGACGTGGACGTGGTCGTAGTGACCGAGCCGGCTCGGTTGCGCTCCGCCCGGCGTGTAGTAGACGCCCCGCCAGATCGCGTCCTGGATCCGGAACCGTTTCGCGTTCTTCATCACGTACGCGACGATCTCGTTGCCCAGGGCGATGCCTTCGGCGCTCTGCGGGTTGGGGATCATCACGTCGAGCGCCAGACCGAGCGGATGCCAGGGCAGCGGATCCGGTCGTACGCCGCCGATTTCGTGGATCTGCGGGAACTTGGCGCTGATGCTGCGGGAGACCAGGATCGTCCTCACCTGAAGGCCCTGTTCCGGGGCGAGCCCGGCGGCCAGGAACCGGGACCTGGTGTGATACCTCGATGCGGCGAGGGGTTCAGCCGTGCCTTCGCCGCGGGACACGTCCGACGCGAGCACAATCCCAACCGGCTTCGCCGCCACGATTTCTAAGCAGCATGCTGAATTGTCTCCAATAACGGGTGCTGCGTCGTGGCGCGGCATGAAAGGGGAGACATCTCCTGCCGCCGCGAAGAACACCGCCGCGGGGGCCAGCACCCCTGCCAGGATCAGCGGCGATTTACGCCGCTTCTTGGCTAACCTGTGCCGGCCCACCCAAGGCACATTACGACATGATCACGAAAGAATAAACATCGGTTCGCGAATTTGCCGTTGGGGCCATTCCTCGGCCGGCGTCACGTCCACGACGCGGCCCGGCCGGCGCTGGGCAGTTGGTGTCCGGCCGCACTACTCGCCGAACCCATCCGCCGCCGGGTGCTAACCTTCGATGCCGACACCGCCGATGTAGTTCAATGGCAGAACATCAGCTTCCCAAGCTGAATACGCGGGTTCGATTCCCGTCATCGGCTCCAGATTCAGCCCCAGTACCCGGGGCCCGGTGCTAGGACGCCGATATTGCGCGCAGCATCGACAACATCTCGGAACGCGAGCCGGCGCCGAGCCGGCGGCGTATCCGTGCCACATGGTGTTCGACGGTCTTGGCCGAGATGAACAGCTGACGGCCAATGTCGCGGTACGGCAAGCCCAAGAGGAGCAGCTCGGCGACTTCGCGTTCGCGCGCGGACAACGGCGAGGCCGACGGCGCCTGTCGGGTCGTTTTCGGAGCGTCAGACCCGGGCTCGTCGTCGGGTGTCTCCTCCACCGCCGCGACCAGCTTGAGGTCACGGGCGAGCTGCAACATGTCCCCCGACACCCGGCCATCCGGCGTCTGCAGCGCGGCCTGACCGGCAAGGCGCGTCGCATCCCAGGTCAAACCGAATTGGGCCAGCGAGCGGGCGCCCATGGTCACCTCGTCGGCGTCGACATCGCCGGCGAGCACCCGCAGCCAGGTGCGACCGGTGCTCGCCAGCGCCTGGGCGAAGACACTCTGGGATGCCGCCGCGGTGAGGGCCTGCCCGTGCGGGGCAACGGATTCGGGTGAACCGGTCAAGATTCCGGCGTGCACGCCCGCCCAGTGCAGTGGCACCGACCATAAGACCGGGTTGCCCAGCGAGTCCAACAAACCGAACGCCAGATCAAGGTGGTGGCGCAGCCGGGCCACCTGGCGCATCCTTGCCGCGGCGACCCATAATTCACCCAAGGGCAGCAGGGTGAACAAGTCGATGGAGTACTCGGCGAGCACCTCCATCGCCGCATACCAATGCTTGTGCAGCGCGCCGGTGTCGCCGCTGCGACGCGCGATCGCGGTACGCAGCGTCGCCGCCCATAATGCGTCGCGCCGATGCAGGTCGGTGGCCGCACCCGAGCAGGCGGCGTCGGCGTCGGCGCCGGCCGACGCGAGCTGGCCGTCGCGCATCTTCGTCCAGCCGAGCAGCAGCAGGTGCCGACGCCCGAAGAACCCGTCGCCGTCGGCGCGGACGGCAGCGCGACCGATGATGCTGCGCGCCCGCACCGGATCGCCGCCGTGCAACGCGGCCAGCGTGACCAATGCGGCCGGGCTATCGGGGATCACTTCAGCCATCGACCCGCCCACGGCGATCGCCTGGCCGAGCTTCGCCACCGCCACCGGGTACGGCTCTTTCATACTCCTCAGCAGGCCTTCGGCGAGGCCGCGCGCGGCGCGTGCGGCGGCCGTCGGCGGCCCCTGTCCCGGGACCTGCAGCGCCGCGTGCGCCGCCGTGAGGTCTCCCGTCGCGGCCAGTGTGATCGCGCCTGCGGCGCTGACCACCGCGTCCGGATAGGGTCCCAGCCAGCCGAACAACTCCGCCGCCTGCCCCGCATTGCCGTCGTGGGCGGCGGCGCTGGCCGCAACCCGCACCGCGGCGGCACGTTCGGCAAGGTCCGCCGAACCGAGCAAGTCGTCGGCCAGGGCCGCCGCGCCCGCGCAGTCTCCGGTCAGGGCCAGCGCGTCGGCCAGCCGGCACGACAACCCTTCGGCGCCGGCGTCGACCGCCGCGCGGTACAGCCGGGCGGCTCGGCCCGACCGGCCGCGAGCCCGCGTCGCCTCACGGCGCAGGATGCTCGCCAGATCGGGGTCTCGCAGTCCGTGTTCGGCGAGACGCAGCGCGAGGTCTGATGACAACGTCGACATGGCGAGCTGGGAACGCAACAGTGCGGCCTCGACCTGGTGGTGATGCGCGTTGCCGACGAGCTGGGCAACGGCGTCGTGCACCGATTGCAGGAAGCCCGGGCTGTGCGATGGCTCGATTAGCCCGCTTGCGCGCGCCCGGTCGACAAGCAGCAGCGCCTGCGTCGCCGGGATGTCCAGTGCCGCAGCGACATCGGCGGTGCCCAAACCGGGGTTCAACGACGTGATGAGCAGCGTGTCCAGCGTCGGCTCGTCGAGGCGGCGCAACCGGTCCATCAATGCAAACTTGGCCGCCTGCATCGGGTCCTGCGCGGCCTCGGTCACTGCCCGCAGCAAGAACGGCAGCCCCGCCGTGCTGTCCAGGAAGTGGTCGGCGACCGGCCGCGGGCCCAACGAAAGGCGGGGCCGCTCCCGCTCGAGGGCCGTGGCCAGCGTCCGCAGCGTGGTGTGTTGCTCGCACGGTTCGGCGGCCACCACGACCGTCGCGGCGGGATCAGCGATGCGCTCGACGAGCGCCAGCAGCTCGGCGTCGGGCAACAGTTGCGCGTCATCGATGACAACCGCCGCGTCGGGTCGGTCCCCGTCGCGCGGAGACCGCGTCAGCACCGTTATCCCGGCACCGCGCAAGGCATCCCGAACGGCGGCGAGGACGGTGGTCTTTCCCGTACCGATTCCCCCGCTGACCAGAACCTTGACCGGGGTCTGCGCGCCGTCCGCCAGCGCGTTGATGATGCGACGCGCGTCGGGGGGGAGGACCTCGGCGGAAGCCGTAATGTCCGGACTGGCCACGGTGGGGCTAACCGGGCGTGGTGCGTGCGGACGATCGGTGATCGGTGCGCACCCTGGCACCCGTGGCCGTGTCGAACAGGCGGTTCTCGGGTGGCCGGTCGCCAACGCCCGCCGAGCCATGGACGGCCGGCCAGCGGGCTCGCGACCCGGCCCCCAACCCGAGCGACTTGCCCATAGTGCACGTCCCTGTGTCGATTCCGGTGACTGGCATCGGCGGCCGTTGCCTACCCTAGCGCTCCCCCGACGTGCCGGTCATCATAATCCCCGTAGGCACCGTGATCCCCTAACGGGGGTATCCCCTAACGCGGCGCCCGGGCAGGGTGGGCGCACACCGATCACGGCGGCGCCGTCGGCCGATAGCATTCCGGGAAACGGCTGGTATTTGGCTGCGGGTAGGCGCTGATGATGACGGAGCGCACGCTGGAGGCGTGTCATGGCAAATGCATTGCTTGACTTTGTGATGTCACTTGTGCGCGACCCGCAAGCCGCCGCGCGCTACGCGGCAGATCCCGCACAAGCGATCGCCGACGCTCACCTGACCGGTGTCACCAGCGCCGATGTGAATCATTTGATCCCGATGGTGTCGGATTCGCTGTCGATGTCCACTCCGGGCGGTACCGGCGGCACCACCGAGCACGGCAATGTGTGGGCGAGCGGGGCGGCCACGGCCGCGTTCGACGCGTTCCCGATGCACGCGCCGGTCCAAGATTCGGGGGAAACCGATGGGCACGGCCTGACCGGCCACGTCATCGATCACCCGCCGGTCGGCGGCGGCGGCGAGGCCCCGGGGGCTTGGACAGATGCCAATCCTGAGCCACTCGAGCTGCATGATCCATCGGCGACGATCGCTGCGCCCGACGAAATGCCTGATCAGCCAGTCCACGACGGCGGATTCGGGATGGACGGCCCGGGAGGATGGGATCACTCCGCGGCCGACAGCCACCCCGTCGAGAATGAGCATCACGGATTCGACCCACACTTCGGGTGATTTCGATTCGTTATCGACCTGGGCGACGACCGCAATCGCCGGCCGTTATGGTCCTGAAGTGGGCAAATGTCGTCGACGGGGGGTTATCCGACCAAGCTCAACTTGTCCCTAACCATCCCCTAATCCCCTAATGGCATGGGCTTAGTGATCCCGCCAAGGGCGCAAACCACTGGGGGATTCGGCCCCGTTACCGGCCTGAAAAGAAGCACCTAACTTGAGTGTCGGAACGTCGGCGTAGCACCGGCAACGGCTCAAACGAGCCACAATCGAAAGGCACTGACGTGAGCTCTCTGATCGACTACATCCTTAACCTGTTCCGCAGCGAAGACGCGGCCAGGGCTTTCGCTGCTTCTCCCCAGCAGGCGCTGAATGAGGCCGGGTTTGCTGACGTGTCCCCCGCCCAAGTCTCCTCCGTGGCGGCCAGCGCGGTGCCGGGACTCGAACTGGGTAGCGGCGACCCCATCGCTGGTCTGCAGCAAGCGGTGTCGAGTCAGTTCGGTCTCGCGGCGGCCTCAAATGTTTCTGCGGCGGCTGGCGGTGAGGCCGCTGCCGGGCTGGGCACCGACGTGGGCGCTGGCTTGGGCGCTGGCTTGGGCGTCGGCGCCGAGTTGTCCGATGCGGTCGGCCTGGGCGCTCAGGTTGGCTATGGCGTCGGCGGCGGTCTTGGCGGTGAAACCGGCGGCGGCTTTGGTGTTGGTGGTGCTGCCGGTGGTGACCTCGGTTGGCAAGGCGGCGTCGGCGGCCAGGCCGGTGCCGGCTTTGGCCTCGGTGGCGAAGCGGGCGCGGGTCTTGGTGGCGGCTTTGGCGGCCAGGCTGGCGGCGAAGCCGGTGGCGGTTTCGGTATCGGCGGAGACGCCGGCGTTGGTATCGGTGGCGGCTTCGGCGGCCAAATCGGCGGCGAAGCCGGTGCTGGAATCGGTGGCGGCTTTGGTGGCGACGCCGGTGCTGGCCTCGGTGGCGGCTTCGGTGGCCAGGCTGGCGGCGAAGCCGGTGGCGGTTTCGGTGTCGGCGGAGACGCCGGCGTTGGTATCGGCGGCGGCTTCGGCGGCCAAATCGGCGGCGAAGCCGGTGCTGGAATCGGTGGCGGTTTTGGTGGCGACGCCGGCGGTGGCCTCGGTGGCGGCTTCGGCGGCCAGGCTGGCGGCGAAGCCGGTGGCGGTTTCGGTGTCGGCGGAGACGCCGGCGTTGGTATCGGCGGCGGCTTCGGCGGCCAAATCGGCGGCGAAGCCGGTGCTGGAATCGGTGGCGGCTTTGGTGGCGACGCCGGCGGTGGCCTCGGTGGCGGCTTTGGTGGCGACGCCGGCGGTGGCCTCGGTGGCGGCTTTGGCGGCCAGGCTGGCGGCGAAGCCGGTGGCGGTTTCGGTGTCGGCGGAGACGCCGGCGTTGGTATCGGCGGCGGCTTTGACGGCCAAGCCGGTGGCGGTTTCGGCGGCGACGCCGGCGCTGGCCTCGGTGGCGGCTTTGGCGGCCAGGCTGGCGGCGAAGCCGGTGGCGGTTTTGGTGCCGGGGGTGACGCCGGCGCTGGCCTCGGTGGCGGCTTTGGCGGCCAGGCTGGCGGCGAAGCGGGTGGCGGTTTCGGTGTCGGCGGAGACGCCAGCGTTGGTATCGGTGGCGGCTTCGGCGGCCAAATCGGCGGCGACGCCGGCGCTGGCCTCGGTGGCGGCTTTGGTGGCGGCTTTGGTGGCGGCTTTGGTGGCGACGCCGGCGGTGGCCTCGGTGGCGGCTTTGGCGGCCAGGCTGGCGGCGAAGCCGGTGGCGGTTTCGGTGTCGGCGGAGACGCCGGCGTTGGTATCGGCGGCGGCTTTGACGGCCAAGCCGGTGGCGGTTTCGGCGGCGACGCCGGCGCTGGCCTCGGTGGCGGCTTCGGCGGCCAGGCTGGCGGCGAAGCCGGTGGCGGTTTCGGTGTCGGCGGAGACGCCGGATGGCAAGGCGACGCCGGCGTTGGTATCGGCGGCGGCTTTGACGGCCAAGCCGGTGGCGGTTTCGGCGGCGACGCCGGCGCTGGCCTCGGTGGCGGCTTTGGCGGCCAGGCTGGCGGCGAAGCCGGTGGCGGTTTCGGTGTCGGTGGTGACGCCGGATGGCAAGGCGACGCCGGCGTTGGTATCGGCGGTGGCTTCGGCGGCCAAGCCGGCGGCCAAGCCGGTGGTGACGCCGGATGGCAGGGTCGCGTCGATGGCCACGCCGCTGGCGGCCTAGGGGCCGGCGGCCAGGTCGCTGCTGGTAGTCGCGGCGAAGCAGGTGGGCGTGTCGCCGCCGGCTTTGGCGGGCAGGGTGGAGCTGGCGGCCAGGCTGGATCTCGCGGTCAGGTCGGAGCTGGGGGTCAGGCAGGCGCTGAGGGTGACTCCGGTGGCCGCGTTGGCGGGGGCTTCAGCGGCCAGGCTGGCGGCGGCTTCGGCGGTCAGGCCGGCGGCCAAGCGGGCGGCGGCTTCAGCGGCCAGGCGGGCGGCGGCTTCGGCAGCCAGGCCGGCGGCCAAGCGGGCGGCGGCTTCAGCGGCCAGGCTGGCGGCGGCTTCGGCGGCCAGGCCGGCGGCCAAGCGGGCGGCGGCTTCGGCGGCCAGGCCGGCGGCCTGGGCGCCGGGGGAGCTCAAATCGGCAGCTCGTCCGGTGGCGTCGGTGTAGGCGGCCAAGTCGGCGCAGCCGGTGGCGCGACGCTCGGCAGCAGCGGAGGCGCGTTCGGCTCGGGTGGCGGACCCGCTGTTGGCGGTGTCGGCGGCACAACCGCCGTGGGCGGTGCTGCCAGCGCTCAAGCGGCAGCCAGCTCGTTGGGCAATGTCGGTCTGGGCGCTCAAGCGAGCGCCGCCGGAAACGCAGCGCTGGCGGCCACCGCCGGGGGTCACGCCAGCTTCCTGGGCAATGAAAGCGCCGCACTCGGCGGTGGCGCCCAGCTGACCGGTGCCCAAAGCGAGATCGCCGCGGGTGGCCATGCTGGTGCCGGTGGCGGCGCAGCGATCGCATCCGGTGGCGGTGCGCACGGCAGCATCCTCAATAGCGAAGGCGCCGCGCTGGGTGGCCACGCCAGCGCTCAGCCGACGGATCCATTCGCCGAAACTGGTGCGTCAAATCACGTCGGTGCCGGTGGTGGCGCAACGGTTGGCGCCGGCGGTAACGCGCAGGGCAACATTCTCAGCCACGAGGGCGCTGCGTTCGGCGGCAACACCAACGTCGGCGGCGGCGCCGACGTCAGCGGCACCGGCGTGGGCACCAGCCACGGTGCGAATGTCTCCGCGGGCCAAAGCAGCGTCATACACGACAGCGGCTCCGTCATCCACAGTCCGAGTCCGGGCGAACCCGCTCACGCCGATCCGAGCGCGGCGGCCGCCAGCCACAGCTCGGCCGCGGTTGACGCACACTCTGCCCTGCAGGGCCCGTCGGCGGCCGCGGTCGCCGACCCGTCCGACCACACGGCGTTCGATGCTTCGGGCCACTCGGCCACCGACGCCTCGAGTCACTCGGTGTTCGACCACAACAGCTACGACCCGGCGGCATCGCACCCGCCGGCCCACAGCGACCCGATGACGCACAACCCGGTGGACCCGCACACTGGGTTCTGATCAGAAGGCAGTGCCGCGAACCGGCGGGGACCTCTCGGTTCCCGCCGGTTGGTGGGCATACGGTGTTTCGGAGTTCAACGCAGAAAGTAGGGCGGCCCGGTGACTCAGCCCGACGACCCGCGCCGGGTCAACGTGATCGTCGAACTGATCGATCACACCAGCACGATCGCCGACCTCAACGGCCGCGGCGACCTGAGCCAGCGGCTCGCATGGGCCCGCGAACGCATCACCGACCCCCACACCCGGGTGGTGATCGCCGGTCAGCTCAAGCAGGGCAAGAGCCAGTTGCTCAACTCGCTGCTCAACATGCCCGTCGCGCGAGTCGGGGACGACGAGGCCACGGTGCTGATCACCGTCGTCGCCTATGGCGACCCGCCGTCGGCGCGAATCGTCCTGGCGCCGGGCCCGAACGGCCTAGCGGAAACCGCTGACGTCTCGATCTCCGATCTGCAGACGGACCTGCGTCAGGCTCCGCAGGCCGCCGGCCGCGACGTGCTCCAGGTGGAGGTCAGCGCGCCCAGCCCGATGCTGCAGGGAGGGCTCACCTTCATCGACACGCCCGGTGTGGGCGGTCACGGTCAGCCGCACCTGTCGGCCACACTGGGGTTGTTGCCCGACGCCGACGCGATCCTGATGGTCAGCGACGCGAGCCAGGAGTTGACCGAGCCGGAAATGCGGTTCGTGCAACAGGCCCACCAAATCTGTCCGGTCGGGGTGCTGCTGGCCACCAAGACCGATCTATATCCGCATTGGCGTGAGATCGTCAACGCCAACATCCGACACCTGCAGCGGGCCCGGGTACCGATGCCGGTGCTTCCGGTTTCGTCGCTGTTGCGCAGCCACGCCATCACGCTCAACGACAAGGAACTCAATGAGGAGTCCAACTTCCCGGCGATAGTCAAGTTCCTCAGCGAGGACGTGCTGTCCCGCCGCAACGACCAGGTCCGAGACCAGGTACTGGACGAAATTCGTTCTGCGGCAGAGCATTTGACGCTTACCGTGCGCTCTGAGCTGGCCGCTCTCGGCGACGCGGACGTCGGTGGGCGGCTCACCGAGGATTTGGAACAACGCAAACGCGAGGCCGAGGACGCGCTCCAGCAGACAGCGTTGTGGCAACAGCTGCTCAACGACGGAATCGCCGACCTGACCGGCGACGTGGACCATGATCTGCGGGCTCGCTTCCGGGCCATCACCGAGGACGCCGAGCGGGTGATCGACTCGTGCGACCCCACGCGGCACTGGGCCGAGATCGGGGTGGACGTGGAGAATTCCGTCGCCACGGCCGTCGGCGACAATTTCGTCTGGGCCTACCAGCGCGCCAAGGCCCTCGCCCAGGAAGTGGCCCGCGTGTTCGTCGAGGCGGGGCTGGGTGCGGTCGCCATGCCCGAGCTCAGCGCGCACGCCATGGGTGCGGAGTTCGGTCAGCTCAAGTCCCTGGCCAGGCTGGAGGCCAAGCCCATGGGCAAAGGCCACAAGATGGTGACGGGTATGCGCGGCTCCTACGGCGGCATGGTGATGGTCGGCATGCTCTCCTCGGTCGCCGGGCTGGGCCTGTTCAACCCGCTGTCGGTGGGAGCCGGGTTGGTGATGGGCCGCATGGCGTACAAGGAGGACAAGGAGAACCGGCTGCTGCGGGCGCGCAACGAGGCCAAAACCAACCTGCGGCGTTTCATCGACGATGTCTCCTTCGTGGTCGGCAAGGAGTCACGTGACCGGCTCAAGACGATCCAACGTCAGCTGCGCGACCATTACCGCGGCATCGCCAACCAGGCCACCCGCTCGCTCAACGAATCGCTGCAGGCGACCATCGCCGCCGCGCGGTTAGAGGAAACTGAGCGTGACAACCGAATCCGGGAGCTGGAGCGGCAGTTGAACATCCTGACCCAGGTCACCGACAACGTCGACAAGCTCGCGCCCGCGGTGACACGGGTGTGAGCACCAGCGAGCAGGTCCGCGCCATCCTGGGCGGAACCCTTCGCGCCTACCAGGCGGAGCCGGCCTACCGCGAGCGGCCCGACGTCTTCCACGAATTGCAGCGCATCGCCGCCCGGCTCAACGAACCGATGCGCATCGCGCTGGCCGGCACCCTGAAGGCCGGCAAGTCCACCCTGGTCAACGCGCTGGTCGGGGAAACCGTCGCGCCCACCGACGCCACCGAGGCCACCCGAATCGTCACCTGGTTTCGGCACGGGCCCACACCGAAGGTCATCGCCAACCATCGTGGGGGTCGTCGTTCTCATGTGCCGATCATGCGCGACGGCGGACTCGGCTTCGACCTGAGCAGGCTGAACCCGAACGACGTCGTTGACCTCGACGTGCAATGGCCCGCCGACGAGCTGATCGCCACCACGATCATCGACACGCCGGGAACCTCGTCGCTGGCACGTGACGTCTCCGCGCGCACGCACCGGCTGCTGGTGCCCGAGGACGGAATGCCGCGGGTGGACGCGGTGGTGTTCTTGCTGCGCACCCTCAACGCCGCCGACATCGCGCTCCTCAAACAGATCGGTGACCTGGTCGGCGGGGCGGCGGGGGCGCTGGGCATCATCGGCGTGGCGTCGCGGGCCGACGAGATCGGCGCCGGGCGGATCGACGCCATGCTCTCGGCCGAAGACGTCGCCAAGAGATTCACCCGCGAGCTGAGCCAGACCGGCGTCTGCCAGGCGGTGGTGCCGGTGTCGGGGCTGTTGGCGCTGACCGCCCGCACGCTGCGCCAGTCGGAGTTCGGCGCCCTGCAGAAACTCGCCGCTGTCGATGCCGCCGAATTGCACAAGGCCATGCTCAGCGCGGACCGCTTCGTCCGTCCCGACAGTCCGTTGCCGGTGGACGCCGACACGCGTAGCCGGCTGCTCGAGCGGTTCGGCATGTTCGGCATCCGGATCTCGATCGCCGTGCTCAAGGCCGGCGTCACCGATGCGGCGGGGCTCGCCGATGAACTGCTGGAACGCAGCGGGCTGGTCGCTTTGCGCACTGTCATCGATCAACAGTTCGCGCAGCGCTCCGACATGCTCAAGGCGCACACCGCGCTGGTGTCGTTGCGCGGGTTCGTGCAGGCGTACCCGATCGCCGGCACGCCGCACATCCTCGCCGACATCGACCCGTTGCTGGCCGACACCCACGCCTTCGAGGAGCTGCGGCTGCTCAGCCAGCTGCATTCGCGCTCGACGGCGTTCCACGACGAAGAGCTTGCCTCGCTGCGGCGCATCATCGGCGGTTCGGGCACCGACGCGGCCAGCCGGCTGGGGTTGTCCCCCGAGGACTACCAGGACGCACCGCGCGCCGCGTTCGCCGCCGCACAACGCTGGCGCCGCCGCGCCGAGCACCCGCTCAACGACCCGTTCACCACTAGGGCGTGCCGCGCGGCGGTGCGCAGCGCCGAAGCGATGGTGGCGGCTTTCGCCGCGCGCGATAGCGGGGTCCGGCCGCGTTGATGCCCCGGCCCCGGAGCCCGCGAATGAGGTGTGTGAATCGGGGGACAGCGCTGGCCTGCCATTCGTTGGCTGCCGATATATTGTCGTGGCCGCGCATACGCACGCCGGCGGACACCTGAATTGGACGATATGTCAACGGAATCAAGACGGGCGCTGGGGCTGTCAGCCGGGACCGCCAACCTGGCAGCCATAACGGCCGATCGGGCGGTGACACGCGCGTCGGTGCTGACGCTCTACCAACGTCGCCCGCCCGAGGTTGGCGTTCCCTCCGAGAACCCCCACCTCGACGAGCCCGGCTTGGTGGTCACCGACTTCGTCGACCGGGTGGGAGACCCGGTCGGGATCGTGGCCGCCGACGGCTCCACGCATCGCGGCGAGGCGTTGCTGGCGGACGCGTTGCGTGCCCTCGCCTACGCCGCGACCGCCGGGCGCCCGCTGCCGGAGGCGACGGCCGTGGCCTATCCCGCGCACTGGCGCCCCGCCGCGGTGGAGGCGTTGCGCACGGGGCTGTGCCGGGTGCCCGAATGGTCGGGCGGTTCGGAATGCGTGTCGCTGGTCTCGGACGCCGTGGGCGCGCTGACCGCCCTGCAGACCAACCCGGGTCTGCCCATCCGCGGGATCGTCGCGGTGTGCGACTTCGGCGCCGGTGGAACCAACGTCACCCTCGTCGATGCCGCCAACGGCTACCAGCCCATCGGTGCCACGGTGCGCCACACCGATTTCTCCGGAGAGCTGATCGACCAAGCTCTGCTGGCCCACGTCGTGGCGGAGCTGTCGTCCGCCGGTTCCATCGATGTCTCGGCCACGTCGGCGATCGGATCGCTGACCCGGCTGCGGGCCGAATGCCGGGCGGCCAAGCAGCGGCTTTCGGCCAGTACGGCGACCACACTGCCCGCCGATCTGCCGGGCTTCCGCGGGGATATCCGGCTCACCAGAATCGAACTCAACGAAGCGATCGATCAGCCACTGGACCAGTTCGTCCATGTCCTACAAGACACACTGGCGCGCAACGGAATTCGTGCGACCGACCTGGTTGCCATCGCCTCCGTGGGCGGTGGAGCGGCGATCCCGGAGATCACCACGAGGCTGTCCGAGCGCTTTCGCGCGCCGGTCATCACGTCACCACGGCCGCACCTGGCAGCGGCCACCGGCGCGGCGCTGCAGGCCGCGCGCGGGCCGGCCGACGACAGCGCAACGAAATTGGCCGCCGCGGCACGCGTGGCGGCGCCAGCACCGCTTGCGGAACCGACTCTGCAGGACATAGCGCCGGTGTCAACCGCCATGCCCGCACTGGCGTGGTCGGAGGCCGGGGACGAATCGGGGGGGCTATCGCTGGCCGCCGACCAACCTCCGGACAGGGCCGACGATGATGTCCCAGGTCCGTCCGCGGCTCCGCCGTTTCAGTTCGGCGACGAGACCGGTTACGCCCGGCCCGATCTGCGGTTCGAGCAACAACCCGTCCCCGACACGGCCCAACCCGCCGACATCGCCTGGTATCGGCGGCCATTGGTGCTGGTTCTCGGTGCGGCCGCAGCGGTGCTGGCCCTTAGTGCAGTGATCATGCTGGCTTTGAGTCACGGTTCCACCGGCACACCGGCTACGTCGACACCCGGCGTCAGCACCACGCCGCGACCGTCACCGCCGCCTTCCCCGGCGCAGACAAACCCGGCCCCGGCGCAGCAGGCCCCCGTGCAGACCAGCACGGCCGCACCGGTTCCGCAGTCGACGAGCACCGTACCCGCGCCGACCACCACCGAACCGCCACCGAGCACCACCGAACCGCCGCCGACGACCACCGAACCGCCGCCGCCGAGCACCACCGCAACAGCCACGACGTCGCCACCGGCACCGCCACCACCGTCGGCTACGGACAATCCGCCGACATCGGTTCAGGTACCGCAGATTCCGCGCATACCCCGCATCCCTGGGATCCCGACCATCCCGCCCATCCCCTAGCTGCGGCCCCGCCCTTGGCGATGCGCACGCCGCCACCACCGGCGAAAAGCGCTTGGGCGACAACATGTCTGTGCAATGCGGTGGCGAGCTGCTCGCACCGTGCCCGTTGTTACAGTTGGAATCAATGAACGACGCCCCGGACGCAACGCCGAACGACGGCTTCGAGTTCGTCACCGCGGAGCCGGGCGTCGAACTGGCGGTGCGCCGATCCGGTGACGGCCCGCCCGTTCTCCTGATCGGCGGCCTCGGCATGCCGAGCATCACGTGGGACGTCTCCGGACTTCCCCGGTCCTTGGTCGATTCCGGATTCCAGGTCATCGCGTACAACGCGCGTGGAATGTCACCCTCCTCGGCGCCGCCCGCCCCGTACTCGGTGACCGACCTGGCCGGCGACGCGGCCGCCATCCTGGACCATTTCCGGAGCGGACCGGCCACGGTCATCGGCTACTCGATGGGCTGCTACACGGCGCAGACGCTGCTGCGCAACCGGCCGGAGTTGGTGCGCGCGCTGGTCTTATTCGCCGGACTGCAGCCCTCGCCGGTGAGTGCGCTGGTCGGGGAGATGGAACTCGGCCTGATCGAGCGCTACGGCGAGGTGCCGCGCGAGGTATTGGTCTTCGAGCAATTGCTGACCACCCTGCACTCGCCGATGCTGCAAGATCCGGCGACGGTGCGGGGCTGGCACCAACTGCTGTCGGCCGGTTACGACAGCGGGTGGGCCGGACCCGACGGGTTCAAGGGGCAGCTGACGGCGTCGCAGCAGTGGATCGCGGCCGGGGAGCCCACCCCCGAACATCTGCGCGCGATCGACGTGCCCACGCTGGTCCTCGCGTTCGAACACGACCTGTTCTTTCCGCCGGCCCTCTGCGAGGCGACCGCACAACTGATCCCCACCGCCGAGTTCGTCCGCATCGACGGCGCGGGCCACGGCGGCATCTTCACCGGCCCCGGCGACAGCACCGCCACGATCACCCGGTTCTGCCGCGCCCACCGCGGGAGTTGAGCGCACCGACGGTGTTTCAGGCCGGCAGCGGGCTGCCGTCCCACTCGTGATCGTGCATGAAGGCCTCGGGAATGTTGACCCGATAGCGGGCGGCCTCGGCGAGAATGTTTCCCATCGCGAGGGGCAGCGCCAGGCTCGGCAGCGGGTCCCGGCGCGAGAAGATGACCCCGTCGGTGCGCCGGTAATCGCGCAGGAATCCGCGGAAGGTGTTGCCGTCCAACGACGATTTGCGCCACCCGTACATCAGCATTCCCGGGCCCAGCATCTTGCGCGCACCCGGCTCGGGCGTGATGACCTCATCGTTCACCCCGAAAAATGCCCTGTCGACCCCGGTTGCCGGATCGAACAACAGAATTCCGCTGGTGGACCGGGGATTACATTCGACGCTGAAGAGCCCACGGCCGGGCACCTCGATGAAATCCAGTCCGATCTGCCCGGTGAAATTGAACGCCTTGACGCAGTCACGCACCCAAGCGGTGATGCCGT
This sequence comes from Mycobacterium paraseoulense, assembly GCF_010731655.1. NCBI lineage: Bacteria > Bacillati > Actinomycetota > Actinomycetes > Mycobacteriales > Mycobacteriaceae > Mycobacterium > Mycobacterium paraseoulense. The sequence goes on along the minus strand of NZ_AP022619.1, from coordinate 4,555,095 downwards.
CGTGCCGGATCGACTCGAAGGTCAGACATGACGTGCCGTCGATCGCGTAGCTCACCGGGTAGACGGCGTGCGCTTTGACCTGACCGTTGTGGCAGACCGAGTACGAGCAATAGTTCGTCCCGCTGGCCCACTCCTGGGCGATCCAGGGGTTTTCGGCTGTGAAGCTCAGGCCGCGCGGGAGCTCCCCCGGCCGCACCTTGTGGACGTCCTGCGAGCCACGCGAGTAGACGGGCTTGAGCGCAAAGGGCTGGTCGAAATCCAGCGTCTCCAGCTCCTGTTGATTGCGGACCAGCGCGAAGTCGAGGGTGGGCAGGCCGCGCCTGCTCAGCGCGGCCTGGAACTCGTACTTGTTCTCCAGCCGGGCCTCGAGATCGAAATCGGAGAAAAACAACTTGCAGCCGTCGGGGAACAGGTCGGGGTGTCGCTTGATCGTGTTCGCCAGGATTTCGGTCCCCTCATGGACCGGCACGACCATGTCCACGCCCTGCTCGGTGGCGATGCGCGCGACGGCCCGCGTCCACTCGACCGGTTCATACCGCGGCCGCGGTGTGCGAAACGTCTTCGTGGCCGAGGAGGAGAACCTGGTGATCGGCAACGGCACCGAGTCCGAGATCAGCACGTCGTGCCCGGCCGCACCCAGCAGGCGGGCCAGGTGCAGCGCCAGGAACGACCGCCCAAAGGTAATCAGCACGGTCTTCCGGCTGCTCCCGGACATTCACCCTCCCGTCGGTGGGGACCATCGACTGCGCCCACACTGGGCGGGTTACCCGGATTCGCGCCGGCGACGCAAGTCGCCCCGCGATTTCCGAAATCGGTTGCGCTTGCCGGCGGGGGGTAGAGCACCGCGTGTGGTTGTTTTGACCTGGCCCTGATGCCGGTCCGCTTTGCCCGGCGAATCGGCGGAGCGGCGATCACCTACGCCGCCGGTCGCCACCCTCACGCCGCATCGGGCCGATATCGCGCCCGGCCAGCTGGCGTCGTTGCCGCCCGTTTGAAAGCCCAGCGCAGGCCCACTTCCCCCGGCTAAACCCCCGTGGCCGAAACGTGACCGAGGCTTGACCGAATGCTAACGCGCCCTTGCGCTTCCGCCGGTCAACGGGGATTTACGATCCTCCTATTACAACTGTGTCAGTTAAGAGGAATCGGAGCCATGCGGGCGGACGTTCGGTGTGTTCTTGCGGTGGTCGGAATCGCTGCGGGCGTGGTGGCCGGGCCGACTGGCACCAGCGCGGCGGCGGCGAACCAGCCGCATGACTTCGCCATCGCGTCGGTGCTGCCGGCGCCGGGCGCGACGGTGGGTGTCGCGCATCCCGTCGTGGTGACGTTCGACGCGCCGGTCGCGAACCGGCACGCCGCCGAGCGCGCCATCGCCGTCACGTCGACGCCCGCGATGACGGGCACGTTCGAATGGCTCGACAACAAGGTCGTGCAGTGGGTCCCGGCCCACTACTGGCCGGCGCACAGCACGGTGGCGCTGTCGGTGGAAGGCCGGCCCACGGAATTCAAAACGGGCCCGAAGGTCGTCGGCGTCGCCAACATCACCGACCACACGTTCACGGTGACCGTCGACGGAGTCGATGCGGCCCCCCCACCGACTCCGCACCACCGTCCCCACTTCGGCGAGGAGGGCGTGCTGCCCGCGTCGATGGGTAGGCCGGAATTCCCGACGCCGGTCGGCAACTACACCGTCTTGTCCAAAGACCGCTCGGTGCTTATGGATTCGAGCAGCGTCGGCATTCCGGTCGACGATCCCAGCGGTTACCTGCTCAACGTCGACTACGCCGTCCGGATCACCAACCGCGGCCTGTTCGTGCACTCCGCCCCCTGGGCGGTCCAATCACTGGGACTGGAGAACGTCAGCCACGGCTGCATCAGCCTGAGCCCCGAAGACGCCGAGTGGTACTACAACACGGTCAATGTCGGTGACCCGGTGATCGTCAAGCAGGACCTCTGGGAGCGGCCGCCTTCCTGAGGCGGCGCCCCACTCAATGACCCCGAGCGCACGGGCTTTTCGCTTGCGCTCGACCCCTCTGTCGAGTGTGAGGTTAGTTTCACGCTCGCGGTCGACCGTGAAACCACCTTCACGCGCGACGCCTGAAGTGCAGCACCAGCCACATACGAAAGGACCCGCTGGTGGCCGCCAGCGGGTCCTTCCGGTCGGGAGGGAATGGGGCTCAGTGCGCGCCCGGGCCGGGCGCCACCGGCTGACCGGGTTGGGGGCCGCCGGTCGGGGCCGGACCCGTCGGTGCGTCCTTGACCCCGGACATATCGATGAGCGGCGCACCGGCGACCGCATCGAGGGGGGCACCGGCCGCCAGCCCACCGAGCGCGACCAGCGGAGCACCCGCGGGCACCACCGGGGCGATGGGCAGCGGCGCACCCAGCGGCAGCGGGGCACCCAGCGGCAGCGGCAGCGGGCCACCCAACGGAACCGGCAGCGGCGCACCCACCGGCAGCGGGCCCGGCACCGCCAGCGGGACACCGGCCATGTCGGTGAGCGGCGCGCTGGCCGTGCAGACCTCCGCGGTCGGCGCCCCGCCCGCGGCACCGGCGGCGCCGGGCCCGGCCAGCGGTGCGCCGGCGGCTCCCGGTCCGGCCAGCGGCGCCCCGGCCTCGCCGGCCTGCCCCTGTATGCAGGCGTAGCCGCCCGTCTTCAGGGGAGCGGCTGCCGCATCCGGGCTCAGTGCGAGTGCGGCTCCGCACAACCCAAGCGTGGCAACTACTTTGATGTTGAACCGATCGACGATCGCCATCAGCGTCGACTCTCCTTATATTCGCGCTCACATAACAACCTGGTGCAGCAGATCCGCATGGCCGTCTTTCGGCGACCGAGCCAATTGTCGGCAGCCGACCTGAAACACCGGACGCGCCGCACCGCGCCGTTTCCAAATGGTGACGTCACAAGGGCGTCACGAAGTCGGTTGCGGGCCCGCATGTTTGCCGCGCCGGCGGCGGCCGGCAGGCGCGCTTCCGCGCAGCTCATTCACAGGGAACTTTCGGGGAATCGACAACCCGCGGAGGTTCCATAAAAGTGAACGGTAGGCGACTGAAAGGTTAACGAACGGGGAGAAGGAACCATGACAGCACGACGGTTCTGCGGCCGACTCATGAGCACAGCGCTGGCGGGGGGCCCGCTGTTGGCCGCCGGGGTGATGTGGGCCGACCCGGTGCGGGCCGACGCGGCCACCTTCGTCAGTGATTTGCACAAGGACGGCGTCCGCGCCGTCAGCGGCGGTGACGCGGCGCTGGTGCAGATGGGCCTCAGCGTCTGCCAGCAGCTGGCGTGGGGCGCCCCGCCGTCCCAACTGGAGGGCCTCGCGGTGCAGCGCTCCGACAGCAGACAGGGCACCGGCGGGATCACCCCCCGGCAGGCCGACGACGTCGTCATCGACGCCGTCCGCGATCTGTGCCCGAACGCGTAGGGGCGAGCGGACCGGCGGTCTTTGCCCACAATTCATCATCGAGATTTATCTTCCAGCGTGTTCGGCGGCGCTTTCGTGTAAAAGTGCATCATCGGCGTTCAGGCACGGGAAGAAGGAGAAGATTTCGATGGCAGCACAGCGGCCCTATGGCCGGTTCATGGGCGCAGCCCTCGCAGGTGGCCCACTTCTGGCCGCGGGGATCGTCTGGGCCAGCCCGGCCCGGGCCGACGCGACTGCCTTCCTCAATGACCTGCACAACGCCGGCATCCACGCCGTCAACGGCGGCGACGAAGCGCTGCTGCAGATGGGCACGGACCTGTGCCAGCAGCTGTCCTGGGGCGCCTCCCCCCAACAGCTCGAGGGCCTGGCGATACAACGGTCCGACGCCGACCAGGGCACCGGCGGGATCAACGGCCGGCAGGCCGCCGACGTCGTCATCTTCGCCATGCGCGATCTGTGCCCCAACGCTTAGCGGTGAGCCAGGTTCGCCCCACGGGGTGACGACGGCACGAGGCGGCCACGACGGCCGAGGCTGAGGTGACGCAGCGATGGAGCTGAGCGCGCGCAACCTGAGCGCTCTCAACATCCCGGTCCCGGCCTACGACCGCAGCCAAATCGGGATCGGCATCGTGCATTTCGGTGTTGGCGGCTTTCATCGCGCCCACCAGGCCATGTACCTCGACCGGCTGCTCAGCGACGGGCTGGCCCGGGACTGGGGGATCTGCGGCGTCGGCGTGCTGCCGGGCGACCGGCGCATGCGCGACGTGCTGCGCGCCCAGGACTATCTCTACACGCTGATCCTCGAACACCCCGACGGCACCCGGCAGCCGCGGGTGATCGGCTCCATCGTCGACTTCCGTTACGCGCCCGAGGATCCCGAGGCGGTCGTCGAGCTGCTCGCCACCCCGGCCACCCGGATCGTGTCGCTCACCATCACCGAAGGCGGCTATCAGCCGCCGCTGAGCGACGTCTTCGGGCTGGTGGCCGAGGGCCTGAACCGGCGACGGGCACGCGGCCTGCCCTCCCCCACGATCGTGTCGTGCGACAACATCGTGGAAAACGGGAACGTGGCCCGCCACGCGTTCACCTCGCATGCCGAGCGGCTCGAACCCGCACTCGCGCAGTGGATGCGGGAATACACCACCTTCCCGAACTCGATGGTCGACCGCATCACGCCGGTCACCACGCCCGAGGCGATCGCCCGGCTGGACTCCGAATTCGGCGTGCGCGACGGCTGGCCCGTGGTCGCCGAGCCGTTCGCCATGTGGGTGCTCGAGGACGATTTCGCCGACGGTCGTCCCCCACTGGACCGGGCGGGCGTCCGCCTCGTCGACGACGTGTCGCCCTACGAGGCGATGAAGCTGCGGCTGCTCAACGCCGGGCACCAGGCGCTGTGTTACTTCGCCTACCTGGCCGGGTATCGGCTGGTGCACGAGGCCGCCGGGGACCCGCTGATCGCCGAATTGCTGGACCGCTATCTGGAATTCGAGGCGATGCCCACCCTCGCCCGGGTCCCGGGCCTCACCGACTTCAAAGCCGGGATCATCCCCCGCTTCGCCAACGCCTACGTGCGCGACACGGTGGCCCGGCTGTGCGCCGACTCGTCCGACCGCATCCCCAAGTGGCTGCTACCGGTGGTCGACGACAACCTGCGGCGCGGCGGCCCGGTGCGGCTGTCCGCGGCGATCGTCGCGAGCTGGGCGCGCTACGCCGAGGGCGTCGACGAGGAGGGCCGGCCGATCCAGGTCACCGACCGGCTCGCCGGCACGCTCGTCCCGATCGCCCGCTCCCAGCGCGACGACCCGACCGCATTCCTGGCCAACCGCGCGGTGTTCGGTGACCTCGTCGACCAGCCCCGCTTCCTGGAGCCCTACCTGTGGGCGCTGGACTCGCTGCACCGCCACGGTGCGCGCGCCACGCTGCGGGCGCTCGTCGGGGCCGGTGGATGACCCTGGTCTGCGACATCGCCTCGCCGGTCTAGTCGCAGGGCCGGAACACCTGCAGGACCCGGTATTTGGCGGCGAAGGTGGCCTTCTCGTATTCGTCGCCCACCTCGCCGTCACACGCGATGACCGTCGGGCCGTCGACCGCGACGAAGCTGAATTCCGGCGCCTGCAGCTCGTGGTAGAGCGGGCTGCGCTCCAGCCGCCCGAGCGCGAGCGCGGTCAGGATCCTGGTCCGCGCCCACCGCCGGCCCGCTTCGAGGATGCGGACATCGATCAACCCGTCGTCCATGCGGGTCCGTCGCGACGGGGCGAAGCCGGTCGGCAGGTAGAGCGAATTTCCGAGGAAGAACAGCGAGGTCAGCAGCGTCTTGTTGTCGTATGAGATCCGCACGGGCTGGTCATGGCGCAGCGTGTGCAGCATCGCGTAGAGACCGGCCAGCGGCTTGCCGATGCGCTTCTCCAGTTTCTCGCGCTGCTGCACGAAGGTCGGGTAGGCGCCGATGCTGGCGGTGTTGAGGACCATCTGACTTTCGTTGAGGCACACCAGGTCCACACATGCCACGCTGCCGCGCCGGATCGCGTCGACGGTCTTGGCGACGGTGTCGCAGCCGATGTCCTTCGCGAAGTGGTTGAACGTCCCGGCGGGAAATACCGCCAGCGGCAGGCCGGCCTCGATGGCCACCCCGGCCGCGGCCGCCACCGTGCCGTCGCCGCCCCCGACCGCGAGCACCTCGGCGCCCGCAGCGGCCTCACGCAGCACCTCCTCCGGGTCGTCGTCGGGGCCCAGCTTCCGGATGTCCACCCGCGGCAGCGCGTCGCGAACCTCGTCGACGACGCGGGCCCCGGTGCCGCTGCCCGACTCCGGGTTGATGACCAGCACCACCCCGGCGCCGTCGGGCCGTTGCGGCGCGGCGACCCGAAGCGGTTCGGTCTTGGGCAGGGCGGTTTCGACGATCGGCGGGACGAGCCGACCGCCCAGGACCGCCAGCCCCGACCCGATGCCGAACCCGGCGACGACGTCACCGGGGTAGTGCGCGCCGGTCGCCACCCGCGACAGGCCGACCAGCCCGGCCAGCAGCGCCAGCCCGAAACCCAGCATCGGGTTCTCCAGACCGACCCCCACGGCGAACGCGGCCGCGCTGGCGGAGTGCCCCGACGGGAAGGAGTTCGACGACGGGCGGCGGCGGACCTGCCTGACCAGCGGCACCAATTCGTACCCGGGCCGGGGGCGCCGGCGGATGCGCTTGGCGACCTGGTTGGTGAGCAGGCTGGTGGCCGCGAGCGTCACGACGCCGCGGGTCGCCCCGCGCTGGGCGCTGTGCTTGCCCGACGCCATCAGGACCGCGGCGATGGCGAACCACAGCTTGGAGTTGTCGGCCGCCCGGGTCAGCGGCGGCATGACCGCGTCCAGCAGCGGGGTGTCGGTCTCGGCGATCGCTTCGAAGATCTCCCGGTCCAGGGTGCCCAGCCCCCGGGTGATCTGGTTGATGCCGCGCGCGCGTCGCCAGGGCCGCGTGTTCATTCGCTACACCCTAAGTTGGTTGGCGGACATGGACGCAGCGGGCTACTTCCACGCATGGCACGCCAACGCCGCGCGGCGCGGCGTGGCCCCGGACGTCGTCGCGGAGATCGTCCGGCGGCACGCCGTCACCCCGGCCAGCTTTCAGGTCCTCGGGCGGATGGCGGAGATCAGGGATCCGGACGGCAAATCCTTCTTCCTCCTGCCGCGGGGCACCAGCGGCGGCGACGCCCGCGCGGCGGCGCTGTGCACCTACATCCTGAACGCCGGCACCGGCTACGGCACCAAACGGGTCTGGCGCACCGACTTCCCGCCGACGCCCTACTGCGCAGCCGAAGTCACGCGAATCATGCGGCGGCAGACAGCAAATCGCTGGAGTTACCGCCGCGACGTCAGGTTCGTCGACCGCAACGGCGGGCGCCTCGTCGCGACGCCGAACGGCATCCTCATGGGACTGGGCGGCAATTGGATCCAACGCCAATTCTGCCGACGCGCCGGCACCACCTGGGGCGACATCTTCATGGTCAACATGGGTACCGTCGCCGACCCCGCCGAACGGCTCCGCCGCATCGTCGAGTCCGGGCATGCCTGGTATGTCGACGCGGCGGGGAGGGCCGTGGAGAGCGGCCTCGACCTGGATCGGGTGCTGCACCACGAGGAGCGTCACTGCCGGCAATGGGCGGCGAGGGGCTACGCGGGCATGCTGGCCGACTACGGCCGCGAGTTGGTCCGCGAATACGCCTTCGGCGCGATCAACAGGCTCGAGGAGGACGCCGGCCTGGCCGACGGCGGCTATAAGGCGTCGATCCCGTGGTAGAGCAGCATCGCGCCGATCACGACCAGGACCGCGGCGAGCAGCGCGGCGTTGTTTCGGTCCATCCAGTCTTTGAGCCTCGCCAGCGTGTCGTCGAGGCGGCTGCCGGCCGCCGCGTAGGCCAGTATCGGGATCGCGACACTTGACGCCGCGATGGCGACGAAGAACGCGGCGGCCACCCAGTCCCCGACCAGACCCAGCCCCGCGGTGCCGATGCCCAATCCGGCCGGGATGCAGATGAGCAGCACGTCCGGCCGCACCGCGGCCAGCACCGCCCCCATGACACCCGCGCGGGCCGGCGTGATGGTGGCGAACGATCGCATCCACGCCGGCGACTCGGCCTGGCCGCGCCGGTTCAGCCACCGGTAGATGCCGTACCCGATCAGCGCCGAGCCGAACACGATGCGCAGCCACGACGACCACTTCGGCGGCGACTTGTCCAGACCGCCGAGCAGGCCGGAGGCCGCGACGGACACCGCCGTGAGCGCGGCCAGGCTCAACAACCAGCCGCCCAGGAACGCCAGGCCAGTCGGCCGCGGGCGCGACGCCTGCAGCACCAGCACGGCCGGGATGACGGTGAGCGGCGAGAGCGAGATGACCAGCCCGAGCGGAACGAGCCCCGTCAGGACGGTGCCCCAGCTTCCTGCCATGGCCAGCAATCTACAGGGCGTGAATCCCGTTGTAGAGCACCATCAAACCGATCAGGACCAGGATGATCGCGAGCAGGAGGGCGTGGTTTTCCTCCATCCAGACTTTGAGGCGTTCCAGCGGATCGTCGAGGCGTTCACCGGCGCCGGCATACGCCAATATCGGGATGGCCACGGTCGAGGCGGCGATGACGAGAAACACCGCGCCGGCCACCAGTTGGCCGGCTGAACTGAGGCTGCTGCCGCCGACGGCCAAGCCGGCCGCCGCGCACAGGATGAGCACCTCGGGCCGCAGCACCACCAGCACCGCAGCGGTCACCCCCGCGCGCACCGGGGTGAGCGTGGAGAACGACCGCATCCAGCGCGGCATGCTGCCGTGACGATGCCGGGTCAGCCAGTGGTAGCCGCCCAGGGCGATCAGCGCCGACCCCAGCGCGACGCGGAGCCACGACGCCCACGTCGGTGGCGCCTTGTGCACGCCTTCGAGCAGGCCCGAGCCGCCGACGAACGCGGCGGTGAGGGCGGCCAGGCCCAGCACCCACCCCGCGAGGAACGCAAGGCTGGTCGGGCGTGGACGCGGCGCGTGCAATACCAGGACCGCCGGGATGACGGTGATCGGCGAGAGCGCGATGACCGCCGCCAGCGCGACGAGCTTGGTCAGCACCGAACTCCAACTTGCCTCCACGGGCAGCAATCATCGCATCGGCTGGGCGCGGCCGCATGGGTCCGGCCCCACCCCCGTGCTCATAACCGGTTTCGGCGCAGCGTCCAGGCCGGCACCCAGTGCGTCACGGTCTTGCGCTCGGAGCCGTAGGCGACCGGATAGGTCACCAGCCCCCACCAGTCGCCCTGTTCGCACAGGCCCCAGCAGCTGAGCAGCCCCTCGACCACCTTGTGCAGCTGCAGCCCGTTGGGCTGATACCGGCCGGAGCGGTGTGGCTCGCGCGGGAACAGCACCGTCAGGTCCACCAGGACCGTGATCGGCGGGCGCACCACCCGAAACGGGCTTCGGACCGGTTGGCCGTTGTACCCGATGGACGCGAACTGCCCCATCGATCGATCATACGTTCGAATGAACATCGGCGGCCGAGATCCTCGTTTTGGGTCCGCCACGCGGGCAGCTCGATATAGTCGGCTCAGCTACCCAAGGGGAGGTCCACATGAAGATGGCTTGCGCCGCTGGCCTATTGGCGTTGGCCGGGCTGTTCACCATCGGGGTGGGCGTCGCCGGTGCCGACGAGATCGAGGTCGAGGGCAACTATTCGAGCCAGGCCGGTTGCGAAGCGGACGCCCCGCACGTCGAGCTCACCCACAACGACAACCTGTACACCCATTGGGACTGCCGGCTGGGCTCCGACGGATTCTGGCACGTCTGGCTGCTCAACTGAGTTTCGGCCAGCGGCGGGGTCGCGCTCCGCTTCTGGCACCATAGCGGCGTGCGGAACCCGCTTCGCCGCGCGCCGGCCGCGCTGGACCCGCTGCTCGTCGGGGTGCTTGCCGTCGCGGTGAGTCTGGGCGGCGCGGCCCGGCCGTCGTTCTGGTACGACGAGGCCGCCACCATTTCGGCCGCCTACAGTCGTTCCCTCGCCCAGTTGTGGCGGATGCTGGGCAATGTCGACGCCGTGCACGGCGTGTACTACCTGCTCATGCACGCCTGGTTTCAGGTTTTCCCGCCCACCGAGTTCTGGTCGCGCGCGCCGAGCGGGCTGGCCGTCGGGGCCGCCGCCGCCGGAATGGTGGTGCTGGCCAAGCAATTCTCCTCGCGCACGGCCGCGGTGGCCTCCGGCGTCTTGTACGCCGTCCTGCCCCGGACGACCTGGGCGGGCATCGAGGCCCGCCCCTACGCGCTGTCGATGATGGCCGCCGTGTGGCTGACGGTGTTGCTGGTCCGCGCCGCGCGCCGCGACTCCGGATGGCTGTGGGCGGCCTACGGCGTCGCGCTGGCCGCATCGATCGCCCTCGACGTCTACCTCGCACTGCTGGTCGCGGCACACCTGGTCCTCGTGGTCGTATCCCGTTGTACGCGAACCGTTTTGCTGCGGTTTGCCGTCGCCGCGGCCGTCGCGGTCTGCGCGATGGCGCCGTTCCTGGTGACGGTCGCCGCGCAGGCTCACCAGATCAGCTGGATAGCGCCCATCGGTCGCCGGACCCTCGAGGACGTGGTGGTGCAGCAGTATTTCGAGCGCAGCCCGCCGTTCGCCGCGTTGTCGGCGCTGGTGATCGCGGCGGCTATCGTGTTGTGGCTCAGCAGGTCCGCGTCCTTGCCGCGAGGCGACGCAGAACTGCTGGCCCTCGCGACCGCGTGGCTCGCGCTGCCGACCGCGGCCATCCTGGCCTACTCGGCGCTGGTGCACTCCATCTACACCCCGCGCTACCTGTCGTTCACCGGGCCGGGAATGGCGCTGATCCTGGGCGTCTGCGCCGCCGCGGTGACCGCCCGGCCGTGGCTGACCGCGGCCCTGGTCACCCTGTTCGCCGTCGCGGCCGCGCCGAATTACGTTCGCGCGCAACGTGGCCCGTACGCCAAGTACGGGATGGACTACAGCCAGGTGGCCGACCTGATCACCGCCCAGGCCGCACCCGGCGATTGCCTGCTGGTGAACGACACCGTGACGTTCATGCCCGCCCCGATGCGGCCGTTGCTGGCGGCACGCCCGGACGCCTACCGCAAGCTGGTCGACCTCACCCTGTGGCAGCGCGCGAGCGACCGCAACGAGGTCTTCGACACCAACCTGATCCCCGAGGTCGTCGCGAACCCGTTGAGCCACTGCGGCGTGGTCTGGATCATCACCCAGGCCGATGCGTCACAGCCCGCGCACGAACGGGGCATCGCACTCCCGCCCGGCCCCGTCTACGGGGCGACCCCCGCCTTCGCGGTCCCGCACGATTTGGGGTTCCGCCTGGTCGAGCGCTGGCAGTTCAACCTGGTTCAGGTGCTCAAAGCGCAGCGGTAGTCACCAGATGCGGATGTAATCGACCAGCATCGAGGCGGGGAAGGTGCCCGCGGCCGGGTCGCCGGCGCCCACCCCGCCGACGGCGAGGGTGAACATCGGCGTCATCCAGTAGCCGGGGATGTTGAACGGCCAGCGGAAGTCGTCGGGGGCGCCACCGGCGACGTGGATGGGCTTGTTGGGCACCTTGAAGTACTCGGCCCCGTCCCGGGCGAACTCGAATCCCTCTTCGCCCCAATGCATTCGCCAGGTGTGCCAATTGCTGTCGACCAGGCCGGGGATGGATTTGCCTTCCCAGGTCTTGCCGTTGGACGCCGCGTGGACGGTGGTTCCGGGGGCCCACTGGCCGTTGCCGTACCACTCGAAGATGTCCACCTCGCCGTCGGGCAGCGGGTCCTCGTTGACGCCCCAGAACGAGGGCCACAGGCCGGGGTAGAGGCAGTCGAGCTTGATCCGCGCCTCCCAGGTCTGGTTGATCATGCTGCGGAAGTTGCCGCGCAGCTTGCCGCTGTAATAGGTGTTGCTCAGCAGATCGTGGGTGGCGCACAGCACGAGGTTGGAATGCCCGTCCTGGAACACGTTCTGGCGGTCGTCGCGGTAGATGCCCTCGACCGGTGGGAAGACGTCGTCCTGCCAGGTCTGGATCGTCCACTTACCCGGGTCGGGCGGAGAGCCCGCGGGTCCGTCGAACTCGTCGGCGAAGATGTAGGGGCCGCCGGGGCCGGCCGACGGGGGCGCCTGCGGCGCCGGCGGGGTGGCCCAGGCGCCCGGCAAGCGCATCGCAGCCCCCAGCATGCCGAGCCCCGAGATCAACATCATGCTGCGACGATCCATCTACAACCCACCAATCGTGAAAGCCGCGTTCCGACCTAGCGCGATACCCCGAAGCAACTTTTGCAAACGCCTGTTATGAAACCACGCGGCGGGGTGCCACGCACCCCGCACCCGGCCCGTGGCGGCGGGTTTTTGCCGGCGGGGGCACGGTGCGGTTCAGCGGGAGGCCGGTTCGCTGATCTTGACCAGGGTCTTCCCGATGTTGACCCCGGTGAACAGGCCGTTGAGGGCGTCGACGCACGACTCGATGCCGTCGAAGATGGTTTCCCGGTGCCGCAGGCGGCCCTCGGCCTCCCACTGCCGCAGCGCCGCGAAGGCCTCGTCGAAGCGACCCCACTGGTCGAGGGCGTTGAACCCCTGCATCAACGCCGTCTTGGAGAGCAGGTTCACGTAGTTGGCCGGTCCCGGGTGCTCGCCGGTCAGGTAGCTGGAGATGACCCCGCACAGGACGACGCGGGCGCGCGGGGCCAAGCGGCCCAGCACCGCGTCGAGGATCGGCCCGCCGACGTTGTCGAAGTAGACGTCGACGCGCCGCGGGCAGTGCCGCTTGAGCGCCGCCGCGAGGTCGTCGTTCTTGTAGTCGATGCACGCGTCGAACCCGAAGTCCTCGACCACCGCCCGGCACTTCTCGGGCCCGCCCGCGATCCCCACCACCCGGGCGCCGGCGATCTTGGCGATCTGCCCGGCCACCGATCCGGTGGCGCCCGCGGCCGCGGAGACCACGACGGTCTCCCCCTCCTTCGGACGGCCGATGTCGGTCATCCCGAAATACGCGGTGGCGCCGGTCGGCCCGTACACCGACATGATCGCCAGCTGGTCGTCCTCGCCCGGGATGGGCGTGCTGAACAGGTCGTCGCGGATGATCGCGTACTCGGAGAAACCGGTCAGCGTGGTGACGACATCCCCGACGGCGTAGGCGTCGCAGCGCGACTCGACCACCTCGCCGATCCCGGCCGCGCGGATGACCTCGCCCAGCTGCACCGGCGGGAGGTAACCGGGCTGGTCGTCGAGCCACGTGCGCGCCGCGGCGTCGATCCCGACGTAGGTGGTGCGCAGCAGCGCCTCCCCCTCCGCGGGCTCGGGCGCCGGCGTGGTGACCAGCTCCGTGTCACCGGGCTGGACCAGACCCGTGGGGCGGCGACGCAACAAGACCTGGCGGTTCGGCAACTCGGGCACGAAGCAGAAACTACCGAACCGCACGAAATCACCGACGCGAATGGCATATTCAACCCATGGCAGCAAACGACGACCCGGAGGACCGGATCCGGGAACTCGAGCGCCCGCTCGCCGACGCGGCGCGGGCATCCGAAGCGGCTAGCGCGCAACCGGCCGGCCCGGGTTATCCGCCACCACCGGCATACCCGCCCGGCCCGGCGGGCCCGCCCGGCCCGGCGGGGCCGCCGCCGCCGCCGGCGTGGACCTACGGCGACCCCTTCGGGGGCCCGCCGCCGCAGCGTCCGTCGGGCAACCGCATGTGGTGGATCGTGGGCACGGTCATCGTCGTCGGCGTGCTGGCCCTCGCCGGCGGCATCGCCGCCTTTGCGGCACACCAGCTTTCCGGCGTCCGCTCCATCATCAGCTCACCGCCGACCATCACCGACACGTTCGGTCCCCCGGCCGGCACCTCCCCGGGCGGCACGGCCCCGTCGACGACCCGGACCAAGACGCCCAGGCCGTCGACGTCACCGACCCCGGCGCCGGGCGACCGGGTCAGCGTCTCCGGGATCGGCGAAAACCGGACGATCGCGTGCAACGACAACGTGGTCAGCGTCAGCGGCGTGTCCAACACGGTGGTGATCAGCGGCCACTGCGCGAGCCTCACGGTTTCGGGCGTGCAGAACGAGATCACCGTCGACGCCGTCGACAGCATCGAAGCCTCCGGCTTCAACAACAAGGTGACCTACCATTCGGGCACGCCGAAGGTCAGCAACTCCGGGGGCTCGAACGTCGTCCAGCAGGGCTGAGGCGCGCGGCGGCGCTACGAGGGTTGCGGGGTCTCGCCGGATTCGTCGTCGGGCGAATCGCCGTCGAGGACGCTGACCGCGATGCCGTAGGGCAGGAACCGCACCTTGCGCTTGGGGTCGACGTTGTTCTTGTTGGCCCGCAGCGCGTCGAGCTCGGTCGCGTACACCTGTTCGACGTGCGCGCCGCCGTCGGCATCGGTGGTGTAGATGGCCCACACGCCGTCGCCCGCCTCGCCGGCCGTCTCGGGCTGGGGGCGGGAACGCCGCGACAGGTCGTCGAACAATGACGACCACCCGGGCCGGGCTCCGGGAGCCGCGACAAACTTGCTGACCCGCTCGACCATCTCGCGCAGTCCCTCGCTGCCCTCGCGGATCATTCGATCGAACTCTTCGGGATCAAATCCGAACGCACCGTATTCGCCCACGCGACCTCCTCGCCGCTCGTGCCGTCACCGCCCAGTGTGCGCGCAGTCGCGGGCCCGCGCCACGTCGTTACCGCCCCGGCGGTGGCGGTGGGGTGATCGGAATCGGCACCGTGACGAACGGGAAATGCAGGTACATCGTCACCGGGGGCTGAGCGGGCGGCGGCGGCGCGGCGGGCGGCGGCGGGGCCGGGGCCGCCGGGGGTGGCGCCGGAGCCGGGCGTTGGGCGGGGGGCGTGTACTGCGGCGCCGGCCGGGCCGGGGCGCGGTAGACCGGTGCCGCCGGCGGCGGCTTGACCGGGGCTTGCCGCGCGGGCTGCTCGGGGGCGGGGGCCGGCCGCGGGGCGGCCACCACGGTCGGGGGTGGCGGCGCGGGAGCGGGCGGCGGCGCGGGGGCGGGCGGCTGCGCTTGGGGCGGCGCGCTCGGCGCTTGGGCCGGCCGCTGCTCGGCCGGGGTGGCGACGCTGACCCGCGGGTTCTGCGGCGCGCTGGACCCGGGCCGGTCGGAGGCCAGCGAGAACAGCACCACGCCGGCCACCACGGCGGCGATCCCGGCCAGCGCGCTGCCGGCGAGGAACATCGGCCCGCGCCGGCGCGGGGTCACGTCGTCCTCGTCGGCGACGGCGCTGTAGGCCAGCGCCCCGGCCTCCGCGTTGCCCCAGACGTCAAGGTAGGTCGGGCCCAGCGGTCGGGGGCTCACCTCGCCGGTGCCCGGATCCAGCGCGTACGCCAGGGCGGCCGTGGACGAGGCGAACAGCGGCGCGTTCGCCGAGGCCAGCGCCGCGCCGCGGGCCAGCGCCATGTCCGGTTCCTCCGGTGCGGTCACCTCGAGCGGGGTCGCCGCCTCGAGCGCGGGCTTGACGGCCACGATGTCCGTGCCGCAGCCGATCAGGAAGACGCCGTCCGCCCGAGCCCCCCGCGCGCCCAGGCCGGCGACCATCGTCGCCAGCTCTGCGGCCAGCGGCTCGCGCCCCGGGTTCGCCAGCTGCTGGCGGTGCAGGTCGACGATGGAGCCGTCGGTGACGTCGACGACGGCCAGCGTCGCGGTCTGGGGTTCCACGAACAGCATCGCGATGTGCTGGTAGTCGAGGGCGGACCCGACGGTCTGGGCCAGCGCGGCCGCGGCCAGCAACGGCGACACCAGCATCACGCTGCCCATGCCGCGGCGGGCCATCGCCTCGCGTAGCCCGCCGACGGCGTCGGCGTCCGTCCAGGTGACCCCGGTCGACGCCAACTGATGCCCGCCGGCCAGCGCCCCTTCCCGGGTGCCGTCGATCGCCGCCAGCACCTGGTCGACCGCACCGACGGCCACCGGGTCGCCGCCGGTGGCGCCGACCTCGAACTCGTCCTGTTCGACGGTGACGCCATCGGCGTTCTGGCCCTCGATGACCACCAGGCGGACCGTCCCGGGAGCCATCGAGACCCCAAGCACGATGTCCACGTACGCCTCCACAGTCCGCTGATTTGCTCGGGGACCCTGCAATGAGGGCACACCGGATGAACCCCGCCCGACCGGGTGACACCACGCTACCCGCGTGGGCGCGCACGCGCTGCCGGAGCGCGCTCTCTCAGGGAGGACGCGAGACTAGTAGCCCGGGCTCAAAAACGGGTTCTGGGAGTTCCCCGGGTATTGCGGGTACTGCGGGTACGGGGTGTACTGCGGGGCCTGGGGCGCCTGCGGTGCCTGCGTCTGCGGGACCGGAACCGGTATGGGCACCGGCAGCAGCGGAACGTGGATCCACTCGGTGGTCATCGGCACCGTCGTGGTGGTCGTGGTGGTGGTCGACGGCGGGGGTGGCGTCTCGGTCGTGGTCGTCGGCGCCGGGGGCGTCGTCATGGCCGTCGTGGCCGGCGGCTGCGTCGATGGCGGCGCGGTGTGCCGCGGGGTGTAGACGGGCGGCGCCTGCGTGGTGACCACCACCGGGGGCGGCGGTGGTGACGGCGGTGGTGGCGGTGGTTCGGCCGGCGGCGGCGCGGGGCTGGGCACCGGCGCGGCGCTCGGCGGGGGCGGCACGGCGGTGGGGGGAGGCGGCACGACGGTGCGCGGCACCAGCGGGCTGGCCGGCGCCGGCCGCGGGGCGACGCTGGGCGCCGGCGGGGCCTGGCGGTGTTCGATGCCGGTCAGGGTGTAGGCCACACCGCCGATCGCCGTCATGGCCACCAGCGCGGACATGCCGATGATCAGCTGCGACAACCGCAGGCGGCGCCACGGCCGGTCCCGGGGCGGCTCGATCACGTTCAGGCGCATCGACCAGCCGGAGGGGCCGTCCTCGTCGTAGATTTCGCCGCCGAACCGCACCCGCAGGTCACCGGGGTACTCGGTCTGCGACCACGCCAGCTCGCGGTCCGTCAGCGCCTCGTCGTCGATCACCAGCACGTCACCGGCCCCGAGGTCGACGACATCGCCGGTGGTGTTGGCGGCCGCGAGCAGTCCCATCGACGTCCGCGTGCGCAGGCTCAGCTCTTCACCGCGGGCCGCCAGCAGCAGCGCGCCGCACGCCGCTGCCAGCGCCGGCTGTGACGGGGTCACGACCGGGGTCCGCCCGTGGATCGAAAGCCGTTCGGCGACAAGCGGAATGTGCGCGCCCCCGCCGACGGTCACCACCGCCGCGAGGTCCCCCCAGTTCTTGCGGTAGCGCACCAGCATGTCGTCGAAGGCGTAGATGAAACCGGTCAGCCGATCCGCCATCAGGTCTTCGAGATCGTCGCGCTTCAGCGTCAGGCTGCAGCTGCGCCCGCCGAGCTCGGCGGCGATCTCGGTGACGACGTCGATGGACAGCCGCTCCTTGGCCAGCCGGCACTGTTCGCGAAGCTCACCGAGCTGCCCGACGGCCGCCGTGCTGCCGGGGTCGAGGCCGCTGCCGCGGCCCAGCTCCTCGAAGACCCGCAGCAGCAGCTCCTGGTCGATCTCGTCGCCGGACAGGGCCGCGTAACGCATTGTCGCGCTGATGAGTTCGAAGTCGCCCGCGACGTTCACCAGCGTCGCCGAGGTTCCGCCGCCGCCGAAGTCCAGCAGCCCCACCACACCGTCGTCGGGCAGGCCGAGCTCGGACTTCACGGCGGCCAGCGACGCGATCGCGTCCGAGACCAGCCGGGGTGCCATGCCGCTGCGCACGAATCCCACATGCGTCCGCAGCGCGTCGCGCAACGCCTGAACGGTGACGGGTTTCCAGTACGCGGGCACGGCGATGGAGATCTCGGAGGAGGAGGCGTCGGCGCCCGCGGCGCACACCATCGCGTCCAGGGCCTCCACCGTCAACAGTTCCGGGTCGTGCGCGGACCCGTCGGCGGACACCAGCGCCACCGAGTCACCGATGCGCTCGACAAAGCCCTTCATCATCGTTCCGGGCTCGGAAAGGTACGAGTTCTCCTCGGGCAAGCCCACTTTCGGGGCGCAGTGCGGATAAAGGGTCAGCACCGACCGCCGGCTAACCGGTGGGCCTTCGTTGCGCGCAGCGACCAGGTTCGTGGTCCCGATCGACAACCCAAGTGGGTCGT
Source organism: Mycobacterium paraseoulense (assembly GCF_010731655.1). NCBI lineage: Bacteria > Bacillati > Actinomycetota > Actinomycetes > Mycobacteriales > Mycobacteriaceae > Mycobacterium > Mycobacterium paraseoulense. The sequence continues at coordinate 4,537,078 of NZ_AP022619.1, read as the reverse complement.
ACATAGAGCGAAACCTTCGTCTATAGGGGTCGGTGGCCAGCGTTAACCATAGCCGCGGACACGCCCAAAACCGATGGCTTGCAACATCATCGGTATCCGGTCGATGCCACCTCGTCACCGAAGTGGTACCGGTGGCCCCTTGACAAATTCGCGCCCGTGCTTACACCACGGTCAGCGGCAGCGATCGCCTCGGCTCGAACTGGAATGTCGCTCCGCCGCTGACTTTTGTTACCGACACCTCGGGCAGTTCGGCCGCCGCGGTGTCGGTTTCGACCAGTTCCGCGGTCCAGTCGGTGTCGGTGCCGCTGACCCGGACCTCGACGTGCGGGGCGACGGCGGTGGCGATCGCCTGCAGCGGTTGCACGGATTCGGGTGAACACAGCGCGATCCAGGCGGCGTCGTCGTGGGCCGGCGAGCGGTGCACGACGAGCCGGTCGGCCGTTTCGGCCCGCACGTAGCCCGCGGGGTTCAGCAACGGGTGCAGTTCGAGCACCTCCAGCACCCCGTCGACACCGCCTTGCAGCCCCAGCGCGCGGTGAATGCGCTCGGCGGCCACGCCCGCTATGCCGGTCAGGCCCTGGGTGCACACCGACACGGCCTGTTTCTCGTCGGCGGCGCGTGCCCGCACCGCGATCGCGAACGACAGGTAGAGCAGGTGCATCTGCAGGCAGACCTCGTCGGCCATCCGGACCAGCGCCGAATGCGAGAACCCCGCGAAGTCGAAGTCGGACAGCAGCGGGCCGGAGTAATCCGCCTCGCCCTCGTCGGAGCGGTCGATCGGATCGAGTTCCCATGTGGCGGCGCGGGTTTGACGGATGATGTCCAGCGCGGGGATGCCCTGGGCCTCGGGATAGGACTCGTCGATGATGACGGTCCACGCGCAGTGCGGATGACGATCCGCCGGCGTCCGCGGCGGCCGGTGGATTGGGCGCACCTGGGCGCGCGGGTTGGTGGCCACCGCGGTGGCGTCGAAGGTCGGGTCCTCGATGGTGTGGCACATGCCGAAGACGTACTTCTCGCCCATCGGCTCCACGTCCAGCAAGGCGCCGCAGTGGTCGAGGTGGAATTCGCCGTGCCAGCGGTCGTGGACGGTGTAGCGGAAGTCCATGAATTGCGGTGGCGCGCCGATGTCGAGCTGCAGCCCCTTGAAGATGGTCGGCACGTCGTCGCCTTCGAAGTTGAGCGCCCGCTGCATGCGCCGGGTGTAGACGGGGCTGGCCCCCGCCCACTCCTCGATGGCGATCTGCACCATCTCGTCGCGGCCGAACGCGCTGATGCACCAGGCCATCCCGGAGCGGTCGATCAGCTGCCCGATGAGGAGCAGTTCGGGAACCAGCACGGCCAGCTGCTCGCGCGTCAACCGCGCATATCGGGATCGGCTCACGGGCCAAAAATAGACTCGGCTATGTTATAAAGTCAACAATGTCTATTGCCGCAGCTCAAAGCGCCGGAGGCCCGGCCGGCCCCACCCGGCGCACCAGCGCGCCGCGCAAGCGCGGCGACGACACCCGCGCGCGGATCATCGACGAGACGGTCCGCTGCATCACCGAGGAAGGCTTCGCCGCGGCCACCGCCAAGCATGTGGCCGAACGCGCGGGCGTGACGTGGGGGGTCATCCAGTATCACTTCGGCGATCGCAACGGCCTGCTGATGGCCGTCGTGGACGACGGGGTGGACCGGCTGATCGAGAGCCTGTCGTCCGCCGATGTCCGCGAGCTGCCGCTGCGGACGCGCATCGAGGTGGTCGTCGACACCGCGTGGAGCTGCTACAGCAGTCCGACGTCGATGGCGGCGTTCGAGATCCTGCGGGCCACCCGCGGCGGCCCGGGCGAGTCGCCGCGGCGTCATCTGCTGGAGATGAACGCCGCTATCGGGCAGCTGGGGCTCCTCATCACCGACGATCCGGCGAATGCCGGTGTGGCCGAGGTTATCTGGGCCACGCTGCGCGGTGTGGTGCTGGCGCAGATGGTCACCGGCACGGCGATCGACTGGAGCCTGGAGCGACGCGCGCTGATCGACATGGTCACCCGTGTGCTGCAATGACCTGATGACCCCTCACGATCTCGCCGACATCGAAGCCATCAAGCAGGTGAAGTACCGGTATTTGCGCGCGCTGGACACCAAGCACTGGGACGACTTCGCCGACACGCTCGCCGAGGACATCAAGGCCGACTACGGACCGTCCATCGGCAACGAGTTGCACTTCACCAACCGCGACGACCTGGTGGAGTACATGCGCACGTCGCTGCCCGCCAACGTCATCACCGAACACCGGGTGACCCACCCCGACATCGTCGTCAGCGGCGACACCGCCACCGGCAGTTGGTATCTGCAGGACCGGGTCATCGTCGCCGACCTCAATTTCATGCTGATCGGTGCGGCGTTCTACAAGGACCAATACCGGCGCACCGACGGCGGCTGGAAGATCAGCGGCACCGGCTACGACCGAACCTACGACGCCACAATGTCTTTGGAGGGCCTGAACTTCACGCTCAAGCCCGGCCGTGCCATTGCGGGCGTCGACTGACGCGTTACTGGGTGATGGCGATCACGGCGCCGGGCCGCAGCCATTTCATGATCGACACCAGCTGAGCGTCGTCGACCGCGACACACCCCTCGGTGGGCTTGCCGTCGGTGGTGTGGAAGAAGAACGCCGCACCCCCGCCGGGGGTCTTGTTCTTGTTGACGCCCATCACGACCGCGTGCTTGTACTGCGGGATCTGCAGATTCTCGCTTTCGGCGGTGTTGAACGGGCACTGCGCCTTCTGACACACCTGCATGGAGTTGAAGGTGGGGCTGTGGTCGTCGCCGCTCCACCAGTGGTTGGGCCCCACCTGCGTATACGGCAGTCCCGTACCGGGATTCGGAGCGGTGCCGAACGCGGAGTCCAGGGTGTAGACACCCATCGGGGTGGCCGGCACCCCGCTCTTGGCCTGCGGCGCCATGCCCGCCGAGCCGACGTGCGTGGGAATGCCGGTCCGCAGCGCCTGCCAGCCGGCGGCCGAGCGCTGATAGATGTCCATCGTTGCGTTCGACCCGCCGGTGCTCATCACCGAAACCACCTGCGTGGCATTGCCGACGGCGTTGGCGAACCAGGGGGCGCCCGCGGCGGCACTCATCGGCGCGAACGCCAGGGACGCGAAAAACGCGCACGCCGAAGCGGACAGCAAAGCGAGCAGTCGGCGCATGACCTCAATCGTCAAACCCGCACAGCCCAAGGTCAAGTAAAGCTTTAGACCCGGTTAGGTCACCGCGCCGTGACCAAATCGTCCGCGTCCCACCGATTTCGGGAGCGCTCCGCGCCGGCGGGGCGAATGACCATGACGCACAACAGGAAATACAGGTAGCCCAGCGACCATCCGGCCAACACGTCGGACGGGTAGTGCACGTTCAGCGCCACCCGGGAGGCCCCGGCCGCCAGCACGCTCAGCGCCACCGCCGACACCGCGACGCGGCGCGGCAGCCGGCTCATCGCCGGCAACGCCAGCGACAACCCCGCGCACAGCGCGGCCGTCACTTCCAGCGCATGCCCGGACGGAAAGGAGGTCTCGGCGGCGGCCACCAGCATGGTCGACGGCCGCGGCCGGTCCGCCAGCGCCTTGGCCGCAACGGTCACCAGTCCGCTCAGCGGCGCGCAGGCCAACAGCAGCAGCGCCGCCCGCACCCGGCGCATGACCAGGGCGGCCAGTGCCGCCACCGCGCCCAGCACCCGCAACGGGACCGGGCCCAGCGCGAAGGAGACGTCAGCCCAGAAACGCACCCAGAACGGGTGGTTGACCGCGGCGTCCCGCGCGCCGTCCAGCAGCGACCAATCCATGCGCTGCTGCCAGTGCCAGTCCTGGGCATATCCCACCCACATCAGCGCGTAGACCAGCGCCGCGGCCAGGGCGATGCACACGGCCGGACGGGTCCGGGGTCGGGTCATGACCCCACCGATACCAGCCCCGCACCGGCCAGGATCGGGCGGCCTGACCAGGCGGTCACCGGGCCCGGTCCATACTGGCGTCATGGCCGTATTCGTCCGTAGGTTGTTCGGCATCGGCAAGCTGCCCGACGACGTGTACGCGCAGGTCCAGGCGGAAGGCCTGATCTACCACGCCGACTTCGTCGCGGTGCTGCGGCGATTCCGCGGCGCCATCCCCGGCGTGCGATTGCCGCACAGCGTCGCCAGCTACACGGGTTCGCTGGTGTTCACCGAGGAGCGGGTGCTGGCCACGCTGTCGATGTTGCCCAGGCTGGCCGGCCCGACCGTCGACGTCCGCTGGGATGCGCCGGGGACCGGCGCGGCGCGGGTCGAGATTTCGTCGACCGGTTTGCGGGTCGACCTCGACGTGGCACGGGTGGACCCGAAGTTCAGCGGCGAACTGACGCTGCACTACAAGGTCGCCATTCCGGCCGACGTGCTCGGCCGCCTGCCGCGGCACTCGTTGGCGTTCGACATGCCGGCGGAGTACGTCTTCCGCGCGGTCGGCGTCACCTATAGCCCGTGATCGTCATCCGCGGCCAGGGCGGCTGCCGCAGCACCGCGAGGCTGCCGATCACCGCCGCCAGCAGGCCGGTGATCACCCCGATCAGCGCGATCCGATTCGCGTCGATCGCAGCCTCCCAGGACGCCTCGCCGTTGCGGATGACGAAGACGCCGAGCGGTTTGACGACGGGGATCACGGTGGTGCCGTCCGGTGTCTGATAGGGCTCGCCATAGACCCGGCCGGCGGCGGGGTCGGTGGGCAGCTGGTCGAGAAGGTCGAAACGCTTCACGGAACACTCCTTTCTCGGGTGTTCGGCCGGTCCGCGTCGCGGACACGGTTCACGCTAACGCGGATTTCCTACGATGACTCCCGTGAGCGACGAGGCCTTCAGCCCGCAGGAACGGCGGGCCGTCTATCGGGTGATCTCGGAGCGGCGGGACATGCGCCGCTTCGTCCCCGGCGGCGTGGTGGGCGAGGACGTGCTGGCACGCCTGCTGCAGGCCGCCCATGCGGCGCCCAGCGTCGGCCTGATGCAGCCGTGGCGGTTCATCCGGATCACCGATGACTCACTGCGGCGGCGCATCCATGCGCTCGTCGACGAAGAGCGACCCCGCACCGCCGCGGCGCTCGGCGCGCGGGGCGAGGAGTTTCTTGCCCTGAAAGTCGAAGGCATCCTCGAGTGCGCCGAACTGCTGGTGGTGGCGCTGGGCGACGATCGCGAGAAGCATGTATTCGGCCGGCGGACGCTACCGCAGATGGATCTCGCGTCGGTGTCGTGCGCGATTCAGAATCTGTGGCTGGCGGCCCGCTCGGAAGGCCTTGGCATGGGCTGGGTTTCGCTGTTCGATCCGCACCGGTTGGCGGCGCTGCTCGAGATGCCCGCCGGGGCGGAGCCGGTGGCCATCCTGTGCCTGGGTCCGGTGCCCGAATTCCCCGATCGCCCGGCGCTGGAGCTGGACGGTTGGGCCGTCGCCCGCCCGCTGTCGGAGTTCGTCTGCGAGAACCGCTGGACTCAGCACACCCGGACTGCCGACAGCTAGCTGCGGTATCGTCGCCCGTCGCGGGGCAAGTGGGAGGTGACGGAATTGGCGCCGGGCGAAGCAGCGGGCCGCAAAAACAACGTGCTGATCGTGCACTGGCACGACCTGGGGCGTTATCTCGGCGTCTACGGCCGCCCCGACGTCAGCAGCCCCCGGCTGGACCGCCTTGCCGCCGAGGGCATCCTGTTCACCCGGGCGCACGCCACGGCGCCGCTGTGCTCGCCCTCGCGCGGATCGCTGTTCACCGGGCGTTACCCGCAGAGCAACGGCCTGATCGGGCTTGCGCACCACGGCTGGGAATACCGCAGTGGCGTGCGCACCCTCCCCGAGATACTGACCGACGCGGGTTGGTATTCGGCGCTTTTCGGGATGCAGCACGAGACGTCCCATCCGCAGCGGCTGGGCTTCGACGAGTTCGACGTGTCGAACTCGTACTGCGAGTACGTGGTGGAGCGGGCCTCCGACTGGCTGCGCGGCAGCACCGAGAACCTCGCGGGCCAGCCGTTCCTGCTGACCGCCGGGTTCTTCGAGACGCACCGGCCCTACCCGAGGGACCGCTACCAGCCGGCGGACGGCGCGCGGGTCGACCCCCCCGATTACCTGCCCGACACCCCCGAGGTGCGCGACGACCTCGCCAGCTTCTACGGGTCGATCGCGACGGCCGATGCCGCCGTGGGCCGGTTGCTGGACACGCTGGCCGAAACCGGATTGGACGCCACCACCTGGGTGGTGTTCTTCACCGATCACGGCCCGGCGTTCCCCCGGGCCAAATCCACGCTCTACGACGCGGGAACCGGCATCGGCATGATCATCCGGCCCCCCGGCGGCCGGGCCGTGACCCCGCGGGTCTACGACGAACTGTTCAGCGGTGTGGACCTGCTTCCGACGCTGCTGGGCCTGCTGGGTCTCGAGGTTCCCCCGGACGTGGACGGGGTCTCGCACGCGAGCGCCCTCCTGGAGCCCGACCCGGACGCGGCGCCGGTGCGGGACCACGTCTACGCGACGAAGACCTATCACGACTCGTTCGATCCCATCCGCGCGATCCGCACCAAGGACTACAGCTACATCGAGAACTACGCGGCCCGGGCCCTGCTCGACCTGCCGTTGGATATCGAGGAAAGCCCGTCCGGGCACGCCGTGGCGCCGTTCATCACCGGCCCGCGCCCGAGACGCGAGCTCTACGACCTGCGCGCCGACCCGACCGAGACCACCAACCTGCTGGCCGGTGTCGACGCGCACGCCGACGAGGTCGCCGCCGATTTGGCTGTGCGGCTTCATGATTGGCGGCGGCGCACGGGCGACGTCATCCCGTCGGAGTTCGCCGGCACCCGCATCGCGGCGCGTTACACCGAGACGTACCTGCACATTCACCGGTCGAACCCGAGCGCCCGGTCGGCGATCGCGGCCGACCGGGGCGTCGAGGGACAGGCGAGCGGTTAGCCCGTCGAGCGCCGCGAGCCGCCCACCTCGGCGACGATGAACACCCGGCGGAACGGGAAGATCGTGGTGCCGTCGGCCCGGGGCGGGTAGGCGTCGTCCAGCAGCGGGATGAGTTCCGCCCGGAACCGCTCCCAGTCTTCGGCGCTCAGCCGCTCGCGCACCGGAACCAGGGCCGTCCCGGTGATCCACTCCAGCACCGGGTTGTCACCGGTCAGCTGGTGCAGGTAGGTGGTCTCCCAGACGTCGACCCTGCACCCGGCGTCCAGCAACAGGTTGGCGTAGTGGATCGGCGGCTGCACCACCGCACCGACGCGAAACGGTATGTCGCGCATCACTTTTGCGTAGGGCTCCCGCCGGGCCAGCGTGCGCACCGTGGCGTGTGACGGCGTCTCGAAATTGCCCGGGATCTGGACGGCGATCCACGATCCGGCTTGCAGTTCATCCGCCCAGCGGACGAGCAGCTCGGCGTGCTCGGGCACCCAGTGCAGGGCGGCGTTGCTGACCACGACGTCGGTGTCGGGCTTGGGCTTCCAGTCCCGCAAGTCGCCGATGACGGCGTCGATGCCGCGTTCCTTGGCGGCGGCGACCATCTCCGGCGAGGTGTCCACGGCCTCGATCACCGCGTCCGGCCAGCGCCGGGACAGGTACTTGGTCAGGTGGCCGGGCCCGCAACCGAGATCGACGACCCGCCGGGCCCGCTCGGCACCCACCCGGGACAGCAGATCGTAGAAGGGCCGGTTGCGATGATCCGCAAAGGCCAGGTAGACATCGGGATCCCACATGTCGGTCCTCCTGATCGATGCGCCGTCGGCGGTCGGCGGAACAGACCAACCGTATTACCGCATGCCGCCCCCGCGCCGCCCAAGTGGCCCCGGGAACCGCGCCGGCCGGTTAGCATCGGCGTTCGTGGCGCCCGACAGTTCGATTGATCCGCCCATCCCCGTTCCGGACATTCCCGATGCCCTGCAAGGTGCGGACGTCGGAATCGACGTGGACGGATTGCCCCCGAATTCCGCGTTGTCCCCCCGCCAGCGGATGGTAGTCGAGGGTTCGGCCATCGGCGACCTCGCCCTGCGCACCTGGGTGTCGTCACTGCTCACCGCGACCGTGGCGCCGGCCGTGCTCGCCGCCTCCCTGCGGCACGCCGATGCCCGCGCCGAGCGCGCCAACCTGGAGTTCTACGCCGGGCTGGGGGCGCAGGGCGACCCGGTGAAGTCGTTTCCCGCGCCGACCGGACCGCCGCGGGTGTCGTCGCGGCCCGCGAGCCCGCTGACCGAGTGGGTCGCGGGCGGCACGGTGCACAACATCGCGTTCGAAAGCAGCTTCACCGCCGTCAACCCCGCGCTGCGCGAACGGTGGAGCGCGTGGCGGTCGAACAACGTCGTACGCGCGCAGCACTGGCGCCACGATGACGGGCCCCGCCCCACGCTGTGCGTCATCCACGGCTTCATGGGGTCGTCGTACCTGGCCAACGGGCGATTCTTCGCGCTGCCGTGGTACTACCGGTCCGGCTACGACGTCTTGATGTACACCTTGCCGTTTCACGGCAAGCGCGCCGAAAGGTTCTCACCCTTCAGCGGTTTCGGCTATTTCGCCGGCGGCCTGAGCGGTTTCGCCGAGGCGATGGCGCAGGCGGTGCACGACTTCCGGTCGATCATCGACTATCTGCGCGGAACCGGGGTCGACCGTATCGCGCTGACCGGCATTTCGCTGGGCGGCTACACCTCCGCGCTGGTGGCCTCGGTCGACGACCGGCTCGCGGCCGTCATCCCGAACTGTCCCGTCGTCACCCCGGCGACGTTGTTCGACGAATGGTTCCCGGCCAACAGACTCGTGCGGTTGGGGTTGCGCCTGGCCCAGATCAGCCGTGCCGAGTTATCGGACGGGTTGTCCTACCATTGCCCGCTGAGCTATCGGCCGCTGCTGGAACACCGGCGGCGGATGATCATCACCGGGCTCGGCGACCGGATGGCACCGCCGGAGCACGCCGTCAAACTCTGGGAGCACTGGGATCGTTGTGCGCTGCACTGGTTTCCGGGCAGCCACGTGCTGCACGTGAGCCAGCTGGACTATCTGCGGCGGATGACCGCGTTCCTGCAGAACGTCATGTTCTAGCGGTCTCGGGCACCGGGGCCGCGCCCACCACGGCCGTCCAGTCCAGCTCCGCCAGCAAGCCAGCCGGGGCGTCGACGTGCCCGTCGAGCCGCCGGGTGGACAGCAGGTCCAGCGCCTGAAGCGCCGGCCGCTGGTTGCCGCGCTGCGCGGTCAGGCCGGCGGGCGGCGCGGTCCGTTCCGGCGGCGTGTCGGTCAAGAAGGCGCACGCGGCGGCGACGGTGAGGCGGGTCCCGTCGCCGGCGATCTCCAGCGCCGCGCACGTCTCGCGCGCCGGATGCGCGCGAATCGCCTCGAGCGTCTCCGCCAACCCACCGTCCACCTGGATCTGGTATGCCGCAAGGTAATCCGAGGCGCCGCGTTGCACCGCGGACCACCGCTCGCGGGCGTTGGAGGTGAGCAACCGCGGGACGTCGTCGGGCGCGACGCTGGTGACGTCCCAGCCGAGCTCGCGCAGGTGGTCGGCCAGCCGGCGCGCCACCACCTGCGCGGTCTCGCGCAACGGGATGCGTTCCGAGCGCGCCCGCAACGCGGCCAGGTTGTCGGTGGCCGAGATGGTGATCCCGATCCACGTCTCGCGCCTGGACGCATCGGCTGCATTGTCGCGGCTGGTGATCCGGATCTTGTCCGCGCGGATGCCGTACCGGTCCAGGTAGCGGGCCAGCAGCGGCAGCACGCCGGGGTCCGCGCCCGGCGCCCCGACCCGCAGCAGAGCCGTTGTCGCGGTGGCGGATTCGGGGGCGGCCCGCTCGCCGCGGCCCAGGATCGCCAGCCGGCGGCGCAGCAGCGTGGTGACATACAAGCCGCGCCAGCAGCCGAAGAGCACGAGCACCACGGCCGCTGCGATGCCGAGCAGCCAGTAGTCGCGCGGCGATCGCCAGGGGTAGGCCATCACCGCGGGCACGATCGCCAGCAGCGCCAGGGTGATCCGGCCGGGTCCGGGGGTGGGTATCCAGCGCAGCAGGCTCACGGGGTGGGGTCCTTTCGACGGCGGGTGGCGGCGACGGCGCCCGCGGCCGCGACAAGCACGGCCAGCGCGGCGGTTCCGGCCAGCGCGACGGTCCGCGGGGTGGTGTCCTGGGGTGCGGGTGCCGGCGGGACGGCGACCGGCTTGACCGGCGCGCCGGCAGGCTGGTTGCCCGCGGGCAGCTGCCAGGTCAGGGCCGCCACCGGATCCACGCTGCCGGCGCCGACGACATTGGACGGCGCCCTCGCGCCGTTGTGCGCGGTCGCGGTGAGGCGATGCACCACCTGCGCGGCGTTGAGGTCGGGGTACTTGCTGCGGACCAGAGCCGCGACGCCGGCCACGTAGCCGGCCGCGTAGCTGGTGCCGGTGAGCGCAACCTGTTGCTGGTGTTCGTCGGGCAGCCCGTTGGCCAGGCCGCCGCCGTCGCCGTTGCCGATCGACACGATGCGTTCGCCGGGCGCGGCGATGCCCACCCACGGGCCGGCCATGGTGAATTTCGACGGCTGGCCGTCCGGTGTCAGGGAGGCCACCGACAGCACGTACGGCTGCCACATCGACGGGATGGACATCGAGGTGACGCCGGCCCAGTTGCGCGGATCGTCCGGGCGGCTCAGGTCGGTGAGCGGGTTGGACTCGCAGGACGTTCCGCCGGCGACCGACCCGGTCGGTCCGGTGTTGCCGGCGGCGGCCACGATCACCGCGTCCTTGTCGACCGCCGCGTAGCGGATCGCCGCCCCCAGCGCCGCCTGATCCACGGGCCGGTCGGCGGGCAGGCAAGTGAGCGTGGAGATGTCGATCACCCGCGCGCCGAGGTCGGCCGCGTGCACGATCGCCCGGCCCAGCGTCGTGACGTCGGAGGAGGCGCGCGCCATCAGCGGGTCGCCGCCGGGCGTGCGCGGCGAGAACTTGGCCGACGTCGTCCTGATCGACACCACCCGCGCCGCCGGCGCCACGCCGGCAAAACCGTCATCTCCGGGCTGGCCCGCGATCAGGCCGGCGACCAGGGTGCCGTGGCCGTCGCAATCCGTCAGGCCGTCGGTCGTCTCGACGAAGTCGCCGCCCGGATCGACGTTGGGCAGCCGCGGGCCCGGCCTCACCCCGGTGTCGAGCACCGCCACCAGCTGGCCGTCACCGCGCGAGAATTGCCATGCCCCGGGCAGATTCAGCGTCGCCTGGCTGGGCGTGACGGCCGCGGGGTCGCTGCCGGGGATGACCCCGGCGACGCTGCACGGGCCGCGTTGCTCCATCGGCTGCACGGGGCCGGCGGCGCCGCTGGGCGGCTGGACACCCGGATCGACCTTCGGCGCCTCGATCGCCATGGCCGCCGGGCACGTCCACAGCATGGCCGCTAAAGCCGCTGTGAGACAGGCTGATCCGGACCGAATCATCGATTGAGTATCCAAGCGAAGATGCCGACCAGGTAGGCCATGACGGGGATGAGCGACGCGTCGAGCCCGGCCGCCACGAAGCCCGTCAGCCGGCGCAGCGGAAGCGAATAGCTCTCCGGCTCGGCGATGCGCGGGTTGAGGGCAACCACGATCCACACCGAGGTCAGCGCGACGAGCACCAGCACGGCGCCCAGGGCGGCGGCGTAGCGCCCGGTCGCGGTGTAGAGCCCCAGCAGGACGCCCGCGGTCAGGTAGGGCTGCGCGAGCAGCCACGCCTTACAGGCGGCCGAGTCCCACACCCGGGCGCGCAGGACGGACGTCGCCGCCGTGGCGCCCACCACGTACCAGCCCACGCCGGCGAGCGCCTCGGGGCGCAGCGCGATCGCCATCGACCCCATGACGCTGAGCAGCACTGCGGCAGCGATGAATCCGCTCTGATGGGCGTCGCTGATCCGCACCCGCCGCGGCAGATCCTCGAGCACCCGCAACGACGGGGCCGACGGGGTGGGGTCGCCGGGCGCCGGGATGACCGGCAGCGGGAAACGCGCCCACAGCGCCGAGAGCTGGGCCGCCTCGATGGTGACCAGCAGCGCCGCCACGATCAGGCCGCAACCGATCGCGAGCGGGCTCAGGTGCCAGAGCAGCACGGCACCCGCGGCCAGCGTCACGCCGGCGCCCACCACCGCGGTCGTGGTGAAGAGCCCGACGATGCGTTCACGTTCGGCGCCGGGCACCATCAGGGCGATCAGCGACCACGCGGTGACGCCGGCCGCGGCGAGCATGATGTGCGCCGGGCCGAAGCGTCCCGGCACCGCCAATGCCAGCGCGGCGCCTATGGGCACCAGCGCGGCGACCGAGCACACCGTCCCGGTGCGCGGTGAGCGGGCGGCGACCAGCAGGCCGACGATCGCGGTCACCGCGGCGACGGCGCTGACCGCGACGAGCCCGGCGAGCGCGCCGGTGGCGACGCGGTAGGTGGCCGCGAGCCCGGTCGCCAGGAACGCGACCGCGATCGCCGCGGCCAGCGCCGCGCGCCCGATATGCGTTGCGCCCCAGGGCCTCAGCCGGGAGGTCGAGAAGATCATGGCCGCGTCCGCGATGTCCTCGACGATGCCCGGGGCCGCCTGGCCCACCGGCACCGGTTGCAGCGCCAGCAGGTCACCGTCGACGACGCCGACGGTGTCCAGGCTGGCGTCCAGGCTGAACGGCGCCCCACCGATCGGCGCCAGGCTCAGCTGTGTCGCGGCGCCGAGGTCGGCGGCGCCCCGGGAGGTGCCGTCGGACTCGCCGTTCGGCTCCACCGGAATGACGAGCCGCTGGACCGCGGGGAGGATCTCCCGCAGCGGCAACTCGGCGGGCAACGCCATCTCCGTCAGCCTGCTGTCCGCGAGGATCGCCACGCGGACGATCGGCATGACGGCGCCGGACGTCACCGGTCCCCCGAAGGACGCTGGGGCCATACCTGAAACATCGTTGCTCTCTTCTCTCGTGGATTCGGGTCTCTTGTTGGGTGGCGGTTATGCGTGTTGGGGGGTGAAGTCCCGGGCCAACCGGTGGCCGGAGAACCATTCGGACTCCGGCAGTAACGCGGTCAGCTGTTCGATCGCGACGGCGATCGCAAACGGTGTGCCGGGGGCGAAGGTCGACACCCACTCGCCGTCGAATGCGCGCGACGGGGTGACCAGGATCCGCCCCGCCGCCGCGTCGACGATGCTCATCCCCACCTCGGTGGTGGCGTGCCGGCCGTCGCGGCGGCAGCCGGCGACGATCTCGACGTAGCTGCGCGGACCGGTGAACACCGACTCCACCACCCGTCGCGCTGACTGCGGGATGCCCAGGTAATCAACGACTTCGGCGAGCGAGGCGCCCGAACGCAGCCGCTCGTCGGCCCGCGCCCCGACCCGCGCGGGCATGGTGAACTCGTCGAAGGAAGCCGGCGGGCGTTGCGCCAGCCCGACGCCCAAGACCGGAACCAGCGCACGCGGGTCGTCGATGTCCATGGCGGTGAACGTGATCAGCTGCGCGCTGCGCAGCGCCACCACCGTCTTGGCGGTGACGGCGGGGCGCTGCGCGACGATGCCGCGCAGCAACTCCCCGGCGCCGCCGTCCTTGGCGGGGCCCACGTAACGCAGGTCGAGCCACCGGTCGGGGAAGCAGACCGCTCTGATCCAGTCGGCCACCGCCGGGTTGATCGCCCCGCCCTCCGATACCAGACCCAGCTGGGTCAGCTCGGCCTGCTGGCGTTCCAGGAACGCCTGGCGTTGCGCGGCATCGCTGTACGGCGAGGTGATCGCCAGCACCCACGGGAAGCTGCCCGCCCCAATGGTTTCCGCGATGAACCACGCGTGGTCGACCGTCAGCTCGACGGCGTTGGGCTCAGCGTTCATCTGAGGAGGACTAACCGCCCCATTTGGCGGCTTCGGCCTGGTCGCGGGCGAGCATGGACATGGTGTTGGCCTCGTGGGTGCTGGCCATGGCCTGGTAGGCACGCACCAGGCTGTCCATCGCCTGGTTCCACTGGGCCTGCCACACCTGGTAGGTCATACCGGTGTCGCCCTGCCAGGCGTTCGACAGGGTCGCCTGCTCGCTGGCGATGTCCGATCCGAGCCCCTGCAACGTGCCGGCGTAGCCCGACATGTCCGCGGCGTGGCTCAACATCGCCGGGTAGTTGTACATGATCTGGGACATGACAAGTCCTTTCGCGGTTGGTGGCGGCTGGGGTCAGAAGGCGGTGTAACCGGAGGCTGCCGCGGCGTCGGCGGCCACGTAGGTGCCCGCGGCGTCGCCGAGGTTGGCCTGCGCGATGTCCAGCAGGGTGTTGACCCGCGCGGCGGCCTCGACGAAGCGGGCGTGCGCGGCCTGGAACGCGGCCGACGCCTCGCCCTGGTGGAAGGCCTGCGCCGACATCGCTTCCTGCTCGGCCTGGCTGATGGTGCTGCGCATCAGCGCCGCCTTGGCGCTGAACGCCGATTGCGAGGCCACCAACTGCGGAATATGAGCGTCCAACATGCTCATGGTGCTTCCTTTCTTTTCGGTCCCGTGGGATTTCGCTGACTGCCGGCATCGTGCCGACCGCCTTACCCCCCTTCCCTCGGCTCGGTCGGGCGTGCCGGGTCCTGGTCGGCGTCGTGGTCCCAGGTGCCCGGCATCATCGGCATCCTCGGGCCGCCACCGAACTCGCCGTCGGTCAGCTTGGTCAGTCCGGCCGCCCGGAAGGCGCGCTCTTTGCGCGCGGTGCCGGCGAAGCCCAGCGTTCCGGCCCCCGCGCCGGACGCCGCCACGGCCGGCCACTCCTCGTCGCCGTAGTCGGGAGGAACGTCGAAGTCGGCATCCATGTCGGCGAATTCGTCGGCGTGGTCGCGCATCGCCGCCCGCTTCCGCCGCCGCGCCCGCGCCTCGGCCCGGCTGGCCGCCGCCGCGCCGGCCGCGGGGATGGTCGCCGCGGGCGCCTTGGCGCCACCACGCCCACCCAGCGTCGGGCCGACACCGGTTTCGGGGTCACCGCCGTAGGCGACCAGGTAGGCCAGAGTGCTCGGCGCGGGCGCCGGGGCCGGGGCGGGAGCCGCACCGGAACCCGCGGCGACCGAAGTGGCCGGAGCCCCGGCGGGAGTCGCCACCGTGGGGGCCAGCGCGACCGCCGGCAGCATCGACGCCGGCCTGGTCGAGGTGACCAGCGGCGTAGCGGCGGGCGCCGCGGCGACCGGCGCGATCTCGGCGGGCGCGCTGAGCAACGAACTCAGGCCGATGCCCAGCAGCAGCGGGATGAGGAAGGGTGCGGTCAGGATCGCGCCCCAGGTCGGCCAGCCGACGGCGTTGAAGAACACCTGGTAGGCGACGAAGAACAGCAGCGGGCCGTTGGCGGCCAGGAAGGCGGGCAGGTTCGAGAAGAAGTTTTGCAGCACCTGCTGAATGTTCGAGAAGAAGTCCTGCAGGAACTTGGACAGCTGCTGGAAGAAATCCGAGATCGGGTTGGACGAGCTTTGCAGGGTGTTGACCGCGGCGTCGTTGGCCTCGCCGCCCGGCCGCACGATGGACGGCGCCGGGGCGCTGCGGGGGGCGGCGGCGAGCGCCGCGCCCGAGGTGGCCTGATAGGCGCCCATCACGGTCGCGGCCTGGACCCACATCCGCGCGTAGTCGGCCTCGTTGAGCGCGATCGGGATCGTGTTGATCCCAAAGAAGTTCGTCGCCACCAACACCCCGTGGATGGTGTGATTGGCGGCCAGTTCCCCCAGCGTGGGCATGGCGGTCAGGGCGGCGGTGTAGGCCGCCGCCGCGACCTCGTGCTGCGCGGCCACGCCCGCGCTGTCGGCGCTGGCCTGCTGCAGCCACGCCAGGTAAGGCGCGTGCGCGGCCGCGTACTGCTCCGACGTCGGCCCCTCCCACGCCCCGGCCTGCGTCTCCCCCACCATCCCCGTGAGTTCGGCTGCCGCCGTGGCGTATTCAGCGCTCAGCGAGCTCCACGCGCCGGCGGCGGCCAACAGCGGTCCCGGTCCGGGACCGGCGCTCAGCAGCGTCGAATGCACCTCGGGCGGCGAGGCCATCCAGACGGGCACAACGGGGGACGTCATGGTCAGGCGCCCGTGAACCCATACGTCGCGGCGGCCGAAGCGTCCCCGGCGAGATAGCTGGCGCCGGCCTCGCCGACGCCCACGCCGGCGCGGCCGAGCTCTTCGACCCCTTGGGCGGCGACCGCGGCGTGCTCCTGGCCCTGCGCGCTGAACCCGATGGCCGTCTGCAGCGACACCGGATCCACCGCCGGCGGCACCACCGCGGTGATGGCCGGGGCGGCCGCCGCATGCGCGGCCGCCAGCCGCGCCGTCAGCGCCTCCACCGCGGCGCTGGTCGCCGCCAGGCCCTCGGGAACCACTCGCAACGTCATGACTCTCCCCTTACTGTTGCGTTTCACCGGACATCGCGGCCTCACCCACCAACGGGTTGACCAACTGCACGTAGGTCGGACTATCGCTGTCGCCCAACAAGATCGCCCGCCCGGCCGGCAGCCGGCCGAACCGCTGACCCCGGATCTTGCCGCTGTCCTGCGGATTGCCCGCCAGCATCAGCGCGGTGGCCTGCAAGTCGTTGAAGCGGCGCAGCAACGGATTGGTCATCAGGGCGTGCCCGGATCCGGTGGCCCGCGCCGTGACGATCACCCGCAGCCCCAAATCGGCCGCCTGCGACAGGATTCCGATCAGCGGGCTCCACGGCCGCTGCCCGACGTAGGGGCCGCTCATCGCCGGGGTATCCGGTATCTGGTCGACGTCGTCGATGATCAGGTAGTGGGTGTGGCCCGCGTACGTCCAGCGGGCCAGCTCGCCGGGCGACAGCCCGGCCGGGGGACGCCGGGATTCGATGATGCTGGCCAGGCCCAGCATCGCCGGGATGACGCGGTCGATGTTGGCGGCGTATTCGTTGTCGGGGAACAGCGGCTCGTCGACCAGGTGCAGCCGTCGATCCAGCACGGTGAAGGCGACCTGATCGGGCGTGGAGTTCTCGCGGATGGTGCGAATGATGTGGCGCAGCAACGTGGTCTTGCCGGACTTGCTGTCGCCGAACACCATCAGCAGCGGCTCGTCGGCGAAGTTGACGACGACGGGCGCGAGGTCCTCCTCGCGCTGGCCGATCACCACCTGCTCGGGCCCGCGATAGATCGCGCCGACCGCCTCGGGAGCCAGGTTGGTCGGCAGCAGCCGGACGGGCGGTGCGGCCATGCCCGGGTAGCGCGCGTTGAGCGCGGCCACCTGCTCGAGCTCCGGCGCCGCGAACAGGAAGTGCTCGGCGGCCATGGTCAACCCGCGGCCCGGCTGGTCGTGCGGCACCGCTTCGGCGGGGCGCCGCAGCGCGCCGACGAGCCGCACATTGCTGTCCCGCGGATCGTGCAGCTTGAGCTCGAGCCGCAGCCCGAGGCCGTCGCGCATCGCCAGCGGCACCTCGAGCCAACTCGGCGTCGTGATGACGACGTGGATGCCGTAGGCAAGCCCGACATTGACCAGCTCGGTCACCTTGGCCAACAACGGATTTCGGGTGTTGAACTGGTCGGTGTTATCCCGGCCGAACGCGTACAGGTTATCGATCACCAGGAACACCTCGCCGTAGCCGTCATCGGGGGCGGCGCCGTGCCGGTCGCGGAACACCTCGCGCCGCTGCCGGGACAGCAGCAGCTGCTCCAGCTCGCCGAAGGTGCGCCGGATGCGCTCGGGTTCCAGCGCGGAGGCGACGCTGCCGACGTGCGCCAGGTCTTCCAGCGCCCGCAGCTTGCCGCCGCCGTAGTCCAGGCAGTAGAACGTGACGTCGCGCGGCGAGTGCAGGCTGGCCGCCGACAGGATGAATGTCTGCAACGCGGTCGATTTGCCGGACTTGGGGCCGCCGTGGATCACCATGTTCCCGGCCGACGAATTGGCGTCGAACATCAGTGGGTCGCGGCGCATTTCGAAGGGTTTGTCGATCTCGCCCAGCGGCCACTGCCACTGGCGCTGCGGCACCCCGGCGCGCGCCAGCGCCGCGGTCAGCGGGATCGGCTCGTCCAGCGGCGGCAGCCACAGCTGTGGTGCCCGCGGTCCGTACCGCGCCAGCTGGTCACCGATGGTGGCGATCAGCTTGCGTGGCGGCCCGGTGAGCTCCTGGTCGTCGGCGGTCGAGATCACCGTGTCCTGATCCGGCTCGACGCGCTCGGCCGTGAACAGCTTGGGCTCCGGGGCGGCATGCACCACAAAGGACTTCGCCTGCCGCGGCGGCTCGTAGATGCCATCGACGTACGTGCTGCGGAATTTGATCGGGGCCGCGCCCGGGGCGGGCACCAGAAAGCCCACGCCCTTGTGCTCCTTGCCCGATTCGATGTGGTAGGCGTCCTCCACCCCGATGATCTGGCGGGACACGCTGGGGCTGGCCACCTTCAGCCCGATGCGGTAGGAGGTGTTCTTGTCGATGTCCTTGATCTTGCCCACGTCCAGCGTCTGCGACGCGAACAGGATGTGGATGCGGAACGAGCGGCCCTTGCGCGCAACGTAGTCGAACAACTCCGCGTATTCGGGGTGGTCGGCCAGCATCAGGGTGAATTCGTCGGCGACCACGAACAGCGTCGGAATGGGCGGCAGGTCGTGTCCGGCCGCGACGGCAGCCTCGTATTCGACCACCGAGTTGAACGCGCTGCCCTGGACGCGGCGGCCGGCCTCACGCAGCAACGTCTCGCGACGGGCCACCTCCCCGCGCAGCGTGTCGGCGAACCGGTCGGCGAGCGATTTCTTCTCGGCCATGTTGGAGATCACGGCGACGACCTGCGGGAAGTGGCGGAAGCTGTCGGCGCCGGCCTCACCCTTGAAGTCTGCGTAGATCACGATCAGCCGGTCCGCCGAATGAGTTGTCAACAGCGACAACAGGATCGACATCAGGGTCTGCGACTTCCCGGAGCCCGTCATACCGATCATCAGCCCGTGCGGGCCCATCCCGCCCTCCGCCTCGTCCTTGAGGTCGAAGAACAGCGGCTCACCGGTCGCGGTGACGCCGATGGGTACGCGCAGCTCGTCCTCGCGGCGCCGCGGCGCCCAGAGCGTGGGGACGTCCAGCCGCGAGGCGTCGGGAATGCCCAGCAGCGTGGTGAAGGTGGCGCCGCGGGTGGCCGCCGAGCGCAGACCGGTGTGGGTCGGGTTGGAGTCCCAGCGCGCCAATTGGCGCGCCAGGTGGGCGGCGTCGTCGGCGCCCAGCCGGTCGGCCTCGTCGATGTAGGGCTGCCAGCCCCCGGTCTGCCAGCGCACCAGGGCCCCCGCTTCGCTGCCCTCGCCGATGATGCGCAGGATCGGCCTCTCCGGGTCCGAATACTGCTCGCGATGCGGCGGTGTCGCGCTACGGTGCACTACGGTGACGCCCGCCCGTCCCAGCGCCAGCGCCGAGGTGCTCGGGTCGAAGTCGGGGTCGTCGACGACGATCAGCAGGTGGCGCAGCGTGTCGGCGGGCTCGCCGGTGAACGCCGGGCGGTCGACGAACGCGGGGCCCAGCAGCAGGACCAGTTCGTCGGGGTTGGTTGTCAGCAAGCGGGCCGGTCCGACACCGTCGAACTCGCCCGGAACGTCGGTGTGCGGAAGCCATTTCAGCCAGGACCAGTCGGGGCTCTCCAGGTCGCGGGCGACCAGCGCCACCCCCAGCACCGTCGGGTCGTGCCACGTCACCGCCTGGGCGATCCACGCGCGCATCGCCGCCCGCGCGTCCTCGGCCTCGCCCACCACGCTGATCCGCGAGACCTTGGTCAGGTCGATTCCGGTCGGCACGTCGCGAACGATGCGGTGGGTGTCGAGCAGGCTGCGCAATGCGCTGTGCGACACCGGCTCCAGGTCGATCTCGTCGGCGGTGTCGTTGACCCGCAGCGCCGTGCTCAGTGGAACCTGGTGGCGGCCGGCCCGCACCACCAGGAAGTCCGGGTCGTGCGGGTCCCGCTCCCACTGCCGGCGCGAGCCGGGCACGCTCGCCAGGGTCGTCGGCTCGGGGTGCGACCATTCGGCGGCGGCGCGCTGCTGGGCGGCCTGGGTGCGGATGTTGTCGCGCACCACCGACAGGTAGCGCAGGTAGTCGGCGCGTTCGGCGTCGACCTCCTCCGTGCGCGTCTTGCTGTCGTTGCCGCGATACATCGCGGTGGCGGCCAGCAGCAACACGAACGGGAAGAACAGCGTCTGCGGGGAGATCAGCCGCATCCCGGTGGCGAACAGCGCGACGACCATGCCGACGATCAGGATCACCAGCACGTAGGGCATCGCCCGGCGCAGGAACGACGGCGGGATCACCCGCGGCAGCTCGGGCGGCGCCTCGATGGTGATGGTGCCCTTGCGGGTGACCGGCGGCGCCAGCCGGCGGCGGGCTTCGAAGATGAGTCGGCTCATCGGGGCGCTCCCTCTGCTGATGCCACGCGGCCGGGCTTGGTGTCGGGCGCCAGCCCGTCGTGCGCGAGCAGCGCGTCGGCGCGCGACAGCGTGGGGCCACTGGCGAACAGCGACAGCACCGACCACGGGGCGGGCACCGCCGGCTCGCTCAGGCCAAGGGCCTCAACGGTTTTGCCGCGCCCGGCGGCCGAACTCTCCGCCTCGTTGTCGATACCGTAACGGACCCCGGTGTCCGACACCCAGAACAACGACCCGGTGCCGGGCGCGCCGGCGCCGCCGGTGACGGTCTGGGCGAAGTACCCGGTGCCCGGGGCCAGGGCGACGCGGGTGGCGGTAGCCGGGGAGGCGCCGACCAGGTCGACGGTGCGGATCGACTCGGGCACCGGCAGCGCCGAACCGGACATCAGGCTCAGCGAGCTGGTGGCGGCGCCCGCGGGCTTGCTCCAGTACGCGCACGTGACGGGGTCTTTGGCCGCGTCCACGACGGTGACCTGCTGGTCGGGATAGCGCGAGGTGTCCAGCATCCGCGAAACCGGCAGCTTGGCCACGGCGTCGGCGCCCAGCCGCGGCGGTTGGTCCAGGCCATAGGAGTTGGTGTTGCGCAGGATCGCCGCGAGCACCGGTGAGATGGGCTGCAGACCGTCGGGCAGCACCGCGTAATAGCGCGCCGCGCCCGCCGAGTTCTGGTCCAGCGCATAGGAAACCACGACCGCGCCGATCGGGGCGGGCACGCTGAAGCCCGCCGGGGCGCCGGCGTTGGGGATGGCCGGCGCCGCCAGCGGCGGCGCCTCGGGGACGGCGTTGAACAATCCCAGCGCGATGGGCCGGGGCGCGGGGATCTCCGAGTTGTTCAGCCCGAGGCCGAGCGCGTTGGTGACGGCGTGGTCGGCCAGGTTGATCTGGCTGCGCCTGCCGTCCCACAGCAGCCAGGTGCCGTTGCCCTTGTCGGTCGGGAAGTCCACCAGAATCGCCTGTTTGGCGTCGAGCTTGGCCGCCCGCGCGCCGCTGCTGTCGGGGCGGCCGGCGATCACGGTGACTCCGGTGCTGTGCACGGCGTGCGCCGTCCCGCCGATGCCGTCGCACACGGTCCAGTTCGCGTCGCGCGTGGTGTTTTGCACCATGCGCTCCGGCGCGCCCGGAATGCCGATCAGATTTCCGCGCGGAAACCGGTCCAGCTCAGTGCTTTTCACCGTGGCGGGGTTGACGGGCTTCCCGACGATCAGCCGGGCCGAGGTCAGGTTGAGCACGGGGTGCAGCTGGTCGCCGACCCGCACGTACAGGGCGGCGGTCGACCGGTCGGCGAGCACGGCGTTGGTTCCCACCGTCCCGTTGGGCCGGATCAGCGAGAACACGAAGCAGCCCGCCAGGCCGGTTGCCAGCAGGACCACGCCCATCAGCACCGCGCGCGACTGGGTGCGCAGCGGGTCGACGAGCATCCGGGTGTCGTGCAGGGCGATGCCGGAGGCGATGCGCCGCATCACGAATCGCCAGCCGCTGACCTGGTGGCGGGTGACGAAGCCGCGCCGATATTCGACCTGGTCGGGATTGTCGTTGACCGGGGTACGCGAGGCGAACGAACGCCGGTCGTCCGATTCGGGATTCGTCATGCCGGCACCGACAGGCCGAGGCCGCGCAACAACGGCTCCACCGAGTTCTCGACGTCCTGGTCGGTGATGGTCATCAGCTCCTCGTCACTGAATTCCCCGGTCCCCGCGTGGTCCGAGTGGTCGAGCCGGAATTCGCGTTCTTCCTCCGAGCGTTCGACGATGTTGCGAACGAAGCGACCGTTGCCGGCGATGTCGAGGTTGCGCCGCGAAATTCCGTTGGCGTCCGGCGTCGACTCCGTGGCGAGCTTGGTGAACAGCGCCTCCATGTGGTCGAGCGCGGCGCGTTCGAAGACGCTGTCGCGCTGCTCGGCCATCTTGGTCGCGATCTCGACGAGCTCCGACGGTGCGTAGGAAGGGAAGTCGATGTTGCGGGTGAACCGGGACCGCAGGCCCTCGTTGGTGTCCAGGAACTTGTCGAGGTCGGCGCGGTACCCGGCGATGATGACCACCAGCCGGTCGCGGTCGTTCTCCATCCGCGCCAGCAGGGTGTCGATGGCGACCAGTCCGAAGTCGTTCTTGGCGCCCGTGGCGACCAAGGCGTAGGCCTCGTCGAGGAACAGCACCCCGTCCAGGGCGCTGTCGATGATCGCGTTGGTCTTGGCCTCGGTCTCGCCGATGTGCTGGCCGATCAGGTCGGCGCGGTGCACCTCCCGGATGTTCTCCCGCTTCAACAGCCCAAGGCCGCAATAGATCTTGGCGACCACCCGGGCGATGGTGGTCTTACCGGTGCCGGGCGGCCCGGCGAAGACCAGGTGGTGGGCGCGCTGCGCGACGGCCAGCCCGCGCTGCTTGCGCACGAGTTCCATGGCCACCGAGCTCTTCAGCCGCGACACCTGGTTCTTGACCTCGTCCAGCCCGATGAATTCGGCGAGCTGGAGTTCGGCCTCGTGCAGCAGCACGGACTTGCGTTCGTGGGCCGCGGGGTCCACGAAGTCCTCGGCGCTGGGCTCGGTGTCCGGGTCCCAGGGGTCGGTGCGCGCCTCGATCCGGGCCGCGGTGGTGGTGACGATCCCGAAGCTGGTGTCGGACAGGGCCTGCTCGATCTGTTCGTTTTCCGGATGGGCCGCGTACAGGTCCTGCAACACTTCGCTCGCCGAATCCTCGTCGACGTGCGCGCGCAGCACGAGCGCCTTGGCCAGCGCCCCGTCGACCGCCGCCACCGCGACGGGACCCTCGGGTTCCTCGAGGTAGGACAGCGCCGGGGCGAACATGCCCAGCTGCGCCAGGGCGGTGCCCAGCGCGATCCTGGCCGCGTGCGAGAAGGCCTCGTCGAGGTCGGCGTGGTTGACGACCGGCGTCAGTAACTTGACGACGTCCGACCACCGCTCCGCGCGGTAGTTGATGACGACGGCGACCCAACGGGCTTCGCGCCAGTCCGGGCGCCGCGTGGTCAGGCCGGTGACGATCCGGTCGGCGTCGGCGAACCGGCCGGCCGTGCCCAGGGCCGCCGCGTAGGCGAGGTGGAAGTCGTCGGGGGTGACGGCGCGGAACTGCAGATATAGGCCGGTGTCATAGCGGAAGCCCAACGCGCCGGGCGCCAGGTCCACCTTGCGCTGCAGCGTGCCGGCCGTCGTCACGGTGTGCGAGACCGCCTCCAGCACCCGCAGGGACGTATCGCCGGCGGCAGCCAGGCCGGTCCAGGCGTCGCACTGGTCGTGGGCGATGCGGGTCAGCGCGGTGAATCCGGAGCGGGCGGCGGCCAGGTCGGCCGGGCGCTGACGCTGGTAGACCGAGAGACCGAGCGCGCGGCAGCACGTCGCGAACCGGCTGACGACGTCACCGTCGACCCGCGCTTCCACCCGGGCATTGACGGGCTGAGCGGCGAGCACGCCGGTGTCACCGAGTTCCACGGCCACGCCTCTCCATTTGTGTAGCCTCCCCTAACCTAACCCGCCTGAAGTTAGCATTGCATAAGCTAAGTGTCGAGGCGCCAGGGCCCGTCCGACTCACCACTCCACTCCTCGTTCACTACCGCCAATGCGGATGATAAACCCCAGGTTTATCCGCATTTCCGGATATTTTGCGGCCGCAGCGGGTTGGCAGGCCGTCGTCAGCCCCTCCTAAGCGGCCGAGCTTATCGAAAATCATTTTCATTATCAATCCGAGTCCCCCCTCGCCGATCACCGGACGGCGTGGGCGCTTCGGGAACGAACACGCAGCCAGTAGTCGTCCGCCGCACCCCAAAAGTTCCGGGCAACGCCGGCCGGTCCCCGCTAGTCCGGCTCCCACGAGCCCGGCAGCATCGGCAGCGAGGGCCCGCCGCCGAACCCGTCGCCGGCCAGCGTCGCCAGGCCGGTCGCGTCGGCCGTCGGGTTGCTCGCCGTTCCGGCGAAACCGAGCGTGCCCGCCCCCTGATCGGACGCCGTCGTCATGGCCGACGGTGCCGGCTCGACGAGCCCGTCGGGTCCCGTCCCGCCGTCGGAGTCGACGAACTCGTACCGGTAGCCGCGCTGGTGCTCGTTCATCGCCGCCCGGCGGCGCCGGCGTGCCCGCCGCTGCTCGCGCGCCTGCGCCGCGGCGGCCGCCGCGGCCGCCGCCGAATCGGGCTCCGGCGCCTTTCGTTGCGCGCCAACGCCCATGCCCGTGTCCGTCCCGATCGTGGGACCGCCGACCAGGTACGGGAAGGCGGCTCCCTCGGCGCCGGTCACGGGCGGCGGTGGTGGCGCGGCGGTCGCAGGTGCCGCGGCCGGCGCGGGCGCCGGCGCCGGGGCGGAAGACGGCGCCGGGGCTGCGGCCGGGGCAGCGCTCATGACCGGAGCGCCGACGACAACCCGCGCACTCGGTGCCGGGGGCATCGGTGCGGGCACAGCCGCGGGTGGCGCGATCGGGGCCGCGCCCGGCTGGATCGCGGCCAGCAGCGTCAACCCCGCTATACCTCCCCCGAATGCACCGGGCACGGCGAGCGGGAGAGCCGCAAGCTGCGGAAACGTCTGGAGGGCCTCGCCCACGTGGGTGAACTCGTCGGCGATGAGTCCGGCGGGCCCGAAAATGTCGTGTAGCAAATCCTCTATTGCGTCGACCGGGTTCGTGCGAAATTCCGCCAAATCCTTTGCCAACGTATCGGTTATCTCGGTGATGCGGTTTATCCACCAGCTCAGCTGGGTCGGGTCGCCGCCGTCATTGTCGACGATCCCGGTGTCGTCGCTGTCGCCGCCGCTGTCGTTGGCGTTCGCGATGGGCGGCGCCGGGTCGGTTTGCGGGGTCGAGGCCACCGCCGCGGTGGATACCGCCTGATAAGTGGACATCGTGGTGGCGGCGTGGACCCACATCCGCGCGTAATCGGCCTCGTTGAGCGCGATCGGGATGGTGTTCACACCGAAGAAGTTCGTCGCCACCAGGGCACCGTGCACCGCGTGGTTGGCGGCCAGCTCCGGCAATGTCGGCATGGCGGCCAGCGCGGCGGTGTAGGCCGTGGCCGCGGTCTCGTGCCGGGCCGCGGCCGCCGCGCTGTTGGCGCCGGCCCGCATCAGCCATGCCAGATAGGGCGCGTGGGCGGCCACGTACCGTTCGGCGGTGGGCCCCTCCCACGCCCCGGCCTGGGCCGCGGACAGGGTCGCGGACAGCTCGTCGGCCGCCGAGACGTAGGTGGTGCTCAGCGAGCTCCACGCGGCCGCGGCGGCCAGCAGCCCGGCCGGCCCGGGGCCGCTGCTCAGCTGCGCAGAATGGACCTCCGGGGGCAGCGCCATCCACACCGGCGCGGTCATCGTCGGCCGCCGGCCGGGCTATCGAAAAAAGCGTGCAGCGCCACGCCAGACTCCTCGCCGGGCTGAGATCGACGCCGCCCGGGCTGTTAGGCGGCGCACGGATCAGCCCGGTAGTAGTCGGCGGGCGGCGCGCGAAAGTTCCGGCGCGCGCTCAACTCATGGAGAACTCATCGGGAGCCCGACCGCACGGGTCAGGCCTTGACCGCGCTCACCAGGGTGTTGCGGGCGACCATCGGCCCGGCTTGGACGTCCGGCCCGGGCACCGGCCTGCCGTTCTCGCGCAGGAAGTCGGCCAGCGGGGTGCCGACCGCGGTCCATCCGCGCTCGCCGAACCATTCGGTGGCCGGCGCGATCCGCTCGTTGTAGACGAGCTGATAGAACGGCCGCTCGGCACCGTCGGCCATGGCGGCGCGCTCTTCCTCGCGTTTCGCCTCGAAGTCGTCCTGGTCGAGCGGCGCGCCGTCCTCGACCCCGACGTGGCTGCCCGCGGCGGCCAGGCCGTCGATGCCGGTGAACAGCTGCTCCTGCGCGGCCGCCGGGAGGTAGATGAGTAGGCCCTCGGCAATCCACGCCGACGGCTTGGCGGCGTCAAAGCCGCTGTCCCGCAGCGCTTGCGGCCAGTCGTCGCGCAGGTCAACCGCGATCTCCCGGCGCTCCGCCTTGGGCTGCGCGCCCTGCCCGGTGAGCACCTCGCGCTTGAAGTCGAGGACCTGTGGCTGGTCCAACTCGAAGATGGTGGTGCCGGCCGGCCAGTCCAGGCGGTAGGCGCGCGAATCCAGCCCGGCCGCCAGGATGACCACCTGCCGCACGCCCGCGGCGGCGGCGCGACGGAAATACTCGTCGAAGTATTTGGTCCGCGCGCCCTGGAAGTTGACGAAGTGCTCGCCGAAGTCGGCCGTCGTCAGCTCGTGATCGGGGGCCCGGCCGTCCAGCACGTCGGCCGCCCACCCACCCACGGCGCGGCAGAACACCTCCGCATAAGGGTCGACGGCCAGCGGGTCGGGCTTCTTCGCCTCCAGCGCTCGGGCCGTCGCGACGAACAACGCCGTCGAACCCACACTCGTTGTGATGTCCCAGGTATCGCCTTCACTACGCACGAATTCGACATTACCGGCGCCCGGTGTCGGGCGACGGCCCCCGCCGCGACGGCGTCAGCGGATTTGGTTGCCGAGCTTGGGGACCAGCGCGGTGTTGAGGTACGTGGTGGCCGCGGGACCGCCGGCGTCGAGGGCGGCGATGGCGGCGGGGTCGTCGACGATGACCAGCGTGCCGCCGAAACTGGTGTATCTGGCGGGCAGGCCGGCGTATCCCCCGCCGCCGGCGGCGGGGTCGGTGCGCAGCAGCAGCATCACATCGCTGCGCTGAGAGACGTAGTCGGCGTCGTTGATGTTGAACGGGACTTCCGCGGGTCCGCCGGGGCTGCGCTGGTAGTGGGGGTTGTAGGTGAAGCCCACGCTCTCCAGGTAGCCGCTCGGCGGCGACGGGTCCACGGCGGCGGTCGTGGTCGTGCCGGTGTAGCTGACGACGAGGACGGATTTGCCGGAAAAGCTGCCGTGCTCCGAGCGGATGGTGTTCTGCTCCGACTGCGCTTTGTCGATCAGGGTCTTGGCCGCGTCGGTGCGGCCGAGCGCGGTGGCGATCCAGTTCAGTTGCGCCTGCCAGGTCCACCCTTGAGTGTCGTCGGCGGGTCGGGCGAGGGTGGGCGCGATCGCCGTCAATGCGTTGAAGGTGGGTTGGTCGATGTCGCCGGTGTCGATGATGAGGTCGGGTTTGGCGGCGGTGATCGCGGCGGTGTCGGCCGCGGCGAACACCGGCGGGGATGAGTGGATGAGCGGCTGCAGCCAGTTCGGCACCGTCGCGTTGGTCGCGTTCATGAGGACCGGCTGGGCCCCCAGCGACAGGACGGCATCGGGATCGCCGGGCCCGAGCGCGGCGATGGCCATCGGGCGGTGCTCGAGCTTGAGGGTGCCGAACTTGGTGCTGAGGGCTTGTGGTTGGTAGGGGCCCAGTCCGCCGCCGGGGCGGCCGACCAGGTGAATGCCCACGACCGTGGCGGCGGCCAGCGCCGCGACGAGAACGGTCGCCGCCACGATCAGGCGAGTGCGTCTGCGCCGCTTGGCCCGAGGCGGTGGCGCCGGCCCGCCGGCCGCCGGGTGCATGCCCGCGAACCATTGGGGCGCGGCATGATTCGGCGCGCCGGCCGCCCCGTGGGGTTGGTAGGCGGGCCACCCCGGTGCGGCGGCCGCCCCGGGGGGCACGGTGGGCGGATAGGTCAGCGTGGGATTGGTCGGGCTGCCTGCCGGTAGCCCGCTGGGGCCGGTGGTGGGCGGCGCGGGGTTATTGGTGAGCGCGGCGGCGGTGGCCGCCGCCAGTGCGCCCGCGGTCGGGAAGCGCTCGGCGGGGTCTTTGGCCAGTGCCCGGGCGATCACGTCGTCGATCTGGCCGGGCAGGCCGGGGTTGATGTCGGTGGGGCGCGGGACGGGCCGCATCAGGTGTCCGGCCAACATCGCCGACAGTGAGTTGTCCTCGTAGGGGGTGCGGCTGGTCAGCAGCCGGAACAGGGCGCATCCCAACGAGTAGATATCGCTGCGGGCGTCGGCCGGGCCGCCTTCGATGGTCTCCGGTGCGGCGTAGGCGGCGGTGCCGACCATGGAGCCCGTGGCGGTCAACGTGGTGGCGTCATCGAGGGCGCGCGCAATACCGAAGTCGGCCAACAACACTCGTTCATGGTCGCTGCCGGGAGCCGAGATCAGGAAGTTGCCGGGTTTGATGTCGCGGTGCAGCACCCGCCGGGAGTGCGCGT
This sequence comes from Mycobacterium paraseoulense, assembly GCF_010731655.1. Classification (NCBI taxonomy): domain Bacteria; kingdom Bacillati; phylum Actinomycetota; class Actinomycetes; order Mycobacteriales; family Mycobacteriaceae; genus Mycobacterium; species Mycobacterium paraseoulense. The sequence continues at coordinate 4,508,684 of NZ_AP022619.1, read as the reverse complement.
AGTCGAGTGCGGCGGCGACGTCGGTGATGATGCGCACGATGCGGGCCGGGGTGAGGTTGGCGCGGTCCAGATCGTTGGCCGCGGTTCCTTCGACGTACTCCATGGCGATCCACAGGTGTCCGTCGTCGGTTTCGCCGCGGTTGTACACCCGCACGATATTCGGGTGGTTGAGGGTGGCGGCCAAGTCGGCTTCGCGGGTGAAACGGACCCTGAATTGGCGGTCCACGGACAGCTCGGCGGACAGGATCTTCAACGCATCGCTGCGGGGCAGCGTCGGGTGGCGGGCCAGGTACACCGTGCCCATCCCGCCGGAACCGAGCACACCTTCGATGCGGTATCCGGCGATGATCGTTCCCACAGCAAGCGGCATCAGGCGCTCACTTCCCGGTGAGCATGCGATATTGGGCGGCCATCATCTGGTGCAGCGCATTCTCCTGTTCGTTTTGCATCTCGTAGGCGTAGCGATCCGCGCGAGCCACACACCAATAGCCCAATGTCTCGTTGAAGCACTTCGCCTTGGGCATGCCGCTGATCCCGCCCACTTGGTGCGGCCCGGACATGTCGGCGACGATCCGCGCCGCCGCGCCGGCGTCGGGCGTTTGATAGACACTGGTTTCCAGGGTGTAGGCGACCCGCTGCACATTGGCGGATTTGTACAGTGCTTGTAGGTGAACCGGGTTATCGGTGGCCAAGTGCAGCGCACCGTGTGGGTCATAGATGCCGTCGCTGATCGACTCGTTCTCTTGTCGGGGCGCCACGGTGCGCGCCATCAGCCCGTCGGGGTCCAGCGGCAGCTGGGCCAGCTGATCGCGCGGCGTGGGCTTGAAGGCGTCGACCGAGGGCTGCTGCAAATCCATTGTGGTGGCGATCAATTGGGCTGCGATATCGGCATTGTCGGACGATGTCGCCGTTTGCGCCAGCACATATTGACCGTGGGCACTCAGGGCGGTCACCGAGAACCGTGGACCGCCGGGGTCAGGGTAACGCGCGGTCCACTGGTAGGTCAGCGCCGCAGTCGCGGGGTGACGCGGGATCGAAAACGGCTGCGTGGGAATGGTTTTGGTTTCGAAGGGCATTTTCAAGGCCGTGCCCCTGGCGGCCATGGCGGCGGCCGCGGCGGTCGCATCGGCCGGGCTGGCCAGCTCCAGCACGATGTTGAGCAGGCCCTTGTACGGGCCCTTCTCGGTGTGACGGGCGCTGGAGAAACCGGCCAGTAGGTTGTGGCCGCCCAGGCCCTCGCCCATCGGGGCGCCCAGCAGCGAGTTGACCGCGTCAGCGTCCTTGACCACGCCCGAATCGACTTGGGCGTAGTCGATCAGGTCGGGGTCGGCCTCCCAGGGGCCCACCACGGCGCCGGCCAGGCGACGTCCTTCGGCCCAGCCGCCGCGCAGCGCGTCACCGGCGGTTCCCAGCGGGTCGCGCGGGGTGGTCGGGAAGTTCCCGGCGTCGAGCAGGGCGAGGTCGACGCCATCGGTGCTGTCCGTCCCGGGGGCTTTGACAGCGGTCCCCGCGACCGTGGAACTGCAGGCGACCGTCAACGCCGCGGCCGCGGCGGCGACGGTCCACTGGCGGACGCGGCGCGTCATGGCGCGGTCAACATCAGGTATTGGGCGGCGACGATCTGGTGCGCCTCGAGTTCCTGAGCGGCAGTAACTTTGAACGCGTAACGATCGGCGGTCGCGACGCACAGATAGCGAACGCCGCCCAGCTCGCTGGTATCGGGCCCGCGGTCGAAGCAGTGCGCCGAGGGCAGTCCATTGATTCCGGCGGCGGAGCGGTAGCCCAGGAAGGGGACGTCGATGCGGGCGAGCCCGTCGGCGGCCCGCTGGGCACCGGTGCTATCGACCGCCTCGTAGACGGTGGTGCGGTCGGCGGCGACGCGGTTGATTCCGGCGTCGGTGTATACGGCTTGGGTGGCCACCGGGTCGGACCGGAAATGCAGCGAGCCGTGTGGTGGATAGACCGCGGCCTGGTTGACGCCGGGGTCGGTGGCGGGCACGGTGCGGGCCAGCAGTCCGGTCGGGTCGGCGGGCAAGGCGGCCAGCTGGTCTACGGGTGTGGCCTGGAAGTGGTCGGCCATCGGGCCTTGCAAGTCGAGCGTTTTGGCGATCATGTCGGCGACCGCGCCCGCGCTCTCTTTGGAGCCGGCGAACTGGAAAAGCACGTAGGGTCCGTGAGCGGTGAACGCTTCGGCCTCGAATCCTCCGGACAGGGGGGCCACGTTGGCGATCGCGTTGGGGTACTGCGGGATTGACAGCCGGGTGGCCGGGATGTTCCCCGGCCGGATGGTGGCCATGTCGGCCGCGGCCATGGCTGCCGCCGCGTCGGCGGCGTCTTGCGGGCCGGGGAAGCGGAACACCCCGTTGTCCAGGATCTTGGGTTTATCAGCGGGGGGTTGTCCGCGTGGCGGTGGCGGGGTGGCGCGTCCGCTGACGAAGCCCGCCACGAAGTGATGCGCGGCGGCGATCGCGGCGATCGAATCACCGCGCACCAGCGCCGAGAGCCGCCCGGGCTCGGGAACCGCTGTGGTGGGCGCTATTTCGGCGCTCAGCGGGCTGATCATCGTCCCGTCGACCTGCCAGGGGCCGGCCACCATCTCTGCCATCCGCTGGGCTTCGACACGACGCCCGGCTGCGTCGTCGGCGACGGTGCCCAGCGGTGGGCGCGGCCGGCGTGGGTAGTTGCCCGGGTCGAGCAGCGCCACGTTGGCCGCCGCCGGCGCCGGGCCACCGGACTTGACGGCGCTGCCGGTCACCACCGTCGAACAGCCGCCGCCCAGTGCGGCCACCACGGCGAGGGAGGCGCTCAGCACGGCCGGCCGTCGCACCCGGTCGCGGATTCGCTTCTCCTCCCCGCGCATTCGGTGCCGGTCGGCTCCGGCGGCACCCTGGTCGGCGTCGTCGCGCGGGTGGCCGATCCTCCGGGAGCGGCGGCGCGGCGCGTGCCCATCCCCCATTCCCATCCCCTCGTTTCGGCGCCCACTGCCGGCCACCCGTGGCGACCCCGACCAGACCAGCAGAATGGTAGCCGCTCCCACCGGCGCATCAGATTCGTTCGTCCGATTTTGTTCATCATTGCCCGGCGACGCGCGACGTCGTGCATCGATCGTGAATGCCTGATCGAAGAAGGGCGAGAGCTCGGTGTCGGGCAGCATCGCTTGCTTGATGACTACGCCGATCGACTGGCGCGGTTTGAGGTCGGGTGCTGGGCGTACCGGCCGCCGGCCTGGCCGGCGCCGCTGGGACATCAACGCCTCGTCCAGCCGAACGGCGTTAAGCCCCATGCGCATTCCGATCATCGCCCCTTCCTCGTGGTGATCCGGGTTCGCGCGCAGTGTGATGGCGTTCGCGGCCCCGCGGTGTCCGTGCTCGTTCAGCGGGTGGTGACGCGTTCGGCCATCCGGGTGGCGATGGTGATCGCTTGATCGGTGCGGTTGTCGCCGCAGCTGCGCACGTCGATGACGATGTTGTTGCGTGCGGTCAGGGCCCGCTGGCACTGCCACCCCCGGGCGCCTTCCTGAGTGTTGGTGATGCTGAGCATGCCGTCACGGTTGGTGGCCGTGCCCGCCATCCAGATGCTGGTGGGTTCTCGGCGGACGGTCAGGTGCAGGCTGGCGCCGTTGCATTTCGGCCAAGCCTGCGCCTGTTTGGCCGCGAAGTCGTTGGCCGCCTTGGCGGTGGCGAAGTAGATCGCGGCGCTGTGGTTGAGGTGCCGGGCGCCCTCGGGGTCTTGCAGCGATTGAGTACGCACGCCGATCCAGCCGCTGCCGTCGAGCTCCGATTCGAGCGCGGGAGCTTGGATCTCGCCGCATTCGGGCCGGTCGGTGTCGAGGCCGCTGTAGGCCGCGTTGTCGTTGGCCGAGTCGGGTGACGGTGCGATGTCAGTGGCGCCCTCGATGGTGTTGATGGTGGCCACATCCAGCATCAGCCCGGGTAGCGCCGACAGCGGCACCGTGGGTGCCTGCGGTGCTGGGCCCGGGTCGATCGGCGCCGCGGAAGTCGTCGGCGCGGGCATCGATGTCGAGGTCGCCGTGTCGTCAGGGCTGCCGGCCACGCTGATCGCCAAACCGGCGACCACCAGCGTCACCACGACCGCGGCCCCCACGGCGATCTGCGTCCAGGGGGTCTGACGCCGCCGGCGCGCCGGGGCGAACGCGGGGAGGTATCCGGGCACCGGCCCCCAGGTGAGCATCGCCGGCGGACCCGCGGGCGGACCCGCAATCCCGAACGGCCGGCGGGGCAACGCCGTGGTGATCTCGTCCCCGGGGGCGGCGGGCGGTGTCGGGGCGGGTCGGGAACCGCTGCGCGGTACCGCCGGGCCGCTTGCCGGGGCGGGATAGGTCGTGTTGGTCATCGACGGGTGCGGGTGGTCGGGCATGGGGCGTCCTTCGGAACGAGGTGACTACGGCGTTGTCGTGAATAGTCCAGATTGAAGCACAGCGCTAGGCATAGTGCAATGTTTCTAAACGTTGCACTGCTCCGTTTTAATTGCTAGCGTCCCTGCCATACCGCACGAGCCGGCAGGAGGACCCGACATGAGCGCTGTTTCACCGCAACACCGAGCTGGACCGATGACCGGCGCCCCGCATGGGGGCAGCGCCGGGCGCAGAGCGCGCTTCGCGCCCGGCGCCCGCTGGGCAATGCTCGCCGCCGTCGCCCTCGCGGTGGTGCTGAGCGGCTGCACCACCACCGCCACCGGACACCCCGCCGCGGCCCCGGACCTGGGCCACTGGCAGCCGGCGGCGATCCTGCCCCAGAACCTGGCCGATCTGCTGCTCAAGGAAGACGAGGTCGACGCGATCGGGCACACCACCGCCATGGCAGTGCGCAGGCCGGTCTCGCGAATGTGGCACGACGAGAATGTGGTCTCCAACCCGGGCTGCGTGGGCACCTATTCACCCGCCGAAGCCACCGCCTACCAGGGCAGCAACTGGACGGCGGTGCAAGGGCAGATACTCGATGACGCCGCACCCGTCGCTCCCGAGCACGCGCTGGTGCAGGTGCTGATCGGCTTCCGTGACGCCGATTCGGCCCGGCAATTCTTCAGCCAGGCCAAGGCGCGCTGGGCTGGCTGCGCCCACCGGCCGATCACCGTCACCACCCCCGGCCACGCCCCCGTCACCTGGGATCTCGGCGAGCCGCAGGCCACCGACACCACGTTGGCCACCACACAAACCCAGCCCGGAGGCCGCGGCGCATCATGCCAGCGCGCCATGGGGCTGGCCAACAACGTCATCGTCGACACCCTGTGGTGCGGGTTCGGCACCACTAGCGAGGCGAGCGACATCGTCTCCAAAACCACCGCCGCGATCTCGCAGGCCTGACCCGTCCCCTCGGAGCGGCCTTGCGCCGTGAACACCCGAACCGCCCCACCCATTACGGAGGAAAGATGTCTGCGCCGCACCCCGCCTACCGGCCGCCCCACGCCCCCTGGCAGGCCAACTACCCGCCCCCGCCGCCACCCGGCAACCAACCGCTGTTCCGGGTACGGATCAGGAAACACACCGGCGCGGTGGTACTCATGTTCAACCAGACCTACACCGTCACAGGAACGTTCGCGCAATGCGAGGCCGCACTGCACGACGCGCTCGTGCACAACCTGCTCGCCGGGTGGTGGAGTGTGGCCTCCATCCTGGGCTGGAACTGGATTGCCTTACTCGAAAACCACACCGCGCGAAGGAATCTGCACCGCCAAGCCGCCCAGGCTTACGCCAACGCGGTCGGGGCGCCGTGGGCACAGCCCCCGGCGCCGCCGGCGGGTCGTTAACCGATTGTCAGCTGCGCGATCAGGTTTTCGATGGCCCGTGCCGCCTCGGGAGCGATGCCGCGCTCGGCTTCGGTGTCCTCGAGGACGGATACCGGCAGCCCGGCGCCGTTGGCCGCCTCCTCGAGGCTCAGTTCCGCCCGGTGCCGGGCGCCGTAGAGCCGCTGGCCCAGGGTCGCCGCCGGCGAGCCCGCCGCCCGCCGCATCAAATCGTTGTAGCTGCGCCGCACGCTGCTCAGCGCCAGGATGACCGACGGGCTGCCTTTGGCGTTGCGCGCCGCGCTCGATGCCAGCCTTTCGAGCTTGCGCAGGTCGGCAAGTATTTTGGTGGCCCTGGGGGTGAAGTCGGGATCGGTCGGCTCGGGCAATTCGGCGACCGCGGCGGTGAGGGTGTGCATGGCCAGCTCCACCGTCTCGGCCATCAGCGGCGCCTGAACCGAGTCGGTCAGCACCTCGGTGGCCTCGTCGCCGGCAGCCCTGGGCGGGCCGATCCTGGCCGCACCACCGGCCGGCCCCGGAACCGCCCCGCGGCGGATGCGCGTGATGTGGCCCGTGGGCCAGTCCAACACCTTCTCCAGCCGCTCCAGCGTGCTGCGACGCGGCCAGCTGCGGCCCTTCTCGAAGTTGATCAGGGCGCCGGCGTTGATGATTCCGTCGCGGTCCAGGCTGCGTTGGGAGATCCCCAGCTGCTGTCGGCGCTCGGCGACCGCGCCGCCGGCGCGGATGACGCCGGGGTCGCTTTGGCCCTCCCACCACTGCTCGTCCTCGGCGTCGAACGGGCGCACGACTTGGGTCGACTCCTCGCCCGTCACCTCCGACGGGTGCTGCGGGGTCAGGGTCACGGCCGCCCCGTCGGGCGCGCCGAGACAGATCGTGGTGGCGCCGGTGAGCAGGACCGAGTTGCGGCGTATCCCGTCGACGAACATCCCGTTGGTGCTGGTGTCGAAGGCCTGCCAGCCGTCGCGGTGCGGCTCGAGCCGAACGTGCGACCGCGAGACCCGCTCGTCGTCCACCCGTACCGCGGCCCCGGCGTCTCTGCCGATGACGGCGACACCGGCCGCGGGGTGAAGCGTGTGCGTCGCCTGCCCGACCCGCACGGCGAGCGCGGTCGTCGATTGGCCGGATATCACCTTGCGCTCCTCGGTCGGGGGCCCACTGCTGCGGTATGACCCAACGCATTACCGGTGATGCTACAGCGGCTGTGCGGGCGGTCGACCGAAGAGGTCCCGGGGCGGCCTCGGTGTCGTGGGGGCCGCGCGCACGCCCATGGCCTCGTCCTCGATCTCAGGTCGGAATTATTTGCGCAGCTCAGGGGCCACTCGCCCGGTTCGGCCGACCCGGGCGGGCTGGACCATGCCGCCGCTGCCGCGCCGCCGGCCGCACGCGCACCGCGGGAGCATCCTTTGTAATGCTTCGTTTTGAAGCGTTGCAATTGCCGTACGCTTTGGTTAGAGTTCAAGCACAGGCGGGCCCGACCGTCACCAGGCCACACGAGAGAGGTACCCCGATGCAGCCACAGCAGCCCAGGGCGCCGCGGCAATACCCCCAGCCACCCGGTCTTACCCCCGGGCCCTGCTGCGATCCGCCCACCCGACCCCTGCCGCGTCCCTTACCCATGGGGAACCTGCGCCCGGCACTGCCCTACCCCGGGCAGCAACGAGGTCCCGGTGCGAACGTCTGGGCGCCGACCCAGTTCGCCCCACGCGGCCCGCGGGCCGCGGTGCGCAGACGTCTGCCGCTTTACCTGGGCGCAGGGATCACCGTGGCCGCCGCGGCCATCGCCGTTCCGGGATTCTGGGCGCCGGGGTTTTTCGTCACCAAGCAGCTCGACGTCGCCGCCGTGCAGGCCGGCGTCGCGCACGTGTTGTCCGACCCCGCGGGTTACGGCGCCCGCAGCGTCGGCGACGTCTCCTGCAACGACGGCCAAAACCCCACCGTCACCAAGGGCGGCACCTTCACCTGCCAGGCAACCATCGACCACCTCAAACACCAGTTCGTGGTCACCTTCACCGACGACGCGGGTAGCTATCAAGTCAGCGCCGCGAAGGCAACGAAGATCTGAGATTCGCCTCGACGGATCGGCCAGGGCCGGGCGGGTGAGGTCGGCGCGTGCGCTACGGCGTCCCGCTGCTGCCGTCGCCGTCCCAGGTGGCCGGCATCATGGGAATCCTTGGGCCGGCGCCGAACCCGTCACCCGCCAGCGTGATGAGACCCGTCGCCACGGCCGGTGCCTCCCGGCGCGCCGCACCGGCGAACCCCAGCTTCCCGGCGCCGCTCCCCGTTGCGGCCGACGACGCCGCCTCGTCACCGGACGCACCCCAATCCGGGTCGACGCCGACGTTCATATCCGCGAACTCGTCGCCGTAGTCGCGCTGGATCGCCCGCCGGCGCCGGCGCGCCCTGGCCTGTCCTCGCGCTGCCGCGGCCGCCGCGGCGGCGGCGCTATCAGGTTCCGGCGCTTTCCTTTTGGCGCTCGAGTTGGCGCTCGCGCCCATCCCCGAACCAGACCCGACGCCCGGCGGGGCCACGACATAGGGCGGCGCGAAACCGGCCGCGGGCGGTGGTGGCGGGGCGGGCGGCGCGGAGGCGGCGACGGTGGTCGCCGGCGCAGCGGGTGCGGACGCCGGCGCCGGCGCGGGAGCCGCGGCCGGCGCGATGGGAGCGGGGGCCGTGGCGACGGCCGGCAACGGGGTCGGCGGCGGGGTGGGGGCCGGCATCGGCGCCGGGACGACCGCGGGCTGGGGTATGCCGGCCAGGCCGGCCAACCCCGCGAACGCGCCGACGGCGCCGAACGGAGCGGCCGCCAGCAGAACCGCGGGGGCCAATAGCTCGGGCTGGCTGGTCAAGATCTCCAGGATGTGCGTCGGCCAGTCGAACAACATGAGTTGGACGATGTACTGGAAGGCCAGGGCCGGGTTGTGCACCAGGTAGTAGCCGAACTGCTGAAAATCCTCGAGCAACTCCAGCGCTCGAACGACCCAGAAGATCGGTTCCCCCGCGTTCGTGTAGGCGTCGTAGGGCAGTCCGTTCACGGTACCCTGCGCGGGATCCCAGTTGATGCCGAGGTTCCTCAGGATGTTCGCGATGAAGTCGTCGAGCGGGTTGTCGATCGTGGGATCGTGGAGATTGCTTCCCGAATCTTGGCTGTCGGCAGTTGATTTCACGATTTGCGGCGCCGGATCCGCCTGCGGCGCCGACGCCACCGCCGCGGTGGAGACCGCTTGATAGGTGGTCATCGTGGCGGCCGCCTGTACCCACATCCGGGCGTAGTCCGCCTCGTTGACCGCGATCGGAATCGCGTTGATGCCAAAGAAGTTCGTCGCCACCAGGGCGCCGTGGACGGCGTGGTTGGCGGCGAGTTCCGGAAGCGTCGGCATGGCCGCCACCGCCGCGGTGTAGGCCACCGCGGCACTCTCGTGTTCGGCGGCCACCGCCGCGCTGTCCGCGCTGGCCTTTGTCAGCCACTCCAGGTAGGGGACATGCGCGGCCACGTACGACTCCGCGCTGGGCCCCTGCCACGAACCGGACTGCGCCGCGGCCAACACACCGCTGAGTTGTGCTGCGGTCGAAGCGTATTCGGTGCTCAGTGCGGACCACGCCCCCGCTGCCGCAAGCAGCGCCGCCGGACCAGGGCCGCTACTGAGCAACGCCGAATGCACCTCGGGCGGCGAGGCCATCCATATCGGCGCCGTCATAATGCTCCTCGGGCTGGAAGGCGGACCAGGCTGAGGAGAGCTTAATGAATATGATTGTCGTTATCAACACGGCGGCCGATTCGACCCTCGCGCGCTAGACCAACGGGCGCCCCGTCCTGATCCGGCGGTCGACGTCGGCCAGCAGAACGTTGAAGGGGAACTGCCGAATGAACCGCGGCAGGCGACGGTTCACCAGTGCAAGCGCCGCCATGAGCCGGTCGAAGCGCCGTTGCTTGGCAGCGTCCCACGGCAGTCGCATCTCGTCGCGGAACCGCCGCGGCAGAAACCCTGTGGTGATCAGCAGAGCGAGGCTGTCGCAGGCGCGTTGCAGCGGGCCCGGAAGCGCCAGCCCGGGGATGCGGCTGGCGGCGATGGGATAGAGGTACTCCCGGACGGCGTCGTCGATGTGGACCTTGGACAGCGACTCCTGCCAGTACCGGTCGAACGCCGCCCGGTCCGCGGGCCACATCTCCGGCGGCACCTGCAGGGTGGTCGCCAGCGCCATGCCCTCGCGGTAATGGCGGTCGGCGTCCTCGCCGTCAAGCTCGCCGATGAACATGCGGTAGATGTCGACCCCGCCCTTGTACAGGCACGCCCCCACCCACAGCTGCAGCTCGGGGTCGAAGGCGTTGTATTGCACCGGGCTTTCCGGGGTTGAGTAGACCTGCGCGTGCGCGCGGTTCACCGCCCTGCGAAAGGCCGCCTTCTGCGCGTCGCTGCCGTTGGTCGCCACGGCCAGGTAGGTGAAGGTGGTGCGCGCGCGCTTGATCGGATGCAGGTCGATGCGGCCACTCTCGACCCGGCTCTCCATGACGCCGTAGCCGACACCGGGGCGCGCCAACTGCATGATGACGTTGGCCGGGCCGGCCAACAATGCGACGCCCATCAACCCCTCGTCGATGCCGAGCGCCCGCCGGCGCCGCCGCGCGGGGGACCGCCGGGGCGGGTCGGCGATCGCGCGCTCGACATGCCGAGCCGGTTCGTGAACGGCGCCGTGCATCGCCATGGTCAGAACCTCCCCGCCAATCTGCGAACGCGTGTTTCCTGATATTGTCGTGGCGCCGCGCCGGTGTCAAGATGGTTCGCATGAACGAGACCTCGAGCGCGCGGCCGTACCGCGGCGTCGAGGCCGCGCAGCGACTGGCCACGCGCCGCAACCGGCTCCTGGCCGCGGGCCTCGAGATACTCGGCGCCCAGCGACAGAGCGTCTCGGCGGTCACCGTCCGCGGCGTGTGCCGCCAGGCCGGGCTGGCGGCCCGCTACTTCTACGAAAGCTTCGCCGACAAAGACGAATTCATCGCTTCGGTGTTCGACTGGGTGGTCGCCCAGCTGGCCGCCACCACACAGGCCGCGGTGGCGACGGTGCCGGCGCCCGAGCAGACCCGTGCGGGCATGGCCAACATCGTGCACACCATCGCCGACGACGCCCGTCTCGGGCGCCTGCTGTTCAGCACGCAGCTGGCCGACCCGGTGATCGTGCGCAAGCGCGCCGAATCCACCGCGCTGTTCGCCATGCTGTCGGGCCGGCACGTCGGAGACGCGCTAAGGGTTCCGGAAAACGACCGCATCAAGGCCGCGGCGCACTTCGTGGTCGGCGGCGTCGGGCAGACCATCAGCGCCTGGCTCGCCGGTGACGTGCGACTGGAACCGGACCAGCTCGTCGATCACCTGGCCGCCCTGCTCGACGAGCTCGCCAAGCCCAACCTGTACCGGCTCACCGAGACGGCGGCGGACCCGCGTTCGGATCCATGACGCGCGGGCTCACACCCGGCACACGGTGCGCCAACCCGTGCCGGCGGTGAGCGAGAAGTCGCGCAATGCCGTCGAAATGTGTTGGCGCAAATCGACATCCGAGTTGTTGCGCCCCAGCTCGTAGGCGAGGAACGAGATGAAGACGCGGCCGTGCACTCGTCCCGACAATAACGCCAGCCCCCCGTTGGTGCGGTACATCGTCGCGGCGGTCACGCCCGGGTACACGGTCTTCATGGCGAAGTGACCGGCGTCGGTGCCGTCCGGCCGGTTGACGGCGGGATCCAGCGTCCCGAGGTTGGACGACGCGACGGTGATCGCACTGCCGGTGACCACGCCGATCAGCCGCCGCATGACGCGCTGCGGGATGAACGGAACCAGCGGCAGCAGCGCCCAGCGCTCGTCGGGTTCGTCCCGGTGGCGCGTCAGGGCTTCCTTGATCCGGGCGCGGATCTCGCGCAGGTCGGTGGTCGCGGGCGCGGGGTCGACCGCGATGTCGACGTTGATCGCGGCATTGGCACGGGTGTCGCCCGGGGTGCGCTCGTTGACGGGCATCCCCACGTTGACCGTGCCGTCGGCGGCGACCCGTCCGACTCGCCGGGCGAGGTGGGCGGCCAGTCCGGCGAGCAGCGCGTTGCCGGTCCCCCCGAGCGCGGCGGCGCGCGCGTCCCACTCGTCGGCGTCGACGAACACCGTCGCCATGGGCAGCGTGATGCGTTCGTCCGGCCCGGTGGGCGGCGCGGGCCGCTTGTTGGCCGGCGACGCGGCGGTCGCGGCGCGGCGTCCGGCCACGGCCATGCGTGCCGCGGCAACCACGGCGCGGCCCACGTTCGGGGTGTCGTGCGCGACTTGGCGCGCGTCCTCGCGCAGGGCCCGCCATCGACGGCGCGACACCGCGGGCGGCCAGTCGTACGCATCGTCGCGCCCGCACGCCGCGTCCGCCAGCGCCTCGCACAGCCCGACGCCGTCGGTGAGGGTGTGGGTGACCACAAAGCTCACCGCCGCACCGCCATCCGTCAGCGGGAGAACGGCGAGGTGCCACCCCGGGCCGCGCTCGGCGTCGGGACGCCTGTCCGCCTGCTCGTCCAACCAGCCGTCGATCGCATCGCGCGGCCGCGCCGTCGTGACGACCTCCAGGTCCGACTGATCGGCTGGCACCACCCAGCGATGGCGGCCGAACGGCAGCGGGGATCTTTCGATGCGGCGACGCAAGCGGCCCCGACATAGATGGCGATGAAAGGTCCGCAGGCCGTCGAGGTCGACGGCGCGGTCGTACACCCAGATGCATTGCACCACACTGGTGGTGGCGGTGGCTCGCTCGCCGAGGAAAAGGGTCTGGTCGGCCAGGTCCAGCACGTTGCTCATCTTTCGCCCCCCGGAGCCCGGTGCACCTAGGCCGCAACCACGTCGGGCTGGTCGGGGGTGGTGTCGATGACGCGGGCGAACTCCTGGAGCAGCGCCGCCACGTAGCGCTGCACTGACTCGCGCGCTATCTCATTGTCCGGGAAGGACATCGTCACCGTGGTTCGTTCGACGTGCCGGTTGATCCACATGTTGATCCCGCCCGCGGACAGGCTGTCGCCGTAGGTCCCGAAGTTCATCTCCGTCCACATCCCGACGAGGGGTATCTTCCGGAAGTCCAGAAACGACACCATCATCGGCAGTTGCGTGGGCAGCTTGATCCCCAGCTGATCCGGCGTGGCCAACTCCAGCACCCGCTGGACCGGCACGTCGGCGAGGTCCTTGGCGGAGTCGAAGGACTTCTGGGCCGCCCGCGCCGCCTCCGGGAACGAGCCGGCCGTCGGCACGGTGACCGGAATCAGGCTCGCGAACCATCCCACCGTCATCGCGTCGGCGTCCGTCGTGCGGGTGTCGCGGGCGGTGAACCCGAAATAAGTCTGCTTGCCGGTCAATTCGCGCTCGGCCAACGCCGTGCACGCGAGCACTCCCCCAATGAACCGGGCACCCGCCGCGCAGCAGGCGGCGTCGAACGCCTCCGTCCCCGCGGCGTCCAACAACTCGACCGTGACCAAGTCACCCCGACAGCTGGCCCACGTGTCGCCCAGCGGCAGCGGAAAGCTCGGCCAGTCACCTTCGGTCTCGCGCGCGAACGCAATCCAGTCCTTGATCTCGGGGGAGGACAGGGTCAGCCCGGCCACCTTCTCGCGCTGCCGCACGGTGTAATCGCGGTAGCTTCTCAGCTCGGGGCGGGTCGGAAGCCCGCCACCTCGCCCGTCCAGTGCCAGTTGCTGGTAGGTCAGGTGGATGTCGAGGAAGATCAGCGCGGCGGACACACCGTCGATGTGCAGGTGGTCGACGCTGGCGTAGAAGGTGAAGTGGCCGGCCCCCTGGACGACTCCGTATGTGAAGCAACCCCATCCGAGCGTCTCGGGCGTCGTCGCCAGGACGTGGGCGCGCGCCTGGTCGGGGCTCATCGGCCCGAACGCCGTCGGAGCGAATTCGATGACCCCGGGGTCGGCGAGCGCGCGGCGAACGATGACGCCCTCCGCGATTTCGAACCAGCTGTGGTAGGTGTCCTGACCGCGGACATGGGCGTTGATCGCCGCCGTCATCGCCGGGATGTCGCACACGCCGGGGATGTCCCAGGCCACCACCATCAGACGGGGCAGCTGTCTGTTCAGCGCGCTGCCATAGTATGCGGTCCAGAGGTGTTGGCTCTGTTGATAACTCGGAACCAGGTCGCTCAATGGCGCGGTACGAGCCGCATCGTGCGCCGCGGGTGTGGCCATCCACGTGGTCAGTGGGCCGTGCGGTGGTTGCCATTCGCTGATGTTTCCGAGTGCGACCATTTCTCGATCCTCGCTCTAATACGATGCTGATTCCGTTGTGCGGCAAAGGGGTACCGGAAGACCCATTCTCGAATGGGTTTTCTGCGCAGCATGAATTCAATTTCGTACCAGGGGATCTTCGCGACCGATTTCCGCGTGTTTGGAGTGAACTTACCGTCGTCGCTGATAACCCCCCTTGTCGCTGTTGTTGGACATTAGTACAGGAAGCCGAGGATGACGTGGTTTTGCGAAGATTCGCAATCTCGCGCATTCTGGCGGCGCCGGCGGTAATCTCTTGTCCCCGACCGGGGCCGACCATTCCGTTCCGGCGCCGTATGACGGCTCGCCGGGCCAATGCGTGCCGCCTCAGGGGAAAAGTGGCAGCTGCCAGAGCCGCATGCCGGGGTCCAACAGCCACAACCGCATCATCGTGATCCGTATCAGCCGCTGCGCGCTGAAGATCAGGAACACCGCGAGCGGCACCTCGATCAGCAGCGCGGTGGTCACCGACAGCCAGAAGTCTTTGGGCCCGGCCGTAGTCAGGTCGAACCAGGCGTCGCAGATCAGTAACACCCCCGTGGTGAACGCCGCCGGGACCAGCAGTTGGCGGCGCAGGTAACCGAGCGCCGCCGTCGCCAGCATGAACCCGACCAGGAGAAGGTCGAAGCCCACCCACGTCACGGGCCAGTTGTGGGCAACGTAGTTCTCCGGCAACGTCACCGCGAGATATCCCAGCCAGGGCACCATCGCCATCGAGCCGCCGACCATCAGGCTCAACCGGATGCGCCGCACCCGGACCAGCAGCGCGGGATCGATCAGGTCGCTCACCGGTTGCTCCAGCCGGGAGATGAGCTGCCGTCGCTGCTCGGGGGTGAGCGCCGCGATCTGCGCGTCGGTCAGGATGCGGTCGGTCATCAGCGACCGGCGGCCACCGGAGGGCGGCGATCCGCCGCGGTCTTGGGCACGGCCTGGGCATCGCTTTGGTCGAATTCCTTTATCCAGCAAGCGAATTCGAGCGTAATCCCGTCAGGGTCCTGGAAGTAGAACGAGCGCACGTACACCCCTGGGTGCACCGTGGCCGACACCTGCATCGGGCTCTCGTCGTGGTTGAGCACCGGGCCCACCCGCACGCCCTTCTCCTTGAGGCGCCGGCGGTAGGCGTCGAACTTCTCGGCCGGTACGTGGAAGGCCAGATGGTTCATGGTGCTCACGGCGCTGGTGATGTCGCCGATGCCGGGGATGGCGCCGGGCGACGAGATGCCCGGTACCCGGTCGGGCGCGTCGGCGAACCAGAAGAAGGCGACACAGTCGCCGTTACCGGCGTCGAAGAAGAAGTGCTGGCCCGCGCCGCCGGGCAGGTCGAGCGACTTGATCAACGGCATGCCCAGGGTATTGGTGTAGAAGTCCACGGTGCGGGCCATGTCCGAGCAGACCAGCGCGACGTGGTTGATCCCGCCGAGTTCGAATTCCGTGTTGGTGTTGTGCGGCTTGATCATCGCGCGGCTCCCCTCGGTCCCGGCCGTGGAAATCCTGGCCAAGATGTAATTCCGAATCTAACATCAGCTTCAGTTTTCTTTCGAGACCTCAATCGCCAGCAGGGCCGCTGAAATGACTCTTCACACCGGTGCCGCGGGGGTGGTCCGCGAGTTCGTCGGCCTGCCGTCGCCCACCGCCGGTCGCGCCGGTGCGGGCGGGCACCCCTGCCAGGGGCTCTACCACCGCGGGGTGGGACGCAAGCCCAAGGTGGCGATGATCGCCTCGCATTACCAGATCGACTTCTCCGAGCACTACCTCGCCGACTACATGGCCGCCCGCGGCGTCGGCTTCCTCGGGTGGAACACCAGGTTTCGCGGCTTCGAAAGCAGCTTCCTGCTCGACCACGCACTGGTCGACATCGGGGTCGGGGTGCGCTGGCTGCGCGAAGTGCAGGGAGTGCAAACCGTTGTGTTGCTTGGTAACTCGGGGGGCGGCTCGCTGATGGCCGCGTATCAGTCGCAGGCCGTCGAACCGAACGTCACCCCGCTGGAGGGGATGCGGCCCGCGGCGGGCCTGACCGAGTTGCCCGCCGCCGACGGCTACGTGGCCACCGCCGCCCATCCCGGGCGGCCCGACGTGCTGACGGCCTGGATGGATGCCGCCGTCGTCGACGAAAACGACCCTGTCGCCACCGATGCCGACCTCGACCTGTTCGACGAGCGCAACGGCCCGCCGTACACGCCGGAGTTCCTCGCCCGCTACCGCCGCGCGCAGGCCGCACGCAACCACGCGATCACCGACTGGGCCGAGCGAGAACTCAAACGCGTTCGCGCGGCCGGGTTTTCCGACCGCCCGTTCAGCGTCATGCGCACCTGGGCCGATCCCCGCATGGTCGACGCGAGCATCGAGCCGACCCGGCGTCAGCCGAACATGTGCTATGCCGGCCTCCCGGTCAAGGCCAACCGGTCGGCGCACGGCATCGCGGCGGCCTGCACCCTGCGCAACTGGCTCGGCATGTGGAGCCTGCGGGTGGCGCAGACCCGGGCCGAACCGCACCTGGCCCGGATCAGCTGTCCCGCCCTGGTCATCAACGCCGAGGCCGACACCGGTGTGTTTCCCTCCGACGCCCAACGGATCTTCGCCGCGCTCGCCGCCTCCGACAAGACGCGGGCGTCGGTCGACACCGATCACTACTTCACCACCCCGGGCGCCCGCGGCGAGCAGGCCGACATCATCGCCAGCTGGATCGCCAAGCGCTTCGGCTGAGCGCCTCCACCACCCGGTGACCGCTGTGGTCAACCAACCGACCGGTTGTTAGTTTGGAAGATGCTTGGCCGAGACGGAACCCCAACGCATGGGAAGGCGACCAATGCCGATCGCTATCACTCCTGAGCATCAAGACCTGGCCGATTCGGTGCGGTCGCTGGTGGCGCGCGTCGCGCCGTCCGAGGCGCTGCACGCGGCCATGGAAACGCCGATCGACAATCCTCCGCCGTACTGGCAGGCGGCTGCCGACCAGGGCCTGCAGGGCCTGCACCTGGCCGAATCGGTGGGTGGGCAGGGTTTCGGCATCCTCGAGTTGGCCATCGCGCTGGCCGAGTTCGGCTACGGCGCGGTGCCCGGGCCCTTCGTCCCGTCGGCCATCGCCAGCGCCCTGATCTCCGCCAACGACCCGCACGCGAAGGTGCTGTCCGAGCTGGCGTCCGGTGCCGTCATCGCCGCCTACGCGATGGACTGCTGCGGGCTGACCGCCACCCGCCACGGTGACGCGCTGGTGCTCCGCGGCGAGGTTCGCGCGGTGCCCGCGGCGGCGCAGGCCTCCGTGCTGGTGCTCCCCGTCGCGATCGACAGCGGCGAGGAATGGGTGGTACTGCCCGCCGAGGAGCTCGAGATCGAGCCCGTGAAGAGTCTTGACCCGCTACGCCCGGTCGCCCACGTGCGCGCCAACGCCGTCGAGATCGGCGCCGACGCCGCGTTGGGCAACCTGAGCATGACGATGGCGCACGCGCTGATGACGACGCTGCTGTCCGCCGAGGCGATCGGCGTGGCGCGCTGGGCGACCGACACCGCGTCGCAATACGCCAAGATCCGTGAGCAGTTCGGCCGGCCGATCGGCCAGTTCCAGGCCATCAAGCACAAGTGCGCGGAGATGATCGCCGACACCGAGCGGGCCACCGCCGCGGTGTGGGATGCCGCCCGCGCTATCGACGAGGCGCGCGAAAACGATTGGGACATCACCGATTCCCACATGGAGTTCGCGGCCGCCGTCGCGGCGACGCTGGCACCGGCGGCCGCCCAACGATGCGCGCAGGACTGCATTCAGGTGCATGGCGGGATCGGCTTCACCTGGGAGCACGACACGAACGTGTACTACCGCCGGGCCCTGATGCTGGCCGCCTCCTTCGGCCGCGGCTCGGAATACCCGCAGAAGGTGGTGCGCGCCGCCACCAGCACCGGCCTTCGGGCGGTCGACATCGACCTGGACCCGGACACCGAGAAGTTGCGGGACGAGATACGGGCCGAGGTCGGCGCCCTCAAGGCGATGGAGCGCGAGCAGCGCAAGGTCGCCATCGCCGAGGGCGGCTGGACGCTGCCGTATCTGCCGAAACCGTGGGGCCGCGCCGCCGGCCCGATCGAGCAGATCATCATCGCCCAGGAGTTCACCGCCGGCCGGGTCAAACGCCCGCAGATGGGCATCGCGACGTGGATCATCCCGTCGATCGTCGCCTTCGGGACCGAGGAGCAAAAACAGCGGTTCCTGCCGCCGACCTTCCGCGGCGAGATGATCTGGTGTCAGCTGTTCTCCGAGCCGGGCGCCGGATCGGACCTGGCCGGGCTGAGCACCAAGGCGACCCGGACGGACGGCGGCTGGCGCATCACCGGCCAGAAGATCTGGACCACGGCGGCGCAACTCTCCCACTGGGGCGCGCTGCTGGCGAGAACGGACCCGAACGCACCGAAACACAACGGCATCACCTACTTCCTGCTGGACATGCGCAGCGAGGGCGTCGAGGTGAAGCCGCTGCGCGAGCTCACCGGGAACGCGATGTTCAACACCGTCTACATCGACGACGTGTTCGTGCCCGACGAATGCGTGCTCGGCGATGTGAACCGGGGGTGGGAGGTCAGCCGCAACACCCTTACCGCGGAACGGGTTTCGATCGGCAGCAGCGAGGCGAACTTCCTGGCCACGCTCGCGCAGTTCGTCGACTTCGTTCGCGACGGCCAGTTCGACCCGGTCGCACGACACCGGGCCGGTCAGTTGATCGCGGAGGGCCACGCCGCCAAGGTGCTGAACCTGCGCTCGACCTTGTTGACGCTGGCCGGCGGCGATGCCATGCCGTCGGCGGCCATCTCCAAGCTGCTCTCGATGCGCACCGGGCAGGGGTACGCCGAATTCGCGGTGTCCTCGTTCGGCACCGACGCCGCCATCGGCGACACCAGCCAGCCGCCCGGCAAGTGGGGCGAATACCTGCTGGCGAGCCGCGCCACAACCATCTACGGAGGGACCTCCGAGGTGCAGTTGAACATCATCGCCGAGAGGCTGCTCGGGCTTCCTCGCGATCCTTAACCGCCGGTTGGCGATTTCACCCCTGGAGAGGGCCATGCCGACCTGAGGGGTGGTCAGGCCGGCATGGGTTCCCCCCCATCCCGTGGGTTGGTCAGCCTACTGTGGATCGGCACGTCGAAGCTGACCAGCTATCACGGGGGGCTGGTTCACCACCACCAGTTCCACCAGTGGCCCGGGGCCCAGAATCCGCGGTTCACCCAACCGGGACCACGGTGCCCCCCGTTCCATCCGTGGCCTCCGCCCCATCCATGACCCCCTCCTGGACGGTCGGGAAGGATTCCGGGTCCGCCGAGCGCGCCCTGCGGGCCGGTGGTGGTGAAGCTGATGCCGGGACCTGGTGCCGGGGCCGCCTGCGCAACGGGGCCGGCGCCGAACAGCAGCGCTGCGGCCACGGCTGAAGCAGCGGCCGCGCCACGCAACGATCGTGCAGAGATCATCTTCGCGAGGCTCCTTCCAGACCTGATGCCGACAAACAGAACGTTAGCCAGAAGTTTCCCGGCAAACAACGAAACTACACCGAAATTGCGCTGTGAATTTTGTAACAACTGCGCATGCCATTTAGGCGGCCGATTCATTTTTCACGTTTACTGATTTCCAAATTCCCGGGAAATAGCGAATACTGACGTGACAATAAGGCGGATAACAGCAGTTCGACCGGTATCTACTGAGATACTGGCTTCCGCAGTCGCGTATTAGCATACTGACTGAATTGCGTACCGCTCCATGCCCGGTGATTCCGTCCGCCGACGGAAATGCACGAGCCCAATTAGTGGGTTATCCAGCTACCACCAATGATTTGCTGCAGAAAGCCGCTGCCGGCGGGCCCGCCACGGCGCCGGGCGGCCGGCGGCCCGGCGACGCGACTTACGCCGTCGTCGGTGGAAGAATCAGTATCGACACACTCGAGCGCTGATTTGCTGATTGGCCACTCATCGGAGGACGACCGCCACAGTGAACTTCAACCCCAGCCAGATCGGACCCCGCGCCGGAACGTTCCGGGGTCCCGCGCCGTCCGCCGCGCCGGCGGGAGACGCCGCGCCGACCGAGCGCCTCACCGGGCTCGCGCAGCAGGCCGCCCCGCGGATGGTCGGCCAGCCGGCGCCGAACCAGGCGGGACGGGTTCAGCGGACGCGGCGCACCGTCGACCTGCCGGCGGCCACCCACCGGGCCCTGGACATCTGGCAGCGGGAGGCGGCCGACCGCCTGGGAGTCGCCCGGGTGACCGGACAAGAGGTGCTCACCGCGCTCATCGACCAGCTCCTGGTCGACCCCAAGCTCGCGGCCCAGATCACCCGCGCCATCAAAGACCGGCGCTGACCCCCGGCAGCTAGTCGACCTCCATCTCGCGCAGCTCGCGCTTGAGGATCTTGCCCGTCGGGTTGCGCGGCAGCTCCTCGAGGAAGACCACCTCGCGCGGCACCTTGTAGCGCGCCAGGTGGTCGCGGACGTAGTGCTTGATGGTGTCCTCGTCGACGCCGGAGCCGTCCTTCTTCACCACGAAGGCGCGCAGCCGGTGGCCCCATTCCTTGTCCTCGACGCCGATCGCGGTCGCCTCGACCACCTCGGGGTGCCCGCTGATCAGGTCCTCGACCTCCGCGGGGAACACGTTCTCGCCGCCGGAGACGATCATCTCGTCGTCGCGGCCGCTGACATAGAGCAGGCCGTGCTCGTCGAAGTAGCCGACGTCGCCGGAGGACATCAGGCCGTCGATGATCTGCTTGTGTCCGCCGCCGGTGTAGCCCTCGAACGGGAAGGCGTTGCCCACGAAGATCCGCCCGACCTCGCCCTGCGGCCGCTCCTTGCCGTTGTCGTCGAGGATCTTGACCTTGACGCCCTTGACCACCGGGCCGACCGTGGCCGCGTTGCGTTCCAGGTCCTGCGGTCCGGCGATGGTCGCGAACGCGATCTCGGTCGAGCCGTACATGTTGTAGATGACCGGGCCCAGGTCCTTCAACGCGCGGCTGGCCAGCTCGGCCCCCAGCTGCGAGCCCGAGATGAAGACGATCCTCAGGCTGGACAGATCCGGCTTCTTGTCCATCTTTTCGACCGCGTCGAGGATCCGCGACAGCATCACCGGCACCACCACCATGGCGGTCACCTTGTGCTTCTCGATGTCCTCGAGCACCAGCGGCGGCTTGAATTTGCGCCGCAGCACCAGGGTGGAGCCCAGGAACATCGCGATGGTGCCGTGCAGAAAACCCAGCGCGTGGAACATCGGTGCGGGCAGCGAGGTCACCTCGTTGGCCTTGAACGGCACGTGCGACAGGATGCCCCCGATGGGCGCCAGCGTCGGTGGGGTGCTGCGGTTCGCGCCCTTGGGGGTGCCGGTGGTGCCGCTGGTCAGGATGATGATCGACGAGTGCTTGCTCGCCTTCGGGGCGGGCGACTTGCTGCTGCGCTCGATCAGGTCGGCCAGCGTCTCGTCCTTGCTGCCCGACGGCTCGTCGGCGTCCGGGTTGGTGCCCAGGGCGCGCAGGAAGCCCAGTTCCGGCTCGGCCTTGCTGACCGCCTTGGTGTACTCGTCGTCGTAGATGATCAGCTTCGCGCCCTCGCGCTCGGCCACCTCCTTGATCTGCGGCCCGGAGAACTCGCTGTTGAGCAGGATGATGCGGGCCCCGACCCGGGCGGCCCCGAAGTAGGCGATGAGGAACCAGCGCGTGTTGCGCGCCAGGATGGCCACGCCGTCGCCACCCTTGACGCCCATCTCGTGCAGGCCGTTCGCCACCGCGTGGGCGGCGTCGTCGAGTTCTTTGAAGGTGAACTCGCCCTCTTCGTCGATGCAGGCGGCGCGGTCGGGGTGGCGCCTGGCGTTCAGCGACGGCAGCATGCCGAACTCGCCCCACTTGTAGATGTCGGTGGCCATCGCGGCGTAGTTCTGCGGCGGTTCGAGCCGGAAGGCGCCCGCTTCGAAGATCTTGCGCACGTAGTGCAATTCGGCTGAGCCGCGCTCCAGGTATTGCTGGACCTTGGCAACCGCCTGCCCGGGCAGGCCGATCAGATTAGGCATGGATCCACCCTATGTGACGTCCGTCGCATTCCGAGGGGTATGTACCCACCGACTTACGATGATGAACATGGGTCCGGTTTCGCTGGAGGTGGCCGGGCGTCAGGTCACGATCACCCACCCGGACAAGGTGGTGTTCGACGCTCACGGCGGCACGGGCCCGCACACCAAACTCGACCTGGTCCGCTACTACCTGTCGGTGGCCGAGGGTGCGCTGCGCGGCGTGGCCGGGCGGCCGATGATCCTGAAGCGCTTCGTCAAGGGCATCTCCGAGGAAGCAATATTCCAGAAGCGCGCGCCCAAGAACCGGCCCGACTGGGTGGACGTCGCCGAACTGCACTACGCGCGGGGCACTTCGGCCGCGGAGGCCGTCATCCACGACGCCCCCGGGCTGGCATGGGCGGTCAACCTTGGCTGCGTGGACCTCAACCCACACCCGGTGCTGGCCGGCGACCTCGACCACCCCGACGAACTGCGGGTCGACCTCGACCCGATGCCCGGAGTCTCCTGGCGGCGGATCGTCGACGTGGCGCTGGTGGCCCGCGAGGTGCTGGAGGACTACGGCCTGACCCCGTGGCCGAAGACGTCGGGGTCGCGCGGTTTCCACATCTACGCCCGGATCGCACCCCGCTGGGAATTCCGGCAGGTGCGGCTGGCCGCCCAGACCGTGGCCCGCGAGGTCGAGCGGCGGATGCCCGACGCGGCGACCAGCCGCTGGTGGAAGGAAGAGCGCGAAGGGGTGTTCGTCGACTTCAACCAGAACGCCAAGGACCGCACCGTCGCGTCGGCGTACTCGGTGCGGGCGACGCCGGACGCCCGGGTGTCGACGCCGCTGTTGTGGGACGAGGTCACCGATCGCCTCCCCGAGGAGTTCACCATCGACACCGTGCCCGCCCGGTTCGCCGCCATGGGTGACCCGTGGGCGGGGATGGACGACGCGGTCGGTGAGCTCGACCGGCTGCTGGTGCTGGGCGAGGAGATGGGGCCCCCGGAGCGGGCGCCGAAGGGATCCGGCACGGCCGACGGCCGGCGCCGGTCGGCGAAGCCCCTCATCGAGATCGCCCGCACCAAGACCAAGGACGAGGCGCTGGCCGCGCTGGACACCTGGCGCGGCCGCCACCCGGACGCCGCTCGCCTGCTGCAACCGGTCGACGTCCTGGTCGACGGCATGCGCGGGCCGAGTTCGATCTGGTACCGGATCCGGATCAACCTGCAGCACGTGCCGGCGGGTCAACGACCGCCGCAGGAAGAGCTGATCGCCGACTACAGCCCCTGGGAAGGGTACGGGGGCAGGCAGAGGCCGTCGCGCTGAAGGCGGCTACACCCCGACCCGCGCGACGGCGCCCTTCTTGCGCAGGTAGCAGTACCAGGTGACCACCAGCAGGGCGAGGAAGAACCCGACGTAGAACCGCAGCGCGGGTTCGATGGTGCCGAACTGCGACTTCGACCAGGCGTACGCCAGCGGCACGATGAAACCGCCGAAGGCGCCGACCGACGAGATCACGCCCAGCGCGCCCGCCGCCTGGCGGCGCATGTGCACCATGGTGTCCGGGTCCCCGCCCGCGAGCTCCCCCTTGATCACGAAGATCCTAGAGATCATCCGGTAGGTCGAGCCATTGCCGACGCCCGTCGCGACGAACAGGAACATGAAGCTGGCGAAGAACACCGGCAGGTTCTTGGCGTTGACCGACCACAATGCCGCCGCCGCGCCCACGGCCAGCATGACGAAGCTGACGGCGGTGATCCGGGCGCCACCGATCCGGTCGGCCAGCTTGCCACCCAGCGGTCGGATCACCGAGCCGATGCCCGCGCCGAGGAATGCCCAGGTCAACGCGATGTCGCCGCGGCCGAACACCGTCTTGAGCAGGGTCGGGAAGGCCGCCGAGTAGCCGATGAACGATCCGAACGTGCCGATGTAGAGCAGCGACATGACCCAGGTGTCGGGATGCCGCAGCGATTGCAGGACGGGCTTCACGTCCGCCTTCGCCTCGGAGAGGTTGTTCATGAATGCGAACGCGCACACCGCGGCCACCACGGCCAGCGGGATGTAGAAGAGGCCGGCGCGCGACAGCGCCACCGCGCCGCCGGCGACGACGATCGGCGGGATGATCTTCTGCACCACCGCCACGCCGATGTTGCCCCCGGCCGCATTCAGGCCCAGCGCCCAGCCTTTGTCCTTCTCCGGGTAGAAGAACGAGATGTTGGCCATCGACGAGGCGAAGTTGCCGCCGCCGAAGCCGGCGGTGGCGGCGATCGCCACCAGGACGCCGAACGAGATGCCGGGATGGCTGACCGCCCAGGCCAGCAGCACGCACGGGATCAGCAGCAGCGCCGCCGAGATGGTCGTCCAGTTGCGGCCGCCGAAGATCGGCACCGCGAAGGTGTAGGGCAGGCGCAGGAAGGCGCCGACCCCGCTGGGGACGGCGACCAGGCACAG
This sequence comes from Mycobacterium paraseoulense, assembly GCF_010731655.1. Lineage (NCBI taxonomy): Bacteria > Bacillati > Actinomycetota > Actinomycetes > Mycobacteriales > Mycobacteriaceae > Mycobacterium > Mycobacterium paraseoulense. The sequence goes on along the minus strand of NZ_AP022619.1, from coordinate 4,484,200 downwards.
CGCCTGGCTGGCGGTCAGCGCCCAACCGGACGCGGACGGATGCCCATGGGAACCGGCGGTCATCTGGACCACCACGATGCTCCACAACATCCACACGCTGAACCCGACGTGCTCGGCGAAGATCGAGAAGATCAGGTTGCGCCGAGCGATCGGCTTGCCGGTCGTCGCCCAGAACGCCGGGTCTTCGGGCCGCCAGTCGTCGATCCAGTGCCCGCCCCGGCGGGGCGGGCTCGGGGGCGCAAGGACCGGGGCGGTCGACTCTGGCGTGGTCGTCGTAGTCACGCCCCGACGTTAGGAAGGTACTGTTACCGGTCTGCGTGGGCGCAGTTACGTCGGCGATACGTGGATCTCGCAGCCGACGTTCGCCGCTTGTCAGAACTTTTCGGCCCCCGAGTGCGGGAGAATTGCCGCATGCCGGCGACTGACCAGCCCCTGGGGCTGCGCGAACGCAAGAAGATCAAGACCCGCCATGCCCTGCGCCGCGAGGCGTTCCGCCTGTTCGACGCGAACGGCTACGCCGCCACCACGGTCGAACAGATCGCCGATGCCGCCGAGGTGTCCCCCAGCACGTTCTTCCGCTACTTCGGATCCAAGGAGGCGCTGCTGCTGGCAGACGACCTCGATCCGCTGATATTGGCGGCGTTCGACGCCCAGCCGCCCGAGCTGTCACCCAGCCAGGCCATCCGTCGCGCGTACGCGAGCACGATGGCCGGCCTGTCGCCCGAGCAGCTGGAATTCGAGAACACCCGCCAGCGGCTGATCTTCTCGATCCCCGAGCTCAAGGCCGCTCTCTACGACGAGTACCACCGCACCGTGAACGTCATGGCCGAGGCGATCGGTCGTCGAATCGGCCGTCCCGCAGACGATTTCGAGGTCAGGGTGTTCGTCGGCGCGATGGTCGGCGCCATGATGACGGCGTACGACAGCGCACCGAAAACGTCCGAAACCATCTACCGGGCCCTGGACTTCCTGGATGCCGGCATGCCGCTGGGCTGAACGCGGCAACCGCGCGGCGACCGGCGTTGCGGGCCCGGAACGCGATAATCTCACGCGATGCGACAGGGTTGGAATCGACGGGGATTCTTGCAGCTCGCAGGGGCTGCGGCGGCCGCCGCGGCCGCCGCGGGTCCGACGGCGTGCTCGTCAGGTAAACCGTCGTCGGATACCGGCGGCGGCAAATCGGTGACGATCAACCACCTGTTCGGTAAGACCGTCATCAAGGAACCGCCCAAGCGCGTGGTCAGCGCCGGTTACACCGAGCAGGACGACCTGCTCGCGGTCGGCGTCGTGCCGATCGCGGTGACCAACTGGTTCGGTGATCAGCCGTTCGCGGTGTGGCCATGGGCCCAACCCAAGCTCGGCGGGGCGCAGCCGGTGGTGTTGAACCTCGACAACGGGATTCCGGTGGACCAGATCGCGGGCCTCAAACCCGACCTGATCGTGGCCACCAACGCCGGGGTGGACGCCGACACCTATCAGAAGCTCTCCGCGATCGCCCCAACCGTGCCGCAGTCGGACGGCGACGCCTTCTTCGAGCCCTGGAAGGAACAGGCCACCATCATCGGCCAGGCGGTGTTCCAGGCCGACCAGATGAAGTCGTTGATCGACGCCGTCGACCAGAAATTCACCGCCGTCGGCAAGGAGCACCCCAACTGGACCGGCAAGAAGGCGTTGCTGATGCAGGGCACGCTGTGGCAGGGCACCGTGGTGGCGACCATCGCGGGCTGGCGCACGGACTTCCTCAACCAGATGGGGTTGGTGATCGCCGACAGCATCAAGCCTTTCGGCAGCGACCACCGCGCTGTCATCCCCCGCGATCACGTCAAAGAGGTGCTCGACTCCGCCGACGTGGTCATCTGGACAACCGAGAGCCCCGACGACCAGAAGGCGTTGCTCGCCGACCCCGACGTCGCGGCCGCACAGGCGACCGCGCAGAACCGGCACATCTTCACCACCAAGGAGCAGGCCGGCGCGATCGCCTTCTCCTCACCGCTGAGCTACCCGTTGGTGGCCGACCAGCTGCCCCCGCAACTCAGCAAAATCCTCGGCTAGATCCCGACCGCGCCGGTCGCGTTTGAGCGTTTGCTAAGGCAGCTCTGGCAGTGTTCGAAAATCCCTCGCCCGCCCCTCGCCGGGCCCGCGTTGGGGAGGTTACCGTCGAGTAATGAGCGTGACGGACCTTACCGACAACGTGTCCAAGGACCTGCCGACGGAGCTGGTCGGCAACACGGTCCTGGACTTCGGCGACAGCGCGCTGATGCTGCAATGCGGCAGCACCGCCGAGGTTTTGGCGTGGGCGGCGCAGTTACGCACCGCGGCGTTGCCGGGCGTCCTCGACGTCGTGCCGGCCGCCCGCACGGTTCTGGTCAAGCTCGACGGCCCGCGTTTTCAGGGGGTGGTCCGTCAACGACTGCGCAAGATGCGGGTCACCACCGAGGAGGCCGCCGCTTCCGGTCGCCGTGCCGATGTGGTCATCGACGTCGTCTACGACGGCCCCGACCTCGCCGAGGTCGCCGGCCACACCGGGCTGAGCGTCGCGCAGGTGATCGACGCCCACACCAGTTCGCTGTGGCGGGTCGGGTTCAGCGGCTTCGCCCCGGGTTTCGCGTATCTGGTCGACGGCGACGCGCGGCTGAGGGTGCCCCGCCACCCGGAGCCGCGCACCTCGGTGCCCGCCGGCTCCGTCGGTCTGGCCGGCGAATTCAGCGCGATCTATCCGCGCCAGTCCCCGGGCGGTTGGCAACTGATCGGCCGCACCGACGCGGTGCTGTGGGACCTCGAACGGCCCGAGCCGGCGCTACTCACGCAGGGCATGTGGGTTCAGTTCCGGGCCGTCTGAGCTAAAGGAGATCGCCGTGGCAACCCTGGAGATCCTTCGCACCGGACCGCTCGCCGTCGTCCAGGACCTCGGCCGTCCGGGACTGGCCCACCTCGGCGTGACTCGATCCGGGGCCGCCGACCGTCGCGCGCACCAGCTGGCCAACCGGCTGGTGGCCAACCCCGATGACCGCGCCACCGTCGAGGTGACGTTCGGCGGTCTCGCGGCCCGCGTGCGGGGCGGCGACGTCGACATCGCGGTCACGGGGGCCGACACCGACCCGACCGTCGACGGAAAAAAGTTCGGCACCAACAGCATTCAGCATGTCCGCGACGGGCAGGTGATCGCGTTGGGTACGCCCCGCGCCGGGCTGCGGACCTATCTGGCGGTGCGCGGCGGTATCGGCGTGGCGCCCGTGCTGGGCTCGCGCAGTTACGACGTGATGTCGGCCATCGGGCCGGCACCGCTGCGGGCGGGAGATCAGCTCCCCGTCGGCGCGCACACCCCGGACTACCCCGAACTGGACCAGGCCCCGGTGGCGGCGATCACCGCACATGTCGTGGAGCTGGCCGTGGTGCCCGGGCCCCGTGACGATTGGTTCGTCGACCCCGATGCCCTGGTGCACAACGACTGGGTGGCATCCGATCGCAGCGACCGCGTGGGAATGCGATTGGTGGGCCGCCCCCTGCAGCACCGCTACCCGGACCGCCAGCTACCCAGCGAGGGCACAACCAGGGGGGCAATTCAGGTGCCGCCCAACGGTTTACCGGTGATATTGGGGCCCGACCATCCGCTGACCGGCGGTTACCCGGTGATAGGCGTGGTGGTCGACGAGGACATCGACAAGGTCGCCCAGGTGCGCCCCGGCCAGGCGGTGCGCCTGCACTGGTCACGCCCCAGGGTCCTGGTGGGTGCCCAGCCGGGGGCCGACGTTGTGGGCCGGCCGTTTTCCTGACCGAAATGTATTCCAGCTCACATAAAGCCGCGCGTTGACTGCGAATCACGGTAACTGGGTGGCCATTTCACCGATCCGGGGCCTACAGGAATTTACCAGATAACTGGTAATCAACTTACAGGCGTTTCGGGCCCGATCGAGTTGACCCGTTCCCGTCCCAAATGTGAGCATCGAAATACACGGCGGGGCAATGCCTCTCTATTCGGGCGCCCAGATTTCCTCCCGCTGCGGGCTCCCAGCCGAATTCGCCCGAGGGGCAACGGGAACGCGCACTGCGCCGTGCCGTTTTCCCGCATCGCAGTCGACGAAAGGTGACGATCGGATGGCCCGCAATCACCGCATCTCGGACTGGAATCCGGAAGACACGGTGGCCTGGGAATCCGGCAACAAGAGGATCGCCCGCCGCAATCTGCTCTGGATCATCGCGTGTGATCACATCGCCTTTGGTGTCTGGACCCTGTTCCCGGTGATGGCGCTGTTCATGCCGCAGGATGCGTACGGCTTTTCCGCGGCCGACAAGTTCCTGCTGGGTGCCACCTCCACCTTGGTCGCGGCATGCCTTCGCATCCCCTACTCACTGGGCATCGCCACCTTCGGCGGGCGCAACTGGACGGTCTTCTCGGTCTTGGTGTTGCTTGTGCCCACCGCCGGCACGATCTGGCTGCTGGCCCACCCCGGCCTCCCGCTGTGGCCGTATCTGGTCTGCGCGGCACTCACCGGAATGGGCGGCGCCAATTACGCCGCGTCGATGACCAACACCAACTTCTTCTACCCGCACAGGCGCAAGGGCTTCGCGCTGGGCTTCAACGCCGGCGCCGGGAACCTTGGGGTGCCGATGATCCAGCTGGTGGGGCTGCTGGTTATCGCCACGGCCGGCCACCGCCAACCGTATTGGGTGTGCGGCCTCTACCTGCTGCTGCTGACGGTCGTCGCCGTGGGCGCGAGTCACTACATGGACAACCTCGAACACGCCACCTACGACGTCAGCCACCTGCGGTCGATCCTGTTCGAACGCGACACCTGGGTGCTCGCGATGCTGTACTTGGGCACCTTCGGCTCCTGGATCGGGTTCTCGTTCGCATTCGGCCAGGTGCTGCAAATCAACTTCGTCGGCACCGGCCAGAGCCACGCTCAGGCCTCGTTGCACGCCGCCGAATTCGCGTTCATCGGTCCGGCGCTCGGGTCGGTGGCCCGCATCTATGGCGGGAGACTGGCCGACCGAGTCGGCGGCAGCCGCGTCACCCTGGCAATCCTGGCCGCCATGGGGCTCGTCACCGCGTTCCTCGTCGCCATCAGCACCCACGACGACCGGACACCCGGCCTGACCACCGCGGCCACCATGGTCGGGTACGTCTGCGGATTCATGGTCCTGTTCATCCTGGCAGGGCTGGGCAACGGGTCGGTGTACAAGATGATTCCGTCTGTGTTCGAGGCGCGTAGCCACCGGCTCGAACTGCCGGAAGCGGACCGCCTGCGCTGGTCGCAAGCCACCTCGGGAGCGGTGATCGGATTCGTGGCCGCGTTCGGAGCGCTCGGCGGCGTGGGCATCAACCTGGCACTTCGCCAGTCCTACCTCAGCACCGGCACGGACACATCGGCGTTTTGGGCCTTCTTGGCCTTCTACGTCTCCGCCGCCATCATGACCTGGGCGCGGTATGTGCGTCGGCCCAGGTCGATGGACGCGAGCCTGTCGGGTCGGCAGGCGCACTCCGAGCCCGCCCGCGTGTGAGCGCGCCCTTATGGTGGGCAATGCGTAAGCAATTGCCAGGTAACGCAACGGAAATCTGGTAGGCATACACAGGTGATATGGGCCAGCCCGACACCCTGCCACTGACGGGTTACCGCATCGCGGTCACGTCGGCCCGGCGGTCCGAGGAGCTGTGCGCGCTGCTCAGCCGCCAGGGCGCCGAGGTATGCAGCGCGCCCGCGATCAACATGATCGCGCTGCCCGACGACGACGAACTGCACCGTAACACCGAAGCGTTGATCGCCGAGCCCCCAGACATCCTGGTAGCGCACACCGGCATCGGCTTCCGCGGGTGGCTGGCCGCGGCCGAGGGGTGGAGCCTGGTCAATCCGCTTCTCAAGGCGCTGTCGTCGGCCCGCATCGTCTCACGCGGGCCGAAGGCGACCGGCGCGCTGCGCGCCGCCGGCCTGCACGAGGAGTGGTCCCCGGAGTCCGAGTCATCGCAGGAAGTGCTGGAATACCTGCTCAAGTCGGGAGTGGCCGGGCTGCGGGTGGCGGTCCAGCTGCACGGCGCCGCCGACGCGTGGGACCCCTTCCCGGAATTCCTCGGGGGGTTGCGTCTGGCGGGCGCCGAGGTGGTACCCGTCCGCGTATACCGCTGGAAACCAACGCCATTGGGCGGCACCTTCGATCAGCTCGTGACCGGCATCGCGGGACGCCAGTTCGATGCGGTCACCTTCACGTCGGCGCCGGCGGCCGCGGCGGTGCTCGAGCGCAGCCGCGAGCTGGACGTCGAGGACCAACTGCTGAGCGCGCTGCGCGGCGAGGTGCACGCGATGTGCGTCGGCCCGGTGACCTCCAAGCCCTTGATCCGAAAGGGTGTGCCGACGTCGTCGCCGGAGCGAATGCGGTTGGGCGCCTTGGCCCGTCACGTCGCAGAGGAGCTGCCGCTGCTGGGTTCATGCACGGTGCGCGCCGCCGGCCACACGGTCGACATCCGCGGCACGTGCGTGCTGGTGGACGGTTCGATCAAGGTGCTGTCGCCGTCCGGCATGGGGATACTGCGCGCGCTCGCGAAGCGTCCCGGCGATGTCGTCGCCCGAGGTGACCTGTTGCGTGCGCTCCCCGGTAACAGCAACGACCCGCACGCCGTCGACACGGCCGTGCTGCGGCTGCGAACGGCTTTGGGGGACAAGAACATCATCGCGACCGTGGTCAAGCGCGGCTACCGCCTCGCGACCGAGCAACGAGCGGATACGTCATGGCGCTGATCCTGGTCGCGCACGGCACCCGCCGGCCGGAGGGTGTGGCGATGGTCGAAGGGCTTGCCGCGCAGGCGAGTTCGCTGACCGGGCGCCCGGTGGAGGTCGCCTTTGTCGACGTGTTGGGCCCCACCCCCAGCGAGGTGCTGGCGCGGGCGAAGACCACCGGCCGGCCCGCCATCGTGCTGCCCGCGTTCCTGTCGCGCGGCTACCACGTCCGCGCCGACCTGCCGGCCCACGTCGAGCTCAGCGGACACCCCAACGTGATCGTCACGCCGGCCCTGGGCCCGAGCGGCCAGGTCGCCCGCCTCGTCGGCGATCAGCTGATCAAATGTGGTTGGCGTCCCGGCGATTCGGTGATTCTTGCGGCCGCGGGAACATCGGATGCCAGGGCACGCACCGACCTGCACACCACCGCGACGCTCGTCTCGGCGCTGACCGGGTCGCGGGTCAGCCTGGCGTTCGCGGCCATCGGGGATCCGCAGTTGCCCGAAGCGGTCGACGAGGCGCGGCGCCATGCGCGCCGCACCAACGCGCGCGTCGTGGTTGCCTCCTACCTGCTGGCCGACGGCCTGTTCCAGCAGGGGCTGCGCGCCTGCGGCGCCGACCTGGTCAGCGAGCCCCTGGGCACCCATCCCGGTTTGACCCGCCTGATCGCCAATCGATTCCGGCGAGCCATGCCGCCGGTACTCGCACCCACCGCGCGGCACGCTTCGCGCCGATCAAGCGTGCAGCGGTTGGTCCATGGCCGCGTCATGCGCCCGAATTCGGCGGCCTGAGCGGGCCGAAAGCGCCGACCGGTGGGGCGCGCCGACGCCCCGCGACGCTTGATCTTTGCCCTGATACCGGCGATCCTGGCACCATGCCCCGTCGCGAAGAGCCGTCGCGTGGGCTCCTCGACCCGGTCGCCAAGATGCTGCGGTTGCCGTTCGGCACACCGGAATTCATCGACCGGATCGTGACCGGCGGGGCCAACCAGGTGGGCCGTCAGACACTGCGCATGTTGATCACCACGTGGGATGCCGCCGGCGGCGGCCCCTTCGCGGCGAGCGCGATCGCCTCGACCGGGATGGCCAAGACCGCCGAAACCGTGCAGAGCATGTTCGTCGGCCCGGTTTTCGGCCCGCTGCTCAAGCTTCTGGGGGCCGACAAGGCCGCCACCCGCGCCTCGCTGTGCGCCTCGCAACTGGTGGGCCTGGGCATCATGCGCTACGGCATCCGCTCCGAGCCACTGCATTCGATGTCCGTCGACGCGATCGTCGACGCGATCGGTCCGACGATGCAGCGCTACCTCGTCGGCGACATCACCCGCTAGGTGGCGATCCGGCCGACCTGGACGAGGCCGTCGGCGGTGACGCGGGCCGGATAGACCGGCACCGAGAAGTTCGGATCGTCCAGGCATTCACCGTCTTCCAGTGAGAAGGCCTGCTTGAGGATCGGCGACTGAACCGTCACCCGGCCGCCGCGGTCTCCCACGATCCCGCGCGAGAGCACCGCCGCCCCGGAGAACGGGTCGACGTTGCCCACCGCGTAGACCGAGCCGTCGTCGAGCCGGAACAACGCCGCCTGGGACCCGTCGTCGAGCAGCACGCCGACCCCCCGGCCCGGGATCAGGCGGTCGTATTCGCAGGCCGTCGTCCACACCGCAATGTCGTTGAGAAGTGTCATGATTTCTCTCCAGCTCCCGTACGGATCTTCGGCATGCCAATGGACACGGGGATTTTGCGCCCGGCATGCTCGGTGAATTCCACGGTCGAATCGACTTCGTCAGGGGCGTTGACGAACGAGACGAACCGCGACAGCTTGTCCGGGTCGTCGAGCACGCCCTTCCATTCACACTTGTAATTGCGCACGTGCCGCTCCATTGCGGCCTCGAATTCTTCGGCCAGGCCCAGCGAGTCCTCGCACACGACCTCGCGCACGTGATCGAGGCCGCCCTCGAGCGAATCCACCCAGGGCGCCGTCCGCTGCAGCCGGTCGGCGGTCCGGATGTAGTACATGACGAACCGGTCGACGTAGCGGACCAGCGTCTCGGTGTCCAGGTCGCTGGCCAACAGCTGGGCGTGCTTGGGCGTCATGCCGCCGTTGCCCCCGACGTAGAGGTTCCAGCCCTTTTCGGTGGCGATGACGCCGACGTCCTTCGAGCGCGCTTCGGCGCACTCGCGCGCACACCCCGAAACCCCCATCTTGATCTTGTGCGGAGCCCGCAGGCCGCGGTAACGCAGCTCCAGATCGATGGCCAGCTGCACCGAATCCTGCTGACCATAGCGGCACCAGTCGGTACCCACGCAGCTCTTCACGGTGCGCAGCGCTTTGCCGTACGCGTGGCCGGACTCCATACCGCCGTCGACCAGCCGTCGCCAGATCTCCGGCAACTGGTCCACCCGGGCGCCGAACATGTCGATCCGCTGGCCGCCGGTGATCTTGGTGTAGAGCCCGAAGTCCTGCGCAATCTGGCCGATCAGGATCAGGTGTTCGGGCTTGATGTCACCGCCGGGCACCCGCGGCACCACCGAGTAGCTGCCGTTCTTCTGGATGTTGGCCAGGAAGTGGTCGTTGGAATCCTGCAGCGAGGCCTGCTCGCCTTCGAGGATGTGGTCCGAGCCGGTGGAGGCGAGGATCGACGCGACCACGGGTTTGCAGATGTCGCAACCCTTTCCGCGGCCGAATCGCTCCAGCAGGCCGGAGAACGTCCGGATCTCGGTGGCCGAGATGATCTCGAAGAGCTCCGCGCGCGACTGGCTGAAGTGCTCGCACAGCGCCTTGGACTGTTCCACGCCCTCGGCTTCCAGCAGCTGCTTGAGCAGGGGCACACACGATCCGCACGAAGTTCCGGCCGCGGTGCACGACTTGAGCGAGGGCACGTCGGCGCAGCCGTCGGCGATCGCACACTTCAGGTCGCCCTTGGTGACGTTGTTGCACGAGCAGATCTGCGCGGAATCGGGCAGTGCGCCGATTCCCAGTGCCGGCCCGTCGCCGGAGACCGGGGCGATCAGCGCGAGCGGATCCCCCGGCAGCTCGCTGCCGACCATGGGCCGCAGCACCCCGTACGACGAGGCGTCACCCACCAGGACGCCGCCGAGCAGGGTCTTCGCGTCGTCGGACAGCACCAGCTTGGCGTAGGTCTTCTTGACCGCGTCGTTGATGGCGACCTCGAGGCAGTTCTCGGTCACCCCCATCGCGTCGCCGAAGCTGGCGACGTCGACGCCGAGCAGCTTGAGCTTGGTCGACAGGTCCGCTTCGCCGAACTCCGCGGCACCGTCGAGCAGGCGGTCGGCCACCACCTCGGCGGAGGTGTAACCGGGCCCCACCAGGCCGTAGCACCGGCCACCGATCGCGGCCACCTCACCGACCGCGTAGATGTTCGGATCGCTTGTGCGGCAGGCCAAGTCGGTGAGCACACCGCCGCGCTCGGCGAGCTCGAGGCCCGCGGCCCTGGCCAGCTCGTCACGGGGCCGGATGCCGGCCGCGAAGATGACCAGCCCGGCGTCGATGACCTCGCCGTCGGTCAGGCGCACCCGCACCGACGACACCCCGTCCGAATGGTCGACCGCTTCGATCGACTCCGTGCCGGTGCCCACGTGCACGGCGATGCCCAGGTCGCCGACCATCTTGGCCAGCAACGCGCCGCCGCCCTCGTCGATCTGCTGGGCCATCAAGCGCGGCATCATCTCGACGACGTGCGTCTGCAACCCGAACTGGCGCAGCGCGTTAGCGGCCTCCAGACCCAGCAGGCCACCGCCGATCACCACGCCCGCCGGGGTGCGACCCGCCTCCACCGTGCGCTGCGCGTCGGCCCGGATGGCGTCGAGGTCGTCGAGCGTGCGGTACACGTGGCACGCCGCCAGGTCGTGGCCGGGCACCGGCGGGACGAACGCGTAGGAGCCGGTGGCCAACACCAACGTGTCGTAGCCGTGCCGCTGCCCATCGGCCGTGACAACCGACTTCGCTGCCCGGTCGATCTCGGTCACGCGAGCGTTCAACACCAACCGAACGCGCTCGTCACCCGCGTAGTCGTTGCCCGGCAGCGCCAGCAGTTTGCGGTCCCAGCTTTCGGTGTACGAGGTCAGCCCGACGCGGTCATAAGCCGCGTCGGCCTCCTCGGCGAAAACCGTGATGCGCCACAACCCCTCGGTGTCGCGCGCCCGGAGCGCCTCGATCAGCCGATGCCCCACCATGCCGTGCCCGACTACAACGATGTGACGGCTCGCACAGTGCGCGCGCGAAATCCCGTCTGCAGACATGGCTTTGAGGTTAGCGGCTGGAAATTACCGCGATTTCGCCCAATGTGACGGTCCTATGACGAGGATCTCACAACTCACAGGGAGCACTGTGAATATTCGTTCGCCCAGGGCGAACGCCTAGGTGGAACTTTAGCGTGGTCGACTCATGTTTCACCTTACAGCCGGCCGTAAGGGCGCCGGACACAGCAAATCCACAACAAAGCTCAAGGAAGCACAAGGAGACCCCCATGAGTAACCCCGCATTGTGGTCGCGACCGGCCTGGGACACCGACCGGTGGTTGCGCGACTTCTTCGGCCCCGCCGCCGCGGCGGACTGGTACAAGCCGGCTACCAGCGGTGCAAACCCCGCTTTCAATCCGGCCTGCGAAATCGTCAAGGACGGCGACGACGCGGTCGTGCGCGTCGAGCTGCCCGGCGTTGACGTCGAGAAGGACGTCAACGTAGAAGTCGACCGTGGCCGTCTCGTGATCCACGGCGAACGCCGCGACGAGCACGCCGAGGAGAAGGACGGGCGCACCCTGCGTGAGGTCCGGTACGGAACCTTCCACCGGTCGTTCCAGCTGCCGGCCCACGTCACCGGCGACGCCATCACGGCCTCCTACGACGCCGGGGTGCTGACGGTGCGGGTCGCCGGCGCATACGCCGGAAGCCAGGCGAAGCGCATCGAGATCACCAGATAAGAGGTGGACAACGATCCGGCGGGGCCAGGTGCCCCGCCGGATTCGCTTGCCGTGCAGTCGCTCTCGCTCCAGACCGGAACCCGCCGCGCGGCCAAGCCGGTGTGGCGCGGTGGACATAAGGAAGCGAGTCGCCTGACGTCGGGCTGTGCCGTGGCTAGTATCGGGGGCGTACTGTGATCCGTAACACCGCCCGCGCCCTAGGAGTTTCCGTTGACGCCCCCTACCGGCACTGCTGAACTCGCCGAACTGCACGACTTGATCGGGGGCCTGCGGCGGTGCGTGGGCTCCCTGAAGAGCCGCTACGGTGACAGCCCGGCGATGCGGCGCATCGTCATCGACGCCGACCGGATCCTGTCCGACGTCGAATTGCTGGACACCGACGTGTCCGAGCTGGACCTGGCGCGCGCCACCGTGCAGCAGTCCGGCGAGAAGATCGTCATCCCCGACACCCAGTACGACAGCGAGTTCTGGCGCGATGTCGACGACGAGGGTGTCGGCGGTCACAGCAGGTCCTGACGACAGGTCCTGACAACGAAGCCCCCCGGAGACGAGGGGGTGCTCTCTGTGTACCCTTCGACCAACAGCCCGTTCGAAGAGGAACACTAGATGAGCGCACCCACGGCGAACCGTCCTGCGTCAGGTGTCTTTTCACCTGCGCGCGCCCGCATCCCGCAACGGACCCTACGCACCGACCGGTGGTGGATGTCGCCGCTGCGGATCGACCTGGGTTTCGCCGCGTTCCTCATCTACGCGACGTTCCGCGCGTTCCAGCAGAACTACTTCTTCGTCCCGCAGTACCACTACCTGACGCCGTTCTACTCGCCCTGCGTGAGCACGGCCTGCGGGGAGGCCCACGACTTCTGGCCGCAGATCCTGCCGAACGTGTGGTGGCTGCCGTACGCGGCACTGACGCTGCCGTTCCTGCTGCTGTTCCGGCTGACGTGCTACTACTACCGCGGGGCTTACTACCGCACGGTGTGGCAGTCGCCCAGCGCCTGCGCCGTCGCCGAACCGCGCGTCCACTACACCGGCGAGACCAGGTTCCCGCTGATCGTCCAGAACAGCCACCGGTACTTCTTCTACATCGCCGGCATCATCTCGGTGATCAACACCTACGACGCGATCATCGGATTCCACTCCGATTCCGGCCCGCACGGCTTCGGGTTCGGCCTGGGCAACCTGATCATGGTGGGCAACGTCGTCATGCTGTGGGTCTACACGCTGTCCTGCCACTCGTGCCGGCACGTGACCGGCGGGCGGCTCAAGCACTTCTCCAAGCACCCGGTGCGGTACTGGATCTGGACCCAGGTCAGCCACATCAACACGCGGCACAAGATGTACGCCTGGATAACGCTGGGCACCCTGATGCTTACCGACTTCTACATCGCCCTGGTGGCCAGCGGCACCATCAGCGACCTGAGATTTGTTGGCTGAAAAGCCATTCGAAGAACAACTTAGCTAGCGAGGATTTTCATGGTTGAGGTCGAGCGGCATGCCTACGACGTAGTCGTCATCGGTGCCGGCGGCGCCGGGCTGCGCGCGGTCATCGAAGCGCGGGAACGCGGCCTCAAGGTCGCGGTGGTGTGCAAGTCGCTGTTCGGCAAGGCCCACACGGTGATGGCCGAGGGCGGATGCGCCGCGTCGATGGGCAACACCAACCCGAAGGACAACTGGCAGACTCACTTCGGCGACACCATGAGGGGTGGGAAGTTCCTCAACAACTGGCGGATGGCCGAGCTGCACGCCAAGGAGGCACCCGACCGCGTCTGGGAGCTGGAAACCTATGGCGCGCTGTTCGATCGCCTCAAAGACGGCAAGATCAGCCAGCGCAACTTCGGCGGGCACACCTATCCGCGGCTGGCGCACGTCGGTGACCGCACGGGCCTGGAACTGATCCGCACCATGCAGCAGAAGATCGTCTCGCTGCAGCAGGAGGACTACGCCGAACTCGGCGACTACGAGGCGCGCATCAAGGTGTTCGCCGAGTGCACCATCACCGAGTTGCTCAAGGACGGTGACGCGATCGCCGGGGCCTTCGGCTACTGGCGCCAGACGGGACAGTTCGTCGTGTTCGAGGCGCCCGCGGTGGTGCTGGCCACCGGCGGCATCGGCAAGTCGTTCAAGGTCACCTCGAACTCCTGGGAGTACACCGGCGACGGGCACGCCTTGGCCCTGCGGGCCGGCGCGTCGCTGATCAACATGGAATTCGTCCAGTTCCACCCGACCGGCATGGTGTGGCCCCCCAGCGTGAAGGGGATCCTGGTCACCGAGGGCGTCCGCGGTGACGGCGGGGTGCTGAAGAACTCCGACGGCAAGCGGTTCATGTTCGACTACATCCCGCCGGTGTTCAAAGGCCAGTACGCGGAGACCGAACAAGAGGCCGACCAGTGGCTCAAGGACAACGACTCGGCCCGTCGCACCCCGGACCTGCTGCCCCGCGATGAGGTCGCCCGCGCGATCAACTCCGAGGTCAAGGCCGGCCGGGGCAGCCCGCACGGCGGCGTGTTCCTCGACATCGCGTCCCGGTTGACGCCCGAGGAGATCAAGCGGCGACTGCCGTCGATGTACCACCAGTTCAAGGAGCTGGCCGGGGTCGACATCACCAAGGAGCCCATGGAAGTCGGGCCCACCTGTCACTACGTGATGGGCGGTGTCGAGGTCGACGCCGACACCGGTGCGGCCACGGTGCCCGGGCTGTTCGCCGCGGGTGAGTGCTCCGGCGGCATGCACGGGTCCAACCGGCTGGGCGGCAACTCACTGTCGGACCTGCTGGTCTTCGGCCGGCGGGCCGGCCTGGGCGCGGCCGACTACGTGCGGGCGCTGAGCAGCCGCCCGACGATCTCGGCGGAGACCGTCGAGACCGCGTCGAAGCGGGCGCTGTCCCCCTTCGAGGGACCGACCGACGGAGCCCCGGCGGAGAACCCCTACACGCTGCAGCTCGAACTGCAGCAGTCGATGAACGACCTGGTGGGCATCATCCGCAAGGCGGACGAGGTCTCCGAGGCCCTCTCCCGGCTGGACAAGCTCCGCGAGCGGTTCAAGAACATGCACGTCGAGGGCGGGCGCGAGTACAACCCCGGCTGGAACCTGGCCATCGACCTGCGCAACATGCTGTTGGTCAGCGAGTGCGTCGCCAAGGCCGCGCTGGAGCGCACCGAAAGCCGCGGCGGCCACACCCGCGACGACCACCCGTCGATGGATTCGGGCTGGCGCAAGGTGCTGCTGGTCTGCCAGGCCGCCGGCGGCGACGAGGTGATTCCCGACATCAGCATCACCCGCAAGGACCAGGTGCCGATGCGACCGGATCTGCTGGAGCTCTTCGAGATCTCCGAGCTGGAGAAGTACTACACCGAAGACGAGCTGGCCGAGCATCCAGGACGGAGAGGCTAATGACCTACGACGCGACCATGCGTGTGTGGCGCGGTGACGATGCCAGCGGCGCGCTGCAGGACTTCACGGTGGAGGTCAACGAGGGCGAGGTGGTGCTCGACATCATCCATCGGCTGCAACAGACGCAGGCCCCCGACCTCGCGGTGCGGTGGAATTGCAAGGCCGGCAAGTGCGGCTCCTGCTCGGCGGAGATCAACGGGACGCCGCGGCTGCTGTGCATGACCCGGATGTCCACCTTCGCCGAGGACGAGGTGGTGACGGTGACGCCGCTGCGGACGTTCCCGGTGATCCGGGACCTGGTCACCGACGTCTCCTTCAACTACGAGAAGGCACGCGAAATCCCCTCCTTCACGCCGCCGAAGGATCTGCAACCGGGCGAGTACCGGATGGCGCAGGCCGACGTGCAGCGCTCGCAGGAGTTCCGCAAGTGCATCGAGTGCTTCCTGTGCCAGAACGTGTGCCACGTGATCCGCGACCACGAGGAGAACAAGAAGGCGTTCGCCGGGCCGCGCTTCCTGATGCGCATCGCCGAGCTCGAGATGCACCCGCTGGACACGCTGGACCGGCGCAACCAGGCCCAAGAGGAGCACGGCCTGGGCTACTGCAACATCACCAAGTGCTGCACCGAAGTCTGCCCGGAGAACATCAAGATCACCGACAACGCGCTGATCCCGATGAAAGAGCGGGTCGCCGACCGCAAGTACGACCCCGTGGTGTGGCTGGGCAACAAGCTGTTCCGGCGCTGAGGCGTTAGCCCACCCGGGGCGGCGGGTATCCGCATATCAACCCAAACTCCGAAAGGCAGCGTGGGAGATATGCGAGAAACCACCAGCATCAACGAAATTCGAACCGCGATACGCGAGTTGTCCCTGCGCGCCGATCTCGCGCGCAAGGAAGGCCGCCCCGACGACGCCGCCGAGATCGAACAGCGGATAGCGGGCTTCCGGGCGGAACTCAGCCGCCGACCCTAGCCGGGCTCAGGCGCCGAGGCGCCGGAACATGCTGCGGTGAAACACGATCGGTGCGACGTCGGCATCGATGGTTACCTCGATGACCCGCAGTACCACGATGGTGTGATCCCCCGCCGGGATCAGTTGCTCGACCGCGCTCTCCAGCCAGAGCGCGGTGCCCTTGATGAACACCGCCCCGCTCTGCCTGGATTCCGTCTGGAGACCGGCGAACCTGTCGCCGGTCTTGGCGGCCAGGGTTCGGGCCGCCTCGTCGTGGGCCTCGCCGAGCACGCTGATTCCCAGCATGGGCAGGTCTTTGAGCTTCGGCCATGTCGTCGACGTGTTCTGCACACAGAACGACACCAGCGGCGGATCCAGGGAGACCGGGACAAAGGTGCTGGCCGCCAGGCCTTCCCGGGTGCCCTGGACCTCGGCGGCGATGGCCACCACCCCCGAGGGGAAATGGCCGAAGGCCTCACGGAGTGTGGAGGGTGTCAGGTTCTTGTTCGAGTTCACCGGAATTCATTCGCCCCTTGAGCCGAGAACGGGATTCTCGTCCCCGACCCTACCTGCCGAATACCCGTGCGCCGAAGCCACATCGGGGTGTGCGCGCAACCTGCTCTTCCAGGCGTTGCGGCCCTTGCCGGAGAAGATCGGAGCCGAGGGGTCGGCCGGTGCGCGGCGGGGCGCAGCCCGTCCCACAGCGGGCCGGCGTCGGCCCGCAGGTCCCACGACAGGCAGCGCGGTGACACCGCTCACGTTCGCCGTGCCTCAATCATCTCCGCAGGTCACGGCGGTCGTCTCGATGTCCCCAACCGGTTGGTTAGTTAGACGGTGAAATTTAGGTCACACTCGCTTGCGCGGAACTGTCGACAGCGATAGTTTTACAGAGTTACTGGTGGGTAACTTAGACCTAGTACCCAACCACAAGTGGCATTCTCAACGAGGAGGAACCGTAGTGGGCCACTACAAGAGCAACGTCCGTGACCAGGTATTCAACCTGTTCGAGGTCCTGGGCGTTGAGAAGGCCTTGGGCGCCGGCGACTACAGCGATCTGGACGTCGACACCGCGCGCGAAATGTTGTCAGAGATCAGCCGGCTGGCCGAGGGGCCCATCGCCGAGTCGTTTGTCGAGGGTGACCGCAACCCGCCGGTCTTCGACCCCAAGACCCACTCGGTGACGCTGCCGGAGGCGTTCAAGAAGTCGGTCCGCGCGGTCACCGAGGCCGGGTGGGACAAGGTCGGCATCGACGAGGTCCTCGGCGGCATGCCGATGCCCCGGGCGCTGGTGTGGGCGCTGCACGAGCACCTGCTGGGCGCCAACCCCGCCGTGTGGATGTACGGCGGCGGCGCCGGCTTCGCCAACATTCTCTACCACCTCGGCACCGAGGAGCAGAAGAAGTGGGCCGTGATCTGCGCCGAGCGCGGTTGGGGTTCCACCATGGTGCTCACCGAGCCGGACGCCGGTTCCGACGTCGGCGCGGGGCGGACCAAGGCGATCAAGCAGGACGACGGGTCCTGGCACATCGAGGGTGTGAAGCGGTTCATCACCTCGGCCGACTCCGGCGACCTGTTCGAGAACATCTTCCACCTGGTGCTGGCCCGCCCCGAGGGCGCGGGTCCGGGCACCAAGGGCCTGTCGCTGTTCTTCGTGCCCAAGTTCCTGTTCGACTTCGAGACCGGCGAGCTGGGCGAGCGCAACGGCGTCTTCGTGACCAACGTCGAGCACAAGATGGGCCTGAAGGTTTCGGCCACGTGTGAGCTGTCGTTCGGCCAGCACGACGTGCCCGCCAAGGGCTGGCTGGTCGGCGAGGTGCACAACGGCATCGCGCAGATGTTCGAGGTCATCGAGCAGGCCCGCATGATGGTCGGCACCAAGGCCATCGCGACCCTGTCGACCGGTTACCTCAACGCGCTGGAGTACGCCAAGTCGCGCGTGCAGGGCGCCGACATGACGCAGATGACCGACAAGACCGCCCCGCGGGTGACCATCACGCATCACCCCGACGTGCGCCGGTCGCTGATGACCCAGAAGGCCTACGCCGAGGGTCTGCGCGCGCTGTACCTCTACACCGCGACCTACCAGGACGCCGCGGTCGCCGAGGCGGTGCACGGCGTGGACGCCGAGCTGGCCGTCAAGGTCAACGACCTGATGCTGCCGGTGGTCAAGGGCGTCGGCTCCGAGCAGGCCTACGCCAAGCTCACCGAGAGCCTGCAGACCTTCGGTGGGTCCGGCTTCCTGCAGGACTACCCGATCGAGCAGTACATCCGGGACGCCAAGATCGACTCCCTCTACGAGGGCACCACGGCCATCCAGGCGCAGGACTTCTTCTTCCGGAAGATCATCCGCGACAAGGGTGTGGCGCTGGCCCACGTGTCGGGCGAGATCCAGAAGTTCGTGGACAGCGAGGCCGGCAACGGCCGGCTGAAGTCCGAGCGCGAGCTGCTGGCCAAGGCCCTGGCCGACGTCCAGGCGATGGCGGCCACGCTGACCGGCTACCTGATGGCGGCGCAGGAGGACGTGACCAGCCTCTACAAGGTGGGCCTGGGTTCCGTGCGCTTCCTGATGAGCGTCGGCGACCTGGTCATCGGCTGGTTGCTGCAGCAGCAGGCCGCGGTGGCCGTGCAGGCGCTGGACGCCGGCGCCAGCGGCGACGAGCGGTCCTTCTACGAGGGCAAGGTCGCCGTGGCCTCGTTCTTCGCGAAGAACTTCCTGCCGCTGCTGGCCGGCACCCGCGAGGTGATCGAGACGCTGGACAACGACATCATGGAGCTCGACGAGGCCGCTTTTTAAGCCGCTTTCCACCGGGGATGAGCAAAACCCCGCTCCCGAAATGGGAGCGGGGTTTTTATCTGGTGCCCCGGGCGACAAAAGGCCGCCGCTGGATCCCCTCACTCCAGCGGCGGCCCTTTTCGTACGCCCGTCCGCGTTGACCGGCGGTCGTTTCCGGGGATGCCCCGTATTGCCGTCGGGGTCGGGGGGTCAGACCACAACACGGGGTCATCCGCGCACTCGAATACCCCTACGCCCGAATTACTAACCCGGTGTGACCCATTTCATGAAAGCCCCCCGGCTGCCCGTTGCCGGAGGTTCAGGCCTCGAGGATCGCCGCCACGCCCTGGCCGCCGGCGGCGCAGATGGAAACCAGCGCACGCAGCGGCTTGCCCGCGCCGGCCTTGCGCTCCGCCTTCTTCTGCGCGAGCTGCTTGGCCGCCTGGGCCAGGATCCGCCCCCCGGTGGCGGCGAAGGGGTGGCCGGCGGCCAACGACGAGCCGTTGACGTTGAGCTTGGACCGGTCGATCGAGCCGAGCGCGGCGTCGAGGCCGAGCCGCTCCTTGCAGTAGTCCTCCGACTCCCACGCCTGCAGGTGCGCCAGCACCACCGAGGCGAAGGCCTCGTGGATCTCGTAGAAGTCGAAGTCCTGCAGGCTCAGGCCGTTGCGGGCCAGCAGCCGCGGCACCGCGTAGGTGGGCGCCATCAGCAGGCCGTCCCGGCCGTTGACGTAGTCGACCGCGGCGGTTTCGGAGTCCACCAGGAAGGCCAGCGGCGACAGCGAGTGGGCGGCCGCCCACTCCTCGCTGGCCAGCAGCGCGACCGACGCCCCGTCGGTCAGCGGGGTCGAGTTGCCTGCCGTCATCGTCGCGTCGCCGGCCTTCACACCGAACACGGGCTTGAGCTTCGCCAGCTTCTCCGCCGACGAATCCGGGCGCAGGTTGTCGTCACGGTAGAGCCCGAGGAACGGGGTGACCAGGTCGTCGAAGAAGCCCCGGTCGTAGGCGGCCGCCATGTTGCGGTGGCTGGCCGCGGCGAGCTCGTCCTGGTCGACGCGTTTGATGCCCATCTCCTTGGCGGTGATCGCCTGGTGCTCGCCCATGGACAGCCCCGTGCGCGGCTCGCTGTTGACCGGGATCTCGATACCCAGGGCGGCCGGCAGAGTGCCCACCAGCCGCAGTCGCTGGACGTTGGACTTGGACCGGCGCAGCTTGAGCAGGGTCCGGCGCAGGTTGTCGCCCAGGCCGATCGGCGGGTCGGAGGTGGTGTCCACGCCGCCGGCCGCGGCCGCCTCGTACCGCCCGGAAGCGATGCCGTCGGCCGCGGCGATCGCCGCCTGCAGGCCGGTGCCGCAGGCCTGTTGCAGGTCGAACGCCGGCGTGTACGACGACAGCTCGGAGCCCAGCACGCATTCGCGGGTCAGGTTGAAGTCGCGGCTGTGCTTGAGCACCGCGCCGCCGACCACCACGCCCAGCCGTTCGCCGGCCAGTCCGAAGCGGTCCACCAGGCCGCCCAGCGCGGCGGTGAACATGTCCTGGTTGGATGCCTCGGCGTAGGCGCCGTCGGAGCGGGCGAACGGGATGCGATTGCCGCCCAGCACGGCGACCCGTCGCCGCTGCGAACTGCGCTGGTTGCTTGCCTCGGAACTTGCAGGGGCCACTGTCTTCTCCGTGTGTCTGCGGTTGGTTTTCGGATCGCCCGTCTGGGGTCATACTACCCACTGTTCTTACTCTGAAGTAAGTTCGTCCTCGATACGGTTGTGCTGTAGACACACCCCGACTTCGAAGCACATGGAAGGTAGCTCCGGTGGCTCCCAAGGTCTCGTCGGATCTGTTCAGTCAGATCGTCAACTCCGGTCCTGGATCGTTTCTCGCCAAGCAACTCGGCGTCCCGCAGCCCGAGACTCTGCGCCGCTACCGGCCCGGCGATCCGCCGCTGGCCGGCTCCCTGCTGATCGGCGGTGAGGGCCGGGTGGTCGAGCCGCTGCGCGCCGCGCTGGCCAAGGACTACGACCTGGTCGGCAACAACCTGGGCGGCCGCTGGGCCGACCAGTTCGGCGGCCTGGTCTTCGACGCCACCGGCATCACGACGCCGGAGGGGCTCAGGGGGTTGTACGAGTTCTTCACGCCGCTGCTGCGCAACCTGGGCCACTCCGCCCGCGTCGTGGTGATCGGCACCACGCCCGACGCCGCCGCCAGCCCGCACGAACGGATCGCGCAGCGTGCGTTGGAAGGGTTCACCCGCTCGCTGGGCAAGGAGGTGCGCAACGGCACCACGGTGGCGCTGGTGTACGTCTCCCCCGACGCCAAACCCGCTGCGACGGGCGTGGAATCGACCATGCGGTTCATCCTGTCGGCCAAGTCCGCCTACGTGGACGGCCAGGTGTTCTACATCGGGGAGGCCGACTCCACGCCCCCCGCCGACTGGGAGCGGCCGCTGGACGGCAAGGTCGCCATCGTGACCGGCGCGGCCCGCGGGATCGGCGCGACGATCGCCGAGGTGTTCGCCCGCGACGGCGCCCGCGTCGTCGCCATCGACGTCGAGTCGGCCGCCGAGACGCTGGCCGAAACGGCCGGCCGGGTCGGGGGCACCCCGTTGTGGCTCGACGTCACCGCCGAGGACGCGGTGGACACGATCACCGAGCACCTGCGCGAACACCACGGCGGACGCGCCGACGTGCTGGTCAACAACGCCGGCATCACCCGCGACAAGTTGCTGGCCAACATGGACGACGCCCGCTGGGACGCCGTCCTGGCCGTCAATCTCCTCGCCCCCCTGCGGCTTACCGAAGGGCTGGTGGGCAACGGCACCATCGGCGAGGGGGGCCGGGTGATCGGGCTTTCCTCGATGGCCGGCATCGCGGGCAACCGCGGGCAGACCAACTACGCCACCACCAAGGCCGGGATGATCGGCCTCACCCAGGCGCTGGCGCCGGAGCTGTACGGCAAGGGCATCACGATCAACGCCGTCGCGCCGGGCTTTATCGAAACCCAGATGACGGCCGCCATCCCGCTTGCCACCCGCGAGGTGGGCCGACGGCTGAACTCGCTGCTGCAGGGCGGCCAGCCCGTCGATGTCGCGGAGACCATCGCCTACTTCGCCAACCCGGCGTCAAACGCTGTGACGGGCAACGTCATTCGCGTCTGCGGCCAGGCCATGCTGGGCGCATAGCTGCAAGGAGGGGAACGCGATGAACCAGCCAAGCGGCCTGAAGAACATGCTGCGCGCGGCGGCCGGGGCGCTGCCCGTGGTGTCCCGCGGGAACGAGCTGCCGACGCGCACGGTGGACATCGAGGAACTGGCCATCGACCGCACGAACGTGGCCGAGTACGCCGGGGTCACCGGCCTGCGTTACGGCAACGACGTGCCGCTCACCTATCCATTCGCGTTGACCTTCCCGGCCATGATGTCGCTGGTGACCGGGTTCGACTTTCCTTTCGCCGCAATGGGTTCGGTGCACGTCGAAAACCACATCACGCAGTACCGGCCGATCGCGGTCACCGACACCGTCGGTGTGCGCGTGCACGCCGAGAACCTGCGCGAGCACCGCAAGGGCCTGCTGGTCGACCTGGTGACCGACGTGAGCGTCGGCACCGACACGGCGTGGCATCAGGTGACGACCTTCCTGCACCAGCAACGCACAAGCCTGTCCGACGAGCCCAAGCCGCCACCGCAGCAGCAGCCCAAGCTGCCACCGCCCAGCGCCGTCGTGCGCGTCACCCCGGGACTGATCCGGCGCTACGCCGTCGTCGGCGGGGACCACAACCCGATACACACCAACCCGATCGCGGCCAAGCTGTTCGGCTTCCCGACCGTCATCGCACACGGGATGTTCAGCGCGGCGGCGGTATTGGCGAACATCGAAGCCCGGCTCCCGGACGCGGTGAAGTATTCCGTGCGGTTCGGCAAGCCGCTGGTGCTGCCCGGCACCGCGGGACTCTACATCGACGAAGGTCACGACGGCTGGGACATCTCGCTGCGTAACATCGCCAAGGGTTACCCGTACCTGACCGGCACGGTCCGGGCGCTCTAGCGGCGCTTCAGCCCGAGTGCGTCGGGCCGCGGCCGGTGGTGAGCACCTTCAGGCCGTGCGCGCCTGTCGCGGTGAGCAGGAAGAGTAAGAACAACCACAGCGGTGGCCGGGCGAGCTCCCAGACGAAGATCGCCGCCCAGATCGGTGAGCCCTGCGTCACCGCGAGCACGCCGGCGGCGCCCGCCAGCGACACCGCGGGCACGTGCAGGTGGGTCCCGGCCGCCCAGTTGATCGTCAGCACCAGCGCCACCCCGGCGGCCGCTCCGGTGGCCAGCGACGGCGTCAGCATCCCGCCGGCCCCGCCGGCACGCAGGAACAGCGCGGTCAGCAGGGGCTTGAGGGCCAGGATCGCGAGCGCCGACAACAGCGTCATGCCGCTGGCCAGGCTCACCGTGAGGATGCTGCGGCCGTTGCCGGGCAACTCGGGCCACCAGTGCGAGCAGATGCCCATCGCCAGGCCGGCTCCGGCGAGCGCTGGAACCAGCACCCAGGTCCGCATGGGCTTGGCCGGCCGCGCCGCGGCCATCAACCGGTTGAACGCCAGTCCCACCGCGAGGGTCAGCGGCGCCAGCAGCAGCCCGTGCGCGGTCAACAGGTACGTCGACTCGCCGATCGGCCACTGCAGGTTGGGTTCGTCGCGCGTGATGGCCGAGCCGACGGCGACCGCCAGGCTGGAGGAAATCAACGCCGCGCCCACCGCCCGCGGTTGCCAGGTGTTGAGCATGATCCGCACCGAGAACAGCGCACCGGCCAGCGGGACGGCGTAGACGGCACCCAACCCGGCGCCGGCCGCGCAGGCCAGCAGCACCTCGCGGTCGCGGGGCGATAGCCGCCTGAGCCGGGCCGTCCCCAAATCGCCCAGAGCCGCGGCGAATTGGCGGGGGGCGCCTTCCCGGCCCAGCGATGCGCCGGATCCGACGAGCAGCACCTGCAGCATGGCGTCGATGCTCCACGACGACCGCGGTATCGGTTCGCGGCGGGCGATGGTCTCCGCCAGGGGCGGCACCCGGGTCCTGCTGCGCAGGGCCCACCACCCGGTCGCCGCCAACGCACCGCCGATCATCGGGCCCACCGCGCGGCGTACCGGGCTGCTGGCGGCGACGCCGGCGAGCAGCGCGCCGAAGGTGTAGTGGTACGTGACGTGCTGGACGAAGCGCAGCACGAGCGTCGTCGCCAGCCCGGCAACCCCGGCCAGCAACCCGACGATGACTACGGCACAGAAGAAGTCGACGTTGCGCCGGGCGGGCGGTCGAGCCACATGACGAATGTAGGGGTTAGCCCCCCGCGGCGCTCGGCCCGCCCTTCTCGGGCCGCGCCGCCGCGGCGGCCTCCCGCTCCTCCGGTGCGCCGCGCAGGCCATGCCAGAACAGGTTGATCATCAGCTCGGCCGCCTCGTCGGCGTCGATGTCGCCGATGCTGAGCTGGTTGGCCGTCGCCTCGCCCGCGCCCACCAGCGCCACGGCCATCATCTCGTGTTCCCGCTCGGTCCGCGGGGTACGGCTGCCCGCCCGCACCAGCCCGGCGACCAGTTCGATGATCTGTTCGCGACCCTCGCGCACCATGTGCGCGAACGCCTGCGAGCTGGTGGCCTGGGTGTACATCACGATCCACGACGCCCGGTTGGCGTCGATGTAGCGCATGAACGACACAATGGTGTTGCGCAGCAGGTCTTTCGGGCTCTGCGTGAAGTCGATGTCGGCGCGGACCGCGTCGATGAACCGGCCCATCTCACGGTTCAGGCAGGCGCCGAACAGGTCTTCCTTGGAACCGTAGTACAGGTAGAGCATCGGCTTGGAGATCTGCGCCTGGGCGGCGATGGCGTCCATCGAGGTCTCGTGGTAGCCGTTGACCGAGAACATCTGCACGGCGGCGTCGAGCATCTGTTGCTCGCGGACAGCGCGCGGTAACCGCTTGGTGCCACCCGCCATCGCTTGCCTCTCTAGCCCGGCTATCTGACTCCAGGGTAAGCAACGCCCTGCGGCCCCACACGCCTTAGTGGCCGCAGGCGGGGCTACGGCCCTTCATCGCCGCCACCCGGGTGAGCGCGTCGTCGACCCGTTGCCCGGGCAGTTCACCGGCGGCGACCGCCTTCTGCAGCCGGTCCAGGACGGCGGGCACCTCGTCGGTGGTGACCCAGAGCGCGACGTCGGTGCCGGCCTGCAGGGTGCGCAGCACCGCCTCGGCCACGCCGTACCGGTCGGAGATGGCGCCCATGCTGGACAGGTCGTCGGTGAACACCGGACCGTTGAACGGCGGGGCGCCGTAGCCGACGCCGTCGCGCAGCAACTGCACCGCCGCGGGACTGAGGCTGGCCGGGTCGTCGCCGGTGAGGCCGGGCACCTGCAGGTGGCCCAACATGACCGCGACCGGGGCCGCGGTCACCAACGTCCGGTAGGGCACCAGGTCGACGTTCTGCAGGTCGCTCAGCGGCGGAGTAACGACGCCGCCGGTGTGCGAGTCGCCCGAGCCGTGCCCGTGGCCGGGGAAGTGCTTGAGTACCGGCAGCAGCCCGGCGTCCCGCAGGCCCTGCGCATAGGCCCCGGCGTAGGCGGTGACCGTGTTGGGATCGCCGCCGAACGAGCGGTCCCCGATCACGCCGGTGGTGGCGTCGGTGACGTCGACGACGGGGGCGAAGTCGATGGTGATGCCCAGGTCACGCATCTTCTTGCCCCGTTCGGCCGCCAGGTCGTGGACCTGGGCGACGGTCTGGGTCTGGGCCAGTTCCCGCGGCGACGGCGCCGCGCCGATCAACGAGCGCAGCCGCGACACCCGGCCGCCCTCCTCGTCGACGCTGACGGCCAGCGGCAGGGGTCCGGCCTTCGCCGCGATGTCGGCCAGTGGGCCCTTGAAGATCGACAAATCCGTCCAGCTGCCGATGAAGATGCCGCCGACGTGGTAGCCGTCGACCACCGATCGGGCGTCGTCGGCGTTCTTCACGCCCACCATCAGCAGCTGGGCCAGCTTGTCGCGGACCGGCAGCGTTTTGACGTCACCGCACGCCGGCGGCGCGGCCGCGGCAGTCGGCGTGCTGACCGAGGTCGACGGGCCGGGTGGCCGAGCGGCGTGGTGAGCGCAGCCCGCCAGCAAGGCCGACACGGAGGCGAGCACGGCCAGGGTGCGCGAAAATGACATCGGGCCATGTTTTCATGGCGCTGTCCGGGCCTTCGGATCTGGGGAGCGACGGGGTTTTCGTCGGGGGTTTTCTTCTTCGGGTGCGGGGGCACTCCTGGGCTGGTGCCGGCGGGGCTAGGGGGCAATATGCCAGCGATGACGGGTTTCACCCTGGCCGCCGCGGCCAGCATCGCGGTGGGCCTGTCGGTCGGTGTCGCGACGACTCTCGGGGTCACGGTGGCCGTCGCCGACCACGGCATGGCACCGACGCGGGGCCGTCCGGCCGTGCTGAACCCGCTGGGGCCCCATCAGGTGCAATACGGCGACCGGTGCTTTCACGGGCACTGCCTGCCCTGACCAGCGCCCCGGGCACCGATCGCGCTTCTGCTAGGTTGGCGCTAGGCCGCCGCCACGATTTCGAAGATGCTCACGATTTTGAAGATGCTCACGATTTTGAAGATGTTATGAGGAGCCGTCGATGAACCGGATCATTGCGCCCGCCGCTGCGAGCGTGGTGGTGGGTCTTCTGCTCGGCGCGGCGGCGATCTTCGGGATCACCTTGATGGTGCAACAGGACACGAAACCGCCACTCCCCGGGGGCGATCCGCAGTCGTCAGTGCTCAACCGGGTCGAGTACGGCAACCGTAGCTAGCGGGCGCAGCGGGTCGCCGCTATCGCATCCAGCGGCCATAGCGGAGGCCGGCTCGCCCGTCCCGTGTTCACCGGCGGCGCCGCTGTCGCGCCGGTGGCTGCTGCTGGTCGGGGCGCTCGCGTGCGCGTTGACGTTCGCGCAGTCGCCTGGGCGGGTGTCCCCCGACACCAAGCTCGACCTCACCGCCAACCCGCTGCGCTTCCTGGCGCGGGCCACCAACCTGTGGAACAGCGAGCTGCCGTTCGGGCAGGCGCAGAACCAGGCCTACGGGTACCTGTTCCCGCACGGCACCTTCTTCGCGCTCGGCCACCTGCTCTCGGTGCCGGGGTGGGTCACCCAACGGCTGTGGTGGGCGCTGCTGCTCACGGTCGGCTTCTGGGGGCTGTTGCGGGTCGCCGAGGCGCTGGGCGTCGGCAGCCCGGCGTCGCGGGTGATCGGCGCCGCCGCGTTCGCGCTGTCGCCACGGGTGCTGACCACGCTCGGGTCCATCTCGTCGGAAACCCTGCCGATGATGCTGGCGCCGTGGGTGTTGCTGCCCACCATCCTGGCGCTGCGGGGTACTGCAAACCGGTCGGTGCGGGCGCTCGCCGCCCAGGCCGGTATGGCCGTCGCGTTGATGGGCGCGGTCAACGCGATCGCCACGCTGGCCGGCTGCCTGCCCGCGGCGATCTGGTGGGCCTGCCATCGGCCGAACCGGCTGTGGTGGCGCTACACCGGGTGGTGGCTGGTGGCGCTGTCCCTGGCGATGGCGTGGTGGGTGGTGGCGCTCGTGATGCTGCGCGCCATCAGCCCGCCGTTCCTGGACTTCATCGAATCCTCCGGCGTGACGACGCAATGGTCGTCGCTGACCGAGATACTGCGCGGCACCGAAAGCTGGACCCCGTACGTCGCGCCGACCGCCACCGCGGGCGCCCCGCTGGTCACCGGCTCGGCGGCCGTCCTGGCGACCTGCCTGGTGGCCGCGGCGGGGCTGGCGGGACTGGCCAGTCCGGCGATGCCGGCCCGCGGGCGGCTGGTGACGATGCTGTTGGCCGGCGTGGTGTTGATGGCGGCCGGCTACAGCGGCGGCCTGGGCTCGCCGATGGCGCATGCGGTGCAGGCGTTCCTGGACGCCGGCGGCGCACCGCTGCGCAACGTGCACAAACTGGGGTCGGTGATCCGGATCCCGATCGTGCTGGGCCTCGCCCACGCGTTGGGCCGGATACCGCTGCCCGGCCGGCGACCCGCGTCGGTGTGGCTGCGCGCGTTCGCCCACCCTGAGCGTGACCGGCGGGTGGCGGTCGCGATCGTCGTCCTGACGGCGCTGATGGTGAGCACCTCGCTGGCGTGGACCGGCCGGCTGACCCCGCCCGGCACGTTCAGCGCGATACCGCGGTACTGGCAGGAGACCGCCGCCTGGCTCGACGAGCACAACACCGGGACACCGGTCCCCGGCCGGGTGCTGGTGGCCCCCGGGGCGCCGTTCGCCACGCAAGTGTGGGGCACCAGCCATGACGAGCCGCTGCAGGTGCTCGGCGGCAGCCCGTGGGGCGTGCGCGACTCCATACCGCTGACCCCGCCGCAGACCATCCGGGCCCTGGATTCCGTGCAGCGCCTGTTCGCCGCCGGGCGGCCCTCGGCCGGACTGGCCGATACCCTCGCGCGCCAAGGCATTTCGTATGTGGTGGTGCGTAACGACCTGGACCCGGATACGTCGCGCTCGGCGCGTCCGCTCCTGGTGCACCGCGCCGTCGACGGGTCCCCGGGGCTGCAGAAGGTGGCGCAGTTCGGCGAGCCGGTGGGACCCGGCACCCTGGCGGGCTTCGTCGCCGACAGCGGACTGCGCCCGCGATATCCGGCCGTCGAGATTTACCGGGTGGGGATCGCCGGCGATCCGGGCGCGCCGTACTTCGCCGACGTCGACCGGATGCCCCGCGTCGACGGCGGACCGGAGGTGCTGCTGCGCCTGGACGAACGGCGGCGGCTGCAGGGTCGGCCGTCACTGGGTCCGGTGCTGATGACCGCCGACGCGCGCGGCGCCGGGCTGCCGGTGCCGGTGGTGACGGTCACCGACACCCCGGTGGCGCGCGAGACCGACTACGGACGGGTGGACCAGCATTCGTCGGCCGTCCGCGCAGCGGGCGACGCGCGGCACACCTACAACCGGGTGCCCGACTATCCCGTCCCCGGCGCCGACTCGGTCCCCGGCGCCTGGGCCGGCGGGCGCGTCACCGTGTCGAGCTCGTCGTCGGACTCCACCGCGATGCCCGACGTCGCTCCGGCGACCTCCCCCGTCGCCGCGGTCGACGGCGACCCGGCGACCGCGTGGGTGTCCAACTCCCTGCAGTCCGCCGTCGGGCAGTGGCTGCAGGTCGATTTCGACCATCCGGTGACCAACGCGGCGATCACCCTGACCCCCAGCGCAACCGCGGTCGGCGCGCAGGTGCGCCGCATCCTGGTCGAAACCGCGACCGGCAGCACCACCCTGCGCTTCGATGAGCCCGGCAAGCCGCTCGCCGTCGCGCTGCCCTACGGCGAGACGCCCTGGGTGCGGATCACCGCCGCGGGCACCGACGACGGTTCTGCCGGTGTGCAATTCGGCATCACCGACCTGTCCATCACCCAGTACGACGCCTCCGGCTTCGCCCACCAGGTCGAGCTGCGGCACACCGTGCGGGTACCCGGGCCGCCGCCCGGCGCGGCCATCGCGGGCTGGGACCTGGGTTCCGAACTGCTCGGCAGGCCGGGCTGCGCGCCGACCCCCGACGGTGTGCGCTGCGCGCCGTCGATGGCCCTGGCGCCGGAAGAGCCGGTGAATCTCAGCCGGACGCTGACCGTTCCGGCGCCGATGTCGGTGACCCCGCTGGTGTGGGTGCGGCCCCGGCAGGGGCCCAAGCTGGCCGACCTGATCGCCGAGCCGGGCACCACCCGGGCGCGGGGTGACGCCGACCTGGTGGACGTGCTCGGGTCGGCCTACGCGGCGACCGACGGCGACCCGGCCACCGCGTGGACGGCACCGCAGCGGGTGGTGCAACACAAGACCCCGCCCACCCTGACGCTCGCGCTGCCGCGGCCTACCGAGGTGACGGGGCTGCGGCTGCTGCCGAGCCGGTCGGCGTTGCCCGCGCACCCGACGATGGTGGCCGTCAACCTGGGCGACGGCCCGCAGGTGCGCGCGTTGAAGCCCGGCCAACCGCAGACCATCCCGCTCAATCCCCGGGTGACCGACACCGTCACCGTGAGCCTGCTGGACTGGGAAGACGTCATCGACCGCAACGCGCTCGGTTTCGACCAGCTCAAGCCGCCGGGCCTGGCCGAGCTTACGGTCCTCGGTGCCGATGGCAATCCGATCGCGCCCGCCGACGCCACCCGCGATCGGGCGCGTGAGATCACCGTCGACTGCGACCACGGCCCCGT
Organism: Mycobacterium paraseoulense; assembly: GCF_010731655.1. Classification (NCBI taxonomy): domain Bacteria; kingdom Bacillati; phylum Actinomycetota; class Actinomycetes; order Mycobacteriales; family Mycobacteriaceae; genus Mycobacterium; species Mycobacterium paraseoulense. The sequence goes on along the minus strand of NZ_AP022619.1, from coordinate 4,454,249 downwards.
CATCGCGGTCGCGGGCCGGTTCGTGCACACGTCGATCCACACCACCGTCGGCGCACTGCTCGCCGACGAGCCGGTTGCGGCGCAAGCGTGCGACCGCGACCCGATCGCGCTGCCGGCGGGCCAGCAGGAGCTGTTGATCAGCCCGGGAGCCCAGTTCGTCGTCGACGGCGTCCACCTGTCGGCGCCGGTGCCCGCCGCCCCCCAGCCCGGCGCCGCAGTTCCGGTGTGGCGGGCCTGGGGTCCGGATCGCCGCGAGGTGCAGGCTTCCCCGTCGGCCACGTCCCGGGTGCTGGTCATCCCCGAGAGCATCAACCCCGGCTGGGTGGCGCGCACCAGCGCCGGGGCCCGGCTGACCCCGGTGGCGGTCAACGGGTGGCAGCAGGGCTGGGTGGTGCCCCCGGGAGACCCGGGCACCATCACGCTGACCTTCCCGTCCAACGGCCCGTACCGGGCGGGCCTGGCGGTGGGGCTGGCCTTGCTGCCGCTGCTGGCCCTGCTTGCGCTGTGGCGCACCCGGACCGGGCGAACCGGCGACGTGCCCGCCCGGCCGTGGGCGCCGGGGGCGTGGGCGGCGGTAGCGGTGCTGGCCTGCGGGGCGGTGATCGCCGGCGCGCCCGGGGCCGCCGTGGTCGGCGCCGCAATGGGCCTGCGGTATGCGCTGCCGGGCCGGCGTTTCGACCGCGCCACGCTGGCGCTCAGCGCCGGTGGGCTCATCCTGGCCGGGGCGGTGTTGTCCCGGCATCCGTGGCGGTCGGTCGACGGCTACGCGGGTCATTCCGCGAATGTTCAGCTGCTGGCGTTGATTTCGCTCGCGGTGCTCGCCGCTTCCGTGGTGGTCCTGCCGCGCCGGGTGCGGCAACCCACCGATAAATAGCCGGTCGCGGGTATTGGCTACCGGTTTATCGCCTGATTGACTGGATATGCGGGTCTCTCGTGACCGCCACCGTCCGAGGAGTTACGGCCATGGGCTGGTTTTCCGCACCCGAATATTGGCTCGGCAGACTGGCGCTCGAGCGCGGCGTGGCGGTCGTCTACCTGCTGGCGTTCGTCGCGGCCGCGGCGCAGTTCCGCGCGCTGATCGGGGAGCACGGGATACAGCCCGTCCCGCGGTTTCTTGCCGGGCAGTCGTTTTGGCGGACGCCGAGCCTGTTTCACCTGCGCTACTCCGATCGCCTGTTCTCGGCGGCTTCCTGGTTCGGCGCGGCGCTGTCGGCGGCGGTCGTCGCGGGCGCGGCCGACGCGGTACCGCTCTGGGCGGCGATGCTGATGTGGCTGGCGCTGTGGGTGCTCTACCTTTCGATCGTCAACGTCGGACAGACCTGGTACGCGTTCGGGTGGGAATCGTTGCTGCTGGAGACCGGCTTCCTGATGATCTTCCTCGGCAACGACGCCGTGGCGCCGCCGGTGCTGACGTTGTGGATGGCCCGGTTGCTGTTGTTCCGGGTCGAGTTCGGTGCGGGGCTGATCAAGATGCGTGGCGATCCGTGCTGGCGCGACCTGACGTGTCTGTACTACCACCACGAGACGCAGCCCATGCCCGGGCCGTTGAGCTGGTTCTTCCATCACCTGCCGAAGCCGCTGCATCGAATCGAGGTGGCGGGCAACCACTTCGCGCAGTTGGTCGTGCCGTTCGGGTTGTTCGCGCCACAGCCGGTGGCGAGCATCGCCGCGGCGATCGTCGTGGTCACGCAGCTGTGGCTGGTGGCGTCGGGTAACTTCGCGTGGCTGAACTGGGCGACGATCCTGTTGGCCTGCAGCGCGATCGACAACTCGTCGGTATCGGCGCTGTTCGGTATGCCCGACCATCCGGCGTTTTCGGCGACACCGGTGTGGTTCGTCGCGCTGGTCGTCGCGTTCGCGGCGGCGGTGCTGTTCATGAGCTACTGGCCGGTGCGCAACATGCTGTCCTCGCGCCAGCGAATGAACATGTCGTTCAACTCGTTTCATCTGGTGAACACCTACGGCGCGTTCGGCAGCATCGGGCGCGTCCGGCACGAGGTGATCATCGAAGGCACCGACGAAGTGCGCCTCGGCCCGCAGACCGTCTGGAAGGAGTACGAGTTCAAGGGCAAACCCGGCGCCGTGCGCCGGCTGCCGCGGCAGTGGGCGCCCTATCACCTGCGCCTGGACTGGCTGATGTGGTTCGCCGCCATCTCGCCCGCCTACGCGCAGCCGTGGCTGACACCGTTCCTGCAGCGCCTGTTGCGCAACGACCACCCCACGCTCCGCCTGTTGCGGCACAATCCATTTCCGGATTCACCGCCGCGGTACGTGCGCGCACTGCTGTACGAATATCGGTTCACGACGCCCGCCGAGCTGCGCCGCGAGCGCGCCTGGTGGCATCGGACGCTGGTCGGCGGATACGTCCGGCCCATGGCGCTCCCGACGGCCACGTCTCAGCACGGTTGAGTTATGCCGCGTCGTCGTCATCGTCATCGTCGTCGTCTTCGTCGTCGTCGTCGTGGCCGTCGGGTAGGAGTTTTTCGGGGTGGTGGTAGGGGTTGGTGCGGGGTTGGCGGCGGTCCAGATGTGGGGGTGGGATCCATTCGGTGTCACCGTTGGCGTCCTTGCGGGTGGTCCAGCCGTCGGGTTTGAGCATGCGGTGGTGGGGTCCGCAGGCGAAGGTGAGGCCGGTGATGTCGGTGCGGCGGGATTGCGCGTAGTCGGTGACGTGGTGGACCTCGCAGAGGTAGCCGGGCACGGTGCATCCGGGTGCGGTGCAGCCGCGGTCCTTGGCGTAGAGGACAATTCGCTGCCCGGGAGAGGCTAGCCGTTTGGTGTGGTACAGCGCCAAAGGCTTGGCGTTGTCGAAGACGGCCAGGTAGTGGTGGGCGTGGCGGGCCAGGCGGATGACGTCGCTGATGGGCAGCCGGGTGCCGCCGCCGGTTATTCCGGTGCCGGCGGCGGCCTGCAGGTCTTGCAGCGTGGTGGTGACGACGATGGAGGCCGGTAGACCGTTGTGCTGGCCGAGTTTCCCCGAGGCCAGTAGCGCACGTGAGGCCGCCAGCAGTCCGTCGTGGTTGCGTTGGGCGGCGCTGCGGGCGTCGCGGTCGATGGCCTCCTGGGTGGGGGCCCCGTCCACGCACGGGGTGTCATCGAGGGGGTTGCACATGCCGGGAGCGGCCAGCTTGGCCAGTACCGCCTCCAGGGTGGCGCGGGCCTCGGGGGTGAGCAGGCCGCGCAGTTCGGACATGCCGTCGGGGCCTTGTTTGCCCAACGCGAGGCCGCGGCGGCGGGCGCGGTCGTCGTCGGTGTAGGTGCCGTCGGGGTTGAGGCAGTCGGCCACGTGGTCGGCGAGCGCGGCGAGTTGTTCGGGGCGATACCGCGTTCCGTGAGCGGCCAGGTCGGCCTCGACCGTCTGGCGGGTGGCGGCGTCGACCCAGCCGGGCAGCCGGTGAAAGAACCGGCGGATCACCGCCACCTGGCCGGCGCCCAGTGTGCCGGCGCGCTGGGCGGCCGCGGTGGCCGGCAGGATCGGCTCCAGCGGTTCCCCGGTGAGCCCGTGCCGCGGCCCCAAATCGGTGGCCTCCCGCACCCGCCGCGACGCCTCGGCGCGGCTGATCAACGTGGCCTCGGCGATCGCATGCGACACGGTGCCGCCCAACTCCTCGGGGGTGGCTTGGCGGGCCAGGGAGTTGATCAGCGGATGCTCGAGGGCCGGCAGTTGGCGGCGCACCTTTTCGCAGCGCTCCAGCATCGCCAGCTGTTGCCGAATGTTCATCGCGTCGACCGGCAACGCGCGAGCGCGGGCCAAGACGGCATCAAGGTCGTCGAACACCGCGTCGACCTCGTCATTGCCACCCGAACTCATGACCCCCAAACTAGCCACCCCCACCGACAAAAACGGGCCCGAAATCGCCACAGATGCACACTCGTGCAAGGAATTTGGAAGTTTTTGGGTGCCCCGGGGAGTCAGGAGCAACAATTGTGAGGGCACGAAGGAACCAAACATGAAACCGGCACTCGCAAGCTTGGCAACGGCGCTGGCGCTCTCCGGCGTCCTGTGGACGGCGGACCTGATGCTCGGGGCGGGCACCGCCCACGCCGTCTGCTCCACGAACAACGGTGGTAACCAGCCGCCGGACTGCGCGCCACCCGAGGGCCCACCGGGCTGCTACACGTCACACATCTGCAGTCAGATGTGGTGCCCGAACCTAGGCCAGATGCGGCGAATGCCGGACTGGGACATGAATGTCTGCCACACCTATTACTTCGCCCCCGACTCCGGCCTGCCCGCGCTCATCGTCCAGGGACAACCGCCGGGGCTGCGGCTGCCGCCCAACACCGGCGTCTGCCCGCCCCTTGCGTGGATGTGTCCGTGAATTACAGTGTCTCGTCCAGCTCGCCGAGCCGGTCGGTCAACCGCAGGTTCTCGGAGTAGTCGACCGGGCAGGAGATCACCGAGACACCGTCGTCGGCGAGCGCTGCCCGCAGCGTCGGCAACAGCTCCTCGGCATGAGAGATCCGATATCCCTTGGCGCCGAAGCTTTCCGCATACTTCACCACGTCGGGGTTGCCGAACTTCACGTAGTAGTGCGCGCCGAGTTCGAGGTCCATCTTCCACTCGATCAGGCCGTACCCGCCGTCCTCCCAGATCAGCACGACCAGCGGTATCCGCTCGCGGACGGCGGTCTCGATTTCCTGCGAGTTCATCAGGAACGCGCCGTCGCCGACGACCGCCAATACCTTCGTGTCGGGCCTCGCCAGCTTCACACCGAGCGCGCCGGGCAGCGCGAAGCCCATGGTGGACAACCCGTTTGACACCAGGCAGGTGTTGCACTCATACGTCGGATAGAGCCGGGCCATCCACATCTTGGTGGCCCCGGTGTCCACCAGGACGATGTCGCTGCGGCCCAGTGCGGCGCGGGTATCGGCGACCACCCGCGCCGGGGCCAGCGGATAACGCGAATCCTGTTGTCCGCGAGCGAATTCCTCGGCCAGCAGGCCGTGGCCTGGCACCTCGGGATCGGCTTCGTAGGCGTGTCCGTCGAGCGCTTCTGTCAACGCATCCAAAGAGGCGCTGATGTCGCCGATGATCCCCACGTCCACCGAATAGTGCGCGTCGACCTCGGCCGGGAAACGATGGATGTGGATGATCTTCTTGTCGGCCTGGGGGTTGATCCGTACCGGATCGAATTCCTGCAGCTCGTATCCGACCGCGATCACCACGTCGGCATTGTCGAAGCCGAAGTTGACGTAGTCGTGGCTCATGAAGCCGAGCGTCCCGATGCTGTTGGGGTGGTCGTCGGGCATCACGCCCTTGCCGTGGAAGGTGTTGGCGACCGGCACTCCGAAGGCCTCGGAGAACCGCACCAGCGCGGCGGTGGCGCCGCCGCGGGCGGCGCCGTGCCCGGCCAGCATCACCGGCCGCTTCGCCTTGCGCAGGATGTCGACCGCGCGTTCGACCTGGCCGGGTGCGGGCGCGTCGGGACGGACGACGTTGCGCGGCAACGGCGTCAGGTCGTAGTCGGTCTCGTCGGCATCGATGTGCTCGGGCACCGCGAGGTAGACCGCGGCCGGGCGTTCGGTCTCGGCGACCTTGAACGCCTTGCGGAACATCTCCGGGATGGCGTGCGCGGTGGGGACCCCGGCGGCCCACCGGGTGATGGGCGCGAACATCGACACCAGGTCGACGTACTGGTGCGACTCCTTGAACTCCCGGTCGTGGCCCACCTGCGCGGAGACGGCGACCAGCGGGGTGCTGTTGGTGGTGGCGTCGGCCACGCCGAGTTGCATGTTGATGGCGCCCGGCCCCAGGGTGCTCGACACCACGGCCGCCCGCCCGGTGACCCGCCCGTACATCTCGGCCATGAAAGCCGCGCCCTGCTCATGCCGGGTGAGCACGTAGCGGATGCTCGACGACGCCAACGCCTGCACGAAGCGGATGTTCTCCTCCCCCGGCAGGCCGAAGACCACGGAAACACCCTCGTTTTCCAGGCACTTGACCATCAGCTCGGCGGCTTTACTCATCCGGCACCTCCCTTGGGGGAACGATAGTGGCAGGCTGGGTGTTGGACCTATTGCCAAACTCGAAGCGAAGGATGTCAGCGTGCCCATCGCCACGATCAACCCGGCCACCGGCGAGACGGTAAAAACCTTCACCCCCGCCACCGACGAGGAAGTCGACGCGGCCATCTCCCGCGCGTACGCGCGGTTCCAGGACTACCGCCATAACACCACCTTTGCCCAGCGCGCGGGGTGGGCAAACGCCACCGCCGACCTGTTGGAGAAGGAAGCCGACGACGTCGCCGCGATGATGACCCTGGAAATGGGCAAGACGCTGGCCTCCGCGAAGGCCGAAACGCTCAAGTGCGCCAAGGGTTTTCGTTACTACGCCGAGAACGCCGAGAGGCTGCTGGCCGACGAGCCGGCCGACGCGGCCAAGGTCGGCGCCTCCCGGGCGTACGTCCGTTACCAGCCGCTCGGTGTGGTGCTGGCGGTGATGCCGTGGAACTTTCCGCTCTGGCAGGCGGTGCGGTTCGCCGCACCGGCACTGATGGCCGGCAACGTCGGCATCCTCAAACACGCGTCCAACGTGCCGCAGTCGGCGCTGTATCTGGCCGACGTCATCGCGCGCGGGGGCTTCCCGGAGGGCTGCTTCCAGACGCTGCTCGTCTCGTCCAGCGCCGTCGAGCGCATCCTGCGCGACCCGCGGGTCGCGGCGGCCACCCTCACCGGCAGCGAGCCGGCCGGCCAGTCGGTCGCCGCCATCGCCGGCGACGAGATCAAACCCACCGTGCTCGAGCTCGGCGGCAGCGACCCGTTCATCGTGATGCCGTCGGCGGACCTCGACGAGGCCGTCAAAACCGCGGTCACCGCGCGGGTGCAGAACAACGGCCAGTCCTGCATCGCCGCCAAGCGTTTCATCGTCCACGCCGACATCTACGACACCTTCGTCGACAAGTTCACCGAGCGGATGGCCGCGCTCAAGGTCGGCGACCCGACCGATCCCGACACCGATGTGGGCCCGCTGGCCACCGAGTCCGGCCGCGACGAGATCGCCAAGCAGGTCGACGACGCGGCCGCCGCGGGCGCGAAGATCCGCCTGGGCGGCAAGCCGCTCGACCGGCCGGGGTGGTTCTACCCGCCGACGGTGGTCACCGACATCTCCAAGGACATGGCGCTCTACACCGAAGAGGTCTTCGGCCCCGTCGCGTCGATGTACCGCGCCTCGGGCATCGACGAGGCCATCGAGATCGCCAACGCGACCACCTTCGGGCTGGGGTCCAACGCCTGGACCACAGACGAGGCGGAGCAGCAGCGGTTCATCGACGAGATCGAGGCCGGCCAGGTCTTCATCAACGGGATGACGGTGTCCTACCCGGAATTGGGGTTCGGCGGCGTCAAGCGGTCCGGCTACGGCCGCGAACTCGCGGGCCTCGGCATCCGCGAGTTCTGCAATGCCAAGAGCGTCTGGGTCGGCTAGGCGGACGCGCCCGCCAGCGCCTTCTCGTCCTCGTCGGCGAAGGTGTCCTCCAGCTGCACCGGCGAGTAGTCGAGGTCGATCTCGCTGACCGGCCGCCCGCGCGCGCTGCTGATCGTGCCGAGCCGCCGCATGCCCTTGTCGGCGGCGTACTGCATGAACTCGTCCACCGAGAGGCCGAAGGGCATCGGGTCGTAAAGCGCGAAGCCCTCCTCGATGAGGCGCAGCCCGAGCGGCATGAGCTCGTTCATGCGCGTTTCGAACACGCCCCAGTTGGCGTCGTCGGCGGCGACGTGGCGCCGGCAGGTGAAGGTGCCCCACGCCATGTGGCGCCGCTCGTCGTCGCCGATGCGCCGGACCAACTCCTGCATGCCCGGCAGGATGCCGCGCTCCACGCAGATCTTGTGCCAGCCGAAGTAGCCCGTGAGCGCCAGCATCCCTTCGACCATGTGGTTGTAGGTGACCGACGCCCGGACCTGGGCCGCCGGTGACGGGTCGACCGACAAGGCGTTGAGGCAGTCGGGCAGTTCCTCGTAGAAAATCGTGCGGTACGTGGGGATGTCGTCGAGGTACTCGTGCAGGTCGTCGGTGACGCCGACGGCGTCCAGCCACATGCGGAACACCTGCACGTGCTTGGCTTCTTCGAACGCGAACTGGGTCAGGTACATCTCGTCGCCCAGCCGGCCCTCGATCCGCATCGCCGACATGAACGGCTGAATGTCCTCGGTGACCGCCTCCTCACCGGCGATGAACTCGGCACACAGCCGGGTGGCGTAGTGGCGTTCATCGTCGGTCAGCTTCTCCCAGTCCGCCCGGTCGCGGGAGAAGTCGATGTCGGCCGGATCCCAGAATTTCGCGTTGCCGCCGGCGAACAGCCGCAGCGGCAGGCTGTCCCAGTTGAGGCCCCCTCGAACCATCGAGCCCGAATGTGTGCGTGTCATGTGATCTCCTCGGATTGTTGTGGGGCTGAGTGGACGGGCGGGTGCGGCGCCGCCGCGAAGGCGGCCGCCAGCACCGCGACGAGCCGGCGCACGGCCAGCGCCGGCTGCTCGGGGGTGGGTTCGTCGAGCCCGAGGACCGGATCCAAACCGCGCATGTAGGGCGCGAGTGCCAAATGCGGAAAGATCAAGAGCAGCAACGACAACAGCGCGTCGGTGTCGGATTCGGCGCGCAGGTCGCCGCGCGCCTTCGCCTCGCGAATGAGCGGCCGCATCACTTCCAGGTAGTGCCGGTGGATGACGTTCTGCACGCTGACGCGGGCTTCGGTGTCGACTTCCAGCGTCGCCGCGGCGTGCAGCGCGCGTTCATGCGGGTGGTCGGCGAAGTAGGCCACCCACGCGTCGAGCCAGTCGGTCAGGAAGTCGAAGAACGGCCGGCTCGGGTCCAGCTCGCGGATGCGGTCTTCCATGTAGGCGCGCACCCGCTGGCTGCCGATGTCGGCGATGAACGCGTACAGATCGCGCTTGTCCGCGAAGTACTGGAAGAGGCTGCCCTTCGCGACGCCGGCTCGCCGGGCGATGACGTTGAGGCTGCCCCGGGAGAAGCCGTGCGTCCCGAACTCGTGTTCCGCGGCTTCGATGATCGCCGCGCGACGAGCGGGGTCGACCCGCGCCCAAGTCACCGTTGGCAATGCGGCCTCCTAGCGTCGATGACCACTGGTCATATTACGGTGAGCTGCGTCACAGTCAAGAGGTTTGGCAGGGCGGGCTCCGTCGGTCCGAATCGCCGGGGAAATCCCAAGCCGCTGGCTAATATTGCTGGTGCTCGACCAGTGTCCCATTGTCGACAGACGCGAGGAACTCGACGAGGTAAGCCGGCTGGTCGCCCCACGCGTTGGTGCACCGGGTCGTCGATGCGGTGACTGCGCTACTCCGTCGGTGAGCGGGCCGAAAATGCAGTAGTCCCTCCCGGATTAAACCGTCGTGGTTAGGTTGACGATGGTCGGTGAGTCCGTTGGCCATTGGTTCTAACGAGAGCAAGTGCCATGGATTTCGGGTTGCTGCCCCCGGAGGTCAACTCGGGGTTGATGTATGCCGGCCCGGGATCGGGACCGCTGCTGGCCGCTGCGGCGGCCTGGAACGCGGTGACCGCCGAGTTGGAATCCACGGCGGCGGGCTATTCTTCACAACTCGCCGACCTGACCGGCTTGGCGTGGTTCGGCCCGTCGTCGATGGCGATGTCGGGCGCGGCCGCCCCCTACGTGGCGTGGCTGCAGGCCGCGGCCGCACAAGCCGGAGTCACCGCCACGCAGGCGTATGCGGCGGCCGCGGCCTATGCGGCGGCATTCGCGATGACGGTGCCTCCGCCGGTGATCGCGGCCAACCGCGCCCAGCTGATGGCGCTGATCGCCACCAACTTCTTCGGCCAAAGCGGCCCCGCGATCGCGGTTACCGAAGCCCAGTACTTCGAGATGTGGGCCCAGGACGCCGCCACCATGTACGCCTACGCCGCCGACTCGGCGACCGCGAGCACCATGACGTCATTCAATGAACCGCCGCAGACCACCAACCCGGCGGGCCAGGACGCGCAGGCCAACTCGGTGGCCCAGACCACCGCCAACACCACCAGCGCCCGCACCCAATCCGTGGTTCAAAGCCTCGCCACTCAGCAGGCCAACCTCGTCGACCCGCCGCTGCCCCAAGGCAGCACCGCCAACATCGCACCCGGCGGCGCCACCCTCAACCCCGGCACCACCGTCACCGTCACCCCCGGCAACCCCGTGTCCGCCACCTACGGCGCCACCTTCACCGCCAACACCGACGTCACATTTATCAACCTCTCCGCCGGAGTCACGCGCACTGCCCAAGCCGGTGGGGTCTACATCTTCAACTTCAATGCCACGGTCACGAGCGGCCAACTCTTCGTCAACAGCCCCAGCCCCTTTCTCGGGTCGCAAGGCGGGTTCATCGTCCCCAGCGGCGCCGTCACCGCCGGCAGCAGCGGCGTCGAGGCCACCATCGACACCAGCACCGGCCTCGTCACCGCCATCAACGCCGGCGGCGTCATCACCGCCCCCGTCACCGCCTCTCCGTACTTCCTGCCCGCCGTCGCCCCCGTCGTCTCCAGCTCGTCGAGCGCCTTGGGTGCGGCACCGGCGGCCATGGCCACCAGCGCACCGGGCCTGGCCGGAACCGCAGGAATCCAACCCCAGCTCAACGTCGACGCGCTCATGGACGCGCTCTCGGCCGCGGCCGAATAGCGGTCCACACCGGCCCACTGCCCGGTTACGGCCGCATCTGATAGGCGCCGTTGATCGGCTGGATGTGTTCCTTCCAGACCTGGTCGTAACGCGCGTGGTCGAACACCGGACGACGGATCATCCGCATCGCGAAGCGGGCCTGCGCGTCGGTCGTGGCGGACTTGTCGCCCAGCTCGACGGCGTAGCTGTTGAAGTCGCGGACCAGCACCGCGAAGATCTCGTCGATCAGCGCCTCGTCCACCCCGGACAACGGGGCCTCCTCCAGGATCAGCTGCGCGTAGGGCACCGTCGCGAACAGCTGCCCGACGGCGAACGCGAAGTCGATGTCCTTCTGCTGCGCGGCATCCGGGGTGGCCCCGGCCAGCATGTCGGCCAGCACCTCGATCTGGGCGCGCAGCACGGCGACGTTGGGCAGGTGCGCGAATCCGTCGAACGGCGCCCGCCAATCGTGGAAGCGCACCTTGCCCAATCCTCCGGTAGGGCCCTGGTTGAACAGGAACGAGTCGTCGGCCGCGTCGTCGCGCCGGCCGATCAGCGGCAGGTCACCGTTGGGCGCAAACAAGTAGTTGGGCATGAACTTGGCGAGCAACCCGATGTTGATGTGCACGGTGCCTTCCAGCCGCGGCAGTAAACCGATCTCGCGGGTCATGGCCTCGAAGATGGTGTCCTTCTCGACACCCTTGGCCGCGATGACGTCCCACAGCGCGGTGATCACCCGCTCGCCCTCGCTGGTGATCTTCGCCTTGGTGAGCGGGCTGTAGAGCAGGTAGCGACGGTCGGTCTCTGACGCGGCGCGCATGTAGTCGCAGGCGCGGGTGGCGACGAGCTTCATCGCGATCAACCGCACATACGCGTCGGTGAGCAGCCGCCGCACGTGGCTGAAATCGGTGACGACGGTGCCGTACAGGACGCGGTTGGAGGCGTGGGTGACGGCCTCGTACATGGCGTGGGTGCACATGCCGACCGCGCCCCAGCCCAGGTTGTACTTACACACGTTGACCGTGTTGAGGGCCGCGTGGAATGCCTCGGGACCGCGGTGCAGGATGTCGGCCTCGGTGACCGGGTAGTCGCGCAGCGCGTAGTTGGCGACGTAGTTCTGCGAGTTCACCACGTTCTTGATCAGGTCGTACCGATCGTGCTGGGAGTCGGCGGCGAAGAACACGTAGTCGTCGGAACCGGCGATCTTGCCGAACGTCGACACCATCCGCGCCACGTTCGCGTTGCCGATGTAGTACTTCTCGCCACGGGCCGTCCAGCCGTGCTCGGCCGGCGTCAGGATCATGTCGGTCTGGTAGACGTCGGCCCCGTGGGTCTGCTCGGACAACCCGAACGCGAACACCTCACCGGCCTCCAGCTGCGCGGCCGCCTTGCGCTTGGCGTCCTCGTTGGCGCTCATCCAGATCGGGCCCAGGCCCAGCGCGGTGACCTGGAAGGGGTACCAGTAGCTCAGCCCGTAGAACCCCACGATCTCGGCGAACTCGCTGATCCGGTAGGTGTCCCAGCGGCAGTCGTCCGCGCCGTACTCGGACGGGGTCAGCAGCGAGGCGAAGATGCGCTCGCGTCCGATGTGGTCCAGAAAGTCGGAGTACCACACCCGTTCGTGGTCGTCGGACTTCAGCCGCGCCTTGCCGCGCGATTCGAAGAAGTCGACCGTGGCGGCCATGATCTCGCCCGAACGACGGTCAGGATATTGACGTTGCAGGTTGTTGGGATTGAGCAACATGACGCGACTCCCGCGGGTTCCGGTTGGGACGAGGGTGACGGTACTGCACCGACGGGCGCACCGGAATAAATCGGCACTGTTGTCCGACCACCGGCTCGACCTAGCATCAGACCCGTGTCAGAACTCAATACCGCCCGCGGCCCCATCGATACCGCCGACCTCGGCGTGACGCTCATGCACGAGCACGTGTTCATCATGACCACCGAGATCGCGCTCAACTACCCGGACGCCTGGGGCGACGAGGATAAGCGGGTGGCCGACGCGATCGCCCGCCTCAACGAGTTGAAGTCCCGCGGCGTCGACACCATCGTCGACCTCACCGTGATCGGGCTGGGCCGCTACATCCCGCGCATCGCCCGGGTGGCCGCGGCGACCGAGCTGAACATCGTTGTGGCGACTGGACTTTACACCTACAACGACATTCCGTTCCGGTTCCACTACGAGGGCCCCGGCGGGTTGCTGGGCGGCCCGGAGATCATGACCGACATGTTCGTGAAGGACATCGAGCAGGGCATCGCCGACACGGGCGTCAAGGCCGGAATCCTCAAGTGCGCCACCGACGAGCCGGGCATCACCCCCGGCGTCGAGCGGGTGCTGCGCGCGGTCGCCCAGGCGCACAAACGCACCGGGGTGCCGATCTCGACGCACACCCACGCCGGCCTGCGCCGCGGCCTCGAGCAGCAACGCATCTTCGAAGAAGAGGGCGTCGACCTGACCCGGGTCATCATCGGCCACTCCGGCGACAGCACCGACATCGGCTACCTCGAGGAACTCATCGCCGCGGGGTCTTATCTCGGGATGGACCGCTTCGGCCTCGACGTCATCTCTCCCTTCGAAGAGCGGGTCAAGATCGTGGCGCAGATGTGCGAACGCGGCCACGCCGACAAGATGGTGCTCTCGCACGACGCCAACTGCTACTTCGACGCGCTGCCCGAAGAGCTCGTGCCGCAGATGGCGCCCAACTGGCACTACCTGCACATCCACAACGACGTCATCCCCGCGCTCAAGGAGCGCGGCGTGACCGACGATCAACTGCACACGATGCTGGTCGACAACCCCCGCCGGATCTTCGAGCGGCAGGGCGCATATGAGTGAGCCGATCCCGCCGATCGGCACCCGGATTTCGGCGCTGGCCGAGCTGGCACCCGACGAGCCCGCCGTCACCTGTGACGGGCTGACCCTCACCCGCGCGGAGCTCGACGCCTCGACGAACCGGTTGGCCCGCGCCTACGCCGAGCGTGGTGTCGGCGTCGGCGACTACGTGACCATGGTGTTGCCCAACTCCGTCGAGTGGATCCAGGCCGCGGTGGCGTGTTGGAAGCTGGGCGCGGTGCCCCAGCCGCTGTCGGCGCGGTTGCCCGACGCGGAACTGGCCGGCCTGCTGGAGCTGCGCCCGCCCGCGCTGCTGGTTGGTCGCGATCACCCCCAAATGCCCAGCGTTCCGGCCGGTTTCACGCCAGGTCCGGAGCACTCCGACGCGGCGCTGCCCGAGGCGGTCTCGCCGGTCTGGAAGGCGATGGGATCCGGTGGCAGCACCGGCCGGCCCAAGCTCATCGAATCCGGCGGTGACAGCCGGATACCGGCCGCCATCGGCTATCCCCTCGGCGCGCAGGAGGGCGACACCACGCTGGTCCCGATCCCGTTGTCCCACAACACGGGTTTCACCACCGCGACGCTCGCCCTGCTGATGCGCCACCACCTGGTCGTGATGAGCCGGTTCGACCCCGAGCGGTTCCTGCGGCTGATCACCGACCACCGCGTCACCTTCCTGACGACGGTGCCGACGATCATGCAGCGCGCGCTGCCCGTCTACCACGCCGACCCCTCTTCGTATGACCTGTCGTCGATCCGTCGGTTCTGGCATATGGGGGCGCCTTGCCCGCCGGCCGTCAAGCAGGCGTGGATCGACCTGCTGGCCCCGGAGAAGGTGTGGGAACTCTACGGCGGCACCGAATTACAGGCACTCACCTTCATCTCCGGCGACCAGTGGCTGACCCACCGCGGCTCGGTGGGCGTGGTGGTCGCCGGGGAGATGAAGGTGCTCGACGACGACGGCAACCCCTGCCCGCCCGGGGTGGTCGGCGAGATCTACATGCGTCCCGGTGCGGGCAGTGCGCCCACCTACCGCTACGTCGGCGCGACGGCGAAGAGCCGCGACGGCTGGGATTCCCTTGGGGATCTTGGCCATTTCGACGCCGACGGGTTCCTGTACCTGTCGGACCGCCGCGTCGACATGTTCACCGTGGGCGGCCGCAACGTGTACCCCGCCGAGGTCGAGAACGCGTTGTCGGCGCACCCCGACGTGTTGTCCTGCCTCGTCGTCGGCGTCCCCGACCCGAACTCCGGCGACCTGGGCCAGGTGCCCTACGCGCTGGTGCACACGGCCGACGGCGCCACACTGGACGCCGCGGGCGTGCAGGAGTTCCTGCGCGAACACCTCGCCGCGTACAAGGTGCCGCCCACCACCGGCTTCATCGAGTTCGTCGACACTCCCCTGCGTGACGACGCCGGCAAGGCCCGGCGGTCGGCGGTGCGCGCCGAGATCATCGCGCGGCTGCAGGCCGCCGAGCCGGTCTGACGCGCCACCGGTCGCATCAAGAATCCTCCAAGGCCGCGGCCGCACCATCGGGCCATGCAGATCGAACCGCTGAGCACGGACCTGATCGACCGTTACCTGCAATCGCGTCAGTTGCGGTTCTTTCGCAGCGACGACGGCGAGGAGTTCCTGATGCTGCCCAGCTACGAGCGCGGCAAGCTACACGTGACCTTGCGGATCAACGGCCTGCGGCGCGACGTCATCGAGATCTCGATCAATCCCGCCGGCCACTACCCCGCCGCCGAGCGGCCGCGCCTGATGGAACTGGTCAACGACTGGAACCGCGAAACCCATTGGCCGAAGGCGTTTGTGCGCGAGACCGCCCGACCGGGCCACGTCAGCGTCGTCGGCGAGAACGCTTACCTGCTGACCGACGGCATCCACATCGAGGCGCTGGGCAACCTCGTCCGTTCCACCGTCGAGTACGGCGCCGACCTATTTGAGAAGATCGAGCGCGCGATCTGCCTGCCGTCCGCGCACACGCTGGAAGAGTGGATGGACCGAACCGGTTAGGGCGCGATCGCGTCCGCCTCGGCGTCGACCGCATCGCGGCCTTCGGCCGGCTTCTCTCGTTTCTCCCAGCGCCGCAACGCTTCCCGGCAGGGTGACTCGACCAGCCCGTAGCTGACCGCTGCGATCGCCCACCCGAAGATGAGCGTCAGCACCAACACCTCGGGCATCCGGCCGGTGAACGCGAACGTCCCGAGCACCGGGAACACCATGGCCAGCGCGGCCAGGTGCCAGACGAACAGGCCGTAGGACCAGCGGCCCAGCGTCACCATGACGGTGCTGCCCAGCAGCCGGTGCGAAGTGTCGACGCGGTCCAGCACCAGCGGGGCGACCAGCGCGAACGCCACCACCGAGCCGGCCGCGGTCTTCACCGCGAACTGGCTGGCCGTGCCGGGAATCAGGCCCTCGGGCCCGGCCAGCGGGGAGGCCGCCAATAGGTAGGCCAGGACCGCGACGACGCCCATCACCACGCGGCGCCGCGCCCACCGGTGCGGCACACCGACCGGGCTGTGGACCCATTCGGCCAGCACCATGCCCGCGGCGAACCAGGAGAAGAAGGCCGGCGGCCAGTTGAGCGGATTGGTGCCGGATCCCGAATGGACGGGCACCCAGCCCCAGGCCCAGCTCAACGCGGCCAGCGCGGCGATCGCCGGCACCCGCGCGCCGAGCGGCAACCGGCGGGTTGACAGCGCCAGGATCGGCAGGGCCAGATAAAAGGCCACCTCGACGGAGAGGCTCCACATCTGGGTCAGCCCGCCGGTCAAGGTGAGCGGCACATAGATCTGGGTCAGCGTCAGGTTGGCCAGCCACACCGTCGGGCTGGCGTGATCCGCGTCGGGCAGCAGCGACAGGATCACGACGACCGCCACCAGATAGGCGGGCATGATGCGCACCACCCGCGACCGCAGATAGTGGCCGGTGCGGGGTCGCGCGGCCAGGCCGCGTGCGGCCGCGGCGTGGCCGCGCCACAACAGGAATCCCGACAACGCGAAGAACACCGCCACGGCGAGATCGAAGCGGCCGAACAGGCGGCCCGTCACCCCGGTGGAGTGTCCGGTCTGGAAAGCGACGTGGGTGACGACCACGCCCATCGCCGCGCAGGCGCGCATCCCCTCCACGGCCGGCAGGAAGCTGCGAATCCCGCCCGCCTGCCGGCCATCCATCACCCCCACAGTTTGCCTGGGATGCATCGGCCGGCGAATGGGTACACCGGGAAGGCCCGTGGCGGTCCCAATACATTGGTAAGCCGGGGCCTTACGTTCTGCTGTTAGGGTCGAACGGGTTTGCCCCGGCGAGAGACCATGAGGGAGGGCACAGCAACGTGAACCGAGCAGTCATGTTGCGGTTCGCCGCATGCGGGATCATCGGACTCGGAGCCGCCCTGCTGATCGCCGCGCTGCTGTTATCGACGTACACCACCAGCCGGATCACCAAGGTCCCGCTCGACATCGACACCACGCTGATCAGCGACGGCAGCGGAACCGCGCTCGACTCCGCGTCGCTGTCGACCGATCACGTGGTCGTCAACCAGAACGTGCCGCTGGTGTCGCAGCAGCAGATCAGCGTCGAGTCGCCCGCCAACGCCGACGTGGTGACCCTGCAGGTCGGGACCTCGGTGCGGCGCACCGACAAGCAGAAGGACAGCGGCCTGCTGCTGGCGATCGTCGACACCGTCACCCTCAACCGCAAGACGGCGATGGCCGTCTCCGATGACACCCACGCCGGCGGCTCGGTCCAGAAGCCGCGCGCCTTCAACGACGAGAACCCGCCCACCGCGATGCCGCTGCGGCACGACGGCCTGGCCTACCGGTTCCCGTTCCACACCGAGAAGAAGACCTACCCCTACTTCGATCCGATCGCGCAGAAGGCGTTCGACGTCAACTACGACAGCCAGGAAGACGTCAACGGCCTGACCGCCTACAAGTTCACCCAGAACGTCGGCTACAACGCCGAGGGGAAGTTGGTGGCTCCGGTGGCGTACCCGTCGCTGTACCCCGGCAACGAGGACGGCAAGGTCACCACCTCCGCGGCGATGTGGGGCCTGCAGGGCGGCGACCCGGCCGAGCAGATCACCATGACCCGCTACTACGCGGCGCAGCGGACCTTCTGGGTGGACCCGGTGTCGGGCACCATCGTCAAGGAGACCGAGCACGCCAACCACTACTTCGCGCGCGACCCGCTCAAGCCCGAGCTGACCCTGGCCGAGTACAAGGTCACCTCCAACCAGGACACCGTCGAATCGCAGGTCAACGCCGCCCGGGACGAGCGGGACCGGCTGGCGCTGTGGTCGCGGGTGCTGCCGATCACGTGCACCGCCGTCGGTCTGATCGCGCTGGTCGGTGGCGGCCTGCTCGCCTCGTTCAGCCTGCGGACCGAGAGCGCGCTGACCGATCCCGGCCTGGACCGGGGCGACCAGGATTTCTTCGGCCGCAGCGGGCTCGAGGAGCCGGTGCCGGGCGCCGAGGCCGAGACCGAGAAGCTGCCCACGCAGCGCCCCACCTCGCGCGATGATCCCGGCGCGGACGCGCCCACCCTGGGCGCCGACGAGCCACCCGATGCGGGGCCGCCCGAGCCCACCAGCTCACCCGAACGGGAGTAGCCCGCCGCGTGCGCTGGACCCGGCCCGGGTACGCGTTGGCCTTGGCGCTGCTGGTGGTCGGGCCGCTGCTCAAGCCCGGTTATCTGCTGCTGCGCGACGCCGTGTCCACGCCGCGCTCGTATGTCTCCGATACCGCGCTGGGCTTGACGTCGGCGCCGCGGGCCACGCCGCAGGACTTCGCGGTGGCGCTGGCCTCGCACGTGCTGGACGGCGGCCTCGTGGTGAAGGCGCTGCTGGTCCTGGGGCTCTGGCTCGCGGGTTGGGGTGCGGCCCGGCTGGCCGCGACGGCGCTGCCCGGCGCGGGCGCGGCCGGCCAGTTCGTCGCCACCACCCTGGCGATCTGGAACCCCTACGTCGCCGAGCGACTGCTGCAGGGCCACTGGAGCCTGCTGGTCGGATACGGCTGCCTGCCCTGGGTTGCGACGGTGATGCTGAGGCTGCGGACGGCTTCCGGCTCGTTCTTCGCGCTGGCCTTCTGGGTCGCGCTGGCCGGGCTGACGCCGACCGGTCTGCTGCTGGCCGCGACGGTGGGCCTCGCCTGCGTGGCCGCGCCGGGCCCGGGCCAGCCGCGCTGGCGGTGCGCCGCGGTGACGACGGGCGCGGCGCTGGTGTCCGCGCTGCCCTGGCTGACCGCCTCGGCGCTGGGCGCGTCGTTGACCTCCCACACGGCGTCGAACACCCTCGGGGTCGCCGCGTTCGCGCCGCGCGCCGAGCCGGGCCTGGGCACGCTCGCCAGCCTGGCCAGCCTGGGCGGGATCTGGAACGGCGAGGCGGTGCCGATCTCGCGGACCACGCTGTTCGCGGTGGCGTCGGCCGTGGTGCTGCTGGGCGTGGTCGCGGCGGGGTTGCCGGCGGTGGTGCGCCGCCCGGCGGCGCGGCCGCTGGTGGCGTTGGCGGCGGCCGCCGTGCTGGTGCCGGCCGCGCTGGCGACCGGCCCGGGTCTGCACCTGCTGGCCGCCGTGGTCGACAGCGTGCCCGGATTCGGTGTGCTGCGTGACGGGCAGAAGTGGGTGGCGCTGGCCGTGCCGGGCTACGCCCTGGCCGGCGCTGGCGTGGTGGTGACGCTGCGCAGATGGGTGCCGCCACCCGCCGACGTGGTGGCCGCGCCGGTTTGCTGCCTCGCGCTGATCTTCGCGCTGCCCGACCTGGCCTGGGGGGTGTGGGGCCAGGTGTCGCCGGTGCAGTATCCGCGCGGCTGGGCGGCGGTCGCCGCCGCGATCAACGCGCAACCCCGGACGGTAGCGGTGTTGCCCGCCGGCACCATGCGGCTCTACTCCTGGTCGGGTCGCGCGCCGGTGTTGGATCCGTTGCCGCGCTGGGTGCGCGCCGACGTGCTGAGCACGGGCGACCTGGCCATCTCGGGGACCGTCATCCCGGGCGAGGGCACTCGCGCCCGCGCGGTGCAGCAGTTGCTGCTGGCCGGGCCCGACCCGTCCGCCCTCGCCCCGGCCGGCGTGGGCTGGCTGGTCGTGGAGTCGGACACCGCCGGCGACATGGGGGCGTCCGCCCGCACCGTCGAGGCGTTGACGCCGGTCTACCGCGACGACGACCTCGCGCTCTATCGCATCGGGGGCGACACCGCCGGGGCCGCCCCGGCCGCCCGCACGACGACGTTGATCGCACACCTGGCGTGGCTGGCGGTCCTGCTCGTGGGTGGCGCCGGGGCGTTGGTCAGCGGGTGGCGATCCCGGTCAGCCCCGTCCGCCGAGTAGGCCGCTGACCGGGTGGCCGGTTCGCACGGCCTCCAGGACCGTGCGCATGGCGTCGGCGCTCTGCCGCCAGGAGAATTCACCGCTTCGGGTGTGGGCCTTGGCGCCGAGTTGGTCGCGCAGCACGGGATCGGACAGCAGCTCCTCGAGACGATCCACCAGCTCGGCGTGGTTGTCCACCAAGATCCCGGTCACCTCGTCGACGATCGAATCCGAGAGGCCGCCCGAGGACCGGTAGCCGATGGTCGGCACCCGATGCTGGGCCGCCTCGACCACCGCGAGGCCCCACCCCTCCTTGCGCGAGGGCAGCAGCTGCACCCACGAGCTCTGCAGCACGTGGTGTTTGGTCAGGTCGTCGACGTGACCGTGGAAGGTGACCGCATCGGAGATGCCGAGCCGGCGGACGTGGTCGACGAGCCGGAGGCGCCACCACCCGTCACCGACGATGTCGAGGTGCAGGCCCGGCACACGGGGCCGCAGCTGCGCGACGGCCTCCAGCGCGTCCTCGATCTGCTTGTGCGGCACCAGCCTGGACAGCACCACCAGTCGAGGCGCGGCGGCGCGCGGGCCGGTCAGCGAACGCGGCGGGGCCTCGTCGAGCCCGTTGCGCACCACCGCGATTCGCGCGTTGTCGACCCCGAGGGTCACCAGGTCGCGGGCCGACGGCAGCGACACCGTCACGTACTGATTGCGCCGGTTCAGCCACGGCGACAACCTCGACTCGACGAACCAGCCGAGCCGGCCGAGCACCGGCCCGGCCACCGGCCATTGCTCGCGGTGGCAGTGGTGCACCAGGACCACCACGCGCCGGCCGTAGACCAAGCGGGCGAGGAAGGGCAGGCCGTTCTGGGTGTCGACGACCACGTCGGGCCGCACCCGCCGCAGCGGTCCGAGCCCCATCCGCGCCGCCGCCATCGCGAGCAAGGCCCAGACGTAGACGGAGTACCGGCCGCCGGCACGGTCGATGCGCACGCCGTCGACGACTTCGCGGCGAGGCGCTCCCGGATAGCGCGCGGTGCGCAGCGTGACTTCGACGCCGGATGCCGCCAATTGCGCTCCGATGCGCTGCAGGTAGGTCTCGCTGCCGCCACCCTGCGGGTGGCCGGTATCGCGCCAGCACAGCAGGAGTACGGAGCGCAGAGCAGACATCACCGGTCAGCCTAGCCGTACCGACCATGCGGACCGGTGCTGCGTAGGGTTGGCCGGTGGCCGTGACCCCGCCTCCCACCCGAGTGTTCGCGCGGCGGGCGACCCTGGCCCGGGCGCTCCGGCTGCTGTCGGAATTCCGCTTCGAGCAGTCGGATCCGGCCCGGTTCTACGGTGCGCTGGCCGCGGACACCGCGGCGATGGTGAGCGACCTATGGCTGGCCGCGCACGGCGCGCCCCCGGCCGGCCGCACGCTGCTCGACGTCGGCGGCGGGCCCGGCTACTTCTCGGCCGCGTTCGAAGACGCCGGGCTCCGCTACCTGGGTGTCGAACCCGACCCGAGCGAGATGCACGCGGCCGGACCCTCGCTCGCGGGCGGCCCCGGAAACTTCGTCCGCGCCTCGGGCATGGCCCTGCCGTTCGCCGACGCCTCGGTGGACATCTGCCTGTCATCCAACGTCGCCGAGCACGTGCCTCGGCCGTGGCAGCTGGGCAACGAGATGCTGCGGGTGACCAAGCCGGGCGGGCTTGCCGTGCTCTCCTACACCGTCTGGCTGGGCCCGTTCGGTGGGCACGAGATGGGGCCGGCGCACTACCTCGGCGGCGCCCGGGCCGCCGCGCGGTACGCGCGCAAACACGGGCATCCGGCGAAAAACAACTACGGGTCGTCGTTGTTCGCGGTGTCCGCGGCCGAGGGCCTCGACTGGGCCGCGAGCACCGGCGCGGCCGTGGCGGCATTTCCCCGCTACCACCCGCGATGGGCATGGTGGCTGACGTCGGTGCCGCTGCTGCGGGAGTTCGGGGTCAGCAATCTGGTGCTGGTGCTGCGGCCCCGATAATGAAACATGTTCTCGTTTTGTGTCGGCTTGGGTAGGGTGGCGCAAATGAGCGACATGACCGAATACGACAAGCTTTTCATCGGCGGCAAGTGGACCGAGCCGTCGACCGACGAGGTGATCGAGGTGCGCTGCCCGGCCACCGGCGAGTATGTCGGGAAGGTGCCCCTGGCGGCGGCCGCCGACGTCGACGCCGCGGTCGCCGCGGCCCGCGCGGCCTTCGACAGCGGACCCTGGCCCACGACGCCCCCCAAGGAGCGCGCGGCCGTGATCGCCAACGCGCTCAAGCTGATGGAGGAACGCAAGGACCACTTCATCCAGCTGCTGGCGGCCGAGACCGGCCAGCCGCCGATGGGCATCGAGACGATGCACTGGATGAGTTCGATCGGCGCGCTGAACTTCTTCGCCGGCCCCGCCGTCGACCAGGTCAAGTGGAAAGAGGTCCGCACCGGGGGCTACGGGCAGAGCATCGTCTACCGCGAGCCGATCGGCGTGGTGGGCGCGATCGTCGCGTGGAACGTGCCGCTGTTCCTGGCGGTCAACAAGCTCGGCCCGGCGCTGCTGGCCGGCTGCACCGTGGTGCTCAAGCCGGCCGCCGAAACCCCGCTCAGCGCAAACGCCTTGGCCGAGGCCTTCGCCGAGGCGGGGCTGCCCGAGGGGGTGCTGTCGGTGGTGCCCGGCGGGATCGAGACCGGGCAGGCGCTGACCTCCAACCCGGGCGTCGACATCTTCTCCTTCACCGGCAGCTCGGCCGTCGGCAAGGAGATCGGCCGGCGCGCCGCGGACATGCTCAAGCCCTGCACGCTGGAACTCGGCGGCAAGTCGGCGGCCATCGTCCTTGACGACGTCGACCTGGCCGCCGCGGTCCCGATGCTGGTGTTCTCCGGGATCATGAACACCGGGCAGGCCTGCGTGGCCCAGACCCGCATCCTGGCGCCGCGCTCGCGCTACGACGAAATCGTGGACGCGGTAAGCGGTTTCGTTCAGGCGCTGCCGGTGGGGCTGCCGTCGGACCCGGCCGCCCAGATCGGTTCGCTGATCTCGGAGAAGCAGCGCGCCCGGGTCGAGGGCTACATCGCCAAGGGCATCGAGGAGGGGGCGCGGCTGGTGTGCGGCGGCGGCCGGCCCGAGGGCCTGAACAGCGGCTTCTTCGTGCAGCCCACGGTGTTCGCCGACGTCGACAACAAGATGACGATCGCCCAGGAGGAGATCTTCGGCCCGGTGCTGAGCATCATCCCCTATGACACCGAGGAGGACGCGATCAAGATCGCCAACGACTCCGCGTACGGCCTGGCCGGCAGCGTCTGGACTTCCAACGTGCCGCACGGCATCGAGATCGCCGAGAAGATTCGGACCGGGACGTACGCGATCAACTGGTACGCATTCGACCCGTGTTGCCCGTTCGGCGGCTACAAGAACTCCGGCATCGGCCGCGAGAACGGGCCCGAAGGCGTCGAGCACTTCACGCAGCAGAAGAGCGTGCTGATGCCGATGGGCCACACGATCGAAAGCTGACCCCGGTACGCACCGAGCGTGCACTCACCGCGACGAAGCAGGACCAACCTCGCGGTGGGTGCACGTTCGGCGTTTCAGGCCATCGCGGCCCCGGCCGACCCGTAAGATTATGCAAAACAGCATAGAAACCTGGTTGTTACAACCACGTCAGCCGCGGTTCGCAGCAACGCATATCGGCGTTTCCCGTGGTGCAGGGTTTGCATAGGCAATAAAACTTGCTTACTGGACCGCTGTCTTATATGCTTCTCAGCATAATCATCGGCGGCGCTTAGGCCGGGAGAGAATCATGTGGATCATCGAGCTGAACATCGGCGGCTATCAATTCACCCGCGAGATGCCCGACCTGAAGCGCCGGAGTTTCCGCTTCAGCCCGCGGAGCAT
Organism: Mycobacterium paraseoulense; assembly: GCF_010731655.1. NCBI lineage: Bacteria > Bacillati > Actinomycetota > Actinomycetes > Mycobacteriales > Mycobacteriaceae > Mycobacterium > Mycobacterium paraseoulense. Next base: position 4,430,612 of record NZ_AP022619.1, on the reverse strand, counting down.
GCATTGGCCGGTACTGCGGCATTCAACCGCTGCGTGACCTAGGCCCGGGAGGCACGAGAGTGGCGACCACGACCGAAACTGTGCAGGACCTCGCCCCGACGAAGCGCGGCGGCACCCGCAAGAAGATGTTGGCCAGCGCGGCCGAGGTGATGCGTGAACGCGGCGCAGCCGGGGTGACGATCGACGCTGTGCTCGCTCGCAGCGGTGCCCCGCGTGGCTCCGTCTACTACCACTTCCCCGACGGGCGCAATCAGATCCTGATCGAGGCGCTGCGGTATTCCGGTGACTCCATCACCGCGATGATCGACGATGCCGCCGACCAAGGTGCCCGCGTGCTGCTGCGCAAGTTCGTCGAGTTCTGGGAGCGTCTGCTCACCGAGGGCGGCTTCAGCGCCGGCTGCCCGGTAGTGGCCGCGGCGATCGGCTCGGACGAAGCCGACGCCAAGCTCTCCGCCGAGGCCGGCGCCATTCTGGGCCGCTGGTGTGCCGCGCTGACCCGAGCGTTCACTCACGACGGCTTCGACGAGCCATGCGCCGCATCCCTGGCGGTGATGTCGATCGCCGCCCTCGAAGGCGCCATCGTGTTGTCCCGCTCAACCGCCAGCATCGACCCGCTGCGCGAGGTCGGCGATCAGCTCGAATTCCTGATCAAAGCAAGGGAATTCGTGGTCCGCAACAAGCTCGCGGAGTGACCCGTCAGTCGCTGGCCGGCAGCGGCTTGACCTCTTTGAGCTGCAGCGCGGTCGCCCCGACGCTCAGGCTCCCGGCACCCGGCTTGGTCACCAGCACCTCGGCGCCCGTCTCGTCGACGTAGCGCTTGCCCATCACGGTGCCGTCGGCGAACGCCGGATCCAACTCGCCCGAACGCTCGGCACCTATCGGCACCATCGGCGCACCGCCACAACGCAAATCGTCGAGGCTGTCGGCGCTCCTGACGACGATCACCTGCGTGTCACACACCTGGCTGGCCAGGCGGGTTCCGTTCTTGATCATGTTTTTTCCTTAACTCCCCTACTGCTCGGCCGGCGCGGCGCGCAACGCACCCAAGTCCTTGACGATCTCTCGGCGCAGGACCTTGCCGGTCGCCGTGGTGGGTAACTCGTCGCGAAACACAACGTGGTCCGGCGTGCGCGACCCGCGCAAGCTTTTGCGGACGTGATCGCGCAGCTCCTCGGGATCGGGATCGATCCCGAGGGCCGGCACGACGACGGCGACGATCGCCTGACCCCATTGCGGATCCTCGACACCGACCACGGCGACATCGCGGACATGGGAGTGCTCGATGAGCACCTCCTCCAGCTCGGCCGGCGCGATGTTCTCGCCGCCGCGGATGATCGTGTCGTCGCTGCGTCCGCTGATGAAGAGGTAGCCGTCCTCGTCCAGCAGGGCCACGTCGCGGGTCGGGAACCAGCCCTCGTCGTCGAGCACCGAGCCGATCCCGGTGTAGCGCCCCGACACCTGCTCGCCGCGGACGAACAATTCACCGGGTTCACCGGGTCCGAGTACCTTGCCGTCCTCGTCGCGGATCTGCAGTTCGATGCCCGGAACCGGGCGTCCGACCGATCCAAGCCTCTTGGCGACGTGCGCCTCCGATGCCGAGTGGGCCTCCCGGTGGTCATCGGGGCCCAGCACCGCGATCGTCGAGCTGGTCTCGGTCAGGCCGTAGGCGTTGACAAAACCCACGTGCGGCAGCAGTTTCAGCGCCCGGCGCACCAGCGGCAGGCCCACCTTGGAGCCACCGTAGGCGAGGTTGCGCAGCGACGGCAGCTCGTGGCCGCCGCTCTCCAGCACCGTGACGATCCGCTCCAGCATCGTGGGCACCACCGTCGCCGTGGTGACCCGCTCGGCGTCGACCAGCCGCACCCACTCCCGGGCGTCGAAGGTGGGTAGGTAGACCATCTTGCGCCCGGCATAAAGATTGGACAACGCGGCGCTGACTCCGGCGATGTGATACGGCGGCACGCAGATCAGTGCTGCCTCGCCGGCGTCGGCCGATTCGAACTCCACTGTCCCGGTGACATAACTGGTCAGATTGTTGTGCGAGAGTTCTACGGCCTTGGGCTGCGACGTGGTGCCCGACGTGAACAACACGATCGCGACGGACTCAGGGTCGGGAAATTCGGCGGCCGGCTCGGCGCTGCGCGCAGCCGTCAGGAACTCCTCGGTGGCCATCAGCCGCGGTGTGGCCTCGCCCAGCACGTCGCGATACCGGCCGTCGACGACCACGAGCGGCTCGGGCAGGCGACCGATCAGTGCCCGGATGCCGTCGGCCGACAGCCGGTAGTTGATCGGCGTGAAGGCAACCCCCGCGCGGGCCGCGGCGAAGATGAGCAGCGGCAGCGTCGCGCCGCCGGTTCCCACGTAGGCCAGGTGCCTGGCACCCGATCCGGCGACGACCCCGGCGCCGCCGTCGGCGAGATCGCTGAGCTGCTGCGTCGTCAGCCGGGTGTCTTCGGAAACAACGGCCGTCCGATCGGGGTTGCTCGACGCAGCCATCTCAAGCAGCAGCGAAATGCTCATCCTCGATCTTTCCGGTTTCCCGACGGTTTACAGATTCAAGCCATAGTGTAACCCGCCAGGTTATGTGCCCGTCCAGCGCGGCGGGCGCTTCTCCGCGAAGGCGACGGCGCCCTCCTTGGCGTCGTTGGATGCGAACACCGGGGCCAGGATCGCGTTCTGCTCGGCGAACATGTTCTCCGGGCTCCAGCCTCGGGACTCGACGATGATCCGCTTGGTGGCGGCCACCGCGAGCGGCCCGTTGGCGGCGATCTTCTCGGCCAGCGCGATCGCCTCGTCGAGCGCCTTACCCGGCTCGGCCAACACGTTGACCAGCCCGAGCTCGTGGGCGCGCTCGGCCGACAGGTTGTCGCCGGTGAGCGCGAGCTCCATCGCGATGGCCGACGGGATGCGCTGCGGCAGCCGCAGCAGGCCGCCGCCACCGGCGACCAGCCCGCGCTTGACCTCGGGGATGCCGAAGGCCGAGTCCTTCGACGCGACGATCAGGTCGGTGGCCAGGGCCAGCTCGGTGCCGCCCGCCAGGGCGTAACCCTCGACCGCGGCGATGAGCGGTTTGGCCGGTGGGCGCTCGGTGAAGCCCATGCCACGGCCCTCGACGATGGGCAGTTCGCCGCGCGCGAACGCCTTGAGGTCCATGCCCGCGCAGAACGATCCGCCGGCGCCGGTCAGGATGCCCACCGAGAGCCCGGCCTCGCCGTCGAGCCGGTCGACGGCCTCGGCCAGACCGTTCGCCACCGCCGCGTTGACCGCGTTCTTGGCCTTCGGCCGGTTGATCGTGATGATGAGGATCCGGCCCCGTTGTTCGACCAGAACTTCGGGTTCGCCGGCTTCTTCGCTCCCAGTGCTCACGTGCCGCACAACTCCTTCGGTGTCGGGTCCCTCGTGTCGGGGTGGCTGCTGTCCGTGGAGATGTTAGCGGTCGACCGGAACGCCATTGACGTCAGGCGAGAGTGCCATTTCCCTCGGGCCGGCTCAAGCCGGCGCCATCGCGGCCTCGACCACGGTGAGCTCTTCGGAAAGCCCTGCCGCCCTGCGTATTTCAATAAAGTCGGCCACCATGGCCTCGGTCACCTCGTGCGGGTCCTTGAGCGTGGCTCCATCGGAGAGCACCGAGATGTTGAGCTGGTCGACGTAACTCCACACGGTGATGTTGAGGCCGCTGCCCGCCGTCAACGGTCCTACCGAATAAATCTCGGTGACCAGCGCCCCGCCGACGCGGCCGCGCTCGCGCGGACCGGGCACGTTGGAGATGTTCAGGTTGAGGATCTTGTTGTGGCCGGCGCGCTCGGACGCCCACCGGAAGAAGGCCTGGGTGGGCGCGGGCGGCATGTAGGCCGCCCACCGGCTGACCAGCTCCGGGCCCATCAGCTGGTTGCTCTCCTTGGCGGCGATGGCGTTCTCGTGGCTGCACCGCACGCGCTCGAGCGGGTCGTCGGAATCGGTCGGCAGGCCCACCAGGACACCGGTGAAGCGATTGCCGGAGATCCGCTCGGGCGAGAAGTCGAAACTCATCGGCACCGATGCCAGCAGGGGTTCGGCCGTACCGTCGTAACGCAACAGCAGGGTGCGCAGGGCGCCGGCCGACATCGCCAGCACCATGTCGTTGATCGTCGCCCCCAGCCGCTTGCCGGTCTCCTTGACGTCGGCCAGCGCCAGCGTCGCGGTGGCGAACCGGCGCTCCGGGGTGATCTTGTGGTTCATGAAGGTCGGCGGCGGCTCGAACGGGCGGGTCAGCTCGGGTGACAGCTTGCGTGAACTGCGGCGCACCCGGCCCAGCCCCTCGGCCGTGTAGCGGACCGTGTGCGGGATCCGGCCGACGTGGCGCACGTGATCCGCGAAGGCCGAACTCAGCAGCTGCCGCGTGGTCGGCGCCGGATCGCACATGTACGGCCCGCCATCGGGCCCGGGCTGCAGATCCATGCCGCGGGCCATCAGGTTGGCCGAGGCGACGCCGTCGGCGAGCGCGTGGTGGATCTTGCCGACCACCGCGATCCGGTTGTTGGCCAGGCCCTCGATGAAGTACATCTCCCATAGCGGGCGGCTGCGGTCCAGGGCCGTGCTGGCGATACGCCCGATGGCCTCGTCCAGCTCGCGGCGGCCGCCGGGCGCGGGCAGGCGCCACGGCCGGATGTGGTAGTCCAGGTCGAGCTCGCAGTGCTCCCGCCACATCGGGTGGTGCAGCTTGAACGGGATCTCGACCAGCTGGTAGCAGAAGGGCTCGAGCTTGTTCAGGCGGCCGCGGATGACTTCGCGGAACGCGCCGATGTCGAAGTCACGCCGATCGGAATCCAGTTCGATCACAGCGGCTTTGATCGTGTGCATGTGCACGTTCGGTGTTTCGCTGTACAACAGGACCGCGTCCCACCCGCTCAGCCGTTTCACCGCTGCCCCATTCCCATAAAGGGACCATACTCAGCGGTGGCTGCTCAGATAACCTCTTTGGCCGCGTTTGCCTTGGTGCGATACACCTGATTGAGGAACAGCGAAGTCGCGTGCGCGGCCGCGCCCGCCCGCTCGCCGTCGATGAGGTCGTAACCGTGGCCGGCGCCGGGCAGCTCGAGGTAGCCCACCACCGAATGCGAGACCGCCCGCATCCGGTCGACGAAGCTGCGGGCCTGCTCGACGGGGATGACGCTGTCCCGGCTGCCGTGAATCACCAAGAACGGCGGCGCATTCCGATGCACGCGCGCCATCGGCGACGCGTCGCGGAACACCTCCGGGTGACGGTCCATCCTGCGCTTGACCACCACCCGCTCCAGGAACTCGACGAACCGGTCGCGCTCGGGGGTCGAGCGGTCCTCCCAGTCGTAGCGACCGTAGATGCCGACCACCGCGTCCACCGAGGTGTTGGCGCCTTCCGGCAGCTTTGCGTGCAACTGCGGGTCGTCCGGGGTGAGGCCGGCCAGCGCGGACAGGTGCCCGCCGGCCGAACAACCCGCCACGGCGACGAAATCGCGGTCACCGCCGAACTTGTCGACGTTGGCGCGCGCCCACGCGATGGCGGTCTTGACGTCGATGATGTGCCGCGGCCAGCGGTGATGGGGGGCGACGCGGTAGTCGATCGCCAGGCACACCCAGCCCTGCTCGGCCAGCCGGGACATCAGGGCGGAGCCCTGCCCCATCGCCTTGCCGTGCACCCAGGCGCCGCCGGGCACGAAGATCAGCACCGGGGCCGGATGCGCCGGCAGATCCTTGCGGCGCCAGACGTCGAGCACCTGCGCGGGGTGGTCCCCGTAGTGGACCGCGCGCCGGTGGAGGTAGCGGCGCTGACGCATCGCGTCCCAGATCGGCGGCGTCCGCAGCGCCGCCGGCCATTCCAGCTCGAGATCCGCGGCCGACACGATCCCCCGCAGCGCGGCGACGGACACCTCCCGGGCGCTCAGCCCGTCGGGGACACGGACGTCGTCGCCGTCGTCCGACGGCCGCCGGGGCTTGGTCATCCCGGAGAAGAACTCGGGCGCGTGCCGGGCGCCCCAGATGCCCATCGCGGTGAGGCCGCCCAGCGGCTCGAGGTGCTTACCGACCACCGGCAGCGAAGCGCCCGCGACGCTCAGGGCCAGCGCGTAGTCGCCGGGTCGGGCCCGTAGCAACCATTTCGCGCACGATGTCATAGCCGGCCTCCTTGCCGTGGTGTTAGGGCAGCGTACCCCCGGCTCCAGGTCCGAAACTGACGTTTCCGTCGACGCAACGCCGGACATCCAAACGACGCCCGCACGGCGGTTGCCATGGACGCCCGGGCTGTTCCCAGTGGTGCGCGCGTCTGCCAGCCGGGCGGGTCGCGCCGGCCGCGACACGCTCACATCGCCGCGAGGCAGGCGATCACCCGGCCGCCGATCAGGCGCACACCGGTCAGCGTCAGACCGACCTGCGCGGCCAGCGCGGCGGCGCTGTCCACGCCGACCGACGCCCAGCGGAACCAGGGCCCCACCTCACACGCTGACTCCAGCCGCACCCAACGCGAACGGATGCCGATGTTCTCGGCGTCGAACTCGGCCACGCACCGGCCGCCCCGCGCCAGCAGCTCGGCGGCCCGCCCGAGGATGCGGCACGGGTCTCCACCGAGGCCCACATTGCCGTCGACCAGCAACACCGTCTGCCAGAGGCCCATCGCGGGCAACGGGTCGAACACGTCCCCCAGCAGGACCGGCGCGCCGCCGCGGCCCGCCAGCCGGATCGCGGTCACGGAGCGATCGATGCCCAGGGCCGGTATTCCCCGCTGGATCAGCCGAGCCACCAGCCGGCCCGGTCCGCAGCCCAATTCGATCGTCGGCCCGGTGCACATCCGCGTGACGGCTTCGTCGAAGTCTTCGTCGAAGGCGTCACCAGATGAATCACCGGGACGTTCGTGCTCGGGACATCGCACGCCCAACCAGCGGTGCGCCGGCAGCGGCCGCAGCTCGCCGTCGTCGTGCCGAATCCAACATCGCTCGCCGCCGAGCGCCCGATCGTAGAGATGCCCCAGCATTCACGTGCCTCGCGTCCTGCCCGACCGGGCGGCCCTAGCTCGGTCCCGGTGAGGGACGTTGCGACGACGAACCAGCAACAGCTTGCACGACGGCTGCCGCGCTCGCCAGCACTCCACCGATACCCCGATCTTTGTCCGGCTAATCCACCGCCTTGGAGCACGCTCGGGGAAGCGGAATGGTTCACTCACGAACGGCTCGAGCAAAAGCCCATTCCCGCACGGGCTCTCACGGTGATACTGATCCGGTGCCGAACCCCGATGTTCATCCCGACCTGCAGCGAATCGCCCGTTTCGCGCCACGCCGACTCGTCGGTCCCCGGACCCTGCGGATGATGCGGGCCGCGATGGCGTTGCGCGAGCGCCTCGCCAGGCCCGTTCCCGGCGTCGAGGTGATCACGCTGAGCTCGGGGGCCGGTGTCCGGCTGTTCCGGCCGGCCGGTGTGGCCGCGCCGACCCCGGCGCTGCTGTGGATCCACGGGGGCGGATACGTGATCGGCACCGCCCGCCAGGACGACCGGCTCTGCAGCGGCTTCAGCCGGCGGCTGGGCATCACCGTCGCATCGGTGGATTACCGCCTGGCGCCCGAACATCCGTATCCCGCGCCGCTGGAGGACTGCTACTCGGTGCTGACCTGGCTGGCGGGCCTGCCGTCCGTGGACCGGTACCGGGTGGCCATCGGCGGCGCCAGCGCCGGCGGTGGGCTGGCCGCGGCCCTGGCCCTGTTGGCTCGCGACCGCGCCGAGGTGAGCCCCGCGTTCCAGCTGCTGACCTATCCCATGCTCGACGACCGCAGCTCGGCCACCGCCCACAACCCGAACTACCGGCTGTGGGACAACCGCAGCAATCGGTTCGGCTGGGCGGCCTACCTCGGCGACGCCGACCCGCAGGTCGCCGTGCCCGCGCGCCGCGCGGACCTGAGCGGGCTGCCGCCGGCCTGGATCGGGGTCGGCACGCATGACCTGTTCCACGACGAGGACCTGGCCTACGCCGAACGCCTGACGGCCGCCGGGGTGCCGTGCCAGGTGGAGACCGTTCCGGGAGCCTTCCACGGTTTCGACCTCTTCGTGCCCAAAGCGCAGGTGTCGCAGCGGTTTTTCGACAACCAGTGCGGCATCCTGCGCGCAGCGCTCGCCATCGCGCCGTGATCGCCGGTCACATCGCGAAGTAGACCAGCTCGCCCGCGACGATGGTCGCCGCCACCATGCCGGCGTCCAGCTCGGCCAGCACCGTCACCGGTGGCTCGCTCAGCACACATAGGTCTGCCGGCTCGCCTATCGCCACCGTCCGTGGCTGGGCCGGCCGGTCCGGCCGGCCCAGGAACATCGTCAAAGCCTCTCGGGCCGAGACACATTCGCCGGCGGTGAGGACGACGCCGCTGGGGGTCGTGCGGTAGACGGCGGCGCGCATCGCCGTCCAGGGATCGCCGTGGCCGAACGGCATGTCGGTGGACAGCGCGACCGGCACCGCCGCCTTCAGCAAGGAGGCGACGCGCCACAGCTGATCGTGCTCGGCGGCGGGGACGTCGGTGAGGTAGTGATCGCCGCGCTCGGCGACGAAATTGGGCTGCGTCACCACCGTGACCCCAAGGTCGGCCAGGTCGGCCAGGTTGTCGTCGGGCACCACGGCGGCGTGCTCGACGCGGTCCTGCGGATGCCCGCCGGCCGCCCGCAGGGCCGCGACGGCGACCACCAGTTGGGCGGCCGTCACGCAGTGCACCGCGACGGGACGGCCCGCGTCGTGCTGGCCGGCTATCCACCCGGTCAGGCCGTCCAGGTCGAGGCGGTCGTCGTGCAGGATTTTCTTGCCCGGGGACAGGAAGCTCGGCCGGGGCCGGAACTCGCCGCGGCGGTGCGCCACCATTAGCGAGACCATGTCGTCGGCGTCGAGGTCGGGGGTGGCGTCGGTGACACCGGTGACGCCGGTCGCGGTGATGCGCCGGCTCAGCTCGGCCAGGTCACTCTCGCGCCGCTGCAGCAGGTCCGACCAGCCATGGTCCGCGCTGCGCAGCCGCCCGTCGGGGTGTTCGGCGAGCCCGACCCGACCCAGCGCCTCGGAGTTGAGGATCCACAGCGCCCCGCTGCGGTGCTGGATACGCACCGGGACGCCGCGCACCATGGCGTCGACCGCGGTCCGGTCCAGGTCGCCGGCCACCGACTCGTGGTAGCCGACGGCTCGAATCCACCCGTCGGGGCCCGGCGTCGCGTTGGACAGCAGTTGTGTCAGCTCGGCTTTGGTGCTGACCCCGGGCGGCCCGACCAAGAACGAGTCGAGCGACGACGCCGCCGAGCGCAGGTGCACGTGATGGTCGTGCAGGCCGGGCAGGACGGTGCCCCCGCCGGCGTAGAGCACGCCCTCGCCGGGTTGGGCGACCAGCCCGTCACCCATTTCGTCGATCCGCTCGCCGAAGCGGATATCGGTGGCCGTCCCGTCCAGCAGGGTGGCGTGCCGGATCAGCATGACAGGCAACCCCGTTGGGCCACGATCTGGCGCACCGCCTCGTTGTCGGCACCCAGCCTGGCCGCCGGCCGTGCCGGCGGCGGAAGCGGCGGGGGCGGCACGGGCCGGTCGGCGGCCGACGCCTGCGTCGGCAGCGCCGCATAGCCGGCGGCGACCGCGGCCATCGACACCTCGATCAGCTCCCCGCCCCCGCGGCCCAGCGAGTCGGCGACCACCCGGGTCGCCTCCAGCCCCGTCAGCGGATCGGCGATCGCGTCACCGCAGAACACCGGCCCGTTGGCGGCGACGCCGACCAGTGCGCCGCCCACCGCGGCGTCGTCACCGAACGCCGGGCGGCTGTCGGCATATCCCTTGATGCGCAACCAGATTCGCCCGGTGCCCGCCGCGACGTCGTCCGGCCCCAGCCCGCGCCGGGTCAGCGCCGCGGGGCGCGAGCCCTCGATCACTACGTCGGCGGCGGCGAGCAACTCGCGCAAGTAGCCGGCCTGCCGGTCGAAATCGACGCAGTAGGACAGCTTTTCACCGTTCATCCAGTCGAAGAACGCCCGGTTGCCCGCTCGGGTGCCGTCCGGGCGGGACGGGCTCTCGACCTTCACCACGGTCGCTCCGGCGCGGGCCAGCAGCTGTCCGCACAGCGGGCCCGCCCACATCGACGACAGGTCGGCGACCAGCAGGCCGGTGATGCCGCGCGCCGGTCCGCGGGCGCCCCACGGTCGAATTCGCGGCGCGGCGGCCACGGCTTCGCCCAGGCGCGCCGCCGGGAGGTCGAGCAGCGTCGCGCGCTCGATGATCGCCGGGAGCGATTGCGTTGCGGCCCAGCGCCGCAACGCAGGCCAGGGATCACCCGCGGCGTCGTCGGATTGCACCAGCGCGGGGACGGCGGCGACGTCGTCTGGGCGCGACAGCGTGATCGCGCACCAGCCGTCGGCGGCGGCCAGCAACCGGGTGGCGCGGCCGGCGGAGACCCGGCCGCCGCGGGTCAGGCCCAGCATTGCCGCCCGCCCGGACAGCAGGCCGGCCGCGTCGATGGCGAACCCCAAGCGCCCGCCGACGGCTGCCGCCACCCGCTGAGCGTGGGTCAGCACGTTCGCCCGGGAGAAGTCGGGCGGCCCGTCCGGCAGGCCGGTCAAATAGGCCAGCCCGCTGCTCCCCCACACCGACGCCGCCGAGCTCACGCCTCCATTGTGCTCGTGGCGCCCGGTTCAGAAGTGCAGCGCGCTGAATCGCCAGTCCAGCACCGCGCGGTCCGGCTCGCCCGTCGGGTCGCCGACGGCGTAGACCAGCGACCGCAGCCCCAGCACACCGCCCCGACCAGCCGGCTCGGCGGACTCGACGCGCAGCTCGCTGTAGAGGGTGTCGCCCTCGTGGACGGGGCCGGTGTGATCGCAGGACGCCCAGCCCAGCACCGTCGCCAGGTTGGGCAGCAGCCTGCTGGCCTGCGCGAGGGCGAGTCCGATGGTATGCCCGCCGTACACCAGCCGACGCCCGCCCGCCCGCGAATCATGGTGGGTGGCGGCGATATTCAGGGTCAGCCGGGCGAGTTCGGGCGCGCTGCTGACCACGTCGCCGGTGCTCTTCAGGACGGCACCGGCCAGACCGGGGTCGAAGTGCGGACCGGGCACCTTGGCCCGAAACGCCGCGGCGTCCCACTGCGCGGTCGGATTGGCGGCGGGGCCGGGCATGTCGGCGCCGACGGTGGACAGGTCGTCCTGCGCCGCCCCGTCGGGCGCCCAGTCCGGGCTTGCGGGCAGCATGCCGCACCGGTAGAAGTCGAGCACCAACCGATCGGCCTGGTCGACGGTGGTCATCCGCAGCGCCGCCAGTCCCGTCGGCGCGCGGCCCGGTTTGAGTGAGTTCGCCCGCAGCCCAACCACTTCCGTGCGGGTGGATAGGGAATCACCGATGACCGGGAACCGGTGGAAAGTCAGCCCGCGGTAGAACAGGTTGGCCTTGACGCGCTGGGTGGCCAGCGTCGACTGCCCGATCGCCACGTCGCAGACCAGCGCCGGGTGCGCCAGCGGTGCGGGCAGGCCCGTGACGGCGGCGCACAGGTCGGCGTCCAGCGGCAGCCGCAGCCGATCACCCAGGATCGCCTGGTGGGCGGCGGCCAATCCAGACGTCAGCGTCATCGCCGGCGCCCAGTCGAAGACCTGACCGACCGAGAGATCGTCGAAGTACGGCCCGCCGGCGCGGACTCCCGCATACCCGTCACTCGTCACAACGCCACATGCTGGCAGGCTGTGGAATCGGGGGGCGACGCTGGGGGTCAACTCGTGGCGATCGCGAGCGCGGCGAGGCCGGGCGAAGCGGATCGCCACCATCAACGCTGGAGGGTGCGCGCAGGTGAACGACGAAGAAGAGATGCTGGTCGCGACGGTGCGGGCGTTCATCGACCGCGACGTCAAGCCGACCGTCCGCGATGTCGAGCACGCCAACACCTATCCCGAGGCGTGGATCGAGCAGATGAAGCGGATCGGCATCTACGGCCTGGCCATTCCCGACGAATACGGGGGCTCGCCGGTGTCCATGCCGTGCTACGTGCGGGTCACCGAGGAGCTGGCCCGCGGCTGGATGAGCCTGGCCGGCGCGATGGGCGGGCACACCGTGGTGGCCAAGCTGCTCACGCTGTTCGGGACCGAGGAGCAGAAGCGGAACTACCTTCCGGCGATGGCCACCGGCGAGCTGCGGGCCACCATGGCGCTGACCGAGCCCGGCGGCGGCTCGGACCTGCAGAACATGACGACCACGGCGCTACCGGACGGTTCCGGCGGCTTGCGGATCAACGGCGCCAAGACCTGGATCAGCAACGCGCGGCGGTCCGGGCTGATCGCGCTGCTGTGCAAGACCGATCCGAACGCCACGCCGCGGCACCGGGGCATCTCGATCGTGCTCGCCGAGCACGGCCCGGGCCTGACGGTGTCGCGGGACCTGCCCAAGCTCGGCTACAAGGGCGTCGAGTCCTGCGAACTGTCCTTCGACGGGTTCTCGGCGCCCGAGTCGGCGGTGCTGGGCGGCCGGATGGGCGAAGGCTTTTCGCAAATGATGACCGGGCTCGAGACGGGTCGCATCCAGGTGGCCGCCCGGGCGCTGGGCGTGGGCGCGGCGGCACTCGAGGACGCGCTGGCCTACGCCCAGCAGCGGGAGAGCTTCGGGCGGCCGATCTGGCAGCATCAGTCGGTCGGCAACTACCTGGCCGACATGGCCACCAAACTGACCGCCGCCCGTCAGCTCACCCGCTACGCCGCCGAACGCTACGACAGCGGCGAACGCTGCGACATGGAAGCCGGCATGGCCAAACTGTTCGCCTCCGAGGTGGCGATGGAGATCGCCCTGAACGCCGTGCGGATTCACGGCGGCTACGGCTACTCATGCGAGTACGACGTGGAACGCTACTTCCGCGACGCGCCCCTGATGATCGTCGGCGAAGGCACCAACGAGATTCAGCGCAACGTGATCGCCGGCCAGCTGGTCGCCCGGGGCGGCATCTGACCGCGGGCCCGAATGTGCGGGCTTGACGTCGGGGCGTGCTGTATCCTTGCCTGACTTCTCCCGCCAGCAAAGCTGTGTGGGAGCAAAGTTACTGCAACGAAAGAAAGTCGGCTGCCATGAGTTATCCCCCAGGGCCGTACGAAGGCTCGCCGGAATGGCAGGGTCAGCCGCCGGAATGGCAGGGCCAGCAGCAGCCTTGGCAGGGTCAGCAACCGGGCTGGCCAGGCCAGCAACCGGGCTGGCAGCCGCCCCAACCGGGTTGGCCGGGCCAGCCGGAACCGGAGAACTACCTCGTCTGGGCCATCCTGTGCACCGTGCTGTGCTGCCTGCCGATCGGAATCGTCTCGATCGTCTACTCCACCAAGGTGTCCGGGCTGTGGGCGCAAGGCCGCTACGCCGAGGCTCAGGCGGCGGCGGAGAGCGCCAAGAAGTGGGCCATCATCGGTGCCGCCGTCGGGGCCGTCTTCGCCGTCATCCTCGTGCTCGTCTACGTCGCCATCGGCGTCTTCGCCGTCTCGCACCTGCCGTCCACCACGACCACCACGTATTCAGGCTTCTGACAACGTTTTACGCGTAGACCTCGTCGACCAGACCCCAGGCCAACGCGGTGCCGGCGTCGATGGTGCGGCCGGACAACACCAGATAGGCGGTGCGCCACCGGCCGATCCGGCGGGTGACGCTGAGCGTCCCGCCGGCGCCCGGGATCAGCCCCAGCTCGAGTTCGGGCAGCCCGAACACCGAATCATGCCGCGCGGCCACCCAACCGCAGAACGCCGCCATCTCCAGCCCGCTCCCGAGCACGCGGCCGTGCACCTCCGCCCGGCAGGCGCGGCCCAGCCGGGCGGTGAGCGCGTCGAGTGCCACGGCGGGGCTGTGCCGGGTGCGCGCGAGGTGAGCGCTCGCGGGGTCGGTGAAGGTGCCGAATTCGGCGAGGTCTCCCCCGCTGCAGAACGACGGCCCGTTGCCGCTCAACACGATCCCGGTCACCGACGGGTCCAGTTGCGCGACGGCCAGCGCCTCCAGCAGGGCGGCCCTCGCGTCGGTGGAGAACGCGTTGTGCCGCTGCGGCCGGTTGAACGCGATGCGCAGCGTGTCGCCGTCGCGTTCGGCCCGCACCGGGTCGGTGATGTCGGGCATCCGGGCGGGTCCGCGCCGGGTCAGCCAGGCCGCGAACTCGGGGCCGGCCTGCAGGGTCGAGTACGCCAGCGACTCGGTCACCACCGCGGGCAGTGCCGGCCCGCCCGGTTCCACCGTGCGCAGCACGTCGTCACAGACGCTGCTGGCGTGCGGCCAATCGCGACAGCGCGCGGTCAACTCGGCGAGCGCGTCGGGCACCGAATCGACGGTGACCACCCGGCGATCGTCGCAGCGGTCCTCGGTCAGGGTGAAAGACGCCGCGCTAAGCCATGATTGGCAACGCGCGAGATCGGCGGCGGCGCCATGGGCCAGGATCACCCCCGGTGCGGTTGCGGTGTCCGTTTCGGGCCCGGCGTCGGGCGCGCTGGACAGGTCCACCACCCGGAACATGGGTCACACCGAGTATTTCTCGATCAGCCCGTTCTTGTAGAGCTTGCCGGTGTCGGTGCGCGGCAGCTGCGGCTCGAACGCGATCGACCGCGGACATTTGTAGTGCGCCAGGCGGTCTCGCAACCAGGTGAGCAGCTCGTCGGCGAATTCGTCGGTGGCGTCGGCCTGATCGACGGTCTGCACGGCCGCCACCACGCGTTGCCCCATCTCGTCGTCGGGAACGCCGAACACCGCTGCGTCCAGCACCTTGGGGTGGGTGACCAGAAGGTTCTCGGTCTCCTGTGGGTAGATGTTCACCCCACCCGAGATGATCATGTGGTGGCGCCTGTCGGTCAGGTACAGGTAACCCTCGTCGTCCACGTAGCCGACGTCGCCGACGGTCACCCAGCCGTGGGTGTCCCGGGACGCGGCCGTCTTCGCCGCATCGTTGAGGTACTCGAAGGAATAGCCGCCCGCGAAATAGATTTCGCCGGGCTGCCCCGGCGGCAACTCGTTACCGTCCTCGTCGAGGATGTGGATCTCGCAGGCCATCGGCTTGCCGACCGAGCCCGGGTGCGCCAGCCACTCCTCGGCGCTGATCAGCGTCGACCCGATCGCCTCCGAAGAGGCGTAATACTCGTCGATGATCGGCCCCCACCAGTCCATCATCTGCTTCTTGATCTCCACCGGGCACGGCGCCGCCGCGTGCATCACCCGCTGCAGGCTGGACAGGTCGTACGAATTACGCACCGACTCAGGCAGTTTCAGCATCCGGGTGAACATCGCCGGGACGAACTGGCCGTGCGTGACGCGGTGGCGCGCGATGGCGTCGAGGCAGCCTTCGGGATCGAATTTCTCCAGCACGACCGTGGTGATCCCCCCGGCCTGCGCGCTCATCGACCACACCGACGGCGCGGTGTGATACAGCGGTGCCGGGCTCAGATAGACCGAATCCGGGTTCATCCAGAAGCCGACGAGGGCCGACATCATGCCCGGCGCCTCGGCCGGCGGCACGTGCGGCAATTCGCGTTTGATGCCCTTGGGCCGGCCCGTGGTGCCCGACGAATACTGCAGCAGGTCGCCTTCCCGTTCGTCGTCGATCGGGGTGTCCGGTTCGCCCGCAACGCATTCGGGATACCGCGCCCAGCCCTCGAGATCGGCCTCTCCGTTTTCCGAGGCGATCAGCAACAGCCCGGGCAGCCCGCCCGGCAAGTGCTCGGCCAGGTTCTCACACGTCTTGCGCAGCGCGGCCGAACCGATGATCGCCTTGGCGGCGCTGTTCTCGACGATGTAGGCGGCCTCGGCCGGGGTCAGGTGGGTGTTGATCGGCACGTAGTACAGGCCGCTGCGACGCGCCGCCCACATGACCGCGTGCATGTGCTCGTTGTTCTCCATGAGGATCGCCACGGCGTCGCCCTCGGTGAGGCCGTGGCGCCGGAAGTAGTGCGCCAGCCGGTTGGCCCGCGCCTCCAGCTCATCGAAGGTGACGACGGTACCGGACGGGTGAAGAATGACGGCGGGCTTGTCGGCGCCGCAGTGCTCGCGAATCTGCATGCGCAGACTGTACCGCCGAAAAACTTGACGGGTGTCAAGTGGTCGGGCGCCGTCGCGGGGACCGCGGCCGGCCCTACCTAGTCGGCGTCGGCCAGCCGCTGCTTGAGCGCCTCGAACTCGTCCTTGACGCCGGTGGGCAGCTTGTCGCCGACGAACTCGAACCATTCCTCGATCAGCGGCAGCTCCTGACGCCACTCGTCGGCCTTGACCGCGAGCGCCTGCGCGACGTCGGCGCTGTCCGCGTCGAGCCCGTCCAGGTCGAGGTCCTCGGCGGAGGGCACCACACCGATCGGGGTGTCCTGGCCGCCGGCCCGGTGCTCGATGCGGTCGACGATCCACTTCAGCACCCGGCTGTTCTCGCCGAAGCCCGGCCACAGGAACTGACCTTCGTCGCCGCGGCGGAACCAGTTGACGAAGAACACCTTCGGCAGCTTGGACTCGTCGGAGTTCTTGCCCAGGTCCAGCCAGTGCTGGAAGTAGTCGCCGACGTGGTAGCCCAGGAACGGCAGCATGGCCATCGGGTCGCGGCGCACGGTGCCGACCTTGCCCTCGGCGGCGGCGGTCTGCTCGCTGCCCATGGTGGCCCCCATGAACACCCCGTGCTGCCAGTCGCGTGCCTCGGTGACCAGCGGCACCGTGGTCTTGCGGCGGGCGCCGAACAGGATGCCCGAGATCGGCACGCCCTGCGGGTCGTCCCATTCCGGCGCCAGGATCGGGCACTGCGACATCGGGGTGCAGTACCGCGAATTCGGGTGCGCGGCTTTGGTTTCCGTCTCGCGGATGTACCAGTCGTTGCCCTTCCAGTCGATCAGGTGGTCGGGCTCGCCCTCCAGGCCTTCCCACCACACCTCGTCGTCGTCGGTGAGCGCGACGTTGGTGAAGACGGTGTTGCCCGCGGCGATCGTGCGCATGGCGTTGGGGTTGGACTTCCAGTTGGTGCCCGGCGCCACCCCGAAGAAGCCGAACTCGGGGTTGACGGCGTACAGCCGGCCGTCCTTGCCGAAGCGCATCCAGGCGATGTCGTCCCCGAGGGTCTCGGCCCGCCAGCCGGGGATGGTCGGCTGCAGCATGGCCAGGTTGGTCTTGCCGCACGCCGACGGGAACGCCGCGGCGAAGTAGTAGGCCTTGTTCTCCGGCGAGATGAGCTTGAGGATCAGCATGTGCTCGGCGAGCCAGCCCTCGTCGTGCGCCATCGCCGAGGCGATGCGCAGCGAGTAGCACTTCTTGCCCAGCAGGGCGTTGCCGCCGTAGCCGGAGCCGTAGCTCATGATCTCGCGGGTCTCCGGGAAGTGGGTGATGTACTTGGTGTCGTTGCAGGGCCACGGCACGTCCTGCTGGCCGGGCTCCAGCGGTGCGCCGACGGAGTGCAGCGCTTTGACGAAGAACCCGTCGTCGCCGATCTTCTCCAGGGCCGCCTTGCCCATCCGGGTCATCACCTTCATCGAGACCACGACGTATTCGGAGTCGGTGATCTCCACGCCCAGCTTCGGGTCGTCGGCGCCGAGGGGGCCCATGCAGAACGGCACCACGTACATGGTGCGGCCGCGCATGCAGCCGCGGTACAGGTCGGTCAGGGTGGACCGCATCTCGGCGGGGTCCATCCAGTTGTTGGTCGGCCCGGCGTCGATTTGCCGCTCGGAGCAGATGAAGGTCCGGGACTCGACGCGGGCCACGTCGGACGGGTCGGACAACGCCAGGAAGGAGTTCGGGTACTCCTTGGGGTTCAGCCGCTTGAACGTGCCGGCCTCGACGAGCTGATCCGTCAGCCGCTGCCACTCCTCGTCGGAGCCGTCGGTGAAAACGACGCGCTCAGGCTGGGTGAGCTCGGCGACCTCCTGTACCCACGACAGCAGCCCCTGATGTTTAGTGGGCGCAGTGTCCAAACCGGGAATGGTCGCTGAGGTCATCGAAGTCTCCTGAATTCTTCGTCGTACTCGGGCTTCTTTACGTGCCTATCGCGTATGCGGTCGCCCACACAACGGTTGACATGGTGGCGTTAACTACAGGTTATCGTGAGCACCTTGTCGGGGAAGCCTCGGGCAGGTATAAGCCTTCTCACAACAACGATTCAGAAGATCCCTGCGAATCGCCATCACCGCTCCTCGAAGCCGGTTTTTCGGTTGCCTGGTTTTCCGCGTCTTGCCGCACGTCCGGGAGGGGGCCGTCGGACCGGGGTATACCCGATTCGCCGAGTTCTGCACGTACGACATCCAGGGCCGCCAGCACCGTCGGCATCTCCCGATCCCGCGCGGCCGCGGCGCGCGACGCCGCGGCGGCGTGTGCGCGCAGCTCGCGGTCGATGGCGTTGACCTGGTCGCTCACCGCGGCGTTCTCGACCTCGTCCTGAGCCAGCACCGCCTTGCTCAGCACCGACTCGGCCACCAGGACGCGGGTGGCGACCAATTCCTCGGCCACCGACCGCAGCGAGGAGGTCACCTCCCCCGCCCAGCGGTCCAGCAGCGCCCGGTCGCGCAGCAGGCTGCGGATGTTGATCACGAGCAGGGTGACCGCCAGCCCGATCGCCACACATGTCACGGCCGCGACGACGGACAGGGCGGGGCTGATCCGGGTGGCCAGCCCGCTCATCAGCCGGCTCAGGGTCAGCGCCACTCCCAGGCCGAAGCCGGCGCCGAGCAGCATCAACAGCCAGGTTTCGTGCCGCCGCGATTTCAGTGGGGGCGCAGGGACATCGACCGTGGGCAGCTCCTCGAGGGACGGCAGGGTCGTCGCGACCCCCACGACCTGCGCGACGTCCGCCAGGTGGGTGGCGGTGCCCTCGTTGACTTCGGCGATCACCTCGCCCAGCCGGCCGCGTGTGTGCGCCTCGAAGCCGGGCATGTTGCGCCGGGAAAGTCCCGCGACGTCCTCCTGCAGTTCGCTGCGCACCGACGAGCAGCGGTTGCGCGCGAAGTGCGACAACTGAACCCGCGCCTGTTGGATCTGGCCGCGCAGCGTGATCGCGCGCTCGGTTTTCGCCTCGCGCCGCCGGCGCAGGGCGGTGCTGCGCTCGCCACGCAACGCGTCGACCCGGGCCCGCCGCCCCGCGCCGTCGGCGTCGCGGTCGAACCGCTGCGCGACGGTCTTGAGCCGAAATTCCCACGCCCGCAACCTATTTCTGCGCGCGAGCTCGGGGTTGGCCAGCCGCGTCGCGAGCGTCTCCACCAGCTCGTCGACGTCCGGCTCGCCGAGGTCGGGCAACGCGGCCGCACCCACCCAGTGCACGCCGCCGTACCGCGGCGCGTGCGCGGCCAGCGACGCGCGGTTGGCGGCCAGGACATCGCGCCAGGCGCGGTGCACGTCGATCTTGGACACCACCGGAACCACCACATCGGTGTGCGCGGCGGCGGCGTCCAGCAGCGCGCAGTCGGACGGCGTCAGCTGGGCCGCCGCGGACACGACGAAGACCACCGCCATCGGCACCTCGCCGGGTCCCAGCTCCGCCGACTCGACGAACTTGTGTTCGGGCAGCCGTTCGCGCAGCACCGCGGCCACCGCGCTCACCCCGGCCATCCAGGGCCCGGTCACCAGCACCACGTCGCGGCGGTGCACGGCGGGGGCGTCCAGCTCCGGTCCGATGCCCGCCACCAGCGCGTCGACCTCGGCGACCGGATCGTCGTGCCGCTCGCCGCTCACCGCCAGTCCCCCACCGGCTCCCCGGGTAGCGAGCCGCACGCCTGCGACCACAGCCGCATCGATCCCCGGGCGATGTCGGCGCCGCAGGCGCGGTGCAGGTCGCTCACCGGCGCGCGGCTGTAGCGCTGCCACCGCACCGCGCGCGGCAGGTGCGCGGCCGGGTCGCGGTCCCAGTCGGCCGGCCCCGAATTGTCCGCGTCCAGCCCGGCCGCCTCGGCCAGGTCAACGGCGGCCGCCATCCGCGCCACCACCGTGTCGTCGTGGGAAAGGAAGGCACTGATCCGCTCCGCGCCTTCGCCCGAGCCGACGGCCAGCGCCTCCAGCTCCGCGGCGGCATCCAGCACCCGCCGGTAGCGGGCCTCGGCGCCGGCGAGCGAAAGGCGGGACAGCACGGCATCGACACCGCTCGTCCGGCGGAGCAGGGCCCGCACCTGCGCGGCCGTCCTGCCCCGGCGGATCGCGGCCACCGCGAGCGCGACACCGAACAGGTCCAGGGTGTCCAGCAGGCGCAGCCGCACGCCGGCCGGCACGGGGTTGCCCGCCGCCATGAACCCGGAGAACGAGCCGTCGAGCAGAGCGGCCGCGCCGGGGTGCGCGGCCAGCGTCTGCAGGGCCGCCCACAGCGGGGCGTCCAGGTCGTCGAGCGCGGCGACTGCGAGCAGGCCGGTCATCGGGACCATGGGCACGCCCAACACGTCGGCAAGCTCGGCGCACCGCGTCCGCGCCGCCGCGATCGGCCCGTCCCCGCGGCCGAGGGACCCGGCCAGGTCGGCCTTGTTCAGCACCGCCAGCACCGGGCGCCCGGCGGTGGCGACCGCGTCGACGTCTTCCGGCTTGACCACCTCGGCGGTCACGTAGACGACGACGTCGGCATCACCGCCGCCGGGGGTCACCGAAATGCCCGCGGCGGCTCCCGCCCCCTCCACCGCCCGGGCCACCGTGCCGCGGCCCACGCCGGGGCGGCCCCGAACCAGCACGCGCAGCGGGGCGGCCGTTCGCCGGGCGATCACCGCGACCCGCGGGTCGGTGTGACCGGCGGCGAATCGGGCCAGCTCGTCGGCGAAATCCTGATGTCCTTGTCCCCTCATTCCCTCCCCATTCGGTTCGATGGGTCCGACCCGGGGGCCGATCGGGTCCCACCGAATGGTGGCACCTGCGTCGATTTGATGCGAGCCACCGTTTGACTGTTACCAGCTGAAGGCAACTGTTGGGTATCAATCTGGACCAGGGGCGGCTACATCACTCGTTTATGGGCCACCATGGACAAATGCATGCGCAACCCGGGGTTGAAGTGCGTCCGGACGCGCCGGAGGAGCCCGCCGACAGGCGCGACCAGCGCCTGCTCCCGGCATCGACCTTTCGCTCCCGACGTTCCGCGCTGTCCGACGCCCAGCGGCAGACCTGGGAACGGCTGTGGCCGGAGCTGGGCCTGTCCGTGGGCGTCCCGGCCGCCGAAGGCGCCGAGCCGGCGCTGGACACCACCGCGTGGTTCGGCCGCCAGGCGCCCCTGGTGCTCGAGATCGGTTGCGGCAGCGGCACGTCGACCCTGGCGATGGCCCAGGACGAGCCCGATATAGATGTGATCGCCGTGGAGATCTACAAGCGCGGCCTGGCCCAGCTGCTGTGTGCGATCGACCGTGCCGGGGTCGGCAACATTCGCTTGATCCGCGGCAACGCCGTCGACGTGCTGCAGCGGCTGATCGCGCCCGAGACGCTGAGCGGGGTCCGCGTCTTCTTCCCCGATCCCTGGCCGAAGGCCCGCCACCACAAGCGGCGGTTTCTGCAGCCGGGCACGATTGGCCTGATCGCCGACCGGTTACTCCCTGGTGGTGTCCTCCACGTCGCCACGGACCACCCGGGCTACGCCGAACACATCGGCGAGGTCGGTGATGCCGAGCCGCGGCTGCGTCGCGTCGAACCCGGCGACGGGCTGCCCGTCTCGGTGGTGCGGCCGACGACAAAATACGAGACGAAGGCCCACGAAGCGGGCAGCGCCGTGACCGAATTCATCTGGCTACGACATGAGTAGGCGATGACCATGAGCCTGGCGGAAGAACAGACGGCGGCAGAGCCCCTGGCGGTGTTGCCCGACGACGCGCTGGGCAGCTTCTCGCCGCCGGGCGGACGCGTCCTGCTGGTGTGGGACGCGCCCAACCTCGACATGGGGCTCGGCTCGATCCTGGGGCGGCGCCCGACCGCGCTGGAGCGGCCGCGGTTCGACGCCCTTGGGCGCTGGCTGCTGGCGCGCACGGCCGAGGTCAGCGCGGGCCGGCCGGGTGTCGTGGTCGAACCGGAGGCGACCGTCTTCACCAACATCGCGCCGGGCAGCGCCGAGGTCGTGCGGCCCTGGGTGGACGCCCTTCGCAATGTGGGGTTCGCGGTGTTCGCCAAACCGAAGATCGACGAGGACAGCGACGTCGACCGCGACATGCTCGCCCACATCGAACTGCGCCGCAGCGAGGGGCTGGCGGCGCTGGTGGTGGCGTCGGCCGACGGGCAGGCGTTTCGTCAACCGCTGGAGGAGATGGCACGCAGCGGAGTCGCCGTCCAGGTCATCGGATTTCGCGAACATGCGAGTTGGGCGCTAGCGTCGGATACCTTGGACTTCGTCGACCTGGAAGACATCACCGGTGTGTTCCGGGAGCCGTTGCCGCGAATCGGCCTAGATTCGCTGCCTGACCAGGGAGCATGGCTGCAGCCGTTCCGGCCGCTGTCCGCTCTGTTGACCGCGCGTGTGTGAGACTGGAAAACCGATGCGCGGGTCGTTAACGATCCAGTAAGGAGCTTGCGTGTTCGCCTGGTGGGGTCGAACTGTGTACCGCTACCGGTACATCGTGATCGGGGTCACGGTCGCTCTTTGCCTGCTGGGTGGGGTTTTCGGGATCAGCCTCGGTAAGCATGTCACACAGAGCGGTTTCTACGACGAGGGCAGTCAGTCCGTCAAGGCCTCCGTGCTGGGCGACCAGACCTACGGCCGCGACCGCACCAGCCACATCGTCGCCACCTTCACCGCGCCCCCGGGCAAGACGGTGGACGACGCGGCGTGGCGGGACAAGGTCGTCGCGGAACTCAACAAGTTCAAGACCGACCACCCCGACCAGGTCGTCGGCTGGGCCGGCTGGCTGGCGGCCCCCGACAGCACGAACCCGCTGATCAAGGGGATGGTGAGCCAGGACCGCAAGCACACCTTCGTGTCCATCCCGCTCAAGGGCGACGACGACGACACCATCCTCAACAACTACAAGGCCATCGCGCCCGATCTGCAGAAGCTCAACGGCGGCACGGTGGCGCTCGCGGGCCTCGAGCCGATCGCCAACGCCCTGACCGGGACCATCGCCACCGACCAGCGCCGCATGGAGGTGCTGGCGCTGCCGTTGGTGACCGTGGTGCTGTTCCTGGTGTTCGGCGGCGCGGTCGCGGCGGGCCTGCCGGCCATCGTGGGCGGCCTCAGCATCGCCGGCTCGCTGGGCATCCTGCGGTTCGTCGCCATGTTCGGGCCGGTGCATTATTTCGCCCAGCCGGTGGTGTCTCTGATCGGCCTCGGTATCGCCATCGACTACGGGCTCTTCGTGGTGAGCCGCTTCCGGGAGGAGATCGCCGAGGGCTACGACACCGAGGCCGCCGTGCGCCGCACCGTGATGACGGCCGGCCGCACCGTGACGTTCTCGGCGGTCCTGATCATCGCGTCGAGCGCCAGCCTGCTCGCATTGCCGCAGGGCTTCGTGCATTCGCTGGTCTACGCGATCTTCGCCGCGGTGGGACTGGCCGCGTTGCTCTCGATCACGTTCCTGCCGGCCTGCCTGGGCATCCTCGGGCGCCATGTCGACGCGCTGGGCGTGCGGACCGCCTTCCGGGTGCCGTTCCTGCGGAACTGGAAGTACTCGCGCGCCTACCTGAACTGGCTGGCCGACCGGCTGCAGAAGACCAAGACCCGTGAAGAGGTCGAGGCCGGGTTCTGGGGCAAGCTGGTCAACTTCGTGATGAAGCGGCCGCTGGCCTTCGCCATCCCCATTGCCGTCGGCATGATCCTGCTGGTCATCCCCCTGGGCAACCTGTCGTTCGGCGGCATGAGCGAGAAGTATCTGCCCCCGGACAACTCGGTGCGCCTGGCCCAGGAGAACTTCGACAAACTGTTCCCCGGCTACCGCACCGAGCAGCTGACGATGGTGATCCAGAGCACCAACCACAGCAAGGTCACCGACCAGCAGGTCGCCGACATCCGCAACAGGATCTCCTCGATCGGCGGCTTCACGGACCAGACCTGGCAGGAGCGGCCCTGCCCGGCCATCGCCGGCAACCCCTGCGTCGCCGGGCCGAACGGGACGACGGTGCCCAAGGACGGCTCGGTGCGGGTGATCCAGAACGGCCTGGTCAGCAAGAGCGACGCGGCGAAGAAACTCGCCGAGCTGCGGGCGATCAGCCCGCCGAAGGGGCTCAACCTCTATGTCGGTGGCACCCCGGCGCTCGAGCAGGACAGCATCCACAGCCTGACCGAGAAGGGCCCGTTGATGCTGGTGCTGCTGCTCAGCGCAACGCTGTTGTTGATGTTCTTGGCCTTCGGGTCGGTGGTGCTGCCGATCAAGGCCGTCCTGATGAGCGCGCTGACGCTTGGCTCCACCTTGGGCATCCTGACGTGGATCTTCGTCGACGGGCATTTGTCGCATTGGCTGAATTTCACGCCGACTCCGCTGATGGTGGTGCTCATCGCGCTGGTCGTCGCGGTGGGCTTCGGCCTGGCCACCGACTACGAGGTGTTCCTGGTGTCCCGCATGGTCGAGGCGCGCGAACGCGGCATGTCGACGGCCGAGGCCATCCGGATCGGCACCGCGACGACCGGGCGGCTCATCACCGCCGCGGCCCTGGTGCTGGCCGTCGTCGCCGGTTCGTTCGTGTTCTCCGACCTGGTTTTGATGAAGTATCTGGCGTTCGGCCTGATGGCCGCGCTGTTGCTGGACGCGACCGTGGTGCGGATGTTCCTGGTGCCGTCGGTGATGAAGCTGCTCGGCGACGACTGCTGGTGGGCCCCGCGCTGGGCCCGGCGGCTGCAGAACAAGATCGGGCTGGGCGAGATCGACCTGCCCGACGAGCGCAAGCGGCCCACCCTGAACGGGCGTCCCGCACGGCCGCCGGTGGCGGCGAGTCTGGTCGCGGCCGCGCCGCGGCCGCCGCACGACCCCACGCACCCCGCCGCCCTCGAGCCGTCCCGCGCGACGCGTCCGGGACCGGCCGAAGCCAAGCCCGCCCAGGACGCACCCGCGGGCGCGGGGACGCGCGCCGCGGCACCCCCGGCCGACGCCGCCAACACCAACCGGCTGCAAAACCGGCCCGGTCAGCCGACCGAGGCCAATACGACGCGCCTCTCGGTGCCCAACGCCGCCCCGGCCAAACCGGCGTCCCCCGGCCACGAGCGGCCGGCCAATGCGGCGCCGCCGGCGCCGGCACGACCTCCCGCCCCGGGCCCCGCCGCACCGCCGCCGCCACCGTCGGGTGGCCAGACGCGGGCGATTCCGGTGCCCACCAACCGTTCTGACGATCCGGGCGATCCGGCCGAACCCACCACCGCCTTCCCGTCGATGCGGTCGGAGGGCAGCGACTCGGACGCGGCCACCGAGAAGCTGAACTCGCCCGGACCGCCCGAGAACGGCGACGCGCGCCAGCGGCGTCGCTCCGCAGGGGGCCTGTCGGCCCAGGACCTGCTGCGTCGCGAGGGACGGCTGTAGGCCCGCTCCACGTGCGTCAGCCCGACTCGGCCTCGGGTTCGTCCGGTTCGGCCTGCAGGATGGTGCCACCCTCGTCGTCGGCCTCTTCCGTCTGTTTCTCGGCTTCGGCCGCCGGATCCGGGGCGAGCAGCACCTGCATCGCGTTGTTGAGGAACGCGACCGTCGGCACGGCCAGCAGCGCGCCGATGATCCCGGCGAGCACCCCGCCCGTGGAGATGGCCAGCACCACCCCGAGCGGGTGAATCGAGACGGCGCGGCCCATCACCAGCGGCTGCAGGACATGAGCCTCGAGCTGGTTCACCGCGATCAGCACCCCGAGCGTGATGAGCGCGTACACAATGCCTTTGGCCAGCAAGGCGACCACGACGGCCACCAGGCCCGAGATCAGGGCACCCACGAGCGGGACGAAGGCGCCCAGGAACACCAGGGAGGCCAGCGGCAGCGCCAGCGGGATGCCCATGATCGCCAGGCCCGTGCCGACCCCGGCGGCGTCGGTCAGGGCCACCAGGAAGGTGGCCCGCACGTACCCGGTCAACGACCCGTAGCCGGCGCGGCCCGCCTCGCTCACCCGGTCTCGGACGTCGGCCGGGAAAATCTTGGACACGTATGCCCAGATGTTGCGTCCGCCATAGAGGAAGAAGATCAGCGTGAAGAGCACCAGCACGGCCGCCGTGACCAGCTCGGTGATGGTGGCCGCGGTGGACAGGGCGCCGCTTTCCAGCTTCGCCTGATTGTTGCGCAACGCCTCGATCGCGGCGTTGCCCGCGTTGTCGATCTGTTCGCTGCGCAGGTGCGCCGGCCCGTGGATCAGCCAGCGCCGGGTGGACTCGATGCTGCGGGTCACCTGTTCGGTCAGGCCCGGGAGACCGTCGATGAACTGGATGACGACGAACGCCAGGATGCCGCCCAGGATCGCGAACCCGCCGAACAGCACCATCGCCACCGCCCCGCCGCGGGGCAGGCCGCGCCGGTCCAGCCAGTCCACCACCGGCAACAGCAGCGCGCTGACCAGCAGCGCCACCAGCACCGGGACAATGATGATCTCGAGCCGCTTGACCACCCACAGCAGGGCGATCAGCGCGGCAAGGATGACCAGCAAACGCCAGGCCCAGGCTGCGGTCTTGCGCACAAGGGGTTCGACCGAGGCGTCGTCGGTGTTTGCCGGCATTGAGTGAGCCTATCCGGCGCGGGGCACCGCCAAACGTGCGCGGACCGGCGGCACCCTGGGCGGGCGCGACCACGCCGGCACGATCCGGTTACGACCCCGGAACTTCCACGACACGGTCGGCGCCGCGCGGCGATCCCCGCGCCACCTGCACCGTTACCCTAAATCACGTGCCGCACGACGCACCCGCCCGC
This sequence comes from Mycobacterium paraseoulense, assembly GCF_010731655.1. NCBI lineage: Bacteria > Bacillati > Actinomycetota > Actinomycetes > Mycobacteriales > Mycobacteriaceae > Mycobacterium > Mycobacterium paraseoulense. The sequence goes on along the minus strand of NZ_AP022619.1, from coordinate 4,403,912 downwards.
AATCTCGACTTCCCGCGCGAGGAGACCCCGCGCGGGAAGTACTGGTGGGCGCGATGGGTGATCCTCGGCATCGTCGCAATCGTGCTTGCCGTAGAGGTCGCGCTGGGCTGGCATCAGCTGGCCAAGGCCTGGATGAGCCTGTACGAGGCGAACTGGTGGTGGCTGCTGGGCTCGGTGGCCGCGTCGGCCGCGTCCATGCACAGCTTCGCGCAGATCCAGCGCACCCTGCTCCGATCGGCCGGCGTGCACGTCAAGCAACTGCGATCGGAAGCCGCCGTCTACGCCGCCAACTCGCTGAGCACCACGCTGCCCGGCGGGCCGGTGCTCTCGGCAACGTTTTTGCTTCGGCAGCAACGGCTTTGGGGCGCGTCGACCGTGGTGGCGTCGTGGCAGCTGGTGATGGCGGGCGTTCTGCAGGCCGTGGGGCTGGCGCTGCTGGGGCTGGGCGGGGCTTTCTTCCTCGGCGCCAAGAACAACCCGTTCTCGTTGCTGTTCACCCTCGGCGGCTTCGTCGCGCTGTTGATCCTCGCCCAGGCGGTCGCGTCGCGGCCGGAACTGATCGACGGGATCGGGTGCCGGGTGTTGTCGTGGGTCAACTCCGTGCGCGGCCGGCCCGCCGAGACCGGCCTGGACCGGTGGCGCCAAACGCTGATGCAGCTCGAATCGGTGAGCCTGAGCCGGCGCGACATGGGGGTGGCCTTCAGCTGGTCCATGTTCAACTGGGTCGCGGACGTGGCCTGCCTCGGCTTCGCGGCCTACGCCGCCGGCGATCACGCGTCGGTCGCCGGACTGACGGTGGCCTACGCGGCCGCCCGGGCCGTCGGCACGATACCGCTGATGCCGGGCGGGCTGCTGGTCGTCGAGGCGGTGCTGGTGCCGGGGCTCGTATCCAGCGGCATGTCGTTGCCCAACGCGATCTCGGCGATGCTGATCTACCGGTTGATCAGCTGGCTGCTCATCTCCGCCATCGGCTGGGTGGTGTTCTTCTTCGTGTTCCGCACGGAAAACGTCGCCGTCCCGGACGACGAATCCACCGCGCCGGTCCCCGAACCGCCGGCGGCTCAAAGCGGGCCCGCCAACGATCCGACCGAGACCGCCCTGCAGGGGCCGTTGCCGCCCGACCGGAGCGCCGAAACCGAAAGCTAGCCGGCGGTGTTGCCCCGCGGCGGACCCGACAGCGGGTTGGCCGGCGCCGAAGCGACGGGAGCGGTGGCCGCCGGCGGGCCGGCCAGCGGCAGCGCGCCCGCAGCATTACCGGGCAGGGCGGGCAGCCCGCCGGCCGCGCCCTGCGCCTGCTGCATCATGCCCATCGCCTGGGACGGCGAGATGGGCAACTTGCACTGCAGCGACAGATTGGTCAACGGCTGCGCGATCGACGTCATGTCGCCGGCGACCTTGGGGTTGGCCTCGAAGTAGGACTTCAGCCCGGTCATCGACTGCGGGCCGGCCTGCTGCTGCAGCATCGAGGTCATCGTCTGGTTGGTCTCCGGGTGCGAGTCCAGGTAGTCGCCCATCGACTTGGACACCGAACCGATCGTCCGGGCGACTTCACTGGCGGCGCACGGGTCGGTGGCGCCGGTCGCCGGGGGCCCCGCGAGGACCGCAAGGACGGCGCTCGGCAGGGTGGCGGCGATCAGCCCGGCGAAGATCCTGCGGCGCCCGGTCGCGGTGCCTCTCGTCATGGAAACTCCTCACGTGTTTGCGGCGTCGTGCGCGGCACGACGCCTCGCAAACTCTGCAATAGACGGCCTCGTCGATCGCGGAGTTCCCCAGGGCCCCGCGGGCCATCCGACATCCTGCCATCGCGGGCAACGGGCCTGCCAGCCCGCGTGAGCCCGTGTGAGGAAGATCCCGCCCGATAACCCGTTCACAACGACTTGGCAGCGTCTTGGCAACAACCCCGTCGCTGCAGCTCAGCTGCCAGAAAGCACACATCATCCACAGCCCGCTGCGGTATTCTCGCCAGCACGCGTTAAGCGACACACGGGGAGCGGAAGAAATCCAGCAGTTAATGATGCGCCTCAGCCGCAGCCTGCGTAAGTACCGCTGGTTGGTCTTCACCGGCTGGTTGCTGGCTTTGGTTCCGGCGGTCTATCTGGCCCTGACGCAGTCGGGAAACCTGACCGGCGGCGGTTTCGAGGTGGCCGGTTCGCAGTCGCTGCTGGTCCATGACCAGCTCGAGGAGCTGTACCACGACCAAGGGTCGTCCTCGCTGGCCCTGGTGGCGGCCCCCCGCCCGGACGCCAGCTACTCCGACATCAACGACGCGGTCGCGCTGCTGCGGCGCACCGCCGCCGAGGTCCCCGGCGTCTCCGAGGTGCCCAACCCCACCCAGCGGCCGCCGCAACCCGACCGGCCGTATGTGCTGTCGCTGCGGCTGGATTCGCGGAACACCAGCGACATCGCCAAGCAGCTGCGCAAGAAGGTCGGCGTCAACGGCGATCAGCCCGGCCAGACCGCGAACGGCCGGGTGCGGCTGTATGTGATCGGGCAGGGGGCGCTCAGCGCCGCCGCCGCGCAGAACACCAAGCACGATATCGCCGCCGCCGAGCGCTGGAACCTGCCGGTGATCCTCATCGTCCTGCTCGCCGTGTTCGGCTCGCTGGCCGCCGCGGCGATCCCCCTCGCCCTGGGCGTGTGCACGGTCGTGGTCACCATGGGCCTGGTCTACCTGCTGTCCGCCTACACCACCATGTCGGTGTTCGTGACCTCGACGGTGTCGATGTTCGGGATCGCGCTGGCCGTCGACTATTCGCTGTTCATCCTCATGCGCTTCCGCGAGGAGTTGCGGTCCGGGCGCGAGCCGAAGGAGGCCGTCGACGCGGCGATGGCGACCTCGGGGTTGGCCGTGGTGCTGTCCGGAATGACGGTCGTCGCCTCGCTCACCGGGATCTACGTAATCAACACCCCGGCGCTGAAGTCGATGGCCACCGGGGCGATCCTGGCCGTCGCGGTCGCCATGCTGACGTCGACCACGCTGACCCCGGCGGCACTGGCGACCTTCGGCCGGTCGGCCGCGAAGAGGTCGGCCTTCCTGCACTGGTCGCGCGGGCCCGAGGGCGGCCAATCCCGGTTCTGGAACCGCTGGATCGGATGGGTGATGCGGCGGCCGTGGATGTCGGCGCTGGCGGCCTCGCTGGTCCTGCTCGTCATGGCCGCGCCGGCTTCTTCGATGGTGCTGGGCAACAGCCTGCTGCGCCAGTTCGACTCGTCGCACGAGATCCGCGCCGGGGTGGGCGCCGCGGCCGAGGCCCTCGGTCCCGGCGCGCTCGGACCGATCCGGGTGCTGGTCACCTTCCCGGACGGCGGCGCCGCCTCACCCGAACACGGCCAGACCATCGGCGCGATCCGGCAGCGGATGACGCAGGCGCCCAACATCGTCTCGGTCGCGCCGCCGCAATTCGCCGAGGACAACGGCAGCGCCCTGCTGTCCGCGGTGTTGTCGGTCGACCCCGAGGACATGCGCGCCCGCCAGACGGTCGGCTGGATGCGCGCGCAATTGCCCAAGGTGCCCGACCGGGGAACCGCACGAGTGGACGTCGGCGGGCCCACCGCGCTGATCAAGGACTTCGACGACCAGGTGTCCAAGACCGAGCCGCTGGTGCTGGCGATCGTCGCGCTCATCGCGTTCGTGATGCTGCTGGTCTCGGTCCACTCCGTGTTCCTGGCGCTCAAGGGCGTGCTGATGACCCTGCTGTCCGTCGCGGCCGCCTACGGCAGCCTGGTGATGGTGTTCCAGTGGGGCTGGCTGAAGGATCTCGGGTTCGCCCAGATCAGCTCGATCGACAGCACCGTTCCCCCGCTGGTGCTCGCGATGACCTTCGGGTTGTCGATGGACTACGAGATCTTCCTGCTGACCCGCATCCGGGAACGCTTCCTGCACTCCGGCAACACCCGCGACGCCGTGGCCTACGGCGTGAGCACCAGCGCCCGCACCATCACCAGCGCGGCCCTGATCATGATCGCGGTCTTCGTCGGGTTCGCCTTCGCCGGCATGCCGCTGGTCGCCGAGATCGGCGTGGCGTGCGCGGTGGCGATCGCGGTGGATGCCACCGTGGTGCGGCTGGTGCTGGTACCGGCGCTGATGGCGATGTTCGCCCAGTGGAACTGGTGGCTGCCGCCGTGGCTGTCCCGGCTTCTGCCGTCGGTCGACTTCGACCGGCCGTTGCCCGCGGTCGACCTGGCCGACGTCGTCGTCATCCCCGACGACATATCGGCGCTGACGGCGCCGAACGCGGACCTGCGAATGGTGATCAAGTCGGCGGCCAAGCTCAAGCACCTGGCGCCCGACGCCATTTGCGTGACCGACCCGCTGGCCTTCACCGGCTGTGGGCGCGGCGGCAGCCAGAGGCACGGCGCCCCGCCGCAGGGGACCGAGCAGGATCGCGGCTTGGACCCCGGCCAGATTCCGCATCAGGTCAACATCGACGACGAGAGGGCGGGGGCCGGGGTGGGCGCCGCCGACCGCAAGACCGGCGGCAACGGTCACACCAACGGGGCCTCGGGAGCCAAGAAGCTGGTCGGCGGGCTGACATCGCGCAACGGCATCGCCAAGGCGATCGTCGGGGCGGATCGGCCCGTGCACCCGGTCACGCTGTGGCGGGGGCGGCTTTCGGTCGCCATCGACGCGCTGGAAAACGAGAAGGATCCCGCGGAGTCGCAGGTGTACGAGCGCCGCTCCCCGGTGGAAACCACCCATGTGCAGCTGCCCACGGGCGACCGGTTACTGGTCCCGACCGGTGCCGAGACGCTGCGCCTCAAGGGATACCTCATCATGTGCCGTAACAGCCGGCGCGATTACGCCGACTTTGCCGATATGGTTGAAACGTTGGAGCCCGAGACCGCCGCTGTGGTGCTGTCCGGAATGGACAGGTACTACTGTTGTCAGTCGCCCAGGCGGCAATGGATCGCCACCCAGCTGGTCCGTCGGCTCGCTGATCCCGATCCCTGGGATCTCGACGACGAGCAGGGGTCAGAGGGCGACGCCCACTCGGACTGGGAGGAGATCAGGCAGCGCTGCCTGTCGGTGGCCGTAGCGATGTTGGAGGAGGCGAGGTGACGTTGGCACCTGACCGACGCCCCGCAGCGCCACCCCACCGGCCGGAGACCGAGCCGCGTGGGCGTGACGCCGCACCCGCCCAGGACGGCGACCAGCCGGTCGAGTTCTGGCCAACGTCCGCCATTCGTGCCGCGTTGCAGGGCGGCGACATCGCCACCTGGAAGCGCATCGCCGCCGCTTTGAAGCGCGACCCGTACGGCCGGACCGCCCGCCAGGTCGAAGAGGTGCTCGAAGGCACCCGGCCCTACGGCATCACCAAGGCGCTGTGGGAGGTGCTGGAACGCGCCCGCACCCATCTGGAGGCCAACGAGCGCGCCGAGGTAGCCCGCCACGTGCGGCTGCTCATCGACCGATCGGGTCTGGCGCAACAGGAGTTCGCCTCCCGCATCGGCGTGGGCGCCGAGGAACTCGGCGCCTACCTGGACGGCACCGTCAGCCCGTCGGCCTCGTTGATGATCCGGATGCGCCGGCTCTCCGACAGGTTCGTCAAGGTGAAGTCGACGCGGTCGGCCGAGTCCAACTGATCACCTGACCGCCAGCACGTCCGACACCAGCCAGGCGTCGCCGTGCTTGGTCAGCGCCACCCGCAGCGCGGGCGCCGACCGGTTGGGGGGTTGCCCCGGCGCGTTCTGGGTGACCCGCAGGATCACCGCCACACTGGCCACCGACGGCCCCAGCGCCTCGACACCGGCCGCCAGGGTGGCCGCCTGCGCGGTGACGTTGTGCTGGGCCAACTCGGCGCTGGACTTCGCGTACTGCTCTTTGAAGGCGGCGGCGTGTTCGGGCACGATCAACGCGGTGGCCCGGTCGATGGAACTGTCCGGGGCGCCCGGGGTGAACGACGCCATCGCCTCCGCCATCCCCGTCGCGACGCGAACCACGTCGCGGGAGTCGTCCTTGAACTGGCGGTCCGTCCGCGTCCAGTGCGTGTACGCGGTGAACGCCGCGGCCACCAGCGCCGCCGTGCACAGGAATACGACGGCCAAGCGCAGGCCCGGCGCGTCGTCGTCGGTACCGACGCTGACCGAATCACGGCGCAGCAGCCAGAAGTTGACGCCAATACCCTCGACGATCAGCAGCACCAGCACCGAGCACGCCGACACCCACCACAGCGGCCAGCCGAGTATCAGCCCGATCGCCAGCAACGCCGCGACGGCGGCCAGCGGGGCCAGGACGTCGAAGGCGAGCAATCGCCAGAGGTTTCTCATCGGATCGATCCCAGCCCCGAGATCATCAGCTTGCCGTCCACGTTGCACACGTCGAGCCGCAGGTTCCAGTGCACCGTCTGCGGTTTGGCGCCGGCGTTCTCGCTGACCGACGTCGCGACCAGCATCACCGAGTCCATCCGGCTCGCGAACGGCGGCAACTTGGTGGTGACTATCTCTCTTGGGGGCCCTGGACCCTCGGGCTGGGCGTCCAGGTCGCGGCGCACGGTCTCCACGGCCACCGCATCGATCCGCCCGGCGCTCTTGGACTGCAGCTTCTCCACCACCTGCCGGTACGGCTGCATGGCGGCGTCGAAGTCGGTGTTGAGTTCGCCGACCGTCCCGTCGTGCAGCCGCTGCAGGCTGGAGTCGACGTTGCCGCTGTTCATGTTGATCAGCACACCCGTCCAGTCGGCGGCGGTCTGCATGACGCGGCTCAGGTAGCGGCGTTCGGCCGTGTCGTCGCGGTGCCCGGACCAGAGGAACAGCCCGAACACGATCGCCGCCACCGACAGCATCCCCAGCACGGTCGACGCGATGCCGTACGGGGAGAACATCGGGCCGCCCGCGGCCCCCGCGTCGTCGGACTCGTCGTCGAGGGCTTCGTCGGGGTCGGCGTCCTCCGCCTCCGCCACTTCCTGGTTGGTTGGCTCGGATCGCTGGCCGTCGGACATGGCCCGATCGTCGCATTCGGGAAAGATGGAAGGATGGCGGGGTGACTGTAGAGGCCTCTCGCTCCGGCATCGACCTGAGCTACGTCGACGCCGACATCCGCCCCCAAGACGATCTATTCGGTCACGTCAACGGCCGCTGGCTGGCCGAATACGACATACCGGCCGACCGGGCGACCGACGGCGCGTTCCGTCACCTGTTCGACCGGGCCGAAGAACAGGTGCGCGATCTGATCATCGAGGCCAGCGAGGCCGGCGCCGCGCCGGGCAGCGACGAGCAACGCATCGGCGATTTGTACGCCAGCTTCCTCGACGAGGCGGCGATCGAGGGCCGCGGCCTGCAGCCACTGCTCGACGAGCTGGCCACCATCGACGCCGCCGCCGATGCGGACGCGTTGGCGGCGGTGGTGGGCGCGCTGCAGCGCACCGGGGTGGGCGGCGGGGTCGCGATGTATATCGACACCGACGCCAAGAACTCGGCCCGTTACCTGGTGCACTTCACCCAGTCCGGCATCGGGCTGCCCGACGAGTCCTACTTCCGCGACGAGCAGCACGCGGAGGTGCTGGCGGCCTATCCCGGGCACATCGCGCGGATGTTCGCCCTGGTGCACGGCGGGTCCCCGGAAGCGCACGCCGAGACCGCGGCCCGCATCGTCGCGTTGGAGGGCAAGCTGGCGGCCGCGCACTGGGACGTGGTCAAGCGACGGGACGCCGACCTCAGCTACAACCTGCGCACCTTCGCGGATCTGCAGACGGAGGGCAGGGGCTTCGACTGGGCCGGTTGGGCCCACGCGCTGGGCGGCACACCGCGCGACCTAGCGGAAGTCATTGTGCGCCAACCCGATTACCTCACCGCGTTCGCCGCCCTGTGGGCCGGCGGTGACCTGGCGGATTGGAAGGATTGGGCCCGTTGGCGGCTGATCCGCGCTCGCGCATCCTGGCTGACCGACGAGCTGGTCACCGCGGACTTCGACTTCTACGGCCGCCTGCTCACCGGGGCCGAGCAGATCCGCGACCGCTGGAAGCGGGCGGTGTCGCTGGTGGAGAACCTGATGGGCGACGCCGTCGGAAAGCTTTACGTGCAGCGGCATTTCCCACCGGACGCCAAGGCCCACATCGACGCGCTGGTGGACAACCTGAAGGCGGCCTACCGCCTGTCCATCAACGAGCTGGACTGGATGACGCCGCAGACCCGGCAGCGCGCGCTGGCGAAGCTGGACAAGTTCGTCGCCAAGGTCGGCTACCCGGTGAAGTGGCGTGACTACTCCACGCTGGTGATCGACCGCTTCGACCTGTACGGCAACTTCCGCCGCGGTTACACGGTCAACCACGACCGCGAAATGGCCAAGCTGGGCGGCCCCGTCGACAAGGACGAGTGGTTCATGACGCCCCAGACGGTCAACGCCTACTACAACCCGGGGATGAACGAAATCGTCTTTCCCGCAGCGATTTTGCAGCCGCCGTTCTTCGACGCGGGGGCCGACGACGCCGCCAACTACGGCGGGATAGGCGCGGTGATCGGGCACGAGATCGGCCACGGCTTCGACGACCAGGGCGCCAAGTACGACGGCGACGGCAACCTGGTGGACTGGTGGACCGACGCCGACCGCACCGAATTCGACGCCCGCACCAAGGCACTCATCGAGCAGTACGGCGCGTACACGCCCCGGGCACTCGACGCGAGCTACCACGTCAACGGCGCCTTCACCGTCGGGGAGAACATCGGCGACCTGGGCGGGTTGTCGATCGCCCTGCTGGCCTACCAGCTGTCGCTGAACGGCAAGCCGGCGCCCGTCATCGACGGCCTCACCGGCGTGCAGCGCGTGTTCTACGGCTGGGCCCAGGTGTGGCGCACCAAATCCCGTCAGGCCGAAGCCATCCGGCGGCTGGCCACCGATCCGCACTCCCCGCCGGAGTTCCGCTGCAACGGCGTCGTCCGCAACATGGACGCCTTCTACGAAGCGTTCGGCGTAGCCGCGGAGGATGCGCTGTTTCTAGCCCCGCAGCACCGGGTCAAGATCTGGAACTGACGGGCACCGGCTCGATGCGCGCGGGCACGTGCTTGTGCCACGGCGTGCCGGCGTAGGGGTCGCGCCACCCGGTCGAGGTGAGCGCGTTCGGGGCGACACCGGCAACCACCGTGTGCCCGTCGCCGTCGACGTAGTCCAGCCCGAAACCGTTGGGCAGGGCCGCGTGTCCGGCCATCATGGTCTCGGCGATCTCGACGGTGGCCTCGGCGCTGCCGGCCGCGGTGCTGACGCGGGCCCGGCATCCGTCGACGAGGCCGAGAGCTTGTGCGTCCTCGACGCTGACGCGCAGCGCCCCGTCCGCGTCACGTTTGCGCCACGACGGGTCGCGGAAGATGTCGTTGGCGGTGTAGGCGCGGCGCTCGCCCACCGAGAGCACGACCGGGAATTCCGGGGTGGTCAGCCGCGGCGGGCCGGCGTTCAGCGCCGCCAATTCGTCGAGCATCTCCGGGATTTCCAGCGCGATCTTGTGATCGGGGTGGCCGATCAGCGCGAAATCGTCCTCGTAGTCGTGGACGGTGAACGTCACCCCGGACGGGGTGTCGAGGATAGCGTCGAACAACGCGTTGCCGTCGGCATGACCGGCGCGGCGCACGGCCTCGGGATAGGTCAGCGCGGCCTTCTGGGCGAGGCCCCACAGGGCGGCCGCGCCGCGCATACCCTCCGGCAGCGTCGGCCCGAGCGTCTCGTACAGGACGTAGGGCAGCACCTTGGCCAGGGTCGGGTTGGTTGCGGTCGCGGCCAGGAAGGCTTCGGTGTAGGCCTGCCGGCCGCGCCGGGCCGCCTCGGACAGCGGCCGCAGGTCCGCGTCGTCCACCACACCGAGGGCCCGCACCAGCCGCGCCCAGATCTCCGGTTCGGGCAGGGTGCCGGGCAGCGGCTCGAGCAGCGGCCGGCGTAGCTGAAAGGCGTTGTGCGGGAATTCGAGATTGAAGAACGTGGCTTCCGGCTTCTCGAACTGGGAGGCGGCCGGCAACACGTAGTGCGCGAGCCGGGCGGTCTCGGTCATCGCGACGTCGATGACCACCATCAGTTCCAGCGCTCCGAAGGCCTCGCGGCACGCCGCCGAGTTGGCCAGCGAGTGGGCGGGATTGCTGCTTTCCACGATCATCGCCCGGAAGCGGTCCGGGTGGTCGGTCAGAATCTCCTCGGGCACCACGTTGCTGGGCACCAACCCGGCGATGATCGGCGCGCCGGTCACCGGCGTGCGCCCGGAGAACTGGCCGAACAGCGGCCCGAACGACGAATGCAGGTGCTGGCCGCCCTTTTTCGCGAAGTTGCCGGTGAGGATCCACAGCAGCTTGTTCAGGTAGGAGCAGAGCGTGCTGTTGGGCGCCTGCTGCACCCCGAGGTCTTCGAACACCGCGGCGCTGGCCGCGGCGCCGATCCGCCGCGCCGCGGCACGCATCAGCTCCTCGTCCACCCCGCACCGTTGCGCGTACTCGGCCACCGGGACGTCCCGCAGCGCGGCACGGATCGCGTCGGCGCCGCGGACATGCTGCGTGAGAAACGTTTCTTCGCAAAGGTTTTCCTGCACCAGGACGGCCGCAAGTGCGGCCAGGCACCACGCGTCGGTGCCGGGCCGCACCCGCAGGTGGAAGTCGGACATCTTGGCGGTATCGGTGACGACGGGATCGATGACGATCATCGACCGGTTCGGGTCCTTGGCGATCTCGTTGAGCACCACCCGGGCACGGGGAAAGCTCTGCGACATCCACGGGTTCTTCCCGACGAACACCGCCACCTCGGCGTGCTCGAATTCGCCCCGGGTGTGGCCGCCGTAGAGCTGCCCGTCGATCCAGGCCTCACCGGTCTTCTCCTGCGCCAACGCATTTGACCGGTAACGCGAACCGAGGGCTTTGAGGAAGGCCCCGCTGTAGGCCCCACCCAGGTGATTGCCCTGCCCGCCGCCGCCGTAGTAGAAGACCTTGTCGCCGCCGTAGGCGTCCCGGATGTGCTTGAACCCCTCGGCGATCTCGACGATCGCGGTGTCCCAGTCGATCTCCTCGAAGCTGCCGTCGGCGCGGCGGCGCAGCGGGGAGGTCAACCGGGCGCCGCTGTTCTGGTAGTGGTCCAGCCGCAGCGCCTTGTTGCAGGTATAGCCCTTGGATGCCGGGTGCGCCTTGTCGCCCCGGATGTGCGCCAGCCGCCGACCTTCGACTTGGACGACGATGCCGCAGTTGCATTCGCACAGGATGCATGCCGTGGACTTCCATTCACCGGTCATTGCGGGACGTCCTTTCTGGTCGCCTCGGCCGACAGCAGTTCGCGTAGCTGCCGGTGCACGACGTCGAGGGGGGTGAGGTCGCGGCGCACCCGCGCCAGCACGATCGCGCCCTCGAGCGCGGTGGTGGCCAGCACCGCCAGGTCGGCGGCGCGCTCGCGCAAAATCCCGTCGGCGATGAAACGCTGCGCGATCAAATCGGTCCAGCGGTCGAACACCGACGCCGCGCGCTCGACGACCGGCGCCATGCGCTCGCCCTCGTCCTCGCCGGCCTCCACCGACACCGCCACGACCGGGCACCCCGCGCGGAAGTCCGTGTCGAGTAACTGTTGTCGGTACTTGTCGATGAGGGTGTCCATCAGCTGGGCGCCGCTCCCGGCCTCGGCGATGATCGCGGCGACATGCTCTCCGGCGTATTCGACCGCCTCACACAACAATTGGGTGCGGCCGCCCGGGAAGTAGTGATAGGCGGATCCGCGCGGCGCGCCGCTGTGCTGCAAAACGTCGGAGATCGCGGTGGCGTGCGCGCCCCGCTCCCTGATCAACAGCGCGGCGGAGATCACCATCCGCTCGCGTGGACTGCGCATCGCCGCTCCTCAGGCCGTCAGCTTATGTATGATGCTATACATAATTGCCGGCCCCGCAAAACCCCTCGGGCGAACAGTCCCCCCGCAAGCGGGACCTGCCCGGCGCAGGAGGCTAGTTCATCCAGTCGGCGGAGCCGTCGTTCTTCTTGTAATTGCCGCCGCTGGAGTTCTTCACGACGATGGGATCGCCCGGGCCGAAGTTGTCGAAGAACCACTTGGCGTTGGTGGGGCTGATGTTGATGCAGCCGTGGCTGACGTCGCGCTTGCCCTGGTCGTCCACCGACCACGGCGCGCTGTGCACGTAGTCGCCGACGTTGTCGAAGCGGACCGCGTCCTCCACCGTCACCTTGTAGCCGTAGGTCGAGTTGACCGGCACCCCGTAAGTCGAGGAGTCCATCACCACCGACGCCTTCTTGTCCTGCACGTAATAGGTGCCGTTGGGGGTCTGGTGGTTGCCCGACGTCATGCCCATCGACATCGGGAACGTCTTCTCCACGGTGCCGTTGCGGGTGATGGTCAGCTGATGGGTGGCGTCGTCAGCCGTCGCGATCAGCGTGTCGCCGGTGAAGAAGTTGGTCACGGTGCCCCCGGCGTCGACGGTCACCGCGGTGTGCGCGGGCCAGAAGCTCAAGGGGCGCCAGCGCAGCTGAGTCGGGGTCATCCAGTAGAACTTGCCCGGCACCGGCGGCACCGACGAGACGTGCACGGCGTTGATCGCCGCGCCGGCGTCGTCCACCGTTCCGGGGAAGTTGATGATGATCGGCTGGCCCACCCCGACGGTTGAACCGGTTTTCGGTACGAACGAGGGCGGCCCGAACGGCGCCGTGCCGGTGAACGGGGTGGGGTTCTGCCCATCGGCCGAGGCCGCGGCCGGTTGCGCCACCTGGGGCATCCACGGTGGCGGCGGTGGCGCAGGCTGGGCGGGCGGAGGGGGCGGCGCGAACGGGTCGGGCGGCGGTGCGGGCGGGCCGGGCGGCGCCGCCACGACACCGGGGTCGCCAGGGGCCGGGTCCGGGTCCGCCAGCGCCGGGGCCGCACTCAACACCAGCGCCAGGCCCATGACAGAAGCCAATCCGGCTGCGTTCAGGGCGGCCGAAAACCGCCCTCGCGTCCAGCCCGACATATGCATCCCTCCACACTCGAGTACCTGACACAGTGTGGCATAGGGCGCACGCCAGCTAACAAATTCGCCACCACGCGAGGGCCCGTCACGCACGCATTTGCGCCGTTGAGCTGCCCAGCTATGAATCGCGTGAGCTTGTCGCCGCAACGTCGAAAGCATGACGATTCGCCGCCGTGCCGACCAGCGCCAACGCCATCAAGCCGGCCGATGCGGCCAGCATGAACACCACGCTGCGTTCGTACAGCAGGCCGCCCGCCAGCGCACCCGCCATGATGCCCACCTGAAACGCGGTGACGTACAGCCCCGACGCGCCGTCGGGGTCGTCGGCCCCGCTGCGCATCGCCGCGGACTGCATCATCGGCGACACGGCGGTGGCCATGGCCCCCCAGAGCACGATCGCGGCCGTCCCGATCAGCGCCGCCGCCGCGGCCGGCCGGCCGCCCAGCGCCAGCGCGGTCAGCACCACGAACGCCGACGTCAAACCGACCATGCAACCGATGATGGCGCCCTTGGGCCTGCGGTCGAGCGGCCGCGCCACCAGGCCGACGGCCAGCACGCCCGCCGCGCCGTAGGCCGCCAGCACCCACGCCAGGTTGGGCCCGCGGACGCCGACGACTTCGCGGATGATCTCCACGATGTAGGTGTAGGAGACGAAATGCCCGGTCACGCCGATCATGGTGATGACGCTGACGACGATCAGCCGGCGGTTGCGGTGGTGGCGGGACCGCGGACCCACGCACTTGAGCTGGTCCTCGCTGAGCACCATCTCCGGCAACATCACCCGGGCGGCGACCGTGACGATGGCGGCCGCCACGGTCACGCACACCACCGCCAGGCGCCAGCCCCACATCAGACTCATGGCCGCGGTCAGCGGGCTCCCCACGACCAGCGCCAGGCTGGTTCCGACATAGATCGACATCGTCGCGCGGCCGGCGTGACTCGGCGGCACCAACCGGGTCGCGATCGGGGCGATCACCGACCACAGCAGGCCGTGGGTGATCGCGCACAGCACCCGGCCGGCGGCCAGCACCGCGAAGGTGGGCGCCAGCGCGGAGATCAGCTGCGAGACGGTGAGGCAGGTCAGGCTGGCGATCAGCACCCGCCGGCGCGGCAGGTGCGCGGTCCAGCGCACCAGCGGAATCGTGGTCAGGGCCGCCACCAGCGCGTACCACGACAGCAGCGTGCCCACCAGCACCAGGCTGACGTGCAGGTTGCGGGCGATGGCCGGCAGCGCGCCGACGGGCAGGATCTCGGCCGTGACATAGGTGAACGCCGCGGCGGCCAGCACAACGAGCTGAGCCGCGATCCGCGGGGTCCACGTTCGCGCGGCAGCATTGGTTTCGGCAGTCATGGCGTCGGTGTCGGCCGGGCTACCCAATTCTTGGGTTGTCGCGCCTAATGCGATCACACTGCCTTACCGTACGGACCGCAACTACGGCTCCCCCCTTGTCAGGGCCGCAAGCCGGGTCTCAACTCGGTCACCAATCAGGAACGAACGAGGCGCGCGATGGCGGCAGAGGCCTCGGCGAGCTTCTGGTCCGCGTCGTCGCCGCCCTCGGCCACGGCCCGGGTGACGCAGTGGTTCAGGTGTTCGTCGAGCAAATTCAGCGCGACCGAGCGCAGCGCGCTGTTGACGGCGCTGATCTGGGTGAGGACGTCGATGCAGTACTTGTCTTCCTCGATCATCCGCGCGATGCCGCGCACCTGGCCCTCGATGCGCCGCAGCCGCTTGGCGTAGTTGTCCTTCTGCTGCGAATATCCGTGCGCGTTCGTCATCCGTCCTTCACCCCTGCCCATCCATGCCCGCCGCGCGTGGCCGTGCCGGCGTCACGAATCCACTTTATACCCCGCCAGGGTATGACCCGCACATTGGCCGTCCGGCCAGTTCACGCATACTTGCAGGATGGCCACCACACCCGATGCGACCCGACTCACCGACATCAAACCCCGCAGCCGGGACGTAACCGACGGCCTGGAGAAGGCCGCCGCGCGCGGCATGCTGCGGGCGGTCGGCATGGGTGACGAGGACTTCGCCAAGCCGCAGATCGGGGTGGCGTCGTCGTGGAACGAGATCACGCCGTGCAACCTGTCGCTGGACCGGCTCGCCACGGCGGTCAAGGAAGGCGTCTTCGCGGCCGGCGGGTACCCGCTCGAGTTCGGGACGATCTCGGTGTCCGACGGCATCTCGATGGGCCACGAGGGGATGCACTTCTCGCTGCCGTCCCGCGAACTGATCGCCGACAGCGTCGAAACCGTCATGCAGGCCGAGCGCCTCGACGGCTCGGTGCTGCTCGCAGGCTGCGACAAATCCCTGCCCGGAATGCTGATGGCCGCCGCGCGGCTGGACCTGGCGGCGGTGTTCCTCTATGCGGGTTCGATCCTGCCGGGGGTGGCCAAGCTGTCCGACGGCAGCGAACGCGAGGTCACCATCATCGACGCGTTCGAGGCGGTGGGCGCGTGCGCCCGCGGCTTGATGCCCCGCGAGGACGTCGACGCCATCGAGCGGGCGATCTGCCCGGGCGAGGGCGCGTGCGGCGGCATGTACACCGCCAACACCATGGCCTGTTCCGCCGAGGCGCTGGGCATGTCGATGCCGGGCAGCGCGGCGCCGCCGGCGACCGACCGCCGCCGCGACGGGTTCGCCCGCCGCAGCGGCCAGGCCGTCGTCGAACTGCTGCGGCGCGGCATCACCGCCCGCGACATCCTCACCAAGGAGGCCTTCGAGAACGCGATCGCGGTGGTGATGGCGTTCGGCGGCTCCACCAACGCGGTGCTGCACCTGCTGGCCATCGCCCACGAGGCCGAGGTCGCACTGTCCCTCGACGACTTCAGCCGGATCGGGTCGAAGGTGCCACACCTGGCCGACGTCAAGCCCTTCGGCCGGCACGTGATGTCCCACGTCGACCACATCGGCGGTGTGCCGGTGGTGATGAAGGCACTGCTGGACGCGGGCCTGCTGAACGGTGACTGCCTGACGGTGACCGGCCAGACCGTCGCCGAGAATCTCGCCGCGATCGACCCGCCCGACCCCGACGGCAAGGTGCTGCGGGCGCTGAGCAACCCGATCCATCCGACCGGGGGCATCACGATCCTGCGCGGGTCGCTGGCGCCAGAGGGCGCGGTGGTCAAGACGGCCGGTTTCGACTCCGACGTGTTCGAGGGCACCGCACGGGTTTTCGACGGCGAGCGGGCCGCGCTGGATGCCCTCGAAGACGGGACGATCACCACGGGCGATGCGGTGGTGATCCGTTACGAGGGGCCCAAGGGCGGACCCGGCATGCGCGAGATGCTGGCCATCACCGGCGCGATCAAGGGCGCCGGCCTGGGCAAGGACGTGTTGCTACTGACCGACGGCCGCTTCTCCGGCGGAACCACCGGCCTGTGCGTGGGCCACATCGCGCCCGAGGCCGTCGACGCCGGGCCGATCGCGTTCCTGCGCGACGGCGACCCGATCCGCTTGGACGTCGCGAACCGGGTTCTCGATGTGCTGGTCGACCCGGCCGAATTCGATTCGCGCCGAGAGGGTTTCACCCCTCCCCCGGCGCGCTATCAGACCGGCGTACTGGCCAAGTACGTCAAGCTGGTGAGCTCGGCGGCGATCGGCGCGGTCTGCGGCTAGGCCCGATCGCCGCCTGGCTCAGGCGGATTCGGACACTAGGCGTGGGCGGCCGCCGCGCGGGTGCGCCTGCCGAAGTAGGTGGCGTTGAGGCCCAACACTGTCAGCAGCGCACCTGCGACGACATTCGACCACATCATGCCGGCGGTGAGCGCGAAGCCCGGCAGGACCCACGGCGAGACGATGGCCCACACGCCGAGGACCGGCATCGTCCACGTCAAGCCGTGTGCGCGGTCGAGCGCCGTCGCGAACCCGTACGCCAAGAACGCCGCCGCGATCCCGACGACCAGGTCGGACGTGGCAAGCGACGCCGTCGCGCCGAATCCCACCAACCACGGTGACGCGGCCACGTACAGGCCGGTCAGCAGCGCCAGCCCGAAGGTGACGTGCGCACTCATCGACTCGGCGGCGCGGTCATAGCTCGCGCGCAGGGCCAGCAAATCCGGGTGGTGATCGATTGATGAATGGACTGTACTCATTTCGTGACCTTTCTGTTATGCAGAAAGCCCGTTGTGTAGCAAGCACTGTGGGCCGTCTGCACCCATCCATCTGCAATCAAGATTACGCCCGCCCGCTAGGTCCCAGCAACGAAATCACCTGGGTCCGGACCGGCCGCGGGGCGCGGATTGACCGCCCGCGTAGCGTCGTAAGACATGGACATCGCGGACCGCCTCCGCCTGGACGTTCCGGTGGCCCAGGCCGGCATGGGCGGCGGCCTGGCGGGAGCGGCGCTGGCGGCGGCGGTCGCCGAAGCGGGCGGGCTGGGCACGCTGGGCCTGGCCACACCCCGGCAGCTGCGGGCGTCCATCGCCGAGGTGCGCGAGCGGGCGCCGGGGCGCGCGGTCGCGGTGAATCTGTTGCTGCCCTTCGTTCGTCGCGCGCACGTCGCGGTCTGCGTCTCCGCCGGCGTCGACGTGGCGGTGCTGGCGTTCGGTGAGAAGCGGGGACTCGTCGGGCACCTGCGCGACGCCGGCGTCTTCGTGTTCGTGATGGTCGGCACCGCGGCGCAGGCGAGCGCCGCGATCGGTTGGGGCGCCGACGGTTTGATCGCTCAGGGACGCGAGGCGGGGGGCCATCTGGTCGGGACCATGCCGGCGCTACGGTTCCTGCCGCGGGCGCTGGCGGCGGCGGGCCGCCGCCCGGTGTTCCTCGCCGGCGGTGTCGCCGCCGGCGCGGACACCCGCGCCGCCTTGGCGGCGGGCGCCAGCGGCGTCGTCGCGGGCACGCGCTTCCTGATGACGCACGAAGCCAACGCCAACCGGGAGTACCAGCGGCGAGTGGCCAACGCGGACAAGACGATCGAGACCAACCTGTTCGGCCTGAGCTGGCCGCTGCGTCATCGGGTCGTGCCCAACGCGGCGACGCGGCGCTGGTGCCGTGCCGACGGCTGGGCCAAGGCCCTGCCGTCGGCGATCAACTCGGCGAGCCGACCGCTGACCGCGCTGGGCTACTTCGACGCCGGGGCATTGATGCGCCTGCAGTCGCCGGCCCGTCCACTGCTCACGCCACTGGCACCGCTCGCCACGATGCCCGATGCGTGGGTCGACCGGGCGGCGCTGTATGCCGGTGAAACGGCGCTTCGCATCGGCGAACTCACCTCCGCCGCGCGGGCGGTCGCCGACCTCAGCCCCCGCTGACCGACGCTAGCGCACCAGCGCCAGGGCGAAGCCGTCCCAGCGCTTGGCGCCGACGGTTTGGATCACGGCCGTGTCCAGCCGCGGGTGCTCGCCCATCAGCTGCACTGTCTGGCGCACCGCCTCCGCCTGGGCGTTGCGCCGCGGCTCGAGGATCTGTCCCTCTCGAATCACGTTGTCCGCCACGATGAGTGCGCCGGGGCGGGCCAGCCGGACCGCCCACTGTAGGTATTCGACGTAATTTTCTTTGTCGGCGTCGATGAACACCAGGTCGAAGGGGCCGTCGTCCACGGTGGGCAACGTGTCGAGCGCGGCGCCGACGATCACTTCCACCCGGTCGGCGACGCCCGCCCGTTCCAGGTTGGCCCGGGCGACCTCGGCGTGCCTGGGCTCGTATTCCAGCGTCACCACCCGGCCTCGCGGTCCGGCACCGCGGGCGAGCCAGACGGTGCTGAAGCCGCCCAGCGTGCCGATCTCGAGGACGCGCTGGGCGGCGATGGCGCCGGCGAGCAGGCTCAGAAACTTGCCCTGCTGGGCCGACACGGCGATCTGCGGCAGCCCGGCGGCGTCGCTGGCCTGCAGGGCCGCGCTGAGGGCCGGGTCGTCGCCCACCACGGTGTCGTTCAGAAAGTCGTCGACGTCTTGTGGGGTTGGTTTCTGGGTCATGCCATCAACGCTAGCCGCGGGGGCGGGCCCGCGGCGGCGACGGTCCGATCGATATCGGACGGATCACGGCCGTTTACGGGATACCCACGGGGGGTATATAGTTGGACGGCGTGGTCGATCACAGCCGTAAGAGTCCACGACAGAGAGATGGGTGAGGAAATGGCAAATTACGAAGCAGGCACCGAACTGACCTGTGGCCACGAGGGCTGCGGGTGTCGCGTTCGCATCGAGGTCCCCTGCCACTGCTCCGGTTCGGGCGAGCCGTACCGCTGCACCTGCGGCGACGAGCTGACCCCGGTCACGTAGTCCGCGCGCCGGTCGTCCGTCCGGGCCGGAACTCTTCCGCGCCAAGGCCCGCGTCGAGTGTGCGTCCATGGCGGCGACACGCCGGGGAACCCCACCCTGAGCGCACAGCCGAGTCCGTGACCGCACGCTCGATGCGGCGCCCGATCAGCGCCCGAACGCACGACCGGCGAGCTCTACCGTCGCCGCCAGCCGCGGCGCGACTGCCGACGCGCTCACCGCCACCCGGTGACCGCCCGCGGTGATGCGCCAGCTCCCCACGCTGCCGTCGAAGCGCGCGAGCAGGCGCGGATCCGCTTCGATGGTCACGCGGCGGGTTGCGCCCGGCTCGAGCTCGACCCGCTCGAATCCCAGCAACCGCAGGCACCGGCCGCCCGGCGCCGCCGTCAGGTACAGCTGGGGCACGTCGGCCCCCGCGCGGGCACCGATGTTGACGACGCTGAAGCTGGCGGCCACGGTGTCTCCGCCGGCGACTTCCAGGTCGCGATACTCAAAGTCGCTGTAGGACAACCCATGTCCGAAGGCGAACAGCGGGGCCGCGCCGGTGGCCGCGAACCAGCGGTAGCCGACGTCGGATCCCTCGGCATAGTCGATGGCGCTCGGCTCCCCCCACGCAGCGCCGAGTCCAGGCAGCTCCGGGCGCGGTGTCTGGCTCAGGTCGACTGGAAAGGTGACGGGCAACCGGCCCGACGGATTAACCCGTCCGGCAAGGATTTCCGCGATTGCGCGGCCGCCTGCCTGCCCCGGATACCAGGCCTGCACAACGGCCCGCACCGAGTCGAGCCAGGGCATGCTCACCGGATTTCCGGTTTCGAGCACCACGACGGTGTTGGGGTTAGCGGCGGCCACGGCGGTGATCAACGCGTCCTGGCCCGATGGCAGGGACAGGTCCGGGATGTCGAACCCCTCCCCTTCGGCGCGGACGGCGAACACGATCGCGACGTCGGCGGCGCGCGCCGTGAGGACCGCATCGGCGGTGTGGATGCCGGGATCGAATTCGATGTGGGCGCCGGGGAATTGCTTGCGCAGCTCCTCCAGCGGGCTCGACGGCAGCAGATGCAGCTTGCGCAGGCCGGCCTCCAGCCCCGATCCGCCGATCGGTATGACGGCCGCATAGCCGCCCGGCGGGACGACGGCGCTCGATCCGTAGCCGGCCGCCACCCCGACGTGTGCATACCCGCCGATGACGGCGATCCGGGCGGTCGAGTGCGGCGCGAGCGGCAGCAGCCCGCGGTTGGTCAACAGCACAATCCCCTGCCGGGCGATCCGCAGCGCGATCTCGTTGTGCGCGGCCATGTCCGGTGCGGGCGCGACTTCGGCCCGGTCGATGCCGACCGCGAACACCGATCGCAAGATCCGCCGGACCATGTCGGACAGGCGTTCGTCGGTCAGCCTGCCGTCGGCGTGGGCTGCCCGCAGCGGCTCACCGAATGTCTCCGACTGCCACAGCAGCGCGTCGATTTGCGCCCCGCACTCTTGGTCCAGCCCGCCCAGCGCGCACTCCCAGGACGGCGTGGCCCCCCAGTCGGACATGACCCAGCCCCGGTATCCCCAGGCGCCTTTCAGCACCCGGTTGATCAGGACGTCGTTGGCCGCAGCGTAGGTCCCGTTGACCTTGTTGTAGGCGGCCATCACGGCACCCGGCCGCGCGCGTTCGATGGCGATCTCAAAGGCCAGCAGGTCGGATTCGCGATGCGCGTCGGGATCGATGACCGCGTCCAGGAAGTGCCGATTGGTCTCGTTGCAGTTCAGCGAGTAGTGCTTGACCGTCGAGATGACGCGCTGTTGCTGGATGCCCTCGACCGACTCCGCGGCGATCGCCGCGGTCAAAAGCGGGTCCTCGGAAAGGTATTCGAAGTTGCGCCCGTTGCGCGGGTCGCGCGCGAGGTTCATGGCGCCGGCAAGCTGCACGTTGAATCCGCGGCTACGGGCCTCCCGGCCGATCACCTCGCCCGCCGCACGGGCGAGCGCCGGGTCGAAGCCGGCGGCCAGGGCGAGCCCGGCGGGCAGCGCGGTGGCCGTGTCGCCCGGGCGGTAGCCGGGATTGGTCACGCCGAGGCCGGCGTCGCTCATCAGCAACGCCGGGACGCCGAGCCGGGGAATCCCGGGGACGTAGCCGGCGCTCATCGGGACGTCGGGCGGAATGCGCCCGTCGCGCACCGGCCACATCTCGCCGGCGCCCATCACCCCGACCAGCAGGGCGAACCGCTCGTCGTCGGTCAGCTGGGCCTCGACCTCGCGCGCGCGGGCATCGGGATCATTCACCGCACACCCTCTTTGGCGTACACGACGCGCAGCACGTGCCCGAGTTCGGGGCCCATCACCAGCTCGGCCAACTCACAGAACGTCGCGACGAAATCGGGGCCGTGCGGCGGCTCGGCCTGGCACAGGTGGTGCGCGACCTCGTGGAGCACCACCAGCTCGCGCAGCGCCCAGTCGGCGGTGTCGCGGTCGGGGACCGCGATAACGCCCGCCCCGTCGCGAAATTCGTAGTGGGCCGCGGTGGCGGCCCGTCGCGGCCGCACGCGCAGCGGCGGGACGGCGGGCCAACGCCGGCGCACCGCCGGCAACCCAAGCACCTCGTCAACATAGCGCTGCGCGCTGGCAACCGAGCCGAATCGTCCCTCCGGCGGCAGCGTGAGCTGCGCGCCGAAGAAGTCCACCGCGGGCGACCCGTGCTCGGCGGCACGGTCGAACAGCGTCCGGACGAACTCCTCGGCCGCGTAAACCCTGGCCCGCTGGGAGTCCCTCTTGGCTGACGGTCCCCGGCTCACCGGCCCAGCGGGGTGCGCGCGCCGGGCAGTTCGGGACTGTTTCCCAGCCGCGCCCGCCGGCCGGCGCGATCGCCCGCGCGCCGCGCGGCCGACGAATAGCCGGCCGTCGCCCGGCTGACCTGATAGGCACCGCGCGCCTTGGACGCGCTGCGGTAATAGTCGTGCAGCTCGACGTCCTTGTCCCGCAACGCGATAGCAGTGCCCGGCGGCCGGCGGCGGTCCTTGGTGGCCTCGCGCCGGGCCTCGTCGCGGGCTTCCGCCAGCCGTTGGCCCACGCGCGCCCCGAAAGCCAGCTGGAAATTCAGCCGGGCGGTGATGGTCGGCGTCGGCCGGTGCGCGCCCGATGCCAGGTAGGCGTCCGAGGCCCGCACCATCTGGACGACCAGGCTGGCGTAGAGCGCGTGGGTGGCGTCGATGTCCTCGGCGAACCCGTAGGCGTACACGAACGTCGAATTCGACGCCACATCACAGCGCACGTCGTTGGCCAGGGCGATCACCACGAACAGCTGCACGTAGGTGCGCAGGCCCCTGGTGCCCGCGTTTCCGATGGTGATGGTGCGCTGGGTCGGGGCCTGCGCCGGCGAGCGGCTGGCTGCGTGGGACCGCGCCACCGCCAGGTCGATCGAGGACGCCGTCGCCAGCCGCTGCGCGGCGCTCATGAAGGCGTCCGCCTCGTGCGGGTTGTCGGTGCCTTCGGCCTGACGCAGCAACGCGGCGATGCGGGCCAGCATTTTGTCGTCAGTCACGTGCGACGCTCTCCATCACTTCGTCCCCCGCAAGCGGGCGGTGCCCCACCGCATCGTCGACGGCGCGGATCATATTCGCCAAACTACTCAAGCGATCCGACACTTTCCGTCAGAGGCGCGCGGTGATCCACGAGACCACGTCGCCCAGCACCTGCTCGCGCTCGGGTTCGTTGAACACCTCGTGGTAGAGCCCGGGATAGACCTTCAATTCGACGTCGGTGGAGCCCACGCACTCGACCAGCCGCCTGCTACCGGCGACGGGGATCAGGCGGTCCTCGGAGCCGTGCACCACCAGCAACGGCGCGGTCAGCGCCGGCGCGCGCTGCGGCATGGTCTCGCCGACCTGAAACAGGGCGCGGCCGATGCCGGCCGGGACCTTGCCGTGGTACACCAGCGGGTCGTTCTTGTAGGCCGCCACCACCGCGGGATCGCGGGAGATGGCGTCGACGTCGAGCTCCTGCACCGGCAGGCCGGGGACCAGCGCTCCGAGCACCCGGGCGGCCAGGACCATCAGCGGCGACACCTGATCCTGGGCCGCCACCGCGGGCCCCGACAGCACCATCAGGTCGTAGTTGTCGGGCCGTTCGACGCCATAGGCGAAGACGATGGCGCCGCCCATGCTGTGCCCGAGCACGACGCACTTGAGCCCGGGATGCTCCCGGGTGGCGATCCGCACCAGGCTGTCGAAGTCCGCGGTGTACTCGGAGATGTCGCGCACCAGCACCCGCTTGCCGCCCGAGCGGCCGTGGCCGCGATGATCCAGCGCGTAGGTGACCAGGCCCGCCGCACCGAAACGCTGCGCGACGTGGTCGTAGCGCCGGGCGTACTCGCCGAGACCGTGCGACAGCACGACGACCGCCCGCGGCGCCGTGTCGGGTGTCCAGACGTCGTAAACGATGCGCACGCCGCCGAACCCGTCGAAGTGCCGTTCGTCGCGGTTCACTGCACGGTCCTAGTCATTACGGGCAGCGTAATGGCTCCCGATGCAGGTCGCCCTGCCAGACACTGTCGTAGGCTCTCCCATCGTGGGGTTGCTTGCGCAAAACGCCGCCGAACTCGCCCCGGCGGTCGGCTCGGACTTCTCGGCACATGCCGAGCCGTACCGTCGTGAGCTGCTGGCGCACTGCTATCGGATGACCGGGTCGGTGCACGACGCGGAGGATCTGGTTCAGGAAACGTTGCTGCGGGCCTGGAAGGCCTACGACCGGTTCGAGGGCAAGTCGTCGATGCGCACGTGGCTGCATCGCATCGCCACCAACACCTGCCTGAGCGCGCTGGAGGGCCGGCAACGCCGGCCGTTGCCGACCGGCCTGGGCGCGCCCAGCTCCGACCCGACCACCGAGCTGCAGGAGCGCCGCGAGGTGCCCTGGCTGGAGCCGATCCCCGACCTGACGAACGACCAGGCCGACCCGTCGGTCATCGTCGGGTCGCGCGAGTCGGTGCGGTTGGCGTTTGTTGCCGCACTGCAACACCTTTCACCCCGGCAGCGCGCGGTGTTGTTGCTGCGCGACGTGCTGCAGTGGAAGGCGGCCGAGGTGGCCGAAGCGATCGGCACCACCACGACGGCCGTCAACAGCCTGCTGCAGCGGGCCCGTTCCCAGCTGGACGCCGTGGGACCCAGCGCCGCTGACGGGTTGGCGGCGCCGGATTCCCCCGAGGCCCAGGACCTGTTGGCCCGCTACATCGCCGCCTTCGAGAGCTACGACATCGACCGCCTGGTGGAGTTGTTCACCGCCGAGGCGATCTGGGAGATGCCGCCATACGCCGGCTGGTACCGGGGTGCGCACGACATCGTCACCCTCATCCATCAGCAGTGCCCGGCCGAGTCGGCCGGCGACATGCGCCTGTTGCCGCTGGTCGCCAACGGTCAGCCCGGCGCCGCCATGTACATGCGTGCCGGTGCGGTGCACGTGCCCTTCCAGTTGCACGTGCTCGACGTGCGCGGCGGCCGGGTGTCGCACGTGGTGGCGTTCCTCGACGAGAAGCTGTTCGCGACGTTCGGGCTGCCCGGTTCGCTGTGACGAATTCGCCCGAGATCACCCCCGTCCCCGGGCGGCCGCGTCTGCTGTTGGGCGCTTACGACCTCGCCGACGTCGGCTATCTGGCGAAGGAGTTCTTCGTGTCCGGGACGGCGGCGTCGTATGCGCCGACGGTGCCGCCGGGGCCGGACGCGCGGTGGAGCGTATCCCCTTCCGGCACCGCGGATTACACCACCAGAATGGCGGTCCTGACCCCCACGGATCCGGCACGGTTCAACGGAACGGCGCTGGTCGAATGGCTCAACGTGAGCGGCGGCATCGACGCCCCCGCGGTCTGGATGATGGCGCACCGGGAGATCGTTCGCGCGGGCTACGCGTACGTCGCCGTGTCCGCACAGCGGGTCGGCGTGGACGGCGGTGCGAGCCTGCTCGGCGTCGACATGTCGTTGAAGAATCAGGACCCGACGCGCTATGCGCCGCTGCACCACCCGGGTGACGCCTTCTCCTACGACATCTTCTCCCAAATCGGCGCGGCGCTCGGAAACGATGCGGGCACCGGCGTTCTGGGCGATCTGCGGGCCCAACGAGTGCTGGCGCTGGGCGAGTCGCAGTCGGCCATGTTCCTCACCACCTATGTCAACGCCGTGGACCCGGTGGCGAAGGCGTACGACGGCTTCTTCGTCCATTCACGATTCGGCCCCGCCGCGCCGCTCGACGGGAGTTCCATCTTCGACGAGGCGAGTGCACCGCACGCCGTCACGTTCCGCCCGGACCTGCGGGTGCCGTTGCTGACCATCATCACCGAGACGGACCTCTTCGGCGGCGCGCGGGAGGCCTATTACTTCGCGCGCCAGCCCGACAACCCATGGTTGCGGGTCTGGGAGATCCCCGGGGCCGCGCACGCCGACAACTACACCATCCAGGTCGCGCCGATCGACAGCGGGAAGGCACCGCTCGCGGACCTCGTCGCGGCGTACGCGCCGACCAACACGCTGATGGGCCAAGACCTTTCGCACGACATCAACTTCGCCCCACAACACCACTACGTGGCGCAGGCGGCGCTCGCGGCACTCGACGCATGGGCGCGCACGGGGGACCCCGCGCCCGCAGCGGAGCCCATGCGGGTGCGCGATGCCGATGGGCCGCAACCCATCCTGGACGACCACGGCCTGGTCCTCGGCGGCGTCAGAACACCGTGGGTGGACGTACCTGTCGCGCGGACCTCGGGGCTCGGCGGCGAGGAGAGCATCATGTCCGCGCTCTTTGGTTCCGGCGAGCTCTTCGACGCCGACACCTTGCGCCGGCTGTACCCGGGCGGGATGAGCCAATACCTGCAACGTTTCACCGCCGCGCTCGACGCGTCGATCCGATCCGGCTTCATCCTGGCGGCCGACCGGGCCGAGATTCTCGAGCTGGCCGCCGCGACGTATCCCGGCGACCGGTCCTAGAACAGCCGGCTGTCCGGCGGCGGCCCCGCCACCGGGCGGACCAGGCCGGCCCCGGTGATCAACGGCAGATCCAGCGCCGAGAGCAGCCCCGGCGGGGCCGCGCACACCGCGGGGATGGCGTTGACCATCCGCGAGGCGCCGGCGATGCGCGCGCCCAGGTCGTGGTCGTGGTCTTCGGCCATCTCGAATTCGCAACGCATGCTTGGGGATCCCTCGATCTCCACCCGGTAGAGGCCGCGTCCCGACGCCTGCCCGTAGCCGAGGTCCTTCGGGGGGACCGAGATGTGCGGCTGCGGCCAGTCCGGGGCGATGTCGTCGCGCATCCGGGTCACGTGGTCCAGGACGAAGGTTGGCTTGCCGCCGACGTATCCGGTCAGCGTGGACCGCATGGCCGCGATCGTCCCTGCCGCGATGTGGCCGGTGGGCGTGTCGAAGGACTCGGCGGCGGGCAGGCGTTCGTTGCTCTCCTCGATGTTGTCGATCTTGACGCCCAGGCCGGCGGCGAGCTGATGCAGGACCGGACCCCAGCCGAAGGTGAACACGCCGGGTTGCGCCGCGAACGCTTGGTATTCCGGAGGCCGGCCGAAGCCGAGGATCTCGTACACCGCGGCCCGGTCCGGGTACGTGGCGTAGTTGAACATCTCGGTCACCCGCACGGAATCGATGGCCCGCGAGACGCCGGTGAGCACCAGGGGCAGAACGTCATTGGCGAACCCGGAGTCGATACCGGTGGTGAGGAACGACGCTTCGCCGTCGAGCGCCGCCTGCCGCAGGGGGTTGGTGAACGCGGCATCGACGCCGTCGGGATAGACCAGCGGCACCACCGAACACGACAACACGTTCTTGCCCGCCCGAAGGATGGAGACCATGTCCTTCACCGCCTCCAGCGGCCGCAGGTTGGCGCCGGCGGCGTACACCACCGCGTCGGCGTCGCCGGCGAGCAGCGCCGCCGGGTCCTGGGTGGCCGCCACCCCGACCGGTGCGATCCCGCACAGCTCGCCCGCGTCGCGGCCCGCCTTGGCGTCGCTGTGTACGACGAGGTCGACCAGCTGCAACTCCGGGTGGTCGATCACGCCGCGCAAGGCGATCACGCCCATGGAGCCAGGCCCCCACACCCCCACGTTGATCACGCCAGTTCTCCTAATATTAGGACATATATAGTTACATTTTGGACGGATCGTAGGGAGGTGGACATCGGTACGTCAACCGTCAAATCGCCGCCCACCGCGCGGGTGATGGACGTGCTTGCGGCGCTTGCGGATTCACCGAGGGGGCTGACATCGGCCGAGCTGGCGAAGCGCTGTGCGATCAGCACCTCCACGTGCGCCCTGGTGCTGGCCGAGCTGGAAGGCCGCGCCTGGGTGGCGCGCCGCGAAGATCGTCGCTACGTGCTGGGCAGCGGCCTGTTCGGACTGGTGCACGGGCTGCGGGTGCAGTTCCCGCTGCTGGACCGGGGTCGCGGGGCCCTGCGCTTCCTGCACGACACGCTGGGCGCGGGCTGCTCGATGTCGAAGATCGGCGGTCGGCACCTGACCACCGTGGACGCGGTCGGGCACGGCACCGACGGCGGGCAGGCCGTCGGACAGCGCTTTCCCATCGACCCGCCGTTCGGCCTGGTCGCAATGGCCTGGCGCGGTGATGATTTCATCCGCGCCTGGCTGCACCGCGTGCTGCCGCGGCTGACCCGGGCGGAGATCGCGGAACACCAACGCGTCCTCGCCGACATCCGCGCCCGCGGGTACGGTGCCTGGCGGTTCGACGACACGCATCAGTCGCTGCACAGCCGGCTGGCGGACGTGCTCGCGTCGCTGGAGCCGACGGCCCAGGTCACCCGCCAGCTCACCACCCTGATGACGATGGTGACGCTGCAGTCGGTCACCGATTCACTCGAAACATCCTTGTCTGCAACAGAATTCGTGGTGCTTCCGATCTTCGGGCAGGACGGTCAGCCCGAGTACCAGATCGAGATCCACCTGGGCCGTTCCGCCGGGCTGACCCTGCCCGAGCTCGACGGCGCGCTCCGGCATGCCCAGGGGCTGCTCGCCGCGACGGCGGCCTGACCCGGTGATTAGGCTGGGCGGATGGCTGCCCACGTGGAGGTTCGGCGTGCGGCCGAGCGGGCCGTCACCACGACGCCCTGGCTGACCTCCCGACACTCGTTCTCGTTCGGTGATCACTACGACCCGGACAACACCCACCACGGGTTGCTGCTGGTGAACAACGACGACATCGTCGCGCCCGGAACCGGATTCGACATGCATCCGCACCGGGACATGGAGATTGTGACCTGGGTGCTGCAGGGTCAACTGGCGCATCGGGACTCCATGGGCAATCGCGGCGTGATCTATCCGGGTCTGGCCCAGCGCATGTCGGCGGGTAGCGGGATTCTGCACTCCGAGAAGAACGATTCGGCCACGGAGCCAGTGCATTTCGTGCAGATGTGGGTGGTGCCCGACGAGGCCGGCATCTCCCCGGGCTATCAACAGCACGAGGTCGGCGCGCAGGTGTTGGACGGCACCCTTGTGAGGATCGCCTCAGGCATCCCCGGCCGGCCCGGGGCCATCACCTTGCAGAACCACAACGCCGCGCTGCACGCCACCCGGTTGCGGACCGGTGCCACCGTGCCCCTCCCACGGGCGCCTTACCTGCATCTCTTCGTCGCGCGGGGCGCGGTCACCTGTCCAGGAGTCGGTGGTCTGCAGGAGGGCGACGCCGTCCGGTTCACCCACGCGAGCGGCGGGCGGGTGACCGCGAGCGAGCCGTCGGAGCTGCTGGTGTGGGAGATGCACGCAAAGCTGGGGGCGCCAAGCCCATAGAGTGGGCGTGACAGACAGGAGCCGGCATGTCTCAATCGCGGCCGCAGCACGCGGCGCCCAATCCCAACCGGAACATCAGAGCGGTCCGCACCGTGCGGTTTTGGGCCGCGCCGCTGGTCATCACGCTGGCCCTGATGTCGGCGTTGTGCGCGCTTTATCTCGGCGGCATCTTGAACCCGATGACCAACCTGCGGCACTTCCCGATCGCCGTGGTGAACGAGGACGCGGGGCCGGCCGGCGCGGAGCTGACCGGCCGCTTGGTCAACGGCCTGGACAAGAACAAGTTCGACGTCCGCGTGCTCCGCCGCGACGCGGCCAGGCATCAACTGGACACCGGCCAGGTGTACGGCTCGGTGCTGATACCGCCGAGCTTCTCGTCGAAACTGCGGGACCTGGGCGCCAGCGCGGTGCTGCCCGGCCCCGCCGAACGGCCGGTGATCACGATCTCGACGAACCCCCGGGCCGGCACGCTCGGCGCCAGCATCGCCGGCCAGACCCTGAACATGGCGATGGGCGTGGCCAATGGCGAAGTGGGCGAACGGCTTCTCGCCCAGGTCAAGGCGCAGACCGGCGGCGCCCCGCTCGCCGGGGCCGCCGAAGAGGGCCTCTCCACGCCGATCGAGATCGAGTCGACCGTGCACAACCCGCTGCCCAACGGCACCGGAAACGGGCTGTCGGCCTTCTACTACGCCCTCCTGCTGCTGCTCGCGGGCTTCACCGGCAGCATCGTGGTCAGCACCCTGGTTGATGCGTTGCTCGGTTACGTACCGGCCGAATTCGGCCCGGTGTACCGCTTTGCCGAGCAGGTGAGAATCTCGCGCTTCCAGACCCTGCTGCTCAAGTGGGCCATCATGGTGCTGCTGGGGCTGCTCACCTCGGCGGCCTATCTGGCGATCGCCCACGGTCTCGGCATGCCGATCGACCTCGGCTGGCAGCTCTGGGCCTTCGGGGTGTTCGCGATCGCGGCGGTGGGCATCACGTCCAGTTCGTTGCTGTCGGTGCTGGGCACGGGTGGCCTGCTGGTCAGCATGCTGATCTTCGTGATCCTCGGGTTGCCGTCGGCCGGCGCCACGGTGCCGCTGGAGGCCACGCCACCCTTCTTCCGCTGGCTCGCCGAGTTCGAGCCCATGCACCAGGTCTTCCTCGGCACTCGGTCGCTGCTGTACTTCAAGGGACACGCGGACACCGGCATTTCGCAGGCGCTGCTCATGACGTCGATCGGCCTCGTCATCGGACTGCTGCTGGGCGGGATCGTCACCCACCTCTACGACCGCAGGGGGTTCCACCGGATCCCGGGTGCGGTCGAGATGGCGATCGCCATGGAACACCAGGCCCAGCACCAGGCCCGCCAAAGCGGCAAGCACGAGCGCACGGGCGTCACCGAGACTGAGGCCGAAACCTCAAGCGAGCAAACGTAATTCGAACGCCACCCGAGCGTCACCCACCCGTTACCCAGATTGACACTGTGACGGATGTGACTGATGATGTTTGTGTTGCATCCAGATCAGGGCGGAAAGGGCGATCGTGCTGACCCGACGCGCCAGCTTGCGCCGGCTGGTAGCCGGCTGCACCGCCATGGTTGCGTGTGTCGCCCTCGCCAGCAGCACGGGCCAGCCGGTGGCGCACGCCGCCGACGGCCGCGATCTGCTGGCCAACGCCATCAATACCACCAAGGGTTCCTACCTGGTCTATAACTTCGGTCCCGGTCACCCCACGCCTATGCTCAACGCCGGCGGCAACTGGTACGAGATGAACAACGGCGGCCACCTGATGATCATCAAGAACGCGGCGGGCCGCCTGTCGCCCCACCTGCTGGTCGACACGCACCGGGGCGATCAGGCGCGCTGCGAGAACAATCCCGGTGCCCGCACCGGCGAGGGGCTCTGGCAGGCGTCGGAACTCTATGCGCCGCTGCAGGCGTGGCAGCGGATGGGCCAACCGACGATCGCGATCAACGCCAACTTCTTCGACGTCCGCGGGCAGAAGGCCGGTTCGTGGCGCCAGACCGGCTGCAGCTCCCCGCTGGGCGCCTTCGTCGACAACACCCACGGCCAGGGCCGCGCCAACCAGGCCGTCACCGGCACCGTCGCCTACCCGGGCAAGCAGGGCCTGTCGGGCGGCGGTGAAAGCTGGAGCGCGCTGACGACGATGATCCTGCCGTCCGGCGGTGCGCCGTATGTGGTGTGGCCGCGGACCAAGAACGACTACGACTCCGCTACTCCGGTGGTCGAGGACCTACTGAACAGGAACGAGCGGTTTGTGGCGGTATCGGGGATCGGGCTGCTGGCGCCCGGCCAGACCGGACAGCTGCACGACGGCGGACCCAGCGCCGCCCGAACGGCTTTGGCGTACTCGCGGCAGAAAGACGAGATGTACGTCTTCGAGGGCGGCAGCTACACACCGGACAATATGCAGGACCTCTTCCGGGGCCTGGGCAGCGACAACGCCGTCCTGCTCGACGGGGGCGGCTCGTCGGCCATCGTCTTGCGCCGCGACACCGGCGGCATGTGGGCCGGCGCGGGCTCGCCGCGGGGGTCGTGCGACACCCGGCAGGTGCTCTGCGACTCGCACGAACGGGCGCTGCCCAGCTGGCTGGCGTTCAACTAGGCCGGCCGAAGCGGAAGATCAGCAGGCTGGCCACCACCACCGCCGCCGTGACGGCGAACACCGGCGCGACCACGAATCGTGACATCGTCGCACCCAGGAAGGCGCCGGCGCACATCGTCGACACGACACCGAGACGCAGTGCCTGACGGACGCCCGTGCCGCCGGCCAGGCGGCTGTCCAGGCCGAGACTGACGATCGTGGACGTCAGTACCGTGGTGGACAGTTCCTGAATGCCGAACTGGCGGGCGCTGGAGTGCTGCAGCCCGAACGTGACCGCCAGCATGCCGATCATGACCAGCTTGGTGTTGTCGTGATAGTGCAGCACCCCCGCGCCGGCCAGGAGCGCCAACGCCACCAAAAGGCCGATCTCCGTTGCCAATACGGTGGTGATCCACCGCCGCGTCCGCTCGGCGAAGTGCCGCGCCATGCGGCCACTGAGAATCGTCGTGCAGACGAAGGTCGGCAGCGCCACCACGACCGCGGTCAGGTCGATACTCGTCCTCGGAGCCAACCAAAAGCCAAGAAAGATAACGTTTCCCGTCATGTTCGCGACGAACACATGGCCGAGCACCAAGATACTGATCGAGTCGGCCAGGCCGGTGGCGAACGTCAACAACAGCAGTGCCGCGACGGTCGAGCGCTCCGACACCGGTGAGGTAACGGCCATGGGTCGTCGCGAACCGCGCTAGACGTGCGGCGTCAGGTCCAGCGACGTGATGGTCGTCATCCTGGTCACCAGCCAGCGGCCCTTCGCGCGCTTGAGGAACAGCCGGTAGGACAGGTACTTCAGCGACGGCACGTTCTTGGTCAACGGGCTGGTGGACGTGGTGTTGGTGTACACGATGACGACGGCGTTGGTGTCGTCGATCGATTCGACCGCCGCGCCGGTGACGTCGGTGTGATTGGTGATCTTGGCCTGCTTGTTGGGGGCCACGATGGCGTCGACGAACTTGCGGTACTGCGCCTCGAAGTCTCCACTGAGATAGCGCGACGCGCGGTCGGCGAGCGTGTCCATGTTCTCGGGCGTGTACGTCCACAGCGTGGTGATCGCGTCGGCCGCGGTCCGCGCGACCTTGAGTTTGGTCGCCGCGGCCGCACGATCGGCCAGATACGGCTGCACCGTCGCGCCGGCGAACGCCGCGGAACCGACGAACAGCATGGCCGCGACGACGACGGTGATGGCCAGCCGCTTGCCTGCCAGCCACTTGCGTTTCTTGCGTCCGGCGGGCTGCGCGCCGGCGGCATCGGCCTCGCTTTCGTCGGAGGTGGATTCCGCCGCGGCCGAGGCGCCTTCGTCGGTGTCCGGCGAGTCCGCGCCCTCGTCGGCCGCCGCCCCCTCCGGCGCGAGCTCGTCGGCGGCTAGATCACCTGCTGCAGGTTGCTGATCTTCCACTGCTTTCCTTCCTGCGTGGCGGTCGCCGTCCACCGATTCGCGTTTTGCCAAACTTGTTTACCGTCAGGAGATTTGGTGCTGACCGCGGTGGCCACGATGACGGTGGCGCTGCCATCGTCGTTCCATCGCTCCACCCCCGCGTCCAGGACGGTGCCGGTGGCCGGCTCGGCGCGCGCCACCTGCAGCAAGATCTCATTCGCCTTGTCCCGGTACTCCTTGGCGAAGTCGCCGGTCGCCTGGGCGAGCACCCGCGTCACGTAGTCATTGGCATGGAACGGGTCGATGGAGGTGAATTGCGTCATGAATCCGGTCACGTAACTGAGCACCTCGCGATTCTTCGACGCGGCGAGCTCGCGGGATTCGTGGTCGACGAGCATCAGGCTGCACGCGGTGATCGCGGCCGCCGTGCAGAGCGCGGCGATGGCGCTGGCCCACGGTAGGCCCCACGGCCGCCCCGGCGGCACCGGCCGCGGGACCAGCAGCGGTTCCTCGCCCGGTGCAAACCTGCGGCGCGGGCTCATCTTCCGCCCCCGGGCGGTGGTTTGGGCTTGGTGAGCACGGTGAGATCGTCGACCAGCCAACGGCCGCCGCCGGCTTTGGCGAAAGTCACCCGAACGGTGGCGGAGATGTAGCGTTCGTCGGGCGCCGCGCCGCGCCGCCCCTGCATGAACATGAGCATCGTCGCCCGGTCCGGTGACGCGGACTGGATCGCGTGGTCGGTCACCCAGTATTCGTTGATGACGGGGTTGCCCTTCTGCACCGTGTCCTGCTGGGCGGCCAGTTGCGCCCGGTATTTGTCGGTCGCCAACGACAGGGCCCGCGCGAAATCGTCGTGCAGTGATTTGGGGTTGTAGGTCAGCATCTGAGCGACGATCTTGGGGCCCTGGGTGTCCAGCTCCGCGCGGGTTCGGTCGGTGGCCCGATCCGGGGCGAACACCGCCCCGTAGCTCATCGCGGCACCGGCGACGGACAGTCCCGCCGCGCCCAGCGCCACTACCGCCGTCCACTTCCCAGCGTCGAAGCTCCGTTCGGCCGTTTCCCGACGTCGCACCTCGGTGCGCAGCAGCATGTCGGCGAACGTGCGGCGACCCGAATCCCACAGCGGCCAAAGCCATCCCACCACCGATATGGTGTCGAGCAGGTGCGCCAGGTCCCGTATCAGCAGCCCCCACGGGCCGATGGTTTCGCCGTCGCGGCGAGCGACCGCGATGCCGAACAGGCCGCGTCCCAGGCTCGAGCCGGTGACCGTCGGGAGCAATGACCGGTTCACCAACATCAACAGGATGGCCACACCACCGACCGAAACACTCACCCACCACCACACACCACCGAACGGAACGGTGAAACAGGCCAGTGCCATCGTCGCCACCACCGCGGCGCCCGGCAGGACGTCAACGGCGAGCGCGCCGGCGCGAAGATGCCACGGCGCCAGAGCATTCCGTGGGAACTCCGCGACGGCCAGGGCCGATGGCTTCTCGACCACCACCGTCACTTCGTCACCTGGTCGAGCTTGGCAATCTTGTATTGCCCTTCGGCCATAGCCATTTTCACCCGCAGGCGGTAACCGGTCTCGTTCTGCGTCTGATCGTTGGCCACCTTCACGCGGACCGCCACCAGCACGTCGACGGAACCGTCGGGGTTGTCGCGTTCGACCGCCGCCCGCATGTCGGACACCTGGACGTGGACGTTGGCGGCCTGATAGGCCTGAACGAGCATGCTGGTGTAGAGCAGGGCCTGCGAGCGGAAAGCGTCCGTGCCGCAGTCGATGATCTTCTGCTCACTCGCCGCCATCGCGTTGGTGTCGGGCGCCTGGGTCGCCGAAACGCAGTCGACCGCCGCCTTGAGCGCCGCGGCGTCGTTGCGGGCGATCGCCTGGCTTTCGTGGTGATAGCGCAAGGCGAAGTAACCGCCGGCGCCGACAGCCGCGGCGCACACTACGAGCGCCGCCGCGATGCCGGCCAGCCAGCCGCGGCCCAACCGCGACGGACGACGCTCGGCGGCCTCGCCGGGCACGGCCTCGGGTTCCGCCGGCTCGGCTGACTCCCGGGGCTCGGCCGGCTCGGCTGCGTCCTCGGGTTCCGCCGGTTCCGCCGCGCGCACTTCGGCCGTCGACGGCTCTTCGGCCGTCAGCTCCGGGCCCGTCGGTTCGGTCGCGTTCTCGGGCTCGGCCGACTCCTCGGCCGTCGCCTCGGGATTGGTCGGTTCGGCGCCGGCCGCCGGATCCTCATTCTTCGGACGCCGCCTGCGCAGACGACGAAACTTCGGCATCGGTGGGGGGTTCAGCCGGCTGGCGCCAGCATCTCCTTCCATCCGTCGTCTCCTGTTCTGGCCGAGTTCTCGACGGAGTATTTAACCCCGTCTGGCCCAACCAGTTCACCGCTTTGGGGACTGTAGATCGCCGCGGGCGACCCGTTGGGGGTGTAGACACACGGGTTGGGCTGCTGGCCGTTGCACTGCACGGTACCGGACCCGGGCCGCGACAAAGGATCGCTGGTCGGGGGAGGCGTCCCCGCGACCCGGTCCGAGGGGGCCGGGTTCAGGCCGGTGTCGATGGACGGCGCCGGGATCACCTGGCCCGGTTTCACCGGCTGGTCACAGCGCGCCGCCGGGGCGGGGCAGGTCAGGATCTGGTTGGGGTCGCCGTACCAGGGGTTGGTGCCCGCCGGCACGTAAGGCTTGGGGTCCCGGCATTCCCGCGGGGTGGCCGCCCGCTTGCCCGCAATGTCCGTACACGGGATGTTGCGCGACCCGCGCACGCTGTTGGCCGGGGTGTCCATCGGGATCTTGCAGTAGGTGCCCGACGGCAGCGGCTGAATGCTGGTGTCGGCCGGCGACCGCCACTCCGACGCCGGGATGAACCCGGTCAGACACGGTGGCGGCTGGTTGATCGACAAGGCCAGGTCCAGTGCGGCCATGTTGGGGAACGGCGCCGCCACCGTCTGGGCGATCGACGCGCCCTGCGGCAGGAACACCAGGACCTGCTCGACGCCGGTGTGGTAGCGCTTGAGCAGGTCGAACACCACCTCGAGGTTCGCCAGCGTCTGCGGCAGCGAGTCCCGCACGTCGTTGAAGACGTCGTTGACCTGGTCGGCCGTCGGCGCCGCTTGGCGCAGCACGCTTTTCACGTGCTGGTCCTCCCGTGCGGACTGCGCGCCCAACCTGTTGAGGTTGCGCGCCCAGCGTTCGATGGCATTACCCGACTGGACCTGGCTGTCCAGGACCCCGCCCGAGTTCTGGATGATGTCGTTGACGTCGGTGATGTTGGTCTTGAAATCGCCGACGATCGCCTGGGTGGAATCCACCAGGCGCTGCAGGGCGGGACCCAGCCCGCCCACGGATTGCGCCGTCTCGTCGAGCAATTGGGCGATCTTGTCCTTGGGCAGCACGGAGAGCCCGCGGTTGGCCGTGTCCAGCGCCGGCCCGATCTCGGCGGGCACCGTGCCCTTGGTGATCGTCTGACCGTCCGACAAGAACTTGCCCGGGTGCCCGGTCGACTCGAGGTCCAGGTACTGCTCACCGACCGCCGACACCGAGTGCACGTTGGCCGTCGCGTCGGTCGGGATCTTGTACCGGCTGTCGATGCTCATCGTCGCCTCGGCGCCCCGCTCGGTCGGCTCGACGTCGGTGACCTTGCCGATGGTGACGCCGCGATACGTCACGTTCGCCGTCGGATACAACCCACCCGACGCCGGCAGCTCCGCCTTCAGCGTGTACCGGCCAATGCCGACCAGGCTCGGGATCTGCAGGTAATACACCCCGAGCACGAGCAGCGAAATGACCGTCAAAATCCCGAACGCGACCAGCTGGCGTCGGATGAAAGGAGTCAGCAATTCCTGTCCCCCCTTTCCACCAGCGGACCACCGGGCGCGTCATTGGGGTTCGGCGTGTAGCGGACGTCGGGAATCATCGTCTCGGGATCACGCCCGAACGACTGCTCGAGCGCGCGCAGCGCCCCCGACAACCCGGTACCGGTGAGGAACGCGTTGTCCACGGAGCTGTAGGTCACGTCGAGCGTCAGCGAGATGTTGATGTAGTCGCCGCGGAAGATCTTCGGCACCGTGTCGATGTCGAACGGCTGCGTCAGGATCAGCTTCAGCGCGCCGATCAGATACGGCGAGGCGCGGCCCAGCTCCTTGAGCGGACATTGCAGCGCCTGCAGGTCGGTGTGCAGCGGCCCGCGCGCCTCCGACAGGTACTGGTCGGCCGCCTGGCTGAGCCGTCCGACCGCGTCGACGGCGTTGATCAGCAGGTTCTTGGTGTCGGCGAAATGCTTGACCAGCGGCGGGATGTCGGTCAGCACCCGGTCGAGCACGTCGGCCCGCGCCCCCACGTAGGTCAGCAGCCTGTTGGTCGAGTCGATCGCATGGGTGATGTCGTCGCGCTGCTGATTGAGCTGGCTGGTGAAGGTGTCCAGCTTGCCCAGGAACGACCGGATCTGATCCCCCCGGCCGTTGAAGATGTTGTAGACCTCGTTCTGCAGCACCTCGAGGTTGGGGATACCGCCGCCGCGCAGGATCAGCGACAGGCTGGCCAGCGTCTGCTCGGTGGTCGGATACGCCGAGGAATTCTTCAGCGGGATGGTGTCGCCGTTCTTCAGCAGCTCCTGCGACGGGTTCGGCGGCGAGGCCAGCTCGACGTGCTGAGAACCCAGCAGCGAGGTCTGGCCGATCTTGGCGATCGCGTTCTTGGGCAGCTTGACGTTCTTGTCCACACCCAGCGTCAAGGTGGCGACCCAGTTCTTCAGCTGGATGGACTTGATCGACCCGACGTACACGTCGGCCACCATCACCTTGCTGTTGCCGTTGATCGCCAACGTGTCCGGTACCTGGACGTAGATCGTCATCGCCCCCGAGCCGCTGCCCGGGCCACCGGGGATCGCGACATTGGAGATCCCGCGCCAGCCGCACGAGCTCAACACCAGCGCGGCCACCAGCAGGACCAGCGCCTGCCAGGACCCGCGGCGGCTCAACCGAAGCGCGCGCCTCACTGCTTGATGGTTCGGCTTGCTCCTCGCGCGTCCCGCGCTCGTCACGCGCCTCACTGCCCACCACCCCCGAAGTCAGTCGGTACGGCCGGCCCGCCGGCGTTGGGCGCGGGCGCCGCGACCGGCGCCGGCGTCGGGGCGACCGGACCCGGGACCACGTTCGGCCCCGGCGGTGGCGGCTGGATGGGCACCGGGGCGTTGAGCCCGATGGGCGGCACGACCGGGTTCTCGTCGTAGGCATTCGGCGGCCCCGGCGGGGTCTGCAGGTTCGACTGCGGGGGCGCGATGTTGGGGCCTCCCATGAGCTCGGCGAGCGAGTCCGGCGTCATCAGGCCCGCGGTGATCGGACCGACCTGCTGGCCCTGCATCCCGGGTGCGACGATCCAGCCGGGCTGGGTGTTGCGGTGCGACGTCGGGGTGTCGGGCACCCAGATGCCGGGCACGGTGGTGTCCTTGTATCCGTTCGGCGGGTGCAGCCGGTCCTCGGAGTACGCCACTTCCTTGGGCAGGGTCTCGGCGGTGCTGAACAGGTTCGCACCGAACGGCAGGTAGTTGAACTTGATGGCGTCGAGGATCGGCGCCAGATACTGCGCACACAGTTCGGCCGACTCCTGATACCCGAGCCGGCTGCCCGCCTGGATCGAGCTGCAGATGAACTGCATCGGGTTGGCGAAGTTGGTGATCGCCGGGATGGCGACCACCGACCCGTGCGACGGGTGATAGATCTGGTTGATGTTCGCCGCGGCCGTCGGAAGCACGTGCAGCGCGGTCTCCAGCCCGTTGAGCGGATCCGGCTGCAGGATCGTATTCGTCACGGTCGCCAGGTTGTTGATGTCGTAGGTCAGCACCCCACGGTTCTTGTCCAGGAACGGGCGCACCGTGGACAGCAGGCCGTCGAACTGCTCGATCGCGTTCGACAGGTCGCTGTCGTTGTGCGCGAGCCGCGTGGTGAACTCGGCCAGGTTCTGGTTCAGCGCGACGAACTGCTGGTCGTCCTTGTGCAACGCGTTGACGAACAGCGCCAGGCTCTTGACCACCGCGAAGAAGTCGCCGCGGCCCTCGTTGAGCGCGGTCAACGCCTGCGAGAGGTTGCTCAGCGTGGTGTTGAACTCCTTGCCCTTGCCGGCCAGGCCGTTGGCATAGGACTCGATGACCTCACCGAATGGGCCGGTCGGCTGCTCGGGCGTCGGCCCCAG
Source organism: Mycobacterium paraseoulense (assembly GCF_010731655.1). NCBI lineage: Bacteria > Bacillati > Actinomycetota > Actinomycetes > Mycobacteriales > Mycobacteriaceae > Mycobacterium > Mycobacterium paraseoulense. The sequence continues at coordinate 4,364,854 of NZ_AP022619.1, read as the reverse complement.
CTTGGAGATGATGTTGGTGATGCTGTTGCGCAGCTGGTCCCATTCCACCGGGACCTGGGTGCGCTCCTCGGGGATGACCGCGTTGTCGGCCAGCACCGGGCCACCCTTGTAGGGCGGCTCGAGCTGGATGGCCCGCGATGCCACCAGCGTCGGGTTGAGGATCACCGCATTCGCGTTGGCGGGAACCCGGTACTGGTTCTCGTAGTGGAAGGTGACCTTCATCTTGTCGCCGGCCGGCTCGATCTTGTCGATCGCGCCCACCCGCATCCCCATGATCTGAACCTTGTCGCCGGGGTAGAGCGCGTTGGCCGCCGGGAAGTAGGCCACCACGGTGTTAGTGGTCAGCTTCTGATACAGCCGCCACCCGACGAACGCGACGACAATAGCCAGCACGATCACCAGCGACCCGATGATCACGGTCGCCCGGGTCAGCTTCGGTAGCCGGATGTTCCGGATGTCAAAGGCGGTGCTCAATTCTGGCTACCTCCCCCGGCTGCGCCGCTGCCTCCCGATCCGCCGGGATTGATGAAGGGCGCCGGCAGCTGTTCGCCCGGCCCGGGTGGTGCCGCCGGCCCCGGCGGGAAGCCCGGCGCGAACGTCGACGGTGGCGGCGTCGGCCCGGCCGGCGCCAGGTTCTCGGTGCGCGCACCCGGCGGTGCCTGCGCAGGCAGCGGCACCGGCGTCCCCGGAACGTCCGGCGGCGGGTCTCCCGGCCGGCCCGCGATCGGGATGCCCGGCGTCGGCGGCAGGCCGCCGGGGTTCGGCGGCGAGGTCATCACGTCGACCGGCGCCGGGAAACCCGGACCGCCGAACGGCCCGACACCCCCGCCGGCGCACGGCAACGGATTCCACGGCCGCGGCAGACCCTCGTCACCGACGGTGACGTTGCCACCCGGGTTGCCCGGGGTGTAGGAGCACGGCGATCCGGGCGGGACGGCCGGCCCCGGGTGCTCCGGCGTGCCCTCCAAGACCGGAGGTGCCGGCGGCGGAGCGCCGTTGGGGAACCTGGTGCCGTTCGGGTCGGGCCAGCGGAACTCGGGCAGCCCGGCGCTACGCCAGAAGTTCTCCGGGTCGATGCCGCGCTTCTTGAAGGCGGCGTCGACCCACGGCTGAATGATCTGGTACAGCGCGAGGTTATGCAGGACCACCTTGAAGAAGGGGCCCGACGCGATGGCCTCGTTCAGCGACGGCAGGAACTTACCGACCTCGGTCAGCCCCGCGGCGACGTCGTCCTTGCGCTCCTTCAAGATGTCGCTGACCTGACGCAGCTGTTCGAGCACGTGGTTGAGGTTGGGGTTGTCGTTGATGAAGCCCTTGACCTGTTCGGAGAAGGCGGCGACGTTGGCCAGCAACGCGTTGATGGCCTGCCCGCGTTCGTTGAAGGCGACCAGCAGCGTCTTGGTGTTGACCAGCAGCCGGTCGACCTGTTCGCTGCGGTCTCCGAGCACGCTGGCCACCTGGTTGGCCTGCGCGAGCAGATGCTTGACCTGCTCGTCACGCTTTCCGATCGTGTCGGAGAACTTGGCCACCCCGTCGAGTGCTGCGCTCAGGTGCGGATACGTCTGGTCGATGGTCTGCGACAACACGTGCAGCGATTCCTTGACCGTGTCGATGTTCCAGCCCTGGGCGGCCTTGGTGACGTCGAAGAACGCGTCATAGATCTGGTAGGGCGTCGTGCTCTGACCCAGCGGCAGGGTGCCCCCGGGCCGCAGCGGCTGGTTGCCGCGGGCCTCGACGTCGAGGATCTTCTTCCCGAGGATGGTGTCGGTCTTGATCGCGAGCCTGCTCTCAGTGCCGATGGTGGCGGTGCCGAGCGAGAACTTCAGCAGGATGTGATCGCCGTCGATCTTGATGCCCTCCACCTTGCCGACGTCCACGCCGGCGATGCGCACCTTGTCACCGGAGTTGATGCCCCCGGTGTCGGTGAACTGCCCGTAGTAGCTCGGCTTGGCGAACAGCATCGGGACGCTGGTGAAGCTCTGGCCGACGCCAAGGACCAGCAGCAGCACGAGGATGCCCATCAGCCCGATGCGAACCCGGTTGGGTGGTTCCAGCGTTCTCATTGCGGCGTGCACCTACCCGTCGGCTGCTGGAAGAGCCGGACCGTGCGGACCGGGCCGCCAGCCTGCAGCCCATTGATCTTGAGCGTGATGTCGCAGGCGTAGAAGTTCACGAAGTCGCCGTAGGAGCCGATGGCACGCCCGATCATGTTCAACGCGGTCGGCACCCTCTTGAGGTAGTCGTTGAGCCCGTCGCGCTGGTCGATGAGCGGCTGCTGGATCGCGTCCAGGTAGTTGATCGTCTTGTGCAGCAGCCCGCGGTCTTCGGCGAGCAGGTCGGCGACCGTCCCGGCCGCGTTGCTGATGTGCGCGGTTCCGCCCGCCAGCTGGTCACCGTGGTCCTTCAGCCCGGTGATGAGCACCTCGAGGTTGTTGACCGTCTGGTCGAACTGCTGCCGGTGGCGCACCGTGGTGTCCAGCACGATGTTGAGGTTCTTGATGACCTCGCCGATCGCCTGGTCGCGCTCGCCGAGCTGGGTTGTCAGCTGCGCGGTCTGATCGAGGATGTCGTTGATGGTGCCGCCCTGGCCCTGGAACACGGTGATCAGGGAAGTTGCGATGGTGTTGACCTTCTGCGGGTCCAGCGCCCGGAACAGCGGTTTGAACCCACCGATCAGGGCATCGAGGTCGAGCGCGGGCGAGGTTCGCGACGCGGGGATGAAGCCGCCCGGCGGCAGGACCCGCTCGGCGCCCTCACCCTCGCCGCGCTTGAGCTCCAGGTAGCGATTGCCGATCAGGTCGAGGTAGCGGATCTGCGCGGTCGTCGACTGGTACAGCGGCACCGAGCGGTCGACGTTGAACTCCACCCGCGCCCGCTTGCCGCCGTCGACGAGCTTGACCGAACTGACCTTGCCGATCTCCACCCCGGAGGCGCGGACGAATTGGCCGGGCCGCAGCCCGCTCACATTGGTGAACTCCGCCGAGTATCCATTCGTGCGGTCAAAGCGCATCTGACCGAACACGACGATGATCATCACAGTGAAGATCAGCAGCACCAAGGAGAAGATGCTGAGCCTGACGATGGTTCCGGTGATTTTCATGGGTTGATCGTGTTATCCCCTACTTGGCGGCCCCAGACGTACTCGATCGCGTATGGGGATCCGGTGTCGAGGTGGTTGTACGGCGCGAGGCTGTTGCCGCTGTCCATCACCAATTCCGGTGCTGGCCAGAGGTCATGGGTGATGGGCTGCCAGCAACCCGGGGCACCACCCGGCCCGCCGCGCGCGTTCACCCGCGGCAGGTTCTCCGGGTAGGTGTAGGGGTTCGGCGCGCCGCCGACCACGCCGGCCAAGCCGCCGACCAGGCTGGCCAGGGTGGCCACCAACGAGACGGGGTTGGCCAGCAGCCCCAGCCCGGACAGCGCCTCGGTGTGGGCGACCAACGAGTAGCCGTTGCCGCCCAGGAACGAGGAGGCCTTGGGCTCGATGTCGTGGTAGTTGCGCACGGTGCAGAACAGCTCCGGGCTGTAGGTGTCCAGCAGCTGGGCGCTGGGCACCAGGTCCTGCGCGCCGCGCGCCAGGTACGGGCCGCCCCTGTTGAAGATGTCGGCGCCGGTGTTGCCGAACCCGGCCGCCGCCAGCAGCGCCTGGTCCAGATCCTTCTGCTGCGCGTTGATGGTCCGCGACGTGATCACCGCATTGTTCAGGAAGTCCAGCAGGTCGGGCGCCGCGTTGGCGTAGGTGTCGCCCAGCCCGGCCAGCTGCTGAATGTCGTGCCGCGCCTGCGGCATCTGCGGGTTGACGTCATCGAGGACCGCGTTGGCGTTGACCACCGACTGCCCGAATTTGTCGCCCAGCCCGGTCAGCGCTTGGGCCGCCGCACTCAGGGTCAGGTTCAGCTTGACCGGATCCACCTTCTCCGCGATCGAGGTGACGGTCTGGAACAGCGTGTTGATCTCGGTGGTCACCGACCGCGCGTCGATCACGGTGTGCGGGTTGAGCTTCTTCGGGGAGGGATTTTGCGGCGTCGTCAGCGACACGTACTTGCCGCCGAACACCGTGGTCGCCTTGATGTCGGCGTTCACGTTGGACGGGATCAGCGACAGATACCGCGGATACACCTCCAGCGTGAACTTGGCGGCGGGCTTGCCGTCGCGCACCGTCTCGGAGATGTTGCCCACCCGGCCGATCTCGACCCCGTTGTAGGTGACCTTCGAGCCCGGATCCATCACCAGCCCGGCCCGCGACGCCAGCATCGTCAACTCCGTCTTGGGCGTGAAGTCGCCCCGGAACTGGCCGTAGACCAGGCCCAGGGCCACCAAGGCGACGATCAGCGCGGCGACGCCCGCCAGCTTGTATGGCGGGTTCCGGGGGGCGTTGACCTTCACTGGCGATGTCATGGCGACTACACCGTCAGCGCGAAGTTGGGGTTGACGCCATAGAGCGCCAACGCGGCTGCCAGAACCACGACCTGGACCGAGACCAGCGAAAAACGCATCGATCGGCCGACGGCCTCCCCGACGCCGACGGGCCCGCCGCCGGCGTTGTATCCATAGAAGCAGTGGGTGATCATCACGACCGCGGTGATGATGATGGCCTCGAGGAATGACCAGAACACGTCGTCGGGGCGCAAGAACGTCCGGAAGTAGTGCTCATAGGTGCCGTTGGACTGCCCATAGAGCACCGTGGTGGTGATCTGCGGGGACAAGAACGACATGATCATCGCCAGCGCGTAGAGCGGAATGATGACGACCAGGCCGGCCATGATGCGGGTGGTCGCCAGGAACGAGATCGACTTGATGCCCATGACTTCCAGGGCGTCGATCTCTTCGCTGATGCGCATGGCGCCCAACTCCGCGGTCGCGCCGGCGCCGACGGTGGCGGCCATCGCGATGCCGGTGACGACGGGGGCGGCGATGCGCACGTTGATGAGTGCGGCGAAGAAGCCGGTGAACGCCTCGACGCCGATGTTGCCCAGTGAGGCGAACCCTTGGATGGCGACCAGGGAGCTACCCGAGAGGGTGACGAAGCCGACGATCGCGACGGTGCCGCCGATGACGGCCATCGCGCCGGTGCCCATCCCGATCTGGGCGATCAGCCGCAGCGTCTCCTTGCGGTAATTGCGCAGGGCGTGCGGGATGTGCCCGAGGGCCACCACCCCGAACCAGGCCATCTGGCCGACGTCGTCCAGGCCGCGGCCCGCGGCACCGCCGTAGCGGTTGAGGTTTTCGACTGCCCGGGGGAACCGGGCGCGCAATACGGCAGCGGTTGACATGTCAGTGTCCCGTTCCGAATCGCACACCGATGGTCGTCAGCACCACGTTGACCGCGTACAGCGCGACCACGCACAGCACGACGGTCTCGTTGACGGCGGTGCCGAGGCCCTTGGAGCCGCCGCGCACGGTCAGCCCGCGATAACAGCCGACCAGTCCGGCGATCAGGCCGAACGTCGCGGCCTTGACGGTCGCGATGACGACCTCGGGCAGGCCGGTGATCGTGGTCAGGGTGGCCAGGTAGGCGCCCCCGGAGACGTTCTGCAGGTAGACACCGAACAGGTAGCCGCCGACCAGGCCGACGGTGATCACCAGCCCGTTGAGCAGGGTGGCGACCAGGGTCGCGGCGATCACGCGGGGGACCACCAGCCGGTGGATGGGGTCAATGCCGAGCACCTCCATGGCGTCGATCTCCTCGCGGATGGTGCGTGCACCCAGGTCCGCGCAGATCGCCGTCGACCCGGCGCCTGCCACCACCAGCACCGTGGTGAGCGGGCCGAGCTGGGTGACCGCACCGATCGCCGCCCCGGCGCCGGACAGGTCGGCGGCCCCGAACTGGGCCAGCAGCACGTTGAGCGTGAAGATCAGCAGCACGGTCAGCGGGATCGAGACCATGATGGTCGGCAGGAAGGCGACCCGCATGATGAACCAGCACTGCTGGACGAACTCGCGCCATTGGAACGGCCAGCGGAACAGGGCCCGTCCGGTCAGCACGCACATCCGGAAGAAGCCGCCGATGAGGGTCAGCGGGGTCTCCAGCTGGTCGCGCAGGTAACCGACCAAGTAGGGGCCCCGTCGACTAGCCGACGTTGACGTCACCGCTGCCCCCTCCAGCTGGTACCGCGCGCCTTCCGGCGCCGCGGCGAATCGTGTAGCACGCCTCGCCCCCTCGCCGCCTCGCGGCCGGGATGCCCCCGCCTCGCCCCAACCCGTGTGTGACCATCGGCTCCCTACTGGCAAGTAGTAACGGAGACCACAGGAATGTACCCGATGGCCGTGCACGTGTGAACTGCATCCGCACAATTAACCCTTCGCCAATAGCGGGCAAACGTTACAGTTTCCGTCAGCTTTCCTCTCTGGTAGTTAAATCTCTTGTCTTCGAACCGTTTTCGTCGAAATTTGCGGACCCGTAACGAATCCGCAGCTCAGTCTTGAGCACCTTGCCGGCGGGGTTGCGCGGCAGCGCATCCACGATCTCGAGCGCCTTCGGGTGCTTGTACCGCGCGAGCCGCTCGGCCAGAAATTCCTCCAACTCCTCGAGCAGCAGCCGGTCCCCGGCGACGGCCGCGACGGCGATCGGCACCTCGCCCCACTTGTCGTGCGAGCGCCCGATAACCGCGACTTCGACGATGCCGGGATGGCTGGCCAGCACGTTTTCCACCTCGGCACAGTAGATGTTCTCGCCGCCCGAGATGATCATGTCCTTCTTGCGATCGACCACCCAGACGTAGCCGTCGGCGTCCATCCGCACCAGGTCCCCGGAGTGGAACCAACCGCCCGCGAACGCCTCCGCGGTGGCCTCCGGGTTGTTCCAGTAGCCACTCATCAGAGTTGGTGCGCGATAGACGATTTCGCCAACCTCGCCGATCGGCACGTCGTTCATGTTTTCGTCGACCACGCGGGCGCTGACGGTCGGGATCACTTTGCCGACCGATCCACGTTTGCGGATCGCGTCCTCGCCCAGCAACATGCAGGTGACCGGCGACATCTCGGTCTGGCCGAACGCGGCGAGGATCTGCGTGCCGGGAAACGTCGCCGACATCTCGCGCAGCAGCGCGTCCGGCGCCGGCGCGGCCCCCCACGACATCACCCGCAGCCTCAGGTCGCGGGGCCGCGCCTGCTGCTCGGCGCAGACGGCCTGCCACTGCGCGGGCACCAGGAAGAGGCCGGTGACCTTCTCCTCGGCCAGCACGTCGAGCAGTTGACCCGGATCGAACGCGCCCAGCGGGTAGATCACCGTCGGCGTTCCCAACAGCAGCCCGGTCAGCATGTTGCCGATGCCCGCGATGTGGAAGAACGGGACGCCGACGAAACCGACGTCGCTGTTGATGTCGGCGCCGTTGGTGTAGAGCCCCGTCATGGTCTGGCCGGTGAGGTTGGTGTGGGTCAGCACGGCGCCCTTCGGACGGCCCGTGGTGCCGGAGGTGTACATGATCAGCGCGGGCGAGTCGTTCGGGATGTCGACGGGCTCGTGGGCGGACCCGGGCTCGTTGATCAGGTCTTCGTAGCCGAGCACGTTGTCGTCGCCTGGGCCGCCGGCCACGACGATCGTGCCCAACAGTGGCTCGACGTTACGGACCCCGGTGGCCACCTGGACGAGCACCGATTCGGTGATCATCACGCGGGCTTCGCAATCCTGCACCAGGAAGGCGATTTCGGCCGCGGTGAGCCGGAAGTTCAAGGGTACGGCGATGCCGCCGAGCATGTTGACCGCCAGCACGGACTCGACGAATTCGGTGCGGTTGAGCATCAGGACCATGACCCGGTCGCCGAAGCCGACTCCCCGACGGCTCAACGCGTCGGCCAGGGCCGCCACCCGGCGCCGCAGTTCCCCCCACGTCACGGTCTTGCCAACGAACCGCAGGGCTGTCGCGCCAGGCTGCATCAGGGCATGCCGCTCGAGTTGGTTCACCCAGTTCTGTCGCCGGGCCAGGTACGGCTGCTCGGTCCCCTGTGCCAGATGGCTCGCCAATTGCGCGGTCAAATCAACCCTTCCCCTTCACTCGCGCACCGCTTGCGTCAGGTTGATATTTGATAAAACATGGTGTTGTCTGGGTCACATTATGGCTTTGAGGCCCCTGCTGACAAGCCCCGAGAAACTTTCAAACCAACCTCCGCGAAGCCCGAAAGTCCTGGCAGCCCCCGTGAACGCACCGTTATCGACGCGACTGAGGAGCCGACGGCCGCTGCGCCGGGCGCAGCTGTCCGATGAGGTCGCGGGCCACTTGCGGGCGGCGATCATGTCCGGGGCGCTGCGGCCGGGAACGTTCATCCGCCTGGATGAGACCGCCGCCGAGCTCGGTGTGAGCGTCACCCCGGTGCGCGAAGCCCTGCTGAAGCTGCGCGGCGAGGGCATGGTGCAGCTGGAACCCCACCGCGGTCACGTCGTGTTGCCGCTGACGCGCCAGGACATCGAAGACATCTTCTGGCTGCAGGCCACCATCGCCAAGGAGCTGGCGGCCGCCGCCACCGACCACATCACCGACGCCGAGATCAACGAGCTGGAGCGCATCAACGAGGCGCTGGCCGCGGCCGTCGGATCCAGCGACGCCGAGACCATCGCGGGCATCGAGTTCGCGTTTCATCGGGTCTTCAATCAGGCGAGCGGCCGGATCAAATTGGCGTGGTTCCTGCTCAACGCCGCGCGCTACATGCCGGTGCTGGTGTACGCCGCCGACGCGCAGTGGGGTGCCGCCGCCGTCGAGAATCACCGGCAGTTGATCGCGGCGCTGCGCCGGCGGGACGCGGCGGCGGTGATCGAGCACACCGTGTGGCAGTTCACCGATGCGGCGGCCCGGCTGACCGAGATGCGGGACCGCAAGGGCCCCTAGCGGGGCGCCGCCATCTTGTCCCAGCGGGTCGCCGCCATCCGACATAGCGGTGATCGCGAGCGCGGCCAAGCCGGGCGAAGCGGGTCGCCGCCATCCGACCTAGCGGGATGCCAGCTGCTCGGCCCGCTGCTTGAGTTTTTCGGCGAGGTGGTCCAACACGTTGTTGAGGAGCTGCTTGACCATCGGCGCGGGCACCGGCATCGAGGTCTCGACGTCCAGATCAACGGTCAGCAAGCTGGACTCGCCCAGCTCCACCACGCTGAACAGCTGTTCCTGCTTGGTGAAGAGGTCTCCCTGTTGTAGGACGGTCTGGATCTGGTTCTCGCCCGGGTAGTACACGGCCTGGATGAACATGCCTTGCATGCCTTGGTAGTCGGTGTCGAGCCGCAGCTGGCTGGGGCGCCCGTCGTCGTATCGGGCGAGCACCCAGAGGCCCTTGATCTCCTCGTTCCACTGGGGGTAGGCCTCGAAGTCGGCAACGATGGCCATGATCAAGGCGGCGTCGGCGCGGACCTCGACGGTCTTGCTCATCACGGGCATTGGCGAAGCATAGCCGGGGGCTGCGACGCGCTCCGCCGGGCGGCCCCGGGCACTGGTTTCGCGCGAAAGTCCCGCTGCGACGGGCGATCTCGACCCTATCGGTCCACGACCGCCGTCGACAGCAACGAGCGGACGGCGTCGGGAATCGGAACCGGCTTGCGGCTGTGCCGGTCGACGTAGACGTGCACCCAGTGGCCCAGGGCGGTGATGGGCTGCGCCTGCTCTCCGTGCACCGCCCGGAATACGCCGAGCCGGTACGTGACGCTGCTGCGGCCCAGCCGGGTCACCGCCACGCCCACCACCAAACCCTCGGGGAAATGCAGTTCCGAGAAGTACCGGCAGCCGGATTCGGCGACGATGCCCAGCGCGGGCGTGGTCAGTGGGTCCAGGCCCGCGCCGGTGTTGATCCAGGCGTTGATCGCGGTGTCGAACAACTGGTAATAGACCGCATTGTTGAGGTGGCCGAACATGTCGTTGTCGGCCCACCGGGTGCCCACCGGCCAGCGCACCGGGAAGTCTTCGCTGGTGAGCCCGTCCGGTGCCGGCGGTACGGCGGGAGCTGAAGTCATGCCTGTATTGCAGCATGGTCGACCCGCTACCAGTAGCGCATGCCGCGCCGAAAGAGGTCCGCCAGAACCGGTTTGCTCATCTCACGCGGAGCGTTCTGCAGGAGGCGCTGCTGTGGATGGGCGCCCTCGGCCAAGGCCACCACGTCGTCTTCGGTGTAGCCCACCCCACCAAGGCCGTTCGGCATGCCGACCGCCCGCATGATCCGGATGAGTTCGGCGGCGAGCACCTCGCCCGCATCCTCGGGGCCGGCACCCCGCGTGTCAGCGCCCAGCAGCCGGGCGCCCTCCAGGTGCCGCTCGGGGTTGACCTCGGCCGTGAAGCGGAAACACGACGGCGCATTGAGGATGACGGCCATGCCGTGCGGCACGAGTGGCTCGTCGCCCGGGTAGCCCGCGGGCCGGAAGTCACGGACCAGCCCCGCCACCGCGTAGGCCATCCCGTGCGGGGCATGGACACCCGCGTTACCGAACGCGATGCCCGCAAGCGTCGCGGCCCACATCATCTGCTCACGGGCCTCACTGTCGGCAGGGTCGTGCACCGCACGCTCGAAGAACCGTCCCAGCACGCCCAGCGCCTCACGGCAACCCAGATCACTCCACGGATTGGCGCCCTGGCTCATGGGCCGCAGGCTGGGCCGTTCGGGCGCGCGACGCCGGACGTAGGGCCGCGCGGTGTAGGACTCCAAGGCGTGGGAGAGCACATCGAGGCCCGCCGAGGCGACGACCTCGGCGGGCAGGCTCGCCGTGCACTCGGGGTCGACGAGCGCCTCCGTGGGCCGCAAGGCGGGAGAAGCGATGCCGGTCTTCGCCGATAGCGCCAGCAGGTCGAATATCGCGATGCCGGTCACCTCGCTGCCGGTGCCCGCCGTGGTGGGGCATGCGATGTGCGGCTTGAGTGGGCCCGGCACGGGTTTGCCGTCGCCGACGGGTGTGTTGACGTAGGTCAGGAAGTCGGCGGGATAGGTCGCGTACAGGTTGGCGGCCTTGCACGTGTCGATCACCGAGCCACCGCCCAGCGAGACGTAGCCATCCGGATTGAGGCCTCGGGCGAAATCCGCCGCGTCCCGGAAGGACGCGTCGGTGGGCTCGACGTGGACGTCGGTATAGGTGACCACGTCCAGTCCGGCGGCGACGAGCGCGTCACGCGTCTTGGCGAAGATCGGCAGCGCGGCCACGCCGGCGTCGGAGAACAACGCCACCCGCCGCAGTCCGTGAGCGGCGGCCCTATCCCCCACCTCCGCCAGGCAGTTGCGCCCGAACGTCACCCGCGATGCGTCGACGGTGAACGCGCCGTCGCAGCCTTCTAAGGGAGTCGGGTAATCGCAGCACGCCATGCGGTCATTATCTCGGGTGCAGCGGCGCGACGGGTTCCACCCCCGCGTCCGGCAGGCGGTGTTCTTGGATGTAATCCCAACGGATTTCGTAGCCCAGTCCGGGGGCCGACGGTATCTCGACGAATCCGTCCGGGGTAAGGGGGTCGCACGGTGCCTTCAGATACGGCGGCGCGGCGTCGTAGCGCGCCCCTGGCCCCAGCAGCCCGCGCTCGTAGTATTCGCAGACGTCTTCGCTGGTGGCGCCGAGAACCTGCAGGTTGCCGAAGCCGCTCATGTGTAGCTCGCACCGCATGCCGACCGCCTCGCACATCCCGGCCAGCTTCATCACGCCGGTGATGCCGCCGCGCAGCACGTCGATGCGGCTGATGTCGGACGCATGTCGCAGGATCCAGTCCGCCCGGGTGAAGATGCCGCCCTCTGCGATCTCGGGCGAGCAGATCGGGATGTCGAGTTCGTCGCCGAGTCGCCGGTAGGCCTCCACCCGGTACTCCGGCATCGGATGCTCATACCAGTAGAAGCCCAGCCGTTCCAGCTCGCGGCCGACCCGCAGCGCCTCCTCGTGGGTGTGGTAGGTGCCCCAGGGGTCGAACATCAGAACCATCTCGTCGCCCACCGCCGCCCGAACCTCCCGGCAGACCCGGATGTCCCAGTCCACGTAGGAGGGCCGCGGGAGGGCGAACTGACCCGTCGCCGGATTCCAGTAGTGGTAGGGATGGATCTTGTAGGCGGCGTAGCCCTGACGCTTGCACTCGAGCGCATGGGCGGCGTATTCGTCGGGTGATCCGAGGTTGTTGAAGCTGCTGGCATAGGCCTTCACCCGGTCCCGGGCACCGCCCAGCAATTTGCGTACGGGCAGCCCGGCGGCCCGCCCGGCGAGATCCCACAAGGCGAGATCGATGACGCTGCAAACATTTTCGGGGAGCTTCGCCGCCCACAGTTGCCGCCAGATCTCCGCCCGGTCGAGCGGGTCCTGGCCGGCCAGCAGCGGGCTCAGAAATTGCCGGATGATCGCCTGATCCCCGGGCAGCAGGCCGTCCTGGTCGCCGTGGAAGTGCCCGCCGAAGTAGTAGCCCTCGACCCCGTCGTCGGTGAGCACCTTGGTCACGGTCTGCACCACTCGGTAATCAGTCATCAGCTGGCCGAACGAAATTCGGTCGACGACCGTCTCGAACGGCACAACCTCGAGTCCGGTGATCTTCATGGCAGCACATTCTGCCGACGGCCCGTGCGCTCAGGGTAGGGGCGAAGGTCCCGCGCCCGTGGTGTGCAAGGCGGCCCGCAACGCATGGCCCTGCAGCGTGAACAGGCGCTCGGATACCGACCAGTCCGGCAGCAGCGAATCGAATCCATGGCACGTGCGCGCGAACACGTGCAGCCCGGTCGATACCCCGGCGCGGAGCAGCCGCTGCGCGTAGTCGATCGCTTCGTCGCGGAACGGATCGATCTCCGCGCACGTGATCAGCGCCGGCGGCAGACCGTCGAGCCGGGTCCGCCGCGCGGGCGCGGCCGATGCCGATCCGGACGTCTCGCCCAGGTAGTGGCCCCACATCAGGTCGGCCGCCTCGCCGTCGAACGCCGGGCTGGTGCGAAATTCCTTCTTGGACGGGGTGGTCCGATCGTCCAGGACGGGTTGGTGCAGCAACTGGAAGGCGACCGGCGGCAGCGCCCCGTCGGTCGCTGCGTGCGCCAGGCCCGCCGCCAGGGTGGCGCCGGCGCTACTGCCGGCGACGCCGAGCCGGGCCGGGTCGACGCCGAGTACACCGGCGTTGGCCACCACCCATCGCAGCACGGCGCTCGCGTCGTCGAGCGCGGCCGGGTAAGGATGCTCCGGCGCCAGCCGGTAGTCCACCGACACCACCGTGCACCGGCCGCGGCGCGCGAGTTCCACGCATTGGCGGTGGTCGGTGTCCAGATTTCCCAGCGCGAAGCCGCCGGCATGGCAGTAGACGACCGCGGGTGCCGGTGTGGGGCCGCCGCGATAAATCCGCACCGGTACCGGGTACTCCGCGGGCACCCGGTCCTCGGTGACCTGGACGCCCCGCGTTTCGGTTTGTTGCGCCGCCGCGCGGCGCCGCTCGTTGAACGGATCGCGGGTGAGTTGGATTGAGCCGAAGGAGAAGTCGGTTCGGGTGGTCGCGATGGCCCGCAGTTCGGGGTCGAGGCGTTCGGTGCCGTCCGGTACCGTCATCGAGTTTCCCTGTCCGACGCCGTAAGCGCGCCGGGGACCGAGTCGGCTGGCGCCTCGAAGCGGAAGTCACCCGGGCGGAAACGCCGTGTCATGCCCCAGAAGCTCCGCGCGCTGCGCGGCCACTGCGTCACCACGCGGCCGTTTGCGGCGCGGAAGTAGTTGCTGCACCGGGTGGTCCACACCGTGCCGACCATCCACCGGTCGATCTTGGCGACGAAGTCGGCCAGTGCGGCGGGGCGCACCGCGATGTAGGTCTTGCCGTTGCGCCGCATGTGTGCGAGTGCGCGCACGATGTAACGCGCCTGTGCCTCGAGCATGAAGATGACGCTGTTGGAGCCGACGTTGGTGTTGGGGCCGTACAACATGAAGAAGTTCGGGAATCCCGGTACCGCCATGCCGAGGTAGGCGTGCGGCCCCTCCCGCCATGCCTCGTGCAAGGTGATGCCGCGTTCCCCGGAGACGTCGAGCTCCCCAAGATAGTCGGCCGCGGCGTAGCCGGTCGCGCACACGACCACGTCGACCTCGCGTTCGGTGCCGTCCTCGGTGACCACGGAGTGTGCGCGCAGGCACCGCGCCGGGCTGGTCAGCACCTCCACGTGGGGCTGGGTCAGGGTGGGCAGGTAGTCCGAGGAGAACACCAGCCGCTTGCAGCCCATGGGGTGGGTCGGGGTGAGCTTGCGGCGCAATTCCTCATCGGCGACGGACTTTTCGAGTAGGGCGAGCGCGACGGCCGTGAACTCATGGGTCTTTTCGCTGCCGTGCTCGATCACCGAGATGTTGGATTCGCTGCGCAGCCACAGCCGGGTCCGGTACAGCTTCTTGGCCCACGGCACGTGGGCGAAGACCCAGCGTTCGCGGCGCGTGTAATGCCGGTCCGGCTTGGGCAGGATCCAGGTAGGCGATCGCTGCACCGAGTAGACCTTGGCGGCCACCTTGGCCAATTCGGGCAACAGCTGCGACGCCGTCGATCCGGTGCCCAGCACCGCGATCCGCTTGCCCTCGAGCGGGATCGAGTGATCCCACCGCGCCGAGTGCATCACCGTTCCGCTGAACGGTTCCTCCTGCACGAGGTCCGGGAGAAGTGGGCGGGTGAACAGGCCCACGGCGGAAACCACCACGTCGAAGTGGTGGCGGCGACCCTCGGTCGTGGTCAGGCACCACCGCCGCGTGTCGTCCTCCCACCGCGCGGAACGGATCTCGTTGCGCAGCTTCAGGTGTGGGCGCAGCGCGTACTTGTCGGCGCAACGCTGGAAGTACGCCAATATCTCGGGCTGCCCCGACCACAGCCGCGACCAGTCCGGGTTCAGGTCGAACGAGTACGAGTAGAGGTGTGACTTGACGTCACACGCCAGTCCCGGATAGGTGTTGACCCGCCAGGTCCCGCCCACGTCGTCTTCCCGGTCGAAGATGGTGAAGTCCCGAAACCCGGCCCGCGAGAGCAGGATCCCCAGGGCCAGGCCGCCGGGCCCGGCGCCGATGATCCCGATCGTCGGGCCGCTCATCGGATCTGCACGCACTGGCCACCGTCGACTACCAGCTCCGACCCGGTGATGAACGACGCATGCTCGGAGACCAGGAACGCGACCGCGTCGGCGATCTCGCTCGGCTGGCCGATCCGCCCGAAGGCCGACGACGCGGCGAGCCGCAGTTGGGTGGCGTCATCGAGCATCGGGGTCGCGATCGGTCCGGGGAACACGGCGTTGACCCGGATGCCGAGGGGAGCCAGTTCGGCCGCGGCGTTCTGGGTCAGGCCGCGCAGGGCCCACTTCGCCGAGCCGTAGGCGGCATGGTGGGGGAAGGGGCGGATGGCGCCGGTGCTGCAGATGTTGACGACGGCCGCGTGCTGCGCCGCGCGCAGGTGGTCCAGCGCCACGTGGATGCCCAGGAACGCGCCGAAACAATTGACCCGCCAGGAACTCTCGAAGCCTTCCGGCGTCTCGTCGGCCAACGAGGCGCGGTGCAGCACGCCGGCGTTGTTGACCAGTGTGGTCAGCGCCCCGAACCGGCCGATCGCGGTGTCGACGGCCGATTGCCATCCTGATTCCGACGTGACGTCGAGTTCGATCGCGATCACCTCGGCGTCGCCGAGTTCGTCGACCACGGCGGCCAGTTCGGGTGCGCGACGATCGCAGGCGGCCACCGAATAGCCGTCCGTACGTAGGCGTTTGGCGATGGCCCAGCCCTGGCCGCCGGCAGCGCCGGTCACCAGTGCGACGCGTTGACTCATGATGACGTGACCTCCGGGGTGTCGGACAGGCCGCGGCTGGTGACGAAGTGGCAGCGGCGCCGCCGGAACCGCCACCGCCCGCCGGTGCGCACCAGTTCGTCGTCGTAGAGGGCGGGTCGCAGCTGCAGGTCGCCCGCCCGGACGAACAACACCTGCGACCGCGCGGTTGCGGTGTCGCCGCGGACGTCGATCCGCGACACCCCGGTCAGGTGCAGCCCGCGCGGGGCGTCCCGGAACATTTTTCCGATGCCGTCATGCCCGGCGAAACACCGCCCGTAGACCCGGAATTCGGCGTCCGGGAGGAACAGCTCCAGGCAGTCGTCGACGTCACCCGCGTCGAGCGCGAGGGCGTAACCCGCAAGCAATTCGCGGATCTCGGTGTGATCGTCGGTCATGGTTCGGTCGCCTCGCGCAGGTACTCGGCGGCACCCCGGCGCAGCGCGTGCGATTCGGCCGTCAGGGTGATCATGGAGAACCCCAGCTTCGCCATGGCGCGGCCCGTCGCGCCGTTCCCGGCGTGAATGCCGGTGACCAACCCGGCCCCGGCGGCCGCACGGTGGATTCGCACGATGGCCTCCAGCACGGCCGGGTCCCTCGTCGCGCCGTCCACGTGCACCCCCAGGGAGAGGGCCAGATCCGCCGGCCCGACGTACAACCCGGCGAGCCCGTCGACGGCGCAGATCTCGTCCAGGCCGGACAGCGCCGCCGCCGTCTCGATCATCGCGAACACGCTGACCCGGGATTCCAGCGCGGCTGTGTCGCGGCCCAGTCCGGCGCGCAGCGGGCCGAAGCTGCGGATACCGGCGGGCTGGTAGCGGGTGGCGGCCACCGCCGCGGCGGCCTGGTCCACCGACTCGATCATGGCGATGACGACCGCGTCGGCGCCGGCGTCGAGCACACGCCCGATCGGTGCGGCGTCGGCGTTGGGCAGGCGCACCACGGTGCCGATGGGTAGGTGCTCGGTCCGCCGCAGCATGCCGGCGATGTCGGCGTCGTCGAGGTAGCCGTGCTGGGCGTCGAACCCCACGTAATCGTAACCGGCGCGGGCGAATTCCTCCGGCCCGAGCGCCGTCGGCCCGGTGATCCAGCCGCCCCATATCGGGGTGCCCCGGTTCAGCGCCCGCTGCAATGCGCTCTGCGAGTTGTCGGTCATTCTGCGATCGCGATCTTGACGCGCTCGGGGTCCGGCCGGCAGGCCAGCTCGAACGCGCCCTGCACGTCGTCGATGCCGAACGTGTGCGTCAGGTAGGTGGCGAGCAGTTCGGGATGTTCGGCGGCGAACTTTCCCGCGAGCTCCAGCACTCGCCGCCGGTCCAGTGTCACACCGGATTTCAGCGTCAGGTTGTTGCGCAGCATGCTGCGCATGCTGATCGGATAGGCGTCGTCGTCGGCGACGCCGAAATAGAAGACGGTGCCCCCGGGCGCGGTGGCGTCGATGGCGTGGCCCAGCGTGGCGACCTGGTGACCGACGGCCTCGATGACGATGTCGGCGCGGTCGTGGGCGGCCAGCCGGCTCACCCAGCGGTCGCTGGTGGCGCGCACCGGGTCGTCGACGCCGAATGCGGTTGCCAGACTTGACCGGTCGATGGGGTCGACCCCGGTGACGCGCCGCGCGCCGGCCGCCTTGGCGACGTAGGAGAACAGCAGGCCGATGGAGCCCTGGCCGATGATCGCCACGTGCTTGCCGGCCAGCTCCGGCAGCTGCTCGCAGGCGTAGAGGACGCATGCCAGCGGTTGCAGCCCGACGGCTTGCGCCGGGGTCAGCGACGGGTCGTACGGGGCCAGCCCGTCACCATGGCTGATCACGCGTTCCATCATGCCGTCGAACCCCGAGGCCCAGCCCACCACGCGCTCGCCGGGACGGTGATCGGGGTGGCGGCTGGCGATCACCTCGCCGGCGATTTCATGGATGGGGAAGCCATCCTTTTCGGCCGCGCTGGTTCCGTCGTCGCCCGGAAGTCGGCCACGGGCGCCGCGGAAGGCCGGCAGATCGCTGCCGCAGACACCGGCGGCCAAAAACCGCAACAGCACCTGGCCGTCGGCGAGGCACTCGGGTGTCCGCTCCGCGATCGTCGTCCGCTCGAACAGGTAGGGGGCGATGATCCGGTAGGACCACACGTCAGACCTCCACCGGGATGTTGTTCCAACCCCACTGGAAGCTGGAGGGCAGCCGCCTGGCGGCGCCGGCCTGGATCGCGAACTCGGGTACCCGGCGTAACCATTCCTGTAGCAGCACAGCGACTTCCAGCCTGGCCAGGTGGTAGCCGATGCAGAAGTGTTGGCCGCGGCCGAAGGCCAGCGAGCGACGGATGGGCCGGTCCCAGATGAACTCGTCGGGTTCGGGATACTCCCGCTCGTCGCGGTTGGCCGAGGCGAGCAGCGTGATCACGCGCTGGCCGGGCCGGATGGTCTGGCCGTGGATGGTGAAGGGCTTGCGCGCGGTTCGGGCGAACCACTGCGCCGGCGCGCAGAACCGGATCATCTCCTCGCGGGCGACGGGCACGTTGTTCTCGGGGTCGGCGCGCACCGCCGCCATTTGGTCAGGCCGCCGGCCGAGCTCCCACAGCCCGTGGGCGACGATCTTGGGTACCGTCTCGGTGCCGCCGATGAAGATGCACAGCATCTGGGTGGCGACTTCGACGTCGTCGAGCGGGCTGCCGTCGGGTAAGCGGTAGCCGAGCAGGCCGTCCACCACGGCGAGCGGCTGCCCGGACTGGTCGGCGCGGCGGCGCCGAACCGCCGGCAGCAGGTACTCGAAGTAGTTGGGCCGGGCTTCGGCGGTGTCCACCCCGACGCCGGGCTCGGCGAGGCTGCCGGCGTTGACCGCGGCGAGCACCCGCGGTGCGAGATCGGTTGAGATGCCCAGCAGTTCGCAGACGACGGACGCCACGACGATGCCGCCATAGTCCTGGGTGAGGTCGAACGAACCGCGCGGCAGCAGCTCGTCGAGGCGCTCGTTGGCGAGCTCGCGGATTCTGCCCTCCCAGCCGGTGACGGACCTGGGCCGCAGCGGCTGGGAGTGCGCACGCCGGATTTCCGCGTACAGATCGGTGTCGAACACCGCGTGAAACGGCAGCGGGTGCAGCGGCGGGTCGGCGACCGGGCCGGAGTTGTGCTTGGCCAGGACGGACGCCGCCGGCAGGGTGCCCTCCGACGCGACGAACGTTCCGTCGTTGACCTCCAGCACCTGCCAGATGTCCTCGAATCGGGACAGGGCGAAGGTGTCCCACTGCGGCATGTAGTACACGGGATGGTGGTCGCGCAGGATTCGGTAGTACGGCAGCGGGTTCGCCATCACCCGCGCGTCGAAGGGGTCGTAGGTGAAGTCGGTGACGTCCACGCGTGCTCGCTGCCCCGTCACTGCAGCGGCGACGGCGGTAGGGCCTGCAGGATGGAATCCTCCCAGCCGTCACGCAGGGCGGGTGCCACGCTCATCCAGGTGACGATCTCTGCGGGCGGGCTTTCCTTCCATGAGGGGTAGTGGTTGGCGAAGCATTCCCAGCCGCCGTCCAGCGCCCAGTAGTGGATGACCTCGTTGTAGCGGAAGGTCGTGGTGAACGAGCCCAGCCAGCGTTTGCCGGTGCGTTCCGACCACGGGACGTAGAGGCGCTCCAGTTCGCGGATGTAGTCGTCCTGGCGTCCCGGCTTGGTCTGCATGATCTCCTGGATCACCAGCGGCGCAGCGAAATTGGCCTCGCGCAGCTGGGCGAGGGTCTTGTTGCTGGGCCCCGGGTACATGATGCGGCCTTCGCCCGCGGCGCCGATGTCGGCCAGGAAGGCCGCCCATTTGCCGGCCGCGGCCTCGTGGCTGCCGCCGCGGGCCTGGGCGGCCCCGATCCGCGCGTAGTCGGCGAACCCGTCGATCTCCCAGATGATCGTCACCTGCGGCCAGTGACCGTTGTAGGGCGTGCTCTCCCAGATTGCGAACAACCGCGCCCCGAGCTCGTTCATCATCGGCCGGTAGGTGTCGGAGAACACCTCGGTGAAGCAATCGCTGCGCCCGGAGCCGAGCGAGATGGTCTCGTGCAGGTAGAGCAGCGTGTGGCGGTAGTACTTCTTCATCGGTCGAGCCGGACCAGCCCCGAATCGATGCGCTCGCAGGTCGCCAAGTCGCAGAGCAGCGCCTCGGTGGAATAGACCGTGGGGCAATCGATCCCGGACGCCGCGAGCGCATGGCCCTTGAACCTGCGTGCCGCCGCGCTGAGGGCATATTGCGCCCTGGCCACCCCGCGATCCACCCGCAGTGGCCAGCCCGAAGGCAGCTGACCCCACAACGCGACTTCGGTCAACCGGTCGTCCAGCGACGTGAGCACCACGTCGCGCACACGGGCGTCCGCGGCGAACGCCTCGGCGCTCACGGCCAGGCTCTGACTCGTCCAGCCGGGACCCGTCGCGGCGAACTGCTCCTCCAAGTCCGCCGCCCGCACGCCCAGGATCCGCAGGGACCGGGCGTCGGCGCCATCCGGCAGGAGCACCGTCACCTGCCAGCCGGCCATCGCCCGGTCGTAGAGCCAACCTCCGGCCGATCGGACGACGTCGAGGGCGCTGACCGCGATGACGTCGAGCCGATATCGCAGACACTCCCGGTCAGCCCGGCCGGCTCGGGCGTCGACCCGGCTGCCTTGCCTGATGTCGAACGTTGACGTGACCATTCAATCCGTTCCTCACCGCCGCACCGAAACCGTGCATTGGCGCTTGCCGCAACGCTTGTCCTGGGCCGTGGCCGCTCACGCGGCACACCGGACAGCGTGACACTTCAGAGCAATTTTGTAAAGGCGCGACCGGTGGTCACGAACCGCGGCGCGCCTTGAGTTCGGCGAGCACATCCTCGGTGTGCTGCCCGAGTTCCGGTGCCGCAGAACGGGGCGCCCACGGTGTGCCGTGGAAATCGGCCGGTGTGGCCACCATCGGAACGCCGGCTTCCCCGTCCGGCACGTCGACGATGCCGCCGGCCGCGTGGAATTGCTCGTCGGCGACGACGTCTTCGAGGCTGTTGACCGGCGACCAGAAGAAGTCAGGTTCGCCCGCGAAGACCTGTGCCCATTCGTCGAGCGTGCGGGTGGCGAAGATCGCGTCCAGCTCGGCGATCAGTTCGACAGCGTTGGTGAACCGCGCGTAGGCGTCGCGGAACCGAGGATCCTCCAGCCATTCCGGATGACCGACGACACGGCACAGCGGCGGCCAGTGCCGATCGACTTCGAGGCCGACGATCCAGAATCGGCGCCCGTCGGCGGTCGCGTAGTTGTTCATGCACGGGTTGCCCATCGTTTCGCGTTGCCCGATCGCGATCGGCTGGCCGGTCAGCAGATAGGTGTTGAGGTCGAAGCTCACGGTGTAGGCGCCCTGGCGATACAGCGAGGTGGTCACCAGCTGACCGGTCCCGGTGCGTGCGCGGGCGACGAGCGCCGCGCAGATGGCCGCCGCCAGCGTCATGCCGGCCGAGTGGTCGCCCATGCCGCCGCGCTGGAACGGCGGCGTGTCGCCGGGGCGGGTGAGCAGATGCGCAACCCCGGCCCGCGACCAGAACGCGGCCACGTCGTAGGCGGGCCGGTCCGCGTCGGGCCCGGTTTCGCCGTATCCGGTGATCAGCCCGTAGACCAGGCGAGGATTGCGGGCCGACACCGACTCGAAGTCGAGCCCCAGGCGTTGCAACGCCCCCGGCCGCACATTCGTCACGAAAACGTCTGCGTCGCTCAGCAATTCGAAAGCGGTGTCATGGCCCTCGTCCTCCGCGAGATTCAACACGATGCTGCGCTTGGAGCGGTTGTCCATCTCGAACGGCGGATTGACCCCGAGGTCGCAGCCGAGCATCCTGCCGAACAGCCGGCCCGGGTCGCCGCTCGGCGGCTCGATCTTGACGACGTCGGCGCCCCAGTCGGCCAGGATGCCGCCGGCGGCCGGTCCGGCGACCCACACTCCGAGCTCGACGACCTTGACACCCTCCATTGGTCCCGCCATGGCTACGTTCCTACCGGTTAGCGCGGCCGAGCGCACGCATCCTGGCATGTCGCGCACTCCTGATCTGCCGATCGATGATTTCGCGCGCCCCGACGCATCCGAATACATGCGGGCCTCGACGGCTCGCCGCGGTGAGCCCCACGAGAGGCGCGGGCCGCCGGCAATACGAAACGACGAGGGAGATGATCATCGTGACGACGATCGCAGGAAAAGCGATTCTGATCACCGGCGCCAACCGCGGCATCGGGCGTGCGCTGGCCGTGGAGGCCTTGAACAGGGGCGCCCGACGGGTGTACGCCGGCACCCGGAAAGCCTTGGCGGGCAATGGCGACGCCCGCGTGACGCCGTTGACGCTGGACATCACCAACGCCGCGGATCTTCGGGCGGCAGCCGAGCAGGTTGACTCCCTCGACATCCTCGTCAACAACGCCGGCCTCGCGCTCTACGACGACTTGAGCGACCCCTCCACGCTCCGACGGCACCTCGAGGTCAACCTTCTCGGCACCTACGCCGTGATCCAGACCTTCCTGCCGCTGTTGGCCCGATCCGCCGGATCGATCGTCAACAACCTGTCGGTGAACGCGTTGGCCCCCCTGCCGATCATTCCGGCCTATTCGGTCTCCAAGGCCGCGGCGTTCTCCATGACGCAATCGCTGCGTGTCATCTTGGCCGAGCGGGGGGTGCGTGTTCATGCCGTCCTGACCGGGCCCGTGGACACGGATATGACCCGCGGCCTGGACATACCGAAAGCCTCGCCGGGATCGGTGGCGCATGCCATCTTCGACGGAGTCCAGAACGACGATGACGAAATCTTTCCCGACCCGTTGTCACGGTCGTTGGCCGAGCGCTGGGGCAGCGGCGCCACCAAGGTGCTTGAACGTCAGTACGCGGCGCTGCTCGGTGCGGACCACTGACCCGGTCCCGGCGTACACCGGCTCAGCCGACAGAGGTCTAGCCTCACACCATGAGCCTGGTAGCCGGACGCGGTCCACTCAGTGGTGATCCGGCCGGGCGGTTTTCACCGCCGCTGCCCGCCGACGTCGTGTTCATCGAGCCCCATCCGCGCCGCGTGCAAGCGGTGCGCGACGGGCGCCTGGTGATCGACACCGAGGGGACGCTGCTGGTGCACCGGCGGGGCCAACCGCTCGGCTACGCCTTCCGGGCCGAGGAGGTCGGCGACCTGCCCACCGAGCCCGAGCCAGCGGCCCCGGGCTTCGTGCACGTGCCCTGGGACGCCGTCGACACCTGGCTGGAAGAGGGCCGTGAACTCGTCCACTACCCACCCAATCCCTACCACCGCGTCGACTGCCGTCCCACCAAGCGCCGACTGCGTGTCTCGATCGCCGGCACGGTGCTGGTGGACACCGAGGACACCGTGATCGTCTTCGAAACCTCGTTAGAACCAAGGCTTTACGTCGATCCGGCGCACGTGCGCACCGACCTGCTGCGTCGCTCGGATACGTCGAGCTACTGCAACTACAAGGGTTTCGCCAGCTACTGGTCCGCGGGCGATGTCGAGGACGTCGCGTGGAGCTACCCCGATCCGCCGCCGGAAAGTCTTCCCATCAAAGGATTCCTGAGCTTCGACGCCACCCGCGTCGATGTCGCGGCCGAGCTGCCCCCAAGGCGCCTCGCCTAACTCGCCAGGCCGACGATCGCCAGCATGAACAGCACACCGCCGATGGTGCAGCCCAAAGTCATGGGCGTCCGACGCCCGGCATGAGCCCGCGGCAGGATATCGGCGCCGCCCAGATACATCAGAAAACCGGCGAAGAACCCCAGATACAACCCGAGCAGGCGATGGGGAATCGTCACGGCAAGCGTGAGAGCCGCGCCGGCCACCGGCGCCACCGCGTCGGCGGCCAGCAGCGCCAGTGCCCGCCGGCGGTCGTTCCCATAGAGCGAAGTGATGGTGTAGGTGTTGAAGCCGTCCGCGAAATCGTGGCCGATCACCGCCACCGCCACCACCGCGCCCGCCCCGGCCCCCGCCTGAAAGGCGGCGCCGATGGCGAATCCGTCCATCAGGCTGTGGCCGATCAGCCCGGACGCGGCGAGGATCCCGACGCCGGGCGCGTCCGGAAAATCCGCATCATCCGCTCCGTGGCCGCGATGGATGCCGACCGTGTGCTCGACGACATGCAGGACCAGAAAGCCGACGACGAACGCCACCAGGGGGGCGGGTATGCCGAACATGCTCCACGACCCCTGGCTCAGCGCTTCCGGCAGCAGGTCGAAGGCCACGGCGCCGAGCATCAGCCCGGCGGCCAGGCCCAGCACCAGGTAGCGGTAGGAACCGATGCGCAGCGCCGCATAACCGCCCAGCAAGGTGGTGGCGAACGAACCGAGCGCCACCAGAACAACCACTGCGGGCCACCTCTCTGCCACCGGCACTCGGTGAAACCGTAGCGCCCTCGAAGCAGGTTGGCGCGGCTGAACGCAGCGTGCGCGTTGGTGTACGCGCGACGACCCGCGTCAGCCGCCGTAGCTCGGTCGTCCCAGCTTGAGTTCGTGCTGGGCGATCATGTTGCGGAACACCTCCATGGTGCCGCCGTAGATCCCCAGCGGCAGCGCCAGCCGGTAAAGGTGTTCTGCCGCACCGTCGGTCGCGGAGCCTGGAGTTTCGGTGGGCAACGCCGACGCGGCTCCCAGGATGTCCATCAGATCCGGGGTGACGTCGCGCATCGTCTGGGCGACCGCGACCCGCCCGAACATCCCGGGCGTGGACAGCGCCGCCTCCATCCGCGCGACGCCGCGGCCGAGCCGGTATTTGACCGAATCGTCGTCCAGCGGCCGCCGGCCGCCCGGGCCCGGTCGAGCGACGACCGCCGCGACCGCGTCGACCACCTCGGCCATCACGTCGCCGTGCGCCGCCATCGCGGCAACGTATTGCAGGCCATGGTCTTCCCGGTCCACGATGCCGTGCTCGGAGTCCAGCGCCGCGCGCATCACCGTCCACCCGCCGTTGACCTCTCCGATGCGGTGCAAGTCGTCGACGCGGACGTCGCTGTAGTAGACGATGTTGGTGCGGTCGCCGTCCAGGGTGCGGATGCCCCGGATCTCGATGCCCGGCGAGTCGAGTGGCACCAGGAACATGGTCAGGTTCCGGTGTTTCGGGCCCTGGGGGTCGGTGTTGGTGAGCAGGAAGACGTAGCGAGCGTTCTGTGCGTTCGACGTGAACATCTTGGAGCCATTGATAATCCAGCTAGATCCATCCGCTTCCCGCACCGCGCGGGTCTTGCAGGTGGCGACGTCGGAGCCACCCTCGGGCTCGGTGTAACCCAGGCACAGCCGGATCTCCCCGGACAGCACGCCCGGAAGGACGCTGTCGGCGAGCTCGGGCGCCCCGAATTGGCGCACCAGCCGGGCGACGACGGACGTGGTACCCCAGTGATACCACGGCGTGTGGGCCCGGGCGATCTCGAGCTGAAAGATGCGTCGACGGACCGGGCTGAATCCGCCTTCGGACTCCAGCTTCCAGTCCGAGGCCAGGTAGCCGGCTTCGCCCAGCGCCAGATGCACGTGCTCGTCGAAGTTTTCGCCGAACTCCAGCTGCCGGTGCAGCACCTCGTCGGTGACGTGCTTCTCGAGGAACGCCCGGGTCTCGTCGCGGAAGGCGCGGTCCTCGGGTGAGAGGTCGACGCGGGAGAAGTCCATCAGGCCGCGTCGATCACGAGGGTTCGGAAACGGTCGAGGGTTTCCAGCGCGTGCGCCATGCTGTCGCCGGGCAGGTGGACGCTCACCCACGTCACGCCCGTCTTCGCCAGCTTCTCCAGGCCGTCGAGGTAGGCGTCGGCGTTGAATGCATCGTCGGCGGGGCTGCCGCCGTCGAAGCTGGTGAAGGTGACGTCGATCGCCGACCAGTCCCGGCCCGCGGCGTCGCACCGGCGCCGCAGGTCGTCGATGCCCTCGCGCAGGCGTTCCACCGAGTCGATGACCGCCGTACCCGCGGTCTGGGCCAGTTGGGGCGGTGCCGGGAAGGGGCACCAGCCGTCACCGTATTGCGCCACCCGCTGGCGCGCCGAGGACGTGTTGCCGCCGATCCAGATCGGCGGGTGCGGGTCGCTCACCGGGCGGGGGTGCGCGGTGATCCCGCGGGCGCTGAAATGCCTTCCCTCGAAGGTGATGTCGTCACCTGTCCAGACCGCGCGGATCACCTGTAGGGCTTCCTCGAACAGTTCGGCGCGCTCGTCGTAGCTGACCCCCAGCGCGGCGAACTCCCGTTTGAGGTAGCCCACCCCCACCGCGAGCGTGAACCGGCCACCGGAGAGCAGGTCCAGTGTGGCGCCGGACTTGGCCACCACGAACGGGTTTCGGTACGGCAGCACGACGATGTTGGGGATCAGCCGTAGCGTGCTCGTCGTCGCCGCCGCGAAACCCAGTGCGACGAAAGGGTCCAGCGCGTCATGGCCGCCGGCTTCCAGCCACCGCTGCGAGGGCGCCGGGTGGTCGGTGAAGCCGAAGCCGTGGATGCCGGCCGCCTCGGCGGCCGCGGCCACCTTCCCGATGCCGTCCCCGCTCACCAGCTCCGGGTTGTACGGGTGGCTGTGCATCGGGTGGGTGATGGTGAAGTACATGAACGCGACCAGCCGCTAGAACCGTGCGCGGGAATCGATCGCGGTGTCGGTGGTGCGCAGCGGCCGGATCAGCGCCTCCTGGGCGAAGGAGCACAGCAGCTCGCCCTCCTCCGAGTGCACCGTGCCGCGCACGTACGACATCCCCGCGCCGACCTGGGTGCTCTCGTGGGTGTAGAGCAGCCACCCGCCCCAGCGCACCGGCTCGTGGAACGCCACCGAGATGCTCATGGGCGCGGTCGACACGGTCAGGTGCGCCTGGGCGGTGCCGATGCCGGGGTGCGCGCGCATGGTGGTGGAGATCCCCAGATGCCCGGTGAAGTACGCCAGCAGCGCCTTGGCCAGGTCGTCGCGGGTGGGGATCGGGTCGTAGTTCAGCCACGCGTGAAGCTCCGGCGGCCCGACCTCGTCGGGGCTGTTGACGTCGACGACGTCGACCAGGCGCAGTTCCCGGCCCACCATGGGCATCGGCGAGGGGATGGCGTCGGCGGGCGTGGCCACGTCGGGACGCGGCAGGTGATGGCGGATGACGTCGTCGGTCGGCACGTCGGCCAGCACGGTGATGCTCAGGCAGCGCCGACCGTTCTGGTGCACGGCGACAACCGCGGTGGCCGTGGAGCGGCCCTCGGCGACGACGTCGAGGACGAGTTCGATCGGCGGGCCGACGGTGACGGCGCGGGAGAACACCGCGTGCGCCGAGCGGACCGACTTGTCCGGGAAGCGTTTGGCCACCGCGACGATCGCCTGGGCGAGCACCTGGGTGCCCTCCACCACCTGTCGTTCGTCGCCGGCGGCGATACCGGTGTCGCCGGTGAACCGGTCTTGCCCGTCGGGCTGCACATCGAACAGATCCAGCAGGCCCTGCACCGTCCACTCGGTCTGCTCAGATTCCGTGGTCAATTCCGCTCCGCCTCTCGCGCTAGCCGCTCACGGCTCAGCGTGACACTTTGCGTAGGATTTGTAAAGGTCGGCTAACAAGCCCACGGCCGAGTGGGTCGATTTACCGACGGAACACACACGGAGGCAATGCAATTGGGTATCGTGACCAGCACTTCGGAGACCGCATTCACCCAGTCCGCCGAGACCGTCTACGACTTCGTCACCAACCCGGAGAACTGGACCAAGACCTATCCCGGCAGCGCGCACATCGGCGGCCTGCCAGAGCTGCCGTTGCGGGTCGGCGACACCTGGGAGGAGGCGGGTCCCGACGGTGACCGGATCTTCACCTGGCAACTGGCGGCCGCCGTGCGCCCGGAGCTCTTCGTGTTCACCTCGATCGGGCGGCTGGGCCACGATCGCCAGGGGAACGGCGGACTGGAGGGCCGCATCACGGTGGCGTACCGGTTCACCAGACCGGGGCAGGACATCACGCTGTTCTCCCGGACCATGACGATCGAGGCACCCAAGCACGCCCCGCTGCCGGATCAGCTCTTCGCACAGGTCAATCCCGCGAAGATAGATGCCTACCACGAGGCGGTCGCGCGAGAACTCGCCAAGTCGCGAGATTGACACCGGTACCCGCGGTGCGTGACACTTTGGCGGTGTTTTGTAAAGTGGAAGATGGCGTGCGCGGATGATTCCCGAGCCGCTGGCCAACGGCTTCTGCTTCGGCGAAGGGCCACGCTGGTTCGAGGGCCTGCTGTGGTTCTCCGACATGCTGGGCGAGGCGGTGCACACCTCCACGATGGGGGGCTCGCTGACCACGTTGCCGCTGCCCGGGCATACCCCCTCGGGTCTGGGTTTCCGGCCCGACGGGTCGCTGTTGATCGTCTCGGCCGAAGACCGCAAGGTCCTGCGCTACGACGGTGAAACCGTCGACACCATCGCCGATCTCGCCGAGCTGGCCCCGGCCAACCTCGGTGACATGGTCATCGACGACGTGGGCCGCGCCTACATCGGATGCCAGGCGCGCAGCGGCGGCTCGATCATCCGCCTGGATCCCGACGACAGCACCGCCACCGTCGTCGCCGAAGACCTCGACTTTCCCAACGGCATGGTGATCACGCCGGACCGCGCAACCCTCATCGTCGCCGAGTCGATCGGCCGGCGGCTGACCGCCTTCACCATCGGCGCCGACGGCGGGCTGGCCGAGCGCCGCCCGTTCGCCGACGGCCTCGACGGGCCGCCCGACGGCATCGCGCTCGACGCCGACGGCGCGGTGTGGGCCTCGATGACCCTGGCCCACCAGTTCGAGCGGATCGTCGAGGGCGGCGCCGTGACCGACCGCATCGACATGGGCGAGCGTGTCGCCGTCGCCTGCGCGCTCGGCGGCCCCGAGCGCCGGACACTGTTCTTGTTGTCGAGCACGGAGGCGTACCCCCAGCGCCTGATCGGCACCCGGCTGTCGCGGCTGGATGCCGTCACGGTGAGCACCCCCGGCGCCGGCCTGCCCTGACGAGAGGTGACGATGACCGACTCCTATTACGAGCTCATCGACGGCGCGGACCCGCTGGGCGAAAAGTTCCGGGCCACCGACCTGGCGCGCGGCACCTGGTCGGCCGCGATCCAGCACGGCGGGCCGGTGTCGGCCCTGCTGGTCCGCGCCCTGGAGCGGTGCGAACAGCGCGACGACACCCGCCTGTCGCGCGTCGTCATCGACCTGCTGGGCGGGGTGCCCGCCGAGGGCGACCTATGGGTCGGCTCGCAAGTCCAGCGCGGCGGGAAGCAGATCGAACTCGTCGGCGCCGAGATGCTGGCCCCCGGTCCCGACGGCGAACCCCGGCCGGTGGCGCGCGCCAGCGGATGGCGGCTGCAAACCCTGGACACCCGGGCCGTGGCCCACGCCGCCGCGCCGATGCCCGGACCGCGCAGCGAGGCGCGCAACCGCAACCTCAAAGCCCGGGACTGGGACCGCAACTACGTGCACAGCCTGGACTGGCTGTGGTTGACGGAGCCGCTCAGCGAGGGCCCGGGCGAATCGTGGATCCACCCCACCGTGGACCTGGTCACCGGCGAGACCATGACGCCGCTGGAGCGCCTGTTCGCGGTGGCCGACTGCGCCAACGGGATCGGCAGCAAGCTGGAGATCACCCGGTGGACGTTCCTCAACACCGACCTGGCCGTGCACGTGTTCCGGGTTCCCGAGGGTGAGTGGATCGGCATTCGCGCCGAGACCAGCTACGGCCCGGACGGCATCGGGACCACGATCGGCACGCTGTTCGACGAGCGGGGCGCGGTCGCCGCCATCCAGCAGTCGGTGCTGGTGCGCCCGCGCCCGGGCAAGTCCGGCCGGGAGGCGAAATGACCCTGGACGACTTCGTAGAGTTGCAGACATGAGCAGTCCGGCCCAGACCACCGAGCCTGACACCTCGACGCGTCAGCGCATCCTGGACGCCACCGCCGAGGTGCTCGGGCGCAACGGCAAAACCAAGCTCAGCCTGTCCGACGTCGCCGCCCAGGCCGGGGTGTCCCGCCCGACGCTCTACCGCTGGTTCGCGTCGAAAGAGGAACTGCTGTCGGCCTTTTCGAGCTACGAGCGCCAGATCTTCGAGAGCGGACTGGTCCGGGCCACGGCCGGCCTGAAGGGGGTCGACAAGCTCGACGCGGTGCTGCGTTTCATCGTCGAGTACCAGCACTCGTACTCCGGGGTGCGGATGGTCGACGTCGAGCCCGAGCACACCATCGCCCAGTTCTCCGGGGTGATCCCGCAGATGCGTGAGGGCCTGCAACGCCACCTGCCCGGACCCAACGCCGCGGTGAAGGCGGCGACCGTCATCCGGATCGCGATCTCGCACTACATCGTCCCCAGCGACGACGCCGAACAGTTCCTGGCGCAGCTGCGGCACGCGGTCGGCATCAAGGCGCCATCCGATTAGTCGAGCTGCACCGCGACCTTGACGCGGCCCTTCTCGTCGCGGCTGGCGATCGCGTGTCCGGTGCGGTCGGCGCCGTCGAAGTTGAGCAGCGTGATCGGACCGCCCTCGCCGAGAAAGTTTCGCCACCATGTCTTGCTGTCGGGCGACATGACGTTGATGACGATGCCGCCGCCGGAGCGGCGGTACCCGACCGGGGTCTGGATCGTCTTACCCGAACGCCTGCCGACGTAGCGAATCTTGATCAGCCCGCGCCGTACCAGTGGCCCGACGACGGGCGCGTCGATCATGCCATTGAACAAATTGTTGACGATTCCGACGATGGGCGTGTCGAAGATCCCGGATGCCATGGACCCCAGCGTATGTCAGACGGCGCGTAAGAGCGATCAGTCGAAGAGCACCGCGGCGTTGAGGTACCCGGTCGGGTCCAGCGCGGCCTTGATCGTCCGCATCGCCGCGATGTCCGCGGGCTCGCGCGACATGCCCAGGTAGCCCCGCTTGCGCGTGCCGACGCCGTGCTCGGAGCTGACGTTGCCGCCGGATCGCGCGATGAGCTCCATCATCGGCGCGTACAGCGCCTTCTCCCGCTCGACCGGGCAGCGCAGCACGTTGAGGTGCAGGTTGCCCTCGCCGATGTGGCCGAACAGCACGGGCAGCGCCTCCGGCGCATGGTCCCCCACCAAAGAGACTGCCTCCCCAGCGAATTCGTCGATCGACGACAGCGGTAAGGAGACGTCGAACTTCAGCGGCGGCCCGTACACGCCGAGCACCTCGGCCAGCGACTCGCGAACCTGCCACAACCGTTGCTGCGCAGCAACATCCACGCCGACCGCAGGCTCGGAGCACAGTCGTGTGCCGTCGAGCAGGCCGGCCAGCCGGTCGGTCTGGTCGTCGTCGCCGGCCAGCTCCACCAGCAACAGCCAGGCACCCTCGACCGGTGGGCCGACGCCCAGGTGTTCGCCGGTCAGGGCGGCCGCCCGGCCGTCGATCAATTCCAGCGCGGCGATGCCGTCGGCGTCCCGGAACGTCCGGCCGGCATCCACCAGGGCGCCGAGCTCGGCGAACCCGCAGATCGCCGTCACCCGCCGAGCGGGGGTGGGATGCAGCCGCAGTTCCAGCGCGGTGATGACACCGAGGGTGCCCTCGGCGCCGACGAACAGCGCCGACAGGTCGTAGCCGGTGTTGTCCCGGCGGACCCGGCTGTGCCGGCGCAGCAGCGCGCCGTCGGGCAGCGCCACCTCGAGGCCGACGACCTGCTCACCCATGTTGCCGTACCGGACGGTGCGCAGGCCGCCGGCGTTCGTCGACGCCATCCCCCCGACGGTCGCGGTGTCCCGGGCGGCCAGATCCACCCCGAATACCAGGCCCGCGGCGCCCGCGGCGCGTTGCACGGCCGCCAGCGTGGCACCCGCACCCACCCGGACGCGGCGCTCGAGGGTATCGACGTCGTCGAGGGCGTGCAGCCGCTCGGTGGACAGCAGTACGTCGTCGTGCTCGGGCACCGTGCCCGCCACCAGCGAGGTGCGGCCGCCTTGCACCGTCACGTGCGCCCCGGCGTCCCGGCACACCCGCAGCACCTCGGCGACCTGCTCGGCCGAACCCGGGCGAACCAGCGCACTGGCCCGTCCCCGATAGCGACCGGTGTGGTCGACGCTGCGGCCCGCGAGGACATCGGGATCCGTGACGACATGGTTCGGTCCGACGGTGGCGACCAAGCTAGGCAGCATGTTCGCGGTTATAGCACCTCACGCCGCCGCGCGGAAACAGCCCTCAAAATGACCGTTCGCAATCCCGACGGTCTGCATGAAAGAGTGGGCGACGACGGGGCCCACCAGTCGAAACCCGGCTTGACGCAACGCCACTGAGAGCCGGTGCGACTCCGGGCTTGCCATCCGGCCATCGACCCAGCCCCTGAGCCGATGGTGTGTGCGCGGTTGATGTTGCCACGCCAGTTGCGACAACGAGTGTTTCGCCAACAGGCGGGCGTTGTGCACCGTGGCTTCGATCTTGCGCCGATTGCGAATGATCGAGGTCTCGGCCATCAATCGGTCGACGTCTTCGGACGTCATTGCCGCAACCGCCGCCGGGTTGAATCCGTGGAACGCCGTGCGTAGGTTGTCCCGCTTGTCGAACACGACCGCCCACGACAGGCCGTTCTCGAAGTAGGTAAGTGCAAGCGCCTCGAGCATCGCCGCCTCGTCGTGTGTGGCGGTCCCCCACTCGTGATCGTGGTAGGCGGTCAGATCGCGGCCCGTTTGGGTAGCCCATCGGCACCGGGTCACCCCGTCGGCGCCGGCTACCACCGTCGCAAGCTGGGGCGGCACGCCGACGCCGGCCATCGCCTTCACTCCGCACCCTAGCCCTGGGGCACTTCGGCGAATCCCGGTTCTCCCGCGTCGACAACGGAATTGAACCGGATCCGAGTTTCGAGACGCTCGTTGATCTCTTGGATCGCGCCCTCGGGAAGCGCGGTGACATCAAAGTTTTCCCGGATGCGCGCGGGCGTCACGGACGCGGTGAGCACCGCGCTGCCGCGCTGGATGCCCCAGGCCAGCAGCACCTGCGCGGGCGTCTTACCGAGGCGCCGAGCGATCGACTCGATGAGAGGGTCGTCGAGCAGCCGCGGTTCCAGTGCGTGGCCGAGTGCGGCGAACGCCAAGAGGACGATCCCGTCCGTCTCGCACATTTCGTGGAGTTCCCACTGGGGGTGATACGGGTGCGACTCAACCTCCACGGCCGCCGGCTTGATGCGAGCGGTTTCCAGGATCTTTCGGGTGCCGTCGGCGTCGATGTCGGAAAGTCCTATCGCCCGCGTAAGTCCCTCGTCGACAAGGTTTTCCATCGCCGCCCAGGTTTCCGGCAAGGTGACTCCGTCGTCGTAGACGACGGCTCCGTGGATGTCGCGGGGGTCTTGGTCGTCGCCCGGCTTGAACGCGAACGGGGTGTGCACCAGATACAGGTCGACCGCGTCCAGTCCGAGCCTGTTGAGGCTGGCCTGCAGCGCGGGCTTCACCCGCTCCGGTCGGTGGTTGTTGTTCCACAGCTTGGTGGTGACGAACAGTTCCTCGCGGCGCACCGATCGCTTCGCGAACAGCTCCTTGAGTGCCGCGCCGACCTCGGCTTCGTTGCGGTACCGCTCGGCGGCGTCGAGGTGGCGGAATCCCACCTCGACCGCGGTCTTGACGGCATCCCGCGTCTTGGAGTTATCGGAGAGCGAGGTCCCAAACCCGAGCGCTGGGATCGCACCGCTACCGTCGTTCAGGCTGAATCTGTGCTGACTGAGGTTCCCATTCGAGGCCATGGTTTTCCGTCTCCTTACATCCTTGTCAAATACTCTTAGGGGCAACATGTCTCGCGAGCAGCGCGACGGCTTCGGCGGTCGTCCAGACGGCGCTGGCGAGGAATCGGAAATTCACCAGGGCGGCCAGGTAACCGTCCCCCTCGGGCAGGCGCGGGCCCGCCGTGGCGTCCTTGACGACGGCGACCTCGAAGCCCTGCTCGATGAGCTCACGCAGGTGGCCTTCGACGCACAGGTTGGCGGCCATCCCGGCCAGGATGACCTGGTTCACGGCGCGCTTGCGCAACTGCAGCACAAGGTCATTCGATTCAGGACCAACGATCTTGTGCGGGGAGGCGATGACGGTCTGCCCGTCGTGGATGTGGCGGGCGTAGGCGGGCAGGAAGTCGGCGCCGGAGCCCGCGAACCCGTCCGTGGTGTATGCGCCCTGACGACCGAACATGCCGGTACCGCTCATGAATTTTTCGAGCGGATCACCGAACAACCACTGCCTGTCGGTTGGGTAGAAGTAGTGCGGCGACACCGCGACGGTGAGGCCTGCCAGCTTCGCGGCGTGCAACAGCTCGCCGATGTGAGCGACTGTGTGGTTGTCGCG
Organism: Mycobacterium paraseoulense; assembly: GCF_010731655.1. NCBI lineage: Bacteria > Bacillati > Actinomycetota > Actinomycetes > Mycobacteriales > Mycobacteriaceae > Mycobacterium > Mycobacterium paraseoulense. The sequence continues at coordinate 4,330,940 of NZ_AP022619.1, read as the reverse complement.
GATGCTGTCACCGAACACCGGCCATGCGACACCGTCGGGGCTCAGGAAGTCGATCTGCGGATCGGTGATGACGAGCGCGGCATGCTCGAGGTCAAGCGCAAAACCGGACGGCGGCAACGCAGGGTCCGGTGGATCGGCGTAGCTGGTGGTGTCTTTCATCGGGCTCGTCCTTGCGGGCTGGAGACTCGTATGGGTCTGACTATAGATGACCAGTCGTCTATTTAACAAGCAATGCTGGGCCCGCATTCCTCCCCGCGGGAACTCAGTGCAGAAGCGCCGGCACCGTCACCGCTTCGAAGCGGTCGTAGGGGGTCCGACTGCGGGTCACCTTCCCGCGCAGGGCCGCGCCTTCCCACGCCTCGATCAGCTGCGCAGCGAGTTGCCCCGCCTCGAGATCCCGGCGAACGCCCCCTGCGGCCTCCTGGCCCGCGCGCACGCACTCGGCGAGGGCGTCCTCCCAGCGCTCGAGAATCCGGAGCAGCTCGGCGCGTACCGGGTCACTCGATCCACCGAGCTCAAGCGACAGGTTGCCGACCAAGCAACCGAGGAGGAAATCGCCGGCCTCGTGTTCGTCGGCGAGCGCATGGAAGAAGCGGGTAATCCGTTCCTGCGCCGACCCGTCGGCAGCGAGGATGGGCAGCACCCGCGCCTCGATGTCGGCCCAATAGTGCTCGAGGATCGCCGCGGCAAACGCTTCTTTGCTTGGGAAATAGGCGTAGAACGACCCCTTCGGGACGCCGGCCGCGTCGGTGATGTCTTTGACCCCGCTGGCCGAGAACCCGCGCGCGTGCACGAGGTCGAGCCCCGCTGCGAGCAGCCGGTTGCGCACGTCGGGGTTCGGGGGGCGCGGCATGCCGTAATATTAGCCGACCGGTCGCCTATCTTCGCGTGCCGGCGGAATCGCCGCCTAGAACGGCTTGTGCGGCACGTCGGTCACAAGTCCGCCGTCCATGACGAACTCACTTCCGGTCGCGTAGGACGACTCGTCGCTGGCCAGGAACAGGATGAACGTCGAGACCTCGCGCGACTCGGCCGGGCGACCGAGCGGAATGGTCACCATGTCCTCGGGCAGGTGGGCGGTCATCGGGGTACGGATGAAGCCGGGGTGCACGGAGTTGACCCGGATGTTGTGCGGCGCCAGCTCCAGCGCCGCGGACTTGGCCAGACCGCGCACCGCCCACTTGGAGGCGACGTAGGGGTGCACCATCGGCGCGCCGCGCAGGCCCTCGATCGAGGACACGTTGATGATCGACCCGCCGCCCGCAGCGATCATGGGATCGACGGCCACCCGCATGCCCAGGAAGGTTCCGGTCAGGTTGACGTCAATCACCTTCTGCCACTTGGCCAGATCGAAACTCCTCAACGGGCCGAGCGCGACGGTGCCGGCGTTGTTGACCAACACGTTGAGCTTGCCGAATTCGCCGATCGCGGTCTCGACGGCGGCGTCCCACTGGTCGGGCTGGGTGACGTCGAGGTGGACGTAGCGCACGGAGTCGCCGATTTCGTCGGCCACCGCCTTGCCCTCGTCGTCGAGGATGTCGCCGATCACGACCTTGGCGCCTTCGGCCGCCAGCAGCCGCGCGTGCTCGGCGCCCATCCCGCGGGCGCCGCCACTGATGAGTGCGACTTTGCCTTCTACCCGTCCCACAGGGACTCCTTTCGTTTAGGTACTCACCAAAGTGGTTGGTGCGTAAAGGCCTTTGCCGGTCACCAGCGGCAGGTCCAGCGTGGTCCGGATGCCGGGCGGCGCGGCGATCACCGCGGGAATGGCGTTGACGATGCGCCCGGCGGCGCCGACGATCGCGGCGTGGTTGTGGTCGCCCTTGCGGCTGCTGGGAACGATGTCCACGGCGTAGGACGGCTCGCCGGTGATCTCGACGCGGTAGGAGCCGCCGCCCGCGGCCGGCTGCGCCCAGTCGGGTCGAAGGTCCGGCCGCAGCCGGGTGATGTGCTCGATGACGATGGCCGGGCGCCCGTTGGACATGCCGCGGATCTCGAATTGCAGCGCGGCCATGGTGCCTTTGGGAACGCGCCCGACGGCGATGTCGAAGTCGTCCGGCGCCGGCTCCCGCTGGTAGGACTCGGTGATCTCGTCGATCTCGATGCCCAGGCCCGCCGCCAGCTGGCGGATCGCCGTCCCCCAGGCGATGCCGAGGATGCCCGGCTGCAGCAGCATCGGTACCTCGTCGAGGGGCCGGCCGAATCCCATGTAGTGCATGACTTCCGCGCCGTCGTAGGTGGCGTAGTCGGCGATCTCCATGCAGCGCACCTGCTCGATGCTCTGACAGGTGCCCGCCAGCGCGAAGGGGATGAGGTCGTTGATGAACCCGGGGTCGACCCCGGTGATGAGGATGCTCGAATTACCTTGTCGGGCCGCATCTTCGACGCGTTCGATGTACTTGTCGGGCATCACGCCCCACGGGTATTGCAGCAGCCCCGGCGCGGACCCGACGACGTTGACGCCGGCGGCCAGGATGCGCATGACGTCGGCCATGGCGTCGGGCAGTCGGGTGTCTCCCATCGCGCAGTAGACGACGCACTCGGGGTTGGTGGCCAGCAGAGCGTCGAGGTCGGAGACGGCCGTCACGCCGGTGACGACATCGGCGGCGAGACCGACGCCGCACAGTTCGCCGGCATCCTTGCCCACCTTCTCCGGGGTGGACACGCACACGCCCGTCAATTCGAACTGCGGATTGGTGATCAGCTCGGCTAGGGCCAACCCTCCGACATTTCCGGTTCCAACGTGCGCGACGCGGATCACCATGAGAGTCTCCGTTCGTTGAGCGCTCAAACGTTTCTAGACAGTAGTCCATAAAATCTGTGGCGCATACCGCGGACGGCTCGGGGGCCGCCCGGCAGAATGACTCGTTGATGACACAACGTGAAGACGTCCAATTCCCCTCCGGTGGGGTTCTCATCAGCGCCTGGCTCTACCGGCCGACCGGCAGCGCACCCGCGCCGCTGCTGGTGATGGCGCACGGCCTGGGCGGGGTGCGCGCCATGCGACTCGACGCCTACGCCGAACGATTCAGCGCGGCCGGTTACGCCTGCCTGGTGTTCGACTATCGCAACTTCGGCGACAGCGAGGGCGAGCCGCGCCAGGTGCTCGATATCGGGCTGCAGCTCGCCGACTGGGCCGCCGCGGTCGCTTACGCGCGCACCCTTCCGGGAATCGACCACGATCGAATCGCGCTGTGGGGCACCTCTTTTGCCGGCGGGCATGTAATCGCCACGGCGGCCCGGCTGCCGGGTATCGCGGCCGCGGTGGTGCAATGCCCCTTCACCGACTCCGTCGCGTCGATACGAACGCTGTCCCCGCTGATCTTTTTACGCGTCGGGATGCGGGGCGCCCGCGACCTGCTCGCCGAACGGCTCGGGAAACCACCGGTGATGATCCCGACGGTGGGGAGGCCGGGCGAGGTCGCGCTGATGAACGCACCCGACGCGTACCCTGGCTATCTGAGGCTGGTGCCCGACGGTGTGGACATCGCCCAGGAGGTGGCGGCCCGAATCGCGTTGCGAATCATGGCCTATCGTCCCGGACGCGACACCGCGAAGATCCCTTGCCCGATCCTGTTCTGCGTGTGCGAAGCCGACTCGGTGGCTCCACCGGGGCCGACGCTGCGCTATGCGGCCAAGGCTCCGCGCGGTGAGGTCAAGGTGTATCCCGAGGGACACTTCGCGATCTACGTCGACGAGGCGTTCGACCGTGTGGTGGCCGACCAGCTCGCCTTCCTCGACAAGCACCTGAAGGCCGCGGCGTAGCCAGGCGATGCGGGTCGCCACCATAATCTACGGTCCGAGCGGGGAACTGGTGCGGATCGCTTCGTCGCGGATCAGCCCGCGCAGCAGCGCGGTGCTGAATTCGGCGGCGATCTCCTTGGCGCTGCGCCGCCCGCTCGGCCGCAACCACCGGTAGGCGCCGAGCGTCATGCCGATGTAGCCCAGCGCCAGGACGTGGGAGTCGCACTGGTAGAACTCGCCGCTGGCGATGCCCCGGTCGATGAGGCCGTGCACGTGCTCGTAGACCTGGGTTTCCTTTTCCCGCACCGCGGCGACCTGCTCTTCGGTGAACCACTCGGTGATGTACGGCTGCTCCTGGAAATACACGGCGGCACCCTCGGGATTGGCAGCGATCTGGTCGAGCAGGCGCACGGTGTACTGGTACAACGCCTCCCGCGCGGTCATCGAGGGGTCGTCGTGAACGGCGGCCAGCGTGCGCTCGGCGGCCTGCTGGTAGATGTCGTAGAGGATCAGGGACTTGCTGGCGTAGTAGTGGTAGACCGTCGCCTTGTTCAGTCCGATCACGTCGGCGACGTCATCCATCCGGGTGCCGTGGTAGCCGCGTGCGGCGAAGAGCTTGGTGGCCACAGCCAGCAACTCCTCGCGGCGCGTTCGTCCGTTCTCGGATGGCATCTGTACTCACTATCGTCGTCGCCGGGCCGGTTGCCGGATCCCGGGCACGGCCAATTATCAATCAACTGGTTGGACAGTTTAGGCAAACGCCAGGTGTCGCCCCGACCAGGATGGGGCTAGACTCGCCCTCAAAGCTCAAGTCGCGACTGGAGGGGTGGCCTGATGGATCCGAACCCGGACTACGACGCTAGCGACGAGATCGAGTTCTTCTTCCGCTACGTCCCCTGGGGGCTGCGCGGCGTCGTCGACGGCAACGGCTACCCGCCGCCCGCCTATCCGCCGGTCTAGAACCCTGTAAGCGCTTATAGCGCTTTGAGTTCCTCGGCGACCTCGGTCACCGACTTTTTCGCATCCCCGAACAGCATCGTCGTGCCGTCGGCGTAGAACAGCGGGTTGTCGATGCCCGCGAACCCCGAGTTCATCGACCGCTTGAGCACGATCACCGATTTGGCCTTGTCCACGTTGAGGATGGGCATGCCGTAGATGGGGCTGGATTGCTCGTTGCGCGCCGCCGGGTTGGTGACGTCGTTGGCGCCGATGACGATCGCGACGTCGGTGCGGGCGAACTCGTCGTTGATGTCGTCCATGTCCTTCATGGCGTCGTAGTCGACCTCGGCCTCGGCCAGCAGGACGTTCATGTGCCCGGGCATCCGGCCCGCGACCGGGTGGATCGCGTACTTGACCGGGACGCCCTTCTCCTCCAGCAGCGACGCCATGTCCTTGACGGCGTGCTGGGCCTGGGCGACGGCCAGGCCGTACCCCGGCACCACGATCACCTGGTTGGCGTAGGCCATCTGGATCGCGGCGTCCGCGGCCGAGGTCGCCTTGACGTGCTTGTCGCCGCCGTCCCCGCCGGCGCCCGGCGCCACGCCCCCACCGCCGAAGCCCCCGGCGACGATCGCCGGGATGGAGCGGTTCATCGCCTTGGCCATCAGATTGGTCAGGATCGAGCCGGAGGCGCCGACGATCATGCCGGCCACGATCATCGCGGTGTTGTTGAGCGCCAGGCCGGCCGCCGCGGCCGACAGCCCGGTCATCGCGTTGAGCAGCGAGATGACGACCGGCATGTCGGCGCCGCCGATCGGCAGCACCACCATCAGGCCGAGCACACCGGCGGCGGCCAGCAGGCCGACCATCCACCACAGCGACGCCCCGCCGGTGCCCGGGTGCGCGTGCAGCCCGACCACCACGGCCGCCGCCACCGCGGCGACGAGCAGCAGCAGGTTGATCGGTTGCTGCAGCTTGCCGAAGCCGATCGGCGACCCGGAGATGATCTCCTGCAACTTGCCGAACGCGATGATCGAGCCCCAGAAGGAGATCGACCCGATGATGGCGGCGAACAACGACGCCACCACGACGTGCACGGTCGGCGACTCGCCATGCTGGAAGGACGAAAAGCCCTTGGTTTCAATGAATTCCGCCAGGGCGATGAGCGCGACGGTGCCGCCGCCGACGCCGTTGAAGAACGCCACCAGCTGCGGCATGGCGGTCATCTTCGTCAGCCGTGCGGGCGGGACGCCCAGCACAACACCCACGACCAGACCGGCGATGATCAGCACCCAGGACTCGGTGTGGCGGATCTTGATGAGCGTCGCGGCCACGGCGATGGCCATGCCCACCGCGGCGATCAGGTTCCCCCGCACCGCGGTCTTGGGACCCGTCAGGCCCATCAGGCCATAAATGAAGAGGGCGAACGAAACGATGTAGAGGACGGTGACGAGATAATTCATTTCGCCGCCGGCTCCTCGGTCTTGGCGGGCATGGCCTTCTTCTTGCCCTTGAACATGCCCAGCATCCGGTCGGTGACGATGAAGCCGCCGATGACGTTCAGCGTGCCGAACACCACCGCGACGAACAGGATGATCTGCACGGCCAGCGAGGGGTGCTCGACCTCGCCGAACACCACCAGCGCGCCCAGCACCACGATGCCGTGAATGGCGTTGGTCCCCGACATCAGCGGCGTGTGCAGCGTGTTGGGCACCTTGGAGATGACCGCGAACCCGACGAACCCGGACAGCACCAGGATCGCGAGGTTGGCCAATAGCTCGTCGTACATCTATGCGTCTTCTTTCCCGGCACGAGTGACGCAGGCCGCCGCGACGACTTCGTCGTCGAAGTCGGGGGCCAGCTTGCCGTCGGTGATCAACAAGTCCAGTAGCGCGGTGATGTTCTTGCTGTAGAGCTCGCTGGCGTGCTCGGGCATCGTGGCCGGCAGGTTCAGCGGCGAGGCGATGGTCACGTCGTGCTTGACGACGGTCTGCCCCGGCTCGGTGAGCTCACAGTTGCCGCCGGTCTCCCCGGCCAGGTCCACCACCACGCTGCCCGGCTTCATCGCCTCCACGGCGGCGGCGGTCACCAGCCGCGGGGCGGGCTTGCCCGGCACCAGGGCCGTGGTGATCACGACGTCGAAACCGCTGATCGCTTTTTCCAGCGCCTGCTGCTGCTGGGCCCGTTCGTCGTCGGTGAGCTCACGGGCGTACCCGCCCTCACCGGCCGCGTCGATGCCCACGTCCAACCATTGCGCGCCCACCGAGCGCACCTGATCGGCCACCTCCGGACGCACGTCGTACCCGGAGGTTCGTGCGCCCAGCCGTTTGGCCGTCGCGAGCGCCTGCAGCCCGGCGACCCCGACACCGAGCACCAGTACGCTGGCCGGCTTCACGGTGCCCGCCGCGGTCGTCAGCATGGGGAAGAACCGCGTCGATTCCGAGGCCGCCAGCAGCACGGCCTTGTAGCCGGCGACGTTGGCCTGCGACGAGAGCGCGTCCATCACCTGGGCCCGGGAGATCCGCGGGATGGCCTCGAGCGCGAACGCCTGCACGCCGGCCTCGGTGAGCGCGCCGATCGAATTGTCGGCGTTGCGCGGTGCCAGGAAACCGATCAGGGTCTGCCCGCGGCGCAACCTGGCGACCTCTTCTTTGGTGGGCGGCGCCACCTTCACGACGATGTCGGCGGACCACGCGTCGCCGATGGTGGCGCCGGCCTCGGTGTAGAGCTCGTCCGGAAGCAGCGCGCCTTCGCCCGCGCCCGACTCGACCACTACCGCCACACCGCTGCCGGTCAACGCCGCCACCGCCTTGGGCACCAGCGCGACCCGCCGTTCGTCGGCCGCGGACTCGGCGACCACCCCTACCGTCGTCTGCGCATCTGTCATGGCGCGTACATCTGCTTCCCGCACTTTCCTGCCGTTTTGGATGTGCCGCCGCTGGGGGCCGCACGCTTCGCTACCTTAACGCCTGCCGGAATCCGCCCCGGACGTGCGATCGACCGGGGCGGGATACCCACGCCGTGACCGATCGGCTCCCGTCGATGGTTCGTCAGCCGGGGCGAACGCAGTAGCGCCCGCCGCGTTGTGGAGTCACAAGGCGACGTTGTGGACCGCCGGCTACCAGAGCGGGATGTCTCGGCCGTGCTCCGCCGCCGGCCGGGGCCCGAAGTAACGGCGCTCGGACTCGTCGATCGGGACGTCGTTGATGCTGGCCTCGCGGCGCGCCATCAAGCCGGACGGGGCGAACTCCCACAACTCGTTGCCGTAGCTGCGGTACCACTGGCCGCTCGCGTCGCGGCACTCGTACTGGAACCGCACGGCGATGCGGTTGTCGTGGAAGTCCCACAAGCTTTTCCGCAACGCGTAATCGAGTTCGCGCTGCCACTTGCGGGTCAGAAACGCCACGATCTCGTCGCGGCCGACGACGTGTTCGCCGCGATTGCGCCACTGCGAGTCCGGCGTGTACGCCAGGCTGACGCGGTGCGGGTCGCGGGTGTTCCAGGCGTCCTCGGCGGCCTGCACCTTCTCGCACGCCGCCTCATGGGTGAACGGGGGGAACGGCGGACGGGATTCGCTCATGGCATCCATCGTGCGCTCCGCGACCGCGAGACTGGAAGCCACGCATGCTCGTCGCGGCGAGTCGGAGGCGGGGTTTCAGTGTCGCGAAAGTGCAGCAACGCGACTCGCCATATCGGGCGTCGTCGCACGTGTCCTATGGTGACGGCATGGACTTCGCGATGTCGGCCAAAGCCAACGATTACCACCAGCGATTGACCGACTTCATGACCGAGTACGTCTTCCCGGCCGAGGCCGACTACGACAAGTACCGGCAAGAGGCCGGCCCGGACGACCACACCGTCCCGCCGATCATCGAGGAGCTGAAGACCAAGGCCAAAGAGCGCGGGCTGTGGAACCTGTTTCTGCCGGCCGAGTCGGGGCTGACCAACCTGGAATACGCTCCCCTGGCCGAGATCACCGGCTGGAGCCTGGAGATCGCGCCCGAGGCCCTCAATTGCGCGGCGCCCGACACCGGCAACATGGAAACCCTGCACCTGTTCGCCACCGAGGAGCAGCGCAAGCAATGGCTGGAGCCGTTGCTGGGCGGCGACATCCGCAGCGCCTTCTCGATGACCGAGCCCGCGGTCGCCAGCAGCGACGCGCGCAACATCGAGACGTCCATCGTCCGCGACGGCGGCGACTACGTGATCAACGGCCGCAAGTGGTGGACGTCCGGCGCGTCGGACCCGCGCTGCAAGATCCTGATCGTCATGGGCCGTACCAACCCCGAGGCGGCGAGCCACCAGCAGCAGTCGATGGTGCTGGTGCCCATCGACACCCCCGGCGTGACGGTCGTCCGCTCCACCACGGTCTTCGGTTACCAGGACCAGCCCGGCCACTGCGAGATCATCTACGACAACGTCCGGGTCCCGGTCACCAACCTGCTCGGTGAGGAGGGCGGCGGCTTCGCCATCGCCCAGGCCCGGCTCGGCCCGGGACGCATCCACCACTGCATGCGCGCGCTCGGCGGCGCCGAGCGCGCCCTGGCCCTCATGGTCGATCGGGCGCAGAAGCGGGTGGCGTTCGGCCGCCCGCTGGCCGAGCAGGGCGTGGTGCGCGAGGCGATTGCCAAGTCGCGCAACGAGATCGATCAGGCCCGGCTGTTGTGCCACAAGGCGGCGTGGACGATCGACCAACACGGCAACAAGGCCGCCCACACGTTGGTCTCGCAGATCAAGGCCGTCGCGCCGCAAGTGGCCTGCGATGTGATCGACCGCGCCATCCAGGTGCACGGCGCCGCCGGGGTCAGCGAGGACACGGTGCTGGCCCGGTCGTACGGCTGGCATCGGGCCATGCGCCTGTTCGACGGCCCCGACGAGGTGCACATGCGGACCATCGCCCGCGCCGAACTCGGCGGGGAGAAGTCCCCGCTCGCCGCTGCGGTCACCGCACATGGGTAGGGCGACCCTCCGGGAGTTGCCCGGCGCGTGGAACTTTCGCGACGTCGCCGACGGTGTGGGCACGCTACGGCCGGGCCGGCTGTTCCGGTCCAGCGAGCTGAGCCGCCTGGAAGACGACGGCCGGTCGACGTTGAGGGAGCTGGGCATCACCGACGTCGCCGACCTGCGCGCCGCCCGTGAGGTCGCCCGCCGGGGCCCCGGCCGGGTTCCGGACGGCGTCGACGTCCACCTGCTGCCCTTCCCGGACCTCGCCGACGACGCCGGTGAGGACGATGACGCCCCCCACGAGCACGCGTTCCGGCAACTGATGACCAACGGCGAGCCCGACGAGTCCATCAACGACACCGCCGCCCGTTACATGGTCGACGAGTACCGCCAGTTCCCCACCCGCAACGGCGCCCAGCGCGCGCTGCACCGCGTGGTCACGCTGCTGGCCGCCGGGCGGCCCGTCCTCACCCACTGCTTCGCGGGCAAGGACCGCACCGGCTTCGTGGTGGCGACGGTGCTGGAGACCGTCGGCATCGACCAAGACGCCATCGTCGCGGACTACCTGCGCAGCAATGACGCCGTGTCGGAGCTGCGGGGCCGGATCTCGGAGATGATCCAGCAGCGCTCGGAGACCGAGCTGACACCGGAGGTGATGACCTTCACCGAAGCGCGGCTGTCCGACGGTGTCCTCGGCGTCCGGCCCGAGTACCTGGCCGCGGCGCGCCAGACGATCGACGAGCAATTCGGTTCGCTGGACGCCTATCTGAGCGACGCGGGCATCACGGAGGCCGACGTGGATCGACTGCGCCAGGCGCTGCTCGCCTGACGTGAGCCACGCGGCCCCGGCCGCCGACCGCTACAGCTTGAAGTTGGCCTGCTTGGCCGCCGAGAGGTCGTCGATCTCCGCCCAGTGCGCGGCGACGTCCTCCACCGACGGCGGCTTGTCGAAGTTGGCGCCCTCGTTCTGGAACAGCGCCACCCGCTGGACCTTTCCGCCGCCGACGACGAAAACCGATGCGTTGTTGGCGTTTTCCTCCGTGCACAGATACGCCACCACCGGCGCGACGTACTCGGGCGTCAGCTTCTCGAGCACCTCCTTGGGCAGGATGTCCTCGGTCATGCGGGTCGCCGCGATCGGCGCGACGGCGTTGGCGTGGATGTTGTACTTCGCCCCCTCCTGCGCCAGCGTGTTGATCATGCCGACCAGGCCGAGCTTCGCCGCGCCGTAGTTGGTCTGCCCGAAGTTGCCGAACAGGCCGCTGGTGGAGGTGGCGACGACGACCCGGCCATAGCTCTGCTCGCGGAAATGCGGCCAGGCGGCCCGCAGCACGTTGTAGCCGCCGTACAGGTGCACCTTGAGCACGGCGTCCCAGTTCTCGAACGTCATCTTGTGGAAGGTGCCGTCACGCAGGATCCCGGCGTTGCTCACCACGCCGTGGACGGCGCCGAACTCGTCGAGCGCCGTCTTGATGATGTTGGCCGCGCCCTCGGGGTCGGCGACGCTGTCGTAGTTGGCGACCGCCCGGCCACCCGCGTCCTTGATCTCATTGACGACGTGGTCGGCCATGTTGTGTCCGGCGCCGGTGCCGTCGCGGGAGCCGCCGAGGTCGTTCACGACGACGCTGGCGCCCTCGCGGGCAAGGGTCAGGGCGTATTCACGGCCCAGTCCCCCACCGGCTCCGGTGACGACGATGACGCGATCCTGCACTCCGGGCATCAGGTTCCTCTCTCAGGTGAAAACTAGGTCCTAGTAAGCGTTTCGGGCGATCAGAACATTCGGCGGGCCATCTTGAAGGCCCGCGGGGTGTACGGCGGGTAGATAAAGCTCGACAGGTCGGGCCGGGTCGGCTTGGTCAGCACCGACTTGCGGTGGCTGAACTCCTCGAAGCCGTAGCGCCCGTGGTAGGCGCCCATCCCCGATGCGCCGACACCGCCGAACGGCAGCTTGGCCGTCGACACCTGGAAGGCCAGGTGGTTGACCAGCATGCCGCCGGCCGGCACCTCCTTGATCACCCGTTCGCGGGTCTCGCGAGTCTTGGTGAACAGGTAGGCGGACAGCGGCTTGGGCCGGGAGTTGACGAAACGTATTGCGTCGTCGAGGGATTGGACCGTGATCACCGGCAGGACGGGCCCGAAGATCTCGTTCTGCATCAGCGGGCCGTTCGGGTCGGGGTCGACCACGACGGCGGGTTGGATGCGCAGGCTCGACGGGTCACACTTCCCGCCGACGACGACCTTCCCGTCGCCACCGGCCAGGTAGCCGCTGATCCGGTCGAACTGGCGCTGGTTGACGATCCGCATTCCGTCGGGCTTGTCCGACGTGAACTTGGTGATGGCCGCGCCGATCTTGTCCACCAGCTCGTCACGAATCTTGGCGTCGGCCAGCACGTAGTCGGGGGCGACGCAGGTCTGCCCGGCGTTCAGCAGCTTCATCCAGGCGATCCGCTTCGCGGCGACGTCCACGTCGGCGTCGGCCGCCACGATCACCGGGCTCTTGCCGCCGAGTTCCAGCGTGCACGGCGTCAGGTGCGGCGCGGCGCCTTCGTAGACCTTGCGGCCGATCTCGGTGCCGCCGGTGAACAGCACGCGGTCCAGGCCCTGCGCGATGAGCTCCTGGCTGACCGAACCGTCGCCCTCGACCACGGCGATCGCGTCGTTGTCGAGGTATTTGGGCACCAGGTCGGCCATCAGGTGCGCGGACGCCGCGGCGATCTCCGAGGGCTTGAGAATGACGGCGTTGCCCGCGGCGATCGCGCCGACCGCGGGCCCCAGGGTCAGGTAGAACGGGTAATTCCACGCGCCGATGATCAGCACGGTGCCGTAGGGCTCGAATTCGATCCATCCGCGGCCGGGCAGCTGCGGCATCTCGAGCAGCTGGTATTTGCGGCGCGTCCACCTGCGCACCCGCTTGGCCGCATACTTCGCTTCGCCGGCCGTGGTCGCGACGTCGGCGATGAACGCCTCGAACGGGCTGCGGTCCAGATCCTCGGCCAGAGCGGCCGCGATGGCCGCCTCGTTCTCCTCCATCAGCTTGGCCAGCTGCAGCAACTGCCGTTTGCGCCACTCGATGTCGCGGGTGCGCCCGGTGGCGAAGGTCTTGCGCAGCCGCTCGACCGTCGCGGGGATGTTCGCCGGCTGCGGCGCCGGCGCGCCGTTGGCGGCGGATGTCTTGGGTGTAACCGATTCGGTGGTCATCGTTGTCCTTCCCCTGCTTCGGTCATCCCGGGGGCGCCCGCTGCTCGTCGCGCGCGCGCTCAATGGGTGATTACCGCGATCCTAACCATCCGGTTGGGAGAGCAGTAGAAAGGATCTGGCCCGGCGACCGGTGCGCCCGGGCTACACCCGCTCGGCGATGACGAAGTCGGAGAAGGCGTCGTCGTCGTCGGCCAGCGGGACGTTCTCGTTCCAGCGGCCCAGCCGGCGCATCTCGTCCGTCGAGCGCTGCGCTCGCGCGCGCCAGCCGTGGCCGTTGAGCCAGTCCGTGACGTCCGCCCGGTGCTCGTCGCGGTACATCAGCTCCCCGACGTCGACGGTCTCTTCGATGCCGAGCTCGTCGGCCACCTTCCGGAACCGCTCACGCATCTGCTGCCGACGCTCGTCGGCGTGCGCGGGCGCGGTCTCCGCCGACACCCGGCTCCCGGGCGGGCTCAGCTCGCCGATCTGGGTGAACAGCCGGTCCTGCGCCTCGGCCGGCAGGTACATCAGGAGACCCTCGGCCAGCCACGCGGTACGCGCCGCCGGGTCGAACCCCGCGGCGCGCAGCGCGGCCGGCCAGTCCTGCCGCAGGTCGATCGCCACCGCGCGACGGTCGGCCGAGGGCGTCACCCCGTGCTCCGCCAACGTTGCGGACTTGTACTCGAGCACCTGGGGCTGGTCGATCTCGTACACCACGGTGCCCGCGGGCCAGTCGAGGCGGTACGCGCGTGAATCCAGGCCGGACGCCAGGATCACGACCTGCCGGATGCCGGCGGCGACCGCATCGTTGAAGTAGGTGTCGAAGAAGTGGGTGCGCACCGCCTGGTAGCTGCGCATGTGTTCGAGCTGCGCCGTGGCCTCTTCATCGAGGGCTTCCACCTTGGCCGCGACGTCGGGATCCAGCATGTGCTCCCACAACACGCCGGCGCCGGCGTTGGTGACCAGCAGCTTGGCGTACGGGTCGCGGATGAGGGGGTCGGGCCGTTCGGTTTCGACGGCCCGGGCGGCGGCGACCATCACCGCCGTGCTGCCGACACTGGTCTTGATGTCCCAGGTGTCGTCGTGGGTGCGCAGGGAACTCATCGCGGTGCTCCTCGGGTTTGGGGGAAGTCAGGCGGTCGGCTCGCCGAGACGCGCCCGCAGCAACGTGCTGCGCACCGCATCTTCGGCCAGGTCTTCGGGAACCGGGCGGCCCAGCCGGGCCATTTCGTCGCGGTTGTCCACGGTGTGTACCTGCCAGCCGTGGTCGCTCAGCCACCGGGCCGCGTCCGACCGGTCCGGTTCGTGATAGGTCAGCGCCTGCACGTTGACATCCAGGCCGAGCCGTTCCCGCATCCGCAGCCGGCGCTGCGAATTGCTCCGGGAGTTCAGGCCGAACGCCTCGATGGCGACCTGGCTGCCCGGGGCGCTGAGGGCGGTGAAGAGTTCGAAGAGGCGGTCTTGCGCGTCGCTTGGCAAGTACGGGAGCAGGCCCTCGGCCAGCCAGGCGGTCGGGCGGGTCCGGTCGAATCCCGCGGCGACCAGCGCCGCCGGCCAGTCGTCGCGCAAGTCGACAGCGACCGGACGGCGGTGTGCAGTGGGTGCGGCGCCCTGCTGCTGCAGAATGCCGGTCTTGTACTCGAGCACCTTGGGCTGGTCGATCTCGTAGACGACGGTGCCGTCCGGCCAGTTCAGGCGGTAGGCCCTCGCGTCCAGCCCGGCGGCCAGGATGACCACCTGGCGAATCCCGGCCGACGCGGCGTCCGCGAAGTAGTCGTCGAAGAAGTGGGTCCGCACCGCCTGATAGTCGATGCCGAGGCGATGCGCGCGGCGTCCCTGCTCATCGCCGTCGAGCCAGCCCATCTCTGGATCGGTGAGCCGGGCCCATGCCGGACCGGCCGACGAGACCAACACGCGCGCGAACTCGTCGCGGATCAGCGGGTCGCGTCCGGCGGTTTCCGCCGCCCGCGACGCCGCAACGCCCAGCGCGGTGGCACCGACGAGTTCGGTGATGGCCCAGCTGTCGCCGGCAGATCTCAGGGAAGGCGGTAACGACTCATCCAGATCAGTCATGACCCGACCATGCTACCGGGATAAGTTAGTTAGCCTATACGCTTTGTGCGCAACTTCACTGCGCCAAGGGCGCCTAGGACCCCGGCCGCCAGAGCGCGCCCTCCAGCAACTGCCGCAGCATTCCGGTCACGGCGAGCATCTGTTGGTAGCTCTCCACGTAACCGGCGTACAGGCCCACCCCGCACAGGACGACAACCAGCGACTCGACCAACGCCGGCGCGTCGACGTCCGCGACGACCTCACCGCGCGCGATCGCGTCGTGGACGACCCGCACCAGGAATTCCCGAACAATCCGCACCGACTCGTTTTCGGTTCTGTTCCATTCCGGGTGCCGTTGCGACTCGAGTATTGCGCTGATAATCAGCGCCGACCCCGAGGGATGCTCGGAATTGGCCCGCACCGCCGCGGAGATGAATGTCGTCAGCCGCCCGACCAATGTGATTTCCCGCTCGGCCTGCTTGAGACCGGTCCCGATGATGGCTTCGTTGGTCTGCTCCAGCACCTCGCGATACAAGACACGCTTGCTGGAGAAGTAATGGTTGATCGCGGGACGGGTCAGATCGGCGCGAGCGGCGATCGCCTGAAACGTCGCGCCGTCGTACCCGCGTTCGCTGAACACCAGCCGAGCGGCCTGCATGATTCGTTGCCGCGTCTCATCGGCCTTGGCGGCAGGGGGGCGCCCTGGCCTGCGCCCCACCCCTGAAGACATCGTTAAAGTGTGCCACCGCCATGGTGCGGCATCAGCGCATTCGGCGGAATGCTGCCGAACTTCCCGGCCTGGTAGTCCTGCACCGCCTCGACCAATTCGGCCCGTGAGTTCATCACGAAAGGCCCGTAGTGGAATACGGGTTCGCGAATGGGTTGGCCGCCCAGAAGCAGCACATCCATCGCCGCTGTGCGCGCCGATTCCTGCGCCCGGTCGGCCCCGACGGTGATCCGATCTCCGGGTCCCAGCACCCCCAATTGACCCTCGCGAATCGGGTGCGCGACCGGACCGACATATCCGCTGCCGGACAACACATACACCAGCGCATTGAAATCACGCCGCCACGGAAGGTTGAGGCGGGCGCCCTTTTCGATCGTGGCGTGCGCGAGGGTGATCGGCGTGTGGGTGACGCCGGGCCCCCGGTGGCCGTCCACCTCGCCGGCGATGATGCGGACCAGCGCCCCGCCGTCATCGGATGCGATCAACTTTGCGTCGCCACCCTCGATGGCCTGGTACCTCGGCGGCGCGAACTTGTCCTTCTTCGGCAGGTTCACCCACAGCTGGATGCCGTGAAAGAGGCCGCCGCTGTCGACGAGTTCGGCGGGCGGCGTCTCGATGTGCAGGATGCCCGAGCCCGCGGTCATCCACTGCGTGGCGCCGTCGGTGATCAGTCCGCCGCCGCCGTGGGAGTCCTGGTGGGCGAACTTGCCGTCGATCATGTACGTGACCGTCTCGAACCCGCGGTGTGGGTGCCAGTCGGTGCCCCTCGGCTCGCCCGGCTGGTATTCCACCTTGCCCATCTGGTCCATGTGCACAAAGGGGTCCAGGGCGGCAGCGCCGACCCCGGCGAACGCACGGACGACGGGAAAGCCCTCCCCCTCGTAGCCGCGCGGCCCGGTGGTGATCGACCGGACGGGGCGCTCGGTGTCGGCGGGGACTGCCGCGCCGATGCGCGGCAGCGTCAGCGTGTTGGCGGTGATGGCGGGCATGTGACCTCCGTAATCAGAACTACCCGTATAACCGGACTGCGGTCCGATTATTCCGGTAGCACGCCCCTCGACCGGCGAATAGTTGCGTAAGGCAATATTTGCTGTCGTAGATGGTTATGGGCCTGCTGATTGTGAATCGGTCAACGCGCGAAGTGAGGCCGTCGGGGGAAGGATGCGTGGATGGGGCAAAAACCGACGGCCGCTCCGCTGCGCAGGAGCCGGCCGGTGTCCAACTCGCTGGGCCGGTTCGCCGGCTGGATGCGCGCGAACAGGCTCGGACTATTCTGCGTCGCGATCGTCGTCGGGCTCGGCGCCGGGCTTGGCGCGGTAGCGTTCCGGTACCTGATCTACGGATTCACCTGGTTGGCGACCGGGCACGACGAGTTCGGCCAAGAAGGTTGGGTGGGCTCCAACCATTTACCCTGGCTGGGAATCGGCTTCTTCGTAGTCATCCCCGTCGTCGGTGGCTTGCTGTACGGACCATTGATCTCGCGGTTCGCCAAGGAGGCTCGCGGCCATGGCGTACCAGAAGTCATGATCGCGGTCGCTGAGAACGGTGGCCGGATCCGACCGCAGGTGACGGTGGTGAAGGCGCTGGCTTCCGCGCTGTGCATCGGTACGGGCGGATCGGTCGGCCGCGAGGGGCCTATCGTGCAGATCGGCGCGGCGATGGCGTCCGGCTTCGGCCAATGGGTGCGGATGCCGGAGAACCGGCTGCGGGTGCTGGTGGCCTGCGGCGCCGCCGGCGGCATCTCGGCCACCTTCAACGCCCCCATCACCGGCGTCTTCTTCGCCGTCGAGCTGATCCTGCGCGAACTGTCCGTGGAGGCGATCTTCACGATCATGCTGTCGTCGATGGTCGCCGACGTCGTCGCCCGCGTGTTTTTCGGCTCGGCCCCCTTCCTGACCGAGCTGCCCGCCGGCATCGAACTGAATCACATCGCCAACTACCTGCTGGTGGCGCTCCTCGCGGCAATCGCGGGGCTCATCGGGATCCTCTTCAAGAACGTCCTGTACAAGACCGAGGACCTATGCGACCGGGTCTGGGGCGGGCGCCCCGACTGGGCGCGGCCGGCGGTCGGCGGGATCGTGCTCGGCCTGCTGCTGCTGGCGGTGCCGCAGCTCTACGGTGTCGGCTACCCGGTGATGTACGCCGCCTTCGCCGGCCATTACGCGCTGTGGTTCTTGCTGCTCCTCGCCGCCGGGAAGATGCTGGCGTGCAGCCTGACCATCGGCATCGGCGGATCGGGCGGTGTATTCGCTCCCTCGCTGTTCGTCGGGGCCACCTCGGGCATGGCGTTCGGGCTGTTCGTCCAGCACACGATCGGCACGGCCGTCGGGCACCCCGCCCTCTACGCCATTGTCGGCATGGGCGCCGTGTTCGCCTCGGCCGCGCGCGCCCCGCTCACGGCGCTGGCGAGCACCGTCGAGATGACCGGGGATTTCACCCTCACCCTGCCGGTCATGTTGGCCGTCGCCGTGGGCACGACGGTATCCCGCGGCCTTTCCTACGGCACCATCTACACCACCAAGCTGTTGCGCCGGGGCATCGACATCGACCGACCCACCCCCAGCAACGCCTTCGCCGACCTCACCGCGGCCGACGCGATGCACCGGTTTGCCGTTCCGGTGGATCTGACCAGCCCGGTCGGCAACAACGACCGCGACTTGACGGGCTTGCTCGGCCCCGTCACCCGCATCCGGGAACCGCAGGCGCTGTTCGCCAACGACAGCCTCGCTCAGGCCTTGCGCCAACTCGTGCTCTACGGCCGCGACGGCCTTCCGGTCATCGACACCGAGGTCCGGTCCGTCCAGGGTTGGCTGACAAATCAGAACGTGCTGCGAGCGCTCAGCGCCTACTTCGCCGACGCCCAGCCCGGCGTCGCGGCCGGCCACCAGGCCGCCGAATGGGCCGATCCGCAAGCCGCGGTCCCCGAACACGACCCGCACAGCCAGCTGGACGGGTACTGCATCGTCGAACACACCCTGGCGAGTGACTCGGCGGCCGTCGGCCGAACCCTAGGCGACCTCGAGTGGCCGGACGGTCACTTCGCCGTGTCGGTCCTGCACAACCGGCGGCTCATCGATGCCGACGCGACCCTGCGGCTTGCCGCAGGCGACCGGGTCAACGTTCTCACGCCCAAAAACGGCGCGCAACACAATGATTCGACGGCCAATTAGGAAGCGCTGCGCGCGCTGCCGGCGGCGTCCTTCTCGGTGGCGGCACCCTCGTGGGTCAGCTTGCCGCCTGCGCTCTCCAGGTGGGCGCGGACAAACCACTGGAACTTCTCCAGGTTCCCGGCCTGGTCGATCAAGAGATCCTGGGTGACCGGGTCGAGCTCCTCGGTCTCCTCGATGTACTTGCGAATGTCCTCGATGACGCCGGTGTAGACCAAGTCGAGCGCGGCCAGGTGGGCCTGCACGGTGTCGCGGCCGACCGAGTAGTCGTCCCAGGTGCGGTCTTTGATGATCGCTCCCGGCGTGCCCTGGGGTGATCCGCCGAGGGCGGCGATGCGCTCGGCGACGTCATCGGCGAAACCGCGAACGGCCTCCACCTGCGGGTCGATCATCTCGTGCACGCCGATGAAGTTGGGCCCCACCACATTCCAGTGAACGTGCTTGAGCGTCAGGTGAAGATCGTTGTAGGTACTCAATTGCCTTTGCAGCAGTTCGGTCAGCCGCGCTCCCTGTTTGTCGGTGAGCCCTGGGATGGTGAACTGTGTCATCGATTTCCTCCGTTTCGCACACGGTCACGTCTCCGCAGTGGGTACCCGGTGACCGGTGCCGAAAACGCGGCCCCGGCGAGGCCATGACCACGTTTAGAGCTCGCCGATGTGCTGCACCGGCAGTCGCGGGCCACGCCGCGGCTCGTAGGCCAGCCCGCTGGCCTCGAGCAACCGGACCACCCGGTGCCGGTGTGGTCGCATCGGCTCGAGCAGTTCAAGCATGCCGGCGTCGTCGACCGGGCGGCCCACCAGCGTCCAGCCGATCATCTTCGGGACGTGGTAGTCGCCGACCGACAGCGCGTCGGCGTCCCCGAACGCCCGTTGCGCGGTTTCGGCGGCGGTCCATTCCCCCACACCCGGCAGCGAGGTCAACGCCTTGCGGGCCTGCGCGGCCGGACGGGCTGCCAGCCGTTCCAGCGAGGCGGCCCGCCGCGCGCACGCCACCAGGGTCTGCGCGCGCCTCGGGTCGACGTTGGCGCGGTGGAATTCCCACGACGGTATGTATCGCCACACTTCGGCCGGCGGCGGCACCCGCATCCGCGCCGGCGCCGGTCCCGGCGCCGGCGAGCCGTACTTGGACACCAGCAGGCGCCACGACCGAAACGCGTCGGCACCCGGCACCCGCTGCTCGATGATCGCCGGGATCAGAGCCTCAAGCACCAGCCCGGTGCGGCCCAGGCGCAAGTGCGGAACGCGGCGACGCGCATCGGCGACGATCGGGTCCCTGGGCACGAAATCCGACGCGTCGTCCTCGGAGCCCAGCAGCGCGGGCAGCCGTTCGACGAACTCGGGCGCCCCGCTGCCCCATGCCACGCAGCGGGCGGCGTTGGCGGTCGCGCGCGTGATCCGGGCGGTGACCGGCCCGGTGGGCAACAGGCTGGTCCGCCAGATCGCACCGTCACCGGACGCGTGAAAACAGGGATCCCCGAAACCGCGGCGAAGCGGCGCCAACGTGTGCCCGAAGCTGACCGCCCCGGGGAACGTGACCGTGCGCGCGATTTCCACCGACCGACTCTCCGATTGACCGTTAACGATGTGCCAAGTCAATATTGCGATGTGATGACGCCGTTCGATGACCCGCAGGGCGAACTGGCCTGGATGTTTCTGCAGAATACGAGCGAGGGGGGCGACCTCGACGAGGGCTTCGCGCTGCTCAGCGACGACTTCACCTACTGGTCACTCGTCACGCGCGCCTCCTGCGACAAGGAGACCTTTCGGCGGGTGGTCGAGCGGCGCAAGCGCGAACTCGAGATCACCCTCGACCTGGTGCGTTGTGTCAACGAGGGGGAAACGGTGGTGGTCGAGGCACAGGCCAACGGCACCACCACCGCCGGCGTCGAGTACGACAGCCCGTTCGTCTGCATCTTCGACACCCGCGACGGGTTGATCGTCTCGATGCGGCTGTACAGCGATACCCGAGCCCACGAGGTCGCGCTGCCCGGGTGGATCTGCTAGGCCGCCGAGACGCTGATTTCGGCCTTGTTCGGGTAGAACGCGACATGCCCGGCGATCGCCGCGACCGCCGGATAAGGCTGCTCGTAGGTCCAGATCACGTCCTCGACGGTGTCGCCGGCCGAGCTGGTCACGCTGTAATAGCTGGCTTCACCCTTGAAGGGGCAATACGTGCTGGTGTCCGTGCGGGTCAGCCGGTCCTGCACCACGTCGCTCATCGGAATGTATTGCACCGCGGGCAAAGTGGCCTCGCGCAATTCGAGGGCGGCCGTCGTGTCGGCGACCAGCTCGCCGTTGACGCGGACCTGGACCCGCCCCTTCGTCGGCTCGATGCTGATCGGGTGGCCAGCGTTGGGTTCTTTGATTTCGGGGTGGCTCATGGTCTCCTCCTAGACGCCGATAGCGGGTTCAACACGAGCCGGGGCCCGACACTTCCCGATCAGGGTGCCCGAATGCGTAGCGGTGATATTGCGCCATCGTCCGCAATGTCGGCACCTTCGCCATCACCCTGCCCACCCGGCGCGCGAGCGGGGACACCAGGTCGAAGGTGTCGCTGTCGAAGACCGACTCCCATGCCAGCAGGCGCACTCCGGGAACGGTGTCGAGGATGTCGCCTGGCCCGTCGATACCCCAGTGCAGTTTCGACCCGGAGCGGCGGACCACCGCGTTGATGAACTGGGTGCGAATGCCGAAGGTGTTGAAGGCGTCGAACTGCAGTTCGCCGGAAGGGAATCGATCGACGACGCGGCGAAGCAACGCCGGCCCGTCGTCCTTGTTCAGGTACATCGTCAGTCCCTCGGCGATGAACAGGGTGGGGCGGTCGGCGGGTACCTCGGCCAGCCACGACGGATCGGTGACCGAGGCCGGCAGCATCCGATAGTTCGTTCGGCCGGGATACAGCCGTTCACGCAGATCGATGATGTCGGGATAGTCGACGTCGTACCACCGCACCCCGGGCGGTGGATCCAGACGGTAGACGCGGGCATCCAGACCGCAGCCCGCGTGCAGGACGGCCGCTTCTGGATGCGCGGCCAGGAACTGCTGCACCCAGGTGTCGAAGTGTTTGCTGCGGACGGCGACCGACGGCGCCCGGCGCGCATCGATCGTCGTTGTGTCCCAGTCGTACTCGATGCGTGCCACCGCGGCCTTCGCGAAGTGGTCACCGAGGATCGACGGGCAGGCGTCCGCGTCCAGCGCCTTGGCGTACAGCGTCGCCAGCGTCGTCTGCGGCGGCCCATGGAGATCGACGCGTATGCGGTCCACGGTCCGGACCTACTCGGACTGCGCGGCCGGAGCGTTCTTTCGCGGAGTGCGCATGGCGGCCCAGAACCGGGCGGCCTCGCGGATCGATTCCTCGACCGGGCGCGGCTGCCAACCCAATTCGCGCTTGGCCTTGCTGCTGTCGACGTCGGCCTCGGCGCGCATCATGCGGACCGACGCCAGGCTGAGTTCGGAGTCCTTGCCGGTGAGCCGGGCCTTCAAGGTGCCCACCGCGGCCAGGGCATAGAGCATCGGCACCGAGATCGAGCGTTGCGGCGGCGGCACTCCGGCCTCGTCGGCGGCGATGCGTACGACGTCGTTCAGCGCGATCATCCGCTCGGACACAAGGTAACGCTCACCGATGCGCCCGCGCTCGGCGGCGAGGATCATGGCCCGCGCGGCGTCATCGACGCCGACGACTTCGAGCTGAATGCCGTTCATCAGGAAGGGCAGCTTGCCGAAGACCGCGCCGGCGATGAAGGCGCCGTGCGGTGTGCCGCCCCAGTCACCGCTGCCATAGGTCGTCGAGACGCACATCGCGATCGCGGGCAGCCCGGCCTCGGCCACGTACCGCATCACCAGGTCCTCGGCCTGAACCCTGGACTGGACATAGGGGGTTAGCCCCCGCGGGCTGATCACGTCGTCCTCGGTCGCCACGTGCCCATGCCGCCGGCCCACCGTCGCGTAGGTGCTGGTGAAGATGAACCTGCGCAGGTCGGGGCGCTTGACGGCGACATCGAGGACGTTGCGCAGGCCTTCGACGTTGGTGCGGAACAGCGGCGCCGGATCGCGCAACCATGCGCGGGTGTCGACGACGCAGTAATAGACGTCGTCGACACCGTCCATCGCTTCGCGGACGGTGGTGTCGTCGAAGACGTCCCCGTGGAAGCGGGTCAGCTCGAGGTCGTCGATGGAGCGGGTGTTGGCGTTCGGGCGCACCATGGCGCGCACTTCGAAACCGTCGGCGACGAGCTGACGGGTGACATGCGAACCCAGGAAGCCGTTGGCGCCGATGACGAGTTTGGGTTTGGTGCTCAATGAGTCCCCTTCTGTCATGGTTGTCCGCCGCCGTTTTCCTGCATCCACCGCGCGGCATCGTCGTCCAGCGTGCCGAGCGCCTGGGCCTTGCGGCACCACTTCATGCCGGCGCGCAGGAAACGCAGCGGGTTATAGATGTCTTCCTGACGGCGCCACAGGCCGTCCCCCGCGTAGGTGACGATCGAGATGTTGGTGGCGCTGATGACGCTGCCGTCCCCGGGGTCGCGCATGGGATTGTCCAGTTCGCAGATGATCCGTCCGCGTGCCTCGTCGATGACCGACCACAGCGACGGGAAGGCCACCATGTGGCTGCCGGGGTAGGTCGTCATCGTGCGCTTGATCCACTCGCGGACCTCGTCGCGGCCGCGCATCGTGCCGGCCGCATGCTCGATGTACTCGACGTCGGGCGTGTACTGCTCGACCCAGGCGTCCCAGTCGCGGGTTTCGGCGGCCCGGGCCACTGTCTCCTCGAACTTCTGGAAGGCGGCCGATAGTTCGTTGCGAGTGAATTCCTGCGTCGTCATGTGTCGGCATTTCCCGAGATCGTCGCGACGTTGCGGCTCATCGGCGGAGTGTAGCCTGGGCGGCATCGTGGCCCGTGAGGAGGACGAGCAATGGCAACCCAAAAAGCGATCCTGGCAGGCGGCTGTTTCTGGGGGATGCAAGAACTCATCCGCAAGCAGCCGGGCGTGGTTTCGACGCGGGTCGGTTACACGGGCGGCGACGTCCCGAATGCGACCTACCGCAACCACGGCACGCACGCCGAGGCCATCGAGATCGTCTACGACCCGGCCGTCACCGACTATCGCACCATGCTGGAGTTCTTCTTCCAGATCCACGATCCGACAACGAAAGACCGCCAGGGCAACGACCGCGGACCCAGCTACCGGTCGGCCATCTTCTACCTCGACGAGGACCAGAAGCGCATCGCGCTGGACACCATCGCCGACGTCGAGGCCTCCGGGCTGTGGCCCGGCAAGGTCGTCACCGAGGTCAGTCCCGCCGGGGATTTCTGGGAGGCCGAGCCCGAGCACCAGGACTACCTGCAGCACTACCCGAACGGGTACACCTGCCACTACATCCGGCCGGGCTGGAAACTGCCGCGCCGGGCCACCGCGGGCCAGTAGGCGGAGCGCCTCAGCTCATCGCCGGCGCACCACGACCCGTCCGCCGTCCTTCGGCGTGTAGGCGACGCCGCGGCCGTGCCACCGCTCGCCGGGCGCCGTCGTGGTCTCGATGGTGAAGTGCCGCAACACGGTTCGCAGCACGACATCCATCTCCATGTTGGCGAAGGCGGCCCCCACGCAGCGACGGGTGCCGCCACCGAACGGGATCCACGCGTAGGCCGACGGTTTGGTCCCGACATAACGTTGCGGATCAAAACGCCCCGGATTGGGGAAAACGTCGGGGTTCTCGTGGATTCGCGCGATACTCACCAAGAGCGATTGGCCACGCGGAATGACCCATTCCCCGAGCTGATACCGCGGCGGGTAGACGCGCCTGGCGGCGAAGTCGATGACCGTCCGGGCGCGCTGCACTTCCAGGATGGTCGCCTGGCGCAGCTCTTGTCCGCCGTCGTCGGCCTCCTCGACCAGCGTCGCCAGCACGTCCGGATGCCGAGTCAGCCGCTCGAACGCCCAGGCCAGCGTGGAGGCCGTCGTTTCGTGCCCGGCGGCCAGCAGGGTGAGCAGTTCGTCGCCGATGTCCTTGCGCGACATGACCGAACCGTCGTCGTAGGTGCTGCGCAACATCAATGCGAGCACGTCGCTGCGTTGGTCGAAGTTCGGGTCGGCCCGCTCGGCTTCGATCAGCCTGTCGATGATCGTGTCGTATCGGCGGCGCCATTCGTCCAGGCGCCCCCACGGGGTAAAGCGCCCGTAACTGCGTTGGGGTTTGGGCATCGTCGCCATCCGTGAGCCCAGCGTGACCCACGGCGGTATGAGCCGGCGCAGCTCGTCGAGTTCGGCGCCTTCGGCCCCGAATACGGCGCGCAGGATGGCATTCAGCGTGATGCGCATCATCGACGGCAGCGTTGCGAAGGCCTCACCCTCCGGCCAGCTTGCGGTCTCCCGCAGGGTCTCTTCTTCGATGATCGCCTCGTACTTCTTCATGCTCTTGCCGTGGAACGGCGGCGCCAGCAGTCGCCGCCGGCGGCGGTGGTCCTCCCCGTCGAGCGCGAACACGGACCCGGAGCCGAACAGTCGGCTCAGGTTCGGCTGGATGTTGCCGAGCTCGTCCGGGCTGGTGGTGAAGATCTGCTTGGCCAGTTGCGGGTCGGCGACCACCACGACCGGGCCATAGATCGGGAGGTTCAGCGTGAAGACGTCGCCGTGGCGGCGGGCCAGCCGCTGAATCATGCCCCGTCGCGACACCGCAAAACCCAACCCCTGCAACAACTTCGGCAGTCGGGTGGCGGGGGGCAGCCTGACGGCCGCGGTTGCCGGTGCGGCGGTGACTACTTCACTCATGGCGGACTGCTCCCCATATTGGCCCCGGGGCACCGGGGTGGTACTGCCGTGTACCAGAACCTTTCCGAGTTACGGTACTCTGAGGTACCACAGCCTGACAAGGGTGCCGCAGTTATCGAAAGGGGCGCCGGTCGTGCCATCAGCGGCGACAGCAACGGCAGACGAAGGGGTCCTTGACGACCCGTTTCGATTCAGGTTGCTCGAGGGCCTCGCCACGTCGATCGCGGAGCGCGGCTACCGCGCCAGCACCGTCGCCGACGTCGTCCGTAACGCCCGGACATCCAAGCGCACCTTCTACGACCAGTTCGCGAGCAAGGAAGAGTGCTTCCTGGAGCTGCTGGGGGCCGACATCGAAAGGCTGGGCGAGTGCATCGCGGCGGCGGTCGACCCGGAGGCCGACTGGCACCGGCAGATTCGTCAGGCCGTCGAGGCATACGTGGGTTACATCGAGTCCCGGCCGGCCCTCACGCTGAGCTGGATCCGGGAGCTTCCCTCGCTCGGCGCCGCCGCCCGCCCGGTGCAGCGCCGCGGCCTGCAGCTGCTGTCCAGCCTGCTGATCGACCTCAGCGCCAGCCCGGGCTTCCAGCGGGCCGAGCTGCCGCCGCTGACCGCCCCCCTGGCCGTCATCCTGCTGGGCGGCTTGCGCGAACTGACCGCGCTTGCCGTCGAAGACGGACAACCGGTGCGGGGAATCGTGGAGCCGGCCGTCGACGCCTCCATAGCCCTGCTGGGCCCGCGACACTAGGTCCACTCGCCCGCCTCCTCAGCCGGCCGTTCCGGCCCGCGTCGTCACCGGGCTAGGTTCAATCGCCCGCCTCCTCAGCCGGCCGTTCCGGCCCGCATCGTCACCGGGCTAGGTTCAATCGCCCGCCTCCTCAGCCGGCCGTTCCGGCCCGCATCGTCACCGGGCTAGGCTCAATCGCAGATCCCTCAACCCAGACGGAGGACCTCACGATGCGGCTCTCGACCCGAAATCAACTCAAAGGGACCATCACCGAGGTCGACCTCGGCAGCGTGATGGCGGTCGTGAAGGTCAAGCTCGACGGTGGCGACCAGGTCATCACCTCCTCCGTGACCAAGGACGCCGCCACCGATCTCGGACTCCAGGTCGGCCAGCCCGCAACCGTGTTCATCAAATCCACGGAAGTCACCATCGGCGTCGACTAGCCCATGGCGACGACGATGCGCGCCGAGCGCTTCTACGCAGACACCAAAAGGATTGCGCTCGAGGATGTTCCAATACCCGAGCCCGGCCCGGGTGAGGTCCTGGTCAAGGTCGCCTTCTGCGGTATCTGCCACTCCGACCTGAGCCTCATCAACGGGACCTTTCCGGCGCAGCAGCCCGTGGTGACCCAGGGCCACGAAGCGTCGGGCACC
The DNA here is from genome assembly GCF_010731655.1 of Mycobacterium paraseoulense. NCBI lineage: Bacteria > Bacillati > Actinomycetota > Actinomycetes > Mycobacteriales > Mycobacteriaceae > Mycobacterium > Mycobacterium paraseoulense. The sequence continues at coordinate 4,304,047 of NZ_AP022619.1, read as the reverse complement.
ATCGCCAAACTGGGGCCGGAGGTGACCGGCTGGGCCGAGGGCGACCGCGTCGTGGTTGCGGCCGGCCGGCCCTGCCAACGTTGCCCGAACTGCCGGCGCGGCGACGTGGTGAACTGCCTGCGCATCCAGTTGATGGCCTTCGCCTACGACGGGGCGTGGGCCGAATACACGCTGGCGCAGGCGGCCGGGCTGACCCGGGTGCCCGACAACGTGCCGCTGGAACAGGCCGCGATTCTGGCCGACGCGGTGTCCACCCCGTTCGGCGCCGTCGTCCGGACGGGAAAGGTCGCGGTCGGCGAGTCGGTCGGTGTGTGGGGCGTCGGCGGGCTGGGCACCCACATCGTCCAGCTCGCGCGGTTGGTCGGCGCCGTACCGATCGTCGCCGTCGACGTCAACCCGGTTGTCTTGGAGCGTGCCCGGGCCGTCGGAGCCGACTACGCGTTCGACTCCCGCGACGACGGCCTCAGGGACAAGATCGCCGAGGCCACCGGCGGCCGCCTGCTGGACGTGGCCTTCGACGCCGTCGGCCTGAAGGCGACGTTCGAGCAGGGGCTCGATTGCCTCACCCCGGGAGGCCGGCTGGTGGGCGTCGGGATGAGCGCCGAGGCACCGACCGTGGGACCGACCTCCCTGTTCGGTTTGACCCGCAAGCAAGTGCTCGGCCACCTGGGCTATCAGAACGTCGACATCGAGACCCTGGCGAAGTTGGTTTCGTCTGGGCGCCTGGACATTTCGCGGTCGATCAGCGAGATTGTCGCCCTGGAAGACCTGTCGCACGGCATCGAGATGCTCGAACGCCAGCAGGGCAATCCCATCCGCATCCTCGTCAAGCCCTGAGGTTTACGCTTCGCCGCGCAGGAAGGCTCGGACGCGGTCCAGCACCAGGTCCGGGCGCTGGTCGACGATCCAATGGCCGACGCCGTCGACCAGCTCCACTTTGAAATCGCCGATATGCTCGGCATATCCGTCGGTCAGGTCGGGCGTGATCACCGGGTCCTCGGTTCCGGTCAGCCAGCGGACCGGGACCTCGACGCGGGCCTCGTCGTACTCGCCGCGCATCCAGCGCATCATCTCTCCCGACTGGAAGCTGCGATACCACCGCGAACCCGCCTCCGCGTGGCCGGGCTGACGCATGCACTCGGTGTAGAGGCGGAGGTCATCCTCGGGCAGCGCGTAGCCGCCACCGACCCATGAGCCCAGCAGACGGCTCGCCCGCGAGTCGAGGTCACCGATCACCCGTGGGCCGATGACCGGCAACGAGATCGGGATTTGGTACCACAACCGCCAGATGTTGCGTACCGCCCGCAGGTCGCGCTTCACCCAGGGCGCCACGGTGTTCACTCCGAAGAACCCGGTCACCTTTTCCGGGTGGCGCAGCATCATGATGAACGCGGCCGGTCCGCCCCAGTCGTGCGCGACGAGCTTGACCGTCTGGACATTCAATCGATCCAGGGCGGCCGCCAAGTCGTCGCCCAGCTCGGTCTTCGTGTAACTCGAACGGGGCGCCGAACTCCACCCCGCACCGCGCAGGTCCGGGCACAGCACGCGGTAGCCGTCGGCGGCCAGCGGCCCGATCAGGTTGTGCCATTCCCACCAGTTCTGGGGGAAGCCGTGCACCAGCATCACCGCCGGCCCATCGGCCGGACCCGCGTCCGCCACATGGATCGTCACACCGCCGCCCAGATCCACATACCTGTGTTCGACACCGTCCAGCGCGGGCATAGCGACCATAGCTTGAGAACGTAGCGGCCCGCCGCGGGTTAGGCCAGGAACCGCTCGACATACGGTGCGAAGCGACCGCGCAGGTCGACCTCGTCCAGCCCGAACATCGCGCAGGACGTCGAGACGTTGCCCAGCCGCCCCCGCTGATGCCCGGACAGGTAATCGTCGATCGCCGTTCGGACGTCGCCGGTGAACGGCTCGCCGGCCAGGGCATACACCCGCTCGGCCACACCGACTTCGTTGGCCATGAAGTCGTCGAATCGGATGTCGATCGAGCGTTCCGCGCCGATGGTGTCCCGGTCGCGCACGAGGGCGGAAAGCATGTCGTCCAGGCGGTCGATCCACGACGCCGCGATCTCCTGCACGGGCACTGGCGACCGGTGCATTCGCGCCGAGTAGGTGATCATCGCGATCATCGAGAGAGCCACCGGCACCGGGTCGCGGTGCGTGAAAACGACTATGCTGCCGGGAAATACGCGTGTCAGCACCGGCACCTGCTCGAGATGCTGCGGCGACTTGAGCAGCCAGCGCCGCCCTCCACGCAAGAACTGCATGGCCTTGAGTTGCCGGGCGAGGTACTCGTAGTGCGGCGTCTGGTCGTGCGCCTGGTAGTAGTCACGCCAGCGCGGCACGTCGGCCAGCGTCTCGAACAGCATGGTCGAGAAGTCGTTGGCGAGCAGTTGGATCTCTTCGTGGACGTGGTCGGTGGTCATCTCGTGCATGAGCGGAAAATGTGGCATCACGGTGTTGATCACCCCGACCGCGACGTCCATTCGCGCGCGCCGTGGGTCCGGCTCGATGCCGGCCTCGGCCGGCAGGGGAAACGGTTCGACGCTCTCCCAGTAGGGCATGGTGCGGAAGGTGGCTGGAGCCGCCAGCATGTTGTGCAGATGAGTGGTGCCGGTGCGGGGCAGGCCGGCGATCACCACCGGCGGTTGCAACTCGAGGTCGTCGATCTCGGGATGCCGCCGCAGCAGGTCGGTCAGCAGGAGCCGGTTCTTGAGCAGCTGCAGCAACTGGCCGTAGAAGTTCACGACCCCGGCCCCGTGCAGGCCGTCGATGTCGCGCAGCGCGGCGAGGTAGACGTCGAGCCGCTCCCGATAGTCCGACGGGCCGAAGTCGTCGAGCCCGGTGTCCGCGCTGGCGCGCAAGTGCAGCGCGTCGGAGTCCAGCGGGCAGTCCGGTGCCAGCGTGGCCATCATGTCCAGGATCTGCTGGGCCTCGGCGCTGAATCGGGGCCGGGCGAGGTCATCGAGGCGAACGGCGTCGGTCACAGCGACTTATGTTACCCTCGGTTTCGTAATGGTAGTGGATTTCGGCCGACCTCGTGACCCGCGCATCGACGCCGCCGTGCTGAGCGCGACCGTCGAACTGCTCGCCGAGACCGGCTACGCCGGGCTGCTGGTGTCCGCGATCGCCGACCGCGCCGGCACCAGCAAGCCCGCCATCTACCGGCGCTGGCCGAGCAAGGCGCACCTGGTCCACGAGGCGGTGTTTCCCATCGGCGCCGCGACCGAGCTGCCCGACACCGGGTCGTTGCCCCGGGACCTGCGCGAAATGGTCCGTCGCTCAATGGCTTTCCTGACGACGCCGGCCGCCCGGGCGGCCTTGCCGGGGCTGGTGGGCGAGATGGCCGCGGACCCGACCCTGCATTCGGCGCTGTTGGAGCGGTTCGCCGGCGTCATCGGTGGCGGTCTCGCCCAGTTGCTTGCGCGGGCCGCGGACCGCGGCGAGGTCCGGCCCGACGTGACCGCCGCCGAATTAACCGAGGCCATCGCCGGCATCACGCTGATGGGCTTGCTCACCCGCGCCTCCGAGCTCGACGACGCGTGGGTCGACCGCACCACCGCATTGCTCCTGAAGGGAATCAGCGCATGACGCACGAATCGACCGCCGCCTGGCAGGAGTTGCTCGGCACCCTCGGCACCCTGGACCGATCCTTCCTCGAGGGCGACCGTTCGGTCGCCGACGACCGGCACGTCGCCGACGGCTACCGCATGCTCGCCAGCACGCTCGGGGTGGCGTTCGACGCCTACCTCTTCGCCGAGCCCGGCCGGCCCCAGTTCGTCGCCGTGAACACGCCGTTCCGCCGGGACCGCCGCTGGGGTGGCGACAACACCGACGCCTATTACTTCATGTGCCCGGTCGACCCGAAGCGCCGCTACCGCATCAGCGGCAACAGGGGCGACAGCGTGTACTTCTCGGTGACCGCCTACAACGAGCCGTCGCCGGGGGCATGGTCCGACCGGGTGGTCGCGATAGTCCGTGACAGCGACCTCGATATCGATGCCGACGGCAACTTCGCCTTCGAATTCGGCCCCACGCCCGATGCCGCCGTGCTCATGACCCGCGACTATCAGGCCGACCCGCTGAGGGGCCACCCCGTCACCTGGCGGATCGAGGCGCTCGACGAGCCGGAGCCGATCCGGCACGGCGACGCCGAGACCGCCGCGCGCCTGCGCGCCGCCGCGACCTGGTTGCGCACCATGTTCGCGATCGTGCCGCTGGCGGTCGGCACCCGGGTCGGCGACGATCATGCGCTCGGACACGAAACCGCGCACGCCGCAAATGAATTCGCCGACCCCTATCAGGTCCCCGACGCCAACTTCGGCTGGTCGGCGCGCGACGCCTGCTACTCCTACGGCAGCTTCGTGCTCGAGGACGACGAAGCACTGGTGATCACCCACCGCCCTCCCGCATGCCGGTTCTGGAACCTGGTGGTGTGGAACCGATTCATGGCCACCTTCGGCGCCGCCGAGGGCCCCGACGTCCGCTGCTCGATCAACGGCCACAGCGCCGCGCTCAACAGCGACGGTTCGGTGACGATCGTGTTGTCTCGCTCAACGACCGGCCACCCGAATTCGCTGACCACACTTGGGTATCCGTGCGGGAACCTCGCCTTCCGGTGGTTCCTGGCCGACGGGGTGCCGGAGCGCCCCGCGGTGAAGCTGGTGAAGGTCGTGCACGCGCCGACGGATCTGTCCTAGACCTCGGCGACCACCTCGATGGCCCGGCCGAGCGTGTCCAGCTTCGCCTCCAGCGAATCGCCGCCCGGATACAGGCGCACGGTGTTCACGCCGGCGTCTCGCCACACCGCAAGCCGGGCGCGCACCATCTCCTCGGTACCGATCAGCGTGGTGGCCAAGACCATCTCGTCGGTGATCAGCGCGGCCGCGCCGTCGCGGTCCCCTCGCTGCCAGCGCTCGCGCACCTCGGTGGCGGTGTCGGCCCAGCCTTGCCGGCTGTAGGCCTGGTTGTAGAAGTTGGTGCTCGACGACCCCATCCCGCCGAGGCTGAAGGCCAGCTCCTTCTTGCGGCCGGCGACCATGCCGCGCAGTTCGTCCTCGTCGGTGGCGAAGGCGACCTCGGCGCCCTGGCAGATGTCGACGTCGGCGCGCGTGCGGCCGGCGGCGGTCAGGCCCTCGTCGAGGTGCGAGAAGTACGCGTCGCCGGCACCCTCGGGGACGAAGCTGGTACCCAGCCAGCCGTCGGCGGTCCGCCCGGTCAGCCGCAGCATCGCCGGTGACAGCGCGGCCAGGTAGATGGGGATGGGATGCTCGGGCCGGGCCGACAACCGCATCGGCACGCCTTCGCCGCCGGGAAGCGGAATGTGAAAATGCTTGCCGGAGTGGGAGATTTTCCCCCCGGCCAACACCTGCCGCACGATGTCGACGGTCTCGGCGATGCGAGTCAGCGGCCGGCTGAACGAGACGCCGTGCAAACCCTCGATCACCTGCGGGCCGGACGCGCCCAGCCCGAGCAGGAAACGCCCGCCCGAGAGGTTGGACAGGGTGATGGCGGTCTGGGCGACCATGACCGGCGAGCGCACTCCGACCTGCAGGATGCCAGAACCCAGCAGGATCCGCTCGGTGCGCGCCGCGAGATAGCCCAGGGCCGACGGCGCGTCGGAACCCCAGGCCTCCGCCACCCAACACACGTCGAGGCCCAGGTTCTCCGCCTCGACGACGAAGTCCGCGGTTTCACGACCGGCGCCCGAGAACTCGACCGTCGTCGCGGTTCGCATCAACGCACCCCGTGCTCGGCCAGCCTCTTGATCGCCGCGAGGGTCTTGCCGATCGCGGCCTCGAACTCGCGCATCCGCACGAAAACGATCTTCTGCTCCTTGTCGGGCATCGATTCGATGGCCACCGACAAGCCCGAACGTCCCGGCCCCATCTGCATCCAGTAGCTCAGCGCCGTGCCGCCGTCGCGGGGCGTCAGGCGGAACCGCCACGTCGCCGCCGGGTTATCCGGTTGGCCGACGGCCCAGGCGAATTCGCGCGGCGCGTCGCACGCGACGATCTGGGAGGTGGTGCTCCATCGCCCGAACGCCTCGTGTTCGTTGTGTCCGATGAAGCGGGCCCCCACGCGCGGGGCGTCGGCACCCTCGGACCACTCCACGGCTTGCAGCTCGTTGCTCAGCGTCGGCATGAGCTTGATGTCGGAAACCAGGCTCCAAACCCGGGACGGATCCGCATCGATCCACGTCGATGCCTCCACCGTCGGTTTGTCCGCGTAGCGCGCGCCGGTCCATTCCACGCCGCCCATTGTCCCCCGCGCGCAATACCCCGGGCGCGGGGGACGTGGGTTGCGGTCAGGCGGCCGCGGGCACCGGATCGGCCGACCGGTCGGAGGTGGCCTTGCGTAGCACCGAGTCCGGGAAGGTCAGCCGGACGATCTTGCGGACGACGGTGCCGAACTGGCGCAGCAGCGGGCCACGGTTGTAGGGGATGCCGTAGCGCTCGCAGATCGCTTGCACCTCGGGCGCGATCTCGGCGTAGCGGCGGGCGGGCATGTCCGGGAACAGGTGGTGCTCGATCTGGTGGGACAGGTTGCCCGACAGCAGATGAAACAGCTTGCCGCCGGTGAGGTTTGCCGAACCGAGGACTTGGCGGAAGTACCACATGCCGCGCGACTCGTCCTTGGTCTCCTCGACGGTGAATTCCTGGGTGCCGTCGGGGAAGTGGCCGCAGAAGATGATCATGTACGACCACACGTTGCGCATCAGGTTGGCCGAAAGGTTGCCCGCGAAGACGAACGGGGCGAAGGGACCGGCCAGCAAGGGGAAGGCCACGTAGTCCTTGAGCGTTTGCCGACGCGTCTTGCGCCAGATCGCGCGCAGCACGTCGCGTTTGTCGGCGAGCTCGATTTCGCCGGAGCGGATGCGTTCCGTCTCCAGTTCGTGCAGCGCGACGCCGTACTGGAACAGCACCATCAGCAAGAAGGCGTAGAGCGGGTTGCCGAGGTAGTACGGCTGCCAGCGCTGGTCTTCGCTCATCCGCAGAATGCCGTAACCGATGTCGCGGTCCATCCCCACGATGTTGGTGTGGGTGTGGTGCATGTAGTTGTGCGAATGCCGCCACTGGTCGGCCGGGCACGCGGTGTCCCACTCGAAAGAGCGGCCGGAGATGTTCGGGTCACGCATCCAGTCGTATTGACCATGCATGATGTTGTGGCCGATCTCCATGTTGTCCAAGATTTTCGACAGGCCCAGCATCGTGGTGCCCAGCAGCCAGGCGGGCGGCAGGAAGAGCAGCGCCCGGCCGCCGACCTCCAGCGCGCGCTGGGCTTTGATGACGCGGCGGATGTAGTCGGCGTCCTCTGCGCCCAGGCTGGCCATCACGCGTTCCCTGATGGCGTCCAGCTCACGGCCGAATTCGTCGGCCTGTTCCGGGGTCAGTGTGATCTTGTTCTGTGTCATGGCTTTTCCTTCAGAGGTTTGGGTGGGGCTAGAGCGATAGGTCGACGTCGCCGACCGGGACGGACACGCAGATCTGCACGTCCTCGTCGGGACCGGTCGAGACCGCGCCGGTGATCAGGTTGCGCACCGTTCCGGCGGTCTTCCGCCGAGTACAGGTGTGGCAGATGCCCATCCGGCAGCCGCTTTCGGGGGACAGGCCGGCAGATTCCGCCTGTTCGAGCAGCGAGCGCCCGTCGTCGACGACGTCGACTCCGCTGTCGGCGAAACTGACGCGGCCGCCCGACGGGTTGGCCGGCGCCTCCACCGACGGCGGCACGAAGCTCTCGGTGTGGACGTTGTCGCAGTGGTTTCGCACGGCATCGACCAACGGCGTTGGGCCGCAGACGAACACCGCGTCGGGCGACGGCATGGCGGCGGCCAGATGCGCCGCGTCGAACCGGCCGGCGAGATCACCGCCGTCGGATCGGGTATAGCCGTGCAACACGCGGACACCAGGCAGGGCGGCGAGGTCGTCGCGGTAGCACGCCTCCGCCCCCGTGCGGGCGTAATGGATGAACGCGATCTCGCCCTCGTGGCGCTCGGCGACCAGGGTGCGCAGCATTGCCATCACCGGCGTGATGCCGCTTCCCCCGGAAACGAAGAGGATCCTGCGCGGCCTTTCGGCTGGCAAGGTGAAGTCGCCGCCGACGCCGGCCAAACCGACCACCATGCCGCGGCGGGCGTGCTCGTAGAGGTAGGTCGAGACCAGGCCGCCGTCGTGCCGACCGATCGTCAGTTCCAGGTGGGCCGCACCCTCGGCGTTGGCCGGTGAATAGCAGCGGGTGTGCCGGCGGCCGTCGATCTCGACGGTGAGATTGACGTACTGGCCGGCCTTGACGGTCCATGCGGACGTGAAGCGCTCGTTCGGCGCGAGCGTGAGGGTGACGCTGCGGGCAGTGGTGCGGCGCACGTCGATCACCTTGGCGCGGGCCTCTCCCAGCGTCCAGGTCGGCGCTACCAGCTCGGTGTAGCGATCGACGCCGTGTGGCCCCGTGAGTAGGTCGAGAAGCTCGGAACCCAAGACTCGCTTCCGAAAAGTGCGAGCGAGGGCCCGGCCAGAAGTCTGAGCAGTTTGAGTGAACATATGTACACCGTGGGCCTACAACACCCGGTCAGTCAAGGGTTTAGTGCAGGTCTGTGGTAGGGTTCACATAGTGAACAGCCGTACTCCTAGCTCACGGATGCGCGGTTCTGGTCGCGAGCGCTCGCGGGAAAGCCGGTCACGCGAGGAGCGCAAGGAGGCGACCCGTCGCGCCATCATCGCCGCCGCACTCAAGCTGCTGCAGGACCGCAGCTTTTCCAGCCTGAGCCTGCGCGAGGTGACCCGTGAGGTCGGCATCGTCCCGGCGGCGTTCTATCGCCACTTCGACTCGATGGAGGCCCTCGGGCTGGTCCTGATCGACGAGTCGTTCCGCAGCTTGCGCGACACCCTGCGTGACGCGCGCGCCGGCAAGCTCGACCCGAATCGGGTCATCGAGTCGTCCGTCGAAATTCTGGTCGCCAGTGTCGCGCAGCGGCGGGAACATTGGCGGTTCATCGCACGTGAACGCAACAGCGGGCTGAGCGTGCTGCGCTATGCCATCCGCACCGAGATCCGGTTGATCACGTCGGAGCTGGCCACGGACCTGGCGCGTTTCCCACGGCTGCGCGAGTGGAGCACCGAGGACCTCAACGTGCTGGCGACCCTGTTCGTCAACTCGATGATCGTCATCGCGGAGGCCATCGAGGACGCGCAGAGCACCGAGGTGCTCGAAGACATCCGGCGCATCGCCGTCAAGCAACTGCGGATGATCGCGATCGGCATCGCCGGCTGGAAGAGCAGTCCCTAGCGAATCGTCCCGACTCGGAGTGAACAGTCGCACACTGCTGACCTCACTCCACGGTCTGCGTGAAGTCCGGCGCTGCGTTCTCGTCGACGACCTCGTAGAGCGACTGGCCGTCTTCGGGCGCGCCGTCGATCTGGCCCCGATGCGCGCGCCCGGGAGGGCCGTCGGGCGGTGCGCTCCCCACGTCGTCGACGGCGACGTCGGGCTCCTCTTCGGCCAGCCGCGCATCCAACGATTCGCCCTCGCGCTCTTCCCGCGCGGTCATGCCGAACCGGTTCGCTTCGCTCCAGCCCTCGGGCGGGTCGACGACGATGTCGCCGTCGTCGTTGTAAAGCTCGTCGGAGTCGGTGCCTTCGCTCGGGTTCAGGGTGTCACCGGGCCCGCCTTCCTCGGGAAAATCCGAGGGGTCCGCCAACTCGTCGGCTTGAGGGTTTTCGCTCATGCGGGATCGGTTGCCCGCCGGGTAGGGGGGCTAAACGCGCGCGCCCGCTATCGCGGCGACCGCCACATCGCCCACATGGTCGGACCACCGTCGGGCACGACGATCTCGCGGGTCACCGTGAAACCGAAACGTTCGTAGTACGGCACGTTTTCGGGCTTGCTCGACTCGAGATAGGCCGGACAGTACTCGGCGTCGCAGCGGTCCAGCCGCGAGCGCATCAGCGCCTGGCCGAAGCCCTGTCCGCGGACCGACGGGTCGCTCCCGATCACGGCGAGATACCAGTGCGGTTCCTCGGGATGCATCCGCTTCATCAACTCCTGCAGGCCGCGCGCCCTCGCCGAGCGCAGGCCGAAAACCCGCAGAAAAGTGGGGATCATCGCCAGTTCGCCCAGGCGCGTCTCGCGCCACTGATTCGGCGGATCCCACAGCGCAGCACCGCCGATGCCCGGGCCGGCACAGGCCACCTCCACGCCGCCGCAGCCCAGGTGGTGGTGGCGCGTCATCGTCGCGAACAACCGGTGCAGGTGCGCGGCGCGCGCCCTAGGGTCGGGCAACAGCCAGGTGGTCACCGGGTCGTCGTGGAAGGCCCGGCCCAGCGTGCGTGACAGTTCACGGAGGTCGGCCTTGCGCGCCGGGCGTGTCTGGGGACTCACCCGAGTCAGGCTAGCGGGTGGCCGGTCGTCGCATCGGGGGTGTGACCGCCGCACCGGCGGGTACGTTAGTCCGGTGACCGGCGTCTCGCGTCGCACGTTAGGGCGGATGGCCGCCGGTGCGGGCGTACTCGGCGCCACCGGACTTCCGGCCGGCTGTGGCCGGCCGGGCGCCGACCACGCCACGCCTGCGGCCCCGCCGCCGCCCGCGCCCAAGGCGGTCGGTGTGGTGCTCTCGCACGAGCAGTTCCGCACCGACCAGCTGGTGGCGCAAGCCCAGGCGGCCGAACAGGCCGGCTTCGGGCATGCCTGGGCCAGCGACCACATCCAGCCGTGGCAGGACAACGAGGGCCATTCGATGTTCCCCTGGCTGACGCTGGCATTGGTGGGCAACGCCACCAGCCGTATCTCCTTCGGCACGGGCGTGACCTGCCCCACCTACCGGTACCACCCGACAGTGGTGGCACAGGCCTTCGCGTCGCTGGCGATCCTGTACCCCGGGCGTGTCTTCCTGGGGGTCGGGACCGGGGAACGGCTCAACGAGCAGGCGGCGACCAACGCGTTCGGCAAGTACACCGAGCGTCACGATCGGCTGGTCGAGGCGATCACCCTGATCCGCCAGTTGTGGAGCGGATCGCGAACCTCGTTCGCCGGGCGCTACTTCCAGACCAACGCGTTGAAGCTCTACGACACACCGTCCACACCGCCGCCGATCTTCGTGGCGGCCAGTGGGCCCAAGAGCGCGACAATGGCCGGCCAATACGGTGACGGATGGATCGGTCAGGCCCGCGACATCACGAATTCCGCCCTGCTGGCCGCGTTCGGCGCCGGCGCGCGGGCAGCCGGCCGCGACCCCGCCGGCCTGGGCAAGCGCGCGGAGCTGTTCGCGGTCGTCGGCGACCACGCCGAGGCGACCGCCGCGGCCGGCCTGTGGCGCTTCACGGCCGGCGCCGTCGACCAGCCCAACCCGGTCGACATCCAGCGCGCCGCGGAGGTCAATCCCCTCGACAAGGTGCTGTCCAACTGGACCGTCGGCACCGACCCGGCTCCGCACATCAGGGCCGTACAAGCGGTCGTGGACGCCGGCGCCGTGCCGTTTTTGCACTTCCCCCAGAGCAATCCGCTGGTGGCCATCGAGTTCTACCGCACCAACGTCTTGCCCAAGTTGCATTAGCTCGACGCGGGATCGAGCTCGGGCTGAATGTAGACGACCCGTACCGCGGGCACCGTCTGCCGGATACGCGCCTCCGCATCCTTGATCACACCGGCGGCGGTCGCGAATTCCTGCTCGGGTCCGAACACGATCTTGGCGGCCACCATCATCTGGTCCGGCGCCAGGTATTGGGTGCGCAGGTCAACCACGGAGTCGACGTGCTCGGTCCGCTGCAGGGCGGACCGAATCATCTTGTACTGCTTCGCCGTTGCTCCCTCACCGATCAACAGGCTGTGCGTCTCCACGATCAAAACGACGGCGATCACGGCCAGCAGCACACTGATGCCAAGTGTGCTGACCGCGTCCCACAACGGGTTTCCCGTCACGACCGTCAGGGTCACCCCGGCAAAAGCCATCCCCAGACCGAGCAAGGCGGCGCTATCCTCCAGCAGCACCACGGGCGGCTCCGGGATGCGCGAGTTGCGGATGAATTGCCACCAGCCGTCCGAACCCTTGAGCCGGTTCGACTCCTTGAGCACCGTGCGCAGGCTGAAGCTTTCCAGGAGCGCGGCGGCCACGAGGATCGCGACGGCGACACCCGGTGTGCTGATCGGCTCGGGATGGGAGAGCTTGCGATACCCCTCGTACCCGGCAGCGACCGCGCCGAGGACGAACACCAGCAGGGCCACGACGAACGAGTAGAAATACCTGCTCCGCCCATAACCGAACTGGTGCAACGCATCCGGGCGCCTGAGCGCCACGCGCTTGCCGACCATCAACAGCACTTCGTTGATGGTGTCGGCGAGTGAATGCACCGACTCCGCGAGCATGGCCGAGCTCCCGGTCACCAAGAAGCCGACGAATTTCGCCACCGCGATTCCGGCGTTTGCGGCCAACGCCACCACGACGGACTTCGTTGTGCCGTCGGCCGCCATCGCGTAGAGCTACCCCCGATCGGCCCAGGCGAAACGGGCGATGTCGCGCCGGTACCGCGCCGGCAGCGTCCCGTTTCAAGGCCGCGGGCCCGGGTATCCCCAGGCCCGGCAGCAGGACAACCCGCCCGACCCGCACGTCAGGTAGGGAATGCGAAGGCCGGGCGCTGGATACCTCAGCGCCCGGCCTCCTTGTCTTGAATCAGCTTGCGGGAAAACGCTGTTCGTGGGTGAACGGCTTCTCGGCCTTGATGGCGGGTGAGCCCTGCGGGTTGTCCTGTGCGCCCTTGTTCTGGCGGGTGGAGCCGCCCAGCCACTGCTGTTCGGGCTTCTCGACATACTCCCATTCCATCCCCTCCGGCCACGGCCCCTGGCCCTGGTTCCACGGGCCGCGGATCGATTCGCCGCCGCCGTTGGACATGTTGAACGCGACGTTCTGGAAGCGCGGGTCGGCGGCCAACTGCCCGGGCGGGAAGTTCACCGGAAGCTCGTTGAGAGCCGCGGTGAACTGCTGGTAATGGGCCACCTCGCGGGTCATCAGGAAGTTCAAGGTGTCTTGCACACCCGGGTCGTCGGTGAACTGCTTGAGGTATTCGTAGACGATTTTCGCCCGCGACTCGGCGGCCAGGTTGCTGCGCAGATCCACTGTGGGGTCGCCGTTGGCGCTGACGTAGGAGCCCATCCAGGGCACCCCTTGCGAGTTGCTCACATCCGGGCTGCCGCCGTTCAGCGCCAGATACAACGGGTTGACCGCGACCTGGTGCATGATCTGGTCACGACCGTCGCCACTGGCCACCGCGGGCATCCAGTCGCACCTCTCGTTGGCGATCTTCAGGTTGTCGTTGAGGCCGTCCAGCAGCATCGTGATCATCGAGCCGACCATCTCGAGGTGGCTGAGTTCCTCGGTGGCGATGTCCATGAACAGGTCGTACATCTTGGGGTTCTTCTCGCGCAGGACGAAAGCCTGGGTGAAGTACTGCATCGCGGCCTTGAGTTCACCGTTGGCGCCACCGAACTGCTCTTGCAGCAGCGTCGCGAACCGTGGATCGGGCTCGCTGACCCGGACCTCGAACTGAAGATCTTTGTTATGGATGAACATTGGGCCTCCCCGGCGGGTCGAGATAGATCTGATCGACGGCGGGTACCCGTGGCCAATGCGAACAAACGTTGCCGGCGGCGACCAGCTGCCGGCATTCGGAACAACATCGACCGATGATCCGCACCGGACGGTTACGCGTGCCGGGCGATCGGGGAGAATCCGATCCTATGGAGTCTGCAGACCCGACCTCGACCCACCAGCTCGCCAAGCGCATGGCCGAACTCGCCCGCGGCATCGCCGCGCCCCGCTCGCTCGGTGACGTTCTCGCCGACGTGACCAAGGCAGCGGTGGACCTGATACCGGGTGCGGACATCGCGGGAGTGCTGTTGGTCAAAGGGGGTGGGGAATTCGAATCCGTCGCCGACACCGACAGTCTGGTCGCGCAACTCGACAAGCTACAGCACGACTTCGGCGAGGGTCCCTGCCACGACGCCGCCCTCGCACAAACCATCGTGCGCACCGACGACCTCCGCGATGAACCACGCTGGCCACGTTATGCGCCGGCGGCCGTGGAACACGGTGTGCTGAGCGGCCTTTCGTTCAAGCTTTACACCGCTGACCGCACGGCCGGCGCGTTGAACCTGTTCGGTTTCCGGGCCGCCGCCTGGGACGCCGAGGCCGAGACGATCGGAACCGTCTTCGCCGCGCATGCCGCGTCGGCGATCATGGCCGGGCGGCACGGGCAGCAGCTGCAGTCGGCGCTGTCGACGCGAGACCGCATCGGCCAGGCCAAGGGCATCATCATGGAGCGCTACGGTGTGGACGAACTGCGCGCGTTCGACCTGCTGCGGATGCTCTCCCAGGAGAGTCAGGTCAAGCTCGTCGACATCGCCCAGCGCGTGATTGACACCCGCGGCGACGGCTGATCCGCCGCCGCCGCCATCTACGATGGGGTGGCCTTCATCTTCGAGGCCGGCGCGACGATGCGCCGGGGAACGGGTGGCCACGGTGTGGGATTTCGAAACGGATCCGGAATATCAGGCAAAGCTCGACTGGGTCGAGAAGTTCATGACCGACGAACTCGAACCGCTCGATCTGGTCGCCCTCGACCCCTACGACAAGAAGAACGCCGAGATGATGACGATCCTGCGGCCGTTGCAACAGCAGGTGAAGGACCAGGGGCTGTGGGCCGCGCACCTGCGGCCAGAGCTCGGCGGGCAGGGATTCGGTCAGGTCAAGCTCGCCCTGCTCAACGAGATCCTCGGACGTTCCCGCTGGGCGCCGTCCGTTTTCGGGTGCCAGGCGCCGGACTCGGGCAACGCCGAGATTCTGGCGATGTTCGGCACCGACGCACAGAAGTCCCGCTATCTGCAACCGCTGCTCGACGGCGAGATCACCTCGTGCTATTCGATGACCGAACCGCAGGGTGGTTCCGATCCGGGACAATTCGTCACCGCCGCGACCCGCGACGGCGACCACTGGGTGATCAACGGGGAGAAGTGGTTCTCCACCAACGCCAAGCACGCGTCGTTCTTCATCGTCATGGCCGTCACCAACCCCGAATCACGCACCTACGACAAGATGTCGCTGTTCATCGTTCCGGCGGAGACGCCCGGCATCGAGATCGTCCGCAACGTCGGCGTGGGAGCCGAGTCGTCGAAGCGGGCCAGCCACGGCTATGTCCGCTACACCGACGTGCGCGTGCCGGCCGACCACGTGCTGGGCGGCGAGGGCCAGGCGTTCATGATCGCGCAGACGAGGCTCGGCGGTGGCCGCATCCACCACGCCATGCGGACAATCGCATTGGCACGCAGCGCTTTTGACATGATGTGCGAGCGCGCGGTGTCACGCAAGACCCGGCAGGGCCGGCTGTCTGATTTCCAGATGACCCAGGAGAAGATCGCCGACAGCTGGATTCAGATCGAGCAGTTCCGGCTGCTGGTGCTGCGCACCGCGTGGCTGATCGACAAGCACCACGACTACCAGAAGGTGCGCCGCGACATCGCGGCGGTGAAGGTCGCCATGCCCCAGGTGCTGCACGACGTCGTGCAGCGAGCCATGCACCTGCACGGCGCGCTTGGCGTGTCCGACGAGATGCCGTTCGTCAAGATGATGGTGGCCGCGGAGTCGCTGGGCATCGCCGACGGCGCCACCGAATTGCACAAGATGACGGTGGCCCGGCGCACCTTGCGTGAATATCAGCCCGTCACAACGCCATTCCCGTCGGCGCACATCCCCACCCGGCGCGCGGAGGCCCAGGCTCGCCTGGCCGAGCGGCTCGAACACTCGGTAGCGGAGTTCTGAGCGGGGTTTGCCGCCGCCTTGCCGTGGCTTAGGGCCCGCGCTGCGGGCGGTCAGGTGAGGTAGCGGACGATGCTCTCGGCGACGCACGCCGGCTTGGACGCGCCTTCGATCTCGACGGTCGTGGACATGGTCGCCTGCACGGCGCCGTTGCCGACATCCTCGACACCGACCAATGACGTCTGCGCACGCACCCGTGAACCGACCGGCACCGGGGCTGGAAACCGAACCTTGTTGAGGCCGTAATTGATTGCCAGCTTGATGCCGTTGACGGTATAGATCTGGTGCTGCAGGCGCGGCAGCAGCGCCAAGGTCATGAAGCCGTGGGCGATCGTCTTACCGAACGGACCGGCGGCCGCGCGTTCGGGGTCGACGTGGATCCACTGGTGATCGCCGGTCGCGTCGGCGAAGAGGTTGACATCCTCCTGGGTGATGGTCACCCAGTCGCTGTGTCCGATGGTTTCGCCGGCGGCGGCGGCGAGGTCGGCTACTGAATCGAAGGTGCGCATTGAATTTCTCCTTGGCTCCAGGTGGTAACCATAGCGCCGCGCGCTGAGGACGGTGGTTTCACCACGACGAACCGGGGAATCCCTAGCTCATCGCTGCGAGCCGCCTGGAAGGGAATCATGCCAGAAGGTAAGGGCCACAAGACAGAGCCCGACGTCGAACCGGAGGCTCACGAGTCTCGCTCACGCGCCGCGGCCGGCGAGACCGACGGCTCGTACGTCGGGGCGGCCGGTTCGGACGACTCTTTCGATGCCGGGGAGACGGGCGCCGAAGCACGCAGTCAACGCGGCTGACCGACGCCGCGGCCATCCCGTTCGTCAGCCGCCGGCCCGTCTCAGGACAGCCCGTACAGCATCACGGCAAGGCCTACCAACACCACGGCCGCGGCCGTGAGTGCCCGGCGCTGGTGCTGCATCCACCGCCTGATCCGCTCCAGCTGAGGGTCGATCCGCGGTCCGACTACCAGGTAGGCCAGGACGGGAGCGGCGACAGGCGAACTCGCCAGCACCGCATAGTAAGCCACCGCCAGCACAGAGCTCACTGCACTCATTCGGACGGTGGCGATCTCCGTCCCAACGGCCGCACTGGCGGCCAGCACCTTCGGGTTGGCCAGCATGGGAAACATCCCGATCGCGGCCGAGGCCGACGGAGTTATCGTGCCCACACTGCCTTCCCACCCCGGCCCGCCCCTCCCGTGGGCGCGTCGCCACCACAGCCAGACACCGAATGCCATCAGCACCGCGCCGACACCCATGACCGCCCAGTCGGCCCACGCCGGTGCGGGCCCCAGCAGATCGTCGAACAATCGCGGGAACTGCACGAATCCCGCGGCGAGGACGGTCAGCGACACTAGCCTCCCCATCAAGTACGCGACACTCGACGAGTACGGCCGATCGTTGTGGACGAGCAGCACCAACGACACCACGATGGGTATGGGCGAAAGCGCCACCACGAGTGCCGGTGCGGTCAGTTTCGCCCACACCAGACCCGAAAGAACCGACACACCAATACCTTTCAGACGTCCACGAGCGATTCGTCGAGACGTCGGCCGACCTCGGTGATCACGGCACGCCTACCACGGCCCGCGATGTCACGGGCCTGGCCGGCCCCGAGGGGCCGGCGTCAGGGCGTCGGAGACGGTTGCTTCAGGGCGCCGATCGCGGCTTGCAGTTTGGCGGTGGCCTGGTCCGCGACGTCCTGCAAGGCCCCCTGCTCGCCGGTCACCTTGACCATCAGTTGCGGGTCCATCGCCTCGACGAGAACCGCGTCGCCGGCGCCCTCGGGGTCGGCTCGCACCACGACGTTGCACGGCAGTAACTGACCGATCTGGCGGTGGATGCCGAGCGCGCGGTGCGCCAACACCGGGTTGCACGCTCCCAGGATGAGGTAGTCCTCCATGTCCTCCCCGAGCTTCTTTTTCAGCGTGGCCTTGACGTCGATCGTGGTCAGCACGCCGAAACCCTGCTCGGCCAGGGCGTCCGTCGTCCGTTTCACCGCGTCGTCGAACGAGGTGTGCAAGGTGATGGTCAAACCTGATGTCATTTCTTCTCCTCTTTCCGGGTGTTATCGGTGCCGCATGGCTAGGCCGCGGCGCGCGGCCGTTGCAGCTGGGCGAACTGCGGAACCGCGGCCAGCGTCGCGACCGCGTCGAAGAGCCCGATGGCGCGATCCGCATCGGGTAACGCGGTCAGGACCGGTCCGAAGAAGGCATGCCCGTCGATCTGCAGAATCGGACTACCCCCGGTTTCGCCGAGCGCGTCCTGTGCCGCCTGATGCCCTCGCCGCACGAGCTCGTCCAGGGACCCGTCCGAGACGGCCGCCGCGATGGGGGCGCGTGCGCCCACCGCGGTCAAGACATGGGCGACGAGGCTGTCGTCGAGCGGCTCGGCGCGGTCGATGTATCGCTCGCCGAAGGCGAAGTACGCGTCAGCCCACCCGGCCTCGCCCTTCTCCCGCGCGATGGCGGCCATGAGGCGGCCGGCTTGTTGCGAGTCGCGCATCCGGGCCTGCTGCTTGGGCGGGAGTTCTCGTCCCGCGTTGAGCACCGCGAGGCTCATCAGCTGCCAATCCACCGACATGCCGGTCTCCTCGGCGACGGCGCGCAGCCAACGCGCGGTGTTCCAGGAAAACGGGCACACCGGGTCCAGCCACAGCGTGACCTTCGATCCAGCTCGATCACTTTCGGCGCGGTCCATTGGTCATTCCCTTTTCATAGGAGCCGGTCGTCAGGCCAGGCTCAGGAACAGTTTTTCCAGCTCGTCCATCGTCACGCCGCGCCCGTCAGTGGGACTACCCTCCGGCCGGGTGATGCAGTCGCGCAGACCGGAGGCAATGATCTTGAATCCCGCGCGATCCAGCGCCCGCGAAACCGCGGCCAACTGCGTCACGACGTCCCTACAGGTGCGCCCCTGCTCGATCATCGAGATGACGCCCCCGAGTTGACCGTGTGCCCGGCGTAACCGGGCGAGGACGGCCTCCATGTCGGCGGGGTCGTGCGCGGCCGCGCCGGCGGCGAGCGGCGAATTGCCTTGTACTTCGAGTGCCATGACTCCTTCATACCATACCCGGCGGGGTATGGTATGAAGGCCTGGCGATACCCGGGGGGGTATGGTATTGGTTGAGCTGCGGGTCGCACAGGGCTCGCGGGTGACCGCCCACGCGACGGCGCCTGACGTGTGCCTGCCGACCCTCAGGTGCGGGCCAAACGGCCCTATTGGGTGCGGTCATGCGGGGCTGAGACTCCGTACCAGGACGAGCAGGTCACGAGGGAAAGGAAACGTCAGTGTCCACGTTCCTGAGACGGGCATGGGTACCGCTCGTCGTCGTGGTGGCGGTCGCCCTCGGCGGCGTTGCCGTTGATCGGCTCCGCGGCGTTTTCGGCTCCGAAGCGATCTTCACCGCCACCGGCAGCAGCGCCGAGCCCCTCAAGCCCTCGCACATCAAGCAGGTGACATACGAGATCTACGGGCCCAGCGACACGACGGGAAGCGTGAGCTACTTGGACAAGAACGCACAGCCGGCACAGGCCGACTTCGCCAGCCTGCCCTGGACCTTCACCATCACCACGACGGTGCCTGCCGTGATCGCCAACGTCGTGGCACAGGGCAACAGCGACACACTCGGGTGCCGCATCACCGTCAACGGTGTGGTCAAGGATGAGCAGTCCTCGGCCGGGCACCACGCGCAAACCTCCTGCCTGGTGAAGGCCGCATGAACACCAACACCGACGCCCGTCCGAGATTCATGCGGTTCGTCCGCACCTTCGCATGGCCGATCATCATCGGCTGGCTGCTGCTCACCGTTGCCCTGAACGTGCTTGTGCCGCCGATCGAGTCGGTCGCACGCAAGCACGCAGTGACCATGTCGCCGAAAGACGCGCCGGCGATGATTGCCGCCAAGCGGATGGGCGCAACGTTCCACGAGTCGGATTCCGACAGCATCGCGATGGTCGTCCTGGAGAGCGACAAGCCGCTCGGCGACCAGGCGCACCGCTACTACGACAGCTTGGTGAAAAAGCTAGAGGCCGACCCCAAGCACGTGCAGCACGTCCAGAACGTCTGGGGCGACCCGCTCACCGCCGCCGGCGTCCAGAGCAAGGACGGCAAGGCCGCCTACGTCCAGCTCAACCTCGCCGGCGACCAAGGCAGCACCCTGGGCAACGAATCCGTCGACGCGGTACGCAAGATCGTCGACAAGTCGGAGCCGCCCGCAGGGCTCAAGGTGTATGTCACCGGCCCGGCACCGCTGACGACGGACATGAACGAAGCCGCCGACAAGAGCATGTTCAAGATGATGGGCGTCACCGGCGTGGTCATCATGATCATGCTGTTCATCGCCTATCGGTCCGTCAGCACGTTGCTGCTGGTGCTCGTCATGGTCGGCTTCGAAATGGGCACCGCCAGGGGGCTGGTCGCGCTGCTGGGGAATTACGAACTATTGGGCTTCTCGACGTTCGTGGTCGCCATGCTCTCCTCGCTGGCGATCGCGGCGGGAACCGACTACGCGATCTTTCTCATCGGTCGCTACCAGGAGGCCCGCCAGGCCGGTCAAGACCGGGAAACGGCCTACTACACGATGTTCCGCGGGACCTCGCACATCATCCTGGGCTCGGGACTGACGATCGCGGGGGCCACCTTCTGCCTGCACCTGGCGCGGCTGTCGTATTTCAAGGCACTGGGCATCCCGTCCGCGCTGGGGTTGCTCGTCGTCGTCGCCGGCGCGATGACCGCCGCCCCGGCCGTTGTCGCCGTGGCCACCCGGTTCGGTTTGCTCGACCCCCGACGCATGATCAAAACGCGCGGCTGGCGGCGCATCGGCACGGCTACCGTGCGCTGGCCTGGAGCGGTGTTCGCGGCCTCGTTGGTCATCGCCATCGTCGGCATCCTGTTCATGCCGAGCATGAAGGTCAGCTACAACGACCGCTTCTACATCCCCCGCGGCCTGCCGTCGAGCGTGGGGTACGCGGCCGCCGAGCGCCATTTCACCGCCGCCACCATGAATCCCGACATCCTCATGATCGAGAGCGATCACGACATGCGGAACAGCGGCGACATGATCATCCTGGACAGGCTCGCCAAAGACATCTTCCGGTCACCGGGAATCGCGATGGTGCAAAGCATCACCCGGCCATTGGGCGGGCCGATCGAGCACACCTCGATACCGTTCCAGATCAGTGCACAATCGATCCCGATCCAGGAGAACCTTCAGTTCATGAGGGACCGGACGGCCGACATGCTGAAGATGAGCGACGATCTCGGCGCCATGATCGCCTCGATGCAGCGGATGCAGGGCCTGCTCGGGCAGATGGGCAACGCGACGCATCACATGGTCGGCGATATGCACGACATGCAGGCCACCCTGGACGAAATGCGGGACCACCTCGCCGATTTCGACGACTTCGCCCGGCCGCTCCGCAGCTATCTGTACTGGGAACAGCACTGCTTCGACATCCCCGTCTGCTGGGCGACGAGGTCGGTGTTCGAGGCGATCGACGGTGTGGACAAATTCAGCGAGAACATGAGCACATTGATCAAGGACGTCAACAACGTCGATGCGATAATCCCGCAGATGGCCGCGCAGTTCCCGCCGATGATCGCCGTCGCCAAATCGATGCAGGGAACGCTGCTCACGATGCACAGCAGCTTCTCGGGCCTGGTCACGCAGATGGCTCAGATGACCGACACGGCCAGCGCGATGGGACAGGCCTTCGACGCCTCCCGCAGTGGCGACTACTTCTACCTGCCGCCGGAAGCCTTCCAGAATCCCGACTTCCAGCGCGGTCTGAAGCTCTTCCTGTCTCCAGACGGTAAGGCCGCGCGCTTCATCATCACCCACGATGCGGACCCGGCCACTCCGGCGGGCATTTCGGCCGTCATGCCGGAATTGGCCGCGGCGCATCAAGCCGTGAAGGGAACGACCCTCACCGGGGCCAAGTTCTATCTGGCCGGCACGGCGGCCATCTACCGCGACATCCAGTCGGGCTCGCACTACGACCTGCTGATCGTCGGACTCGCGGCGCTGACGTTGATCTTCGTCGTGATGGTGATGATCACGCGGGCTTTGGTGGCGTCCATGGTGATCGTCGGAACGGTGCTGCTATCGCTGGGTGCGGCCTTCGGGCTCACGGTGCTGGTGTGGCAACACCTCCTCGGCCTGGACCTGAACTGGATCGCGCCGGTGTTCGGGTTGATCATCTTGCTGGCCGTCGGCTCGGACTACAACCTGCTGCTGGTGTCGCGGTTCCAGGAGGAGATCGGCGCCGGGCTGAAGACCGGCATCATCCGCTCCATGGGCGAGACCGGCGGGGTCGTCACGACGGCGGGCCTCGTCTTCGCCTTCACCATGATGTCGATGGTTGCCAGCGACCTGCGCTCGATCGGGCAGGCGGGTAGCACGATCGGCCTCGGCCTGCTGTTCGACACGTTGATCGTGCGCTCGTTGATGACGCCGTCGATCGCCGCGCTGCTCGGGCGGTGGTTCTGGTGGCCGATACGTGTGCGCCCGCGCCCCGCCAGCACCATGCTGCGGCCCTTCGGCCCGCGTCGCCTCGTCCGGTCCCTTCTCCTCGGTGAGGATGCGGACGCGGCGGCCGCCAGGCGCGAAAAAGCCATGGCTTCGACAGCGGGGTGACGACCGCCGGCCCAAGCCGGCCCAAGATAGGGTTGTGCGGCTGCTGCTGATTTCCGATACCCATGTCCCCAAGCGCGCCCGCGGCCTGCCCGCACGGGTTTGGGAAGAGGTGGAGACGGCCGACGTCGTCATGCACGCCGGCGACTGGGTGGTGCCCGAGCTGCTGGATGAACTCGAAGGCAGGTCGGCCCGGCTGGTGGCCTGCTGGGGCAATAACGACGGTTCCGCATTACGGGCGCGCCTGCCGGAAAGGGCGGACGTGACCCTGGCGGGGGTGCGTTTCACGGTCGTGCACGAGACCGGCGCGGCGGCCGGCCGCGAAGCGCGGATGGCGCGGCTGTATCCCGATACCGACGTGCTGGTGTTCGGGCACAGCCACATCCCCTGGGACACGCGCGCCGAAACGGGATTGCGCCTGCTCAATCCGGGCTCGCCGACCGATCGCCGCCGGCAGCCCTTCTGCACCTACATGACCGCCCGGGTCGCCGACGGGGTCCTCACCGACGTCGTCCTGCATCGACTCCCGAAGTAGCGGGTACATAACCGGCACACAGCTTCCCCACATAAATAGCTCGGCTACAGAGGTATCATGGGGAAGGTGAAGTCGAGTACCGATGTGGTCACCGACGTGTTTCGCGTCGTCGGCAGATTCCGCCGGCAACTGCGACGCTCGGCTGGGCGCGGCTTCGACTCGTCACGGCTGAGCGAATCGCAGTCCGAGTTGTTGTGGCTGGTGGCCCGACAACCGGGCATCTCGGTCAACGCCGCCGCCGCCGAGCTCGGGCTGGCCCCCAACACCGCGTCCACCCTGGTTTCCAAGCTGGTGTCCGGCGGGCTGCTCATCCGGACCGTCGGCGACACCGACCGCAGGGTCGGACGGTTACAGCTGGCCGAGCCCGCCCAGCACGTCGTCGACGCCTCTCGGGCCGCGCGCCGCGATGTGCTGGCCGAAGTGCTCGCCGAACTCGACGACGATGAAATCGAGTCTTTGACAAAGGGATTGGAGGTCATGGAGACGATGACCAGAAGACTGCAGGAGCGACGGTCATGAGCAGGTCACTGCCGATGGCGGTCGACGCCAGGCACCTGAGCTATCGGTATGGTCAGTTCACCGCCGTCAACGACGTGACGTTGCAGGTGCGCACCGGCGAAACCATGGGCCTGCTGGGCCCGAACGGCGCCGGGAAGACGACCATGGTCCGGATGCTCACCACCCTGGCGCCGGTGCAGCAGGGCGAACTGCGCGTCTTCGGGCTGGACGCGCGCCACCAGACCACCGACATTCGCAGCAACATCGGCTATGTGCCGCAACAACTCTCGATCGAACCAGCGCTGACCGGCCGGCAGAACGTCGAGTGGTTCGCGCGGCTCTACGGCGTGCCCCGGGCCGAACGTTCCGGTCGTGTCGAGCAGGCGCTGACCGCGATGGAGCTGCTCGACGTGTCCGATCGGCCGGCCGCGGCCTATTCCGGCGGCATGGTCCGGCGCCTCGAGGTGGCGCAGGCGCTGGTGAACCGCCCATCGCTGCTGGTGCTGGACGAACCGACGGTCGGGCTGGATCCGATTGCGCGGGACGGCGTCTGGACGCAGGTGCGCAAGATGCAGGCCGAGTTCGGCGTGACCGTGCTGCTGACCACCCATTACATGGAAGAGGCCGACGCGCTGTGCGATCGGGTCGCGCTCATGCACCGCGGTGAGTTGCGGGCGGTGGGTACGCCGGCCAAGTTGAAGTCCACCGTGTCGCCGCGCGCCACCCTCGAGGATGTGTTCCGCCACTATGCGGCCTCGGGCCTGGACGATGGATCCGCGTCGTCCGAGTCCGCGGGATCGCTGCGTGAAATCCGTTCCGCCAGAAAGGCTGCGCGCCGTGTCGGTTGACAGCGTCATGCCCGCAACCCTGGTTCGCGCACCGCGTGGATGGCAACGGGTCGGTGCGGTGCTCAGCCGCGTCGGCGCGTTCGCGATCGTCGAGATGCAGAAGCTGCAGCACGACAGAACCGAACTCGTCACCCGGATGGTGCAGCCGGCGCTGTGGCTGTTGATCTTCGGGACCACGTTCAGCCACCTGCACGTCATCCAGACGGGATCGGTGTCTTACCTGGCCTTCCTGGCGCCGGGGATCATCGCCCAGTCGGCGTTGTTCATCTCCATTTTCTATGGCATACAAATCATTTGGGACCGAGACGCGGGCGTGCTGGCCAAGTTGATGGTGACGCCGGCGCCCGCGTCGGCGCTGATCACCGGCAAGGCATTCGCCGCCGGCGTGCGCTCGGTCGCCCAGGTGGTCGGCGTCATGGCGTTGGCGTACCTGATGAATATCGGCCTCACGGTCAACCCGCTGCGGATCGTGGCCGCGATGGCCGTCGTGATGCTCGGCGCCGCATTCTTCGCCTGCCTGTCGATGACGCTGGCCGGCCTGGTGCGCAGCCGCGATCGGCTGATGGGCATCGGCCAGGCCATCACGATGCCGTTGTTCTTCGCCTCCAACGCGCTGTACCCGGTGGACGTGATGCCCGCCTGGCTGCAGGTGCTGAGCAGGGTGAACCCGCTCAGCTACGAGGTCAACGCGTTGCGGGGCCTGCTGATCGGCACGCCCTTCAACCCGATGGACATCGTCGTCCTGGCGGTCGCGGCGGTCCTCGGAATCGCGGCCGCCTCAACGCTGTTGCGCCGGCTCGTCGCCTAGTTGCGCCCTCGATAGCCGATCGTGACCCGAACGTAACGATTTCCGGCCGACTCCCAATCGTTAGCCAACCGCGATGTGAAGCTCCGGCCGCGACAGGCGATTTGCCTCGTCCTGACGTGTTTCACTGCCCACGAACAGATTCGACCGCCGCACGCGGCAGATGAAAGTTGGGATGGGTAGAGAGCTATGAAGTTCTTCGAAGAGTTGCGGAAGTTGCGTGGCGCCGCGGCAACCATGCCGCGTCAACTGGCGGTCGCGGCCATGGGGGCCGCCCTGATGGCCGGCCTCGTCACGGCGGCCGGCGGCTCGGCTACCGCGGGGGCGTTCTCGAAACCGGGTCTTCCGGTGGAATACCTGGAGGTGCCGTCACCGTCGATGGGCCGCAACATCAAGGTTCAGTTCGAAGGCGGCGGACCGCACGCGGTGTACCTGCTCGACGGTTTGCGCGCCCAGGACGACTACAACGGCTGGGACATCAACACCCCGGCCTTCGAGGAGTTCTACCAGTCGGGCCTGTCGGTGGTGATGCCGGTCGGCGGCCAGTCCAGCTTCTACAGCAACTGGTACCAACCGTCGTCGAGCAACGGCCAGAACTACACCTACAAGTGGGAGACGTTCCTGACCCAGGAAATGCCGCTGTGGCTACAGGCCAACAAGCAGGTCTCCCCGGCCGGTAACGCCGTGGTGGGCCTGTCGATGTCCGGTGGCTCCGCGCTGATCCTGGCCTCGTACTACCCGCAGCAGTTCCCCTACGCCGCTTCGCTTTCGGGCTTCCTCAACCCGTCCGAGGGTTGGTGGCCGACGCTGATCGGGCTGGCGATGAGCGACTCGGGAGGCTACAGCGCCAACAGCATGTGGGGTCCGTCCACCGACCCGGCGTGGAAGCGCAACGACCCCATGGTTCAGATTCCGCGGCTGGTCGCCAACAACACCCGGATCTGGGTGTACTGCGGCAACGGCACACCCAGTGACCTGGGCGGCGACAACATGCCGGCCAAGTTCCTGGAGGGCCTCACGCTGCGCACCAACCAGCAGTTCCAGAACACCTACGCCGCGGCCGGCGGGCGCAACGGGACGTTCAACTTCCCGGCCAATGGGACGCACTCGTGGCCCTACTGGAATCAGCAGTTGGTCGCGATGAAGCCCGACATCCAGCAGGTGCTGCTGGCCAGCAACACCACCGCCCAGCCGGCGCAGCCGGCACAACCGGCCCAGCCGGCACAACCGGCGGCCTGAAACCCGCCAAGCCAGCATCGGCAGCAGCGCACCGGTCAGCGCTGCTGCCGATGCTTTTTGTCCAGCCGGTCGTTCAACAGCGCGCGCCGGTCCTGGTGAAAGTATGTGTAAATGGTCGTCAACGCGCACACGACCGCAGCGATCACCAGCATCCAGGTCCCATTGACCACGACGCTGATGCAGCCGCCGATCGCTGCGCCCACG
This sequence comes from Mycobacterium paraseoulense, assembly GCF_010731655.1. Taxonomy (NCBI): domain Bacteria; kingdom Bacillati; phylum Actinomycetota; class Actinomycetes; order Mycobacteriales; family Mycobacteriaceae; genus Mycobacterium; species Mycobacterium paraseoulense. The sequence continues at coordinate 4,277,480 of NZ_AP022619.1, read as the reverse complement.
ACGAAGCTGGCGAACAGCAGGAAATAGCCGAGCCAGTCGGACGCCTTCCCACCGGCCATGTGCCGCTCGATGCCCTGGCCCATCTTGACCATCGTCCCGGTCACGTAACTCAGCGGAACGGACACTTCGCCGTTCTTCACGAACGAGGTGTTCAACGCGCCGGTGCCAAAAGCCATCAGCATGATGGGCGCGAAGTCGAGGAAGTTCTCTTCCCACCCTTCGTCCAAGACGTCGACCACCGCCGCCGCCGCCAAGCTCAAGGTCGTCAGCACGGTGGGCCCGTGCGGATGGTCCACCCAGAAGCGCCTCCGGCACACCGAGGCGATCACCACGCCGGCGACGAACGCCACCATGAGCAGGCCGGCACTCGCGGCGAGCCACGGTTGGTGGCTGAAGTAGGCCAGCACCCCGCGTTGGGCGTTCCCCGTCATGAAGACCACGAAGTACCCCGCGGAGTGGGTGAACGAGATCGCCCCGAGGATGCCCGCCAGCGCGGCCAACACCCAGGACAATCGCGCCTCGCTGTCGAAGATCTCGCTCGTCACACGGACATGGTTCCAGACGCCCGTGCCGCTCGCAGGCGACGCATAGCGATTTCCTATCCTGCCGCTACGAGGCGGTGAGCCGGGCGATGGAGCGCAGCGGGATCGGCAACCAATGGGGGCGGTGCCGCGCCTCATATCCCGCCTCGTACACCGCCTTGTCGAGTTCGTAGGCGGCCAGCAAGTCGGCCGAGTCGCGCGGGTCGACCCCCGCCGCGGCGGCGTAGCCCTCGCAGAACGCGGTCCGGTTGCGCTCCACCCACTCCCGGGCGCGGGCGGCCAGTTGCTTGTCGGCCGCCTGGTCCACCAACGGTCCGTACGCGGCGTATTCGAAGGACCGCAGCACACCCGCCACGTCACGCAACGGCGAATCCGGAGCCCGCCGTTCCTCGAGCGGCTGGCCCGGCTCGCCCTCGAAGTCGATCAGCAGCCAGCTTTCGGGGGTGCGCAGCACTTGACCGAGGTGCAGGTCGCCGTGCACCCGCTGGACGGTGATCTCCTCGTCGGCGAGTTTGGCGAATCGTTCCTCGATGGTCGCCGCGTACTCCTGCAGCTCGGGCACCTTCGCCACGGTCGACGACAGCCGCGCCAGCACGGTGTCGACCGGGAAGGCCGCCTTCGCCGTACCGAGGGACTCCGCCAAGGTGGCGTGCACGGAGGCGACGGCCTCGCCGAGCCGGCAGGATTCGCCGGCAAAGTCGCCGCCGACCTCGTGCGCATACAGATCGGCCTCCGCGAACAGGTCGCGGACGCTGGCGGTGGCCATCGCCCACCCTTCCGCGGCGTTGGACGCGAACTCGGTCACCATGCCGAGCGGCCATGCCTCATCGTTGGTGCCGTCCGCGGCGGCCATCTCGTAGGTGCCGAGCAGCCGGGCCACGTGCGGATTGCCGGCGCGGGCCAGTACCCGGTTCAGCTCGATGTCGGGGTTGATGCCGCTGCTGACCCGGCGAAACGCCTTGAAGATGGCGTCGCGGTCGAAGATGACGCTGGTGTTGCTCTGTTCGGCGTCCGAGACGTGCGGCAGCGCCTCTAGCGGCAGTTCGACACCGGGCTCCTTGGCGAACCTCACCTCGGTGCCGGACGCGCTACGCACGGCCGACGAGTCGATCAGCGACAACAGAAACCGGGGCGCGTCGGTGTCGTAGAGGCCATCGAAGCCGGTGCGGTCCCCGGCGGCGCCGATGGTGGCGACGGTGCTGTACTCGGAGACCGGCCCGGCATCCCATTGCACGATCACCTGGTAGCGCTCGGATGAGCCGTCGGCGTACTGGGCGTCGACCAGCACCAGGTCGAGGTCCTCCCGAAGTGGGACCATCACGGCGGCCTCGGCGGAGGTCAGCTCCCGATTGCGTCCGGCGTACCACCGTTGCTGCGGGATCCAGTCCGACCAGGGCAACTTAGCGGGCTCGGTCATCGGCGCCGCTCCTTCTCATCACTACGTTCTGCATCGTCGCCGGCGCGGTCATCGGCGCCGCTCCTTCTCATCACTACGTTCTGCATCGTCGCCGGCGCGGTCATGCCTCCTCCTCACATGCAGTCAGCTGGAACCAGTAGAAACCGTGGCCCGGCAATGTCAGCAGGTAGGGCAGGTGCCCGATCCGCGGAAATTCGACGTGCCCGGTCAGTTCCACCGGCGTGCAACCGCTCCAGTGCTGCAAATTCAGTTCGATCGGCTGCGGAAACCGCGACAGGTTGTTGACGCACAACACCGTGTCCCCGCCGCCGGGCGCCTGGCGCACGAACGCCAACATCGACGGGTTGGAGCCCCCCAACTCCTCGAACGTACCGATCGCGAAGGCCTCGTGGCGGCGCCGAACCGCGAGCATCATGCGGGTGAAGTTCAGCAGCGACGTGGACGTGTCACGCTGGGCCTCCACGTTGACGGCCTGATAGCCGTAGACCGAGTCCTGGCTGGCCGGCAGGTAGAGCCGGCCCGGGTTCGCCTTGGAGAATCCCGCGTTGCGGTCCGGCGTCCACTGCATCGGGGTGCGCACGCCGTCGCGATCGCCCAACCAGATGACGTCGCCCATGCCGATCTCGTCGCCGTAGTACAGGACCGGCGAGCCGGGCAGCGACAACAGCAACGCGGTGAACAGCTCGATCTGGTTGCGGTCGTTGTCCAGCAGCGGCGCCAGGCGGCGCCGGATGCCGACGTTCGCCTTCATCCGAGGATCCTTGGCGTACTCGGAGTACATGTAGTCGCGCTCTTCGTCGGTGACCATCTCCAGCGTCAACTCGTCGTGGTTGCGCAGGAAGATCCCCCATTGCGCCATGTCGGGGATCTCCGGTGTTTGGGTCAGGATCTCCGAAATCGGAATGCGCGACTCCCGCCGAACCGCCATGAAGATGCGCGGCATCAGCGGAAAGTGGAACGCCATGTGGCACTCGTCGCCGCCGGTGGTGGGATCACCGAAGTACTCGACGACGTCGGCCGGCCACTGATTGGCCTCGGCCAGCAGCACCCGGCCCGGGAATTCGTCGTCGACGACCTTGCGGACGCGCTTGAGGAAGGAGTGCGTCTCGGGCAGGTTCTCGCAGTTGGTGCCCTCCCGCTCGAACAGATAAGGCACCGCGTCCAACCGGAAGCCGTCGATGCCCAGGCCCAGCCAGAAGCGGATGACGTCGATCATGGCTTCCTGCACGGCGGGGTTGTCGTAGTTCAGGTCAGGCTGATGCGAGAAGAAGCGGTGCCAGTAGAACTGGCGGCGCACCGGGTCGAAGGTCCAGTTCGACTCCTCGGTGTCGACGAAGATGATCCGGGCGTCGGTGTATTTCTCGCTGGTGTCGCTCCACACGTAGAAGTCGCCGTACGGGCCGTCGGGGTCGTGCCGCGACTCCTGGAACCACGGGTGCGATTCCGACGTGTGGTTCATCACCAGGTCCGTGATGACACGGATGCCCCGCTCGTGCGCGGCGTTGAGCAACGCGACGAAGTCCTCGACGGTGCCGAACTCGGGTAGCACCTTGTAGAAGTCCCGGATGTCGTACCCGCCGTCGCGAAGCGGCGAATCGTAGAAAGGGGGCAGCCAGATGCAATCGATACCCAGCCACTGCAGGTAGTCCAGCCGCCCCAGGAGTCCGCGCAGATCGCCCGACCCGTCGGCGTTGGCGTCGAAGAACGCCCGGACCAGCACCTCGTAGAAAACGGCGTGCTTGAACCACGTCGGGTCGGTGGGCAGCGCGGCGGCGTTGTCGAAGTCGTCGGACTCGGGGTGCTCGACGACACCGTCCTGGACGTGACTGCCCCCTGCGGGATGGTGCTCGACAGCGTCTCTTGCGTCGTTCATCAAATCCACGATGCCACGGGTACCCGAGGCGCGACATTCGAAATCACGCCCGCCAACATGTGACGAAACACGGCCGGCGCCAAGGGAATTAGGGGCCAGCTGGGCATCGTCGACGCGGCGATCAGGCTGGCGGCCCTTCCCCCAGCGTCACATTCGTGGTGCGGTCGCCGCCCTCGGCGGAGCGGTAGCGCACCGCGATGTTGTCGCCGGGATGGTGCGGCACGAGGACGTCCGTCATCGACGTGGCTCCGGTGATCGGGGCGTTGTCGACGACGGTGATGACGTCACCGGGAGAGATCCCGGCCCCCGCTGCGGGGCCGCCGGTGACCACGCGTTCGACGCGCGCGCCGTTGCCGTTGCTGTCGGTGACGCCCAGGCCGAGGAACGCGGTCGGGCCGATGTGCACGGTGTTCGACGCGGCGCCGGACCTGATCTGCCCGGCCACGCCCATCGCGTGGCCGATCGGGATGGCGAAGCCCTGCCCGCCGCCCGACATCTTGTAATTGTCGGTGGCGGCCGTGTTCAAGCCGACCACCTGCCCGTCGTTGTTGACCAGCGGGCCACCCGAGTCGCCGGGCCTGATCGGCGTGTCGGCCTGGATCAGCCCGCCCAGCGACTCGTTCGCGCCGGTCAGGGTGTCGGTCGCCGACACGGACTGGTTGAGCGCGATCACCTTGCCGGATACCGCGCTCGGCGTTCCACCCTGGCCACCGGCGTTGCCCATCGCCACGACGGGCTGGCCCACCGTCACCCCACCGCCGATCGCGGCGCTCGGAAGCCCGGCCCCGCCGCGCAGTTGCAGCACCGCGACGTCCTGGCTGCGGTCGTAACCGACCACGTCGACGGCGTACGTCTGGCCGTTGCCCACGTCGAACGCGCTGATGTCCGTCGCGCCCGAGATGACGTGGTTGTTGGTCAGCACGACGCCGTTGGGGTCGATCACGATCCCCGTCCCGGCGCCCACCGCGTTGTTGTAGCCGAATTTGGTGCTGATGTTGACCACCTGCGGCCCGACCTGACCGACCAGCGCCGCGGCATCGATCGGAGCCTGCGGCCGGGTGAACGGCGATGCGGCCGCCGGCGCGACGCCCAAGCCGAGACCCAGCCCGACCACGGCCAGCACGCTGACCAACCATGACCACCAGACCGAGCGGTGGTTCGATTTGCTCATCCGTCACCCTTCCTGCGTCGCGGTAAACACAAACTGTCCCGGCCGTGCGGTTCTGGGCGGCACATTTATGTGTATATAACCGTAATGCAGGTAGCTATTCACGGCAGTGGCACGGTCCTGATCAGCCGCTATGGTTTCCCGCCGACGCGGTTGGGCGGCGCCTAGGCTGACGGCGTGGGCGAATTCGACCCCAAGGCCAGGTTCGGCCGGTCGCCGGTGGCCCGGCTGGCCACGGTGACGCCCGACGGCCTTCCCCACCTGGTGCCGGTGGTGTTCGCCGTGGCCGAGGGCTCCCCCGATGTGGTCTACACCGCCGTCGATGCGAAACCCAAGACGACGCGGCGGCTGCGGCGGCTGGCCAACATCGAAAACGACCCCCGTGTGAGCCTGCTCGTCGACCACTACGCCGATGACTGGACACGGTTGTGGTGGGTGCGGGCCGACGGCGCGGCCACCATCCACACCGACGGGGCGGCGATGGAGTCCGCCTATCGGCTCCTACGCGCCAAGTACCCTCAGTATCAATCGGTTTCGCTGGACGGTCCGGTGATCGCGGTCGCGGTTCGCCGCTGGTCGAGCTGGCACGCCTGACGAACCACGCTCATTTTCGGATCGGCCCGACGCAATTGTGGCCTGCCCGTGGCCTTGTGTTGGGCCGCCGTTGGGGGAAAAGTTGCTCATAGACCCTGTGAGTTAGGACACACCGCACTGGGCGCCCCCCACTCGGTGACACGCCAGGGAGAACTGGAGGAACGTCATGGCGGACAAGGCGAACGCTTCCCAGGGCGCGGCGGCCGCTCCCACCGCGAACGGTCCCGGCGATGTGCGCAACATCGTGCTGGTAGGGCCCTCCGGCGGCGGCAAGACCACCCTGGTCGAGGCGCTGCTGGTCGCCGGGGGGGTGCTGACCAGGGCGGGCTCGGTCACCGACGGCAGCACGGTCTGTGACTACGACGACGCCGAGATCCGCCAGCAGCGGTCGGTCGGCCTGGCCGTCGCGTCGCTGGCGCACGACGGCATCAAGATCAACCTGGTCGACACGCCCGGGTACGCCGATTTCGTCGGGGAGTTGCGGGCCGGCTTGCGTGCCGCGGACTGCGCGCTGTTCGTGATCGCGGCCAGCGAGGGCGTGGACGAACCCACCAAATCCCTGTGGCAGGAATGCGATCAGGTCGGCATGCCCCGCGCCGTGGTGATCACCAAGCTCGACCACACCCGCGCCAACTACTCCGAGGCGCTGGCGGCCGCGCAGAACGCGTTCGGAGACAAGGTGTTACCGCTCTACCTGCCGACCGGCCTGCCGTCCTGCGAAGGCCTGATCGGGTTGCTGTCGCAGACGCGCTACCAATACGCCGGCGGCAAGCGGACCATGCAGCCGACCGATCCGTCCGACGCCGAGAAGATCGAGGAGGCGCGCGGGACCCTCATCGAAGGCATCATCGAGGAATCCGAGGACGAGTCGCTGATGGATCGCTACCTGGGCGGCGAGTCCATCGACGAGGCGGTGCTCATCGAAGATCTGGAGCGGGCCGTCGCCCGGGCGTCCTTCTTCCCCGTGATCCCGGTGTGCAGCAGCACCGGCGTCGGCACCCTGGAATTGCTCGAGGTTGCCACGCGCGGATTCCCGTCCCCGATGGAACACCCGCTGCCGGAGGTGTTTACGCCGCAGGGCGCCCCGCACGCGACGCTGACCTGCGATCCCGACGCTCCCCTGCTCGCTGAGGTGGTGAAGACGACGTCGGACCCCTACGTCGGAAGGCTCAGCCTGGTCCGGGTGTTCTCCGGGACCATCAGGCCCGACACGACGGTTCATGTGTCGGGCCATTTCGCGTCGTTCTTCGGCTCGGTCAACGGGAACGGCAGCACGCACCCCGACCACGACGAGGACGAACGCGTGGGCGTCCTGTCCTTCCCGCTCGGCAAGCAGCAGCGCCCCGCCGCCGCCGTGGTGGCCGGCGATATCTGCGCGATCGGCAAACTGAGCCGGGCCGAGACCGGCGACACCCTGTCGGACAAGGCGGAGCCGCTCGTGCTGAAACCGTGGACCATGCCCGAGCCCCTGCTCCCGGTCGCGATCCAGGCGCACGCCAAGACCGACGAGGACAAGCTGTCGGTGGGTCTGGGCCGGCTGGCCGCCGAGGACCCCACGCTGCGGATCGAGCAGAACTCCGAGACCCATCAGATCGTGTTGTGGTGCATGGGGGAAGCCCATGCCGGTGTCGTCCTCGACGCGCTGGCCAACCGCTACGGCGTCACCGTGGACACCGTCGAACTTCGGGTGCCGCTGCGAGAGACGTTCGGCGGCAAGGCAAAAGGTCACGGCCGCCACGTCAAGCAGTCCGGCGGGCACGGCCAGTACGCGGTGTGCGACATCGAAGTCGAGCCGCTGCCGGAGGGCTCCGGATTCGAGTTTGTCGACAAGGTGGTCGGCGGGGCGGTGCCGCGGCAATTCATCCCGAGCGTGGAAAAGGGTGTGCGGGCACAGATGGAAAAGGGCGTCCACGCCGGCTACCCGGTGGTCGACATCCGGGTCACGCTGCTCGACGGCAAGGCCCACAGCGTCGACTCCTCGGATTTCGCGTTCCAGATGGCGGGCGCTCTGGCGCTGCGCGAGGCGGCGGCGGCGACGAAGGTCAGCCTGCTCGAGCCGATCGACGAGATTTCGGTGCTGGTGCCAGACCACTTCGTGGGCGCGGTGATGGGTGACCTGTCCGGCCGACGCGGCAGGGTGCTTGGGACCGACACCGCGGGCAACGAACGCACGCTGGTCAAAGCCGAGGTGCCACAGGTGGAGCTGACGCGCTACGCGATCGACCTGCGCTCACTGGCCCACGGGGCCGCGTCGTTCACCCGCAGCTTCGCCCGCTACGAACCCATGCCGGAGACCGCGGCCACCCGGGTAAAGGCCACCGTCTGAGCGCTCACGCCCCTCGCCCGAACCGCTGGGCGACGGCGCGCCGGTCCAGCGACCCCTTCGCGGTGTGCGGCAGCTCCGCGGCCAGCTGGAAACTGCCCGGCACCTCGAAGGGGGCCAGCCGGTCGCCGGCGAACGCGGCGAGCTCGTCCGCGGTCGGTGCGGCGGATCCCCGGGGGACGATCACCGCGGCCACCGTCTCGCCGTACAGCTTGTCGGGCATCCCGAAGACCGCCACCTCCAGCACGTCGGGGTGGCTGCCCAGCACGCCCTCGACGCGTTCCGGGGAGATCTTCTCCCCGCCCCGGTTGATGAGTTCCTTGATGCGGCCGCGGATGATCAGTTCGCCGGCCGCCGAGAGCGTTCCCAGGTCACCCGTGCGCAGCCACCCGTCGGTGAAATTGGCGGCGGTGATCGACGGGTCGCCGAGGTAGCCCCGCACCACGGTGGACCCGTGCAACCAGACCTCGCCGACCTCACCCGCGGGCGCGGGCCGGCCGTCGGACCCGACGATCCGAATCTCCGGACCGGTCGATTGACCGACCAGACCCGGTGTGGCCGCGGGGTTTTCGGCGTGACCGATTCCGGTGGTCGCCACCTGGTGGGTGGCCTCGGTCATCCCGAAGGCACACACCACCGGGGCCGAGAACGTGTCCTGCAGCGCCTGCGCCGCCTCGGCGGTCAGCGGCGCGCTGCAACTGCGGATGAACCGCAACGCGGCGTTGCCCGGTCGGTCGGCGCCCGCCCGCTCCAGCAGGATCTGGTGAATCGTCGGGACGGCGGTGTACCAGGTGGCGCGGACGGCTCCGATGTCATCCCAGAAGGTGTGCGCCGAGAACCGTCCGCGGGCGGGCAGCAACACCGTGCCCCCGGACACCAGCGTCGCCAGCAGCGCGGCGAGCAGCCCGTGACCGTGGTAGAGCGGCATCACCGCCACGGTGGCGTCCCGGGGGCCCAGTTCGTATCCGCCGATGATGGCCCGCACCGAGCCGGCGATGTTGCCGCGGGTCCACGGGACCATCTTCGGCACCCCGGTGGTGCCACCGGTGAACATGATCATGGCGTCGTCGTCGCGCAGGCCCTCGGGAGTGGAAAACCGTTGTGCCGGTTTGGTGGTGGCGTCCACCCTGACCGTCGCGGCGGCGTCCGCGCGGCTGGCCGTCACCGCGAGTGGCCACCACGCCAGGGCGTCTTCCCCGCCCTCCTCCACGCCGGGTGCGACGCCGTCGACGAGCGCCGCCCGCGCCCCCACGGCCGCGCTGCGGGCGCGCTGCTCGCCGACCGGTAGCGCCGGATCCAGCGGGACCGCGACCAGGTCGGCCCGCGAAGCCGCCAGCAACCCGACGACGAACTCCGCGTTGCTTCCGCAGCGCAGCGCGATGCGGTCCCCCGGCGCCAGCCCGCTCCGCTTCAGCTGCCCCGCCAGTTCGTCCGCGAGGCGCAGCAGGTCGCGGTAGCTCACCGGTATCCGATCGGAGGTGACGACGAGCGCGCGCGCCTCCGGGGTTCGCCGCGCCACCTCCTCGACCAGATCCGCGATGCGTGGACCCGGCACCCCCGCTGAGCCCATGCCACCGCCGATGATCTCCTCGGGCCTCGTCGTCCTCATCCCGCGCTCCCTTCCCGTAAGCCGTCGCAGGCGCCTGCTCGAACCATGCCGGTTGGCCTCGCCGCCCGTCCAATATTGATTCACTCACGACCGATAACCGATGGCTATCGACGCATAGCGGCTCCGTCTTGGACACCCGCGGGGTCGCCGCGTCAGAGTAAGGGCCGAGGCTTTACTTCACCTCCGACCACACACGAGGAGTCGCCCCCATGACCGCGTCCACGCGTTTGATCGACGGCTTCCATCTGGTGGTGGAAGCGCTCAAGGCCAACGACGTCGCCACCATGTACGGGATCGTCGGCATCCCGGTCACCGACCTCGCCCGCGTCGCGCAGGCTTCCGGAATCCGCTACATCGGCTTCCGGCAGGAGGCCTCGGCCGGCAACGCCGCGGCCGCCGCCGGATTTTTGACCGGCCGGCCGGGCGTCTGCCTGACGACATCCGGGCCCGGTTTCCTCAACGGGTTGCCGGCGCTTGCCAACGCCACCGCGAACTGCTTCCCGATGATCCAGATCTCGGGATCCAGCAATCGGGCGCTGGTCGACTTACACCGCGGTGACTACCAGGACATCGACCAGCTCAACGCCGCACGGCCGTTCGTGAAGGAGGCCTACCGGATCGGCCGGGTCGAGGATATCGGGCGCGGCGTCGCGCGCGCCATCCGCACCGCGGCCTCGGGCCGCCCTGGCGGCGTCTACCTCGACATCCCCGGTGCGGTGTTGGGGCAGGCGATGGAAGCCGCGGCCGGCGCGGAAACGGTCTGGCGGGTCGTCGACCCCGCGCCCCGCCAGCTGCCGGCACCCGAAGCGGTCGAACACGCCCTGCGGATGTTGCAGCAAGCGCGCCGACCGTTGATCGTACTCGGCAAGGGCGCGGCATACGCCCAGGCAGACAACGTGATTCGGGAATTCGTCGAGGCCAGCGGGATTCCGTTCCTGCCGATGTCGATGGCCAAGGGGCTGCTGCCGGATGCCCACCCCCAGTCGGTGGCGGCCGCCCGCTCGCTGGCGATCGCACGCGCGGACGTGGTCTTGCTGGTCGGCGCCCGGCTGAACTGGCTGTTGGCCCACGGGAACTCGCCGCAGTGGTCCGCCGATGCGAAATTCGTGCAGGTCGACATCGCCCCGTCGGAGTTCGACAGCAATCAGCCGATCGCGGCACCACTGGCCGGTGACATCGGCTCGGTGATGTCGGCGCTGCGCGACGGCGTCGTAGCCCACCCCCTCACCGTGTCCGCTGAATGGACCGACGAGCTGGCCGAGCGCGCCGCCCATAACGACGCCAAGATGCGCGAACGCCTGGCCGAAGACCCGCACCCCATGCGCTTTTACAACGCGCTCGGCGTGATTCATGCCGTGCTGCAAGAGAACCCGGACGCTTACGTAGTCAACGAGGGTGCCAACGCGCTGGACCTGGCCCGCAACGTCATCGGCATGGCGGTGCCGCGGCACCGGCTGGACACCGGTACCTGGGGTGTCATGGGCATCGGCATGGGTTACGCCATCGCCGCCGCCGTCGAAACCGGACAGCCCGTGGTCGCGATCGAGGGCGACAGCGCGTTCGGATTCAGCGGCATGGAGGTCGAGACGATCTGCCGCTACCGGCTTCCGGTGACCGTCGTCATCCTCAACAACGGCGGCGTCTACCGCGGCGACGAATCCCCGACCGGAACGGATCCGGCTCCTACCGTGCTGAACGCGCAGGCGCATCACGAGCTCATCGCTGAGGCCTTCGGCGGCAAGGGATATCACGTCACCACCCCGGCGGAATTGCGGTCGGCACTGTCCGCCGCGATCGGCTCCCGGACACCGTCGGTCATCGACTGCGAGCTCGACCCCGCGGCCGGGGTGGAAAGCGGGCACCTGGCGAGTCTGAACCCGACCAGCGCGGCGAAGCCGGGGAAAGTCAGTGCCGGTGGGTGATTCGCGACAGCTGCGCGTCGAAGAACTCGTTCAGCGACAGCTGCTGGGCGGACGCGACGAGCGCGCGGGCGATCGGTGACCCCGGCCCGGCGGAATTGGTGGCCAGGGCGATGTCGGCCTTGAGCGCCGGATCGACCATCTCCACAGCGCGGACCTCCGGACCCAGTGGCGACGTCCACAACCAGGTGTGCGGCACGATGCACGCCCAATTACCGGCGGCGACCTGAGCGAATAGTGAAGCGACGGAGTCGGTTTCCAGCTGCGGGGCCACTTCGATGGCGTGGTCGGCGAAGGCTTTGTCGATGATCTGGCGGTCCCGCATGTCGGCGGTGAGCAACGCGAGCGGCAACTGCGCCGCCTCCGGCCAGGTCATCGTCGAGGCGGTTGATGCCAGCATGTCCGCCGGCGACAACAGCACATAATGCTCCTCGTACAGCGGCACCAGATTCATGTCGTGGGCCTCGTCGGGAGCAGCGTGCACGATTGCGGCGTCCAGCTCGAATTCGCGCAGCCGTCGGTACAGTTCGGTGCCCGCCAGCCGGGAGAGGATGTGCACCTTCGCCAACGGATGCGCCGAGCAGAACGCCGAGAGCACCAGGGAGGCCGTCGTCGAGGCGGTGGGGACCGTGCCCAGCCGCAGCATGCCGGTGATACCCGATCGCACCGCATGCACCTCGGCCTTGAAAGCGTCGTGCTCGGCGAGAATCCGCCTCGCCCACACCACCAACCGCTCCCCTTCGGGCGTGAGCCCTTCGAAGCTGTGCCCGCGGTTGATCAGGGTGACGTTCAGCTCGCGCTCCAGCTTGGCGATGGCGGCCGACAGCGCGGGTTGAGACACGAAGCACTTCTCGGCGGCCCGGGCGAAGTGGCGCTCCTGCGCGACCGCGACAAAGTACTCCAACTGTCGGAACAGCACCCGCACCTCCTCGGCGCACGGAGTTTCGCTGAGGCTAACGTCTCACCGACGCCCCAGCCAGTCCGGCAAGCCGGTACAGCACCGACGAATTCCCCGGCGGGTGCCAAAATGCCTATGCTCGGCGGAATCGCCCGGAAGTGGCGCCGAGGGCCCGCCCAGCGCATCGAGCGGACGGCCGGGCCACCGCGCGAAATCGGGCTGCCGCGGGCCGGTGAAAGTTTGCTGAAAGCGGCAATACGGGTACAGCCGGTAGAATACAGTCGTGTCAATCGCACCATCTCGAAGGGCGGGCGCTATGCGTCGAGGTGTTCGTTATCTATTTGTTATGGTCGCGATCACGGCGATGGGGCTGATCGGATCGGTCGGCCGCAGCCACGCGTCCGTCCCCGCGCCGCAACCCGCCCCCTCGGTCGCCTCGGTTTTGCCGGCCAACGGCGCAGTCGTCGGGGTCGCGCACCCGGTGGTGGTGACGTTCACGGCGCCCGTCGGTGACCGCGCCGCCGTCGAGCGCTCCATTCACGTGGCGTCGCCGAGCAACACGCCGGGACACTTCGAATGGGTCAAGAACAACGTCGTCCAGTGGGTGCCCAACCAGTACTGGCCGGCCCACACCCACGTCTCCGTCGGTATCCAGGCCCTGACGACGGGATTCGACACCGGTGACGCGTTACTCGGCGTTGCCGACATCTCCGCGCACACCTTCACCGTGAGCCGCAACGGCGAAGTGCTGCGCACCATGCCCGCGTCGATGGGCAAGCCCAGCCGGCCCACGCCGATCGGTAACTTCACCGCGCTGGAAAAGGACCGGTCCGTCGTGATGGATTCGCGGACCATCGGCATCCCGCTGAGTTCGCCCGAGGGATACAAGATCACCGCCCAGTACGCCGTCCGTGTCACCTGGAGTGGCGTCTACGTGCACTCCGCACCCTGGTCCGTCGACTCCCAGGGCTACGCAAACGTCAGCCATGGCTGCATCAACCTCAGTCCCGACAACGCCGCCTGGTACTTCAACCAGGTGAACGTCGGCGATCCCATCCAGGTCGTCGCCTGATCGCGCCCGCCTCTCCCCATGTGACGACCGTCACAACGATTGAACGGAAGACTGGCCAGCGGCAGTGAGTTCTCCGTAAACGAGGATCCAAACGGGAGGCTGGCCATGACGGGTGACGCGAAGCGGGAACCGACCGTTGCGGATTCGAGCAGCCCGGCACGGCAGCGAGTGGCCGAACGTATCCGTCAGCTGTACGTCGAAGACGAGCAGTTCCGGAACACCAAGCCGGATCCGTCGCTTCAGCGGACGGCGCGCCGCCCGGGGCTGCGGCTGACCGAGATCCTGCAGACCTACGTCGACGGCTACGCCGATCGCCCGGCACTGGGCTGGCGGGCACGTTCATTGAGCACCGATCCCGAAAACGGTCGCACCACGGCGCAATTGCTGCCCCGGTTCGAGACCATCAGCTATCGCGAGCTTTGGGCCAACGTGGCGGCGATCGCCGCCGCCTGGCGCCGCGACGCCGCGAACCCGGTGGGCCCGGGAGATTTCGTCGCCACAATGGGTTTCGCCAGCGCCGAGTACCTCACCCTCGACCTGGTGTCCGGCTATCTCGGGCTGGTGGCGGTCCCCCTGCAACACAACGCGTCGGCGTCACGTTTGCAGCCGATCGTCGCCGAGGTCGAGCCGCGGGTGCTCGCGGCCGGCGCCGGCTACCTCGACCTTGCCGTCGAGGCGGCGCTGGGCAGCGCGTCTGTGCGGCGCTTGGTGGTCTTCGACTACTTCCCCGAAATCGACGACCAGCGTGAAGCTTTGGCACGCGCGCGGGCGAAGCTGTCGGCCGCCGGGATGACGGTGGCGATCGAGACGTTCGACGAGCTGATCGAGCGCGGTCGCACCCTGCCGCCCGAGCCGCCGTATACCGGCGGCACCGACGACCGCCTGGCCATGATCATGTACACGTCGGGCAGCACCGGACTGCCCAAGGGCGCCATGTACACCGAGCGGATGCTGTGCAAGCTGTGGACCAACGAGCTGATGCCCGACTTCGCGGACACGCCCGTGCTCAACGTCAATTTCATGCCGCTGAACCACCTCGGCGGCCGGATACCGTTGTCGACCGCGTTCCAAGCGGGCGGCACCAGCTACTTCGTCCCCGAGAGCGACCTCTCCACGCTGTTCGAAGACTGGAACCTGGTGCGCCCCACCGAGATGGGGTTGGTGCCCCGGGTGGCAGAGATGCTGTACCAGCGCTACCAAAGCGCCGTCGACCGGCGGGTGTCCCAGGGAGCCGAGCAGGAATCCGCCGAGACCGAGGCGGGGACGGAGTTGCGCGAGCAGATCTTGGGCGGACGCATCGTCACCGCGTTCTGCGGCACGGCGCCGCTGGCCGCGGAGATGCGCGGTTTCGTCGAGGTCTGCCTCGATGTGCACGTCCTCGACGGCTACGGGTTGACCGAGGTCGGAATGGTGACCAAGGACGGCAGGATCAACCGCCCCCCCGTCCTGGATTACAAGCTTGTCGACGTTCCCGAACTGGGTTATTTCCTTACGGACAAACCGTTTCCGCGGGGTGAGCTGCTGGTCAAGTCGCAGACCGCCACACCCGGATATTTCAAGCGTCCCGACGTCACCGCCAATGCCTTCGACGCGCAGGGCTACTACCGGACCGGGGACGTGATGGCCGAGCTGGGGCCGGATCGGCTCGCCTACGTCGACCGGCGCAACAACGTATTGAAGCTCTCCCAAGGCGAATTCGTCGCCGTCGCGCGCCTGGAGGCCGTGTTCAGTAGCGCGGCCCTGATCCGCCAGATCTTCGTCTACGGCAACAGCGAACGCCCCTACCTGTTGGCGGTCACCGTGCCGACCGCTGAGGCGCTGGAAAGATTCGCCGACGACGCCGACGGGCTCAGGTCCGCCCTCCGCGAATCCCTGCGCCAGTCGGGCAAACTCGCCGAGCTGCAGTCCTACGAGGTGCCGGCCGACTTTATCATCGAGCCCGAACCGTTCAGCGAAGACAACGGGCTACTGTCCGGGGTGGGAAAGTTACTGCGGCCGAGGCTCAAAGAACGTTACGGCGAGCGGCTGGAGCAGTTGTACGCGGACCTGGCCGCGAACCGGGTGAGCGAGCTGCGGGCGTTGCGCGAGGGTGCGGCCGACCGCCCGGTCATCGACACACTGGCGCGCGCCGCCGAAGCGCTGCTCGGCCTCGCGGGCGGCCCGCCGGAGCCGGGCGCCCTGTTCGTCGAACTCGGCGGGGACTCCCTGTCGGCCCTGACCTTCTCCAACCTGCTGCAAGACATTTTCGAGGTCGAGGTGCCGGTAGGAATGATCATCGGTCCGGCCACCGACCTGGGTCAGCTGGCGGAATACGTTGCGGCCGAACGTGCTTCGGGATCGCGGCGGCCGACGTTCGCAACGGTGCACGGGCGCGACGCCACCGAGGTCCGCGCGGCCGACCTCACCCTGGACACGTTCATCGACGCGAACACCCTGGCCGCCGCCCCGGAACTGCCGCGCGCCACCGGCACACCGCGCACGGTCCTGTTGACCGGCGCCAACGGCTACCTCGGCCGGTTCCTCTGCCTGGAATGGCTGGAGCGGCTCGCCGAGACGGGCGGAAAGCTCATCTGCGTCGTCCGCGGCACCGACGCCGCGGCGGCCGCCACGCGGCTCGAGGACGTCTACCGCAGCGGCGATCCCCGCCTGGTCGACCGGTTCCGTGAGCTGGCGGCCGACCACCTGGAGGTCATCGCCGGCGATATCGGCGAGCCGAACCTGGGGCTGGACCAGGCGACGTGGGACGGCCTGGCCCACGGTGTGGACCTGATCGTTCACCCGGCGGCGCTGGTCAACCACGTGCTGCCCTACGACCAACTGTTCGGGCCGAACGTCGTTGGCACCGCCGAGATCATCCGCCTGGCGATCACCGCGCGCATCAAACCCGTGACCTATCTGTCGACGGTCGCGGTGGCCATGTCGGTCGATCCCGCCGAATTCGCCGAGGACGGCGACATCCGCGCGGTCAGCCCGGTTCGGCCGATCGAGGGCAGCTACGCCAACGGGTACGCCAACAGCAAGTGGGCCGGGGAGGTGCTGCTGCGGGAGGCGCACGACCTGTGCGGGCTATCCGTCGCCGTCTTCCGGTCCGACATGATTCTCGCGCACAGCCGCTACGCCGGACAGCTGAACGTCCCGGATGCCTTCACGCGCTTGATCTTCAGCCTGCTCGTCACCGGCATCGCCCCGTCGTCCTTCTACGAGACCCCCGACACCGGTGGCCGGGCCGTCGCCCATTACGACGGGTTGCCCGCCGATTTCGTGGCCGAGGCGGTGACCGCGCTCGGCGAGCAGCTCGCAACCTCTGCCGAAGAGGCGGGGTCCGCCGGGGCGTTTCGCTCGTATGACGTGATGAACCCGCACGACGACGGCATCTCGCTGGACGTGTTCGTGGACTGGTTGATCGCCGACGGCCACGACATCCGGCGCATCGACGACTACGACGAGTGGCTCGAGCGCTTCGCCACCGCGCTTCGAGCCCTGCCGGACAAGCAACGCCAACGGTCGGTGCTGCCGTTGCTGGACGCTTACCGGAACCCGGAGAAGCCCCTGCGCGGCGCGCCGGCCCCGACCGATGTCTTCCGCGGTGCGGTCCGGGCGGCCAAACTCGGCGCGGACAAAGACATTCCGCATCTGTCGGCCGACTTGATCGCCAAGTACGTCTTCGATCTGCGGTTGCTCGGCCTGGTGTAGCCGCGCACACCCTGCGCGGCCAGGTCCTTGTTGATCGCGGTGATGACGGTTCCCGGGCGCTCATTCCGGATGCCTATGCTGGCGTGGTACGGCATGTTCACGACGGGGAGGAGATCGACATGGCGGCTGGGACGGCGCGCGCCGTACGGTTCGACCGGTACGGGGGCCGCGAGGTGTTGTACGTGGCCGACATCGATATGCCCGCCCCCGATCCCGGCGAGGTGGTCATCGAAATCCGCGCCGCCGGTATCAACCCGGGCGAGGCCGCCATCCGGAGCGGGGCGCTGCACGAGATGTTCCCCGCCAGCTTTCCGTCCGGTGAGGGCAGCGACCTCGCCGGCGTCGTGACGGCCGTGGGCGCCCAAGTGACCGAATTCTCGGTGGGCGACGAGGTTTTGGGGTTCAGCCTCCGCCGATCCAGCCACGCCACCCATGCCGCGGTGCCGGTCGGCCAGCTTATCCACAAATCCCCCGAACTCCGTTGGGAGGTAGCGGGTTCCCTCTACGTCGTCGGCGTGACCGCGTACGCGGCCGTTCGCGCGGTGGCACCGCAGCCGGGAGACACGGTCGCCGTCTCGGCGGCCGCGGGCGGGGTGGGCAGCCTCGTCGTGCAGCTTCTGGTGCTGCGGAAGGCGCGGGTGCTCGGCATCGCCGGACCGGGCAACGCCGATTGGCTGCGCGCCCACGGCGTCACCCCGATTCCCTATGGGGATGGCCTGGCCGACCGGCTTCGCGAGGCGGCGCCGACCGGGATTGACGCGTTCATCGATCTGTTCGGCCCCGACTACGTGCAGCTCGCCGTCGACCTCGGGGTGGCTCCTGACCGAATCAACACCATAATCTCGTTTCAGAAGGCCGGCGAAGTCGGCGCCAAGGCGGAGGGCAGCGCCGAGGCGTCGACGCCGGAGGTGCTGGCCGAGATGGCCGACCTCGTCGTCAGCGGCGCCATCGATTTCGAGGTGGCCGCCACCTATCCGCTGGACCGGGTGGCCGACGCCTACAAGGAACTTGAGAAGCGCCACACCCACGGGAAAATCGTTCTGCTACCAAACGATTCACAGTGAGCCGGGCCCCCGATCATTGAGGGGGAACCCTCACCGGTGGTGGCCGGTCGAAGGGTGCCCACCCAGCGAGGCCGTGACGACCGCGATCGGCATGCGCGACACGTACAGGTTGGCCCGCTCCTGGGGAGTGAGGGCCGTCCGCGCGTGCACCTTGGTGGCCCAAAGCCGCGCCGACCGCAGCCATGAACGTCCCCGCCCGCCGGTCCGACCGGTAACACGGTGTGTGACAAGAAAAGCCATGGTAGTTCTCCTTCAGGGAGGCCCGATCGGCTCAGCTCAGGGCACTCGGGCAGCGGGGGCCGCGCACAGGTTGACGCCCGCGAATGACCGGAGTGCCCGCGAAAGCTCAGGCGGCACAAGGAATGCCGAAGCCGGACCGGGACAAGACGGATTTCGGATGG
This sequence comes from Mycobacterium paraseoulense, assembly GCF_010731655.1. Classification (NCBI taxonomy): domain Bacteria; kingdom Bacillati; phylum Actinomycetota; class Actinomycetes; order Mycobacteriales; family Mycobacteriaceae; genus Mycobacterium; species Mycobacterium paraseoulense. The sequence continues at coordinate 4,258,907 of NZ_AP022619.1, read as the reverse complement.
GGACTGTCGCCCGGACTCATCTCGCCCTCACCTCCTCACGGCCGCGACACACGCGGGTGCCATCACATATCACCTGAACGGGAGGGAAGCGAAATGCCGGCAGCGTGGCGCCGACCGCACCCCTCTCGTCGGAGCTTCGGCACTGCACGGCGTATCCGGAACGGAAGCCACTTGGGCTCAACCCTTGGGTCCGGGAAGAGCTGTCCTGACCCGGGGCGTCTCTCGACGTTCGGGGTCAGTGGCCTGTGTCCATGCAGACGCCTCACCTACCGAGGTGCTTGCGAAACCCTTTCTACACCGCGACCCCGGGCCCGTCAAACTCATTGATGCCGTTACCGCAGCTCGTGGCCCCTCCCACCTGTGCGCAGCAGGGCGCCCATCGCCGAGGCCTAACCTCGACGGCATGGCCAACACCCTGCAAGACCCGAAGGTCGCGACAGTGCTCGACCGCATGTACACCGAAGCGAAGAACCAGATGTCGCTGTTGCGCCAGCGGCACGGCGATTTCGACCGGCCGATGACCGCGCAGGAGCGCGCCGACGCGATGAGCGAGTTCTACATCCCGGTCACGCCCGAGGCCGGCCGGTTGCTCTACGCCCTGGTGCGCGCGACCCGCCCCGCCACGGTCGTCGAGTTCGGGATGTCGTTCGGCATCTCCGCGGTCCACCTGGCATCGGCGTTGCGCGACAACGGCTCCGGCCGGGTGGTGACGACCGAGCTCAACGACACCAAGATCGCCGCCGCGCGCCGGACGTTCACCCAGACCGGGCTGGACGACGTGATCACCATCCTCGAAGGCGACGCGCTGGCCACGCTGGCCGGCCTCGACGGACCGGTCGACTTCGTCTTGCTGGACGGTTGGAAGGACCTGTATCTGCCGGTGATCGAGCTGCTCGAGCCGCGGCTGTCCCCGGGCGCGTTGGTGGTGGCCGACAACACCAGCGCCGCGGACACGCAGCCATATCTCGACCGGGTGCGTGATCCGGCCAACGGCTACGTGAGCTTCAACTTCCAGGTTCGGGAGACCGACAGCATGGAAATCAGCTGCCGCACCGGCGATTAGGGCTCAGCGCAGCGATTCTTCGAGCCACGGCGTCAACCATTTCACCCCTTCGGGGGTGAGGTGGACGCCGTCGCTGCGCACCTTGATGCCGTCGACCTTGGCGGTGTAAACGCCGTCCGGACAGAGCTTCTTGTTCAGGTCCAGGATTTGCACGTTCGGATGGTGGCTGACGGTCTTGCGCAGCATGGTGTTCCACAGGTTGACCCGGTCGGGCTGGTCCTCCGGATACAGCCGGCCGTCCGGCTTTTCGCCGCCCCGGCTGTACGGCACGGTGGCGACCACCACTCGAACGCCGGTGGAGCCGACGATGGTCAGCGCGCGCTCCAGCTCGCCGTTGAGGTACGCGTCGAAGGTGGGATCACCGATGTGGGTCCATTGACCCTCGTTGACACGGTCGACGGTCTCCCAGCGGCCGATTACCAACAACGCGACGTCGGGTTGGTCCTGGGCGACCTGCGTGGACCATCGGATCGGCCAGCCGTCGCACTCCGGCCGCTGCTCGAGGGTTTGACCGATGTACCGGTACGGCGTGCCGCGCACCAGGCTGCAGCCGATGACGGTGTGGTCGAGGAAGGCGAACCCCGGCGTCGGCGGCAGGTAATGCATCCAGGTCCACCCGATCGAATCGCCGAACACCGACACGGTGAACGGGCGGTTGGGATCGTGGTGACCGCCCGGCCGGCCGCCGCCCGGCGGGGACGGGGACACCGCGGCCACCGCCGAGACCCCCGGCGGCAGACCGGCCTCCCGCAGGCCGGGCCCGGTCCCCACCGGAACCACCAGCAGCGTCACCGCGGCCGCACTCGCCACCGTCGCCGCGGCCAACGGCAGCAGGGGAACCCGCGCCGGCCGCCAACGGCGGATCGGCTGCTCGATCAGCCACCAGGATGCCGCGGCCAGCACCACCGTCGCGCCGCACCGCGCGGCGAACAGGGGCAGCCCGGTCCAGCCGGTGCGTTCGCCGTTGAGCGCCAAGAAGATCGGCCAGTGCCAGAGATAGACGCCGTAGGAGATGGTGCCGAGCCACACCAGGGGTGGGGCAGCCAGCACCCGGGCGACCGCGCCGCGCTGCTCCAGGGCCACCGGGGCCACCACGACGACGGACGCGATCGCGACGCCCAGCAGCAGACCGTGGCGGAATTCTCCGCTGCTGCCGGTCGCGTAGTGGGTGGCGGCCGCGAGGCCCGCCAGGCCGGCGAGCGGCAGCACGCGGGCGACGCGCCGGGCCCAGCGGGTTCGGATCAGGCACCAGCCGCGGTTCAGTGATGGCCAGTCGCGAACCAGCAGGGCGGCCGCCGCGGCGCCGGTCAGCAACGCCTGCGCGCGCGTATCGGTGCCAAAATAGACGCGGTCGCGGGTGCTGTCGGACACCATCACCATGGCGATCGCGGCCGAAGCCAGGGCCCCCACCGTGGCGATGACGAAGGTCGCGAACCGCACGCCGCCGACGGTGGCCCGGGTGAGGCGGCGCCGTGCGCGCGCGGCCAGCAGCAGCGTCACCGTGATCAGCAGCACCGGCCATAGGAAGTAGTACTGCTCCTCCACCCCGAGTGACCAGGTGTGCTGCAGCGGCGAGGGCGGGGCGCCCTGGGTGAAGTAGTCGGTCTTCTGGGCCACGAAGCGCCAGTTCGCCATCCACACGAACGCCGCGATCGCATCGTCGCGCAGGCCGGTGAGGGACCGGTCCGGAAGGAGTTGGCGGGCCGCGGCCACCGTGAGCACCATCAACACCAGCGCCGGCAACAGCCGGCGCGCGCGGCGAATCCAGAAGCCGGTCAGCTCGATGCGGCCGGTGCGTCCCAGCTCGTCCAGCAGCAGCGAAGTGATCAAGAATCCGCTGAGTACGAAGAAAACGTCGACGCCGACGAATCCGCCACCCACCCCGGGGATGCCGCCGTGGCCGACCAGCACCAGCGAGACCGCGATGGCGCGCAACCCGTCGAGTGCCGGAATCCCGCTGCGCCGCTCGGGTTTATCCCAGATCGCGATGCGTCCGGCCCGGCGCACGGGGGCGACCCAACGTGGCCGCCGTGCACGACGAGCCGGCGCGGGATGAGCCCCGCCCGGCTCGGCGTTCGCGGTTAGCGCGCCCTGACCATCATGTCGCCCGGCGCCATGGTTGATGCCGATACGTCGCTGCCCCTCCTCGTGATCGGAGCAAGCCTAATTGCGACGCAGCCGGATTCAGCAGAAGACACGCGAGGGCAAGCGCTTCAAGGCGCGGCCTTTTAGGGCGCGTAGCCCAGGGTGCTCTTGACCTCCAAGTATTCGTGGAACCCGAACTCGCTCCACTCTCGACCGTTGCCACTGTGCTTGTAGCCGCCGAACGCCGCGTTCATGTCGAACGCATGGTTGATCGTCACCCAACCCGCGCGGATCTTGCGGGCCACCTCCCGGGCCTTGTCGAGGTCGGCGCCCGACACATAGCCGGCCAGACCGTAATCGGTGTCGTTGGCGATCTGCACGGCCTGGTCGATGTCGTCATAGTCGAGGATGCACAGCACCGGACCGAAGATCTCCTCGCGCGCGATCGTCATGTCATTGGTGACGTGGGCGAAGACGGTCGGCTTGACGTAGTACCCCGTGTTCAGCCCGGCCGGGCGGCCGGGGCCGCCGGCGACGACGGTCGCACCCTCGTCGACGCCCTGCTGGATCAGGCGCTGCACCTTCTCGAATTGCGCTCTCGACGCCACCGGTCCGAGCGCGGTCTTGTCGCCCGGGCTGCCCACCTTGACCTGTTCGGCCACCCCACGCGCGATGTCGATGGCTTCGGCCATCCGCGTATTCGGGACCAGCATGCGCGACGGCGCGTTACAACTCTGCCCGGAATTGGGCATCATGTTGAGCACGCCGGCGCGAACGCTGTCGGCAAAGCCCGCGTCGTCGAGCACGATGTTGGGGCTCTTGCCGCCGAGCTCTTGGGTCACCCGCTTCACCGTCGGGGCGGCGTTCTTGGCGACCTCGACCCCGGCGCGCGTGGATCCGGTGAAGGAGACCATGTCGACGTCGGGATGGCTCGCCAACGCGACGCCGACGCCGGGCCCGTCACCGTTGACCAGGTTGTAGACACCGGCCGGCACGCCCGCGGCGTCCAGAATCTCGGTGAAGATGTAGGCCGAATACGGTGCGACCTCAGACGGTTTCAGGATCATCGTGCAGCCCGTGGCCAGCGCGGGGTATACCTTGACAGCGATCTGGTTCAGCGGCCAGTTCCACGGCGTGATCAGCCCGCAGACGCCGATCGGCTCCTTGGAGATCAGGGTCGCCCCGTGCTGTTCGGAGAACGGGAAGTTCTTCAGCACGTCTATCGCAGTCACCAGGTGACCGAGCCCTAGTTGGACCTGCGGGCCCGCGGCCAGCGAGGGCGGCGCGCCCATCTCTTCGGTGACCGCGTCAGCGAGATCGTCCGCACGCCTGCCGTATTCGGCGAGGATCGCCTCCAGTAGATCCAGGCGCTGTTCGCGGGTGCTTTGCGACCAACTGGCGAAGGCTCGCCGGGCGGCCTTGACCGCCGCATCGACGTCGGCCGCCGATCCGAGCGAGATCTTTCCCGATACCTGTTCGGTCGCCGGATTCTCGACGTCGAAGGTGTTGGGCCGCACCGGGTCTACCCAGCGCCCGTCGATGTAGAACTTGAGGTATTCCCGCATGAGTATGGTCCCTTTCCTATTGGGTGCCCTCGGCGTACCAGGTACGGAATTCGTCGTACTTTGGCATCTCCTCGGAGTTGGCCTTCGGATCGATGCAGACGTGGACGACGGCGGTCTTGCCGCTCGCGTAGGCCCGCTGGATCGCCGGGCCGATCTCCTCCTCCTTCTCGACGTACTCGCCGTGGCAGCCGAAGCCCTCGGCGACCTTGTCGAGGCGGACGTCCTTGCTCCAGTGCACGCCGGGCTGCGGCGACGGCTGGGCGAAGGTGCGTTTGTAGACGCCCACCTCGAGGCCCCACTGGTGGTCGACACCCACCACACACACCAGCGGTAGCTTCTGTCGCGCAGCCGTTTCCAACTCGGCGATGTGGAAGAGGAAGGCCGAATCGCTGGTCAGCAGCATCACTGGGCGCTTACCGCCCTCGGCCACCGATGCTCCGACCGCGTACGGCAGGCCGGTGCCGAGATGGCCGAAGTTCTGGTTCCAGATGACGTCGTGGGGCTTGGCCTGCGAATAGGTCCAACCGAAGATGACGGTCGCCCCGCCGTCACGGACCATGATGCCGTCCTTCGGAAAAGCCAGAGTGGCCTCGACGACGAACCGCGCCGGGTGTACCGGGGTCCGGCCCGTCGGCGCGTTCTCGGCGAGCTGCGCCAGTTCCGCGGCATCCTCCGAGATCCAGCGGTCCAGGTCGACCGAGGCCTTTCTCGGATTGTCGCGGAGTGCGTCCACCAGTTGCGGCACCACGCCGCGAAGGTCTCCGACCAGGGGGACGTCAATGGGACGGTTGACGCCGACGGCCACCGGATCCTGCTCGACCAGCACCCATTTGCGTTTGGCGTCGTTCTGCGCCCAGTGCCGGGTCTTGCCGTAGTGGCTGGGCTCGCCGAGCTCCGTGCCAAGAGCGACGCACAGATCGGACTTCGCCACCGCATCGACCGCGGCCGGCGAGAAGCCGTAGGCGAAGGTGCGGTCCTCGAGACCCTCGATGAACGACGTGCCGCCGGAGGTCTGGATCACCGGGCAGGCCATGAGGTCGGCCAACTGCCTGACCGCCGCACCGGTGCGCGACGTGTGAACCCCGTGTCCGACCAACATGATCGGGCTCTGGGCGGTCCGGATCAGCTTCACCGCTTCGCCCACCTCGCGCTCACCCGCGGTCTGGTTGACGAGCCGGTACCGGTTGGGCGGCAGCGGATCCGGCACGTCGAGCTCGGAGAGGATGACGTGCGACGGGTACTCGATGTAGGCCGGGCCGGGCGTGCCGGACATGGCCCGGCGGATCGCCTCATGGATGATCTCATCGGTCTGATCGGCGTACTCGATGGAAGCGCTGTACTTCACCGATGGCGCGACAAGGGGTTCCTGCTGGACGAACTGGATACGTCCGCGCCGGACCCGGCGCTCGGTGATGCGGGCGCGCTGGCCGCCGAGGAAGATCACCGGCGAGTTCTCCACGAGCGCACACTGGATCGCCCCGGCCATGTTGGCCATGCCGGGCCCGAGCGTGCCGATGCACAGCCCGGGCTTACCCGTCATCCGCGATGCCGCCTCGGCCATGAATCCCGCGCTCAGTTCGTGATGGGGCGAAACCACCGACCACCCGCGAGCGTCCGCCTCGGTGAACATGTGCACGAAGTTCGGGTCCGGGATACCGAACAGGGTATTCACACCCTCGACCTCGAAGAGGTCGAGGATGCGTTTGTAGACGGGGACGGCCATGGTCGGGAACTCCTTCAGTCGCAAGACGTTTCGTTGAATAAGCGTTATCCCGAACCGGACACCGGATCCATGTCGACGGCCAGGCCCAGCTCATCGAGGATTTCGGCGGTGTCGGCGCCGAGCTCTGGCGCGGGCCCCGCGATGCGACCCGGCGTCTGCGAGAACCAGGTGGGTACGCCCGGGAAGCGCACCGGTCCGTGCGGGGTGTCCACCGTCTCGAACATGCCGACGGCGTTGAGATGCGGATCGTCGAATAGTGCGCCGGGGGTGTTCAATGGCGCGGCCGGTATCTCCAGTTCACGCAACAACGCCAACCACTCGGCGGTGGTGCGCTCCTTCATCGTCTCGGCCACCAGCCCGTACACGGTGTCGATTTCGCGGGCGCGCTGTTCCAACGTCGAGTACAGGTCGCTGGCCCACGGTGGCCGCACGGCCTTCATGAAGGCGTCCCAGTGCTTGTCGTTATAGATCAACGCGGAGATGTAACCGTCGCTGGTGCGGTAAGGGCGCCGGTTGGGCGCCACGGTGCGCGGATACACCGCGGGCCCCAGCGGGGGGTCGAACAGGGCGCCGTTGGCATGCTCGACGAGCATGAACGAGGCCATGGTTTCGAACATGGCGACCTCGACTTCTTGTCCTTCGCCCGTGCGCTCGCGGTGAAACAACGCCATTGTCGTCGCGTACAGCGCCGTCAGCCCGGCGATCTTGTCGGCCATGATGGTGCCGACGTAATCGGCCTCGCCGGTCAACTGCTGCTGCACTGCCGGGAGCCCGCACTCGGCTTGAATCGTGTCGTCATAGGCGGGGCGGTCGCGATCGGGCCCGCGTCGCCCGTATCCGTAGCAATTGGTGTAGATGATCGCGGGATTCCGTGCGGCGACGTCGTCGTAGCCGAAGCCGAGCTTGGCGATTGCCTTGGCGCGCATCGAGTGGATGAACACGTCGGCGGTCTCAACGAGAGCGTGCAACGCACGCGTTCCGGCGCCGGTCTGCAGGTCCAGCACGATGCTGCGCTTGCCCCGGTTGACGTTGACGAATACCCCGCTCATGCCGGGGGCGGGACCAACCGAAATGTAGCGGGTGTTATCCCCTTGCGGGGGTTCGACTTTGATCACGTCGGCGCCCATGTCGGCCATGATCTGCGTGCAGTACGGTCCCATCACCATCGCGGTCAGATCGATCACGCGCACACCGGCCATCGGGCCCGTCGGGCTAGCCATGGAGCGCTCCTTGATCGTTTGAGCCATGTAGTTCGTGAGACCTCTGAGCCAGCTCGAAGCTGTAGCGGATGTGCTGGTCATGTCCGTCCGGGACGGCCGGAAGGATCAGTGGCGCCTCGAGGTATCGGATCGCATCCAAATGGTTGCCGACATCCTCGACCGTCCACGACGACCGGAAAACGCCGGGACTCTCCGCGATGACCGCCCGCGCGACGCGACCCGCCAGCGCGATGAACACTTCACCGGTCACCGAACAGGATTCGTGGGCGAGCCAGCCCACGACGGGTGCGACGAGTTCCGGACCCATCGGCGGGTACGCCGAAGTGTCGATGCCGGCGGCCATCCGCGTCACCGCGGCCGGCACGATCACATTGCACCGCACACCCTCGGCGGCGCCTTCGAGCGCCGCGACATTGGACAACCCGATCACGCCCGCCTTGGCGGCCGCGTAGTTGGCCACACCCTGGTTTCCGTACAGGCCGCCGATCGACGACGTCAGCACGATGCGCCCGTATCCCGCCTCGCACATCAGCGGGAACGCCGGCCGCAGCACGTGGAACGCGCCACGCAAATGCACGTCGAGCACGGCGTCGAAGTCCTCGTAGCTCATCTCCTTCAGCGAGCCGCGACGGACGTTTCCGGCGTTGTGAATCAAGATGTCGATGCCGCCGTAGTGCTCGAGCGCGGTCCGGATGATCGCCTCGCCGCCTTCGCGGGTCGCCACCGACGCGCTGCACGCGACGGCCTCGCCGCCGGCGGCCCTGATCTCACGGACCACCTGCTCGGCGGGACCGGCATCGACCCCTTCGCCGTCGAGCCGGCCGCCGGCGTCGTTGACGACCACCTTCGCCCCGCGCGCGGCGAGCAGTTGCGCGTACGCACGGCCCAATCCGCGGCCGGCTCCCGTCACCACGGCAACGCGGTCGTCGAATCGCAGTAGCGCTGAGTGGGCTTCGCTCAAGTGCCGAGCACCAGCCCTTCCAGGTCGCCCTTGTCGCGCCACACCTGCAACAACTCTTCGAAGGCGTAGAAGCCGGGGCCGTACGGCTCGCCCAGGTGCGACCGGATTCCTTCTCCCCCGCCGCCGCCTTCGTTGTTGTAGTAGCCCGGCGTGCACTGGGCGTCGAACGCCGAATTGTCGACCGCGGTTTCCCGGATCGTCGAACACCACTGTCGCTGCGCCGCTTCGCTCGGCTCCACCGTGGACGCTCGCCGTTTCAACGCTTCGGCGATGATGTAGGCGATGTGCTCGCCTTGCAGCTCATAGTTGGCGGCGATGTTCGCAGAAATGCCGACCTGGGTGAAACCGGTATAGAACTGGTTCGGGAAGCCGCGGCTGGTCATCCCGTGCAGCGTCCGGTATCCGTCGTGCCAGTGGTCGAACAGAGACAGTCCGTCGCGGCCTTCGATCGTCTCTATCGAGTAGCGGCGGCTGATCTCGGTGGTGATCTCGAAACCACTGGCATAGATGATGCAGTCGACCTCGTACTCGACACCGTTTGCCACCAAACCCTTTTCGGTGGCTCGCTCGACTCCCTTGCTCGACGACACGTCGACCAGCGTCACATTCGGACGGTTGAAACTCGCCAGATAATCGTCGTTGGAGCAGGGCCGCTTGCACAGGAAGCGGTAATAGGGTTTGAGCGCTTCGGCGGTCGCCTCATCGTTGATCAGGCTGTCGATGCGGCGCCGGAGCCGCTCCATGATCTTGTAGTCCTCTTCCTCGCGGATCGCCATGAACTGCTCGGGGCTCAGCGAGGCCGGGTCGTCCAGGGCGAGCACCCGGGCCGCGGTGTTGCGCCCGAGCTCGGTCCAGAAGTCGCACACCAGATCCGGCTGGCCCAGCGCCATGCCCTCGAACGTCCACGAGTGGAAGTTGCGCTGGCGCTCCCGCTGCCACCCCGGCTGCAGCGTCTTGACCCATTCCGGATCGGTCGGTTTGTTGTTGCGCGCGTCGACGGTCGAGGGGGTGCGCTGGAACACGTAGAGATGTTCGGCGTCGCGCGCGAGGAAGGGCACGATCTGGATGCCCGTGGCGCCCGTGCCGACCACCGCGACGCGCTTGTCCGCCAGCTTGTGCAATCCCCCCGTGGCGTCGCCCCCGGTGTAGTCATAATCCCACCGCGACGAATGAAAACTGTGTCCGCCATACACTTTGATGTCCGGGATGCCGGGCAATTTCGGCCGGTGGAAGGGCCCCGACGCCAGCACCACGAACCGGGCGCGGATGTCGTCGTCGCGGTTGGTGCTGATCCGCCAGCGCTTGATCTCCTGGTCCCACCGCAGTTCGCGCACCTGAGTGGAGAAGATCGCAGAGTCGTAGAGGCCGAAATGCTTGCCGATGTTGCGGCAGTGCTGGTAGATCTCCGCACCGTCGGCGAACTTCTTCGACGGCATGAAATCTAGATCTTCGAGAAGTGGTATATAGCAGTAGGATTCGTTGTCGCATTGAATGCCCGGATAGCGGTTCCAGTACCAGACGCCGCCGAAGTCGCCGCCGAGCTCGATGATCCGCACATCATCGACTCCCGCCTTCTTCAGGTGGGCCGCCGACAGCAGACCGCCGAAGCCGCCACCGAGTACCGCGACGTCGATGTCCTCATTGATCGGTTCTCGAGGTATCACCGGCGTATATGGATCGACCTCGTAGTAGCCGGCGAAATCGTCCTCGAGCTCGATGTATTGTTTGGAACCTTCCTTGCGTAAGCGCTTCTCGCGTTCCTGCCGGTACTTCTCACGCAGCGTCTCGATGTCGATGTCATCGGGCGTCTGCGTCGGTCCACAGTCATCTCGGTACCCGGTCATGCCAGCGAGGGCTCCTCACCTGAGAGTTCCCGGGGCTCACCGGCACCCATGTACCTCGATAATTGATAATGCAGATTGACCGTGCTGCGCTCGCGGTACGGATTGGGCTTGGTTCCGGGGAAGCCCAGCGACTTCATGCCCTGCTGCACGGCGGCCATGTTGGAGAAGTCCTGGGGTAGGACCGACCGCCACCCGGGATCACCCGCCGGTGTGTACTCCCACTCTGTCTGTGGCTCTTCGCCTTTCGGGTAGAGCTCGAAAACCGAGACCTCGAAGATGCACTTGTCCGGGTTGTAGCCGGGGTCCGGCCGGGCGCTATAGCACAGCGCAACCGTCAGACCTTGACCGATCTGAAAGTTCGGGAAGATCTGCCACGCGGTGCCCGCCTGCCCGAGGACGTCGGGCGGAATCGTCGGCCAGATCACGCCACGGGCTTCGTCGTCGCGGCGCGCGGATGCCAGCCAGTGTTCGAGGACCTTGTCGGCCGGTGTGCCCTCGGGCAGTTCGTCGACCAACCGCTTGGCGGCGTTCACCAGTGTCTCTGTGGTGGAGGTGTTGGTCTCTTCCATCGTGTAGATCTGCATCTCCGCGGTTGACACGCGGGGGTCGGCGCCGGCTCCGAGACGGATTTTGGACTTGGTCGCCGCGAGATCGTCCGGGGCGTCATACCCGATGTTGCTGTGCCTGCCCTGCACCTTGGCCCAGCCCTTGAATTCGCCGAACTTATTGAACTCGGGGTGCGTGGTGTAGACGTGGTAGGTCTCGTTGAAGGCCTCCAGGGCGACCTTCCAGTTGCAGTCGAAGGACAGCCACTTGCGCCATTTGTAGCGCATGTTTTCCAGGCCGAACGGGTCGAGGATCTTCGCGGCGGGGAACAGGTAATCGTCCAGCGGTTCGCAGTCGGGGTCCATGTTGATCCACAACCAGCCGCCCCAGGTGTCGACTCGGACCGGTCGAAGGTGGGTGTTGTCCGGTGTGAGCGCTTCCTCCCAGTCCTGCTGCTCGCGGATGTGGGTGCACGCCCCGTCCAAACCGTAAGTCCAGCCATGGAATCCGCAGACGAATGACTTTCGGGTGCGGCCGCAGGCATTCTTGGCGCCGTCGGGTGTGTCGATCAGCCGACGGCCACGGTGCATGCACACGTTGTGGTGCGCGTGAAATTCGTGATCGCCGGTGCGCACCACGATGATCGAATCGTCGAGAATGTCGTAGGTCAGGTAACTGCCGACGTCGGGCAACTCCTCGACGCGGCCGACCTGCTGCCAGACCTTGCGCCACAGCTTGTCGCGCTCGGCGCGGGCGTAGTCCTCGGAGATGTAGGCCTCGACGCCGATCGTCATCGGTTTCGACAGTTCCTCGGCCGCTGCGGTATTCGCGCCTTTGGCCAGATCGGTCATCACATCCTCCTGATCGCCGTGCGGAAGGATTCGTCATGCAAGAACAGCGACGTGTTGTCGGCTCCGAGGTGGCTCCACTTGAGGCTCAGGCCGCCGTCGACGAGCAGCGTCTGGCCGGTGATGTAGCTCGACAACTCCGAGAGCAGGAAAAGCACCGCGCCGGCCTGCTCCTCGGGCCGCGCGCGCCGGCCCATCGCGATCGCCCGCCGGTCCCGCTCGGGGTCCTCGTCCACATAGGTGCGCGAGGCAGCCGTCTCGGTGACGCCAGGCGCCACGGCATTGACCCGGATTCCCGTCGGCGCCAACTCGAGGGCCATAGTCCGGGTCATGGCGGCGATCGCCGCCTTGGCCGTCCCGTAGGCGATATGAAACGGCGCGGTGTTCATGCCGCTGATCGAGGAGATCGACACGATCGATCCCGGCCGTCCCTGCGCGACGAGTTCACTTGCCACGGCCTGGCTCATGAAGAACGCCGTTTCGAGGTTGTCGGCGAAGATCTTGCGCCAGTCGTTCCGCGTCACCCGCGTCGACGGCATCCAGGTCGACGGCTCGGCACCACCGGCGACGTTGACCAGCCCGTACAGGCTGCCGTCGGCGCGGCGCGCGTGGTCGACCACGGCGGCAATGCCCTCGTCGGTCGATGCGTCGGCCGCGACCGGCACCACGGCCAGCCCCTGCGCGGCCAGCGGAGCGATGTGCTCGTCGAGGTTTTCCTTCGACCGGCTCACCGCGATCACCGTGGCTCCGGCCCGGGCGGCCATGGCCGTAACTGTCGTGCCGATGCCGCCCCCGCCGGCGCCGGAAACGACCACGACGCGACCGTCGAGCGCGAGGAGATCGTCCATGACCTGCTTTCCCTGCCTCGAACGTGGTCGACGTCCGAGACCTACTGCTCTATTTTGTCCGGACAAAATATTGCATTCTGCCTGTTGGAGAACACTATTCCGATCGGCAGAGTTCGCTGTCAAGGTCGTTCCCCGTTGCTTTCGTAGCTATTGTCTGGACTAGTAGGACTTGATAGCGTCCAGCCCAACCGGCTGACGGAAGGACCTCGGCGAGCATGTCCACTTCGCGGGCCATCTCAACCCAGCCCTCGCGATACGCCCCGTCGAATGGGGCGCCCGCGATCGAAGTGGCCGGGGGCTGGGGCCTCGAGCGCGTCACCGCGTCCAGTCGCCTGTTCGGCGCCAACGGTTTGCGCGCCGGCCCGGACGGTCGCATCTACATCGCCCAGGTGACGGGCAGCCAGATCAGCGCCCTGGATCCTCGCACCGGTGAACTGGTGACCACCAGCCCCAGGGGCGGGGACATCGTGGCGCCCGACGACATCGCGTTCGACGCGAGCGGCAACCTGTACGCCACCGAGGTGATGGACGGCCGGGTCAGCGTGCTCGACACCAGCGGTCGAACGAAGGTGTTGCGCGACGACGTTCCGTCGGCCAATGGCATCACCTTCCATCAAGGCCGGTTGTTCATCGGTGAATGCCGTGAGGGTGGACGGCTGATGGAATTCGACCTGGCGGGCGGGCCACCAAAGCTGCTCGTGGGCAACGTGCCCTCACCGAACGCGATGGAAGTCGGGCCGGACGGCCTGTTGTACTTCCCGGTGATGGGCGCCAACGAGATTTGGCGCATCGACCCGGACGGCGGAGACCCGCAGCGTGTCGCGGGCGATCTCGGTGTGCCCGACTCGGTCAAGTTCGACGCGCGGGGCTACATCGTCTCGACACAAGTGGCAAGCGGGCAGGTACTGCGCATCGACCCTCGCAGTGGCGAACAGCGGGTACTCGCCCAGTTGGATCCGGGGCTGGACAATTGCACGTTCGTCGGCGATCAGCTGTTCGTCTCCAACTTCACCGGCGAGATCACCCAGATATCGCCAGACGGCACCGCACGATCGGTGTTGGCGGGCGGACTCAACTGGCCGATGGACCTGGCGGTCGGCTACGACGGGCTCCTCTACATCGCCGACGGCACGTACTTCTACGTTGCTCTGCCTGATGGGTCCCTGCACACCGCAGGAATGTTGTTCAGCCCCGGCTATCCGGGATTCCTGCGCGGCGTCGCGACGAGCGGACCCGGGGAGTTCATCGTCACGACCTCCGGTGGTCAGGTGAGCCGCTACCGGCCGGAGACGAGCGAAAGCCACGTGCTGGCAGACGGTTTCGACCAGCTTTATGGTGTCGCCGTGGTTCCCGGCGGTGTGGTAGTCGCGGAGTTGGGCACCGGAAGGGTGTTGTCGCTGCAGTCGGGCGGGGTCGAGGTGCTGGCGCGCGACCTGTGTGAGCCGGTCGGCGTCGCGATCGATGCCGACGGGGCGTGTCTGGTCGCGGAGGCCGGAGCCGGGCGGGTGATCCGGGTGAACCGGTCGGGGACCGACATTGTCGTCCCGGATCTGCTACGCCCGCAAGGCATTCTGGTCCAAGGCGGCATGCTCTACATCGTGGATGCCGGCGCCAAGGAGCTCATCGCTTTCGATCTGAGCGGCAACACGCGCCAGACGATCGCGTCCGGGCTGCCGGTCGGTCCCCCGCCGGGTGTGACGCCGAAACCGCTGCGCGGGATGCCACCGTTCTCCGGACCGCAGGGCCCGTTCGCCGGCATCGCCGCCGCGGCCGACGGGACGCTCTACGTCTCGGCCGACGGCGAGGGCAGCGTGCTGGCCCTGCGCCCGATACGGGACGGTGGCTGATGCCTGCGGCCGTCGCGGGCGACCACCGCTACCTGCAGATTGCGCGCACCCTGCGTAAGGAGATCGTCGACGGGGTTTACCCGGTGGGCTCGCAGCTGCCGACCGAGCACCAACTGTGTGAGCGCTTCGCGGTGAGCCGCTACACCGTCCGCGAAGCGCTGCGCCGGCTGCGCGAGGACAACCTGGTCGCGTCTCGGCCGCGGGCGGGCACCCGGGTAGTGCCCCGGCCGGCGTCGAGTTCCTATGCCCAAGACGCGATGTCGATTGACGACCTGCTGGCGTTCGCGGCCGGCGCGCAGCTGACGATCGAATCCAACGCCATGGTGACGATCGACGACGACCTGGCCGCTCGGACCGCGCTCGAGGTCGGCACCCAGTGGCTATCGGTGCGCGGCTACCGGCAAGCCGACGGCTCGTCGGTGCCGATCTGCCGAACGGAGTACTACATCAGCCGGAGTTTCGCCGCGGTCGGCAGGCTACTGCAACGTCACGCCGGTCCGATATTTCCGTTGATCGAGGATCTGTTCGGTGTGAGCGTCGCCCAGTTGCACCAGGAGATCGCCGCCGTCCTGCTCTCGCCGGAGCTTGCCGACGGCCTCGGCGCCCAGCCGG
The DNA here is from genome assembly GCF_010731655.1 of Mycobacterium paraseoulense. NCBI lineage: Bacteria > Bacillati > Actinomycetota > Actinomycetes > Mycobacteriales > Mycobacteriaceae > Mycobacterium > Mycobacterium paraseoulense. Next base: position 4,243,745 of record NZ_AP022619.1, on the reverse strand, counting down.
GGACCGCCGCGCTGCAGATGCGGCGCACGTACACGACGTCCGACGGCGAGGTGGCCCAGGTGACGATCAACACCCACCTGTCGTCGAGGTTTCGGTACGCGATGACCATGCGTCGCGTGAACGGTCAGGCCAACCCAAGATGAGGTGGTGGTGACCGTCCGGGCCCCGCAGAACACGGCACATGCGGCAGACGCGTATCGGCGCGGGCTGTGGGTGCACACCACGCTGGCGGATTCGCTGCGCACGGCCGCGGAGCGATCGCCCGAGCGCACCCTGGTGGTCGACAGGGAAATCCGGCTGGATTGCGCCACGCTGTACACGCAGGCCAGCGCGCTGGCCGCCGCTCTGCTGGCGCGCATGCCGACGGGCAGCGTCGTGTCGTTCATGCTGCCGAACTGGCACGAGGCCGCCGTCATCTATCTGGCTGCGACACTGGCCGGAATGGTGGTGAACCCCATCCTGCCGTCGCTACGCGACCACGATCTGCGCTTCATTCTCGAAGACGCCAATACCGCAATGATTTTCGTTCCGCACCAATACGGCGGACACGACTTCGCGGCGATGCTCGAACGCGTGACGGCCGCGATGAGCCCGGCGCCGGCGGTGGTGGCGCTGCGCGGCCCTGAAACCAGGCCGGCCGGTTCGCATACACCGTACCGGGCCTTGCTGGAGCCGCCGTCGGATGCGGCGCCGCTTCCAGCGTTGGATCCCGACTCCGTGCGGATGGTCCTCTACACATCTGGTACCACGAGCCGCCCGAAAGGCGTTCTACACAGCCATAATTCGATACATGCCCTGATCTGTCAGATCCGCGACCACTGGATGATCGATCCGGGTGACACGTTCTTGGTCCCGTCGCCGGTCGCCCACATCGGCGGCTCGATATATGCGTTCGAGTGCCCGTTGCTGTTGGGCACCACCGCCGTGCTCATGGACCGATGGGAGGCGTCGGAGGCGGTCGCGTTGATGAACTCCGAACGGTGCACCCACATGGCCGGGGCCACACCGTTTCTGCAGCAGCTGTTGTCCGCCGCCGAGCGCGCCGACTCCCGACTGCCCGACCTGAAGGTGTTCATCTGCGGCGGCGCGTCGGCATCGCCGTCGCTGATCCGCCGCGCCGGAAAGTATTTCGACCATGCGGTGGTCACCCGCGTCTACGGCTGCACCGAAGTGCCGGTCGCGACCGTCGGCGCACCGCGGCCGGACGAATCCAATGCCGCGGCGGACACCGACGGCAGGCCGGGAATCGCCGAGATCAAGCTCGTCGCGCACGACGCCGCACCCGCCGGTGACGAAGAGATCTGTGTGCGCGGCCCCCAGATGCTGCTGGGTTACCGTCACCCCGAAGACGGTGCCGACTCTTTCGATTCCGCGGGCTTTTTCCGCACCGGCGACCTGGGGCGCTGGGTCGATGGCCAGTACCTCGTCGTGACCGGCCGGGCCAAGGACGTCATCATCCGCAGTGGCGAGAACATCTCGGCCAAGGAAGTCGAGGACCTGCTTGCCGAGCACCCGGACATCGCCGAAATCGCGGTGGTCGGCCTGCCCGACGAGCGCACCGGAGAGCGGGCCTGTGCCGTGATCGTCCCCGCGGGTGCGGCGCGCCCGGACGTCGCGAGCCTGCTGGCGCTGCTGGTGAGCAAGGGGGTTGCCAAATTCAAGGCGCCAGAACAGGTCGTGATCTGGGATGCGCTGCCGAAGAATGACGCGGGCAAGGTACTCAAACATCGGATCCGAGCGGCATTGACACCGGCGCAGACACGGGATGGGTGATATGCAGGTCGCAATCGTCACGGGAGCGAGCAGTGGCATCGGCTTGGGATGCGCCACCAAGCTCGCCGAGATGGGCATGGCGGTCGTCGGCACGGGCCGCGACCGCGATCGGCTGACCGAGCTGGAAAAGCTCGTCAAGGACCCGGATCGCGTTGCGACACTTGCGGTAGACCTGACCGACGACGACGCGCCGCGACGCATCGTGGACCTCGCGGTCGATCGATGGGGCCACATCGACTTCCTGATCAACAACGCCGGGGTGGGCAGCCCCAAGCCGCTGCACGAGACCGACGACGAGACCCTCGACTACTTCCTGGCTTTGATGCTGCGGGCGCCGTTTCGGCTCGCGCGCGAGGCGCTGCCCCACATGGCACCCGGATCGGCGATCATCAATGTGACATCGACGTTCGCGGTCATAGGTGGGCTACGAGGCGGTGCCTACTCCGCCGCCAAGGGCGGGCTGACCGCGCTGACCACGCACATCGCCTGCCAGTACGGCGCGTCCGGAATCCGCTGCAACGCCGTCGCGCCGGGGGTGACGGTCACGCCGATGGTCGAGAAGCGCTTGCAGGATGAGCAATTCCGCAAGATCAACACCGAGATGACCCCGCATCAGCGGTTGGGCCGCATCGACGACATCGCCGGCACCGTCGCCTTCCTGTGTTCGCCGGGAGGGAGTTTTATCAACGGCCAAACGATCGTCGTCGACGGCGGATGGAGTTCGACGAAGTATCTGTCGGAGTTCGCGTTGACGTCGGAGTGGATCGCGCGGTGAAGCTACCCAGGAGGTCGCAATGAAGTGTCGTGCCGCAGTGCTGCGCGGGGTCGGTGCGGACTGGGAGGTCCGCGAGGTCGATCTCGATCCGCCCCACGCCGGTGAGGTCCTGGTGCGGATGGCCGTCGCCGGCATCTGCCACTCCGACGACCACCTTGTCACCGGCGACGTGTTGCCCACGCCCGAGGTGCGCGCATCCACCGGTATCCCTGAGCCGGACTGGTTCCCGATGCTCGGTGGGCACGAGGGCGCGGGCGTCATCGAAGAGATCGGGCCCGGCGTCACGACGGTGCAACCCGGGGATCGCGTGGCGATGTCGTTCATTCCCGCGTGCGGCAATTGCCGGTTTTGCGTGAACGGTCAGAGCTACATCTGCGACGCCGGCGCGAGCTTGTTCTCGAGGGAGATGCCCACCGACGGAACGTGCCGACGGCACCTCGGCGACGAAAACCTGATGGCTTACGGTCAACTCGGCACGTTCGCCGAATACGCGGTGCTGACAGAAAGGTCCGTCATCAAGATCGACGACGCGATCCCCTTTCATGCCGCCTCACTCGTTTCCTGCGGAGTCAGCACCGGCTGGGGCTCCGCAACGATTTCGGCGGGCACCGAGCCCGGTGACACGGTCGTCGTGATCGGTACCGGTGGTGTCGGGATGAATGCGCTGCAAGGCGCCCGCGCGGCCGGTGCGACCTATGTCGTTGCAGTGGATCCGATTGATTCCAAGCGGGATTCGGCCAAGATCTTCGGCGCCACACACAGTGCCGTCTCCGCTGAGGAGTCGATACCGCTGGTGGCCGACATCACCGCCGGGGTGATGGCCGACCGCGTCATCGTGACCGCCGGCGTCGTGCACGTGGACCTGATCCCGTTGGCCATGCGGCTGCTTCGCAAGGGTGGGACATGCGTGGTCACCGGCATCACCCCCTATACCGAGCCTGTGGTTCCGCTGATCCTGCAGGAGATGGTGCTGTCCTCCAAACAGCTCAAGGGAGCGCTCTACGGCGGGATGAATCCGCGCACGAGCGTGCCGTTGCTGTTGTCGATGTATCAGGCGGGCGCAGTGAAACTCGACGAGCTGGTCACCCGCCACTATCGGCTGGACCAGATCAACGAGGCGTTCGTGGACCTGCGTGAGGGCCGCAACATCCGCGGAATCATCGACTTCGCGGACCGGTAACCGCGAAGACGGCAGGTGGAGCTCGGTGTGGACGCCGCGCCGATCATCGGGTCTCGAAGTGACTCCGGATACCGCCCAGCATGGCAATGTGCGCCTTGACGGCTTCGCGCGTGGTGATCCGGGCCAGCGGCCGGGGCGCGGCGATCCGGATGCGTTCGGTGACCCGCGTGCCGGCCGGGACGGGCTCGAAGCTGACGGTCCCGCGCAGGCGAACCCCCGGCGACTGGTCGGCCTCGGTCAGCACGTCACCGGACGCGGTCACCGACACCCTCGCCCGGTAGGTGTTGTTGAGGGTGAACGGCCCCAACGGGATCCGGTCGCGCACGCGGTAGCTGTGGACGACACCGTCCGGGTTTTCGCTGTGCGACAACGCCTCCACGGACACGATCAGCGGGTGGACGAGCTTGATGTTGTTCAGGTCCACATAAAAGTCGCGGACCTCTGCCGGGGGTGCGGGCACCTCCTCGGTCAGCGTGTGTTCGGCGTGGGCGAGCCACCAGCTCATGCGGAGAACTCCGCGAGCAGCTGGCCCGTGCGCCACCAGATCAGCACGGCGAACACCATCAACACGACGATGGTCACCGCGGCCTGGATCATGTTGCGGCGCTCCCTTGGCGGATAAACGTAGGCCGCGGCGACCAGCCCACCGGTCACCAACCCACCCAGGTGCGCCTGCCAGCTGATGCGTTGCGAACTGATCAACGGCACCAGCAAGTTGAAGACCAGGTTGATCGCGATCACCGCCAACACCCAGCGGACGTCGGCGGCCAGCCGCTTACCCACCACGAAAGTGGCGCCGAACAGGCCGAAGATGGCACCCGAGGCGCCCGCCGTCGCCGTGTCGAGCGGCGAAATCAGGTAGACCAGGACCGAACCGCCCAGCCCGCTCAGCGCGTAGAGCGTGCCGAAACGCAGTCGGCCCAACCACATTTCGAGCGGCGGACCGACCACATACAGGGCCCACATGTTGAACAGCAGATGCGTCGCCCCGTAGTGCAGAAACGCCGAGGTCACCAAGCGGTAGAACTGGCCGTCGGCGACCGCCGGCGGCCACAGCGTGAGCTGCTTCTCCAGATTTCCCGAGGCCATCTGCAGCACGAAGGCCAGCACGTTGATCGCGATCAGGGCGTAAGTGAGCACCGGGGTCTCCGTGCGCTGGCGCCCGCCGAAACGGGTCCGCGGTTGCCGGATGGTTCGGGCGCCCGCCCGGACGCACTCCACGCACTGCTGACCGACCGCGGCGCTGCGCATGCAGTCCCCGCAGATGTAGCGCTCACAACGGTTGCAGCGGACGTACGTCGGCCGGCCCGGATGCCGATAGCAACTCGGGGCGGCGGGCGGCGTATCCGGTGGGCTGGGCGCGGTCATCGCCCCATTCTCGCCCGCACCGCCGGGGCTGGCGTGGCGCTTTAGCAAAGCTGTTTTGCGGCTGATCGCTCGCCTACTGTGGTGAGGGTGAGCGAGCCGGGAATGGTCGAGCGCTATCTGGAGTGCCTGGCCGCGCACGACTGGGACGGTCTTGCCGCGACGATCGCCGACGAAGGCCTGGTGCGGGAGGGCCCGTTCTGCGATGTCGTCGAGGGCAAGCAGCGCTATGTCGCCTACCTGCGCAAGGTCCTGACCAATTTGGACGGCCACCGGCTGGAGGTGCAGCGGGTTTCCCACGTGAACACCCGGCTGTCCTACGTCGAGCTGACCGAGGCGTTCGCGATCGACGGGGTCACCAAGGTCTGGCCGGAGTGCATCCTGTTCGAGCGGGCCGACGACGGCCGGATCTCTCGCGTCAGCGTGTTCTTCAAGCAGCCCGGGGCGCAGTGACGCCCGGGTCCGCGCGGAAACTATTCCCTCACCCGAGAGTTTGACCTAGCGTGTGATGCGTGGAATCAAACGGAAGCCCGGAATTGGTGCCCGTCGAAACATTGCACTCAGGTGATCCCATCATGGATTGCGGCCAGCGGTACATAGTCCTGGAGTCGAAGACCGTCGGCGACAGCTGCGTCGTCCTCGAGCTCGAGTCCAGGGTGGACCACCAGCTGCAGGTCATCGAGAAGTCGTTCCCGGCGGGCTATCACGTCAACAGGGCGAACCACCGAATCTTATAGCCCGAATTCACTCAGCCGAATATTGCGCGCGTAGCCGTCGGACGGCTACCGCGCATTCGTGTTATTCGGGGCCGTAAAAGCCAAATGCGCTTCGACTCGATTCAGCCGCCGCGCGGCGGACGCGGGTCGTTCGGGTCGTCGGGATCGGGCTCGCCGAACCACCGCGACGGGGTGCGCTCGCCGTATGCGTCGTGCCATTCCCACCACTCGTAGGGCGGGGTCTGCGGGTACCCGTCCGGCGAGTCCTCCCAATTCTCCTGGCGCCCGAGCGCGGTCATGTCGAGGTAGCTCCAGGTGTTGCCCAGCGCTTCGTCGCCGCGGTTGTTGATGAAGTACGTCCGATACACCCGCTCACCGTCGTGGATGAACGCGTTGGTGCCGTGCCATTGGTCCACGCCGAAGTCGGCGTCGAAATCGTCGGTCAGCGTGTACCAGGGCATCCGCCAACCCATTCGCGCCTTCAGCCGCGCGATGTCGGGCTGGGCCGCCCGCGAGGCGAACACCAGGGTGGTATCGCGAGCGTTCAGGTGGGCGAGGTGCCCGACGTGGTCGGCGATCATCGAGCAGCCGCGGCAGGCGTGGTCGGGCCAGCCGTCCACGCCCGGCTCGAAGAAGGCGCGGTACACGACGAGCTGACGCCGGCCCGCGAACAGCTCCGGCAGGTTCACCCTGCCCTCGGGGCCCTCGAACGCGTACGCCTTGTCGACGGCCAGCCAGGGCATCCGGCGCCGCGCTGCCGCGAGCGCGTCGTGGGCCCGCATCACCTCCTTCTCCTTCACCAGCAGCCGTTCGCGCGCGGCGACCCAGTCCCGGGCCGACACGATGGGTGGTGTCTTCATGGCGTTGTCCTCCTTGCGATTTCGCTGACTTCAGGCCACCGCCGACAGCCCCGTCGAGGTGAGCAGGTAGGCGTCGCCACCGTCGGGCTCACCCTCGGCGATCGCCAGGACCGCGCGGCCCACCTGTTCCGGGCTGAGCGCGGGCCCGCTCGCCCGCACGAACGCCCCGACGTCGACCCCTTGCCGTTCGGCATACGCCGCGACGGCCCGCGCGCCGAGGTCGGTGGCCGGCGTCAACCGCGGCAGGACGGACACGAAGCGGATCCCGAGCCCGGCCCGCTGCGATTCGACGGCCGCGTAGCTGGCGATGAACCTGACCGCCGCCTTCGCCCCCGCGTAGCCACCACTGAGCGGCGACCCCGCCACGGCGGCGCCGCTGGACATCACGATCACCGAGCTGCCCGGCGCCAGCGGACGTCGCAGCGCGTGGCGGGACCAGTGAAAGGCCTGTGCCACATCCACATTCCAGTTCTGGCTGAAGCTGTCCCAGCTCTGCTCCTGCAGCGGGCTCATGTGGGGCGCCGCACCGGCGCTCAATACCAGGGTCTGCGGCCGGTATTCGTCGATGAGCCGCTGCGCTGTCACGGGGTCGGCGGCGTCGGCGGCCACGGGGACGAAGGCGTCGCCCAGCTCGTCCCGCGCGTCGTCGAGGCCGGATCGGGTGCGCGCGACTCCGACCACCTGGGCGCCGGCCCCCGCCAGGGCGCCGGCGATCGCGCGGCCGAATCCGCGGCTCGCCCCGGTGACGATCGCCGTGGTGCCGGCCAGGCCGGCCGTGCCGTTGGGCTGGTTCATGTTCGTCCTCGCTCTCGCTGGAATGTGCGTTCACCAATTGAGATGCGTCGCGGTGCGCGGATTCATCGCTCGCGGGCCGATGAATTTCCCCGGCCCGCCGTCTCTGTATTGGAGTAGCGTTCGGTCGCAGCCGAGACAGGAGAAGCCATGCCGGCGAGGGAGGATTTCATCGCGCAGGCGGCGCCGTTTCGCGCCGAGCTGATCGCGCACTGTTACCGCATGCTCGGGTCGGTGCACGACGCCGAGGACCTCGTCCAGGAGACCTACCTCAACGGCTGGCGCGGCTATCAGCAGTTCGAGGAACGCGCGGCATTGCGGACGTGGCTCTACCGCATCGCGACCACCGCGTGCCTGCGGGCCCTGCAGAACCGGGGCCGCCGAGTCCTGCCGGCCGGGCTCGGCGACGGCTCGGTCGACCCGGATGCCAGCCTCGACGCGGTCGGCGGTGCGCACGAGTGGCTGGAGCCCCTCCCCGACTCGCTGATGCCGACGCCGGAGGACGACGTCACCGCGCGGCAGAGCCTGCGGCTCGCCGTGATGACCGCCATGCAGGAGCTACCCGCCCGCCAGCGAGCGGTGCTCATCCTGCGCGACGTGGTCCAGTTCAGCGCCGCGGAGGTGGCCGAGCTGCTCGAGACGACGCCGGCCGCGGTCAACAGCTCACTGCAGCGCGCGCGGGCGCGGCTCGCCGAGGTCTCCCCCGCCGAGGACGAACTGTCCGAGCCCGACGACGCCGCGCGCCGTGAACTGCTCGACCGCTACTGCGCGGCATTCGAAAACGCGGATATGGCCGCCCTCACGGCGCTGCTGCAAGCGGACGTGAAACTCGAAATGCCGCCGCTCCCTATCTGGTTCACCGGCCGCGACCCGGTCCTGCGGTTCCTGTCCGTGCGCGCGTTCGCCGAGCCGGGTGACATCGCGATGATCCCGACGTCCGCGAACGCGCAACCGGCGGTCGCCGAGTACCGCCGGGCCGCCGACGGGACGATGCGGGCCCACTCCATCCACGTCCTCACCACGGGTGCCAACGGGGTCGCCACCGTCACGGTCTTCCTGGACCCCGGCCTGTTCGGCAAGTTCGGTTTTCCCTCCAGCCGGTAACCTGTCCGCAGGGGCAGCGACCGCACCTCCGGTTACCCAAGGAAGGCCCGACCGCCGGAGTCGCCGGTGCCGTCGCAGGAGTCCACGATCGCAACGGTGGACAGGTTCCCTGCCCCCCAGGATCATTAGCGCGGTAGAGGTAGTCGAAGGGTGACTGAGTGAGGATTCCGGGCGTTGCCAGCGTCGTCGCCGGCATGACCGACGGAGCCGCGCAGGTGGTGCGAGCGGGCCTGTCCACGGCGGCCGGGGCGGCGGACGCTGTGCAGACGTTGACCAATCCGGTCACCGAGCTGGCCGTCCCGGTGATGCAGTCGATGGCCCAAACGACCGGCCGGGCAATCGGATTGACCGCTTCCGCCAACGGTTCAGGGCCCAGCGTCACCCCGCCGATCCGGTGGCAGAGCGGGCGGCGCCTGCACCTGGACCTGGATCCGCTGCTGCCGTTCCCGGGCTGGCACGAGCACGCGCCCGCGGTGGAGGAGCCGGTCCGCCGGATTCCCGGGGTGGCCTCGGCCCACGTCGAGGGCGCCCTCGGCCGGTTGGTGGTCGAATTCGAGAACGACGACAACGATGCCGTGCTGGACCGGGTCCGGGACACGGTCTGCAGCGTGGCCGCGGACCTGACGCTGGTCGCCGCCAAAGATTCGCCTCGCACGGCGCCGTTCGCCGACCCCGGAAACCCGTTGGCGATCCTGGTGCCGGCCAGCGCCGCGGCCATGGACGTGGCGGCCATCGGCGCCGCGGTGACCGGCTGGCTGGGCAGGCTCCCCGTCGCTCCGCGTAGCGCACGCGCGGCCGCCGCGCTGCTGAATCACCAGCCGCGGATTGTCGCCGTGCTGGAATCGCGACTGGGCCGCGTCGGCACCGACATCGCCCTCAGCGCGTCGACGGCGCTGGCCAACGGCCTCACACAAGCGGTCGGCACGCCGCTGCTGGATCTGGCGCAACGAAGCCTGCAGGTCTCCGAGGCCACCGCGCACCGTCAGCGCTGGCGCGACCGCGAACCGGAGCTGGCCTCGCCCAACCGGCCGCAGGCGCCGGTGGTTCCGGTGATCTCGTCGGCCGGACCCAAATCGCAGGCGCCCCGCCATAATTCGGCGGCCGCCGCCGCGGGAGAGGCTTCCCACGTGGTGGTGGGCGGGGCCATCGACGCCGCCATCGACACCGCGAAGGGTTCGATGGCCGGGCCGGTCGAGGAGTACGCGGACCAGGCCGCCAACGCGTCGCTGGTGGCCGCTGGGGGTGCGCTGCTGGCCGGCGGCGGCACCGAGGCCGCGGCCGGCGCGCTGCTGGCCGGTGTGCCGCGGGCGGCGCACGTGGGCCGGCAGACGTTCGCGGCCGTGCTGGGCCGCGGCCTCGCCAACGCCGGGCAGCTGTTCCTGGACCCGGGTGCGCTGCGGCGGCTGGACCGGGTCAAGGTGGTCGTCGTCGACGGCGCGGCACTGCGTGGCGACAACCGCGCCGTGCTGCACGCCCGCGGCGACGTACCCGGGTGGGACGAGGACCGCGTCTACGAGGTCGCCGACGCGCTGCTGCACGGCGAGGAGGCGCCCGAACCCGACCCCGACGAGCTGCCGGCCACCGGCGCCCGGCTGCGGTGGGTCCGGGCGCAAGGGTCGTCCGCGACGCCGGCACAGGGCCTCGAACACGCCGATCTGGTGGTCGACGGCGAGCGGGTGGGCAGCGTCGACGTCGGTTGGGAGGTCGACCCGTTCGCCATCCCGCTCTTGCAGATCGCGCACCGGACCGGCGCCCGGGTGGTGTTGCGCCACGTCGCCGGCACCGAGGACCTGACCGCCAGCGTCGCCGTGAGCCACCCACCCGGCACGCCGCTGCTGCAGCTGGTGCGCGACCTGCGCACGGACCGCGGGCCGGTGTTGCTCATCACCGCGCTGCACCGCGACTTCGCCTCGACCGACACGCTGGCCGCCCTGGCCATCGCCGACGTCGGGGTGGCGCTGGACGACCCGCAGGCGGCGACGCCGTGGACGGCGGACATCATCACCGGCACGGACCTGGCCGCGGCGGTGCGCATCCTGTCGGCGCTTCCGGTGGCCCGGGAGGCCACCGAGTCGGCGGTGCGCCTGGCCAAGGGCGGCAGCACGCTGGCGGGGTTGTTGCTGGTCACCGGTGACCCGAGCACGCTGAGCCCGTTCGCCGTGCAGCGCTGGCTCAACCCGGTCAATGCCGCCGCGGCGGCCGCGCTGATGCAGGGCACCTTCGCGGCCTCCCGGGTGCTCCGGCTGCCCGACCCCACACCTCAGCCGCTGACCGCCTGGCACGCCCTGGATCCCGAGATCGTCTACTCCCGGTTGGCCAGCCGCACCCGGCCGCTGGCCGTCGAGCCCGGCGTCGCGCCGTGGCGGCAGCTCCTCGACGACCTGTCCTACAACCCCGTGGTGGCGCCGCTGCGCGGGCCGGCGAGCCAGGTCGGGCGACTGCTGACCGCGACCCGGGCCGAGCTCGCCGATCCGCTGACCCCCATCCTGGCCGTCGGCGCCGCGGCCTCGGCGATCGTCGGCAGCAGCGTCGACGCGCTGCTGGTGGCGGGCGTGATGACCGCCAACGCGATCGCCGGCGGGGTGCAGCGGCTGCGGGCCGAGGCGGCGGTCGCCGAGTTGTTCGCCGAGCAGGATCAGTACGCGCGCCGCGTGGTCGTCCCCGCGGTCGCGACGGCGCGCCGCCGGCTGGAGGCGGCGCGCACCGCCGAGCGGACGGTCTCGGTGAACGCCAAATCGTTGCGCCCCGGCGACATCATCGACCTGGCCGCCCCGGAAGTGGTGCCGGCCGACGCGCGCCTGCTGGTCGCCGAGGACCTCGAAGTCGACGAGTCCTTCCTCACCGGCGAATCGCTGCCGGTGGACAAGCAGGTCGAGCCGGTGGCCGTCGCCGACTCCGACCGCGCCAGCATGCTGTTCGAGGGCAGCACCATCGTCGCCGGGCACGCCCGCGCGATCGTGGTGGCGACCGGTGCGGGCACCGCCGCGCAGCGCGCGATCTCGGCGATCGCCGACGTCGAGTCCGCGGCCGGGGTGCAGGCCCGGTTGCGCGAGTTGACCAGCAAGGTGCTCCCGCTGACCCTGGCCGGGGGCGCGGCGGTGACCGGTTTGGCGCTGCTGCACCAGGGCTCGTTGCGTCAGGCGGTCGCCGACGGGGTCGCCATCGCCGTGGCGGCGGTTCCCGAGGGCCTGCCGCTGGTGGCCACCCTGGCCCAACTGGCCGCCGCCCAACGGTTGTCGCGGCGCGGCGTCTTGGTCCGCACGCCGCGCGCGGTCGAAGCCCTGGGCCGGGTGCAGACGATCTGTTTCGACAAGACCGGCACGCTCACCGAAAACCACCTGCGCGTCGTCCGCGGCGTCCCGCACGGGACCGATGCGGACGGCGCGTTCCCCGACGTGGCCGACCCGGCGTCCGCCGCGGTGTTGCGGGCCGCCGCGCGCAGCAGCACCCAGCCCCACAACGGGGGCGGCCACGCGCACGCCACCGACGAGGCGATCCTCACGGCGGCGAATTCCGTCGATGCCCAATGGGCCTCGGATTGGACAGTGATCGCGGATGTGCCGTTCGAGTCCAGTCGCGGCTACTCCGCCGCGATCGGCGTCGCGGGCGGCAATGGCGGACCGATGCTGATGGTCAAGGGCGCGCCGGAAGAGGTCCTGCCGCGCTGCCGGTTCACCGACTCGGAGGCCGAGCACGACCGCGCCGAGTCGCTGGTGTTGCGCCTGGCCGAGCAGGGCCTGCGGGTGCTGGCGGTGGCGCAGCGCCGCTGGGAGCGCGGCACCGACGAGGACGACACCGACGCCGACGAAGTCGACGCCGCCGCACACGACCTGGAATTGCTCGGCTACGTCGGGCTGGCCGACACCGCGCGCCCGTCGGCGCGGCCACTCATCGAGGCGCTGGTGGAAGCCGGCCGACGGGTGGTGCTGATCACCGGCGACCACCCGGTGACCGCGCGGGCGATCGCCCGGCAACTGGGGCTACCGGAGGACGCGCGCGAGATCACCGGCGCGGAACTCGCGGCCCTGGGCGAGGAGGATCGCGCCAAAGTCGCCGCCGACGTGCAGGTCTTCGCCCGCGTCAGCCCCGAGCAGAAGGTGCAGATCGTCGCGGCGCTGCAGGCCGGTGGGCAGGCGATCGCGATGGTCGGCGACGGCGCCAACGACGCGGCCGCCATCCGGATGGCCGACGTGGGCATCGGCGTGAGCGGACGCGGCTCGTCCGCCGCACGCGGCGCCGCCGACATCGTGTTGACCGACAACGACCTGGGCGTGCTGCTCGACGCGCTGGTCGAGGGGCGCGGCATGTGGGGCGGCGTCCGGGACGCCGTGAGCATCCTGGTCGGCGGCAACGTCGGCGAAGTGCTGTTCACCCTCATCGGCACCGCCCTGGGCACCGGCCGCGCGCCGGTGGGCACCCGGCAGCTGCTGCTGGTGAACCTGCTGACCGACATGTTCCCCGCGCTCGCGGTCGCGGTCACCCCGCAGTACCCCGAGCCGGAGGAGGCCGAGGACGGCGCCGACCGCGACGCCGAGGAGCTGCACCGCGCCTTCCAGCTGGCGACGCTGTCCGGGCCCTCCCCATCGCTCGACGCGCCCCTGATGCGGCAGATCGTAACCCGCGGCGCCGTCACGGCCGCGGGCGCGACGGCGGCCTGGGCCATCGGTCGCTGGACGCCGGGCACCGAGCGCCGCACGTCGACCATGGGACTGACCGCGCTGGTGACCACGCAGCTGGCGCAGACCCTGCTGACGCGCCGCCACAGCCCGCTGGTGCTGGGGACGGCGCTGGGCAGCGCGGGCGTGCTGGTCGCCATCGTCCAGACCCCTGGCGTCAGCCACTTCTTCGGTTGCACGCCACTGGGTCCGGTCGCCTGGAGCGGCGTCGTCAGCGCCACCGCGGGCGCCACAGTCGTGTCGGTGCTGGCGCCCAACTGGCTGGCCAAGCAGGTCGCCGCGCTGGAACCCAAGCACGACTGAGGGCTTCGCGCCTGGCCTAGCCGGACAGCTCCTTGCGCAAAACCTTGCCCGCCGGATTGCGTGGGATGCTGCTGACGACGTTGATGTCCCGGGGCTGCTCGAATCGCGAGACCCTGTCCTTGAGGTACTCCCGCAGCGCTTCCGGATCGGTGTTGCTGCCGGGCTGCAAGACCACGAACGCGGCCAGCCGCTGGCCGAACCGTTCGTCGGGAACGCCGATGACCGCGTTGTCGGCGACGGCGGGGTGCTGGGCGAGCGCGTTCTCGACCGCGCGCGGATAGACGTTCTCGCCGCCGGAGATGATCATGTCGTCCTCGCGGCCGACGATGTACAACCGGCCCTCGTTGTCGAGGTAGCCCATGTCGCCGGTGCTGGTCATGCCGTCGACCACCGTCTTCGCGCCACCGCCGGTGTAGCCCTCGCTCGCCAGGTTCCCACCGACGAAGATGCGGCCCGTGACGCGCGCGCCGACGGGCCTGCCGTTCCTGTCCAGGATGCGCACCGGGCAGCCGGCGACCGGTTTACCGACGGTCTCGGGCGCCTCCCGCAGCTCCGCCGGAGTGGCCAGGGCGCCGATGCCGACCTCGGTGGAACCGTAACCGTTGTAAAGGATCTCGCCGTAGGCGTCCATGAACCGCTGTCCCAGGGTGGGGTCCAGCCGGTCGCCACTCGACATCACGACCCGCAGGTAGGGCACCGGGTTGCGGGCCCGCACCCGCTCGGGCAGGTCGAGGATGCGGGCGAGCACGATCGGCACCGCGGTGAACGCGTCGGCGCGATGCAGCGACGCCTGCGCGAGCGCGGCTTCCGCGTCGAAGTGCCGATGCGTGAGCACCGTGCCGCCGAGGGCCACGGTGAGCATCATCATGCCCAGCCCGAGACCGTGGAACATGGGCATCGCCACCGAGATTCGCGACCCGGTGCGCAGGCCGGTCCGATCGAGGATCGTCACCCACACGCCCACCGCGGAACGCAGCTGCGGTGAGCGCGGCACCCCCTTGGGCGTGCCGGTGGTGCCCGACGTCAGCAGGACGATCCGGCCGGGCGCGGCCACGGCGGGCCGCGGGTCACCCGCCCGGGCGGTGACCGTCGCGGGGTCGATGAGGACGACCGACGGGTCGGCGGCACGGGCGCGCTCGCCGAACTCGTCGTCGGCGATCATCGTGCCGATCCGGTGGGCGCTCATCGCCGACGCCAGGGCGTCGCTGCGAAAGTCGGTGTTGACCAGGACCACGTCGGCGCCCACCAGGGCGGCCGCGAACACCCCGGCGACGAAACCGCGTCCGTTGCGGCACATGATGCCCACCGCATCGCCCGGGCCCACCCCGTCGCGGGACAACCGGCGCGCCAGCGATTCGGCCGCCGACCGCAGTTGGAGGTAGTCGCAGGCGCCGTCGTCGTCGACGATCGCTGCGCGTTCGGGCCATCGGGTCGCGGTCACCGCCAGCAGGGTGTAGGGGTTGGTGCCGCCCCGGCGGGCCTCGTGGAGCAGCCGCAGGGTCGCGAGCGGCGACGGCGGGGCGAGCAGCCGCGACCGCAGCAGCGCACGCGCCGCGGTGCCGACCACCCCTTCGTCGGTCACGGCCGGGCCGTCCGGGCGCCGGAATCGGAGAAGAACCGCCGGTACCACAGCCGGGCGGCGCGTTCGGCCGGCCCGGCCAGCAGCACGGAGGCCAGCTCGGCCGGCAAGACCCACGGCGGTTCGTTGCTGCGCGGCCGCTCGATGACCGCCTTGGCGATCGCATCGGCGGCCTGGTCGGCCGATAGGCCGGGGAGCCGGCCCAGGATGGGTGTGGGTGCGATCATCCGGGTGCGGACCAGCGCGAAGTACACGGTGGTGACGTCCACACCGTCGGCGTGCAGCTCCGGTGCCACGCTGCGCAGCCACCGGTCGAACGCCCCCTTCGACGCCTGGTAGGCGCCCCACTGCGGCCCCGGCACGACGCGCACGCCGACACTGGAAACGTTGACGATGTGCCCGCGTCCGCTTTCGCGCATGGCCGGCAGGAGCCCGAGCAGCAGCCAGATCGGCCCGAGATAGTTGATGTCGATGGTGCGCTGAAAGTCGTGCGGCCGGTCGTACTGGTCATGCAGCGAGCGGCGTAACGACTTACCGGCGTTGCTGACCACGATGTCGAGCGCGCCGTGGCGCTCGGTGATCTCCTTGGTCAGCGCGCCGACGGCGGACTCGTCGGTGAGGTCGGTCGGGTAGGCGATCGCGCGGCCGCCGGCGGCGTTGATGGACGCCGCCAGGTCGCCGAGGCGTTCCTCGGACCGGGCGACCGCCAGCACGGTGGCCCCCGCCGCGGCCAGCCGGCGTGCGGTCGCCTCGCCGATTCCGTAGGAGGCGCCGGTCACCAGCGCGGTCTTACCGGTGACGACGCCGCGCAGCTTGTCGGGATCCGACACCCGAGCCGGATTGGCCAGGTGGTCCGTGACCTTGCTGAGGACCTCAACTACTGCATTCAACTTTGCCGCTGCATTCACTCGGGCCGCATGTCGAACATCGGCGGATGGCTTCACCGTGCACTCGACTCGTCATAGCTAGCAGACCACATCGCGGTCAAGGGCCGCGCCCCGCCCCGGCGTTGCCGGTTGCCGCCGGGGCGGGCGCGGGATCACTGGCCGCCGCGGCGCCGGATGAGGGTCGCGCGCAAGCAATCTCGACCGGCGTGGCGCGGGGTGAACCGGGTTGTGTGAATTCGCAGTAATTTCCCTGCTTTCCCTGTTTAGGGCCAGCGTTCACTGGGCACAATGGCGGCATGATCGCACGTCAAATAGCCCGTTTCGTTGTTCCGGCAGTCGCCGCGGCGTCCGGCCTCGGCGCCTCGGCTCTGGCCGGTTCCCTCCTGCCCACCGCCGCCGCCCAATGCCCGGACGTCCAAGTGGTGTTCGCCCGCGGCACCGGCGAAGCCCCCGGCGTCGGCCCCACCGGACAAGCCTTCGTCGACG
This sequence comes from Mycobacterium paraseoulense, assembly GCF_010731655.1. NCBI lineage: Bacteria > Bacillati > Actinomycetota > Actinomycetes > Mycobacteriales > Mycobacteriaceae > Mycobacterium > Mycobacterium paraseoulense. The sequence continues at coordinate 4,227,249 of NZ_AP022619.1, read as the reverse complement.
CCCTGCACGCACGCCTGGGAACCAAGTCCTTCGACGTCTACCCGGTCAACTACCCCGCCAGCGACCAATGGGACACCGGCGTCGACGGCATCAGAGACGCCGCGGTCCATATCAATTCGATGGCCCGCGACTGCCCCAACACCAAGATGGTGCTCGGCGGCTACTCCCAGGGCGCGGCCGTGATGGGCTTTGTCACCTCGCCCGCGGTCCCCGACGGCGTCGACCCCAACACCGTGCCCAAACCCCTGGACCCCTCGGTGGCCGACCACGTCTCCTCCGTCGTGCTGTTCGGCACCCCCAACGTGCGCGCCATGAACTTCCTCGGCGAACCGCCGGTCGTCATCGGCCCGGCATACCAGAACAAGACCATCAAGGTCTGCGCCACCGAAGACCCGGTGTGCTCCGACGGAATGAACTTCGCCGCCCACAACACCTACGCCGACGACGGCGCCATGATCGACAAGGGCGTCGCCTTCGCCTCCAGCCACCTCGACGCCGGCACCAGCGGCACCCCGCCGGTCGCGAGCGGCCGGGGTGGCTTCGGAAGCTGAGCGAAAACCGCTCGGTGCTGAGTTCGTCGCCCACCGGGTGGGCGGCCGCGCTCGTCGTCAACCACGTCGGGGTAACGGTCCCCGACATCCACGCGGCGATCGATTGGTACGGCGAGGTTTTCGGGTTCCGCTGCCTCATGGGCCCGCGGGTGCTCGAGAGCGCCGGCCACCCGGAGGCGGTGTCGGTCTTCGGCCGCGGCTTTCGCCGCGCCTGGCAGGCCCACCTGCTCACCGGGAACTCGGTGGGGATCGAGCTGTTCCAATTCCTCGATCCGCCGACGCGCGCAACGGGGCGACCGCAGGAACGGGAGCTGTGGTTCGACGGCGGGCTGTGGCATCTGTGCCTCACCCACCCGGACGTCGAGGCCACGGTCGACCGCGTCGTCGACCACGGCGGCGCGCTGCTGGCGGCGCCGTACGAATTCGTTCCGGGCCGCCCGTGGACCCTGGCTTACACGGCCGACCCGTGGGGCACGGTGATAGAGGTGATGAGTCACAGCTACGCCGAGGCGTTCGGCAATTGGCCCCAGCCCGGGCAACTGGTTCCGCCCACGCTGGTGGCACGGCCGGACGGCGGCGGGGACGGTTGACCCGCGGCGTCAGCCGTTATCCCGGATGAAGCCCTTGTTGCGCATCAGCGCGTCGGCCAAGAACCCGTCGTGCGGGATCCTGGGTGCCGCGTGCCAGGTCGGGTGTGGCCCGAAGTACACGTTGGCGATCGTCGGCTCGGCGAGCAGGTCGTCGATCAGCCGCTCGTCGCCGGTGATCGCGGTGACGACCAGCGAATGGCGTAACGGCTCCGTCCCGGCGCCGCGCCACCAGGGCGAGACCCACACACAGGGGAAGGGCAGCTCGACGTTGAGCTTGTCCGGGTCGGGGGCGGACAGGAGATGTGCGGCGGGGCGCAGCGCCGCATAGCCGTCGCCGAGTTCGGCGACCACCTGCTCGGCGCCCAGCAGTGGCGTGGATCCGGCGGCCTTGGCCGCCAGATGATCCGCCAGGGCCCGGGCGTTCTCGACGGGCTGGGTGGGCAGGATCGCCCGCTCGTCATCGGTGGGCATCGGCCTGATCGCCGCTAACCGCCGGGCGATTGCGCGCGCCAGCGGGGCGGGATCGCCCTCGTACAGCACGGCGGTGGTGTTGACGCAGGCCATGCCCCCGAGGTTGGCGATCGAGTCGACGATGAGGTCGACGTGCGCACGCCAATCCTGGTCGGCGGTGATCAGGATCTTCGCCCGCCCCGGTCCGTTCACGATCACCGCCGGGTCGTCGGCGTACTTGTCGACCACCGGCTGCCCGCCGTACACCATGGCCAGGTCGGTCGAGCGGATGATCTCGTCGGCGCCGACGTGATCGGTGGGCAAGTAGACGGCGTCCTCGGGGCGAAAGCCGGCCTGCCGCAGGGCATGCACCAGCCGGTGCGCGGTCAGCGGCTCGCGGCGGGACGGACGCACCGCGACCCGGTAGCCAAGCGCCAGGGCCTGCGGCCACAGGCCATGCACGCCGGGACCGTTTCCCGCCGCGTGCACGGCGAACACCTCCCCGCGCCGCGCCCAAACCGCGCCACCCCGGGGGGTGCCGTTTTCGCGCCAATCGAGCGTCGCGCCCTGCGGGCGAGCCGGCCGGACCGCATCGAACGCCCCGCCGACGGCGTCCGCGACGCTGCGCGCACCGGCGCGGGTGACCGCGATCGGCAGGCCAGATATCCGGCTGGCCAGGGTCACGTAGCGCTCGAAGTCCAGGCCGGCGACGGCATCGTCGGTGAAAATGCCGGCGGCAACCGACAGCGCCGCCGCACGCCGCCCGACGGGCAGCGGTACCGCCTTGCGTTGCGCGGCCAGGGTGCGCGCGACGTACAGCGGCGGCACGATGCTCAATTCGGCGACCGCGGCACCGGCGGTGCTGAACAGGACCTCGCGACGGCGGGTCCGGTACTCCCCCTCGGGGCCCAGCGCGTCGATCGGCACCAAATCGGTTGCGACGCCGGACCGTTCGCTTGCCATGCTCAGTACACGCCTTCGATGACGGCCTCACCATCGAAGGTGGAAACCGGACGTACCGCGCTCACCGAGTCGCTGAGCTCGCCCGCCGGCCCGGGCATCCTGACCGCCAGGTCGCGCTCCAGGTTGTTGGGGATGAACATGCCCTTGCTGATGTGGTGCATGACCACCTGGCCGGTCCGCCCGTAGGGCACCCGTTCTCCCGTATCGGGGTCGACCACCCAGAACACCACGTACGGCGTCCGCGGGTCGAACACGAACACGTCGCCGTCGTCCGTTCGGGTAACCGCCTGGGAGAGCACCATTGTGCTGCCGAAGGCCATAGTGATCGTGGTGGCCGGGAAGATGCCGCGGAGCAGGTCGAGGGTGTCGGCGTCCACGTGCGCGCCGCTGAGTAACAGGTAGCGGATCTTGTCGTTGATCAGATCGACCACCCGATCGTCGCGGGCCATGGCCTCCAGCAGCGGCGGGGTGGTGTGCAGGTTCGCGACCTTCTGCGTCCGCAGCACGAACACGGCCTGCTCGACGACATGGTCGACGTATGCGGCGACTTCGGCCGCCGCGCCGCGGGCGGCGACCTTTTTCACCCAGCGGGGATCGATGTCGATCGCGTGGAAGGTCGCGCCGAGCCGCTCGGAGACCAGCCGCGAGAAATAGCCCACCCCGTGCGGGCCGCTCGGCATCAGGCACAGGAAGCCCTCGCCGGGGCGAAACCCGCCGCCGGCGAAGTCCTCGGTCTGCCAGCGCACCACCTGCGCGATCCAATCCGGTAGCTGCGCAGTCCGTTTCGGTGCGCCGGTGGTGCCGCCCGACTCGAATACCTGCGGCACCGGACGCGGTTCGCCGTAGCCGCGCGGGATGAGCTCCTCCACCGGCACGTCGCGCAATTCGTTGACGAGGTTGGGAAAGAGTCGCAGATCGGCGAAGGTGTTGACGTCCGTCAGCGGGTTGAAGTCCAGCGTCGCGGCGGTCCGCAACCAGAACGCGGAACCGGTGTCTTCGCCGAAATGCCAGGCGATCGCGGCGCGCAGGTAGGCCTCGCCATCCTCGACCGGTTCCGATCTCGGGACGTCCAGCAACGAGAAATCGATATCGGCCATACCCAGAGATCCTGGCCCATGCGGGTCGGCTCGCCAAGCGCCTGTCGCCGCAATGGCTTACTTCGCAGGGAATTTCGGTGCCGTGTACCCGCCGTTCACTTTGGCAGCCGGAGGTGCGGTCCCCGTCGTTGCGGCGGACTTGGCGTTGCGCCAGGGGCTTCTGCGGCCTGGATGGGCTGTCGGCCGTGAGGCTATGTTCTCTGTGACGAGAGGGGACGGATCATGGCGGCGGACAACCAGATACCGGCGGGGCATACCGGCAGCGTGGAGCGCGAATGATCGAGTTCACCCTCACCCGGACCTCCACGGCGCCGATCGAGACCGTGTTCGACGCCATGACCGACCACCGCGCGATCGCGGCCCACACGCGCGGGTTCCGGCGCAGCACACTCGATCGCGAAGGCAACCCCGCACCGAACGGTGTCGGCGCGATCAGGCGTCTGGTGGCGATCGGACCACCATTCGTCGAGGAGATCATCGAATATGAGCGACCCACCCGCTACGCGTACAAGATGCTCTCAGGCGCACCGACCCGCAACCACATCGGCACGATCCAGCTGCGTGAAACAGGCACCGGGACCGAGGTCAGCTGGCAGCTACGGTCGACGCTGAAGATCCCAGGCGTTGAGCGGCTGATGCTGCCGGTGTTCAAGAAGGTCATCGACGAACTGCTCAAAGGCGGCATCGCCGCGGCCGAACGCCGCTCGTGAGCACCGCCTAGCGGGCGCGGTTGTGCAGCCGGCGCGGGTCGACGCCCGAGCGCCGCCACGCCGCGGCCGCCCAGGGGGTGTAGATCATCTTCACGGGCAGCCGGTTGATCGGCGGGTTGAGCGCGCGCATGGCCGCGGCAAACCGCTGAAACCGCTTCTCCTTCTTCGGATTCCACTCCAGCTGGCAGACTTCGCGCATCTGCGGGGGCATGGTTCCGACCAACACCAGCCGGGTGTAGGCGTTGAGCGGCGCGGACAACACCCTCCAGACCGGCCGCGGAATCCAGCGCGGGCCGGGGATCCCCTTCCTGATGTAGCCGGTCCCGTACAGGACGGTCTTGTGCGGTACGAACCGCTCGAGCATCTCGTCCCAATAGGCGAGGAACTCGTCGTAGGTCTGCGGCTGGGCGCGGTCGCTGACGCCGTAGAGGCTGTACCACACCTTGCCCTCGTTGAAGATCTGCTCCTTCTCCGCACGGGACAGCCGGCGGATGAAGGTGTCGGTGTTGTAGATGACCTGGTCGACGAAGCTGGCGTGCGCCCAGTAGAACAGCTCCGGATTCAGCGCGTGATAGCGCGTGCCGTCGCTGATGGTTCCCTTGATCGTTTTGTGGAAGTCCCGCACCCGCCTGCCCCACTCGCGCGGTTGGTCGGAGTAGACGGTCTTCATCAGCGGCGGCGCGGTCCGCTTCGCCCGCCCCAGCGTGTCGCTGAAGACCACCGAGTGATCGAGCACGCCCTGGGCCAGCTGTTCTATGCAGTTCTCGACACCCGCGGTGCGCTGGAACCCGAAGAATTGGGTGCGGTTGTCGCCGTAGAACTTCCAGATCAACGACGCCGGTCCCAACCGCGCGAAGTCGCCGGCTAGTTCGTCGGCTTCGTCGACCGGCATGGGCACGGCCTCGCGCACGCCGGTGTCGAAACGGGTGCCGGCCGTCGGGCCGATCAACCCGTCGTTGTGGGCCGTCATGCTCCCCTCCCTGCGGTCCGAGCCGGCGATTTCTTGCGAAGCGATGACACAAACTCGTATCTTTGTGTCAGCGTAGCAACCCCGCGACGAGATTGCAGTGAGGGTCGTGATCCATGCCGAACCACAGCCTTGACGGCAATCTCGGCGAAATCACCGACCTCGACCGCACCATCCTGGACACCGCACGTGTGGTGTTCGAGACGTACGGCGTGCGACGGGCCAACATCGAAGACGTCGCCGCGCGCGCCGGAGTCAGCCGCAGCACCATCTACCGGCGGTTCCCGACCAAAGACGACCTGTTCGGGCACGTGGTGCGGCGGGAGGCCGAAGAGTTCTTCACCACGCTGGACCGGGCGACGGCCGGCTGCGACCCGGAACGGGCCGTGGTCGAGGCGTTCGCCCTCGGGGTCCGCCTGGTCCACGATTCCCCGCTGTACTCCCGGATCGCCGACAGCGAACCCGAGCTGCTGGGCATGTTCTCCCGATCGCAGGCCTTCCCGATCGGTCAGTTCGCCGACGGCATCGCCCACACCCTGCGCCGGTGCGGGGCCGACATTCCCGACCGCGACCTGACCAACATCGCCGACATCCTGCTTCGCGTCGCCCTGGGCATCATCGTCTTTCCCACCGACCGCCTCGACACGTCGGATCCCGCGGCCGTCCGCGAGTACGCCGCCCGCTACCTGGTGCCGATCATCCGCCGCTGACCGGTTCCGGCATGTCGGTGAGCTGCACTAGCCTGAATGCGTGGCTGGGAGTTCTGCGGCTCCGCGGACCCGGTACGCCAGTTGCGGCGAGATCGACATCGCCTATCAGGTCTTCGGCGATGGCCCGAACGACCTGCTCGTGCTGCCGGGCCCGTTGATCCCGATCGACTGTGTCGATCTCGAGCCGTCGATGTACCGGTTCCACCGCAGGCTCGCCTCGTTCTGCCGGGTGATCCGGTTCGACCAGCGCGGCATCGGCCTGTCGTCGCGGGTCCCCTCGCTGGACATGCTCGGCCCGGAGTCGTGGGCGCAGGACGCGATCGCGGTCATGAACGCGGTGGGGAGCGAGCGCGCAACGATCTTCGCCCCGGGCTTCACGTCGCTGGCCGGTGTCGTTCTCGCGACCGACCATGCCGACCGGGTGAACAGCCTGGTGATCGCCAACGGCGCCGCGCGCACGCTGCGTGGGCCGGATTACCCCATCGGCGCCGAGCTCGACGACGCCGACCGGTTCACGTCGGTCGGGATGGAACCCGATGCCGTCGAGCAGGGTTTCGACATGCTCGGCATCATCGCGCCGTCGATGGCGAACAACGACGCGTTCCGCGCGTGGTGGGACATGGCCGGCAACCGGGCGGCGTCCCCGAGCATGGCCCGCGCGTTCATCAACAAGGTCAGGGAGGGTGACGTCCGCGACAGGCTCCCTCGCGTCGCCGTTCCCACGCTGATCCTGCATCGCGACAACCCCGACTTCAGCCCCGTGGGGCACGCGCACTACCTCGCCGAGCACATCCCCGGGGCGCGCCTCGTCGAGTGCCCCGGTCAGGACACCCTGTACTGGGTCGGCGACACCGCGCCCATGCTGGACGAGATCGAGGAATTCATCACCGGCGTGCGCGGCGCCTCGGACGCCGAGCGCCTGCTCACCACGATCGTGTTCACCGACATCGTCGGCTCGACCGAGCGGGCCGCGCTGCTCGGCGATCACCGCTGGCGCGACCTGCTCGACAACCACGACACCCTGGTGCGCCACGAGCTGCTGCGGTTCTCCGGTCGCGAAGTCAACACGGCCGGGGACGGCTTCGTCGCGACATTCAGCAGCCCGAGCGCCGCCATCGCCTGCGCCGACGCCATCGTCGACGCCGTCCACGTGCTGGGCATCGAGGTGCGGGTGGGCATCCACGCGGGCGAGGTGGAGGTGCGCGGCAACGACGTCGCCGGCATGGCCGTCCACATCGGCGCGCGGGTGGCGGCGCTCGCCGGACCGAGCGAAGTGCTGGTGTCGTCCACGCTGCGCGACATCGTCACCGGGTCACGGCACCGTTTCGGCGACCGCGGCGAGACCGCGCTCAAGGGCGTCCCGGGCCAGTGGCGGCTGTACTCCCTGGTGCGCGAGCACGCGATCGTCAGGCGGTGACCAACCGCGGCTCGGCGTAAGCTGCCATCGAGGCCCAGCCTTGGGCCTTTCATTCGATTTCCGGCGTACAGCTTGGTTTTTCACTCGAAGGAGTACGCGTGATTGACGCGCACACATCGCTGCCCCCGGCGCTGCGGCGGGCGCTGGAACTGCTCGCCGATCCGCCGGCCGATCCGGACGTGAGCAAGGGGTATCTCGATCTGCTCGGCGGCGGATCCGCCGAGGGCGACGACGTCGCGAAGAACACCGGGCCGATCCAGGCGGCGTGGGCGTCGCCGATCGGGTCGATGCTCTACGACAACGCCCAAGCGCTGTCGCGGCGACTGATCGGCGCGTGGCAAACGCCCCTCGAGTGGTTGAACATCCCGCCGACCGGCGTGGCCCTGGACGTCGGGTCGGGCCCGGGAAACGTCACCGCGTCGCTCGCGCGCGCGGCCGGACCGGGCGGGCTGGCGCTGGGTGTGGACATTTCGGAGGCCATGCTCGCGCGCGCCGTCAAGAACGAGGCGGGGCCGCAGGTGGGGTTCATCAGGGCTGACGCACAACGGCTTCCGCTGCGCGATGACTCGGTCGACGCGGTCATCTCGGCGGCCGTGCTGCAACTGATTCCCGATCCGGCGGCGGCCCTCGGCGAAATGGCGCGGGTGCTGCGACCGGGCGGCAGGCTGGCCGTCATGGTGCCCACCGTGGGCCCGGCCGCCCGGTTCTTCCAGAAGCTGCCTAACGTCGGGGCGCACGTCTTCGGCGACGACGAGATCGGCGACATACTGGAAGACCACGGATTCGTCAGCGTGCGGGTGAAGAACCTCGGCACGGTGCAGTGGGTGCGCGGGAAGAACGGCTGAGTCAGCCCGCTTCAGCCTTGCCCTGCCGCGTCGGGGGCCTGCGCGACCACGGCGAGCCGATCCATGGATTCGCGCAACATGTCCGGCGTCGTCGCGCGGGCGCGCTCGAGGCGGGTGGGGTCGGTGAGCGCGGTCCAGTCGTAGGTGTGGGTCACCGTGGTGAGTTCGGCGTTCACCGGGCTGAGCTCCCAGCGCCACAGGTGACCCGACGGCTGCTTCCTGGGTTCGGCCGGGCACCAGGCGATCTTGCTGCCTTCGACGAATTCCACGACGTGGTTTTCCCGCACGGCGCCGTTGGTCAGCGTCGTCTTGAACACGTCACCGACCGCACGGACACGTTGCCCGGGAGGGGACGAGGCGAGGTTGTTGTTACCGTCCCAGCTCGGCTGGCGCGCGGGATCGGCGATGAGTTCGAAGATCCGCGCGGCGCTGGCGGCGATGACGCGCGTGGCGCTGACGACGCCTTCGATTTCCATGTCGGGCATGCCGCTATCCAAACACGTCGGCCGTTGGCACCGCCCCGGTGCCGAGGTGACCTTCGGCCAAAGCATTGGGGACCTTCGGCCGTCGAAGCGCCTACCGGCGTGATGCGACCGTAGTGATGCCGGGGCAACCCGGTGGTCTGCCCGAAGTGCAGCAAGCCCATTTTTGGGCGAGGCCATCCGCAAGGGCCTGATTGACCCACCGTCTTAAGACGGGGATCTGCCTTCGGGCAGACCTTCATGCGTCCAGGCGGATCACGGCATCCGGGGCAGCGCCTCGACCGGTCCGGACAGCGCCGCCTTGACGTAGCGGGTGTCGTCGTCGGCCAGCACCTCGGTGTCGTCGCCTTCGATGCCGTCGACGATCGCGCGCGCCACCTGGCGCGGGTCGTTCTTCGGGGCGTCGAAGCCGGTGGTCATCTCGGTGTCGGTGAAGCTGAGGTGCGCGGCCACGACCAGCGTGCCCTGCTTCTCCAGTTCGATCCGCAGCGAATTGGTCGCCGACCACAACGCGGCCTTGGAGTCGCCGTATCCGCCGGAGCCGGGCATCCAGGACAGGATCGAGGCGATGTCGACCAGGGCTCCGCCGCCGTTGCCGGCCAGGATCGGGGCGAACGCCTTGGCGACCCGCAGCGCGCCGAAGTAATTCGTCTCGAAGACCGCGCGCACTTCCTCGATGTCGCTGTCGATCAGATTGCGCGCCCCCAACACCCCGGCGTTGTTGATGACGATGCCAGCGTCGGGAGCCGAAACAGCCAGGTCCGCAACAGATTCCGGTTTAGTCACATCCAGTTCGACGCTCACCACCCGGGTGTCCGCACTGGGTTGGGGTGCCCGCGCCGTGGCGTACACCTTGGCGGCGCCCCGCGACAGCAACTCGTCGACGATGGCCTTGCCGAGTCCGCGCTGTCCGCCGGTAACCACGACCCTCGATCCTTTGATGTTGACCATGATCCGTAACTCCTTGACGTAGGTAATCAACGTTTGATTATGTCACCGTAGTTGCGTGCGTCGACATAGTCAAGTATGTTTTGCATATGTCTGCTGCATGGTCTGCGTCACAGCGGTACGGCCTCGACCCGGCGCCGGGAGGCCTGGGCCTGGTCCAGGACTTCCTCAACACCCGGGGAATCGAGGGATACGGCCCGGACCTGCTCGCCGACACCGCGCTCGCCCACGACTGGGTGGCCGGCGCGGTGCGCGCCTGGTCGGCCGCCCGCGGCGTGGACCTGCCGCCGCCGAGGCTCGGCGATGCGGACCTGGCCAGGCTGCGGGCATTGCGGGCCGGGATCGACTCCCTCGTCACCGGTGAGGCGCCGATTGGACGAAGCACCGTTCCCGCATCCCTCGTGATGTCCGACGACGGTGCGGTGCGGCTGGAGCCCAGTGGCACCGGCTGGCGTTGGCTCGCCTCGGCGCTTTTTGCCGAGATTCTGCTCAGTCAGCAGGCCGACACCTGGCGACGTGTCAAGCAGTGCCACAACGATCGGTGCGGATCGACGTTCTATGACCGCTCCAAGAACAACAGCGGGGTGTGGCACGACGTCAAGACGTGCGGCAACGCCGCCAACCTGCGCGCGTCGCGGGCGCGCCGGCGCGAACGGGAAACGGGCTCAGCGCTTTCACCACAGTAGGCGGATCTCGCGCAGACTTTCCCGGGGATCGGCGACCCGACGACGGCCAGTTCCCCTGCCGGGCCTGAGCATTTCGCGCCTCGAACAGCGTCTCGCGCCGCCGCAGGTGGTGAAGGCTCGCCACGAACGTGACGAGGTCGTACGAACACGCGTCCGCCTCGAAGTCTTCGAAGCGCGCGAGCCGCACCGACACGTTCTCGGCGGAGCGTAGACAGTTCGCCGCCCGTACTACCCAGGGCGGGTCGGCGTCGATGCCGACAACGCCGCGCGACACCGCCGCCGGCCGCCGGACCAGAAGCCCCGCACCGCATCCCACGTCCAGGACGTCGCCGCGATGCAGTCCGTCGTTATGGTTCCAGTAGTTCGGCTGCGCGGCCAACCGCCCGCCACCGTCAGCAGCGCTCGGCGCCCCGTTGCATGAGCGTGAAGTTGGTACGTGCCCGGCGGGGCCCGCTTCGCAGCACCGCCTGCCAGGCGTCACAGGCGCGCGCCTTGAGCGGCGTCATCACATCGAGGTGGGTGGGGCTCTGGCTGATCCAGGACGGCAGTGTTGCCACGGTTTCGATCCTTCGTCTGTTCGGCCGGTGCGCCGACTCATTGAATTGCACCCGGCCCGCTTTACCGACGCGCCGCGCCGGGATGAACACCGCGAAAAGCCGCATTGTGGCGCGACGCACACCCGCGGGCACGCCGGGCAGGCGTCACAGCTTGCTCGAACGCCGGAACCGTCGCAGGTAGGCAGGCAGGCCGCGGGCCGGCGGGGCTTTCGGCCAATCGTCGGCCCGGAAATACGCGTCCGTCCCGCCGTCGACGAAGATGACGCTGCCGCAGAGGAATTCGGCGGATTCTGACAGCATGAAACACATCCAGTCGGCCATGTGCCGCGCCTGACCGAAGCCGCCGACCGGAACCGGGAAGGACCGGACCGCCTTGGCCTGTCGCGGCGTCGCGAGCTGTTCCTGCAGCAACGGCGTCATGATGGCGCCGGGTGCCAGGGCATTCAAGCGCACACCCGAGCCCGCCCATTCCGGTAGCACCGCGTGGCGCCGCACCCAGCGGCCGACGGCGATCTTCGACGCCGCGTACATCATCGTCGGCGCGGCCGGGCCGAACGGCCGCACCGACCGCAGCGCCTTATCGAAGTCATGCGCGAGCAGGGCCTTAATGGCTCGGCCCGGCACGAGGGGCACGGTGGTCGCCGAATTGCTCGCCACGACCACCACTTTCGCGCATTCGGCCGCGGCCAGCGCCGGTCGCCAGGCGACGAGCGGCTCGACGACCCCGAAGAAGTTGACCTGGCCGATCTGGCGTAGCCGCTCTCGGCCGGGGCTGGGCCCGAGGCCGGCGGCCAGCACCGCACCGTCGAGCCTGCCGCCCGAGGCCGCCAGCACCCCGTCGGCGGCCTGCTTGCGCCCGTGCGGCGTCGACAGGTCCGCGACGATATCGGCGTCTTTGATGTCGACGCCGATCACGGTGTGCCCGTCGGACGTGAGCCGCTGCGCGGTTTCGTGGCCCATCCCGGAAGCCGATCCGGTGACCGCATAAGTGCCCATCGCTCCGTTCTTACCAGCCGCGGCCCTGTTAGGTTGCCGAGATGCCTGACGAAACGCCCCGCGTCGATCTGAGCCAACTCGAATCGGTCTACGCGCCGCTGGCCGACTCGATCCGCCGGCTCCTCGACGTCAGCATCCGCAGCGAAGCCGAGCCGGCGGCGGTGGCCTCGGCGAAGGCCAAGATCGACGCGGCCGCAGCCGAATTGGGCGAGACGGCGCAGCCGGGGCCCGTGGGCGTGCGCCACACCCCCGACGGCCAGGCCGTCGCGTGGGGAAACGCGGTAATCGGCGTCCGCAACCCGGTGGCACCGCCATTGGTGGTCCGGCACGAGGCCGACGGCCTGGTGTGGTCGGAATTCACGCTGGGCCCGGCCTACGAAGGACCGCCGGGCCATGTTCACGGCGGTGTCTGCGCGCTGGTGCTCGACCATGTGCTCGGTGCGACGGCGCACCAGCCCGGCCGGCCCGCCTACACCGGCACGCTCACCCTGCGTTACCGCCGCCGGACAGCGCTGGAGCGGCCGTTGCGCGCACAGGCCCATGTCGAGCGCACCGACGGGGTCAAGACGTTCGCCGTCGGCCACCTCGCCGACGAGGATGGTGTCACGGTCGAAGCGCACGGCATTTTCATCCACCCGCGGCAGCCGCCGGGCTGATGTCACGTACTGGCGGCGGCCTTCTCGACGTCGAGCAGCTGCTCGCCGCGCCGTTCCTCGTCGTAGGCCTTGCGGCCACCCCGCAATCCAAACAGACGCTTCGAGAACAACAGGTAGATCACGGCGGCCACGTTGATCGTGAAGGTGACCACCCGGGTCATCGTGATGCCCTTGGCCAGGTCGTGCACCTCCAACGGCAGGAACACCGAGGTGGCTATCACCGCGAAGTATTCGCCCCAGCGTTTCAGTAACCACAGGCCGACGCCTTCGACGACCTCCAGCAGCGCGTAGGCGGCCAGCATCAACGTCAGCAGGGCCAGGGTGGAGGGCTTGGCGGCCAGCGCCTTCTCCAACTCGTGCACGATCGTCATCTGATCGACCTTGAACCCGGCGGCGCGGAAGATGGGCAGGTCGCGTTCGAGGGTTGCCTGAATGGCGCCGCGCGCACCGCGAAACTTCCACACGGCATACGCGGCGAGCGCGATCACCACCGCTCGGAACAGTCGTTCCACCGCGAGCGTCCGAATGATGATGGCCTGACGTAAAGCCTTGCCGCGCATGATCATCGGCGCGTCCTCGGCGCGCCCGCGGCCGTGCGGCTCCCCCACGGTGAATTCACCGCAGCGCAGGCACCGCCACACTTCCCCGAGCCCGGTGGTACCGCTCAGCCGCGCGGCGAGGCCATCGTCGTCGGGCGCATAGGTGGCGTGCCCCGCGATGGCACAGGTGACCAACTCCCACCGATTGATGCCCTGATCTTTGCGCATGGCCGATCATCGACTGCGGGCGGCGGCCCACGCAAGGGGGCGCGCACGGCGCGCGTCAGAACCGGGGGTGGGTGCGCGGCCGTTGGGTGGTGGGGCTCGCCGCGCCCAGCAGGGCGGTGAGGTCGGCGACGGAAATCTCGTCGAGGCGGTCGACCGCGGTGACGATGTCGGCGCGCAGCGCTTCGTCGCAGAAGGGCTCGGCCAGCCATCCGAACTTGTCCGCGACGCGCTCCCACGACATGGGCCGGGTCGGGGAGCCCTCGTAATCGGCTTGTTCACGGTCGAATTCGCGCCCGTCGCGGGTCACCAGGTGCACCCGGGCCGCCGTGCGCCGGGGATAGTCGGCGGTCAGGTCGGCCGCGGGTTTGACGTCGACACGCGTCAACAGCTCCCGCACGTCGCCGCGTGAAACGCGTTCGGTTTCCAGCTGTTCGGGGCCCACCCCGCCGTCGAGGAGCGCCACCGCGGTGAGGTACTTGAGGTTGTAGTCGGCCTGCTCCTTGGTGCGCGGATCGTCCTTGGCGCCGTAGGCTCCCCCACCGGCAAAGTCGTACGCGCCCTGGAAGACCTCGAGGGTCACCCGCGCGACGTCCTCGCCGCGCAGGTCGTTTTCGGTGCGCAGCGCCAAGACCGCGTCGATGACCACCTGCCCGTGGATCAGGGAGCAGTACTGCTTGAGGTAGGTCTGTTCGACGCAGGCGAGCCGGCGGTCGGCGGTGGCCAGGTCGATGGGCTGGTCGAACAGTTGCACCAGGCCGTGTGGGCCCTCGAACAACGACCTGGGCCCGGTGACGCCGCGGGCGGCCAACATGGTTGCGTACACCGCGCGCACGCCGGTGATGGCCGGCGAAATGCCCTTCCAATTCGAGACCGGTTCGGCGTGCACCGTCGCCAGCGACACATTGTCGGTCGCGGCGGCCGCGATCGCGTTGGCGGTCTCGCCGGCGCTGAGCCCAAGCAGCTTCGCCGCGGCGGCCGCGACCGACATCGACAGCTGCAACGCGTGGTTGAGTCCCCGCGCCATCACGGGAACCTGCGCGCTGAACCGGCATTGCACCTCGTAGGCGACCGCCAGAGCCAGCAGGAAATCGGCTCCGCTGGCACCGGTGTGCTCGGCGACCGCCAACACGGCGCCAAAGTTGTCGGCGGGATGACACAGCCCTCCGATCGTCAGATAGGTGTCCAACAGATCGGGATAGCGCACCAGCACCGCGTTGAAGAAGGCGGCCTGGTCCACCGACGCCCGTCCGCCGCCGACCAGTGTGGCGGTGGGAACTCCGCTGAACTGGATGGTGTGGTCGCGAATCGCCCCGACGAGTTCACCGTCCAGCGAACCGACCGCGCAGGCGATGCTGTCGAGCACGTTGCGCTTCATCAGCGCGCGCGGCCGGCCCGCCAGGTCGGCCGACTCGGCGCCGACCACGAAACCGGCGAGCTCGTCCACAACGTAGTTATCTGCCATGACTTTTTGCCTTCCAGGCTGCTCATTTCACTGAAGCGCAGCGCAGGCCCGCCGTCCAGGACCGTTCTCTTACCAGTGCTCGATGAGACTTCTCACCGCAGGTGGGGGTCGTCCGCCGGGGCCCACCACCGTCCGGCGGGCGGGGTCGGCCAGCCGCGGGTGCACGCAATCGCCAGCAGCGCGTCCACGGCGCCGCGCACGCTGGCGCGGTCGTCGTCGCGGCGGTGCAGCAGCGACCACGTCCACAGCGGTATCGGGTCGGCGACGGGACGCTGACCCAGACTGGGCGGGAGCGCCGCGGTATGGCGTTTCGGTGACGCGAGCACGGCCCCGCCCACCCGGCGCACATGCGCGTGGAACGCATCCCCGGTGATGCCGCCGTCGTCGATGCGTACCACACGGGCGCCGACGGCGGCGGCGAATTCCGTGGCGTACCGATTCCACGACGACCACGCCGACTCGTCGGTGTCGACGAGCACGCTGATGTGTTGTGCTGCAACGGGTTCGGTCGAACTGGCACCGGGAAGGACCGCACGCAGCGGCTCGGTCCGCAGCAGGTGCGCGGTCAGGCCGCCTTCCTCGACCTGGCCGGCGGTGACCCACGCCAGCGCGATGTCGAGGGTGCCCTCGGCCACGCGGTCGGCCTGCGCGTGCGAGGGCAGCACCCATTCGTCGAGGCGCAAATCCGCCGCCGACCCCACCAGGGTCGTGATGTCCTCGGGCAGCCAGCTGACGTAACCCAGGCGCACGGGCGTGCTGCGCGCGGCCGCCCGCTCGAGCCGGCGCTTGGCGTCGTCGGCCAGCGCCACGATGTGGCGCGCGTCCGGAAGAAAGGTCCGTCCGGCTTCGGTCAACCGAACGCTGCGCCGGTCACGCACGAACAAGTCGGCGCCGAGTTCGCGCTCCAGCGCGATGATCTGTTGCGAGAGCGCGGGTCCGGAGATGTGCACGCGTTGCGCGGCCCGGCCGAAGTGCAACTCCTCTGCGACGGCCACGAAATAGCGCAACTGCCGCAATTCCATATGTTTCTCCTATGTCAAGCCGCTGCCGGTTGGCAAGGCTTTGTTCGGATGTTGTGGTCGGTGTGGAGGTGATGGAAGACCACTCTGGCGAGGCGGCGTTTGAGGCAGCGCAGGGCCTCGGTGCTGGAGTCGCCGGCGGCCAGACGGCTGCGGTAGTAGGCCTGTCCGAGGCCGTCGAGACGGATCTGGGTGACCGCGATGCGGTGCAGAGCGGCGTTGAGTTGGCGGTTGCCGGTGCGGGTCATCCGGACGCGGCCGACGGTGTTGCCTGACCACACCGGGATAGGCGCCACGCCTGTGTGCCGGGCGAACGCCGCCTCGCTTTTGAAGCGGGCGACCCCGGCGGTTTCGCCGATGATCTTGGCGGCGGTGAGCTCGCCGCAGCCGGGCATGGCAAGCAACGCCGGAGCGATCGCGCGGACACGCTCGCCGATCCGTTTCGCCAAAACATTGATGGCCTCGGTGAGTCGGGTAATGTCGGCCAACTCCTCGCGGGCCAACTCGGCCACCAGACCGGGCTGGGCGGCCAACCAATCACCGAGCGTCCTGCGGTGCTTGGCCAGATCCAGCGACGCCGGTTTCGGCGCCTGGCCAGGATCTAATTCGTGCACTCTCCACAACAACCGGTTGATCGTCGAAGTGCGTTGCCCCACAAGGTCTTCACGCCGATCCACCAGCAGCTTCAACTCCCGCGACACTTCATCGTGGGAAGCCACCGGAAGATCGGGCTCACGCAGGTACGCCCGCGCGACAGCCAACGCGTCAATCGGATCAGACTTGCCCCGCGTACGAGCCGAGGCCCGGGTCTGGGCCATCAACTTCGACGGGACTCGTACCACCTTCTGATCGGCGGACAACAAATCGCGCTCTAATCGCGCCGACAAATGTCGGCAATCCTCAATCGCCCACACCAGCTCGACACCAAACTGGGTGCGAGCCCATCGGATCGCCTGGCGATGACCTACCGTAGTGGCCTCGACGACCTTCTCGCCGATTCTGCGGCCCACCTGATCCACGGCGACAAACGTATGCGTGCGCTTGTGGACATCGGCTCCAACAACAACCATGGTGGTTGCCTCCTTCACTGTGAGGTGACGGTTGGGCCGGTCGGCGGACACATCTCAGTGGGGGCGATGCCACGCTCCTATCAAGTCACGCCGGCCGGTCCTTCACACCTGATGCCGACAAAACGCATGAACGCCAACCCGAAAGCGGCAACGAGCCTACGAGCCAAACACCAGGTGATCAGGATCCAACCACCGCACCAAGCGGCAACCTCACCCTGACACTGAGCGGAGCCTAGACGGCGCGATCGACCGCCGCGGCCCGCCGCGGGCCCACGCTGATCGCAGTCGTTTCGTCGGTCAAATGCTTCCCGATCACCCGGATCTGCCGCGCGGACAGCGGACACAGCGGGTGCACGGCCACCATCAGGGCCACCCGCCGCTCATCGAAAACCGGTGCGGCGATGGTCACCACGGGTTGCTTGCGCCGGCCGGGGTTGTCGTCGGAGAGGAAGCCGATGGTGGTGAACTCGACGAGCAATTGATCCATGATGTAGCGCACCGGCGTCGGCATGTCGGCGCTGTCCAATGTGCCGACCACCTGCACGGCCTGGGCAAGCGCGGGCGTCGTCCAGTCGACGTCGAAGCCGCGCTCACGCGTGTGCGCCAATACCTGCTCGAGCCGCCGGACGCGATCGGGGTTGTTGCCCGCGCCGCGGCGGATCCACGCGCGTTGTTCATCCTCGTCGTCCCAGGCGGCGAGCGCGACCCCGAAGGGCGGGGCGTATGGGATGCGGTCGCCGGGTATTCCGGACGGCTGGGTGGCGGGCTCGCCCTCAAACGCGGTGACCACCAACGAATCCCCGAACCGCTCGACCACCGAGCAGGCGTAGCCGACTTCGCGGGACAACCGCAACGCCGCGGAGCGGGCCGCGTGTGCGAGCGGCCGGACGGTGTCCGTTCGCGCCGCAACGACGGCCAGCGCCGGGCCCAGGGTGAACGTTTTGGTGACCGGATCGCGGCTGGCCCACCCCCGGTCGCACAAGGTCTTCAGAATCGCATGCGCCGTCGCCTGGGTCAGACCGAGTTCGCGCACGACGTCGGAGAATCGTAGCCGCGCATTTCCGGACCGCGCCAGGAGCTCGACAACGTCGAGCACCCGGGCCGTCGGCGCAGACGTCGATCCGCGAATGGCTTGACTCCCCTGCCGCACAATTTAGAGTTAAACGAACATTCGAGATTCTATATCGACTATTCGAGAAGGTTAAGGGTTTGCGCGCTGCGGTGCTGAGAGGCGGTCGGTTGCAGGTCCGCGAGACGCCCGACCCGGAGCCCGGACCCGGCGAGCTCTTGCTGCGCACTCTGAGCACCGCGATCTGCGCGTCCGACGTACATTTCATGGACCATCCCGAACTCGCCGTCGACGATCCGACCGGCCGTTCGCTGTATGACACCGACCGCGACATTGTGTTGGGTCACGAGTTCGTCGGCGAGGTCGTCGGCCACGGACCGGGCTGTACGGATCAGTTCGCGATCGGTGCGCGCGTGACGGCCATGCCGGTGCGCCTTGTCGACGGCGGGGCCGGCGGGATGCGGATCATCGGCCAGCATCCCGAGGCGCAGGGCAGTTTCGGTGAACTGCTGGTGGTTTCGGAGGTGGCGGCCAAGCCCGTCCCGGGTGACGTGTCCAGTGACGCCGTGGCCCTGACCGACGCGTTCGCCGTGGGCGAGTTCTACGTCCGGTCGGCCCGCATGCAACCGGGTGAGGTCGCCATCGTGGTCGGTGCCGGCGCGATCGGTCTCTCGGCCGTCGCCGCGCTGGCCGGCCGCGGCATCGAGCCGATCCTCGTGGCGGACTACAAGTCCGACCGCCGGGAGCTGGCCCGCGACCGGTTCGGCGCACACGTCGTGATCGACCCCGCCGAACAGTCCCCGTTCGACGCGTTCAAAACAGTGCGCGCGCAACGCGGACTGCCCGGCCCGGCAGTGCTATTCGAGTGCGTCGGCGCCACCGGGCTGATCCAGAACCTCGTCGAATCCGCCGAGATGGCGACCCGCCTCTACTGCGCGGGCGGCTGGTACACCGGCGACACGCTCGACATCACCACCGCCACCCGGCAAGGCGTCACCATCCAATTCGGCGGCGGCCCCCACCCGCAGGACTGGTACGGCACGCTCGACGCCATCGCGGCCCGGCGGCTCGATCTGCTCCCCAGCATCGGCAAGATCATCGGACTCGACGAAGTGCCCGACGCGCTCGAGCTGGCCCGCCGGTCCGACGGCCCGCCGCGCATCGTGGTCCATCCGAACGGAGGCCCGCCATGACCGAACGCGATGACCGCCAGGACATCTGTGAGCTGCTGGTGCGCTACGCCACCGGCATAGACAGGCGCGACTGGCCGCTCTTTCGCACGGTGTTCACGGCCGACTGCGAACTCGACTACGGGGAGATCGGAACGTGGACGGGCATCGACGCCGTCGCGGACTTCATGGAGCAGGTGCACGCCCTGGCGGGGCACACGCTGCACCGCCTGACCAACCAGGCGATCACCGTCGCGGGGGATACGGCGACCGCGCGGACCTACATCGACGGGCTGATCATGGCCGGCGACAACACGGCCGGCGTCAACGCGATCGGTTTTTACGACGACGAGATCGTGCGCACCGCTGAGGGCTGGCGCATCGCCCGGCGGCGCTACACCCAGGTACGCCTCACGACGGTAGGGAGCCCCTAGATGACGTTCGCCACCAAATACGGACCGTGGGCGCTGGTCGCGGGCGCCTCCGACGGGGTGGGGGCGGCGTTCGCCCACGGGCTCGCCGATCGCGGGATCAATGTCGTGCTGGTCGCCCGCCGCCAAGCCGTCCTCGACGAGGTCGCGGCCGAGATCCGCAACGGTACGTCGGCGTCCACGCGCACGCTCGCCATCGACCTCGTCGAACCGAACGCGGCGGCCGCGATCGCCGCGGCGACCAGCGACCTGGAGGTGGGCTTCCTCGTCTACTGCGCGGGCGCCGACCCGAACTTCGAGCCGTTTCTGGCCAATCCGATCGAAGTCGCCGAAGCGATGGTGCAGCGCAACTGCATGGTGCCGATGCAGCTGTGCCACCATTTCGCCGCCCCCATGGTCGAGCGGGGCCGCGGCGGGATCGTGTTGTTCGGGTCGGGCGCCGGCCTGGCCGGCGGCGCCAACATGGTGGCTTACGGAGCGACGAAAGCGTTCGACATGGTCTTCGCCGAGGCGCTTTGGGCCGAGTTGCACGACAAGGGCGTCGACGTCCTCGGGTTGATCCTGGGCAAGACCGACACTCCCGCCCTGCGGCAACTCGAACACAGCCGCGGCCAGATAGCGTCGCTCGACGAGGTGCCGCCGGGCGCGGCCCCGGTGGCCGAAGTCATCGCGGAGGCGTTCGACAACCTGGGCAACGGGCCGACCCTGATGGTCGGCGACATGATGCGCGCCGCAGCGCAAATGTTGGCCTCGCTAACCCGCAAGCAAGCCGTCGAGCTGTTCGCCCAAGCCGCGGCCGCGGCCATGGGCCCCGACAAGTAGGGGAACCTCCGCCTCAGTCGGCCCGTCGTACTGCAGAGGGCCGGATCCCCGGGTCGGAAGGTTTGCCAAACTTCGGAATCGGGGTGCCCTAACTTTTCGCCGGTGCCCATCTGGCCAGCAAAGATGGTCGCACGTTCAAAGCCGGCCTTCGGGCATACCACGTTGCTGGCGGCGGGCTTGACGGGTAACTTGGGGAAGCGGTTCGGCATGGCAAACCTAACCTCAGTAGCCGCCACGATCGCCACCCCTCCGTATCGAAGGATGACGATGCTCGCCACAGACAGGCCCGCCGCGGTCTCCACGGCCGAACGCTCGCGGCGCCGCACCCTGGCCCGTTCGGCGTCGATCACCATGGCGTTCGTCGCCCCGGCGCTGGTGGTCCGCATCGGGGGCCTGCACCCCGACCCGGTGATCGCCCTGCTGATCTTCGGCGCCGCGGTGGTGTCGGCCAGTTTCCTGCTGGCCTGGGCGGCCGAAGCCGCGCAGATCGACGTCTCCGGCGGGATGGCGACCGCGGTGCTGGCGCTGATCGCGGTGCTGCCCGAGTACGCCGTCGACCTCTACTACGCGTACGTGTCGGGTCACAACGCGGAATACACGCAATACGCCGCCGCCAACATGACCGGGTCCAACCGGCTGCTGATGGGCCTCGGTTGGCCCGTCGTCGTATTGGTCAGCATCGTGGTCGCCCGCAAGGCCGGTGCCGGGAAGGTCACCGGCCTGACGTTACAACCGACCAATCGGGTCGAACTCGGATTCCTTTTGATCGCCGGCGTCATCGCGTTCGCGATACCGGCGAGCGGCCAAATCCACTTCGGTCTGGGGCTGGCGCTGCTGGCCTGGTTCGGGTTCTACCTCTACAAGGTCAGCCACGGCGACGTGGAGGAGCCCGATCTGATCGGGACCGCCGCCGCGCTCGGTGAGCTGCCCGATCGCCGCCGGCGCGTCGTGGTCGTCAGCCTCTTCCTGGCGTCGGGCGCGGTGATCCTGCTGTGCGCCAAGCCCTTCGCCGACAACCTGGTCGCCGCGGGCACCGAGCTCGGCATCGACCGCTTTCTGCTGGTTCAATGGCTCGCCCCGCTCGCCTCGGAGGCCCCGGAGTTCATCGTCGCGACCATCTTCGCCGCCCGCGGCAAGGGCACGGCAGCCATCGCCACCCTGATCTCCTCCAAGGTCAACCAGTGGACGCTACTGATCGGCTCGCTGCCGATCGCCCACCTGCTGGGCGGCGGCGGATTCTCCCTGCAGCTCGACCAGCGTCAGGTGGAGGAAGTGCTGCTGACGGCCACCCAGACGATGATGGGGGTGGCGCTGCTGTTGGCGCTGCGCTTCCACCGCGCCGCGGCCTGCACCCTGCTGGGCCTGTTCGTCGTGCAGTTCCCCATCGCCTCCACCCATGGCCGACTCCTGCTCTGTGGCGTTTACACCGCGGTGGCGCTCATCGCGCTGATCCGAAATCGGCGCGACCTGAGGTCCACCCTGCGGGCGCCGTTCTTCGGGACGGCGATCCGCCACAGCGGTCACCCCCACCATCCGGTGCCGGACCCCTAGCTCGCGGCGATCGCCCGCCGTATACGGTCCAGATATGAATCGGGTGTCGGTCATCACAGGCGGCGCGGGCGGCATGGGCCTGGCCACGGCCAAGATCATCGGACGCGACCACGCCGTCGTCCTCTGCGACATCAGGCGGGACCGCCTGGCCGACGCGGTAGCGGTCCTCGACGAGCTCGGGATCACCCCCACGGCCGTCGACTGCGACGTCACCGACCGGCGGGCGGTCGCTGAACTGCTCGACACCGCAAACAATCTCGGGACGCTCGCCTCGGTCATCCACACCGCGGGCGTGAGCCCCAGCATGGGCCCCGCCGACTTCATCATGCGGACCAACGCGCTCGGCACGCTCAACGTCGACGAGGCGTTCTACGCGGTGGCCGGCGAGGGCGCGGCGATCGTCAACGTGGCATCGATGGCGGCCCACATTTTGCCCGCGGAAATGGTTCCGGTGGACCAGTTTTCGCTGGCGCTGCGGGACGCGGACGCGTTCCTGGACGCCATGGCGATGACCTATGACATCGTGCCCGAGGAGGCGCGGCCCGGCATTGCCTACGCCGTCAGCAAGAGCTTCGTCAAGTGGTACAGCCAGTCACAGGCGGAGCGCTTCAACGCGCGGGGTTTGCGCATCGTCTCGGTGTCGCCGGGCTCCGTCGACACCGAGATGGGCCGGCTCGAGGAGCAGGCGGGCGCGGGCGCGATGGTCACCAACGCCGCCGTCCCGCGCTGGGGCAAGCCCGAGGAGATGGCCGAGCTGTTCGCCTTCTGCGCCAGCGACAAGGCGGGCTATCTCACCGGCACCGACATCCTCAACGACGGTGGCGTGATCGCCTCGATGGCCGAGCGTGCCAGGGTGGCCGCCGCCGGTTGATTCCGTGGGCGTCACCCGCGTGTGCGGATCAAGGCGCCGAAACCCCGCCGCGGCCACGGGCTCGCTACCTATGCTGAGCGGATGCCGCAACGGGTGCTGCGTGAACGCCTGATCGATCTCGAGGTTCCGGACCAGGATGAGGCGCGCGGCCGCGCGCTGCGCAAGGCCGTGCCGCGGCGCACGCTCGCGCAGCTGACCCCGTCCGCGAGGTCGGCCACCGAAATACTGGTGGCTCAAAACGCCGGGCGGCTACCCGAACTCGTGCCGCTGCGGTTTGCCCGCATGCTCGCCGACCCGTTCTCCTTCTACCGCGGGTCGGCGGCCGTGATGGCCGCGGACCTGGGTGCCAGCCCCTCAAGCGGGATCGAAGTGATGTGTTGCGGCGACGCTCACGTGTCCAACTTCGGCATGTACGCGGCGCCGCATCGCTCAATCGTGTTCGACCTGAACGACTTCGACGAGGCCGCCGTCGCCCCGGCGGAATGGGACGTCAAGCGCCTGATCACCAGCGCGATCGTCGGCGGCCGGCATGCGGGGTACCCCGCCAAGGCCATCCGCCGCTGCGTCGGGCAGGCGCTGGTCGGCTACCAGACCAGCCTGCGGGCCATGCTCGCGATGGACGTCCTGGACCGCTACTACCTGCGCGTGGAACCGGAGCGGCACGCCGCGACGGTATCCAAGGGCCTGCTCGGCGTGATTCAGAAGACGACGTCCCGGGCGCGCAGCCGGACGTCGGCGCGGCTCTTCAGGCAGCTCACCGAGATCGGCGCCGACGGGACACCGCGGCTGCGGGAGGCGCCGCCGGTTCTGCAGCACCTCGACGAGGACGCCGAAGCGGTTCTGGTGGAGTCGATTCAGGAATACCTGGCCACCGTTCCCGCCGACATCGCGCTTCTGCTGTCACACTTCCGCGTGACCGATGTGGCGTTGCGCGTGGTCGGCGTAGGCAGCGTGGGCACCCGGTGCTTCCTGGTCATCCTGGTGGGTCCCAACGGCACCCCGCTCATCCTGCAGATCAAGGAGGCGGTCCGGTCGGTGCTCGACGAATACGGCGGCTGGCCGCAGCCGGCCATGCTGGGGGCGGCCGTCGAGGCCAAGGGGCAGGGCATGCGCGTGGTGGACGGCCAGCGCATTCTGCAGGCGATGTCGGATGTGTTTCTCGGGCCGACCCGCAAGGACGGCCGCGACTACTACGTCCGGCAGTTCCACGACATGAAGGGCACGATCGACACCGAGGGCATGGCGCCCGCCACGTTCAGCGACTACGTCGCCGCCTGCGCGGTGCTGTTGGCGCGGGCGCACTCCCAAAGCGCGAATGCGTCGTTGCTGCGCGGGTACGTCGGCACCAGCAACATCGTGCAGGACGCCGTGGCCGAGTGGTGCTACGCCTACGCCGACAAGTCGCTCGACGATTTCCACCAGCTGAGGGCCGCGGCCGCGGCCGGCCACATCGAGGTCGCCGCCGACCCCGCCCGGTAGCGCGGTCGATGCGAAGCCGCGCGGCCATCCTGTACGAGTACGGCCGGCCCTGGTCGGTCGAAGAGTTCGAGCTCGATCCCCCGAGACCGGGAGAGGTCCTGGTGCGGCTGGCCGCCACCGGCCTCTGCCACTCCGACGAACACATCCGGCAAGGCAAGCTCGCGCCGCCGCCGGAAACGTCGCGCGCCATGGGATTACCCGCCATGTCGCCGACAATCGGCGGCCACGAAGGTTCCGGCGTGGTGGTCGACGTCGGGGCGGGCGTCGCCGGGTTCGCGCCGGGCGACCACGTGGTGACGTCCTTCGTCGCGGTCTGCGGCCGGTGCCGATGGTGCGCATCGGGGATGGAGTACCTGTGCGACACGGGGTCGGGGACGTTGGCACCGGGCATGCCGACGGACGGCACCTTTCGCCACCACACCCTGGACGGACGCAACCTCGGCCACGTGTCCAAGATCGGCGCGTTCGCCGAACACACTGTGGTGGCGGCCAATTCGCTGGTGAAGATCGATCCCGGATTTCCGCTGGTGCCCGCCGCGCTGCTGGCGTGCGCCGTTCCCACCGGATATGGCTCGGCCGCCCGGCGCGCCGGGGTGCGGGCGGTGACACGGTGGTGGTGATCGGCACCGGCGGAATCGGCACCGCGGCCGTTCAGGGCGCTCGCATCAGCGGCGCGGCCGGGATCGTCGCGGTCGACGTGAGCGACTTCAAGCGCACCTCTGCAACGGCTTTCGGCGCGACCCACGTCGCCGCGACGGCGGCCGACGCGCTCGAGCTGGTCGCAGACCTGACCCGCGGCGTGATGGCGGACGCCGTCGTGGTCTCGCCCGCGATGATCGGCGAGGCGGACGTCGCGACGGCGCTGGCGCTCACCCGCAAGGGCGGCACCTGCGTGCTGACCGGCCTGCCGTCCCCGGCGACGCACTCGATCGCCGTCGCGCTGCAGGACTTCATCCTGATGAACAAGACGTTGTGCGGCACTGTCTTCGGTTCGTGTAACCCCAAGAGCGACATCCCGCTGCTGGCCACGCTATACCAGTCGGGTCGGCTACTCCTCGACGAGATGATCACCAAACGCTACCGGCTCGACGACATCAACGACGCCTACGCCGACCTGGCCGCCGGCCACCTGATCCGCGGGGTTGTCGACTTCGACCTGCGCTAGGCGCCAGTCGCGCGGCCGCAGCCGCCAGGTGCGGCGGGCGTACTCCAGCTCGGTGTACGGCCACTGGGTGACGATACGGCCGGTGGGCGACCGGAAGTAGCTGTCGCACCGGGTCCAGATGGTGCGCTCCAGATCTGCGGAAAGCTGGGCGTTGTAGCGCCTTTCGGCATCGGGGCGGACGTCGAGGTAACCGCCCTGGCGCGCCACCCGGCTGACTGCGCTGGCGACAAGTCGCGCACCGGCCTCGAGGATGTAGACGATCGAATTGCCACCCTGGTTGGTGTTGGGACCGTAGAGCATGAAGAAATTCGGGAAGCCGCTGACCGCGACACCCAGGTACGCGCTCGGATCGTCACCCCACCGGTCATGCAGCCTGCGTCCCCCGGCCCCGACGACGTCGATGCCCGAGAGGTAGCGCGACGTCTCGAACCCGGTGGCCAGCACGATCACATCGACGTCGACCGCGCGTCCCGCCGAGGTGAGCACCGACGATTCGCCGATCCGCTCGATGGGGTCGGTGATGAGCTCGACGTTGTCCCGCTGCAGCGCCCGGTAGAAATCGTCACCCAGCAACACCCGCTTGCAGCGGAACGGGTAGTCGGGCGTCAACGCCCGCCGCAGCGCGTCGTCGGCTACGGTGCGCTCCAGGAAAGACGTCGCGAACTGCGTGCGGGCGTCGATGACGGGGTCGTCGGCGAAGGTCGCCGTGTTGTCGTGCTGGAACTTCCAGATCTGCCAGCGGGTGCGGAGCGCGGCCAGCGGGTTGCGCCGGAACCGCGCCAATTCGGCTGCGCTGTAGGGGCGGTCGTCCTTGGGCACCATCCACGGCGGTGTGCGCTGAAAGACGGTGACCCGTTCGGCGATTTTGGCCAGTTCGGGAACCGCCTGCACCCCGCTCGCGCCGGTGCCGATCACCGCCACCCGCTTGCCCGCCAGTTCGACCCGGTGATCCCATTGTGCGGTGTGCATGAGCGTGCCGCCGAAGTCGCTCAGACCCGCGATGTCGGGAAGCCTTGGGGCACCGAACAATCCGACGGCGCAGACGACGACGTCGACGCTCAGGGTGTCCGCGCGCCCGGCCCGGTCCAGCTGGCAGTCCCAGGCCGCGCCGTTCCAGCGGACCGAGCGGACCCGGGTGCCCAGCATGAGATGCCGGCGCAGGTCGAAGTCATCGGCGACCGATTCGAGGTAGGCCAAGATCTCGGGCTGCCGCGCGTAGGTGCGGCTCCAGGATTTGTTGGGCGCGAACGAGAACGAGTAGAGATGACTCTGGATGTCGCACGCGGCGCCGGGATAGGTGTTACGCCGCCAGGTGCCGCCGACCCCGTCGTCGGCCTCGACGATCACCAGGTCGTCGATGCCGGCCCGGCGCAGCGCGACAGCGGCGCCCAGGCCACCGAAGCCCGCGCCGATGATCGCCACCGTGGGCGGGCGCCGGCGGCGGGTCGCGGCCCGCAGCCGTCCGAGGCCGTAGCGCCAACGGGCCTGCCGGCTGGTCACGGCCCGGCCTCGCCGCCCTTGATCAGGTAGCCCTCCAGGTCACCGCCGGACCGCCACTCGCGCAGCAGATCGGCGTACTCGGTGGGCGCGCCGAAGAAGAAGCTGCCCTGCCGAGTCTTGTTGTCCGCCTTGCCCTCGCGGTTGTAGTAGCCGGGGGTGCACGTCTGCGCGCGCTCCGCGCTGGCGGCCGACCGGGCGACGACAGTCTCGACCCAGGCCGACTCCGCGGCCGGCGCGGCCTCGACCTCGGTCAAGCCGTGCTCGAGCGCCCAGGCGATGATCCACGCGGCGTGGGTTGCCTGCACGTCCAGCAGGTACGGGAAGTTCACCGTCAAACCCGCCTGGGCGATGCTCTCGATGAAGCAGTTCGGGAACCCCGTCGTACACAGCCCCTGGAAGGTGCGCACCCCGTCGCGCCAGTGCTCGGTCAGTGACACCCCGTCGCGGCCCACGAGCTCGAACCCCGTGCGACGGCAGTAATCGGTGCCCACCTCGAAACCCGTTGCGAAGATCAGGCAGTCGAGCTCGTAGGCCACACCGTCGACGACCACACCGGACTCGGTGATGCGCTGGACGCCACGACCACGGGTGTCGACCAGCGTGACGTTGTCGCGGTTGAACGTCTGCAGGTACTCGTCGTGGAAGCACGGGCGTTTGCAGAAGTACCCGTACCACGGCTTGAGCGCCTCCGCGGTGGAGGGGTCGGTGACGATGCCCTCGACTCGCGCCCGGATCTCTTCCATCTTCGCGAAGTCCGCGATTTCGATGTCGCGGCCGCGTTGCGCCGGGTCCATGACGCCGTCGCCATCATGGCGCATCACCGGAAGCTTGCGGGTGATGCTCGTCCACGCGTCGGCGACCAGGTCTTCGTCGGCCCGGCCGCCGGCGGTGAGGATCTGGAAGTTCTCGATGCGGTCGCGCTGCCAGCCGGGCCGTAATGTGCTGGCCCACTGGGGATCCGTCGGGCGGTTGGCCCGCACGTCCACCGATGACGGTGTGCGCTGGAAGACGTAGAGCCGCCGCGTCGCCCGGGCGAGGTGTGGGACGCACTGGATCGCCGTGGCCCCGGTGCCGATGATGCCGACGCGCTTATCCGCCAGTTTCTCCAGCTCCTGGCCGGTGTAGGCGTAGTCCCACCGGCTGGTGTGGAACGCGTGCCCGCGAAACGCACCCAGGCCCTCGATGCCGGGCAGCTTGGGTTTGGCCTGGTAGCCATTGGCCATCGACACGAACCGGGCCCGCATCTCGTCGCCGTGGTTCGTGCGGATGATCCACCGGGATTCGTCCGCGTCCCAGCGGATCTCGCGCACCTCGGTGCGCAGGCACGCGTCGCGGTAGAGGTCGAAGTGTCGGGCGATGCGCTGGCAATGCGCGAAGATCTCGGCGCCCTTGGCGTATTTCTCGGTCGGGAGGTAGCCGAGCTCCTCGAGCAGCGGCATGTAGACATAGGACTCGACGTCGCAGGCGATTCCCGGATACCGATTCCAGTACCACGTGCCGCCCACGTCGGCGGCCCTGTCGATTAACCGCACGCTGTCCACGCCGAGCTGACGCAGGCGCACCCCCGTCAACAGGCCGCCGAAGCCGGCCCCGATGACGGCGACGTCCACCTCGTCGGTGAGCGGTTCCCGACTGAAGCACCCATCCACCCACGGGTCTTCGGCGAACCGGGCGAACGGGCCCGTCATCTCCACGTACTGCGCGATGCCGTCCGGGCGCAGGCGCCGCGCGCGCTCTTCGGCGTACTTGCGGCGCAGCGCGTCGACGTCGAAGGTAACGCCAACGGTTTCAGTCACGGCCGGATTCCTCTCGTGGCCCGACTATATAATCAATCGCTTGATCATATCAAGGGCGGCTTTGCACTCCCTGCCTGCGGTTATCCCGCCCGGCCGGGGCGAACAGCGTTCCCCGGACCATTCGCTTGGCCGACTCGAGTGCGGCGTGGTACTCCCGCGGCGGCGACGTGGCCGCCAGTTCGACCAAGCCGTAGATCAGGGCGTAGACGGCCTCGACGACGCTGGCCCGATCGGGCCGGTGAGCCAGATCGCCCGCGCGGTAGGCCTCGTCGACGACGCCCTCGATGATTTCGCGGAAGGCCTGAAACCCGGCGCCACCCGCGGGCTGCGAATCGGCGCCGACGGCGCCCGTGGCTCGGATGACCCACTCGAAGGCGGCGAGGTCGGGGTACTCGCGCATCAGGTGGCCCGATTCGTCGAGCACCGCCTCGATGCGGTCGATGACGTGCCCGGGTTTGGCGGCGGCCGCACGCAGCCGGGGCAGCGCGACATCGGTGCGCGCCGCGATCGCGGCTTTGATCAGCTCGGCCTTGTTGGGGAAGTAGTTGTAGAGGCTCGCGCTGGTGACGTTCGCGATGCGGGCGATCTCGCGGATCGTGGCTCGCGAGTACCCGACGTCGGCGACGCAGCGCATGGTGGCGGCGATGATCCGTCGCCGGGTCTCCTCGCCGCTGGCGCCCACGGGGCGCCCCAGCTGCGCCCGCGTCACCGTGCCTTTCCCACTCGCGCGTCCTGTCCGCCGGCCCTCGGTGCCGACGCGGTCAAATATAATCGAGTGATCGATTAGTTCGAGGTTGGCCGCGGAGGTGCGCAGTGGGTGATCGACGGACCCGCGGGTTCCGCGCCGCATGAGAGCCACGGCATCGCAATTGGGCCGCCCGGTGGGCGCCGACGGTGAGCAGACCCGTGCCCGCATCATCGCCGCGGCGATGCGGTGCGTGGCCGAGAAGGGTTATTCCCGCACCACGATTCGTGAGATCGCCCGGGCTGCCGACATGACCAGCGGCAGCCTCTATCACTACTTTCCGAACAAGTCCGAATTGCTGGACGCCGCCGTCGAGGACATCGAACGGAAAGCGGTGCCGCGGCTGCGGGCCGCCGCCGAATCGCGCGATGACGTGGTCGATCGCCTTGCGGCGGTGTTGGACGAGGCAAGCCGGCTCATGCGCGAACATCCCCATCTCGCCGCATTCGATCGGGCGGTCCGCGCGGAGAGCACCGAACATCCCGTTCGCGGCCGGCCGCAGTATCCCGGACCGAAAGCCTTGCGCGACATCGTCGCCGAGATCGTCGAGGACGCCCGGGCCCGGGGCGCGCTGTCCGCCGACACCGACGCGCGCGCCGCAGTCGATGCGATCTACGCGCTGGCTCGCGGGCTGACGGAGCGAGCGGCCAGTCTGGCGCCGCAGGGTTATGCGGCCACGCTGGCCTCGGCGAAGGAGTTGATCAGGGGGACGCTGTTCGTGCGCCCAGCGACTCGCCCAAACTCCACACCGCGACGCCGATCAGCACCAGGTCCTTGAGCAGGAACTGGCCCGGTAGCGCCGAGAGCACGGGCAGGCCCGCGGAGTGGGTGGCGACGACCCCGGGGGTGGTGAACAAGAAACTCAGCGTCCCCAAGAAGAGCACCACCGCCAGCGCGCTGCCGGCCGCCGACGCGCGTGGCCATACCGGCCGCAACGCAATGAGCAGTGCCGCAACGATTTCCATGGTGCCCAGCCCGCGTGCGACCGCGGTGACGCTCAGCACGTCGTATATCCAGCTCATCAGCGGGCTGTGCTCGATCAGCACGCGGGATTCCATCTTGACGTACTTCCCGAACCCGATCCAGGCCAGCACGACCACCAGGCCGTAGCGGCCGATGAATTGCCCCCACCCGGTTAGCCGTTGCCCCAACGGGATTGAGCTTGGGGCGGTGACGACGTCGTTTTTCAGCACGTACTGAGCACGAGCTCCCGCAGCCCCGGGTTCACTCGAGGCTATCCAGGGCAGCGACGATGTCGGCGACCTCGGTGCGGGTCGTGTAATCGGGATGGACGTCGATCCACCGGATGGTCCCGGCGCGGTCGACGATCGTCACGGTTGGCATCGGCAACCCGTACGTCCCGTCGGCATTCGCCTCCCGGAGCTCCAGGCCGAGGCTGCGCTGCGCGGCCTGGGCGTCGTCCGACGGAGCGGTGAGTACGCCCAGCCCCGCTGCGAGCTGATTGCCCGGGTCGGACAGCACGGTGAAGCTCAAAGCGTTGATCTCCTGCGATGACAATGAGCCGTCGGGCTTCTGCGGGCTGATGGCCACCAGCGCGACATCACGGTGCGCCAGCGACGGCACCAGGTGCTCCTGGTAGGCGCGCAGTGCCAGGTTGCAGTAGGGGCACCACGCACCGCGGTAGAGCACAACCACCGCAGTGCGTCCACCGACGCTCTCGGCCAGGGTGGTGGGTTCGCCGTGCACGTCAAGCAGCTGCCCACCGGGCATGGCGGTGCCGGGCGCGGCGACGCCGGCCGGCACGCCACCGGCCCGCAGCCGCGCCTGCTCGGCGCCAAAGGTGTCGGCAACGTCCTGGGGCAGTTGGCTCGCCATCTCCTGCTGGAATCCCGCGACCCGCTCGGCGATCGTCACGTGGTTGGTGTCTGCGGTACTTGTCATGAGGTCCTCACCCTTCGCATGCGTGCCGGCCTGGCGCACAACAACTTCCGGCACGGATTAGTAGACGTTTGCGTTCAGCATGATGAACCAAAAATGGAGTGTCAACTCCAAAACGAGTAGGCTGTGAAGCTCAGTCCACGGAAAGGGGGCTCGATGGCGCCGGTCCCGTACGACAGACTCACGGCGAAAGGGCGCGCAACCCGCGCGCGGATCGTGGCCGCCGCTTCAGACTTGATGCTGCAGCGCGGCGTCGCGCGGACGACCATTGAGGACATCCAGGAAGCCGCGGCCATCAGCACCTCGCAGATGTACCACTACTTCGCCGACAAGAGCGACCTCGTGGCCGCCGTCATCGATTTTCAAACCGATCGTGTGCTCGGCGTGCAGCACCTGGGCCTCGACCGCATCGACAGCATCGAGGACCTGCGCCGCTGGCGCGACATCATGGTGAACCTGGTGCAACGCCTGGGCTGCGCGGGAGGCTGCCCGATCGGCTCGATGGCCAACGAGCTGTCGGAAGCGGATCCCGTTGCGCGCGCCCAGCTCGCCCGGTCATTCGCCCAGTGGGAGAACATGATCCACGACAGCCTGGCCGCGATCGCCGCGCGCGGTGAACTGGCCGACGGAACGGACGTCGAGCGCGTCGCTCTGGCCATGCTCGCCGGCATTCAAGGTGGGTTGTTGCTCAGCCAGGTGCGGCGCGACACCGCGCCTCTGGAAGCCGCGGTAGACACCATGATCGAACACCTGAAGCGCCTCGGCATGCGGTGAGGCGTCGGGGAACGCGGTTATCGCGCGGCGGCGTAGCGGTCTCGCAACTGGGCGAGCGTGGCCTCGATGCCGGCGGCATTTCCTTTGCAGGCGCCGATCCGCTCGTAGTACTTCAGTGCGTTCTTGATCGCGCCGGCGTCGCGATAGTCGAAAGTCTCGGTGACCCGCGTCCGCGTCGGGGACAGCGATTCGAACTCCCAGCGCCAGCGGTGGCCCACCGGGTGACGCCATTCGACCAGTTCGTTCGGCTTCAGGGCGGTCACGGTGCTGGTGATCCGATAGGGCAGGCCATACATCTTCATCTTGGTCGAAAACTTCGATCCCACAGCCACTTCCGCCGGCATCTTGATGTTGTCGCGCACGGTGCCCGAGCCGTCGAGTTCGCTATGGCGGCGCGGGTTGGCGGCCATCGCGTACAGCTCGGCGGCCGGCGCGGCCACTTCAACCGACCGGCTCACCTGCCGGGGTCCCGCATCGACGACGGTGACGGTCATCGTGCCTCCCTCCGCTGAGCTCGCAAAGCCAGCTCGACGCTACGCTTCGCCGGGTTGGTGAGAAAGGACTTCGAGAACCGATGAGCCAGTCAATTTCGGGCAAGGTCGCACTGATCACCGGCGCCGCGCGGGGGCAGGGCCGGGCGCACGCCGCACGCCTGGCCGCCGAGGGCGCCGACATCATCGCCGTCGACATCGCCGGGCCATTGCCGCCGAGCGTTCCCTACGATTCGCCGACGCCCGAGGATCTGACCGAAACGGCGCGGCTGGTGAGCGCCAACGGCAGACGGGTCATCGCCGCGTCCGTCGACATCCGCGATCTCGAGGCGCTCAAAGCAGCCGTCGACCGGGCGGTCAGCGAGCTGGGACGCCTCGACATCATCGTCGCCAACGCGGGGATCTGCAGTCCCGCGCCGTGGGACCAGATCACGGCGGAAGCGTTCCGCGACACCATCGACACCAACGTGACGGGCACCTGGAACACCGTGATGGCCGGCGCCCCTCACATCGTCGACGGCGGTCGCGGCGGATCGATCATCCTGATCGGGTCGGCGGCCGGCATCAACATGCAGTCGTTCATGATCCACTACACCGCGAGCAAGCACGCCGTGGTGGGGATGGCGCGTGCATTCGCCGCCGAGCTGGGCCGGCACAACATCCGCGTCAACAGCCTCCACCCCGGAGCGGTCGCGACGCCGATGGGTACCGGGCGGATGCGCGAGGCGCTGCGGGCTGCCGCCGACACGTACCCACATCTGCGCGGCCTGCATAAGCCACTGCTGCCCGAGGGAATCGCGCAGCCGGAGGACATCGCCGACGCCGTCGCCTGGCTTGCCTCCGACCAGTCCCGGTTGGTCACGGCCACCCAGGTGTCGGTCGACATCGGCGTGGGCTACGTCTGATCCCGGTCCGCACCGATCCCGGCCGCGCCTTCGACACCGTCGACCAGGCACAATGGTGGTGGTGCCCTCGCCGTCTGGATCGGGCCCGGATCTTTTCCGACGCCCCGTTTGGCCTCATGGCTCCGCGGGGGAATACGGCGGTGGGGCGCGAACGTTGCCGCCGAGCATACCCCTGCGGGGTATGAGGAAGGGGAGATCATGACCACGAGCGAATACCGCGTGGCGGGGATGAGCTGTGCCCACTGCGAGGTGGCGGTAAAGAACGAGGTCGGTCGCCTCCCGGGCGTGGAGCGCGTGGACGTCAGCGCCGAAACGGGCCGGCTCGTGATCACCAGCTCGGTTCCCATCGACACGGCCGCGGTCCTCGGCGCGGTTGACGAGGCGGGCTACGAGGCCGTCTTGGTGGCATGAGCGTGGCGCCGGTGACCCATATCGAGCTGACGATCGCGGGAATGACGTGTGCATCGTGCGCGGCCCGGATCGAGAAGAAGCTGAACAGGCTCGACGGGGTCGCCGCGACCGTGAACTACGCCACCGAAAAGGCCACCCTGACCGTTCCCTCGGGGTATGACCCGCAACAGCTGATCGCCGCCGTCGAACAGGCCGGCTACACGGCGGCCTTGCCGCAACGTCGGGAGGAGCCCGCCCCGGAGGAGGGCGCCGACCCCGAACTGACCGCCCTTCGCACCCGCGTCGTCACTGCGCTCGTACTGGCCACCCCGGTGATCGCCATGGCGATGATCCCCGCTCTGCAATTTCGCTATTGGCAGTGGGCTTCGCTGGTCCTCGCCGCGCCGGTCGTCGTGTGGGCGGGCCGTCCCTTTCACGCCGCCGCCTGGGCGAACCTCAGACACGGCACCGCCACGATGGACACCCTTGTCTCGATCGGCACGCTGTCGGCATTCCTGTGGTCGCTGTACGCGCTGTTCCTGGGGACGGCCGGAGTACCGGGGATGCACGACCGCTTCGAACTGACCGTCCGGCCGTCCGACGGTGCGGGCAACATCTACCTCGAAGTCGCCGCGGGCGTGACCCTGTTCGTGCTGGCCGGGCGGTACTTCGAGAAGCGGTCCAAGCGGACGGCGGGGGCCGCGCTGCGCGCATTGCTCGAGCTCGGCGCCAAGGACGTCGCCGTGCTGCGCGACGGCGCCGAGACCCGCATCCCGGTGGACCGCCTGACGGTCGGGGACCAGTTCGTGGTGCGGCCCGGGGAGAAGGTGGCCACCGACGGCGTCGTGGTCTCGGGTTCGTCGGCAGTGGACGTCTCGATGCTCACCGGGGAGTCCGTCCCCGCGGAGGTCGGCCCGGGCGGCGGCGTCACGGGCGGCACCGTCAACGTCGGCGGACGTCTCGTCGTGCGCGCCACCCGCGTCGGCGACGACACGCAACTGGCGCACATGGCCAAGTTGGTCGAGGAGGCGCAGTCGGGCAAGGCCGGAGTGCAACGACTCGCCGACCGCATCTCCAGCGTGTTCGTCCCCGTCGTCATCGGCATCGCGCTGGCGACGCTCGGCGCATGGCTCGCGCTGGGCTCCCCGGCCACGGCGGCCCTGACCGCGGCCGTCGCGGTGCTCATCATCGCCTGCCCGTGCGCCCTGGGCCTGGCCACCCCGACCGCCCTGCTCGTCGGCACGGGCCGCGCGGCTCAGCTCGGCGTGCTGATCAAAGGTCCCGAGGTCCTGGAGTCCACCCGCAACGTCGACACGATCGTGCTCGACAAGACCGGCACGGTCACCACCGGGAAGATGAGCCTGGTCGACGTGATCACCGGGCCGGCGACCGACCGCGAGACGCTCCTTCGTTACGCCGGGGCGCTCGAAGACGCCTCCGAACATCCCATCGCGCAGGCCATCGCCAGGGCCGCCAAAGCCGAGCTGCACGCGCTGCCCACACCCGACGGTTTCGCCAGCCTCGAGGGCAACGGGGTGCGGGGCGTCGTCGACGGCCACACGGTCACGGTCGGACGCCCGCGCCTGCTGGCCGATGCGGGCCAGCCACTGGACGCCGCGCTGTCGGCGGACAGGGCGCGCGCCGAGGGCCAGGGCAAGACCGCGGTCGCCGTCGGATGGGACGGCCGCACGCGCGGAGTCCTGGTGGTCGCCGACACCGTCAAACCCACCAGCGCCGAGGCGATCCGGCAGTTCAAGCGGCTGGGCCTGACACCGATCTTGCTGACCGGCGACAACGGGACCGTCGCCAATCGGATCGCCGAGCAGGTCGGCATCGAACAGGTCATCTCCGACACGATGCCCGCCGACAAGGTCGCCGCCGTCAAACGCCTGCAGTCCGAAGGCAAGGTGGTGGCCATGGTCGGCGACGGCGTCAACGACGCCGCGGCCCTCGCTGCCGCCGACCTCGGGGTGGCCATGGGCACCGGCACCGACGTCGCGATCGAAGCCGCCGACATCACCGTCACCCGCGGCGACTTGCGCGCCGCGGTGGATGCGATCCGGCTGTCCCGGCGAACGCTGGCCACGATCAAGGGCAACCTGTTCTGGGCCTTCGGCTACAACATCGCCGCCATCCCACTCGCCGCGCTCGGCATGCTGAACCCGATGCTGGCGGGCGCCGCGATGGCGTTTTCCAGCGTTTTCGTCGTCGCCAACAGCCTGCGCCTCCGCTCGTTCAGCAGCGTGACGAACACGTAGAACGTCACACCCACACGCCGCGACGGGCAGCCGGAGGGGCGGGGCCGGTGTGGGATAGTTGTCTTCCGACCCAGTGCGTTCGAACAGACCACCGGTCCGCTCCGCGTAGCGATCGACTCAGCAAAGGCAACGACTGTTGGACCAATTCTTTGGACGACTGTCCTTGCTGCACGGCTGGTTCCCGCCGGTCGTGCAGGCACTGACGTTGCTGGTGCTCATCGTCGCGATCCAGTGGCGTGCGCGGCCCTGGCTCAAGCGGGTGCTGCCCGTGGCCCTGATCGCGGCGGTCGCGGTGACCGCGCTCTCGTATTGGTACATCACGTCGCTCGGCGTGGCCGGCGACCCGGCGCCGACCGCGCTGTGGGTCTGGATCGCGCTGACCGGCCTGGCCGCCGCGGTGGTCTTGGTGGGCTGGCCGGGCGCACACTGGTGGCGCCGCGCACTCGCGGTGCTGTCCGTACCTCTGTGCGTGTTGTGCGCGGGTCTGGCCCTCAACGGATGGGTGGGCTATTTCCCGACGGCGCTTGCCGCGTGGAATCAACTGACCTCGGTGCCGTTGCCCGACCAGGTCGACCGGCTGCGGGTCACCGAGATGCAGGTCGCCGGGACCAGGCCGACAAAGGGCGTGGTGGTGCCGGTGGACATCGACGACAACGCCTCCCACTTTCACCACCGCCGGGAATTGGTCTATCTGCCTCCGGCGTGGTTCAACAGCAATCCGCCGCCTCGGCTGCCGGCGGTCATGATGATCAGCTCGGCGTTCAACACCCCGGCCGACTGGCTGGGCCCGGGCGGCGCCTTCACCGCGATCGACGGCTTCGCCGCCGCGCATCACGGGTTCTCCCCGGTGCTGGTGTTCGTCGATCCCACCGGTTCGTTCGACAACGACACCGAGTGCGTCAACGGCAGTCGCGGCAACTCCGCCGACCATCTGACCAAGGATGTCGTGCCGTTCGTGGTGTCGAACTTCGGCGTCAGTGCCGACCGCGCCAACTGGGGCGTCGCCGGCTGGTCGATGGGCGGGACCTGCGCGGTCGACCTGGCCGTCATGCATCCGGAGTTGTTCAGCGCGTTCGTCGACATCGCCGGTGACCGCAGCCCCAATGTCGGCCCCAAGGACCAAACGATCGCCAAATTGTTCGGCGGCAACCACACGGCGTGGGCCGCCTTCGACCCGCTCACGGTGATGGCGCGCCATGGTCGCTATACCGGGCTTGCGGGCTGGTTCGACGTCCCGGGGTCATCGGAGCCGCGCAACGTCGCCGAGGAGGCCAACCCGACCGGGGCGGCCCCCAGCACCGACCCCACCGCCAACCCGGAGGGCCAGGACGCCGCCGCCAACGCGCTGTGCGCCGCCGGCGCCGCCAACGGGATCACCTGCGCCGTGGTGAGCCAGCCGGGCAAGCACGACTGGCCGTTCGCGGCCCAGGCGTTCACCGCTGCGCTGCCCTGGCTGGCCTCGCGGCTGGGCACGCCCGAAGTCGAACCGGTGCAGCTGCCCCAGCACGGCTGATCACACTGGTCACAAAATTCACAGATGACCCACCAGTAACGCTCGCGTTATATTCGCCCTGGTAGTGGTACCGTTCGCTGCTGATGGCTGCGATGTACTGCATGACGGGCGACCCCTCCGCGGGTCGGCCCGGTGCGCGCCGCGCCGCCACCCACGTCGAGTCCGTACCACCTTCGCCGTCGAGATGAACCGCCGTCAGTTCCTGGGTTCGCTTGCCGCGTCGGTCGTCGCCGGCGTGGGTGCCGCCCGGCTCGTGGTCGACCCGCAGCCGCGGACGTTCGCCCAAGTGCCGCCGGCCTCCGTGGCGGTATCCGGCCCCGCCGCCCCGGCGGCCCTGTTACCGCCCCCGCCGCCCGACGCCCGCATCCCGCTGCCCGGCGGCGGCGCATTGATCAAGATCCCCGGCGAAGGCGATCTGCTCGCGCTGACCGTCGACGACGGCGTCAACAGCGAGGTGGTGCGCGCGTACACGCAGTTCGCCAAGGACACCGGTGTGCGGTTGACCTACTTCGTCAACGGCACCTATGACTCCTGGACCGAGAACAAGGAGATGCTGCGGCCCCTGGTCGACAGCGGGCAGATCCAACTCGGCAACCACACCTGGTCCCACCCCGACCTGACGGCGCTGCCCAAAGACCAGATCGCCCGACAGCTCACCCGCAACGACGAATTCCTCAAGCAGACGTACGGCGTCGGCGCGAAGCCGTACTGGCGGCCGCCGTACGCGAAGCGCAATGCGGTCGTCGACGCAGTCGCCGCCGATCTGGGCTACACGGTGCCGACGTTGTGGTCGGGATCGCTGTCGGATTCGACGCTGATCACCGAGGACTACATCGTGCAGATGGCCGAGCAGTACTTCACACCGCAGGCCATCGTCATCGGGCACCTCAACCACCTGCCCGTCACGCACGTCTACCCACAACTCGTCGACTTCATCCGCGAGCGCAACCTGCGCACGGTCACGCTCAACGACGTGTTCCTGAAGACGCCCTAGCGGCGGGCACATTCCACGAATTCGTTTGCAGGCGAGTGGTATCCGCGTTGCACGGCCTCTGACAACTCGTTGTCCTCCACTACACCGCGGGCGATGAACAACGCGTTCCGCGGGCGCCGGTCAACGTCTGGTACCGCCTGATCGCGGCGACCTTGTTCCCGGGACGGGCGAGGCCGGGACCGCAGCGGCCCCGTCAGCCCGCCGGCAGGATGTTCTGGTTGATGCGGAAGACGTTGCCCGGATCGTATTGCGCCTTGACCTCGGTGAGCCGCCGGTAATTCGGGCCGTAGGTCGCCCGGACCCGCTCCTGGCCCTCGTCCATCATGAAGTTCACGTACGCACCGCCGGCCGAGTACGGGTGGGTCGCGTCCCAGTAGTCGACGGCCCAGCGCTTCAACAGTTTTGCGTTCGCCGGGTCGGGGTCGACCCCCGCGATGACCTGCGAGAAGTTGACGTCCCGGTACGCCCACGCCGTCTCGGACTCACCGACGCGGTGGACCGCCCCGTCGATGGGATACAGGTGCATCGTGGAGTGCATGGTCGGCAACTCCTCGGTGAAGCGGGCGTGGGCAGCAACCGCGCCGTCGGGCACCGTCCGGAAGAAGTCGCCACGCCAATACCATTGCAGGCCTTTGGGATACAGGGCATCGAAGGTGGACTGTAGTGCCGGGAAGGGAGCGGCGCCCAGGCCGTCGAAGGCCGGCTCCATCTGCCGGACCGGCGCGAACGCCTCCTCGGCGCCCGCGGGGTCGCCCGTGTAGCACCAGACCACGGCGCAGGCCTTCTGCAGGTGGAACGCCTCGGGGAACGGCGCCACCGGCGGGACCGTCATGGCCGCGAAGAACCCGTAGAGATCCTCGTCCTGAGCCGGGATGAAATCCCGATACCACGCGAGGATGTCGGCGGTGGCCGAAGCGGGCCAGGCGGTGGGCCCGCAGATCACCGTGTGGACCGGATGCAGCCGGAAGGTGAACGACGTGACGACGCCGAAGTTTCCGCCGCCGCCGCGCAGCGCCCAGAACAGGTCGGGGTGCTCGGATTCCGACGCCGTCACCACCTTGCCGTCGGCCAGCACGACCTCGGCCTCCAACAGGTTGTCGATGGTGAGGCCGTGCTTGCGGGCGAGGTACCCGTGGCCGCCGCCGAGGGTCAGGCCGCCGACACCCGTGGTGGAGACGATGCCGGTCGGTATCGCCAGGCCATACGCGTGCGTCGCGCCGTCGACCTGTCCCCACGTCGCCCCGCCCTGCACCCGGGCGGTGCGCCCTCCCGGGTCGACGTCGACGAGGTTCATCAGCGACAGATCGATGACGAGGCCGCCGTCAACCGACCCGAATCCGGGGCCGTTGTGGCCGCCCCCGCGGACGGCGACCGCAAGGCCAGACCTCCGGGCGAATTCGAGCGCACCCGCGACGTCGGCAGCCGATTGACAGCGGACGATCACCGCCGGCCGCTTGTCGATCATGCCGTTGTGCACCGCGCGCGCCTCGTCGTAACCGGGGTCGTCCGGCAGGATCACCTGCGAGCCGAGGCTGGCCCGCAATTCATCGGTTGGGGTTGTGAGGCTCATCGCCCACACCTCCTTGGGTTTGCTCGCGGGTGTTGATGTCGCAACGTTACGAGGCCGGTGAGCCGCGCGTCATGACCACAACCGAGCATTTCCGAGGCATTCCACGATAGTCACATCTGACTATCGACCCGCCCACACCGCCGCGGTTACCTTGTTTGCATGGCGCAGTGGGTGCCGCCCCCGCTCCCGGCCGAACTCATCGCTCGCCGCCGCGGCCCGCTGGTGGGTCGCGGCGCGGAACTCGCGGTGTTCGAGCAGGCTTGGGAGCGGGTCGAGCGGGGCAACCGCCAGGCGGTTTTCATCGGCGGCGAGCCGGGGGCCGGTAAGACGCGGCTGGCCGCGGAGGTGGCGGGAACGCTGTTCGACCACGGCGTCGCGGTGCTCGTCGGAAGTTCGACGGCCGACGAGGACGTGCCCTACGCGCCCTTCGCCGAAGCGCTCGACCGGCTGCTGATCGCCGGTCCGCCGGGTTCGATGGCCGAACCGTTGAGCGAGGTGGGGTCGCAGTTGCGGCGGCTGTCGCCCCACGTCGGCCGGCATGTGCCGGACGACGGCCCGGCCGCGCCCGCCGGGCCGGCGCGGCAGGCCCTCTTCGACGCGATGACCGGCTTTCTGCGGCGGCTGGCGGTCGACCGCCCCATCGCGTTGATCCTCGACGACCTGCACTGGGCGCAGCTCCCCACGCTGGCGCTGCTCGAGCACGTGCTGATCGGGTGTGCCGACGTTCGCGTGCTGGTGGTGGTCACTTTTCGCACGACCGAGCCCGACCGGTCCGACGATCTGGCCACCCGGCTGGCCGAATTGCACCGGTTCGACGGGGTGCGGCGGCTGGATTTGGCGGGCCTGGACACCGAGGCAATCGCCGAGTTCGTGGCGCGCACCCAGCAGATGGCCCCGGCGTCGGCGCGCACGGCCGCCGCCCTGCTGCGCGAGAAAACCGGCGGCAATCCGTTCTTCCTGACCGAACTGGTCAACGACCTCGAAATCCGCGGCGGTCTCGCGACATTGGGGACGCACCAGACGGTCCCCGCGTCGATCGGAGACGCCATCGCCCGCCGCCTCGCCGGCCTCGGGGGCGGTGTGCGTGCGGTCATCGAGCAGGCGGCGGTGCTTGGCCAAACGTTCGACCTGCCGGCCCTCGTCTCGACGTGCGAGACGGAGGTCGGCGCGACGCTGGCGGCGATCGATTCGGCCGAGGCCGTCGGGTTGGTGCGCGCGGTTCACGACTCCGACGGTGAGTTCGCGTTCGTGCACGCGCTGACCCGCGAGGCGGTGCTCGCCGGGATGGCGGCCTCGCGGCTGCGGGTCATGCACGCGCGCGCCGCCGAGGCCCTCGAGGGACGCGCGG
The DNA here is from genome assembly GCF_010731655.1 of Mycobacterium paraseoulense. Lineage (NCBI taxonomy): Bacteria > Bacillati > Actinomycetota > Actinomycetes > Mycobacteriales > Mycobacteriaceae > Mycobacterium > Mycobacterium paraseoulense. The sequence continues at coordinate 4,185,566 of NZ_AP022619.1, read as the reverse complement.
ACCCCTCGCTCGTTCCGCGCCTGGCCAACCACTTCCTGCGCGCGCACGTGCTGGGCTACCACGAGAAGGCGTTGCAGTACGCGCGCCGGGCGGCCCGGATGGCCGAACAGAGCCTGGCCTACGAGGACGCCGCGAAGTGGTTCGAGCGGGCGGCGTCGCTTCCCGAGCTCAGCCTCGCCGAGCGGGCCAGGCTGCACCTCGACGCCGCCGCCAACCACGTGCGCGGCGCCTCATTCGTGCGCGCGCGGGTGATCTACGAACGCATCGGCGCGATGGACGACCCGTTGACGCGGTTGGAGGCTGCCGTCGGCTACGAGGAGGCCAATTGGCGGCCCGGACAGTCGAATTCGAGGGCAGCTGACCTGCTGGCGTCGGCGCTCGAATCATCCGGGCTGCAAGCCGATGACCCCCGCTACGTGCAGGCGCTCGGCAGCTTCGGGCGAGCGCTGGCATTCGCCGGCGAGGCGGCGCGGGCGCGCGAGGTCGGCGCCGACGCGATCGAGCGCGCGCGGGCCATCGGCGAGACGGCGGTCCTGCTGCACACCTTGAAGACGAGCCTGTGGCAGGGCCTCACCCCGGAGATGAGTGAGGTCCAGGCCGAGCGTGCGGCCGAGGTATCCGGCATGGCGCTGGCACGCCGCGACTACGAATCATTGGGCGCGGCTTCACATTTCCATGCCCTGGTCAGCTACCTGGCCGGAAGGCCCGACGGACTGGCCGCCGCGACCGCCGACATGCGCCGGGCGGCCCAGGCCTGCGGACAACCCTCCTTCGGTTTCGTCGGCGCCTGCATCGAGCAAGCGCTGGCCTACCTGCGCGGCGACTTCGCCGGCGCCGAACGATGCGCCGATCTCGCCTTGCGCACCGGGGACTTGTTCGGCGCCGAGGACACCGAAGGCTCGAATGGGGTCCAGATGTTCATGATTCGGCGCGAGACCGGCGATCTGAAGAGGTTCGGCGGGTTCGTGGACGGCAGCGAGACATTCGCGGGCCGCTGGGTTCCGGGCCTGCTTGCCCTCTACACCGAGCTCCAGTGCGAACACGGCATGACCCGCGCGCTGAATCGGCTGCTCAACCGCAACCTCGACGACCGCCTCGAGGATGCGCAGTGGCCGATGGAGCTGGTGTTCATGGTCGAGGCGGCATTAGCGCTGTCCAACCGCGAAGCGGTCCACGCGCTGCGCCCGTTCGTTTCCCGTTATGCCGGGAAGAACCTGGTGGCCGGCCAGTTCGTCGCGTTGTTCGGCAGCGCCGACCGGTATCTGGCCCGGATGGCGGCGCTCTGTGGGGACGGCGCCGCGGCCCAGCGGCATTTCGCCGCCGCGATCGAGATGGACCGCCGGATGGGCTCGGTGGTCCACATCAGCGAGACGCTGGCCCGGCACGCGTTGTTCGCCGCGTCGTGCGGCCGCATCGAGGAAGCCCGGCACCTCGCCGGTGAAGCGCGAACCGTCGCCGGTGCGATCGGCCAGAACCGGGTCGTCGCCCTGGCGGATTCGGTGCTTGCCGCGCCTCCCGCGGGTCCCGACGGTCTGACCGAGCGGGAGGTCGAGGTGCTGCGGCTGCTCGCCGAGGGGTTGAGCAACCGGGCGATCGGCGAACGCCTCTTCATCAGCACCAACACCGCCGCCAACCATGTGCGCAACATCCTGATCAAAACGGGGGCGGCGAACCGCACGCAGGCGGCGATGTACGCCGCCGATCACGAGCTTCTCGGCTAACGCCGCGTCAGATGTCGGACAGCGCCCCGTCCGGCATCAGGCGGTCTCTCACTTCGACGACGGCGTTGGCGGGCAGGCCCGCGCGGGCGGCCGCGGACCTGATGGCCTCCGGAGACGGCGCCTCATAGAGGCAGTACGTCTTGCGTTTGTCCGCCGACAGGAACGAATACATCCAGCGGACGCCCTCTTGATCGTTGATCCGGTTGATGCCGTCGGCAACCTCGAGGCTCGGTTCCAGGTCCTCGGCAAAGTTGCGCTCGACCATGAAGATGGGCACGGCGGACTCCTGTCACTGTCTTGAGTCGAGCCTAAGCCTGAGACGACGGTGAAGACACGGGAATTTTCAGCGGGCGTCACTCCCCCGCCGACTCCGTCTGCTCGGCGAGCAACATCTGCAAGGTCTCGCGCAGCTCGGCCAATCGCCGCGGTCCCAGGATCTGCTCCCAGCGTTCCTCCAAATCGACTGCGTTCGAACGCATTACCCGCAGCGCTTGCCGGCCGCGCGGCGTCAGCTCGATGATTCGGGCTCGCGCGTCGAGAGGATTGGGCGCGCGGGTGACGTAACCGTGTCGCTCCAGGCCGGCGATCGCCTGGGCCACCGCCTGGCGGCTCACCCGGAGCCGATCGGCCAGATCCGATGCGTGCAGCCCTCCGGCCGCCAGCGGCACGAGCGCGACGGCTTGCGCCGGGCGGATGCCGTCGAGTCCTGCGGCGGCAAACGCCGCCCGCAACCGCGGCGCCCCGGAAGCGGCCACCAGGTTCACCAGCGCCGGGACGGTGGGCTGCCAGTCGGGATGGACAGGGCGTCGCATGGGGAAAGTGTGCCACCCACCCCCAGATTGACAAGTGACTTGTCAAATTCCGCATCGGCTGCCACGATGTCCCCATGCAATCGCGTCGCGCCCGGGCCGCCAGCGCGTGCCTCGTCGCCGTCCTGGCTATCGCCCTCGGTGGCTGCCTGAGTGGCGGGCGAGCGCTGGGAACGCCTGGCTCGCAATCGATCCCGGTCGGGCAGTCCACCCAGAGCGTCGAGGCGGGGGGCGTCAGCCGGACCTTTCACCTGTACCGACCCCAGGGCTTGACCGATGCGGTGCCGCTGGTGGTGATGCTGCACGGCGGCTTCGGCAGCGGCGAGCAAGCCGAGCGTGCCTATCACTGGGATGCCGAGGCCGACGCCGGGCATTTCCTGGTCGCCTACCCCGACGGGCTCAACCGCGCGTGGAACGCCGGGACCTGCTGCGGCGAACCGCAGCGCGTCGACGCCGACGACGTCGGCTTCATCACGGCCATGGTCGGCGCCATCGAGGAACAGATCCCCATCGATCGGGCCCGCGTCTATGTCACCGGCATGTCGAACGGGGCCATGATGGCGCTGCGGCTCGGCTGCCAGTCCGACCTGTTCGCCGCGATCGCACCGGTGGCGGGCACGCTGCTCACGGACTGTTCCCGCGCGCGGCCCGCGTCGGTGCTACAGATCCACGGCACGGCCGACGACCGGGTCCCCTACGACGGCGGACCGGGAAAGGCGTTCGCCTTCAACGGGACCGCCCGCGTCGACGGTCCTTCGGCGCAGGCCGTCAACGCCACCTGGCGCGCCATCGACGGGTGCGGGCCGCCGACCTCCAGCACCACCGGCGACGTGACGACACAGATCGCGGCATGCGCGGACGGGCGCACGGTCGAGCTGATCTCGGTGGCCGGCGCGGGCCATCAATGGCCGGGCGGCGAGCCCAGCCCCCTCGCCGAGAAGCTCGCGGGCATCCCCGCACCCTCGACGGCCCTGAACGCCACCGACACCATCTGGCGGTTCTTCGCTCAGCACCTTCGTTAGGCCGCGGCGAATCTCTAGAATTTTAGAGAATGCCCTTCCGCCGGTGGACCCCGATTGTTACCGTTCCGTAATGCGCCGGGTTGGGGGAGCTGTCGCCGTCCTGCTGGTCCTCTTCGCCGCGCTCGTCGGCCCGGGCATCGCCCGCGCCGACGGCGGTGACGAACCGCAATACGCGCAGTTCTACACGCCGCCCGACCCGTTGCCGCCCGGCCAACCGGGCGATCTGATCCGCACCGAACCGTCCCGACTGGTGCTCGAGCCATCGGGCCAGCTGGGCGCGATCATGGCCACCGGGACGCGAATCATGTACCGCAGCACCGATACCCGGGGCAACCCGATCGCGGTCACCGGCACCTACTTCGAGCCCTACAACGACTGGCCGGGCCGCGGGCCGCGGCCCTTGATCAGTTACGCACCGGGCACCCAAGGCCAGGGCAACCAGTGCGCCCCGTCGCGAATGTTCAACCAGGGCATCCACTATTCGGGCGGCTGGGACATCATGTTCAACTACGAGGAACTGTTCGTCGCGACGATGGTCGCCCGCGGTTTCGCGATCGTGATGACCGACTACGAAGGCCTCGGCACCACCTCCATGCACACCTACGTCGGCCGCGTGGCCGAGGGGCAGGCGGTCCTCGACGCCGCCCGCGCCGCCATGAAGCTGCCGGGAACATCGCTGGATCCCCATGGGCCGGTGGCGTTTTGGGGCTACTCGCAGGGCGGGGGCGCGACCGCGTCGGCGGCCGAGTTGGCGTCGGCCTACGCGCCCGATCTCCATATCGTGGGGACCTACGCCGGGGCGCCGCCGGCCAACCTCAAGGAGTTGTTGCCGTACGCGGACGGGAGCGTCCTGGTCGGCGTCGTCGGGTACGCCCTCAACAGCGTCATGGCCGCCTACCCGGAGTTCGCCGACGTCATCCGTTCCAAGATGACCCCACGTGGGCTGGCGATGCTCGAATCAGTGTCGCGCCAGTGCGTCGGGCAGACCCTGCTGGACTTCATGTTTCGCCATATCCAGCCCTACTTCACCGAAGACATCGATCAGCTGGTCAACGAGGAGCCGTTCAACACCCTGTTCGAGGACCAGCGGCTCGGGCGCTACAAACCTAACGCGCCGGTGCTGATCAACAGCAACCACTACGACCCGCTGGTGCCATGGACCGCGGCCAATCAACTCGGTCGCGACTGGTGCGCCCAGGGTGCCGACGTGGAGTTCCGGACCAACGAGGAACCACCGTTCCTCAACAAGCTCATCATCAACCACGCGTTGCCGATGCTCGTCGACGGCGAGCCGGCCATGCAGTGGATCGCCGCCCGATTCAACGGAGAACCGACGGCGCCCAACTGCGGCCAGTTTTAGACTGGACCAATCCCAGCACGCAGAAAGCACAACGCACCCGAGCGGCGCCGCCAGCTCGCGGACGCCGCCATCGAGCTGCTGGGCACCAACGGGGTGCACGGCGTCAGCCACCCCCGGGTCGATGATCGCGCCGGCGTGCCGCCCGGCACCGCGTCGTTCTACTTCCGGACCCGTAAAGCGCTGCTGCACGCGGCCGCGGCGCGCGTGGCCGAGCTCGACGTGGCCGACTTTTCCCGGATGGCCGAGCTCGCCGAGGATCCGGCCGCGCAATTCACCGGCACCGCGGGGCTGGCCCGCATCGTCATGTACGTCAACAGCGAACCGTGGCTGACCCGCGCCAAGGCGCGCTACGAGCTCGCGTTGCTCGCGGGCCGCGACCCCGAACTGGCCACCACCCTGGACGAGTCCGCGCAGCGGCTCTACACCCTGGCCCGCGACGTCGTCGCCCACTGGCATCCGGACGGGAGCGCCCCCGACCCGGCGCTGGTCGAAGACCAGGCGATCGCCACGCTCGCCCTGATCAACGGGATCATGCTGACGTTCGTCGCGGGGCAGCCCGCGGTCGACAGCGCCGACCACCTCGACCGGCTCATCCAGGGCGTCATCGCGGGCGTCGCCGTGGTTCGCGAGCGAGGAGCTGGCTGCGAAGGTTGAAGCAACAGTGCGTCGCGGGGCCTCAGTCCTTGATGTCGTCAGCGCGCGGGCCCGTTCAGCATGCCGTCGATCAGCCGGTGCAGCACCTGCCGGGTATCCCGGCGCGTGCGTTTCGGATCCTCGGCGGTCGCGATGAGCATGGCCGCCTCGTCGAGCGCACCGATCAGCACGTGGGCCAGCGGCCGCACCGGTTGCCTGGCCAACTGGCCGGCCCGGATCGCCTCGGCAATCAATTGTTCGGTCATGCCCAGGCTGTACCGCTGCGCGACATCGCGAAAACCCGCCCAGCCCAGCACACTCGGGGCATCCAGCAACATCAGCTGACGCACCTCCGGATCACCGGAAACCTCCAGCCACGCGTCGACCGCCGCACGGATCGCGTCCGCCGGTGTCGTCGCACCCGACTCTGCCACCAGGGTGCCCATCCGCGCCATCACGTCCTGCTCAACCGCCTCGACGACCTCGCGGAAAAGCGCTGCCTTGTCGGCGAATTGGTGGTACATCGCGCCGCGCGTCACCCCCGCGACGGCCGCGATCTCCGGCGTTCCGACCTCCGCGTAACCCCGTAGCCCCCACAGCTCGCGGCCAGCCGCGATCAGCGCGTCGCGGGTCGCCGCGGAGCGCTCTTCCTGAGTCCGTCTCTTGCTTTCCATACAACCTGTTGGTAACTTACGAACAGACAGCCTGTTTGTAAATGTATCCCGAGGTAGGAGTTCTCTATGTCGACGATCGACATTAGTGCCGGAACCATCCATTACGAAGCAACCGGACCCGAAAGCGGCAGGCCGGTCGTTTTCGTGCACGGCTACATGATGGGCGGCCAGCTGTGGCGCCAGGTCAGCGAACGCCTGGCCGACCGCGGGCTGCGGTGCATCGCACCGACGTGGCCGCTGGGCGCGCATCCGGAGCCGTTGCGGCGCGGCGCCGATCGGAGCATCACCGGGGTCGCGGGGATGGTCGCCCAGGTGCTGACCGCGCTCGACCTCGAGGACGTGGTGCTGGTGGGCAACGACACGGGCGGGGTCGTCACCCAACTCGTGGCCGTGCACCACCCCGAGCGGCTCGGCGCCCTGGTGCTCACGAGTTGCGATGCGTTCGAACATTTTCCGCCACCGATCCTCAAGCCGGTGATCCTGGCGGCCAAGACGAAAGCGACGTTTCGGGCCGTCTCCCAGGCCATGCGGGTGCCGGCGGCGCGCAAGCGCGCGTTCGACGGGCTGGCGCACCGCAACATCGACGACCTCACCGAGGCGTGGGTGCGACCGGGGCTGTCCGACCCGCACATCGCCGAAGACCTGCGCCAGTTCACCCTGTCGATGCGCACGGAGGTGACGACGGGCGTCGCGGCCCGGCTGCCCGAGTTCGACAAGCCCACCCTGATCGCGTGGTCGGCCGACGATGTGTTCTTCGAGCAGGAGGACGGCGCCCGCCTGGCCGCCACCATCCCCAACGCCCGCCTCGAGGTCATCGAAGGCGCCAGGACATTCTCGATGATCGACCAGCCGGACCGGCTCGCCGACCTGTTGTCGACGATCGCGGTGCGCACGTAACCACCCGCCCCGCCGGCGGTAGCGTCTTGCGCATGTCAGACACGACGCCACCGCTGCGGGGCCGGCGGATCCTGGTCACCGGCGGTGCGACCGGGATCGGCGCGACCGCCGTGCGAGCCTTCAGCGAGGCCGGGGCCGAGGTCGCCGCCACCTATCACCAGACGCCGCCGCCGGACGGCCTCGCGGCCGGCTGGCTGCAGTGCGACGTGCGAGACGCCGACGCCGTCTCGGCGATGGTGCGGCAGGCCACCGAACGCATGGGTGGGCTCGACGTGTTGGTGAACGCCGCGGGGCTGTGGCAGGCCGGCATTCCCGGTTACATCGGCGTCGACGAGATCTCGTTCCTGTTGGACACCAACGTCAAGGCGACCATCCTGACCAATCAGGCCGCCTACTCCGTCATGAAGGGCCAGGACCCGAAGGGCGGCAGGATAATCAACTTCGGCTCGTCCGAAGCCGTGATGGGCAGCCCGATCTCGGCCGTCTACGCCGCGACCAAGGGCGCGGTCCAGGCGTGGACGCGCTCGGCCGCCAAGGCCTGGGCGGCGGACAAGATCACCGTCAACGCGCTGGCGCCTGCGGTGCAGACGGCCGGCGCCGACCGGCTGCGCGAGTTCCTCGGCCCCGACGCGAGTGCGTTCATCGACCAGCAGATGCAGATGATGATCCCCCTGGGCGGGAGACTGGGGGATCCCGCCCGGGATCTGGGCCCGATGCTGGTCTTTCTGGCCGGGCCCGGTTCGGGCTTCATCACGGGGCAGCTGCTGGCGGTCGATGGCGGTCTGATGATGGTGGGCGGATAGCGGCGGGGAGCGCGGCCAGTCGACCACCATCGCGCCACCGGCCGGAGAGATCCGTCGATCGTGATTGTGAGACTTGGCGATGGAATTCTCGCGCTCGATTCCTGAGCAGAATCAGCGACCTGTGCAACTCAAACAGCATGAGGCAATGTTCGCCGTTCAATACGGAGGGGGCCGCGATACACGCAGTGTTCGGTAGGGAATCCTGGGCAAATCTGGGATGAACTCTCACAACACGGGGTGGTGGACGGCCCTGCCAGTCCGGTGCCGACGACGTCGATCGACTGCCGCGATTTTGCGACCCTCAACTGGTCGCTACCATAAGACGGACCGTCTCGTCTCGCAGTGGCCAGGCAGAGTGAAGGTGATTTGAGACCGATGACTGACGACACGATTCAGGCGCTGCTGCGCAGGCGCTTGTCCGACCCGGGCGTCGCGGTCAAACACCGCGGCCTGCAGTGGAGTTGGAGTCAGTACCTGGCGGGAGCGGCGCAGCGAGCGGCGGCCCTGATCTCCGCGGCCGACCCGGGCCGGCCGATGCATGTCGGCGCCCTGCTGGGCAACAACCCCGAGATGCTGGCCCAGATGGCCGCGGCGGGCCTGGGCGGCTACGTGCTGTGCGGCCTGAACGACACCCGGCGCGGCGAGGCGCTGGCGGCCGACGTCCGGCGCGCGCATTGCCAGTTCCTCGTCACCGACGCCGAACACCGGCCGCTGCTGGACGGCCTGGACCTCGAGGGCACGCACATCCTCGACACCTCCACCCCGCAGTGGGCCGAGTTCATCGAAGGGGCCGGCGAACTGGAGCCGCACCGGCAGGTGACCGCGATGGACCCGTTCATGATGATCTTCACCTCGGGAACGAGCGGGAATCCCAAGGCGGTGCAGGTGTCGCACCTGATGGCGACGTTCGCCGGCATCAACCTGGTCGAGCGCTTCGCGCTCTCCGAGCAGGACACCTGCTACGTGTCGATGCCGCTGTTCCACTCCAACGCCGTCGTCGCCGGCTGGGCGCCCGCGGTGGTCTCCGGCGCCGCGATCGTGCCGGCGAAATTCTCGGCCAGCAGCTTCCTCGACGACGTCCGCCATTACGGCGCGACGTACATGAACTACGTGGGCAAGCCGCTCGCCTACATCCTGGCCACACCCGAGCGCGACGACGACGCCGACAATCCCCTGCGGGTGGCATTCGGCAACGAGGCCAACGACAAGGACATCGAGGAGTTCGCGCGCCGCTTCGGCGTGCAGGTGGAGGACGGCTTCGGCTCGACCGAGAACGCGGTCATCGTGATCCGCGAACCCGGCACGCCGAAGGGTTCGATCGGCAAAGGGGTCGACGGGGTGGCGATCTACAACGGCGACACCGTCACCGAGTGCGCGGTCGCGCGGTTCGACGCCGACGGCGCCCTGGTCAATGCCGACGAGGCCGTGGGCGAGTTGGTCAACACGGCGGGATCGGGATTCTTCACCGGCTACTACAACGACCCGGACGCCAACGCCGAACGCCTGCGCCACGGCATGTACTGGTCGGGTGACCTCGCCTACCGTGACGCCGACGGCTGGATTTACCTGGCCGGCCGCACCGCCGATTGGATGCGGGTGGACGGGGAGAACCTCGCCGCCGCACCGATCGAGCGAATCCTGTTGCGGCACAACTCGATCAACCGTGTAGCCGTGTACGCCGTCCCGGACGAGCGCGTCGGCGACCAGGTGATGGCGGCGATCGTGCTCAACGAGGGGCACACCCTGGACCCCGACGCGTTCGAGGCATTCCTCGACGCTCAGCCCGACCTGTCCCCGAAGGCCCGCCCACGCTACGTCCGCGTCGCCGCCGACCTGCCGAGCACCGCCACTCACAAGGTGCTCAAGCGCCAACTGATCGCCGAAGGAACGGCTATCGGTGCGGGGGAAACGCTGTGGGAGCGCGAGGCGCGCGGCACCGCCTACGCGGTCGCCGCGCCTAGTCCGGGCTCGGGGGTACCCGGCGGCGGATCTGGCCCTTCGACCGTCGCACCCGCTTGACGGGGTCTCGCGTTGTGCCGCCGGCGATCTCGTCGCGCAGCTGCGTGATGTTGGAGAGCTCCGCATACAGGCCGCGGATCGCGTAGTCCAGGACGGCGAACGAGAAGCGCTGGTCCGGGTCGGCGCTGATGCCGAGTTCACGCGACCGCTGACGCGACCACAGCGCCTCGTCCAGCCGCGCCCGGGTCGCCTCGAGGTGCCGGTCCAGGGTGTCGACGATGAGGTCGGGGTCCTCGCCGCGGGCGAGCCAGGTCTTGAGGATGACGGGGTGCTTGATGACGACCTGGTCCTGGCCGGGGAAGTGTTGCACCCACCGGCGCAGCGCGTCACGTCCGTCGTCGGTGGTCTCGTAGAGCGTGATCGCCCGCTTGCCCGCTTGGGCGCCGATCTCGCCGACCATGCCGCGCGCCAGCAAGCGGTTCAGCTCGCGCCGCACGTGACTGACCGACGGCGACCAGTAGAAGTGGCCGACGGACAGCTCGGCGCGCATCTTGATCTCGCCCGCGGTGAGCTGCTCGTCGTTGGCGGCGAGCACGCCGAGTACCAGGTAGGCGGTTACCGGCAGGCCGTTGCTGGTGCGCCGGGGGCTCACGGTTGCCTAGTCCTGGCCGGTGAAGTAGGGCAGGGTCACGTCGGGAGCGACGGCGTGAAACTGAACCCGCACGCGCATGCCGATCCGCAACTCCTCCGGCGCCACGCCGACGACGTTGGTCAGCATCTGGTAGCCCTCGTCCAGCGTGACGATCGCGGGCGCGTAGGGCGGGGAGAATTCAGCCGTCACCGGCCGGTGAACCACCGTCCAGCTGTAGATCTCGCCCAGGCCGGCGCTGCGCTCCCAGCGCACCTGGGCCGAAAGGCATTGGCGGCAGTGCTCGGTCGGCGGAAAGTTCGGGTACCCGCAGGCGTCGCAGCGCTGATACCACAGCTCCTCCGACCGGCAGCCCTGCCAGAAGGGCAGGCTCAGGTGGCTGCTGGCATGGGGCACCGGACCGGTCTGTGGGCGCAGGGCGTCGGAGGTCACAGCGGTTCGTCCCCCAGGATCAGCAGCGTGGTGAATAAGGCCCCCGCTCCCCCGTTGCTGCACAACGCGATATGGGCATCGGGGACCTGAAGTTCGCCGGCCTGGCCGCGCAGCTGCTCGACGGCCCGGACGGCCCGCTGCATCATCTGCGGATTGGAACCCGCGTGGCTGAACGACATGGTTCCTCCGTCGGTGGTGATGGGATGGCTGCCGTCGATCGCGATGTGGCCGTCGGCGACGAACGGTCCCCCCTCGCCCTCGCCGCAGAACCCGAACGCCTCGAGCTGGCGGATGATTTCGAAGGAGAACGGGTCGTAGAGCTCCAGCACGTCGATGTCGTCGGGCCGCAACCCGGCGTGGCGGAAGGCGCGCTCGGCCGCGCGCCGGCCGACCACCCCGTTGGCGTATCGGTCCCCCCGCCCGGCCAGGTCCCACGCCGGCGGATGCTGGTAGGACGGGCCGTGGAAGTCCGCGCCGCTGCCCAGCATGAAGATGGGTTGGCTTGCGCCATCGGTCTTTTCGACGTTGGCCACGACCAGGGCGCACCCGCCTTCGGAGGTGGTGGCGCAGTCCAGCAGATGAAACGGGTCGGCGATGGGCCGGGACGCGGTGATGTCGTCGGGCGCAAACGGTCCGCGTTGGTAGTAGACGGCGTGGGGGTTGCGTGATCCGTTGTTGCGGATGGTCGCGGCCACGATCGACAGCTGTTCGCGGGTGGTGCCGTAGGCGTGCATGTGGCGGCGCGCGATGAGCGCGAACTCGGCGGTGGTGAACATGCCCCAGGGCGCGACGAATTCGTTTTCGGGCCGGGTCCACGGCGCCGTGGCCTCGTGGTCGCGGTATTCCCCGGCCTGGGCCGCGACCAGCACCACCACGTCGGCCATGCCGTGCTCGATGGCGGCCGCCGCCTCGGTGATCATGCCGACGCCGAAGGCGAGCCCCTGCCAGGCCGGGCCGAGGCGCAGGTCGTAGATGAGCGCGGTGGACAGCGGCCCGGCACTGATCCCGTCGACGTCGTCGAGGCACAGGCCCGCGTCGTCGAGCGCGCCGCGGATGGCGGTCAGTGCCAGGCTCCGTGAGGTCTCGCCCTCCAGGCGCCGGCCCTGCCGGGTGTTGTGCACCCCGACGATCGCCGCGGTGCGTTTCGTGCTTGCCACGTCGTGATCCTTCGCGTTTAGTTTTCGTCCGCCACGACGCCGAGATAGGTGCCGACGACGTCGTACTGCCGCCCGTCACGGGTGATGGTCCCGATCGTCGTGGTCCGGACGTCGGGGGGCGGCCCCCCGGTGGCCGGACGCCGTTCCACGACGTCGATCCGCACGTCCACGGGACGCGCCGTCTGCGGGTCGGTGATCTCGACGACCATCACCACCGCGCGCTCGCGCTCGTCCCATTCGACGCCGGTGATGCGATGCCGGGCGGTCAGTTCCATCACCACCGAGTCCTCGCGCACCAAAAAGCGCACCGGCGCGCACAATTCGCCGGGCCGGGGTGGCACGCACAGGGTGACCGCCATGTCACAGGCCCGCCGGCCGGTCGCTGACGGTCCCCGACTGCCGCAACGCCGACAGATCTTGTTGGCTGCGCCCCAACAGCTCCGTCAGGACCTCGCCGGTGTGCTGGCCGTAGAGGGGCGGCACCCGGCGGATCCAGCGCCGCGGCCGGCCGAGGAACGCGAACGGCATTCCCGTGCACAGGAAGGAACCGGCGACCGGGTGATCGACGGTTTCCCAGAAACCGCGCGTGCGCAGGTGCGGGTCGCTCAGGAGTGCCGCCGCCGGCGTGACGGGCGCGGCGGCCACCCCTGCCGCGCGCAGCGCTTCGACCGCTTCGGCCACCGACCGGCGCGCCGTCCAGTCCGAGATGAGCCTGTCGCTTTCGTCCGGCCGCTCCCGCCAGTCGCCGTCGGGCGGCCGGCCGAGCAGCCGCGCCAATGCCACCCGCGCGTCGTCGTCCGTCGCGGACAGCGCCAGCCAGTCGTCATCCCCCCGGCAACGGTAGACGCCCTGAGGGCAGGCGCCGGGGCCCCGATTACCGTTGCGCCGCATCGCGATCCCGTTGCGGGAGTACTCCAGCATCATCTCGGCGGCCACGTTCAACGCCGCCTCCACCATGGTGGACTCCACGTGCATCCCACTCCCGTCGCGGTCGCGGATCACCAGCGCGGCCACCGCGGCGAAGGCCGCGTGCAGGCCCGCGATCGGGTCGCACACGCCGCGCGGAATCACGGGAGGCCCGTCGGCGTGGCCGGTCATCCACGCCATACCGGTCGCCTGCTCCATCGTCTGGGCGAAGCCCACGCGGTCCCGCCAGGGACCGTCGAGCCCGAATGCCGGCATCCGCACCATGATGGCGCGCGGGTTGGCCGCGCGCACGGCGTCCCAGCCCAGACCGAAGTTCGTCATTACCCGGGGCGAGAAGTTCTCGATGACCAGATCGCTTGCGGCGACGAGCTCCAGCGCGATGGCCCGCCCGGCCTCGGTGCTGAGTTCGACGCTCACGCCGCGCTTGTTGTTGTTGCTGCACAGGAAGACCGGGCCCCACTCCCACCACTGGTCCCAGCTGGGCGGGCGGCCGGCGGAGAACCGCATGCCGTCGGGCCGGCGGACCCCCTCGACCTTGATCACGTCGGCGCCCAGAGCCGCCAGCAATTGTGTGGCGACCGGCCCCGCCCAGAAGGCGGTGAAATCGGTGATCCGCGTGTCAGCCAACGGGAGTGCGCCGGCCCCGGCGCCCCGGGGCGGGGACGGTCGTGGCGGCCAGCGGACCCGGCCGTTGTCGGCGCCGAGCCGCGGCGGCCGCCCCGGTGGCCTCGTCGCCATCGCGTCGCTGCGATACGGCACCCTCGGCTGCAGCCCGCCGGCCCCGGATTCGACGAACACCCCGCGTTCCACGAAATGGTCGATCTTGGGCAGCATTTCGGGTGTTCCGATGGGGGCCACCGGGATGCGGAAGGCGACCGCGAGGTCGACGATCTCCTGCGTGGTGCGCGACTGGGTCCACCGGGTCACCATGGCGAGGAACTCGTCGCGGCGGGCGACCCGCCCGTCGAACGATGCCAGCTCGGCGTCGTCGAGCAGATCGGCGCGATCGATGAGCACCAGGAAGTCCTGGAACTGCTGCGCCGTGATGGTGCAGAAGCCCACCATCCCGTCGGCCGTCGGGACGATCGAGGGCAGTTCCAGACTGCGCCGGCCCAGCAGGGAGTCCGCGCCCAGCACGCTGGCCGACATGGCCGACAGCCCGCCCATCGCGATGACCATCGCTTCGTACGTCGAGACGTCGACGACCTCGCCGCGGCCGCTGCGCGCCGCGTGCCGGGCGGTGGCCGCGGCGACCGCGGCGGCGAAGGTGCCCGCCAGGAACTCGCCGAGCTGCCCGCCGGCCTGCACCGGTTCGTCCTCCGGCCAGCCGCGGCCGGCGATCGAGCCGCACAATGCCTGCAGGATGAACTCGTTGGCGATCACGCGATCGTCTACGTAGGGTCCCGTCGTGCCGAACGGTGTCACGGCGACCACCACCGCCGAAGCGCCGGTGTGGGCCGTGATTTCGTCGAGCGTCCAACCGTCGGTCAGGTCGGTGAGCACGATGTCGGCGCCGGCCAGGAGCGCGGCGATCTCCGCCTGGCCGCCGCCGGTCACCGATTTCTTGCCCGCGGCCAGGTAGCCGAACAGCGTCCCGGCGGGCCCGCCGGCGGAGCGCCTGCGTAACGAATCCCCTTGCGCCGACTCGATTTTCACCACTTCGGCGTCGGCGTCGGCGAACATCTTGCCGCAGTAGGACACCGCGATCCCGTTGGACAACTCCAGCACGCGCCAGTCCGCGAACGGCGCTTGAGCTGCCACGTTCAGTTGCCCAGGGTGGTGGCGCGCCCCGCGATCCCGGCGGCTTCCGCCGTCACCTGCGCCTGCAGGGCGAACTGGGTCATCCGGGTCCACGCGTCGCGGTCACGCTGGCTGGCCCGGCGGCCGACGTGCGTGACCACGTCGACGTCGGCGGCCTGGGCGCGGAGGCGTCCGGCGCGGGCGTGTTCCTTGGGGATGTGCCGGAACGGGTCGAACGAGTAAGCGGCCATGGCGTTTTCGTGAGTGATCTTGTCGATGACCGAATCGTCGAGATGCCCCATGGTCTCGATGACGTCCTCGGGCGCGAACGGCCAGTTGCTGTCGGAATGGGGGAAGTCGGACTCCCAGCACAGCATGTCTTCGTTGAACCAGTCCATGTTGTGCACGCCGACCTTGTCGCTGATGAAGCACGTGTAGAAGTGCCGCTTGAACACGTCGGCCGGCCCGCTGTAACCGGGCGGGAACTTGGCCAGCGTCCACCCCGAATGGCGGTTGTACACGTGCTCGGCCCGCCAGAGGAAGTACGGTATCCAGCCGACGTCACCCTCGGTGAGCGAGAACTTCAGCTGCGGGAAGTCCGCCCAGAACTCGGCCCAGATGAGCTCGGTGAAGGTGAACATGCTCATCATCGACGACGCCGTCATCTGCACGCTGGGCGGAGCGTCGCTGGACACCTGCGGGGAACGCGACGCCGAGCCGACGTGGGTGCACAGGACGGTCTTGTTCTCGCAAACCGCCTCGAACAGCGGGTACCAGTATCTGGTGTGAATGCTGGGCATTTGCAACGCCTCCGGGTTCTCGGAGAACGTCACCGCGTGGCAACCCTTGCCGGCGAGGCGATTGACCTCCTCGGCCGCCTCGGCCACGTCGAACAGGGGCAGGATGCCGCAGGGGATGAATCGGCCCGGGTAGGCCGCGCACCACTCGTCGACGTGCCAGTCGTTGTAGGCCCTGATCATCACCAGGTTGACGGCGCGGTCCGGACCCTGGTTGAGGACCTGGCCGGAGAAGCCGGTGAAGTTGGGGAAGTTCAGCCCGGCGAGCTGGCCGCCGGCGTTCATGTCCCGAACCCGCTCGTCGACGTTGAAGCAACCGGGCCGCATCTCGTCGTACCGGGATGCGTCGATGTTGTACATCTCCCGGGGCTTCCCCGCCACGGCATTGAGCCCCATGTTCCGGCCGCGGACCTCGCCGTAGTACCACTGCTGGACGCCGTCGGGTTCGATGACCACCCGGGGTGCGCGGTCTTTGTATTTCGCGGGGACGTGGGCGTCGAACATATCGGCGGGCTCGGCGATGTGGTCATCCACGCTGATCAGAATCAAGTCGTCCTTGTTCATGCCGCGCTCCTCGGTGATATAGGACTAGTAGATAATGGCGCCGATCACACTGTCAACCGTGCGCGGTCGTTCCCGGACCGCCGTATTCGGTTGCCGTGCAATGCGCACAGACCGCCCCCGTTCGAGCGCCGCCCCCGTGGTGTCGCCGCCTGTTATGGACTAATAGTCCGCGTCGCTGCCGGGCCGAAGGGGTCAGTCGGCCGGCTCGTACCGCAACATCGTCACGTCGTGCTCCGGGTAGTCGAAGAACACCGGCCGCACCCGCATCCCGACCCGGAGGTCGGCCGGGTCGACGTTGACCATTTCGGTGGAAAACCGTGGCCCCTCGTCCCATTCGACGATGGCCAGCAGTTGCGGGACGGCGTCCGCGAAGTGCGGACTGACCGGGCGGCGCGCCACGGTGTAGGAATACAACGTCCCCATTCCCGAGATCTCTCGCCATTCCAGATCGTCGGCCAGAGTGCGCGGGGCGCGCACCCGCGGGTAGAACACGTAGCTTCCCAGTGAGGGCGAATACTGGACGACGATGCGGTGCTGGGCCAGTGCGTCCCAAAAGGGCGTGCTGGTAGGGGTTTTGACCGGCATCGGGCGTTCGAAGGTGGCCATGTCGGACTCAATCCCCCTCGAGTATCAGCGTGGTTTGTTCCGACAGGATTCCGCCGTTGCCGGACACGAAGGCGCGGTGACAGTCGGCGACCTGCGCCGCACCCGCGCGGCCCATGATCTGGCGTGTGGCGTCGCAGACATGGTGCATCCCACCGGCGAGCCCGGCCTGCCCGAAGCCCAGCTGCCCGCCCGCCGTGTTCAGCGGGAAGTCACCGCGGAACGTCAGGTCATGATCGGCGACGAATTCCATGCCCTTGCCCTTCTCACAGAACCCGGCGTCCTCGAGCGACAGCAGCACGGTGATGGTGTAGCAGTCGTAAATCGACACCATGTCCATCTGCTCCCGGCTCAGAGCCGTCATGGCGAACGCGGTGTCGGCGGCCTCCGCGATCGGGGTGTGCAGCAGGTCCTTGGCGTAGGTGGGGGTCTTGAACGGCACGTGCTCACCAAATCCCTTGATCCACACCGGTCGATGACGGGCACGCCTGGCGAGGTCGGCGTTGGCGACGACCACCGCGGCACCCCCGACGCAGGGCATGACGATCTCCAGCATGTGCAGCGGGTCGGCGATCACCGGGCTGGCCAGGACCTCGTCGACCGTGAGCGGCTTGTCCTTCCAGATCGCTCCCTCGGTGTTATTCGCGTTGAACCGCTGGTCGACGACGATCTTGGCCATCGCCCGCTCGTCGTAGCCATAGACGGCCGCGTAGCGCTGCGCCACCTGCCCGTACGGGCCGTTCTGGCCGAGGTTGCCGTAGGGGATCTCGAATTCGGCTTGGGGAGAGCCGTATTGGTTGCTCGACGAACCGAAGAACATCGCGTCGACCAACGGTCTGGGCTTCTTCTTCGAAGACGGCGTGATGTACCGGGCCGGCAGCGCGCACAACACCGCGTCACAGATGCCCAGCTCGATCGCCGCGGCGGCCCGCCAGACCATGGCGGCGGCGCTGGCACCGCCGAGGTCGACGTGCTCGGCGAATCGCGCACCCACGCCGAGGTATTCGGCGATGGTGGACGGCACGAAGATCTCGGACTCCGCCAGGTGCGATGCCACGATTCCGTTGACGACATCGCCGGCCAACCCGGCATCGTCGAGGGCGGCGGCGGACAACTCCGCCCATTGCTCGATCGCGAACGGGGCGAGCGAGGCCTTATTGAGGCGCTCAGGCGGAAGTTCGACGTAGCCGACGATCGCGGCTTCCCCGCGTAATCCCATGGGTTGTCCTACTTTCGGGGTAGTCCGAGGATCATCTGCGCGATGATGTTCAGCTGGATCTCCCGGGTGCCGCCGCCGATCAACTCGGCGGGCAGGTGCAGGTAGCGCTCCACGATGTCGGGGTCGGAGTCGGCGACCATCGCCGCACGGCCGGTCAAGCGCAGCGTGGCCTCGAACGTCCTGCGCAGCAGCACGTTCATCGCCACCTTGGCGATGCTGGAGGCCGGCCCCGATGCCTGGCCGTCGAGCAACCGGATCGTTTCCCGCACGCCCAGCGCCTTGATGGCATTGGTGTAGGCGTCAAGCTCGCCGAGTGCGCGGAGTGCGTCGTCGCGGTCCGGTCCCGGTTCGGCCGCAAGCCGGCGCAGCGCGGCCGCCCGGTCGAATTTGACGTAACCGCTGATGGCGGAACGCTCTTCGGCCATGGTGGCGATCGCGAGGTTCCACCCTCCGGTCGGGTCGCCGAGCAGCATGTCGTCGGGCACGAACACGTCGGTCAGGAAGACCTCGTTGAAGTGCGCGTCGCCGGTCGCCGTCTTGATCGGCTGGACCTCGATGCCGGCCGATCGCATGTCGACGATGAAGTATCCGATGCCGCGGTGTTTGCCGGCGTCAGGATCGGTGCGCGCCAACAGGGCCCCGAAGTCCGCCCGATGCGCCGCCGACGTCCAGATCTTGTGCCCGTTGATCTTCCAGCCGCCGTCGACCTTCGTGGCCCGCGTGGACAGCGCGGCGAGATCCGATCCGGCGCCGGGCTCGCTGAAAAGCTGGCACCACGCGATCTCGCCGCGCTGCGTCGGAGGGATCAGCTTCTCCTGCAGATCCGGCTGCGCCGCGCGCAACACGGACGGCAGGATCCACTCGGCGATGCCCAGGGAGGGACGCACCAGGTCGGGCCGCTTGGCGAACTCGTCGTCGATGATGAGCTGCCGCAGCGGGCCGGCGTCAAGGCCCCAGGGCGCCGGCCAGTGCGGCGCGATCAACCCCTCGTCGGCGATCAGGGTGCGCTGCGGTCCGGTCTCGAACTCCGGGTAGTCGCCCTGGCGACCGGGCTGGTCGTTGCGCAATTGCGCCGCGGTGTCCAGGGTCTCGGCCACCCAGGACCGGAATTCCGATTCCGCGTCGCCGAGGTCGACCGACATGTCGCGTTGCCGGCTGCAGGTCAGCAGGCCCAGGCGCCGGGCCCAGCGATTCGCCGGGCCGATCGAGGCGGCGAGGCTGATCGCCCGCCGCCAGTACAGGTGCAGATCGTGCTCCCAGGTGAATCCGACGGCCCCGAACATGGTCAGCGCGTCGAGGACGAGATCGGGCACCGGTGAGATCGCGATCACCGCCGCGCCGGCGGCCGCCATGCGATGCTGGTCGATCGGTTCGTCGGCGGCACGCACGGCGTCCCAGGCCGCCGCGGTGGCCAGCTCGCTGCTGACCAGCAGCATCGCCGCGTTGTGCTGCAACGCCTGGAAGGTGCCGATCACCTTGCCGAACTGTTCCCGGATGCGCAGGTGCGCGGTGACCGCCTCGACGCACCACTGCACGATGCCGGACAGCGCGCTGGCCAACAGGGCCAGCGTGACGCACCGCGCGCGGTCGGGGTCGATCCCGGTGAGCACCTCGGAGCGGGCCGCCCGGTAGTCGTCGAGCCGCAAGGTGCCGGTGTCGGCGACCAGGTCGGTGCCGTTGACGGGTTCCGCTGTCACACCGGGCCTTTCGGTGTCCACCAGCACCCAGACCACGCCGTCGTCCTCCGCACGCGCTCCGACGAGAACCGTCCCCGCCGCACACACACCGGCGGAGACCTCCGACGCGCCGGTGATCAGCCACCCCCCGCCGTCGGCGCGTGCGCTGAAGTCGCCTTCGTCGGGAAGCACGACCGCCGCAGTGACCCCAGCGACCAGCTCCCGTACCAGGGCTTCGGCGGCCGGCGTCGGGTCGGCCAGCAACGCGACGGCCCCGGCGGAGACCGTGGGCAGCAGCGGGCCGGGCAACAGCGCCTTGCCCGCCGCCTCCAGAACGCACGCGGCGTCCATCAGCCGGCCACCCTGCCCGCCCAGGCTCTCGGGCAGGTGCACCGCGTGAAAGCCGTTGCCCACGAGGGCGTCCCACCACCCGGGCCGCCGCCCGGCCGCGAGGTCGTCGAAGCTCTCGCGGGTGGCGGCGATGGGCGCGTGCCGGCCGGCGAACTGCCCGACGGCGGCGCTGAGCTCCTGCTGCTCCGGGCTCAGTCCCAGGGTCACGGTGACGGCCGTGAGGTGACTAAGGTTGGCCGCACGGACTGCTACCCTTCCGACTTACAAGACGGACCGTCTCGTCTTGTGGCAGACTACCGGGGGTAGTCAGGCTGTGTAAAGCCGGCCACCGCGGCAGTGAGGATCACCATATGCCAAGCGATCTCACCCAGGTGAGCGCGCCGAGGCGCCGCAGCGAGAAGTCGCGCAGGGCGATCGTCACCGCCACGCGCGAACTGCTTCTCGAGCGCGGGTTCGACGGCCTGACCATCGAGGCGGTCGCCGCTCGCGCCGGGGTCGGCAAGCAGACCATCTATCGGTGGTGGCCCAGCCGCCCGGCCCTGGTCGCCGACGTGATGCTCGAGGACGCCGACAAACTCCTGGCGTCGGTGAATCACACCGACGATCTGGCCGCCGACCTGGTGGGGTGGGTGCGCAGGCTCGCCACCACGCTGACGACGGCCCGCGGCTCGGCGATGCTGCGAGTCTTGACCGCCGCGGGCATGGAACACGAGGACACCGCCGTCAAACTGCGCGGCGGGTTCAGTGAACCCCTGCACGAGAGCGTCAGGGCGCGGATCGTCGCCGACGGCATCGACGGGGCCACCGCCGAGTCGGCCGCGGACGCGATCGTCGGCGGGGTCGTCTACCCGATCCTGTCCGGCGCCCAGCCCTACTCACGACGACGGGCCGAGCGGACCACCCGGCTCATCGTCGAGGCCCTCGCCGATGGACGCTGACCAGGACCGCAGCGGACGAAACAATGCGTTCTTCTTGTAGTGGTGCTCCGCCATTCGCGACATGATGTTGTCGAGGGCGGTGATCGCGTCGTTGAGGTACGGCCCCTTGTTGAGCATCACGCACTCCGCCCGCTCGCTCATGGCCGCATCGCTGATCTCGGCGCGGGACGGCAAGCCGGTTTTGGCGAGCTGCTCGAGCACCTGCGTCGCCCAGATCACCGGCAAGTGCGCAGCCTCGCACAGCCACAGGATTTCCTCCTGCAACTCGGCCATCCGCTCATAGCCGCACTCGACCGCCAAATCCCCGCGCGCGATCATCACCCCGGCCAGGGGGCGGCGCATCGCCGTAAGCAGCAGTTGCGGCAGGTGTTCGAAGCCCTGCCGGGTTTCGATCTTGAGGACGATGCCCAGGTTGTCGCCACCCAGCCGGTCGAGCTCATCGAGCAACCGTTCGACGTCCGACGGCGTTCGCACGAACGACATATCGACCAGATCCGCCAGTTCGACCACCGCGGCCAAGTCGACGACGTCGCGGTCCGTGAGCGCCGACACCGGCAGGTCGGTATCGGGCATGTTGATGCCCTTGCCGGCCTTCAGGCGGGCTTGCCCATTCTCCGGATGGTCGATGCGCACGGTAAGAACGTCGCGGTCGACCGACACCACCCGCCCACCGATCCTGCCGTCGTCAAAGTGGACCGCATCATCGACACGGGCCTGATCGAACGCCTCGGGCAGCGTGCAACCGATGCGCGGAATCGCTTGGCTTCCGTCCACCGGGGCCGGTGAGCAGTCGCGCGTCAACCGCAGCAGGTCGCCGGCATGCAGCAGCAAGCTCTGCTCCGTCGTGGGGAGCAACCCCACTTCGGTCGATTTCCCGTCGCCTTCGGCGCGCAGCGCCGTTCCCGTCTGCACGTACGTTGTCTGCCGCGCGGACACGACGAATCCGCTCGGCCCGCGGCTCGCACCGAGGGCCCCGAGGACGAGCCGGCGCGTGGATCCGCGTGCGTCCGTCAAGGCCAGCACCTCACCGGCGGCGCGGTTGGCCAGCCACTCCCGCGGCACCGTAACCAAGGCCATTCCGGGTTCCGGTGGGTGGGTCGGTTCCTCGGTCGACGTCAGCCACGCGCGCGCCGGGGCGACAACCTGACCGAGAGCGTCCCGCCGCGGACGCAGTTTGATCACGCGCGGCCCCGGCATCAGGGGCCCGGTCCGCAGCTTCGGCCCGGCCAGATCCATTGCCACCAGACATGTCGTGCCCGCGCATGCGGCCGCGTCCCGAACGTGGTGGACCATCGCGCGCCACGCCCGCACATCGTCGTGAGCGCAGTTGATCCGGGCAATGTTCATGCCGCGTTGCACAAATCCGCGAACCACCTCGCGGTCGGTCGCGGCCTCCGACGGGAGCGTGACCATGATGCGGGCCATGCGATGCGCGGGCTGAGGGCCCAGCAGCTCGGCCGCGCGTTGTCGCAGGATCCTCGGTCCCTGCGCAATGGGCACCGCTGACGGTGGCGGCGGCCGCCAGCTTCCGTGCACCATGGCGGCGATCGCCGAGCGAACCGCCGCCAGGGTGGCCTGCACATGTGCCTCGCTGCGACCCAACGACGAAAGGCCGAAGTCGGCCAGGGTGGCCTGCAGATCGCGCAGATCGGATTGGCGAATTGCCCAATAGTGCACCAGGTTCCGAGCGCTCGATCGATGCTCGGTAGCGACGGCCGATAGCCATCCCGCCCAGGAGGATTCCGCGTCCGACAAGCTGGTCAGGAGGCCGTCGATCTGATCGAGCAAACCCACCAGGCGCCGGGGGACGCCGGCTTCCACGCCTGCCCGTATGAGGTGCGGGGCGCTGTCCACCTGGTTGGCCATGCGCTCACCGGACACGGCAGCTCCTCGTTTGTATGGCATCGCGGCGGCCACCCGGTGTTAACCTTCGCGTAACGCCATTGACGCGAATCCTCAAGCCACACACCAAAATAGCGACGATACGCGCTCCGCAGCAGGGGCATTGGTCCCCAATCGGTGCCGACGTCGGTGATCGGCGACACGTGGGGAAGCGATCTGCCGGAGTTCCGAATCGAATCCCGGCTCACCCGATCGTGATCGCGGCCAGGCCCTGAGCCACGCGGTCCGGCAGGGATCCCCCGTGGCTCAGCCAATCGTCCAGCGCGATCCGCACGGTCGCCATCGCGAGCGCGCCGATCAGGCGGGGCCTGGGGTCTTGCGGGGCCAATCGCGGCAGGCGCGGCGCGATGAGATCGGCGATCGCCAGCTCGTAGCGCACATAAATGTGGAGCGTCCACGCGTCCAGCGTCTCGGAAGACCTTGTGAGAATCGCCAATTCACGAATTCGGTCCTCGATGTCGGCGGACCCGGCGGCGAGCTCGGCGAAGGCGCCGATGACCGCGTTGGTGGCGCTCAAGCGCTCGGGCTGGGCGGCCAGCGCGGTGGTGATCCGGTTGAGCCAATGCACGGTCATGCCCTCGGCGACGGCGTCTTCCTTGGAGTTGAAGTACCGGAAGAAGGTCGCCCGCCCGATGTCGGCTGCGTCGGCAATGCGTTCCACCGTCGTGCCCGCCAAACCGCGGTCCGCGACCAGCTGAGCCGCCGCCGCGGCGATGCGCTGACGCATCGCCGTTCGCTTCCGTTCGGCCAACGACGCCGTGGCAGCCATCCCCCACCTTTTCCGCGAATCGACGCCTTAATCGTAAGACATAGTCTTAGCATGAGACGATGTCTCAGGAACCCGCTTCGCCCGATCCGGTGGCCCCGAAGACGCGCGCCGCGTGGCAGTTCTTCCAGCAGATGCTCGCGGACGTGACGAAGATCGTCACCGAGGACGCCGAGTCCGAGCGGGAGCTGCTTGAAGGGTTGCGGCTGATCGCGCGCGTCTCGTCCCTGTGCGCGCAAATGTCGGTCGAGGCCGATGCCGAGCGGCCCTTTTTCTTCGATATGTGTTCGCCGAACCGCATGGTCGGCGGCCCCAACCCCGACGGCAACTATTACCTGGCGATGATCCGTGGCGACCGGAGCTACCGGGTGAGCGGTTCCCGGGGCACCAGCGCCTACCTGGGGCTGCAGGTCCTGGCCGGCACGGGACTCACACCGCGCCGCATGGCCGGATATGTCCGCGACGGCGACTTGGCAATGGACTTAGGCGAATTCGCGCTCGTGCTCTCGGCGGACGAACCCTCGGACCTCGCCGGTGCGCAGTGGGTGCAGATCCCCGCCGACGCCTCGTCGTTGGTGGTCCGCGAATACATCGGTGATCGCGCGCACGAGAGGTTGGCCACGCTGCGGATCGAGGCCTTGGATCCCGCCCCCCTGACGCCGCTGACGGACGCCGAGCTCGCCGATCAGTTCACCGCGATGGCCTGGTCGTTGATGAAGCTCGCGACACTGCACCGCAGCATCAAGCCGGAGCTGCTCGACATGCCGAACACGCTGCTGACCGCCGAGGCCGCGAGCCTGGGCGCCGCGGACACCACACCGGACAACCTGTACATGATCGGGACCTACCGGCTTCAACCCGACGAGGCCCTGGTGCTCGACATCGCGCCCCCCGACACCCGGTACTGGAACGTCACGCTGGAAAGCATCTGGCACGAGTGCCTGGAACCGCGCGCCCGGCACAGCTCGGTGACGAACTGCGGCGTGGTGCCCGACGCCGACGGCCGGGTGCGGATCGCGGTGTCTGCCAAGAATTTCGGAGCCGGCCACTGGCTTGACACCGGTGGCAGGCAGCGAGGCTTCGTCGTCTTGCGCTGGCTGGACAACCCCAGCCCTCCCGAGGTGACGGTGTCGGTGCGCCAGTGTGAGGAGCCGGTATGAACCTGCAGGACCGATTCGCCCCCGAACGGCTGATCGCCGCGGCCTGCGAGGAGGCCGGAAGCGACGACTTCGGCGCCGAGGGGTGGCGGCCCGGGCTGCATCGCCTCACCGACGGTCTGATCAACGACGCGCGGCTGTCGGACATCGGCGTGGAGATCGCCCACCTCGACATCATGCGCGCCCTGAAGAACCGCCTGGGCGTAATCGCCTGGCGCAAGCAGCATCCCGAGATCGCCGCCAAGCCGGTCGCGGCGCCGATTTTCATCGTCGGGCAGCCCCGGACCGGGACCACCATCCTCTACGACCTGCTCGCTCAGGACCCGGAGCTGCGCGCCCCGTTGACATGGGAGGTCGACGAGCCCTGTCCGGTTCCGCGGCCCGAGACCTATCACGACGATCCGCGTATCGCGCAGACGCAGGCCAGCATCGACATGTCCGAGCAGATCATGCCGGGCTTTCTGGCCTTTCATCCGATGGGCGCCCTGGTCGGGCAGGAGTGCGTGCGCATCACCGCCGGAGAATTCGTCAGCATGATCTTCTCGGTGCAGTACCGTCTGCCGAGCTACTACCGCTGGCTGCTGTATGATGCCGACCACACCGGCGCCTACCGCTTCCACCGAATCTTCTTGCAACACTTGCAGTCCGGCGTGCCCGGTCAATGGTTGCTCAAGTCTCCGGCGCACCTGTGGCAGCTCGACACATTGCTGGCCGAATACCCCGACGCGTTGATCGTGCAGACTCACCGCGACCCGCTCAACGTGATCTCGTCGATCGCCGCCCTGACCCACCACCTGCGCCGAATGTGCAGCGACGAGTCCAGCATCGCCGAGTGCGCGGCGCAGTCCTATGAGGAGATCGTCGTCGGGCTGCAGCGCGAGATGGCCCTGCGCGACAGCGGGGCGGTGCCGGCCGACCGCGTGATCGACGTGCAATACCGCGACTTCGTCAACGACCCGTGGACCACCATCAAGGACATCTACCAGCGGCTGGATCGCGAGCTGCGACCCGAGGCCGAGCAGAGGATGCGTGAGTTCCTGGCCGCCCACCCGGGCGACGGCGGGCGCGGCCGCTACACGTGGTCGGACACCGGCCTGCGAGAGGACGAGGTGCGCGAGCGGGTGCGCGCCTACCAGGACCGCTACGCGGTGCCGACCGAGAAGCTGCGTTGACTTGAGCGTCGAACACCGTTGCCGCGCTTGCGGTCTGAAGCGAGTAAGATCGCGGCAAACCGACGGGAGCGGCCATGGACGAGGACAGCCTGAAGCTCACCACCTATCTGGCTGAGCGTCGGCGAACCGATGACGGCTTCGTGTCCGATGCGCTGCTCGACCTGTGTACGCGGCATCGCATCGCCTGTGCCGTGGTGCTGCGCGGCATAGGCGGCTTCGGTACCGGGCGCCACCTGAGGACCGACGAGTCATTGACGTTGTCCGAGGATCCGCCCGTCGCGATCGTCGCGGTCGACACCAGGGCGAAAATCGAGGCCCTGCTCGACCCGGTGCTTGCCATCAAGCGGCGCGGCCTGGTCACCTTGGAGCGGGCGCGGTTGCTGCGCGAACACGTCGGGCCGCTGGAGCTGCCCGACGAATTGCGCGAAGCCGTCAAGCTGACCGTCTACGTCGGCCGCAAGGAACGGGTCAACGGCACCCCGGCCTACATCGCCATCTGCGATCTCCTGCACCGGCGTCGCATCGCGGGTGCATCGGTGCTGCTGGGGGTCGACGGCGTCACCGACGGGCAGCGGCACCGGGCGCGCTTCATCGGCCGGAACGCCAACGTGCCGATGATGATCCTCGCCGTCGGCTCCGGTGAGCGCATCGCGAGGGTCCTGCCGGAACTGGCGGCGCTGCTGCGCCGCCCGATGTTCACGCTGGAGCGGGTCCGCGTGTGCAAACGCGACGGCGAACTACTGGAACGGCCGCACGAGCTGCCCGGGGTCGACGAGCGTGGCTTGCCGCTGTTCCAGAAATTGACGATCTACACGTCCGAGTCGGCCCTACACGAGGGCGCGCCGATTCACCGCGCGATCGTGCGGCGGCTTCGACTGCACGAAGCGCCCGACGGGGCGACCGTGCTGCGGGGCATCTGGGGATACCACGGTGACCATCGACCGCACGGTGACAAGTTCCTGTCGCTGCGCCGCCGCGTCCCCGTGGTGACCATCGTCGTGGACACCCCCGCCAACATCGCCGAAACCTTCGATGTGATCGACGAATTGACGCGCGACGAGGGGCTGGTGACGAGCGAGATGGTGCCCGCCGTGGTGTCAGACGAACACGATAGCGGCGACGGCCCGCCGCGCATGGCCCACCACCGCTACTAGGTCAGCCGGCGACCGAGGCGTCGTAAATCGACTGGATCGCCTTGTCCAGCGTGGCGTTGAACTGCTCATCGGACTGATCGACCGTGAGCCCCTCGGTCAGCGCGCGGCTGAAGCTGGCGATCAATCCGGTGTTCTTCGCCAACAGCTCGTTGGCCTCTTCGCGCGAATAGCCCCCGGAGAGCGCGACCACCCGCATCACCCTCGGGTGTTCGATCAGGGGGCGGTAGTAGTTGACCTCGCTGGGCAAGCTCAGCTTGAGCATCACGCGCTGCCCGTCGGGCACGTTCTCGAGTTGCTTGGTGATCTCGTCGCGCAGGATCGCCTCGGCCTCGGCCTTGTCCGGGATCGAGATGGTGACCTCAGGTTCGATGATCGGCACCAGACCGTGCGAGAGCACCTGGCGGGCCAACTCGAACTGCTGGGCGACCACGGCGGCGATGCCCTTGTTGTTGGCGCCGCCGATCACCGAGCGCTCCTTGGTGCCGAAAACACCCAGGCCGACCGCCCGCTCGAGCAGGCCGTCCAGGCCGGGGATCGGCTTCATCAGCTGCACGTCGTCGGACGACTCCGCCAGGCCCTTGTCGATTTTGAGGATGGGCACCACGCCCTTGGTCTCCCACAGGTAGGTGGTTGACGGTTTGCCCGCGATCTCGCGGTCCATCGTCTGCTCGAACAGGATGGCGGCCAGCACGCGGTCACCGGTGAACGCCGGGGAGGTGATGATCCGCGAGCGCATCTGGTGGATGAGGTCGAACATCTCCTCCTCGGACGAGTACGCGTCGTCCTGGATGCCGTAGAGGCGCAGCGCCTTGGGCGTGGAGCCGCCGCTCTGGTCGAGCGCCGCGATGAACCCCTTGCCTGACGTCATCCGGTCGGCTTGCTGCTGGTTCGGCATGGAAGTTCCCACTCCTTCGTGGTCGGCGTATGGGCGCGGCGCCCGCGGCGCGGCGCACCCTCCATGATCGTGCCGATCATATTCGGCCGGTCGTCTCCCGAGGAGGCAGGCCGTCAGAGCTCGGCGTGATCGGGCTGCGCGGCGGCGGGTCTGCCGCGCCACAGCGCCATGCGATCGAGGAGCCGGTCCCGCAGAACGAGCGTGTGGAAGAGGACCGCGCACATGTGCGCGGTGAACGTCAGGAACAGCAGCAACGCCAAGGCGCCGTGGCACTCGCGCAGCACCGCGAACACGTCGATGCTCTGCGGCGCGATGCCCGGCAATCGCAGCGGCCCGACCAACGTGACGGGAACCCGCGCGGCCGACAGCGTGGCCCACCCGGTCAGGGGTTGCAGCAACAGCAGGGCGTACAGCAGGTATTCCGACCACGTCGCAACCCGCCGTTCCGCCCGGCTCATGGTGGACAGGAACGGTGGCGGGCGGTGTCTGAGCCGATTCGCCAGCCGCACGACGGCAAACGCCAGGATCAGGATGCCCAGCGGCCGGTGGATGGCCAGCAGTAGCGGGTAGTAGCTCAGGGACGCGACCATGGTGACACCGATGAGCAGTTGCGCGATGACCATCGGCGCCATCAGCCAGTGCAGCACGCGGGACGGCAGCGCGAACCGGGTCGCCGCGGTGCCTCCCGTCACCGGAGCACCCGGGAGACGTCGACGGCGCTGGGTGTCTTGGGTTCCTCGGCGCGGCGGGTGAACGAGCGGGCGTAGACCGCCGATCGCGCGGCCAGCAGCGGGTCGTCGGATGCGGCGATGCCGTCCGGCAGGACCAGCGGGTCGAAGTTGATGTCGCGCGCGTTGCCGGGAGCCTCGGTCTGTACGGCGGTGATGGTGATGGTGCCGGCATCGACGGTGCGGCGGGCCACCGGCCACGGTTTCGTGGCGTCGTTCGTCGGGTCGCCGGGCTCGCCGATGGTAAGGACCAGCCGCCAACTCAGCGGTCGCTGGGCCAGCACGCGGATCAGGTCGTCGAACAGGTAGTCCTTGCCGCCCGTCGGCCCCGGAGTGCCCGCCGCTTGCTGCGGGACGGCAGCCCAGCGGACCGGAACCGTCGCCCCGGCGGCGCTGGTGAACCGGAACGCGTTCAGGCCATAAAAGGCGCTGTCGGCGAACCCCGCGCTCGGCGGGGCCTGCTTGATCACCTTCATCGCCGCGACGGTCTCGGGATGGCGATCGAGGAAGGCGGCCATCTTGTCGGGGTCGGGCTTGCCGGTCCCCGGTACGGGTTGGGACGCCAGCAGCCGGTCGTAGAACCCCTGCGGGGTGCGGTCCGGGAAGACGGGGATGTTGACCATTGCGGTGCGCCATTGCTGGCCGCCGGGACCCTGGAAGAGCAGGCCGAGTCCCCTGACCGTGGTGCGCGCGTCCGCCTGATCGGGCAGTCCCCCCGACAGGGAGAACCGGCCGATCAACGGGACGCTCCCCGCGCGCAAGACCGCGGCCCGGCAGATCGCCGCCCCGGCGCCGGTGCTCGCGAAGGTTCCCACCGCGCTCAGACCCTTGGCGTGGTTCCGGCGGAAACCGTCGTGGCGTCCGTAGACGTGTTCGAAGCGGTCGGCGAATCGCGGTGGGGTCAGCGCGCCGGGCCGCAGCCAGCCGCCGGCGTAGGCGAACCCGCCCACATCGACCGCGGCGATCCCCGCCACGGCCCCCATGCCCAGCAACGCCCGCCGGCGTGACACCGCGTCGGCAACGGGCCGGGTGGACTCAACGTCGCCGGGCGGGTCGTCCGGCTCGCCACTGCGATCATCGGGCTCCATGCCCACCGCCCTTCCGTGTTTGCGCAGGCAACGAGGCCCACACTGGACACGAATCCGATTGAGCTGATTCACGCACGGGCCGACGCCCGGTGCAACTTCTGCGGGGACCGCCAGACACACTCTCAGGACGGGGCGGTGGCGCGATCGGTTCACTCGTTTTGAGTGTGGTTCGCCCCGTGTCATACCATCGAATAAACAAGTTGCGGCTGCACCTGTTGCTAGCAGCGCAGATCGACGGAGTGTGTCTCCTCCGAAGGCAAGCGCTTTCCGCGGGGTTGAACAAGCAGCCCCCGGCCTCGGCAGCGGCTATTTTGAGAGCTAACGGCGTCCCACCGGGGACCGAATGTGAGTGATGGACCATGGGCGAACAAACCGGCGATCCAATCGATCCGACCGCTTTCGCAGTAGGAAAACAGCAGGTAGATCAGGCGGTCGTGCTCACCGTCTCGGGTGAGGTGGACATGCTCAGCTCGCCGCATCTGGCCGACGCGATCCAGACGGCGCTCGGGACCAAACCCGCCGCGCTCATCGTCGACCTCTCCAAAGTCGACTTCTTGGCATCGGCGGGGATGACCGTCCTGGTCACGGCGCAGGCGGAGGCCGAGCCGCCCACCCGGTTCGCGGTCGTCGCCAACGGGTCCGCGACGAGCCGGCCGATCAAACTGATGGGCATCGACAGCGTGCTCGCGCTCTACAGCTCGCTCGACGACGCGCTGAGCGGCGTCGCTGCTGGGTGAGGCCTGAGATGGGGGCACAGCTGGGAACGATGGGGTGTTCTGATCATCAGCCGCACAGCGCGGCGAACCTCGGTGATCGGTCCCGCTTTGTACGGAACCGCGTCCCCACCGACGCCCGCAGCGCCGCCCGGGCCCGCGCCGAGTTCGCGACCTGGCTCGAAACGCACCTCGCCCGCGACGCCGACCGGTTCAGCGACGTGTTGCTGGCGGTGAACGAAGCCATCGCCAACGCCGCGGAATTCGCCTATTGCGACGCCTCCCGGCGCGGGACGCTGGACGTGAGTGCGGCCTATGACCACCGATCCGACGGCCTGGCCGTCACCGTCGACGATCGCGGCCGCTGGCGCCACAAAGTTCCGGCACTGCACCATCAGCAGCTCCGCGGGCGCGGCATCCCGCTCATGGAGGCACTGGCTGACGAAGTGACCATCGACCGCACGCCGCAGGGCACCCGCGTCACGCTGACCTGGACCGCCCTGACCCGACGACCCTAGGCGTCGAGGTCTTGGTGCAAGGCATCGGCGATGTGCTTGGTTGGCAATCGATTTCGTTGTTTCCCGCCAGGGGCGCCGTAACATCTGCGCCATGGAACCGAGCCGTCGGTGGGGCGACGACCGCGCGATCCTCGACGACGAAGAGGCGCGCAGGCGCATCCTGGACGCCGCGGGCCGCTGCATCGTGCGACGCGGTAACACCCAGTTCCGGATGGGCGAGGTGGCCGACGAGGCGGGAGTGTCGCGGTCCACTGTGTACCGGTACTTCCCCGGCCGCGACGACGTCCTGCTGGATCTGATCTTGGCGCGCGTCGACCGCGCGCTCGGCGAGTTGGTGCGCTCACTGGCCGCCCCGGACGATCCCGCGCGTTCGGTGCCCGAGATGATCTTGGCGCGCGTCGAATCGGTGGACGGCGACCCACTGAACGAGGCGCTGTTCGCCGCCGAGAGCACCGCCGTGGCGACGGCGCTCGAGAGGGGTTCGGAGCCCATCGTGGAGACGCTGTTGCGCCACTACGAACCGTTGCTGGAGCGGTGGACATCGGCGGGCCGCCTGCATGCGGACCTCGATCCGCGGTCGGTCGTCCAATGGCTGCACGCGACGACGTTGTTTCTGCTCGCGCCCTCGTGGCGACACCGCCCGGTCGCCGACAAACGCGAGTTCGTCGAGAAGTTCGTGGTACGCGCCCTGGTGCCGAACATCAGACAATAACGGCGTATTGTCTGATGTTCGGACGATCGCGTATTTTTGTCTGACCCCGTGCCGCGACGCCGCCCAGGCTCGCGGCGCGGGTGACATGTCCGCGCCACGAAACGAACGGATATGAGAAACCCTGTGTCACAGGCGGTTTCGGCCGTCGGCCTGGCCGCTCACCTGGGCCGCGGCGTGGGCCGGGTAGCCACCGACGCATTCGTCGGTGGCCGGTTCGGACTGCCCCGCCGGGTTCAGGACATCGACGCGGCGGTGCTCTCGAGGCTGATGGGCACCACCGTGCGGTCGATCCGCGTCCTTGGCAGCGACGCGGGAACGTCGACGCGAGCGCGGCTGGTATTGACCGGGAAGAACGTCCCCGACTCGGTGTTCGTCAAGCTCGCGGCGAAGTCGGCGGCCACCCGCCTGATGGGCGAGTTGGGCCGGCTCGGGCAGACCGAGGTGCTGTTTTACAGCCGGCTCGCCCCGCAAGTCGTGGGCGCTCCGTATGCCTACGGCGCGGCGTTCGATCCGTGGACCGGGCGCTACCTCGTGGTGCTCGAAGACCTTCCCGCCGAGACGTGCGTGTTCCCCGACACCTTGCACCCGCTGTCGTTGGAGCAGGCCGGACTGATCGTCGAACTGCTGGCGGATCTGCACGCCACCTTCTGGGAACGCCGACCCCGCGACACGCGCGGCCCGCTGGGCTGGGTCTACACGCCCTCCGGCGACGTCACCTCCCTGCTGACAGGCTCGCTCATGCACGCCGCCATCAAGCGCCTCGCCGAGCGCACCGACATCCCCGTCGAGAACGGCCGCTTCATCGCCGACAATTACCGTGCGGTCGCCGCCCTCATCGACACTCCCCCACACACCCTCATGCACGGCGACGCCCACCCGGGCAACATGTACTTCCACGGCGGCAAGGCCGGCCTGCTGGACTGGCAGGCGGTGCGGCGCGGGCACCCGTCCCGGGAACTGGCCTACACGCTGATCACCAGCCTCACGCCCGAAGATCGCCGGGCCACCCAGCGCGAGCTGCTCGACGACTACCGCCGCGCGCTCGCCGCGGCCGGCGGGCCCGAGCTGGACCGCGACGACCTCTGGCTGAGGTTCCGCCAGGCCGCGCTGTATGCCTACGTCGCCCCGCTGATCACGGCGGGAATGGGCGGCATGCAGGTCGAAGACATCGCCATGGAAGGGTTGCGGCGCGGCGTCGCGGCGCTCGACGACCTGGAAACGGTCGCGGCGCTGAAGAGTTCGCTCTCCAGCACGTAAGTTTGCGCCGAACCTATTGCGATGGCCGCCCCACGAGTTACGCTACTTAGCGTAGCGAAATGCTGGCGCGTCTTGTTGCGTCTTCGGCCCGTGGCGGCAAGGAGAGTCTCGTGTTGGACCTGAAGATCATTGGTGGCACCGTCGTCGACGGCACCGGCGCGGAGCGCTATCGCGCCGACATCGGCATCAAGGACGGCAAGATCGTCGACGTCGTGCGCCGCGGCGCCGACGACGGCGGCCTGGAAATGGCCGGGGCCGCCGAAACCATCGACGCCACAGGGCGTGTGGTGGCCCCCGGCTTCGTCGACATCCACACCCACTACGACGGTCAGGTGAGCTGGGACAGCCTGCTCGAGCCGTCCAGCGGTCACGGCGTCACGACGATCGTCACCGGCAACTGCGGCGTCGGTTTTGCGCCGGTGCGGCCCGGCACCGAGCAGTGGCTGATCGAATTGATGGAGGGCGTGGAAGACATCCCCGGCACCGCGCTGACCGAGGGCATCGAATGGGGCTGGGAGACCTACCCCGAGTACCTCGACGCGATAGGCAAGCACAAGTTCGCGATCGACGTCGGCAGCCAGGTCGCCCACGGCGCCATCCGCGCCTACGCGATGGGCGAGCGGGGCGCCCGGAACGAGCCGGCGACGCCTGACGACATCGAGGCGATGGGCCGGCTGGTTCGCGAGGCGATCGAAGCCGGCGCGCTCGGCTTTTCGACATCGCGCACGATGGGCCACCGCGCGATGGACGGCGAGCCGGTTCCCGGCACCTACGCGGCCGAGGATGAGCTGTTCGGCCTCGGGCGGGCCATGGCCGCCGGCGGCCAGGCGGTGTTCGAGCTCGCCCCGCAGGGCTCCGCCGGCGAGGACATCGTCGCGCCCAAGAAGGAACTGGACTGGATGCGCCGGTTGAGCGGCGAGATCGATCGGCCGGTTTCCTTTGCCCTTATTCAAGTGGACGCCGATCCCAACCTGTGGCGCGAGATGCTGGACCTGTCCGCGGACGCGCACGCCGAGGGCGCCCGGCTCTACCCGCAGGTCGCGGCTCGGCCGTTCGGCATGATGATCGGATTTCAGGGTCATCACGGCTTCAGTCACCGGCCCACCTACCGCCGGCTGGCGGCCGAGTGCGAGCGCGAGGAACTCGCACAGCGCCTGGCGGACCCGGCGGTGAAGGCGGCGATCCTGGCCGACGACGACCTGCCCGCCGACCCGACGCTGTTGTTCGACGGGATGTTCGCTCTGGTCCAGCATTCACTCAAGCGGCTGTACGCGCTGGGCGACCCACCCGATTACGAACCGACCCCGGACCGCACCGTCGCGGCCATCGCCGAGGCCCGCGGCGAGGACCCGCTGTCCACGCTGTACGACCTCATGCTCGAGCGGGACGCGACCGCGATGCTGATGCTGCCGCTGTTCAATTACGCCGAAGGCAACTGCGACGCGATCCGCGAGATGCTGCTGCACCCGGCCGGTGTGCTCGGGCTTTCCGACGGCGGCGCCCATTGCGGGATGATCTGCGACGCTTCGTATCCCACCTTCCTGCTGACGCACTGGGCCCGGGACCGGCGCCGGGGCGAGAAGCTTTCGCTGGAGTACGTGATCCGCAAGCAGTCCCGCGATACCGCGCACCTCTTCGGCCTCACCGACCGGGGCACCATCGAGCCGGGCAAGAAGGCCGACCTCAACGTCATCGACTTGGACGCCCTGACGCTGCATCCCGCCGCGATGGCCTTCGACCTGCCCGCCGGCGGAAACCGGATCCTGCAGGGAGCCAGCGGCTACGCGGCCACCGTCGTCAGCGGGACCGTGACCCGGCGCGACGATGTCGACACCGGGGCCCGTCCCGGCCGGCTGGTACGCGGAGCGCGTTAAGGCTCCCCGCGTGAACGCGCCCGCCGGCAACCCGACCCGCACCCGCGACGAGGACGCGATCGGCACCCCGCCGGACAGTCCGACCCTGGTTCCGGCCGAGCGCTACTACTCGCCGGCGTTCGCCGCGCTCGAGGTCGAGCGGATGTGGCCGAAGGTCTGGCAGCTCGCATGCATGGTCGACCACGTCGCCGAACCGGGCGACTATTTCGAGTACCGGTGCGGCCCGTACGGGGTGCTGATCGTCCGCGGCGACGACGGGCTGCTGCGCGCCTTCCAGAACGCCTGCCGCCACCGCGGCAACTCGGTGTGCGTGGGCTCGGGTTCGGGGTTGCGCGAACTCAAGTGCGGCTACCACGGGTGGACCTGGGACCTGGCCGGCACGCTCAAGCGGGTGCCCAATCGCAGGGGCTTCGGGTCGCTCATGCTGTCCGACTTCCCGCTGGTGCCGGTCCGGGTGGACACCTGGGAAGGCCTCGTCTTCGTCAATCTCGACCTCGACGCGATGCCGTTGCTCGAGTATCTCGAGGCGGTGCCCGACGACATCGCCTGGTGCCGGCTGAGCGACTTCCGCTGCTATGCCACTCTGACCGTCGAGGTCGACGCGAATTGGAAGACGATCGCCGACGGCTACAGCGAGACCTACCACGTCCAGACGCTGCACCCGGAACTGCTGCGCTGTGTCGATGACATTCATGCGCCACAACAGATCTGGGGTCACACCGGCAAATCCGACCAGCCCTACGGCGTCCAGAGCCCCCGCTTCGACGGCACGCTGAGCGACGAAGAGGTCTGGGATGCTTACGTTTACACGCAGGGGGCGCTCATGGGCGCCGCCGAAGGCACCCCCTTCCCCGCTGATGAGCGCCGGCCCGGGCAGACGGTGCAGGATCTGATCGCCGCGCACACCCGGGCCTTCGCCGCCAGTCGCGGGGTGGACCTCGAATGGGCCGACACCGACCGCATCACCCGGCTGCACCAGTACAACGTCTTCCCCAACATGACACTGCTGGCCAACGCCGACCACCTGACCGTCATGTGCTCGCGGCCCGGCCCCGACCCAGATAAGGGTGAGCTGGTCATGTTCTTGATGACGCGCATGCCGCCGGGGGCTCCGCGCGCCAAACCGACCGACGTGCGGGTGCCCGCCGGGGAGGCCGAGCCCGGCGTGGTACTCACCCAGGACATCAAGGTGCTCGCCGGGCTGCAGCGCGGCATGCACCAACCGGGCTTCACCCATCTGGTGCTTTCCGGCGAGGAGCGGCGCGTGATCAACACGCACCGCAACCTGGAGCGTTATCTGGACCTGCCCGAGGCCGAGCGCGCGAGCGGTGGCGCGGCGCGCGGTCAACATAATTTGTGTGTAGACACGCCGTAATCGGCCCGATGCGATTTAGAATCCGTTTCGTGATGACCCCGTCAAACCCGTGGGGGGAAGACCGAGGGCAACTCGCGCATCAGCTACAGATGCGATATCAACCACTCGCGCGAAGACGCGCGCGACGAATGTGCCGGAGCTTTGAGCGGGTCGGCGTCCGAACGGCGCCCGACCGCCTGCAGGAGATGCTGGCGGGCGCGCCCCTGGCCGCCCACGAGGTGACCGACGTCAAATTCGCATTGATCGCGCTGCGGTTCGACCGGGAAACCCGCGCCGCCCGGTACAAGCGGCTGAAGCGACAGGGCACCCGCTCACTGATGTTCGCCGGGTTGGTCCTGGTGGTGCTGAACTTCTTGATGTGCATGGCATACGCCCTGCTAAACCTGGCGGAGCAGGGCGCCCCGCTGTAATCCCGCTTTGTCCCTCAGCGCGGGACGACGATGCCGTTGTCATAGGCGTAGACGATCGCCGCCGCCCGGTCCCGCAGGTCGAGTTTTCCGAAGATCCGGCCGATGTGGCTTTTGACGGTGACACCGGAGATGCAGAGTTCGTCGGCGATCTCGGCGTTGGAAAAGCCTCTGCCCATCAACGTCAGCACGTCGAGCTCTCGGGTGGTCAACTCGGCGGTGGCGGTGCCGCGGGGCCCCGGCGCGGCCTTGCGATAGGTGGTCAACACGCGCGCCGTGACGGCCGGATCGAGGTAGCTGTCGCCCCTGGCGACGGCCCGCACGGCGCGGATCAGCTCCTCGGCGGACGAGTCCTTGAGCACGAAACCGGCGGCCCCGGCGCGCAGCGCCTCCGATAGCAGCTCGTCCTCGTTGAAGGTGGTCAGCGCCAACACCGGCGGCGTGCCCCCGAGCCGGCGCGTCGCCTCGATGCCGTCAATCCGGCGCATGCGCAGATCCATCACGACGACCTCGGGCCGGTGCTCGGCAACCGCCGCCGGCACCTCGTCACCATCGGAGCATTCCGCGACGATAACGAACCCATCCTTACGACGCAGGATCCGGCGAAGTCCCGAGCGCACCAGGTCCTGGTCGTCGACGAGGAGGACGGTGATCTCGGGCGTCTCCGGGTGTGGGATCACGCCTTGCACCACCAGGGCCGCCAACCCGTCTCACCTTCGTGCAGCGGTATGTCGGCACGCACCGACCACCCCTCGGGGGTGGGGCCCGCCTCGATGGCCCCGCCCAACAGCTCGACCCGCTGACGCATGCCGCGCAACCCGCGGCCCTCCGCGGACAGCGGGGCGGTGATCGCCACGGGCAACCGGTTCTCCACGGTGAGACCGGCCGACGTCG
Source organism: Mycobacterium paraseoulense (assembly GCF_010731655.1). Classification (NCBI taxonomy): domain Bacteria; kingdom Bacillati; phylum Actinomycetota; class Actinomycetes; order Mycobacteriales; family Mycobacteriaceae; genus Mycobacterium; species Mycobacterium paraseoulense. Next base: position 4,148,023 of record NZ_AP022619.1, on the reverse strand, counting down.
CCGAGATACAGAGCGACACCGTCGATTTCGAGTCCGGAGCGTGCTTGGCGATGTTGGCCAGCGATTCCTGGGTGATGCGGTACAGCGCCAGGCCGACCGCCGCCGAGACGTGGTCGGCCGGGCCGTCGACGCGCAGCGCGACGTCCAGGCCGGCGCGCTGGAAATCCGCGACGAGGCCGCCGACGTCATCGATGCCGGGTTCCGGCGTCGTCTGCGCGGATTTCGTGGGCGCGCCGTCCAGGAGCCCGACGGTGCGCCGGATGTCTGCCATCGCCTGCCGGCCCAGGCGTTCGGCCTGTTCGAGCGCCTCGATCGCGTCGTCGACGTCGCGGTCCTGCTGCAGCCCCCGACGCGCGCCCGTCACATGCAGCAGGGTGATGCTCAGCGAGTGCGCGATGACGTCGTGCACTTCCCGGGCGATGCGCCGCCGCTCGTCGGCGGCGGCGTGCTGGGCCAACATCTTCTGCGCCTCGATCTGATCGGCCAGTAGCAGCCGCTGGGCACGCATGACATAACCGAGAAGCCACCCCGCCCCGACGAAAGCCAGGTACAGCATTACCGCGTCAAGGCGGTGCAGTCCGGACGCGGCCAGCAGCAGCGCGACCGCCGACACGGCGGACAGGAATCCGCCCGCGATGGAGCTCAATGTCGCAATGGACAACACCATCAGCACCAGCAGCGCGGGGGCGAAATCGGCACGAATGGGTGTCGACGTGCCGAACAGCATCATGGCGGTGGCCGTCCACCAGGTTGCCCACATCAGGACGGGGCTGAGCTTCGTGTTCAGGAAGAAGAACACCAGCGTCGGCGCGATCGACACCGCGAACGCGGCCAGCCCGACGGGCAGGTCGGCGGAGGGGCGCTGCGCGATCGCGATCAGCGCGCCGCCGACATGGCTGACATCGACGGCGAGAAGCGACGCCCAGGTGAGACCGACGGGAATCAGCTCGCTTCGCCGGCGAAACTGTTCCCGCGCGTATCTCGTTGCGCCACGCAACATCGTCCAATCGTAAAAGAGGGCGCGAACTGGTCACATCATCCCGTGGGCGGCAATCGCCTCCGCCCGTGGTAGGAGACAAAGACTGCACTTCGGCACGACGCGCACCACCCGGTCGCTTTCCTAGCGTCGAGTCATGACATGGACACTGCTGCACGACCGGATGGCCTTCATGGCCGAAGTGATCAAAACCGCCGACACCGATCCCGACGCGGCGCTCACGTTGGTCGCCAACTCCGCCGACGTCCCCCGGCTCTTCGGTGACCAGGAGGGCCTGCTGCTGTCACTGGGACAGCGCTGGATCACCATGCTGGTGGCCAAGCTGGACCAGGCGGCGCACGAGGGCCTGTCGGCCGAACAGGTACGGGCAGACCTCGAGGCCGCCGAGCCCGGCCTGCACGCACTCGTGCGGATCGGCTCGCGGCGCTCGCTCCGGGTGCGCGCCCTGTCCCGGGGCGAGCACGTCGCCGTGGGCCTCTTCGGTGGACCGGCGGGCGATCGGCAGACCGTTGCATGACCGCGGCGGATTACTGAGGCACCTCACCGGTCGCTACGCGGTCCTGGTCGTCGGCCTATGGGTCCTGGCGGCGGGCGCCGCCAATTTGCTTGTCCCGCAACTGGAGCGGGTGGTCGACTCGCACGCCCGATCCTTCATGCCCACCGACGCACCGAGCGCCGTCGCCGCCTCGCGCGCCGCCCAATTGTTCGATCAAACCCCGAGCAACAACTTCGTTTACGTTGTGCTGGAACGCGATCAGGGGCTCGCGCCGCGCGACCGGCAGTTCTACGACGCGATGACGGCGGCGCTGGGATCGGATCATCGTCACGTGTATGCGGTGACCGACCTGTGGTCGCAGCCCGCCACGGCCGCCGGCGCGCAGAGTTCGGACGGGCGGGCCGTCAGCGTCATGGTGCGGCTGGCCGGGATGCTCGGCACGGCTCAGGCCCGCGACTCGGTGAACGCCGTGCGCGCCACCGTCCAAAGGCTTTCCCCGCCGGCCGGCTTGGACGTCCATGTCACCGGACCCGGTGCCACGATCGTCGACGAGTTCTCCGCGATCGATCGACAGATGCTCGGCATCACCGCCGCCACCATCGGCCTCATCCTGCTCCTCCTGCTGGTGGTGTACCGATCGCCGATCGCGGCAACGATACCGCTGATCTCGGTCGGGCTCGCCCTGGCGCTGGCCCGCGCCGTCGTCGCCGCTCTGGGACAGTCCAATGTGGTTGAAGTGTCGCTGTTTTCCGTCGCGCTGATGGCGGCCATGACGCTGGGCGCCGGCACCGACTACGCGATCTTCCTGGTCGGCCGCTATCACGAAGGCCGCCGCCGCGGCGTCGCACCGGCCCAGGCGCTGGCGCAGGCCTACCGTTCGATCGCGCCCGTGGTGATCGGGTCGGCGCTCACGGTGTCGGTGGCGCTGGCGTGCCTGGTGTTCGCTCAGGTGGGTTCGTTCCGCAGCGCCGGGTTGCCCTGCGCCGTCGGCATTCTTTCGACCATGGCAGCCGCGTTGACCCTGACGCCCGCGCTGATGGGCCTGGCCATCCGCCGGGGGTATCTCGAACCGCGGCCGTCGAGGACGGCGTGGCGCTGGCGCCGCGTGGGGACGGCCGTGGCCCGCTGGCCCGGCCCCGTCCTGGTCGCCGCGGGCGGGTTGACGCTGCTGGCCGCGCTGCCGTTGGCCGGCATGCGGGTCGGCTTCGACGAACCCGCCGCAACGCCGTCGTCGACCGACTCCAACCGCGGGTACGTCAGCGCCGACCGCCATTTCGCGGCCAACTCGCTGTTGCCCGACGTCGTCGCGATCCAGGCCGATCACGACCTGCGAAACCCGGCCGGCCTGATCGCCATCGAGCGAATCACGCGGCACATCATGGCCGTACCCGGTGTGCGTGCGGTGCAGTCGGCCAGCCGGCCCGACGGCAAGGTCCCCGAACAGGCCACCCTGAGCTATCAGGCGGGTGTGCTCGGGCGGCAGTTCGGGGACACCATGGACTCGCTGACCCAACGCCTCAGGCGGGTCTCCGAACTGGACGGCGCGCTGGCACAGACCCAGCTGGCGGTGGACGGCTTGGGGAAGGGCCTGCGCGGCGGCGGTGCGGGGCTGGCCGAGGTGTCCGGCGCCGCGGACGACATGCGCGCGGGAATGGATGGGCTGCAACGCAACGTCACCACGGTGTCGGGATACCTCGACCCGCTGCGCGACTTCGTCGGTCGAACCGCCGACTGCGCCGCCAACCCGATCTGTTCGACCGTGGACCGCGTGCTCCAGCCGGTAGACAGCCTGGTGCAGGCGTCGGCACGCCTCAACACCGGCGCCGCCGAACTGACCAGCGGTTCGAGGACGGCCGCCACAGCGATGGCCGCTCTGCCGCAGAGTGTGGCCTCGATGAAAGACGCGTTGGGGCAGGCGCGTTCGGCCACCCGTGACCTCCTGAGCCTGACCGATACGCTCGGGCCCCAGATGCGGCAATTGACCGACTACCTCAACGAGCTCGCAACGCAATTCCAGGGCAGTGCGGCGGCGGATTTCTACCTGCCGCGGCGGGCTTTGACCGATCCGCGCTACACCGCCGCCCTGGGCCACCTGATCTCCCGGAACGGCCGCGCCGCCTACCTGCTGGTCTACGGCGGCGGCTCGGAGTGGGGCTCCGACGGAGCCAAGCGGGCAGACCAGGTGCGCGCAGCCATCGAGGAGGCCACCAAGGAGGGCACCCTGGCCCCGGTCGAGGTCGACCTTGCCGGCGTCGGGCCCGTCACTGCCGACCTGCAGCGCTTCGTCGCCGACGACGTCAAGCTGCTCGTCGGCGTCGCCTTGGTGCTGATCTTCTTGATCGTCACGGCGATGCTGGGCAGCCCGGTCGCGGGCCTGGTCGTCGTCGGAACAGTCGTCACCTCCTACGCGTCGGCCCTCGGCGCCAGCGTGCTGATCTGGCAGCACCTGCTGCACCACGAATTGCACTGGGCCGTCGCCCCGATCGCGTTCATCGCGCTGATCGCCGTCGGGGCGGACTACAACCTGCTGCTGGCGCTGCGTATCAAACAGGAATCGGCAGCGGGCCTGCGGACCGGCATCATTCGCGCCTTCGGCGGCACCGGCGGGGTCGTCACCGTCGCGGGCATCGTCTTCGGGCTCACCATGCTGGCGTTGCTGAGCAGCAGCGTGCTCAGCATCGCGCAGATCGGCACCACGATCGCGGTCGGGCTGCTGTTGGACACCCTGATCGTGCGGGCTTTCATCGTGCCGTCCATCGTGGCGCTGCTCGGCCGCTGGTTCTGGTGGCCGCGGACGCTACCGCTGCGGCCCAACGCCGCCGTGGAAACCCGCGCGGCACAGCCGATTCCGATGGCTACTGCTGCGGGATCACGACCGTAGACGGCAACCCCACCAGCACGCCTTCGACGTCGCCGTCGGCGCTCACCATCAGGCCGCGCCCCGGCGGCAGCGCCTGGGCGCGGACCAAACGGTTGATCCGGTTTTGCGGGTCGTTGTCCATGTAGAGCTGCGCCACCTTCGCCGAGTTCTGGAACCTCATCCACGGATCCATCTGCAGCGTCGCCCAGTTCGCGCTGTTGCGGGTGGTGAACACGTGCAGGCCGATCTGCCGGGCGCGTTCCATCAGCTTCCACAACGCCGCCCCCACCGGCGGTTTGGGCGGGTAGCTCTGATCGGGGCGCAGATCCTGCGCATCGTCGATCAGCACGAAGTGCCGGGGGCCCTCCCACGGCTTGAGCGCACGCAGCTCCTCCTGGCTCAGGCCCTTCGGGGGTAGCCGGGGCAGCAGGATCTGTTGCGCGAGTTGGGTTATGACTTCATCGATCTCATCTTGGTCGTAGGCATACGCGCGCACATAGCCGGGCCCGCTCAGATCCCGCAGTCCGTGCGGTGCGGTTTTGGGGTCGATGAGCGTCAGTTGCGCCTCCTCGGGGCTGAACCGGCTCATGATCGCCTCGCCGATCGACACCAGTGACAGCGTCTTGCCGCAGCCCTGCCGGCCCAGGATCATCAAACCCGGGCTTTCGCGGAGCTTCAGCGGAACCGGACCCAGCTCGTGGCGCTCGCCGATCGCAAACGCGATCGACAGGTCGTCGCCACTGGGGTGCGCCGCGTCGTATTCCAGGATCGCGCGCAGCTCGACACGCTGCGGAAGCCGCTGCAGGGTAGCGTGTTTGGTCACGCCCGCGACGTCGGCGATCCGCGCCCCGACGTCGATGATGCTGACCAGCGAACCGGTGGCGGGGTCGGCGAGCGCGGGGATGCCCACCCTGAGCTCGTGCAGGCTGTCGGTCAGACCGAAGCCCGGCCGGTTCAGCGTCCGCCGGGCGGCGTCACGCGATTCGAGCGAAGAGTGGCCCATCTGGCTTTCGCTGGGGTCGGCCAGCCGCAATTGGATTCGGGCCGTGGCGTTTTGCAGCAGGCTCTGCCGCTGGCCATGAATCCATCCGCCGGCACTGCACATCACGTGAACCCCGTACTCGGGGCCGCGGCTGCTCAACGAGATGATGCGGTCCCCCAGGACGGTGTCCTTGGAGTACACGTCGTCGTAGTCATCCACCACGACGAACACGTCACCGAAGGGGTCGTTGGGGTCGGTGCCGCCCAGCCCGTCGCTGCCCGGCGCGAACCGGCGCTCGCGGAAGCCGTCGAGGTCGATCTTCAGCCGCCGGAACGAGTCCTCACGCGCGTCGATCAACGCGTCCATGCTGCTCAAGATGCGCTCGATGCCCTCGGCGTCCTTCGGCGACACGATGTCCGTGACGTGCGGCAGCGACGCAACCTGGGCCAGCGTGGCGCCGCCGATGCAGAAGAACGTCACGCGCGCCGGGCTGTACATCGTTGCCGCCGCGCACATCAGCGTCATCAGCGTGGTCGTCTTGCCCCGCTGCTTGGCGCCCACCACGATGACGTTGCTGCGTAGTGCATCGACCGCGTGCACGACCTGCTTGGACTCCTCGGGGATGTCCATGACGCCGACCGGGAACATCAGCCCCGCGTTCTGGCCGTAGTCCACATGCCACGGCTTGCCCCGGTAAGCCGACACCAGGACGTCGACGGGTTCCGGGTCCTCCAGCGGCTCGAGCCAGGGCCGCCGGGGCGCCCGGTGCGGAACATGCTGCAACGACTCCCGCAGCACGTCGACGATCTTCTTCCGTTTGAAACCGTCATCGTGATAAAGGAATTCGTCGGGCTCGGTGTCGGCCGCCGCCGCCGCTTCCAGCGCCGCGGCGTCGGCAGCCTCGAGCGGCTGGTACTGCCAGTTGTAGAGCCGGGGCTTGGTCAGGGTCATGTCGACGGTGGTCGCGACCTCCTTGCCCTTGGGCACCACGAAGGGAGCCGACAAGTAGAAGCACCGGAACGGTTCGAGGTCGCGCGGCCCCACCTTCAGCAGGGCGAAGCCGTTCTCCTTCGACGGCAGGTGGTAGGCGGCGTCCGAACCGATCACCTCGCGGCTGTCGTCACCCGATTCGGCGCGCAGCGCGATCCGGAACGCGATGTTGGACTTGACCTTCTGCAGCGACGACAGGTCCAGCCGCTGCCCGCCGAGCATGAAGAAGACGTTGGCGCCGCGGCCTTCCTGACCGATGTGGATGATCAGATTGATCCACTTCTCATGATTGGCAAAGAGTTCCAGGTACTCGTCGACGATGACGAGCAGGACGGGCACCGGCGGCAGGTCTCGTCCGGCCAACCGGATCTCTTCGTAGTCGTTGGCATCGCGCGCGCCCACCGAAGTGAACAGCTCATAGCGCTGCTTGATCTCGCCGTCGATGACCCTGCGCATCCGCTCCGCCAGATGCCGCTCGTCCTTGCCCAGGTTCGACAGCGCGGCCACGACGTGCGGGATGCCCAGAATGTCCTGGGCCGCCGACTCGAACTTCATGTCGACGAAGATGACGTTGAACGCCTCTGGGGAGTGCGTCAGCGCGATGCCGTAGACCAGCGACAGGAAGAACTCCGACTTTCCCGAACCACTGGTGCCGATGACCACGGAGTGAAACCCGAAGCCGCCGAAGTCTTTCGCGCGGATGATGATGTTCTGCAGCTCGCCGGTGGGTTTGGCGCCGACCGGGATCTCGCACCACCGCTCGTCGCCGCGGCCGCGGCGCTCGGCCCACAGCCGGTCGACGTCCAATTCGCGCGGATCGATGATGCCCAGGCCGCGCAGCAATTCGGCGGCGCCGCCGGTCGAATCGGCGATCTCACTGCGGCTGGTCGGCGACCACCGGGCCATCGCCCGGGCATACCGGTAGGCACGGTGGATCGACAGCTGGTCGGCGTGGGCGAAGAACTTGCCGCGCACCCGTAACAACGGCGCGGGGCGCCCATCCTCACCGTCCGCGTCGAACCCGTTCCGGCCGAACCTGACCTCGCCGTTGACCGGCACGGTGTGCCGCTCCCCCATCTCGAACACCTGGTCCTGGGCGAAGCCGACGCCGGCGCCTACCCGGGATGCGATGCGCAGCAAGGTGATTCCCGCCTTACCCACCTGGCCCACCACGCTCTCCCACGCGTCGGGGCTGCCGGTGTTGTCGTCGACGATCACCAGGTGCGGTCCCAGGTCGACAGTGTCGGCGCCGGTCTCGAGCGCCGATCCCATGGCGGTGGGGCTGGCCGCCGCGAGCGGTGTCCACGCTCCGCGCTTTCCTTTCATGTGCAGCTCCGCGCCGAGGGTCTCCTCGAGCTCCTCCGGTGTGGCGAACACCAGCCGCCGCCAGCCGCACGCGTCGAACAGCTCGTCGTGCAGGTTGTGCGGCAGCCACACCATCCACGACCACACCTCGGGGTTGCGGGTGACCACCATCAATTTCAGGTCGCGCGGGTTGTGGAACACCGCCAGCGAGCACAAGACGGAGCGCATCAACGAGCGCAGCCGGTCCAGTTCGTCGCCGACGAAGCTGAAGCCGGGCGCCGATCGCAGGTTGACCACTTTGGCGATATCGCGAATCTTGCGCTGCTCCAAGATGAAATCGCGCAGCGCCTGCCCGGTGACGGGTTCGAGCTCCTCATCGGAGGCGATGTCGGGCCAGGTCACCGACAGCACGGAGTCGGGGGCGTGCTGCACGCCGGTGCCCAGCCGCACCTCCAGGAAATCCGCGTCGCCGCGTCCGCGTTCCCACATCCGCGGGCCGCCGATGATCGCCCCCAGCCCGCGCGGATCCGAGTGCAGCGCGTTCTGCCATTCGCGCTGCGCGCACACCGCGGTCTGGATCTCGTCGCGGTTGGAGTCGAGGTCCCGCAGGTAGCGGCGGCGGCCCTTTTCCATTTCGCCCCAAGTGATCTTGCGGGCCCGCCCGAAGCGTCCGGAGAACGCCAGCATGCTGAACGCGCCGATGCCCATCAACGGGAAGAACCCGGTCGACAGGCTGCGCACCCCGGACACGTAGAGCATGACGATGGTGCCGATGAGCGCCACGATCAGCGCCGGCACCCCGATCATCACCCAGATGTTGCGGGGTTCGCGCTCCGGCAGCGCGATCGGCGCATTCGGCGCTACCCGAACGGGTTTCGGCGGTTCGATCTTGACCCGGTTGATCGGAAACGCTTTCTTGGACATCCCTAGCCTCCCGCCTTCGCCGATGTCGTGACCACCGCCGCCCGACCGAGTGCCGGCACGGTGTCACGCGCCACGAGCGCTGCCTCCCGCGACAACGCCGGGCCCGCGGCGAACGTGCGCAGCAACGGCCACGGCGCCTGGACGGCCGAGGCCGCATCGAGGCCGAGCGCGCGCATGGTGTCGTCGTTGGCGGCGATGCCGAACCGAACGCCGTTGTCGGACACCCAGAACAACGACTCGCGGGAATCCGAGGTGATCACCCCGCTGGTCGAGGTGACGAAGTTGGCCGCCCCCGGCAGCACCAGCACCTGGTTGGCGACCACCGAGCCCGGGTTGCGGTCGTCGCGCACCAGGTGCACGATCCGGTCGTCGAGGTAGGAGTACACCGGCAGGCCCCGTCCGTTGTAGATGACCACGCGGGCCTGCGGGTCCGTCGAGCCCTTCTCCCAGCTGACGCAGGTGGTCGGATTCGCCGCCGTGTCAATGAAATTCAGCCGCTTCGTCGGGTAGTAGTCCACCGCCAGCGAGTTCACCTGGGGAATGTTGACCAGCACGTCGGGGGTCACCACGCGCGGCGCCGTCGACCCGTAGGAGTTCGCGCTGCGGAGCAGGTCCGCGACGAAGCTGGTGATCTTCTGCACGCCGTCGGGCAGCAGCACGTAGAACTGTTTGCCACCGCCGGCGGTCTGGGCCTGCAGCACGGCGCCCACCTGCGAGCCGGAGACCCAGGTCGACGGCGCGCCCGCCTGGGGGACGTCCGGGACGCGCAGCGGCTCGGTAGCGGGCAGCCCGTCGTAGAGCGCGCGCGAAATCTCAACGGGCGAGGTCACTCCGGGGTCCAGCCCGAGACTCAGGGTGATCGCTCTGCTGGCCGGATCGATTTGCGAGCGTTTGCCGCCCCAGATGACGTACGTGTTGCCCTCGAAGGTCACGAGCACACCGGCGTCGTCGGCCAGCGGCGACGCGCGGCCGCCGCCGTCGAGTGTGCCGGCGATTGACGTGACGACCGGCTTCTCCCCGCTGCGCGGGCGCCCGGCGGTATCGCACACCGCCCACGCCGAGATCGCGCCCCGGTTCACCGGCATCGCCGCCGGCGCCCCCGGGATGCCGATCAGCGGCCCGGTCGGGTACTTCGCGATCTCGCTGCGCTTCACCCACGTCGGCGGATTCGCCGTCCCGGTGGCCAGCCGCGCCGACGTCAAGTTCAGGGCCGGATACAGGCGGCCGTCGATCCGGGCGTAGATCGCGCCCGAATCGCGGTCTCCGATGATCGCCGATTGACCAACTGCCCCAGTCGGTTTCAGGACGTTCAGCAGCATCATCCACCCGGCGGCGATGGCCACCAGCAGGATCGACAACACCAGGGCGGCGGTCTGCTTGCGGTCGTCGTGCTTCATGCGCACCGAGAATCGCGTGGTCGCCGCGCGCAGCCGTCGGTTGTAGAACAGGTGACCGGAGTTCTGGTCGCGATTCGACAAACTCAGCGGCATGCTCAATACCCCTTAGGTGATCGCCGAGGATCGGCCTGCTGAATCAGATCAGCCAGATTCGACGCGTCAACCGCGACGCCGTAGCGGCCCATCGCATAGTTGATGAACGCGCAGGCCTGCGCCACCAGATCGTTGATGTCGCGGGAGGTTCCCGGCTGGTGATAGGCCGCGAACGTGGGCGCGATGAACTGCCAGGCGCCCTTGCTGGGTGTGCCCCGTGCCGCGTTGGAGTCCGAGTCGTTGACCGCGTTGGCGTTGTAGTTGGATTCGCGGCGGGCCACCAGATCCATGCCCCGCTCCCAGCGGGCCCGCGCCGCCGGGTCGTGAATGCCCTTGATGTCCAAGGCTTTACGGATCGCCGCCGCAACCGCCGCCCGCCCGCTGCCGTGGTCGCCTCGCATCGCCGTCCGCCTCTGCCGGTAGCGCAGCCGCCGCACTCGCAGCGCCAGGATTCGCGCCCGCCGGCGCGAGTTCACGATGTGCCGATGCTGCGCGCGCAGCCTCGCCGCCATCCGGGCCATCGCCTCGCGCCGCGCCATCGGGGTGTCGGCGGTCGTCGTGTCGGCCAACGCGTCTTCGAGTACTGCCCTGGTGGCAGCCCTTGCTTGCGCGTGATCCTTGTGCGCCATCGCCATGATGCGTGCCAGCGTGCGGTCGGTGTCGGTGGACCGGTGGAGGTCGTTCCGCATGTTCGTCGACCTTTGCGCTGCCGCGCCGGGGAGGCCGTCGGTTCTCACTTCGCCGTGTTGCTGCGTGTTGTCGACCCGGACGACGGTCGCCTCACCGGCGAACAGACCGTGGCCGCGGGCCAAGACCGCCACCGCATGCATCGTCAGCGGATCAGTCAATGACCGCCCCACCCTGGTCCCCTATTGCGTCCATCCGTCCTGGACACTCGAGCTGCTACTCCCACACCCTCTGGCCGCAAAATCCGTAGCAATAGCATGCACGAATCGGCAGTCCCGCTGTCAATAACGAGCGATTACGTAGCGACCCTACTGCCGGGGCCGGCGCGCGACCACTCACCTTCGGAGTCTTGGGAATGGCGCTGTAGGTCGGGCTATTACTTCGCCTCGTCCTCGGTCGGCATGATCACGATTCGCCGATTCGGCCGGTTGGTAACGACGGTGGGTTTGTCCTCGCCCGGCTTAGGCCCCGGCGGGCTCGGCGGCATCGTCAGGCGGCCCTTGACGGGCTGGCCGTTCGGCACGCCCGGGGCCGAGATGCGCTTCTCCGGCGGCTTATCTTTGTTGCCGCCTTCGCCGTGGCCGCCCATCGCGCCGGGGGGCATCATCCCCATGCCACCCATGCTGGTCGGCCCCGCGGTGGTCGGCGCGCCGCTGACCGGCGGCGTCATGCCCGCCTTTGCCGCGCCGGCGGGAGTCGTCGGCGGGGACGACGTCGGCACCGGTGGCGGGCCGAGAGAGCTGGCCGGGGTGGTGCCACCGCCAAGGCCGGCGCCGCCTCCGCCCGACCCCGCGCCGCCGCCCGGTCCCGCGTCTGGTTTGACGCTGTCGACCAGATGCGCGTCGTTGACGAGGCCCGCGCCGTGGGCGCCCTGGACCGCGCTCATCAACGGCTGGATGGCGCTCTGACCGGCCTGCATCGCCTGCTGCGGCAGCTGCGTCAGCGGCTGCATGACGCCGCCGACGGCGCCGCCGAGCGCGCCCGTGATGCTCTGCAGCATCTGCTGCATCATTTGCGGGGCCTGCTGGCCGACGTTCTGCATCTGCTGCTGTGATTCAGCTTCGTTGGCGGGGAACTTCGCGGCGGCGTCGGCGGCGTGCGCACGGCGATCCGCGTCCGCCGCGGCGGCGTCGGCGGCGTCCTTCGGCACGCCCGCGTTGCCGGCGGTTTCAAGCGCTCCCCGTAATCCGTCAGTCGGGCTGGTTCCACCTGCGGACATAGGAAACGGCATCGGCGGCGGCGCTTCCGGCGCGCCGACCAACCCTCCCAATACGGCTGGAGCGCTTTTGATGGTGCCATCGCCACCGGTCATAGCCTCACCTCCACCCCGCTATTCGAACCGGAACCCCTTGGTGCGCGTTCAAGCGCACTTCATCAGTTTGGCATAGCAGCCTGAGATTGGTATTCACCTCGGTTTTTGGACGATGCCCTAGGCGCCGGGGAGGTGGCCGATGACGTCGAACCAGGCCATGTGGTAATTCGCGAGATACTCGTGCCCATCTATCATCGCCTCGATTGTCGCGAGCAGCATCCAATCCCCCACGGCGGCCGGGTCATGATTTGGGTATGCCGTAAGAACCGAATTCTGAATATCAGCGATGCAAGTACGCAAGAGCTCAATTTCGGTTTCGAGTACGCCGGTATGCCGGACGGCTGGCGCCGCGATCGCCTGCGCAATTCGCGGCAAACCATCGCGACGGCGCACAGCTTCGACCAAAGCTGGTCCGAGTTCGTCTACCTGGGGCGAGGCCGACCGCGCCGGTCGATCACCGCTCAGCACAGGAGCTTCGGGGTCCGGTTCGCCGACATACGTGTTGTGCTCGTGGGCAGCGGCGCAGACGACGGCCCCCAGCAAGTCCACCGCGCTTGCATCTCGTCGGCGCGGGGCTGGCTCGAGCAGCGTTACGTGGGCTGGCAGTTTGACGTGGGGCGGGACCCACCCGGCAGCGAGGTCGGTGACCAGCAAAGTGGTGCTGCCGTCGTCCCGCAATCCGGCAGCCCACGAAAGTCGCGGCTCCTGTCGGGCCACCGCATCGACGAGCCGCTGCAGGCGTTGCTGTTCGGCCGCCCTACTGGATACCGCGCCGGCGGTCGCGCCTGTTGCCGCCGACGCCGCTGATGCACCGACCATGCTCGACGAGTTCGCACCCGCCTGCCCTGCCGCGGCTCCCGGAGCCCCGCGTTCCACCGGAGAAACCAATGGCCCACCCGCGGACGGGGACGATCCCGGCGACGGCGCCACCGGCGCCCCCGACACCGGCCCCGCCGGAGCCACAGGCATAGTGGCGGGCGCCCCAACCGACGGGCGCAGGTCGGAGCCGTAGGCGGGCAAAGGTCCAGCAGGAATATTCGGATTACCGCTTAGCGGCGCTGACGACCCCGACCACGATCCCCCTGTCATCACCGGCGCTACCGTGCCGCCGGAGGCCGGTGGCGCGGAAGCGGCCGGCGGGGCTGCGTCGACTGGTGGGTTCGTAGGGACAAACACTCCGGCGCTGGGTGCGGTCGGCGCCACCGGAGGCGTTCCCGCTGGAGCCTCGGCTTGCGGAGGTGTACCCGCTCCGGACTCCATCGCGTGCACGGCGCCTGACGACAACCCCTGAGCACCGGCACCGGCCGGCTGCCCAGTCGCCATGCCGGATGCGAACGATTGAGCCAAGTTCGGCGGGCCGCCCTGCCCCAAGCCGGCGGCTGGCACGCCGCCACCGTGAATTGATGAATTCATTGATGGCGCACTGAAAGCCGACCCACCACCACCTGCCGGCGGTGCACCTGTGCGCATGGCCGGCGCGCTCCCCGGGAATTGAACCCCGTGGCCCTGCAGTCCATTGATTGCCGGGGCCGCAGGCGAGGGCGTGCCGGTGCCCCCGCTAGCCGACGCCTGCACGCCGTGCCCCTGCAAGCCGCTCACCCCGGGCTCGCTAGGCGAAGTCGAAAGTGGACCACCTCCTCCACCTGCCGTTTGTCCGCCATGCCCCTCACCGCCTCCAACAGCAGGCGTTTGAGATGCCGCACTTGAAGGCGGATGGAGATCGTCACCGGTAAGCAAGGGCGGCCGGGATTGATTGTCGGCGGTAAAGCCATGTTCACGCGCCCACGTTCGGGCATCACCACCAACGCCTTCAACATCAAGAATCTTTTGGGTCGACGTCACGAGTTTGTCGGCTGCCTGCAAACTCGCGTTCGTCGCATCACCATTGCAGCGCAACTGGACCGCCTGTATCTCTGCTATTTGTTCGGGAAGCGGTTTTTTCGACGCAAGGATCTGATCGATTTCTTGGTTGCCAGTGTCCGATATGTCTGACAACCGACTCCGTAGATAGTCGATGGCATCAGCCCCCGAATTGAAGGCCGACGCCTTCACCTGATACTTCTCAGCGAGATCCAGATGAAACTTCTCGCCTTGCTGGTACCTCGAGATCAAGTCATCCGCCGTGTGGCCCTGGTTACTCGCCGCGATAGCCGCCCACTGATTGCGCAGGACTTCCGAAAACAGTTGCTGCTCCGCGCAAGCCTGGCTCCAATGCTGAGCGCCAGCACGAAGTGTGGTAGACGGCTCCGGCCACCAGGGCCCAATCAGCGCCAGGGTCCACTTTCCCGGCGGAAGGTCAACCGCCACTGCATACCTTCTTCATCGCAGCATCCTTTGCGATGGCGTCATCGATTGCTGATTGAAAGGCGGCTTCCGTCGCAGCCCCATAGCTGCTCTTTGCCGTCATCGTCAGGCAAGCAGCTTCTAGAGCGCGCGCGGCATCCCGGTGGTTAGCGTCGAGGGCCGGGTTACTCGCTGCCATGTCGAGCATCAGAGCCCCATTGGTTGTGGCGATGCGAGCGAGCGCTTTGTGAGTGCCAGCGGTGTCTACCTGGACAGCTTTCGCTGCGAGTTGGTACATGTCACAGAGTTGTTGTTGTGCGGCGGCGACATCGGCGGGCGCATGGGTCGGCGTCGTAGTAGCGGTTGATGAACTCGGAGCCCTCGGGCGTGTGCGCGCCAAGATTAGAGCGGCGATGGCTAAGCCTGCTGTTAATACGACGGCGATTGCCAGCCACGGGCGCGAGCGAGGCACTGGCTGCTCGACATATTTCGGTGACCAATTTGCCCAGGGCGGCTGCGGGGCCGGACCCCCAGCAGGCCTCCAAGGCTCGTTGCCCACCATCCACCCTCCTCGAAGTCCAAAACAGGGAGGACACTGTCGCCCGGATACGCGTGCCTCCTATTCCATAGTGGAACAAGGAACCGCGGAGCGGGCAATTCACTGGCTGCTGTCGGGCATCGAGCGATCGACGAAACGGTCAGGGCGCTTGAATAGTCTCAGGATGTGAGTCCACGCGGAACCAAGCTAACCCCCTAGACCGTGCACGGCCGCTGAGCTCGCGATGCGTGTCCAGATGTCGTCAACCGCCACCGCATACCTTTTTCATGGCGGCGTCCTTGGCGTTGGCATCGCTGAGCGCGGCTTGCCAAGCCGGGTCTTGACCACCCGCCAGGCTAGCCGTCGCCGCGACGGTGGTATAGGACTCCGCGAGGGCCAGTGCGGCAGCGCGGTCACCAGAAGCAAGCGCTGGGTATGCATTCACCACGCCTTGCAGCATGACTGCCCCGTTTACCGTCGCAATCCCGGCGAACGCTTGATTGGTGCCATTTGTTTCGATCTGGACGGCACGCGCAGCGAGCTTGTAGGCGTCGCACAACTTTTGGTGCGCGGCTGCAGTTTCACCTGCGCTATGTGAAGGGACCGTCGACGTAACCGGGAGCGATTCCGACGAGCCGCTCGTTGAGCGTGTTGAGACCACAATCAGGGCCACAACGCCCAGCAGAAGCGCAATTGACGCTAGTGCGATCGCTGGCCAAGTCCGTACACGATTTACCGCCTGGGATGGATAGGTTGGCGGCCACTGACCCGGTGGCGGCCCGATAGGCGGTTCCCCTCTGAAGTTTGGAGGCGTATCCCCCATCAGCCCTCCTCACGTCGCCCCACACCTTGGAAGCGTTTCTCCCGGATTATCCACACGTTTCGCACCTCACGTTGGGAACGACCCCATCAATGCGGGGCAAATGCGGGGGCACCTACCTCCGCGACATGGACTGTGATGCATAAGGCCTGATCGACGGGATAGCCGCGCCCGTGTAGTGCCTTGCAGCCCGCGGTGGCAACTGGACAATTCGTTTGCGCGGTGTTGTGCTGTCTATGTATGGCAAAGACTTAGCCTCCCGACCGCGCTTGCGATGCTCGTGGCTCTCGATCGGAACCAGGTCAGCCCATCAGAAGGGTGTGACAACCAAGGTCACTGTCGCGTTTGCAGGGGTCGAAACTTTAACCAGTGATAGGGCCTCGATCCTCGTGTTCGTTAATCAGGTCACCGCAAGTCTCGCGAAACCAGGTTCCGAAACTACGGGCAGCTCGGTGCGAGTGGGGCTACAGAAAGGTGAACGGAGCCTGGCTAATCGATAGCTTTAATCCCGTGTAATTCAGCGACTCATGGGTTGGCGCCCCTGCGGCTGAGGCGATCAAACTCGCGGCGTAGAGCCGTTTGCGCTCGGCCGCACCGCCTGCAGTTCGCCGGCGTTCTGCTGGTCCATGCTCGTGAATCCTCGAGCCGCAACGTGCGCCTTCGCGCCGACGTCGGTCAGCGCCTGCTGGTGCCCCTGCAGATTCTGCACATGCTTCGTGTGAGCGGCGGTGACGGCCCCGTGGAACGAATCGGCCGCGGCGAAGTCACCGAACATTCCCGATGCCAGCGGTCCGCGCGCGAGTTGGTCGGCTCCCTCTTGGGCGTGCCCGCCCGCACGATGCGAATCGTTGCCCCCGGAGTGCAGCAGTGCTGTGTCGACGAACATTGCCACCCCTTTCGATCGATCGCAGCGATCCCCCGCGCCACTATCGACCAGGTTAATGCCCCGCAGGCATCGGTCAATTCACGTCACCTCGACCAGCCTGGGGCCGCCTTCACAACGCGTTTGCACCGTCGGCAAGACCGTCCCCGTCCGCATCACTCAGCCGCACGTTCCACTTGCCGTCGCCGTCGGTGTCGACGTACCCGGTGACGCCGTCCTCGTCGGTGCACAGCACCCGATCGGCGACACCGTCGCCGTCGAGATCAAAGAGTCGATCATTGACGCCGCCGTGGCCGTCGAAGTCGACCAACGGGCCGCCGGTGTGCTCCACGCCGTCGAGTCCGAACCAGCGCAGTTGCCGGCCCTGCTCGGTGGCTACCCCCCACGTCCCGGATCCGTCGTCGGTGAAGTACGCCTCGGGAGTGCCGTCGTTGTCGAGGTCGAGCACCGCGTGATCGGCGATGCCGTCGCCGTCGAGGTCCGCGAGCGCGTCGTCGTGCAGGCCGTCACCATCGAAGTCCAGACCGAACGCATCGAGCCGGCCGTCGCCGTCAAGGTCCATGTCGAGGTCGCGGTGCCACATCGCCGCCGTGCCGTCGTCCCCACTCATGCAGTAATCCACGAATGATCGGACGCCCGACCACCGTTACGGGTTCCCGCGCGAGCGCCACCAGTCCAGCAGTTCCGCGGTGGCCTCCTCGGCCGTCAGCGGCCCGCGCTCCAATCGCAGCTCTTTGAGGAAGCGCCACGCCTCGCCGACTTGCGGGCCGGCGGGGATGTCGAGCAGTTTCATGATCTGGTTGCCGTCCAAATCCGGACGCACGCGCGCCAAATCCTCTTGGGCGGCCAGCTCGGCGATGCGCGCCTCCAGCCGGTCGTAGCTCGCCTGCAGCCGCGCGGCCCGGCGCTTGTTGCGGGTGGTGCAATCGGCCCGCACCAGCTTGTGCAGCCGCGGCAACAGCGGCCCGGCGTCGGTGACGTAGCGGCGCACCGCGGAATCGGTCCACCTCCCCTCGCCGTACCCGTGAAACCGCAGATGCAGATACACCAGCTGCGAGACGTCTTCGACCATCTGCTTGGAATACTTCAACGCCCGCAACCGCTTTCGCGCCATCTTGGCGCCGACCACCTCGTGGTGGTGAAAGCTCACGCCGCCGTTGGCTTCGTGGCGCCTGGTCGCGGGCTTGCCGATGTCATGCAGCAGCGCGGCCCAGCGCAGCACCAGATCCGGGCCGTCGTCTTCCAGCGCGATCGCCTGTCGCAGCACCGTCAGCGAATGCTGATAGACGTCCTTGTGCTGGTGGTGTTCGTCGATGGCCATCTGCATGCCGCCGACCTCGGGCAGCACCACCTCGCCCATGCCGGTCTGCACCAACAGGTCGATGCCGGACACCGGGTCGTCGCCGAGCAGAAGTTTGTCCAACTCGGCGGCCACCCGCTCGGCGCTGATCCGCCCCAACTCGGGCGCCATCGCCTCGATCGCGTCGCGCACCCGCGGCGCGACGGCCAAGTCGAGCTGCGAGACGAACCGCGCCGCGCGCAGCATCCGCAGCGGGTCGTCGCCGAAGGACACCTCCGGCGCGGCCGGGGTGTCGAGCACCCGATCACGTAGGGCCGCCAAACCGCCCAGGGGATCGAGGAATTCGCCCGGTCCGTCCGGCGTGATGCGCACGGCCATCGCGTTGGCCGTGAAATCTCGCCGCACCAGGTCGTCGTCGAGGCGCTCGCCGTACTGCACCGCCGGTTTGCGGGACACCTGGTCGTAGGCGTCAGCCCGAAAGGTGGTGATTTCCAAGCGGTGGCCGCCCTTGCCGACACCGACGGTGCCGAACTCGATGCCGGTGTCCCACAAACTGTCGGCCCAGCGCCGCAAGAGTTGTTGAACCTGCTCGGGGCGGGCGTCGGTGGTGAAGTCCAAATCCGGACTCAACCTGCCCAACAGCGCATCTCGCACCGAACCGCCGACGAGGTACAGCTCATGGCCCGCGGCATCGAACGCCGACCCCAGCTCGCGCAGCATGGGCGCGTGTTGATTCAGGGCTACCGCAGCGGCGGCAAGCAGCTCGACATCGGCTTCGGACACGTTCGATCAGCGTAGTCGGCCGGGACCGAAAAGCCCGTGTGAGGAGCCTCGCACGGGCTCGTGGGGCGCGCACCGAAGGGTGAATTGACCGTCTGACGGGCGGTATTAGCGTTACGTGCAAGGGGGAAGGTGGACGGGCGGGGTGATGCGGTGCATCTCCGATACATAAGCAAGGGCGCACTCATCATGTTCGCCGGCGGAGATCCGTGGAAGATCAACCAGACGTTCCAGAGCGGTCAGCCAGCCCAGATTTCGAACCTTGCACAAGCGTTTCATGACGCAGGCCGGTCCACGAGTGAAGCCGAGGCAGCATTCCATCAGGCACGTGATCGGTTCGACAAGGCCTGGATTCACGATAGTGGCGAGAATCCGATCAACACCTCCGCCGAGGTGCAGCGGGCCACCAAGTCACTCGGGGCGCAAGCTGCTCAATTGCCCAAGATCGCCGCCGATCTGGAGAAGGTCGCCGCCGCACTCGCCGAGGCTCAACGTTTCGGGCGAGGCGAAATCTCCGCGCTGGAAGGACAGCTAGAAGGTCTTGACGACCAGATTGGTGAAGCCGTCGAACTGGAGAAAAGCCCCGCCCTGAACCAATCGGAAAGGCAGCTCCTAGATCACTACATCGACGGGCTTGAGAAGCACGCGATCGACGACACCAAGGCGTCGCTGAACAGGGTGACACAAATCCGCGATCAATATTCTCGGCAGCTGCACGCGTCGATGGCCAACCTTCATAAGCAAGACGGATACGATCCGCCAGTCCAGGCCCTGGACGGTGACATCCCCGAAACGCCTCCGCAGAATGCCGAGGAACGCTGTCGGAACCAGATCGAGGCGTTCAAGCAGGTCTTTGGTCGCGAACCGACCGCGCCGGCCGATTGGGAGACCGCGGCAGCTTTGGATCCGCAAACCTACGACCCGAAGTTCAAGGGCGACAAATC
Organism: Mycobacterium paraseoulense; assembly: GCF_010731655.1. Taxonomy (NCBI): domain Bacteria; kingdom Bacillati; phylum Actinomycetota; class Actinomycetes; order Mycobacteriales; family Mycobacteriaceae; genus Mycobacterium; species Mycobacterium paraseoulense. The sequence goes on along the minus strand of NZ_AP022619.1, from coordinate 4,128,432 downwards.
GGAGATCCGAGTGGTGAAGATTCGCCCCGTGCCAGGGCAGGGAGTAGTCCGCGTCTCGCAGTGGATCGCCCAACGGGACGTGACGAGCTTTCCGCCGTGGAAGCGCGACCTTGGGAACAACCGAGGGCCGAATCCCAATTTCGATCCCGAAGACACCAAGGTAACGACCTACATCGACTACGAAAACGGCGTCGTCGTTCTAAGGCAGAATCCTTCAGTTGAGGAAAACTCGACCGGCGGGCCGGGCCAGGTAAAGGTCGGCATACCCAAAGGCAGCGTGACGCAACTTCCGGATGGATCGGTCCGGGTGAAATACGACGCGGGCAACCCTTTCGCGCCGGGAATTACCTCAGATCCCACAGGGCCTTTTGCGGGCCATACAGTTACGGTCAACGGCGACCTCGTTTTCACGCCCGGGTCGGGAGGTGTCCAAGTCAACGGAACGCGCACTGACTACCCGTCATTGGAGGTGTATCAGGACTTGCCCAATGGGGGCACCCGCACAGTACTGATCGACCCTGCCCAGTCAGGTCGATCATGGGGGCCGGCTTTCAACCTGCCCGGCCACCATGACGTAGGTCCGCTCGGCGGTAAGGCGTTCACGCCGTTCGACGCCGGCGGATGGAATCCGAAATACGATGTGCCAGCTCCCTTGCCGGCTACCGATTTTGGCCCAGTCACCGACATACCGTCGGTACCTCCCTTACCCACGGGCAGCGCAGTTCCCGCGTGATCGCGATTCAATTGAAAGCAGGTGAAGATGCCTCTTCGAGTTCGTGACTTGGACGCCCGCGCCTGGCGCACGGCGACGTTGTCGGCGCCGTTCATCGTGCAGATCGTCTTGGGCTTGCTGCTCGCCACGATCTGGGCCTTGGGCAAGGCGCCCTTCACAACCGAAAGCGGGCACGGCGAGCGCGGCTGGGTGCTCACCGGCGTCGTCATCACGACGTTGGTCTGTCTTGTGCTCGCCGCCGCACTGCTGCGGTCGTCGGCGCAGCGCAATCTTGGTCTTGCGCTTAGCCTTGCGGGAACTTCCGTGGCGGTTCTCATCGGTGGGAGTGTTTACGCTTACTTGGTTTTGCGCTGAAAGGTCCTGCAGTGGGAGAAGAATCGGTGGTCGGGGCCTCGAACACCTCCTATGGCCCGCTCACCTTCCTGGTTGCTGTATTGCATATTTTCGTCGTTGAATTCGCCACTTGGCTGTTCATGCCGTACTCAATCGTGTTCGTACTCCCGATAGTCCTCATCTATATGGCGATCGCAGCCCTTGCGATGCGGGCTCCGGGCATGATCGGCCAGATCGGACGCGGGACGCTCATCGGTAGCCTGTCCGGACCGCTTTCTCTGATCATCTTTGGTGCGGCCTGGGCTATCGCGCACGCAATAGGCCCGCTCTGACCAGACGCATGCAGCAATGAGCCATCGCGGGGCCGCCCAGCGGCGAGTATGTCCTGGGAGACGATGTCGTGCCAGCTACTATCGCTTGGGTGTCGGACGGCGAACAACACAAGCCACGTCGACGCCGGGGGCGGCGGCGCGGTCGTGGCGCTGCGAGTTCGACCGAGAACCAGACGAACGGCCAAGCGCCCGCCGACTCGACGGCGACGAAGTCGCGCCGATCCCGTTCGCCTCGCCGCGGACCGGACCGGCTGCGCACCGTGCACGAAACCTCCGCCGGCGGGCTGGTCATCGACGGCCTCGACGGCCCGCGCGACTCCCAGGTCGCCGTGCTGATCGGCCGCGTCGACCGGCGGGGGCGGATGCTGTGGTCGCTGCCCAAGGGGCACATCGAACAGGGTGAGACCGCCGAACAGACCGCTATAAGAGAGGTCGCCGAAGAGACCGGCATCCGCGGCAGCGTGCTGGCGGCGCTGGGCCGCATCGACTACTGGTTCGTCACCGACGGCCGCCGGGTCCACAAGACCGTGCACCACTATTTGATGCGCTTCTCCGGCGGCGAGTTGTCCGACGAGGACCTCGAAGTGGCCGAGGTGGCCTGGGTGCCGATCCACGAGCTGCCGTCCAAGCTGGCCTACGCCGACGAACGCCGGCTCGCCCGTGTCGCCGACGAGCTGATCGACAAGCTGCAGAACGACGGCCCGGCCGCGTTGCCGCCGCTGCCGCCCACCTCTCCGCGGCGCCGCCCGCAAACGCACTCCCGCACCCGGCACGCCGACAAGCCGGCCACCGGCCGCAAGAACGGCCACGGGCCAGGGCCGTGACGGCATCCCGACTCCGCTTGTTGCGCCTCGCGGCAGTGATCGGCATCGTGGCCGGGTTCGCGATGCTCACCGGGCCCGTCATGCCGCACGCCACCGCCGGTGAACCCGGCGTGACGCCGTTCGTCCGGGTCCGCATCGACCAAGTCACCCCCGACGTCGTCACCACGACCAGCCAACCCGTCGTGACCGTCAGCGGCATGGTGACCAACATCGGCGACCGCCCCGTCCGGGACGTGATGGTCCGGCTCGAACACGCGGGGGCGGTCACCGCGTCCGCGCGCTTGCGAACCACCCTGGACGGCGACACCGATCAATACCAACCGGCGGCCGACTTCCTCACGGTCGCCCCCGAACTGCAACGCGGACAACAAGCCGGCTTCACGTTGTCGGCGCCGCTGCGCTCCCTGACCAAGCAATCGTTGGGTGTCGAAAAGCCGGGCATCTACCCGGTCCTGGTCAACGTGAACGGCACCCCCGATTACGGCGCCCCGGCCCGGCTCGACAACGCTCGCTTCCTGTTGCCCGTGGTCGGCGTGCCGCCCGACCAGGGCGGCGATCTGGGCTCCGCTGTCGCGCCCGACACCTCCAAACCCGTGGGGCTCACCATGCTGTGGCCCCTGGCCGACCGGCCCAGGCTGGCTCCCGGCGTTCCCGGCGGCACCATTCCGGTGCGCCTGGTCGACGACGACCTCGCCACCTCCCTGGCCGGCGGTGGCAGGCTGGACGTCCTGCTGTCCGCAGCCGAGGTCGCCACCAGCCACGACGTCGACCCCGACGGCGCAGTCGGCCGGGCGTTATGTTTGGCCGTCGACCCCGACCTGCTCGTTACCGTCAACGCGATGACCGCCGGCTATGTGGTGACCGACCCGCCCGAGGGCCCCGGTCAGCTCCCGGGCACTTTGACCCATCCGGGTGCCGGACAGGCCGCAGCGACCGAGTGGCTCAACCGGCTGCGTGCCCTGGCCCGCCGCACCTGCGTCGCGCCGCTCCCCTACGCGCAAGCCGACTTGGACGCTCTGCAGCGCGTCAACGACCGCGGGCTGAGCGCCGCCGCGACCACAGCCGTCAACAGCATCGTCGACCGCATCCTGGACGTGCCGTCCATCCACGGCGCCACGCTGCTGCCCGACGGCCCGTTGACCAACCGCGCGGTCAACCTGCTCGGGGCCAACGAAAACACCGTCGCCGTTGCGGCCGCCAACCTGTCCGCCCCGGATGCACAGGGACCCTCCGAAGCCGCCGTCGACATCGCGCCGCGGCGGCTGTCCCCGCAAGTCGTGGTCGCGCCGTTCGACCCGGCGGTGGGCGCCGCGCTGGCCGGGGCGGGAAACGCACCCACGGTCCCCACCTACCTGGACCCGTCGCTGACCGTCCGGCTCGCGCACGACTCGGCGATCGCGCGCCGCGAGGACGCCCTGGGATCGATGTTCTGGCACGCCTTGCGCCACGACGACGAGCCGCGCACCCAGCTCCTCGTCCCGCCGGCGACATGGAACCTGCAGGCCGATGACGCCCACGTCATCCTGACCGCGCTCACCACCAGCATCCGGTCCGGGCTGGCGGTGCCGCGACCGCTGCCGGCGGTCATCGCCGAGGCAAATCCGGCTGAGCAACCCGGCGCCGAGCCGTCCGAACCGGTGGGGCCCTACACCTCGGCACGCGGTCGGTTCGGCGACGATGTCACGGCCTCGATCGCGGGTCAGGTAGGTCGGCTGTGGGGCCTGACCTCCGCGCTGACCACCGACGACCGCACCGGGCTGACCGGCATCCAGTACACGGCCCCGCTTCGTGAGGACATGCTGCGCGCGCTGAGCCAATCCGAACCGCCCGACACCCGCAACGGGCTGGCCCAGCAACGCCTGGCCGTCGTCGGCAAGACGATCAACGACCTGTTCGGCGCGGTCACGATCGTCAACCCGGGCGGCTCGTACACCCTGGCCACCGAGCACAGCCCGCTGCCGCTGGCCCTGCACAACGGCCTGGCCGTTCCCATCCGGGTGCGGCTGCACGTCGACGCCCCGCCGGGGATGACGGTCACCGACATCGGCCAGATCGAGTTGCCGCCGGGGTACCTACCGCTGCGGGTGCCGATCGAGGTGAACTTCACCCAGCGGGTGGCCATCGACGTCACGCTCCGCACCCCGGACGGCCTGCGGCTGGGCGACCCGGTCCGCCTGTCGGTGCATTCCAACGCCTACGGCAAGGTGCTCTTCGCGATCACCATGACGGCCGCGGCCGTGCTGGTGTTACTGGCCGGACGCCGCCTCTGGCACCGTTTCCGCGGCCAGCCCGACCCCGCCGACCTGGACCGGCCCGACCCACCGCGCACCAGATCCGCGGGCCTGGACGACGGCGCCGACGATCGGGTCGAGCAAGAGCACCGAGTATGAATCCCGCCCACCGGCAGGCCGCACCGCAACACCCACGCCTGCCACAGCCCCCACGGCGACCCCGGATCCCGGGCTCACCGCCCACCGGTCCCCTGCCGCCCGTCCCCGCGGGCGTCGATCGCCGGCGACCGGAACTGTCCGACGCCGCCCTGGTGTCGCGGTCGTGGGCGATGGCCTTCGCGACGCTGGTCAGCCGGCTCACCGGCTTCGCCAGGATCGTGCTCCTGGCGGCCATCCTCGGCGCCGCGCTCTCCAGCGCGTTCTCAGTGGCCAACCAGCTGCCCAACCTGGTGGCCGCGCTCGTGCTCGAGGCGACCTTCACCGCCATCTTCGTGCCCGTGCTGGCCCGCGCCGAGCAGAGCGATCCCGACGGCGGGGCGGCATTCGTGCGCCGCCTGGTCACGCTGACCACCGCGCTGCTGGTGGTGGCGACCGTGTTGTCGGTGCTCGCCGCACCCCTGCTGGTGCGGCTCATGCTCGGCCGCGACCCGCAGGTCAACGAGCCGCTCACCACCGCCTTCGCCTACCTGCTGCTCCCCCAGGTGCTCGCCTACGGGCTCACCTCGGTGTTCATGGCGATCCTGAACACCCGCAACGTGTTCGGGCCGACGGCGTGGGCGCCGGTCGTCAACAACGTCGTCGCCCTCGCGACCCTGGCGGTGTACGCGGTCGTGCCCGGTGAGCTGTCGGTCGACCCCGTCCGGATGGGCAACACCAAGCTGCTTGTCCTCGGCGTCGGCACCACGCTGGGTGTCTTCGCGCAGACCGCGGTCCTGCTGGTGGCGCTGCGGCGCCAACGCGTCGACCTGCGCCCGATGTGGGGGATCGACGAACGCCTGAAGCGCTTCGGCACCATGGCCGCCGCGATGGTGCTCTACGTGCTGATCAGCCAGCTCGGCCTGGTGGTCGGCAACCAGATCGCCAGCACGGCGGCCGCCTCGGGCCCGGCGATCTACAACTACACCTGGCTGGTCCTCATGCTGCCGTTCGGCATGATCGGCGTCACCGTGCTGACCGTGGTGATGCCGCGGCTGAGCCGAAACGCCGCCGCCGACGACACCGAGGCCGTGCTCGGCGACCTGTCGCTGGCCACCCGCCTGACACTGATCACGCTGATCCCGATCGTCGCGTTCATGACCGTCGGCGGCCCCGCGATGGGCAGCGCGTTGTTCGCCTACGGCCACTTCGGCGGCGTCGACGCCGGCTACCTCGGCGCCGCGATCGCCCTGTCGGCTTTCACCCTGATCCCCTACGGGCTGGTGCTGCTCCAGCTGCGCGTCTTCTACGCGCGCGAGCAGCCCTGGACGCCGATCGTGATCATCCTGGTCATCACGGCCGTCAAGATCGTCGGCTCCGTGCTGGCGCCACACCTCACCCATGACCCCAAGCTGGTGGCCGGCTATCTGGGGCTGGCGAACGGGGTCGGCTTCCTGGCCGGCGCGGTCATCGGTTACCTCCTGTTGCGGCACGCCCTGCTGCCGACCGGTGGCCAGTTGATCGGCAAGGGTGAGCTGCGAACCATCCTGGTCACCATCACCGCGTCCATGCTGGCCGGATTGGTGGCCCACGTGGCCGACCGCCTGCTCGGGCTCGACCGGCTGACCACGCACGGTGGGGGCGCAGGATCGCTGCTGCGCCTGCTCATCCTCGCGGTCATCATGCTGCCGATCATGGCCGCGGTCATGCTCCGCGCACGCGTCCCGGAGGCGCAGGGCGCACTCGACGCCGTCAGACGGCGCTTCCGCGGGCGCACGCCGACCCCCCGCAAACCGGTGACACCGGATCGATCGTCCCGCCCATCCCCGGTCACGTACCCTGAGCAGAGGAATTCGTCCCCGCCTGGGGTAAATGCGGTCCAGGAGCCGATCCGGCGCAGACCTCCGGAGCGGGCAACCCCAGCCCGGCTAGCGAAAGGACCGGAGGTGACCGACCGCCCTGTCGAGAGCGCCGCGTCGGGTGCCGAGCTGCCACGACCGGTCGCAGACGACTTCCAACCCGACATACCCGCCGGCCGTGAGCCGCCGTCGACACCGCGCCCGTCCGACCAGCGCAACGGCGACGTCACCCCCGAGTCGCGGCGCGGCCCGGCCCCGTTCGATGCGCCCCGCGACCGCGGAGGGGACCCCGCGGCGGACGACGTCCATCTGGTTCCCGGTGCCCGCATCGCCGGCGGCCGCTACCGGCTGTTGGTCTTCCACGGCGGCGCACCGCCCCTGCAGTTCTGGCAGGCTCTGGACACCGCGCTGGACCGGCAGGTGGCGCTGACCTTCGTCGACCCGGACGGGGCGTTGCCCGACGACGTGCTGCAGGAAATCCTGTCCCGCACCCTGCGGCTCAGCCGCATCGACAAGCCCGGCATCGCCCGGGTGCTCGACGTGGTCCACACGGGCCACGGCGGCCTGGTCGTCTCCGAGTGGGTACGGGGTGGTTCGCTGCAGGAGGTGGCCGACACCGCGCCGTCGCCCGTCGGCGCCGTGCGGGCCATGCAATCGCTGGCGGCGGCCGCCGATGCGGCCCACCGGGCCGGCGTCGCGTTGTCGATCGACCACCCGAGCCGGGTGCGAGTCAGCATCGAGGGCGACGTCGTGCTCGCTTACCCGGCGACCATGCCCGACGCCAACCCGCAGGGCGACATCCGCGGCATCGGTGCGGCGCTGTATGCCCTGCTGGTCAATCGGTGGCCGCTCACGGAGTCCAGCGTGCGCAGCGGGCTCGCCCCGGCCGAACGCGATTCGACGGGCCAGCCGGTGGAACCAATGGTCATCGACCGCGAGATTCCGTTCCAGATCTCGGCCGTCGCGGTCCGGGCGGTCCAGGAGGATGGCGGGATTCGTAGTGCCTCAACGCTTTTGAACCTGCTGCAGCAGGCGACCGCCGTGGCCGATCGGACCGAGGTGCTGGGCCCGATCGACGATTCGCCCGCACCCCCCATCGCCCGCGTGTCCGCGGCGCAAGACGACGCCAACTTGGCGCGCCGCCGCCGCAACGTGTTGATCGGCGTCGGGGCCGGCCTCGTCGTCATCGTGGTGGCCCTGCTGGTCCTGGCGTCGGTGGTGAGCAAGATCTTCGGCAACGTCGGCGGCGGCCTGAACAAGGACGAGCTGGGGCTCAACGGCCCCTCGTCGTCCGTGTCTTCGTCGGCCCCGAGCTCCTCCGCCGCCGGTAGCGTCGTCAAACCGACCAGGGCGTCGGTCTACGCCCCCGACGGCGACGCCGACAACGCAAGCACGGCGGGCCAGGCCATCGACGGCGACCCTTCCACAGCCTGGGCGACGGAGGTCTACACCGACGCCGTCCCGTTCCCCAGCTTCAAGCAGGGTGAAGGGCTCATGCTGCAGCTGCCGAACCCCACGGTGGTCGGGCAGGTCACCATCGACACCCCCAGCAGCGGGACGAAAGTCGAGATCCGGTCGTCGGCCACGGCGTCGCCGGCGTCGCTGAACGACACCACCGTGCTGGCGCCGGCGTTCACGCTCAAGCCCGGGCACAACGTCATCCCGGTCCGATCCGGCTCGCCGACGTCGAATCTGCTGGTGTGGATCTCCACGCTGGGAACCACGAACGGCAAGAGCCAGGCCGGCTTTTCGGAGATCACGGTCCAGGCCGCATCCTGATCTCGCCCCACAATCGGCCGCCGTGGTGAAGTGCCGCCCCGCAGCCGATTGGATACTGTCCGGCCGTGGGCTCCCGGGGAGACATCCAGCGTGAACGCAGCGACGCCGAACTGCTGGCAGCCCACGTCGCCGGCGATCGCCGCGCCTTCGGGGAGTTGTTTCTTCGCCATCAACGACAGCTGCACCGGTTGGCCCGGCTGACCACGCGCACCGCGGAGGATGCGGAGGACGCGCTGCAGGACGCCATGCTCTCGGCGCACCGCGGCGCCGGCGCGTTCCGGCATGACGCCGCCGTCGGCAGCTGGCTGCACCGCATCGTCGTCAACGCCTGCCTGGACCGGCTGCGGCGCACGAAGGCACATCCCACCGTCCCGCTCGAGGACGTCTTCCCGGTGGCCGATCGAACGGCCCAAGTCGAGACCGCGATGGTGGTGCAGCGCGCCTTGATGCGGCTTCCCGTCGAGCAGCGGGCGGCGGTGGTGGCCGTTGACATGCAGGGGTATTCGGTGGCCGACACCGCCGCGCTGCTGGGCATCGCCGAGGGCACCGTCAAGAGCCGGTGCGCGCGTGCCCGGGCGCGCCTCGCCGAGCTCCTCGGCTACCTCAAGGCCTCCCCCGACCTGGCCCCACCCATGGCCGTCAAGCAGCCCATGACGGACACTGGGGCGGATGGATGAAGCCGACCACGACGCCGACGAGCCGCCCCTGACGGTCGAGCTTCTCGCCGACCTGCAGGCCGGCCTGCTGGACGACGAGTCCGCGGCCCGGGTGCGCCGGCGGGTCCGCGGCGACGCCGATGCGGAGCAGATCCTGCGCGCCTTGAATCGGGTGCGCTGCGACGTCGCCACCCTTGGCGCCGAGCCACCGCCCGATGTCCCGCCGGAGGTCACCGCCCGCGTCTTGGCGGCGCTGGAATCGGCGCCGGCGGGCCGGCCCGCCGCGCACTCGGCTCGGCCAGCGATGCGGCCCGGGCGGGTCGTCGCCACGGTGGCCGGCGTCGGCGCGGTGCTGGCGGCGGTGGGCGTGGGGACCGCGGCGCTGATCACCGCCCCGGAACCCGCGCCCAGCACCCCGGTCACCGCCGAGCACATCACGGTGTCGACGCCGCCGATGGCGATCCCGTTGTCGAAGGACGAGATCCTCGGTCTGCTCGACCAGAGTCCGGATTACGGCCCCCTCGGCGACCCTGGCCGGCGCGCCTCATGCCTCACCGGCCTCGGTTATCCGGCGGCCACGCAGGTGCTGGGGGGGCGTCGTGTCGAGATCAACGCCCGCCCCGGCGTCGTGCTGGTGGTGGCCGGCGACACTCCCCACAGCCTGGCGGTCTACGCGGTGGCGCTCAACTGCAGCGCCGCCGATACCGGCTTGTTGGCCACCACTTCGGTTCCGCGCCCCTAGTGTGGTGCCGGGGTGTCCGACGCGCCGGGGAACACCCGTGCCTACGCTGGCGTTTGTACGAATCCAGGGACGATCGTTTTGAAAGGGTTCTATGACCGCCGACACTGTCCACGACGTGATCATCATCGGCTCGGGTCCCGCCGGATACACCGCGGCGTTGTATACGGCGCGGGCACAGCTGGCGCCGGTGGTGTTCGAGGGAACGTCGTTTGGCGGGGCCTTGATGACCACCACCGAGGTGGAGAATTTCCCGGGATTCCGTGACGGCATCACCGGTCCGGAGTTGATGGACCAGATGCGTGAGCAGGCCCTGCGCTTCGGGGCCGACCTGCGGATGGAAGACGTCGAGTCGGTGTCGCTGGACGGGCCGATCAAGTCGGTGACGACCGCCGAGGGTGAGACCGTCCGCGCGCGGGCGGTCATCCTGGCGATGGGCGCCGCGGCGCGGTACCTGGGCGTGCCCGGCGAGCAGGAGCTGCTCGGCCGTGGCGTGAGCTCGTGTGCGACCTGTGACGGATTCTTCTTCAAGGATCAAGACATCGCGGTCATCGGCGGCGGGGACTCGGCGATGGAGGAGGCAACGTTCTTGACCCGATTCGCGCGCAGCGTCACCCTGGTGCACCGCCGTGACGAATTCCGCGCCTCGCGCATCATGCTCGACCGCGCGCGCGCCAACGAGAAGATCACCATCCTGACCAACAAGGCGGTGCTGGGGGTCGACGGGGACCAGACGGTGACGGGTTTGCGGGTGCGCGACACCGTCACCGGGGAGGAGAGCACCCTGCCCGTGACCGGCGTCTTCGTGGCGATCGGTCACGACCCGCGCTCGGAATTGGTGCGCGACGTCCTCGACACCGACCCCGAGGGCTACGTGCTGGTTCGGGGCCACACCACGGCGACCTCGATCGAGGGGGTGTTCGCCGCCGGGGACCTGGTGGATCGCACCTACCGCCAGGCCATCACCGCGGCCGGCAGCGGTTGCGCTGCGGCCATCGACGCCGAACGCTGGCTGGCCGATCACGTCGAATCAAGCTCGCCCGCCCATAGCGACGCAACCGAATTTCCGGGCAGTACCGAGATGATTGGAGCACCTCAATGACCGACGCCGAAAAAGCCGGGGCCACAATCGAAGTCTCTGACGCATCCTTCTCCGCAGAGGTGCTATCCAGCAATAAGCCTGTGCTGGTTGACTTTTGGGCGACATGGTGCGGCCCGTGCAAGATGGTCGCGCCGGTTCTCGAGGAAATCGCGAGCGAGCGGGCCGGGCAGCTCACTGTCGCCAAGCTCGACGTGGACGCCAATCCGGTGACCGCGCGCGACTTCCAGGTCGTGTCGATCCCGACGATGATCCTGTTCAAGGATGGCCAACCGGTCAAGCGGATCGTCGGTGCCAAGGGTAAGGCGGCGCTGCTGCGCGAGCTCTCGGACGCGGTGCCCAACCTCAGCTGACCCGTCCTTTCAGTTCGCCGCACCACGCCCCGCGTTCAGCCTGGGGTTTTCCCGAATATGGGAAGCATCTGCGACAATGACCGTTAGCTGTTGCCCAGATGCGAGCCTGTCAGTGTGTCCCGGAGGGCCTTTGGTATGTCGAGTCCGCGCCGTGAACACGGCGATGCGCTGCGCTGTGGTGACCGCAGCGCGGCTGTGACCGAAATCCGGGCTACGTTGGCGGCGCTAGGGCTGCTCGACGGCCCCGAGGACGACCTCGCGACCGGCCGGCAGGTGCCCGCCGAGCTCTTCGACACCGAACTCGACCAGGCGGTGCGCGCCTTCCAGCAGCACCGCGGCCTGCTGGTCGACGGCATCGTCGGCGAGGCCACCTATCGCGCGTTGAAGGAAGCGTCGTACCGGCTCGGCGCGCGCACGCTGTATCACCAATTCGGCGCACCGCTCTATGGCGACGACGTCGCCAGCCTGCAGGCCCGCCTCCAAGACCTCGGTTTCTACACCGGACTGGTCGACGGGCACTTCGGGTTGCAGACGCACAATGCGCTGATGTCGTACCAGCGTGAGTACGGGCTCGCCGCCGACGGCATCTGTGGCCCGGAAACGTTGCGCTCCTTGTACTTTCTGAGCTCCCGCGTCACCGGCGGTTCACCGCACGCGATCCGCGAGGAAGAACTGGTGCGCCGATCGGGGCCCAAGCTGTCGGGCAAGCGGATCATCATCGATCCGGGCCGCGGCGGCACCGATCTCGGCGAGCTGATGCAGGGTCCGTCGGGACCGGTCAGCGAAGCCGATGTGTTGTGGGACTTGGCAAGCCGACTCGAGGGGCGAATGACCGCCATCGGGATGGAAACGTTCTTGTCGCGGCCGGTCAACCGCAGCCCGTCCGACGCCGAGCGCGCCGCCACCGCCAACAATGTCGGCGCGGACCTGATGATCAGTTTGCGCTGCGAGAGTCAGCCCAGCGCCGCGGCCAACGGGGTCGCTTCCTTTCACTTCGGCAACTCGCACGGCTCGGTGTCCACGATCGGGCGCAATCTCGCCGACTTCATCCAACGAGAGGTCGTGGCCCGCACGGGGTTACGGGATTGCCGGACGCACGGCCGGACCTGGGATCTGTTGCGCCTGACCCGGATGCCGACCGTACAGGTTGACGTCGGCTACATCACCAACCCGCAGGATCGTGCGATGCTGACCTCGACGCAAACGCGCGACGCCATCGCCGAAGGCATCCTCGCCGCGGTCAAACGGCTCTACCTGCTGGGCAAAAACGATCGGCCCACCGGGACGTTCACCTTCGCCGAACTCCTGGCCCACGAACTGTCGGTGGAGCGCACCAGCCGGCTCGGCGGCTCCTAGCCGATCTCGGCGCCGCGCAACGTATTTCCCGCCACCGACCCGGCTCCGACCGGCTCTTGCAGCTGCGCGTTTTCCAGCAGGCGTTCTAGGGCCGCCTCGACTTCGGCCTTCCAACCGAGGCCCTTGTCCAGCTCGAGCCGCAGCCGCGGGAAGTACGGATGTGGCGCCACCACAACAAAACCCGCGTCCTTCAAGAACTCCGCGTCGATGACGCAGTGGTCCACCGAACAGTCACCGACGGCCTCCAACACCGGCCGCACATCCGGGCTCGCGGTCAGCGGGTCCTGCAGTTCCGAGGCCGCCGGGGTGCGGCCGAAGGCTTCCAGCGCCCGGACCCCACGGCGGACCAGTTCGTCGATCACCCGGGCGAGAAGACCGTGCGGCAGATCGTCGGTGGCCTGACCGGGCTCGACGCCCATCGACGTGAGCAGCACGGCGTCCGCGGAGACCGGGGCCGTGGGAAACCGCTGCGCTCGGGGCACCGCCCGCGGCGGTGCGTAGAAGACGTAGCCCAGGCAGGGGGGCTCGCTTTGGCTTCGGTCGTCGGTGGCCGCGGTGGCGACCTGGCCGCACGAGCCCCACTCCAGCATCACCATCGACAACCAGGCTTCCTTCTCGAATTCCGGGTCGGCGAGGTGGTCCTGGTCACCGAGGATCGCTGGATCGACCTCCCAATACACGCAGCGGCGAGCATGCTTGGGAAGCTGTTCGAAGGCCTCGAGGCGCAGCGGTGTGATTCGAGCGGACACTAGCCTCCTGGCTCCTGTGCGGTGCTGCAGCCAATTTGCGCCGGCAACCCCTCCAGGATAGGAGAGTAAGTCGCAATCGGGCCAGCTTTGCCGTCGAGGCGCCGATCACGGCACCGGGACGCCCCGGTGCGTTACCGTCCCGACCGGGTTGTTACCGAAAATGATTGGAACGCATGCGCTTTCGTAATCCTACGGCGCCGAGAACCCCTTGTTGCCGAGCCGCAACCGCTCCGATGTCACAGTGACGTAATTACAGCGTATGGCGGGTTAGGCCTTCGCGGCGGTCATCATGTCGATGATCCGCTGCAAATCGTCCACGGAGCCGAACTCCACGACGATCTTGCCCTTTCGCTTGCCCAGGCTCACCGTCACCCGCGTATCGAAGGCGTTGGACAGCCGCTCGGCGACCTCCTGCAGGCCGGGCATCTGGATCGGCTTGCGCCGCTGGGGTGCCGGGGTGGTCGCGCCGGCGCGGTTGGCCAGCGTGACCGCCTCCTCGGTCGCCCGCACCGACAACCCTTCCGCAACGATCCGGCTGGCCAGTTCCTCTTGCGCCTCGGGACCGGCTTCCAGCGAGAGCAGGGCGCGGGCGTGACCGGCCGAGAGCACGCCGGCGGCCACCCGCCGCTGCACGGGGATCGGCAGTTTCAGCAACCGGATCATGTTGGTGATCAACGGCCGCGAGCGGCCGATGCGTGAGGCAAGTTCGTCGTGGGTGACGCCGAACTCGTCGAGCAGCTGCTGGTATGCCGCCGCCTCTTCCAACGGGTTCAGCTGCACCCGGTGAATGTTCTCCAGGAGGGCGTCGCGGAGCAGATTGTCGTCACCGGTCTCGCGCACGATGGTGGGGATGGTGGCGAGCCCCGCCTCTTGGGCCGCCCGCCAGCGTCGCTCCCCCATCACGATCTGATACCGCGGTCCCGTCTTGGCGCCGGGCACCGCCCGCACCACGATCGGCTGCAGCAGACCGAACTCGCGGATGGAGTGCACCAACTCGGACAGCGCCTCGTCGTCGAACACCTGCCGGGGCTGACGCGGGTTGGGCTCGATATCGGCCGGCGCGATCTCGCGATACACCGCGCCCGCCGGCGCCAGGTCGGGCCCCGGTCCCCCGATCAACACGTCCGCCGCCGCGTCACCCATCCGCGGACCGAGCGTCGCGGGACCCGAGTCGCCCTCGGCGGGACCAGTCGGGATCAGCGAAGCCAGGCCCCGGCCGAGGCCACCCTTCTTGCGTAACGGCTGCGTCATCGTCGTCCCTTCACGGATGGTGGTCAATCGCGTTCGGCGAGTTCGCGACTCGCGTCGAGGTAGCTCATCGCCCCGCGGGAGCCGGGGTCGTAATCGATGATGGTCATGCTGTAGCCGGGCGCCTCGGAGACTTTGACGCTGCGGGGGATAACCGTGCGCAGCACCTTGCTTCCGAAGTACCGGCGCACCTCTTCGGCCACCTGGTCGGCGAGCTTGGTGCGGCCGTCGTACATCGTGAGGATGACGGTGGACACGTCGAGCCGGGGATTCAGGTGGGCCTTCACCATTTCGATGTTGCGCATCAGCTGTGACACACCCTCGAGCGCGTAGTACTCGCACTGGATCGGGATCATCACCTCGGGCGCGGCGACGAGCGCATTGATGGTCAGCAGTCCCAGTGAGGGCGGGCAGTCGATGAAGACGTAATCGAAGTCGAGGTCGTCCAGTTCGGCCAGGGCGGTGCGCAACCGATTCTCGCGGGCGACCATGCTGACCAATTCGATCTCAGCCCCCGCCAGGTCGATGGTGGCGGGAACACAGAACAGGCGCTCGTTGTGCGGGCTGCGCCGCAGCGCGTCCTTGACCGCCACCTCACCGATGAGCACCTCATATGACGACGGAGTGCCCGATTGCCGATCGGTGATACCGAGCGCCGTGCTGGCGTTGCCCTGCGGGTCGAGATCGATGACCAATGTCTTGAGCCCCTGGAGCGCGAGGGCCGCGGCGAGGTTCACTGCGGTGGTGGTCTTGCCGACGCCGCCCTTCTGATTGGCGACGGTCAGCACCCGACGGTGGCTCGGCCGGCGCAGCGGCGGATAGGTGGTGTGCAAGACCCGCATCGCCCGTTCGGCGGCCGCGCCGATCGGGGTATCGAACTCGTCCGATGTTTCACGTGAAACATCCGTCTCGGGGTCGCCCACGGTGCTCGATACCGGCGGCCGGGCCTCGGGGGCGATCGGCGCGTGGGCGTCCGCGACGCTGGGGGCCGGCCCTGACGGCGTCGGCCGATCTCCCGGACTGCTCATCGGTTCCCGGCCTTCCCGATCCGTGCCGACTGGTGGCGCTGCGGTCTTCCGCGCCGCGCTATAACTACGGTTGCGGGGGGATGCAAATAGGTCGCGCCACATGTCACCACCCTGGCATCAACGGCGCCCGATGCTGCCATCACACGCCGGTACTGTTCAACTTCCTCGTGGCCGCGCTCGCCCTTGATCGCGAGCATCCGCCCACCCGTCCGAAGCAACGGCATGCTCCACTTCGCCAACTTGTCCAACGGCGCAACCGCTCGTGACACCGCCGCATCCCTTCCCCCGAACTGGTGGCGCACCCACAGTTCCTCGGCACGGCCGCGGACCACTTCGACGGCTAACCCTAGTTGGTCGACGACCTCGCCGAGAAATTCGCTGCGGCGCAGTAGCGGTTCAAGAAGCACCACCTCCACGTCGGGGCGCGCGAGCGCCAACGGGATGCCGGGTAGCCCCGCTCCGCTGCCGATGTCGATGACCCTCTCCCCGGCCTCCAACAGTTCGGCCATGGCGGCGCTGTTGAGCAGGTGCCGATCCCAGATGCGATCCACCTCGCGAGGTCCGAGCAGTCCCCGTTCCACCCCCGGACCGGCCAGCAATTCCGCGTACCGCCGCGCGATATCGATTCGCGTACCGAAGATGGTCGCCGCCGCCTCTGGCGCGGTGCCGGGCCCTGGCGAAGCGTGCATGCCCGCCGCAGCGTCGCCCGGGCCGACATGTTTCACGTGAAACATCCTCCGCTCGGCCGGCACCCGGATGGGCTTCGGCGTAGGAACTACACCGCTGTAACTCGCTAGTCGTGCAGGACGACCACGCGGCGCGCGGGCTCCGCGCCCTCGCTTTCGCTGTGCACGCCGGGCACCGCCGCCACGGCGTCGTGCACGATCTTGCGCTCGAACGGCGTCATCGGCGCCAGCTCTTCACGCTCGCCGGATTCCAGCACGCGTCGGGCAACCTTGTCGCCCAGGGCCGCCAGCTCCTCGCGGCGCCGGCGTCGCCAGCCGGCGATGTCGAGCATCAGCCGGCTACGCACACCGGTCTTTTGGTGCACGGCCAGCCGGGTGAGCTCCTGCAGCGCGTCGAGCACGTCGCCGCCGCGCCCCACCAACTTGTTCAGGTCGTCGCTACCGTCGATGCTCACCACCGCGCGGTTGCCCTCGACGTCCAGGTCGATGTCGCCGTCGAAGTCCAACAGGTCGAGCAGCTCTTCCAAGTAGTCGCCGGCGATCTCGCCCTCGGCGACCAACCGCTCTTCTTGATCGTCGAATTCGTCGGCGCCGGCCTCCGCACCGTTCTCCGATGGCCGCTCTGCATCGAGTTCGGTGTCTGCGTCGCGTTCGGTCGTCGTCTCTGCGTCGGTCATGTCTTTCTCTCCCTCATCCGCGGGTCCCTGCCCTCGGGGTCACCATGCCAAGGCGACCCGCTCCGGCTGTGTCCCCTTGTCAGCGTTTGCGTCTCTTGGGTCGCGCCCCGGGCCGCGGGGTGCGGTTGGCGGTTCCACCGTTTTGGCCACCCGGATTCGGCTTGGGCGGCGGGGGCTTCGCGGCCGCCGCGTCCCCGTCGGCGGCGTCGGACTCCGCCTCTTCCTCCCCCGCGGTCGACGACCCGTTACCACCCGGCTGTCCCGCCTTGGCGTTCCGCTTGGGTTTGGCCCCCGGCGCCGGTGCGTTGGCCGCTCGTCGCTCCAGCGCTTCCCGCTTCTTGGCCTCGTCCTCTTTTTCGATCATCCCGAACACGTAGTGCTGCTGACCGAACGTCCAGATGTTGTTGGCGAACCAGTACAGGATGATCGCCAGCGGCAGGAACGGGCCACCGACGACCACGCCGAGCGGAAACACATACAGCGCAAGCTTGTTCATCATCGCGGTCTGCGGATTGGCCGCGGCTTCCGGGCTCTGTCGCGCCACCGAGGCCCGGCTGTTGAAGTACGTCGCTATGCCGGCCAGGATCATCACCGGCGCCCCGACCGCGATGACCGCCGGCCGGCTGAAGTAGGTGAACGCGTCCAGCCCGGTCCGCTGCGTCATGAAGGCGCCGATCGGTGCGCCGAAAAGGTTGGCGTCCAGGAAGTGCCCGACGTCCGTCGGGCTGAAGACGTAGTTTCCGGTCAGCCTGTTCTGAGCCACCGACAGGTGGGGCTGACCGAAGCCTCCCGTGGTCCGGTTGAACGACCGCAGCACGTGATACAGGCCGATGAAGACCGGGATCTGCGCGAGCATCGGCAGGCAGCCGAGGATGGGGTTGAACCCGTGCTCGCGTTGCAGCTTCTGCATCTCCAGCGCCATCCGCTGGCGGTCCTTGCCGTACTTCTTCTGCAGCGCCTTGATCTGTGGTTGCAGTTCCTGCATCTGGCGGGTGGTGCGGATCTGCCGGACGAACGGCTTGTACAGCAGCGCACGCAGACTGAAGACCAGGAACATCACCGACAGGGCCCACGCGAAGAAGTTGGACGGCCCCAACATCGCGGCGAACAGCTTGTACCAGGCCCACATAATCCACGACACCGGGTAGTAGACGAAGTCGAGGCTAAAGAAATCAAACAAGAGTTCCACTCTCCCCTCGCGCCGCCGGGTGGGGCCACGCGTCGCTGGCGTCTTCGAAGTTCTCTTGGCATCCCGGGCGCTCCGGTATCGGATCCCATCCGCCCCTATGCCATGGTCCGCACTTCGCGAGCCGGACCGCGGCCAACCAACTCCCCCGCACCAAGCCGTACTCGGTCAGCGCCTCGACCGCGTACTGGCTGCACGTTGGAACGAAGCGACATGTGGCCGGTCTCAGTGGCGAGACCATATGCCGGTACAGCTGGATCACCGAGACAAGCCCGCGCACCACCGCCGCGCACAACGTATGGCCGACGCTCGCGGGCGCGCTCACCGGTCCCGCCCCGCCACGTCGAGTGCCCGTCGCAACCCCCGCCGCAGCTCCTGTTCCAACCGCGCCGACGATGCCGTGCGACTCCCGGGCAGCGCCCGGATCACCAACTGGTCGGAATCGTGGAGCTCACCCAACACGCATCGCGCGACGTGCCGCAGCCGACGCGACACCCGGTGACGTTCGACCGCCGACCCCACGGACTTGCCGACGATCAATCCGACGCGCGGAGCCCTCGCAGCGTCACCATCGCCCGCACGCCGAACATGGACGACGACGTCGGGCTGCGCCGCGCGGGTTCCGTGCTTCACCGTCGCGTCGAAGTCCGTTGACCGCCTCATGCGGTTGCGTGCCGGAAGCACCGCCGAAAAACCCGACGTTGCGATCAGGCAGATAGCGCGCGGCGCCCCTTACGGCGCCGGCTCGACACAATCGAGCGTCCGGCGCGGGTACGCATGCGCAACCGGAAGCCGTGCACGCGGGCTCGGCGCCGGTTGTTCGGCTGGAAGGTCCGCTTGCCCTTGGCCACGACGTTCTCCTCGTTGTGTCTCGCATTTCCATCCGGCCGGCAGACGTCTCGCTCAGGTTCGTCTGCGGGTCGGTCGGAGGTAATCTTGCTGCTGGCCGGCGCGGTCCCCAGGCAGACCTGGGTCGCAGCCGCATCGCCGACTTTCGGGCGACTGTTTGAGGGTACTGACCGCGCTTCCCCTGGTCAAACCTGGCCTGCCGCAAGGCACCCGCTCGATCGCAGCCGGCGATATGCCGCCAGCGGCGCCTTCCGGGGAGCCATCTCACCGGCGTCGAGCAGAGCCAGGCCCACCGAACCCTAAACAACCCGATTGGAATGCAGCAGAACGGTTGGCAGCCGCACGGAAAACTGTTAGCTTCTGCCAGTGTCGTTTTAGACTGCAACGGCGCTCGACAACGAAGCGAGGATGGTGGGTCGACTAGCTGCCTGACAGCCTTCAATGGTTTTCTTCCAGCACGGAGATCACGAGCCGTCGCCGGTAGGTTGTGGCTCGCATACGCTCATCCTGTCCACACCTGTGTATAACTATGTGGACAGTCGCTTTGTCGCCAAGCGTGGTTGTACTTCGACCCGGGATGCTCGAGAACCAGGGGGATGCGTCGTTGACCGATGACCCCGGTTCAAGTTTCACCACCGTGTGGAACGCGGTCGTGTCCGAGCTCAACGGGGAATCCACCCCGGACGGGGTCGCCGGCAACCGCACCACCCTCATCACTCCCCTCACCCCTCAGCAGCGGGCCTGGCTCAATCTCGTCCAACCACTGACCATCGTCGAGGGGTTCGCCCTGCTCTCGGTCCCCAGCAGCTTCGTGCAAAACGAGATCGAGCGTCATCTGCGCGCACCCATCACCGATGCCCTCAGCCGGCGGCTCGGACAGCAGATCCAACTGGGGGTGCGCATCGCACCCCCCGACGACGACGCCGACGATGTCGTCCTTCCGCAAGCGGAACAGTTCCCGCAGTCCGAGTCGCCGTTTGCCGAGGACGAGGCCGACGAGAACGGCGAGGGCGTTGACAGCGCGTCGCAGAGTTGGCCGAACTACTTCACCGAGCGTCCGCACCCCACTGACCCGGCGGTCGCCGGCGGCACCAGTCTCAACCGGCGGTACACCTTCGACACGTTCGTCATCGGTGCGTCCAACCGCTTCGCGCACGCCGCGGCCCTGGCAATCGCCGAAGCGCCAGCGCGCGCCTACAACCCACTGTTCATCTGGGGCGAGTCCGGGCTGGGCAAGACCCACCTGCTGCACGCCGCCGGCAATTACGCCCAGCGACTGTTCCCGGGCATGCGCGTCAAGTACGTCTCCACCGAGGAATTCACCAACGACTTCATCAACTCGCTGCGCGACGACCGCAAGGTCGCCTTCAAGCGCAGCTACCGCGACGTCGACGTGCTGCTGGTCGATGACATTCAGTTCATCGAGGGCAAGGAAGGTATCCAGGAGGAGTTCTTCCATACCTTCAACACCCTGCACAACGCCAACAAGCAGATCGTCATCTCGTCGGACCGGCCGCCCAAACAGCTCGCCACGCTCGAAGACCGCCTGCGGACCCGGTTCGAGTGGGGTCTTATCACCGACGTCCAGCCGCCCGAACTCGAAACCCGCATCGCCATCCTTCGCAAGAAGGCACAGATGGAGCGGCTGGCCGTCCCCGATGACGTCCTCGAACTCATCGCCAGCAGCATCGAGCGCAACATCCGCGAACTCGAGGGCGCCCTCATCAGGGTCACCGCGTTCGCCTCGTTGAACAAGACCCCGATCGACAAGGCCTTGGCCGAGATCGTGCTACGCGATCTGATCGCCGACGCGAGCACGATGCAGATCAGTGCGGCGACCATCATGGCCGCCACCGCTGAATACTTCGATACCACCGTCGAAGAACTACGCGGACCCGGCAAGACCCGCGCGCTGGCGCAGTCCCGCCAGATCGCCATGTATCTGTGCCGCGAGCTCACCGACCTGTCATTGCCCAAGATCGGGCAGGCGTTCGGGCGGGACCACACCACGGTCATGTATGCCCAACGCAAGATCTTGTCCGAGATGGCCGAGCGACGTGAGGTCTTCGATCACGTCAAGGAGCTCACCACTCGCATCCGCCAGCGCTCCAAGCGCTGAATCCTGGGGTTCTGTCGGCCCTCGCGGGGAATCAATTTCAAAAAACTTCTCCCCCGGTTGTCACACCCGCCACACCGAGAGATTGTGGGCAGCACTGTGCACAACACACTCAATCAGCCGTGCACTAACCGTCGCCGCGTTCACAGCCGCAATTCGTCCCAAGCCGCCCCACACCGCACGCACAGTTGTCCACGCCGTGATCCACAGCCCGATCCACGCCCTAGCTGCATCGAACCGTCGTTGTCCCCAGGATGCACAGCCCTTATTACTAGTACTGAGATCTCTTCGTCGTTTCTTCTTTGAAATACAGCGCTGGGGAGTCCCGGTGCAACGCGCATGGCGGATCCGCCGGTAACCCGCCTTGTCGGGCTTCGCGATTAGCTTTCAAGATGGCCTCCGACGATCTACGGTTGTTCTTCGACTGCCGTTGCGCTCGTCGTTGGCCGAGGTGCCAGTGGCGTTCGTGGCGGAGCCCCGTGCTAGCGGGGAGAGGCTAGCCACTGAACTTTTTAATCGCTCGGTAGGTGAAGGGACGCTATGGACGCGGCGACGACTAGAGCTGGCCTCAGCGACTTGAAGTTTCGTTTGGTGCGGGAGTCTTTCGCCGATGCGGTGTCGTGGGTGGCGAAGAATCTGCCGACCCGGCCGGCGGTGCCGGTGCTGTCGGGGGTGCTGTTATCGGGGTCCGACGAGGGCCTGACAATCTCGGGATTTGATTACGAAGTTTCCGCCGAAGCGCAGGTTGCTGCCGAAATCGCTTCTCCCGGAAGCGTTTTGGTGTCGGGAAGGTTGTTGTCCGATATCACCCGGGCGTTGCCGAACAAGCCTGTCGACTTCTACGTCGACGGCAATCGGGTCGCGCTGAACTGCGGAAGCGCGAGATTCTCGCTGCCGACCATGGCCGTCGAGGATTACCCGACGCTGCCGGGGTTACCGGACGAGACCGGCACGCTGCCCGCCGATCTTTTCGCGGAGGCGATCAGCCAGGTGGCCATCGCGGCCGGCCGGGATGACACGTTGCCGATGTTGACCGGGATTCGGGTCGAGATCTCGGGTAACACCGTGGTTTTGGCGGCGACCGACCGGTTCCGCCTGGCGGTGCGTGAGCTGACCTGGTCGGCGTCGTCAGCCGACATCGAAGCCGCCGTGCTGGTGCCGGCGAAAACGTTGGCCGAGGCGGCCAGGGCCGGCGCCGACGGTTCCGAGGTTCGGTTGTCATTGGGCGCCGGCAGCGGGGTCGGCAAGGACGGGCTGCTCGGGATCAGCGGGAACGGCAAGCGGAGCACCACGCGGCTGCTCGACGCGGAGTTCCCGAAGTTCCGCCAACTATTGCCGGCCGAGCACACGGCGGTGGCGACGATAAACGTGGCCGAGCTGACCGAGGCCATCAAGCTGGTGGCGTTGGTGGCCGATCGGGGCGCCCAGGTTCGGATGGAATTCTCCGAGGGCTCGCTGCGGCTGTCCGCGGGCGCCGACGATGTGGGCCGGGCCGAGGAAGACCTCGCCGTCGATTTCGTCGGCGAACCCTTGACGATCGCGTTCAACCCGACGTACCTGACCGACGGGCTGGCCGCGGTGCATTCGGAGCGGGTGTCGTTCGGCTTCACGACCCCGGGCAAGCCGGCGCTGCTGCGGCCCGCCTCGGCCGACGACAGTTCTCCGACCGGAAACGGACCCTTCGCGGCGCTGCCGACGGACTACGTCTACCTGTTGATGCCAGTTCGGTTGCCCGGATAGGTGTACGTCCGGCATTTGGGACTGCGTGATTTCCGGTCCTGGGCGCACGCCGACCTCGAGTTGGAGCCGGGCCGGACGGTGTTCGTCGGCTCGAACGGATTTGGTAAAACCAATCTCATCGAGGCGCTGTGGTTTTCGACGACGTTGGGGTCGCACCGCGTGGGCACCGATACGCCGCTGATCAGGGCGGGCGCCGACCGTGCGGTGGTTTCGACGATCGTGGTCAACGAGGGCAGGGAATGCGCCATCGACCTGGAGATCGCGGCGGGGCGCGCGAACAAGGCACGGCTGAATCGGTCACCGGTGCGCAGCACGCGCGAGGTGATCGGGGTGTTGCGCGCCGTGCTGTTCGCCCCCGAGGACTTGGCTTTGGTGCGGGGGGACCCGGCGGACCGGCGGCGCTATCTCGATGATCTGGCGACGGTGCGGCGCCCGACCGTCGCCGCGGTGCGCGCGGATTACGAAAAAGTTCTGCGGCAACGCACGGCGTTGCTCAAATCCGCCTCCGGGATACGGCACCGTGGTGACCGCGGCGCCCTGGACACCCTCGATGTATGGGACAGCCGGTTGGCCGAGTACGGCGCCGGGTTGATGGCCGCGCGGATCGACCTGGTGAACGAGTTGGCGCCCGAGGTGGAAAAGGCTTACCAGCTGCTGGCACCGGCATCGCGGCCGGCGACGATCTCCTACCGCACCAGCCTTGGCGCACAGGCGCCGGCTGACATGGGCGGTGGCGACCGGGCATTCCTCGAGGCAGCGCTGCTGGCGGCGTTGGCGGAACGCCGCGACGCCGAGCTCGACCGTGGGATGTGTCTGGTGGGCCCGCATCGCGATGATCTAGAGCTCTGGTTGGGTGATCAACCGGCGAAAGGTTTTGCCAGCCATGGGGAATCATGGTCTTTCGCGGTGGCGTTACGGCTGGCGTCGTACGAGTTGCTGCGCGCCGACGGGACCGAACCGGTGCTGTTACTCGACGACGTCTTCGCCGAACTGGATGCGGCCCGGCGGCGGGCCTTGGCGACGGTAGCGGAATCGGCGGAGCAGGTGTTGGTCACGGCGGCGGTGGTCGAAGACGTCCCGGCGGACTGGGCCGCCACGCAGGTGAACATCGAATTGCGGGACGACGATCTGGGTCGGGTCTCGGCGGTGCGGTCATGACCGGCGGCGACGAGCAAGAATCGGCCGGCGCCGGGGATCAGGGCCTGCTGCGCGGGATGGACATGGTCCGGCGCACCCTCGAGGAGGCGCGCGCCGCGGCGCGGGCGCAGGGAAAGGATGCCGGGCGGGGGCACTCGACGCCACGAGTCGCCCGCCGTGTGGCCGGACAGCGACGAAGCTGGTCGGGCCCGGGGCCCGACGCGCGCGATCCCCAGCCGTTGGGCAGGTTGGCGCGCGACTTGGCCAAGAAGCGCGGTTGGTCGACGCAGGTGGCCGAAGGCACGGTACTCGGCAACTGGTCGTCGGTGGTGGGCGCGCAGATCGCCGACCACGCGACGCCGACCGCACTGAGCGATGGCGTGCTGAGCGTGACAGCGGAATCGACCGCGTGGGCCACCCAGTTACGGATGATCCAGTCGCAGCTGCTGGCCAAGATCGCCGCCGCCGTCGGCAACGGGGTGGTGACGTCGCTGAAGATCACCGGGCCGGCGGCACCGTCGTGGCGCAAGGGGCCGCGCCACATCGCCGGAAGGGGTCCGCGCGACACCTACGGCTAGGGCCCGGGCCCGCGCCGACCATCCCCAGCCGAGCGTTCATCAACAGGCCGCTCAAAGCCGCTAGGACGACGCGGAGTGCCTTGATGCACGTCGGGACGCGGCGGGAATCCAGAAATTGCCCGCACGGCGCAGTTAGCTGGGCAGAAACGCGCCCAGAGAATCGGTACGGACGGCCCATCACGGTAGACTGGGCACATGCGACTGACGCGGTGACCGAACCGCCCGCATGAAACCCCAAGGAGAGCATTCCGACCGTGGCTGCCCAGAAGAAGAAGGCGCAAGACGAATACGGCGCGTCAGCGATCACCGTGCTCGAAGGGCTGGAGGCGGTCCGCAAACGCCCCGGCATGTACATCGGGTCCACGGGTGAGCGTGGGCTGCACCACCTCATCTGGGAGGTGGTCGACAACTCGGTAGACGAGGCGATGGCCGGCTACGCCACCCTGGTCGACGTGCGGCTCCTCGACGACGGCAGTGTGGAGGTGGCCGACGACGGCCGCGGCATTCCGGTGGCGATGCACGCCACCGGCGCCCCCACCGTCGACGTGGTGATGACCCAGCTGCACGCCGGCGGCAAGTTCGGTGGCGAGAACAGCGGTTACACCGTCAGCGGCGGGTTGCACGGCGTCGGCGTCTCGGTGGTCAACGCGCTGTCCACCCGACTCGAGGTCACCATCAAGCGCGACGGGCACGAGTGGTTTCAGTATTACGACCGCGCGGTGCCCGGCACGCTCAAGCAAGGCGAGGCGACCAAGAAGACCGGCACCACCATCCGGTTCTGGGCCGACCCGGAGATCTTCGAAACCACCCAATACGACTTCGAGACCGTGGCGCGCCGCCTCCAGGAGATGGCGTTCCTGAACAAAGGCCTCACGATCAATCTCACCGACGAGCGAGTGGAACAGGACGAGGTCGTCGACGAAGTCGTCAGCGACACCGCCGAGGCGCCCAAGTCCGCCGAGGAGAAGGCCGCGGAATCGACCGCACCGCACAAGGTCAAACACCGCACGTTCCACTACCCCGGCGGCCTGGTGGACTTCGTCAAGCACATCAACCGCACCAAGAGCCCGATCCAGCAGAGCGTCATCGATTTCGACGGAAAAGGCACCGGCCACGAGGTTGAGATCGCCATGCAGTGGAACGGCGGCTACTCGGAATCGGTCCACACCTTCGCCAACACCATCAATACCCACGAGGGCGGCACGCACGAAGAGGGCTTCCGCAGCGCGCTGACCTCGGTGGTGAACAAGTACGCCAAAGACAAGAAACTGCTGAAAGAGAAGGACGCCAACCTGACCGGCGACGACATCCGGGAAGGCCTGGCGGCGGTCATCTCGGTCAAGGTCGCCGAGCCCCAGTTCGAAGGCCAGACCAAGACGAAGCTGGGCAACACCGAGGTCAAGTCGTTCGTGCAGCGGGTGTGCAACGAACAGCTGACGCATTGGTTCGAGGCGAATCCCTCTGAGGCGAAAACCGTTGTGAACAAGGCGGTGTCGTCGGCGCAGGCACGAATCGCGGCCCGCAAGGCACGGGAGCTGGTGCGCCGCAAGAGCGCCACGGACCTCGGCGGGCTGCCCGGGAAGCTGGCCGACTGCCGCTCGACCGACCCGCGGAAATCGGAACTCTATGTGGTGGAGGGCGATTCGGCCGGCGGCTCGGCGAAGAGCGGCCGCGACTCGATGTTCCAGGCGATCCTGCCGTTGCGCGGCAAGATCATCAACGTGGAAAAGGCCCGCATCGACCGCGTGTTGAAGAACACCGAAGTCCAGGCGATCATCACCGCGCTCGGTACCGGCATTCACGACGAGTTCGACATCACCAAGTTGCGTTACCACAAGATCGTCCTGATGGCCGACGCCGACGTGGACGGCCAGCACATCTCGACGCTGCTGTTGACGCTGTTGTTCCGGTTCATGCGGCCATTGATCGAGAACGGGCACGTGTTCTTGGCCCAGCCGCCGCTGTACAAGTTGAAGTGGCAGCGCACGGATCCCGAATTCGCCTACTCCGACCGTGAACGCGACGGCCTGCTCGAGGCGGGGCTGAAGTCCGGCAAGAAGATCAACAAAGAGGACGGCATCCAGCGTTACAAGGGTCTGGGTGAGATGGACGCAAAAGAGTTGTGGGAGACCACGATGGACCCGTCGGTGCGGGTGCTGCGCCAGGTCACGCTGGACGACGCCGCCGCGGCCGACGAGTTGTTCTCCATTCTGATGGGCGAAGACGTCGACGCGCGCCGCAGCTTCATCACCCGCAACGCCAAGGACGTTCGCTTCCTGGATGTCTGACGTATCAGTCGGGCACGCCAACCCACAAAGGGGAATAGATGACTGACACCACGCTGCCGCCCGGCGACGAGGCCGGCGACCGCATCGAACCTGTCGACATTCAGCAGGAGATGCAGCGCAGCTACATCGATTACGCGATGAGCGTGATCGTCGGCCGCGCACTGCCGGAGGTACGCGACGGCCTCAAGCCGGTACACCGGCGCGTGCTGTACGCGATGTACGACTCGGGATTCCGGCCCGACCGCGGCCACGCCAAGTCGGCGCGTTCGGTCGCCGAGACGATGGGCAACTACCACCCCCATGGCGACTCGTCGATCTACGACACCCTGGTCCGGATGGCGCAGCCGTGGTCACTGCGCTACCCGCTGGTCGACGGGCAGGGCAACTTCGGCTCGCCGGGTAACGACCCGCCGGCGGCGATGCGGTACACCGAGGCGCGGCTGACGCCCCTGGCGATGGAGATGCTGCGCGAAATCGACGAGGAGACAGTCGATTTCATCCCGAACTACGACGGCCGGGTCCAAGAGCCGACGGTTCTGCCCAGCCGGTTCCCCAACCTACTGGCAAACGGCTCCGGCGGTATCGCCGTCGGCATGGCCACCAATATGCCGCCGCACAACCTGCGCGAGCTGGCCGAGGCGGTGTTCTGGTGCCTGGAGAACCACGACGCCGATGAAGAGGCCACCCTGGCCGCGGTTTGCGAGCGGGTCAAGGGACCAGACTTCCCGACCTACGGCCTGATCGTCGGATCGCAAGGCATCCACGACGCCTACACCACCGGCCGCGGTTCGATCCGTATGCGAGGTGTCGTGGAGATCGAAGAGGACTCGCGGGGCCGCACCCTGCTGGTGATCACCGAGCTGCCCTATCAGGTCAACCACGACAACTTCATCACCTCGATCGCCGAGCAGGTCCGCGACGGCCGACTGGCAGGCATCTCGAATATCGAGGATCAGAGCAGCGACCGGGTGGGGTTGCGCATCGTCGTCGAGATCAAGCGCGACGCGGTGGCCAAGGTGGTGCTGAACAACCTCTACAAGCACACCCAGCTGCAGACCAGCTTCGGCGCCAACATGTTGTCGATCGTCGACGGGGTGCCGCGCACGTTACGTCTCGACCAGCTGATCCGGCACTACGTGGTCCATCAATTGGACGTCATCGTGCGGCGCACCACCTACCGGTTGCGCAAGGCCAACGAGCGGGCCCACATCCTGCGCGGCCTGGTCAAGGCGCTCGACGCGCTCGACGAGGTCATCGCGCTGATCCGGGCGTCGGAGACCGTCGACATCGCCCGAGCCGGACTGATCGAGTTGCTCGACATCGACGAGATCCAGGCGCAGGCGATCCTGGACATGCAGTTGCGCCGGCTGGCTGCCCTGGAGCGCCAGCGCATCGTCGACGACCTGGCCAAGATCGAGGCCGAAATCGCCGACCTGGAAGACATTTTGGCCAAGCCGGAGCGGCAGCGCGCCATCGTGCACGACGAACTGGCCGAGATCGTCGAGAAGCACGGCGACGACCGGCGTACCCGGATCGTCGCGGCCGACGGCGATGTCGCCGACGAGGACCTGATCGCCCGCGAAGAGGTCGTCGTCACGATCACCGAGACCGGCTATGCCAAGCGGACCAAGTCCGACCTGTACCGCAGCCAGAAACGCGGCGGCAAGGGCGTGCAGGGCGCCGGCCTCAAGCAGGACGACATCGTGCGGCACTTCTTCGTCAGCTCGACGCACGACTGGATCCTGTTCTTCACCACCCAGGGCCGGGTCTATCGCGCCAAGGCGTACGAACTGCCCGAGGCGTCCCGCACAGCTCGCGGTCAGCACGTCGCCAACCTGCTGGCCTTCCAGCCCGAGGAGCGCATCGCCCAGGTCATCCAGATCCGCAGTTATGAGGACGCGCCCTATCTGGTGCTGGCCACCCGCAACGGCCTGGTCAAGAAGACCAAGCTCACCGACTTCGACTCCAACCGGTCGGGCGGGATCGTGGCGATCAATCTGCGGGACAACGACGAGCTCGTCGGCGCGGTGCTGTGCTCCGCGGACGACGACCTATTGCTGGTGTCGGCCAACGGTCAATCGATCCGGTTCTCGGCCACCGACGAGGCGCTGCGCCCGATGGGACGCGCCACCTCCGGCGTCCAGGGCATGCGGTTCAACACCGACGATTACCTGTTGTCACTCAACGTGGTTCACGAGGGCACCTACCTGTTGGTGGCGACGTCGGGCGGTTACGCCAAGCGCACCGCGATCGAGGAGTATCCGGTGCAGGGCCGCGGCGGCAAGGGCGTGCTGACCGTGATGTACGACCGGCGGCGCGGCAAGCTGGTGGGCGCGCTGATCGTCGACGACGACAGCGAGCTCTACGCGATCACCTCCGGCGGCGGCGTGATCCGCACCGACGCGCGCCAGGTCCGCAAGGCGGGACGACAGACCAAGGGCGTGCGGCTGATGAACCTGGGCGAGGACAACACGCTGCTGGCCATCGCGCGCAACGCCGAGGAAAACGCGGACGAGGTCGTCGAGGAAGCCGAAGGCGCCGCGGGCTCGGATGGCTAGCCGGTAACAATCCGGGGGGTTCGGGGAAGGGCCGGGCAATTAGACTCGGCCCGACCAGACAAAATGCGACTGCCATAGCCCCGGGGCCGTGGCGGCAGATGTAAGGAGTCGGGGTGACCTCACCGAACGAGCCGGGCGCCCCCAAGAAGGGCGACGGCCTTAATGGGGACGGTTCGGCCGAGCGTGCCGGTGTACACCGCGCGGCGCCGCCCGCACAGTCCGGCCGCGCTCCAGATTCCGGGGACGTACCGCCGTGGCAGCGCGGCGGGCCCAGGCCGCCGCAGGCACCGCAGCGCCAGAGCGAGCCGCCGACCGAGGCGCGGCCGTCGGGACCGCCCAGCGGTGTCGAGGCACGGCTCAACCGCTTCGTCTCGGGCACCGCGGCACCGGGGGCCGGCGCTCCCCCACCGGCGAAGAACCCGTCGCACGACACCGATGCGCCGGCACCGCGCGGCGACGGGCCGCCCGCGGAGGCCTACGCCAGCGAGTTGCCCGACCTGTCCGGCCCGATGCCGCGGGGTCCGCAGCGCAAGACGACGCCCGACCGCTCGGCGGAGCCGCCCAGCGCGCCGGGTTCCGGCCGTTCGCCGGCCTCGGAAGGCCGGGAGGGCCGCGAAGCCCGGGACAATCGAACCCAGGTGTCCCGGCGGCCGCGCGGCCCGGTACGCGCGAGCATGCAGATCCGCCGGATCGACCCGTGGAGCACGCTGAAGGTCTCCCTGCTGCTCTCGGTCGCGCTGTTCTTCGTCTGGATGATCGCCGTCGCGTTCCTCTACCTCGTGCTCGGGGGCATGGGCGTGTGGTCGAAGCTGAACAGCAACGTCGGCGACCTGTTGAACAACACCAGCGGCAGCAGCGGCGAGCTCGTCTCCAGCGGCACCATCTTCGGCGGCGCCGTGTTGATCGGCTTGGTCAACATCGTGTTGTTGACCGCGATGGCCACCATCGCCGCGTTCGTCTACAACCTGACGACCGATCTGATCGGCGGCATCGAAGTGACGCTGGCGGACCGCGACTAGCGTTTTTGGGGGTGCGGCGGCGATTGCGGTAATCTCGTCGCTCGGCCGTACCGCGAGTACGGGCCTATAGCTCAGGCGGTTAGAGCGCTTCGCTGATAACGAAGAGGTCGGAGGTTCGAGTCCTCCTAGGCCCACAACCATGTGCCCATCGAGACGTTGCGTAAGACTCGCCCTGCCAATCACACTGATCGCTGTGGTGGCGGCGGTGGGACGCTACCGACGCGGGGTCGAGGTCTGGCACGTGGCGGTGGACGACACATCCGGTCAGCCACCCGATCACGTCGAGGGGCCTTAGCTCAGTTGGTAGAGCACCGCCTTTGCAAGGCGGGTGTCAGGGGTTCGATTCCCCTAGGCTCCACACATCACGGCCGCGGCTGAACGTCGACGCTGGGGGGTCGCGACTGCGGCTCCTGCGGCTTCGCCCGCACCGAGCGCCGCACCACGCTGAACGCGACGGCGCCGCCGGCAACGACCGCGACGACGACTCCGGCGATCACCCACGGGCGCTTGCCTCGCCGCTGCCCCCGACGTGCGTCCTGAAGCGCCTGAGGCAGCCCCGCCACCACCTCCTGGGCGGCGGCCAACTCCTGAGCCAGGGTCTCCTGGGCGGCGGTGAGCTCCTTGGCCAGGCGCCCCTCCTGGTATTTGCGGCGAATCTGCGCTGCGGTCGACTGCGCCGACTGGACACCGAGGCCGACCGCTCCACGGGTGACGTCCACCGGTCCCAATGTCGAGTAGGTCAGCCCGCGAGTCAGTCGCTCCCGCGGGGTCAGCCGGGATTCCGCCTTCGCCCTCATCTGTCGCCTTTCTGTGCGTGCTGAACAGACTGCCAGCATAGGGAGCTCGGCGGAACCGTTATGTGCGCGCCGCGTTTTCGGCCGTGGCTTGGCTGGAGCGACACCGGGTGCGGGCATGCGGATGGGTAGTGGCAGACTCTCATGCCGTGACCAACAGCCCCTTTCAGACCGCTACCGCCACACTCCACACCAACCGCGGCGACATCAAAGTCGCCCTGTTCGGAAACCACGCGCCCAAGACCGTCGCGAACTTCGTTGGCCTGGCGCAGGGCACCAAGGAGTACTCGACCCAGAACGCATCGGGCGGGTCGTCTGGTCCGTTCTACGACGGCGCGGTGTTTCACCGGGTGATCCAGGGCTTCATGATCCAGGGCGGCGATCCGACCGGTACGGGCCGCGGCGGCCCGGGCTACAAGTTCGCCGACGAGTTCCACCCCGAACTGCAATTCGACAAGCCGTACCTGCTGGCGATGGCGAATGCCGGCCCGGGCACCAACGGCTCCCAGTTCTTCATCACGGTAGGCAAGACTCCCCACCTGAACCGGCGGCACACGATCTTCGGCGAAGTGACGGACCCGGAGTCGCAGCGGGTTGTCGAGGTCATCTCGACGACGGCCACCGACGGCAACGACCGCCCCACCGAGCCGGTCGTCATCGAGTCGATCACCATCTCGTAGGCCCGTCAGCGCGCGCCCGGTCAGCGCGCGGGGCCTCCCGCGTAACCGGCGTCTGTCAGCGCATCGAGCACCTCCAGCGGGTCCGTCCCGAGGTCCCACCGGGAGAAGAGCACCAGCGCGTCGTCGGCCGTCTCGACCTCGAGCAACCGGACCTTGCGTCCGTAGCGGCGGAACTCGGTGATGCGGATGATCTTGATATCGGGGGGCCGCAATACCTGCGTTCGGACCCATCCCCGAAGCACCAGCCCGTCGGCCGTAATTGCCAGCTTCGGCCGCGCGCGCCACGTCGCGCCCGCAAACAAGATCAGACCCACCGCGGCAATCCCTGCCAAAATGCGGCCCGGAGCGTCTGTGACGACGGTCACAGCGGCGATAGCCATCAAAACACCGGCGGCCCCACAACCAGCGATTCCCGCCGCGCTGGGCTCCCATTGTGTTTGCTGCACGGGGCCTTCAGCCCCTCCCACCACGGCCGATGGAGTTATCCACAGACGCTATCAACAGTGGGGATAAATCACACGCGTGTGATTGGGTGGTAGCAATGTTGCTGACGCAGTAACGAAGCAACCCAAAAATAAATTCATTCCGGCGGGGGTTGTGCTCAGTGCCACCGCATGGTCAGCAACAAACCGGTGATCATGAAAGCGAACGCGATGGCATAGTTCCACGGTCCCAGTTGCGCCATCCAGTTGAGGGCGGCCGGCGCCTGGCTGCCGACGGCGGCCAACTGGAACACCATCAGCCAGACCAAACCGATCAGCATGAGGCCGACGAACAGGGCCACGAACCACACGCTCGACGGCCCGACCTTCACCTTCACCGGCGTGCGACTGACCGAGCCGACGGCGAAGTCGTTCTTCTTGCGGACCTTGGACTTGGGCATGATTACCTCAACAAGACGGTGAGCGGGACGGGGTGCAACGATGAAGACCGCAGCTGCACGCACAGCTTGGCTACGAGACTAACTCACCGGACGCGGCGACCAGGAAATTGGAGACCCGATGAGCGACGGACGCCCGTCACCGTGGCGCTTCGGCGTTCCGGTGGTGTGCCTGTTGGCCGGGCTGCTGCTCGCCGCCACGCACGGGGTGTCCGGCGGCGCGGAGATCCGGCGCAGTGATGCCCCGCGGCTGGTGGACCTGGTCCGGGAGGCCCAGTCGTCGGTGAATCATCTCAACGCCCAGCGCGACGAGCTGTCCGGCAAGATCGACGCCGCGCACGGACGGTCCTCGGATCGAGCGTTGTCGGCGATGCTGCGACGCTCCGCCGAGCTGGCCGCCGACGCGGACATGAACCCGGTACACGGGCCGGGCCTGGTGGTCACCCTGGAGGACGCGCCACGGGATGCCAATGGGCGGTTCCCGCGGGACGCCTCCCCCGACGATCTCGTGGTGCACCAGCAAGACATCGAGGCCGTCCTCAACGCGATGTGGAGCGCCGGGGCCGAGGCGATCCAGATGCAGGACCAGCGCATCATCGCCACCTCGGTGCCCCGCTGCGTCGGCAACACGCTGCTGCTCAACGGGCGCACCTACAGCCCGCCCTACACGATCACCGCGATTGGCAACGCGGCCGCCATGCAGGCCGCTCTGGCCGCCGCTCCCCTGGTCATTCTGTACCGGCAATACGTGGTCCGGTTCGGGCTCGGCTACCGCGAAGAGGTCAAGCCCGACGTCCAGGTCGTCGGCCACACCGAGCCGGACCGGCTGCATTTCGCGCAGCCAATGGGAACCATCGGCTACTGATTTCGGGCGGACGGTAATCTGGCACGGTGCGGATCCTTGTCGTCGACAACTACGACAGCTTCGTGTTCAACCTGGTGCAGTACCTCGGCCAGTTGGGCGTCGAGGCCGAGGTGTGGCGCAACGACGACGCCAGGCTCTCCGACGAGGCCGCCGTCGCCCAGCGGTTCGACGGGGTCCTGCTCAGCCCCGGGCCGGGCACCCCGGAACGTGCCGGCGCTTCCATCGGTCTGGTGCGCGCGTGTGCCGCCGAGCGCACGCCGCTGCTCGGCGTCTGCCTCGGCCACCAGGCCATCGGAGTGGCCTTCGGCGCCACCGTGGATCGCGCGCCCGAACTGCTGCACGGTAAGACCAGCAGCGTCTTCCACACCAATACTGGTGTGCTACAAGGGCTTCCGGATCCCTTCACGGCTACGCGCTACCACTCGCTGACCATACTGCCGGAGTCACTGCCCCCGGTTCTGGAGGTGACGGCACGCACGCGGGGTGGCGTCATCATGGGGGTGCGGCACAGCGAGCTTCCCATTCACGGCGTCCAGTTCCACCCGGAGTCGATCCTGACCGAGGGTGGGCACCGGATGCTGGCGAACTGGCTGGCGTACTGCGGGTGGCCCCGCAACGACACGTTGATTCGCCGGCTCGAGAACGAGGTCCGTGCGGCGGTGCAGCCCTATTTCCCGGCCGACCCGGCGGCTACTGGCCGAACTTCAGCGTGATGATCCCGTCGCGGTTGCAGCCGGCGCCGGCCGGCGGGTTCTGATACACCACCCGGTGGGACTGCGAGCCGCCCGCGTCCACGTCGGGTCCCTTGTCCAGCACCCCTGTCCAGCCCAGCGCCCGTAACCGCGGCTCGGCGTCCGTCCAGAACATGCCGCTGAGGTCGGGCATCACGAACTGGTTGCCCTTGGACACCTGCAACTCGATCACCGAATCGACCGGAACCATCTGGCCCTTGGGCGGATTGGTGCCGATGACCTCGCCGGCGGGTCGGGTGCTGTCCACCTGCGCCTGGGTGATCTTGCTGAACCCGTAGACGGTGAGATTCTTCTGGGCGACGTCGACGGTCTGGCCAGCGACGTCGGGCACCTGCTTGGTCTCCGGGCCGGAGCCGACGATGACGGTGATCACGTTGGTGATTGCCGACGTCTGGTTGGCCGGCGGGTTGGTGCCGATCACCTTGCCCATCGACTCGGGACTCGACGGCGAATTGGCCTGCTTGAACTTGCTGAATCCCGCGGCCTTGAGCTTGCTGACCGCGTCTGAGTAACTCAGCGAGGACACGTCGGGTACTTCACGCTGTTCGGGACCGGTCGAGACGTTGATGGTGATCTCGTCGCCCGCGCTCACCGACGCGTTGGCGCCGGGATCGGTGCTAATGACATGGTCGGGCGGGATCGCGGAATCGGGCTTTTGCAGGGTGCGGGTCTTGAAGCCGCGATTCTGCAGCGCGGCAATGGCATCCGCGGACACCTGGCCCCGCATGTCGGGCACCTGGACATCTCGGGTCGTGCCGCCGAAGGTGTTGAAGGCGATGACGACGACGATCGTCAGCACCGCCAGCGCGGCGACCGCGACGATCCAGCGACCGACCGATCCGCCGTCGCGGTCCTCGATGCGGCGCAGGGACTGCCGGGGCAGCGGATCAGTGCGCGGGCCGGGCAGGTTGCCGCCCGTGGCGAGCAGCGACGAGCGGTCGGCATCGGTGAGTATCTTTGGCGCCTCGGGGGTTTCGCCGTTGTGCACCCGCACCAGGTCGGCGCGCATTTCGGCGGCCGTCTGGTAGCGGTTGTCCGGATTCTTGGCCAGCGCCTTGAGCACGACGGCGTCGAGGTCGGCCGAGATGCCCTCGTGCCGATGTGACGGTGGAATCGGGTCCTCGCGCACGTGCTGGTATGCGACCGCGACCGGGGAGTCGCCGGTGAAAGGTGGCTCACCCGTGAGGATTTCGTAGAGTACACACCCTAGCGAGTAGACGTCGGATCGGGCGTCGACCGTGTCGCCGCGGGCCTGCTCGGGCGACAGGTACTGGGCCGTGCCGATCACGGCCGCCGTCTGGGTGACGCTGTTGCCGCTGTCGGCGATCGCGCGCGCGATGCCGAAGTCCATCACCTTGACCGCGTTGGTGTTGCTGATCATGATGTTCGCCGGCTTGACGTCGCGGTGGATGATGCCGGCCTGGTGACTGAAGTTCAGCGCCTGGCATGCGTCGGCGATGATCTCGATGGCTCGCCGCGGGGGTAGCGGGCCGTCGGTGTGCACGATGTCCCGCAGCGTGACACCGTCGACGTACTCCATAACGATGTAGGGCAGCGGGCCCGTTGGGGTCTCCGCCTCGCCGGTGTCGTAGACCGCGACGATCGACGGGTGGTTCAGCGCGGCGGCGTTCTGCGCCTCGCGGCGGAACCGCAGATAAAAGCTGGGATCGCGGGCCAGGTCGGCGCGCAGGACTTTGACCGCGACATCGCGGTGGAGCCGGACGTCGCGGGCCAGGTGAACCTCGGACATGCCCCCGAAACCGAGGATTTCGCCCAGTTCATAGCGGTCAGACAGGTGTTGAGGGGAGGTCATCGTGGTATCTCGTGTCGGGGCGGTGACACGCTGGGCGCCAGTGGTGCACGCCACCCGTGCTCGGCCGGCCCCCTTCGCGGTCCAGAATTCCCTATCGTCGGTCGATCCGTCCAATTGAGCCGCAGCGCGGCGCCGGGCGCAGAACCGCTCGGGGTCTTGCTCGGCGGCGGCGCCGGCGGACCCCCCGTGTCGGTGACCGTCGGAGGCGGCGGTTGCTGCGGGGTGTCCGCGCGGGAATTGATGACGATGAGCACCGCGATGATGATCGCCAGCGCTCCGAGCACCCCGGCGGCCCACAACAATGCCCGCTGACCCGACGAGAAGGTGCGCCGCGCCGGGGGCGGACGATGACCGCCGGTGGCCGGCCGGGTTCGGCGCGGCGCCGCAGCGCGGGTGCTGGTGACGGCGGCCGCCCTGGTGGTGGGGCTGGACGGGATGGCCGCCGGCGACGCCCGTCCGGGCGGTGGTGACTGGCTGGGCCGGGGCGGCCGGCGGCCGGCGCGCACCGCCGCCACGGCGTCGGCGAAAGGACCGCCACTGCGGTAGCGCATCGCGGGATTCTTGACGAGCGTGATCTCGATGAGCTCGCGCACGTTGGGCGGCAGCTCGGCGGGCAGCGGCGGGGGCGGCTCTTTGATGTGTTTCATCGCCACCGTCAGGGCGCCGTCACCGGTGAACGGCCGCTTGCCCGACACCACCTCGTAGCCGACGACGCCCAGCGAATACACGTCGCTGGCGGGGGTTGCGTCGTGCCCCAGTGCCTGTTCGGGGGCGATGTACTGGGCGGTGCCCATCACCATCCCGGTCTGGGTGACGGGTGCCGCGTCGACGGCTTTGGCGATACCGAAGTCGGTGATCTTCACCTGGCCCGTCGGGGTGATCAGGATGTTGCCCGGTTTGACGTCGCGGTGCACCAAGCCGGCGGCGTGCGCGACCTGCAGCGCCCGGCCGGTCTGCTCGAGCATGTCCAGCGCGTGCCGCAGCGACAGCCGGCCCGTGCGCTTGAGCACCGAGTTCAGCGGCTCGCCGTTGACCAGCTCCATCACCAGGTAGGCCGTGCGGCCTTCCCCGTCCAGCTGACTTTCGCCGTAGTCGTGGACCTGGGCGATGCCGGGGTGGTTGAGCATGGCGGTGGTGCGGGCCTCGGCCCGGAACCGCTCGATGAACTCCGGGTCCTGGGAGAACTCCTGCTTGAGCACCTTGACCGCGACACGGCGGCCGAGCCGGCTGTCCACGGCCTCCCAAACCTGGCCCATGCCGCCGGTGGCGATCAGGCGCTGCAGGCGGTAGCGGCCCGACAGCGTCACACCAACTCGCGGGCTCATGGTCCTCCCTGTAGCGCGGCTTGGATGACGGCCCGTCCGATCGGCGCGGCGAGTGCACCTCCCGTCGCGGACAGGCGGTCGCCGCCATTCTCCACCAACACTGCCACGGCGACTTTGGGCGTCTGCGCGGGCGCGAAGGCGATGTACCACGCGTGCGGCGGCGTATTTCGCGGATCGGTGCCGTGCTCTGCGGTACCAGTCTTTGATGCGATCTGCACGCCGGGAATGGCCCCTTTCTGCTGCGCGACCTTCTCGGCGCCGACCATCAGCTCTGTTAGCTTAGCGGCGACTTGGGGTGACACCGCGCGGCGCTGCTGATAGGGAACGGTGGTGCTGATGGTCGCCAGGTCGGGGCCCTTGAGGCTGTCGATCAGGTAGGGCTGCATCGTGACGCCGTCGTTCGCGATGGTCGCGGCGATCTGAGCGTTTTCCAGCGGCGTCAGCGCCACGTCCTTCTGGCCGATGCTGGACATGCCCAGCGCGGCGGCGTCCGGAATGATCCCGAGGGCGGATTCGGCCACCTGCAGCGGAATGACGCCGGGGGTGGTGTCCAGGCCGAACGAGTGCGCCATGCTGCGCAGCGCATCGGCCCCGGTGTGGATGCCGAGCTGAACGAATGCGGTGTTGCACGACAGGGCGAACGCCTGCTTGAGGGATACCGTGAGCTCGCTGCCACAGGGCTGGCCGCCGTAGTTCTCGAGCGTCGCGGTGCTGTCGGGCAGCTGGATGGAGGCCGCCGCGGTCAGCTGCTCGGCGTCGGTCGCACCGGCCTCGAGCGCGGCGGCGGTGGTGATGACCTTGAACGTGGAACCGGGTGGGTACGTCTCCGAGATGGCGCGGTTGGTCATGGGATTGTCGGGGTCGTCGCGAAGCCGCTGCCATGCCTGCGCCTGCACCTCGGGATCGTGCGAGGCGAGCAGATTGGGGTCGTAGGACGGCGATGACACCATCGCCAAGATCTTGCCGGTGGACGGCTCGAGGGCGACGACGGCACCCTTGCACGGCGGCCCGCCGCAGCCCTGCTGCATCGCGTCCCACCCGGCCTGCTGGACCCGCGGCCGGATCGTGGTGTCCACGTTGCCGCCGCGCGGATCGCGGCCGGTGAAGAAGTCGGCCAGCCGCCGCCCGAACAGCCGCTCGTCGGAGCCGTTCAGCAGCGGGTCCTCGGCACGCTCCAGGCCCGTGCTGGAGTAGCGCAGCGAGTAGAAGCCGGTGAGCGGCGCGTACACCGCGGGGTTGGGATAGACCCGCAGAAAGCGGAAGCGGCTGTCGGTGGCCACCGAGTACGCCAGCAGCTGGCCACCCGCGACGATCTGGCCGCGTTGCCGCGAGTACTCGTCGAGCAGGACGCGCTGATTGCGCGGGTCCGCCCGCAGCGAGTCGGCGGCGAACACCTGCGTCATCGTGGCGTTGAGCAGCAGCAGCACGATCAACGCCATGACGGTGACCGAGATGCGGCGCAGAGAGGTGTTCATACCTTCTCGATTACCTCGGTCTTGGCCGCCGCGATCGGGGAGTCCGTGCGGTCGCGCCCGCGCACGGGGTGCCGGGCGCTGTTGGAGATGCGAGCGAGGATGGCCAGCAGTATGTAGTTCGCCAGCAATGACGAGCCGCCATAGGACATCCACGGCGTGGTCAGTCCGGTCAGTGGAATGAGTTGCGTGACGCCGCCGACGACGATGAATAGTTGAATCGCCAGGGTGGAAGCCAGGCCCGCGGCCAGTAGCTTGCCGAAGCTGTCCCGCGTCGCGATCGCGGTGCGCATGCCGCGGACGATGACGATGGTGTAGAGCATCAAAATGCTGGCCAGGCCCACGAGTCCCAGCTCTTCACCGAAGGCCGCGATGATGAAATCAGTCGACGCGGCCGGCACCGTATCGGGCTGACCATTGCCGAGCCCGGTGCCGAAGATGCCGCCCGTGGCGAAACTGAACAGGGACTGCACGATCTGGTAGCCGCTGCCGTCCGGGTCGGAGAACGGGTCCCACCACATCTGCACGCGCACGCGGACGTGGGCGAAGATGAAATACGCGATGACGCTGCCCACCGCGAACAGCACCAGGCCGATCACCACCCAGCTGAACCGTTGTGTCGCAAGGTAAACCACCACCAGGAACGACGCGTAGAGCAGCAGCGAGGTGCCCAGGTCCTTCTCGAAGGCCATCACACCCACCGAGATCACCCAGGCCGCCAGCAGCGGCGCGAGGTCGCGCGGGCGCGGCAGGGTCAGGCCCATGAAATGCTTTCCGACGCTGTTGAAGAGCCCCCGCTTGGCGATCAGCACGGCGGAAAAGAAGATCAGCAATAAGATTTTGGAGAATTCGGCTGGCTGAATTGAGAAGCCGGAGAAGCGAATCCAGATCTTCGCGCCGTTCTGCTCGGATAGCGATGCCGGCAGCAGGGCGGGAATCACCAACAGCACCAGCCCCGTGATGCCGCAGATGTAGCCGTACCGCGCCAACTGGCGATGGTCTTTGAGAAACGTGACCACGAGCGCGAACGTGACGACCCCGACCACGGTCCACATCATCTGCTGGGTGGCGCTGGGGTGATGGCGGCCGCTCATCTGGTTGTCGACCAGGTCGAGTCGATGGATCATTACCAGGCCAAGCCCGTTGAGCAGGGCCACAATTGGCAACAGCAGCGGATCGGTGTAGGGGGCGAAGCGCCTGATGGCCATGTGCGCGGACCCGAATACGAGCAGGAACACCAGCCCGTAGCTGATGACGTTCCAGCGCACTTCGCGATCCTGGTTGGCCTCGACGATCAGCAACGCGGCGACGGTGATCGCCGCGGCGAAACACAGCAGCAGCAGCTCGGCGTTGCGACGCGTTGGCAGCGGAGGCGTGACCGCGACGGGCGGCTGCAGTTGTGTTGTCATGCCACCGTCCGGCAGTCAATGCCCGGTTGCAGTGGAGGCGCTGGAAGCGCGGTGACCGTCTGGGAAGTGGTCGTGGGGCCCACCGGCGAAGGGATCGCGCCGCCTGTGGCACTGGTGGGGGCTGGGGCGCCGGGAGCGGAAGAAGTGGTGGTCGGTGGAGCGGTCGTTGTCGACGATGTCGCGGCACTTGACTCGGGGGGGCCGCTCCCGGGGGCAGGCGGCCCCGGCGGCGACGTGGCGCGCGGCGACGGACAGGTTGGCAGCAGGTACTCGGCCAGCAGTTGCCGTAGCTGCGACTCCGCCTGGTCCAGGCTGCCTCCCGGCAACCCGGTCTGCACCTGCACCTGCCCGGGACGGCGCAGATCCCGCAACGTCATCAGCTGGCAGTTCGAGTGACCGGATTGGCCATAACTGATCAGCGACAGTTCGTTGCGCGGACTCAGGCAGCCGACCAAATATGGCTCCTGCAGGGGCACGCCCAACAAGGACCCCTGAATTCCGCGGACGATCGACACCTTGCCGTCGTATTCGGCGACGTAATAGTTGCGCTGGATGACCCACCACGCGATGGCGAGGCCCGAGAGGGCGAACAACACCGCCAGTGTCGCCACGAAGAACATCCGCCGCCGGGGCCAACGGGGGCGGATGGGTGTTTCTGGTTGTGGCGCAACGCGTTTGGCGGATTCGTCGCGCGGCCTGATCGCCGAGGCGCGGCCCGCGGAGGTGTTCGGCAAGGTCATCTGGTCGTCGTCACCGGAAACTGCGCCGGCCAGAATCGGCTGGGTCTGGCCGTAGTCGTAGTCGACGACGTCGGCCACCACCACGGTCACGTTGTCGGGGCCGCCGCCGCGCAGCGCCAACTCGATGAGCCGGTAGGCGGCTTCGGCGACGTCGGGGATCTGCAGCGCCTCGAGGATGGTTTCGTCGCTCACCGGGTCGCTGAGCCCATCGGAGCAGAGCAGGTACCGGTCGCCGGCGCGTGCCTCGCGCATGGTCAGGGTGGGTTCGACCTCGTGACCGGTCAGCGCGCGCATGATCAGCGACCGTTGCGGGTGGCTGTGTGCCTCTTCGCGGGTGATGCGGCCCTCGTCGACCAGGGTCTGGACGAAGGTGTCGTCCTTGGTGATCTGGGTCAGTTCGCCGTCGCGCAGCAGGTAGCCGCGCGAGTCGCCGATGTGCACCAGACCGATCCGGTCACCCGCGAACAGGATGGCGGTGAGCGTGGTGCCCATTCCCTCGAGCTCGGGCTCCGCCTCGACCTGCGCCGCGATCGCCGCGTTGCCTGAGCGCACCGCGGCGTCGAGCTTGGCCAGCAGGTCCCCGCCGGGCTCGTCGTCGTCGAGATGGGCCAGGGCGGCGATCACCAGTTGGGAGGCGACCTCGCCGGCGGCGTGGCCGCCCATGCCGTCGGCCAGGGCGAGCAGTCGCGCACCGGCGTACACGGAGTCTTCGTTGTTGGCGCGCACCAGGCCGCGATCGCTGCGGGCGGCATATCGCAAGACCAGCGTCACGGGCGCAACTCGATCGCCGTTTTGCCGATCCGAATCGGCGTCCCTATCGGAACTCGTACCGCAGTCGTCACCTTTGCCCTGTCAAGGTAAGTGCCGTTCGTCGATCCTAGATCCTCGACGTACCATTCCGAACCGCGCTGAGACAGCCGCGCGTGCCGTGTGGAGGCGTAGTCGTCGGTGAGGACCAGGGTCGAGTCGTCAGCCCTCCCGATCAACACCGGTTGCCCGCTGAGTGTGATGCGCGCCCCGGCCAACGCTCCCTCGGTCACCACCAGATAGCGCGCGGCGTGCCGGCGCTGCCGCGACGGCAGCAGGGTGCCGCGCAACGC
Organism: Mycobacterium paraseoulense; assembly: GCF_010731655.1. NCBI lineage: Bacteria > Bacillati > Actinomycetota > Actinomycetes > Mycobacteriales > Mycobacteriaceae > Mycobacterium > Mycobacterium paraseoulense. The sequence goes on along the minus strand of NZ_AP022619.1, from coordinate 4,086,314 downwards.
CAACCCGCGGCGCACCATGACGGCGCCCGTGGGCGCATAGATATCGGTCCGCAAGATCCGCAAGACGGACCAGATGAATACCCATAACAACATTAAAAATCCGGCGCGCGTCAGCTGCAGAACGAGTCCCTGCATCTGGCGTCCTTTCCGTCCTGGCGTCATCCCCCCTGCGCCCGTGACCCCGAGCACATCGGCAACGTCACGATACTTGGACGCCGGTCGACACGGGGCGAAGCACGGCAGCGTTGAGCCGAGCGGGTTAGTGGATCCGGACGATGATCTCCGAGTGGCCCAGACGAATCACGTCACCGTCCGCTAGCTGCCACTCCTGCACGGGCGCGTTGTTCACGGTGGTGCCGTTGGTCGAGTTCAGGTCCGAAAGGAGCGCCACCTGCCCGTCCCAGCGGATCTCGAGGTGACGCCGTGACACCCCCGTGTCGGGCAGCCGGAATTGGGCGTCTTGCCCGCGGCCAACGATGTTGGAGCCTTCACGCAGCTGATAGGTGCGGCCGCTGCCGTCGTCGAGCTGCAGGGTGACCGTCGTTCCGGCCGCGCCGTAGCCGCCACCGCCGTACGCGCCGTAGCCACCGGCCGGCTGGCCGTAGTCGGCGGGCTGGCCGTACTCGCTCGGCTGTGCGTACTCGGCCTGCTGGCCGTAGTCGTAGTCGCGGTGCGCGGGCTCGGCGTATCCGCCGGCCTGGCCGGGGTATCCCCCGGCGGGGACGTTTTCGGCGTATTGCGTGTAGTCGCCGGGGCCGTAGTCCGGCCGGCCGTAGCCGCCGCCCTGCGGGTATCCCTGCTCGTAGCCGGCGCCCTGCTCATACCCGGCGCCTTGCTCGTAGCCGGCACCCTGCTCGTAGCCGGCGCCTTGCTCGTAGCCGGCGCCCTGCTCGGGATAGGCCGGCCGTTGCTCGGGCGGGGCGTAGCCCCCCTCGTCCGGGCGCGCCGGTCCGCGGCCGTATTCGCCGTAACCGCCGTAGCCCTGCTGGCCGCCGGGCTGACCGCCCCCGGGCGGGGGGCCGTAGCCGCCGCCCGGGCGGTAGCCCTGGTCGTAACCCTGGCCGCCGTACCCGCCGGGTCCGGGAGGACGCTGCTCGTACTGCGGCGGGTAGCCGCCCTGGCCCTGCTCGGGGTAGCCGCCCGGGCCCTGGTAGCCGCGTTGGTCGGGGTAGCCGCCCGGGCCTTGGTAGCCGCGTTGGTCGGGGTAGCCGCCCGGGCCTTGGTACCCGCCTTGTTCCGGGTAGCCGCCCTGCTCGGGCTGCCGGGGTGGCGGGTAGCCCTGCTGCGGCGGATAGCCGCTCGGCTCGGGCGGATACCCACCGCGCTGGTCAGGTGCCCCCTGAGGTTCCGCGCCACCCTCTGGCGGACGCTGGTAGCGGTCGTCGTAATACTCATCACTGGGCCGCCCCGGCCCCTGAGCCCCGCGGTAGCTCGAATCGTCAGTCATTGGTGCTACTCCTCGTTCTGCGCCGAACGCATTATTTGATTGTGGCCGGACGGGATCGTTGACCGTCGGGCGGGGCTGCACATCGGGGTTGACAGCACCACGGGCGCGGTACTGGCCGGTACGCAGGTTCGATGACTGCTCGAACCGGACGACCACCTCACCATACGTTTGCCACCCCTGTTCACGGATGTAGTCGGTCAAGTACCCAGCGAAAGCGTCCGAAGTGAGATCAGGGTCGGCGCCCACCTTCTCGAAGTCGTGCCTACCGAGGGTAATGATGTATTCGTTGGGGGCCAAAAGGCGATTTCCCTGCAGCCTCTCGACACCGTCCCGGGCCTCGCGCCGCAGGAGGGCTTCCACCTCCTGCGGAACGATCGAGCCGCCGAAGACGCGGGCGAACGCATTGTCGACGGTGGCCTCGAGCTTGCGCTCGATCCGCGCCGCCAGGCCCCGTTGGTTACTCATGCGCTGGCATTCACCTGCACGTGACGCGGTATGCCGCACGCCGGCGGCAAACCAATCGCGCGGTGACCTTTCACTCCAGCATGGTATCGGGACAGCGCGCCGCCGCGGCACCGTGGAAACTCTGAGAACTGCGTCGGACCTGCTCAGAGGCGTTGTCGCGCAGTGCCGCCCAGCTTCCGAGCCCGACCAGCGGGTTGGGGAACGCGGCTATTAGAGTGGTATGGTCCACCGGTTGTTTTCCGGGCGAGTGGCGGAATGGCAGACGCGCTGGCTTCAGGTGCCAGTGTCCTTCGGGACGTGGGGGTTCAAGTCCCCCTTCGCCCACATTTGAATATTGGCGGTGAGTTCACGGGCTCGAGGAGCTCGTGACCTCTGTGTATTCCCTCATGTTGCGCCGGAGGCAGGACACCCGGCCACCCTCCCCATCCCAGTAGGAGCGGTGTGTTGGTCATCGCCCCATGGGCTGAAGCCCGCAGTGAATTGACGGCTGCGATCGCATTAGTAGCGTAATTGCCAGCTCAGGAGGGGTGGCAATGGTCGTGGCGTATGACGCCGCGCAGCTAAGGGTGATGCGATGCAGCTGCGCTACATAAGCGTTGCGGCGCTGATTGGCGAGGCCGGCGGTGACCCGTGGGCGATCAACAAGAGCTTGCAATCCGGGAGCCCCGGGCAGATCTCCTCGCTGGCGGAGGTCTTCCACCGCGCCGGCCGATGCACCGCTGAGGCGCAGCACGCCTTCGAGCAAGCTCGCAACCGATTCAACGCTGCGTGGGACCGCAGGGATGGCGGTCATCCGATCAACGACTCCGCCGAAGTGCAGCGGGTGACCCAGTCGCTCGGTATTCAGTCCCGTGGGGATTCCTACAAAGGATAAGGTGATGCAAGACTTTTCCCGCTTATCGAGCCACTGGTATCGATGGGCGCCCGGGATGGGCGGTGGCAAGGCATTTGTCACGACAAATTGCCCTGACTGTGTCGTCCTTTTTGGCACCGACGACTATTCGGTCCATCTTCGCGATGAGGGGGATTGGTGGGTTGTGGATACCGTGAATGACCGTGGGCAGCGACGCAATGGCGCCGCACGACTTTCGAACTTCAACCTGACCGAAAAATATCTCATCTGGGACTGGGCAACCACCTCACGCTCAGATCTTGCATCAGGTCCCTTGGGAGCCGATCTCGCCCGGCAGGGCTATGCGCCGGGTGTGGACGTTTCCAAAACAGAGTCAGGATACGAGATATGCCTGAACAAAGAATGTGCTGTTTTATCAGCGGTCAATGCCACGATTTTCAGCCATCTCATGGCGAAATCGGTGGATGAGATTGAGCGCATGGTTCTCAATGGATCCTAGCCGCGGGTTGTAAAGCCGAGTAACCGGAACCACCCGCCACTTCCGCGAAGATTCACCCGCCAAACTACGACTGCACCCACCGCAAGACATCCGGCGTCACGGCGTCGGTGATGTCGTCGTACTCGGGGTGCTTCTTCAACACCGTGCCGATCATCGAGCACACGGGGACGATGCGCTTGCCTTCGCCGCGGGCGTCGTTGAGTGCCTCCTCGACGAGGATGGTCGCCAGGCCACGTCCGCCGTACGCCGGATCGATTTCGGTGTGGTAGAAGACGCGCTGGTCACCGCGGTCGGCGAAATCGGCGAGGCCGACCTGCCTGCCTTCCACGGCAATGGTGTAGCGGCCCTCCTCCAGCCTGACAGTGGTTTCGGCTCCGGTCTTATCGGTGGTCATCTGTGCTTTCCTCTCTTTGCGGTACAGGCCGGGGCCGCAGCCGGGTGGTCGGCAGCGGCGGGGCGGGCAGTCGCGCAAGCGAACCGCGGTAGCCGTGGACGGCGCCGAAGCGCTCGTCGCCGTCCTCCCACAGGCGGCGGTAACCGACGATGTCGTCGTGGCTTCGTCCCACGAAGTTCCACCACATCACCAGCTCTTCGGTGAATGGTGGCCCACCGAGCAGCAGCACCCGCGCCGGCCCCTCCCCCACGTTGTGCAGGTGCAGCGAGGTGTGGCCGGGGCTCAGATAGGCGAGCTCGGCAACCGTCAAAGCGGTCTCCTTCACGCGGACGGAACCCCGATCGGCGAGCACGCCGTGCTCGAATGACGGGTCGATGGCGATATCGAGGCGGGCCCCGGCGTCGAGATCGACCTGCGCGCCCAGCAGCGGAGTAAAGGTATGCACCGGGGACGAGGCATCGGGCAGCTCGCCGAGGAACACCCGCACCGTCGCACCGGGAAGCGCCGCCGGCGGCGGCACGTAGTGGGCGAAGTCGCGACCGGTATCGCGGTCCGACCCCGGCAGCGCCACCCAGAGCTGTACGCCGTGCAAGGCGGCCGGCGATTCAACCGATACCTCGGAATGGCAGATACCGGCGCCCGCAGTCATCAGGTTCAGCTCGCCGGGCCGGACCATCGCGTGCACGCCGGCGCTGTCGTTGTGCTCCACTTCCCCACTGAACAACCAACTCACCGTTTGTAGTCCGGTGTGCGGATGCGGCGGGACGTCCATGCGCGTGGATGCGGGGCCGTAGTGGTCGACAAAGCACCACGCCCCGATCAGCGAGCGTTGGCGCTGCGGAAGCGTGCGATGCACCCGCATGGCGCGGGGCCCGCCCAATGGAACCTCCCGGGGGCGCAGCACCTCGAGGCCCGCGCTTGGGAAAGCAGCGCAGGCGACTTCGATCGGCGCCGCCTCAAGGTTGCTCATCGTCACCTCGACCGTACCCAGACACCCCTACTTGCGCGGCGGGCGGAGCACCTTCATGGCCAGCCGCATGACGGGTTCGGGCACCCGGTCCTGCATCGACAACGCGGCGTCGGCGGCGCGGGATCGAAGCGGGGTGCCGCGCCCGAAGACCCGGTTCAGCGGTCCGCCCGACGGCTCGAGCACCACATGCAGTGGGGGCGTGCCGACGCTGGCCCCCAGCGCGTTGGCGATCACCATCCGCTGGATCTCGCTGGTGCCCTCAAAGATGGTGTACAGCTTGGCATCCCGATACCACTTCTCCACCGGGTGATCGGTGATGTAGCCCCAGCCGCCCATGGTTTGAATCGCGCGTTCGGTGGCCTTGACGGCCACCTCACTGGCGGCCATCTTCGACATCGAGCCTTCCCCGCGTTCGAACGCAACGTTGTTGGCCGCCATCCACGACGCTCGCCAGGTCAGCAGTCGGGCGGCGTCGATCTGGGTGGCCAGCTCCGCCAGCGGGAAGGCGATGCCTTGGTTGTCGATGATCGGCCCGCCGAACGCCTCGCGCTCGGTGGCATACGCCGTCGCGTACTCCAGCGCCGCGCGGGCGATCCCGATGGCCTGGGCGGCGACCATGGGCCGGGTCTGCTCGAACGTGCCCAACGTCGCGGAGCCGGAGCGCTTCCCGCCCGCCACGACTTCGCGTGCCTTGGCGAGCTTGTGCTCCAACTTCTCTTGTCCGCCAAGCAGATTCGCGCCAGGCACCCGAACGCCTTCGAACAGCAGCTCGGCGGTGTGGGACGCGCGGCAGCCCAGCTTGTCCAGCTTGCGCACCAGCTTCAGCCCCGGTGTGCCACCGGGCACCACGAACAGCGCCTGTCCGCGATGGCCGAGTTCTTCGTCGACGACCGCGTTGACGACGTGGACGTTGGCGATCCCGCCATTGCCGATCCACATCTTGTGGCCGTCGATGATCCAGTCGTCACCGTCGCGGCGTGCGCGTGTGCGCAGGTTCCTGACGTCGCTGCCGCCCTCCGGTTCGGAGATCGCCAACGCCGCGAGCTTGAGATCGCCTGGGGTTCCGAAACACTCGGGCGCCCACTGGAGCATCTGCTCGGGCGACGCGGCCTGCCCGATCGCCGACAGCGCCAACGCCGGCATCACGATCGCCAGCCCGATCCCGGCGCAGCCCCAGAACAGCTCCTCCATGAACATCGGCAACGAGAGGCCGCTCGGATCGCCGATGAGGTCGCGGTAGAACAGGGGGCTGTAGAAGCCGCGCTGGGCCGCCTCCTCCAACACCGCCCACGGAAACTCCTGCCGTTGGTCGTAGTGCAGCGCCACAGGGCGGATCACTTCTTCGGCGAACTCGTGGGTTCGCCGGGCCAGGTCGTGCTGTGCTGCGGTCGGGGTCAGGTCGAACGTCATGGATCCCGCCTTCGGGTCGACAGACACGGTCGTGCCGCCCGACTACCCCGTTGACTACGCCAGCAAACGATTCGAATGCCGGACGGAAACGTCAGGCGGCCGAGCGCGGCCCGACCTGGGCGAGCGGCAGGTGCAGCACCACCGCGGCCACCGGAACGGTCTCGTGTTCGTGGTTGGCGAGCAGGGCCGCATTCTCCGGCAGCTGGCGCGCATTGATCTCGCCGGACGCGATGCGCCGCAGAACCTCATGAGCCTGGGCAAGCTGTTCGCGCTTGCGGTACTGGCCACCGGGGAGCTTCACCCCCGCCCAGACGCCGTACTCCTCGCGGTGTGCAATGGCGTGCTGGGCGCAGCGGCGCTGCTGCGCCAGCGGGCAGCGGCGCAGGCACTGGATGCGCGCCTCGACGGCCGACCGTTCGTACGCACGGGCCTTGGCCGCGCCATCACCACCGTCGTCGTCGGGGTAGCCGAACCAAAGTTCCGGGTTGGCAGCGCAGGGGTGTCCCATGTCGGTCTCCTTGTCGAGCGCGAAACGTAGATAGAAGCGTATACAGATAGACGGGCGGCGCGCAAGAGAAACGTGACAAAAACGTATATACGGAGCGATACGGCCTGCGCTGTGTACTATCCGGCCTATGGCCGGAGCGTGCGGTGAGCCGTGAATCGGCCGGCGCGGCGATCCGCGCTTTACGAGAGTCGCGCGACTGGTCACTGGCCGACCTTGCCGCCGCGACCGGTGTCAGCATCATGGGGCTGAGCTTCCTGGAGCGCGGCGCCCGTAAGCCACACAAAAGCACAGTTCAGAAGGTTGAGAACGGACTTGGCCTCCCCCCGGGCACCTATTCCCGGCTGTTGGTGGCCGCCGATCCGGATGCCGAACTGGCCCGGCTGATGGCCGCGCAGCCGCCCGCCGCCGTGCCCGCCAGGCGCACCGGGCCCGTGATCGTGGACCGGCACACTGACACCGAAGTGCTGGAAGGTTACGCCGAAGCTCAGCTCGAAGCGCTCAAGTCCGTCATCGATCGGTTGCCTGCGACAACATCAAACGAATATGAGACGTATATTCTGTCTGTGATCGCTCAGTGCGTGAAGGCCGAGATGCTCGCCGCCGGTTCCTGGCGGGTCGCGGTGAATGCCGGCGCGGACTCCACCGACCGCCTGATGGAGCACCTCCAAGCCCTCGAGGCCACCCGCACGGCCCTGCTCAAGCGGATGCCTACCAGCTTGAGCGCACGCTTCGACAGGGCCTGCGCGCGCTCGTCACTGCCGGAAACGATCATCGCAGCCCTGGTCGGGGTCGACGTCGAGGAGATCTGGGACATTCGCAACCGGGGGGTTATCCCGCCCGGGGCACTCCCCCGCGTGCGCGCCTTCACCGATGCCGTCGAAGCCGAAGGCCGCCAAGGCGAGGAGGCGCAGTGAACGGAAGCGAGATCGCGGCATTGAGCCGTGCTCACGACATGTTCGTCGGTAGTACTCGGGCCCCGTCGTTGGATGCCGGCATCGGGCATTACCGCGACCTCTTGCGTCCGGCCGCGGAGCTGAGCGACGGATTGGGACACGGTGGCTATCGGCTCGCCGCGGATCACAGTCGGCAACGCCTCGCGGCCGCCGCTGCGACGGACGCCGCGGCGGCAAACGTCATCGCCGGAGCCCAGCGGGATCGGGACCAGGCCCGCGATTTGACCCGGACCGTCCTCGAAGAGGCCCGCGCCGACGCTGTGGTCCCGACGACACCGATGGCGCAGCGCGAGGCGATGCGCCGCCGCGCGGCGCGACTTCGGACACAACGCGCGCACGTCTTGTCGGCCCGATTACGGTCCCGACGACACCTCGCGGAACTGCGGGCACTGCGCTACCAACTCCTGCGCCACCGCGTCGCCGGATCGGGGCTGACCGGGCGAGCCGCAGCCGCGGTGCGCGCCGCGTTGTCACGCCTGGGTCGGCCCTACGTGTGGGGTGCGACGGGGCCCGACGAGTTCGACTGTTCGGGCCTGGTCCAGTGGAGCTACGCGCAAGCCGGAATTCGGTTGGACCGCACCACCTATCAGCAGATCAACGACGGGATCCCGGTGCCTCGTTCGCAAGTCCGTCCCGGTGATCTCGTCTTCCCCCACCCCGGGCACGTTCAGCTGGCCATCGGCAACAACCTGGTGATCGAAGCGCCGTATTCGGGTGCTTCGGTTCGGATCAGCCGGCTGGGCGCCAACGTCGCTATCCGCCGACCGCTATGACGAACAGGGTGAACCGATGACCGAACAAGCCGGACCTTCGGTAGCCGCCATGCAGGCGCGGCAGTCGGCGTTGGCCGGCCGGCATGGCACGGCCGCCGACGCCGACCGCGTGCTGGCGGAGGTGCTCACCAGCGCTCATGCCGCGATGCGGGAGGGTGCCCGGCGGCTGGATGCCATCGCCGAGCAGATCGACCACGCCACCTCGCACCAAGCGGGCCTCGCCGTCGATACGCCCATGGGCGCGCGGGAGTTTCAAAGATTCCTGCTGGCCAAACAGCGCGAGATCGCAGCGGTCGTCGAACATGCACGCGAACTCAGTCAAGCGAAAAAGGTTGTCCTGGACGGTCTTCGGGACCAGTACGCCCCCGAGAACGGCTAGCACGGCGCGGTCGCAGTGTCATCCACAGTCGCCCTGCGCAGTGAATTGTCGGCAGCCAGATGTCTGGGTACTGTCGCCGGACATGGAGGGGCCGCAACGCATCCCGCAAACACGTGCGGTGCATGCAGCGCCGGTCGCCTAGATGTCGGCGTACGAGGAGCTGCTTGCCGCGGTGCAATATGCGCGAGATCGCACCGGTGACCCGAACGCGTGGCAGGCGGGCCTATCGCCCGGTGAGCTGGCCGCCGTGATCGCCCCGACGACGCGCCCCGAACAGCTTCAGGCGATCGTGGGCAAGATCCGTCAGCAACACGCGACGCCCCCGGGTGGGGAGAAGGGTGAAGCGGCGGAAGCCATCGCGCGCGCCGAAGCCGCTTTGGCACACCAGAATTCGTCGAGCTCCCAGCTCGACATGCAGGTGATTACCGCCATCTTGAATGCCCACCTGAACGCCGTCGATGGCGGCCAGGCGCTGGCCAAGTTGCAGCACGACACCGAAGCCGCGGTACGGACGCGATCGGATCTGGACACCCCGGCCGGAGCGCGAGACTTCCAGCGCTTTCTGATCGGCAAACTCCGAGACATTCGCGCGGTGGTCCTCAGCGCCAGCCTGGACGACACGTCGAAATCAGCTCTGATGGCCGCATGGACATCGCTCTACGACGCATCGAAGACCCAGCCGAACGGCCCCGACGAGCGCCCGCCGGGCCGGGCCTCCGGCGCCGATACCGAAACCCAGCCGTCGGCGGATGATGCCGAGTGGGATCCGCTGCTGGATTCATTGCTGGCCGACGATCCGGGCCCAGCACCCGATGACGGAATGGGTGTGCCGGACGGCGTGACCGCCCCGGCGGCGCCCATGCCTGCGATGTTGCCGCAACTGCCCAGCCTCGGCCCGGGACTGCCGAGTCTCGGCGCCACGCCGGGCGGGTTCCCGCTTCCCGCCCCGCAGGGCGGCGAATCCCTGCCCGGCCTCGACGACGGCGGCCCGCTGGAGTCCGGGCAAGACCCGGATCCGGAGGCCGACGCTTCATCAGATGAATCAGGCGCACAAGACGGTGACGCCCCCATTGACGTGCCGGCGGATGGGGACGAGCCGGCACCGGCCGGTCCCACCACCGTGACCTTGCCCGACGGTGAGACGGTGACCGCGGCCAGCCCCCAGTTAGCGGCGGCGATCAAAGCCGCGGTTGGTGGGGTGGCTATATCAGATGCCTTTCAACAGCAGGGAATAACGATTCCGCCGCCGGGCACGGCGGTCACCGAACCGATCGACGCGTCGCGCGTGGCTCCGGCGGACATCGGGATGTTCGTCGACCGGCACGCACTTGCCCTCGGCCCGGGCAAGGCCCTTCTCGATGGCCGAATTCAAGACATCGCCACCGTGAGCGGGCCGGCCTTTCTAGGCTGGGAGCATCCACCGGCGTCGGCCGTGACCGCGCCGGCGAAGCCCGACACACCGACACCCACACGGCCGGCGAGTTCGTCGACCACCTGACAATAGTGATCACGCCGGTCTGGCCGGCAACCGTGAACAGGAGACAGCGGATGGCAGATTCGATCCATGTGGTTCCCACGCACTTGCGTCAAGCCGCCGCGCGTCACCAGGAAACCTCCGAGTACTTGCGTACGGTCCCGTCGTCGCATGAGGCGATACAGGAAAGCCTGGACTCGCTGGGCCCGATCTTCGGTGAACTACGCGACGCCGGGCGCGAACTGCTCGAACTCCGACGCCAGTGCTACGAACAACAAGCCGCCGACCACGCCGACCTGGCGGACAAACTCGCGGCGTCGGCGGCGATGTGGGAGCAGCACGAGCAGGAGTCGGCGCGCAACCTCGGCGGCATTGCCGACCGCGGTCGATGACGGACGCGAATCCCGCTTTTGACACCGTTCACCCGAGTGGGCACATCCTCGTCCGCTCCTGCCGCGGCGGCTACATGCACAGCGTCGCGCTGAGCGAAGAGGCGATGGAGACCGACGCCGAGACGCTGGCACGTGGCATTTTGCTGACCGCCGACGTTTCTTGCCTCAAGGCATTGCTGGAGATTCGCGACGAAATCCTGGCGGCCGGGCATACCCCCTCGGCGGAGGTTCCCACTCCGCGCGATCTTGATACGGCGATCGAGAAGTTGCTTGCGCATAAACTGCGCCGCCGCGGCACCGCACGGTAGCCGGTTTCGGGCCCTACAGCAGCCAGGTCTTGGCCGCCCGGGGATCCGGAGCGATATCGGTGGGCGGCTCGACGGGATTGGGGCCGAACAACTCTCGTGCGCGAGCGAGCAGGGCACGCACTTCGTCGAGTTGCTGCTGCAGCGCAGATTCAGCCATATCCCCACGCTACCCAGGCCGTCACAGCTGCACAATTCACTGACCGAATAAGCGATTCGTCAGCTGCCGGTACGCTTAACCGGTGGCGATCTTCGGTCGGATGACGGCGCGTCAGCGCCTCCGGAGAGCTACCCGGGAATCACTGGCGATGCCGGCCTTTAGCTCTCCCATCGATTGCACCCCCTGGGTGATCGGTGGGCTTTGGCCTGCCGAGCTTGCGACGCTCACCACCGAAAACGCCACGCTCGCAGAGTATCTGAAGGTCGACCTGCAACGAATCGCCGACAACGCCAACCAGCAGCTGAGGATGATCAAACGTGCGGGATTGGCAGATCTGCCCCGCCAGGCCGAAGAAGCACGGGTCATCGATGAGGCCCGTGCCCGCGCCGTGCGGCGCGTGGAATCGACGATTCGCCAGCTGCACTCGGTGAACGCCGGGTATCCACGTCCGCAATTCGCCGAGCCGCCGTCGTCGGACATGGAGCAGACCCGGATCATCCCTGCTGTCACGGACGCGCGACCTTCCGAAGCGCCCACCAGGACGGTGCGTAAGCCGCGCTGGCGGGTCGCCGACAGGCCGCCTCCCGTGATGCCGACAGGGGACGAGCCCGGGCCGCCGCCGCGTGAAACCCCTGCACAGGAGATCGCGGCGGAGGCTGCGACCGCGCCGGAAATGCCGGATGTGCCGGAAATCCAGCATATGGAGGAGACGCAGGTCATCCCGAGCTTGGCTGAAGTGGAGCACGTCGCCGAAGCGCCGGCCGAGGACGTGGAAGCCGGTCATGAGTCCCTCGCGAACGGTCGCCACTACGTGGAGGCGCAGGAGCCGGCACCGCGCCAGGACGAGCCCGAGTGGCCGCCGGAGGACGATGCCGCGGTGACCGCGGTCGAGGAGACGCGGGTCATCCCCGCGATCACCGAAGTCGAACGTGTCGTCGACGAGCCCGCCGACAGCGTGCCCGCGATGGATTGGGCGCCCGTCGCCACCGGTCGCCACCATGTCGACGTGGCGGAGCCGGCGCCGGGACCGGACGAGGCCCAGCAGGAGCCGGAACCCGCCGACACCGCAGCGGCGGCTTCGATTGCCGAGACACAGGTCATCCCCGCGATCACCGAGGCCGAGCCCGTCGTCGACGAACCGGCGGACGCCGGTCGCCACCACGCGTTCGTCGGCGAGCCCGCTGCCGGGCACGACGAACCGCGGATTCCCCGGGAGTCCCCCGGCCTGCCCCGCGAAAAACGCCCCACTGCAACGGGTTTCGAGGTCGACCGGCTGAACCGATTGCTCGAGTATGTGGTCCGCCAGGAGCCGCGGCTGAATTGGGCGGTCGGCGAGCGCGCCGACGGTACGACGGTCTTGGTCACCGATCTCGCCCACGGCTGGATACCTGCAGGCATCACCCTTCCGGCCGGCGTGCGGTTGTTGGAACCCGAGCCACGCACCGGCAGGGTCGGGGCGTTGATCGGCGACGCGGTACGCGTCGTGACTTATGCCCCCGGTGATTCGCTGCGCCGCTCGGCGGACTTCGCCGCGACGAAATCGTCTGTGGAACCGCGCGAGCTGCCCGCGATCGAGGACCTGGGCAGGGCGCTGAGCGAGACCACGCGCCGCTTCGACGGGCTTCCCCGGATCGTGCAGAGGCTGGCGGATGCGGCCGCCGCGGACGCCGTGATCATCGACCAGGAGGTCGATGTCTTGCGGGTGCACCTCGATACGGCGCGCTACCAGCTCTTGGTCCAATACCCGACCGTGAATCCGGCACTTCTGCTCAAGTGCCTGTTGATGGCGGCCACCGAAGGCCTCGCCAGCGGTGACGCGATATCGGCGAACTACCACCTCGCCTGGTATCGGAAACTCGCCGGCCCGCCGCCCGACGCCTAGGCGATCGGAGTTGCCCCTGGCCCACGAATTGTCGAATTGACGCTGGTTGGAGGGGTCGACATACTGTGATCGTGTCGGGTTCGGGCGGTCGCGCGAATCTCAGCGACAAGGATCTCGTCGAGTCGGTTCTTCGCGAACTGAGCGAGGCCGCCGACAAGTGGGAAGCCCTTGTGGCGCAGGCCGAGGCCGTCACCTACAGCGTCGATCTCGGCGACATCTTTGCCGTGGCCAATGCCGACGGACGGTTGCTCAAGCTGACGCTGCATCCCGGCGTGATGACCGGATATGCCCACGGCGAGCTCGCCGACCGACTGAACCTCGCGATCACGGCCCTGCGGGAAGAGGCCGAGGCCGAGAACCGGGCAAGTTACGGCGGACCGCTGCACTAACTCGCGCCGGCGCGCTCATCGACCGACGCTCGGTCCGTGGGCGTCGGCTCTCTTCGCGCGCCGGCGCGCTCATCGACCGACGCTCGGTCCGTGGGCGCCGGCTCTCTTCGCGCGCCGGCGCGCTCATCGACCGACGCCGGGCGGGCCGGCGAAGGCCTGCGCGATCTCCAGCCAGCGCTGGGCGTCGGGCCCGTGCGCGGTGATGTCGAGGGCACTGAGCGAGCGGCGCTGAGTGACCAGACAGCAGAAGTCTTCCGCGGAACCGGTGACCCGCTGGGCGGCGTCGGGCGGTCCCCAACTCCAGGTGTCGCCGCTGGGTCCCCGCAACTCGACCAGGAAAGGCTCGGCCGGAGCGGGGAGGTTGTTCACGAAAAAGGCGTAGTCGCGGGTGCGCACCCCCAGATGAGCGATCGACCGCAACCGGTCGGTGGCCACCCGCTTGACGCCCAGCGCGTCCGCCACGTCCAGTCCGTGGGCCCACGTCTCCATCAACCGCGCGGTAGCCATCGACGCCGCGCTCATCGGGGGGCCGAACCAGGGAAGTTTTCGCCCGGCGGGAACCATCAGCAGGTCGTCGTGCAATCGGCCGCGGGTGACCCGCCAATCGGCGAGCAGCTCGGCCGGCGGAAGAGCCGCCAACTCTTCGGCGCCGGCGTCGACGAAGCCGGCTGGGTCGGCGGCCGCCGCCTTGAGCTCTTCGGCGAACCCGGCCTCGTCGGTGACCGCGGTCAGCGCGACCCGGTCGGTCCACAACAAATGCCCGATCTGATGGGCGATTGTCCAGCCGGGCGCGGGCGTCGGATCGGCCCAGCGTTCGGGCGGCAGCGGTGCAACCAGGGCGTCGAGCTCATCGCTTTCGGCCCGTAGGTCAGCCACGATCGGTTCGGGACCCGCCATCATTGCCTCCGCTCGTCGGTTGCCGCCGCCGGGTAGCGATTATTCGCCTGCTCGCCCCGCCGGCCCAGGACGCCGTGCATGGCCAGGCCGGCCAGGTACACCCCCGAGCCGAACAGGACGAAAGCCGGCGCGTGGCCGTCGGCGGGAATCAACAGCGCGGCCACCGTGATCGAGACGATGAACGAGACCCAGAACAGCGCGTCCTGCACGGCGAACACGTGCCCGCGCAGGGCGTCATCGACATCCATCTGCATCGCCGAGTCGGCGCACAGCTTGACCATCTGCCCGGTCACACCGAGGAAGAAGCCGCAAGCCACCATGATCGGTAGCAGTAATCCCGCGCCGGCGACTTCGATGATCGCCGACATCACCAAAGCACCATTGACCGTCGCATAGCGCCCCCAGCGACGGACCGCGGGCGGAGTCAGCACATTGGCCAGGAATGCGCCCAGACCCGCGGCGCCGAAGAACACCAGCGCGGTGCCCAATCCCCCGGCTTCGGGGTCGGTCATGTGGTGGACCAGCAACAGGACCAGCAAGGAATTGATGCCGATCACCATCCGGTGGGCGGCCAGGCCGGACAAGGTCGCGGCGACGGTCGGCCGTTGCGCCACCGTGCGCGCGCCGTGCAGCCAGCCGGTGACCACGGCGTAGATGACCGGTCCGTGGATCGCCCGCTTGGTGTCGTCGGGGCCGAGGACACGAGGGCCGAACCGCCACGACAGCAGCAAGGCGATCACGACGGGGATCGCGGTGAGGAAGATGATCGCCGAGGCCCCCTTGTCACCGGCGCCGAATACGAACCGGGGCACGAGCATGAAGTTGGCGCCGATGAAGGCGGCGACGGCCCCGGCCGCGTTGGCTGCGGCGTTCATCGTCACGACCTGTTCGCGCGGCACGACGTGCGGCAGCGACGCCGAGAGCCCGGAAGCGACGAACCGGGCCAAACCGTTGGCGAACAGCGCGCCCAACAACAGCGGCAGATCGCCGGCCCGGACGGCCAGGATGGTGCCTATCGCTGCGATCAGGATGACGCGGCCGGCGTTGGCGCCGACGAGCACGAGCCGCCGGTCCCAACGGTCCATCAGCGCTCCCGCGAACGGACCCAACAGCGAATAAGGCAGGAACAGCACGGTGAACGCCCGCGCGATGGCCATCGGATCGGCGGCCCGGTCCGGATTGAACAGCAACGCCCCGGCCAGACCCGCCTGGAACAGCCCGTCACCGAATTGACTCGCCATGCGCACCTGCAGCAGCCGCCAGAATTCCGGCAAACTGCGCACCGACCGCCAGATTTCGGCGGGTGCGCTTGAGTGCATCCGGGATTGGATCACAAAACCGACTTCCAAGAGGGGGGCTAGCAAGCTCGTCACGTCCGAGCCGACTTACCAACAGTACAAATCTTCACGCCCCGCGCTTGATTCCCCCGAGCGGCAACCGCCGGATGCGATGATGGTGGGGTGCCGCCCGAGGATCCAGAGGACTATGTCGCGCCGGCCGCGCAGCGGGTGCGCGCGGGTACCTTGCTGCTGGCCAACACCGATCTTTTCGAACCGACGTTCCGGCGCAGTGTGATCTACATCGTCGAGCACAACGATGGCGGCACCTTGGGTGTGGTGCTCAACCGCGCCAGCGAGACCGCGGTGTACAACGTCTTACCGCAGTGGACCAAACTGGCGGCCAAGCCGAAGACGATGTTCATCGGCGGTCCGGTGAAGCGCGACGCGGCCCTATGCCTGGCGGCGTTGCGCGTTGGCGCCGATCCGCAAGGCGTGGCGGGCCTGCGGCATGTGGATGGCCGAGTGGTGATGGTCGACCTCGACGCCGACCCCGACACGATCGCGCCCTTCGTGGAGGGGGTGCGGATTTTCGCGGGCTACTCCGGATGGACCATCGGGCAGCTGGAAGGCGAAATCGAACGCGACGACTGGATCGTTTTGTCCGCGTTGCCCTCTGACGTTCTCGCGGGGTCGAGGTCCGACCTGTGGGGGCAGGTGCTGCGCCGCCAGCCGCTGCCGCTGTCGCTGCTGGCCACCCATCCGATCGACCTCAGCCGCAACTAGCCCCGCCGGGCTCAGTGGCAGGACTGCGCGCAGCCCGCACAGGTCCCCGCGCAGGCCGGCGCGGCCGACTCTTGTCGCAGTGCGAAGCGCGCGCTCTGCCAGGACCCGGCGGCGAGCGTTCCGAAGGCGCCGATGACACAGACGATCAGCACCACCAGCGCCGTGTGCGCAGGGGCCGCCAGCGCCACCACCCCCCCGGCGGAAAGCATGATGGCCGCCGCCAGTTGAGCGGGAGCCATGGACCGCAGCGCCAGCGCGGTGGGGTCGACATTCCGGGGGCGCGCCAGCGACCAGGTCCCGAACCCGGCGGAGGCGACCGCCGCACACATGCTCAGCAGGCCCGCAATCAGCATGGCCTCACAATACGAGGCCGAACCCCCGTCCGCTCAGTCGGCTCCGAGGGGTCGGGGCCGTGGGCCTAGTGCTGCAAAAACGAGAAGTTGGGCAGCGGGGGCAGCCCGGGAACCAGGGCCAGCAGGTTTGGCGTGGGCTGCCGGCTGGGCATGGGCGCCTGCACCGGCAGGCCAACCGGGGCGGTGGCCGAGGTCTGCCGGAGCGGGGCCACGGCGGGTGCCTGGCCGACCGGAGCGGTGACGGGTGCCTGCCCGATCGGGGGCATGGGCGGTACTTGCCCGACCGGGGCCGCGACCGGAACTTGCGAGACCGGGGCCTGGGGGACCGGAGCCAGGGCCGGCCTTTGTGCAACCGGCGCCGGGGCCGGGGTCAGCCCGACCGGCGAGGCCGCGGGCGCTTGGACCGGCGCGGGGACGGGCGCCCCGGGAACGGTCACGCGGAAGCCGTTGACGATCGCGTCGGTGGCCGGTGCGTCGGCCACGGCGACCGCGCGATCGGTGGTTACTGCGAGCGAGACCAGGTAATTGTCATGCCCTGAGGTGGCGATGACGTGACGCCGCGACGTGTTCAGCGTCATGTCGCCGTCACGGTAGGTGCCTTCAACGATCGAGGACGGGAAGCCGCCGAAATCGGCCATCGAGGCGTTGGTGGGCTGCCAGGCGAGAAGTTTCTGGCTGTCGACATAACCGTGGGAGATGGCCTCTCGCGGGTCGAAATTGCCGACCAGCTTGTACACCACCACCTGGGCATTCGAGGTGTAAATGCTGCTGCCTTGCCGGTCGGCGATCACCGCGAACGCGTCGGGCACGTTCGGGTCGGGCACCTGGGTCCAGCGCGCCGGCACGGGCAGGGTGATGTCGAGCGCGTTGAGCCCTTGGGGCTTCTGCGCCTCGAGCTTGACCCCCTTCGACTCCAGGTATTCGCGGATGGTGCCCGAGGCGGCCGGGGTCACCGCGGGGGCCACCGGCGCGGCGGGCGCGACCGGGGCCGCGGCACCCGGGGCCGTCGGCGACGCGACGGGATTCGACGCCGGGGGGGCGGCGAGGAGCCGGTTGGTCGGTGCCTGTCCCGGCACGGCGGTGACGTTCTGCGGCGCGGGTGCCGGGAGCACGGGAACGGGTGATGGTGCGGGAAGCACGGGGTCTGCCGATGCCTGGGCGCAAGTGAAAACCGCCATGCCGATCAGGCCGGCGACCATACCCCCGAGGAGCGCACGGTGGGCGGGGACGATCTCGATCATCTGCGTCGGTCCTTCCAATGGCGCACTGCCAGCAGCTAGAGGCCGACTGTAACTACAGGTCAAAGGCGATGAATAGGCCCGAAATCGAGATGGGATGAACCTCTGATCGGTGCGCAACGGAACCGAGACCATCCTGTGGCCGGGGGTCGGGCCGAGGCCGCCCTTATACCCTGTTCAGGTGACCGACTCCCCGACCGCCGCCCCCGGGAACAACCCCGGTGCCGTTCAGACGGACTCCGATGCGCCGACGTATCGTTACACGGCGGCGCTGGCGGGCCGTATCGAGAGCACCTGGCAGGAGAACTGGGCGAGGCTCGGCACGTTCAACGTGCCCAACCCGGTCGGTTCGCTGGCCCCGACGGACGGCACCCCTGTCCCCGCCGACAAGTTGTTCGTGCAGGACATGTTTCCCTATCCCTCGGGCGAGGGACTGCACGTCGGGCACCCGCTGGGCTATATCGCCACCGACGTGTACGCCCGCTACTACCGGATGACTGGACATAACGTCCTGCACGCGTTGGGTTTCGACGCCTTCGGGCTGCCCGCCGAGCAATACGCCGTGCAAACCGGCACCCACCCCCGCACCCGGACCGAGGCCAACGTCGTGAACTTCCGGCGTCAACTGGGCCGGCTGGGCCTGGGCCACGACAGCCGGCGCAGCTTCTCGACCACCGACGTCGAGTTCTACAAGTGGACGCAGTGGATCTTCCTGCAGATCTACAACGCCTGGTTCGACACCTCGGCCCGCAAGGCGCGCCCGATCGCCGAGCTCATCGCCGAATTCGACTCGGGCGCAAGGAGGCTCGAGGACGGACGGGACTGGGCCGCGCTGTCGGTGGGGGAGCGCGCCGACGTGATCGACAGCCACCGACTGGTCTACCGCGCGGACTCGATGGTGAATTGGTGTCCCGGTCTAGGCACGGTGCTGGCGAACGAAGAGGTCACCGCGGATGGCCGTAGCGATCGCGGCAACTTCCCCGTGTTCCGGAAGCGGTTGCGGCAGTGGATGATGCGTATCACCGCCTACGCCGACCGCCTGCTCGACGACCTGGAACTGCTTGACTGGCCGGATCCGGTCAAGACCATGCAACGCAACTGGATCGGCCGCTCCACCGGCACCCGGGCGCTGTTCGCGGCGATCAACGCCGGCGGCGAGACGGTCGACATCGAGGTGTTCACCACCCGGCCGGACACCATGTTCGGCGCCACCTACCTGGTGCTGGCTCCCGAGCACGACCTGGTCGACGGCCTGATCGCCGCCGGCTGGCCGGAGGGGACCGACGCGCGGTGGACCTACGGGGCCGCGACGCCGGGCGAGGCGGTCGCCGCCTACCGGCAGGCGATCGCGGCGAAGTCGGACCTCGAGCGTCAAGAGAACAGGGACAAGACCGGCGTGTTCCTGGGTAGCTACGCGACGAACCCCGCCAACGGCAAGCCGGTACCGATCTTCATCGCCGACTACGTGTTGGCCGGCTACGGCACCGGCGCCATCATGGCGGTCCCCGGCCACGACCAGCGCGACTGGGACTTCGCCCGGGAGCTCGGGCTGCCGATCGTGGAAGTCATTGCGGGAGGAGATATCTCGGAGGCCGCATACCCCGGTGACGGTGTTCTGGTCAATTCCGGTTACCTCGACGGAATGGACGTGCCCGCGGCGAAGGAGGCGATCACCGCCCGCCTGGAGGCGGACGGCCGCGGCTGGGCGCGGATCGAATTCAAGCTGCGGGACTGGCTTTTCGCCCGGCAGCGCTACTGGGGTGAGCCGTTTCCGATCGTCTACGACGGCGACGGACGCGCCCACGCGCTCGACGAGGCTGCGCTGCCCGTCGAGCTGCCCGACGTGCCCGACTATTCGCCGGTGCTGTTCGACCCCGACGACGCGGACAGCGAGCCGTCGCCACCACTGGCCAAGGCGACGGGGTGGGTGCATGTCGACCTGGACCTCGGCGACGGCCTGCAGCCCTACACCCGCGACACCAACGTGATGCCGCAGTGGGCCGGCAGCTCCTGGTACGAACTGCGATACACCGATCCGCACAACTCGGAACGGTTGTGCGCCAAGGAAAATGAAGCTTACTGGATGGGACCGCGACCGGACGAGCACGGCCCGCAGGATCCCGGCGGCGTCGACCTCTACGTGGGAGGCGCCGAGCACGCGGTGCTGCACCTGCTGTACGCCCGGTTCTGGCACAAGGTTTTATACGACCTGGGCCACGTCAGTTCCCGGGAGCCGTACCGCCGCCTGGTCAACCAGGGTTACATTCAGGCCTTCGCCTACACCGACTCGCGCGGGTCTTACGTTCCGGCCGACGAGGTGCTCGAGCGCGGCGGCCGCTTTTTCTACCGGGGTCCGGACGGCGAGATCGAGGTCTTCCAGGAATTCGGCAAAATCGGCAAGAGCCTGAAGAACTCGATCTCGCCCGATGAGATCTGCGACGAGTACGGCGCCGACACGCTGCGGGTGTACGAGATGTCGATGGGTCCGCTGGAGGCCTCCCGCCCATGGGCCACCAAGGACGTCGTCGGGGCGCACCGCTTCCTGCAACGTGTGTGGCGCCTCGTGGTCGACGAGCAGACCGGCGAGACGCGGGTAGTCGATGTGGCAGGGGAGCAGGAGCTCGACGTCAACACCCTGCGAGCGTTGCACCGCACCATCGCGGGAGTGTCGGAAGACTATGCCGCACTGCGCAACAACACTGCGGCCGCCAAACTGATCGAGTACACCAACCACCTCACCAAAGAGCACCGCGACGCGGTGCCGCGGGCGGCGGCCGAGCCGCTGGTGCTGATGTTGGCGCCGCTGGCGCCGCACATGGCCGAGGAGCTATGGCTGCGGTTGGGCCACACCACGTCGCTGGCGCATGGCCCGTTCCCGGAGGCCGACCCGGCCTACCTGGTCGACGACAGCGTCGAATACCCCGTCCAGGTGAACGGCAAGGTGCGGGGGCGAGTAGTGGTGGCCGCCGACGCCGATCAGGACACCCTGAAGGCCGCGGCGTTGTCGGACGAAAAGGTTCGGGCATTCCTGGCCGGAGCCAACCCGCGCAAGGTCATCGTGGTCCCGGGCCGGCTGGTCAACCTGGTCGTCTAGCGGCCGACGAGTCACCGGCCCGTGGGCCGCAGCACCACCTCGTGGACGTGGCCGTCTGGGGGCGTAGCCACCACGTTGGCGACCGCGACCGCGACAGTTTCGGGCCGGAGGAACTTGCTGGGGTCGTACGTCCCGCCCTCGTACTCGACGAGCTCGCGTTGCATCTCGCTGTCCGTGCGGCCGGGGTAGACCGTGGTCACCCGCAGCTCGGGCTCGTCGGCGCGCAGCGAGTCGGCGAAGGCGCGCAGCGCGAACTTGCTGGCCGAGTACGAGGCCATGCCGGGCGAAACGTTGCGGCCCGCCCCGGAGTTGATGAACACCACCTGACCGTGCGCCTGCCGCAGCGCAGGTAGCAACGCCAACGTAAGTTCCACCGGCCCTAGCACATTGACGGCAAAGGTGGCGCGCCACTCGTCGACGTTGGACTCGGCCACATGACCGGGGATCGACACGCCGGCGTTGTGCACCAGCACGTCGAGTTCGTCCACGATCTCGCAGGCGGCCTCGATATCACCGGAGTCGGTCAGGTCCAGTGGAAACGTCGTCGACCCGAGCCGCTGCGCGACGGCGTCGAGCCGGTCGGACGGCCGACCGGCCAGCAGCAGGGTGTGGGTGGGCGCCAACGCCGTGGCGATCGCGGAACCGATGCCGCCACCGGCGCCGGTGATGAGTGCAGTGGGCATGTACCGCAGTCTACGGGTGCGACCAAACTTGTTGCATGGCAGACATTTTCATGCCTCTTTACACGCCGGCGGCGCACCCGCGGGGCCCGCGGTCGGTTCGCCGCAGCCCAGCCGCTCCAGCGGCGCCAGCGCCTGCATCAGGATACCGAGGTCGGACGGGGGTAGCTGACTGAGCATCGCGGCCAGCGAGGCGCGCCGGTTGGCCAGCGACTCGCCGTGAACGGCACGCCCGCGCGGGGTGATGTCGACCAGCACCGCCCGCAGGTCGGACGGGTCGCGCGAGCGTTTCACCAGCCCCAGCTTTTCCAGCCGGCGGATCGCCACGGTGGTGGTGGGCGTGCGCACCCGTTCGTGGGCCGCGAGGTCGGTCATCCGAATCGGCCCTTGGTCCAGCAGGGTGACCAGAATCGACAGTTGCGCCAACGTCAGTTCGCCCGCGGCCGCCGTGCCGCTGGGGTCCCCGCGCCGCAGAATCGAAAACAATTTGGACAGCGCACGGTGCAAACCTTCCGCAAGCTCGGTGACGTCGGCCGCGGTGGATTCGCTGTCCGCCATAAACGGGGAGTCTAACGCTATATCAGCACGGACAAGGTAGCTATGCCGACTAATTAGTCGCAATGAGGTGGTCAAAGTACCTGGGACAAGAATCGCTGTAGCCGTTCGGTCCGCGCGGCTTCGAAAATCTGGTCCGGCGCCCCGGATTCCACGACCTTGCCGCGATCCATGAAGACAACGGTGTCGGATGCCGAGCGGGCAAAACCCATTTCGTGAGTGACCACGATCATGGTCATACCGTCGGCACCGAGGTCGGCGATGAGTTGCAGAATTCCTTTCACCGTTTCGGGATCCAGCGCCGACGTCGCCTCGTCGAAAAACATCACCTGCGGGGCCATGGCCAGCGCCCGGGCGATCGCCACCCGTTGTTGTTGGCCGCCGGACAGCATGCCGGGCCGCGCATCGGCCTTGTGCTTCAGGCCAACTCGCTCCAACTGAGCCAGCGCCAGCTCGCGGGCCTGGTCGGCGGGCAGGTGCCGCAACTTGCGCGGCGCCATCGCAACGTTTTTCAGCACGCTCAGATGCGGGAAGAGGTTGAATTGCTGGAACACCATGCCGATGCGCTGGCGCAGCTCGTTGGGGTCGTCGCGCAACACCGATCGGCCGTCCAGCAAGATGTCGCCGCTATCGGGTTCGTGCAATCGGTTCAAGGTGCGCAGCAGCGTCGACTTGCCGGAGCCGGACGGCCCGATGACGGCGACGGTGGTGCCGGCGGGCGCCTCGAAGTCAACGCCGCGCAGCACCTTGTTTCCGCCCAGAGTTTGGTGAATGTCTTTGGCGGCCAGCGATACCGGCGCACGTCCCGCAGCGGCGACGCTCACGTGATCTCCTGGCCGAACGTGGTGGCGAGCAAGCTGGAATTGTCATCGGGGTCGGGGGCGCCTCGACCGCGGCGCAGGCGCGCGTCGATGTAATTCACCAAATGCGTTAACGGAATGGTCAGTATCAGGTAGAACAGACCGGCCGCCACCAGCGGGGACAGGCTCCCGGTTTGGGCATTCAAATCCCGGCCCACCTGGAACAACTCCCGTTGATCGGCGATCAGGCCGAGGAAGTACACCAAAGCCGACGCCTTCAACAACCCGATGAACTGATTGACCAGCGCCGGCAGTACCCGTCGGATGCCCTGCGGCACCACCACCAGCCGCATCGCGGCCGTATAGCTGAATCCCAGGGCCCGCGAGGCCTCCAACTGGCCGGGGTCCACACTTTGTATTCCGGAGCGGAGGATTTCGCCGATGTAGGCCGCCGCCATCAATCCCAACGCGGCAATACCTAAGGGATAGGGATTCTTGTTCGTCAGTCCACCGACCAACGGCCCGATGCCCATTCCGATCAGCAGAATGATCACCACTTCGGGAAGGCCACGGAAGATGTCCGTGTAAACCCGCGCCGGCCAGCGCAGCCAGCGCCGATGCGAGATGCCCGCCATGGCCAGCACCATTCCGAGCGCCAAGCCGATCACGATGGCGCTGTTGGTCAGGATCAACGTGTTTGGTAGGCCCGTCGTGAACAGGACCGGAATGGCCTGGCGGTACATGTCCCAGTCGAAGAACGAGTCACGCAACTGGGCCAGCGTCGACTTGGGCGCGGCTTGACCCGTCGGCGCGCCATGCCGGCTGGCGGCGATCGCGGCGAAATCCGGCAGGCTTGGGACGGGCGCGGCCTTGGACCCGGGTTTCCAGCCCGGCGGCAGGCTACGCGGGACCCATTGGCAGTACAGCTTCGCCCAGGTGCCGTCGGCGATCACCGCGTCCAGCGCGGAGTTCAGCGCATCGATCAGTGGCTGGTTCTCCTTGGCGACCGCGTAGGCCACGAAATTGCCTGCGCTGTAAGTGTTCGCGACGGTCACCGCCGGATCGCCCGGTCGAATGACGGTCGAGGCGAGGGTTCCGGGCGCCACCCACGCGTCGATCTGCCGGGTCTTCAGGCTGGCATACAGGGTCGCGAAGCCCGGATACTTCACCGGTTGCAGATGCAGGGTGTCGACGACGTAAGACTCCTCGACGGTGCCCTGGACGACACCGATGCGCTGGCCGGCCGCCAGGTCGCTGAACTTGTGGATCGGCGAACCGGGCGGCACCACCAGCGAATAGAAGCCGAAGTCGTAGCCGTTGGTGAACGCGACGGTGTGACGGCGCCGCTCGGTGGCTTTCACCGACGCCGATCCGACGTCGAAGCGCCGGGACGCCACTTGGGCGAGTAGCGCGGAGAAGTCCGTGCTGACAAAGCGGACCTGCAGGTGCAGCTTGTCGGCGATGGCGCGCAGCAGCAGGTTGTCGAAGCCGCTGAATTCGCCGGTGGGATTGATGCAGATGTTGGGCGGGGCGTCCGACAGCGTCCCCACCGTCAGCACGCCCGGAATGCCCAGGCGCAGCGCGCCGACGTCGACAGCGCTGAGCGGTTCCACGGAATTGGTCGTGTCCCGGTCTTCCTCGGGCGTGGGCTGGGACTCGGTCAGATCTTTGGGCAGGGCCCTTGCGCTGTCCAAACCGGCCGGCGCGCATTGGTTCCAATCGGCAGCGGCGGGCACGGCGAGCCCGCCTAATGCCATGCAGCACACCAACACCGTGGTCGCGGTGAGTCCGAACAGCCTGCCGCGACGCAGGGTGCGCCGGTCCGCGCGCGCGTTCATCCCTGCCACCGTAACGACCGGCGCCCGGCCTCGTCGGGTGAGCGTCCCCTCTATAGGGCCAGCGACGGCTCGACGCCCACGGGTTCGGCGTCGTCGAGTCCCTCGAGCGGTCCGGGGACGACCGGGATCACCTCGTCGGGCGCGGTGAACACTCTGCGCCGGGAAAGTTCGGCCAGCATGGTCTGGGCCATCAGGTAGGAGCGGCCGACGCACGCGGCCCGTGCCGCCTCGGGGTCGCGCCGGTTGATCGCGGCCGTCTCGTCTTCGTAGAACGGCAGCATTTCCTCGCGGCTGCCTTGATAGATCAGCCAGAACACCCGGGGGACCAGGTTTTGCGAGGCGCGGATCGTCGCGTGCAGTCGCGGGCCGGCGTATTCGTCGTTGATCGTTTGCCGGTATTCCGCGGCGATGTCGCAAAAGGTCCGCGAATCCTTCGCGGCGCGCAGCGATCGCATCAGGGCGTCGAGCCGACCCAGGATCCTCGGGGTGGGACTAGTGGCCGCGCGCGCGGACGCGATGCCGTTGAGCAGGCCCTCGAGCTCGTGATGCTCGAGGACGGTGGCTTCGTCGAATCGCTCGACGAACGCCCCACGGTGATAGCGGGTGGAGACAATGCCGTCGTGTTCGAGCTGAACCAGCGCCTCTTGAATGGGGACGCGGCTCACTCCCAGTCCCAACGCGATCTCATTGCGATCGACGCGGTCGCCGGTGCGCAACTTTCCCGTCAGCAAGAGGTGAAGGATGTGCGAAACAACCAGGTCCTTTTCTTTGACCCCGTATTTCTTCGGCATTCGTCGTTGAGTCTCTTTCAAACCCGATTCGGTCATCAGCGCGAGAAGTTTCTCACGAGTGGGCTCGTACTTTCCGGCGTTTGACCGATAAATGGTCGGAGGCCTCAACGACTATCGCGCCACCGGCACAGCGCTTCGGCCGCGCCGAGGTCGTAATCCGGACCGTCACAGGCAACCGTCAACAGCGTGACACCGAGGCCGACGAGCGTCTCGGCATTGCCTACCAGGTCGCCGCGGTGCTGCACGGCCGCCGAACGTTCGATGCTCGCCGGGTCGCGGCCGACGTCGGCGCAGTGCCGGGCCAGCACCTCTGACTTGGCCGGGAACTCGTCGGCGGAGGTGAAGCTGTGCCACATGTCGGCGTATTGGGCGACCAGCCGTAGCGTCTTACGCTCGCCGCCGCCGCCGATCAGGATCGGGATGTCGCGGTTCGGCAGCGGATTCAGCTTGGCCAGCCGGGCCTTGATGCGGGGGAGCGCGCCGGCCAGGTCGTCCAGACGGCTGCCCGCGGTGCCGAAGTGGTAGCCGTATTCGTCGTAGTCCTTCTGCTTCCAGCCCGAGCCGATCCCCAGCACGAGGCGGCCGTCAGAGATGTGGTCGACCGTGCGGGCCATGTCGGCCAGCAACTCGGGATTCCGGTAGGAGTTGCAGGTGACCAGCGCGCCGATCTGAATGCGCGATGTCTGCTCGGCCCACGCCCCGAGCATGGTCCAGCATTCGAAATGCGCGCCGTCGGGATCCCCGTAAAGGGGGAAGAAGTGGTCCCAGTTGAACGCGATGTCGACGCCGATGTCCTCGCAGCGACGCACGGCGTCACGGATTTGTCCGTATTGCGGCGCGTGCTGCGGCTGCAGTTGCACACCGACGCGGATGGGGAGGCCTGATTGCATACCACCCACCGTAGGCTCAGCGCGCCTCCAGCACCCCGCGCAGCAGGTCGATCAGGGCGCGGGGCTGGTCGCTTTGCACGGAGTGGCCGGCATTCTCGACGACGTGTGCGGTACGGAAATGCCTTGTTCGACGCCGTAATTCGGCGGCATCGTCGTCGCTGACGAATCCGGAGTTGCCGCCGCGGATGAGGGTGATGGGCGCGGACAACCTGTCCACGTCGTCCCAGAGGACGTCGAAGTCGGGGAACTTGCGGATGACGTCGTAGCGCCACGTCCACGTGCCGTTGTCCAGCCGCCGCGAGTTGTGAAAGACGCCGCGGCGCAGCGCCGTCACCTCGCGATGCGGCGCCGCGGCGATCGTCAGGTCCAGCATCGCTTGGAAGCTTTCGAATTCGCGCTCCCCATGCATCAACGCCACCGTGCCCTGCTGTTCTTTGGTCATCTCCGAGTGCCGCTGCAGCGCCGACGGTGTGACGTCGATGAGGACCAGTTCGTCGACGAGTTCGGGCGCCACGGCGGCCAGCCGTATCGCGGTCAACCCGCCCAGCGACATGCCCACGACAAGATCGGCGTTTGGGGCGTGCTCGCGCAGCGCCGGCAACAGGGCGTCGGCGTTGAGCTGCGGCGAGTAGTCGCCGTCCTCGCGCCACGCCGAATGGCCGTGCCCGGGCAGGTCGACGGCCAGCGCGGGCTCGCCGAGGCCGACGATGACGGTGTCCCAGGTGTGCGCGTTCTGACCGCCGCCGTGCAGGAAGACGATCCGCGGGGGAGTGGCGCCCCAGCGCAGCGCGCTGATCTTGCCCTCCCCGTCGCCCGCCTCGACGCGTTGCACATCGGGCAGCGGGCCGGTGACACCGGCTTGCTCGGCGTTCTCGCCCAACAGCGCGAATTCAGAGAGTCCATCCAGTACGTCTTCGGAGATTTCGGCCACGATCTAAGACCCTAGCTCCGGTGTCTAGAGGACGTAACGACGGCGAATGCCGTGGAAGCGCTCCCACATCGCGGCGGTGCGTTCGGCTGGGGTGACCATGGCGGTGCCTGCGGGCAGGGCGGCGAGCAGTTCGTCGTGCTTGACAACCCGGGTGTTCAGCGCGGCGGGCTCGCCTTCGAGCATGTGCCGGTAGGTCAGGTTGCCGCGCGCGAAGCCCTGGGTGTCGAGCCAGTTGTGAACGCCCAGATCACGGTGGGCCATGACGAGACGAACACGTCCGTCTGCGTCGGTCTGCGTGCGGCTCGGCGTGTAGCTCACCGGCCGGTACAGGTAATCCATGCTGTTGAAGAAGACACCCATGTTGCTCAGCATCCACAACCCCTCGTGGGCGCCGAACTCGACGATCAGCGCCTCGTCGTCCGCGAGTTCCCAATACATGTTGGCGGCCGCCCGGCCGCGCCTGGTATCCGCATCGGACGCGGCGACGTGCGGGAAGGTGTTGGGGCAGTTGGCGTCGACGCCGCCGTAGGTGAAGGGAAACTCGGGCCAGTCGGCCATCAGGCCGGTGACGAACTCACCGGCCCAGCGCATCGCCTCGACCATCTCGATGGGCGAGGGCAACGGCTTGGGGGAGTCCATGTCGATCCGCTCGATGCGCAGCTGCGCCGGCAGTTCGTCCCAACGGTCGAAACCCTGGCGAACGAACAGTTTCCGCGACGCGGCCGTGGTGGGCAGCCAGTTCGGCCCGCGCTCGGGTCCGCCGATGTAGAGCTCGAATTCGCTGTCGTCGCCGACCTGGAGCTGATGACCGAGCAGATTGGCCTCCGGTACGTCGCCGAACGGTTCGTGCAGCACGCCCGGGCCGGGCGCACGTGGCCCGTGGACCGTAACGTTGAAGAACCTTGCGGTGCCCCGGGTCCCGGCGAGCCGGTACGTCGACTGCCCGTCGATCCACGCCTGCTGGTAGGTGAAGTCGGCGCAGTCGCCGCCCAGCTTGCGGGTCGGGCCACAGAAGGTGTGCAGAACCGGGTAGCGGGTGTCGTGCGTCTCGAGCGCCAGATCGAAGGCCTGGCCGAGGTTTTGGGTGAGAAACCGGTAGGCGTCGACCCGATGCACGCCCGACGCCGGGTTGGCCTGCTTGAAGACCTGCTCGCCCGCTTCCTGCAGCCGCGCGCAGAATTCGGACCACGCCCGCTGCAGCGCTGCGTCGTGGGGACCGTCACCGAAGGCCATGCTCACGCACCCAGCCTCTCGAGCATCGCGCTGAGGACACCACATGCGCGCCGGGCGGATTCCAGATGCCCCTCGCGGTCGATCCGGGGACCGATCAGTTCCAGGTCGAAACCGTGGGAGTAGCCGCCGGCGAGCGCTTGGGCGACGAACGCCTCGAGCGGAATCGTGCCGTCGCCCGGCACCGCCCTGGCCGGCAACGCCCGGTCGCCGAGCACATAGTCGCTCAGCTGGATCAGCGACGTGCGCGGTAACGCCCGCTGCACCATAGCCTCGACATCCCCCTCAGCCCAACAGTGGAACACGTCGATGCAGACACCCAGGCCGCC
This sequence comes from Mycobacterium paraseoulense, assembly GCF_010731655.1. Classification (NCBI taxonomy): domain Bacteria; kingdom Bacillati; phylum Actinomycetota; class Actinomycetes; order Mycobacteriales; family Mycobacteriaceae; genus Mycobacterium; species Mycobacterium paraseoulense. The sequence goes on along the minus strand of NZ_AP022619.1, from coordinate 4,057,372 downwards.
CATCTCGGCCAGCGTGACGGTGTCGCGCAGGGTGTGGGCAAGGTGGATGTCGGCGTAGAGGCTGGACGCATTCTCGATGGCCAGCGCCACCCCGGCCGCCTCGGCCTGCGCCACGCAGGGCGCGACCATCGCGCAAAATCGGTCGGCGGCCTGCGCCCACGTGAGGTCGCCGCGCCCGCCGGTCAGCAAATAGACGGTGCGGGCGCCGACTGCGGCAGCGGCGTCGATCACAGCCGACAGCGCATCACGCGCGGCGTGCGAGTCGCTGGACAGCCGGCCACCGGCGAACAGGTGGTAGACGGCCTCCACGGCATATGCGTTGCCGTGCAACAACATTGGGAAGTTCGGTTCGAGCAGCTGGCTGTCCAGGATGCTCAGCCGGGAGACACCAAGCGCCGCCCAATGAGCTTCCAGTTCGGCCAGGGACTCACCGTGGAAGGTGACGTTGTGCACCGACAGACGGTGGTGTGGGCCGGCCATGTCAGGCGCGGTTCTCGATGGCGATGCCGAATCGCTCGCGGAATGACTGGAATTCGGCGTGCAGCGCATCGAGGTCTTCGCCGATGTCGGTCAGCAGTTGGGTGGAATAGGTGAATTTGCCGTAGCGGTCGCCACGATTGTTGGCCAGGTAGGCGCGCATCGCCGATTCGGCGTCGTCCGACAGCTGGCGGCCGCAGAACTGGTAGTAGCGCCGCACGGTGCCGACGTGGTCTGCGACGAAGTCGGCGTAGCGCACGTGCAGGATGCGCGGGTCGTCGACGAACGGATTGCTCATCGTGTTGGCGATACTGGCGCGGGTCATCTCGAGGTGCCTCTTTGCTTCGGCATGCAGGTCGACCGGACCGACGATGCCCTCGGCGATGTCGGCCATCATCATCGTGCGCGACGCCGCGACCTGGACGGGGTCGCGATGCAGCCACACCATGTGCGCGTCGGGATAGGTGTCGAACAGTTCCTTGAGGCGAAAACCGTGAAAACCCTTGAGCACCCAATACTTTCGTGGCCGACGATATTGCAGCTGTTGCAGCATGGCCTTGTGGAGCCGATATTGCGCCGCCGGATCGGTGGCCAGGCCGCCGACCAGCGACTGCATCGGCACTCGCCACCAGGCGGTGGGCGTCATCACGCGGAAGTCGAACGCCCAGGTGCGCTCGTCCTCGGGCAGGCCGTCACCCAGCATGTCGTTGTACGGGTGGCTGTGCAGCCACTTGGGCAGCTTGGCGTTGATCTCCCGCCAGTCCTCGTCGGCCCGCTCCCGGCGGTCGTCGTCGGGACCCGCCAGACCCGGCGGCGGTGACGGATACATCACTTCCCAGAAGCGCAGCGCCCGGGCTGACGGGTCGACGGACATCAGGGCGTGCATGAGCGTTGTGCCCGAGCGGGGTTCGCCCGTGACGAACATCGGCCCGTCGATCACCTCGTCGGCGATCGGGTAGCGGTTGCGGTCTTCGATGAGTTCCAGACGCGACGTCAGCAGCCAGCGGCACACCCGTGCCGCCTGCCGGTTTCCCTCGGTGTCCATGCCCAGGCCGTTGAGGTGGTCGACGGCGACGGCGAAGCGTTGCGGCAAGGTGGGATCGCCGTAGTCGCGCAGCCCCGTCTCGGCCTGCGCGTCGGCGAGCAGCTGGGCGGCGTCCAGGGGCGTCGTCACGATGACGCTCCGCACAGCCGCACCAGTTCGTCTTCGGCGGCGCGCACGTTGGCCGTCGAAGCCTCGGCGTATCTCAGGCCTGCCATCGCGCCATAATCCAGGATCTTGGGGACGCGCAGTCCCGCGTCCACAAAGGTCTTGACGATCTCGGCGACCTGCTTCGGCGTCCCGTGCGGTACGGCGGCCAGCACCATCTCGGGCCGCGCTTTGTCGAGGAATTCCAGGACCCGGTCGCGGGTGAGCACCGCCGGGTCGATGTCGTGGAATCCGCGCCACCGGTCGCCCATCGGGTGCTCAAATCCGAAGTCGCGCAACGTGTCCGCGGATACCTGCAGCAGGAACGCCTTGACCAGGGGCGCTTGGAGGATCTCGGCGAGGGCGTCCTCGTCCTCGCCGATCAGACACACCTGGATGAAGCACGGCGTGATCGCCTGCGGATCGCGGCCGGCGCGTTCGGCCGATTCCCTGACCGCGGCGAGCATTTCGGCGTAGTGCTCCGGTGTCCAGGCGCCGGCGGGCCACCACCCGTCGGCGTGCCGGCCGGCGATGTCCAGCATCCGGGGGCCACTGGCACCGATCCAGATTTGCGGCGGCCGGCCCGCGTAGGGTTCGGTGTCCAGCCGGGCATGGCGCAGCGTGTAGAACTGCCCGTCGAAATCGACCGGGCCGTCGCTCTCCCAGAGCAGCCGGATCACCGTCAGCGCCTCCTCGAAGCGGCTGACCGGCCGGGAGAAGTCGAAGCCGTAGGGCAGGGTGTTCTCGCTCTCGCCGCTGCCCAGGCCCAGGATGAAGCGCCCCTTGGCCAGGTGGTCGATGGTGAGCGCCGTCTGGGCCAGCATGGCTGGGTGGCGGCGCACGGTGTCGACGACGGCGCTGACGAGCGGCACGTTCTCGGTCAGGACGGCGGCCGCGGCGGCTACCGCCAGCCCGTCCAGGTGGCGGTGCGGCGACGGGGATGCGGTGGCCAGGTCGGTGAACTCGGGGGTCCAGAGGGAGTCGGGCCAGAAGCTGACCATGTGGTCGGGCAGCCAGATCGAGTGGTATCGGCCGCTGTCCAACTCCGCGAGCCGGGACAGGTCCAGCGGGAGGGTGGTGCGCAGGAACGCGGCGGGCTGAACGGTCATCGAGAGATGATGCTAAGCACTCGCACAGCGCGGTGGGGCCGAAACGGCTCCAGCGACCGCGAGCGTAACGCTGTGGCGAATTCCAGAGGTGAAAATCGCCGCGGCGTTACGCCCGCGGTTAGAGACTTCAGCCTTCGCTGATGAACTCTTCGAGCTGGGTGCGCGCGACATCGTCGGGCAGCTGCTGCGGCGGGCTCTTCATCAGGTAGGCCGACGCCGGGATCACCGGGCCGCCGATGCCGCGGTCCTTGGCGATCTTGGCCGCGCGCACCGCGTCGATGATGACGCCCGCTGAGTTCGGCGAGTCCCACACCTCGAGCTTGTACTCCAGGTTCAGCGGCACGTCGCCGAACGCCCGACCCTCGAGCCGCACGTAGGCCCACTTGCGGTCGTCGAGCCAGCCGACGTGGTCCGACGGCCCGATGTGCACGTCCTTCGTCTTGAACTCCCGCTGCAGGTTGGAGGTGACCGCCTGCGTCTTGGAGATCTTCTTGGACTCCAGCCGCTCGCGCTCGAGCATGTTGAGGAAGTCCATGTTGCCGCCCACGTTGAGCTGCATGGTGCGGTCCAGCTGCACACCGCGGTCCTCGAACAGCTTGGCCATCACGCGGTGGGTGATGGTCGCGCCGACCTGGCTCTTGATGTCGTCGCCGACGATCGGCACACCCGCGTCGGCGAACTTCTTGGCCCACACCGGGTCCGAGGCGATGAACACCGGCAGCGCGTTGACGAACGCCACGCCTGCGTCGATGGCGCACTGGGCGTAGAACTTGTCGGCCTCTTCCGAACCCACGGGCAGGTAGGAGACCAGCACGTCGACGTTGTTCTCCTTGAGCACCTTGACCACGTCGACCGGCTCGGCGTCGGAAAGCTCGATGGTGTCGGCGTAGTACTTGCCGATGCCGTCCAGGGTCGGGCCGCGCTGCACTGTCACGTTGGTGGGCGGCACGTCGGCGATCTTGATCGTGTTGTTCTCCGAGGCGAAGATCGCGTCGGACAGGTCGAATCCGACCTTCTTGGCGTCCACGTCGAAGGCGGCAACGAACTTGACGTCGCGCACGTGGTACTGGCCGAACTTCACGTGCATCAGACCGGGGACGGTGCTGTTCTCGTCCGCGTTCTGGTAGTACTCGACGCCCTGTACCAGCGAAGACGCGCAATTACCGACGCCGACAATGGCGACTCGTACCTCGGTGTGCGCCTCTTCCGCCTTCGGCGGCAGGTGGTCACTCATGGGGCGTTCTCCTAACTCCAATAACCTTGTTTCGCAGCTGATGGGATTCGTGCAGGGGTTTACGTCTGCTCGGAGAGGCCGGGCATCGCCCGCTCCGCGGCGATGAGCTCGTTGAGCCACTTCACTTCGCGCTCGCTGGACTCGAGCCCGAGTTGGTGAAGTTGGCGGGTGTAACGGTCGAACGAGTTACTGGCCCGCGCCACGGCTTCGCGCAAGCCCTCCCGCCGCTCTTCGACCTGACGGCGGCGGCCCTCCAGGATGCGCATGCGTGCTTCCGCCGGAGTCCGGTTGAAGAAGGCCAGGTGCACCCCGAAGCCGTCGTCGGTGTAGTTGTGCGGACCGGTGTCGGCCACCAGCTCACCGAAGCGCCGACGGCCCTCGTCGGTTAGCTGGTAGACGCGCCGGGCGCGCCGAACCGGGGTCCCGGCCGGGGCGGCATCCTCGGCAATCAACCCTTCGGCCTGCATCCGCCGGAGGGCCGGGTACAGCGAACCGTACGAGAATGCACGGAACGCACCGAGGAGTCCGGTCAGTCGTTTGCGCAACTCGTAACCATGCATCGGCGATTCGATCAGAAGGCCCAGGATGGCGAGCTCGAGCATCGAATCACCCCCTTTGCACGATTGGTTACGACGGTTCGACGCCTCGCGTCATCGTATCGCCTCGATATATTCGCCACAACACCACCGGATGTTCGTCGGCTGTTAGTCGGGGTGCGCGAAATCGAATTGCGGCGGGTGCCGGCCCGCTCACATGGCGGTCAGGACGGCAAGTTCAGCTGCTTGACGGTTCCGTCACCTGCGAAGACGATGTAGCCACTACCGTAGTCGCTGGAGACATACAGCGATAGCGACAGCGCGCCGGGGGTGGTCGGGTCGCTCGCCGGTTCGATGATCAGGTACTGGGTTTTGACGTCCGACGGCTTCATGCGAAGCGTCTGCGGGGCGCCGCGCATGATGCCCACCGTCGCCGTGACGTCGAACTTGCTCAGGTCGACGGCGACGGGACCGTCGGCAGAGCTCCTGGCAGAACTGGAGGGGTCTGACCATCCGCCGCGGTAGGTGTAGGTCAGCACCCTGCGGTCGTCGGAGGGATCCGGGCGGTCGAACACCGCGTACGTCGGGTAGATCACCAGCCGGTACCCGACGGCGTCGCCGAACCGTTTGCGCGTTTGCTCGAGCAGCCCGGTAAGCCCGCCGACCGAATGCAGTTGGGTGGGCGGGGTCAGCACCACGGGGCCGACTCCGTCCGGCCTGGCTCCGGGATCGGTGGTGAAGTCCAGGGGCGAGCTGGTGTTGCCGTACAGGCCCCAGCCGATGCCTATGCCGAGCAGCACCGACACGGCGAAGGCGGCGGCGAGCGAGCCCCAGCCGCCGAGCTTCGGCGGCAACCGCGGGCCCTTGACCGCCGGCGTCGGCAGCGCGGAGCTGTCGGTCTGCAGGTCGGTCACCAGGGCCTGGAGGTCGCCGAGGGTGACCGCATTGGTGGCCGCGCTGACACGTTCCCGGTGTTCCTCCATGGAGAGCTGGCCGTCGTTCAACGCGTCGTCGAGGATCTTGCAGGCGTCTTGCCGGTTGGTGTCCGTCGCGCGGGTGTTCGCCGCCGGCCGCCCAGCGAGCGACGTCCCGAGCCATTTCGCCACGGGGATGATCGTAGAGTCCGGCCCCCGGTCCGGGGCGGAAAGCAGCGGCCGACCACCCGCCGCGGGACGCCACGGTTTTGGTTGCGTATCGGCGCTCGCCGATGGCGACGTACTCTGGGGGCGTGCGACTGCAGCGACAAGTGGTGGACTACGCGCTCCGGCGGCGAGCACTGCTGGCCGAGGTGTACTCGGGCCGCACGGGTGTGTCCGAGGTGTGTGACGCGAACCCTTATCTGCTGCGCGCCGCCAAGTTTCACGGGAAACCGAGCCAGGTCATGTGCCCGATCTGCCGCAAGGAGCAGCTGACGCTGGTGTCGTGGGTATTCGGTGAGCACCTGGGTCCGGTGTCGGGCTCGGCGCGCACGGCCGAAGAGTTGGTCCTGCTGGCAAGTCGCTTCGAGGAGTTCGCCGTCCACGTGGTGGAGGTATGTCGAACCTGCGAGTGGAACCATCTGGTCAAGTCGTACGTGCTCGGCGCGGCGCGCACCGCACCTCCGCCCAGGGGCACCCGGACCACGCGGACGGCGCGCAACGGCGCGCGAACGGCCATTGAATAACGACGGACCCCACAACCAGCCGCCGGGCGACGCGGACGGGCCGGCGACTGAGCGTGTGGGCAGACATGGAATCGGCGATCGTCCGCGCGACGCGCCATCGCCCGGCCACCGCCGGGGCGTCCCACCCGATGACAGGCTGACCACGATCCTGCCGCCGGTTGTCGACGACCGGTCACCCCGCCGGCCCGACCCCAGCGTCGACGAAGTCAAAGCCGCGATGGACGCCCCCCCGTCGACGCCCCTGCAACGGGACGCGCTCGAAGAGGTCAAGGCCGCGCTGGACAGCCGGACGTCGGCGCGCCGCGACCGGCCGGGCGGGGGAGGCCGCCCGCCGGAAGGCCCACCGCCGCCGGCGGGGCCGCGCGGACGGCCCGGCGGGCCCGACGGCTTCGGGCCCCGACCGCGGGGTGGCGTTCACTGGACCCAACAGATCAACTGGGTGTGGGTGCGGCGAGCGGCCTACCTGTCGGCGGCGGTGCTGGTGCTCCTGCCGATCGTCACGTTCGCCATGGCCTACTTCATCGTCGACATCCCCAAGCCGGGTGACCTGCGCACCAACCAGGTCTCCACCATTCTGGCCAGCGACGGGTCTGAAATCGCCAAAATCATTCCGCCCGAGGGTAATCGGGTCGACGTCAACATCAACCAGGTGCCGGTGCACGTGCGCCAGGCGGTGATCGCCGCCGAGGATCGTAACTTCTATTCGAACCCCGGGTTCGACTTCAGCGGCTTCGCGCGGGCGGTGGACAACAACCTCTTCGGCAACGGCGACCTGCAGGGCGGGTCGACGATCACCCAGCAATACGTGAAGAACGCGCTGGTGGGGTCGGCCCAGCACGGCCTCAGCGGTCTGATGCGCAAGGCCAAGGAACTCGTCATCGCCACCAAGATGTCGGGGGAGTGGTCGAAAGACGATGTGCTGCAGGCCTACCTGAACATCATCTACTTCGGCCGCGGTGCCTACGGGATCTCGGCCGCCGCCAAGGCTTATTTCAACAAACCCGTCGAGCAGCTCACGGTCTCCGAGGGTGCCTTGCTGGCGGCCCTGATTCGGCGGCCGTCCGCGCTGGACCCGGCCATCGATCCGCAGGGCGCCCGGGCCCGCTGGAACTGGGTGCTCGACGGCATGGTGGAGACCAAGGCGCTCTCACCCAGCGACCGTGCCGCGCAGGAGTTTCCACAGACCGTTCCGCCCGATCAGGCGCGCGCGGAGAACCAGACGACGGGGCCCAACGGGCTCATCGAGCGCCAGGTGACCAAAGAGTTGATGGAGTTGTTCAACATCGACGAGCGGACCCTGAACACGCAGGGCTTGCAGGTCACCACCACCATCGACCCGAAGGCCCAGCAGGCCGCCGAGAAGGCGGTTTCGAAATACCTTGACGGGCAAGACCCCGACATGCGGTCGGCCGTGGTGTCGATCGACCCGCACGACGGGGCGATCCGCGCCTATTACGGGGGCACGGACGCCAACGGCTTCGACTTCGCGCAGGCCGGGCTGCAAACCGGTTCGTCGTTCAAGGTGTTCGCCTTGGTCGCCGCGCTCGAGCAGGGGATCGGACTGGGTTACCAGGTCGACAGTTCACCGCTGACGGTCGACGGCATCAAGATCACGAACGTGGACGGCGAGGGCTGCGGGACGTGCAACATCGCCCAGGCGCTCAAGCAATCGCTGAACACCTCCTATTACCGGTTGATGCTCAAGCTCAAGGGCGGACCCCAGGCCGTCGCGGACGCCGCGCACCAGGCCGGAGTCGCGACCAGCTTCCCCGGCGTGGACCACACGTTGTCCGAAGACGGCAAGGGTGGGCCGCCCAACAACGGGGTTGTGTTGGGGCAGTACCAGACCCGGGTCATCGACATGGCCTCGGCGTACGCCACCCTGGCCGCGTCCGGTGTCTACCACCGGCCGCACTTTGTGCAGAAGGTCGTCAACTCCGACGGGCAGGTGCTCTTCGACGCGAGCAAGTCCGACAACAACGGCGAACAGCGCATCCCGAAGGCCGTGGCCGACAACGTCACCGCGGCCATGGAGCCGATCGCCAGCTACTCGCGCGGCCACGCCCTGTCGGGCGGCAGGCCGTCGGCGGCCAAGACGGGCACCACGCAGCTCGGCGACACCAACGCCGACAAGGACGCGTGGATGGTCGGATACACGCCGTCGTTGGCGACGGCCGTGTGGGTGGGCACCGCGAAAGGCGACGTGCCGCTGGTAACCGCTTCGGGCGCACCGGTTTACGGCTCGGGGCTGCCGTCGGACATCTGGAAGTCCACCATGGACGGCGCCCTGAAGGGCACGCCCAACGAATCCTTCCCCAAGCCAACCGAGATCGGCGGCTACGCGGGTGTCCCGGCGCCGCCGCCCCCGCCGCCGCAGCCGTCGGTGACCGTCATTCAGCCGACCGTCGAAGTGGCGCCCGGCATCACCATCCCGGTCGGCCCGCCCACGACGGTCACGGTCGGGCCGGCGCCGCCCGGCGGCGGTCCCGAGCCCGGTGTCCCGCCGGGTGGTCCCCAAGCCCCGCCGCCTGGCCAACCGCCACCGTGACCGAGGCTCAGCGGCAGACCGCCACCATTTCCCCAGTGCCGCTGGCCGCCGATCTGCGTAGCGTCGGCAATCGCGATTGCCCGAGTCGCACCGACCCGTTGGGCGCCGCGCTGGCGGACGTCGCCGGGGGGCCGGTAGGCCGGCACGCCCTGATCGGCCGTACCCGGGTGCTGACCCCGCTGCGGGTGATGTTCATGATCGGCCTGGTGTTCCTGGCGCTTGGCTGGTCGACGAAGGCGGCCTGCCTGCAGAGCACCGGCACCGGAACCGCCGATCAGCGGGTGGCCAACTGGGAGAACCAGCGCGCCTACTACGAGTTGTGTTACTCAGACACGGTTCCGCTTTACGGCGCGGAGTTGTTGAGCCAGGGTAAGTTTCCGTACAAGTCCAGCTGGGTCGAGACCGACGGCAGCGGCACCCCGCAGACCCGCTACGACGGCCGGCCCGCGGTGCGCTACATGGAGTATCCGGTGCTGACCGGGATGTATCAGTACGTCTCCATGGCGCTGGCGAAGACCTACACCGCGCTGAGCAAGCTGGCCCCGTTGCCGGTGGTCGCCGAGGTGGTGATGTTCTTCGACGTCGCGGCATTCGGCCTTGCGCTGGCGTGGCTGGCCACGGTCTGGGCGACCGCCGGTCTGGCGGGGCGGCGGGTCTGGGATGCGGCCCTGGTGGCCGCGTCGCCGCTGGTGATCTTCCAGATCTTCACCAACTTCGATGCGCTGGCAACGGCATTCGCGATGGCCGGGCTGCTGGCGTGGGCGCGGCGCAGACCGGTGCTCGCCGGTGTGCTGATCGGATTGGGCGCCGCCGCCAAGCTGTATCCGCTGTTGTTCCTCGGTCCGATGGTGGCCCTGGCGATCCGGACGGGGCGCTTCCGCGCGTCGGCCCGCACGGCCGGGACGGCCGCGGTGACCTGGTTGTTGGTGAATCTGCCGGTCCTGGTGCTGTTTCCGCGTGGGTGGTCGGAGTTCTTCCGGCTCAACACCCGGCGTGGCGACGACATGGATTCGGTGTACAACGTGGTGAAGTCGTTCACGGGCTGGCGCGGTTTCGATCCCAAGCTCGGGTTCTGGGAGCCGCCCACCGTGCTGAACGCGGTGGTCGCCGTACTTTTCGTAATCGGTTGTGCGGCAATCGTATACGTGGCGCTCACCGCTCCCCAGCGGCCGCGGCTGGCGCAGCTGGTGTTCTTGGTGGTGGCCGTCTTCCTGTTGACCAACAAGGTGTGGAGTCCGCAGTTCTCGTTGTGGCTGGTGCCGCTTGCGGTGCTGGCCTTGCCGCATCGCCGGATCCTGCTGGCCTGGATGACCATCGACGCGGTGGTATGGGTGCCGCGGATGTACTACCTGTATGGCAACCCGAACCGCTCGTTGCCCGAGCAGTTCTTCACCACGACGGTGTTACTGCGCGACATCGCCGTCGTCGCGTTGTGCGCGCTGGTGGTCCGCCAGATCTACCGGCCCGACGAGGATCTGGTGCGCTGGGGCGGCCGGGTGGACGACCCGTCGGGCGGCCCGTTCGACCGCGCCCCCGACGCCCCGCGGGGGTGGCTGCCGGACCGGCTGCGACCGCCCGGCGCGCGCCGCGCGGCGGTCCCCGAGGTCGAGCCCGCCGTGCCATGACACTCGTCGCCGTGCCGCTGTTTCCCCGGGTGACCGCGCTCGACGCGGTGGGCCCCTACGAGGTGCTGCAACGCGTCCCGTCGATCGAGGTGGTGTTCATCGGTCACCGCCGCGGCGAGGTGCGTACGGAAAACGGCATGCTCGGGCTGAGCTGCGACGCGCGATTCGACGAGGTCACCTCGCCGGACGTGGTGCTGTTTCCCGGCGGGATCGGCACGCGGCAGTTGATCCACGACGACACCATCCGCGCCTGGCTGCAAGCCGTGCACCCCACCACGACGTTCACCACGTCGGTGTGCACCGGCGCATTGTTGTTGGCCGCCGCGGGCCTGCTCGACGGGCTCACCGCCACCACGCATTGGCGGGCCAGCGACCTGCTCACCGACCTCGGAGCGCGTTACGTGCCGGACCGGGTCGTCGAGCACCTACCGGAGCGGATCATCACCGCCGCCGGCGTCTCCAGCGGCATCGACATGGCCTTGCGGCTGGTTGAGCTCCTGGTCGATCGACAGGCCGCGCAGGCTGCGCAGCTGCTCATCGAATACGACCCGCAGCCGCCCTTCGATTCCGGTTCCCTCGCCAGGGCCGATCAGGCGACGCTGGACAGGGCCACCGAATACCTGGGCGCCCGGCGGTAGCCGGGTTGCTCGAGCGCCCGGATCGCCGTCAGTTTTGGAGGCCACCCCGCCCGTCCGGTAGCCTGGTGCGGTTGCCGACGCAGGCGACCCTCCTGCCACGGATCGACCGTGGCCGTGCAGACCAGAGGAGGTGGTGAGGTTTCCATGCGTCCATACGAAATCATGGTCATTCTTGACCCCACGCTCGACGAGCGCACTGTTGCCCCGTCGCTGGAGACGTTCCTCAACGTCGTCCGCAAAGACGGCGGAACCGTCGAAAAGGTCGACATCTGGGGCCGGCGCCGGCTGGCCTACGAGATCGCCAAGCACGCCGAGGGCATCTATGTCGTCGTCGACCTGAAAGCGGAGCCGGCGACGGTCTCCGAGCTCGACCGCCAGCTCAGCCTCAACGAGTCGGTATTGCGCACCAAGGTGATGCGCACCGACAAGCACTAACACCCGTGGCTGAGTCGCGGGCCCACGGTCGGTGGACTTGCGTAGGCTCAGCGAGGACACGTGCCATCCACCGTCTGAGAAGCGAGTAGCAGGGCGGAACTAGGAGGAAATTGTGGCTGGTGACACCACTATCACCGTCGTCGGAAACCTGACCGCCGACCCCGAACTGCGGTTCACCCCGTCGGGTGCCGCCGTCGCGAATTTCACCGTCGCGTCGACACCGCGGATCTATGACCGCCAGAGCGGGGAATGGAAAGACGGCGAGGCCCTCTTCCTGCGCTGCAACATCTGGCGGGAAGCCGCCGAGAACGTGGCAGAGAGCCTCACCCGCGGCGCGCGAGTGATCGTCACCGGCCGGCTTAAGCAGCGGTCCTTCGAGACGCGCGAGGGCGAGAAGCGCACGGTCGTCGAGGTCGAGGTCGACGAGATCGGGCCCTCGCTGCGGTACGCCACCGCCAAGGTGAACAAGGCCAGCCGCAGCGGTGGCGGTGGCGGTGGTGGCGGATTCGGCGGCGGAGGCGGGTCCCGGCAGGGGTCGGCTCCGGCGAGCCCCGCGCCCGCCGACGACCCCTGGGGCAGCGCCCCCGCGTCGGGTTCCTTCGGCGGCGGCGACGACGAACCGCCGTTCTAAAAAGAACTTCAACAGTAAGAAACGGAAAGAAAGACAGTCATGGCCAAGTCCAGCAAGCGACGCCCGGCGCCCGAAAAGCCGGTCAAGACGCGGAAGTGTGTCTTCTGCGCGAAGAAGGACCAATCGATCGACTACAAGGACACCGCGCTGCTGCGCACCTACATCAGTGAGCGCGGCAAGATCCGCGCCCGCCGCGTCACCGGCAACTGCGTGCAGCACCAGCGCGACATCGCGATCGCGGTGAAGAACGCCCGCGAGGTGGCTCTGCTGCCCTTCACTTCCTCGGCGCGATAGCCGCCGAAGCCTGAGCGAAAGTACGAACAACGATGAAGCTGATTCTGACGGCCGACGTCGACCACCTCGGTACCGTCGGTGACACGGTCGAGGTCAAGGACGGCTATGGCCGCAACTTCCTGCTCCCGCGCGGCCTGGCGATCGTCGCATCACGCGGCGCGCAGAAGCAGGCCGACGACATCCGCCGGTCCCGCGAGAGCAAGGCGGTGCGCGACCTCGGGCACGCCAACGAACTCAAGACGGCGATCGAAGCGCTGGGCCCCGTCCAGCTGCCGGTGCGGACCGCGGCCGACTCCGGCAAGCTGTTCGGCTCGGTGACCTCCGGCGACGTCGTCGCGGCCATCAAGAAGGCGGGCGGGCCGAACCTCGACAAGCGGATCGTCCGGTTGCCCAAGTCACACATCAAGGCCGTCGGCACCCACCCGGTGTCGGTGCATCTGCATCCCGAGGTCGACGTCGAGGTCGCTCTCGAGGTTGTCGCGGAGAGCTAAGCCTCCGACGTTTGCTCTTTCCCGGCGGCGGCCCTGATCGGCCGCCGCCGGGTTCAGTTGTGCTGCGGTCATGCCCTCTGCCCTGATGGCCGACGGTCGCGGAGGCGTGCGCCAGCGAACTATTGGTGGGGGGTGTTTGGCGGACCCTATTTACCCTGCCGTAACTCTCCGAAAATATGGCTGAAAGCCAACACGCCCGGCGCAGTAACCTGCGACGACACGCCGTAGAGATTCTTGTCCACACCAAATTCGTCGCGTTACATGGCCCTTAACAGCATTGATGTTCAAGCCCATTGAATTCATACACAGGTTCTCCACACCCCACTCAACACAGGTGTCGACGGATATGCACACACGATGCACAGGTTCATGAACAGCGCCCCTTTCACCTCCTAGCCAGCAACGTCTAACGTCATCCCGGCGCGAGGCGTGCGAGTGCTGTGCGGCGAAAGTGTCGGCTCCTTGACTTACGCTGACGAGAGCGGTTTTCGAATGTACGTTCGGGTGCGTGGTAGGGGAGGAGGGATCCATGGCGGTCGTCGATGACCTGACGTCTGGCATGGATTCGCCGGCTCCCAGCGAGGACTTTGGTCGTCAGCCACCGCAGGATCTCGCGGCGGAGCAGGCGGTGCTCGGCGGCATGCTGCTGAGCAAGGACGCCATCGCCGATGTGCTGGAACGGCTGCGGCCCGGCGACTTCTACCGCCCCGCGCATCAGAACGTCTACGACGCGATCCTGGATCTTTACGGGCGCGGTGAACCGGCCGATGCCGTGACGGTGGCCGCGGAATTGGACCGCCGCGGGATGCTGCGCCGCATCGGTGGCGCGCCCTATCTGCACACGCTGATCTCGACCGTGCCCACGGCCGCCAACGCCGGCTACTACGCCGGCATCGTCGCCGAGAAGGCGCTGCTGCGCCGGCTGGTGGAGGCGGGGACGCGGGTCGTGCAGTACGGCTACGCGGGGGCCGAGGGCGCCGACGTGGCCGAGGTGGTCGATCGGGCGCAGGCGGAGATCTACGACGTCGCTGACCGCCGCACGTCGGAGGACTTCGTGCCGTTGGAGGACTTGCTGCAACCGACGATGGACGAGATCGACGCCATCGCCTCCAACGGCGGCATCTCGCGCGGCGTCCCGACCGGCTTCACCGAACTCGACGAGGTGACCAACGGCCTGCACCCCGGGCAGATGATCATCGTGGCGGCGAGACCTGGAGTCGGGAAGTCGACCCTCGGACTGGATTTTTTACGGTCCTGCTCGATCAAGCACCGGATGGCCAGCGTGATCTTCTCGCTGGAGATGAGCAAGTCCGAGATCGTGATGCGGCTGCTCTCGGCCGAGGCGAAGATCAAACTGTCCGACATGCGTTCGGGCCGGATGAGCGACGACGACTGGACGCGGCTGGCGCGGCGGATGAGCGAAATCAGCGAGGCCCCGCTGTATATAGACGACTCGCCCAACCTGACGATGATGGAGATCCGCGCCAAAGCACGCCGGCTCAAGCAGAAGGCCGACCTGAAGCTGGTCGTGGTCGACTACCTGCAGCTGATGACGTCGGGCAAGAAGCACGAGTCACGCCAGGTCGAAGTCTCGGAATTCTCGCGCCAACTCAAGTTGTTGGCCAAAGAGCTTGAGGTGCCGGTGGTGGCGATCGCTCAGCTGAACCGCGGTCCCGAGCAGCGCACCGACAAGAAGCCGATGTTGTCCGACCTCCGTGAGTCCGGGTCGCTGGAGCAGGACGCGGACATGGTCATCCTGTTGAACCGGCCGGACGCTTTCGAGCGCGACGATCCACGCGGGGGGGAGGCGGATTTCATTCTCGCCAAACACCGTAACGGGCCGACCAAGACCGTCACCGTCGCGCACCAGCTGCACCTGTCGCGTTTCGCCAACATGGCGCGGTGATTCGCTGTGGGTGTCGGTTCTCAACCAAGATGGCGGAATTGTCATCGTCGCGACATCGAATGGCGGATCCGTCACCACGATGGTTAATTCGGGAGCCGGCAACCACCGCGGCTGCTCATCAGCAGCTTCGATCCGGCGACAGCGAAGTGGGACCGTTGATCGATGACGTCATCGAATTTGCAGATGCGAGAAGGGCGTTCAAGCAATTGCTCGACGGTAAGCATCGGCAAGCTCGTCATCCGCATCAGCTGACGCGCGAGGTAAGCCGCACATGATGCTTCGAGCCCATGCATCCGCTGACGCGGACCAATAGGCCACCCCTCCCACGGAGGACATTCAGCGAAAGCGGATGTTCAACGTCGCCAGGCCGAAGATTTTCCGGCCACCGGACTTGGCGCCGATGATGATCACACCGGTTCGGGTCGCGGGGTCCAACGACTTGATCCGGCCGCTGTACTCGATGTCTGCACCGCCTGCGGCCGACACGATCGCGGGCTGCGACAGGCGCACCGCGTAGCGGGTCACCGCACCGGGGTCGCCCGACCAGGCGGACGCGAACGCGGCACCCAAACCCATGGTGAGCATTCCGTGGGCGATCACATCGGGCTGCCGCGCCAGCTTGGCGACGTTCTCGTCCCAATGCAGCGGGTTGGCGTCGCCGGCCACGCCGGCATAGTTCACCAGGTCGCCGCGCGACAATCGGGCGTGGTGCACCGGCAGCTCATCGCCGACCTTGAGGGCATCGAAGGAGAGGGTGCCGGGGATGCGCTGCGTGCCGCCCTGGGCTACCCGCACGTCAGCCTCGGGACGTACCGTCTTGCGGTAGGCCGCTTCGGAGCGATCGACTCCGGCGAGATTCACGTCGTGCATCACCACGTTCTCCGCGGCAGCCATCATCGCCGGATCGACGTCCTCCGCCGTCACCCCGACGACGGTGGTGTGCATGGTGTGCACCCGTTCGCCGACCGAGTCCGTGAAGGTGTTGGTCACGGTGATCAGATCCCTGCCCGCGATTCTGCGCACCGACGACAGCTCGACGTCCGTGTGCAGTTCATCGCCGGCCACGATCGGCCGATGCTGCTCGAAGACTTCTTCGGTTTGCAGGTACATGTCGTAACCGACGACCACCGATTCGAACAGGTGCCGGTTGGCGACCATGCCGGGGATCGACGTGAAGGTCAGCGGCGCCACCAGGCCCGAATATCCGAGCTTCGCGGCGGCAGCGACATCCCAGTGCGCGGGGTGATAGTCCTGCACCGCGCGGGCGTATTCGCGCACCTTTTCAGCGGCGACCCGGTAGCTGTCGTCGACTCGGTAGTAGTGGCCGACGCGCGATTCGAGCGTTGACTCTTCTGCTGCTGCGGTCATGAATTGCTCAACTTTTCTATCGACCGGTTCGCTGCGGCCGACCAAGGCACACTAACGTGCCGACATTGCGCCGGTAACGCCGCTGTTGAACACCGCCACCTGCCGGCGCACTCTCAAGGCCCGTAACGTCTGCGACCATGACCGTTTATGCCCTGAACCTCTTCGATATCGCCGACGCAGACGAGTACCGCGCATACTCACGACGCTCACCCGCCGAGGTGGCCAAGCACGGCGGTCGCGTCGTCGCGCTCGGGAGTCTCCAACATGCGATTGTCGGTGACATCGAGCCGCGACAAGTGCTGATACTCGTGGAATGGGAATCACGAGACGCATTTGACAGCTACTGCAACGACCCGGAGCTCGCCGATCTGCATCGGCACCGGGAGAACGGGTCATCGGGATACATCTGGCACCTATTCGACCGCCTCGACGACCTCAGGCCGGTACTGACCCGGTAATTCCCTCCTCACCGGAAGCCGGGACGGCCTTGATGGTCGTGAGTCACTCTGGGGCTCAGGCGATTCCATCGAATTGAGCGGTCATCGTCTGATCAAGCAGTGTGCCGAAATCCTCTGGGTCCTCGGGGGTCCCGCCGTAAACGGTGACGGCCTGTCCCAAAGGAAGATCAGGTGAAACGCACACGTGTGAGTCCGCGGTGGTTGCCAGGAGCAGCAGGCGCCTAGGGTCTACCGCGTCACGCGGCCAGTTGGATCGCGGCAGTCCTTGCGGGCATCCCAGGTATTCGGCGTAGGTCTGCAAGTGCCGAGGTTGGATGGGTCCGTTGGACATCCAGTCGGGAGCGACGAAGCCGGCGTGCGCCTCGCGGTAGAAGCGCCGCACGGCATTGGGGATTGCTTCGGCGAACCGCAATTCTGTGTTGTGGGAGAGAGCCGGGTCCCAGCCGATCCAACAGCGCACGTGCCGCTGGTCGGCGTCGTGATGTTCGACGGCGTACACCAGGACGGATTCTCCGGCGACGTGGCCGAGTCGGACGTCGGCGAGTTCGGTCGTGAATACGTGGGCGAAGGTGGGCACCAGTTCCAGGAAGTCGCTGTTCCACAGCGACACTGCCGCCAGGCGCCGGGCTCCTGCCGCATCGGAGTGCGCGATCGGCCGCCAGGATTCAGGCACATCGGTGCCGGATCCGATTTCGGCGAGGACGACGGGCTCGGAGTGCGCGACACTTCCAAGAATCGTTTCGATTTCGGCGATTTGCACTGTCATCGGCTGGGCGGGTCGGCGCCGATCTCGGCGATGCTATCGGGGCTTTTCATGCCATCGGCATAGGCCAGTGCTACCCGACCCACCGGCTTGTCACGTTTCATCTCGATGCGAGATTACCCATTCAGGCGCCGCCGACCGGTGGTGACTTGTTTGCCGAAGGCGGCAAGCGCTCTGGTCGCCGGGTCAAAGCGGTCGGGGGTTTCATCCCATTGTGCGGCGCACTCGACAACTTCGCGCTATGACAGCGATTCGCGGTCAATGCGTCGAAGCGCCCCTGGACTGTCAACCGATGGATTTCCCCGCCGTCGCGCAGGCAGCCCGATCGATCGCTTCGCAACGGTGGACCGCGAAGCGTCGTGCGGACTCACCGCCGCACTGTGAGCTGAGCTGGCGGAGCGCGAAATGCTCTACCGGGCGATGTCTCGCGGCACCTGCCGTCAGTCCGCGGCGGCGAGCACGTCCCGCACCGCCTCGTCGACCGTGCTCAGCAAGTCCGGGTCGATGCCGGCTCGGCCGCGAACCAGAACCGATGCGTTATTGGTGGGCGGTAGTCCCTCGGCCGGACACAAGCCGTCGGGCAGCTTGCCGATCATCGGCAACAACGCCACCCCGAGGCCCGACCGTACCGCCGCGTACAGCCCGGACAGATCGCCGCATTCGGCGGCGATCTCATAGTCGATGCCGTGGTCTTCGAGAATGGCGAAGGCGGGCTCACGCAGGGTGCACGGCTCGGAGAAGATCACCAGTGGGAGTGGGTTGCGCGCCGGGACAGCCAACGCGCGCGCGGAAATCCATTGCAGCCGAACCAACCCGGATGCGTTCGCGCGGTCCAGGCCGGCGCCGTCGAGCATGATCGCCAGGTCAACCAGCCCGCGTTCGATCGAGTCGGCCAGCGACACGTTGCGGTCGAGCCGGAACCGCACCCGCCGGTCCGGGAGCCGCTCCCGCAGCGCGCCGGTCAGCCCGGCCAGCATCACGTCCGCGCCGTGCTCGGTGGCCCCGATCGTCACGAGCTTGGGTTCGATGGCGCCGAGGTCGTCGAGCGCCGTGTCGTGTGCGGCCAATATCGTGCGGGCATGACGCAGCGTCTTCAGCCCTATCTCGGTGAACACGATGCCGCGGCCGGAGCGTTGGATCAGGGGCTCGCCGACGACCGCCTCGACCCGGCGCAGATGCTGGCTGACCGCGGACTGACTGAGGTGCAGGGCGGCGGCGGCGCGGTGAAATCCACCACAGTCGGCGACGGCGACGAGGCTGCGCAGCGGCGCGATGTCCAGCACCTGGGGCATAGCAGCACCATAATCCGATCTGGATTGGTGATCAATCGTTGAGTCCTAGCCCTAAATCTCAGCCAAGGCCCTGCCGCACTGATAAGGGGATGCGATCGGTCCCGATCAGCAATAATCGTTGGACTGCCGGGGAGGGTCTGGGCCAGCATGGGTCGCATGGACCTGCCGCGCATGCCACTGACCACCGCGTCGGCGGTGACGTTCTTCTACGCGCTCGGTTACCCCATCGGAGTGCTGGCGGTGACCGCCATGGCGCCGATGGCCGCGCTGGTGCTCCGCTTCGGTTTGGCCGCAACGATTTTGGGCTTGTGGGCGGTACTGGCCAAGGCGCCCTGGCCCCGGGGCGCCCAGTTCGGTCACGTCGCGGTGGTCGGCCTGCTGATCCAGGCCCTGCAGTTCTGCTGCCTGTACGAAGCCGTTCAGCTCGGATCGCCCGCGGTGCTGTGCGCGGTGGTGATCGCGATGAATCCGGTCGCCACGGCCATCCTCGCCGCCATGTTCTTGCGCGAGCCGCTCGGTCCCCAACGGATGGTCGCGCTCCTTCTCGGCGTCCTCGCGGTGCTCGCCGCATGCGCCAAACGGTTGGCGTCCACCCACGGAGTGGACCCGGTCATCGTGCTGCTTGGCATTGCGCTGCTGGGCCTTTCGGCGGGCGGCGTCTATCAGCAGCGGTTCTGCGCCGGCGTCGACTTTCGCGCGATGAGCGCGATGCAGAACGCGGTCGCGCTCATTCCGGCGGCCGCGCTGGCGACCCTCACGCCGTTCACCGTGCACGACGTCCGGCGGGCGGCGATCGCGGTCGCCGGCATGGTGCTGCTGAACGCGACGCTCGCGGTGAGCCTCTACGTCCGGGCCATCAACACCCACGGCGCGGCTGCGGTGGCGATGCTCTTCGCCGTCATCCCCGCGGTCGCCGCGGTGCTGGCCTGGCTCATGCTGGGCCAGCGCCCCGACCCCGGTGTCGCGGTCGGCCTCGTCCTGGGCGGGTTCGCCTGCTGGCTCAACAGCCGACAGTCTCGTCCACGCCGAGCGGCCCAGGCTGCGGAGCCTACCGGCGCGTTGCAGGCCTCGGTCGCGGTTGGTCAGCGGGTTCACGCGTCGTGCGGGTCGCCCTCGGGTCCGGCATGAGGGGGCTTCCCAATTGCCCGCGACACCAAGCGCTTTGACGATGGAGGGTGCCCCGCCTGCAGGCGGGAGCCCCGCGTCCCCGCTGTGGCGGGCTGATCCGGAGAACCAGCCAGCGGCGCGCCCACCCAGCCAGGCATGCTGGGACTACGGTGATCTCTATGACGCCGGCCGGCCGTACGTCCGCAGACCCCGTGAGGCGGCGCCCGAAAGACCGCAAGGCGCAGATCGCCCGCGCCGCCACCGACGCCTTCGGCGAATTCGGATACCACGCGGTCAGCATGGAAAACATCGCTGCCCGTGTGGGAATCTCGGCGGCGGCGCTGTACCGGCATTCGCAGGGCAAATACGACTTGTTCCGTTCGGCGGTCCTCGCGCTCGGGCAACAACTCGTCGATGCGACGGACTTCGCCGATGAACTGCCCGAGGGCGCCGATCCCGAAGCGACGCTGCGCGCGCTGACCGCTGCGTTGATCGACACCGCCATCGCCAACCGCACCGCGGGCGGGCTGTACCGATGGGAGGGCCGTTACCTACTCGGTGAAGATCAGGGGCTATTGGCAGAGCAGGTCAAGTTGGTCAACCGTCGCCTGCAGCGGCCGTTACTCAGCTTGCGGCCCAAGCTGAAATCGCGGCAACGCTGGGTGCTGTCGGCAGCCGCGTTGAGCGTCATCGGCAGCATCACCGACCATCGCTCCCGGCTGGGCAACGGCGAGATCCGGGCGACGTTGGCCGACATCGCCACCGCCGTGTTGTGGGCCGACGTGCCGGCGCAGCGGACCGGCACGGCGGGGCCGGCGCCGGCAGTGGCGATCACCAGCGCGGTCGGCAGCTACGAAATACTCTTGCGCGAATCGATGCGTCTGTTCAACGAACGGGGTTACCGCGAAACCGGTATGGAGGACATCGCGGCGGCCGTCGGCATACCGGTGGCCAGCATTTACCAATACTTTCCGAGCAAGTCCGCCATCTTGGCGGCCTCATACCGCCGCGGCGCCGACCAGCTCTCCGGCGACCTGTCGACCATTGTGGCCGCCGGGGGCGATCCCGAGCAGTCGTTGCGGCGGCTGATCGACGCCTTCGTCGCGCGGTCGCTGGTCAGCCCCGAACTCGCCCGGGTGTACTACACCGAGCGGCACAACCTGGCGGACGCGGACGCGTTGCTGCTGTACAACATTCAGCGTTCCATCGTCGAATCGTGGGCCGGGCTGGCGGTGGCGGCGCGGCCCGACCTGACGCTCGGCCGCGCGCGATACGCCGTACACGGTGCGTTCGCCCTCGCCGTCGACATCGGCCGGCTCGTCATTCCCGGCTCGAGCCAGTCGGCACGCATGACACTGCGGCGGCTGATGGAAATCACCTTGCTGGGCCAGCCCGCCACGACATCGGGCAAGGCTGCCGGCGGGACGCGACGGCGCTGAGTCGCCTAGGGTGCGTCGGCGACAGCCGAATTGCGCACCACTTCCTGGATCTGTGCTGGCCGACGTGAAGTCAATCGCAGCTCCGAACCCCAGTTAAACCAACACGAATTGGGACGTCCGGCGCGACCGGGCAACGCAAAATTATCGGCAGAAGCTACCGAAGCGGGCGAATAGTCATTAACATAATGGCTCGTCTAGCTCGTGCGAAGGGGACGTCCGATGCTCAGCAGGATCCGTCGAATACTGGACTACCAGTTGACTATCGCCGAGCTGCTGGGGCTGTCTGTGCTGCTGGGCACGCCGTACCTCATCGTCGGGGTGATCTGGTCGTGTACTCACACCGCACATCTGCGCGACATGCACGGCATCGACCTGGTCGTGTCATTTCTCGGCTCGATCGTGTCGTGGCCCGTGCTGATCTTCGCCAACGTGTGCATGACCTAGGGGTGTGGAGATGTCCAGACGCGGGCCCGCGATCTTCTCGGTGGCCACGGTGGCTTTGGTCATCGGGCTTTGCGCGCTGCGTTTCCCGGTGTTCATCGACGCCTACGATCAGTTCGGCTGGCAGGTCAAATGCGGCAGCGGCTTCACGACGGACCTCACCCAGGCGTCAGTCGCTGACGGCAACAAGAACGACCACGGAGGCCCCATTCAGCCCGCCCCGCCGAGGACGAACTACGTCGACCAATGCGACAACGCGCTCTTCATCCGACGCGCGTGGGCGATTCCCGCGGCGACGGTCGGCGGCCTGACTTTGGTGGGGCTGGCAGCGGCAGCGCTCGCACATGACCGCAGGCACGCCAGGAGCTGACGCCCTATCCCGATCGCCCTTGGAATCCAGCACCATCGGCCGCCGGGAGGAAACTAGCGCGTGCTTTCGTCGGCCGTATCGTGCCGGGACTGCTGCAATCCGGGCCCGTCCGGGTCATCGTTCTGGTGCTCGAGTTGTTCCTGCAGCTTGCGCTGGTCCTCCGTCGCCCGGGTGGCATCCTCGGGTGCGGCTGGCGGGTTGAGATTGACTTGCTGGTCCACGTGAGATCTCCTCTGACCGGTTATGGCACTCCAGTCAGGGTCTCCCGTATCCCGCGGTCCGAAACCTGGCGGAGTCCGTCGAGCTAGCCGAGATGCGCGGAGAGCAGCCACGCCCGCATCGACTTGCGGCCGTTGCCCTCGTCGCGGACGTCGCTGAGGGCGAAGGCCTCCGAGCCTTCCAGGAAACTGTCGGGCACGTTGGCGTGGATGCGTGCCGGCCGAATCTCGTCGATCACCCAGTACTTTGAGACCGCGTTGCGCAGCTCGTCCTCGGTCACCGCGTTGATCGGGCTGTCGGCTGGCATCCCTTCCCGGTCGAACACCAGCACGAAGTAGGAGGCACCGGGCGCGGCGGCGCGCACGACGGACCGCTGGTAGCCCTCGCGCAACTCCACGGGCATCGAGTGGAAAAGGGTGCTGTCGACGACGGTGCCGAAGCGGCCGTCGTAACCACCGAAGTCGCTGATGTCGGCGACGTCGAAGGTGGCATTGGCGAGCCCGCGCCGCGCGGCCTTCTCGCGCGCCAGCTTGATCGCGGTGGGCGACTGGTCCAGACCCACCGTGGTGAAGCCGCGCTCGGCGAGGAACAACGACACCGCCGCCTCCCCGCAACCGGCATCGAGCACGTCGCCGTGGAACTTCCCCGCCTCGATCAGTGCCGCGATTTCCGGCTGCGGTTCGCCGATGCTCCACGGCGGGCGGTTGCCCTCGCCCATCTCGGGGGCTTCGCCGCGATAGGCGGCCTCGAACATTTCATGAGTCGGCTGAGTCATACCGCCTTTATATCAACCAGCCTGATATATGTCAACGGCGTTGATGCGTGTGGCGAGCGACCTATTTGAGCGCGGCCGTCAGGTAACCGGAGTCTTCGCCGAAGGAAGCCAGCTCGTCATCGGGCACCTCGAACCCATGCGCGGCAAAGGCCTCCTCGGTTGTCCGGATCTCGACCCGCCAGCCGCGGGCGGCCAGGTATTCGGCGGCGGTGTTGCGGTCGCCGGTGTAGAAAAGGTCGGCCAAGTTGATGTCGGAGCCCAGCCGTTGCGACCGCTCGGTCAGCTTCTGCGCCCAGTCCGACGGGATGTTGCGCATATCCATGTGCTCGGTCGCGATCCGACTCCCCGGCGCAGACAACACGACGATGTTGTCGAACAAACGGTCCTGGGCCTCGGGCGGCAGGTAGACGAGCAGCCCTTCGGCGCTCCAGGCGGTCGGCGCGTCGGCGTCGAAGCCGGCCTCGACCAGTGCTGCCGGCCAGTCGTCGCGCAGATCTTTCGCGACCGTGCGGCGCTCGGCGGGCGGTGCGGCGCCCAGGTCGGCCAGTACCCGCGTCTTGAACTCGATGACCTCGGGCTGGTCGATCTCGTAAACCACCGTGCCCGCCGGCCACGGCAGGCGGTAGGCCCTGGTGTCCAGGCCGGACGCCAGGATCACCGCCTGGCGAACACCGGATTCGGTTGCCTGCATGAAGAAATCGTCGAAGTAGCGGGTGCGGACCGTGATCTGCTCGTTCACGGCCCGGCGGTTCAGCAAGGGATCGTCGGACCGGTCGATCTCATTGTCGAGAAGCTTGACGAAGACCTCGCTGGCCACCGCGCGCACGAGCGCGTCGGCGAACGGATCGTGCAGCAGGGGCTCGGCTCCCTTCGAAGCGATCGCCCGCTGTGCGGCGACGGCTGTTGCGGTCGCTCCGACGCTGGAGGCCAAGTCCCATGTGTCGTTCTCGCTGCGGGCCACTCCAGCGTCTCCCCTCGGTCATTAGTTAGCTCATTTAAGCGATGGCGCCCACTGTACGCTCCCCGGGCGCGCGGATGGTGGGCGATGCGCATCGGGGGATGACTCGGGCGCGGGGACGTGTTGAGATCGGGTATGGCCGACGAGATCGAACTGAGCCCGAGGGACTGGGTGCGCGAGCAGACCGAGCAGATCCTGAAACAAGGCACGACCGACGGGGTCGAGATTCTCGATCGGCCCGTGGTTCTGGTGACCGTGACGGGCGCGAAGTCCGGCAAGAAGCGGTACGTCCCGATGATGCGCGTCGAACACGACGGCCGTTACGCCATGGTCGCTTCGAAAGGCGGCGCTCCCGCGCATCCCCTGTGGTACTTCAACCTGAAGGCGAACCCGGAGGTGTCGCTGCAAGACGGGGAACGGGTCGTCTCCCTGAGAGCGCGTCAGCTTGAGGGGGCCGAACGCGAGCAGTGGTGGCTGCGGGCGGTCGAGGCTTACCCGCCCTACGCCGAGTATCAGGCCAAGACGACGCGACAGATACCAGTCTTCGTCCTCGAGTAAACACGCTGGGCCCCAATTCATTCCAGCGCGCGAGCGCGCCGTCAGGCAGCACCGTCGCTGCCGCAGCCGTCCGCGGCAAAGATTTGCATTCGATATGCGCCCCGAATGTCGGGTTGCGACTGGGTGGGCCGGCCCATACCGTCGATGTGCATAGGCAGGGCACGCACAGCGGAACAACGGCGTTCGCGGCGACTGTGATCGATTGTGCCACAGAAGCTTACACCGCTGTCTTGGCGCGATAACGGGTGGTACCCGAACGCGTCTCTCATGCGTATTCCAGGGAGGCTCGATGCAACACGCCCGGCGGCCAGGTGAACACGACGCCGAGCAGGCGGAGCCGAATCGAGTCGACCGACCGTGCGCCGCCATGCAGTACGACCTGCCGGCATCGTTGGTGGTCTTTCTGGTTGCGCTGCCGTTGTCGCTGGGAATCGCGATCGCCTCCGACGCCCCCGTGCTGTCGGGTTTGATCGCGGCGATCGTCGGCGGCATCGTCGCCGGGTGCATCGGCGGGTCACCGCTGCAGGTCAGTGGACCGGCAGCCGGGCTCACCGTCGTCGTCGCCGATCTCATCTCCCAGTTCGGATGGACGGTAACATGTTTCATCACCGTCATTGCCGGGGCGCTGCAAGTCATGTTGGGTATCAGCGGGATTGCGCGGGCCGCCTTGGCCATCTCGCCGGTCGTGGTGCACGCCATGCTGGCAGGGATCGGAATCACCATCGCGCTGCAGCAGGTGCACGTATTGCTCGGCGGTGAATCGCAGAGTTCGGCGTGGACGAACGTCGTCGGTCTGCCCACGCAAATCGTCGGCGCGCACCGGCCGGGGGTCGTGCTGGGCCTGCTCGTGATCGCCATTCTGATTGCGTGGCGCTGGGCCCCGGCCCGGCTGGCCAAGATCCCCGGGCCGCTGGTCGCCATCGTGACCGTCACGGTCATCTCGGTCACGTTGCCGTTCAACGTCTCCCGCATCCGGCTGGAGGGCTCGGTGCTAGAGGCGCTCCAGCTTCCCCAACTACCCGACGGGAACTGGGGGGCCGTCGTGATCGCGGTGATCACCGTCACCCTGATCACCAGCGTCCAAAGCCTGTTGACGGCCGTCTCGATCGACCGAATGCACACCGGGGCGCGTACCGACTTCAACCGCGAGCTGATCGGGCAAGGCGCGGCGAACATCGCCTCGGGTGCGGTCGGCGGGCTTCCGATCGCCGGCGTGATCGTGCGCAGCGCGGCTAACGTCAACGCGGGAGCCAGAACTCGCGCGTCGACGATCATGCACGGGGTGTGGATCCTGGTGTTCGCCGTACCCTTCGCCGGGTTGGTCGAACGGATCCCCACCGCGGCGCTCGCGGGCTTGCTCATCGTCATCGGAATCGAGCTGCTGAAGCCGGCCCACATCGAGACCGCCTTGCGCAACGGCGATCTCGCCGTTTATCTGGTGACCATCGTCGGCGTCGTCTTTCTCAATCTGCTGCACGGCGTCATGATCGGACTCGCGGTGGCGGTCATGGTGACCGGATGGCGGGTGGTGCGGGCCAGGGTGGAAGCGAAGTCGGTCGGTGCGGAATGGCAGCTGACCATCGAAGGGGCCTGCACCTTCCTGGCCCTGCCCCGGCTGACCGGAGTGCTCGCGACCATCCCCGAGCGCACCACCGTCACGATCCACATGATGGCCACTTACCTCGATCACGCTGCACACCAGGCGATCAGCGACTGGCAGCGCCGGCATTGCGCGACGGGGGGCGAGGTCAAGGTGGCCCACGGGCTGATGAATCCCCATGCACGGGCGGACAAGTCGTCGAAGGCCAGCGGCCGCGCCGTCCACCTCAGCCTGGTCGAAGCGGACACCGGCTAACCCGTTGCCGCTACCTCAGGTCGGCGGCGATCCGCTCCAGCGCAGCGAGGTGGTCATCGACGGTCGCGAACCCCGACTGCATCGTGTTGACCGACACATGGGTGGCACCCGCGGCTCGCCAGGCGGCGATGGCGGCGGCGGCCTCGTCCCGGTCACCGGTCCAATTGACCCGGCCTTCCATGCCCAGGCTTTCCGCGTCCCGGCCGGCCGCCGCGGCCGCGCGGTGCACCTGTTCGCGTGCGTGGTCCAGGCCCGGTCCGGGGCCGGTCATCGGGAACCAGCCGTCCGCGAGCCGTCCCACGCGTTCCCACCCGCGTTGTGACGCCGTGCCGATCCACACCGGGATGGGGCGTTGGGTGGGCAGCGGCGCCAGTCCCGCGGCGGTCACGGTGTGATAGGTGCCGTCGAAGGTGACCGATCGTTGGGTCCACAGCCTGCGCATCAGCTCGACCTGCTCCTCGGAGCGCTTCCCGCGATTGGTGAACTTCTCGCCCAGCGCCTCGTATTCGACCGCGTTCCAGCCCACTCCGATGCCGAGCCGAAATCGGCCGCCGGTCAGCAGGTCGACTTCGGCCGCTTGCTTGGCCACCAGCGCCGTCTGTCGCTCCGGCAGGATGATCACACCGGTCACGAGTTCGAGAGAAGTGATCGCTGCCAGGTAGCCGAACATGACGAACGGCTCATGGAAGGTCGAGTCGATGTCGTAGGGGCCGTCCCAGCCTTGATGCACGCTCGGGTCGGCGCCCACGACGTGGTCGTAGGCGAGGATGTGGGTGAACCCGAGCCCTTCGACTGCCTGCCCGTACGTGCGTACGACGGCGGGGTCTGAGCCGAGCTCGGTTTGTGGGAACACCACTCCGATGCGCATTGGCGGTGCAACCGCACCGCGGCGGATTTGCTTCCCGCGCGCGACGGAAAAGTCTGGGACGGTGCCGTCTTCACGCCTCTCGGCAAGTGGTCGCTCGAAGCGACGGTTCTGAGGTGGTACCCGGGGGAATGTCCGGCACCGTCGGGATCCACAACGACGCCCGGCGCCGGGATATTTCCCCGACGCCCGATGATGGAGTGGTGACGGCAACAGAGATCATGAGCGCGGTGCGGGTCGGCGCCTTCGAGCGGACATTCGAAGCCGAGCTGGCCGCGCGCTACGACATCGCGAAGCTTCCCGACGCCCCACACCGGGCCGCCTTCCTCGCCGAGCATGCGGCGGACATCCGGGTGGTGATCACCTCGGGGCCACCCGGCGTCGACGCCGACACGATCGCGGCGCTGCCCAACCTGGAGGTCATCATCAACAACGGGGCCGGAGTGGACATGATCGACATGTCCGCGGCGCGGCGCCGCGGCATCGGCGTCAGCAACACTCCCGACGTCCTATCGGACACCGTCGCCGACACCGCCCTGGGCCTGATCCTGATGACACTGCGCCGTTTCGGCGCCGCGGACCGCTACGTGCGGGCGGGCCGATGGGTGCGCGACGGCCCATTCCCGTACGGACGCGACGTCAGCGGCCTGCAGGTCGGGATCCTGGGCCTGGGCCGCATCGGTTCGGCCATCGCGACCCGCCTGCTCGGATTCGACTGTGCCATCGCGTATCACAACCGCCACCGCGTCGACGGATCGCCGTATCGCTATGCCGAGTCGCCGGTGGAGCTGGCCGAGTCGGTCGACGTCCTCGTCGTGGCCACCACCGGCGATCCCAAGACGCGGCACCTGGTCGACCGCGCCGTCCTCGAGGCGCTGGGGCCCGAGGGTTACCTGGTCAACATCGCCCGCGGCAGCGTCGTCGACCAGGACGCGCTGGTGGAACTGCTCGCCGGCGGCGCCCTGGGTGGAGCGGGGCTGGACGTCTTCGTCGACGAGCCCCGCGTGCCGCCGGCGCTGTTCGACCTGGACAACGTGGTGCTCTTCCCGCACATCGGCAGCGCCACCGCCCGGACCCGTCGGGCGATGGCGCTGCTGGCGATCCGAAACTTCGAGAGCTACTTAAACACCGGTGAACTGGTGACACCCGTGCTGCGGCCGCGAAGATGACGGGGGCGGGCCGTGTCAGATCCCTCACACCTGATGGTCCGTCCGCCGAATAACGGGTATCTGGCCATCCACCATGAGTGAGACCACCCAACGCCACCTCGGGCAGACCGACAGTCCGATCGAGGACGAGCTCGAGGACGCCTTCAGCCGGATGCTGAGCGAGGGCAGCCAGCGCCTGCACCGCACCTGGCGCGGCGTGCTGGTCACCGGCTTCTTCGGCGGCACGGAGGTGGGGATCGGGGTGCTCGCCTACCTGTCGGTGCTGGACGCCACCCACCGGCCGCTGCTGGCCGGGGTGGCGTTCTCGATCGGCTTCCTGGCCCTGCTGCTGGGCCGCAGCGAGCTGTTCACCGAGGGTTTCATCATCCCCGTCGTGACCGTGGCCGCCAAGCGCGCCAGCCTCCGCCAGCTGGCCAAGCTGTGGGGCGGCACCATGTTCGCCAACCTGGTGGGCGGATGGGTGATCATGTGGCTGATCATGACGGGGTTTCCCGAGCTGCACGCGCAGACCATCGAGTCCGGCGCCCACTTCGCCACCGCACCGCTGTCGGTTCAGAGCATGGTGTTGGCGATCCTGGGCGGCATGGTCATCACGCTGATGACCCGGATGCAACACGGCACCGATTCGGTGCCCGCCAAGATCGCCGCCGCGGTCGCCGCCGCGTTCCTGCTCGCCGGGCTGCGGTTGTTCCATTCGATCCTGGATTCGCTGCTCATCTTCGGCGCCCTGGTCACCGGGAATGCGCCGTTCGGCTATCTGACCTGGCTCGGCTGGTTCGGCTACACCGTGGTCGGCAACATGGTCGGCGGGCTGCTGTTTGTGACGCTGCTGCGGTTGCTGCGCAGCAAGGATCGGCTCGAGGAGGAACGCGCCGACGCCGAGTCCTCGTGACGGGTTAACCGGCGGGGCCTCAAAGCAGTTGCGGCATAACCTTGCTCGCCAGCAGCTCGAGGTGCGCCAGATCCGACAGGTCCAGCAGCTGGGTGTAGACGCGCTGCACGCCGATCTGTCTCCAGGCACCCAAGTTGTCGACGATCTCGGCGGGGGTGCCGACAAGCGGGCTGCTGCTGCGCAATTCGTTGAGGTCGCGGCCGATGGCCGCGGCCCGGCGGGCCACCTGGCTGTCGTTCCGCCCCGCGCAGAGCACGAACGCGCTCGAGTAGACCATCGAGTCGGCGGGTCTGCCGACCGCGGCGACCGCGTCCGCCACCCGTTGGTATTGCTTCTCGGCCACGCCGATCGGCGCGAACGGAATGTTGAACTCGGCCGCATACTGCGCCGCGAGCAGCGGAGTGCGTTTGGCGCCGTGGCCGCCGATGACGATCGGCGGGTGCGGGCGCTGCGTCGGTTTGGGCAGCGCGGGTGAGCCGGTGATGGTGTAGTACTCGCCGGCGTAGTCGAAGGTCTGGCCCGGTTCGGTCGTCCACAGCCCGGTCAGGATGGCCAACTGTTCGCTCAGCCGATCGAACCTCTCCCGCAGCGGGGGGAAGGGAATCCCGTATGCCTGGTGCTCCTCGGCGAACCAGCCGCTGCCCAAACCGAATTCGACGCGCCCCGAGCTCATGTCGTCCACCTGCGCCACCGCGACGGCAAGCGGGCCGGGGTAGCGGAATGTCGCGGAGGTCACCAGGGTGCCCAGCCGGATGCTCGATGTCTCCCGCGCGATCGCGCCCAGTGTCACCCACGAGTCGGTGGGACCGGGCAGGCCGTCGCCGCTCATCGCCAGGTAGTGGTCGGACCGGAAAAACGCTGCGAAGCCCAGTTGTTCGGCGGTTTGGGCTACGGCGACCTGATCGGCGTATCCGGCGCCCTGCTGAGGCTCGATGAATGCACGGAATTCCATAGGATCCCTTGGTATGTCGTTGTACGGCAGGCCGATTCCGAATGTGTACCCGTGTGTGGCCAAAGCGAGACGGTCAACAAGTTAACACCACGCCCGCAACTGGGTATGCCCTGAGCATGACCTCACTTCTTCCCCCCACGATCGTGACGCCCGCGCGATTGACCTGCGCCGGCGCCGCCGACGCGGTGACGGCGGCGGAATTGCGCCGCGCCCTGCGCCGGTGGCTTCAGGAGGCGACTGAGGCTCCCGCGGAGGTTCGCGACGACATCATCCTGGGCGTCAACGAGGCATTGGCCAATTGCGTCGAGCACGCCTACCGGGCCCACCGCACGGTCGGCACCATGAAACTGCAGGCAAGCCACGACCCTGCCGCGCAGTCGATCAGCGTGTGCGTCAGCGACCGCGGCTCGTGGTGCCACCCCTCGCCGCAGCGGCTCAGCGATCCGCGACGGTCCCGGGGCATCGCGCTGATGCACGCTCTCGCCGACCACTGCACCATCAACGCCCGTCCCGACGGCACCACGGTGTGCCTGGACTACACCACCAGGCCATAGCCTCACACTCCGACGGCGCGCTCCAGGTCCTTCAGCGACGTCTCCAGGTGGCCCAGCAACCGCTGCAGGTGCGGGATGCTGCGCCGGCAGCCCACCAGGCCGAAGTCGAGGTTGTCGGCGTTGTTGGTCACGGTGATGTTGACCGCCTGCCCGTCGAGCGGGATGGACAGCGGATAGTTTCCGTCCAGCCGCGCGCCGCGCCAGTACAGCGGCTCGGAGGGACCGGTCGAGACGTTGGAGATGACGATGTTGAACGGCGGTGACGCCGCCGAGAGGTAGCCGGGGATCAGCCCGAAGAACAGACCGCCGATGTTGAACGCCGAGAGGGCCAGTTGCTGAATCGGGGGCAATTGCTGGAACACGTCTTTGGTGTCGCGGATCGATGCGCTGATGGTCTCGAGACGCCCAGCCGGATCATCGAGATCCGTTGCCAGATTGCACAGGAACGTTCCGACCTGGTTGCCGCCGCGGTCGTCGTCCGCCTTGCGGAGATTGACCGGCACCATTGCGGTCAGCGGGCCGTCCGGCAGGGCGCCCTGCTCGAGTAGGTAGGCCCGGAGAGCCCCGGCACACATGGCGAGCACGACGTCGTTGACCGTCACCCCGGTCGCCGACTTGACCGCTTTGATCCGGTCCAGCGACCACGACTGTGCGGCGACCCGCCGGGCGCCGCCGATCCGGACGTTGAACATGCTGCGCGGCGCCCGGAACGGCAGCGTGAGCTGCTGTTCGAGCAGCGCGGCCCGCGCGAGCTTCAGGGTGGAGGGCGCCAGGCCGAGCACCGACGCCGCGGCCCCCCCGGTGCGCTCGAACAGTGACCGGCGTTTCTGCCCACCGGCGCGTTTGCGCGGCCCGAGGGTCCACGGGACGCGCACCTCGTCGTCTTCCGGATCGGGGGTGAAGGCGCGCTGCACCAGGCGCATCGCGGACACGCCGTCCATGAGGGAGTGGTGGTATTTGGTGTAGACGGCGTACCGGCCGTCCTGCAGCCCCTCGACCAGGTGGGCCTCCCACAGCGGGCGGTGGCGGTCGAGAAGGCTGCCGTGCAGGCGCGACGCCAGCTCCAGCAGGTCCCGGACCCGCCCGGGCTCCGGAAGGGCGGACCGGCGCAGGTGGTAGTCCAGCTCGACATCGTTGTCGAACGACCATGCGAGGTTGGTGAGGCCACCGAAAAAGGCGGGGTGCTTGCGGAACGTGGGTTGCACGTCCGTGCACTCGAGCATGGCCTGGTAGGACTCGCGGACGAAGTGCGGCCCGGCGTCCTCGGGCGGTTCGAAGAGTTGCAGCGACCCCACATGCATCGGGTGTTCGCGCGACTCGCCGATGAGGAACAGCGCGTCCGTCGGCGATATCGGTTCCATGGTCAACCCCAATCCCTCCGCTGCACCGTCCGTGCGGCGCACGCCCATCTCCTAGTAGCCGCAGTGCGCGTTTGCTAATCGCGAAAAGCCGGGCCGAATCCGGCGGGTTTGGCGCGGCCTGTCCGAAGGGCTATGGCGACTCGCGAAAGATCGCCGTGATTTCGGCGACCCTCGGGTCGGCGCGCAGCTCCTCCGACGTCTCGGGCAGCGGGAGCCGCCAGTTCGGGTACTCGTCGATGGTGCCCGGCAGATTGGGCTGGCGCGGTTCGGCCAGCACGTCGTAGGGCGAAATCAACTTCAGCCGGCTGGGGGTTGCCGCGAGCAACCGGTGCATAGCGGTGACGATCGCCGCCTCGTCCGGGTCCGGGCCCGTCAGCAGCCCCTCGGCGCGCAGCAGTTCCAGCCACTCGGCGCGTTCCTTGTCGGCCACCGACTGCTCACCCGGCACGTCATCGAGCAGACCGAGGTCGGCGCGGGCCCGGACGTGTTCGCCGCGCAGGAAGCCCGCGGCGGTGGGCAGGTCGTGGGTGGACAGGCTGGCGGCAGCGCGTGACGGCCACTTCGCCGGTGGGAGCAGCGGCTCGTCCGGCGCGGACTGGTCCCGGGTGAACCAGGACACGGCGCACCCGAGCATCTCGTTGTCGGCCAGCGCCCGGGTCACCTCCGGTTCGACGGTGCCCAGATCCTCGCCCACGACGGTGGCCCCGGCCCGGTGCGCTTCCAGCGCCAGCACCGCGAGCATGACGTCGGCGTCGTAGTGCACGTAGGTGCCGCGATCCGGGCCGTCCCCCGGCGGTATCCACCACAGCCGCCACAGTCCGGCGACATGGTCGATCCGCAGACCGTCGGCGTGCGCGAGCACCGCGCGCAGCATGTCCCGCGGCGCGGTGTACCCGGTGGCGGCGAGCCGGTCCGGCCGCCACGGCGGCAGCCCCCAGTCCTGCCCGCGCGGGGTGAAGTTGTCCGGTGGGGCCCCGACGCTCACCCCGGCGGCGAGCACGTCGGCCAGCGCCCACGCGTCGGCGCCGTTCGCGTCCACTCCCACCGGCAGGTCGTGCAGCACGCCGAGCGCCATGCCCGCGCGCCGAGCGGCATCGCGCACCGTGGTCAGCTGCTCGCCGCAGCGCTGCTGCACCCAGGCGTGGAACGCCACCCGCGGCGCCAGCTCACGACGGGCCGCCGCGACCGCCGGCCCGGCGACGTCCCGCAGTGCGGTCGGCCACCGGGTCCACCGGCCGCCATGGCGCTCGGCCAGGGCGCAGTACGTGGCCCAGTCGGGCAGACCCGCCGCCACGGCCGATTCGTCCAGCGGACTGGGACGACCTTCGGCGCGCCACAGCAGCTCCAGCGCCGACCGTTTGGCCGCCCACACCAGGTCGTAATCGATGCGCTCGGTGGTCGGCGAGACCCGCAGCGCGTCCACCTCGGCGCGGGTGTCCGGATCGGCTCGGCGGTAGGCGTCGAGGTCCTCGACCCGCAACGACAGCGGGTTGGCGAACCGTCGGCTGGAGGGCGTGTACGGCGATGGCTGCACCGGATGCGTCGGGCCGGGCGCGTGCAGCGGATTGAGCAGCACCGCGCCCGCGCCGTGCTCGGAGGCGGTCCACTCCAGGAATTCCCGCAGGTCACCCAGGTCACCCACGCCCCACGACCGGGCCGACCGCAGCGCGTACAGCTGCAGCATCCAGCCCCAGGTGGCCGGCGTCGGCGGCACCCGCGGCGGGGCCGCGACCAGGGTGGCCTCCTGGCCGTCACGCAGGTGCAGCCGATACCAGCCGGCGGTCAGGTCGCTCGGCAGCTCGTCGCGGACGTTAATCCGTTCTCCGTTCTCGTTGACCAGCAGGGCGGCGCGGGGAAACGGCCGGGGCCGCCCGTCCACGCGTACGGCGACGGTGGGCGCCAGGACGCCGGCGCGGTCGCGCTCGGCCAGCCGGGTGAGCTCGCGGCGCCGGTCGGCTTCGCTCGCGGCGTCGACGTCGAGCAGGCCGAGCACCCGGATGACGACGTCGGCGTCGACCTCCACGGGCTCCCGCCGCTCGTTTCGGTAGGAGGTCGCCACCCCGTGTGCCGCGGCCAGCCGACGAAGGTCGTCGGGAACCGGCTTGGGTCGCGCCGTCAACGCGCCGGCCCGGGTGGGGCGCCGGCGCGGGCGATTAGACGGTGACGCTGGAGCACATCGCTTATATACCCACGCCTGGGCTTCTCACACGCGCCGCCCAAACACGTTTGGTGGCAATAACTTTCGCCTAGTGACCGGTCGCCTGGAAGATGACCCGCCGCGCGATCTGCACGGCATGGTCGGCGAATCGTTGGTAAAACCGCCCCAACAGCGTGACGTCCACCGGGTCGGCCGACGATTGATCCCGCGCCCGAAATAGCCGTTCGAAAGCGCTTCGTGGGCAACGCCTTTCACCGGGCCGGCTACCGGACGTCGTCGGCCAGCTCGCGCGCTTCCTTCTCGTTTTCCACGGCGGGCCCGGATCCGGGCAGCGGCTTCCTGGCGACTTCGGGCGTGAACAGCAGCGTGACGGCCCCCACCAGTCCACCGAAGATCAGCATGTAGGCGGGTGCCATGACGTTCCCGGTTCCCGACACCAGCGCTTGGGCGATCAGCGGCGTGGTGCCGCCCACGGCCGAGATCGAGATGTTGTAAGAGATCGCCAGCGCCCCGTAGCGCACGTTGGTGGGGAACAGGGCGGGCAGCATGGCGGGCGCGGTGCTGTCGAAGCAGAGCTCCATCAATCCGATCAGCAGCACGCCGAGGAAGATCACCGGGTAGACGCCGCCGAAGCGGATGAGCAGGAAGGCGGGAATGGAGCCCACGATCAGCAGTGCGCAGCCCGTCCACATGATCGGTTTGACGCCGACGCGATCGGACAACGCGGCCACGAGCACCACCGTGACCATCAGGATCGCCAGCGTCACCACGATCATCACCAGGCCGGCGGAGTGACCGACGCGCACGAACAGCTTGAGATATGTCGGCAGGTAGCCGGTCAGCATGAAGTCGGCGACCTGTGAGGTCAGCACGAGGGCCGCGCAGATCAGCAGGCCACGCCACTGGTCGATGACCGTGTGCCGGAGTTGCTGCCGGCCGCCGCCGCCCGGGTGGATGCCATCGGTCGCATTCTCGTAGGCGGAGGACTCCTCGAGCCGTAGCCGCAGAAACAGCGCGAACAGGCCGAAGGGCAAACCCAGCAGCAGAGGAATCCGCCAGCCGTACGTCAGCATGTCGTTCTCGGGCAGCCAGGTCTGCAACCCGGTCACCAGCATCCCGGCGAGCACGAACCCGACGAGGTTGCCCATCGGCAAGAAGCCGACCATCATGCCGCGTTTGTGGTCGGGCGCCTGCTCGACCAGATAGGTCATCGCGCCGACGTACTCACCGCCGGTCGACAGGCCCTGAAAAATGCGGGCGACCACGAGCAGGATCGGCGCCCAGATGCCGATCGCGCTGTAGCCGGGCAGCAAACCGGTCACGGTGGTGCTCACCGTCATCATCAGGATGGTGACGACAAGCACCCGGTGCCGTCCGATGCGGTCGCCGAGCGGGCCGAAGATGAACCCGCCGAGCGGACGCACCACGAACGCCGCGGCCAGGGTGCCGAACGTCGCGATCAGGTGGACGCCGCTGACGCTCTTACCGGGATAGAACACCTGGGCGATGGTGGTGGCGATGTAGCCGTAGACCCCGAAGTCGTACCACTCCATGAAGTTGCCGATGGCGGTGCCCATGATGGTCTGGCGCATAGCCGGGTCGGCGACCCTGATCTCCTTGCGTGCCCATTTCCTTCGGCGGCCCCGTGCACTCATCGACGGATTGCGTACCCAGAAGTTTCGCGGGCCGAACAACTCACACTCCCAACCGGCTCTCTCGTCTGCATCGACCGGGAGCCGATGCTAGCGAGCGGGGCGCTCCGGCGGGAACTCACTGACCTTTCAGGCTGCCGATGCGGAGCGAGAAGTCGTCGGGCGTGGACCGTTCCTTCGGCGCGGGCCGCGTGGGCCCAACCTCCTCGACGTAGCTTTGCGGGTCGCGGTCGACGATCGGCAATCCCTCGGTGGTGGGATGTTCGGCCATGAAATCGCTGTATTGCCGCCCAAGCGCTTCGCGAAGCCCGATCGGGGCGCTGCGACGAAAGTCCGACAGCCCTTCTCGCTCCTCTTCAGCCATGTGGTCGTCGTTGGCCTCGCGGGTGCGTCCGACCGCGGCCCACCACTGTTCGGAGCCGACCTGCGCGGCGTCGGCGTCGCGCACCCCGTCGCGGATGTCGTTGTGGTCCCCGATGGCGTCGAGCGTCTCCCCCTCGGCGTCGGCGGAGCCCCGCCGCAGCAACTGCGGATAGAAGACCTTCTCTTCGATGTAGGCGTGCACGTCCAGCTTGTCGGCGAGGGGACGCCACACCCGCGCCAGGGCGGTTTGGTCCGTCGGCGCCCGGGCTTGCAGGTCGTCCAGCCTGGCGAACTGTCGGCGGAACCACTCGTGGTCGGCGAGGATCAACATGGTGATGTCAGCCATCGCGACGCGCCACCTCCCTCACCGGTTCGCGGCCATGGTGTCCCATGGCGACGGAACCAGTCAACCTGGGGAACACGCCGGCGGGGCCGCGCGAACCGTCCGGATACACTAGGGCACCAGCGTGCCGATCGACCGCGATCGCACGCCGCCAAGCCCCACAGATGTCAGAGGTTGTTCGTGTCGGAAAATCGCAGTGAGCCCGCAAGCCTGGAACCGCATTTCGAGGACGTTCAGGCACACTACGACCTGTCCGACGAGTTCTTCGCGCTCTTCCTCGACCCGACGCGGACCTACAGCTGCGCCTACTTCGAGCGCGACGACATGACCCTGGAAGAGGCGCAGCTCGCGAAGGTCGACCTGTCGCTGGGCAAGCTCGGCCTGCAGGCAGGGCAGACGCTGCTCGACATCGGCTGCGGCTGGGGCACCACCATCGTTCGGGCGCTCGAACGCTACGACGTCAACGTCGTCGGACTGACCCTGAGCCGCAACCAGCAGGCGCACGTGCAGCGGCGTCTGGACCAGCACCCCAGCCCGCGCAGCAAGCGGGTGCTGCTTCAGGGCTGGGAGCAGTTCGACGAAAAGGTGGATCGCATCGTGTCCATCGGCGCCTTCGAACACTTCGGCCGCGACCGGTACCCCGACTTCTTCAAGATGGCCTACGAGGCGCTGCCCGCCGACGGCGTGATGATGCTGCACACCATCATCCAGCCCAGCAGCGAAGAATTCGCCGAGCGCGGGCTGCCCATCACCATGACGAAGCTGCGGTTCATGAAATTCATCATGGACGAGATCTTCCCGGGCGGTGACCTGCCCGCCGCCAAGACCGTCGTCGAGCACGCGGAGCGCGCCGGCTTCGGGGCCAAGCTCGTCCAGCCGCTGCGCCTGCACTACGCGCGGACCCTCGACACCTGGGCGGCCGCGCTCGAATCACGCCGCGACGAGGCCATCGCGATCCAGTCCCAGGAGGTCTACGACCGATACATGAAGTACCTGACCGGTTGCGCCGACCTGTTCCGCGAGGGCTACACCGACGTCGCGCAGTTCACCCTCGCCAAGGGCTGACCGCCCGCGAGGGTGGTGATCCGGGACGGGCCGCCACCGGACCGGTTTATCAGCGCCACCCCCGGGGTAAAACCACGAGCAACAACCTGATTCGGTACGCGTCGACCTTCGTCGGCGCGAAACCGCAGGGGAGGATTGCTCGTGAGTGCCAAGCATCGAATGTGCCCGACGCCGCAGCAAAGTCGGCCCGCGGTTCCCGCCGCGCGGCGGTGGCTGGGCATCGCGACGGTGTGCGACGTCATCTCCGCCTCGACGCTGTGCGCGGCGGCCCTGACAGCCCTGGTGCTCAATGCGCCGCATGACGACAAGCGGACGGTCGAGGCCAGCCAGGAGCCGCCGTCGGCGTCGCAGCCGGTGCGGCAGGAGGGCACGGTGATCGCCGTGTCGGCGGGCTCGGTCACCGCGCGCAGCGCCAACGGCTACACCCAGACGTATCTCGTCACCCCCAACACCACCCTCATCGGGCACGGCGGGGGCCAACCAGCCACTGTCATCCCGCATTTCACGGTGAACGACCACGTAGAAATCGTCGGGACCATTCAGGATGGCACCGCTCTGGCCACCGCGGTGGCCGACCGCGACGCGGGAAACGGTGACGGACCTCCGATGGATTACCTTGACGGGCAGATCGTTCCGGCCGGCCGCACCTGACTCTGGGCCGTCGTAGGGGCTGGGTGCGTCAATGCGCCTGCCGCACAAGGTGTCCAAAGCTCGGCGGCCGTCGTTGCGTCCCCGTCGCCTCCCGGCCGGCGCCTCGGGCCTAGTCTGAATGCCATCGAGCGTCCAGAGGAGGGCCCGTGAGCGAGCACGAAGTCAAGATGATCGTCCTGTCGACCGACGACCTCGACGAGTCGATCCGGTTCTACAGCGAGACGCTGGGCATGCCGCTGAAATTCCGCGACGGCGCGCACTTCGCCGCCCTCGACGGCGGCCCGGTCACCCTCGCGCTGGCGACTGAAGTGGACCATCCGATACCGGGTCAGGTCGTCGTCGGCATCAAGACCGCCGACGTCGACGCAGCGGCCAAGGCGGTGGAGGCCAGCGGCGGCGGCATCGTCAAAGGCCCGTACGACGACGCGCACGAACGCCGCGCCGTGGTCTACGACAACAAGGGCAACGGCCTGGTGTTCTACAAGTCACTGGGACGCTGACCCGCGCCCTTATCTCCCGGTGCGCTCGCGGTGCTTGCAGCCGGGCCAGCAGCACGGCCGGCGCTTGCCTTCTTCGAGTTCCTCCTGCGTCCGGCGAATGCGGCGCTGCCTGGTCGCCTCCTGCTTGGCGTCCTCGACCCAGCAGATGAACTCGTTGCGGGCCAACGGCGTGATGTCCTGCCACGCGGCGAGCGCGGCGGCGTTGCCGATCAGCGACTCGCGCAGGTCCGCGGGGAGCTTGTGCACGACCCCGCCGGGTATCCGCTGACTGCTCATGGGGCTAGATTAACCCGTCGTCGCGCGGCTGCTGAGACGGCAAATGCGCGCTGTCGTCGTGCAATTCGTCGCGGCGCAACGACATAGGGGTGAGGTCGGGGACATCGCCGCCCGCGACCACGGCGCGGGTGACCGGTGTGAGCGCACGGAACAGGGTTTCCACCTCCTCGTCGCTGAGCGCATCGAGCGCCGACAGGGAAAGAGCATCGGTGGACCGCTCGATGTGGTCCTTCAGTTCCCTGCCGGCGGTGGTCAGCGAGCCATCATCGTCGAGCAGGCCCCGCTCGGCCAGGCGTTGCTCGTGGTGCGTCCACGCCGCCCCGTCGTAGTCGCGGGTGCGCGCGATGTACTCGCGCGGGACCCCGCCCGCGGCGGCGTGCAACACGTTGGACTCCCGGCCCGAGACGCCCGCGGCGGCCAGCACCGCCACGTGCCCGTCGCCGCGGTGCTCGCGCAACAACGTCGTCGCGTGCCACAGCGCGGCCAGTGGATCCTCCGGCCACGGCAGCGCCAGGTTCGCGGCGAACAGGGGGCGTCCGTCCAGCGGCGCCTGCCGGGCCGCCTTTCCCGCCAATCCCGCTGCGATGCGAACGGTTTCGTCCGCGATCAGGCCGTAACGGTGCAGCGCCGCGACGGCGGACTCCCGCCGGGCGCGCAACGCCGCGTCGGGACCGGCGACCTGCCAGGCCGCGGGTAACGCCTTGGCGACCCGCTCGGGGGCGAAGTTGTAGAAGATCGCGGTGACCACCTCGCGCGGGACCACGCCCAGCGGTGCCGAGCGGGCCGCGAAGTAGCCCATCCAGAAGCCCCGGTAGCCCAGCCCGTCCAACGCAGCGCGAGCCTCCGGGGCGAAATATGTCACGGCATGTACCGGCTCGTAGCGATCGAAGAAGCGCCGGGCCAGCACCGGTTCCCTTTGCACGGTCGCAGTTAACCACACCCACCCGTTCGGGCGGCTCCGATGAGGGCCGGCGGCTCAAAGCCTCAGCAGGCGCTCGGCGTTGCGGTGGGCGATCTTGTCTCGATCGTCTTCGCCGATGGGCATTTGGTCGAGAAACTGCCGGCACGCCTTGATGTTTCCGTAGGGATAGTCGGCGGTGAACACGACTCGGTCGATGCCGATGACGTTCACCATCGCCAGGTACGCGTTGAAGGACAGGCTCCAACTGGGGTCCATCGCGCCGGGCTCCTGGTTGAAGAAGTCGCCGGCGAGGATGCCGCCGTAGAAGTTTTCCCGAAGGTATTCCTTGACGGTGCGCTTGAGGCCGGTGACCTCTGTCGGAAACGAGTAGTCGGTCCGCCAGCCCATCCAGCTCAGCGCCTCGAAGTGGTGGCCCACGATGATCTGCAGCCGGGGGAACCGGTCGAACACCCCGCCCAGGATCAGCCGCAGGCAGTGCACCCCCGTGTCGATGTGCCAGCCGACTCCCGCCCCCGCCAGTCGGGCGGTGATCTTCGGGTCGAAGCCGGCGTAGTAGGCGTCGATGACCGGCCGCGGTGGCAGCGTGGGGTGCAAAAAGATTGGCACACCGAGTGTTTCGGCGGCTTCGAAGACCGGCCAGAAGAAGGTGTCATCGAGATACCGGCCGCCGATGTGACCGTTGATCAGCGCGCCCACGAAACCGTGATCACCGACGGTGCGTTCGAGCTCGGCCGCGGCCGCGGCCGGGTCGCGCATCGGCAGCGTGGCGAAGCCACGGAACCGGTCCGGGTGCCGGGCTACCGCGGCCACCACCGCGTCGTTGGCCCGCCCGGCCAGCTCGACCCCGATCGCGGGTTCCAGCGTCTCGGGGCCGGGGACGGAGTGCGACAGGATCTGCATATCGACGCCCGCGGCGTCCATCGCGGCGATGCGGCCCTCGCCCAGGTCATTGATGCCCGGCGGCCATTCTCCTTGCGGACCGGGCGAGCCGTAGCCCGCCTCCTGGAGGAGTTCGGGCGCCCCGCCCCGCCCGTCGTTCCGGTGTTCGTCGCCTATCGCCGGGAGCCTGTAGTGCTCTTCGAAGCCGATGACCTTCATCCTTCTCCTCCCATACATGGACACCTACGACGCCGGAGCGCCGGGCGTTCACCGGGGTACCCGACGGGCCGGGATCGCCGTTGCGGCAACCGTCCGCGGGCAGCCGGCCATTCCCGCCTAATCTCGAACGCGTGACCATCCCGTACGACGAGACGCTGCGCGACCGGATCAGGGGCCACCTGGCGCGCCATGATCGTCGCAAGCTGACCGACCCGGCGAAGCGGCATGCGGCGGTCGCCGTCGTCCTGGTCGACTCGGCCCTCGGCGAGGACCGGGTGGATCCGGCGCCGGTGGACGAGTGGATCGGTGATCGCGCGATGCCGGAGCCCGGTCTCGACGGCCGGATGGTCGGCGTATCCGGTGGCGCGGCTTTCCTGTTGTGTCGCAGGGCGTCTCGCCTCAATGCCCACGCGGCGCAGTGGGCGCTGCCCGGCGGCCGGCTCGACCCGGGCGAGACCGCCGTCGACGCGGCGCTCAGGGAACTACACGAGGAGGTCGACGTCGACCTGCCCGGCTCGACCGTGCTCGGCCTCCTGGACGACTACCCGACACGCTCGGGCTACGTCATCACCCCGGTCGTGATCTGGGGTGGCGGGCGCCTCGATCCCCGCCCCGCGCCCGACGAGGTGGTGGCCGTCTACCGGGTGGGCCTGCACCAATTGCAGCGCGACGACTCGCCGCGATTCATCACCATCCCGGAGAGCACCCGCCCCGTCGTGCAGATCCCGCTGGGGAACGACCTGATTCACGCGCCGACGGGTGCCGTGCTGCTGCAGGTGCGGTGGTGGTGTCTGGAGGGCCGTCACGATCCCGTCGACGAGCTGGAGCAACCGGTCTTCGCGTGGAGGTAGACGCCGCGGAGTCCGGGCAAACGTGCCAAGTTCACTGACGGCGGGACCGTTCCCGAGGTCGGTCAGGATGAGCTACCCGGCCCGCGGCAGCCTGGTGGCGCGGTGAGCTCGGGGCCGTCTTAGCCACCGCCGAGAGGCGGTGGTCGATGACCGCCAGCGCGCGCTCGGCCCACCGAATGTTCTCTTCCTCGAACGTTATTCCGCGTAGCAGCGTCAGGTAGGGGCCGATTCGCTCGGCGTGGGCCAGGTATTCACCCTCGTCGCGGCCGTTGAGCACGCGTGCCCGCGACCGTTCGTAGCGTTGCAGTTTCGCCGCCGCCCACCGCAGGCGTTCGCTGACGAATTCACGCACGGCCGGGGTGTCGCCGGCGTCCGCGGCCTGGACCTTGACCAGCAGTTCGTCGCGGATCGCCAACGGCTTCGGCGGCTGACCGGTGAACTCCCGGATGGCGTCGCGACCGGCGTCGGTCAGTGAGAACAGGCGCTTGTTGGGCCGGCGTTCCTGGTGCACGAGGCGGGCCTGAATGAGACCTTGCTCGGCGAGCCGGTCGAGTTCCCGGTACAGCTGCTGCGGGGTGGCCATCCAGAAGTTCGCGACCGACGCGTCGAAGTCTTTGGCCAGGTCGTAGCCCGACGACTCCCCCTCGAGCAGGGCGGCCAATACCGCGTCACGCAGCGACACCGGGAAAGATTACCTCGAGATGATTATTCAACAAAGTGATTAATCGCACTCTGGACACGCTGGGGTGGACGGCATAGCGTCAACGACGCTTCTGAAACGAATCCACTAGGCGAGGTGTGGGATGCATCCGTTCCGCAAGGCGGTCGAAGAACGCGACGAGAAGGGCATCCAGGCGCTGCTTGCCGACGGCGTGGTATTCACCAGCCCGGTGGCGTTCAAGCCCTACGTCGGCAAGCCGATCACCGCGGCGATCCTGCGCGGCGTGATGCGGATCTTCGAGGACTTCCGCTACGTGCGTGAGATCCACGACGACAGTGGCGGCAACCACGCGCTGGTGTTCGAGACCGGGATCGTCGGGGCGCCGGGAGTCAAGATCACCGGTTGCGACTTCCTGCACGTCAACGAGGACGGTCTCATCGACGACTTCATGGTCATGGTGCGGCCGCTGTCGGGCGCGAAGGCGCTGTCGGAGGCGATGGGTGCCCAGTTCGAGCGGATCCAGCAGGAGGCGCTTGAACTGGCCGACGAATTCACCACCGCGTAGGAGCAGGCGAACATGCGAATCGGACTGGCCATCAACTATGCCGGCGGCTTCAAGGACGTGGCCGCCGAAGTGGCCGACCTCGAGCGCGCCGGGCTCGACATCGTCTTCGTCCCCGAGGCGTACTCGTTCGACGCGGTGAGCGCGCTCGGTTACCTGGCCGCCAGCACCGATCGGGTCGGACTGGCCTCGGGAATCTTGCAGCTCTACACCAGAACGCCCACGCTGACCGCGATGACCGCGGCCGGCCTGGACTACGTCTCCGACGGCCGATTCACCCTCGGGCTGGGCGCATCCGGCCCGCAAGTCATCGAGGGTTTTCACGGTGTACCCTACGACGCGCCGATCGCCCGGACGCGCGAAGTGATCGACATCTGCCGCCAGGTGTGGCGCCGCGAGACCGTCAACCACCAGGGCAGGTATTACACGATTCCGCTGCCCGCCGACCAGGGCACCGGGCTGGGCAAACCGCTGAAGCTCATCAACAAACCTGTGCGGGAACGGATCCCGATACTAATCGCCGCGCTGGGCCCCAAGAACGTCGAGCTCGCGGCCGAGATCGCCGAGGGTTGGCAGCCGATCTTCTACCTGCCCGAGAAGGCGCAGGATGTGTGGGGAGAGGCACTCGCCACCGGCCGGGCCAAGCGGGACCCCAGTCTGGGCGAGCTGGACATCTACGCCGGCCCGGTGCTGGCCATCGGCGAAAACGTCGAACCACTACGGGAATTCGTCAAACCGCACCTGGCCCTGTATATCGGCGGAATGGGCGCCAAGGGCAAGAACTTCTACCACGCGCTGGCCACCAAGTACGGCTATGGGCCCCAGGCCGACCGGATCCAAGAGCTCTACCTGGCCGGTGACAAGGATGGCGCCGCCAAGGTGGTGCCCGACGATCTGGTGCGCGACGTGAACCTGATCGGCAGCCGCGAGTTCGTCATGGATCGCCTGGCCGCGTTTCGGGAAGCGGGGGTCACCGCCCTCAACGTCGCGCCCATCGCGTCCACAGCGGCCGAACGGATCAAGCTGATCGAGACCCTGCGCGAACTGGTGTGAGCGCCGCGTCCACCGGCGGTCAGCCCTGGCGGTGCGCGTCTGCGCGGAGTCGGACCGCTCGGCTCACGGCAGTCAGCGACGCCAGCACCGCCATCACCGCGAGGATGGCCGTCGAAGCCCCCGACCCGACCGTCGCCAAGATCAACGGCAGTCCGAAACCTACGTATGTGACGACGTAAAACGCCC
Organism: Mycobacterium paraseoulense; assembly: GCF_010731655.1. NCBI lineage: Bacteria > Bacillati > Actinomycetota > Actinomycetes > Mycobacteriales > Mycobacteriaceae > Mycobacterium > Mycobacterium paraseoulense. Next base: position 4,012,859 of record NZ_AP022619.1, on the reverse strand, counting down.
CAACGAGCGCGCCGCGCAAGCGTTTCGGCGCCGCGGCCTCCAGGTCGATCAAGCCTTCGCGCAAACACAGGCCGGAGGCGCACCCCAGCACCAGGAACAGCGGCACACCCAGCGCCAGCGGGATGGTGGGCGGGGCGAGCGCGGTGACCGCGTAGCCGAGCGCGGCCAGCACCGCACCGGCCGTGCCGGCCTGCGGCCCCCACCGGCGGGCGCGGGCGAGAACCTGGATCAGCCCGCTGACGCCATTGACCAGCAGGGTGGCCGTGCCGGCGGCCATCGGAGCGGTCAGCCCGGTGTGCACTCGGCCGGGCAGGGCGATGAATCCGAGTGTCGCCGAGGCGAACACCCACGGGGCCAGCGGCATGGCCCAACTCAACGCCCGCGCCGCGCCGTGCCCGGCGGTCGTCGACGGCTCCCAGACCCGGGCGGCTGCGGCCGCGGTGACCCCCGTGTGCCGCGCAGCGACGACCACGACGCCCATCGCCGCCAGGCCGACGGCGGCCGCGACGCCGAACGACAGGCGAACGCCGGCCGGACCGATCCCGGCGATCAGCGCTCCGGCGAACGGGCCGACCGCGAAACCGCCCATCAGCACCGCGCCGGCGGCGGCCGCCCCCGCGGGACCCTTCAGGTCGGAGGCCCACGCGGTGCAGGAACTCATCGCCAGCCCGACCCCGGCCCCCACGATGAGGCGGCCCAGCAGCAACACGTCGTACTGTTGTGAGCACAGCATCGCAATCGTCCCCACTACGGCGGTCGCCGAACCGGCCAGCGCCACTGACCGGCGCCCGAACGCATCCGACGCTCGCCCGCCGACAAGCAGACCCGGCAGCAGCCCCAGGGCGTAGATGCCGAAGATGGCGTCGAGCGTGGCCGGGCGGAGATGTTGCCGGGCGCTGAGTAAGGGCATCAGCGCGACGAAGTGGTTCGCGACCCAGCCGATGGACAGCAACAGCACCAGCACACCCGCGAACACGCCACGGGGTCCCACCGAAGCGGCGCCGGCGTCGGTCGCGACCGACGCCGACCGTGTTGCTGACCGGTTGGACACGGGCGTTCCCTCCCCTGCGAGCTAGGCGCGGCCGGGCCGACGAAATCTAAACGACGACGTGGACCCGGCAGTTATTCCCGAGCCGCCGGGCAAAGCGGGTGCGGGGGTTTCAAATCGGCCGATTTGGTGTACAGATACCACTACTCGGCTCGAGGAAGGCACATCATGAAGCAAATAGCGGCCGCCATGTTCGCGATCGCCGCGCTGCTGTCCAGCGCGTGTTCGGCCTCGCAGGTCATCAACACCGGCGGCGACACCAAGTGCAAGGACTTCACTTCGCAGGACGAGAAGAAGCAGAACGACGAAGTCAGCAAGATGCTGAAGGACAAGAACGGCACCGACCCGGCCAACGCCGAGATTTCGGCCACCCGGCTGTCGGCGTTGACGTACTGCCAGACGTTGGGCAAGCCGGACACGAAGATCTCCGAGGCGCCGCACGGCTGACGGTTACCGCCTGCTCTGTCACGGGCGCCGGTGCCGTCCGATGATCGAAGTTCGCGCGGGGTGGCCACGCCTGGATCGGCCGCCACACCCGCGACGTGACCTCGGCTGGCGTGCGGCTCGAAAGCCGTTCGCTCCGAACGGATCCGGCGCATATCGGTGAACTTGTGCCGCGCGGGGGCGGGCAACTTTTCGCCCACGCCAACGAGTTGCCGTGGCCCCACGGGTCGTCCACCAAGACGGGTTCGCCGTAGCGCCAGCTCCCCGTGCCGCGCCAGCTCGTAGGCGGCGGCCAGCCCACAGACTCCGGCGCCGACGATGACGATCACGCGACCCGCATACCCGCGCGGCTAGAAGAAGAACCCGGCGTGCGGTGCGTCCGACACCGCGAACAACCGATCGGCGACGGCAATCGCCGACGGGTCGTCGGCGCGGACCAGTCCGGCGACCGCGAGGTCGCGCCACGTGGTGCCGCCGAGCAGGACGGCGCCCAGCCCCTCGATGTCCACGTCGAGTTCCGCTGGCCGCCCGGTCGGCTCGGCACCGCCGCCGCGGACCGTGAAGCGAGCCGAATTCTGCGGCAGCAAGGCGTCATTGACCGCGATGGTGACCGCGCCGTCGCCGGCGTAGCGGCGTGCCGTCAGCACCCGCTCCGCGTCGATGACGCGCAACCACGTTTCGTCGTGTACCGCGGTGACCCGCGCGGCCCGCCGATCGGCCAGCAACCAGGGCAGCGGGTCGTCCATCGGCAACATCCAAAACACCACGCGGTCGATGAGATCCAGCCCCAACAGGAACCGCAGCAGCCCGAGATAGGCGTGCGCGGTGGGCGCGAAGAAGTCCTCCACCGCGATCGCGCGCTGGTCGCTGACGAACCACCTTTCGGTGTCCACGGGACGGTAGCGGGCAAAACCCGATTCGGACCCCGGCTCGCCGTGCACCGCGAAGTACGCGGGCCCGGGCGAACTTTCGGTGCGCAGCCGCAGGCCTTCCCACCACACGTCCGGCCGGTCGATGGTTCCCGGACGTGACGGGCGATTCGCGGCATAGATGCGCGGCAGCAGCTCCCAGGCTTGCTCGGCGTCGATCAGCCGGACCGGACCGCCTGTTCCGACGGCGCGCCGCAGTGCCGCCCGCGCGGTGTGCACCTGGACGGTCTGCGAAGAACTGGCGACGCCATACCCGTACCGGCCGTAGATCGTCGCCTCCGACGCCCGCAACGATGCCACGGCTTCACCGCGGGAGGCCATGTCGCGCAACTGATGACGGATCAGGTCCGTGGCCACGCCCCGCCGGGTGAACGACGGCAGCACCCCGATGTGCGTGACGGCGGCGTGCCCCACCATCGCCCCGCCGGGCAGCGTCATCTGACTCGTCACGGCGTCCGCGGTACCGACGAGTTGGCCGCCGACGAACGCCCCGACGGTGCGGCCGGGCTCGAGCAACTTGGTGATCTGCCCCGGCGGCAGGTCCGGCAGCGGTGGGAAGCCGATCATGGCGACACGGAACACGTTCGCGGCGGCCAGCAGGTCGTCGGCGCTGTCGAGGACCCGGATCTCGGTGCTCATCCGGTCATCATGTCGCGCGGGCGCCGTGCCGTGGACCGCGGGATCCGGCCGCTATCGAATCTGCAGGCCGGTCAGCGCCCGCGAGATCACCAGGCGCTGGATCTCGCTGGTCCCCTCGAAGATCGTGAAGATCTTGGCGTCACGGTGCATGCGCTCGACGGGGTAGTCGCGGGTGTAGCCGTTGCCGCCCAGGATCTGGATCGCCTCGTCGGTGACGTAGACGGCCGTTTCGCTGGCCACCAGCTTGGCCATCGATCCCTCGGCCGCGTCGAAGGACTGGTTGTTGCGCGCCATCCAGCCGGCCCGCCACACCAGCAGACGGGCGGCGTCGATGCGGCTCTTCATGTCCGCCAACTTGAACGCCACCGCCTGGAATTCGCCGATCTTGCGGCCGAATTGCTCGCGCTGGCAGGCGTAGTCGAGCGCGTACTCGTACGCCGCGCGCGCGACGCCGACCGCCATCGCGCCCACCGTGGGCCGGGTGCGCTCGAAGGTTTTCATCGCCGCCTGACTGCGCGCCGAGGCGCCCGACTTCACCCGGGCGATCCGCGCCTCGAACTTCTCCCGTCCACCGAGGATGTGGTCCTCGGGCAGGCGGACGTTGTCCAGCACCACCTCGGCGGTGTGGGACGCCCGGATCCCGTGCTTTTTGAACTTCTGGCCCTGGGCCAACCCGCCGACGCCCGCGGGGACGACGAACGTGGCCTGGCCGCGGGTGCCCAGCTCGGGGTAGACCGACGCCACCACGATGTGCACGTTCGCGATGCCGCCGTTGGTCGCCCAGGTCTTGGTGCCGTTGAGGACCCACTCTCCGGTGGCCTCGTCGTAGCGTGCCCGGGTGCGGATCGCCCCGACGTCCGACCCGGCGTCCGGCTCGGAGGAGCAGAACGCGCCCAGCTTCGGCTCGTCGGCGGTACCGAACATCTCGGGGAGCCACTGGCCCAGCTGCTCGGGAGTTCCGTTGCCCGCCAGCGCAGCTGCTGCCAGGCCGGTGCCCATGATGGACAGCGCGATGCCGGCGTCGCCCCAGAACATCTCCTCGAACGCGGTCAGCATGCCCAGGCCCGTCGGCTCGGCCGCCTGCTGCGCGAAGAAGTCCGGGGAGTACAGGCCCACCTTGGCGGCCTCCCGGATCACCGGCCACGGGGTTTCCTCCCGTTCGTCCCATTCGGACGCGGCGGGGCGGATGACGTCGGCGGCGAACTTGTGCACCCAGTCGCGCACCTCGATCACGTCGTCGGTGAGTTGCAGTGAGAAAGTCACGGTTCTACTCCTGAAAGGTTGCTGATTTCACGGGTTTTCGGGGTTTCCGTATTGGGCGAGGACGCTGACGGTCTGGCTGACCCACGCCTCGAAGTACCGCTGTTCGTCGATGTTGCCGGGCAGGCGTCCGGTCAGCGCCTGCAGCGTCGCGGCATAGGACAACGACCCGATCGCCACAGCGGCGGCCGCCTCCGGATCGGGGATGCGGGTGCGCCCGGCCCGATTCGACGCGGCCAGTTCGTCGGCGAACCGCTGGTAGGCGTTGTCGGTGATGACCTGCCACGTCTTCTCGTCGAGGTCACCGAGCTCGTCGGGCTCACGCAACATGACCTTGAGCAGGTCCTCACTTTCTTTGAGGTTGCTCCAGATCAACTGCCCGGCGGTCCGCACCGCCTGCTCGACGCTGCCCGGCTGCCCGGCGTCGTACTGCTCACGCGCCGCCACGATGCTGTCGATTCGGTGGGCGACGGCGGCCTCGAGCAGCTCGCGCTTGGAGCCGAAGTGCTTGTAGAGCGCGCCCGACCCCGGCGCCAGACCGGATGCCCGCTGGATGTCGGCAACCGACGTCGCCGCGTAGCCCTTGTCCGCAAAGAGCTTCAGCGCCGCGGCCAGCAGCCGATCGCGTCCGGAGGCGAGCATGGTGAGAGAATACTCACTCACCGGTCTGGCGCGCAAAATGCCGGCCGTCGCTGCGGGGGCGGCACGCGCGTTCGCCGATTGGCGCTAGATTCTCTGCGAAACCCCGCGACGCCTGGACGGCGAATCGCCATCGGTGTGAGGGTGGTGGCCAGGTGGTCGACACCGTCGCAGGCCCGGTGCCGCGAACCGCACAAGAGGAGCGTGACAGTCGCGTGTTACCGCACGTACAGCTGCCGATGCGGGTGTTGTCGCTCCGCACCATCGTCGTCGTCGCCGCGTTGTCGGTCATCACCCTGGTCGTGCTGCTAGGCACCTGGGTGTGGGTCGGCGTCACCAACGACCAATACAGCCAGCTCGACCGCCGGCTCGACTCGGTCAGCAGCCTGGGCGACATCAACTCCCTGCTCAACAACGTCCAGCACGCCAGCCCCGACCAGCCCATGCCGGACGGCAACCTGGTGCGCACCGCGCGCATCGGCGACCAGACGGTGTCGGTGCCCAGCAACATCGTGCTGCCCAAGCTGCCCAACGGGTACGCGAACACCACGATCAACGGGGTGCAGTACCGCGTGCGCACCTTCTCCGCGGGCCCGGCCTCGATCGCGCTGGCCGCGCCGCTGGCCGAAGCCCAGCACCGGATCAACGAGCTGCACCTGCGGGTGCTGTTGATCTGCGCCAGCGTCATCGGCGGCACCGTGGTGGTCGGCTGGGTGATCTCGTTGATCATGGTGAACCCGTTCCTGCTGCTGGCTCAGCAGGCTCGCGCCATCAACGCGCAGTCCAGCCCCGACGAGGTCCAGGTGCGCGGGGTGCGCGAGGCCGTGGAGATCGCCGAGGCCGTCGAGGGCATGCTCGCGCGCATCGGTAACGAACAACAGCGCACCAGGGCGGCGCTCGAGTCGGCCCGCGACTTCGCCGCGGTCGCCTCCCACGAGCTGCGCACCCCATTGACGGCCATGCGCACCAACCTCGAGGTGCTGTCCACCCTGGACCTGCCGCACGAGCAGCGCCAGGAGGTCATCGGCGACGTCATCCGCACCCAGAGCCGCATCGAGGCGACACTGACGGCACTGGAACGGCTGGCGCAGGGCGAGCTCACCACTGTCGACGACTTCGTCCCGTTCGACATCACCGAACTGCTGGACCGCGCCGCGCACGACGCGCTGCGGATCTACCCCGAGGTGGAGGTGTCGCTGGTGCCTTCGCCGACGGTGCTGATGGTGGGGTTGCCCACCGGGCTGCGGCTGGTGATCGACAACGCCATCGCCAACGCCGTCAAGCACGGGAACGCCGGCAAGATCCAGCTCACCGTGAGCAGCTCCAGCGAGGGCGTCCAGATCGCGATCGACGACGACGGCACCGGCGTCCCCGAATCGGAACGGGCCACCGTCTTCGAGCGCTTCACCCGCGGGTCGACGGCATCGCGCTCGGGCTCCGGGCTCGGGCTGGCCCTGGTCGCCCAGCAGGCCGAATTGCACGGCGGCACAGCGGCATTGCAGACCAGCCCGCTCGGCGGCACCCGACTGTTGCTCAACCTGGCCGGCGACGGTCGCGGCCCCGCGTAACTTTTAGGCGCGATACCGCGCCGGGAATCGGACGGCCACGCCCATTCAACGCCGAATCGGCGCCGATTGGGCGGAGCGCATCGGTAATTCCTGCGAGCTATTGGCATGACCCCTTCCGGCCGCGTTTTGACGGCGATCCCGTGGCCCCTGTGTCTGCAGTGGCTTACGAGGTTGTTTGACGGATGACTCATAACGGGAATACCGGCGACCAGAAAAAACGCGTAATTTCCGGCCCGCGGCCGGGGAGGATCGACTGAATACACGAACGGTCGGATCGCACTAGACTGAGGCGCCAAGTCGTCTTTTATGACGCTGAGCAATCGGAGGGAAATCATGGTGCTGCAGGTGCAATCGGAGGCGGTGCTGGCCTCCTCGTCCGCGGAGGCGGGGATCAGCGCCGAAACTCAGGCGGCGGCTTCGGCGGCCGCCCCCGTGCTGCTGGGCGTGCTGCCGATGGGCGGCGACCCTGACTCGGCGATGTTCGCGGCGGCGCTCAACGCGTGCGGCGGAAGCTACCTGGGAGTGGTCTCCGAGCACGCCGCTCAGCGCGGGTTGTTCGCCGGCGCGCAGAGCCTCGCCTCGGGCACCTACGTCGTCACCGAGCTCATGCGCAGCCTGACGCTGGCAATCGGCGCGTAAGGCCGACGACCCAAAGAGGGGGAAGTACGCATGGCCGATCCGGGGTGGGCCGCGCGTACGCCTGAGGACAACGATCTGTTGCTCAAGGCGGGTGCCGGCGTCGTGACGCATCTGGCGAACCAGGCCGCCTGGACGGTGCTGGCGGCCACTCATCACGGGTCGAGCATCGCGTCCGCGATCAACACCGTGGCCACGTCGGCCGGCTGGGTTGGTGCCGGATCCCTCGCCTCGGCGGCCAACGCCACCGCGCTGAACACGTCCCTGCACGGGCTCGCCGGGTGGGTGGACGTCAAACCGGCGGTGGTCTCGACCGCGGTCTCGGCGTATCACATGGCGTACGGCTCGATGCGCCCGGCGCCCGAATGCATCGAGAACCGCACCGAATGCGCCACCGACTACGGCATCAACCCCTTGGTGCTGGGGGCGTTGACGCCACGGATCACATCGCTCGAGCTCGAGTACTTCGGATCGATGTGGCCGAACAACTCCGCCGTCGGGGCCAGCTACGGGGCCATCCTCACGGCGCTGACCCAAAGCCTGACCATTCCGCCGCCGCTGGCGACCATGGGCGCGTCGCCGGCGGCGCCGGCGGAAGCGGCTTCGGCGGTGGGCGAGTCGGCCGCCCAGGTCGGCGCCGGCGACGGGATGCGTTCGGCTTTTCAGGGGGTGCAGCAGGGGACATCGGGAGCCGGCCAGGCGGCGTCGGGCGGGGACTTCATGAGTCAAGCCGGGTCGTTCATGGAACCGGTGCAATCGATGATGGGCGCGGTCCCGCAGGCGATGCAGGCTCCCATGCAGATGATGCAGGCGCCGATGCAGATGATGCAGCCGCTGCAATCGATGATGGGCATGTTCTCCGGGTCCGGCGCCATGGGCGGGGCGGCACCGGGGGTTTCGGCGGTGTCGGCGACGGAGATGTCGGCAGTCGGCGCGTCGGGCGGCGGCGGGGCGGCATCCCTGGGCAATGCCGGTATGTCCGCGACCAGCTTTACCCGTCCGGTCAGCGCGTTCGAGCCCGTAGCCAGTGGCCGTCCGGTGGGGCTGCGGCCGGCCGGGGCGCTGGGCACGGACGAATTGCGCCCGCAGACCACGTCGACGGGAGGCGCCCCGACGGGCGGCATGCCCGTGGGGCATGGGGTCGGGGGCCAGCGCGGCTCCCGTGACAAAGCAGAGCAACCCGTGACGGTGCGGGTCGTCGACGAAAGGGTGTGAAGCCGACCCGGCCAAGGGTGAATCGACAGGTCCAAATAGCCCTCATACACTTCGCTTCATGCCCCAGGTAATTCCCCGGGGGAGGGCAGCAGTAGTTAGGAGAAACCGCAAGTGGACAGCTCAACAATCCAAGTATCGGCTCAGGTGCTGCGCGATGCTTCCAACCATATCCAGGCGAACATGGAGCACGCGATCGCAATCGCCCAGGGCTACATTGCGAATCACGAAAACGTGATGAACCCTTCGACCTGGTCGGGTGAGGCAGTGACCGCCTCCCACGCGACTGCCATTGAAATTCAGAACGATCTGAACAAGGTCCTCAACGGCGGAACCCGCCTGGCCGAGGGCCTCAAGCAGGCGGCGGCGCTGATGGAACACCACGAGGCGGATTCCACCCACGCATTCAGCGCGCTATTCGGCGGTCACGGCTCCTGACAACGCACTCGGTCGTAAATCCATCAACGGACTTTTGAAAGGACTTCACCATGTCGAACCCGATCACCTATAACCCGGGTGCGGTAGCCGATTTCGCCTCCGACATCGCCTCCCGTGCCGGCCAGCTGCAAGGAATTTATGACGACACCTCGAACCGGACCAACCAGCTGACGGAATTCTTCGCCGGTCATGGCGCGAAGCAATTCTTCGAGGCGCAGGCGCAGATGCTGTCCGGGCTGCAGGGGCTGATCGACACCGTGAGCCAGCACGGGACGACGACTTCGCACGTGCTGGACAACGCGCTCGCCACCGACCAGAACATCGGCAACTTGTTCGGCTGAGATCAGCTGACCGCGACGAGCTCCGATTGGATCGTCGGACCGTAATGGGATGAGGGTGGGGCAGATGCGCGGGCGCATGTGCCCCCCTTCGCTGTCAGGTCCGCCCGTCGAGGAGCGCGCTGCTTGGAGAGCGAAGTGACATGCTGACAACGACGGTCGACGGCCTGTGGGTGCTGCAAGCGGTGACCGGGGTGGAGCAGACTTGTCCCGAGCTTGGATTACGGCCGTTGCTGCCGCGGCTCGACACCGCCGAGCGGGCGCTGAGCCACCCGATCGCGGCCGAGTTGAGGGCCGCCGGCGCCCTCGACGAGGCCGGCAATGTCGACCCGATGATCCGCGAATGGCTCACGGTGCTATTGCGGCGAGACTTGGCGCTGATGGTGATCATCGACGTGCCGGGGCGCGAACCGACCCGGGTGTCTATCTGCCGTTTCGCGAGCTGGTGGGTGGTGTTGGAGCGCCACGACGAGCTCATCCGCCTGTACCCCGCCGGGACCGCCACCGACGAGGGGGGAGCCAGCGACCTCGTGGTGGGACAAGTCGAGCGGTTGTGCGGCGTGGCGGAGGTCGCGCCCCTGCGGCCCGTCACCTTGGACACCGAAGAACTGCTCGCGTCGGTGCGTGACGCCGCCAGCCTGAAGACCTTCCTGCTTGCCCAGCGCCTCGACGCCGACCAGTTGCAGCTCGTGCTGGCGGCCGCCGACCCCGCGCGCTCGGCGCGGGCGTCCATCGTCGCGCTGCAGGCCGGTGTCGGGCCGGACGAACTGGCGCGCATGGCCGTCGGCGATTCGTCGGTGTCCATCGTCGACACCCCCTCCGGGCGCGTGTGCATCGAGTGCGTCATCTCGGGGCAGCGGCGCTATCAGATCATCTCGCCCGGCTCCCGCAGCGACATCAGCGGCGCCGTGCAGCGGCTCATCCGCCGTTTGCCCGCCGGCGACGAGTGGTACTCGTATCGGCGGGTGGTCTGACCGGCGCCGGATTCTCCACTGACCCAAGATAAGTCGGTTCACCAATGCCGTGGAATAGCAACCCCTTACGCACTTGGAGGGGTTTCTTGATCGGTAAACGCGGTATGGTCGAGCGTGTTAGCATCGCGACGTGACCAGCCCTTGGAATGACCCGAATATCTCGGACGAAGGGGCGCTCAGACGGGGGGATCCGTCAGGGGGCCGCAACTTCCCGGATTCGGTATCCGACACCATGCGTATTACCGATCTGGCCGCGCCTCGAAAGATTCCTCCCGGCTCGGGTTGGCGGAAATTCATCTACGTCATCTCTTTTAAGAAAATAAACCCCGGTGAATCGCCCAGCGAGCGGCACTACCGGGACTTGCAGAACCGCATCCGGCGGCACATCCGGCGACAGTACGTCATCACGGTGGTCTCCGGTAAGGGCGGCGTCGGGGTGTCGACGATGGTTGCGTGCATCGGTGGCGTTTTTCGAGAGTGCCGCCCGCAGAACGTGATTGCGATCGACGCCGTCCCGGGTTTCGGCACGCTGGCCGACCGCATCGACGAGTCCCCGCCGGGCGACTACACCGCCATCATCAACGACACCGACGTCCAGGGCTACGCGGACATTCGTGAACACTTGGGGCAGAACCCGATCGGCCTCGATGTGCTGGCCGGAAACCGCACGTCGGACCAGCCCCGGCCGCTGGTGCCGGCGATGTTCTCCGGGGTGCTGTCGCGGCTGCGGCGCACCCACACCGTGATGATCGTCGACACCTCTCCGGATCTGGAACACGAAGTGATGAAGCCGGTCCTGGAGAACACCGACACCCTGGTGTTCGTCTCCGGCATCACCGCGGACCGGTCCCGGCCGGTGCTGCGGGCCGTGGATTATCTGAGGTCCCAGGGCTACCACGAGCTGGTCTCGCGCAGCACCGTGATCATCAACCACACCGACCAGATCGCCGACAAGGATGCGTTGGCCTACCTGACCGAGCGGTTCAGCAAAGTCGGCGCGACCGTCGAAGAGATGCCGTTCGATCCGCACCTGGCAAAAGGCGGGCTCATCGACACGGTTCACGAATTGAAGAAAAAGACGCGGTTGCGGCTTTTTGAAATTACCGCCGGCCTGGCCGACAAATACATTCCGGATGCGGAGCGGACGGCGCCGTGACGTCAGCGCATAAGGTCGCCTTCCCGGCGCGCTGTGCGGTCAATATTTCCTACGAGAAGCATCTGTGCTCGCAAGTGTTCCCCGCCGGAATTCCGGTCGAGGGATTTTTCGAGGGAATGGTCGAGCTCTTCGACGCGGACCTGAAGCGCAAAGGCTTTGAAGGCATTACGCTGCCCGCGGGCAGCTACGAACTGCACAAGATCAATGGGGTCCGGCTCGACATCAACAAGAGTCTCGACGAGCTGGGCGTGCAGGACGGCGACACCCTGGTGCTGGTGCCCCGGGTCGCGGGCGAGTCCTTCGAACCGCAGTACGAGTCGCTGTCAACCGGTTTGGCGGCCATGGGCAAGTGGCTGGGCCGCGACGGCGGTGACCGGATGTTCGCCCCCGTGACGCCCCTGACGGCCGCGCACACCGCCATCGCGGTCATCGCGATGGCGGCCGCGGTGGTGGTGGCCCTCACCCTGCGGGCGCGGACGTTCACCGACAACCCCGTCCCGGCCGCCGTGGCCGGCGCCGTCGGTGTCTTCCTGGTGATCGCGACCTCTGTGGTCTGGTGGGGCTGGCGGGAGCGGCGGGACCTGTTCAGCGGGTTCGGGTGGCTGGCCGTCGTGTTGCTGGCCGTCGCGGGCGGGTGTGCGCCGCCGGGCACCCTGGGCGCGGCCCACGGGTTGATCGGCCTGGTGATCGTGATCCTCGGTGCCATCGCCATCGGTGTGATGACGCGCAAGCGCTGGCAGACCGCCGTCGTCACGGCGGTGGTGACGGTGTGCGGGATCGTGGCCGCCGTTGCCCTGGTCCGGATGTTCCGGCCGGCCTCGGCGCAGGTGCTGGCCATCTGCGTGCTGGTCGGGTTGCTGATCCTGGTCCGGATGACCCCCCTGATCGCGCTCTGGGTGGCCCGGGTGCGCCCGCCACACTTCGGATCGATCACCGGCCGCGACCTGTTCGCGCGCCGCGAGGGCATGCCCGTCGACACGGTCTCCCCGGTCAGCGAGGACGAATCCGAGGACGAGGACAACGAATTGACCGACATCACCGCGCGCGGAGCGGCGATCGCCGCCTCGGCGCGGCTGGTCAACGCCGTCCAGGTCGGGGTGTGCGTCGGGGTGTCGATCGTGCTGCCCGCCGCGGTGTGGGGGGTGCTGGCGCCGGGACGCCCCTGGGCCTGGTTGGCGCTGGTGGTGGCCGGGCTGGTGGTGGGCATCTTCATCACCCAGGGCCGCGGATTCGCCGCCAAGTACCAGGCCGTCGCGCTCGTCTGCGGGGCCTCGGCGGCGGTATGCGCCGGTGTGGTCAAATATGCCGTCGCCGAGCCGAAAGACGTTATGAGCGGCCTACTTTGGCCCGCGGCGGCGATCGCCGCCTTCGCCGCATGCGGTCTGGCCGCGGCGCTCCTGGTGCCGACGGTGCGGTTCCGGCCCTTCATCCGGTTGACCGTGGAATGGGTGGAGGTGTTGGCGTTCATCGTCCTGCTGCCGGCGGCGGCGGCCCTGGGAGGGCTGTTCACGTGGATTCGGCACTAAAGAGGGCTGCGGCGATGGCCGCCGCCGTCACCCTGGTCGCGCTGTCGGCGAATATCCCCGCCGCACAAGCCATCACGCCCCCGCAGGTGGATCCGGGGTTGGTGCCGCCCGACGGACCGCCCCGACCGGACCAACCGATGCGCCGCGCAAACAGCTGCTCGACGCCCATCACGGTGCGCAACCCCGACGTCGCGCAGCTGGCGCCGGGCTTCAACTTGCTCAACATCAGCAAGGCATGGCAGTACAGCACCGGCAACGGTGTACCGGTGGCGGTCATCGACACCGGCATCTCACCCAACCCGCGGCTGCCGGCCGTGCCCGGTGGTGACTACATCATGGGCGAGGACGGCCTGTCGGACTGCGACGCGCACGGCACGATCGTGGGCTCGATCATCGCCGCCGCACCGCAAGGCGTCTTGCCCATGCCGCGACCGATGCCGTCGACACCGGCGTTCCCTCCGCCGGCCGGACCGCCGCCGGCCATCGGCGCCCCGCCACCACCGGTCGAGGTGCCGCCGCCGGTCGCTCCGCCGCCGCCGCCCCCACCGGTGACGATCACCCAGGTGATTCCGCCGCCGCCACCGCCGCCACCGCCGCCGGAGGGTGGCGGGGCCACCGCCATCTCGAACGGGCCGCCCGACCCGCAGACCGAGGACGAACCGGCGGTGCCCCCGCTTCCGCCGGGAGCGCCCGACGGGGTGGTGGGGGTTGCCCCGAACGCGACCGTGATCTCAATTCGCCAGTCGTCGAGGGCTTTTGAGCCGGTCAACCCCGGACCGGGAGACCCCAATTCCGACGAGAAGGTCAAAGCCGGCACGCTCAACACGGTGGCGCGCGCCGTGGTCCATGCGGCCAACATGGGTGCGAAGGTGATCAACATCTCGGTCACCGCGTGCCTGCCTGCGGCGGCCCCCGCCGACCAGCGGGCGCTCGGCGCGGCGCTGTGGTACGCCGCCACCGTCAAGGACGCGGTGGTCGTGGCCGCGGCCGGAAACGACGGGGAAGCCGGCTGCAACAACAACCCGATGTACGACCCCCTGGATCCGTCGGATCCCCGGGACTGGCATCAGGTCAAGGTCGTATCGTCGCCGTCGTGGTTTTCCGACTACGTCCTGTCGGTAGGGGCGGTCGATGCCACCGGCGCCGCGCTCGACAAGAGCATGTCGGGGCCCTGGGTGGGTGTCGCGGCGCCGGGCACCCACATCATGGGTCTCTCGTCCCAGGGGGGCGGACCCGTCAACGCCTACCCGCCGTCGCGGCCGGGCGAGAAGAACATGCCGTTCTGGGGCACCAGCTTCTCGGCCGCCTATGTCAGCGGAGTCGCGGCCCTGGTCCGGGCGAAGTTCCCCGATCTGAGCGCGCATCAGGTGATCAACAGGATCGTCCAGTCGGCGCACAATCCACCTTCGGGAGTGGACAACAAGGTCGGGTACGGGCTGGTCGATCCCGTTGCGGCACTGACGTTCAACATTCCGCCGGGTGACCGGATGGCACCGGGCGCGCAGACCCGGGTCATCAGGCCCGCCCCGCCACCCCCGCCGCCGGACCACCGGGCGCGCAACATCGCCATCGGGTTCGTCGGGGCGGTGGCCGCCGGCGTACTCGTGGCCGCGGTCGCTGCGCGGCTCAGGAGGGCGCGGTGAGGCCCACGCTGACCGGGTTCGGCCCGGGCAGCAACCGGCGGGTCCTCGGGGTGTGGGTGCTGTTCGTGCTCGCGGTGGCGAGTTGGGCAGTGGGCGGCTATATCGGCGCCGCGGTCGCCGTGGTGGTCGGCGCCGCGCTGGTGTTCGTCCGGTGGTGGGGTCAGCCGGCGTGGTCATGGCTGGTGTTGTGGCGGCGCGGGCGGCGCCCGATCACCTGGGACGCGCCAATCACCGTGGCCAACAACCGGTCCGGTGGTGGAGTGCGGGTGCAGGACGGTGTCGCGGTGGTGGCGGTGCAGTTGCTCGGCAGGGCGCACCAAGCCACCACGGTGACCGGTTCGGTGAGCGTCGAGACCGACAACGTCATCGACGTCGTCGAATTGGTGCCGATGATGCACCAGGCGCTGGGGCTCGTGCTGGACTCGATCAGCGTCGTCTCGCTCGGCTCTCGGCACGGCAACGTCGGGGACTACCCGCGGGTGTACGACTCGGAGATCGGCACCCCGCCGTATGCGGGCCGGCGCGAAACCTGGTTGATCGTGCGGCTATCCGTCATCGACAACACGCAAGCGCTCCGATGGCGCACAACCGTTGGCGCGGCGGCCATTTCGGTGGCGCAGCGCATCGCGGGTCTGCTCCGTTGCCAGGGGTTGCGGGCGAAGGTGGCCAACGCCACCGATCTGGCCGAGCTCGACCGCCGGCTGGGGTGTGACGCGATCGAGGGCGAGACGCAGAGGTGGAAGGCCATCCGGGGTGAGGCGGGCTGGATGACGACCTACGCGTATCCGGCCGAGGCGATCACCTCGCGGGTGCTGTCGCAGGCATGGACGCTGCGCGTCGACGAGGTCATCCAGAATGTGACCGTGTACCCGGACGCGACCTGCACCGCGACCATCACCGTGCGCACGCCGACGCCGGCTCCCACCCCGCCCAGCGTGATCTTGCGTCGGCTCAACGGGGAGCAGGCGGCCGCCGCCGCGGCCAACATGTGCGGCCCGCGGCCCTACCTGCGCGCGCTGCGCCCCAGCCCGCTGCCCCAGCAACTGCTCACCGAGATCGGCCCGTCGGGCGTGCTGATCGGCAAGCTGAGCAACGGGGACCGGCTGATGGTTCCCGTCACCGACGCCGGTGAGTTGTCACGGGTTTTCGTGGCCGCCGACGATCCGATCGCCAAGCGCATCGTGATCCGCACCGCCGGAGCGGGCGAGCGGGTCTGCGTGCATACCCGCGACACGACGCGCTGGTCCACGGTGCGGATGCCGGAGATCAGCGTCGTCAGCACGGTGCGGCCCGCGCCGCGCACCACCGTCAGCGTCGTGGAGCACGTCGCACCGATCTCACCGACGCCGCGACCCGCGACCGTGATCACCGTCGCGCCGTCGGGCACCAGGCTGCCCGAGGGGCACCGGCACAACTTCGAGGTGATCGTCGAGCAGGTCGGTCCCGCGACGGTGCGGGTCAGCGCGGCGGGCAAGGAGTGGCTGGCCGAGATGGACATGTTCCGTGCCGAGAACCGCTACGTGAGTCTCGAGCCGGTCACCATGTCGGTCATGTAGGACGTCGAGGATTCGAAGGCACACTGTGATGAGCGGCCGCAACAGCCACCGTGCGAAGGATGGTGCACGCGATGGGTGACCTACAAACTGCCCGTAGGCATTTCGACCGGGCCATGGCCGTCAAGAGCAGGCAGGGCCGGGCGGCGGCCCTGCCCGAGTTCGTCGCGGCCACCGACGCCGACCCGTCGATGGCCGACGCGTGGCTGGGCCGCATCGCCTGCGGTGACAACGATCTGACCTCGCTGAAGAAGCTCTACGCCGCCGGCGAATGGTTGCACCGCGAGACGACCCGCATCGGGCAGACCCTCGCCGCGGAGATCCAGCTCGGCCCCTACGTCGGGATCACGGTGACCGACGCATCCCAGGTGGGGCTTGCCTTGTCGTCGGCGCTGACCATCGCCGGGGAGTACGCCGAGGCCGACCGGCTGCTGGCCAATCGCGACCTGCTGGATTCGTGGGCCAACTATCAGTGGCACCAGCTGGCCCGGGCGTTCCTGATGTTTGCCACGCAGCGCTGGCCGGACGTGTTGCTGGCAGCCGCCGAGGAGCTGCCTCCGCAGGCCATCATCATGTCGGCGGTGACAGCGTCGATCTGCGCGCTGGCGGCCCACGCCGCCGCGCATCTCGGGCAGGGCAGGGTCGCGCTGGACTGGCTCGACCGCGTCGACGTGATCGGGCAGACCAACGCATCGGGCCGCTTCGACGCCGACGTGCTGACCGCTTCGATCGGGCCGGCCGATATCCCGTTGCTGGTCGCCGACCTGGCGTATGTGCGCGGGATGGTGCACCGCCAGCTGCGTGAGGAGGACAAGGCCCAGATCTGGCTGTCGAAGGCCACCATCAACGGCGTCCTCACCGAGGCCGCCAAGGAGGCGCTGGCCGACCCGAACCTGCAGTTGGTCGTGACCGACGAGGAGACCATCGCCAGCCGCATCGATCGCTGGGACGCGTCGACGGCCAAGAGCCGCGACGAGCTCAACGACGATGCCACTGCCGAGCGGCGCGCCGAGCTGCTCGCCGAGGGCCGCGCGCTGCTGGCCAAGCAGGTCGGGCTGGCGGCGGTCAAGCAGGCCGTGTCGGCGCTCGAAGACCAGCTCGAAGTGCGGATGATGCGCCTCGAGCACGGGCTGCCGGTGGAGGGACAGACCAACCACATGCTGTTGGTGGGCCCGCCCGGCACCGGTAAAACGACCACCGCCGAGGCGCTCGGCAAGATCTACGCCGGCATGGGCATCGTCCGCAACCCCGAAATCCGGGAGGTCCGCCGGTCGGACTTCTGCGGCCACTACATCGGGGAGTCGGGGCCCAAGACCAACGAACTGATCGAAAAGTCGCTTGGCCAAATCATTTTCATGGACGAGTTCTATACGTTGATCGAGCGGCACCAGGACGGCACGCCCGACATGATCGGCATGGAAGCCGTCAACCAACTCCTGGTCGCGCTGGAAACGCACCGCTTCGACTTCTGTTTCATCGGCGCGGGGTATGAGGACCAGGTGGACGAATTCCTCACCGTGAACCCGGGTTTGGCGGGCCGGTTCAACCGCAAGCTGCGGTTCGAGTCGTATTCACCGGCCGAGATCGTCGAGATCGGGCACCGCTACGCGGCGCCGCGCGCCAGCAAGCTCGACGACGCGGCGCGGGAGGCGTTCCTGGATGCGGCCACCACCATCCGCAATTACACGACGCCCGGCGGCCGGCACGGCATCGACGCCATGCAGAACGGCCGGTTCGCCCGCAACGTCATCGAACGTGCGGAGGGCTTCCGGGACACCCGGGTGGTCGCGCAAAAACGTGCGGGCCAGGCGGTCACGGTCGAGGACCTACAAATCATCACCGCCCCCGACATCGAGGCCGCGGTGCGCAGCGTCTGTTCGGACAACCGTGACATGGCGGCCATCGTCTGGTAATCGCCAGGCGTCGTAAAAGCGTCCCGGGGCGTGGCCCGGAAAGCTTAGGATGCTCGCAGGCCCGCGGCCGGTGGTTCAGCCGCCGCGGCTGAGCGAATGGAGTGTCCGTCGGTGCACCGTATCTTCTCGATCACGGTGGCGGTCATGTTCATCCTGCTCATCGCGCCGCCGGCCTCGGCGGTCGCCCCGCCGACGATAGACCCGGGCGCCATGCCGCCCGACGCGACCGGACCCGACCAGCCCCTGGAACAACGCCGCGTATGCCGGGCACCATTGACGTTGCCGAGCACCAACTTTCACGACGCGCCGTGGGCGAATGCCTACCTGGGGGTCGGCCAGGCGCAGAAATTCGCCACCGGCGCCGGCGTGACGGTCGCCGTGATCGACACCGGAGTAGATCCCTCACCGCGGGTCCCCGCGGAACCGGGTGGCGATTTCGTCGTCCCCGACGGTGACGGGCTCTCCGACTGCGATGCCCACGGCACGCTCACGGCTTCCATCATCGCCGGCCGGCCCTCGCTCACCGACGGGTTCGTCGGCGTCGCGCCCGACGCGCGGCTCATCTCGGTGCGCCAGACGTCGGAAGCCTTCGAGCCGAAGGACAACCAGGCCAACCAGAACGACCCCAACGCCTCGCCGGCGGCCGGCTCGGTTCGCAGCCTGGCCCGCGCGGTGGTGCACGCGGCCAATCTGGGCGCAGGCGTGATCAACATCAGCGAAGCGGCCTGCTTCAAGGTGCACAAGCCGGTCGACGAATCCACCTTGGGCGCCGCCCTCAACTACGCCGTCAACGTCAAGGGTGCCGTCATCATCGTCGCGGCCGGTAACACCGGTGGCGATTGCTCGCAGAATCCGCCGCCCGACCCGTCGATGCCCAGCGACCCGCGCGGCTGGGCGCAGGTGCAGACCATCGTCACGCCGGCGTGGTACGCGCCGCTGGTGCTGGCCATCGGCGGCGTCGGCCAGAACGGAGCGCCGAGCCCGTTCTCCATGCACGGGCCCTGGGTGGGTGCGGCGGCGCCCGCGGAAGACATCGTCGCGCTCGGTGACAACGGCGACCCGGTGGATGCGTTGCCGGGCAAGGACGGCCCGGTGCCCATCGCCGGCACGTCCTTTGCCGCCGCCTACGTCTCCGGGGTGGCGGCGCTGCTCCGGCAGAAGTTTCCCGACCTGCCGCCGGCCCAGATCATCAACCGGATCACGGCGACCGCACGACACCCCGGCGGCGGCGTCGACGACGCGGTTGGCGCGGGCATCGTCGACGCCTACGCGGCGCTGACATGGGACCTTTCGGCGGGTCCCGCGAACTCCCCGTCGGTGCAACGGATTCAGCCCCCCGTCCCGGTGCCCGGCCCCGATCATGGGCCGATCTCGGCGGTGGCGCTGGGCATCATCGGTCTGACCCTGGTGTTGGGGCTGGCCGCGCTGGCTGGACGAGCCCTGCGACGGCGGTGAGGCGATGAGATCAGTACGGCTCCGGTTCAGCAGCGCGTACGCCCTGTGGGTGGCGGCGCTGGCACCGGTCTGCATCCTGCTGTTTCTGCGGACGCGCTACGTGTGGGCGGGGCCCACCGTGGTGGCGGTGGCGGTACTGCTGGGACTGGTCACTTTCCGCGGGCGGCGCCTATTCGGCTGGCTGGCAGCGTTCTTCGCATGGTCGGTGCGCCGACGCCGGCCCCTCGTTGCGCCGTCGGAGCCCGTCGTGGGCGCCACCGTGCAGCCCGGGGACCACGTGGCCGTGCGGTGGAAGGGCAGAGTTCTGGTCGCGGTCATCGAACTCATTCCCCGCCCGTTCACCCCGACGGTCATCGTCGAGGGCAAGGCACACACCGACGACGTGGTGGACACGCGGCTGCTGGACCGGCTGTTGTCGGTGCACTGCCCCGACCTGGAGGCGGACGTCGTGTCGGCGGGCTACCGGGTCGGCAGGACCGCGACCGCGGACGTGCTGGACCTTTACCAGCAGCTGCAGGGGTCCGACCCGGCGCCGGCGCACCGCCGGACCTGGATCATGGTGCGCGCCGACCCACGCCGGGTCCGCAAGTCGGCGGGGCGGCGCGACGCCGGAGTCGCCGGGATGGTCCGGTATCTGGTGGCGTCGACGACGCGGATCGCCGACGACCTGGCGCGGCACGGAGTCGACGCGGTGTGTGGGCGCAGCTTCGACGACTTCGACCGGGCCACGGATGTGGGCTTCGAACGGGAGAACTGGTCGACGCTCAAGGGCCACAACAGCTTCACCACCGCCTACACCGCGCCCGGCGGCCCGGATGTGTGGTGGTCGGCTGCCGCCGACCACACCATCGTCAGGGTGCGGGTCGGGGCGGGAACGACACCCCAGTCCACGGTGCTGCTCACGACGCCGGCCAAGCCGAAAAAGCGGCGCGGGTTCACCCGGGTGTCCGGCGGCCAGCGCGCCGCGTTGCAAGGCCAGACCCTGGTCTCCGATCGCCACCACCAGCTGCCGATCGGGTCGGCGGGCGTGCTCGTCGGTGAGACGGCGAGCCACCACCCGGTCTATCTGCCGTTCGACGACGTCGACGCGAGCGTCGCCCTGGGCGACGCCCGGGTGTTCACCCAGTTCGTCCTGCGGGCCGCGGCCGCGGGCGGCACCGTCACGCTCGGCCCGCACTTCCGGGAGTTCGCCGAGCTAATCGGCGCACAGGTCGGGCCGGAGGCGAAGGTGGCCTGGCCGAACGTGACCAGTTATCTCGGCCGCCACCCGGGAGTCGAACGGGTGGTGTTGCGGCACAACATGGTCAGCACCCCCCGGCACCGGCAATTGCCGATCCGGCCCGTCGCCCCTCCTGAGGAAGGCCGCTACGAACAGGCCCTGCCCGGGGCGGGCAGATCCGCCTCCTGAGGCGCCCGCCGCCCCGACGACGCTCGACGCGCGCGATCGGCCGGCCCGCTTTAGACTCAAGCCCGGTTGTGGACCGAGGCCGTCGGCGGCCCACGCGACAAGACTCAACCGAGTTTAAGGACCACCCGCATGAGCACTCTTGGCATGAGCCCGGACGCGCACCCCCAGGTCGCCCAGGCGCTTGAGCAGTTGCAGCAGTTCAGTTCGGCCCTCGAGTCCCAGATGCAGCGGACGCACACCCAATCCTTCACGGCCACAGACGAAACCGAGACCGTCGAAGTGACCATCAACGGGCAACGGTGCATCGTCGGCCTGGACATCGAGGACGGCCTGCTGCGCCTCGGCGCCCACACGGTGCAACAGCGCATCAACGAGGCGCTGCAGCAGGCGCAGGCCGGCGCCTCGGCGGCCCTGCAAGCCCAGCAGGCGCAGCTGTTTGCGTCCCTGACCGAGCTCGCCGGTTCGCTGCAGCACACCGTCGGCCTGATCTGAGGCAATCGGATTCAGCGACAACGGCTTGGCCCGGTGCCGGCCTGACCCCCACCGGGTGATACCCGGGACCGGCTCGAATTAAGTGCCCATACCTCCCCCCTTCGGCGTTTAAGCTTTGGCTGGAGGATGGTCGAACTTGAGCGAAATCGCGGTTCCGCAGGGCGAACACTCGCCGAGGCTTGAGCGAAGCGCGCTCGGCGATGTGCTGCGGGTAGATCGGCCCGCGGTCTATCTCGGCGGGAAAATCGGGGAGGCCATCGTCACCCTCCCGACGGTGCGCGCCCTCAGCGAGATGTTCACCGCCCCATTGACATTGGTCTGCCCAAAGTTCATTTTCGACCTGTGCTTATGGGAGGTGAGTCCTCGCCTGATCGATATCACCGCATCGCCCGCCGCCGGCGTAGCGCCCCGTCGGATGCCCGACTATGGCGCCCTGGCCGCGGAGGTCGGCGGTGTGGACGTGTTCATCAATACCGTGCCGTGGAACCTGATATCGAACAGCTTTGTTCGTCCCCTTCGAGAAGCCCTGGCTCCGAGGACGAGCATCGGCTTCAAGATCGACCACGATAGCTACGACATCGTGGCGCCGAAGGATGTCGACCATGCGGCCGACCTGATCTTCAATCTGGCGCGTCTGTTCGATCCTTCGGCGCGGATCGACGATCATGCGCAAGCGGTCGCCATTGCGCCCGAAGCGCGGGAGCGAGCGCGCTCGATCCGAGCCGACGTCGGGCGGGAGACCAAAGTCCTTGTCGTGCACGCCGACACCGATTGGACGGAGAAGCGTTGGCCGATCACCCGGTTCATCGACCTGCTGGACCGGTTCCTGTCGCGTCGTCGCGACTTCGTCGCGTGGATCGTGGGGATGGGGCACGAGGAGCTCAACGTCGGGAGTCAGCGCGACCGTGTCATTTCCTATCTCGGGTTACCCCTCGATCTCACCATGGGCCTGGTCGCCAGCGCCGACCTCTTTGTCGGCGTCGATTCGAGCATGCTCCATGCCGCGGACTTGGCGCGAGTTCCCGGCGTCGGTCTTTTCGGCCCGACCCGGCCCTCGACATGGGGGTTCAGGTTCGCACCGCACCGGCACGTCGATGTGAAGACCATGGCCGACATCACCGTCGACGAGGTGCTGCGCGCCTTGACCGATCTCGCCGATGAGCATGCCTGAAAGCTCGCGCGGCGCATCCCGCGATCCAACAGCGAGCGATCTTCTCGCCGCTGTGCGTCAGTTCTCCGACCTGGCGCAGGCGTGGCACCGCCAAGAACCCGAAATGTCATGGGAAGGCCGGACTATCGCGGCGACGGCGTTGCGTCTGCATGCGATCAACTTCGCGCTGTGGCATCACGAAGACGCCGTTCGCCGTGCCGGCGCCGACGACCATGAGATCGCCCGCAGGAAACGTTCTATCGACGACCTCAACGCGCGACGCAACGCGACCATCGAGGATATCGACGTCGCCTTGCTCGACCGCTTCCCGCCGAATCCCACTGCCAGGCTGCACACCGAGACGCCAGGCACGATCGTGGACCGGCTTTCGGTTCTCGCACTGCGGATCCTGCACACGGATGACCGGTTCGGTTCGCGCCACCGGCTGCTCGAAGAGCAGTATGACGACCTCTTCGGCGGCCTCGACCGGCTCCTTGCGGGTATCCGCGACGGCGAGGTCAGGTTCAAGCTGTATCGCCAATTCAAAGCCGAGGGTCAGGGCAGCTACTGTGCCCTGGTTGAGACGCGCCATACCGAACAGCGCTGACCACGACGAGCGGAGTGGACCGATTCACTCCCGGGCCCAGCGGCATCGCCGGGCCATCCAAAGTTGGTTGTCGACAACAAATCATGATGCTGCCGCCAACTGCGATGAAAGAAATGATGAGCTTCAAATTAGCGCCTACAGGCCGCTGGTTGGGGGCTTACGATAGCAGTCTGCAGCGGGCGGCGTGCCTTCTGCGACGCCCGCATGACCTGGCAAACGAAAGGGGTGGTCGGCGTTGAACCGGATAAATCGCCGCGGTCCTATTCCGACGACCCACAACGCCCCAGCCCTGCCTGACCAGCAACGATCTTCAACAACGGTGTGCTACCGGCCTCCGCGATCAATGTATGACGCGCTGGCGATGGTCTGGTAGCACGAGGAGAACGATCCGATATGACGCAGACGCTGAAGGTCGAATACGAAGAATTGATAGCACGCGCTGCCGAGCTGGAAGAGCCGCTGCCCGTTCCACCGCAGGGCAACCCGCAGGCGCCGTGCGCTCTTTCGATTTCCCTGGGCGCTGCCAAACAGCTGGCGATGTCCGCCGACACGATACGGGAGTACCTCGCTTACTGTGAACGCGAATATCAGCGGCTGGCGAAATCCCTACGGAATGCCGCCAAGGCCTACGAAGAGGTGGATGAGGGTGCCGCCGAGGCCATAAGCAACTCGATGTCGGAGTCGGCGGCGACGAGGTCCGCCGGCGGGAATGACCTGATGGCGGCCAATTGTGATCCCAACGAGGATTGGGGTTACGACCCGCTGCCGCCGCCACCTCCCCCGCCGCCTCCCTTCGAATATCCTTATTACGAGGTCAGGCAGGCCGCATACGACATTGAAGCCCCCGACCAGGGAGCGGCCTTCCTGGACTTCTCGCGGCAATGGGAAAAGTTTCAGCTAGAACTGCAACAGAAAACGCTGGACCGGTTTCGGCCATTCAAGAGCTGGGAAAGCGACAACCAGATATTGGTTGAGCAAAATTTCCAGGAACATCGCAATTACATTTTCGCGATGGTGCAAAGCTGCCTTCAGGTCTCTAATCAGGCGAAAGCGGTCCACGACGCCCACAAGAAGGCCAGATGGGAGCATCCGACTCCATACGATATCGAGTCATGCGACAGCTGGTACAAGAAGTACATGACTGAGGGTGATCCCCACGGTTATCTGTACATGATCATGACCTGGTACCAGGATTTGCAGAAGAAATCGGAAGAGGTGCTGGGCAACTACGTGCGGGAGGCGAACCTGCCGCTACAGCCCGTTATTCCGAGGAACCCGCCCAAGGCCACGAGAATTGATGCCCCCAGTGCGCCCGGCGAAGGCGACGGGACGATTCCCGGGGGCCCGTATGACGGCCTGCCCGGCGACGAGGGGGGGCTTGGCACCCCACCCACCCTGCCGACAATGCCGCCGGGCATGGGCGGAGCGCCGGACAAGGCGGCCATGGACGCCGCCATGAAAGACGCGTTGAAGGGCAAGCCCGGTATGCCCGCCGGTGCGGGGATGAAACCGGCGTCGCTGGGGGGCGGCGGCGGGGGCGGCGTGCCCGGGATGCCGCTCCAGCCCGCGGTGGATTCCGAGGCGGCGTCACGGCCGGCCGGGGCGGCACCCGGGGCCGCCGGCCCGGGCCGCGCGATGCCGGGTGCGGCGGCGGCCGCCGGCGGGGGCATGGGTGGCGGCATGGCTCCGATGGGGGGTGCCGGGCAGGGGCAGAACCAGGGCAAGGGCAAACGTGTGCAGTCCGATGATGACTCGCTCTACACCGAGGAGCGGCCCTGGACCGAAGGCGTTATCGGTAATCGCCCACGCAAGGCAGCAGCCCCCGACAAGTAAGGACCCCGAATGACCATCGAGATGCACCCCCAGGTGGCAGAGGTGCTGCGACAGGCCCAGCAATTTCAGTCTGCCCTCGAAGACCAGCAGCACCGGACGGACACCGAATTATTCACCGCGACAGACGAATCCGAGAGCGTCGAGGTGACCCTCAACGCCCGGCTTTGCCTGACCGGCCTCCATATCGAAGACGGGCTACTGCGGCTCGGCGCCGACATGGTCGAGCAACGCATCAACGAGGCGATTGGTAACGCACAGGCGGCAGCGACCGAGGCCATCGACGCCGAGCATGAGCGGCTCATCGAGTTGGCCGCCGGCATCGCCGGATCGCTCAAAGAGACCTTCGACCTGACCTGAGCGAAACCCGGTGGCAGCCAAGGAGTGCTGGGCGCCGCGAACGGTGACGGCTGCTCAATTTGGCGCAGTTGGCTTGGCCGAACCTCGCTTACGCTTGATAACCATGAAGTTCCGTACCTTCCGACGGCCGATGGGTTCGCCCGTGCCGCCCGCAGAGGAGTAGGCGATGGGCGTTGCGAAGCCGATGGGCGAGTACGCCGCGCAGATGCTTGCCCCCGACGCGTGGCCGGAAGTGGACGAGGACAACTACTACGACCGGGCACAGCGCTACACCGAGTTGCTGCGGCAGGTCACCGCGGTGTTGGAGGCCTGCCAGCACGAACAGAGCGAAATCTTCGACGGAGGATTTTGGTCGGGTGGTGCCGCCACCGCCGCCAAGAGCGAGCTCGGCACCAACATCGATGAACTGAAGAAACTGCAGAACGGTTTGGCGACGGTGATCACCTGGCACAGGTATGTCGCCGAATCGATCGCCTGGGCCAAGTGGGACGTGAGCGACATCGTGGAGGCCGCGCAGACACAGATCAGGGCGCTCGAGACCGACTCGACCTTGGATGCCGCCGAGCGGACCGCCGCGATCAATACGGTGGTCAGCACCACCTATGGGACGAACCTCAGCGTGGTGACGGGCGCCGCCGAGCGGATCGTGGCGAGCAAAGCATGGCAGCCGCCCCACAACGCGTTACAGGACCTGCTCGATCAGAAGACACCGCCCCCGGTCACGCTTCCTGATGCCCCTGTCCGGACACCACCGGTGGAGGAAGAGCGCCCACGGCCCAATCCCGCGCCACCCGCGCCCGTGAGCCCGCCGCCGGCGGCGCCGCCGCTGTCACCACCCGGAATGCCTACGGGTGGTGGCGCGCAACCGCCGCCCGGAATGCCTTCCCTGCCTGGGCAGCCGCCCGTACCGCCCGCCGCCGCGCCGGGCGGGTCCGGCCCGGCGGTGCCGGGCGGACCGGGAGGCGTACCGGGAGGTTCTCTGGGTCCCGCAACCCCGCTGAGTCCGGCGGCGTCGGCTGAACCGCTAGGTTCGGGCGGACGTGGCAAAGGCATGACGCCGGCGTCGCTGATGTCGCCGTCGGTGGCGCCCCGCACGGAAGACGCGGCCGCGGCCGCGCCGGCCGGAGCGACCGGCATGCCGGCCGGGCCGATGGGGGCCGCGGGTGGCGGATCGCGGGGCGGCGGAGCCGGTGCGGGCGCCGGGGCGGGTTCGAGCGCGTCCGCCGGGGCGAAGTCGGCAGGCGGTACGGCCACCACCAGACCGGCCGCGGCCGGTAACCGGGCAGCCCGGCCGGCCGGCCCCGGTGCTCTCGCTGCCGATCCGGCGCCGTCGGCTGAACGCATTGACTCGGCGGATTCCGTTGTGGTGACGCCGATTATCCCGGTCTCGAAAGCGCGCGCCGAACGCGACGCCATCGCCGAGGCCGCGACCGCCGACGCCGCCCGCCGCCAGAGCGGCGGGACCGATCCGCTGCGGTTGGCGCGGCGCGTCGCGGCGGCGTTGAACGCCCCCGGCAGTCCCGGCGCGGGCGATCTCGGCTTCTTCTGGGTGACCGCGGTGACCACCGACGGCGCGATCGTGGTGGCCAACAGCTACGGGCTCGCCTACATCCCCGACGGCATCCAATTACCCGAACAGGTGCAGATGGCCAGCGCCGATGAATCGATCGCTGCCGCCGAACGGGCCGGCTGGGCCACTTATCCGGTGATGGCCGTGCAGGGTTGGGCGGACCATCACGATAAGAAACTCCGGGCGGTGATCGCGACCGAGGAGCAATTGGCCAATTCCGATTCCGGCGCGGCCAAGATCGTGCTCAAGCCGGACGACATCCCCGACAGCGGGGACATGATAGGTCGTTCACGCCTGGAGGTCGTTGACCCCGAGGCGGCGGATCGGCTGGCGGCCACCACAGATGTGCGGTTGGTGAGCATATTGCCGCCGGCGCCGGCGGATGCCAAGCCGTCGGCTGACCAGCAACGCGCGCCCGATGAGTTGATGGATCCCGAGACCGCCGCGCGGCTCGCGGCATTGTTGGCCGAAGGGAAGATCAGCCTGCAGGAGATGCTGGCCGAGATGCCGGTGCCGCCGCAGGATGACAGCCCCAGCGCCGACGAGCGGCCCATGTTGTGGTTCGAGCTGATGAAACCCCTCGCCAGTCGTGCGCCCGGGCGACGGGTCGCACACCTTCGGGCCTTCCATCGTTACGCCGAACACGCCCAAGAGGTCATCCTCAACCAGGCGCACACCGCGGTCGACGCCGCCGCCCAGCGCGCCGCCATCGCCGATTGGCTCTACTGGAAGCACCTCGCCGGGTTGTTGGCCGCGGCCCTGTCCGACGCGTCGTGAAACGAAAAGGCGGGCCTCTCCCGGGTTCCCGGCACCCCTCGGCCGAGATGGGAAAGGCCCGCTTTCGTTTGAGCGTTGACCGATTACTTGGCCTCCCTTCCCTCGGAGACGTCCCTGCGCCGGCGACCGATGACGCCCTCGGTCCACGGCCGCTGCTCGGTATAGAGCGACTCCTGGTCCTGCGTCGCGCGCTTGCCCTTGGCGTTGTGCTGCCCCTGCGCGCCGGGAGCGCCCACCGGCGCCGCTCCCATGCCACCGGCCCCCAAACCGGCCGTGGCGCTCGGGATTCCGCGGCCCGGTCCCGTGGGCCCGGCGGCCGCGCCGACCGGTCGTGACGCCGCTTCGGCGTCCATCGGGGGCTGCAAGGGCATCGAGGGCACGCCACCACCAATTCCCTTGCCCCCGAATGAGGCCGGTTTGACACCCGGCGCTGTCGAGCCAGCGGGCGCCCCCCTCAATGCGCCCGCTGGCGTCGGGTCGGTGGGCATGGGCGGCGTGCCGGCAAACGGCGTGCTCGGCATGCCCGTCGGGGTGGTCACATATTCGTCGCCGTAGGGCAGCTCGTCGTACGGGATGCCGGGATCCGTCTCGTACGAGCCAGGCTCGGGAGGCGGAGCGATGTAGTAGGCGGCAGGAGGCTTGGGGGGATTGATCGGCGCCAACGGTAAGGCCGCCCGCTTTTCGTACTCGGCCAGCACCTCTTCCGATTTCTTCTGCAACCTCGCGTACTCCTCTTCCAGAGCGGGCTTGACGCTGCCCTTCCAGTGCGCCGCGGGTAAGTGCGTTTGGAAGTGGACCCAGGCGTCGTCGAGTTCCTTCAGCTGCGCCACCGTGGGGTGCTCCGTGACGGCCCAGCGGTGCGTTGACATGACGCCTTGCGCCTGGCTGACCATCGTGCCGGACAACGCCGCCATCTGGTCCAACCACGACCTGTGCGAATCGAAGTTGTCTTCAACGGCATACGCGGCGTCGCCGTACCAATCGACGAACGGCCGGAAACGATAGCGGGCTTCCAGCAGCGTCCGTTGGTGAACGGTCCACGCCGACGCGAACAGATCGAACGAGATGCCCTGATCAAGCGCGGCGATGTCCTTGGCGGCCTGCCGGACCGGGTAATAAGGTGTCTCTTCAATCGGCGTCGCAACCTTTTTCGTATCGCTCAGCGTCACGGGCTCCGGCCCTTCGTCCGCGAGGCCGGGCGTCGCCGACGCCACGAACGTGCCGTTGTCAATGGCCTCCTCCGCGCTTTCGTCCACCTCCTCGTAGGCCTTGGCAGCGTTTCGCAGCGACTCCGCCAGCCGCCGGCGCTCCCGGTCGCCCACGCCCAGATAAAGCCGCATGTTGTCGGCGGACAAGGCAAGTTGCGAGGCGGCCGCGGTGACCATGTCCAGGGCGCAGGGCGCGCCGGGGTTCTCGACGGGCTGGCCCGGAATCGCGGCCTCCACCTCGTCGGCTCGCGTCATCAGCTCCTGGTACTCCACACTCAGCGCCTGCGGTTGCGTCAGCGTCTGCGTCACGGTCGTCTCCTCCGAGTCGGTGCTGTAGTCAAATGACTACAGCGACTTATCCGGTAGTGTAGTCATATGACTACATCAGACGCAAGACCACCGGACCAGCAGTTATGTCCGACAGGCCGGGAAGAGGTGGTCGCGGCGATCATCGACAGCGCCGGCCGGCTATTCGCCGAGCGGGGACCGGCTGCCACATCAATTCGCGATATCGCCGTCCACGCGCGGGTCAACCACGGCCTGGCCTTCCGGCATTTCGGCACCAAAGAGCGGTTGGTCGCCGCCGTGCTCGATCAGCTGGCCGCCCAGCTGGCCGGTCTGATGGACCGCGGAGCACCGGTGGACGAAATCGAGGCCGCCGGCGACCACCAGTTGCGGGTGATCGCGCGGGCGCTGCTCGACGGGTATCCGGCAGGCCGACTGCAGACCGGCTTCCCCGCGGCGGCCAGGCTCCTTGACGAGATTCGGCCGCGGCACCCCAGCGATGAAGCCGCGCGACTGGCGGCGGCGCACGCCGGCGCGCTGCTGCTCGGTTGGCGGATGTTCGAAACGTTGCTGCGCTCGGCCTCGGGACTGCACGACTTACCCGCCGACGAGCTCGGTCGGTCCATCGCCTCCGAGGCGGAAACGCTCGCTCAGCCCCACTGAGGCGCGGCGGGTCCGGGGACTATCGGCTCAGAGGGTGATCTCCGACGGCGCCGCTTCGGGCCCCGCCGTCGAGGGTGCCGCCACCGGTGCGCCCTGGGAGGTTTCGGAACCCGGTGCCGCGCCCTCGGCGGGCACCCCCGGCTGCTCGCCTTCGTGGTTCTTTTCCTCGTCGACCTGACGCGCCCCGTCGTCGGGCTTGGTGCTGTCAGCGAGTTGCGCCGGCGTGGCACCGGCGCCCTGCATGCCCTGCATGCTGCCCATCGCCCCCTGCATGCCCTGCATCACGGATCCCAGTGATCCTGCCGCACCGGCCATTTGATCGAGTTGGGGCGCCGACGTGGCGGGCTGCATGGGCGGCTTGGCAGGGCCGGCCTTCTTGTCGTCCGTCGGTTCGTCTACTGGAGCCCCCGCGGGCTTCTCGGCCGAACCGCCGGCCGCGGGCTCCGTTGCCGCGCCGCGGAACTCGACCTGGGTGAGGTGGTCACCGAGGCGTTCGTCGGTGTCGGTGTACATTGCGGCCGCGGCGGCGATGCTGGATCCCGTCTTGGTCAGCGCGGCCTTGACGGCGGGCAATCCATCGATCACCGGCGATTCGATGATAGGCAACGTCGCATTGACCGCCGCCGACACGGAATCCGTCCCGGGAGCCACGATCGGGGCGGGCGGCACAGGAAAGACCAGTTCGCGCAACGTGTTTCCCGCGGCCTCCAAACGGGAGGGCTCAACGACCAATGGTTCGATCATCAGCCGATCTCCTCTGCGCGTTTCCCGTCACGAGAATCTTACCCAACCCCGCACCCCTGGAACTGCGGCAATTTCGGGCGCCACCCCCGTCGTCAGAATTGGATGTTGCGGACGATGTCGTAGACGCCGGTTATCCACAAGAGCATTGGCAGGATCGCGGCGACCAGGACGCCGTCGAGCAGTTCCAGAACGCGCTTCATCACCGGCGAGACACGGCGAATCCCGATCGTCGCGGCGACGGCAGCCAGCGCAATCAGGCCGGTGCTCGCGAGGATGGTCAGCAACAGCCAAGCGCTGTGCGGATACCAGATGCTCAACCTGGCGGTCACCCCAACCGGGATCGCGACCGTTGCCGCCAGCAGCGCCCACGCGCACCAACGGTCCGCGTAGAGACGCGACCTGAATCCGCAAGCGGCCGTGACCAAACCCGTCACCAGCAGGCTGTGCACGAAGAAGTGCCCGCGCACCACGATCGCGATGGCGCCCACCGTCAGCACCAGGGTGCCGGCCGTCACGAATCCGCTCAGCAGTCGCTTGGCCAATTCGCTGCGCTCGGTGAGGCGTGCGGCGGAGTCAGGCACCGAGGCGATGATCGCCTGCCAGGTCCGGGCCTCCTTGTCGTCGCCGACCTCTTGACCGGCAACGGCATCGAGCAATTCGTCGTGATCGACGGCCTCGCCCGGCGCGGGAATCGGAGGCAGGGCGATCCGGGCCACGGCCACGGTCAGCTTGGCCGCGTTGGTGATGGTGAAGAGCCCGAAGACGATCGCTCCCGCCGGTACCCAGTCCTGCCAGCCATAGCCGAAGGCCACGGCCGCCGCGGTGACCGCGATGGCGGTGATCACGACAAACGACGCGAGCTCCGAACGGCGACGGGGCCCGCCCCGGGTCAGCAGCGCCAAGAACAGCACGACCGCGGCGGCGCCGGCCAATTGGGGCGCGCCCAGCGGGTCGGCTCCGCGCGGCCGTGGAATGGCCAGTGCCGCAGCGGCTGTGATCAGCGGTACCGCCGTCACGAGCAGGCTCTCCGACAGGCTCGGATTTCGGTAGAACTTCTTGGCGCCCCAGCTGCCCGCCAGCGCCAAGAGCCCAGCGATACCCAGCGCCAGCGGCCACCACAGGTGACGCCCGGTGTTCCACCACGCCAGTGCCGCGATGGCGGTAATCGCCAGGGACACCACGGGAAGCGCGAAGCCGACGAAGCGATTCAAGGCGGTCCGGTCGAACTCCGGCGATTCGTCGAGCACGGCGATCGCGTCGATGACGTCCTCGACCAGCGGCCGGTACCGCTCGGTGCGGCTCACCGAGACGAGCGTCAGCAGCGACCCGTCGACGATGACGGCGTCGTCGAGTGACTTGTCGGGATTCAGCGGCGGGGCTCCGGGCCTGGCGAAAGTCCAAGCGCCCTGGGTGGAAAAGTCAAAGCCGGCCAGCACATCGGCCGGAGTGTCTTCGAGCAGTTCGGCCAGCACCGCGACGGTGTCGTCGATGTAGGTCTCTATCGCTGCCGACGACGGCAGCACGACGTCGGTCATTCGCCGGCCGGTGAGGATGGTCACCCGCGTCGTCGTGGGCTTGGCGGGCGTGGCGCCGGCGGGCCCCGCGGCGGCGGCCGCGCCGGCGGTTGCGGTGGGTGCGCTCAACGACGTTCACCCCTGTCGAAATCGTCGGACAGTGCTGCGGCAAGCTCGGTAATCCTACGCTTGTAGACCGGGTCGAGCAGGCGAATGTCGATCTCGCCTCCGGCCGCAATGTGCTTGTCCCACGGCAACACCACAACCCGATCCGGCCGAACGTGCTGCCCGAATTGGCGAACCAGGTCGGTGATGGCGACATTGGGCTCTCCCGGCGCAACATGGTTTATCACCACGCACGCGCGGCCGAGTAATTCGTGATGTCCGTTGTTGCGTAACCAATCGATCGCGACCGCCGCCTGCCGGGCGCCGTCGACCGATGCGCTGGTCACGATGACCGCCCCGGACGCCGTAGCGAGCACGCCGCGCATCAGACCCGCGCCGCAGTCGGCCAGGACCACGCTGTAGAACTTCGACACCGCGTCGGCTGCGTACTGCCAGTCCGCGGCGCTGAACGCGGGCTGCGCCGTGCCGTACCGCGCCGCGCCGATCACCTCCAGGTTGACCGCGTTGACGCCGGTGTGCGCGCGGACGTCGTTGTAATGCGAAAGATCCTTCTCTGCAAGCATTTCCTCGACAGTCGAGCCGGACCGATGGCCCGCGCGATCGGTGAGGTTCCCCGAGTCGGCATCCGCGTCGAACGCCAGGATCCGGTCGCTTCGCACTTGCGCCAACACCGAGCCGAGGGCGACCGTCAAGGTCGTCTTGCCCACCCCGCCCTTGAGGCTCACGACCGCGATCTGATGAGAACCGCTCGGGATGCGGCGAATTCGCCGGTACAAGTCCTGCTCGTATTTTTCGTCCCGGGACAGGCCTGCGTTGATGCGCGTCAGCTTGTGCAACCAGTGTTGCCAACCCCGTTGAGGGACCGCCTTTTCCGCCGGCTTCCTGGCCGGTTGCACGCCGATGTGGGCGACGGCATCTGTGCTGCCGCGATCACCATTCACCGGTGTTCGAGGCGATTGCGGTTGCGCCGGTGCCTCGGTGAGCGGTTGCCCCGTGGGGCGAGGAGGACGGGCGGGAACCACAGTGGGTTCACGGTCCCGCAACGGCACCGGCCCGCCGTTGGTTTTCGGCGCTGGGCGGCCGGCGCCCGGACTCGACGTCGCGGACGGGCCGACCGCTGCTTTCGCGCGAACCGTTCGGCTCTCGGCGCGGTGGCCGTGCCGGCCTGGGGCGGCGTTGGGCATGTTTGGCGCGTCGGAGTCATCGCGGCCGGCGCGGCGCGCGTGCCGCGGCTGCGGGGCGGGGGGTTGGACCCGCGGTTCCGGTTGGGGCGCAGACGATTCCGGCCGCACCGGCGGCGGCTGCCGGTGGCGCCGGTCGGCTGGTGCGGATTCGGGTGGGGCCGGCGGAGGTTGCCGCGGCCGCTCCACCGGCGGTGGCCCGACCCGCGCCTGCGAAGGTTGTGGGCGCGCGTCGACCGGCATCGGTGGAGGCGCCGGGGGCGATTCCGTTGGACCGGCGGGGGATTGCGCGGGCAGCTCGACCGGCATCGGGGGCTTGGCCGGCTTGCTTGGTTGGGACCAGTCGACCGGGGGCGGTGTCGATTCCGCCCGGCTGGGAAGGGCACGATCCGCCAGGTCGATCGGCATCGGTGGCGGGGGATGGCCGTTGGGTTCGGGAGGGCTGGACGGCATGGCGACCGGCGCATTGACGTCGAATTCCGTCTGCGCCGTGGCCTCATCCGGTATTTCCATCCCCTCGAGGGATTGGAAGAGCCGGTCGTAGTCGGCCGCCATCAAACCCTTCCGTCAAAGCGGTTCATGCGAGGAAGCACGAGAAGAGCCTAAATCGCCGGTCAGGTCGACGGGGCCCAATCTCGTGCTTCGCCGCTCGCCATCGTCTTACGTGAACATGCCCGTGACGCCGGATTCGGTTTGAGCCATCGCCTGGCTGGCCTCGGTGATGCGCTGGGACAGCGCCTGCAACGCGGCGTTGAGTTCAGCGGAGGTGTCGTCCCAATTCCGCTGGACCTGCTGGTAGGCCTCCGAACCGCTGCCGCCCCACGCCTCGGCCAGCTTGGCGAGGGAACTCTTCCCCTCGTCGAGAAGGCCCTGGGTGGTTTGCACAGCGCCCGCAATCGAGCTGGATCCCGCTTCGATACCGGCGAAATTCCACGACTGTTCCGACATATTGTTGCTCCGTTTCTTTGTGTTGCTGAGGGGTGATGGGTCAGAAGTTCATCTGCGACGACAGAGAACTGGCTTGTTCCTCGTCGGCCGAGGAGTACTGGATTCCGGCACCGTGAATGTTCTGCGAAATCTCGCTGAGCGCCTTGATCTGGGCTTGGCCCGCCTCGTGGAAGCGCGTCAACGCCTGCTGAGCGGCGGCACCGGCTTGACCGCGCCAGTGGCCGGCCAGGTCGCCCCCGGTCGACTCCACGGTCTGGATGACCCGCTGGAGCTCTCCGGAGATCCTGTCGAAGTTGCTAGCCTCCGCGCTGAGGGTAGCGGCATCGGTCTTCATCTCTGCCATGCTGGACTACTTTCTCTGTTTGCTGTCCTCGCCAAGTAATGGCAAGTCTTCCGGCCCGGGCGGCCGGGAAGTCTTTCTCTGTGGGCGCTCACCAGTCGTCCTCGTGCTCGAAATCGACGTCGTCGCCTTCATCCGGGCGGGCGAGCAGCGCCGGGGCGGCCGAACCCGGCCTGGAGGCGCCCGCGGATTGAGCGGCCGAGCCGCCCATGCCGACGGGGGCCGCGCCGCCCGCGGCCGACGACCCGGCGCCGGCGCCGGCGGGCGTAACCACTTGTGCGGGTTTATCGATCAGCTGGCTCATGATCCCCGTGCGCGCCGCGGTGCCGCCCGCGCCGGGCAGCGCCTCCGAGCGCATCAGTCCCATGCCGACGCTGGGCCCGGTTCCGCCGGCCAGCGGGTGGCTGGACAGCGGGCTGGCGCCGAGCAGGCCCAGCTGCGCACCGTCTTTGCCGGGCAGGTCGCCGAGCTTGTCACCGACCAGGCTGTCGCCCGGCCCGCCCATGCCGCCGGCCTGGCCGGCCATCGACGTGATCTGTTGCAGCGGCTGCATCAGCTGCTGCATCGGCCCACCCAGCTGACCCAGCTGTCCCAGCGACGGCATAGCCGGCTGCTCGAGCGGCACCCCGGCCTCGGGGAGGCTCTCGGGGATCTCGTCGGCCACCTCCGAGAGCGCACGCATGGCCCCGGGGATGGCGTCGGAGCCGACGGCCGACAGGTTGCTCAGCGCCGCGGTGGTCACCGCCTCGCCGGCCGCCGGTTGCAGGATCGGCTTGACGGGTGGCAGCGGCTCGAAGGCCGTGTTCGCGATCGTCTCCGCCTGATAGATGTCCATCACGGCCGCGGCCTGATTCCACATTCGGACGAAATAATCCGTTTCGTTGAGTCCGATCGGCACCATGTTGATGCCGAGGAAGTTCGTGGCCGTCAGAACCGCGTGGGTGATGTGGTTGGCCGCGATCTCCGGCAGCGACGGCGTCATGGCCAGTGCCGTCGTGTAGGCGGCGGCCTGCGCGGCGGCGCGCATTGCGCGGTCCTGGGCCAGCTGTGCCGCAGTTTGCAGCCAGGCGACCATCGGCATCGTCGCGGTGATGGCGCGTTCGCTGCTCATCCCGGACCACGAGGCCTTGAGGGAGACCAGGGCCGCGGACAGCTCCAGGGCCTGCGCCTCCAGGGCGCCCGCCAGCGCTTCCCACCCGGCGGCGGCCTGCAGCATCGGCGCCGGCCCCGCTCCGGCCATCAGCCGGGCGGTGTTCAGCTCCGGTGGCATCGCATGCCACAACATGGTATCCAGTCCCCTTGTCTGCGTGTACTTTTCGGCTATCCGTGGAAGCCGGCCGCGATGCCGAAGCGGCCGGTGTCGACTTCGTCGACCGCCACCAATGTCGCCGCCACACTCGGGTCGCTATTGGCCGCGACTGCGCCGACAATATCGACAACCGTCGGGCCAAGTGCCATTTTTTGCATTTGCGTACCTCACCTGTACTTCCGCGCGCAATAAGTTATTCAATTAGGGCTAAACAACGCTTGCGACAACGCAGTCTCGGCTCGTTATGCGGGCGGTGGTCCAGTGCTTCCTACTGGGCGCTGGGATAATCGTAACCGCCCCCTGGGGGTGCTGAGTGCACTTCTTCTGGGGGATCCAAGTAGGCGGCTTGGATGACCTCCTTCCCCTCGGGAGTGACGAAAAACCCCTGGCCAGGCGGCCGCCGCTTGACCTGGATATCCCTCGACGGGAAATCCTGCTTATCGCCCGAAAGGAACAGGGTGGGCGATCCGGCCCCGTACGCGGCGCCGACGAACTTATCCATCGTCGCCTTGTACGCGGAGCTCATTTGACAGGTCACAATGATGTGCAACCCGATATCCTGAGCGGCGGGCAATAAAGGCGCCAGCGGCGCCATGGGCGGTATTCCGCCGGAGGCTGCCACAATCATGTGCCAATCGTCGACGAGAAGAACGACATCGAATCCGCTCCACCACGACCGGGACCGCAGTTGTGCCGAGGTCAGGTCGGCCGGGGGCAGCCGCTTCTGCAGGTTGACCGCCAGCGCTTTGATTGCTTCGTCGAGCGTCGTGCTGTTGCGGTTGATCGCGCCCGCGTCGAGCAGATGGCTTTGCGGCACCGCGTCCAACAGCCCGGAGCGATAGTCGGCGAGCATGAAGCGCACCTGCTTGGGGCTGTTGCGGGCACAGATGGCCCGCGCGATCGCGTGGGCGGTGCGGGTCTTGCCGGCCTTGGCCGCACCGAAAATCAGCAGATGCGGCGTGGTGTACATGTGCGCGTGGGCCACGGACAGATCGGATTCCCGGACCCCGACGGGGATCGTCCAGCGCGTGCGGTAGTCGGAATCCGGCCCCGGCGGGTGCGGGTCGAGTTCGTAGAGGTAGATCCGCTCGGGCAGGACCCGGACCCTCGGCGCCCGCTCGGTGTGTTGCGCGGCAACCTCGTCCACCGCCGCGGTCAACGCCTCCACCAGGTTGTCGGCGCTGTGCACACCGTCGAACCGGGGGACGCCGATCATCAAGTGGTGCTTCTCCGTCGACATCGCCCGGCCCGGGCGATTCGCCGGAATCTCGCGGGTGGCCCGGTCGATCTGGGTGTCGTTGACGTCGCCGAGGCGGAACTCGATCTTGGTGCCGAGGTAATCGCGCACCCGCGACTTCAGCTCCGTCCAGCGTGGGGTGGTGATCACGACGTGGACGCCGAACGACAACCCTTGCGCGGCCAGATCCTGGACCTGCGACTCGAGATCGGGGAACTCGCTGACGAAAGCCGGCCACCCGTCGATGACCAGGAAGACGTCGCCGAAGGGGTCGGCCGCGACCGGTTGGTTCGGGTCCTCGCGCAGCTGCCGATACGCCGCGATCGAACCCACCCGGTGCTCCTTGAAGGTCGCCTCCCGTTGCCGCAGAACGGCTTGCACCTCCGCGACCACGCGCATGACGCGGTCGGGCTCCGAGCGAGTCGCCACCCCTCCGACGTGCGGGAGGTTTTCGAGATAGATCAGGCCACCGCCGCCGAGATCGATGCAATAGAACTGCACTTGGCGCGGTGAGTGGGTGGCGGCGGCCGACAGCATCATCGTCTGAAGCAGCGTGGATTTCCCGGTCTGCGGCGCTCCCCCGATGCCGATGTTGCCGCCCGCGCCGGACACGTCCACGCCCCAGGTCGCCTGCCGGTGCATGCGCGGCTCGTCCATGATTCCCAGCGCGAACCGAAGGGGCTGGGGGTGGTCCTGAGCGATGAGTTCGTTGATGGGTGTCGGGTCGGTCAGCGGGGGGAGCCACATCTTGTACGCGCGCGACTCGGTGGTGCTGAGTTGTTCGAGCACCACCTCGCGCAACGCGCGGCCCTTGCCGGCCTCGATCGTCATGACGCCATCACCTCGTCGGGCATCGGGCCCGCGCTGAACTGCTGGATGCGCACCTTCTTCGGGCCGGTTTGCGGGGCGGCGCCGTTGCCCTCGCCGTTGGTCTCGGCCCGAGTCGCCGGAACGTAGGTGTTGCCGGTGTACAAGGTGCTGAACTTGACCGGGTCCTCCATGCCGACCCGCAGGAAGCCGACACCGCTCTCTTTGTTGGTGATGTACTGCGCCTCCGGGGTTCCGATCACTGCTTTGGATTCGTGGGAACTGGTGGTGCGCAGCGCGATGCGATACGTCAGGTTCGGTTCCAATTTGTCGATGCGCACGCCACCGGTTTGCAGCGACTGGGTGGCCAGCAGCAGGTGCACGCGCAGCGACCGCCCCACCCGGCAGATCCTGTCGAACAGCCCGATGAAGTCGGGGTGGCTCTGCAGCAGCTCGGCGAACTCGTCGACGACGACGAAAAGCGTTGGCAGCGGCGGTAGATCGGCTCCCCGCTCGCGGTATTTCTCATACTCGGCGACGCCGGACAGCGCTCCGGCGGCGCCGACCTTCATGCCGGCCTGCCGCAGAATCCCCTGCCGACGGTCGAGTTCGCCCGTCAGGACCTCCCCCATCCGGCTGACGAGCTCGGCTTCCTCGGCCATGTTGGTGACCACGGCGGCGGTGTGCGGCAGCTTTTCCATACCCAAAAATGTTGAGCCGCCTTTGAAGTCGGTCAGCAGCAGGTTCACCTGGTCGGGGTGGTGCAGCGCCACCAGCGACAGGATGAGCGTGCGCAGGAATTCGGACTTCCCCGAGCCGGTGGTGCCGATGAGCATGCCGTGCGGTCCGGCGCCGAATTCGGCGCCCTCCTTGATGTCGAGGTACATGACGTTGCCGGTCTTGAGCTCGTGGCCGAACGGAATCTTCAGCCGATCACGGTCGGTATCGGTGAACATCCGCCACCGGCTCGGCGTCACCTCTTCGACACTGTGGGCACCGACCAGTTGGTGCCATTCGGTCGCCGCTTTCTTCTGGATGCCGGTGCCCTTCTTATCGAGCACCGTGCCGGTGATGGACCAACCCGCCAGTTTCCGCGCGATGCGGGTGGCCTGCTGGGCCGACATGCGGTCGGCGACCGACGTCACCTGGCGAAACTGCTGCCCCGGCAACCGGTCGTCGGCGGTCCCGTCGTCGGCGACCCTGATGCGGTAGTTCGAGCCGCGGTGATTGCCCAGCGTGATCACCGTGACGCCGGCCCTCCCGTCGGGCGGAAAGCCGGCCCTACCGCCGGTCAGGTCGATGACGACGACGTAGGGGCCGCCGGGTAGCGAGTCGGGGGTATGCGGCCCGCGGGCCGCCAGGTCGGCGAGGTGATCCGGGCGGGTGTAGATCATGCGGACCGGCCCGGCGGCGTCCGTCTCGGTCGAATGTTGCACGTGGGGTAGCCATTTCAACCACGACCAGTCCGGGTCGTCCGGGTCTTCGGTCAGTACCCGGATCTGCAACAGGTCGGGCGGATGGAAGACGGCCAGGTGGCAGACCATCGCGGTCAACAGGCCGGCCGCTCCCGCCGCGTCACCACCCACGGCGATCGTCGGAAAGGTGCGCAGCTGCACCAGCTTCGGGCAGTCATGGATGAGCCCGTGGGTGCGCAGGAACTTGACCACCCACATGTTGGCGACCGGCTCGAGGTATGGCTGCGGCGCCGCGGTCGGACCCGCCAGCTCACCGCCCGCGGACGGCTTCATCAGTCGGTCGACCGCCGGCTGGTCACCGATCCCGATGCGGGTCGCGGCATAGAAGTCGGCGTTCGCCGGGCGCGACCACTGCCGCGGCGTCCCGATGAGCGACCCCAGATCGTCGGGATGTGGTGCGTGGTAACCGAAGAACGCGACCTGCGCGCTGGCCGATGACGTCACCCGGGGGCGGAGTCCGGCGAGATAGCGCAGGTACTCCTTGCGGTCGGCGTTGATCTCGGGAACCTTCTTGCCGCCGCCGCCGTGGCCGGCCATCATGCCCATCGACATCATGATCATCATCAGCGGCATCATCAGCATGTACGGCGACAGCTGCCTGGTGCCGGTGACCACCATGATCGCGATCATGCCGAGCATGCAGACACCCATGACATAGGGAAGGGCCTTCTGCACACCCGACGGCGGGATGTCCACCCCGAGGTCCTCGGGCGGGGTGAGGCTGATCTCGCCCGGCGTCAGCCGCGGTCCGCGCGTGACGGTGGGGGTGAACTTCCTGGTCGTCATGAGGGTCCTCCCGCGGCTGCCGCCGGCGCCTTTCGCGGGCTGGGGTCAGCGGGCAGCGTGTCGTGCTCGAGCAGCGCGGCCTCCTTGGACAGCACCGGGCCGTCTACCAGCAGGCGCACGATCTCCCACGGCGCCGTCTTCGGCCCGCTCAGGCCCAATGCCGAGGCTGCCTGGGCGTCGGGCAGCCCGTAGCGCACCCCCTGTGGGTCGACGTAGTACAGCGATTCGCCGTACCGTGGGTCGGGGGACTGCAGCTGCACGTACTTGCCGCCATCGGTGTAAACGGTTGCGGGGCCTTGGATTTGCTTGATGCCGGAATTCATCGCCGACGCCGGTATCGGCAGGTGACGACCGGTCAACACCGCGGTCTTCGGTGCTTGTTCGCCGGCTTTGCGTTCCCACGTCCAGCACAGCGTGGGATCCTGCGGCCGGGAAACGATCTTGACCGGTTCGTCGGGCAGCGGCGAGTTGTACACCACCTCGGGGATCTTGACGATCTCACTCGGCACCACCGCCGGCGGCTCCACCAGCCCGTAGGACTGTATGGCGCGCAGCGCGGCGGCGGTGTTGGCGTTGACGGGCGCGACGCCGTCGAGCAGCACCACAAAGTAGCGCGGACCCGAGTTCGCGTGGATCTGCAGGATCGAGCCGATCACCAGTTGTTCGGGAAGCCCCAAAGTGTTGGGAGATCCGGCGCCGGGAATCGGAGGGAGCTGCCAGGACCCGGCATCGGGCAGCGCGTTGAACATGGCTTCGGAGATGGGGCTGGGCTTGGCGGTTCCGCGGATCCCCACGGCGAAGGTCATCGGGCGGTCACTCAGGTTCGTTGCGTGCCGCCCGTGTGCGTCCACGACCCAGTCCTTGCCCTGGTAGGACGCCAGGAGTGCCTCATTCGGGAGAATGGGGTCGATCACGGGCGTCTCGATCTGCAGCGGCATCGCAATCACCGAGGTCTGCAGGGTGGGGGCGATACTCTCGGCCTTGGTGACGGTGTCGCACAGCGCCCACGTCGACGAGGAGTCCGACGACACGGGCGTGGCATACGGGGCTCCGGGGATGCCGACGGATTGGCCCTTGGGAAAGCGGTTGAGTTCAGCGGGTTTGACGGCCTTCGGTTCGGCCGGGTTGCCCAGGATCAGCCGCGCCGAGGTCAGGTTGTAGACGGGGTGCAACTGGCCCGACACCATCAGGTAGAGCTGGTTGGTGGCGCGGTCGACGAACAGGTTGCCGCTGCCCAGCTT
Source organism: Mycobacterium paraseoulense (assembly GCF_010731655.1). Taxonomy (NCBI): domain Bacteria; kingdom Bacillati; phylum Actinomycetota; class Actinomycetes; order Mycobacteriales; family Mycobacteriaceae; genus Mycobacterium; species Mycobacterium paraseoulense. The sequence continues at coordinate 3,971,430 of NZ_AP022619.1, read as the reverse complement.
GCCCTGCGGCTTGAAGTACGCCATCGCCAGGGCCCCGACCACGACGAGCACCGAGACGAGGACACCCAGCGCGACGGAGCGGCTGTAGAACTGGAGGGGATCGTCGAACATGCGGGTGTCACGCCGCACGATGGCGTGCTCGAGGCGTCGCAGCAGGAAGCGCCAGCCGCTGACCTGAACCTTGGTGGTTAGCCGAAATCCCGCCATGCCTCACTCGATGATGTTGAGTCGTCCGTGTACCGCGGCGATCGCCTCGGTCATGTCCTCGCCGTTGATCTCGCGCAGGCGGTCCTCGTCGAGCGATTCGAAGTCGGCGGAGCGGGTCAGCCGGATGTCGCGGTACTGCTCGCCGGCCTCCACCAATTGGCGCGCGTAGCGGCCGTTGCCGGCGATGTCGAGCGCGGGTTTGCCGCGCACCGTCTGCTGGCTCAGCAGCTTCGCCGCCTGCAGCAGATTGTCGGCCGCCTCCGGGCTCATCGCCGAGTCATTGGCGGCCGCAATTACTTTCGCGATCTCCAGGATCTCCTCGGGTGAATAGGAGTCGAATTCGATCCGGGTGGCGAAGCGGGATCGCAGGCCCTCGTTGGTCTCCAACAGCCGGTCGATGTCGGAGCTGTAGCCCGCGATGATCACTACCAGCCGGTCCCGGTCGTTTTCCATCCGCGCCAGCAGCGTGTCCAGCGCCTCCTGGCCGAACGGGTCGGTCCGCCCGTCCCGTTCCTGCACCAGCGCGTACGCCTCGTCGATGAACAAGACACCACCCATCGCGCGATCGATGGTTTTGGTGGTCTTGACGGCGGACTGGCCTTCGTATTCGGCGACGAAATCCTTACGCGCGGTCTCGACGAGCTTCGGTTCGGGGATCACGCCCAGGCCGGCGAGGATGTTGGCCACGACCCTGGCGATGGTCGTCTTGCCGGTTCCCGGCGGCCCGGTGAAGATCATGTGCTTACTGGGTTGCGCGACCTTCATGCCGCGCGCCGCACGCACCCGAGCCATCTGGGTGGCGGCGCGGTATCGCTCGACCTGTTCTTTGACCCGGGTGAGTCCGATCTGCCGCTCCAGCTCGGCCTCCGCCTCCGCGAGCAACTTGTCGCGGCCCGAGGTGTCGGCCACGACGGTGTTCGCGTCCCACGGGTCGGTGCGGGCGGAGATCTGTTCGGCGCTGGTGGTCGTCAGGCGGTACGACGGGTCCTTCAGCGCGGCAGTCACTTTGGGTTCGGGATGGGTGGTTTGCAGCCATTCCAGCAGCGCCACCGCCGCTTCTTCGTTCCCCTGGCTGCGGCGCGTCATCGCCAGATACCAGGCAATGGCCCGCGCGCACGCTTCACCGGCCGGCGACGCGTTCGCCTCGGTGAGCCGGCGTTCGGCCTCGGTGAACAGACCCAGGTTGGCCGCGGCGACCCCGTGCGCGACCCCGGCAGCGGCGGACAAGAACTCGTCGGGCCACCTCCCGGCGCCCCTGACTTCGTCGATGACCTCGGTCCAGCGCCCAGCCTCGCCGTAAATCACCGCCTTGACCCACGACAGGAGGTGCTCGGCGCCTGCGGCCGGAGTGTTCTCGATGGCCTCCATCGCGTCGGCGTAATTCCCTTGCGCCGCCTCATTTACGGCGAAGCCCATGGTGATCGCCAGGGGCGAGTTGGCGGGGTAGGTGATGTCGCCGTAGGGGCCGCCGATCGGGAGCCGCGCGCCGACGGCGTTCATCGAAAGCTGGGCGGTCCCGGCAAGCTGGCCGAAATGGGTTCGCGAGTACCAGGCCCGAAACAACGTGACCCGTTCGGTGTCTCCGCAGCGGATGCGGCCGATCCATGCGTCGCAGGCGGATTCGTCGTAGTTGGTGATCTCGGTGAACAGATCCAGCGCCCGTGCCTCCGACACGGGCAGCATGCCGACCGCGCTTTCGAACAGGCCGGCCAGATGTTCCGTCATTTATCGGTCGAGTATCGGGTGGCGAACACTTCCGCCTGCGCCGCGGCAGCCTGCTCCGGCGTCGTCAAACCGATGCCGTTCTCCATGAAGTCGCGTACGACGTCGTTGCCGTCAATTCCCATCTCCCGCATGGTTTCCGACAGGGAATCGTCTCCCAACAGGTAGCTGTGCTGGGCGGCCAGGCCCTTCTGCCTGGCCAGGTCCGCGATGACGAGAATCTCCTCGGCGAGCTCGGTCTCGCTCATGCTCGTCACCTTCGGGGACAGCTCGACGCGCTGCGTCCTTCCGTCCATCAGCGCCGACACCGACACCGTCTCGGGGGGATTGGTCACCGTGAACTCTTGGGGGACTTCCTCGTCGCCCTCGCCGGCCTCCTGGGTGGCTTCGGTCTGCGACTCGATCGCGGCGAGGTCGGTGTCCAGATCCTCGGGTTCGCTCGGCGCGTAGTCGTGCAACGCATCGACGGCCGACTCCTCGTCATCCTCTGCGGGGGTCGAGAAGTCCAGCGCGTCTGACTGTTCGAGGGTGTCGGCACCGGATTCGGTGGTGGAGAAATCCAGGGCGGCCAGATCATCGCGGTCGTCGTACTGCGGCATGGTTCCTTCTTTCTGAACTATCGATCGGGGCTATGGGTCAGCCCCCGGCGGAGGCTTCGACGCGGTCGAACCAGGCGCCCGCCGGGAGGAACTCCATGAGGCCGTCCAGCGCGCGCTGCAGGTTTTCTTGGGTGCCGGACAGGAAGCTGCCGTAGAGCTCGCCACCGACGCGGCGGGGGAGCGAGACCAGCCTGCCGTGCACCGAGTCGAGGACACCGGCGGCGACCTCGGTATGCGTGGACGTTCCTCCCGGGTGCCGCTGGCCGGCGATGATCTCCACCCAACTGCTTGGATCGCTGATGATTTCGGCGTAGACGCGGGCCGATGCCGGCGTGGCGCCGTGCTGGACCAGTTGGCCGGCGGTGCTGCATCCGGCCAGCTCGGCCGCGACACCCGTGAGCGGCTCGACGTTGGCGGGCGTGGCCGGGCCGAGCACGGTCGTCACCATGCCGGCCAGCCCCACCTGCGGGGCCACCAGTTGCAGCACCACCAGGTCGCCGTCACGCGCGGCGATGACGTGGCGTTCACCCTTGCGGCACACCGCAAAACGCACCATGACGCCGCCGAGATCGCGCCGCCACCAACGGCACTCGAGGCTGCGGTCGGGCCTGCTGATCGTGTCGACCATCGCTGCCACTGCCGGGTGGGGTTGGCCCCGGTGGTCCAGCACCCCCTGCGCGGTGAGGTCGCGCTGCACCTGATCCCAGACGAGATCCCGCAATTCCTCTTGAGGGATGTTCGGGCGGATCCCGAGCACCGTCGGGAAGTCGACCAGGTGCAGCCGGTCGGCGATCACCAGCATGCCGTCGACGGTCACCTCCACCCCGACGACATCGTCGAGGCCCGCAAGGCCGGGAGAGAGGGGACCGGACATGGTCAGCTGTCGCGCATCTGCTTGTTGAGGTTTTCGCTCAACTCTTCGTCGACGCCGCCGTATGTTTGCCTGGCGACGCGCAACTTCGCGGCGAGATCCGACGCGTGCTGCCCGATGTTCTGGCCCGCGCCGCGGCGCTGCTTCTCGGCGGTGACGAACGCGCCGTTGGACGCTCCGCTGATGACGCCGTGGGTTACCCACACCGCGGTCTCGGTGTTGCTGGCGGCCGACGCCGCTTCGGCGGCCTTGGTGGCGGCTTGCCCCTGTTTGGTCGCCAGTTTCTCGAGATAGTTTTCGTCGACGTTCAACGTTGCCATGGGAATCTCCTCAACGGATATTTCTACTCGCTGTTGCCTTGACTCGTATCGGTTTTTGCCGCACTGGCCAGGGCTAAAGGACGCGCTGCGGCCGGCCCGGCGCGTGCGCCGCTTGGTCGCCGACCGCAGCGCCGTCGATCGGTGCGCGCCCGGCGCCGGCGGTGCCCAACGCCGCCCCGTCGCCGTTACCCGCCGCGGCGGCCTCCGCCGGGGCCGGCTCCTCGGTGGCATTCTCGACGGGCGGCGTTGCGCCCTGGCGCTGCTGACCCGTGGAGGCGAGTTGTTGGACCTGCCCCATCATCTGGTTGACGAAGTTCATCGGCTGAGAGATTTGCCCGGACATCTGCCCCAGCTGCCCGGACGCCTGAGCGACCTGGCTCAGGGTGGGCGCTGTCGCCGCCGGTGTCGTGGCCGCCGCGGCGGTTTCGACGGGTGTCGCGCCGTCGCTCTTGAGCGCACCCAGGACGCCGCGTTCCTCTGGTGAATCGCCGGTCGTCGGCGCCAGCCCGGCCAATGAGGCGACCGTGGGCGCGGCGGTGAAGGCCGACATGCTGGCGGAGATGGCCTTGAAGTCGCCCGCCGTGGTCTCGTCGGCCCCCTTCACCTCTATCCGAGCGAACGAGCTGGTGGGGATCGCCTTCTCGGCGACCACACCGTACTCGAGGGCGACCGCGTGGATCTGGCTCGACAGCGACATCGAGTTGGACAGCGTGAACATCTCGAACGCCAAGACGGTGGCGCATGCCGCGAAGGCGGCAATGATCTGCCACGCCGCCGAGATTTCATGGCCGACCACGGGGATGAGGTAGAGCGCCAGGGCAATGCCCTGGGCGATGACGAGCCCCAGCAGCGTCATCGCGATGCAGTTGTGCGCCTTGGCGACCTCGGAGCCTTGGTCGGCCATGAGCGTCTGCATCTTCTTGTCCAGATCCTGCATCGTCTGCACGAGTGCCTGCAGTGCGGCGGTCGCGTCGGCGTACGCCTTGGCCGCGTCCCCGCTCCAGTCCCGCGGGTCCGGGGCGGCATCGTTCAGGTAGAGGTACACGGTCTCGTATTTGTCAGCGCCGCTGGTGAATGAGGCGCCCTTGTCGGGAGTCCAGAACCCATTGAGAAGGTCGACCGCCGAGATCGCCACCATCGCGACGTCGATGATCGCCGTCGGTGTCGGCAGCGTCTTGGTGCCCTGGGTTTTCAGCGCGTCCGCGAGGACCTTGATCTGGTTCCTGCCGTACCACATCGCTTTCCCGGCGAGCGCGCCCAAGTTCGCTCCCAGGCCCAGCCAGTCCCCCGAATATGCGGCACCCCCACCGGCCTGTAGGCGGGTGAAGCAGTAGGCCAGATCGTGAATACCTGCAAGACGGCTCACGGCGGTGTATCCCTTCACGCTCGCTGATTGATGTTGTACTCGTGTTGAGGAGGGTAGGTTGAGCCTAACCCCCGGAGGCGAGGGCCCGCTGCACGAATTTTCCCGGGGCACAAAGGGTTCGGCTAACAAACGGTGAACGCGGCCGTAACAAAAAGGGAGGGTCTACGTCCGGAGAGCGGCCGGTGCTGAAGACCGACGATTCAGCCGGCGAGCCGAGTCGATAGGCAACGATCGTATTGCTCCAGGGGCTCCGGAGACTTCGGTCCGCCGGTGGCGTCAACGGACGCGGCCGCGCCGGGCCGCCTCCTCGTCGACGCCGGCCGCCGGGGCTTCGATGGGGCCCGTTCGTTGCCATCCGCGCCCGGAGCGGCCCCCGCGGCTTGGAGCTCCTCGGCGGGCGCTGTCTCCGGGCGAGTTGCTGCGCCCGGCCCGTTGCCTGGTTGATCATGCTCATGTGCTGGGACGCGGGCCCGGAAACCCTTGCGGCGTGCGAGGACGCCTCGGCCGCCTGGGTCATGGTGGGGGGTGTGAACGCCGGCCCGGCCGACGTCGCGGCCGCCGTCGGACCACCCGTGGAAGCGTCGCCACCGAAAGCGCTTATCACATCGAGGTCTTCGGCCGAGACGCCCGCGGTGCCGTACCCGCCCAGCTGTCAGCGTTGGGAAGGGCTGACTTCAGATGCCCACGAAGTTGCGGCGAATTGTTGGGAACCGTCCTCGAGGACGGCGCCCTCGGTTGGTGGGCCGAATCCGGTCGTCAGCTCCAGGACTTCGACGATGGTCAGGGTCCAAAGGATGAGATCCGTGCTCTTGCCTACGTCTTCCGCGGCTTTGTACCGGGCTGCATTGCGATCGGTCATCAACCCGCCCGTCATGCGGTCCAACTGCCACCGGTACAGGCGCGGGCCGATCACCTTGCCGGCCGTAGCCGTGGCGGCCAAGCCGTCTCCGGCCATGCTGCTCGCCGTCGCCGCAAGGTATTCGCCACTGAAATCGGGGCTGTCGACACCGACGAACTCCTGGCCCAGAAAGCCCAGGTTCACAATGAGCCGGGCTGCGTCGGCTAACACAGACATGCAGGTCCTTACGTTTACCGGCTCCGCGCACCCCAAGTGAGTGAACCGGAGGCGCCTGAATGTAGCACTTAGGGGGGCGTGGCATGACTAATTTCGTTGCCACCCTTGTTGATTCGCACTAGAGCGGCGCCTCGCAACATCTGGTGAGCGTTGCCACGCGCTGATGATGTGGCACCGAAGCGTTCGCATCCGGCGCGGACCGACAACGCATCCGACCGGATTAGCGGTCAAGCACCTGCTTGGCTATGTTCTTGCCCGACTGCTCGTCGGTGCTCGCGTAAGCACTCTTGGCGGTGCGCAGCTTGTCCGCGAGTTGGGTGGAGGCTCTGCTCATGGCGTCGCCCGTGCTTTTGCGTGCATTCGCGGCATTGGTAAAGGCAAGGTTCGACGCCGCACAGACCACGCCGTGGGTCACCCAGACATCGGTTTCGAGGCCGGACGCCGCCGAAGCTGCCGTCCCGGCTTGGCTCGACGCCTGTTCTTGCGTCATTGCCAGCTTGTCCAGGTGTTCTGGTGTTACCGCTACATCGGCCATGATTCGTACTCCTTAATGTCTAGCTGAAGTTGGTTCGCAGGGGTCTTCACCGGTCCGCCGGCATCAGAGGACGCGAGCGGCCGGGCCGGCTTGTTGCGCTGATTCGGTGCCGGCCGCCGCGGCCGCCAGCGGAGCACGTTCGGCACCCGCCGCGCCCAGGCCCGCTTCGGCGCCCGCGGCATCACCCGTCAGCACGGCCTCGCCGCCGGCGGCTTCCGCCTCCTCGCCGGGTATCGCAGCCTCTGGACCTTGCTTGGCCATTTGGCTGAGTTGCTGTATCTGGCCCATCGCCTGGTTGAAGAGGTTCATGTGCTGGGAAACCTGACCGGACAACTTCGAACTCTGTCCCGCCATCGCGGCGACCTGCGCCAGGGTGGGCATGGTTGCGCCCGATGGGGATGATGCCGTCGTATCCGACGTCTTCGGTGCCTCCAGCGAACCGTCCTCAGACGTTTCCGAAGCACTCATCCGGGCGCTCAAAGGAGCGCGTTCGTTCTCCGATCCGCCGTCCGCCTCGACCGGCTCGGTGACGGACGACGTCTGAGCCAAAGCGGACACTCCGGACATGCTGTTGGAGATGGCCTCAAAGCTGGAAACCGTGGATTGTCCCGCCGTCGCTACCTTCGACTGGGCCGGCGAACCGTGTTGAACCGTTCCGGCGGCCAGCTGGGAATATTGGGCGGCCAGGGCATTGGCCTTGTTGGCGTTTTGCACGGACATCGCGACCAAGGTACTGAGGAAACCCGTGGCCACCGTGATCCCCGCCGCGCACACCGCGATACCGAAAGCGACTGCCGTTGGGATATTGGCCGGCGGAGGCACAAGACTCCTGATCGCCATCTCGATGAAGAATGCCGCGATAAGCAAATCCTTCAAAATGCCAAAGCCCAACTTCATATGGTTGACCCAGTCGGCCTGATTCCCCACCACGGCTGCCAGCTGGATATCCAGCTCGGCCATGGTCAGCGCAATGCTCTGCAGTGCGGCGTCGAGGTCGGCATAGGCTTCCGACCCGCTACCTTGCCAGCTCTCCGTGGGAAGGGCGGCCGCCAACTGCTCTGAGAGACTACTGAATTGCTCCGAGCCTTCAACGAGGTCGCTGCCGTCGGTCGGCGGTCCGAAGCCGGCGGTCAGTTCCATGACCTCGACGATGCTGAGAGTCGCCAGGATGATGCTGGCGCCCCTGACCCTGGATTGACCCTTTTTGATCATGGCGTTGCGCCTCGTGGCGGAAACTCCGCGCGCCAACACGTGGGCCTGCCGGAGCTTATAGAGACGCCGGGCATTCAGCGCCAAAGCCGTGGCGTCTGCGCCCATACTCATCACACTCGAGGCAAGGTATTCACTGTTCCCAAAATCGACTTGGGGGCCGTTGGGGCCGCCGAAATTTTGGGCTAAGCCGCCTAAGTTGGCGATAATCTTGGCCGCTTCTGTAAGTACTGACATCCGTGGGTCCTTACCTCATGCCTTTGTGCGCTTGAGTCCCGCACCGCGTATTCATCGCCTGTTTAGCGTAACGCGGTCCGGCTGAGGCCCGTGCACGAATTTTCGGGATAGCCAACGGCTTCCACCCGAGGGGTTTGAGCGAGCTCAGTGGATGTGGCCGATGAGCGTTTCGATCGCGTCGGCAACGCCGGCGGGCACCGCTTCGTCGGCCTCCGCGCGCACGATCATTTCTTCGGTGACCCCGGCCGCTTCGGCGGTCTCCCCCGGCGAGAGATTCGCCCGCCGCCGGGCCGCATACAGGCGTTGCGCCAGCGGGGCACCCGGGGCGGTCGCGCCGAGCGTCATCAGTTGGTCGTAGTGCCGGCGGACGGTACCCAAGGCCCGGATCAGCTCGGGGGTGATGCGGCTGATGCGGGTCGCCCGCACGGCGATCGCCTCGAGCTGGCGCAGGTCGGCGAGGATCGGCGTCGCCCGCTCGGTGAACTCGGGGTCGTCGGCCGGCGGTAAGGCGGCGATGGCCAGGACGCAGCCGTCCACTGCGGCGACGATCGCCTGCGCGATCAGCGATGCCGGGGCATCCGCCTGACTGGTCTGGGCGGGCGCCTTTGCGGCCTCGACCGCGCCGTCCCGGGTGATCGCTTCGCCGGCGTCCTGCTGCCCGCGGCGGATCCGTGCGATGGTCCCCTCGGGCCATTGCAGAACCTGTTCGAGCTTGGCCTGGGTTCGCTCGCGCGGCCAACTGCGCCCCTTTTCGAAAGCGATGAGCGCGCCCGCATTGATGATCCCGTCGGCCGCCAGGCTGCGTTGGCTGATTCCCAGCTCGCGGCGGCGCGCGGCGGCGGCCGCGCCGGCACGCGCCATCCCCGGATCCGGTTCGCCCGCGCCGGGCCTCTGCGCGTCGGGGCGTCCATCGGCAGTCGAGGGTCTGACGACTTCAAACGTCAGGAGCTCGCCGGTGGCGGGATCACCGAGCCGGACCGTCGTCTTGTCCGTCACCGTCACCGAACTCGTCCGTTGTCCGTCGACGAACATCCCGTTCGGACCCTCGTCGACGATCCGCCATGAACCGTCGACGGCCTCGGCCTGAAAGCGCTCCGCGCCGATCGGGAGATCGTGGATCCGCACGTCGGCCTGCGCGTCGCGGCCGATGGTGACCACACCCTGCCCCGGCGGGATCGCATGTGAGGTGTCACCGCTGTGCACGACCAGCAGCGCGTGCTCGGCAGTCGACTCGGCGCGTGGCATCAGCGGTGATTCCTCGATAGAGGGTGGCGTGGCGGGCCTTCCGCCCTTCGTCAGTCTAACCGTCGCACCACCCTGATTTCCATCGCGCACCGCTACGTTTTGAAGCGCGGTCTGGGTGCTGTGTCGTGATAACGCGACGGCTATTCACCGGCCCGGCCGGTTGGGGCGGACCGCGGCCGGCTATGCCGTGGCGCCGGGTCCGTCGCCGCGCTACGGTTTCATACGCCGATTCGCCAACTTTCGGACGCGATTCGAGCCCTTGGATCACTCAACGCTACGGTTACGTAACCGTCTGCTGAGCAAGGGGAGTTGGGCCGCCGCGCCGATAAAAGCCCAGCGCAACGGCCAATTTCTGAGGACAGCGCTCCATCGCGTCGAAGCCTCAGCAACGCGACGCGGATCGGTACCGTGGCGGTACCGAGATAAAACTGTTGCGTTGCAGCGGTTAGTGCTATACCGTTGCGTGACATAGAAGCACAACGCAATGCTTTGGAGGAACGAGCGACATGACCGCTATACCTTTGTTCAACACCCCACTCGGCGCCTGCACGCGGGACCCCGACCGTTGGACGACTGCGCCCGACGCCGAGGCCATCGCCGCCTGCCGAGCCTGCCCCCGTCGCTGGATGTGCGCGCGGGACGCCGTGGAGTCGCCCGGCGCGGAAGGCTTGTGGGCCGGAGTGGTGATCCCCGAAAGTGGCCGCCCGCGCGCGTTCGCGCTGCGCCAGTTGCGATCGCTGGCCGAGCGCAACGGCTACCCCGTGCGCGAGACGGCGAAGTCGGCTTAGCCCCGCCCATGGCCGCCGATTCTGGACCGGCGGCGGGCGGCGGTGGCCGAAACCGCTGCGGCGCTTTCTCTTTCAGGCGACCGAGCAGGCGGCCGCTACGCCGGCTCGAAGCGGAACACGGCCAGCCGCCCCGCCAGTGCTTCGAATTCGTCAGCCGTTCCATCGCGCACCATCCCGGACCGTTTCGCGAACGACACCCCGACGGGGACTTTGGCGGGGAATTCCCGCAGCACCGGCCGGGCTTCGCCGGCGGAGAGCTCGACGATCCGGACTTCCCGTGACCGCCGGCCGCGGCTGAGCGTGCCGGTACCCGCCGCCCGAGCATTCGCCGCCCAGTCCGCACCCGGATAGCCCGCGACGACATAAAGGCCGCCCTCGAATTCGAACGGCGTCATCGGGGTGCTGCGGGGCCGGCCCGACTTGCGGCCGCGCACTGTCAACACCATCGCGGGGCCGGTGGGAATCCCGAGCCGTTGGACGGCCATCATCACCCTGTTCATGGGCTTGAGGTAGCGCGGCGGACGCGGTTCGGACATGTCAGACCTCCTTCGCTACTGCGCGCGGGCGAACACGCCGCGGTGCTCGGCAACCCACTGGGCGAACGGGAGCGCCGGCCGCCCGAGGATCTTCTCCACGTCGTGGGTGACCAGCGCGGGGGTATCGAGGGTCGCGCCAAGCATGCCGATGTAGGCGTCGGCGAAGTCCGCGCTGAAGCCCAAGCTGATAAAACGTTGACGCACCGGGGCGTTCGGGATTTCGCGATACTGCAGCGGTCGGCCCAGCACGGTGCCGATGAGCTCGACCAGCTCCGCGTTGGTGAACGCCTGCGGACCGGTCAGCGGGATGCGCTGCCCGACAAGCTCATCGGTCAGCAGCGCCCGCGCCGCCACCTCCGCGATATCGGTCTCCACGATCGGCGCGGTCGAAGCCGCGGCGTACGGCCCGAAAACAACGTCGCCCGCGCGGATCTGCGGTGACCACATGCCGGCGAAGTTCGTCGCGAAGACCGTCGGCCGCAGGCTCACCCAGGCCAGCCCGGAGTCGACGGCGAGCCGCTCGACCTCCTTGTTGCGGTCCCCGCGGAAGCGGGATGGTTGGCGGGAGAAGTCGTCGTCGGCATTGATCGCCGAGAGGGCCACCAGCTTGGTGACCCCGGTGCGCACGCACTGGGCAACCACGGGTTCCAGATCATCACCCAGGGCCCGGGAGTTGAGAAACACCGCCGACGCACCGGGCAGGGCCTCGGCCGCCGAGCCGACCAGTTCCACGGCCGGGGGAAGCCCCGCCGCTTCCGGCGTGCGGGTCACCGCACGCACCGACACTCCAGCGTCGGCGAGTGCGCCGACGAGGGGACGCCCGACGTTGCCGGTCGCCCCGGTTACCACGATGGTCATGGCATGGCTCCTTTCGGGAATTTCTATGTGCTCCAAGGACGGGGCGAAAGGTGGGAAAGTTACCCCGGACAACCCGTAACTTTTTGCCCCAGCAGATCGTCGATAGAGTCATGAACGAGTCGCAGTCACCGGGCGACCAGGTCGCCGAGGCCTGGCGTCAGCACCGCCCGTATCTGGTCAACCTTGCCTACCAAATGCTCGGGGATGTCGGTGACGCGGAAGACGTTGTGCAGGAGGCCTTCCTGCGGTTCTCGCGAGCCGACATCAACGAGATCGGGGACGTCCGGGGCTGGCTGACGGTGGTGGCAAGCCGGCTCTGCCTCGACCAGGTGCGCTCGGCCCGCGCCCGCTACGAACGCCCGGGTGAGGTCAGCGAGCTGCCCGCGCCCCAGCGCACCGACCCGGCGGACCGCGTCACCCTCGACGACGAGATCCGTACCGCGCTGCTCGAAGTCTTGCGCAGGCTCAGCCCGGCCGAACGGGTCGCCTTCGTGCTGCACGACGTCTTCGGCGTCCCTTTCGACTCGATCTCCGACACCGTGGGCCGCCCCGTCGGCACCTGCCGTCAGCTGGCGCGGCGTGCACGAGCCAAATTTCTTGCCGCGCAACCTAAAACGAACTCAGTCGCGTCTGCCGAGCATCAGCTCGTCACCGACAAATTCATCACCGCATGTGCCAACGGTGACCTCACCGGTCTGGCCGCCGTTCTGGACCCGACGGTGTGGGGCGTGGGCACGATCCTCGCCGACCCCGCGCCGCCGCCGCAGATCAACCACGGGCCACAGGCGGTGGCCACCAACCTGCTGCGCTACCTGTGGCCGGGCGTGACATTGGTCGTCGGCCCTGCCGGGGGGCCGGCCCTGTTGGCGTTCAGCGGGCGCCGTCTTTTCGCGGTCATCGTGCTCAGCATCCGCGGGTCCCGCGTGGTCAAGATCCAGGCCATAGCCGACCCGTCGGCGCGCGCGGGCCAGGTGGCCGAGTACACCTAGCCCGTCCGCCGATCCTCGGCGCGCGCCGCGAAGTACCCGGCGATAGTAGCCGTGACCTCGAGGAATTTCCGCCGCGTCGCAGAGGCCATTTCATGGCTCACATCGATGACGCCGCCCGGCCGCAGGTGCGGGTCGAACGGCACTTCGATCACGGGCCGGCCGTGATCGGTGAACTCGCGGGCCAGCAGCGCCCGCGTGCGCTTGTCGGCGTGGCCGTCTGAATCGTTGAGCACGACGACGCTGTTCTGCAGCAGCGATGCAAAGCCCTGATCGGCCAACCACTCCATGGTCCTGGCGGCCGCATTCGCCCCGTCCGCCCACGGTGAGGACACCACGATCAGCGCGTCCAAATCGCGCAGCGCCTCCTGGGTGACCGGGGCGTCCATCGTCGAGCCGCAGTCGATGACCGAGATCGCGAAATGCCGGTCGAGGCGCAGCGCGGCCTCCCGGTAGATCGCCGGGTCGAGCACGCGGCGCGGGCCGGTCGCGGGCTCGCCGCCGAGCACGTGCAGCCCGGCGGAGTTACGGCCCACCCGGGCAACCACGTCGCCGAAGGACTGCAGGTTCTTGTCCGCGGTCAGTTCCCAAAACGACCCCGTCGCCCCCGGGTCGATGCGGCTGCTGAGTCGGCCGAAGGCCGTATCGGCGTCGACGGCCACGACATGGTCTTGCCTGCGGAGTTCGGCGAACAGGGATCCGACGCTGGCGGCAACCGACGTCTTCCCTACGCCACCCTTGCCCAGGACGCCGACCTTGTAGTTGCCGACCAGGCGGGTCCGGATGGCGGCCTCGAACTGGGCGTCCTGCTGTTGTGCCGGCGACGGGCCCGGCTTGACGAGGCCGAAGGTCACGAGCCGCAGAACGCGCCGCCAGCCGCGGTCGGGCACGACGCTGGCCGGTGGCGCCGGCCGCTGGGGCGGTGCCTGTGGGTGCTGCGGCGGTGAGGGCGGGCGCTCCGGGGGTGGCGCCGGGGGCGGGAAAGCCGACGGGGGCCGCGGTGCGGCGCGCTGGCCGAGCGGGTGCGGCGGAGGCGGCGCACTCATGGCCGGGGGGCCGGGCGGGGGCGGCGGCGCGCCGCCCGGGGGCCGCAGACGGTCCCGCAGGAATTCGTCGCGCACGTTCATGGGCTCCTCGGGTGCCAGGCGGTCGATCGTCGGTTATGTGGTTGGTCCGGGGCCAGTGATTAGCGCCACGGGCCTTCCACCGGCGCCGGATGGGGACCAGTACCCGTCCAGTATCTCCTCCGCGCCTCGCGCCGCCACCGTGCAAACTTAGCAGCGCTTACTGCAGTACGCCCGCGGGCGGCTCGAGCTGCCCGCTGAGCACGATCGAGCGTCCTGGCGCGCGGGCCCCAGATGCTCCCTCGGGTGTTGCCAGCAAACATGTGGCGGCCCCGTATCCGGCGCACCGGACCGCTGACCGCGGCGCGACTGTGACGCAGGCGGCAGCCCCGGAACGGCCGGTCGGCGGGGTTGCCCACCGTCGGCCGCCGCGAAATTTACGGTGCTGCCGGGTGGCGGTTAGACTTGACGAAGTTGGCATGTCAGGCGGGTATTGTCATATCGTTTTACGACTTGTCGAGACCGGTTTCCAGGCCACCGTTCAGAGCTGCACGGACGCATCCCCAACAGGATGGTCTCCGCCTGGGGGACAGCCTATCGAGACAAGACCGAGGGGTCTTAGCCCGCAACCTCCGGGTACGGCCTCATCGAAGCAGCTGTTAACGCCGCTCGAAACGTTCAGGTGAAGGGTCAGGTGCATATGACGCCCAAGCGCGTCGGGTTATACAACCCCGCGTTCGAGCACGATTCGTGCGGGGTAGCCATGGTCGTCGACATGCACGGCCGTCGTAGCCGCGACATTGTGGACAAGGCAATCACCGCGCTGCTCAACCTCGAACACCGGGGTGCTCAGGGCGCCGAGCCGCGCAGCGGTGACGGCGCCGGCATCCTGATTCAGGTCCCGGATGAGTTCCTGCGGTCCGTCGTCGACTTCGAGCTGCCTCCGGCGGGCAGCTACGCCACCGGTATCGCCTTCCTGCCGCAGTCGTCCAAGGACGCAGCGGCTGCCTGCGACGCGGTGGAGAAGATCGCCGAAGCCGAGGGTCTGACCGTGCTGGGCTGGCGCAACGTGCCCATCGACGACTCCTCGCTGGGCGCGCTGTCCCGCGATGCGATGCCCACGTTCCGCCAGGTGTTCCTGGCGGGCGCGTCCGACATGACGCTGGAGCGCCGGTGTTACCTGGTCCGTAAGCGCGCCGAGCACGAACTGGGCACCAAGGGCCCGGGGCAGGACGGTCCCGGTCGCGAAACCGTCTATTTCCCAAGCCTTTCCGGTCAGACCCTGGTCTACAAGGGCATGTTGACCACCCCGCAGCTGAAGGCGTTCTACCTTGACCTGCAGGACGATCGGCTGACCAGTGCGCTCGGCATCGTGCACTCCCGGTTCTCCACCAACACCTTCCCGTCCTGGCCGCTGGCCCACCCGTTCCGTCGGGTGGCCCACAACGGTGAGATCAACACCGTCACCGGCAACGAGAACTGGATGCGGGCCCGCGAGGCGTTGATCAAGACCGACGTCTTCGGTTCGGAAGCCGACGTGGAAAAGCTGTTCCCGATCTGCACGCCGGGCGCCTCGGACACCGCGCGGTTCGACGAGGCGCTCGAACTGCTGCACCTGGGTGGCCGCAGCCTGGCCCACGCGGTGCTGATGATGATTCCCGAGGCGTGGGAACGCAACGATTCCATGGACCCGGCCCGGCGCGCCTTTTACCAGTACCACGCCTCGTTGATGGAGCCCTGGGACGGCCCGGCGTCTATCACCTTCACCGACGGCACCATCGTCGGAGCGGTGCTCGACCGAAACGGCTTGCGCCCGTCCAGGATCTGGGTCACCGATGACGGCTTGGTGGTGATGGCTTCCGAGGCCGGCGTGCTGGACCTGGACCCGGCCAAGGTGGTCCGCCGGATGCGGCTGCAGCCCGGCCGGATGTTCTTGGTGGACACCACCCAAGGGCGCATCGTCGCCGATGAGGAGATCAAGGCCGAGCTCGCGGCCGAGCACCCGTACCAGGAATGGCTCGACCGCAACCTGGTTCCCCTCGAGGAGCTGCCACAGGGCGACTACGTGCGGATGCCCCACGAGCGACTCGTCAAGCGGCAGTTGACATTCGGCTACACCTATGAGGAGCTCAACCTTTTGGTGTCGCCGATGGTGCGCACCGGCGCGGAGCCGATCGGTTCGATGGGCACCGACACCCCGGTCGCGGTGCTCTCGCAGCGGCCGCGGATGCTCTACGACTACTTCCAGCAGCTCTTCGCCCAGGTGACCAACCCGCCGCTGGACGCCATCCGCGAGGAGGTGGTGACCAGCCTGCAGGGCACCACCGGCGGCGAGTGCGACCTGCTGACGCCGACCGAGTACTCCTGTCACCAGATCTCGTTGCAGCAACCCATCCTGCGCAACCACGAGCTGGCCAAGCTGGTCAACCTCAATCCCGACGACGAGGTCAACGGGCGTCCGCATGGCATGCGGTCCAAGGTGATTCGCTGCCTGTACCCGGTCGCGGAGGGCGGCGCCGGCCTGGCCGCGGCACTCGACGACGTGCGCGCCCAGGCGTCGGCCGCGATCGAGGACGGCGCGCGCCTGATCATCCTGTCGGACCGCGAGTCCGACGAGCGGCTGGCCCCCATCCCGTCGCTGCTCGCCGTTGCCGGTGTGCACCACCATCTGGTGCGCGACCGGACGCGCACCCAGGTGGGTCTGGTCGCGGAGACCGGTGACGCCCGCGAGGTGCACCACATGGCGATGCTGATCGGATGCGGGGCGGCGGCGATCAACCCCTACCTGGCGTTCGAGTCGATCGAGGACATGCTCGACCGTGGCGCGATCGACGGCTTCGTCGATCGGCAAGACCGCGAGAAGGCACTGAACAACTACGTCAAGGCCGCCGGCAAGGGCGTGCTCAAAGTGATGTCCAAGATGGGCATCTCGACGCTGGCGTCCTACACCGGCGCGCAGCTGTTCCAGGCGGTCGGAGTCTCCGAGGAGGTGCTCGACGAGTACTTCACGGGGCTGAGCTGCCCGATCGGCGGGATCACCCTGGAGGACATCGCCGCCGACGTCGCCACCCGGCACCGGCTGGCCTACCTGGACCGCCGGGACGAGCGCGCGCACCGCGAGCTCGAGGTGGGCGGTGAGTACCAGTGGCGCCGGGAAGGCGAGTACCACCTGTTCAACCCGGAGACCGTCTTCAAGCTGCAGCACTCCACCCGCACCGGCCAATACAAGATCTTCAAGGACTACACCCGCCTGGTCGACGACCAGAGCGAGCGGATGGCCTCACTGCGCGGCCTGCTCAAATTCCGCGGCGGTGTGCGTCCCCCGGTTCCGCTGGACGAAGTCGAGCCGGCCAGCGAGATCGTCAAGCGCTTCTCCACCGGGGCAATGAGTTACGGATCGATCTCGGCCGAGGCGCACGAGACGCTCGCCATCGCGATGAACCGTCTCGGTGGGCGATCCAACAGCGGCGAAGGCGGCGAGGACGTCAAGCGTTTCGACCGCGACCCCAACGGTGATTGGCGGCGGAGCGCGATCAAGCAGGTCGCGTCCGCGCGCTTCGGTGTCACGTCGCACTACCTGACGAACTGCACCGACATCCAGATCAAGATGGCGCAGGGCGCGAAACCCGGTGAGGGGGGCCAGCTGCCCGGACACAAGGTGTACCCGTGGGTCGCCGAGGTTCGGCACTCCACGCCCGGTGTCGGCCTGATCTCGCCGCCGCCGCACCACGACATCTATTCGATCGAGGATCTCGCGCAGCTGATCCACGACCTGAAGAACGCCAACCCGTCGGCGCGGGTGCACGTCAAGCTGGTCTCCGAGAACGGGGTCGGCACGGTCGCGGCCGGTGTCTCCAAGGCCCATGCGGACGTGGTGTTGATCTCCGGCCATGACGGTGGCACCGGCGCAACCCCGCTGACGTCGATGAAGCACGCCGGTGCGCCGTGGGAGTTGGGCCTGGCCGAGACCCAGCAGACCCTGCTGCTCAACGGCTTACGCGACCGGATCGTGGTTCAGGTGGACGGCCAGCTCAAGACGGGCCGCGACGTGATGATCGCCGCGCTGCTGGGCGCCGAGGAATTCGGCTTCGCCACTGCGCCGCTGGTGGTGGCCGGCTGCATCATGATGCGGGTGTGTCACCTGGACACCTGCCCGGTCGGTGTGGCCACCCAGAACCCGGTGCTGCGCGAGCGGTTCACCGGTAAGCCCGAGTTCGTCGAGAACTTCTTCATGTTCATCGCCGAAGAGGTGCGGGAGTACATGGCGCAGTTGGGCTTCCGCACCCTCAACGAGGCCGTCGGCCAGGTGGGGGCGCTGGACACCACCCTGGCCCGCGCGCACTGGAAGGCGCACAAGTTGGATCTCACGCCGGTGCTGCACGAGCCGGAGTCGGCCTTCATGAACCAGGACCTGTACTGCAGCTCTCGGCAGGACCACGGCCTGGACAAGGCGCTCGATCAGCAGTTGATCGTGATGAGCCGGGAGGCACTCGATTCCGGCAAACCGGTGCGATTCTCCACCACGATCAGCAACGTCAACCGCACGGTGGGCACCATGCTCGGCCACGAGGTGACGAAAGCCTATGGCGGCCAAGGGCTTCCGGACGGGACCATCGATATCACCTTCGACGGATCGGCGGGTAACAGCTTCGGGGCCTTCGTACCGAAGGGAATCACCTTGCGCGTCTACGGCGACGCCAACGACTACGTGGGCAAGGGCCTGTCCGGGGGCCGGATCGTGGTCCGGCCGTCGGACAACGCCCCGCAGGACTATGTGGCCGAGGACAACATCATCGGCGGCAACGTGATCCTGTTCGGCGCGACCAGCGGGGAGGCCTTCCTGCGCGGGGTGGTCGGCGAACGGTTCGCCGTCCGCAACTCCGGCGCCCACGCCGTAGTCGAGGGCGTCGGTGACCATGGTTGCGAATACATGACGGGTGGTCGGGTGGTGATTCTCGGGCCGACCGGCCGCAACTTCGCGGCGGGGATGTCGGGCGGTGTGGCTTACGTGTACGACCCGAACGAGGAACTGCCCGACAACCTCAACATCGAGATGGTCGACACGGAGACCGTGGACCCCGACGACGCCGAGTTCCTGCACGGAATCATCCAGGCGCACGTCGACGCGACCGATTCCGCTGTCGGCCAGCGGATCCTGGCCGACTGGCGCTCCCAACTGCGCCACTTCGTCAAGGTGATGCCGCGCGACTACAAGAAGGTGCTGCAAGCGATCGCGGAAGCCGAGCGCGACGGCACCGACGTGGACAAGGCGATCATGGCGGCCGCGCATGGCTGATCCGAGCGGCTTCCTGAAGTACACCCACAGGGAACTGCCGAAGCGTCGGCCCGTCCCGCTGCGGTTGAAGGACTGGCACGAGGTCTACGAGGACTTCGACGAGGGCACCCTGCGTGAGCAGGCGACCCGTTGCATGGATTGCGGGATTCCGTTCTGCCACAACGGGTGCCCGTTGGGCAACCTGATCCCGGAATGGAATGACCTGGTGCGCAGGGGCCGTTGGCGCGACGCGATCGAACGGTTGCACGCCACCAACAACTTCCCTGACTTCACCGGCCGGCTGTGTCCGGCGCCGTGCGAACCGGCGTGTGTTCTTGGCATCAACCAGGATCCGGTGACGATCAAGCAGATCGAGCTGGAGATCATCGACCACGCCTTCGATGAAGGTTTTGTCGTCCCGCTGCCCCCGGACAAGTTGACCGGGAAAAAGGTCGCGGTGGTGGGCTCGGGCCCGGCCGGTCTGGCCGCCGCCCAGCAACTGACCCGCGCCGGCCACACGGTCACCGTTTTCGAGCGGGCGGATCGCATCGGCGGGCTGCTGCGCTACGGCATTCCGGAATTCAAGATGGAGAAGCGCGTCCTCGACCGGCGTCTGGACCAGATGCGGGCCGAGGGAACCGAATTCCGCGCGGGGGTCAACGTCGGCGTGGACATCACCGCCGAACAGTTGCGTGCCGACTTCGACGCGGTGGTGCTGGCCGGTGGCGCCACCGCCGGGCGGGACCTGCCGATTCCGGGTCGTGACCTGGACGGGATCCACCAGGCGATGGAGTACCTGCCGTGGGGGAACCGGGTGCAGGAGGGTGACGACGTTCTGGGGCCCGACGGCCAGCCTCCCATCACCGCCAAAGGCAAGAAGGTCGTCATCATCGGCGGCGGTGACACCGGGGCGGACTGCCTGGGTACCGCGCACCGGCAGGGCGCGACCATCGTGCACCAATTCGAAATCATGCCGCGCCCACCGGACACGCGCGCCGAGTCGACCCCGTGGCCGACCTATCCGCTGATGTACCGGGTGTCGTCGGCGCACGAAGAGGGCGGCGAGCGGGTGTTCTCGGTGAACACCGAGCGCTTCATCGGCGAAGACGGCCGCGTGACCGCGCTCAAGGCGCACGAGGTCACCATGCAGGACGGCAAGTTCGTCAAGGTCGAGGGCTCGGACTTCGAACTCGAGGCCGATCTGGTGTTACTGGCCATGGGATTCGTCGGACCGGAACGGGAGGGCCTGCTCACCGACCTCGAGGTCAAGCTCACCGACCGCGGCAACGTTGCGCGCGGGGGCGACTTCGACACGTCGGTTCCCGGTGTGTTCGTGGCCGGGGACATGGGGCGCGGCCAGTCGCTGATCGTGTGGGCGATAGCTGAAGGCAGGGCCGCGGCCGCCGCGGTGGACCGGTACCTGATGGGTGCGACCGCGCTTCCGGCGCCGGTCAAGCCGACCGCAGTACCGCTCCAGTAATCACACCAGTCACACCAGAAACACGCCGAGAATTATTCGGCGAGCCTGCCCTAGTTTGCCAGGACGTAGGTGTCTAATGGACCGCTGTGGGCTTCATGCCACAGAGGCCCCGGCTGAACAGACCGTCGCAGGAGTGGTCACTGTGCATATGAATCCATTACCTCGAACGCGGGTGGGGCGAATGGCCTGGTCGTGGCTTCGTCACCCGGTAAAGAGCCGCGAGTTTCCCGCCAAGCACGAACGTCTGGTCACCGCCGAGGATCTGCTGCTGTTCGGGGTATGACCAGCTGATGTGGCCGCGCACGGCGCCAGGGGGGTTTGCTCAAATCCTTTTCGGGCGAGCGGCCGGCGGTCAGCCGTCCAGCAGCCCCGAATCGCGGATGGCCTCGGCCAGCGGTGTCAGGACGGCCGGGTCATGCGGTGGATTGATGTACACGATGCCCAGGTCCAGGCCTTCGGCGGCCAGGCCGGCCGCCTCCCCGATGGCCTGCTCGTAGTTGCGCTCCTGGTCCAGGCGCAGGTGGGCCGACAGCGTGATCTCCTTGGGGTCGCGCCCGATCTTCTCGCACTCCGCGGCCAACACGTCGCGCTTGCGCGCGAACAGATCGGGCGGGCCGCCCGCGAAATTCCAGTGCTGCGCATAGCGTGCCGTGATCGGCAGGGTTCGCTTCTCCCCGCTGCCGCCGATACAGATCGGCGGATGGGGGCGCTGCACGCCCTTGGGCTCGTTGCGGGCACCCTTGAGCTGGTAGTACGTGCCGTCGAAGTCGGTCGTCTCCTCACTGAGCAGGCTGGTCAACACCTGGCACGCCTCCTCGAATCGATCGAAGCGTTCCCGCAGGCTGCCCAGCTCGATCCCGTAGGCGCCCGACTCCTCCTCGTTCCAGCCGGCGCCGATCCCCAGCTCGAGTCGCCCGTTCGAGATGATGTCCAGCGCGGCGACCATGTTGGCCAGCACGGCGGGGTGGCGGTAGTGGATCCCGGTGACCAGGGTGCCCAGCCGCAACCGCTTCGTCGCCTGCGCCAGCGCGGTCAGCGTCGTCCAACCCTCCAGGCAGGGCCCCGTGCTGTCGGAGAAGATCGGGTAGAAGTGGTCGAACGTCCACCCGGACTCGAAGACGTCGATATCGTCGGCGGCCTGCCAGACGGCGAGCATGTCGGCCCAGGTGGTGTTCTGCGGTGAGGTCTTGAACGCGAATCGCATGCAATCGACGTTAGTTGATCTTTATGAAGGGCAACTAAACTCAGCCGGGCGATGAGCTACTCCCCGGGACTCGACACCAAGATCACCCTGCTGGCGGCGGGTCTGATCTTTCTGCTGGCGTTAATCCTCGGGGTGTGGAAGTACCGGCAGATCATGACCGCCGCCGACCATCGCGCCCATCCCTACGTCGACATCGCGCACCGGGCGGCGTTGCTCTACTCGTTCGCGACGCTGCTGCTGGCGGTCTTCGTCGAGCTCAGCGCGTGGCCCGCGTGGGTCAACCTGGCCGCGGCCGGCGTGGTCGTCTTCTTCTTCGTCGGCGCCATCCTGAGCTACATCGGCCACGGGGCGCGCCGCGACACCGTCAACCAATTCGAGGATCCCGCCCCCGGCACCGGGCTGGTGATGGCGCTGCTCATCGCCGGCGAGATCGGGGGCTTCAGCGTCCTGCTCGCCGGTTTCGTCGTGGGCCAGCTGATCTGAACGGGATGGCGGCGCGTGGGCACACTGGAGCCATGGATCCCGTAGAGGCCTTGCGGCAGATCGCCTACTACAAGGACCGGAGCCGCCACGATCCCCGGCGGGTGATGGCGTACCGCAACGCGGCCGACATCGTCGAGGGTCTTGACGACGCGGCGCGGGAGCGGCATGGCCAGGCCAACAGCTGGCAGTCGCTGCCCGGCATCGGGCCCAAGACCGCCAAGGTGATCGATCAGGCCTGGTCCGGTCGTGAACCCGACATGCTGGTCGAATTGCGTTCGACGGCTGAGGATCTCGGCGGGGGCGACATCCGTGCGGCGTTGCGCGGGGACCTGCATCTGCATTCGAACTGGTCGGACGGGTCGGCGCCGATCGACGAGATGATGGCGGCCGCGTCCGCACTGGGGCACGAGTACTGCGCGCTGACCGATCACTCGCCGCGGCTGACGATCGCCAACGGGCTGTCGCCGGAACGGTTGCGCGCCCAGCTCGACGTCATCGACAGGCTGCGTGACCAGTTCGCCCCGATGCGCATCCTCACCGGGATCGAGGTGGACATCCTCGAGGACGGCGACCTCGACCAGGAGCCCGAGCTGCTCGAGCGCCTCGACGTCGTCGTGGCCAGCGTCCATTCGAAGCTGTCGATGGATGCCGCGGCGATGACGCGACGCATGGTGCGGGCCGTGTCCAATCCCCATGCCGACGTCCTGGGCCACTGCACCGGACGGCTGGTCTCCGGAAACCGGGGCATCCGGCCGGAGTCGAAGTTCGACGCCGAAGCGGTGTTCACCGCCTGCCGGGAGCACGGCACCGCCGTGGAGATCAACTCGCGTCCCGAACGCCGGGACCCGCCGACCCGCCTGCTCAAGCTGGCACTGGAGATCGGCTGCGTGTTCAGCATCGACACCGACGCGCACGCGCCCGGCCAGCTCGACTTCCTCGGCTACGGCGCGCAACGCGCCCTGGACATGGGCGTGCCCGTCGAGCGCATCGTCAACACCTGGCCGGCCGACAAGCTGCTGGAGTGGACCCGCTAGTCGGGTAGGTGCGGCATCTCCAGTCCCGGGTCGCGGCCCACGAGCACCGCGGGCGTGAGCGCGGACTTGCCGTAGCGGTCGCGCACCCGGTCGATCGCCGCGTCGATCGCGAGCCGGTTCTCGTCGTCGCCGAAGGGCAGCGTCAGCTGCTGGGCGCCGCTGCGGTCGATTCCCGACACCGCGAAACCGACCAGCGTCAGCCCGCGCTGCACGATCACGGGCGCTGCCGCCGCGACCAGCTGGCGGGCGGCGGCCAGGATCGGCTGCGTCGAGGCCGTCGCCAGCGGCAGCGTCCGCGACCGCGTCGCCCGGCCGAAGTCGTCGAACCTCAGGCGCAGCGTGACCGTCCGGCCGGTGCGCCCGGCGGAGCGCATCCGGCCGGTGATGCGGTCGATCAGGTTGACCACCACCGCGTCGAGCTCGGCTGGTGAGATGGTGTTGCCCGATCTGCCGAGCGCCCGTTGCGCTCCGACGGAACGGCGACGGACGCCGGTGGTCACCCGGCGGCGGTCGATGTTGCGGGACAGCGCAAACAGCTGGCGGCCCATGGCGCCGCCCAGCAGCGAGGCCAGGGTCGACTCGCTCAGCTCGGCAACGTCGGCGACGGTCACCAGGCCGTGGGCGTGGAGTTTCTCGGCGCTTTTGGCGCCCACGCCCCACAGGCGCCGCACCGGCAACGGGTGCAGGAAGGCCAGCTCCTGGTCGGGCGGCACCAGCAGCAGCCCGTCCGGCTTCGCCTCCTGGCTGGCGACCTTGGCGAGAAACTTCGTCCGGGCGATGCCCACGGTGATGGGCAACCCGACCCGCTCGCGCACGTCGGCACGCAGCCGCGCGGCGATCTGGACCGGCGTCCCGGACACCCGGCGCAGCCCGCCGACGTCGAGGAACGCCTCGTCCACCGAAAGCGGCTCCACGATCGGTGTGCAGTCGCGGAACACCTCGAACACGGCGTCGCTGGCGCGGCTGTAGGCCCGCATCCGCGGCGGCACCACCACGGCATGCGGGCAGAGCCGCCGCGCCTGGCCGCCGCCCATCGCGGTGCGCACGCCGTAGGCCTTCGCCTCATAGCTGGCGGCCAGCACGACCCCGCCCCCGACGATCACCGGGCGGCCCCGCAACGTCGGGTCGTCGCGCTGTTCGACGGACGCGTAGAAGGAATCCAGGTCCGCGTGCAGGATGGACGCGTCGCACCGCACGAACATATGTTCGCACGCGCCGGTGACGGCTAGCCGGATTCGCCGTAGATGCTGGACACCCAGATGTGGGTGAGGGTGTCGACCACCCGGTCCTCATCGACCGCCGGCGTCTCGGCGGACAGGGCGGCCATCATCGTGCGCTCGTTCATCTGGTTCAGCGAGGTGGCCAGGTCCGCGGCCGGAATCGTCTCCGGTGCGGCGCCGCGAGCGCGTTCGGCGGTGATCATGGCCGCCGTCTGGTCGATCCACTTCTGCATGAAGCCCAACCACACGACGCGCAGTTCGGAGCTCGTCGCCAGCGCTTCTGTCGCGGCGCGGGCCAGCCGGCGGTGTGAACTGAAGGCCGTGAAGAACGCCTTGATGCCGTTTCGCCACACCCTGCGCGGGTCCTCGGGCAACCGCTGCACCGCGCCGTCGAACTCGGAGTCGGCGCGCGCGATCACCGGTTCCAGCAGCGAGAGCAGCACCGCGTCCTTGGACTTGAAATAGAAGTAGAACGTCGGGCGCGACAGTCCGGCACCCTTGGCCAGGTCATCGACGGAGATGTCGGCGAACGAGCGCTGCTCCAGCAGCCGTTCGGCGGTCGCCAGGATCGCCTGCTCACGGTCGTCTCCCGAGGGACGGATTGCGCGGCGCCCACGCAGGGCACGGGTCTGGCCGGCGGTAGTCACGACCGTTACTTTACACAGTGTCGAAAGTTTCGACACAGCGTTGACTGCGTCGACACAGCGTTGATAACGTGGCCGCATGACTGAGCACCTTGACGTGATCATCGTGGGCGCCGGCATCTCGGGGATCAGCGCCGCGTGGCACCTGCAAGAGCGCTGCCCGACCAAGAGCTACGCCATTCTCGAGCGCCGCGACGACCTGGGCGGCACCTGGGACCTGTTCAAATACCCGGGCATCCGGTCGGACTCCGACATGTTCACCCTGGGGTTCCGGTTCAAGCCCTGGCACTCGGCGAAATCGATCGCCGACGGCGCCGACATCAAGGCCTATATCAACGAGGCCGCGGTTGAGAACAAGATCGACCGGCACATCCGCTACCGCCAGCGCGTCCTGGCCGCCGATTGGTCCGACACCGACAACCGCTGGACCCTCACCGTCGAGTCCGATGGCCAACAGCGCGAACTCACCTGCTCATTCCTGTTCGCGTGCACCGGCTACTACAACTACGACGAGGGGTACTCGCCCACCTTCCCCGGCGCCGACGACTTCGAGGGCCAGATCATCCACCCGCAGCACTGGCCGGAGGACCTCGACTACGCGGGCAAGAAGATCGTCGTCATCGGGTCCGGCGCCACCGCGATCACCCTGATTCCGGCCCTGGTGAACTCGGGCTCCGGTCACGTCACGATGCTGCAGCGCTCGCCGACCTACATCGGCTCGCTGCCCGGGGTCGACCCGTTCGCCGTGCGGTTCAACCGGTGGTTGCCGGACCGCTTGGCGCACATCGCCAACCGCTGGAAAGCGATCGCCTTCAGCACGTTCCAGTACCAGCTGTCGCGGAAACGCCCGGCCTACATGCGCAAGACGTTGATGACCATGGCCAAGCGACGCCTGCCGCAGGGCTACGACGTCGAGAAGCACTTCGGGCCGCGGTACAACGTGTGGGACCAGCGACTGTGCCTGGCTCCCGACGGCGATTTCTTCCGGACCATCCGGCACGGCAAGGCGGACGTGGTCACCGACACCATCGACCGGTTCACCAAGACGGGCATCAGGCTCACCTCGGGTGAGGAGCTGCAGGCCGACATCATCATCACCGCAACGGGTTTGAACATGCAGCTGCTCGGCGGGGTGAAGCCCACCAGGAACGATGAGCCGATCGAACTGACGTCGTTGATGACCTACAAGGGCCTGATGTTCTCCGGGGTTCCCAACTTCGCGATCACCTTCGGCTACACCAACGCCTCGTGGACGCTGAAGGCGGACCTGGTCTCCGAGTTCGTCTGCCGGCTGCTGAACTACATGGACGACAAGGGTTTTGACTTCGTCGAGCCGGAGCATCCCGGCGATGACGTCGACGAGCTGCCGTTCATGGACTTCAGCCCCGGGTATTTCCAGCGGGCGATGGACATGCTGCCCAAGTCAGGGTCGCGCGCACCGTGGCGGCTCAAGCAGAACTACTTCTTCGACATGCGCACGATCCGCCGCGGCAAGGTCGCCGACGAGGGTCTGCGATTCGCGAAAAGGCGGGCGCCGGTCGCCGTTTAGGGCTTGACGACGACGATGCCGTCGTCGTCGCTGTAGGCGATCTCCCCCGGCACGAACGTCACCCCGCCCAGCGTGACCTCGACGTCGCGCTCGCCGGCGCCGGTCTTGCTGCTCTTGCGGGGGTTGGTGCCCAGCGCTTTGATGCCGATGTCGAGGCCACGCAGCGCGGCAGCGTCGCGCACCGCCCCGTTGATGACCAGCCCGGCCCACCCGTTCGAGCGGGCCAGCTCGGCGATCACGTCTCCGACCAGCGCCGAATGCAGGGAGCCGCCGCCG
Source organism: Mycobacterium paraseoulense (assembly GCF_010731655.1). Lineage (NCBI taxonomy): Bacteria > Bacillati > Actinomycetota > Actinomycetes > Mycobacteriales > Mycobacteriaceae > Mycobacterium > Mycobacterium paraseoulense. Next base: position 3,944,647 of record NZ_AP022619.1, on the reverse strand, counting down.
TCGATGACCAGCACTCCGCCCGCACCCGGCTCGGAGAGCACCGATTTCAGCAGCGCGTTGTCTTCGAAGCAGCGCACCGTGCTGATGGGTCCGGCGAACTGCGGGCGGCCACCGAATTGGCGGAATTGGACGTCGCAGCTGCGGACGTCGGCTCCGATGTCGTCGACGAGGTCGGCGGTCGGCTTGAAGAGCACGGTCACGTCTGACACGGTAGCGGCCAGGTCCCGGTCAGCGGCGCCGCAGCTGCCGGATCAACAGGATCGCCAGCAGGCTGACGGCCAGGGCGACGATCAACGGCACCGGCGACTGGGTCAGGGCCGCCGCGGGAACCTCGGGAGAAACCGGGTTGTTGACGGCGTCGACAGCTGATTTCGCTTGTGCTGCAGCGTCTTTGGCGGCCGCCGCGAGGTCGCCGTTGCTTTCGATCCGGCGCTGCACCTCGACGGGCGGCTCGGCGGCCTTCGCCGGGGCCGCGGCGGCTTTCGCGGGCGCCTTCTTCGCGGGCGCTTTTTTCGCGGGCGCCTTTTTGGCGGGCGCTTTCTTCGCGGGCGCTTTCTTGGCGGGTGCCTTCGCGGTCTTCTTGACCGCCTTGGCCGGGGGCTTCTTTTCCGGCGGGGCGGCCGGCGCGGGCGGCTCCGGAGGCGGGTTCGATGCGTTCTCGGGTTCGCTGTTGGGTGGATCTTGCGGGTCTGCCATGCGGCCGCTCCTTGAGCTTTCTTCAGTCGTTTTCTAGCCCACGCGGGTTCTTCGAACCCATCATGCCAGCAGGAGTGCGGGCGCCTCGGGCGCCGGTCACGGTCTGCGCCGCACCGACCACAGGGCGCCTCCAGCGACGAGCAGCCCCGCCACCACGACGAACGGCCACACCGGGACGTCACCGCCGGCGGGGGCGCCGCCAGCCGGGGGGCCCGGCGTCCCGGTGCCCGGCACCGTCAACCGAAACGACCACGAGCCGGAGACCACGTGACCGTCGGCGGACGTCACCCGGTAGTTCACCGTGTAGGTCCCGGCCGGGCCCAGCGGCCGCAGGTCGATGCCGACCACCGCACCCCGCACCACGGGGTCGCCGGCCGACCACGTGTTGCCGTCGGGCCCGACGACCGTCATGGCAGCGAACGTGGTTTGCAGCTGTTCGTTGAAGGTGGCGCTCACTCGCGCGGGACCGGCCGCGAGGACGGCCCTGTCGGCCGGATCGCTGGCTATCCGCGTTGCGTGCGCCGACGCCGCGGGCGCGGTCAGCGTTGCGATCACCAGCAGGGCAGCGACGCATGCGGTGATCGCCAACCGCCTCATGTCCGTCGGCGGATCAGCGCGAGGCAGACGCCCAGCGCGGCCACGACCAAGGCCGCGCCGCCGAGCAGTCGGGCGGTGCTGTCCGACGACTTGGGCTGTGGCGCGGTCGCCTGCCGGGCCGGCGCCGCGGAGGGCGGATGGTGGCTCTGCGAGGCCGCCGGTGCCGCGGCAAGCGTCAGCGTGGGCACGGGATATTCGGGCTCGCCACCGTCGGGCTTCGGGGGCTGGTCCCACTTCACCACCGTGCCGTCGGAGTAGGTCTGCGTGGCCGGAAAGCTCACCGTCTCGGTGTCGGGCAATTTCACCGACATCCGGAACAGCGCGAACTGATCAGCCCCGATGCCGCCGCCCGGCGCCGCCGTCCACGTCACCGAGCGCACGGCGCCCGATACCGCGTCGCGGTCGAGCTTGGTCGTCCACCCCGGCATGGTTTCGGCGCGCGCCGAGGCCACGTCGGGCAGCGCGACGCTGAGCGCGGTGGTCGCCGCGCCCACGTTCGATTCGTTGGGGACCTGAAAGGTGACGACCGCCATGGCGCCCCGCACGGCGTCGTCGCTGGTGGCGTGGACGTGGGCCCATGCCGCGGGGAGGTGCGCCGCCGCGCCGACATAGAGCGCGACGGCCGCGGCCACCGCGATCGGCAGGCGGGCCGTCCGCCGCGCGCGGATCGACATGCCGGATCCCATCCGCGGTCAGCCCAGCCCGAGCCGGGCCATCAGGTCCGCCTCGATGCCGTCGAGCTGCGCCGCGATCGCGGCGTGGGCCGCCCGGCGCCGCGCGGCCGGCATGTTCTCCGCGGCGGTGACGGCCGCCGACAGATCGGCGAGCCGCTCGCTGATGGCCGACACGAATTGCTTGGTCTCGGCGTCCTTGGGCTTCTTGTCTTGCACGGCCCGCAGGGACTTCTCCGCGCCGGCGATCCGGGCCGACAGCTGCGCGCCGTGGCCGGAGAACTGCCCGATCTGGGCCAACGGGATCCCGAGTCGGTCCGCGCGGCGCTGATCGATCAGCGCGCGCGCTGAGACGGCGGCACGGTAGACGAGTGGAGTGAGGATCGGCGCGAGCAGCCGGGACACGGTCAGCGCCCGGCGGATCCGCGTCGGGGAGAGGATCTTCCCCTCCCGCGCCGCTTTGAGTTCGGCCTCGGCGACCTTCAACGCCGTTCGATCGGTGTCCCGTTGGGCCTTGATCTGCGCTCGCAGTGCCTTGGCCTCCGCCCGCTGGGCCGCCTTGTATCGGCGGGTCTCGTTCTTGGCGGCGAGCTTGGCCTCCAGCTTCGCGCGGGCCTTGATCGCACGGGCTTCGGCGCGACGCGTCGCGCGACTCTTTCGCTTGCGGAACAGGCCCATTCCCGGCCGCCTCCCCGGTCTGTTGTGGACTATCGCTTTCGCGCGTGCGCGATCCGTGAGCCACCCTAATCGGCGTGGGCGGGCGGAAGCCCTCCAGGTCGGGGCGGCCGGGGTGGGCGTCCGTAACCGGTACAGCTACGCGTCCAGGTGCTCCGCGCGGCGCAGTTCGTTGACCCGCTGCATGACCTCGTGCTGGGCCTCGGGGGACAACTCGGATGCGCGCAGGGCGATACGGCGCACCCCGTCGTCGCGCATCGTGGCCAGGAACGACAGCTCCCTATCGAGCTTCTCGTAGTACTCGTCGTCGGTGAAGTAGGCCGGCTTGATGCGGAAGAAGTTGGCCAATGCGGCCATGGTGGCCGCCGACGGGTTGGTGCGGTTCCCCGACCGCAACTGCGACAGGTAGGGAGCCGACATCGTGACGCCCTCCGCCTTGAGAGCCGCGATCACTTCCGCGGAGGTGTGCGGCCCCCGTCCCGGGGGATACACCGTGTCGAACAGGCGGTTCAGGCGAGCAGCGAACGTCGTGCTCATTGGATATGACCTCCACTGGGCTGTAGAAGTGAACTATTACCTAGGTGTATTTGCTGATCATGGTAGCGAGGGTTTGTGTGCCTAACCAGGTGCAAACCCCCACGGATATGCGTCGGACGTAGCTGGAACGTGCCGATGCCACACTTGACGAGCGTCTAACTGATTCGCTGAGGTGTCCACTAAATCCACGGAACTCACAGGTTATACGCAGAATTGGGGATCGGGCACACGGTGGCCGACCGGCGGCGCCGGTCGGGGCGACGTGTGGGATGGCGACGTGCTGTGCGGTCGCACCGCAACCGGACAGCAATTTATGATTGCTTAACGCCTTATTTGCTGTCGGACGCCTGCTGCGTCCCGAAACAGCAGCACGCGGACGCGCCGGGAAACACGAATCGGAGCTCGTGGGCGATGGGGGCGCCCGCGGGGGCACCGCAGAACGAACGCTGTGCGGTGTCGAGAAAGGCCGTCCGGGCGAAGCGGCAACCGCTTATGCCGCCAGCAGCATCGCCAGAATCGCGGTGTCGGGATGGCTGATGGGATCGACGCCGACCCGGCTCACCATGGACGTGATCGTGCCGTCGGCCTCGGCTTCCACCCAGGCCGCCCGATGCTCGAGCCCCAGGTATGGCAAGCCGGGCAGCAGCACGCAACCAGACGCCGCGCCGCTGCATTCCGGCAGGGAAGGCGTGGTCTCCGAGGGCGGATGCAACATCAACAGCGCGGGCGGTTGGTGGTCGGCGAAATATCCTGGCTGGATTGCCGATTCACCGAAGACGGTACCCTCGGCGAGCACCAGGCCGACGGTGCCCGGCTCGGGCGCGTCGGGTAGCTCCTCGCGGGCACCGAACACCGTTGTGGTGGAGAGCAATCCGGGCAACGACGCGACCCGCACGGCTACCATGAGCAGCTGGGCCCACTCCTTGGTCGAATCGGGCCAACGCCCGGAGATCACAAACCCTTTCAGGGCACCACGAGCATGGAAAGGGGAAACCCCTATCGGGCGGTCAGACCCAGTCTCCATTTCGACCTCCGCGCGACGCCTCCGTCCGATTAACCACACTGGTAGCTCGAATGACTAAGCATGCCTGCGGGTTCGGCGCCGTGCAACCCGACACGGCTAGTGGCGCACATCTTCTCGGAATGCCCGATTCGCGGCCGGACAAACGACAGGGGCGCCGCGCATGCCGCGCGACGCCCCGTGCCGATTCGAGGAGGCCTCAGCCGAAGATCAGCCCGCTGGTTTTCGACGTGGCGGCCGCGTACCGCTTCTGCACGTCGGCCCAGTTGACGACGTTCCAGAACGCCTTGACGTAGTCCGCCTTGACGTTCTTGTACTGCAGGTAGAAAGCGTGCTCCCACATGTCGACCTGCAGCAGGGGAATGATGCCGAGCGGGACGTTGGCCTGCTGGTCATACAGCTGGAAGGTGAGCAGTCTGTCACCGAGCGTGTCATAGCCCAGGACCGCCCAGCCCGAACCCTGCAGGCCGTTGGCGGCCGCGCTGAACTGCGCGCGGAATTTGTCGAACGATCCGAACGCGTCATCGATCGCGGCGGCCAGCTCTCCGGTCGGCTTGTCGCCGCCGTCCGGCGACAGGTTCTTCCACCAGATCGAGTGGTTCACGTGGCCGCCGAGGTGGAACGCCAGGTTCTTTTCGTTCAGGAAGATCGAGGCGTGGTCGTCATTGGCGCGTGCCTCTTCGAGTTTGGCGACCGCGTCGTTCACGCCCTTGACGTACGCGGCGTGGTGCTTGGTGTGATGAATCTCGTTGATCTGCCCCGAGATGTGCGGTTCCAGCGCTGCGTAGTCCCAGTCCAGATCGGGCAGGGTGTATTCAGCCACGGCGTTCCTTTCTTCGATTGTCTTCTTAGGCTCATTGCGCGGGCCCGCCAACGCGGCGGCCAGCCGTAGACAACCCTGCTCCATGACCGGACGGACCGCAAGAACGGCCGCTATGAGCCCCGAACGCGGGTACCCGTTCGGCGCCGAATCAAGCCCGAACGAGTCAGGACAAAACGATGAGGGCGAGAATCGCCAGCAGCGCGAGCGCGATGAGCCCGGCGCGCAGTGCGGCGACGCTGTAGCTGTGATTCCACGCGGGCGAGCCGGAGTACGACTTCGAGGGGGCCGGTGAACCCGGACCGAACGAATGCGTGGCCATCAATCGCCTTTCACCCGCCCCTCACCCCGCGGTAGTGAGGTGAGTCACAAACAATTTTTCGCGAACGCGATCATAGCGCTTCAAACCGGGGTTGGAAAACGGCCCGCTGACGTGCGCGTTGGGGCGGGGCGGGCAAGGACATTTGTGACCGGAGGTCATCCATTCGCTCAACGGCCCTTCCGGGCTGTCGATGGCACACCGGCAAGCCCGTGGTGTTATCCACATGTCGAACCACGGCTACCCCGATAGCGCTGTGGTAACGCTCCCCTTACCCGTTATCCGGATGTGGATAAACCTGTGGAAACTGTGGATAGTCACGGCAGCCGAGTAGATAGCCGGCGGCCCCGACCTCCAGCCACCGACGCCGCATCCGGCGGCGGATATCACCGCGCGGTTAGGCTAGTCCGGTGATCCAGGTGTGCTCCCAATGCGGCACCCGGTGGAACGTGCGCGAGCGGCAACGCGAGTGGTGTCCCCGTTGTCGGGGAGCCCTGCTGGCCCCGCTGCCGGACGCGCCGGCGCCCGATCCGCGGTGGGGCGCACAAACCGCCGCGCCGGCGAGCCGACCGTCCGGGGCCCGGGGATGGCAGCGCACGCCGCCGCGCCTACCGCCGGGCTTTCGCTGGATAGCGGTGCGTCCCGGTGCCGCGCCGCCCACCCGGCGCGGACGACGTCCCCTCGGCCCCACTCCGCGTTATGCCGTGATGCCGCGCTGGGGCCTGGCCGACCGCGTCGAGCCAACGCCGGCGGCGGCCGAGGCGGCCGCGCGCCCCGGGCCGGCCGTACCGACAATTCGCACCACGCTGTTTGTGAGCGTGCTCGTCCTCGGCATCGCGGCTCTGGTCTATGTCGTGCGATACCTGCTGCTGATCATCAACCGGAACACCCTGCTGAACTCCTGGATCGCCGCAGGGGCGGACTGGCTCGGCGTCCTGGCCAGCGCGGCCGCGATCGCGGCGGTGTTCACCTCCGGGGTGATGCTGATCCGTTGGCTCATCGCTCGCCGCGCCGCCGTGTTCGCGCATCACGGCCTGCCCGAGCCGCGGTCCACCCGTACGTTGTGGGCGGGGTGCGTGGTGCCGCTGGCCAATCTGTTGTGGGCGCCGGTCTACGTCATCGAGCTGGCGATCCTGGAGGAGTACTACGCCCGGATACGGCGACCAATCGTCCAGTGGTGGGTCGCGTGGGTGGCCAGCTACCTGGTCTCCGTCTTCGCCATGGTCACCAGCTTCGCCAGGGACGCGCAGGGTATCGCCAACAACACGATCACCATGGTTTTCGCGTACCTGCTCGCGGCGCTGACGATCGCCGCGGCCGCCCGGGTCTTCGAGGGTTTCGAGCGGAAGCCGGTCGAACGGCCCGCGCACCGCTGGGTTGTGGTCACCGACGACCCGGTGCCCACATCGCGCCCGGTTGAGCTGGAGGGGCAGGAAGCGGCAGCATTAGGCGTATGACGTGGGCCGAGGAGGTGCTCGCCGGGCACCCCTTTGTGGTAGCCCACCGCGGCGCGTCGGCCGCTCGGCCCGAACACACGCTGGCCGCCTACGACCTCGCCCTCAGGGAGGGCGCCGACGGCGTGGAATGCGACGTGCGCCTGACGCGCGACGGCCACCTGGTGTGCGTGCACGACCGGCGTCTGGACCGCACGTCGACCGGGGCCGGGCTGGTCAGCACGATGACCCTCGCTGAGCTGCGTGAGCTCGAGTACGGAGCGTGGCACGACAGCTGGCGTGAAGACGGCACACACGGTGACACCAGCCTGCTGACGCTGGACGCCCTGGTTTCGCTCGTCCTGGACTGGCGCCGGCCGGTGAAGCTGTTCATCGAAACCAAGCACCCGGTGCGATACGGCTCGCTGGTGGAAACCAAGCTGCTCGCGCTGCTACACCGCTTCGGCATCGCCGCCCCAGCCTCCGCCGACCGGTCCCGCGCGGTGGTGATGTCGTTTTCGGCGGCCGCGGTCTGGCGGATCCGGCGAGCCGCTCCGCTGCTGCCGACCGTGCTGCTCGGCAGAACCGCGCGCTACTTGACCAGCGGCGCGGCCACGGCCGTCGGCGCCACCGCCGTCGGGCCTTCGCTCGCGACGCTGAAGGAATATCCCCAGCTGGCGGATCGCGCGATCGCCCAGGGCCGGGCCGTCTACTGCTGGAACGTCGACGAGTACGAAGACCTCGACTTCTGCCGTGATGTCGGGGTGGCCTGGCTTGCCACCCACCACCCCGGCCGAACGAAGGCCTACCTGCAAAACGGCCGGGGCGGCTAGTCCGGCGGGGCGGTGGGCACCGGCGCGTCGTTGGCCAGCGCCTCGAACAGCCGGCTGGCCTCGTCGTGGTTCCACACCACCACCGATCCGGCGTCACCGCTGGTGAACTCCCCGATGGGCACCGTCATCGTGGTGGGAGAGCCGTGCAGCCCCCAGCCCAGGCGGCCCAGGTCCCAGACGTGGTCGCCGCGGTCGACGGTCAGGGCATCGGCGACCGCACGCGGCACCGCGTACCAGCGCCACGGGTTCAGCCACACCGCTGGGCTGGCGGCGGCGCGCAGCAGCGCCGCGACGAACTGCCGCTGGTTGACCATCCGGTCCAGATCCGCCCGGGGGGTGTCGCGCGTCCTGACGTACCCGAGGGCGTTGCGGCCGTTCAGCTTCTGGCAGCCGGCCGGCAGGTCGATGCCGGCCAAGGGGTCGTTGAGCGGGGTCGTCGGGCACACCGTCACCCCGCCCAGCGCGTCGACCACGCCGGCGAAGCCGCCGAATCCGATTTCCGCGTAGTGGTCGAGGCGCAGCCCGGTGGCCTGCTCCACCGTCTGGGCCAGCAAGCCGGCCCCGCCCATCGAGAAGGCCGCATTGATCTTGTCCTTGCCGTGCCCGGGGATCGGCACGTAGGAGTCGCGCGGTATCGACACCATCGTCACCCGACCGCCGGACCACAGCTCGGGCAGGTGCACCAGCAGGATGGTGTCCGTCCGGCTGCTGCCGAGGTCACCGCCGGTGGCCAGGTCCTGCTGCTGCTCGGGGCTGAGCCCCTGGCGGCTGTCGGAGCCGACGAGCAGCCAGTTCGTGCCTCGGCCGGGTCCCGGGCGTCCGGGGTAGTCGGTCAAAATGTCGTCGCGGTGCAGCCTGCTGTCGAACCAGACCGCCCCGCACACGGCGGCAATGCCGATCAGCAGCGCACAAATCACCAACGCCGAAGTGGCCGCCCGAAGCCACCGGCGCCACCCGCGTCGGCGTCGCGCGCCGGGCGCGGCGGGCGGAGGTGGGGGTCCGGGCGATCGACGGGTGCGCGGCCCCGGCGGGGCGGGGCGTGGCGTGTCGACGGCGCGGGGCGGCACCGGCGGCGCGGGTGGTGGCATGGGCCGCCGCAGCGGCGCGGTCTGCTCGGCCGGGGCCGGCGGTCGAGCCCCGCGGCGAATCACCGGTGACGGCTCGGTAGGCGGGTCGGGCCGGTGCGGTGGTTGATCGCCGTTCACCCGGTTAACGTACGCGGCGGCGGCGGCCCGGCAAGACGGGTTCGGCTACCGACGGGCGCGCAGGCCGTTGATGAACGGGCACCCCATCAGGACCCGGATGGCCTGGCTCAACCCGGTCATGTCGTCCACCGGCTTGTGGAAGGGCAAGCGGACGTCGTGGTCGCGGTCGGCACCTTCGACGCGGAACCGCACGCCGTAGCGGTCGAGCCCGAGTGGGCGTACCTGGCCGCGGCGCAACGGGGCCGGCAGCCGCGACACCAGCCGCGCCACCACGTCGCTGTGGGCGGTGTCCAAATGCCACAGCAGGTTCGACTCGATCTCGCAGAACGGGTCGGGCCGGGCCGCGAGGAGATCCTCGACGCTGACGGGCTCGGCGCCGGTGGCGTCGGTGACGACGACGGACGCGATCTCCAGCCGGATCAGCGTGTACCGGGGCTCGTCGCCGTCCGGCGGGGCGCAGCGCGGCGTGTCGACCTGAAGCAGTGCGGGGTGGGGCCAGTCGGCGGCGATCAGGTCGACGGTGTCGGCGACCTCGTCCGGGCGGAATTCCTGCAGGCGCCCGCGCACCCACACCAGCGAGCGCACCGGCTCCCGCAGCGGAAGCGGCGCGTAGTCGGTCAACTCCAGCAGTGCCTGCGCTCCGGCGACGCCGCGGTCCGGCCGGCCGTCGCGCCCACTCGGAAGCGCCAGCGCGAACGACCCGTCGGGCAGCAGGTGATGTACGGGCGTCACGACCGGATCCTGGCGTGTGTGCACGGATTCCAGGGCCAGGAGCGCGCCACCGGCGCGCACGCACGCGCTGCGGATGCGTTCGGCCGTCGTCGGGGCGGGGCACGTCAGCGGTAACACCGTTCTCCTTCAGTTAGGTAAGCCTAAGTTAACTTAGAAGGCCGAGCGCCGCAAGAGCCGTCTGCTCGCGGTCGCCGCTAGGGTTGGGGCGTGATCCGCATCGCTTATCTCGGTCCGGAGGGGACCTTCACCGAGGCGGCGCTGTTGCAGATCAAGGCCGCCGGCCTGATTCCCGACCAGGGGACGGACGAGGTTGGGCGGATGCCCTTCGACAGCACCGCCGCGGCGCTGGACACCGTCCGCGAGGGCGGCGCCGAATACGCCTGTGTCCCCATCGAGAACTCGATCGACGGGTCAGTGACGCCCACGCTGGACAGCCTGGCGATCGGTTCGCCGCTGCAGGTGTTCGCCGAGACCACCCTGGACGTCGCATTCACGATCGTCGTCAAACCCGGTCGCACCGCCGCCGACGTGCGCACGCTGGCCGCATTCTCCGTGGCGGCGGCGCAGGTGCGGCATTGGGTCGCCACCCACCTGCCCGACGCCGAGCTGCGACCCGCGTACTCCAACGCCGACGCCGCGAGGCAGGTGGCCGAAGGGCAAGCCGACGCCGCGGTGACGTCGCCGCTGGCCGCCACGCATTGGGGGCTGGCCGCGCTGGCCGACGGCGTGGTCGACGAGCCCAACGCCCGGACGCGTTTCCTCTTGGTCGGCCCGCCCGGACCGCCGCCGGCCCGCACCGGTGCCGACCGCACGTCGGTGGTGCTGCGCATCGACAACGCGCCCGGTGCGCTGTTGGGCGCGCTGACCGAGTTCGGGATCCGCGGCATCGACCTGACCCGGATCGAATCCCGCCCGACCCGGACGGCGCTGGGTACCTACGTGTTCTTCGCCGACTGTGTGGGCCACATCGACGACGACGCCGTCGCCGAGGCACTCAAAGCGCTGCACCGACGTTGTGCAGACGTGCGATACCTGGGATCTTGGCCGACCGGCTCCCCCGCCGGGGTGCTGCCGCCACCGGCCGACGAGGCGGCCCGCTGGCTGGCGCGGCTGCGCGACGGCAAACCGGAGACCACGGCCGGGGGGATCGTGGGATGACGGGCCGACTGGTGCTCCTGCGACACGGCCAGTCCTACGGCAACGTCGAGCGCAGGCTGGACACCCGCCCACCCGGGGCGGAACTGACGCCGCTGGGCCGCGACCAGGCCCGCGCCTTCGCCCGCCGGGCGGGACGGCCCTCGCTGCTGGCCCATTCGGTGGCGATCCGGGCGTCGCAGACGGCCGGGGTGATCGGCGGCGAGCTGCGGATGTCCGCCGTCGAGGTGGCCGGCGTTCACGAAGTTCAGGTCGGCGGGCTGGAAAATCGCAAAGACGACGACGCGGTCGCGGAGTTCAACGAGGTCTACCGGCGATGGCATCACGGTGACCTCGATGTCCCGCTGCCCGGCGGGGAAACCGGCAACGACGTGCTGGACCGCTACGTGCCGGTGCTCACCGACCTGCGGCTGCGCTACCTCGATGACCACGACTGGACCGGCGACATCGTCGTTGTCAGCCATGGCGCCGCCATCCGCCTGGCCGCCGCGGTGCTGGCCGGTGTGGACGCCGGCTTTGCGCTGGACAATCACATCGACAACGCCGAATCCGTGGTGCTGGCGCCGATCACCGACGGACGGTGGAGCTGCGTGCGGTGGGGGACCCTGACGCCGCCGTTCTATCCGGAGACCGAGGCAACCCCGGTCGCGGACGCGGTGCACTCGAGCACCGACCCGATGGGCTGACGCCCGATCAGACGGCCAGTGCGACCGACTCCGAGCATCCGCAGCCGACCGCGTCGCAGTCGACGACGAAGGCGTGCGGCAACAGCTCGGGGCTGAAGCAATCCGGCTCGGTGCATTCCGAGCGGCGCAGTGAATGGCGAATGATGGTGCCGTGACAGTGATCTAGGCCTGCCCGGCAGTCGCGGCAGTCAGCACTCATAACGCGTTCATAGCACCCGCCACGGACAAATCCGGGATGCCGCGCCCATAAAACCGGCGCGGCTGTCAGGTGGTCAGGCCCAGCCCAGTTCTTCCAGCCGGGCGTCGTCGATGCCGAAGTGGTGGGCGATCTCGTGGATCACCGTGATCGCCACTTCCTCCACGACGTCTTCGTCGGATTCGCAGACGTCCAGCAGCGCCTCGCGGTAGATGGTGATCGCGTCGGGCAGTGATCCGGCGTAGTCGGAATCCCGCTCGGTCAGGGCGACGCCCTCGTACAGTCCGAGCAGCTCCCCCTCCTCGGGGTGGCGGTCCTCGACCAGAACGACGACGTTGTCCATCGCCGCCGCCAGCTCGGGCGGGATCAGGTCGAGCGCGTCGGAAACCAGTTCGTCGAACCGCTGCGGATCCATCCGCGCGGGCACGTGGCTACCCCCCGGGTTGCGCCGCGGGCGGTGCCTCCGGCGCCGGATTGGCCGGCGGCGGCGCTCCACCGTCCGCGGGGGGCGGGGCCTGCTGCGGCGCCCCGGCATCCGCGGGGGGTGGCGCCTGCGGGGCCGGGGAGTCGGAGGCCGGCGCCTGGGGCGGGGTGACCACCGGCTGCTGCCCCGGAAGGTGCTGATTGTTCGGCGGGATCTCCGGCGGCGAGCTGGCCTGCGGCGACGGCGCCTGGGCCGGCACCTGGAGCGGTATCGGCGGCAGCGTGAGCCGCTCCTCGGGAATGTCGGGCGGCGGCACCGGCGGCTGGCCGTTGATCAGCAGCTGGCCCTTGGCGCTGTTGACCAGGGTGGCCCAGCCGCCGTTGCCCAGGGTCGCGCCGATGCTGCATGCGACCTCCCGGCTGCCAGCCGCCCAGCTGGCCAGCGGAACGGTCGGATAGATCAGCGTCAGTGTCGTGGTGCGCAACTTGACCGGCGCCAGGTAGGCGTCCGTCATCTTGGTGCACTGATCCTTGATGAAGCCGTCCTGGTCGGGCTCCGCCGGCAGCGCGCCGGGGAACTTCTCGGCCAGGTTCACCGTGCCGGTCACCTCCATCGCGTGCGGCGCCGCGCACTCGACCGGAGCGTCGATCGGCTGGTTGGTGGTCGGGTCGATGCCCAAGCAGGTGCCCGCCGGCCAGACCTTGGACTGGTCGACGTCGGCGACCTTGCCCTTGAAGGCCTGCTGCTGGTTGTTGGTGCCGGGCAGCTGCAGACCGCACAGCATGCGGCGCTCGCCCGACTGGCGCCAGGCCCGGTCACCTGGCCACAGCAGGCTGACGGTGAACTTGCTGTTGGGATCGAACTTGGGGCCCAGGTAGTTGCGCACGGCGGACTCGCACTGCTCCTGGGTGATCTGCTGGATGCGAGCCGGCGACGGGGGAGCGGCGTCGGGGCCGTACTCGGAGCCCGGGAACGTCCGCATGTCGACGGATTCGGCGACTTCGAACTTGTGGTCGTCGACGCAGTTGACGATCCTCGCCGACTCGGGGGTGCTGTCCGGCCACATCAGGCAGTCACCGCTGGCGGCCTTGTTGAACGCGGCGTCGCTCCGGCTTCCGGTGGTGGGCACGGGGTTGCCGTTGAGATACCCGGACAACCGTCCCGGCCCGGTGCCGCCGACCGGCAACGCGGTGACGAGCCCGGCGATCAGCAGGCCGCCGAGCGCTGTCAGCAGCAGGGCACGGCGGGTGGCCTGCGCCTGCAGACTGCGCGGCCACCGGAAGCCGGCGTGCGGCTGTTCCGGCGCGGCGGTGCGGGCGTCAGCCTCCGCGGCTTCCGTCTCGGGCGCTTGCGACATCGGGTCCATTCTGACAGGAGCGCCTGTGCGGCGTGACAAAAGTTACTGATGTGAGTCCTGGGACTGGCGGGGCCGGGCGGCGTGCGAACGGGCCGAGCCGGTGAAAGTAGTCTCAGGGCCGTGATCGACCTGAAGCTGCTCCGCGAGAACCCCGACGTCGTACGCAGGTCGCAGACCAGTCGAGGCGAGGATCCGACCTTGGTTGACACGCTGCTGGCGGCCGACGCCGCCCGCCGGGCGGCGATCTCGTCGGCCGACGCGCTGCGCGCCGAACAGAAATCCGCCAGCAAGAGCGTCGGCTCCGCGTCGCCCGAGGAGCGCCCGGCCAAGCTGGCGCGCGCCAAGGAGCTGGCCGAGCAGGTCAAGGCCGCCCAGAGCGAGCAGGCCGAGGCCGAGGCGGCGCTCACGGCGGCGCACATGGCGATCTCCAACGTCGTCATCGACGGGGTGCCCGCCGGCGGGGAGGACGACTACCGCGTCCTGGAGGTCGTGGGCGAACCCGCTGCGATCGAGAACCCGAAGGACCACCTCGAACTCGGCGAATCACTGGGCCTCATCGACATGCAGCGCGGCGCCAAGGTGTCCGGGTCGCGCTTCTACTTTCTGACCGGCCGGGGCGCGCTGCTGCAGCTGGGGCTGCTCCAGCTGGCCTTGCGGCTGGCCGTCGAGAACGGCTTCATCCCGATGATCCCGCCGGTGCTGGTGCGCCCGGAGGTGATGGCCGGCACCGGGTTCCTCGGCGCGCACGCCGACGAGATCTACCGGGTCGACGCCGACGACCTCTACCTGGTCGGCACCTCCGAGGTGCCACTGGCCGGTTACCACGCCGACGAGATCCTGGACCTGTCCGGTGGGCCGCTGCGTTACGCGGGCTGGTCGTCGTGCTTCCGGCGGGAGGCCGGCAGCTACGGCAAGGACACCCGCGGCATCATCCGGGTGCACCAGTTCGACAAGGTGGAGGGGTTCGTCTACTGCACCCCCGCGGAGGCCGAGGCCGAGCACGAGCGGCTCTTGGGTTGGCAACGCGAGATGCTGGCCCGCATCGAGGTGCCTTATCGGGTGATCGACGTCGCGGCGGGCGATCTCGGGTCGTCGGCCGCCCGCAAATTCGACTGCGAGGCATGGGTTCCCACCCAGGGCGCCTACCGCGAGCTGACGTCGACGTCGAACTGCACGACCTTCCAGGCGCGCCGGCTGGCGACGCGCTACCGCGACTCGGGCGGCAAGCCCCAGACCGCGGCCACCCTCAACGGGACGCTGGGCACCACCCGGTGGCTGGTGGCGATCCTGGAAAACCACCAACGCCCCGACGGCAGCGTGCGCGTTCCGGAGGCGCTGGTGCCGTTCGTCGGCACCGAGCTGCTCGAGCCGGTCGCCACCATTGGCTAGTGGGGATCGCGAGCGCGGCGTAGCCGGGCGCTGCGGGTCGCCACCATTGGCTAGTGGGGATCGCGAGCGCGGCGTAGCCGGGCGCTGCGGGTCGCCACCATTGGCTAGGGTGTCTTCGGCGTCAGCCGGCCCGGGGTGTGGCCGAAGGCGCGCCGATAGGTGTCGATGAAGGCACTCGGTGTGGCCCAACCACATTCGGACGCCACCGACGTGACATCTCGGCGCTCGGCCAGCAGCACCAGGGCATGCTGCAACCGGAGCTGGGTGCGCCACTGCGGGAAGGTCATCGCCAGCTCGTCGCGGAACAGGCGGCTCAGCGTGCGCGGGCTGATACCGATCCGGTGACCGATCTGCTGCAACGTCAGCGGCTCGCGCAGGTTGCCGGCGATCAACGCGCACGCTTCGGACAGCCGGCCGTCGACGGGTGTGGGAATCCACAGCGGCTCGCCGACGCTGGTCGCCTGCAACTGATCGTGCAACACGGCCAGCATCCGGTGGTGCTCGTCCGTGTCGGTTCCGTCGGTCTGCGAACACGCGATCATGAGTTCGCGCATCAATGGGTTGACCGCCAGCACGGCCGGCGCCGCCGGGCCGCGACGGTACCGGCTTGGGTCCAGTGCGACGGCGTGAAACTGCGTGTGGCCGTGGAACTTATGTTCGTGCCAGCAGCCCGCCGGTATCCAGATCGCCCGATTCGCGGGCGTGATCCAGGTTCCCGCCGGGGTGGTGACCGAGACCGCGCCCGAGGACGGGTAGACGATCTGATGCAAGGGATGTCGGTGCCGCTGGATGCGGGCTCCCGGCGGCAGCGCCTGTGACGACGTCACCAAGCGATGATGGCCGATTTCCGACATAACACGGCAGAATATCGGAAGCTCGCAGGAGGCGCGTGCGCCTAATGTCCGCGTTATGGCGATGAATCTCTTGCACCGGCGCCGGTGTAGCTCGGCGGGCTGGGAGAAAGCGGTGGCCCATCAGCTGTTGCCCTGGGCGCTGGACGGCGTCGAATTGGGCTCGCGGACTTTGGAAATCGGCCCGGGCTACGGGGCGACGACGCGCGCTTTACTGGACAGGGCCGATTCGCTCACCGCCGTCGAGGTCGATGCCGCGATGGCCGATCGCCTGCAGCGCCGTTACGGCGACCGGGCCCGCATCATCCACGGCGACGGCACCGACACCGGCCTGCCCACCGATCACTTCACCTCGGTGGTGTGCTTCACGATGCTGCACCACGTTCCCAGCGCCGACTTGCAGGACCGGCTCTTCGCCGAGGCGTTCCGGGTGCTGCAGCCGGGCGGGGCATTCGCCGGCAGCGACGGCGTCCCGTCCCTGACCTTCCGGCTCCTTCACATCGCCGACACGTACAACCCAATCGAGCCGAAGCATCTGGGCGCGCGCCTGCGGAACGCGGGATTCGCCGATGTCCAGATCGACTCTTCCGGTGGGCGGCAACGGTGGCGCGCCATCAAACCGACCTGAGCGTGGATCAGCGACCGATGCCGCCGAACGTGGGGCTGCCCGCCTCGAGCGGCACCCGGGCGGCGCGTGCGGTGAAGCTGATCGCGTGATACCACCCGCACAGCATCGTGAGGTCGAGAATCTCGCGTTCGTCGAACTCGGTGCGCAGCGCCGTCCAGAGGGCATCGTCGATGTCGCGACGGTCGCAGAGCGAATCCACGGCGCGGACCAGGAGCCGATCTCGGCCGGCGCTCCAGCAGGGATCGTCGGCGCCGCCGTGGGTCAAGGAGCGGACCTGCTCGCGGTCGAGGCGCGCCTTCTCCGCGAAAAACGCGACGTGCACGCCCCATTCGTATTCACAGCCGCAGCGAGCGCAGGTGCGGTCGATGACGATCTCGCGATCGCGAAGGGACAGCGACAACTTGCGGCTCAGCTCGTAGCCGCCCCAGAGCGTCATGGCCTCGGCCATGGGCATGTTGCGCACCACGACGCGAAACAGGGCGATGGGCGGCACGTTCGGCGGCATCATCTTTTGCAGTTGCGCCGCCACCGAGGGCTCGTACGGCGGTTCGAGGCCACCGATGCGAGGCGTTACTATTTCCGTAACCATGGAGAAGAAAGCTACGTTACGGAATCCGAAACGTCAATCGGTGGCTCGACCGGGGCGTCCGGTGCGGGGGTCGACAACAGGGCGGCCGCTCATGGCGGCCCTCGATCTCCTGGGGCGGCGCTGGGCGTTGCGGATCCTGTGGGAGCTTCGCGACGGTCCGCTGGGAGCGCGGTCCTTGCGGGAGCGCTGCGACGGCATGTCTCCCAGCGTTCTGTATGACCGTCTCGGCGACCTGACAGGCGCGGGCCTGGTCGTCCAGCGGGACGACCAGTGTTACGAGCTCAGTGAGGCCGGCCTGTCGCTGGGCGAGGCCCTAAATCCCCTGGACCAGTGGGCCCGTCGCTGGGCGGAGCGAACCTAGGCGTCCACCGTCTCGCGGGCCTGCTCGTGCCGGCGCTGCCGCTCCATGGTGGCGAAGTAGAAGGCGAACGCGAACGCGAAGCTGGTGAAGAGGCTGGACACGAAGTACAGCCACGGGTGCCGCAGCCCGCGGCGGTAACCGTCCACGATCGTAAACAGCGGCAGCAGAACGACATTCGCGATCGTGTAGTCCTGGCTGGCGGAGGACGCGGCCGGGTTGGTGAACATCAGCCTGATGTACTCGGCCCAGCTGCCGTGCTCGCCCCACAGCGGGTTGGTGGACCCGTGCGAATACTGCGAGACGTAGGTGATGTTGAAGTACCAGCCCAGCGCGACCGACGCGATCCCGACCAGGTAGTAGACGCACTCCAGCGGGGAGAACAACGGGCCCCCGGCGGGTCGGGCGAAGACCTTCGAGTTCGCGGCGACGATCCAGCCGATGACGCTGAGCCCGAGAACTGCATGCACAAGAAGCGAGACCATGCGCGCAGTCTCACCCCGTAGCCAGAGTTTTGTCAATAGTGACAAAAGACCGGGTGGGGTACCTTAATTGCATGGTCAGGCCGGCGCAGACGGTGCGCAGCGAGCGCACCCGGGAGGCGCTGATCCAGGCCGCCATGGTGCGATTCCTGGGCCAGGGTGTCGAGGAGACCTCGGCCGAGCAGATCGCTGCGGACGCCGGGGTGTCGCTCCGGACGTTCTATCGGCACTTCAAGTCCAAGCATGACCTGTTGTTTGCCGACTACACCGGACTGAACTGGTTTCGCGCCGCCTTGGATGCCAGGCCCGATACCGAAGCGATCATCGATTCGGTGCAGTCGGCCATCTTCTCGTTTCCGTATGACGTTGAGGCCGTGGCGAAAATCGCTGCTCTACGCGGTGGCGAGCTCGACCCGGGCCGCATCGTGCGCCATATGCAGGAAGTCCAGGGCGACTTCGCCGATGCCATCCAGGAGCAGTTGCGCCGGCGTAGCTGTGCGGCGCGCGAGACGCAGGACGCGCGGTTGCGCGCCGCGGTGACCGCGCGCTGCATCGCCGCCGGCGTCTTCGGCGCGATGGAGTTCTGGATGCTCGGGGGGGATCGATCGCTGGGCGAGCTGGCGCGCATGTGCCACGCGGCGCTGGAGTCCCTGCGGGCGGGCATCACCGACGCCTGGGTCACGCAAGCCGACTAAAGTTTCGTCATAATTGACAAAACTTTGCGATCATGCCAGCCTGCATTGCTGGAGGGCAGGACATGACTGACTATGACGCGATAGTTATCGGTGCCGGGCACAACGGTCTGGCCGCCGCGGTGGTGCTGCAGAAGGCCGGGCTGCGGACGGTGTGTCTGGATTCCAAGCTCTACGCCGGTGGAATGGCTTCCACGGTGGAGCTTTTCGACGGGTACCGGTTCGAGATCGCCGGCTCGGTGCAGTTCCCCACCTCGATGGTGGTCGTCGAGGAACTCGGCCTGGACACCCTGCCGACGATCGACCTCGAGGTGATGTCGGTGGCGGTGCGCGGCGTCGGCGACGACCCGCTGATCCAGTACAGCGACCCCATCAAGTTGTTCACCCATCTCAACGAGGTGCACGGGGCGGACGCCGTCAACGGGATGGCGGGGCTGATGGCCTGGAGCCAGGCGCCCACCCGGGCGCTGGGCCGGTTCGAGGCCGGAACCGAGCCCAAGACGTTCGACGAGATGTACGCCTGTGCGACAAACGAATTCGAACGTTCAGCTATCGACGAGATGCTGTTCGGCTCGGTCACCGACGTTCTGGACCGCTACCTTCCCGACCGCGAGAAGCACGGTGCGCTGCGCGGTTCGATGACCGTGCTGGCCGTCAACACCCTCTATCGCGGTCCCGCTACGCCGGGCAGCGCGGCCGCGCTGGCCTTCGGGCTGGGCGTCCCCGACGGGGATACCATGCAGATGAAGAAGCTGCGCGGCGGCATCGGGGCACTCACCTCGCACCTGTGCAAACTGCTGGAGAGCCACGGCGGCGAAGTCCGGCTGCGAAGCCAGGTGACCGAGATCCTGGTCGACGATTCCCAGCCCGGAGGGCGGGTGAGTGGGGTCCGCACCGAGGGGGGCGAGACCTTGACCGCCCCGATCGTCGTTTCCGGCATCGCGCCCGACGTCACCCTCAACGAACTGATCGACCCGGCTCTGCTGCCCGGCGACATTCGGGAGCGCTATGCGCGCACCGACCACCGCGGCAGTTATCTGCAGATGCACTTCGCGCTGGAGGAGGCGCCGGAGTTCGTCGCGCCCTACGAGTCGCTCAACGACCCGGCCATGCAGGCATCGATCGGCCTGTTCTGCACGCCGGAGGAAGTCCAGCAGCAATGGGAGGACTGCCGCCGCGGGATCGTCCCGGCGGACCCGACCGTGGTGCTGCAGATTCCCACGCAGAACGATCCGGACCTGGCGCCCGCGGGCAAGCACGCCGCCTCGGCGTTCGCGTTGTGGTTCCCGATTGAGGGCGGCGTCGATTACGGCGCCGCGAAGGTCGAAATGGGGCAGCGGGTGATCGACAAGATCACGCGCCTGGCGCCGAACTTCGAGCGCAGCATCACCCGGCACACCACCTTCACGCCCAGGCACATGGGCGTGATGTTCGGCGCCCCCGGGGGCGACTACTGCCACGGGTTGCTGAACCCCGACCAGATCGGCCCGAATCGGCCCGGTCCGAGAGGTTTTCGCGGTCAGCCGATTCCGATCGAGGGCCTGTACCTGGGCAGCGCGGGCTGCCACGGCGGACCGGGCATCACGTTCATTCCCGGCTACAACGCGGCCCGGCAGGCGCTCGCCGACCGCACGGCCTAGCGATTCGAGCCGCCGGATGAGCGGTACGTCGAACCGAGCCGTCCGGGGCAACCCGGGCTAGGCTACCCAGGAACCTCAGCACTACCGGTGCTTGGCGGATCCCCCCGTACGCAGCCAGCTGCCGTTCTCCACGCACCGCCGTCGGTGCTGAAGCACGGGAGGTAGCGGTGCGGATCGGCCCATTGGATGTCTCAACGGTCGACGAATGGGCGCCGGCGCCGGGCAGGTTGTTCTCGTGGCACCCGTCGCCCGCCGCCCGCGCCAAGGCCCTCGAAGCGCCGGTAAGCGCCGTGCCCCCCAGCTACGTCCAGGCCCGGCACCTGCGCAGCCTGCGTGAACAGGCCGCCCGCGGCCTGGATCATTCGCGGCTGTTGATCGCGTCCGTCGAGGTGTCGGGCCGCTGCGATCTGCGCGCCATGACCTACGTCATCAACGCACACCTGCGCCGGCACGACACCTACCGCAGTTGGTTTCAGTATCGCGACGCCGACCACATCGTGCGGCGCACCGTCGCCGACCCCGCCGACATCGAGTTCGAGCCCACCGAACACGGCGAGCTGACCAGTGCGCAGCTGCAGGAGCACATCGTGGCCACCCCCGATTCACTGCAGTGGGATTGCTTCAGCTTCGGGGTGATTCAGCGCCCGGACCGTTTCACGTTCTATGCGAGCATCGATCACCTGCACGCCGACGGCCAGTTCGTCGGGATGGGCCTCATCGAGTTCCAGACGATGTACGCCGAGCTGATCGCGGGAAACCCACCGGTCGAACTGCCCCCTGCCGGCGACTACGCCGACTACTGCCTGCGGCAGCGCGAGTACACCGAGGCGCTGACCGTCGAGTCGCCGGAGGTGCGTGCCTGGATCGACTTCGCCGAACTCAACGACGGGACGTTCCCGGCGTTCCCGCTCCCCCTCGGCGACGTCCCCTATGGCGGCGATCTGCTGGGCGTGACCCTGCTGGACGAGGATCAAACGCATCGATTCGAAACGGCCTGTGTGGCCGCCGGTGCCCGTTTCGTCGGGGGCATGTTCGCGTGCCTCGCCCTGGCCGTTCACGAGTTGACCGGCGCGGGGACCTATTTCGCCATCACCCCGAAAGACACCCGCAGCACCCCGGCCGACCTCACGACGCAGGGTTGGTTCACCGGACAGATCCCGATCACCGTTCCGGTCGCCGGGGCGTCGTTCAACGACATGGCCAGAAGGGCGCAGGCGTCGTTCGATGACGGTTCGGACCTGGCGCGGGTGCCCTTCGAGCGGGTCGTGGAATTGGCGCCGTCGCTGCGCAGGCCCCCGCCGTTGTTCTCGCTGGTGAATTTCTTTGACGCGCAGGCCAGTCCGCTGTCGATGATGACCAAGTTGTTCGACGGCCTGACCGTCGGTGCGCACAGTGACGGCCGGGTCACCTACCCGCTGAGCACGATGGTGGGGCGGTTCGACGAGACGGCGGCGAGCGTGCTGTTCCCCAACCATCCCGAGGCCCGAAATAACGTCACCCGGTACCTGGGTGCCATAAAATCCGTGTGCGTCCGCATCGCCGACGGCGGGGCGGCGGAGCGTGCGCGTAACGTCGCCGACCGCCACCGGCAGGCGGCGCACTGACGCCGAAAAGAATGCGGTTCCCATGTCACGAGTGAAGACCGGCCGGGGCAACCCCGTGGGCCTCTTTCCCCGCCTCGGGCACCTGGTCGGGCGAAGGCCGTGGCTGGTGATCGGCGTCTGGAGCGCGCTGGCCTGCGTCCTTGCGCTGACGGCGCCGTCGCTGGAGGAGATCTCCCAGCAACACCCGGTCGCCATCCTGCCGGCCGACGCGCCGGTGTTGTCCGCCACCCGCACCATGAACGCCGCGTTCGGCGAGGCCGGATTGCAGAGCATCGCGGTGGTGGTGCTCAGCGACGCCAACGGGCTGAGCGCGGCCGACGAAGGCACCTACCGGAAACTGGTCGAGGCGTTGCGCCGGGACACCCGGGACGTGGCGATGGTGCAGGATTTCGTCGCCACACCGCCGGTGCGCGACCTGATGACCAGCAAGGATCACCGGGCCTGGATGCTGCCCGTGGGGCTGCCCGGCGATTTGGGATCGCCGCAGTCCAAGCAGGCGTACGCGCGAGTGGCCACGATCGTCAAGCAGACCGTGGCGGGATCGACGCTGACGGTCAACCTGACCGGACCCGCGTCCACCGTCGCCGACCTGAACGTCACCGGCCAGCGCGACAGGACGCGGATCGAGCTGGCGATCGTCGCGCTGTTGTTCGTCATTCTGCTGGTGATCTACCGGAACCCGGTCACGATGGTGCTGCCGTTGCTGACGATCGGCATGTCCGCGGTGGTGGCCCAGCGGGTGGTGGCCCTGGTCGGGCTGGCCGGCCTGGGCATCGCCAACCAGACCGTCATCTTCATGAGCGGGCTGATGGTCGGCGCGGGAACCGATTACGCCGTCTTTCTGATCAGCCGCTATCACGACCACGTGCGCCAGGGCATGGACTCCGACCAGGCGGTCATCAAGGCGTTGGCGTCCATCGGCAAGGTCATCGCTGCGTCGGCGGCCACCGTGGCGGTCACGTTCCTCGGGATGGTGTTCACCCAGTTGGGAATCCTGCGAACCGTCGGACCGGTGCTGGGCATCTCGGTGGCTGTCGTCTTCATCGCCGCGATCACGCTGCTGCCGGCCCTGCTGGTGCTCGCCGGCCGCCGCGGCTGGATCGCGCCGCGCGATGATCTCAGCCGCCGCTTCTGGCGGCGTTCGGGCGTCAACATCGTGCGGCGGCCCAAGACCCACCTGCTGGCCAGCTTGCTGGTGCTGGTGATCCTGGCCGGGTGCGCGGGCCTGGCCCGGTACAACTACGACGATCGCAAGGCCCTGCCGGGCGACGTGGAGAGTTCGGTCGGCTATGCCGCGCTGGCGAAGCACTTCTCGACGAACCTGATCGTCCCGGAGTATCTGTTCATCTCCTCGCCGCAGGACTTGCGCACCGCGAGGGCCCTGGCCGACCTCGAGCAGATGGCGCAACGGGTGAGCCAGGTCCCGGGCGTCGCCATGGTCAGGGGCATCACCCGGCCCACCGGCCAGTCCCTGGAGCAGGCCAAGACGTCCTGGCAGGCCGGCGAAGTCGGCGGCAAGCTGGACGCGGGTTCCAAGCAAATCGCCGACCACACCGGTGATCTCGATCGGCTGGCGGGCGGCGCGAACGTGATGGCGGGCAAGCTCGGAGACGTGCGGACGCAGGTCAATCAGGCCGTGTCCGCGGTCGGCGGCCTGGTCGACGCGCTGGCGACGCTGCAGAACATCTTCGGCGGGAACCGGGCGCTGGCGGAACTCGAGGGTGCCGAACGGCTCGTCGACGGCATGCGATCGCTTGGCGACGCCATCGGCGCGAATGCCAACTTCGTTGCCAACAACTCTGATTGGGCCAACCCGGTGCTGGGGGCGCTGGACAACAGCCCGATGTGCGGCGCCGAGCCCGCCTGCGTGAACGCGCGCGAGGAGCTGCGGCGACTGGTGACGGCCCGCGACGACGGAACGCTGGGCAAGATATCGGAGCTGGCGCGCCAGCTGCGGGCGACGCAGGCCGTGCAGACGCTGGCGGCAACGGTTTCCGGGTTGCGCCGGGCATTGTCCACCGTCGTCGCCGCGATGGGCTCCCTGGGGATGGGCAGCCCGGGCGGAATGCGGGCGAAGATCACCTTCCTGCAGCAGGGGACCAACAGCCTCGCGGACGGCAGCCGCCAATTAGCCGACGGTGTACAGCAATTGGTCGACCAGGTCAAGAAGATGGGTTTCGGGATGAGCGAGGCGTCGGCGTTCCTACTTTCGATTAAGAAGGAGGCGACGACGCCGGCGATGGCGGGCTTCTACATTCCCGCACAGGCGTTGTCGTATGCCACCGGCGAGGGCGGCAAGCCCGAGGTGTTGCCGGGCGGGGTGCCGGACCTGCTGGGGGGCATGAGCGCCGGGCAGCTGAAAAGGCTTGCCGCCGCCTTCGTTTCGCCGGACGGCCACGCCATGCGGTACCTGATCCAGACCGATCTCGATCCGTTCGGCACCGCGGCGATGGACCAGGTCGACGCGATCAAGGCCGCCGCGCAGGGGGCGCGGCCGAACACCACGCTGGCCGATGCCAAGGTGTCGGTGGTGGGGTTGCCCGTCGTACTGAAGGAGACGCGCGACTACTACCGGCACGATCTGCGATTGATCATCGTGATGACCATTTGCGTGGTGCTGGTCATTCTCATCGCCCTGCTGCGCGCGGTCATCGCACCGCTGTACCTGGTCGGAACAGTGATCCTCTCCTACATGTCCGCCATCGGCATCGGCGTCATCGTCTTCCAATTCCTTCTCGGCCAGGAAATGCATTGGAGCGTACCGGGATTGACCTTCATCATCTTGGTCGCGGTCGGCGCCGACTACAACATGCTGCTCATTTCCCGGCTGCGGGACGAATCCGTATGGGGAATGCGCTCGGGCGTCATCCGAACCGTGTCCTCGACCGGTGGGGTAATCACCGCCGCGGGCCTGATCATGGCCGCGTCGATGTACGGCCTCGTCTTCGCCACCCTGTCCACGGTGATTCAGAGCGGATTCGTCCTCGGGACGGGGCTGCTGCTGGATACGTTCCTGGTGCGGACGGTGACGGTGCCCGCGATCGCTGTGCTGGTCGGGCGGGCGAACTGGTGGCGCCCGCCGGGCTGGGCCGCCGCGGCTCGGTGGCCGCTGTGGCGGCGCCGCGGGCCGGTCAAACGCAAGCCGCTGCTGCCCGACGAAGAGAGGTCACCGGCGTGGACGGCCGAGCAGCTGGTCGGCTTTTCGCCGCGTGACGGGCTGAGGCTCTAGCTGTACTTCTTGGCTTTGACGACCGCGCGGACGACTTTCGGCAACACACCCTTGGCGCCCTTGCCGAGCCCGGGACCCGGGGCGACGATTCGGGCCAGGTTGGCGACCGCCAGTGAGTTGGTGGCCAGGTTGATGCCGGCGCTCGCACCCCGGACGGGCCAGGAAACGGCGGAGATGATCGTGGGAATGTGGGCGATCCCGTTGATCATCTGGACGGGGTCGTGTGCCGGCCCCGGGTCGTAGGCCCTGTCGATCATCGGCCGCAGCACCGCGTCGATGGGGCCGACCGCCTCCGGGGGCATGCCCGCGCCGTCGACCAGTGCGCGGGCCAGCGGCAGCTCGGAGTTCCGGATGAAATACGTCGTCTCGGTGCCGCCCAGGCTGTTGGTGGTGCGCTTGATGTCCCAGGGCGCGACACGGGACGGATCGGAGAACGCCGTGGCGCTGTGGCCGTAATAACCCCCGGCGGCAACCGCGTTCAGGTCGGCAAGCAGATTGCCGGGGTGGTTGGGCGGGTCGGAGAACGGGTCGTACTGGCCCACGATGTTGATGGTGTCGTACTGGCTCTCCACCGGAGCGGGGACCGTGTAGTCGATGATCGGCACATGCGTCCCGGGCCCGAACACCTTGTAGAGCAGGTTGTCGGGGTTGCCGGCCTTGATGAACGTGAGCTGACCCGGCGGCGGCGCGGTCGGATCGTGTGCCAGGCGCGCCTGCTCGCGGTCGAGCGCCAGCGAGCCCTGGGACAGGCCGGCCACCGAGATGGGGCCCGGCGTGTTGCGGATCGCGGCGTCGAGATTGCTCGTCCCGGTCGTGACGGAGCTGTTGACGGTCGGTGAATTCAGGCCCGTGACCGGCCAGAAGCTGCCCGGATAGGGCACCACGCGCCGGACAGCCGCTGGACTGTAGTAGTTCGCGTCAATCTGGGGCTGCATCGCGGGGTTGAAGTGATACAGCGACCTCAGCGGCCCGTACGGGGAGGGCGCCGTGCCGGGCACTATCAGGGCGGTGTCGGCGCCGGCGACGCCGCCATCGAAAACCGTTGCGCACGCCAGCATTCCAACGGCGACGGCCCCGGCGAGCAGTTTGTTCACGAGCTCCCCTCAGGCCTGTCGATCGAGCTATAGCAGGGATGCTACCTCGCGCCGAGGCCGGTCAGCCCGAGGACGAGCATGAAGCAGCCCCCGGCCGCGACCAACACGGCCACGTCGCGCTGACCGCGAGATCGCAGCCAGTTCTGCAGCGCGGCCATGAGGGCGCGCGTCTTCTGCGGCGCGGCCAGGTAGCCGATCAGCGGGATCTCGGCCACGGTGAACGCCACCAGGTTGAACGCCACCAGCGCCTGAACCTGCGCGACGGGAGCGGCGTGCGAGGCGAGGATGGCGGCCATTGAGCCCATGTAGTTCGCGGACGGCAGCGACGCCCCCATCCCGCTAACCGCTGCGACACTTAGGGAATCGCCCCGTAAGAACATGCGTGCGCGGTCGGCCAGCCGCTGCCGGCCGCGCGGCGGCGTCCGTTCCAGCAGGACGACGCCTCCGCCACCGCCGACCGCCGCGCCAGCCGGGACGGGGCGCACTTGCTTGCGCAGCGAAACGGTCGTGGCAAGCGCCACGGCGATCAGCAAAGCCACCAGTCCCGACCCGATCTGGACCTCCGCCACGCTCAACTGGCCGACGACCGGGGCTGCCCGGAGGCCGAAGAGCACCACCAGGCCGGCGCCGACTCCCAGCGCGAAGCCACCGCACAGAAACACGAGCAGTTGCAGAAGGGGGCGCCGCCTGCTCAGCAGCAGGATCACCAAACCGAGGCGTATCGGCTCGAAGATCACCGAGCCGGCCAATACCAGCACGGTGATCCACATGCTGGGCAACCGTACCGCACGCGGGGAAGCTCCGGGCGCAAACCCGCCCGGCCCAACCGGTCCGCCGCTGATCAGGCGCGGGGATACCGGGTTTCGGCGTCTGACGTTCAGGTGGCCGTAATTCACACGTAACGCCCGCACGGGGTTTCGCGGGGCGACCGACGACCCAAGCGGTTATGCTGAAGATTCCCGCAGCTCCACTTTCGGCTGGAGAAATCCCGGGGGCAGCCGGACCTACCGGTTCGGTGCCCGCCATCATTTGGTGTCCACCAAGGGGTTTCGCGGCGGAGCGTGACCACGCCCTGGCCGCGTGGGTTGCTGCGGGCGGCGGGCTCGACTCCGTGGCGACGGCGCGGACGGCAGGTCGCCTGAAGCATCGCTCGGCGGGCCACTAGCTTCCGCCGTGCCGAGCCGAATAGCGCGGAGGTGCAGGGTATCCAGTGTTCGGCATAACGACGCTCCACGACTGGACACCGCAAGCGGGACCCGTGATCTGCTGGCATGCTTCACCCGCGGCGAAGGCCAAAGCGGCCGAGGCGCCGGCCAGTCCGGTGCCGCCCAGCTATCAGCAAACACAGCACCTGCGGCGCTACAGCGATCACGCGGCCCGGGGCCTGGACATGTCGCGCTTGATGATCTTCACCTGGGACGTCCCGGGCCGCTGCGACATCCGCGCCATGAATTACGCGATCAATGCTCACATTCGTCGACACGACACCTACCACAGCTGGTTCGAGTACCGCGACGCGCGACGCATCGTCCGCCACACGATCGCGGACCCCGCTGACATCGAACTCGTCCCGATCGCGCACGGGAAGCTCACGCCGGAGGCATTGCGGGATCACATTTCGACCCCACAGCCGCTGCAGTGGGATTGTTTCTTCTTCGGGGTGGTGCAAAGCGACCGCCATTTCACCTTTTACGCGAGCATCGCGCACCTGTGCGTCGACCCGATGATCGTCGGTGTGCTCTTCTCGGAGATCCACATGATGTACGCCGCATTGGTCGGCGGCGACGCTCCCGTCGAACTCCCCGAGGCCGGCCGGTACGGCGACTACTGCGTCCGGCAGCGCGCGGAGATGGATGCGTTGACGGCCGACTCCCCCGAGGTGCTCGCATGGATCGAGTTCGCCGCCGACAACGGTGGAACGCTGCCCTACTTTCCGCTGCCCCTGGGCGACCTCTCGGTGCCCTACGCCGGCAAGCTCGTCACGGAGACACTGCTGGACGAACGGCAGACGGAGCGATTCGAACGGGCCTGCGTCGCTGCGGGCGCCCGATTCAGCGGCGGCGTCTTCGGTTGCGCGGGCCTCACCCAGCGTGAATTGACCGGAGCAGAAACGTTTTCCGTGGTCACCACCACCGATACCCGCAGGACGCCGACGGACTTGATGACGACGGGCTGGTTCACCGGTTTGGTTCCGGTCACCGTCGGCGTCGGCGCGGGGCAGTTCGAGGAGGCGGCGCAATCAGCCCAGGCGTCCTTCGACGCGGGCATCGAGTTGGCGATCGTGCCGTTCGACCGGGTGCTGGAGTTGGCGCCTGCGGAGGCGGGCCTGGGCCGGCCGCGGCCGGGCAACTTCGTGATGTCGTTCCTGGACGCGAGCATCGCGCCGCTGTCCGCTGTCGCCAACTCCGACCTGAACTTTCGGATCTACGACGAGGGCAGGGTCTCCCACCAGGTCTCCCTGTGGGTGATCCGACTCCAGCATGAGACCAAGGTGACGGTGCTCTTCCCCGACAACCCGGTCGCCCGCGAATCGGTGGGCCGGTACATCCACGCGATGAAGTCGGCATACGTCCGGGTGGCCGACGGCAGGCCGGTGTTTGCGCGCTCGCGCACGCCGCTAACCGCGCTGACTTAGCAGCTCATCCAGGAGTGCGGTGAACTCCTCCGGCCGCGCCGGTGTGAAGGCGGGGCTGGGCCGGGTGCCCGGCACGTCCAAGGTGATCAACGTCGATTTCAATGGCCGGCCGACGTCCAGCGGCAGCCAGCGGCGGAAATCGGAGCTGCCCCAGATCCGGAACCGGTGGGTGAACAGGCCCAGGCCCTCGGCCTTGTACCCACGGACCGCGCCCAGCGCAATGACTTTCGACGTGCCGGACGGAAAGTGGTAGCGGCGCAGTGTGATTGCCGCGCGGTCCAGTTGGATCAGGCCGTCGTCGTACGACTGGTCGTTCATGCTCGTGAACTCCGCAGTTGGTGACCCCGGGCGGTCAGGCAGTGCCCGTCATCCAATCGCCACTGCCACCCGTGCAGGTTGCAGGTCAGCGTATTGCCCTCCACCACACCGAATCTCGAGAGGTCGGCCTTCAGGTGCGGGCACCGGCGTTGAATCTCCCACCCGTCCAGCGTCACCGACGACGAATCGTCGTGCGTCTCGGCGAACCAGCCGTCGGCATAGGCGATCCGTTCATCGGTCAGGCATTTGAAGAAGGTGTACAGGTACTCGTTGTAACCGCCCACGCGCCACGCCCGGAATCGGGTGGACAAGAAGATGGTGTTGACCCAGTCCGGTTCCCGATCGCGCAGCACGGTGCGGACCAGCTCCGGCGCGATCGCGAATCCGTAGCGGAACTTCTCATCGGGAATGCGTTCGCGCACGGCGCGTTTCGGAAAGTCCAGCACGACCGTCTCGGTGCCGAGCACGAGTTCGACGGGATAGCCGATGCCGTCGCAGATCTCGTCGCTTTGCGACATGATCGGTTCGAACAGCGCGCGCAGCTGCTCCAGCAGCGGATCGCCGGTGGCGGGGGCCCAGCTCGCCCGCTCCTCGGCCAGCACGGGGGCCATCCGCTCGGCGTAGTCCGCGATGTAGGCCTGCTTCCCGGTGGTGAAAATCGCCTCGACCCGGTCGTCGGGCAGCGGATGGCGCAGCGAATTCAGGGAATTACCGGTGAAGTCCGCGGTCGAGCCGGGGATCATCAGCAGGCCGCCGTCGTTCCCGTTGCGGCGCATCTGGTCGAGAAACACCAGCTGGTCCGGGAAGATGTTGGCCGCATCGCCGTGGTCGTCGTTGAGATGACGCAACTCCGGGTCCAGGAAGCACGGTGGGCCGGCCGACGGGATGATCCACGTCGCGCCCACCTGCGCGATGTACTGGCGGGCGCGGTCCATCTGCCGCTGCCGCTTCTGCACGCCGAACGACTCCTTGGCGCGGGCCGGCATGTCGTAGACCATCGGGTACCAGATCGCGCCGGAGTACTGCAGCATGTGCACGTCGATGTGACCGAAGGCCGATGCCAGCACGTCCAGGTCGACGGGCCGGGCGTCGTTCATGTTGAAAGCCGTTGTCACGCCATCGGAAACCACCAGCGCCGAGTCGCCCAGCGGGCCGTCGGCCGGGGCCCGCAGGGCGATGATCATGACGTCGAGGTCGCCCTTCGGGCCGCTGAGCCGGTGCTTGACCGAGTTGGAGGTCTCGAAGAACCGGTGGAAACCGAGCTCTTGCAACGCGTTCCGCAGGTCCGGCACCGGGAAGTCGGGCAGCAGCACCACCGCGTCTTTGTTGACGTGCTCGGCCAGATTCTTGGCGTCGAAATGATCCTTGTGCAGGTGCGAGACGTAGAGGTAGTCGCAGTCGCCCAGCCGGTCCCAGTCCAGCTGGCTGTTGTCCGGGAAGGGGAACCACGAGGCGAAGTACGCGGGATTGACCCAGGGGTCGCAAAGGATGCTGCCCGCGGGGGTCTCGATCAGAAATCCGGCGTGACCTACGCTCGTGACCTGCACAAACACCTTCCTCGGGGCCTTGACGGCGCACGGCCCGGTAACGGCTTTTCAGCCCCCGAGCTTAGCGCGGGGCGGCACCGCCGGCCCGCCGCGACCGTCGGGGCGGGCCGGCGGTGCAGGTCGGCCAGCCGCCTCTTTTCGGCACTTAGGGTGACTCACAGCCGGGAGCACTAGGCTGATCAGCTGTGGAACCGGTATACGGGACTGTCATCCAGCTTGCCCGGTTGGTTTGGCGCGTGCAGGGCCTCAAAATCACCGTCGCGGGCGTCGAAAACCTGCCCAAGAGCGGCGGTGCGGTCATCGCCATCAACCACACCGGCTACCTCGACTTCACCTTCGCCGGTCTGCCCGCCTACCAGCAGGGTCTGGGCCGCAAGGTGCGGTTCATGGCCAAGCAGGAGGTGTTCGACCACAAAATCACCGGGCCGATCATGCGCAGCCTGCGGCACATCTCGGTGAACCGGCAGGACGGGGCCGCCTCCTACGAGGAAGCCGTCAGGAATCTCAAGGACGGTGAGCTCGTCGGCGTCTATCCGGAAGCCACGATCAGCCGCAGCTTCGAGATCAAGGAATTCAAGTCCGGGGCCGCGCGGATGGCGGTAGATGCCGGGGTGCCGATCGTTCCGGTGATCGTCTGGGGCGCGCAGCGCATCTGGACCAAGGGGCACCCCAAGAAGCTGCTGCGCCCGAAGGTGCCCATCATCGTGCTTGTCGGTGAGCCGATCGAACCGACTCTGGGCGTCGAGGAACTGAAGGGGCTGCTGCACTCGCGGATGCAACACCTGCTGGAGCGGGCCCAGGAAATGTACGGTCCGCATCCGGCCGGGGAGTTCTGGGTGCCGCGGCGGTTGGGCGGCAGCGCCCCATCGCTGGCCGAAGCCGCCCGGATGGACGCCGAGGAGGCGGCCGCCCGCGCGGCGCGCCGGGCTCGACCCGCGGGAGCGCCGGAGTAGCGATCGATGGTGGAGCCGATCTTCCGCACGCTCGAGGTTCTGGCGCGGCTGTCGGTGCTGGCCACCGGCACCCGGATCTCCTACGGCGGCGAGGAGAACATCCCCGCCTCCGGCGGCGCCGTGATCGCGATCAACCACACCAGCTACGTCGACTTTCTGCCCGCGGCGCTGGCCGTGCATCGGCGCCGCCGGCGGCTCAGGTTCATGATCAAGGCCGAGATGCAGCAGGTGAAGATCGTCAACTTCCTGATCAAGCACACCCGGACCATCCCGGTGGACCGCGGCGCGGGGGCCGGCGCGTACGCGGTGGCCGTGCAGCGGCTCCGCGAAGGCGAGCTGGTCGGGGTGTATCCGGAGGCCACGATCAGCCGCAGCTTCGAGCTCAAGGAGTTCAAGACCGGCGCCGCCCGCATGGCCATCGAGGCGGATGTGCCGATCATCCCGTTGATCGTCTGGGGCGCACACCGGATCTGGACCAAGGACCACCCGCATACACTGGGCCGCGCGAAAGTGCCGATACATGTGCAGGTGGGTGCGGCGGTGCGGGCGGCCGAAGACATCGCGCGGACCGACGCCGCGCTGCGCGAATCGATGACCAGGTTGCTACACCAGGCGCAGCAGGGCTATCCGCACGAGCCGGGCGCGTACTGGACGCCGCGCCGGCTGGGCGGAGGGGCACCGACCATGGCGGAGGCTGCGCGGATGGAGGCGGACGAGGCCGCGGCGCGGGCCGCCGGCCGCAGTGGACGACCGTCGCGGTAGGTGGAGGAGAAGACATGCCCGAGGGGTTTTACCGGCTGTGCGAGTGGGTCGTCCCGCCGATGGTCGCGATGCAGGGAACCACGTTCACCTATCGCGGTCTGGAAAACATCCCCGAGCGGGGCGGCGCGCTGCTGGCCCAGAACCACACCAGCTATCTGGACTGGCTGCCGACACTGCTCGCCGTGCGCGAGCGTGGCCGGCGGGCGTACTTCATGATCAAGGCGGAGATGGCCGACGTGAAGGCGGTCAACTACGTGATCAACCACGCCAGGCTGATCCCGGTGGACCGCAGGAGCGGGCACGACGCGCTCGAGGTGGCCGTGCGGCGCCTGCGGCAGGGCGAGCTCATCGGGATGCATCCCGAGGCCACGATCAGCCGTAGCTTCGAGCTCCGGGAGTTCAAGACCGGCGCGGCCCGGATGGCGCTGGACGCCCAGGTGCCGATCGTCCCGATCATTGTCTGGGGCGCGCATCGGATCTGGCCGAAGGACCAGCCAAAAAAGGTGTGGCGCAACAAGGTCCCGATCACGGTCGCGGCCGGGCGGCCGCTGCCGCCGCACGGGACGCCCGAGCAACTCAACGCGACGCTACGCGAGGCGATGAACACGTTGCTGTACCGGGTGCAGGAGGAATACCCGCACCCCGAAGGGGAGTTCTGGGTGCCGCGGCGGCTGGGCGGCGCCGCGCCCACCCAGGAGGATTCCCGGGCGATCCGGCTGTCGGAGCTGCAGGCGCGGATGCAGAAATACGGCACCGACGGCGTGACGCGACCGGGACAGAACCAGAGCGGCGTCCATTGATCAGACCGGCGAGCTGCCAGGGCGGACCGTCCCGATGACCCTGCCGGCGCTCATAGCCTGCGACGTCGACGGCACCCTGTTCGACGACGACGAAACCATCACCCCGCGCACCCGCGATGCCGTGCGTGCGGCCGTCGCGGCCGGCGCGACGTTCGTCGTGGCGACCGGCCGCCCGCCGCGGTGGATTCGCCCCGTCGTCGACGCGCTGGGCTTCGCGCCGATCGCGGTGTGCGCCAACGGTGCCGTCGTCTACGACCCGGCGGCCGACCGGGTGGTGTCGGCGCGCACGCTGCCCGTCGACACCCTGGCCGAGCTGGCGGAGCTCGCGACGCGCGTCATCCCCGGCGCCGGCCTGGCCGTCGAGCGAATCGGCGAGCGTGCCCACGACACGGCGACCCCGCAGTTCATCAGCTCACCCGGCTACGAGCACGCCTGGCTGAACCCGGACAACACCGAGGTGTCGATCGAGGACCTGCTCAGCGCGCCGGCGATCAAGCTGCTGATCCGTAAGAGCGGGGCCCGCAGCGCCGACATGGCCGCCGAACTGGCCAAGCATGTCGGCATCGAAGGCGATATCACCTACTCCACCAACAACGGTCTGGTGGAGATCGTGCCGCTGGGCATCAGCAAGGCCACCGGTGTGGAGGAAATCGCCAGGCCCCTGCAGATCACGAGCGGGGACGTGGTGGCCTTCGGCGACATGCCCAACGACCTGCCGATGCTGCGCTGGGCCGGTCATGGGGTCGCGATGGGCAACGCCCATCCTGAGGTGCTGGCCGCCGCCGACGAGGTCACCGCCCCCAACAACGACGACGGGGTGGGACGGGTACTGGAGCGCTGGTGGCTCTAGCGCTGCTGTGGCGCTAGGTGGCGGACGGGTGCGCGGGCAGCGAGAAATGTTCGGGCAGGACGGTCGGGCCGCTGGGCGATTGCGTCGAAAGCGGAGTCGTGATTCCCTCGGCGACCTCGGTGACGTTCCCGGTGAGCCGCTCGTAGTTCAGCGTGCCGTGCTGGAAGTTCTGCGTAATCTGTAGCGGCTCTTGGATTTCCGCGCTGGTCGGCAAGCCGAGTGGTCCGCGTTCGTAGCTCAGCGACGCCCACGCGTCGTAGATCGCGCCGGTGACGGGTTGGGCGCCGGTGTCGGGCGACCAGTACATCGCGCCCCTGGCGAACGTGACGTACCGCGCGTCATCTTCGGCGCTGTCCTCCGGGGAGGTCGGCGCGCCGAGCACGCTGTTCATGCCGCCCATCGCCTGCCAGTGCTCGTAAATCGCGCCGCCCTGCAGGGCCTTGATCAACTCCTCCGGCGGATCGTTGAAATGCGAAGCGACGTCGCGCACTTCGTCCATGAGCGCGTAGGCCGCGTTGCCCGGGCAATCGGTGTTGCCGACGTCGCGGTGGGTGAAAATCGTCGGCAGCGTCGCGACGGCGCCGGCCGGAAAGGTGGTGTAGTGGCTCCCCGCCGACTCCAGCGCCACCGTGCCCTTGGGGTCGACGCCGTCCAGGCCGAGCCGCCAGCCGAGCAGCCGGCCCAGGGTGCGCAGCTGGATGGGTGTGGGCGGCACGTCGTCGAAGTTGCCGATCATCGCGACACCCCAGGTGTTGCGGTTGAACCCGCCGGTGTGGAAGGCCTCGACCGCCTTGGTGAGCCCCCCGGCGCTGCCCTCGAACACCTGGCCGTACTTGTCGACCAGGGCGTTGTACGCGATGTCGCACCAGCCCAGGGTCTTGCTGTGATAGGTGTAGATGGCCTTGACGATCCCGGCCGATTCCAGCGGCGAATAGTCGTTGCTGCCCGCGGTGTGGTGCACGACGGCGGCGCGAATGCCGTTGTCGTACTGCGGACTACCGCACCGCAGCGACTCGTCGGCACCCCATTCCGCCCGGCTGATGATGGCGGGGGCCTGACCGGGCATGAGAACCCCGGACGGCGGCGTCCACTGCTTTTTCGCCGGCGCCTGCGGCGGGGAGATCAGGATGGCGGAGATGTTCTGCCCGAAGGGTTGTTCCCGGGATGCCGGCTTGTAGCCGAGGCCGGTCTCGGTGGCGGGCACGGCTGGCGGTTGGGTCACCGGCGCATCCATCGGACGGGTGACTGCGATCTGGACCGTCGTGGTGGTGCCGACGAACACGGGATCGGTGCCCCGCGGTCCCTCGAGTGACCCGGCCGCCGTCGCTCCGTCGGGCGCCGCGGTCTCGTACTCCGTCTGATACCAGGGCCCCCACGAACCGTCGGGGCGCTTCGCCCGCACCCGGGTCGAGGTACCGGCCAGGTCGCCGGTGAGCGCCACGAGTGAAAACGGGGTGTCCTGGCTGATGTCGCGAACCGTGACGCCGCCGCCCAGCCCGATCAGCGGCTGTTCGGCCAGTTGGGTGTCGTGGGCGGGCGGCGGGCCTGCCGCGCCGCCTTCGCGCGTCGTGTCCGCCACCCAGGAGACGATGAGGACAGTCGCGGCGATGGCGGTGAGCAGCGTCGTCGGCCCACGACTAGGAGACACCAGGCGATGTTACTTGTGTTTCTAATGTTAATGATGAGACGACACGACCTGGGCGTCCGGAATCTGCACAAAATCGACGGCACCGCAGAAGAAATCTGCGGTGCCGTCTGGTTGAAGGGTTTTCCGGAGGTCTAGACAGGGGGCAGGACCGGCGCCGCAGCCGCGGCGGCCGGCAAAGCTCCCGCCGCGCCCGGCAGGGCTCCCGCCGCGCCCGGCAGGGCTCCCGCCGCGCCCGGCAGAGCGCCCGCGGCGGCCGGCAGAGCGCCCGCGGCGGCACCCGGCAAAGCGCCCGCTGCGCCGTGCTGCATGCCCTGCGTGATGGCCGGCATCACCAAGCCCTTGAGCAGGTCGATCGCCTGACCGGCGCCCAGCTGGTTGGCGGCCTGCATCACGTCGTTGACGAGACCGCCACCGCCGCTACCGCTGCCGCTGCCGCCGCCGAGGCCGGTGCCGCCACCGATCGGTGAGCCGTTACCGAAGGAGGACGGATCGCCGAGGATCGGATAGGTGCCGTCGGCACCCGGGTCCAAACTCGCCGGAGCGGTGATGGGCACCTCACCCTGAGCCGCCGGGGTGCCCAGTCCGGGCGCGATCCCGGCCGGGCTGGTCAGCCCGGGGTTGGACAGCGCGGGGTTGAGCCCCGCACCCGGGGTCGCCACACCGGCGCCCGGGGTGGTCGGCAGCGCGCCGGGCGCGGTGAGTCCCGGCGTCGTGGGCGCCAGACCGGGGGTCGCCAGACCGGGGCTCGTCAAGCCGGGGCTGGTCAGGCCGGGACTGGTGAGGCCCGGGCTCGTCAGACCGGGGCTGGTCAACGCTGGGCTGGTGAGACCCGGCGTCCCGAGTCCCGGCGTTCCGAGGCCCGGGGTGCTTGCCGCACCCCCACCCAGCGCGGGCACCGGGGGCAGGTTGATGCCGAACTGCGACAACCCCTGCGACAGGGCGCCCATCAGCTCGCCCGGCAGGTCGGTCATCACGGCCGCCTGCTTGAAGTCGTGGTGCTCGGGCGGCTTGCTGCCCGCCGTCGATTCGTAGACAAGGAAGTATGCGCAAGGACTCGCCACTGCCACAGCGGCGACCGCGCTCATGGCTGTCGAAAGCTTGCGTCGGCGTCGGTTCGGCACGGAAGTCTCCTCAATCTGGACAACTCAATCTCAACTTGTTGTGTCGGTGCGGCCTAACCGTCTTCCTGGCGAGAACCACACAGAGTCGATGGTACGAGTGAGATTGCTGTGACTAGAGTGGTGATATTGAATCGTGAGGTAATTGCGACACCGACCGTGATCGCCGAGCCGGGGCGTCTCGAACGGACCGCCTTCGGCCCAACGCGGACTTCGTGGCCTCGCCAAATGGGTTAGGCCCACGCGGTCGGATACCCTAAGCAACCGATGACCGCTCGCTTCGACCTCCTCGTCGTCGGCTCCGGATTTTTCGGCCTGACCATTGCCGAGCGCGTGGCTACCCAACTCGGGAAGCGCGTGCTCGTGGTGGAACGCCGCCCGCACATCGGTGGCAACGCCTATTCGGAGGCCGAGCCGCAGACCGGTATCGAGGTCCACAAATACGGCGCCCACCTGTTCCACACGTCCAACAAGAGGGTCTGGGACTACGTGCGGCAGTTCACCGACTTCACCGACTACCGGCACCGGGTGTTCGCCATGCACGACGGGCAGGCCTACCAGTTCCCGATGGGCCTGGGCCTGGTGTCGCAGTTCTTCGGCCGGTACTTCACCCCGGACGAGGCCCGGCGGCTGATCGCCGAGCAGGCCGCCGAGATCAGACCCGAGGACGCGCAGAACCTCGAGGAGAAGGCGATCTCGCTGATCGGGCGGCCGTTGTATGAGGCGTTCGTCAAGGGTTACACCGCCAAGCAGTGGCAGACCGACCCCAAGGAACTGCCGGCCGCCAACATCACCCGGCTGCCGGTGCGCTACACCTTCGACAACCGGTACTTCAGCGACACCTACGAGGGCCTGCCGGTCGACGGGTACACGGCGTGGCTGCAGAACATGGCCGCCGACGACCGCATCGAGGTCAGGCTGAACACGGACTGGTTCGACGTCCGCGACCAGCTGCGCGCCGACAGTCCCGAGGCGCCGGTGGTCTATACCGGCCCACTGGACCGCTACTTCGACTACGCCGAGGGCCGGCTTGGCTGGCGCACACTGGATTTCGAGGTGGAGGTGCTACCGATCGGGGACTTCCAGGGCACGCCGGTGATGAACTACAACGACATCGACGTCCCCTACACCCGCATCCACGAGTTCCGCCACTTTCACCTCGAGCGTGACTACCCGACCGACAAGACGGTGATCATGCGGGAGTTCTCGCGGTTCGCCGAAGACGACGACGAGCCCTACTATCCGATCAACACCGAGGCCGACCGTGCCCTGCTGGCCGCCTACCGAGCGCGGGCGAAGGCCGAAACCGCCTCCTCGAGAGTGCTTTTCGGTGGACGGCTGGGCACCTACCAATACCTGGACATGCACATGGCGATTGCCAGCGCACTGAACATGTACGACAACACGCTCGCGCCGCACCTGCGCGACGGCAAGGTTCTGGTGGAAGAAGACGCGGGGGGAAGCGCGCCGGGAGCGACGCAGAGCGAAGCGAGGGGGAGGAGCGGCGCCTGATGACTGCTGTAAGCCTGCTTTCCAGGATCATCCTGCCGCGTCCGGGCGAGCCCCTCGACGTGCGCAAGCTGTACCTGGAGGAGTCGACCACCAACGCCCGGCGGGCCCACGCGACCAGCCGCACCTCGCTGGAGATCGGCAAAGAGTCCGAGGTGTCGTTCGCCACGTACTTCAACGCGTTCCCGGCCAGTTATTGGCGCCGTTGGTCGATCTGCACGTCGGTGGTGCTGCGGGTCGAGCTGACCGGAACCGGCCGCGTCGACGTGTACCGGACGAAGGCCACCGGGGTGCGAATCTCCGTGGAGGGCCGCCAGTTCGTCGGCACCGACGATCAGCCGGCCGTCGTGGAGATCGAGGTGCCGCTCAAGCCGTTCGAGGACGGCGGCTGGATCTGGTTCGACATCACCACCGACACCGCCGTCAGCCTGGTCAGCGGTGGCTGGTACGCGACCGAGCCGGCCCCGGGCACGGCCAACATCGCCGTCGGCATCCCCACGTTCAATCGGCCCGCGGACTGCGTCAACGCGCTGGCCGATCTCACCGCGGACCCGCTGGTGGACGAGGTGATCGGTGCGGTTATCGTGCCGGACCAGGGCGTCCGAAAGGTGCGCGATCATCCGGACTTCGCGGCGGCGGCCGCGGGCCTGGGCAACCGGCTGTCCATCCACGACCAGCCCAACCTCGGCGGTTCCGGCGGGTACAGCCGGGTGATGTACGAAGCGCTGAAAAACACGGACTGTCAACAGATCCTGTTCATGGACGACGATATCCGCATCGAGCCGGATTCGATCCTGCGGGTGTTGGCGCTGCACCGCTTCGCGAAGACGCCCATGCTCATCGGCGGTCAGATGCTCAACCTGCAGGAGCCGTCGCACCTGCACATCATGGGCGAGGTCGTCAACCAGGCGAACTTCATGTGGACCGCGGCCCCGCACGCCGAGTACGACCACGACTTCGCCGAATTCCCGTTGAACGACAAGAACTCTCGAAGCGCACTGCTGCACCGGCGCATCGACGTCGACTTCAACGGCTGGTGGACGTGCATGATCCCGCGGCAGGTCGCCGAGGAGCTGGGCCAGCCGCTGCCGCTGTTCATCAAGTGGGACGACGCCGAATACGGTCTGCGCGCCGGCGAGCACGGGTATCCCACCGTGACGCTGCCCGGCGCGGCGATCTGGCACATGGCCTGGAGTGACAAGGACGACGCCATCGACTGGCAGGCGTACTTCCATCTGCGTAACCGGCTGGTGGTCGCCGCGATGCACTGGGACGGCGATGTCACCGGGCTTGTTCGCAGCCATCTCAAGGCGACGCTGAAACATCTTGCCTGCCTTGAGTATTCGACCGTCGCGATCCAGAACAAGGCCATCGACGACTTCCTGGCCGGCCCCGAGCACATCTTCTCGATCCTGGAATCGGCGCTGCCCGAGGTGCATCGGCTGCGCAAGGAGTATCCGGACGCCGTGGTGCTGCCTGCGGCGAGTGAGCTGCCGCCGCCGGCGAACAAGACCAGGGCGATGAAGCCGCCGGTGAATCCGCTGTCGATCGGTTACCGGCTGGCACGCGGCATCGCGCACAACGGGACCAAGGCCGACCCCGAAGCCCACCAGCGCCCGGAATTCAACGTGCCGACCCAGGACGCGCGGTGGTTCCGGCTGTGCACGGTTGACGGCGTCACCGTGACGACGGCCGACGGGTGCGGGGTGGTCTACCGGCAACGGGATCGGCGCAAGATGTTCCAGCTGCTGTTCGCCTCGCTGCGCCGGCAGCGCCGGCTGGTGAGCCGGTTCGACGAGATGCGCAAGACCTACCGTGACGCGTTGCCGGTGCTGTCCAGCAAGCAGAAGTGGGAGACGGCGCTGCTACCCGCGCACGCCGAGCGCGAGCATGCCTGAAGCTCCGCCCTCGGCGCCCCCAACCGGCGAGGTGGCCGCGTTGGTGGCCGTGCAATCGGCGCTGGCCGGTCGCCCCGGAGTGCTGACCGCGGCGCGCGCGCTGTCCCATTTCGGCGAGCACAGCATCGGCTGGCTGGCCGTGGCGGCCGTCGGCGCGCTGCTGATGCCGAAGCGCGCCGGCGACTGGCTGGTCGCCGGGGCCGGTGCGTTCAGCGCGCACGCCGCCGCCGTGTTGGTCAAGCGCGTGGTGCGGCGCAAGCGGCCGCATCACCCGGCCGTCGCGGTGAACGTCGGAACCCCCAGCCAGCTGAGCTTTCCGTCAGCGCATGCCACGTCGACGACGGCCGCGGCCATCCTGATGGGCCGGATCACCGGTTTGCCGCTGACCGCCCTGCTGGTTCCCCCGATGGCGTTGTCGCGGATGCTGCTGGGGGTGCACTATCCCAGCGACGTGGCGTGCGGCATCGCCCTCGGCGGCACCGTCGCTCGAATCGCCATCCGGCTGCAGGGCCGGGCGCGGGAGGTCTGGCCGGATGAGTGAGGACGTGGTGACGGGGCCCTCGGGCAACGTGGTGGTCGGGGTGGTCAAGGCGATCCGCCCGCGGCAGTGGGTGAAGAACGTCCTGGTGCTGGCCGCGCCGCTGGCCGCCCTGGGCGGCCCCTTGCACTACCACTACCGCGACGTGCTGGACAAGGCCTACCCGGCGGTGGGCGCGTTCGTGGTGTTCTGTCTCGCCGCGTCGTCGATCTACCTGGTCAACGACGCGCGCGACGTCGATGCCGACCGCGAGCACCCCACCAAGAGGTTCCGCCCGATCGCCGCGGGCGTGGTGCCGGAGTGGCTGGCCTACGCGCTGGCGGTGGTGCTCGGGATCGCCTCGCTGGTCATCGGCTGGTGGATAA
Organism: Mycobacterium paraseoulense; assembly: GCF_010731655.1. Lineage (NCBI taxonomy): Bacteria > Bacillati > Actinomycetota > Actinomycetes > Mycobacteriales > Mycobacteriaceae > Mycobacterium > Mycobacterium paraseoulense. The sequence goes on along the minus strand of NZ_AP022619.1, from coordinate 3,903,793 downwards.
CACCGAATCTGGCGCTGGTGATCGCCGTCTACCTCGCGATGCAACTCGGTTACTGCTATGGCCTCAAACACCAAGCGGTGATGGACATCTGCATCGTGTCGTCGGCCTATCTGCTGCGCGCCATCGCCGGGGGCGCGGCCACCGACATCCGCCTTACCCAGTGGTTCCTGCTGGTGATGGCCTTCGGGTCGCTGTTCATGGTGGCCGGCAAGCGGTACGCCGAGCTGCAGCTGGCCGAGCGCACCGGGGCCAAGATCCGCAAGGCGCTGGAGAACTACACGAGCACCTACCTGCGGTTCGTCTGGACGTTGTCGGCGACGGCGCTGGTGGTCTGCTACGGGCTGTGGGCCTTCGACCGGGAACACGGCGCGGCGGGCTGGTTCGTGGTCTCGATGGTCCCGTTCACCATCGCCATCCTGCGCTATGCGGTCGACGTGGACGGCGGGTTGGCCGGGGAGCCCGAGGACATCGCGTTGCGGGACCGGGTGTTGCAGCTGCTGGCGGTGGCGTGGATCGCGACAGTTGGAGCCGCCGTTGCCTTCGGCTAGCTCCGAACTGCAGGCCCTCAAAGCGCGCATGATGCGCGGCCGGCCGGTCGTCAGGCGGTTGGGCTGGCCGGTCTTTCCGTACACCTCGACGGTGCGGGTCAGCCTGTGGGTCAGCGTGTGGGTGGTCGGCGTCCTGTTCGCCTGGGGCGCGTGGCAGCGGCGCTGGATCGCCGACGACGGCCTGATCGTGTTGCGCACGGTGCGTAACCTGCTCGCCGGCAACGGCCCGGTCTTCAACCAGGGCGAGCGGGTCGAGGCCAACACGTCCACGGCCTGGACCTATCTGATGTACGTCGGCAGCTGGGTCGGCGGGCCGATGCGCCTGGAGTACGTCGCGCTGGCGCTGGCCCTGACGCTCTCGGTGGTGGGCGTGGCGCTGCTCATGTTGGGGGCGGCCCGGTTGTATGCGCCCAGCCTGCGGGGCCGCCGGGCGGTCATGCTGCCCGCCGGTGCGTTGGTCTACGTCGCGTTGCCCCCCGCGCGCGACTTCGCCACCTCTGGTCTGGAGAGCGGGCTCACGCTGGCCTACCTCGGACTGCTGTGGTGGATGATGGTCTGCTGGGCGCAGCCGGTGCGAAACCGCCCGGACCGCAGCGTGTTCGTCGGAGCGTTGGCGTTCGTCGCCGGCTTCAGCGTGTTGGTCAGGCCGGATCTGGCGCTGATGGGCGGGCTGGCGCTGATCATGATGTTGGTCGCGGCGCGGACGTGGCGCCGACGGGTGTTGATCGTGGTGGCCGGTGGGCTGTTGCCGGTCGCCTACGAGATCTTCCGGATGGGCTACTACGGACTGCTGGTGCCCGGCACCGCGCTGGCCAAGGATGCGGCAGGCGACAAGTGGTCGCAGGGCATGATCTACCTCGCGAACTTCGACGCGCCGTACGCCGTCTGGGTGCCGGTGGTGCTCCTCGTGCCGCTGGGGGTGCTGCTGCTGGCGGCGCGCCGCCGCCCTTCGTTTTTGCGGCCGGCGCTGGCGCCCAACTACGGCCGGGTGGCCCGGGTGGTCCAGAGCCCGCCGGCCGCCGTCGCCTTCGTTCTGGTGAGCGGTCTGCTGCAGGGGCTCTACTGGATCAGGCAGGGCGGCGACTTCATGCACGGGCGGGTGCTGCTTGCGCCGCTGTTTTGTTTGCTGGCCCCGGTGGCCGTCATCCCGGTGGCCATCCCGGACGGCCAGGACTATTCGCGGGAGACGGGCTATTGGGTGGCCGGGGCGGTCGGCGCGCTCTGGCTGGGTGTGGCCGGCTGGTCGCTGTGGGCGGCGAATTCACCGGGGATGGGCGACGACGCCACCCGTGTCACCTATTCCGGGATCGTCGACGAGCGCCGCTTCTACGCGCAGGCCACCGGGCACGCCCATCCTTTGACCGCCGCCGACTACCTCGGCTATCCGCGGATGGCGGCCATCCTGACGGCGCTGGACAACACCCCGGACGGCGCGTTACTGCTGCCCTCGGGCAACTACATCCAATGGGACCTGGTGCCGATGACCCAGCCGCCGCCGGGCGGCGCCGGCAAGCAGCCCCAAAAGCCCCAGCACGCAGTGTTTTTCACCAACCTCGGCATGGTGGGCATGAACGTCGGGCTCGACGTCAGGGTGATCGACCAGATCGGATTGGCGAATCCGCTTGCGCAACACACGGAACGGTTGACGCACGGCCGCATCGGTCACGACAAGAACCTGTTCCCGGACTGGGTGATCGCCGACGGCCCGTGGGTGAAGGTGTATCCGGGCATTCCGGGCTATCTGGACGAGCGATGGGTGGCGGAGGCGGTGGCGGCCCTGAAATGTCCGGAGACCGAGGCGGTGCTGAGCTCGGTGCGCGCGCCGATGACCCCGCACCGATTCCTGTCCAACCTGCTGCATTCCTATGAGTTCACCATGTATCGGATCGACCGCGTGCCGCGCTACGAGCTCGCCAGGTGCGGGCTGCCGGTGCCCCCGGAGGCACCGAAGCCGCCCCGCGAGTAAGGCCCGCGCAGAGGATTTTTCGACCAATTTCAAAATGATCACGACCCGTGCCGGTGAAAAATTGCCAGCAACTTCACATTTGGGCCTTTACCAGCTGGGCATGGCGCCCAAGCACATGCGAAAACGCCGGCTACGCCTTCGGTGTTTCGCCTGGAAATCGCTGGGTAGTGAAGGCCGAACGGCGCTTTGGGGGGCCGCCTCGATGCGACCCGGCGGGCGAAGGTGTGGTTGACTACACGAGCACTGCTGCGCGGAGATCGCATGCAGTACGACCCAAATCATGGACGCGTCCGGGTGATGGGCGCGCCGAAAGGATGAGGAAGCAAGGATGACGCTTGTCGACAGGTTTCGCGGCGCCGTGGCTGGTATGCCGCGGCGGCTCGTGGTGGCGGCCGCTGGCGCGGCGCTGCTCTCGGGCCTGATTGGCGCCGTGGGGGGCTCGGCGACCGCTGGTGCCTTCTCGCGCCCCGGTCTGCCGGTGGAATACCTGCAGGTTCCTTCCGCGGGGATGGGCCGCGATATCAAGGTCCAGTTCCAGAGCGGTGGCGCCAACTCGCCGGCGCTGTACCTGCTCGACGGTATGCGCGCGCAGGACGACTTCAACGGCTGGGACATCAACACCCCGGCCTTCGAGTGGTACAACCAGTCCGGAATCTCGGTTGCCATGCCGGTCGGCGGGCAGTCCAGCTTCTACTCCGACTGGTACAAGCCCGCCTGCGGTAAGGCCGGCTGCACCACGTACAAGTGGGAGACCTTCCTGACCAGCGAGCTGCCGCAGTACCTGTCGGCGCAGAAGCAGGTCAAGCCGACCGGCAGCGCCGTCGTCGGTCTGTCGATGGCCGGGTCGTCGGCGCTGATCCTGGCCGCCTACCACCCGCAGCAGTTCATCTACGCCGGTTCGCTGTCCGCGCTGCTGGACCCGTCCCAGGGGATGGGCCCGTCGCTGATCGGGCTGGCCATGGGTGACGCCGGTGGCTACAAGGCCGCCGACATGTGGGGTCCCAAGGAGGACCCGGCGTGGGCCCGCAACGACCCGTCGCTTCAGGTCGGCAAGCTCGTCGCCAACAACACCCGGATCTGGATCTACTGCGGTAACGGCAAGCCGTCCGACCTCGGTGGCGACAACCTGCCCGCCAAGTTCCTCGAGGGCTTCGTGCGGACCAGCAACCTGAAGTTCCAGGACGCCTACAACCAGGCCGGCGGTCACAACGCCGTGTGGAACTTCGACGCCAACGGCACCCACGACTGGCCCTACTGGGGCGCGCAGCTGCAGGCGATGAAGCCTGACCTGCAGTCGTCGCTGGGCGCCACCCCGGGAGCCGGCCCGGCCACGGCCGCCGCGGCCAACGCCGGGAACGGCCAGGGCACTTAAGCCCGCAAACACCACGCCTGGCGGCGGGACCCCTCGGGGTTTCCGCCGCCAGTCGTTTTGGTGTGTGATTTGTTTCACTACCCCGCGGGCGGGGGAACTACGGCGCTGGCTAGTGTGCAGACAGCGACTAGACGATGGAGGGTGACATGAGGGTCGTGCGGGGTATGTCAGCGCTTCTTCGGGTGTTCTCCGTGGCGGCGCTCTCGATCGGGTTGATCGGCGTGACGGTGACGGGCGGGCCCGCCGGCAAGGCGCGCGCGGCCGGTTACGAGAGCCTCATGGTGCCGTCGGCGGCGATGGGCCGCGACATCCCGGTGGCCTTCCTCGCGGGCGGTCCGCACGCGGTCTACCTGCTGGATGCCTTCAATGCCGCCCCCGACGTCAGCAACTGGGTCACCGCGGGCAACGCGATGAACACGCTGAGCGGAAAGGGCATCTCGGTGGTCGCGCCCGCGGGCGGGGCGTGGAGCATGTACACCAACTGGGAGCAGGACGGCAGCAAGCAGTGGGACACCTTCCTGTCCAGCGAGCTGCCCAACTGGCTGGCCGCCAACAAGGGCCTGGCGCCCGGTGGCCACGCCGCCGTCGGCGCCTCGCAGGGCGGCTACGCCGCGATGGCGCTGGCCGCCTTCCACCCCGACCGCTTCGGCTTCGCCGGTTCGCTGTCGGGGTTCCTGTACCCGTCGAGCACCAACTACAACGGCGCGATCCTCGCCGGCCTGCAGCAGTTCGGCGGTGTGGACGGCAACGGGATGTGGGGCGCCCCGCAGCTGGGCCGCTGGAAGTGGCACGACCCGTCGGTGCATTCCGCGCTGCTGGCGCAGAACAACACCCGCGTGTGGGTCTACAGTCCGACGAATATGGGCGGTGACGACGCCGCGATGATCGGCCAGGCGGGTGCCGCGATGGGCAGCTCCCGCGAGTTCTACCAGATGTACCGCAGCAACGGCGGGCACAACGGTCACTTCGACTTCCCCGGCGGCGGCGACAACGGCTGGGGCTCGTGGTCGGGGCAACTGGGAGCCATGTCGGGCGACATCGTCGGCGCCATTCGCTAGCGGCGATCGCGAGGGCGGCAAAGCCGGGCGAAGCGGGTCGGCGCCGAAATCGCTAGCGGGTCGCGGCCGGGCTGGTCGGGTCGCGGGAGCCGGTACCGTGTAGGGGGTGCGGCGGGGGTCGGGAGGACCGCTTCGCCGCGGCCCACCGACTCTGCCAGCAGGAGAACATGGCTACCAACGCTCGGCGCAAGCGCCACCGCGCCCTCGCCTGGACCGCCGCCTTGACGATGGCGGGGGTGGTCTTGTTGGTCATCGTGCTGGTGGTCGTCTTGTTGCGCGGCCGCGAGGCGCCGCCCAGCGCGGTGCCGCCCGGCGTCCTGCCTTCGCCGCCCACGACCACCCACCCCCACAAACCGCGGCCGGCTTCCCAAGACGCGTCGTGTCCCGACGTCCAGCTGGTGAACGTCCCCGGCACCTGGGAGTCCGCTCCCCAGGACGATCCGCTCAACCCGATGCAGTTCCCCAACGCGTTGCTGCACAAGGTGACCACGGCGATGACCCAGCAGTTCCCCGCGTCGCGGGTGCAGGAGTACACCACGCCCTACACCGCGCAGTTCCACAACCCGCTGAGCGGTGACACCCAGATGTCGTACAACGAGAGCCGCGCCGAGGGCACCCGGGCGACGGTCCAGGCGATGACGGACATGAACGCCAAGTGCCCGTTGACCAGTTACGTGCTGATGGGCTTCTCCCAGGGCGCGGTGATCGCCGGTGACATCGCCAGCGATATCGGTAACGGCCGCGGACCCGTCGACGACGACCTGGTGCTCGGTGTGACGTTGATCGCCGACGGCCGCCGCCAGCCCGGCGTGGGCAAAGACATCGGGCCCAACCCGCCGGGGCAGGGCGCCGAGGTCACGCTGCACGAAGTGCCCGTGCTGTCCGGGCTCGGGTTGACCATGACGGGCGCGCGGCCCGGTGGGTTCGGCGCGCTCGACGGCAAGACCAATGAGATCTGCGCGCCGGGTGACCTCATCTGCGCGGCGCCGGAAGAGGCGTTCAGCGTGGCCAACCTGCCCAACACGCTCAACACCCTGGCCGGCAATGCCGGACAGCCCATCCATGCGCTGTACGCGACGACACAGTTCTGGAACCTCGACGGGCAGGCCGCGACCGATTGGACGTTGAACTGGGCCCAAGGGTTGATCAGCAACGCGCCGCATCCCAAACATGGATGACCGGCCGCGGGACACAGCCGTCAGGAGCCGGTTGCCGGTGCAGATCAGCGGTACCTTGTGATTTGGTGTGCTGCGGGCCGCCCCTTAACATTAAGAGGAATTTAAGAGCTATCAGACGTCGTTGCGGACCCGGTGCTGGTGGGAGCCGGCCTGAGATGGACAGGAGGCTGGCGCCGGTGGCGTCGCGCGAGGACTGGCCCGCGTAGAGATGGAACCGTCGGCGTCGCCGACCAGAGAACAACACGCCGGCGTAGCGCCGGCCTAAAACAGGTGTGACAGGAGAGCGGAATGCCGTACCACAACCCGTTCATCGTGAATGGAAAGATCAGGTTCCCCGACAACACCAACCTGGTCAAGCACGTTGAGAAGTGGGCGAGGGTTCGCGGCGACAAGCTGGCCTATCGGTTCCTCGACTTCTCCACCGAACGCGACGGCATCGCCCGCGACATCGTCTGGCGCGATTTCAGCGCCCGCAACCGGGCGGTGGGCGCTCGGCTGCAGCAGGTCACCCAGCCGGGTGACCGCATCGCCATCCTGTGCCCCCAGAACCTGGACTACCTCATCGCCTTTTTCGGCGCGCTGTACGCCGGCCGGATCGCGGTGCCGCTGTTCGACCCGGGCGAGCCGGGCCACGTCGGCCGCCTGCACGCGGTGCTCGACGACTGCAGCCCCTCGACGATCCTGACCACCACCGAGGCCGCCGAAGGCGTCCGCAAGTTCATCCGCGCCCGCTCGGCCAAGGAGCGGCCCCGCGTGATCGCCGTCGACGCGGTGCCCGACGAAGTGGCCTCCACCTGGGTGGAGCCGGAGGCCGACGAGAACACCATCGCCTACCTGCAGTACACGTCCGGCTCCACGCGCACGCCGACCGGTGTCGAGATCACCCACCTGAACCTGCCGACCAACGTGCTGCAGGTGCTCAACGGGCTGGAAGGCAAAGAGGGTGACCGCGGCCTGTCCTGGCTGCCGTTCTTCCACGACATGGGCCTGATCACGGCGCTGCTGTCGCCGGTGATCGGCCACAACTTCACCTTCATGACGCCGGCCGCGTTCGTGCGCCGGCCGGGCCGGTGGATCCGGGAGATGGCGCGCAAGCCCGAGGACGCCCCGGACAGCGAGGTCATCACCGTCGCCCCGAACTTCGCGTTCGAGCACGCCGCGGTGCGCGGGGTGCCCAAGGACGGCGAGCCGCCGCTGGACCTGAGCAACGTCAAGGCGATCCTCAACGGCAGCGAGCCGGTCTCCCCGGCGTCGATGCGCAAGTTCTACGAGGCGTTCAAGCCGTACGGGCTGAGGGAGACCGCGATCAAGCCGTCCTACGGCCTGGCCGAGGCGACGCTGTTCGTCTCCACCACGCCCATGGACCAGGCGCCGACCGTGATCCACGTGGACCGCGACGAGCTGAACAAGCAGCGCTTCGTCGAGGTGGCCGCCGACGCGCCGAACGCCGTCGCACAGGTTTCGGCCGGCGTCATCGGCGTCGACGAATGGGCCGTGATCGTCGACCCCGACACCGCCAGCGAGCTGCCGGACGGCCAGATCGGCGAGATCTGGCTGCACGGCAAGAACCTGGGCCTCGGCTACTGGGGCAAGGAGGCGGAGACCCAGGAGACCTTCCGCAACATTCTCAAGTCGCGCATCAGCCAGTCGCACGCCGAGGGAGCCGAGGACGACGGGCTGTGGGTGCGCACCGGCGACTACGGCACCTACCACAACGGGCACCTCTATATCGCGGGCCGGATCAAGGACCTGGTCATCATCGACGGCCGCAACCATTACCCGCAGGACCTCGAGTACTCGGCCCAGGAAGCCAGCCGGGCCCTGCGTACCGGCTACGTGGCCGCGTTTTCCGTCCCGGCCAACGAGCTGCCCCAGGTGGTGTTCGACAATCCGCACACCGGCCTCAAGCACGACCCCGAGGACAGCTCCGAGCAGCTGGTGATCGTCGCCGAGCGTGCCCCCGGCACGCACAAGCTCGAGTACCAGCCGATCGCCGACGAGATCCGCGCGGCCATCGCGGTGCGGCACGGGGTCACCGTCCGCGACCTGCTGCTGGTGCAGGCCGGAACCATTCCGCGTACCTCCAGCGGCAAGATCGGGCGCCGCGCGTGCCGCGCCGCCTACCTCGACGGCAGCCTGCGCAGCGGCGTCGGCTCGCCGACCGCCTTCGCCAGCTCAACTGACTGAACCCAGGAACCATGGCTGAATTAGACGACCCCCAGGACCAGCAGGAGAATCTCCCCGCCAACAAGGCCGACCACCTGACGGTCCCCGAGATGCGCGAGTGGCTGCGCAACTGGGTGGGCAGGGCGGTCGGGAAGTCGCCGGACGACATCGACGAGTCCGTGCCGATGGTGGAGCTCGGCCTGTCGTCGCGCGACGCCGTGGCGATGGCGGCCGACATCGAGGACATGACCGGCGTCACCCTGTCGGTCGCGGTGGCCTTCCAGCACCCGACCATCGAGTCGTTGGCCACGCGGATCATCGAGGGCGAGCCGGAAGCGGACACGACCGGGGACGACGTCTCGGACTGGACGCGCAACGGCCCCGCCGAGCGGGTCGACATCGCGATCGTCGGCCTGTCCACCCGGTTGCCCGGCGACATGAACACCCCCGACGAGACGTGGCAGGCGCTGATGGAGGGCCGCGACGCCATCACCGACCTGCCCGAGGGTCGCTGGGAGGAGTTCCTCGAGGAGCCGCGGCTGGCCGAGCGAGTCGCCAAGGCCCGCACCCGCGGCGGCTACCTGAAGGACATCAAGGGCTTCGACTCCGAGTTCTTCGCGGTCGCGAAGACCGAAGCCGACAACATCGATCCGCAGCAGCGGATGGCGCTGGAGCTCACCTGGGAGGCGCTCGAGCACGCCCGCATCCCGGCGTCGAGCCTGCGCGGCGGGTCCGTCGGCGTATACGTCGGCGTCTCCAACAACGACTACAGCTTCCTGGCGGTGTCCGACCCGACCGTCGCGCACCCGTATGCGATCACCGGCACCGCGACGTCGATCATCGCCAACCGGGTCTCCTACTTCTACGACTTCCGCGGCCCTTCGGTCGCCGTCGACACCGCCTGCTCGAGCTCGCTGGTGGCCATCCACCAGGCCGTCCAGGCGCTGCGCAACCGCGAAGCCGACGTCGCGGTCGCCGGCGGTGTCAACGCCCTGATCACCCCCGTGGTCACGCTCGGTTTCGACGAGATCGGCCAGGTGCTCTCCCCCGACGGTCGGATCAAGTCGTTCTCCGCAGATGCCGACGGCTACACCCGCTCCGAGGGCGGCGGCATGCTGGTGCTCAAGCGGGTCGACGACGCCCGCCGCGACGGCGACCAGATCCTGGCCGTGATCGCGGGCAGCGCGGTCAACCACGACGGCCGGTCCAACGGACTGATCGCGCCCAACCAGGACGCGCAGGCCGACGTGCTGCGCCGGGCCTACAAGGACGCCGGCATCGACCCGCGCACCGTCGACTACATCGAGGCGCACGGCACCGGCACCGTCCTCGGTGACCCGATCGAGGCCGAGGCGCTGGGCCGCGTCGTCGGCCGGGGCCGCCCGGCCGACCGCCCGGCGCTGCTGGGTGCGGTGAAAACCAATGTGGGCCACCTGGAGTCGGCGGCCGGCGCGGCCAGCATGGCCAAGGTGGTGCTGGCCCTGCAGCACGACAAGCTGCCGCCGTCGATCAACTTCGCCGGCCCCAGCCCGTACATCGACTTCGACGCGATGCACCTGAAGTTGATCGACCAGGCCACCGACTGGCCGCGCTACGGCGGCTACGCGCTGGCCGGGGTGTCCAGCTTCGGCTTCGGCGGGGCGAACGCGCACCTGGTGGTGCGCGAGGTGTTGCCCCGCGACGTGATCGAGCGTGAGCCCGAGCCCGAGCCCGAGCTGAAGGCGTCCTCGGCCACCGCCGAGGCGCCGGCCATGGAAGCCCACGCGCTGCGCTTCGACGACTTCGGCAACATCATTCCCGACGCCGAGGCACCCGAGGAGGAAGAGCCCGAACTGCCGGGCGTCACCGACGAGGCGTTGCGGCTCAAGGAGATCGCGCTGGAAGAGCTGGCGGCGCAGGAGGCCGCGGAGCCCACCAAGCCCCTGATCCCGCTCGCGGTGTCGGCGTTCTTGACCTCGCGCAAGAAGGCCGCGGCCGCCGAGCTGGCGGACTGGATGGAAAGCCCGGAGGGGCAGGCGTCGTCGCTGGAATCGATCGGGCGGGCGCTGTCGCGGCGCAACCACGGCCGCTCCCGCGCGGTGGTGCTGGCCCACGACCACGAGGAGGCCATCAAGGGCCTGCGCGCGGTCGCCGAGGGCAAGCAGCGGCCGGGCGTGTTCAGCGTCGACGGACCGGTGACCAATGGCCCGGTGTGGGTGCTGGCCGGTTTCGGCGCGCAGCACCGCAAGATGGGCAAGAGCCTGTACCTGCGCAACGAGGTCTTCGCCGAGTGGATCGAGAAGGTCGACGCGCTGATCCAGGACGAGCTGGGCTACTCGGTGCTCGAGCTGATCCTCGACGACTCGCAGGACTACGGCATCGAGACCACCCAGGTCACCATCTTCGCGATCCAGATCGCGCTGGGTGAGCTGCTCAAGCACCACGGCGCCAAGCCCGCCGCGGTGGTCGGCCAGTCGCTGGGCGAGGCGGCGTCGGCCTACTTCGCCGGCGGCCTGTCGCTGCGCGACGCCACCCGCACCATCTGCTCGCGCTCGCACCTGATGGGCGAGGGCGAGGCGATGCTGTTCGGCGAGTACATCCGGCTGATGGCGCTGGTGGAATACTCCGCCGACGAGATCAAGACGGTGTTCTCCGACTTCCCCGACCTGGAGGTGTGCGTCTACGCCGCCCCCACCCAGACCGTCATCGGCGGCCCGCCCGAGCAGGTGGACGCGATCATCGCCCGCGCGGAATCCGAAGGCAAGTTCGCCCGCAAGTTCCAGACCAAGGGCGCCAGCCACACCCAGCAGATGGACCCGCTGCTCGGTGAGCTCGCCGCGGAACTGCAGGGCATCAAGCCGATGAGCCCCACGGTCGGGATCTACTCGACGGTGCACGAGGGCACCTACATCAAGCCCGGCGGCGAGCCGATCCACGACGTCGACTACTGGAAGAAGGGCCTGCGCCACAGCGTCTACTTCACCCACGGCGTTCGCAACGCGGTCGACAGCGGCCACACGACCTTCCTGGAGCTGGCACCGAACCCGGTGGCGCTCATGCAGGTTGGCCTGACCACGGCCGCCGCCGGGTTGCACGACGCGCAGCTGATCCCGACGCTGGCCCGCAAGCAGGACGAGGTCGAGTCGATGGTCTCGACCATGGCGCAGCTCTACGTCTACGGGCACGACCTGAACATCTGGACGCTGTTCACCCGCGCCGCCGGACCGCAGGACTATGCGAACATCCCGCCGACCCGGTTCAAGCGCAAGGAGCACTGGCTGGACGTGCACTTCGGGCACGGCAGCAGCTCGGTGCTGATGCCGGGCAACCACGTCGCGCTGCCGGACGGCCGCCACGTGTGGGAGTACAACCCCCGCGGCCTGACGGACCTGCCCGCGCTGGTGAAGGCCGCTGCGGCCGAGGTCCTTCCGGACGCCCAGCTGGCGGCCGCCGAGCAGCGCGCGGTTCCCGGCGAGGGCGCCCGGCTGGTGACCACGCTGACCCGCCACCCCGGCGGCGCCGCGGTGCAGGTGCACGCCCGCATCGACGAGTCCTTCACGCTGGTCTACGACGCGCTGGTGACCCGGGCCGGGGAAGCGGGCGTCGCCCTGCCGGCCGCGGTCGGCGCGGGCGCGGCCATCACGGCCCCCTCCAGCGGGGCGGTGGCAGCGCCGGAGGCACCCGCCGACGAGGCCGGAGCCGAAACCCTGACCGACAGCCTGACCAACCGGTACTTCTCGGCCAGCATGGGCAAATGGTCGCCGGACTCGGGTGAGACCGTCGCCGAGCGCCTGGGCCTGATCGTCGGCGCCGCGATGGGTTACGAGCCCGAGGATCTGCCCTGGGAGGTGCCGCTGATCGAGCTCGGCCTGGACTCGCTGATGGCGGTGCGGATCAAGAACCGGGTCGAATACGACTTCGACCTGCCGCCGATCCAGCTGGCCGCGGTGCGTGACGCCAACCTCTACAACATCGAGAAGCTGATCGAGTACGCGGTCGAGCACCGCGACGAGGTCGAGCAGCTGCACGAGTACCAGAAGACGCAGTCGGCCGAGGAGATCGCCCGGATGCAGGCCGAAATGGTCAGCGGCGCAACACCTTCGACCGTCACGGCCCCCGCGCCCGACCCGCAAGCCGAGCCCGAGACCCAACCGGCCCCGCCGGCATCGGACGTCCCGATTCCGCCGCCGCCCACCGACCCGTCGGGACCCAACGGCAACGGCGCCGCGCAGCGGCAGCCCAACCTGACCGGCGCCGCCGACGCGCTCAACCAGCAGGCGGTCGCCGCGGCGCTCAACTCCGACGTGCCGCCGCGCGACGCCGCCGAGCGGGTCACCTTCGCCACGTGGGCGATCGTCACCGGCAAGTCGCCGGGCGGCATCTTCAACCCGCTGCCCAAGCTGGACGACGAGCAGGCCGCCAAGATGGCGCAGCGCCTCTCCGAGCGCGCCGGGGGTCCGATCACGGTCGAGGACGTGCTGACGTCGGAGAACATCGAGGCGCTGGCCGAGAAGGTGCGGCAGTACCTGGAGGCCGGCGTGATCGACGGGTTCGTCCGCACCCTGCGGCCGCGGCCCGAGGGACCCGCGGAAGCATCGCGGGTGCCGGTGTTCGTTTTCCACCCGGCCGGTGGCTCGACCGTCGTGTACGAGCCGTTGCTCAACCGGCTGCCGCCGGACACCCCGATGTACGGATTCGAGCGGGTCGAGGGCTCGATCGAAGAGCGTGCGGCGCAATACCTTCCGAAGCTGATCGAGATCCAGGGCGACGGGCCCTACATCCTGGCCGGCTGGTCGCTGGGTGGCGTGCTCGCCTACGCGTGCGCGATCGGACTCAAGCGGCTGGGTAAGGACGTGCGCTGGGTGGGCCTGATCGACGCGGTCCGCGCGGGCGAGGAGGTCCCGCAGACCAAGGAGGAGATCCGCAAACGCTGGGACCGCTACGCCCGGTTCGCCGAGAAGACGTTCAACGTCACCATCCCGGAGATCCCGTACGAGCAGCTCGAGGAGCTCGACGACGAGGGCCAGATCCGGTTCGTGCTCGACGCGGTCGGCCAGAGCGGCGTGCAGATCCCGGCCGGGATCATCGAGCACCAGCGCACGTCGTACCTGGACAACCGGGCTATCGACACCGCCCAGATCCAGCCGTACGACGGGCATGTCACCCTCTACATGGCCGATCGCTACCATGACGACGCGATCATGTTCGAGCCGCGGTATGCCGTTCGTCAGCCGGACGGTGGCTGGGGCGAGTACGTGTCCGACCTCGAGGTAGTGCCGATCGGTGGGGAACACATCCAGGCCATCGACGAGCCGATCATCGCCAAGGTGGGTGCACACATGACCGAGGCGTTAGACGACATCGAGGCGGGGCGCCGCCGGACGAGTGAGGTGGGCAAGTAGTGACCGGTGCGGAGCCTTCTCGCGCTCACACGACAGCCGAAAAGCTGGCCGAGCTCCATGTGCGCATGGAGCTGGCCATGGAACCCGGCGGCGAGAAGGCCGTCGCCAAGCGCGACAAGAAGGGCATCCCCAGCGCCCGCGCCCGCATCCATGCGCTGGTCGACCCGGGCACCTTCATGGAAGTCGGGGCGTTGGCCAAGACGCCGGACGACCCGAACGCGCTCTACGGCGACGGGTGCGTCACCGGCCACGCCATGATCGATGGGCGACCGGTCGGGGTGTTCTCCCACGACCAGACGGTGTTCCAGGGCACGGTCGGGGAGATGTTCGGCCGCAAGGTCGCCCGGCTGATGGAGTGGTGCGCGATGGTCGCCTGCCCGATCATCGGCATCCAGGACTCCGGCGGGGCACGCATCCAGGACGCCGTCACCTCGCTGGCGTGGTACGCCGAGCTGGGCCGTCGCCACGAGGCGCTGTCCGGCCTGGTGCCGCAGATCTCGCTCATCTTCGGCAAATGCGCCGGGGGAGCGGTCTATTCGCCGATCCAGGACGACCTGCTCGTCTCGGTGCGTGACCAGGGCTACTTCTTCGTCACCGGCCCCGACGTGATCAAGGAGGTCACCGGCGAGGAGGTCACGCTCGACGAGCTGGGCGGCTCCGACGCCCAGGCCCGCTACGGCAACATCCACCAGGTGGTCGACTCCGAGGCCGAGGCGTTCCAGTACGTGCGCGACTTCCTGTCGTTCCTGCCGTCGAGCGCCTTCGGCCGGCCGCCGATCGTCAACCCGGGGCTGGAGCCGGAGATCACGCCGAGCGACCTCGAGCTCGACGCGATCGTGCCGGACTCCGACAACGCGGCCTACGACATGCACGAAATCCTGTTGCGCATCTTCGACGACGGCGACTTCCTCGACGTCGCGGCGCAGCACGGCCCGGCCATCATCACCGGTTACGCGCGCGTCGACGGCCACCCGGTGGGGGTGATCGCCAACCAGCCCATGCACATGTCGGGGGCGATCGACAACGAGGCGTCCGACAAGGCGGCGCGGTTCGTGCGGTTCTGCGACGCGTTCAACATCCCGCTGGTCTTCGTGGTGGACACCCCGGGCTTCCTGCCCGGCGCCGAAGAGGAGAAGCGGGGCATCATCAAGCGCGGCGGCCGGTTCCTCTACTCGGTCGTGGAGGCCGACGTGCCGAAGGTGACCATCACCGTGCGCAAGTCCTATGGCGGCGCCTATGCGGTGATGGGCTCCCGGCAGCTGACCGCGGACTTCAACTTCGCCTGGCCCACCGCGCGCATCGCGGTGATCGGCGCCGAGGGCGCCGCGCAGCTGCTGATGAAGCGTTTCCCCGACCCGACCACGCCCGAGGCGCAGCAGATCAAGAAGGACTTCATCGAGGGCTACAACCTCAACATGGCGATCCCGTGGACCGCCGCCGAGCGCGGGTTCATCGACGCGGTCATCGACCCCCACGAGACCCGGCTGCTGCTGCGCAAGTCGCTGAAGTTGTTGCGGGACAAGCAATTGTGGTTCCGCACGGCACGCAAGCACGGGCTGATCCCGGTCTAAGCGCCCGCGGCGGAGACACTTTCGTCACACCGGAACCGCCCGGCGGACCATGTGGTGATCGCGCAACGTGATATCGCATCCGATATCAGATTCGCGGATCGGGTGGCGGTCTCATCGGGGCCGCCCGGGTGCCGTGTGGGGCTGGCCCAACTGGGCCTCAGGCCCCGGCGGATGACTGGCCTGCCGGCGGCGTGGTCGGTTCACCGGGTTGCTGAATCCCGCCGGGTTGCTGAATCCCGGTTTCCCGGCGCGGAACCCAATCCGGCCCTTCCAGCACGTCCGGGAGGAGCCAATACAGGACGGCGAAGTTCGCCGCGCCCAGCACGCCGTGCAACACGATGTCGCGCGGCTCGAAGCCGAGCGGGCCCGGCGCATGATGTGCCGCGGCGATCGCGCCGATGATCACCAGAGCCAGGAAGACCACCGAGCTGAGCGCGGCCGCGGTGATCGCCGCGTGCCGCTGGACAACTCCGATCACGGCGAGCACGCCGAGCCCGGCCAACAGGGCGCTGTGCCAGGGTGTCAACGCCAGCCCCAGCACCGGGGCGCCGACGGGCGGGGCATGGGGATGCACGCCGGCGGAGACGAACCCGGCGACACCCAGAGCAATCAGCAGCACGCCGTCGGCCAGGAGGAACCACCGGCCGCTGCGGAAGTGCCCCGGCTTTCGGCTGACCAGCCGCAGCCCGGACGTCAAACTACCCATGGGGCCCCTGGTAACGGGCGACATCGCTAAACCCTCCAGACCTGGCCGACAGCCACTCACCTGGCCCTAGGCATACCCGTTCCGCCGCCACGCCCACGCTTTCCAGGACACTCCCAGCGACGTCCCAGCTGGCGGACGTCGGTCCGCGGAACCGCCCGTCAGGCGTCGACGGTCAGGGCGCCGCCGGCCAGCTCGTCGAAGCGCTCCAGCGCCTCGTCGCGGTCGGCGTCGATGCCGCGCAGCGCCCCGGGGTCGGCGAGATACCGCTGCGCGTGGAGCCGGGCGACCAACGCCTTGCGCTCCCCACCACCGGTGGAGCGTTCCCAGGCGGCCTGCTCGGTGAGCAGCGCCGCGGCGTACACGTCACCCATGAATTGGGCCAGCGGGTATAACCGCGCCTCGGCCATGTCGCGGTCCAACTTGGACCAGGCCACGATCGCCGCGTCCAGATCTTCGATGCGCCCGGCCACCAGCCGGGTGGTGTCGTCGTCGTCGGACACCGACACCGCGTCGCGCATCCGCGCCAGCAACACCTCGTGAGCGCGGGTCTGCTCGATACCACGCCGCACATCCAGGCAAAGGATGTTGTCGGGCCCCTCCCAGATGGTGTTGACCTGCGCGTCACGCAGCAGCCGGGCGACCGGCCACGTCTCGATATAGCCGTTGCCGCCGTGGATTTCGATCGCGTCGGACGCCGCGGTGATCCCCAGGCGGCAGGCCTTGAGCTTGGTGACCGGCACCGCGATGCGCTGCCGCATGGCTCGGGGCTGGCGGTGATTGGTGGCGCCGGTGCCGTCGAACACCATCGCCTGCGCGGCTTCGACGTCGACGATCATCTCGGCCAACTTGCGGCGCATCAGCGGCTTGTCGATCAGCGCGCCGCCGAACGCGTGCCGCCGGCGGGCGTAGCACAGCGACTCGACCAGGGCACGGCGCGCGTTGCCGAGCCCGAACAGGGCGATGCCCAGGCGCGCGGCGTTGGTCAGCTCCATCATGCGGCCCAGCCCCTTGCCGTCGGACGGCCCCGCCTCGCCGGTGGGCTCGCCGGACAGCAGAAACGCTTCGGCGTCAACGAATTCCACCTCGCCGGAGGCGACCGAGCGGGTGCCGAGCTTGTCCTTGAGGCGGCGCACCCGCACCCCGTTGCGCGACCCGTCGCGGCGGGTGCGCAGCACCAGGAAGTTGGCGACGCCCCGCGTCGAGTCGGGCGCGCCCTCGGGTTTGGCCAGCACGACGAACGCCTCGCCGGCGCAGTTGGACGCGAACCACTTGAAGCCGTTGAGGATCCAGGCGTCGCCTGCGCGGGTCGCCGTCGTCTCGAGGGCGCCCAGGTCGGAGCCGCCGGTGCGTTCCGTCAGCAGTTGCGCCGTCTCGCCCGCCCACTCGCCGGAGGCGAACTTGGCTGCCACGTGCTCCCGCACGTCGGCCGGCGCGTAGGCGGCCACCAGCGAGGAGACCATGCCGCCGCCGGTGCCAAGCGCGCAGCCCATCCCGATATCGGCCTGGTTGAGCAGATAGTTGGACGCGAACAGGCCCAGACCCGAGCTCACCTTCGCAGCCCGCGCGTCGTCGCGCAGGGCCTGTTGGGCGTCGAGGACCGCGCGCTTGGACTCGGTGAAGGAGGCCGGCATGACGACCCGGCTGATGTCGTGGCCCCAGCGGTCGTAGCGCTCCAGCCGGGGTGGGTTGTGGTCGGTCTCCTCCGCCCATCGCGCGACGGGCCCGCCCATCAGCTCGCCCATGCGCACCAGGTGCGGTTCCACGACCGCCAGTTCCTCGGGTTGCAGGTAGTACGCCATGGTGAATCGCAGGGTGGGATCGGTGAGGTACCAGTTGAGACCCACGGCCCCGCGGTAGTTCTCGGTCCGGTAGCGCCGCGACTTCTCCTCGCTGGAGAAGGGCAGCCGGTCCACCGCCTCTGCGGCGTAGTCGCTCATGGCAGAGACGCTACGCGTCGGTGACGAAAAGCAGACGGACCCTGCCGATCTGGATTTCGTCGCCGTCGGCCAGCACCGCTTCGTCGACGGGCTCCCGGTTGAGATAGGTGTGGTTCATGCTGCCCACGTCGACGATACGGAATTGGCCACCCTCGCTGAGGAATTCGGCGTGCCGGCGGCTGACCGTGATGTCGTCGAGGTAGATGTCGCTTTCCGGATGCCGGCCCGCGGCCATGACGGGTTGGTTCAACGGGAACCGTGACCCGGCGTTGGGCCCGCGGGTGACGACGAGCAGCGCCGAGCCCGGGCTCAGCGCCGGCCTGTCCCCGCCCGCCGCTTGGGTTGCCGGCGCGTCGAACTCGGCGGGCACCGCCGTACCGATGTCACCGGTGAGTTCCTCCGAGCCTTCCCGCTGAGTCGGCCGGTGCGGCGTCGACCCCGTGTTGCTCACGCGGCTCGCGGCAGGTCCGGATTGGCCGCCGCCGCTTGCGATGTCGGCCGCTTCGGTGCGGGCGCCCAGCCCACGTAGGTCAGGTAGAGGCCGACCAGGGCGAAGACCACGCACAGCGTGATCCACCAGCCCTGCGCGCCGATCATCGCATCGGCCATCGAGGCGAAGAATTTAGGAAAGGCGACCAGCAGCAGCCCGCGAAGCACGATCAGCCAGCCGAGCAGGGAAACGATGGCGGCCGCGGGGCCGCGCCAGCTTTGGTGGGCGGCAACGATGGTCAGGCCGAGCAGCAGGATGAAGGCGCCGGTGACAAACGTCCACATCGAATTCGCCTCGAATTGCGACAGCAGCGTCTGCATGTCGGAGGCCCGCGCCACCGCCGTCACGTCGACGACGACGAGGAAGGGGCCGAGCACGCGGGCCAAAAAGCGTGTCGGGGCCGGTGACTGTGGTGAAACGTTCATTGCCGTGCCTCTCATCGGACGCCGTCATTCGGCGATGCCCATTATCGGAGCACTTGACCGGGGCGTCGAGATAGGGACTTATGGCACTGCCTGGGCGGGACCGAAGTGATAGCGGGACCGCGGTTATACCGGCGCCACGAACTCGGAAGTGTAAAACTCCGCCGGATTCTGCGAGTTCGCGTTGCGCCGCTCGATAATCACCCACACGCCCGTGGTTCCCGGCCGAATGGTGTCTTGCACGGTCGCCGTGCCGTTGCCCGCCGCGTCGGTGTCCATGCCGGTGAAGGCGGTGCCCGGGTCGCCCGGTCCGCAGGTGCCCGTCGCCGGCCGCGGCATCTCGATGAGCCCGACGTCGAAGTGGGTGCCGGGTTCGGGTTCGTCGTAGAGATGTACCTCGGCCACCGCCCGTGACCCGGTGGTATGGATGAGGGCCGACCCCGTACCCAGCATCGGGTTCGGCACCTTGGGCGCGACGCCGACGCGGCTGAAATCGCAGCGCCGCAAATAGTTGTCCAGGACGACGGTGGTGCCACCTTCGGCGGCCGCCGTGGTGATTGCGAACGTCGTTGCCGGGGCGATCGCCGCGACGAACGCCGCCGCACATGTTCCAAGGGGTGTCAGCGCAGTCATGGGGCACCTATTTTCCCGTGTGAAGTGGATCACAGCGGTTAGTTAGTAACCCGGACGCGACGAAATCAAACCTATTTCCGGCAATTACTCAACCGTCAATTCCTGTACTTATTGGGCGGTTGACAAATTACGGCGGCAATTGTTTATTGAGCCGCTATGGCTTAATGCGGATCTGGCCCGGTGACCACCACCCGCTGCGGGTTGCGGTGCCGAGTTCGAGCTGCGCGGGCCGGGCATCGGCGATGGTGTCGAACTTGCGCAGCGAGCCCCAGTCCCGGCCCCAGTCGTGGGACAGGTAGGTCGACATGACATGAGCCCGCAGCAGCAGATCGGTGATGCCCAGCAGGCCGCCGTTGACGCCGTCCTGCCAGGTGTCGGTGTCCTGCTTCTTGGCGTTGTAGTCCGGGGTGATGCGGAACTTGGGGATCTCGGTGACGCCGTTGACGTGCAGCATCGGCTGCTGGCACGGGAAGGCCAGCCCGACAGCCCAGTCCATCAGCACGGGTTGCGTCGAACCGATGTACTCCTGCAGCGAGCGCAGTTCCGGTACCCGCGGCGGGGTGAGGGCGATCCAGTCGTCGGGGGTCAGGGACAGGTCCTCGGCGACCACCCGCACCGCGACCGCGTCGGCGGGCATCTGCGAGCGCGGGTAGCGAAGGTTGCGCCACACCTTCGGCTGCTCGCCGTACAGGTCGTAGGGCACCAGCCGACCGGCCGGCAGCACGGAGCCGCCGGGACCGGGCCTGCCGAATTCCAATTCCAATGTCTGCCCGCTGGTGTGGTGATGCAGGATGCTGTTGCCGGCGATCGTGCCGGCTGCGGTCACCACGACCAGCGGGTGCCCGGCGTCGGCCTTCGGGAGTTGGTACCACGCCGAGGTCAGCTTGCTCTGCTGTTGCGCGCCGCGGGTGTAGCTGCCGGCCAGCGGAACCTCGTCGGGGTTGAGGCCGTAGGGCAGCGGCACCGTCGACCCGTTGATACCCGGCGCCGCCAGCTTGAGCGGCGCATCCCAGTCGTAGTCGGTCCCGGGCTGCGGGACCGACGTCTCCTTGACCGACTCGGCCAGGGTGCGGTCGGGCACGCCGTTGGGGGTGAATCCGGTGGGGTTGACACCCCCCAGCGGTCCCAGCGGGCCGTAATCGCCGGGCAGCGCCGCCATGAAGCCCGCGTTGCTGTCGGGCTCGACGAGAATGTCGTCGGCCAGCCCGCATCCCCCGCTGAACTCGCGCAGGTTGTCCCAGGCGTTGGAGTACGTGGGGTACTGACGGACGATGCCGGCCACCATCGACCCCACGAACACCAGCGCCATGAAGCCGGCGGCGACGGGGATGGGCGCCGCCGTGAGTGCCCGCGCCACTCTGCCCTCCCCGTGGCTGGTGTCGACGAAGTGCAACCAGGCCGCGTACACCGCGGTAATCGCGAACAGCGCGAAAAATATTGCGCTGATGGTGATTCCGCCGATTTTCGGCATGCTGCTGTTGAACGGCACGCCGTAGCTGGAGACGTACCACCAGCCGTTGGTGGTGGCGAAGCACAGCGCCAGCACGAACATCACCGCCGCCAGGAACGCCATCCGGTTGCGCGACCAGCGCAGCACCTTCGGCGACACGAGCACCGTCGTCAGGGCGGCCATCGCGGCGCCCACGGCCGCGAACAGCCCGAAGTGGTGCACCCACTTGGTCGGGGTGAACATGAGGAAGAACATGGTCCCGAAGATGACGCCCATCAACCGCCAGGCCGGCCCGCGGGCGACGCCCGGAACCCGCTTGCGCCGCAACATGATGAACACGGCCGTGAAGAGGCACAGCGCGGTGATCAGGAAGCCGAAGCGGCGCGACAGCGAGCCGTCGACCGTCGGCAGGATCAGGTAGTAGTAGCGCAGGTTCTCGGTGTACCAGGCCTGGCTGGGCCCGATGGCGGTGCGAATCCTGGTGGCCTCCAACACCGTTGCCAGCGTCTGGTCGGCGAACACCACGGTCAGGATCACCGTGCCGGCCGCCAGCATCGGGGCCACCAGCGGCAGCGTGCCGACCAGCCGGTGGCGGCGCACCAGGATGCGCAGGATCGGGCGACCGCCGGCGACCAGCGCGGCGACCGCGATCAACCCGGTGGGCTGGACACCGAGGGTGAACGCCGCGGTGATCACCGCGAGCGCGGCGGGCGTGAGTCGGCTGTAGCGCATCGACCGCTCGATCAGCACGTAGGTGACCAGCGAACCGAGGGCGATGATCGGCTCGGGGCGGAGGCCGTTGTCGAACGGCATCCACGCCGTCAGCAGCACCAGGCCCGCCGCCCAGTTCGCGGCCTTGCTGGAGGCCACCGCCGGTCCGAGTCGCGGGAGCACCTCGCGCGAGAGCAGCAGCCAGCACAGGATTCCCGCGATCAGGTCGGGTAGCCGCATCCACAGGCTGGCGTCGCTGACGTGCGTCATGAGCGCCAGCAGGTTGTAGTACCAGCCGAAGGGGTCCTCGGGGCTGCCGAACCAGCGGAAGTAATTCGACATGTAGCCGGCGTGATCGGCTACCCGGGCCATGCCCAGGATGTAGCCGTCGTCCGACGAGTTCGCCCCGATCACGTGCCAGAGCACGAATCCGAAGATCACCGTGACGTCGGCCAGCGTGAACGTGCGCCAGTTCGCGGGGATGAGCCGGCGCATACGGTGCCCGTCCAACTGGTCGAGCCGCCACAACGCGACCAGCGAGACGATGGTGGACAGGATCGCCAGCACCATGGCGGCCAGCTTCAGCGTCGTCGGCGTGGTGGAGAACCGGGTGTCGATGGTCGCCGAGAACTTCAAGTCGGCCGGGGCGGGGCCGGTGAGATCGGTGAACACCCCCACGATCTGCGGCCGCAGGTTCGGGTCGGGGAAGCCGCCGCTGATCGGCCGGCCCGCCGGATCCTTGAGTCCGACGAACGTGGCGAACGCGCCGGCTTTTGTCGAGGTGATCTCGATGCGCTGACACTGCGGCGAAGCGACCTGGTCGCGAGAAGCGCTGGCGATCACCACGTTGCGGTCGGTGACGTCGACGCGCTTGCCGTTGACGACGACGAACAACGCGTTCAGCGCGGCATCCTTGCCCTTCTTGGGTGCCGTGCTCAGCACGACGCCGCCCTCGGGTGGCAGGGCGCGCACCGCGGAGCAGGGCACGGTCGCCGTCACGTCCACCGGGGTCAGCGAAATCAGCGGCGCCGTAACGCTGTTCAGTTGGCCGCCCTGGGGCCAGTTGAGCGTCGCGGTCGTTTGCACGACGGGCAGCAACGGCGTGGCGATCGACAACACGAAGCCGATCAGCCCGGCGATCGTCGCGACCCAGCGCGTCACGCGCACGTCTTGACGGGAGGTCGCCTCCTCGTGGGACTTGTCGACCGCCGTCACGCTCATGGGAGCGCCCGAATCGGTCCCTGCCGGCTCCAGCCGTGCACTGTCATCACACCCTGTTCGATCACGGCGTCCGGCGCCTGGTCAGCCGGCACCAACCGGAAATACTGCTCCACGGATCCCCAGTCGCGATACCAGTCGCCCCGCAGATACGTCGAGATTGTCGACGTACGAAGCATCGCCTGCGTGATGAGGAACGGACCCCCGGCCTCGCCGGCCTGCCACCCGTTCGACGACGACGCCGTCTGCTTGTGGTCGGGCAGGATGCGGTATTGCGGAAGTTCGGCCACGCCGAGGTGTTCGGAGAACGGCCGCTGGCAGGGGAAGTTCGCGGCGGTCGCGATGTCCATCAGCACCGGTGTGCGCGACCCGATCAACTGCTGCAGGGTCTCGAGCACCGGCACCCGGGGCGGCGTGAACGCGAACCATTGATCCGAACTCAGATTCGGGTCATAGGCGACGATGCGCGCCACGTTGGCCTCGGGCGGCGCCCAGGTCAAGGGGAACCGCAGATTGCGCCACGCCGGCTCGGGGCCGATGTCGATGGGTTGCACCTCGGCCAGCGGCTGGGTACTGCCGTCGGGGCGGGTGACCCCCCACTGCAATTTCAGCGACTGCCCGTAGGTGAAGGTGCCGTCCTCCTTGTACGACCAGATCGCGCCGGACGCCGACACCACGACGATCGGCCGGTCCGGGGTGCGGGGCGGCAGCTGGTACCACGCCGACGTCGCCGTGGCGGCCAGCGAGTTCTCGCCGTAGCTGCCCATCACCGGGGTGCGGGCCGGGTCGAGCCCGAACGGGAGCGCCGCGTGCGAGCCGTTGACGCCGACGGGGCCCTTCCCGCCGGCCGTGCCCGCCGAGTCGCTCATCGCGGCGTTGGGCTTGTTGGGTGACGCGTCGGAGTTCACCACGCCGGGTTTGGTCACCACCGGGTACGACCGGAGGTCATCGCCGACGCCGTCGGGTTTGAAGCCGACCGGGCCCTTCCCGCCGAGCGGGCCGTCGGGGCCGAAGGCCTGGCCGGGCGCGGGTTGCAGCATGCCGGCGTTGGGGTCGGGCTCGGTCAGCACGTCGTCGGCCATGGCGCAGCTCGTCGGGGACAACCCCGAGGTGATGGCCGCAAGGTTGGCCTTGCCGGTGGTGTAGAGCGGGTAGCGGAACACCGCGCCCTTGGTCAGCGAGGCCACTTCGCCGATCACCATGATGGTCGCGACCACCAGCAGCGGGGTCGACGCCAGAACGCGGTTGCGCCGGTTGTCCTCGACCTCGGTGTGGCCGGCGTAGTCCATCCGGAAGTGCTGCCACGCGGCCAGCAGGCCGGTGAGGATGGACAACGTGAGGAACATCGACGTCACCGGGTGGCTGGCGATCACCGGCGGGATGTCGTACCAGGGCACGCCGTAGTTGCCGACGTAGAACCAGCCGTTGATGCCGGAGGTGGCCCACGCCAGCACGAACAGCAGCGCGGTCACGTACAGCGTCAGGTTGCGGCGGTTGTGCAGGCCGATCCGCGCAAGCGCGAACGCGGTGACCGCACCCAGCGCCCCGGCCAGTCCGGCGAAGGCGCCGAACTGGACCGCCCACTTGGTCGGGGTGAACGTCAACAGCAGCAGGCCGAAGGCCGTGGTGCCGAGCAACCGCCACGCCGGGCCGCTGGCCACCCCCGGCACCTTCCCCCGGCGCAGCAGGATGACCAGCATGCCGAACAGGCACAGCAACAGCACCAGCACCGCGAACCGTCTCGACATGGATCCGTCGGGGTTGGACTCCACCGTGAGGAAGTAGTAGCGAAGCCAGTCCTGGTACCAGGCGATCGTCGGCCCGACCTTGTATTTGATGCGCGCCGACTCGGCGACGTTGGCCAGCGTCTGAGAGTGGAACACCACCACGGTGATCAGCGACAGCGACCCCGCCAG
This sequence comes from Mycobacterium paraseoulense, assembly GCF_010731655.1. Taxonomy (NCBI): domain Bacteria; kingdom Bacillati; phylum Actinomycetota; class Actinomycetes; order Mycobacteriales; family Mycobacteriaceae; genus Mycobacterium; species Mycobacterium paraseoulense. The sequence goes on along the minus strand of NZ_AP022619.1, from coordinate 3,879,070 downwards.
CACGGCCAGCGGTGCCAGCAGCCCGTCGGTGGCCCGGCGGCGCCGGATCACCCGGGCAACCGCGCGCGACCCGGTGAGCAGTGGGGCGACGGCGATCAGGCCCTGCGGCGCCAGCGTCGCGGTGAGCATCGCGACGAAGATGGCGATCGCGGCCGGGGCCAGGCGCTGCAGCGCGATCGCGCGCTCGACCAGAATCCAGGTGATCAGCACGCCGAGGGCGATCAGCGGCTCCGGCCGCAGCCCGTTGTTGAACGGCAACCAGGCGGCCAGGAACACCGCGCCAGCGGTGAACACCGCCACCCGATTCGCGGCCAGGCCGCCCCGGCCGGGCCCCAGCCTGCGCAGGATCCAGTGGCTGATCACCAGCCAGCAGGCGATCCCGGCCAGCGTCGCGGGCAACCGCATCCAGACACCGGCGGTGCTCACCGATGCCAGCCTGGACAGCAGCCCGAGATACCAGTCGAACGGCGCGTCCGTCGTCCCGAAGTAGCGGTAGTAATTGGCGAGGTAGCCGGCCTTCGGGGCGACGCGGGCGATGGTCAGGTTGTACCCGTCGTCGGACGAGGTGGCGCCGATGACGTGCCAGAGCAGCAGCGTCGCGATCACCCCGGCGTCGGCGATCCAGGTGGCGACCCCGACGCGGCGCCAGGAGCGCCACCGCGCCCGGGGGCGGTACCGGGCGAGCCAAATGATCGGGGACCGCCAATTGACCAGCGTGCCGCCGCCGCGGCTGCGGCGGTCCAGCGCGGCCAGCGCGACGACGGCCGTGAGGACGGCCAGGGCGCCGACGGCCATCGCCAGCTTCTTGACGGTGGTGGGGGAGGTGATGAACCGGGTGTCGACGTCGATTCGGGCGGACAGCCCCGGCTGGGCGGGCACCTTCAGGTCCGTGAAGATCCCGCCGACCTGGGGCTTCTTTTCCGGGGACAGTTTTCCGGAGGCACCGGGGATGCCGACGAACTCCGCACCCGCCGCGCCCGCGTCGGCCCAGGCGTGCAGCACGCTGCAGGCGCCGCCGGCGACGGCCGGGCGCGGGGCAGCGGCGGCGACGGTGTCGCGGAAAGCGACGACCACCATGGCCTTGTCGGCGCGGACGAACAGCCCATTCTTGCCGGCGTCGACTCCGCCGGGGGGCAGGGTCGAGACCACCAGGCCGCCGCCGGCGGGCAGCGTGGCGATCGCCGTGCACGGGATCGAGATGTCCAGCGCGCGCGGCGCCCCGGACACCAGGGGTGCGGTGATCTGGGTGACGTGCCCGTCCGCACTGCCCTGGGGCCACACCACGGTCGCGGTGGTCTGCCTGACGGGAAGCAACGGGACGAGCGCGCACAACAGCAGCCCGACGATCCCCGCGATGGCGGCCACCGACCGTGGGATCCGCTGCGATCGCTGATTACCGTCGGGGGGCACGAGGCTCGATGGTAGGCGAAGCCGCTTTCTGAGCTGAGGACGCGGGGCCGCGCAGCGGCGCGGCGTCAGTGGGCGAGCCGGGCGGCGAGAGTGTCCAGCCCGGGCCCGGCGAGGTCGGCGAGCGCCGCGGGCCGGCCGGCCATCGCCATCAGGAGCGCCTCGCCGGGCCCGGTGACTTCGGGTCCGTGACCGTGGGCCCAATCGACGTCGGTGGCGCGTAGGCGCAGCCCCCTGATCCGGCGTCCGGCGCCGATCCTGGGGTTGCCGGGCACCAGGCCGAGGACCCGCTCGAGCCGGTCGGCGGGGACGGTGCGCGGGCGGCCCAGCGCGCGGCGGATGTCTTGGTGATGGATGGTGCCGTCGACGAGTGCGATCATTCCGCCGAAACCCGCTGTCAGCCCGCGCGGTTGGAGATGGGCACGCAGGAAGTCGAGCAGCTGTTGGGCATTCAGGTGCGCGAACTCGTCCACGCCCACCTGGTTGGCCCGCACGACACGGCCCTTCGCGAAGCGCCTTAGCAGCCCCAGCGTGCCCAGCTCTTCGTAGCTGATCGTGTGCGCGACAACGTCTTTGACCGTCCACCCGGTGCACAGGCTGGGCGCGGCCCACTGCTGCGGCGTGAGCGTCGCGAGAAATTCCGCCAGGTCGGCCCGCTCGTCGCGGGCCATGCTCATCAGGGTGGCCGTCATTGCCGGTTCCCGGCGGGCAGCAGGCGGGCGTAGCGATCCAGATACAGCGGCCAGCCGGCGTCGCCGTCGACGCCGTCGGCGACGGATTCCCATCCGGGGCCGTGGCGGTCCAGATGGCGGTGTTCGAGGTCGACGCGGGTGCGGTCGCCCGGCTCCGCGGTGAAGCGCACCTCGACCTCGCTGGTTTTCGACTGATCGGGTTCCGGTTGCCAGGTGGGGCCGATATCCCAGCTGAACACGAGTCGGTGGGGCGGCTCGTAGGTCAAGATCCGCGCCCAGCGGCATACGCTGCCGTCGACGCCGCGGTCGTAGATGTGCCCGCCCGCCCGGGGCTCGAAGACCGTCTCGGCGATCGGCACGGCCAGCAGGTTGTGCTCGCGGGGTTTGAAGTCGCCGAACCGCTCGGTGAAGACGGCGAACGCCCGGTCGATCGGAGCGTTGACGACCACGTGGTGCGAGATGTTCGGAATGCGTTGCGTCACGGGCTTTCTCCCGTAATCTCGGCGACCTTTTGGGCGTAGCCGGCCAGCGCCTGCGTCCAGAACCGGTCGAGATCGGCGCGCAAAGCCGCCAGGCCCGTCGGGTCGAGCCGGTAGACGCGACGGGTTCCGGCGGCGCGGTCACGCACCAGCCCGGCGGACTTGAGCACCTTGAGGTGTTGGGACACTGCCGGCCTGCTGACGGGCAGGTCGCGAGCCAATTCGCCGACCGCCGACGGGCCGTGCGCGAGACGTTCCACGATGGCCCGCCGTGTCCCGTCGGCCAAGGCCAGCCACACGTCGCCGCTTTGGTAAGTGGCCACGAACGGTAAGCATAGACTTACGGAATGGGGGCGGCAAGGCTCCGGCGAAGGCGCGGGCGCGGCTCAGGTCTTGCGCAGCGGCGCGGGGTTCCACAGGCCGCTGCGGGTGGCCGTCCCCAGCTGCAGACGGGCGGGCTGCGCGTCGGCGTAGTACGGCGTCAACAGTTGCAGCGAACCCCAGTCCCGGGACCAGTCGTCCTTCAGATAGGTGGCCACCGTCGTCGGCTTCACCAGGAGCTCGGTGACGCCGAGCGGGCCGCCGCCGTTGTTGTCCATCACCGGCGAATTGGCCTCGGCGCCGAACCGGTCCGGCAGGATGCGCCATTTCGGCATCTCGTCGACGCCGTTCTGGTGGCCGAACGGCCGCTGGCACGGGAACGCCAGGCCGACCAGCCAGTCCAGGAACACCGGGTCTTTCGAGCCGACCACGTCCTGCAGCGTGCGCAGCTGCGGAATCCGCGGCGGTGTCAGCGCGATCCAGTGCTGCGGCGCCAGGTCTTCGTCGTCGGCGACCAACCGGATCTGGGTGGCGCTGCCGGGGATGGCCGACAGCGGCAGCCGCAAGTTCCGCCACGCCGGCGAGGCCCCCACGTCGGCGAACTGGAACGACCCGCCGGGATGTCCGCTCGCCGCCTCCTCGTCGGTGGCCCACTGCACCTGGATCTCGCGGGGGTCGAAGCGGCCGGCCGCGCTCACCACCAGCAGCGGCCGCGCCCGGTCGCGGGGCGGCAGCCGATACCAGCCCGATCGCAGGTGGGCCGGGACCTGGATGCCCGGGCGCCAGCTGCCCAGGACGGGCGTGCGCGCGGGGTCCAGGTTGTAGGGCAGCTGGGCGACCGAACCGTTGATCCCCGGCGCCGGGCTGGTGCCCCCCTCGGTGCCCGCCTCGGCGCCGGTCACCAGCCTGTCGTCGTTGATGAAGCTGCGGTCACCCGGGCGCTCCATGACCGGGTCGGCGCGGACGTCGGCGGGAATGCCGTTGGGCGTGAAGGCTTCCGAGAGGCCCGCGCCGAGGGCGGCGCCCACCGCGGCGCTCACCGGCGACAGCGCGCCGGCGTTGGGGTCCTGTTCCACCAGCACGTCCTCGGCCAGGCCGCAGGACTTGCCGGCCAGAGCCTGCAGGTTGGAGCGGCCCACCGACCACGCGGGGTACTGGGCCGTCATCGCCAGGGTCAGCGACGCCACCTCGAACACCACCAACACCCACGTCGCAATTGCCAACGGGGACTGGACGATTCCCGCCACGCGTGACCGGGGCTTGGGTGGGCCGTCATCGGGCGACACGAAGTGGAACCACGCCGCCAGTAGCAGCACCAGGACGGTCAGCCCGAGCAGCGCGGTGGCGAAGGCGTAGTGCCATGCGGGGAACGAATTCGACCATGGCACACCGAAATTGGAGACATACCACCAGCCGTTGACGCTGGCGAACGACAGGGCGGACAGAAACAGCACCGCGGCGGCGAACATGGTGCGGTTGCGCCGGGATCGCATCGCCGCGGCGGTCACGGCGACCGCGGCCAGCGCGCCCAGCGGCCCGGCCAGCCCGGCGAACACCCCGAAGTGGTGGGTCCACTTGGTGGGAGTGAACATCATCGCGATGAACGAGATGATCGTGATCCCCACGATGCGGCGGCTCGGCCCGGCGGCCGTGCCGGGAATCCGGCCCTTGCGCAACGACATTGCGACCGTGATGCCGAGCGCCAGGACCAGCGCCAGCACGGCGAAGCGGCGGGCGACCGACCCGTCGGGGCTGGCCATGAACAGCCGCTCGTAGCGGATGTGTTCGTCGAACCAACTCAGGCTGGGGCCGACGGCGCGCTTGAGCATGCTGGCCTGCACCTCGCCGGCCAGGGTCTGGTCCCGGAAGATGAGGATGGCGGTGACGGTGGCCGCGGCCAACAGGGGTGCCACCAGTGGCAGCGCGCCAAAGCGTTTGGATCGGCGGTGCAGGATCGTCCGCAGCGGCCCGATCGCGACCAGCAGGGCGCCGATCGAGGCGATGCCCGTCGGCCCCGAGAACAGCGTCAGCGCACCGATGATGCACGCGACCGCCACCGGCAGCAGCCGGCTGGTGGCCACCGCGCGCTCGACCGAGCACCAGGTCAGCAGGATGCCCAGCGCGATGATCGGCTCGGGCCGCAGGCCGTTGTTGAGCGGCAGCCACACGGCCAGGAACATGCCGGCCGCGGTCCAGGCCGCGCCGCGGTTCTGTTTGACGGCGTGGCCGAGGCGCGGCATCACTTCGCGGCTGATCACCCACCAGCACGTCAGCGCCATGGCCAGGGTGGGCAGACGCATCCAGATGCTGGCCGTGCTGACGTGGGCCCAGAGTGCCAGCAGGTCGTAGTACCAGCCGAAGGGGGCCTCGGGGGTGCCGAACCAGCGGTAGTAGTTGGCCATGTAGCCGGCGTGCTCGGACACCCGGGCCATGGTCAGGATGTAGCCGTCGTCGGAGGTGTTGGCGCCGACGAACTGCCACCACACCAGCACGGAGATGACGAGCGCGTCCAGCCCGTTGACCGACCACCAGCGCGACGGCAGGAAGCGGCGGTGCCTGGTGCCGTCGGCGGTGTCGAGCAGGTGGAGTGCGACCAGGGCGACGGCGGTCAGCACCACCCCGAGGATCATCGCCGCCATCTTCAGCTGGGTGGGGCTGCTGCTGTAGCGGGTGTCGATGGTGGCCGAGAAGCTCAGGCCCGGCGGCGCCGGCCCCGAGAGGTCGGTGAACACCCCGACGATCTGGGGCCGGAAGTCGTAGCCGCTCTTCTCGCCGCGCAGCGGCGAGCCCGGGTGCTCGGCGTTGGGGCCCTGGGTGAGCCCGACGAACTCGGCGGTGACCTTCTCGGCGTGCGCGGTGAAGGTCAACCGCCGGCAGGCGGGGCCGAGCACCTGGCTCAGCGGGGCGGTCACCACCGCGACGTTGCGCACCACGACCACCAGGTAGTCGTTGGCGCGTTGGATGAGCAGGCCACGGTCGACGGCCTTGGGGGCCTGTTTGGGCACCGTGGACAACAGCACCGTCTTGCCGGCGTTCGCCGGGCCCGCCAGCCCGGCCGCGGCCTGGCAGGGCACGGTGACGTTGAGGTCGGTGGCCACGTAACCGATCAGCGGCGCGTCGACGCTCTCGAAGGTGCCGTTCTGCGGCCAGTTGAGCTGCGCGGTGGTCTGGGTGACCGGCAGCAGCGGGGTGGCGATGGCCAGCAGCGCCCCGAGCAACCCGGCGACGGTGGCAACCAACCGGGTGATCCGGTGGTTGGTTCCCGTGTCGGTCACGGTGGTTGATGCTAGTTCTTCGGCGCGTGGCGGCGAGGTGTCGGTGCTCATGGGTGCCCTGCCGCCGGCTTGCGGATGGCCACCACGAACGGGCCGGCGCTGTGCACGACGAATTGGGGGCTGTCGAAGAGGGCGGCCCGCAGGTCGACGGTGTAGCGACGAACGTTGGGCTGGTTGGGATAGACGTCCTCGGCGAGCCGCAGCGTGTAGCTGCCGTTGGCGCCGCGGCGCATGAGGAACACCGTGGGCGGCGGCCACGGGCAGGTGTCGAGCGCGTGGACGAGCTCGTCGGCGGACTTGAGTTTGGACCACTTCTCGATTTGGGCCGCCCGCAGGTCGAACTGCGCGAGCGGGTTGGCGTAGTGCGACGTCAACCCCTGAAATCCCCAATAGGGATAGAAGGACAGGAAGCTGTAGTCGGCGGTCATGACCACGGTCTGGTCGCGGGGCCTGCCGGTCACGGTCGCGATGGCGTGGTCGATGTCGGGGTAGAACTTCTCCGAGCCCGGCGGTCGCCGGTCGCCGCGCTGGCCGTTGCCGTCGGTGTCGGTGTAGGCGATGGTCAGGTCCGGGCGCAGCACGTCGGGAATGTCCTGGCTGAACGCGATCGCGGCGGCCAGGCCGACCGCCCCGGCCACCGGCAGTGTCGCCTTTGCCCCGGCCCGGCTCCGCGCGGACAGCGCCCGCACCGCCTCGATGAAGCCGAACGCCCCGGCGGCCACCAGCAGCACGGTCAGGGTGGGCTGCAGCCGGAACGACAGCAGGGTGGTGCGCGCCAGCGTGGTCAGCATCGACAGCAGCGACCACAGGTAGACGGCCAGCACGCCGATGGCCAGGGCGCCGGCCCGCACCGACGACCTCGCGCGGACCACCAGCCACAGCGCGCCCAGCAGGCAGACCGCCCCCAGCAGCGAGAACTGCAGCATCGGGAAGGTCAGCACGGCGCCGTCGACCGGCAGATAGTGCTGGGCGCTGCCGGAGTTGCTGACCGGGCTGCGGGCCCGCAACAAGAACGGCAGCCATGTGGTGCTCGCGATCGCCGCGGCGAGGACGGCGATGACGGCCAGCCGGCGCAGCGGATCCAACGCGGCCCCGAAACCTCCTTGTCGCCAGCGCAGGCCGGCCAGCCACAGGGCCATCAGCGCGACGGTGAACGCGCCGAAGGCAAACAACAGCGTGTACCAGGTGGCCGTCCAGCCGAGGAACAGCCCGGCACCGACGATGGCGGCCCAGCCGCCGGCCCTTTCGCCCTCCTCGCCGAGCGCCCGGCTGGCCGCACGCTCGGGCTCGAGTGCCCGGCCAGCCGGGCGGTCGGCGCTTGGAGACCGCTCGCCCGCGCGCAGCCCCGACCAGGTCAGCACCAGCACCGGCGGCAGCAGGACGGTGATCATCGCCGAGTAGGGCTCGGGTGAGCCGTAGGCCAGGGTCGCGGCGGCCGTGGCGGTGGTGACGATCAACGCGTGCTCGAAGCGGACCATCCGCCACCACAGCACCAGCGCGACGGCGACGGCGACGGCGATCGAGGTGACGGCCCACGGCTTGTAGATCTCCCAGGCCGGTGTCCCGCTCACCGCGGCGGCCCGCCCGCCGATCCAGAACCAGCCCGGCGGGTAGAACGGCGGCAGCCCGATGTAGGTCATGTCGCGCAGGGCCGGGTTGTCGGCGAGCCGGGTGAGGTACTCGGTGCGAAATTGCTGGTCGACGGAGATGCCGAACAGGTACAGCTTGGTCGCGCCCAGCGGCATGCCCAGCGTCACGACGGTGAACGCGGAGACGAACACCAGCCCGCCCAGCTGGGCCGCCCACCGATACCGGCCCGAACGCCCCCATGCCCAGCCCACGGCGACCAGGCCGGCCAGGCAGCCGACCTGGCCCACGGTGGTCAGCGCGTGCAGTTGGTTCGACGACGGAAAGGCCGGCCACTGCACCCGGGAGATGGCCACCAGCGAGACCATGGCGACGACGACGGCCACCGCCACCGCCAGAGCGATCTGGCCCAGGGTGGCCAGCGCGTTACGCATGATCAGATTGGCAGCTTGCGGAACACGCTCCGCGGGATGTGTCGCAACACCATCATCACGTAACGGAATGCTGCTGGCGCCCAAACCAATTCCTTACCCTTTGCGGCCGCGGTCACCGCGAGGTTGGCGACGTATTCCTTGTCCACGGTGAGCGGGGCCTCCTTGACGTGGGCGCTCATCCGGGTACGCACCTGGCCCGGGCGGATCACCAGAACGCGAACCCCGTACTGGCGCAGCGCTTCTCCGAGGCCCAGATAGAAGCCGTCCAGTCCGGCCTTGGTGGAGCCGTAGACGAAGTTGGACCGGCGCACCCGCTCTCCGGCCGCCGAGCTCATCGCGATGATCTGCCCGAAGCCCTGGGCGCGCATCTTCTCACCCAGCAGCACCCCCACCGAAACCGCGGCGGTGTAGTTGATCTCGGCCGCCAGCACGGCCTTGTGCTGGTCCTGCCACAGCTCCTCGGCGTCGCCCAGGATGCCGAAGGCGACGATAGCCACGTCGACGTCACCGTGGGCAAACGCCTGATCGATCATCTTCGGATGGCTGTCGGGATCGGTGGCCTCGAAGTCGATCAGCTCCACCGACCGCGCGCCCGCCGCCTTCATCTGGGCGACGGCGGCGTCGCGACCCGGGTCGCCGGGCATGGCGGCCAGCACGATCCGGGCGTGGGCGTTCTGCAGGTAGCGTTCGCAGATCGCGAGCCCGATCTCCGACGTGCCGCCGAGCAGCAGGATGGTCTGCGGATTTCCCACGGCATCTAAAACCATTGGCGCACCATTTACAACAGCTCCAAACGTCGGGCCATGTCCGAGGCGAAAACCCCCGAGGGATCCACCTTGCGGCGCACCGCGATCCACTCGTCGATGCGCGGGTACATGGCGTGAAAGGTCTCGGCGCTGGTCCGGGAATCCTTGGCGGTGTAGACCCGGCCGCCGAATTCCAGTACGCGCCGGTCGAGTTCGTTGAGGAACTCGTTGATACCGGCTTTGTTGGGGAAGTCCATCGCGACGTTCCACCCGGCCATCGGGAAGCTCAGCGGCGCGCGGTTGCCCGGGCCGAACAGTTTGAAGACGTTCAGCGCCGAGTAGTGGCCGCGGGTCTGGATCCAGCGGATGATGGCCTTGAACTCGTCCATCGCATCCGGCGGAACCAGGAACTGGTGCTGCGCGAAACCCCTTGGGCCATAGGCGTTGTTCCAGCCGCTGACCAGGTCGAGCATGTGGTAGAACTGCGACAGGTTCATGACCTTGCCGGTGTAGGTGCCGCCCAGCCGGTAGTACACCTCGCCGATCGCCATGAAGGACAGCTTGTTCATGGCGCTCACGGGAAAAACGTTCGGCACCGTCAACAGTTGCGGCGCGTCGAATTTCAGCGGGTTTCTGGCCAGCTTGGCGGGCAGCTGGTCCAGCTTGGCCAGGCTGCCGCGGCTGACCGCGGCCCGGCCGAGCTTGGGTGGCGGACTGATCAGGTCGAACCAGGCGCTCGAGTAGGTGTAGTTGGCCTCGCTGCCGTCGAGGTGGACGGCGACCGTCTCGTCGAGATCCTTGGTGGCCACACCGTCGGCGATGAAGTACGCCGTCTCCGTCGGCGTCATCTCGATGGTCGCGCGCAGCACGATCCCGGTCAGGCCGTTGCCGCCGACGGTGACCCAGAACAGCTCGGCCTCCTCACCGTCGGGGGTGAGGGTGCGGACGCTGCCGTCGGCCATCAGCAGGTCCATCGAGCGCACGTGGTTGCCGAAGCTGCCGGCGCTGTGGTGGTTCTTGCCGTGGATGTCGCAGGCGATCGCGCCGCCGACGGTGACCTGGCGCGTGCCCGGCAGCACCGGAACCCACAGCCCGAACGGCAGTGCGGCCTTCATCAGCTGGTCCAGGCTGACGCCCGCGTCGACGTCGACCAGCCGGGTCTCGGCGCTGATCGAGTGGATGCGATCCAGGCCCGTCATGTCGATCACCAGGCCCCCGCCGTTTTGCGCGTTGTCGCCGTAGGACCGGCCCAGCCCGCGCGCGATGACGCCCCGCCCGTTGGGGCCGCCGGATTCGGCCACCCGCGCGACGGCCTTGGCGATCACCTCCGGATCGCGGGTCGAGAGCACCTCGGCCACCGACGGCGCGGTGCGGCCAAAGCCGGTCAGCCGGGTCGGTGTGGTCGAAGCCTCGGTGCTCAACATCGTCAAAGAGGGTACCGCTTGCGCCGGTGGCTCAGCCGATGCGGAAGATAACGGCTCGCTGGACGACGAAGTTGATCACCGTCGCGGTGCCCTGCGCGATCACGAACGCGACCGGGATCGCCCACCCGCGGTAGTGCAAAAGCGCGAGGCACAGATGGTTCAGGCCGACCTGCACGGCGAAGGTGATGGCGTAGAGGACCATGACCGCGACGAAGCGCGCGGTGCTCGGGGCGGCCTGGAAGGTCCACCGGCGGTTGATCAGGTAGGCCGTGATGGTGCCGACCACGAAGCTGGTGGCCTTGGCCAGGTCGACCTGGACGCCCACCGCCTGGTACAGCACCAGGTAGAGGCCGAAGTCCACGATGCCCGCCAGGCCGCCGGTGACGACGAACCGCGTCACCTGTGTCGTCAGGCTCAACTGCGGGCTGGGCGGCGCGGCGTCGGGCAGCGGGGCAACCATTGGGGGGAGTCTAACCGGGCCGGCGGAGCGGCCAGGGACGCGTCAGCGGGGGAGTTTGACCGCTATCAGCTCGACCTGATCCTCGCCCTGCGGCGTCGAGTAGGTCACCGTGTCGCCCGCCTTGTGTCCGGCCAGGGCCTGGGCCAACGGGCTGCGCGCGGTCAGCGTCTCACCTTCCCGGCCGACGGGCGTCTCTTCCACGATCGAGATGACGTGCATGGTGACCACTTCACCGTCGGAGAACCGCAAGGTCACCTCGGTGCCGCCCGGCAGCGTCTCCGATTCGTCGGACTGCGACGGCCCGGTCCGCAGCCGGCGGTCCAACTCGTTGATCCGGTCGCTGAGGCCGACCAGCTCCTCGGCGCGCTGGATCGCCTCGGCGGCGTCGCCGTGATCGCCCACCATGCCGCGGTCGTTCCTGACTTCGACGTCGAGGCGGTCCCGCCGCTGCCGTAGCCGCTCCAGCTCCGCGGCGAGGTTCTCCCGCGCCGCATCCGCCGCTGATTGGACCTTCTTGCTCACGTCGTTGGACCTTTCGCCCGGTTTGCTCAGGTGGGTGGCGTTCCAGTGTGGCACCACGTCGAGGCGCCCGCCACCATTATCGGGCAAGCGTTCGCCGCAGTTGCGGATCCGGAATCCGCACCGGCGACTCAGTGGGTGGCCGAGCCGGCCTCGGAATTGGTGGCGATCGGCGGTGCGGCGGCATCGTCGTCGTAGTAGTCGACGGTGCCGCGCAGGGCGTCGAAGATGGCCCGGCCCTGCGCGACGAGGCCGCTGGCCACCTCGGTGAGGCCCTCGGCGCCGTTGAGCACGGTCACGTTCGCATTGGCGAGACCGCGGGCGGCCTTCTCGACGATCTCGGGCAGCTGGTCGATCAGCGCCTTGTCCAGCGCCACCCGGTCGTGCGACGCCGCCGCCTCGGCCAGGATCTTCATCTTCTCCGCGTCGGCGATCGCCAGGATCCGCACGCGTTCGGCGTCGGCCTCGGCCGGCTTGACCACCTCGGCGACCAGCTCCTGCTGGCGCAGCTCGGCGGCGCGCTCGGCCAGCTCGGTACGCATCTGCAGCACCTCGCGCTGGGCCTGGGCCTCGGCCAGCGGCCCGGCCTGGGCGGCCTGCGCCTGCGCGGTGTCGACCTCGGCCTTGTACTGCGCCTTGACGATGGCGGTCTGCCGGGCGAACTCGGCCTGCTTGCGTTGCGACTCCTGCTCGGCCTCGGCGGCCGCCTGGTTGGCCTGCGCCTGGGCGATCTGCGCCTGCTGCTGGATCGCGGCGTTGTGCGGGGCCGACATCGCCTCGATGTAGCCGAGCCCGTCGTCGTCGATGGACTGGATCTGCAGGGCGTCGACGGTGAGGCCGATGCGGGCCATCTCCTCCTTGGAACCGTCGAGGACCTCGGTCGCCAGCTTCTGGCGCTCCCGGATGATCTGCTCGACGGTCATCGAGCCGATGATCGAGCGCAGGTGCCCGGCGAAGATGCGCCCGGTCAGCACGGACATCTGGTCCTGCTCGGACAGGAACCGTTGCGCGGCACTGATGATGCTCTCCGTGTCGTTGCCGACCTTGAACGCGATCACCGCCCGGACGTTGAGGGTGATGCCCTGCTGGGTCACGCACTTCTCGGCCACCTCCGCCTCACACATCGCCAGGGTGAGGAATCGAGCCTTGCGGAAGACCGGCAGGATGAAGGCGCCGTGACCGGTCACGACGCGAAACGGCGCGTTGCCTTTGGTGCGGCCGCCGGAGATGAGCATCGCCTCGTCGGGCGCCGGCACCTTGTAACCGAGCATGGGGACTCCTTTTCGCGGGTTTCGCTGTTGTAGCCCGGCCGATCCGGGCCGTCAATTCAGATCAGGCGAGGCCCTGCCAGGGCTCGACGACCACCGTCCTGGCCCCCCGGACGTCGACCACGAGGACTTCGGCGCCCTTCGGCAGGGGGCGGTCGGACCATGCCAGGAACGCCTCCTTGGCGCCCCGCACGGTGACCAGCACCTCCCCGGCGCCGCGGTCGCCGCGGGTTGCCACCGTCAGCGTCCCGACACAGCCGATCGCCGAGGCATCGCTCACGCACGCATACTCCCGCATCGGCAATGCGGGCGTCGTGTTTCGTCTAAACGGGTCCCGCCGTGAGGGTGACGACGTTGTTGCGGCTTTCCCGCGCCTTGATCCGGGACACCCAGACCCGGCCACCGGTCGCCGGCCCGACGATGCTCTCGACCGTCTCGAACGTCCAGGCGGCCGTGCCCGCCATGTCGGTGTCGTCCATGATCCGCAGGTCGATCACGCCCCGGTCGGCCAGCAGCTCGAACAGGTCTCGCTGTGGGTCGTCGACGGCGATCAGCGTCGTGTGGTCGAACTGGTCACGCAGTGCCGTGTTGACCTCGTCGAGGGTGCCGTCGTCGATCACCGCACCGGTCCCGGCTTCGGTTTCGGCGCAAGCGAACTCGATGTCGAAGGCCCGCTCGTAACCGTGCAGGAAGAAGCGTTTGCCCTGATTGGCCCACGAGCGGTGGCAGCAGGGCAGGTTGTCGAACAACCTGCGCAGGTGGAACCTGGCGGTGCGGCCCAATGGCGCATCGGCGCGGTGCATGGTGGCTACGCGGACGCCGTCGGCGAAAACCGTGTTACGCATGCGCGACAGCCTCTGCCGCGCGCCTTGCGGGATCCTCAACGAATTCTTGGAGGCCTATCGTTGGTGATATGAACGTCGGTTCCGCGAAGTGGTCGACAGTCGGAGCGGCCGTGCTCTGCGTCGCGCTCGTTTATCCGGCGCCCGCAGCGGCGGACCCGGGCGACAACGCCTTCCTGGGCGCGCTGGCCGACAACGGGATCGTCATCAATGACCCCGGCACCGCGATCTCGATGGCGCAGACCGTGTGCACCGGACTCGACAACAACCAGCCGCCGGGTCTTCTCGCAATGAAGGCGATGAAGGACAACAACCTGACGGCGAAACAGGCCGGCTTCTTCGTCGGCCTTTCGGTGTCCGCCTACTGCCCGCAGTACAAAGGGCGGATCGGGGGCACCATGGATTGGTTGCATATGCCGCCCCCGAACATGTGAGCTACACCCAGTACGGCACCCGCGCGCGGTATTGCCGCATCGCGAACGCCGCCAGCACCCAGCCGACGGCCGTGAGCGCCCCGACCACCGCCCAGTGCCGCAGCTCCTGGTGGGCACCCAGCAGCGGGGCGCGAACGATGTCGAGATAGTGCAGCAGCGGGTTGAGTTCGACGATCTTCGACCATCGTCCGGCCCCCTGCGCCCGCAACGTGTCGTCGTTCCAGATGATCGGCGTCATGAAGAACAGCAACTGCACCACCGAGAACAGCAGCGGACCGATGTCGCGGTAGCGGGTCGCCAGGATGCCGAAACACAGTGACACCCAGATGCAATTGAGCACGATCAGCGCCAGCGCGGGGATCACCGACAGGTCCGCCCACGACCACTGCTTGGGAAAGATGAAGGCGATGACGACGTAGATGACGATGTTGTGCGCGAACAGGATCATCTGCCGCCACACCAGCCGGTAGACGTGCACGCTCAGGGGGGTGGGCAATTGCTTGATCAGTCCCTCGTTGGCGACGAAGACGTCGGCGCCCTCGAGGATGGCCGCGTTGATCAGGTTCCAGATGATCAGGCCGAGCGTGACGTAGGGCAGGTGCACGGACAGCTCGAGGTGGAACAGCTTGGAGTAGAGGCCGCCCATGGCGACGGCGGTGGTGCCGGTCGCGATGGTGATCCAGAACGGCCCCAGCACCGAGCGACGGTAGCGCTGTTTGATGTCCTGCCAGCCCAGGTGCAGCCACAGCTCGTGCCGACGGAACCCGGCGACCAGGTCACCCCGGGCCCGGGTGAAGGTCCGCGACTGGGCCGCGGCGTCGAGAAAGGTCATCGATGTCCTCCCGGCTTGCCGAATTGCTCGCGGCGACCCAAGCGGCGCAACCGAATCCACTCGGCCAGCCCCTTGGGGTCGTGGCGGGTCACCAGGAAGTACCAGCCGAACCGAACCCACTCCTGGACCAGCAACTTGCGCAGGCCCGGTTGGGACAACAGGTAGCCGCGGTTGCGATAGGTGTAGAACCGCTTGGCCGGGTCGTCGGGGTATTGGGTGTGCATGCGACCGCCCAGGATCGGCCGGAATTCTTCCGACCCGCAGGGGTGCAGGTAGATCGCGTCCAGGCAGGTGCCGAACGGCAAGCCCGACCGCACCAGGCGCCGGTGCAGCTCGACTTCGTCGCCGCGGATGAACAGCCGCAAGTCGGGGACGCCGACGGCTTCCAGTGTGGCCGCCCGGAACAGCGCGCCGTTGAACAACGACGCTATCCCGGGCAGTAGGTCCTGCCCCGCCTCGGTGCGCAATTCGGTTGCGCGCCTGCGCCATACCAGGCCCCGGCGCAATGGGAACGCCAGCCGCTCCGGGTCGTCGGCGTTACACACCATCGGTGACACCTCGGCCAGGTTGTACTTCTGGGCGCACGCCAGCAGGGTGGCCAGCACGTGCGAGTCCTGCGGCCGCCCGTCGTCGTCGGCCAGCCACACCCAGTCGGCACCCCGCGCCAGTGCGTGCAACATCCCCAGCGCGAAACCGCCTGCGCCGCCGAGGTTTCGGCGCGACGGCAGGTAGGTGGTCGGGATCGGCTGGCCGGCCACCAGATCGCTCACCCGGCCGTCGCCGGGACCGTCGTTGTCGACCACGATGAGGTGGTCGGGCAACCGGGTCTGGCTGCTCAGGGTGCCCAGCGACTTGGCCAGCTCGTCGGGGCGCCGGTGGGTGACGACGACCGCGACGACGGATTCACTCATCCCCGGATGCTCTTTGCGCCAGCGGCTGCTCGGCGGCCGTCTCGGCCAGCACCTCGCGCACGTGCCGCGCCGCGTCCTCACCCTCGTAGGCGCGCACCACGTCTTCGATCCCGCCGGACATGCGGATGACGCCGTGGTCGATCCACATCGCGGTCTTGCACAGCCGGGCGAGGAATTCGTTGGAATGGCTGGCGAAAACCAGGATTCCGGAACGCTCCACCAGGCTCTGCAGCCGGGACTGCGCCTTCTTCATGAAGTCGGCGTCGACCGCGCCCAGGCCCTCGTCGAGCAGCAGGATCTCGGGGTCGATGCTGGTGACCACGCCCATCGCCAGCCGCACTCGCATCCCGGTGGAGTACGTGCGCAGCGGCATCGACAGGTAGTCACCCAGCTCGGTGAACTCGGCGATCTCGTCCACCTTGGCCATCATCTGCTTGCGGGTCTGACCCAAGAACAGCCCGCGGATGATGATGTTCTCGTAACCGGAGATCTCGGGGTCCATCCCGACTCCGAGATCGAAGATCGGCGCGACCCGGCCGGTGACCTTGGCCCAGCCGCGGGTGGGTTCGTAGATCCCCGAAAGCAGCCGCAGCAGAGTCGATTTCCCGGCGCCGTTGTGGCCCACCAGGCCGACCCGGTCGCCGAGCTCGAGCGACATGGTGATGTCGCGCAGCGCCTCGACGACGACCACGTTGGAGCTGTTGCGCCCGATCGTGCCGCCCGCCTTGCCCAGGAAGGCTTTTTTCAGGGAGCGCGACTTCGCGTCGAAAATGGGAAATTCCACCCACGCGTCGTGCGTCTCGATGTGAGGACCCGCCACCGTGTTTCGCTTTACAGGTACTGACCGTGCCCGGACCCGCCCGGCTTGCCGACACCGGGGGGAAGCGCGCCCTGGCGCATGTTCTCCAGCTGCGCGCGGGCGGCCATCTGCTGGGCGAACAACGCCGTCTGGATGCCGTGGAACAGCCCTTCCAGCCAGCCGACCAATTGGGCCTGGGCGATGCGCAATTCGGCGTCGGACGGCGCCGAGTCCTCGCTGAACGGCAGGGTGAGGCGGTCGAGTTCTTCGCGCAGTTCCGGCGCCAGGCCCTCTTCGAGCTCGCGGATGCTGGTGGCGTGGATCTCGCGCAGGCGGTTGCGGCTGGCCTCGTCCAGCGGGGCCGCCCGCACCTCCTCGAGCAGCTGCTTGATCATCGTCCCGATGCGCATCACCTTGGCGGGCTGCTCAACCAGATCGGTCAGGGAGCGCTCGTCGGAGTCGTCCTCCGTCACCGCCGTGGTCCGCGGGTCGACGCCGCCGATGATCTCGATGCCATCGTCGTCGTTGGGGGTACTCAATCCATCACCATCCTTTTGCGGACTAAGAGTGCGGCGCCGCGCCGTTTCCGCGCCATTCGTAGATTCGGGCTCCACCATTGTCGTAGATCAGCGCCCACGACTTCGATTTATCCAGTGACACTAGTCCGTCGGGGACGGCGAATCCCCGGACCGTCGGCGCGCTGGTGTAGATGTACCGGATATTGAGCGCTTTGATCGCCTCGACCACCCGCGGGTCGGACTCCCCCCTGCGGGCGTAGGCCCAGAAGATGTAGCGGTTCGGGCCGGGCCCCATCTGCTGCGGGTAGTCGTAGTGGGTCCACAGCGGGTGCAGGTCGGCGACGGCATACATCCACGCGGTGCCGTCGGTGTTGGCGTTGCCGATCACGGTGTCGTGTGCGCCGGGCAGCGTGGCCAGATAGGCCATGGCCATCAGGTCGCGTTGGTCGATCATCACCGAGTCGTACTTGTCGCCGAACAAGACCAGGTGCCGATAGAAGTAGTGGCGGGCGGTGAACACGGTCGTCGCCACCAGCAGGACCGCCGTGGCGGCGGTCCAGACCGGCGCGGGTAACGGTTTGAATCGGCCGGCGACCCGTTTAACGCCGGCTACCACCACCATGACGATCACGAACAAGGCCACCCCGGCCATCGGTTCCAGCAGCAGGGTGATCGCGGCCGAGATCCGGCGCGGGTCCTTGTAGAAGAACTCCCCGAACGCACCGGCTATCGTGCCGATCGGTCCGCCGAGCGGCGTCCCCGCGTCGACGTCGACCACCACGAGCAACGCCCAGAGCGCCAGCGGCCACCAGATCCTCTTGTAGGCGAAGAAGATCCCGCCCACGATCGCCAGCGTCATCAGCCCGTACTGGTATGGGAAGTCGTTGAGATGGCGGGAGTGCTGAAACACGGCGTCGAAGGCGCCACGCTTCTTGCCGAGGTGGGTCAGGAACGAGTGCCCGGCGATGATGTCTTCCTGTTGCTGCACGCTGATGAACTGCGGCAACAGGATCAGCGCGGTGGCGATCGCCACGCCGGCGACCGTCACGGCGTCGGCGACGCGGCCGCGGACCGGGCGCCACAACACATCCAACAACCACCAGGCGACAACCAACAGGACGACGATGAACCCGCCGGTCAGGTGGACCGACATCACCCCCACGAAGGCCAGCACGGCGGCCGGGATGCGGTCGCGGTGGCGCAGCGTCGAGGCGATCAGCACGAACGTCGGCACGGCGACCCCGTAGGCCGCCAGGTTGGGCATCGCGGCGACGCCGAACTCGACGTAGGGGAGGGCGGTGAACGACGCCGACAGCGCGGCGGTGGTGGCGGCCGCGGCGGCGGTGCGCCATTGGCACCAGTGCGGGCGCAGCAGCCGCCAGGCCAGCATCGCCGCGCTGGTGGGGAACAGCCAGACCGCGGCCGCCACCGAGGTCAACGTGTAGCCGGTGGTGGGCGCCGCCCCGGTGAGCTGACAGAACACCGCCACCCACGCGTGGAACACCGACGGGTAGTACAGCGTCTGGTGCGTTTCCACGTTGCGCAGCTCGCCCATGTGGGTGGACGACGCCTGTCCGGTGTCGAGGATGAACCGCACTTCGTTGGCGTGCCAGACGGCGTCCCAGGTGCTGGGGATGGTCTGCCAATGGGCGGCCAGGCCGCGGTAGGCGGCCCACATGATCAGCAGGGCGCCCAGCAGCACCCCGGCCGCCACCACGATCGCGGGCCCGCGGCCGATCCCGCGCGCCTCGGCTTCGGTGTCGCGGTAGCGGCCGAGGAGCACCTGCAGCGCGGTCATCACCAGGCACACCGCGGCCAGCGTGGCCAGCGCGGTCCAGCCGTTCCAGGGGATTCCGACCGCACCGAACGGGATGATGGCCAGCGCGACCGCGCCGTAGGTCAGCGCCGGGCCCACCGCCACCGCGATGGGCCAGCTCAGCTGACTGATACGCGCGATGATCGCTCCGGGCGCTATCAGCAAAAACAATGCGATCAGCGTTCCGAACCAGAGCCCCACTCGACTAGTATGGCTGGCCGGGTGTCCTGCCTCGGGGAGCCACCGGCTGGTTGGAACTGCTTGAGCGATTCCGGGCACCCGCTACCGTCGCAGTTTCGCGGAAATGCGCAAGCTCTAAGGTGGCTGGCATGGCTTACGACGTCGCCCGGGTGCGCGGACTGCATCCGTCGCTGGGTGACGGGTGGGTGCACTTCGACGCGCCCGCCGGGATGCTCATCCCCGATTCCGTCGCGACCACCGTGTCGACGGCCTTCCGCAGATCCAGCGCCACTACCGTGGGCGCGCACCCGTCCGCGCAGCGCAGCGCCGCCATCCTGGAGGCGGCGCGGTCGGCGGTGGCCGACCTGTTCAACGTGGACCCGGCGGGCGTCGTGCTGGGGGCCGACCGCGCGATCCTGCTGTCGGCGCTGGCCGAGGCGTCGTCTTCGCGGGCGGGCCTGGGCTACGAGGTGATCGTCAGCCGCCTGGACGACGAGGCGAACATCGCCCCCTGGCTGCGGGCGGCGCACCGCTACGGCGCCAAGGTCAAGTGGGCCGAGATCGACATCGAGACCGGCGAGCTGCCGACCTGGCAGTGGGAGGGCCTGGTCGGGAAGTCGACGCGGCTGGTGGCCGTCGCCTCCGCGTCCGCGGCGCTGGGCACGGTCACCGACCTGCGCGCGATGACCAAGCTGGTGCACGACGTCGGCGGACTGGTGGTGGTCGACCACTCCGCCGCGGCGCCATACCGGTTGCTCGACGTGAAGGAAACCGACGCCGACGTGGTGGCGGTGAACGCCCTGGCGTGGGGTGGTCCGCCGATCGGCGCGGTGGTGTTCCGCGATCCGGCGCTGGTCAATTCGTTCGGCTCCATCTCGACCGACCCGAAGGCGACCGGCGCCGCGCGTCTCGAGATCGGCGCGCACCAGTTCGGTCTGCTCGCCGGCGTGGTGGCCAGCATCGAGTACCTGGCGGCGCTCGACGAGTCGGCCCGCGGGGGCCGCCGCGAACGCCTGTCGGTGTCGATGCAATCGGCCGCCTTGTATATGAACCGGATCTTCGATTACCTGATGGTGTCGTTGCGGTCGCTGCCGTTGGTCATGGTGATCGGCCGGCCGGAGGTGAGGATTCCGGTGGTCAGCTTCGCCTTGAACGGCGTCCCAGCCGAACGGGTGGTGCAGCGGTTGGCGGACAACGGGATCCTGGCCGTCACCAACGAGAATTCCCGTGCCCTGGACGTGTTGGGCGTCAACGACGTCGGCGGGGCGGTGACCGTCGGGCTGGCGCACTACTCGACGACGGCCGAGGTCGACCAGTTGGTGCGCGCGCTGGCGTCCCTGGGCTGAACCGCTAGACCGTCAGCACGATCTTCCCGGTCACCTTGCTCGACGTCAGCCGTTGGTGCGCCTCGCCGGCCTGCTGGATCGGCATGCGGGCGCCGATGATCGGCCGGACGCGGCCCTCGGCGATCATCGGCCAGACGGAGCCGATCACCGCCCGCACGATCTCCGTCTTGCCGTTCGGCCCGGTGACCGGCCGCGCCCGCAGCGTGGTGCCGATGACCCGGGCGCGCTTGGCCAGCAGCTTGCCGATGTTGAGCTCGCCCTTGATGCCGCCCTGCATGCCGATGATGACCAGCTGACCGTCGGTGGCCAGGGCGTCGATATTGCGGTCCAGGTAGGCCGCGCCCATGATGTCGAGGATCAGGTCTGCGCCGCCGCTTTCCTGCAGCCGCGCCACGAAATCCTCGTCGCGGTAGTTGACGGTGATCTCGGCTCCGAGCTCGCGGCAGAATTCCAGCTTCTCCGCCGAGCCGGCCGTGACCGCCACGCGGGCGCCCAGCGCCCGCGCGACCTGGATGGCGTGGGTTCCGATGCCGCTGGCGCCGCCGTGCACCAGCAGCAACTGGCCCTTGCCCAGGTGCGCGGTGAGCACCAGGTTGGACCACACCGTGCAGGCCACTTCCGGCAGTCCGGCCGCGTCGATGAGGTCGACGCCCTCGGGGATCGGCAGCACCTGACCGGCGGGGACCGCCACGTACTCGGCGTACCCGCCGCCCGCCAGCAGCGCGCAAACCCGTTGTCCGGCGGACCAATCCGTCACGCCCGAACCGGTTTCGGCGACGACACCGGACACCTCCATGCCGATGATGTCGCTGGCACCCGGCGGCGGCGGGTATTTGCCCGCGGCCTGCAGCACATCGGCGCGGTTCACCCCGGCCGCGGCGACCTTGATCAACACCTCGCCCGCCCCGGCGGACGCGTCCGGCACGTCTTGCCAGGAAAGCTGATCGGAGGATTCGGCGACGATGGCGCGCATGGTGGCCACGCTACCGACCCCCGTTACCCTTAGCAGCGGTGGCGTGGCAGAGCGGCCTAATGCACTCGCCTTGAAAGCGAGAGACGGCTAACACCGTCCGGGGGTTCAAATCCCTCCGCCACCGCGTGTCGTGCGAGTCGTCGAAGTAGACGGACGCGAATGGCGCGTGGGCCTCCTGCGGCTTGCGGAAACGTTCAGACTCCATGTCTTTCGGGCGCCCGGCTGGTCGGGACGCAAACGCTAGTAGCTGCGGTCGCCTTCGCTGTTGTCGAAGAAGCGCCATTCACCGTCGGCTTCGACCTCCATGCGCCAGCCCAGCTCGTTGCCCTCGACCGCCTCGTCGGCGAACCACGCATGCGCCTTGTCGGCGCTTTCGATGTCCTTGGTCGCGACGACGTCGCCCGTGGGGTTGAGCACTCGGTAGGTAGCCATGCCCGGCAGTGTTCCCACCGGCCGGCGCCCTCAATCGGTGGGGATCTCGGCGGCGATGGTGTCCATCAGGGCGGTGTAGCGCTTGGCTTCCGGGTCGCGCCCCGGCTTGCCGCTGCTGATGACGCCGGCCGCCAGACCGCGTGCGGGGTCGGCCCAGATCGCGATGTTGACCAGGCCGAGATTGCCGAAAGCGTTGGGCGCGTGGAGCCCGAACGGGCCCCACCGGTCCGTCCCGAGGATGAAGCCGGTGCCCCACCGGGCCGGTTGCAGCCCGACCGCGAAATCCGGCCGCAGCCGCCGGCATTGTTTGACCGCGCCGTACATCGTCTCGGGGCTCATCACTCGCACGCCGTCGAGATTGCCACCGCGCCGCCAGATTTCGGCGAACCGGGACATCTCGTTGGCGGTCGACACCGTGTTGGACGACGGGATGATCGTGGAGAGGAACAGCGGGGTGTTGGTGATCGGGATCATCTCGTGCACGGTCCCGCCGATCGCCTTGCGGAAGATCTGCGCCACTATCGGCGGGAGTGGGCGCCCCGTCGCGTGGCTGGGCGCGACCAGGGGCAGGTCCTCTTTGGCGACACCGAAGTTCGTCCATCGGAAGCCGAGCGGGTCGAGGATCTCAGTGGCCAGGATTTCGCGGATTTCCTTGCCGGTGGCGGCGTAAACGATCTCGCGGACGAGCGGGCCCCAGGTCAGCGCGTGGTAGATGTGCACCAGGCCCGGCGGATAGATCGGCCGCAGCTCGCCCAGCTTCTGCTGCGCGTACTCGTGGTCGTCCGCGCGTTTGACGTCCGGCTTGGAGCCGGTGGGGAAGGGCAGGCCGGCGCTGTGGGTCATCACGTGCCGGATGGTGATCCGGTGCTTGCCGTGACTGGTGAACGTGGGGATGTAGTCGCAGACGCGGTCGTCGAGTGAGAAGACGCCGCGCTCGACGAGCATGTGCACCACGGTCGCGGCCATGCCCTTGGCCGCGGAATAGACGCAGAACGGCGTGTCGGTCGTGACGGGGATCTTCTCGGCGTCGGGCGGGTCGCTCGGGGCGTTGCCCCAGCCGTGGCCGATCGCGCGGTTGAGCACGACGCGCCCGTGCCGGCGGATGCACAGTTGGATCGCGGGATGGAAGCCGGCCCGGTACCAGTGCCGGGCGGCGCCCCAGATCCGGTCGACGGCGGCGCTGTCGATCTCGGTGTGGTCCTCGTCGCCGATCGTCGTCACGGCGTCCAAGTCGGCAGGGACGAGGATCTTGCCGTCCGGTGTCGTCGTCACCCCAGCGAGGGTACGTGGCCCCGGATCACTCCCCGGTGAACCGCGGGGGTCGCTTCTCGAATGTCGCCGCGATGCCCTCGGTCAGGTCCTTGGAGGGCAAGAAGGCGGCGTTCCAGGCGGCGACGTAGCGCAGGCTCTCCGACACCGCGGCGGTGCGCTGCTGGTCGAGGACGTCCTTGACGCCCTGCACCGTCAGGGGCGGGTTGGCGGCGATCTCCGCCGCGGTCGCGTGCGCGGCGGCCAGTGTGGCCTCGGCGTCGTCGTACACGTCGTTGACCAGACCGATCTTCTCGGCCCGGGCCGCGTCGATGTCCTTGCCGGTCAGCGCCAGCTCCCGCAGGTGCCCGTCGCCCAGGATCATCGGCAGGCGGGCCAGGCTGCCGACGTCGGCGACGATCGCCAGCTTGACCTCACGCACCGAGAATTTCGCGTCGGCGCTGGCGTAGCGGATGTCGACCGCGGAGATCAGGTCCACCCCGCCGCCGATGCACCAGCCGTGCACCGACGCGATCGTCGGGGTGCGGCAGTCGGCGACCGCGGTGATCGCGGCCTGCATGCGCTTGATCTCGCGGTGGAAGACCGCGCGCGGGCCGGCCAGCGCGTCGCCGGCAAGCAGCGGCGTGAACGAGCCGCCCATCGCGGGCACGTCCAGGCCGTAGCTGAAGTTCTTGCCTGAACCGGTCAAGACGATGGCCCGCACCTCGGGGTCGGCGTCCAGCGCCGCGAACAGCTCCGGCATCTCCGACCAGAACGCCGGACCCATCGCGTTGCCCTTGCCCGGCCCGATCAGCGTCACCTGCGCGACGTGATCTTTGGTTTCGACCGTGACGGATTCGTATGCTTGCGCCATATCGAGACCGTAGCGTGGCAAATATGGCTCCTGATTTGCGGCCCGGCCCACATTCCCCGCCCACCGACGAACTGCGCAGCGCCGAGGACACGCTCGGGGTGTTGCAGCGGGTGCTGCACACCATCGCGGCCGACGACCTGTCCCGGCAGACGCCGTGCAGGGAGTTCGACGTGGCGCAGCTGACCGATCATCTGCTGAAGTCGATCATCGCCCTGGGCGGCATGGTGGGCGTGGACATCCCCGAGCCCGCCGAAGGCGATTCGGTGGAGGGCCAGGTGATCGCGGCGGCCCGTCCCGCGCTGGACGCCTGGCACCGCCGCGGCCTCGACGGGTCCGTGCCCTTCGGCAAGGGCGAGATGCCCGCGAAGGACGCGTGCGCCGTTCTGTCGATCGAATTCCTGGTCCACGCCTGGGATTACGCGGCCGCCGTGGGGCACGAGCTCAACGCGCCCGAGCCGCTGTCCGAGTACGTGTTGGGGCTGGCCCGCCACGTCATCAGGCCGGAGTTCCGGGGCGGCGCCGGGTTCGACGACCCGGTCGACGTGCCCCAGGAATCCGGTGCGCTCGAGCAGTTGGTCGCGTTCACCGGCCGCAACCCGGCGCGGTAGTTCGAGGTCGCTGCCATCGTGGTGTGCGACTACGGCTTTCAGTGTGCACGCAGGGCCGGGTTTGGCTCCGATTCCCGCCCCGAAAGCACACTCGAGGCCCTCACCGCACACTCGAACGGCCAGCCGCAACCCGGGCCGCTAGGCCGCTACACCCGCTCGAGGTAGAAGTAGTAGTACCGGCCGTTGTCCCGGACGCCCTTGCCGTTCATGATCCCCATCACGGCATCGTCGTCGATCTTCTTGAAGTGGTCGTGCACGGGCTGGCCGTCGTAGACCATCGTCGCGGTGATCTCCCCGCGGAACTCTTCGAGCCACAGGCTGGCCTCGCCCTTGCCCAGCTCGACGTTCGAGAACTTGTTGCCGTCGGCGTCGAGGCAGACCAGCGGCTGCACGTCGCGGGGCGACGTGAACGTCTTGCCGAACCAGCCGGCCTTTTCCAGCTGGCCGTTCATCCGGTGGCCGGTGCGGAATTCGCCGCCCTTCCACTCGCCCAGCATCCCCTCGATCGTCGCGGGCTCGAGGCTCGCCCAGAAGTCGTCGAGCTCCGTGTCGGGGATGTCGCCGCCGCGCTCCTTGAACTCGGTGAACTGTTTGCGCGCCAAGTCCAATGGACTACTCCTTACGGTTCCGTGCGGGAAATCCAATCGCATGCGAAGTGCAACAGGGCGTCATTCTCCTCCACCGCACCGATGGTGACGCGCACCCCCTCGCCGGCGAACGGTCGCACCACCAGGCGTGCGTCGGCGGCCTGCTCGGTGAAGTCCGTCGTACGAGAACCCAGCGGCAACCAGATGAAGTTGGCCTGCGACGGCGGCAGGGTGAACCCGGAGTCGCGCAACCCGGCACTGACGCGGGTGCGCTCGGCGACCAGTGCGTCGGTGCGTGCCATCAGCTCGCCGGACGCCTCCAATGACGCGATGGCAGCCGCCTGGGCGACGTTGGTCACCGCGAACGGCATGACGACCTTGTCCAGCGCGGTGATCAGGTCCGGGTGACCGACCGCGTAGCCGACCCGCAAGCCGGCGAGCCCGTAGGCCTTCGAAAAGGTCCGCAGCACAACGACGTTGCTTCGGGATAGCGCGAGCTCCAAGCTGTTGGGCAGCATGCCGTCGCGGATGTATTCGACGTAGGCCTCGTCGATGGCGATCAGGATCTGCGGCGGCACGGTCTCGACGAAGCGGGCCAGGGCGTCCGGATCCACCACCGTCGACGTCGGGTTGTTCGGGTTGCAGACAAAGATCAGCCGGGTGCGATCGGTGATCGCGGCGAGCATCGCGTCGAGGTCGTGGGTGTGGTCGCTCAGCGGCACCTTGACCGCGGTCGCCCCGGACACCTGGACGATGGGCAGGTAGCACTCGAAGCTGCGCCAACCCATCACCACCTCGTCGCCGGCCGCGGAGGTGATCTGCACCAACTGCTGGCACAGGCTGACCGAACCGCTGCCGACGGCGATGTGCTCGGGCGCCACAGCGGAACCCAGGTGCATGGCCAGGGCCGCCTTGAGCTCGACGCTGGCGTTGTCCGGGTAACGGTTGACGACTGCGACGGCGCGCTCGATCGCCGCGTGCACGCTGGGCAGCGGACCGTATACGGTCTCGTTGCTGGCCAGTTTGATGGAGCCCGGCACGTTCTTGCCGGGGACATAGACTGGCAGTCCGACCAGTTCTGGACGCAAGCGGGCGGTCACTTCGACAGTTTATGTCGCGGATGTGTACGCTATGGCCGGTTCCGCGAGACCGGAAAGGGGTCGGGTACCCTCAAACAGTCCAAGGGAGGCGTGCCAGAGCGGCCGAATGGGGCTCACTGCTAATGAGTTGTCCCCCTCAAAGGGGACCGGAGGTTCAAATCCTCTCGCCTCCGCTGTGTCCTTAAGCGGAACCACGCAAGACAACTGAACACCGGCGCCCGTAGCTCAACGGATAGAGCATCTGACTACGGATCAGAAGGTTAGGGGTTCGAATCCCTTCGGGCGCGCTCGGCGCAGTCACACCGTGAACAGCGTTCCATAGCAGCAACATTCGGCCCACCTGGGCGCAACGCGTTTACCGAGTTGGTCGTCAGGGCAAGCTCGGAGAGTGTACGCCATCGCCTCGCTGCTAGCCGTGCTGGCGGTCTCGCTGCTTGTCACCAGGGTCGCGACCGTGGTGCTCGCTGCCTCGGGGATGTCCGGGGAGTCAGCGCGGTTCCAGGCCAGGTCGGCGTTCACCGGCGCCGGATTCACCACCACAGAGTCCGAGGTCGTGGTGGCGCATCCGCTGCGCCGCCGGGTGGTGATGCTACTGATGCTTGTCGGCAACGTCGGCTTCGTCGCGGCCGCGAGTTCGCTGATCCTCGGCTTTCGAGGCGGCGCAACGGGGACTTCATGGATGAGGGTCATTGTTCTGGCCGCGGGACTGATCCTGCTGGTATTCCTCTCCCGGAGTCCGCGGGCAAACCGCTGGTTGACCGCGCTGATCGGCCGGGCGCTGCGCCGCTGGACCGACATGGAGGGCCGGGACTCCGGCGTGCTCGCAGACCTCGGGGACGGGTACGTGGTCAGCGAGTTGGCGATCGCGGAGAACGACTGGGTGGCCGGACGCACGCTCGAGAAGCTCCGGTTGCCGGACGAGGGCATGCTGGTGCTCGGAATCAACCGGGGTGACGGCCACTACGTAGCGCATCCGGCCCCAGACAGCCAGCTTGTGTGCGGCGACGTGCTGGTGCTCTATGGCCACGCCGACGCGATCGCCGACCTCGATCACCGCGACGGCGACGCCTCCCATGCCCGGGCGGTGCAGCGGCACGCGGCACGCGGCGCCGCCCGCGGCTGACAACTCGGCGGACGCGGCCCGCTTTCGGGCGTACATTAAGGACCTCGGGCAAACAATTCAGTACCGCACGAACCATCGGAGTTGAGTGCCATGTCCCGTGTCAGCAGAATTCTCGCCGCCCTGATGATCGCTTCCAGCGCCTTGATGATGTCGGGTTGTGGTTGCACCACAACCGCGGGCGTCACCACTTGCACCTTGATGTAAGCGGTTCGCAATTGCGCCGGCTGCGGCGACCGGTCACGCGAGACTCGGGCGAAAATCCCTTCGGTCCAACGTGATTCGGGGCCGGCCGCCCGGGTTCCGAGCGCGTCAACGTCCCCCGCACGGCCCCCGAAGGGGTCGCGGCGAGGGGGACGGTGACCGATTGCGTGACGGTGCCTGGGCCGGTACGTCGTAATACCCGCCATACCCCGCGGCCTGCGTGGGTTCGGAGTAGTAGTCGGGTTCCTCGGGGTAAGGCGGCACGAGGGCAGATGTCGGGGGGTCAGGGTGCGCTCTCGATGAGACCCAACGCACGCTCGAACAGGTGCACCGTGGCGGCGTGCAACTGGTCGCCGACTTCTTTCTCGGCCTTGCCCGCACAGGCCCGCGCGAGCGTCCCCTCGATCACGATCCCCAGCTTGAAGCAGGCCAGCACGGTGTACCAGGTGATGTGCGACAAATCGCGGGTGGTGTTGGCCGCGTAGCTCCCGAACAACTCGTCGGTGCTGGCCAGCCCGTCCTGTCCGCCCAAGGCGTGGCTGAACACGCTGGATCCGTCGGGCTGGCGCCAGGTGGCCAGCAGCCAGCCCAGGTCCAGCAGCGGGTCGCCGATCGTGCACATCTCCCAGTCGACGATGGCCACCACGTCCGGACCCGTCCGCGAGAACATCACGTTGGCGGCGTGGTAGTCGCCGTGCATGATCCCGGGCGTCCACGTCGCAGGCCGGTGGCGTTCCAGCCAGCCCGACACTTCCTCGATGCCCGGGATCTGCGGCCCTGGGTAGCCGTCGTACTCGCTGTAGGAGTCCAGCTCCGAAAGCCAGCGCGGCACCTGGCGCTCCAGGAAGCCCTCCGGCTTCCCGAAATCGGCGAGGCCCACCGCGACGTGGTCCACGGCGCCCAGCTTGGCCAGCGCATCGGCCATCGACAGACCCATGCCGTGCCGCACGCCGGCATCGCCCGCATGCAACGGCGGCAGCCCCTCCCCGGCGTTGAACCCGTCTACCGGGTCCATCAGGTAGAAGACGGCGTCACCCAGCACGGCGGGGTCCTCGCAGGCGGCGATCAGGCGGGGGTGGGGCACGTCGGAGCCGGCCAGCGCGGCAAGGACTTTCGTTTCCCGCAGGATGACGTTGTTGCTCCGCGGACGCAGGTGCCGCGGTCCGCGTCGCAACACGTAGGGCCGGCCGGCCCTGGTGAACCGGAGCATGACGTTCTGGGTTCCGCCGGTGACGGCGGAGACGTCCTCCAGCGGGCCCTCGCCGAGTCCACGCTCGGACATCCAGGCCGCGACGGCGTCCAGGTTCACGGCATCCACGATCAGCCGATACCGATCTCGTCCATGCCAGCGCTCCTCCGCAACACTGTGGGCCGTCTGGGAAAAAGCGTAGGCCACGGCCCGGAACGGGCATCGGGGCGCCGACGGCTGGAAGAATAGTGTGCGCAACTAACTGACTTTCGCGCTCGGAAGGGAACTGGCGATGCCGCGTACCGACAACGATTCCTGGGATATCACGCAAAGCGTGGGAGCCACCGCCCTCGGTGTCGCGGCGGCGCGGGCCGCCGAGACCGAGAGCGAGAACCCGCTCATCACCGACCCGTTCGCGCGCGTATTCGTCGACGCCGCCGGCGAAGGCATGTGGAGCATCTACGCCGATCCCGAGCTGCTGGCCAAGGCGGTGGAGCTCGAGCCCGACGTGGGCACGCGCATTCAACTGATGATCGACTTCATGGCCACACGGACAGCGTTTTTCGACGAGTTCTTCCTGGGCGCGGCCGACTCCGGCGTTCGGCAGGTGGTGATCCTGGCCGCCGGTCTGGACGCGCGCACCTGGCGGCTGCCGTGGCCCGACGGCACGGTCGTCTACGAGCTGGACCAGCCCAAGGTCCTCGACTTCAAATCCAACACGCTGCGCGAGCACGGCGCGCAGCCGAAGGCGGGTCTGGTGAACGTGCCGATCGACCTGCGGCAGGATTGGCCGAAGGCCTTGCAGGAAGCCGGATTTGAACCGTCCCGGCCCGCCGCCTGGTCGGCCGAGGGCCTGGTCCGTTACCTGCCGGCGCAAGCCCAGGACCTTTTGTTCGAGCGCATTCATTCGCTCAGTGCCGACGGCAGCCGGCTGGCTTCCAACGTGCCGGGGGCGGGCTTCACCGATCCCGAGCTCGTCGAGCGCCAGCGCGAGGACATGCGGCGCATGCGGGCCGCGGCCGCCAAGCTCGTCGACTCCGAGGTCACCGATTTCGACGACCTCTGGTACCCCGAAGAGCGCACCCCCGTCGACGGGTGGCTGCGGGAGCGCGGCTGGGACGTCGCGACGGCGACGTTCGCCGAGTTGATGGCGCGTTACGGCCGCAGCGTTCCGCCCGACGCCGAGGCCGTGATGCCGCCCACGCTCTACGTGTCCGCGCAGCGCCGCGGCTAGGGCTCGAGACCGCCCGCTACCCTCGCCGTGTGGCTGATCGACCGGCGCGGGTGAGCGACGTGCACGAGATCGCCGGGTCGATGCCGCACGTTCAGCGGGTGGAGGGCCCGAAGGGGAACGTCATCTATCAAGTCGGCGGGAAGTCCTTCGTGTTCTTCCGCACGCCGCAGCCCGACGCGGCCGACCCGGAGACCGGCGAACCATATGCCGACGTGATCATGCTCTGGGTGGAGTCCGAAAGTGACAAGTTGGCGCTGACCCAGGATCCCGCGTCCCCGTTCTTCACCACCGACCGTTTCGATGGGCATCCTTCGGTACTGGTGCGGGCCGGCCGATTGGCCGAAATCAGCAGGACCGAACTGGCCGAGCTGATCCAGGACGCGTGGCTTTCGCGGGCGTCGAAGAGGCGGGCCGCCGGGTGGCTCGCGGACCACGCCTAGCCCGCCGGGCTCCGCTGGCGCACTGCCGAATTCACCCGGCGAATGTTTAGGCATAAGTCAAATGGGTAACTATCGTCCACGAGAAATATTTCTCGACCACATTGGAGGTCACCATGCGTGGCAGCGGAATCATCGGCACCATTGCCCTGGTATGGCTGCTCATCGGGGTCTTCGCGGCATGGCAACGCGATTACTTCAAAGGTGACTCGACCAGCTGTGTCACGGCGGGAAACATCGCGTTGACCGTCATCGCGGGGCCTTTGAATTACGGGGGCGTCAACCCGAAAGTCAAGGACTGCCATGTTCCGCAGCCCAGTTCAATGCCTGGTGTCCTACTGCCCCTCACCTAAAGGAGTCGTCATGATTGTCTTGGGCGTAGTCCTGCTTATTCTCGGATTTGTATTCAGCGTCCCGTTGCTGTGGGAAATCGGTGTCGTCGTGTTAGTCATCGGCGCCGTGTTGTGGATTATGGGCTCAATCGGCCGTCCAGTCGCCGGCCGGCGCTATTGGTATTAGCCACCACGCCGGAAAACGGGATCGCGCGACTGCTCAAGCGGTCGCGCGATCCCATTCACAGGCCACGCAAAGGTGGGGCATAGCGACGGCTCAGCGCGGTGCGCATACTGGAATCCGTGACCCAGCCCCGAGCCTCCGTCGAGCGGGTGGTCATGTGTCGCGCCGACGGCAATCCGATCAACGTCTTGGTCGTGGACGACGAGTCAGTCCTGGCTGAAATGGTGTCCATGGCGCTGAGGTACGAGGGCTGGAACATCGCCACGGCCGGCGACGGCGCATCGGCCATCGCGGCCGCCCGCGCCCAGCGCCCCGACGTCGTCGTCCTCGACGTGATGCTGCCCGATATGAGCGGGCTCGACGTCTTGCACAAGCTGCGCGAGGAGAACCCGCAGCTCCCGGTGCTCCTGCTGACGGCCAAGGATGCCGTCGAGGACCGCATCGCCGGGCTGACCGCGGGCGGCGACGACTATGTGACCAAACCGTTCAGCATCGAAGAGGTGGTGCTGCGGCTTCGCGCGCTGCTGCGGCGCACCGGCGTGACGACCTTGGACAGCGGCGCCCAGCTGGTGGTCGGCGACCTGGTGCTCGACGAGGACAGCCATGAGGTGACCCGCGCCGGCGAGCCGATCGCGCTGACCTCCACCGAGTTCGAGTTGCTGCGGTTCATGATGCGCAACTCCAAGCGGGTGCTGAGCAAGGCGCAGATCCTCGACCGGGTGTGGAGCTATGACTTCGGCGGCCGGTCCAACATCGTCGAGCTCTACATCTCCTATCTACGCAAGAAGATCGACAACGGTCGCGACCCCATGATCCACACGCTGCGTGGCGCGGGTTATGTCCTCAAGCCGGCTCGCTGAACGTCGGCGGCCCTGGTCGCTGCGGCTGCGGTTGCTGGTCGGGCAGATCGTCGTGCTGGCCGTCGTGTGCGTCGGCATCATCGCGGTGACCGAACTGGCGCTCAATCACCACCTGGTGAAACAGCTCGACGGGCAACTCGCGGGCACGTCTTTTCGCTCGGCGCTGATGTACCCCGAACCCAACCGCCCGGGATGGCGGCACGAGCACTCCTACTATCCGCGGCCGGGCCCGGGGCCCCGATTCCTGGACGCCCCCGGCCAGCCGGCGGGCATGGTGGCCGCGGTCGTCAACCACGGCAAAACCGTGGACGCCGGATACCTGACCAGCAGCGGGACCCGCGCCGCGCTGACCCCCGCCGCCCAAACCCAACTGGAACACATCGCTGCCAGCCGCGCCCCGGCCACCCTGGACCTGGACGGCCTGGGCCGCTACCGGGTGATGGCGGCCCCCAGCCGCAATGGTGGCGACATCATCGTCACCGGCCTTTCGATGTCCAACATCGACGCGACCCTGATCCGGATGCTGATCATCTTCGGGATCGTCACCGTGATCGCACTGGCGGCGGCGACGATCGCCGGGGTCGTCATCGTCCGGCGGGCGCTGGCGCCGCTGCGCCGCGTCGCGCAGACCGCCAGCAGGGTGGCCGACCTGCCGCTGGATCGCGGTGAGGTCGAGCTGCCGGTCCGGGTGCGCGAATCCGACGCCAACCCCGCCACCGAGGTCGGGCAACTCGGGTCAGCCCTCAACCGGATGCTCGACCACATCGCGTCCGCGCTCTCGGCCCGGCAGGCCAGCGAGACCCGGGTCCGTCAGTTCGTCGCCGACGCCAGCCACGAACTGCGCACGCCCCTGGCCGCGATCCGCGGTTACACCGAACTCACCCAACGCATGGGCGACGACCGCGAGGCGGTGGAGCACGCGATGAGCCGGGTTGCGTCCGAGACGGAACGGATGACCCGCCTGGTCGAGGACCTGCTGCTGCTGGCCCGCCTGGACTCCGGCCGGCCGCTGGAACGCGAACCGGTCGATTTGTCGCGGGTGGCGGTCGACGCGGTCAACGACGCGCACGTCGCCGGGCCGGACCATCAGTGGGAGCTCGACCTACCAGAGGAACCCGTGATCATCACGGGCGACGCGGCCCGGCTGCACCAGGTGCTGAGCAATCTGCTCGCCAATGCCCGGCTGCATACCGGCGCGGGCACGGTCGTGACCACGCGACTGAGCACCGAGCCCGCGCACACCGTGCTCCAGGTCATCGACAACGGCCCCGGCATCCCGCCGGCGCTCCAATCCGAGGTGTTCGAGCGGTTCGCCCGCGGCGACACGTCACGTTCCCGTAAGGGTGGCAGCACCGGGCTGGGGTTGGCGATCGTGTCCGCCGTCGTCAAAGCCCACAACGGGACGATCACGGTGAACAGCTCACCCGGCCACACCGAGTTCACGGTGCGGTTGCCACTCAACGGGTGGCAACCGCCCGCGCCCTCGACTAGCTAGAGCAGGTCACATCGATTTCGAACGGCTTGTTCACCGGCTGCATGGGGTTGGCCATGTCGACCCCGGTGGCCGTTCCGGTGATCTTGTAGCTGTTGCCGTTCTTCTCGGCGGAGGCGTTGCCCTGGCCGGTCCCGGAGGTGTAGCCGAGCGTCACGCCGTTCACGTTGCCCAGGCCAACGGACTTCACCTGCGGCGGGCTGGCGTCGGTGAGCACGGCGGCGATGCCGGTCGCTGCGCCACCGATGGCGATGTTGACGGTGCCGCCGGCGGAGGTGCACACAACCGAGCCGCTCACGTTCTGGTCCTTGCCGTCGATGAGGACCTTGGTTCCGCTGGCAGCGCCCGCCGAGGTGTTCACGGCGGAGCTGGTGCCCGAACCGCCCGAACTCGACTTGTTGCTCGAACATCCGGAAATACCGGCGGCCAGAATTGCCGCTCCAGCCACCGCGATCGTCAGTCCACGTTTCACGTGTTCTCCTTTGCCCGAAAAGTTGCGACCCTCGGCATTGAGGGCCGTTTGGCAGTATGCGGGTTAACTGAGCCGAAGATGTGGGGTTCCGCGTAATTTGTCTCTGTGGCGGTCGGTCGCTTGACCGGATGCGTCGAAGGGCCTCGGGAATGGCACGTCGGTGGCACTGTATTGGCGTGCAGCACAAACCCCCCACCGCAGTCATCGAGGCGGCGCACGGCGCGCACGCACTGCCGATGCGCGACGACGCGGACTTTCGCGACACCGATCGCGGGTTCATCGCCGCCCTGTCCCCGTGCGTCATCAAGGCGGCCGACGGCCGCGTGGTGTGGGACAACGACGCCTACTCCTTCCTCGACGGCCCCGCTCCGACATCGGTGCATCCCAGCCTGTGGCGGCAGTCGACGCTGGCCGCCAAACAAGGCCTCTACGAGGTGGTTCCGGGCATCTACCAGGTCCGCGGCTTCGACATTTCCAATGTCACGTTCGTCGAGGGCGACACCGGCATCATCGTCATCGATCCGCTGGTGTCCACCGAGGTCGCGGCGGCGGCGCTGGCGCTGTACCGTGCCCACCGCGGCGGTGACCGTCCCGTCGTCGCGGTGATCTACACCCATAGCCACGTCGACCACTTCGGCGGCGTGCTGGGCGTCACCTCACAGGCGGACGTGGACGCCGGCGCGGTCGCGGTGCTGGCGCCGGAGGGTTTCGTCGCGCACGCGGTGCAAGAGAACGTCTACGCGGGTCCGGCCATGGCGCGGCGGGCGACCTACATGTACGGCACCCTGCTGCCCCGCGGGCCGCAGGACCAGGTCGGCTGCGGCCTGGGCCAGGCGCCGTCGACCGGCGAGGTGGCGATGATCGTGCCCACCATCGACGTCCGCGAGACCGGCGAGAGGCACACCATCGACGGGGTGGAGATCGAGTTCCAGATGGCGCCGGGCACCGAGGCGCCCGCCGAAATGCATTTCTACTTCCCGCGTTTTCGCGCGTTGTGCATGGCCGAGAACGCCACCCACAACCTGCACAATCTGCTGACCCTGCGCGGCGCCCTGGTACGCGACCCGCATGCCTGGTCCGGGTACCTGACCGAGGCGATCGACACCTTCGCCGACCGCACCGACGTGGTGTTCGCCTCCCACCACTGGCCGACCTGGGGCCGGGAGAGCATCGTCGAGTTCCTCTCGCTGCAGCGCGACCTTTACGCTTACCTGCACGACCAGACGCTGCGACTGCTCAACCGCGGCTACACCGGGGTCGAGATCGCCGAGATGTTCCAGATGCCACCGGCGCTCGAGCGCGCCTGGCACACCCACGGGTATTACGGCTCGGTCAGCCACAACGTGAAGGCCGTCTACCAGCGCTACATGGGCTGGTTCGACGGCAACCCCGCCCGGTTGTGGCCGCATCCGCCCGAGGCCCTCGGGCCCCGCTACGTCGAGGCGATGGGCGGAATCGACCGGGTCGTCGGGCTGGCCCAAACGGCGTTCGACTCCGGCGACTTCCGTTGGGCGGCAACCCTGCTGGACCATGTGATATTCACCGACAGCGGCCATGCGGACGCGCGCGCGTTGTACGCCGACACGCTCGAACAGCTGGCCTACGGCGCCGAAAACGCGACGTGGCGCAACTTCTTCCTCAGCGGCGCAACCGAATTGCGCGGCGAGAACTTCGGCACCGCGACCCAGGCCACATCGCCCACCATGCTGTCCCAGCTGACCCCCGAGCAGATCTTCGACAGCCTCGCCATCCGGGTCGACGGGCCGCGCAGCTGGGATCTGGACCTCGCCATCGACATCGCCTTCGCCGACCTGGCCGCCAACTACCGGCTCACCCTGCGCAACGGGGTGCTCGTTCACCGCAAGGTGGCGCCCGAACCCGCGACGGCGACCGTTACGGTCCAGCTGGACAGCAAATCTCGGCTCCTGACCGCGGCGCTCGGCGACTTTTCCTCCCCGGGCCTGCAGATCTCCGGCGACCAGGCCGCGTTGCGGGCCTTCCTCGGTGCGCTGGACCAACCGGACCCGGGGTTCAACATCGTCACCCCGTGACGTCGATGACGACCTTGCCCAACACCTTGCGGTCGGCCACATGCCGCAGCGCGGCGGCGGTTTCGGACAAGGGGAATCGGGCACCGATGTACGGGCGGATGGTTCCCGCGGCGAACATCTCCGCTAGCTCCCGCATGTCGCGGGCCGCTTCCTGGGGGTGGTCGGTCATGAAGGTGCGTATCTCCATGCCGCGTACGCAGATGTCTTTGAGGAGAACGAGATTGAGCGGGATGGCCGGTATGGTGCCCGCGGCGTAGCCCAGTGTGACGAAGGTGCCGCCGCGCGCCAGCCCACGCAGCGCCGGCTCGGCGTACGGCCCGCCGACAGGGTCGATGACCACTCGGGCGGCGTCGCCGGTGAGCTCGCGGATGCGCGACTTCAAGTCTTCGCGGTCGTAGTCGACCGTCGCCTCGGCACCGCGTTGCCGGCACAGGTCCAGCTTCTCGGGGCTCGACGCCGCCGCCAGCACCCGGGCCTGCATCGCGACCGCCAGGTCGACCGCGGCCAACCCGACGCCGCCCGCGGCGCCCAGCACCACGACCCAATCCCCTTCTGCCACCGCCGCGGTCGAGCGCAGCGCGTGATACGCGGTGCGGTAGGTCACGCCGAAGGCCGCGGCCGCCGCGAAGTCGGCGTCGTCGGGCATGAGCGCGGCCTGGCCGGCGTCCAGCAGCGCCCGTTCGGCGAATGCCCCGAACGTGGTCCCGGACACCCGCTGTCCCGGCTCGAACGGCGCACCGTCGCCCGCTTTGATCACCTCGCCGGCGATCTCGTTGCCCGGTATGAACGGCGGCGGGATCTTGACCTGGTACTTGCCGGCGATGAACAGCACGTCGGGGAAGTTGACCGCGGCGGCGCGCACCCGCACCAGCAGTTGTCCGGGCCCGGGGACCGGCTCGTCGACGTCCTCGAGGACCAGGTCTTCCGGGGCGCCGTAGGAACGACAGACGACCGCGCGCATCAACTGACCCCCAAACCGCGTAGACAGAAACCCACCAGGTGCGCGATGTCGTCGGGTCCGGGCTGATCGACCGACCCGATGTATCGCCTCATGGACGCCGCGGTGCAACTGAACACCGCCTCGACGTCGCGCTCGACGTCCGTGCTGCCCAGCGCCACAACGGGCTTGACGAGAAGATCCCGTAGCGGCCGCATCATCTCCTGATCCGCCGCCGGCCAATCCGTGCGGGGTGACATCTGCCCGGCGGCCGCGCGGCTCATGCTGATCAGGTGCGGGTCGGCCACCTGCGCCAGCGTGCCCTCGATCCAGCGCACCACCTGGTCGCGCGGCTCGCTCTCCTTGGCCATCTGGTGTTCGAGGTAGGACACGACGATGCCCACCCCGCGTTCCATGACGGCCAGGATGAGATCGTCCTTGCCGGCGAAATACCGGTAGAACGCCTTGTTCGACGTGCCGGCCTCGGCGACGATGTCGCTCACCCGCGGCGGTTCGGGAGCGACCCGTTCCATGACGCGCACCGCGGCGGCCAGGATGCGCTCCACCTCTTCGGTGGCCTCCCGCTGGCGGTCGTCGAGCGCCCGCTCGACCGCCGCGGTCACCCTGCTGCTCACGGCGAATCGGGCAGCGCCGGCACCCGGTCGACGAGGTCGCCGTACTTAGTGCGCGCAGCCTCCCGTCGGATGTCGAGGAGTTCACTGGGCCACTCGGCGTCCTCGGCCTCGTATCCCTTGAGCAGCAGCCGCGCGAGGTTGACCTTGTGGGCCTCGGTCGGCCCGTCGGCCAGACCGAGCGCCACCCCGCCGAGCAGCACGTTGACCAGCGGCAGCTGGTCGGTGGTGCCCAGCGCGCCGTGCACCTGGATCGCGCGCAGCCCAATCGATTTGAGCACTTGCGACGCCAGGATCTTGCAGGCGCCGATCTCGGCGCGGGCGGCGTGCTCGCCGGCGGTGTCGATCAGCCACGCCGCGTGCAGCACCGCGAGCCGGAACGGCATCAGTTCGGTGTAGGAGTCGGCGATGAACGCCTGCACCAGCTGCTTGTCGGCCAGCGAACTGCCTTGAGTGAAACGGCTTTTCGCGCGGCGGGCCATCATCTCCACCGCGCGTTGGGCGAGTCCGATCGACCGCATGGCGTGATGCAGCCGACCACCGGCCAGCCGGGCCTGCAGGATCATGAAGCCCTGACCGGGTTCGCCCAGCAGCGCGTCCGACGGCACCCGGACCCCGTCGTAGTGCACCAGCGAATGCCCGGGTTCGTGCGGCAGCGCGCCGACCAGGTGGTGGGTTGCCTCGATGGTCAGGCCTTCGGTTCCGGCGGGCACCAGGAACGTCGAGGCGCCGCGGTGGACCGGTACGTCGGGGTCGGTGATCGCGACGACGATGAAGAACGACGCGACGGAGGCGTTGGAGGAGAAGTACTTTCGCCCGCTGATCACCCAGTCGTCACCATCACGGAAGGCGCGCGTGCGGAAGACCCGCGGGTCGGCACCACCCTGCGGCTCCGTCATCGAGAAGCATGAGAAGATCTCCCCGGACAGCAGCCCGGTGAGATAACGGTCCTTCTGTTCCTGGGTTCCGAAGCGGGCGATGATCTCGGCGTTGCCGGTGTCGGGTGCCTGCGTGCCGAAAACGATCGGCGCCCAGGGGCTGCGGCCCAGGATCTCGTTGATCAACGTCAGCTTGACGGCTCCGAAGCCCTGGCCGCCAAGTTCGGGCCCCAGATGCGGTGCCCACAAGCCTTGGTCGCGGACCCGCTGCTTGAGCGGGTCGACGATGCGGCGGCGCTCGTCGTTCAACGGCAGGAACTCGCAACCCGGGAACAGCACCTCGAGCGGCTCCACCTCTTGGCGGACGAAGTCGCCGATCCAGTCGAGCTTGTGCTGAAATTCCGGCTCGGTGGAGAAGTCCCAGGACATTGGCGTGCTCCTACTCGTTCGTTGGTGGCGACCCGCCGCGCTAGGGAAGCCCGCCGTCGGCGCGCAGTATCGAACCGGTGGTGAAGCTGGATGCGTCGGATGCCAGAAACAGTGCGGCCCCGACGATTTCGGCCGGATCCCCGGCCCGCTGCAGCGCCAGGTGGCCGAACGGTTTGCCCCGGGCCGCCTCGAGGTTCCAGGCCTTGCTCACGTCGGTGAGGAACGGGCCGGCCATCAGCGTGTTGACCCGCACCGTAGGCCCGAACGCCTTCGCCAGGGCTTCGGTCATGGCGTTGAGCCCGGCCTTGGCTGCGGCGTACGGGACGATGTCGGGCGTTGGCCGCAGCGACCCGGCCGTGCTCACGTTGATCATCGACCCGCGGCCGGCCGCCACCATCCGCTCGCCCACCAAGGCCGACAACCGGAACGGGCCCTTGAGGTTGAGGTTGACCACCGCGTCGAACAGCTTCTCGGTGACGTCGGTCAGCTTGTCGTACAGCGGTGACATGCCGGCGTTGTTGATCAGCGTGTCGACCTTGCCGAACCGGTCATAGGTGGCTTCGACCAAGCCGTCGAGCTGATCCCAGCGCCCGACGTGCACCTGATATGGCATGGCTGAGCGCCCGGTTTCCGCCTCGATCTCCTTCGCCGTGGCCACGCAGTTGTCCATGTTACGGCTGGCGATCACGACGTCGGCGCCGCAACGCGCGGCGGCGAACGCCATCTCACGGCCCAGCCCCCGACTGCCGCCGGTGACCAGAACGACCCGGTCGGTCAGATCGAAAAGCCGGTCCGCATAACCCATTTCAGCGGCCCCCGGAG
This sequence comes from Mycobacterium paraseoulense, assembly GCF_010731655.1. Classification (NCBI taxonomy): domain Bacteria; kingdom Bacillati; phylum Actinomycetota; class Actinomycetes; order Mycobacteriales; family Mycobacteriaceae; genus Mycobacterium; species Mycobacterium paraseoulense. Next base: position 3,839,685 of record NZ_AP022619.1, on the reverse strand, counting down.
GGCAGCGAGCGCGCGAGCTCGGCCGCCGCCGCGATCAGCTGGGGGATCATCGTCGCGAAGGCGTCTTGGACCTTCGGGTCGACCTTGCCGGTGCGCACTCCCGCAGCGTAGGTCTTTTCCAGCACGATGCCGAGCTTCCAATTGGCCAGCACCAGGTAGTAGTCGATGTTCTCGGTGGAAAGCCCGCTGACCGTCTCGTAGTGCCGCAGCAATTCGCTTCGGGTGGGCATGCCGCCCATGTCCAGATAGAACCCGTCGGCCCGTGGCTCTTCACCGTCGTAGCCCAGCAGGCACCACGCCAAATCCAGCAGCGGGTCGCCGACCGTCGTCATCTCCCAGTCGACGATCGCGGCCAGCCGCGCCGGCGCGCCGTGGGCGAACATCACGTTGGCGAATTGGTAGTCGCCGTGCATGATGCCCGGCCGGTAGTGCGCGGGCCGGTTGTTTCGCAGCCAGTCCGCGGCCTCGTGCAGGCCGGGCAGCTCGCGCACCTGGTAGGCGTCGAGGAACGCCAGCCAGCGGTCGACCTGCCGCTCGTGGAATCCGTCCGGGCGGCCGAAACCGTCGAGGCCGTGGGCTCGCCAGTCCACCCGCCCCAGTTTGGCCGCGCCCTCGACGAGTTCGAAGGCCAGCCCCCGCCGGGCGTCGAGGTCGGTGTCGAACGGCGGTTGCCAACCGCCGTCCATCGGGCTCCACCCGTCGATGGCCGCCATGACGTAGAACGGCATACCCAGCACGGTGCCGGTGTCGTCGGCGGCGATCAGGGCCGCGTGGGGGACGTCGGTGCCGGACAGCGCTCGCACCAGCCGGATCTCGCGCAGCAAGCCGTCGATGCGCGCGGCGTCGGCCCGGACACCGGGCATTCGAAGCACCATCCGCTCGCCGCCGCGTTCGACCAGGTACAGCGTGTTCTGCGAACCGCCCTTCAGCTGCTCCAGCCGCGGTTGCTCGCCGTGTCCGGGTGCATCGTTCGCATCCAGCCAGCGAGCGAGAACGCCCGCGTCCAGTTGGGCCTGGCCTACCGTCGTCATCCGCACACCCCGCTCTCCCGACGGAGAATAGCATTCTCCGTCGGCCCGGCGGGCTTTCTCATCAGTCCGGCTTGTGGGCGGTCAGCAGAAACCCGGGGGCCATGAAGTGGCCTTCGCCGTCGCGCTCCACATGGGCCAGCGGGCCGTCGGCAGACGCGGGAGCGTTGCCAAAGACCTTCGCCGGGCGCACATCGTCGACCCGCCACAGCGTCGAAACGGCCTCGCGCAGCTCGGCTTCGGCGAAACCGCGCGGCGCGCCTCCCTGATCGGCGTCGCCCAGCGCTCCGGCGGCGAAGGCCAGAATGTAGAGCGCCGCCCCGGGGGCGGCCGCCCGGAAGATGGACTGCAGATAGTCCTGGCGCTTCTCCGGCGGCAGCGCATGGAACAGGCCGCTGTCCACAATGGTGGAAAAGCGCCCGTCGTAGCCACGGAAGTTGGTGACGTCGGCCTGCGCAAATGTCGCGGTGTCCAGTCCTTGGTCCGCGGCAGCGGCTGCCGCGGACTCGATCGCGGTCGCGCTGCTGTCCAGGCCCACGACCGTGTAGCCGCGCTCGGCGAGCGCCAGCGACAGGGCGGCGTGGCCGCAACCGGCGTCCAGCACCTCGCTGCGAATCCTGCCTTCGTCGATCAGTGCCGCCAGCTCGGGCTGCGGCCCGCCGATGCTCCACGGCGGCGGCGTCTCCTGCCGGTACGCGGCGTCCCAATCCATGCCCGGCTCGGTCATTCGTCCTCCTCGAGATCGGTCTTATCCTGCGCCCCATTTTGCGGGCGCCGGGATGCGTGCTTTGAATGAACACGTCGCGCCCACCACAGACAGGAACGAACACATGCAATTGCTTCTGGTCCGGCACGCGCTGCCGCTGCGCAGCGAACACGGGCAGGGCTCCGACCCGCACCTGTCGGACGAGGGACTGGCACAGATCGAGCGACTACCCAAGGCACTGGACCGATTTCCCATCTCCCGGGTGGTGAGCAGCCCTCAGCGGCGCGCCATCCAGACCGCCGAGCCGGTCGCGGCGGCGCGGGAGCTCACCGTCGAGATCGACCACCGATTCGCCGAATACGACCGCGACCTGCCGATCTACATTCCCGTCGAGCAGATCCGCGAGGAAAGGCCGGAAGAGTGGGCGCGCCTGGCCCAGGGGCACCTGCCCAGCGCGGTCGACGAGGACGCGTTTCTCGCCCGGGTTCGCGCGGCGGTAGACGACCTCGTCGCCGTCGCCGACCCGGAGGACACCGTCGCGGTGTTCAGCCACGGCGGGGTGATCAACGTCCTGCTGCACCAGATCTTGGGCACGTCCCGGTTGTTGTCCTTTCCGGTCGACTACGCCTCGATCACCCGGCTGCTGTTCTCGCGATCGGGTCAGGCGACGGTGGCGGGGGTCAACGGAGTCGAGCACGTCTGGGACCTGCTACCGCGAAATCAACGGTGGTGAGCCGGGTCGGGACCCGGCGATGGTAAACAAGTCCGGTGACTTCAGCTGACCAACTCGAGGGGCTCGACCTGGCCTCGCTGGACTCCTACCTGCGTTCGCTCGGCATCGGACGCGACGGCGAGTTGCGCGCGGAGTTCATTTCCGGTGGCCGCTCCAATCTGACGTTCCGCGTCTACGACGACGCCACCAGCTGGCTGGTGCGGCGCCCGCCGTTGCACGGGCTGACCCCGTCCGCGCACGACATGGCCCGTGAGTTCCGGGTCGTCGCCGCACTGCGGGACACCCCCGTCCCGGTGGCGCGCGCGATCGCGCTGTGCGAGGACGACTCGGTGCTGGGCGCGCCGTTCCAGATCGTCGAATTCGTTGCCGGCCAGGTGGTGCGCCGTCGCGCCCAGCTCGAAGCGTTCAGCCACACCGTCATCGAGGGCTGCGTCGACTCGCTGGTCCGCGTCCTCGTCGACCTGCACACCGTCGACCCCGAGGCCGTCGGGCTGGCCGATTTCGGCAAGCCCAGCGGTTACCTGGAGCGACAGGTGCGTCGGTGGGGTTCGCAGTGGGCATTGGTGCGGCTGCCCGACGACCGCCGCGACGCCGACGTCGAACGCCTGCATTCCGGTCTGCAAAAAGCCATTCCCCAGCAAAGCCGCACGTCGATCGTGCACGGCGACTACCGGATCGACAACACCATCCTGGACGCCGACGACCCCACCAAGGTGCGCGCCGTCGTCGACTGGGAGCTGTCCACCCTGGGCGACCCGCTGTCCGACGCGGCCCTGATGTGCGTGTACCGCGACCCCGCACTGGACTTGATCGTCAACGCACAGGCCGCCTGGACCTCACCGCTGCTGCCGACGGCCGACGAGCTGGCCGACCGGTATTCGCTGGCCGCCGGTTTGCCGTTGGCGCATTGGGAGTTCTACATGGCGCTTGCCTACTTCAAGCTCGCCATCATCGCCGCCGGCATCGACTTCCGCAGGCGGATGTCGGACCAGGCTCGCGGGATGGACTCCGACCACATGCCGGAGGTCGTGGCGCCGCTGATTTCCCGGGGACTGGGGGAGCTGGCCAAGCTGCCCGGCTAGCCCCTACCGCGCGCCGCGTGGTGTTTCTTGGCGGCCCGGCGCAGCTGCAGCATTCGCGCGGTACCGACGGCCACCGTGATCAGCCCGCCGACCACGGCCGCCAGCAGGATGGCCACCCCCAGGGGAAGGTTCCAGTGCCAGCCCAAGAACGTAAAGGGCGTCTCCGCCGTGTTCTGGGTGATGAAGATCAGCAAGAGGATCAGAATCAGGAAGCCGGCGATCAGCGCTGACCACAGCGCGCCCGCGCGGGTGAACCGGATAGCCGGTTCCTTGGGCGCCGCGCCGGTCTTGGCCGGGGGGTTGGGCGGCGGCTGGCTGGGCGAGGCAGGGGGGTGGCTGCTCATACTGTCATCTTTGTCCGATCCGGCACAGAATGAAACCAAACGGCGCAACCGGCCAGCTCGTCACGCCGCACGGGCGATTCGGGCGTTAGTGTCGGCGGTATGAGGATGCTGTCGCGCGCGCACCGCGCGATCATCCAAGCGGCGGTGTGGCTCACGGCCATCGGTCTTCTCGCGGCGTGCAGCAGTTCGGATCCCCTGAGCGCCGAGGTCCGCAGCCCCAAGTCCATCGTCGTGGGGTCCGGCGACTTCCCGGAATCACAGATCATCGCCGAGATATATGCACAAGCGTTGCAGGCCAACGGATTCAACGTCGGACGGCGGATGGGGATCGGTAGTCGAGAGACCTACATCCCCGCACTGAAAGACCATTCGATCGACCTGGTGCCGGAGTACATCGGCAACCTGCTGCTCTACTTTGCGCCCGAGTCCACGGCAACCATGCTCGACGCCGTCGAGTTGGAGCTCGACCGCAGACTCCCTGGGGACCTGACAATCCTGACGCCCTCGCCGGCCACCGATACCGACACCGTGACCGTGACCGGCGGGACGGCCGATTCCTGGAAGCTGAAGACGATCGCCGACCTGGCGTCGCATTCGGCGGACGTGCGGTTCGGGGCGCCTTCGGCGTTCGCGAACCGGCCGGCCGGCCTGCCCGGACTCCGGCAGAAGTACGGGCTCGACATCAGGCCGGGCAACTTCGTCGCGATCAACGATGGTGGGGGCGCGGTGACGGTGCGCGCGCTGGTGGAGAGAAGGGTCAACGCCGCCAACGTTTTCACCACGTCCCCGGCCATCCCGCAGGAGCACTTGGTGGTACTCGAAGACCCCGAACACAACTTCCTGGCCGGTAACATTGTGCCGCTGGTCAATTCGCAGAAGAAGTCGGACCGGCTCAAAGAGGTGCTCGACGCCGTGTCGGCGAGGCTGACCACCGCGGGGGTGGCTGAACTCAACGCCGCGGTGGCGGGGAACTCCGGCGTCGATCCCGATCAGGCCGCGCGGAAATGGCTGCGCGACAACGGTTTCAACCACCCAGTCGGCCAATGATCGTCTTCAACGAGGTGAGCAAGGCCTTCGCCGACGGAACCACCGCGGTCGACCGGTTGACCCTGGTGATCCCGAATGGGAAGTTGACCGTCTTCGTCGGCTCGTCGGGCAGCGGTAAGACCACGGCGCTGCGCATGGTCAATCGCATGATCGAACCCACGTCCGGCGCCATCACCGTCGACGGTGTGGATGTGTCCACCCTCGACCCGGTGCGCCTGCGCCTGGGCATCGGCTATGTCATCCAGCACGCCGGCCTGATGCCGCACCTGCGGGTGATCGACAACGTCGCAACGGTTCCGGTGCTGAAAGGGCAGTCCCGCCGGGCGGCCCGCGCCGCCGCCTATGAGGTGCTCGAACGCGTTGGGCTCGACACCAAGCTGGCCACCCGCTACCCCGCGCAGCTCTCCGGTGGCGAGCAACAACGCGTCGGCGTGGCGCGTGCACTGGCCGCCGACCCGCCCATCCTGTTGATGGACGAGCCGTTCTCGGCCGTCGACCCCGTGGTCCGTCTCGAGCTGCAGAACGAAATTCTGCGCCTGCAAAGCGAATTGCGGAAGACGATCGTCTTCGTCACGCACGACATCGACGAAGCGCTCAAGCTCGCCGACCAGGTCGCGGTCTTTCGGGCGGGCTCGTTGCAGCAGTACGACGAACCCGCGCGGCTGCTCTCGCGGCCCGCCAACGACTTCGTGGCCAGGTTCATCGGCCTGGGCCGCGGCTATCGGTGGTTACAACTCATCGACGCGACGGGCCTACCGCTGCACGACGTCGAGCGGATACCGGCGGACGACCTGCCCGCCACCCCACCCGACGGCTGGGCGGTGGTGGTCGACGGTGCGGGCGCGCCGCTTGGCTGGATTGACAGCGAAGGGCTGCGCCGGCATCGAGCCGGTGCGTCACTGTCCGACAGCATGAGTGGCATCGGCTCGTTGTTTCGGCCCCGCGGGAATCTCAGTCACGCGCTCGACGCGGCGCTGTCATCGCCGTCGGGCGTGGGCGTCGCGGTCGACGACGGGGGCAGGGTCATCGGCGGTGTGCTGGCCGGCGACGTGCTGGCCGCGGTGGAAACCCGGCGAAGGACCTGACGGGGAATTCGCATGCACTACCTGCTCACCCACCTCGACGACGCCTGGGCGCTGACCGTCATCCATCTGCGCCTGTCGTTGGTGCCGGTGCTGATCGGCCTGGCGGTCGCGGTCCCGCTGGGGGCGGCGGTGCGGCGCGCACCGGTGGCGCGCCGGCTGACGACGGCGGCCGCGAGCGTCGTGTTCACCATCCCGTCGCTGGCGCTGTTCGTGGTCTTGCCGACGATCATCGGGACCCGCATCCTCGACGAGGCCAATGTCATGATCGCGCTGACCGCCTACACCGCGGCGCTGCTGGTGCGGGCGGTGCTCGAAGCGCTGGACGCGGTGCCGGCCCAGGTGCGCGACGCCGCCACCGCGGTCGGCTACTCGCGGATCGCCCGCATGCTGAAAGTCGAACTGCCGCTGTCTATCCCGGTGCTGGTGGCCGGGTTGCGGGTGGTGGTGGTCACCAACATCGCGATGGTCTCGGTGGGTTCGGTGATCGGCATCGGCGGCCTGGGCGCCTGGTTCACCGAGGGCTACCAGACCAACAAGAGCGACCAGATCCTCGCGGGCATCATCGCGCTGTTCGTGCTGGCGGTCGTCATCGACGCGCTGATCGTGGTGGCCGGCCGGCTGGCCACGCCGTGGGAGCGCACGGGGCGCACCGCGCGCCGACGGTCGGTGGTGGCCCCCATCGTGGGCGGCGCGCGATGAACTTCGTGCAGCGGGCCGTCGCCTACCTGTTGACCCTCGACAACTGGACCGGCCCGGTCGGGCTGGCGGCGCGCGTCTTGGAGCATCTCGAGTACACGGCCGCCGCCGTGGGCGCCTCGGCCCTGATCGCCGTCCCGGCCGGGCTGATCATCGGGCACACCGGCCGCGGCACCCTGCTGGTGGTGGGCGCGGTCAACGGGTTGCGGGCGCTGCCGACGCTGGGCGTGCTGCTGCTCGGGACTCTGATGTTCGGGCTGGGCCTGGGGCCGCCGCTGGTCGCCCTGATGCTGCTGGGTGTCCCGGCGCTGCTGGCCGGCACGTATGCGGGCATCGCCAGTGTCGAGCCGGCCGTGGTCGACGCCGCCCGGGCGATGGGCATGACGGAGGCCCAGGTGGTGCGGGTGGAGGCGCGCAACGCGCTGCCGTTGATCCTGGGCGGGTTGCGCAGCGCGACGCTGCAGGTGGTCGCCACCGCGACGGTCGCGGCCTACGCCAGCCTCGGCGGCCTGGGCAGGTACCTGATCGACGGAATCAAGGAGCGCGAGTTTCACCTCGCCCTGGTCGGCGCCTTGATGGTGGCCGCGTTGGCGCTCGCGCTCGACGGGCTGCTGGCGTTGACGGTGTGGGCGTCGGTCCCGGGCACCGGCCGGCTGCGCAAGGCCGCCCGAGGGGTGAGGACCGGGCAGGTACGTCACGGTTGGCGGCCACGATTTACGGTAGATGAGTGAACGCAGATTCCTCTGATTCGACTCGGCGCGTGTGGCAGGCGATGCTCACCTGGCGTGCACAGGACGTATCGCGGATGGAATCGGTACGAATCCAGGTGTCCGGCAAGAGAATCAAGGCCAACGGCCGCATCGTGGCCGCAGCCACCGCAACCAACCCGGCATTCGGCGCGTACTACGACCTGCAGACCGACGAGACCGGCGCCACCAAGCGGCTCGGGATGACGGTCACGCTGGCCGAGCGGGAACGCGTGCTGTCGATCGCCCGTGACGAAGAGAACATGTGGCTGGTCACCGACCATCAGGGCGAGCGTCGCGCGGCCTACCAAGGTGCCCTCGACTGCGACGTGGTGTTCAGCCCGTTCTTCAACGCGCTACCCATCCGGCGGCTCGGCCTCCATGAACGGGCAGACCCGGTCACGTTGCCGGTGGTGTACGTCAACCTGCCCGAGATGTCGATCACTCCGGAAGTCGTCAGCTACACCAGCTCGGGCGGCGCCGACGGCATCAAACTGCGCTCCCCGGTCGCCGACACCACGGTGAGCGTCGACGAAGAGGGGTTCATCGTGGACTATCCAGGCTTGGCAGAGCGGATCTGATCACCCCGCCCGCCCGGCCGGCGGCGGCCAACTCCTCGCGCCAGTTCTCCGTGCCGATGACGACGTGGAAGATGTCGGAACGCGGGAAGCTGTCGTAGCGCGTCCGCGCCGCGTGCCCGGCCTCGACAAGCTCGGCCACCGAATTGTGCCCGGCCAGCGACTCGCGAGCCCGGCTCAGCAATTCGATGACCCGGTCGGCCGTCGGCACCAGCTGGTCGGAGTTGCCCTCACACATCGCGCGTACCAGGTCCGGGGCGGTCGCTGCCACCCGCGTCCCGTCCCGGAACGAGCCGGCGGCCAGCGCGAAGGCCAGAGGGACGTCTCCCGCGATGACCGCCAGCGCCTCGGCGAGCAGGTGCGGCAGGTGCGAGATGGCCGCCGCCGCGGCGTCGTGGTCGTCGGACTTGGCCGGCACCACCACCGCGCCGCAATCCAGCGCCAGCGTCATCACCATGGACCACACCGTCGGGTCGACGTGGTCGTCCACGCTGACCACCCACGGCGCCCTGGTGAACAGGTGGGGGTTACCGGCGGCCCAACCGGAATGCGCGGTGCCGGTCATCGGGTGGCCGCCGACGAAACGCTGCCGCAGACCGGCCGCTACGACCTCGTCGAGCACCGCCCGTTTGACGCTGGTGACGTCGGTCAACGGGCAGGCCGGGGCCAGTTCGCCGATGTGGGCGAGCATGCCGGCCATCGCCGGCATCGGTACCGCCAGCACGATCAGCGCGTCGGTCTGGGCGGCGCGGGTCAATGTCGCGGTGAGGTCGGTGGTGGCGTCGAAACCGTCGGCGGCGGCCCCGTGCGCGCCCTCCACCGACCGGTTGTAGCCGAACACTTCCCGGCCGGCCGCCGTGGCGGCCCGCATGATCGAGCCCCCGATCAGCCCCAGCCCGAGCACGCATACCGGTGGTTGAGAAAAAGGGCGAGCCACAAAAGCAAGGTTGGCATAACCCGGCGGCGATGCTGCGTCCAGATGCTGCCGTGTCCGGCTCCATCTGGTCACGGGGGCTGGTCTGCGACTACCGTAAGCGGCCATGGGAGCACAACGGGCCCCTGCCCAAGGCCTGTCCGCCGATACGCCGGATGGTTTCGGCGTAGCGGTTGTGCGCGAGGAGGGCCAGTGGCGGTGTGCCCCGATGGCCCGGAAATCGCTGACGAGCCTCAAGGCCGCCGAGACGGAACTGCGGGAGTTGCGCAGCGCCGGCGCCGTGTTCGGGCTGCTCGACGTGGACGACGAGTTCTTTGTGATTGTGCGCCCCGCGCCGTCGGGGACGCGGCTGCTGTTGTCGGACGCCACCGCCGCGTTGGACTACGACATCGCCGCCGAGGTCCTCGACAAGCTGGATGCCGACATCGACCCCGAGGACCTGGAGGATTCCGATCCCTTCGAGGAGGGCGACCTCGGGTTGCTGTCCGACATCGGGCTGCCCGAGGCGGTCCTGGGCGTCATCCTCGACGAGGCCGACCTGTACGCGGACGAGCAGCTCGGCCGTATCGCCCGGGAGATGGGCTTCGCCGACCAGCTGTCGGCCGTGATCGACCGCATCGGTCGGTGATCGCGAGGCCGGTGGTGGCGATCGCAAGCGCGGCGGAGCCGGGCGCAGCGGGTCGCCACGAATGACGCAGCCGGGCGAAGCGGGTCGCCACGAATGACGCAGCCGGGCGAAGCGGGTCGCCGCCAGCAGCCGCGGTCGGTGATCGCAAGCGACGACGACCTGATCCGCGCCGCGCTGGCGGTCGCCGCGACTGCGGGCCCCCGCGACGTGCCGATCGGTGCGGTGGTCGTTGGCGCCGACGGAACCGAGCTGGCCCGTGCGGTCAATGCCCGGGAAGCCCTGGGCGATCCCACCGCGCATGCCGAGATCCTCGCGCTGCGCGCGGCTGCCGGCGCGCTCGGCGACGGCTGGCGGCTGGAGGGGGCCACGCTGGCCGTTACCGTCGAACCATGCACCATGTGCGCCGGCGCGCTCGTCCTGGCGCGCATCGGCCGACTGGTGTTCGGCGCGTGGGAGCCCAAAACGGGCGCGGTCGGATCGCTGTGGGACGTGGTCCGCGATCGGCGGCTCAACCATCGGCCGCAAGTGCGCGGCGGCGTCCTCGCCAAAGAGTGCGCCGCACCGCTGGAGGCGTTCTTCGCCCGCCAGCGATTGGGGTAAGAGGCCGACGGTTCGGTAAGCTGCTCGGCGGTGGCGTGTCCGAGCGGCCTAAGGAGCACGCCTCGAAAGCGTGTGACGGCTAACACCGTCCGAGGGTTCAAATCCCTCCGCCACCGCCAAAACTGACTGCAACGCGGGATCATGCCTTAGCAAAGCAGTACATCCGGTATTCCATGGTGCCGCCACTTTGCAGACCCTGGTACGTATCCCATACGAATCGGTAGCCGCGGGTGACGGCGAAGCTGCGCGCGAAGGCGGGCACAAGTGCGTTGACCACCGTCACCCACCACTGTGAGTTCTTCTCCATCCCGCGCATGATTTCTGGATTGATCACCCGCTGCGAGAGAAGCCGCATCGGCGCTTCGGCTAATTGTGCCTCCCAGGCGCCAGTACCCTCGGTGAGGCGGAAATCGGCGTAGAGAAAATGACCGCCGGGGCGAAGCACACGTACCACCTCGGTGAGGAATCGGGGAAACTGAGAGTAAAGGTGTGACGATTCGATATTGATCACGGCGTCGAAGGATTGGTCGGGGAATGGCAAGTTCTCGGCGTCGCCTTGCAAAAATTCGAGGCCGGCCACATTGTGCCTTCGCCGGCAAAAGGCGACACCGGCCGAGTTCAAATCCAGTCCCGTGTATGACGCCGGGTGCAGGGTGCGGGTGAGGTAGGAGGCGCCGCCGCCGTGACCGCAACCGACCTCCAGCACGTCCTTACCGCGGAGGTCTACCTGAGCCGCCGTGCGGTGATAAAGCTGGATGAAATACCGGTTCGGCTCGTCGGAGGGCGAAAGCGCAACGCCCATCGGTGGATCTTCTTCGTAACCGTAATTGAGGAACTGAACATCTTCGGCGGACAACTTGCGCGTTAAGTAGCCGTAGAAAAACCGTTGATATAAGTACTCGTGAACATACTGCGCATACTTCGCGCTGACCTTGTCCAGAAGGCGGCGACGAAAGCCGCGCTGTTGACCCTGCAGCGCCATGGCCGGAGCATAGCAAGGCCAGTTTGATGCTGATCGGATTTGCCGCGATCGACTTAATCCGATTTTCCGTGACCGTCACCTGCAACGGAGGAGAATCTTGTGATTCTCGGCAGGCCCGGTCGAAGGCGGATAGCATTGCCTCACGGGCAACTGCAGGCGCGCAGCAAGAGGCCACATGACGAAGAAAGCCGCGATCGTCGCCATCTCCTCCTTTTGCAGTGTCCTCATGGCGGCTCCGGGCGTCGTTGCTGAATTCGTCGCGCGCGCAGACGATTCTGCTGCCGCGCTGTACAGCGGCGTCAACGGGTTTCGCCAGCCGTGCGGGCCGCTCACAGACGACCCGCATTTGAGGGTGGCGGCGCAGCGGCACGCCGACGATATGCTGCACACCGGTATAAGCGGGCACATCGGTTCCGACGGCTCGTCGCCGCGGACGCGCATCGCAGATGCCGGCTACACCAGGACCCCCGCCACGGGTGAGATTGTCTACTGGGGCACCGGGTCAGCGGCGAATCCCACCCAGGCCCTCGACTCGTGGATGCAAAGCCCCCCGCACCGGGCGATTATCGTGAATTGCGCTTTCACGGCGGGCGGCTTCGCCACCGCCTCGGACGGCAACAAAATGACCGTGGTGGGTGACTTCGCGGCTTCCTAAGTCTCTGCCGTGCAGGACATTTCATCGCTCGCCAGATCAGTCGAATAGCGTCGGTCCGTGGCTTCGTTGGATGGGTATCTCGTTGGTGCGGTCACGAGGTTTGGCGTTGTAGCGGGGCTCGTGATGACCGGTGCTGCCTGCACTGACCACCACACCGAATCGACCTCGAGCCCGGCGACGCTCACCGCCGCGCCGACCGAAACCGGGGATTGCGCGCCGGATCGGTTGGCGCGCTGACTCAGGCCTGGCTGCCGGCCAGCTTCCGCGTCGTCAGGGCCTCCGTATCCTGGAAGGGTCGGCCATCGGGCCCGAGCAGGTCGTGGAACCAGACTTTCGGGATCGTGGTGTATGGGTGGTCCCACGATTCCCAGGGGAAGTAGGTCTGCGTCTTTCCGGCGACCAGACCCCAGTTGACGGCTCCGACGTTGTGGCGCTTGGCCACCGGCAGAATTCCCTCCACGGTGCTGCCCCGCGGTCGGGCCATGTACTCGGTGCACAGGATCGGCCTACCCAGCGGGGCGAGCTCGCCGATCCGCGACTCGAAGCCCGCGGGTTCGGCGTAGGAGTGGAACGTGACCACGTCGGAGTTGGCGAGCTGAATGTCGCTGATTGCGCTGCGCCCCTGGGGTTGTCCCCAGTCGCCGCGCCACACGCCACTGGTCAGCGGCTGACTTGGGTCGACCGCGCGCGCCCAGCGGAACACCTGGGGAAGCAGGTTGGCGACCAACTGCTCTTTGTCGCTGCGCTCAACGCTTCGATACTGCTTCGCGGGGTTGTCGGGCTCGTTCCACAGATCCCAACCGAGAATCCGGTCGTCGGTGCGGAACTGGGTCATCACGGCCGTGACGTAGTCTCGCATGATCCCGGCGTAGCGCGGGTCGCCGAGCCGTTCGGCGCCGGGGCTCTGCACCCAGCCGGAGTTGTGCACCCCGGGCCTCGGTGCGCGCTGCCGGCCCGCTCTGGGTGCCGGGTCCCAGCATGAGTCGAAGAAGACGAACAGCGGCTTGATGCGGTGGCGCGCCGCGATGTCGACGAACTGCGCAAGCCGCGTTTGGAAGCCTCGCGGATCCTGGGCCCACAACTGATCGTGGAGGAACACCCGGGCGGTGTTGTGCCCGTAGAACCGGGCCCACCCGAGCTCGGTGTCGATGCGGCGCGGGTCGTAGCTGTCGGCCTGAAACATCTCGAGTTGGTTGATGGCGTTGGAGGTGATGTAGTTCGACCCGACAAGGAAGCCCTGCGCCTGATACCAGCGGTTGGCGCGATCGGCGGACCAGCGTCCCGGCTCCTCGGCCGAGGCGCGCGGTGCTCGCGCCACCGCGGTGCCTGCCGCCAGCAGCAGTGGCAGCTTGAGGGCCGTTCGTCGTTGCACGATGTGACGATAGGTTTTCCGGGCGATTTCGCCGGGATTTGCTCAGCGCGTCGCGCCAGCTTGACGTGGGAATTGTTATCGCCCCGTCACCCGGGGCACTTAACTCTTTCTCAGAAAAAGTTTTGCATACGCAAATAGTTGCCTACTGCTACTATCTTCTCACGCGATCATCGGATGTGTTGAGGAGTGGACCCGTGCAGGCACTGTCGTTCGATCCGGCCGCCGCCGCCATCGGGTCCGACGTCGTCCGTGGTGCCGTGCAGGGCATGCAGGCCGGAGCGATGGCGGCTCCTTCCACCACGGCGTTGGTGCCCGCCGGGGCCGACGTGGTGTCGGCGCAGGCGGCCCTCGCGTTCGGCGCGGAGGCCGCCGCGTTCCTCGCGCTGCATACGACCGCTCAACAGGAGCTGGTCCGCACGGGCACGGCGGTTGTCGACATCGCCCGCATGTATTCGGAGGTCGACGCCGCGGCGGCGGGCAGCCTGCTCGGCGTCGGCCCGGTGGCCACCTACCGGAAGGCCGGATAGACAGCCGGCACGGGCTGGAAAATTGCTCCCCGGCAGTCGGCAAAGTTACTTCTAACTTCACCCCTGAGAGGGCGATACTTAATCGGTGCCCGATCGAAACGTGTTAGGCGGTCCGCTGGAACCGTGCGGCACAGAGCCACTTACCGGGTACTACCGCGACGGCTGTTGCTCGACAGGACCCGAGGATATCGGGCGGCACACGATCTGCGCCGTCATGACGGCCGAATTCCTGGGGCACCAGCGTTCCATCGGCAATGACTTGCTCACCCCCGTTCCCGAATACCGGTTCCCCGGCCTGCTGCCCGGCGATCGATGGTGTGTCACCGCGCTGAACTGGCTCCGGGCCCACCAGGATGGCTGCGCCGCGCCGGTGGTGCTGGCCTCCACCCACGAGCGCACCCTCGAGGTGGTGCCGCTGGAGGCGCTGCAGGAGCACAAGGTCGACGTGCCCGACGACTTGGCGAATCTGTAGGGACCGCGGCGGCCGGCGTCTGGCGTCTGTGTCATATTTTTCGTCGACGACACGTCGAAAAGAGGATCCGGTGGGCTCTGCCGTCGACGACATCGACTTCGACGACCTGACCGCGCCCAAACTCACCGACATCCAACGCCAGATCCTCGAGTTCACCGAGGCCAAGGTCGTCGATTTCGACATCGATCGGATGTTGGCGGAGGCCGTTGCGGAGGCGGGCGCAGATGACCTCGACGACGTCGACGGTTTCGGCGATCGGCTCGCCGCGCACGTCGCCGCGATCGAAGCCGACGAGGGTCTGCGTCAGCTCACGCGTTCATCGCTGCGGCAGCGCATCGTGCGACTGCTGCGCAACCGGTTGTCGCTGACCGAGCTCCTCAAGCGGTATCCCGAAATCGAAGCCATCGCGATCGAGAAGCCGTTCATCGTCGTCGGGATGCCGCGATCGGGCACCACCCATCTGGTCAACCTCATCGCGGCCGATCCACGCCGACGGGCGCTGCCGTACTGGGAGAGTCAGGAACCCATCCCCGCTCGAGGCCGGGGCCCCGACATCTTCGGGGTCGACCCCCGGTACGCCCGAGCGAAAGCCGAGCACGACGCGCTCATGGCCAGCGCCCCGGCCGTCGCCGCGATGCACGACCGGTTCCCCGAGGGGATCGAGGAGGAGGTCGAACTCCTCGACCTCGACATGGCCGCGTACGTCCTGGAATGGCATGCGCGCGTACCGGACTGGCGCGACTACTACCTGCGCCTGGACCAGAACCGGCACTACGGATACCTGCGGAAAGTCCTGCAGGCATTGACCTTCTTGCGGGGTCCGCGGACCTGGGTCCTTAAAAGTCCTCAACACTGTGAGCAGCTCGGCCCGCTCATAGCGACATTCCCAGACGCGACAGTGGCTTTCACGCATCGCGATCCCGTCGCAGTGATCCAGTCGGCCATCACGATGATGGCCTACTCCGATCGACTGCGCCGAACGAGCATCGATCCGCAGTGGCTGCTCGACTATTGGAGCGACCGGGTGCAAAGCTTGCTCGGGGCATGCGTGCGCGACCGCGAACTCATACCGGCGGAACGCAGCATCGACATCAACTTCCATCAGCTCAACGGCAACGAAATGCCGTTGCTGGAACGGCTTTACCACTGCGGCGGTGTCGAATTGACGCCGAAGGTGCGGGGGCTGTTTCAGAAATACCTGAAGGGTAATCCGCGGGGCAAGCACGGTCGCGTCAACTACGACCTGCATCGGCACTTCGGCATCACGGCAGACGAGCTGCGCCGACGCTTCGACTTCTACTTCGACAAGTTCGACGTCCGGGCCGAGAGCTAGCCGGAGGCAAACGAGAACGATGAGTTTCGAACCGGTATACCGCAGCAGGCCCGGGGCCGACGCCATGCGGCCCGCGGCCGCCGACCGTGCCGAAGAGATCGCGCCCGGGCTGTGGTGCTCACCGGGGCTCTCGAACGCCTACCTGCTCACCACCCGCGAGGGCCGGGTGATCGTCAACACCGGCATGGGTTTTGAGGGTCCGGTGCATCGCGCGAACTTCGATGCCGTCGACCCGTCGCCGGTGCGCTACATCGTCTTGACCCAGGGCCACGTCGACCACGTCGGCGGTTTGGACAGCGTGCGCGACCAAAAGACAACGGTGGTCGCGCAGGCGAACTGGACGCTGTGGCGCGACGACAACGAGCGCCTCATCCCGTACCGCGCCAGCCGCAGCGCCTTCGCGTTCAAGGACACCCTGGCAGCCGGGATCCAAGCCATTCAGCGGCGCCTGGGCACCACCCGGTTGGCCGGGCAGAGCGTTCCCGTCGTCGACCTCGACTTCGAAGAAACCCTGACTCTCGAGGTCGGCGGCCGGCGAATGGAGCTGATCTCCGTGCCCGGCGGTGAAACCACCGACTCCCTGGTGGTGTGGCTGCCTGACGAACGGATATGCCTGTGCGGGAATGTCTTTGGCCCGCTGTTCGGGCATATCCCCAACCTGGTCACCATCCGCGGCGACCGGTATCGCGACGCCCTAACTGCCATCGCCTCGGTGGAGCGGGTGCGCGACCTGCAGCCCGACCTTCTGGTGACCGGCCATTTCGAGCCGATAGCGGGCGCCGAGCGCATCCACGCCGAACTGTCCCGGCTGCGCGACGCCATCCGGTACGTCCACGACCAGACCGTCGCGGGGATGAATGCGGGAAAGGATGTGCGCACCCTCATGCGCGAGATCACCTTGCCCGCCGAATATGACGTGGGGCAGGGGTATGGAAAGGTGGCCTGGGACGTGCGGGCCGTCTGGGAGAACTACTCCGGCTGGTTTCATCACGAGTCGACCACCGAGCTCTATCCGGTCGGGTTCGATGCCGTCGCTGCCGACGTGGTGGAGCTGGCCGGTGCCGACGCCTTGGTGGACCGGGCGCGGGAACACCTCGCCGCCGGCCGCCCACTGCAAGCCATCCACCTGGCCGAGCTCCTTCCCCCCGACCATGCGGGGGCGCGGGCCGTGCTTCGAGAGGCCCACGAACAACTCCTGGCCGGCAGCACGAACTTCTGGGAAAGCGCCTGGCTCAGAAACCAGATAGCGAGGAATTCATGACGGCTCGCGTGAGCTTCGACTTCACCGGGACCACGGCGCTAATCACCGGCGGCACCAGCGGGATCGGGCACGCGACCGCGGTCCTGTTCCGTGATGCCGGGGCCCGCGTCGCGGTCACCGGAACCAAACCGGCGGCGACGGATTACGAGGTGGACCTGTCCGGCATGGCTTATCACCAGCTGCAGATCAGCGACCCGGCTTCGGTGGACGCGCTGGCGGAGAAGTTCACCGGCCTCGACGTGCTGGTCAACAACGCCGGCGCTAATTTCCCTGGCGGCCTTGATGAATCGAAGCCAGCCGGGTTCGAGGCGTCGGTCGCGCTGAATCTCACCGGACCGTACCGGTTGACGGTCGGGCTCTACCGCGCATTGAAGGCGTCGACCGCGGCCGGCGGCGCCAGCGTGGTCAACCTGGCGTCGATGTCGGCTTTGCGGGCCGTCCCCTTGGTCCCCGGATACGGCGCCGCGAAGGCCGGGGTCGTCTGCGTCACCAGGAACCTCGCCGTCAAGTGGGCCGGCAAGGGGATCCGGGTGAACGCGGTGGCGCCCGGCGCCATCGACACCCCGATGACCGCACCCATGCAGGGCTCGGCCGAATTGGTGGAGTCCGAGCTGGCGCACATCCCGTTGCGCCGTTTCGGTTCCGTTGGTGAGGTCGCCCCGACCATCGCCTTCTTGTGCACCGAGCAGAGCAGTTACACCAGCGGCGCGTTGTTCGTCGTCGACGCCGCATCGGACTGCGTCTGAAACCCAAGGAGTGACATGGCGATTGCGTTGCGACCCGAGGATTTCTACCACACCGGTATCGTCGTGCCCGACCTCGACGCGGCGATGGCCAGGCTGAGCGCGCTGGCCGGTTACCGGTGGATCACCCCGATGAGCTACACCCTGCCGTTCCGCACCGCGACCGGCGTCCGCGAATTGACCTCGACGGTCGTCTACTCCTTGCAGAGCCCGCACCTCGAATTGGTGCAAGAGGTGCCCGGAAGCCCGTGGACGGCCGCCCCGGGCAACGCGGTCCACCACCTCGGCTACTTCAGTGACAACCTGGCCGAGAGCGGCCGGGCGCTGGAGTCCAACGGCTTCACCCTCGAGATGACCGCGGCAGTGCCCGGCTCAGAGCTTGGGCTGTTTGCGTACTACACGGACGCTTTCGGTGCCCGCATCGAGATCGTCGACCGCGCGTTGTTTCCCGACTTTCCCGCCTTTCTCCAGTCGATGGCCGCACCACGGGAGGCGTGACGTGTTGCTGACGGTGTTGCGCTTCAACTTCGCCTCCCCGCACGGCGAACCACGCACGCAGGGCGCGCTGTTGTCGGCCGCCCTCGAACTGGCGCAGTGGGGCGAGTCGCATGGCATCACCTCCATCAGCGTCGACGAGCATCACGCGACCGGACACGGGTGGAGCTGCAATCCCATCATGGCTGCGGCGATGTTCTTGGCCCGAACTTCGACTCTGATAGCCAGCGTGGACTGCGCGCTCGGCCCGTTGTGGAATCCGGTGCGGCTCGCCGAGGACATTGCGCTCGTCGACAACATGAGCCGGGGACGGCTGCACACCACGGTCGGCCTCGGTTACCGGACTGTCGAATATGACACTCTGGGAGCCGATTTCGCGCGGCGGGGCGCGCTCATGGACAGCCTGCTCGCGAGAATGCTGTCGGTGTGGTCCGGCGCCGATGCCGACGCGGGAATCTGCGCGGGCACCTGGACCCGACCCCATCCTCCGCTGTATGTCGGCGGGGGCGCCCGCGCCACGGCCCGACGGGCGGTACGATTCCGGCTGCCGCTCAGCCTGGCCGACCACCTGCCCGACATCGCGGCCTACTACCGCGAGTTGTGTGCCGACGCCGGGATGACGCCGCTCATCCTCATGCCGGGGCCGGTCAACCGCGGGATGATATTCCTGCACGAGGATCCCGACCGCGCATGGGCGGAACTCGGTGACCACATCCTCTGGGAGGCAGTCACTTACGGCGGATGGTCAACCGACCAGCGGTCCCTCATGCATTTGCCCGGCGTGCAAACGCTGGATGAGGTCAGGGCGTCGGGCCGGTACCGCTTCCTGACTCCCGACGAGTTGATCGCCGAGGTGCGCGACGCCGACAACTACGGGCCGCTGGTGATGCACCCCCTCGTCGGCGGCATGCCCGCCGACGAAGCGTGGAAGTCGGTCCAGTTGCTCACCGACAAGGTGTTGCCCGCACTGACTCAGAGGAGATCCACATCCAAGTCTCACTCGTGAATGTGGCCGCGAATTTCGGGTACGCGAACGAAGTACGAGCTGAGATAAGGATAGGAGGATCTGATGGAATTTCGCTTAAGCAGGGTCGCGGCCGTGCTCGGTGGGGCCGCCATCCTCAGTTCGGGAATGGCCTGCACCACGGGCGCGAACGCTTCGGCCAGTAAGGCCCCCGCCGCCCCGGCGCCACCGACTTCGTCCCACCCGGTACCACCACCACCATTGGTGGTCCCCCAACAGCAACAATGCAACTACTACTACTACTGCCGTGGCAACGGACTTTCCGGCGCGGGCGGTGGCGGCGGCGGTGCCGGTGGCGGTTAAGTCGCGCCCAGCCACCCCGAAAAGGAGCAACGATGACCAAATCGCAAGCAAGGAAGGCATTCGCCGCATTGGGCGGCGCCGCCGCGCTGACCGTGTTGGTGGGTTGCGGCGCGGACACGTCCTCGATCGGTGCGCCCGCGGTACCGACCATGGCCACATCGTCCAGCCCGGCCCCGCCACCGCCGAGTCATCCAGCGCGGGTGCCCGACAGCGGCTGCATCGCCGGCGCCAATTGCTAGCGCCCGGCGTGCCAGCCGTTGCGGCGCCGGTGGGGGCGGCGGCTGAGTCGCGCCGGTCATCCCGTCAAGAGCGCCGTGACCGGCCTTCGGCGGTAATGAGCCATCGACGAGTTCACCACCGAGCGCCGGGTGCCCGTGCAGCACCGCCCGCGGGAGTACGCGTTCTGACCTGAGGTTCAATGGGGTAATGGGAGACCCTGTGCCCCGGGTGGCGATCCTCGACGACTATGCCGGTGTGGCTTTGCGGCTTGCGGACTGGTCGACGGTGCAAAATCGTTCCCGTGTTTCCGTTTTCGATCGGCACCTGTCCGAGGACGACGCCGCCGAGGCGCTGCGGCCATTCGACGTGATCTGCACCATGCGCGAGCGGATGGCGTTGCCGCGAACGCTGATCGAGCGGCTGCCGAACCTGAAGCTGATCACCATCGTCGGCAGCAGCCTGCCCAGCCTGGACATGGCCGCCGCCACCGAGCGGGGGATCCTGGTCGCCCACACCGACTTCACCCATTCACGATTCCGCTCCGTGCACGACGCCACGCCGGAACTGGCCTGGGGATTGCTGATCGCCACGGTGCGCAACCTGGCCGAAGAACACCGACGCATGCGGGACGGCGGCTGGCAGGTGACGACGGGGCTCACGCTGTCCGGAAAGACGCTCGGGCTGCTTGGCCTCGGGCGGTTGGGCAGGCGGATGGCCGGATACGCGAAAGCCTTTGGCATGGAGGTCATCGCGTGGAGCCAGAATCTCACCTCGGATGCGGCCGCGGTGGTCGGCGCGCGCCGAGTGGAGAAGGCGGCGTTGTTCGAGCAGTCGGACGTGGTCTCCATCCACGTGGTGCTCTCGGAACGCACGCGCGGCCTGGTCGGCGAACCGGAGCTGTCCCTGATGCAGCCGCACGCGTACCTGATCAACACGTCGCGGGGACCGATCGTCGACGAGGCCGCCCTGCTCGATGCGCTCGAAACCGGCCGCCTCGCCGGGGCCGGGCTCGACGTCTACGACATCGAACCGCTGCCGCCGGACCACCCCTTGCGGCAGCTCCCGAACGTCACGCTGTCTCCACACCTGGGATACGTCACCCGCGAAATGCTCGGTGCCTTCTACTCCGACACGGTGGAGGCGGTGAGCGCCTGGCTGGACGGGGCGCCGATCCGGATCGCCAATCCCGAGGCGTCCCGGGCTTGATCAGGCCCGCTTCCGCTTCCAGTGCGAGCTCTTGACCGCTTGCAGGGCTTCGGTCACGTAGCGATCCAGCGGCCAGGGGCGACCGGCCTGGCGCACCCATTGCTGGAACCCGAAATCCGCGGCGGCGAACGCGAGTTGGACCAAGAGTCCGGGACGGAGGTCGACGTCGGGGTTGACGCCCATCCGCTCGGCGATCAGCTTGGCCGCCCGCTCCTTGTCCGCGGGCGTGTGGACGGTGACCTTGCGGAGCAGATCGGGGGCCACCAGCAGAGCTTCTCGCCACTCGTCGGTGTCGGCCTGCTCGAAGGACCGGGTCCGCGTGATGATGGCGTTGATCAACGCGACATCCGGCGCTTCGGTCGCGGGCCGCTGCTCGAGCAGGTTGACGATCGCGGCGCCGCCATGCCGGACGGGGGCCAGTAACAGGTCCTCTTTCGTCGGAACGTGCCGGAAGAAGGTGCGCGGCGAAACGCCCGCTGCGGCGGCGATCTCCTCGGTTGTGACGGCGTCGTAGCCACGGTCGACGAACAGCCGGAACGCCGCTCGCCTGAGGTCGGCCCGGACCTGTGCGCGTTGCCGATCGCGCAGCGACTCGCCTCTGGCGGGGGAGGTCACCGAAAGCAGCCGATCCCACCGTCGACGTGAATGGTCTGTCCGGTGATGAACGTCGAATCGGTGCCCAGCAGGAACGCCACCAACGCACCCACGTCGGTGCGGACGTCGCCGATGCGTTTCATTGGAACGCGGCTCACCGCCTTTTCGTATTCCTTGGGCGCGAACGACTTCCAGAACTTGACGCCGTCCGATTCGGCGAACGGGCAGATGACGTTGACGCGGATGTTGTCGCGCCCCCACTCCAGGGCGGCGACCTTCGACAGGCCCCGGATGGCCTCCTTGGCGGCGGCGTATCCGCCCCATTTCGGCTCGCCGCCGGTGCCCGTCCCGGAGCCGAGGTTGACGATCGACCCGCCACGTCCTAGGACCATCACGGGGTGCACGGCCTGCATCAGCAGGAAGGTCGCCCGCGGGCCGACGTCGTGGCCGAGCGCGAAGTCCTCGGTGGTGATGTCGACGAATGCCTTGGGCTCGTTGGTGGCGATCGCGTTGTTGACCAGGCCGTGGATCGTACCGAACGCGTCGACCGCGGCCGCCACGATGCGTTGGGCGCTGCCCGGGTCGCGGAGGTCGGCGGTCAGCTTCTCGACGCGGCCCACCGACGACAGCTCTCCGGTTGTCGCGCACAGCAATTCGTCTTGAATGTCGACCAGCAGGACCGATGCGCCGCGTTCCAGTAGCGCGGCGGCGACGCCCTTGCCCACGCCTTGGGCGGCGCCGGTGACGACCGCGACATGGCCGCGCATCGAGGACGGATGACTGTAGGTCATGAGGCCGCGAGGTCGGGAGCGGGGCGACCCGCGAACAGGGGTAGGTCGAGGTAGGTCTTGATGCCGGGTTCGGCGGCGCAGACATCCGGGATGGCGTTGACGCAATGATTGGCCGTCGCCACCACGCCAGGATTCTTCACCAGCCCTTCGGCGATCGTCTCGGGTTGCAGACCCTTGAAGGTGAGGCTCACGGTGGGATCACCGGTGATCTCAACCTCGAACCGTTCGCCCCGCCCGCCGAAATCCCAGGCCGGGTCCAGGTTCTCCTCACCCATCAACCAGTTGACCGCCGCCGTGATGACCGGTTCGCCGTCCACGAGGGCCTGCCAGCGGAACCGGCGTGCGGCCACGGCTCCGGTCGTGATGGGGAATGGACCGTATTCGATCTCGGCGGTCGCGACGGCGACGTCCTGGATGGTCCTGATGTTCGGGTCGATGCGAAATCCCATGTGGTCGGCTATCATTCGCACCGACTGCTTGAAGCCGCCGTCCAGCAGGCCGGCCATGGGTCCTTGCATCGCCTCCTCGGGAGTGCCGCCGAAGCCCATGATGTGGCGCACGACGTCCGGGGCGTTGTAGGTACGGATGTCGGAGAATTCTTCGGCGCGGATGTGGGTGACCGCCGACGAAAGCGAGGTCAGCATGAGCGGGAATCGTTCGGTGATGCCGCCGGGGTGGATCCCCGAACCGTGCAGGGTCACTCCGCCTTGGACCGCGGCGTCGGCGACGGCCCGGTGCCGCGGGTTGCCGGGGTCGGGGTACACCCAGCCGACCGGGGTGACGACGTTCTTGCCGGATCCCAGGATGGCGATGACCTCGTCGTCGTTGGGCACCAGGGGGCTGTAGACGACGCAGTCGGCGTCCAGCGCCAAGATCTGCTCGGCATCGGAGGTGGCCGTGACACCGAGGTCGCCAGTTCCAAGGATCCGGCCGACATCCACGCCGTTCTTGTCCGCGCTGTGCACCCAGCAGCCGGCCAGCTCCAACTGCGGATGATTCAGGACGCACGCGATGGCCGCCTTGCCGACGCCTCCGGTCGCCCATTGGATGACGCGGAGCTTGGACGGACTACTCATCTCGGTGACCTCCGAATCACATGCCTTTACACGCCAACGACCGAAATGGCACAGTATGACCCGCTGACAGTGACTGTCAACGTCGGCTCGACGGAGGAAGGACTGTCATGAGTGTCCTGGACGGCAAGGTCGCGATCGTCACCGGAACCAGCCGGGGTGTGGGTGTCGGCATCGCCCACGAACTGCTCCGCGCCGGTGCCACCGTCGTCGGCTGTTCACGCTCGCCGCTGGACGCCATTCCCGGGGTCGACCCCGATTGGTCGGCCCGGGCTTCCCAAAAGGTCTGCGACCAAGGGGACTACCGTGCGATCGACTCCTTTGTCGCCGAAGTCGTCGCCGAGCACGGCCGCGTCGACATCCTGGTGAACAACGCCGGCGGAACGGTTCCGGCGCCCCACGCGGAGGGCATTCCCGAACTGGTGCAACGCATTCAGGGGGCACCGGCGAGCGACGACGAGTATGAGCGCACCGCGTTGTTCCACGCGTTCGCGGTGCAGATGAACCTGATCAGCCCGCTCTGGTTCGCGATCCGCGCCTACCGCCAGATGCGCACCCAGGACGGCGTGGGCTGCATCATCAACATTTCCAGCGGGGCCGGGCATCCGGCCGGGTCTCCGACGTTGGTCTCCTATGGTGCGGCCAAGAGCGGCCTCAACCACCTCACCCGCTCGCTGGCCGAGGAGTGGGGTCCCAAGGTTCGGGTCAACTGCGTCGCGCTCGGACCGACGATGACCGAGAACTTCCGGTCGTTCGTGCTGCCCAAAGACGACCCAACTGGCGCAAAGTATTTCGAGGCCGTCCCGCTGCGGCGTGCGGGTGAGCCCGCGGAGGTGGGCAGGGTCTGCGTATTCCTCGCCGGCGGGGCGGCCGACTTCATCAACGGCACCACCATCGAGCACGACGGCGGCATGCTGCCCGGCGTCCTTTATGAAGCGGGCCTGAAGACCATCACCGATCTGCTCTAATCGTCTCTCATGAGCCATTCCTTGGAGCCCACCGCCGAACAGTTCGCGGCCCTGGCCGCGCGGCCCGCCGACGCGCCGGTGGTGATGGTCAACCTGTTGAAGTTCAAGACCTCGGGCGGCCGGGAGTCCTACCAGCGCTACGCGCTGGAGGTGGCGCCGCACCTGCGGCGGGTGGGCGCCACCGTCCGTTATGCGGGCATCGCGCCGGCCTTCGTGATCGGTGACGACGAAACCCCTTGGTGGGATGCGATTCTCGTTGTGGAATACCCGACGCCGCAGGCGTTCATCGACATGGTGAGCACGCCGGAGTACGCGCAAGTGCACGAACACCGCGCCGCGGCGCTTGACCGTGGCGACCTGGTCGCGACATCGGCATGGTCGCTGGCCCCCGAATAAACGGGTGCTGGCGGGTTTGCCCATAGTCGCGTGTAATTGCTGAATGGACCTGATGATGCCCACCGACGCGATCTTCCTATTGGGAGAGTCGCGGGAACATCCCATGCACGTCGGTGGGTTGCAGTTGTTCGAGTTGCCGAGCGGCGCCGACCGCGACTTTGTCCGCAACCTCTACGACCGGTTGATCGCGCAGCGCGATTTCCAGCCCACCTTCCGTAAGCATCCCGCGACGTTCGTCGGCGGAATCGCGAACCTGGGCTGGTCCTATGACAACGACGTCGACATCGACTACCACGTCCGGCGCTCCGCGGTGCCGTCCCCGGGGCGGATCCGTGAATTGCTCGAGCTGACGTCGCGATGGCACAGCAGTCTGCTGGATCGTCACCGCCCGCTGTGGGAGACCCACGTCATCGAGGGCCTCAAGGATGGGCGGTTCGCCATTTACACGAAGGTTCACCACGCACTGATCGACGGCGTCTCGGCGCAGAAGCTGATGCAGCGCGCGTTGTCGACGGACCCCGACGACACCGAGATCCGCGCACCGTGGAGCCTGCCGAAAAGCAAGCGCAAGAGCAGCCCGGTCAGCCCCCTGCGTGCGGCGCTGCACGCGGCGGGGGCCCTTGCGGCGCTTGCCCCTTCGACGGTTTCGCTGGCCCGCGCGGCGCTGCTCGAGCAGCAGTTGACGTTGCCCTTCGGCGCGCCGCGCACCATGTTGAACGTCAAGATCGGCGGCGCTCGCCGGTGCGCCGCCCAGTCCTGGTCGCTGGATCGCCTCAAAAGCGTCAAGAAGGCCGCCGGCGTGACCGTCAACGATGTCGTCCTGGCCATGTGCTCGGGCGCGCTGCGCTACTACCTGCTCGAGCAGAACGCCCTGCCGGAGGCCCCGCTGATCGCGATGGTCCCGGTGAGCCTGCGCACCGAGGACGAGGCCGACGCCGGGGGCAACCTCGTCGGCGCCATCCTGTGCAATCTCGGCACCGACAGCGACGATCCCGCGCAGCGACTGCGGACCATCAGCGACTCGATGCGCAGCAACAAGACGGTGTTCTCACAGTTGCCCCGCTTCCAGGCGCTCGCGCTCTCCGCGGTTAATACCTCGGCGCTGGCGCTGGCGGCGGTCCCCGGATGGGTGTCGTCCACGTCGCCGCCGTTCAACATCATCATTTCGAACGTGCCGGGGCCCACCCAGCCGATCTACTACGGGGGCGCGCGGCTCGACGGCAATTATCCGCTGTCCATCGCGCTCGACGGCCAGGCGCTGAACATCACCCTGGCCAACAATGCCGGCAATCTGGACTTCGGGCTGGTGGGATGCCGGCGCAGCGTGCCGCACCTGCAGCGCCTGCTCGCACACCTGGAGTCGTCGCTCAAGGACCTGGAACGTTCGGTCGGGTCCTGAACGAATGCCGAAGCTCAGCGCCGGTGTGCTGTTGTACCGGACCCGCGAGGGCGTCGTCGAGGTCCTGATCGCGCATCCGGGCGGCCCGTTCTGGGCGCGAAAAGACAACGGGGCCTGGTCGATTCCCAAAGGGGAGTACACCGACGGGGAGGATCCCTGGGCCGCCGCCCAACGCGAGTTCTCCGAAGAGCTCGGGGTTTCTGCGCCGGCCGGGACCCGGCTGGACCTCGGCCAGCTGAAACAGTCCGGCGGCAAGGTGGTCACCGCATTCGCCGTCCACGCCGACCTCGACGTGAGCGACGCGCGCAGCAACACCTTCGAGCTGGAGTGGCCGAGGGGGTCGGGCACCATGCGCGAGTTCCCGGAAGTCGACCGGGTGGGGTGGTTTTCGGTGGCCGAGGCGCGGGTCAAGTTGCTCAAGGGCCAGCTGGATTTTCTTGATCGATTGATGGCGCATCCCGAATTGGTGGGACTACGCGAAGGGACCTGACATGCAGACGTTGCGCACGCCCGACGAGTCTTTCGACCACGTGCCCGACTTTCCTTACGCCCCAAGGTATTGCGAGGTGCCCGACGGCGAAGGCGGGCTGTTGCGGGTCGCGTGGGTGCAGGACGGCCCCGAAGGGGCCGACCCGGTCCTCATGCTGCACGGCGAACCGTCGTGGTCGTTCCTGTACCGCAAGATGATTCCGGTACTTGCCGGCGCCGGACACCGGGTCATCTGCCCCGACCTGGTCGGTTTCGGTCGCTCGGACAAGCCGGCCCGCCGCGAAGACCACAGCTACGCGCGCCACGTCGAATGGATGCGCGCGGTGGCCTTCGATGTCCTCGACCTGCGAAACGTGACCCTGGTCGGCCAGGATTGGGGCGGCCTGATCGGTCTGCGCCTCGCCGCCGAACACCCCGATCGGTTCGCCCGGCTGGTTGTGGCCAACACCGGCCTGCCGACCGGCGAGCAGCCGATGCCCGACGTCTGGTGGCGCTTCCGCGAGGCCATCACGACCGCGCCGACGCTACGGGTAGGCGCGTTCGTGCAGGGCGGCTGTCGCCAACCGATGAGCGACGACGTGCGCGCGGGCTACGACGCACCGTTCCCCGCCGACGAGTACTGCGCGGGCCCGCGCGCCATGCCGGGCCTGGTGCCGACCTCACCGGACGATCCCGCGGCGGCGGCCAACAAAGCGGCGTGGGCCACATTGTCCGGGAGCCCGACGCCCATGCTGGTTGCCTTCAGCGACAGCGACCCGATCACGGGACCGATGGGGGCGATCTTCCGGCGCGAGATGCGCGGGGCGCAGGGAATCGAGCATCCCCTGATCCGCGGCGCCGGTCACTTCCTGCAAGAGGACGCCGGCGAGGAACTCGCGGGCCACATCGTCGAGTTCCTCCGTCACTGAAACCGGGTGCGCGTCCGGCGCCGGGCACAATGGCCGCATGACGACCGCGCCGACCGAGCAAGCCGAATCCCAGGGACTGCTGCTCCAACTGCTGGACCCGGCCAACCGGGCCGACCCGTATCGACTCTGTGCGCGGTTCCGCGAGGGCGGAGCGTTGCAGCTGCCCGACGCCAACCTGACCGTCTTCTCGGCCTACCGGGACTGCGACGAGGTGTTGCGGCATCCGTCGTCCAGCAGCGACAACGTCAACTCGACGGTCGCCAAGCGCCAGGCCGCGGCCGGAACGGCGCCGCGCAGGCAGGGCCCGCCGGGTTTCTTGTTCCTCGATCCGCCCGACCACACCCGGTTGCGCAGGCTGGTCAGCAAAGCGTTCGCGCCGAGGGTGGTGAGCGCGCTGGAACCCGATATCCGTTCGCTGGTCGACGGAATGCTCGATCGGGTCGCCGACAAGGGCCACTTCGAAGTCGTCGAAGATTTCGCCTATCCGCTGCCGGTGGCGGTGATCTGCCGGCTGCTCGGGGTGCCACTCGACGACGAGCCGCAATTCAGCCGCGCGTCGGCACTGCTCGCCCAGGCGCTGGACCCGTTCTCCACCATCACCGGGGTGCCGGCCGATGTCGCGGACCAACGACAACAGGCCGGGACGTGGCTGCGCGAGTACTTCCACGACCTGATCGAGCGCCGCCGTTCACAACCCGGGGACGACCTGCTCTCGGGACTGATCGCGGTGGAGGAGTCCGGAGACCAGCTGACCGAGGAAGAGATCGTCTCCACCTGCAACCTGCTTTTGATCGCCGGACACGAAACCACGGTGAATCTCATCGGGAACGCCGTCCTGGCAATGCTGCGCCATCCCGCGCAGTGGGCCGCGCTCAGTGCCGACACCGGTCGAGCGCCGGCGATCGTGGAAGAGACCTTGCGCTATGACCCCCCGGTGCAACTCGTCGGTCGAATTGCTCTCGCCGACATGGTGATTGGCGGGGTTGAGGTGCCGACGGGAGATGTCATGATGCTGCTGCTCGCCGCGGCCCACCGCGATCCGGCGGAATTCGACCGGCCCGATAGCTTCGACCCGGACCGGAAGGGGCTGCGGCACTTAGGCTTCGGCCGGGGATCCCATTACTGCCTGGGCGCGCCGCTGGCCCGGCTGGAGGCCGGCGTGGCACTGTCGGCGGTCACGGCGCGCTTCCAGAACGCGCGACTGGACGGCGAGCCGCAATACAAGGCCAACGTCACGCTGCGCGGGCTGTCGCGCCTGCCGGTCGCGGTCTGACTAGCCGCGCTCCCAAGGCGCGCTTTCGCCCATCTTCTTGTAGTACTTGGCCAGGTGGCTCTTGACCCGATCGACGTCCGCCTTCGGCAGGTCGATGCCGCCGCGCGCTCCGTCCATGATCGCGCCGGCCGCCATCACCCCGCGTGGCACGGCCTTGAGGTCGCCGTCGACGACATCGGCGATCAACAGCTTGTACGCCGTGAAGTTGTCTTTCTTGGCGTTGTCGTACCAGACGTGGGCGTTGCGGTACTTCTCGTTGGGCTCGTCCTCGGCCCCCGCCCACTTGCGCACCCGCTTCTCGGCGGCGTCACCATCCCACTTGCGGTCGCGGTCGGCCAACGGCAGGTCTTGAAACGCTGTCACTGACATGTGGGTTCGCGTGCCCGCCTGCCGGGGGCGTTAAACGCCCCAGGTCGGTGTTATCCACAGTTGAAAGTTCTTCCACAGGGTGCTCTTCGGGCGGTGCTTCGCGTCGCCGGCCGCGGTTAGTATCGAAAATATGTTCGATTCCGGGCTGCCCACCGTCGGGGAGCTTGCGTGCGCCGACGATGCGCAAGTGGCGGCCGCGATCGCTGAGTGTGCGCGGGTTGAGGCGGCGGCCGCGGCGCGCAGGCTGGCGGCCATCGCGGAGCTGGTGCACCGCCGTGCCGACGGGCCAACCAGCTCCGCCCAGTGGTCCTGCGACAACTGGGATGCCATGGCCGCCGAGGTCGCCGCGGCACAGAACATCAGCCACGCCATGGCCTGTGGGCAGATGTACTTGGCCGCCGCGCTGCGCAATCGACTTCCACAGGTGGGGGCGCTCTTCGCCGAGGGGATGATCAGCGCCCGGCTCGCGGCGACGATCGTGTGGCACACCGACCTCGTGAAGGACCCCGACACACTGCAATTGGTCGATACCACCCTGGCGGAAGACGCGAGGCGGTTCGGGCCGCTGTCGGCAACCAAGACGGCGCAGGCCATCGACGCGGTGGTGGACCAATACGATCCCGGCGCCCTGCGGCGAACTCGCGCCGCGGCCCGCAGCCGCGACGTGGTCATCGATCGATCCGATGACGAGTCGGGCACCGCCTCGATGTGGGGCCGGCTCTACGCGCACGATGCGGCCGTGTTGGACCAGCGCCTGCTGCAGATGGCCCACGAAGTCTGCGACGACGATCCGCGCACCGTCGCCCAGCGCCGCGCCGACGCCCTGGGGGCCTTGGCCGCCGGCGCGGCCCGGCTCGCGTGTGGATGCGGCCAGGCGGGCTGCCTGGCCGGCGCCGAGGGGGACGCGCGGGCGGCCAGCGTGGTGATCCACGTCGTCGCCGACGCTTCGGCGTTGGACGCCGACCCCGACCCCCATATGTCGGGGGAGCGGCAAGCACGGCCCATCACGGACCAGACGACGTTGGCGGAGGCGCTGGCGCCAGATCCCGAGCCCGACGTCCCGGATCCCCGGCCGCCGGCGCTGATCCCCGGCGGCGGCGTGGTATCGCCGGCGCAGGTCGCCGAGCTGATCCGTGGCGGCGCCACGGTGCGCCGGGTGCGCCATCCGGCCGACGCGAAGCCCGAGTCGGGTTACCGCCCGTCGGCCGAGCTGGAACGGTTCATTCGGTGCCGGGACATGACGTGCCGATTCCCCGGGTGCGATCGACCCGCCGAGTTCGCCGACATCGACCACACGGTGCCCTACCCGCTCGGGCCCACCCACGCGTCCAACCTCAAGTGCCTGTGCAGGAAGCATCACCTGCTGAAAACGTTCTGGACGGGTTGGCGCGACGAGCAGCTTACGGACGGCGCCGTCGTCTGGACGTCGCCGAGTGGGCAGACCTACACCACCCGCCCGGGCAGCCGCCTGTTGTTTCCCGCGCTGTGCGTGCCGACGGGTGAATTGCCAACCGTATCAACCAACTACGGTTCTCTCGGTGATCGCGGCGTGATGATGCCCAAACGCCGCCGAACCCGACAGCAAGATCGAGCCCGCCGCATCGACGCCGAACGCGCCCTCAACGCCGCCCGCATCGCCGAACGCAATCAGCCTCCGCCCTTCTAGCCCGATCCCAGGCCGGGCACGATGTCACCGAGGCTGAACGTGACCGGCTGCTCGAGTTGTTCGTATGTGCACGACCGCGGGTCGCGGTCCGGCCGCCACCGGTTGAACTGGGCGGTGTGCCGAAAGCGCCGGCCTTCCATGTGGTCGTAGCGGACCTCGACGACACGCTCGGGTCGCAGCGGCACGAACGAAAGGTCCTTGCCGGCGTTCCAGCGCGAAAACTCGTTCTTGCGCGGTGTTCGCTCGCCGGCCTCGTGGGCGGCCCAATTCCACGGGTGGCCGTCGAAATCGGTGACGAGCGGCTGAAGCTCGGCGAACAGGCGCCGCCGTTCGGCCATCGGAAAGGCACCGATCACCCCGACGGACGCGAGCTGGCCGTCGTCCTGGTAGAGCCCGAGCAGCAGCGAGCCGATCGCGTCGCCGCCGGACTTGTGCACGCGATAGCCGGCGACCACGCAGTCGGCGGTCCGCTCGTGCTTGATCTTGAACATGACCCGCTTGTCGGGCTGATAGGTGACGCTCAGCGGCTTGGCGATGACACCGTCGAGTCCGGCCCCCTCGAATTCGTCGAACCAGCGCCGCGCGAGATCGATGTCGGTGGTGGCGGGCGTGACGTGGATCGACGGGCCGGCGTCCCCCAACGCCTCGACGAGGGCCGCGCGCCGCTCGCTGAACGGCCTCCGCAGGTAGTCGTCGTCGCCCACGGCGAGCAAGTCGAAGGCGATGAAGGACGCCGGCGTCGCATCGGCGAGCATCCGCACCCGCGAATCGGCCGGGTGGATGCGTTGTTGTAGCGCCTCGAAATCCAGGCCGTGGTCGGTGGCGATGACAATCTCCCCGTCGATCACACACCGCTCGGGCAGCCCTGCCCGCACCGCGGCGACCAACTCGGGGAAGTAACGCGTCATGGGCCGCTCGTTGCGACTGCCCAGCTCGACCTCGTTGCGGTCGCGGAAACATATGGACCTGAACCCATCCCATTTCGGCTCGTATGACGCGTCCGGCGGAATCGACCGCACCGATTTGGCGAGCATCGGCGACACCGGGGGCATGACAGGTAAGTCCATAAGCCGATTGTGCTGGAATCTTCGGTATGGCTGCTGCAGAAGAGCTCGACGTCGAAGGTGTTGCGGTGCGCCTGACCAATCCGGACAAGGTCTATTTCCCCAAGTTGGGCGCCAAAGGTACCAAGCGGCGCCTCGTCGAGTACTACCTCGCCGTGGCGCACGGACCGATGCTCGACACGCTCCGCGACCGGCCCACCCATCTGCAGCGGTTCCCGGATGGCATCGACGGCGAGGAGATCTACCAGAAACGGATTCCGCAGCACCATCCCGACTATCTGCAGACCTGCCGGGTGACATTCCCGTCCGGGCGCACCGCCGACGCGCTGAAGGTCACCCACCCCTCGGCTATCGTCTGGGCGGCGCAGATGGGCGCCATCACCTTGCACCCGTGGCAGGTGCGTTGCCCGGACACCGACCATCCCGACGAGTTGCGCATCGACCTGGATCCGCAGCCCGGCGTCGGATTCGAGCAGGCTCGTACTGTCGCGGTGCAGGTGTTGCGTCCGTTACTCGATGAGCTCGGTCTGGTGGGCTACCCCAAGACCTCCGGCGGACGGGGGATCCACGTCTTCCTGCGGATCGCCGCGGACTGGGATTTCGTGGAGGTGCGCCGCGCCGGCATCGCGTTGGCCCGCGAAGTGGAACGCCGCGCGCCCGAGGCCGTCACCACCTCATGGTGGAAAGAAGAGCGCGGCGAGCGCATCTTCATCGACTTCAATCAAAACGCTCGGGACCGCACCATGGCGTCGGCCTACTCGGTGCGGCGCACCCCGATTGCGACGGTGTCGACGCCGCTGAGTTGGGACGAGCTGGCCAGCGCGGAACCGGACGACTATACGATGGCGTCAGTTCCCGACCTGGTGGCGGGCCGCGAAGACCCTTGGGCCGCAATGGGAGATGTGGCACAGTCGATCTCGCCCCTGTTAGCGATGGCCGATGCCGACGAAGAACGCGGCCTCGGCGACATGCCGTATCCGCCGAACTATCCGAAGATGCCGGGTGAGCCGAAACGCGTTCAACCGAGCCGGGATACGGACCTGAAGAAGGGCGCCGAACAGAAGTGAGAGAGCTCTGGTCGCTGCGGTGTCAGGGAATCGGTACGCTTCCTGGCACGCCCATACCATCAACGATGCACTCGATATAGGCCCAAAACCGGCCATTACCAAGTAGAGCGTGCCAGGAGCGCAACCCCCGACGACCGCCGGCCAGCTCTATGGCGTGCAGGTGATTCCGGTGGATGAACCGGTGCACGAGATGCTCGGCAGCGTGCAACCGGAGCTTGCCAATGCGGTGAAGCCCAGGACCAGGCCGAGAACGGCCTTGTACTTCAAACGAGACATGAACACTCCGTTCGTCGATGAAGAAATGTTTCGCCCGAGGGGAGACATATTACGTGACCGCAATACGGAATGATGTGGGATTCAATAAATTTCAGATGATTTACGTCAACCGTTTGAAGTCGGGACAAGCCTTTCGAACGACGCTCGGTAGCTCGAATGCCTTGTGCCACGAGGCCGGAAAAGATTAGCGCTAAAATGATTAGCCGCACTTCCTGGCGAGCTGGCTTGGCTCAGCGAACGACCACAACGACGGTGGAGTATATGCGGCGCAATTCGAAAACACCTGGGTGGCCGAGCATTTCGTAAACCGCGCGGAAACCAGTTGGGTACGCTGACTGGCACGCTTAGGCAGCTATGCTGCCCCCCGGCAGGTCTCAGAGTGGACCATGCCAAGTAAGGCGTGCCAGTAGCGCAACCCCCCGACGCCCGCCGGGCAGCCCTACGGTGAGCAGGTAATGCCAGTGGTTGCAGTGCTGCAGTTGATAGTCAGCGGGATAGTGCAACCGGAACCTGCCAAGGCGGTCGCGGCCAGGATCAGGCCGAGAGCAACCTTGTACTTCATACGCGCCATGGACCACTCCATCCGTCAGAGGAGAGATGTACGCCCGAGGGGAGCTATGTTACGTGAGTGCAATGCGGAATGCTATGGGATTCACCAAATTTAAGGCGATCAACACGGCCCACTGTTTGAGAGCCGGCATAACCCGTGGGCTGAACCGCGCAGTGCCGCGGGGTAATCCGCACTCGGCGGGCAGGCTCGACCTTATTGCATTCATTTCTCGCCCCTTTCCGCGCGGACGGATGGGGTCATGCGTAGCACCGGCGTACCATCCGCCGTGCACTAAAACGGTGCGTGGTGATGCCAAATATGTTCGGGGGAGCAGACATACGTACTTTTGGTTTGGAAAATGACGGCTAGCGGTATCTCAGGGTATGTGCCACGCCCAGGCGCTCCTGCCGGTGAACCTGCATTCGGCCGTGCCATTGTGCGCTCGTCTTCCCGGTTTTTTCAACTGCTTGAATGCATTTCATGGTATCGCCACGCCGGCGACGATCTGGAGTTAGATTCCAAATCAGGTCAACCCGACCGAGAAAAGTAAGCTTTGTCGCTATGCCGGTGGCGATTCGTGCGTGGTGCGTGATCGCGGCCTTCGCGCTGTCGGCGGCGGCCGGCGTGATCACGGCGGCGCAAGCGCCGGCTGGGTCGAGCGGCGACGGCGGAAGGTTGATCGGCTGGGACACGTATCGCCGACTGGACCTGCTGCCGTATCTGCGGTCCGACACCGAAGCCTTGCAGTTTTCCAGCTTCGATCGCAGCGGCGGTGATTTCGACCTCTCCACCGGAAATCGCAACGGCACCGGTGGGTGTTTGGCGGACGGCGGTGCCGGCTGCGTCATCGCGGAGGATCGCGGTGCCGGCGAGGTGGATTCGATCTGGTTCACCCGCGACGGCGGCAAAGTGACCCGGATCGGGAACGTCCGCGTCGAACTGGATGGCCAGGCCGTGCTGGATGCTCCCCTGCAGTCGGTGGTCGACGGTGCGCTGGGTGCGCCGTTCGCATGGCCGTTGGTGGCCAACGCGGCACAGTCGCCGGGTGGGGTGTACATCAAGGTGCCAATGCCCTACCGGCGGTCGATGCGCATCAGTGTGACGTCGAATCTCGAGTACTACCACGTCGATTACCGTCGATTCTCGACGGCCGAGGGCGTGACGACCTTCTCGCCCGCTGACCCCGCCCTCGACGTCGTCGCCACCCTGCGCGACGCGGGCACCGCCGATCCCAAACCGCCGGCATCCTCTGCGGCTCACGACAAGCGGATCGTCGAACTCCCCGCCGGTGCCGGGGTGACGATCGCAGAATCGACTGGCTCGGGCAGCATCTCGGCGCTGCACCTCCGACTACGCGAACCGGCGGACCAACTCCTCAGCGGCTTGCGGCTGCAGATGGAGTTCGACGGCCAGACCACGGTCGACTCCCCACTAGGGGAGTTTTTCGGCGCCGGCCTGGGTGTCGACACGGTGCGTTCGTTGATGTTCGCTGCGATTCCGCAGCCCGACGGCTCGTTGTCGTTGTCCGGTTGGTGGCCCATGCCGTTCGCCCACGAAGTTCGCCTCACGCTGGTGAACACCACCGATGACGCCGTGGCAGGAATCGACAGCGACGTGACGATCGCCCCAGATGCCCGGTGGGCGCCTGCACTGGCCGGCGGCCGCGCCGGCTATTTCACCGCCCGGTCCCACGCGGCGCCGACGACCCTGGGCCAGGACTGGCTGTTCGCCGACGAACACGGCCACGGGAAATTCGTCGGCGTCAGCCACACCATTCGCGGCTCGCGCATCAGGACCGCCTTCAGCGACGCGGCTCCTTACTTCCTGGAGGGAGCCGAGCGCGTGTACACCGACGGTTCCGCGTCGCCCCAGTGGTATGGCACCGGCACCGAGGACCTCTACGAGGGTGGTTGGTATTTCAAGGACGGCACCCGCTTCAGCGACCCGCTCACCGGGCAGCCCGATCGGCGCACGGCGACCGGCGGCTGCGCGGACTACTGCGTCGCGGTCTATCGGCTCATGCTGGCCGACGCCATCGACTACCACTCCGCGATCCTCTTCGGTATCGAGCACGGGAAGCGGAACATGGTCCAACCCGATTACAGCTCAACCGCTTTCCTCTACACACAGCCGGATGAAACGCTCACGCCCGGTGACGAAGTCCGCCCCGGCGATCCCGTCAGCCGACTCCTGCACGGCTACGGCGACACCGACGCCGCGGACCAGCTGCTGGTCAGCGAATACGAGGGCGCCGACGATCTTCATCCGGTCATCGGTTCGGTCCGCGCCACCAACGCCGCCGTAACGTTTCACGTCGAAACAGACCCGGCCAACCGCGGCATCCTGTTGCGCCGCACGTCGGATCAAGCGGACGGTTTCCAATCGGCGGACGTCGCCATCGACGGCGTCCCGGTCGGCAACTGGCTACAACCGCGCGCCAACAATTTTCACCGCTGGCTCGACGACACCTACCCCCTGCCGCCCTCGGCAACCGCTGGCAAAGCGCAGCTCACGGTCACCCTCACCCCCGCGCCGGACTCCCCGCCCTGGACGGCGAGTCGCTACCAGGTCCAAACACTTTCCGGGCCAACCGATTAGACGGCGGCCGACCGCACCACCCGGCCGGCGAACTGGGCCACCACCACGCCCGTCAGTCCGCCGATCGGCGCCACCA
Organism: Mycobacterium paraseoulense; assembly: GCF_010731655.1. NCBI lineage: Bacteria > Bacillati > Actinomycetota > Actinomycetes > Mycobacteriales > Mycobacteriaceae > Mycobacterium > Mycobacterium paraseoulense. The sequence goes on along the minus strand of NZ_AP022619.1, from coordinate 3,803,329 downwards.
ACGACGACCATCCCGAGATCACGAAGTAGCCGAAGGCAGCTCCGACGGCGAGCAAGGCGGTGTGCACGGGCGTCCAGCGCGCGATCGAAGGCAACCGGAAGGACAGGCACATGCCCAGGAGTAGCGCAAGCACGTGACCGAACGCGGTGAAGTCCGCGTCAAGAGTCGCCGTCAACGCGATACCAAGCCACCAGCCGATCCACGCCGGGCGCCAGGCCAACGGTATCGATGCGGTCAGGGCGCCGAGTACGCACGCGGCGCCGTAGCTGATACCCACGTCGGTGGCGCGCGCAACCGAGAACGGCAACCATCCCGTCTCGACCGCGGCGACCAGCCCGACCGCGAGGATCAAGGTGGCGCCGATATGGCCGACCGCGAAGGTGATGAGCAACCCCCTGCCGTGCCAGATGAGTTCGCCCAGCGCCAACAGGCACACCAGCCCCGGCAACCAGAGATAGACGTCGCCGCCGTCGCTGACGAACGCGCTGCCGACCAGGGTGCCCAGGTGGCCGTGCGCCAGGTTGTGCAGATTGGTGCTCATCTCGCTGACGACCGCGGCGCGGGTGCGCGCACCCAGCGCCGTCAGGGTGACCGAGACCGCGAGCAACAGGACCGCGTATGCCGCCGTGACCCGCAACCGGTCGGCACGGACCCGATCGTCGCTAGGGGACACCATCATTGGTCGGTCCAGCCGCGATCGCGGGCCAACAGGTCGGCCACGGTTTCCCGGCGCACAAGCTCGCGCGACCGTCCCCCGGAGACCGCGATCAGGGGCGGACGGCCCACCAGGCTGCGGCTCGACTCCGTCGAGTGCTGATAGGCGCCGGTACAGGCCACCGCCAGCAGGTCTCCGGGCCGAACGTCCGCGGGCAGCTCGACGTCACGGGCGATCACGTCGCCGTCGCCATGCCGGCCCACGACGGTGACCGGCGCGGTCGCGGTTGGGCGGTGCCGATTGGCTAGTGCCACCGTGTATCTCACGCCCGGCCGCTCGGTGCTGTGGAGATCGCCCGTGCCGCCGTCCACCGCGACGAAGGTGCGCCCGCCCGGCTGCCGCTTGACGGCGATCACCCGGCACAGCATCACCCCGGCGCGCGCGGCGATCGCCCGGCCCGGCTCGATCACGATCGTCGGGCGCGGGAATTCGTGCTCAGCACAGGCGGATTCCAGTGCGCCGGCGATGGTGGCGCCAAGCGAGCGCAAGTTCAGTTCCGGGTCGCCGGACAGGTACGGGACCGCGTGTCCGCCGCCAAGGTTGAGCTCGGTGAGCACCACCCGATGGCGGTCGCGGACCTCGGCCATCACGCCGATCATCTGGCGGATCGCCTCGCCGTAGTGCGAGGCGTCGGTGAGCTGCGACCCGAGCCGGCAGTGCAGCCCCACCAGATTCAGCCACGGCTGGTCCAGGACCCGCCTGAGGGCGCCCGCCGCCTGGCCGCCTGAGAGCGCGAAGCCGAATTTCTGGTCGACGGCCCCGACATCGGTTATGACGCCGACCAGGACGCGCTGAGGGTGCCGCACCCGGCAGGCGAGCAGCGAGACCTCGCTCGGGGTGTCGATGACGATCCGCCCGACGCCGGCGGCGACCGCGTCGTACAGCTCTGCGGCGGTGATCACGCCGTCCAGGATGATTCGTGACGGCGGGACGTCGGCGGCCAGGGCGGTGGCCAGCTCGCCGGCCGAGCAGACATTCACGCCGGCCCCTTCGTCCGCGGCCCAGCGGGCGACGTCGACGCTCAACAGCGCCCTGCCCGCGTAGATCAGCTCGGCATCGGGGAGCGTCGCGCGATAGCAGCGGATGCGGGCCCGAAAGTCCTCCTCGTCCACCACGTAGGTGGGGGTGCCGAACTCGGCGGCGATGTCGTCGGCGGGCACGTCGCCGACGCACAGCCGGCCCAGGTCGTCGACGTAGGCGCTCAGCGGCCAGACCGCGCGATCGAGGTGCGGGTTCAGCCCGTGCCTCAGCGACGGAAGCAGCTCGAAGAGCGTCATGCCTCCACGGTGCCGGTCGCGGGGCGTGCGTGCCGCGCGCTTAACGAAGCTTTCACACCTGGGCGGTGAATCTTCACAGTTTCGGAACACAGGGCGCGATCGAGGCGATCACCGTGCCTACCTTCTGGCGGCAAGTCCACGTCTTGACTACGCCGTCTCCCCGCTGCTAGACATGGGTGCGCCCCTAATTTGGGCGATCGCCCAAATAGCTTCGGCGTGGAGGTGGAGCATCGATGACCGTCACCAACGACACGGCCGTCTACTACGACCCCTATGACCCCGGCATCATCGCCGACCCCTACCCGACCTACGCCCGGCTGCGTGAAGAGGCGCCGATCTACTACAACGAGCGCTACGACTTCTGGGCGCTGTCAAGGCATTCCGACGTCGAACGGGCGCTGGCCAGTTGGGAGACGTTCTCCAACAAACGCAGCGACATCCTCGAACTCATCCAGTCGAAATTCGACATGCCCGGCGGGGTGATGATGTTCCAGGATCCGCCCGAGCACACCAGGCTGCGCGGGCTGATGTCGCGCGTGTTCACCCCACGCCGGATGGCGGAGCTCGAGGACCAGATTCGCCGATACTGCGTGCGGTGTCTGGACCCGCTCGTCGGCGCGCAAGGTTTCGACATCATCGCGGAGCTGGCCTCGATGATGCCGATGCGGGTGATCGGGATGCTGTTGGGAATCCCGGAGTCCGAGCAGGTCTCGGTCCGCGACGCCAACGACGCCAACCTGCGCACCAAACCGGGCGCACCGCTGAAGGTCGCCGATGCCGACTCCATCGCCGACGGCCGGATCTACGCCGACTACGTGGAATGGCGGTCGAAGAATCCGTCCGACGATCTGATGACAACGCTGCTCAACGTCGAATTCGACGACGAGGACGGTGTGCACCGCAAGCTGACCCGCAAGGAGGTGCTGCACTACACCCAGGTGGTCGCCGGGGCGGGCAACGAGACGACCGGCCGCCTGATCGGCTGGCTGGCCAAGGTGCTCGCCGAGCACCCCGACCAGCGGCGCGCGGTCTACGAGGATCGGTCGCTGCTCACCCGCACCGTCGACGAGACACTGCGCTTCGAACCCACCGGCCCGCACGTCGCCCGCTGGATGGCACGGGATTTCGAGTGTTACGGCACGACGGTTCCGGCCGGCAGCGCCATGCTGCTCCTGTTCGGCGCGGCAAACCGCGACCACCGCCGCTACACCCATCCCGACACCTACAACATCCGACGCGACAACATCTCGCACATCACGTTCGGCAAGGGTGTGCACTACTGCCTCGGCGCCAACCTGGCCCGCCTCGAGGGCCGCGTCGCGCTGGACGAGATTCTCAACCGTTGGCCCGAATGGGGTATCGACTACGACACGGCGCGACTGGCCTCGACGTCGACCGTGCGCGGCTGGGAGCGGTTGCGGATCGTGTTGCCCTGACTCGGGTTAACTCGGCATCTCGAATCGGTCGACGAAACGGTTCACCAGCGCGACGGCCTCGGAGTGGCCGGTCGTGGCGCCGAGTGCCTGCTCCAGGATCAGCATGCGGCCGACCGCGGCGATGATGACCGCGATGCCGGCCGGCGGAAAGTCGAAGGTGTCCAGGCCGTGTTCGCAGGCGATGGAATTCAGTGCGGTGATCTGCATTTCGCGCCACCGCTGGAACCAGGCCGCGATCTCGGCCCTGATCTCCTTGCGATGGTTGGCCAGCCCCATGAACTCCAGCAGCAGGCGGGTGTCCTTCGGCTCGATGAGCGTGTCCCAGAACGCGTGCAGGGGGCGGTCGGAGGCCAGCGCCTGCTGTTGGCGCTCCAGGTATGCCTCCGCTCCGCGCCGGAAGACGTTCAGGAAGAGCTCGTCCATGGTGGGGAAGTAGTAGTGCACCAAAGCCGGTTTGACGCCGGCTTGCGCCGCCACCCGGCGAGACGTCGCCGCGGCGTAGCCCTCGTCGACCATGACCTGGATCGTCGCGCCGATCAGCATGTCGCGGGTCGTGGAATCCCGCGCCCTCGGTCGTTGGGAGGCGGTCATGGTGTTGGCTTCCTGTCGTTGGACCGGGGTGTGCGGGCGGTTGGGCGATCGCCCAAGAGTCTAGCGTGGCGGGGTCGCAGGATTAGGAAGTGGCGTGATCGGGGAATTGGGTTACCAACAGTCACGTAACGGAAGGAAGCCCGTGCCTCCGACTTTCGCCGACGTCATCCAATCGAAGTACCTGCTGCTGACGACGTTCACCAAGGACGGCCGCCGCAAGCCGACACCGATCTGGGGTGTGCCCGACGGCGACACGCTGCTGGTGATCACCGACGACGGGTCGTGGAAGACCAAGCGGATCAACAACACGCCCCGGGTTACCCTCGCGAAGAGCGCCGCGTTGGGCAAACCGAAGAGCGAAGAGGTCGAGGGCGTCGCCCGGGTCCTGCCGAAGTCCGAGACGCGCCGCGTCTACAACGCCGTGCTCAGGCGGTACTGGTACCACGCGTGGTGGTTCTACGCGCACTCGATCGTGCGCGGCGGCATCGACAAGGTGCACGTCGGCCTGGAGATCAAACCGGCCGGATAGCGTCGCTCTTGGGGTCGATCAGGATCTTCGCGTGCGTCTCGGGGTCAGCGAGCGCATCGAACGCGGCTTCGACGCCGGACAACCCGACCGTCCCCGTGATCAGCGGCGTCACGTTGACCTTGCCGTCGGCGAGCATATTCAGGGTGTCGCGGAACTCCAGCGGCGTGTAGCCGAGCACGAACCTCAGGTCGATTTCTTTGTTGATCGCCATGGCCGGTCGAATGCGGTCGGCGCCCATGCAGACGCCGACGACAACGACGCGCGAGAACAGCGGCGCATGGGCAATGATGTCGTCGATGATGCCCGGGACGCCGACGCATTCGAAGACGACGGGATGCTTGGGCGTCGCCGCGCCGGCGGCTTCGGCGGCGCGCCACACGTGCCACCACGGCAGCCGTAGCCGCTGCAGCTTCTCGATCGTCCCGACGGCCAGGTCGAACGCCTCGAGGATGCCTCGCAGATGCTTGCGCCCCGCCTCGGTTGCGTACGGCGAGTCCCGCGCGGGGTCGACGACGATATCGGCCCCGCACGCCGTCGCCAGCGCGCGCCGCCCCGGCGAGAAGTCGCTGGCGATCACCGCGCGCACTCCGTGTGCCTTGAGCATGCAGATCACCGCGAGACCGATTGGCCCGCAACCGATGACGATCGCGACGTCGCCCTTCTTCACCTCGCCGCGCCGGACGGCGTGCCACCCGACGGCCATCGGCTCGGTCAGCGCCGCCGTCTCGGGGGGCAACCCGTTGGGGACGGCGATCGTCAGGGACTGCTCGACCAGAAGCTGCTCGGCGTAGGCGCCCGGCGCCATGGTGGACAGCCCGATCCCGTGCACCTCTTTGCCGCGCCGCAGCAGCGGCAGGGCCACGACGCGTGTGCCGGGCCGCGGGGCCTTGCGAGTGCCGGGACCGTAATCGAGCACCTCGCCGCAGAATTCGTGACCGAACACCACCTGCTGATCCGATCGCATGAACGCGTCATATCCCGACTCGGCCATCACGTCGGCGAGTTCGTCGCAGTGCCGGCGTGCGTGCAGATCCGACCCGCAGATGCCGCACCGCAGGACGTCGATCAGTAACTGCCCCTTGGCGGGGGTCGGCGTCGGGGCGTCGATAACTTCGAGCTTCGCATTCGTGCACGTCACGCTCTTCATCCGTCGATCCTCCCGCTTCGTTGCTCGACAAAGGATCGTGCCTGGTCGATTTCGTCGTAGGCAAAGGCCGCGATGGCGGCGGTCTTCATCGACTCGCCCATGCCGGCCAACTCCTCGTAGCGTTGTCCGCCCAGGGCATCCCGGAGCTCGGCGATGGTGGTCCCCAACTGGGGAAACACCGCACCGGTCATCGGGCTCAACGCATAGCCGACGATGGTGGCCGCCGCCTCCCGGAGCCCGAGGCGGTTGAGCAGCACCGCCAGAATCGCCAGCGGCGACTGCATGGAGACGGGGTTGCCGGAATGGTGGTTGTTACGGATCGACAGCATGAGGAAGTCGAGCGCGGCCACCGGGTCACCGTGCTCGAACTCGAGGCGGGCGAGGTTCAAGGCGAGATACGACTCGTTCCACCAGATGCCGGTGTCTTGGGCGATCGCCAGGCCGCGGCGAAGTGCCTGCAGTGCGGCGTCCGGCTCGGCATCCCAGAAGGCGAAGCCGTAGGCCAGCAGGGCGTACGAGATGGCCCAGGGGTTGTCGGTGGCCTCCGCGGCCTCGATCAGACCGTCTGCGGTGGCCCTCGCCTCGTCAGCGGAACCCGCGATCACGAGCGCCATGACCAGCAGCGTCCACGACATGGTGAGGGTGTCGCGGCCGGAGGCGCGGTGCGCGCGGCACAACTCGACGCACCGTTGCGGCTGGCCGATCACGAGGTAGACGCCGTAGTAGAGACTGTCGATTCCGAACGGGGCATTCTGGCGCCCACCGATCTCCGTCGCCTCGCCCGTCATGACGTAGCCGAATGAGTCTTCGATTCGCCCTTGGGTCCAGCACAGCGCCGCCAGCACCAACAGGACGGCGAGCCGCGGATGATCCACGGCGCGCGCCGGTTCGACGAGTTCCTCGGCCCACGCGACCGCCTCGCCGTTCTCGACGAGAAATCCGAGGAGCGCCGCGGTGAAGACGATCGCTGCGGCGGCATCGAGATCCTTCTGATCGGCAGCCCAACGAAACCCGACACGCAGGTTCGCAATTTCGGTGTTGAACCATTCATAGGCCTCGCGCTGCCGAGGGCTGTTCCACAGCGAGATGATGTCGGGTTCGCGCCCGGCGAAGTACCGGGCGTGCGCGTTCCGCGCGTCCGCGGCCTCCCCGCGTGCCACGAGTTGTTCCTCGGCGAACTGGCGGACCGTCTCCAGCATCGAGAACCTGGTGCGCCCGGCCGATCGATCGGCGACGAGCAGCGACTTGCGGACCAGGGCATCGAGCAGATCGAGCGCGGCGAACTCGTCGTCGAATCCGCCTACGACACAGGCGCTTTCGAGATCGAACCCGCCGGCGAACACGGAGCATCTGTCCAGAAGGACCTTCTCATCGCCGCTCAGCAGGTCATAGGACCACGCGACGGCATGCCGCAGGGTCTGGTGCCGTTCTAGACCGCGGCGCGCGCCGACCAGCAGCCGGAAGCGTTGGTCCAGCCGGTCGCGGACCTCGTCCGGGGTCATCGACGCCATGCGCGAGGCGGCCAGCTCTATCGCTAAGGGAATCCCATCGAGCCGACGACAGATCTCTACAGCCGCTGCTCCCGCGTCGGTCAGCGAGAAGCGCGGCGACACGCTGCGGGCGCGTTCGGCAAACAGCTTCACCGCCGGTGAGTCAGATCCGGCCGCAACGTCCAGCGAGGGCACCGGCCAGAGCTGCTCGTCGGCGAGCCCCAACCCTTCGCGACTGGTGGCAAGCATTTTCACGGTTGCCGAGCGCGCGAGGATGGCCTCCATGATGTCGGCGGTGGCCTCTCGCAGGTGCTCGCAGTTGTCGAACACCAACAGCCGCACTTTGTCCTCCAGCGCGGCGGTCACGCTATCGACGATCGTCTTGTCGGGTTGCCGCGTGACGCCGAGCACCGCCGCGACGGCGTCGCGAACAGCCGCCGGGTCGGTGACCGCCGCCAGCTCGAAAATCCAGACGCCGTCAGGGAACTCGTCGGTCAAGCGCGTCGCGACCTCCAAAGCCAGCCGCGTCTTGCCGACCCCGCCCACCCCGGTCAGCGTCACCAGTCGATGCGTACGCACTATGTCCTGCAACTCGCCGACCTCGCCCTCGCGCCCGACGAAACTCGTCGTCGCAGGCCGCAGGTTGCCCAGGCTCGTGTCCAGCGCCCGCAACGGCGGGAAGTCCATCGGCAGTCCGGGTGCGCTCACCTGGAACACCCGAACGGGGTTGGGCAGGTCGCGCAACCGCCGCAGTCCGAGATCCAGCAGGTCCACGCCGGCAAGCAACGCGGCAGTCGACTCGGCCAGCAGGATCTGGCCGCCGTGCCCGGCGGCCATCACCCGTGCGGCGCGGTTGAGCACGGCACCGAAGTAGTCCGCGCCTCGCAGCTCCGCCTCGCCGGTGGCCAGCCCCATGCGCACCGGCAGCTCCAGCGCAAGCTGTGCTGCGGTGGCGGCATCGACGGCGGATCGGGCGGAGGCGAATGCGGCACAGACGCCGTCGCCGGTGTGCTTGAACAACCAGCCACCGTGCGCCTCAATCGCACCCCGTAATGCGCTGTCATGTGCGGCCAGGGCCAACCGCATCGCATCCGGGTCCTCCTCCCACCGCCGGGTCGAGCCCTCGACGTCGGTGAACAAGAAGGTCACCACCCCCGCAGGGGCGGCCGCCGGGGAAGCGGACACCAACGCAGGATGACACAACTGACGCTGGTTAACGTGGCGTTCGATGCGTTTCGGTGGCCCGCCAATACACGGCGCGATCAGCCGCTGCGACGCTAAGACGCCGTAACTCTGGGCGGTGTCGGCTTGGCGCGCGCAGGGGTCCGCACTCCCGCCGCCCCTTTCAGCTCTGCGTAGGCCCGCCGCGTGCACCGCGCGAGGAGCGGTAGGTCACCGAGTGCCGCGGCGTTGGCGACGAAGCCGAAGTCCATGCTGTCGTGGTAGGACGCGAAGGTGGCGTTGAGTCCGATCGAGGCCGCGAGGGCGGAAACCGGGTAGATGCCCAGCAGGCGTGCGCCGTTGAGGTATCGGATCTCCTTGGCGCCCGCCACATTGGAGATGACGAGGTTGCACGCCGGGTTGGCCACGCGGTCCAGGTGCGTGGAAGAACCCAGGCCGGCGAGCGCGACGAGCCCGGCCGCATAGGTCAGCGCCGCCTCGCTGGACATGCGGCCGAGTTCTTTCTTGCACGCCGCGACCGAGTCGACCACCTGGTGGATCCGTTCCGACATGCTCGCTTGGGGCTCTCCGAGTCGCGGGAACACCGCCGACACTCGCGTGCCGATCGCCGTGTCCCCGCCGGCGCGCAGCGACACCGGACACATCGCGATGAAGCGGTGCGCAAAGGCCCGGTCCGTCTCGCGTAGGTAGGCGTGCAGCCCGGCGTCGACGACGGTGACCGCCACGTCGTTCAGGGTCGCCCCGAGGCGACGGCCGACCTCATGCATCTCTTCGAGCGGCAGGGAAAGCGTCGCGAAGCTTCGCCCGATCTGCAGCGGAGCGTTGGTCGGGGCGTGCTGCGCCCCAAACGGCAGACTGCCCTCCAGATGCGATCGGAAGAGACCCGCGAGCACTTTGCGCAGCGCGCCGACCGAAATCTGGTTGAGCGCCTCGACCTGCGTGACGGTCCCGCGAATCGAGTCGGCGATCCGCGCCGTGAGGGGCGTCGGCGGGTGCGGCGTGGGTTCCGGTGCGCCCAGCGCGAAGGCGGGTGTCGGGACCGTGCGCTCCGCGGTCGTGCTCAGCCCGGCGTAGAGAAGCTTGAGACCGGATTCGCCGTCGATGATCGAGTGATGGGTCTTGGTGTAGATCGCGAACATGCCGTCCGGTACCCCATCGATCACCCAACACCGAAAAAGCGGCCGGTCACGGTCGAGTTGTGGCTCGTGCAGGTCGGCGACGAGCCGCAGCAGGTCCTCGTAAGAGGAGCGAGCGGGGAGGGCCAGGTGTCCGATGTGGTAGTGGGGGTCCCAGTGCGTCACCTCCCGGAAATGGGGCGCGCCCAGACCGAGTAGCTCCGGGACGTAGTTGAAGGGCGGCGCCGGCGTGCATACCCGGTAGGCCTCCACGATCTCGCGCACTATGGGCGCGCGGCCGGCCGGCTTCTTGAACAGCAGCATGGCGCCGACATGCGTGGTGCCGGCCGGCGACTCGATCAACAGCCATGAAAGATCCAGGGGCGGAATGAGTTTGGTCACCAAGCACCTCCAATCCGAGGCTCTGTCACCCGGCCTGGGCGCGCGTGACCCGAATCGATATGGCGATGTTCTCTCCGTGCACCAGGGCTCACGAGGGCATTAGGGCCCGGTTACGGCAGTCGTAAGTCCCTCAGGACGAGGTTTGGCCGCTTGCCGCGCGGTACGCCGCCAGCGTGTCCGCCACGGTCTCCTGCGGATCCCGGTACTTGATGCCGAGCTCGCGCTCGCTGGGTGAATCGTCGGATGCCGGCATCTGCGTGTAGTACTGCATCCCGGCCCAGGTGAAGGGCGTCTCGAACGGCAGGAAGCGGCCGGCCTTGTCCAGCACCGCTCCCGCCACGCGCAGCGCGGTGTCGGGAATCGGGACGGACACCATGGGCGTCCCGGCAACCTCGCCGAGCATGGCCGCGAGTTCGGCCGCCGGCACCCGGTGGCCACCCGCGGTGTAGCGGCGCGGGCCGCGCCCCGGTTCCAGCAGCGCCGCGTGCAAGGCGGCCAGATCGCGGACGTCGACGATCAACCAGGCCGCGCTGCGGCCCGGGATCGCGTGCATCTGCACGGCCGCCCTGACGCCCTCGCCGGCCTCGCCGAACTGGTCGCCGACCGGCGGGCCGAGCACCATGCCGGGATAGGTGATGTTCACCGGCGCGCCGGCGTCCTGCAGACCCCGGGCATAGATGTCGACCTGCGCCTTGGACGTGCCGTACCCGTCGGCCCCGCCGACCACCGGCAGGTCCGCGGTCAAGGTCTCCAGGCCCGGATGGAAGAGCGCGGTGAAGCTGGACACGTGAACGATGGGGTCCAGGCCCAACTCGACCGACTGACCGAGGACATTCTGGGCGCCCTGCATGTTGGTGGTCAGCATCTGCATCGTCTGGCGCGGGTCGGTGGCGACCAGGGCGGCGCCGTGCACGACCGCATCGCATCCGTCCAGCGCCTTGCGCACGGCAACCCGGTCGGTGATGTCGGCGACGGCGAAGTCGGACACGTCGACGCCCAGCTTGGCCACCGAGGTCTCCAGCTTGCCGGGGTTGCGCACCAGAAACCGGATGGAGTGCCCCGCGTCGGCGATGGCCTTGGCCGTCCATCCGCCGACGAATCCCGTACCGCCTGTGATCACAACGCGCATGGTGCGATCTTTGCAGGACCGTCCGGCCTACAGGTGACTGGAGGCGAAGTTGGCGGCCTGGGTTGTCATGCCGTTCACCCCGTAGGAGACGTGCGCGGCAAAGTCGCCGGTGCCGCTGCCGCACACGGGATCGCCCTGGGCGCACAGCTCCAAGGTCTTGGGCTGATACAGCGGACCGATCGTGAGCGGCGGGGCGTGATACTTCTGCAGGAAGTCGCCCGACGGCGTTCCGAACAGGGTGACGGCGGCGACGTGGTTCGCCACGTCCGGCGGCATGGGCGCCGGCACGGCGGACGCGGGCACACCCGCCGGGACGGCCGCCGAGGTGACATACCCGGCCAGCGCCGCGCCCTGGGAGTACCCGCCGAGCACCTCCCGGGTGTTGGGGCAGTTCTTGGCGGTGGCTTCGACGTGCGCGCTGGCGTCACGGATGCCGTCGATGACCGTCAGTGGAAAGTTGGGACTCGAAAAGTCCGTGCTGGCAGGGTAATTCACCGCATACACCCCGAGCGACCGCGAGCCGAGCTCCGAGCGCAGCGCGTCCACGAACGACCCCCCGATGCCCCCGATGCCAGGCGGCTCGCCCGACCCGCGCGCGAACACCACCTCGACGTCGGGACACGGGTCGGCGGACGCCGAGGGGCTGGGCGCGCTGGACACCAGCGCGCCGGCCACCAGCGCCGCCAGTCCGACGAGCGCCGACAGCCGGCGCAGCTCGGCGAGCGTGCTCACTTCTTGAAGGCGTCTTTCACCTTTTCCCCGGCGTCCTTCAGGCTGGACTTAGCCTGGTCCGCCCGGCCCTCGTCCCTGGTGTCGTGGTCGCCGGTCGCCTTGCCGATGGCCTCTTTGGCCCGGCCGCCCAGGTCCTCGATCTTGTTCTTCAGCTTGCCTTCGTTGCTCATGCCGCTGTGGCTACCCAGCAAAGGGAGATGTTGAAACCCCCACCCTGCCATCATGGAGGTTGTGAGCGCCGCAATCGTGGTCGCAATAGTGGTGGGGCTGATGCTGCTCGGCATCGGCATGGTGGTAAACCAACTGCTTCGGCTCCGCAAATATCTCGGGGACGCGCCGCCTGCTCCGCCGGCCGCCCCGGATCCCCCCGGCCCACCCGACTAGCTCGTAGGATCAGCCCGCGATCGCCGCGATCGCCGCCGCGCTCTCCAAGTCGCCGAAGGCGATCGCGTACCGCTGCGCCAGGGCGACGGCGATCTCGACGCGTTGCCACAGCCCGCCGCCGGCGCTGGCCGTGCACAGCCACAGCGTCAGCCCGTGGGCGACCGACGCCCGGTAGCGCAGCCACAGCTCGTCGCGGGACGGCAGCTCAGCGTCCGGCAGCCCCAGCGCGTTGCGGTATTCCTCGAGGAGGGTGCGCTCGTGTTTCCGGCGTTCGTCGACCGTCAGGGCGCCCTGCAGGAAGTAGCCGAGGTCGAGCGACCAGTTTCCGCGGCGTGTCATCTGCCAGTCGAGAAACCCGACGTCGCAGTCGGGCGTGACGTACGTGTTGCCGATGTGCGGATCGCCGTGCAGCAAGGTCTGCGGCGATGTGGTGAGCGTCCGGATGTAGGGCTTCCACACCGAGTCGACGAGGTGGTCGATGGTCAGCGCCAGCACCTCGGGGGGAGTGTCGGCGTCGAGGCGTTCCAGAGCGGAGGGCAGCGGCGCGTACTGCAGCCCTTCGAAGGGCAGGATCGGTTCCAGCCAGGCGAGGCCGGGATGCCGCAGGACGCGCTCGCCCCAGTAACGGCCGTGCATTCGGCCCAGGGCTCGCGCCCCGGCGGCGGCCTGCTCCGGGTTCAGCGGCCGGAGGGAATCGCGCGGGTCCGCGGCGCGCGCGTTCAGGTCCTCCATGACCATGATGAAGTCGTAGGCGTCCTCGTCGATCAGAGCGGTGTAAACGGCCGGGTGTTCGAGCGGCAGTTCGACACCGGAGGAGAACAGGCGCGGCTCGTGAAACATCCCGCTGGTCATCCGGATCAACTCTTTGTGCGCCGGGTCTGCGGCCTTGACGAACACAGTGGCCGGGCCGGAGCCGGCCGAATATCTCAGAGCCAGCCGGGCGCGCCGATTGGTGCCGTCGTCGCGGAGGTCGACGGTCACGTCGTCGATGACGACGCCCGGATGGTGTCCGGCCAGGGCCGCCGACATCCAGGCCGGTGTGATCTCGTCCCAGCTCCGAGGCACGGCTAGAGGCAGTGTGCTCACTCAGGATCCCGTCGTCGACCTGGTATGCCAGTAACGACACGGATCGTGTCGTTACTGGCTGAAGCGCAAGTTACCGCATCCGACGCACCCTTCGGAAGTGCGGGGCTGATCTAAGCTCGCCCCATGCCTGAGGCGAGGGGCGGCAGGCCACGCGACGTGCAGCTGGACGACGTGATCCTCGCGGCGACCCGCGAGCTCCTGGCGGCCGGCAGCTACGCCGAGTTGTCGATGGAAGGGGTAGCCACCCGCGCCAAGGTGGGCAAGAAGACCGTGTACCGGCGCTGGTCGTCGAAGGCGCCGTTGGTGGCGGATGCCGTCCTCGACGCCTACGGCAGGGGCGGCTCGTTCGAGGTTCCCAACACCGGGGACCTGCGGGCCGACCTGCGGTGCTGGCTGGTCGAGCACGCCGAGTTCATCGCCGACCCCGCGAGCGCGGCGCTTATTCGCGCGCTCATCGCCGCCGCCGCGGCCAGCACGTTGGACAACCAGGCGCTCGACCAGCAGCTCAGCGTTCCCCAGCACGCCGGCCTGCTGGCCCGCCTGCGCCTAGCCGCCGACGCCGCCCAATTGCATGCAGATGCCGACATCGACGCCGTCGCGAACGCGCTGATCGGAACTCTGCTGCTGCGGCTGTTGAGCCGCACGCCGGCGAACCGACCGCGGGCCACCGAATTCGACGGGCTCCTCGACGCGATCCTCGGCGGAATCCTGCGCTGATCGGTGCGGGAGAATCCGAACCGTTGCGCGGGGGCGACTGATAGCTTCGTGCTCGTGGCAACGGCGCGGCGCGGCACCGGGACACCGGCGGGTCTTCTGGTCACCGACGACGGTCTGCCGCGCGGCGTCTCCGGGGCGGCCGACCCGCATTTCGGCAACGTCGTCAAGCTGTTCGCGCAGCTGTTCCCCGGGCGCAGGTTCGGTGGCGGAGCGCTGAGCGTCTACATCGACGGCGTGCCGGTCGTCGACGTCTGGACGGGATGGTCGGACCGGGCCGGCGGCCGGCGCTGGAGCGCCGACACCGGCGCGATGGTGTTCTCGGCGACCAAGGGTGTCGCCTCGACGGTCATCCATCGGCTGGCCGACCGCGGCCTGCTCTCCTACGACGAGCCCGTGGCCGAATACTGGCCCGAGTTCGCGGCCAACGGCAAGGCCGAGATCACCGTTCGCGACGTCCTGCGGCACCGCTCCGGGCTGTCGCACCTGCGCGGGGTCACCAAGGCGCAGTTGATGGACCACTTCCTGATGGAGGAGCGCCTCGCCGCCGCGCCGGTCGACCATCTGCGAGGGGTGCAGGCGTATCACGCATTGACCTACGGCTGGCTGCTGTCCGGTCTGGCCAGGGCGGTGACGGGCAAGGGCATGCGGGAACTGATCCGCCAGGAGGTCGCGCGCCCGCTCGACACCGACGGCCTGCACCTCGGCCGCCCCCCGGAAGGCTCGCCGACCACACCCGCGGAGGTCCTGCTGCCGCAGGGCAGGTTACGCGCGCCGGTGTTCAACTTCATCGCCCCGAAGGTGGCGGGCCTGCCTTTCTCCGGCGCGCTGGGTGCGATGTACTTCCCCGGCGTCGTCTCGCTGATCAAGGGCGACACCCCCTTCCTCGACGGGGAGGTCCCCGCCGCCAACGGCGTGGTCACCGGCCGCGGGCTGGCGAAGATGTACGCCGCGCTGGCCAACTACGGTCGCATCGACGGCAAGAAATATCTGTCCGAGGAGCTGGCGCGCGGCCTGGCGGGACGGGCGCGGCGCAAGTGGCCGGACGCGAACATGGTGGTGCCCATGCCGTTTCACCTCGGTTACCACGAATCGCCGGTGCCCGGCCTGCTGCGCGGTTTCGGCCACGTCGGTCTCGGTGGGACGCTCGGCTGGGCCGACCCCGAAGCGGGCAGCTCCTTCGGCTTCGTCCACAACCGGTTGCTGACGCCGCTGCTGTTCGACATGGGATCCTTTGCGGGACTGGCGCGTCCGCTGCGCAACGCCATCCTGGCCGCCCGTGATCAGGGTCCGCTGCCGGTGCCGCAGCTCGGCGCCGGCTACGCCAAGCCCACCCGCCGCAAGGCGGCCCTATAACCGGGCGGCGACGAAGTTCGCCGCCTGAGCCGTCATCCCCGACTGCACATACGAGCCGTGCGCGAAGACGTTGATGTGGGAGCCATCGGAGCACGCCGGGTCGCCGGCGGCGCACTCGTCGATGGTCTTCGCGGCGTAGGGCGGGCCGATCGGCGGGAACACCGTGCCGGCGAGGCTGCCCGCGAGCGGGCTGGTCGGATTGCCGAAGACGGCGATCGCCGCGACGTGGTCGTCCGCCTGCTGCGGCAGGGCCTTGGTGGCCAGATCCATCACGCCGGCGCCCTGGGAGAACCCGCCCAGCACCAACCGGGTGCGGGGGCACCGGGCGATCATGTCCTGCACGTGGGCGACGGTGTCTTCGGAGCCGGCCTGGGCGCTCGTCGCGAAAGCCGTTGTCGCCGGGTAATTCACCGCGTAGACGTCCATCGACCGGCCGCCGAGCTGCGGCCCGAGCGAGTCGATGAACGCCTGACCCACCGGGCCGACGCCGGCCGCCTGCCCGGTGCCGCGGGCGAACACCACCTCGACGTCCGGGCACGGATCGGCATCAGCGGGGGGGACGTCGACGGGGCCGCCTACCGCCGCCGCACTCACCGCGGCCGCAACGCCGGCGGCGCGAAAGAGGTTGCGAAAGAAGGGCGGCGCGATCACCGCTTCATGCTGACACAGGCGTTCCCGCGCGGCAGTGTCAGCGGGAGGTCGGCGTAGGTGACGATGCCGGGCGCCGCGGCGACGACGGCCGGGATGGCGTTGATCGCGGGCATCGCGGTCATGATGTGACCGAGGTCCATGAACTCCTCGATCGTGGTGGCCTCGAAGTAGGGCGGAGGCAGGAAGCCGACCTTGGTGGTCACCGTCGGCTGCCCGTCGATCTGGATGACCCAGCCGTCCTGCTCGATCTTCCAGTCGGGTTCCAGCGTCTGCCCCTTGCGCCACCGGACGTTCAGGTCGATCAGGGTGGTGTCGCCGACGACGCCCTGCCAGCTGATGTACACCCCCGCCACGCATCCCGCGGGAATCGTCCAGGACGCCATCTCGAGATCCGCCGTGGTCTGGGCGAACTCGGCCACGCAGCGCACCTCGTCGAGCTCGACGCCCAGCGCGTCGCCCACCAGGCGGACGGCCTCGCCGAAGATCGCGGTCCCCTGGGCCGCCATCGCCTGCAGCTCGGGGTGATCGATCGGCTGACCGAAGCCCACCGGCTTCTCGGTCTCCGGGGAGTCGTAGAACGTGGTGTCGGCGGCCTCGTTGACCGTGACCTTGTCGATCCGGTTGCACACCATCGCCGACACGATGGCGAGCAGCTCGGCGAAGCCGGGGCTGACCCCGGAGCCGAACATGGTGGCGCCGCCCTTCTCGCAGGCGTCCGCGATCCTGGCGCGCCCGCGGCCGAGGTTTCCGCCGGTGATGAAGGACGCCGTGGTCACCACGTTGACGCCCGCGGACAGGATGCGGACCAGCTCGTCGACGTCGATCCACATCGGGTTGTAGACCACGCAGTCCGGTTTCAGCGCCAGCAGCGCGTCGACGTCATTGGTGGCCGCCACGCCCAGCGGCGGGATGCCGACGAGTTCGCCGGCGTCGCGGCCCACCTTCTCCGCCGACCAGGCATAGCAGCCCACCAGTTCCAGCGTTGGGTTGGTGACGATGGACTTCAGTGAGCTCTTGCCGACATTGCCGGTGTTCCACTGGACCACTCGATAGTTGTTTGGCACTCGCTCAGCATAGGGAATCGAGGGCTCCGTTAATAGGCGGATTCGGCCGCCAGGATTTCGGCGAGGAAGGCGTCGTCGGCCGGCCGGTCCAACCGCGCCCTGGCCCACCGCCGCACGCGTTCCCGGATTTCGGGCGACTCCGTCGTCTCGGCCCCGACGAGCACCGACGGCGCCGCCCAATCGTGGTCCCACGCCGCCGATTCCGTGAGCGGACCTCGCTGGCCGTCGACCAGGGGGAGGGTTGCGCGGCCGT
Organism: Mycobacterium paraseoulense; assembly: GCF_010731655.1. Lineage (NCBI taxonomy): Bacteria > Bacillati > Actinomycetota > Actinomycetes > Mycobacteriales > Mycobacteriaceae > Mycobacterium > Mycobacterium paraseoulense. The sequence goes on along the minus strand of NZ_AP022619.1, from coordinate 3,786,076 downwards.
CGGCGTCCAGGGCGCCGGTACCGGAGATGGCCCCGGAGCGCAGTCGCACCGCGACACCGGTCGGTGCGTCCGGCCCGATGACGGCCGCCCGCACGACGGCGACGACCCCCGGCCCGGCCGCCTCGACCGTCCAGTCGACGGTGTTCTCGCCCGCGTCGAAGATCGCGGGCGGAACCCCACCCCAGTTGACGGACGCGGTGCCGCGGGCGATCGGCGCCGCGGCGCGCGGGGCCGCGCCAGCCCCGGCGGCCAGCGCGTAGTCGTCGCGGCGCCCGCTCGGCGGCGCCGGCGTCAGGTCCGAATCGTCAAGGGCGGCGAACAGTTCCGGCCAGCCGGGGCCGTCCACCCCCACCTCGTCGGCCAGGGCGGCGCCCGCCCGCACGAGTTCGAGCGCGCGCGGGTCACCCTCGGCGGCGTGCGCGGCCAGGGCTGCGGCGTGCGGCACCAGCAGCCCCGCGACGTCCGAATCGAACGTGTCGTCGGCGAGGAAGCCCTGTGCGCCGGTGGTCAGCAGCGCGACCTCGAGGTCCAACAACGCGCGGTCGAGGCCGGCGATGCCCTCGCGCTGGCTGGCGGGCCACCAGCGCCGCAGCCAATGGCCCAGGGCCAGCCTGCGCAGCGGCCTCAGCGAACCCGGCAGGATGTCCACCCCGGCCAGTTCGATACCGCGCGGTTCGTCCGCCGGTCCCACCGTGGAAACCAGGGCGACGTGGCCGGATTCACCGAGCACCCGCCAAAGCCAGTCGGCGCGCCGGAGATCCGTGAACGTGATGTGGGTGGCCGCATCGTCCGGCTCGTCCAGGGTCCACGACAGCACCGCCCCACTGACCTCCAGGACCACGGCCAGCGGCGTCGCCTCGCTGACGGGTCCGGTGCTCCACAACCCGGAATCGGCAACCAATCTCATCCGGCCACCTGCAATTCCAGCATCGCCTTGATCCGCTGCCGGTGGTCCAGGCTCACCGAGCGCGCCACCCCCTCGAGCAGCGATCGCACGTCATCGACGTCGTCGCAGGGCTCCTGCCACACGTCGCGCCCATGCAGCCGCGCCCACAATCGGCTCAGGTAGGGCTGCGCGTACGCGGCGAGGTCGTCGACCACCTGCCGCTGGCGCGGGTGGATCGGGCCGCCCTCGGCGAGGTAGCGCCGCGCGTGCAGCACGTAGGCCTCTTTGCGCAGGCGGGCCTGAATCTGCGCCGCCAGGGCGTAGCGGCTGGCGGCGGACGGGTCCAACGGGGCCAGCTCGACCGCGATCTCGATGCCCGCGACGAGGGTGGCCTGTTTGTCCTCGGCCAGCAGCCCCCAGGGCGCGCAGGCCCTGTCGACCTCCTCCTCGCAGAGCAGGGGGATATCGGGCAACGCGTCGCGGTCCAGGGCGCGGCGCAGCGTGGCGCGAACCCGGTCCACCACGCTGCGGTCCAGCGGGCGGTCGCTGTCGGTGCCGCCGATGACGCGCGGGGGCCGTTGTGGCGCAGCCGAACTCAATCCCAGGTCGACGATCGACCACGGCAATTCGGCCGCCTCGACCCGGGCCAGCGCGCCCAGGTTGTACGGGGTGGCGTCGGCGATCATCGCCGACCAGACGCGTTGCCGGCCCGTCGCGCTGCGGTGGCTGCTGGCCGGTCCGAGCACGGTGGCCAACTCGGCCAGGAACGGTTCGGTGACGGTGTCGCCGCCGGCCCGCACGTCGCGCCAGCTGCGGTCGAGCTGGTCGGCCAGCTTGGCGACCGCTTCGGAATCGGCCACGTACTGGTGCAGCACCTCGATCGCGGTGCGATCGCGGCCCTGGTGGATGTCACCCAGCACCGTGGCCGCCGTCTCGCGATCATGCGGTGCCGGTGGGCCTTTCGTCACCGCGAGCTCGAAGCACACCGGGAAGTACAGCTCCTGGGCGTTTCCAGTGCGGATGCGCTGCCTGCGGCGCTCCATCTTGAGGACGTCGAACCATGCTGCGGCGGCGCGCAATTCGGTGCCACTGCCGACGATCAACTCGCGCATGGCCGCGGCGGCCTCGGGGGTGACGACGGGAGCCGAGTATTGCGGGTTCGTCCGCAGTCGCAGCACCAACGGATCGATGATGCGTTTGACGGTGCGGCTCAACGGCCCGCCGTCGTCGCTGCTGAGCACCTCCACCCCGGGGCCGATCGCCCGCCACGCCGCGTCGATCACCGACCGGCGAGGGTGGCCGACCGCGACGGCCAGCTCCGAATCGGCGCTCATCTGCACAGAATAGGGGCACCGCGCGAAACGCGGCAGCCGAAAACTTGGGTTCGGTAGCCGGCGGGCGGCTGCACCGTGGTCGGATGAGGAAGCTGTTGGCGCTCGTTGACCGGTTCAGGCCCCCGCGGCGGCGGGGCGCCGCCGACCGCGCCGTCGGGGTCGGCACCGTGCGCGCGGTCGAGCGTCAGGTGTTCATCGAGGTGGTCGCCGTCTCCGGGGAGACCTTCATCGGCAAGCTGGCCCGCTGCGGCGACGGCCTCGACGTGTCGGTGCTGCGTCCCGGCCTGGTCGTCCTGGTGGCGTTCGATCCCGCTGCGCGCGAGGAACTTTCGCTGCCCGACGACGTGCTTGCGGTGCACGCGGCGTTCGTGGCGTCGCTGTGAGCTAGCGCGCGCCGTCCACCGCGAAGCTGACCACCGCACCCCAATACACCGGGCTGGCCCCCGGATCGCCGTCGCGCCAGCGGCGCATCTGCTCGCGCTGCCAGAGGTTCACCGCGCACCCGGCGTCTGTTTCGGCGTCAAGGGCGCGATCCACGGCGGCCACGACGTCGGCCATCGGATCGCCGGCCGCCGTGGCGAACTGCCGGTACGCCGCGGTGGTCGGCAGCGACCACAGGGTGGCCGTCACCAGCTGTGCGCCACCCAGGACCATGGCCGCCACCAGCCCGGTGGCCTCGTCGAATTGGTAGTCCCCACCCGACCCGCACGCGAGCAGGGCCACCCGCGGCGGCATCGGCAATTGCAGGGCCATCAGGTCAGAGGCGGTCAGCGGGCGGTGATCACCGATCGGGTCGGCGTCGCCCGGGGTTTCGGCCGTATCCGCGAGGTGCAGCGCGGCCCGATCGGCTTGTCCCTCGGCCGAACTCGCGTGCCCCACATACAGGAGCCGGCTCGGGGCCTGGGCGAGCAGCTTGGCCAGCCACGTCCGATCGGCGTCCTGGCGGCGGAACAGGTCGACCGCGGCGTCGACGGCCGGTAGCACGGGCCGGTGCCGCAGCACCTCGGTGAAGTGCCGCGCCAACGGGGTTTCGGGCGACGGCCTGCCGAGCACCGAACCCAGCGGCGAGTCCGGCCGCTGCCCCGGCACCCGGGGGTCCAGAACCAGCAGCGGCGGGCCGTTTCTCCTGACGTCCCATCCGGCCGGCACCCGCGGCGAGTGCACGATGTTCGGCGGCACCGCCATCAGGACGTCGGCCAGCTCCATCAGCCGGTGGCCGTCGGTGTGCTGCGCGATGTCGGCGAGCTGCCACGGGATCCGGGCCGCGGCCCGGCCGCTGGCGGTGATCGCCTCCTGACGGGCGCGCACCAGCTCTTCCTTGCTGGGCCCCGATTTCGGCACCGCCAGCAGTCCCCACGGGACGCGCGCCAGCCGCGCGCTCGGCGAGACGAACAGGACCGCCCGCGGCGTGGCGACGCACTCGGTCAGCAGCTGCCAGCCGGCGGAGCCGATCAGCAGCACCCCGAGGATGTAGGCGAGCGTGAGCTCGCTCTCGGCCGCCGCGAACGGCCCGGTGGTCAGGGCGCGTGCGATGGCGTCCCGCCGGCCCTCGGAACCGTTCGGCTCGGGCAGGGCGCTCGCCAGCTCTTCCAGCGCGGCGAGCAACAGCGGCTCTTCGATGACCCAGTTGACGGTTCGCGACGGCTGCCCGACGATGCGCAGGCTCGCGTAGGTGGCGATCCCGACGTCGGCGTACCGCAGGATCAGCGTGGTGCGCTCGGCGTCGCTCATGGCCAGGTCGACCAGGCGGGCTCGGCCGAGGTGACGTCGCGGCCGTAGCGCTGGTGGGCCAGCGCGCGATAGTGGCTCAGGATCGGCTCGGCGCCGGGCTGCATCCGCAACGGCGGCAGCGGCCCGAGCCGGGTCAGCGATACGTCGCGGGGGGCGGGCGAACCGGCCGCGGCCAGCGCCGGGGCCGGCTCCAGCTCGGTGTCCACGGGGATGTGCGCCGTGGCGGTCGACGCCCATTCGCCGGATTGCGGCCGCTCCACGCCAGAATCGAAAGTCCCTCGCGCGCTGTGATATTCGACCAGTTCGCTGATAAGTTCGGTGTTCTCCCATTCCCACGCGACGGCGAAGGCTCCGGCCAGGACCCGCGCCGAAACCCCGGCGGCCCAACGGGATCTGGCATCGGCGTCTGCGATCGAATACCGCACCGAATCGACCGCCAGCGCGGCCGGCACCTTGAGCTCGGCGGCCTGCTGCAGTTTGGTCATGCCGCGCCGGTATGATTCGGTGCCGACCTCGCCGTGGAGGATGCCGAGCCCCTCGGCCTGCCTGGCCTCGGTCTCCTCCAGCGTCTCGTCGGGATCGCCCGAGCTGTCGAAACCGAGGTCCGCCAACGCGTCCGCACGCCACACCGTGCCGAGTTGGTTGTCGAGCAGCGCGTACTGCAGCCAGCTGCTGCGCGGCGACGAGTCGAGCAAATCGCGTGCCTCGGCGATCAGCTCGACGGCATCGGCGAAGCGGCTCCAGAAGATCGCAATCCAGCTGCGTTGCAACAAGATACGGTGCAGGTGCAACGGCTTTCCCAACTCCCGCCAGTGCCGCTCGGCGTGTTCCCAGCATTCGTCGGCGGCCTGCAGCGCGCCCGCACCCAGCCGGGTGAGTCCCAGGTACAGCCAGCAGCGGGCGACGTCGTGTGCCCGGGCGTGGCGGGCGATGACGGGATAGGCCTCCGAGACCAATCGCTCGGTGCCGGCGTGGTCGTTCGCCGCCCAGCGCGCCGCCGCGCACTCCAATTGCGCTCGCGCCGTTGCGAGTTCCCAACCGTTGGCGCGAGCCCGGGCTTCCGCGCGGCGCAGCCACGGGTCGGCCTCCGCGAGCCGGCCGGTTTCGACGCAGAACCTGCCGTACCCGATGCCGGCGGCCACCCGGAGGTGGTCCGCGGCCTCGCCGCCGCCCCGGTACTCTCCAATGTCGGCAACGATGCTCTCCCACAACGGGACTGACCGAACGTGCAGGTCGTCGTCGCACAGCGCGGTCGCGCACAGCAGCGATGCATGGATGCGCAGTCGTGCGTGCTCGTCGGCCAGAGCGGGCAGATCCGCGTCGTCGTCCAAGTTCGCCAGCGCCGCGGCCGCACCCTCGTGATCGCCGATCGCCGCAGCCAGGCCGGTTTGCAGGAACTGGGCCCGGCGCGAGTACCGACGGATCATCTGTGTGGTGTCGGCGTCTGCGGGCATGCCCGCGTAGATCGACACGCAGTCCCGTATGCGCCGGATGGACTCGCGCACCCCGTCATTCGCGCCGCGGCCAAGGTAGATTTCGCCGAGCTGCGCGAGGACCTCCAGCATCAGATCGTCGCGGTCCTCTCGCTCGATGCCCGGTATCAAGGACAGCAACAGATCGCGCGCCCCGGCCTCGTCGGCCGCGAACGCCAGGCGGCGCGCGTGGTCCAACTCGTCGGCGATCGACACGGCTGCATCATAAGTCCGCGGTCTCGTGCGGGCAGCCGAAAACGGCGAGCGGCGGACGCGTGAGTGGGGCACGTCCGCCGCCCGGTCGCAGTCGATCAGCCGCAGGTCACCTTGATGTTGAAGTCCTTGCTGATCATTCCGGCCATCGGGTTCTTCAAGTCGGCGCCCTGAGCCTGGCCGGTGATGGTGTAGGTCTTGCCGTCCACCGCCACACTGGCCGAGCCGACCTTCGCGCCCATGTTGTTGCTGACCGACAGGGCGTTGCCGTCGACGACCATCGCCAGCGACTCGACCTTCGGGGTGGCCTCGTCGGTCATCACGACGGCGAGCGCCTGCCGTCCGCCGCTGGAACCACTGCCGATGTCGATTTTGCCGCCGGTCCTGACGCAGGTCACCGAGGCCGGGTCCAGGCCCGCCAGGTCGGCGCCGCCAACCTTGACCTGTGCCCCGCCGCCGTTGGCGACGCTGGGTGCCGTGCTGGACGCCGGGCCGGCCGTGTGGCCGCCGCTGGAGCACCCCACCAGCACCGATGCGGCGCCCACTGTCCCGATCGCAGCCGCGAGAAGACGTTTCACTTTGCGGTTCCTTCCTTCATGCGCCGCCCCGATGGCGTCGTCATGGCGCAAGTACAGACCCCCGCAGTCGCTACCGATCCCAAATATCGTTGCGCCGAGCCGGTAGGCTGCGTCGAGGCCGCCAGGCGAGGAAGGGAGGCACGCGATGCTGCGCGTGAAGTGGCTGGAAAAGCCTGAGGCCCATGACTTTCCGGCGGCGGCGGACTACCTCACGATGCTCGCGGACGCGAACACCGTGAAGAAGGTGATCAAGATGCTGAAGGCCGGAACCGTCACGCACCGAAAGGCCAAAGACATTCTGCGCGCGGCGCAGCTGGGGCTGTTGCCCGCCGACAATCCCCACGTCGCCGCCGACCTGACCAAGGTCGAGAAGGGCCAAGCGCTGTCGCCCATCCTGCTGGTGCGCGGCGACTTCGCCGCCGGTGTCCCGCTCCAGATCGCCGACGGCTACCACCGGGTGTGCGCGAGCTACCACACCGACGAGAACACCGACATTCCGGTCGTCATCGCGGCCGTGAGCCGCTGACTTAAGGAGTGGCGATGATCGACACCAAGACGGTGGGAACCGTGCAGGTGCTGACCCTGTCGTCGGGTCCCGTCAACGCCCAGGACGTCGAGCTGCTCGACGAGCTGACCTCGGCGGTCGGGGAGCTGCGCGGTGCGGGCGCCGGCGCGCTGGTCGTCACCGGCGCCGGTCGGGCGTTCAGCGCCGGCGTCGACCTCAACCGCGTGGTGGAGGGCGGCGCCCGTTACACCGATCGGCTGGTCCCGGCGCTGGCCGCGGCGTTCGAGGCGATGTTCTCCTATCCGGGGCCGACCGTCGCCGCGATCAACGGCGCGGCCATCGCCGGCGGCTGTGTGCTGGCGTGCGCCTGCGATCGCCGCCTGATCGGCCCCGAGGCGCAGATCGGCGCGGCCGAGGTGCGCGTCGGTGTGGCGTTCCCGGTCGCCGCGCTGGAGGTCATGCGCTATGCGTGCGGGGATCACGCCGAGGAAGTGCTACTGGGCGGCCTGACCTATCGCGGACCCGACGCCGTGTCCCGCGGGCTCGCCCATCGCGTGGTCGCCGACGACCTCCTCGAGGCGGCCGTCGCGGAGGCCTCCGATCTCGGCGGCATCCCGGCCGGCGCCTACCGCCAGACCAAGACCCAGCTCCGCGCCCCGACGATGGCGCGGATCCGCGAGGGCCGGGGTATCGACGACGAGGTGCGTCAGATGTGGGGCGCGGACGAAACGCTGCAACGCATCGCCACCTACGTGGAGCGGCTGCGCCGGCGCGGCTGATCAGTCTTCGTCGACGGCGTCCTCGACGGCCACGCCGCCCCTGGTGCGGCGGCGCCGCATCCGATGCGAGCCCTTGCCCGTCGGGCGGCGGTTGCGCAACCTGGCTGGGGCGGCTTCCGCGCCGTCGGCCTCCGGGGTCTCCTCGGTCTCCGGGGTCTCCCCGGCAGCCTCGACCGCCTCGGCCGCCGGCTCGGGCTCCAGGGCTTCGGAACCCTTGGCCGTGACGGTCTCGGCCTCCTCGGTCTCCTCGGCCTCGGCTTCCTCGGCCTCGTCGGCCTCGGTCTCCTCGGTCTCCTCGGTGGCCTCTTTGCGGCGGCGCTGCTTCTTGGGCTTCTTCGCCTTGATCGGCTTCGGCGGCGGCGGCGGCAACTCGGCGACGAACGACAGGTAGAACGCGAAGAACCCCAGCAGGGCGATCGCCGCGGCCGCGCCGTAGATGGCGAACAGATACTGTCCGGCGGCATCCAGGCTCAGCCAGATCTCGCTGATCGCCGTGCCGATGATCAGCGCACCCGCCAGCACGTGACACACGATCGAGACGACCCGCAGCGTCAGGGCCAGCTGCGGCGTCCCCAGCTCCGGCTTGCGCACCCGCAGCAGGTTGAACACCACGGGCAGGGCGGCCAGCGCGACCAGCGCACCCGTGGTGATCCGCAGCGCCGTCCCCAACGAATGCGTGGTGTCACCCATCAGCTCCGGCCAGCGGGGCAGCACGAAGAAGAAGTAGAGGGCGCCGGCGACAAGGGAGAACAGCAGGTGCCATGGCACGGCGATCTTGCGCCCCATACCCCTCCTCGTGCTGGTGAGTTCACGCCAGCCTAAAGGCGGCCAACCCGAATCCAAACCAATTCGTGCCTGTCCGCATGGCGGACCAATTGCGGAGGATGCGGGATTTGAACCCGCGAGGGCTGTTAACCCAACCCGCGTTCCAGGCGAGCGCCATAGGCCACTAGGCGAATCCTCCGTGGCCATGGTAACCGAGGCCACCATCGGCGCCGCCACGCGCTCGTCAACGTCTTCGAGCCAGGTATTACACTCGCGATGGACCCCGCGCGGCGTCTATCCTGTGAACTCCCCCAGGGCCGGAAGGCAGCAAGGGTCAATGGGCTCTGTCGGGTGCGCGGGGTCCCCTATGTCGGGGCCCAAGGCTCGTCCCCCCACCTGACCCCGAAATCACGGTCGACAGTGAAAGGGTCCATGGTGTCGCTGGAGTCCCTCGGCGCGGCGGAGCTCGCCGCCGAACACGCCCGCCACGAGCAGGATTACGCGGGCCTGCAGGCCAAGAAGTTGGCGCTGGACCTGACCCGCGGTAAACCGGCGCCGGAGCAGCTCGACCTGTCCAACCAGCTGCTGAGCCTGCCCGGTGACGACTACCGCGACAGCGAGGGCACCGACACCCGGAACTACGGCGGCCTGCACGGCCTGCCCGAGCTGCGGGCGATCTTCGGCGAGTTGCTCGGCATTCCGGTGCAAAACCTGATCGCCGGGAACAACTCCAGCCTGGAGCTGATGCACGACCTCGTCGCGTTCTCGATGCTCTACGGCGGCGTCGACTCGCAGCGCCCATGGATGAGGGAGCAGGACGGCGTCAAGTTCCTGTGCCCCGTTCCGGGCTATGACCGGCACTTCGCCATCACCGAGACGATGGGCATCGAGATGATTCCCGTCCCGATGCTCGCCGACGGCCCCGACGTCGACCTGATCGAGGAGCTGGTGGCCGTCGACCCCGCCATCAAGGGCATGTGGACGGTCCCGGTGTTCGGCAACCCCACCGGGATCACCTACTCGTGGGAAACGGTGCGCCGGCTGGTCCAGATGCGGACGGCGGCGCCCGACTTCCGGCTTTTCTGGGACAACGCCTACGCGGTGCACACCCTCACGCACGACTTCGTCCGCCAGGTCGACGTGCTGGGGCTGGCGGCCAAGGCCGGCAACCCCAACCGGCCCTACGTGTTCGCGTCCACCTCCAAGATCACCTTCGCCGGTGCGGGCGTGAGCTTCCTGGGCGGATCGCTGGGCAACATCGCGTGGTACCTGCAGTACGCGGGGAAGAAGTCGATCGGCCCGGACAAGGTCAACCAGCTGCGGCACCTGCGGTTCTTCCGGGACGCCGACGGGGTGCGCCTGCACATGCTGCGCCATCAGCAGATCCTGGCGCCGAAATTCGAGCTGGCCCTGGACATCCTCGACAAGCGGCTCAGCGACTCCAAGATCGCGTCGTGGACCGAACCCCAGGGCGGCTACTTCATCAGCCTCGACGTGTTGCCCGGGACGGCGCGCCGGACCGTCGCCCTGGCCAAGGACGCGGGCATCGCCGTGACCGAGGCGGGCGCGTCGTTCCCGTACCGAAAAGACCCGGAGGACAAGAACATCCGGATCGCGCCCACCTTCCCGTCGCTGCCCGACCTGCGCGACGCGGTCGACGGGCTGGCCACCTGCGCGCTGCTGGCCGCCTCGGAGTCGTTGCTGGTTTCCTCCGCGTCCAGTGTGAGCTGACGGCGGCGGCGCCCGACGGGCTCACGTCACCGCGCGCCGGTAGCCTGCTGACCGTGGCCCTCTACCGCAAGTACCGACCGGCAACCTTCGCCGAGGTGGTGGGGCAGGAGCACGTCACCGAACCGCTGTCGATCGCCCTGGAAGCCGGCCGGATCAACCACGCCTACCTGTTCTCCGGCCCGCGCGGCTGCGGAAAGACTTCGTCGGCGCGCATCCTGGCCCGGTCGTTGAACTGTGCGCAGGGGCCGACGGCCAACCCGTGCGGCGTGTGCGACTCCTGCGTCGCGCTGGCGCCCAACGCGCCGGGCAGCATCGACGTGGTGGAGCTGGACGCCGCCAGCCACGGCGGCGTGGACGACACCCGTGAGCTGCGGGACCGCGCCTTCTATGCGCCCGCGCAGTCGCGCTACCGGGTGTTCATCATCGACGAGGCGCACATGGTGACCACCGCCGGGTTCAACGCGCTGCTCAAGATCGTCGAGGAGCCCCCCGAGCACCTCATCTTCATCTTCGCCACCACCGAACCGGAGAAGGTGCTGCCGACGATCCGGTCGCGCACCCACCACTACCCGTTCCGGCTGCTGCCGCCGAAGACCATGCGGGCACTGATCGGACGGATCTGCGAGCAGGAGGGCGTCGCCGTCGACGACGCGGTGTTCCCGCTGGTGATCCGGGCCGGCGGCGGTTCCCCGCGCGACACGCTGTCGGTGCTCGATCAGCTGTTGGCGGGCGCCGAGGGCGCGCACGTCACCTACCCGCGGGCGCTCGGCCTGCTGGGCGCCACCGATGTCGCGCTGATCGACGACGCGGTGGACGCCCTGGCCGCGTCGGACGCGGCGGCGCTGTTCGGCGCGGTGGAGTCGGTGATCGACGCGGGCCACGACCCGCGGCGCTTCGCCACCGACCTGCTGGAGCGGTTCCGCGACCTGATCGTCCTGCAAGCGGTTCCGGACGCGGTCAGCCGGGGCGTCGTGGACGCCCCGGAGGACGTGCTCGACCGGATGCGTGACCAGGCGGCCCGCCTGGGGCCGGCCACCCTGACCCGCTGCGCCGAAGTCGTGCAGGCGGGGCTGGGCGAGATGCGTGGCGCGACGGCCCCCCGGCTGCTGCTCGAAGTCGTGTGCGCGCGGCTGCTGCTGCCCTCGGCCAGCGACTCCGAGTCGGCGCTGCTGCAGCGCGTCGAGCGGATCGAGACCCGGCTGGACATGTCCATTCCCGCCGCCGAGACGGCCGCCGCGCACCCGCAGCGGCCGGCGGTGGCCGCGGCCGCGCGGCCCCGCGGGGAGGCCGTCGCGCCCGCGGAGGCCGCACCGCCCAGGGCCCCCGCCCCCCCGGTCGCCAAGCCCGAACCGGCGCCCGAGCCGGCCACGCCGCCCGCACCCGAACCGGCGCCCGCGCCGGCGCCCGAACCGGTGGCCGCGCCGGCCCCCGAACCCGCCGCCGCGCCCGGCGAACTCAACGCCGCCGCGGTGCGCACCATGTGGCCGACGGTGCGCGACAAGGTGCGCCAGCGCAGCCGGACCACCGAGGTGATGCTGGCGGGCGCCACCGTGCGCGCGCTCGAGGACAACACGCTGGTGTTGACGCATTCCTCGGCGCCGCTGGCCAAGCGGCTCTGCGAACAGCGCAACGCCGACGTCATCGCCGAGGCGCTCAAAGATGCGCTGGGCGTCAACTGGCGGGTGCGCTGCGAGGTGGGCGCCGGCGCACCCGTCGAGTCGGCCCCGGCGACCCCGCGGGTCGAAGAGCCGGCGCCCGACGTCGCCCAGCGCGACGAAGAGGAGCACATGCTCGCCGAGGCCGGCCGCACGGAGTCGTCGGAGCCGCGGCGCGACCCCGAAGAGGTCGCGCTCGAGCTGCTACAGAACGAGCTGGGCGCGCGCCGGATCGATAACGGCTAGGGCGTCCACCACGGCCGCAGCGGCAGGCGGTCGCAGCCCCGCTCGTCGACGTTGGCCGCCAGCACGTGGTGCAGCTGCAGGTTGTTCTGCTCGAACGCCACCCGCGAGGCCGCCATGTACAGGCCCCACACCTTGGCGGTGGCCAACCCGACCTCGTCGACCGCCTCGTCCCAGTGCTCGACCAGGTTGCGGCACCAGTCCCGCAGCGTCATCGCGTAGTGATTCCGGAAGTTCTCCTCGTGCAGCACCTCGAACCCGACGTCCTGGACATCGGTGATGATGCGGCCCGAGCCGGTCAGCTCCCCGTCCGGGAAGACATACCGGTCGGTGAAGCCGCCCGCGAAGGAGGTCGACTTGTTGTCGTGGCGGGTGATGCAGTGGTTGAGCAGGAGGCCGCCGGTGCGCAGCTTGGACTTCAGGAACCCGAAGTAGGCCGGGTAGTTCTTGACGCCGATGTGCTCGGTCAACCCGATCGAGGACACCGCGTCGAACCCGCACTCGCCGATGTCGCGGTAGTCGGAATGCCTGACCTCGGCGAGGTTCGCGAGCCCGTCGCGCTCGATCGCGCGCTGCGCCCACTTCGCCTGCTCACCGGAGAGGGTGGCACCGATCACCCGGACGCCGCGGCGCGCGGCGAAACGCGCCATCCCGCCCCAACCGCAGCCGACGTCGAGCAGCCGGTCGCCCGGCCGCAGCCGCAGCTTCTCGAAGACCAGCCGGTACTTGTTCTCCTGGGCCTCTTCCAGCGTCGCGTCGGCGTCGGGATAAACCGCGCACGTGTAGGTCATCGACGGGCCCAGCACCCACTCATAGAAGGTGTTGGACACGTCGTAGTGGTGGTGGATGGCCTCGGCGTCGCGCGTCTTGGTGTGCATCAGCCCGTCGGCGATCCGCCGCCACCGCGGCGGGGTCTCCTGCGGTGGCGGGGGGACCGGCACCAGCCGCTCCAGGCCCATCGAACGCACCACGTTGGCGAGCACCCGCGCCGGCGGGCGCTTGAACTGCACGCGGTCGGTCAGCGTTTTGAGCAGCTGGTACGGGTCACCGGGGTGGACGCCGTACACGTCCAGGTCGCCCGCCACGTAGGCGCGGGCGAGACCGAGTTCGCCGGGGGCGGTGGCCAGGTAGGTGGCGCCGCGCGGGCTCCGAAGGTCCAGGCCCAGTTCGGCATCCTTGCTGCCCGCGGTGCTGCCGTCGTAGGCGGTGAACTTCAGCGGGTGGCGCCCGGTCGCGGCGAAGACCTCCAGGATCTCGGCCATGCTCAGCTTGCCGGTGGCGGCGCGGTGGGGTTCTTGGGTCTTGCTGATCGAAGTCATCGCCGTTGTACCGCCTTTGCATACAGGTCGAGGAGACGGGAATCGGGGTCGTAGGTTTTTTTGACGGTGTTGTAGGCCTCGCCGCCGTACAACGCGTCGAATTCCTCGCGGGCGTAGTAGCTGTCGGAGTACAGCGACTTGTGCCCGTCGAGCTCGCTCACCTTCGCTTCGATCTTCCGGTTGGTGCCACCTTCCACGGCGCCCGCCGGCACCGAGGACCAGAAGCCGACATTGACGTAGGTGTGGTCCGGCCGCATCGGATACAGCGGCCAGCCCTCGCGATCGCGCAGCCGCAGCGGGCACAGCCAGATCGGGGTGATCGGCACGTTGTCCAGAAACCATTCCAGGAACTCGCAGGTCCGTTCGACCGGCACCTCGACGTCCTGGACCACCCGCTCGCGCAGAGGGCGGCCAGGCGAACGAATACTGCGCCTCTCGATCCGGTCCGCGACACCGAAGCGCTGGTCCATGGCGACGAGCTTCGAGTACACGCTGCTGCGCCGGTAGCGCCGCGGCCACCAGCGCCGCACCCGAGGGTTCTGCACGCCGAAGGCGCGCGAGCACCAGAACCAGTCGGTGTCCCAGCGCCAGAAGTAGTCGTGCATCGTCAATCGGTCGTCCTTGGTGGCTTCCACTCCCGCGGAGTCGTGCCGGATCGACTGGTAATAGATGTCTTTGCCGGTGTAGTCGCTGACCGGTCCCGGGGTGGTGGTTCGCCGGCCCACACACAGGTAACTTTCGTCCGCGCTGAACACCACCCCGTCGAGATAGTCCACCGGGGTGCCGCCCTGCCCGCCGGTGTCGATGATGCGTTCGGCCGCCGCGATCAGGGCGGGCAACGATGTGAACCGGACGTGCCGCAACGCCACGAACGGTGCGACGGGCTCCAGCTCGATGCGCAGCCGGGTCGAATATCCAAGCGTGCCATAGGAATTGGGGAAGGCTCGGAACAGGTCGGGGTGCTGGGTGGGGGACGCGGTGAGCAATTCGCCGGCGCCGGTGAGGATGTCCATCTCCAACACCGATTCGTGGGGCAGGCCGTTGCGGAACGACGCCGACTCGATACCCAGGCCGCTGACGGCACCGCCGAGCGTGATGGTCTTCAGTTGCGGGACGACGAGGGGGGAAAGCCCGTAGGGCAACGTCGCGGCGACCAGATCCTCGTAGCTGCACATGCCGGCGACGTCGGCGGTCCGGGACTCGGGATCGACGCTCAGCACGCCGGTCAGCCCCGACGTGTCCAGGCCGGGAGCGTCGCGTTTTGTGCGCGCGCGAAACAGGTTCGAGGTGGGCTTGGCGAGCCGAACGGCGGACGTGGCGGGGATGGATCGATAACTCGCCATCAACCGGTCCACGCCCGACGTGTGCGCCGAGAGTGCAGATCCAGGGACAGGCACCACATATACCCTAGTCTTCGACCACAGCCCGTGCACCCGCGCGCGGGCGGCATAGCTTCAGGAGTTGTCTTGGGACAGGTGAGTGCTGCCAGCACGATTTTGGTCAATACCGAGCCGGGCGCCACCCTTGCCGCCGTCGCGGACTATCAGCAGGTGCGCCCGAAGATCCTGTCCCCCCAGTACAGCGACTACCAGGTGTTGCAGGGCGGCCAGGGGGCGGGCACCGTCGCCAAATGGAGGTTGCAGGCCACCAAATCCCGCGTCCGAGACGTACAGGTCGACGTCGACGTCGCCGGCCACTCCGTCATCGAGAAGGACGCGAACTCGTCGATGGTCATCAACTGGACGGTGGCCCCCGCCGGGCCCGGCTCCAGCGTCACCATCAAGACCACCTGGACCGGTGCGGGCGGCATCAAGGGGTTCTTCGAGAAGACCTTTGCGCCGTTGGGGCTGAAGAGGATTCAGGGCGAGGTGCTGGCCAACCTGAAGCGCGAGCTGGAAGGCTAGGCCGGGTTGGAACCGCGGCCGGCAACCGCCACCGTCGGGCCCAACCGTTGGTCGGGAAATTCGACGGTAATCGCCGGGTCGGCGAAATGGGCGAGCGCGCTCAGCGCCGACGGGCTGTAGGCGCGTAGTTGGCTGATGAAACCATCGTGTGCCAGCGGGCTCAGACGCGTGAAGGGCCACGTCGCCGCCAACACCACCGAGTGGATCGGTGCCGGCGGCCTGCGGAGGTCGATGATCACCAACTTTTTCGCGGCCCGGGTCCCTTCGGCGAAAACTCGGGCCGCCAGGGCGGGCGGCAGATGATGTAACGACATCGCAAACACCGCGAGGTCGAAATGCCCGTCCGGGGCGTCGATGGCGGTGGCATCCATCGCCCGCACCGTGGCCCGTGGGTGGCTGCCGAGGTCGCCGGCGACGACGGCGGCCACAAACGTGGGGTCGATGTCGGTGACCGTCACGTGTGCCGTGGGGTGCATCTCCAGCAGCTTGCTCGACAGCCCGCCGAGGCCGGCTCCGAGCTCGAGGATGTTCGGAGAGGGGACATCGGACACCTCAGCAAGCACGATCTTGGCCAACTTCTCGTGGGCACCCAAGAACCGGCGCCGCCCGGCGCGGTCGAGTGCGCGGACGACCTTTTGTTTGAGATCGTCGACGTCCTCGCGGTCGAGGTATTCCAGTCGATTGGTCTGCAACCGACGGTCCAGCCAGGAGGCGTCCGGCCCACCGCGGGGCATGTTTTCGATGTCGTGGGCGCTGCTTTCCACGCAGACAATCATGGACCATGGCGGCACTCACCGACCGCGTTTTGCGCCCAATCCGTTCGCCGCAGAAGTACCCCATCCGGGTAGCGCGCGCTACGATGAATGTTTGGTTTCCCGAAGGGAAGACAATGGGCGGAAATGCCTTTTCAATCAGCAGGGCGTTTCGGACGGTTTCCCAGTCCTTTCGCCTCATGCGACAGAAAGACGCCGCGGCTTACTATACGATGATCGGCGACGACGTCATCGACTTTATGAATGACGGGTATGCCGATAGCTCCAAGCCGCTGTGGCTCAACCTCGGTTACTGGAAAGTCGCTCGGACCTATCCCGACGCTTGTGTGGCGATGGTCGAATTCTTGGGAACGCGGGCCGCGTTGGAACCAAGCGATAGAGTCTTGGACGTCGGCGTCGGTTTCGCAGAGCAAGATTTTGTTCTTCTCGATCGCTTCAAAGTTTCTCACATCACGGGCATCGACATCACGCCCGTCCACGTCGACAAGGGCCGAGAGCGCGTCGCAAAGCGCGGGCTGGAGAAGCAAATCGACATCCGACTCGGTTCCGCGACTGCAATGGAGTTTCCGGACGCATCGTTCGAAAAAGTGTTGGCCCTGGAATGCGCCTTCCACTTCGACACGCGCGATCAATTCCTCCGGGAAGCGCATCGCGTCCTCATACCGGGAGGAACCATTGCGCTTGCCGATATGCTTCCGAATTCGGATACGAAATTCGGCCTGACGACCGCTTTTGGCCGGAAGTACGGTCACATTCCCAAAGCCAATTACTACGACCGGGAGGAATACCGCCGGCGGCTGGCCTCTGCGGGATTTGGCGATGTCCTCGTTGAATCGATCCGGGAGGACGTGTACCCGGGGATGGCCAAGTACACCTGGCAACGCATTCAGGAAAAGAAAAAGATGAATGAAGTGGTCGTGGAAGTGACTCAAGACGATCGCGCACAATGCCGCGGTGCAGCGCTGTGGGAGAGATCGACCGGCTTGGGCGACTATGTGATCGTGTCGGCGCGAAAGCCTCCGGAGGCCAGCCGAGTTCCGTGACGACGTGGACGGCAAACGGGCTAGAGCATTCCGAGCAGGTGCAGGTCGGTGGCGTATTTGATGATGATCGGTGCCGAGATGTGCGGAATGTCTTGATCGGGGCCGATTTTCGCTTCTTGCACCGCGGCGCGGAATCGGTCGGTCGGCGCGTAGCACGCGCTGGTCGGCTCGGGGGGCTGCAACTGCTCGGCAGTGTTCAACAGGAACTGCAACACCTCCAGGACCGAGTGCCGGCGCTGTCGGTCCGGCAGGGCACGCAGGGCGGCCTCGAACCGCTGCAACCACTCCCCGAAGTCATCGATGCGCTGGATCGGGTAGCCGGCCTCGATCAGCCAGTCGACGAACTCATCGGGCCCGATGCCGTCGTCGTGCGGGTTCATCACGTGGTAGGTCTCAAACCCGTCGACCACCCGGGCGCCCAGCGTGGCGATCGCCTCGGCGACGAAACCCACCGGCAGCCCGTCGAAGTGCGCGCGTTGCCGGTTGCCCTCGGCGTCGAGCTGGAAGAACGAGCCGGGCGCGACGCCGGTGGCCAGCAGGCTCAGCGCCGTCCTCGTGAACACGTCCGGCACGTTGAGCTGGCCCGCGTAGGTGGTGTCGGCCAGGATCACGTCGCTACGAAATACCGAGACCGGCATACCGCACAGGTCGTGGGCCTCGCGCAGCAGCACCTCGCCGGCCCACTTGCTGTTGGGGTATCCGTTGCCGTAGCTGTTGTCGACTGTGCGGGTGGGGCTGATGACCCGGATGTCGGCGTCCTCGGTGAACAGCGACCGCTCGACCTGGTGACCCACGGCGCTCGTCGACACGTAGGTGTAGGGCTTGATCTTGGTGGTGAGCGCGATCCGGATCAGCTCGGCGGTGCCCATGACGTTGGGCCCGAACAACTCACGGTAGGGCAAGACGGTATTGACCAGGGCGGCGGCATCGACGATCAGATCGACGGTGTCGGCCAGCCGCTGCCAGGTCTGGGGGTCCAGGCCCAGGTTGGCTTCGCCCTTGTCGCCGGCGATGACCTCGAGATGATCGGCGAGTTCCTCGAAGTGCCGCAACAGCTCGGGGTCGCCGCTGTCGAAGGTCTGGTGCAGACGGCGTCGCGCGTCCTCGTCGGAGTGCGCGCGCACCAGGCAGATCAGCGTGCCCTCGACGCGCGCCATGCGGTCGAGCCAGTGCAGCGCCAGGTAACGCCCGAGGAAGCCGGTCGCCCCGGTCAGCAGGACCGTCCGCGCCTGGGAGCCGGCCCTGGGAAGCGTCGGGGCGACCGAGAGCGTCGGGGCGTCGATGAACTTGTCCAGCGTCAGATCGCGGGCGTGCACCTCGGTGGTGTCGCCGCCGTGCACCGACGCAAAGAGCACGTCGCCGGCCGGGCTCTCATGTCGGTCCAATTGCTCGCTGAGGCTTCTGACGGACGGGGCGTCGAACACTGTGCGCACCGCAAGATGGGACTCAAGGGCTTTGTTGATCGAGTCGATCAGGCGCATCGCCGACAGCGAATCCCCGCCCAGGTCGAAGAACGACTCGTCGACCCCGACCCGCTCGAGGCCCAGGACCTGGGCGTAGACGCCGGCCACGATCTCCTCGGTCGGGGTCTGCGGTGCCTGGAAGGGTGTGGCGGCAAACACCGGCGCCGGCAGCGCTTTTCGGTCGATCTTGCCCGAGGAGGTCAACGGGAACTGCTCAAGCACGACTATCTGGGACGGCACCATGTATTCCGGTAACCGCGCGCTCAAACGCTGGCGCACCGCGCTGACCTTGGCGTTGGTGCGGGGTTCATTGGCGTGCGGGGTGCTTCGGCGGGCCCACGTGTCGGGCAGGTAGAGGTCGGTCAGCGGTGGGGTGTGCTCGCGGTGCGGTTCGGGGCCGATGAAGACGGCGTCGAGGGTGCCGGGTTTGGTGCCCCAGGTCACCGCGACGTGATATCCGGCGGCTTCGCCGGCGCGGTGCAATTGTTCCGCAGTGGCGGTATCGGGGGTCGCATTGGCTTGGGCGAGTGCATCGGCCAGCGGTAACCCGGCCGTGAGTGCCTCTTCGACGCGGACGTCGGTGATCACTCCGGTGTGGGGAATCTCGGCGATGCGGACCGTGGCGGGACGGTGCGTCAGCAACTGGCTGCGTAACCCGTCCAGTCCTGCGCACTGGGCCCACGTCCAGGTGGGCACTTTCGCGAGCGAGCGTACCCACGTCGGGGTTTTATGGACGACCACGTCGTAGCGGTACCGGTTCAGTTCGTTGTCGGCAGATCCGCGTTTGACTTGGATGTCGAGCCCGGCCACTGACGGGTGGTCGGCGGCCCACGTGGTGAAAAACTCCGGGGCTAAGAGCAATTCGGATTCGCTGAGCATGGCCCGGTGAACCCGTTGGCGGATCTCGGCGGTGTCCGTGGTGTCGGTGCGGGCCAGCGCGACCGCGGTTTGGAAGGCGCCCTGCAGAGTGTGGTTGCGGACGTCACCGATGAACAGTGCCCCGCCGGGGGCCAGCAGTTCCACGGCGTAGTCGATGAGGTCGGCCAGGTATTGCCGATTGGGAAAGTACTGGATGACCGAGTTGAGAATGATGGTGTCGAAGTAGCCGGGCGGCAGTCCCTCGACCACATGGGCGGGTCGGGTCAGCAGCTGGACCCGGTCACGCCACGGGGTCTGCAACCGCTCCAGCGAGCGGGCCAGGTGGTCGATGGCCGCCGCCGACATGTCGGTGGCAACGTAACGCTCACACTCCGGGGCGATCTGCGACAGCACCAACCCCGAGCCCGCGCCGATCTCCAACACTCTTCGCGGCTGCAGGGCGATGATCCGGTCCACTATTGCCGAACGCCACTCCACCATTTCCTCGAGCGGGATCGGATCACCGGTGTAACTGCTGTTCCAGCTCCGAAAGTCCATGCCGAACGCCGACACTCCGACCTCAGCACCGTAGAGCTCGTTCCAGACGTGTTGCCATTCTTCGACGCTTTCGGCGTCGTGGTCGGCGCTGGCGGTGTGCTCGAGGGTGACGTAGGCGACGAGTTGGGCGCCGGTCTTGGCGTGGTGCACGGTTGCGGCTGCCTGGGTGACCTGCGGGCACGACAGCAGGGTGTTTTCGATTTCGCCCAGTTCGATGCGTTGACCGCGCAATTTGATCTGGGTGTCGGCGCGGCCCAGGTAGTCCAGTGTTCCATCCGGGGCCCAGCGCACCAGGTCACCGGTCCGGTACATCCGCGCGCCGGCAGCCCCATAGGGATTTGCGACGAACCGCTCGGCGGTCAGGTCCACCCGGCCCACATAGCCGTGAGCCAGGACCGGCCCGCTCACATACAACTCGCCGACCACTCCCCTGGGCACCGGGTTCAGCCGGGTATCGAGAACCAGCGCGCACGCTCCGGGCAGCGGGGCGCCGATGCCCACCGGCTGCCCCGCCGACAGCGGCGCAGTGCAGGTGACCCAGATGGTGGTCTCGGTGGGGCCGTAGGTGTTGAACATCTGCCGGCCCGACGCCCAGGTGGCCGCCAACTCTGCCGGGAGGGCCTCCCCGATGGTGATCAGCGTGTCCACCCCGTTCAGCCGGGCCGGATCCAGCGACGACAGCACCGTCGGGGTGAATACCGCCGCATTGACCTGCCGGCACTGCAGCAACGTGGTCAACGCCTCCCCGGCGTACGCTTCCCTGCCCGCCACCACCAGCGCCGCCCCCGACCTCACCGCCGACAACAACTCGCCGACCGACACATCGAAGGTCGGCGACGCCACCATCAACAGCCGCGAATCCGCACCCAGCCCGACCCCCTCGCCCAGCGCCGCCGCGCGCAGACCGGCGTGGCTGACCGCGACCCCTTTGGGTGAACCGGTGGACCCCGACGTGAACATCACGTAGGCGGTGTTGTCCACCCCCAACGGCGCCAGCCGGTCGGCGTCGGTTATTGCATCCGCGGAGCGCCCGCACAGGTCCATACCGTCGATGCGGAGCACCGGGCGCGGCCCGGCCCCGGCCACGGTGTCGGCACCACACGTCAACACCAACCCCGCATCGACCGTGTCCAGCATCGTGGCGATCCGTTCGACCGGATAGGCCGGATCCACCGGCACATAGATCCCGCCGGCCTTGACCACCGCCCACCAGGCCACCACCAACTCCAGACACCGATCCATTGCGACACCCACGGCATGCTCAGGACCCACCCCCGCGTCGATCAGTACCCGCGCCAACCGCGTCGACCACTCATCAAGCTCGCGGTACGACACCTCCCGGGTGCCGTCCACCACCGCCACCGAGTCGGGGCGGGCCGCCGCCGCAGCCAACAACTGTGGCGCCACCGCCACGGGCACTTCCACGCCAGTCCCAGACCACTGCGACAGCACCAAGTCCCGCTCACCGCGATCGAGCAGCGGGACGTCTCCCACCACGACCGACGCGTTCGCCACCACCGCCTCGATCAGCCGTCCAAACCAGGTGACCAACCGCTCGACGGTGGCTCGGTCGAAGAGATCGGTGGCGTAAGTCACCACCCCGGAGGCCATCGGCGCGGCCGGATCGTCGGTCGGCACTTCGCTGAACTCGAATTCCAGGTCGAACTTGGCGGTGCCGGTCGCAGCCGTCAGCGGCTCGACGCTGAGCTCGTCGAACGACAACACCTCGGGGCGCACATTGTTCTGGAAGGCCATGAACACCTGAAACAGCGGATGGTGTGCCGTGGAGCGCACCGGGTTGAGCTGCTCGACCAGCCGCTCGAACGGAACATCCTGATTGCTGTAGGCATCAAGCGCCTTATCGCGCACCTGCCCGAGCACATCGCTGAACCGGTGCGCAGAAGTGATCCCCACCCGCAGCACCCAGGTGTTGACGAAGAACCCGACCAGATCGTCGAGCGCCTGATCCAACCGTCCGGCGATCGGCGTGCCCATCACCACGTCCTCGCCGACGCCGACTCGGTGCAACAACACCGCCACCACCGCCTGCAGCACCATCGATGCGGTCGTATTATGCTCTGCTGCAACACGTTTGACGCCGGCCCACATTTGCGGGTCGACGGGCACGTCGATCGCATCACCGCGGAAACTGGGCTCCGGCGAGCGGGGCCGATCCGTCGGCAGCGACGCCACTGCCGGCAGATCGGCCAATTCCTGCCGCCAGTACCGCAACTGGCCCGCGATAATGCTGTCGGGATCAGACTCCGCGCCCAACAGATCCAATTGCCAAAGCGTGTAATCCGCATACTGCACCGGTAACGGCACCCACCGCGGCGCCTCCCCCCGCGCTCGTGCCCGGTACGCCTCGGCGATGTCCCTGACCATGGGAGCGAACGACCAGCCATCAAAAGCAATGTGGTGCAACACAATTGCCACCACATGCTGCTCGGGCCCGACCGAGTAGATCTGCGCACGAATCGGGATCTCTGCCGACAAATCGAACCGGTACCCAGCCAGCGCAATCACCCTGCCGGCGACATCCTGCTCCGGCAAAGACATCACCGCTGGGTCCCCGCCCTGCCACATGCCCGGCTTGGCCGGCATCACCTGCTGGAACGGCACACCGTCGATGTCGGGAAATATGGTGCGCAGCGATTCGTGGCGGGCGACGACATCGTCGAGCGCCGATTGCAGCGCCGCAACATCCAGGAGCCCGCTCATCCGAAAAGCGATCGGCATGTTGTAGGTCGCAACCCCACCCTCGAACCGGTTGAGGAACCACAGCCGGCTTTGGGCGAACGACAGCGGGACCACTGCCGGCCGTGGACCGGCCACCAACGGCTTACGCCGACCCGCATCTCCACGCGAGTCGTCGGCCCCGGCCCGTTCCGCACCCAGCAGGCCGAGCAGGTGCAGGTCGGTGGCGTACTTGATGATGATCGGCGCCGACACGTGCGGGATGTCCGGGATGTCCTTGTCGGGGCCGATTTTCGCTTCTTGCACCGCGGCACGGAATCGGTCGGTCGGCGCGTAGGACCCGCGGCTGGGCTCGGGGGGTTGCGGCTGAATAGCGTTGCGCAACAGCAACATCTGCAGCACCGAGTGCCGGCGCTGCCGGTCCGGCAGGGCACGCAGGGCGGCCTCGAACCGCTGCAACCACTCCCCGAAGTCATCGATGCGCTGGATGGGGTAGCCGGCCTCGATCAGCCAGTCGACGAACTCATCGGGCCCGATGCCGTCGTCGTGCGGGTTCATCACGTGGTAGGTCTCAAACCCGTCGACCACCCGGGCGCCCAGCGTGGCGATCGCCTCGGCGACGAAACCCACCGGCAGCCCGTCGAAGTGCGTGCGTTGCCGGTTGCCCTCGGCGTCGAGCTGGAAGAACGAGGAGGGCGCGACGCCGGTGGCCAGGACGCTCAGCACCATGCGGGTGACGGTGTCCGGCACGTTGAGCTGGCCCGCGTAGGTGGTGTCGGCCAGGATCATGCCGGAGCGGAACACCGCTACCGGCAGCCCGCACAGGTCGTGGGCCTCGCGCAGCAGCACCTCGCCGGCCCACTTGCTGCTGCCGTAGCCGTTGGCCAGGCTTCCGTCGACGGTGCGGGTGGGGCTGATGGCCCGGATGTCGGCGTCCTCGGTGAACAGCGACCGCTCGACCTGGCGGCCGACGTCTGAAGTCGACACGTAGGTGTAGGGCTTGATCTTGGTGGTGAGCGCGATCCGGATCAGCTCGGCGGTGCCCATGACGTTGGGCCCGAACAACTCACGGTAGGACAGGACGGCGTTGACCAGGGCGGCGGCATCGACGATCAGATCGACGGTCTCGGCCAGCCGCTGCCAGGTCTGGGGGTCCAGGCCCAGGTTGGCTTCGCCCTTGTCGCCGGCGATGACCTCGAGATGATCGGCGAGTTCCTCGAAGTGCCGCAACAGCTCGGGGTCGCCGCTGTCGAAGGTCTGGTGCAGACGGCGTCGCGCGTCCTCGTCGGAGTGGGCGCGCACCAGGCAGATCAGGGTGCCGTCGACGCGTGCCATGCGGTCGAGCCAGTGCAGCGCCAGGTAACGCCCGAGGAAGCCGGTCGCCCCGGTCAGCAGGACCGTCCGCGCCTGGGAGCCGGCCCTGGGAAGCGTCGGGGCGACCGAGAGCGTCGGGGCGTCGATGAACTTGTCCAGCGTCAGATCGCGGGCGTGCACCTCGGCCGTCTCGCCGCCATGCACCGACGTGAAGCACAAGTCGGTTGCCGGGCTCACGGCGGGAGCCACTTCCAGCAGCCTGCCATCCCTACCCAACAGCCGACTCAGGCTTCTGACGGACGGCGCGTCGAATATCGTGCGCACCGCGAGGTTGGTATCCAGGGTTTTGTTGACCGCGGCGACCAGCCGCATCGCCGACAGCGAATCCCCGCCCAGGTCGAAGAACGACTCGTCGACCCCGACCTGCTCGAGCCCCAGGATCTGGGCGTAGACGCCGGCCAGGACCTCCTCGACCACGTCGGCGGGGGCGCGGTAGAGACCCGCATGGTATTCGGGTGCCGGCAGGGCGCGCCTGTCGAGCTTGCCGTTGACCGTCAGGGGCAGCTCCTGCAGCACCATCACCGCCGCGGGGACGAGGTACGCCGGTAACCGCTCGGCGAGCTGCGAACGGACGGCTGCCGGGTCCACTGCCCCGGTGACCGTCTCGGTGACGTAGCCCACCAAGCGCTTGTCACCGGGGCGGTCTTCGCGGGCGATCACCACCGCCTGCTCCACCCCGTCCAGTCCGGACAGCGCCGTCTGGATCTCACCGAGTTCGATGCGATATCCGCGGATCTTGACCTGCTCATCGGCGCGCCCGAGATACTGCAGCTGCCCATCGGCGCCCCAGCGCACCAGGTCCCCGGTGCGATACATGCGTGTTCCGGGCTCCCCGAACGGACACGCCACGAACCGCGACGCGGTCAACCCGGCCCGCCGCAGATACCCGCACCCGACGCCGCGACCGGCCACATACAACTCCCCGATCACGCCGACGGGCACCGCGCGCAACCATCCGTCCAGGACGAACAGCGCCGCCCCCGGCACCGGTGCACCGATCGGCACCACCGCCGACCCCGCCGTCAGCGGGGCGCTGATCGTGGCATACACCGTGGTCTCGGTCGGGCCGTAGCCGTTGATCATCACCCGCCCGGGCGCCCACCGATCCACCACCTCGCCCGGGCAGGCCTCGGCGGCGATCATCAACGCCGCCGATCCCAGACCCTCGGGTGAGAGCGTCGCGACCGCCGACGGGGTTTGACTCAAGACGCTGACCTTCTCGGCGACGAGTAAGGCGTGCAAGTCATCCGGTGAGGCCGCCACCGACTCCGGCACCACGACCAGGCGCCCGCCGTGCAGCAACGCGCCCCAGATCTCCCAGACCGAGTAGTCGAAGGCATAGGAGTGGCACTGAGTCCACACCTGTTCCGGCGCCGGCTCCAGGCCGACGTCGAGTGAGTCGAACAGCCGGGTGATGTTGTGGTGGGTGACGGCGACGCCCTTGGGGACTCCCGTGGTGCCGGAGGTATAGATGATGTGGGCGACGTCGTCGGGGTCCGGCGCCGGGAGGCCTGTGCTTGGGTAGGTCTTCACAGCGGGGTCGTCGGTGGCGATGACCGGCACGCCGTACCCGCGCAGCCGGTCGGCCGGCCCGGTGGCGGCAATCGCGGCGATCGGCGCGGCGTCAGCCATCATGAACTCGATCCGGGCCGGCGGGTGCGCCGGGTCGATCGGTAAGTACGCGGCCCCGGCCTTGAGCGTTGCCAGGATCGCGACAATCGCGTCGGCGCACCGGTTGAACAGCACCGCCACACACTGGCCGGGGCCAACACCATGTCCGATCAGCAGGTGCGCCAAGCGATTCGATGCCCGATCAACCTCGCGGTACGTCATTGAGCGGCCGTCGAAGGTCACCGCCACCGCCCCGGGTGTGCGCGCCACCTGTGCGGCGAATAACCCTGGAATCGACACCGGCGTCGCGGGCTGGGCCAACACCGCGCGATTGCCGAACTCATCGAGGCGGGTGTGTTCGTCGGCATCGAGCACATCCATCGACGCAAGCCGCGCCGTTGGATCGGCGGACATGGTCGCCAGGATCCGCTGCAAGCGCGCGGCCAGCGCCTCGATGCCGGCCGGGTCGAATACGGCGGTGTCGAATTCGAGGCGAAGGCCCAACTCGTCGCCCGGCATCGCTTGCAGTGTCAGCGGGTAGTGGGTGGATTCACGGGTGGCGATGTCGGTGATGGCCAGCTCGCGGACGTCCAACGACGTGGCGGTGTCGATGGGGTAGTTCTCGTAGACGAACAGGGTGTCGAAGAGTTGGTCGTGGCCGGTGGCGCGGTGGATCTCGGCGAGCGCCAGGTGTTGGTGTTCCAGTGTGTGGTTGTGGTCGTTGCGTAGTTGGTCGAGCAGCCCGGCGGTGGTGGTGGCCGGGTTGATCCTCGCGCGCACCGGCACCGTGTTGATCAACAGACCGACCATCGTTTCCGCGCCGGGCAGCTCAGTCGGCCGGCCGGAGACCGCGGTGCCGAAGGTGACGTCATGCTGACCTGTCAGCCCCATCAGCAGCTGCGCCCACGCGGCCTGCAACACGGTGTTGACGGTGGTGTGGCACGAGCGCGCCAACTCGACCAGCGCCCGGGTGGTCTGTTCGGGCACCCGAGACGAGGTCACGCCGCGCCGCCCGAGCCCTGACCGATTCGGCGGGGCCACCAGGGTGGGGGTGTCGAAGCCGGCCAGCACATCGCGCCAGGCGGCGTGGGCGGCCTCGAGGTCTCGATCGGCCAGCCAACCGACGAACCGGCGATACGGCGTGGCCGCGGGTAGCCGCTGTCCGTAGTAGCCGGCGAAGATTTCCCCCAGCAGGATCGGCAGCGACCAGCCATCGAGCACGATGTGGTGGTTGGTCAGCACGACCCGGTGCCGCCCGTCGGCGGTGCGGATCAACGCCACCCGAAAGGCCGGCGGCTCGGTGAGGTCGCAGACCGCGGCGCGTTCGGCGGCGCACACCTGCTGGACCTGTTCCTCGGAGTCCAGTTCGAAGTACTGCCACGCCGCCGTGGGTTCGGCCGGGATGATCTGGACCGGCTGGTCGAATTCTTCGCAGAACCGGGCGGCCAGGTTGGGATGGCGGTTGATCACCGTGTGTACGGCATCGTGCAGGCGGTGCGGATCGAGCGGGCCGGTGACGGTGATGTCCAACTGCATCGCGTACAGGTCGTTGTTGCTGCCGCTGGCGCCGGCGTGAAAGTGTAGTCCCCGCTGCAGGGGGGTTAGCGGCAAGATATCGGCGATCCGGTACTGCTGTTGCAGCGCGTCGATCTGAGGTTGGCTGAGCCGGGCGGGGACGATATCGGAGGGGGTCAGCCCGCCGCCCCCGCGACGGACATGCGCGCAGATTCCGGCCAGGGCCTCGAACCACAGCTGACTGAGTCGGCTGATCTGGTGGTGGTCCAGTGCTGACGAGGCCCACGTCCAGGTGGCGTGCAGGTGCGGGCCGGTATCGGTGTCAGTCTCGTTTTCCAAGGCGACGGCGTTGAGTTCCAGGGTGTGTCCCAGTGGCATCGGCACGGCGGTCGCGGCAGCGACTGACTGGCCGTCCTGGCTGACCCGCCACAGCTCGTCAGGGAGGTCGGCGGCGGCCGCGCCCATCCGGCCCAGATAGTTGAATCCGATCGTCGGGTCCGGACCGGCCAGGTCGACGTCGGTGTTGAGGTAGCGCAGCAGCCCGTAGGTCAGGCCGTCGGGCAGGGCGCGCAGTTGTTCTTTGCCGCCTTTGACCACCGCACCCAGCGCCGCCTCGCCGGCCACGACCTGGGTCCAGCGCAGGCCACCGACCGCCAGCGAAACCGGGTATTTGGTGGTGAACCAGCCCACGGTGCGCGACAAGTCCACGTCGGGGAAAAGGTCGTCGTGGCGCCCATGGCCCTCAACGTCGATGCCGACGGGCGCGTCGCTGAGTGCGCCCAAGTATTCGGCC
The DNA here is from genome assembly GCF_010731655.1 of Mycobacterium paraseoulense. NCBI lineage: Bacteria > Bacillati > Actinomycetota > Actinomycetes > Mycobacteriales > Mycobacteriaceae > Mycobacterium > Mycobacterium paraseoulense. The sequence goes on along the minus strand of NZ_AP022619.1, from coordinate 3,758,276 downwards.
CAGGCCATCCCGAATGCGATCAACAGGATGTCGGTGATCCCGGTGTGAAACGCCGCGGGCACCTCGCCGAGCAGCAGGCGGGTCGTCTCGACATCCAGTGCTGCCGTCAGGTGCCCGGCGCTGGCATAGGTATCACGTTCGGGTTGTACCGGCGGTAACGCGGCCGGGGTCGCCAACACCTTTCGCCAGGTGTCGGCCTGGTCGACGACCGCTGGGGTGTGGGCGTGCTCATTGAGGAGTGCCGCCCAGCGGGCGAATGAGGTCCCGGCTGCCGGCAGCGCAATCGGTTGACCGCTGTGATGCTGGGCCCACGCGATATTCAAGTCCTCCAACAGGATTCGCCAGGACACCGCGTCGATGGCCAGGTGGTGAATGATCAGCGCCAACTGGCCGCTGACGGTCGCCCATACCGCGCGCACCATCGCCCCGCCGGCCGGGTTCAACCGTGACCGGGCCTCTGACAGCGCCTCGTCCGAGAGCACGTCGACGGTGTGCAGGCAAGCACCGGAGTCGACCGAACCCGGCTCGGGAACCTGGAGTGACCAGCCCCCGGCGTCATCGGTGTCGGCGCGTAGCCGCAGCATGGCGTGGCGGTCCAGCAGCGCCTGAAGAACGATCGCCACGTCGACGTCGGAGACCCCGGCCGGTGCTTGCACGACCATCGTTTGGTTGAACTGGTCGGTCGGGCCGTCCACGGTGTGCAGCCAGCGCATGATCGGGGTTGCCGGCACCGGCCCGACACCCTCATCGACCGGGACGGCTGCACCGGCGGCCGCCACGGCCACTCGGGCCAGGCGGGCCACCGTCTGCTCGACGAAGATGTCGCGCGGCCGACACGTCAGGCCTGCCGCCCGGGCCTGGGCCACCACCTGCATCGACAAGATGCTGTCCCCGCCCAGGTCGAAGAACGACTCGTCGACCCCGACCCGCTCCAGCCCCAGCACCTGGGCGTAGATGCCGGCCAGAACCTCCTCGACCGCGTTGGTCGGTGCGCGGTAGCGATCGCCATCGCGGTACTCCGGTGCCGGCAGGGCGCGGGTGTCGAGCTTGTTGTTGACCGTCAACGGCAACGCGCCGACAGCCACCACCGCGGCGGGAACCATATAGGCGGGGAGCCGCTCAGCGAGCAGGGCGCGCGCCTCGGCCGGGAGTGCTGTTCCGGTGATGTAGCCGACCAGGCGTTTGTCGCCGGGACGGTCCTCGCGGGCGATCACCACCGCCTGGTCGACACCGTCCAGCCCGGCCAGTGCGGCCTGGATCTCACCGAGTTCGATGCGGTACCCGCGGATTTTGACCTGTTCGTCCGCGCGTCCGAGGTAGCGCAGCTGTCCATCGGGACCCCACCGCACCAGATCGCCGGTGCGATACATCCGCGTCCCGGGTCCGCCGAAGGGACAGGGGACGAACCGGGCCGCGGTCAACCCGGGCCGCCGCACATACCCGACCCCCACGCCGTGGCCGGCCACGTACAACTCGCCGACCACCCCGGCCGGCAGGGGGCGCAGCCATTCGTCGAGGACGAACAAGGCCGCGGTCGCCACCGGCGCCCCGATCGGCGCCGCACCCGACCCCGCCTGTAACGGCGCGCTCATCGACGCGTACACCGTCGCCTCGGTCGGGCCGTATGCGTTGATCACCACCCGTCCGGGTGCCCACCGATCCACCACCTCGGCGGGGACGGCCTCACCGCCGAGCAGCAACGCCACCGAATCCAACCCCTGCGGCGAGAGTGCGGTCACCGCGGACGGGGTCTGGGTGAGCACGTTGACCTGTTCGCCGACCAAGAAGGCGTGGAAGTCCTCTGGCGAGGCCGTCACCTCCTCGGGTACCACCACCAGGCGCCCTCCGCCGAGGAGCGCAGCCCAGATCTCCCACACCGAGAAGTCGAAGGCATAGGAGTGGCATTGGGTCCACACCTGGGCACCGGGCAGGCCTGGGGGCGCTGACCGAGCCAAGTGGGTCAGGTTGCGGTGGTTGATGGCCACGCCCTTGGGGACGCCGGTAGTGCCCGAGGTGTAGATCAGGTAGGCGATGCCGTCCGGGGCTGGCGCCGGCAATGCGGTATCGGGCTGGCCGTCGACAGCGGGATCGTCGACATCGATGACCAGCAGGTCGTACCCGTCCAGTCGCGACCGCAGGCCCGCGGTCGTGACAGCGGCGATCGGCGCGGCATCGGTGATCATGAACTCGATCCGGGTATCGGGCAGCGCGGGGTCGATCGCCAGATAGGCCGCCCCGGACTTGAGTACCGCCAGCATGGCCGCGACCGCGTGCGCGGACCGCTCCATCAACAGCGCCACACACGAGCCCGGCCGCACACCATCGGCGGCCAGCAGGTGCCCCAGCCGGTTCGCGGCCTCGTCGAGTTCGCGGTAGGTCAGTGAGCGGCCGCCGCAGCGGATCGCGACCGCCTGCGGCGAGCGGGTCACGTGGTCGGCGAACAACTCCGGAACGGACGCGGGCGCCGGTGCGGGCCCGGTCAACACCGCCCGGTTGCCGATCTCATCCAGCCGGGCATGCTCACCGGCATCCAGCACGTCCACCGACGACAACCGCTGGTCCGGGTCGGCGGTCATCGCCTCCAGGACGCGTTCGAACCGCTCGATGAAGGCGTCGACGGTTGCCGTGTCGAACACGTCGGTGCGGAATTCCACCGCCCCGCCGATCCCGGCGGCCGCACCGGTCTCGGTGAAGCGCTCGGCCAGGGAAAACGACAGATCCATCCGGGCGGTGTGGCTGTCCACCGGCACCTGGGTGACCTGCAGATCGCCCAGCGCCAATCCGGCGGCGGGATCATGGTTTTCGTGCCCGGGAAGGTTCTGCCAGGACAACATCACCTGGATCAGCGGGTGATGGGCCAGGGATCGGGCGGGGTTGAGGCGCTCGACCAGCACCTCGAAGGGCACGTCCTGACGATCGTAGGCGGCCAGGCTACGCCGGCGCACCTGGGCCAGCAGCTCGGCAAAGCTGGGATCTCCGGTCAGATCGACCCGCAACACCAGGGTGTTGACGAAGAACCCGACCAGCTCGTCGAGAGCAGGATCACCACGGCCGGCGATCGGAAACCCCACCGCCACATCGGAACTCGCGCTGAGCCGCGACAGCAGCACCGCCAGGGCCGTCTGCACCACCATGAAGCTGGTCGCGTTGTGCTCGACGGCGAGCTCGCGAACTCGTTGCTGGAGCGCCGCAGGCCAGTCCACGGCTGCCTTGGCGCCGCGCTGATCGGCCACCGGCGGATAGGGCCGATCGATTGGCAAGTGCAGGCATTCGGGCATGCCGGCCAGGGCATCCTGCCAGTAGGCCAGTTGGCCGGCGATCGGGCTGTGGTCGTCGTCCAGATCACCAAACTGTTCGCGTTGCCACAACGTGTAATCGACGTATTGCAACGGCAATTCGGCCCATGCTGGGGACCGCCCCGCGCTTCGGCTGGCATACGCGATGCCCAGGTCACGCATCAGAGGGGTGATCGACCAGCCGTCGGCGGCGATATGGTGCACCACACCCACCAACACGTGCTCATCATCGTTGACGCGGAAAAGCTTTGCCCGCAACGGGATTTGGGTTGCCAGGTCAAAGGTGTGACCCGCCGCCTCCTCGATGGCCGCACTCAGCCGGCCCGGCGACCAGGCGGCGGCGTCGATGATTTCCCAACCGAAATCGGTCGGCTCGGCGGACACCACCTGCTGCTGGGGTATGCCGTCGGGTGCGGCGATCAGTGTGCGCAGGCTCTCATGGCGCGCCACCACGTCGACCATCCCCGCACCCAGTGCGTCGACATCGAGGTGCCCGCGCAACCGCAAGACCACCGCCATGTTGTAAACCGCTGAGGGCCCTTGCAATTGGTCGAGGAACCACAACCGATTCTGGGCAAACGACAACGGCACCACCGCGGGCCGCTCGACGGCCACCAACGGCTTACGCCGACCACCCTCCCTGCTGATACGGGGCGTCAATTGGGCAATCGTGGGGAAGTCGAACAGGGCGTGCATGTCGAGGTCGGCGTCCAGGGCGGTGTTGAGCGCGGCGACGAGGCGCATCGCGGACACCGAATTCCCGCCCAGGTCGAAGAACGAGTCATCGACGCCGACCCGGTCCAGTCCGAGGACTTGGGCGTAGATGTCGGCCAGGATCTCTTCCACGGCGTTGGTGGGGGCGCGGTAGTGGTCGGCATCCTGGTATTCCGGGGCCGGCAGGGCGCGGGTGTCGAGTTTCCCGTTGACCGTGACGGGCAGCGTCTGCAACGTCACGATCGCGGCTGGCACCATGTAGCCGGGGAGCCGCTCGGCCAGCGCGGCACGCGCGGTGGTCGGGTCGGCGGTGCCGATGATGTAGCCCACGAGCCGTTTGTCTCCGGGGCGGTCTTCGCGGGCGATGACGGCGGCGCGGTCGACGCCGTCGAGTGCGGTCAGGGCCGCTTGGATTTCGCCGAGTTCGATGCGGTAGCCGCGGATCTTGACCTGTTCGTCGGCGCGCCCCAGGTAGTCCAGTTGGCCGTTGCGGCCCCAGCGCACCAGATCCCCGGTGCGATACATCCGCGCTCCTGCTCCGCCGAAGGGGCAGGCGACAAACCGCGACGCGGTCAACCCGGCCCGGCGCACATACCCGACTCCGACGCCGTGACCGGCCACGTAGAGTTCACCGACCGCCCCGGGCGGCACCGGGTGCAGCGACTCGTCGAGGACGAACAGCGCCGCCCCCGGCACGGGTGTCCCGATGGGCACCACCGCCGAACCGGGGGCCAGTGGGGCGCTGATGGTGGCGTAGACGGTGGTTTCGGTCGGGCCGTAGCCGTTGATCATCACGCGCCCGGGCGCCCAGCGGTCGACCAGGTCGGCGGGGCAGGCCTCACCGGCGGCGATCAGCGCCACCGATTCCAATCCTCCGGGGGAGAGTGCGGCTGCCGCTGAGGGGGTTTGGCTCAACACGGTGACGTGCTCGGCGACGAGCAGGGCGTGCAGGTCGGGCGGCGAGCCGGCTATCGCCTCGGGCACCACGACCAGGCGCCCGCCGAACAGCAGGGCGCCCCAGATCTCCCACACGGAGAAGTCGAAGGCGTAGGAATGGCACTGGGTCCACACCTGCGCCGGGGTCAGTTCCAGCCCGACGTCGAGTGAGTCGAAAAGGCGGGTGACGTTGTGATGGGTAGCCGCAACGCCTTTGGGGACGCCGGTGGTGCCCGAGGTGTAGATGATGTGGGCGATGCCGTCGGGGGCCGGGGCCGGTAGTGCGGCACAGGGCTGGGTGGCGATGCGCGGGTCGTCGATGTCGATGACGGTCAGGCCGTGCCCGTGCAGCCGGCAGGCCTGCGCGGCGGTGGTGACCGCGGCAATCGGTGCGGCGTCGGTAACCATGAATTCTATGCGGGTCGCCGGCACCGCCGGGTCGATCGGCAGGTACGCCGCCCCGGTCTTGAGCACGGCCAGGATCGCCGCGATCGCCTCGGCCGACCGGGAGAACAGCAGCGCCACGCACGTGCCCGGGCCAGCGCCGTATCCAACAAGTAAGTGCGCCAACCGGTTCGACGCCTCGTCGAGCTCGCTGTAGGTCATCGAGCGGCCCTCGAAGGTCACCGCCACCGCCTCGGGGTCGCGTTCCACCTGGGCGGAGAACAGCGCCGGAATCGACACCGGCGCGGCGGGCTTGGTCAATATCGCCCGGTTGCTCCACTCATCCAGGTGAGCGTGCTCCGACTCGTTGACAAGATCGATGGAGAACAACCGTCGTGTTGGGTTGGTGGTCACGATTGACTCTCCACGTCGGTGGTCATGGCCATCAGCGCCCGCTGGAAGCGCTCGATCAATGCCTCGATTGCGGCCGCATCGAACACGTGGCTGTCGTATTCGACGCGCAGGAGCAATTCGCGGTCGGGTCTGGCCTGCATCGTCAGCGGGTAATGGGTGGATTCGGTGCCGGTGAAGTCGGTGATGGCCAATCCGTTGTTGCTCACCAGTGCGGTGGCGTCGATCGGGTAGTTCTCGAACACGAACAGCGTGTCGAACAGTTGGTCGTGCCCGGTGATGCGGTGAATTTCGTTGAGCGCCAGATGCTGATGGTCGAGTGTGTGGTTGTGGGCACTCTGGAGCTGGCCGAGCAGGTCGGCGATGGTGGTGGCCGGTGTGATGGTGGCCCGCACCGGGACCGTGTTGATCATCAGCCCCACAATCGATTCCGCGTCTGCCACCTCGGCGGGCCGTCCCGAGACCGCGGCGCCGAAGACGACGTCACGCCGGCCCGTCATCGACATCAATACCTGTGCCCAGGCGCCCTGAAGCACGGTGTTGACGGTGGTGCGACAGGAGCGGGCCAGCTCGTTGACGGCCTTGGTGGTGTCCTCGGGCACCCGAGCAGAGGCAACGGCTCGCGGTCCCAGCTTGGCCGGGCCCGGCGGTCCGACCAGTGTGGGAATCTCGAACCCGGCCAGCACCTCACGCCAGGCCGCCTCGGCGGCGGGCAGGTCTCGCTCGGCGAGCCAGGTGACAAACCGACGATATGACCCGGCCGCCGGCAGCCGCTGGCCGTAGTAACTGGCGAAGATCTCGTGCAGCAGGATGGGCAATGACCACCCGTCGAGCACGATGTGGTGATTGGTCAGGACGACGCGGTACTGTTCGCGCGCGGTACGGATCAGAGCGACCCGAAAAGCCGGCGAGACCTTGAGGTCGCATACCGCGGCGCGCTCGGCGGCGCATATTTGCCGGACCCGCTCATCGATGTCCGTATCGAATTCCAAGTATTGCCAAGGTATTTGGGGATCGGATGGGATGATTTGTACCGGCTGGTCGAATTTACTGCAGAATCGGGCGGCCAGGTTGGGGTGACGGGCGACGACGGCGTTCACGGCATCGTGCAGGCGATCGGGGTGGAGCGGGCCGGCGACGGTGATGTCGAGTTGCATTGCGTACAGGTCGTTGTCGCTGTTCTGCCGGGCGGAGTGGAACAGCAGTCCCTGCTGGAGAGGGGTGAGCGGCAGGATGTCGGCGATCCGGTACTGCCGCTGCAGTTCGTCGATCTGCCTTTGGGTGAGGTGGGCGGGGGAGACGTCGGAGGGGGTGATACCGCCGCCGCCGCGTTGGACGTGGGCACAGATGCCCGCCAGCGCCTCGAACCACAGCTGGCTGAGCCGGGCGACCCGGGTGTGATCGAGCGCCGAAGGCGCCCAGGTCCAGTCGGCGTGCAGGTGGGGGCCGGTGGCCGTGTCGACAGTGCCGGCATTGAGGTCCAGGGTGTGCGCCAGCGGCATGGGCACCGCCGCCGCGGAGGTGGAGATCGCCAGACCATCCTGGCTGATCCGCCACAGATCGACGGCCACCTCGGCCGCGCCCAGCCGCCCGAAATAGTTGAACCCGATCGTCGGATCGGACCCGGGGAGTGCGACATCGGTGTTGAGGTAGCGCAGCAGACCGTAGGTCAGGCCGTCGGGCAGGCCGCGCAGTTGTTCCTTGGCCCGCTTGACGATTGGGCCGACGGCAGCGTCACCGGCCACCAGCTGCGTCCAGCGCAGCCCATCGACCGCCAGCGACACCGGGTACTTGGTGGTGAACCAGCCCACGGTGCGGGACAGGTCGACATCAGGGGCCAGGTCCTCGTACCGGCCGTGGCCCTCGACGTCGATCCCGATCGACGCGCCACCCCTCGAGCCCGAGAACTCGGACCACGCCAACCCGAAGGCGATCAGCAGGATGTCTTGGATGCCAGCACGAAAGGCCGCGGGAACCTCACCGAGCAGCAGGCGGGTGGTCTCGGTGTCCAGCGAAACCGCCAGGTGTCCCGCGCTGGCGTAGGTGTCAGTCTCGGGTTCCGGAGGGGGCAGGGCGGCCGGGGTCGCCGCGACCTGTTGCCAGGTGCCGGCAAGATCCACCACCGCAGGCTGGTGGGCGTGCTCGGCGAGTAGTGCCGCCCAGCGCTGGAATGGAGTCCCGCCCGCGGGCAGTGCGACCGGCTGGCCGCTACGGTGTTGAGCCCAGGCGATGTTGAGATCTTCCAACAGGATTCGCCAGGACACTGCGTCCACAGCGAGATGGTGGATGATCAGCGCCAGCTGACCGGTGTCGGCCATCCACAGCGCGCTCAGCATCACCCCGCCGGCGGGGTCTAGGCGCGACCGGGCATCCGCCACTGCGGCCTCGGTCAACACCTCGACGCCGTGCAGGCACCCCCCGGCATCCACCGCACCGGCCTCGCGCACGGCCAGCGTCCACTCGCCGGCATCGCCATCGGCGACGTGCAGCCGCAGCATGGCGTGGCGGTCCAGCAGGGCTTGCAGGACCACCACCACGTCGGCCTGGGTGACCCCGGGCGGCGCCTGTATCAGCATGGTTTGGTTGAACTGATCGACGGGGCCGTCGATGTTGTGCAGCCAGCGCATGATTGGGGTGGGCGTGATCGGCCCGATGCCGCCATCCACAACGGCGCCAAGGCCCTCGGTGACGTGGGCTACGCGGGCAAGTCGGGCCACGGTCTGTTCGACGAAGATGTCGCGCGGGCGGCACGCGAGGCCGGCGGCGCGGGCGCGGGCGACCACCTGCATCGACGAAATGCTGTCGCCGCCAAGGTCGAAGAAGGAGTCGTCCACCCCTACGTGCTCGAGTCCCAGGACCTGGGCGTAGACGCCCGCGAGGATTTCCTCGACGGCGTCGGTCGGGGCGCGGTAGTGATCGACCTTGGAGTAGTCGGGCGCCGGAAGGGCGCGGGTGTCGAGTTTCTTGTTGGCTGTCAGGGGCAGCACGTCCAATGCGAGAACGGCAGCGGGCACCATGTAGCCGGGCAGCCGCTCAGCCAGGGCGGCACGGGCGGCGACCGGGTCGGCGGTGCCGGTGATGTAGCCGACCAGCCGTTTGTCGCCGGGGTGGTCTTCGCGGGCGATGACGGCGGCGTGGTCGACGCCGTCGAGCGCGGCCAGGGCCATTCGGATTTCGCCGAGTTCGACGCGGTAACCGCGAATCTTGACCTGTTCGTCGGCGCGCCCCAGGTAGTGCAGTTGCCCGTCGCGGCCCCAGCGCACCAGATCCCCGGTGCGATACATGCGCGCCCCGGGGCCTCCGAACGGGCAGGCCACAAATCGAGCCGCGGTCAGCCCCGCCCGGCGCAGATAGCCGACGCCTACGCCGCGACCGGCGACGTACAGCTCGCCGACTACCCCCGGCGGTACCTGAAGCAACGACTCGTCCAGGACGAACAACGCCGCCCCCGGCACCGGCGCACCGATGGGCACGGTCCCCGACCCGGCGGTCAACGGCGCACTGATCGCGACGCACATCGTCGTCTCGCTCGGGCCGTAGGCATTGATCATCACTCGCCCGGGCGCCCATCGATCAACCACTTCGGGGGCGCAAGCCTCACCGACCACCACCAGCGCCGCCGCCTCCAAACCTTCGGGCGACAACACACCTGCCGCAGAAGGGGTCTGCGTGAGCACATCGATTTGCCCGGTGACCAGTGCGTCGTGGAAGTCGGTCGGTGACGTTGTCACGTCTTCGCTCACCACCACCACCCGCCCACCACGCAGGAGGGCGCCGAAGATCTCCCACACCGAGACGTCGAAGGCCAAGGAATGGCACTGCGGCCAAACGCCTGTTGGGGGTAGGCCGGCGTCCAGTGACTCGAGTAGTTGCGTGACGTTGTGATGACTGATGGCAACACCTTTGGGCACACCGGTGGTGCCGGAGGTGTAGATGAGGTACGCGATGTCGTCGGGGGCCGGCGCAGGCAGTGGTGTGCGGGGTTGGGCGTCCATGGCGACGTCGCTCACGTCGAGGACCGTCAACTCGTGCCCGTCCAGCCGCGGCCGCAGGTCTGTGGTGGTGATCGCGGCGATCGGCGCGGCATCGGCGAGCATGAATTCGACCCGCGCCTGCGGTAGCGCCGGGTCGATCGGTAGATAAGCCGCCCCGGTCTTGAGCACCGATAAGATCGCGATGATGGCCTCGGCCGAGCGAGAGAACAGCAGCGCCACGCTCTCACCAGGACCTGCCCCATATCCAGTCAGGAAGTGCGCCAACCGGTTCGACGCCACCTCCAGTTCGCGGTAGGTCCAGGAGTGCGCCCCGTCGCTGATCGCGACCGCGTCGGGGTTGCGCGTCACGCGTCCGGCAAACAGCGCTGGTATCGAGACCGGCTCGGGCTCGGGCCGGGTCAGGATCGCCCGGTTAGACGTAGTGTCCAGACGGGCGTGCTCTGCAGCGTCCAACACGTCGATCGACGACAACCGGGCCCGCGGATCGGCGGTCATCGCCACCAGGACCCGCTGGAACCGCTCGACGAGCGTGCTGACGGTATCGGGGTCGAACACGTCGGTGCGGAATTCAACCGCGCCCCGAATGCCGTCGGGCGCATTGGCATCGGTCCAGTGTTCGGACAGCGAGAAGGTCAGGTCCATGCGGGCGGTGTGGGTGCCTATCGGCACCTCGGTCACCTGCAGATCACCCAACGCCGACCCGGCGGCAGCCTCGCTGGCGTCCCCCGGCAGGTTCTGCCACGCCAATGCCACCTGAACCAGCGGATGATGGCTCAACGACCGGGTGGGGTTGAGCCGGTCGACGAGCACCTCAAACGGCACGTCTTGATGCTCGAAGGCAAGCAGGCTACGCCGACGCACTTGAGCCAACAACTCGGCAGCGGTTGGATCTCCGGCCACGTCGACCCGCAGCACCAAGGTGTTGACGAAGAAACCCACCAGGTCGTCGAGCGCGGGATCACGACGTCCGGCGATCGGGAAACCCACCGCCACGTCGGAACTCGAGCCGAGCCGCGACAGCAGCACCGCCAAGGCGGTCTGAACCACCATGAAGCTCGTCGCGTTGAAGTCGCGAGCAACCTCGCGTATGCGTCGCTGCAACTCGGGCGGCCAGTCCACGGCCACCTGGGCGCCACGCTGATCAGCCACCGAGGGATAAGGCCGATCCGTCGGCAACTCCAAGCGCTCGGGCAGGTCGACGAGGGCGTCTTCCCAATACTTCAGCTGCGCGGCGATTCGGCTGTCGGTGTCGTCGAGAGCACCGAACTGCGCCCGCTGCCACAGCGTGTAGTCCACGTATTGCAGCGGCAATTCGGGCCAGCCAGGGGCCTGCCCCGCGCAGCGGCTCGCGTACGCCTCGCCGATATCGCGGATCATCGGCGCCAGTGACCACCCGTCAAAAGCGATGTGGTGGACCACGCACACCAGCACATGCTCCTCATCGGCGACACGGAAGAGTTTGGCCCGCAACGGGATTTCGGATTCCAAAGCAAAGGGATGGCGTGCCGCTTCATCGATTGCCTCATCGAGTCGGGCCGGCGGCCATGCGGTGGCGTCGATGACAGCCCAACCAAAATCCGCCCGATCAGCAGAAACGACGAGTTGCTGCGGTATCCCGTCGGGTGCGGGAAATATCGTGCGCAGGCTTTCGTGCCGGGTCACCACGTCGGCCAGCGATGCGTCGAGCGCTTCTGCATCAAGCGTGCCGGCCAGCCTGAGTGCCACTGGAATGTTGTAGACCGCTGAGGGCCCCTGCAACTGGTCGAGAACCCACAGCCGGTTTTGGGTGAACGAGAGTGGAATCACCGCGGGGCGCCGGCACACCACCAACGGCTCACGACGGGAAGCCTCGCCGTCGAGACAGGGTGCCAACTGCGCAACCGTGGGCGCGTCGAACAACGCGCGCACGGCGAGGTCCGCGTCCAGCCCGGTGTTGATGGCGGCAATCAAACGCATCGCCGACAGTGAGTCCCCGCCCAGGTTGAAAAACGAGTCATCGACACCGACCCGCTCGACACCCAGCACCTGGGCGTAGATGCCGGCCAGGATCTCCTCAACGGCGGTGGCGGGGGCACGGTAGTGCTCGGTGGTGTAGTCGGGTGGGGGAAGGGCCCGGGCGTCGAGTTTGCCGTTGACCGTCAGCGGCAGCGCCTGCAACACCACGATCGCCAAGGGGACCATATGACCGGGCAGTCGCTCGGCCAGTGTGGCCCGTGCCGCAGCGGGATCGACTGTCCCTGTGGTCGTTTCGACGATGTATCCGACGAGGCGCTTGTCGCCCGGGCGGTCTTCGCGGGTGATGACCGCGGCCTGTTCGACGCCGTCGAGTTCGGCGAGCGCGGTCTGGACTTCGCCGAGTTCGACTCGGTAGCCGCGGATTTTGACCTGGTCGTCGGCGCGGCCCAGGTAATGCAGTTGCGCGTCGGGACCCCAGCGCACCAGGTCCCCGGTGCGATACATCCGCGCGCCTGGCGCACCGAAGGGGCAGGGCACGAACTGAGCGGCGGTCAGCCCGGGCCGGCCGACATAGCCGACGCCGACGCCGCGTCCGGCCACATAGAGTTCGCCGACCACTCCCGGCGGCACCGGGTGGAGCCATTCGTCGAGAACGAACAATGCCGTTGTCGACACCGGTGCACCGATCGGGACCGTCCCCGAACCCGCCGCCAGCGGGGCGGTGAGCGTTGCGTAGACGGTGGTTTCGGTGGGGCCGTAGGCGTTGATCACCACCCGCTCGGGGGCCCACCGGTCCACCAGCTCGGCCGGGCAGGCCTCGCCTCCGAGCAGCAGCGCAACGGACTCCAGGCCTTGCGGGGAGAGCGTCGCGGCGGCCGACGGAGTCTGGGTGAGCACGGTGACGTGTTCGGCGACGAGCAGGGCGTGGAAGTCTCTCGGTGAGCTCACCACCTGCTCGGGCACCACGACCAGGCGCCCTCCGCCGAGCAGCGCGGCCCAGATCTCCCAGACGGAGAAGTCGAACGCGTAGGAGTGGCACTGCGTCCACACCTGGTCTGCGGGTAGGTGCGCCGACGCTGAATCGACCAGATGGGCCAGGTTGTGATGCGTGATCGCAACCCCTTTGGGTACGCCCGTGGTGCCCGAAGTGTAGATGAGGTAGGCGATATCCTCCGCTACGGACGTGGGTAGCTCGCAGCGGGGTGGAGCGGCCGTGCGGTCGTCGGTGATATCGATGACGGCCAGGGCACATCCGGCCAGCCGTGGGCGCAGCGCGGTGGTGGTAACCGCGACGATCGGCGCGGCGTCGCTCAACATGAATCCGATCCGCTCGTCGGGCAGTGCCGGGTCGATCGCCAGGTACGCCGCGCCGGCCTTGAGCACCGCGAGCATGGCGATGACAGCTTCGGCGGAGCGTTCCAACAGCAGCGCCACACACGAGCCCCGGCCGGCGCCGCAGCCAGATATATTATGCGCCAGGTCATTCGAGGCTTCGTCGAGATCCTGATAGGTGAACGACCGGCCCGCGCAACTGATTGCCACCGCCTGCTGGGAACGGGCCAGCCGGCCGGCGAACAGTTCCGGGATCGACACCGGCCCCGATGGTGGCCCGGTCAGCGCCGCCCGATTGCCCATGTCGTCGAGGCGGCTGCGCTCATCGGGCTCGAGCACGTCGATCGCCGACAATTGGAGCTGTGGATCGGCAATCATCGTCAGGATGATCCGCCGCAGCCGATTGATCAGCGTGTCAACGTTTTCGGCGTCGAACACGTGGGTGTCGTACTCGATGCGGAAGCCGAGTTCGGGGCCGGGTGCGGCCTGCATGGTCAGGGGGTAATGGTTGGCCTCGCGGCCGGTGAACTCGGTAATGATCAGCCCGCCGGCGCCTGCGAACGTGGTGGCGTCGATCGGGTAGTTCTCGTAGACGAACAGGGTGTCGAACAGTTGGTCGTAGCCTGTCGCGCGGTGAATCTCGTTGAGCGCCAGGTGTTGGTGGTCGAGGGTGCGGTTATTGGCGTTGTGGAGTTGGTCGAGCAGGTCAGCGGTGCTGGTGGCCGGCGTGATAGTGGCCCGCACCGGCACGGTGTTGATTAGCAGTCCGACCATGGTTTCAGCGCCGGCCAGCTCGACGGGCCGCCCCGAGACGGCGGTGCCGAAGACGATGTCGCGCTGGCCGGTCATGCCCATCAGCAGTTGCGCCCACGCTGCCTGCAGCACGGTGTTGAGGGTCGTGTGCTTGGAACGTGCCAGCTCGTTCAGCGCCAACGTGGTCTGCTCGGACATCCCGAACGTACGAGTGCCCTTGGGGCCGGGCTTGAGTCGGGCCGGCGGGCCGACCAGGGTGGGGGTGTCGAAGCCGGCGAGCGCCTCGCGCCAGGCTGCCCGGGCGGCCTCGAGGTCTCGCTCGGCCAGCCAGGTGACGAACCGCCGGTACGGGGTGGCGGGCGGCAGCTGCTGCCCCTGGTAGCTGGCGAAGATCTCTTGCAGCAGGATTGGTAGCGACCAGCCGTCGAGCACGATGTGGTGAAAAGTCAACGCGATACGGTGCTGGTCGTCGGCGGTGCGGATCAACGCCACCCGGAAGGCGGGGGCGTCGGTGAGGTCGCAGACCGCGGCTCGCTCAGCGGCGCAGACTCGCCCGAGGTGGTCGTTGACGTCGGAGTCGAATTGGAGGTACTGCCAGAGTATTTCAGGATCGGCAGGAATGATCTGCACCGGTTGATCGAATTGCGGGCAGAATCGGGCGGCCAGGTTGGGGTGGCGCTTGATGACGTTTTGCACCGCGCCGTGCAGCCGGCGGGGGTCCAGTGGGCCGGTGACGGTGATGTCGATCTGCATCGCATACAGGTCACCGAGACCCGCCGCGGTGCCGGCGTGGAACAGCAGTCCCTCCTGGAGGGGGGTGAGCGGCAAGACGTCGGCGACATCGTATTGTGCTTGCAATTCGTCGATTTGGTATTGGGTGAGCCGGGCCGGGGTGATGTCGGAGGGAGTCAGCCCGCCGCCGCCGTGCTGGACATGGGCGCAGATGCCGGTCAGGGCGTCGAACCAGAGTTGGCTGACCCGAGCGATCTGGGTGTGATCCAGTGCCGAGGGTGCCCAGGTCCAGGCGGCGTTGAGGCGCGGCCCGGTGTCGGTGTCGATGGTGCCGGCGTTGAGTTCGGCGGTGTGGGAGAGCGGCACGGGAACCGCGGCGGCAGCGCCGGTGACCCCCAGGCTGTCCTGGCTGGCCCCCCACCGGTCGCCGGACATGTCGGCGGCTGGGCCGCCGAGGCGTCCGAGGTAGTTGAATCCGATGGTGGGGTCGGGCCCGGTCAGGTCGGAGTCGGTGTTGAGGTAGCGCAGCATCCCGTAGGTCAGGGGATGGGGCAAGGCACGCAATTGTTCCTTGAGGCGCTTGACAATTGGACCCAGCACTGGGTCGCCGGTCACCACCTGTTCCCAGCGCAGGCCGCCGACGGTCAGTGCCACGGGATATTTGGCGGTGAACCACCCCACCGTGCGCGACAGGTCGACGTCGTGGCCCAGCTCCTCGTGGCGGCCGTGGCCTTCGACGTCGATGCCGAGGGGCGTGTCGTCGGCGCCGAGAAATTCAATCCAGGCCAGTGCGTAGGCGATCAGCAAGATCTCGTGGATGCCCGTGTGGAAGGCGGCGGGAACCTCGGTGAGCAGTCGGCGGGTGGTCTCGGTGTCCAGCGCCACCGTCAGGTGCCCCGCGCTGGTGTAGGTGTCCTCCGGTCGGGGTCCGGGCAGGGCGGCGCCGACGCTGGTGATGTGTTTCCAGGTATCGGCCTGGTCAATGACCGCACGGGTGTGGGCCAGTTGTTCGAGGATTGCAGCCCAGCGTTGATATGAGGTTCCGCCGGTGAGCAGCGTGATCGGTTGGCCACGGTGGTGTTGAGCCCAGGCAATGCTGAGGTCGTCCAACAGAATCCGCCACGACACCGCATCGACGGCCAGGTGGTGGACGATCAGCACCAACCGACCGGTGGTGGACACCCATACCGCGCTGAGCATGCGTGCGGCGGCGGGGCTCAGCCTCGACCGGGCCTGAGCAAGTGCCTCATCGGTCAACACGTCGACGCTGTGCAGGCACTCACCGGCCTGGACCACCCCGATGTCGGGCACCGTGAGCGCGCGCCCTTCGGTGCCGTCGTCGTCGACTCGTAGTCGCAGCATCGGGTGGTGGTCGATCAAAGCTTGCAGGACGGCGAGCACGTCGGTGGGGGTGACCCCGGACGGTGCTTGGAGCGAGATGGTTTGGTTGAACTGGTCGACGGGGCCGTCGATGTCGAACAACCAGCGCATGATCGGGGTGGGCGTGATCGGCCCGATGCCCTCGTCGATGACCGCGTCGTGACCGTCAGTGATACCGGCGATGCGGGCCAGCCGGGCCACGGTTTGTTCGACGAAGATGTCGCGGGGGCGACAGCTGAGCCCGGCATCGCGGGCGTGGGCCACCACCTGCATCGACAAGATGCTGTCGCCACCGAGGTCGAAGAATGAGTCGTCGATGCCGACCCGCTCCAAACCGAGCACCTGGGCGTAGATGCCCGCCAGGATTTCTTCGACCGGTGTAGCGGGGGCGCGGTAGTGCTCGGTGGTGTAGTCGGGTGCGGGCAGGGCGCGGCTGTCCAGTTTGCCGTTTACCGTCATAGGCAGCGCGTCCACCGCGACGATCGCGGCGGGCACCAAGAACCCGGGGAGCCGGTCCGCCAGTGCAGCGCGTGCTTCAGCGGGATCGACCGCGCCGGTGATTGTTTCGGTGATATAGCCGACCAGCCGTTTGTCACCTGGGCGGTCTTCGCGGGTGATGACCGCGGCGTGCTCAACGCCCTCGACGGCGGCCAGTGCGGTCTGGATCTCACCGAGTTCGATGCGGTAGCCGCGGATTTTGACTTGCTGGTCGGCGCGGCCAAGGTAGTCCAGTTGTCCGTCGGGTCGCCAGCGCACCAGATCCCCGCTGCGATACATTCGCATGCCCGGCGGACCGAAGGGGCAGGCCACGAACCGTGACGCGGTCAACCCTGCCCGGTCGATATAGCCGACGCCGACGCCGCGGCCGGCCACATACAGTTCGCCGACGACTCCGGGCGGTACCCGGTGCAGCCACGGATCGAGAACGAACAACGCCGTCCCGGGCACCGGCACACCGATGGGAACCACCGCACCGTGCGAGGTCAGCTGGGCGCTGATGGCGGCATAGATCGTGGTTTCGGTGGGGCCGTAGCCGTTGACCATCACCCGTCCGGGCGCCCACCGGTCCACCACCTCGGGTGGGCAGGCCTCCCCGGCGGCCATCAGCGCCACCGCCTCCAGCCCGTGCGGTGACAGCGCCGCGAGCGCGGAGGGGGTCTGGCTGAACACGGTGACCTGTTCGGCGATCAGCAGCGCGTGCAGGTCCTCGGGGGAGCGGGTCACCTGGTCGGGCACCACCACCAGCCGCCCGCCAGACAGCAGCGCGCCCCAGATCTCCCACACTGAGAAGTCGAACGCGTAGGAGTGGCATTGGGTCCACACCTGCTCCGGCCCCAACCTGATCCCCACCTGCAGGCCGTCGAACAGTCGGGTGATGTTGTGGTGGGTGACCGCGACACCTTTGGGCACCCCGGTCGTGCCCGAGGTGTAAATAATGTGGGCGATATCCCCGGGCGCGGGGGCCGGCAAGCCCGTGTTGGGTCGGGCATCGATGCGGGAGTCGTCGATCTCGAGGACCGCCAAGTCGCGCTCGCTCAACCGGGGGCGTAGCGCGGTGGTGGTCAGCACGGCGATCGGTACGGCGTCGGTGACCAGGAAGGCAATCCGCTCATCGGGAACCATGGGGTCGATCGGCAGGTAGGCCGCCCCCGTCTTGAGCACCGCCACGATCGCAACGATGGCCTCGGCCGAACGGGCGAACAGCAGCGCCACGCACGCGCCCGGACCAGCACCGTAGTCGATCAGCAGGTGGGCTAACCGGTTTGACGCCTCGTCGAGTTCGCGGTAGGTCCAGGAGCGCTGCCCGCAGCGCAGCGCCACCGCTTCCGGGGTGCGCGCCACCTGCTCGGCGAACAACGCCGGGATCGAGACCGCCCTAGTCGGCTGGGTCAGTGCCGCGCGGTGGCCCAGCACATCAAGCCGCACACGCTCATCGGAGTCGAGCACGTCGATCGACGACAGTGCCGCCTGCGGATCGGCGGTCATCGCCACCAACACCCGCTGCAACCGCCCGATCAGCGAGGCGACGGTGCGCAGCTCGAAGACGTCGGCGCGGAACTCCACCGTCCCCGAAATCCCATCCGGTTCAGAGGAACCGGTGAAGCGTTCGCCCAGATTGAACGTCAAATCCATGCGGGCGGTGTGGGTGGCGATCGGCATCTGCGCGACCTGCAGATCACCCAACGCCAACCCGGCACCCGGGTCTGCCGTGCTTCCGTGCAGGTTCTGCCAGGCCAACATCACCTGCACCAACGGATGATGGGTCAGCGACCGCGCCGGATTAAGCCGCTCAACGAGCACCTCAAACGGCACATCTCGATGCTCAAGAGCGGCAAGTGCTTTCAGGCGGACCTGTGTCAGCAGCTCCGCCACCGTGGGATCGCCGGACAGGTCCACTCGCAGCGGCAGGGTGTTGACGAAGAACCCGACCAAATCGTCGAGCGCCGGGTCATCACGTCCGGCGGTCGGAAAACCCAGAACCACATCCGAACTCGAGCCAAGGCGGGACAGCAACACGGCCAATCCGGCCTGGATCACCATGAAACTGGTCGCGTCGCACTCGCGGGCCACAGCGCGCACCCGCTGCTGCAACTCCGCGGGCCACTCCACCGCCACGGTGGCACCGCGCTGGTCGGCCAGCGGCGGGTATGGCCGATCCGTTGGCAACTCCACGCGCTCAGGCATCCCGGCCAGCGCATCCTCCCAATACGCCAGCTGCGCGGCGATCGGACTATCGCCGTCATCAAGATCACCGAACTGGGCCCGCTGCCACAGCGTGTAATCCACATACTGCACCGGCAACCCGACCCAATCCGGGGCAAGGCCCTGCTGCCGCGCCCGATACGCAGCGCTGATATCCCGCACCATCGGTGCCAGTGACAGCCCGTCAAAGGCGATATGGTGCACCACAATTCCCACCACGTAGTGCTCCGGGCCGACCGAATAGATCTGCACACGGATCGGGATGTCGCTCGACAGATCGAACTGATGCCTGGCCAGCGACCTCAACTCGCCGGCCACATCCTGTTCGGCCAATGGCACTACCGCGGCATCCCCGCGTTGCCACATCCCGCTTCGGGGCGCCAGCACCCGTTGGAACGAAACGCCGTCTAGGTCGGGGAAAACGGTGCGTAAGGACTCGTGACGGGCAACGACGTCGTCGAGGGCGGCGCAAAGAGCCTCGACATTGAGGGGCCCGCTAATCCGGAACGCGGTCGGCATGTTGTAAGGTGTTGCGCCGTCGTGTAATTGCTCGAGGAACCACAGTCTGCTCTGGGCGAACGACAACGGAACCGTCGCGGGACGCTCGACGGCCACCAGTGGCTCGCGTCCGGGTCCACCTTCAATGAGCCGGGGCGCGAGCAGCGCCACCGTGGGCGCGTCGAACAAGGTGCGCAACGAGAGGCTGGCGTCCATAGACTTGTTGATCGCCGCGACCAGGCGCATCGCCGACAGCGAATCCCCGCCCAGTTCAAAAAATGACTCGTCGATCCCGACCCGTTCGGCGCCGAGCACTTGGGCGTAGATGACGGTCAGGATCTCCTCGGTGGGGTTGGTGGGGGCGCGGTAACGATCGGCATCGCCGTATTCAGGTGCCGGTAGAGCGCGGGTGTCGAGTTTGCCGTTGACCGTCATCGGCATCGCCTGCAGCACCACCAGAGCGGCGGGCACCATATAGCCGGGTAGGTGCTCGCCCAACATCTTCCGCAGATCAGCGGGATCAACAGCCCCGGCAACGGTTTCGGTGACATAACCGATCAGACGCTTGTCGCCCGGGCGGTCCTCGCGCACGATCACCGCGGCCCGTTCGATGCCGTCCAGTTCGGCCAGGGCGGCCTGGATCTCGCCGAGTTCGATCCGATACCCGCGGACTTTGACTTGCTGGTCGGCGCGGCCAAGGTAATCCAGTTGCCCGTCGCGGCGCCAGCGCACCAGATCCCCGCTGCGATACATCCGCGTTCCCGGCGGACCGAAGGGGCAGGCCACAAACCGCGACGCGGTCAATCCGGCCCGGCGCCAATATCCCACGCCCACACCACGGCCGGCGATATATAACTCACCGATCACATCAACGGGCACCGGACGCAGCCACCGGTCGAGGACGAATAACGCCGCTCCGGGGACGGGCGCGCCGATCGGCGGTGCACCCGTCCCGGCGGTCAGCGGCGCGCTCCTCGACGCACACACTGTGGTCTCGGTGGGGCCGTAGCCGTTGACCATCACCCGTCCAGGCGCCCAACGATCGACGATCTCGGCGGGGCAGGGCTCACCGGCCACCAATAGCGCCGCACATCCCAAACCCTCGGGAAGCAACTCGGCCACCGCCGAGGGGGTTTGGCTCACGACGCTGACCTGTTCGGTGACCAGCAGGGCTTGGAAGTCTTCCGGTGAGTGCGCGAGCGACTCGGGCGCCACCACCAACCGCCCGCCGAACAACAGCGCACTCCAGATCTCTTCAACCGACGCGTCGAAGGCCAACGAGTGCCATTGCGCCCACACTTGTCCCGGCAGGTGCGAATTCAGCGAAGCCAGCAGCTGAGTTACGTTGTGGTGCGTGACCGCAACGCCTTTGGGCACGCCAGTGGTGCCCGAAGTGTAGATGATGTACGCGATGTCATCGGGTGAGGGTAACGGCAACGCGGTGCTGGGTCGGGCGTCGACAGCGGGGTCGTTGATGTCGATGACCACGTGGTCGTACCCGTCCAGCCGCGACCGCAGCCCCGCGGTGGTCACCACGGCAATCGGGGTGGCGTCACCCAACATGAACTCGATGCGGGAACGGGGATGCATCGGATCGATCGGCAGATAGGCCGCGCCGGTCTTGAGCACCGCGAGCATCGCGATGACGGCCTCAGGCGACCGAGGGAGCAGCAATGCGACACACCCGCCCGGACCCGCACGATGTTCAGTCAGCAGATGCGCCAACCGGTTAGCGGCCTCATCGAGCTCGCCATAGGTCATCGATCGGCCCGCGAACCTCACCGCCACGGCCTCGGGAGCGCGCTTCACCTGCGCGGCGAATGACTCCGGAATCGAAACCGGTTGGCGGGGTGGCTGGGCGAGCACCGCGCGATTGCCCCACTCATCAGGCCGGCCGTACTCATCGGCGCTGAACGGATCGACCGACGACAGCTTCCGCCCCGGGTCGACCGTCATCGCCACCAAGACGTCTTGCAGCCGTTCCGCTAGGTCTGCGAGATCGAGGTGTGAAAATGGTTGGCCGGCGCCCTCCGTGCCGAACAAGAGCTCGTCACCGACGGCAGAGAAGAACAAGCCGAAGCCGTCGGTAAGCCCAGAGTTGGTGAATGACGCCGACGCCGCGAGGCCACCGAAGTCCAAGGTGAACGCGGACGGAAGAAAGTTGACGCTCACTCTCCGGCCCGGCTGGCTCCAGCCGGACAAGCGAGCTTTGCGTTCCAGGGCTTGCACCGGAAAGCGCTGGTGTTGCAGGGCTTCCCGAATTCGGATGTCAACATGGTGACAGAACTCGGCGACCGTTGCGTCCGGCGAGATCGTCAGGAGCAGCGGCACGACCCCCGAAAACACCCCGGGGAGTGTCTTCGCCTCCGGATCCACTCGCCTACTCACCGGGAAGTCGAGCACGACCTCTGAGCCTTGGGCGCACCAGCCGTGTACCAGTAGTGCGCACGCCGCGGTGACGACCGATGAACGAGGCATGTCGCGCGCTTGGGATAACTCTTGTACCCGGCGGAGGACCACCGGGTCCAGGCGAACCGGCGCAGAGGCACCACGTTCGCTCGCGTCCTGAGGGAACCAGTGATCCAGTCCGCTTTCCGATGGCAGGTTTTGCGTCCAATACGCCTGATCCTCTAGGTAATCGGCCGACGCTTCGTACTCTGCCTCGCACCTGACCAAGTCCTCGAGGGAGCCGAACAACGGGGGCGGCAAGGGTGCGCCTGAGACAACCGCGGAGTAAATCGTGGCGATCCGGTGGCCGACCAGCGCAATACCCGAGGCGTCCACGACGATGTGGTGGCAGCATGTGAACCAATAGAATTCGTCGGGCCGCAGCTGAAATAGCGCGAACCTGAACAGTGGTCCCGTGAGCGGCATCGGCGTGCGCTGAATCGACGACGCTATCTCGTAGGCCTCGTGCAGGGGATCATGTGAGCCGCTCAGATCGTGGACAACGAGTTCAATTTCCGGATCGTCAATAGTCCTCTGGAGAACCTGGCCGTGCTCTTCAAAGAACGTGGCCCTGACCGGCTCAGCCTCCCGCAGCGCTCGGCGGATCGCCCACTCGAATGGCTCTCGCTGCAGCCGGCCCTCGATTTTCGCGAAGAGGCCAAGCTGCCACTCCGTAGTGAAGCGACCTGTCTCCTGCGCGAGCCATATGTCCAACTGCCCGGGCGTCAGGGGAAGCGCCAGGCCATCACGTTCCATCCGACCCCCTTCGGTGTCAGGCCGCACTAGCGGGCGCTAGCTTCTCGCATAGCAGCCCCGCTAGACCGCGGATGGTTATGGTGGAGATGTCAGCGGACGGGATGCGAACCCCCGTTTCGGTCTCGATGCGGGTGCGTAGTTCGAGGGCGCCCAGCGAGTCCAAGCCGTACCCGGAGAGCGCCCGGTCGGGATCGACGCTGCGACGCAGAATCAGGCTGACCTGATCGGAGATCAGACGCCGCAGCCAGGTGGGCCACTCGTCCACGGGCAGCTCGTCGAGCTCAGCGCGCAGTTTGCTTGTGCCCGTTTGGTTTTGCCCGACGGAGCGGAATGCCTGCGCAAACAGGCTGCGCTCGGCGAGGATCGCAAACCAGGAGGTGCCGGTGATCGGCGCGTAGCCGGTATAGGCCCGGTCGTGGCGCAGTATCGATTCGAATGCGTAAGCGCCCTCGTCGGGGGCGATTGCAATGTCGGAACTTTCCGCGAGCGCGGTCGCGCGCCCGATCTTTGCCCAGGGGCCCCAGGCGATTGCGGTGGCCGGCAGGCCCCGAGCCCGCCGCCAGTGGGTGAAGCCGTCCACCCAGCTGTTGGCCGCGGCGTAGGCGCCCTGCCCCGGCGAGCCCACCAGCGCGGCCGCCGAGGAGAACGAGCAGAACCAGTCCAGCGGCTGCCGGGCGGTTGCAGTATGCAAGTTCCACGCGCCGTAGACCTTTGGCGCCCAGTCATGCGCGATCAGCTCGTCGGTGATGTTGGCCAATGTGGCGTCCTCCACGACCGCCGCCGCGTGCAGTACGCCGCGCACCGCAAGCCCCGTCGCTGTCGCTGTGGCCACCAGCCGATGCGCGGTGTCGGATTGTGCGATATCACCGCATTCCACCACGATGTCGGCGCCGGTCGCGCGGATTCGCTCGATCGTCGCCAGCGCATTGCGCGTCGGCTGTGAGCGTGAGGACAGCACGATACGCCCACATCCCGCGGCGGCCATCTTCTCCGCCAAGAACAGCCCAAGGCCCCCGAGGCCGCCGGTGATGAGGTAGGCGCCGTCGCGGCGGAACACCCGAGCCTGCGCCGGCGGCACCGTCACCCGGTGGTGGCCGGTGTGCGGGACGTCAAGCACGATCTTGCCGGTATGCCGGGCGCCGGCCATCGTTCGAATGGCGTTGCCGGCTTCGGCAAGCGGGTAGTGCGTGCTCTCCGGCACCGGGAGCACACCGTCCGCGATGAGCTGGTACACCGTGGTCAACATGTCGTGAACCCGGTCGGGTTCGCTGTACGACAGCAGCGCCAGGTCGACGCCGTGAAACGCGAGGTTGGGCCGGAACGAGAAGAGGCCCAGCCGGGTTTCGCGCTTGCCTATCTCGACGAATCGTCCACCGAGAGCGAGCAATTTGAGGCCCGCGAGTTGAGCGGCGCCGGGGAGCGAGTTAAGCACGATGTCGACGCCATACCCGTCGGTGTGGCGCCTTATCAGGTCGGCGAACTCGGTGCTTCGCGAATCGTAGACATGGTCGATGCCCATGTCGCGCAACACTTGACGACGTTGCTCGCTGCCCGCTGTGGCGAAGATTTCGGCGCCGGCGGCCCGGGCCATCGCGATCGCCGCCTGTCCCACCCCGCCCGTCGCAGAGTGGATCAAAACGCGGTCACCGGCCTTGATATGAGCCAGCTCATGCAGGCCGTAATACGCGGTGGCGTGTGCGGTTGGTACCGCCGCGGCCTGCCCATCGGAGAGTCCAGCCGGCAGCGTCACCGCCAGGCGCGCGTCGCAGGTGATGAACGTGGCCCAGCATCCGTCGCCACAAAGACCCCCAACGTGATCGCCGACCTTGTGGTCCGTCACACCTGGCCCGACGGCGGTCACCACTCCGGCGAAATCGGTGCCCAGCTGTTGTCGTCGGCCCTCGAAGGCGGGATAGCGATCGAACGCGATCAGCACATCGGCGAAGTTGATGTTGGAGGCACTGATTTCGACCTCAATCTGGCCCGGCCCCGGCGCAACCCGGTCGCGGGCAATGAATTCCACCGACTCCAGATCGCCGGGCGTGCGGATTTGCAGGCGGACGCCGTCGAGCTCGAGGTTGGCGATGGTGGTTTGCCGCTCTTCCGGGCGCAGCGGACTCAAGGCCAACCGCGCCGTGTACCACGCGCCGTGTCGCCAGGCCGTCTCGTCTTCCTCGGACCCGCCGAGCAGTTGGCGGGCGAGCAGCCCGGCATCGGTGTCATCGTCCACATCGATCTGAGTGACCCGCAGGTGTGGATGCTCGGTGCCGATCACGCGCAGGAAACCCCGCAGCCCGGCCTGCTCCAAATTGGGCACGTCACTGGCCACTACGGTCTGCGCGTTGCGCGTCACGACGTAGAGACGCGGGAGTTCGCCGGGAATGTCGGGCAATTCGCGGGTGACACGCACCAGATGTTGCACGGCCTCGAGGCCCAGCAGCGGCGACCGGTCACCGGAGCCGCCTTCCCCTGGTCCCGTCGCGATCACCAAGCCGCCGAATCCACCGGCACGCAGCTGATCTCGAAGCCGTTCTCTGTTCAAGGTGTGGTCGGCGTGCGGCGGCCAGCACATGGTGGTGCATTGTGCGCCGAGCTGTTTCAGCGCGTCCCCCATCGGGGCGACGGTATCGGCGGTGGTGCCGACGACCAGCCAGGCTCCGGGGTTGTCGTGTTCCGCCTCCGGTAGTTCGCGTTGCCGCCATTCGATCGTCAGCGATCGCTTGGCCAGCAGCCGTTCGTCGTGGTCGCTTTCGGAAGCTCCGGCACCCAAGCGCAGTCCCTGCACGGCGAGTAGGACAACCCCGTTCTCATCGAGCATTTCGAGGTCTGCCTCCACGCCGGAAGCGTCGGCTTTCGTCACCCGGGTGTAGCAGTAGCGGGCCCTGCGGGCAGCGTCATAGGAGCGGAGCCGCCGGAGACCCAGCGGCAATGCCAGCACATCTTCACCCAGCGCACGCAACTCCGGGTGCGCCGCGACCGACTGAAAGCAGGCATCGAGCAGCGCCGGGTGCACCCCGTAGGCATCTTGCTGCGAGCGGATCTGGCCTGGCAGCTTGACCTCGGCCAGCACAGTGCGGGTCGCGCCCTCGCCGGTGTGCAACGCGGCGAGACCGCTGAATGCCTGACCGTATCGAATGCCGCGTTCGTCCAGGCGACGGCGCACCTCGGCGCCGTCCTCGCGGCCCGGGTGCGCGGCGAGCAGCGCGGAGATGTCGTGCGCGGGAGGGGGATCCGCCGCTGCGGCAGACAGCACCGCGGTGACCAGCTGCGTTTGTTCGCCCCCCTCATCGGACTCCACGGCGAAATCGGCGGCGCCCGCTGATGACAACGCCGCCGAGGCGCCGATCGTGGTCTGCTCGTCCAGCAGCAGCGCATGTTCGAAGCGCAGGTCGCGGACTTCAGAGGCGTTGCCGAGCACAGTGCGCGCGGCCGCCAGCGCCATTTCGCAGTAAGCAGCCCCCGGAAACACGGTCACATCGCGAACCTGGTGATCGCCGAGCCAGGGCTGGGCGGCGGTGCCGACCTCGGCCTGCCAGACGTGGCGCTCCGGGTCTTCCAGCAAGCGCACGTGGGCGCCCAACAGCGGATGCACCGAAACGGTGCAACCGCCGTGTATCGAGGGTTGAGCGCCGCGGCTCAACAACAGCCGGCGGTGCGTCCAGGTCGGCAGCGGCGCGTCCACCAGCCGCCCATTCGGGTAGAGAGCGGAGAAGTCGACCGCAGCCCCCGCGCTGTACAGGTCCGCGACAAAACCGCGTAAACCGTGGGGCTGCGCCTGCTCGCGGCGCATGGCGGCCAGGGCGGCCAGCGGCATGTCGAGACTGCGGGCGGTCTGCTCGACCGCGTGGGTGAGCAGCGGGTGGGGCGCCAGCTCCGCGAAGACCCGGTAGCCGTCCTCCAAAGCGGCCCGCACCGCCGGGGCGAACCGCACCATCTGGCGCAGATTCTGCACCCAGTACCCGGCATCGCAGAGCGGCCGCTCGCGCGGGTCGTAGAGGGTCGCCGAGTAGAAGGGAACTTCCGGCGGCATCGGGTGCAGCTCGGCGAGCGCGTCGGCCAGATCGTCGAGAATCGGGTCGACCTGGGGGGAGTGCGAGGCGACGTCGACGGCGATCTCGCGGGCCATCACGTCGCGCGCTTCCCAGGCCGCGACCAGATCGCGCACCGTCTGGGTGGCACCGCCGATCACTGTGGACTGCGGCGACGCCACCACCGCCACCACGGCGTCGTCGACACCACGGGTCACCAGCTCCGAAAGCACTTGCTGGGCAGGCAGTTCCACCGAGGCCATTGCACCGGCGCCGGCGATGCGGGACATCAGCCGGGAGCGCCGGCAGATGACGCGCAACCCGTCTTCCAGCGATAGCGCTCCCGCGACGACGGCCGCCGCGACCTCACCCAGGGAATGCCCGATGACCGCGCCCGGGTGCACCCCGTACGAGCGCATGGTGTCGGCCAGCGCGACCTGCATGGTGAACAGGGTCGGTTGAATCCGGTCGATACCGGTCACGGACTGCGGGGCGGTCATCGCCTGGGTCACCGAGAACCCGGACTCGTGGGCGATCAGTGACTCGGCGGCCGCGACGGTCGCGGCGAACACCGGTTCGGTCGCCAGCAGCTCAGCTCCCATTTGAGCCCACTGCGAACCTTGTCCCGAGAACACCCAGACCGGTCCGCGGTCGTCCTGCCCGGCCGCGGCCTGATACGGAGTGTCGCCGTCGGCGACCTCGCGCAAAGCCTTGGTTAGCTCCGGCCGGCTACCCGCAATGACGGCAGTGCGCACCGGGCGGTGCGCGCGCCGGCGCGCCAGGGTGTAGGCCAGATCCGTCAAGGCCACCTCCTCGTGCGCCGCCACCCAGTCGGCCAGGCGGCCGGCGGTGCGGCGCAATTCGTCGGCTGAGGTGGACGACAGCGGGAACAGCAGGGGTGCCGCCGTAACCGACTCGGCTGGGATGGTTTCGGGCACAGCGGATTCGGGAGCCTGCGCTGGGGCTTGCTCCACGATGGCGTGTGCGTTTGTTCCCGAAAGTCCGTACGACGACACCGCCGCCCGTCGGGGATGGTGACCATTGGTCGGCCACGGTGTAATCGTCTGTGGCACAAAGAGTTCGGTCTTTATTGCGGCCATTTGGTCGGGCAGCCGGGTGAAGTGCAGATTTTGCGGAATCATGCCGTGCTGGAGGGCCAGGATGGTTTTCATCAGCCCGAGCGTTCCGGCGGCCGACTGGGCATGCCCCAGGTTGGTCTTCACCGTCGCCAGCGCGCAGGGGCCGTCGATGCCGTAGACGGCGGCGAGGCTGGCGTATTCGACCGGGTCGCCGACGGGCGTGCCGGTGCCGTGCGCCTCGATCATGCCGACGCTGCGGGCGTCGACGCCGGCCGCGGCCAACGCCGCCTTGTACACCGCGGTCTGCGCCTCGACCGAGGGTGTGGCGATGTTGACGGTGTGGCCGTCCTGGTTGGCGGCACTGCCGCGGATGACGGCCAGGATCCGATCGCCGTCGCGCAGCGCGTCGGACAAACGCTTGAGTAAAACCACGACGCAGCCCTCAGCAGACGCGAACCCGTCAGCCGCGACGTCGAACGCGTGGCACCGTCCGGTGGGAGACAGCATGCCTTCCGCGGAACCTGCGACGAACTTCCGCGGATCCAGGATCACCGCGGCGCCACCCGCCAGGGCGAGGTCGCTTTCACCGTCGCTCAGGCTGTGGCAGGCCAGGTGCACTGCGGTCAGACCGGACGAGCATGCGGTGTCCACCGTGAGCGCGGGACCGTGGATGCCCAAGGTGTACGCGATCCGCCCGGATGCCAGGCTGAAACTGCTGCCGGTGAATCCATACGGCGCCTCCACGGCGTTCGCATCGGCGGCCAGCAGTTGATAGTCGCCGTGCGTCAGACCCACGAACACCCCGGTGAGCGAGTCGGCCATGGTCGCTGGAGTCAGGCCGGCGTGCTCGATGGCCTCCCAGGAGGTTTCCAGCAGCAACCGGTGCTGGGGGTCGATCGCGGTGGCCTCGCGCTCGTTGATCCCGAAGAATTCGCAATCGAAGCCGGCGACGTCATCGAGGAACCCACCCCACTTCGTCACCGATCGACCCGGCACTCCCGGCTGAGGGTCGTAATATTCCTCGGCGTCCCAGCGGTCCGGCGGGACCTCGGTGACCAGGTCATCTCCGCGTAGCAAAGCCTCCCACAGCCGCTCAGGGGAGTCGATGCCCCCGGGCAGTCGACAAGCCATGCCGATGACAGCGGTGGAAGTGAGGGTTGCTTTGTCCACGGCCGTTACCTCTTCTTATCCGGCGGGGTGGTAAGCGCGTTTGAATTCGAATTTGCAGATGGGACCGCCTGGTCGAGTCGGCGCGTCTTCGACAATTGGTTGCGGCCGGAAACGTCGGGTGCCGGGCGTGATACCGGTGCCCATTCCAATTGATCGATTACGGAGCCGTTGGGGTGCAATCCCGGGCTCTACCAGCGCAAACACATAATCAGAGTTCGGCTCGAGGTCCGAATATGCAATCGCTCCGTGGAACACTTGGCGGTCCGCCTCGGAAAAATCGGCCCTGGGTGGCGCCAGCTCTCGCGGCGCTTTGCTGATTACTCGCCTAGGCAAATCTGGAATGACTGATTTCCCGATATTCGCCAATAGGCTGGGTCGCCATTCGGTGCGGAAGTGACCAGACTCTCGTGGAGGCGGGACATTTGATTGTCGCCCCGTCAGTAGCTGTTTCCGGCCCTCAAACCTCATCCGACTTCGCCCGCCTCAAAGGCGTATGAGTCGACGGCTGCGCCAGCGTGGCCGCTCTCGCCACTTTGCCGGGCGGAGCGGAGATGCAGCGCGAATGGTTGCGCTCTCGACCATCCGGCAGTTGGTTGAGACTTCGGCGAAGGTCTGCCACAAGTCGTCCTGCGCCGGTTGTCGTCGGCCGCAACGAACAAGTCGGCGTTGTCGTTGTCGACGGGTCGATCATCGGTTCTCCCACCCCGCAACTCGACATGCGTGGAACAGACCATACCCAAGGTCTCGTTGTCGCGCGCCGCCTTGAGGCAAATTTTCCGAAGTGACCAGTGTGTTAGCTGTGCGTTAAACCACGATGGGGGTTACGGCCCGGCGGAGAAGCCTCCGCGGGTGGCGCCGGCGCGTGCCAGGCGCTGGTGGCGGTTAGCGCGCCTGGCCCTGCGAGGCCAGGAAACCCGCGACCCCGCGGACCATCGCGTCGGCATACTTCTGCCTGCCCTCGGCCGATTCCATCAACGCCGAATCCGCTGGGTTCTTCATGTTGCCGCACTCGACCAGGATCGACGGGTACTGCGCCAGGTTCAGCCCAGCCAGGTCCGAGCGACCGTAGAGCCCGTTCTGGCCGATGTAGTTGGCCGGCGGAATCCCGGAGGCCTGCATCTGGTCGCGCATGATCCGCGCGTACTGCACCGACGGGCCGGCCTGCACCTGGTTGAGCGGCGGGGCCGAGTAGTTGACGTGGAAGCCCCGGCCCGACGCCGGCCCGCCGTCGGCGTGGATGCTCAGCACCGCGTTCGGGCGCAGCGCGTTGGCCATGTTGGCGCGCTCGTCGACGCACGGCCCCAGCCCGGTGTCGTTCCCGCGGGCCAGGGCGGTCCGGACGCCCAGGGCGTTCAACTCCTGGCGGACCCGCAGCGCGGTGTCCCAGGTGAAGGTGTGTTCCTGATAGCCGCTGTTGGTCGACGTCCCGCTCGCCTGGCAGTCCTTGGTGCCGCCGCGGCCGGTGGGCACCTGACGGCTGATCGAGGCGTCGTTGGAGCCGTTGTGGCCGGGATCGATGAAAACCACCATGCCGGCGATGTTGGAGGGAACCCCCCATGCGGCCGGGACCGCGGTCGGGGTGATTGCCGCCGACACGGCGACCAGCACACCGATGACCAACCTGATGCCGACACGCCTGCTGACTCTTAGGTCCACGGCGCAAAGGTAGCCTCGCGCGGTCTACGCTGGGTGTTTCGAATCGCCGGACACACGCAGGCGAAACCAACTCGAGACCAAGATGCGAGGGGACTGTCATGCAACCTGGAGGCGACATGTCGGCGCTGCTGGCCCAGGCGCAGCAGATGCAGCAGAAGTTGATGGAAGCCCAGCAACACCTCGCCAACGCCGAGGTGCACGGGCAGGCCGGCGGTGGCTTGGTCAAGGTGACGGTGAAAGGCAGCGGCGAGGTGGTCGGGGTGCGGATCGATCCTCAGGTGGTCGACCCCGGGGACGTCGAGACGCTGCAGGACCTGATCGTCGGCGCCATGGCCGACGCGTCGAAGCAGGTCACCCGGATGGCGCAGGAGCGGCTCGGCGCGCTGGCCGGCGGTCTCGGCGGGCCGCCCCCGGGCCAACCCCCGGCCCCGGCGCCGGGGCTCTAGATCCTCCGCCGACATGTTTGAAGGACCCGTCCAGGATCTGATCGACGAGCTCGGCAAGCTGCCGGGTATCGGGCCCAAGAGCGCCCAACGCATCGCCTTTCACCTGTTGTCCGTCGAGCCCCCGGAGATCGACCGGTTGACCGCGGCGCTGGGCAAGGTCCGCGACGGCGTCCGGTTCTGCGCGGTGTGCGGCAACGTCTCCGACAACGAGCGGTGCCGGATCTGCTCGGACCCCCGCCGGGACGGCTCGCTGGTGTGCGTCGTCGAGGAGCCCAAGGATGTCCAGGCCGTCGAGCGCACCCGCGAGTTCCGGGGCCGCTACCACGTGCTGGGCGGCGCCCTGGATCCGCTGTCGGGGGTGGGGCCCGATCAGCTGCGGATCCGCGAGCTGCTCAGCCGGATCGGGGAGCGGGTCGACGACGTCGACATCGCCGAGGTGATCATCGCCACCGATCCCAACACCGAGGGCGAGGCGACCGCCACCTATCTGGTCCGGATGTTGCGTGACATCCCCGGCCTGACCGTGACGCGGATCGCCTCCGGGCTGCCGATGGGCGGCGACCTGGAGTTCGCCGACGAGCTGACGCTGGGCCGCGCGCTCGCCGGCCGCCGGGCGATGGTCTGAGGTCGCTCAGGACTTAATTAATCGGAACGGCCGGGTGACGGTCGAGCCT
The DNA here is from genome assembly GCF_010731655.1 of Mycobacterium paraseoulense. Lineage (NCBI taxonomy): Bacteria > Bacillati > Actinomycetota > Actinomycetes > Mycobacteriales > Mycobacteriaceae > Mycobacterium > Mycobacterium paraseoulense. Next base: position 3,726,929 of record NZ_AP022619.1, on the reverse strand, counting down.
GGACCTCCACACCCGTCCGACGTGGTCGTCGTGCCCTCACCGGCAAGCGACACGGCGTCGAAGCTGTAGTCGACGGTTGCCGGGACCGAGGCTCCGTTCGCGCACGGCGCCTGCGTCGCGCCGCTGTGGGTCCAGCGTCCGTTCGCGAGGTCGAACTCCCAGCTGATGACGAACGTCCCGCCGTCCTGCGAGGTCGCCAGCGTGCAGTCCGACCCGCACGGGGCGAACAGCCAATTGGTCGACTTGTCGCTGTCGGTATAGAGCACGGTGTACCGACCGCTCGGCACCTCCGGGGCGGCGTGCGCGGGGATCGGCGTAATCAATGCGGCTGCGACGAGCAGGGCGCCGCCGCCCGCCCACCCCGGCCGGCTGCTTCTCGCGATGTCTTTCCTCACGTCAGCGCGCCGCCAATCGCTCCCGGCGCAACAACTCCACCTCTGGCAGCTCCAGCGGCGCCAGCTCACCCACCACCTTGCCCAGCAGCAGGTCGGCCAGCTCGGGGTTGCGGGCCAGGCACGGCCCATGCATGTAGGTGGCGACGACGCTGCCCTGCACCGCGCCGTCGTGGCCGTCGCCCGCCCGGTTGCCCGCCCCCTTGACCACCGCGCCCAGCGGGGACGCGGCGGCGCCCAGGACGGTGCCGCCCCGGTGATTCTCGAAACCGGTGAGCCGTTGGGTCAGCCCGGGCAGCAGCGGCCTGGTGATCAGCTCCCCGATGGTGCGGGCCTCCTGCGGCGAGGTGGTCGCATCGAGCAGGCCCACGCCGTCGACCCGGTCACCCGCCGACGTCTCATACCACTGGCCGAGCACCTGGACCGCCGCGCAGATCGCCAGCACGGGCGCGCCGCGTCCCGCGGCGCGCTGCAGCCCCGGGTGCTTGATCAGGTGCTTGGTGGCCAACCGCTGCGCGTAGTCCTCCGCCCCACCGAGGGTGTAGAGGTCCAGCGAGTCCGGCACCGGGTCGGCCAGCGTGATCTCGACGATCTCCGCGGCGATGCCGCGCAGCCGCAGCCGCTGGCGCAGCACCAGCGCGTTGCCGCCGTCGCCGTAGGTGCCCATCACGTCGGGCAGCACCAGCCCGATGCGCACGGTCGAGTCAGCCACGGCGCACCAACGCCCGTTGCAGCTGGAGGAACGCGGTGTAGTTGGCGACGACCTCGACCCGGCCCGGCGGGCAGGACGCGATGGCGGCCACGGTGTCGTGCACCAGGGTGTGGTCGACACCCGCGTACCCGAGGCGCACCGCGAGGTCGGTGCCCCGCTCGCCGGCCGCCACCACCGCGGTCTTGTCGAAGTGCTCGAAGCGCACGTCCCACAACCAGGACAGGTCCTCGCCGTCGGGCACCTGCCCGTTGACCGCGATGACCACCCCGGCCGCGTGCTTGTCGACCATCGACAGCGCCTCCTGCCAGCCGGCCGGGTTCTTGGCCAGCAGGATCCGCGCCTCGTGGTCGCCGAGGCGGACGGTGCGATAGCGCCCGGCGACCTCGTCGACCCGGCTGGCGGCCGCGACGGCATGGACCGGGTCCGCACCCAGGGCGACGGCGGCCGCGACGGCCTGGGCGGCGTTGCCGCGGTTGACCGCCCCCGGCAGCGCCAACCGCATCGGCAGGGCCAGCCCGTCGGGCCCGTGCAGCGTCTCGTCGTCGAACCACCACTGCGGGCTGGGCCGCTTGAAGTCGGCGCCGGTGGAATACCAGTGGCCCTTCTCGCGGACGATGACCTCGCCGCTGCGCGGGCAGCTGACCGAGTCGTTCGCCCAGGACCCGCCCGCGGCCACCCACACCACGTTCGGGCTGTCGTAGGCCGCCGACGTCATGAGCACGTCGTCGCAGTTGGCGACCACGACCGCCGTCGGGTGGCGCGCCAGCCCGGCTCGCAGCGTGCGTTCGATGACGTTGATCTCGCCGACGCGGTCCAGCTGGTCCCGCGACAGGTTGAGCAGCACGACGACGGCGGGCTCGACCGCATCCGAGACGTGTGGCACGTGCATCTCGTCGACCTCCAGGGCCGCCAGCGGCGCCTCGCGGTTCGCCGCCAGCGCGGCCACCAGCCCGGCGTCCATGTTGGCGCCCTCGGCGTTGGTGGCCACCGCACCCAGCGTGCCCAGCGCGGCGGCGGTCATCCGGGTGGTGGTCGACTTGCCGTTGGTGCCGGTGACGATGACGGTGCGCCGGCCGGCCGCGAGCTGGCGGAGCACCGAGCGGTCCAGGGTCATCGCGACCAGGCCGCCGATCATCGCCCCGGCCCCGCGCCCGGTCACCCGCGACGCCCAGCGCGCGCTCGCTCCCGTGGCGAGGGCCAGGCGTGCGCGGGTGGTGATCACCCGGGCAGATTACCGACCGACACGGCAGCGCAGCGACCCGGCGATGTCGGTCCGACGTGCCATCCTCAAATCATGAACGGCGTGTCCTGGGGTCGGCCGGCCAGCGAGCCGGTCGGGGGCTGGGCCGTCATCGACGTCGAGACCTCGGGCTTTCGGCCCGGCCAGGCGCGCGTCATCAGCCTGGCGGTGCTCGGCCTCGACTCCGACGGCCGCGTCGAGCAGTCGGTCGTCAGCCTGCTCAACCCCGGCGTGGACCCGGGTCCCACCCACGTGCACGGCCTGACCGCCGCGATGCTGGAAGACCAGCCGCAGTTCACCGACGTCGTCGACGACGTGGTCAAGGTGCTGGACGGCCGCACGCTGGTCGCCCACAACGTCGCGTTCGACTACTCGTTTTTGGCCGCCGAAGCCGAACTCGCCGAGGCCGAGTTGCCCATCGACTCCGTCATGTGCACGGTCGAGCTGGCCCGGCGGTTGGACCTCGGCATCGACAACCTGCGATTGGAGACCCTGGCGGCGCACTGGGGCGTGACCCAGGAACGGCCGCACGACGCCTTCGACGACGCGATGGTGCTGACCGGCGTGCTGGCGTCGGCGCTCGAGCGGGCGCGCGAACGCGACATCTGGCTGCCCGTCCATCCGGTGAGCCGGCGCCGGTGGCCGAACGGCCGCGTCACCCACGACGAGCTGCGCCCGTTGAAGGTGCTGGCCTCGCGAATGCCCTGCCCATATCTCAATCCCGGACGCTACGTGTGCGGCAGGCCGCTGGTGCAGGGCATGCGGGTGGCCCTGGCGGCCGAGGTCTGCCGCACCCACGAGGAACTCGTCGAGCGGATCCTGCATGCCGGGCTGGCCTACACCGACGCCGTCGACGCGGAGACGTCGCTGGTGATCTGCAACGACCCCGCCCCGGACCAGGGCAAGGGCTACCTGGCCCGCCAGCTGGGCATCCCCGTCATCTCCGACACGCAGTTCATGGACTCCATCCGCGCCGTCGTCGGCGGCACCGGCATGGAGGAATTCACCGACACCACCACGGTCGATCAGCAGCTCGCCCTGTTCTAGGCCGGAGGGTGCCGACCCGCGGCGCCCGGCGCGAGCGCCGCGCTTGCGATCGGCACTAGGCCGGAGGGTGCCGACCCGCGGCGCCCGGCGCGAGCGCCGCGCTTGCGATCGGCACTAACGCGCCGCGCGGTTGACCGCCGACACGACAGCGCGCAACGATGCGGTGGTGATCGACGGCGCGATGCCGACACCCCACACCGTGCGGCCGTTGACCGACGCCTCCACGTACGCGGCGGCCTGCGCGTCGTCGCCGGCGCTCATCGCGTGCTCGGAGTAGTCGAGGACCGCGACGTCGAAGCCCACCTCGCCCAGCGCATGGACGAACGCCGCCAGCGGGCCGTTGCCCGCGCCGCTGATCTCGGTCTCGACCCCGTTGACCTTCACGGTCGCCGCGATCGTGGTGCTGCCGCTGTCTTCCTCCGACGCCTCGACCCGCTGCTTCATCCGCTCCAGCGGCCACACCGGGGCCAGGTACTCCTCGTAGAACGCGTCCCACATCTCCTTGGGGGAGACCTCCCCACCCTCGCCCGCTGTGCCCTCTGCGATCTGTTGGATCGCGCGGGAGAACTCGATCTGCAGCCGTCGCGGCAGGGCCAGACCGTGGTCGGACTTCATGATGTACGCCACCCCGCCCTTGCCGGACTGCGAGTTGACCCGGATCACCGCCTCGTAGGTGCGCCCGACGTCCTTGGGGTCGATCGGCAGGTACGGCACCTGCCAGAGCATGTCGTCGACATCTGCGTCGGCGGCGTCCGCGTCGATCTTCATCTGGTCCAGGCCCTTGTTGATGGCGTCCTGGTGGCTGCCGGAGAACGCGGTGTAGACCAGGTCCCCGCCATAGGGGTGACGCTCGTGTACCGGCAGCTGGTTGCAGTACTCCACGGTGCGACGGATCTCGTCGATGTTGGAGAAGTCGATCTGGGGGTCCACGCCGCGGGAGAACAGGTTGAGCCCCAGCGTCACCAGGCACACGTTGCCGGTGCGCTCGCCGTTGCCGAACAGGCAGCCCTCGATCCGGTCGGCGCCGGCGGCGAAGCCCAACTCGGCTGCGGCGACGGCTGTTCCGCGGTCGTTGTGCGGATGCAGGCTCAGGATGACCGATTCGCGGTTGGCCAGGTTACGGCTCATCCACTCGATCGAGTCGGCATAGACGTTGGGGGTGGCCATCTCCACCGTGGCGGGCAGGTTGAAGATGATCGGGTTGGCCGGGGTCGGCGCGATGATCTCACCCACGGCGTCGCACACCTGACGGGCGTACTCCAGCTCCGTTCCGGTGTAGGACTCCGGCGAGTACTCGAAACGCCATTGTGTGCCAGGGTATTTGGCGGCCTCCTCGACGCACTTGCGGGCGCCGTCGGTGGCGATGGCCAGCACCGCGGCCCGGTCGGCGCGAAAAACCACGCGGCGCTGCAGGATTGACGTCGAGTTGTAGAAGTGCACGATGGCTCGCGGCGCGCCCTCGCACGCGACGAAGGTGCGCTCGATGAGTTCGGGACGGCACTGGGTCAGCACCTGGATGGTGACGTCGTCGGGGATCGCGCCGTCGGTGATGATCTCGCGGACGAAGTCGAAGTCGGTCTGGCTGGCCGACGGGAAGCCGACCTCGATCTCCTTGTAGCCCATGCGGACCAGCAGGTCGAACATGCGGCGCTTGCGGGTCGGGCTCATCGGGTCGATCAGTGCCTGGTTGCCGTCGCGCAGGTCCACCGCGCACCACAGCGGCGCGCGATCGATGACGCGGTCTGGCCAGGTGCGGTCGGGGAGCCGGACGGGCTCGACCTCGTCGGCGAAGGACCGATACCGGTTGATCGGCATCGCCGAGCCCCGCTGCGGATTCCACGCGGGCTGGCCGGGCCGCGCCGGGCCCGCGGGTTTGACGATGGATCGTTGCGACGTATAGGCGTCGGGATTGGAAGTCACGGTAGTTGCTCCGGGGGTGTCAGAAGGAACCTCAGACCGGCGCATCGCGAACACCCGCGACGGGAAGCCGGTCTGGATCAGACCCCGTCGCGGCGTCCGAGGAGGAGCACCCGCTGCACGACGAGAACTCTACCGCGGTTGGCGCCACGGAGAAAATTGCGCGAAAGCCGTCGAGCGTGCGGCGACGGCCTCCGGCGTGCGGTCAGGGCGGCAAACCCGCGAGAATTCAGCCGTGAACGCACCCGCAAAGCCGTGAGTTCACACCGGACGCCTCGCCGGGAAAATCGCGATGTGCAGGCACGTATTCTGTTGTGGACCTGAACGCCTGTGGGAAAGGGAGACAGTGGCGCTCGTCGTGCAAAAGTACGGCGGATCCTCGGTGGCCGACGCCGACCGGATTCGCCGGGTGGCCGAGCGCATCGTCGCGACCAAGAAGCAGGGCAACGACGTCGTCGTCGTGGTCTCCGCGATGGGCGACACCACCGACGACCTGATGGACCTGGCCCAGCAGGTCTGCCCGGCCCCGCCGCCCCGGGAACTCGACATGCTGCTGACCGCCGGCGAGCGCATCTCCAACGCGCTGGTGGCCATGGCGATCGAATCACTGGGCGCGCAGGCGCGCTCGTTCACCGGTTCGCAGGCCGGCGTCATCACCACCGGCACCCACGGCAACGCGAAGATCATCGAAGTGACGCCGGGACGGCTGCGGGACGCGCTCAACGAGGGGCGCATCGTGCTGGTCGCCGGGTTCCAGGGTGTCAGCCAGGACACCCGCGACGTCACCACGCTCGGCCGCGGCGGCTCGGACACCACGGCGGTCGCGCTGGCCGCCGCCCTGCACGCCGACGTCTGCGAGATCTACACCGACGTAGACGGCATCTTCAGCGCCGACCCGCGGATCGTGCACAACGCCCGCCGGTTGGACACGGTGACGTTCGAGGAAATGCTCGAGATGGCGGCCTGCGGCGCCAAGGTGCTGATGTTGCGCTGCGTCGAATACGCTCGCCGCTACAACATTCCGGTGCACGTCCGCTCGTCGTACTCGGACAAGCCGGGCACCATCGTCAAGGGATCGATCAAGGACATCGCCATGGAAGACCCCATCCTGACCGGAGTCGCGCACGACCGCAGCGAGGCCAAGGTGACCATCGTCGGGATACCGGACATCCCGGGGTATGCGGCCCGGGTGTTCCGGGCCGTCGCCGACGCCGACGTGAACATCGACATGGTGCTGCAGAACGTCTCCAAGATCGAGGACGGCAAGACCGACATCACCTTCACCTGCTCCCGGGACAGCGGGCCCACCGCGGTGGCCAAGCTGGACGCGCTCAAGGACGAGATCGGGTTCACCCAGCTGCTCTACGACGACCACATCGGCAAGGTGTCGCTGATCGGCGCGGGCATGCGCAGCCACCCCGGCGTCACCGCGACCTTCTGTGAGGCGCTGGCGGAGGTGGGCGTCAACATCGAACTGATCTCCACCTCCGAGATCCGCATCTCGGTGCTGTGCCGCGACACCGAACTAGACAAGGCCGTCGTCGCGTTGCACGAGGCGTTCGGGCTCGGCGGCGAGGAGTCGGCCACGGTGTATGCGGGGACGGGCAGATAGATATGGGCGCGAATAGCGTGTCGATAGGTGTGGTGGGCGCCACCGGCCAGGTGGGCCAGGTGATGCGCAGATTGCTCGACGAGCGGGACTTCCCCGCGACTGGTGGTGAGTTAAAGGTGCGGTTCTTCGCGTCGTCGCGCTCGCAGGGGCGCAAGCTGGACTTCCGCGGCCAGGAGATCGAGGTCGAGGACGCCGCGACCGCGGACCCGACCGGGCTCGACATCGCGCTGTTCTCAGCGGGAAAGACGATGTCACTGGTGCAGGCGCCGAGGTTCGCCGCGGCCGGGGTGACGGTGATCGACAACTCGTCGGCGTGGCGCAAGGACCCCGACGTGCCGCTGGTGGTGTCCGAGGTGAACTTCGACCGGGACGCCCACCGCCGGCCGAAGGGCATCATCGCCAATCCGAACTGCACCACGATGGCGGCGATGCCGGTGCTCAAGGTGCTGCACGACGAGGCCGAGCTGGTGCGCCTGGTGGTCTCGAGCTATCAGGCGGTGTCCGGCAGCGGCCTGGCCGGGGTCGAGGAGCTGGCGACGCAGGCGCGCGCGGTCATCGACGACGCCGAGCAGTTGGTGCACGACGGCTCCGCGGTGGAGTTCCCCGAGCCCAAGACCTACGTCGCGCCGATCGCCTTCAACGTGGTCCCGCTGGCCGGATCGCTGGTCGACGACGGCTCCGGCGAGACCGACGAGGACCAGAAGCTGCGGCACGAGAGCCGCAAGATCCTGGGCATCCCGGAGTTGGCCGTGAGCGGGACGTGCGTGCGGGTGCCGGTGTTCACCGGGCACTCGCTGTCGATCAACGCCGAATTCGCCCGGCCGCTGTCGCCCGAGCGGGCCCGAGCGCTGCTCGACGGCGCGCCGGGCGTCAAGGTGGTCGACGTGCCGACCCCGTTGGCGGCCGCCGGCGTCGACGAGTCTTTGGTCGGCCGCATCCGACACGACCCCGGGGTGCCCGACGGGCGCGGCCTGGCCCTGTTCGTGTCGGGGGACAACCTGCGCAAGGGCGCGGCGCTGAACACCATCCAGATCGCCGAGCTGCTGGCCGCCCAGCTGTGATGAGCGGGTGAACACCGCCCACACCCGACTGTTCGTGCGGTGCTCGCTCGCGCTTATTCTTTTTGCACCGCAATGGTTTTGGCTTGTGCGGGCAGACCCCCCGGCTCCGGTACCCGAGCCCATCGTGGGTCCGCTGGCGCCCGGTCAGGTGTTGCGGCTCGGGCCCACGGCCGGCACCGGCACCCCCACCGGGGACTACGGCGTCGGCGCGACCGACCTCTGTGAGTTCATCGAATTCCCCACCGAGCTGTTGCAGGTCTGCGGTGACAGCTTCGCCGGCCAGGGCGTCGGTTTCGGCGGCTGGTACGCGCCGGTGGCCCTGCACGTGGACACCGCGTCCGTCGACGACCCGGCCGGGGTGCGCTACACGGGCGTCACCGGGATCAGCAACCCGCTGCTGGCCGATCCCACCCCGCCGGGCGCCTCGCAGCTGCCCGCCGGGGTGGTGCAGATCAACCGGCGCAACTACCTGATGGTGACGACGACGAAGAACCTGGAGCCGCAGAGCTCACGGCTGGTGACGGCCGAGCCCGCGCGGGCGGGGTGGCAGACCATCGCCGGGTCGCGGCGACCCGCCTCCTATCAGGGCGGGTCGCAAACGCAGATCAGCGGCTACTACGACCCGATCCCCACGCCGGACTCGCCCACCGGATGGGTGTACATCGTGGCCGACAGCTTCACCCGCAGGGACCCCGCCGTGCTGTATCGGGCCACCCCGCAGGCGTTTACCGACCGGTCCCGGTGGCAGGGCTGGGCGGCCGGCCCGCGCGGCGGCTGGGGCAAGCCCCCCACCCCGCTGTGGCCGGACGCGGTCGGGGAGATGAGCATCCGGCAAATCGACGGCAAGGCCGTGCTGTCGTATTTCAACGCCGTCACCGGCAACATGGAGGTTCGCGTCGCCGCCGACCCGACCGGGCTGGGCGACGCGCCGGTGACCACGGTGGTGCAGCACGACGAGTGGCCGGAGCCCGCGGAGAGCCTGCCGCCGCCGTACGACAACCGGCTCGCACAACCGTACGGCGGATACATCTCGCCCGGATCCACCCTCGACGAGCTGCGAATCTTCGTGAGCCAGTGGGACACCCGGGCCCGGGTCGCAGCGCCCTACCGGGTGATCCAGTTCGCGGTCAACCCGTTCAAGCCGTGATCAGTGGCCCGAGTTGTGGGCCAGATCGATCGCGTACTGACTCACGAAGGTGCCCGCCGGCGGATCGCCGTTGTCGCACGTTCCGTCGGATTCGCCGGGCCGTTTGATCCACAAATAGGCGTCGGCGTGCGCGCCCGCGGTGGCCGTCGTGGGCGGGGTGCCGAGCGCCCGGCCGCTGGGGTTGCACCAGTTGAGCCGGGAGTCGGGCGCCGGTCCGACCCCGTTGCGCGAGGTGTCGATCACGTAGTGCGACCCGTTCGTCAGCCCCGAAATCGCTTCGCCGTAACCGATTTCGTCCTCGGTGGTGTAGAAGTTCGCGGTGTTGACGCTGAAACCCCGCGCGCGCCCGACACCGACCGCGTTGAGCCTGGCGGCCATGTCCTCGGGGCTGTGCCAGCGCAGGTGGCCGGCGTCGACGTACACGGCCGTGGCCGGATTGCGCGTCAGGGTGTCGACGGCGTAGCGGATCAGGTCGTAGCGTTCCTGGCGCTGGTCGGCGGACAGGCAGTCGGCCATGGCGAGGGCGTCGGGTTCGAGGATGATCGCCGTCCGGGCACCGCCCACGTCGTTGGCGATGCCGCTGATCCACGCGCGGTAGTCGTCGGCCGTCGCGAAGCCACCCGCGGCGAAGCTGCCACAGTCGCGATGCGGGATTCCGTAGATCGCCAGCACCGGGATGGCGCCGGCGGCCTGCGCGTCACCGGTGTACTTCGCGACCGTGGCCGCGGACGAGCCCGGGACGATCCAATACGCCTGCGGCGTGTTGGCGATCGCGGTCAACTCCGGACTCGGAGGATCGGCGTGTTGCGCCGCGCGCATGGCCGCCGAGTTGGGGTTGACGTAGAAGGGCATGCCGGCCAACGGGTTCGCATCGTCGGCCAGGCGCACCGCCGGCACGGGACCGGCCTGCGGCGGGCCGGCGAGCAGACCCACGGCGGCGACCGTGAGCAGGGGGGCGATCCACCGCGCGACTGCACCAGCAGCTGAAGACATCACGTCAGGAAAATTAGTAGGTCCGCGGCGTCGAACGCCAATCGTGGTCCACACTGCTGCCGTGAAACTCGTTTGTGCCCGACCCGGTCGTGGCGCGCACGCCCTGCAGAGGCCACCCAGTGGTTTCGTCGGGCGCGATTGGCCGTCTGACCAGCCCGGAAGCCGGCCTTTAGCTCACAGCTGCTACATAAGTGGTGCATAGCCGCAACTATTGTTAACGGCTTCATCATTTGTCTCATGAGTGAAACATCTGAAACCCCCACTGCGCGGACTTCCACCGCCACCGCACCGGTCGCCGCGGAAGCGGCGGCCGCCTACCGGACCCCGCGGGTCTTCCAACTCGCCGCGTGGGTCGCCATCGTCGCCGGGATCGTGTTCATCGTCGCGGTCATCTTCTTCACCGGCTTCATCCTCGGCCACCGCGGCGGCCACCACGGCCACCACCACCACAAGCACCACGCGGCGTTCATGCACCCGCACCGCATGGGCGGCCCGGGTGGCCCGGGTGCCGGCGGACCGGCCGGTATCCAGCAGGGCGGGCCCGCGTCGGTGGCGCCGGGCGCCCCCGGCCCCAGCCAGATCCCGTCGTCGGTCGCCCCGGCCAGGTAGTCCACCCCCTTTCACCGAACAACCAGCAGCCCGGTGCTCGACAGAGCACCGGGCTGCTCGTCGTTCAGTCAGCGCCGCATCTCGATTCACAGCAAGTTTGTGGCCCGACCCTGTTATGCCGGCCGTGCCCCCGGGCATCATTCAGGGATGAGCGAGACACCAGAACCGCCGCCCACCCCGCCGACCCCTGCCCCAGCCGCCGCACCCCCGCCGCCGGAGCGGGTGAAACCGCCCAGGTTGTACACGGCCGCGGCGTGGGTGGTCATCGTTGCCGGGATCGTCTTCATCATCACCAGCGTGTTCTTCGCCGGGGCGTTCGTCTTCGGGTATTACCACCACTGCCACCATCACCACGGCCAGATGTTCAGGCCGGGCGGCGGCCCCGGACCGGGCAACGGCCCCGGACCGGGCAACGGCCCGTGGGGACCGGGCTACGGACCCGGGCCGTGGGGATCCGGCGGCCCCGGCCCCGGCGGCCCATGGAATTCCGGCGGCCCGCAGCTGATCGTGCCGATGCCCCCCGGCGGTCCGGGTGGGCCCGGCGGGCCGGCGGGCGGGCCCGGTATGAGCGGCCCCGGCGGACCGCCGGCCAGCAGCCCTACACCCGGCGCACCGGCACCGCGTCCGTAGCGGCCGATGCCCTTCTTGACTCGGTCAAGAAAGCGAGAATAGTCATTGGTACGCGGGCATTTTCGTAGCCAAAGCCTGGAGTCAGCCCACCAAACGAGGAGATAGTGACATGACGGAGCGTTTCACCACCACTGACGCCGGCATCGCTGCACCCAGCGACGACCAGTCGTTGACGATCGGGCCCGACGGCCCGATTCTGCTGCAGGACCACTACCTGATCGAGCAGATGGCCCAGTTCAATCGGGAGCGCATCCCGGAGCGTCAGCCGCACGCGAAGGGCGGGGGCGCCTTCGGCACCTTCGAGGTCACCAACGACGTCAGCAAGTACACCAGGGCCGCGGTCTTCCAGCCCGGCACCAAGACCGACATGCTGGCCAGGTTCTCGACCGTCGCGGGCGAGCGGGGCAGCCCGGACACCTGGCGCGACCCTCGCGGCTTCGCCCTGAAGTTCTACACCAGCGAGGGCAACTTCGACCTGGTCGGCAACAACACGCCGGTCTTCTTCATGCGCGACCCGCTGAAGTTCCAGCACTTCATCCGTTCGCAGAAGCGCCTGCAGGCGAGCAACGTCCGCGACCACAACATGCAGTGGGACTTCTGGAGCCTGTCGCCGGAGTCCGCCCACCAGGTGACCTGGCTGATGGGTGACCGCGGCATCCCCAAGACCTGGCGGCACATGAACGGCTACAGCAGCCACACCTACAGCTGGATCAACGCATCCGGCGAGATCTTCTGGGTCAAGTACCACTTCAAGACCGATCAGGGCGCCGACTTCCTGACCCAGGAGGACGCCGACCGGCTGGCCGGGGAGGACGGCGACTACCACCAACGGGACCTCTACGAGGCCATCGAGGGCGGCGACCACCCCAGCTGGACCCTGAAGATGCAGATCATGCCGTACGAGGAGGCCCGCAACTACCGGTTCAACCCGTTCGACCTGACGAAGGTGTGGCCGCACAGCGACTACCCGTTGATCGACGTCGGCAAGATGACGCTGAACCGCAACGTCACCGACTACCACACGGAGATCGAGCAGGCCGCCTTCGAGCCCAACAACACCGTGCCCGGTACCGGGTTGAGCCCCGACAAGATGCTGCAGGCCCGGGGGTTCTCCTACTCCGACGCGCACCGCGCCAGGCTGGGAACCAATTACCGGCAGATCCCCGTCAACACGCCGAAGGTCGAGGTGAACAGCTACTCGAAGGACGGCGCGATGCGGATGAAGAACGTCTCCGACCCGGTCTACGCGCCCAACTCCTACGGCGGCCCGCACGCCGACCCGGCCCGCGCCGCCGAGGTGCGCTGGCACGCCGACGGCGACATGGTCCGCGCCGCGTACACGCTGCACGCCGAGGACGACGACTGGGGCCAGGCCGGCACCATGGTTCGCGAGGTCCTCGACGACGCTGCCCGGGACCGGTTGGCGCACAACATCATTGGGCACGTATCCAAGGGCGTCAAAGAACCGGTGCTGTCGCGGGTGTTCGAGTACTGGCGCAACGTCGACCCCGACCTCGGCAAGCAGGTCGAGGAGGGCGTGCGGGGCAACGGGGGCTGACCGCGCGCCCACCTGCCTGGCATGATCGCTGGAATGACCATGCGGATCTGTGCCGCGGTGGTGACCGTCGGCGTGGCGGTCGGAGCGGGGTTGGGCGTTCCCGTGGCGGCCGGGCACCCGTCGGAACCCGGGGTGGTGAACTACGCGGTCCTGGGTAAGGGGTCGGTCGGCAACATCGTGGGCGCAACGATGGGCTGGGAGTCGGTGTTCACCCAACCGGTGCAGGGCGACTGGGTGGACGTTCCGGCGTGCAACAACTGGGCCGACATCGGATTGCCCGAGGTGTACGGCGACCCGGACCTGGCGTCGTTCAACGGCGCCGTCACCCAGACGTCGGCCAGCGACCAGACCCACTTCGTCAAGCAGGCCGTCGGGGTGTTTGCCACCAACGACGCCGCCGACCGCGCGTTCCATCGCGTGGTGGACCGGACGGTTGGCTGCTCGGGCCAGACCACCGCGATCCACCTGGACAACGGCGTAACCCAGGTGTGGTCCTTCGACGGGGGGCCGCCCGGTCCCGCCGACGCAAACTGGACCAAGCAAGAGGCCGGCACCGATCGGCGGTGTTTCAATCAAACCAGGCTGCGCGAAAATGTGTTGCTGCAGGCCAAGGTCTGCCAGTCTGGCAACGCCGGGCCGGCGGTCAACGTGCTGGCCGGCGCGATGCAGAACGCGCTCGGCCAGTGAGCCGGTTCGGGGGCCGGCTCGGCATGCTTGAGTTTTGGCGCGAACGGGAATATGTCGGAGCCATCTGTTAGATGAAGTAGTGGCGGTTACCGTTCCCCTCGCTATGCAGGGAAGTGGTCCGCGGACGCGTGCTCAGGCTGGCCCAGGCCCGAAGGGATAGTGATATGACGTTCGCCGCTGTCACTACCGCGAGCTCCGAGATGGCCGACTCGAAAGCCGCCGCGCACTACATCGCGGACGCCTGCCTGGTGGACGCCCCGCTGGGCCGAGTGGGTCTGGAGGTGGAAGCCCACTGCCACGACCCGGCCGACCCGCACCGCAGGCCCGGCTGGGACGAGATCGCCGACGTGCTGAAGCCTCTGGGGTCACTGCCTTGTGGCAGCCGGGTCACGGTGGAGCCCGGCGGTGCGGTGGAGCTGTCCGGTCCGCCGGCCGACGGGGTGGTCGCCGCCATCGACGCGATGCTTCGCGACCAGTCCGTGTTGCGGTCGGCGTTCGCCGGCGCCGGGCTGGGCCTCGTCCTCTTGGGGGCGGACCCGCTGCGCCTGCCCAAGCGCATCAACCCGGGCGCGCGCTACCGCGCCATGGAGCAGTTCTTCGCGTCCAGCCGCTCGGGTGCGGCCGGCGCGGCCATGATGACGTCCACCGCGTCCATTCAGGTCAACGTGGACGCCGGCCCGCGGGCCGGCTGGGCGGACCGGGTGCGGCTGGCGCACGCGCTGGGCCCCACCATGATCGCGATGGCCGCGAACTCGCCGATGCTGCGCGGTGGGTTCACCGGGTGGGCCTCGACCCGGCAATGGGTGTGGGGCCAGATGGACTCGGCGCGGTGCGGACCCATTCTTGGCGCCAGCGGCGACGAACCCGGCACCGACTGGGCGCGCTACGCGCTCAAAGCGCCGGTGATGCTGGTGCACACCCCGGACGCCGCAGAACTCACAGCGGTCACGCGCTGGGTGCCGTTTGCCGACTGGGTGGACGGCCGGGTGTTGCTGGGTGCTCGCCGTCCCACCGTCGCCGATTTGGAATACCACCTGACCACGCTGTTTCCCCCGGTGCGCCCGAGGCAGTGGCTGGAGATCCGCTACCTCGACAGCGTGCCGGACGCCTTCTGGCCGGTGCTGGTGTTCACCCTGGTGACCCTGCTCGACGACCCGGTCGCGGCCGGCGTCGCGGCCGAGGCGGTCGAACCGGTGGCCACCGCCTGGGACACCGCGGCCCGGTTGGGGCTGCGTGACCGGCGGCTGTACGCCGCGGCCAACAAGTGCGTGGCCGTCGCCGCCGAACTGGCGCCGCCCGAACTCGCCGATTCGATGCAGCGCCTGGTCGACGCCGTCGAACGGGGCCGTTGTCCCGGCGACGACTTCTCCGACGGGGTGATCCAGCACGGCATCGCGCCCACCGTGGCGCGACTGGCGCGAGGGGGGCTGTGACTTCCGCTGATGATTCCGACCCGCCGCGCCCGGTCCCCCGCACGCGGGTGGGGTCCCCGCGGAGCTGGGGAGTGCCCCCAGCGCCGCGCGTGCGATCGTCATGCCGGGCGAGCCTTGCCGACGATTTGGCGCGGGCGCGGGCGCGGACGTTGCGGCTGGTCGACTTCGACGACGCCGAACTGTACCGGCAGTACGACCCCCTGATGAGCCCGCTGGTGTGGGACCTGGCGCACATCGGTCAGCAAGAGGAGCTCTGGCTGCTACGTGGCGGCGACCCCGGCCGGCCCGGCATGCTGCCGCCGGCGGTCGAGGGCCTCTACGACGCCTTCGTGCACTCGCGCGCGAGCCGGGTCGAGTTGCCGCTGCTATCCCCGGACCGCGCGCGGTCGTACTGCCGGACCGTGCGGTCCGCCGCCCTCGATGCCCTCGACGCCCTGCCCGACGACGCCGACAGCTTCGCGTTCGCGCTGGTGATCAGCCACGAAAACCAGCACGACGAAACCATGTTGCAGGCGTTGAACCTGCGCAGCGGCGCGCCGCTGCTGCGCGACGGCGCGGCGCTGCCGGCCGGGCGGCCCGGGTTGGCCGGCACGTCGGTCCCGGTGCCCGCGGGCCCGTTCGTGCTGGGCGTGGACGCCGCGACCGAGCCGTACTCGTTGGACAACGAACGTCCCGCCCACGTCGTCGAGCTGCCGGCCTTCCGGATCGGCCGGGTGCCGGTCACCAACGGCGAGTGGCGGCAGTTCGTGGACGACGGCGGGTACCGGCAGCCCCGCTGGTGGTCCGAGCGCGGCTGGGAGCATCGCCAGCGCGCGGGACTGACCGCGCCGCTGTTCTGGAGCCCCGACGCGCGAACGCGCACCCGCTTCGGACACGTCGAGGACATTCCCGCCGACGAACCGGTGCAGCACGTCACCTACTTCGAGGCGCAGGCCTACGCGGCCTGGGCCGGCGCGCGGCTGCCCACCGAGATGGAATGGGAGAAGGCCTGCGCGTGGGATCCGGCCACCGAGAGCCGGCGCCGCTACCCGTGGGGGGCGCAGCCGCCGACCGACGCCCTCGCCAACCTGGGCGGCGCCGCGTTGCGCCCGGCGCCCGTCGGGGCGTACCCGGCCGGCGCCTCGGCATACGGGGCCGAGCAGATGCTCGGCGACGTGTGGGAGTGGACCTCCTCGCCGCTGCGGCCGTGGCCTGGCTTCGTTCCGATGATCTACGAGCGCTACTCGCAGCCGTTCTTCGGCGGCGACTACCGGGTGCTTCGCGGTGGATCGTGGGCCGTGGAGCCCGCCATCCTGCGGCCGAGCTTCCGCAACTGGGACCATCCGATCCGGCGCCAGATCTTCTCCGGCGTCCGGTTGGCCTGGGACGCGGAGGATTCCGCCTGATGTGCCGTCATCTCGGTTGGCTCGGGGCCGACGTCACCGTCTCCTCGCTGGTGCTGGACCCGCCGTACGGGCTGCGGGTGCAGTCCTATGCCCCGCGCCGGCAGAAGCACGGCCTGCTCAACGCCGACGGTTGGGGCGTCGGGTTTTTCGACGTCTCCTCCGGAACCCAGGTGCCGCGCCGGTGGCGCAGCTCGGCGCCGCTGTGGGGTGACACGTCGTTCACCTCCGTCGCGCCGGCGCTGCGCAGCCACTGCATGGTGGCCGCGGTGCGCTCGGCGACGGTCGGGATGCCGATCGACGTGAGCGCGACGGCGCCGTTCACCGACGGCCAGTGGTTGTTGTCGCACAACGGAGTCGTCGACCGCGCCGCGCTGCCCGCGACCCCGCGGGCCGAATCGGTGTGCGACAGCGCGCTCCTCGCGGCGGCCATCTTCGAGCGCGGCCTCGACGCGCTCGGCGAGACCCTCAACGAGGTAGCGGCCGCCGACCCGAACGCCCGGCTGAACATCCTGGCCGCCAACGGCTCTCGCCTGCTGGCGACGGCGTTCGGCGACACGCTTTCGATCCTGCGCCGCGCCGACGGTGTCGTCTTGGCCAGCGAGCCCTACGACGACGACCCCGGTTGGGAGGAAGTGCCGGACCGACACCTCGTCGACGTCAGCGCGACGGGGATCGCGCTGACCCCGCTGGATCACCCGGAAGGTTATCGATGACGCTGACCCTGTCCAACCACCTGGCCGCCGACTCCGCCGACCGTGCGTTGCGCCGCGACGTGTTCGAAGGCCTGCAGCGGACACCGAAGTCGTTGCCCCCCAAATGGTTCTACGATTCGCTTGGCAGCCACCTGTTCGACCAGATCACCCGGTTGCCCGAATACTATCCGACCCGCGCCGAGGCCGAGATCCTGCGCGCCCGGTCGGCCGACGTCGCCGCGGCCAGCGGGGCGGACACCCTGGTGGAGTTGGGCAGCGGGACGTCGGAGAAGACCCGGCTGCTGCTGGACGCGCTGCGCAACCGCGGATCGCTGCGCAGGTTCGTCCCGTTCGACGTCGACGCCGGCATCCTGTCGACGGCCGCGGCGGCCATTCAGCGGGAATATTCCGGCGTCGAAATCAACGCGGTCTGCGGCGATTTCGAAGAACACCTGACCGAGATCCCGACCGGCGGGCGTCGCCTGTTCGTGTTCCTGGGGTCGACGATCGGCAACCTCACGCCCGGACCGCGGGCGGAGTTCCTGTCGAGCCTGTCCGCCCAGATGCGGCCCGGGGACAGCCTGCTGCTGGGCACGGACCTGGTCAAGGACACCGGCCGGCTGGTGCGGGCCTACGACGACTCGGCCGGCGTGACGGCGGCGTTCAACCGCAACGTGCTGGCGGTCATCAACCGGCAACTCGACGCCGATTTCGACGTCGAGGCCTTCGACCACGTGGCGCGCTGGAATGCCGACGAGGAACGCATCGAAATGTGGTTACGCGCCGGCCGCCGCCAGCGGGTCCGTGTCGACGCGCTCGACCTGACCGTCGATTTCGCGGCCGGCGAGGAGATGCTCACCGAGGTGTCGTGCAAGTTCCGCCCGGACGGGGTGAGCGCCGAATTGGCCGCGGTGGGGTTGCGTCGCACCAGGTGGTGGACCGACACCGCGGGCGATTTCGGGTTGTCGTTGGCCGTGAAGTGACGGCCGGGGGTTCGCTGGCGAACCGGTGGCGGGCGGCCCGCCCACCCGTGGCCGGGCTGCACCTGGACAGCGCGGCCTGCTCGCGGCAGAGCCTGGCGGTGATCGAGGCGGCCGCCCTGCACGCGCGCAACGAATCCGAAATCGGTGGCTACGTCGCGGCCGAGGCGGCCGCGCCCGCGCTGGACGCCGGACGCGTTGCGTTCGCCACGCTGGCCGGCATGCGCGACGCCGAGGTGGTGTTCACCACGGGCTCCCTGAACGCGCTGGACCTGCTCCTCGGCGCCTGGCCGGCCGACCGGCGCAGGGTGGCGTGCCTGCCCGGCGAATACGGTCCCAACCTGGCGCTGCTGGCGGCGCACGGGTTCGACCGTCAGCTGCTGCCGACGCTCGAGGACGGCCGGGTCGCGCTCGACGACGCGGCGCTGGCGCTGGAGGCCGACCCGCCCGACCTGGTCCACCTGACCGCCCTCGGCAGCCACAGCGGGGTGGTGCAACCGTCGGCGATGATCGCGCAGCTGTGCCGCGAGCTGGGGCTGCCGCTGGTCGTCGACGCCGCCCAAGCGCTGGGCCAGGTGGACTGCGCGGTCGGCGCCGACGTGACCTATGCGTCGTCGCGCAAGTGGATCGCCGGGCCGCGCGGTGTCGGCGCGCTGGCGGTGCGCCGCCGGCTGATGGAGGACCTGCATCCGCGGCTGGCGGCACCGGAGTGGCTCGCGGGCTCGTTCACGGTGGCCCAGCAGCTGGAGTTCGGTGAGGCCAACGTCGCGGCGCGCGTGGGGTTTTCGCTGGCGCTGGGCGAGCACCTGGCGTACGGGCCGCGGGCCGTGCGGGCGCGGCTGGGCGAGCTGGGCGGCGTCAGCCGCCGGGTGCTGGCCGACGTGGCCGGCTGGGCGGTCGTCGAAGAGGCCGACGAGCCCAGCGCCATCACGACCCTGGCGCCGGTCGACGGCGCCGATCCGCAGGCGGTGCGGTCGTGGCTGCTCGCCGAGCGGCGGATCCTGACCACCTTCGTCGGCGTGCAGCGGGCACCCCTGGAGCTGGCCGGGCCGCGACTGCGGATCTCGCCGCACGTCGACACCACGGCCGACGACCTGGAGACCTTCGCCGAGGCGCTGATCGCCGCCACGGCGGCGACCGCCGGTTGAGGACCTAGCCCGCTTTGTGTGCCGTGAGCAGGTAGGCGGGCATCTTCAGCCGGCCCTTCTCGTCGCGCTCGTGCGGCGGGAATTCGAAGGGCGCGCCCGCGATCTCGACGGCGTTCGACAGGATGAAGGACGGCCGGATGTCGTCCACCTCCCAGTACTTGCTGACTGCGGCGCGAAGTTCGTCCTCGTCGACCTCGTTGGGTTTGGGTTCCATCTCGGCGGGAAACGCGCCCTTGGCGAACACCAGCACGAACAAGCCGGCGCCCGGCGCGGCCGCGCGGTGTATGGAGCTCAGGTAGCCGTCGCGGCCCTCGACCGGCAGCGAGTGAAACAGCGTGGAATCGACCACGGTGGAGAACCGTCCGTCATAGCCACTGAACGAGGTGATGTCGGCCTGCACGAAGCTGGCCGTGGTCAAGCCGCGTTCCTCGGCGGCCTTGGTGGCCGCCGCGACGGCGGTCGGCGTGATGTCGACCCCGACCACCGTGTAGCCCCGGGCGGCCAGCGCCAACGACAGCTCGGCCACCCCGCACCCGGCGTCCAGCACGTCGCTGCGGAACTTGCCGGCCGCCAGAAGTGCGGCCAGTTCGGGCTGCGGTTCGCCGATGTTCCACGGCGGCGGCCCCTCGAAGTGCGCCTGCTCCCGGTATGCGCTGTCCCAGTCCATCACCTGATCGCCCGTCATGGTTTGCAACGTACTCCGGGTTCAGGACTCCCAGGTGTGCACCGGTTCGTTGGTGTGCATGTGTGTGCAGTAGCGGCGCAGCATCTCGGCCAGCGCCGCGGGCCGCGCCATCCCACCGTCTTCCAGGGCGCGCACCGTGGACACCTGCCAGCTGGCGCCGTTGCGGCCGGTCTTGGCGCGGCCCTCGATGACGCCGAGGAAGCGGTCGCGCACCTCGGCGTCCACGCCCCAGCGCCGCAGTCCCTCGTCGGCGATCGGCAGCAACGTGTCCAGCACCAGTGCGGTCGCCGTCACCTCGCCCAGACCGGGCCAACGCAGCCGGGCGTCGATGCCGTTGCGCGCCGCCCCGAGGAAATTCGCCTGCGCCGCAGCGAAATCCATACCCGACCACACCGGATCGTCGTCCTCGGACAGGCGGCGCAGCATGCCGTAGAAGAAGGCCGAATTGGCCAGCATGTCCACGACGGTCGGCCCCGCCGGCAGCACCCGGTTCTCCAGCCGCAGGTGCGGGCGGCCAACCCCGTCTGCCTGCACCACGTCGTAGACCGGGCGGTTCCACCGGTAGACGGTGCCGCTGTGCAACCGCAGCTCGGACAGGTGCGGGACCCGGCCGGCGGCCAGCTCGGCGACCGGATCCTCATCGGACACCTCGGGCAGCAGGGACGGAAAGTAGCGGATGTTCTCTCGGTACAGGTCGAGCACCGAGCTGATCCACCCTTCGCCGAACCACACCCGCGGCCGCACGCCCTGGGACTTGAGCTTCTCGGGCCGGGTGTCGGTGGACTGGGTGAACAGCTCGATTCGGGTCTCGGCCCACAGCTGGTGGCCGAAGAAGTACGGCGAGTTGGCGCCCAGCGCCAGCTGCGGGCCGGCCACCACCTGGGCCGCGTTCCAGTTGGCGGCGAACGCTTCCGGGGCCACCTGCAGATGCAATTGAATGCTGGTGCAAGCGGATTCGGGCGCGATCGACACGGCCTGCCAGCTCAGCGGCTCGGGGCCGGAGATGTTGATCGGGATGTCCTCGCCCCGCGCGGTGAAGATCGACTCGTTGAGCGCCGCGTACCGCCTCGAGTCGCTCATCCAGCCGGTGGCCAGGTGCTCGGGCATCAGCGTGGGCAGGATCCCGATCATCACGATGTGCGCGCCGCCGGCGCCGGCCTTGATCTCGGCCTCGTTCAGGCTGGCCCGCACCTCGCTTTCCAGGTCCAGCGCGGTGTGCCCGGGCAGGGCGTGGGGCGGGACGTTGAATTCGATGTTGTAGGCGCCCAATTCCGGCTGGAACGCCGGATCGGCGATGGCGTCCAGTACATCGCGATTCGACATCGCGGGCTGATAGCCGGCGTCGACAAGGTTGCACTCGATCTCCATGCCGGTGAGCGGTCTGGCCGAGTCAAAGTGCGACTGCGCCAGCATCGTCTCCAAGACGTCCAGGCATAGCTGGAGCTTGCGCCGGTATTCCCGCCGATGTGCGCTGTTGTACGTGGTGCGCCTGACCTCTTCGCCCACACCGCCGATGGAACAGGGTTACCGGCGGTAATGCAAGCTACGCGGTGAGCTTGTCGAGTCCACCCGGACCATGATGGACTCCTGACGTGTCCGCTGAGTTCGTCGCCGCCATCGACCAGGGAACCACCAGCACCCGCTGCATGATCTTCGATCATGACGGCGCCGAGGTGGCTCGTCACCAGCTCGAGCACGAACAGATTCTGCCCCGCGCCGGCTGGGTCGAGCACGACCCGGTCGAAATCTGGGAGCGGACGTCGTCGGTGTTGATGTCGGTGCTGAACCGGGCCAACTTGTCCGCCAAACACATTGCCGCCCTTGGCATCACGAACCAGCGGGAAACCACGCTGGTGTGGAATCGGCACACCGGCCGGCCCTATTACAACGCGATCGTCTGGCAGGACACCCGCACCGACCGGATCGCGTCGGCGCTGGAACGGGATGGCCACGGCGAGGTGATCCGCCGCAAGGCGGGCCTGCCCCCGGCGACCTATTTCTCCGGCGGCAAACTGCAATGGATCCTGGAGAACGTCGACGGGGTGCGGCAGGCCGCCGAGAGCGGTGACGCCGTGTTCGGCACGCCCGATACCTGGGTGTTGTGGAACCTGACCGGAGGCGCGCGCGGCGGCGTGCACGTCACCGACGTGACCAACGCCAGCCGGACCATGCTGATGGACCTGGAGACCCTGGATTGGGACGACGAGCTGTTGTCGTTCTTCTCGATCCCGCGTGCGATGTTGCCGGCGATCGCGCCGTCGTCGTCGCCGGGGCCGTACGGGGTCTCCGCGCAGACCGGGCCGGTCGGCGGCGAGGTGCCGGTCACCGGCATGCTCGGTGACCAGCACGCGGCGATGGTGGGCCAGGTGTGCCTGTCGGAGGGTGAGGCCAAGAACACCTACGGCACCGGAAACTTCTTGCTGCTCAACACCGGCGAGACGATCGTGCGGTCGGACAACGGGCTACTGACCACCGTCTGCTACCAGTTCGGGGAGGCGAAACCGGTTTACGCGCTTGAGGGTTCGATCGCGGTCACCGGCGCCGCGGTGCAGTGGCTGCGCGACCAGCTGGGCATCATCAGCGGCGCGGCGCAAAGCGAGTCGTTGGCGCGTCAGGTCGAAGACAACGGCGGGGTCTATTTCGTCCCGGCCTTTTCGGGGTTGTTCGCGCCGTACTGGCGATCCGACGCCCGCGGCGCGATCGTCGGGCTGTCACGGTTCAACACCAACGCGCACCTGGCCCGCGCGACGCTGGAGGCGATCTGCTATCAGAGCCGCGACGTGGTCGACGCGATGGCGGCGGATTCTGGTGTGCGCCTTGAAGTTTTGAAGGTAGACGGCGGTGTCACCGGCAACGACCTGTGCATGCAGATCCAGGCCGACGTGCTCGGGGTCGACGTGGTGCGTCCGGTCGTCGCCGAGACGACCGCGCTGGGCGCGGCCTACGCGGCCGGCCTGGCGGTGGGCTTCTGGGCGGATCCGTCGGACCTGCGGGCCAACTGGCGCGAGGACAAGCGCTGGACGCCGGCCTGGACCGACGAGCAGCGCGCCGCGGGATACGCGGGTTGGCTCAAGGCGGTGCAGCGGACCCTGGATTGGGTGGACGTCACCTGATCCAGGGCCCGCCGGGGTGGGGGTCAGTCCTCGCCGAGGATGCCGTAGACCTCGCGCCGCGCGTTGTTGAGAATTTCGACGATGCGCTGCTGCTGGTCGGCGGTGGCGGTGTGCGCCGACTGCGCGACCGCACCGAACAGTTGGCCGACGGCCGCCCGCAGGTTCATGTGACCGGGGTCCGCGCCCTCGGCGATCTCGTCCCACGGCGGGGTCTCAACCTTCTCGGCCGCCGCGCGGCCCTCGTCGGTCAGCTCGAAGAGCTTCTTGCTGCCTTCGCTTTCGCTGGCGGTGATCAGACCCTCGTCGGTCAACAGCTGCAGCGTCGGGTAGACCGAGCCGGGGCTCGGCTTCCAGATTCCGTTGCTGCGTTCGGCGATCTGCTGGATCATCTCGTAGCCGTGCATCGGCCGCTCGGCCAGGAGCGCCAGGATGGCCGCGCGGACGTCGCCGCGCTTGCCGCGACCGGGGCCGCCACGACGCCATCCGCCGCGCCGGCCGCCCGGCCCGAAGCCGAAGCCCGGACCGAAGCCCGGTCCGAAGCCGGGGCCGAAGCCCGGTCCGAACCCGGGGCCGAAACCGATGGGGCCGTCATGGTCGGGGCCGTGCTCGCGGAGGTTCTCGAAGAACTCCTGGCGGGCGCGCCGCCGGGCGCCGTGCAGGGCGCGCCGATGGGTGTCGGGCCCGAAGCCGAAACCGGGGCCGGCGGCGAACGGGCCGCCGGTGGGGGTGAAGGGGTTGTTCATGTCTGTTCCTTACGTCTGAAGGGAAGCGCACCGTGCGCTCCGAAGTATTACGATATATCGGAACCTATCGCGATGCAACGGTGAAAATTGGGCGGGGCGGTTTGCACCCCCCAGGCGGCGGGTAGGAACTCTGGGATGAACGCTGATGACTCCAACCTGGCGGTCCGCGGGGCCTCCTCCGCGACCGGCTTCGCGCAGGATGGCAGCGGTCGGGGGCGCACCGTGTGGCCGTGGGTCAACTGGGGTTTGGCGCTGGCCACGGTGCCCGCCGCCGTCATCGTGATGCTCTTTGCCCTGGGCGCGGTGATGAGTACCGACGGCTGCGCCGACCGAAGCTGTCCGAACCTGGGCCACGGCGGGATCGATTTCGGGGTCGCGTTCTACGGTGCGCCCGCGGTCGCCGTCGTCGTCATCGTCGTCTCGCTTTTGACCGCGAAGCGGCGCGGCGGTATCGCCGTGCCGCTGTGCGGTTGGGCGCTGTTGATCGCCGACGTCGCCCTCATGGCGGCGAGCGTCTCCGGCTAGCGGCCGGTCAGCCGGGTGGCGAGAAACCGCCCGGCGGCCGATTGGGCGGGTCCTGCTGCCGCGGTGCCGCGTCCGGCCACGGGATCGCCTGCTGTTGGGGCGCGGCCGGCCAGGTTGGCCACGGCGCGCCGGCGGCCGGCGGCACGGCGGGACGGAGCCGGGCCAGCTCGCGGCGGTGCCGTTCGGCGAGAACGGCGGCGAGCACCAGTTCCGGCGGGGCGCCGGGCGGGGGCGGCGGGGCGATGCGGGACACAACGTCACCGGCGATGCGGTACGCCATCTGCTGGCGTAACTGGCGATCCAGTTGCGTTGCCCGCGAGAGGAATTGGCGCGCCACCTCGGCCTGGCCCGGGGACAGGCCGGACAGCTGCAGCGACGACGCCCACCACGCCAGCGACGGCGGCATCATCGGCGGGGGACCCAGGCGCGGTCCGCGCTCGTTGATGACGACGGTGCCGGCGAAGATGTCACCGATCCGTTTGGCTTTCGGCGACAGGATGCTGGCGATGACGGCGGGACTCCCGAACAGCATCCAGATCTCCACCACCGATGCCAGCGCCCGAAACAGGGCCTGCCGGAAGCGTTCTGGGCCGCCGTCGTCGGATACCACGCGTAGGCCCATCGCGATCTTGCCCACCGAGCGCCCGCGGGTCGCGGTTTCGAGGATCACGGGATAGCCGACGATCACCACCACCGTGAAGATGAGCAGGACGGCGGCGCTCAGCGCGGTGTCGTATTGGGTGAGCGTCGCGGCCCACAACATCAGGCCGAGCAGATAGCCCACGACGATCACGGCGATATCGATCAGCGCGCTCACGGCCCGCACCGGCAACTGGGCGATCTGCACATCGAGCACGACGGCGTCGCCGGTCACCACCTCCGACATAACACCGAACGGTACAGGGCGATTAGGCTGCGCAGGGTGGACGTCGACGCATTCGTGCTGGCCCATCGCGGTACCTGGGACCGCCTCGAGCGGTTGGTGGGGCGGCGTCGCTCGCTGACCGGAGCCGAGGTCGACGAGCTCGTCGAGCTGTACCAGCGGGTGTCCACCCACCTCTCGACGCTGCGTTCGGCCTCGTCGGATTCGGTATTGATCGGTCGGCTTTCCAGCCTGGTCGCGCGGGCGCGTTCCGTGGTGACCGGCGCTCACGCGCCGTTGGGCAGCACCTTCGCCCGGTTTTGGACGGTGTCTTTCCCGGTGGTCGCGTACCGCTCGTGGCGGTGGTGGCTGGGCACGGCGGTGGCGTTCTTCGCCGTGGTGGTCGTCATG
This sequence comes from Mycobacterium paraseoulense, assembly GCF_010731655.1. NCBI lineage: Bacteria > Bacillati > Actinomycetota > Actinomycetes > Mycobacteriales > Mycobacteriaceae > Mycobacterium > Mycobacterium paraseoulense. The sequence continues at coordinate 3,701,347 of NZ_AP022619.1, read as the reverse complement.
GCGTTGTGGGTGGTCGGCAACCCCGAGGTGCAGTCGGCCGCCGGAACACCAAGCGACATCGAGCAATTGGTCAACCACGACGTGGCCTCCTACTACAGCGAGCATCCGGCCGCGGCGTTCGCGCTGCAGATCTGGGTGAACAATTCCTGGGTTGCGGCGCAGTGCATCGCGATGTCGGTCCTACTGGGACTGCCGATCCCGATCGTGTTGTTTCAGAACGCCGCCAACCTGGGGCTGATCTCCGGGCTGATGTTCCAGGCCGGCAAGGGCGGCGTGCTGCTTGGGTTGCTGGCCCCGCACGGGTTGCTGGAGCTGACGGCGGCATTCCTGGCCGGGGCGGCGGGGATGCGGCTGGGGTGGTCGGTGGTCGCACCCGGCGACCGGCCCCGCGGACAAGCGCTCGCCGAACAGGGCCGCGCGGTTGTGTCGGTCGCGATCGGACTGGTGGCCGTCCTGTTGGTCTCGGGGTTGATCGAGGCGTTGGTGACGCCCTCGCCGCTGCCGACGGTCGTCCGGGTCGGGATCGGGATCGTCGCCGAGGTCGCGTTCCTCTCCTACATCGTGTATTTCGGCCGTCGTGCGGCCAAGGCCGGCGAGACCGGCGACATCGAAGACGCGCCGGACGTGGTCCCCACGGGCTGAGCGGTCAGAGCCGGCCGGTGGCCTTCATCGCCAGATACCGGTCGGCCAGGGCGGGCGCCAGTTCGGTGGGCGGGGCGTCGACGACCTCCACCCCGCTGCGGCGCAGCCGGGCGGCGATCGCGCGGCGGTCGTTGCGGGATCGTTCGGCGGCCGCCGCGTCGTAGACGGCGGCCGGATCCGAACGCCCGGCGGCCATCTGGTCCACCCGGGGGTCGGCGACCGCGGCCACCATCAGGTGATGCTTCGCCGCCAACTGCGGCAGCACGGGCAGCAACCCCTCGTCGAGCGCCGTCGCGTTGAGGTCGGTCAGCAGCACCACCAGCGACCGCCTGCGGGCCCGCCGCGCGATCGCGGAAACCATTGCCGTCCAATCGGGTTCGAGCAGAGCCGGTTGCAAGGGCGCCATCGCGTCGACCAGCTGCGCGAGCAGTTCGGTGCGCGACGCACCGAACACGCCCGCCCGGCTGACCCGGTCATGGGCGAGGAAGTCCACGTGGTCGCCGGCCCGCGACGCCAGCGCCGCCAGCAGCAGCGCGGCGTCCATGGACCAGTCCAGCCGCGGCCAGCCCGCAGGATCGGACGCGGTCGGGTCGACGCCGACCCGGCCCGCCGCTGTGCGCCCCGTGTCGAGCACGATCACCACGCGCCGGTCGCGTTCCGGCCGCCAGGTGCGGACGACGACGTCGGCACGGCGCGCGGTCGCGCGCCAGTCGATCGACCGCACGTCATCGCCGACGACATATTCTCGCAGCGAGTCGAATTCGGTTCCCTGGCCGCGGATCAGCGTCGGCAGCAGCCCGTCGATCTCGCGCAGTTTGGCCAGCCGGGCCGGCAGGTGCTTGCGGGACAGGAAGGGCGGCAACACCCGAAGCAGGCCCGGCACGGCTTGCGACCCCTGTCGTCCCGCCAGCCCAAGCGGGCCGATGGATCGGGCGGTGACCACCGCCGCGCGCTGTTCGCCGCGGCGGACCGGCCGCAGCTGGGAACCGACGTGCTGATGCCGGCCGGCGGGGATGTTCACTGGGTGGATGCGGGGCCGCGCGCCCGCGCTGGGCGGCCACGCGTCGCGGACCTGGCCGCGGAACCGCCGCCGACCGTCGTTGTGGATCAGCAGCCCGACGTCCACCGGCTGGGCGAGCCGGGCGGAGCGATCCGGGGAACGGTCATAACGCAATCCGCGGGGGCTGGCCGCAAGCGCGACGTCCACGATCACCACACCCAGAAGGGCGACCAGGAGGGCTCCGAAAGTCCTTGCCGGCCAAGGGGACAGCGCGACGGGCAGGACGCAGATGAGCGCGACCAGCCCGGTGCGTCCGGTCAGAACCACTAGCGGGGCACCGGGACCGACGCCAGGATCCCGTCGAGCACGCCGTCGGGGGTGGCCCCTTCGAGTTCGGCCTCGGGGCGCAGCATCACCCGGTGCCGCAGCGTCGGGCGGGCCATGGCCTTCACGTCGTCGGGAGTGACGTAGTTGCGGCCGGACAACCAGGCCCAGGAACGGGCCGTGGCCAGCAGCGCGGTCGCCCCACGCGGCGAGACGCCCAGCTGCAGCGCGGGCGACGAGCGGGTGGCGCCGACGATGTCGACGATGTAGCCCAGGACCTCGTCGGCGACCAGCACGTGCCGCACGGCGTCGCGCCCGGCCGCGAGTTCGGCGGGCCCGGCCACCGGTTTGATCGCCGACAGGTCGCGGGGATCGAAGCCCTGGGCGTGCCGCCCGAGGATGGCGATCTCCGAATCCCGCGGTGGCAGAGTCACGTTCAGTTTGAGCAGAAACCGGTCCAGCTGCGCTTCGGGCAACTGGTAGGTGCCCTCGTATTCGACGGGGTTCTGGGTCGCGGCCACGATGAAGGGGTCGGGCAGCGGCTGGGCCACCCCTTCCACGCTGACCTGGCGCTCCTCCATCGCCTCGAGTAGCGCGGCCTGGGTCTTCGGCGGGGTCCGGTTGATCTCGTCGGCCAACAGCAGATTGGTGAACACCGGGCCGGGCCGGAACGTGAACGCGGCGGTGCGCGCGTCGTACACTAGCGAGCCCGTGACGTCGCCGGGCATCAGGTCCGGGGTGAACTGCACCCGCTTGAACTCCAGCCGCAGCGCGGCGGCCAGCGCCCGTACCAGCAGCGTCTTCGCCACTCCCGGAACGCCTTCCAGCAGCACGTGGCCGCGGCACAGCAGTGCGATCACCAGCCCGCTGATCACCCCCTCCTGCCCGACGACGGCCTTGGCGAGCTCGCCGCGCAGCGCCAGCAGCGCGTCCCGCGCCGATTCAGTGGTGGGAGAGGTTTGCGGGCTGGAATCCGACTGCGTCACGTCCGTGTGACCTGCCTTTCGATGTCGTCGAGCGCACGGGCAAGTTGTAGCAGGTCGTGGTCGGTCGCCGGGGGCGGGCCGAACAGCTGGTAGGACACGAATGCCGGGTCGGCCCGGCTGCGGGCGGCCACCGCGGCCGCCACCGCGGGCGCGGACGCCCCGGTGTTCAGGCCGAGCCGGGGCAGCAGCCGCTGCAGCGTGGCGGTGCGCAGGGCCGCGGCGGCGCGGTCGCGCGCCCGGCGGGAACGGTAGAGCCGGCCGCGGCCCTCGACGGTCTCCGACGCGCGCACCACGACGGGCAGCTGCTCGGCGACCAGCGGGCCGGGCCGCCGGCCCCGCCAGAGCGCGACCAGCAGCACGACCAGGCACAGCTGCCAGACGATCCACGGCACGTTGGGCGGGATCAGGTCGGAAATCGAACCGGGGGGCGACGATTCGCCCTCGACGTGGTGGGGTGCATACCAGATGAGCCGGGGCCGGGCGCCCGCGAGGTTCATCGCCAGGGCGGCGTTGCCCGCCTGCAACAGGGCGCCGTTGGTTAGGAAGTCGGTGTTGCCGACCGCCGTGACGCTCCGCCCGCCGTCGCGGAAGCGGATCAGCGCACCGCCGTAGCAACGGGTCATAGCCCGGCCGTCGGTGGCGTGGTAGGTGTCGCTGGGTCCGAATCGCACCGGTCCGGCCCGGGTTGCCTCGCGCAGAGTGCAATCGGGGTCGGAGTCGAAGTTGTCGGCCGGCGAGACGCGCACGCCGGGCAGCAATGCCTCGCGGGTGCGCGCCGTCGGTTCCACCAGGAGCAGATCGCCCGGTGCCTTCGCCAGCCGGTCCAGCAGCGGTCCGGTCAGGAACTGGCTCTGGGCCACCAGGATCAGCGCGTCGGGGCGCGCCGCCCGCTCGACCCCGGCGATGCCGTCGGCGACCACGACGTCGACGCCGCCGTCGCGCAGCAGCGCCACCAGCGCATGGGTCCCGTCGGGACCCGTCGACGCCGGATCCATGCGCGCGCCCGGCCGCGGCGCCGTCAGGTAGGCGTCGACGCACGCGATGACGGTGAGCACGACCAGGGTCAGGATCACCCAGGGCCAGGATCGCCGGCGCCGCGCCGCCGGAGCGGCGGATTGCGGGTGCCCGATGGTCGCCATCACCGCACCTGCGCCCACGAGTCGGATGCCACCGGTTGTTCCGGCCCGGCGGTGCCGGCACCCGAGCGGGAGCGCAGGTGGTCGTCGAGGTCGGCGATCATCCGGTAAGCGTCCTGCGTCCCCGGTTGTTCACCGTAGGTGACGTCGTTGAAAGCCGTTGCCGCTTGCGATAATTCGCCGCCAAGGTGGGGTAATGCGGCGCCGGCGTCGGCGGCCAGTTCGTTGGCGGTGCGGCCGGGCGCCGGGTTGAGTACGCCGGTCTCCTCGAGCTGGCGGGCGACGGCTCGCAGCCGGTGGCGAATCGCTGCGGCCCAGTCGCCTTGTGCCGCATAGTTTTCTGCGGTCGCGCGGTGCTGAGCCGCGGTGAGCTGCGCGGCTTCGAACAACTGGTAGTCGCCGCCGCGGTTGGTGCGCATGGTGCGCCGCGCGATGTGGATGGCGGCCGCCAGCGCGATCCCCAGCATGATGAAAAGCACCGTCGCCGTGAGCCATCCGCCGGGCAACGAGGCGGTCTTCTGCAGCAGCCGGTAGATCATCTCGTTGATCCACTCGGCGATCTGTTCGCCGGCCGAGCCCTTGGAGTAGATCGGTTTGTCGAGCTCGACCTGGGCGGCCTGGTGCGCGGCATCGCGGTCGATGTCGATGGAGGGCACTATCTCACTCGTCCTCAGACCGGCCGGGTCAGCCAGAGGTTATCGGTGGAGGCGCCCGCGGACGGCCCGCCCGCGGCGCCGGTCTGCAGCACCAGATCGAATGCCTCGGCCCGCATTCGGCGGTCGGTGTAGAGCAGCGCGATGACTCCGGCGTTGAACGGCGCGGTGATGATCTCGCCGATCGCGGCCCCCACCGATGCGACCGCGGTGCTGATCAGGAAACCCGAGGTGGACGTCGTGGTCATGAAGAACTGGCTGACGATGTTGAAGGGCACCGCGACCGCACCGGCCACGACCGATGTCACCAGCAGCGTGAGCAGCCGGATGCCCAGCACCCGCCAGAAGCCGTTGCGTACCAGGGCGAACGATCGGGTGACGGCGTCCAGGACGGGCAGCCGCTCCAAGACGATCAGCACGGGCGCGAACAACACCACCGTGTACAGGTACACCAGCAACGCGATCACGGCCAGCGCCAGCGGCAGGCCCAGGACGACCGCCGCCGCGGCGCTGCCGATCGCCGCCAACACCGCGACGCTCACCGCCACCAGCCCCCCGATCACCGCTAGCGCGGCGCCTTCCAGCAAGGCGAGACCGAGCAAGGGCACCAGCCGCCCGCGGATCTTGACCCACGTCTCCCCGATGGTGATCGGCGAGCCGAACACCGCCCGCCCGACGATCACGGTGAGCATCCCGGAGAGCAGCATGCCGCCCAGCCAGGCGACCACGACCCCGGCGCCCATCGACGTGAACCAGGCGCCGATGACCCCGTTGCTCAACTCCTTGGCGTGATCGGTGCTCAACCTGCCGTAGGCCGCCAGGGGGCCGAAGACGGCGATCTTCGTGACGATCTGGATGAACACCACCACGATGGCGGTCAACCCCAGCGTTGCCTTCGGATTGGCCCGCACGTAGCCGACCGCGCCGTTGAAGATGTCACCGAGCGTCAGCGGCCGCAGGGGGATGATCCCGGGCTTGATCGCTCCCGGGACCAGTTGTGGGGGGCCGTATCCCGGCGGCGGGCCGTAGCCGGGTGGCGGGCCATAACCCGGTGGTGGGCCGTAACCGGGTGGTGGGCCGTAACCGGGTGGTGGGCCGTAACCCGGTCGCGGGCCGTATCCCGGTGGGGGGCCGTAGCCGGGTGGTGGGCCGTAGCCGGGTGGCGGGCCGTAACCCGGCGGCGGCCCAACCGGATAGCCGGGCGGCGGCGCGCTCAACGTGTTCCGCGGCGTTGGTGAGCGGGCCCGTCGTTCGTCATGGGTTCCATCCTGTCGGTGGTCCGGGCAATTCTCAATCATGGCCGGGCGGGCGGCGCGTAGCGTTCCGGGCATGGCGGAACTCAAATCCCGGCTGCGGGCCGACCTGACCGAAGCGATGAAGAGTAAGGACAAGCTGCGCACGGCGACGCTGCGCCTCCTGCTCGCCGCGATCCAAACCGAGGAGGTCTCCGGCAAACAGGCCAAAGAGCTCTCCGACGACGAGGTGATCAAGGTGCTGGCCAGGGAGTCGCGCAAGCGCGCCGAGTCGGCGGAGATCTACACGCAGAACGGCCGCGGGGAGCTCGCTGCCAACGAGCACGCCGAGGCGCGGATCATCGACGAATATTTGCCGACGCCACTCACCGAGGCCGAACTGGCCGACGTCGCCGACACCGCCATCGCCCAGGTCGCCGAGGAGATCGGCGAGCGCCCGAGCACGAAGCAGATGGGCATGGTGATGAAGGCGGCCACCGCGATCGCGGCAGGCAAGGCCGACGGCGCCCGATTGTCGGCGGCGGTCAAGGAGCGGCTGTAGCTAGCCGGGTGAGACCACTACCCGGGTGCCGTCCGGGGACCGCCTGGTGACCCGCCGGGCGTCGAGCTGCTCGAGCAGCGGCACGGCGACCCGCCGGGTGGTGGCCAGCGCGCGGCGCGCGTCGCTGACCGTGAACGGCTGCGGCAGCGCGGCGAGGACGCCGGCCGCCCGGTCCAGCGCGCCGGCCCCCAGGACGACGCCGTCGGCGATCCGCGTCAGCCGCCCGGCGCGCACCGCCGCGGCCAGCTCGCGGGGCCCAAGCCTGAGCTCGGCCAGTTCGTCGGCCTCCGGCGCCCGGAAGGGCTCGGCGGCCAGCCACTCCTCGACGGTGCGCACCGCCTTGTCGACGCGGGCCGGCAGGCCCGCACCCGGCGCGCGGACCAACCCGTCGGCCACCTGAAGGCCGGTGCCCTCGAGCAGCGTCGGCAGGAGCTCGGCGGACGGGAGCCCGGCTCGCTGCCGCAGCGTCTCCAGCGGCATCCCCGCCGCGATGTCGTGGTCGTCCGCCCAGCGCCGCACCGCCGCGGTCGCGCACTCGCGCCGCCCGCCCCACCACTGCGGGTCCACCAGCCAGTCGCCCACTCGAAGGCCGGAAAGCGGCAGGCCCATCGCCCGAAGTTCGGCCACCCGGGCACAGTCCGGCGGGCGGACGCGACCGGTGGCGAGCTCCGCGGCACGGTCCCGCGCGGCGCCCCGGCGGCGCAGCGCCGGCGGCCGGACGTCGAGCACTTCGACCCCCGCGGCGATCCGGTGCTCGCCGGGATCACGCAGCAATCCGATGTCCGACACGCGCAGCGGCAGGGGCCGCGCCAGCCGCAGCCGGGCCGCCGCCTCGCCCAGCTGACGCACCCGCACCGGCACGGCCGCGGACCCGACGTGCAGCATCAGCTGGCGGTGCAGCGGCTCCGCCGACCGCAGGGCGACGTCGATCTCCGCGGCGTCCAGCCACACGCCAGGCGTCCGAACGGCGTCGCCGCGGCCGATGTGCCCGCGCTCCACCCCGCGCAGGTTGAGCGCGACGCGCGCGACCGGGCCGACCGCCGACAGGTCTCGGCCCAGCGATTGCAGCCCGCGCACCGTGACGCGCCGGCCGGCGTGTTCCAGCTCGTCGCCCACCCGGATCGTCCCGGCCGCCAGCGTGCCGGTCACCACGGTGCCCGCGCCCCGGACGGTGAAGCTCCGGTCGACCCACAGCCGCACGTCGGCATCTGGGTCCGGAACCGGCAGCCGCTCGGTCAGCGCCAGCAGTTCCGACCGCACCCGGTCCAGGTCGGTGCCGACCGCGACGGGAATCCCGGCGAGCGAGGTGGCAGCGAACCGTTCGCGCGCCTGCCGGGTCGCCGGGCCGGGATCGGCGAGGTCGGCCTTGCTGATCACCGCCAGCCCGTGGCGGACCCCGAGCGCATCCAGCGCCGCGAGGTGTTCCTCCGACTGCGGCATCCAGCCCTCGGTGGCGGCGACGACGAACAGCACCGCCGGGACGGCGCCCACCCCGGCCAGCATGTTGGCCACGAAGCGCTCGTGTCCGGGCACGTCGACGAACGCCAGCTGACGCCCTCCGAGCTCGGTCCACGCGAAGCCGAGGTCGATGGTCAGGCCCCGGCGCTTTTCCTCGGCCAGCCGGTCCGGCCACATGCCGGTGAGCCTGTGCAACAGGGTGGACTTGCCGTGGTCGACGTGCCCGGCGGTGGCTATGACGAACATGCCCGCACCGCCGCGGCCAGCAGCGCGTCGTCCCCGGGCGCCACCGTGCGCAGGTCGAGCAGGCACCGGCCCGCCTCGATGCGCCCGACGACCGGCGGGTTGGCGGCGCGCAGCGCGGCGGCGTAGGGCTCGGGCAGGCTCACGGCGGCGCTGGGCAGCCGGACATCCGGCGCCCCGCCGCCGCCGACGGCCGCGACGCACTCCACCACCTGCGCGCCGGGCAGCGCGGCGGCGAGCGACTCGGCGCGGGCCCGCAGCCGCGCCACGTCGGCGGTCAGCGCCTCGGCCACCGGGGTCGGCGGGCCCGTCAGGGTCGCTTCCAGAGCGGCAAGGGTGAGTTTGTCCACCCGCAGCGCCCGCGCCGCCGGGTGGCGCCGCAGCCGCTCGATCAGCTCGGCGTCGCCCAGCAGCAGGCCGGCCTGGGGGCCGCCGAGCAGCTTGTCGCCGCTCGCGGTGACCAGGTCCGCGCCATCGCGCAGGGTCGACGTGGCGTCGGGCTCGTCGGGCAGCACGGGGTGCGGGGACAGCAGCCCGGAGCCGATGTCGACCACCAGCGGCACGTTGTGTTGGTGCGAGAGGGTCGCCAGCTCCGCCACGCCGACCGCCGAGGTGAATCCGGTGACGTGGAAGTTGGACGGGTGAACCTTCAGCACGAAGCCGGTGTCCGGGCCGATCGCCTCGGCGTAGTCGCGCAGGCCGGTGCGGTTGGTGGTGCCGACCTCGCGCAGCCGCGATCCCGTCGACGCCAGCAGCTCGGGGATGCGGAACCCGTCGCCGATCTCGACCAGCTCGCCGCGGCTGAGCACGATCTCCTTGCCCCCCGACGAGCCCCCAGCCAGCGTGAGGGCCGTCAGCAGCAGGGCGGCGGCGTTGTTGTTGACCACGTGCACGCCGGCGGCGGTGGGCACCGCGCGGCCCAGCGCGGCCAGCGCGCCCCGGCCGCGGCGGCCGCGGCGACCCGTCGCCAGGTCCAACTCGACGTCAGTGGTTCCGGCCGCGGCGACCACCGCGTCGACGGCGGCCCGCGACAGGGGTGCCCGGCCGAGGTTGGTGTGCACCACCACGCCCGTGGCGTTGATCACGGGTCGCAGGCTCGACGCGGTGGGCGGCAGCGCGGCGACCGCGCATTCGGCGACGCGCTCGGGCTCGATCTCCCCGGCGCGCGCCCGCTGCTGCGCGTCGGCGATCACCGACTTCACCAGCGCGCGGCCCAACACCCGCTCCGCCTGGGCGAGGCGCGGATCGGCGAGCAGTGTGTCGGTGCCCGGCACCCGCCGGCGCGGGTCGCTCATGCCGGGCTCGACGGAGTATGGCGGAGGCGGACGGGAATCGAACCCGCCAGCGGCAGCGTCTGCCGTTCGACGGTTTTGAAGACCGCGCCGGTCACCAGACCGGACACGCCTCCCTGGACCATGACGACATTATGGACGTGTGACCTACCGACTGACTCAGTACGCCCATGGCGGCGGCTGTGCGTGCAAGATCCCGCCCGGTGAGCTGGAGGACGTGGTCCGCGGGTTGGGCGCGAGCGCGCCGCGCGATCCGGTCGGCGAGCTGCTGGTCGGGCTGGACCACGGCGACGACGCGGCCGCGGTGCGCCTCGAAAACGGCACGGCGCTGATCGCGACGACGGACTTCTTCACCCCGGTGGTCGACGACGCCTACGACTGGGGGCGGATCGCGGCCGCCAACGCGCTGTCCGACGTCTACGCGATGGGCGGGCGCCCGGTGGTGGCGGTGAACCTGCTGGGCTGGCCGCGCGAGGTGCTGCCCTTCGAGCTGGCGGCCGAGGCGCTGCGCGGCGGGCGCGACGTCTGCGGCCTGGCGGGCTGCCACCTCGCCGGCGGGCACAGCGTCGACGACCCGGAGCCCAAATACGGGCTGGCCGTCACCGGGATCGCGGACCCGAACCGGTTGCTGCGCAACGACGCCGGCAAACCCGGCATCCCGCTGTCGCTGACCAAGCCGCTGGGGATCGGTGTGCTCAACAGCAGGCACAAGGCCACCGGCGAGCGCTTCGAGCAGGCGATCGAGGCGATGACCACGCTCAACGCCGCCGCGGCCGCCGCGGCGCTGGCGGCCGGTGCCGAATGCGCCACGGACGTCACGGGTTTCGGCCTGCTCGGGCACCTGTACAAGCTGGCGCGGGCCAGCGGCGTGACCGCGATCGTCGACGCGGCGGCGGTGCCCTATCTGGAGGGCGCGCGCGAGGCGCTGGCCGCGGGCTACGTCAGCGGGGGGACGCGGCGCAACCTCGACTGGGTGGCCCCGCACGCAGACCTGTCCGGGGTCGGCGAGGCGGAGGCGCTGCTGCTTGCCGACGCGCAGACCTCGGGCGGGCTGCTGATCGCCGGCGAGATCCCGGGCGCCCCCGTGATCGGTGAGCTGGTGCCCCGCGGGGAGCACACGATCGTGGTCCGCTGAATCCGGCGGGGTTTCGGTCGCGCGCACTAGGGTAGAGGCCATGGTTATGCGCAAGCTTTTCCTTCAGTGGCCCGTCGTGCGCCAGTTGCGTTCACCGGACAAGCTCGGCCTCGGTTCGGCCGTGACCTCGAAGCGCACCCGCGCCGTGACGCCGCGCACGACGACCGCCGACCGCGTGGTGCAGAGCATCTGCCCTTACTGCGCGGTCGGTTGCGGGCAGCGGGTGTACGTCAAGGACGAGCGGGTGGTGCAGATCGAGGGCGACCCCGACTCGCCGATCTCGCGAGGACGCTTGTGCCCCAAGGGCGCTGCCAGCGAACAGCTGGTGAACTCGCCGGGCCGGCAGCTGCAGGTGCTCTACCGTGCGCCCCGGGCGACCGAATGGCAGCCCCTCGAGCTGGACACCGCGATCGACATGATCGTCGACCGGTTCGTCGAATCCCGCCGGCACACCTGGCAGGACATCGACAAGAAGGGCAGCCTGTTGCGCCGCACCATGGGCATCGCCGCCCTCGGCGGTGCGACGCTGGACAACGAGGAGAACTACCTCATCAAGAAGCTGTTCACCGCCGCCGGCGCCATTCAGATCGAGAACCAAGCCCGTATTTGACACTCCGCCACGGTTCCCGGTCTGGGAGCCTCCTTCGGGCGCGGCGGCGCCACCCAAACACTGCAGGACATGGCCAACGCCGATTGCATCGTCATCCAGGGCTCCAACATGGCCGAGTGTCACCCGGTGGGCTTCCAGTGGGTCGAAGAGGCCCGCGCCCGCGGGGCGCGGGTGATCCACGTCGACCCGCGCTTCACCCGCACGTCGGCGGTGTCGGACAAACACATCCCGATCCGGGCCGGTTCCGACGTGGTGCTGCTCGGCGCGCTCATCAATTACGTCCTCACCCATGACCTGTGGTTCAAAGAGTACGTCGTCGCGTACACCAACGCCGCCACCCTGATCAACGAAAAGTTCAGGGACACCGAGGATCTGAACGGCCTGTTCTCCGGGTTCGACCCCGAGACCGGGCAGTACGACACGTCGACGTGGGCGTACGAACAAGAGGAGAACGGCCAGATCGAGCCTCAGGCCGGCGGCCACCCGCACGGCGCCACCGCCTCGCAGAGCGCGGCCGGTGACGAGCATGGCAGCGGCGGACCGCCCCTCGCGCACGCCCGGGTGAGACGGGACGAGACGCTGCAGCACCCGCGCACCGTCTTCCAGATCGTCAAGCGCCATTACGCCCGCTACACCCCGGAGATGGTCACGGACGTCTGCGGCATCAGCCGCGCGGATTTCGACTACCTCGCCCGCTCCATCGTCGAGAACTCCGGGCGCGAGCGCACCACCTGTTTCGCGTACGCCGTCGGGTGGACGCAGCACACGCTCGGCGCCCAATTCATTCGTACCGCAACCATTTTGCAGCTCCTGCTGGGCAACGTCGGCCGTCCGGGCAGTGGCATCATGGCGCTGCGCGGCCACGCCACCATTCAGGGCTCCACGGACATCCCCACGCTGTTCAACCTGCTGCCCGGCTACCTGCCCATGCCCAAGGCCGGCATGCACGACACGCTGACCGACTACCTCGACGCGGTGGGATCGAAGAAACAGAAAGGCTTCTGGGCCAACGCCGATGCCTACGCGATCAGCCTGCTCAAGGCGTGGTGGGGTCAGGCGGCCACGAAGGACAACGACTGGGCCTACGACTACCTGCCCCGGTTGTCCGGCCCGCACGGCACCTACCAGACTGTGACGGGGATGCTGGCCGACGAGGTCGAGGGCTACTTCCTGCTGGGCCAGAACCCCGCGGTCGGGTCGGCGCACGGCCGGATGCAGCGGCTTGGCATGTCCCACCTCAAGTGGCTGGTGGTCCGCGACCTCAACCTCATCGAGTCGGCCACCTGGTGGAAGGACGGGCCCGAAATCGCCTCGGGCGAACTGAAAACCGAGGAGATCGAGACCGAGGTGTTCTTCCTGCCCGCGGCCGCGCACGTCGAGAAGGCGGGATCGTTCACCCAGACCCAGCGACTGGTGCAGTGGCGGCACAAGGCCGTCGAGCCGCCGGGTCAGTGCCAGAGCGAATTGGCCTTCTTCTACGAACTGGGCAAGCGCATCCGGCAGCGGTTGGCCGGTTCGACCGACGAGCGCGACCGGCCGCTGTTGGACCTGACGTGGGACTACCCGACGGACGAAAACGGCGAGCCCGACGGTGAAGCGGTGCTGGCCGAGATCAACGGGTATCACGTCACCGACGGCACGCCGCTGTCCTCGTACACCGAGATGCGGGTCGACGGGTCGACGGCGGGCGGCTGCTGGATCTACACCGGCGTCTACGCGAACGCCACCAACCAGGCCGCGCGCCGCGTCCCGCACGGCGGTGAGTCGCCGAGCCAACACGAGTGGGGCTGGGCGTGGCCCGCCGACCGGAGAATTCTCTACAACCGCGCGTCGGCCGACCCGGACGGCAAGCCGTGGAGCGAACGCAAGCGATACGTCTGGTGGGACGCAGATCAGCGCCGCTGGGTCGGGTACGACGTGCCCGACTTCGTCGCCGACCGGGCGCCGGGGAGCCGGCCCGACCGCGATGTCGGAGGGCCCGACGCGCTCGCCGGGGACGACCCGTTCATCATGCAGGCCGACGGCAAGGGCTGGTTGTTCGCGCCGAAGGGTCTGGTCGACGGGCCGCTGCCCACGCACTACGAACCGCAGGAGTCCCCAGTCGCCAACGCGTTGTATCCCCAGCAGCGGAACCCCGCGCGAATCACGTTCCCGCGCAAGGACAATCTGAGCGCGCCCAGTGCCGGGGAGCCGGGCGCCGAGGTGTATCCGTACGTGTTCACCACCTACCGGCTCACCGAGCATCACACCGCCGGCGGCATGAGCCGGTGGCTGCCCTACCTGTCGGAGCTGCAACCGGAGATGTTCTGCGAGGTGTCCCCGGAGCTGGCCGCCGAACGCGGCCTCGAGCCCTACGGGTGGGCCACCATCGTCTCGCCGCGGGCGGCGATCGAGGCCCGGGTGCTGGTCACCAAACGCGTTGCGCCGCTGGTGATCAACGGCCACACGGTGCACCAGATCGGCCTGCCGTACCACTGGGGTGTGGGCAGCGACGCCGTGGTCAGCGGGGACGCGGCCAACGACCTGCTCGGCGTGACGCTGGACCCCAACGTGCAGATCCAGGAGTCGAAGGCCGGCTCGTGTGACATCCGGCCGGGGCGCCGGCCGCAGGGCGAGGACCTGCTGCGGCTGATCGCCGAGTATCAGTCCCGCTCGGGGGCCACCACCGAGACCGGCAACGTGCGGATCAGCGACGGCGTCTGGGAAGGGGGAGCCGATGGGTCAGCTGAGCGGACCGACCGACCCGACGAGTGACGCCGGCTGGGTCGAACCCAAGCCGCGCAAGGGATTCTTCACCGACACCTCGATCTGCATCGGCTGCAAGGCCTGCGAGGTCGCCTGCAAGGAGTGGAACCGCAACCCGCGCGACGGCGACCTGGAGCTGCTGGGCTCTTCCTACGACAACACCGGATCGCTGGGCGCCAGCACCTGGCGGCACGTCGCCTTCATCGAGCAGGGCCGCGACCGGATCGAGGAGGCGCGCGAATCCGGGCGCGCCCTCACCGATTTGGGCATGCCCGCGATCGCGGGTGCAGCGAAGCGACCGGACGTCACACCCCCGGACACCCCCGAGTTCCGCTGGCTGATGTCGTCGGACGTGTGCAAGCACTGCACGCACGCCGGCTGCCTGGACGTGTGCCCGACCGGTGCGCTGTTCCGCACCGAGTTCGGCACCGTCGTCGTGCAGGACGACGTCTGCAACGGCTGCGGCACCTGCGTGGCCGGATGCCCGTTCGGCGTCGTCGAGCGGCGCAGCGACGGCACGTACGCCACGCCGGCGCAGCGACCCGGCGGCCCGGCCGAGAAACCGGTTACGGGAGTGGCCCAGAAGTGCACCCTGTGCTACGACCGCCTCGTCGAGGACCAGATCCCGGCCTGCGCCCAGACCTGCCCGACGACGTCGATCAAGTTCGGCGACCACGACGACCTGGTGGTCGCGGCGCGGGAACGGGTCGCCGCGCTGCACGCCCAGGGGCTCACCGAGGCCCGCCTCTACGGCGCCAACGAGCATGACGGCGTGGGCGGCACCGGGTCGATCTTCCTGCTGCTCGACGAGCCGGAGGTCTACGGGCTGCCGCCCGACCCGCGCGTGTGCACGGCCGACCTGCCCCAAATGTTCAGGCGCGCCGTGGTGGCCGCGGCCGGCATGGTTGGCGCCGCGGCATGGGCCTTCTGGAGGAGCCGGTGAGTACCTCGGAATTCGACAGCTTCCGCCCGCCGGAGCCGCAGCGCGGCAAGCGCCGGAAGGGCAGGCGGGCGGGCCGCCGGGGCCTTGCAGAGGGCGCCCGCGACGGTTCGCGCGAGATGCCGATGGTGCCCGAGGCGGAGTTCGGCTCCTACTACGGGCGCCCGGTGGTCAAGCCCGCGCCGTGGGGACATGAGGTGGCCGCCTACCTGTTCCTGGGTGGCGTCGCCGGTGGGTCCGGCCTGCTGGCGGCCGGCGCCCAGCTCACCGGGCGAAAGACGTTGCGCCGCAACGCGAGGCTGTCCGCCCTGATAGCGGTGATGCTGGGCGCTGTCGCCCTGGTGAAGGACCTGGGCCGGCCGGAACGTTTCGTCAACATGCTCCGGACGGTCAAACTGACCTCGCCGATGAGCATTGGCTCGTGGATTCTCAGCTTCTTTTCCGCCGGCATCGGGATTGCCTCGGTGTCGGAGGTCGACCGGATGACCGGCGAGCGAATCCCGTTGGGCCCGTTGCGTCCCGTGCTGCGTGCCGTGGAGGGACCGGCCGGACTGGAAGCCGCCGCGTTCGGCGCACCGCTGGCCGTCTACACCGCCGTGCTGCTCAGCGACACCGCGACGCCCACGTGGAACGCCGCGTACAAAGACCTGCCGTTCGTGTTCGTCAGCTCGGCGAGCCTGGCCGCATCGGGGCTGGCGATGATCACCACCGGAGTCTCCGAGGCGGGGCCCGCCCGCACCCTGGCCGTTATCGGCGCGGTCGGGGATCTGATCTCCGCCAGGGTTACGGAGTACCGGATGGACCCGGTGACCAGAGAACCGCTGCATCGGGGCAGGCCCGGCCGGTTGCTGGCGTGGAGCGAACGGTTGGCCGCCGCGGGCGGTCTCGGCGCCTTGCTCGGCGGACGGCACCGCGGTGTCGCGGCCCTGTCCGGCGTGACATTGCTGACGGCGTCGGCGCTGCTGAGGTTCGGTTTCTTCGAGGCGGGGCTGGAATCGACCCGTGACCCCCGCTACACGATCGAGCCGCAGAAACGCCGGCTGGCGGCGCGCCGCGCGGCCGGCGGCACCGGGGACTCGATCACCACCGCGGGCTGACGCGGTTTGCGCCCCGCGGACCGGGGTACGTATAACCTCATGACGAATTTTGGCTACACTTTGATGACCGAGCAGAGTGGACCCAAAGACCTTGTCCGGCAAGCCGTTTCCGCCGAAGAGCGCGGTTTCGACTTCGAGGTGTGCAGCGACCACTTCTCCCCCTGGCTGACATCGCAGGGGCATGCGCCCAACGCCTGGACGGTGCTGGGCGCGGTGGCCCACGCCACCGAGCGGGTCGACCTCTACACCTACGTAACGTGCCCCACGATGCGCTACCACCCGGCCGTCGTCGCCCAGCAGGCCGCCACCGTGCAGATCCTGTCCGACGGCCGGTTCACCCTGGGCCTGGGCACCGGCGAGAACCTCAACGAGCACATCGTCGGCAAGGGCTGGCCCACCGTGGAACGTCGGCAGGACATGCTGCGCGAAGCGATCAAGATCATCCGCGAGCTGTTCGGCGGCCAGCTGGTGAGCTTCAGCGGCGACTACTTCCAGGTAGACTCCGCACGGCTGTGGGACGTGCCCGACATCCCGGTCGGCATCGCGGTGGCCATGGGGGGCACCAAGGCGGTCGACAAATTCGGCCGGCTCGCCGACCACTTCGTAGCGGTCGAGCCCGACGGGGAGCTCGTCGACGCCTGGCACGCCGCGCGGCAGGCCGCCAACCTCGCGGGCGGGGGCCGCGTGGTCGGCCAGATCCCGGTGTGCTGGGACCCCGACCGCGACACCGCGATCGAACGTGCCCATGACCAGTTCCGCTGGTTCGCGGGCGGCTGGAAGGTCAACGCCGACCTGCCGACGCCGGCCGGTTTCGCCGGGGCGACCCAGTTCGTCCGCCCCGAAGACGTCGCCGAGTCCATCCCCTGCGGACCCGACCTCGACGCGATCGTGGAGGCCGTCAAACCATATTGGGAGGCCGGGTTCACCGACGTGGCGCTGGTCCAGGTCGGCGGGGAGACGCAGGACCTCTTTCTGTCCGAAGCCGCCGAGCCTTTGCTTGCCGCGCTGCGCAGCGCAGCGAAGTAAGCGCAGGTTTGGGCCGAATCTGCCCGGGTACCCCGCTTGAATCGCGCGCTCGGCCGGGCGGGTCGCTGCGGCGTGCGAACACCGGCTAGCAGCGCCGGCTACCTGTCTGAATCGCAAAGCGGCCGTCCGGCAGCGACTTTGCCCGATGTGTGTTCGCCGCAAGGCAAGGAGAGCTGACGATGGGCGACCGATCCGCCGCCACCACCACCGCGTTGGTCAAGGCGCTCGGTGAGGTTGATCCGATCATCATCGTCGGCCACCACCTGACCCTCGACCAGGCGCCGCACGGTGACGAGATCTTAAAAACAAAGACGACCGCTGCACGAAAGTCATCCTCAATCCGAGCTGACCGGAAGAGTGTGGAAAGGGAATTGCCATGACAAATGAATTAGAAGGAAAGAAAGTCGCGATTCTCGCCGCCGATGGCGTAGAGAAGGTGGAACTCGAACAGCCCCGCGCGGCGCTCCGGGAGGCCGGCGCACAAGTCGAGCTGCTTTCGCTCAAGGATGGCGAAATCCAGGCCCGCAACCACGATCTCGAGCCTGCGGGAACTTTCAAGGTCGACCGTGTGGTCGCGGAGGCATCGGTCTCCGAATTCGACGGCCTGGTGCTGCCGGGCGGCACCGTCAACCCGGACAAGCTCCGGATGGACAGCGCGGCCGTGTCCTTCGTGCGCGACTTCGCATCCTCCGGAAAACCGGTCGCCGCGATCTGCCATGGCCCCTGGACACTGCTGGAAGCCGGTGTGGCAGAGGGCCGGACGCTCACGTCGTATCCGTCCATCCGCACCGACCTGCGCAACGCGGGTGCGAATGTGGTGGACGAGGAGGTCGTGGTCGACGGCAATCTGATCACCAGCCGCTCACCGAAGGACCTCCCGGCATTCTGCGCAACCATTCTGCAGCAATTCGCCCACGCGCCTGCGAGTTAGGGGGAAAGGCCTTTCCTCACGCCGTTTGAACCCATCGGTTTGCGGGCATTACACAGCCCATGCAGTGATCGCCCCGGCGATCTGTCGAAAGGCCAGCGTTGACCACAACATATCCAGGACCCGCCGTCACGGCTGCTTCCAACGTTTATCACCCACAAGACGATTCCCGATTGCTGGTGGATGTGATGGCAGAAAGCGCGCTCATTCCGGGGCGGCGCGTCCTCGACCTGTGTACGGGCAGCGGATTCGTCGCGATCGCGGCGGCCGAAATGGGTGGCGCCGACGTCACCGCCTTTGACATCTGCCCGGACGCGGTGGGCTGTTCGCGGGGCAACGCCGTCGCCGCCGGCGTGAACGTCGATGTCCGCAACGGCACATGGAGCGACGCGCTGGACTGCGCGCCGTTCGACGTCGTCGTGTCGAACCCGCCGTACGTTCCGGCGCCGCCGCACGATGACACGGCGGCGATCTCTTCCAGCGCGGGACCGTCGTGGGCCTGGAACGCCGGCCCCGACGGGCGGTTGGTGCTGGATCCGCTGTGCGAAGCGGCGCCGAAGTTGCTGTGCGACGGGGGGACCCTGCTTCTGGTGCACTCGGCGCTCGCCGGCGTCCAGAAGTCGCTGGACTCGCTGAAGTGGGCCGGCATGGACGCCAAAGTCGTTGCGTCGAAATGGATACCGTTTGGGCCGGTGATGACGGCGCGGGCCCCCTGGCTGGAGAGCATCGGCTTGATACCGACCGGTCGCCGGGAAGAGGAGCTGATCGTGATCAGGGCGGACAAGCGGTGACGGGCACGCGGGTACAGGTGGTTGCGGGCGGGCCGGTGCTGGTCGCCGGCCCGGTGCGCATCGAGATGCCCGACGGGGAGGTCGTCGAATCCGACCGGTTCATGGTGGCGATCTGCACCTGCCGGCGCAGCGAGAACTATCCCCTGTGCGACACCAGCCATCGCCGCTGCCGAAACATCGGGCGCCGCAACGTTAGTCCAGCGCCGTCCGCAACGATGTCCGACCCTGCCGCCACGACGCCATAACCGCGTCGGCCAGCCGGTTCTCGACCGCGGCGTGGGCGCGGATCCCGAACACGACGTCGCGATCGAGCTGTGGTTCGCGGGCGACGAGGTCGCCGACCACGTCGATGCGGACCACGTGCTCGTGCACCGCGTCGGCTTCGACATGCTCGGCATAGAACTCCACGCACGCCGACGGCGCCCCCATCCGCTGCAGGGCCTGCACCATCCGCCGGGATCCCGGCGGGGAGGTGATCTCGGTCGAGGCGAAGTGCCCGATCGCGGCACCCCGTAACTCGCGGTGCAGCCCGAACAGCGACATCAGGTTCACCGCGGCCAACGCTTCGGCGGTCACGACGTCCGCGTAGGCCAGGTACGTCGCGTCCAGGCCCGCCGCCGCCATCAGGTCGGCGAAGAGCTGCTGGTGCAGCCGGGGACCCTGTCCCGCGCCGTATTCGTCGAATTCGACTGCCACGAATGCCGCTTTCGCGACACCCATCAGCCGCGGGATCGCCCACGCGTGCGGATCGCCCTCTTTGAGGTGATACACCGACCGGTGCACGAAGTATTCGCGCATCTGCTGCCAAGTCCCGTTGTCGCGCAGGTAGTACGACGGGCCGGTGCCGTCCACCGGTTCGACCGAGATGGCGTCCATCTCGGCCGCTGCCGTCTGCCCCGCCGCGATGGGCCCCACGTCGCGGCGCACGCGCGCGAGGAAGACGCGTTCCAGCTCGCCGCGTAACGCCAGCAGCGCCGGATTCCACTCCCAGCTGGGGTCGACGCCCACGAAGCCGCGGTAGTGCAGCTCGTAGCACATGCACAGCGCCAGCTGCAGGTCCAGGCCGTAGGGATCCGAATCGCGAACGGACGCGCCGATCCGCGTCAAGTGGTCGTGCGACGGAGGTCCCGTCAGGGCGCGACGAACGGCGGTGGACAGCGGCCCGTGTGCCGCCGGCAGGGCGGGTTCGGTCGAGATCGATGCGCGGGTCACGCCCACGACTACCCCCAATCCAGGGCCGACAAACGGTGTGTCGTCACCCCTGGCCGGCCGCGTCCGGCAGCCGGAAGGCCATGTCGGCCGTCGTGCCGCCCGGGGTGCAGTCCAGTTCCATCGTGGTGCTGAGCGCCCCCATCAGCACCAGGCCCCGCCCACCGTTGACCGGGTTGGCCTCCGGCGTCTTCCACGATCCCCGGTCGCTGACCCGGGCGCGTATTTGGCCGTCGACCAGGGCGACGTCGAGCGCCATCGTGCCCCGCGGGTGCCCGTCGTACGCGTGCTCGACGCAGTTCGTGCAGGCCTCGTTGACGACCAACACGATGTCGCCGGCCAATTCGTCCGGCACGCCGGCCCGGCCCAGCCATTCGGCCAGCCGGTGCCGGATGCCGATCAATCGGTCTGCCCGGGCCTCACTTTCGATCCGCAGGGGGGACTGCCCGTGCCGGTAGATGACCATCGCCACATCGTCGTCATACCCCGAGGCGGGGGCCAGCCCACGCAAGACCGCGTCGGCGACCGAATCCAACGGTAACGCCGTCGTCTCCGCCAGAACCGCTGCGGCACGACCGATTCCCTCATCGATGGACTCGTGCTTGCGCTCCACCAGTCCGTCGGTGAACAGCATCAGGGTCGAACCCGGCGGCAACACCCGGCTGGCCTGCGGACGGGGCTCGCCGCGGCGGACCGCGAGCGGCACAGACGCGGCATCGGTCAACATCGACGTCGTGCCCGGTTCCGATCCGACAAGCACGGCGGGCATGTGGCCCGCGTTGCTGTACTGCAAAATCCCGGATTCGGTGTCCAGGATCGCGAGAAAGACGGTGGTGCAGTACGCGTTCGGGATCAGCGACGCGGCCGAGTCGAGCTGATCGAGCAGCAGCGCGGGCTCGGCGCCGTTGATCAACAGCGCTCGTGCCGAGCTGCGCAGCTGGCCCATGACCGCCGCGGCCGGCAGGCCACGACCGACGCAGTCGCCGACGACGATGCCGATTCGGTGATCGCCGATCGGCAGCACGTCGTACCAGTCGCCGCCGATTTCCAGCGGTGGCACCGCCGGTTCGTATCGCACCGCGAAGCCCGGCGGCGGCTCCATCGTCGGCAGCAGGGCGCGCTGCAACGTCAGCGAGGTCTCGCGGGCGCTCTCGAATTGGCGGACATGCTGCATCGCCAGGCTGAGGTGACCGATGAGGACCGTGATCAGCAGCCGGTCTTCGGCGCTGACCCAGCGCGGCGAGCGCAGTTCCAGCCACAGGGCCACGTCGCCCGCGCCGGAGAGCACCGCCACCAATCCCTGTGCCTTGCCGGGATTGTCGGGCCGCTCTACCGTCTTGGCGGTCAGCGGCAGCTGATGGCGCGCGTCCTCGAAGGTCTGGCGTAACCACGGATCCAGCCTGCGCCAGGAGGTTTGGGACTGCTCGCCCGCCACCTGGACGGTCGGTTCCCCCTCGCCCGCGGGCCAGGAGATCGCGATCACCCGTTGCACATCGATCGCCGCGGTGCACTCGGCGAGCGTGATGGACAGCAGCTCGTCCACGCTCTTGGCCACCGCCACCGCGGTCGCCAGGCGCAGGACCGCGCTTTCCCGTGCGGCGAAGGCCCGTTCGGCCGTGATGTCACGGATCGTTCCCACGAAGACGTCTTCGTCACTGCCGCTGCCCTGGACCGCGTTGATGCTGACCGTCACCCAAACCAGGTGCCCGTCGCGATGGCGGATCGGTGTCTCGTAGGCGGTGCTGCCGATGCTGCGGACCAGCGCCTGCTGCTGGGTGGCGCCCTGTTGGTCGACCAACCACGGGTGGGGCCAGCGGTACGGCAGGCCCTCGGCGGGATACCCGAGGATTTCGATCAGCGCGCTGTTCATCTCGACCACGGAACCCTCGTGGTCGGCGACGAAGAACCCCTCCTGCAACGAATTGACCAGTGCGGTGCGGAATTTGTCGCGATCGGCCAGCCCCTCGGCGCGAGCCCGCTCGCGCGCGTAACGCCTGTTGCCGTCCAGGAAGCCGCGGGTGGCGATGTCGAGCGGGACCAGCATCTGCAACAGGAATTCCAGCGCGATCGGCGCGTCGATCTGAATGTCCTTGGCCAGTGCGAGGATCAGCTCGACATGACGCTCGATGATGGCGAGCAGGCTGACCTCTTCCTGCAGGGCCCGACGCCCGAGCTCGTACGCGACGGCCAAGCTGTCCTCGTCACGCGCCTGCATATAGGTGCGCAACGCGGTGGCGTACTGCGCGTGGAAATCGTCGCTCATTTCGAGGCTCCCCGGTGCCGGGCGGTCAGCACCATGGCGTCATCGGTCTCCTTCGCATCCTTGCCCAGGAGTTCTTCCGCGATGGCGACGGCGGGGGCCGCGAAGTCGATGTGGTCGAGGCAGTGCTCGGCGATTCCGTCGGTGCTCATCACGAGCAGATCGCCGGGGCGCATCGAAACAACCTGTGCCGGCCTGATTTCCGGTATGCGGTAGCCGACGATGCCCGCGGTCAGCCGCGCGCTGGATCGGACCTGGACGCCGGTGGGGGACTTGGCCACCAGGTCGGCGGTGACGTTGCCGACGCCCGTCCACGTCAGCGTGTTGGCCGCGAAGTCCACCCGGGCCAAGGTCATCGCGACTCCTCTGGTGCCCTCCAGCACGCGGTGGCACAGCTGGATCAACACTTCGAGCCGCTCGGAGCTGGATCGCTTAACCGCTTCGATGGCCCGCAGTGCGGCGGTTGCGGCCTCCGGACCGTGGCCGAGGCCGTCCACCACGCCGAACAGGGCGGCCTCACCGCCAACGTCGACGGCGAGGCCCCGATCCCCGGAGATGAACTCACTGGGCACGGGGCGACCCGCGCGTGCCCACTCGATCGGCCCGAAGCGGCCGTTCTCATGCACGGGGCGAGACCCACTTCCACATCTCGACGACCGTTCCGCGGCCGAGCGTGGATTCCACGAACAACCGGTCCATCAGCCGCCGGGACCCGGGCAGCCCCATGCCCAGGCCGCGCCCGGTCGAATATCCGTCCTCCATCGCCCGCTCGATATCGGCGATGCCCGGTCCCTGATCCTCGGCGCGCACCACCAGGGCCTTGCGGCCATCCCGGTCGGCCACGAAGACCCGGACGACGCCGCGACCGGCGTAGCTGGTGATGTTTCGCGCGATCTCGGAGATCGCCGTGGCGATCATGGTGACGTCGGTGAGGGAGAATCCCAGGTCGAGCGCGAGGTGGTGTCCGGCTTTGCGGGCTTCGACGATGTCGTCCGAATTGTCGATGTCGACGACGATGTCAGTCTCCACCGTCGCGCCCGATCGCCGGTTTCCGCTGCGCCAGTTGGCGATTCAGCAGGGCCAGGCCCTCTTCGAGGTCGAGCGCCGTATTCATGTCGTCGAACGCCAAACCCAGCTGGACCATCGCGAAGGCCACCTCCGGCTGCAGGCCCACGATCACCGTGTCCGCTCCGCGCAGCCGGGTCATGTGCGCGATCGTCCGCAGCGACCGGGCCGCGAACGAGTCCATCACGTCGATGGCCGTGACGTCGACGATGATGCCTTGCGCCCGGAACCGGCTGACCCGCTCCATGAGGTCATAGCGGAGCCGCTCGGCGTCGGAGTCGCTCAGCGCGGCCTGCACCGAGGCGATGAGGATCGCACCCTGTTTCAGGATCGGTACCGGCATGGTGCGCTCGTGTTCGTCCGTCTACCCGGTCTGCTCGCCGGTGCGAGTGACCTCGTAGCCCAGCAGCCGCTCGGCTTCCTCGATGCCGCCCTGCAGGTCGCCGACGGCGTTCATCTTCGACAGGTCCAGGCCGATCGTCACCAGCGTGAGGGCGATCTCGGAGGACAGGCCGGTGATGATGACGCTGGCGCCCATCAACCCCGACGCGTCGACCGTCTGCACCAGGTGGTTGGCCACCGTGGAGTCGATGGTCGGCACACCGGTGATGTCGATGACCACCACCTTGGCGCGGTTGGCGCGGATGGCTCTCAGCAGCTGCTCGGTGACCTGGCGGGCACGCTGGGAATCGAGCACGCCGATGATCGGCAGAATCAGCAGCTGTTCACGCACCTGCAGCACCGGCGTGGACAGCTCGCGAATCGCTTCCTGCTGCTGGCGGATGATGCGCTCGCGTTCCTGCACGAAGCTGACCGCCACGGTGTTGGCGATGCGGTTGGCCGCGGGTTCGTAGGCGTCCAGCACCCGGTTGAGCATCTCGAATTCGGTCTGGTACTTCTCGAACAACGAGCGCGCGAGCACGTCGCGCAGCAGCAGCACGATGCCGACGACCTCGTCGGTCTCCACGCCCCGGGGGATGATGCGCTCCGAGAGGTCGCGCGCGTAGGCCTGCAGCGCCTCGACGCTACCGGTCTCGAGCACCTCCACGTAATTGTCGTAGACCGCGGTCGCCTCGGAGAACAACTCCTCCGGCGTCATCGCGGTGAGCAGTTCGGCCTCGGTGATCCTGCGCGCCCATTCCTCGCGCAGCACGGTGCGGTTTTGCCGCAGGTGTTGCACGAGCTGGGGCAGCAGGCCTTCGCTGGAGATGCCGACCGCCGGCGCGGTGGCAGTAGCAGCGCCGATGAACTCCGCCGGCGAATCTGACATGTGACCTCCCGAGTGCCGGTCCCCGCCCCGCCATGTGCAGGCTCGATTTGCGAGACTAGCCTGGGTTGCCGCGGGGCAGGTGTTGAGGGCATATTCTTCTCGCAGTTCGCAACGCAGGCTAGGCTTGCACCACACCTGAACCCCAGGACAAAGGATTGCCATTGTCAGCTCCTGATTCGATTACCACGTTGGTTGAGGACCACGATGGGGTGTCCGTGGTCAGCGTCAGTGGCGAAATCGATTTGGTCACGGCGCCGGCCCTCGAGCAGGCGATCGGCGCGGTAGTTGCGGAGAACCCGACGGCACTGGTGATCGACCTTTCGGCGGTGGAGTTTCTCGGTTCGGTGGGGCTGAAGATCCTCGCCGCGACGTACGAGAAGCTGGGCAATGCGACGGGGTTCGGGGTGGTCGCGCGCGGTCCGGCGACCAGGCGGCCGATCCACCTGACCGGGCTGGACAAGACCTTCCCGCTGTACCCCACGCTGGACGACGCGCTGACCGCGGTGCGCGACGACAACGTCGGCCGCTAGGCGCGCTGCGTCGCCTGCGGTTGCGCGGCAACGTGTTTCGTGAAATTGCCGGCGCTTCGTCGCGCGATGTCAATTCCGGACGGGCCGGCGCCCTACTCAATTCACATTGTGCAGGCGGATAATCGGTCCTGAGCCTGCGGCGGGTGCGATGATCACCGCTATGGACGTCGATAACCCGGAAGGCGACCAGCGCTGGGACAGCCGCGAGCGTGGCGAAACCGAAGTCCAACGGCTGGACCGCAATTGGAACAGCCTGCTGCAGGAGCTGAGGGTG
The DNA here is from genome assembly GCF_010731655.1 of Mycobacterium paraseoulense. Taxonomy (NCBI): domain Bacteria; kingdom Bacillati; phylum Actinomycetota; class Actinomycetes; order Mycobacteriales; family Mycobacteriaceae; genus Mycobacterium; species Mycobacterium paraseoulense. The sequence goes on along the minus strand of NZ_AP022619.1, from coordinate 3,675,939 downwards.
GTGCAGACCGGTGTGCAGCTGCTCACCGGTTTCCTGTTGACGCTGCCGTTCCAGCAGCGTTTCGACGTCCTGAGCCCGCCGATGCGCAACCTCTATCTCGCGACGGTGGGATGCTCGGTGGGCGCGACGGTGCTGTTGATCGCCCCGGTCGGCATGCATCGCCTGCTGTTCCGGCGCCATCGCCTGCAAGTCTTGGTGTCCGCCGCGCACCGGTGCGCGTACGCCGGGTTGGCGCTGCTGGGCATGGCGTTGACCGGGGTGACGGTCATCGTCTTCACCGCCGTGGCCGGGCGCGATCCCGGGCTGATCGCGGGCGGGTGTGCGCTGACGCTGTTCGCGCTGTTCTGGTGGCTACTGCCGTTGCTGCTGCGCACCCGCGGCTAGGGCGAGTTCGGCGATCCGGGTCGAGTCCAGATGCTCGAGCACGTCCTGCGGATCGGCGAAGATCGGTGCGGCGCCCGCGGCCTGCAGCTCCTCGCGGGCGATGCCGCCGCTGAGCAGTCCGATGCAGGGCAATCCGGCGCCGCCCGCGGCGTGCGCGTCCCACACGGCGTCCCCGATGAACACGGCATGGCCGGCATCGACGCCGGCCCGGTCGAGCGCGACCTGCACGATGCCGGGCTCGGGCTTGGCGGTGTCGACGTCGCGCGAGGACGTCGTTTCGGAGATGACGTCGTCGCAGTCGAGGACCTTGCGCAGGATCTCCAGTTCGTCGTCGGGGGCCGAGGTGGCCAGCACCACCTGCAGACCGAGGTCGGCGACGCGGTGCAGCAGCGCGCGGGCGCCGGGCAGCGGGGTGAGCAGGGGCGTGCTCTCCCGGTAGTAGCGGCTGTGCCCGTCGCTGAGCCGCTCCTGAACCTCGTCCGGGGCATTCTTGGACAGCGTGCGCACCAGCGTGGAGCCGTCCATGCCGATGCAGCGGTGGATCTGCCAGGCGGCCACGGGCAGGCCTTCGGCGTCGAAGGCCCGTTGCCACGCGTGCACGTGCAGGTAGTTGGAGTCGACCAGGCTTCCGTCGACGTCGAACAGAACGGCGGGTTTCATCTGCGCGGCATACCCACGCGCGGGCACGCTGACACGGGGTGCGGCGTCGTTCGAGCCGGGGGGGCGGCGGGTAACCGGCGTTGGCGGGCCGTTGCGGCTCGTTGGCCGCCCAGCCGGCCGACCGGACGGAGAACCGCGCTGCCGCACGAATCACATTGGTACACAGATGTTCTCAGAGGAGTGGAGGTGGATGACCGTGACGGCGAGCGCGGTGTGGTTGCTGCACACCGCGGGGTACGTGACGCCGAGCCGACCTGGTGTGCCCGCGAATTTCGACGAGCCCGCCGCGCCGCCGACGGGGACGTTTGATCGAGGTGGTGACCGGGTAAAAGCCGATTATGGTCGCGCCCGTTTCGCTGCGAGCAGCAAACTACCCGGTCGAGTACGGGCGTGATTTCCCGCTGACCGTCCTCGCGGCCGTGGGGGTGTGGGCGCTCAGCTTGGCGATCGGTCTGTTCGAGCTGTTGGTCGGGCACGAGGGGGTCGCCATCGCGGCGCTGGTCGTGTCGGTCGTCGCGCCGTGGCTGGGACTGGCCCTGGCGCACTACCCCGCGATCGCCCGGCGCTTGCGGCGGCGCGATTTCCGGTGGCGCAATTTTTTCGGGCCGGGCGGTGTAACGCGCGCCTGAACGGGGTACTGCCTGCGCCACGGGTGAGTACAGGAAAGTGCGTCAGCCCGGTCACGAGCAGGAAGGAACTGCCATGGCGACCGCAAGCGATTATGACGCACGCCGGGGCTCCGACATGGACGCCCAGGACAAGTCCGCGATACGCGAGCTAGCACCGGCCTTGCAGGGACCCGCCACCGCGGTGGTCGACGAGGATCCCAACGATGTGCACTTCTTCGAGCTGCCCGGCGCCGACCTGTCCGGCGAAGAGCTGTCGGTGACGGTGATTCCGCAGCGGTCCGACGAATTCACCTGCTCGAGCTGTTTTCTGGTGCAGCACCGCAGCCGGCTGCGCAGGTCCAACGCGGGCCTGTCCATCTGCGCCGACTGCGCGTAACGCCGCCACGCTGGTCGGGCTCACACGGTGCGCGTTAACCGCGCCTTGACCGGAGGTGAAAAGCCGTGTTTGTGTCGTCAGCGTGGCAGCTGCGGAGGTTGGCCGGCGGGGCAGGCCCGACGCCCTGAAACGTCCGCCTGGGCTGCCCGCGCCGCGCGGGCTCCGTCCGGCTTGCGCCACCGCGTACGCCATCGCCTACCTGGTCGGCGGCGAGCGCAGGATGCTGCGATGGATCCGCCGATACGGGCCCATCATGACGATGCCCGTCCTCAGCCTGGGCAACGTGGCGATCGTGTCGGACCCGGAACTGGCCAAACAGGTTTTCGGCGCCCCGGGGGATGTGCTGCTCGGCGGGGAGGGAGTGGGTCCGGCGGCGGCGATCTACGGGTCCGGCTCGATGTTCGTTCAGGAGGAGCCGGAGCACCTTCGCCGGCGCAGGCTGCTGACGCCCGCGCTGCACGGCGCGGCCCTGAGCGGCTACGTGCCGGTCATGCGGGACGCCGCCCGTGCGGCGATGCACAACTGGCCGGTCGACCGCCCTTTCGAGATGCTGACGGCGGCGCGGGCCCTGATGCTGGACGTGATTGTCAAGGTCATGTTCGGGGTCGAGCACCCCGACGAGGTGCGCCGCTTGGGCGGACCCTTCGAACGCCTCCTGAGTCTCGGGGTCTCCGAGGAATTGACGGTGCGCTACGCGCTGCGCCGCCTCGGCGCGTTGCGGGTCTGGCCCCGCCGCGCCTGCGCGCGCCGGGAAATCGACGACCTCGTCCTGCCGCTCATCGCCGAACGGCGAAACGATCCCCGGCTGGGGGAGCGGTCCGACATCTTGGCGTTGCTGATGTCCGCGCGCGGCGAGAGCGGGGAATGCCTGTCGGACAGCGAGATTCGCGATGACGTGACCACGCTGATGCTGGCGGGTCACGAAACCACCGCGACCACCCTGGCCTGGGTGTTCGACCTGCTGTTGCACCATCCGGATGCGTTGCGGCGCGTCCGGTCCGAAGCCCGCACCGGTGCGGAGGACTTCACGACGGCGGTGATCAACGAGACGTTGCGGATACGCCCGCCGGCTCCGTTGACGTCCCGTGTTGCGGCACAACCGTTTCGGGTAGGTGACTACCTGGTCGACGCCGGCACACGCATCGTCGTTCACATCGTCGCGATCAATCGCAACCCCCGCACCTACGACCGGCCGAACGACTTCTGCCCGGAGCGGTTCCTGGGCGTCCGAGCGCCGACACACGCATGGCTCCCTTTCGGCGGCGGTACGAAACGCTGTCTGGGCGCGAGCTTTTCGATGCGGGAGTTGATCACCGTGCTGCATACACTGCTGCTCGAGGGCGAGTTCAGCGCCGTTGACGATCGGCCGGAGCGGATCGTCAGGCGCTCCATCATGCTGGCCCCGCGGCACGGTACCAGGGTGCGGTTCCGGCCCATCCCGTCGTCGTTGTAGCGCTGTGTCCCTGGCGTGGAACCGATTCAGGCCTGCGCCCATTGGCGGTCACACACGGCGCACCGCCGGGTCACCATCGCCCAGTCCGGTTCGTCCTTGCCGGGCTCGCGGATCGGGTGCGCGGATACGTCGCCGCAGCCGGGGCAGGCGCAGATGGCGCGGTAGGACTCGACGGGCTGGCCCTGCATCAGCCGCAGGTTCTCCGCACGGGAGAACGGCACGATCGCCAACGGCTCGGGACGGGGGACCGGGTGCGGATTGTCGAACCACAACAGGCCGCAGGTCACCGTCGCCACCGCGGTGAAGACGGCCAGGATCATCGTCGGAATGTCCCACGGCCAGTTCGGTGGGATGGGCGTCACCACGAGGACGACCAGCACTGCGGAGATCAGCGAACCGATGATGGTTCCGGGTTTGGCGAACCGGTAGCCGCCGACGTTCAGCGCTTCCCACGCCCGGATCTCCTGCTGCCGCCGCGTGATCTCCGCGAGGGTGGGGTGGCCCGGGGGGCCGATCGCCGCTGCGGGATCAGCAAATTCCGTGGCCCGGCGGCGACCCCCGCGCGGCCGGCCCCGCTCGTGGGACGGGCTCACCGGCGGCATGCAGGCAGAGCTTAATGGCAAAGCCGCGACGTCGCAGTGTCAGACGTCGCGGCCGGCCTCGAAGACAGCTAACACAACTGGGTCGGGGTGGCGGGATTTGAACCCACGGCCTCTTCGTCCCGAACGAAGCGCGCTACCAAGCTGCGCCACACCCCGCGTGAAGCTCCGACAGCCTATCGCACCGGCCCGTCGGCTGGCCAAATCGCGGTGTGGCGGGTCACTGCCACACGCAGGAGCGTTCGAACTCCACCAGCGCCCCGGCGGGGCCGCTCGGATCGAGTCCCTGTGCGCCCACCCACTCGTCGCTGAAATAGGTGTCGGCGTAGCGGTCGCCGCTGTCGGCGAGCAGCGTGACCACCGAACCGCTGCGCCCCTCGGCAACCATCTCGGCGAGCAGGCCGAAGGCGCCCCACAGGTTGGTGCCCGTCGAGGGCCCCACCCGGCGTCCCAGGACGGCACTGACGTGGCGGGCGGCGGCGATGGACGCCGCGTCGGGCACCGCCACCATGCGGTCGACGACGCCGGGCAGGAACGAAGGCTCGACCCGCGGGCGGCCGATGCCCTCGATGCGCGACGAGGTGGCCATCACCACGTCGTAGCGGTCCTCGGCGTAGGCGGGAAAGAACGCGGAGTTCTCCGGGTCGACGACGCAGAGCCGGGTCGCGTGCCGCCGGTAGCGGATGTAGCGGCCGATCGTGGCGCTGGTGCCGCCGGTGCCGGCGCCGACCACGATCCATTCCGGAATGGGATGCGTCTCCTCGCCCATCTGCTCGAAGATCGACTCGGCGATGTTGTTGTTGCCGCGCCAGTCGGTGGCGCGTTCGGCGTTGGTGAACTGGTCCAGGTAATGGCCGCCGGTGTCGCCGGCGACCCGCTCGGCCTCGGCGTACACCTCAGCCGAGTTCTGCACGAAATGGCAACGGCCGCCCTGGGCTTCGATCAGCGCCACCTTGGACGAGCTGGTGGACGCCGGCATCACGGCAACGAACGGCAGGCCCAGCAGGGCGGCGAAGTAGGCCTCCGAAACCGCGGTCGAGCCCGATGACGCCTCGACCACCGTGGTGCCCTCGTTGATCCACCCGTTGCACAGCGCATACAGGAACAGCGAGCGTGCCAGCCGGTGCTTGAGGCTGCCGGTGATGTGCGTGGTCTCGTCCTTGAGATACAGCGCCACCTGAGCGCCGGGGCCGTCCGCGCCCCACGCCGACGGCAGCGGGTAACGCAGCAGGTGCGTGTCGGCGCTGCGGCGGGCGTCGGCCTGGATCAGCCGGACCGCGTCGTCCGTCCAGCGCCGCGAGTGGCTACGGACCGCGATCCGGGTCCGCTCGCTCAACGCACCGAAACTGTTGGCTGCGAACGGCTCAGGTCGCTGGCCGAATCGCGGCCGCCCATCGGCGCGGCGATCAACGTCAGCAGCGTGGCCTCGGGCCGGCAGCAGAAGCGCACCGGCGCGAACGGCGAGGTGCCGATCCCGGCGGACACGTGCAGCTGCAGGTGCGCTCCCCACCGGGACGGTCCCTTCGCGCGGGACCGGTCCAGGCCGCAGTTGGTCACCAGGGCGCCGTAGAGCGGCAGGCAGACCTGCCCGCCGTGGGTGTGTCCGGCCATCACCAGCTGGTAGCCGTCGGCGGCGAAGCGGTCCAGCACCCGCGGCTCCGGGGAATGGGTCAGCCCGAGTCGCAGGTTCGCGGCCGGGCTGGCCGGGCCCGCGATCGTCTCGTAGCGGTCCCGGTCGATGTGCGGGTCGTCGACGCCGGCGGCGGCGACGTGCAGGCCGGCCACCTCGAACTCGCGCCGGGTGTGGGTGAGGTCGAGCCAGCCGCGCTCGGTGAAGGCCGCGCGCAGATCCTGCCAGGGCAGCGGCTCGCCGTGGACCCGATGCGACGGGTTGGCCAGGTAGTTCAGCGGGTTCTTCAGCCGCGGCCCGAAGTAGTCGTTGCTGCCGAACACGAAGACACCCGGCCGCGACAGCAGATCCCCGAGGGCCTGCACCACCGCGGGGACGGCCTTGGGATGGGCCAGGTTGTCGCCGGTGTTGACCACCAGGTCGGGTTCCCAGTTGCTCAGCTCGCGCAGCCAGGCCTGTTTGCGGCGTTGGTTGGGCAGCATGTGCAGATCGCTGATATGCAGCACCCGCAGCGGGGTCGAGCCGGGCGTCAAGACGGGCATGGTGATCTCGCGCAGGACGAAGGCGTTGCGCTCGACGACGGCGGCATAACCGATGCCGGCGACGGCCGAACCGAGCGCGACGGCACCGGTGCGGATCAGCGTGGGCAAAACATCAGCCATGCTGGCAGCCTACTGCCGGTTGCGCTTTGGCAACGTATAGCTTGCGGCGCAGCGTCAAATCCGGCCCCGGCCTACGGGGGCGGCTGCCCCGGCGGCGGAGGCGGCGGCGCCAGCAGCGGAATGGTGATCGGCGGCAGACCCGGGATCTCCACGACCTGCGAGCCGACCGGCACGGGCGCGCCCTCGGGCGGCGGTGGCGGTGCCGGCGGGATGCCGTTGCTGACCTGGATGGTGATGATCGACCCCGGGATCGTCGCGCCGCTGGGCGTGGTGCCGACCACCTCGCCCTGTTTCGCGGTGCTGTTGACGAAGTTGTTCTGGTCGGCGACCTGGAAGCCGGCCTCCTTGAGCCGCGAGCGCGCCGCGTCGATATCCAGGCCGGCGACGCTGGGCACCCGCGAGCCGGGCGACCCGTCGACGTAACGGGGATCGGTGGGCGGCAACTGCACCGGACCGAACTTTGTCGCGATCGGCTTCATCGCGGTGAACCAGGTGCGGGCCGGCTCGTTACCGCCGTACAGGTCGCCCTCGCTGCAATGCCGCAGCGGCGACGAGCACAGGTCCGTCGGCGTCGTCGAGTCGTCGTAGATGTAGTTGGCCGCCGCGTAGTGGTTGGTGAACCCCACGAAGCCCGAGGAGCGGTGCGCCTCGGTGGTGCCCGTCTTGCCGGACACCGGCAGGGTCCAGCCCGCGGCGCTGGCCGAGCCGGACGCGGTGCCGCCGCCCACAGCGTCCTTGCTCATCGCGTTGGCCAGGGTGTTCGCCAAGCCTTCGGGCACCACTTGGTCGCAGGTCTCGGTGGTTACGGCGACTTCGTTGCCGTGCCGGTCGATCAGCTTGTCGATCGGGTTGGGCGGGCACCAGGTGCCGCCGGAGGCCAGCGTGGCCGCGACGTTGGACAGCTCCAGGGCGTTCACCTCGATGGGGCCCAGTGTGAACGAGCCGATGTTCTGCCGTTTGACGAAGTCGGCGAGGCTCTCGTTGCTGTCGGGGTTGTAGTCGCGGGCGGTACCGGGATCGGCGTAGGACCGCAGGCCGAGCTTGATCGCCATGTCCACCGTGCGCGTCACCCCGACCTGCTGGATGAGCTTGGCGAACGCGGTGTTGGGCGAGGTGGCCAGCGCCTCGGTCACGTTCATCGACCCGCGGTAGTTGCCGGCGTTGATCACGCACCAGGTGTCCTTGGGGCAGCCCTTTGCCCCGCCGCTGCCCATGCCCTTGGCCTGAAAGCGCGCCGGCACCTCGAGCGTGGCGTTGGTACCCATGCCCATATCCAGCGCCGCCGCGGTGGTGAAGATCTTGAAGACCGACCCCGCGCCGTCGCCGACCAACGAGAAGGGCTGCGGCCGCATGGTTTCGCCGGCGTCGAGGTTCAGGCCGTAGGTGCGGTTGCTGGCCATCGCCATCACCTTGTGCGACGTCTTTCCGGGCTGGATCACACTCATCACGCTGGAAATACCGGGCAGTGTCGGGCTGGCGAACTGGTCGATGGCCGCCTTGACCGGGACCTGCACGTCGGGATCCAGCGTGGTGCGGATCAGGTAGCCGCCGCGCGCCACCTGTTCTTTGCTGATGCCGGCGCGCGACAGGTACTCCTGGACGTAGTCGCAGAAGAACGCGCGGTCGCCGGCCGCGATGCAGCCTCGCGGCAGCTCGTTGGGCTGCGGCAGCACGCCCAGCGGGGTCGCCTTGGCGGCGCGCAACGCGTCCGCCTCCTGCGGGATGTTCTCGATCATGGTGTCGAGCACCAGGTTTCGCCGCGCCAGCGCTCCCTCGGGGTTGGTGTAGGGGTTCAGCGCGCTGGTCGACTGCACCATGCCCGCCAGCAGCGCCGCCTGTTGCCAGTTCAGGTCGGATGCGTTGATGCCGAAGTAGGTCTGCGCCGCGTCCTGCACGCCGAACGAACCGTTGCCGAAGGACACCAGGTTCAGGTAGCGCGTCAGGATCTCCGGCTTGGTGAACGTCTTGTCCAGGGTGAGCGCCATCCGGATCTCGCGCAGCTTGCGGGCCGGGGTGGTCTCCACGGCGGCGCGCTTCTCGGCGTCGGTCTTCGCCGTCACCAGCAATTGGTAGTTCTTGATGTACTGCTGTTCGATGGTCGAACCGCCGCGGGTGTCCACGTCACCGCGCGCATAGCCGGCCAACCCGGTCAGCGTGCCCTTCCAGTCCACCCCGTTGTGGTCGGCGAACCGCTTGTCCTCGATGGACACGATCGCCAGCTTCATCGTGTTGGCGATCTTGTCGCTGGGCACCTCGAACCGGCGCTGGGAGTACAGCCAGGCGATGGTATTGCCCTTCGCGTCGACCATCGTCGACACCGCGGGTATCTCACCTTCGAGGAGTTGGGCCGAGCCGTTGGCGACGACCTCGGACGCCCGGTTGGACACCAGCCCCAAACCGCCCGCGAACGGAAACATCAGCGCCGTGGCGACGACACCGGCCAGCAAGCAGTACCCCGCAAGCTTGAGGATCGTGAGCGCGGCCGGGGGGCGGTCTGACATGGCTACTACAGTAGCGGCCCCCAGTCACGCCGCCACGCTGCGCGTTCGCCCACTTTTTGCCCGGTCATTGACCAGCGCTTTACCCCCGCCGCCGCGTTAAAATTGTCGCGCGCGTCAGTGGAAGGCCTCCACGGACGTGTGCAAGATCACTTCCTCGCCGACCCTTTCTGAGGCGAGACGGCACGCCCGTCCCAAAAAAAGCGTTATCGGACTGTTGCGCAATTGGCAGCTGACCACCTAACTTAGACACACGGTGAGATTCAGGTAACACCGATGTACACAGTGTGGCGTAGATCGCAGGTCAGGATCTGCACCCCAGGAGGGCGGTCGCTAGGGCGGCCGGTAGGGAAAGGGACCAGCTCGTGTCAGGAACACGGCCTGCGGCGCGTAGGACAAACATTGCGGCCGCACAAGGGGTACTCCGCAGCGTTGACGCCGAAGAACGAATCGCCTGGGTTTCCAAAGCACTGTGCCGGACCACCGATCCGGACGAACTCTTCGTTCGGGGAGCCGCCCAACGCAAAGCCGCCGTCATCTGCAGGCACTGCCCGGTCATGCAGGAGTGTGGCGCGGACGCGCTGGACAACAAAGTCGAGTTCGGCGTCTGGGGCGGCATGACCGAGCGTCAGCGCCGCGCCCTGCTCAAGCAGCACCCCGAGGTGGTGTCCTGGGCGGACTTCTTCGACAAGAGGCGGACGCGCAACGTCGGCTGACCCGGCGGTTCGAGCGGGCTGCTAGCGCCCGGCCACCCGCGCCGCATCGTCGCCGGTGGAAGTGATCTGATCGGCGAGCGCGCGCAGCGCTTCCAGATCCGAGACGTCGAACGGCAGCGAGGGGACCCCGACCACCGGCACGTGCGGATTGGCCCCGGTGAATCGCGACAGCAACCTGATCTCCCGCTTGGCGGTCTGCGCGCGTTCGGCATGAATCTCCAGCACCGCCGCGGCCAGCGACGTCGCCCCGGAATTCGGCTGCGCCGCCAGTGTTTCGGCCCCATCGATCGCCCGCTCGGCGGGTAACGAACACAGCGTCGGGTGGGTGCGATTCAAGACCAGCCCCGCCAGTGGCATGCCTTCTTGAGACAACCGGTCGACGAAGAACGAGGCCTCGCGCAGCGCGTCGGGTTCGGCCGCCGACACCACCACGAACTGCGTACCGCGCCTCTTGAGCAGCGCGTAGGTGCGATCCGCCTTCTCGCGGAATCCGCCGAAGGTGGCGTCCAGCGACTGGACGAACGCCGCCGCGTCGCTGAGCATCTGCGAGCCGAGCACGGTGGACATCGCCTTCATTGCCAAACCCATTGCACCCGTGACCAATCGGCCTATACCCCGGCCCGGCGCGAGCAGCAGCCGCCACAAGCGGCTGTCCATGAAACTGCCCAGTCGTTTGGGTGCGTCCAGGAAGTCCAGCGCGTTGCGCGACGGCGGGGTGTCCACCACCACCAGGTCCCACCGGTCCTCGGCCAGCAGCTGCCCCAGCTTCTCCATCGCCATGTACTCCTGCGTCCCCGCGAGCGAGCTTGCGACGGTCTGATAGAACTGGTTGTCCAGAATCGCTTGCGCCCGGCCGTTTCCGGAGTACTGGACCACCATCTCGTCGAACGTGCGACGCATGTCGAGCATCATCGCGTGCAACTCGCCGGGAACCTCGGGTGCCAGGGGCACCCGCTGCGGGGTGTTACCGAGGTCGTTGACCCCCAGCGCCTGCGCCAATCGCTTGGCCGGGTCGATCGTCAGGACGCAGACGTTGCGGCCGTATTCGGCCGCGCGCAACGCCATCGCGGCCGCGGTGGTGGTCTTGCCCACCCCGCCGGCGCCGCAGCACACCACCACCCGGTTGGTCGTGTCGGCCAGGATCGTCGCCATGTCAAGCCGATTCGGCGTGGTGCTCATCGAACCCCCTGATGCGCAAGCGATTCCGAAAGCTCATAAAGGCTTCCGAGGTCGACACCGTCGGAGATCGCCGGCAGTTCGAGGCGCGGCACCTGCCACGCGTCCAGCTGCTGGGCGATCTCGGCCCGCGCGGCGATGACCGTCGCATGCTCGATGGTTTCGGTCAGCAGCCCGGCGAAGTCGGCGTCGTTGAGCGTGATCCCCGCCGTCTGAAGCCCGGCCCGCAGCGAGTCCGCGTCCACGTCTCCCTCGGCGGCCTTCGCCAGGTCGGCCGGCTGCAGGTGCGACGCGATGTTGCGATTCACGATCACGCTGCCGATCGGCAGCTCCATCTCGGCGAGCTCCTCGATGGCTTCCAGCGTCTCCTGCACCGGCAGCGCCTCCAGCAGGGTGACCAGGTGGATGGCCGTCTGGTCGGAGTGCAGCAGCTTCACCACGCCCTCGCTCTGCGAGTGCACCGGCCCGCCCTTGGCCAGATCCGACACGGCCTTGGTGACGTCCAGGAAGCGGGCGATTCGCCCCGTCGGTGGCGCGTCGACGACAACCGCGTCGTAAACCGGAAGCCGGTTCTTGTCGACGCGCACCACCGATTCCTTGATCTTCCCGGTGAGCAGCACGTCGCGCAGGCCCGGCGCGATCGTCGTGGCGAACTCGATGGCGCCGATGCGGCGCATCGCCCGCCCGGCGATGCCGAGGTTGTAGAACATGTCCAGGTACTCCAGGAACGCCGCCTCGATGTCGATCGCCAGGGCGTTGACCTGTCCGCCGCGTTCGGCGGTCGCGATCTTGACCTCCTGGTACGGCAGCGGCGGGACGTCGAAGAGCTGCGCAATGCCTTGCCGCCCTTCGACTTCCACGAGGAGCACCTTGCGGCCTCCGGATGCCAGGGTCAGTGCCAGCGCGGCCGCTACCGTCGACTTGCCCGTACCGCCTTTGCCGGTGACGAAATGCAGGCGCGCTTTCGACAGCCGCGCCGGCCAGCCGACGGCGCTACCGCCGCTCGATGTGTTTGCCACCTTCGCATGCTAGCCCGACCGGCGCCAGGCCCCCGGGCAGGCCAGAGCCGTTCAGATCCGACCGATAAGCTCGCGCCATGAGCCAATCGACCGCTTGGGAATACGTCACGGTCCCGCTGCTGACCCACGCCACCAAACAGATCCTCGACCAGTGGGGTGCCGACGGCTGGGAACTGGTGTCCGTACTGCCCGGTCCCACCGGTGAGCAACACGTCGCGTATCTGAAGCGCCCCAAGTAGATGACGGCGTCGGCCCGGCTGGCGCAACTCGGCGTCGCGCTCCCGGAGGTGGTGGCGCCGCTGGCCGCCTACGTGCCCGCGGTGCGAACGGGTGACCTCGTCTACACCGCCGGTCAGCTGCCGATGCAGGCCGGACAGCTGGCCGGGACCGGCAAGGTCGGGGCGCAGGTCAGCCCGGAAGACGGCAAGGCGCTGGCCCGGATCTGCGCGCTCAACGCCTTGGCCGCCATCGATTCGCTGGTGGGCATCGATGCGGTGACCCGAGTGGTCAAGGTCGTCGGATTCGTCGCGTCCGCACCGGGTTTCAACGGCCAGCCCGGCGTCATCAACGGGGCTTCCGAGCTGCTCGCCGAGGTGTTCGGCGATGACGGCGCGCACGCGCGGTCGGCGGTCGGGGTGTCCGAGCTGCCGCTGGACGCGCCGGTGGAAGTGGAGCTCATCGTGGAGGTCGGCTCACGACCGTGACCGACGCACCCGAGTCGCTGAGCCATCCCGCCTACGGCAGGCTGCGGGCGGTCACCGACACGGCCTCGGTCCTGTTGGCCGACAACCCCGGCTTGCTGACGCTCGAGGGCACCAACACCTGGGTACTGCGCGGCGAGGGCAGCGACGAGATGGTCGTCGTGGATCCCGGGCCGGACGACGACAAACACATCGACCGCGTCGCCGACCTGGGCCGGATCACCCTGGTGCTGATCAGTCACCGGCACGGCGATCACACCGACGGCATCGACAAGCTGGTCGAGCGGACCGGCGCGACCGTGCGCTCGGCGGGCAGCGGATTCCTGCGCGGGCTTGGCGGCCACCTCACCGACGGGGAGGTGATCGACGCGGCCGGCCTCAAGATCACGGCGATGGCCACCCCCGGCCACACCGCCGACTCGTTCTCGTTCGTGCTCGACGACGCCGTGCTCACCGCGGACAGCGTGCTGGGGCGCGGCACCACCGTCATAGATAAGGAAGACGGCAGCCTCGCCGACTACCTGGAGTCGCTGCGCCGGCTGCGCGGGCTGGGGCGCCGGACCGTGCTGCCCGGTCACGGGCCCGACCTGCCCGACCTTGGGGCCGTCGCGTCGGGCTACCTCACTCACCGGCACGAACGCCTCGAGCAGGTGCGCGGGGCCCTGCGGGACATCGGCGAGGACGCCACCGCGCGCCAGGTCGTCGAACACGTCTATGTAGACGTCGACGAGAAACTCTGGGACGCCGCCGAATGGTCCGTTCAGGCGCAGCTCGACTATTTGCAGCGCTGAACTCGCAGCGAAATCGGGGCTATCACGGCAAGTTCGAGAGAGCGCGTGGATAAGGCCGAACTCGGCGCAATTAGCGTGCTTACAGCTGGTGGTTCGATTCTCGCTCGGTTGCGCCCGCGCTCCGCGCGCGCTTACCTCGCTCGGCGGGCCAGCCTTTCGGAGTCCGAAATCAGCACACTCTTGCCCTCCAGGCGGATCCAGCCCCGGTGGGCGAAATCGGCCAGCGCCTTGTTCACCGTCTCCCTGGACGCGCCCACCAGCTGGGCGATCTCCTCCTGGGTCAGGTCGTGGGTGACCCGCATCGCGCCACCCTCCTGAGTGCCGAAACGCTGGGCGAGCTGAAGCAGCTGCTTGGCCACGCGGCCGGGCACGTCGGTGAAGATCAGGTCGGCCAGGTTGTTGTTGGTGCGGCGCAGCCGTCGGGCCAGCACCCGCAACAGCTGCTCGGCGATCTCGGGACGATCGGCGATCCACGCCCGCAGCGCGTCGCGGTCCATCGACACCGCGCGCACCTCGGTGATGGTGGTCGCGCTGGAAGTCCGCGGGCCGGGGTCGAAGATCGACAACTCACCGAACATGTCCGACGGGCCCATGATCGTCAGCAAGTTCTCCCGGCCGTCGGGTGAGCGGCGGCCGATCTTCACCTTCCCCGAGACGATGATGTACAGCCGATCGCCCGGCTCGCCTTCGGCGAAGACCGTGTGCCCACGGGGGAAGTCGACGGGTTGCAGTTGCTTGGTCAGCGCGGCGACGGCGCTGGGCTCAACCCCTTGGAAGATTCCTGCCCTTGCCAGGATCTCGTCCACATTGCCTCTTCAGATTTCCAATGAATGGTGCTACGGGCAGGTTAATCCCGTGCTCGCGTGATGAGTCTAGCGGTAGGACATTTTGTCCAACGTGCAACGCTACACACGATTGACGGGTCGAGTGGCCTTAAACTGCGGATTGCTCCGCGAATGCGGGTGTATTCGCGTCGGCAATGTCAGCTCCGCGTGGTCGACGAAGCTGGCGGCAAACGACGGCGCCGCGTGCCGCGGCCGGGCCGTCAGCCCGGCCAGCGCGGCCTCCGACAGTTCCCGAGCCTCGCGGCGGTGCAGGTATTCCAGCGCCTCCGGCATGCCCTCCCGGGCCAGCGTGTGCATGTCGACGAACTCGACGCGCTCGAAGAGCTCGGTGACCGCCAGCACCGCGACGTCGTCGCGGGCCAGGCCCCGCTCGAGCCGGCCCAAGCCGAGCGCCGCCAGCATCAGCAGCACCGGAACGCCCGCCACCAGCAACCAGGACACAAGGAGAGTAAACATGGCCTTCAATCAACACGAGGTCTCGACGAGATCACGAAATCAGTACTCTGTCGTAGGTGACAGCGGCTAAGTCGTCCGGGCGCACGAAGTCCACGCCGGCACCTCCGGGCGGCGACGCCGCACGGCGCTGGTCCGAGGAGACCCGAGTCGGCTTGGTGCGCCGGGCCCGCCGGATGAATCGGGCGCTGGCGCAGGCGTTTCCGGACGCGCACTGCGAGCTGGACTTCACCACAGCGCTCGAGCTGACGGTCGCCACCATCCTGTCCGCGCAGAGCACCGACAAACGGGTGAACCTGACGACGCCGGCGTTGTTCAAGCGCTACCCGTCGGCGCTGGACTACGCCCAGGCCGACCGCGACGAACTGGAAAACCTGATCCGTCCGACGGGGTTCTTCCGGAACAAGGCGACCTCCCTCATCGGCCTTGGGCAGGCCCTGGTCGAACGGTTCGACGGCGAGGTGCCCTCCACCATGGAGGAACTGGTCACGCTGCCCGGGGTGGGCCGCAAGACCGCCAACGTGATCCTGGGCAACGCCTTCGGCGTCCCCGGCATCACGGTCGACACCCATTTCGCGCGGCTGCTGCACCGGTGGCGCTGGACCGCCGATAAGGACCCGGTCAAGATCGAGCGCGCGGCGAGCGAGCTGATCGAACGCAGCGAGTGGACCATGTTGAGCCACCGCGTGATCTTCCACGGCCGCCGGGTGTGCCACGCGCGCAAGCCGGCCTGCGGCGTGTGCGTGGTGGCCAAGGACTGCCCCTCGTTCGGCCTCGGTCCCACCGAGCCGCTGCTGGCCGCGCCGCTGGTGCGGGGGCCGGAAACCGAGCACCTGCTGGCCCTGGCCGGCCTGTAGGGCACGGCCTTGACGCGCACCACGCGCTGGACGATCGCGATCCTCGCGGTGGTCGCGGCGCTGACCGCCGCCCTGGTGGCCCAGCTGCGCGACGAGTCCGCCACGACGTCGAAGCCCGGCACCGGAGTGAACGCGCCCGACCGCGAACACCGCGACGCCGACACGGCGGCCGCGCTGGCGGGTCCGCGGCGGCGGGCCGACCTGGCGCCCTGTCCCGCCGCGGGCGGCGGGCCCGGCCCCGAGGCGCTGCGCGGCGTCACGGCCGAGTGCGCAGCGGACGGTTCTGTCGTCGATGTGGCCCGCGCGCTGGCCGGGCGCCGGGTGGTCCTCAACCTCTGGGCGTATTGGTGTGCGCCCTGTGCGGCCGAACTGCCCGCGATGGCCGAATATCAACGGCGAGTGGGGCCGAACGTGACGGTGCTGACCGTGCATCAAGACGAGAACGAGACCGCGGCATTGTTGCGGCTGGCCGAACTGGGTGTTCGGCTGCCGACGCTGCAGGACGGCCGCCGCCGGGTCGCCGCGGCCCTGGGCGTGGTAAACGTAATGCCTGCGACGGTGGTTCTGCGGCCGGACGGTACCGTTGCGCAGATGCTGCCGCGGGCTTTCGGAAGTGCCGACGAGATCGCCGCCGCGGTCGGAAATGACAAGGGATAAACCGCAAATTGGACCGACTGGAGCGCCCGGTGAGTGTCGGGGGTACGCCCCGCGCGGACGGTGGGATCTCGGCCCGCGCGCGCGGGACGGTTCCGCTGACGCCCGAGGCCTCACCGGCGTGGCTGCGCCCCCTGGTCGACAACGTCGCGCGGATGCCGGACGCGTACCGGCGCCGGCTACCGGCCGACGTGCTGGCGATGATCACCGGCAAGGCCGCCTCGTCGTTGTCGGCGATGCGCGGCGGCGGCCGCGACGCCGCCGTCCTGGTGCTGTTCTCGGGGCCCGCATCCGCGCCGGGCGACGGCAGCCTCCCCGACGACGCGGACCTGCTGGTCACCGTCCGGGCCTCGACGCTGCGCCATCACGCCGGTCAGGCGGCGTTTCCCGGCGGCGCATCCGATCCCACCGATGACGGGCCGGTGACCACCGCCCTGCGAGAAGCCCAGGAGGAGACCGGGATCGACGTGTCCCGGCTGCGTCCCTTGGTCACGATGGAACGCACGTTCATCGCGCCGTCGCGGTTTCACGTCGTCCCGGTGCTGGCGTACTCGCCCGATCCCGGGCCGGTCGCCGTCGTCAACGAGGCGGAAACCGCGATCGTCGCGCGGGTTCCGGTGCGCGCCTTCATCAACCCGGCCAACCGGCTGATGGTGTACCGGGGCGATCTCGGCCGCAGGTGGGCCGGACCGGCGTTTCTGCTGAACGAGATGCTGGTCTGGGGATTCACTGGCCAGGTGATCTCTGCGATGCTCGACGTCGCCGGCTGGGCCCAGCCCTGGGACACCACCGACGTCCGCGAGTTGGACGCGGCGATGGCGCTGGTCGGCGATCAGGGTGGGCCCCCGCGATGAACCTGAATTCGATGACCCCGTCGCAATGGCTTGACGTGGCCGTGCTGGCGGTCGCCTTCATCGCGGCCGTGTCGGGCTGGCGTTCCGGTGCGCTGGGCTCGTTGCTGTCGTTCGTCGGCGTCTTGCTCGGCGCGATCGCGGGCGTGCTGCTGGCGCCCCACCTCGTCAGCCACATCGCCGCGCCCAGGGCCAAGCTGTTCGCGGCCCTATTCCTGATCCTCGCGCTGGTGGTCATCGGCGAGGTCGCGGGAGTGGTGTTGGGGCGGGCGGTCCGGGGCGCGATCCGCAGCCGCATGATCCGCACGGTCGACTCCTTCATCGGGGTGGGGGTCCAGCTGATCGTGGTGTTGACCGCGGCCTGGCTGCTGGCGACGCCCCTGACCCAGTCCAAGGACCAGCCGGAACTGGCCGCCGCGGTCCGCGGCTCGCGGGTGCTGGCCCAGGTCAACGAGGTTGCCCCGCCGTGGTTGAAGACGGTGCCCAAGCGGCTCTCGGCCCTGCTGAACACCTCCGGCCTGCCCGCGGTGCTGGAGCCGTTCAGCCGCACGCCGGTGATTCCCGTCGCCTCGCCCGACCCGGCCCTGGCCAACAACCCGGTGGTGCAGGCCGCCGCGCCCAGCGTCGTCAAGGTGCGCAGCCTGGCCCCGAGCTGCCAGAAAGTGTTGGAGGGCAGTGGATTTGTGATCGCCCCGGACCGGGTGATGACCAACGCGCACGTGGTGGCCGGTTCCAACAGCGTGCAGATCTACGCCAGCGGCAGCCCGCTGGACGCCACCGTCGTGTCCTACGACCCGTCGGTCGACATCGCCATCCTCGCGGTCCCCAACCTGCCGCCCCAGCCGTTGGCCTTCGCCCAGGCCGAAGCGAAAACCGGTACCAGCGTCGTGGTGTTGGGGTACCCGGGCGGCGGTAACTTCACCGCAACCCCGGCCCGCATCCGCGAGGTCATCAAGCTCAGCGGCCCCGACATCTACCGCGATCCGGCGCCGGTGACCCGCGACGTGTACACCATCAGAGCCAATGTGGAGCAAGGCAATTCGGGCGGACCGCTGATCGACCTGAACGGTCAGGTGCTCGGCGTGGTGTTCGGTGCGGCCGTCGACGACCCCGACACGGGTTTCGTGCTGACGGCCGACGAGGTGGCCGGTCAGCTCGCCAAGATCGGCGACACCCAGCAGGTGGCCACCGGGTCCTGCGTCAGCTGATGGCGGAGTCGAGGAACTTCATCAGGTGCCTGTTGATTTCCCCGGGCGCCTCTTCGTGGCTGAAATGCCCTGCGCCGGCGATGGATACATAGCGCCCCTGCGGGGCATACCGCCGCGTCCGGTCGACCGGGTCGGCCAGCACGTAGGGATCGGCGTCACCGCGCAGGTGCAGCAGCGGCACGCTGAGCTGTTGGCACATCGATTTCATGAAGCGGCGGCCCTCGTCGCGCAGCTGACTGCGCACGGCCCAGCGCTGGTATTCCAGCGCGCAGTGCGCCGCCGACGGAATCTGGATCGCGGTCCGCAGGTGACCGATGGATTCGGAAAAGTCCTCCGACGCAAGCCATTTGGTGCTGCTGCGGCGGCGGACGAGGCGTTCGATCTCGGCCGCGTTGTCGCGGGTCAGCAGGCGCTCCGGCCAGACGGGCACCTGGTAGCGCAGCAACGTCGGCAACAGGGCGTGGCGCTGGTCGCGCCGGGTCAGCGTGGACCGGCGCAGCGCCGCCGGGTGCGGCGAGCTGATCAATGCGATGGCCGACACCAACCGCGCGTGCAGGAGCGCGGTGGCCCAGCAGGCCAGCCCGCCGTCGGCGTGACCGACCAGCGTCGCCGACGAGTGCCCCAGCGCGCGAATGAGGCCGGCGGTGTCGCCGGCCAGCGTCCACCCGTCGTAGCCGCGGGGCGGTTTATCGCTGCCGCCGTACCCGCGCAGGTCGACCGCGACCACCCGCGCCCCGGTCAGTCCCCGCAACTGATGACGCCACGACCACCAGAACGAGCCGAAACCGTGCAGCAACATGACGAGGGGCCGAGCGGTGGGCGGTGTGCTGTCGGCGGGCAGGGCCTCGACGACGTGAAACCGGATGCCGTTGGCGTGTACGTCGAAGTGGCGCCATGGCCCGTCGATGCGGGTTACCGACGGATCCGGCGGGGCCACTTACCAGCCCGATGGATCGGTTTCGGGCCTTTCGTGCTTGCCGTGCTCGGCGAGCTGCTTGGCGGCGCCTTGCGGCTTGTCGTGGCCCGGCGTGAGGGCGGTGCGGGTCTCCTTGACCGATTCGATGGTCTGCCGCGGGCCCCGGATCCGGCGCACCTTGAGGAAGCCCAGCAGGGCCAGCAGGGCCCCGACCACCACCTGGACCCCGAACACGATGAGGAACGCCACCCAGCGCCACAACCAGGTGTCGAGCAGTTCGGCGACGAAGAAGAAGAAAAAGAACGTCGAGTAGAACAGCACCACCAGCGCGGCGATGAAGTACACGCTGCCGGTCAGGCCCTTTTTGACGTCCCGGGTGATCTCCGCCCGGGCCAGTTCGACCTCGGCGCGCACCAGCGTGGAGACCTGCGTGGTCGCGTCCTTGATCAGGTCGCCGATCGAGGGCTCCGCGGGCCGGGCGTGCGGGTCGGTCAGGGGGATTGTGGTCAGAGTGCTGGGCACACCGTTCTTGCCATCGGCTTTGCTCACAGACGGTCCCCTCTTTCGTCATTGCCCGGCTTCATCGTCGCGGTTCATGTTGCCATGCGGCGCTTTGCCAGACGAGGCCAGCCGCAGACCGGGCCATCCATGCGCGGACGCGATCGCCCGCTGTGCGCGGCACGGCGGGCGAGGTGCGTGGCCGACTAGACTGGCCTCGCCGGTCCGGGTCCGGCCTGTCGATGGGAGGGGTGCTGTGCAGACGGCGCGGTGCTTCGTGGCGGCAATTGCGGCGGTCCTCTTGGTACTGGTGGGTTGCCCCGCCCGGGCGGCGGCCGCCGATGTCCGGATCCCGATGGGCGGCGGTGCCGGCATCGTGATCAACGGGGACACGATGTGCACCCTGACGACCATCGGCGGTGATGCCGCCGGTGAGCTGATCGGCTTCACCTCCGCGCACTGCGGTGGTCCGGGCGCGCAGGTGGCCGCCGAGGGCGCCGAGAACGCCGGTGTCCTGGGCACCATGGTGGCCGGCAACGACAACCTCGACTACGCCGTCATCAAATTCGATCCGGCCAAGGTGACCCCGACGGCCAACTACAACGGCTTCGCGATCAACGGCCTCGGCCCGGATCCGGCCTTCGGCGAGATCGCCTGCAAGCAGGGCCGGACCACCGGAAACTCGTGCGGCGTCACCTGGGGGCCGGGCCAGGACCCGGGCACCATCGTCATGCAGGTCTGCGGGCAGCCGGGTGACTCGGGGGCGCCGGTGACCGTCAACAACATGCTGGTCGGCATGATCCACGGGGCGTTCAGCGACAACCTGCCGACCTGCGTCATCAAGTACATCCCGCTGCACACGCCGGCCGTGGTGCAGTCGTTCAACGCGATCCTGGCCGACGTCAACGCCAAGCACCGGCCCGGTGCGGGGTTCACGCCGCTACCGGCCTGAGGCGGCTATTTCGAGGCTTGGATCGCGTCGAAGACGCCGGGGTCGAGCAGTGTCGACGTGTCGCCCAGTTCGCGGTTCTCGGCGATGTCGCGCAGCAGCCTGCGCATGATCTTGCCGCTGCGAGTCTTGGGCAGCTCCGGCACCACGTGGATCTCCCGCGGCTTGGCGATGGGTGAGATCTCCCGGGCCACCTCGGCGCGCAGCTCGTCGACGACCCCGTCGTGCACCTCGTACTCGGCGCACAAGACGACGAAGGCGCAGACGGCTTGGCCCGTGGTCGCGTCGGACTTGGCGACCACCGCGGCTTCGGCCACCCCGTGGTGGCCGACCAGCGCCGACTCCAGTTCGGCACTCGAGAGCCGATGCCCCGACACGTTCATCACGTCGTCGATGCGGCCCACCACCCAGATGGCGCCGTCGCGGTCGTAATAGGCGCTGTCACCGGCGAAATACCAGCCCTGCTCGGCGAACCTGGACCAGTAGGTCTCGACGTATCGCTCGGGATCACCCCAGATGCCGCGCAGCATGGACGGCCACGGTTGATCCAAAACCAGGTACCCGGTGACGTGTTCGCCGTGGTGGACGGTTGGCACCAGTTCGTCGCCGTGGTCGTCGACGATGCTCGCGGAGATGCCCGGCAGCGGCCGCATCGCCGAGCCGGGTTTGGCGGTGGCGACCCCGGGCAGCGGGGAGATCATCGCGGCACCCGTTTCGGTCTGCCACCAGGTGTCCACGATCGGAAGGCGCTCGGCGCCGATCACCGTGCGGTACCAGCGCCACGCCTCGGGGTTGATCGGCTCGCCCACCGTGCCCAGCAGTCGCAGGCTGGACAGGTCGTGCGCGTCGGGGATCTCGCGCCCCCACTTCATGAAGGTTCGGATGAGCGTGGGCGCGGTGTAATAGATTGTCACGCCGTACTTTTCGATGATCTCGAAGTGCCGGTGCTGGGTGGGCGAGTCGGGCGTGCCCTCGTAGAGGACCTCGGTGGCGCCGTTGGACAGCGGCCCGTAGACCCCGTAGGTGTGCCCGGTGACCCAGCCGATATCGGCGGTGCACCAGAAGACGTCGCGTTCGGGCTTGATGTCGAAGATGTAGTAGTGCGTGTAGGAGCACTGGGTCAGGTAGCCGCCGCTGGTGTGCACGATGCCCTTGGGCTTGCCGGTGGTGCCGGAGGTGTACAGCAGGAACAGCGGCTGCTCCGCGTCGAAGGGCTCCGGCGTGTGTTCGGGCGACGCGGCGTCGACGACGTCGTGCCACCACACGTCGCGGTCGTCGTTCCACGACACGTCGATCCCGGTGCGCCGCACCACCAGGATGCGTTCGACGGGGCTCTCGGGATCGTCGACCGCCTCGTCGGCGGCGTCCTTCAACGGTGCGGGCTTGCCGCGGCGGAACTGCCCGTCGCTGGTGATCACCAATTTGGCCTGGGCATCGGCGATGCGCGCCCGTAGCGCCTTGGCGGTGAAGCCGGCGAACACGACGCTGTGCATGATGCCCAGCCGGGCGCAGGCGAGCATCGATATCACCGCTTCCGGGATCAACGGCATATAGATCGCGACGCGGTCGCCGGCGACCAGCCCCAGTCCGGTCAGCGCGTTGGCCGCCTTGCACACCTCGGCCTGCAGCTCGGCGTAGGTCAGGCTGCGGCTGTCGCCCGGCTCGCCCTCCCAGTGGATGGCGACCCGGTCCCCGTGGCCTGCCTCCACGTGGCGGTCCACGCAGTTGTAGGCGACGTTGAGTTTGCCGTCGGCGAACCACTTCGCGAACGGCGCCTGCGACCAATCGAGCACCTCGGTGAAGGGCGTCGACCAGGAGAGCCGGTTCGCCTGCTTGGCCCAGAAGGCCAGCCGGTCCTCGTCGGCCTCGCGATACAACTCCTCGCCCGCGTTGGCCTGTTCGGCGAACCCAGGCGGCGGGGGGAACGACGACGGGCCTACGGCGTCGGTGGTGGTCACTGGCTTCCTCCTAATGTCGAGGCTCGTCAATCGTCAGAGAGCCTAGCCCTAGAAGGTGAAATGGACCGCTCGAAACCGAGGCCAAAGCGCGGACCGATGCCGGATAATCACCGGTGTGCCGGGCCGCGGGCGGCGCATCCGCCGACTAGTTCCCAGCTTCGCCGCGGCCGCAACGGGTTACGCGGCCATCGCCATGCCGGGGGTTCCGGCGTGGGCCATGCCCACCGACACCGCCGACGCGCCCGCCCCGTGCTGGTCGGACCAGATCGCCGTCACCGCCTCGCCGGCCCAGGCCGCCGTCGGGCACCGAGCGACCACCCTGGTGTTCAGCCTCGCCGGCGGCGCGGAGCCCTGCACGCTGACCGGCTATCCGGGGGTCGACTCCGGTGCCGGGGGCCCGCTCATTCATGCCGAGCCCACGCTGCGCGGCTACATGGGCGGCCTGCCGGGCGGCGCCGACGTGCCGCCCACCGTCATCCTGTCCCTGTCCACGCAGGGGCAGGCCGTCGTGGAGGGCATCGCCATCGACGCCGACGGGCACCCGTGCCCCACCTACACCGAGTTGCTGGTCAACCCGCCGGACACCACCGTGGTGCTGACCGTGCAGGCCACCATCGACGCCTGCGCGCTGCAGGTGCACCCCGTCACGCCGGTCTGAGCGTCACGAGTCGGCTTGCGCCAGGCAGTAGACCCGCGGCGGCGTGGGGTACGCGTTGGCCTTTGTCCACGGCGGACATTGCGTTTCGTCGGCGCTGCCGTCAATGCGCTTGTCGACCTTGAATCTTGCGAAGCGTGCTTCAGCGCAATCGACCGGTGTCCACGTCGTCGTCTCGCGCTGGTCGGTCCTCAGGTAGCAGAGCCCTTGTTTGAGGTTGGCGGCAAAACACAGTGTGTGGGATTCGTTGGTGAGGCGCGCGTAGACAGAGCCGCCGCGCTTGTTGTCGGGGCATGTCGCCGTCGGCCCGCCTTTGGCGGCGAGCTCATAGGTCGCCACAGGATCACCGCAGTCGGTCGGATGGTTGAGCGAACCCATACGGACCTCGAATTCGGTGAAGCACTGACCTATTTCGGGCATCGCGGCTCTGGTCGATGGGGTTGGCTGGGCGGTCGTGGGCGAGTCACGCTCGTCGCTCGACAAGGCGCGCGTCGCATGGAAGAAGATGTTCAGCCCGCCCAGCCCCAGCAGGACGGCGCCGACGGTGATCAGCGTGGTGGCCGACTTGCTCGTCGGCCGCCGCGGCGGCACGGCGGGCGGATAGCCCGGGACAGGCGGCGGAGCGGGGTACGGGCCCGGATAGCCCATCGGCGGTGGGGGCGGATACGGATGGCCGGCGTTGTACGGAGGCGGGACCGGTGGACGTCTGCGCGAGCGCTCCAGCAGGCCGGCGATCAGACAGATCAATCCGATTGCGGGAAGGCCGAACGCGAAGATCAGTTCCCCCGCCAGCAGACCCGGTCTGTCCGAAGCCAGATACGCGACAGTCACGACAGGATTCTAATTTCGCGGGCCCTCGCCGGGCACTTCACCCGATCGCCGTGGCAGGCCCTAGGGTCGGGTGTCATGCGTCGGAAGCGGGCCGCCTTGCCGGTCTTCGTCGCCGGGCTGCTGGCGGCCGCAACGCTGGGCGGCTGCGGCGGCGGGGCGCTGACCCCTGAGTCGGTCGTGGTGAACGGCGGCGAACCGCCCAACCCGCTGATTCCGACCGCCACGAACGACAGCCTCGGAGGGCGGATCCTGGACCGGCTGTTCGCCGGTTTGGTGTCCTATGACGCCGCGGGCAAACCGTCGCCGGAAGTGGCGCGGTCGGTCGAGACGACCGACAACATCAACTACCGCATCATCCTCAAGCCCGGCTGGAAATTCACCGACGGCTCACCGGTGACGGCGCATTCGTTCGTCGACGCGTGGAACTACGGGGCCCTGAGTACCAATGCCCAACTGCAACAGAGCTTTTTCAGCCCGATCGTCGGGTACGACGAGGTCGCCGGCCGCACCGGAGACGGGAAGCCGGCTCGGACCACCATGTCCGGGCTGCAAGTGGTCAATGATCTCGAGTTCGATGTGCGGCTCAAGGCACCGACCGTCGACTTCACGTTGCGGCTAGGACACAATGCGTTCTACCCGTTGCCGGACAAGGCTTTTCGGGACATGGCCGCGTTCGGCCGCCACCCCGTCGGCAACGGCCCGTACGAGTTGGCGGACGGTCCCGACGGGCCGGCCTGGGAACACAACGTCAAGATCGACTTGAAACCCAACCCCGCCTACCACGGCAATCGCAAACCCCACAACAAAGGTTTGAGGTTCGAGTTCTACGCCAGCCTGGACACCGCCTACGCCGACCTGCTGTCGGGCAACCTCGACGTGCTGGACACGATTCCGTCCAGTGCGCTGACGATCTACAAGCGTGACCTGGGCGGCAACGCCGCCAGCGGACCCGTCGCGGTCAGCCAATCGCTCGACACGCCGTTGCGGCTACCCCATTTCGGGGGCGAAGAAGGTCGGTTGCGCCGCTTGGCGCTGTCGGCGGCCATCAACCGGCCGCAGATCTGTCAGCAGATCTTCAACGGCACCCGCAGCCCGGCCCGCGATTTCACCGCCAGCTCGCTGCCCGGATTCGACCCGAACATCCCGGGCAACGACGCGTTGGACTTCGATCCCGCACGGGCACGCCAACTCTGGGCGCGAGCCAACGCGATCTCGCCGTGGAGCGGGCGGTACTGGATCGCATACAACGCCGACAGCGGCCATCAAGAGTGGGTCGACGCGGTGGCCAACAGCATCAAGAACGTGCTGGGCATCGATGCCGTCGGCGCGCCGCACCCCACGTTCGCGGGTTTCCGCACCCAGATCACCAACCACACCATCGATACCGCGTTCCGCGCGGGCTGGATCGGCGACTACCCGTCGATGATCGAGTTCCTGGCCCCGCTGTACGCCACCGGAGCGGGATCCAACGACGTCGGATACTCGAACCGCGAGTTCGACGCCGGCCTGGCGGCCGCCGAGGCCGCACCCGACCTGGCGCAGGCGGATGTGCTGGTCAATAAGGCCCAACGAATCCTGTTGCGCGACATGCCCGCCGTGCCGCTGTGGTACTACATCGCGGTGGTCGGATGGTCGTCGCAGGTGAGCGGCGTCAAGCTCACCTGGAACGGATTGCCCGACTACGAGAACATCGTCAAGGCTTGAACGATGGGCTCCTACATCGCGCGCCGGATCGCCGTCATGGTGCCCGTTTTCCTCGGCGCCACACTGCTGATCTACGGCATGGTGTTCCTGTTGCCGGGCGACCCGGTGGCCGCGATCGCCGGGGACCGGCCGCTGACGCCCGAGGTCGCCGCGCAGCTGCGGGCCCGCTACCACCTCGATGATCCGTTCATCGTGCAGTACCTGCGCTACCTCGGCGGCGTCCTGCGCGGCGACCTGGGCCGCTCCTACTCCGGTCTCCCGGTGAGCGCCGTTCTGGCACATGCCTTTCCGGTCACGCTGCGGCTGGCGCTGATCGCCCTGGCCGTCGAAGCGGTGCTGGGCATCGGGTTCGGGGTGATCGCCGGCCTGCGCACGGGTGGCCTGTTCGACGCGGGCGTGCTGATCACCGGGCTGATCATCATCGCCATCCCCATCTTCGTCCTGGGCTTTTTGGCCCAGTTCGTTTTCGGGGTGAAGCTGGGCATCGCGCCGGTGACGGTGGGGGAGCGGTCGACGTTCGGGCGCCTGCTGCTGCCCGGCGTCGTGCTGGGTTCGGTGTCGTTCGCTTACGTGGTGCGGTTGACCCGGTCCGCGGTCGCCGCCAACGCGCACGCCGACTACGTCCGCACCGCCACCGCCAAGGGGTTGTCCCGCCCGCGCGTGGTGGCGGTGCACATTCTGCGCAATTCGCTCATCCCCGTGGTGACGTTCCTGGGTGCCGACCTGGGCGCGCTGATGGGGGGAGCCATTGTGACGGAGGGCATTTTCAACATCCACGGCGTCGGCGGCGTGCTGTATCAGGCCGTCACCCGGCAGGAGGCGCCGACCGTGGTGTCGATCGTGACGGTGCTGGTGCTGATCTACCTCATCACCAACCTGGCGGTGGACCTGCTGTATGCCGCGCTGGACCCCAGGATCCGGTATGGCTGAGCGCAGCGGCTTCTGGCTCGACACCTGGCGCGCGTTGCGCGGGCGCCCGAAGTTCGTCGTCGCCGGCCTGCTCATCCTGTTCATCGCGTTCGTCGCGATGTTTCCCGCGGTGTTCACCGGGGCCGATCCCGCCTACGCCGATCCCAGCCAGAGCCTGCTCCCGCCGTCGCGCGCCCATTGGTTCGGCACCGACCTGCAGGGCCACGACGTCTACACCCGCACGGTCTACGGCGCGCGGGCCTCGGTCACCGTCGGCGTGGGGGCGGCCCTGGTGGTGTTCGTCGTCGGCGGCGCGCTCGGCGCGCTGGCGGGGTTCTACGGCGGCTGGATCGACGCGCTGGTCTCGCGCGTCAGCGACGTGTTCTTCGGCTTGCCCCTGCTGCTGGCCGCGATCGTGCTCATGCAGGTCATGCGCCATCGCACGGTGTGGACCGTGATCGCCATCCTCGCCCTGTTCGGCTGGCCCCAGGTCGCCCGCATCGCGCGGGGATCGGTGCTCGCGGTGCGCGCCAGCGACTTCGTGCTGGCCGCGAAGGCATTGGGGCTGAGCCGCTTTCAAATCCTGCTGCGCCACGCGCTGCCCAACGCCCTGGGCCCGGTCGTCGCGATGGCCACCATCGCGCTGGGCGTCTTCATCGTCACCGAGGCCACGCTGTCCTACCTCGGCGTCGGGCTGCCGCCGACGGTGGTGTCCTGGGGCGGCGACATCAACCTCGCCCAGACGCGGCTGCGGGCGGGCTCGCCCATCCTGTTCTATCCCGCCGGCGCACTGGCGATCACGGTGCTGGCCTTCATGATGATGGGCGACGCGTTGCGCGACGCCCTGGATCCGGCTTCACGAGCGTGGCGGCCATGAACGCCGGACCGCTGCTGGCCGTCGAGGGTCTCAGAGTCGACTTCGGCCGTCAGGGCGCCGTCCGTGGCGTGGACCTCGCCGTGCTGCCCGGCCAGACCGTCGCGGTGGTGGGTGAGTCCGGCTCGGGGAAATCCACCACGGCGGCCGCCGTCCTCGGGCTGCTTCCCCCCGGCGGGCGGATCACCGCCGGGCGCATCGTCTTCGACGGAACCGACATCGCAGGGGCCGACCGCCGGACCCTGCGCTCGATCCGGGGCCGCGAGATCGGCTACATACCGCAGGACCCGATGACGAACCTCAACCCCGTCTGGAAGGTCGGCTTCCAGGTCTCCGAAGCGTTGCGCGCCAACACTTCCGACCGCAGGACGCGACGAACCGCGGTCGAGCTGCTCGCCCAGGCCGGGTTGCCGGACCCGGCCAGGCAAGCGGGTCGCTATCCGCATCAGCTCTCCGGCGGGATGTGTCAGCGGGCGCTGATCGCGATCGGGTTGGCGGGCCGGCCGCGGCTGCTGATCGCCGACGAGCCGACCTCCGCGCTGGACGTCACCGTGCAGCGCCAGGTGCTCGACCACTTGCAGGGGCTCACCACCGAACTCGGCACCGCGCTGCTGCTGATCACCCACGACCTGGCGCTGGCCGCCGAACGCGCCGAGTCCGTGGTCGTGATGCGCGCCGGCGTCGTGGTGGAATCCGGTGCGGCGGAGTCGATCCTGCGCGACCCGCAACACGATTACACCCGTCGCCTGGTGGCCGCGGCGCCGTCGCTGGCGGTCAAAAGTCAGGGCCGGCCGCACCCGGTGGATCACCCGGAGCCCGACGACGTCCTCGTCGCCTCGGACCTGACCAAGGTGTACCGCGAGTCCCGCGGGGTCCCCGGGTGGCGGGCGCAGCGGCGAGCGGAATTCCGTGCCGTCGACGGGGTTTCGTTTCGGCTGCGGCGGGCGCGCACCCTGGCCGTCGTGGGGGAGTCGGGTTCGGGCAAATCGACGCTGGCGCGAATGGTGCTGGGCCTGCTGCCCCCCACTTCCGGCACCGTCACCTTCGACGGCACCCGCGTCGACGCCGCGCTGAACCGCGATCAGCAACTGGCATTCCGGCGCAGGGTGCAGCCCGTCTTCCAGAATCCCTACAGCAGCCTGGATCCGATGTACACCGTGTTCCGCGCCATCGAGGAGCCGCTGCGCGTCCACCGCGTCGGTGACCGCGGGCAGCGCGAGCGCGCGGTGCGCGAGCTCGTCGACCAGGTCGCGCTGCCGGCGTCCGTCCTGGGGCGGCTGCCCCGTGAGCTTTCCGGCGGCCAACGACAGCGCGTCGCGATCGCCCGGGCGCTGGCGTTGCGGCCCGAGGTGCTGGTCTGCGACGAGGCGGTCTCCGCGCTCGATGTCCTGGTGCAGGCCCAGATACTTCAGTTGCTGGCCGGCCTGCAGGCCGAGCTCGGACTCGCCTACCTGTTCATCAGCCACGACCTGGCGGTGATCCGGCAGATCGCCGACGACGTGTTGGTGATGCGCGCCGGCAGCGTGGTGGAGCGGGCACCTACCGAGGAGCTGTTCAGCCGGCCCCGGCACGACTACACCCGCCAGCTGCTGGCGGCCATCCCCGGCGCGCTCGCGCCACCGCGATAGGTTGGCAACCCGTGACGGCTGATCCACTGGCTCCCCTGCTGGAGTTGCCGGGCGTCGCCGAGGCCAGCGACCGGGCCCGCGACGCGCTGGGCCGCGCCCACCGCCACCGGGCGAACCTGCGGGGCTGGCCGGTGACCGCGGCCGAAGCGGCGTTGCGGGCGGCCCGCGCCTCGTCGGTGCTGGACGGCGGCCCCGTGCGGCTCGAAGACCTCGCGGACGCGGCGGTGGTCAACGACCCGGTGTTCGGCGGCGCGTTGCGGGTGGCTCAGGCGCTCGAGGGCGGCGAGGGTCCACTGGTCGGCATCTGGCGTCGCGCGCCGTTGCAGGCGCTGGCCAGGCTGCACATGTTGGCGGCGGCCGACCAGGTCGACGAGGACAGGCTGGGCCGGCCGCGCGCCGACGCCGGGGTGGGGCCGCGGCTGGAGTTGCTGGCGGAGTTGGTGAGCGGCGGCACCCAGGCGCCGGCGCCGGTGGTCGCCGCCGTCGCCCACGGCGAGCTGCTGACGCTGCGGCCGTTCGGCAGCGCGGACGGCGTGGTCGCCCGCGCGGTGTCGCGCCTGGTGACCATCGCCAGCGGGCTGGACCCACACGGATTGGGTGTGCCCGAGGTGAGTTGGATGCGACAGCCGGCCGACTACCGGACCGCCGCCGAGGGCTTCGCCGACGGCACCCCGGAAGGAGTGGGGACCTGGCTGGTGCTGTGCTGCCGAGCGATGCGGGCCGGCGCGCAGGAGGCGTTGACGATCGCCGAGTCGCTGTCGAGTCGATAGCTGGTGATGACGAAAAACGCCCCTGGACAATGCAAGACAATGCAAAGCGGGCGACGTCCCGAAGAATTCGGTTCGCCGCCCGCTAGCACGGAACTCGGTTACCATGCGTGCATTTCGGGGCTGCGTGGGTTGGCCTCGGCGATCTTGCGATGCTTCCGGTAGCAACCCCACCCAAAGGGCCGTCGACACCGTCCACATTCCGCAATTACGCAGGCCCGCAACACTTCTGCCATTATCGCGGCTATGACTCCGCGTGGGTGCCGAGCACCGTGCTGGGCGCCCGGATCGGGAGATCGAACCTTCTCTTCCGGATCGACCTAGGCCTCACCGGGCTTCCGTGGTTCCTTTGTACTACTAGACCCTTAGCGCAGCAAGGCCCAATTTTGCAAAAATTGCGAAGCGGCGCCGGAACACGTTTGCTACGGGCCGGCGGCCGGCGGGCTAGAACGCGAAGCGGCGCAACAGCGAATAGGTGACCGCGCCGGCGGCCAGCGCACTGACGCCCACCGCGGCGGTCGTCGCGATCGCCGCACCCGACGGCGCGGGGATACGGTCGCGCAGCGACACCGGCCGAGAGAAGGACAGCACCGGCCAACCGCGCTCGAGGGCTTCCCGGCGCAGTCCGCGGTCGGGGTTCACCACGCTGGGATGGCCGACGGATTCGAGCATCGGCAAATCGGTGATCGAGTCGGAGTACGCGTAGCAGTGCTCCAGCGGGTAGCCCTCGCGCGCGGCCAGCTCGCGGATCGCCTGCACCTTGCCCTCGCCGTAGCAGTAGAACGCGATCTCGCCGGTGTACCGGCCGTTCTCGACGACCATGCGGGTCGCCATCGCATGCGTGGCGCCGAGCGCCCGGGCGATGGGCGCCACGATTTCCTCGCCCGAGGCGGAGACCACGACCACGTCGCGGCCGCACAACTTGTGGGCGGCGATCAGGTCCGCGGCTTCGGCGAACACCAGCGGGGTCACGATCTCGTGCAACGTCTCGTTGACGATCGACTTGACCTGTTCCACGTCCCAGCCGGCGACCATGTTCGTCATGTGGATGCGCATCCGGTCCATCTGGTCATGATCGGCGCCGGAGAGCAGATAGATGAACTGGGCGTAGCTCGACTTGAGCACGGCGCGGCGGTTCAGCAGTCCCTGGTTGAAGAACGGTTTGCTGAACGCCAGCGTGCTGGACTTGGCGATGATCGTCTTGTCCAGGTCGAAGAAGGCGGCGGTGCGGGCCCGGGGAGTCGGGTGCTGCGCGTCGGCCGGGTCGAAGACGGTCACGGGCCCAGCATAGGTCGGTCGTCCGCCGGCGCTGGGACCTTGGACCCGAAACGGCCGCTCAGCAAAGTGGGACCTGCGGTATCGGCAGTGTTCTTGCGGCTCAACGTGTTCTTTCATAGAAAGAGCTATTGCGTTACCGCGGCTGGGCATGTGTATAGTAAGCATTACTCGGCCTGAGCCGAGGGTGTATCAGCCCGACCCCCCGGGGCTGATGCACGACGACCCTCGCCTCCTCCCCCCCTGGCGGGGGTCGTCCCTTATCTGGGGTCAGTTCCGGTCATCCGGACCGCGCAGCGGGGCCGTCCGAGTAGTTGCGGACGTTCCGTCTCGTGCGCGCCGGCCGATGCGTCGGCCGAGTCTTTGTGCACACTCGCGTCTCTATCCACAAACCCCGCGTTTGGGACTGGCGTCCAATATCGCCAGGCCGCACAGTGGTCGCGTGAGTGGCACCCCTCAAGCCGAAGTGGCGACGTCCGCGGGCGTCTTGGCGGTGTTGGCGGACCCGGAACTTCGCCGCGAATTGGATCGCGTGGCCGCGGCCGTCGGCGTCCGGGTCGTCCATGCCGGCGGCGCGTTGAGCCGCAAGACGTGGTCGGCGGCCGCGGCCGTGGTGCTGGACGAGGCGGGGGCCGAGCGCTGCGGGCGGGCGGCGCTGCCGCGCCGCGCTCACCTGACCGTGCTGACGGCGGCCGACCCGGAGACCGCGACGTGGGCGGCGGCCGTGGCGGTCGGTGCCGGGCGGGTGCTGCGGCTGCCCGAGCAGGAGGGCGAGCTGGTGTGCGCGCTCGCCGAGGCCGCCGAATCGTCACGCGACGACGGGTCACGCGGCGCCGTCGTCGCCGTCATCGGCGGGTGCGGCGGCGCGGGCGCGTCGTCGTTGACGGCCGCCTTGGCGCAGGCCGCCGCCGACGCGCTGGTGCTGGATCTCGACCCGTGGGGCGGCGGGATCGACCTGCTGCTGGGCGCGGAGAGCACAACGGGCCTGCGGTGGCCGGATCTGGCGCTGCAGGGCGGCCGGCTCAACTGGTCGGCCGTGCGTGCGGCGCTGCCCCGACACCGGGGTGCCAGCGTGCTGTCGGGCACCCGGCGCGGGTACGAGTTGGCGCCGGGGCCGGTGCACGCCCTCGTCGATGCCGGTCGCCGCGGGGCGGTGACGGTGGTCTGCGACCTTCCGCGCCGTCTGACCGACGCGGCCCAGGCCGCCCTCGACGCCGCCGACCTGGTGGTCGTGGTCAGCCGATGCGATGTCCGCGCATGCGCGGCGACGGGTGCGCTGGCTCCGGTGCTGGCCGCCGTCAACCCCAACGTGGGATTGGTGGTGCGCGGTCCGTCGCCGGGCGGGTTGCGGGCGTCCGAGATCGGCGACCTCACCGGGTTGCCGTTGCTGGCGTCCATGCGGGCGGAGCCGCGCGTCGCCGAACAGCTCGAGCGCGGCGGGCTGCGGGTCGGCCGGCGATCCGCGCTCGCGGCGGCGGCCCGTCAGGTGCTCTCGGTCTTGCCGCGCGCGGCGTCGGGTGCCGCACGAAACGGTAGGGCCGCCGCGTGAGCGGTTCGCTGATCGATCGGGTGCGCGAGCGACTGGCCGCGGAATCCGCCCCGCTCGGGTCGCCGTTGGGGCCGAACGTCGTCGCCGCCGCGATCCGGGCCGAGTCCGGGGGGATGCTCGGCGACACCGAGGTGCTGGCCAACCTGCGGGTGCTGCAGACCGAACTGACCGGTGCCGGGATCCTCGAGCCGCTGTTGTGCGCCGACGGCACCACCGACGTCTTGGTCACCGCGCCGGACGCGGTGTGGGTCGACGACGGAAATGGTTTGCGGCGCACGCAGGTCCGGTTCGCCGACGAGGCGGCGGTGCGGCGGCTGGCGCAGCGGCTCGCGCTGGCCGCCGGTCGGCGCCTGGACGACGCGCAGCCGTGGGTGGACGGCCAGCTGACCGGCATCGGGGCGGGTTTTGCGGTCCGCTTGCACGCCGTCCTGCCGCCCGTGGCGGCCGGTGGCACCTGCGTGTCGCTGCGGGTGCTGCGGCCGGCCAGTCAGGACCTGGCGGCCCTGACCGCCTCGGGCGCCCTGGCGCCTGAGGCCGCCGCCCTGGTCGCCGACATCATCGCCGCGCGGCTGGCCTTCCTGGTGTGCGGCGGGACGGGAGCCGGCAAGACGACCCTGCTCGCGGCGATGCTCGGGGCCGTCGCCCCGACCGAGCGCATCGTCTGCGTCGAGGACGCCGCCGAGTTGGCGCCCCGCCATCCGCACGTGGTGAAGCTGGTCGCGCGGTGCGCCAACGTGGAAGGGGTCGGCGAAGTCGCCGTGCGCCAACTCGTGCGGCAAGCCCTGCGGATGCGGCCCGACCGCATCGTGGTCGGCGAGGTGCGTGGCGCCGAGGTGGTGGATCTGCTGGCGGCGCTGAACACCGGCCACGACGGGGGAGCGGGCACGGTGCACGCGAACAACCCCGCCGAAGTTCCCGCCCGGCTGGAGGCGCTCGGCGCGCTGGGCGGCCTCGATCGCGCGGCGCTGCACAGTCAGCTCGCCGCGGCCGTGCAGGTGCTGCTGCACGTCGCACGGGATCGCGACGGGCGGCGCCGGCTCGCCGAGATCGCCGTGCTGCACCCTGCCGCGGGGCGGGTGCGGGCCGTCACGGCGTGGCACGCCGACGGCGGCCTGGTCGACGACGCCGAGCTCCTGCACCGCTTGCTGCACAGCCGGATGCCGGCGTGAGCGGCCCCGTCGCGGGTGCACTGCTGTTGGCGGCCGCGCTCGTCGTCCTTCCCGCGACACCGCGGCGCCGCCTCGCGCCCGCCCCGCCCAACCGTCGCCGCCCGTTCGCCGGGCCGCGGGGGGCGGGCTGCCTTGCCGCCGCAGCCGTGGCCGCTGCCGCGATGGTGCTGCCGCTGACCACCGTGCTGGCCGGGGCCGTCGTGGGCACGACCGCGAGCCTGCGCCACCGCCGCCGCCACCGCACCCGGCGGGCCGCGCGCGAGGGGCGGGCGCTGGAAGGCGCACTCGACGTGCTCGTCGGCGAATTGCGGGTCGGCTCGCATCCGGTGCGCGCGTTCGGCGTGGCCGCCGGCGAGACCGGCGGTGCGGTTGCCGAGTCGTTGCGGGCCGTCGCGGCCCGCGCCAGATTGGGGGCCGACGTCGCGGCCGGACTGCGCGCCGCGGCCCAGTCGTCGACCCTGCCCGCGCAGTGGGACCGCCTCGCGTCGTGCTGGCAACTGGCCAGCGACCACGGCCTGGCGATAGCGACCCTGATGCGCGCCGCGCAGCGCGATGTCGCGCAGCGGCAACGGTTCTCGGCGCGGGTGAGGTCGAACATGGCCGGTGCGCGGGCAACCGCGGCGATCTTGGCGGCCCTGCCGGCGCTCGGCGTACTGCTGGGTCAACTGATCGGCGCCCGGCCGCTGGCCTTCCTGCTCGACGGCCGCGCCGGCGGATGGCTGCTGGTCGCCGGTTCGACCCTGGCGTGCGGGGGTCTGTTGTGGGCCGACCGCATCACCGATCGGCTCGTGCCATGAGCGCGGCGGCGGTGTTGCTGGCGGTGGCCGCGTGGATCGCACCCGGCCCATCGTTGGTGCGGGCGCGCGCTCGGATACCGGTCCGCGAGCAGCGAACCCGCCATGGCCTCGGGCCGGCTCCGGCCGACGACCCGCTGGCGGTCGCGTCGTCTCTCGACGTGCTGGCCGTGTGCCTGGGCGCGGGCATGGCGGTGGCCACCGCCGCGGCCGCCGCCGCAACGTCCGCGCCGGCCACACTGGCCCACGTGCTGCGGCGAGCGGCCGACCTGCTGGCGCTGGGCGCCGATCCCGTTGTCGCGTGGTCGGTTACGCCGGACGCCCGGCCCGACCCGCACGTCGAAGCGTTGTTGCGGCTGGCCCGGCGGTCGGCCGCCTCGGGTGCCGCGCTGGCCGAGGGCGTCGCCGGGTTGGCCGACCAGTCCCGGCACGACGTGGCGCACGCGGCCACGGCCGCCGCCGAGCGCGCCGGGGTGTTGATCGCCGGACCGCTCGGGTTGTGCTTCCTGCCGGCGTTCGTGTGCCTGGGCATCGTTCCGGTGGTGGCCGGGCTCGCCGGTGACGTCTTGGGGTTATGGTGAGGAGAAAGGAAAGCATTGGTGCACAACATATTTCGTGTCCTGGTGGCCCGTGTGACGGTTCTGGTGTCGGACGAGGCGGGCATGTCCACGGTCGAGTACGCCATCGGAACCATCGCGGCCGCCGCCTTCGGCGCGATCCTGTACACCGTCGTGACGGGCGACTCCATCGTGTCGGCACTGACCAACATCATCGGCCGCGCGCTCAACACCAAGGTCTAGCCGGCGGTGCGGGTGCCAGCACCGTGGAGGCGGCGCTGGGGGTCGCCACGCTGGTCGTCGTGCTGGTGCTCTGCCTGGCCGGCGTCACCGCGGTGTCGATGCAGGTGCGCTGCGTGGACGCCGCCCGCGAGGCCGCCCGGCTGGCCGCCCGCGGCGACGAAAGCTCGGCCCTCGGCGCGGCTCGCCGCATCGCCCCGGGTGGGGCGCGCGTCGAGGTGCACCGTGACGGAGATTTTCTGGTGGCCACCGTTGTCGCGCATTCGAAGTTGTTGCCGGCGCTCGACATCGCGGCCAAAGCGATCTCGGTGGCGGAGCCACCGGGGTGATCGCGGTTCGGCCACCCTGGTGACGGCCTGGATGGCGGCGGTGCTGCTCTGCGTCACCGGGGCCGCGGCCTACGTCGGCGCCGTCGTGGTGGCGCGGCACCGCGCGCAGGCGGCCGCCGACCTGGCCGCCTTGGCCGCCGCGGCCCGCCTGCCTGCCGGGCCCGAAGCCGCCTGCGCCGAAGCGGCGGTGGTGGCCCGCGCAATGCGGACCGACGCCAGGTGTGCGGTGGACGGTCTCGACGTCGTCGTCACGGTCCGGGTGGCAGTCTTCGGCGAGGCGGCGAGCGCCGCCGCGCGGGCCGGGCCGGCCAGCGGCTGAAGCGGGCCCGTGCGTGCCCGACGTAATAGTCTGTCGGCGTGGTGCCGCAGTGGCGGATCGGCCCGATGGTGTTGCCGGTGCATGGTGTCTTCGTGGCGCTGGGCGTCCTGGCGGCGGCCGTGGTGTTCATCGCCGAGGCGCGCCGGCGCGGAGCGGTCAACGAACAGTCGCTGGTGGCGGTGACCGGGGCCTTGGTCGGCGGCGCGCTGGGCATGCGCCTGTCCGGCTGGGCCGAGCACCTCGACCTTCGGCTGAACCCGACGCTGCTGCAGGCATGGGAATTCGGGTCGCGCAGCATCCTCGGCGGACTGTGCGGTGCCTACGTCGGCGTGCTGATCGCCAAACGGATCGGCGGCTACACCGGCAAGACCGGTGACTTGTTCGCGCCGGCGGTCGCCCTGGGCATGGCGATCGGCCGCATCGGCTGCCACCTCACCGAAGCGCCGGGGCGCCCGACCACCCTGCCGTGGGGCATCCACGCCCCGGCCGGCACGCCCAAATGTCCGGGCTGTGTCACCGGCGCGGCCATGCACCCGTCGTTCCTGTACGAAATCGCCTTCCAGCTGGCCGCATTCGCGGCGCTGCTGTGGTTGCGCCACCGGATGAGCCGGCCCGGCGAGCTGTTCGTCCTCTACATCGCGGGCTATGCGGTCTTCAGATTCTTCGTCGAGTTCGTGCGGGCCAACGAGACCGTCTGGCTGGGCCTGACCCGGCCGCAGTGGTTTCTCCTGCCCTCCCTGCTGCTCATCGCCGTCCGGCTGCGGGTGGGATATCGGCGGGGCTACTACGACGCCTTCTTGCGCCGAGAGGTGGTTGCCGCATGACGAACCCACCGCCGGGTCCCCCTCCGCCGGACGGCTGGCGCCCCCCGGACTGGCCCCCGCCCGGCTACCCCTATGACATGAACCAGCCGTACCCCGGCTGGCAACCGCCGCCGCGCAAGCCGAGCGGCGGGGAAATCTTCGGCGCCGCGATCGCCGGGATGGTCCTGTACGTCGGAATCAACACGGTCCTAGGCCCGCTGGTGTTGTTCGGACTCGCCAATGCCGTCGCGCCGAAGATCGCGTTCGCGACCGGGGCCGTCCTGCTCGCGATGATCGCCTTCGGCGGCGGGGGAGGGTTGTTGTTCGCGAAGAGGAGCGCGTGGGCGAGGGGGATCGGGATGGGACTGATGATCGGCTGGGCGCTCACCTCCATCCTCACCGTCGGCATCTGTACCGGGCTGAACCCGATGCTCTATCACCTGACCCGATGAGCGGCATGGACCTGCGGGGCGACCGAATCCACCGCTACGTCAACGCCTTTTGTCCGCACTGTCATGCCGAGGAGCCCGACCGCCCATTGAGCGCCGTGGCGCGGCTCAGCGGCTGGCTGGCCGTGCGCGACGACGGGCAGGTCTGGCTCGAACGTGGCTGTCGGACACACGGGCTCGTTCGGACGCTGTACGACGAAGACCCGGCGATCCTTTCCTATCTCGAGGAGTGGACCGCGCCCACCAAGGCCCATGTCCCCGACGCGCCCGACAACTTCGACCCCATACCGTCGGCCTATCTGCGCGGCCTGCCGCCGATGCAGACCCAGCACACCTGCATCCTGCTCGAAGACATCGCCGCGGCCTGCAACCTGCGCTGCCCGACGTGTTTCGCCGACTCCTCGCCCGACCTGCGCGATGTCGTCGCCGTCGGCGACGTGCTGGCCAACGTCGACCAGCGGCTCGCGCGCGAGAACGGCCGCCTCGACGTGGTGATGCTCAGCGGCGGAGAACCCAGCCTGCACCCGCAGCTTCCCGAGCTGCTCGCCGAGCTCAGCTCGCGGCCGATAACACGAATTCTGTTGAATACCAATGGTATACGGATAGCCCACGATGACGGGCTGCTCGACCTGCTCACCGAGCATCGCGAACGGGTCGAGGTGTATCTGCAGTACGACGGGCTCTCGACGGCCGCGCACCGCTACCACCGTGGCGGTGACCTGTCCCGCGTCAAACAGGCGGCGCTGCGGCTACTTTCCGAACGCGAAATCTTCACCACGCTCGTGATGACCGCCGCGCTCGGGGTCAACGACGGCGAGATCGGCGACGTCGTCAAGCTGGCGCTGGACACACCCTACGTCGGTGGGGTGAGCATCCAGCCGCAATTCGCTTCCGGCCGTTCGGGTCTCATCGATCCGCAAAGCCGGCTGACCCACACCGGCGTGCTCAAGCGGTTGGGACCGCAGACCGGCGGCCTGGTCACCTGGCGGGACCTGACCGCACTGCCGTGCTCGCACCCGCACTGCTGTTCGGTCGGGTACCTGCTCAACGACGACAGCGGGAACTGGCGCTCACTGGTCGCGCTGATCGGCCACGACAACCTCAAAGGCAAGCTGGGTCTGATCGCCAACCGGATCGCCGACTCCGACCTTCCCCGCGAATTGCGGCTGGCCGTGCGGGAATCCCTGATGGGCTTGCTGTCGGAGCAGTCTTCGCTGTCGCATCCTCAGATGTCGGACGTGTGGCGCATGATCTGCGAGAACTGCGACCTGGGCATCGCGACGTTGCTGACGGTGGCGTCCGCCGCGCTGCCCGGGCGCCGGCGAAAGCTGAGGCAGCTGCTGGGTGAGCGCGTCGTTCGCATCACGGTCAAACCGTTCATGGACCTCTCGACGATGATCGAAGAGCGGTTGGTGCAGTGCTGCGTGCACGTCGGCACCCGCTCGGCGCAGGACCAGTGCGCGCCGTTCTGCGCGGTGCAGGCGTGGCCGCAACTCGGCGGCCAGCGGCTGTCGGTCGCCGCCGAACGCTTGCTGCCGGTCGTCGGTTAGGCCCTCGCGTCGG
This sequence comes from Mycobacterium paraseoulense, assembly GCF_010731655.1. Lineage (NCBI taxonomy): Bacteria > Bacillati > Actinomycetota > Actinomycetes > Mycobacteriales > Mycobacteriaceae > Mycobacterium > Mycobacterium paraseoulense. Next base: position 3,637,041 of record NZ_AP022619.1, on the reverse strand, counting down.
GGACGCCCGTCAGTCCCGCGGCGGCGAGTTCCTCGTCGGAGGGCAACCGCAGCGAGACCAGCCCGGCGTAGGCGTCCGGTTCGAGTTCGACCCTGTTGACGGTCACGTGCACCGGCACCCATTCGGTGTCGCGGCCCGGCATGCGCAGCACTCGGCTGGTCGCGCCGTGGGCGAATTCCTCGGTCATCGAGGACACCAGGTGCTGGTCGTCGGGGTGCACCTTCGGCTTGCCCGTCTCGCTGCCCCGCCAGTCGTAGAAGGTGCAGGGCTCGTCCAGCCATTTCAGCAGGGCCCAGTTCTTGAGGTCGATCAGCGCGCGGTGGACGCCGGCCTGGGCCAGTCCGCTCAGGATCCGTTGCGCCAGATCGTCTGTCGAGACCTGCGGGCCCTTGAGTTCGGCGCGCCAGTTGATCGCCCGGGCGACCAGGTGGTCCCGGCCGTCGGGGCCGGTCTCCAGGCCGGTGCGCGCGACAAAACCGATCCGCATCGGATTGCCCTGCCAATCGGTGAGATCCCATGTGCTGCATAGCGTTTGGTCGGGCTCGGCCTTGACGGCCATGGCAAGCACCTTGGTCTCGTTGGGATTGAGCTCGCGAGAGGGGAGGTCTTCCGCGAAGGCCCTGCCGAAGGTCACCTCGACTTCGGGATTCTTTCCGCTGTTCATCAGCGACTCCCGGGTGTCGGTGGCGACACCCAGCGTCAGATCCCACTTCAGCGGCCCGGGGGTGGGCCGCTCGGGAGGTTCGGCGTCGGCGGGGCCCGTCCACACGTGCACGCCGTGGATATGGCCGTCGGACATGACCACCGGTTCGGTGCGAATGACGCGGTCGCGCTTGGGGGTGATGCTGGTCAGGCTCTGCCCCGTCTGTACCGATTCGGCGATCGCCGTCCGGACCGCGGAGAGATAGGGGCTGCGGCGCATGAACGTGGTGATGGGGACGAGGTTTTTCAGTTGGCGCCCCTGCGCCACCACGGTGGGTTCGCCGCCCAGCGTCTCCACGAGCAGCCAGTCGTGGCCCATGCGGCCGATTTTACGGCGAGGGGCCAAGGCCTCGGGCTTGGCATCGGCGTCAGGGGGCACAGCACCGTGGTCGGCGGTCGAGGGGCCGGTCGTCATCCGCCGGATCGCTGCTCGTGCGGCAGTTCCGCGAGCACCAATCGCAGCACGCGCACCGCACCCGCCTTGTCGAGCGGGTCGTTGCCGTTGCCGCATTTGGGGGATTGCACGCAGGACGGACATCCCCGGGGGCACTCACACGCCTCGATGGCGGCGGCCGTCGCACCCAGCCAGGTGCTCACCTGGCGGAAGCCGCGTTCGGCGAACCCGGCGCCGCCGGGATAGCCGTCGTAGACGAAGACACTGGGCAGGCCGGCCGGGTCCGGTCCCACCGCCGTGGACAGGCCGCCGATGTCACCGCGGTCGCAGCTGGCCACCAACGGCAGCAGGCCGATCGCCGCGTGCTCGGCGGCATGCAGCGACCCGGGGATCCGCGGCTCGTCAATACCGTTGCGCAGCAACGCCTCTTCGGTGATGGTGTACATCACCGCGGTGGTCGCCAACGTCTGCTCGGGCATGTCCAGCTCGATGAAGTCGATCACCTCCCCGGAAAGCCGGCGGCGCAGATACCCCACCACCCGGTGCGTGACGGTGACCGGCACCAGCCCCAGGGTGACCGGCCCGAACCGCGCGCGTTCCCCGGTGCCGGTGACGGCGATGTCGGTGATCTCCCGCGCGAACGTGGCGTAACCGGGGTCCTCGGCGTGCACGAAGGCGATGGCGTCCTCGAGGTCCAGCGAGTCGACGACGTAACTCTCGCCCTGATGCAGGTAGACGGCGCCCGGGTGGACCGACGCCGGGGCCTGACCGACGCCGGTGCTGCCCAGCAACCGCCCGGTGTCTGCCTCCACGATCACGATCTGGCCGCCCGCCGACCCCCGGATGTCCACCGCCCCATGCGGTTCCAGGCCGGCCGCGGGAAAATACTTGCCGTTGCGGCGCCGCAGCAGTCCGTCGTCGATGAGGCCCTCGGCCACCGCCGTGGCGCCGAAGTCACGCACCTCGGCCTCATCGAGCGGCATTTCGGTTGCCGCACACAGAAGTTGGGGTCCCAAGATGTAGGGATTGGCGGGATCGATCACCACCCGTTCGACCGGCTTGCCCAGCAGCGCGGCCGGGTTGTGGACCAGGTAGGTGTCCAGCGGATCGTCGCGGGCGATCAGCACCACCAGCGCGCCCTGCCCGCGCCGGCCCGACCGGCCGGCCTGCTGCCAGAACGACGCGACCGTCCCGGGGAACCCGGCGAGCACCACCGCGTCCAGCCCCGCGATGTCGACACCCAACTCCAGGGCGTTCGTGGTGGCCAGCCCGCGCAGCCGGCCTTCCGCCAGGGCGCGCTCCAGCGCGGTGCGGTCCTCGGCGAGATATCCGGCCCGATACGACGCCACCTTGCCGCAGAGCTGCGGGGCGATGTCGGCCAGCCGCGCCTGGGCGCCCAGGGCGGTCAGCTCCGCGGCGCGGCGCGAGCGGACGAACGTCAGCGTCTGCGCCCCCTCGGCGACCAGGTCGGCCATCACCCGCGCCGCCTCCGCGCCGGCCGAGCGGCGCACCGGCGCACCGTTCTCGCCCAGCAGGTCGGCCCGCAGCGCCGGCTCCCACAGCGCCACCGTCCGCGCGCCCTGCGGCGACCCGTCCTCGGTGACCTCCTCGACCGGAAGCCCGATCAGCTCGGCGGCCGTCGCGCCCGGAGCATCCGTCGTCGCGCTGGCGAAGATCACCGTCGGCGCCGACGAGTACCGGGCACACAGCCGCAGCAGCCGGCGCAGCACCATCGCCACATTGGAGCCGAAAACTCCACGGTAGTAATGGCATTCGTCGACGATCACGAAGCGAAGACCCCGCAGCAGCACCGCCCAGCGGGCATGGTTGCGCAAGATCGACAGATGGATCATGTCGGGATTGGAGAACAGCCAGCGGGACCGTTCGCGCGCGAAGCGGCGGACCTCTGGGGGGCTGTCGCCGTCGTAGGCGGTGGGGGCGACGTCATGCAGCCGCGGGATCGCGGCCGTCAGCGCGTGCGCGGCGCGCAACTGATCGTGGCCCAGCGCCTTCGTCGGCGACAGGTAGAGCACCCGGGCGCGTGGATCGGTGGCCAGCGCGTTGAGGACGGGAAGCTGATACGCCAGCGACTTGCCCGACGCCGTCCCGGTGCTCACCACCACATGACGGCCGGCGTGCGCCAATTCCGCGGCCGCCGACTGGTGCGACCAGGGGGACCCGACGCCGCGGTCGGTGAACGCGCGCACCACGTCGGGCTCGGCCCACGCCGGCCAGCTGTGCGGGCGGCCGCTTCGCGGCGGCAGCTCGGCGACGTGGCGCAGCGGGTGCTCGTCGGCGGCGGTGCCGGCGAGCGCGGCGGCGAGCAGCTCGCTGCCGAAACTCGCCATTCGCACCCTCCTGGGACCCGGCTGAGACTCCGTCCAAGGCGCAAGTCTGTCGCCGAAGCGATGAACATGGTTGACTATTTGCGGTCGCAGCTTCTGTGTTCGTGTCAAACTTTCGCAGGATCGACGTTGCGGCCGCGGTTCCTGCGAGGTTAATCGGTCGGGTGAAGTTCCGGCGACTGAGCGAGGTATGGCGGTCGTACCAGGCCCGGGGCATCGAAAGGCGATGCCCCGCACCCAGAAGAAAAGGAAAGATCGAGAGATGCCACAGGGAACTGTGAAGTGGTTCAACGCGGAGAAGGGCTTCGGGTTCATTGCCCCCGAAGACGGCTCCGCAGACGTGTTTGTCCACTACACGGAGATCCAGGGTTCGGGCTTCCGCACCCTCGAAGAAAACCAGAAGGTCGAGTTCGAAATCGGCCACAGCCCTAAGGGCCCCCAGGCCACCGGAGTCCGCTCCGTCTAAGACGAGCCGATTCTCCACGGACCCCCCGTGCAGTCCCGCCCCGCGGGCCCGCCGGGGGGTTTTCGTTCGGGCCGGCCCGCGAAACCAGCGCCGCGCCGGTTACCTCAAGACGCGGATGGTGGACCTGGCCTACTGTCGGTGGCGTGAGCCAGCTTTCCTTCTTCACAGCGGAGTCGGTGCCGCCCGCGGTCGCCGATCTCTCCGGGGTGCTGGCGGCTTCCGGTCAGATCGTCATGGTCGGCGGTCCGGAGTCCCAGGGCGCGCGGCTCTCGGTGGTGGTGGATCAGGCTTGGCGCGCGGGCGCGCTGGCCGAGATGATCCGCGAGGCGGGGCTGGTGCCCGAGATTTCCCGCACCGACGAGGACACCCCGCTGGTGCGGACGGCGGTCACCGCATCGTTGGTGAGCTTGGCCGCCGCCTGGACGCGCGGGGCGGTCAAGACGGTGCCGCCGCGGTGGCTGCCCGGGCCGCGCGAATTGCGGGCGTGGACGCTGGCGGCCGGTCACCCCGAGGGCGACCATTACCTGCTTGGGCTCGATCCCCACGCGCCCGACACCCATTCCCCGCTGGCGTCGGCTTTGATGCGGGTCGGAATTGCCCCCACGTTGATCGGCACCCGCGGCGGCCGTCCTGCGCTGCGGATCAGCGGCCGCCGGCGGCTATCGCGCCTGGTAGAGAACGTGGGCGAAGCCCCCGAGGGCGTTGACGTCGCATCGGTGTGGCCGCGGGTATAACCGCGTAAAACGATTTGCGTATCGCGCGGCCGGTTTGCGCAGGCGCGCCCAATGGTGCGAAATTGTCAGGTGCCCGAGGGCGAAGGAACGCCGGCGTATCTGAATTTCCACGGAATTTTTGACGCCGGCCTGTCATTCTTCTGCGGGGTGGCCTCGCAGGGGGCCGGGAATCAAGGATGGAGCGTAAGCGTAGTTGGCCGACCCAAATCTCAAGGACCGCGAAAGCGGCCGGGCTGGGAGCCGTAGGCGACTCGTCATCGTCGAGTCGCCCACCAAGGCGCGCAAATTGGCCGGCTACCTGGGCTCCAACTACATCGTCGAATCCTCGCGCGGCCACATCCGCGACCTGCCCCGCGCCGCGGCCGACGTGCCGGCCAAATACAAGTCGGAGCCGTGGGCGCGGCTCGGGGTCAACGTCGACCACGACTTCGAACCGCTGTACATCATCAGCCCGGAGAAGAAGAGCACCGTCAGCGAACTCAAGGGCCTGCTGAAGGGCGTCGACGAGCTCTACCTGGCCACGGATGGTGACCGCGAGGGCGAAGCCATCGCCTGGCACCTGCTGGAAACCCTGAAGCCGAACATCCCGGTCAAGCGGATGGTGTTCCACGAGATCACCGAGCCGGCCATCCTCGAGGCCGCCGAGAATCCCCGTGACCTGGACATCGACCTGGTCGACGCGCAGGAAACCCGGCGCATCCTGGACCGGCTGTACGGCTACGAGGTCAGCCCGGTGCTGTGGAAGAAGGTCGCGCCGAAGCTGTCGGCGGGCCGGGTGCAGTCGGTGGCCACCCGCATCATCGTGCAACGGGAACGCGACCGCATGGCGTTCCGCAGCGCCTCCTACTGGGACATCCTGGCTCGTCTGGACGCCAGCGTGTCCGACCCGCAGGCCGCCCCGCCCACCTTCACCGCCCGGCTGAGCTCCGTCGACGGGCTGCGCGTGGCCACCGGCCGTGACTTCGACTCGCTGGGCCAGCTGCGCAGGGCCGACGAGGTGACCGTGCTGGACGAGGCCAGGGCGACCGAGCTGGCCACCGGGCTGCGCGGCGCCCAGCTCTCGGTCGCCTCGGTGGAGGAGAAGCCGTACACCCGCCGGCCCTACGCGCCGTTCATGACGTCGACGCTGCAGCAGGAGGCCGGCCGCAAGCTGCGGTTCTCGTCGGAGCGCACCATGAGCATCGCCCAGCGGCTCTACGAGAACGGCTACATCACATATATGCGTACCGACTCGACCACGCTGTCGCAGTCGGCCATCAACGCCGCGCGCACCCAGGCGCGCCAGCTCTACGGCGAGGAGTACGTCTCGCCTTCGCCCCGCCAGTACACCCGCAAGGTGAAGAACGCCCAGGAGGCGCACGAAGCCATCCGGCCCGCCGGCGAGACGTTCGCCACCCCGGACGCGGTGCGCCGCGAGCTCGACGGCGACGAATTCCGGCTCTACGAGCTGATCTGGCAGCGCACCGTGGCCTCGCAGATGGCCGACGCGCGCGGCACGACGCTGAGCCTGCGGATCGCCGGTAGGTCGGGGGAGCGGGACGTGGTGTTCTCCGCGAGCGGTCGCACGATCACGTTCGCCGGCTTCTTGAAGGCCTACGTGGAGACCGTCGACGAATTGGCCGGCGGCGAGGCCGACGACGCCGAGAGCCGGCTGCCGCAGCTGACACAGGGGCAGCGGCTGGACGCCATCGACCTCACCCCCGACGGCCACGCCACCAACCCGCCGGCGCGCTACACCGAGGCGTCGCTGGTGAAGGCGCTCGAGGAGCTGGGCATCGGCCGTCCGTCGACGTACTCGTCGATCATCAAGACCATCCAGGACCGCGGCTACGTGCACAAGAAGGGCAGCGCCCTGGTGCCGTCCTGGGTCGCGTTTGCCGTAACCGGTTTGCTGGAGCAGCATTTCGGCCGGCTCGTCGATTACGGCTTCACCGCCGCGATGGAGGACGAGCTGGACGCGATCGCCTCGGGTCAGGAGCGGCGGACCGACTGGCTCAACCGCTTCTACTTCGGCGGCGACCACGGGGTGGCCGATTCGGTTGCGCGCTCCGGCGGCCTCAAGAAGCTCGTCGGCGTCAACCTCGAAGGTATCGATGCCCGAGAAGTCAACTCCATCAAGCTTTTTGACGACGAGCAGGGTAGGCCGGTGTACGTCCGGGTGGGCAAGAACGGGCCGTACCTGGAACGCATGGTCACGGGCGACGACGGCGAACCGACGCCGCAGCGCGCCAACCTCAGCGACTCGCTGACGCCCGACGAGCTGACGCTGGAGGTGGCCGAGCAGCTGTTCGCCACGCCGCAGGAGGGGCGCTCGTTGGGTGTCGACCCGCAGACGGGTCACGAGATCGTCGCCAAGGACGGCCGATACGGCCCGTACGTGACCGAGATCCTGCCCGCGCCGCCCGAGGAGGGCCCGGGTGATGCCGAGGGCGGCGCCCCGGCCAAGAAGGGCAAGAAGCCCACCGGTCCCAAGCCGCGCACCGGCTCGCTGCTGCGCAGCATGGACCTGCAGACCGTCACCCTCGAGGACGCCCTGAAGCTCCTGTCGCTGCCCCGGGTGGTCGGCGTGGACCCGCAGACTGGCGAGGAGATCACCGCGCAGAACGGCCGCTACGGCCCATACCTGAAGCGCGGCACCGACTCTCGCTCGCTGGCCACCGAAGACCAGATCTTCGAGATCACGCTCGACGAGGCGCTGAAGATCTACGCCGAGCCCAAGCGGCGCGGCCGGCAGGCCGCCGCCGCGCCGCCGTTGCGTGAGCTGGGCGCCGATCCCGCGACAGGTAAGCCGATGGTGATCAAGGACGGCCGGTTCGGCCCCTACGTCACCGATGGCGAGACGAACGCGAGCCTGCGCAAGGGCGACGACGTGCTGTCGATCACCGACGAGCGAGCCGCCGAACTGTTGGCCGACCGGCGGGCGCGCGGTCCGGTGAAGCGTCCGGCGAAGAAGGCGGCGCGCAAGAAGGCCCCGGCCAAACGGGCCGCCAAGCGCACCTAGGCCGGCCTAGAAACCGGGGCCGATGGCCTCGCTGTGCACATTCTCGCGGACGGGCCGGACGGGTTGGGACTCCTGGGATCCCGCCAGTTTCACCGGCCGCGCGAGCTGAGTGGGGGCGGTGCGCCCGCGCAGCTCGACCACCTCGCCCACGTCCCAGCACAGGGCCTCGGCGTCCAGTGCGCCGCTGACCGCGATCGCCGACGCCAGCACGTGGCCGGGCTCGAGCTTGGCCAGCTCGGTGAGCCGGGCGGCCTCGTTGACCGGGTCGCCGATCACCGTGTACTCGAAGCGGGCCTGCGCGCCGATGTGCCCGGCGATGGCCCGGCCCGCCGACACCCCGATCCCGAACTCCGCCGACCCGATCACCGGCAGGAGCTCGTCGTGCAGTTCGCGGGCGGCGGCGAGCGCGCCGCCCGAAGCGTCGGGGTGTTCGATCGGCGCGCCGAAGATCGCCAGCGCGGCGTCGCCCTGGAACTTGTTCACGAAACCGCCGTGCTTGCCGACGGTTTCGACCACCACCCGGAAGAACTCGTTGAGCAGGAGGACCACCTCGGCGGGCGGCCGCGTCGCGGCGAGCTTGGTCGAGCCGACCAGGTCGACGAACAGGACCGCGACGTGGCGCTCCTGACCGCCCAACTCGGTGCCGCGCTCCAGCGCCCGGCGGGCGACGTCCTCGCCGACGTAGCGACCGAACAGGTCACGCAGCCGCTGCCGCTCCGACAGGTCGCGCACCATGTCGTTGAAGCCGGCCTGCAGCAGGCCCAGCTCGCTGGCGTCGTAGATCTGCATGTGCGCGTTGTAGTTTCCGCGCTGCACCTCCGACAGTGCCCAGCGCAGCTGGCGCAGCGGGTCGGCGATCGACATGGCCACCAGCAGGGTGCTCACGAAGCCGATGCCCAGCGCCGCCAGCGCCAGCAACAGGATGGGGGTGAACAGCTTCTCCGGCGTGGCGTGCAGCAGGGACGCCTTGTCCGCCATCACCGCGAGCACGATGGCCAGCACCGGGACGGCGGTGGACAGCATCCACGTCAGGATCTGCCGCAGGATCACGCCGGGCGCCTTCACGTTCTCGGGCACGCCGCTGCGCAGGGCCGCCACGGCCACCGGCCGCAGCACCCGCTCGGACTGCAGGTAGCCGATGATCGCGGTCGCCGCGGCGCCGAGCGCGGTGGAGACGGCCACGACGGGCGCGGCGAACCGGGCCACCGACCAGCTGGCGATGATGAACACCACGCCGCCGATGCACCAGGCGGCCATGCTGATGAGCGTCCGGTAGAACGGCATTCGCAGGGCACGGCTGCGGGCCAGCTCGGTGGCGGCCGGGTCGGCCTCGGCGAGCAGGTTGTCGCGGCGCTGCCAGCGGAAGACCGGCATCAGCAGCTTCAGGTTCACCATCCAGCCGGCCAGGAACAACACCACCAGGGCCGTCCCGAAGACGGCGAGGTTGAGGACCGGCAGATCCTGCAGCTGGATGCGATCCTCGGGGGGCAGCGCGTAGCGCAGGAAGCCGAGCACGAACAGGGCGCCGATGATGTCGGCCTGCAGCATGCTCAGCGAGAACAGCGGCCACGGGGTACGCACCACCCACCGGACGAATGCGCTGATCCGCCCGGGCAGTGCTCCCGGTGTTGCCACGATCCCACCGTATCGGTCGGCAGGGACTTGTCGGAAACTTACAACGATCTCCGGCCGCCCCGATCCGGGCCGAAAAGCGACGAAATGTCACGGCATTGTCGCGATACGGTGGCCGATCGGTATCTGTCGGCGATGGTGGTTACTGTTACCGGTGATGTCCGGGGTGTTTACGCGGCTGGTAGGCCAGGACGTGGTGACCGCCGAATTGCTCGCCGCAGCCAGGGCGGCCCGCGGTGACCTGGTTCACAGCGATGCGGACCGCGGGACTATGACACATGCGTGGCTGATCACGGGTCCCCCGGGCTCGGGGCGTTCGGTCGCGGCGCTGTGCTTCGCGGCCGCGCTGCAGTGCACCTCCGACGGGGAACCCGGCTGCGGGCAATGCCGGGCGTGCACGACGACGATGGCCGGTACCCATGCCGACGTGCGCCGCGTGATCCCCGAAGGGCTGTCCATCGGGGTCGACGAGATGCGGGGCATCGTGCAGATCGCATCCCGGCGCCCGGCCACCGGGCACCGGCAGATCGTGGTCATCGAGGACGCCGACCGGCTGACCGAAGGCGCCGCCAACGCGCTGCTGAAGGTCGTGGAGGAGCCGCCGCCGTCGACGGTGTTCCTGTTGTGCGCGCCGTCGGTGGACCCGGAGGACATCTCCATCACGTTGCGGTCGCGCTGCCGGCACGTCGCGCTGGTCACCCCGCCCACGGAGGCGATCGCGCGCGTGCTGATCGACAGCGACGGCCTGACCCCCGAGACCGCGAACTGGGCGGCGTCGGTCAGCGGCGGCCACGTGGGCCGGGCGCGGCGGCTGGCGACCGATGCCGAGGCCCGCGCGCGCCGCGAGCGGGCGCTGGCGCTGGTGCGGGACGCCGCGACGCCGTCGCGGGCCTATGCCGCCGCCGAGGAACTGGTGGCCGCGGCCGAAGCGGAGGCCGTGGTGCTCACCGCGGACCGTGCCGAGGCCGAGACCGAGGAGCTGCGGACGGCGCTGGGCGCCGGTGGCACCGGCAAGGGCACCGCCGGGGCAATGCGCGGTGCCACGGGCGCGATGAAAGACCTCGAACGGCGGCAGAAGTCGCGTCAGACGCGGGCCTCGCGCGACGCCCTGGACCGGGCGCTGATCGACCTGGCGACCTATTTCCGCGACGCGCTCATGGTCTCGGCGGGCGCGGGGTCGGTGCGGCCGAACCATCCCGACATGGCCGACCGGGTGGCGGCCCTGGCCGCCCATGCCCCGCCGCCGCGCCTGCTGCGCTGCATCGAGGCGGTCCTTCAGTGCCGCGAGGCGTTGGCGATGAACGTCAAGCCCAAATTCGCCGTGGACGCCATGGTGGCCACCTTTGGCCAAGAACTGCGCGATTGATTTCGTCGTGTCCCGTCCGCTGCCGTAGACTCGTGCCGCCCGGCATGAGGGTGCGCCGCCTTAGCTCAGTCGGTAGAGCGATTCACTCGTAATGAATAGGTCGGGGGTTCGATTCCCCCAGGCGGCTCCACATCTTTCTCTTCGCCGAGTGCGGAGCCGGCCGCACACTCGGCGGGGGGTCAGGCCGGCGCCAGGAAACCCACCGGACCCGACGCGAGGCACAACGCCAGCGCGGTCGTGTTGGCGCGCACGGTGATCGCGTCCCCGGCCCCGGGCAGCCGGGCGAAGACCCGGTTGAGCCCCGGGTGCACCGGCACCTTGACGCCGGGTCCCTGCGTCATCGACAGCGTCATCGTTCCCTCGCTGTTGGCCAGGTAGTTGAGTTCGACGCTCCAGTCGGCGGGCAGCAGCGGCCCGTCGAGGACCAGGCGCGCCGGCTTGTCCGGCTGCGCGAAATAACCGCACTGCGGCATCGGCCCCGGCACGATGGTCCGCACCCAGGTCACCCGCGCCTTGACCAGGTGACCGGAGCTGTCCAACATCCGCAATTGCGTTGTGGCCGGGGCGAATTCGGGCCTGTCCCGCAGCAGGGCAAACATGTGGCTGGCCAAATTCTCCGGCGCCGCCACCCGTTGCAGCACCAGCGGGTCGACCTCCTGGTCCAGCAGCGGCGCCGTCGACGCCGCGTGCGCCGCGGCCAGATCGGCCTGGGCGTTCTGTAGATAGCGCTGGGCCGGGTTGTCCTGCCAGCTGGTCAGAAACGTCGCCGTCGAGTAGAGGCTGCTGGCCACGAACAGCGCCGCCACAGCCAGCGTCACCGCGGTGCGTCTGGGCGAGGCGTCCAGCCAGCTCGGCCCGGCCGGCCGGTTCGGCGCGCAGAACGCGACGGCGGCCAGCAGCGCCAGCACGAAGACGAGATCCGGAAAATAGCGCAGGGTTTGGGCGAGTTCCAGCGCGGTCTGCTTCGACGAGCGCATGAGATAGATCGGCACCTGGCAGGCGACGGCGTACCCGGCCGCCGTCAGCCACACCGCCCCGACGCGCTGCTTGCGCAGCAGCGACACCACCAGCGCGCCGGCCAGCGCCAGCCAGCCGAGGGCCATCACCGACGGCGGGGGCGTCGCCCACGGCGAGGCCGGCGCCCACCGGTCCCAGTGCCACGGGCCGCCGGCCAGCCCCGGGACGATGCCGTGCGTGACCGACCGCACCAGCAGCTCGGACGTCATCGCCAGGTCGGAACTCCACCGCCGCTGATTCACCACGGCCAGATAGAGCGCGATCCAGCCGACGGTCAACACGAGCGTCGCGACCCACAGCCGCACACCCGCCCGCCACACCGTCGCCAGCGCCGCTCGGTCACCCTGGACGTGGCGCAGCAGCGCCGCCACCGCGAAGGCGACGAACGGGATGACCGCCGCCTTCTCGAAGAACAGCAGCCCGCCGAGATAGACCAGCGTCCCGGTGACCGCGTAGCGCCGGTCGCCGGTCCGCACCAACAGGACGGCGTCGGCGCACACCCAGGCCAGCGCGGCCAGCATGGGCAGCGAGTTCAGCGCCGCGGCCCACCACGCGAACCCCGGCACGGCCAGCGGCGTGAACAGCGCGAACGTCAGCGGGACCAGCAGCACCGGCCGCCAGCCGAGGATGACGTACAGGGCGCGCAGCAGCGCCAGCGAGGCCAGCAGCTGCAGCACCACCAGGCTGATCGCCGGCCAGGTCCAATTCAGGGGAGCCAGCCGGACGATGGCGCCGCCGAGCAGGAAGGCGCCCGGCATGACGTGGCCGTCGTGGTCGTCGAACAGGTACGCCGGCGAGAGCAGGTTGTGGGTGCCGGCCTTGCCGATGAGGATCAGGTCGTCCCAGTAGAAGTAGCCCCCGAACGCCAGCGTCGCGCGAATTCCCAGCGCAATGGCGATCAGCGCGACGGCCGCGGCCACTATGTATGGTGGGCCGGTGCGCGTACTGGTCACCGGGGCAGCCGGATTCATCGGGTCGACGCTAGTCGACCGTCTGCTGGCCGACGGCCACACGGTGGTGGGGCTCGACAACTTCGCCACCGGCCGCGCGACCAACATCGAACACCTGGCCGGCGATCCGGGGTTCGTGTTCGTCGAGGCGGACATCGTCGACGCCGATCTGCGGGCCATCCTCGACGAGCACCGGCCCGAGGTGGTGTTCCACCTGGCGGCCCAGATCGACGTGCGGCACTCGGTGGCCGATCCGCAGTTCGACGCCTCGGTCAACGTCGTCGGCACGGTGCGTCTCGCCGAGGCGGCGCGGCTGGCCGGGGTGCGCAAGGTCGTGCACACCTCGTCGGGCGGGTCCATCTACGGCACCCCGACGCAATACCCGACGCCGGAGACCGTGCCCACCGACCCGGCCTCGCCGTACGCCGCCGGAAAGGTGGCCGGCGAGATCTACCTGAACACCTTCCGCCACCTCTACGGAATGGACTGCTCACACATCGCCCCGGCCAACGTCTACGGCCCCCGCCAGGACCCGCACGGCGAGGCCGGCGTGGTCGCGATCTTCGCCCAGGCGCTGCTATCGGGTAAGCCCACCAAGGTGTTCGGCGACGGCGGCAAGACCCGCGACTACGTGTTCGTCGACGACGTGGTGGACGCCTTCGTCAAAGCTGCCGGGGAGGCGGGTGGCGGGCAGCGCTTCAACGTGGGCACCGGCATCGAAACGTCGGACCGGCAACTGCATTCGGCGGTGGCGGCGGCCGTCGGGGGGCCCGACGACCCGGAGTTTCATCCGGATCGCCTGGGCGACCTGAGGCGGTCCTGCCTCGACATCGGTTTGGCCGAACGGGTTTTGGGGTGGCGGCCGCGGGTCCGGCTCGACGACGGCGTGCGCCGCACGGTCGAGTACTTCCGCAACGCCCAGACGGTCTAGCGCGGTTCGGCGGGCTCCTGGGCGCCCTCGAGGGCGACCGCCCGGGCGAGGCGCGCGTAGCGCAGCTCCAGGTCCTTGAACCGCATGTAGGTGCTGAGCGTGGTGAAGCAGAACGCCATGACCAGCGCGTAGAGCATCAGGTCGGTGCCGCGGCGCACCCCGAACCAATTCGCCACGACCGTGGTGTCGTCGGGGCGCAGCACGGCGTAGACACCGGCCAGCACGAAGACGACGTAGCCGACCTTGACCCACGCCTTGGACCGTGAGTTCCTGCGGGACCGCAGCAGGTACACCAGTAGTGCGACGATCGAGCCGATCAGCAGCACCTGGATCCAGTTCATCTTTCGGTCCTTTTCATCTCGGAATCCTCCCTCGCAGGAACCCGTCGAAGATGATGTTGACGCCGTTGAGCAGCGGCTGCCCCTTCGACTTCGAGTAATCGGTGTAGAGCACCTCGACCGGTTGTTCGACGACGCGCCAATGGTTTTCGGCGATCAGCATGATGAACTCGTTGGCGTGGCTCATGCCGCTCATGGTGATGTCCAGCCCGTCGGCGACCTTCTTGTTGAACACCCGCAGCCCATTGTTGGTGTCGGTCAAGCCAAGTCGGCGACCGCGCCGGCTCAGCCGCGCGGCGGTCTGCAGCACCACCCGCTTGACGAACGGCGGCCGGGTGCCCCGGTGCGCGCCGAACCGGGTCCCGATGACGACGTCGACGCCCTCGGCGCAGAGCCGGTCGACCATCGCCGCCAGGTCCTTGACCCGATGCTGCCCGTCGCCGTCGAAGGTGGCGAACACCTGCGCCCCAGGCTGTTTGCGGGCGTACTCGACGCCGGTCTGGATGGCCGCCCCCTGCCCCAGGTTGATCGGGTGGCGCACCAGGTGGGCGCCGGCGCTCCTGGCGATCTCGCCCGTGCCGTCGGTGCTCCCGTCATCCACGCAGACGACATTGTCGAAGACCGAGCGCACATCGGCGACCACCTCGCCGATGACGGTGGCTTCGTTGAAGGCGGGGATGACGACCCAGGCGCCGGGGTATTTGGCTGCAGTGTCCATTCAAGCCCAAAAGGTACACGCGATCAGCCGGTGAGGCGGTCGGCGCGCGCCAGCGCCACCAGATGAACGGCGATTCCGACCAACGGGCCGCACAACAGGCCGACCACGGTGCGCGTCTGCAGGGGCAACGGCAACAGCAGCAACAATCCCGACGCCACCGTGGCGCCGACCCAGCCCAGCGAGTACGCCCGGTGAAGCGCCGCCGCTACCGCGCCGGTGCCGGTCAGCGTCAGCATGGCGATCGCCACCGCGGCCGCGGTCAACCAGGCCAGCAGCGCACCGCTGGCCTGGTACTGCGGCCCGAAGGCCACCCGCAGCAGCCACGGGCCCACGACCCCGGCCGCCACCACCCCCACCGCGCCGACGCCGCCGACGATCCCGGCCGGGGCGATCAGGGCACGAACCCGGTCGGTGCGCGCGTCGACGAAATGCGCGATCAGGTTGCCCTGCATGGCCATCAGCGGCACCAGCAGCGGCGCCCGCGTCAGCGTCACGGCGAGGATGATCACCCCGCCTTCGGCCCCCAGCTCGTTACTGGTCAGCTTCAACAAGACGGGAAAGCCCATCACCAGGATCGCGTTCGCGCCGGCGGCGGTGATCGAATGGGCGGCCCCGCGCAGGAAGGTCGCCGCGCCACCGGGCGTCAGCAGGCGGGCGGCGGCCCGCGCCGACGGCGAGGCCACCAGCATGATCAGCCAGGCGACCGCGCCCGCGACCGTGGCCCACAGGAAGCCGACCAGGCGCCAGCCGAGCACGACGGTGGCCGCGGCGACCGTCACCCGGATGACCGCGTCGGTCACCATCAGCGCCCCGTACCCGGTCCACCGATCGGTGCCGGCCAGCATGCCCAGCAAGGTGGCGTGCACGCAGAACCCGGCCAGCCCGACGCTGAGCAGCGCCACCGACAGCCAGCGTTCCTCGACGAACACCCGCCCGCTCCACAGCGGCGAGCTGCCTACGATCGCGACGGCCGCACCCACGCCGACCAGCATCGCGACCCGCAGCGGGTGGGTTCGCGGTTGGTCCGCGCCAGGCGACGCCGCCGAGAGGTGCCGGGTCGAGCGCACCTCCCGGGTGGTCTCCTGCATCATCCCGAAAGCGGCGCCGGTGGCCAGGCCGAACGCCCCCCAGAACACCCCGAACACCGAAAAGCCGCCCGGGGCCAGGTCACGGGCCGCCAGGTAGATCACCGCGTAGCCGCACAAGGCCGTCACGGCCGTCGCGGTGGCGACCCGGGCCACGCTGCCGCGCGTGGTCGGACCGGTGCCGGTGGGGGCTTGGGTACCGCCGACTTCGGGCATCGCCACAATCTGTAAATAGTAGGTGGCCGTGGACGCCCGCCTGCGGCGGCGACCGGGGTTCGCTATCGTGAGCGGCTGTCGGAAAGGATCCATGGCCGCCTTGCGCATCTTCGGGATCTCGCTGGTGCTCACCGTGGCGGCCCTTGCGCTCGGGTACGCCCACGGCGGGCTCAATGCGCTGCTTCTACTGCTAGCCCTGGGGCTGCTCGAGATCTCGCTATCGTTCGACAACGCCATCATCAACGCCGCCATCCTGAAACAGATGAGCCCGTTCTGGCGGCAGATGTTTCTGACCGTCGGGGTACTCGTCGCCGTGTTCGGGATGCGGCTGATTTTTCCGCTGGTCATCGTCTGGGCCACCGCGGGCCTCGACCCCGTTCGCGCGATGGAGCTGGCGCTCCATCCGCCGCCGCACGGCGCGCTGGAATTTCCCGACGGCTCGCCCAGCTACGAAAAGCTGATCGTCGCCGCGCATCCGCAGATCGCGGCGTTCGGCGGGACGTTCTTGTTGATGCTTTTTCTGGACTTCGTGTTCCACGACCGAGACATCAAGTGGCTCAAGTGGATCGAGATCCCATTCGCCCGCATCGGGCGGCTGGGTCAGGTGCCGGTGGCGGTGACCGCCGTCGCGCTGGTCCTGGTGGGCACCCGGTTGACGCACTCCGGCGACGAGCGCGCGACGGTGCTGACCGCCGGGCTGCTGGGTCTGGTGACGTATCTCCTCGTCAACGGCCTGAGCCGGGCGTTTCGGCCCCCGGGCCTCGAGGCGGCGTCGGCCGGCAAGGCGGTCGGCAAGGCCGGCCTGACGCTGTTCCTTTATCTCGAGGTCCTCGATGCCGCGTTCTCGTTCGACGGTGTCACCGGGGCCTTTGCGATCACCTCGGACCCAATCGTCATCGCGTTGGGACTCGGACTGGTGGGCTCGATGTTCGTCCGGTCCATCACGATCTTCCTGGTGAAGCAGGATGCGCTGGACCGCTACGTGTACCTCGAGCACGGCGCGCATTGGGCGATCGGGGTGCTGGCGGTGATCATGCTCGTGTCGATCGAACCGCGATTCGAGGTCCCCGACCCGGTCACCGCGTCGGTGGGGGTGGTGTTCATCGGGGCGGCGCTGGGCTGGAGCGTGCTCCGCAATCGGCGCCACGCCAAGGCCGCCGCGTCGTCGGCGGTTTAGGCCTCGATCTGGCCGGCGATGCGCCGTTCGATGCCGGCCCGCGCGGGGGCCGGCAGCACGATCAAGCCGTCCAGTTCTTTGCTCGCCCGCGCGTAGGCATTCTGTCGCTCCTCGCGGGTGGCCGCGTCGTCCTGCGCCAAATGCAACAAGCTTTGGGCCCGCCCCATCCGTTGTTGCTCGTCGGCCGAGAAGTCGCTGCGACGGCGGCGAATCGCCTCGGCCTCGGCGATCTCGAAGGCGCTGATGTACTCATGGACGGCGTCGCGGTATTCCACGAGCGCGTCCCGGTTGCCGAGGAGCCCCTCGGGCGGTTCCGGCCGCAGCAGGTCCGCGTGCCGCTTCGCCCGATGGAACGCGATGGTCAGCGGAGCCCGCATGTCGGTCATCATCGGAAAGTCCAGCAGTCGCGCGATATCGACTTCATAGTCGAACCACCGGGCGTCGGTACGGTCATGTGCCGCAACGAGTTTGGCGATCTCGCGCCGGTCGGTTCCCTCGTTGGTCCGCGCCCGGCCGGATGCCTCGGCCACCGCGATCTTGGCTTGCTGCTTCAGCCGGTACCGTTCCAGCCGGCGCTCGGCCCGCCGCTCGTTCGCGGCGGCAATGGCCCGAAGCCCTCCGCCGATCGCACCGCCCAGCGGAAAAACCAGCCACCAGAAGTTGGCGGCGAAATGCCACACAGGGGTCACCTCGCCAGGATGCCACCGGAAATCGGCGCGCGGTTACGCCGCGAGCGTCAATGCGGTCAGTGCCCGCCCGCCTTGAAGCGTTCCACCGAGCGCTGCACCTCCGCTTCGGCCTCCGCGCGGCCGACCCAGTCGGCGGCCTTGACGAACTTGCCCGGCTCCAGGTCCTTGTAGTGCACGAAGAAGTGCTTGATGACGTCGAGCTCGAACTCGGGGACGTCCGCGATGTCCTGGACGTGGTCCCAGCGGTGGTCGCCGGCCGGCACGCACAGGACTTTGTCGTCGCCGCCCTTCTCGTCGGTCATCCGGAACATGCCCACCGGGCGCGCCTCGACGATGACGCCGGGGAACACCGACTGCGGCAGCAGCACCATCGCGTCCAGCGGGTCGCCGTCTTCGCCGAGGGTGTCCTCGATGAAGCCGTAGTCCGTCGGGTAGCCCATCGAGGTGTAGAGGTAACGGTCCAGCCGCACCCGTCCGGTCTCGTGGTCGACCTCGTACTTGTTCCGCTGGCCTTTCAGGATCTCGATGGTGACGTCGAATTCCACCGCGTCGGCTCCTTTTCTGGGTAGGCAGGTCAATTTTGCTCTGTTACACCCTAGTCGAGCGCATTCCGGCCGATTCGGCAGAATGGCTTCAGAGAGTCAGGAGAGCGATGGGTTTCACTCGCTGGCAAAAATCCACCCATGTGTTCGTCGGGTTGGCCGTGCTGGCGTTTGTCGCCGCCGTGGTGGCGGCGGCGACGTTTTTCACCTCCGCGGGGCATGGGGGCATCAATGCGCACGCGCCCATACCGCCTCCGCACGCGCCGCCGGTCAAGCCGGGAATGGTCCCGGTCAGCGACACCGCCGAGACGCCCAGCCCCGCCGGGGTTACGGCGGCGCTGTCGGCCATCGCTGCCGATCCGAACCTGGGCAGGCTGGGTGGCCGGGTCACCGACGCCATCACCGGCAAAGAGCTCTGGCAGGTGGCCGACGACATGCCGCTCGTGCCGGCCTCGACCAACAAGGTGCTCACGGCGGCCGCGGCCCTGCTGACCCTGGACCGGCAGGCCCGAATCAGCACCCGGGTGGTGGCCGGCAGCCAGAACGCGCAGGGGCCCGTCGTGCTCGTCGGCGCCGGCGACCCGGTGCTGTCGGCGGCACCGCCCGGCGTGGATACCTGGTACCGCGGGTCGGCCCGGCTCAGTGACCTCGTCGAGCAGATCCGCCGCAGCGGCGTGACGCCGACCGCGGTGCAGGTGGACACCTCGGCGTTCAGCGGGCCGACGATGGCGCAGGGCTGGGATCCCGCCGACGTCGACAACGGCGACATCGCGCCGATCGAATCGGTGATGATCGACGCCGGGCGCATCCAGCCGAGCACGGTCAACTCCCGGCGGTCCCGGACGCCGGCGCTCGACGCCGGCCGGGAGCTGGCCAAGGCGCTGGGCCTGGACCCGGCGGCGGTGACGATCGCGACGGCTCCGTCCGGGGCGCGGCAGCTGGCCGTCGTGCAGTCGGCGCCGCTGGTCGAGCGGCTGTCCGAGATGATGGACCACTCCGACAACGTGATGGCCGAATGCATCGCCCGCGAGGTGGCGGCCGCAATCAACCGGCCGCGCAGCTTCGCGGGCGCGGCCGACGCGGTGACCAACCGGCTGAGCACCGCGCACGTCGACACGGGCGGCGTCGCGCTGATGGACTCCAGCGGGCTGTCGGTCGATGACCGGTTGACCGCCAAGACGCTCGACGGCGTGCTGCAGGCGGCGGCCGGACCCGACCAGCCGGCGCTGCGCGCGCTGCTGGATCTGCTGCCGATCGCCGCCGGCAGTGGGACGTTGGGCGACCGCTTCACCGACGCGGCCTCCAATCAGGGGCCGGCCGGCTGGCTGCGTGCGAAGACCGGATCGCTGACCGCCGTCAACGCCCTGGCCGGGGTGGTCACCGACCGCAGCGGACGGGTGCTCACGTTCGCCTTCATCTCCAACGCCGCCGGACCCAACGGCCGCAACGTGATGGACGCGCTGGCCACCAAGCTGTGGTCGTGCGGGTGCTCATGAGCGCGTCCTCGGAGCTGACACTCGGTACCGCCGTCGACTGGGGCTTCGCCGCCACCGTCGGCCGGCGGTTGGCCCGGCCGGGGCCACCGTCGAGCGAATACACCCGCCGCCAGGTGATCGATGAGCTCACCAGGTCGGCCGCCAAGGCCGAACCGCCCGTTCGTGAGGTCACCGGGCTGGTGACCGACGGCGTCGTTCCCGCCGCCCGGATCGTCGACCGCCCGGAGTGGATCGCCGCGGCGGCGGAGTCGATGCGGGTGATGATGAACGGGGCCGAGAAGCCGCGGGGGTTCTTCACCGGCCGCGTCACCGGGGCGCAGACCGGGGCGGTGCTGGCGTTCGTCTCGTCGGGAATCCTCGGTCAGTACGACCCGTTCGCGGCCGCCAAAGAGGGCTGCCTGCTGCTGGTGTATCCGAACGTCATCGCCGTCGAGCGGCAACTGCGCGTCGAGCCCTCGGACTTCCGGTTGTGGGTCTGCCTGCACGAGGTGACCCACCGGGTGCAGTTCACCGCCAATCCGTGGTTGTCCGAGCACATGTCCCGGACGCTGTCCGTATTGACGCGGGACGCCGGAGAAGACGTCGCGCAGGTGGCGAGCAGGCTCGCCGATTACGTCCGCAACCGCGGCAACGGAGTGGCCGACGGCGGCTCGTCGGGAATCGTCGGCCTGGTGCGCGCGGTGCAGTCCGAGCCGCAGCGGCAGGCGCTCGATCGGCTGCTGGTGCTCGGCACGCTGCTGGAAGGCCACGCCGACCACGTGATGGATGCGGTGGGGCCCATGGTGGTGCCGTCGGTGACCACCATCCGGCGCCGGTTCGACGAGCGCCGCAACCGCAAGCAACCGCCCCTGCAGCGGCTGGTGCGGGCCCTGCTGGGCCTCGACGCCAAGCTCAGCCAGTACACGCGAGGCAAGGCGTTCGTCGACCACGTGGTGGGGCGGGTCGGCATGGAGCGATTCAACGCCATCTGGACCGGGCCCGAGACGCTGCCCGTGCCCGCTGAGATCGAGGAACCCCAGCGATGGATCGACCGGGTGCTGTAGGGCAGCTGCGCGCGGCTGTCGAGGAGTTCATCAAGACGCATGTCGCCACGGCCGAGCAGTGGTGCGTGGCGCTGTCGGGTGGCCCGGATTCCCTGGCGTTGACCGCGGTGGCTGCCCAGCTGCGGCCCACCACCGCGGTGATCGTCGACCACGGCCTGCAACCCGATTCCGCCGCCGTCGCGGAGGCCGCGCGAGCGCAGGCCCTCAGCCTGGGATGTGTTGCGGCGCAAGTTGTTCGGGTGCACGTGGGTAACAAGGGCGGACCCGAGGCCGCCGCCCGCGCCGCCCGCTACGCCGCCTTGAGCGCGTACCACGCCGGCCCGGTGCTGCTGGCCCACACACTCGACGACCAGGCGGAGACCGTGCTGCTCGGGCTGGGCCGCGGGTCGGGCGTGCGGTCGATCGCCGGGATGCGGGCGTACGACTCGCCGTGGGGCCGGCCGCTGTTGGGGGTGCGGCGCGCCGTGACCCATGCCGCGTGCCGCGAGCTGGGCCTGACCGCGTGGCAGGATCCGCACAACACCGACCGCCGCTTCACCCGGACCCGGCTGCGCCTCGAGGTGCTGCCGCTGCTGGAGGATGTGCTGGGCGGCGGGGTGGCCGAGGCGCTGGCCCGCACGGCGACGGCGCTGCGCGAGGACACCGAGCTCATCGACGCGCTCGCCGCCCAGGCGTTGCCCGAGGCGAAGGCGGGTGCGGGCCTGCAGACCCAGGCCCTGGCCGGGATGCCTGCCCCGGTGCGGCGCCGGGTGATCCGCGGCTGGCTCCTGGCGGGCGGCGCAACCGGCCTGACCGACAAGCAGATTCGCGGTGTCGACGCGCTTGTCACGGCCTGGCGCGGGCAGGGCGGGGTGGCGGTCGGTTCGGCCCTGCGCGACGAGCGGCTGATCGCGGGGCGGCGCGACGGCGTGCTGACCCTGTGGCGTGAACCGGTTGAAAAGCCCGACCGATAGCCGCAATACCGGGGTCGCCGTTGGTTTTTCGGCCGGTGGCGTGGCACTCTGTGGGCGTGGCCCAGATCTCCTCGGCGATCACCCCCGCGCAGCCCGTGGAGCTGTACCCGGGGGACATCAAGTCGGTTCTGCTGACCGCGGAGCAGATCCAGGCGCGAATCGCCGAACTCGGCGGCGAGATCGGCGGGCAATACCGCGACGTCATGACCGAGACCGGCCAGGATCTGCTGCTGATCACGGTGCTCAAGGGTGCTGTGATCTTTGTCACCGATCTGGCGCGGGCGATCCCGGTGCCCACCCAGTTCGAGTTCATGGCCGTGAGCTCCTATGGATCCTCGACCTCGTCGTCGGGCGTGGTGCGGATCCTCAAGGACTTGGACCGCGACATCCAGGGCCGCGACGTGCTGATCGTCGAGGACGTCGTGGACTCGGGGCTGACCCTGTCGTGGCTGCTGCGCAACCTCTCCAGTCGCCATCCGCGCTCGCTGCGCGTGTGCACGCTGCTGCGCAAGCCCGACGCGAAGGGCGCCAACGTCGACATCGCCTACGTGGGCTTCGACATCCCGAACGACTTCGTCGTGGGTTACGGCCTGGACTACGACGAGCGCTACCGCGACCTGTCGTACATCGGCACCCTGGACCCCAGGGTCTACCAGCAGTAGGCCCGCGCCCGGCTACGCCGCGCTTGCGATCGCCACGGGTTCGATGGTGGCGACCCGCAGCGCCCGGCTACGCCGCGCTTGCGATCGCCACGGGTTCGATGGTGGCGACCCGCCGCGCCCGGCTACGCCGCGCTTGCGATCGCCACGGGTTCGATGGTGGCGACCCGCCGCGCCGGCTACGCCGCGCTTGCGATCGCCACGGGTTCGATGGTGGCGACCCGCCGCGCCCGGCTACGCCGCGCTTGCGATCGCCACGGGTTCGATGGTGGCGACCCGCCGCGCCCGGCTACGCCGCGCTTGCGATCGCCACGTGTTCGATGGTGGCGACCCGCAGCGCCCGGCTACGCCGCGCTTGCGATCGCCACGGGTTCGATGGTGGCGACCCGCCGCGCCCGGCTACGCCGCGCTTGCGATCGCCACGGGTTCGATGGTGGCGACCCGCCGCGCCCGGCTACGCCGCGCTTGCGATCGCCACTAGTCCAGCTCCCACACGGCGGTCACCGAAAAGCTCACTGTCTGCTGGCCGGGTTCCAGCGGGACCGCGCTCGGCATGGCCCTCGGTGGCGCCGGCGGCCCGCCCGCCGTCGGCTCGGTGGCCTCCGAAATGGACAGCACCCTGCCCAGCCGGAGCCCGGACAGCTGGGCATACTGTTCGGCGCGGTTCTTGGCGTCGTTGAACGCTCGCGCGCGCGCATCCTTCACCAGCTGCGAGTCATCAGCGATGGAGTAGCTGACCGACTTGATCCGGGTGGCATCGCCGCCGGTGCCCACGATGAGGGCCAGCATCCGCGACGCCGCATCGGGCGGGTGGATCTTGACCGTGATGGCGTTGGTGGCGCGGTAACCGGTGATGGTCGCGGTGCCGTTGGGCTCGGGGTTGCTGAACTGCGGCTGCAGCGTGACCTCGGTGGTGCTGATGTCCTTGCGGTCGACCCCGGCGCCGGCTAGAGCGTTGATGACCGCTTGCTGACGGTCGTTGGTCTGGTTCATCGCAGCGGTCACGTCGGGCGCCGTGAATTCGATGCCGACGTCGGCGGTCAACGTGTCCGGGACGCCCTGGACTTGCCCCGACCCGAAGACGGTGACCTGACGGGGGTTGACCCCGGGCGAGGGCGCCGACGGCGGGGAATCGCAGGCCGACAGCGTGGCCGCCGCCAGCCCGGCGGCGGCCAAGGCGATCAACTTACGGGCAAATCTCGGGGCGTTCGTTGCGGCCGGCATGCCTGGCACCCTAGCCGCTCGGGACCCGCCGATGCTATGGGCTGGCCGCGGCAGCTCCCTTGCAGGGTTCCGACGATTCGAATATCGCTGTGCCGGAACATATTTGGAATCAACCGCCACTCCTGCCTACTCTCGGCAAACCTATTCTGAGCCTTTCGAGCGCCGCATATAAGCACATATATGACCCCAAAAATATTGGTTCACAATAAGGTTCATGCCAAAGGCATATGTTTGCGGGGCAATCGGCCAGCTAAGTGAACAGTTATCGACCCGGTGATGAATTGGCGTCTCGAGGGCTGTCATCCGTGGACATCGCTGCCCTAACGTGTCGAGACGTCTGACTCGGCACTGGTCAGATGCGCCGAAAGCTGTTGCAATGATGGACTTTTGAGGAGGGAAAATGTCGTTCCTGATGACCCGACCGGAAATGATGGATGTGGCCGCCGCCGAGCTGCACGGTATCAACACCGCCGTGCGGGAGGGAAATTCGGCCGTGGTGGTCCCGACAACCGGGGTGGCGCCCGCCGCCGCCGATCTGGTGTCGATATTGACCGCGGCCCAGTTCTCCTGGCACGCAAAGCTCTTCCAGAAGATCAGCGCTGAGGCCGCGGCGGTTCGCGAGCAGCTGGCGACAACGCTCGGCGTCTGCGCCGGCTCGTACGTCGCAACGGAGACGGCCAACGTCGCCGCGGTCGGTTAGGCGGAAAGACAATGCTGGATTTCGCGCAGTTGCCACCTGAGATCAACTCCGCGCTGATGTACTCGGGGCCGGGATCGGGCCCCCTCCTGGCCGCTGCGGCGGCCTGGGACCGGCTGGCGGCCGAGCTGCATTCCGCGGCGGCCTCCTATGGGTCGGTGATCACGGGCCTCACCGACGGACCGTGGCAGGGGCCGGCTGCATCGTCAATGCTGGCTGCGGCCGTACCGCAAGTGGCGTGGCTGCGCGGGTCGGCCGGGCGAGCGGAACACGCCGGCGCTCAAGCCGTGGCGGCAGCGGGGGCCTATGAGGCCGCGTTCACCGAAACGGTGCCCCCGGCGGTGGTCGCCGCGAACCGGGCGTTGTTGGCGCAGTTGATGGCGACGAACGTTCTTGGCCAGAACACCGCGGCAATCGCGGCGACCGAGTCGCAATACGGCGACATGTGGGCCCAAGACGCCGCCGCGATGTACGGATACGCCGGTACTTCGGCCGCGGCGTCGACGTTGCCACCCTTCGAACCGGCGGTACCGTCTGTCAACCCGGCCGGGGTGACCGGCCAGGCGGCTGCGGTGGCCCAAGCGACCGGCGTCGGCGCAACCGACAACGCACAGGTGCTCGACGCGGTGCCTCAGACGCTGTCGTCGCTGGCCGGGTTGACGAGCAATCCGCCGGCGAATCCCCCGCTTTCCCTTGGCGGGATGATCGGGCTGAACCCCGAGGGAGACGGGATAGTGGTGGGCGGTCCATTGGGTGACCTGTTGGAGGGTCTGACCGGGTCGCAGACCCTGGACGCCAGCACGCCCTTTGACGCGTTCATCCGATTGATCTCGCCGACACGGCTATTCACTACATCGTTCAAAGACATCCAAGGCATCGCCCAGGGCATGATGCCCGCCGCGAAGTCCGCCGCCGAGGGCACCGCCAAAGCGGCCGAGGCGGTTCTGCCCGCCGCCGTTCCGGGCGCGGGCCTGGGTTCGATCGGCTCGATCGGCGGCGCCGTCGGCAAGGCGGCATCGATCGGCGGGTTATCGGTGCCAGGGGCATGGGCGAGCGCCGCCCCGACGGCAACCGTCACCGTGGCGCTCAACGGCGGCACTGCGGCAGCGGCTTTCGAACCCGCCACGAACGCGGTGGGTGGAGTGCCGATGATGCCTGGCGGCGGGACCGGACGCAGTGCGGCAGCCCACTTCGTCGCGCCGCGATACGGTTTCAAGCCCACCGTCATCGCTCAGCCACCGGCGGGAGGCTGATTCGAGTCCCCCGCGCGGGCGCGCGTCAGAACGGTGGATCGTCGGGCAGGGCCTGTGGGGCCGGCTCGTCGGGAATCCAGTCAGGCGGTAGTTCTTCCGGCTCTTTGGGATCATTCACCCAGGTGCAGAAGGGGCTGGTGCTCGGCGCGCCTTTGAACAGGAAGAGCATGTCGCGCATGTGGTTACGGAACTTGCGCGCTGCGATTTCCTGTTGCCGGGCCTCCTCCAGCGCTCGCCGCGCCTCGTTGATCGGCCGCTGCACCCGGTTGTGGTTGCGCGCCTGAATGATTCGCGCGCTGCGTTGCTGCGACCGGGTCCATCTCGCAAGCACAGGCGGCGAACAGGCCGGGCGGGCGGTCTGGGGGAACAGGTCGGCACCGGCGGGCGACGTGCGGTAAGTCCGCCCCGCGGGCGACAGCCAGATCACGGTGCCGTCGGCAAGCTGTTCATCGCGCCAGCCACCGAAAGTCTTGAGCCGATGATGTTGTCGACAAAGACATTTCAAGTTCTCCGCGACGGTCCGCCCGCCAGCCGCCGGGTTCTCGTGGTTGAACGGAATGGTGTGGTCGAGGTCGCAGACGACGGCCGGTCGGCTGCACCCGGGGAAGCGACACGTGAGATCGCGGCACCGGACGGCCCGTTCCAAGGCCGCGGATGGTTGGTAGCGCAACGCCTCGACCGCACTCGTCACCGGATCGGCGACGAGTATGGATGCCGCGGCCGCCAATCGGCGCACCTGCGCGGCGTCGATGACGCCGTAGCCCTCCAGGTAGCCGGGCTCACCGCCACCGGCGTTGACGGTCTGGTCGCTGGCTACGACGTTGATGACCACCTGCGCGGCGGCCCCCCTAACCGGGCCGCGGTCACTGGTTCGGTTGGGACACTCCGGTTCTCCGCAGTCGCAGGCCAGCCCGCGGCCCTCGGCCAGCGCGGCGAGTGCGTCGGCCCGGCGCTGATCCAGCGTCCGCGGGTCCGTCGGGCACACCTGCTTGGCGAGCTGTGAGAGCCGTCGGTCAAACGCGGTTGCGGCCGTGGCGGCGACCGACCCGTAGATGTCGGCCATC
Source organism: Mycobacterium paraseoulense (assembly GCF_010731655.1). Taxonomy (NCBI): domain Bacteria; kingdom Bacillati; phylum Actinomycetota; class Actinomycetes; order Mycobacteriales; family Mycobacteriaceae; genus Mycobacterium; species Mycobacterium paraseoulense. The sequence continues at coordinate 3,610,349 of NZ_AP022619.1, read as the reverse complement.
CCGTCGTCTCTGGTGCTGATTCCGACATGGCGGTCGTCCTGGGCGGCAACGTGGCGCTCGCGCGCGGCGTCGGGATCGGTGGCCCGAACCGCGGCGTCGACGGCGTTGATGATGCGCTGCTTGGACCACCCGTGCCAGTTACCGATGCGTTCGGCCAGCGATTGGTCGATATCGGCGATCAGGTTCTCGTCGGTCACCAGGTCGGTCCGGCTGATGATCAGGCGCGCTGTGCGCCAGTCCGTCCGGCCCGCCGCGAGCAGGGCCCCGATTTTCGGCAACCGGGTGTCCAGCGCCTCCGCGTACGACACCACGTAGCTGGCCGCAACGGGGGAGAGGTTCATCGCGGCGGCGACCTCGGCGGCAGTCTGCTCGAACGCGTCGATCGCCGCATATTCACGCGGGCGCTCCGGCCGCTCGGCGGCGGCCGCACGATGCCGCAGCAGCGCCGCTACCGCGGCCAGTCGGCGGGCCACCAGCTCTGCTTCCCGCCGGTGCGTCGACTCGATCACCTGCACCAGAGAGGCGGGGTCGGGCGCTATCTCGAACATGTGTTCGATTATAGGCGGTGGCGCCGACAGATAACCGTCAGCCGACGACGGCTAGCCGGGCGAGGCGTCCGGCGTCGGATTCGGCATCAGCACTCGCTGTCGGGTCGTGGCACGGAAAGGGTCCAGCGACTGCCCTTCGCCCAGAGCTCCGTGCACGTCTTCCGGCGTGATCAGGCCGAGTTCGACCTGCAGCCAGGTGGCGCTCAGCCCGAACGCGTGCGCGGCGCGCCGGGCCTCCTCGGCGTCGGGGAAGTCGTCGGCGTTGGCGCGCCCGCCGGCCCCGTACCAGCGCCCTTTGGTGACACCGCACGCGTCGCGCAACTGCTCGACGGTGATGTCGCGGTTCAGCGTCGCCTCGAGCAGGCGCCTCAGCCCCCAGCCCGCGGCATTGGTTCGTGGCATCCACCCAGAGTAACCCGGTGCCGAAAGGCGGGCAAACTGTCTCCACCTGCGAGTTGTAGACCGAAATAAAGAACCAGTGACTAAAGACTAGACATAGATTCCGAATCTATGACATAGTGTCTGCAAGTACGACAAACCAAGCCGAGATCCGGCATCGCAAGAGGAGAAGACACATGTCGTTCCTGACCACCGACCCGGAGCTGCTGTTAGCCGCAGCCGGCCAGCTGCAGGCGATCGGCTCCGCGGTGACCGCGGCCAACTCGATGGCCGGGTTTTCGATCACGGGCGTGGTCCCGGCGGCGGCCGATGAAGTTTCGATCATGACCGCGGCCGCCTTCGCCGGTTACGGCCAGCAATATCAGGCGATCAGCGCCGAGGCGAGCATGATCCACGAGCAGTTCGTCAAGGCCCTGGGGTTGAGTGCCGATTCGTATTCGGCCACCGAGGCCGCCAATGCGAAGCAGGCCGCGGGTGGTCACCTGGCGCCCGCGCACATGGCTCCGGTCGCGCCTGCCCGTCCAGCACCCGCCATGCACACCCGGGTTGCGCCGCCTGCGCCGAGCCGCGTGACCCCGACCGTCCCCGGCCGGCCGGTGGCGGGCGCCCCCGCCGGCGCGGGCCCCGCCGCTCCGGGCCGACTCGCGGCGGCGACGCCCCTCGGCCAGGGTGGGCGCGGCGGCGGTAACTACGGCGGTCACATGACACCGCAGCACGGCGGCTATGCGAACGCCAATTACGGCGGTCACATGACACCGCAGCACGGCGGCTATGCCAACGCCAACTACGGCGGTCACATGACACCGCAGCACGGCGGCTATGCCAACGCCAATTACGGCGGTCACCCGGCAACTCCCGCCGAGCACCTCACGCCTGCGCACATGGCGCCCGCCCGGCATCTCGAGCACGTCGCGCCCGCCCGCCCGGCGCCCGCCGAGAATGTCGCGGGCGCGGATTTGGGTGCCGGCCAGCACATCTCGCCTTCGCAGCTGGCGCCGACGGCGCCCGTCCACCGGATGCCGCTCGCGGCGGCCGACCTGGCTTCCGCCCTGCCCGCCGAACACGTCGCCCCGATGCACCTGCCTGCCGGCACGCCCGGCGAGCACGTCGTGCACGCGCACGCGGCCATCAAAGCCGCCGCCGGCCCGAAGCCCGTGCCGGCGCTGGCATAGCGAAACCACGGAAAGAGAGGAATGTAGTCATGGATTTCGGTGCGATGCCCCCGGAGATCAATTCCGGTCTGATGTATGCGGGCCCGGGACCAGAGTCGATGCTGGCGGCGGCGATGGCCTGGGAAGGATTGGCCGCGGAGCTGCGCTCAGCCGCGACGAGTTACGGGACGGTGGTCCTCGAACTCACCGAGTCCGGCTGGCAGGGACCGTCTTCGGCCGCGATGGCCGCCGCCGCCGCTCCCTACGTGACCTGGATGCACGCCACGGCCGCGCAGGCCGAGCAGGCGGGGATGCAAGCGACCGCGGCTGCGGTCGCCCACGAGGCGGCGTTTGCGGCCACCGTGCCGCCGCCGCTCATCGCCGCCAATCGGGCCCTGCTGATGCAGCTCGTCGCGACCAACTTCCTGGGGATAAACACCCCGGCGATCGCGGCCACCGAAGCGCAGTACGGCGAGATGTGGGCCCAGGACGCCATGGCCATGTACGCCTATGCCGGCGCCTCGTCGGCGGCGGCCATGCTCGCGCCGATGGCCGTCGCCCCGCCCACCACCTCCGCCGAGCCCGCTATGCAGGGCGTCACCCAGGGAATGGCGACTCAAGCGGCCATGGGGCTGACCTCGACGCTCAATTCGCCCGCCTCGTCGCTGGCAAGCGGCTTCCTATCGGCGATCGGCAGCTTCACCGACCTACTCGGGATGCCCTTCGGCCAGGGGGGCGGCGCCGGCACGACGGCACTGGGTGGGGTGCCCGCCTCCAGCGCCGCCCTTGCCGGCGGCATACCCGCATCCAGCGCCTTCTCCCCGGGGGCGATGTCCGGGATGCAACGTTTCATCCCCGCACAGCCGCTGATGCAAGCTCCGGAGAGGCTGGCGTCGGCGCGGCTGATGCCGTCGGCGGCCATGGGCCAGGCCACTCCCATCGGAGGCCTGTCGGTTCCGTCCGGCTGGACCGCGGCGACTCCCGAAGCTGCCGCGCCGGCCGGCGCACCACTGGCGGGTGCCGGCGCTGCGGCTCGAATGCTGCGACCCTCGAGCAACTCTGCGGCCCAAGCGGGCGGCATGGAGATGCGCGGATTCGGTGGCACCATGCCGACTCCGGCAAGCGTATTGCCGCGAGTGGTCGGATGACGGAAGGAGAAGCGCCCTCGACGTAGTGATGACCAGTATTCACACCTGACAACAAATTTCGAAGGAGAGCTTCAATGACAGCACGATTCATGACCGATCCGCACGCGATGCGGGACATGGCGGGCCGCTTCGAGGTCCACGCCCAAACGGTGGAGGACGAGGCCCGCAAGATGTGGGCGTCGTCGCAGAACATCTCCGGCGCCGGCTGGAGCGGCCAGGCGCAGGCGACGTCGTACGACACCATGGGCCAGATGAATCAAGCGTTCCGCAACATCGTCAACATGCTGCACAGCGTGCGGGATGGGCTGGTTCGGGACGCCGACAACTACGAGCAGCAAGAGCAGGCCTCCCAGCAAGTCCTGGGCAGCTAATCCACCAATCAACCCCTCTACCAACAGGAGACGTTCAACATGACGATCAACTATCAATTCGGTGATGTCGACTCCCACGGGGCCACCATTCGCGCACAGGCCGCGTCGTTGGAGGCCGAACACCAGGCCATCGTCCGCGATGTGCTTGCCGCCGGCGACTTTTGGGGCGGTGCCGGTTCGGCGGCGTGCCAGGAGTTCATCATCCAGCTGGGCCGCAACTTCCAGGTGATCTACGAGCAGGCCAACGCTCACGGGCAGAAGGTGCAAACCGCGGGCAGCAACATGGCCGGCACCGACAGCGCCGTCGGATCCAGCTGGGCCTAACGGCGGGTCAAGGGGTGACCAGAACCTTGCAGTGCCGTTCGGGGTCGGCGAGTTCGTCAAAGGCGGCGCCGACCCCGTCCAGGCCGACCTCCCCGGTGATCAGCGGATTCACGTCGATGTCACCCTCGGCCAGCGCGCGCAGCGAGTCGGTGAATTCCTCCGGTGTGTAGGCGAGGACGAACTGAACAGTGATCTCTTTGGCAATCGCGAAGAACGGATGCACGGTGTCGGGCTGCATGCAAACGCCGGCGACCACCAGGCGGGTGCCCGGCCGGGCCCGGAGCAGGACGTCATCGATGATGCCAGGTACTCCGACCGCCTCGAACACCACGGCGGGCTTGACGGAGTCGAACGGCGAACCCTGTGCGGCGTCCAGCGTATGGTGGGCGCCCATGGCGGCGGCGAGTTCGCGGCGTTTCGGCGAAAAATCGGACGCCACAACGTTTTCGATACCCCGCGCGCTTAGGGCCGCGATGATCGCGATGCCGATCGGGCCGCACCCGATGACCAGGGCCGTCTCGCCGGGGGCGATGTTGGACTTGTTGACGGCGTGCAACCCCACCGCCATGGGTTCGGTCAGGGCCGCATGTTTGAAGTCCAGGCCGTTCGGGACGGGCAGCAGCAGCGGCGCCGAAAGGAGCATACGTTCGGCGTAACCACCGATTGTGCTGTTGCTGTAGACGATTGGCTCGACGCCCTTGGCGGACAACAACACCGGAAGCGATGTGACCAGCGTTCCCGGCGGGTGGGTTTCGGTGTCGGGTCCGGCCTCGAGAACCTCGGCGCTGAACTCGTGCCCCATGAAGACGTCGTGGTTCAGGTCGACGTGCATGCCGCCCGCGCCGCCGGCCACCCGATCGCTCATCTGCAGCACGTGTGCGCCGTGCGCCGCGAAATGCAGGTCCGAACCGCATATCCCGCATGCCCGCACGCCGACGAGCACCTGCCCGGCCCCGGGCACGGGATCCGGCACGTCGTCCCGACAGACCATCCGGCCCTCTCGCAATACCGCAGCGCGCATCAGCTTTTCACCCCCTTCTGTTCGTCGACATGCTCGGTGATGGCTTTCACCACGGCCTCACCGGCCCGGCCGATCAACTGGTCACGATTGCCCTTGGCCCAGTCGTGCGACGAGCGCGACGCCGCCAGCTGTCCCTTGAAATGGGGGATCACCTTGCGCGCCATCAGCTCGTAGCAGTGATACGTCGCCTCGGGGGAGGCCCAGTCGTGGCCGAGCATCAGCAGCGTGCCGAAACCGCCTGAGCGGTCGAGCAGGTCTTCGATGTGGGCGATCGCGTCCTCGGGGGTTCCTATGCAGCAATTGCCCTTGGCCGCGTAGTCCTCGACGAACTCGTGCGGCGTCTGGGCACCATCGACGCTGTTGGCCAGCGGAACGAACCCCGCCGCGCCGAAGTAGTTGGCGAAATCCTGCAGCCCGTAGGTGCAGTCGTCGATGGCCCGCTCACGGCTGTCCGCGATGTGCATGATGCTCAGAACGCGCCAGTCGGCCCGGTTCGGCTCGTCCCGGCCGGCTTTGGCGGCCTGCTCGCGCACCACGTCCCAGGTGGTTTCCAGCGCGGCGTAGCCGCCGGGGACCGACATCGACAACGACAGCAACGACGTGCCCAGTGCACCGGCCAGCCGCGGTCCGGACGGAGAAATCATTGCCGCCGTGGAGATTTCGGGATAGGGCCAGGTGTAGGGCCGGATGTGCAGTTGCGCGTCGCGCAGCGTGAACCAGTCGGTGTGGCGGTCTATCCGCTCGGTGGGACCGGCGCGGAACAGCGCGAGGATCGCCTCCAACGAATCCTGCATCATGTGTCGTTGGTCGACCGGATCGATGCCCATCATGTAGGCATCCGATGGCAACGCGCCGGGGCCGGTGCCGAACATGACCCGGCCGCGGGTGAGGTGGTCGAGCAGCACCCAGCGATCGGCGACCATCAGCGGATGATGGTAGGGCAGCGAAACCACCCCGGTGCCCAGCCGGATGTGTTTCGTGCGCTCGGCGGCGGCCGCGATGAAGACCTCCGGGCAGGCGATCAGTTCGTAGCCACCGGAATGGTGCTCGCCGAACCACGCTTCGTCGTAACCGAGCCGATCGAGTGCGACCACCCGCTCCATGTCGTATTCCAAAGCCACCGTTGGGGATTGACCGATCGGGTGAAACGGTGTGATGAAGACACCGAAGCGAAGTGGCGCGCTCATCGCAACTCCAATCCATTGAGGAAGTCCAATAGGGCCGCGTTCACCTCGTCGGGCCTTTCCTGCTGCAACCAGTGCCCCGCGTCGTCGATCATCACCTGGCGGTAGGGGCCGGTGATCAACTGTGACGCGCGGTCGGCGCGGGTGAACGTCAACACCGGGTCGGCGGTTCCCCCGATAAAGAGCGCCGGCACAGTGATTTTCGCATCGGTCAGCTCGGGGGTGGTCTCCCAGTTACGGTCGAAGTTGCGATACCAGTTCAGGCCACCGGTGAACCCGGTGCGGGAAAACTCGGCGATGTAGTGATCGAGTTCCTCCTGGCTGAGCCAGTCCGGCAGCGCGTCCGGTTCGGGAAGGCGGTCGATGAACCCCTCGGGGCCGGGGGCCACCATCCGCGACGCGGTGAGTGGGTCACCCGATGTCCGCAATCCGCCCATCATCCGCCGCATCGTCCGGGCTGGATCGGCGTTGAGCTCCGCGTCGGCGACGCCGGGCTCCTGGAAGTACAGGATGTAAAAGAAGTTCTCGCCGAACGCCTTGCCCCACGCCTGCGTCGGCGCCGACTTCGGCCGGGGCACCGCGGGCACGCTGAGCGCGGCGACGGCCGCGACCCGATCCGGGTGCAGCAACGGGGCGTTCCACACCACGGCGGCACCCCAGTCGTGTCCGATCCAGACGGCACGGTCGGCGTCGACGTCATCGAGGAGACCGACAAGGTCGGCCGTGAGCTGGTGTACGTCGTACGCCTCGATCGCTTCCGGACGAGATGAGCCGCCATAGCCGCGCTGATCGGGCGCCAGCACGTGGTATCCCGCCTCGGCGAGGACCGGAATCTGGTGGCGCCAGGAATAGGCCAGTTCGGGAAAGCCGTGGGCCAAAATCACGACCGGTGCGCCGCGCTCGCCCGCCTCGGTCACCCGCAGTTGTACACCGTTGGTCTCTACTAACCGTTCGGTTGATTTGAGCACCATGCCACCAAAGCACAACCCCTGCGGGGCTGAGAAGGATTCATGCTGATTGCGAATAGCATCCCAACGGCTTTCGTCGGCTGGTAGATATCGCCGTGAAGCCATCGCAGTTGCGCGAAAGCAGGTGGACGGGAATGAAGCGGCTCGATCACGTCGTCCTCTGGACCGGGAATCCGCGCGCCTCGATGGATTTCTATACGAGGGTGGTCGGGTTGGAGCCGGTCCGGTTCGCCGAGTTCGAGGCCGGCGACGCGCCCTTCCCGAGCGTGCGGGTCGGTGAGGACTCGATCATCGACTTGGTTCCGCTTGGCGATGTCGCCGGCACCGAGTCGCTGACGCGGGTGCCCGGCAGCGCCGGCCACCCGGTGAACCACGTCTGTCTCGCGCTGTCGAAGCCCGAATACGACGCGCTGGATCTTCGCCTGCAAGCGGCGGGAGTGGACACCGGCGCGCGACTGGGCCCCAATTTCGGGGCCCGCGGCTGGGCGCCGCAGGCCTACTACTTCGCCGATCCGGATGGCAACGTCGTCGAGGCGCGCTATTACGAATGATCACGACACCGTCGTCCGCCCCGACCGCCCGGCTGGGCGGGATCCCGCACCCCACCGCCCGCCTGGGCGGGAACCCGTCGTCGTTATATGCAGTTATATGCAAAGGGCCGTTTTATCCAAAGACAAGGTGGACCCGGCCCCCGCAAGCGGGCGGTGCCCCCAGCGCCCCGGCTCTGCCGGGGCTGGCGGTAGCCACGAGCGGTAACCTGGACTTTTCGAGCTGCGTGAATATCGGGGAAGGACCTGGCCGGCACGGCCGATGATTGATGAACCGGAAAAACGTTATCCGCACCATCACGGCGATTGCCGTCGTGGTGCTGCTCGGTTGGTCGTTCTTCTACTTCAGCGACGACACCCGCGGCTATAAGCCCGTCGACACGTCGGTGGCGGTGGCGCAGATCAACGGCGACAACGTCAAGAGCGCGCAGATCGACGATCGCGAGCAGCAGCTGCGGTTGACCCTGAAAAAGGGCAACGGCGACACCGACAACTCCGACAAGGTCATCACCAAATACCCGAGCGGGTACGCGGTCGACCTGTTCAACGCGCTGAGCGCGAAGAACGCGAAGGTCAGCACGGTCGTCAACCAGGGCAGCATCCTGGGCGAGCTGCTGGTGTACGTGCTTCCGCTGCTGTTGCTGGTGGGCCTGTTCGTGATGTTCTCCCGCATGCAGGGTGGCGCCCGAATGGGCTTCGGGTTCGGCAAATCACGCGCCAAGCTGCTCAATAAGGACATGCCCAAGACGACGTTCGCCGACGTTGCGGGCGTGGACGAGGCGGTCGAAGAGCTCTACGAGATCAAGGACTTCCTGCAGAACCCCGGCCGCTATCAGGCCCTGGGCGCCAAGATCCCCAAGGGGGTGCTGCTCTACGGCCCACCCGGGACCGGTAAGACGCTGCTGGCCCGCGCCGTGGCGGGGGAAGCCGGGGTCCCCTTCTTCACCATCTCCGGCTCCGACTTCGTCGAGATGTTCGTCGGTGTGGGCGCGTCGCGCGTGCGCGACCTGTTCGAGCAGGCCAAACAGAACAACCCCTGCATCATCTTCGTCGACGAGATCGACGCGGTGGGCCGACAGCGCGGTGCCGGCCTGGGCGGCGGCCACGACGAACGCGAGCAGACGCTGAACCAGCTGCTGGTCGAGATGGACGGCTTCGACCCGCGCGCCGGCGTCATCCTCATCGCGGCCACCAACCGGCCCGACATCCTGGACCCCGCGCTGCTGCGGCCCGGCCGCTTCGACCGGCAGATCCCGGTGTCCAACCCGGATCTGGCGGGCCGCAAAGCGGTGCTCGAAGTGCACTCCAAGGGCAAGCCGATCGGCCCCGACGCCGACCTCGCCGGGCTGGCCAAGCGCACCGTCGGCATGACCGGCGCCGACCTGGCCAACGTCATCAACGAGGCGGCGCTGCTGACCGCCCGGGAGAACGGCACCGTCATCACCAGCGCCGCGCTCGAAGAGGCGGTGGACCGGGTGATCGGCGGGCCGCGCCGCAAGGGCCGCATCATCAGCGAGCAGGAAAAGAAGATCACCGCCTACCACGAGGGCGGCCACACCCTGGCGGCGTGGGCGATGCCGGACATCGAGCCGATTTACAAGGTGACGATCCTGGCGCGCGGTCGGACCGGCGGCCACGCGGTCGCGGTGCCCGAGGAGGACAAGGGTCTGCGGACCCGCTCGGAGATGATCGCGCAACTGGTGTTCGCGATGGGCGGACGCGCCGCCGAGGAACTGGTGTTCCGGGAGCCGACGACGGGCGCGGTGTCCGACATCGAGCAGGCCACCAAGGTGGCCCGCGCGATGGTCACCGAATTCGGGATGAGTTCCAAGCTGGGCGCGGTCAAGTACGGCACCGAACACGGCGACCCGTTCCTGGGCCGCACCATGGGGACGCAGGCCGACTACTCCCACGAGGTCGCCCGCGACATCGACGACGAGATCCGCAAGCTGATCGAGGCGGCCCACACCGAGGCGTGGGAGATCCTCACCGAATACCGCGACGTGCTCGACACACTGGCCGGCGAGCTCCTGGAAAAGGAGACGCTGCACCGGGCCGAGCTGGAGGGCATCTTCGCCGACGTCGAAAAGCGGCCCCGGCTCACCGTGTTCGACGATTTCGGTGGCCGCATCCCGTCGGACAAGCCGCCGATCAAGACGCCCGGCGAGCTGGCGATGGAGCGCGGCGAGCCGTGGCCACCACCCGTTCCCGAACCGGCATTCAAGGCGGCCATCGCGCGGGCCAGCCAGGCCGCGGCGGCTGCGGGAGCGGACGCCGAGCGGAAGAACAACGGCGGCAACGGCTCTCAAGCGGCCGGCCATCGTCCAGGAGTGCCGCACGGGCCCACCCAGCCCGACTACGGGGCTCCGGCGGGCTGGCATGCGCCGGGATGGCCCCCGCAGGACCAGCAGCCCAATTACTGGTATCCGCCGCCGCAGGCCCCGCAACAGCCCTATTGGCCGCAGCCCGCGGGGCACTCCCCGGGTTATCCGGGCCAGCCCCGCCATCCGGGTCACCAGGGACAGCAGGGCCCGGCACAAACCCCCTACCCGCCGTATCCGCCCTACCCGCCGCCGGGTCTGCCGGACCCGGTCGGCAAGTCGCCTGAGCAGCAGGACGACGACGTGAGCCGGTCCAACCCACCGGCGCACGGGTGACGAACGGAGGATCGATGTCCGTAACAGGTGTGGGGCCGGACACCGCCTCCCCCTCGATTCGGGTGTTCGACCAGGCGCGTGCCGAGGCCGCGGTGCGCGAGTTGCTGCACGCCATCGGCGAGGACCCGGACCGGCACGGCCTGCGCGACACGCCGGCTCGAGTGGCCCGTGCCTACCGGGAAATCTTCGCCGGGCTCTACACGGACCCCGACAGCGTGCTGAACACGATGTTCGACGAAGACCACGACGAACTGGTGCTCGTTAAGGAAATCCCGCTGTACTCCACGTGTGAACACCATCTGGTGTCGTTTCACGGCGTGGCCCACGTCGGCTACATCCCGGGCAACGACGGCAGGGTGACCGGGCTGTCGAAGATCGCGCGATTGGTCGACCTGTACGCCAAGCGGCCGCAGGTGCAGGAACGGCTCACCAGCCAGATCGCCGACGCCCTGATGAACAAACTCGACCCGCGCGGAGTGATCGTCGTGATCGAGGCCGAGCACCTGTGCATGGCCATGCGCGGCGTCCGCAAGCCGGGCGCGGTCACCACCACCTCGGCGGTGCGCGGACAGTTCAAGACCAACGCCGCTTCCCGGGCCGAGGCGCTCGACCTCATCCTGCGTAAGTGAGTCGCACCCGTGCGGGTTATGGGAGTCCTGAACGTCACTGACGACTCGTTCTCCGATGGCGGCCGCTATCTCGATACCGGCAACGCGGTGGCGCATGGACTGGCGCTGGTCGCCGACGGCGCGGACATCGTCGACGTCGGTGGGGAGTCGACCCGGCCCGGTGCCACGCGGATCGATTCCCGGGTTGAGACGTCGCGAGTGATTCCCGTGGTCAAAGAGCTTGTGGCGGAGGGGATCACGGTAAGTATCGACACCATGCACGCGGATGTCGCACAAGCGGCGATGCAGAACGGCGCGCGCATCGTCAACGACGTGTCGGGCGGGCGCGCCGACCCGGCGATGGCGCCACTGATGGCCGACGCCGGCCTGCCCTGGGTGTTGATGCATTGGCGGTCGGTGTCGTCCGACCGCCCGCATGCGGCCCCCCACTACGACGACGTGGTCGCCGAAGTGCGCGCCGAGCTACTTGCCAGCGTCGACGCCGCCGTCGCCGCGGGCGTCGACCCCGCCAAGCTGGTGATCGATCCGGGCCTCGGGTTCGCCAAGACCGCGCAGCACAATTGGGCGCTGCTGCGCGCGTTGCCGCAGTTGGTCGCCACCGGAATCCCGGTGCTCCTGGGCGCGTCGCGGAAACGGTTCCTCGGTACGTTGTTAACCGGGCCGGATGGCTCGCCGCGTCCGCCCGACGGCCGCGAGACGGCGACCGCGGTGATATCCGCGCTGGCGGCGCTCTACGGGGCATGGGGCGTCCGCGTGCACGACGTGCGGGCCACGGCCGACGCCCTCAAAGTCGTGGGAGCCTGGGCGCGACCCGAAACGGAGGAGACCGACCTGGCTGGAAACGATGGCTGATCGAATCGAATTGCGGGGGTTGACGATTCGTGGGCGACACGGAGTTTTCCAGCACGAGCGCGCCGACGGGCAGGAGTTCGTCGTCGACATCACCGTGTGGATCGATCTCGCCGACGCCGCCGCCAGCGACGAGTTGTCGGACACCTACGACTATGCCGCCCTGGCCCAGCTGGCGGCCGACGTCGTGGCCGGGCCGCCGCGGAACCTGATCGAAGCGGTGGGCGGCGAGATCGCCGACCGGGTGATGCACGACGAACGAGTGCACGCCGTCGAGGTGGTGGTGCACAAGCCGCAGGCCCCGATCCCGCTGCAGTTCGCCGACGTCGCGGTGGTGGTGCGGCGGTCGCGGCGCGGCGGCCGCGGTTCGGTCGTCCCGGCGGAGCGGCGCCTATGACTTGGGTGGTGCTGTCCATCGGATCCAACCTGGGCGACCGTCTCGCGCGGTTGCAGTCGGTCGTCGACGGCCTGGGCGAGACGGTGCTCGCGGTGTCGCCGGTGTACGAGACCGACCCGTGGGGCCGGGTCGACCAGGCGCCGTTTCTCAACGCGGTGCTGATCGCGAACGACCCGGCCTGCGACGGGCAGGGCTGGCTGCGCCGGGCGCAGGAATTCGAGCGGGCGGCCGGCCGGGTCCGCGGCGAGCGGTGGGGCCCGCGCACCCTCGACGTCGACCTGATCGCGTGTTACGGCGAGGAGGAGGTGATCTCGCGCGAGAACAACCTGACGCTGCCGCACCCGCTCGCCCATTTGCGGGCGTTCGTCATGATCCCGTGGCTTGCCATCGACCCCGAAGCCCGGCTGACCGTCGCCGAGGGCCCGCAACCCGTCGCGAGCCTGCTCGCCGAACTGGACCCGGCCGACCGGGAAAGCGTCCGATTGACCGGCCTGACGCTCGAGCGGGCGGGCGGGTCGCGGGCCGATCGGGAGCCGGAAGCCTGATGGGACCGACCAGGAAACGTGACCTGACGGCCGCGGTGGTCGGCGCTGCGGTGGTGGGCTACCTGCTGGTCACCGGGCTATACCGGTGGTTTCCGCCCATCACGGTGTGGACGGGCCTGTCGCTGCTCGCGGTCGCCGTCGCCGAAGCGCTGTGGGCGCGATACGTGCGGGCCAAGATCAACGAGGGCGAAATCGGCGTCGGGCCCGGCTGGCTGCACCCCTTGGCGGTGGCGCGCACCCTGGTGATCGCGAAGGCGTCGGCCTGGGTGGGCGCGCTGATGCTGGGCTGGTGGGTCGGCGTGCTGGTGTACTTCCTGCCGCGGCGGTCCTGGCTGCGGGCGGCCGCCGAGGACACCAGTGGGACCGTGGTCGCCGCCGTCAGCGCGCTGGCGCTCGTCGTAGCCGCGCTGTGGCTGCAACATTGCTGCAAGTCCCCGCCGGATCAGACCGAGCACGGGGAGGGCGCGGAAAACTAGCCCACCCCCGACCGGCCGACAACCCGCGTGAGAATCGCCGAAGGAGGGCGACACGCGGATTGACCTCGCGCAGGTACAGTCAGGCCATGACCGTTCTGTCCCGCGGCGCCAGGGTCCGGCGCGGCGGCCGCAGGCCGGGGTGGGTGCTCTTGACCGCGTTGCTGGTCCTCGCCATGGGGGCCAGCTCCGCGCTGGTTTTCACCAATCGGGTGGAACTCCTCAAGCTCGCTGTAATCCTGGCGCTGTGGGCCGCAGTCGCCGGCGCCTTCGTGTCGGTGCTGTACCGCCGCCAGAGCGACGCGGACCAGTCCCGCGTCCGCGACCTGAAGCTGGTGTACGACCTGCAGCTGGATCGGGAAATCTCGGCCCGGCGCGAGTACGAGCTGACAGTGGAGTCCCAGCTGCGCCGAGAGCTCGCTTCCGAGCTGCGCGCTCAAGCCGCCGACGACCTGGCCGAGCTGCGCGCGGAGCTGAGCGCGTTGCGCACCAGCCTGGAAATCCTGTTCGACACCGATCTCGCCCAGCGCCCCGCCCTGGAGACACCGGAGACCGAGGCGCCGCCCGAACGCGCCTACAGCGAGTGGGACCGCAACGGGGAGACCCCGCGCGACGCGCCCTACGACTGGGTCGCCAGCGACCGGGTGACCTCCGTACCCCAGGACATCCCGACGGGCCGCCCCGACGAGACGGCGATCATCGATGTGCCCGAGGAGCCGCTGCTGCCGCCCCGGCAGCCGCGCCGGGAGCGGCCGCGTTACCAGTACGAAGCGCCGCCGGAGCCGGCGCCGCCGGCCCAGTCCGAGCCGTCGTACAGCGCCGCGCCGCCGCTGCCGGATCCGCGATTCGAGCCTGTTCGCCAACCGCCCCCACCGCCGGCGCCGGAGCCCCAGCACCAGCCGCAGCCGCAGGGTTGGCAGCCGGTGGGTTCGTCCGGACTATGGCTGCCGCCCGGTACGCCGGGCAGCCACTGGGCCGGCTCCGAGCCCTCCGGGGCACCGGCCGACGAAACGCCCGGCCGGCGCCGGCGCGCCCGCCACTCCGAACCGGACGAGGCCTGGGCCGCCCCGTCCGTCGAGCCGGCGACCCCACCGCCGTACGACGAGTCCGGTCGCCGCGCACGCTCGCGCCACTCGGCGGAGTACCGCGACTACGGTGTGCGTAGGTTCGCGCCCACGAGCGAGCCCCCGAACGAGCACCCATTCGAGCCGCCGAACGAGCGCCCGTTCGCGCCGACGCCCCCGGCGCCCGCCGCGGCCACGCCCCCGCCACCGCCGCCACCCCATTCACCGCACCCGGCCGCCGAGGCGCCACCACCGCGGCTGGCCCCGCCGCCACCGCCGGAGCACGCGCCCCGGCACGGCGGGGCGGACCCGCTGGCGGAGGGCGCGGACGGCCACCGCCAAAGCCTCGAGGGCTCCCAAACCGGCGGCCAGTCGGTTGCCGACCTGCTGGCGCGCCTGCAGGTCCAGCCGTCCGAGGGGGGCCGCCGTCGTCGACGCGACGGCTGAGCTGGGAGCTTCCTCACATTGGGCGCCGCCGGGTAATCGACTACAGTTTTAGTGACCGAACGGTACCCACGGGGTGGGACCGGAACGAACGAAGAAATCTGTGAGGTCGTCTGCGATGGTGCAGTTCGACGGTTTGCGCCCGGCCAGGCTGAAGGTGGGAATCATCTCGGCCGGCCGGGTGGGCACCGCGCTCGGTGTCGCACTGGAGCGCGCCGACCACGTGGTCGTCGCGTGCAGCGCCATTTCCCACGCCTCCCGACAGCGGGCGCAGCGCTGGCTACCCGACACCCCGGTGGTCGCGCCGCCGGACGTCGCCGCCGGCGCCGAGCTGCTGCTGCTGGCCGTCCCCGACAGCGAACTCGCCGGCTTGGTGTCCGGGTTGGCCGCGACGTCGTCGGTGCGGCCGGGCACGATCGTCGCCCACACCTCCGGCGCCAACGGCGTCGGCATTCTCGCGCCGCTGACCCGGGACGGTTGCGTACCGCTGGCCATTCACCCGGCGATGACGTTCACCGGCTCCGATGAGGACATCAGCAGGCTGCCCGACACCTGCTTCGGCATCACCGCGGCCGACGAGGTGGGGTATGCGATCGGACAGTCGCTCGTCCTGGAAATGGGCGGAGAGCCGTTCTGCGTGCGCGAGGAATCGCGGGTGCTCTACCACGCCGCCCTGGCGCACGCCGGCAACCATCTGGTGACGGTGGTCGCCGACGCGCTGGAGGCGTTGCGGGCCGCGCTGCGCGGCAGCGAACTGCTCGGGCAAGAATCCGTCGACGACTCCCCCGGCGGCATCGCCGAACGCATCGTCGGGCCGCTGGCCCGGGCGGCGCTGGAGAACACCCTGCAACGCGGGCAGGCCGCGCTGACCGGCCCGGTCGCGCGCGGTGACGCGGCCGCGATCGCCGGGCACCTGGCCGCGCTGAATCAGGTCGATCCGGAGCTGGGGCAGGCGTACCGGGTGAACGCCCTGCGGACCGCCCGGCGCGCCCACGCTCCCGCCGACGTCGTCCGGGTGCTGGCGGGATGACACCGGGCAGGCCGCCCGCGTTCACGGCCGGCGAACTCAACCTGTACTCGCGCCCGCGCGACGTGACGGACGTCTGCCGCGCGCTGCGTCACACCGGCCGCCGGGTGATGCTGGTCCCCACCATGGGCGCGCTGCACGACGGCCACCTCACCCTGGTCCGCGCCGCCAAGCGGGTGCCCGGGGCGGTGGTGGCGGTGTCGATCTTCGTCAACCCCCTCCAGTTCGGCGCCGGAGAAGACCTCGACGCCTATCCGCGGACCCTGGACCACGACCTGGCGCTGCTGCGCGGCGAAGGTGTCGAAATCGTATTCGCGCCAACGGCTGCGGCGATGTATCCCGACGGCCTGCGCACCACCGTGCAGCCCGGCCCGCTGGCCGCCGACCTCGAGGGTGGCCCGCGCCCGACCCACTTCGCCGGTGTGCTGACCGTGGTCTGCAAGCTGTTGCAGATCGTGCGGCCCGACCGAGTGTTCTTCGGCGAGAAGGACTATCAGCAATTGGTGCTGATCCGGCAGATGGTTGCCGACCTGAACATCGACGTCGCGGTGGTCGGCGTGCCCACCGTCCGCGAAGCCGACGGGCTGGCCATGTCGTCACGCAACCGCTACCTCGATCCGGTGCAGCGCGAGGCGGCCGTGGCGGTGTCGTCGGCGCTGACCGCGGCGGCGCACGCCGCCGACGCCGGGCCACAGGCCGCGTTGGACGCGGCGCGCGCGGTGCTCGAGGCGGTGCCCGGTCTCACGGTCGACTACCTCGAGCTGCGTGATGCGGACCTGGGCCCGCTGCAGGCCGACAGAACCGGCCGGTTGCTCGTCGCCGTGCGGCTCGGCCGTACCAGGCTGCTGGACAACATCGCCATTGAACTCGGAACAGAAAAGACTTCGCCGGCACCCGTGGGGCCGGACGGATATCGGCACACCCGTGAATCATCTTGGAGGAATTGATGCTACGGACGATGCTCAAGTCGAAGATCCACCGCGCGACCGTTACGCAGGCTGACCTGCACTACGTGGGCTCGGTGACCATCGACGCCGACCTGATGGACGCTGCGGACCTGCTCGAGGGCGAGCAGGTGACCATCGTCGACATCGACAACGGTGCCCGCCTGGTCACCTACGCGATCACCGGGGAGCGCGGCAGCGGCGTGATCGGAATCAACGGCGCGGCAGCCCATCTCGTGCACCCGGGCGATCTGGTGATCCTGATCGCCTACGGGACCATGGAAGACGCCGAGGCGCGCTCCTACCGGCCACGGATCGTGTTCGTCGACGCCGACAACAAGCCGATCGACCTGGGTGACGATCCGGCCTTCGTGCCCGCAGACGCCGCCGAGCTGTTGGATCCCCGAATCGTCGCGCGGTAGCCGTGCTGCTCGCCATCGACGTTCGCAACACCCACACCGTCGTGGGGCTGATCTCCGGGTCCAAGGAGCACGCAAAGGTCGTGCAGCACTGGCGGATCCGGACCGAGCCCGAGGTCACCGCCGACGAGCTGGCCCTGACCATCGACGGCCTGATCGGGGAGGACTCCGAGCGGCTCACCGGCGCCGCGGCGCTGTCCACCGTCCCGTCGGTGCTGCACGAGGTGCGGATCATGCTCGACCAGTACTGGCCGTCGGTGCCGCACGTGCTGATCGAGCCCGGTGTGCGCACCGGCATCCCGCTGCTGGTCGACAATCCGAAAGAAGTCGGTGCCGACCGAATCGTCAACTGCCTGGCCGCATTCCATCGCTACCAAAGCGCCGCCATCGTCATCGACTTCGGCTCCTCGATCTGCGTGGACGTCGTGTCGGCCAAGGGCGAGTTCCTCGGCGGCGCGATCGCGCCGGGCGTGCAGGTCTCCTCGGACGCCGCCGCGGCCCGCTCCGCCGCGCTGCGCCGCGTGGAACTGTCCCGCCCCCGTTCGGTGGTGGGTAAGAACACCGTCGAATGCATGCAATCCGGCGCGGTGTTCGGCTTCGCCGGCCTGGTCGACGGCCTGGTCGGACGCGTCCGCGAGGACGTGGAGGGCTTCGCCGGTGACGACGTGGCGGTGGTGGCGACGGGCCATGCGGCACCGCTGCTACTGCCGGAGCTGCACACGGCCAGCCATTACGACCAGCATTTGACCCTGCAGGGACTGCGGCTGGTCTTCGAACGCAATCGCGAAGCCCAGCGCGGTCGGCTCAAGACCGCGCGCTGAACCGGCGTCCACGCACGCGCAAAGCCCGGTCATTTAAGCTGGCACGTCGTGAGTGACGCCAGTGAGGATGCAGCAGCAGACCTGCCCGAGCAGTTCCGCATCCGCCGGGACAAGCGCGCTCGCTTGCTGGCGGAGGGTCGCGAACCCTATCCGGTCGCCATCGAACGCACCCACACCCTGGCGCAGGTCCGCGCCGAGCATCCCGACCTGCCGGTCGACACCGCGACCGACGACGTCGTCGGCATCGCCGGCCGGGTCATATTCGCCCGCAACTCCGGGAAACTGTGCTTCGCCACCCTGCAGGAGGGCGACGGCACCGCCCTACAGGTGATGATCAGCCTGGACAAGGTGGGCCGCGAGTCGCTGGACGCGTGGAAGGCCGACGTCGACCTCGGCGACATCGTCTACGTGCACGGCAACGTGATCAGCTCACGCCGCGGCGAATTGTCGGTCCTCGCCGATTCCTGGCAGATGGCGGCCAAGTCCCTGCGACCGCTGCCGGTGGCCCACAAGGAGATGAGCGAAGAGGCGCGGGTGCGCCAGCGCTACGTCGACCTCATCGTCCGTCCCCAGGCCCGCACGGTGGCGCGGCAGCGAATCGCCGTCGTCCGCGCGATCCGCAACGCACTCGAGCGGCGCGGGTTTTCCGAAGTCGAAACGCCGATGTTGCAGACGCTCGCGGGCGGCGCGGCGGCACGACCGTTCGTCACACATTCCAATGCGCTCGACATCGATCTGTACCTGCGGATCGCCCCGGAACTGTTCCTCAAGCGCTGCGTGGTCGGCGGATTCGACAAGGTCTTCGAAGTAAATCGAGTGTTCCGAAACGAGGGCGCGGATTCCACGCATTCTCCGGAATTCTCCATGCTGGAGACCTACCAGGCGTACGGAACCTATGACGATTCGGCAGTCGTCACACGCGAGCTTATTCAAGAGGTCGCCGATGAGGCGATCGGAACCCGACAACTGCCGCTGCCCGACGGGAGTGTCTACGACATAGACGGAGAATGGGCCTCGATTCAAATGTACCCGTCGCTGTCGGCGGCGCTCGGTGAGGAGATCACACCGCAGACCCCGGTCGAGCGCCTGTGGGCCATCGCGGATCGGCTCGGGGTGGAGATCCCCCGCGATCGCGGTTACGGGCATGGAAAGCTGGTCGAGGAACTCTGGGAGCACACGGTGGGCAACGCGCTGACCGCGCCCACGTTCGTCCGGGACTTTCCGGTTGAGACAACGCCTTTGACACGTCAGCACCGAAGCATCCCCGGCGTGACCGAGAAGTGGGACCTCTACATCCGGGGGGTCGAACTGGCCACCGGGTACTCCGAATTGAACGACCCCGTCGTGCAGCGGGAGAGATTCGCCGCGCAAGCCCGCGCCGCCGCGGCCGGCGACGACGAGGCCATGGTGCTCGACGAAGACTTTCTCGCCGCGCTCGAGTATGCGATGCCGCCGTGCACCGGAACGGGAATGGGTATCGATCGGTTGTTGATGACTTTGACCGGACTGTCAATTCGGGAGACAGTTTTGTTCCCGATTGTTCGGCCGCACTCCAGTTGAAAAGAGCAACTGTGCGCCATGCGGTCGGATTGAGTATGCTGCGTTGTTATGGCAGATTGGTGACCCGGGGAGGCACACCCAATCTGCTCGGCAACTGCTCAGGACGAAATGCGAGGATAAGCTAATGGCGAAAAAAGTGACCGTCACCCTGGTCGATGATTTCGACGGTGCCGGCGCAGCCGATGAAACGGTCGAATTCGGGCTCGACGGGGTGACGTATGAGATTGACCTTTCGTCCAAGAATGCCGCGAAACTTCGCAACGACCTGAAGCAGTGGGTGGAAGCCGGTCGCCGGGTCGGCGGACGGCGACGCGGGCGTTCCGGCTCAGGCCGCGGCCGCGGCGCGATCGACCGCGAACAGAGCGCGGCGATTCGCGAATGGGCCCGCCGAAACGGCCACAACGTGTCGACGCGTGGCCGTATCCCCGCCGACGTCATCGACGCGTTCCACGCGGCGACCTGACAAACCCGGAAACCGGCGCCCGGGCTGCAACGGCCCAGGCGCCGGTTTGCCGTTTCGCTCGCGGCGAAAGCCTCGTCGGTAGATAAGGGAAACGAATTGGCGCTCGGCCACGTTGGTCGAGTTACGGCGCTGTGATCACAGGGAGATCGCCCGAAACGGGCCCGCGGGTCTTCAGCAGCAGGGAACCGCAAGGTTATGCCCCCTGGCAGGCCGACCATTACAGTGGATGGCAGGTATGCGATTCCGGTCCCAACTGGGGCCGGTGGGCCGCTAAGGGGCCAGTACCGATGGTGAGGGAGAGCAGGTAACCACCGATGTTTGAACGATTTACGGACCGTGCCCGCAGGGTCGTCGTCCTGGCGCAGGAAGAGGCCCGGATGCTCAACCACAACTACATCGGCACCGAGCACATCCTGTTGGGTCTGATCCACGAGGGTGAGGGCGTCGCGGCGAAGTCGCTGGAGTCGCTGGGCATCTCGCTGGAGGGCGTTCGCAGCCAGGTCGAGGAGATCATCGGCCAGGGCCAGCAGGCCCCGTCGGGCCACATCCCGTTCACGCCGCGCGCCAAGAAGGTTCTCGAACTGAGCCTGCGTGAGGCGCTGCAGCTGGGCCACAACTACATCGGCACCGAGCACATCCTGCTCGGCCTCATCCGCGAGGGTGAGGGCGTGGCCGCCCAGGTGCTGGTCAAGCTGGGCGCCGAGCTGACCCGGGTGCGCCAGCAGGTCATCCAGCTGCTGAGCGGCTACCAGGGCAAGGAGGCCGCGGAGGCCGGCACCGGCGGGCGCGGCGGCGAATCGGGCAGCCCGTCAACCTCGTTGGTGCTCGACCAGTTCGGGCGCAACCTGACGGCCGCCGCGATGGAGGGCAAGCTCGATCCGGTCATCGGCCGTGAGAAGGAAATCGAGCGCGTCATGCAGGTGCTCTCCCGGCGGACCAAGAACAACCCGGTGCTGATCGGTGAGCCCGGCGTCGGCAAGACCGCCGTCGTCGAGGGCCTGGCGCAGGCCATCGTGCACGGCCAGGTGCCGGAGACGCTGAAGGACAAGCAGCTCTACACGCTGGACCTCGGCTCTCTGGTCGCCGGTTCGCGCTACCGCGGTGACTTCGAGGAGCGGCTGAAGAAGGTGCTCAAGGAGATCAACACCCGCGGCGACATCATCCTGTTCATCGACGAGCTGCACACGCTCGTGGGCGCCGGTGCCGCCGAGGGCGCGATCGACGCCGCGTCCATCCTCAAGCCCAAGCTGGCCCGCGGCGAGCTGCAGACCATCGGCGCCACCACGCTCGACGAGTACCGCAAGTACATCGAGAAGGACGCCGCCCTGGAGCGCCGCTTCCAGCCGGTGCAGGTGGGGGAGCCGACGGTGGAGCACACCATCGAGATCCTCAAGGGGCTGCGGGACCGCTACGAGGCGCACCACCGGGTGTCGATCTCCGATGCGGCGCTGGTGGCCGCCGCCACCCTGGCCGACCGCTACATCAACGACCGGTTCCTGCCGGACAAGGCGATCGACCTGATCGACGAGGCGGGCGCCCGGATGCGGATCCGCCGGATGACCGCCCCGCCAGACCTGCGCGAGTTCGACGAGAAGATCGCGGACGCGCGTCGGGAGAAGGAGTCCGCGATCGACGCACAGGACTTCGAGAAGGCCGCGAGCCTGCGCGACCGCGAGAAGCAGCTGGTCGCCCAGCGGGCCGAGCGCGAAAAGCAATGGCGCTCAGGAGATCTGGATGTGGTTGCCGAGGTCGACGACGAGCAGATCGCCGAGGTGTTGGGCAACTGGACCGGTATCCCCGTGTTCAAGCTGACCGAGGCCGAGACCACGCGCTTGCTGCGCATGGAGGACGAGTTGCACAAGCGGATCATCGGCCAGGAGGACGCCGTCAAGGCCGTCTCCAAGGCGATCCGCCGCACCCGCGCCGGGTTGAAGGACCCCAAGCGCCCGTCGGGTTCGTTCATCTTCGCCGGCCCGTCCGGTGTCGGTAAGACGGAGCTGTCCAAGGCGCTGGCCAACTTCCTGTTCGGCGACGACGACGCGCTCATCCAGATCGACATGGGCGAGTTCCACGACCGATTCACCGCGTCGCGGCTCTTCGGCGCCCCGCCCGGATACGTCGGCTACGAAGAGGGCGGCCAGCTCACCGAGAAGGTTCGGCGCAAGCCGTTCTCGGTGGTGCTGTTCGACGAGATCGAGAAGGCCCACCAGGAGATCTACAACAGCCTGTTGCAGGTTCTCGAGGACGGCCGGCTCACCGACGGCCAGGGACGCACGGTGGACTTCAAGAACACCGTGCTGATCTTCACCTCGAACCTCGGTACGTCGGACATCTCGAAGCCGGTCGGCCTGGGCTTCACCCAGGGTGGCGGTGAGAACAACTACGAGCGGATGAAGCAGAAGGTCAACGACGAGCTGAAGAAGCACTTCCGCCCGGAGTTCCTCAACCGCATCGACGACATCATCGTCTTCCACCAGCTGACGCGCGACGAGATCATCCGGATGGTCGACCTGATGATCGAGCGCGTCGGCAAGCAGCTCAAGGCCAAGGACATGGCCATGGAGCTGACCGACAAGGCCAAGGCCTTGCTGGCCAAGCGCGGCTTCGACCCGGTGCTGGGTGCCCGCCCGTTGCGGCGCACCATCCAGCGCGAGATCGAGGACCAGCTGTCGGAGAAGATCCTCTTCGAGGAGGTCGGACCGGGACAGATCGTCACGGTCGACGTGGACAACTGGGACGGCGAGAGCGCCGGCGAGGACGCGGTGTTCACCTTCACCGGGGCCCGCAAGCCGCCGGCCGAGCCGGACCTGGCGAAGGCCGGGGCGCACGCGGCCCCCGAAACGCCGTAGCGATTCACGGAAAACGGGCGGTTGGTCGAACGGGACCGACCGCCCGTTTTTCGTCTGTGTCGGTGCCGTGTTTGCGCCGGGGTTTACACTGACGGTTGCTATCGACGAGTCACGGAATCTGGTGAAACTCCAGAACGGTCGCGCCACTGTCCACAGTCAGACCCGAAACTCGTCATCCCCAGCGGGGACGCGCAATCCCCGGAAGGAGTCGGCTGTGTCCAATCGTCAGCTCATCGTCGCCCGGACCAAATCGGTTGACCTCTCGGCGGCCCACGCCGCGGTCTGGTTGGCGGCAACCACCTTCCTGGCGCTGTTGGCGCTCTATTTCGTCGGCATCGACCAGGGCGCCGTGTCGCTGTTCGGCAGCGATTCGCACGTGCACGAGTTCGTGCACGACGCGCGTCATCTGCTCGGCTTCCCCTGCCACTGATCGCGTGGAGAAGCGTCTGATCGGACGCGGCCTGCTGGCCGGTGCAATCGGAGCGGTGCCGGCGTTCGTCGTCGCCCGACTGTGCGCCGAGCCGGTGATCGGTCGCGCGATCGCTTTCGAGCACGGACGAGCCGACGCCGAGAACGCCCATGGCGTGCACGAGCACGGCGCCGAGTTGTTCAGCCGCGGGGTGCAGTCGACCGCGGGGTTGGGCTTCGGTGTGCTCATCTTCGGCGTCGCGATGGGCGCGTTGTTCGCCGTGCTGTTCTGTGTCGTTGCCTCGCGCGTGACAAGCGTTGGGGCGCGGGAACTTTCGCTGCTGCTCGCGGGGGGTGCATTCGTCGCGGTCTACCTGGTGCCGTTCGTGAAGTATCCGCCGGATCCGCCGGCGGTCGGCCAGGCGGACACCATCGGCGCGCGCACCGGCTGGTATCTGGTGATGGTGCTGGCGTCGGTGGTGCTGGCCTCCGCCGCGGTGTGGCTGGCGCGCTTGCTGACGGGCCGGTTCGGCGCGTGGAACGGGCGGCTGCTCGCGGCGGGCGCATACGTCGCCGCCGTTGCCCTGATGATGGTGCTGCTGCCGGGCGTGGACGAGACACCCGAACCGCTGCGCGACGCCTCGGGGTCGATCATGTACCCGGGCTTTCCCGCCGACGTCCTCTACGACTTCAGGCTGCTGGCCCTGGCGGCGCAGCTGGTGTTGTGGGTGACCATCGGCGTGGTGTTCGCGACGCTCGCCGGGCGCCTGCTCGGGGAGCGCACCGGGGACGGGCGGGCATCGAGCATCGCGGCGTGACGCGGGTCGTCCGGCTGACCCTGGTATCGCACGCGATGACCGACGCCGTGGCGGCCGCGCGTTTCCCCGGCGACGAGCCCCTCAACGACATGGGCCGTCGACAGGCCGAAGCCTTCAGTGGCGAAACATGCTTGGGTGCAAAGCGTTTCACCGCACCCGAGCGGCGGGCCCAGCAGACGGCGGAGTTACTCGGATTGGACGCCACGGTCGACCCGCTGCTGGCGGACCTGAATTGCGGCCGCTGGCGGGGGAAGAGGCTGCGCGACGTGCCCCCCGGCGACGTGACGGCCTGGCTGGCCGATCCCACCCGGGCCCCGCACGGCGGCGAGTCCATCACCGAACTGATCCAGCGGGTGGCTCGCTGGCTGGATTTGCTGGCCGAAAGCGCCGTGCCCGCGGTGGCGGTGACGCACCCCGCGGTGACCCGGGCCGCGATCGTGCATGCCCTGGGAGCACCCCGGAAGTCGTTCTGGCGCATCGACGTCGCGCCGATGAGTCACACCGGACTGCACCTCCGCGACGGTCGCTGGTCGCTGCGCCTCTGAACCGACCGGGGCGGCTATTTTCCGCCGGTGTCGTCGACGATGCGGACGCCGGTGATGAATTCCGGCTGGATCGCGATCATGGTGTCCATGGTCATGTTGACCCACGGGTGTAAGAGTTGTTCGTAGCGCGCGAGTTGCCGGGGGTCGGTGATCGTGGTCGCCCACCCGGTCACCGCGACGGTCCAGCCGGCCCGCCGCTCGGGGTCGAGGCAGTCGACCTCATAGGCCACCACCACACCGGCGTCGGCGCCCGACCGCACCACGGTGGACACCTTGGCCGCCAGGCGGGTCCGCACGATGATGCGCCCGTCGTCGACGACATGGTTCACCAGGCGGATCGCGGGCAGCGCCCGGTCATTGAACACCACCCGACCATGGTCGACGCTGGCCAGCAACCGCATCGCCTCGCGGTCATCGATTTGGATCACCTCGCGGGGCGGAGTCAACGCTGTCATTCGGCGGTCTCCGCTCGTTGCGCGCCACCAGATGGGTGAGCGGTGCGGTCGAGGACGTCATGAGGCGCAGCCATTTTCAATTGCCGCCGACCACGGCCCATCTGCACATACAAAGCCGTGCTACCTCTCTTCGTCCGGACCCCGACTGTGGCAGTCATGCAGTCTCGCCTGGCGGCGCACCCGTCGGGAAGGGCCAAAAGTCCCGCGTGGAATGTGGTGTGCGTCACTCGGGCGCTAGCGCGGTGCGATGAGCGCGAAGGCCTGCTTGGCGACCTGCAGCATCCAGCTCGTCACGGTCGGGCCGTGGTCGCGCGGCCAGTTGAGCTGGAAGCTGACCACGTACGGTTGCCGGGTCTTGTCGACGGCGTACCAGCTGAAGGTCAGATCCCCCGGCAGGCCACCGGCTTTCGCGCCGATGTAGGGCCAGACGTCGCGGTCCAGCTGGATGCCCGACACCGCGGAGAGGATCTGTTCGACCGGTGCGGCCCTGCCGACGGCGTCGGCCTGCAGGGCCGCGTGAATCCGGCAGATGTCCTCGGCATTGCCGTACCACTCCGCGCCATAGGACGACGCGGGCGTGTGGGCGCGGGTCGGATCCGGTTCGTAGGGCGTCGAATTCGCCTGCGCCAACAGCTGGGCGCGGACTTGCGGTGACCCGTGCTGCCACTGCTCGCGCAGGTCCGGCTTACCCCAGCCGACCGAGAACAGCTCGTACATCGTCGGGAACGGCGTCATGCTGGCCGGGTCGTGGTGGCCCGCGGTGGCGAGCGCTTCCTCGATGGCGTGAGTGCCCAGCTTCCCGATCAGCAGGTCGGTCGCCATGTTGTCGCTCGTCGCGATCATCTTCTCGGCGGCGGTCCGAACCGAGACATGGGCTCCGGCCGGCAATGCCAGACCGGACGAGCCGACCGCCCGGCTCTTGTCGGTGACCGTCAGCTGGTCGTCCCAGGACACCGTCCCGTCCCGGATGGCGCCGGCCAGCGCATGCAGGACGTACAACTTGAAAATCGATGCCAGCGGCAAGGATTCACCGGTGTTGGTGCCCGCGATCGGGTCGCAGTGGCCGTTGTCGACTTTGGCGACCTGGTAGGAGTAGCGGGCGCCGGTCTTGCTCAACACCGCATCGATGTCGTGCCACGAGTTGATCTTCGGCGGCTGCGTCTCGAGGTCGAACCGGTCGACCCAGCCGCCGTCGTCGGTGTGGATGCGGATGTCTTGTCGCGCCCCGTAGGACGACGTCAGGTGCAAGGTGGCCACGCTGGCGCCCAGATCCACGCCGTCGAGGGTGAACGGACGGTCCCACCAGAGTGCCTCCATGGTGGTCTCCACCGGTTTGACCATGTCCGGCGCGGCCAGCGTGCCGACGCCGACCGGGCCGATGGGCCAGTCCGAGTTGAGCATGTCCAGCGTCTGCTGGGCACGGATGCCCGGCGGCGTGCGGACGTCGATCTGGCGGCCGGGATTGGCCGCGTTCGCCTGCGGTGAGGGGGAGGAAGCGCAACCGGGCGCGAACGTGACGACCAGTGCGGCGGCGGCGCTCAACGCCACCGCGCGGCGCCGGGCCGGGACCCCGCTAGCCAGCCTGCTTGCTGCCGGCAACGTCCATCACAACCTCGAATTCCAGCAGCGAGGCCCCGGTCGCCACCGGGTTTGCCCGCTCACCGGCGTGGGCCGCGATGGCAGGCCCCTGCGCCCAGGCCTGAAAGGCCTCCTCGGACTCCCACTGCGTCACCACGAAGTAGCGGTTCTCGCCCTTGATCGGGCGGAGCAGCTGAAACCCGAGAAAGCCGGGCTGATTGTCGACCGCGTGGGCCCGGTGTGCGAACCGCTTCTCCAGTTCCGGGCCGGCGTCGGCGGGTACTTCGATTGCGTTGATCTTCACCACTGGCGGCATGCGGCTAGGCTACCCCTTCGCCGGGCCTGTCCGACCGCAGGGCGGGGGCGCGCAGGATGGTGACATGCCCAGTGATCTGCTGACTTGCCGCGGGGGGCGAGGAGAACCGTTGGTGCTGGTGCACGGCCTGATGGGGCGGGGCACCACGTGGTCGCGGCAGCTGCCGTGGCTGACCCGGCTGGGCGTCGTGTACACCTTCGACGCCCTGTGGCATCGGGGCCGCGGCGTCGACGACCCGCACCCGATCAGCACCGAACGGTTCGTGTCCGACCTGGCGGATGCGGTGCGCACGCTGCAGGCGCCGGTCACGCTCGTCGGTCATTCGATGGGCGCCCTGCACGCGTGGTGCCTGGCCGCGCAGCGTCCCGAACTGGTGTCCGCGCTGGTTCTCGAGGACATGGCCCCGGACTTTCGCGGCCGCACCACCGGTCCCTGGGAGCCGTGGCTGCACGCCCTTCCGCTCGAGTTCGACTCCGCCGAGCGGGTCATCGAGGAGTTCGGGCCCGTCGCGGGGCGGTACTTCCTGGAGGCCTTCGACCGGACCGCCACCGGTTGGCGCCTGCACGGTCACACCGCGCGGTGGATCGAGATCGCCGCTGAATGGGGCACCCGCGACTTCTGGGAGCAGTGGCGGGCGGTGCGCGCCCCGGCGCTGCTCATCGAGGCCGGCAACTCCGTCACGCCGCCGGGACAGATGCGGCAGATGGCCGAAACAAGCTTTGCCGCAACATATTTGCATGTTCCGGACGCCGGGCATCTGATTCACGACGAGGCGCCGCGGGCCTACCGCGAGGCGGTCGAGTCCTTCTTGGCGGCGTTGCCCGCGCGCGACTGAGCGCCGGATGACCGACGCCCCGATGTGGACGGCCGAGCAACGTATGATAAATTCTTCAATCGTTCACATGTAGGAAGTTTGTAGTCTTTAGGAGCCGGAGCGTGACCGAGCCGCTGTACAAGCTCAAGGCGGAGTTCTTCAAGACGCTGGGGCATCCCGCGCGGATCAGGATCCTGGAGCTGCTGGTGTCGGGCGACAAGTCGGTCGCCGAATTGCTGCCGGAGGTCGGGCTCGAAGCCTCGAACTTGTCCCAGCAGCTCGGCGTCATGCGCCGAGCCGGCGTGGTGGACGCGCTGCGGGACGGCAACACGATGATCTACTCGATCGCCTCACCGGACATCGCAGAACTGCTGATGGTGGCGCGCAAGGTCCTCACCGGGGTGCTCAACGACCGCGTGGCGATGCTGGAAGGCCTGCGCGCCGGCGGTGCGGAGTAGCGCGCATGGGCTGGGTCAGCAAAGCCTTCAGGGTCGGTCGGATCGCCGAACCCGCACCGCCCGCCCCGGGTCCAATAGCCAAACCGCCCGCGGGAGTGCGTGGTTCGCTTCAGATCCGGCACGTCGACGCCGGGTCGTGCAATGGCTGTGAGGTGGAGATCGCGGGAGCGTTCGGGCCGGTCTATGACGCCGAGCGGTTCGGTGCCCGCCTGGTGGCCTCGCCCCGCCATGCCGACGCGCTGCTGGTGACCGGTGTGGTGACACACAACATGGCCGGCCCGCTGCGCGCCACGATCGAGGCCACGCCGCTGCCGCGTCGGGTGATCGCCTGCGGGGACTGCGCCATCAACCAAGGCGTCTTCACCGGCGCCTACGGCGTGGCGGGCGCGGTCGGCGACCTGGTGCCCGTGGACGTGGAAATCCCGGGGTGCCCGCCGGCGCCGAGCCAGATCGTCGCGGCTCTGCGGTCGGTGACCGGCAAGTGACCGCAACCTTGGTGACCGGCGCGGTGCCCGCACCAAACCTGATGCGCCGCAACGGATCCGCGGCCGTCGCGGGCACGCTGACCTCGGTGCTGGGCGCCGCCGGGTTGTGGGCAGGCGCGGTGGGGATGTTCGGTCAGGTGCGCACCGTCCGCATCGGATGGTTGCTTCCGCTCGCGGGCGTCCAGCTGGGCCTCGATCCGCTGGGCGGCTTCTTCATGGCGCTCACGGGAGCGGTCGCGATCGTGACGGGGCTGTACACGATCGGATATGCCCGGCGCGAGCAGTTGGGCCCCGTCACCCTGGCGGTGTTCCCGGCGTTCGTCGCGGCGATGTTGCTGGTGCCGGCGGCTGCGTCGGTCACCACCTTCCTGCTGGCGTGGGAGTTGATGGCGGTCGCGTCGTTGGTGTTGGTGCTGGCCCACCACACCCAGCCGGCGGTTCGCTCCGCCGCGTTGGTGTACGCGGTGATGACCCAGTTGGGTTTCGTGGCGATCTTGGTCGGCCTGATGGTGTTGTCTTCGGCCGGCGGCGCGGACCGGTTCGCCGACGTGCACCGGATACCGTCCGGCGCGTGCACCGCGGTGTTCCTGTTGACCCTGGCGGGATTCGGTTCGAAGGCCGGCCTGGTGCCGCTGCACGCGTGGTTGCCGCGCGCGCACCCCGAGGCGCCCAGCCCCGTGTCGGCGCTGATGAGCGCGGCGATGGTCAACCTCGGGATCTACGGCATTTGCCGGGTCGACCTGCAGCTGCTGGGCCCGGGCCCGCGGTGGTGGGGGCTCACCATGATGGTCGTCGGCGGGTTGTCGGCCCTCTACGGCGTGGT
The DNA here is from genome assembly GCF_010731655.1 of Mycobacterium paraseoulense. NCBI lineage: Bacteria > Bacillati > Actinomycetota > Actinomycetes > Mycobacteriales > Mycobacteriaceae > Mycobacterium > Mycobacterium paraseoulense. The sequence continues at coordinate 3,580,846 of NZ_AP022619.1, read as the reverse complement.
GCAGGCGTCGGTGGCCACGGATCTCAAACGGCTGCTGGCCTATTCGACGACCGAGAACCTCGGGTTGATCACGCTGGCGCTGGGGGCCGCCACGTTGTTCACCGCGGCCGGCGTGCACGGCCCGGCGACGATCGCCGCGGCCGCCGCCATGCTGCACCTCGTCGCCCACGCGGGATTCAAGAGCCTCGGATTCCTCGCCGCGGGATCGGTGTTGGCCTCGACCGGATTGCGTGACCTCGACCGGCTGGGCGGCCTGGCCCGCCGGATGCCCGCGACGACCGTCCTGTTCGGGGTGGCCGCCTTGGGAGCGTCCGGGTTGCCGCTGGGCGCCGGCTTCGTCAGCGAGTGGCTGCTGGTGCAGTCGCTGATCCACACGGCCCGAGAGCATTCCGCCGTCCTGGCGTTGACCACGCCGCTGGCGGTCGGCGCGGTCGCGCTCACCACCGGCCTGGGCGTGGCGGCAATGGTCAAGGCGTTCGGGATCGGGTTTTTGGCCCGGCCCCGCTCCGAGCGGGCCGCCGGGGCTCGGGAGGCGTCCGGCACCATGCTGGCCGGCATGGCGATCGCGGCGGCCGCCTGCCTGCTGCTGGCCGTGGCGCCCGCCGTCGTCGCACCCGCGCTGCGCAGGGCGATCGCCGCGCTACCAGCGGGCGCGGCAGTGCAATTCACCGATTTCGGCGGCGTGGTGCGCCTTCCCGGCCTGCCCGGCTCGATCGCACCCGGCGCGATCGCCGCCGGCGTCGTGACGGCCGCGCTGGCCGCGGCGATGCTGGCGCGCTGGCGTTCCAGGCGGCGCCCGGCGCCCGCGACATTGCCGTTATGGGCCTGCGGCGCCGACGATCTCACCCCACGGATGCAATACACGGCCACGTCGTTCGCCGAGCCGCTGCAACGAATCTTCGACGACGTACTGCGCCCCGACACCGACATCGAAGTCACTCACACCGTCGAATCACGCTATCTGGCCGACAAGATCACCTACCGCTCCAGAATCGCCGACGCGATCGAGGAACGCTGCTACACGCCGGTGATCCGGGCGGTCACGGCCGCGGCCGAATTGATGCGGCGCGCCCACACCGGCAGCGTGCACTTGTATCTGGCCTACGGCGCGCTCGGTGTGCTGGTCATCCTGGTGGTCGCGCGATGAACGCATTGTCCTACGTCGCGGGCGCGGTCCAGATCGGCGGCGTCATGGCCGGGGCGCCGCTGGTGGTCGGGCTGACCCGGCAGGTGCGCGCCCGCTGGGAAGGCCGCGCCGGTGCCGGCATCCTGCAGCCGTGCCGTGACATCGCCAAACAGCTTGGCAAGCAACAGATCACCCCGCGGGGGACGACGGTGGTGTTCGCGGCCGCACCCGCGATCGTCGCCGGAACCACGCTGCTGATTGCCGCGATCGCACCGCTGGTCGCCACCGGATCGCCGCTGGACGCCAGCGCCGACCTGTTCGCAGTGGTCGGACTGTTGTTCGTCGGCACCGTCGCGCTGACCCTGGCCGGCATCGACACCGGCACCTCGTTCGGCGGCATGGGTGCCAGCCGCGAGATCACCATCGCCGCACTCGTCGAACCCACCATCTTGCTCGCGGTCTTCGCCCTGTCCATGCCGGCGGGGTCGGCTAATCTCGGTGCGCTGGTTGCGCATACGATCACCCACCCGGGTCAGGTGGTGTCGCTGGCGGCGGTGCTGGCGTTCGCCGCCCTGGTGATCGTGATCGTCGCCGAGACCGGACGGCTGCCGGTGGACAACCCGGCCACCCATCTCGAGCTGACGATGGTTCACGAGGCCATGATCCTCGAATACGCCGGCCCACGGCTGGCCCTGGTGGAGTGGGCGGCCGGGATGCGACTCACCGTGCTCCTGGCGCTGCTGGCGAACCTGTTCGCGCCGTGGGGCATTGCCGGAGGACGGCCCGGAACCGTTGACATCGTCGTCGGGTTCGCGGCGGTGGCGGTCAAGGTCGCCGTGCTGGCGGGGCTGCTGGCCACCGTCGAGGTGTTCGTCGCAAAGCTCCGGCTCTTCCGGGTACCCGAGCTGCTGGCCGGATCGTTCCTCTTGGCGTTGCTCGCGGTGATCGCCGCCAACTTCTTCGTGGTGCCGACATGACCTACGGCACGTTTTCGGTACTGGTCGACCTCGCCGCCGGCGGGCTGCTGCTGGCCGCGGTGCTGATCGTCTGGCGCCACGACCTCGCCGCCATCATCCGGCTGCTGGCGTGGCAGGGCGTCGCGCTGGCGGCCATCCCGATCCTTCGCGGGGCGTACGACGGCGACGGCGCGCTCGTCGGCGTCGGCGCGGCCGTGCTGGTCCTGCGGGTTGCGGTGCTGCCGCGGCTGCTGGCCCGCGCGGGCGGCGCCGAATCGCGGTCGCGGCGAGAAGCCGCCCCATTGGTCAACACCGCCACGTCGCTGCTCATCACCGCCGCGCTGACGCTGGCCGCGTTCGCCGCCACCGGCCCCCTGGTGAACCTGCAGCCCGCCGCCACGACCACGGCGGTGCCGGCCGCGACCGCGGTCGTGCTCATCGCCCTGTTCGTCATGGTCACGCGGCGGCACGCGGTGTCGCAGGCGGCGGGATTCCTCATGCTGGACAACGGGATCGCCGCCACCGCGTTCCTGCTCACCGCCGGGGTGCCGCTGATCGTCGAACTCGGGGCGTCGCTGGACGTGTTGTTCGCGGTCATCGTGATCGGCGTGCTGACGGGGCGCCTGTCCCACGCTTTCGGCGGCGCCGACCTGGACGCGCTGCAGGAGCTGCACGACTGATGACCGCCTTGCTGCTCGCCGCGATCCTCGCCCCCGTCGGCGCCTCGGTCGCCGTCCTGGTCGCCGGATGGCGCCGGGCGACCGCGACGCTGATCGTGTTCTCCGCGGTGACGGTGCTCGCATGCGGCGCGGCGCTCGCCTTCGGGGTGGGGTCCGGCACCCGGTTCGCGCTGAACGGACTGCTGCGGCTCGACGCGCTCACCGCCACGATGCTGATCGTCATCGGAGTCGTTGCCACCCTGGCCACCTGGGCCAGCATCGGCTACCTCGACGCCGAACTCGCCCACGGCCACACCGATCTGCGCGGTGCCCGGTTGTACGGGGCCCTGACGGCGGGCTTCCTGGCCGCGATGGTGATCGCGGTGTGCGCCAACAACATCGGGGTGATCTGGATCGCGATCGAAGCGACCACGGTGATCACCGCCTTCCTGGTCGGGCACCGCCGCACCCGCGGCGCGCTCGAGGCGACCTGGAAGTACGTCGTGATCTGTTCGGTCGGCATCGCGATCGCCTTTCTCGGCACCGTGCTGCTCTACTACGCCGCCGAGCATGCCGGCGCGCCCGCCGCAGCCGCCCTGAATCTCGACGTGCTGGCGGCCCACGCCGGGGGGCTCGATCCCGGCATCGCCCGACTGGCCGGCGGGTTGCTGCTCGTCGGCTACGGCGCCAAGGCCGGGTTGTTCCCGTTCCACACCTGGTTGGCCGACGCGCACAGCCAGGCCCCCGCGCCGGTTTCGGCGCTGATGAGCGGGGTGCTGCTCTCGGTGGCCTTCTCGGTGCTGATCCGCCTCAAGCCGGTCATCGGCGCCGCCACCGGGCCCACCTTCATGCGGTCCGGTCTGCTGGCGGTCGGGCTGGCGACGCTGGTGGTCGCCGCCCTGATGCTGACGGTGACACCGGACATCAAACGCATGCTCGCCTACTCGTCCATGGAGAACATGGGCTTGATCGCGATCGCCGCGGCGGCCGGAACCACGTTGGCGATCGCCGCGCTGCTGCTGCACGTCCTCGCGCACGGGATCGGCAAGACGGTGCTCTTCCTGGCCAGCGGGCAGCTGCAGGCCGCTCACGGCTCGACCGCGATCGCCGACATCGGCGCCGTGCTTCGGCGGTCCCGCCTCGTCGGTGCGGCGCTGGCCGTCGGCGTGGTCGTGCTGCTCGGCCTGCCGCCGTTCGCGATGTTCGCCAGCGAATTGGGCATCGTCCGTTCCCTCGCCGACGCCCGGCTCACCTGGGCCCTCGCCGTGGGCATGCTGTTGGTCGCGGTTGGGTTCGCCGCGCTGGCCCGCAACGCGGGCCGCATCCTGCTGGGCGCCCCCGCCGCCGCGCCCGAGATCGCGGTCCCGCGAACGGTGGCGGCCGCCCTCGTCGTCGGGATCGCCGCGTCGATCGCCCTCGGCGTCACCGCCGGCCCGCTCACCGACCTGTTCACCACCGCGGCCGGCGAGGTAGGGGGACACCGATGAGGCCGCAGTGGCAGCGCCACCGGCTGTCTCAGGACGGGGTGGGACAGGCGGCTGAGGACTTGCTGGGCAAGGGTTTTCGTTTGGGCCTGGTGGCCGCCCACGACGACGACGCGGCCTTCCGGGTCGTTTACCTGTTTCTGGCCGGCGGGCCGGATCGGCGCGTCGAACTGGAATGCGTCGTGCCCAAGGACGCTGCGGCGATTCGATCGCTGGCCTACCTGTCGTTTGCCGCCAGCCGCTTCGAGCGAGAAATGGCCGACCTGTATGGAATCCGGTGCATCGGGCATCCCAAGGCGCGCCGGCTGGTGCGGCACGCCCACTGGCCCGAGGACTGGTATCCCATGCGCGGCGACGCGCCGCCCGCCCCCGAATTCGATGGCGCGGGCCGGTTTCCGTTCGTCACCGTGGAAGGACCCGGGGTGTACGAGATCCCGGTGGGTCCGGTGCACGCGGGGTTGATCGAGCCGGGGCATTTCCGGTTCTCCGTCGCGGGTGAAACCGTGTTGCGGCTCAAGGCGCGGCTGTGGTTCGTCCACCGGGGTGTGGAGAAGCTGTTCGAGGGCCGGGCGCCCGGCGGCGCAGTCGATCTGGCCGAGCGCGTCAGCGGGGACACCTCCCTCGGGCACGCGCTCGCCCACTGCCTGGCCATCGAGGACGCACTCGGGATGGAGCTTCCCGAGGAGGTACACCGGCTGCGGGCGCTGCTGGTCGAACTCGAGCGGCTCTACAACCACGCCGCCGACTTGGGCGCGCTGGCCAACGACGTTGGTTTTTCGCTCGCGCACGCGCACGCGCAACGCATCCGCGAAGAGTTGTTGCGGCTCAACGCCGCCGTCACCGGGCATCGGTTGCTGCGCGGCGCCGTCCGTCCGGGCGCGGTGGCTCTTCGGGCCCTGCCGGAGGTCACCGTGCTGCGGCGCATCGCCGCCGACGTCGCCGAGGTCGCGGAGCTCACTCTCGGCAACTCCGTGGTCTATGACCGGTTCGCCGGGACCGCCGTCCTGTACCAAGACGACGCGCACGCCCTGGGCTGCCTGGGCTACGTCGCGCGGGCCAGCGGCATGCGCACGGACGCCCGGGTCGAACACCCCACCGTCGCGCTGCCCGTCGCCGAGATCGGCGCCGACGCGGGCGACGTGCTGGCCCGCTACACCGTGCGGCGCGACGAATTCGCGGCCTCCGCCGAGCTGGCCTGCCAACTGGTCGAATCACATAGCGGCCCAACAGAATACGCCGACGAGCCGCCGGCGCGGCAAGGGCCCCGCAGCGGCATCGGCATCGTCGAGGGCTGGCGCGGGACCATCGTGCACCGCGTCGAGACCGGCGCCGCCGCTCGGATCACCCGCGCGAAGATCGTCGACCCGTCGTGGTTCAACTGGCCCGCGCTGCCCGTCGCGATGGCCGACACGATCGTCCCCGACTTCCCGCTGGCCAACAAGAGCTTCAACCAGTCCTACGCCGGCAACGACCTGTGACGCGGCGCCGCTAGGCTTCGCCCGGCAACGCGAAGCGGCCGTCGACCGTCTGGGTGACCAGGCCGTCGGCAAGCAACGAATACAGGGCCCGGTCTCGCTGTGCGGTATCGGTCAGCCACGCCACGTCAAGCTCCGCCCGGGTGACCGGGGAGTCGTTGGCCCGCAACACGTCCAGCAACCTGCCGCGGACCTGCCGATCGGTTCCGGCATAGGTCTGGACCCGCCGAGCCGGGCCCTGCGCCGGGGAATAGCCGGCGTCGCGCCACGCGCACCGGGCGAGCGGGCACAACCCGCACCGCGGCGTTCGTGCGGTGCACACCGTCGCACCGAGTTCCATCAGGGCGACCGAAAACTGCGGCGCCGTTTCGTCGGTGGGCAGCAGCGCCGAGACGTCGGCCATGTCACGCGTGGCCGACGCCGAACCGCCGTCGGCCAGCCCGCGCACGGCGCGGGCCACCACCCGGCGCACGTTGGTGTCCACCACCGGGACCGGTTGGCGGTAGGCGAAACAGGCGACGGCGCGCGCGGTGTAGCTGCCGATACCGGGCAGGGTCAGCAGTGTTTCGACGTCATCGGGAACCACGTCGTCGTGCTCGCGTGCGATGACGGTCGCGCATTCGTGCAGGCGCTTGGCCCGCCTCGGGTAACCGAGCTTGCCCCAGGCCCGCAGCACGTCGGCGGCGCTGGCCGCGGCGGTGGCCGACGGGGTGGGCCAGCGCCGCACCCAGTCCGACCAGATCGGCAGCACCCGCGACACCGGCGTCTGCTGCAGCATGAATTCGCTGACCAGGATCTGCCATGCGCTGACGCCGGCCTCACGCCAAGGCAGGTCGCGGCGGGATCGTTCGTACCACTCGAGCAACTCATCGCCCGGAATATTTGGCCGTCCGTTTACCGGCGGATGCGGCATGATGTCAGCCATGCCTAACACCAGCCCGGTAACCGCGTGGAAAGCACTCAAAGAGGGTAACGAGCGATTCGTCGCCGGGAAGCCGCAGCATCCCAGCCAGAGTGTCGAACACCGGGCCAGCCTGGCCGGCGGGCAGAAGCCCACCGCGGTCGTGTTCGGCTGCGCGGACAGCCGGGTGGCGGCCGAGCTCATCTTCGACCAGGGTCTGGGCGACATGTTCGTGGTGCGCACCGCCGGACAGGCCATCGACTCGGCGGTACTCGGCTCCATCGAGTTCGCGGTGACGGTGCTCGACGTGCCGCTCATCGTCGTGCTCGGACACGACAGCTGCGGCGCCGTCAAGGCGGCCCTGGCGGCCATCAACGACGGTTCGATACCGGGCGGATTCGTGCGAGACGTGGTGGAGCGGGTCGCGCCCTCGATACTGATGGGCCGCCGTGACGGCCTGAGTCGCGTCGACGAGTTCGAGGAGCGACACGTGCGCGAGACGGTCGCCCAGCTCATGTCGCGTTCGAGCGCGATCGCCGAGCGGGTGGCCGCGGGCAGCCTGGCCGTCGCCGGCGCCACCTACCACCTGGCCGACGGCCGGGCTGCGCTGGTCGACCACGTCGGCGACATCGGCGAATAGCGGCCGGCTGACGCCCGTACCGGGCGGCCACTAACACGGCGGTCAGCCAGCAAACCCCGCGACACGCCGGGGCGGGTCAGGCAACTCGACGTGACCTGGGCCTACGCTGCAAACGTGCTGGATCTGGAACCGCGTGGCCCGCTACCTACCGAGATCTATTGGCGGCGCCGTGGCCTGGCCGTGGGCGTCGCGGTCGTCGTCGTCGGGATCGTGGTCGCCGCGGTCATCGCCTTCATGGGACACAACTCGGGCGCCAAGCCCGCCAATGTGAACAAGCCCAATTCCGCTCAGAGCAAGCCCGGTTCGCCCGCGCCGCAGGCGCCTCCGCCGGTGGCGCCCGGGGAGCAGCCCAACCCCGCGGTGCCGCAGCAGGGGCAGAACCCGGAGATGCCCACCCCGACCGCCGCGGTGCTGCCGCCGCCCGTGCTGAAAGAGGGCGACGACTGCCCCGATTCGACGCTGGCCGTCAAGGGCCTGACCAACGCGCCCCAATACTTCATCGGTGATCAGCCGAAGTTCACCATGATCGTCACCAACATCGGCCTGGTGTCCTGCAAGCGTGACGTGGGGGCCGCGGTGCTGGCGGCCTACGTGTACTCGCTGGACAACAAGCGGCTGTGGTCGAACCTGGACTGCGCGCCGTCCAACGAGACGCTGATCAAGACCTTCACCCCGGGCGAGCAGGTGACGACCGCGGTGACGTGGACGGGGATGGGGTCGGCGCCGCACTGCCCGCTGCCGCGTCCGGCGATCGGGCCGGGCACCTACAACCTCGTCGTGCAGCTGGGCAACCTGCGTTCGCAGCCGGTCCCGTTCATCATGAACCAGCCGCCACCGCCGCCGGGCCCGGTGCCCGGGCCGGGTCAGCCGGCCGCCGCGCCGCCGCCCGAGGCGCCGCCGAACGCGCCGATCCCCGCCGGCTAGCTGAGCGGGTCGGCGATAGTCGACTCCGCGAGCTGCGACAACCCCTCCCGCACGTGGCGGGCCCACATCGCACCGATGCCCTCGACCGACTGCAGGTCGCCGGCGCTGGCCGCCAGCAAACCCTGCAACGTGCCGAACGACCGAACCAATAGGTCGGAGTGCGCGAACTGCAGCCGCGGGATGCTGGCCAGCGCCCGGTAGCCGCGCGGGCTGACCGCCGAGTCCTGCGCCTCGGCCGTTGTGGGATAGCCGAATACCTTTGCCAGCGCAGTCAATTCGAGCAGGTCGGTATCCGAGAGGGCGTCCAGCTCGTCGAGGGTGGCGGTCATCTGCGCTTTGGACAGCGGCTCGGGACTGGCGTGATAGTCGCGCACGGTCAGTTCCCGCGCGATGTCGTTGCCGCCCAGCAACTCGTCGAGCTGCAGCCGCAGCTGGCGCCCGTCGGTGCCCAGCTCGACGACGTCGTAGTCGATCACCAGGCCGATCCGCCGGACGAGCTCCAGCCGCTGCACCACCGTCATCACGTCGCGCAGCGTGACGAAGTCCTCGATCTCGGCCAGCGACAGTTGCCTGCTGACCTCGTCGAGCCTGGTCTTGTAGCGTTCCAGGGTCGCGATGGCCTGATTGGCCCGCGACAGGATGGTCGCGGAATCCGCCACCACGTGGCGTTCCCCGCCCACGTAGACCGTCACGATGTTCATCGAGTGGCTCACCGAGATCACCGGGTAACCGGTCTGGATCGCCGCGCGTTCGGCGGAGCGGTGCCGCGTCCCCGACTCGTCGGTGGGTATCGACGGATCCGGCACCAGCTGCACGTTGGCCCGCACGATGCGGCTGCCGTCGGTGGACAGGATGACGGCGCCGTCCATCTTCGCCAGCTCGCGCAGCCGGGTCGGCGCGTACCGGACGTCCAGGGCGAAGCCGCCGTCACAGATGGCCTCGACGTTTTCGTCGTTGCCGAGGACGATCAGCGCCCCGGTGCGGCCGCGCAGGATGCGCTCCAGGCCGTCTCGCAGCCCGGTGCCCGGGGCCAGGCGGGCGACGGTCTCACGCAGTGTCGGACGGGTCACAGCGTGTCATTGTGCGGCCCCGGCACGTTATGCGTCCAGCCGCTGTGCGGCTCGGCGATGGCTTTCATGTGTTGCAGCGCCGCCACGATGGTCGGCGCGCGCAGGGCCCGCATCCCGCTCGGCACTATCTCGCGGCGCGGGTCGTCGCCGTCCGGGATGAGCGCGATGCTGAATCCCTGGCGCGCGGCCTCACCCAGCCGCCGCTCCATCCCGCTGACCCGCCGCAGGTCGCCCGCCAGCCCCACCTCGCCGATCATCACCGCCGTCGTCGGCAGCGGCAGGCCGGAGTATGCCGAGGCCAGCGCCATCGCGACGGCCAGGTCCGAGGAGGGATCGGTCAACCGCATGCCGCCCACGGTGGACAGGTAGATGTCGCTGGCGCCGACCGCCAGCCTGCCGTGCTTCTCCAATACGGCGCCGATCATCGCGGCGCGGGAGTGGTCGATGCCGCTGACGGCGCGGCGCGGCGAGCCACCCCCCGGTGTCGCCAGGAGCGCCTGGACTTCGCCGATGAGTGGGCGCTTGCCGTCCAGCGTCACGGTTATCGCGGTCCCGGCTACCGGGGCCGGCCGCTGATCCAGGAAAAGGCTCGACGGGTCGGACACGTCCTCGATCCCGTTGTCGTGCAGCATGAAACAGCCGACTTCGTCGGCGGCGCCGAACCGGTTCTTGATCCCGCGGACCATCCGCAGGGACCCGTTGCGGTCGCCCTCGAAGTGCAGCACCACGTCGACGAGGTGCTCGAGCGAGCGGGGTCCGGCGATGGCGCCGTCCTTGGTGACGTGGCCGACCAGGATCAGCGCGATGCCGTTGGCCTTCGCGGCGGCGGTGAGCGCCGCGGTGACCGCCCGCACCTGGGTGACCCCGCCCGCCACACCGTCGGCCTCCGTGGTGGACATGGTTTGCACCGAGTCGACGATCACCAGGGCCGGTCGCACCGCCGCGATGTGGTCCAGCACGGTGCGCACATCGGATTCGGCGGCCAGGTAGACCTCGTCGGCGCCGCAGCCGATCCGGTCCGCGCGCAGCCGGATCTGGCCGGCGGACTCCTCACCGGAGATGTACAGCGCTCGCCGGCCCGACAGCGCCCAGCGATGGGCCACCTTGAGCAGCAGCGTCGACTTTCCCACGCCGGGATCGCCCGCCAGCAGCGTGACCGAACCGGGGACGACCCCGCCCCCGAGCACCCGGTCGAGCTCTCCGACGCCGGTCGAGCGGTGCTGGCTGGCGTTGGGTTCGACGGAAGTGATGGGGACCGCTCGTGACGAGGACGCCGAAGCGAGCCCCGCGCGTCGGCCGCCGACCGCGCTGAGCACCGGTACCTCGTCGACGGTGCCCCACGTGCCGCACTCCATGCAGCGGCCCACCCACTTGGCGGTGAGGTGCTGGCATTCGGAGCAGCGGTATTGCGAGCGCGGATTTGCCACGCCATGACGGTATCGAGGCGGTACGACAAATCTCCGCTATGACAGGCGGTTACGCCCGTCTAGCTGTGCGGTGGCGGGGCCAACCCGGCCGAAACCGGCACCAGCACGCTCGCCTGCCCGGCCTTCTCGAACGTGAAGGTGAAGTTGTAGAGCAGGCCATTGCTGATCGGCTTGGCGAGCATGACCGTCGCCTTGGCCGAATTGTTCGAGCCCATGGGCCCCGGCGGCACCTTCTGGCCCTCCGGCGTACCGATCAACAGCATGCCGCCGGCGGGCAGTCGACCGTCTCCGCTCAGGGTCACCGATCCGACGTCGCTGGCGATGTTCACCAGTCTGTCCGGCGTGTCAGGCGATTGGTTGATGGCCACCAGCAACAGGTCCACCGCGCGCCCCGGCTGAAGGAAGTCACCGGTCTGCACCGCCTGCATGCGGATGTCGCGCAGGGCCACGTTGTTGAACGTGACCTTGTTGCCGTTGATGGCGGGCTCCTGGACGGCCATCTGGGACACCTGACCGGCCCCGCAACCGCTGAGCAAGACGGAGACCACCGCGATGAGCCCGACGAGCGCGGCCCGGACGGTCGGGGCGGCCAGGCGGACGGGGAGGCTCATCTCGAAGCGGTTCACTCAATGCCTCCTGCTGGGCCGGTTCGACTGATGCAACTATGCACAGTAGTAGGAAGGTTTCGCGCGCGGTAGCGCGGGGCGTACGACCAGCCCGGGAGCCCCCGCCGGGGGGGTGCTCCGGGGCCGCAAGGGGGCGCTCTCGGGGCCGGGTGAGCGCATTGGTAATGTGCGTCACTGCACGTTCTGCTCCCCCTGTCAACCCCTAATCTGCGCGTGTTGTGCCCCTGACCTGCATCGTTGCTCCGCGCGCGATTGGGCGGCCGTGTTAGGATGAAGTAACGAAAGGGGCTCGAATCAGATGATCTTCAAGGTCGGCGACACCGTTGTATACCCACATCACGGTGCTGCGTTAGTCGAGGCGATTGAAACCCGCACCATCAAAGGGGAACAAAAGGAATATCTCGTCTTGAAGGTTGCGCAGGGAGACCTGACCGTTCGAGTCCCGGCTGACAACGCCGAGTACGTCGGCGTCCGCGACGTCGTCGGGCAGGAAGGCCTCGACAAGGTGTTCCAGGTGTTGCGGGCTCCGCACACCGAAGAGCCGACCAACTGGTCGCGCCGCTACAAGGCCAATCTGGAAAAGCTGGCCTCCGGCGATGTCAACAAGGTGGCCGAGGTAGTGCGCGACCTGTGGCGTCGCGACCAGGAGCGCGGCCTGTCCGCCGGCGAGAAGCGCATGCTGGCCAAGGCGCGCCAGATTCTGGTCGGCGAATTGGCGCTCGCCGAGAGCACCGACGACGCCAAGGCCGAAACCATCCTCGACGAGGTGCTGGCCGCCGCTTCCTGAAGGCCCTGAGGCTTCGGTGGTCACGGGGACGGTCTCCTCGGGCACGGTCGTCGCAGTAGTCCCGGCCGCGGGGTCGGGGGAGCGACTGGGTGCCGGCATCCCGAAGGCATTTTGCGAGGTCGACGGCCGCACCCTGCTGGACCGCGCCGTCGGCGGTTTGCTGGAATCCGGAGTGGTCGACCACGTCGTGGTCGCGGTCCCCGCGGCTCGCGTCGATGAGGCCAAGCGGGCCCTGGGCGAGCGGGCGACCGTGGTCGTCGGAGGAGCCGACCGCACGACATCGGTGAGTCTGGCGCTGGCGGCCGTGCCCGGTGAGCCCGACTTCGTGCTGGTGCACGATGCCGCCCGCGCCCTGACACCCCCCGCGCTGATCGCGCGCGTGGTGGACGCGCTGAGGGCCGGGAACAACGCCGTGGTGCCCGCGCTGCCGCTGCATGACACCATCAAGGCCGTGGACGCCAACGGCGTGGTCCTGGGCACGCCCGAGCGAGCGGGCCTGCGCGCCGTGCAGACGCCGCAGGGCTTCGCCCATGACCTGCTGCTGCGGGCGTACCAGCGCGCCGGCACCGCCGATTTCACCGACGACGCGTCGCTCGTCGAGCACGTCGGCGGGCAGGTGCAGGTGGTCGACGGCGACCCGCTGGCGTTCAAGATCACCACCCAGCTCGATCTGGTCTTGGCCGAAGCGATCGTGCGCCGGTGAGCGAGCCGCCTCCGCTGCCACGGGTCGGCCTGGGCGTCGACGTCCATCCGATCGAACCTGGGCGGCCCTGCTGGCTGCTGGGTCTGCTGTTTTCCGGCGCCGACGGCTGCGCCGGACACTCCGACGGCGACGTGGGGGCGCACGCGCTGTGCGACGCGCTGTTGTCCGCCGCGGGCCTCGGCGACATCGGCGCCGTCTTCGGGGTCGATGATCCGCGCTGGCAGGGCGTCAGCGGCGCCGACATGCTGCGCCACGTCATCGACCTGGTGGCCCGGGCCGGTTTTCGCGTGGGGAACGCCGCGGTGCAGCTGATCGGCAACCAGCCGAGGGTCGGCCCGCGCCGTGCCGAGGCGCAGGGCGTGCTCTCGGATCTGGTCGGGGCGCCGGTCGCGGTGTCGGCCACGACCACCGACGGGCTGGGCCTGACCGGTCGCGGCGAGGGCCGCGCCGCCATCGCCACCGCGTTGGTCGTCCCCGCCGGCTGAGGCGCGCGCAGCGCCGGGCATCTCCGAACCACCCGGTAAGCTGGCACGTCGTGACCGATCGCGCCCGCTTGCGGCTACACGACACGGCGGCCGGTGCCGTGCGTGATTTCGTTCCGCTGCGCGAGGGGCACGTGTCGATCTATCTGTGTGGCGCCACCGTTCAGGGCCTGCCGCATATCGGCCACGTCCGCAGCGGTGTCGCCTTCGACATCCTGCGCCGCTGGTTGATGGCGCGCGGCTGCGACGTCGCGTTCATCCGCAACGTCACCGACATCGACGACAAGATCCTGAACAAGGCCGCCGCGGCCGGCCGGCCGTGGTGGGAGTGGGCGGCCACCTACGAGCGCGCGTTCAGCGCGGCCTACGACGCCCTGGACGTCCTGCCGCCGTCGGCCGAGCCGCGTGCCACCGGGCACATCACCCAGATGGTGGAGTTGATGGAACGCCTGATCGAAACCGGCCACGCCTACCCTTCGGGCGGCGACGTGTACTTCGACGTGCTCAGCTACCCGCAGTACGGCCAGCTGTCCGGTCACAAGATCGACGACGTCCACCAGGGCGAGGGCGTGGCCACCTGCAAGCGCGACCAGCGTGACTTCACGCTGTGGAAGGCCGCCAAGCCGGGCGAGCCGTCGTGGCCGACCCCGTGGGGCCGCGGACGGCCGGGCTGGCACCTGGAGTGCTCGGCGATGGCGCGCACCTATCTGGGGCCGGAGTTCGACATCCATTGCGGCGGGATGGACTTGGTGTTCCCGCACCACGAGAACGAGATTGCGCAGAGCCGCGCCGCCGGCGACGGATTCGCCCGGTACTGGCTGCACAACGGCTGGGTCACCATGGGCGGCGAGAAGATGAGCAAGTCGCTGGGCAACGTGCTGGCCATCCCGGCGATGTTGCAGCGGGTGCGGCCGGCGGAGCTGCGCTACTACCTGGGCAGCGCCCACTACCGTTCGATGCTGGAGTTCTCCGACGCCGCCCTGCAGGACGCGGTGAAAGCCTATGTGGGCGTTGAGGATTTCCTGCACCGCGTCCGCGTCCGCGTCGGTGGCGTCGAGCCCGGCGAATGGACTCCGCGGTTCGCCGCGGCGCTCGACGACGACTTGGCGGTCCCGGCCGCGCTGGCCGAAGTGCACCACGCCCGTGCGGAGGGCAACCGTGCCCTCGATACCGGCGATCACGACGGCGCGCTGCGGCACGCGCGCGCGATCCGCGCCATGATGGGCATCCTCGGCTGTGACCCGCTCGATGAGCGCTGGGAGACCCGCGATGAGACGTCGGCGGCGCTGGCGGCGGTCGAGGTGCTGGTGCGGACCGAATTGGGGAACCGGGAAAAGGCACGCGAGCAACGCAATTGGGCGCTCGCCGACGAGATCCGGGACCGGCTGAAGATCGCCGGCATCGAGGTCACCGACACCGCCGACGGCCCGCAGTGGTCACTGCAGGCCGGTGACGACAAGTAGATGGCCGGCAATTCGAAGCGCCGCGGGGCGGTGCGCAAAGCGGGCTCCAAGAAGGGCGCCACCGTGGGTTCGGGCGGCCAGCGCCGCCGCGGGCTGGAGGGGCGCGGTCCGACGCCGCCCGCTCACCTGCGCCCCAAGCATCCCGCCGCCAAGCGCGCCCAGTCCCAGCCGCGGCGGCCCACCAAGCGGAGCGCCGACGAGACCGAAACGGTGCTCGGCCGCAACCCGGTGCTGGAGTGCCTGCGCGCCGGGGTTCCGGCGACCGCGCTCTACGTGGCCCTGGGCACCGAGGCCGACGAACGGGTCACCGAATGCGTTGCCCGCGCGGCGGATTCGGGCATCTCGATCCTCGAGGTGCCACGCGCCGACCTGGACCGGATGACCGCCAACCACCTGCACCAGGGCATCGCGTTGCAGGTGCCGCCGTATAACTACGCCCACCCCGATGACCTGCTCGCGGCGGCGCTCGGCTCGCCGCCCGCGCTGTTGGTCGCGTTGGACAACATCTCCGATCCCCGCAACCTGGGAGCGATCGTGCGCTCGGTCGCGGCCTTCGGCGGCCACGGTGTGCTGATTCCGCAGCGGCGTTCGGCGTCGGTGACGGCAGTGGCCTGGCGCACCAGCGCCGGGGCCGCGGCCCGCCTCCCGGTGGCCAGGGCCACCAATCTCACCAGGACGCTGAAGGATTGGGCCGACCGGGGGATCAGGGTGATCGGCCTGGATGCCGACGGTGACACCGTGGTCGACGACATCGACGGCGCCGACCCGGTGGTGGTGGTCGTGGGGTCGGAAGGCAAGGGGTTGTCGCGCCTGGTGCGGCAGAACTGTGACGAGGTGGTTTCCATCCCGATGGCCGGGCACGCCGAATCGCTGAACGCCTCGGTGGCCGCCGGCGTGGTGCTCGCCGAAATCGCCCGCCAGCGCAGGGGTTAACTGCGGTGCGCCGCCGCCTCGCGTGTTTCGCGGCCGCGCTGACCGTCCTTGTTGCGCTTGCGCCCGCGGCCGGCGCCCAGGCGCCCGACTTCGACCTGCAGGCTCATCGCGGGGGGCGCGGCGAAGCCACCGAGGAGTCGTTGCGGGCCTTCTCCAAATCCATCGAATTGGGTGTCAGCACCCTCGAACTCGACATCAATGTCACCAGGGACGGGCAACCGCTGGTGTGGCACGACCCGACGATCGACGCGGACAAATGCGCCGACACCGCGCCCGCGTTCGCCGGCGATCCGCAGTATCCCTACGTCGGCAAGTTGGTGCACGAGCTCACCCTGTCCCAAATCCGCACCCTCGATTGCGGGCGGCGCCTGGCCGAATTTCCCGACGCCGAAGTGGTGCGGGGCAACAAGATAGCCATCCTGCCGGAGGTGTTCGCCCTGGCAGATTCCTACCGTGCCGCCGTGCGCTACAACATCGAGATGAAGGTGGCCGCCGATAAGCCGGGCACGTCGGCCGACCCGCAGCAGTTCGTCGACGTGATCCTGGCGGCGGTCAGGTCGGCCGGCGAGGTCGACCGGGTGGAGATCCAGAGTTTCGACTGGCGGACCCTGCAGATGGTGCACTCCGACGAGCCCTCGATCCCGTTGGTGGCGTTGTACAACGAGGACACCTGGGTACCCGGGTCGCCGTGGCTGGCCGGTGAGAACGCCGCCGCCATCGGCGACCCGATGATCGGGGCGAGGCTGGTGGGCGCGGACATCGTCTCGCCCAGGTATCAGCTGGTGACCGGCGCACCGTTTGTCGATCACGCGCATTCGTTGGGGCTCAAGGTAATCCCGTGGACGGTCGACGACGCGGCCACCATGCGCGAACAGATCGCCGACGGCGTCGACGGCATCATCACCGACTACCCGACCCGGTTGCGCCGCGTGATGGCCGAACTCGGGATGGCGCTGCCGCCGCCCTACCACCGCGGTTAGGTGCCGAGTAGGCGCGCCGACGCCCACAGCGCGACCACCGCGACCACCAGTGACACGGGCACCGTGCACAGCCCGAGGCGGGTGTATTCCCCCACCCCGGCATCGACGTCGTGCTGGCGAAGCACGCGCCGCCACAACAGGTTCGACAGCGAACCGACGTAGGTCAGGTTCGGTCCGATGTTCACGCCGAGCAGGACGGCCAGGATGGCGACCGGCCCGCTCGGCGCGACCAGTGGCAGCAGCACCAGGGTGGCCGGCAGGTTGTTCACGATGTTGGCCAGGACCGCGGCCACCGCGGCGATGGCGAGCAGCGCCGGCAGTGCCGAGCCGGATGGCAGCACCGCCGACATGGCCCTGTCCATGCCGTTGAGCATGACGGCCCGTACGACGACGCCCAGCGCGAGCACGAACACCAGGAACGACACGTGCACCGAGCGCGCGATGTCGGCCACCGAGGTGTTCCCCCGGTTCAGGCTGCGAACCGCCAGCGCGGCGGCGCCGGCGAGCGCCACCCAGGCCGGGGCCACCCCGATGGACTGGGCCACCGCGAAGCCGGCCAGCGTCAGCCCCACGACCACCAGCACGAAGACCGGGGGCCGCGGCGCCGGCCCGGGTTCCTCCGGGTGCGGCTGCACGCGCAGGTCGCCGGCGAAAAACCAGCGGAACACCGCATACAGCGTGACCACCGCGCCCGCCCACGGCAAGGCCATCATCAGGGTGAACCGCGTGAACGAGAGGCCGGCGGTGTGAAACGCCAGCAGGTTGGTCAGGTTGGACACCGGCAGCAGCAGGGATGCGCCGTTGGCCAGGTGCGCGGTCGCATAGGCGTACGGCCGCACCGGGGTTCGCAGCCGGCGAACGGCGGCCAGCACCACCGGGGTCAGCAACACCACCGCGGTGTCCAGGCTCAGCACGGCGGTGATCAGGGAGGCGATGGCGAACACCCGCAGCAGCAGGCCACCCGACCCGACGCGACCGCGCGCGATCGCCGCGCCGGCGGCCTCGAACAGGCCCTCGTCGTCGCACAGCTTCGCCAACACCAGCACCGCGCCCAGGAACCCGACCACGCCCGATAGCCCGGCCACCTCGTCGGCCGCCTGGCGCACCGATATCGCGCCGACCGCGATCAGGATGAGCGCCGCGGGAATCGCCGCCACCGCCTCCGGCAGGCCCTTCGGACGCACAACCGCGAAGGCCAGGACGGCAGCGAGCAGCGCCAGCGCAAGGGTGAGGGTCAATGTCTTAAGGCCGCTTCACGCCCAGGGGTCCTCGCGCCGCCACACCGTCGGCAGGTGCAGCGCGACACCGTCGTGCGTCGCCAGCTCGTCGAGGACGCGGATCGACACGTCCAGGTCGTCACCCGCATAGGGCAGGGCGCGCAGCGGTTTTGACAGCGGGCGGAAGAAGTCGTCCCAGTGAATGAGGAGCACCCGGCGCGCCCCGACGGCGCGCACGGTCTCGGTCCAGTAATCGGTCACGTAGGACCTCGGCTGTAGCCCCAGCTGCCCGACGGACAGGTAGACCGCGTCGGCGCGCCGGCCGGCGAGCGCGCCCTCGACGAAACCGGCGCTGCCCTGGATCAGCAGGCGCCGGCCCGTGGGCCGATGGTGCACCAGCGTCGACCAGGCCTCGCCGCAGCGGTAGGCGGACGCCCTGACCGGCGGGGTCAGCGGCGCGTCGATCGTGCCGGGAAACCGGTCCGGCGGGCAGTGGTGCGACTCGACCAGCGTCACGTCGTAGGGGCCCAACGTGATTGGCTCACCGCCGACGGCGACGACGAGGCGGTCGTCGGGCATCCCGTGCCCGCGCCCGACGTTGGCCGCCGAGCGGCCGCCGACCAGCCGGGCGCCGGTGCGGTCGGCGACCAGCGCGGAATCCAGCGCGTGGTCGATGTGGGTGTGCACCGGAATCACGGCCTCCAGCCGGGACACCTTGGCCCGGGCCAGGCAGCCGTCCACGCGGGCGGGCGACGGCGCCACCTTGCCGGACGCCACCCGCGCCAGGCTGGGCCGGGAGAAGTAGCCGTCGGTCAGCAGGGCCGAGGACCCGTCGTCGACGAGCAGCGTCGCCACACCCAGCCAGGTCACCGACGGGGACCCAGGCGCGGCGGCGGGCGCGTCGAATCGATCCGCGTACCGTCCGATGTCGGGCCGGCCGAGTTTCAGCCGCATCAGCCGAACGCCCCGATCTCGACGCCGGCGGCCTCGAGCCGGTCGCGGACGGCGCCGGCGATCTGCACCGCACCGGGCGAATCACCGTGCACGCAAACCGATTCCACGTGCACCGCGATCGACGTGCCGTCGACGGCACCGACCCGCCCGGAGGTCACCATGGCCACCACGCGCTCGGCGATCGCCGCCGGGTCGTGCAGCACCGCCCCGGGTTCGCGGCGAGACACCAACTGGCCGTCCGGCCGGTAGGCGCGGTCGGCGAACGCCTCGGGCACCGTGCGCAGGCCCCGGCGCGCGGCCTCGTCGAAAAACACCGAGCCCGCCATGCCCAGCACCGGCAGCGCCGGTTCCACCATCCGGACCGCTTCGGCCACCGCGGCCGCCTGATCACGATGGGTCACGATCGTGTTGTACAGCGCGCCATGGGGTTTGACGTAGGACACCGCCGAACCCGACGCGCGCGCGATCGCCTGCAGCGCGCCGATCTGATACGCCACGTCGGCGGCGAGGTCCTCGGCGGCGACGTCGATGAAGCGCCTGCCGAACCCGGCCAGGTCGCGATAGCTCACCTGCGCCCCGATCCGCACGCCGCGCTCGGCGGCCGACCGGCAGACCCGCAACAACCCCGCGGGATCGCCGGCGTGGAATCCGCACGCCACGTTGGCGCTGGTGACGATCCCCAGCATGGCGTCGTCATCCCCGAGGCGCCAGACGCCGAAGCCCTCGCCCAGGTCGGCGTTGAGGTCGATGCGGGCCACCCGCCCAGCTTATGGGGCGACGCCGCGCCATCCTTAGAGGCGGTCGTCTTCGCCCGTCGCTACCGGGTGACGACCGCGGCCGCGATCTGTTGGGCGACGTCGACGGCGGCCCCACCGGACAGGAAGGAGCCGCAGGCGGCCACATCGACGACGATGTTGTTGCGGACGGTCAGCGCGCGCTGGCACCGCCAGTCGTCCGCGCTGCCTTCCTGCTCTTCAGACGTGCTGAGCGTGCCGCCGACCTTGTGGGCATCGGCCACCGCCCACGCGATCTCGGGCCGGCCGGGGGCATGGTCGACGAAGCGGCGGTTGGCACAGGCGGACCATCTCCGGACCGAGGCGTCGTAGAACGTGTTGGCCTGGCGGGCCGCGGGGTAGGCGATCACGGCCTGGGTGACCGAGTCGTTGCGCACCTCGGGGTCGTCGAAGCTGTCGTCCAGTCGCTCGCCGCGCACCGCGGTCCAGCCGGTGTCGGCATACACGATCCGCTGGGCGGGTCCGGCCATCGCCAAGCAGGTCGAGTCGCTGAACGTCGGGCTCGAGTCCCACATGTCCTGCGTGCGATACCGGATCCGCATTCCCGCACCCAGGATGTCGTTGATCTTCCTGGCGTCGAGCAGCAGCGCGTCCAGGGCGGTGACCGCCACCGGGGCCTGCGGCAACGGACCGCGGGTGTCCGCGGGCGCGGCGCTGCCGCCGACGACGGTGGTGCAGCCGGCCGCCAGGGCGCACAGCGCTGCCTGCAGGAGGATCGGGAATTGCCTACGCACCACAGCCTTTCGGACGCGGGGCCCGTCTGTGCCGACCAGCTTAGGCGGCGACTTCCTGCCGGCGCCCCAGCACCCAGCAGACCAGATAGATCAGGAACGAGATGCCTGCGACGAAGACCGACACCGGGACACCGGGCGCCAGCGACAGCACGATGCCGCCGACGGCGGAAACCTCGGCGAAGAGGACCGAGGCCACCATCGCCGCCGCGGGCGAGGCCACCACTCGGGCGGCCGCGGCGGCCGGGGTGATCAGCAACGACATCACCAGCAGCGCCCCGACGATCTGCACGGCCTGGGCGGCCACCACCCCGACGAGCGCGGCGAACACGATGCCCAGCGCGCGGACGGGGACGCCGCGGGCCGCGGCGACATCCGGATCGACCGTGGCGAACAGCAGCGGTCGGTAACAGGTGGCCAGCACGGCGATGACGACCAGGCACACCAGCGCCAGCATGGTCAGCCCGGTGTAGCCGACGCCGACAATCTGGCCGGTGAGCAGGGCGAAGCTGGTCGCGGTCCGCCCCGGGTACAGGTAGATGAACAGCACCGCCAGGCCCAGCCCGAAGGCCAGCACCACGCCGATCACCGAATCACGTTCGCGGGCCCGCCGCCCCAGGACGCCGAACAGCGCGGCGGCCAGGGCGCTGCCGATCAGCGCCCCCACTCCCACCTCGACGCCGACCAACAGCGCGAAAGCCGCTCCGGTCAAGGACAATTCGCTGGAGCCGTGCACGGCGAACGACATCTGACGCATCACGATGAACGGCCCGATCAACCCGGCCACCAGTCCAAGCAGCACGGCGGCGAGCAGCGCTTGCCGAACGAAGTCGTGCCCGAGCAGGTGCGCGGTGATGTCGAAGTCGAGCAGGTGGGCCAGGACGTCGGTGAGCCGGTGGTTCACGGGTGGGCACCGTCGTTGGTGTCGCCCACCACCACGTAGCGGTCATTGACCTTCACCACCTGGATGTCGGCCCGGTACAGCAGGGAGAGTGTCTCCGTCGTCATCACCTCTTCGACGGTGCCGATCCGGAACCGTCCGTCGACCAGATACACCAGCCGGTCCACGTACGGCAGGATCGCGTTGACGTCGTGGGTGACGACGATGACGGTGGTCGCGGCGTCCCGGCGGCGGCGGTCGATGAGCGCCGACACCAGCTTCGCGTTCGCCGGGTCCAGTGCCAGCAGCGGCTCGTCGCACAGCAGCAGCATCGGATCACTGACCAGAGCCTGCGCGATGCGCATCCGCTGCAGCTCGCCGCCCGACATCACACCCACGCGCACGTCCGCCAGGTGTTCGGCGTTGACCTGGCGCAGCGCGCCGGCCACGGCCGCACGGCGGCGGGCCCGGCCGGCGGACTTCAGTGGCATGGCGCCCCAGCGGTGTCCGTCGACGCCCAGCCGGACCAGGTCGCGTCCCCGAAGCATCACGTCGCGGTCCATCGGCCGGTGTTGCGGCACGTAGCCGACGCGGCCGCTGCCCGAGTTCATCGGCTTGCCGTCTATCAGGGCGACACCGCCGGACAGCGACAGCTGCCCGAGCAGCACCTTGAGCAGCGACGTCTTGCCGCTGCCGTTGGGGCCCAGGACCGCGATGAACTCGCCGCGGGACACCGACAGGTCGAGGTGGTCCCACAGCACGCGGTCACCGAACGCCAGCCGGGCACCGCGCAGCGAGACGGTGTCCGGGTAGGGGTCGACGGCCGGGGCCGCATCCAGGCTCACGGCTGTACGGCCCGGCCCGACTGCAGCGCGGCCAGCAGTCGGTTGACCGTGTTGCGTTGCCAGGTCAGGTAATCGGTTCCGTCGGGCAGGGCTTCGCTCACCTCGGTCACCGGCACGCCCGAGCGCCGCGCGGCGTTTCGCAACCCGTTGATCGCGACGGTGGACGTCTGCGGATTGACCAGCAGCGCCGACACCTGACGGTGGTCGATCAGGTCGAGGACGAACGCCATGTCGGCCGGTGCGGGATCCGTCTCGTTCTCGTTGGCCGCGGTGAAGGCGGGCGGCGTGCGGTTGACCAGACCGGACGCCGCCAGCAGGTAGTAGCCGACCGGTTCGGTCGCGATGACCGCGGTGCCGGGGTAGGCGGTGGCGATGGCGTGCTCGGTGATGGCGACCTCGTCGGCGCCGCGGCAGAACCCGGCGGCGTTGGCCCGGTAGTCGGCGGCGTGGGCCGGGTCGAGGGCGGCCACCCGGTCGGCGATGGCGAGGGCGACCGCTTTGGCGACGTCGAGGTCGTAGAAGACGTGCTCGTTGGCGGGCTGCCCGCCCGCGGTGGTCCTTGGCAGGAACGAGTAGGCGCCGACCGCTTGGACTCCGGGATGCCCGGCCAGCACCTGTTCGACCCACGGGTCGTAGCCGCCGCCGTTGTACACGACCAGGGTGGCGTCGGTGATGGCGGCGGCGTCCGAGGGGCTGGCTTGGTAGGAGTGCGGGTCGATGTCGCTCCCGGTCAGGATCGACGTCACCCCGATGTGACCGCCGGTGACGGCGCGCGCCACGCTGCCCCACACGCCGGTGGAGGCCACGACGGCGGCCGCGTGCGGATGCGCCGGGCCGGCGCAACCGCTGACCGCGCCGCCGGCGAGCACCACCAGCCCGGCGGGCAGCCAGCGCAGCGCCGCGCGCACCGCGTTTCGTCCCCGCTTGAGCGCCATGCGCACGTCCGAATTCCTCTCGCCGGCCGACCGGCCGACCGGCCGACCATGATACTAATGAAAATCGTTTCCATTACAAAGTGACGAGTGGCGGCGGCCGGGTGCATCCGGAGTCGCTGTAGCGTCAGCGAATGTGAGTCCCGCATCGCGCCGGCGTGCGACTCTGGCATCGCTGGCCGACGAACTGAAGGTTTCGCGCACCACGATCTCCAACGCCTTCAACCGGCCGGACCAGCTCTCCGCCGACCTGCGCGAGCGCGTGCTTGCGACGGCCAAGCGGCTGGGCTACCCGGGCCCCGACCCGGTGGCGCGGTCCCTGCGCACCCGCAAGGCGGGTGCGGTCGGGCTGGTGATGGCCGAACCGCTGACCTACTTCTTCAGCGACCCCGCGGCCCGCGACTTCGTCGCGGGCGTCGCCCAGTCGTGCGAGGAGCTGGGGCAGGGACTGCTCCTGGTGGCGGTCGGGCCCGGCCGAAGCGTCGAGGACGGAATGGGCGCCGTGCTCGGTGCCGGCGTGGACGGCTTCGTGGTGTATTCGGTCTGCGAGGAGGACCCCTACCTGCAGGTCGTCCTGCAGCGCCGATTGCCGGTCGTGGTCGTCGACCAGCCGAAGGGGCTCTCCGGCGTGTCCCGGGTCGGCATCGACGACCGGGCCGCGATGCGTGAGCTGGCGGACTACGTACTGGGGCTCGGGCATCGCGACATCGGGCTCCTGACCATGCGGCTGGGCCGGGACCGCAGGCAAGGGCTGGTGGACGCCGCCCGGTTGCGGTCGCCGGCCTTCGACGTCCAGCGCGAACGCATCATCGGGGTGTGGGAGGCGATGACCGCCGCCGGCGTCGACCGCGACGCGCTGACCGTGGTGGAGAGCTACGAGCACCTGCCGGAGTCCGGGGGGACCGCCGCCAAGGCGGCGCTGGAGGCCAATCCGCGGATCACCGCGCTGATGTGCACGGCGGACATATTGGCCCTATCCGCCATGGATTACCTTCGCGCGCATGGCATTTACGTTCCCGGGCAGATGACCGTCACCGGTTTCGACGGCGTGCCCGACGCGCTCGGCCGGGGGTTGACCACGGTGTCGCAGCCGAGCCTGCAGAAGGGCCGCCGGGCGGGTGAGCTGTTGTTGAGTCCGCCGCGGTCGGGCCTGCCGGTGGTCGAGGTGTTGGGCACCGAGCTGATCCGGGGCCGCACCGCCGGCCCGCCCGCCTAGCGGGCTACTTGCCTTCGGTGTCGCCGATCAGCAGCCGCACGGCCAGGTCCAGTCGCTTGCTGACGTCGGTCGCCGAGGCGCGCCGGGTGAGCCAGGCGAGCAGGTTGGACAACCAGACGTCGGAGATCACCCGGGCGATGTGGTACTGATCCTCGGTCGGTTCGCCGTCGGCCATGGCCCGGGCGAACATCGAATCGATGAGCTTCTCCACCTGGTCGACCTCGCTGGCCGCCGACGCGTCGGCGAAGACGTAGGCACGCGTCATCGCCTCGGTGAGCAGGGGATTGCGCTGCATCGCCCGGTTGAGCTTGCCGACCATGAAGTTCAGCCGCTGAAACGGCGTGCCCCCGGCGACCGACGAGCGGTCGGTCTTGGCGTCGATGCGGCTGAATTCGCGGCCCAGCGCCGAGACCAGCAGGTGCACCTTCGACGGGAAATACCGGTACAGCGTGCCCACCGCCACGTCGGCGCGGTCCGCGACGGCGCGCATCTGGACCGCCTCATAGCCGCCCTTGGAGGCGATGGCCATGGTGGCGTCCAGGATGCGCTTGCGTCGTTCCCGCTGTGCCTCAGAGCCGAGTTCGGACTCGGCCAATACGGCCACGTTCATGACCTCGCGCGGCTGCGAGTCCGAAGCGTGGCTCGAGGTGGCCTTCGAGTTGGCGCTGGCGGGCATCTGCTGGGTGGCTCCTGTTCCTGGCGGCTCGCTTGCAAACGATACGCATGCTGAGTGTGAATTTCCCACCTCCGTACCGCCGGGACAGCCGCGTGTGCTGCTGTGATGGCGTTCGACTTGACGGTCGATCGCTGGCACTATTAGAACACGTTCTAGTCTGCGAGGAGGCGGGTTGCGCAGCGACCCGAGGCAGGCAGGACAATCGAGAGCTAGGGGCCATAGGCCCCACATCACGCCGAATCGAAGGACGCGGAGGTCCCCAGGGTGGTAGCGACCGTCACAGACGAACAGTTCGCCGCGCGCGCCCTGGTGCGCGACTGGGCGCGCAACGCGACATCGGGGCCCGGCGGGACGACGGCGATCCGCGAGGTCGAGCGGGGCGACGCGGACGCGTGGCGCCCGGTGTTCGGCCGCCTGGCCGAGCTGGGCATCTTCGGCGTCGCAATCCCGGAGGACCACGGCGGGGCCGGCGGCAGCGTCGAGGACCTGTGCGCGATGGTCGAGGAAGCCGCCAAGGCGCTGGTTCCCGGGCCGGTCGCGACCACGGCGCTGGCGACGCTCGTCGTCACCGATCCCGACCTGCTGGCGCAACTGGCCGCCGGCGAACGGTTCGCGGGGCTGGCGCTGGAGGGTGCCGCCCAATACGACGGCGAAACCTCGCGCGCGTCGGGTGTCCTGCCCGTGGTGCTGGGCGCCGCCGAGGGCGGCGTCCTGCTGCTGCCCGCCGACGGGAAGTGGCTGCTCGTCGACACCGCCTCGCGGGAAGTGCACATCGAGCCGCTGGAGGCCACCGACTTCTCCCGGCCACTGGCCAGGGTGGTCCTCGCATCCGCTCCAGCCACCGTCGTGGCGGAATCCGGTCAACGCGTCGAGGAACTGGCGGCGACCGTGCTGGCGGCCGAGGCGGCCGGCGTGACCCGGTGGTCACTGGACACCGCCGTCGACTACGCCAAGGTCCGCGAGCAGTTCGGCAAGCCGATCGGCAGCTTTCAGGCCGTCAAGCACCTGTGCGCGGAGATGCTGTGTCGCGCCGAGCAGGCCGAGGTGGCCGCCGCCGACGCCGCACGCGCCGCGGCCGAGTCCGACCCGGACCAGTTCGCCATCGCGGCCGCCCTCGCTGCGAGCATCGGCATCGCGGCCGCCAAGGCCAGCGTCAAGGACTGCATCCAGGTCCTCGGCGGGATCGGGTGCACCTGGGAGCACGACGCGCACCTGTACCTGCGCCGGGCGCACGCCATCGGCCGCTTCCTCGGCGGCGCCGAGCGCTGGTTGCGCCGCGTCACCGAACTGACCCAGGCCGGTGTGCGACGACGCCTCGGTATCGACCTCACCGACGTCGAGGGCCAGCGCGCGGAAATCGCCGCGGCCGTCGCCGAGATCGCCGCGCTGCCCGAAGCGAAGCGCCAGGCGGCGCTCGCCGAGGCCGGGCTGCAGGCGCCGCACTGGCCCGCGCCATACGGGCGTGCCGCGTCACCGGCCGAACAGCTGCTCATCGATCAGGAGATGGCGGCGGCCGGCGTGGTCCGCCCGGACCTGGTGATCGGCTGGTGGGCGGCGCCGACCATCCTCGAGCACGGCACGCCGGAGCAGATCGAGCGCTTCGTGCCGGGCACCCTGCGTGGCGAATTCCTCTGGTGTCAGCTGTTTTCCGAACCGGGAGCCGGCTCCGACCTGGCGTCGCTGCGCACCAAGGCCGTGCGCGGCGAGGGCGGCTGGCTGCTCACCGGCCAGAAGGTGTGGACGTCGGCGGCGCACAAGGCGCGGTGGGGTGTCTGCCTGGCGCGTACCGATCCCGACGCACCCAAGCACAAGGGCATCACCTACTTCCTGGTGGACATGAAGGCGCCGGGCACCGAGATCCGCCCGCTTCGCGAGATCACCGGCGACTCGCTGTTCAACGAGGTCTTCCTGGACAACGTGTTCGTCCCCGACGAGCTGGTGGTCGGCGCGGTGAACGACGGCTGGCGGCTGGCCCGGACCACGCTGGCCAACGAGCGCATCGCGATGGCCACCGGCACCGCGCTGGGCAACCCGATGGAGGAGTTGCTCAAGGTGCTGGCGGAGCTCGACCTCGATGCCGCGCAGCAGGATCGGCTCGGCCGGTTGATCGTCATCGCCCAGACCGGCGCCCTGCTGGACCAGCGCATCGCCCAACTCGCCGTGGGCGGGCAGGACCCCGGTGCGCAGTCCAGCGTGCGCAAGCTCATCGGGGTGCGGTACCGGCAGGCGCTGGCCGAATACATGATGGACGTCTCCGAGGGCGGCGGCCTGGTCCGCAACCACGCGGTCTATGACTTCCTGAACACCCGCTGCCTCACCATCGCCGGCGGCACCGAGCAGATCCTGCTCACCGTGGCCGCCGAGCGGCTCCTCGGCCTGCCGCGCTAGCGGCGGAACCGCCTCGCCGCCAACGGCTCTAGGAGAACGTGGTCTGGGCGCAGGTGCTGGGCGAGGTGATGTTGACCCCGGGGTAGACCACCTGGATGTGGGTGCAGACGATGACGTTGTTGTCGGTCTTGGGCTGGCCCGTCTGCCAATCCGTGGAGTCGATGCGGCCGGTCGTCTGGTATTTGTCCGGCGGGCCCTCCCCGAAGTAGACCGTGGTGATCTCGTCGGACCCCATCGATTTCATCACCCGCTCGTACTGACTGGTGGCGTGCGCGTCGAGGTAGGCCAGCCGGTTCGACGACCGGATCTCGGTGGTCTGGCGGGCCCACAGGCCGGGCGGGAAACCGGTCGGTCCGTCGGGCGTCAGCATGTCCGCCCCGGCGGTGAAGTCGCAGTGGCCGTCGGACTTGAAGCAGTTGAGGACGGTGCGCGTCTCCAGCTGGTTGGGGCCGTCCAGCGGGAACAACGTGGTGGCGGTGTTGCTGGCCGCGCCGGCGGTCGGGCCGGGCAGCAACGTCAACGCCGATCCGACGACCGCGAACCCGGCAATCAGCCGCTTCATGTTGCTCCCCTCTCGGTTCGCCAACCCTAAGGGTGAACCTAGCCCCGCGACTATTCGTCGTAGGTGACTTCTACCGAATCAGATTCGGGGTGAGATTGACAGGCCAGGATGAGGCCGTCGTCGAGGTCCTGCTGTTCGAGCACGTCGTTGACCTCCATGCTCACCTTCCCGCTGCGCAAGGTGCACGCGCACGCGCCGCAGTGGCCCTCGCGGCAGGAGAACGGCGCGTCGAGGCCCTTCGCCAGCAGCACGTCGAGCAGCTTGGCGTTGCGCGGCCACGACACCGTGTGGGTCTCGCCGTCCAGCTGCACCACGGCGGTGGCCGGAGGCTGGTCGCCCGGAGCGGTGTCGTCGATCTTCACCGCCGCGAACGGGTCGGAGTCCAGCGACTTGAACACCTCGATATGCACTTGCGCCGCGGGCACTTTCAGCAATTCCAGCGCGTCGCGGGCGGCGTCCATGAAGGGGCCGGGTCCGCAGATGTACACCGGCCGATCGGTATAGGGGGCGGCGAGCTTCGCCAGCGCGGCGACGCTCGGCATCCCCTGCAGCGATTCCAGCCAGTGCACCACCGTGAGCCGGTCGGGATACTTGGCGCACAGTTCACGAAGCGCACCGGAGAAGATCACCGACTTCTCGTCGCGATTCGCATACAGCAGCGTCACCTGGCCCCCGCCCTCGGCGAGGGCCGACTTGGCGATCGACATGACCGGGGTGATCCCGCTGCCCGCGGCCAGCAGCAGGAAGTCGTCGTCGAGCGTCTTGGGCACGAAGTTGCCCGACGGGGCCAGGACGTGGATCCGCATGCCCGCCCGCGCGTGCTCGCACAGCCAGTTCGACGCGTACCCGTCCGTGGTCCGCTTGACCGTGACGATCAGCGCGTCGTCGGTGAACGGCGAGCTGCACAGCGAGTAGCAGCGGGCCACCGAGCCGGTGCGCTCGCTGGGGACGCGCAGCGTCAAGAACTGCCCCGGCGCGTAGCGCAGCCGTTCGGGCGGGATCTCGGGGTCACCCGGATCGTCGGGCACCGCGAACACCAGCGACCGCGCGTCGTCGGTTTCTGCGACGACCTCGGCGATCTGCAGTTCCAGGACGTGGTCGCCGAGCGGCTCGTCGAGATTGGCCTCGGCCAAGGCCCATCCTCCCTCTCGTTGCAACTAGAACATGTTACAGAAAAGTGGATTCGTATCGCTACCAGCCGCAGGAATACCCTGCTCGACACAAATCGGAACGTGTTCTAGTCTCTGGTGTAAGTCCGCACTCTCAGGAGGCAAACTTAAGTGACGTCCATTCAACAGCGTGACGCGCAGTCGGTTCTGGCTGACATCGATGATCTGCTGCCGCGGATTCGGGAGCGCGCTCAGGCGACGGAGGATTTGCGGCGGCTGCCCGACGAGACCGTTCAGGATCTCCAGGACATCGGTTTCTTCACCCTGCTGCAGCCCGAACAATGGGGTGGACTGCAATGCGACCCGACGCTGTTCTACGAGGCGGTGCGGCGGCTGGCGAGCGCGTGCGGTTCCACCGGCTGGGTGAGTTCGATCATCGGCGTGCACAACTGGCATCTGGCGTTGTTCGACCAGCAGGCCCAGGAGGAGGTCTGGGGCGACGACCCGAACGTGCGGGTCTCCTCGTCGTACGCGCCGATGGGCGCCGGCGTGGTCACCGACGGGGGATATCTGGTCAACGGTTCGTGGAACTGGTCGTCGGGATGTGACCACGCCACCTGGGCCTTCCTCGGCGGCCCGGTGATCAAGGACGGCCGTCCGGTCGACTTCGGCAGCTTCCTGATCCCGCGCACCGAGTACCGCATCGACGACGTGTGGCACGTCGTCGGGCTGCGCGGCACCGGCAGCAACACCGTGGTGGTCAAGGACGTCTTCGTGCCGCGGCACCGGTTCCTGTCGTACAAGGCGATGAACGACGGCACCGCGGGCGGGTACCAGACGAACACGGCCCCGGTCTACAAGATGCCTTGGGGCACAATGCACCCCACCACCATCTCGGCGCCGATCGTCGGCATGGCCTACGGGGCGTACGACGCGCACGTCGAGCACCAGGGCAAGCGGGTGCGCGCGGCGTTCGCCGGGGAGAAGGCCAAGGACGACCCGTTCGCCAAGGTGCGCATCGCCGAAGCGGCCAGCGACATCGACGCGGCGTGGCGCCAGTTGAGCGGCAACGTCGCCGACGAGTACGCGTTGTTGTCCGCCGGCAAGGAGATCCCGTTCGAGCTGCGCGCCCGCGCCCGCCGCGACCAGGTGCGGGCCACCGGGCGCGCGATCGCGTCCATCGATCGGCTGTTCGAGGCGTCCGGCGCCACCGCACTGGGCAATGACCAACCGGTGCAACGGTTCTGGCGCGACGCGCACGCGGGCCGGGTGCACGCGGCCAACGATCCCGAGCGCGCATACCAGATCTTCGGGAACAACGAATTCGGGTTGCCGC
This sequence comes from Mycobacterium paraseoulense, assembly GCF_010731655.1. Taxonomy (NCBI): domain Bacteria; kingdom Bacillati; phylum Actinomycetota; class Actinomycetes; order Mycobacteriales; family Mycobacteriaceae; genus Mycobacterium; species Mycobacterium paraseoulense. Next base: position 3,550,570 of record NZ_AP022619.1, on the reverse strand, counting down.
CCGGCGACACCATGGTCTAGCCATGCGCGCCGGCGACGATGCAGTGGGGGCACCACCCGCTTGCGGGGGACGAAGCGATGAGGAGGAGCGGCGCTGAATGACGGCAACGACGGGGGAGTTGACGTTCGAGTCGACCTCGCGCTTCGTCGAGGTCGATGTCGACGGACCGCTCAAGCTGCACTACCACGAGGCCGGGGTCGGCAACGACCAAACCGTGGTGCTGTTGCACGGCGGCGGCCCGGGCGCGGCGAGCTGGACGAACTTCTCGCGCAACATCCCGGTGCTGGCGCAGCGGTTTCATGTGCTGGCCGTCGATCAGCCCGGCTACGGGCTGTCCGACAAGCGTGCCGAGCACGGGCAGTTCAACCACTACGCCGCCCGCGCGCTCAGGGGGCTCTTCGACCAGCTCGGGCTGGGACGCGTTCCGCTGGTGGGTAATTCGCTGGGCGGGGGCACCGCGGTCCGATTCGCCCTCGACTACCCGGACCGGGCCGGCCGGCTCGTGTTGATGGGACCCGGCGGGCTGAGCATCAACCTGTTCGCCCCGGATCCGACCGAGGGCGTCAAGCGGCTGGGGAAGTTCTCCGTCGAACCGACCCGGGAGAACCTCGAGGCCTTCCTGCGCGTCATGGTCTACGACCAGAAGCTGATCACGCCGGAGCTGATCGACGAGCGGTTCGCGCTGGCCAGCACGCCGGAATCGTTGACCGCGACCCGCGCGATGGGAATGTCCTTCGCGGGGCCCGACTTCGAGCTCGGCATGATGTGGCGCGAGGTGCACCGGCTGCGCCAGCCCGTTCTGCTGATCTGGGGCCGCGAGGACCGGGTCAACCCGCTCGACGGCGCGCTGGTCGCGCTGAAGACCATTCCGCGTGCGCAGCTCCACGTTTTCGGGCAATGTGGGCACTGGGCGCAAGTGGAGAAGTTCGACGAGTTCAACAAGTTGACCGTGGATTTCCTTGGAGGCGCGTGATGAGCATCCGTTCGCTGGGCTATCTACGCATCGAGGCCACCGACATGGCGGCCTGGCGTGAATTCGGCCTGAAGGTGCTCGGCATGGTCGAGGGCAAGGGCAGCACCGAAGGCGCGCTCTACCTGCGCATGGACGATTTCCCCGCCCGGCTGGTCATCGTGCCCGGCGAGCGTGACCACCTCATGGAGGCCGGCTGGGAGTGCGCCAACGCCGAAGGGCTGCAAGAAATCCGGAACCGGCTCGACGTCGAGGGCGTGCCGTACAAGGAGGCCACCGCCGCCGAACTGGCGGATCGCCGGGTCGCCGAGATGATCCGGTTCTCCGACCCGTCCGGCAACTGCCTGGAGGTGTTCCACGGCGTCGCGCTCGAGCACCGCCGCGTGGTCAGCCCGTACGGGCACACGTTCGTCACCGGCGAGCAGGGACTGGGGCACGTGGTGTTGTCCACCCGCGACGACGACGAGGCCTTGCACTTCTACCGGGACGTTCTCGGGTTCAAGCTGCGCGACTCCATGCGGATGCCGCCGCAGGTGGTCGGTCGGCCCGCCGACGGGGAACCCGCGTGGCTGCGGTTCTTCGGTTGCAATCCGCGGCACCACAGCCTGGCTTTCCTGCCGCTGCCGACGCCCAGTGGCATCGTGCACCTGATGATGGAGGTCGAGAACGCCGACGACGTCGGGCTGTGTCTCGACCGGGCGTTGCGCCGCAAGGTACCCATGTCGGCCACGCTGGGCCGGCACGTCAACGACCTGATGCTGTCTTTCTACATGAAGACGCCCAGCGGGTTTGACGTCGAATTCGGCTGCGAGGGAAGGCAAGTCGAGGACGACGACTGGGTCGCCCGGGAGAGCACCGCCGTGAGTCTGTGGGGCCACGACTTCACGGTCGGCGCCCGCGGATAGTCATGTCTGCGCCGATCGACCCGCGGGCCTTCCGGCAGGTGCTGGGCCAGTTCTGCACCGGCATCACGATCATCACCACGGTGCACGACGACGTTCCGGTCGGCTTCGCCTGCCAGTCCTTCGCGGCACTGTCGCTGGACCCGCCCTTGGTGCTCTTCTGCCCCACGAAGGTGTCGCGGTCCTGGCAGGCCATCGAGGCCACCGGCCGGTTCTGCGTGAACGTGCTCAGGGAAAAGCAGAAGGACGTGTCGGCGCGGTTCGGATCGAAGGAGCCGGACAAGTTCGCCGGGATCGACTGGCACCCTTCGGAACTCGGCTCGCCGATCATCGACGGGTCGCTGGCCTACATCGACTGCACGGTGGCGTCCGTGCACGACGGTGGCGACCACTTCGTGGTGTTCGGCGCGGTCCAGTCGTTGTCGGAGGCGCCCAAGATCAAGCCGCGCCCATTGCTGTTCTATCGCGGGGATTACACCGGGATAGAACCGGACAAGACCACACCTGCGCAGTGGCGCGACGACCTGGAGGCGTTCCTCACGGCGACCACCCAGGACACCTGGCTCTAGGCGTTCCGATTCAGCGGGGCGGCCGGGCGATCGGAGGCGGCATCGCGGCGGTTGCCCTCGGAGTCGGCGCCGGTGTCCGGCTGGTATGACCGCTCGCGCCCGGCCGCGTCGGAACCGGGTGGCGGCTCATCGGTTTGCTTCCCCGCATCGGGGTCGAGGCTGTCGGCGCGGTTCCATTGCTCGTTAACCTGCTCGCGCGAGGTCGCGGCCTCGCTTTGATGCTCGGCCGCCCGCTCCTGCAGCCGTGCGGCTTCGGCCGCCTTGACCTCCGCCTCGGCCTGTGCGGCGCGGGCCTTGGCGGCAGTTTCCTGCGCCAGTGCTTCACGCCGCTCGACTTTGGCCGTGGCCAGCCTGGCTTCTTCGCGGATCTGCTCGGCCTGCCGCTGCCGGCGGCGGCGCCGCATTCTGCTCAGCGCGACGAGGACGACGAGAATCACCAAGACGGCCGCGGCGGCGACCACGATCCAGATAGCGCTGCTGTTCATCATGGGCTCCCATCACATCGGTTTACGCCTGGCGCTGGGCGCCGGCTCGTAGTGGGATCCCCGTATCTGGCGCAAGTAAAACAACGGGCGGGCGCGACGGCCCCGAGCGGGTGATCTTGGCCCCTAGCCGGCCGCGGTGCTGTTCCTCAGCGCCCACCGGCGTGCCCGTGCGGGCGGGACGGATCGTCGGGGGTGATCCGGAACACCGGGTAGTGGGCGGCGATGCGCTCGAATTCCGTCAGCGGAGCGTCGCCGCCCAGCGGAATGTGGGGGCGCGCTCCGGGCGCGACCGCGACGTAGCGGCGCAGCACGGGTGCGCGGTCCTCGGTGGCGACCTCGAGCAGGTGCACGGGTTGGGCGTGCCCGCGTCGCATGACCGCCCGCCCGCCGGCAGCGCGAACGTTGCGCACCCAGTTCGCGTCGTCGCCCAACATCGATACCAGATAGCGCCCGCCGTCGTGATGGACCACGACCACGGGGACCGAGACCACTCGCCCGGAACGCCGCCCGAGCACCTCGAGGGTCATCGCCCGCCTCGGGGACAGGACACCGGCCGAATACTGCAGCGCGGACAGCCGATTCATGACTCGGGCCGGAAACCCCGGCCTCCCACCGCGATACATCCACCGCTTGACGCCGTAGAACCAGTCGACAACCCGGCGCCGATTCATCGTCGCGCGCTCACGGGGCCGGCGCTACATGAAGTCGAGCGCCTCGACCGTGGCGATCGGGCCCTCGTGCGTCGGCCGGTTCGCCCCACCGATGCAGTAGACGGTGTTTCCGACCGTCGCCACCACCTCGGCGTGGCGCGCGGTGGGCATCGGGGGCAAGGTGCTCCACCTGCCGTCTGCGATGTCGTACATCTCGACGACGTTCAGCACCATCGTCGGTTCCTCGCCACCGGCCACCACGATGCGGCCGTCGATGTAGGTCGCGCCGTAGCTCCCCCGCGGGGTCGGCATGCCCACCAGCTTGGTCCAGGTTCCCGACTGCGGGTCGAACCGCTCGTTCGCGGCGGAGTTCTTGTCGGCGGAGAGGAACCGCCCGCCGATCGCGTACAGGTAGGTGCCGTCCGACACCGCGGCCAGGTGTTCGCGGGGCGTGGGCATGTCGGCGGCGTCCTTCCACGAACTGCCGTCGAACACCTCGGTCTGCGGAACGAGTTGCTTGGCGTTCTGGCCGCCGACCACGACGAGCTTGTCACCCACCACCGCCGCGGCAGGGGCGGCGCGCGGGTGGGTGAGATGCGGCAGTTCGACCCAGTTGCCGCCGCGCAGCGCGAACACCTTGTCGGACGCGTCGGCGAGCTGATCGCTCGCACCGCCGAGCACCACGACTTCGTCGCGGTAGGTAGCCGCCGTCGCGTGATGCAGCGGGATGGGCAGCGGCGGCCCGGTCTGCCAGGCGCCGGTGCGCGGGTCGTAGCTCTCGACGGTCTGCAGCGCGGCGCCGTTGCGCAGGCCGCCCAGGATCCAGATCTTGTCGCCCTGCACTGCCCAGGCCATCATCAGCCGGGGGGTCGGCGCATCGGGCAGCGAGCGCCATTGCGCCGCGGGCTGGATCCTGCGGGGCGGCAGTTTGAGCGCCTCGGCCGACGAGGTCGGCTGGCCGTCCCCGGGGGCGGTCGACCCGCCGATGGCGTACACGGACTTCTCCACGGCGTCGACCGCCATGCCGTGCCGCGGGGTCGTCATGTCGGGCAGTCCGGACCACGTCTTGGTCATCAGGTCGAACGCGGCGACGCTCTTGAGGAGTTGTCCCGCCGACATGCCCCCGGCCGCCACCAGACGCCCGTCGACGATGGCCACCCCGAAATCGCTGCGCGGCTGGCTCAGCGCGGGCAACGGCGTCCAGGCCTTCGCGCCCGGGTCGTAGGCCTCGACCGTCGCCAGGTCCCCGGTGCCGTTGGCGCCGCCCACGGTGTACATCAGCTTGCCGTCCGAGGCCGCCGCCAGCATCTGGCGCGGGGTCGGGATGGGCGCGCCGAGGGTCCAGGCGTTGCCGTCGAACACCTCGGTGGTGTTCAGCAGCGCGCCGCTCGCGTCGACGCCGCCCGCGACGACCAGGCGGTCGCCCACCACGGCGGCCGCCGCGGCCGCCCGGGGTTGCAACAGGTGCGGAAGCTCGACCCAGCGGCTGTTGATGACCCGCCAAACCTGGTCGCTCGCCACGTTTTTACCGCCCTCGGACTTCCAGCCGCCGAGCACGACGGGGTTGCCCTGCCAGGTGACGGCCATCGCGTGCGAAACGGGGACCGGCAGGTCGTCGCCGACCTTCCAGCTGTCGATGACGGGGTCATATCCCTCTTGCACTCCGGTGAGGCCGCCGTCGCTGCGGATCCCGCCGAAGATCCAGATCGTGCCGTCGGCCTGCGTGGTGGCCGCCGCGTCCCGCGAAATGCGTGCGTTGGTGATCGGCTTCCACTGCATGGGCGGCTGCGCGGTCGGTTGTCCGGAAGTGCCCTTCGAACCGGCGTTGTTGTCGGGCGAAAGCGCGAGATAGACGCCGCCGACCACCAGCAGCACGACCAGGGCCGCCGCGCCGGCCGCCAACGCGATGCGGTTTCGCTTCTTGCCCGGCTCCGCGAACCACGCGGCCACCCGAGCCCGGTTCCCGCCCCGCGGTGGACCCTGGGCGCCGCCGCCCGACGGTGCCGCGGTGCTGGGCGGCCGCACCTTGGGTTGCGTCGCCGACCCGTGCACTCCGCGCAGCAGGCTGGCCGCCTCGGACAGCTCGGCGGGCCCCGACTGCGGCAAAGCCGCGGTCTCGAGCCCGTGGTCGATCGGGGCGCTGATGGCGGAGGTCGGATCGTCGTGCCCGGTCGGCAGCCGCGGCGGGGCGGGCATGCTCGACGTGTTCGGGGCGGGGGGCCGCGCCACCTCGCTGTGGCCGCCGGGCGGGGCCGGGGCGGCATGCGGGACATCCGCCACCACGGCCGAGGGGCGTCCGGTGATGGCCATCGCGTCGGGTTTCAGACCGTTGCGGCGCTGGGCGGCCTGTAGCTCGCGGCCGAACTCCTCGGCCGAGGCGGGCCGGTCGGCCGGGTCGATCGACATCGCCCTCTCGATCGCCGAGCACACCGCGTCCGGGATGCCGTCGGGACGCATGTCCGGGACCCCGGTGGTGCTGATCCGCAGATACTGCGCGATCAGGTCCTCGCCCTTCTTGCGCTCGTGCGCGGCGTTGCCCGCGATGAGCGCGTACAGGGTGGCGCCCAGCGAATACATGTCAGAGGCGACGGTCGCCGGGTTGCCCGTCATCACCTCCGGTGCGGTGAAATCGATCGTGCCGGAGAAGAACCCGGTCGCCGTCTCGTACCCGCCTTCGATGTGGGCGATTCCGAAATCGCTCAGCTGCGGCTCGCCGTAATCGTTGACAAGGATGTTCGCCGGCTTGATGTCGCGGTGCAAGGTTCCGGTCCGGTGCGCGGTTTCCAGTGCGCCGCAGAGCTTTACACCGATGTGCAACGCTTCGGGCCAGGGCACCGGACCTTCGCGTCGCAGCCGGACCGCCAGCGAATCCGCCGAGTGGTACGGCATCACGATGTAGGGCTTGCCGCTCGCGGTGACGCCGACCCGCAGGATGTTGACGATGTTCGGATGCCCGGAGAGCCCGCCCATCGCGTACCCCTCGCGAAGGAACCGTTCCCTGCTGTCGTCGTCGATGTGCGACGGGAGCACCTTGACCGCAACGCTTCGCCCGAGGGCGGTCTCGTAACAGCAGTAGATGACCCCCGCCCCGCCCCGGGCCACCTGGCGCGCGTCCTCGAACCCCGCGGCCGCCAGCTCCGCGGCGATGCCGCTCGGTACGGGTGCGACATTGTCGGAACGTGGCTCTTCAGGCATTTGCTGGCGCTCAACCCTCCGCGAAATATGTGACGGGCGAGCTCAAGATTAAGCGCTCAGAACCTCGCCGGTGTGCCTTTCGGCGACCTTGATGTACCAGGGCAACGATCAGCAGCCGGAAGAGTTAGCCGGCAGGCGCGGGGTCGCGGGCTCAGCCGTCGATGGTCGGGGGACCCTGGTACGGCCGTTGCAGCGCGGCGAATTCGGGAACGCCGGCCATGGTGAGCACGGCTTCGAGCAGTCGAACACCGTCGTGGGTGTTCGGGGCCCGGGTCAGGACCGGTCCGGAGAACGCGCGGCCGTCGACAGCGATGATCGGGCTGCCGGCCTCGTCGCCCAGGGCGTCCTGGCTGGCCTGGTGCGCCCGCCTGACTGCGTCGTCGAGGTCGCCGTCGTCGAGCGCTCCGGCGAGCCGGTCCTCGAGGCCGTTCTCGGCGAGGGCTTCGCGGATCGCTGAGGCATCGAGTTCGTCCCGGCGCACGTGGATGCGACCGCCTATCGAGTCGTAGAGGCCCGCGAACGCCTCGGGTCCATGTTCGGCGACGGCCGCGGCGAACAGCCGTCCCAGCCGCGTCGACCGCTCCATCATGTGTTGTTGTTCGGCGTTCTCCGCGTCCTGGCCCTCGTTGAGCACCGCCAGGCTCATCTGCCGCAGGGCGACCGGCGTGTGCGTCGACCGCGCCGCGTCGCGCAGCCAGCGCGCCGTCACCCAGGAGAACGGACAGACTGGATCGAGGTAGAGGTCGATGTCGGTCAAGGCTCCTCCTTCGCGTTACTGGGCTGCCGAATGGCATACCCGCTGCCGGGCGTCGCACGCCTGTCAACGGCGTGGGCAGCAGAATGGCTTCATGACGCTGAACCTGGGCGAGTACTTCGATCGCATCGGCTATGGGGGCCCCGCGGCGCCCAACCTCGAGGTACTGCGGGCCTTGGTCAGCGCGCACACCCAAACGATTCCCTTCGAGAACCTCGATCCGGTGATGGGCGTGCCGGTCGACGACCTGAGCCCGGGCGCCCTGGCCGGCAAGCTGGTTCGGCGGGGCCGCGGCGGCTATTGCTACGAGCACAACGGCTTGATGGGCTACGTGCTGGCCGAGCTCGGCTTCCGGGTTCGGCGACTGGCGGGCCGGGTGGTGTGGATGCGGCCGCCCGACTCGCCGTCACCGCCGCAAACCCACACCGTGTTGGCGGTGACGTTCCCCGCCTCGCACGGTGTCTACCTGGTCGACGTGGGTTTCGGCGGGATGACCCCCACCTCGCCACTGCGCATCGAGATCGGCAGCGTGCAGCAGACGACGCACGAGCCCTACCGGCTGGAGGACCGCGGCGACGGCCTGGTCTTGCAGGCCCAGGTCCGCGACGAGTGGCAACCGCTCTACGAGTTCAGCAGCCGGACCGTGCCCGCCGTCGACCTGCAGGTGGGCAGCTGGTTCGTCTCGACGCATCCCTCGTCGCACTTCGTGACCGCACTGACGGCCGCGCGCGTCACCGGGGAGGCCCGATTGAACCTGGCCGGCCGGAACCTGGCCATCCACCGCGCCGATTCCAGCGAGAAGATCCGCCTCGACGACGCGGCCGCGGTGGTCGACACCCTCAGAGACACGTTCGGCATCAACGTGTCCGACGTCGCCGGCCGCGGCGCGCTCGAGGCGCGCCTGGACAGGATCCTGGACGCCTAGAGCCAGGGGCCGATCCGCCGGAGGGCCTCTTCGATGTCGCCCGTCGGCCCGGCGAACGAGAACCGGACGAAGGAATTGCCGTGCGTGACATCGAAATCGATGCCGGGCGCGATGGCAACGCCGGTGTCGTTCAACAGTTTCGCGCAGAACGCGATCGAGTCGTCGGTGTGGTCGGACACGTCGGCGTAGACGTAGAACGCGCCGTCGGTGGGGGCCAGCCGGTCGATGCCGATTTCGCGCAGCCCGTCCAGCAGCAGCGTGCGGTTGGTCGCGTAGTGGTGCAGGTTGCCCTCGGCTTCGGCGGTCGCCTCCGGGGTGAAGGCCGCCACCCCGGCGATCTGCGACAGCACCGGCGCGCAGATGGTGAAGTTGCCGGTCAGGCGGTCCACCGCTCGCAGCAGCGGGGGCGGCACCAGCATCCAGCCCAGCCGCCAGCCCGTCATCGCGTAATACTTCGAAAAGCTGTTGACCACCACGGCGTCTCGGGATGTCTGCCAGGCGCAGCTGGTCGGCGGCGCGCCGTCGTAGACCAGGCCGTGATAGACCTCATCGCTGATCAGCCGCACCCCGGACGCTTCGCACCACCCCGCGATGGCGGCCAACTCCGCCGGCGCTATCACCGTTCCGGTGGGGTTGGCCGGGCTGGCGACGATCACGCCCTGCACGGGCGGGTCGAGTTCGTCGAGCATTCCCACGGTGGGCTGAAAGCGGGTCTGCGGTCCGCATGGAATCTCGACCACCTCGCATCCCAACGCGGACAAGATGTTTCGATAACACGGATAGCCGGGACTGGCCAGTGCGACCCGGTCACCGGCGTCGAAGCACGCCAGGAAGGCGAGCAGGAATCCGCCCGAGGAGCCCGTGGTGACCACCACGTCATCGGGCTCGACGCGAAGCCCGTGCTGCCGTTGGTAATCCGCCGCTATCGCCGCGCGCAGCTCGGGGATGCCGAGCGTCACGGAGTAGCCCAGCTCGCCCAGGTGCAGGGCGGCGGCCGCGGCCGCGCGCACCGGCTCCGGCGCCCCCACGCTGGGCTGGCCGGCCGAGAGGTTCACCAGATCGCCGTGGCTGCACTGGCGCTCCGCGGCCGCCAGCCACACGTCCATCACATAGAAGGGCGGGATGGCGGCGCGCGCCGCGACGTGGTCGTTCACGACGTTTCGAGCACCTCGGCTTCCAGTCGCGCGAGCAGTTCTCGCGGTGTGTCGAGCAGGTGCGCGCTGCCGTGGGCGCGTTTGAAATACAGGTGCATGTCGTGTTCCCAGGTGATCGCGATCCCGCCGTGCAATTGGATGCCTTCGGCGGCCGCGGCGCACAATGCCTCGGTCGCGGCGAGGCGCGCCGTGGCCGCATTCGTCGGGGTGGGCTCGTTGCATGCGTCCGCGACGACGGCCTTCGCCGCGGCGACCGTGACGTACAGGTCGGCCATCCGGTGTTTGAGGGCCTGGAAACTGCCGATCGGCCGGCCGAACTGCACTCTGTTCTTGGCGTATTCGACGGTGAGCTCCAGGCAGCGTTCGGCGGCGCCAATCTGCTCGGCGGCCAGCAGGATGGCGGCGCTGGCGGTGATGCCGGGGTCGGTGCCGATCGGTTCGGTCTGCTCGGCCTTCAGCCGTGCGAGTCGCCGGGTCGGGTCCATGGTGGCGACGGGCTCGGCGCCGAAGCGGGTCCACCGGGTCAGCCGTCCGTCGTCGATGGCGACCACGACGTCGGCGATATCGCCGTTGACCACGTAGTCGGCGTCGAGCACCAGGGCGCCGATCGAGGCGCCCTCGGCGAGGCCGCACAGCGTCTCGGCGTCGGGCTCGGGCGCGGATAGCAGGGCCAGCTCGGCCAGCGTGGTGCCCAGCAGTGGGGAAGGCACCAGCGCCCGGCCCAGCTCCTGCAAAACCGTTGCGGCGTCGGCCAATTCGCCGCCGGCGCCACCCAACTCCTCGGGGATGACCAGCGCGGCGGCGCCCACCTGCTCACACAGCAGCTGCCACAGCGACTCGTCGTAGCCGCGGTCGGACTCCATCGCCGCGCGCACCGCAGCCGGGTTGGCGTGCTTGGCCACCAGCGCCGCGACGGTCTCCCGCAGCATCTCCCGTTCTTCGCTCATAGCGCCTCCAGCACTCGCCGCCGATGCGCCTCGGGAGTACCCCAGGCCGAACGCAATGCTTGCACGCGCAGCAACCACAGGGACAGGTCGTGTTCCTGGGTGAAGCCGATCGCGCCGTGGGTCTGCAGCGCCGATCGCGCCGCCAGCAGGCCCGCCTCGGACGCCGCCGCCTTGGCCGCGCTGACGTCGCGGGGCTCCAGCGACAAGGCCGCGCCGTACAGCAGCGGCCGGGCCAGCTCGATCGCGATGTGCACGTCGGCGAGCTTGTGCTTGATCGCCTGATACGAACCGATCAGCCGGCCGAACTGCGCACGCTGCTTGGCGTAATCGACGGTGTCGCGCAGCAGCGCCTCGGCCGCGCCGACCAGCTGTGCGGCGGTCGCCAGCGCCCCGAACTCGTAGGCGCGCCGGACGTTTGCCTGCCAGGCCTGTCCGGTCGCGGTCACGTCGTAGAGCCGGCGGCTGGGGTCGACGGACTGGTGCTCTTCACCCGGGGTCGCCTCTGTCACGCCGCTTTGGCCGGCCAGCAGCACCAGCCCGGCCGTTTCGGCATCGACGGCGCGCGGGGTGTGCGGCGGCATCGCGACGGTGGCGATGAGCTCGCCGGAAGCCAGGCCCGCGCAGCGCTCATCGTCCGCCAGCAGAATCGGTGCCACGGCAATGGATTCGGCCACCGGACCCGGGACGCACCAGCGGCCGAGGCGTTCGAGGGCGACCACCAGGTCGACGGGCTCGGCGCCGATGCCGTCGAATTTCTCCGGCACGGTCAGCGCGGTGACGCCCAGGTTCGTCAGCTGTTCCCACACCTTGCGGCCGGGCGCGGTGTCGCCCGCGGACCACGCGCGGATCGCCGCGGGCAGGTCCGCCGCGCCGAGCGCGGCGTCGATGCTGGCCGCGAAGTCGCGCTGCTGAGAGTCTGGTTGGAATTCCACGGTCACTTCTTCTCTCGGGGCAGGCCCAACAGCCGTTCGGAGATGATGTTGCGCTGAATTTCGTTGGTGCCGGCGTAGATCGGGCCGCCCAGCGCGAACAGGAGCCCGTCGGTCCACTCGCCGACCAGCTCCCCGTCGGCCCCGAGGATGTCGAGTGCCGTCTGATGTATCGCCACGTCGAGGTCCGACCAGAACACCTTGGTCACCGACGATTCGGCGCCCAGTTCACCGCCGGCCGCAAGCCTGGTCACCGTGCCGAACGTCTGCAGTCGGTAGGCCTGCGCCTTGATCCACGCGTCGGCGACCCGGTCGGCGGATGCGGCGGGGGAGCCGCGGTCCTTCCACAGTTCCACCAACCGTTCCGCCGCCGCGAGGAAGCGGGCCGGGCTGCGCAGCGACATGCCGCGCTCGTTGCTCGATGTGCTCATGGCCGCCCGCCAGCCCTCGTTCGGCGTGCCGATCACGTCGTGGTCGGGGACGAACACGTCGTCGAGGAAGATCTCGCCGAAGCCGGTGTCGCCGCCGAGCTGGACGATGGGTCGCACGGTGACGCCCTCGGCCCTCAGGTCGAACATGAAGTAGGTCAGGCCGTGGTGCCGCTCGGCTTCCGGGTCCGACCGGAACAATCCGAAGCCCATTTCGGCGAACGGGGCGCGCGAACTCCAGATCTTCTGCCCGTTGAGCAGCCAGCCGCCGTCGGTCCTGGTGGCGGTGGACCGCAGCGAGGCCAGATCGCTGCCGGATTCCGGTTCCGACCATGCCTGCGCCCAGATTTGTTCGCCACTGGCCATTTTCGGCAGGATGCGGTCCAGCTGCTCTTCGGTGCCGTGCGCGAAGAGCGTCGGGGCGAGCATCGAGGTGCCGTTGGCGCTGGCGCGGCCGGGGGCGCCCGCGCGGAAGTATTCCTCCTCGAACACCACCCAGTGCAGCAGCGGTGCGTCGCGGCCGCCGTACTTCTTGGGCCAGGTGATGACCGACAGCCCGGCGTCGAACAGCACCCGGTCCCAATGCCGGTGCTGGGCGAAGCCTTCGGCGTTGTCGTAGGACTTCGTCGGGATCGACTCGGCGTTGGCCGACAGGAAGTCCCGCACCTCGGCCTGCAACGTCAGGGTCTCTTCGTCTAGTTCCAGATCCAATTCAGGTCCACTCTCGCAGTTGTGGTTTGACCACCTTGCCGCCCGGATTGCGCGGCAACGCGTCGACGAACCGCACCGACCGCGGCGCCTTGAAGTTCGCCAGATGTTCACGGGTGTAGGCGATCACGGATTGCTCGTCGACGTCGGCGCCGGGCCGGGTCACGACGAACGCCCGGCCTACCTCACCGAGGCGCTCGTCGGGGACTCCGATCACCGCGGCGTCGGCAATCCCCGGCATCCGGGCCAGCACCTGCTCGACCTCCGCGGGGTAGACGTTGAATCCGCCGCAGATGTACATGTCCTTGAGCCGGTCGGTGATGCGCAGGTTGCCGGCCGCGTCGACGGCGCCGATATCACCGGTGTGCAGCCAGCCGTCCGCGTCGATCGCCGCCGTGGTGGCCTCCGGATCGTCGAGATAACCCAGCATCACGTTCGGCCCGCGCAGCAACACCTCACCCTCCCCGCCGGGAGTGCTTGCGTCGATGCGCAATTCGAAATCGGCGAACGGCCGCCCGCAGGTGGTCGCGACGGTGACCGCGTCATCGTCGGCCCGGCACATGGTGCCCATGCCGTTGGCCTCGGTCAGCCCGTAGGCGGTCAGCACGATGTCGATGTCGAGCTCGGATTGCATGCGCTCGACCAACACCACGGGCACGGTGGCCGCCCCCGTCACCGCGAACCGCAGCGAGCTCAGGTCGTAGTCTCGGCGCTGCGGGTGGTCCAGCAGCGTCTGGTAGATGGTGGGCGGCCCGGGCAACACGGTGATGCGGTGCCGCTCGATCGCCTGCAGCGCGCGCAGCGGGTCGAAGGTCAGGTGCGGGATCAGCGTCGCGCCGGTCTGCAGGCAGGCCAGGATGCCGGCCTTGTAACCGAAGTTGTGGAAGAACGGGTTGATGCACAGGTAGCGGTCGTCGCCGGTGATCTTGCCGTTGGCGGCCCACGACGCCGACGCCGACAACGACTGCCGGTGCGCGCAGAGCACACCCTTGCTGCGGCCGGTGGTACCCGAGGTGAACAGGATGTCGCTCACATCGTCGGGTGTGACGGCGGCGGCGCGGGCGGCGACCGCGTCCACGTCGGTGCCGTGGCCGACGAAGTCGTCCCAGGTTCCGTCGCGCGACTCGATCGGGATTCGGATGACGTGCCGCAGCGCGGGCAGGGCGCCGCGATCGAGGTCGGCGACGCGATCATGGCCGAGGAATCGGCCCATCCCGAACAGCACGGGCGCACGGGTGCGGGCCAGGATGTCGCCGGCTTCTTCGGCGGTATAGCGGGTGTTCAGGGGCACCATGGCCGCGCCGGCGTGGTGGATCGCCAGGCAGGCCACCACCCAGTGCCAGGTATTCGGCGACCAGATGGCCACGCGGTCACCGGGCTCGACGCCCAGCGCGATCAGCGCGGCGGCCGCCCGGCGGACCTCGTCACGCAGTCCGGCCGCCGTGAACGTCCGCTCGTCGGTGATCAGCGCGTCGTGGTCCGGGAACTGACTCGCCAAACGGTCCAGCGCCGCGGGAATGGTGCGGACATCGCCGGTCATCGAGACTGCTCCTACCTGGATTGCTCGGCTCCTCCTCGCGCCGCTGCGCGGCGCGCATCGTCACCGAGCCGACAAAGCAAGTGCTTGGTAGGTTAGCCTACAGGGCATGCAGGACGTCGAGGAGTTCCGGGCGGAGGTCCGCGGTTGGCTCGCCGACAATCTGGTCGGCGAATTCGCAGCTCTCAAGGGCCTCGGCGGACCGGGACGCGAGCACGAGGCCTTCGAAGAGCGCCGGGCGTGGAATCAGCACCTCGCCAAGGCCGGTCTCACCTGCCTGGGCTGGCCCGTCGAGCACGGCGGCCGCGGGCTGTCGACCGCGCACCGGGTGGCGTTCTACGAGGAGTACGCGCGCGCCGACGCCCCCGACAAGGTCAACCACTTCGGCGAGGAGCTGCTCGGCCCGACGCTGATCGCGTTCGGGACGCCCGAGCAGCAGCAGCGCTTCCTGCCGAAAATCCTCGACGTCACCGAGCTGTGGTGCCAGGGCTACTCCGAGCCCGGCGCCGGCAGCGATCTGGCCAACGTGTCCACCACCGCCGAACTCGACGGCGACCAGTGGGTGATCAACGGCCAGAAGGTGTGGACGTCGCTGGCGCACCTGTCGCAGTGGTGCTTCGTGGTCGCGCGCACCGAGAAGGGCTCCAAGCGCCATGCCGGGCTGTCCTACCTGCTGGTGCCGCTGGACCAGCCGGGTGTGCAGGTCCGGCCGATCGTCCAGATCACCGGCACCGCGGAGTTCAACGAGGTGTTCTTCGACGACGCCCGCACCGAGGCCGGCCTGGTGGTCGGGCAGCCCGGTGACGGATGGCGCGTCGCGATGGGCACGCTGACCTTCGAGCGTGGGGTTTCGACACTCGGGCAGCAAATCCGTTACGCCCGTGAGCTTTCCAACCTGGCGGAGCTCGCGCGCCGCAACGGTGCCGCCGAAGACCCCTTCATCCGGGAGCGGCTGACGCGGGCGTGGACGGGGCTTCGGGCGATGCGTTCGTATGCGCTGGCCACCATGGATGTCGAGCAGCCCGGCCAGGACAACGTGTCGAAGTTGTTGTGGGCCAACTGGCATCGCGGTCTGGGAGAGCTGGCGATGGATGTGATCGGCAAGCCGGGCCTCACCCTTTCGGACGGCGAGTTCGACGAATGGCAGCGGCTGTTTCTGTTCACCCGCGCCGACACCATCTACGGCGGCTCGAATGAGATCCAGCGCAACATCATCGCCGAGCGGGTGCTCGGCCTGCCCCGGGAGGTAAAGGGATGAGCCTGTCCGAAGCTCCGAAAGAGGTTGCCGGGCACGGGCTTCTGCAGGGCAAGGTGGTTGTCGTGACCGCGGCGGCCGGCACCGGCATCGGATCGGCGACGGCGCGAAGGGCCTTGGTGGAGGGCGCCGACGTGGTGGTGTCCGACCACCACGAACGGCGGCTGGGGCAGACCGCCGACGAACTGTCCGCGCTGGGCCTGGGTCGGGTCGAGAGCGTGCTGTGCGACGTGACGTCCACGGCGCAGGTCGACGCGCTGATCGCGTCGACGACCGCCCGGATGGGCCGGCTCGACGTGCTGGTCAACAATGCCGGGCTGGGCGGTCAGACGCCGGTGGTCGACATGACCGACGACGAGTGGGACCGCGTCCTGGACGTGACGCTGTCGTCGGTGTTCCGGGCCACCCGGGCGGCGCTGGGCTACTTCCGTGAGGCGGACCACGGCGGCGTCATCGTCAACAACGCCAGCGTGCTGGGCTGGCGCGCCCAGCACTCGCAGTCGCACTATGCGGCGGCCAAAGCGGGGGTGATGGCGTTAACCCGTTGCAGCGCAATCGAAGCCGTCGAGTACGGGGTGCGGATCAACGCGGTGTCCCCGAGCATCGCGCGCCACAAGTTCCTGGACAAGACGACCTCCGCCGACCTGCTCGACCGGTTGTCGGCCGGCGAAGCGTTCGGGCGGGCGGCCGAGCCGTGGGAGGTGGCGGCCACCATCGCGTTCCTGGCCAGCGACTACTCCAGCTATCTGACGGGCGAGGTCATCTCGGTCTCCAGCCAGCATCCCTGAGCGGCGAACTGGCCAAGCAAGCGCTTGGTTGATACTCTGATCGGATGGACCGAGTGGCCGGTCAGGCGAACAGCCGCCGCGACGAGTTACTGGAACTCGCCGCGACCATGTTCGCCGAGCGCGGCCTGCGCGCCACCACCGTGCGCGACATCGCCGACAGCGCGGGCATCCTGTCCGGGAGCCTTTATCACCACTTCTCCTCCAAGGAGGAGATGGTCGACGAGCTGCTGCGCAGCTTTCTGGACTGGCTGTTCGCCCGCTACCGCGAGATCGTCGACAGCGAGGCCAACCCGCTGGAGCGGCTCAAGGGACTGTTCATGGCGTCGTTCGAGGCGATCGAGCACCGGCACGCGCAGGTCGTCATCTATCAGGACGAAGCCCAACGGTTGCTGGCGCAGCCCCGGTTCGCCTACATCGAGGACATGAACCGCCAGCAGCGCAAGATGTGGGTCGAGGTGATCAACCAGGGCATCGACGAGGGCTACTTCCAGCCCGACCTCAACGTCGACCTCGTCTACCGTTTCATTCGTGACACCACCTGGGTGTCGGTGCGCTGGTATCAACCCGGCGGGCCCCTGACGGCTCAGCAGGTGGGTCAGCAATATCTCGCCATCGTCCTTGGTGGGATTACCAAAGAAGGAGTCTGAAGATGGCTCGTGTCGGAGACGATGCGGTGGGGGTACCACCCGCTTGCGGGGGACGAAGCGATGAGGAGGAGCGACACCATGGCTGAGGCGTACGTCATTGACGCTGTGCGTACCGCGGTCGGCAAGCGGAACGGATCGCTGGCCGGGGTGCACCCCGTGGACCTCGGTGCCCTCGGGTGGCGCGGACTGCTCGACCGGGTCGACGTCGACCCCGCCGCCGTCGACGACGTGATCGCCGGCTGCGTCGACGCCATCGGTGCGCAGGCGGGCAACATCGCCCGGCTCTCGTGGCTGGCCGCGGGCTACCCCGAAGAGGTTCCCGGCGTCACCGTGGACCGCCAGTGCGGTTCCAGCCAGCAGGCGATTTCCTTTGGCGCGCAGGCGATCATGGCCGGAACAGCCGACCTCATCGTGGCCGGCGGCGTGCAGAACATGAGCCAGATCCCGATCTCGTCCGCGATGACCGTCGGCGAACAGTTCGGGTTCACCTCGCCGACCAACGAGTCCAAGCAGTGGCTGCACCGCTACGGCGACCAGGAGATCTCTCAGTTCCGCGGCTCCGAGCTGATTGCCGAGAAGTGGAACCTGTCGCGCGAGGAGATGGAGCAGTACGCGCTGACCAGCCACGAGCGGGCGTTCGCCGCGATCCGCGGCGGTCACTTCGACAACGAGATCATCACCGTCGAAACGGAATCGGGGCCATTCCGGGTCGACGAGGGTCCGCGTGAGTCGTCGCTGGAGAAGATGGCCGGCCTGAAGACGCTCGTCGAGGGCGGCCGGTTGACGGCGGCGATGGCCAGCCAGATCTCGGACGGCGCCAGCGCGGTGCTGTTGGCTTCGGAGCAGGCGGTCAAGGACCACAACCTGACCCCGCGGGCCCGCATCCACCACATCAGTGCCCGCGCCGCCGACCCGGTGTTCATGCTGACCGGGCCCATCCCCGCCACCCGCCACGCCTTCGACAAGACCGGGCTGTCCATCGACGACATCGACACCGTCGAGATCAACGAGGCGTTCGCGCCGGTGGTGATGGCGTGGCTCAAGGAGATCAAGGCCGATCCGGAAAAGGTCAACCCCAACGGTGGCGCGATCGCCCTCGGTCACCCGCTCGGGGCCACCGGCGCCAAGCTGTTCGCCACCATGCTCAACAATCTCGAGCGCATCGGCGGCCGCTATGGCCTGCAGACGATGTGTGAGGGCGGCGGCACCGCCAACGTCACCATTATCGAGCGGTTGTAGGTCCTGCGGGGCCGCGTGCCGGATCGAACTCGAGTACTTGGGTGAGTCGAATGTTGTTGCCGGACGGGTCGCGGAAGGAAGTGTCGATACCGTACGCCTGCGCGGTGGGAGGATCATTGAATTCGACTCCGCGAGCGGATAATTCGTCGTAGGCGGCTTGGCAGTCGTCGGTCTCCAGGAACAAGGTGCCACCGGCTCCCTTGGCCACCAGCTCTGCCAGTTGCGCGCTGGCCGCGGCGTCGAGCATCGGCGCCCCTGGAACGGGCATGAGAACCAGCCCGACGCCGTCCTGCCCGACGGGACCGACGCACAGCCAGCGGAAGTGCCACGCTTCCATCGTCACGTCCGCCCGGACCTCCCAGCCCAGGGTCTTGGTGTAGAACGCCAGCGCCGCGTCTTGGTCATGCACCCAGAACTGAGCGTTTGCAATCGTGATCATCAGTTCTCCTCACTCCCGTTGTCTCGCGTCGACGCTACGGATTTCGCAGGTCCGCCGTCTTCTCGAAACGTGCGGTTTTGCGGCCGCCCGTAGGCCAGCGCGACACAGCGCGGAATTCGTACGTGGCGCTCGGCGGGCGGAAAGGTAGCCCGATAGCCCTGTGGCGTCACGCCGAACATGCGGCGAAAGCTCGTCGTGAACGAGCCGACGCTTTCCCAACCCACGGCGATGCAAACGGCGGCCACCGTCCAGTCGGTCGTGCGCAGCAATGCGGCGGCTCGTTCGAGCCGCCGCGTCAGCACGTACTGGTGCGGCGACTCGCCGAACGTCTGCCTGAAGCGCCGACTGAAGTGAGCGGGTGAAAGGCCTGCGGCCGCGGCCAGGTCGGCGACGGACAGAGACTCGTAGTAACGCGCGTCGACGAGGTCTTTGGCCCGAAGCAGGTGCCGGGCTACCGGTGCGGCTGCCACCCCCACAGTCTGCCCGTCATCACCGGGTCGCCAGCACCAGGCCGATCCCGCCGAGGGCCAGCAGCCAACTCGTGAAGCTGCCGACCAAGAAGTACTCGGTCACCTCGTCGATGCCGACCTCACCGTTGCGGCCCTTCTGGGCGCTCAACTCGGGAAAGCGGATGATGCCCTTGGCGGCGACGACGGCGCTGGCGGCGGCCACCTGGCCGCCGACGCCCAGGCTCAGGATCAGCAGGCGTTCCATGGGGCCCAGCAGTCGGCCGCCCTTGAGCCGGTCCGACGGCTGCGGCTCACCGGCCGGGCGCACCGCTCCCACCGAACCGAGCACCAGGCGCACAAGCTGATTCGCGGTCGCGAACTGCACCAGCACCACGCCGAGGATCATCAGCAGCCGCGTGGGCGTCACGTGGCTGAGCGGCAGCTGCACCCACGCCGACCACCGCCCGATGACGCCGCCGACCGTCGACGTCCAGCCGGACAGCAACGTCAAGAGGGCCAGCGTCGCAGCGAACACCGCGAGCGGCGCGGCCTGGTGGCCGCCGCTGCGTTCGCTGCGCGCGCAGAGCCATTCCCATGCGACGACCGACGCGGCAGCCAGCACGAGCAGCGGGATGTCGCCGGCATGCCACAGCGCGCCCAGCGCCAAGAACGCCGCCACCACAACCGGCCCGACCGCAAGCGGCACCCACACCGCCCGGATCGCTCGGCGACACAGGTCGGCGATGCCGAGAGCCGTAAGCAGGACGGCGACGGCGCTCACGGCAGGCCCCGAAGGTATTGACTGGCAAGGACAATCAGATCCAAACCGTCGCGGCTCGCGCGCTGCGAGACCGCCGACGGGCTGATGCCCTCGGCAGCGGCGAGCTCCCTTTTGGTGCGGCCGGTCATCAATCCCCTCACAATCCGCAACGACCTCTCATCGAGCGATCCAAGCAGATGGTCCCGACAAATCAGCGCCGCGTTGACCGCGGCGATGTCGGTGCGCGTCTCTGCGGCGGCCCGAAACGTCGTGCGCACCAGCGCCAAGCCGGGCTGCCGCTGGGCCTTCGCCGTCTGCTGGATGGCCTCCCGGGCGGTCCACCACCCCGGACCGTCCTGGATGCCGGCGTCGGCGTCCAGGACGGTCACCGCGCCCCACCCAAGCCCGAAGCGGACATCGACATCGGGCACAAGTAACAGGCGCACGGTCAACGCCGCGTCGATCGCACCACCGAGAGTGGGGTAGCTGCCCTGAAACTCGTCCCCCACGGTGAAGGATGGCGGGTCGATCGCGCCGTTCGCGACCTGGCCGAGGGCGTCGGCCACGCGCCGATGCAGGGCGGGCCGGTCCCCGGCACGCCGGGACCCCACCACATCGCCGATCAGCGTTGCGCGGATTGAAGGCTCAGCCTTCACCTTAGACATATAAAGACTATAGCTTCATTTATCACATATTTAGCGGAAAGCTTAACCAGGCTCGGTGGTCGAGACGCCGCTCAAGTCGACGGCCGGTCTTTGACCCTCAGATAACCCTCTATGCCGACCCGTTCGAAGGTGCGTCGGCGGCGCGGCGACAGCAAGGGCAGGGCCTCCCCAGCGTCGATGATCTCGGGCCGCACGACCTGGTATTTCTCGCCCCGCGACGAGATCGTCGCTCGCCCCGCCGCGCGAACATTCTGCAACCAATCCACCGCGGTGCCGTAGGGCAACGGTATGACGAAGCCGCCATCGATGCGTTCGGCGACGACCGGTGTGGCGTACACCTTGCCCGACCGGCGTCCGGTGTGCTCGATCGCCGCCGCATACCAGTTCTTGCGGCCGGCCAGCCGCAGCATGAGCGGGTTGAGGAGGTACCTGTTGGACGTGCGAATCGCGTTCAAAAGCGGCGTGGGCCAGGTTTCCGGTGCCAGCGACATCATTGATCCAGGATGGCGCCGCGCCGCGGGCCACGGCCAGAGTCCTTAGTCCGCTGCTGACGGTTGCACGAGCGCCGCCGCGGCCTTCAGGTGCGCGATCGCGTCGCGCACGATCGAGTCGATCAGCTCGGCGCACGACGGCAGGTCCTCGAGGATGCCGGCGACCTGGCCGGATGCGAGCACCCCGGCCTCGGTGTTGCCCTCGACCAGCCCCGCCTTCAACAGCATGGGAGTGTTGGCCGCCATCACCACTTGTGACCAGGTCAGCTCCTTGCCGTGGCGCATCGCCAGGCCGTCGCGGATCATCGACCGCCAGGTCATCTGCGACATGTGTTTGAACTTCGCCGCGTTACGCACGGCCGCGGTGAGACCCCTTACCGGCGAACCGCTTTCCAGCCTTTCGACCAGGCCGGTGCGCAGGACGCGGTGCGGCATGCCGTCCACGCGCGTGGTGACCACGGTGCCGTCCAGCGCCGCGTCCAGGTAGCGCCGCTTGACCGCCTCGGGGACGGTCGAATCGGAGGTCAACAGGAAGCGAGTGCCCATCGCCACGCCCGCGGCGCCGTAGCTCAGCGCGGCCGCCAGCCCGCGCCCGTCGAAGAATCCCCCGGCCGCGATCACCGGAATGCCGGTGCCCTGCACGGCGTCCAGCACCGACGGCAGCAGCAGCGTGGTGGCGACGGGCCCGGTGTGCCCGCCGCCCTCACCGCCCTGCACGATCATCGCGTCGGCGCCCCAGGCCGCGACCTTGCGCGCGTGCTTGGCCGCGCCGATCGACGGGATCACCACCGCGCCGGCCTCTTTCAGCCGGGCGATCAACTCCTGCTTGGGCGCCAGGGCGAACGACGCCACCTTCACGCCCTCGCGGATCATCAGGTCGACGCGGTCGCCGGCGTCGGCGGCGTCGGCGCGGATGTTCACCCCGAACGGCTTGTCGGTTGCGGCCTTGACCTTACCGATGGCCGTCGCCAACTCGTCCAGCGTCATGGTGGCCGACGCCAGGATGCCCAGCCCGCCCGCGTTGGCGGTAGCGGCCACCAGCCGCGCGCCGGCCACCCAGCCCATCCCGGTCTGGACCACCGGGTGCTCGACACCGACCAGCTCGGTCAGCGGCGTGCGCAGCTTCATACCGACCGCCGACGATGCAGAGGGGGTACCACCCGCTTGCGGGGGACGAAGCGATGGGCAGGAGGCGGAACAATCATCAACGTATCTCTCTGTCGCGCAGCGACTTCGGGTCGATGACCTCGCGGATCAGGCGGAGCTCCTCGTCGGTCGGCAGCCTGGTCTCGCCGGCCTCGTCCACCCCGTGCACCTCGAACGAGGTGGCCTCGCGGACATCGTCGGGGGATACCCCGGGATGCAGGGACACCGCGCGCATGGTGTGGTCCGGTCCGCCGAAGTCGAACACCCCGAGGTTGGACACGACCCGGTAGGTGTTGGCGAAGCGGAACGCCGGATTCTTAGGGTCCACCTTGTCCCAGCCGATGCCGCAGACCACGTCGACCGCCTCGCAGAACACCCGCTTGGAGTGGTTGCCGACCCAGTAGCTGGTCGCGTGGTTGATCGCGTTGCCCGGCGCGCCCCGCAGGCCGAACATCTGTCTGGTCGGGTGTTGCAGCGGGCCGAACGCCGAGATGTTCTGATTGCCAAAGCGGTCAACCTGATTGGCGCCCATCACCACATGCCGCCGGCCCCAGGCCAGCGTCTCGAACACCCGCCCGAACGGCATCCAGCCCTCCACAAGTCCGGGCTTGCCCAGGGCCGGGGTGTCCGCCAGCAGTTGCGCCTCGCCGTCGGTCAGCAGAATGTCGGGTGAAAAGGTCAACCGCGCCAGCCGCGCGCCGACCGATGCCATGTTCGTCATCGGGCTGACCATGATTTCGCCCGCTCCGGCGAACAATTCGGCACACGCGACTGCGCACACCTCGGCGCGGGTGGTGCTCACTTGGCCGCCTCCTCTGCGAACGCGCGGACCGCCGCCTGATAGTCGTCTTCGCTGCCCGACAGGTAGGTCTGGACGAACGTCTGCCAGCCCTCGTCGGTCGATGCGGCCTCGGCGTAATGCCGCTGGAATTTCTCGTCGCGACCGTAATCCGGTGCGGCGGTGGTGAAGTGGGCGCCACCCGGCGCCTCCACCACGGAGTCGACCATCATCCGGTTCACCAGCAGGGCCTGCGGGGGAACGGCCTTCACCAGCTCCTCGGTGGAGACGACGCGCTCTACCGACAGGAAACGCTTGTCGGCGGCCATCAGGAACAGATCGTCGAAGTAGGGATCGATGCCGGTGTAGGCCGCATTGCCGCGGCTGTCGCCGAGATTGAGGTGCACGAAGGCCGCGTCCAAGCGCAGCGCCGGCATGGCGATCAGCGTCTCATGCCCGCCCTCCGGTGCGGGGTACGGGCTGGTCACGGTCCGCAGTTCGCCCTCCCAGAAGTCGGGGACCGAACTGCCCAAACCGGCCCGAATCGGCAGGAACGGCAGGCGTTGCGCGGCGGCCTGCAGGCCGCACCGCAGCATGCCCTCGTCCATCTCCCTGGCCTCGATCGCTCCGCTGGTGCGGGCCTTGGCGAACCAGGGGTCGTAGAAGGGCGGGGAGTCCAGCGAAACGAAGCCGTAGTAGACGCGCTTGACCTTGCCGGCCGAGCAGAGCAAACCCAGATCGGGCCCGCCGTAGGTGACCACCGTCAAATCTTTGACGCCGGTGCGCAGCATGGCGCGCACGAACGCCATCGGCTTGCGCCGCGAGCCCCAGCCGCCGATACCGATCGTCATGCCGCTGCGCAATTGCGCGACGGCGGCGTCCAGGCTGGTCCTTTTGTCGGTCACTTGTCCTTGCCCTTCGCCGTTCCGGCGAACGCGTCGCGGTGCTCGTCGGCGACGCCGGCCAGATTGAGCTCGAACGTAAAGCCCTGTTCCATGCGGTAACTCGAGTTGACCCGCTGCACGTCGATCAGGTTGAGCGCTTCCTTGGCCGCGCGGATGACCCGGGTGTCCTTGGCGGCGATGTCGCGGGCCACCTTCAAAGCGGCTTCGTCCAGGTGGTCGCGCGGCACCACCTCGTGCACCGAACCGAAGTGGTGCAGGGTGGCCGCGTCGACGGTGGCGGCGGTGAAGAACAGCCGCCGCATCATGTGCTGCGGCACCAGCCGCGACAGGTGGGTGGCCGCGCCGAGGGCTCCGCGCTCCACCTCGGGCAGCCCGAAGGTGGCGTCCTCGGAGGCCACGATGACGTCGGAGTTGCCGACCAGACCGATGCCGCCGCCGACACAGAACCCGTTGACGGCGGCCACGACGGGCACCGCGCACTCATAGACCGCGCGGAAGGCGGCGAAGCATCCGCGGTTGGCGTCGATCAGCGCGGTGAATCCCTCGGTGCGCTGCATCTCCTTGATGTCGACCCCGGCGTTGAATCCGCGCCCCTCCGCCCGCAGGATGACGACATGGGTCTCGGGGTTGCGGCCGGCGTCCGTGATCACGTCGGCCAGCTCGAACCAGCCGCGCGACGGAATGGCGTTGACCGGGGGAAAGTCGACGGTGACCGCGACGATGCCCGGTTCGGTGGTTTTGGATGTGATGGGCAAGGTGCCACTTCCTTGTGGGGTAACTACCTAAGCAAGCACTTGCTTGGTACGCTAGCACAGTGACTCGCGCCGAAGCACCCGACGCCATCAACCTGGGGCTGGCCGGACGGGTGGTGCTGGTCACCGGCGGGGTTCGCGGAGTCGGCGCCGGAATCAGCTCGGTCTTCGCCGGGCAGGGCGCGACCGTCATCACCTGCGCACGGCGGGCCGTTGAGGGTCTGCCCTATGAGTTTCACTCTTGCGACATCCGCGACGACGATGCCGTCAAGGCGCTGGTCGACTCGATCGTCGACGAGCACGGCAGGCTCGACGTCGTGGTCAACAACGCCGGCGGTTCGCCGTACGTGCTGACCGCGGAGTCCAGCGCGAAGTTCAACCGCAAGATCATCGAGTTGAACCTGATTGGGGCGCTGTCGGTTTCGCAACACGCCAACGAGAAGATGCAGACCCAGAGCGGCGGCGGGTCGATCATCAACATCTGCAGTCTGTCCGGCCGGCGGCCATCGCCCGGCACCGGCGCCTACGGGGCGGCCAAGGCCGGCCTGGAAAGCCTCACGCAGACCCTCGCGGTGGAATGGGGGCCGAGGGTCCGGGTGAACGCCTGCGTCGTCGGCATGGTCGAGACCGAACAATCCGAGCTGTTCTACGGCGACGCCGAGTCCATCGCGGCGATCTCGAAGAACGTGCCCCTGGGCCGACTTGCCAAGCCCGACGATATCGGCTGGGCCGCGGCGTTTTTGGCGTCGGATGCGGCGTCCTACATCAGTGGCGCCTCGCTCGAGGTGCACGGCGGCGGCGAGCCGCCGCACTATCTGTCCACAACGACCGCCAGCGCGGTCAAGTAGAGGAGACACGAACAATGGGAGTGGTTGACGGCCGCGTCGTCATCGTCACCGGAGCGGGCGGCGGTATCGGACGCGCCCACGCGCTGGCCTTCGCGGCCGAAGGCGCGCGTGTGGTGGTCAATGACATCGGCGTGGGCCTGGACGGTTCGCCGGCCGGGGGCGGCAGCGCCGCCCAGGGCGTGGTCGACGAAATCACCGCCGCCGGTGGGGAAGCCGTCGCCAACGGGTCCAACGTCGCCGACTGGGACGAGGCGGCCGCCCTGATCCAGACCGCCGTCGACCATTTCGGTGGGCTGGACGTTCTGGTCAACAACGCGGGCATCGTGCGCGACCGGATGATGGCCAACACCAGCGAGGAGGAGTTCGACGCCGTCATCGCCGTGCACCTCAAGGGCCACTTCGCCACGATGCGGCACGCCGCGTCGTACTGGCGGGGCCTGTCCAAAGAGGGCAAGACCGTCGACGCGCGGATCATCAACACCAGTTCGGGCGCCGGCCTGCAGGGCAGCGTCGGGCAGGGCAACTACAGCGCCGCCAAGGCCGGCATCGCGGCGATGACGCTGGTCGGCTCGGCCGAGATGGGCCGCTACGGCGTCACGGTCAACGCCATCGCGCCGTCGGCGCGCACCCGCATGACCGAGACCGTCTTCGCCGAGATGATGGCAACGCAGGACCAGGATTTCGACGCCATGGCGCCGGAGAACATCTCGCCGCTGGTGGTGTGGCTGGGCAGCGCCGAATCCCGTGACGTCACCGGGAAGGTGTTCGAGGTCGAGGGCGGCAAGATCCGCGTCGCGGAGGGCTGGGCGCACGGACCGCAGATCGACAAGGGCGCCAGGTGGGACCCCGCGGAATTGGGCCCGGTCGTCGCCGACCTGCTTGCCAAGGCACGCCCACCGGTCCCCGTGTACGGGGCCTGACGACTAAGCCGGGTCGCAGATCACGATCGGGATCAGCCGATCGGTCCACGACTGGTAGTCCTCGAACGAGGGATACATGGCGTTCAACTTCGGCCAGTACTCCGCGCGCTCCTCGGCGGTGGCGTCGCGCGCCTGCAGCTGCAGCACCTCGTCCTTGATCTGCACGGAGACTTTGGGGTTGGCCTTGAGGTTGAGATACCACAACGGGTGCTTGTCGCTGCCGCCCTTCGATGCGACCAGGACCACCCGGTTGCCCTCGCGCAGATAGAGCAGCGGACTCACCCGCGGTTCACCGGTCTTGCGGCCCGTCGTGGTGAGCAGCGCAACCGGTGCCTTTTGGAACGTGCCGCCGAATTTTCCGTTGCTGCGTCGGTAGATCCACGCGTTGCCCTTGGCCATCCATTTGATGATGAAGTCGACCCAGGGTGCGTTCAACGAGCGTGGCTTCGGTTTCGGCATGGTGCTCCTCTGTGCTCGATGTGCCGGCTTCTCCCCACCCCGCTTTGCGGGCTGCGTCGTTACCGGCGCTGCTGGACGAACGGTTGGAAGCGAACCTTGATGTGCTGGATTTCGGCCGCCCCGCTCGGAGTTTCGGCGGGAATCGCGAACGTCTCGCTGACCCGTGCGGCCAGCCGCCGGCCGCCGAACGCCGCCTTGGTGAGCACGGTGTACGCCGCGTGCACCCGATCGCCCTCGATCCGGTAGTCCGGCGGTGTGGTGTCGGCGAGGAATCGGTACTGGGCACCGCGATTAAGGCTGCGGCGCAGGTGGTTTCCGGAAAACCCGTTCTTGATCCCCTGCTCGACGCGGGTGCACCGCGCGGCGAACGGCACTGAGTCGCCGTCATGGCTGACCAGCGCGTCGATATAGGACTGCGCCGCGGCGATGCGGCTCTCCTCCGAGACGATCAAGTGCTAGATGCGCTCGATGATGGTGCCGGTCGACAGGGCCCCGCCCGCGCACATGGTGATCAGCGCGGTGGTCTGATCGGTGCGCTCCAGCTCGTGCAGGGCGGTGGTGATCAGCCTGCTGCCGGTGCTGCCCACCGGGTGGCCCAGCGCGATGGCACCGCCGTTGACGTTGACCCTGGCCATGTCGGGCTCGTGGACTCGCGCCCACGACAGCACCACCGACGCGAAGGCCTCGTTGATCTCTACCAGGTCGATGTCGCCCATCTTCATGCCGGCCTTCTCCAGCACCTTGGCCGTCGACTGCACCGGGCCGTCCAGGTGGTAGTACGGCTCGGCGCCGATGAGCGCCTGGCTGACGATGCGCGCCCGCGGCCGCAGCCCGAGCGCCTTGGCCTTGTCCTCGTCCATCCACAACACGGCCGCGGCCCCGTCGGAGATCTGCGACGACGTTCCCGCCGTGTGGATCCCGCCCTCGATGACCGGCTTCAGCGCGGAAAGGCCCGACAGAGTCGTCTCCCGCAGGCCCTGGTCGCGGGAGATGGTGACCCGCTCCGACGTCGGTTGCTTGTTCTCGTCCAGCGCCGGCGCCTCGATCGGGGAGATCTCGCGATCGAAACGGCCTTCCTCCCAGGCCTGCTTGGCCTTGGCCTGCGACTCGTAACCGAACTGGTCGATGTCGTCACGCGTGATGCCGCGCCGCTTGGCGATCCGCTCAGCGGCGGTGAACTGGTCGGGCAGGTCGATGTCCCACGACGCGGGCCGCAGGATGCTGCGGTCGGGACCGGCGTTGGCGCCGAGTCCGACGCGGCTCATGGCCTCGATTCCGCACGCGATGCCGATGTCGATCGCGCCGGCCGCGATCAGGCCGGCGATCAGGCCGTTGGCCTGCTGGCTGCTGCCGCACTGGCAGTCCACGGTCGTGGCGCCGACGTGTTCGGGCAGCCCGGCGACGAGCCAGCTCACCCGGGTGATGTTGTTGGACTGCTCGCCGAACTGCGTCACGCAGCCGCCGATCACCTGTTCGACGTCGCCCGCATCGATGCCGGCCTTCTCCACCAGTGCCTTCTGCACCGCACCGAGCAGCTCGGTGGCGTGCAGCCCTGACAGCCATCCGTTCCGCTTGCCGATCGGGCTGCGGGTGGCTTCGACGATTACCGGGTTACCCATTCCGTCAGGCTAGAACACGTTTCATTACTCTGACAAGCGAGGATGATGACCTGCCTTTTATCTGCCTAGGAGCCGTGTTTTACTGGCACTAGAACACGTTGCAATTGAGGAGCGCACACATCATGGCACCCCCCAACATTCCCGCCGACTTCGACTTCCTTGACCCGGACGTCAACCTCGCCGGGCTGCCCGTCGAGGAGCTCGCCTGGCTGCGCAAGGCGGAGCCGATCCACTGGGTCGACATTCCCAACGGCGCCGGCGGGTTCGAGGACCACGGCTATTGGATCGTCACCAGGCACGCCGACGTCAAGGAGGTGTCGAAACGCAGTGACATCTTCTCCAGCTGGATGAACGGCGCCATCCCGACATGGCCGCCGGAGATGAAGCGTGAGCAGGTGGAACTGCAGCGCAGCGTCATGCTCAACATGGACGCGCCGCACCACACCCGGCTGCGCAAGATCATCTCCCGCGGGTTCACCCCGCGGGCCATCGGACGGCTGGAAGCCGAACTGGCCCAGCGGGCCCAGAACATCGCCAAGACCGCGGCGGCCGAGGGCAGCGGCGACTTCGTCGAGCAGGTCTCGTGCGAGCTGCCGCTGCAAGCCATCGCGGGGCTGCTCGGCGTTCCCCAGGAGGACCGCGACAAGCTCTTCCGCTGGTCCAACGAGATGACGGGCGGCACGGACCCCGAGTATGCGCACGTCGATCCCGCACAGTCGTCGATGGAGCTGATCACCTACGCGATGGCCATGGCCGAGGAGCGGGGCAAGAACCCGACCGACGACATCGTCACCACGCTCATCGAGGCCGACATCGAGGGCGAAAAGCTCTCCGACGACGAGTTCGGCTTCTTCGTGGTCATGCTCGCCGTGGCGGGCAACGAGACCACGCGCAACTCGATCACGCACGGCATGATCGCCATGGCCAACAACCCCGATCAGTGGGAGCTGTTCAAGAAGGAGCGCCCGTCGACCACCGCCGACGAGATCATCCGGTGGGCCACCCCGGTGTCGGCCTTCCAGCGCACCGCCAACGAGGACACCGAGTTGGCCGGTGTCCAGATCAAGAAGGGCCAGCGGGTGGTGATGTCCTACCGGTCCGCCAATTTCGACGAAGAGGTCTTCGAAGACCCGCACACCTTCAACATCCTGCGCGACCCGAATCCCCATGTCGGCTTCGGCGGCACCGGCGCCCACTACTGCATCGGCGCGAACCTGGCCCGCATGACCATCAACCTGATCTTCAACGCGGTCGCCGATCACATGCCGGACCTCAAGCCCATCGGCGAGCCGGAGCGGCTGCGGTCGGGCTGGCTCAACGGGATCAAGCACTGGCAGGTCGACTACACCGGCGCGACGCGGTGACGTCCTGATGGACTTCAACCTCACTGCGACGCAACAGGCCGTCGCCGACGTGGTGACGTCCGTTCTGGATCGTGACCTCAGCTGGGACGCGCTGGTCAGCGGGGGCGTGGCGGCGCTGCCGGTGCCCGAACGCCTCGGCGGCGACGGCGTGGGCCTGCCCGAGGTTGCCACGGTGCTCACCGAGGTGGGTCGTCACGGCGCCATCACGCCCGCGCTGGCCACGCTCGGCTTCGGCGTGGCGCCGCTGCTTGAGCTGGCCTCCGCCGAACAGCAGGACCGGTTCCTGAGCGGCGTCGCCAAGGGTGGCGTGCTGACTGCCGCACTCAACGAGCCCGGCACCGCGCTGCCCGATCGGCCGTCGACGACGTTCGCCAACGGCCGCCTGGCGGGCACCAAAGTGGCTGTGCCGTATGCCGAATCGGCCGACTGGATCGTCGTGACCGCCGACAGCGCGGTGGTGGTGGTGTCGCCGAAGGCCGACGGCGTGGCGGTGGTTAAGACGCCGACATCGAACGGTGCGGACGAGTACACCGTCACGTTCGCCGACGTCGCTGTCGGCGAGTCCGACGTGCTGGCCGGAGCCCGGGCGCATCGGGTCAACCAGCTTGCCTTGGCGGCCGTCGGCGCTTATGCCGACGGGCTGGTGGCCGGGGCGCTGCGCCTGACCGCGGACTACGTGGCCAACCGCAAGCAGTTCGGCAAGCCGCTGTCCACGTTCCAGACGGTGGCGGCGCAACTCGCCGAGGTCTACATCGCCTCGCGCACGATCGATTTGGCGGCCAAGTCGGTGGTGTGGCGGCTGTCCGAGGGCCGGGACGCCGACGACGACCTCGACGTTCTCGGTTACTGGATCACCTCGCAGGCGCCGCCGGTCATGCAGACCTGCCATCATCTACACGGCGGCATGGGGATGGACGTCACCTACCCGATGCACCGGTACTACTCGACGATCAAGGACCTGTCCCGACTGCTGGGCGGTTCTTCTCATCGGCTCGACTTGGTGGGAGCGCAATGTTCATAGACCTGACTCCGGAGCAGCGCCAGCTGCAAGCGGAACTGCGGGAGTACTTTTCGAACCTGATCTCGTCCGACGAGATGAAGGCGATGGAGCAGGACCGGCACAACGAGGCCTACCGCGCGGTGATCAGGCGGATGGGCCGGGACGGCAAGCTCGGCGTGGGGTGGCCAAAGGAGTTCGGCGGCTTGGGCTTCGGTCCCATCGAGCAGTCGATCTTCGTCAACGAGGCGCATCGGGCCGACGTTCCGCTGCCCGCCGTCACCCTGCAGACCGTCGGTCCGACGCTGCAGCAGTTCGGTAGTGAGGCGCAGAAGAAGAAGTTCCTGCCGGCGATCTTGGCGGGCGAGGTGCACTTCGCGATCGGCTACAGCGAACCAGAGGCGGGCACCGACCTGGCGTCCCTGCGAACCACCGCCGTCCGTCAGGGCGACGAGTACATCGTCAACGGCCAGAAGATGTGGACCACCGGCGGGCACGACGCCGACTACATCTGGCTGGCCTGCCGCACCGACCCGGAAGCCGTGAAGCACAAGGGCATTTCGATCCTGATCGTCGACACGAAGGATCCCGGATTCTCTTGGACCCCGATCATCCTGTCCGACGGCGCGCACCACACCAACGCCACGTACTACAACGACGTGCGGGTGCCGGCGGACATGCTGGTCGGCGAGGAGAACGGCGGCTGGCGGCTCATCACCACCCAGCTCAACAACGAACGCGTCATGCTCGGCCCGGCGGGCCGCACTGCCGGCATCTACGACCGTTTGCACTCCTGGGCATCCAAGCCGGGCAGCGACGGGATAACCCCGATCGACCATCAGGACGTCAAGCGGGCGCTCGGCGAGATCCACGCGATGTGGCGGATCAACGAGCTGCTCAACTGGCAGGTGGCCGCGGCCGGTGAAGACATCAACATGGCCGACGCCGCGGCCACGAAAGTCTTTGGCACCGAGCGCATTCAGTACATCGGCCGACTCGCCGAAGAGATCGTCGGCAAGTATGGCAACCCGGCCGACTCGGACACCGCCGAGCTGCTTAACTGGCTGGACTCGCAAACCAAGCGCAACCTGGTCATCACCTTCGGTGGAGGCGTCAACGAAGTCATGCGAGAGATGATCGCGGCGGCGGGCCTCAAAGTGCCGAGGGTGCCCCGATGACCGACATCCACGACGCCGTCGCCGAGATCAAGGCGGCCGGTGGGCCCAAGCCGCGCGCCGGCCGCGACCCGGTGAACCAGCCGATGGTCAACAACTGGGTGGAGGCCATCGGCGACCGCAACCCCGTCTACGTCGACGAGGCCGCGGCCCGGGCGGCCGGGCATCCGGGAATCGTTGCCCCGCCGGCGATGATTCAGGTCTGGACCATGTTCGGCCTGAGCGGTGAGCGTCCGAAGGACGACCCGATGGGCCCCCTCATGGAGTTGTTCGACAACGCCGGCTACATCGGCGTCGTCGCCACCAACTGCGAGCAGACCTATCACCGCTACCTGCGTCCCGGCGAGCACGTCAGCATCACCTCGGAGATGGGTGACGTGATCGGGCCCAAGCAGACCGGTTTGGGTGAGGGTTATTTCATCAACCAGCACATCATCTGGCGGGTCGGGGATGAGGACGTCGCCGAGATGAACTGGCGCATCCTGAAATTCAAGCCGCGGGAAGAGGCGTCCGGGCCTGCCGTGCCCGAGGACCTGGATCCCGACGCCATGATGCGTCCCTCGTCGTCGCGGGACACCGCCTTCTTCTGGGAGGGGGTCAAGGCGCACGAGCTGCGGATCCAGCGGCGACCCGACGGCAGCCTGCAGCACCCGCCCGTGCCGGCGGTGTGGCAGGACAAGGCCGCGCCGATCGATTACGTGGTGGCCGGCGGCAACGGCACGGTGTTCAGTTTCGTCGTGCACCATGCGCCGAAGGTGCCGGGCCGTACGCTGCCATTCGTGATCGCGTTGGTCGAACTCGACGAGGGCGTGCGGATGCTGGGCGAGCTGCGCGGGGTCGACCCGGCCGACGTGAGGATTGGAATGCCGGTGCGCGCAACCTATATCGACTTCCCCGCCGGTGACAGCGGCCCGGAGTGGACACTGTATGCGTGGGAGCCGCAGGCATGAGCGCGCCGGCGATCGAAGTGGGCACCGTACTGCCCGAACTCAAGCTGCACGGCGACCCCACCTTCATCATCTCGACGGCCCTGGCCACGCGGGACTTCCAGGACGTGCACCACGACCGGGACCTGGCACAGGCCAAGGGGTCGAAGGACATCTTCGTCAACATCCTCACCGACACCGGCCTGGTGCAGCGCTACGTCACCGACTGGGCGGGCCCGTCGGCGCTGATCAAGTCCATCGGGCTGCGGCTCGGCGTGCCGTGGTACGCCTACGACACGGTGACCTTCTCCGGTGAGGTGACCGCCGTGGAGGACGGCCTGATCACGGTGAAGGTGTTCGGGCGCAACAGCCTTGGCGATCACGTCATCGCGACCGTGACACTGACGATGGGGGATTCCTGATGTTGTCGGGCAAGGCCGCGATCGTCGGCATCGGCGCCACCGACTTCTCGAAGGACTCCGGTCGAAGCGAGCTGCGGTTGGCCGCCGAGGCGGTGTTGGACGCGTTGGACGACGCGGGCCTTTCGCCGTCGGACGTCGACGGGCTGACCACCTTCACGATGGACACCAACAACGAGACCGCGGTGGCCCGCGCGGTCGGTATCGGTGACCTGAAGTTCTTCTCGCAGATCGGTTACGGTGGCGGCGCCGCGTGTGCGACCGTCCAGCAGGCGGCGATGGCCGTCGCCACCGGGGTGGCCGACGTCGTGGTGGCGTACCGGGCGTTCAACGAACGGTCGGGCATGCGGTTCGGCCAGGTGCAGGCCCGGCTGGCGGGAGACGCCCGCGCGCAGGCCGATTCGACCGCCGCCGACAATTCCTTCTCCTACCCGCATGGTCTGTCCACACCGGCCGCCCAGGTCGCCATGATCGCCCAGCGCTACATGCACTCCTCCGGTGCGACCAGCCGCGACTTCGGCGTCATCTCGGTGGCCGACCGCAAGCACGCCGCGAAGAATCCCAAGGCGTACTTCTACGGGAAGCCGATCACCATTGAGGATCACCAGAATTCGCGATGGATCGCCGAGCCGCTGCGGCTGCTGGACTGCTGCCAGGAAACCGACGGTGCGGTCGCGATCGTGGTGACTTCGGTGGAGCGCGCGCGGGACCTCAAGCAGCGGCCGGCCGTCATCGAGGCGGCGTCGCAGGGCTCGAGCCCCGACCAGTACACGATGGTCAGCTACTACCGGCCGGAACTGGGCCTACCGGAGATGGGCGTGGTGGGGCAGCAGCTGTGGCAGCAGTCCGGCCTGAAGCCGTCCGACATCCAGACCGCCGTCTTGTACGACCATTTCACCCCCTTCACGCTGATTCAGTTGGAGGAGTTGGGATTCTGCGGTAAGGGCGAGGCCAAGGACTTCATCGCCGACGGTGCGATCGAAATCGGTGGGCGGCTTCCCATCAACACCCATGGCGGTCAACTCGGTGAGGCCTACATCCATGGCATGAACGGCATCGCCGAGGGGGTCCGGCAATTGCGCGGGACCTCGGTGAACCCGGTGCCCGACGTCGAACACGTGCTGGTCACCGCGGGCACCGGCGTCCCCACGTCGGGCCTGATTCTCGGCTAGCGCTTGGTTCTCTCCCGCTTCTCTCCCGCCGAGCGCCCGGCTGGCCGGGCGTTCGGCGCTCAACGTGCTGCTGGACGGGCGCTGGGCGGCTGAAGTGACGGCGGTGGCTACGCATGCGACCCTGCGGCGATGGGTGAGCCATTTTTCGGGAGCGAAGCCATCGCCTCCGGACTGTTGACCAAGAGCCAATTGGAGACGCGGTACCACCGGCTTTTTCGAGGCGTGTACATCGATCGCGATGCTGAGCTGACCGCCGCGGTGCGTGCCAAGGCCGCGTGGTTGTGGACCGGGCGCCGCGGAATCGTGGCGGGGTTCTCGGCGGCCGCCGTGCACGGAAGCAAATGGGTCGACGACAGAAGAGTCGTGGAGCTAATTCACACGAACCACCATCGCTCGTCGGGCATGCAACTGCATAGAGACACCGTCGCCGCGGATGAAATCGAAGTAATCGGCGGCCTGACGGTTACATCGCCCGCCAGAACAGCCCTGGACATGGGCTGCTGGTACCCGACGATGACCGCCGTGGCAGGTATTGACGCTTTGGCCGGCGCGACGGAAATCAAAGCAGTTGATGTCGAGCTGCTGGCCCGCAGGTATGCCGGGCGCCGAGGCATCGCGCGAGCACGGCGAGCCGCCGACCTGTTCGATGCCGGGGCGCAGTCGCCGAAAGAGTCATGGCTTCGCATGGTGCTGATTGAGGCTGGCCTGCCGCGGCCCCAGACGCAGATCCCGGTGCTCGACGAATTCGGCAGCGTGTTCGCCTATTTGGATATGGGGTGGGAAGAGATCAAAGTCGCCGTCGAGTACGACGGTGAGCAGCACCGCAGCGATCGCCGGCAGTACACCTGGGATGTTCGGAGGCTGGAAACACTCGAGTGTCTGGGTTGGATCGTGGTAAGGGTGGTCGCCGGTGACCGGCCCGGCGACATCATTCACAGGGTTCGCGCGGCGCGTGCTCGTCGTGTGCCCGGTTAGCCGGGCACACGACCACGAGCCCCCGGCTGGCCGGGCGCTCG
This sequence comes from Mycobacterium paraseoulense, assembly GCF_010731655.1. Taxonomy (NCBI): domain Bacteria; kingdom Bacillati; phylum Actinomycetota; class Actinomycetes; order Mycobacteriales; family Mycobacteriaceae; genus Mycobacterium; species Mycobacterium paraseoulense. The sequence goes on along the minus strand of NZ_AP022619.1, from coordinate 3,515,188 downwards.
GCGCATAAGCCTCAGGCTGGGATGAGTTCGACGCCGCTCAGCACTACCGCGTTGTCACGCGAAGGCGCGACAACGCTGGCCAGTAGCCGCCCGTCTTCCTTCCAGATGCCGACGTTGAGGGTCTCGCCGGGGAACGCGACACCGGCAAACCGTGCACCGTAGGCTGCCACCGCGCCGGCGTCGCCGTCCAGCATCGTGTCGACGATGGCCTTGCATGTCATGCCATAGGTGCACAGGCCGTGCAGGATGGGCTGCGAAAAGCCCGCGGCCGCAGCGAATTCGGGGTCGGAGTGCAGCGGGTTGCGATCCCCGCAGAGCCGGTACAGCAGTGCCTGCTGCGGCAGGATCGGCACCGCGACCTCCACATCGGGCGCCCGGTCCGGCGCGGCGTCCGAAGTCGACGGTCCACGCTCGCCGCCGAAACCGCCTTCGCCACGGGCGAAGATGGACCGCCGCTGTGTCCAGAGCAGGGTGCCGTCGGGCGCGCTGACCGTCGTCTCGCTCCAGATGACCGCGGCCTTGCCCTTGTCCCAGATGTCGGTGAACCGGGTGACGGCGCGAGCGGATCCCGAGGGCGGCAGCGGCCCGGGCACCTCCACCCGCTCGCTGGCGTGCAGCACCTTGCCCAGCTCGATGTCGATCCCGGGGAACTGCACGGTCGGCGGCTTGGTCATGTGGAAGGAGGCCGCGACGTTGCCGAACGTCGGCAGGACCTGCGGTGTGTCGTCGACGAGGTAGCGCAGTTCGCGCGGGTCCATCGGGTCCTTGCCGGCCCCCAACGCCAAGTGGTAGAGCTGCACATCGCTGCTCGTCCAAGCGAATTCGATCGGGTCCAGCTCGGCGGCCAGCGCGACGTCTACGTCAATGGGCATGTCAGCGCTCCCCCGCAATGTGCAGCGCGGCCAAGTAGCCGAAGGTCATGGCCGGGCCGATGGTGCCGCCGGGGCCCGGATAGGTGTGGCCCATCACCGGGGCGCTGACATTGCCCGCGGCATAGAGCCCTTCGATGATGGAGCCGTCGTCGCGCAGCGCGCGGCCGTGGACGTCGGTGCGGACGCCGCCCTTGGTGCCCAGGTCGCCGGGCACCATCTTGGCGGCGTAGTACGGCGCGTGCGTGAGCTCGCCGAGGTTGGGGTTCGGCTTGTTGGTCGGGTCGCCGTAGTAGCGGTCGTAGGCGCTCTCGCCGCGGTGGTAGTCCTCGTCGACGCCCGACCTGGCAAAACCGTTGAACCGCGCCACCGTAGCGGTGAACTCCGCAACCGGAAGGCCGGCCTTCTGGGCGAGCTCTTCGAGCGTGTCGGCCTGGATGATGACCCCGGATTCCAGCCATTTGCGGGGAATGCGTTGTCCTGGCTGCAATCCCGCGAAGATGTAGCGATCCCGGTATTGCTGGTCGAACACCAGCCACGCCGGGATGTTCTCGCCCGGCCCCGGCCCCTGGCCGAATTCCCCGCCGTACATGTGGTGGCAGGCCTCGACGTAGGGCATCGACTCGTTCATGAATCGCTTGCCCGACATGTTGACGATGATCGATCCCGGCGAATTGCGTTCCGACAACGCGAACCACGGTGCGCCCACCAGGGGCACGGTCGGGCCCCACCAGGCGTCTTCCATCAGTTCCAGTGCGGCGCCGAGCTTTTCAGCGGCGACGATGCCGTCTCCGGTGTTGGCCTTGGCGCCCACGGTCCACTCCGTGGTGATCGGCGCCCGTTGATATTTCACCCGCATCTGCTCGTTGTGCTCGAACCCGCCGGAGGCGAGGATCACCCCGCGCCGGGCCCGGATGAGCCGCGGCTCGGAAGACTCCGATGCGCCCGTGTCGCGCACGTAGACGCCGCGCACCACGCCGTCCTCGACGTACAGGTCGGTCAGCGCGGTGTTGAGCAAGACCGGAACACCGGCGCGTTGCAGGCCGATCCGCAGCGGGCCGATCAACGCCCGGCCCATCCCGACGAGGTTCTTACCGGTCGCCTTCGCCCACATCGTGCGGGCGCCGACCTTCAGGCTGCGCAGCACGCCCCGCGGGTGCCGCTTGAGCTGGTTCAGCCGCACGTAGTCCTGCTGCATCACCACGACGTTGAGCGGCACCTTGCCGTAGGCCGGCTCCAGGCCGGCCATGTCGGCACCCAGCTTGCGAGCGTCGAACGGCTTCGGCTCGATCGAGCGGCCCTCCGCACGCCCGCCCGGCGCCTCGGGGTAGTAGTCGGAGTAACGCGGGACCCAGCACATCTTCAGCGGGGTGTGCTTGAGCACGAACGACAGCATCTCGGGCCCGCGGTCGAGGTAGGTGTCGATGCGTTCCGGCTCGACGATGTCGCCGACGATGCCGTGCAGGTAGGTCCGGGCCGCCTCGGAATTGTCCCGGACGCCGTCACGCTTGAGGATCTCGTTGTTGGGGATCCAGACGCCGCCACCCGACCGCGCGGTCGAGCCGCCAAAATGGGCAGCCTTCTCGATGACTATTGTGGAAAGGCCCCGGTGAGCGGCGGTAAGGGCAGCTACCATGCCGGCCCCGCCGCTCCCGACCACGACGACGTCGAGCTCCTGTGCTGTCATGTAGAACACGTTATAGAATTGCCCGGGCCGGGCGCTACTGGGCCGGTCACACGAACGAGGAGACTTCCGCAGATGCTCAGTGTTGCGACGCGAGACGAGCTGGCTGCCGAACTGGCGCAGGCGGAGCGGAGCCGCGAGCCGATCGCTCCGCTGACCGCGGTGCACCCGGACATCGACGTCGTCGACGCGTATGAGATCCAGCTGATCAATATCCGCCAGCGGGTCGCCGAGGGGGCCCGGGTACTGGGGCACAAGGTGGGCCTGTCGTCGAAGGCGATCCAACAGATGATGGGGGTTGACGAGCCGGACTACGGGCATTTGCTCGACGAGATGCAATTGTTCGAAGACACCCCGGTCAAGGCGAGCCGCTACCTGTGGCCGCGGGTCGAGGTCGAGGTCGGTTTCATCCTCAACGCCGACCTGCCGGGGGCCGGCTGCACCGAGGACGACGTGCTGGCGGCCACCGAGGCGCTGGTGCCCTCCATCGAGTTGATCGACACCCGGATCACCGACTGGAAGATCGAGTTGTGCGACACCATCGCCGACAACGCCTCGTCGGCGGGCTTTGTCCTGGGCCAGGCGCGCATCGCGCCTGGCGACGTCGACGTCAAGGGCATCGATGCCGTCCTCAGTTGCAATGGTGAGGTCGTCGCGAAGGGCCGCACCGACGCGGTGCTGGGCAATCCGGTCACCGCGGTGGCGTGGCTGGCCCGGAAGGTGGACGGGTTCGGCGTGCGGTTACGCAAGGGCGACGTGGTGCTTCCCGGATCGTGCACGCGGGCGATCGACGCGCACGCCGGCGACAAGTTTGTGGCCGACTTCACGGGCCTTGGTTCTGTCCATCTGTCGTTCGAATAGTCTCGAATTAAATCGTCGGACTTAAATATCGAGAGCTTCGCGAAGGAGCATCATGCCGGCTAAGGCGAGTGTGGCCATTGTCGGGTCGGGAAACATCAGCACTGACCTGCTCTACAAGCTGCTGCGGTCGGACTGGCTGGAGCCGCGCTGGATGGTCGGTATCGACCCGGAAAGCGAGGGGCTGGCCCGGGCCCGCAAGCTGGGTTTGGAGACCACGCACGAAGGGGTGGACTGGTTGCTGGCCCAGTCCGAGAAGCCCGACCTGGTGTTCGAGGCGACCAGCGCCTACGTTCACCGCGACGCGGCGCCGAAGTACGAAGCCGCGGGTATCCGGGCGATCGACCTGACCCCGGCCGCGGTGGGCCCGGCGGTCATCCCGCCGGCGAACCTGCGCCAGCACCTGGACGCGCCGAACGTCAACATGATCACCTGCGGGGGGCAGGCGACCATCCCGATCGTGTACGCGGTCAGTCGCGCGTTGGTCGAAAAGGGCGGCGTGCCCTACGCCGAGATCGTCGCCTCGGTCGCCTCGGTCTCCGCCGGCCCGGGCACGCGGGCCAACATCGACGAGTTCACCAAGACCACCAGCAAGGGTGTGGAAACCATCGGCGGCGCCAAGCGCGGCAAGGCGATCATCATCCTCAACCCGGCCGACCCGCCGATGATCATGCGCGACACCATTTTCTGCGCCATCCCCGAGGACGCCGATCGCGACGCGATCGCCAAATCCATTTACGACGTGGTGGCCGAGGTGCAGACCTACGTGCCGGGATACCGGCTGCTCAACGAGCCCCAGTTCGACGAGCCGTCGCTCAATTCGGGCGGTCAGGCGGTGGTCACCACGTTCGTCGAAGTCGAGGGCGCCGGCGATTACCTGCCGCCCTATGCGGGCAATCTGGACATCATGACCGCCGCGGCCACCAAGGTCGGCGAGGAAATCGCGAAGGAATCCTTATCCGCGACGGCGGGAGGAATGCAGGCATGAGCACCCAGGAGATCTTCTTCAACCCGATCTGGGATGTCCGGCTGACCGACACGTCGCTGCGCGACGGCTCGCATCACAAGCGCCACCAATTCACCAAAGACGAGGTGGGCGCCATCGTGGCCGCCCTGGACGCCGCCGGGGTGCCGGTCATCGAGGTCACCCACGGCGACGGGCTGGGCGGCTCCAGCTTCAACTACGGCTTCTCCAAAACGCCCGAGCAGGAGCTGATCAAGCTCGCCGCCGAGACCGCCAAGGAAGCCAAGATCGCCTTCCTGATGTTGCCCGGCGTGGGCACCAAGGAGGACATCAAGGAGGCGCAGAACAACGGCGGGTCGATCTGCCGGATCGCCACGCACTGCACCGAGGCCGACGTGTCGATCCAGCACTTCGGCCTGGCCCGCGAGCTCGGTTTGGAGACCGTCGGGTTCCTGATGATGAGCCACACGATCCCGCCGGAGAAGCTGGCCGCGCAGGCCCGCATCATGGCCGACGCGGGCTGCCAGTGCGTGTACGTGGTCGATTCGGCCGGCGCGCTGGTCCTCGAAGGCGTGCGCGACCGGGTGGCCGCGCTGGTGGCCGAGCTCGGTGACGACGCCCAGGTCGGCTTCCACGGGCACGAGAACCTCGGGCTCGGGGTGGCGAACAGCGTGGAGGCCGTGCGCGCGGGCGCCAAGCAGATCGACGGCTCGTGCCGCCGGTTCGGCGCCGGCGCGGGCAATGCGCCCGTGGAGGCCTTGATCGGGGTGTTCGACAAGATCGGCGTCAAGACCGGCATCGACTTCTTCGACATCGCCGACGCCGCCGAGGAGGTCGTCGCCCCGGCCATGCCGGCCGAATGCCTGCTGGACCGCAACGCCCTGATCATGGGCTACTCCGGGGTGTATTCGAGCTTCCTCAAGCACGCCATCCGCCAGTCGGAGCGCTACGGCGTGCCCGCGCACCAGCTGCTGCACCGGGCGGGCCAGCGCAAGCTCATCGGCGGCCAGGAAGACCAGCTCATCGACATCGCCCTGGAAATCAAGCGCGAGCAAGAAAACGGCGCCGCCACCAAATAGCCCACCTCCGCGCGCACAGGCGACGCAAAGGAACCGCGAGTAGCCTGGCGCGCATGAGCACGACAGACACGACAGTCGGTCCTCGCCGGGGACGGTACGGCCTGCTCGCCGGGGGACTACTCACCGCCACCGCCGCGACGATGATCGCACTGCCAACGGCCAGCGCAGCTCCCCAGTGCAATCAGGACGTGGGTGCATCCATCAACTCGTACCTGCAGCGGCATCCGGACCTCCATGCTCAGCTGCAGGCCAAGTCGGAGGCCGAAGGTGGTGGCCCCAACGTGATCGACTACCTCAACCGGCATCCCGACGTACGCCAGCACCTCATCGACCTGTCCCACTCGTGCCCACCCTAGCGAGCCGGCCTCGTCCTTGAACGCTGTCGCCGACGCGCGGGAACGTTCGCCATTGACGAAAAAGTAGAACACGTTCTAGCGTCTAGGCGTGTTCGCAGATTCTTTTTCAGGCCCGCTCACCGCCGCGATCGTCGAAGCCGAGAAACTCGTCGCCGACGCGCCCTTCATCGAGACCGAAGCCGACCTGCTCGAAGGGCTTCAGTATTTGGCGGGCTGCGTTTCGGCCTGCATCCACCTGGCCTTCGATTACGACCGGGACCATCCGTTCCTGCAGTCGGGAACCGGGCCGTTCACCAAGATGGGCCTGGACAACCCCGACACCCTCTACTTCGGGACCCGGGTGCACGCCAATCACGACTACGTCGTGACCGGTCGGCGCGGTACCACGACGGACCTGAGTTTCCAGCTGCTCGGGGGTGAATACACCGACGACAACGTGCCCGCCAGCCAGGCCGCGTTCGACGACCGAGAGCTCGAGATCGCCGCCGACGGCAGCTTCGAGTGGCGGGTGCGGCCCACGAGCAACGGGCAACTGGTCATCCGCGAGGTCTACGGCGACTGGGCGGCGCAGCGCGGAACGCTGGCCATCTCCCGGCTGGACACCGCGGGCACCGCCCCGCCGCCGCTGACCCGCGAAACCATCGAAAAGCGTTACGCCACAGCGGGAAAGCAGCTCGTCAACCGGGTGAAGACGTGGCTGCAGTTCCCGCAGTGGTTCTACCTCGACCTTCCGGTCAACACCATGGTCGCGCCCCGGCTGACCCCGGGCGGCCTGGCGACCCAGTATTCGTCGGTCGGCCACTACGACCTGCGGCCCGACCAGGCACTGGTGATCACCGTGCCCGTGTCCGACGCGCCCTACCTCGGCTTCCAATTGGGCAGCCTTTGGTACATCTCGCTGGACTACATCAACCATCAGACATCGCTGAACAACACTCAGGCGCAGGCGGATCCGGACGGCAAGGTGCGCATCGTCGTGGCCGACCAAAACCCGGGCGTGACCAACTGGGTGGAGACGGTGGGCCATCGGCGGGGCTTTTTGCAGTTCCGCTGGCAGCGGGTGTCTCGCCAACTCACCGAGGCCGACGGCCCCTCCGTGGAGCTCGTCGACTTCGACGCCGTCCCGGCCAGGCTGCCCTATTTCGACCACAACAAGATCTCCGAGGATGACTGGCGCACGCGAATCGCACTGCGCCACCAACAGATTCAAGCAAGGATGCTGGGATGACGAAGTTGCTCGACGGCAAGGTAGTGGTGATCAGCGGCGTCGGCCCGGGCCTGGGCACGACGCTGGCGCACCGGTGCACGCGGGAAGGCGCCGACCTGGTGCTGGCGGCCCGCACCCAGGAACGCCTGGACGACGTCGCCAAGCAGATCGCCGACATCGGAGGCCGGGCGACGACGGTGCGCGCCGACATCACCGACGACGACCAGGTCAGCAACTTGGTGTCCGCCACGCTGGAGGCTTACGGCAAGGTCGATGTGCTGGTCAACAACGCGTTCCGGGTGCCGTCGCTGAAACCGTTCTCCGGCACCAGCTTCCAGCACATCCGCGACGCGATCGAGCTCAGTGCGCTGGGTGCGCTGCGCCTGATCCAGGGCTTCACCGAGGCGCTGGCCGAGTCGAAGGGCTCGATCGTCAACGTCAACTCCATGGTGCTGCGGCACTCGCAGGCCAAATACGGTGCCTACAAGATGGCCAAGTCGGCGCTGCTGGCGATGTCGCATTCGCTGGCCACGGAGCTCGGCGAGCAGGGAATCCGCGTGAATTCAGTTGCCCCCGGCTACATTTGGGGTGAGACGTTGCAGGGCTACTTCAACCACCAGGCCGGCAAGTACGGCACCACGGCGGACCAGATCTACGCGGCCACCGCGGCGAACTCCGACCTCAAGCGCTTGCCCACCGAAGACGAGGTGGCCTCGGCGATTCTTTTCCTCGCCAGCGACCTGTCCAGCGGCATCACCGGACAGACGCTGGACGTCAACTGCGGGGAGTACCACACGTAATGTCCGATCGCACCGATATCGGCACCGTCGAAGAGCTGCACGCGTCGGCCACCAAGCTGACCGGGCTCGACGACTTCGGCACCAACGACGACAACTATCTCGAAGCGCTGGAGGTGCTGCTGGACTCCTACCGCCGCGAAGCCGGCCTTACGGTGTTGGGCAGCAAGATGAATCGGTTCTTCCTGCGCGGCGCGCTGGTGGCCCGGCTGTTGTCCGAGGCGTCGTGGAAGCAGTACCCTCAGCACGCCGACGTCGTGATCGAACGCCCGATCTTCGTCACCGGCCTGGTACGCACCGGCACCACCGCGCTGCACCGGCTGCTGGGAGCAGACCCCGCGCATCAGGGCCTGCACATGTGGCTGGCCGAGTTCCCGCAGCCACGACCACCGCGCGAAACCTGGGAGTCGCATCCGCTCTATCAACAACTCGACGCCCAATTCACCCGGCACCACCAGGAGAATCCCGGCTACACCGGCCTGCATTTCATGGCGGCGTACGAACTCGAGGAATGCTGGCAGCTGCTCCGGCAATCGCTGCATTCGGTGTCCTACGAGACGTTGGCGCACGTCCCCACTTACGCGCGGTGGCTGTCCGAACAGGACTGGACACCGTCCTACCGGCGGCACCGCAAGAACCTCCAGCTGATCGGGCTCAACGATACCGAGAAGCGTTGGGTGCTCAAGAATCCCAGCCACCTGTTCGCCCTGGACGCCCTGATGACGACCTACCCAGACGCGCTGGTGATTCAGACGCATCGGCCGGTCGAGACGATCATGGCTTCGATGTGCTCGCTGGCCCAGCACACCGCCGAGGGATGGTCGACGAATTTCGACGGGGCCCAGATCGGTGCCGACGCAATGGATACCTGGTCGCGAGGGCTGGAGCGTTTCAACACCGCGCGCGCGAAGTACTCGCCGTCGCAGTTCTATGACGTCGACTACACGGAACTGATCGCCGACCCGATCGGCACGGTGGCCGACATCTACCGGCACTTCGGGTTGACGCTGTCGGATGAGGCGAGGGCGGCGATGGAAAAGACGCACGCCGACAGCCAGTCCGGCGAACGCGCGCCGAAACACCGCTATTCGCTGGCCGATTACGGGCTGACGGTGGAAACCGTCAAGGAGCGTTTCGCCGGGCTGTAGGTCAGTCGATCCGCCGCCGGCCCAACCACACGCCGTCCGGAGGCCCGATCGCCCCGGCCCGCCCGCGCGCCGAGGCAAGCTCCGCCGATGCCGCATTCCGATGGCCAGCGCCCGGGACGGCGACATCGCGGCGATATTCCTCGAGGCGTTCGAGGCGATAACCAAACTGCAGCAAGGACAGTGAATTAGCCGGCGTCCGGATCGTCGGGCTCGCCCAGGTAGCCTTCCGCGACCGCGTGCTCGATGCTGTCGCTCAATTTGGGGCACGACCGGGTGCGTGCGGTGTCACCGCCGGAATTGCGCACCTCGGTGAAGTGCGCGCAGCGCTGCCACGCTTCGGTGTTCCACTGCACCGCGGTGTGGCCCGGGCCGAGTCGTCGGACGGTGACCGTGACATGGCAGAACCGGCAGTCCACCGGCAGCAGCCCCGAGCTGAGGTAGCGCTCACGGTCGGCGCGGCTGGCGTCGGCGACGGCGGCGGCGCGTTGCGGATCGCCGCTGAAATCCCTTGACTTCGACCAAGATCCGCCGCCGACGCGGTCGGAGCCAGCTGGCCGCTCGTCGTGGTCGTGATGGTCGCCGTGCAGCAACAACATCGACCGGGCGAGCCGATCGACGTCAGGAACTGCCGGCTGATCGTCGGGCATGGCTGTCAGTGTTGTTCCGCGGGAACGTCTTCAGTCTCTTTGGCCTTGAGGTTCTCTTCGACCTCGGCGTTCCAGTACTCGTTGGCGCGGGTGGTGTCGACCTCGATCTCGAAGCGTTCCACCATCTCCGGCTGGATATCGGCGACGTCGACATAGAACTGCTGATACCAGCGGCGAAGCTGATAGACGGCGCCGTCCTCCTCGACCAGCAGCGGGTTATCGATGCGGGTCTTGTGCTTCCAGATTTCGACATCCTGCAGGAAACCCTTGCTGACGCCTTCGGTGAACACCCGCGACAGCTTGTCGGTCATCTTTTCGTCCATGCCCTTGGGCTTTTCGACGATGACTCCCCACTGCAGCATGAACGAGTTCTGGGTCACCGGGTAGTGGCAGTTGATCAGGATCGACTCGGCCTTGTAGCCGCCGTAGCTGTTGTGCAGCCAGTTGATCATGAACGACGGCCCGAAGTAGGATGCCTCGGAGTCAAGGTGCGCCTCGCCGTAGGAGGTGCCCAGGTCGTTGACGTCCGGGCGGCCCACGTTGTGCAGGTACTGCGACGCGATGTGGCCCTCGAAAACGTTCTTGAAGTACGTCGGCAACCCGAAATGGATGTAGAAGAAGTGCGCCATGTCGGTGACGTTGTCGATGATGTCGCGGCAGTTCGAGCCCTCGATGAGGATGCGGTTCCACCGCCATTCGGTCCACTCGTCGCTGGCGGCTTCCGGGATGTCGGGAATCCGGACCGCCGGGTCCGGCGGATTCTGTTCGTGGTCGTGCCAGACGAACAGCAGGCCGCCGCGCACGTCGGTCGTCCACGAGCGGGTACGCGCCGTCTTGGGCGTGCGCTTGGCGTACGGCACCAGTTTGCAGCGGCCATCGCCGCCCCAGCGCCAGTCGTGGAACGGGCAGGCCACCTCGTCGCCCTTGATGGTGCCCTCCGACAGGTCGCCACCCATGTGCCGGCAGTAGCCGTCCAGCACCTTCAGGTCCCCGTGCGAGTCGGCGAAGACCACGAGCTTGGTGCCGAACGCCTCGATCGGGTGCGGCTTACCGTCCTGGAAGTCCTTCGCGACGCCCAGGCAATGCCAGCCCCGGGCGTACCTCGTCGGCAATGCGCCGGGATCGATCTCCCGGATGCCGACCGCCTTGGTGTCGGTACTCACCTGTCACCTCCAACTCACTGGCCCTCTAACTAGAACACGTTACAGTTTTGCGGCGGGGCTGCGCAATGACGGCGCGTCTGGCTGCGGATACCCGCGGCGCATGCGCGCTCGGGGTATATCTAGACGATGCCGCTGTTCGCTTTCGAGGGTCGTGCGCCGCGGGTCGATCCGACCGCATTCATCGCCCCGACCGCCACCCTGATCGGCGACGTCGTCGTCGAGGCCGGCGCATCGGTGTGGTTCAACACCGTGCTGCGCGGCGATTACGGGCCCATCGTGGTGCGGGAGGGCGCCAACGTTCAGGACGGGTCCGTGCTGCACGCCCCGCCCGGCATCCCGGTCGACATCGGCCCAGGCGCCACCGTGGCGCACATGTGCTGCATCCACGGGGCGCACGTCGGGTCCGAGGCCCTGATCGCCAACCACGCCACCGTCCTCGACGGCGCGGTGATCGGCGCGGGCAGCCTGATCGCGGCCCACTCGCTGGTGACGGCCGGCACCCAGATTCCGGCCGGGATGCTGGCGGTCGGCGCGCCGGCGCAGATCAAGGGTCCGGTGGCGGGAACGGGCGCGGAGATGTGGGTCAAGGTGAACCCCCAGGCCTACCGCGAACTGGCGCAGCGGCACCTGGCCGGGCTCGAGCCGCTCTAGACCTTCCGGGCCGAGGCGGCCGCGCGGTCCATCTCCCAGTACGCGCGTAGGGCGGTGAGCTTGCCCTCGTCGTTGGCCTTGTACGTGAAGACGCCCTCCGCGGTCACCTGGTAGTCGCCATGGGTGATGAGGATGTGCCCGACGTTGGCTTCCTCGTTGCCGCACTGGTAGGTGTCGCGGAAGACGAACTCGATCTTGGCGGTGGGGGCGATCGCCTTGTCCCAGAACGCCGAGATGGCGTCGCGGCCCCGGTGGCCCCTGCCCTCCGGGTCGAAGGCCGACGGCCCGATCGGGTCCTCCACGATCGCGTCGTCGGCGAACACCGCCAGCCACGCTTCCTTGTCCCTGGCGATGACCGCCTCGCGCGAGCGCCGGCCGGCCTCGTGCGCGGGGTGCTCGCTCACGCGCCGACTTTTTCCGGCGTGGGCTTGTCCGCCCCGACCACCCACATGGAGTAGTACTGCGAGCCGCCACCGTAGGCGTGCCCCAAGGCTTTGCGCGCGCCCTGAACCTGGTGGTCCCCGCCCTTGCCCATCACCTGAATCGCCGCCTCGGCGAACCGGATCAGGCCGGAGGCGCCGATCGGGTTCGACGACAGCACACCGCCCGACGGATTGACCGGCAACCGCCCGCCGATCGCCGTCTCGCCGGCTTCGGTAAGCTTCCAGCCTTCGCCCTCGGGCGCAAACCCAAGGTTTTCCAACCACATCGGCTCGAACCACGAGAAGGGCACGTAGATCTCGGCGGCGTCGATCTCGTCGATCGGGCTCGTGATGCCGGCCGCCTTCCACAGCGCGGCGGCCGCGTCACGCCCCGCCTGCGGGCTGACCTGGTCGCGGCCGGAGAACTGCAGCGGCTCGGTGCGCAGCGCGGTCGCGTGGATCCAGGCGACCGGATTTCCCTGCGCCAGCCGGGCTTCGGCGCTTTCCTCGTCGCCGATCACCACGGCGGCGGCGCCGTCGGACGACGGGCAGGTCTCGTCGTAGCGGATCGGGTCCCACAGCATCGGGGACTCCATCACCTTTTCCAGGGTGATGTCGGGCTGGTGCAGATGGGCCAGCGGGTTGCGGGCCCCGTTGAGCCGGTCCTTGACCGCGACCATGGCACCGATATTCAGCGGTGCGCCCGACCGGCGGATGTAGGACCGCACGTGGGGCGCGAAATACCCGCCCGCGCCCGCTCCCACCGGCTTGATGAAGGGAATCGGAATCGACAACGCCCACATGGCGTTTGACTCCGACTGCTTCTCCCAGGCCATCGCCAGCACGCGCCGGTACTTGCCGGACTGCACCAGGCTGGCGGCCACCACGCCGGTGGACCCGCCGACCGAACCCGCGGTGTGCACCCGGATCAGCGGTTTGCCGGTGGCTCCCACGGCGTCCGCCATGAACAGCTCCGGCATCATGACGCCCTCGAAGAAGTCGGGCGCCTTGCCGACGACGACGGCGTCGATGTCGTCGAAGGTGCAGCCGGAGTCGGCCAGCGCGCGGTCGATCGCCTCGCGCACCAGGCCGTTCATCGAGACGTCTTGCCGCTTCGCGACGTATTTCGTTTGTCCGGTACCAAGTACCGCGGCGAGGTTGGGCCCTGCACCGGCCATCAGTTCTTTCCTTCCATGACCGCGACCAGGTTCTGTTGCAACGCGGGTCCGCTGGTGGCGTGTGCGAGCACCCGCTCGGCCGACCCGTCCCAGATATGTTGCGCCGCAAAGCCGATGCGCTCGAGGCCCGCGACGAACATGGGGTTGGCGGCCAGCGCGCCGCCCGACGGATTGACTTTCGTCGGCCCCGGTATCCGGATGGCGTCCGCGATGATCAGGTGCTGGTGGGTGAACGGCGCGCAGATCTCGGCCACGTCCAGCTTGTCGGTCCTGCCACCGGTGGCCGCCTGGGCCGCCGCCTTCGTCGAAGCGGAGTCGGTGAGGTCACGCGCACCCAGCGACGGGGTTTCGATGCGGTGCTCGATTCCTGTGATCCAGGCGGGGTTTTCGCGCAGCTCGCGTGCCCGCTCACCCGCCGCGAGCACAATGGCGGCGGCGCCGTCGGTGATCGGCGCGATGTCGTGGCGCCGCAGCGGCTCGGCGAAGAACGGCCTGTCGAGCAATTCCTCGATGCTGATCGCAGGCTCCACGGAGTCCACCCGGCGGGCATTCGCGAAGGAGTCAAACGCGACGCGCGCCATCTGCTCTTCGGTCCACTTCCCGGAGTCGAGCCCCATGCGGGCCTGCAGCCCCGCCATGGACACCGAGTCCGGCCACAGCGGGGCCACGGTGTACGGGTCGGTCTGCCGCGACAGGATCTGGCGCAGGATCCCCGCCGAGGACTTGCCGAAGCCGTACACCAGGGCGGTGTCGACCTCGCCGGTCAGCAGCTTGATGTAGGCCTCGTAGAGGGCCCACGCCGCGTCCATCTCGACATGCGATTCGTTGATCGGCGGGACGGCGCCGATCGAGTCGATCGCCGAGATGAACGAAAAAGCCCGTCCGGCAAGGTAATCGGATGACCCCGAACACCAGAAGCCGATGTCGGCTTTGGTGATGCCGAGATCCTCATAGAGCTGTGCGAAGCACGGCATCAACATCTCGACGCCGTTGGTGGTGCCGTCGGTGCGGCGGACATGCGGCGCGTGGGCAAAGCCGACCACCGCAACGTTGCGAGCGCTCATTTACAGGTAGGCCCTTTACAGGTGATGCTTGTAGGTGTCGTAGTCGGCGTCGGGTTCTCCCGTCGGCCGGAAGTACTCGATGTTGTCGATGCCAAAGCCCCACTCCTCGCGGGGTTTCCATACCGCCTCGACGCGCATGCCCATCCGCACCTCGTGCGCGTCGACGTCGGCGACCAGATGCAGGAAGGGGATGTCGGCCCCGTCGAGCAGCACGTAGGCCGCGACGTACGGCGGCTTGATGCGCTGCCCTTGGAAGGGGATGTTGATGATCGCGAACGTCGTCACGGTGCCCTTGTCCGGCAACTCGACGAACTCGGTGGTCGGCTGGCCGGTGGCCGGGTCCGCGCCGTGCGGCGGGAAGTAGACCTTGCCGTTCTTGCCGGTGCGAGCCCCGAGCAGTTTGCCCTGCGCGATGGCGCGCAGGTAGGCGCTTTCCTCGTGGGAGGCGGTGTGCTGAATCGTCAGCGAGATCGGCGTGACGATCATGGTCACCGGGTCTTGTTCGCCCGCGGCCTGCTCGGACACCGGTTCGGCGTCCTCGCCGAGCGCGAAGTAGGCGATGTCGGTGATGGCGCCGACCGGCTCGTCGGCCCAGTGCACGTGCACCCGGGACCCGGTCTTGATGGCCTTGGGTTCGCCGGCGTCCACCGCATGGATCATCGCGGTGTCCGCGCCGTCGAGCTTGATCAGCGCCCAGGCGAACGGGCGGTCCAGCGGCTGGCCCTCCAGCGGCTCCGGTTGCCACGTCCAGGAAACGACGGTGCCGACGCTGGACACCGGTACCATCTCGCCCAGCGGCTCGTAGGTAACCGGGTCATATTCCGCCGGCGGAACGTGAACTCGGCCATCGGATCCGCGCACCCCCAGGATGTGGCGCTCACGCAGTGCGGTGAAGAACTTGCTTAGCGTGGGGCCGACCGAACGGGTGTAGTCGAAAGACAACGTCAGTGGCGCGGAGAGCGGTGGCTCAGGGTGATCCGTCAAGGTCGGGCTGCTCGAGCTGGCTGTCACGCCATCGAGTAGAACAGGTTCTAAGAACGGTTTCAACATCGGGTCGGCCGGAAGGGTCAGTGACATGAAGCTGGGGTTGCAGCTCGGGTATTGGGGCGCTCGGCCGCCGGAGAATCACGCGGAGCTCGTCGCTGCGGCCGAGGACGCCGCGTTCGACGCGGTCTTCACCGCCGAGGCGTGGGGTTCGGACGCGTACACGCCGCTGGCGTGGCTGGGCGCGTCGACGCGCCGGCTCCGGCTGGGCACCTCGGTGATCCAGCTGTCCGCGCGCACCCCGACCGCGACCGCGATGGCCGCGCTCACGCTCGACCACCTCTCCGGGGGCCGGCACATCCTCGGGCTCGGCGTCTCCGGGCCGCAGGTGGTGGAGGGCTGGTACGGGCGGCCGTTCCCCAAGCCGCTGGCCCGCACCCGCGAATACGTCGACATCATGAGGCAGGTGTGGGCGCGGGAGAAGCCGGTGACCAGCGACGGACCGCACTACCCGCTGCCGCTGACCGGGGAGGGGACGACGGGCCTGGGCAAGCCGCTCAAGCCGATCACGCACCCGCTGCGCGCCGACATCCCGGTCATGCTGGGCGCCGAGGGGCCGAAGAACGTGGCGCTGGCCGCCGAGATCTGCGACGGCTGGCTGCCCATCTTCTACACGCCGCGGATGGCGGACACCTACAACGAATGGCTCGACGAGGGGTTCGCGCGACCCGGGGCGCGACGCACCCGCGAGGACTTCGAGATCTGCGCGACCGCCAACATCGTGATCACCGACGACCGGGCCGCGGCCTTCGCGGCGATGAAGCCCTACCTGGCCCTCTACATGGGCGGCATGGGCGCCGAGGACACCAACTTCCACGCCGACGTATACCGCCGGATGGGCTACGCCGAGGTGGTCGACGACGTGACCAAGCTGTTCCGCAGCAACCAGAAGGACAAGGCGGCGTCGATCATCCCCGACGAGGTCGTCGACGACGCCGCGATCGTCGGTGACATCAACTACGTCCGTGAGCAGGTCAAGGTCTGGGAGGCCGCCGGCGTGACCATGATGGTGGTCAACGGGCGCAACGAGGCGCAGATCAGGGAGCTCGCCACGCTGATCTAGCCGATCCTTGCCAGAGGATTAGAACGCGTTCTAGATTGGCCGGATGACAGCCTCGCAGCACACCATCGCGGGCACGGTACTCACGATGCCGGTGCAGATCCGCACGGCAAATCAACACATGGCGATGTTCTCCGTCGACGCCGATGCCGCGCAGCAGATGATCGACTACAGCGGCCTGCGGGTCTGCCGCTACCTTCCCGGCCGCGCGATCGTGGTCCTGATGTTGATGCATTACATCGACGGCGACCTGGGCCAGTACCACGAGTTCGGCACCAGCGTGATGGTCAATCCACCCGGATCGGAGGAAAGCGGGCTGCGGGCCCTGCAGTCGGCCGGCGCGTTCATCCACCACCTCCCCGTCGACCAGGCGTTCACCCTGGAAGCGGGAACCAAGATCTGGGGCTACCCGAAGGTGATGGGCGACTTCACCGTTCGCGAAGGCCGTCAGTTCGGTTTCGACCTCAGCATCGAAGGCCAACCGGTGATCGGCATGGACTTTCGCCGCGGGCTGCCGTTCCGGCTGACCCCCCGCCGGCAGCAGCAGCGCACCTACTCGCACCGCGACGGGATCACCCGCGAAACCGCCTTCGAACACACGCTGGACGGCGTGCGCACTCGATTCGGCGGGGTGAGCGTCCGACTCGGTGATCATCCGTACGCCAAAGAGCTTGCGTCGCTGGGTCTTCCGAAGCGTGCTTTGGTGTCCAGCTCCGTCGACCACGTCCAAATGACCTTCGGTGATGCCCAGGAGATCTCATGACTTCCACGCAATTGGAGACCAGACCCGACGTCGACCTGACCGACGGTGCTTTCTACGCGGGCGATTCGCGGCCCGTCTACCGGTGGATGCGCGAGCACGAGCCGGTCTTCCGGGACCGCAAGGGGCTGGCCGCCGCGTCGACCTATCAGGCCGTGATCGATGCGGAGCGCAACCCCGAGTTGTTCTCCAACGCCGGCGGCATTCGGCCCGACCAAGACGGCGTCGAGATGATGATCGAGATGGACGATCCGCAGCACCTGTTGCGCCGCAAGCTCGTCAACTCCGGTTTCACCCGCAAGCGCGTGAAAGACCTGGAATCCAAGATCGTTTCATTGTGCGACACCCTGATCGACGCGGTGTGCGAACGCGGCGAGTGTGACTTCGTCTGGGACTTGGCCGCGCCGCTGCCGATGGCCGTCATCGGTGACATGCTCGGCGTGCGGCCGGAGGAACGCAAGATGTTCCTCAAATGGTCCGACGACCTGGTGAGCTTCCTGAGCAGCACCGCGGCGCAAGAGGATTTCCAGGTCAGCATGGACGCCTTCGCGGCCTACAGCCAATACATGATGGGGATGATCGAGGCCCGCAAGTCCGAGCCCACCGATGACCTGGTCAGCGTCCTCGTGCACGCGGAGGTCGAGGGCTCAAAGCTGGAGGACCACCAGATCGTCACCGAGGTCCTGCTGCTGTTGATCGGCGGCGACGAGACCACGCGTCACACGCTGTCGGGTGGGACGCGGCAGCTGCTGTTGCACCCCGATCAGCACCGGCGCCTGGCCGGCGACCTGAGCCTGCTGCCCAACGCGATCGAAGAGATGCTCCGCTGGACCGCGCCGGTGAAGAACATGGCACGCACGGTCACCGCGGACACCGAATTCCACGGCACCCGGCTGCACCAGGGCGAGAAGATGATCCTGCTGTTCGAGTCGGCGAACTTCGACGAGAAGGTCTTCGACGACCCGGAGACCTTCAACATCGAGCGCTACCCGAACAACCACCTCGCCTTCGGCTTCGGGACGCACTTCTGCCTCGGTAACCAGCTCGCCCGGCTGGAGCTGTCCATCATGCAGTCGCGGCTGCTGCAGCGCCTCCCCGACATGCGGCTGGCCTCCGACGCCGACCTGCCGCTGCGGCCGGCCAACTTCGTCTCCGGCCTGGAGAAGATGCCGGTGGTGTTCACGCCGAGCGCGCCGATGGGCTGACGCCCAGTCACAGCGGCACCACTGGCCCCTGGCGGAGGCGACAGCCGATGTGCCCGCCTCGTAGCGACAAATCGTTGGCACCCGGCGCGTACGTCGCACCCGTATCGGTGATTGTCGCTATGAGGCGGGCAAAAAGTCGGTCGCCCGGCGCAGAGGCTGGTGTGGCGGGTGTGACTAAAGCCCGTCGGCCTAGCGGTTCTGGAAGTTGGGCTTGCGCTTCTCGGCGAACGCCCGCGGGCCTTCCTTGGCGTCGTCGGACAGGAACACCTTGATGCCGATCTGGGTGTCGATCTTGAAGGCCTCGTTCTCGTGCATGCCCTCGGTCTCGCGGATCGCCCGCAGGATCGCCTGCACGGCCAGCGGGCCGTTGTTCTCGATGATCTCGGCGATCTCGAGCGCCTTGGACAGCGCCTGCCCGTCGGGCACCACATGCCCGATCAGGCCCATCTCCTTGGCTTCGGCGGCGGTGATGTGGCGGCCGGTCAGCAGCAGGTCGCACGCGACCGTGTAGGGAATCTGCCGCACCAGCCGCACGGCCGACCCGCCCATCGGGTACAGGCTCCACTTGGCCTCGGAGATGCCGAACTTGGCGCTCTCGCCGGCGATGCGGATGTCGGTGCCCTGCAGGATCTCGGTGCCGCCGGCGATCGCGGGTCCCTCGACGGCCGCGATGAGCGGCTTGGTCAGCCGGCGGCCCTTGAGCAGGGCGTCGATTCGCGACGGGTCGTAGCTGCCGTCCTTGAACGACTCACCCGGCGGCTTCTTGGTTGCCGCCTTGAGGTCCATGCCGGCGCAGAAGTAGCCACCGGCGCCGGTCAGGATGCAGCAGCGGATGTCCGGATCGTTGTCGACGCGGTCCCAGGCCTGCACCATGATCTCCATCATTTCCGTGCTCAGGGCGTTGCGGGCATGCGGCCGGTTCAGGGTCACGATCAGGGTGTGACCCCGCTGCTCCACCAGGGCGTCCTGACCGGTCTGCTCGTTTGCTGGAGCCCCACCATTCTGCGAAGCCACGGCTACCACCTTTCGGTCGACGTTGGGGGTGAGCTTGTCAAGAAATGTAACACGTTCTAATTTGGTGGCCGTGGCCCTGAATATTGCCGATCTCGCAGAGCACGCCATCGACGCTGTGCCGGACCGTGTCGCCCTGATCTGCGGCGACGAGAAGCTGACCTACGCCGAACTGGAGGAGAAGGCCAACCGCCTGGCCCACTACCTGATCGATCAGGGGGTGAAAAAGGACGACAAGGTCGGGCTGTACTGCCGCAACCGCATCGAGATCGTCATCGCGATGCTCGGGATCGTCAAGGCCGGCGCCATCCTGGTGAACGTCAACTACCGCTACGTCGAGGGTGAGCTTCGCTACCTGTTCGACAACTCCGACATGGTCGCGCTGGTCCACGAGCGGCAGTACTCCGACCGGGTGGCCAACGTGCTGCCGGACACCCCCAACGTCAAGACGATCCTGGTCATCGAGGACGGCTCCGACAACGACTACCAGCGCTACGGCGGCGTCGAGTTCTACTCGGCGATCGCGCAGGGCTCGCCCGAGCGCGACTTCGGCGAGCGCAGCGCGGACGACATCTACCTGCTGTACACCGGCGGCACCACCGGCTTCCCGAAGGGCGTCATGTGGCGCCACGAGGACATCTACCGCGTGCTGTTGGGGGGCACCGACTTCGCCACGGGCGAATTCGTCAAGGACGAGTACGACCTGGCCAGGGGGGCGACCGCCAACCCGCCGATGGTGCGCTACCCGATTCCGCCGATGATCCACGGCGCCACCCAGTCGGCCACCTGGATGTCCATCTTCTCGGGCCAAACCACGGTGCTCGCACCGGAATTCAACGCCGACGAGGTGTGGCGCACGATCCACGAGCACAAGGTGAACCTGCTGTTCTTCACCGGCGACGCGATGGCGCGCCCGCTGCTCGACGCGCTGCTGGCAGCACAGGAAGGGGCAGAAGGCGAAGCATACGACCTGTCGTCGCTGTTCCTGCTCGCCAGCACCGCGGCGCTGTTCTCGCCGAGCATCAAGGAGAAGCTCCTCGAACTGCTGCCCAACCGGGTCATCACCGACTCCATCGGCTCCTCGGAAACCGGATTCGGCGGCACCAGCATCGTCGCCAAGGACGCGCCGCACAGCGGCGGCCCGCGCGTGGCCATCGACCACCGCACCGTCGTGCTCGACGAGGAGGGCAACGAGGTCAAGCCCGGCTCCGGCGTGCGCGGCTTCATCGCGAAGAAGGGCAACATCCCGGTCGGCTACTACAAGGACGAGAAGAAGACCGCCGAAACCTTCAAGACCATCAACGGCATCCGCTACGCGATCCCGGGGGACTGGGCCCTGGTCGAGGAGGACGGCACCGTCACGATGCTGGGCCGCGGCTCGGTGTCGATCAACAGCGGCGGCGAGAAGATCTACCCCGAAGAGGTCGAGGCGGCGCTCAAGGGCCACCCCGACGTGTTCGACGCGCTGGTGGTCGGCGTGCCCGACCCGCGCTACGGACAGCACGTTGCCGCCGTCGTGCAGCCGAGGCCGGGGTCCCGGCCGACGCTGGCGGAACTGGACCGCTTCGTGCGCTCCGAGATCGCGGGATACAAGGTGCCGCGCAGCCTTTGGCTGGTCGACGAGGTCAAGCGCTCGCCCGCGGGCAAGCCGGATTACCGCTGGGCCAAGGAGCAGACCGAGGCGCGGCCCGCCGACGACGTGCACGCCGCTCACGTGAGCGCTTGACCGATTTCGTCAAGCACCACCCGGCGGCCCCGGCCGGCTACTTCGCCTGGGAAGCCGCGGGGCTGCGTTGGCTTTCCGCCGTCGACGGCGGCGTGCCGTGCGCACAGGTGGTTTCCGTCGACGCGACGAGCCTGACCCTGCGGCGCCTTGATTCGGCGCCCCCGACCCCTGAGGCGGCCCTCGCGTTCGGCGGCCGGCTCGCGGTCATGCACGACGCGGGCGCCCCGGCGTTCGGCGCCGGGCCGGACGGCTGGGACGGGCCCGGGTTCTTCGGGCCGCTGTCGCAGCCGCTGCCGATGTCGCTGTGTCGGCATGGCCGCTGGGGCGAGTTCTACGCCGAGGAGCGGCTGGCGCCGATGGCCGAGCTAGCCGCGGCGCGGCTGGACGCCGCCACCCGCCGTGCGATCGATTCCGTGGTAGCGCGTTGCCGCGCGGGCGACTTCGACGACGACGACCCGCCGGCCCGGCTGCACGGCGACCTGTGGGGCGGCAACGTGATGTGGACGCCCGACGGGGTGGTGCTGATCGACCCGGCCGCGCACGCCGGCCATCGCGAGACCGACCTGGCGATGCTCGCGCTGTTCGGCTGCCCGCACCTCGAGGCCGTCCTCGACGGTTACCAGCGGGTGCGGTCGCTGGGACCGGGCTGGCGCGACCGGGTCGGGCTACACCAGCTCTTCCCGCTGCTGGCGCACGTCGTGTTGTTCGGCTCCGGCTACGCGCGGCAGACGCATGCCGCCGCCCGCAGCGCGTTGGCCGCCTGATCTTTCGGTGGCTTACAGTCGTCGCAATGACGATCGACGTGTGGATGCAGCACCCGACGGTGCGATTCCTGGGCAGCGACATGCTGGCCTCGCTGCGGCGCTGGACCGGTGGGTCCATGCCGGACACCGAGATCCCCATCGAGATGACCGTGGCATCGATGGACGCCGCCGGGATCCAACTCGGCTTGCTCAGCGCCTGGCGCGGCCCGCGCGGTCAGGACCTGATCTCCAACGACGAGGTCGCCGAGTGGATTCGCCTGCACCCGAAGCGGTTCGCCGGCCTGGCCACGGTCGACCTCGATCGCCCGATGGAGGCGGTCCGCGAACTGCGGCGGCGGGTCGGCGACGGCTTCGTCGGCCTCCGGGTGGTGCCGTGGCTGTGGGAGGCGCCGCCCACCGATCGCCGCTACTACCCGCTGTACGCCCAGTGCGTGGAGTCCCGGGTGCCGTTTTGCACCCAGGTGGGTCATACCGGCCCCCTGCGGCCCTCGGAGACCGGCCGTCCGATCCCGTACATCGACCAGGTGGCCCTGGACTTCCCGGAACTGGTGATCGTGTGCGGGCACGTCGGCTACCCGTGGACCGAGGAGATGGTCGCCGTCGCCCGCAAGCATGAGAACGTCTACATCGACACGTCGGCCTATACCCTCAAGCGGCTGCCGCCGGAGCTCATCCGTTTCATGAAAACCGGTACGGGGCAACGCAAAGTGCTGTTCGGCACCAACTATCCGATGATCGCGCCCGCCCGCGCGCTGGAGGCCCTGGACGAACTCGGGCTCAGCGAGGACGGGCGCCGCGACTTTCTCCACGCCAACGCCGAACGCGTTTTCAGACTGGAGGCGATCACGTGAACGGTGCCCAGGCGCTGATCAACACCCTGGTCGACGGTGGCGTCGACGTGTGCTTCGCCAACCCGGGCACCTCGGAGATGCACTTCGTGGCCGCGCTGGACACCGTTCCGCGCATGCGCGGCGTGCTGGCCCTGTTCGAGGGTGTCGCGACCGGCGCGGCCGACGGCTACGCCCGCATCGCCGGTCGGCCGGCGGCGGTGCTGCTCCACCTGGGTCCCGGACTGGGCAACGGTCTGGCGAACCTGCACAACGCCCGGCGCGCCCAGGTGCCGATGGTGGTGGTCGTCGGCGACCACGCCACCTATCACAAGAAGTACGACGCCCCTTTGGAATCCGACATCGACGCGCTGGCCGGCACGGTGTCGGGGTGGGTGCGCCGCACCGAACACACCGCCGACGTCGCGTCCGACGCCGCAGAGGCGATCGCCGCCAGCCGCACCGGCCCGCTGATCTCGACGCTGATCCTGCCCGCCGACGTGTCCTGGTCGGACGGGGTGCAATCCGCCGGCGCCCTGCCCGCGCAACCCGCGGGAGCCGAGCCCCGGTTGGCGCTCGAGGTCATCGAGGTGCTGCGCTCGGGGGAACCCACGGTGCTCATGATCGGCGGCGACGCCACCCGCGGGCCTGGCCTCGCCGCCGCGGCTCGGATCGCGCAGGCGACCGGGGCCCGGTTGTTGTGCGAGACGTTCCCGGCGCGGCTGGAGCGCGGCGCGGGCGTCCCCGCGGTCGAGCGACTGGCGTATTTCGCCGAGGCCGCCACCGCCCAGCTGGACGGCGCCAAGCATCTGGTGCTGGCGGGCGCCAAGTCGCCGGTGTCGTTCTTCGCCTACCCGGGCATGCCCAGCGACCTCGTCCCGGCCGGCTGTGAGGTGCATCTGCTCGCGGGCCACAGCGGTGCCGCCGAGGCGCTCGCCGCGGTGGCCGACGAGGTGGCATCCGGAACCGTGGCGCCCGTAGCGGATCCGGCGCGGCCGCAACTGCCGACGGGCGCCCTGACGTCCGCTTCGGCTGCCGACGTGGTCGGGGCGCTGCTGCCGGAGGGGGCGATCGTGGTCGACGAGTCCAACACCTCCGGCGTGCTGCTCGCCCAGGCCACGGCCGGAGCACCGGCCCACGATTGGCTGACGCTGACCGGCGGGGCGATCGGGTACGGCATCCCGGCCGCCGTGGGCGCCGCGGTGGCCGCCCCCGACCGCCCGGTGCTCTGCCTGGAATCCGATGGGTCGGCGATGTACACGATCTCCGGGCTGTGGACCCAGGCGCGGGAAAACTTGAACGTGACCACCGTGATCTACGACAACAGCGCCTACGACATCCTGCGGATCGAGTTGGCGCGGGTAGGAGCCGGATCGGCTCCCGGGCCCAAGGCACTTGACTTACTCGACTTGTCGCGCCCCACAATGGATTTCGTCAAGATCAGCGAGGGGATGGGAGTGCCGGCGCGCCGCGTCACCACCGCCGAGGAACTCGCCGACGCGCTGCGCCACGCCCTGAACGAGGCGGGGCCGCACCTGATCGACGCCGTGGTGCCGTCAATAACGGGCTAGTCCGGGAAGTCGGCTGAGGACCCAGTCCGACATCGTGTTCAGGACGTCGACGCCCGTCTCCAACACGCCGTCGTGCACTTGGGCGGCCACCGCCACTCCCCAGTGTCCCGACGGCGTGGGCACGATGCCGAACTGCCGCACCAGGTAGTCACCGTGCATCCCAGGCCCCCAACCGCCTTTCGCGGCAAAGCCTTTGGCGGCGAGCCCCCAGCGATGGCCGCTGGTGAGCCGCTGCATCATGTCGATCACGTCGGCCGAACCGGGGATCGACGCCAGCTCGGCCGCGAACCGGGCCTGCCGCTGCAGGGTCCACTGCGTTTGGCCGAACGCGGTGTATCCCCGCCGAAGCCGGCGCGATTCGACCACCGTGGCGGTATCACCCCCTTCGGCGATCACACCTTGCACCCGCCGTGCCGCTTCCTCCGGATCGCCCAAGTGGGACCACAATTGCTCGGACGCACGGTTGTCGGACTCCGTGATCGCCATGACCGCGAGGTCCTTGGCGCGCAGCCAATCGCTGCGCAGCGCCGCGATCGCCAGCGGCACCTTGATCGTCGACCATGCGACGCCGGACCACCAGCGGCCCAGCGAGTAGGTGCGATCCGGTCGGGCGATCGCGACGCCGACGTCCGCCGCCACGGCGGCGGACAGCTGATCGAAGCTCGCTTCGAGCGCGGTCTCCAGGGGCCGAGAAGTCATGCGCTGATCGGACCAACCATCGCGCCTCCTTCGGTCCCGGCATGTCGGTGCCCCGTCGCATTATCGTCGACAGCCGCGACGCGCAGCGCCAGAAGGGCGACGGCGCGCCGCTACCTCGGCGGCAGTGGCGGCAGTGGTGGTGCCTCGTCCTGCGGGGGAGGCTGCCACGGTTCGCGTTCCGGCATCTGCGGCGCCCACACCAGCGGCGGTGGCGGCGGTAGGGGAGGCGGCGGCGGCGCCGGCTCTCCCGCCGCGCAACCGGCACCGAACCCGAACGCGGCAGCGCCGAGTGACGCGACAAGGGCGACGCCGGCGATCACCTCACGTATCTGCATCAAGCACCGGCCTTTCCCTTGCCGTTTGCGGCTGGATCCGTACCACGGGATCTTCGCAGTCGACACCCTGCGCCGCCAACTGGCGCTTGAGCACCTTGAAGGTCACCGTGCGCGGGAGTTCCCGGCTGACCCGGACGTACGACGGCCACTGCTTGGGCCCGAGGTCGGGCTGTCCGGCCAGGAATCCGCGGAACTTCTCCGCGTCGAATTCGGCCCCGGGCGCCATCACCACCGCGGCCATGACCTGGTCACCGACCACCGGATCCGGCACCGCGTACACGGCCGCCTCCGTCACGTCGGGATGGCGCAGCAGCACCCGCTCGATCGGCGCGGCGCCCAGGTTTTCACCGTCGACCCGCATCCAATCACCAAGCCGCCCGGCGAAGTACGCGTAGCCGGCGTCGTCCCGGTAGGCGAGGTCGCCGCTGTGGTACACCCCGCCGGCCATCCGCTCGGCCTCGGCGGCCTCGTCGTTGTAGTAACCCTCGAAACGGCCCGGCCCGGCGGTGTTCACCAACTCGCCGATAACTCCCGGCGCGCAGGGCTCACCGGTGTCGGGGCCGACGATCTCGACACCCTCGGGCAGCGGTCCCAGCGCCCCGTCCGGGGTGTCGGGGGTGCGCGCGATCGCCACCCCGCCCTCGGTGGAACCGAAGCCGTCCTGCACGACGCAGCCGAACCGGCGCGCGAAGCGTTCGACATCGCGGGGCACACCCTCGTTGCCGTACACCGCGCGCAGGGGATTGTCCGCATCGTCGGGCCGCTCGGGTGTGGCGAGCACATACGACAGCGGCTTGCCGACGTAGTTGGCGTAGGTGGCGCCGAAGCGGCGCACGTCCCCCAGGAAGTTGGATGCCGAGAACTTGCGCCGCAATGCCAATGAGCCCCGGCAGGCCGCCGCCACCGCCCAGCCGACCAGCACCGCGTTGGAATGAAACAGCGGCATCGACACATAGCAGACGTCGTCGCGCCCGAGGTTGAATCGCTGGGTCATCGTCACCCCCGCGATTGCAACCTTGCCGTGGCTGCACTTCACCGCCTTCGGCTCGCCACTGGTGCCCGAGGTGAAGATCAGCATGAAAAGATCGGTGGCCGTAGCGGATTGGAAAGTCGGCTGGGCATCCCGATGCGCGGCCACCTCGTCGGCCCACTCGGCGGAATCGACGTTGACGTGGGCGATGTCGCCCAACGCGGCAGCCGAATTCGAGTCGGCCAGCACCAGTTGGCAATCGGCGTGGGCGATGTCGCGGCCCAGCGCGTCGCCGCGGCGTACCGGGTTGAGCCCCACCGGCACGATCCCGGTCATGCCGGCCGCCACCAGCATCGCCGAGAAGAACGGGGTGTTCTCCAGCAGCACCCCGACATGCGGTGGCGCGGCGGGGTCGAGGCGGGCGCGCAGCGCCGCCGCGATCGCGGCACCGTGGCGCAGGTGATCACGCCAGCTGGTGTACGAATCCTCGAAGTAGACGCCCCGGTCGTCGATCTCAGCAAGCGGTACCAGCAGTTTGGTGACCGTCGGATCGGCCGGCAGGTTCAACAACGCGCCTAGGCCGGGGTTTCGGCCAGCTCGCGACCGATCCGGCGCAGCTGACCGGTGGCACCGCCCAACGCGAACTCGGCCTCCTTGGCGGCCAGGAAGTAGCGGTGCACCGGGTGATCGGTGTCCACGCCGACGCCGCCGTGCACGTGCACGATGGTGTGCGCCACCCGGTGCCCCGCGTCGGCGGCCCAGAACGCGGCGCTGGCCACGTCGATGTCGGCCGGGACGTCCTCGGAGACCTTCCACGCCGCCTGAGTGAGCGTGAGCCGCAAGCCTTTGACGTCGATGTAGCCATCGGCCAGCCGCTGTGACACCGCCTGGAAGCTGCCGATCGGACGGTCGAACTGCTCGCGCTCGCGGGCGTACTCGGCGGTAAGCTGCAGTCCGCGTTCGAGCACTCCGAGCTGGAAGGCGCTGCGGCCCAAGGCCGCAAGCGTGTCGAGCCAGACGACGACCTCGGCGCCGCCGAGCATCCGGGTCCCGTCGACTCCGGTACCGTCCAGCGCCAGGTGCCCGACGCTGCCCAGGCCGGTGGTCTCCATCGCGGTCACCGAGACCCCGGGATCGTCGGCGGCGACAAGGAAAACGGCCGTGCCGGAGTCGGTCTCGGCCGGAACGAGAAACGCGTCGGCGACCGGCCCGAAGCCGACCTGGGTG
Organism: Mycobacterium paraseoulense; assembly: GCF_010731655.1. Taxonomy (NCBI): domain Bacteria; kingdom Bacillati; phylum Actinomycetota; class Actinomycetes; order Mycobacteriales; family Mycobacteriaceae; genus Mycobacterium; species Mycobacterium paraseoulense. Next base: position 3,487,902 of record NZ_AP022619.1, on the reverse strand, counting down.
CGGGTGCCGGTGAGGCGGTAGCCGTCACCGGCGCGGGTGGCCCGCACCGGTCCCTCACCCATCTCGCCGAGGAGCGCGACGGTGAGGACCTTCTCGCCGCTGACGGCCGGGGTGCCCCAATCCTGTTGCAGTTCTTCGGTGCCGAAGCGGGCCAACGCGCCGGCACCCAGCATCACCGACTCCAGATACGGAACGGCCGCCAGCTGGTGCCCCAACGCCACCAGGATCGCGACCTGCTCGAGCACCCCGAATCCGTCGCCGCCGACCGGGGTGGCCGCCGCGCTGGTCAGGATGCCGGCGTCGATGAGCTTGCCCCAGAGCTCGCGGTCGAACCTCTGGTCGAGCTTGTCGAGTTCACGCTGGTGCTCCGGCGTGCACACCGAGTTCACGATCGTGTCGACCAGGCCACCGAGATCGTTCGCCGCTTCGGTAGTCGAAAAATCCATCGATGTTCGTCCTTACGAGTGGGAGTTCAGCGGTTTCGGGGCAGTCCCAGCGCGACCATCCCGATGATGTCGCGCTGCACTTCGTTGGTGCCGCCGCCGAAGGTCAGGATCAGGCAGGCGCGGTGCATCCGCTCGACCCGGCCGCGTAGCAACGCGCCCGGCGAATCCTGGCGCACGGTCGCCGCGGTCCCCAGCACCTCCATCAGCAGCCGGTAGGCCTCGGTGGCCAGCTCGGTGCCGTACACCTTGGCCGCCGATGCGTCGGCCGGCCCCAGCGAGTCGTTGGCCGACGACGCCAGCTCCCAGTTGATCAGCTTGAGCACCTCGGCCTTGGCGTGCACGCGGGCCAGGTTGATCTGCACCCACTCCGAGTCGATCAGCCGGGCGCCGCTGGAATCCTTGGTGTTCTGCGCCCATTCGCGGACCTCGCGCAGCGCCATGAAGATGGGCGCCGGCGACACCAGGGCAACGCGCTCGTGGTTGAGCTGGTTGGTCACCAGCTTCCAGCCGCCGTTCTCCTCGCCGATCAGGTTGGTCACCGGCACCCGCACGTCGGAGTAATAGGTCGCGCTGGTGTCCGGCCCGGCCATGGTGTGCACGGGTGTCCAGGAGAAGCCCTCGGCGGTCGTCGGCACGACCAGCATCGAGATGCCGCGGTGCTTCTTCGCCTCCGGGTTGGTGCGGACCGCGAGCCAGACCCAGTCGGCGTAGGCGATCAGGCTGGTCCACATCTTCTGTCCGTTGATGACGTAGTCGTCGCCGTCGCGCACCGCGGTGGTGCGCAGGTTGGCCAGGTCGGTGCCGGCGCCCGGCTCCGAGTAGCCGATGGAGAAGTGCAGCTCACCGGCGGCGATCTTGGGCAGGAAGAATTTCTTCTGCTCGTCGGTGCCGAAGGCCATGATCGTCGGCGCCACACTGTTGATCGTCAAAAACGGCACCGGGGCGCCGGCGATGGCCGCCTCATCGGTGAAGATCAGGGAGTCCATCGGGGAGCGGTCCTGCCCGCCGTACTCCTTGGGCCAGTTCAGGGTCAGCCACCCGTCCTTGCCCATCTGCGCGACGGTCTCGCGATAGACGTTGCCGGTCCCGTACTCGCCCTGGACCGAGCTCAGCGCCTCGCGACGCTCCGGCGTCATCAGCGTGGTGAAGTACGACCGCAGTTCGCGACGCAGCTCCTCTTGCTCAGGGGTGTAACTGATGCGCATTCCAGCAGTCCTTTGTTAACGTGACACGCCTCGATTAGCCGACGGTACTCGGCCGACAACTACCCATTCGTCTTCCCGGTTGTAACACGTTCTAGTCTGAGATTCCAGCGACCGTTTCCCCAGCGGTATCGGGGCCCTATGGTGGACCTACATACTGATGGGGCGTGTCCTCGGGTTGAAGGCCAGGTGCAAGGAGGGTGCTGTGCGGGTGATCGTCGACCGGGACCGGTGTGAAGGCAACGCCGTGTGCATGGGAATCGCGCCGGATATCTTCGATCTGGACGACGAGGATTACGCGGTCGTGAAGCTCGACCCGATTCCCCCCGACCAGGAGCAGCTGGCCGAGCGGGCGATCGCCGAATGCCCGCGCGCCGCGCTGTTGCGGGGCGAGTAACCCGAGCCCGAGTGCGCCACCAGAAACTAGAGGTATTCATAAATTGACTAGCAGCACGAACGCGACCGATCTATCCGGGCGGGTCGCGGTGGTGACCGGTGCCGCCGCGGGACTGGGGCGGGCCGAGGCTCTCGGCCTGGCCCGGCTCGGTGCCACCGTGGTGGTCAACGACATCGCCGCCGCGCTGGATGCCTCCGACGTCATCGACGAGATCAACTCGGCCGGTTCGAAGGCCGTCGCGGTCGCCGGCGACATCAGCGAGCGCGCGACCGCCGACGAGCTGGTCGCCCAGGCCGACAGCCTGGGCGGGTTGGACGTGGTGGTCAACAACGCAGGGATCACCCGTGACCGGATGCTGTTCAACATGTCCGACGAGGAATGGGATCTGGTCATCGCCGTGCATCTGCGGGGCCACTTCCTGCTGACCCGCAACGCGGCCACCTACTGGCGCTCGAAGGCCAAGGAAGCGGGCGGAACCGTCTTCGGCCGCCTGGTCAACACCGCGTCCGAGGCCGGGCTGGTCGGCCCGGTCGGGCAGGCCAACTATGGGGCGGCCAAGGCCGGCATCATCTCGCTCACCCTGACGGCCGCCCGGGCGCTGGGCCGCTACGGCGTGTGCGCCAACGCGATCTGTCCGCGCGCCCGCACCGCGATGACGGCCGACGTCTTCGGCGCCGCACCGGAAGTGGAGCCGGGCGGGATCGACCCGCTGTCGCCCGAGCACGTCGTCAGCCTGGTCAAGTTCTTGTCATCGCCGGCCGCCGCAGAAGTCAACGGTCAGGTCTTTATTGTTTACGGGCCGCGGGTGACACTGGTTGCGGCGCCGACCGCGGAGCACCAATTCAGCGCCGAGGGGCCGGCCTGGGATCCCGCACAACTGAGCGCGACGCTGCGCGAGTACTTTGCTGGGCGGGATCCGGAGCGGAACTTTTCCGCGGTCGGACTGATGGAGCAATAACCGTGTGAGGTTACTTTGTGGGGGGGGAATCGGCAGGTAGAACGTGTGTCAGTTTGGAATGCAGTAACGGTGTCTGACCTGGCAAATTAACGTTTTGGACAAAGAAATGCTCTTCATTGACACCGTTAACTTGTTCTGAGTTAATATGATCCGGCTCACACCGAGCCGCATGCGACGGAAGACAGCGCAAAGGCGACGCATAGCCTTCGCCGCGAGCAGCCGAGGGGGAGAGTCGAGTTGATGCAACAACTTGCGGTTCCCGCCCGTGCCGTCGGCGGGTTCTTCGAAATGATGATCGACACCGGCCGCGAGACTTTTCGCCGGCCGTTCCAGTTGAGCGAGTTCCTGGAACAGACCTGGATGATCGCGCGCGTGTCGTTGGTCCCAACCCTGCTGGTGTCGATCCCGTTCACCGTGCTGGTGGCGTTCACCCTCAATATCCTGCTGCGCGAAATCGGCGCCGCCGACTTGTCCGGCGCCGGAACGGCGTTCGGCACCATCACCCAGTTGGGTCCGGTGGTGACCGTGCTCGTCGTGGCCGGTGCGGGAGCCACGGCGATCTGCGCCGACCTGGGCGCTCGGACCATCCGCGAAGAGATCGACGCGATGCGGGTGCTGGGCATCGACCCGATCCACCGGCTGGTGGTTCCCCGCGTGCTGGCCTCCACCGTCGTCGCGCTCTTGCTGAACGGCCTGGTGTGCGCAATCGGCTTGTCCGGTGGCTACGTGTTCTCCGTCTTCTTGCAGGGCGTCAACCCCGGGGCGTTCATCAACGGGTTGACCGTCCTGACCGGCCTGCGGGAGCTGGTGCTCGCCGAGGTCAAGGCGCTGCTGTTCGGGGTCATGGCCGGGCTGGTCGGTTGCTACCGCGGGCTGACCGTCAAGGGCGGACCCAAGGGCGTCGGCAACGCGGTCAACGAAACCGTCGTCTACGCATTCATCTGTCTGTTCGTCATCAACGTGGTGATGACGGCCATCGGTGTACGGATCTCGGCGAAGTGAGTACTCGATGAGCTACGACGTCACCTACCGGCTGCGGAACCTCGCCCTACGGTTCCAGGAGCCGGTCGACGACTTCGGTGAGCAGGCCTTGTTCTACGGCCAGACGGTGCGTCACGTGCCCCACGCGATCACCAAATACCGCAAAGAGACGGTCCGGCTGATCGCCGAGATGACGATGGGCGCCGGGGCGCTGGTCATGATCGGCGGCACGGTCGGCGTCGCGGCCTTCCTGACGTTGGCGTCCGGCGGGGTCATCGCCGTGCAGGGGTACTCCTCGCTGGGAAACATCGGCATCGAGGCGCTGACCGGTTTCTTGTCGGCGTTTCTCAACGTCCGGGTGGTCGCGCCGGTGATCGCGGGCATCGCGCTGGCGGCCACGATCGGCGCCGGCGCCACCGCGCAATTGGGCGCCATGCGGGTGTCCGAGGAGATCGACGCGGTCGAATGCATGGCGGTGGAATCGGTGTCCTACCTGGTGTCCACCCGGCTGATCGCCGGCCTCATCGCGATCATCCCGCTGTATTCGCTGTCGGTGCTGGCCGCGTTCTTCGCTGCCCGGTTCACCACGGTGTACATCAACGGGCAGTCCAAAGGCCTCTACGACCACTACTTCAATACGTTCCTCATCCCGTCGGACCTGCTGTGGTCGTTCCTGCAGGCGATCGTCATGTCCATCGCGGTGATGCTCGTCCATACCTATTACGGCTACAACGCCAGCGGCGGCCCGGTCGGCGTCGGGATCGCGGTCGGTCAGGCCGTGCGGACGTCGCTGATCGTCGTCGTCGTCATCACCTTGTTCATCTCACTCGCTGTCTACGGCGCGTCCGGTAACTTCAACCTCTCCGGGTAAGAGGACCGCTTAAAGACATGGCAGAAACAGAAACGCGACGTACCTCCGTCCGGCTGGCAGCCGCGGTGCTGGCCGGCCTGCTGGTGGCGTTCGCCGTCGTGACCTACCTTTCCTACACAGCGGCATTCGCCTCGGTCGACAAGGTCACCGTTTCGGCTCCGCGTGCCGGGCTGGTGATGGAAAAGGGCGCCAAGGTCAAATACCGCGGCATCCAGATCGGCAAGGTCGAGGCCATCGACTACTCCGGTGACCAGGCTCAGCTGACGCTCCACATCAACAGCAACGACATGCATTTCATCCCGTCGAATGCGGCGGTGCACATCGCCGGGAACACGATTTTCGGCGCCAAGTCGGTCGAATTCCTTCCGCCGCAGAACCCTTCGCCGACCTCCCTGCGCCCGGACGCGCACGTCGCGGCCTCGGCGGTGCAGCTGGAAGTCAACACCTTGTTCCAGTCGCTGATGGACCTGCTGCACAAGATCGACCCGGTCGAGCTGAACGGGACTTTGAGCGCGCTGTCCGAAGGTCTGCGCGGTCACGGCGACGACTTCGGCAGCATCTTGTCGGGCCTGAACACCCTGACGCGCCAGACCAACCCGAAACTGCCCGCGCTGCAGGAGGACTTCCGCAAGGCGGCGGTGGTCACCAACGTCTACGCCGACGCCGCCCCGGACCTGAACACCGTCTTCGACAACCTGCCAACGATCAACAAGACGGTCGTCGACCAGCAGAACAACCTCAACGACACCCTGCTGGCCACCATCGGCCTGGCCAACAACGCCTACGAGACGTTGCAGCCGGCCGAACAGAACTTCATTGACGCCATCAACCGGCTGCGGGCCCCGCTGAAGGTGGCTGCCGACTATTCACCGGAATTGGGCTGCCTGTTCGCCGGGATCGAGCGCGGTATCAAGGAGTTCGCGCCGTTGCTTGGGGTCCGCAAGGCGGGCCTGTTCACGTCCTCGAGCTTCGTGCTGGGCGCGCCGTCGTATACGTATCCGGAGTCGCTGCCCGTCGTCAACGCCTCCGGAGGCCCGAACTGTCGGGGCCTGCCGGACATTCCGACCAAGCAGACCGGCGGATCGTTCTACCGTGCTCCCTTCCTGGTCACCGACAACGCCAACATCCCCTACGAGCCGTTCACGGAACTGCAGTTCGACGCGCCTTCGACGCTGCAGTTCTTGTTCCACGGCGCCTTCGCCGAACGGGACGACTTCTGATGGCCGCCGGGAGCATGCCGACGCACCGCTCGATGATGATCAAGGTCAGCATCTTCACGGTCGCCATGCTGATCGTGTCGGCGGGACTGGTCGTGGTCTTCGGCGACTTCCGCTTCGGCCCCGAAAGCACGTACCACGCAACGTTCACCGATGTGTCGAGGTTGAAGGCGGGGCAGAAGGTGCGCATCGCCGGCGTGCCCGTCGGTGCGGTGTCCGGCGTGAAGCTCAACCCGGACAACACCATCGACGTGACATTCGGAATCGACAAGCGCTATACGCTCTATTCGTCCACGCGCGCGGTGATCCGCTACGAAAACCTGGTCGGCGACCGGTACTTGGAGATCACCTCCGGACCGGGCGAGCTGCGAAAGCTGCCGCCGGGCGCGACGATCAACGCCCAACACACCCAGCCCGCGCTGGATCTCGACGCGCTGCTGGGCGGCCTGCGGCCGGTCCTCAAGGGGCTGGACGCGGACAAGGTGAACACGATCAGCAGTGCGGTCATCGAACTGCTGCAGGGGCAGGGCGGCGCGTTGTCCAACGTGCTGGCCGACACCAGCGCGTTCTCCTCGGCGCTGGGCCAGCGCGACCAACTCATCGGTGACGTGATCAACAACCTGAACACGGTGCTCAAGACCGTCGATGCGCGCAGCGCACAGTTTTCGGCCAGCGTCGACCAGTTGCAGCAATTGATCAGCGGCTTGGCCAAGAACAAGGACGACATCGCCGGCGCCATTCCGCCGCTTGCCTCGACGACGACGGATCTGACCGAGCTGTTGCAGAATTCGCGCCGACCGCTGCAGGGCATCCTCGAGAACACCCGGCCGCTGGCGACCGAATTGGACAACCGCAAGGCCGAAGTCAACAACGACGTCGAGCAGCTGGGCGAGGACTATCTGCGGCTGGCTGCCCTGGGCGCTTACGGATCGTTCTTCAACATCTACTTCTGCTCGGTGACGATCAAGATCAACGGCCCGGCCGGCAGCGACATCCTGCTGCCCCTTGGTGGCCAAGTGGATCCCAGCAAGGGGAGGTGCGCTTTTGCCAAGTAACGCAAAGCGTGAGCGCGATCCGCTGCGCACCGGCATCTTCGGGGTGGTGCTGGTGGTGTGCGTCGTGCTCATCGCATTCGGCTACGCGGGCCTGCCGTTCTGGCCGCAGGGAAAGATCTACGACGCCTACTTCGCTGACGCCGGCGGCATCAATCCCGGCAACGCGGTGTACGTCTCGGGCTTGAAGGTCGGGAAGGTGACGTCCGTCGGCCTGGCCGGCGACAGCGCCAAGATCAGTTTCAGCGTGGACCGCCACGTCGCCGTCGGTGACCAGTCGCTGGCCGCGATCCGCACCGACACCATCCTCGGTGAGCGGTCCATCGCGGTGAGCCCGGCCGGCAGCGGCAGATCAACCACGATCCCGCTGAGCCGGACGACCACGCCATACACGCTGGCCGGCGCGCTCGAGGACTTGGGGCAGAACGCCAACAACCTGAACAAGCCGCAGTTCGAGCAGGCGTTGAACGTACTGACCGACACGCTGCAAGGCGCAACTCCGGAACTGCGCGGTGCCCTCGACGGTGTGACGACGCTGTCGCGCACCCTGAACCGCCGTGACGAGGCGCTGCAAAGCCTTCTGGCGCATGCGAAGTCCGTGACCGGCGTGCTGTCCCAGCGCGCCGACCAAGTCAACAAACTTGTCGACGACGGCAACGCGCTGTTCGCCGCGCTCGATGAGCGGCGCGCCGCCCTGGGGCGGTTGATTTCGGGGATCCAGGGCCTCTCGGCGCAGATCTCCGGCTTCGTCGCCGACAACCGCAAGGAGTTCGGTCCCGCGCTGAGCAAGCTCAACGACGTGCTGAGCAATCTCAACGAGCGCCGCGACTACATCACCGAGGCCCTCAAACGGCTGCCCACCTATGCCACCGAGCTGGGCGAGGTCGTCGGGTCCGGACCGGGATTCAACGTCAACGTCTACGGTGTGATCCCCGCGCCGCTGATCGCGACGATGTTCGACTTCTTCTACCAGCCGGGCAAGATGCCGGCCAGCCTCGCCGATTATCTGCGCGGCTTAATCCAGGAGCGCTGGATCATCAGGCCGAAGTCGCCATGATGCAGCGGATCGCCGGCAGCCGGGGGCTGCGTTACACCACCGCCATCGCGCTCATCGCGGTGTTGGTGGGCGGCGTGTATGTGTTGTCGTCGACCGGCAATACGCGAAGCATCGTCGGCTACTTCACTTCCGCGGTCGGGCTCTACCCCGGTGACCAGGTCCGCGTTCTCGGCGTTCCGGTGGGTCGGGTCGACACGATCGAGCCGCGCCCGTCCGACGTCAAGATCACCATGTCGGTGTCCAAGGACGTGAAGGTCCCGAAGGACGCCCAGGCCATCATCATGTCGCCGAACCTGGTGTCCGCGCGGTTCATTCAGTTGACGCCTGCCTACACCGGCGGGGCGGTGCTGCCCGACGGTGGGAGCATCGGCCTGAGCCGGACCGGGGTGCCGGTGGAGTGGGACGAGGTCAAGGAGTCGCTGACGCAACTGGCCGTTCAGCTCGGCCCCACCACAGGGTCGATGCAGGGGCCGCTGGGCCGGGCGATCAACCAGGCCGCGGACACGCTGAACGGCAACGGCGAGTCTTTCCACAACGCCTTGCGTGAACTCTCCCAAGCCGCTGGACGGCTGGGGGATTCGCGCAGCGACATCTTCGGCACGGTCAAGAACCTTCAGGTCCTGGTCAACGCGCTGTCGGCCAGCAACGAACAGATCGTGCAGTTCGCCGGTAACGTCGCCTCGGTCTCGCAGGTGCTCGCCGACAGTTCGCGGCACCTCGACAGCACCCTGGGCACGCTGAACAAGGCGCTCTCCGACATCCGGGGATTCCTGCATGAGAACAACTCGACCATCATCGATACGGTCAACAACCTCAACGACTTCGCCAAGACCCTGAGCGACCAGAGCGACAACATCGAGCAGGTGCTGCATGTGGCGGGCCCCGGCATCGCCAACTTCTACAACATCTACGACCCGGCACAGGGCACGCTCAACGGCCTGCTGTCGATACCCGAATTCGCCAACCCCGTGCAGTTCATCTGCGGTGGGTCCTTCGAGACGGCCGGCGGCCCGCGCGCGCCCGACTACTACCGGCGCGCGGAACTGTGTCGTGAGCGGCTGGGTCCCGTGCTGCGCCGGCTCACCGTGAACTACCCGCCGATCATGTTCCACCCGCTCAACACGATCACTGCCTACAAAGGCCAGATCATCTACGACACCCCGGAAACCCAGGCGAAGTCGGCCACTCCGGTCCCCGAGCTGACCTGGATCCCGGCCAACGGTGCCAAGACGCCGCCCGCCGCCCAGAACCCGGCGGACCTGCAGGCCTTGCTGGTTCCGACGGCACCGCCGACCGGCCAGCCGCCGGCGCCGGCCTTGGGGAATGCCGGGCCCGCGCCGAGGCCCGCTCCGGGCAGCGCCTTCGGGCCCCTCCCGGGGCCGTCGCCGGGCCAGGCGACGCCGCCGGCCGGTCAGGGGGGCGGCTGATGAACCGAATGTGGTTGCGTGGCGGCGCTTTAGCGGCGGGTAGCGCGCTGCTGGCGGGCTGTCAATACGGCGGGTTGAACTCCCTGTCGATGCCGGGTACCGCCGGTCATGGCGGTGGCGGCTACTCGATCACCGTCGACCTGCCCGATGTGGCGACGCTGCCGCAGAACTCGCCGGTCATGGTCGACGACGTCACCGTCGGCAGCGTCTCGGGCGTTCAAGCCCAACAGCGGTCCGACGGATCGTTCTACGCGGCAGTGAAATTGTCGTTGGACAAGAATGTCGTGCTGCCGGCCAACTCCACGGCGACCGTTGCGCAGACGTCGCTGCTGGGTTCGATGCACATCGACCTGGCCCGCCCGAAGGACAAGCCGGGTGTCGGCCGGCTGACGGACGGGTCGAAGATCTCCGAGTCCCACACCGGCCGTTATCCCACCACCGAAGAGGTGCTGTCGGCCCTCGGCGTCGTGGTGAACAAGGGCAACGTCGGTGCGCTGGAAGAGATCACCGACGAGACGTATCAGGCCGTCGCCGGCCGGCAGGACCAGTTCGCCGACCTCATCCCCCACCTGGCGGAACTGACCGCGGGACTCAACCGGCAGGTCAACGACATCATCGATGCGGTCGACGGCTTGAACCGATTCTCCGCGAGCCTGGCGCGTGACAAGGACAACCTGGGCCGGGCGCTGGACACGCTGCCCGACGCGATTCGCGTGCTCAACAAGAACCGCGACCACATCGTCGAGGCGTTCAGCGCGCTTCACAAATTGGCGAACGTCACCTCGAACATCCTGGCCAAGACCAAGGTGGACTTCGCCGCCGACCTCAAGGACCTGTACGCGGCCGTCAAGGCGCTGAACGACAACCGGAGGAACTTCGTCACCTCGCTGCAGCTCTTGCTGACGTTCCCCTTCCCCAACTTCGGTATCAAGAACGCCGTGCGGGGCGACTACCTCAATGTGTTCACCACCTTCGACCTCACACTCCGCCGGATCGGTGAAACATTCTTCACGACGGCGTATTTCGACCCGAACATGGCCCACATGAACGAGATCCTCAATCCGCCCGACTTTTTGGTCGGCGAATTGGCCAACCTGTCCGGACAGGCCGCCGACCCGTTCAAAATTCCGCCCGGCACGGCTTCAGGACAGTAGGGGGCCGACGCACATGCACGACAAACTCACCAGGATCCAGCTCTGGATATTCGCGGTGATCACCGCCATCACGTTGACCGTGATGGCGATCTTCTACCTGCGACTGCCCGCCACGTTCGGCCTTGGAACCTACGCCGGGACAGCCGATTTCGTCGCCGGCGGCGGCCTGTACAAGAACGCCAACGTGACCTATCGCGGCGTCGCCGTCGGCCGCGTGGAGTCGGTCGGCCTCAACCCCAACGGCGTCACCGCCGCGATGCGACTCAACAGCGGAACTGCCATCCCGTCCAACGTCACCGCGACCGTCAAGAGCGTGTCGGCCGTCGGCGAGCAATACATCGACCTGGTGCCCCCGAGCACACCGGCATCCACCAAACTGCACAACGGGTTTCGGATCGAGCGACAGAACACCCGGATCGGCCAGGACGTCGCCGATCTGTTGAAGCGGGCCGAGGCGCTGACCAACAGCCTGGGCGACACCCGGCTGCGCGAGCTGTTGCACGAGACCTTCATCGCGACCAACGGATCGGGCCCCGAGCTGGCGCGCTTGTTCGAGTCGGCCCGGCTGTTGGTCGACGAGGCCAACGCGAACTACCCGCAAGCCTCGCAGTTGATCGACCAGGCCGGTCCGTTCCTGGAAGCACAGATTCGCGCCGGCGCCGACATCAAGTCGCTGGCCGACGGGCTGGCGCGGTTCACCTCCGAGGTGCGGCAGGCCGACCCGCAGCTGCGTTCGACGCTGGCCACCGCCCCCGGTGCGACCGACGAGGCAAGCACCGCGTTCTCCGGTATTCGCCCCTCCTTCCCGGCGCTGGCGGCCAGCCTGGCCAACCTGGGCCGGGTGGGCGTGATCTACCACAAGTCGATCGAGCAGCTGTTGGTCGTGCTGCCGGCGCTGTTCGCCGCGATCACCACGGCCGCCGGCGGTGCCCCGCAGGACGAGGGCGCCAAGCTCGACTTCAAGCTCGACCTCAACGACCCCCCGCCGTGCGCCGTCGGCTTCCTCCCGCCGCCGTTGATGCGCACACCCGCCGATGAGACGGTGCGGGAGCTGCCGCGGGACATGTATTGCAAGGTCGCCCAGAACGATCCGAGTACCGTGCGCGGCGCGCGCAACTACCCCTGTCAGGAGTTTCCCGGCAAACGGGCGCCGACGATCCAGCTCTGCCGTGACCCGAAGGGTTATGTGCCCGTTGGTCGCAACCCGTGGCGCGGTCCGCCGGTGCCCTACGACACTCCGGTAACCAACGGGCTGAACGTGTTGCCGCCCAATAAGTTCCCGTACATCCCGCCGGGTGCCGAACCCGATCCGGGCACCCCGATCGTCGGGCCGCCCCCGCCCGGGGTGGTCCCCGGGCCGGGACCGCTGCCCAACAAGCAACCGGCGTTCGACCCGCCGCCGCCCAACGACAACGGGCCACCACCGCCGTTCACGTCGTGGCAGCCGCCCGGGGTTCCGCCCGTGCCACCGCAGCTGCCGTACCCCAAATGGCTGCCGCCGCCGGCGCCGCCGGAAGGGATCAATCCCCCGCCGCCGGGCCCCGGACCGGAGAAGCCGTGGGGGCCGCCGCCCGGCGGACAGCCACAGGCCAGCGGACCGGCGTATGCCACCTATGACGAGAAGACCGGCGCGTTCAAGGACCCGGCGGGCGGCACTGGTATTTTCGCGGCCGGTGCTAGCGGCGCGTCGAGCGCCGAGAATTGGGTGGACCTGATGCTTGATCCGAGGCCGATGTAGTGGCAGACGAGCCGACCAACAAACCGCGCGTTCGTCGTCGGGCCTCCCGCGCGGCCGGCCCCGCGAAGGGCGAGGCGAATCCGGCCGCCACGGTGCAAGTCGACGCCGCGCCGACGCAGCCGGCCAAGCCCGTCAGGGCCCTCAATTCCGTCAAGCCCCCACCGCGGCGGCGGCCGCACCGCGCCTTGGTGGCCTGGATCTCGTTGGCGGCCGGGCTGTTGGCCATCGGCGCGCTGGCCGGTTGCCTGGCCCTGCTTGTCGTGCAGCATCGGCACGCCAACGCCCAGCAAGCGCGCGACCAGCGCTTCGTCGACACCGCCACGCAGACGGTGGTCAACATGTTCAGCTACAAGCAGGACAACATCGACGAGAGCGTGAACCGGTTCTACAACGGCACCAGCGGACCGCTGCGCGGAATGCTGGGCGCCAACAACAACATCGAGAACCTCAAGGGCATCTTCCGCTCCACCAACGCGACGTCGGAGGCCGTCATCAACGGCGCCGCCCTGGAGGGCATCGACAACGTGACCGACAACGCGTCCGTGCTTGTTTCCGTGCGGGTCACCGTCGCCGACATCGACGGCGTGAACAAGCCCTCCATGCCCTATCGCCTGCGGGTGATCGTCCATGAGGACGAGCAGGGCCGGATGACGGGCTACGACCTGAAGTATCCCAACGGGGGTAATTGATGCGGTGGCGGCGCAGGCTGCTCGTCGTCGCGGGCTACCTCCTGGTTCTGGTGTTCGTCGGATTGTCGGCGGCCGCCGGCTGGTTCTACTGGGGTCGGGTACAGACCCGGGGCGAGGAGGCGGCGCGTGCGGTGCTACCGGGCCTGGCCACCAAGGAGATTCCCGAAGTCTTCGCCTACGACTACCAGACGGTGGAGCGCAGCCTCAGTGACGCGTATCCCCTGTTGACACCCGACTACCGTCAGGAGTTCCGCAAAAGCGCCAACGCGCAGATCATCCCGGAAGCCAAGAAGCGCGAGGTGGTCGTCCAGGCCAACGTGGTGGGCGTGGGGGTGATGTCAGCCAAGCGTGATTCGGCATCGCTGATGGTCTATATGAACCGCACGGTGACCGACAAATCGCGCCAGCCCCTCTACGACGGCAGCCGGCTACGGGTGGACTTCAAAAAGATCGGCAAGCAATGGCTGATCGCCTACATCACGCCGATCTAGTCGTACGCGCTAGTAACACATCGCAATGCCGTTGCAGTACAACGGGTAACGTTCGACCGGGCTGGGCGGGGGCCCGGACAATTGGAGCGAGAACGGTTGCTTCTTCATCTCCGGCTGCATCCCACAGACGGCACCGTGCAGGGTGGTGTGAGTGCCGCTCATGTTCTCGTCACTGAACGCATAGGTGTCGGTGGACGGTGCGGTGCCGCCCCCGGGGCACGAAACACCGTCGGGTTTCTCGACTTTGAACGTCCACATCATGCTGGTCATCCGGGCCCTACCGCTGAAGTTCTGCAACTTGTCCGCGGGGGTGATCCGTTCGGGCGTCGAACTCACGATGTTCAGGGCGCAGTTCATCGCGAAGACGATCGGGTCGGAATAGTCATTCATGTTCCGGGTTCCGGACGGCTGGTCGCACAGCGCCGAGATCGTCCAGGTCACCCCGGAGACGCCCGCCTCGTTGAAGTTGTAGTTGCCGTCGGGCGGCGGTCCGACCGCATGCGCCGGGTCACCCGATTCCAGTGCGATTCCGATGGCGACGGCCGAGAATATGCCGGCGCCAGCCGCCAGCCCGCGACGGAGCTTCACGGTTCCCTCCCTTCCGGGCCTTCCCCTTCGCCGATGCATCGAGTATCACAGCGTTTACGCGGCAACACCATGGGTTCGCGGGACCTACGTGCCATCCCGCGGACGCGGCTCCGCCAGCGCGTCGAGGAATGACCGCGCCCAGCGGTCGACGTCGTGGGCGAGGACCTGGCGCCGCATCGCCCGCATCCGGCGCCGGCCCTCCTCGACGGGCTGGTTGAGCGCTGCTTCGATCGCGTCCTTGACGCCGTCGAGGTCGTGCGGGTTCACCAGATACGCCTGCCGGAGTTCGGCTGCGGCGCCGGTGAATTCGGACAGCACAAGCGCACCGCCGAGGTCGCTGCGGCATGCGACGTACTCCTTGGCCACCAGGTTCATGCCGTCGCGCAGCGGGGTGACCAGCATGACGTCGGCGGCCACGAAGTAGGCGATCAATTCGTTGCGGGGGACCGGGCGGTGCAAGTAGTGCACCACCGGATGGCCGACCTCCGCGTATTCGCCGTTGATGTGGCCCACCTCGCGCTCGATCTCGTTGCGCAGGATCTGGTAGCTCTCCACACGTTCGCGGCTCGGCGTCGCGAGTTGGACCAGCACGGTGTCGTCGCGTTTCGAGCGGCCCTCCGCGAGCAGCTCCGAGAAGGCCTTCAGCCGCACGTCGATGCCCTTGGTGTAGTCGAGCCGGTCGACGCCGAGCAGCACCTTGCGCGGGTTGCCCAGCTCGGCGCGGATCTCCCGCGCCCGCCGCCTGACGTCGCGGTCGCGCGCCGCCTGGTCGAGCGAGCCGGAGTCGATGGAGATGGGGAAGGCGCCCACCCGGACCACGCGCGAGCCGAGGTCGACCTCGCCGTATCGCGAGCGCACCCCGACAGATCCGCGCGATGTGTTGGCGCCGATCAACCGACGGGACAGGAACAGGAAATTCTGGGCGCCCCCGGTCAGGTGGAAGCCCACCAGGTCGGCGCCGAGCAGGCCTTCGACGATCTCGGTGCGCCAGGGAAGCTGCATGAACAGCTCCACCGGCGGGAACGGGATGTGCAGGAAGAAGCCGATGGTCAGGTCGGGCCGCACTTCACGCAACATCTTGGGGACCAGCTGCAGCTGGTAATCCTGCACCCACACGGTCGCGCCCTCGGCGGCGGCGCGGGAGGTGGCTTCGGCGAAGCGCCGGTTGACCTCGACGTAGCGTTCCCACCATTGGCGGTGGTAGATCGGTTTGACGATGACGTCGTGGTACAGCGGCCACAACGTGGCGTTGGAAAACCCCTCGTAGTACTGGGCGATGTCGTCGGCGCTGAGCCGCACGGGGCGCAGCTCGAGGTCTTCCTGGAGGATGGGCTCGTCGTCGAACTCGGTCTCCTCCTCGGCGATGCCCGCCCATCCGACCCACGCGCCGCGGCGCCGGCGCAGCAGCGGCTCCAGCGCCGTCACCAGGCCGCCGGGGCTGCGCTTCCACGCCGTGGTGCCGTCGGGCAGCCGCTCCTGGTCTACCGGAAGCCGGTTGGCGACCACCACGAAGTCGGACTTGCCGAAGGTTGGCGCATTCGAGTCGTGCCCGTCCCCGCGAGCCATTTACGCGTCGAGTTTTGCGGGCCCAATGCCGAGCATCGACAGAAAGACGCGGCACTCGTCGGCGTCGTTCGCGTACGCCGCGACAACCCGCCTGGCCTGGCTCGCGGTGCTGTCGGCGACCGGTTCGACGTCGCCGATCTCGCCAGGGTCAGATTTCGTAGCCATGACTTAACTGTAGGTGATGCGGGATGGGCGAGTGGGTGAGGACTTGATGTTCGGGTTCCTCGACGTGGTCGCAGAGCGGGAAGTTGATCCTGGGCTCAATGGCGGCCACCACGGTCGGCGTCGCACCCGGCCCGGTCCGCCTGGCGTCCACCCGAGACCATCGCCTGCTGGCCCTCGGCGCGCGACCGGGTCACCCACCCAGCGGTGACTCGCTTACACACTGGCCGTAATGTGTAACGACATCGGACCTGACAACGAGTGAGGTGGGCCGAATGACTGTCTCCGAGCAAGCCGGTGCTCAGACGGGCGACGCCAACGCCCAAGAGTTGGTGAGCTACGAAACCCTGGACGACGGCCACATCGCGCGGATCTGGCTCAACCGGCCCGACGCCCACAACGCGCAAAGCCGTGGCCTGCTGGTTCAGCTCGACGAGGCGTTTCTGCGGGCCGAGGCCGACGACACCGTGCGTGTGGTGATCCTCGCGGCGCGCGGCCGCAACTTCTCCGCGGGCCACGACCTGGGCTCGGAGCTGGCGATCGCCGAGCGCAGCCAGCTTCCCAGCTTCCGCATCAATGGCGGTACCCGCGATCCGATCGCGGAGAAGATCTACCTGCAGGAGTGGCACTACTTCTTCCAAAACACCTGCCGTTGGCGGGATTTGCGCAAGATCACCATCGCCCAGGTGCAGGGCAATGCGATCTCCGCGGGCCTGATGCTGATCTGGGCGTGTGATCTGATCGTCGCCGCCGACAATGCCAAATTCAGCGATGTGGTCGCGGTGCGCCTGGGGATGCCTGGCGTCGAATATTACGCGCACCCTTGGGAATTCGGTCCGCGGAAAGCCAAAGAGCTGCTGCTGACCGGAGATGCGCTCGACGCCGATGAGGCCTACCGGCTCGGCATGGTGTCCAAGGTGTTCCCCGTCGACGAGCTGGCGGAAAAGACGCTGGAATTCGCGCGGCGCATCGCCGACCGGCCCACGATGGCGGCGCTGCTCGTCAAGGACTCGGTCAACGCCGCCTCCGACGCCATGGGATTCACCGAGGCGCTGCGGCACGCGTTCCACATCCACGAGCTGGGGCACGCGCACTGGGCGGCCCACAACGAGAACAGGTACGCCGTGGGCCTGCCACCCGACGTCGAGGACTGGCGCAATGCCAAGCCCACGCAGGTGGCCCGCCGCGATACGCCGTAGCGCTCGCTCGGTCACGTCGGCGGGAGTCACCAGCACCCGTTGCCGCGGGCAGATTGCTGCATGGTTCGATATCGAGAACCTGTTTCAGTTTGAGAGGGCGTCGCGTGCAGCTTTCTTTCGAAGACCGGACGTATCTGGTCACCGGCGGTGGCAGCGGAATCGGCAAGGGCGTGGCCGCCGGGCTCGTCGCCTCCGGCGCCTCGGTCATGATCGTCGGCCGCAACGCCGACCGGCTGGCGGGGGCCGTCAGCGAGATCGAGGCGCTCGACGGTGGCGGCGCCATTCGCTACGAGCCGACCGATGTCACCAACGAGGAGGAGGCCGCCCGCGCGGTCGACGCCGCGACGGCCTGGCACGGTCAACTCCACGGGGCGGTGCACTGCGCGGGTGGCTCCGAGACCATCGGGCCGATCACCCAGATGGACTCGGAAGGCTGGCGGCGCACCGTCGACCTGAACGTCAACGGCACCATGTACGTGCTCAAGCACGTCGCGCGCGAGCTGGTCCGGGGCGGCGGCGGTTCGTTCGTGGGTATCTCGTCGATCGCGGCCAGCAACACCCACCGGTGGTTCGGCGCCTATGGCGTCAGCAAGTCGGCCGTCGACCACATGATGCAGTTGGCCGCCGACGAACTCGGCCCGTCCTGGGTGCGGGTCAACAGCATCCGGCCGGGCCTGATCCGGACCGATCTGGTCGCACCGGTGTTTGCCGTGCCCGAGGTCGCCGACGACTACCGCCAGTGCACCCCGCTGCCCCGCCCCGGCGAGGTCGAGGACGTCGCCAATCTGGCGATGTTTCTGCTCAGCGACGCCGCCTGCTACATCACCGGGCAGGTCATCAACGTCGACGGTGGGCTCATGCTCAGGCGCGGCCCGGACTACTCCGCGATGCTGGAACCCGCGTTCGGCGCCGACGGGCTACGCGGAGTCGTCTGACGCCAGCCCGGCGTCGCGATCGGTCAGCGCGGACAGCGCCGACCAGTCCAGATGCCCACCGCCGGCGGCCACCAGGGTGAGGAAGCGGTCGCGCAGCAGGCTCGCCACCGGCAGGGGCACCTCCAACTGCTCGGCGGCGGCAAGCGCCAGGCGAACGTCTTTCATGCCCAGCCGGGCGGCGAACCCGGCCGGCTCGAATTCCCGGCGCGCGATCAACCCGCCGTAGGTCTGGTATACCGGCGCCGCGAACAACGTCGACGTGAGGATGTCGACATACTGCTGCCGGTCGACCCCGGCCTTGGCGACCAGCGCGACGGCCTCACCGACGCTCTCGATCACGGAGGCGATCAGGAAGTTGCCGCTCAGCTTCACCAGGTTGGCGGTGTGCGGCTGCTCGGAGACCACGAAGGTCCGTTGCCCGATCACGTCGAACAGCGGCGCCAGCGGCTGCAGGACCTGGGCCTCGCCCGCCGCGATGACGAAAAGCTTTGCGGCCGCCGCGGCTTCGGGCCTGCCGAACACCGGCGCCGCCGCGTAGCGCTGACCGGCTTCGGCGTGCGCGGCCGCCAGGCGTTCGGACAGGGCGACGCTGATGGTGCTCGACGAGACATGCGTGGCGCCCGGTGCCAGCGCCGCCACGATCCCGTGCTCGCCGAACGTGACGGCCTCGACCGCTTGGTCGTCGGCCAGCATGGTGAACACCACGTCACCCGTGCAGGCCCCGGCGACGTTCGACGCGGCGGTGGCGCCCAGCTCGACGAGGCCCTCGGCCTTCTCGGGGGAGCGGTTGTAGACGGTCACGCGGTGGCCCGCCTTCACGAGGTTGGCGGCCATGCCCTGGCCCATGTTGCCCAAGCCGATAAATCCGATGTCCATGCATCCACTCTGCCTTGTCAGGGCGCCGTCCTTTGCGATGATGAGCGCCTAGTGACGCGACGAGCAGGGAGCAGCGATGAAGCGACTCGAGGGCAAGCGGATCCTGGTGACCGGCGCCGCGTCGGGCATCGGGCAGGCGACCGCGCTGCGACTCCTCGACGAGGGGGCCACCGTGGTGGCCTCCGACGTCGCGGCCGGCGGCCTGGACGCCACACGGGCCCGCGCGGATGAGGCCGGGACCGCCGGCCGTATCACCACCATGCCGATGGACGTGGGCAACGAGGCTTCGGTGATCGACGGCGTGTGCCGGGCCGTCGAAACGCTCGGCGGCCTGGACTCGTTGGTCAACGCCGCCGGCATCCTGCGCGCCGCGCACACCCATCAGACCACCCTGGAGTTGTGGAACCAGATCGTCGGCGTCAACCTGACCGGCACGTTTCTCGTTGTGCGGGAAGCCCTTCCGGCGCTGTTGGCCAATTCCCGCAGCGCGATCGTCAACTTCAGCTCCACGTCCGCCTCATTCGCGCACCCCTACATGGCGGCCTACGCCGCGAGCAAGGGCGGCATCCAGGCCTTCACCCATTCGCTGGCGCTCGAATACGCGCGCGACGGCCTGCGCGCGGTGTGCGTGGCCCCGGGCAGCATCAAGTCCGGGATCACCGACGCGACCGGCGGGTACATCCCGAAGGACGCTGACTGGGCACTGTTTTCGAGGTTGATGCCGATTCTGCCGACCACGGTCGAGTCCAGCGGGACCGGGATGGCCGACCCGTCCGTGGTGGCCGGGGTGATCGCCATGCTGGTCTCCGAGGACGGCGCGTTCATCACCGGAACCGAAATCCGCATCGACGGCGGAACGCACGCCTGATTCGATGGCGGCGACCCGCCGCGCCCGGCTTCGCCGCGCTTGTGATCGCCGCCGGCTAGTTAACGCAGGGGACCCCGCCGCCGTCGATCGGCTTCCCCTGGTCGGGCGTCGGATAGGTCGTGGTGGTGCCGTTGTAGTAGTACGTCTTGGCCTTGCTGGACGTTGTGGTGGTCGCCGCTTCGTCCGTCGTGCCGTCGTCAACCATCGACACCGAGAAATTGGTGTCCACGGTCACCCTGATGTGACCGGGCTGCACGCTGGGATCGGGCTGACTGGGCGCATCGAGGCCGAGCAGTTTGGCCACGTTCGCCGCGTCCGTCTCCGCGCCGGCACCGTATGCGACCGTGCTCGCCGTCGGTTCACCCGATTTGCGGTCCCGGGTCTGGCCCGTCGTGTAGCCGTGGTTCTGCAGGGCGCGGGACACCTCGGTCGCGAGTCCACTCATGCTGCCGGCGTTGACCACGTCCACCACGGTCGACGGACTCGGTTTGGCAGCGGTGGTGGCGGGCGTCGTGGTCGTCGGCGAGGCGCCGATCGCGGCGGCCACCTCCGCCTTGATCGCCGCCGGGTCGATGATGTTGACGTCCTGGCCGTCGATGTTGTCGTAGCGCACCACCGGCAGCGTCCGGAACTCGACATGGCCGCCGGAGGCCAGCGAACCGAGTCGCTGGATCATCTCCTCGTCCCAACCGGACGACAGCACCACGTCCTTACGCGCCACCGCCATCAGGCTCTTGAGCTTGTCCAGGTTGGTGAAGGTGCCCGCGGCCTGCAACTCCTGCATGACCGACGAAATGAACGCCTGCTGGCGGTGGGTGCGGTCGAGGTCCCCGTTTTCCAGGCCATGGCGCTGCCGGACGAAAGACAGCGCCTGGGAGGCGTCCAAGGTCTGCCGCCCGGCCGGGAAGTCGGCACCGGAATAGGAGTCGTAGACGGGATGGTTGAGGCAGACCTCCACCCCACCGAGGGTCTGGGCCAGGTCGTAGAACCCGGCCAGATTGACCTCCGCGAAATAGTCGATCGGAACGCCGGTCAGACTGCGCACCGCGCGCAGCGTCGCCGCGCGGCCGGCCTCGCGGCCCTTGGTCTCGAGTTCCTTCTGACTGCTGGTGCCCTGATTGGCGAGTTTGTTGGCGACATACTGCTTGGTCAGGCCGTACGCTTCCTTGATCTTGATGTGGTTGTAGCCCGGCACCCCGTTGAAGGCCACCCAATCGTCGCGCGGGATCGAGAAGGCGACGACTTTGTCGTCCGCCCCGACGTGCACCAGGATCAGGGTGTTGGTGTTGTAGCCGCCGTCGTCGGAATCGCCCGCGTGCAGGTGCTTGAGAATGGACGAGGGCAGGTCGTTGCCATCCTGGTCTTTGCGGGAGTCCAGCCCGATCAGCAGGATGTTCATGTTGTCGCCGCTGGATCGCGGGTCGTCTGGCTGCAGGGCGTTCGAGACGGTGATGCCGCCCAGCGCGCCGTGGGCCACGTAATACCCCGCTCCGGTCAGGCCGACTGCCGCCACGGAGACCAGCGCGCCGAGGGTGCGCGTCAACCCTTTGCGGAATCGTGAGGGTTGACGAACGGCTCGATGGCGGTGATGCGCACCGCCCGAGCGGGCCATCACAACGCTCGGCCCGTACCCAGCGCATCACCAGGCACCGCGGCAGCGGTTTGCGGCGATGTCGCTTCGAGCATGGTGTCAAGTATGCGTTAGCTTGCTGCGAAGCCCCCAATCGAAGCGATTTTCGCGGCTTCTACCTGCGCGTTTGGCGGGGAACGCTGGACGCCGTCCATCTGGCCCGGGACGGAGGGACTTCTGGCCCTGGGCGCTGCGCGGGGCCCTTGGAACAGTAGGCACAAAGCTTCAACGCCCGGCGGCCGCCGTCGTTTGCCGGGGGCGGGTGGGACTTATCGGAGGGTAGCTGTGCGGACCAGCGATCAGATGGCGTCGACGCCGCTCCAGCAGTTGTTGACCGAGCTCGATACCACGGCGCAGGGGTTGACGTCGGCCGAGGCGCGCTCGCGGCTGCAGCGCCACGGCCTCAATGAGATCGCCGAGCGGCGACGAAATCCCTTGCTGACCTTTCTGGGGTACTTCTGGGCGCCGATCCCGTGGATGATCGAGGCCGCCCTGGTGCTGTCGATCGCGGCCCGGCACTGGACGGACAGCGTCATCATCGGTGTCCTGTTGCTGATGAACGGCCTGGTGGCCTTCACCGAGGAGCGTCAGGCTGCCAGCGCGATCGCCGCGCTCAAGCAGCGCTTGGTGTCCTCGACGCGGGTGTTGCGTGACGGCACGTGGGCGACCGTGGCGACTCGCGACCTGGTGCCTGGCGACGTGGTGCGGATCCGGCTGGGCGACGTCGTGCCCGCCGATTTACGCGTACTGGACGACGTGACGCTCGAAGTCGATCAGTCGGCGATGACGGGCGAATCGCTCGCGGTCTCCCGAGGCCGCGGCGAGGTGCTCTATTCGGGATCTGTATTGGTGCGCGGCGAGGCCAACGCGCTGGTATTCGCGACGGGGGCGTCGTCGTATTTCGGACGCACCGCGGCACTGGTGGAGACCGCCGGCGCGGTCAGCCATTTCCAGCGCGCGGTGCTGCGGATCGGAAATGCCTTGATCCTGCTCGCGGCGGCGCTTGTGACGCTGACGGTGGTGGTGTCGCTGGTGCGCGGCAATGCGGTGTTGCAGACCCTGGAATTTGCGCTGGTCGTCACGATCGCGTCGGTCCCGGTCGCACTGCCCGCGGTGTTGTCGGTGACGATGGCCGTCGGCGCGCGCAAGCTGGCACATCAGCAGGCCGTGGTCAGCCACTTGCCCGCCGTCGAAGAACTCGGCGGGATGGATTTGTTGTGTTCAGACAAGACCGGCACGCTGACCCAGAATCGTCTCGCGCTGGCCGCAACGTGGACGGCCCCGGACGTCGGGGATCACGATTTGCTCTTGGTCGCCGCCCTGGCCTCGCGCGAGGAGGACAACGACCCCATCGACCTCGCGGTGCTTGGCGCCGCCCCCGAGTTGCCCGAGGCGAGCATCGAACGGTTCATCCCGTTCGATCCGGTCAGCAAACGCGCCGAGGCGCTCGTGCGCGACGCTGATGGGCGCCGATTCCGGGTCACCAAAGGCGCGCCGCAGGTGATTGCCGCCCTTTGTGGCGACGTCGGCGCCACGGATCAGATCGCCGCGGTTGTCGATGGATTCGCCGGACATGGTTTCCGTTCACTCGGCGTCGCCCGAACCGAGGGTGAGGGGGCATGGCGGCTCGTCGGCGTGTTGGGACTGGCCGACCCGCCCCGCGAGGACTCCGCCGCCACCATCGCCGCGGCCCGGGCTCTCGGCGTGGAGGTCAAGATGGTCACGGGCGATCAGGTCGCCATCGGACGCGAAATCGCGCACCGGGTCGGTCTGGGAGACAACATCTTCGACGCAGCCATCCTGGACGCCGCGACCGACGACGCTGAATTGGGAGCCCGCGTCGAAGCCACCGACGGGTTCGCGCAGGTGTTTCCCGAACACAAATACCGCATCGTGCGCATGTTGCAGGCGAGGGGCCACATCGTGGGCATGACCGGTGACGGCGTCAACGATGCCCCGGCGCTCAAACAGGCCGATGCCGGCATCGCGGTCGCCGGAGCCACCGACGCCGCCCGCGCCGCAGCCGACGTGGTCCTGATGGCCTCGGGGCTGTCGGTGATCGTGGCCGCGATCCGGCAGGCCCGGGAAATCTTCGCCAGGATGACCAGCTACGCCACCTACCGCATCACCGAAACCATTCGCGTGCTGCTGTTGATCAGCCTGTCGATCGTGGCCTTGAACTTCTTCCCGGTGACGGCGGTGATGATCGTGATGCTGGCGCTGCTCAACGACGGCGCGATCCTGGCCATCGCTTACGACCATGTTCGTGGGTCGGCCAAGCCGGCGGCGTGGGACATGCGAAGTGTGCTGACCATCGCCACCACGTTGGGCGTGCTGGGGGTCGCCGAGACCTTTTTGATGTTCGTGGTCGCCGACGAGCTTTTTGCCATGCCTCACGCGGTGATCCGCACGCTGATCTACCTCAAGTTATCGGTATCCGGGCATCTGACCGTCTTCGTCACCCGGACGCACGGACCGTTTTGGTCGCGGCCGCGCCCGGCCGGCATCCTGTTGGCCGCGGTGATTGGGACACAAGCGATCGCGACCATCATCGCCGTCTATGGGCTGCTGATGACGCCGTTGGGTTGGGGCTGGGCCGCAGTGGTGTGGGCTTATGCCCTGTTCTGGTTCCTCGTTGAGGATCGTGTCAAGCTTGCGGTCAACCATTGGCTCGATCGCCGGACGGCTCCGGCTTGGTACGGCAGACCTACTGTGCCGCAGTAACTTCGGGTCTTATGGCGCTATCGGGCTTTGACGAGGTCTTCGCCCGACTCGTAGAACACGGTGATGTTCGAGCCGGTGATTACTTCGGCGAGGTAGACACCGAGCGGCTCGACCTCGTAGTAGTAGTGAACGTTGCCCTGTCGGTCCACGGCCGTCGCGCACGACAAGCCCGGCGCCCCGCAGCGTTGCTTGACGGGTATGGCGAGAACGGCCAGCGCCACCGCCACGACGATCCCGATCATGAGCGGAACCCTGCTGAATGCCCGCCTCGTCGTCGGCGTCGGATGCATCACCGTTGGAGTGTAAGCGGCATTGCCGCCCGATCCGGCCGCGGCGCAGTAGGGTTTTGCAGCTATGGCCACTGCAAACCCGGACGGCGCACCGTCGCCGCAGACCCGGGTCGAGGTACTGGGCAATATCGGGCCCAACTGGTTCGCCTCGGTGATGGGCACCGGGATCGTGGCCATCGCCGGCGCCACCCTGCCCGTGCACGTGGTGGGGCTGCGCGCATTCGCCCAGGTGGTATGGGTGATCGCCGCCGTCCTGCTCGCGGCGCTGATCGTCCTGGTCGGGGGGCACTGGATGCGCCATCCCACGGTGGCACGCACGCACGCGCGCAATCCGCAGATGGCGCACTTCTACGGCGCCGCGCCGATGGCGTTGATGACGGTCGGTGGGGGTGCGGTGCTGGTCGGCAGGGATCTGATCGGCGAGCGCATCGCGATCGACCTGGATTGGGTGCTGTGGACCGGGGGGACGCTGGGCGGTCTGTTCACCGCGGTGAGCATTCCGTTCTTGATGTTCACCCAGCACAACGTCGAGCCCGACGCGGCCTTCGGTGGCTGGCTGATGCCAGTGGTTCCGCCCATGGTGAGCGCGGCCACCGGTGCGCTGCTGCTGCCGCACATGCCGGCGGGAACCGGGCGCGAATCCATGCTCTTCGGCTGCTACGCGATGTTCGGACTGTCGTTGCTGGCTTCCCTGAACATCATCGCGATGATTTGGGCGCGGTTGACCCTCTATGGCACGTCGGGTTCCGCGCGCGTGCCGACGCTGTGGATCGTCTTGGGTCCGCTCGGCCAATCCATTACCGCCGCAGGGCTTTTGGGGTCGAGCGCGGGGATGTCCGTCGACCCCGAGCTGGCCGAGGACATGGACGCCTTCGCGATCTTGTACGGCGTTCCGGTGTGGGGTTTCGCCGTGTTGTGGATCGCGCTGGCCACCGCGCTGACCGTGCGCACGCTGCGGCGCGGCATGCCGTTCGCGCTGACGTGGTGGAGCCTGACCTTCCCGGTCGGAACCTTCGTCACGGGCACCTCCCAGCTCGCCGGCCATACCCATCTGCCGGCGTTCCGGGTGGCCGCGGCCGTCGCATACGCCGGGCTGCTGTTCACCTGGGTGCTGGTCGCCGCGCGCACCGCGCGGGGCAGCCTGCGCGGCAACCTGCTCAAGCTGCCGCCGAGCAGCACGCCGATCAGGGCCAGTAAGGAACCGGTGTCCTGAGCGGCGGCGGCCGTTCAACGCCGCCCGCGTTTCGCTCCCCGGGGTCGGTGGGTAGGCAACCCTGAGCCGATCGAAGGGCCAGATGATGGACACCAGCGAGCCGCCGCAGCGGGGCACTCCGCCCGAGACGCCCGAGCGGCTGACGCCGAACGAGACACCCGAACGACTCACACCGGCGGAGCCGCCGGAGCGGTTGACTCCGTCCGAACCGTCGGACAACAGCTCGATAGGGACTGGAGGTTGAGGATGCGCGCTGAGGAAGGCGACGAAACGGTCAACGACTACGCCGTGGAGGGAAAACAGACTCTCGGCAGGATCAACGCTTCCCAACGAGCGGGGAACCGGCTCGGCGATGTCGCCCAATGGTTTGCGAAGCTGTGGCGAGGCGGCCGCCCGGCGGAGGACAAGCCGGGCACCTCTGGATAGTCACGCGGGTGCCGGATACCGGTGGGCCCACGGGTCGGCTTCTTCGAGCTGGGCTGCCAGCTGGAGCAGGTCACCGTCGGCGCCCAGCCGTCCCACGAATTGAACTCCGAGGGGAAGACCGGCGGCGGTCCAGTGGACGGGCACGCTGATCGCGGGGCGGCCAGTGATGTTGGCGAGTTGCGTGTAGGGCACCCAGCCCAGGCTCTCCTGAACCAGTTGGTCGAGAATCCCGCTGAGCGCCATGACTTTTCCCGCTCGCAGCTTGCTGGCGATGCGGGCCACCTGTTGTAGGGGGCGCGGCGTGGCCGTAACCCCTACGCGCAAGGGCGGGGTGGCCAGGCTGGGGGTCAGCAAGCAATCGAAGGTCTCGTGGAACGCCGCCAGCGATCGGATGTGAATGTTCCTGTTCTCCAACGCAATGAGCGGCGCCAGGACGCCGGCGGACCGGGCGAGTTCGCTGACCGCCAAGGTGTCGGCCTCGAAATCACGGTCGCCCGCGCCGGTGCGTTGTCTGGCGTCGGCGACGTGCTGGTAGAGCTGGGCGAACCAGATGGTGAGAAAGTCGCGCGCCAGGGCGGCGTCGTCGTACGGCGGCGGAACCTCTTCGACCCGGTGCCCCAGATCGTGCAGCAGCGCCACCGCCCGTTCGACCGCGGCGACGGCCTCCCGGTCGGGATGCGGGGTGATCGCCGAAGACCACGAGTACCCGATCCGCAGCGTGCCCGGAGGACGCGTGATGTGGTCGGCGAAAGTGCCTCGGGGCAAGGCGACTTCGTACGCAGCGTGCGTATCGCGCCCGATGAGCGCGTCGCAGAGCGCTGCGCTGTCGCGGACGGTGCGAGACACGACGCCCTGGGTCACCATCCCGAACATCGGCTCCCCGGTCTGCGGGCCGTAGGGCGACAGCCCCCGGCTGAGCTTGAGGCCGACGAGTCCGTTGCACGCGGCCGGGATGCGGATCGATCCGCCGCCGTCGTTTGCCCCGGCTGCCGGGACTATCCCGGCCGCGACCGCCGCTCCGGACCCACCCGATGAGCCGCCGGGGGTGTGCGCGGTGTTCCACGGGTTGCGCGCCGGCCCCCAGTAATCCGATTCCGTCACGCCCTTCGCCCCGAACTCGGGGGTGTTCGTCATGGCGAAGATCACCAGTCCCGCGTCCAAGAACCGTTGCGTCACCAGCGCGTGCCGGTCGGCCACGTCGTTGGCCAGCGACCGGGAGCCACTCGATGTCGGAAAACCGCGATACTCCTGTGCAAGGTCTTTGATCACGAAGGGCACACCGGCAAACGGTCCGCACAGGGTGGGGTCGGCGGCCTGCCTGTCCGCCACATCGCCGAGGTTGCGGACGATCGCGTTCAGCCGCGGATTGACTGCGTCCGCTCGCTGCCGCGCCAATGCGAGAAGTTCGGACGGCGTCACCTGCTTGCGCTCGACCAGTTCGGCCAGCCCGGTCGCATCCAAGGACATGTATTCGGCAAGCTGCATCGGTTTCTCCTCGGGACGCTTCGCTGCATCGTATTTGAGGCGCTCTGACGCCGGGTCGGCGCCGGAGCGGCTTAGTATCAGCTGGTGCCCATGGCAGTTGAACCGTTTTCGATTCAGGGGCCCGGTGGCGTGCGCATCGTCGCCGACCGGCTGGGCGATCCTCAGGCGCGGGCCGTGGTGTTCCTGCACGGTGGCGGTCAGACGCGCCGCTCGTGGGGCAAGGCGGCCGCCGCCGTCGCCCAGCGTGGCTGGCAAGCCGTCACGGTCGATCTGCGGGGCCACGGCGAATCCGATTGGTCCGACGAGGGCGACTACCGCGTCGTCAGCTTCGCCCGCGACGTCCAGGAAGTCCTGGGCACTCTCCCCCCGCAGCCGGTGCTGGTCGGCGCCTCGTTGGGCGGGTTCACCTCGATGCTGCTCGCGGGTGAGCTTTCGCCGGGTATCGCCAGCGCGGTCGTGTTGGTCGACATCGTGCCCAACATGGACCAGTCCGGGGCGAACCGGATACACGCGTTCATGTCCGAGCGGGTGGAATCGGGGTTCGCCACACTCGACGAGGTCGCTGACGCGATCGCCGAGTACAACCCGCACCGGCCGCGACCTACCGACCTGGACGGGCTGACCACGAATCTGCGTCGCCGCGGCGACCGCTGGTACTGGCACTGGGATCCCCAGTTCATCAGCGGAACCGCAGCGTTTCCCCCCTTCGAGGTCACGGACCCCGACCGCATGCACGCGGCCGTCGACACGATCCTGTGCGGGGGCGTGCCGATGCTGTTGGTTCGGGGCCAGATGAGCGACCTCGTCAGCCAGGAGCGCGCCGACGAATTCCTGGCGCGCTTCCCCCAGGTCGAGTTCGCCGATGTCCGAGGTGCGGGGCACATGGTCGCCGGCGATCGCAACGACATCTTCGCCGATTCGGTGCTGAGTTTTCTTGCCCGGCATGTCGGCGACTGATCATTCCCACGCTGAGGCGAAAGCTGCTGTGTGCCGGGGTCTTCGCTAAATATTCTGTCGCTCACGTCAATTCGGTTGCTCGAGGCGGGCGGACGCCTTCTCGACGCCCACGCGGCCGAAACTCGCTCGCGCTGTTAGCATGCTGCCCGATACATCAAGAGAGGTGGCGTGGCCATGCGGTGGTTGCGAGGATTGGGCCTGGTCGGTGCTGTGGTCGTCGCCGCGTCGACGCTGGCGAACCCCGTGTGGGCGGCCCCGGGTGTGACGCCGGGCATGAAGGTCGAGGGTGAAAATAGCTCGTGCACAGCGGGTTTCGCAGCCCAGGGCAATGATGGCAGCTATTACCTGATGACCAGCGGCCACTGCGACGCCCACGACGGTTCGCTGTGGACGTACGGGAACGACGTACCGCTCGGGAGGATCAGCGCCAGCGAGCAGGAGGGCGACGCGAGGGACGCGGCGATCATCCACCTCGATTCGAGCGTCGGCGCCCCGGTAGGTGATGTCGGGGGCAGGTATGTGGTCCGGGATGTGTTGAACGGCGACCAAATTCGGGAGGGCATGCCGTTCTGCAAGATAGGTGCGGTCACCGGCGAAACCTGTGGGTTCGTCAAACACGTAGAAGGCGGCGTCGTCACCGCCAGCGTGTTCAGCCTCAACGGGGACAGCGGCAGTCCTGGCTTCGTGAAGAACGCCGACGGCACCGCGAGCGCGGTGGGTTTGTTGATGTCGTCACCCGACGGCGACGACAACACCACCGACTTCGTGCTCGTCGACCCGCTGCTGGGCAGGTGGGGGTTGCGCGTCTTGCCGTGACATGCGGCGCCGTGCAACGGGTTTGTCCTTCACGGGTAGCGGGTATCCCGCCCCGCGGCATTGCGGGCGTCCGTGCCGCAGTATCGGCGAGGTCTCGCCGCCTTGACGAGGCCAATGGGATAGGTAATGCGACACCAGCGACACCAAGGAGAGCAGTAGTGAAGCGTGGGATCGTCGTCAGCGTGGCGGGCGTGGCCGTAGTGGCCGCGGCGTGCGCCGGCTGTTCGGACAACAAATCAAACACCTCATCGGGTTCATCACCGTCCGCCGCCGGCCCGCAGGTCATCGTCGACGGACAGGCGCAGAACGTGAGCGGTCAGGTGACGTGCACGCCGGCGGGTGACAACACCAATATCGGCATCGGTGACCCGACCGCCGGGGTCGGCGCCGTGGTCAGTAATGCCAACCCGCCCATCGTTCATTCGGTCGGACTCGGCAGCGTCAACGGCATCACGCTCGGGTTTTCCGACGCCGCTCCCAATCAAGGCGGCAACGCCGGAGCCGCGGTGAACGGCAAGACCTACGCGATCAAGGGCACGGCGACCGGGCTCGACATGAGCAACCCGCAGCAACCGCAGCAGGTGACGAAGCCATTCGAGTTGGACGTGACCTGCCCGTAGCGCGGGCGACCTACACCCAAGAGGGGACGCAGCTATGTCTATGAAACGTATCGTCAGCGCGGCGGCGGTCGCGGCTGGCCTGAGCATGTCCGCGGTCACGTTGAACGCGGGTTCGGCGTTCGCCGCTCCGCTCGACCCGCCGCCGCCGTGCCCGAACTGCCACGGAGGTGGCGGTGGCGGGGGCAATCCCGGTGGTGCCGGCGGCCAGCAGAGCGGACCGGGCGGCCAGCAGAGCGGACCCGGCGGCGCGCCGGGCGGGCAGAGCAATCCGCCTCAGGGCGGACATGGGCAGAACAACCCACCGCAGGGTGGGCAGAACAACCCACCGCAGGGTGGGCAGAACACTCCGGCGCCCAATGAGCACGGGCAGTACCCGCCGCAGGGCGGCCCCAACGACCAGCCGAACAACCCGCCGAACGATCACGGGCAGAATCCGCCGGGCGGCCAATCCAACGCGCCCGCGAGCGAACACAACCCCCCGCCGCCGCAGCAGGGCAGGCAGGCACTCAACCCGCCGAGCACCCAGCCCCCGCACCAGCCCTACGTCCCGCGCGGGACCTACGTGAGTGGGAACGCCCAGGTGGGCGGGCCCGGGGATGCGCGGGCCGGATTCAGCGTGGTGGACCACGGCGCGCCGCCGCCGCCGCCCCCGCGGGGCCACGGCTGGAACGACGGCCCGGCTCCCGGCCACCCGCCGCCACACTGGGTGGGTGCGCCGCCCCCAGGGGGCTGGGACGGCCCGCCGCCTCCTGGCGGGTGGAACCGCCCGTGGTCCGGGCCCCAGCGTGACATCGCCGTCGCCCAGGTCGATTTCGGGCCGTTCCAGTACGACTCCTACACCGCCATCCCCGTGTTCAACTGGCAGTTCGGCGGATGGGGCTTCTGGTACATGGGGGTCTGGGTTCCGCTGTACTGACGCTGCGGCCCGGGCAGGCCGCCGAACCGAGCCGCCAACGGGCGCAGCCGTTACGGCCGGTGCGCGCGTTGGCGGGCGGCAGCCGGGTCGTCGTGGCAGGCTCCGGGAATGGATGTGCGAGAAAACGTTCGCCGCGCCATCGACGTCATGACGGCTTGGACGTCGGACAGCGGCAATGAATTCGCGTGGAGCCGCCTGGTCGAAAACGTCACCAACGAGCCCGACGGGGAAATCATGCTGTTGATGGGCTTCGTCAATCTCGCGGGCGAGTTGGGGATCAAGCTGGAGAAGGCGACCGGCCAAGAGATGCGCGCTCATCTGCAAGACATCGCCCTGAAGTACCTCTGAAGGCCGGATGAACGCGATGGAGAAGCGGTTCACCCGGGTCGGTCGCGACGGTGGCGTACTCACCATCGAGCTGACCAATTCGAAACGGCTCAACATCGTCGGCACGAGCGCCGTAGCGGAACTGACACAGGCGGTCCGCGCCGTCGGTCACGATGGTGACGTCCGGGTGGTCGTGTTGCGCGGGGCGGGGGAAGCGGCGTTCATCGGTGGCGCCGATATCAACGAGATGGTCACCCTGGACCGTTTTAGCGCCGAGGCGTTCATCCGTCGGCTCGCGGGCCTGTGTGAGGCGATCCGCGAATGTCCCGTCCCCGTCATCGCCCGGCTGGCCGGGTACTGCCTCGGCGGCGGGCTCGAGGTCGCGATGTGCTGCGATCTGCGGATCGCCGAATCCGGCGCCACATTCGGCATGCCGGAAGTGGCGGTCGGAATCCCCTCGGTGATCCATTCGGCCTTGATGCCCGCGCTGATCGGCGCATCGCACGCGGCCTGGCTCCTGCTGACGGGCGAGACGATTGACGCGGGCACGGCCGTCACGTGGGGTTTGGTGCATGAGGTGGTGGCCGCCGACGCCCTCGATTCTCGCATCGCCGACCTCGCGTCGAAGCTCGCCGGATTCGGCCCGCACGCGGTCCGGCAACAAAAGCGCCTGCTCAACAAGTGGTTCGACATGACGGTTCACGGGGCGATCGAGGACAGTATCGAGCAGTTCGGTCTGGCGTTCTTGACCGGAGAACCCCAACAGCACATGCGAGCGTTCCTCGCGCGCAAGACGCAGCGGCCGTAGACGGTAAGACGCGCACGAAATCCCTTGCTGCGCCGAAGTTTCGGCCGTACGCATGGTCCCTACTGCGGGTGGGTGGCGAGGTAGTCCGCGACGGGGATCGGGGCCGGCGCCGCGTAACCGATGGGGAGCAGGACGTCACCCGCGGTGGTGACGTAATAGACGTCCCACCGGTAGTAGGTGGGGAACACCGCCGGATCGGCCGCGATCAGCGCGGCGTATTGGTCGACCGCCCGGACGTATTGGTGCGCATGGTTGTAGCCGTAGACGGCGCGATCGGGGTCGTTGGCGAATCCGTTGGCGGCGAGGAAGCGGGCCGCCGCCATGATGCTGTCGCGGGGTGAGGTGATCTCGCCGCCCTGTCCATAGGTGGCGAACGTCGACGGCAGGAACTGCATGGGTCCTTGCGCGCCGGCCGTACTGACGCCGTTGATGCTGCCGAAGCGGGTCTCGACGAAGTTGATCGCGGCCAGATAGTTCCAGCCGACACCGGTCTCCGCTTCGGCCGCGTGGTAGTCGCTCATCAGCTCGTCGGCGGGCACCGGGGGTTCGATCCGCCACGCGGGCAGCGTGTCTTTCGCGGGTGTCATCGCCTGGAGCTGGCGACGGGCATCGAGGTTGCGGTCGTAGAGGTCGACCAATTCGGGCGGGATGCGCGGCGCGGTGATCGAATCCCATTCGGGGTGTCGCCCGATGGCCCGGTACGCGGCCTGCTCGCGGCGCGCCGCCGCCACCAGAGCCGGCTCGGTCGTCGACGGGTCACGCAACGCCCGCTCGTCGGCGACGAGGTCGTCGGCCACTTGCGCCGGATCTGCCGCCAGTTGGGGCTGCGCGCCAAGGGGCGGATTCGGTGCTTCGGCAACCGTTCTCGACACGAGCGGGGTGGCGACCGCAGTCGATGCTTGCGAAGCAACTGACCCTGCGATGGGCTTCGCCGTCGACGCCGAGCAGCCGACAAGTGCGAAAACGACCGCGCCGAGCATCATCGGCGCGGTGCGCCGCATTATCCGGATACTCACGACGCGCTCACGGCTCACGGGATCACTTCCGTCGATTCCGTGGACAGTCTTGCGCATCGACCCGTCTGACATCAATGCGGCTGACCGGGCGCCCAACAGCGGGCGGGAGCGGGCGTGTCGATGCTCAGCTGTCGCTCGTAGGACAGGCCTCCGTCGACCACGACCGCGTTGAACGTGACTTCGAGGAGCCGGATAGTTCGACATTCACCGAAAACCCCTAGGCCGTTTTGCATTTGGCCGCGGAGCTGACTTCTGTGTCGGTTCCCCGTTGACCGATTTGAGCGCCGGGTGGCGCGAGTGCCGGTAGAACGTTGAGCTGCGGATGCCTTCGAGTTGCGGCTGGCCGCGGTCCATCTCAGACTGGGGGATCAGCGTCCCAGCAGAGCGGAACAGTTATATGCCCGATGCCACGGCTGAATCAACGGCGAGACGAGCCGGCATCCGCCGAACTCCGGGCCGGGCAGCCGCAAAATTACTGGGCCGGCTTGCGCCTGCGGCTGTCGCGGCCGCGATGGTGACGGCGCTGGTCGCGGGACCGCAGACCCGTCCTTTGCTGCCGCCCGGGTGTGCCATTGGCTGGACGATGGTCGGGGGCGTATTGATCTTCGTGCCCGACTGCACGCACCGATCGCCGGTTCCTCCACCGCCGCCGGATGGGCCGCCGCCGCCGGATGGGCCGCCGCCGGATGGGCCGCCGCCCGGCCCAGCTTCGCCGCCGACCGAATAGGCCATAGGGATCTCCCCGCGAGGCCCACGGGTGCAGCGCGGCGTCGCGCCCCGGCTACGAGCGCTTCGTCGCGGCGGAATCGCTATTGGGCCGGTCGGAGAAGGTCGGAAGTTGCACCGGTTCCCCATTGCAAGCGGCGGGTGAGACGACCTCGGGCTCGGAGCGATGGGAGAACAAGTCGGATGATGTCATGAAGCGGGATCCTCAAGTTGGTTTGGCTTCGGCCCAAACGGGTGCCTGGAGCGAAGGCGATCGATTTCCTAGATGCGCTCATCTGCACAAGAAAGTGGCTAGGGGCAGTAATAATGCGAACTGCTCCCACCAATCTACACGCCGGCGTCGGAGAACGCGTCGCGCCGTGCGGCTGGCGATGATATGCCCCCAGAAACCGCGCCTCCGGATTCGCTGCGCGGCGCGGCCGGCGCGAGGTGTTCACCGCAGAAGTGGGCCGGGGGCCCGCAAAGTGCTGTGGGCTGGCGGGAAGCCTCCCACCAGCCCACATAGGGTAGAACTCGATTTAGACGGCAGTCACTCCGACTGCCTGCGGACCCTTGGTCCCCTGCTCGACACTGAACTCCACTCGTTGGTTCTCCTCGAGCGACTTGTAGCCGTTGCCCTGGATTTCCGAGTAGTGGACGAACACATCTGCTGCGCCGCCGTCCGGAGCGATAAAACCGAAGCCTTTTTCGCTGTTAAACCATTTCACAGTTCCCTGTGTCATACCTTCAACTTCTCTCATTTTGAACGGATGCCGACGGGCATCCCCGATCAGCGTAGCACGTGCGGTGTGTTGAAACGCTAATCGACTGCACCAGAATACTTTTCACGCAGCCATCGCCGGATGGCGATCCATCGGGTCGGAAGTCTCCAATGCCCTTGCTAGAGGGCAACATTCGATGGATCCGAGGCCTCGGCGTTCGGCGGCGGAGCCGCTGTGAGCGTCGACTGACGACCGCTTGGCAACAGGGTGGACCGGGCGATGTCCGCGTGCGTTCCGGACGATCCGCGGCAGCGTCAGAACCCTGTGTGGCCAGGGGGAACGCCACGGTCCGGTGCGCGGTATCGACCGGGGGTCCCCGGCTGTTCTCGGGGCTTGTCACAACGCCTGGACACGCTCAAACTGGTTGATATGCGCGACCGCGAGACGATCGATTCAGAATTGCGGCGCATCGCTCTGGGTCGCCGATCGGCCCGGGAGCACGGCGGCCAGCCGTCGTCTCGAGAGGTCGACGAACTGCTCGACGAACTCCTCGCCCACAGCGCGGGGGTGCCTCCCACCCCGGCGGCGAATAGCAGCCAAGCCCGAGTTGTCGCCGGCAGCCGGGCCCACAGCATCGGCACTGCGCGTCGCCGTCGCAAGGGCGCGCCGAGGCGCTTGACCCTTCTCGCGGCGTTGCCGCTGTCGCTGGTAGCCGTCGTCGCCGCGGTGGTGGTGATGTTTGCGGTCCACCACCGGGATTCATCGGCGCAGCCGGCGCAGACGCCGCCGTCGGCCCCGCCGCCCCATCGGATTGCGCCGAAAGCACCCGCGCCGCGCATTGACATCGCCGACGCGGCGCTTATCGCCACGTTGAAGCACGAAGGCGTACCGGTTCCCAGCCAGGATTACGTGATGGCCCAGGGGCATGCAGTCTGCGACTTCCTGGCGCACCAACCCAATTTCGCTGACGCGGTCGCGTTCGTGCAGCGATCGTCGGTATGGGACGCCGATCAAAGCGCGCAAGTCACGGCGGGCGCCATCGTCGCGTACTGCCCTCAGTCCCAGCCGACCACCCCGGACCAGCTGTCGCCGGCCTATCAGAGCGCTCTCTCCGATCTGCAGGCCATCGAGGGGAAGCTGCAGGGCATCCAAGGGGACCTGCAAGGCATCCAGGGAGACCTGGACGGCGTCCCAGGTCATCCCTTGCCGGGGCCGTCGTCGAGCAGGTAGCTCGCCGCGTTTGAGCGGCGGCGTGCCCAGATGACGATGCCGACGACGGCTGTCAGGGCCGCCACGACCGCGAGCGCGACACCGCGCGACAACACCCCATCTGTCGCCCGCTCGGCGTAGTGATCCAACCGTGGTGAGGTCTCGACGGTGGGGGCCGAAGGCTTGTTGGTGTGTTGGCTCCTCGACTGCTCGCGAAGAGCGTGCGGTGGCTGCCGGACGTCGACCGACGGGGCGGGTCCCGCCTCGGGTGCGCCCGCGGCTGGTCCCGCGGGTGGTGATCCCGGCTCCGTCGGCGAAGCGACGCCCGGGTATGCGGCCGCCGGCCCGGGGACCGCTTCGGAGGGTGGGCGCTGGTGCGGGTCGCGGTCGCGGCCCTGTCGCGGCACCCAAGCCTCGTCTCCCAGCTCGTCGGGAATCAGCCACATCAGCAGCGCGAAATTGACCACCGCCAGCAAACCGTGGAGGACGATGTCAGCCGCGTGGAATCCCAAGGGCGTCGGCGTCGTGCGCGCGGTCGCGACACTGCTGAAAAACAACAACATCGTGTAGGCCACCGCACTCAGCGCGGTGACAGTCACTGCCGCGCGGCGATGGCCGACGGCCGCGATGGCCGCCACACCCAGCGCCAGCACTATTGCGCTGTGCGCCGGAGCCGATGTCAGGCCGAGAACCGGGGCGCCGGTGGGCCCGGCATGCGGGTGCAGGACGGCCGAAACCAGCCCCGCAATGCCGAATGCGCTCACCAGGACGCCCTCGGCCAACAGCAGCTAACGCCCGCTGCGGAAACGCCCCGGGTCCATCCGGACCCTGCGCAAACCGGACGTCAACCCGGGCACAGGCCCCGCCGTAACCGGCATCGCCACCTCCAGCCCGAACAGCAAGTCTTGCGACGTCGGCTACCCACTTCGGCCACGAATACTCGGAAGTATTTGCCGACGGCTGACCTAGGCCGCGTGACCCCTTGGATCCGGACGAGGCCCGTCCTGTGGCACCGGCCGACGCGTTCAAGATGCGGTCACCGGAGGCGCACCATCAGCCGGTAGCACAGACACTTCCACCGGCGTTTATGTGGCGAAACCAAAACCAGCGGAGCCCCCTGTCAGGATTGAACTGACGACCGCTCGCTTACAAGGCGAGTGCTCTACCACTGAGCTAAGGAGGCGGGGTCAAACCGGGTCAAGCGTAATCGGTCAGTCGCCCGTTTCGATCACGCGCGTTGATCGCACCGCCCGCGACGAGGGGCGGCGGCGGCCCGGCAGCGGGATGCGGTCGGCGATGTTGCTGAGTGGGTTGACCACCATGGTGAGCGCGACGACGGCGTCCTGCAGCGTGGCGATCGCGGGCTCCAGCGCTTCCATCCCGGGCGTGAGCCGCGCCAGGGTGTCGGCGACGTCGGCGAACTGGTCCAGCGGCCCGTTCCGGGCTGTCAGCTTGTCGACCAGGCCGCCCTCGGCCAGCAGCCGATCCGCCAGCCCGTCCTCGGCCAGCAGCCGCTCGATCAACCCGTCCTCGGAGACAAGCTGATCGGCCAGGCCGCCGGGCTGCAGCGTGCGGTGCAGACCCCCGCCCTCCGCGGTCAGGCGGTCCAGCAGACCGCCGTCCGACGTCAACATGTCGACGACGCCGCCCGGGCGCAGCAGCCGGTCGATCGGCCCGTCGGGCGCCACCGCCCGCCCGAGTGGCGCGTCGTCGTCCAGCAGCCGGGCGAGCCGGTTCGCCCGCACGATCGCGTCGTCGATTCCGAGCATGGACGTCATGGCCGTCCCGGAAGTACCGCCATCACCCAGGGCCCGTTTCGCCACACCCACCGCCGCGCTGGCGACGGTCAGGCTGGCGTCCGCTGCGGCGAGCCCCACCCGGGCCGGGGCGGTCGCGGCCGAGACGATCCGTGCGGCGAGGTTCATCCCACGAGTTTATTCGCGACGCGACCGCGGCAAGACCCGCAGGTCCAAGGCGATGCGAGGATTCCTGGCAGACTACTATCAGAGTGTTGGCACTGAGCTTTCAGCAACCACACAGCCTTCACATAGCTAACGTACAACTAAGGGTGGAGAACCGATGACCGCGGCAACGCCAAGCGAAACGAAACCGGAGGCGCGCGTCCTGGTGGTCGACGACGAGGCCAACATCGTCGAACTGCTTTCCGTGAGCCTGAAGTTCCAGGGGTTCGAGGTGTACACCGCGACCAACGGAGCGCAAGCCCTGGACCGGGCGCGCGAGGCCCGTCCCGACGCGGTGATCCTCGACGTGATGATGCCCGGGATGGACGGGTTCGGCGTGCTGCGGCGCCTGCGCGCCGACGGCATCGACGCCCCGGCGTTGTTCCTGACGGCACGGGACTCGTTGCAGGACAAGATCGCCGGCCTGACCCTCGGCGGTGACGACTACGTGACCAAGCCGTTCAGCCTCGAAGAGGTGGTCGCCCGGTTGCGGGTCATCCTCCGGCGCGCCGGCAAGGGGGGAGCGGAGCCCCGCAGTGCCCGGCTGACGTTCGCCGACATCGAACTCGACGAGGAGACCCACGAGGTGTGGAAGGCCGGCGAACCGGTCTCCCTGTCGCCCACCGAATTCACGCTGCTGCGTTACTTTGTCATCAATGCGGGCACGGTGTTGAGCAAGCCCAAGATTCTCGATCACGTGTGGCGGTACGACTTTGGAGGTGACGTCAATGTCGTCGAGTCCTATGTGTCGTATCTGCGGCGCAAGATCGACACCGGCGAGAAGCGCCTCTTGCATACCCTGCGGGGGGTGGGTTATGTGTTGCGGGAACCGCGCTGAACCCGCGCTCGGTCACCGGCGGTAGCGAAGACCCACCCCTGATGGCCAAACAGCCTCGACGTGGATTGCCGCTCCGGGTGGGGCTGGTCGCCGCCACCCTGGTGCTGGTGGCGTGCGGCCTCGCGGCCTCGGGCATCGCGGTCACCTCGATCCTGCGGCATAGCCTGGTCAGCCGGATCGACCAGACGCTGCTCGACGCGTCGCGTGGCTGGGCCCAGGCCCCGCGGCGGCAATCACCGCCGCCCTACGAGGGCCCGGACCCGGCCCGGCCCCCGTCGAAGTTCTACGTGCGCGGCATCGGGTCCGACGGCACCGCGTTCACCGCCATCAACGACCGCAACTCCGAACCGGCACTGCCGCCCAACAACGACGTGGGGCCCAATCCGACGACGTTGCCGTCGGTCAACGGGTCCGACATCCTGTGGCGCGCGGTGTCGGTGCGCGGGCCGCACGGCCTGACGACCGTCGCGATCGACCTGTCCGACGTCCAACACACGGTCAGCTCGCTGGTCTGGTTGCAGATCGGCATCGGGGTGGCGGTGCTGGTGGTGGTCGGCATCGCCGGCTTCGCGGTGGTGCAGCGCAGCCTGCGCCCGCTCTCGGAGGTCGAGCAGACCGCCGCGGCGATCGCCGCCGGCCAGCTGGATCGCCGTGTGCCGGAACGCGATCCGCGCACCGAGGTCGGCCGGCTTTCCCTCGCCCTCAACGGAATGCTCGCGCAGATCCAGCAGGCGCTCGCATCCTCGGAGTCGTCGGCCGAGAAGGCCCGCGGTTCCGAGGAGCGGATGCGGCGGTTCATCACCGACGCCAGCCACGAGCTGCGCACCCCGCTGACGACCATCAGGGGCTTCGCGGAGTTGTATCGCCAGGGTGCCGCACGCGATGTCGCCATGCTGTTGTCGCGCATCGAAAGCGAAGCCAGCCGGATGGGGCTCCTGGTCGACGACTTGCTGCTGTTGGCCCGCCTCGACGTGCAGCGACCGCTCGAACACAACCGGGTCGACCTGCTGGCGCTGGCCAGCGACGCCGTGCACGACGCGCAGGCGATGGATCCGAAACGCAACATCGCCATGGAAGTCCTCGACGGCCCCGGCACCCCGGAGGTGCTCGGCGACGAGCCGCGGATCCGGCAGGTGCTGAGCAACCTCGTCGCCAATGCCTTGCAGCACACGCCGGAGAAGGCCGACGTCACGGTCCGGGTCGGCACCGCCGGCGACGACGCGGTGCTCGAAGTCGCCGACAAGGGCCCGGGCATGACCGAGCAGGACGCGTCGCGGGTGTTCGAGCGGTTCTATCGCACCGACTCGTCGCGGGCGCGGGCCAGCGGCGGGACCGGGTTGGGGCTATCGATCGTCGATTCGCTGGTGCGCGCGCACGGCGGCGCCGTCACGGTGAGGACCGCGCCCGGCGAGGGCTGCTGCTTCCGCGTGACGCTGCCGCGCATCAGCGAGGTGCCGGCGCAGGAGCCGATTCACGCCAACTGAGCCAGGGCCGCCTTGATCTTGGCCTGCGCCTCGTCGAGGGATTCCGGTGACGGGTTCCGGTCGACGTTGGCGAAGCCGAAGTCGCTCAGGCGACGGGTGGGGAACACGTGCACGTGCAGATGGGGAACCTCCAGCCCGGCGATGATCACCCCCGCCCGCTCGGTTTTGAAGGCCTTGCACACCGCCTTGCCGACGAGCTGACTCACGGCC
Source organism: Mycobacterium paraseoulense (assembly GCF_010731655.1). Classification (NCBI taxonomy): domain Bacteria; kingdom Bacillati; phylum Actinomycetota; class Actinomycetes; order Mycobacteriales; family Mycobacteriaceae; genus Mycobacterium; species Mycobacterium paraseoulense. The sequence continues at coordinate 3,447,671 of NZ_AP022619.1, read as the reverse complement.
ATGATCCGGGCGAACGTCGCGCCGTCGACGTCCTGCCACTGATCGATTTCCGCCCGCGGCACGACCAGCGTATGCCCTTGGGTCATGGGCTCGATCGTCAAGAACGCGACGACGTCGTCGTCCTCGTAGACGAAGCGGCCGGGAAGTTCACGGTTGATGATCTTGGTGAAGATCGACGCCATGGCCCCAGCATAGGTGCGTCGAAGTTCTCCGCTGGGCGCGCCCGCTTGCGACAGCCGCGCGGCCTCCTCACTCCTCCTTGCCGAACTGCATGACTTCGAGGTTCCAGTACCCGCGCATGTTGGTGATGAGTCCGGCTTCGTTGACCGCGTAGGTGAACACGCCACGCACCGAGCTCGTGAAGCCGCCCTCGAACTTGCTGTTGAGCACCAAGATGTGGGCGATCTCGTCGGGTGAGCTCGACGGGAACGTCTCCTCGCACGTGATGGAGAGCTGATTGGCCGCGATGTTGGTGTCGAAGAACGCCCCAACGGCTTCCTTGCCGCGGACCCCGGTGCCATCCGGGTTGGTCACCGATTTGCCGATCGGGTCCTCGATGACGACGTCGTCCGCCATCAGGGCCAGCCAGCCCTCCCGGTCGTGCGCTTGCACGCACCGCCACGAGGCTTGGGAGGCCGCCAGCGCTGGTGTGGCCTGGGATGCTTGCGCTTCTTCGGCTTTGGTCATTTCCGTTCTCCTGTCACTAGATTGCGCACGCGGCGCGCGCGCCTTCCTCGGTGGCCTTGCGGATCAGCCCCAGTCCGGTGCAGTCGCCGGCGGCGTACACCTCGACGCCGGGCAGGGCCGCAACCAGCGCATCGAACAACGTCGTATCGGGTTCGACCGTCCCGGCCAGCACGGCGGCGTCGGCCTGCAGCTGTCGGGTGGTGCCACCGGCGGGGGTGAAAATCACCGCTTCGGTGGTGATCCGCTCCACGGTTGCGCGAACGTGCACGGTGACACCCAGCCGGTCGAGTCGATCCATATGCTCGGTCCTGCGTTTGTTGCCCACTTCGGGGGCGATGCCCTTGCCGGACTCGAGTATGGACACCAGGCGGCCCCGGCTCGCCAGGAATTCGGCCAGTTCCAGGGCGACCAGGTCGCCGCCCACGATGGCGACCCGGCGCCCGAGCGGCATCCAGGCACGGCTGGCCAGCCGGACCGCGGCGGGGCGCACCAGCCGCTGCCGCCACCCGCCGAGGGCGGCGGCACCCAGCCGCTGCCAGGCCGGGGCGCCGGATTCTGCTTGCCCGCCGAGCAATTCGCGCAACCCGGGCCCGGTGTGGACGTGCGGTAGGTCGGAACCGGGGATCGCCGGCACGGCCACCCGGCCGCCGGTGGCCACGATGACCGCGTCCGGGGCGGCGTCGACGATGTCCTGAGTCGAAATGTTATGGCCGAGAGCGACTTCCGCGTTGCTGAGGTGGATCTCGTCGCGCAGGTAGCGCAGGAACGGCTGGTTCTCCGGATGCAGAACCGACGCCCATCGCAGGGCGCCGCCCAGCGCGGCGCTCCGCTCGAAAAGGCTGACGCGATGGCCCCGCTCGGCAGCGACCCGGGCGGCCTCCAGCCCGGCCGGCCCGCCACCGATGACCGCCACCCGCTTGCGGCGTCCGGCCCGGACCGGCGACAACTGGCCTTCTTTGCCGGTGCGTGGATTGACGGCGCAATCGACGGAAAAACGCTGTTCCATTGCGTCGATGCAGTTCTCGCAGGAGATGCACTTGCGAATCCGGTGCGCTAGCCCGTCGCGGAGTTTGCGGGGCAGCTCGGGGTCGGCCAGCAGGGGGCGTCCCATCGCGACGAAGTCGGCGCGCCCGTCGGCCAGGATCCGTTCGGCCCGCACCGGGTCATGGATGCGGCCGACGGCGATCACCGGCACGTCGACCACCTGCTTGACCGCCGCCGCGGCCCCGACGTTGAGCTCGTCGCCGTCGTCGGCGCCGTTGACCATGCCGGTCACCAACCGGTCGATCACACCGCCGCTCACGTGGAACGCGTTGACGCCCGCGGCGACGAATTCCGGGGCCAGCTGCGCGGTCTCGAAGATGGGCCGGCCGCCGGCGACCCGTTCGTAGCCCGAGATGCGCAGCGTGATCGGCAGGGTGTCACCGATCTCGGAGCGGATCGCCGCGAGCGCGTCCATTACCACCCGTGCCCGCCCACGCGCCGAATCGCCGCGGTACTCGTCGGTGCGCCGATTGCGTTGTGGGGCAAGGAACGAGCCCAGCAGCATGTAGCCGTGCGCGGCATGCAACTCGATGCCGTCGTACCCGGCTTCCACGGCACGGCGCGCCGCGGCCTTGAACAGATCGAACACTGCGCACAGCTGCTGCTTGCTGATCTCGACCGACGGCCGTCCGGTGAGATATGACGGAATCACCGAGGGCCCCACCGACGTGACACCGAAGATCTCCGGCCCCAGCCCGTCGGGCCCGGCGTGCACGATCTGGGGCTGGATCTTGGCGCCGTGCTCGTGCACCACCTCCACGAGCGCCCGGTGCGCGTGGACGGCCTCGTCGGTCGCCAGGTGCAACCCACCGGGTGTCTCGGGGTGCTGGTTGTCGATCCCGGTCGCGCCCAGGGTGATCAGGCCGACGCCGCCCTCGGCGCGGGCGGCGAAGTAATCGCGGGTGCGCTCCGACGGCAACCCGTCGGGCGTGCCGTACATGGTCTCCATCGGAGACATCACCACGCGGTTGCGCACCGTCATGGCGCCGATCCGTCCCGGCGCCAGCAGGCGCCCGAACCCCGTCACTCGGGACCCAGTCGATTGGGGCGGCTCTTACCTGTCGGCGTCCGTGTACCGGATGACGCCGCGAATGTTCTTGCCGTCCAGCATGTCCTGGTAGCCGTCGTTGATCTGCTCGAGTCGGTACTGGCGGGTGATCATGTCGTCCAGGTTCAGCTTGCCGGCCTTGTACATCGACAGCAGCTGCGGGATGTCGTACTGCGGGTTGCCGCCGCCGAAGATGGTGCCCTGCAGGTTCTTCTGCATCAGGGTCAGCATCGCCAGGTTCAGCGTCACGTTGGTGTCCAGCAGGCTGCCGATGGCGGTCAGCACGCAGGTGCCGCCCTTTTGGGTGATGTTGAGGTAGTTGTCGACGTCGGCGCCCTGCAGCTCGCCGACCGTGACCACGACCTTGTGCGCCATCAGGCCGTAGGTGACCTCCATGATGCCCATCAGCGCTGCGTTGATGTCCGGGTAGACGTGCGTGGCACCGAACTTCAGCGCCTGATCGCGCTTCCATTCCACCGGATCGATCGCGAAGATGTACCGCGCGCCCGCGGCGACGGCACCCTGCAGCGCTGCCATCCCGACCCCGCCGACTCCGACGATGGCGACGTCCTGGCCCGGGCGGATGTCGGCGGTGCGTACCGCGGACCCGTAGCCCGTAGTGACGCCGCAGCCGACCAGAGCGGCCACCTCGAACGGGACCGACGGGTCGATCTTCACCACCGAGCTGCGGTGCACCACCATGTACGGCGAGAACGTGCCCAGCAGAGTCATCGGGAAGACATTCTGGCCGCGGGCCTGGATGCGGAAGGTGCCGTCGGAGACGGCCGCACCGCCGAGCAGCCCGGCCCCCAGGTCACACAGGTTGCGCAGGCCGGCCTGGCACGTCGGGCACTGCCCGCAGGACGGGATGAAGGACAGCACGACATGGTCGCCCGGGGCGATGTCTTCGACGCCGGGACCGACCTCGGTGACGATGCCGGCACCCTCATGCCCGCCGAGCACGGGGAAGCCGGCCATCGGGATGCCGCCGGTCACGAGGTGATGATCGGAGTGGCACATGCCGGCCGCTTCCATCTGGATCTTGACCTCGTGCGCTTGCGGGTCGCCGATCTCGATTTCCTCGATGGACCAGGGCTGGTTGAATTCCCAGATGAGTGCGCCTTTTGTCTTCACGATGGTCCTGACCCCATTTCGCCTTTGAATCGATCAGAGCTGTCCGGCCCCTTCATGCCGGACAACTTGGTGACGGGCGCCACAGGCACCCACGTCGCGTCAGCATAGCGCGTGCAACAAATCAAATGCTTGGTTGGTCCGTTCACCAGATCGGGACCGGTGCCTGGCCAAGCGGGTAATAGCCCGGCAGTTTCTCGCCGGCGATGCTGCGCTCGATTCGCTTCTGCATGCCGGCGCTGAGGTCGCCCGACTCGATCAGCGTCGCGAACATCTTCGCGACATGACCGAAATCGAAGAAGTCCCGTTGCCACTCGATGAGGTTCTCGTCATTGAGGCGGAACCAGCTGCCGCCGATGCCGTAGATCTCGTCCTGGGTGCCGTCGGACTTGTTGACGATCTGCTTCCAGAAGCCGACGATCTCGCGCTGCTTCTCGTCGATGAGCACCTTCTGGTACTCGTACACCCAGTTCTCCAGGCCCTCCATCTCCAGGCCGAGGGCGATGTCGCGGATCTCGTCGACGCCGACGCACATCACGTCTTCCTTGGGGCCGATGTTCCAGCCGTAGGTCGCGTCCCGGGTGTAGAAGTCCGCCAACGGCCGCCAGTCACCGGCCTTCTCGCAGTCCTTGTTGGCCTGCAGCCAGCGGTCGACCCAGGCCTCGAGTTCCTCGCGTGACGCCATTATTGGTCTTCTTTCTCTTTGATGAACAGTGCATGCGTTGGGCACATATCGACCGCGCGTTCGACTTCATCGCGGGCGTCTTCGGGTGGTTCGGGGTCCAGGATCTCGACCTTGCCCCGCTTGGGCACCCGGAAGTAGTCCGGCGCCTCCAATTCGCACATGGCGTGGCCCTGACACAAATCCAGATCCGCTTCGATTCTGAATCCATTTGAGCCCATTGGACGTACCCCCTACGCATTGCGCTTGCGGTAGCGGACCTTCGCAGGCCGCGCGAGCTGGACGACCATCTTCGAGTGGTCGTTGTGATAGCTGTCGGCCGGCTGGGCCATCTCGAACTCGTACTCGCGCAACAAAACCGAGAAGATCGCCTTGATCTGCATCTGGGCGAAAGCGGCGCCGACACAGCGGTGTCGCCCCGCACCGAAGGGAATCCAGGTCCACCGGTTGACGATGTCGGCCTGCTCGGGCTTGTTGTAGCGATCGGGCTTGAACGCGTCCGGATCGGGAAAGTCCTCGGGGATCCGGTTCGAGATCGCCGGGGACGCCGCGACGTAGTCACCGGCGTGGATCGGGAAGCCCTCGACCTCGAACTCGCCCTTGGCGACCCGCATCAGGATGATCAGCGGCGGGTGCAGTCGCAGGGTCTCCTTGACCACGTTGTCAAGCTTCGGAATCGACCGCAGCGCATGGAAACTCACCTCCTGACCGTCGGCGTACAGCTCCTCGAGTTCGGCCCGCACCTCGCGGTAGACGTCGGGATGGCGGATCAGCTCGATCAACGTCCAGGCCGACGTCCCCGAGCTGGTGTGGTGCCCCGCGAACATCAGCGAGATGAACATCCCGGTGACCTCGTCGGCGGAGAACCGGGGATTGCCCTCATCGTCGCGGATCGAGACCAGGACGTCGAGCATGTCGCGGTCGGCCTTGTCCTTGGGCGGATTGGCCAGCCGTTGGTCCATGATCTCCTGCACCAGCGCGACGAGCTTGACGCGCGCCTCGTCACGCAGCCGGAAGCTCTCGATCGGTAGGTACGGATCGACGTAGCACAGCGGGTCGGTGCCGCGCTCCAGCATGTGGTAGTACTCCGCAAACCGGTGGTCGAGCTGCTCGCGGAACTTCAGCCCGATCAGGCAGGCGGTCGAGGTGTAGATGGTCAGCTCGGCGAAGAAGTCGAGCAGCTCGATCTCGCCCTCGTCGCCCCAGTTGGCGATCATCTTCTTGACTTCGCCCTCGATGGTGGCGGCGTGGCCCTTCATCTGCTCGCCGCGCAGCGCGGAGTTGTGCAGCATCTCCTTGCGCCGCTCGGGGCTGGCGTCGAACACCACTCCCTTGCCGAAGATCGGCGTCATGAACGGGTACGCCTCGGCCTGATCCAGCTCCTCGTCCGCCGAGCGGAAGAAGAATTCGTTGGCCCCCGCGCCGGAGAGCAGGATGACGTGTTTGTCGACCAGCTGAAACCAACCCACGTCGCCGCACTCTTCGCGGACGCGCTTCATCAAACCGATTGGGTCCGTGCGGAATTCCTCGAGGTGGCCGTGCTCCTCCTCGCCGCCGGAGACCCGCGGGACGATAGCGGTAGTTGTCATGACGGCATCCCCTCTTCGCCGAGCGCGAGTTTCTGGCGATCTTTTTTGTCGGCCAACGGGGCCTCCGGCTGAAGTTCCATGTTCGCGATGAAGCCACCGCGCGGGGTTTCGGCGACGAACGTGATGGCTCGCGCCAGGTCCGCCGCGCGCAGGAAGTAGTCGTGGCGAGCCTGGCCCCACTTGGCCCAGTCCTCCAGCGCGGGGCCGATCTTCTCGGCCGGCAGGCTCCAGCCCATCGACGTCTTCGTGGGGCCGGGGTGCACGATCGATGCCCGCACGCCGGTGCCTTCAAGCTCCATCTGAAAGTTGGTGACCATCGCGACGAGCGCGGCCTTGGCGGCGCCGTAGGCGCCCATGTGCGGCCGCTGACGCAGGGCCACATCGGAGCCGACGAAGATCAAATCCCCGCGCTGCCGCTCCAGCATGCCCGGCAGCACGGCGGCGGCCAGCCGGTTGGCGCCCACGAGGTGGATCTGCAGCTGCGACTCGAACTCCTCGGTGGTGATCTCGGCGAGCTTGCCGAAGTAGGTGTCACCCGCGCCGGCCACCAGTACCTCGATGTCGCCGAGCGCGTCGACCGACTGCGCGACAAAGGATTTCACCGAGTTTGGGTCGGTGACGTCCAGGTGGAATCCGACCGCCTCACCGCCTTCGGCGTTGATCTTGCCGACGATGTCGTTGAGCTTCTCCACCCGGCGGGCGCCCAGGGCGACCGGGAAGCCATGCGCAGCCAGTTCGATGGCGGTGGCCTCCCCGATGCCGGAGGAGGCGCCTGCCACGATCGCAGGCCGGCGTTCGGGCAGGGGGTCAAAGCGGGGCATTCAGCGGACCTCCACGGTCATCGGTAGGTGAGCGAATCCGCGGACATTGCTGGAGTGGACGCGGACGGCGTTGGCCTCGTCCACCTCGTATCCGCGGATTCGCTTGAACAACTCGGTGAGCGCAACCCGGGCTTCCATCCGCGCCAGATGCGCGCCCAGGCAGAAGTGTGCACCACTGCCGAAACTCAGGAGCTTGGGCCCGATTTCGCGCCCAATCACATAGTCGTCGGGGTTGTCAAAGACCCGCTCGTCGCGATGGCCCGAACCGGGTAACAGCAGCAGGACGTCACCCTCGGGAATGGTGGTGTCGTAGAGGGTGAGCTCCCCGGACACGGTGCGGGCCAGGATCTGGCTGGAGGTGTCGTAGCGCAGCGTCTCCTCGACCCACTGCGGCACCAGCGAAAGGTCGTCATAGACCGGTGTCAATTGCTCGGGATTCTTGTTCCCCCAAAAAGCCGCATTGGCAAGCAGTTTGGTGGTGGTCTCGTTTCCGGCGATCACCATCAGGAACATGAAGCCGAGCACTTCGTCATCGGTGAGCCGGTCGCCGTCGATCTCCGCTTCCAGCAGCGCCGAGGTCAGGTCGTTCGTCAGCTTCTTGCGCCGCTCGGCCACCATCCCTTGGTAGTAGACGATCAGGTTGATCGAGGCCTCGACAGCCTCCGGCGGTACGTCGGTGACGCCCTCCGCGCGGTGCATCACCCCGTCGGCCCAGGCCCGAACCTCGTCTCGATCCGGCTCGGGAACACCCATCAACTCCGAGATGACGTCCATGGGGAGCTTCCCGGCGAACTCGTCCACATAGTCGACGGTGCCGTCCTTCGCCCTTTCCAGCATGGCGTCGAGGTGCTGCGTGGCGATCTCGGTGACGCGCGGCTCGAGTTCCCGGATCCTCCTCGGCGTGAACCCCTTTGACACCAGGGTCCGCAGTCGCAGGTGCGCGGGATCGTCCATCGCCAGGAACGACATCGTCTTGGACGCGTGCGGGCCGCGGGATGCCGGATCCAGCGAGACGCCGTATTTGTTGGACAGCGTCGTGCTGTTGCGGAAACCCTGCAGCACGTCTTGATGCCGTGACAACGCCCAGAACTTCAGGTCCTCGTTGCGATACAGCGGGGCCTCGTCGCGCAGTCGCTTGTAGTACGGGTACGGGTCTTCGTGGAAGTCGTAGTCGTACGGATCGAGGACCAACTCGTGGTCCCCCGCGTGAACGGTCATTCGGTGGTTGTCTCCTGGCTCGTCTCTTCCGCGCTGGTGAGGATCAGCCGCACCACATAGGCCAGCCGGTCGGCGATCTCGCGGTAGCTGAATTCGCCGCTGCCGGCCTGAACGAGCGCCCCGAAGAAGGACATCTCCAGCGCGGAAACGGCGGTGGGGTCGGCGTCGGGGCCCATGGCAGACGTGATGCGACGGTGAATCTCCGCGCCGATCCGGTCCCGCGCGGCCCGCACCGCGGGATCGGCGCCGCCGCTGAGCAACGCCGTCGTGCATGCGGCGCTCACCTCGGGTTCGTCGGCGACGACCAGAGCCAGGTGCCGCAGCACCTGTTCCACCCGATTGGGCATCGGGTCGTTGACGTCCGTGAAGAACGGCACCTGCCGCACCAGATCCAGGTAGACCTCGGCGATCAAATGGTTCTTTGACGAGAAGTAGGTGTACGCGGTGGCCGGGGCGACTTTGGCGCGGGCCGCCACCGCGCGCACTGTCAGGTCGCCGTAGGACTTCTCACGCAGCGTCTCGATGCCGGCCGCGAGCACCTTGCGGAAGGTCTCCTCCTGGCGGCGGTTGCGCGCGGGTCGACCGGTCTGGTGCTCGGCCTGAGACGTGATCGCCACCAGTGCATCGCTGGACACATGTCCAAGCTATCGGACCGGCAAGACCGGAAGCAACCCCGATCGGAAAATATAGCGGTTAATGTGCTATTTCCCGCCGCGCAACCGCTGCCGGGCCGATCGGCCCTTGCACCCCCGACGGCCGGGCGGCTATGGTTCGGTCGGACGATATCGGACAACTGTCTACTCGATTCGCTACGCGATGGGTCCGCACAGACGGGAGCGGGAGATGGCCTTGCTGGCCGACGGCGTGAGTTCACTTTTCATCGACGGCAAGATGTCGCCCGGCAGTGCCGGTACCTTCCCGACGATCAACCCGGCGACCGAGGAAGTGCTGGGGGCGGCGGCCGACGCCGGCGCCGACGACATGGGCCGCGCCATCGATGCCGCGCGCCGCGCATTCGACGACACGGACTGGTCGCGTGACACCGAGCTGCGGGTGCGGTGCATCCGGCAGCTGCGGGAGGCGATGCAGCAGCATCTCGAAGAGCTGCGCGACCTGACCATCGCCGAAGTCGGGGCGCCCCGGATGCTGACATCGATCGCTCAGCTCGAAGTCCCGGTCAACGACCTGGCGTTCGCCGCGGATACCGCCGAATCCTACGTTTACAACCAGGATCTCGGCGAGGCGTCGCCGATGGGTATCCGCACCCACCGCACGATCGCCCGAGAGGCCGTCGGCGTGGTCGGCGCCATCACCCCGTGGAACTTTCCTCACCAGATCAACCTTGCCAAGATCGGGCCCGCGCTGGCCGCCGGGAACACCGTCGTCCTGAAGCCGGCACCCGACACCCCCTGGTGTGCCGCCGTGCTCGGCGAACTCATCGCCGATCACACCGACTTTCCGCCCGGTGTGATCAACATCGTGACGTCGAGCGACCACGGCGTTGGCGCGCTGTTGGCCAAAGACCCTCGAGTGGACATGGTTTCGTTCACCGGGTCGACGGCCACGGGCCGCAGCGTGATGGCCGACGGCGCCGCGACGATCAAGAAGGTGTTCCTCGAGCTGGGTGGCAAGTCGGCATTCATCGTCCTCGACGACGCCGACTTGAGCGGTGCGGTGGGCGTGGCCGGATTCTCGGTGTGCATGCACGCCGGGCAAGGCTGCGCCATCACCACCCGGCTGGTGGTGCCGCGTGCGAAGTATGACGAGGCCGTGGCCATCGCGGCCGCAACGATGGGCGGCATCAAGGCGGGCGACCCCACCGACCCCGGAACCATCTGCGGGCCGGTGATTTCGGCGCGCCAGCGGGATCGCATCCAGGGTTACCTCGACTCGGCGATCGCCGAGGGCGGGACCTTCGCCTGCGGCGGCGGCCGGCCGGCCGACCGTGAGGTCGGCTTTTTCATCGAGCCCACGGTGATCGCCGGGCTGGGCAACGACGCGCGCTGCGCGCGCGAGGAGATCTTCGGGCCCGTCCTGACGGTGATCCCCCACGACGGCGACGACGACGCCGTGCGCATCGCCAACGACTCGCCATACGGGTTGTCGGGCACCGTGTTCGGCGCCGACCCGGATCGGGCGGCGAGGGTTGCCGCGCGGGTCCGTGCGGGGACGATCAACGTCAATGGCGGCGTGTGGTATTCGGCCGACGCACCCTTCGGCGGCTACAAGCAGTCCGGCAACGGTCGCGAGATGGGTCTGGCCGGATTCGAGGAGTACTTGGAAATCAAGACCATCGCGACGGCGATGTAACCAGAGGAGCCCACGAGCATGCGGTTTGAGAACAAGGTCGGCATCGTCACCGGGGCCGGCGGCGGCATCGGCCAGGCCTACGCCGAGGCGCTGGCCCGCGAGGGCGCGGCGGTGGTCGTCGCCGACATCAATGCGGAAGCGGCCGAAGGGGTGGCCAAGCAGATCGCGGCCGACGGTGGCACGGCGATCAGCATCCCGGTCGACGTGTCCGACCCGGCCTCGGCCAAGGCGATGGCCGATCGGACGCTGGCGGAATTCGGCGGCATCGATTACCTGGTCAACAATGCGGCGATCTTCGGAGGCATGAAGCTGGACTTCCTGCTCACCATCGACCCCGAGTACTACAAGAAGTTCATGAGCGTCAACCTCGACGGCGCGTTGTGGTGCACCCGCGCCGTGTACAAGAAGATGGCCAAGCGCGGCGGGGGCGCGATCATCAATCAGTCGTCCACCGCGGCGTGGCTGTACTCGAACTTCTACGGCCTGGCGAAGGTCGGGATCAACGGTTTGACGCAACAGCTCTCGCGCGAGTTGGGCGGGCAGAACATCCGGATCAACGCGATCGCTCCGGGACCCATCGACACCGAGGCGAACCGGACCACCACCCCGCAGGAGATCGTCGCCGACATCGTCAAGGGTCTTCCCCTGTCGCGCATGGGAACCCCCGAGGACCTGGTAGGGATGTGCCTGTTCTTGCTCTCCGACGAGGCGTCGTGGATCACCGGGCAGATCTTCAATGTTGACGGCGGGCAGATAATCCGGTCATGACAAGCGATCTGAAGCTGGGCTACGTCGGGCTGGGCAACATGGGTGCGCCGATGGCCACGAAGATGACCGAATGGCCCGGCGGGGTGACGGTTTACGACATTCGGACGGAGGCGATGACGCCGCTGGCCGAGAAGGGGGCCGGCCTCGCCGACAGCGTCGCCGACGTCGCCGCCGCCGACATCATCCACATCACCGTGCTCAACGACGCCCAGGTGCGCGAGGTGGTGGGCGAGCTCGCCGCCCACGCCAAGCCCGGCACGGTCATCGCGATCCACTCGACCATCAGCGACAACACCGCTGTCGAGCTGGCCGCCGAGCTCAAACCGCAGGGAATCCACATCGTCGACGCGCCCGTCAGCGGTGGCGCGGCCGCCGCCGCGAAGGGCGAGCTGGCCACGATGGTGGGCGCCGATCGCGACGTGTACGAGCGGATCAAGCCGGCGTTCAAACACTGGGCGGCGGTGGTCATCCACGCCGGCGAGCCCGGCGCTGGGACTCGAATGAAGCTGGCCCGCAACATGTTGACCTTCACGTCCTATGTCGCGGCCTGCGAAGCCATGAAGCTCGCCGAGGCCGCGGGCCTGGATCTGCAGGCGCTGGGGCGGGTGGTGCGGCACACCGACGCCCTCACCGGCGGGCCGGGGGCGATCATGGTCCGCGACGACATGAACGACCTTGCGCCAGAACACTTTCTGTATCAGCCATTCATGCACACCCGCGGTCTGGGGGAGAAGGACCTGAGCCTGGCACTGGCGTTAGGTGAGGCGTTGTCGGTCGAGCTGCCGCTGGCCAGGCTGGCGCACGAGGGGTTGGCCGCCGGCCTCGGGGTGCCACACACAGAGAAAGAGGCGTGATGGACGAACGTCGCCGCAAGGGCCTCGAGAAGATGAACGAGGTCTACGGGTGGGAGATGCCCAACATCGAGGGCGACGCGTACTTCGACCTGACCGTCGACCACCTGTTCGGCAGCATCTGGACACGACCGGGATTGTCGATGCGCGACAAGCGCATCATGACGTTGACGGCGGTGACCGCGATCGGCAACCGCGACCTGGCCGAGATTCAGATCAACGCCGCGTTGCTCAACGGGGAGCTCACCGAGACCGAGCTGAAGGAGATGGCCGTCTTCCTCACCCACTACCTCGGGTTCCCGCTGGGGTCGGCGCTCAACGGCGCCGTCGACGCCGTCGTCGCCAAGCGCAAGAAGGCCGCGGCGAAGGGCGGCGGGGAGGACAAGAAGGCCAACGTGGACGCCGCGTTGAAGATGCACTCCGGCGACAAGGACTGACTCAGTACGGCCGGCCACCTTCGGGCATCACGTACTCGGAGATCGAGCCCGATACGCCGTTGACCGATGTCCCGCCGTTGAGAATGCCCGGCGCCATCTCCAGCATGTTGTGCGGAAACCCGAACTTCGGCTTGGTCAGCGCGTCGAGCCGGGCCAGTTCGTCGGCGCGAAGGCTCACGTCGACGGCGCGGACGTTGTCATCCAGTTGCGAGAGCCTGCGCGCGCCGATGATGACGGAGGAGACGGCCGCCTGCGCGTGCACCCAGGCCAGCGCGACACTGGCGACCGTCGTCTCGTGGGCCTGGGCGATGGTCTCGAGTTCGTCCATCAGCGCGTAGGTCTTCTCGTTGAGGAAGGCGTTGACCATCGCGCCGCGGTCGGCGTCCTGCCGCCCGGCATTGGCCCTGGTGTATTTCCCGCTGAGCACGCCGCCCTTGAGCGGCGACCACGGTGTGATGCCGAGGCCGAATTCCGACGCCATCGGAACCAGTTCCTGTTCGATGGCGCGTTCCAGCAGTGAGTACTCGACCTGCAGACCGACGAAGCTCGACCATCCGCGGAACCGGGCGATGAGGTTGGCCTCGGCGATCTTCCACGCCGGGGTGTCCGAAACGCCGATGTAGCGCACCTTTCCGGCCCGGACGAGGTCGTCGAGCGCCGCCATCGTCTCGTCGATCGGGGTGTTCGCATCCCAGATGTGCAACCAGTACAGGTCGATGTAGTCGGTTTGCAGACGCCGCAGCGAGTTTTCGCAGGCGTTGATCAGGGACTTGCGGCCCGAGCCGCCGCCGTTGGGGTCGCCCGGGTACAGGTTGCCGCTGAATTTGGTCGCGATCACCAGTCGATCCCGCCGGGCGGCGTTGCGGCCGATGTGGTCGCCGATGATCTTCTCGGAGTGGCTGCGCGTGTAGAAGTTGGCGGTGTCGATGAAGTTGCCGCCGAGCCCGGTGTATCGATCGATGATCTGTTGGGACTCCTCGACACTGGTACCCCAGCCGAGGTCTTCTCCGAACGTCATGGCGCCCAGGCACAGAGGGCTGACGCGCAGGCCGGAGCGTCCGAGTGTCACGTACTGATCCAGAGGCATTAGGGTCGCTTTCTGGTAAGTTGTTCGAGTATGGGCTTGTTCCGTTATAAACTAGTTCATGTCTGAACGACCTGGCAAGTCGGCCTCCGTGGTCGACGGGGCCAGGATCTGGTCGTTGAACTACCGGGTGCTGCTGTCGGTCATCTCGTGCGCCGAGGCCGACATCTGCGCGCTTGGGCTCGAGTCCAAGGAGCTGTTCCTGCTCGCCGAGATCGACGAGCATCCCTACCCGGCCGAGCTGGCGGCGACGTTGAGCATGCCCAAGGCGACGGTCACGGTCTACCTCAAACGACTGGAGGCCGCGGGCTTCGTGCGCCGCGAGATCGACGCCGCCGATCTGCGGCGCCACCGCCTGCTGCTCACCCCGGCCGGGCGCAGGGCCGCCGCGGACGGTCTGGCGCTGCTGTCCGCCGAGTTCGACAAGCGTCTCGGACGCCTCACGGCGGCGCAACAAAAAGACCTCAAGCATCTGCTCGAAAAAATTCTCTGAATACGGGTGCCGTAGGCGTGCGGCGTTTGCCCGGGCTAGTCTGACGTGTCGTGCGAGTCCTCGTGATCGGTTCGGGTGCCCGAGAGCATGCGCTGCTGCTGGCTCTTCGGAAAGACCCGCAGGTCACGGGCCTAATCGTCGCTCCCGGTAACGCCGGGACCGCCCGGGTGGCCGAGCAGCGCGACGTCGACATCACCTCCGGTTCCGATGTCGTCGCCCTCGCCCGCGAGGTCCTGGCCGATCTCGTGGTCATCGGTCCGGAGGTGCCGTTGGTGCTGGGGGTGGCCGACGCCCTGCGCGCCGCCGGCATCGTCTGCTTCGGTCCCGGCAAGGACGCCGCCCGCATCGAAGGGTCGAAGGCGTTCGCCAAAGAGGTGATGGCCGCGGCGGGCGTGCGCACCGCGGCCAGCGAAACCGTCGACAGTCCAGCGCATTTGGATGCCGCACTGGACCGGTTCGGGCCACCGGTGGGCGACCCGGCCTGGGTGGTCAAGGACGACCGGCTGGCCGCCGGCAAGGGCGTGGTGGTGACGGCGGACCGCAGCGTCGCCCGGGCGCACGCGGCCGAACTGCTCGAGGCGGGACACCCGGTGCTGCTGGAGTCGTATCTGGACGGCCCCGAGGTGTCGCTGTTCTGCGTCGTCGACGGCGAAACCGTGGTGCCGCTGTTGCCCGCGCAGGACTTCAAGCGCGTCGGCGAGGGTGATACGGGGCCCAACACCGGCGGCATGGGCGCCTACGCGCCGGTGCCGTGGCTTCCCGACGAGCTGTATCGGGACATCGTCGGCGATATCGTCGAACCCGTTGCGGCCGAGATGGTTCGGCGCGGCAGCCCGTTCCGCGGGTTGCTCTACGTCGGATTGGCGATCACTGCCAACGGGCCGGCCGTCGTCGAATTCAACTGCCGGTTCGGCGATCCGGAGACCCAGGCGGTGCTGGCGCTGCTGGAATCGCCGCTCGGGCAACTGCTGTACGCGGCGGGCGCGGGCAAGCTGGCCGACTTCGGCGAGCTGCGCTGGCGCGACGGCGCGGCCGTCACGGTGGTGCTGGCGGCGGAGAACTATCCCGGTCGCCCCCGGGTCGGGGACGTGGTCGCGGGCTCGGAAGCCGAAGGGGTGCTGCACGCGGGCACGGCGCGTCGCGACGACGGCCAGGTGGTTTCCTCGGGCGGCCGCGTGCTGTCGGTGGTGGGCACCGGCGCCGACCTCGCCGACGCACGGGCGCGGGCGTACGAGCTGATGCGCTCTATCCGGTTGCCCGGCAGCCACTTTCGAGGCGACATCGCGCTGTTGGCCGCCGAGGGCAAGATCAGCGTCTAGAACCCCGCGGCTTGGCCGTCGCGGCGGGGATCGCTCGCCGCGAAATAGCCGCCGTCGAGGCGCCAGATCGCCTGACAGCTGCCGAACTGGTTGTAGTCGTCCACGGCAACCAGGTCATGTCCGCGGCGTCGAAGCTCGTCGAGCGTCGAGGGCGGGAATCCCTTCTCGCAGGCGACCTGCATGCCCTGCACCCATCGGAACCGCGGGCCGTCGCACGCGGCCTGCGGATTCTGGCCGTAATCGGCGATGCGCACCATCAGCTGCGTGTGACCCTGGGGTTGCATCGTTCCGCCCATCACCCCGAAGCTCATCACCGGGGCGCCGTCTTTGGTGACGAAGCCGGGGATGATCGTGTGGTAGGGGCGTTTCGCCGGCCCCACCCGGTTCGGATGGCCGTGGGCGGCAACGAAGTTCGCCCCACGGTTCTGCAGCGATATGCCAGTGCCCGGCACCACGACACCCGACCCGAATCCCATGTAGTTCGACTGGATCATCGACACCATCATCCCCTCGGCGTCGGCGGCGGTCAGGTACACGGTTCCCCCGCTCGGCGCGCCCGCCGACGCCGGCTGGGCCCGCGCCCGATCGATCAGGGCCGCGCGGTGCCTCAGGTAGTCGACGTCGAGCAGGCGTTCGGGGCGCAGCGACATGTGCTCGATGTCGGCGACGTAGGCCTGAGCGTCGGCGAAGGCCAGCTTCACCGCTTCGATCTGCAGGTGCACGCTGTCGGCGGAATCGACTGCGAACGAGGCCATGTCGAAGTGCTCCAGGATTCCCAGTGCGATCAGCGCCACGATACCGTGGCCGTTGGGCGGGATCTCGTGCACCGTGTAACCGCGGTAGCCCCCACTGATCGTGTCCACCCAGTCGGCGCGATGGGCGGCGAGGTCGGTGGCCCGCATCGCGCCGTCGTTGGCCAGCGCGTGGGCTTGGAGTTGATCGGCCAGCTCTCCGCGGTAGAACGACTCACCGTGGGTCGCGGCGATCTTCTCGAGTGTGGCGGCCTGATCGGCGAGCCTGAACCGCTCGCCGGGTTTCGGCGCGCGCCCGGCGGGCATGAAGGCGGCGGCGAAGCCGGGCTGCTTCTCGAACAGGGGGATCTGCGCCGCCCATTGCTCCGCGACGGTCGGCGAGACCGGGAAACCGTTGTGGCCGTAGCGGATTGCGGGCTCAAAGAGCGTCTCGAACGGGAGCTTGCCGAACTTTACGTGCAGTTCGGTCCACGCCGAAACCGCGCCGGGCACGGTCACCGCGTTCCAGCCGAGCGCGGGAACGGCGTCGCCGCCGAAATATTCCGGTGTCCAGGCCGCAGGTGAGCGGCCAGACGCATTGAGTCCATGCAAGCGCCGGCCATCCCACACGATGGCGAACGCGTCCGAGCCGATACCGTTGGACACCGGCTCGACCACCGTGAGGGCGATCGCAGTGGCGATCGCCGCGTCCACCGCGCTGCCCCCTTCGGCGAGCATCCGAAGGCCCGCTTGTGCTGCCAGCGGTTGTGACGTGCACACAACGTTTTCCGCCAGCATCGGCTTTCGCGGCCACGCGTAAGGGAAGTGCCAATCGAAAGGTGCGGTCACCTTCGCGAGCGTAACGCTACGGCGATTTTCGGCGGCAATTCTCGCCTTGCCGTTACGCCCGCGGGCCCGAAATCAGGCCGTCAGAAGCGGCGCCATCCAAATCAGCTCGGCCGGCAGCTGCGAGCTCCAAAACTCCCCGTTATGGCCGCCGGGGGAGAAACCCCCCGCCGGGGGATGGGGCAGCTGCGCGATGAACTGCTTGGTCGCGGCGTAGAACGGATCGCTGTCGCCGCAGTCCACCCGGATCGGAATCGACGCCAGCGCTGGCATCCCGAACACCGAGTTCGCCGCGAAGTCGTCGGGCCCGTCGAACGCCCCCGGCGCAGCCGCGCCGGGGGAGAGCCACAGCGCGGGACTGACGGCGCAGATCGCCGCGGTGCGTGCCGGGCCCAGCCGGCCGCCGAGCAACAACGCGCCGTAGCCGCCCATCGACCACCCCAGAAACGCCACCCGCGACGTGTCGATGTTCTGCCCGCCGAGCATCGGAATGAGCTCATCGAGCACCATGGCCCCGCTGTCCTCACCGGAAGTCCGCTTGTGCCAATAGCTGCCACCGCCGTCGACGGCGACCACCGCAAACGGCGGCAGCCCCGCGTTGACGGCCTGTGCCAGGCCCTGCTCGACACCACCGGCCATCACCGTCGACGCGTCACTGCCCTTGCCGTGCAGCGCGATCACCGGTCGCAGCGGCTTTGTCTGACCGGGCGGGCGCGCGATGGCCCAGTTGGTGTTGATCCCGCCGCGCGCCCCCGAGACGAAGGAACCCGTCACCATGGTGGGCGCGGGCTGTCCCGGCGGAGCGGGTTCGAGGGGCGCGGTCGGCGGCGGTGCCAGCGGCGCCGGGGTGCCGGCCGGTGACAGCGGGAGGGCCTGAGATGGCCGGGGCTTGAACAGGATGTCGAGCCCGTACGTGCCCAATGCGCCCGCGGCGGCGCCGGCGCCGAGGCCCAGCAGGGCGCGGCGGCTCAAGTCGGGCATGCGGGCCATCATGCCATGTTGGTTTGGCGGGCCGTTTGGGCGAAATGGCAATGCAGTACCACTTTGACTGGCACGATGGCTACTCGTGACGGCAGCAGTCACTCCCAAGGGAGAACGTCGACGGTATGCGCTGGTGAGCGCCGCCGCCGAGCTGCTTGCCGAAGGCGGCTTCGATGCGGTGGGGCATCGTGCCGTCGCTCGGCGGGCCGGATTGCCGTTGGCGTCTACCACGTATTACTTCTCGTCCCTTGACGATTTGATTGCGCGCGCTGTCGAACACATCGCGATGATCGAGGTGGCGCAGCTGCGGTCACGGGTTGCCGCCCTCTCGCGCCGGCGTCGCGGCCCCGAAACCATCGCCGAGGTACTGGTCGACCTGCTGGTCGGAGATGTGTCCAGCCCGAGACTCAGTGACCAGCTGATCTCGCGCTACGAGCGGCACATCGCGTGCACCCGGCTGCCCGCGTTGCGCGAAACCATGCGCCGCAGCCTGCGCCAGCGCGCCGAGGCCGTGGCCGAGGCCATCGAGCGATCGGGCCGCACGGTGCATATCGAGCTGGTGTGCACGCTGATCTGTGCGGTCGACGGTTGCGTGGTGTCCGCCCTCGTGGAGGGTCGCGATCCGCACGCGGCGGCCCTGGGGACGGTGGTCGATCTCATCGACGTGCTTGCGCCCATTGATCAGCGGCCCGTCCGGTCGGCGGGCAGCGCCGGCGTCACGATGTACCCCGTGGCGAAGTCGCCGTAAATCGTCACGTCCGCCGGGCGGCGCTCCGCGTACAAGGCCACGTAGGCGCAGACGACGGCGTCGACCGGATCTTCGGCGCGCCGCAGCTCGCTTTTCCGCTGGGCGGCGGCGACTCGGTTGCGCAGCCGAAGCCACTCGTCATGACCAGTCACGGCTAACGGCACCGCATTGTGCGCGAGCTTTTCGATGCCGTCCATCAACAAGAGCAGCTCCGACTTGAGCTGGTCGACATCGCGGCCTGGCTTCGCCTTGTACTTGAGCGTTCGGGCCAGCTGGAACAACACCACGGTCGCCGGATGGGGGTAGACCTCGAGGGCGCGGCGCGGAGCCGGTGACCGCGGGTCCATGTCGAGCCCCATCGCCCGCGCCAAGCGCGCCGCACGCCCGCCGTCCGCGAATTCCGGTTTGGCGGTGTTGGCCGGGTGCGCCCCGGCTTCGAACCTGCGGAAGTCACGGTTGAGTGCCGCCTCGGCGGGACGCTGGCCGGTCGGGTTGTTGACCACCAGCGGCGCGTCGAACCCCACCACGCAATGCCCCCGCACGTAGGGCGCCAACGAGGCGAGCACCCCGGTGTCGTCGCCGGCGGCCGCGATGTGCACGAGGCGGCCCCCCGCGTCGATGACCGCTACCCCGGTGGGGTTGCGCCCGGCCCAGGCCAGGTCGACGCCGGCGAAGTACACGTGCCTACCGTATGGCGCCCGGGCCGATCGTAAGCTCTATGTCTGTGAGCATTCCGAACGTCCTGGCCGCCCGGTACGCCAGCGCGGAAATGGTCGCGATCTGGTCGCCGGAGGCCAAGGTCGTCGCGGAGCGCCGGCTATGGCTGGCGGTGCTGCGGGCGCAGGCGGAGCTCGGGGTTGACGTCCCGCAGGATGCCATCGCCGACTACGAGCGGGTGCTCGAGGACGTCGATCTGGGCTCGATCGCCGAGCGTGAACGGGCGCTGCGCCACGACGTCAAGGCCCGGATCGAAGAGTTCAACGCGTTGGCCGGTCACGAGCACGTGCACAAGGGCATGACCAGCCGTGACCTGACCGAGAACGTGGAACAGCTGCAGATCCGGCGGTCGCTGGAACTGACCTTCTCGCATGGAATCGCCGTGGTGGCGCGGCTTGCCGAGCGGGCGGTGGCCTACCGCGACCTGGTGATGGCCGGGCGCAGCCACAACGTCGCCGCGCAGGCCACCACGTTGGGCAAGCGGTTCGCCTCCGCCGCGCAAGAGACGCTGATCGCGCTGACCCGGCTGCGCGAGCTGATCGACCGCTACCCGCTGCGCGGCATCAAAGGCCCGATGGGCACCGCCCAGGACATGCTGGACCTGCTGGACGGCGACGCGGCCAAGCTGGCCGAACTCGAGCGACGCGTGGCCCAATTCCTGGGCTTCGCAACCGTTTTGACCAGCGTCGGGCAGGTTTATCCGCGTTCGCTCGACCACGACGTACTTTCCGCCCTGGTGCAACTCGGGGCGGGGCCGTCATCGATGGCCCACACCATCCGGCTGATGGCCGGGCACGAGCTGGTCACCGAGGGATTCGCCCCGGGCCAGGTCGGCTCGTCGGCGATGCCGCACAAGATGAACACCCGCAGTTGCGAACGGGTCAACGGGCTGCAGGTCGTGCTACGCGGTTACGCCTCGATGGCCGCCGAGCTGGCCGGCGCGCAGTGGAACGAGGGTGACGTCTTCTGCTCGGTGGTGCGCCGAGTTGCCTTGCCGGACAGCTTCTTTGCCATCGACGGGCAGATCGAGACGTTCTTGACCGTGCTGGACGAGTTCGGCGCCTACCCCGCGGTGATCGCCCGCGAGTTGGATCGCTACCTGCCGTTCCTGGCCACCACCAAGGTGCTCATCGCCGCGGTCCGCGCCGGCATGGGACGCGAGGCCGCGCACCACGTGATCCGCGAACACGCGGTCGCGACGGCGCTGGCCATGCGGGAACACGGCGCCGAACCCGACCTGCTGGACCGGTTGGCCGCAGACGAGCGACTGCCGCTGGACCGGGCGGCGCTGGACGTCGCGCTGGCCGACAAGAACGCGTTCATCGGCGCCGCCGGTGACCAGGTGGACGAGGTGGCCGCGACGGTGGACGCGTTGGTGAGCCGTTATCCGGACGCCGCCAAGTACGCGCCCGGTGCGATCCTGTGACGCTGGCCGGCGCGCTCGCGGGGGTCGACTTCACCGACCTGGACAACTTCGCCCACGGATTCCCGCACGACCTGTTCGCCATCCACCGGCGCGAGGCGCCGGTGTACTGGCACGAGCCGACCGACAACACCCCCGACGGGGAGGGCTTCTGGTCCGTCGCCACCTACGCGGAAACGCTTGAGGTGCTGAAGGATCCGGCGACCTACTCGTCGGTCACCGGCGGCAGCCGGCCGTACGGCGGCACGCTGCTGCAGGATCTGGCCATCGCCGGTCAGGTACTCAACATGATGGACGACCCGCGCCACTCCCAGATCCGGCGGCTGGTCAGCTCCGGGTTGACGCCGCGGATGATCCGGCTGGTCGAAGACGATCTGCGGATGCGGGCCCGCCGGCTGCTGGATGCTGTGGTGCCCGGTGAACCGTTCGACTTCCTGGTCGACATCGCCGCCGAGCTGCCCATGCAGATGATCTGCATCCTGCTGGGAGTGCCCGGGTCCGAGCGGCATTGGCTCTTCGAAGCCATCGAGCCGCAGTTCGACTTCGGCGGTTCGCGTAAGGCCACACTGTCGCAGCTATCGCCGCGAACGTCGGTGCAAGAGGCCGGGTCGCGGATGTACGAGTACGGCCAGCAGCTGATCGCATCGAAGCGCGCGGAGCCGACCGACGACATGTTGTCGGTCGTCGCCAACGCGATGGTCGACGACGCCGACGCGCCGTCGCTGACGGATCTCGAGCTCTACCTGTTCTTCAGCCTGCTGTTCAGCGCCGGCGCCGAGACGACGCGCAACGCCGTCGCGGGGGGGCTGCTGGCGCTGGCCGAACACCCCGAGCAGTTAAGGGCGCTGCGAGCGGATCTTGATGCGCTGCCGACGGCCGTGGAGGAGATCGTGCGGTGGACGTCGCCGTCACCGTCCAAGCGACGCACCGCCACCCGCGACGTCACGCTCGGCGGGCAGTCGATCGTGGCGGGACAGAAGATTCAGATCTGGGAGGGCTCGGCGAATCGCGACGCCAGTGTGTTCGAACGCGCCGGTGAATTCGATATCTCGCGGAAGCCGAACCCGCACTTAGGTTTCGGTCAGGGCGTCCACTATTGCCTGGGTGCCAACCTGGCCCGGCTGGAACTGCGCGTGCTCTACGAAGAGCTGTTTTCGCGGTTCGGCGCGGTCCGGGTTGTCCGGCCCGTCGAGTGGGCTCGTAGTAATCGGCACACCGGCATTCGTCACCTGGTCGTGGAACTCCTCGAGGAGGGCTGACGATCCGACGCACCGACGTCGAGCCGACGCCAGGCCCGCGCGGTGCTAAAGCCTGCCAATCGAGATGCCGGCCGCCCGTAACTCGAGCGCGGCCAGGGCCCTGATGGTGAGCGGATCCTCCCGCCGCCACCCACCGACCGGGTCCGCGCTGACCGCGGCGAGCTTTCCCGGCGGCCGATTCGTCAGCGCCCGCAGGGCCAGGAGCTGCTCGCCGGCCGGGGTCGCGGCCAACGCCGTCACCGTCAATTTGCGTCGGAAAAATCGCAGCCGCAGGAGGAGCCACGGGACGTCGGCGACGAGGATCGGGACGGCGGCGATGGCCATCGCCAGCAGGACCGCCAGCCAGCTGGCCGTGGAGTCCAGGTCGTGGCCCGCGCTCGCGAGATCCAGCGCAGCCTGACTGGCCGAATTCAGGGGCTGGCTCAGCGCGTCTCCCACCAAAGGGATGTGCTGGGTGCTGTGGCCGGCCGACGCCAGATTGCCGGCGATGCCGTGCGCGCCGTTCTCGACCTGCCGGCCGGCGTCGGCGATCGTCGACACGGCGTCGTAAACCGCCAGGCCGACGAGCAGCCAGGCAGCGGTCCACAGGGTGACGGCGAAGTCGCTGAGCAGCTGGACCATCAACCGGCCCGGTCGGGTGGAGTAGGGCAAAAACCGCGGGGTCATAGTCTCGATCCCAGCACAGCTCCCGACACAAGTCCCCTGATCGGGCGACCGATAGGCTGACCCGATGCGCCCTGCACTGTCCGACTACCGGCACCTGGCCCGCGGCAAGGTCCGCGAGATCTACCGCGTCGACGACGAACATCTGCTGCTCGTCGCGACCGACCGGATCTCGGCGTACGACTACGTGCTCGACAGCACCATCCCGGACAAGGGCCGCATCCTGACCGCGATGAGCGTCTTCTTCTTCGGTCTCGTCGACGCCCCCAACCATCTCGCCGGGCCGCCGGACGACCCGCGCATCCCCGACGAGGTCCTGGGCCGTGGGTTGGTGGTGCGGCGGCTGGACATGCTGCCGGTGGAGTGCGTGGCGCGCGGGTACCTCACCGGATCGGGACTGCTGGACTATCAGGCGACCGGCAAGGTCTGCGGCATCACCTTGCCGCCCGGGCTGGTCGAGGCCAGCAAGTTCTCCGAACCGCTGTTCACGCCGGCCACGAAAGCCGCGCTGGGGGACCACGACGAGAACATCTCGTTCGACAGGGTGATCGAGTTGGTGGGCGGGGTGCGCGCCAACCAGCTGCGCGACCGCACGCTGCAGACGTATGTTCAGGCCGCCGATCACGCCCTGACGAAGGGAATCATCATCGCCGACACCAAGTTCGAGTTCGGCACCGACCGCGACGGCAACCTGCTGCTGGCCGACGAAATCTTCACGCCCGACTCCTCGCGATACTGGCCGGCCGAGGATTACCGGGTTGGGGTGGTGCAGACGAGTTTCGACAAGCAATTCGTCCGTAACTGGCTCACCGGCCCCGAGTCCGGCTGGGACCGCCACGGCTCGCAGCCGCCACCACCACTGCCGGACCACATCATCGACGCCACCCGGGACCGTTACATCGATGCCTACGAACGCATTTCGGGCTTGAGTTTCGCCGACTGGATCGGCGCATGACGGAAGCCCTCGCCGGCAACCGGGATGCGCCGCCGATAGCACCCGTCGCCAAGCGGCAGGAGACCCGACGCGAGCATCACGGCGACGTCTTCATCGATCCCTATGAATGGCTGCGCGACAAGTCCAACCCCGACGTCATCGCCTACCTCGATGCGGAGAACGGCTACGTCGACGCGATGACGGCTGATCTCGAACCGCTGCGCCAACAGATCTTCGATGAAATCAAGGCGCGCACCAAGGAGACCGACCTATCGGTGCCGACACGGCAGGGCGACTGGTGGTATTACGCCCGCACCTTCGAAGGTAAGCAGTATCGGGTCCAGTGCCGTTGTCCGGTGGGCGATCCCGATGACTGGGATCCGCCGATCCTGGAAGAGGACACCGAGATTCCCGGCGAGCAGATCCTGCTCGACTCGAACGCCGAGGCCCACGGCCACGAATTCTTCGCGCTCGGTGCCGCCACCGTCAGCCTGGACGGAAATCTGCTGGCCTATTCCGTCGATGTCGTCGGCGACGAACGCTATACGTTGCGTTTCAAGGACTTGCGCACCGGCGAGCTGTATGGCGACGAGATCGCCGACATTGGGGCGGGGGCGACCTGGGCTGCCGACAACCGCACGGTGTACTACCTGACTCTGGATGCGGCCCACCGCCCCGACAAGGTCTGGCGCTACCGCGTGGGCTCCGGCGAGCCGTCGGAACTGGTGTATCACGAGGCAGACGAACGGTTTTGGCTTGGCGTGGGGCTCACGCGTAGCGAGGCCTACATTTTCATCGCATCGGGTTCGTCCATCACCTCCGAGTACCGGTACGCCGACGCCGCCGATCCGCACGCACGGTTCACCGTCGTGCTGCCACGGCGCGAAGGCATCGAGTACGCGGTCGAGCACGCGGTGGTCGGCGGCCAGGACCGATTCCTGATTCTGCACAACGACGACGCGGTCAACTTCACGCTGACCGAAGCGCCGGTCAGCGACCCGACCCGGCAGCGCACCCTGATCCCGCACTGTGACGACGTGCGGCTCGACGGCGTGGACGCCTTCGCCCGCCATCTGGTGGTCAGCTACCGGCGAGAGGCGTTGCCTCGCCTGCAGGTGTGGGACATCGATGCCGCGGGGAACTACGCCGAGCCCGAGGAGATTACGTTCGACTCCGAGTTGATGTGCGCCGCCCCCGCCGGTAACCCCAACTGGGACGCGCCCAAGCTGCGGATCAGGGCGGGGTCGCTCGTCGTCCCGGCCCGGGTGTACGACGTCGACTTCGCCACCGGCGAACGCACCTTGCTGCGCGAGCAGCCTGTGCTGGGCGGTTACCGCACCGCCGACTACGTCGAGCGGCGTGATTGGGCGATTGCCGACGACGGCACCCGCATCCCGGTGTCCATCGTGCATCGCGTCGGTATCGAATTTCCGGCGCCCGCGCTGCTTTACGGCTACGGCGCCTACGAGATGTGCACCGATCCCAGCTTTTCCATCGCTCGGCTGTCGCTGCTGGACCGCGGCATGGTGTTCGCCATCGCCCACGTCCGCGGCGGCGGTGAGATGGGCCGGCCGTGGTATGAGCACGGCAAGCTGCTAGAGAAGAAGAACACCTTCACCGACTTCGTCGCGGTGGCAAGGCACTTGGTCGACACCGGCGTCACCCGGCCCGGGCAACTGGTGGCGTTGGGTGGCAGCGCGGGCGGCCTGCTGATGGGTGCCGTCGCCAACCTGGCGCCGGATCTCTTCGCCGGGATCCTTGCGCAGGTCCCGTTCGTGGACCCACTGACCACCATCCTCGATCCCTCGTTGCCGCTGACCGTGACCGAATGGGACGAATGGGGAAACCCGTTGGAGGACAAGGACGTCTACTTTTACATGAAGTCCTATTCGCCGTATGAGAACGTTGCGGCCAGGCGGTATCCGGCCATTCTGGCGATGACTTCGCTCAACGACACCAGGGTCTACTACGTGGAGCCCGCCAAGTGGGTGGCCGCGTTGCGGCACGTCAACGGAAACGGCAGTCCGGTCCTGCTCAAGACCCAGATGAACGCCGGGCACGGCGGCGTCAGTGGTCGCTACAAGGCCTGGCAGGAAACCGCATTCCAGTACGCGTGGCTGCTGGCTGTCGCCTCAGGCCGCCGCGATGGCGGCGGCCTGGAAGAAGGTCGCGGAGGCGGTCCGGAGCACTGACCGCGAGGGGGCAAGCCGGAGGCGGCGATGTTTCAACGGTGACGGCGACTCAATCGCCGACTACGTGGCTCGGTATCTTCTTCGGCAAAAACCACGCCGGAATCATCGTCACCGCAACCAGCACGACGGCCAGCACGTACACCACCGTGTAAGCGTGGGTAAGACTGTTCATCAGATTGGTCGCGAAATCGGGGCTGGCCGTTTGCCGCGGAATGGCAGACGGGTCGACGGGTTGCCCGTGCCTGGCGGCCTCACCTTGCAGAGCCGCCAGCTTGTTTGCACCGGCGATGTATGCGTTGTGGTTGAACTGATTGGTCAAGATCACCGCCATCAAGGCCGCGCCGATCGAGCCACCTATCTGTTGATTGACGCTCATCAGCGTCGTCCCGCGGGCGATCTGATGCGGCGCCAGGGACTGCATGAGCGCCGCATTGAGCGGCGTCGTGGTGAAGCCTATGCCTAGGCCCATGATCGTCAGCCCGGCCAGCAGCGTCGGTTGATAGGCGGCCTGCTTGGCCACTCCGAAGGTGAATACGCCGAGACCCACGGCCATCAGCGCGAGGCCGGCCACCACGATCTTGCCTGGCCCCCGCCGGTCCACGAAGGCCCCGCCGAGTGGCATGGTCACCAGGGCGCCGACCCCTACCGGCACCATGTGCAACCCGGCCTGCATCGGAGTCTCGTGGAGCACAACCTGGAAATAGCTGGGGACCAGCAGCCCGGCGCCCACGAAGGCGACGGCGAACACCAGCAACGTCACGTTGACCTCTGTGACCACGCGGTTTCGGAAAAGCCTCAGGTCAATGAGCGGATGGTCCGCGCGATACCAGGCGTGCCAGACGAACGCGGCGATCAAGCCCAGCCCGAGGAGCGCCGGTATCAACACGTAGCGGTCGGCCAGTGTGCCGCGCCCCGGGATCGATGACACCCCAATCAGAAACGCAGCCACGCCGGGCGACAGCAGCAGGACGCCGACGAAGTCGAACGCCTCCGACGGCGCCGAGCGATCTTTGGCGAACATGACCGCCGCGAGAGCAAACGCGGCGAGGCCAACCGGCAGGTTCACCAAAAAGATCCATTTCCAGCCGTAAGTATCGATTAGCCAGCCGCCCAGAATCGGGCCACCGATGGGGCCGAGCAGAATCGGGAGGCCTCCGATGGCCATGAGGCGGCCGACGCGCTTCGGTCCGGCCTCGCGAGTCAAGATCACAAAACTCAGCGGCAACAGCATGCCGCCACCGACACCCTGCAGCACCCGAAAGATGATGAGGGTCAGAATATTCGGTGCCAACGCGCACAGTAGCGAGCCCAGCGTGAACAGCAAGATCGAACCCATGAAGAGCCGTTTGGTGCCGAAGCGGTCGGCTGCCCAACCCGTTATCGGGATCACGGTCGCAAAAGCGAGCATGTAGCCGGCGATTGTCCAGGAGACGATGGCCTGGGTCGAACCGAATTGCGCGAGGAAGGTGGGCTGTGCGACGAGCACGACGGTGTTGTCCAGGATCGCCATAATGCAGGCCAGCCCGCACACCCCGGCGATACGGAGCAGCGCGGCGTCAAGTTTGTCGGGAGACTGGTGTCTGTCCGAGTCCGGTTGACCGGTTGGAGTGGGCTCGCCCGCGGCATCGGAGGGGGCGGAATAGGCCTTCTGCATCGTGTTGCCGAGCATATCTATTCCGATACCCCTCCGCGGAAGCTTTTAGCCGTTTGATTCGGCGGGCGCCGCTTTCTCGCTGGCCAGGCGGGTGACCGGTGGTCGGACCGTCCACGCTGTTCGTTCCGAACCGGCGCTTGAACGCCTCGACACCGCCCGTAGTGACCGCGCTAATGGCCCAATGTTTGGCTCGCCGGCTTTTTCGGCAGAAACGACGCCGGAATGATCGTCGACACCACTAGCACCACCGCGATCACGAATACGGCCGTATAGGCGTGGGAAAGGTCGTGCACCACGGTGGCCCCAAAGTTTGCGCCCAGCGCCCGCTGCGGTATCGCGGACTGGTCGACCGGGACGCCGGTGACGGCGGCTTTCTGCTGTAAGGCAGCCAGCTTGTTCGCGGCGACGATGCTGTCGCTGCGGTTGAACTGATTGGTCAGGATCATCGACATCAGCGCGGTACCCATCGAGCCGCCGACCTGGTGGCTCACGCTCATCAGGGTCGTTCCGCGGGCGATCTGGTGCAGGGCCAGCGCCTGCACGGAGGCGACGGACAGCGGCATCATGGTGCATCCCATGCCGAGGCCCATGATCGCCAGGCCGATCAGCAACGTGGGGAAGTAGTCGGCCTGCCTGGCGACGCCGACGGTGAAGGTGCCCAGGCCGGCGGTGATCAGCGCGATGCCGACCAACACGATCTTGCCCGGCCCCTGCCGGTCCACCAACGGCCCGGTCAGCCGCATGGTCAGCATGGCGCCGAGTCCCTGGGGAATCATGCGCAGGCCTGCCTGCATCGGTGTCTGGTGCAGCACCTGCTGGAAGTAACTGGGCAGCAGTAGCCCAGCGCCGAAGAACGCCGTGGCGAACACCAGCATCGTCACGTTGGCGTGGGTGAGCACCGGGTTGCCGAACAACCGCAGATCGATGAGGGGATGATCGGCGCGGCGCCAGGCGTGGGCGACGAACCCGGCGATCAAGGCCAGACCGATGCCCGCCGGTATCAGCACGTGGCGGTCGGCCACGGTGCCGCAACGCGGAATCGACGACACCGCGAACAGGAAGGTGGCCAGCCCGGGTGACAGCAGTAGCACCCCGACGAGGTCGAAGGTTTCCGACCGCGCCGGGTGGTCCCTGGGAAAGATGATCCCGGCGAGCGCGATGGTGAGGACCCCGAGCGGCAGGTTGATCAGGAAGATCCACCGCCAGCTGGAAGCGTCGATGAGCCAGCCACCCAGGATCGGGCCACCGATCGGGGCGAGCAGCATCGGGATGCTCAGGATCGACATCAGGCGGCCGAGCCGTCGCGGGCCGGCCTCACGGGTCAAGATCATGAAGCTCAGGGGCAGCAGCATGCCGCCGCCGACACCCTGGATGACCCGAAAGACAATGAGCTGCAAGATGTTCGCGGCCAGCGCGCACAGCAGGGATCCCAGCGTGAAGGCCAGCACGGAGCCGATGAAAAGTCGCTTGGTGCCGAACCGGTCGGCCGCCCACCCGGTGATCGGTATCACGGTCGCCAACGCCAGCGTGTAGCCGGTCATCGTCCATGCGACGACGGCCTGCGAGGACGCGAATTGGTCGATGAAGGTGCGCTGAGCGACGCTGACGACGGTGATGTCCACGATCGCCATCACGGTGGCCAGGATGCACACGCCGGAAATCCGCAGCAGGCCGGCGTCGAGCTTGTCGGGATAGTCCCGCTCACCCTCGCCCGGCTGCGCGGCGGGGTCGTAGGGCAGCGGAATGTCGGCCGCTGCGTACGGGGCCTGATCCATGGCGTTGCTTAGCATATCGAACCGATTCTCGCCGCCGCCGCCCGCGGGCCCTTGCCGCGTGGCGCAGATCGCCGCGACCTGCGGCTCGGCCGCAGCGATATACGTCTGCCGTCTGCGTGTCCTTCACCATTCCGACACCTGAGATCGTCAAACTGCGGGTGTGGCTGGAAAGTTGATCGTCTCGGTCTCAGGGATTGGCGAGCGCACCCTGTCCGACGTCGAGGCGTTCTGTGCGCAAATGGATGCCCGCAACGTCCCGCTGTCGCTGTTGGTGGCACCACGGCTCAGCGGTGATTATCGGCTCGACCGGGACCCGCGCACGGTCGAATGGCTGACCAACCGCCGGTCCGGCGGTGACGCCATCGTGCTGCACGGCTATGACGACGCGGCCACCAAGAAGCGCCGTGGTGAATTCGCCATCCTTCGCGCCCACGAGGCCAACCTGCGGCTGATGGCCGCAGACCGGGTGCTCGAACACCTCGGGCTGCGCACCCGGCTGTTCGCGGCGCCTGGATGGGTGGTGTCTCCGGGCGTTGTCAAGGCGTTGCCGGACAATGGTTTTCGGATGCTCGCCGACCTGCACGGCATCACCGACCTGGTTCGGCACTCGACCGTGCGCTCCCGCGTATTGGGCATCGGCGAAGGCTTCCTCACCGAACCGTGGTGGTGCCGGATGGTCGTGCTGTCCGCGGAGCGGATCGCCCGCCGCGGCGGCGTGGTCCGGGTCGCCGTGGCCGCCCGTCACCTCCGCAAACCCGGCCCGCTGCAGGCGATGGTGGACGCCGTCGACCTGTCGTTGATGCACGGCTGCGCACCGACGGTCTACCGTTGGCGGCGCGACAAGGCGATTCTCGACGCGGCCTGATCCAGCGTCTCCTCAGCTCGCCCGCCACGGGCATTACCCTGGTCCGACATGAGCGATTCTTCGGCCGCGGCATTCGGCGCCGACGTCATCGTCGTCGGGGCCGGACTCGCGGGCTTGGTGGCCGCCTGCGAATTGGTGGACCGGGGTCTGCGGGTGCTGATCCTCGACCAGGAGAGCAGCGCCAACCTGGGTGGGCAGGCCTTCTGGTCTTTCGGCGGTCTGTTCTTCGTCGACAGCCCCGAACAGCGCCGGCTGGGGATTCGCGACAGCCACGAACTCGCCCTGCAGGATTGGCTCGGAACCGCGGCGTTCGATCGGCCCGAGGACTACTGGCCACGCCAATGGGCGCACGCCTACGTCGATTTCGCGGCGGGGGAGAAACGCCGTTGGCTGCGTGACCGGGGCCTCAAGATCTTCCCGCTGGTGGGCTGGGCCGAACGCGGGGGCTATGACGCCCAGGGACACGGAAATTCGGTGCCCCGATTCCACATCACCTGGGGCACCGGGCCCGCCTTGGTCGAGATCTTCGCCCGTCAGCTGCGGGATCGCTCGACGGTGCGCTTCGCGCACCGCCACCAGGTCGACGAGTTGATCGTGGAGGGCGGCGCGGTGACGGGCGTCCGGGGCACCGTGCTGGAACCCTCGGCCGTACCCAGGGGCGTGGCGTCGTCACGAACTCCCGTGGGGCAATTCGAGTTCCGCGCCCCCGCGGTGATCGTCACCAGCGGCGGCATCGGCGCCAACCACGAGCTGGTGCGCAAGAACTGGCCCACGCGGATGGGCCGCGTACCCGAGCAGCTACTCAGTGGCGTGCCCGCCCACGTCGACGGCAGGATGATCGGCATCTCCCAGCAGGCCGGCGCGCGGGTGATCAACCCGGACCGGATGTGGCATTACACCGAGGGCATCACCAACTACGACCCGATCTGGCCGCTGCACGGCATCCGGATCATTCCCGGGCCGTCGTCGCTGTGGCTCGACGCGAGCGGCAAGCGGTTGCCGGTGCCGCTCTACCCCGGATTCGACACTCTCGGCACGCTGGAATACATCACCAAATCCGGGCAGGACTACACCTGGTTCGTGTTGAACGCCAAAATCATCGAGAAGGAATTCGCGCTGTCCGGACAGGAGCAGAATCCCGATCTGACCGGGCAGAGCCTGCGCGAGCTGCTGCGTAACCGCGCGCGTTCGGGGCCGCCGGGGCCGGTGCAGGCATTCGTCGACCGGGGAGTGGACTTCGTCAGCGCGAAATCGTTGCGGGAGTTGGTGACCGCGATGAACAAGTTGCCCGGCGTGGCGCCGCTGGACTATGCCACGGTGGAGGCCGAGGTGACCGCCCGCGACCGGGAGGTGGCCAACAAGTTCAGCAAGGACGGCCAGATCACCGCGATCCGCGCCGCCCGCGGTTACCTGGGCGACCGGTTGGGCCGGGTGGTGGCACCGCACCGGCTGACCGATCCGAAGGCCGGGCCGATGATCGCGGTCAAGTTGCACATCCTGACCCGAAAGACATTGGGTGGCATAGAGACCGATCTCGCTGCCCGAGTCCTGAAGGCGGACGGAACACCCCTGAACGGCCTGTACGCCGCCGGCGAGGTGGCCGGGTTCGGTGGGGGCGGTGTGCACGGCTACCGCGCCCTGGAGGGCACGTTCCTTGGCGGCTGCATCTTTTCGGGGCGCGCCGCCGGCCGCGGCGTCGCCGACGATATCGCCTAGCCGGGTGCGGTCAGAACGTGACCGCGTCCTCCTCGGGCAGCACCTGGAAATCGGTGGTGGTCATCTCGGTGAGCCGGCCGTAGTAGATGCCCCGCGCATCCGGGGAGATGATCCCTTGGTGGATGGGTACCGCGCGCACCGGCGCCACCGCGCGCAGGTAGTCGACGGCTTCGGAGATCTTCATCCACGGGGCCGCCGCCGGTGCCGCCAGAACGTCGACCTGTTCGTCGGGCACGAACAGCGCGTCACCGGGATGCATCAGCCTGGCGGGATGATCGGCGTCGCCCACCAGGAACGAAATGTTCTCTATCACGGGGATTTCCGGGTGGATGACGGCGTGTTTGCCACCGACGGCACGGACCGTCAGCTCACCGATTACTAGCTCGTCACCGACGTGCACCGCCTGGCACGGCGCGCCCAGCTGGTCGGTGGTTTGCGGATCGGCGTACAGTGCGGCATCCGGGTTGCCCTCGAGCAAAGCGGGCAGGCGGGTGGCGTCGACGTGGTCGGGGTGCTGGTGGGTGATGAGAATGGCCGATAACCCCGTTATGCCCTCAAACCCGTGCGCGAAGGTCCCAGGATCGAAGAGCACCCGGGTGTGGTCGAATTCGGCAAGTAGACAGGAGTGGCCGAAATGCGTCAGTTGCATGATTACGATTGTGCCCTGACGGGGGTGAGGCCGATGCGGGTGATCCTGGCGACCATGGTGGTGGTCGGCGGCCTCGCGATGTCGTTCATCGTCGCGGTTCCCGGGCACGCCGAGCCGCAGGCCTGCCCGCCGGTGTGCGACCAGATCCCCGACTCCGCGTGGATCCAGCGCCGTGCCGTGCCGCTGGACTCGGTGTATGGCTGGCCGGCGCTTGCGAGCCTCGCGGCGCAAGTGACCGGGGCGACGCCCGGCCCCCGATTCCGGTTCGAGGAGTTGTGTGCCACGCCCCCGGTGCAGCGGGATCCGCGGGACTCGGCGGTCGTGGCACGCGCCACCGTGACCCACCCGGACGGGCAGTGGCAGCTGCAGGCTCAGATCCTGCACTGGCGCGGCGATACGGCCAGCGGCGGCGCCATCGCCGCGTCGGTGTTCGGCACCGCCGTCGGCGCGCTGCGGTCCTGCCAGCAGCGGGCTCCGCTGCAGTCACCGTCGGTCACCAGCGACGAGACGAACCGGATGGCCGCGGTGATCAGCGGTCCGGTCGTCATGCACACCTACCTGGTCGCCCACCCGGCGAGCAGCACGATCAGCGAGCTGACCCTTTGGTCGTCGGGGCCGCCGCAGGTCCCGTGGCCGGCGATGGCCGACGACCCGGTGCTGAACGCCATGACCGCGCCGCTGTGTGAGGCCTACATTGCCTCGTGCCCGTAGCGGTCGGGCTGCACTTTCGCCGGTAGAGTTGGCGCGGAAGCAAACCTGAGGAGGAGCGCCGGTGGGCCGGGTAGTCGTTCATGTGATGCCCAAAGCGGAGATTCTCGACCCACAGGGTCAGGCGATCGTCGGCGCACTGGGCCGACTCGGTCATCCGGGGATCTCAGATGTCAGGCAGGGCAAGAGATTCGAACTCGAAGTGGACGACAGCGTCGACGATTCGGTGCTCGCCGAGATAGCGGAAACGTTGTTGGCGAACACCGTGATCGAGGACTGGACCATCAGCCGGGAGCCCCGGTGACGGCACGAATCGGCATCATCACCTTTCCGGGGACCCTGGACGACGTCGACGCCGCCCGGGCGGCGCACCGGGTCGGCGCAGAGGCGGTCAGCCTCTGGCACGCGGACGCCGACCTCAAGGGCGTCGACGCCGTGGTGGTGCCCGGCGGGTTCTCCTACGGCGACTACCTGCGGGCGGGGGCGATCGCCCGGTTCGCCCCGGTGATGGGCGAGGTGGTGGCCGCCGCGCAGCGCGGCATGCCGGTGTTGGGAATCTGCAACGGGTTTCAGGTGCTCTGTGAAGCCGGGCTGCTCCCCGGCGCGCTGACCCGCAACGCCGGCCTACACTTCGTCTGCCGCGACGTGTGGCTGCGGGTGGCGTCGACGTCGACGGCATGGACGTCGCGTTTCGAGCCCGGCGCGGACCTGCTGGTGCCGCTGAAATCCGGCGAGGGCCGCTACGTGGCCCCCGCCGACGTCGTCGAGGAACTCGAGGGCGAGGGCCGGGTGGTGTTCCGCTACCACGACAACCCCAACGGCTCGCTACATGACATCGCCGGCGTCAGCTCGGCCAACGGTCGTGTGGTCGGACTGATGCCGCATCCCGAGCACGCCATCGAGGCGTTGACGGGCCCATCCGACGACGGGTTGGGCCTGTTCTACTCGGTGTTGGATGCGGTGCTTTCGGTCTAGGCGGAAACCCCCGCGGCGGAGCGCAATTCCGCGAACGATGCGCTGATCGCATCCGTGGCCTCGTGCGGGTCGTTGAACGTGCGGTCATCGGTGAGCACGGCAACGCCGAGCTGGTCGACGTAGCTCCACACGGTGATGTTGACCGGGGCGCCCGGCGACAACACACCGGTGGAGTAGATCTCGCTGACCGCGGCGCCACCGAAGTGGCCGCGTTCGCGAGGGCCCACCACGCTGGAGACCGCCACGTTCATCAGCTTGTTGGGCGCGTCGCGCCGCCCCAGCCAGCGGAATGCGGCCGGGGCGACGGCCGTCGGGAGGTAGGCCATCAGCCGGCCGTAGAGCTGCGGGCCGAGAATCTCGTGGTCTTCTTTGGCGATTCGGGTCGCCAGTGCCACCAGCCGCGCTCGCTCGGTGGCAGCGGCGACGTGTACCGGTAATGAGACCATCAGACCGCTGATCTCGTTGCCCGTGATGCGGTCCGACTTGTCGGTGGCCGTCGGCACCGACGCGATGAGCGGCCGGTCGGCCACGCCGTCGTAGGCCAACAAGAGCGTGCGCAGGCCGCCGGCGACCGTCGCCAGTATGAGGTCGTTAACGGTGATGCCCAACGCCTTGGCCGTCGCCTTGGCGTCGGCCAGCGGTAGCGTCGCGCTGGCGAACCGCCGCCGGGGCGACACGACATGATTCAAGAACGTCGGTGGTGCATCGAAGGCATTGGCCAGATCCGGATGGCCACCGCGTTCTTTGGACCGGCGACGAACCCGGGTCAGCCCGACGGCGGCGTCCCTGGCCAACCCAGGCAGTTCGGCGATCTGCCGGGCGTGATCGCGCGCGGCCGCGCGCAGCAGCTCGGCGGTCGACGCGGTCGTCCCCGCGTCGTCGTTGTCGCGCTCGTCGGTCGGCGCATCCTTCAGATCCATCGCGCGGGCCAGCAGGTTGGCGGAAGCGACGCCGTCGGCCAGCGCATGGTGCACCTTGCCGATCAACGCGAACCGGCCGCCGGCCAGTCCCTCGGCGAAGTGGAACTCCCACAGCGGGCGGCTGCGGTCCAACGGAGAGGAGGCGACCTCGCCGATGACGGCGTCGAGTTCGTGCCGCCCGCCCGGCGCCGGCACCCGCACCCGGCGCAGGTGATAGTCGAGGTCGACGTCGCAGTCCTCCTGCCACATCGGGTGATGAAGCTGCCAGGGGATGTCGACGAGCTTGTAGCGCAACGGTTCCAGCAGGTGCAGCCGGCGGCGCACGTGAAAGCGGAACGCCTCGAAACCGAACCCGGGGTCGGAGGGCTCGATGACCGCCACTTTCAACGTGTGCGTGTGCAGGTTGGGCGTCTCGCTGTAGAGCAGCATCGCGTCCATGCCGTTGAGCCGTTTCACCGGCCACCTCGCTGTGCCGACTCCAGGACGGTTGGAATCAGCTTGTGCTGCAGACGCTTTCGCATGGTATCGAGTCCCAAGCCATCGGTTGCTGTGGGTTAGCCGAGGATGGGCAGCCGGCGCTGGCCGGCCAGTCGCTTGAGCGCCGATTCCATGACCCCGCGCACATGCGCGTCGACCTCGTCGACGTCGGGATCCTCGCCGAACTGGGCGGCGACGTCGATCGGCTCGAGCACCTCGGTGACGATCTTGGCGGGTAGCGGGAGGTTGGGCGGGAAGATCACGCTCAGGCCGAAGGGGACCCCGAAGCTGACCGGCAAGATGTCCATGCGCGCCTTCGTCAGCCCCAACTTGCGCGCCAGCCAGTTGCCGCGGGTCAAGAAGAGCTGGGTCTCCTGGCCCCCGATCGAGACGGTGGGCACGATCGGCACCCCGGCTTCGATGGCGGTCCGCACGTAGCCGGTGCGTCCGTTGAAGTCGATGGTGTTGGCACTGAAGGTGGGCCGGTACGAGTCGTAGTCGCCGCCGGGGAAGACCAGCACCACGGCGCCGGAATGCAATGCCGCGGCAGCGTTTTCACGGCTGGCCTCGATGACCCCGAGGCGGCGCAGCCAGCCGTCCAGGGGGCCCATGAACAGGCCGTAATGGCCCAGCGTGTAGACCGGGCGGTCGTAGCCGAACTCGCCGTAGAACGCGGGGGAGAAGATCAGCACGTCCGGTGTCAGCATGCCGCCCGAGTGGTTGGACACCACCAGCGCTCCCCCGGACGACGGCACATTGCTTATGTTGCGCACCTCGGCCCGATACCACCGCTTGACGACCGGTCCGAGGGTCTTGCTGACCTGCTCGGTGAAGGCCGGGTCCCACTTGGTGGTCTCGTGGTTGTCGGCCACCTCGTTGCCGCTGCCCGTCATGGCTCCCCGCTGTCGTGTTCCTGCGCTCTGCTACTGATTGCCGGTGTGACGTAGCTCCCAAACCTGCCCGGCGGAGCAAATTCTACTCTCCAAATTAGAGAATACGGTTTCCGTTTGCTCGCGCGGTCGGGCCGCTAGCGCAGAGGACCCGGGTTCAGCCGGCGTCGCGCAGCAACGGATGGGCCGTCGGCAGCTCGACGCCCGGGCTCAAGGCGGCGAAGAATTTGGTCGCGTCGTCGATGGTGCGGTCGACGAAGGCGGCGAATTCCTCGAACGACGTGTTCCGTCGGATCCAGTGGGATCTGCGCGCCACCACGCCGATCCGTTGCGGGTCGCACGAGCCGTGCATGACCGCGGTGACTTCGTGCTCCTCGCGGTTCCAGGTGTCCGAGAAGTGCACCAGCCAGGGGCGCTCTGTGGCGGGAAAGAAGCAGCCGGGAGTCACCCGAACGATCAGCACGTCGCCGTGCGCGGGGGAGATCTCGAGATGGACGTGCAGGCGTCGCGGGCGGGGGCTGGTGACGAAGAAATATTCGCCGTCGTGGTGGCCACGGAAATAGCGTCGGCCGCGGGTGCGCAGGTACCGTTCGACCGCTTTTGCGCACATGGGCTCGTTCGTCATGAAAACATGCTGCGGCCAGTGGCTTTGCGGATGCTGGGAGACAAGCCACGGGTTAGCGAAGAAACTGTTGAGAATTGGCTGAGCGCCCGGGGCAGGGTCGGTCGGCCGGTGAAGTCAGTCGGTCAAACGCCGCTCGACGATCCCGGCGGCGGGCCGCGGCATCGTCCTCGGCAGCGTCACGGAAAACCGGTATCGCTCGGGACGATAGTGGAACTCGACAACCTCGAGCGGCTTGTCGTCCGTGCCGAAACTGACGCGTTCGAGCACCAGCACGGGAGAGCCCAACGGCAGATTCAGCGCGCCCGCGACGTCAAGGGAGGCGCCGGCCGCGTGGATCTCATAGGTGGCCCGGGCGACGGGCACGTCGAGGCGCCGCTCCCACATGGTGTAGGTGCTTTCCATCGCCCGCTCGGGCTGCGTGTCCGACGCGCTCGACAGCAGCGGCTCGACGGCCTTCCCGAGCCCCGGCGGTAGGTAGGCGATCATCAGGGCAAGGGGTGCATCCCCATCGCGAAATCGTCTGTGTATGCACAGAACTCTCGGCAAGCCCAGCGTGTCGGCGACCCGTTGCGGGGGCTCCTCGATGCGGTGCGACAGCACGTCGACGTGCGGCGTGATTCCGGAGCTCGCCAGTACCTCGGTGATCGTGCGCACGCCGGACCCCAATTCCTGTCGCACCGGGTTGGTGACGAACGTGCCCAGCCCCTGGCGCCGAACCAGCCAGCCCTGCCGCTCGAGCAGCCCGACCGCCGCGCGCACGGTTACCCGGCTCAGGCCGGAGCGATCGATCAGCTCCCGCTCGCTGGGCAGGAGTCCGCCGCGGGGCAGGCGCTGCTTGATGATCGCGGCCTTGAGCGCTTCGGCGAGCTGGGTGCTTGCGGGTACGTTGCCATGCCGAACCCGCAGATCTGCGGCCTCGAGGTCCAACGCTCGGGTGGCCATAAGACGTATTAAAACGTCTGGTTGCCGGGAGGGTAAAGGAGATCCGAGCCCACGCCCGGCGACCGTCGTCCCCCGGATGCTCGGATTACTCTGGCCAAGAATGCTTTTGCGCCAGCACAGGAGGGCCGACGGTGGGGATTGCGGTGGAACGAATCGACCATGTCGTGCTGAATTGCAACGACGTGGAGGTGACCGCGGCCTGGTACGAGCGGGTGCTCGGCATGCGGAGGGAGACGTTCGGGCGGTCGGCGCGGATCGCGCTGCGGTTCGGGGAGCAGAAACTCAACCTTCGACCGGTCGGGGCGCTGGCCGAGGATCCGGATTGGGTCACCGCCTCGTTCGAGGTGGCCGGTTCCCAGGACTTGTGCTTCATCACGCGCAGCAACCCCGACGAGGTGCGCACCCATCTGGCGGAGTGCGGGGCGGAGATCGTCGCAGGACCGGTGACCAGAACCGGCGCGCTGGGCCCGATGACCTCGCACTACTGCCGCGACGTCGATGGGAATCTGGTCGAAATCGCCGTCTACCGAACGGTTTAGAGCGGGTAGAGCGCCGGGAGGTTCACCACGACGGCCTCTTGGGTGCTGCGCGCGATGACGACCTCCGCCGGCGTGGTCGGGTCGGGGTTCTCCTCGCGGTGCGGCAGGTACGGCGGGATGAAGACGTAGTCCCCGGGCGACGCCGAGATACGCACTTCCTGCACGCCGTCGTGGAAGACGAACGCCGGGTGGCCGCTGCGAACGTAGATGGCGGTTTCCGAGTCGCCGTGATGGTGGTTGGACGACACGGTCGCCGGCGCCGCGTGTGTCTCGCCCATCCAGAGCTTCTCGGCACCCACCGATGTGCCGCTGAGCGCGGCGAAGCGACGAAGCCCGTCCGATTGCGCGGTGTCGGAGCTGATCTCCGACGACTTGATGTGGTGCACCCGGTTGCGGATGGTTTGCGGCGCCTTCTCGTCGAAATCTGGGTGGAATCCGTCTGCAGTGGCCATGCGTCAATTATGGGATCGAATCCCGATACGCCTCGAGGAGCCGCAGCCACAGCTCGCTGACCGTGGGGAAGCAGGGCACGGCGTGCCACAACCGGTCGATGGGCACCTCGCCCGCGACGGCGATGGTGGCGGAATGGAGCATCTCGGTGACCCCGGGTCCCACCAGAGTGACCCCGAGCAAGTGCTCGCGATCGAGATCGACCACCATCCGCGCCCGGCCGGCGTACCCGTCGGCGTAGAGCTTGGCCCCCATCACCGCGCCGCCGATCTCGACGTCGACGGTGCGCACCCGGTGCCCGGCCCGCCGCGCCTGCTCGGCCGTCAGGCCGACCGCGGCGGCTTCGGGGTCGGTGAAGAAGGCCTGCGGCACGGCGTGATGGTCGGCAGTGGTCGCGTGGCGGCCCCAGGGCGCGGTGTCCAAGGGCGTGCCCGCCGCACGCGCACCGATCGCCGCGCCGGCAATGCGACCCTGGTACTTGCCCTGATGGGTCAGCAGGGCTCGGTGATTGACGTCACCCGCCGCATAGAGCCAGTCCGACTCGATGGCCCGCACTCGGCAGGTGTCGTCGACGTCGAGCCAGCTGCCGGGGGTCAGCCCGACGGTCTCGAGGCCGATGTCGTCGGTGAGCGGGGCGCGGCCGGTCGCGAAAAGCACTTCGTCGGCCTGCACCTCGGAGTCGTCGTCCAACGCGAGGGTTACCGGTCCGCCGCCAGGCCGGCGCAGCGCCCGGACGGATACCCCGACTCGCACGTCCACACCCGCATCGGCGAGGCCGCGGCCGATGAGTTCGCCCACGAACGGTTCCATCCGCGGTAACAAGCCCGACCCCCGCGCGAGCAGGGTCACCTGAGACCCCAATCCTTGCCAAGCGGTGGCCATTTCGACGCCGACGCCGCCGGCGCCGACCACGGCCAGCCGCTCGGGCACACAGCT
Organism: Mycobacterium paraseoulense; assembly: GCF_010731655.1. Taxonomy (NCBI): domain Bacteria; kingdom Bacillati; phylum Actinomycetota; class Actinomycetes; order Mycobacteriales; family Mycobacteriaceae; genus Mycobacterium; species Mycobacterium paraseoulense. The sequence goes on along the minus strand of NZ_AP022619.1, from coordinate 3,407,574 downwards.
GCTGTCGGTGGCCTCGCGGTTGGTCCACGGTCTGGCTTCGCCGATTCCGGGCAAGTCGGGAAGGACCGGCCGGCTTCCGGTGCAGACCACGACCGCGTGCCGCGCGGCCAACCACGACGTCTGACCGTCGGAAGCCGTGACGGCGACGCGTCGCGCCCCATCCAACCGGCCCTGGCCGCGTACCAGGGTGGCGCCGATTCCGCGAACCCAGTCGGCTTGGCCGCTGTCGTCCCAGTCGCTCACGTAACGGTCGCGGCGGCCGAAGACACCCGCCGCGTTGATCCGGCCGCTCACCGCCTCGCGCGCGCCATCGACCCGGCGGGCGTCCGCGATGGCGATCACCGGCCGCAACAAGGCCTTACTCGGCACGCAGGCCCAGTAGGAGCATTCTCCCCCGACCAGTTCCCGCTCGATGAGCGCGACCGTCAGTCCTGCCGCCCGGGCGCGCTCCGCGGCGTTTTGCCCGACCGGGCCGGCGCCGAGCACTATGACGTCGTAGCCGCTTTCTTCGTGTGCTGCCATCGTTCTTCGTCCTCCCCGTGTTGCGTCAGTTGGCGATGAGCGTCGCGGCCAGCTGGCGCAGGTCGCTCGCTACCAGATTCGGTTGGGGCAGCGCGTCGACGGGCAGCGGCGGATTGCCGGGTCGGGTAATGAGCGCAGCGCCGAAGCCGACCTTTTGGGCGCCGAGGGTGTCCCACACGTGTGCGGCCACCATCATGCAGTCGGCCGGTGCCACCCCGACCGTCTCGCACGCGTATCGGTACACGGCGGGCGCGGGCTTGAAGGCGTGGCAGGCGTCGACGCTCAATTGGTGTTCGAAGAATTCGGCCAGCCCGGAACTCTGCAGCGCCGTCGGGCCGTCCGGGTTGGGCGGCGAATTGGTAAGGGTCACAAGGCGAAAGCCGTTGTCCCGCAAGCGCGCGAGCCCTTCAGCCGCGTCCGGGTGTGCCGGCATGGTGAGCAGGCCGGTCTTCAGGCGGTGCGCGTCATCGTCGGAGACGGCCACGCCGTGGATATCGCCAACCATGCGAAACACGCCTTGGGCCAGGGTGGAGAAGTCCACGTAACTGTCCGCCAATGTCGCGGACATCGAGTACATGACCAGCTGGGCGAACCACTCGCGGAGCACCCGCTGATCGCCGAACAGTTCGGTGAAAAGCGGTGCGAGTGACTCGATGTCGACCAACGTTTCGTTGACGTCGAAAACCAGGACTGACGGTACGCGCATGGTCACGGCTTGTCCTTCTTCAGAGTTGGAGCATCCGGCCGGAGATACCCGATCAAACACAAACAAATCAAAGCCATCCCCACAAAGGGCCACCAAAGCGCGGCCACGCCGGCCGTTGTGAAGACGCCGATCGTGATGAATGACCTCATCCGCAACAACCTGCGCATTCGATCCGTGACTTCTTCAGGAGCGGGCCGGTCGACCACTTCCCAGCACAGTGCGAGATAGGTGATGTTTACGAGCACGAACACGAACGCATATGAGGCCACGGGGGCGGCGGCGAACCTACTGTCGGCGATCCACTCGGTGGTTATCGGGATGAGCGAGACCGAGAACAAATGCGCGAAGTTCGACCACACCAGTCGCGGCGTCGCCAGCTCCGCATAGCCGAACAGGTGATGATGGTTGACCCATACGATCGCGATGAACAAATAGCTGACCACATAGCTCAGGCCGGTGGGCCATAGCGGGATTAGGGCGCTGAAGCTGTGGGCGGTCGGAGGCTTGAGCTCCAGCACCAAGATCGTGATGAGCACCGCGAACACACCGTCGGAGAACGCTCCCACCCGGTCGGGACTGGATTTGCGCACAACCACTGCGCCTCCTCAGGCTCGTTGATGGTTTCGTTCCTGCGACACCCACGCATTACCGTCGGGATCGCGGAAATCCGCAAGGCTCGCATAGTCAGTGCGGCCGCTAGCTGGGCCAGGAAGAAACCCGCCGCGCCAGCCACCGCGCGTGTCCTTATGCCGGATGTCGCTGACCGTTACCCCGCGTCCCACAAGCTCCGCGCGGTAGCCTTCGATGTCGCGAACGACCAGGTAGAGACCTTGCAGCGAGCCCGGCGGCGCGTCGGTTCGATTGATGCCGAATTGAATCGAGGTACCCGACCCTTCGGGTGTCAACTGGATGACCCGGAATTCGGAGGATGGCGCGTACTCGACGTCGAGCTTGAAGCCAACCTGGTCACGGTAAAACCGCAGCGAGCGATCGGGATCCGTGACGGGCACGACGACAACTTCGAGGGAAACCGTCATGGGATCCCCGCGGTTGGTGTCTTCCCTAAGACCTCATCTGTGTCCAGTCCGCGGTCGATGCCGTGGGGAATGACGGTCTGGCCTGGCTCGAGTTCAAGCTGTTCGTCGTCGAGGTAGACATCAATCTTATCCGGTTCGAAGGAAACCCAGTTGGCCACCCGCCTCACCTCGCGCCATGCGCTGAGGTAGGACCACGCCGCGCGTTTCCGGTCGCCGATATCGTAATAGGAGCAGATTCCTTTGTAGGGGCAAAAGGTTTGCGTCTCAATTATTTCGAGAGCGGACTCGTCAATGTCCTCGCGGGGCACATACCAGCGTGGCGCAAATCCTGACTCATAAAGCGCCAGCGGGTGCTGGGTATCGGCGATCACACTGTCACCAGCACGAACAATCAGATGCCGTGCTGTGGAACGGATGTCGATGCGATGATAGGCGTCCGCGGCATGCCCGACGATGCGCTCGTCCTCTTCGTAAAAGGCGTCCATGGCGCGCCAGGCAAACGCGAGACGCCCGTCGAGGTCCGATGCATAGGGCGGCAGACAGGTATGCCGCCAAGCCGCGTGGCTGGCCTCCCGCTCCGCGACCTTGATGGTGAACCACTGCGTGTCACCAAGGTCCTGATGCTCTGTGACGCGATCCTCGGCCAACACGATGTCTGCCTCGATGTCGCCGAGCGGGAAGTAGGCGACCGGATAGCGACCCGGCTCGTGCAACAGAACCACGTTCTCGCTGTCAGCGATCCACCTGTCCGCGAATTGCACTCGCATTCGCCTTCGCAGCGGCTCGGCGTACAGCAGTCGTCGTGGTAACGGCTGCTCGGTCAGGAATCGTCCCGCTGATCCGGTCGCAAGCGGACCTTGCTGCCATGCCAGCCCCATCGTCGAGTCCCTTCTCCGCGAATTTCTTTGCCGGAACAGGCTTCTCTATTGCAGAACGACGACCATCTTGCCGCCGGCCTCTCCCGCTTCCATCACGCGGTGCGCCTCGCGGATCTCGTCGAAGGCGAAGACGCGGGACGGCTTGGCTTCCAACGTGCCGTCGGCGACCTGGCGTGCGATGGCTTGCAGGGGGACATCCGAGAGCGGAAAGCCGAGGGTCCCAAACACGAAGCTGCCGAAGAAGTTCCAGTTGACCCCGCTTGGCATGTGCAACAGCGGATTGAAATTCCCGATCGGGTCGAGCCCGCCCAGCCACCCCGCCAGGCAGGCCGTTCCGTCGCGGCGCAGCATGTCGAGGGAGTCCAGGATGGTGCTGTTTCCGACCAAGTCCAGGACGGCATCGACCTGCTTGGCCTCCGGGAGATGGTCGGCCAGGTCGCGCCTTTCCAATTCGACGCGTGATGCGCCCAGCTCCACGAGCATGGGAAACCGGCCGTGGCTTCGCGCGGTGGCAATGACGCGCGCGCCGGCGGCGACGGCCATCTTGAGCGCGGCCTGCCCGAGGGACGAGGTCGCACCGCGCAGGACCAGCGTCTGTCCCGACTTCAGGCCGAGGTTGCGGAAGAGACATGTCCACGCGACCGCGTAGGTTTCGGGCAGCGCGGCCAACTGTGCCCAGGGCAGCTCGGATTCCATGGCGGCGACGTTCGCCGCGCGCACGCGGGTGTACTGCGCGTAGCTGCCGTTGATGGTACGGCCAAGACCGCCCATCAACGCGGCCACCTTGGCGCCCACGGGGAATTCGCCGCCCGGACACGAGTCGACGATGCCGACGCATTCGATGCCGCTGATCTCCGCGGCTTCGGCCCATTCCCCGCGACGCATGTGCAGCTCGGCGTGATTGACGCCGAACGCCTTGACTTCGATGACCACTTCGCCGTGCCTGGGCAGCGGCTTCGGAATGTCGGCGTGGACGAGCCTGTCCACGCCGCCGAACCCCCGGAGGATCACAGCCCGCATGGTTTCGCCGCCGGGCCGCTCGCGCACGACCGCGGGCGCGGTGGGTAGCTGGGGCGCTTCGGTGGTCGACACTTGCCGCTCCTCCCAAATGCCGAGTGGGCATTCATATCTGGATGTGCGCAACGGAGCCGGTGAGCTTCCGCCCGTAATGGGCCAGCTGACCCAGTTATTATGGGCTATCCGTCCCAATTTGTCCAGTGGGGTGGACTCACTTGGCCCGGGAAGGGCCGCGACGGCGCGGCGGAGCGGATCGGCCCCTGCGGGCGTGCGTCATGAACGCGCGCACGTAGTCGACGGCGGCGTTGACCGCGGCCCGCAAAGGTTCGGGATCCCCGGTGGCGTATGTCAGCATCGCACCGCCCTGGTGCGCGGCGACAAGTGAAACCGCCAGGTGGCGCGGGTCGGCATCGGGGCACAGCTCGCCGCGCCGGCGCATGGCCGCAAGGCCTGTCCTGAAAAGCTCGATCCACTGGTCATAGCCGGCGGAGAGATCGTCGTGCAAGTCGTCGTCGGCGTCGATCAATTCCCCCGCCAAAGAGCCGTAGACGCAACCTCCTAAACGGTATACGGCGTCGATGTCGGCGACGCAGGCGTCGGCCCACGCCTGCAGGGCGTCGAGGGTGTCGAGGGCGCCAAGCGGTGGCTGAGTGTGGAAGGCCCGTACGTCTTCGCGGCGGGCGGCGATCACCTGGCGGGTCAGTTCGCGCTTGTCCTGAAAGTAGTGCGTGATCTGTGAGCCGCCGACCCCGGCCGCTCGCCGCACCTGCTCGATGCTGGTGCCGGCGACGCCGCGCTCGAACATGAGACCGGCGGCGACATCGACGATGTGCGCGCGCGTCGCCTGTCCCTTGCGGGTGAAACGTGTTGGGCTGGCCTCAGTTAGGTTGGGGCCCTTGCCCAGGCGCCGAGCACGCCGGGCGGGCCGGGCAACCCGCTCGCCGGGATCGGTGGCGAAGCTGCGCAGGTAGTTGATCGCGAAGCGGATGGCGTCGGCGTGCGGCCATTCCGCGCGGTAGGTGAAGGCCAAGGTGCCACCGCCTTGATGGGCGGCGACAATCACGATCGCCAGCGTCCGCGGGTCGGCTTCAGCGACCACGATGCCGTCATCTTTCATTCGCTGGATCGCCGCCTCGATGAGGTCGACCCACTGCCAATAGCCGGCCGCAAGCGTTTCGCGCGTCGCGTCGTCGGACTTCGCCAGCTGCGCGGCAAGGGCGTGATAGGTGGGCGTGCCGAGGTATCCGATGCGCCTGAGGTACCTCATATTGAGGTCGATCCACCGCTCGAAGTCGGCGAACGAAGCCAGACCACCCAGCTTGGGCTGCCGGTGAAAGTCGAGAACCACGCCGATCTGACGCCGGATGACCGCGCGAATGAGGGCGCTCTTGTCGGTGAAATAATGGGCGAGCTGCGAACCGCTGACCGACGCCGCCCTGCGTACGTTCTCCATGTTCGAGGCGGACAGTCCCTCGGTGACAATCAGTTGGGCGGCCGCTGCCACGATGCGGTCCCGGGTGGCACGCCCCTTGGCGGTCAACCGTTGTTCGTCCTGAACATCGGAATGGGCCATCGCGTCAGGCTAGCCCGCGAGCGTCGGGAATTATGGGATATGAAACCCATTGATCCCCGGAACCGGTCAGGTGGTCATGTCAACCTTGGCGAGGAAGCCGCGAATCAGCGCGGCGACGTCGTCCAGCGCGGACTCCAGCAGGAAGTGCCCGCCGTCGAGCAGTCGGATCTCGGCATCCGGGAGGTCGTCGGCGAAGGCCTCGGCGCCGGCCGGGCCGAATATCTCATCCCCCCGACCCCACACCGCGAGCAGGGGCACCTGGCTGGCACGAAAGTATTCGTGCAGGCGCGGATAGAGCGGCGCGTTGGTCGCGTAGTCCCGCAACAGCTTCAGCTGCACCAGGTCGTTGCCGGGACGCGATATGAGCGCGTAGTCGTGATGCCACGATTCGGGGTCGACGAGGGTCTCGTCGGAAACGCCGGTGACGTATTGCCACCGGGTGGCGTCCAGCGTGAGGAACTGCCGTACCTCGGCCTCGGCCTCGGGTGTTTGCTCGCGTTGGTAGGCCCACACGACCTTCCAGAAGTTCTCGACGAATCCCGCGTTGTAGCCGTTGCCGTTCTGGGTGATGATTGCGGTGATCGCCGACGGGTCGCGCAGCGCCAGCCGCCAACCGACCGGCGCACCGTAATCCTGGACGTAGATTGCGTATTTGGCGACGCCGAGCATGTGCAACAACCCGGCGGTGAGGTCGGCCAGGGCGTCGAAGGTGTAGTCGAACTCTTGCACGGACGGCGCGTCGGAAAGCCCGAAGCCCAGGTAGTCCGGTGCGATCACGTGATAGCGGTCGGCGAGTGCCGGCAGCAGATGCCGGAACATGTAGGAGCTGGTCGGAAAGCCGTGCAACAGCACGAGCGCGGGAGCGCTTGGGTCGCCCGCTTGCCGGAAGAAGAGCCGGTGACCGTTGACGGTGGCGTATCGATGATGGACAGCCGGCATGAGTTCCTCCTGAATCTCGCCCCGGCGCGCCGCTCGGCCAAGGTTCACTGAAATCACCGCGCGGGACAGTTTGGGCTGTGTAACCCATTATGCACCAGACGGGGACGGTGCGATAGCCCACCTCTTGTGGCACTGCGGGCCGGGCGGCATACTCTGGGTTAGCCCTCCCAATCAAGGGGCCTGGGAGGTGACACGGTGGGCAAGCTGGTTTCGGTGAATGTCGGTCTGCCCAGAAACGTGCACTGGCGGGAAAAGGCCGTCTATACGGGGATCTGGAAGACTCCGGTCGAGGGCCCGGTCATGGTGCGACGGCTGAACATCGACGGCGACGGCCAGGGTGATCTGGGGGGCCATGGTGGCGAGCAGCGTGCCGTCATGGTGTATCAGGCCGAGTCGTACGACTATTGGCAGAAATACCTGGGTCGCGACGACCTCGTGCCCGGCCACTTCGGGGAGAATTTCACGGTCACCGGGCTTCCCGATGACGAGGTGTGCATCGGTGACCGCTACCGGATCGGTGAAGCCGAGTTCGAAGTCACCCAGCCGCGCGTGACATGCTTCCGTGTTGGCCTCCGACTGAACGAACCGAGGATGCCGAACCTGCTTGTCTCCCAACGGCGCCCGGGCTTCTATTTCCGGGTGATCACCGAGGGGCAGGTCCGCGCCGGTGACGAGATCGTGCGTACCCGCCGTGGCCGCCACGAGCTCAGCGTCGCCGACGTCGATGCGCTGTTGTACCTGCCGAACCGCGACCTTGACCGACTCCGCAAGGTCGTCGATGTCCCCGCGCTCAGCCCCGGCTGGCAGCAGTCGTTCCGGGAAATGCTCGACTCACGCCAGGGGTCGGCGCGCCAGCTCCCTGGCGCGCCGCGGGCGTGGGACGGGTTTCGCCCCTTACGCGTCGGCGCGATACGCCGGGAGAGCCCACAAGTGATGTCCATCCGGCTTGAGGCCGACGACCATGTCGCGCTGCCGGCGCCTCTTCCCGGGCAATACCTCACGGTACGAGTTCCCGGCGCGGGCACCCCCGCGCCGCTGCGCAGCTACTCCCTCTCGGGAGACCCCGCCGCGGGGTATTACCGCATCAGCGTCAAACGCGAAAGCCGTGGCCTGGTGAGTCGATGGCTGCACGACCACGTCGAGCCGGGTTCGGTCGTTGAGGCCGCCGCCCCGCGGGGCGACTTCTACCTCACCGATGGCGGCGGTCCGGTGTTGCTCATATCCGCGGGAATCGGCATCACGCCCGTCTTGGCCATGCTGCACGCGCTCGGCGCGGCCGGCAGCCCCCGCGACATCTGGTGGCTGCACACCGCCCGCGATCGCGAAACGCAAACGTTCGCAACCGAGGTCGACACCTTGATCGGATCCTTGCCGAGTGCGCGGCAGTCGGTCTTCTACACACAGACACAGGGGCGGCCGGACGGAGCGGCCATCGAGGCGCTGGGTATCCCGACCGACGCCACGGCATACCTCTGCGGCCCAACCCAATTCATGGTCGACATGCGCGACGCACTCGCCGCTGGCGGCCTGGACCCCGACCGAATCCATAGCGAGCTGTTCGGCGCCCTGCCACCGATCAATCCCGGCATCGTCGACGGTGCCCCTCGCAAGCCGCCGCATCCCCCGGTAGGTGTCCAGGGGTTCGGCCCGCCAATCACCTTCGCGCGCAGCGGCCTGACGGTCAACTGGTCATCCCGGTACGGAAGCATCCTCGAGCTGGCCGAAGCCTGCGACGTGCCCACCCGGTTCTCCTGCCGAAGCGGGGTCTGCCACGTCTGCGTCACGGGGATCGTTGCGGGCAGCACCACGTACGTGCAGCAGCCGCTGGAGCCGCCCGCGCAAGGAACCGTACTCATCTGCTCGGCGGCTCCAGAGACCGAGCTCGCACTCGACCTGTAGCGAAAGCCGATGCGTCAGGCGGCGATTGCGCGTTGACCGCCGGTCACGGGCACCACGGCGCCGTTGACATAGCTCGCGTCGGCGGAGCTGAGGAAGACGACCGCTCTCGCGATTTCGCTGGGCTCGGCGGCCCGGCCCAGCGCGGTGCTGCCCGCCACCGCCTCCAACACACCGGGTAGAGCCGCCAAACCGGGAGTATCGGTTGGCCCGACCGCGATCGCGTTGACGCGCACGCCCGATCCACCGAATTCATCCGCCCACACGCGCGTCAGCGACTCCAGCCCGGCCTTCGTCGCGCCGTAGATACCCGCGCCACTCGCCGGAACGGAGGCCGCAACTGTGCTCACGTTGACCACCGCGCCGGCGCCACGCTCGGCCATTCCCGGTACCAACTCCTGGACCAAGATGTAGGGGGCGCGCAGGTTCACATTCACGTGGTCGTCGAACGTCGCATCGTCGGTGTCTGCGGTCGCGCCGAACTTGTAGATGCCGGCGTTGTTGATCAAAATGTCGACCGGTCCGGCCTCGGCGGCCAGGCGACGCACGTCGTCTCCATCGTTGAGGTCCGCCGCGACGAAACGCGCCCTGCCGCCTGCGTTTTCGATATCACGGACGGTCTTGGCGCCGCGTTCGGCGCTGCGGCCGTGCACCACCACCTCGACTCCGCGTTCCGCGAGTTGTAGCGCGATCGCTCGGCCGATCCCCGACGTGGCTCCGGTCACCAGCGCGGTGGAGCCGGCCATTGTTGCTGCCATCGAACCCTGCCTCCGGGAGAGAAGTTCACTTGCCTCCCCGTCAGCAGCTTGCCGTCACGGTTTATTCCTGGGAGCTGAGCGGGACAGACGCCTCGGCGGTGTAGCACAGGAATGTCAGCGTCTCCTGTAGATACAGCTGCACGGTGTCCGCGTCGTGGCTGGTGTACCCGATCGACACGTCGGTTCCGAGCTGCAGGTCGAAGTCGCCGCCGCGGGTGGTGAGCACGAATGCGCCGTCAATGGCCGGTGCCCAGATGATGTCCCCGGGAACCAGCCGGTCGATGTGCTCGAGGATGGGATATCCGTGTTCGGTGGTCTCGCTGACCCTGGTGTAGACGTCGGCGGATAGCAGGACGGAGTAGGGACCGTCGACACCGGCCAACCGCAGTTGCGAGATCGCCTGGGTGATGACGTCGGGGATCTCGCGGGGGTCGGCCGGCAAGGTCAGCGGCTTGTTCGAGCTGCACGTGCGGATGCCGTCGATCGACGCGGCGGCGTAGCCCTCGAAAATCGCGCGGTCCTCGACGAACGCCAGCTTCTTGGCGGCGGCCTTGACCGGGTCCCAGTCCGAGTCCTGCGCCCCGCGCTCGACGTTGTCGATTTCGTAGCGCGATAGGGTGAACGGAACACGCAGACGCACAAGGGGTTTGCTGGTCCGCAGGTGAGCCTCCACTCCGTCGGAGGGTGACGCCACGTCGATCAGGCGCCCGGTGCTGACCGCTGCGGTGACCGGACCGCCGGGCTCGCTGACGTCGACCACCCGGCGGCCGGCGACATGGCGTTTGAAGGTGCGCGTCGCCTCCAATTCGATTTCGTGCCAGGCGGCTTCGGTGACCGGGGCCAGGTCGCGGTAGAGATTGTTCATAAACTGGTTCCTTTCAGGCTGCCGATGGAAAGTGAGCCGTCCTGTGCGGCAGGCTTTTCCGCCACCGGCGCTGCGGGCAGCGGCGGTGGATCGTCGAGGAAGTCAACAGTGGGGGAGAAGAACAGGCCACCGGTGACCGCGGTGGAGAATTCGAGGATGTGGTCGGTATTGCCGGGCGGATCCCCGAGGAACATGTTGCGCAGCATCTGTTCGGTGACCCGCGGCGTGCGGGAATAGCCGATGAAATAGGTGCCGTACTCACCCTTGCCGAGTTCACCGAACGGCATGTTGTGTCGCACGATCTTGAGCTCGGTGCCGTCGTCGTCGGTGATGACGTTCAGGGCGATGTGGGAGTTGGCCGGCTTTTCGTCGTCGTCGAGTTCGAGGTTTTCCAGCTTCGTGCGGCCGATCACCCGCTCCTGCTCGCTGACGGAAAGCGAATTCCATGAATCCATTTCGTGCAGGTACTTCTGCACGTGCACGTAGCACGAGCCCTCGAATTCGGGATCCTCGGCGCCGATGGCGGTGGCGCTGACGGCGAGCTGCCCGTCGGGGTTTTCGGTGCCGTCGACGAAGCCCAACAGGTCGCGGTTGTCGAAGTAGCGGAATCCGTGCACCTCGTCGACCACCGTGACGGCACCGGCCATCGACCTCAGAATGCGGTCGGCGAGTTCGAAACACACGTCCAGGCTCTCGGCCCGGAGGTGAAACAGCAGGTCCCCGGGCGTGGCCGGGGCGGTGTGCCGCGGGCCCTTCAGCTCGACGAACGGGTGCAACTCGGCGGGACGCGGCCCGGTGAACAAGCGATCCCAGGCCTGCGAGCCGATCGAGGTGATGGCCGACAACCGTTTCGGCGGCTCGCGAAACCCGATCGCGCGCACGAGCCCGGAAATGTCGGGCAGCGCGTCATGAACCGTCGCTTCCCCGCCGTCGTCGATGGTCACCACCAGGAAGACCGCCGCCGGCGTCAACGGCTCGAGGATGGGCTGCGGCTGGACGGGAGGCACTCTGCCGACCCTAGCGTGGCGACGGCGAGCGCCGGAAGGGCGCGAGGAAGGAGCCGCGCAATCGACCCTAGCGTGGCGACGGCGAGCGCCGGAAGGGCGCGAGGAAGGAGCCGCGCAATCGGACCTAGCGTGGCGACGGCGAGCGCCGGAAGGGCGCGAGGAAGGAGCCGCGCAATCGGACCTAGCGTGGCGATGGCGAGCGCCGGAAGGGCGCGAGGAAGGAGCCGCGCAATCGGACCTAGCGTGGCGACGGCGAGCGCCGGCCGCCATGATGTTGAACATGTCGGCCAGCGCCGCAGGCCTCTGCGATTTCATCGACGCTTCTCCGTCGCCGTTTCATGTCTGCGCGACGGTGGCCGCGCGGCTGGCTGCCGCCGGATACACCGAACTGGGCGAGGGTGAGCGCTGGCCGGGCGAACCGGGGCGCTACTTCACGGTGCGGGCCGGCTCGCTGGTCGCGTGGAACTCCGATGGGGCTGAGGGCCCGTTCCGGATCGTCGGGGCGCACACCGACAGCCCGAATCTGCGGGTCAAGCAGCATCCGGATCGGCTGGTCGCCGGCTGGCGGGTGGTCGCGCTGGAGCCGTACGGCGGAGCGTGGCTCAACTCTTGGCTGGACCGTGACCTCGGCATCAGTGGACGGTTGTCGGTGCGTGTCGGCGCCGGGGTCGAGCATCGGTTGGTCCGGATCGACGACCCGATCCTGCGGGTGCCGCAGCTGGCCATCCACCTGGCCGAGGACCGCAAATCGCTGACGCTCGACCCGCAGCGCCACGTCAACGCGGTCTGGGGCGTCGGCGCCGAAACGAAATCATTCCTCGAGTTCGTCGCCGACCGCGCCGGTGTCGCGCCGACCGAGGTGCTGGCCGCCGATTTGATGACCCATGACCTGACACCATCGGGGGCGGTCGGCGCCGACGCCGACCTCCTCAGCGCGCCCCGGCTGGACAACCAGGCCAGCTGCTATGCGGGGATGGAGGCTTTGTTGGCGGCTGAACCGCGGGGCTTCCTGCCGGTGTTGGTGCTCTTCGACCACGAGGAGGTTGGTTCGTCCTCGGACCACGGCGCCCAGTCCGACCTGCTGGGCACCGTCCTCGAGCGGATCGTGCTCGCGGCCGGCGGCACCCGGGAAGATTTCCTGCGCCGGCTGCCCGACTCGTTGCTGGCCTCGGCCGACATGGCGCACGCCACTCACCCCAACTATCCGGAGCGGCACGAGCCCGGCCACCTCATCGAGGTCAACGCCGGACCCGTGCTCAAGGTGCACCCCAACCTGCGTTACGCAACCGACTCACGTACGGCCGCGGCCTTCGCCCTGGCCTGCGAACAGGCCGGGGTCGCCTTGCAGCGGTACGAGCACCGCGCCGACCTGCCGTGCGGGTCGACGATCGGCCCGCTGGCGTCGGCCCGCACCGGGATCCCCACCGTCGACGTCGGTGCTGCGCAGCTGGCGATGCACTCCGCGCGCGAGCTGATGGGCGCGCACGACGTAGCCGCCTACTCAGCCGCGATGGAAGCGTTTCTTTCGCCCAAGCCCTAGTGCGGCCGGCCTGCCGTTCTAGATGACGACAGGGTGGACGAGCGCGGTGAGCGCGAAGGTCGCGACGTTGAGTGCGAGCAGGAACCCGGCGAATGCGAACTGCCCGGAGATGTCGTCGGCGAGCACATGGGTGTACATCGCGCAGACAAAGAAGATGGTCAGTCCGGCTGCCGCGGCGATGCCGAGGGGCGGAACCCACAGGCCGGCGATAAGCCCAAGGGCGCCCAGGGTTTTCAGAGTGCCGATGGGAAACGTAAGCCAGGACACCGGCACCCCGGCCCGCTGCATGGGTGGCAGGATCGGTGCGAAGTGGACCAGCGCGCTGACGCCGGAGAATGCGTTGAGACCGATGGCGAAGATCGTCACGACGAGGTATGCGGTGTGCATGATGCGCCTTTCGGGATGACCGATCAACGGGGCAGTCAGTTCGCCGCGATCGGGTCCAGCCGGAACACGGCGATGCGACCGGCCAGCGCCTCGACCTCTTCGGGATTGCCTTGACGCACCAGTCCGGAGCGTTTCAAAAAGCCAACACCGATCGGCACTTCGGCCGGATATTGGCGCAACACCGGGCGAGCCTGCGCGGCAGTCAGCTCAGTTATCTTCACGTGCCGTGTCTTTCGGCCCTTGCCGAGCGTTCCTGCGCCGGCGGCGCGGGCGTTGAGCGCCCAATCGGCACCGGGAAACCCGGCCACCGCATAAAGCTGCCCATCCAGCGTGAACGGTGTCATCGGCGTGCTGCGCGGTCGACCCGTTTTGCGGCCCGGCACCGTCAAAACCATGGGTGGTCCAGTCGGTACGCCGATTCTTTGCAGCGCGATCATGAACTTGTTCATCGGCTTGAGCCAACGAGGGGGCGTCGGGCGGGACATCACTTCTCCTATCGCGTATTTCGTTGCGGTGGCAGGTCTGGTCACCAGCAACCCGTATCCAAGGACGGATCGGCGGCGCGGAAAGTTACCCACGCGTGCGTAACTTTTCACCGCGACGCCTCGTCGTCATCTCCTAAAGTCCGCAATCTCTCGGAGGACTGATGACAGCAGACGACCGGTACGGCCCGCGCTGGCCCCGTGTGATCGCCCGTGCCACCAGCGCGACGTTGGCACTGCTGGCGCTGGCTCAAGCCGGGTTCGCCGGCAGTTTTCTCGGCGGGCAATACGACGCACTGATGCTGCACTCGGTTGGCGCGAAGGTAACCACGGTGCTTTCCGTCGTTCAGGTGATGGTGCTGGTGATCGTGAGCAGGACGGGCGGGCCGCGATGGCCGATAGCAGTCGGCGCGCTCGTGACGATCCTCTTCGTCGCCGAGTTCGCATCGGGGGAATTACGGCTGACATGCTTACACGTTCCGCTCGGGGTGCTGTTGATCATGGGAATCTTCCAGCTGACCGCCTCTGTGTGGCGTCTGCCGCTGGCCGCACGCTCGCGTTCGGCAGCGCGGGAAGTGATCCGATGAATCGGCGCGGCGCGTTGCGGCTGGGTGCCGCCGCGGCGGGCATCGGTTTCATCGGTGCCGGCTGGCCGCTTGCCGGCGCACTGCTGGGCTCCGCAGAATCAGGACGGCTTGTCAGCAGTCAGACGAGGTTGCCCGATCGCTATCAAGTCCCATTGCCGATCCCGGAACAGCTGACGCCGGTTCGGACCGACGCGGACACCGACTACTACGAGATCACCCAGCAGACCACGCAATTGCGCATACTGCCCGAGCTGCCCACGGCGGCATGGACTTACAACACGAGCTTTCCCGGCCCCACCATTGCCTCGCGGTCCGGCCGACGCACCATCGTGCGGCACCGCAACGCCCTGCCCGTGCCGGTCGTGGTGCATCTGCACGGCGGCCACACGCCGGAAGACCACGATGGGTACCCGACCGACTTCATCCTCCCGCCGACCGGTCAGCCCGGGGCTGAAGCCATGGCGCGCAAGAGCATTGTCGGAGAGCGCGAATACGTCTATCCGATGAACCAGCGGGCCGCTACGTTGTGGTACCACGATCACCGCATGGGCTACACCGGCGCCGCCGTGTGGCGCGGCCTGGCCGGATTCCACTTGGTCCACGACGACGAGGAAGACGCGCTGCCCCTGCCGCGCGGCCGGCGGGACGTCCCGCTGATGATCACCGATCGCGCATTCGCCGCCGACGGCTCCTTCCGCTATCCGTCCGCTGACGGCGGCGGAGCAACCGGTGACTACATGAATGGCGTCCTCGGTGACGTCGTCCTCGTCAACGGCGCACCATGGCCGGTGCTGTCGACCGATCCCGCCCGTTACCGCCTGCGGCTGCTGAACGCATCCAACGCCCGCCGCTACCGGCTGCAGCTAGACCCGCAGCCACCCGGCGGCTCGGCGCTGGTGCAGATCGGCAGTGACGGCGGATTACTCGCCCGACCGGTAGGCCACGATTTCATCGACATCGCTCCGGCCGAACGGTTCGATGTTGTGGTCGATTTCGGCCGCTATGAGCCCGGATCAAAAGTGCGGTTGCTCAACCGGTTGGGTACCGAAAGCGCCGGCGAAGTCATGCGGTTCGACATCGAAGGCGCGGACCGTTCCGACGATTCGGCGATCCCCCACCGGCTCAGCGGAAGTGTCCCGGATGTGGACCCGCGCGGCGCCGTAACCACTCGAACGTTCGTCTTCCGTCTGGGCAGAAAGGGCGTATGGACGATCAACGACCTCTCCTATCAACCGGGCCGGTCGCTGGCGCGCCCTAAGCTCGGCACCACAGAAATCTGGCGGTTCATCACCGAGTTCCACCACCCTATTCACCTGCACCTGAATTCCTTCCGCGTGATCTCCCGCAACAACCGCGCACCGGATCGATTCGACACGGGGTGGAAGGACACCGTCGATGTCCGCCCAGCCGAAGCGGTTGAAGTCCTCACCCGGTTCACCGATTACGCGGGTTCCTACCTTCTGCACTGCCACAACCTCGAGCACGAAGACATGGCCATGATGGCCGACTTCCTGACCGTCGATTAACCGCGAGGCGAAAGCAGGGGCCCGACCGGACGTGCAAACTTCGTGAGCGCTGCAGCCGTTCCTTTCGCCGCAGCGGGTCCAGGCCTAAGGTCGGGCGGTATGGCGCTCAACGTGGAGATGATCACCTTCGACTGCAGCAATCCGGCGCAGCTGGCCGGCTGGTGGGCCGAGCAGTTCGGTGGTACGACGCAGGAATTGCTCGCCGACGAGTTCACCGCGGTGAGTTTGCCGGAGGGCCCTCGGCTCGGATTCCAGAAGGTGCCCGACCCTACGCCCGGGAAGAACCGCGTGCACCTCGACTTCGGCCCCGCCGACGTGGACGCCGAGGCGTCTCGGCTGACAGCCGCCGGGGCCACCGAGGTCGGCCGGCACAACTTCGGCGACAATTTCCGCTGGGTGGTGCTGGCCGACCCCGAGGGCAACGTCTTCTGCGTGGTCGGCCAATAGCCTCCACGGCGACCCGACGGTGACTGGATCGTCGCCCTAGACTGTCTGGCGTGACTGTCTCCGGGACGAGCGCCCGCACCCAGGCGATCGACACCGTCGAGCACGCCGCCGCCAGCCCCGACCAACCGCAGCCGTTCGCCGAGCTGGGCCTCAAAGAGGACGAGTACGAGCGGATCCGCCAGATCCTGGGCCGCAGACCCACCGACACCGAGCTGGCGATGTACTCGGTGATGTGGAGCGAGCACTGCTCCTACAAGTCGTCGAAGGTGCACCTGCGCTACTTCGGCGAGACCACAACCGACGAGATGCGCGCGGGCATGCTGGCCGGCATCGGCGAGAACGCCGGCGTCGTCGACATCGGCGACGGCTGGGCGGTCACCTTCAAGGTGGAGTCGCACAACCACCCGTCCTACGTCGAGCCCTACCAGGGCGCGGCCACCGGCGTGGGCGGCATCGTGCGCGACATCATGGCCATGGGCGCGCGACCGGTCGCCGTGATGGACCAGCTGCGGTTCGGCGCCGCCGACGCGCCCGACACCCGCCGCGTGGTCGACGGCGTTGTCCGCGGCATCGGCGGCTATGGCAATTCGCTGGGCCTGCCCAACATCGGCGGCGAGACCGTTTTCGACGCATGCTACGCCGGAAACCCGTTGGTGAACGCGATGTGTGTGGGCGTATTACGCCAGGAGGACCTGCATTTGGCGTTCGCCTCCGGCGCGGGGAACAAGATCATTCTGTTCGGCGCGCGGACGGGACTCGACGGCATCGGCGGGGTGTCGGTGCTGGCGTCGGACACGTTCGATTCCACCGGATCCCGCAAGAAGCTGCCCTCGGTTCAGGTGGGCGACCCCTTCATGGAGAAGGTGCTCATCGAGTGCTGCCTCGAGCTGTACGCGGGCGGCCTGGTGATCGGTATCCAGGACCTCGGCGGGGCCGGATTGGCTTGCGCCACCTCCGAATTGGCATCGGCCGGGGACGGCGGGATGGCGGTCGAACTCGACACGGTGCCGCTGCGGGCCAAGGAGATGACACCCGCCGAGGTGCTCTGCAGCGAGTCGCAGGAGCGCATGTGCGCGGTGGTCGCCCCGCAGAACGTGGACGCCTTCATGGCGGTGTGCCGCAAATGGGAGGTGTTGGCCACGGTCATCGGCGAGGTCACCGACGGTGAGCGGTTGCGGATCACCTGGCGGGGCGAGACGGTCGTCGACGTGCCGCCGCGCACCGTCGCGCACGAGGGCCCGGTGTACCAGCGCCCGGTCGCGCGGCCCGAATCCCAGGACGCCCTGAACGCCGACCGGTCGACCAGCCTGCCGCGACCGACGACGGGGGAGGAGCTGCGCGCGACTTTGCTTGCCCTGCTGGGCAGCCCGCACCTGTGCAGCCGCGCATTCATCACCGAACAGTACGACCGTTACGTGCGCGGCAACACCGTGCTGGCCGAGCACGCCGATGGCGGCGTGTTGCGCGTCGACGAAACCACCGGCCGCGGCATCGCGCTGTCGACCGATGCGTCGGGGCGCTACACGCTGCTCGATCCCTACGCGGGGGCCCAGCTCGCGCTGGCCGAGGCGTACCGCAACGTCGCTGTCACCGGCGCCACCCCGGTCGCGGTGACCAACTGCCTAAACTTCGGCTCACCGGAGGATCCCGGCGTGATGTGGCAGTTCTCGCAGGCGGTGCGGGGGCTGGCCGATGGGTGTGCGGCGCTCGGCATTCCGGTGACCGGTGGCAACGTCAGCTTCTACAACCAGACCGGGTCGGCGGCGATCCTGCCCACGCCGGTGGTCGGCGTGCTCGGCGTGCTCGATGACGTCGCCCGGCGCATCCCCACCGGCCTGGGCACCGAGCCGGGCGAGACCCTGATGCTGCTGGGCGATACGCGCGACGAGTTCGACGGTTCGATTTGGGCGCAGGTGACCGGCGACCATCTCGGTGGGTTGCCGCCCGCGGTCGACCTGGCGCGCGAAAAGCTGCTGGCCGACGTGCTGAGCGCGGCTTCCCGGGACGGGCTGGTGTCGGCGGCGCACGACCTGTCCGAAGGCGGGCTCGCGCAGGCGATCGTGGAGGCGGCGCTCGCGGGTGAAACCGGGTGCCGCATCGTGCTTCCCGAGGGACCCGATCCGTTCGTGACGTTGTTTTCGGAGTCGGCGGGCCGGGTCCTGGTGGCGGTGCCGCGTACCGAGGAGAGCCGGTTCCGGGCGATGTGCGAGGCGCGCGGACTGCCCGCGATGCGCATCGGCGTCGTCGATGAGGCCTCCGATGCGGTGGAGGTTCAGGGTCTGTTCAGTGTTTCGCTGTCGGAACTGCGCGAGACGTCCGAGGCGGTGCTGCCGCGCCTCTTCGGATGAGCCGTAGCGACGACTCCATATGGGCTACAGCGGTTTACGCCGAGCGCGGGCGTTCTGTCTAGCCGCCGGCCTGGTCGGGTGGAGCTTCGTGGGCCCGCGGCTGCCCACGGCCTGGCGGACGACCGTGCAGGCCGGGGCGGCCGGCCTGCTGGTGCTTGCCACGCGTGCACCGCTGGGGCTAAATCCGCCGCGGCTGTGGGCGGGGCTGCGGCTGGGTTCGGCGGCCGGCGTGGCGGCGGTGAGCGCGATCGCCGCGACGACGGCGGTGCCGTTGGTGCGGGCGTCGATGGCCGACCGGGAGCCACCCGGCTCAACGCCCGGGTGGCTGCTGCTGCAGATCCCGATCGGAACCGTCTGGTCCGAGGAGGCCGCGTTCCGCGCGGCGCTGATCACCGCCGCCGCGGATGGGTTCGGCACCTCGGGCGCAAGGTTGTTGCAGGCGGCAAGCTTTGGGCTCTCCCACATCGCGGACGCACGCGCGTCGGGTGAGCCGGTGGTGGGCACCGTGCTGGTGACCGGCCTCGCCGGCTGGCTCTTCGGTTGGCTGGCGGACCGTTCGGGTAGCGTCGCCGCACCCATGCTCGCGCACTTGGCCATCAACGAGGCCGGCGCGATCGCCGCGCTCAGCGTGCGGCGTCACGGGTTGATGGTGTAGTCGCCCAACTGGCGGCCCCACACGTGCTCGACGAAGAGTGGCGAGCCCAGTTCGAAATGGTTGTAGGGAGCCATGCTTGCGCCGGTGTCCATCACCAGAAACGGCGCCGGCCACAACTGCCGGGTGATCGTCTGCCAGCAGCCCGGCCGCCCGCCGGGACCGCCCCTGGCATTGGTCCGCGGCAGGTTCTCCGGCCAGATATAGGGATTGGGAGCCCCGGCGATCGCGCCCGCAGCGTGCGCGCCCAGCGAGTAGCCGTTGTCGCCGAGGGCGTTGTGGATCCTGGGCCCGACCTCGTCGAAATTGCGTATGGTGCAGAAGATTTCCGGGCTGTACTCGTCGAGCAGCTGGCTGGAGGTGACCAGATCGTCGGCCCCCCGCGCCAGGTACGGGCCGCCGCGTCCGAAGATGTCGGCGCCCGTGCCGCCCAGCCCGGCCGCCGCCAGCAGCGCCGCGTCCAGATCGATTTGCTGCCGGTTCAACGTGCGCGCCGCGGTCACCGCGTGGTCCAGCGCGCCCCACAGGTCGGGAGACGCGCGGGCGTAGGTCTCAGCGAGAGCGGCCAATCGCGCAGCGTCAGCGCGTATTTCGGGCATCCGCGGATTGACGTCGTCGAGGATCGTGTTGCCGTTGACCAGAGATGCACCGAACCTGTCACCCAACCCGGTCAGGGCTTGCGCGGCCGCGCTGAGCGTCAGATTCACCTTGACCGGGTCGACTTTCTCCGCAATCGACATGAGCGTCTCGAAAACGGTATTGAACTCGGTGGTCACCGACGTCGCCTCGATCACCGCCGCCGGCGCGATCGATTGTGCCGCGGGCTGCGCCGGTGACCTCAACGCGACGTATTTGTTGCCGAATACCGTTGTCGCTTTGATCGTGGCCGCCACGTTGGCCGGGATCAGCTTGAGGTACCGCGGGGTGATGTCAAGCACCAGCTTGGCCGCCGGCTTGCCGTCGCGGGTGGTCTCGGAAATGCGCTCCACCCGGCCGATCTGGACTCCGTTGTAGGTCACCTTGGAGCCGGGATCCAGCACCAGGCCGGCGCGCGCAGCCATTAGGGTCAGCTTGGTCGTCGGAGTGAGGTCACCCCGGAACTGCAGGTACAGGAGCGACCCGATCAACCCCATGACGGCCACCGTCACGAGCCCGACGGCCTTGTGCGGTGGCCCGCGCCGCAGGCGACGACGCTCCATGAGTTTGAGACCCTAGGGTATGGCCGTCCGTCAAAAGGCCGATCCGGCGAAGACTCGGCAGGCGGTGTTGGCTGTCGCGGACTGGCTGCGCGACGAATCCCGGCCCGCGCCCGACCGCGAGAGCCTCGGCACCGCCGTCCGGCTCACCGCCCGCACGCTGGCCGCCGTGGCGCCCGGCGCCAGCGTCGAGGTGCGGATTCCGCCGTTCGTCGCGGTCCAGTGCATCGCGGGGCCAATGCACACCCGCGGCACGCCGCCCAACGTGGTGGAGACCGATCCGCGGACGTGGCTGCTGCTGGCTGCCGGACTGTGGGCGTTCCCGCAGGCGAGGGACGCCGGTGCGATAAGTCTCTCGGGCTCTCGAGCCGGTGACATCGAACACTACCTGCCCCTGTTCGATATCAGCTGAATAGTAACCCTGAACTGCAGCTTTAGGTTCCCTGCGGGAATTTTCGGCGCGCAACACGCGCTGTTGATTCGCGGTCGCGGGCGTCGGACCCGTAGACTCCGTAACGTCACCAACCGTTCCCCAGGGAGCCGCCCGATCGTGACCGTCGGAGAACCCGAGCAGGACCTGAACTCGCCTCGTGAAGAGTGTGGTGTATTTGGGGTTTGGGCCCCGGGCGAGGATGTCGCAAAACTCACCTATTACGGCTTGTACGCCCTGCAGCATCGCGGGCAGGAGGCCGCCGGAATCGCCGTCGCCGATGGATCACAGGTTCTCGTCTTCAAGGACTTGGGCTTGGTCAGCCAGGTTTTCGACGAGCAGACGCTCGCCGCGATGCCGGGTCACGTCGCCATCGGGCATTGCCGCTACTCCACCACCGGCGACACGACGTGGGAGAACGCGCAGCCGGTGTTCCGCAACACCGCCGCCGGCACCGGTGTCGCGCTGGGGCACAACGGAAATCTGGTCAACACCGCCGAGCTTGCCGCACTCGCCCGTGACGCCGGGCTGATCGCTCGGCGCTGCCCCGCGCCGGCGACGACGGACTCCGACATCCTGGGCGCCCTGCTGGCCCACGGCGCGGCGGATTCCACCCTCGAGCAGGCGGCCCTGGATCTGTTGCCCACCGTGCGCGGCGCGTTCTGCCTGACCTTCATGGACGAGAACACGCTCTATGCATGCCGCGATCCCCACGGCGTAAGGCCGCTTTCGCTTGGCCGGCTGGATCGGGGCTGGGTGGTGGCCTCCGAAACGGCGGCCCTGGACATCGTCGGCGCATCGTTCGTGCGCGATATCGAGCCGGGCGAACTGCTGGCGATCGACGCCGACGGGGTGCGGTCCACGCGTTTTGCCAACCCGACGCCCAAGGGCTGCGTGTTCGAGTACGTCTACCTGGCGCGGCCGGACAGCACGATCGCCGGCCGGTCCGTGCACGCCACTCGGGTGGAGATCGGTCGCCGCCTGGCCCGTGAGTGCCCGGTCGACGCCGACCTGGTCATTGGAGTCCCGGAGTCGGGCACTCCCGCGGCGGTCGGATACGCGCAGGAGTCCGGCATTCCGTACGGGCAGGGCCTGATGAAGAACGCCTACGTCGGGCGGACCTTCATCCAACCGTCCCAGACCATCCGCCAGCTCGGTATCCGCCTGAAGCTCAACCCACTTCGCGAGGTCATCCGCGGCAAGCGGCTCATCGTCGTGGACGACTCGATCGTGCGCGGGAACACCCAGCGCGCGCTGCTGCGCATGCTGCGCGAGGCCGGTGCCGTCGAAGTCCACGTGCGGATCGCGTCGCCGCCGGTGAAATGGCCCTGCTTCTATGGCATCGACTTCCCGTCGCCGGCCGAGCTGATCGCCAACGCCGTACAGGACAAAGAGGAAATGCTCGAAGCGGTGCGGCACGCCATCGGCGCCGACTCCCTCGGCTACATCTCGCTGCGCGGCCTGGTCGCGGCGTCCGAACAACCCGCGTCGCGACTGTGCACAGCCTGCTTCGACGGACGGTATCCGATCGAGCTGCCCGAGGAGACGGCCTTGGGTAAGAACGTCATCGAGCACATGCTCACCAACGCCGCGCGCGGGTCCGGGCTCGAGGAGCTGACGCCCGACGAAGTCCCCATCGTCCGCTGACGGACGTCCGACGCGCCCGTTCCAACACGTTTGATAACGGCGGTCGGCGGCGCCCGGTAGCCTTTATCGCGATGACGGATCCCGGAAAAAGCCCCGGACGAAACCCGGGCAGCCACGGCATCACCTACGCGTCGGCCGGGGTGGACATTGAGGCTGGCGACCGCGCCGTCGAGATGTTCAAGCCGCTGGCGACACGGGCCACCAGGCCCGAGGTGCGGGGCGGCCTCGGTGGGTTCGCCGGGCTGTTCGCTTTGCGCAACGACTACCGCGAACCGCTGCTCGCGGCCTCGACCGACGGTGTGGGAACCAAGCTGGCGGTCGCTCAGGCGATGGACAAACACGACACCGTCGGCCTGGACCTGGTCGCGATGGTGGTCGACGACCTCGTCGTCTGCGGCGCCGAGCCGCTGTTCCTGCAGGACTACATCGCGGTGGGCCGGACCGTGCCTGAACGGCTCAGCGCGATCGTGGCCGGCATCGCCGAGGGATGTGTGCGCGCCGGCTGCGCGCTGCTGGGCGGTGAAACCGCCGAGCATCCCGGTCTGATGGAACCCGACCATTACGACATCTCGGCGACCGGTGTCGGTGTCGTGGAAGCCGACGACGTGCTGGGGCCCGATCGGGTCAAACCCGGCGACACGCTCATCGCCATGGGCTCCTCCGGCCTGCATTCCAACGGCTACTCGCTGGCCCGCACGGTGCTGCTCGAGATCGACCGGATGAACTTGGCCGGTTATGTCGAGGAGTTCGGCCGAACCCTGGGGGAAGAGCTGTTGGAACCCACTCGGATCTACGCCAAAGACTGTCTGGCGTTGACCGCCGAAACCCATGTCCGCACCTTCTGCCACGTCACCGGCGGCGGGCTGGCCGGCAACCTGCAACGCGTCATCCCGCACGGCCTGGTCGCCGAAATCGACCGGGGGACTTGGACGCCCGCACCGGTGTTCGCCATGATCGCGCAGCGTGGTCGGGTGAGGCGGGAGGAGATGGAGAAGACTTTCAACATGGGCGTCGGCATGGTCGCCGTTGTCGCGCCCGAGGACACCGACCGCGCTTTGGCCATCTTGACGGCCCGCCACCTGGACTGCTGGGTGTTGGGGACGGTCTGCAAAGGCGGTAAAGAGGGCCCGCGGGCAAAGCTGGTCGGACAGCACCCGAGATTCTAGACGGCCAGATCCGGGCTAGCGTGGTGCCGAAACGGACCGCACCGGCACAGCCGGGCGAGCCTTAGCGACGCCAGTCGTCGGCGTCTTGCCAGGAGTCGCCGACGCCGTCGTCCTCCAGTTCGGTGGAGTTTCCGGCATCCGACCCTGCCAGCTCTTGCTGAAGCCGCTGGAAGTCGGTCTGCGGGGAACTGTATTTGAGTTCTCGAGCAACCTTGGTCTGCTTTGCCTTAGCCCGGCCGCGGCCCATGGGGGAACCCCCTCGCGCAATAACGGAGCGGCCCGAATCAGGCGGCTCCGATCTACTGGTGTCGTTATTGTCCTGCCGACAGTTTACCGTGCCTTACGGTTGAGCGTCGGTCCCCCCTGCCGCTGTGGCGGACGTCATCGACGATTATCTCGCACCGCCCCGCAACCGTTCAACGGCCAGCCGTCCCGCACCGGTCTGTTCGGTCGGCGGCAGCGAATCGGCGTCGATCACCGCGGCTACCGAGGCCTGCGGCCCGGTCGCGAGTTCGGTGTCGGCCGGCACCCCGCGCTTGAGCAGAGCGAGGGCCACGGGCCCGAGGTCCACATGATCCACCACGGTGCCAAGGCGGCCGATGGCGCGACCGCCGGCGAGCACCGGGTCACCCGTCGAAGGCCGCTCCACCGAGCCGTCGAGGTGCAACAGGACGAGCATCCGGGGTGGCCTACCCAGGTTGTGCACGCGCGCGACGGTCTCCTGCCCCCGGTAGCAACCCTTGTCCAGGTGGACGGCCCCCTGGCCGGGCCCGCCGATCCACCCAACCTCGTGCGGAATCGTGCGTTCGTCGGTGTCGACGCCCAGCCGCGGTCTCAGCGCCACGACCCGGTGGGCCTCGTAGGCCCACACCCCCGCGGGCCGCACGCCCGCCCGCACCAGACGCTCCCGCCAGCCGGCGGATTCGCTGCGGGGAACCAGCAGGTCCAGTTCGATCTGGCCCGCGGGGGCGCCGGGCATCCGCCGCACGAAGCCACCGCCGGCGACCGGCGTCGCGGTCAGCTCGGCGGGCAGGGCGTCCAGGCCCAGCACGTCGAGCACCGCCGGCTCGGCCAGTCGCGGACCCAATAGCGAAAGCACCGCCAGGTCGGCGGCCGCCGGGGCGACGTCGGACCAGAAGACCATCTTGCGCAGGTATTCCAGCAGCGGTTCGCCCCGCCACGGCTCGGTGTCGAGGTAGGTGGTGCCGCCGAGTTCGGTTTGGATCCAGTGGTCCTCGACCCGGCCCTGGCCGTCGAGGCTGAGGTTCTGCCTGCTGGCGCCCTCGGGGAGGTCGCTGACGTGTTGGGTGGAGATGCTGTGCAGCCACTTCTGGCGGTCGCCACCGGTCAGGGTGAGCACCGCCCGGTGCGAGCGGTCCACCACCACCGCATCGGTTTCGGCCGCGCGCTGTTCGCCCAGTGGGTCGCCGTAATGCCAAATGGCGCCCGCGTCGGGGCCGGAATCGGGTGCGGGTACTGCAGACACACGTCAACTCTACGGACCCCTGGCGCCGCGCCCGTCGAGCGTGCGGCCAGCCGCACGCTCGGCGCTAGGCTTTACCTCCATGGCAA
Source organism: Mycobacterium paraseoulense (assembly GCF_010731655.1). Taxonomy (NCBI): domain Bacteria; kingdom Bacillati; phylum Actinomycetota; class Actinomycetes; order Mycobacteriales; family Mycobacteriaceae; genus Mycobacterium; species Mycobacterium paraseoulense. Next base: position 3,382,396 of record NZ_AP022619.1, on the reverse strand, counting down.
GCCTGACCGGTGTGATCGTCACGCTGGACGGCGCGGTCCATCCGCCCGATGCCCCGCTTCTGCACGCCGACGACCTGGCCGCGGTTCGCGGCGACGGCGTCTTCGAGACGCTGTTGGTCCGCGACGGCAGGCCCTGTCTGCTCGAGTCCCATCTGCAGCGGCTGGCCCAGTCGGCCAGGCTGATGGATTTGCCCGGGCCGGAACTGCCCGCCTGGCGCAATGCGATCGGCCTGGCCACCCGGCAGTGGGTCGCGGGAACCGCTGACGAGGGCGCGATGCGCCTGATCTACAGCCGCGGCCGGGAGAGCGGGACGACGCCGACGGCCTATGTCATGGTCACCGCTGTCCCCGAACGAGTGACGGCCGTCCGGCGCGACGGGCTGGCCGCGGTGACGTTGGACCGCGGGCTGGCCGCCGCCGGCACCGACGCGATGCCGTGGCTGCTGGCCGGGGCCAAGACCCTGTCCTATGCGGTCAACATGGCCGCCTTGCGTCATGCCGCCCGGCAGGGCGCCGGTGACGTGATCTTCGTCAGCTCGGACGGCTACATCCTGGAAGGTCCGCGCTCGACGGTGGTGATCGCGGCCGATGCCGAAACGGGAGCGGGCGGGAATGTGTGCCTGCTGACGCCTCCGCCGTGGTATCCGATTTTGCGTGGCACCACGCAGCAGGCCCTTTTCGAGGTGGCGAGGTCGAAGGGCTACGACTGCGACTATCGCGCGTTGCGGCTTGCCGATCTCAATGCCGCGCAAGGGATCTGGCTGGTCTCGAGTATGACGTTGGCCGCCCGCGTGCACACGCTCGACGGTCGGCCACTGCCTCGGTCTGCAATGGCCGCGGAATTCGCCTCCTTGATCGACTCCGCGATCGTCAGCGATCGCTAAGCGCTGAATTGTGTTGTCGGGTTGCGGAATCGCGGGTACGGTCGGCCGTACACAAGAAGGGAGGTGGTCCGCGAAATTGATAGCTTCATGGACATGTGAGGTGGCTGCGCGCTAGCAGCAGTGGCTTTCGAAGAGCCGGCGATTTACGCGCGCTGGCGAATTCCCCGTGGCCACCCGGCCCCCGAGTTTCCGGTCTGTCCAACCGGGAGCCTTGCTCGGGGGCCGCTCCACGTCTGGGGCCGGTCGACGCCTGGGCGCCGCTATTGTTTGACGTTGGCGGCCATCTGATCGGTGATCTGTCCGCCTTGACCGTGGACACCCACTTCGCAGGCCATGACGTCGAGGACCACGTCGGACACCGCACTCAGCACGCGCTCGCAGCTCGCCCGGTTCGGATCTCCCGGCGCGCGCGACAGCGTGATCCTCGACGAAGTCTCGGTCACATTCCCGAAGGTCCAGTTGGCTTTGTTGTTGAACTTCACGGTTACGCCGTTGCACGCCTTCCATTTGCCGGCAGAGGCGGTCACGAACTCCTGAGCTTGTGCGGGGGTCGGGAAGCTGACCGCGGCTTGGTAAACCCGATAGCTGCTGTCCTGCGTATCCAGCCCCTGTCCGAGCACGCCGGTGGGGTTGTAGCCCGCATAGGCGCTCTGCCGAATCGGATCGAACGCGCCAAAGCAGGCCGCATTTGACAGACTCTCGTCTGGACGCAGCCGCGTGGCCGTCTGGTCGTCCGCGACTTGCATCGATGTGGGCGGGTTCATGATGGCGTTCACCTGCTGCGCGCTGAGCAGAATCGTGTCCAGACGCCCAGCGGCCCCTGGTGCGGGCGCCGATTGTCCGGGTGCCCCGGTAGCGGGCGCCGTCTGCCCGGCTGTCCCGGCGGGGCCGCCCGGCGCCGTCCCGGCCGATGTTTTTTTGGAAGTCGACTCCTGGCTCAGGAAAACGACCGCCGCGACGATCGCGACGATGACGGCCAGGGTGGCGCCGCCGATGATGATCAGCCGGTTGTTGGATCCGCCGGTTGCGGCCGCACCGCCGCCGGCCGCGCTCGCGGCGGTGGTGTCGCTTGCCGGTCGCGCCGGGGCGGTCGGTGCAGTCTGCGAGCTGGCGCCGGTTGTTGTCGACGCGCCCGAAGCCGAAGCTTGCTGATCAGACTCGATCGACGCGAGCACGTTGTCGATGTCGTTTCGGGTGCGATAGGTGACGTCGTGTCGCAGGCGCATCATGCGCAAAAGTTGGGCGATGTCGCTGCGAGCGCTGGGGTCGTCGCCGTCCTCGTCGAGTCCGGATCTGAGTTCGACCAGCAATTGCAGCTGCTGCTGCGGGCTGAGCTCCTTCTCGGCGAGCATGTTGCCCAACCGCGTTATGTAGCCGAACGGCACGGGCGGCTCGTCGGGCAGCGGGTCCGGCAACGGGTGAGGCTTAGCGGTGAGCGAGTGCACGGCGGTGACCAGCTGGATGCCGGCGTCAACGGTCGGGTTGCGATAGTCGATGATCTGCAACGCCGCAAGTGGATTCACGCGCATGCTGCCTATGTCGCCGATGCGAACCGGAAGGATCGGCTTGTTCAAAGCCTGCGCGTAGCGCAGCTCGGACTGACTCGGTTTGGACTGCAACCAGTTGCTTGAGAGCGCGACGAGGAACAGGTCGCAGGCACGGATCTGCTCGAGGATCTTGGCCCACCACGAGTCGCCGCCGCCTAGCTCTTGGTCGAACCAAACTTGCTGTTGGGCGCGCCGCAGGGCCGCCGCCAGGGCATCGACCGTTGACCTGTCCTGGCTCGAGTAGCTGACAAACAGCGCCATCACAGTCTCCTAGGGTGAGGCCGAGCGAACGAAATGGGCCATGGCCTGCATGCGACCGGTATCACATGCGCCGATACCGTATCAGTGTCAGCCCATCTCAGGATGGCCAATTCGACTCCGTTCGAGTCGATAACGCGTCAGACGCTTATTGCTTTCCGCGATCCAAAACGCGGCTTTCTTCGGGAGGGCGGAATTCGGCGTAGCGGCGCGCGAATTCGTCGGCGGGCACGGGCCATTGCTCGCCGGCCTCCCCGCGTACGACCCAGTCGCCGTCGGCCGCAGTCGCGGGGCCTTCCAGGGTGTCAATGGTTTCACCGGCCTGCGCGGGCCGCGCCTGAACGCAGCCACTGCGTTGCCATTTCCCATCACCCGCCGGCTCGTACGTGTCGCGGAAAATGTCGTCGCGCACGGACCAGATCTTTCCGTCTTCGTGGACCGCCCAGTCACCGGCGTTGGCACGCATCGTGTGTCCGGAATCCGATGTCCACGTCCACGGGGCGTCGCGTTGTTCAGCGGTGACCGTCCCGATCCGGGTGAAGGTCTGCCACATTGGGCGCGACCGGAATCCCAGCTGGCGCAGACTCCACAAGGTAGCGGCCAAGCTGCGGATCGCTGCATTGAGCAAATCGGGGGTGCTTTCCACCGCCGACCAGTCGACGAGCTTGTCGTGGATCTTGTGGGAATCATCGCGAGGCGAACCGTACTTCCAGCCGTTGCGGCGGTAATAGCGACACCAGTCCTCGTGCTCAGCCCGCGCCATGCTCATCGCTGAGTCGTGGTCGAAGCCCATCAGAGCAAGCTGCTCCAATGGCGGCAATCCCGCCATGTCGTTGCCGGAAAGCTGTGCCGGTGGGCTGCCCCACGTATTCCAGGTGTGCCCGGCGATTTTTTCAACCATCCATAGGGCGTTGCGTACCTGGCGCCGATTGGATCCGCGGTAGAACTCATTAAGGTCCTCCCACGGCAGCGCGGCCGGGGACCGGGGTGCCCCCGGTTCGATCGTTGACACATAGCGCTCGTGAATGAGCCTCGCCGCGCGCTCCCAGGCATCCTGGACTCGGCCCTCGCGACTGTCCAGCACCAGGGAGTAGGACTGCAACCTTCCCACGACCTGGATCGCGTCGTCAGCCAGGTTGGTGTTGAGATCCGAGGTGTACACCGGCATCTCGGGGAAGCGGGCAGCCAGCCTACTGGCCGTCGCAGCCTGCTGCGTGTTGACCAAAATCACGGCGCTCGTCGCGGGGTTCGCATCGCCAATCAAACGCAGCATGGTGGGTACCGTTGGCATCGCCGATACCGCATCGACTTCCGGTCCATCCGACATGAAACCGGCTTGCTGGCGATGAAATTCGTGATCCTGCAAGTAGTCGTCGGCGTCGCGTTCGACGAGGGTGAGCGCCGGTAACGGCACCGCATCCGGCGGGGTATAGAAGTCGCGCTCAAGAGCGCGGCGGGTCAGGTCCGCGCACAACGCCAGAGTCAATTGTGAAGTGCCACAAACGAATACCCGACGAATGGTCTTGGCTTCAATGATGCCGTCCAATAACCTGCCGGCGGTCACCTCATACTTACCGACCACATCGGCCGCCCACCGGTTGCCCGACCCCCCGAATTGCTGAGCGCGCCACGCTTCGGCGAGCCACGGGTCATCCATGCGCACGATCAGCGGCAACCGCTGCTTGTGGCCGACCTCGGCGAGCCGACGACCGATCAGGTCAAGCCACAGTAGGTTGATCGCCGGGTCGGGTGCCATCAGGTAGAGCCGTGTGAGGTGGCGCCACAGTCGCAGCGAGACCAGGGTGGACGGCGTGCTGAAATCCACCAGGACCACTCGGGCGCCCTGCCTGCGAGCACGGGTTACGTGGTCGTCGCCCGCGTTGGTGATGACCACCAGGGTGTTGCGCCGGTCCAACGTCTGCGCGATCCCGCTGATCATCGACTGGGTGTCGTCATCGATGCCGACGACGGCGGTGACGGAGTCTGCGAGGTTCGCTCGTAACCGGTCCACTTGGGAGCGGAAGGCAGCGATAACGACCCCACCCAATCCGGTGAAGATCGCGGCCAGGGCGGTCACCCGGGCCACTTCCAGGGCGATCGGGGTGGGCGTCGGGCACGGGCGTCCGCCCAGCGAGTAGTCGCCGGTGCTGCCTTTGACCAACGAGGCCGTCGCCATCAGCGGGGTGAACAACGCCGGATGGTTGGCGTCGTGACAAGACCAATAGGAGCTGAGGCCGAGTATGCCGGTCAAGCTGATCAAGGCTGCGATAACGGTGAATGAGATGCCTGTCGTGCGCCCGACGCCGGCCGATCGAAACGCCATCACGAAAAAAGCCAGGATCGCCAACGTCACCAACAGCGTGGGTCCCGACCCGGGCTGACCGAACCACCTCAACCACGACGGCAGGGCGTCACTGGTCGAAGGCCGCAGCGCCAGAAGGCACAGATACCCAAGGAGAAGTAGGCCGACGACGGACGCGATGCGGCGGGCAGGAGGGGACGTCGTCACACTACGACGCATCCGCCGACCTCCTTCGATCGTGGTTGCACGCACATGATGACACCGGAGGTGGCCGGTTGGAGGTCGAACGAGCGGGTCGGCGGTTACCCGGCGTACCGCGAGAGCCGCGCCGAAAGATGGGGAACCAGGCCGCCGTCGGCGTCCACCCGCTCCTCGACATAGGCCAGGTCGCCGCCCTCGACGATGCCGTAGAGGCGCTTCGCGCCACCGACCAGCACGCCCGATCGGCTGCGGGCCAGCGCGTCGGTCACCAACTCCCACGACGACTGGGTACGCGGCCGGCCGTAGAACAGTTCCACGTAGCCGGCCGAATGGGCCAGCAGCAACTCGATGGCCTGAGATTCGCTGGGGTCGTCGGGATCATTGACGAAGCGCCAGAACCCCGTCTCGCGCAACCCGTGTTCCTGGTAATCACCCGTGTCGCTGAGCCGCCACGTGCGGGATTCCCAATTCAGATAATCACCGCCGTCGTGCGAGACCACGATCTGCTGGCCGAACCGGTAATCGCCGTCATGGGCACGGCCCTCGCCGTGTCCGCGCCACACACCGACCAGCGGCAGCAGCGCCAACAATGCGTCGTGCAGGTTGGCGCCTTCCCGCAGGTTGGCGGTGTCGGCAGGAAGCGGCAGGTCGTCGAAGGCGGGAATATTGCGGCCGGCGGTGAGCTTGGCGCGCTCCGCGGCGGCGGCCATCGCGCGATCGCCGGAGCTCGCCGGACTCAATGGCTCGTCAGAAGTCACGATTCGTCAGTGATGAGCCGGTAGAGCGTGTACAGCGCAAACCATGAGATCACCACGACCGACACGACCAGCATGATCTCGAAGAACAGCACCACGGGGACCAGTCTATTAGCCACGGGAGGTGGTCGTCGGTGCAGCGGGGGTCTCAGGCGATCTTGACGTCCACCTCGTGGATGCCCGCGCCGGACGGGGTCACCACGGCGTTCCCGTTACCGGCCGCCGACAAGGCGCGCAGCGTCCAGGACCCCGGGGCGGCGAAGAACCGGAAGTCGCCGGTCGCCGATGCGACGACCTCGGCCGTGAACTCGTCCGACGAGTCGAGCAAGCGGACGAACGCGCCACCCACCGCCTGGCCATCGCTGTCCACGACTCGGCCGGTGATCACCGTTTCCTTCTCCAAGTCGACGCTGGCCGGCAGCGTCACTCCTTGCTTCGGGGCAGAGCACATATCAGCTTCCCAACTCAATCGGGGCACCCACCAGGGAGCCGTATTCCGTCCAACTTCCGTCGTAGTTCTTGACGTTCTTGTGGCCGAGTAATTCCCGGAGCACGAACCAGGTGTGCGACGAACGCTCCCCGATCCGGCAGTACGCGATCGTTTCCTTGGTGCCGTCCAGGCCGGCGTCGGCGTACAGCTTGGCCAGCTCCTCGTCGGACTTGAAGGTGCCATCCTCGTTGGCAGCCCGGCTCCACGGCACGTTGATCGCCCCGGGAATGTGGCCGGGCCGCTGGCTCTGCTCCTGCGGCAGATGCGCCGGCGCCAAGATCTTGCCGGAGAACTCGTCGGGCGAACGCACGTCGACCAGGTTCTTGGCGTTGATGGCCGCGATCACTTCGTCGCGGAACGCCCGGATGCTGTTGTCCGGGGCGGCGGCGCTGTATGAGGTGGCCGGCCTGCTAACCGCGTCGCTGGACAGCGCGCGCCCGTCGAGTTCCCACTTCTTGCGGCCTCCGTCGAGCAGCTTGACCTTCTCGTGGCCGTACAACTTGAAGTACCAATAGGCGTAGGCGGCGAACCAGTTGTTGTTGCCGCCGTAGAGGATCACGGTGTCGTCGTTGGAGACGCCACGCTCGCTGAGGAGTTTGGAGAACTGCTGTGCGTCGACGAAGTCGCGCTTGACGGGGTCCTGCAAGTCGGAACGCCAGTCCAGCCTGATCGCGCCGGGGATGTGGCCGGTGTCGTATGCGCTGGTGTCCTCGTCGACCTCGACGAAGACGACACCGGCGGCGTCGAGATTGCTCTCGGCCCAGTCCGCGGAGACCAGGACGTCGGAGCGTGCCATGCGGGGGATCCTTTCGATCGCTTTCTATGAACAGGTCATGTGGTGCGGGCGGCGCCTCGGAAACGCGCGACCAGTGGGTAGAGCTGGCAGCCCAGGCAGATCCCGAATGCGGCGTTCAGGAAGGCGGCGGTGAGCGCGGCGGCGGTGGCGATGACGCCGATCAGAAAGGCGCCGGCGGCGAACGCGGCGACACCCGCGAGCGCGAAGATCAGGCCGACGAGCTGGGCGAACTTCAGCGGTGCGGCCGGCTCGCGCTCGACAACGGGGCCCAGTCGGGGCGCCACGACAGCGGCGAATATCCGGCCGTAGGGGTGCTTGCGCGGCCCCCAGACGGCGCCGATGGCGAAGATGGCGGCCTGCACGCCGAGGATGACCGCCGCCAACGCCGGGCTGGCGGCGGACGCGGCGAGCGTGATCACCAGGACCGCGGTGGTAACCCACGCGGCGAACCTGGGGCCCCGCACGTCGACGGTGTCCGGCTGGGTGGTGGTGTTGCTGCTCGGCACGGGACTACTCCTGGATAAGCCTGTTGCTTTTGTGCTGTTGGGAACGAACGACGGGAGACGGGCCACGGTAACGTTCCGGGCGGCTCCGAGTGCTACGCGAAAGCGCGTGCGACTCAGCAGCTACAGCGACAGCAACAGCCCGCGGTGCGGCACAGATCGACTGCGCGGCGTTGGGTGAGCAGAGGCTCAAGGCGGGCTAGCACGCCGGCAAGCTTACCGAATGACGGACAACGATCAAATCAGCGGAGGTTGCTCCGCGGACCGCGCACTCGGGGGCCGACCGGCTCACGACTGCTTGAAGCCGTCCAGGTCGACCGTCGTCCCGTAGCTGATGCCCTCGATGATGACGTCGGAGCCGCGCGCCCCCTCGGTCTTCGGTGCCACTCCGAACGGGAGCCGCTGGTTGGGCAGCCGGGCGGTGAAGGCGCGCAGCACCGCATCCCGCTTGTCGTTCGGGACGGCTTGGTCGGCGGTGTCCGGCCCGGTTAGGACGCCGGTCGGCGTGATCACCAGCGTCGCCTGGTCTTCCGGGGCGATGGAGAGGTCCACCGAGACGCTGACCCGGTGCTCGAAGTTGGCCGAATGGGGGGTGCCGCTGAACACCAGCCCATGGCTGTCGGAGATGCCCGATGCGGTGACACCGCCGGTAGCGGTGTTGGTTTCGTTGGCCGGCGCCTCGACCATCAAGTCGCTGATGCCCATGTACCTGCCCAGATGGGTCGAGCCGATGATGATCCGGCTCTCCAGTTTGCCCACCGGCAGTCTCGCGTCCGGCCCGATCAGCCAGGACGTGTGGGCCAGATCGACCGAATACATCGTGGCTTCCAGCGTGGCCTTGCCGACCGTCGCATGGTCGACGGCGTTGGCCTTGATCTCCACCTGGTTGTAGTGGTCACGCAATGCCTGTGGGATGAACGGGAATGCGACGATCGCGACGAACGGGTCCGACCTCAGATTGGCCGCTTTGCGCACGCTGCACGAGAGCCGGTATTCGGCGTAGATGCTGCTCCCGAAGTCGACGGCGACCGCGCCGAGCGTGACCACGGTCACGGCGATGGCCGCGGCCGCCAGCCCGATCAGCAGCTTGCGCACCCGCATATTGTCGCGTAACCGTCTCTGCGCCGTGCGCCGGACCACCCGGGTGGCGGGGCTCACACTGGCGCCGTCGCCACGCAAAAATGGCAGGTGGCAAGTTATCGTTAGGTGACCTGGCAACTAACGCGTTGTTGCGTTGCGACTTGTGAAGATGCCGTTCCCCCGAGCTGGAGGGGCTAGTTGGAGCTATTACTGCTGACCTCGGAGCTGCATCCCGACCCGGTCCTGCCGTCGCTGTCGCTGCTTCCTCACGCCGTCCGGACGGCGCCGGCCGAACCGTCCTCGTTGCTCGAGGCGGGGACGGCGGACGCCGTGCTCGTGGACGCGCGCACCGACCTGTCGTCGGCGCGCGGCCTGTGCCGGCTGTTGAGCACCGCGGGCCGGTCGGTTCCCGTCCTGGCCGTGGTGAGCGAAGGCGGCCTCGTGGCGGTCAGCGCCGACTGGGGACTGGACGAGATCCTGCTGCCGAGCACCGGCCCCGCCGAGATCGACGCCAGGCTGCGGCTGGTGGTCGGCCGCCGCGGCGGGCAGGCCGACCAGGAAAGCGCCGGCAAAGTGAGCCTGGGCGAGCTGGTGATCGACGAGGGCACCTACACCGCGAGACTGCGGGGCCGCCCGCTCGACCTGACCTACAAAGAGTTCGAGTTGCTCAAGTACCTGGCCCAGCATGCCGGGCGCGTGTTCACCCGCGCCCAGCTGCTGCACGAGGTGTGGGGGTACGACTTCTTCGGTGGCACCCGCACGGTAGACGTGCACGTGCGTCGACTGCGCGCCAAACTCGGCCCCGAGTATGAGGCATTGATCGGCACCGTACGCAACGTCGGGTACAAGGCCGTCCGGCCGGCACGCGGCCGCGCGCCGATAGCGGATCCCGCTGAGGACGAAGCCGCCGACGACGTCGAGGCCCACTCCGAGGACCTGCAAGAACCCCTGGGCGACCCCCTACGCAGTCAGTGACCCCGCCCGCCTGGCGCTCGACGCTGACCGCCGACGAGCAGCGGCAAGTGCGCGAACTCATCAGCGCGGCAACGGAATTCGATGGTGTGGCGCCCGTCGGCGAGCAGGTGCTGCGCGAGCTCGCGCACGACCGCACCGGGCACCTGCCAATCACCGAGGCCGACGAGATCGTCGGCTACCTCAATCTCTCGCGCGACACGGATGCCGCAATGGCCGAACTCGTGGTGCACCCGCGGGTCCGGCGGCGTGGGCTCGGTACGGCGCTGGCCCGTGCGGCGCTGGCCGAGACGGCCGGGCGCAACCGGTTCTGGGCGCACGGCACCCTCGAGCCCGCCCAGGCCACCGCCTCCGCGCTGGGTCTGGTCCCGGTGCGTGAACTGCTGCAGATGCGACGCACGTTGCGTGACGCCCAGGACCTGGCGGACCCGGTGCCCGGCGTGCGGGTGCGCACCTACGCGGGCGACACCGATGACGCTGAGCTCCTGCGCGTCAACAACGCCGCCTTCGCTGACCATCCCGAACAGGGTGGCTGGACCGAAATCCAGCTGGCCGAGCGGCGCAACGAACCATGGTTCGACCCGGCCGGGTTGTTCCTCGCATTCGACGAAGCCGATCAGGGGGGCAAGCTGCTGGGCTTCCACTGGACCAAGGTGCATCCCGATCAGCCCGGCTTGGGAGAGGTCTACGTCGTGGGTGTCGACCCCGCGGCGCAGGGCCGCGGCATGGGGCGGATGTTGACGGCCATCGGTATCGAGTCATTGGCGCACCGGCTGGCCGGCTCGGCCGACCCGACCGTGTTGCTCTACGTGGAGTCCGACAACGTCGCCGCGGTGCGCACCTACCAGCGTCTGGGCTTCAGCACCTACAGCGTGGACACCGCCTACGCGGTCGCTCCCGAGTGACCACCCGCGCAGGCGGCCGCCCGGTATCCCCGGCCGTTCACCTGCGTTTGCTAATGAGATGGTGCCGCGGGGTGCATCGGAGCATACTTTCGCCGCGACCCGGCAACCTCTTGGGGGATGGCCGGCGGCGCACGCGGGTCCGAATGGCTCAGGGAGCGGGATCGGTGAGACTCGACAGGGGAGGCAGGGCGCTGGCGGCGCTGATGGTGGCAGCCATCGTGAGCGCCGCGCTGGCGGGCTGTGGCAGAGATCACGACCGCCGGGCGGCGTCAACGGCAGCCCTCTCCGGGCCAACGGGCACCGCGGGATGCGCCGGCAAGAACAAGCTCACGGCCGAAGGCTCGACGGCCCAACTGAACGCGATGGCGCTGTTCAACCAGGTCTGGGGGCAGTACTGCCCGGGCAAGAGCGTGTCATACAACCCGACTGGTTCGGGCGCGGGTCGCGAGCAGTTCATCGCCGGCCACGTCGATTTCGCGGGGGCCGACTCCCCGCTGGCCGCCGACCAGATCGGTCCGGCCGCCGCCCGCTGCGACGGAAACCCGGCGTGGGACTTGCCGCTGGTGTTCGGGCCGATCGCCCTGGTCTACAACCTGGCTGGAGTCCCGGCGCTGGTGGTGAGCAGCGACGCGTTGGCCAAGATCCTCAGCGGACGGATCACGGCCTGGAACGACCCGATCCTCGCGGCCCTCAATCCCGGTGTCTTACTGCCCGATACGAAGATCACGCCGATCTACCGGGCGGACTCGTCGGGGACGACCGACAACCTGCAGAAGTTTCTGACGGCCGCCGCGCCGCAGAGCTGGACCAAAGGCGTGGGCACCGACTTTCAGGGCGGGGTGGGCGAGGGCGCCCCGAAATCGGCCGGGGTCATTGAGGCCGTGCGGGCCACCCCGGGAGCCATCGGATACGTCGAGAAGGGGTTTGCCGACCAGTCCGCGATGCCCTACGCGCGGATCGCCACCAACAACGGCGTCGTAGTCCCGCTTACCAACGAGACGGCCGGCAACGCGGTGAAGGCGGCCAATTTCGTGGCCGACGGCAATGACCTGGTGCTCGACCTGAACCCGATGTACTCCTCCCAGGAGCCGGGCGCCTACCCGTTGCTGCTGGCGACCTACGAGATCGTCTGCTCGAAGGGATCCGATCCGGACACCTCGGGAGCGATCAAGTCGTTCCTCACCGTCGCCGCTGGCAGGGGGCAGACGGATCTTCCCTCGGCGGGCTACGTTCCGCTGCCCGACAAGGTCAAAGACCGGCTGGCTGCCGCGATCGAGGCGCTGCAGTGACCAGGTGGGGACATTGCGGGAACTTCGTCCGCCGAAAGACCGCCTGGCATGATGTAGAAGCAGACCAGCGCCGGCCTGAACCCGATCCCCACGGATCGGTTGTGGGGTGCCGCCCGAACCCTCATCCTGGTGATCGCCACCATCAACATGGCGCCGAAACGTCGTAGGCAGGAGCAGTAAGTGGCCAAGCGGTTGGACCTCAAAGCCGTCAACATCTACTACGGGTCGTTCAAAGCGGTCGCGGATGTGACGCTGTCCATTCTGCCCCGCAGTGTAACGGCGTTCATTGGCTCGTCGGGTTGCGGCAAGACGACCGTGCTGCGCACGCTGAACCGGATGCACGAGGTCATCCCCGGCGGCCGGGTCGAGGGCAGCGTGCTGCTCGACGACCAAGACATCTACGGCCCCGGTGTAGACCCGGTTGGTGTGCGTCGGGCGATTGGGATGGTGTTCCAGCGACCGAACCCGTTCCCCGCCATGTCGATTCGCGACAATGTGGTGGCCGGCCTGAAGCTGCAGGGGGTACGCGACCGCAAGCTGCTCGATGAGACATCCGAACACTCACTGCGCGCCGCAAACCTGTGGGATGAGGTCAAGGACCGGTTGGACAAACCCGGCGGCGGATTGTCCGGGGGGCAGCAGCAGCGGTTGTGCATCGCGCGGGCCATCGCTGTGCAACCCGACGTGTTGCTCATGGACGAGCCGTGCTCCGCGCTGGACCCGATCTCGACGATGGCCATCGAGGAGCTGATCAGTGAGTTGAAGCAGGACTACACGATCGTCATCGTCACCCACAACATGCAGCAGGCCGCCCGGGTCAGCGACTACACCGCGTTCTTCAACCTGGAAGCGACAGGAAAGCCGGGGCGGTTGATCGAAGTCGACGACACCGAGAAGATCTTCTCCAACCCCAGCCAGAAGGCCACGGAGGACTACATCTCCGGCCGCTTCGGCTAGCTGGACGTGCTTTCGCCCACTACGAGGGGGGATTCGTTTCCTCGTCGGGCAGTTTGCCGGTCGCCTGGAAGATGACGCGACGTGCCACTTCGACGGCGTGGTCGGCGAAGCGCTCGTAGAACCGGCCCAGCAGGGTCACGTCGACCGCGGCCGCCACACCGTACTTCCATTCGCGGTCCATCAGCACCGAGAACAGATGGCGGTGCAGATCGTCCATCGCGTCGTCCTCTTCGCGGATCCGGGCGGCTTTCTCCGGGTCGCGCGACATCACCACCTCTTGCGCGCTGTTGCCCAATTCAACTGCGACCCTGCCCATTTCGGCGAAGTAACCGTTGACCTCTTCGGGCAGCGCGTGTTGGGGATGCCGACGGCGAGCGATCTTCGCGACGTGCAGGGCCAGCGCGCCCATCCGGTCGATGTCGGCCACCATCTGAATCGCGCTCACGATGGACCTCAAGTCGCCGGCCACCGGCGCCTGCAGGGCAAGGAGCACGAAGGCGCTTTCCTCGGCCTGGGCGCTCAGCGCGGCGATCTTTTCGTGATCGGAGATCACCTGCTCGGCCAGCACCAGATCCGCTTGCAGCAGCGCCTGGGTGGCCCGCTCCATGGCGACGCCCGCCAACCCGCACATCTCGCCTAGGCGCTCGGATAACTCCGAAAGCTGCTCATGGTAGGCGGTCCGCATATCGCCAAGCCTACGTTCTCGGCGCCGAAAATGGGGGCCGCACCGCCGCCAAATGCGCTCACTCGCAGGTGGTGTCGGCGGCGTTGGTGACGGTCAGGTCCTCGGGCAGCTTGGGTGGGGCGCTGCCGGAACCGCGTTCGATCTGCAAGCTGATCGACGAACCGCTCGGCTGGGGAGTGGCGACCGCCTTGAAGTCAGGTCCGAGCACCACCTGCACCACCTGCCCGTAGCCGGAAACCCGCTGGACCTTCGCATTGGTGAAGGAGGACGCCACGGTCGCCGCCGCCTGCTCGTTGCCGGGCGAGAACAACACGGTCGTCGTGTTCACCGAACTCGGATAGTCGTCCGGCGTCATCACATTGAAGCCGTCGCGCTTGAGCTGGCTGGTGGCGGTGGCCGCCAGGCCGCTCTGCGTCGTGGCGTTGGAGACCCGCACCGTGACGTCGCCCGGTGTGGTCGTGGTGATCTGCTCGTGTCGGGCCTCGGGTGTCGGCGCGGGGGCCGGTGCCTTCTTGGTAGCGGGCGCCTTCGTCTGCCCCGACTTGTCGTCGGAGGTCTCCAGATTCTTTGCGTTCTGGTCGTTTTCCTCCGGCAGCGGATCGTCGTTGATGATGGCGTCGAACAACGCTCGCATATCGGCCATGCGCGGCGGCTCGTCGCCGTTCTGGTCGGTGATGCCGGTCGGCACGGTGACGAAGGTGACGTGCCCGGCCGCCATCCCCTGCAACGACTGACCGAGCTGAATCAAGTCCTTCGACTGCACGTTGTCGACGACGGTGTCGCTGATGAACATGTTGACGACGTTGTTGAGCTTGTTGAGGTCGAGCAGCGTGTCCTCGGAGATCAACGAACGCAGCAGCGACGACAGGAACAGCTGCTGGCGTTTGATGCGGCCGTAGTCCCCGTTCGTTTCGGTGGTGACCTGCCTGGCCCGGACGTAGTTCAGCGCGGTGGTGCCGTCCAGGACTTGGCGCCCGCCGTGTTCGAGGACCGTGCCCAGTTCGTAGTCGTGCAGCGGGGTCTTCGAGCAGACCTCGACACCGCCCAGGGCGTCGACCATTTTGGCGAACCCGGAGAAGTCGACGGCGATGAAACGGTTGATGCTCAGGCCGGACAGCTTCTGGATTTCCTTCACCAGACATTTCGGGCCGCCGAAGGCGAATGCCGAGTTGAGTTTGGTCTCGGTGTAGACCATCTTGGGACCCCAGGACTTGGACTTCGCGTCGTAGAGCGGCCCGTACTTACCGGTGTTCGGGTTCCACGCCTCGCACTGCATCGGGGTGATCGCGAGATCGCGGGGGAACGACACCGCCACCACGCGTTTGCGGTTGGCCGGAATGTTGACCAGCATCACGGTGTCCGAGCGGGCGCCGTCCGCGTCATCGGTGCTGCCGGCGCCCATGTTGGCGTTGTCGCCGGCGCGGGAGTCGAGGCCGACGATCAAGAAGTCCTCGTCCCCGTATTGTCCGTTGCGGTCGCGAATGTCACTGGAGTCCTGGTCGAGGGCGCTGATGGTGTTGAGCCGCGCGTTCTTCGACGTGCTCCATTTCCACGCCCCGCCGGTCATGACGAGGGCCAGCGCGGCGAGCAGGGCCGCCAGCGAGCGCGCGGCCAGCAGCATCGGCCGGCGGCGGCCGGTTCTGCGCGTGTCCGCGTCGAGCTTCCCGCCGGACGCGGACCCGTCTCCGTGCGGATAGTCGGCGGCGCCGAGGTCGGGGAGCTCCGAGACCGCGCCGAGCGAGTACGCCAGGTCCTCGATCACCTGAGTCTGTTGCAGCTCGACCGGCAGGCCCGATTCGGCGTCGTCTGCGGGTTCGGGCTCCGGTTCGGCGCGGCGGTGAGTGGACCGGCCCGTCGACGGGGCACCGAGTTTCGCGATCAGGTCGGCGACGCTGACCCCGCCACTCGTGTGGCACCCGGAGTCGTTGTCATCGGCCGCTCGAGGCGCAACGGTCTCGACCACACCATCGGTCTGCCATAAGTGAAGGCGGTAGTCGGACGGCGGCTCCGAGAACCGCTCCCACGGCGCGGCGCCCAACGCCGCGCGCCGAGCGCCAGGAGTGGCGTCGCCCTCGGCGTCACTCATGTCCTACCGGCCTCCGAAGCTCTGATGCGGATGTCCGTGTCCGTGCGTGGTGTCGGCCCAGCGTGTTGTCAGCGCTGCGGCTCGTGCCACCCGTGGGTCGCATTCCTTTGTCGCCCCCGGGTGGCGGCGCGTTACCGATCCGCCCCACCAACGCGCAATGCAGCAAGGTCCACATGGTACTGAGTTATCGGTCCGGACGCGATTTCGAGCGGTCGTCAGCCGCCGGAGTGCATCACGTCGGCGCCGGCCGGGACGCGGCAGTCGTCGGGGTCGGTCAGCCAGCCTTCGGGCAACGCCACCCGGGCGGGTGAACCCTGCCGGCCCCGGGGGCCGCTGGCCGCGTCCGGGAACGCGACGGTGGCGTCCAATTGGCTGAGCAGCGAATCGAGTTCGTCGAGCGTCTTGACCATCGCGAGCGCCCGGCGCAGCTCGGAGCCGGCCGGAAAGCCGTGCAGGTACCAGCCGATGTGCTTGCGGATGTCGCGCATGCCCTTGTCCTCGCCGAAGTGCGCGGCCAGCAACTGGCCATGGCGGCGGACGATGTCGGCGACTTCGCCCAGCGTGGGCGGGGTGGGGGCCGGGCTATCGGTGAACGCCGCCGACAGCTCGGCGAAAAGCCAGGGCCGGCCCAGGCAGCCGCGGCCGATCACGACGCCGTCACATCCTGTGGTGGCCATCATCGTCAGGGCGTCGCTGGCGTCGTAGATGTCGCCGTTGCCCAGCACGGGGATCGTCCGCACGTGCTGCTTGAGCAGGGCGATCTGCTCCCAGTCGGCGGTGCCGGAGTAGCGCTGCGCCGCCGTGCGGGCGTGTAGCGCGACGGCGGCGGCACCCTCGGTTTCGGCGATGCGGCCGGCGTCGAGGTGCGTCTGGTGCTCGTCATCGATACCGATGCGGAACTTGACGGTCACGGGAATCTTCGTGCCCTCGGTGCCGCGCACGGCCGCCGCCACGATCTGGCCGAACAACCGTCGCTTGTACGGCAGCGCCGCCCCGCCGCCGCGCTTGGTCACCTTGGGCACCGGGCAGCCGAAATTCATGTCGATGTGGTCGGCCAGCCCCTCGTCGGCGATCATCTTGGCGGCGGCGTAGGTGGTGGCCGGATCGACGGTGTAGAGCTGCAATGAGCGCGGCGACTCGTCCGGCGCGAACGTAGTCATGTGCATGGTGACCGGGTGCCGCTCGACGAGAGCGCGCGCCGTCACCATCTCGCAGACATAGAGCCCGCTGACCGTGCCGACCTTCGACTGCTCCAGTTCCCGGCACAGGGTCCGGAATGCAACATTAGTAACGCCTGCCATTGGGGCCAGCACCACCGGGCTGGCGAGCGTGATGGGACCGATGCGCAAGGCTGACTACCGGCGGCTCATCACCAGTTTGCCCGCGGTCTGGTGCAGCTCGAACGCCGTGGTCTTCTTGCCTGTGCGGGCTTCCCGGTCGAGCTGGCGCTGCTTCGATATCTCGAACTTTTCGCAGGCCTGCTCGAGTTCCTTGATCAGCAGGGCGAGGTCGTCGCGCATCGCCGCCGCTTCACCGGTGAAGTCCTCGCGCTCGAAGATGCGCCACTTCTTCAGCACCGGCATGACCACGTCGTCGAGGTGGATGCGGGGGTCGTAGACCCCTCCGACGGCGATAAAGACGGCCTTGCGCCGGAACTCGGGGACCTGATAGCCCGGCATCTGGAAATTGCGCAGCACCTTGTGCAGGGACTTCATCGCCTGGTTCGGCGACGCAGAGAACCCGGCGTCGCTGACGTCGCGGTAGAAGATCATGTGCAGGTTTTCGTCGGCTGAGATCTTCGCCAGCAACTGGTCGGCGATCGTCTCGTTGCACGCCTTGCCGGTATTGCGGTGCGAAATCCGGGTCGCCAGCTCCTGGAAGGTCACGTAGATGACGGAGTCGAACAGGCTCTCGGCGAACAGGTCGGCTCGGATCTGCTGGTTCTGGCCCGGGCTGAAGCCCCGGTTCACCACCTCGATGCGCAGCTTCTCCAGCTCGACGGGGTCGACCGCGCGGGTCACCACCAGGTAGTCACGTAGCGCGATCCCGTGCCGGTTCTCCTCGGCGGTCCACCGGTTGACCCACTGGCCCCACGGGCCGTCCAGGCCGAAGTTCATCGCGATCTCGCGGTGATACGACGGCAGGTTGTCCTCCGTCATCAGGTTCTGCACCATCGCTACCTGGGCGAGGTCGGAGAGCTTGCTCTCCTCGGGGTGCCAGTCCTGCCCGCCCAGTGCGTAAAAGTTCTTGCCGTCCGACCACGGGATGTAGTCGTGCGGGTTCCAGTTCTTGTGCATGCTCTCGTGCCGGTTGAGGCATTTCTCGACCACCGGTTCGAGCTCGTGCAGCAGCTGTAGGTTTGTCAGCTCGGCTGACATAGGGCCTCCGGTTATCTGTGTCGATGGGTAGCAGTCAATATATCTGTGTACCCCAGTAGCATCAAGCTGCTCGGCCGCGCGCCGCATAACAGTTCGATGCCATCGGTCTTGAGATTTGCCGCTCCGGGGCGGGCGATAAACAGGGGCCGCACTACCCCAGGTCGGGGGCGGGCACGTACGGGGCCGCCGTGACGTAGAGCATGTTGACGCAGTAGTCGATGAATTGTTTGCGCGTCGCGCCGAGCTGTCCGTTGAGGTACGCGGTGAACAGGCTCGACAGTCCGCCAACGAGGCTGGTGGCGATCATCTTCTGCAACACCGGATCGCCGATCCGGGACAGCTTGCGCTGCAGCAGTTCGATGAAGTTGGGCATCCACTCCGCGCCCGAGCGGGTCAATATCGGCTCGACCGCCGGCGCGAGCAACAGCACGCGGCCCCGGACCGGGTCGTCGACCATCAGCTCGACAAACTTTTCGACGGCTTCCCGCGGGGTGTTCGCCGACGTGAGGGCATCCATGGCGCGCGTGCACACGTCGTCGTAGACCGCGCGCACGAACTCGTCACGGTCAGCGAAGCTTTCGTAGAAGTAGCGTTCGGTCAGCGCGGCCTTGCGGCACACCGCACGCACGGTCAGCGCGGGCCGACCGTCGCCGCCGAGCAATTGCACACCGGCGGCGATGAGGTTCTCGCGACGGAGGGTGAGGCGATCCCCCAAGGGGACGCCGGTCCAACGGCCCCGTCGTTGACCGGACTGCACATCGCTCCTAAGCTTGAAACTGACAACGCATGTAGTCAGTTTTGCAGATACCTACAGGAATCCAATAGTGACTCAACATACGTCCGGACCCCGCCCAGCGACTAGCGACGTCGTGCGCGGCGCTTCGGGCGCGCCAACCGTGGCCGCTGGCTGCCCGGTGTCGCCCATGGGCTATGAAGCACCACCGATCCCGCTGGGGCCCGATTCGCTGACGTGGCGGTACTTCGGTGATTGGCGCGGCATGCTGCAGGGCCCGTTCGCGGGATCCATGCAGAACATGCACCCGCAGTTGGGCGCCGCGGTGGAGCAACACTCGACCTTCTTCCGGGAACCCTTGCCGCGGGTGATGCGGTCGCTGTACCCGATCGGCGGGGTGGTCTTCGATGGCGACCGGGCTCCGACGACGGGTGCCGAGGTCCGCGACTACCACACCGACATCAAGGGCGTGGACGACCAGGGGCGTCGGTACCACGCGCTGAATCCCGACGTCTTTTATTGGGCACACTCCACTTTCTTCATGGGCACGATCCTGGTGGCCGAACGCTTCGGCGGCGGCCTGACCGAGGCCGACAAGCGCCAACTCTTCGACGAACACATTCAGTGGTACCGGATGTACGGCATGAGCATGCGCCCGGTGCCCAAGACCTGGGAGGAATTTCAGGATTACTGGGATCACATGTGCCGCAACGTATTAGAGGATAATTACGCGACGCGGGCCGTGCTTGATCTGACCATATATGACAAGCTGCCGATCGCTCCCTGGCTCCCGGATTGGCTGTGGGGCGGCCTGACCAAGCTGTCGCGGCCGTTCTTCGTCTGGCTCACGGTCGGCTTGTATCACCCGGCCGTTCGCGAACGGTTGGGCTTTGAGTGGACCGACCGCGACGAGTGGCTGCACCGGCGCTTCGGCAACCTGGTGCGGCTGGTCTTCGCGTTTGTGCCCCCCAGGTACCGCAAGCACCCGCGGGCCCGCGCCGGCCTCGACCGCGCATCCGGGCGCATCCCGGCCGACGCGCCGCTGCCGCAGACGCCGGCACGCAATCTGCCGCCGCTCGACCGGCGCGGCGACCCGAGCCACTACTGCCCCGAGGTTTAGTGCCCTCTAGTGGGCGTGACCGTGCACGTCCTCCAGGCCCGCCTGGTGCACGTGCTGATGGCTGTGCTCGGTGCCGTCGGCGTGGCGGTGGGCGTGTTCGTGCTGGACATGGTCGTGCTCATGGGCGGTGTGGGCGTGCGCGTGGCTGACGTCGCCGTGTTCGTGGTCGTGCGCGTGGGGCGCGTCGTGGGTGTGTTGCGCGGGCATCGGTGTCGTCTCCTTAAGTAGATGCGCCGTGTCGATCGCCGACGGCCTTCAGGCCGCCCGCCTTGCGGTGGTGACCGGGCACGCCCGGACCGGCGTGCTCGGCGTTGAAGACGGCGTCCGTGACGAGCTGCCGGACGTGGTCGTTCTCCAGGCTGTAGAAGATGGTGGTCCCCTCCCGGCGGGTGCGGACCAGGCGTGCCATCCGCAGTTTCGCCAGGTGCTGGGAGACCGACGGTGCCGGCTTGCCCACGTGCTCGGCGAGTTCGTTGACCGACATCTCGCGGTCGGTGAGTGACCACAGCACCTGCACCCGGGTGGCGTCGGCCAGCATCCGGAAGACCTCGACGACAAGGTTCGCCTGGTCATCCGGCAACCGGCCTGCGCCGTTATCTGCGTGCATACGCAAATAATAATGAGACCGGGCACCCCTGCCAATGGGTGTTCAGGCCGACGGGACGAACGTGGACCGGGGCTGGCCGCCGTTGCGCTCGTTCCACAACCGGTAGACGTCCACCGCATCTTCTTGGGGTTGGTAGCGCATGGGCAAGCGCCGCTGGTCCCAGCTCTTGGCGAATTCGTCGTAGAAGGTCGACACCTCGAAGTACTTGCGGTCGTCGAGGTAGTACTGCTCGTAGGCCTCGCGGGTGATCAGGAAGATCACTTGCTTCGGTGAGCAGTAGTACAGGGAGCCCAGGCACATCGGGCACGGGTGTGCCATCACGTAGATCGTGGCATCGACGAGGTGCTCGGTGCCCAGCTTCATGCACGCCTCGCGGATGGCCAGGATCTCCGCGTGCGCGGTCGGATCGTTGGTCTGGGCCACCTTGTTGGCGCTTTCGGCGAGGACTTCGCCGTCGTTGACGATCACCGCCGCGAATGGGCGCCCGCCCTCCGCGACGTTTCGGCGGGCCAGCTCGATCGTCCGTTGGGCGAAGTCGGTCACAGCTCGGAGAGTAGTCCCGCCGGGCGCCGGGGATCGGCCCTGCGATACTGACTAGATTGTCTATTTAATTTTCTGAATCGGGATGAGGGAGCACGATGGCGCGCACCGATCGTGATCGTTGGAACCTGGCGACGAGCGTGGGGGCGACGGCGACGATGGTCGCGGCCCAGCGGGCCCTGTCCTCCGACGCGAAGTTGATCGACGACCCCTACGCGGCTCCGCTCGTGCGGGCCGTCGGGATCGACGTCTACGTCCGGCTGGTGAACGGCGAGATCCCGGCCGGCGGGGCTTCCGAGTTCGATCCGCAGCGGATGGCGCGGGGAATGGCCTGTCGGACAAGGTTTTACGACGACTTCTTCTTGGAAGCGACGCGCAGTGGGATCCGTCAGGCGGTGATCCTCGCCTCGGGGCTCGATGCGCGCGCCTACCGCCTGCCGTGGCCGACCGGCACTGTCGTCTACGAGGTCGACATGCCGGAGGTGATCGAGTTCAAGACGCTGACCCTCGAGGACCTCGGCGCCGAGCCGACCGCCGAGCGGCGCGCCGTCGCGGTCGACCTGCGTGACGACTGGGCCACGGCGCTGCGCGACGCGGGATTCGATCCGGAGGCGCCGTCGGCGTGGAGCGCCGAGGGGCTGTTGGTGTACCTGCCCGAGGCGGCGCAGGACGCGCTGTTCGACAACATCACCGCGCTGAGCGCCCCGGGCAGCCGCTTGGCCTTCGACTTTGTGCCCGACACCGCCGTTTTCGCCGATCCGCGGTGGCGGGCGCATCACGACCGGATGCGCGAGCTCGGGTTCGAGGTCGACTTCAACGACCTCGTCTATCACGGCGAGCGCAGCCACATCGTCGACCACCTCGGCCAGCGGGGCTGGCGCACCTCGTCGCAGACGGTCGCCCAACTGCACGCCGCCAACGGGTTCGTCTACGCCGACGACGAGGTCGCCCAAGCCTTCGCCGACGTCACCTACAGCAGCGCGGTGCTCGGGCGATGAGCGCCAGCTGCCGAGGCCAAAAAACGCTTCGGTGCCCCCACTAGGACTCGAACCTAGGACCTGCGGATTAAAAGTCCGTAGCTCTACCAACTGAGCTATAGGGGCCGAAGACACAGGATACTTGGACCCGAAACGCGGCTCGTTTGAGGATTGTGCCCGCGGTGACCTAAGCTGACGTGGCTCCTAACGAAACCACGTTGCGAGTACCCCGGAGTGATTCGGTTCTGGCCCCCATCGTCTAGTGGCCTAGGACGCCGCCCTTTCACGGCGGTAGCACGGGTTCGAATCCCGTTGGGGGTACGCGACGCGGTAACGCGAAGCAGCAGCAAGGCCCTGTGGCGCAGTTGGTTAGCGCGCCGCCCTGTCACGGCGGAGGTCGCGGGTTCGAGTCCCGTCAGGGTCGCCGATTCGGCGAGGCACTTCATGCCTTCCGGCCAGGTAGCTCAGTCGGTACGAGCGTCCGCCTGAAAAGCGGAAGGTCGGCGGTTCGATCCCGCCCCTGGCCACCAAGATTCGTGCGCGTGATTCATGTGTTCGCTCTCTGGATGCGGTCGGGAACAGCTGTCCCGATTGAGCGCGACCGCGCCGACGTGCGGTAGCCACAAACGACGAGGAACAACCCGACGACCGGGCGGATGGACTGTTACGGTCAGGCCAACGAGCGGTCGCATTGCGTCTAAGGAGGCTGCGATGGTGATTGTGGTGTTTCGATCGCGGCTACGCCCCGACGCCGATCTGGCGGCCCTGGAGGCACTGGGCGCACGCATGTACGAGCTAGGCACCCAGATGCCGGGCTTCGTGGACTATAAGGAATTCGCCGCCGAGGACGGCGAGACGCTGACGCTGGTCGAATTCGAGACGGAGGCGCAGTTGCTCGCCTGGCGGAATCACCCGGAACACCTGGAAACCCAGGTCCGCGCCCGCGCCGAGTTCTTCAGTGAGTACGCGATCACGGTCTGCGAGCCGCGCCGGGCCTATCACTTCAATCAGGCAGACGGTCGCGTGGAGTCGTTGGGCGGGATCCCCTCGGGCTAAGGCTCCGATGCTGCGCGCGTCAATGGTTTGCCCGGGTGGGCTGGCGTCGTCGCAGCGGTCCCAGCGCGCTATCGCTGCCAGGCTCTGTCGCGGCATCGGTGAACACAGTCTTGTCATTGAGGGTCTTGCCCCTGAAGAAGGCACGTTGGCGGAGGGCGCATAGCAGTGCAAGCGGGATGCCGAGGACGAGCAGCCCGACGCCCATGATGAACACGCCGCCGACCGGGCCTACGTGGGTCTTGCCGTAGGCGGGCGAGTAGGCGTCGATGGCGTTCCAGACGAAGGCCCACGTCATAGCGAGAGCGCCGAGCAACGGCAGCACGCCGCGCAGCAAAAATGTTCCTGCGCTCTCGCGCAAGTCGCCCCGGTAGATCCACACGCACGCGTAAGCGGTCAGGGCGTAGTAGAAGGTGGTGACCAACGCGAGCGAGGAAACCATGTCCGGCAACGAATTTCGGCTCAACAGCGTCATCAGCGCATAGATCGCAAAGCCGCCCAAACCGATGACGAGGGTGGCCAGCCACGGTGTCTGGTATTGGCGGTGAAGCAACGCGAACCGCCGTGGCAGGGCGCCGTAGACCGCCATCGCCAGCACCGTCCGCGCGGTGGGGGCTACATAGGTCAGCACCGCGCCCACCGACGACGAGCTGATCGCGAGCAGCAGAACCACGGCCAGGCCGGTGCCAATGACCGGGTTGCCCAGCGCGGCGAGTGTGTCGTTGGCGTTCGCCGGATTTCTCAGGCCGATTCCGGTGCTGCCGAAACCGGCGAAGGCCTGCAACGCGACGCTCACCAGGACATAGGTCAAGAGCAGGATAAAGGTGGCGATCACGGCGGCGCGACCGGGGTTGCGGCGGGGTTCTTTGGTTTCCTCCGACACCGACAGCGAGGCGTCCCAGCCCCAGAACGCGAATACGCACAGGACGGTGCCGCCGGCAATACTCGAGGCCGATAGCCCCCGCGGCAAAAACCAATTCACCTGCGGCATCACGGCCTGCGGTCCCGCGTCGTGGGTAATGACCTTCCACAACGCGACACCGCTGACCATCAACAGCATGGAGAGCTCGATCGCCAGCAGCACCGCCTGGTAACGCTGTGTGCCGTCGATGCCCCGTAGACACAAGGCGACGAGAACCAGGACGGTCACGCCGCCCACCGCGATCTGGGTCGCGACGGACTGCGCGTGCGAGCTGAGCATTACCAGCGCGACGACGGTGAGCAGCACCAGAACGGCGGCCTCTATCACCAGCAGGGCGGTCGAATGGCGCTGTGTGCCATCATTATCCGGCAACCGCAGGGCGACGAGCACGACGAAGACAGCGACGGCCACGCCGCCCACCGCGATTCGCGTCGCCGTGGAATGCGCGAGCGAATGCAGGTCCAGCGCTTCCAGCAGGTAGACCGTCGCGACCTGTGCGCCGTTGCCGACGCCCACCATCGAGGCGATGACCAAAGCCCAGCCGGAAATCCAGCCCACCCAAGGGCCGAAGGCGCGCGTGGTCCAGGTGAAGGTGGACCCACAGTCTGGAGCTTTCTTGGCCAGTTCGCGAAACGCGAACGCGGTGAGCATAGTCGGGATAAAACCGATGATGAACAGCGCCGGCGCTTTTGGGCCCACCAGGGCCACCAGAGCCGTGAGCGTCGCGGCCAGGCTGTAAGCCGGTGCGACGGACGTGACGGCGATGACCACATTTTCCGTTGCGCTGAGAGTTCCCGACCGCAAACCCTTGTAGGTTACCCACCCGCGTGGTGAGCGCGCGGTCACGATTCACCATTTTCGCGCTTTGACTTTGCCTTGATCTCGAAATCACCCTGCAGGCATTTTTCGAGTTTGCCGACGTCTGGTTTGGGCGTGCCGTACGCCGACTCATCAATCTCCCTGACGACCTGGAGGAGCACCTTGCTGTTGATGGTGGGGGGATCGTACACGCGACCAAACGGCTTGTACATCAGGCGAATTGGACGGGCGGGCGGCGGAGGTAGTGGGTACTCAAGGTCGAGTTCCCAGAAGCCGGTGTCCAGCAGCAAGTCTTGCCTTGTCGGGTCGGCGCATTCGATGTACCAGCCGCGCGCACCTGCACCGTTCAGTCCCTTTTTCTTGTCGTCCTCGAGCTTCTTCGTGCCGGCGTCCCGCATTTCTTCGCCCAGTTCCACCGTCTTCTTCTTGCCGGAGCGGCCCAATCGCTTGCCGTGGCGAATCATTTGCTCGCCGTCGCGCTTCATCTGCTTGCCCGAGCGAATGGCGTCGCGGACCATGCGCTCCTCGATGCGTGCGATCAGGCCACGGAGCATGTCGGAGTCGGGCCATCGATCGTGAAACTCGATGTACCGGACGAACCCCGCGTTGGGCAGCGTGACGAAGGAGGCCACTCCTTCGCATTGCGCTTCCGCGGCGCTGCGAATCGTCCACAGGTGGTCGCGGCACTCGATGCGGTCCGTCAATCCGTCGGGTGGCCGGGACACCTTCCAGTAATCATCCTTGCCGATCTCACGGCCAAAAACGTTGTTGTACAGCTCAAGCGCGCGGACCAGTTCGGGATCTTGGGCGCCGATGACCTCCTTGGCGTCTACAAGCCCATCTTCCGGTCCGAGATATTTCTCCAGGTCGACCAGCGGAACTTCGTCCGGCATGGAGTTATGCATCGCTTGGAAGTCCTCGTGGTGCTGCGGATCGTCGATTCGCATTGCCAAGCGCAGGTATGCGATGAGAAGGCTTTCGATGTCCGACTTCGGGAGAAATTTCTTGTCGCTGTGTTTTGGCTGAAATTTCCCGCCATGGCAGAGTTTGGCGCTGAGAAACATCGTATCGACGGGTTTCTTAGTTTCGGCGAGGGCCGGTTGGCGGTACGGGAAGTCGAGCAATCGATATCCCCATTTTCCCCATTTTCTTGCCACCGCGAAGGGGTCGACTCCCTGCAGGGGCCGTGGGGTGACGAACGGGTCGTCAATCTCCGCCGCAATCCAGTCGAGCGGACGATTCTGGGCTTTGTCCGCGTCGTCGTGCAGGACGCGCTCGACGCATTCCAACAGCTGACTGCCCAACCCGGCGTTCCGGTGTTCGGGCTTGATGACGATGTACTCGATCACTCCGGCATTCGGTTCATTGAGGTAGTCCGCAATCGCGCCCCCGAGCAGTTCGTCGTCTTTATCGAGCATGAGAATGACATGGTAGTTGTTCTTCTCGTACCAACCGAACTCCTTGGCGCGTAAGTAATTTTCTATCTCCTCGCGTGATTCGCGTTCGTTTTCGTCAGGGAATTCGGGTTCGAAGCAGTCGTCGTAGAAGATCCTCAGCAGATCGAGATCGGATTTGCGGGTGTATCGCAGCTCTCGAAACTCGAGCCCTTTCGCGTCGATGTCTTCATAGAAACGCTTCACTATTTGCGGCAATGCGCACGAAGCGTAGTCGCCGTGCTCGAAAGGTTCTTTTGAGGCAAACTCTAGCCGCCGTAGCGCCGACCCGTGCCCCTGTCTCTTTGCCTCGTCGGCGAACCGCCTCATTATTGCCGAGATCTTTTCCGTGGGCGATACGGGCAGTACATAGGGCGAGTCGTGACCGCAGCCGGTTTCGTCGATCGCGCAGGCAAAACGTAGAATCAGGTCTTGCTCATCCTCGAGCAACTGTATGGCCGCTTCAACGGCTTCCCGGGCGAGTTGCCTCGCATGAAATTCGTAGGCGACGGGGTCGGCGATGTTGGCGTGAATGAAAAAGGGAATAAGGTCGCGCCACTTGTTCTCGGGGTTCAGTGGTTTTGGTTCGTGCGTGTCGGGATCTGCCTTGCACATAACGAACGCGATCCACAGGTAGGCCGAGTAGTACTGCGCCTTCACTTGTTCGGAAGTGCCGCCGGCGGGGCGGATCCCCCCTGCTCCGCCGGATATGTCGAGGACGAGTCGCTCGTCGCTTCTTTGCGCGATGGCGTCCTGTGCCGGGCAAAGCCCGACGGTGCTGAGGTCCGGCCCCCACTTCAAAACGCCCGAAACACGGGCCCTCAGGGCCAGCCCGTCGTGGCCGCCGTCGTTCTGCCCGAGCAGCGTGCGAAAAATTTCGGGCGACGAACAGCGCAACGCTAGCGAATTGTCTTCGTCGCCGTAGCCGTACTGCAGGGCCACCTCACCCTGCCACTGCGGGCAAATACAGATGGGAATGCTCGGGCCCCACAGCAGCCAGCAATCGAAAATGAATGACTGCATCTTGCGCGCCTGCTTCTCCCTGAAGTCATCGCCTGGGTGAATGACGGATTGACCGTACGCGTTGACGACGGGCTGCCAATGCTGCTCGTAGAATGTCATGACACCGGTTAACAGGTGCAGCGGGGCGACGAAGCCAGAATTGATCGTCACCTTCGATAAGAAGCTCTTCTCTGCGCCCCGGTATGCATTGAAATAGCGTGCGATATCGTTGTCGCGAAGCAGTGCCGAGCAAGTTTCGACGTCGATCGTGCGCTCTTTTTCCTCTTCCTTCGCGATCGCCGACATCCGCCTGCGGATCCGGTCTTTCCATTGTTTCTTTTCGTTCTTCCATTCGAGCGTGGCGTCGTGGAAGTCCTTTTTGTTGTCGAATTTCAATTCAATCGGACGCTTAGGTGGCCGGTCCAGCAGTTCAATTTCGATCCGTAAGCGCGCGGCCTTGTGTAGCGAGCGCACCTGCAATCCGCGCAGAATCAACCAGAGCAGTGTAACGAAGGCCTGCCATGGCAGAAAGGCGCGTTCCTCCCGAGGCAAACTGCGGGTCAATAGCATCCAGCTCTGGTAAAGCTGGGTGTACAAAAGGAGACCGAGCCCGGATATCGCTATTAGGAGGGCGTAATCCTGCCAGTAGACTTTAAAATGGTCTAGCCAATGCATGGGGCCAACTTCGGTTCAACGGTTTTCTGCCACCAACCCTGCCAACTTGCAATTACGGCTCTTCGGCCCGACCTCACGATCTACTCCGATTTGCACGCCCGTGGACGGGCTCGAGGTCGACTGTTACCGGGACGTGGGGCACGATTGAACCTCTCCTGGCAGCACTCCGATGTCTGGGCTGACGCGGACGGCGCGGCACAAATATCTCATAGAGCGCACCGATCTGACAGAGGCACAACGACGCCGACCCCGGGTAATGGCAGCATCGAAGGATGACCAACGGGATCGCGGTCCGTGACATACGGACCGAAGCCGGCGCGGGCGTTATCGAGGAGATCTATCGCGAAATCCTCCATCCCTCGTTCGGGCCCGACGAACTCGACTCGTTGGACACTATCGTTGGCGCACTGGCGGATAGCGGCAGCGACGCGCCTTGGGGGCTCTGCGCGTTCGACTACGAAACGCCGGTCGGCTGCCTGCTGGGATATCCCTATCCACACTCGGGTGCGCTCCTCATTGGCTACGTCTCGGTGAAACCCGGGCTTCGGGGTGGTGGCATCGGTCATGTGCTGATGGACGCCGCCGAGCGGAGATGGCACGCGGACCCGAACACCACGCTGGTGCTCGCGGAGGTCGAAGATCCGCGGCGCCACCCGGTCGTGGGCGACATCGACCCGAAGCGACGCGCGGCGTTCTACGCACGGCGCGGTGCGCAGGTCGTGGTCGGACCGTACTTTCAGCCGCGGCTTGACGCCGAGGGAAAAAAACGCGTACACGACCTGTTCCTGACCGTCCTCAGTGGCAGCCGCGACGCGATCACCCCCGAAAACTCCGTGTGCGCAGAACAGCTCGCGGACTTCCTTATCGAGTATTTTAGGGACTCAGGCGAGGGCAGCGATTTTCCTCGGGTCGACGACGAGGAGGGAAATCGGCTCCTCGCCTGGTACCGCGACCGCGAGACGGTCGCATTGCACCCGCTCGCTGACTACGCACGGATCGAGATTCCGCGGATGAGCGGATAACTTTGCGTTCCCAACGACTCTCGGCAGAGTGATCCTGCCGCCACGGACCACTCCGAAAACACTTCATCCCTGGTTGGGAGATTTGGCCGGAGTGCGTCGACGAGCCGCTGCTCACCGGCAACCTTTGGGAGCTGTCCTCGCGTCGTCATCGGTGTCCGGCGGCTGATTCCGAGTCGCGCGTTCGAGCCCCTTAGTTCAGCCGGCGCCTACCGACATTGCCGCAAAAGAACTGTCCGACTGCTCAGCTAAGGGCCTCGTCCGCCGCCGAAAGACGAGTTCGTTCCGGCGCCGAGGATTTGCTTTGCCGACTTAGTTCACCCAAATTATCCGGACATACTGCTCGATCCTGAACTCGGAGAAACACGTCGCCAGGCACAGGTACACAACAAAACCGAACAGCCTCGATTCGCGAACGCTTGAGCGTCGGAAGCCGGCCATGTTGCCACCAATATCCGGCGCGCTCGGCCCGCAGCAGCGCGGTCACCAGTTCGTCGGCCAGCCGTCCCAACGCGTCGTCCTCCACGGAGCCACGCACGAATGTCAGTTCGATCATCGACATCGCACGATCATCCCGCGTGGCGCACCGCCCGGCCACACCTCGACGGCTACCCGAGCACCGGCAACAGCAGCCGCGACGACGAGCGCACCGTGTTCAGGCTGGACGTACCGACGCCGGCGTGCCGGAAGTTCATGATTGCCGGCACCGAGGGGTCCTGGTCGTCGCTGGTGAGCGTCAGGCGAATGCGGTGGCCCGCCTTGAACCGGCGGGCGTTGGGGACCAACGGAATTCGGTACTCGACGTCCTCTCCGAGCGGCACCGCTTGCGGGTTGCGGCAGGGCAGCACCGGCGCGCCGGGGCGGCTGGCCGCTTCGTCGACCTCGCGCAGGCTGGCGCGCAACCAGCCCGCGGTCACATCGGTCGTTCCCCCGTCGGGTGCCACGTCCTGCAGCATCGCTATCCAGGCGGTGTCGATCGCCGTCGCCGACGCGATAAGGCGCAACTCGATGTCGCCCACGACATCGATGTCGTGGCTCAGCACGGCGCTGGTCCAGGCCAGTATCGACGGTGGGTCGACCTCGCTGGCTTTGATGCGGCCCAGGCCGGAGCCCAACACCATGAATTCCCGGCTGCCCGGATCACCCTCGTCGGCGTCCAGACCGCCGTCGGCGCGCAGGGCCAGTTCGCGATGCGCGGCCTGTGACGGCGGCCAGGTGTCGGCGGTTCGCCACTCGTCGGCGCCAGGCAAAAAGTAGCGGATCGGCGGCCCGTCGGTGATCCCGGTGTCGCGGCCCTTCAGCCAATGGTCGTACCAGGCCAGCGCCTCGATGTGCATGCTTTCCCATGGCCAGGTGAGCCCGAACTCGCCGAGCATGCCCATCCGCACGCGCGCGTTGTGCGACAACCCGCTCCAGCTGGCGAACGTCGAGGGCAGGTGCAACGGCACGTTCTGCCAGTCGCACCCCAGGTAGACCGGGATGTCGATTTCCTTCAGTAATGGCAACAGGTTTCGCTCCTCCCACCACTCGTCGCGTGTCGGGTGCTTGACCGCGGCCTGCTGCCACAACTCGTCCCACGGGTGGGGATTGTGCGGCAGCTTGAGCAACTGGCGCAACATGGTGACCGCCGCCTCGCCATTCATCGTCTCGAATTTCTTGTGCACCTTAGGGTTGTTTAGGACGCGCCGCGCCAACCCCACCGGCTTGCTGCGCCACACCTTGTCGCTGCGGTCGGAGGTCAGCCCCATCATGGCCAGAAACGGTGTGATGAAAGACGAACTCAACAGCCCGTGGTGGTTGGCGCCCTCGTACAGATCGCTCGTCACGGCAAGGGGAAAGATCGCTTTGAGGTGGGGCGGCCGCTCCACGGCCGCCTCCAGCTGGGTCATCGCGAAGTAGCTGATGCCGATCATCCCGACGTTCCCGTCGCACCACGGCTGGGCCGCGACCCACTCCACCAGGTCGTGCACGTCCCGGCGTTCCTGGGCATCGAAGAAGTTGAAAGTGCCTTCGGAGCCGCAGGTCCCGCGCAGGTTGGCGATGACGTGCACGTAGCCGCGCGGCACCCAGAAGTCCGTCCGGCCGGCCTCGATGAACCCCGCCGGCGCACCGAGATCCTGCATCTGCCGCGGATATGGTGAGGCGGCCAGCAGCGCCGGGAAGCGACCGTCGGCGTCCGGCCGGTGAATGTCGGCCAAAAGCGTTGTGCCGTCGCGCATTCTGATCGCGGTATTGATGTCGGTGCGCGCCGCGTACTGCGGCTCGCTGAGGTTCCGGTATTCCCGGCCGGTGGTCTGCGGGCCGTTGAGCGTCGTCACAGTTTCACGCTACGTTGAAATTAGTTTCAACGCAAGTTGAGACTTCCGGTATGGTGAGACGGTGCCGAAGCGACCGATCACCCCGGGGCCGCGCGACGAGCGCGGCGTGCTGGCGGCACGCATCCTGGCCGCCGCTCGCGACGAATTCGCCGATCACGGCTGGGCCGGCACGGCCATTCGTGCCGTCGCCCGGACCGCGGACGTCGACCCGGCCCTCATCTATCACTACTTCGGCTCCAAGGAGGGCCTGCTCGATGCTGCCACCACGCCGCCGCAGAAGTGGCTCGACGCGGTGGCGGCGACCTGGGCGACGCCCAAGGCCGACCTGGGTCGGCAACTGATCCGCACGGTGCTGGGCACCTGGGCCGACGAGGAGGTCGGTCCGATCCTGCGCGCGGTGGTGCTGACCGCCGCCCACGAAGACAAGACGCGAGAGAAGCTGCGGCTGATCGTCGAGCGCGGCCTGATCGGCGGTTCCAGCCTGGGGGCCGACGAGGACGAACGACTGCGGCGCAGCGGGCTGATCGCCACCCAGTTGATCGGGTTCGCGTTGTTGCGCTACGTCTACAAGATCGAGCCGATCGCGTCGATGCCCGACGACCAGGTGGTGGCGGCGATCGCGCCGAACCTGCAACGCTACGTCGAGGGCGACATCGCCTAGCGGATAGCGCGATTCGGCGTGGCCAACCGCGACAATGACCGGATGCGTCTTTTGCGCCCCGCCCTTGCGTTAACGGTCGTCGCGGGGTTGGTCGCGGTCTCCTGGGACCGGACCGCCCAGGCGGCCCCCGATGTCCCGCCCGTCAGCGATGCGGCACGAGCGGCCGGATTCGTCGACGTCCGCAATGTCGTCCCCGACGCCATCATCGACCTTCGCTACGCGACGACCAACAACTTCACCCACACGCAGCTGTACCCGTCCGACGCCCGCTGCCTGGTGCACCAATCGATGGCTTCCGGGCTGGCCGCTGCCGCGACCGCGCTGCGCCCGCAGGGCCACCTCCTGGTGTTCTGGGACTGCTATCGGCCCCACGACGTCCAGGTCAAGATGTTCAGCGTCGTCCCGAACCCGGCGTGGGTCGCGCGCCCCGGCCAATTTGCGCACAGTCACGAATCGGGGCGCTCGGTGGACGTGACGTTCACGACGATGCAGCAGCCGTGCGCCTCGGGGCAGCATGCGGACGGGCTCTGCCTGGCCGACATGGGCACGGACTTCGATGACTTCTCCTCGCGCGCCAACGCTTTCGCGACGCAGGGTGTCAGCGCCGACGCCCAAGCGAACCGGGCTTCCCTGCGGAACGCCATGAAGTACGGCGGGCTGTCGCCATATTCCGGGGAGTGGTGGCATTTCGACGGCCCCGGCGCCGCGGTCGACCGCCCGATCCTCGACGTCCCCGTCGACTGAGGTCTCATATTATGAGACAATAATTTCATATTGTGATTCAATCGGTAGGCTTCGGGGATGACCGACGAACGCGGGGCCACCTACACGCATGGACACCACGGATCGGTGCTCCGGAGTCACCAGCGACGCACCGCGGAGGATTCGGCGGCCTACCTCCTGCCCCACCTCAAGCCGGGGTTGTCGGTGCTGGATATCGGCTGCGGACCCGGGACGATCACCGCCGACCTGGCCGCCCGCGTCGCACCGGGACCGGTCACCGCCGTCGACCAGTCGACCGACGTCCTCGACGTGGCCCGCGCCGAGATCGAGCGACGTGGTCTGTCGAACGTGTCGTTCGCGATGGCCGACGTGCATCGCCTCGACTTTCCGGACGGCGCATTCGACGTCGTGCACGCGCACCAAGTGCTGCAACACGTCGCCGATCCGGTGGGCGCCCTGCGGGAGATGAAACGCGTGTGCGCACCGGGCGGTGTCGTGGCGGCCCGGGACGCCGACTACGCGGGGTTCATCTGGTTCCCAGAGTTGCCGGCGCTGGATCTGTGGCGCGACATCTACCGGCGGGCCGCTCGTGCCAACCGCGGCGAGCCCGATGCCGGGCGGCGGTTGTTGTCCTGGGCCCAGCGGGCGGGTTTCGCCGATGTCACGGCGACCGGCAGCGTCTGGTGCTGCGCCACGCCCGCGGCGCGCGAATGGTGGGGCGGCATGTGGGCCGAGCGGATCGTGCATTCGCGGATCGCGCGCGATCTGGTGGATCTCGGTCTGGCCACGACGGCGCAGCTCGAGGAGATCTCCGCGGCGTGGCGCGCCTGGGCCGCCGCGCCCGACGGGTGGATCGCCATCCCCCACGGCGAAATCCTCTGCCGGAGGTAGCGCGTCCCGGGGCCGAGGCGCGGCCATCGTGGAGTATTTGGCCAGGTCAGGCGTATGGTATTGGCATTCTCTTTTTTTGCAAGTACGTTATTCAGCGATGGATAATACGGCCCGCACTCCGTCTGGCATCCCGCTGCAGCCCGTATACGGGCCGGCGGATGTAAGCGCGGAACCTCCGCAGCCGGGGCAGTTTCCCTTCACCCGCGGAAACTTCGCGTCCGGCTATCGCGGCAAGCTCTGGACGTTCCGCCAATACTCGGGATTCGGCACCGCCGAGGAATCCAACCGCCGGTATCGCTACCTGCTCGAACAGGGCGGTACCGGTCTGTCGGTGGCCCTGGACCTGCCGACCCAGTGCGGATACGACTCCGACGACGCGGAGTTCGGCGAGGAGGTCGGGCGGGTCGGCGTCGCGGTGGACACCCTGGCCGACTTCGAGATCCTGTTCGACGGCATTCCGTTGGACAAGCTCAGCACGAGCATGACGATCAACGGGACGGCGGCGATCCTGCTGGCGTTCTACGTCGCGGCCGCCGAGAAGAAGGGCGTGCCGCGGGCGAAGCTGACCGGCACCATCCAAAACGACATCCTCAAGGAGTACGCGTCGCGCGGAACGTGGATCTGGCCGCCGGAGCCGTCGCTGCGGCTGATCGCCGACACCATCGAGTTCTGTGCGGCCGAGGTTCCGAGGTTCAACGCGATCTCGGTGGCGGGTGCGCACTTCCGCGACGCGGGGGCGAACGCGGTGCAGGAGATGGCGTTCACCCTGGCCGACGGGGTGACCTATTGCGACACCGTGGTTCAGCGGGGCCGGATGACCATCGACCAGTTCGCGCCGCAGATCTCGTTCTTCTTCTACACCCACGGGGACTTCTTCGAGGAGATCGCCAAATACCGTGCGGGGCGCCGCCGTTGGGCCACGATCGTGCGGGAGCGCTACGGGGCGACAACGGCAAAGGCGGCGATGTTCCGCTTCGGCTGCGTCTGTGGTGGCGCGTCGCTGTATGCGCCGCAGGCCCACAACAACATCGTCCGGGTGGCCTATGAGGCCATGGCCGCGGTGTTGGGCGGCGTGCAGTCGATGTTCACCGCGGCCTGGGACGAGCCGTTCGCATTGCCCACCGAGGAAACCACGACCCTGGCCCTGCGCACCCAGCAGATTCTCGCGCACGAGACCGGTGTGGCCAGCGTGGCCGACCCGCTTGGGGGCTCGTACTTCGTGGAGGCCCTGACCGACGCCACCGAAGCCCGCATCGTCGAGATCATGGACGACCTGGAGCGGCACGGGGGCATGGTGCACGCGATCGAGGACGGCTATCTGCAGGGCCTGATCGCTGACGAGGCCTACCGGGTGCATCAGGACATCGAAGCCGGCACCCGGCCGGTCGTCGGCGTCAACCGGTTCATGACCGACGAACCCGAACCGGATGTCGTGACCTACGAGCTGGACGCCGAGGGCCGCGACCTTCAGCTCAAGAGGCTATCCAAAGTGAAGGCCGAACGGGATTCGGCCGCAGTTCAATCCAGCCTCGCGGCCCTATCGCGTGCCGCCGAAGGAGACGACAATCTGATGCACAAGCTGATCGACTGCGCCAACGCGTACTGCACGGTCGGCGAAATGGTCTCCGCGCTCAAGGCGGTGTGGGGCGAGTTCCAGCAACCGGTGGTGTTCTAGTGGCCGCCCGAATTCTGGTCGCCAAGCCCGGCCTGGACGGGCACGACCGCGGCGCCAAGATCGTCGCCCGCACGCTGCGCGACGCCGGCTTCGAGGTGATCTACACCGGCATCCGGCAGCGCATCGAGGACATCGCCTCGATCGCCGTCCAGGAGGACGTGGCGGTGGTGGGCTTGAGCATCCTGTCCGGTGCCCACCTGGCACTCACCGCCCGCACCATCGAAGCGTTGCGGGCCGCCGACGCCGCCGACATCGCCGTCGTGGTCGGGGGCACGATCCCGCATGCCGACGTGCCCAAGCTGCTATCCGCCGGCGCCGCCGCGGTATTCCCCACCGGGACATCGCTGGACGACTTGGTCCGCGAGATCCGCGCGCTCACCGGCACCCCCGAACCCGTTGTGGAGGAACAGTGCGCGTCGGAGTAATGATCGGCGCCGAACGTGGCGATATGGCCCGTAAGGTGCACAAGCTTGTCGCCGATATCGAATGGGCCGAATCCGCGGGTCTGGACACCGCGTGGATGCCACAGGTGCCCGACGACTTCGACTGCCTGACCATGGTGTCGTTGATGGCCGCGCACAGTTCGCGCATCGAGCTCGGCACCGCGGTGGTTCCGCTGCAAGCCCAGCACCCCATTGCCCTTGCCCGCCAGGCTCTCTCGGTGCATGCCGTCGCCGGTGGACGGCTGGCGCTGGGCGTCGGGCCGTCGCACCACTGGATCATCCGGGACATGCTCGGCTTGCCGTATGAGAAGCCGGCCGCCTACACCCGCGACTACCTGCAGGTGCTCAACTCCGCCATGGCCGGACCGGGACCGGTTGACGTCGAGAACGATTCCTTCAGGGTGCACAATCCTCTGGCGATCGGGGCCGATACCCCGATGCCGGTTCTGGTCGCCGCGCTGGGGCCGGTGATGCTGCAGCTTGCCGGTGAACTCGCCGACGGCACGGTGCTGTGGATGGCGGACGAGCGTGCGATCGGTGACCATATCGCGCCGAAGATCACCAAGGCCGCCGCGGACGCCGGGCGCCCCGCCCCGCGAATCGTCGCGGGCATCCCCGTATGCCTGTGTGCGCCCGCACAAGTCGACGAGGCTAAGGAGCGGGCCAACCGCATCCTGGGCGAGGCCGAGGTGTCGCCCAACTACCAGCGCCTGCTCGAACGCGGCGATGCCCGCGACGTCGGCGATCTGTGCGCGGCCGGCGACGCGGAGCAGATTCTGGCCCGGATGCGCCGCTTCGCCGACGCCGGCGTGACCGATCTGTCGGTGCGGCTGCTGCCCATCGGCGACAATCGGGACGAGCTCGTCGCCTCCAAACGCCGGACACGCGAGATGATCGCCTCGCTCGCAACGGAATTGCGTTGACACCGACATCCGCCGGGCCGCTGGCGGGGATACGCATCCTCGAGGTCGGCACCATGCTGGCCGGCCCGTACGCCACCATGCTGCTCGCCGACCTGGGCGCCGAGGTCACCAAGATCGAGCCGCGCGGCGGCGAGATCTCGCGGGGCGTAGGTCCCGCCTACTTCGCCAGCCTCAACCGCAACAAAGCCAGCATTTGTCTGGACCTCAACTCCGAAATGGGACAGCAGCGGCTGGGTGAGCTGGTAGCGGAATCCCATGCGCTGCTGGTGAACCTCAAGCCGTCGGCGATCCGCCGGCTGGGCCTGACCTACGAGCGGCTGCGCCGGCACAACGAGCGGATCGTCTGCGTGGCGATCACCGGGTTCGGCCTGCAGGGCGGCGACGATCCGGCCTTCGACTATGTGGTCCAGGCGGGCGTCGGCACCGCCGCCTTGACCGGCGACCCGGACGGACCGCCGACGCTGCCGGGTTACTCCTCGGCCGACAACTCCACCGGAATGACCGCGGCGCTGGGGCTGTTGGCCAAGATCATCTCAGGCACCGGTGGACAAGTGGACGTGTCGCTGCGCGACGCCATGCTGTCGCAGCTCAACTACCACGCCTCCGCCTACCTCAACGAGGGTGTCGAACCACAGCGAAGGCCCCACGGTGCCCATTCGTATTACGTTCCGGCACAACTCTTCCCGACCGCCGACGGGTATCTGGCGCTGTTCATCACGCACGACGGCTTCTGGAAATCCTTTGCCACCGAGGCGGGTATCGGCGGCTTCGAGACGATGGCCGAACGAGTGGCCCGCCGTGATGAGGTGCTGACGGTGGTCTCGGCCATGCTGGCGACCGACACCGCCGCGGGGTGGGAACGCCGGCTGCGCCCGCTGGGGGTGCCGGCGGCGGCGGTCAGGACGCTGCCCGAGGCGCTCGAAGCGACCCCGGAGGTTGTTGTGACCGCGGGTGACTTCCGCCTCGTCGGGAGTCCGATCCGCGTTTCGGGGTACCAGCCCGAGTACCGGCCACCGCCGGAGCTGACCGAGTAGGCCGTTCACGCCGGTGTGAGGCTAGCCGCACACTCGGCGACGACGGCCGGTAGGCCGCGTCGTCACGTCATCCCGGCGAGTTGCTTCTCCCGATAGAGCCGCGCCCACTCGGCGCGCGGCCGGGTGGACACGTCCACGTCAACCGCATTGGCGCGCAAGGCCTTCACCGTGGAAGGCGGACTTCAGGTCGGGGTAGGCGCGCATCGCCGGGCCCCACAGCAGATCCTGGGCGCACATCGCCGAGACCTGGGTGGCCAGGATGATCAGGTCATCGACGTTCATGAGGCTTAGCGGCTCCGCTCGCTGGTCGTCTCGAGCAGCCGCGGGACGGGCGCGGGATTCAGCTGCAACGCATCGGACATGTGCAACCGCCCGGCGTTGGCGATCATGTTGTCCAAGATGGCCTGCAGATCATCGCCTTCGAGTTCGTAGATGGCGACATAGGGACCCTGCCCGTCAATCGGGCGCAGCCGGCGTGCCGCGACAATTCCCTCGAGCCCCAGCAGTTCGGGTATGTGTACTTGGTCGTACCAGGTGTTGTACTCCTGTTCGCGATCCGGCGAACAGGGCCGGCTTTCGACGTACATGATTCCCTTGGCCATCGCCGCCACCTCTCTTCGGGCCGCTACTCGTAACGCACCGTGACCGAATCGGTGTCCGGCACGCCCTGGCACGTCAGAATGTAGCCCTCGGCGACCTCGTCATCGTCGAGGGCATCGTTGACGCGCATGGTCGCATGGCCTTCTTCGAGCTTGGCCATGCACGTGCCGCAGTTACCCGCCTCGCAACTGAACGGCGGCTCCAGGCCGGCCCGCCGCGCGCTCTGCAAGAGCGTCTCGCCGGGGACCAGCGGCACCGACACCTTCTTGCGGTCGATGTGGATGGTCACCGTGCCCGCGCCGGAGCCGTTTGACGGATTTGTCACCCGTGGGGTCTCCTCGATGCTTCGGGCGACTGACACGTCGACCGCCCTCCCGTACTTGCATTCTTCACTATAGAGAATACTATTCTCACAGAGCGATAGGATCTTCTCAAGAGTGTGGGGATGTCAGGTCAGCCCGGCCTGTCAGGGAAGGACGGGACGTGACCGAGCCGGCTGCGGTCGTGTTCGAGGAACGGCGTTTCAGCCTGCCTCAGCTCGACACGCTCGCCGGCGGCTGGGCCGCAACCCTGGCCAGGAGAGGTGTCGCCGCAGGTCAGCGGGTCGCGGTGATGGCGTCCAACCGGCCGGAATTCGTCGCCGTCCTGCTTGCGATCTGGCGGATGGGGGCAACGGCCGTGCTGATCAGCCCGGCATGGAAGAGTGCCGAAGTCGACCACGCGCTCGCCCTGACCGAACCCGCCCACGCCGTCGGCGACCACCCGGTGCTGGACGGCGCGATGCCGATGCTGCACCTCGACGAGCCGGTCGCGCCCGGGGAGCCCACGGCCACGGCGCCGCCACCGCGATCCGACGCCGTGCTGGTGTTCAGTTCCGGCACCACCGGGCTGCCGAAGGCCGTCCGGCACACCCACGCGGCGCTGGACGAGGCGGTGCGGCACTGGCGCCAGGCGCTGCGGCTGACGCCGCGCGACCGGATTCAGATCGCCACCCCGCCCTCGCACATCCTCGGCCTGCTCAACATTCTCACCGCGCTACGCACCGGGGCCTGCGTGCGTCTGCATCCCCGATTCGACGTCGAACAGATCCTTTATCACATCGAAAACGACCGCATCACAGTGGAAATGGCGGTCGCACCGATCGCGCTGGCCCTCGCCTCTCACCCCACGCTCGAGTCCTATGACCTGTCGTCGCTGCGCTTCATCATGTGGGGGGCCACGCCGGTGAGCGCCGACGTCGCGGAGACGGTGACCCGACGCACCGGCGTCGGTTGGGTCCCGGCTTACGGGACCACGGAACTGCCGGTCATCGCCTGCAATCCGATCGAGGGCGCCCGGCTGGACGCCGTCGGGCGCCCGGTGCCGGGCGTCGACCTGCGGGTGGTCTCGATGGACACGGGCGAGCCGGTCTGCCCGGGGGAGGTCGGCGAGATCCAGGCCCGCTCTTCGTCGCTGATGGCCGGCTACCTGCCGGCCGAAGCGACCGCCGAGGTGATCCACGACGGCTGGTACCGGACCGGCGACGTCGGCTGGCTCGACCGCGACGGCTGGCTGAGGATCACCGACCGCCTCAAGGAGATGATCAAAGTGCGCGGTTTCCAGGTCGCGCCCGCCGAAATCGAGACGGTGCTGCACGGCCATCCGGCCGTCAGAGACTGCGCCGTGTTCGGCGTGCCCGACGGAATCAACGGGGAGGCGGTGGTCGCCGCGGTCGCGACATGCGCCCCCGTGGATGCCGGCGAGCTCACCGCCCGAGTCGATCAGCGGCTGGCTTCCTACAAACACCTGAGCCGGGTCGTGTTCGTGCCCGAGATTCCTCGCCTGCCTTCGGGCAAGGTGCTGCGCCGAGTCCTGAAGGAGCGCTATGGATGTACGTCTGACAGCTGAACAACAACAGTTGCGCGACGCCGCCGCCAAGCTGGCCGACGACCTCGGACCCTCGGCCGTCCAAGACCTCGACGACCCGAGCCGGATCGCGCGCCTGGACAAGCAAATTGCGGCGACGGGCTTCAGAACGCTGCGCTCCGACGGGGCTTCGGGTGTCGAACTGGCCATTGTCGCCGAAGAATTCGGACGACGACTGGTCGACACCCCATTTCTCGGTCCGGCGCTCGCCGACGACCTGATCCGTCACGTCGGAGCCGACGGCGCGGGCGCGACGGTGGC
Organism: Mycobacterium paraseoulense; assembly: GCF_010731655.1. Lineage (NCBI taxonomy): Bacteria > Bacillati > Actinomycetota > Actinomycetes > Mycobacteriales > Mycobacteriaceae > Mycobacterium > Mycobacterium paraseoulense. The sequence goes on along the minus strand of NZ_AP022619.1, from coordinate 3,341,974 downwards.
GGTCGACGGTCGCGCCATCGACGCGCGCGGCGCCCAGCGGGCCCTGAGCCTTTCCGATGGCAAGGTGTTGGCCGCCGACGTGCAGGGCGCGCTCGACGGCGCGGATTTGACCCGAGCGGATGCGCAAATTGCGGGAGCGCCGGTGGCGCTGGGCGAGGTGCCGGTCGACATCGCGGCGCGGTGGCGGGCGCTCGCGCTGGTCGCCACGACGGCGGACTTGGTGGGCATCGCCCGGGGCGCGCACGCCGTCGCCTGCGACTACGCCAAGATCCGCGAACAGTACGGCAAGCAGATCGGGTCCTATCAGGCCATCGCCCACCTGCTGGCCGAAAGCCTTGCGCTGATTGAAGGTTCGATCAGCGTGTCGCGCCATGCCGCGTGGGCGGTCGACGAGGTGGCCCCCGCCGAGGCCATCCGCGCCGCGCAGATCGCGAAGGTTTACTGCGCGCGCGCCGCCCGAACCGTCTGTGAAACGGCCATCCAGGTGCACGGCGGCATCGGCAACACCTGGGACTGCTTGGTACACGTCTACCTGCGCCGCGCCCTGACCTCGACCGAGCTGTGGCCGGTCGCGTTGAAGGAGATCGATCTTGGACTTTCGTGACTCACCGGCGGAAGCGGCCTTCCGCGACCGGCTGCGGTCCTGGCTTTCCGCGCACGCAGGAGAATTCTCCGGGTCCGGCGACGAGTACTGGGCGCGCCAGGCCGAATGGCACCAGGCGTTGTATCGGGAAGGGTTCTTCGGGCTGTCGTTCCCCCGTGAGTACGGCGGACAGGAGTTGCCGCCGGTATACGACGTCATCATCGACGAGGAGCTGGCCCGAGCCGGCGCCCCGCCGCGGCCCAGCGTGGGCTACCTGATCTACGGGATCGGTCGGCACGCCAATGACGAAGTGCGGCAACGCTTCCTGCCGGGCATCATCAACGGCACCGAGCGCTGGTGTCAGGGCTTCAGCGAACCCGGCGCCGGTTCGGATCTGGCATCGCTGACCACCACCGCTCGCCTCGAGGGTGACACGTATGTGGTGAACGGGCACAAGATCTGGACCAGCTACTCCGATGTCGCGGACTGGTGCCTGCTGCTGGCCCGCACCGACCCCGAGGCCAGACGCCACCGCGGGTTGTCGGCTTTCGTGCTGGAGATGAAACAGCCCGGCGTGCAACAGCGCCCGCTTCGCATGATCAACGGGGTGACCAACGAATTCGGTCAGGTGTTCTTCGACGATGCGAAGATACCGGCCGACCGGATGGTCGGAGCCCCCGGCGACGGCTGGGCGGTCGCCATGACCGTCGTCGGGCACGAGCGCGAACCCTCCACCCTCGGCTACGCGGCCCGATACGGCAAGCTGGTCCGAAGCCTGTTCGCGCGCAACGAGGGTCCGGTTCCCGAAGAGCTCGCGTGGGCGGCGGTCCAGTCGGAGATGTTGACCCATCACGTGCGGCGCCGGCTCTCCGAACAGCTCGACGGTGTCTCGCACGGGCCCGAGGGGTCGCTCGACAAGCTGCTGATGACCTGGGTCGAGCAATCCGTCGGACACGCCGCACTCGCGGTCACCGGGACCCGCGATCCGGACCTGCTCAGCGCCTATCTGTACAGCCGCGCGCAGAGTGTGATGGGCGGGACATCACAGATACAAAAGAACATCATCGCCTCACGCATCTTGGGATTGTCGGAGTGATCGCGAGCGCGGGCGAAGCCCGGGTGAAGCGGGTCACGACCATAGAAGGAGTCTGACGTGTACGACATGCCTGCCGAAATCGACGTCCAAGCCGATGGCCCATTGCGGATCATCACCTTGAACCGGCCGGACTCGCTCAACTCGGTCAACGACGACCTGCACGTCGGGCTGGCGCGGCTGTGGCAGCGACTGACCGATGACCCCGCCGCCCGCGCGGCGGTCATCACCGGGGCCGGCCGGGCGTTTTCAGCCGGCGGCGACTTCTCCTACCTGAAGGAACTGTCGGCCGACGCCGATCTGCGCGCCAAGACCATCCGGGATGGACGGGAGATCGTGCTGGGCATGGCGCGGTGCCGAATTCCCGTGGTGGCCGCGGTGAATGGGCCCGCCGTCGGGCTGGGCTGCAGCCTGGTAGCGCTGAGCGACATCGTCTACATCGCCGAGGATGCCTACCTCGCCGACCCGCACGTGCAGGTGGGGCTGGTGGCGGCCGACGGCGGCCCGTTGACCTGGCCGCTGCACATCAGTTTGCTGCTGGCCAAGGAGTTCGCGCTCACGGGCACCCGCATCAGCGCGCAGCGCGCCGTCGAACTGGGGCTGGCCAACCACGTGGCCTCCGACCCGCTTGCGCAGGCAATCGCCTGTGCCAAGAAGATCTTGGACCTGCCGCAGCAGGCGGTCGAAAGCACTAAACGGGTGCTGAACATCCACCTGGAGCGGGCGGTGCTGGCCAGCCTGGACTATGCCCTCTCGGCCGAGCACCAGTCGTTCACGACCGAAGATTTCCGGTCGATCGTCACCAAGTTGGCCGCCGGCAAGAACTGAGCGCGTCACGCCGGCGGCGAGTCGTGTCGCCGCAGGAAGCCACGCATCACCCGGTCGAACTTGTCCGGCTCCTCGATGAAGGGCATGTGGGAGCTCTTCTCGAACAACTCGAAGCTCGATCCCGTTATGCGCCGGTGCATGTCCCACATGTGCTCGGGCGCGCATTCGTCGAACCTGCCGGCAAGGATGAGGGTGGGCAACGAAATTTCGGCCAACCGATCGAACACGTCCCAGTCTCGGATGGTGCCGACGATGCGAAAGTCGCTCGGCCCGAACATCGTCTCGAAGATTTCGGTGCCCATGTCGGCGAAGGCCGCCAAAAGCTCTGGGGGCCAAGGGCGTGCGCGGCAGAGGTAGGTTTCGTTCCAGGTGCGGATCGCGTTCTGGTATTCGGTCGTGTACGTCGTCCCGGCGGCCTCGTGACGTTCGATGGCCGATTGCGTCGCCGGATCGAGCCCGTTTTTCAGCCGGGCCACCATCTCGGAGAACTGCGGGATGGACGCGATGCTGTTGGAGATGGTGAGGCTGACAGCGCCCGACGTGACGTCGAGCGTGTACTGCTGCGCCATCATTGCGCCCCACGAGTTGCCGAAGACGTGGAAACGGTGGAGGTCGAGAGCCCTTACGACGGCATCCATTTCGGCCACCGAGCGCTGCATGGTCCACAGGTCACGGTTCGATGGGCGGTCGGACTTGCCGCAGCCGAGCTGATCCCAGTAAATGACTTCTCGCTCGTCGGTCAACCGCTCGAGCGACCGCAGGTAGGTGTGGGGTAAGCCGGGCCCGCCGTGAACCACGAGCAGGGGCACGCCGTCCCCGCTACCGACCCGCTTGAACCACACGTCGCCGCCCGGGACCCCGATCTTTCCCTCCATGCCGAGGATGCCTCCTGGGTTGCTTGCCAAGCAGAGTCGTACCGTATACGCCGGTGTCTGCGATTCTGCGTCAGTTCGCGAGCTCAAGTCTCCTTGCAACGCTGACTCTCAGAATGAGAGAATAGTGTTCTCATAGGCCGTGGGGGCTGTCGAGCCCTCGCGACGTTCGCCGAACTGGAGAAGACCACGTGCCTGAAGCCGTCATCGTGTCCGCCCTGCGCACCCCCATCGGCACCGCCCGGAAGGGCACCCTGCGCGACACCAGCGCCTTCGACCTCGCGAACCACGTGGTCTCGGAAGCGGCGAAGGAATTGGACCCGGCGCAGGTCGACGACGTGATCCTGGGGGAGGGGCTGTACGGCGGCGGCGTGGTCGCGCGCCACGCCGCCATCACCGCCGGGCTGACCCAGGTGCCCGGCCTGGCCAACAATCGCCACTGCGCGGCCGGCCAGGCGGCGGTGCAGAGCGCGGCGGCGAGTGTGCGCGCCGGCATGGATCGACTCGTCATCGCCGGCGGCGTGAACTCCGCCTCCACGTCCCCCCGGTCCCGGATGCAGGTGGACGGCGAATGGGTCGACTGGTTCCCCCCGACCCATCCGGACCGTCCCGACGCGCCGAACCTCGACATGTCGATCACCGTGGGCTGGAACGCCGCGGTGAAAGCCGGCGTGAGCCGGGAAGAGATGGACGCGTGGGCGCTGCGTTCGCATCGCAACGCCATCGCCGCGATCGACGAAGACCGCTTCAAAGAGGAGATCGTCCCCATCGAGACGCCGCATGGGCTGTTCGCCGTCGATGAACACCCGCGCCGCGACACCACCATGGAGAAGCTGGCCGCGCTCAAGCCGCTGCATCCCGAAATCGAGGGCTTTTCCATCACCGCCGGCAACGCCTGCGGCGCCAACGACGGTGCGGCCGTGCTGACCATCGCGAGCGACGAGCTTGGCCTGCCGCCGCTGGCGACCGTGCGGTCCTGGGCCTCGGTCGGGGTCGACCCCGCGATCACCGGGCTGGCACCTGTCGAAGCGATTCCGAAAGCTCTTGCCCGCGCCGGACTTTCGGTCTCGGATGTGGACTTGTTCGAGATCAACGAGGCCTTCGCCGCGATGTGCGTGGCCACCGTCAAGCTGCTCGATCTCGACCCGGACAAGGTCAACGTCAGCGGCAGCGGATGCTCGTTGGGGCACCCGGTGGCGGCGACGGGTGCCAGAATGCTGGTTACCCTCGTCTACGAATTGCGCCGTCACGGCGGCGGAATCGCGGTAGCGGCCATGTGCGCGGGCGGCGGAATGGGGTCCGCGACCGTCATCGAGGTACCAGCACCGTAAATGGAGATCGCCGACTTGATCGCCGGCGCGCGCGACGGATCTCCGCGCGCGGCGGGTCGGCTCCTTTCCCTGGTCGAGGGCGAGCGCCGCGACGAGGTGCTGGCCAGTATCGAGCCGTCATCGGTCGACGTCATCGGCATCACCGGCCCGCCGGGCGCGGGCAAGTCCACTACGATCGCCGCTCTGGTCGGCGCCTACCGGAAACGGGGGGACCGAGTGGCGGTGCTGGCGGTGGACCCGTCGTCGCCGTTCAGCGGTGGGGCGCTGTTGGGCGACCGGATACGAATGGCCGCGCATATCAACGACTCCGACGTGTTGATCAGGTCGGTGGCGACAAGGGGCCACCTCGGCGGGCTGGCCGCGGCGGTCCCCGCCGCCATCCGCGTGCTGGGGGCGATCGGTTATCACGTCGTCCTGCTGGAGACGGTGGGGGTGGGGCAGTCCGAGATCGAAATCGCCGCCGTCGCCGACCCCACCGTCGTCATCCTCAATCCCGGTGCGGGCGATGCGATCCAGGCGGCCAAGGCGGGGGTGCTCGAAGTCGCCGACATCGTCGTCGTCAACAAGGCCGACCGCGACGGTGCCGAGCAGACCGTACGGGACCTGCGGGCCGAGACCGATGCCCCGATCATCAGCCTCATCGCCGATCGCGGCGAGGGCATCGCGGAGTTGATGGCCGCCATCGAGGACCACCACCGGACCGACAGCCGTGCGCGCCGCCTAGCCCGTGCCCGAGCGCAGATCCTGTCCTTGGCGCAGACGCGGTTGCGCAGCCGGCCGGACCTCGACCGGCTCGCCGAGGCGGTCGTCGACGGCGACCGGGACCCCTACTCGGCGGCCGAGCGGCTGCTGTCCCCGACCCCCCGGGAGCAGGACTAACGGCTTCGCGTGTCCCCCGATCGGGGGAACCGGGATTCATCCCGTTTGCGGACCGATCGGCGGAGGCCCGGCCGCGCCAATCTCCCTACGTTGATCTTGTGCCCAACGGCACGATCTGCGATGAGTTAGGAGACCCGGCACATGGCTCGCACACCCGAACGGTCGGCCGCACACCTCGGTGAACAGCTGGAGCTGTACCGGCGGATGTGGGTTCTGCGCCTGCTGGACATGGCATTGGAAGAATCGCGCATCGACGGTCTGCTCAACGGACCCATGGTGGCCGCATTCGGCCAAGAGGCCGTGGCCGTCGGCACCATCGCGGCGTTGCGACCGGGCGACATCATGAGCACCGCGATCCGCCATTTCGAGCACGCTGAGCGGGTTGGTCGCGCCCTGCCCTTGGGCCCGGCCATCGCCGAGATGATCGCCCCCAGCCCGGTTGCGGCCGGCGGTGTGCAGGAAAGCCCGTTCGCGACCGAATGGAAGCAGATCTTCGCCACTTCGAACCCACTGCGGCAATCGATCCTGTTCGCGCTCGGCGACGCCTATGCGCAGCAGGTGGCCGGTGGAGGCAAGGTCACGCTGTGCGTCATCGGGGACGACGCCGTGAGCTCCCCCGAGTTCAAGTCGGCGGCGACGATCGCGCTGTCGTGGCGCCTTCCGGTGGTGTTCGTCGTCGAAAACATCCGCGATGGGTCCGGTGTGCGCCGGGGTCCACGCGAGCGCCACGGATTGCCGGTGGCGCCCGTCGACGGCAAAAACGTTGTAGCGGTGTATGACTCGGTCTCCCAGGCGGTGCGTCGAGCCGGCGCGGGCGGCGGCCCCACCATGGTCGAGGCGGTCACCTACCGGACCAACCACCCAGCCGGGGTCGATCCGTTGGTCTATGCGCGCCGCCAGCTGACCCGTGCGGGCGTGAACGCCGGCCACCTCTACGAGGTAGAGCGACGGGCTCGCCACCTGGTGGCCGAGGCCGCGGCGTTTGCGAACGCACAACTGCGCGAGGAGCGTCCGGCGTCGGTGAGCGAACCGGACCACTGGTCGCCCGCTAGCTGAGCAGACCTTGCCGCATCGCCTCGGCAACGGCGGCCGCGCGATCGCTGACGCCGAGCTTCTCGTACAGCCGCTGTACGTGGGTCTTGACCGTGGACGGAGCCACGTACAGCTCAGCCGCGATCACGGGGATGCTTTGGCCACGCGCAATCCGGTTGAGCACCTCCCGTTCACGCGCGCTCAGTACGGGACCCGTTGGTTCCGCCCGGTGCCGGATCTCTGCGGTGAGCCCGCCCACGAGCGCGGGCGCCACCACGTCCCGGCCGAGTGCGCAGTCGAGCACGGCCTTGACGATCTCGCTGCGCGTCGAGTCCTTCAGCACAAACCCGGCGGCGCCCTGCTGCAGCGCCTGGTAGACGATGGCGGGCTCGTCGTGCGCGGAGATGAGCAGCACGCGGGTCGGCAACCCCTGATTCCGCACCGCCGCCGCCACCTGCCCGCCATCCATGCCGGGCATCCGGTAATCGAGCAGAGCGACGTCGGGCCGGTGCTCCTTGATCAATTCAAGTGCCGCCGAGCCGTCCTCCGCCTCGCCGACGACGTTCACCGAACCGCTCGACGAGAGCGCACGCACCACGCCCTCACGGAAGAGCGGGTGATCGTCGCCAACAACCACCCGCACCTTCTCGGGCGTCGCCGGGCGGGCCATGGCGATGAGTGTAGCCCGCAAAGCGGCGAAGACAATCGGAGAAAACTCTGATGCATCTAGGCGTGATTTGCGGTGAGGCGGCCCGCGCGGATGAGTACTGTGTTCGCGTGGCGGTCGCCAGTGACGCAGAACTGGGCCGGGTGCGCAGGCTTCACCAGCTGCGCTCCTATCGAATCGCGTCAGTCCTTCGGCTCGGTGTGGTGGGCCTGATGATCGCTGCGATGCTCAGCGGCACCCGCCGGTCCGAGTGGGCTCAGCAAACTGTGCTCATTGCCGGGTACGCGGTTGTCGCGACGTGTGCTCTGGCGCTTGCCTTCCCGCGGAGCCGACTACGGCTCGGACGGGGCCGCCTGGTCCAGGTCGGCCGGCTGGAGCCGTTCGTGTTCACCGTCATCGATGTCGTCATGCTGACGGTCTTCCAAGTGTTGTCGACCAACGGACTCCATCCGTTGCTCATCATGACGGCACTCCCGATCCTGATCGGGCTCGACATCTCGTCCCGGCGGGCGGCGGTGGTGTTGATTTTCTCGATGGCGGGTTTCGCGGTCGCAGTGCTCGAAGACCCGGAGATGGTCGGTTCGATCGGCGTCACCGAGGCCACGTTTCGGTTCCTCCTCTACGGATTCTTGTGTGTCACGGCGTTTGTGGCCGTCCGCATCGAGGAGCGGCACACCCACTCGGTCGCCGGACTCAGCACCCTCCGCGAGGAATTGCTCGCTCAGACGATGACGGCGTCCGACGTCGAGCAGCGCCGGATCTCGGAGTCCATACACGACGGGCCGCTGCAAGACATCTTGGCGGTACGCCAGGAGCTCGTCGAGCTGGACGCGGCCCTACCCGGTGATGACCGCATCGCGCGCGCGCTCACCGGTCTGCAGACGGCCTCGGAGCGACTGCGGCAGGCGACGTTTGAGTTGCATCCGGCCGTCCTCGAGCAGGTCGGGTTGGCGGCCGCGGTCCAGCAGCTGGCCACCTTCACCGGCCAACGGTCGGGCATCGAGATTCAGACCGACATCGACTACCCCATTCGCAGCGCCGTCGACCCCGTCGTGTTCGGTGTGGCGCGCGAATTGATGTCCAACGTCGTGCAACATTCGCGGGCCCGGAGCGCCTCGGTGATGCTCGGGATCACCGACGAGACGTGCGTATTGCATGTGGCCGACGACGGCGTGGGATTCGACGACCAGACTGTCGCGCGCCGACTGGGCGAAGGACACATCGGATTGGCGTCGCACCGGGCCCGCGTGGAAGCCGCCGGGGGAAGGTTCACCTTCCTCGACGTGCCCGTCGGCACCCACATCTGCGTCGAGCTGCCGATCGCAAGATAACTGCTACTTCAGGTCGACGGACTTTCCCGTAGCGGCGGCGTGGCCGGCTCGATAACCGAAAACCATTGCGGGGCCCAGCGTTCCGCCAGCGCCACCGTAGGCGCGTCCGGTGACCCCGCCCATCGCGTTGCCGGCGGCGAACAGGCCTGGTATCGGCTCACCGCCCACGTGCAGCACCCGCCCATCGCGGTCGGTGCGCGGGCCGCCCTTGGTGCCCATCGCGCCGATGCGTAGCGGCACCGCGTAGAAGGGGGCGGTGTCGATGGGGCCGAGCGTCTTGCCCGCGAGGGTGGTCGCAGTGTTGTCGCCCCAGTAGCCGTCGTAGGCGCTGGAGCCACGTCCGAAGTCGGGATCGGCGCCGGCGGCCACGTGGCGATTCCAGTCCTCGACGGTCTGGATCAGCCCATCCGCGTCGATGCCGGTCTTGCCGGCCAACTCGGCGAGGTCCGCCGACTCGCAGAACCAGTCCGGAACGGGCTGCCCCGGCTCGATGCCCAGGAATCCATAGCGCTGCAGGTGAATTGAATCGAACACCATCCAACCGCGGTCGTTGACGTACCCACCGCGGGGATCGAGGTAGTGGAACGCGCCGGCCATGGAGTTGTAGTCGGACGCCTCGTTGACGAAGCGACGCCCGGCCGCGTTGACGATGATGCTCCTGGGCCGGGTTCGTTCCAGCCTTACGCTGCGGCTGCGTGGCTTGCCCTCGATGGTGTCGCCGGGAATTTGGACGATCGGGACCCACCAGGCTTCGCCCATGTTGGCCAGATCCGCACCCTGCGCCATCGCCATGCGCAGGCCATCCCCGGTGTTGGTGGGCGGAGAGACCGCGCCGTGCATCGGGCCACGCAGAAACGCCTGCGTCAGAGCGGGATCCCACTCGAAGCCGCCGGTGCCCAGGATGACGCCGTGCCGGGCGCGAACGCTGACGCTGCGTCCCCGAAGCCAGATCCGCACCCCGGTGATTTCTCCGCCCTCGGCGACGAGTTGTTCGGCGCGCGCGTTGATGTGCGGCGTCACGCCGGCATCCTGAAGTCCCTTGAGAAGTCCCGCGATCAGCGCGGTGCCGGCAACGCACAGGTGGCTGGTTCGTTCGTCGATCGCCGCGTGTAGCCGTGCCCTGGTCTCGGCGTCGAAACCGACGTTGGACCAGTCGGCGGGGAACGACGTGATCCGCGTGGCCCATTCGCCCAACTGGGCCAGATCGAATGGCGCGGCACTCAGCGATCGGCCGCCGGTGGGTCGTCCTCCCGGCAATTCGGGGCGGTAGTCGGGGAAGCCGGTGGCGATCTCGAAGCGCAAACCGCTGTGTGCCTCGACGAAGTCGAGCATCGCCGGGCCGGTGTGCACAAAGGTTTCGACCAACTCGTCGTCCATCGAGCCCAGGGACTGTGCGCGCAGGTATCGCAACGCGTCGGCAGGCGTCAATTCCCCGTCGGGAGAACGGTTATGGGCGGGGATCCACACGACGCCACCCGACACCGCGGTCGTCCCGCCGACGGTCGGCGCCTTCTCGAAGATCTCCACCGAGGCACCGGAGGCTGCCGCGGCGAGCGCGGCGGTGAGCCCGGCCCCACCACTACCGAGCACGACGACATCGGCTTCATTGTCCCAGGACATGGACTGTTATCCCTTCAGCTCAGCAGCTCGGACAACTGCTTTGCGGCTTTGACGACCGCGTCTTTTCCGCGCATCACCACGTCCTCCCGGTGGGAGATGAGGTTGATGCAAGTCGGTGGGGAGGGCGGATGGCGCTGCACCGCCACCGCGAGGCCGTAGGTGTTCGGTTCGATCTCCCCGTAAGTGGTCACCCAGCCGCGTTCGCGTGCGCGGGTGACCAAGTCTCGTTCGCCCGGGCGCGGGGGCATGCTTGCGAGCAAGGCGATTCCGGCGGCACCCCGTTCGAGCGGGTATCGACTTCCTTCGTGAAAGGACAGCTGGTAAGCGACATGGCTCGGCACGATGACCGCGACCGCCACCTGCTGGTCGCCCTCGGCGATGAGCAATGACACCGTGGTGCCGAGCTCGTCGGCCAGTGCGCGCAGTGTCGGCAGGCTGACTTGGCGCACGTTGCGGTCGAAGGACGCGCCCAGCACGGCGAGCCCGGATGCCGGCCGGTAGCGCCCGTCCTCTCCCTTGGCCACCAAACGGAATTCGGCGAGCGTGGAAAGCAGTCGATAGGCGATGGTCCGATGCACCCCGACCTGGTCGGCCAGTTGTTGAACGGTAAGCCCGCTGGGGGAATCCGCCACCATCTGCAGCGCGGTCAGACCCCGGGCCAGCGTCTGTGAACCTGTCGCCGAACCTGCCACAGCCTTGACAGACCTCCTTGCGAGAGCGAAGCTCTATTAATAACGCACGCTAGTGTGCGATATTAGCACACAAGGTACGTCAAGAACGAGAATACGATTTCCACGATCTGAAGGCCAGAGAGGAACCGTGGCGGAGTTCGAGAGCATCTGGAGCGATCTCCAGGGCGTCGCATTTGAGCAGGGCTACCTGGACGCCGGGGGAGTGCGGACCCGCTATCTCCGCGCTGGCGACCCGGGCACGCCGGTGCTGGTGCTACTGCATGGATCCGGTGGCCACGCCGAGGCGTACGTCCGGAACCTGGCGGCACACGCCGAGCACTTCTGGACCTGGTCGATCGACATGCTGGGCCACGGCTACACCGGCAAGCCGGGCCACCCGCTGCAAGTTCGCCACTACGTCGAGCACCTGGTGGGCGTACTGCGCACCATCGGCGTCGATCGCGCCAGCATCAGCGGTGAATCGCTGGGCGGATGGGTGGCCGCCCGCGCCGCGATCGACCATCCCGACGTGGTCGACCGGCTCGTCCTCAACACCGCGGGCGGCTCGCAGGCCGACCCGGTGGTGATGAAGCGGATCGTGACCCTGTCGATGGCGGCCGCCGAGGACCCGACCTGGGACACGGTGCAAGCTCGGATCAAGTGGTTGATGGCCGACAAGTCCAAGGACTACGACGACTTGGTCGCCAGCCGCCAACGTGTGTATCGCCAACCGGGGTTCGTCGACGCCATGCGCGACATCATGGCGTTGCAGGACCCCGAGATTCGGGCGCGCAACATCATCAGCCCGGACGAGTACGGTGCGATCACGGCGCCGACGCTGGTGCTGTGGACCAGCGACGACCCCACCGCGGACGTGACGGAGGGCCGCCGGATCGCGTCGATGATCCCCGGTGCGCGCTTCGAGGTGATGCCCGGCTGCGGTCATTGGCCCCAGTACGAGGACGCCAAAACCTTCAATCGCCTGCATCTCGACTTCCTGCTGGGGCGGTGATGGCCGAGGCGGGGCGCGAGCCGGCAGGTATCGAGGCCGACGTTGTCGTGGTCGGGGCCGGTCCGGTTGGTCTGACGTTGGCCAATATCCTCGGCCTGCAAGGTATCCGAACGGTGGTGGTCGAAGAACGCGACACGCTGATCGACTATCCGCGCGGGGTCGGGCTCGACGACGAGGCGTTGCGCACGTTCCAGTCGATTGGGTTGGCCGAGCGGGTCATACCGCATACGGTGCCCAACCAGATCCTGCGTTTCGTCGACGCCAAGCGGCGCGTGCTAGCCGAAATGGCCCCGCCCGACGCGCGTTTCGGGTGGCCGAAGCGCAACGGCTTCGTGCAACCGCTCGTCGATGCCGAATTGCTGGCCGGGCTGGACCGATTCGAGCACGTCGAGGTGTGGTGGGGACGTCCGATGGCGGCGTGTCAGGAAGACGCCGACGGGGTGACCGTCGAATTGGCGGGTGGGCACGACCACGAAACATCCAGCCTACGAGCGCGTTACGTGGTGGGTTGCGACGGCGGCCGCAGCATGACGCGCCGCATGATGGACGTGTCCTTCGACGGGACGACGTCATCGACGCGCTGGCTGGTGGTCGACGTCGCCAACGACCCGCTCGGCCATCCCAACAGCGAGGTCGGCGCCGACCCGGAACGCCCCTACGCCTCGATCTCGATCGCGCACGGAATTCGCCGGTTCGAGTTCATGATTCACGCAGACGAGACCGACGAGCAGGCCGAAGATCCGGCGTTCCTGACGCAGATGCTGTCCCGGATGGTGCCGCACCCGGACCGCGTCGACGTGATCCGGCGGCGGGTCTACACGCACCACTCGCGGATCGCCGGCGCGTTCCGCAAGGGCCGGCTGTTGCTGGCCGGGGACGCCGCCCATCTCATGCCGGTATGGCAGGGCCAGGGCTACAACAGCGGAATCCGGGACGCGGCCAATCTGGGCTGGAAGCTCGCCGCCGTGGTGAGCGGTCGCGCCGACGACAAGCTCCTGGACACCTACGACGTGGAGCGCCGCAAGCACGCGCGGGCGATGATCGACCTGTCCACCATGGTGGGCCGGGTGATCTCGCCGACCAACCGCCGGGTGGCCGGCGCGCGCGATCTGCTGGTGCGGTCGGCGTCAATCGTGCCGTCGCTCAAGCGGTATGTCCTCGAGATGCGCTTCAAGCCGATGCCCCGCTACGAGCACGGTGCCGTTGTGCACAGCCCCACATACGGCGGGGCGGACTCGCCTGTGGGCACACTGTTCATTCAGCCTCGGGTCGACACCCGCGAGAAGCAAAATGTGCTGTTGGACGACGTGCTCGGTGACTGGTTCGCCGTGCTGTGCTGGAACAACAATCCCCGCAAGATTCTCGGCGACGTCGCCTTCGCGAATTGGAAAGCGCTGGGCGCCCGGTTCGTTGCGCTGCGGCCGGTGACTCAGCTGCACTGGACCGGACACGACGATCCCGACGTGCTGGTCGTGGGCGACCACGGCGGCGCTGTCAAATCCTGGTTCGACACCCACCAGGAATCGGTGTTGTTCCTGCGCCCCGATCGCTGCATCGCCGGTGCCTGCATCGCTCAGCGCGCTCCCGACCTGAGCGCCGCACTGCTGAAAGCGCTCACGCTCACACCGCGAGGGGGTGATTTGCAAAGTGGCACTGGCTCTGTGCTGTATGTCGCACAGCCCGCTCCTGAATCTTCCGGGGCCGTCGCAGGACCTGCTTGACGACATCGAAGGCGCGATCGCCGATGCGCGACGATTCGTCGCCGACTACGACCCTGAGCTCGTCGTCATCTTCTCCCCGGACCACTACAACGGGTTCTTCTACAAGATGATGCCGCCCTTCTGCATCGGGACGAGCGCCAACGGCGTCGGCGATTACGGCACCCATGCCGGTCCGCTCGACGTTCCGGAGAAACTCGCGACCGAGTGCGCGAAAGCCGTGCTCGACGCGGGGGTCGACATCGCGGTGTCCGCGTGCATGGATGTGGATCACGGCACGGTTCAGCCACTCGAGAAGTTGTTCGGCGAAGCCACCTCGCGCCCGGTGATACCGATCTTCATCAACGCGGTCGGCGTGCCGTTGGGGCCTTTACATCGGTGCCGGGCGCTCGGTACGGCCGTGGGCAGTTACTTGGCCACACTGGGCAAGCGGGTCCTGGTACTGGGGTCGGGTGGGCTGTCGCACAGCCCGCCGGTGCCCACGTTGGCGACCGCACCCCCGCCGGTGCTGGAGCGCATCGTCCACGGCCAGCCGATGACACCTGAACAGCGGCAGGCCCGGCAGGCGGCCGTGATCGATGCGGCCAAGAGCTTCGCCGCCGGCGAGAGTGACCTGCAGCCACTGAACCCGGTCTGGGATCAGCGGTTCCTCGAGATCATCGACGGCGGTTGGCTGGGCGAGCTCGACAAGTGGTCGAATTCGTACGTGGCCCACGAGGGCGGCAGCTCCGCCCAGGAAATCAGAACCTGGGTGGCCGCATTCGCGGCGCTGGCGAGCGTCGGGCCCTACGAGATAACCGGGCGCTACTACAAGCCGGCCGCCGAGCTGATCGCCGGCTTCGCCATCAGAACGGCCGTGCCGAAATGAGGGCTGCGGTAAACGACTTCGACCACGTCGTCGACGTACTAGTCGTGGGCTCGGGTGGCGGCGGGATGACGGCCGCCCTGACCGCCCAGGCCGCCGGGCTGGACGTGGTGGTCGTGGAGAAGTCCTCGTTCTTCGGCGGCTCCACCGCGTTGTCCGGCGGTGGCATCTGGGTGCCCGGGGCGCCCGCACAGCGCCGGGAGGGTTACGCCCCGGAGCCCGAACGCGTCGTCGAATACCTGCGCCGGATCACCGACGGACTGGTCAGCGAGGCGCGGATACGCCAGTACGTCGGGTCCGCGCCGGAAATGCTCGCCTTCCTCGAACGGCTCTCGGGGTGGTGTGAGTTCGTCTGGAAACCCGGCTACGCCGACTACTATCCGGAACTTCCCGGCGGGTCCGAACTCGGCAGCACGATCAACGTGCCGCCCATCGACCTGCGGAAGCTCGGGCCCGACGAGCAGCGACTGCTGCAGCCTCTGGCGCTGGCGCCGAGAGGAATCTGGCTGGGCCCCAAGGAACTCCGCACGTTCTACCGAATCCGGCAATCGTGGGCCGGCAAGGGCGTATTGCTCAAGCTGATATCGCGGATGATCCGCGCGCGGTTGTTCGGCGAGCGGATGGCGGCCATCGGGCAATCACTGGCCGCTCGCCTGCGATTGACCATGAGGGAATGTGGCATCCCGCTGTGGCTGGACTCGCCGATGACCGAGCTGATCGCCGACGCCGACGGTTCGGTGACCGGCGTGTCGGTGGTGCGGGACGGCAAAACGCAGCGGATCGGTGCGCGCCTCGGGGTCATCCTGGCGTCCGGCGGCTTCGACCACGATCTGGCCTGGCGCAAGGAACTGCTACCCGTTGTGGACCAGGACTGGAGCTTTGGCAATCCCGCCGCCATGGGCGATGGTATCCGCGCGGCCCAAAAGCTCGGCGCGGCAACCGACCTGCTCGACGAGGCGTGGTGGTTTCCCGCCATCCAATGGCCGGATGGCCGCATGCAATTCATGCTCAACGAACGCATGATGCCGGCGCAGTTCATCGTCAACGGCGACGGCAAGCGCTTCATCAACGAGGCGGCGCCCTACATGGACTTTGGCCATGCCATGATCGACGGCCAGAAATCCGGCGTGACCCATATCCCCTGTTGGCTGATCACCGACCACAGGTCGTGGAATCGCTACGTCATCGGTGGTCACCTGCCGATCCCCAAAATCCCGGGAGCGCCGGTACCCACCGGCCGCAAAGTCCCCTCGGCGTGGCTCGAGTCGGGCGTGGTCAAGGCGGCGACGACGTGGGAGGAGATGGCGACCAAGATCGGCGTGCCGGCGGACAATCTTCGCGAAACCGCCCGCCGCTTCAACGAACTCGCCCGCAAGGGTCACGATGACGATTTCAATCGCGGCGACAGCACCTACGACAACTACTACGGCGATCCGACGCTGCCAAACCCGAACCTGTATCCGTTGGGGCATCCGCCGTATTACGGGTTCCGGATCGTCCTGGGCGACCTCGGCACGTCGGGCGGCCTGCGCACCGACGAATACGCGCGCGTGCTACGGGACGACGACACGGTCATCCCGGGGCTGTACGCGGTGGGTAACACCTCCGCGCCGGTGATGGGACGCAGCTACGCCGGCGCGGGGGCGACCATCGGCCCCGCGATGACCTTCGGCTTTGTCGCGGCGAATCACCTTGCCGCACACGCGGCCAACCGAACCCTTAATTCTCATAGGAGGTAACGATGAAAATATCGCTGTTCTACGAATTCGCCCTACCGCGCCCCTGGGCCCACGACGATGAACACGTCCTGCTGCAGGAGTGCCTCGACGAGGTCGAGGCCGCCGACAAGGCGGGCTTCTCCACGGTCTGGTTGACCGAGCACCACTTCCTCGAGGAATACTGCCACTCGACGGCGCCGGAGATTTTCCTGGCGGCGGCCAGCCAGCGGACCAAGAACATCCGGCTGGGCTTCGGCATCATGCACCTGCTGCCCGCGGTCAATCACCCAGCCCGGGTCGCCGAACGCGTCGCCACCATCGATCTGCTCTCGAACGGGCGTGTCGAGTTCGGCACCGGTGAAGGTTCCTCCGTCGGAGAACTCGGCGGATTCGATGTCGATCCCGCTGACAAGCGGGCGCAGTGGGAGGAATCGCTCGAGGTGGCGATCCGCTGCATGATCGAGGAACCGTTCTCGGGGTTCAAAGGTGATCAAATCCAGATGCCGCCCCGCAACGTCATCCCCAAGCCGCTGCAAAAGCCGCATCCGCCGGTCTGGGTCGCCTGCACGCGGCCGGCCAGCGTACAGATGGCCGCCCAAAAATGCATCGGTGCACTGAGTTTCGCCTACACCGGTCCCGGGCCGCTCACCGAGCGGGTCAACGGCTACTATAAGGAGCTCGAGGAGAACGGCGTCCCGATCACGCCGCAGATCAACCCGAACATCCTGGCAATAGGCGGGGACCTGTCGATGATGGTCGCCAAGACCGAAGAGGAAGCGTTACAACGGCTCGGGCAAGGCGGCGGATTCTTTTCGTTCGGGATCATGCACTACTACCTGACCGGGATGCACACTCCAGGCCGCACCGGGGTGTGGAAGCGGTACCTCGAAGAGGTCGAGAAGGACCCGACGCTGGCGTACGGTCCCGGGCGCGGTGCGATCGGGACTCCGGCCACCGTTCGCGAATTCCTGCGCGGCTACGAGGACAGCGGGGTCGACGAGATCATCCTGCTGCTCAACCCGCGCAGCCACGAGGGCACCATGGAATCCATCGAGCTGATGGGCAGGGAGGTGCTGCCCGAGTTCATCGAACGTGACGAGAAGGCAGTCGCCGCCAAAGCCAAGCGGCTTGCACCGGTCATCGAGAAGGTCGAGGCGCGCCGGCCGAAGTCGACGACGCCGCTGTTCGACGAAACCTATGCCTTCGGAGGCCTACCCACCGGGCGAGACAAGTTCACCGCCAGCGAGATTCCCGAGGCGATGGCGGAGATCAACGAAGGCCGGGTGCAGGCGGCGAAGCGCCTGAAGGAACAGCAGGCAAGAGAGCAGGGCAAGTGATACCGGAAGCGGATTGAGCGTTGGGCGAGATCGACGGGCTGTGGCGCTACGACGGCCGCCGCGCGGTGGTGACCGGATGTGCGTCCGGCATCGGCGAGCATGTCGTGCGCCAGCTCACCGAGCTCGGCGCCGACGTCGTCGGCCTGGACAAGCGCCGGCCGCGCTTCGGGCTCAAGGAGTTTCACGAAGCCGACCTCGCCGACCCGGCCTCGATCGACGGCGCGGTGGCGTCGGTCGAAGGCCCGGTGCACGCCCTGTTCAACGTCGCCGGTGTCTCGTCCGGGATCGGCAACCCGCTCCTCGTCGTCACCATCAACTTCCTCGGGCTGCGGCATCTCACCGAGGCGCTGATTCCGAAGATGCCCGCGGGCTCGTCCATCGTGAGCGTCTCCTCGCTCGCGGCAGCCGCCTATCGCGAGCACGCGGCGGCAGTGGCACCTCTGCTCAACACCGCGACGATGCAGGAGGGCATCGACTGGTGCCAGGCCAATCCCGCCGGCCTTGGCAACGGCTACCAGCTGTCCAAAGAAGCGATCGTCTTCTACACCATGCGAAGCGCCACCCCGCTGGGGGCCAAGGGCATCCGCATCAACTGCACGGGACCCGGGGTCACCGAGACCCCGATCCTCGACCAGCTGCGCACGGCGTACGGCCAGGGCTTCCTCGACGACATCCCCAAGCCCTTGGGCCGGGTGTCCGACCCCGCCGAGCAGGCCACGGTACTGCTCTTCTTGAATAGCGGTGCAGCCAGCTATATCACGGGGCAGATCATCTGGGTCGACGGCGGAAACGTGGGCGCGGCGGTCGCTCGTGAACTCGAGGAAGGAGCCCGGTGGCCGACTTGACTGACTTCCGGCGGGTCGCGCGCGACGTCTCCAATTGGGGACGGTGGGGCGACGACGACGAGCTGGGCACGCTGAATTTCATTACCGCGGACAAGGTCGCTCAGGCGGCGGGTTTGGTCAGGCACGGCAAGGTGTTTCCGCTTGGCATCGACTTCGGCGCCTCGGGGCCGCAGGGCGCCTTCGGATTCCGGCACAATCCCATGCTTGTGATGACCGTGGACGGTGGGGATGCCAACACGCTGGCCCAGTACGGACCCGGTTGGGCGCAGAACCCGACGGCGACGCAGGTCGGTGGCTATTTCGTCGACAGCCTGTTCCGCTTCAACGAAGACATGATCATCATGCCGTTGCAGGCGGCCACCCAGTGGGATGCGCTGTCACACGTCTACTACGAGGACAAGCTCTACAACGGCTTCGCGGCGAGCTCGGTGACGAGCCTTGGTGCCTACCATTGCAGCATCGACAAGGTGGACGTCAAGGGCATCACCTCGCGTGGCGTGCTACTGGACCTTGTTCGACACCGAAAGGCGGAAGTTTTTCTCGAGCAAGGAAATCCGATCACCCCCGAAGAATTGGACGACGTCGTCCGCGCGCAGGGCGTGACGATCGAGCGTGGCGATATCGTGCTGATCCGGACCGGCTGGTGGACGAGGTTCGTACAGACCGGCAACAAGACGGAACCCTTCTCAGGATTGGACTGGCGCTGCGCGTCGTGGCTGCACGACCACGAGGTCGCAGCGGTCGCCTCTGACAACCTTCAGGTCGAGGATCTGGTATCCGGTGTTGAGGGAGTATTTCTGCCGTTGCACCTGCTGTGCCTGCGCGACATGGGGCTGATGCTCGGCGAATACTGGGATCTCACCGTGCTGGCCGAGGACTGCGCCGCGGACGGCGTATACGAATTCCAGCTCGTGGCCCCACCCCTGAGGGTTGTTGGAGCTGTGGGCTCACCGGTGAACCCGATCGCGATCAAGTGATGGACATTCAGCTCAAGGCCATGCTGGTGGACGGCCTGACGACCAGCTATCTGGAAGCGGGCGACGGCGACCCGGTGGTGCTGCTGCACGGCGGTGAGTTCGGCGCCAGCGCCGAACTGGGCTGGGAACGCAACATCGCCGCGCTCGCCGCGCGGTACCGGGTGCTGGCGCCCGACCAGCTGGGGTTCGGCCAGTCGGCGAAGGTCATCGACTTCGTCGACGGACGCGGGATGCGGATTCGGCACGTGGCGCGGTTCTGCCAACTGCTCGGCGTGGACTCCGCGCACTTCGTGGGCAACTCGATGGGCGCGATCAACCTGCTCACCGACGCCACCTCGGACGCGCCGCTGCTACCCGCCCGCAGCCTGGCGATCATCTGCGGTGGCGGCGAGATTCAACAGAATCGGCACTTCGAGGCGCTACAGCAGTACGACGCAACGCTGCCGGGCATGCGCCGCATCGTCGAGGCCCTGTTCCACGACCCGGGCTATCCCGCCGACGACGGCTACGTGCGGCGCCGCTACGAGTCGAGCACCGCGCCCGGAGCGTGGGAAGCCGTCGCCGCCGCCCGGTTTCGTCGCCCGGGCGCCACGCCGTCCGGCACGCCTACGAGCACGCGGCCCTACGAACGCATCACGGTGCCGACGCTCGTCGTGGAGGGCGGAGACGACAAGCTGCTTCCGGCGGGCTGGGCCGCCCAGATCGCCAAGGCGATCGACGGCGCCCATGCGGCAGTCGTCGACAAGGCCGGCCACTGCCCGCAGATCGAGCAGGCGACGACGGTGAACCGGCTGCTGCTGGACTTCCTCGCCGCGACGGTCTAGAAGACGTAGTCCAACCGCGTCTCCATGCCGGCCTCTTGGTGATACGTGTTGTGGCAGTGCAATTGCCACAGGCCCGGGTTGTCGGCCACCAGCACGGCGAGCAGCCTCTGCTTGGGCAGCACCATGAGAGTGTCCTTGCGCGCGCCGGGGCTGCCGTCGGCCTTGATCAGCTGGAACGTGTGGCCGTGCAGGTGCATCGGGTGATACATCATCGTGGCGTTGTCGAAGGTGATGGTGGGCCGCTCGCCCTGCCGGACGTGCAACGGTTCGGTGTCGCTGTAGGGTTTTCCGTTGATCGTCCAGTTGTATTGGGTCATGTTGCCGCCGAGTACGACCGGCAGGTTCAGACCGGGCTGCGGCCGCCCCAGGTTGACCGGCGTCGTCGCCGTGAACATCTCCACGGTGCCTACCCGCCGGTTCAGTTCTGCCGGTTGAAACCCGGGGTCGGGTGCGCTGCCCGCCCCGGTGGACAGCAGCGTCCGCGCCAGGGCGTTCTTCCCTTCCGCGAGCGCGACCAGCGGGAAGACACCGTCGGCGGCGGTCACAATGACGTCGTAGCGCTCGGCCATGCCGATGAGCAGGGCGTCGGCTTGGGCCGGCACGACCGGGTAACCGTCGGTGTGGGTGACCGTCATCGAATGACCGGCCAGCGCGACGCGAAACGTGGTGTCGGAGGCGGTGTTGATGAATCTGATCCGGATGCGCTGGCCCGGCTTCGCGTTGAATGTCATGGGAGCGGCGGGAATTCGGCCGTTGATCAAATAGTAGGGGTAGGCGATGTCCCCGGCGTCGCCGCCGAGCAGATCGCTCCTGCCGACGCTTCCCGCGGGTGCCGGTGCAGCGCTGGACGGACCGCTCGAGGTGCTCGGGCTGGTCGACGTTGTCGAAGTCTCACTGCTCGACGTCGTCGGTGTCTCGCTGGTCGTTGAGGTCGTCGAAGTGGTGGGCGTCGTGGTCTCGGTGGTGCTTGGTGGGGCGGGCTTGTTCGGGCTGGTCAGTTCGGTGTAGAGCTGCTGGGGCGACTTTCCGACGCCATCAGTCCAATCATCAAGGATCACAATCCATTCGGCGTCATAGTTGCCCTCGGTCGGGTCGTCGACGATCACCGGCAGGTACAGGCCCGTGTCGGCGTCGAGGCCGGTGTGCGGATGGGCCCAGTAGGTGCCGGCGTTCG
This sequence comes from Mycobacterium paraseoulense, assembly GCF_010731655.1. Lineage (NCBI taxonomy): Bacteria > Bacillati > Actinomycetota > Actinomycetes > Mycobacteriales > Mycobacteriaceae > Mycobacterium > Mycobacterium paraseoulense. Next base: position 3,320,597 of record NZ_AP022619.1, on the reverse strand, counting down.
GGACGGAGAAGCGGTAGGTGAAGTCCTGGCCGGCGGGGATATTCGGGGTGGCGGGCGCGGCGCCGTCCATGTCGTTGCGCAACGCGATGCCGTGCCAGTGCACCGACGTCGGACGGTCGAGCCGGTTCGACACCGTCACCACCAACTCGTCGCCGATGCGCGCCCGGATCGGCGTGCCCGGGATGGTGTTGCCGTAGGCCAGCGTGCGGACGACCGGTCCGCCCAGGTCGACCTGGACCTGCTGGGCGGTCAGGCTGGCGGTGACGGTGCGGCCGCTGTGCGGCCTGGCTGCCTCGGCCGCGGCGATGGCGGCGGCCAGTTGGGCGTTGCCCGATTGTGCGGGCTTGGACTGACTGCACGCTGCCAGCGCGAATCCGCCGGCGATGCCGGCGGCCATGAACCCGCGCCTGGTGAGCCGCATCTTGTCGAAGGGCACGTCGCTGACGGGTAACGCGGGCATGGATTGCTCCTCGTCCTCTCCTCGACTCACCCCTGTTTTCTTATACCGTGCCGGGGCGCGGGCCGGAGCGCAATCGCCAACCCCGAACCGGCGGGGAACAGCTCCCTCGCTCAGACGGCGGCGCCGCCGCCGTCGACGTGCAGCGTGGAGCCGGTGATGAAGCTGGACCGAGGGGAGCTGAGGAAGAGCACCGCCTCGGCGACCTCGGACGCGAACGCCGTGCGGCCTAACGGCAACGCTCGCCCGAGCTCTTCGTTGACGTCGCCCCATTCCGCGGCGACCCCGAGCGTGCGGGTGGGCCCGGGCGCCACACTGTTCACCCGGACGCCGGCCCCGCCGAACTCCGCGGCCCAGGTGCGGGTGAGCGACTCCAGCGCGGCCTTGGAGGCGCTGTAACCCGACGCGCCTGGGATCCCCTTGAACGCCGCCATGGTGGTGACGTTGACGATGCTGCCTCGGCCGCGCCGCAACATGCCCGGAACCAGCCCGGCGACAAGGAAGTAGGCGCCGCGAACGTTGGTATCGAACGTTGCCTCGAAGGTCCCCATGTCTTGTTCGACGGTCAATGCCGACGGAAAACTGCCTGCGTTGTTGACGATGATGTCGACCTCACCGCACTGGTGCACAAGCGAATTCACGGAATCGGCGTCTGCCATGTCGGTCTGAACGAATCGTGCATTCGGGCCGATGGCCCCAACGGCTTGCTCACCCCTGGCCCGGTTGCGGCCCGAGACGACGACGACGGCGCCTTCGGATGCGAGCAGACGCGCGGACTCCAGTCCGATACCCGCCGTGCCACCGGTGACCACCGCTGTCTGGTCCGACAGTTCCATCTCTGGCTCCTAGATTCGTTGGGGCAGTAGGCTTGCGGATCGAAAGTGCATGTCCCCTCTCAGCACCGATAGACCTGCTCGGCAGGCGGCGAAGGGGTACCGAGTTCGGCCGCCACCGCATCAACCGCCCGCCGTGCGACGTCGAGGTCCGCCCGTCCGTCGGAGGTGAAGTACGGCCCGATGTAGCGTTCGTAATGACGTTGCACCTCTTCACGCGTCGACCGGTTCAGAAAAGACGCCATGTAATCGATTGCGAGTTCGGGCCGGTCGGCCAGCGTCTGCAGGGCGCGCCGGTTGGCCCGCACCACCGCCTGCACCGCGGTACCCTCAGGCTGGAGTCGGGTCGAGTCGACCGCGACCCCGACGGTTGGAATCTGGAAATGATCTCCCACCCAGGCCAGTAGGTGGAAGCCCTCCTCCTCGGCGACCTGCTCGGGTACCAGGGTGCTGCCGACGTAAGCAGCATCGATCGAACCATCGCGCAACCTTCGCAAATCCATCTGATAGTCACCCGGGGAACGAGCCACACACTGCAGGTCCCGATCGGGATCAAGACCGCACCGGCGCAACACAATTCGGGCAAAACATCCGGGAGCTGTGTGCGCCGCATGTACCGCGAGCCGGCGCCCGCGCAGATCCGCCATCGATCTCACCCGGGCGCCACCGAGAAACCAGAATAGCGGGCGGTGGGTGTTCACGCTCAGTGCCGTCCACTCGATGCCTTCGGTCAACCGCGATAACAGGGCGCGGCCCAGGCCGATCGTCGCGCAGTTACGCAGACGCTCTGAGCCCCAGCCGATCCCGTCCCGCACGGCGACGTGGACCCCTTCGTCTTCGAAGTAGCCCTCCTGATCGGCCACGTAGGCGACGAGTTCTTCGTGGATGCCGCGCCCGACGTACGCCAGGTCGATCGTATGCATGGTGGTCGGCTCCTTCAGTCCATCGCAATACCGCCGTTGACCGGCAGGTAATGGCCGGTCGTGAAACCGGACTCCTCGCTCGCCAAAAATGCGATCGTGTGGGCCACCTCGGCCGGCGTGACCAGCCGCCCCATCGGCGCGGCCTCTCCGAGCTCACGCACCCGGTCGGACGTGAGTTGCCCGGTCACCGTCGTTCCGCTGACGGTGGCCGGTGCGACGAGGTTGGCGGTGATTCCGCGCGGTGCGAGTTCGAGTGCGACGTACCGGACGAACTGGTCCAGGGCCGCCTTCGCTGTGCCGAGCGCGATCATCCCCTCGCGCGGGCGCCGGGACAGCCCCGTGCTGAGGTAAACCAGCCGGCCGTAGCCGCGCGAAACCATGCCCGGCACAACGGCCTTCGTCAACATGTAAGCGGCGTGTAGCTCCGCGTTCACCTTGCCGCCGAGTTCCTCCCAGGTCAGATCGGCCAAGGAGGTGACCACGAACGGTATCAACGCGTTGTGCACCAGCACGTCCACGCCCCCCCAGCGCCCAGCGATCTCGTCGACCATCGCGGAGACGTCACCGGGCACGGTGACGTCGGCCTGAATCGCCAGCGCCTCGCCGCCGGCCCCCGTGATGCCGGCAACCACCTCCTCGGCTTGCCGGCCGCTGGCGCGGTGGTTGACCACCACCCGAAATCCGCGTTCGGCAAGGACCCCTGCGGTCGCCGCGCCGATGCCGCGGCTGGCCCCGGTGATCATCGCAACCCGTGACATCGATCCACCCCCGTCCCTACGACGCGCGCCTAATGCGCGTCGCTCGTCGTTCTCGTGGCCATCCACTCGCCGAAGCGGGTCGAGTAGATCGTGGGGTCCTCGCTGTCGAGCGGAACGATGGTGTGTTCGTCGAGCCCGGTACCGAAATAGCCGGCCGTGGGGTCTCCCACTACCTGACGGGGATCGTTGGATGCGGAAAGTGCGGTCCTGATGAATTCGTCCATGCCACGCTTTTCGGGGCCGGCGATGTTGGTGATGCCGTTGGTCGGGTCGCCGATCGCTGCACGGGTGACGGCCGTGGCGACGTCCTTGGCCGCGATGGGCTGGAACGCCCCAACCGGCAGGCGGACCGTGTTGCCGTCGGTTGCCGAGTCGGCGATGGGTTCGACGAATTCGAAGAACTGTGTCGCTCGCACGATCGAGTACGGAATGTCCGATTCCTCGATCAACTTCTCCTGGGCGACCTTGGCCCGCATGTAGCCACTGTCCGGGGCACGGTCGGCGCCCACGATCGAGAGCGCGACGTGGTGTTGCACACCCGCCTCGCGCTCCGCGGCGAGAAGGTTTCTCGTCGACGTGGTGAAGAAGTGCATGACGGGGTCGTCGTCGAAGGACGGCGAGTTGGACACGTCGACCACCGTGTGGACACCCGCGACCGCCTCGGCCAGCCCTGTACCGGTGACGCTGTCGACACCCGACCGGGGCGAGGCCGCGACTGCCTCATGTCCCAGCTCCGTCAGATTGGCGACGACCTGCGAGCCGATCAGCCCGCTGCCGCCGATAACTAATACCTTCATGACCTGCGCCCTCCCGAGGTGTGCGATGAACTGGCGAATTCAGCGTCGCGTGGACGGGGGACGCTCGAACCCTTGGAAGTCCGTAGTCAGTGCGTAGCCGCTCCCCGGAGTTGCCTGCGCGAGGTGATGCCGAGCTTGGCGAACACCTTTCGCAGGTGCCACTCGACCGTATGCGTGCTGAGGAACAGTTGGGCGGCGATCTCGGGATTCGTCATACCTTCGCCGGCCAGCCGCGCGATCTGCGCTTCCTGGGCCGTCAATTCGTCTCCTGGTGCCGCGGACCGTTTGCTGACCTTCTCGCCCGTCGCCATGAGCTCGCGGCGGGCGCGCTCGGCGAACCCATCGGCTCCCATTCGGGCGAACATCTCGTGCGCGGTGTGTAGCTCCGCGCGCGCGTCGACGCGGCGGTTGCACCGGCGCAGCCATTCCCCGTAGACCAGATGGGCTCGGGAGAGGTGCACGGTAATCCGGGTGCGCTCCAGCCTCTCGATTGCCTCGCGGTAGTCCCGTTCGGAAACCCGGTCGTCTGCCAGCAATGCTCGCGACCGGGCCAAGATCCCTGCTGCCCAATCACTTCCGTTGCTTTGTGTGCGGTCTCGGAGTTGCTGCAGGGCGTCTTGCGCCGCGTCGCGTTCACCGCATCGGACGCCCGCCTCGATGAGTTCGACCAGGCACCAACCGAACAGCCCCAGGTCCTCGTGCTCGCATGCCTGCCGGACGGCCGTGAAGGCGTCGCCATAGCGGCCAAGGCCGTTGTACAGCACGGCCGTCGCGTACCCGGTCAACCCGATCACGCGCCCTTCGCCTCGGGTCATCCCGTCGGCGAGCGCGGCCTCCATGAGCTTCACTGCCTCGGCTTCGGTGCCCCGCCAGGCCGGCAATGTCAGGGAGTGATACTTCACCGGGGTGTAGCCGGTGGCGGCGGCGATGCCTTCGGCTTCTTCGATAAGCGCTGCAGCCGTGGCGAACTCACCCGCCTGCACGTGCACGCCGGCGCGGTAGACCAGCGCAAGCGGTAGCATGGCCAGCGCGCCCGCGTCGCGGGCCAGCCGGACGGCCTGGGTGGCCAGTTGGTGCCACGCGTCGTCGTCCCAGAGCTCATGGGCCGCGGATTCCTGGACGATGGGGAAGGCCTGCCAGAACCATCGCATCACCTCGGAATCGCCGCGGTGCGCTTCCGTGCAGATGCGGTCGATCGCCTCACGGAGCGCGGGAACGCCCGCGGAGTGGCCGTCGGTGGCCCGGATGGCAATGCCATCAAGTAGCAGATCGACGGGCCGGGCGGGTTCGGGCCGGGGCGGTGCCGAGCGCGCCGTCGCCGCGGTCATCGCGATGCCGCCATGCGGGCACAGCCGTCCGCCGAACATCGCCGCTCCCACGGCCTCCAAGTACGTCTCCCGGGCCTGCGCGTCATCGAGCGATTCCAGCCCCTTCGCGGCATCCAGCAGCCCGACCGCCGAGTCGGATACCGTCGGCGCGTTGGCGTCGCCGCTGCGGCTCCTGGCGAACGCTATCTGGGCGCGCAGCCGCTTGACCTGGGCTCGCTCCAGCGCTTCCAGGGACGCCGATTCCGCGATCGTGAGTAGCTCCTCCGCGGCGTCGAACGCGGCCACGTCGCGCTTCGCCTGAGCGGCCGCCAGCGCCCTGGTTCCACGGCGTACCGGGTCGGCTGTCAACTGGGTCGCTCGCTCCAGGAACGCGGCCGCGGCGGCGACACCTCCTCGGCTCTGCGCCCGACCCGCGGACCGCTCGAGTTGGACGGCGACGGATTCATCGGGACCCGCGGCGGCGACGGCCAAGTGCCACGCGCGCCGGTCCGGGTCGGTGTCCCGGTCGGTCGCATCGGCCAGTGCCCGATGAGCACGTCGGCGCTCCATCACATCCGCCGAGCGGTATGCCGCCGAACGCACCAAGGGATGGTGGAATCGCACCCGGGTCCCGACGTCAATCAACCCCGCCGCCTCCGCACCCGCCGCGGCATCCGGTTCGAGGCCCAGGCGCTCGGCGGCGCGAATCAACAGTGCCGTGTCGCCTATGGGCTCCGCCGCGGCAACGAGTAACAACCGCTGGGCGTGATCCGGCAGCGACCGAATCCGCCGCAGAAAGGTCTGCTCGATCTGGCCGGCCAGCGGCCAGCTGTCGGGCCGGCCGAACCCGCCCGCCAGTTCGGCCGCGGTGAAACCCTTGGGTAGTTCCAGCAACGCCAGGGGATTGCCACGCGTCTCGGCCACGATGCGGTCGCGAACCTGATCGTCCAGGCGACCGACGATGGCCGAATCCAGCAGCGCGCGCGCGTCGCCGGAATTGAGGCCGCTGACCGTCAGCTCGGGCAGCCCTGCCAGTTCGTCGCCCACCTCCTCGCGCACCGCGAAGATGATCGCGGCGGGTTCGGCGACGAGGCGCCGAGCGACGAAAGCCAGGGTTTGCGCCGAGATGCGGTCGATCCATTGCGCGTCGTCTACCAGAACGAGGAGGGGCTGGCTCTCCGTTGCCGCGCCGATCAGGCTCAGCACCGCCAACCCGACCAAAAAGCGGTCCGGCGCCGGCCCGGCGCTGCAACCAAACGCGATCTCCAGTGCCTCCCGCTGCGGGGCGGGCAGGCGGTCGATGCAAGCCAGCAGTGGCGAGCAGAGTTGCTGTAAAGCGGCGAATGCGAGTTCCATCTCGGACTCCACGCCCCCCACCCGCGCCGTGCGGAATCCCGCGGCGCGCCCGGCCACGAAGTCGAGCAATGCCGTCTTGCCGATGCCTGCTTCGCCCCGCAACACCAGCACCTGGCTGTGTCCGGAGCGCGCAGCCGACGTCGCACGATCGAGGGCCGCGCATTCACTCCGCCGGCCCCGCAAACGTTGTGCCGGGAATGTCTTGGTCACGCACACCGCCGCAAGTAAGGGATTGCCCTCTGACCTTACCGACCGGCCGGACCGCCGGGATGACGTGCCGCCGAGCCGCCCGGCGCTTAAATCAACTGCTTGACTTAACGCTGGCGACCCCGATTAACTCGTCGGGTGGTCAACGAATTGGATGGCAGGGTTGCCATCGTCACCGGCGGGGCGTCCGGCATCGGTCGCGGGATAGTGGAACGGTTCGTGGCCGAGGGGTCGAGCGTGGTCATCGCCGACATCGAGACGGACAGCGGCGAGGAGCTCGCCGCCACATTGGGCACCGCCGCCCTGTTCTGCCGGACGGACGTCTCCGATCCCGAACAGGTCGGGGCGCTGGTCGCGACCACCGTCGAGAAATTCGGCGGTCTGCACGTCATGGTGAACAACGCCGGAATCTCCAGCCCGCTGCGGCGACTGCTCGACGACGACCTTGCCGATTTCCACCGGGTGATGGGCGTCAACGTGCTGGGTGTGATGGCCGGTACCCGAGACGCCGCCCGCCACATGGCCGAATGCGGCGGGGGATCGATCATCAACCTGACGTCGATCGGCGGGATCCAGGCCGGCGGCGGGGTGATGGTCTACCGGGCCTCGAAAGCGGCGGTAATACAGTTCACCAAATCCGCCGCAATTGAGCTGGCGCGCTATGAAATCCGGGTCAACGCCATTGCGCCGGGCAGCATCCCGACCCCGATCCTGGCGTCCTCGGCCGTTGACGTCGACCCCGACGAGCTGGCGCGGTTCGAGGCGCGGATTCGCCAGGGGATGCGTGACGACCGGCCACTCAAGCGGGAGGGCACGCCCGACGACGTCGCCGAGGCGGCGTTGTACTTCGCCACCGATAGGTCACGGTATGTGACCGGGACCGTGCTGCCGGTCGACGGGGGGACGTCCGCCGGCAAGGTGATCCGGCCCCGCAACGAGTCGCGCAAGAGCGACTAGGGGCCGGCGTCAGGGCCCTCCGCGGCATGTCCCGCTTGGGTTTCCAGCCGCAGCTTGGCCAGCGCCTCGGCGCGCGTAAGGTCCTCGACGCCAGCGCTTTCCACGATCACGCTGTGGGAATGTGTCAGCACGCTCAGCACCGCCTCGTAGGGGAGGTCGGGGAACTGGCGCCCGAGCACCTCGGCCGCGCTCCTCAACTCGAACAGTTTGGGATACGCGCGGTCCGCGGGTGTCGGCGGCACGACGCGGCTGACGTCCTGGGCGTGCTGCAGCACGGCGACCGTCTTCTTGCCCTCTTTGATCGGCGAGTTCGTCGGCGTCCAGACTTTGTAGACGAACTCGCCGGGATTCTGTCGGTCAGGAATGTCGTAGCGCTGCACGCCCAGCCAATGCCGGACCCCGCGGCGAAAGACCAACTCGAGCGACGCCGAGACGTTGGCCACGCCGTCCGCGTCCGGATCGGCCGGGTTATCCGGAAAGACGTCGAACAGCGGGCACCCGAGCAGGCTTTCCCGCGGGTGGCCCGACACGCGTTCGCAGGCCGCGTTCACCGCACGGATCCGCAAGTCCGCATCGGACACCAGGTATGGCGCCCACTTCGACTGAAACCACGCCGAATCCTCGATCGCCGAGACCCGGTTGGCTGACAACATGACTACCCCCCAACCGATGGTTCACCGCCTCGACACCGCCACATCGTCGCCGCGCAAGAAGCCATCGTGACCCAGCGGGGCCGATCCGAACGAGGGCCCTTTGTCACCCGTCGCCCGCTATAGGGCATCGAAGCGAAGGCCGCCCGACCACGTGCGCGGCGATTTTAAATCAATCGCTTGACTTAATCGAGGGGGCGCGGTTGACTAGCCGGGTGACCACCATCGGCCGGACCGTTCGCACCGAGCGGGCCAGTTCCACCCAGGAAGCGATCCTGGCGGCAGCCGAGCGACTGTACGCCGAGCACGGCATGTTCGCCGTATCGAATCGCCAGGTGAGCGAGGCGGCGGGCCAAGGCAATAACGCCGCGGTGGGCTACCACTTCGGTACGAAGGCCGACCTGGTGCGGGCGATCGAACACAAGCACCGCGGGCCGGTCGAGCAGCTGCGCGAGCGGATGGTGGCCGAGCTACTCGAATCGGGTGGTTCCACTCAGATGCGGGACTGGGTGGCCTGTCTGGTGCGCCCGCTCACCGATCATCTCGACGAGCTCGGCAACCCCACCTGGTACGCGCGGTTCGCGGCACAGGCGATGACCGATCCCGCGTACTACCACATCATCGTCAAGGGCGCGCTGAGCTCGCCCTCCCTGGTCCAGGTGGTCGACGGCATCAATCGCTGCCTGCCGGACCTACCCGCCGAAGTGCACTTCGAACGAAACATCATGGCCCGCAATCTTTTGATGCATACCTGCGCCGACCGGGAACGCGCGCTTGCCGCCGGTGCCTCGCCGCTCCAGCGGTCCTGGCGGGCCGCCGCATCGGGTCTCATCGACGCCATCGTGGGCCTGTGGCTGGCGCCCGTGACGCCGTACGAGTGAAAGGTCTGCAGATGAAAGTGACTGTCGACCAAGACGTATGCGCCTCGTCGGGGAACTGCGTGATGAACGCCCCGGACGTGTTCGACCAACGCGACGACGACGGCGTCGTCGTTCTGCTGAACCCCAATCCGTCGGCCGAGCAGGCCGAGGGCGCGCGGCGAGCGGCCGCGGCGTGCCCCGCGCTGGCCATTCACATCGAGGAATGACATGTCAGAGACGATGACGAACAGTACGGCGACCGAGGCGGCCGCCGAGATCCCGGACTATCCGATGCCGAGGCAGGCGGGCTGCCCCTTCGCTCCGCCACCCGGTGTCATGGCGCTGGCCCAGGCCCGGCCGTTGTCCAGGGTCCGGATCTGGGACGGCAGCACGCCGTGGCTCATCACGGGCTATGAGCAAGTGCGGGAGCTGTTCTCGGATTCGCGGGTCAGCGTCGACGACCGGCTGCCGGGGTTTCCGCACTGGAACGCGGGCATGTTGTCCACGGTGCACAAGCGTCCACGGTCGGTCTTCACCGCCGACGGGGAAGAGCACACCAGGTTCCGACGGATGTTGTCGAAACCCTTCACGTTCAAGCGCGTCGAGGGGCTGCGCCCGACGATCCAGCGGATCACCGACGATCACATCGACGCGATGCTGGCCGGACCCCGGCCCGCCGACGTCGTAACCGCGTTGGCGCTCCCGGTTCCGTCGCTGGTGATCAGCCAGTTGCTCGGGGTGCCATACGAGGACGCGGACATGTTCCAGCACCACGCCAACGTCGGGCTGGCGCGGTACGCGACGGGGGAAGACACGGTCAAAGGCGCCATGAGCCTCAACAAATACCTCGCGCAGCTGGTCGAGGCGAAAATGGAGAACCCCGCGGAGGACGCGGTTTCCGACCTCGCCGAGCGGGTCAAGGCCGGCGAACTCAGCGTGAAAGAAGCCGCCCAGTTGGGCACCGGCCTGCTGATCGCCGGGCACGAGACCACCTCGAACATGATCGGCCTCGGGGTGCTCGCCCTGCTGATGAACCCGGACCAGTTGGCCGTCATCCGCGACGCCGAAGACCCCAAGGTCATCGCCAGTGCCGTCGAGGAATTGTTGCGTTACCTGAGCATCATTCAGAACGGGCAGCGCCGCGTCGCGCTCGAAGACATCCACATCGCCGGGGAGACCATCCGCGCCGGCGAGGGCATCATCATCGATCTGGCCCCGGCCAATTGGGATCCGCATGCGTTCCCCGAACCCGACCGCCTGTACCTGCACCGCTCCGGGGCCGACCGCAACGTCGCCTTCGGTTACGGCCGGCACCAGTGCGTGGGACAGCAGCTCGCCCGCGCCGAGCTGCAGATCGTCTACCGCACCCTCTTCCGCCGTATCCCCACGCTCGAACTGGCCATCCCCGTCGAGGATGTGCCCTTCAAAGACGACCGACTCGCCTACGGCGTCTACGAACTTCCGGTGACCTGGTAGCCCCCGGGACGCAACATCCCAATGCCGATCCGAATGGAGGGTCAATGATGACGACTCAAACAAGCACCGTTTCGCTCTACCCGCCCGAAGGCTTCGGCGCCCCCAAGGATCGCCGCGGTCACGCCTCGGGCGCCGATGTCGGGCTACCCGCGGGAACCGTGGTGTTCTCCGCGGACAATCACATCTCGTTGGCGGACGACATTTTCTACCAACGCTTTCCGGATGACCTCAAAGACAAGGCGCCGCGGATCTGGTATGAGGACGGCGCCTACCAGGTCGGCCGCAAGGGCCAGTCGTTCCTGCCGGGGGACTTCAGCGCGGTGCTGATGCAGTACGACGACCTGCCCGGGGCGGCCAGCACCAACATCGAGGCCCGCATCCAGGAACTGCATGACGACGGCGTCGATAAGGAATTGGCCTTTCCCAACGCGATTTTGGCGCTCTTCCACTACCCGGACAAGAACCTGCGCGAGCTGGCCTTCCGCATCTACAACGAATACATCGCGGAACTCCAGGAACGGTCGAACGGTCATTTTTACGGCGCCGGGCTGATCAACTGGTGGGAGCCGCAGGGTGCCAGGAGAACGCTCGACGAGCTGAAATCGTTGGGGCTCAAGACGTTCCTCCTACCGCTGAATCCCGGCAAGGACGACGAGGGTAACCCGATCGACTATTCGAGCACGTCGATGAATGCCGTCTGGGACGAGATCGAGGCCGCAGGACTTCCGATCACCCATCACATCGGGGAGACCCCCCCGAAAAGCCCGACCGAGTTCAACAGCGTGGTGGTCGGCATGATGATCAACATCGACGGGTTCCGGGAGACGTTCGCCAAGTATATCTTTGGCGGCATCCTTGACCGGCACCCGGCGCTGCGCCTCGGCTGGTTCGAGGGCGGCATCGCCTGGGTGCCGTGGGCGCTGCAGGACGCCGAGCACCTGGTCGCCTCCTACCAGCACATGTTCAACCGTCCGCTAGAGCACGACGTGCGGTACTACTGGGACACCCACATGAGCGCGTCGTTCATGGTCGACCCGCTAGGCCTGCAGCTGATCGACAAGATCGGGGTGGACAAGGTCATGTGGTCCAGCGATTACCCGCACAACGAAAGCACTTACGGCTACTCGGAGAAGTCGCTGGCCGCGGTCGTCGACGCAGTCGGTCCCGCGGACGCCGCGAAAATCGTGAGTGGCAACGTCACGAAGTTCCTGGGCCTGTAGGGGCGCGGCGATGACAACGTTCGCGCAAGCGGGCGCGGGCACCAGCAGCCTGGTGATCCCCGAGACGCCCGACCTGGGGCGCATGCGCCGGGAGACGGGGACGCGGCTGCGTTCGGCGATGGCCGAACGCGGCGTCGACGCAATGATCCTGCTGGGCAACAGCGCGGTGGTCTATGCCACCGGCACCAGTTGGCCGCTGGGTGATGCGGGTCTGTCCTACGTGGAGCGGCCGGTGGCCGTGGTGCTCGCCGGAGACGAGTGCCCGCATTTGTTCTTGCCGTTTCGCGAGGGCGCCGCCCGGGAGTCCGACCTGCCCGCCGATCATGTGCACGGGCCGGTTTATCTCGAGTTCGACGAAGGCGTAAACAATTTCGCGCGCCTGCTGGCAGATCTGATTCCGGCCGGCGCGGTGATCGCGGTCGACGAGTGCACCGGCGCGATGTCGCGGGCGGCAAAGTCGTTGTTCCCCAAGGGTGGGCCCGTCGACGCGGCGGCCGTGGTCAGCGCGGCCAAGGCGGTGAAGACACCGGACGAACTGTCGTGCATGCGCACCGCGATCCGGATCACCGACGAGGCTATGGTCGAGGTCCAGAAGCGGTTGACCCCGGGGATCCGTCAGGTCGACCTGTCCGCAAGCTTTTTGCGGCGGGCGTTCGAGTTGGGCGCCACGGCAAGCATGCTCGAGCCGATCTGGCAGGTGATGCCGCCGACCAAGGCCGACGGTGTGTGGACCACGCACGGCGACCTGGCGTTGCCCCTGCTGAGCACCGAGCGAGAACTGGCCGAGGGCGACGTGCTGTGGACCGACGTCAGCATCACCTACCACGGTTACTGCTCGGATTTCGGACGCACCTGGATCGTCGGCCGGGATCCGTCGCCGCGTCAGCGGGCGCAGTTCGACAAATGGTTCGCGATCATGTCCGCCGTCCTGGATGTTGCCAAGGCCGGCGCCACGGCCGCCGACCTGGGGCGGGCCGCAACCAACGCCAACGGCGGCAGTAAGCCGTGGCTGCCGCACTTCTACCTGGGCCACGGCATCGGCGTGAACGCGGCCGAAATGCCCATGATCGGAACGGATCTGGGCCAGGACTTCGACGAAAAATTCGTCCTCCAAGCCGGCATGGTCCTGGTCTTGGAGCCCGTGGTGTGGGAGGACGGCACCGGCGGCTACCGCAGTGAAGAAGTCCTGGTGATCACCGAGGAAGGCTGGATCCGATTGACCGACTACCCCTATGACCCGTATGGCTCCCATGTCAGTTGAAGTTTGCCCTGACGACCGCGCGCTGCGCTCGGGCCGCCGTCATCGGGTGCTGGACCAGATGGCGGCGCACGACCTCGACGTCCTGGTCCTCGGCCGCCAAGCCAACGTCCGCTACGTCACCGGCGCACCGCAGCTGTGGGTCGCGGGCACTCGGCCGTTCGGTCCGACGTGTGTGCTCGTGCGCGCGACCGGGGCTATTCACCTGTTAAGCACGTGGGATGAAGGTGTCCCCGATGACATTCCACACGAGAACCTGTACGGGATCTCGTGGAATCCGATGAACACCATGTCGGCGCTGCAGCGCATCGACGGCGCCGCGACCGCCCGCCGTGTCGGAACCGATGCGATATCACCGGTTTTCGCCCAGCTGCTGCCGACGGCGTTTCCCCATGCGGAACTCGTGGACGGCGAACTGGCGATGCGCGCCGCGCGGCGCATCAAGACGGCCGAAGAAGTCGTGGCGTTGCGCGACGCGATCTCGGTGGCCGAAAAGGGTTTGGCCGCTGCCGTCTCCGAATTGCGGCCCGGGGTGAGCGAGCAGGCGCTGGCCGGTGCCCTGCTGGAGGCCGTCGCCGCCGGCGGGGTGAGCACCCCGTCGAATCAGGATGTGGCGTGGGTGACCTCACCCGATCATCCCTGGCGGCGAGCGGACGGCGAGGGACGGGTGAAAGACGGTGATCTGGTGGCGTTTTCGGCCGGGGTGCTCGCCGGTGGCTACGTCGGTGAGGTCGGGCGCACCTGGCCGGCGGGCGAGGCGCGCGGCGCCGCCGCCCTGTACCGCCGCTGGGAACGCCTGTGGGACAAGCTGCTAGCCGCGTGCCGGCCCGGCGGGGGAACCGGCCAATTGCTGGGCGCCTACCAGGCCGCGGGGGAAGCGGCGCCGCCGATGCCGGTGGCCCGCGGCCTGGGCATGGGCTTCGACCCGCCCGTGATCTCCAAGCACCTGCCCGCGACCGCGGCACAGGAGCGGTTGGAGCCCGGCATGGTGCTGGCGGTCACGGGCTACGTCTGGGAGCAGGGAATCGGCGCCGTCTTCGGACGGGAGGCCGTGTTGATCTCCGCCGATGGACCAGAGGTGCTGACCTCCAGCCCGTTCTGGCAGGAATAGCCATGTCCGGCAAGTCCGGTCCGCCGGCCGTGCAGATCATCAGGTACCACAAGGACCCCGAGACCCGCATCGCCACCATCACGTTCGATCGGCCCGGGCAGCTCAACGCGCCCACCATCGCCGCCCGGCTGCGCTACGCCGACCTGTTGCACCGGGCCTCGATTGACGACGAGGTCAAGGTGCTGGTGGTCCGCGGGGCCGGTGAGGACCTGGGTTCCGGTGCCGATCTCACCGAGGAAATGGCGGCGCAGAACTCGGTGGATCAGCATAACCGGCTCGCCGAGTACCGGATCGGCGACGAGGACGTCAGGTTTCCCCCCGAGGGCTCATTTCGCCATGGCGCCACCCTGGGCCAGTGGTACGCCAACCCGAACTCGGGGATACGGGGCCTGCAGGACTTCAAGAAGATCAGCATCCTGGAGGCCAAGGGCTACTGCTACGGCTGGCATTTCTACCAGGCGGCCGACGCGGATCTGGTGATCTCCAGCGATGACGCGCTCTTCGGGCACCCGTCCTTCCGCTACTACGGCTGGGGTCCACGGATGTGGTGGTGGGCCCAGACGATGGGAATCCGGAAGTTTCAGGAAATGGTCTTCACCGGAAGGGCTTTCACCGCGGCGGAGATGTACGACTGCAACTTCCTCAACAGTGTGGTGCCCAGGGCAGAACTCGAGGCGGAGGTGGACAGGTACGCGCTGGCCTGCGCGCGGAACCGTCCCACCGACACGGTGTTCATGCAGAAGGTGTTCTTCGAGATCATGAAACAGTTCCAGGGCGAGTACCTGGGCAGCATGTTGAGCGGGTTCTTCGAGTCGCTGGGCGGCCGCGTCCGGCCCGACGGCCCCGACGATTTCACCCTCGGCGACGCCGTCGAACGGGGTCTGGGTAAAGCGGTGAAAGACAACGACGACCGGTTTCCGCCGGAATGGCGACTGAGCAAGAAGGGGCGCAAGAACGAAGGCGGCAAGAAGGAGCCCAGCCGGAAGCGGAAGCGCTAGTGGCGGAGTCCACCGCCGAACCGCCCCTGGCCGGCTACACCGTGGTCGACCTGTCCACCGGAATCGCGGGTGCCTACTGCACCAAGTTGCTGGCCGACGGCGGAGCGGACGTCATCAAAGTCGAGCCGCCCGAAGGCGATCCCTTGCGTTCCTGGTCGGCCTCGGGCGCCGTCATACCGCCGGGCAATGACGGGGCGTTGTTCAGTTTTCTGGCCGGGTCGAAACGCAGCGTCGTCGCGGATCGCCGCATCGATGACGATATGCGCCTGGTCGACCGGCTGCTGGCGGCCGCCGATGCGGTGGTGTGGTCCGGCGGTTCGGAGGTCGCGGAGCGCCCGGACTTCGCGCCCGCGGCGATGCACCGCCGCCATCCGCATCTCACCGTCATGTCGATCACGCCGTTCGGGCTCCGGGGACCCTGGCACGACCGCCCTGCCTCCGAATTCACCTTGCAGGCATGGTCCGGCGGGATCGTCGGCCTCGGACGTGGCCAGGCCGACCGCGCGCCGGTATTCGTGGGCGGCCAGGCCGGCGAGTACCTGGCCGGGGTCTACGCGAGCGCGGCCATGCTGGCATCGCGATACGGCCGCACCGGCGATGGCCCGGGCGAACTACTGGACCTGTCGATGCTGGAAACACAGATCCTGTCGCTGACCTACTATCCAGTCACCTATTTCGAGATGCTGGGGCGGCCCTGGCGGGATGCGCGCCGCGTCACGGTGCCAGGTGTGGCGCGCGCCAAGGATGGACTCGTCGACGTCGGCTGCGGGACCGCGCAACAGTGGTTCGACCTGTGCGCGATGATCGGCCACCCGGAATGGATCGACGAGGACTCATCGCTCACCATCACCGAGCGGGCCAATGTCAAGGCCGACGAGATCTACGCGTGGTTCGAAAGCAACACGGTAGACGAGATCCGCGAGCTCGCTACGGCATTCCGGATCCCCAACGCTCCGGTGGCCAACGGCGCCGACATCGCATCGCTGGAGCACTTTCGCGAGCGTGGTTCGTTCGTTCGCAACCCGGGCGGCGGGTTCCAGCAGCCCGGCCACCCCTACCGGATGACACCCGCGCGGCTCCGAGCGCCGCAACGGGCGCCGCGGCTCGGAGAGCACAACGAGCGCTACCGCGCCGCAGAACTCGTCTCCCGGCCAGCCCCTACCGGTCCACCAAATCGATTGCCGCTCAATGGGCTTCGGGTGCTGGACATGACAACGTTCTGGGCGGGCCCCTGCTGCACCCACTTCCTGGCGATGCTGGGTGCAGAGGTCATCCACGTCGAGTCCACCCGCCGTCCCGACGGGACGCGACTCATCGCCGGCGTGCCCGTCATCGAAAACCAGTGGTGGGAGAAGTCCCCGATCTTCGCGGCGCTCAACACCAACAAGAAGGGCCTGACGCTGGACCTGCAGAGCCCGCGCGGCCGGCATCTCCTACGCCGGCTCATCGCGACCTGCGACGTGGTCGTGGAGAACTTCACACCGCGGGTGCTCGACCAGATGGGATTGGATTTCGCTGCGGTGCAAGCCATCAGGCCCGACGTCGTGATGGTGCGAATGCCCGGCTTCGGCCTCGACGGCCCATGGCGCGACAACCCAGCGTTCGCCTACGTCATCGAAGCCGCGTCCGGACTGACGTGGCTGACCGGATACGCCGACCGCACGCCGTATGACCCCTACTCGATCGGTGACCCCAACGCGGGCATGCACGCCGTGAATGCGCTGCTGCTGGCGCTGGAGCACCGGCGGCGCACCGGCCAGGGCGTCTTCGTCGAAGCGGCGATGGTCGACGCCGCGCTCAGCATCGCCGCCGAGCAGATCATCGAATACTCCGCGTACGGGGCGCTGCTGGAACGCGCGGGCAACCGGGGTCCGACGGCGGCGCCCCAAAACCTCTACCGCAGCGCCGGCACCGACGAGTTCGGCCGACCCGACTGCTGGGTCGCGATAGCCGTGAACACCGACGAGCAGTGGCGCGCTCTTTGCGTGGCGATCGGATCGTCCTCGTGGGCGACGGATCCCGAACTGGCCACCGCGACCGGTCGAAGCGAAAACCATGACGCCATCGACGAACGGTTGACCGCATGGTGCGCGCGGCGCGGCGGCGACGAGATAGTCGCAACTCTGTGGGAGGCCGGCGTTCCGGTGGCCAAGGTGATGCAGCCGCACCGCCAGACGGAATTGGACCAGCTAGCGTTTCGCGGCTTCTTCGAGGAAGTGGACCACCCGGTGAACGGCCCCGCTAGGCTCAGCACCGTGCCGATGAGAATGTCGACCGGGCCGTCGAGGTTCCACCGCCGGCACGCGCCGCTGCTGGGCCAGCACAACGACGAATTGCTGGCCGAGCTCGGGTTGAGCGCCTCCGAAATCGCCGACCTGGAAGCCGGCGACGTGATCGGCCGCGCACCGGCGATGTGACCGGCGATGACGATCGATCCCTCCGACATCCTGCTCACCGGTCGCGTGGCGGTGGTGACCGGTGGGGGGGCGGGCATCGGTCGCGGCGTCGCCGCCGGGATGGCCGCCTTCGGCGCGTCCGTGGCGATCTGGGAGCGCGACCCGCAGACCTGCGCGCAGGCCGCGGAATCCATTGGCGCCCTGGGCATCGTCGCCGATGTCCGTGACAGCGGCCAGGTCGACGACGCGCTGCAGCGCACGAACGCCGAACTCGGCACGCCGACGATCCTGGTCAACAACGCCGGAGGGGTGTTTTCCTCTCCGCTGCTGGAAACCAGTGAGAACGGTTGGGATGCGCTCTACCGGGCCAATCTGCGCCACGTGCTGCTGTGCACCCAGCGCGTCGCGCGGCAGATGGTGTCGGCCGGCATCGGCGGCAGCATCGTCTCGGTGACCTCGATCGAGGGCGTGCGTGCGGCGCCGGGATACGCGGCGTACGCGGCGGCCAAGGCGGGCGTCATCAACTACACCCAGACCGCCGCGCTGGAACTGGCGCCGCACGGCATCCGGGTCAACGCGATCGCCCCCGACATCACGCTCACCGAAGGGCTGGCGCAGCTGGGCGGCGAAGCCGCGCTGACCGGGATCGGTCACGTGGTGCCGCTGGGACGCCCTGGTCACGTCGACGAAATCGCCAGCGTCGCGGTGTTTCTCGCATCAGACATGTCGGCGTACTTGACCGGGCAGACGCTGCACGTCGACGGCGGCACCCACGCGGCGAGCGGTTGGTATCACGACCCGAAAACGGGCGAGTACCGGCTCGGCCCGTCCGGCTAGTGGCTCCACCCCTCGGCGGCCTGGTCCGAGAAGGTGCCGTCGATGCGTTCGAACCTGCGGCGGATCGACGCGCGCGCGGCCTCGTGCGGCAGCACGTACAGGCGGTTGGCCAGGATCGCATCCGCCGTCAACCGGGCGACATCTTCCACGCCGACGCCCGCGTCCTGAGTCGGTAGCGTCCCGTCCGCCGCCTTCGGCGAAGACGACAGCCCGTAATCCGCACCCCGGATCCGTTCCGAGTTGGAGACCAGTTTGGTCTCAACGACCATCGGGCACAGCACCGAAACGCCGATGCCGCTGTCCTTTACCTCCCGGGCGAGCGTCTCGGCCAGGCCGACCACACCGTATTTGGCGACGCCGTAGGCCCCTAGGCCGGCGTTGGGAACGAGGCCTGCGAAGGACGCGGTGAACGCGAGGTGTCCGCCCGTGCCCTGTTCGAGCAGCCTCGGCAGGAACGCCTCGACGGCGTGGATGTTGCCCCACAGGTCGATGTCGATGACCCAGCGCCAGTCGTCGTGGGTCATCTGCGCAATCGGGCCCGCGACCACGATGCCGGCATTGCTGAAGACGACGTCGACGCGGCCTAGGAGGCGGAAAGATTCTTTCGCGAGGTGAACCATTTCGTGGAGATGCCGGACGTCGCATACCACGCCGTGTGCGTCGAATTCCTGGGCGCACAGGTGGTTTACTGCCTGCTCCAGGCCGGGCTGATCGACGTCGGAGAGCACCACGCGGGCGCCCCGGCGGGCGAATTCGGCGGCCGTCGCCAAACCGATACCACTCGCACCGCCCGTGACGACCGTTCCGCGACCTTCAAACCCGTCCATGGGACGGAACTCTATTTCAAGCAGCTACCCGCATCGATCGGCAGGGTCACTCCGGTGATGTAGCGGGATTCGTCGGACGCGAAGAAGAGCACCGCATTGCTGATGTCGATCGGTTCCACCCACGGGATCGGCAGGGTGTGGAACAGCTGACAGATCGGCGCCATGTCGTCGGGTCCCGGGTTCTCCAGGTCCGGGCGGAACATCTTGAACGTTCCCTCGTTGTGCAGCATCGGCGTCTTGACGTGGGTCGGGTGCACCGAGTTAACCCGAATCATGTGTTGCCCCAACTCGACTCCGAACGCGCGCATCAACCCCACAACCCCGTGTTTGGCGGCGACGTAGTGGCCGGTGTGGGGGTAGGCCTTCAGCCCGCCGACCGAGCTGGTCAGGATGATCGAACCGCCCCGGCCGCCCGACAAGAGGTGCGGCACACCGGCTTTCACCGTCTTCCACACCCCGGACAGGTTGATGTCGATCATCTCCGTCCAGTCTTCTTCGCTGGTCTTGTCCAGAGTGTCGCCACCGTTGCCGATTCCGGCATTGGCCACGATGATGTCGAGCCGGCCCAGTTGTTCGACGCCGCTGTCCACCGCGGCCTTGAGCGCCTCGTAGTCGCGCACGTCCACTTCGGCGGTGACGATCCTGCGATTGTGCCCCTTGACCAGGTCGGCCGTCTCGGCGAGGTCCTCGGGCGTCGACGCCGGTATCGCGGTGTCGGTAACGCCCTCGCGGATCGGCTTGCAGATGTCGATGGCGATGATGTCGGCGCCCTCCTGCGCCAGCCGCACCGCGTGGCTGCGGCCCTGACCGCGCGCCGCTCCGGTGACGAAGGCGACTTTGCCCTCAACACGTCCGGTCATGGCTACCCCTACTCCTGACTAGTGATCGCGCGCCTGGGTGCACAACGGCCGGACCCGTCCCCCGGGATCCCCGATCTCGCCGCCTTTGCACTCTGTCACCACCCCGTCGGGGGTGTCAACGGCAAATCCATTTTGGTTACTTGCGGTTCTAAATATTAGAGAAGCGCATTCTCGTCAGCAAATTGGCGTGCGCTATGTGGTCAGCTCGAGCATGGGTGATGGACGGGTGCGCTTGCGCTAGCCGACGAAGCCGCGCGAACAGAAATCCCATACCTCGTCGCTGGTGATGGGGTGGACGGTCGCGTCGTCAGAGCCGCCGCTGGATTGCGCGATGAACATGACCGTCTGCATGGTCATGGCGGCCATCCGCTTCGGATTGACGCCCGCCCGCAATTTACCCGCGTCGCACGCCGCTTCCATCAATTCGGTCAGCAGCGCCAACAGGGGGGCGTGCGCCACTTTGACCTCGGCCGGGTGCGTGACCAGCAACCGCGGCGCGAAGTCGGTGAACAGCGGCCGCTTGGCCGTCGGATCCGGACGGGAGGCCTCATACAGGAGCTGGACGGCAACCTTCAGCCGCTCGAGGGGATCGGACTGGCTTTCGGTGGCGGCGCGAATCTGGTCGGCGGACCGGCTGAGGGCATCTTCGAACAGCGCCAGCAGCAACTCGTGCTTGCCGTCGAATTGCAGGTAGAAGCTGCGTAGCGACTGGCGGGACCGGTCGACGACCTCCTGCACGGTAAAGTCGGTGGAGCCCTTCTCGATGATGATGGCCTGTGCCGCGTCGAGGAAGCGCTGAACCCGTTGCGCGGCGCGCAGTTTCGCCGTCTTGATGGACCTCTCGACGGCGCGCTGCTTCCAGGCGGGCTCTTCGCTCGGGCTGGTCACGGCCGGCTCAGCTGATTGCCGCGAGGGGAGAACATGATTGGACTCTACCGGAGAACGCCGTGACATCGCTGCGCTCGACCCCCTCACGGATCATGTGTCGGAGATTGTAACTTTCGTGTCACGAGAATACTATTCTCTTAGACGTGTGTAGGGAAGCGTAATCATAAGAGCGAACCGCGCCGCCGGCGGAAATCGTGATCTACCGACGCGGGGAAGTGCTCACGACCGTTGCGGGGAGTCGCGTGCAGCTCACCTTTGACGCCGACGTGGAGGCGTTCCGCGCAGAATTCGTCGCCTTCCTGGACACCCATGTGCCCCCCGAGGCCGAGGCCTTCGACAGGCCCCGCTCCAGCTCGGATGTGCCGGAATGGGCCCGGCGCTGGCAGCGGCTGCTGTTCGACAGCGGTTGGCTGCTGCCGGGCAACCCGCCCGAGTTCGGCGGACGCAACGCCACGCTGTTGCAGCAGTACGTGTACCTGGAGGAGCTGGGCCGGCGGCACATCTACCAAAGTTTCAATCCGCAGGGTGTGGGCATCATTGCGGCCTCCCTGTTGACCTTCGGAACGCCCGAACAAAAGCGCAAGTGGGCGGTGCCGATCCTGCGGGCCGAGATCACCGCGTCGCTGGGGATGAGTGAACCCGGCGCGGGCTCGGACCTGGCGTCGCTGAAAACCCGGGCGGTGGTCGACGGTGACCATTTCGTCGTCAACGGGCAGAAGGTGTGGACATCGGGCGCCCACGACGCCGACGTGCTGCTGACCTTCGTGCGTACCGATCCAAAGGCCGCCAAGCACAAGGGCATTAGCGTGTTGCTGATCCCGACCGACACACCCGGTGTGGTGCGCCGGCCCTTCGCGTCGATGTGTGACAGCGATGAAGTCGACTTCAACGAGGTGTTTTTCACCGACGCGCGCGTCCCGGCCGAAAACCTGGTGGGCGAGCTGAACGGCGGATGGCGGGTGGCCACCGGGTCGCTGGGGCACGAGCGCGTCATGCTGTGGATGGGATACGTCGACCTGTTGCACGAACTGAGCGTGGATTTCCGTCCATCGGGCCCGCTGGAACGCGATCGCTACGCCACCCTGGTGATGGACGCCCACGCGCTGCGGCTACTGGGATCCGCGGCGTTGTCGCGGGCCGCTCGCGGGGAGGAGGACGTGCCCGCCCAGTCGGTACTCAAGCTGCTGGGTTCTGAGGCGCTGCAGCGGGCAGCCGAGGACGCCCTGGACGCCGAGCACGGCGACGGGCTCGTGCACCGCGCGATGACCGCCCCGTTCGCTCCGCTGAACCTCGACAGCCATTACCGTAGCTGGTTCGACCGCTATGCGCGCACCTTCGCCGCGACGATCGCCGGCGGCACGTCGGAGATTCAGCGGAACATCATCGCCGAGCGTGTGCTGGGGTTGCCGCGGAACTAGCGGGCGTCCAGCCAGGCGTAGTAGCCGATCGCGACGAGCCCGGCCGCGATCGACACCGCCCCTAACACCATGCCCGCCAGCGCGATTCGGGGATTATTCGCTTCTCCTCGCTGCACCCTTCTGCGCGCAATGTCACCTGTTATCACCGCCGCGATGCCGAAGGGCACCCCGACCAGCATCCAGCACGTGAGGAGGGCGACCAAGCCCACGAGCAGCGAGGCGACGCCCATCTCGTTTCGGATCGGCTCGGGCTGACTCATCGCGTCCCATCGTGTTGGCGGCCGGACGCAGTCTACGCGCCGGTCCCCGGTGCCATCCGTCGCAGAAACTCTGCGACGTGGCGCGCGAGGCTACAGCTGCGCAAGCCGGGGGGCGAACCGCTTGTCCACCAGCGTCTTTCCGGCCTCGCGGGTCAGCTCGCGGGTGTTTCCCAGCAGCCCGTCCAGGATCAGCGACCGTTTCACGTGGTGGTGTAGCGAGTGCTCGGCGGTGAAGCCGATGCCGCCGAGCACCTGCTGGCAGTGGCGGGCGGCGGTCAGCGCAGCCTGGCCGGCGGCGGCCTTCGCCAGCAGTGCGGCCAGCCCGTCGTGATCGTGGGGCTGCCCGGCGACATGCAGCGCCGCTTCGGCACCCTCGATCGCGACGAGCGTCTCTGCCAGCCGGTGCCGGATCGCCTGGAACGAACTGATGTGCCGCCCGAACTGAACGCGGTCCAAGGCGTGCTGACGCGCCAGCGACAACATGGCCCGACCGGCGCCGACCAACCACCAACCCAGTGCGCGCCTGCCGGCATCCAGCGCGGACGACGGTAACGAATCACCTTGAAGCACACGGTATATCGGCAGCGACTCGTCGATAGCCGTTTCGGCACCCGCGCCGCGCTGCCATTTCACCCAGGACCCGCCCGCAAACGGTAGCGGCGGGGCGCCTCCCGGCGCGGCGCCGATCTCGCGCGACACCACGTCGTTGAGCACCGGGGCATGCGCGCCCGTCTCGCCGAGCAGACGGAACACCAAAGGGATCGCAAAATCCGGCATTTCGTCCAACATGTCGCGCCAGCCCAGCTCGATCAGCGCCGCGTCGAGCTCGTCCCCCGATACGGCCACCATCGTTGTTCGCAACGAACCTTCGAGCAGGCGCAACGACTCGGCATCGGTCGCGGTGTCCACGGTTCACTCCTTCCCGAGGTCGAGGAGCCGGCGCGCGATGATATTGCGTTGGATCTCGGCGGTGCCGCCGTAGATGGTCGCCGCCCGCGAGTACAGGTATTCGGGACGCCACGGCGTGTCATCGAGCTCGAGCGTGCCGGGCAGCAGGTCGCGGACGGTGTCGTAGAGCCGCTGCTCGGCGCCGGCGAGCAGCACCTTGTCGATCGAGGTGTCCGGTCCCAGTCGTGCTCCGCCGCGCAGCCGGTGCTGGGTGTCGCGTGACCGGCAGCGCAGCGTGTGCAACGCCAGATAGGCCGCCCCGAGCGCGGATTCGTCGGGCTCGCCGGCGTCGCACGCCTGGGCGATGAGGTCGTCGAAGCGCGAGTACAGGTAGGCGATTCGTTGCCAGAAGCACGTGGACCGCTCGTAGGGGAGTAGGTCCATGGCGAGCCGCCAGCCGTCGCCCGGCCGGCCGAGCATCCGGCTACCCGGGATCACCACATCGTCGTAGTAGACCTCGCAGAATTCGTCGACCCCGTGCATCGTCTGCAGCGGCCGGACGGTGATGCCCGGGGTGTCGAGATCGACGAAGAAGGCGGTGATCCCGTCGTGTCCCGGCGCGGTGCGGGTGAGCAGGACGCAGCGCGCCGAGAACTGCGCGAAGCTGGTCCAGACTTTCTGCCCGTTGACGATCCACTCGTCGCCCCGCTGCGTCGCGCGGGTGGTCAGCGACGCCAGGTCGCTGCCGGACCCCGGTTCGGAAAAGCCCTGACACCAGTGCTCTTCGCCGCTCAGCAGCCGCGGCACCATCTCGGCGGCAAGCGCCGCCGGCGCGTAGTCGATCATCGTGGGTGCGAGCACCTCGAGCATCGAATAAGGCCCGGGTTCGGCGAGTCGGCGACCGACCACCTCTTCGCCGACGATCGCGCGCAACAGGGCGGGACCGCCCAATCCGCCGACCTCGGCGGGCCAGCCGTAGCGCATCCAGCCGGCGTCATACAGCGCGCGGCTCACCCTGGCGAACTGCCGCATATTGCCCTGCAGCGAGTGGTCGGGGCCGGGGGTCAGGTCATTGTCGTCGAGCCAGGCGCGCAAACCCGCCCGGAACTCCTCGACATTCACGGCGTGGGACGGCCGACCGCGTGCGGGCGCCCGGAGTCGTGCACGCCGCTGCGACGGATGAACGTCATGGCACGGGTTTTCAGCCGCCATCCGTCGGGGGTGCGGGCATAGGTGTCGCGGTAGTAGCCGATCCGCATGTCATGGGTGGCGTGGTCGATGAAGCACAGCGGCTGGGTGCCGCTGGCGGAGTCACCGTCGATGTCGACGAGCGCTGTCCCGGTGAGGAACAAGCCCTTTGGCGCTGCCGCCACCAACTCGGGAAATCTGTCCAAGCGGTAGGTGTCGCCGAACGCGCTGTAGGTCCCGTCCGGCGTGAAGACGCCGATGAGCCCGTCGATGTCTTCCTGGGTGATGGTGACGGCGTAGCGGGCGAGCAGCTGCTGGATCTCGACCAGGTCGTCAGTTCGCGTTGGCTGTCTTGTCGACATAGACCTTGCCGCCTTTCATGACAAAGCTCACGTTCTGGGTAACGGTGATGTCTTCCAAGGGGTTTCCCGGGACTGCGATGATGTCGGCGAGCTGGCCCGCCACGAGCCGGCCGCGGTCGGTCGAGTTGATCAGCTCGGCCGCGGTCACCGTCGCCGCCCGCAACACGGCCAACGGCGGCAGCCCCCAATTCACCAGGGTGACCAACTCGTCGGCGTTGCGCCCGTGCGGTATCGCCGGCGCGTCGGTGCCGACCGCGATCTTCACCCCGGCCTGGTGGGCGGCCAATATGGAGGTCCGCGCCTTCGGGAACATCTCGGCCGCCTTGGCCTGCAACTCCGGCGGAGCGTGCGAGACGTCCATCGCATTACCGTCGGCCAACCGCCGCGTGCTCACCAGGAAGGTGCCGTGCTCGACCATCGACGTGATCGCTTCGTCGTCGATCAAGAAGCCATGCTCGATGCAGTCGATGCCGGCGTCGACGGCATGTTTGACCGCCTCGGCGCCGTGCGTGTGCGCGGCGACGCGCAGCCCGCGCCGGTGCGCCTCGTCGACGATCGCGCGCAGCTCCTCATCGGAATAGTGCTGTGCGCCGGGCGGACCGGTGAGCGACATCACCCCGCCCGAGCAGCAGACCTTGATCAGCTCGGCGCCGTGTTTGATCTGGTAGCGCACCGCCTTGCGGATCTCGTCGACGCCGTTGGCGATGCCCTCCTCGACGGTCAGCTCCAGCGCGTGGGGCGCGAACGCCGCGAACATCGTCGGGTCCAGGTGCCCGCCGGTGGGCGTGATGGCATGCCCGGCCGGCACCACGCGCGGCCCGTCGATCCAACCCGCGTCGATGGCCTTGCCCAGCGCGACGTCCAACAGGTAGCCGCCGGTCTTGACGAACAGGCCGAGGTTGCGCACGGTGGTGAATCCGGCGCGCAGCGTGCGCCGCGCGTTGCCGACCGCGCGCAGCACCCGCGTCGGCGGGTCGTCCTGAACCTGGGACAGTCCGGGCTTTTCGCCGCGGCCGCCCATCAACAGGTTGACCTCCATGTCCATCAACCCCGGCAACAGGATCTGGTCACCGAGGTCGATGAGCTCGCCCTCCGGCTCGCCGCCGACCCTCACGATCCGGTCGCCCTCGATCTTCACGACGCCGGGGGAGACGATCTCGCCGGCGTCGACATCGAGCAGCCCGGCGGCCTTGAGCGTCAACACCGGTTAGATCACCGGCTCCCGAATGCACTCCACCCAGGCCGCGCCGCTGTCCGGCACCCTCGGTTGTTTCCACGCCTCGATCGGAAACGACACCATGACGAGCGACTGCATCATGTGCATGAGAGCCTTTGCGTCCTCGGGGAGATCGTCGAGCGGGTATTTGTCACAGTAGGCGATCACGTCGTTCAGGCGGGGGAAAGCCACGTCGTAGAACGCCTGCATCTCGGCCATCGTCGAAGACAGCCGCTTGGCGTAGCGCTCGGGTTCGGTGGCCAGGTCCCAGTCCAAAAAGGGTTCGAGATCGGCGAATTCAGCGGGCAGCAGCGACGTGGCCATTGTTCTGATACTCCTTCACGTAGTCACCGGTCGTCTTGTGCAGGTGACGGATCAAGACTTCCTGGTCGCACAGCAGGAACTCCGTGACAGCCCGGGTGCCGATCATGGTCTGGGTCGCTTCCAGCGTGTTGGCGTCCTGCAGCGCGTACTCCTTGAAGGTCACGGCGGCCAACTCCTGGGCCAGTCGTTCCCGGGCATTGCGCGGCGGGACGAAATACAGCGTGCATTCGAAGAGGTGCTTGTCCACGGCCGTCGGCCAGTAGTGGTAGGTCAGGTACCAGCCCGGCTCCCAGATCAACAGCATGAAGTTCGGGTAGAAGAGCCACGAGTCGATGCCCCACTGCGGCACCCTCTTCACGTTGACACCCGGTGGCAGCTCGAGCTTCTCGATGAGCTCCGGCTTGTCCCACGGGCCGAACAAACCGCTGCGCAACACCTGGTCCATCGGCTTCACCATTGACATGTCCGGGGGCGGGGCCTGACCACCCCACGTCGATTGCAGGCTGTGCGGCCCGGCCACCTCGTAGTGCAGCGCCTCGTATCCGAACTTCTGGATCTTGGCGGCTTCTTCCTTGGTGTACTGCCCCTGGTGCAGGATCGGCGCGTGGTAGAACTCGATGAACGCGTCGATGAACAGCTTCCAGTTACTGCCGACCTCGGCGCGATAGGAATAGGTCTCGGTCATCTCGCCGAAGGGGTAGCCCTCGATGCTCTTGGCCAGTGGCCCGAGGTAATCGACCAGCGGCGCCGCGTTCTGGTCGAAGTTGATGAAGATGAAGCCTTCCCACACCTCGCACCGGACGGGCGCTAGGCCGAAGTTGCCCTTGTCGAGATTGAAGAACTCCTCTTCCTGTTGAACGAAGGTCAGGTCGCCGTCGAGGCTGTAGCGCCAGGCGTGGTACTTGCAGGTGAACTGTCGGCAGGTGCCGGAGGTCTCCTCGTTGGGGAAGTCGTTCCACACCAACTTGTTTCCCCGGTGGCGGCAGACATTGTGATACGCCTTGACCGATCCGTCCTTCGTCTTGACGATGATCACCGACGTGCCCTTGCCCGCCGACGGCAGTTCCCTGGTGAAGTAGCTCCCGGTACGCGGCAGTCGCTCGACTCGGCCGACGTTGAGCCAGGTCTTCCTGAAGACGGCGTCGCGCTCGGCCTCGAAGAATGCCGGATCGATCGAGTCCGTGTAGTCGACCGGTGCCGTGCCGAGTTCGGGGTAGTTCTCTGTCCAGCTGCCGGCGGCCGGCTTGGGGAAGTGGGGCACCTTTCTACCTCTCTTAGTGTTCCTCATCGGCGTTCTCGAGCTGTACGCCAAAAGTGTTGAAGGCCATGGCCAGCAAGGCGTAACAGCCGACCGTGAAGACGAAATCCATGCGCTGCTGGTCGTCGAGGCGCTCGCCGAGCGCGGCCCAGGTCTCGTCGGACAGCTGTGATTTCTCCTCGAGCTCGTCGACGCCGGCGATCACCACGCGGTCGAACTCGTCCAACCCGCCGGCGTCCTCACCGGCAAAACTCTGCACCGCGGCGATCTGGTCCTCGGTGATTCCTTCGGCCTTGGCCATCGAGACGTGGTGGGACCACTCGTAGGCGCAGGTGCGGCGATGCGCGACCCGCAGGATGGCCAGCTCACGGACGCGCGGCGGCAGCGTGGACGAGGTCAACAGGTGGACGTTGAAGCGGAGAAACGCCTTGGCCAGCGCCGGGTGGCGGGCGAGGGTGCTGAGCGCGTTGTTGGTGTCCGCGTCGCGCATTGCCGAGAGTGCCGTGCGGGCAGTGTCGTCCCACTGGTCAGCGGGCAGCGGCGCCAACCGCATCCGCGCACTCCTCTCGCTATCCCCCCAGCCACCTCTCGGTGAAGGAGAATCAGATTCTCATTTACAACTAATAGAGTTGCATGAATCGAGCGGCCGGTCAATGGCGGCGGGCCCGGCCGGCAACCGGTCGTCCGCCCGGGCCAGTCGATACCCCGCCTTCCTGCGAAAACCTCGGTGACCGCGCCGCTGCGTCGGTCGACGCGGGCTTTCGCCTTCGCACACCGCCGCCAACGGGCGGGCGATTCACCGGTCCGTTCCGCGCCTGGTCGGCCGGTGACCCCCGGCCGCTGCGCCCGCTGGATGTTGATTCTCGCTTGGCGAGAAGATAGTTTTCATTTAGTGATCTTGGCGCGGGACAGCGATTCGCCGAGGCTGCGTGGGAGCGGAATCGAATAGACGGACCCGACGGAAGGGCAACGGCCATGAACAAAGAAGACATGATCCTGATCAGCGTCGACGACCACACCGTCGAGCCGCCCGACATGTTCAAGAACCACCTGGCGAAGAAGTACATCGACGACGCGCCCCGGCTGGTGCACAACCCCGACGGCTCCGACATGTGGAAGTTCCGCGACACGGTGATCCCGAACGTGGCACTCAACGCGGTCGCCGGCCGGCCCAAGGAGGAGTACGGCATCGAGCCGACCGGGCTCGACGAGATCCGGCCGGGTTGTTACAACGTGGACGAGCGGGTCAAGGACATGAACGCCGGCGGCATCCTGGCCTCGATCTGCTTCCCGTCGTTCCCCGGTTTCGCCGGCCGGCTGTTCGCCACCGAGGATCACGACTTCTCGATCTCGCTGGTGCAGGCCTACAACGACTGGCACATCGATGAGTGGTGCGGGGCGTACCCCGCGCGGTTCATCCCGATGGCCATCCCGGTGATCTGGGACGCCGAGGCGTGCGCCGCCGAGGTGCGCCGGGTGTCGAAGAAAGGCGTGCACGCGCTGACCTTCACCGAGAACCCGGCCGCGATGGGCTACCCCAGCTTCCACGACGCGTACTGGACCCCGCTGTGGAAGGCGTTGTGCGACACCAACACCGTGATGAACGTGCACATCGGCTCGTCGGGCCGGCTCGCGATCACGGCGCCCGACGCGCCCATGGACGTGATGATCACGCTGCAGCCGATGAACATCGTGCAGGCCGCCGCGGACCTGCTGTGGTCCAAGCCGATCAAGGAGTACCCCGACCTCAAGATCGCGCTCTCCGAGGGCGGGACCGGGTGGATCCCCTACTTCCTCGAGCGGGCCGACCGCACGTTCGAAATGCACTCCGCGTGGACCCACCAGAACTTCGGCGGCAAGCTGCCCAGCGACGTCTTCCGCGAGCACTTCCTGACGTGCTTCATCAGCGACAAGGTGGGCGTCGCGCTGCGCAACATGATCGGCATCGACAACATCGCCTGGGAGGCCGACTACCCGCACAGCGACTCGATGTGGCCGGGTGCGCCCGAAGAACTGTGGGACGTGTTGTCCCTCAACGACGTTCCCGACGACGAAATCAACAAGATGACCTACGAGAACGCCATGCGCTGGTACTCGTTCGACCCGTTCACCCACATTTCGCGCGAACAGGCGACGGTCGGTGCACTGCGCAAAGCCGCCGAGGGGCACGACGTGTCCATCAGGGCACAGGGCCACGAAAAGGACGCTCGAGGCGGCTCGTCCTTCGCAGATTTCGCGGCCAACGCGAAAGCCCTTACCGGCAACACGGACTGACCGCACCCCCGGACTGGGTTGTGCGCCGGTGCCCTTAACCGATTGAAGGAGACCTAGCTGTGCCCGGCGCAGGAATGAACTTCGAGCTGACCGATGACCAGGAGCTGATCCGCCGGTCGGTTGCCGAATTGGCCGCGAAATTCGACGACCAGTACTGGATGGAAAAAGACCAGGCGCACGAATTTCCCACCGAGTTCTACAAGGCCATCGCCGACGGCGGCTGGCTGGGCATGACGATCCCCACCGAATATGGCGGGCACGGCCTCGGCATCACCGAGGCCACGATCCTGCTCGAGGAGGTGGCGAAATCCGGCGGCGCCATGAACGCCGCCAGCTCGATCCACCTGTCCATCTTCGGCATGCAGCCCGTGGTGGTGCACGGCTCCGACGAACTCAAGGCGCGCACGCTGCCCAAGGTCGCGACGGGCGAAGTCCATGTCTGTTTCGGTGTGACCGAACCCGGTGCTGGACTGGACACCTCGCGCATCACCACCTTCGCCAAACGCGACGGCGACCGTTACATCGTCAACGGCCGCAAGGTGTGGATCTCCAAAGCCATGGAGTCCGACAAGATCCTGCTGCTCACCCGCACCCAGTCATATGAGGAAGTCACCAAGAAGACCGACGGGATGACCCTGTTCATCACCGATCTGGACCGCGGCCGCATCGACGTCCGCCCCATCCGCAAGATGGGCCGCAACGCCGTCAGCTCCAACGAGTTGTTCATCGACAACCTCGAGGTGCCGGTCGAGGACCGAATCGGCGAGGAAGGCAAGGGTTTTCAGTACATCCTGGACGGCCTGAACCCCGAGCGGATGCTGATCGCCGCCGAGGCGCTCGGCATCGGCCGGGTAGCCCTGGACAAGGCGGTGAAGTACGGCAACGAGCGTGAGGTCTTCGGCCGGCCCATCGGCATGAACCAGGGCCTGCAGTTCCCGCTCGCGGACTCGCTGGCGCGCCTGGACGCCGCCGAGCTGATGCTGCGCAAGGCCACCTGGTTGTACGACAACGGCAAACCCTGTGGCCGCGAGGCGAATACCGCGAAATACCTCTGCGCCGACGCCGGCTTCACCGCCGCCGACCGGGCGTTGCAAACCCACGGCGGCATGGGCTACGCGGAGGAGTACCACATCACGCGCTACTTCCGCGAGGCCCGGCTGATGAAGATCGCGCCGGTGAGCCAGGAGATGATCCTGAATTTCCTGGGATCGAATGTCCTGAAACTGCCGAGGAGCTACTGATGACCCGTACGCCGTGCGACGGCGGCATGGTGATGTGACGGCCACTGACGCTCCGGTGCTCCTGTCGGAAGACCGCGACGGAGTGCGTACGCTGACCCTCAATCGTCCCCGCCGCAAGAATGCGATCAACCCCGACCTGTGGATCGCGCTGCGCGACGCACTGCACGCCGCCGGCCGCGACCGCGGCGTGCGCGCGCTCGTGCTCACCGGCGCGGGCGGCAGTTTCTGTTCCGGCGCCGACATCTCGGTCCCGGAAGATATCCACCCGAACCACAAGCTGCAGCGGCTGACCGATGTCGCGCTGGCCTTGCGCGAGCTTGCGGTACCGACGATCGCGAAGGTGACCGGAGTGGCCGTCGGGGCGGGCTGGAACCTCGCGCTGGGGTGCGACTTCGTCGTCGCCACACCCGAAGCTAGGTTCTGTCAGATCTTTTCCAAGCGTGGTCTGTCGATCGACCTCGGCGGTTCCTGGCTGCTGCCCAAACTCGTTGGCCTGCAACAAGCCAAGCGGCTGGCGCTGCTCGCCGAGATGATCGACGCCGAGGAGGCGTACGCCCTGAACCTGGTGACGTGGGTGGTGTCCGGCGCGGAGATCGACGCCTTCGTCGACGATCTCGCCGACCGGCTGGCGGCCGGTCCACCGATCGCCCTGGCCCACACCAAGGCCCTGTTGAACGAGGGAGCCGAGAGCACGCTGCGCGGGGCGCTGGCCAACGAGGCCCGCGCCCAGGTGGGTAATTTCGCAACGGCCGACGCCGCCGCCGCCTATGCCGCTTTCGCGGAGCGCCGGGAGCCGTCGTTTACTGGGCGGTGGGCATCAACAAGATCCACGGAAGCGGAGTAGGGATATGCGGGAAACAGTCATCGTCGAAGCCGTGCGCACCGCGGTGGGGAAGCGCAACGGCGGCCTGTCCGGGATGCACGCCGCAGACCTGTCCGCTGTGGTCCTCAACGAACTGCTGGAACGCGCCGGGGTGGGCCCGGAGATCGTCGACGACGTGATCTGGGGGTGCGTGTCGCAGGTCGGCGACCAGTCCAGCAACATCGGCCGTTACGCGGTCCTGGCCGCCGGCTGGCCCGAGACCATCCCCGGCACCACCGTCAACCGCGCGTGCGGGTCGAGCCAGCAGGCGCTCGACTTCGCCGTGCAGGCGGTGATGTCCGGCCAGCAAGACGTCGTCGTAGCCGGCGGTGTCGAGGTGATGAGCCGCGTTCCGCTCGGTTCGGCCAGGGCGACCGGCATGCCGTACGGCCCGAAGGTGCTCGCCCGCTATGACGACTTCTCCTTCAACCAGGGGCTGTCGGCGGAGATGATCGCCAAGAAGTGGGGGTTCTCCCGCACCCAGCTGGATGAATACTCCGTCCAGTCCCACGAACGGGCCGCCGCGGCCCAGGATGCCGGCGCGTTCACCGGCCAGATCGTCCCGGTGTTCACCGACGACGGATCGGTCGTCGCCGCCGACGAAGGTATCCGCCGGGGCACCACGGTCGAGAAGCTCAGCGGGCTCAAGCCGGCCTTCACCGAAGACGGAGTGATTCACGCGGGCAATTCCTCGCAGATCTCCGACGGCGCGGCGGCACTGCTGGTCACCACCGCGGAGATGGCGGTCGAGCTGGGGCTGACCCCGCTGGTGCGCTACCTGGCGGGTGCGGTGACCGGGGCCGACCCAGTGCTCATGCTCACGGGCCCCATCCCGGCGACCGAGAAGGTACTGACGAAGGCAGGCGTGCCGCGCTCGGAGGTGGGCGCGTTCGAAGTGAACGAGGCCTTCGCGCCGGTGCCGCTGGCATGGCTTGCCGAAACCGGGGCGGACCCCGAGCGGGTCAACCCGCTGGGCGGGGCCATCGCGCTGGGGCACCCGCTGGGCGCCTCTGGCGCGGTGTTGATGACGCGGATGGCACACCACATGCGCGACAACGGGATTCGCTACGGCCTGCAGACCATGTGCGAGGGCGGCGGCACCGCGAACGCCACCCTCGTCGAGCTCGTGCGCTAGCGCGGCACGACCCAGACCGGATACGGCACCCCTGCGTGACGACGCCCTCGAATTCGACTGTCCGGGGCGCCACTTGTCACAGGGCGCAAACTAACCTACTGTGTGTTCACTAGGTTGGTTCCGCCCACCGAACGGTTGAAGGAGTCCGGTGCCCGACGCACGGCCATACGACACGCTGCTCGCCAAGGGCGAGGACCGCAAGCAGCGGATTCTCGAGGTCGCCCAACGGCTGCTCACGCGCAATGGCTGGCGCAGCACCACCCTCGCCCAGATCGCCGGCGAGGCCGGCGTCACCCCCGCGGGGCTGCTGCACCACTTCGAATCCAAGGAGCAGTTGCTGCACGCCGTCCTCGACGCGCGCGACCTCGACGACGACCTCCACGCCGACCGGACCGGCGATCTTTTCGCCCAGATTGCCCAGGTCGCCGACCGGTTCAACCGGGCGCCCGAGCTGGTCGGGACGTTCACCGTGCTGCTGGTCGAAAACATCCTTCCCGACGCGCCCCTGCACGACCGGATGCTGGCCCGGCATCGCGCTGCGACCGACAT
This sequence comes from Mycobacterium paraseoulense, assembly GCF_010731655.1. Lineage (NCBI taxonomy): Bacteria > Bacillati > Actinomycetota > Actinomycetes > Mycobacteriales > Mycobacteriaceae > Mycobacterium > Mycobacterium paraseoulense. The sequence goes on along the minus strand of NZ_AP022619.1, from coordinate 3,286,646 downwards.
CGTCGCCGACCTCATCCGGCGCGGGCAGGCCGATGGCCGGTACCGCACGGACATAGACCCCGCCGTCAAGGCAGTGGAAATTCTCGCCTTCGTCCACGGAATGGAAACCACATGGTTGCTCGATCCATCGATACCCCTGACCGAGGTGTTCAAGCAGTACGCCGAGACGCTGGCGCGCGACTTCGCCCCATAGACGAGCCGCGCGAGGACATGAGATACCGGCTCGACGTGGTCGCCGCCACCGTCGTCGACGTGGTGCGGTTCGCCGGCGGCTGGCTCTTCGACCGGGCAATGGCGGGCTGGGACGTCACCGTGCTCCTGGCCGACCTGGCTGACCACCCCGACGCTCGGCCGCTGCAGATCCTGGGCGCCCAAGTGGTCGACCTCGAGGACGCCTTGGCGTCGGTGCGAACACGCCATCGTCCCCAGGCCCTGGCGGCCGCGGCCGACCTGTTCGGGTGCGACTCGCGCGTGCGGCAAGGGGTGTTGCAGGCCCTCGACCACGGAGTTACCGAGGTCACGCTCTGGGGTGAGACCTGGCCTGCCGAGCTCGACGACAGCGTCGGCCTGGTGCAGCACCGGCTCAGCATGGCCGCACACACGTTCAAAGCCCAGGCCCTGGCCGCCGCCGCTCTGCCGGCCGCCCCGCTCGGTCACGTCGAGACCTTCCGCAGCGGGCTGCTGGCCTGGCCATCGGTCGCGGCCGATCTGATTCCCGCCGGCTGACGCCGGACTCCGGTACCCGGGCCGACCGCCCCTCGTTGACGACCACCATGCCGTGTGGAAATGTAATACTCATCTGCGAGAGGCACATTCTCACTAGCCGAAATTCAAGGAGCGGGAGATGGCGAACGAATTCTCCGAATTGGACTTCTTCCGCGGCAGCGAGCTGATTGACGACCCGTACCCCTACTACGAGGCGCTGCGCCAGCAGTGTCCCGTCACGCGGGAGCCCCATCACGACGTCACGATGATCACCGGTTGGGACGAGGCCTGCGCCGTGCTCAACGACGCCGAGACGTGGTCCTCGTGCATCTCGGTGACCGGCCCGTTCCCCGGCTTTCCGGTACCGCTGGAGGGCGACGACGTCACCGAGTTGATCGAGAAGCACCGCGACGAATTGCCGTTCAGCGACCAACTGCCGACGCTCGATCCGCCGACCCACACCAACCACCGCTCGCTGTTGATGCGGCTGATCACCCCCAAGCGCCTCAAGGAGAACGAGGACGCCATGTGGGTGCTCGCCGACCAGGTGCTCGACACGTTCCTGGCGCCCGGCCACGGCGACTTCATCAAGGGTTTCGCGGGCCCGTTCACGCTGCTCGTCATCGCTGACCTGCTCGGCGTGCCCGAGGAAGACCGCGACAAATTCGTCAAGGGCATCCGCGACCACTCGGGCGGCGGCGTCGGGGGCACCAAGGGCTCGCTGGCGCACAGTCCGCTGGAGTTCCTCTACGGACTCTTCTCCGACTACGTCCGGGACCGCCGCCGCGATCCCCGTGACGACGTGCTGACCGGCCTGGCGACCGCAACGTACCCGGACGGCTCCATCCCCGACGTCGAGGACGTGGCACGCGTCGCCAGCAATGTCTTCTCGGCGGGGCAGGAGACCACGGTGCGGTTGCTGGGTGCGGCCCTGCAGACGCTCGGGGAGCGGAGCGACATCCAAGCGCAGTTGCGCAAGGACCGTAGCCTGATTCCCAACTTCATCGAGGAGTCGCTGCGCCACGAGAGCCCGGTCAAGGGCGACTTCCGGCTGAATCGGGTGCCCGTCAACGTCGGCGGCGTCGACCTGCCCGCCGGAACCACGGTGATGGTCGTGCAGGCGGCCGCCAACCGTGATCCCCGCCGGTTCGAGGACCCCACCACGTTCGATCCGGCCCGCAAGAACGCCCGCCAGCACATCTCATTCGGGCGCGGTATCCACAGCTGCCCGGGGGCGCCGCTGGCGCGCGCCGAAACCCGGGTGGCGATCGAGCGCCTGCTCGACCGGACCTCCGACATCCGGATCGACGAGCGCATGCACGGTCCCGCGGACGACCGTCGCTACCAATACGTTCCGACGTACATCCTGCGCGGGCTGACGGAGCTGCACCTGGAGTTCACCCCGGCATGAAAGTCACAGTCGACGACCAGCGCTGCCGTGGCCACGGCGTCTGCACGACGCTGTGCCCGGAGGTGTTCAGTCTCACCGACGACGGATACGCCGAGGCGATACCGTCAGACATCCCAACGGAATTCGAGGCAGCCACTCGGGAGGCGATCAAGTCCTGCCCCGAGCAGGCCATCAGCGAGATCTGATCAGCACCGCAGGGAAACAAGGAGATTCACGAAGTGGCTAAGGGATACGTCATCTTGACGGAGGCCATCAACGATCCGGAGGGCATGAAAGCCTATGCGCGGGCCGCCGGTTCGGCGATGGGCGGGGCCACCATTCTGGCGGTGGACACCGCTCCCAAGGTGATCGAGGGCACCTGGCACGGCGATCAGACCGTCGTGCTGGAATTCGAATCGGTGGACGCGGCCCGCGCCTGGTACGAGTCCGAGGGTTACCAAAAGGCGGCGAAGCTGCGGCAGGCCGCGGCCGACTGCAATGCCGTCATCGTCTCCGGATTCTGATCGCTACTCGCCCACGATCGAGATGGCCTGGCGAGGGCACTGACGGACGGCCTCGCGCACGTCTGCCTCGTTCTCCGGGGTGACTTCCTCCTGCAACACGGTCAGCATGTCGTCGTCGCCGAGAAGGAAGATGTCGGGGTTGATGCCCATGCAGACACCGTTGCTCTCGCAGAGCCCCCAATCGACCTCGATTTTTCTGGTCACCGCGACCCCCTTTACCGAAGCACCTTGACGGGCACGTTCTTCCAGCCCGCGACGTTTTGCATGTTCACCCGCGTGCACCCGGCCCAGTCCACCTCGTAGCGGGGCATGAAGTCGAGGAGCCGCTCCAGCGCGATCCTGCTTTCCAGGCGGGCGAGCGCGGCGCCGAGGCAGCTGTGGATTCCGTACCCGAGCCCGAGGTGCTGGGCCTCGGTCTGGTCGCGCTCGATGTCGAAGGTGTCGGCGTCGGTGAAGGCCTCGGGGTCGCGGTTCGCCGCGGCGCCGCACAGGAACACCGGCTTGCCGGCGGGAATCACGCCACCGCTGACGTGCGCCTCCTTGAGGGTGTAGCGCACGTTGTACTGCACTGGACCCTCGTAGCGCAGTAGCTCTTCCACCGCCCCCGGGATCTTGTCGCGGTCGTCCTGCAGCTTCTGCCATTGGTCGGGGTGACGGGCGAAGATCACCGCCGCGTTGCCCATCAGTTTGGTGACGGTCTCGGCGCCCGCACCGCCCAGAAGGGTTGCGAATCCGCAGATCTCGATGTCGTCGAGCTTGCGCAGCTGGCCGTCCTCGCCGGGGATCTCGGCCGCGATCAGCCGGCTGATCATGTCGTCCTGCGGTTCTTGCCGCCGCTCCTGCACCAGGCCGAAGTAGTACATCGCCGTGTCGATGTTGGCCTGCATGCCGGCTTCGCTGATCTCGATCTGTCCCGGTTCGTGAGACAGGCTGGTGTCGATCCAGTGGCGGACCTGCTGCCGGTACTCCTCCGGCACGCCCGCCATCCGGGTGATCACCTCCACCGGGAACGGCCCGGAGAAGTCCTGCACGACATCGAAGTTGTCGGGGTCGGCGGCACCCAGATACTTGTCGATCACCTCGACGATCGTCTCGCGCTGTGACTGGATCGCCCGGGGGGTGAACGCCTTGTTGAGCAGGCTGCGCATGTGGCGGTGCTCCGGCGGATCCATGAAGATGATCGACTTCTGCTCCGGGGACACGCCCCGGCGCACCATCGCCAGGTCGCAGCCGCGCGCCGACGAATACGTCTCGAAGTCCTTGAAGGCGGCCGCGACGTCCTCGTGGCGGGTCAGCGCGTAGAAGTCCTCTTTCTCGTCGTAATACAGCGGCGCTTCCTCGCGCATCCGTCGATAGATGTCGAACGGATTGTTGAAGTAGTCCTCGGAGTACGGATCGAAGACGACCTTCGGTTTTGTCACTGATTCCTCCTCAGCGGCGAGGGTGGGCTGAACCGTTACAGCCGAGTCGTTGACTGTAACGGTAACGGTAATACCTTCGTGACGAACCGGAAAGAGCGAAACGCCAGCTTCTCAAACCCTCTTCGCGACGTCGATGGACTGGATGACCTCCTCGAGGGCGCCCAGATCGCTGCCGAGTTCTTCACTGATGCCGCGCACGACGGCGACGTCCTTGTTCACGAATTCGCCGGCAACGTCGAGGAACGATGCGACGGAGCCGCCCGCCGCCACCAGGTTCAGTACGCGGCTGGCCGCGCTGCCGTGCGCCAGCGCCCTCAGCAGCGTCGATTCCGGCACGCCGAGACGCTCACCCAATCGCATGGCCTCCGCGAGCAGCCCGATATGACCCGCGAAGAGGGCGTTGTTCACAAGCTTCACTTTCTGGCCGGAGCCGCGCGGGCCGACGTGCAAGACGGGATCGCCGTAGCTGCTCAGCACCGGCCGCACCCGCGTGACCGCGTCGTCGGCGCCGCCCACGAACAGCGTGAGCCGGCCGGCGGCGGCGTCGTGTGGGCCGCCGCTGATCGCGGCATCGATGACGTCGAGCCCATCGGCGATTGCGGCGAGGGCGTCGATCGTTTTCGGGCTGGCTGTGGTGTGCACCACCAGCGCCGCGCCGGACGGCATCGCGGACAGCAACCCGCCGTCCAGGCATACCTCCCGCACCTGCTGATCGGTGAACACGCAGAGCAGCACGATGTCGGCCAGCGCGGCGGCCTCGGCGACGTCGCGGACCGCACGCGCGCCGAGCTTCTCGAGCTCGCACCGCTTCTCGGCCGTTCGGCCCAACACTTGAACGTCATGCCCGGCCGTCAGCAGACGGGACACGATGGGACGGCCCATCCGTCCGGCGCCGACGAATCCGACCCTCACCGTGGATGGCCCATCAGGGCCAGGGCGGCGTCGGCCGCCTCCAGCACGGCGCCACCGCTCGTCCCGGCCCGGTCGGCCAAGTCGACCACCAGGCGGACGTCCTTCTGCAGCAGCGCCCCGGCCACGCCGGCGAGCCGGTCCAATCCGCCGATCCCGCCAAGGGCGTTGAGCGCGAAGCTGTTCCCGCTGCTGCGTGAGACGACTTCGGTGAGGCGGTCCGGGTCGACGCCGAGGGCGCCGGCCAGCGACAGCGCGCTGGCCGCGGTGGCCAGGTGGGCGGTGAACAGCAGGTTGTTGAGCAGCTTGGTGGTTTGACCGGAACCCAGCTCCCCGAGGTGGACTATCGGGTCGGCGTAGGTTGCGAAGACCGGGCGGCACCGCTCGACGACGTCGGCGTCGCCGCCGACCATCACCATCAGGCGCCCTTCGGAGGCCGCCGGTGCACCGCCGCTCACCGGCGCGTCGATGACCGAAACGCCTTTGGTCGCCGCCTTCTTCGCCAGTTCGCGGCACGTGTTGGGGTGTACGGTGCTGTGCACCGCGATCACGCCCCCCGGCTTCATCGCCACCAACAGCCCGCGCTCGCCGTCGACGAGCTCGTCGATGTCCGCGTCACCCACGACGCAAAGACACACCAGATCGCTGGCCGCCGCGAGCCCGGCCGGTGACTCGGCGACCTTCGCCGTGGTGTCGGCGAACGGCTCCAGGGTCGCGGGCCTGCGCGCCCACAGCGTGGTCTGGTAACCGCCCTCGACGATCCGCCGCGCCATCGGGCCGCCCTGACTGCCCAGGCCGATGAATCCGACTCTCATCCGGCCTCCAGGTCGCCTTCTGCGTCAAGGCGATTCGCGCGGGCCGCCACACAGTCGTCGACGAACGCAAAAACCTTCGCGTGGTAGTCGGACGCGGTGTGACCCAGGCTCATGTTGTGTCCCGCGTCGGGCTGCCGATGCACGGTGAATCGCGGCGAGCCGGAGAACAGCTCCTCGATCTCGGCCACCGCGGAAGGATCGTTCTGCCAGACCTTTTCGTGTTCGGCGATGCTGAATTGCACCGGGACCCGCACCGCGGGCGCAAGCGCCGGAAAATCCTGGCGGGCCCAATTGGAGACCATCTGGTCCTCATAGGACGGCGCGGTCGGAGAGACCGTGGCGCCGGTGAGAACCTCTGGCGGGTAAAGGTTTTCGGGGTGCCACAGCAACTCACGCAGGCCGGCCGGGCGGCGCTCGCGGGTAGCGGTCTTCAGGATGTCCCGGGCCGCCGGATGGTAGCGGCGGCCGGTGCCGGCCAGTTCGATGCCCAGCAGCTCGGCGCCGCGCTCGTCGGCGCCCATCCGCATCACGAGTTCGCACCCCCCGGAATGGCCCATCAGGAACAACCCCGCGCCGCGTGGCCGATCACCGAGGATGCGGTCCACCGCCCCGTAGGCGAGGTTGACCCGCTGCTCGGGCAGGGCCATCGCCTCCGGATAGGGCGCGGAGCTGCCGTAGCCGGGCCGGTCGAGCGCCACCACGGTGAATCCGGTTGCCGCGCCGGTCCGTAACAGCGACAACGACGGGTGGCCCGGGCAATCGAAATAGGCCGCGGTGGTGCCTCCGCCGTGGATGGCGACGATCACGGCCTTGGGCTCGGCGGATTCGGCGATGAGCGCCGACATCGGCACGCCGTCGACGATCACCAGCCTGGGCCGGGCAGCGGGGCGGGTCATTCGTCCGCTCGCAACAGCAGCACACCGCTGGGGGTGAGACCGCCGCTGCTGACCACGCCGACGCGGGCGCCGGCGACCTGGCGGTCCCCGGCCTCCCCGCGCAGCTGGGTGACCGCCTCGTGGACGAGGCCCATGCCGTGGGTCCGGCCGTGCGAGAGCTGGCCGCCGTGTGTGTTGAGCGGTAGCTGGCCGTCGCGGGCGATGTTCTTGCCGCCGTCGAGGAACTCCTTGGCCTCGCCGATGCCGCAGAAGCCCAGCGCCTCGATCCACGACAGGCAGTTCATGGTGAAGCCGTCGTAGAGTTCGGCGACGTCAACGTCGTTGGGGCGCAACGTCGTGCGTGTCCACACGTGCGCGGCCTGGCCCAGTACCTGCGGCTCGTGGGTGAGAGTGCTCTGGTCCCAGTCGATGCGTTCGATGATCTGCGTTCCCACCGCTTCCACCAGCACCGGCGACTTGGCGAGATGGCGGGCGGCGTCGACGGCGGAGACGATGACCGCTATCGCGCCGTCGCACGGCACGTCGCAGTCGTAGAGGCCGAAGGGTGTGGTGATCGGCCGCGCGTTCAGATAGTCGTCCATCGTCATCGGACTTCGGTAGACCGCCGTGGGGTTCAGCTCGGCGTTGGCCCGCTGGTTCAACGCGATCCAGCCGAGAGTCTCCTTCGTGGTGCCGTAACGGTGAAAGTGCCGCTGCGCGTTCATGGCCAAGGTGTGGGCCGCAGATGTTGCGCCGAATGGCATTTGCCAGCCCGACATCCGGCCCATCGACGGGCTGATCTTTCCCTGCTTCATCAGCTCGCCGTTGGTGGCTTCCCACAGCGTGCGGAAGCAGAGCACGTGACGGGCCAGGCCGCAGGCGACCGCCTGCATGGCCGCGATCAACGATCCGCCCGGGCCGAATGTTTCCATGGCGCCGTTGTGCCACGTGGGCCGGATGCCGAGCGCCGCTTCCAGCGCGGTCACCCCGCCCTCCCCGAAGCCGCCGACGTTGATCGCGCCGGGGTAGGTCGACAGGCCGTCGATGTCTGCGTACGCCAGGCCGGCGTCGGCGATGGCCGCTTCGCACGCCTGCACGGTCAGCGCCAACGGCGGCTGCATCAGGCGGCGGCCGATCGGCGACATGCCGATCCCGGTCAGCGCGACCTTGTCTTCGAACTTCTCGGTGGTCAGCATCGGGCGTACATGCTCGCCGAAGCGCTCCGGCGCTATTTCGTCGACGGGCAGTGGACCGGGCTCGGCGTCTTGTACCGGCCGGAACAGCGGAAACCACACGTCCTCGACCTGCTCGAAGACGACTTCGACCTGTTGGCCGAGTTCGAGCCGATCCGGCTCGCACTCGATGATGTTGGTGGTCAACCGAACCCGCGGATCTTCGGCGATGGCGACCTGGGCGATCACGTACGGCGCCGGCATGCCGGGCAAACTGAACCGTTCATTGATGGTGAACCCGGCGAGCGTTGCCCGGCCCGAGACCGCCCGCACGCCCATATCGCGCGACCGGCAGTACCGGCACACCGGCGCCGGCGGATGGATCAGCGATTCGCAGCTATTGCATTGCTGCAGCCGCAACGCGCCGTCGGCGCCCGAAGTCCAGAAGAATTCGTTGTCCTGCGTGATCAGGGGCAACGGTCGTCCCTGTGCTGCTGACACGTTACCTCCGCGAGTCGGAACGGCCCCCGAGCGCTCTTGGTAGGACCGTTATACGAATCGGAGAATTACGTTATCACCGCGGGGTGGCGAGATCACAGCGGCACCCAGACACCGCCTACGTAGATGCCCCACTGGTGAAAGCCGACACTCCACATCGGGGGCTCCGATGTCCACCACGGCTGTGGCGGAGGCGGCGGCACATCGTGCCCGGCGAATGACGGGGCGTATGGCGGCGGGAGCGTGTACCACGCCGGCGCTGCCGGCGGCGGCTTGCACTCGCGGGTCGCCGGATTCCACGACATGTTGTCGACGCACTCCGCCGAGCCGATTGCCGGCCTCGCGATCACCGCGACCGCCGTCGCCACGAAGGCAACCGCGATGGCGGCGGCCAGTCGACGAACGAACCATCTCATGGTGGGCCTCCCATTGGGGCCATCCTGACTTTGGCTGCTGTCAGCCTATTCCGTTGAGACCGCCATGACCATGTCCAGCGGCATTCTGGGGCGACAGCGCGGCTCTTCGTGAGCCCCGGCTCAACGCGTGAATCCCCATTCCGCCTCGTTCTCTTCGGTTTTGAGGTGCTCGGCGGGGTCGTCCGCGTCGGTGAGCGGCGGGTGCGGCGCCGGCGAGGTGCGTTCGCCGATCTCGGCGATGGCGTGCACCGGGCAGTCCATCAGGGCGCGCATGACCGCATCGCGATCCGGCTCCGCCACGGAGCCGTCGCCGATGAGGGACGCATAGCCCCAGTCGTCGAGCGAGAAGTATCCCGGCGCGTATTTCGCGCAGATCCCGAAGCCGTCGCACACGGTGCGGTCCAAGCGGATCTTCATGTCAGCCTCACAGCTTCCGCCTCGTAGGGACGGTCGGCGCGGAAGGCGCCGCGGGTGCAGTCCGGGCATGCGCCGTCGAGGTGGGCGGCGACTTCGCCGGGGAATTGACCGAGCAGGCTGGCGGCGACGTTGGTAGCGGCGTCCAGTGTTGCGCACGCGCCGCGCCCGCGCAGCAGCACCGACCAGCGGCGCAGCCGCTCGACGTCTTCCGTCGTCGCGGCACCGTCGCGCAGCGCGCCGGCGGCCGCGGCCATCGCCGCCGTACCGTTGAAGCACGAACCGCACTGCCCGGCGTTCTCCCGGTCGAAGTAGGCCAGCACGGACGCCGCGACCGCGACGGGGCAGTCGTCGGTGATCACTGAGATCGCGCCGCAACCCAGGCCACTGCCGAGCCGCCGCATCGACTCGTGGTCCAAGGTCGTCTCCAGCACGGTGCGGTTGAGCAAACCGGCGAAGTAACCGCCCATCAATGCCCCGCGCACCTGATCCGCCGGAACGCCGTGTAGCGCAAGAAGTTCGGTGAACGGCATACCGTGCGGAAGCTCGTAGAGGACGGCCGGCCGGCCGGCCCCGGTGATGGTGGCCAGGAAGGTGCCCGGGGAGAGCGATGTGCCCTGCGAACGGAACGCCGCAGCGCCGTGGCCCTGCAGGTACGGCAGGTTGGCCAGAGTCTCGACGTTGCTCACCAGTGTGGGCCGATCACCGACGCCGGTCTCGAAGGGGCGTGGGGGCTTGTCCGTCGGTTTGGCCGGGCCGCCGTTGATCGCGCGGACGGCGGCCGTCTCCTCGCCGGCCACGTACCCGGGCTGCACGGTCAACATGTCGACCGTTATGCCACCGAACGCGTCGGGATCAAGCTCGTCGAGCGCGGCCTCAACGCTGTGCGCCGATTCCGGGTCGGACACGTAGACATAGCCGCGGTCCGCTTCGATGACCGCGGCCGCCAGCCGGAGCCCGTCCAGAATCAGGTGTGGGCGGTTGCGCAGCAGCCAGCGGTCTTTGACCGAAGCCGGTTCTCCCTCTTCGCCATTCGCGACGACGATCGAGCCAGCGGCGCTGCGACCATTGTCGCGTACCGCGCGCAACTTGGTCGCGAGCGGAAAGGCCGCGCCACCGCGGCCGACCAGTCCGCTGGCTTCGACCTCGCGCAGCAAGGCATCGGCGTCGACGAGCGGCCGGTATCCGCCGAGCCGTCGGTACGCCGTGAGGTCTTCGCCGGACCTGGGCGTCCCTTCTACCAACAACCGGGGTTCACAGCCGGGGCAGGTGGCGGCGCTGATGCTGGTGGATTGCGCGGTGTTCACGACTGGCCCGCCATCGTCCTGGTTAGGCTTGCACCCATGCGAACTGCGGTGGTGCGCGTCAATGTTGACCCGGAAAGCGCGTACACGCCCGCGCAGCTACGAGGCGGCATGGCAGAGCTCCTTCGGGTTGCGCGTGAGGCGGGTGCCGACGTGGTCGCGAACGACCTTGCGGCGATGCCGGTGGGCCGCCGGGAGGTCGAAGTGCTGATCGCGGCCGAACACGGTGACGAGGCCAAGAAGGCGGCGATCGAGTTGTGCGCCAATGTGTTCGGCGGCTCCCCGGTTCCCGGTGTGGTCACCTTCATCAGCCGGGGCACCGACGCTGACGCGCACGGTGTGCTGTCCGGTTTCGGGCTCACCGGTGATATCGAGCGGACCCCGGGTGACGACGGTTTCGACATCGTGTACGTGACGCTGCGTGAGGAGGATCTGGAACGCCTCCCGGAGAGCCGAATCCACACGGCGCTGGAGGCGTCGCTGAACTGCGAGGTTCACATTCGCACGGTCTAGCACCATCACGAGCCCAGGAACTCGAGGATCGCGGGCGCGGCCTGCACCCACGTGTCGAACATGTTGAAGTGCTGCACCCGCCCGGCCGCGCGGTCCTCGGACGCACGTTCCCACGCGTCCTCCGGCCACGGCGGATCGATGAGCTTGGACCCCTTGATCAGGCAACTCACCTCGAGGGATGTTCGCTTGGGGTGATCCATGTCGTTCTCGCCGCCGCGAATGATCAACGTGGGAACCTTGATTCGGTCGAACATCTCGTCCTCGACCCCGGGAATCGTCTGCCCGGGCTTGGACACGAACGCGTTGAGCCAGCGCAGCATGACCTTGAGGAACTCGTCTTTGTCGAAGTCGAGGAACCGCTGTTTGTTGTTCGGGTTTTCCTCGATGCGATCGCGCCATTCCTGCACCTTGACCACGCCGTCCATTCCGGTGCCGCGCACCGCGAGAATGCTCGGGATGATGTAGAAGGAGCCCAGCACGAAGCTGCCGTAGATACCGCCGACGATGTTCCACACCACGAGCTTGGTGACCATCTCGGGGTAGAGCATCGTGGTCAGCATGGAATCCCTTGCGCCGCCGGACCCCCCGGCGAGGATGCAGCGCTCGAAGCCCAGCCCGGTCACCAGCTTGTGCAGCGTCTCGGCGCGCATGTGCGACTCGCTCTGCCCGTAGAACTGCACGTCGGAAGCGCCGCAGTTCGGCCGGTCCCAGAGCAACACGCGATAGCCGCCGCCCGCGAGTGCGTCGGCAAGCGGGCGCAGGCCCTCGATCTCCTTGCTAAACCGCCCACCCGGCGTCAGCGCAATGAGATCACCTGAGTCACCGAGGATTTCGTAGACGACGTTTCCCCCGTTGATCTCGATAGACGGCACGCGATTCTCCTGTGGTTAGGCCTGCACCAGAACGTCGTTGCCCACGATGCGCACCGGGTAGGTGCGGATGCTCCATTCCGGTTTGACTGCGGTCGTGCCGGTCGCGAGCTCGAAACCCCATTGGTGCCAGGGGCAATAGATGTATTCCAGGTCGCGCACCATGACCGAGTCACCCGGAGCGGTTTCGTCGACGATCGTCCGTCCCCGGGCACGTCCCGAACACAGCGGACCACCTTGGTGGGGGCAGTAATTCGCGATGGCATAGAAGCTGCCGTTGACGTTGTAGACACCGACGCCATGCCGCCCGATGGGTACCAGCTTGTGCTTGCCCGGTGGGATCTCGTCTACGGTTGCGACGACATGCTCGCGGCCCTGGGCGAGGCGGGGCCCGGGCCGTTTGGTCGCCCCTTCTTGTTCAATGGTCAAGTCAGAGCACCCGGGTCTGACCCTCGAGGACCGGAACGGTCTCGGGCAGGTGGTAAGTCGCGATGCCGTTCTTGTACATCACCGCGTCGCGGGCCGCTTTGGGGAGGTGCTTGACCAACCAGCGGGGGTCGTCGAACGTCCAGTGCGGGTAGTCCGAGGAGAAGAGCAGGATCTTCTCGCACTCCATCCATTCGAGCGCGCGGGTCAGCTCGGTCTTGTCTTCGGGGTAGTCCAGCGGCTGGGTGGTGAACTTGATGTGGTCCTTGACGTACTCGGACGGCTTGCGCTTGATGTCCACCCATGACTTGCGTGCGTCGTAGATCGCGTCCATCCGCCACATCAGGGGCAGGATCCAGGTGAACGCGTGCTCGACGAAGACGATCCGCAGGGTCGGGAAGCGGTCGAAGACGCCGTCGAAGATCAGGCTCATCACCTGGTTGGCCGCCAACAGCGAATAGGTCACCATGAAGTCGTGGTTGTAGCTGGGGAATCCCACCGGCGGAATCGGTAATTCGTCGAACTGGCTGCGCGACAGGTGGCAGCTCACGGTGATGTCGTGCTTGGTCGCCGCCGCCCAGATCGGGTCGTATTTGGGATGGCCCCACGACGGCTTGGGCTCCGCCTTGATCAGGATCTGCGCCATGTAGGGATGTCCTGCCCAGCGCTCGATTTCGCGCACGGACTCTTGCGGCTCCTCGATGGCGATGCAGATCGAACCGCGCCACCGCTCGTGCCAGTTGTGGTGGCTGTCCAGCCAGTGATTGGCCTGCCAGTCGTTCAGCGCGTACGACATCGCGTGTTGCGCTTCGGGCAGGCGGGCCGGGTAGGCGGCCGGTTCCAGGATCGCGATGTCGGAGCCCGCCTCCATGATCAGCTGGCGGAACGCCAAGTCCGGGTCGCTGCAGGGGAACTCGCCGTTGGGCGGGAACGTGTCCACGCGCATCGCGTAGGAGTGCGCGTAGTCGGGGGCGTCGTAGAAGATCAGCTCACCGACATTGCGGTTGAGGAAGTACTTGCTGCGCCACGGCTCGGGGATGTACGGAAGCAGCTCGCCGCGCTTGGGCGCCGGGTGGACATCCGAGTCGACGCACCGGACGGCTATGCGCTCGGCAGCGGGAACCCGCTCCTGCGAATGTGTCAACGTCATCTTCGAACTCCTCGGTCTTGCGTCTTACTCATACTGTGCGCCCACTCCGGCGGGCATGTCTATGCCGTAGAGCTGCGCCGCGTTGCGCCAGCACACCTTCTCGCGCTGTTCGGCGGACAGTGCGCTGGGCAGCTTCGTGGCGTCACCGAACTGCCAGTGCGGGTAGCTGGAGCCGAACATCACCATGTCTTCCTTGCCGGTGAAGCCGAACCATTCACCGGCGAACTCCACGTCGCCGGGACCGTCGAGGCTGCCCTGCACGAAATACACGTGGCCGGGGAGGTAGTCGCTGGGAATGCGCGGCGCCCAGGGCGTCTGCTCCAGGTGCGGCCGCCCGAATGTGTCCATCCGCCAGATGAACGGGGTTACGAAGTCGCCGGCGCCGTCGGCCCAGACGAACTTCAGTCCGGCGAAGCGCTCGAACACTCCCTCGGCGATCATGTTCATCAGGTGGTAGATGTAATTGAGCGCCATGAAGCTGACGTATTGCTCGTAGGTGCGGGTGTTGCCGGAAGGCGTCGGCGGAAACATGATTCCGTTGCCCACTTCGATGTGCGCGGCGACGGGAAGGCCCGCGTCGACCGCGGCCTCCCACAGCGGCCAGAACTGCGGTTTGCCGTACAGCTCGCGGGATTGCAGCGGGACGCCGATCTGGACCACCCGCGGATGCGCACGCCATTTCTCGATCTCCCGCAACGCGCCGGCGATGTCGTCGGGATTGACCCGAATGGTGCCGCGGAACCGGTCGCCGAACTCGCTGGACTCTAGCCAGTCCGACACCATCATCTCGTTGTGCGCGGCGTGCAGCGCCGTGCCCAGGTGCCGGTCCGGCATGATGCCGCGCGCCATCGGATGCAGGACCGCAATGTCGACCCCGCGCTTCGAAAACAGTTCGTTGGCAACGAATTCCGGATCGGATCCGGGGTACTGGCGGTCCGGGCCCTCGGTGCCGGGCGCGTACTCACCGCCCGGGGCGCCGTACCAGTCCATCTCGTAATCGGGGAAGCCACGACTCTTGAACGGCTCACGCAGGGTCTTGCGCAGCGCCTTGTTGGACGGGAAGAAGATGTGCACGCTCGCATCGACGAGTGGTGTGCGGGTTCCGTCAGCGTGTTCGATCACGACAGCCATCCTTCGACTCGGGCGGCCAACGCGAGCCCAGTCGGGTCATATGATAGATAATCTAACATTCTTCTCAACCGTCGATCAACGGGTTTTCGGTAAGCGTTTCGTTTAGTCATCGTCCCTGGTGGGGAGCGTTTTTCGGAAGCGGCTGCAAGTATCGTTCTTAAATCGGGATAATACCATTCTCCGACCGATGGATCAGGGCCATCCGCCGCTATGCGCCGGGAGGCGACTGGCTACGCAGGATGCGGGCCGACGGTCACGCCGGCGGCCTTCTCGAGCGGTTTGATCACCGTGGTGAAGTCGGACTCGGGGCCTTGGTCGTCCGCGGTGTTCTCCCACAACCGGCAGATCGTTGCGGCGACATCCGTGGGCACGCCGAGTGCTTGCGCTTCATCCAGATAGAGGTGCACGTCTTTGACCATCAGCCCGGTGGCGAACCCGTAATCGAATGTCCGGGGGAGGATCGCGCGGGGGAACTTGTCCCGGCTCGCGCTCGTCGCGCCCGAGCCGGCGTTGAGCACTTCGATCATCACGCCCGGGTCGAGCCCGGCCTTGACGCCCATCACCACGACCTCGGCGGTCGCGGCCAGCGCATTGGCCGCCAGGATGTTGTTGGCCAGCTTCATCGTCTGCGCCGAACCGGGTGTGGCTCCGACGTAGATGGGCCGGCCGAGCGCCTCGAGCACGGGTCTGACGGCCTCGAAACCGGCGCGCGGACCGGACACCATGATCGCGAGGGTGCCCTTCGCGGCGCCGCCGACGCCGCCGCTGACCGGGCTGTCGATCGCCGTGATGTCCCGCGCGGCGAGCCGGTCATGGATCTGATTCGCGGTGCGACTGCCGACCGTGGACAGGTCGACGTAGCGTTCGATCCGCGCGCCCTCGATCACGCCCGCCGGACCGGTCGCCACGTCGAGCGAGGCGCCCGGCGTCGGCAGGCTGGCCATCACCGTTTCGGTACGGTCGGCGACGTCCTTCGGTGAGGACGCGGGGTGGGCCCCCAAGGCGACGATGCGTTCGAGCGCGGTTTCGCGCGTGTCGAAGGCGACGACCTCATGGTTTTCCTGAATCAGCCGGCGTGCCATGGGAAAACCCATGTTCCCCAGCCCGACGAATCCGACTTGCACGACGATCCCCTAATCCCGCTCTAGTTCGGCGAACGCCTCGCGGGCGACGCGGAAGCTGTCGACCGCAGCCGGCACGCCCGCGTAAATGGCGACCTGCAGGAAGATCTCGCGAATCTCCTCGCGGGTGACGCCGTTGGTCAGCGCCGCCTTGACGTGCGTGCGCAGTTCGTTCGGCCGGTTCAGCACCGAGATCATCGCCAGGTTGAGCATGCTGCGCGTCTTTCGGGACAGCTCCTCGCGGCCCCACACCGCCCCCCAGCAGTACTCGGTGACGAGGTCCTGCAGGGGCCCGGTGAAATCGTCCGCGTCGGCCAGGGCGCGGTCGACATACTCCTCGCCCAGCACGGCGGATCGGATGTGTAGCCCCCGCTGATAGGTTTCGCGATCCAAGGCCTTCTCCTTCGTTCCGGGGCGCGGGCCCCGCGATGTCCTGAGCGCAGTCTCGCATCGCGACCGATCCGCGCGGTCTACAGTCGACACTCGATGCGGGCTCTGAAGATTTTTCCCTGGCCCATGCCGGACGCCCATCCGACTTCGCTGGCGCCGAACGGATCTGTGCCGCAACAAAATTGCTAAGGAGAAGCCATGACCGGAGCGAGCAGCGACGTGTGGGAAGTGATGTCGACCGCGCGGACGATCCGGCGCTTCACCGATCAGCCGGTCGACGACGCTACCCTGGGGCGGTGCCTGGAAGCGGCCAGGTGGGCGCCGTCCGGCGCCAACGCACAGGGCTGGCGTTTCGTCGTGCTGCGGTCGCCCGAGCAGCGCGAGGTGGTGGCCAAGGCGGCGGCCCAGGCGCTGCAGGTGATCGAACCCGTCTACGGCATGGCCCGCCCCGCCCCCGAAGACAACAGTCGCCGTGCCCGCACCTACCGCGCGACCTACGAATTGCACGACCGCGCGGGCGAGTTCACCTCCATCTTGTTCGCCCAGCAGCACTATCCGACGGCGTCCGAGCTTCTGCTCGGCGGGTCGATCTTTCCCGCCATGCAGAACTTTCTGCTGGCCGCGCGCGCCCTGGGGCTGGGGGCATGCCTGACCAGCTGGGCGTCTTACGGCGGCGAGCGGCTGCTGCGGGAGGCGATCGGCGTACCGGACGACTGGCTGATCGCCGGGCACGTCGTGGTCGGTTGGCCCAAGGGCAAGCACGGGCCACTGCGCCGACGGCCCCTCACCGACTTCGTGGCTCTCGACCGCTGGGATCAGCCCGCCGACGAGTTGGCGGCGACCGTCGAGCCGGCCCGGGGACCCGGCTTGCGCGGTTCGGTCAGGCCATAACCGCATTTCGAGATTATTACTTCCGCGCACGAGAATGGTATTCTCGCTCGCGGCGGTGATGACAGGAGGCGGCCTTCATGCTGTTGGAGTTCGATGCCGATCAGCGGCTGTGGCAGAAGACCGTTCGCGACGCCGTCGCCAAGCAGTGCCCACCCGCACTCGTGCGCAGCGTCGCCGAGGAGGGCGTCGACCCCAGCCCCTTGTGGAAGTCGTATGTGGACCAGGGCTGGACCGAGCTGAACGATCCCGCCAGCGCCGTCGAATTGGGCATCGTGCTCGAAGAATTGGGCCACGCGACCGACCCCACCCCCTTCCTGGCCACGATGAGCCAGTTCGCCCCGTTGGTGGGTGACAGGTTCGACCCGCACGAATCGGGTACCGCCGTGTACGGTGGGGTCGCGGCGCACCGGGACGCCGAGGGCTGGGTGTTGGACGGTACCGCGCGGCACGTGCTCGACGGCGACCGCGTCGATCGCCTGGCGGTGGTGACCGACGCCGGGGTGTTCGCCATCGCGTCGAACCTGGTGTCGGCGCGGCGCACCGCGGTCTTCGATCCCGTCTTGCACGTGGCCGACCTGTCGTTCTGCGAAGTCCGTGTGCCCGACAGCGCCCGGCTCACCGCCGACTCCGAGCGGGCGCACCACATGGCATTGGCGGGCATGGCGATCACCATGGTCGGGGCGTGCCAGCGCATCCTCGATCTGGCGCTCGAACACGTCCGCAACCGTCGGCAATTCGGTGTGCCGATCGGCTCGTTCCAGGCGGTCCAGCACAAGGCCGCGGACATGCACGTCGCGGTCGAACGGGCCCGGGCCCTGGCGTACTTCGCGGCGCTGACGATCGCCGCCGACGATCCCCGTCGCCGGCTCGCCGCGGCGATGGCGAAGGCTTCGGCGGGGGAGTGCCAGTCGCTGGTGTTCCGGCACGGGTTGCAGCTCCATGGCGCAATGGGATTCACGTGGGAGAACGATCTGCAGTTCGCGCTGAAGCGCGCCAAGGCCGGTGAGTTGATGCTCGGCGGCGCGGCCGAGCACCGGGCGCGCATCGCGGAGGAATACCGTGCAGCTGACTTTTGACTCCGACGTCGAGGCGTTCCGCGCGGAGTTCGCGGCCTTCCTCGACGAGAACCTGCCGCCCGCGAGCGAAACGCTCGAGCGACCTCGTTCGGTATCCCACATGCCGCAATGGGCGCGCGACTGGCAACGGCTGCTGTTCGACAACGGCTGGCTGCTGCCGAGCCAGCCACCGGAATTCGGCGGCCGCAACGCGACGGTCATTCAGCAGTTCGTCTATCTGGAGGAACTCAGCCGCCGCCGGATCTACCACAGCTTCAACCCGCAGGGCGTGAACATCGTTGCGGCGTCGCTGTTGTCGTTCGGCAGCGAGGAACAGAAGCGGCGGTGGGCGGTCCCGATCCTGCGGGCCGAGATCACCGCATCGCTGGGAATGAGTGAGCCCAGCGCGGGTTCCGACCTGGCGTCGTTGCGCACCCGCGCCGCGCTCGGCGGGGATCACTTCGTGGTCAACGGGCAGAAGGTGTGGACGTCGGGCGCCCACGACGCCGACGTCTTGCTGACATTTGTGCGCACCAATCCGGATGCGCCCAAGCACAAGGGAATCAGCGTGCTGATCATCCCGACCGATACCCCGGGGGTCGTGCGCCGGCCGTTTCCGTCGATCTGCGGCGCCGACGACCTGGATTTCAACGAGGTGTTCTTCACCGACGCCCGGGTACCGGCGGAGAATCTGGTCGGCGAGCTCGACCAGGGATGGCGGGTCGCCAACGGGTCGCTGGGGCACGAACGCACGATGATGTGGCTGGGCTTCGCCGATCGACTCGACAACATGATCGACGACTTCCATCCCGGCACCGAGGTCGAGCGCGACCAGTACGCGACCACCATCATGGACAAGCAGGCGCTGCGCCTGCTGGGCTCGGTGGCCTTGGCCCGCGCGGCGCGCGGCGAAGACGACGTGGCGGCGATCTCGGTGCTCAAACTGCTCGGATCCGAGGCCGAACTGCGTGCGATGGAGCTCGCGCTGACGTCGGCGGGAGCCGACGGGCTCGTCCACCCGGGCCTGACCGGCCCCTATGCGCACATGAACCTCGACCACTATTTCGCGAGTTGGTTCGAGCGCTATGCGCGCAGCTTTTCGGGGACGATCGCGGGGGGCACCTCCGAGATCCAGCGCAACATCATCGCCCAACGGGTGCTCGGCTTGCCGCGGGGTTAGCTCCCGTGTCGAGTGTGCGCCCGGCGTCACGCCCGCCGGGCGAACCGAGCCGCTAGACCGGATCGAACTTGGTGATCAGCCAAGCGCCGTTGACGCGGGCCAAGCTCACCAGCACGCTGCTGGAAGCCATCGCGGGCTCGGGGTTGTCCTTGCTGGTGGTGCTCTGGTCCACCAACACCAGCACGACGGCCGAATTCGGATGCAGTTCCGAAACCGCTGCCCCCAACACCCGAGCGCTGGTCTTCAGCGACTTCTGTTTGGCGGCCGGAGCGACGATCTGCTCGGTGAACTGGTTGTAGTACGACAGGAAATCCCCCGACAGGTGCGACTTTGCGGCTGCGAAATCTTTGTCGAGCGAATCCGGCGAGTAGGACAGCAACGCGACGGTTCCGTCGGATGCCGCGGTGATGACCGCGTTGGCGACGCCGGCGTCGGTTTGCTTGTCCGGCCGGTATTGCGTGAAGTACAGCCACGTCGCCGCGCCACCGGAGATCAGCAGGAGCAAAATCAGGACGACGGGAACGACTTTCACCTTGCGCCGCGCGCGAACCGGGCGGCGCCCAGTGCGTTCGGTCTGCTCGGGAGAGTCGTCGGCGACGTCGATTCCGCCGTCGTCCTCGCTCATGGAACGAACTCCAGTTTGGACATCTTGTATTGCCCGCCGTCGTCTGTGACGGTCACCTTCAGCCGCCAATTGCGCGGTTCGTCTTTGGCGCCCGCGGCGTTGCTGATCCGTGATGACGCCGCGACGAGTACCAACGCGGAATTCCCGTCGATGGATTGGACGGCCGCCGCGTTCACGGTGCCCTGAGTGA
Organism: Mycobacterium paraseoulense; assembly: GCF_010731655.1. Classification (NCBI taxonomy): domain Bacteria; kingdom Bacillati; phylum Actinomycetota; class Actinomycetes; order Mycobacteriales; family Mycobacteriaceae; genus Mycobacterium; species Mycobacterium paraseoulense. Next base: position 3,266,662 of record NZ_AP022619.1, on the reverse strand, counting down.
CCACTTTGGACTGCTCGACAACGGTTGTGAAATCTTTTGCGCGCTGCTGGAAGTCGTCCCTGAACTGGCCGGTCGAGCTGTCGATCACCCTTTGGACGTCCTCCTTGGCCCGGTTGAAGTCCATCGAAAACATGTTGACGACACCCTGTCTGGCACCCGCGACGAAGTTCGCGGTGCGCTGGTTGCGGTCGGTGGTTTCGTGGCGTTCCCAGATCATGTATCCGCTGGCCGCGACGAAGGCACAGATGAGGATGATGGCGGCCGCTTTCCACGTCACGGACAACGATGGCAACCGCAGGCGTCGCCGGGAGCGGGCCGACGTGGATTCCGGCTCTGCGTTTTCGGTGGATTCGTCGGAGGCTTCTTCCTCGGCCTCCGCTTCCTCGTCGGTTGCTTCGACGGTGTCGGCGACGTCGTCCTTGGTTTCAGCTTCGGCGGTGTCGGTCGCATCCCCGTCGGCATCCGGGGCCGCCTCGGCGGTCTTTGCCTCGGTCTCTTTCTCCGCCTGGGCCTGCGCTTCACGCCGGAGCCGGGCGGCGCGGGCGCGGGCGCGCGCCGCGGCCGCCAGTGCTTCGGCCTCGGCCGCTTCCGCCTCGGCCTCTTCGAGCAACGCCTGCACGTCGGCTTTGGAGGTGGCCGAATCTTGCGGTTCCTTCGCCTCAGCCATCGCGCTTACTGCCCGTCACTTTCATGGTCGACTGACTCCGGTCGCGGCTACCATCGCACGAGCGAGAACGGATAACTGGCAGTGCCCCCCGGTCCGCCACCGCAACCCGTGTCGAACGTCGAGTCCACCTGACCCGCCAGCGTCACCGCATCCCACGAGTAAACGTCATGCGAGGGAAAGAACTGGACCACGCAGCGCACACCGTCGGGCACGTCAACGGCCATGACGTAGCGGCCGTTGGTCAGGTGAGCGTCCGCCTTCCAGGGCGCCGCTTGCCCGTTGGGTTGCGCAATCGCTTGGACGGTCAGGCATTCCGGTCCCCGATCGTATCTGCACGGCCGAATCGCCCAAATCCAGCTGTGGCCCGGGTCCCGGTTGGTGTCTACCCGGTAGTTGCCGACCTGGATGTCGGCATGGGCGGTCGGCGTGACGGTCAGCGCGGCCGTGGCAAGCGCAAGGCCTACTGCGAAAGTCTTCACCGTTGCGTCTCCCGTCTCTGCGCGCGCGCCTGGCCTGAATATAGAGCGCGTCCGCGCTGAACAGGCATACTCGGAAAAATTGGCGCAGTCAACGACAGCCCTCCTCGCAGGTGGCGACGCCGGATGTCAGTCGATGACGGCGGCTTCCTTGCGTTCGGTGATCGGCCTGGCGAGTTCCTGCTCGTCAACGATGCGCTGCAGCTTGTCCAGCGTCTCGTCCAGGCCGGCCCCGATCCTGCGGCCGGGGGTGAAGGTGGCGGGCAGCTTGCGCATGCCCTGGATGACGCCGATGGTCTCGTAGTGGATGGTGCCCTCGGGGTCGCACTGATAGTCCGGCATCCGGTCGAGCACCGCGGTGAGCATGGACTTGAACACGGTGCGGGCCACGTTCGACCCGGCGCACCGGTGCACGCCAAGCCCGAAGCTGAAGTGCCGGTTGCCTTTACGATCGAGGACGATGTCGTCAGGGTCGTGGAACACCGCGGGGTCACGGTTGGCCATCGCCCACGAGATCCACAGCCGCTCGCCCTCTTTGAACCGCGTGCCGTCGAGCTCGACGTCGTCGGAGAACGTCCGACCGTCGCCGGGCGCCGGTGTGAAGTAGCGCAAGAACTCCTCGGTCGCGGGGTCGAGCAGCGTTTTGCGTTCCCCGCTGAGCAGTTCCCGTTGTTCGGGATGCTCCGAGAGCCACTCCAACGAATGGGCGGTCAGGGCGGTCGTGGTGTCGAACCCGCCGCCGATCACCAGGCCGAGGTTGCCCAGGATTTCCAAGTCCGGGGCCGGCTCCCCGTCGATGCGCATCTGCAGCAGGGCATTCACGATTCCCGGCCGCGGACTCTCGCGGATCTCGAGCATGTTGTTCACCATGTCGAGGCCCATCTGCTTGTGCATTTCGGTGACGCGCTCGATGTCGGGAGAGTGTTCGGGCGTGTACACCGCGGCATGGACCGGTTCGCTGTACATGTTCCACTTCTTCAGCGGGATGCCCATCATCGCCAAAGTCAGCACGGCCGGAACGATGTTGGCCAAGTCGTCGACGAAGTCGATGCTGCCCCCCTCGATCTTTTCGTCGAGGCAGGCGCGCGTCACGTCGTCGATGAACGGCTCCCAGCGCTTGACCGCGGCCGGCGACAGGTAAGGGTTGAGCACCGTGCGGTAGATGCGGTGCTCGGGGTCATCCATCTCCAGGATGCCGCCGCGCACCGCGCTGACACGGCTGGCGGTTGGGATCGAAATGCCTTTGTAGCCACGGCGTTCGCCGTGGATGTCGTGGTCGTTGGACACGGCGGGGCAGCGGGCCAGCTCGAAGACCTCGTGGCTGCCGGCCGCCACCCAGTGGCCGCCATAGGTGTCACTCCACGCCATCGGGCACTTGGTGTGCATCTCCTTGGTGATCGCCGTGAACTGCGACCGGTACTCCGCGGAATGCCGATCGAAGTGGTACTGATTCTTTTTGCGGTCGCTGTCGCTGACGACGTCGTCGACACTCAAAGCTCTGTCTCCCTAGGTATTTCGTCGGTCAACCCGGGCACGATTCAGGCGTCTTCGGTGATGATGATGGCCTGCTCCGGGCAGGATTGGGCGGCTTCACGAACCTTGTCCTGCCGATCGGCGGGCACCACTTCGTCGACTGCGGACGAACTTCCGTCAATGTCGCTGAGCTCAAACGACTCCGGTGCGATCATCGCGCACAGGGTATGGCCCTGGCAGCGCTCTGGATCAACCCAGACCTTCACGGTGTCTCCTTGCGTGGTTCGTTGCGGGCTAGAGTCGGGCCGCTTCTCAGTTCTGGTAGTCGTACCACTTCAGATAGCCGCCGGCATCGACGCGCAGCTGCATGCCGGTGACGTACCTGGCCTCGTCGGAGGCCAGCCAGAGCACGGCGTTGCTGATGTCTTCCGGTTCGACATAGGGAATCCTCATCGCCTGTTGCACGCCGAAGACGGGCTCGGCATCCGCCCGGGTCGGGTGTTCGAGGTCCGGCCGGAACGAGCGGTACATCGGCTCGCTCTGCAGCATCGGGGTGTTCGTGTTCGTGGGGTGCACGACGTTGGCGCGAATTCCCAACGGCGCCAGCTCGGTTGCCAGGTCGTGCACGTAGTGGGCGATCGCGCGCTTGGAGTGCACGTAGGCCATGCCGCCCGGATCATTACCCGGGACGTCCTTCTTGCCGGTATCCATCAGCGCCGCCGTGGATCCGGTGGCGATGATCGAGGCGCCGGTCCGCAGGTGCGGCAACGCGACCTGGATGGCGTTGATGGTGCCGATCAGGTTGGTGTTGATGACGTCGCACCATGCCTGCAGCGGCGGCTCGCCCTTCATGCCGGCGACCCCGGCCTGCGCGACCACGATGTCGAGGCCGTCGAACTCGGCGAGCCCCGTCTCGAGCGCGTCGCGCAGTTGGGCGGCGTCGCGCACGTCGGCGCGGGCGGCCACGACGGCCTGGCCGGTCTTCTCGACGAGCCGTGCGGTCTCGTCGAGATCCTCCGGCGCGGCCATCGAATAGCCGATGGTGTCGATGTCGCAGCACAGGTCGACGGCGATGATGTCGGCGCCTTCCTCGGCCAGTCGCACCGCGTGGCTGCGGCCCTGGCCGCGCGCCGCGCCGGTCACGAAGGCGACCTTGCCCCGCACGCGCCCGTGTGCGCCGTCTCCCACCGCTTCTCCTTCCAATTGACCGCCGAAGACCGCCGAGGGTCGCGACGTCTCAGGTGTTGCGACCGCCGTTGACACCCAATATCTGACCGGTGATGTAGCCGGCCTCTTCGGACACCAGGAAGGCGCATGCCGCCGCGATGTCTTCCGGCTTACCCATCCGGCGCACCGGGGTCCGCGCGATGGTCTCGTCGATGTCGCCCAGGAAGCCGTTCTTCTCCGCGGCGCGCAACATGGGGGTGTCGATGAAGCCCGGCGGGACGGCGTTGACCGTGATGCCGGCGGGACCGTACTCGAGTGCCAGCGATTTGGTGAGCCCGTTGACCGCGGACTTGGCCGCCACGTAGTGGCTCATATAGGGCGCCCCGGAATGCGTGCTCGACGAAGAGATGTTGACGATCCGTCCCCACTTCGCCTCGATCATGTCGGGCAACGCCGCCTGGATGGTGTGGAAGACCCCGTTGAGGTTGACGTCGATCACCCGCTGCCAGTCCTCGAACGTGATGTTGTTGAAGCGCTTGAAGCGGTCGAGGCCCGCCGCATTGACGAGGACCGTGACGGGCCCGAGCTGGGCGCGGATGGCCGCGAAGGCGGCATCCACCTGCGGCCGATCGGTGACGTCGGCGGTGAAGGAGTTGTCGTCGTCCGACGGCCGGAGGTCGATCGTGGCGACGTCGAGACCGTCCGCGCGCAGCCGTTGTGCGACGGCAAGACCGATGCCGGATCCGCCACCGGTGACCACCGCAGTCTTCACTTTCAGGCCCCTACTCAACGGGTGACCGTCTCAGTCACAAAGAATAGCGCTTACAATTATGAGAACCTTACTCTCACGCCGAAGCGGGTCGCAACATGCGGTGGAAACCCTGTTCGGCCTGCGTCAAACTATTCACCGCGGCGGCTCGCCGGCGTTTGCGTCGCTGGTCAGCGGCCCGCCCTCATTCCTGAGAGTTTCTTGAATTATCGAGACTCGAATGTAAGATTCGCCGGGGAAGAGAATGAAATTATCGTGACCGTCACCACATTAGGGGGTACGGAATGCCTGCCCAGGACACGGCAGAGCCCGCCACTGCGACCGCAGTGACCATCGCGGATGCCGCGCCTGAGTCACACGTCGACCGCCGACTGCTGATCGGTGGTCGGCTGGTCACCACCGACAAGACTTTCCCCTCGATCAATCCCGCCAGCGGCGCGGTCATCGGACATGCCCCGGATGCCGGTGTCGGGGAGGCCGAAGCGGCGATCGCGGCGGCCCGCGACGCGTTCGACACCACCGACTGGCCGACCGACGTCGGGTTGCGCATCCGCTGTCTCGACCAACTGCATCGGGCGCTGGTCGACCACGCCGACGAATTGCGCGAGCTGACCATCGCCGAAGTCGGCGCCACGCGCGCGCTCACCCAGGGCGCTCAGCTCGACGAGCCGATCGGCATCGTGCGCTTCTACGCGGACCTGCTTGGCAGCTACCAGTTCTCCGAGGACCTCGGTGAGAAGGAATCGCGGGGCATGCTCCATCACCGCTGGGTGGAAAAGGAGGCGGCCGGGGTGGTCGCCGCGATCATCGCCTACAACTACCCGAACCAGCTGGCGTTGGCGAAGCTGGCCCCCGCGCTGGCCGCGGGGTGCACCGTGGTCCTCAAGGGCGCGCCGGACACGCCGTTGGTCACACTGGCGCTCGGTGAGCTGATCGCCAATCACACCGACATCCCCGACGGCGTGGTCAACGTGCTCAGCTCCTCGGGACCCGAGGCGGGCGAGGCGCTGACCACCAGTCCCGACGTCGACGTCGTCACCTTCACCGGATCAACGGCCGTCGGGCGCAAGATCATGGCCGCCGCGAGCGGAACGGTCAAGCGCGTGTTCCTGGAACTCGGTGGCAAGTCGGCGGCCATCGTGCTCGACGACGCCGACTTCGCCGGCGCGGCGACGTTCGCGGCGTTCAGCATGGTGACCCACGCGGGGCAGGGATGCGCCTTGACGTCGCGGCTGCTGGTGCCGAGGTCGCACCACGACGAGATCGTCGAGCTGATCGCGCAGAACTTCGCCCGCGTCCGCCACGGCGACCCGGCGGATCCGAAAACCTATATGGGCCCGCTGATCAACGAGCGCCAGCGGGACAAGGTCGACGGCATGGTCCAGCGGGCCGTCGCCGCGGGCGCGACCCTGGTCACCGGTGGCAAGCGGCTGGACCCGGGCTCCTTCTATGCGCCGACGTTGCTCACCAACGTGGATCCCGACAGCGAAATCGCGCAGGAGGAGATCTTCGGGCCGGTGTTGGTGGTGATCGCGTTCGACGATGACGACGACGCGGTGCGCATCGCCAACAACTCGATCTACGGACTCGCGGGTGCCGTCTTCAGCCGTGACCAGGACCGGGCGCTCGCGGTGGCGCGCCGGATCCGGGCCGGCTCCTTCTCGATCAACGGCGGCAACTACTTCGGTGCGGACAGCCCGTTCGGGGGCTTCAAGCAGTCGGGGGTGGGCCGCGAGATGGGTGTGGCGGGGCTGGAGGAGTTCCTGGAGCGCAAGACGTTCGCCGTGCCGGCGCCGGGAGCCCCGGCGTGAGTCCGCTGGAGGGTATCCGCGTCCTGGAAGTCGCCATGTACGGGTTCGTGCCGTCGGCGGGTGCCGTGCTCACCGAGTGGGGCGCCGACGTCGTCAAGGTCGAACACGCGGTGACCGGGGACCCCCAGCGCGGTCTCCGGCAGACCGGCATGCTGCGGGTCGAGGGCGACCCCAACCCCAACATCGAACACGCGAACCGCGGCAAGCGCAGCATCGGCCTGGACATGTCGGTGCCCGAGGGCAGGGAAGTGCTCTACGAGCTGGCCCGCCGTTCGGATGTGTTCCTCACCAGCTTCCTGCCGGACGCGCGCCGCAAGTTCGGGATCGACGTCGACGACATCCGGGCGGTGAACCCGAACATCGTCTACGCGCGCGGAAGCGCGCTCGGTCCGCGCGGCGAGGAGGCCACCAAGGGCGGCTACGACATGACCGCGTTCTGGTGCCGCGCCGGAACCGCCGCGACCATCACGCCGGCGGGGATGCCGGGGATGATCGCGCCGCCCGGACCCGCCTACGGCGACACCATCTCCGGCACGAACCTTGCGGGCGGCATCGCGGCGGCCCTGCTGAAACGGGAGCGCACCGGCGAACCGTCCGTCGTCGACGTGTCGCTGCTGGGCAGCGGGCTGTGGTCGATGGGGCACACGGTCGCGCTCACCAAGCATCTGGGCCAACGGATGGAGGCGCCGCCACCGGGGGTGCACGGCGCCCCGAATAACCCGTTGGTGGGCCTGTACACGACGTCCGACGGACGCTACATCTCCTTCGTGATGATGCAGCCCACCAAGTTCTGGGCCGACGTGTGCCGGCACGTCGAGCTGCCGGAGCTGGCGGACGACCCCCGCTTTGAAACGGTGGAGAAGATCGCCGCCAACACGGCGGAGGCGGTGGAGATGCTGACCAAGGCCATCGCGACCCGCACGCTGGCCGAGTGGAGCGAACGCTTCGCCACGCTGGCCGGCCCCTGGGCGCCCGTCCAGGACACCCTGCAGGCCGCCGACGACGCGCAGGTTCGGGCGAACGAATACCTGGTGCGCGCCGGCGAGCTGGACCTGGTCGCCAACCCGGTCCAGTTCGACGTCGCGGCGCCGCAAACGGGGCCGGCGCCCGGATTCGCCGAACAGACGGACGAGATCCTGCTGGAACTCGGACTCGACTGGGACCGCATCATCGAGCTCAAGACGGCCGGCGCCGTCACCTAGGACCGGAGGTCTCGTCGATGTTCGAGCCGACCGTTGCGGCTGTGGCGACACACTCGCCCCGGCTAAGCGGAGTGCTGATTGCTTGTCGGATAACGGTTATGCGTTTTCCATTCCGTCCGGACTCGGCATGAGTCATAATCGCCGGACGCTTCAAGACATGGGGCCCCACGTGTTGGAGCGTCAACTCACGCGACAGAACGGAGGGCCTGGCGTGAGGATGGACAGCGCTGTCATGCCCGAGGCGGATACCGGATTCCGGTCGCCCACAGGGCGTTTCGTCGTCGTCAGCGCGCCGTCGTGGCCGTCGATTCAGCCGAATCTACAGCAGTCAGTACGCGAGAACAAGACTGTCGGTCTCGTAACTCAGGAAAGGGTTTGAGCCCGATGGCAATTAGCAACGACCGCTGGTCACCCGGATTGCCCTCGCTGAGACTCAAGAATCTGTCCGGATCCATGCAGGCCGTGGGGGCCCTCTTCGCCATGTCGGCCGATGCGGTCAAGTTCCTGTTCCGCCGGCCGTTCCAGTGGCGGGAGTTCCTGGAGCAGTCCTGGTTTGTCGCGCGGGTGGCGCTGGCCCCCACTTTGTTGGTGGCCATCCCATTCACTGTCCTCGTCAGCTTCACCCTCAACATCCTGTTGCGCGAACTGGGCGCGGCGGATCTGTCCGGCGCGGGAGCCGCGTTCGGTGCGGTCACCCAACTCGGTCCGCTGGTCACGGTTTTGATCGTGGCGGGCGCTGGTGCTACGGCCATGTGTGCGGACCTGGGAGCCCGAACCATTCGCGAAGAAATCGACGCGATGGAGGTGCTGGGCATCAACCCGGTGCAACGGTTGGTCACACCCCGCATGCTGGCTTCGGGGTTGGTCGCCTTCTTGCTCAACAGCCTCGTCGTCATCATCGGCATCCTTGGCGGCTACGTCTTTTCGGTGTTCGTGCAGGACGTCAACCCCGGCGCGTTCGCCGCGGGTATCACCCTGCTCACCGGCGTGCCCGAGGTGATCATTTCGTGCGTCAAGGCGGCGCTTTTCGGTCTCATCGCCGGCTTGGTCGCCTGCTATCGGGGCCTGTCGATCACCGGCGGGGGCGCCAAGGCCGTCGGTAACGCGGTGAACGAGACCGTGGTTTATGCCTTCATGTCCCTGTTCGTCGTCAATGTCGTCGTCACCGCGATCGGCATCAAGATGACGGCGAAATAGGGGCTGCCAATGGCGCTGAGGGCCACATATCCGCGATTGTTCCGCCAGTTCGAGAGGCCGGTCGCCTCGCTGGGTCGGATCGGCGACCACACCCTGTTTTACGGTAAAGCGCTCGCCGGAATACCGTTCGCAGCCACCCGTTACACGCGCGAAGTCATTCGACTGATCGCCGAGATCAGCATGGGTGCGGGCACTTTGGCGATGATCGGCGGAACCGTTGTGATCGTCGGCTTCCTGACGCTGGCGGCGGGCGGCGTACTGGCGATTCAGGGATACACCTCGCTGGGCAACATCGGCATCGAGGCGCTGACGGGCTTTTTGGCCGCGTTCATCAATGTGCGTATCGCGGCACCGGTGGTCGCCGGGATCGGTCTGGCGGCGACCTTCGGCGCCGGGGTCACCGCTCAGCTGGGTGCCATGCGGATCAACGAAGAAGTCGATGCGTTGGAAGCCATGGCCATTCGGCCGGTTGCCTACTTGGTGAGCACCAGAATCCTGGCGGGAATGTTGGCCATCACGCCGCTGTACGCCATCGCCGTCATCCTGTCGTTCCTGGCCAGTCAGTTCACCACGACGTTCTTGCTCGGGCAGTCGCAGGGCTTGTACCAGCACTACTTCGACACGTTCCTGAACCCCATCGACTTGTTGTGGTCGTTCCTGCAGGCGATTTTGATGGCGCTCACCATCTTGCTGATCCACACGTACTACGGCTATTTCGCTTCGGGGGGTCCGGCCGGTGTCGGCAACGCGACCGGCAACGCGGTGCGCACCTCGCTCATCGTCGTGGTGTCGGTAACGCTGTTGGTCTCGCTGTCTATCTACGGTACGAACGGCAACTTCAACCTGTCCGGTTAGCAGAGGAGGTGGAACGGCAGTGACGCAAGGTGTGCCAGCGGGTCGCGGTGCGGTCGGCGGTCGTCCCCCGCGCGCCGGCCATGCACGGCCCCCGGCGGGACGGAATTACCTGCCGCCCCTGCTCGGGCTGTTCACCGTCGTCGTCATTGGCCTGATTTTCGCCGTGGCGGTGGGGCTTTTTCAGGGCTCCTTCACCGAAACCGTGCCGGTGACCGTGATCTCGCAACGCGCCGGCCTGGTGATGAACCCGGAGGCCAAGGTCAAGATGCGCGGCGTGCAGGTGGGCAAGGTCGCCTCGGTCGAATCGCTGCCCAACGGCCAAGCGGCCATCCACTTGGCGATGGACCCGTCGCAGTTGCGCTTCATTCCCAGCAACGTGCTGGTCGACATCGCGTCGTCGACGGTATTCGGTGCGAAGTCCGTCCAGCTGGTCGAACCTGCCCAACCGTCGGCCCAGCGCCTGCACGGTGGTCAGACGCTGCAGGGCCAGCACGTCATGGTCGAAATCAACACGGTATTCCAGGAATTGGTGTCGGTCCTCTCGCACATCGACCCACCGAAGCTCAACGAGTCGCTGGGTGCGCTCGCACAAGCGTTCAGCGGGCGGGGCCCACAGCTCGGCCAGTCGCTGAGCGACCTGGATTCCTTTCTGGCCAGGCTGGAGCCGAGCCTTCCCGCGTTCAGGCATGACCTCTCGGTCTTACCGGCGGTGGCCAACGCCTACGCCGACGCGGCGCCGAACCTGGTGAAGACCGCGGCCAACGCGACCCGGATCAGCAAGACGATTGTCGATGAGCAACACAACCTGGATGCGCTGTTGATCAGTGCGATCGGCCTGGCCGACATCGGCAACGACGTGTTGTCGACCAACCGCGAACGGCTCACGGATGTGCTGCATCTGTTGGTGCCGACCACCGATCTGACCAACGAGTACCACGAGGTGTTCACCTGCGGTTTCGGTGGGATGATCAATATCGCTCACGGCCCGCCGTTGTCGGAGCCGAGCATCAACATCTCGGCGAGCCTCACGTGGGGCGGTGAACGTTATCGGTATCCGACGAACCTGCCCAAGGTTGCGGCGACGGGTGGCCCCCAGTGCATGGGTCTGCCGAACCTGCCGTTCAACACACATCCGAAGCAGCTGATCGCAGATATCGGCGCCGACCCGGTGGGGTACGGAAACCCGCAGCTGCTGATCAACTCCGATCTCCTCAAACAGCTGTTGTACGGGCCGATCGCCGGCCCGCCCCGCAACTCCGCCATGGTTGGAATGCCCGGATGAGAACGCGCGCCACGCTGATCAAGTTCGCCATCTTCGCGGTCGTGATGGCCATGCTGACCGCATTCCTGTTCTTCATCTTCGGCCAGTACCGGACGGGCGCGACCAACGGGTATTCCGCGGTGTTCACCGACGTGTCGCGTCTCAAGGCGGGTCAGTCGGTGCGGGTCGCCGGTATCCGGGTCGGAACGGTCAATAGCGTTTCGCTACAGCCGGACAAAAAAGTCGTGGTCAAGTTTGACGCCGACCGCAGCATCGTCCTCACCGAGGGCACCAGGGCGGCGGTCCGTTACCTGAACCTGGTGGGCGATCGCTACCTGGAACTCGTCGATGGTCCGGGCTCGACGAAGCACCTGCCGGCCGGCGGTCAGATTCCCGTCAACCGCACAGCGCCGGCGCTCGACCTCGATCTGCTACTCGGCGGACTGAAACCCGTTACCCAGGGCCTGAATGCGCGTGACGTCAACGCGCTGACGTCAGGACTGATACAGGTCTTCCAGGGGCAGGGCGGGACTCTCGAGTCGCTGTTCACCAAGACGACATCGTTCTCAAACGCCCTGGCCGACAACGATCAGACCGTGCAGCAACTGATCGACAACCTCAATATCGTGATCGGCACGATCTCCAAGGACGGCACCAAGTTCTCCGGCGCCATCGATCGCCTCGAACGCCTTGTCAGCGGGCTGTCGGACGACCGCAACACCATCGGCTCCGCCATCGACGCGCTCGACAGGGGAACCGCGTCGCTGGCTGACCTGCTGAGCAGCGCCCGGCCGTCGCTGTCCGGCACGATCGATCAGCTGAGTCGGCTGGCGCCGATTCTCGATAGCGACAAGGACCGCCTAGACGCCGCACTCGGAAAGGCGCCAAAGAACTACCGCAAGCTGGTTCGACTCGGCGTGGCCGGCGCCACCATCCCGTACTACCTGTGCCAGTTGACACTCCGCGGCACGGATCTTCAGGGCAGGACGGTAAGAGCCCCCATATTTAGGTCGGACGCGGGAAGGTGCACGGAACCCTGATGCTCAAGTATCGCGGAGCTGGGCTCGTCAAGGCAGGACTCATCGGCGTCGTCCTGGCGGTGATGGTCATCCTGGTGGGCCTGTCACCTGACCGGTTCATCTCGTGGGCGACGATGGTCAGGTACCAGGCACTGTTTACCGAAGCCGGCGGCTTGGCGACGGGCAACCCCGTGATCGTGTCGGGCGTGAAGGTCGGCACGGTGTCGGATGTGAAGCTGCAACGCGGCGATGCTTTGGTGACGTTCGCGATGAAGGGCAACATCCTGCTCGGGTCGGAGACTTCCGCGCACATTCGCACCGGCACGCTGTTGGGTGAACGGATGCTGGCGGTGGAGTCCGCCGGCAGCGGCACGTTGCACCCGATGGCGCTCATTCCCGTCTCGCGCACGTCTTCGCCTTACTCGCTGACGGAAGCGGTCAGCGACTTGACAAATGACACTGCTGGGACGAACACCACGGCGCTGAACCAGTCGCTGGACACGCTGGCGGCGACGCTCGACCAGATCGCGCCACAAATGGGGCCGGCCTTCGACGCGCTCACCCGGTTGTCGCGCACCCTCAACAGCCGCAACAAGAACCTGGGCGAGCTGTTCAAGAGCGCCGGCGACGTCACCGGGATCCTTTCCGAGCGCAGCCAGCAGGTCAACAAGCTCATCCTCAATTCCGACTCTCTGCTCCAGGTGCTGGTGGCGCGGCGGCAAGAGATCGTCGACCTCCTGGCAAACACGTCGGCGGTGGCCAAACAGCTGACGCTGTTGGTGCACGAGAACGAAAGCAAACTGGCCCCGACGCTGGAGAAGCTGAATTCGGTGACCGCGGTGCTGGAGAAGAACCGCGACAACATCAGCAAAGCGCTGCCGGGCCTCAAGAAATTCCAGATCACCGTCGGTGAGGGTATCTCCAGCATGTACGCCTATCAGGCGTTCGTTCCGAACTTCCTTGCCCCACAACTCTTCCAACCGATCTTCGACTACCTGTGGGGATTCCGCACCTTCGATACCTCGAAGGGACCTGGCTACCCGTCACCGTTGCCGCGGTCGCTGACCCCCTGGCCGTACAACGGTATTCCGGTGTGCCCTGGCTGCACGTTGGGCGGCAGGGTCGGAGGATCACAATGACCTCCCGAATCCCCCGTAACAGGCTGACTGCCGTGGCGGCGGTTGTCCTGGTCGGCCTCATCGTCGCTGGCGCCGCCGTCCTCGTTCGTAATACGTTGTTCGGCCCCAAGACGATCACCGCCTACTTCACCACGGCCACCGCGATCTATCCCCATGACGAGGTGCGGGTATCGGGTGTCAAAGTCGGCACCATCAAATCCATTCAGCCGCAGGGCACTCAGGCCAAGATGACCCTCAAGGTCGACCGCGATGTGCCGATTCCGGCGGATGCGAAGGCGGTGATCGTCGCCCCGAACCTGGTGGCCTCCCGCTACGTCCAACTCACACCGGCCTATCGAGATAGTGGACCGGTCATGCGCGATGGGGGAGTGATACCGGTCGAACGGACCGCAGTCCCGGTCGAGTGGGATGAGGTCAAGACCCAGTTGATGCGGCTGGCAACGGATTTGGGGCCCAAGAGTGGGGTATCGGGCACGTCGGTGGGCCGGTTCATCGACAGCGCCGCCAATGCGCTCGACGGCAACGGCGACAAGCTGCGGCAGACACTCGGTCAGTTGTCGGGGGTGGGCCGCATCCTCGCCAACGGTAGCGGCAACATCGTCGACATCATCAAGAACCTGCAGACCTTCGTCGGCGCGCTACGCGACAGCAACGTGCAGATCGTGCAGTTCAACGAACGCCTGGCCACGCTCACCAGCGTGGTCAACGACAGCAAGTCCGACCTGGACGCGGCGCTCACCGACCTGTCGACGGCGGTCGGCGAAGTGCAGCGGTTTATCGCTGGGACGCGCAACCAGACCAGCGAGCAGATTGCCCGGCTGGCCGACGTCACGCAGACTCTGGTCGATCACCACATGGATCTGGAAAACATTTTGCACGCGGCGCCGAATGCGCTCGGCAACTTCTTCAATGACTACAACGCGGACACCGGAACCATTGTGGGCGGGTTCGGGATCATGAATTTCGCGAATCCGACATGGGGGGGCCAGCTTCTGCTGTCCTTCCCAGGCTGCGACCAAATCGGCGCCATCGAGAACGTCACCGCGGTTGAATCGGGGAAGCTGTGCGCCCTGTTCCTCGGTCCCGGCCTGCGACTACTGAACTTCAACAATCTGCCGATTCCCATCAATATCTTCCTGCAGAAGTCGATAGATCCCTCCAACATCCTCTACACCGAACCGCGGCTGGCTCCCGGCGGCGAGGGCCCGAAACCCGGACCACCCGAGATGCCGCCCGCGATATCGGCCTACACCGGCTTGCCCGGTGATCCGGTTGGACCGCCGGGCGCAGTGCCGCCGGCCCGGATACCGGGCGCGGCGATGCCGCTGCCGCCCCCGCCGTCCACACCCGTGCCGCCGCCTCCGCCCCCAGCGCAGAGCACGTCAGACATGCTGTTGCCGACCGACGGGCCACAACAATGATCGCCCGGGTAGCGGCGCGGCGGGTGTTCGCCGTCGGCTGTTGCGTGGTGGTGACGGCAACGGGATGCGCATTCCACGGCCTGAACTCGCTACCGCTGCCCGGCGCGGTCGGACGCGGGCCGGGAGCCAACATCTACCATGTCGAGCTGCCGAATGTCGGCACGATGGAGTCGAATTCGCCGGTGATGATCGACGATGTCGTCGTTGGCAGCGTCGGCGCGATGAGGGTGCACGGCTGGCACGCCGACGTCGAGATCTCGGTGAAGCGCGATGTCGTCGTCCCGGCCAACGTGGTGGCCACCGTGGGCCAGACCAGCCTGCTGGGGTCGATGCACGTGGAGCTCAACACGCCGCTCGGCCAGCCGGGAAGCGGACGGTTGCAGCCGGGCGCCACCATCCCGCTCAGTCGATCATCGGCCTACCCGTCGACGGAGCAGACGCTGTCGTCGCTGGGAGCGGTCGTCAACGGCGGCGGGTTGGGACAGATCGGTGAGATCATCCACAATTTCTCCGCCGCCCTGTCCGGGCGAGAGGGCGCGGTACGTGATCTGATCACTCGCCTCGACACCTTCGTCGGAACGCTGGACGATCAGCGGGACAACCTCGTTGACTCGATCCAGGCGCTGAACCGGCTGGCGGCCACGTTCGCCGACCAGCGCGACGTGCTCACCCAGGCGCTGCAGAAGATTCCGCCCGCTCTCGATGTGCTGGTCAAGGAGCGCCCACGGCTCACCGCCGCCCTGGACAAACTTCGCGTCTTCAGCAACACCGCCACCCGGTTGGTCAACGACTCGCAGGCCGACCTGGTCAAGAATCTCCAAAACCTGGAGCCGACCATAAAGGCGCTCGCCGACGTCGGGCCGGAGTTGGGCACGGCGATCGCGGCCGCGTTCGTGTTCCCGTTCACCCAGAACTTCGTCGACCGAGCCGTGCGGGGCGACTACTTCAACCTGCACGTCGATCTGGACTTGTCGATTCCACGGCTCAAGCGAGGACTGATGCTGGGAACGCACTGGGGGCAGCTGGATCAGCCGTTGGTGCCGCTGCCCGGGGACCCGTATTACCTGCAGTACACCCACGATCCGATGCACGACCCCCTGCGGCCACCGTGGGTCGACCCCAATGCGCTGCCGCCGCTCCCCGGGCCTCGGCCGGGCGCGGCCCCGCTACCCGGGCCACCGCCCACTGCGGCACCGCAGTCCGACGCGGCTCTTGGTCAAACACCGCCGCCGGCAACGGCACCGACGGAAGGTGGCGGATAGATGCTGACGCGCTTCGTCCGGATCCAACTCGCGGTCTTCGCGATCGCCGGAACCATCGGCGTGATCGCGATGGTCCTCTTCTACATCCAGGCGCCGACCCTGCTGGGCATCGGCCGGATGACGGTGACGCTGGAGCTGCCGGCCACCGGCGGCCTGTACCGGTTTTCCAACGTGACCTACCGTGGGGTTCAGCTCGGCAAGGTCACTTCGGTGGGCCTGACGGCGACCGGCGCGAAAGCGACGCTGTCGCTTAGCACTTCACCGAGGGTCCCCGCGGACCTGACGGCGAAGGTGCTCAGTGTCTCCGCGGTGGGTGAACAGTACGTAGACTTGCAGCCCAAAACCGATTCGCCGCCCTACCTGCACGACGGTTCGGTCATCTCCGTAGGCGACACGACGATTCCGCAGCCGGTCGGGCCGATGCTCGACCAGCTCAACGCCTTGGTCCAAAGCATCCCGAAGACCAAACTCGGCCAGTTGCTCGACGAGTCCTTCCAGGGATTCAACGGTTCGGGCTACGACCTGGGGTCACTGATCGATTCGTCACAGACATTGTCCCGCGACGCCAACGGCGTCGTCGATCGCACCCGAGCCCTCACGGAAGACACTGGGCCACTTCTGGATACGCAAGCACGCACCACCGATTCGATCAGGACGTGGGCACGTAGTTTCGCCGGCATCTCGGATGTGCTGGCCAACAACGATTCCCACTTCCGCACGATCCTGCAAAACGGTCCCGAGGCTGCCAACGAAGCGTCCCGGCTTCTCCAACAGATCAAACCGACGTTGCCGGTGCTGCTCGCCAACCTCACCACCATCGGTCAGATCGGCGTCACCTACCACCCCTCGCTGGAGCAGCTGCTGGTCTTGCTGCCGTCCGCGGTGGCCATCGAGCAGGCCGCCGCGGCGCCAAACCACCCCGAAGGTACGGCCCAAGGCGACTTCGCGCTCACGATCGACGACCCGCCGATTTGCACGGTCGGGTTCATGCCACCCAACACATGGCGATCCCCGGACGACCTCACCGACATCGACACCCCGGACGGGCTGTATTGCAAACTCCCGCAGGATTCACCGATCGGGGTCCGCGGTGCCCGCAACTATCCCTGTATGGGTCACCCGGGCAAGCGCGCGCCCACCGTCGAAATCTGCAACAGCGACAAACCGTACATGCCGTTGGCGATGCGCCAGCACGTCCTCGGTCCCTACCCACTCGATCCGAACCTGCTTGCCCAGGGCGTCCCGCCCGACGACCGGATTACTTCCAACGACAGAATCTTCGGCCCGGTGGAGGGCACGCCGCTGCCGCCGGGGGCGGTGCCGCGCGGCACACCGGCGGGGCCCCGGGGAGAGAACCCACCACCGGGCACGGTCGGAGCGGCGGTACCGCCCGTGCCGTCGTCCGGACCACCTCCGCTGGCGCCCATGTCGAGAATGTCGGCTGACCTTCCGCCCATCGCGCCGCTCGACGTCCCTGCGGCCGGGGACCTCCCCCCGCCACCAGCGGCGCCCGCGGCGCCCGCGCCTCCCGAAGCCGCACCGCCCGACACCGCCGGCGGCGCAGGGCCGCAGGCCGCGCCCAGCGCGTTCGGTGGCGGCGCCGGTAAGCCGGTGCCGTCGGTCACCATCGCCCGGTACGACCCGCGCACGGGCCGTTATGTCGGTCCCGACGGCAAGCTGTACCAGCAGTCCGATCTCGTTGCCCCGAAAGCACCCAAGACGTGGCAAGACATGCTGCCCACCTGAAGTCGCGGTGCGGCGCCGCCTAGATGTGGGGCGAGGTGACTCGGTGGGCGGGAACGCCCGTTCAGCCTAATTTGTCCAGGCGCAACGGCATCGCGATATCAAGCCACTGGTTTTGCCCGCAGGCACCCGACGGTCCGACCGTCTTGTCTTTTCCGGCGTAGGTCGACGTCCCGAGCTGATATCCGCCGTATTCGTTCACGGGATAGAAGTAGAAGGTCTGCTGCCCGGTGAACGCGGTGCCGTCCTCGCACCGTTCCCAGTTTGGCACCTCGCGCTTGACCTTCCACATCTCCCCGTCATTCATATATAGGGGCGCGCTCCATCCCTGGTCGCTGGTCACGGTACCGTGGCATTCCTGAAACGTGACGCACGACGAGCTAATCGTCCAGGTCTGGACGACCGTCGGCTCGCCGAAGTACTGATCGTTCCGCTGGGCCCAATCGCCGATGGACGTGGCGCGGAACGTCCCGTTGACGGCCACTTCTTCCTTGGTTGTTGCCCGCGCTATGGATGGCGTGCCCACACCGCCGAATACGGTGGCAGCGACCAGCGTTGCGGTGGTGAGTGTTCGAACTGATCGCATCAGGTGCTCCTCGACCCGCTTCAATTGGCCGACATTATTAAATGCGGTATCGACATTGCTTGCGGCTTTTCGTGCAATGAGATTAACACCGCTTCGGCTCCGATAAAATGGCGATTGAACCAAATGGAAAGCGGTCACGACAGCGGATCCAACTCCGAGATCAGCCATGCACCCTTGACTCTCGTCAACGTCACCCGGGCGCTGTTCGCGGTTGTCTGCGGTTGCGGCTTCTCCTTGCTTGTGGCGGTCTGGTTGATGAACACCAGCACCACGGCTGAATCTGGGTGCAACTCCGAGACGGCGGCCCGAACCACCTTGGCTGTCTGCGTGACGTGTCTCTGCTGGGCCAGCGCCGCCATCTGTTCTGAGAACTTGGTGTAGTAGGCGAGAAAATTACCGGTGAGATATGACTTTGCCTTGGCGAAATCACGGTTGAGGTTGTCGGGAGCGTACGACAACACCGCTACAGAACCTTCTGACGCCGCCTGGATCGCTCGGTGCGCCGCCGCGTCGCCGACCTGCTGATCCGGCCGGTACAGAACGAAGTAGAGACCGGCGGCGACGCCCATCGCGGTGACGACCAACAGGGTCGCGACTATCGCACGCCACCTCGCCACGCATCCGCGGATCCAGCGCTTGATCATGGCCACTCCGTTGATCCGAGCCGGCCCCGGGGCAGCGGCTGGCGACCCGCCGTCGTCGGACGCCGTCGTTTCCGCGTCGTCCAGTGACGAGCCATGCTCGACAGTCATTGCAGGAAATCAACTCTCGACATCTTGAGCCGGCCGTGATCGCGGTCCATATTGACGCTGAGCCGGAATAAAGCCGGTGGTGGCTTGGCGTTATCCGGCCCGATGGCAACGGTTTTCGCTGCCACAAGCACGACTCCCGAAGTGTCGCTCAAGGACTCGACGGCGACGGCTTCCACGGTGACCGTGCTGCCAACCTTCGTGTCCTCGGCCTTCTTGACCATGAGGAGTGACATCGCCGACAGCTGGCTGTTGAGGTCGCCCGTCGAGGCATCGATCATGCGCTGGACATCCCTCTTGGCGTGATCGGGGTCAATTGACATCAGCGCGGTGACCCCCTGCCGGGCTGCGGCAGTGAACTCCGCCGTGAGCCGCTGTTTGTGCACGGTGGTGCGGTGCTGCGACAGCATGAAACCGCTCGCTGCGAGTGAGGCGGAGGCGAGGACGACGCCGACGCCGGCGGCTACGGTCTTCCGCCCCGGACGTCGGAGCCACCCCGGTCGTCTCGGACGTCGAGGCACCCGCAGTCGTGCCCGGACCGACTTTGCGGGGCGCCGCTCGACATCGTGGAAAGCTGTGTCGTCGTGCGTCTTCCCGGCTTCGGCTGCCGCGCGCAGCCTTGCGAGGCGTTCCCGAGCCGCCGCCGCGCGCGCTTCGGCCTCGGCGATTTCGTCTTCCGCTCTTACTTCGGGAACGGGCGCGATGGCGTCGTCGCCGGCCTTTGAGCGCGCCCGTGGCCGGGCGGGATCGGTCACGTCCGCCGGACCATCAGACTGGCCGGCGTCGGGCCCCTCCGGTTCGTGCACGGAGAAGCAGCTTATCACTTCGGACCGGCCGCAACGGCGTCATCGGTCGGCCGTAATCGCGGCCCTCACATGCGAAAATGCTCGCCCGCCGGGTCACGACGCGCAGTCCCATCGGGGCGCCCGGCGCCGAACCCGCCGTGGGGCCCGGCTGATCTTCTCCAACCAGGAGAATTTTCTTTTCGCGTGTGGCAAAGTAATCGGGTGCGATTCATCGTGGCGATGGCTGCCGCGTTGCTCGGAGCCGGTGTGCTGGCGGCCCCGCCAGCGTCGGCTGGGCCGACCGTCTGCGACTACCCTGCCTGCACTCCGGGCATCATGCCGCATCAGGTTCTGGGCGCGCCGTGTGAGAACACCACCTATTACGCCTTCGGTGTCGCCGACGGTTATGTCTCGTTCGCCTCCGAGCCCGGACGGCTGATGTTCTGCGGCTCACCGAGGAGATACCAGCCGCGATGGTTCCGGTCACCGCCGATGGCGGGCGTCAAGGAGGAAGGCGCCAACTGCCAGAACTACCAGAACTACGTCGCGCAGGCGCCCGACGGCCTGTTCCTGATCTGTTTCGCCCACGACGGCGTCATGACCTGGGTGCGCGCCGACACCTAGCCGCACCGTTCCTGTTCAGCCGGCTGACACATCGCTCACTTGCGGGCCTGCCGAGGCAGACCGAGCAGGCGCCGGCTCAAGTCGGTAACCCGGTCGAGCAGTGTGTCGTCATCGATGTCGGCAACCAGCGGATGCATGACAGCCGTGCTGAGCGCGCCGGAGAACATGGCCGCCTCGATCCGCCCGTCCAGGCCCGCATCGCTCAGCAGCACCCGGTACAGACGGTCCATGAAGACTTGAAACGGCTTGTGCTCGGCCAGCAATCGGACGACGACGGGATCGAATTGCAGCGTGCGCACCAACCGGCGGTCGCGGACGGCCATCTCAACCACCCGCACCAATAAGGCATCTCTTGCCTGAGGCCCGTCGTCGAATGCTTCGGCCTCCTCGATGGCCGGCTCGAGCCGGCCGAGTTCGCGTTCGGTCACCGCGATGACGATCTGCTCTTTAGTCCGGAATTGATGGTAGACAGCAGCTTTCGTTATCCCGACGGCATCGGCGATCATCTGCAGCGACGTACCGCTGACACCGTGTGCGGCGAACAGTTCCAACGCGGCATCGAGCACCCGCGTCCGGGCCGCGCTGTGCTCGATCAGCCGGAATTGCCCACCGCTGACCTGTTCCCGTGCTGTTCCCACGCACCGAGACTAGACGATGCTATTGACCTAGACTAGCCGATCGGCTAGCTTCGCTGACTAGCCGCCTGTGGGTAGCCGACCTGGTAGGGGAGGGGTGCTGATGTCCGACGTCGATGGTGGCGTGACGCAAGCTCGGGGGGTGGCGCGGGCGCCGCTGCGTCGGACCGACGGTGAGCTGATCCTGCTGTGGAGTCTGCCCGTCGCCCTGATCATTTGGATCGCCTCGTTCTTCCTCTTCCCGGGTTTCAACCCGCCGATGTCTCCGACGATGCCGGCGGAACAGGTCGCCGCGTTTTACCGCGATCCGGCGCACATTCCCGAGGTCCGGTACAGCATGATCCTGTTCAACTGGTTCGGCGTGTGCCTGGTCCCGATTCTGGCTTTGATCGTGCTGCAGATCCGCAGGATGGCACATCGAACGCCGATCTTTTCCTACGCGATGCTGGGTTGCGCGGCCGGCGGCCCGACCCTGTTTCTCATCGCCAACGTCTGCTGGTTGCTGGCCGCCTTCCGTCCGGAGCGGAGTCCGGCGCTGACCCAGCTGCTCAACGATTTCGGCTGGATCACCTTCACGATCCTGGTGCCGTTTCTGATCGGGCAAAGCATGATCCTCGCCCTGGCAATCTATTTCGATGATCAGCCTCGCCCGGTGTTCGGCCGCTGGGTGGCCTACTTCAATGTTCTCGTGGCCACCGCTCTGGTGCCCGCGGCGTTCGTCGGCGTCTCGTTGACCGGACCGCTGGCATGGGACGGCTTCCTGTCGTTCTGGGTGAAGAACGTTGCGATCGCCGTCTGGATCGTCGTGATGGGCGTCGCGTTGGGGCGGGCCGTTTATCGCGAGCGCGCCGAGAACCACGGGCAGCCAGACGAAGCGGTCAACGCATGAGTGCGGTGATCACATCGCCGCCGCCCCCTCCCCCGGAAGCTCTGCATCGGCGAATCCGCTGGCACGTAAGGCACGACCCCAAACGTGAGCTATGGTTCGCATGGGGGACGCTGATGTTGTTCTACAACATCTTCTTTCCGATGTTCTTCATCGTGGCGCAAGTCCAGCCCCCGCCGGAGCCCAGCTGGGACCTCGCCACGCAGCTGCACTGGTTCACCGAACGCCATCTCGGGATACCTGTTGGCTTCGGCATCATCTTCACCATCAGCGGCATGATCGCGGTCAACAACGCCTTGATCGCGTACTCGATGCGGCGCATGTCGGTCAGCCGCGCCTTCGCATATTCGTATCTGCTCATCTATTCGCTCAGTGCGGTTCCGGGCATGCTGCTGCTCAATATCGCGCTGATCGTCGGCACGCTGCGACCCGAGCGCGACCTCGAAGCGATCGGTTGGCTTTACGACTTCGCCTTCTTGTCTTTCGACGGCACGATGGGGGTGTTCCTCATCGGCTCGCTGATCTGGATGGTTGCGATCCTGCTCGACGAGAACCGCGTGTTCCCCAAGTGGTTCGGCTATCTGAACCTGTGCAACGCGCTGACCGAAGTGGTGGTGGCGCCCTGCTGGATCTTCCGGCGTGGCGTGTTCGCGTGGGATGGTGAAATCGCCTGGTGGCTGGACATGGTCGTATTCGGGATCTACCAAGTCACTTTCATCGTCATGCTGTTTCGCATGATCCGCCGCGAAGACTTCGGTACCGGGCGGCTGCCCGATCTGCCGCGAAAGGAGGAGGCTGCGTGATGACCGGCGTCGCGGAAAAGGATCAACGGACCAGGTTCGTGCCCGGCCAGCCCGACATGTGGGCCTTCGTGTTGTTCGAGACGCTGGTCTTCACCGCATATTTCGGCTTCTACCTGTTCTCCCGCGCTCGTGACCCCGAGCTTTTCCTGCACTCGCAGGCACAGCTGGACCTGCGCATCGGGGTCTTCAACACCCTTGTCCTGCTGCTGAGCTCCTGGTCGGTGGCGCAGTGTGTCCAGTCTGCCCGTGCCGGCGCCTACCGTGCGGCGCTGCGCGACGTGTTCGTCACGGCCGCATTCGCCGCAATGTTCCTGTTCTTCAAGGTGTTCGAGTGGGTCCGCTTGGTCGGCATGGGAGACGGGTTGGACAGCAATGACTTCTTCACCTATTACTTCTTTCTCACCGGCATCCATTTCGTGCACCTGCTGATCGGCTTCGTCGCGCTCGGCGTCGTCGTCTACCAACTGCGCAGTCCGGCCCGCCGTTCGCAGGAACTCGTCGAAACGTGTGCGACCTATTGGCACACCGTTGATTTCCTATGGGTGCTCATCTTCGCGCTGCTCTACGTGGTGAGGTGATCGGAATCAAGTTCAACAGGCGGTTGCCGGCGGTATGGCTGATCCTGGCGTCGCTGACGCTGGCCTACCTGTGGATAGACCATTCCGCCGGTGGATCGCCGCGATCCAGTGCGGCGGTCACGTCGGGCGTCATCGTGATCGCACTTGTCAAGGTGCGCATCATTTTTCGCGAGTTCATGGAGGTCCGGAACGCTCCGGTCCTGTTGTGCCGGCTGACCGACGCGTGGGTGGTCGTCATGGCCGCCGCCCTGCTCGGCTGCTACTTCGTCGGCATGAACCTTTGATTCAGCCCGCGACGGCGATCGCGTCTGCGGTCGTGAACCTCAGGTGCAGTTCGCTCAGGCCGCGCAGGATGTACGTCGGCTCGTAGGTGTAGCGACGATCGGCGCTCGGCCCATGGTGGGTTTCGTTGATCTCGATGTGCGACATCCGGTCCAGCAGCCGCTCGATCGAGACCCGGCCCTCGACGCGGGCCAGCGGGCCACCGGGGCAGGAATGCACGCCGCGGGCGAAGGCCATGTGCTCGCGCACGTTGCGTCGGTGCAAGTCGAATTCGTGCGGATTCTCGAAGCGGCGCGGGTCACGATTCGCCGCGCCCGGCAGCACCATCACGACGGTGCCGGCGGGGATCTCGACCCCACCGATGGTGGTCTTCTTGACGGCCAGCCGTGAATCGCTCTTGACGGGACTCTCCATCCGCAGCGATTCCTCGATGAACCCGGGAATCAGGCTGCGGTCCTCGCGCAGCTCCCGCTGGATGTCCGGCCGGTCGCCAAGTACCTGCAGCGCCGCACTGAGCAGCTTGGCCGTGGTCTCCTGGCCGGCGGCGAACAGGAACGTCGCCGAACGGACGACCTCGATGACCGGCGGCGTCGAACCGTCGGGGTATTTCGCCGACGCCAGCGACGTCAGGACGTCATTGCGCGGCTCGCGTCGCCGATCCTCGATGTACGTGCAGAACTTCTCGTCGAGCCACTCCAGCGGATTGATGCCGACCGACTCGTGGTCCAGCGCGCCCACCCGCGCCTCGGGGCGGTCGGCGCCCAAGACCTTGCGGAACTCCTTGTGGTCCTCTTCGGGCACGCCCAGCAGATCGGCGATCACCAAGGTGGCGAACGGTTTTGAGTACTCGGCGATGAATTCGCACTCTCCGTATCGCAGGAACTCGTCGAGCTGACGGTCGGCGAGGCGCCACATGAATTCCTCGTTCTGCTTCAGCCGGCTCGGCGTCAGCAGCTTCGCCAGCACCGATCGCGCCTTGGTGTGGTCCGGCGGATCCATGGTGACCATGTGCTCGTGCATCGGGAAAAAGCTGCGGTGCTCTTCGATCTGGGCACTGATGTCGTCGCCTTCGGGCTGGAAGGGCAACGGGGGAAACGGCCCGCCGAGGGCGACGATGTTGGAGAACGTCTCCGGGGCCTTGTAGACCTCACAGGCCTCGTCGTAACCGGTGACGGCGACGACGCCGTAATGGGGCAGACGCAGCACCGGATTCTGACTACGCAGGTAGTCGAAGTAGGGGTGGGGATCGGGGACCAGAGACGGATCGGTGAAGAAGTCGATCGACTCGTAGTTACTCATCGGATGTGCGTCTCCCTGGGCTGGGTTTACCGGCGGGGTTCGGCGGCATGCGTTACCGCCCCCCAATTCCAAGATCTGCTGAGCACCTGCTTAGCACGACGGTAATGTCGTGGTCAAGGTCACAACGCCGTGCCGCGATACGATTCCCCTGGTCGGCAGGCGATCGGGAGGGACGGAGTAGCGGTATGACATCGGTCCGCAGGATCGGGGCGCCGGACGCGAAGAATCGCGGTCTGTTGCTCGACGCGGCCGAGCAGCTGATGCTCGACGAGGGCTATGCCGCCGTCACGTCGCGCCGCCTGGCGAACAAGGCCGGGCTGAAGCCTCAACTCGTGCACTACTACTTCCGCACCATGGAGGAGCTGTTCCTGGAGGTCTTCCGCCGCCGCGGTGAAGAAGCTCTCGCGGTGCACGCGCAGTTGATGAAGTCGCCGCAGCCGCTGTGGGCGCTGTGGCGATTCGGTACCGATCCCGCGTTCACGCGCATTTCGATGGAATTCATGGCGCTGGCCAACCACCGCAAGGAACTACGAGCCGAAATCGCTTATTACGCAGAGCGTTTGCGCGAAGAGGAACGGCAAGCGGTGACGACTGCCCTGCAGCGGTATGGGGTCGCCACAGAAGAGATGCCGCCGGTCGTGGTTACCGTGCTGATGTCGAGCTTGTCGAGATTTTTGGTCCTCGAGCGGGCGATCGGCATGTCCAGCGGTCACGCCGAAACCGTGCAATTAGTGGAAGATCACCTGCGTCGCCTGGAAGGCGAGCCGCAGCCCATCGATGGTGTACCGCAGACCTGGGTTGTTCACCAGTTCCGCAGCGAACAGAGCACGCCCTTGGGGCCGTCCTTGGACACGACCACGGCTCCGTCGACCGCCAGATCGCAGTGAAGCCCCGGCGTGCCGGGCTCTGTGCCCGTGCTCGCGACGACCATCGCGTAATCGTCGGGGTTCGACATGTCCAGGTCGAAGCTCCACGGCGTGCCGGGGCCGAGGTCGACATCGACGTGCGGTGTGAACGAGTAGGGGTTGTGGCTGTAATCGGAGAATTTCTCCGGCTGATGGTCCAGGTAATAGATGTCGGTGTAGATCGGGTTGTTCGCGGTAACGGTGTACTTGACGTGATGCATGACCGGGTCCGCCTGGGCGTGGCCGGCGCTCACGAGTAAACCGCTGGCACCCATCAGCAGCACCGACAATGTCGCTGCGCCCGCCAGCCTGCCCGTCATCTCGCTCCTCCGGCCGCCCGTCGCGCACTCATGGTGCGGTTCATCACCCGCTCAGCGGCCCGCCAGTGCGCGTCGGCAACCCACAGCCGCGCAAAGGATGCTATCGCTTCGTCCGCCGAAACTCCGCTGATTACCCGCTTTATCTCGGTCGCCGGGTGGCGAGCCAGCGACCTCGCGATGGATTGCCATCCCTCGTCGAACGAGGCGCGTGGCAACACCCGGTCCACCAAGCCGATTCGCTCGGCCTCGTCCGCGGTGAGGGCGGTACCGGTGCCGGCCAGCAACAGCGCCCGGCTTTTCCCGACGAGCTCGGCCAGCCGTTCGGCACCGCCCCAGGCCGGCATGATTTCCAGCTCGACCTGGTTGAAGGCGATCTTGACGTCGTCGGCGGCCAGCCTGATGTCGGCGGCGACGGCGACCTCGGCGCCACCGCCGAAGGCGTGACCGTTCAGCGCGGCGATCACCGGAGCGGGGAAGCCGGCAAGCTGATCGCAGATCGCCCGCATCCGCTTGGCCATCGCCGCGGCGTCCTCTTCCGTCCGCAGCGCGCGCAGCTCCTTGAGGTCACCGCCGGATACGAAGGCCCGATCACCCGCGCCCTTGATCACGAGGGTCTTGGCGCCCGCCGCCGCGTCGAGTGCCTTCTCCAGCTGCTGCATGGTGTCCAGCGCGATGGCGTTGCGCGCGTGAGGGCGATCGATGGTCAGCACCGCCAGCCCGTCGTCGATCTCCAGGTCCACCATGCGGCATCGCTCCTTGGACGAGAACAGACGATATTGGCATTGTCTGAAGTGCGAGAATAACATCGTCGCTGCAGGCCGAAGCGCTATCCGTCAGCGAAGACAGGGGCACCCGTGCGGGATCGAATCGCGGCCGCGGTCGCTGCGGCGCTCGCCGTCACCGTCGTCGGGGCGTGCACCCCGCAGCCGCCTAGCCGGCTGTCCAGCACCGCCTCCGTGACGGTCAATGGCAATGAAACGAAGTTCAACGTCGTCAAATGCGGACAAAGGCAATGGACCCGGACGATCGACATAGGCGGTGATTTCGCCGGAGCCAGCATCGTCGTGGACGAGCACGCGGAGCCCGTCAGCGCGGAGTCGGTCCACCTCCGGAATGTGAGCGGCTTCACCGGCATGTACTCGCGGGGCGGAGAGGGCGACGCCGACGCGAGGCTGAACGGCGACCGGTTCACCATCACCGGCACCGCGCATGGCTATAAGTCCGACAAGCCCAACGAACCGGACACCGCCACCTTCAAAATCACCGTCGCCTGCTGACCGCTACCCGGACGATGCCGGGGGCCCGTTGCGGTTCGGCGCCCGGAGAGAATAGTATTCTCATAATTCGCGAAGGAGGATTTCATGGGCCAGTTGTCGCATCGTGAGGACGTCCCGTTCCCGCTCTTTGACGCCGATAACCATCTGTACGAGCCGCCGGAGGCGCTGACAAAGTTCCTGCCCAAGGAGTACAAGGACTTCGTCCAGTACGTGCAGATCAACGGGCGCACCAAGATCGCGCTCCGTGGTGTGATCAGCAACTACATCCCCAACCCGACCTTCGAGGTCGTCGCCCGGCCGGGCGCCTGGGAGGAGTACTTCAAGTACGGCAATCCGGAGGGCAAGAGCAAGCGCGAGTTGTTCGGCGAGCCGATGCGCGCCATCCCGGCGTTCTTCGAGCCCGGCCCGCGCCTGGAGAAGATGAACGAGCTGGGCCTGGACCGCACCCTGATGTTCCCGACGCTGGCCAGCCTGATCGAGGAGCGGTTGCGCGACGACCCGGTCGCCATCCACGTCCTGATCCACGCGCTGAACCAGTGGCTCGACGAGGTCTGGGGCTTCAACTACCAGAACCGCATCTTCACCACGCCGGTCATCACCCTGCCGATCGTCGAGAAGGCGATCGAGGAGCTCGAGTGGGTGGTCAAGCGCGGGGCGCGGTGCATCCTGATCCGTCCGGCACCGGTCCCAGGCTTCCGTGGGCCGCGGTCGTTCGCGCTGCCCGAGTTCGACCCGTTCTGGGAGCGGGTCGTCGAGTACGACCTGCTGGTCGGCATGCACTCCAGCGACAGCGGCTACTCCCGGTACACCTCCGAGTGGGATGGCGCGGACCAGGAAATGCTGCCGTTCCAGACCAACGCGATGGGCATCCTCAACGAGTGGCGGCCGATCCAGGACGCGGTGGGCTCGTGGGTGATCCACGGCGCGCTGTACCGCCACCCCAAGCTGAAGGTGGCGATCGTCGAGGCCGGATCGAAGTGGATGACGCCGCTGCTGGACGGCCTGGCCGAGGTCTTCCGGAAGGCCCCCGAAGCTTTCCCGAGCGACCCCGTCGAAATGGTCAAGAACCGGATCTACGTCAGCCCGTTCTTCGAAGAGGGCATCGACGATCTGATCAACCTCGTCGGCGTGGACCAGGTGCTGTACGGCTCGGACTGGCCGCACCCGGAGGGGCTCGCGGAGCCGACCTACTACATCAACGCGCTGTCGCATCTGCCTATCGACGACCAGGCCAAGATCATGGGCGGCAACCTCGGCCGACTCGTGACGGTGTAACGCCCGAGCCAGATGACGCCTGCCCCACCGTGGGACACCATCCCCGCGATGGTCTTGAGCGCGGCGGACCGCTTCGGGGACGCGGAAGCGGTCGTCGACGGTCCGCTGCGCCTCACCTTTAGTGAGGTGGTCGAGAAAATCCGCTGCGCCGCAGGCGCGTTCGCCGACCTCGGGGTGGGTAAGGGCGACCGCGTCGCGATCTGGGCGCCCAACTCGGCGGAGTGGATCATCGCGGCCTTCGGGCTGCTCACCGCGGGCGGCGTCCTGGTTCCGATCAACACGAGGTTCAAGACCGACGAAGCGGGCGACATCATCACCCGCAGCCGCGCGAAGGCCGTCCTGGTACAGAAGGGCTTCCTGGGCCAGGACTACACCGCGCCCGCCGGGATACCGGTCATCGATGTCAAATCCGACTTCCTCTCCGGCGGCTCACCGCTCGAGCGCACGGTGAGCGGAGCCGACATCGCCGACGTCATCTTCACCTCGGGCACGACCGGCCGCCCGAAGGGCGCGATGATGAACCATCGCCAGACGCTGCGGATGTACGAGGAGTGGGCGACGCTCGCGGACCTGCGCGAGGGCGACCGCTACCTGCAGATCAACCCGTACTTTCACACGTTCGGCCTGAAAGCCGGGCTCGTCACGTCGTTTCTGCGCGGCGCGACGATGCTGCCGGTGGCGGTGTTCGACGTCGACACGGTGGTCAATCTCATTGAATGCGAACGCATCACGATGTTGCCGGGCCCTCCGACCCTGTATCACTCGTTGCTGACGGTCGGCGACAAAGCCAAGCTCGCGACGTTGCGGGCGGGCGTGACCGGAGCCGCCGACATCCCGGTCGAACTCGTCCGCCGCATACACGGCGAGTTGCCCTTCCAGACGCTGATGACCGGATACGGGCTCACCGAGGCCGGCAACGTCACCCTGTCCCGGCCCGGGGATTCGTTCGAGGACGTCGCCACCACGGCGGGCCTGCCGTGTGACGGGGTCGAGGTACGCATCGCCGACGACGGCGAGGTGCTGGTCCGCGGCTACGGCGTCATGCAGGGGTATCTCGACGACCCGGAGGGCACCGCCGCGGCGATCGACACCGACAGCTGGCTGCACACCGGCGATCTGGGCCGCCTCGATGCGGCGGGCCGGCTGCGCATCGACGGGCGCAAGAAGGACATGTTCATCGTGGGCGGGTTCAACGCCTACCCGGCGGAGATCGAAGGCTACCTGCTGGAGCATCCGGCGGTGGCCCAAGCCGCCGTCATCGGGGTCCCCGATGACCGGCTCGGTCAGGTGGGCAAGGCCTTCGTGGTGACGAAAACCCCGGTGGCCGAAAGTGACCTGCTGATATGGTGCCGAGAGCGGATGGCTGGTTTCAAAGCGCCGAGGTCCATCCAGTTCCTCGACGAGCTGCCGCTGAATGCCACCGGGAAAGTGATGAAGGATCAACTCCGTTGAGTGACGGCGATATTCATTCGATGGTGATCGCGTCGGACTATCGCGTTCCGGATCCCAGCCGGGTATGGCCGCTGCTCGAGCGCAGGAAGGCGGCCCTTTCCGACATCGGCGCCCATCACGTGCTGGTCTACACCTCGACGCATGACTACGGCCGCGTGCTGGTGATGATCGGCGTCCACAGCCGCGAGCCGATCGTGGAGCTGCTGCGCTCGCGGGTCTTCTTCGACTGGTTCGACGCGGCCGGCGTCGACGACATCCCGGCGGTCTTCGCCGGTGAGATCGTCGACAGATTCGTCCCCGCCCCCAACGCGCCCCCGGACGCGCCGGGCGTCGTCGTCGCCACCATCGCCTCGGTCCACGATGTGTCGGCGCTGGCCGCCGAAGTCGCCTCGGCCACAGACAGATTCGTCGCGGCCGGCATCCGCAAGACCTGGATCTTCCAGGCCTTCGACGATGAGCACGAGGTGCTGATCATGTCGGAGTTGGCCGACGAGGAGAGCGCGCGACGATGGATCGAGCATCCCGACGCCGCGGCCGAGTGGATGTCCGGCGCCGGGGTGGGGCCCTATCCGCCGGTGTTCGTCGGCCGATTCACCAACATGATGCGCATCGAGGCGGACTGAGCGGCCACCTGGAATGTTCGTGTGCCTGTGCAACGGGGTCACCAGTCAAACGGTGACCGAGGCGGTCGAGGCCGGGGCGTGCACGACCCGGGATGTCGCCCAGGCCTGCGGCGCGGGCGCCGACTGCGGTCGCTGCCGGCGCACCGTCCAGGCGATACTGCGATCGGCGGGACCGAACGGCGCGCCCACGCAATGCTGATGCGGGCGGCCTTACCGGCGAACGCTGCCGTCCGGCGACATCGGCTGGACGAGTTCGACCAGCAGCGGCGGGATTTCGAGCCGAGGCAAGACGACCTCGACGAGCACCATGCGGTCCCGGTGCTGCGCGGCGGCGGTCAGGGCGTCATCGAGCTCACCGTAGGTCTGTACCCGGAACGCCAGGTGGTCGGCGACCCCCAGCGCGCGGGGGACGTCCGTCCACCGCCAATTCACGATGTCGTTGTAGGGCGCCGTCTCGCCATGGATCGCCCGCTCGACGGTGTAGCCGTCGTTGTTTACCACCACGATGACCGGGGACAGGCCTTCCCGTGAGAAGTTGCCGAGCTCTTGGATGGTCAGCTGCGCTGCGCCGTCGCCGATGAGCAACACGGTTCGGCGGTCCGGATGCGCCACCCCGGCCCCCAACGCCGCAGGCAGCGTGTAACCGATTGAGCCCCAGAGGGGTTGGCCGATGAAGGTGACGTCCTGGGGCAAGCGGTGGTCGGCCATCCCGTAGAAGGAGGTGCCCTGGTCGGCGAGGACCACGTTGCCCGGGGTGAGGGCTGTGCACAGGCGGTCCCACAACATCTCTTGCGTCAGCGGTTGGTCGTGTGGCGGGGGCGGGGGCAGGGGGTCGGCGGGCGGCGGCACCACCGCCGGTGACGTGATCGGACGCCGGGTCAGGATGGCGGCCAGCGCCTCCAGCGCGGCGCCCATTTCCAGCGGCGCGAAGACCTCGCCGGCCACGCAGCTTTGGTACTGCCCGACATCGATGGTCCGCGCCGGGTCGATCCGCTGGCTGAAGAAGCCGCTCACCATGTCGGTGAACACCACGCCGGCGGTCACCAGCACCGGCGCCTGTTCGATGGCGGCACGCACCGCGGGGGCGCTGGCCGACCCGGCGTAGATGCCCAGGTAGTGGGGCGAGCTTTCGTCGAGCAGGCTCTTGCCCCACATCAGCGTCGCGTAGGGCACCACGTCGGCGGTCAGCAGCGCCTCGAGTTCCTTGACCACCTGCAGCCGGTGCACCAGGAGGTCGGCCAGCACCGTCAGCTGATGGTCGCCGATGAGCTCTGAGGCGGCCTCGACGAACAGTGACAGCGCGCGCGGGCTGGTGCCGCCGGTGTAGCGGGGCAGTGGGTCGCCGGGAGGTTCGGTGGGGAAGCGGGCCACATCGGTGGACAGCAGGATGTATCCGGGTCGCTTCTGTTCGCGCACCTCGGACAGGACCCGGTCGATCTCCCGACGGGCGGTCGCGGGCATGAGGTTGGCTTGCGCGCAGGTGATCTCGCGGCTGATCCGGAAGAAGTGCTCGAAGTCTCCGTCGCCCAGCGAGTGATGCAGCGCGCGCCGGGTGCCCTGCGCGTCTTTCGAGGGTCCGCCGACGATGTGCACCACGGGTACCTGCTCGGCATAGCTGCCCGCGATGGCGTTGGCCGCCGACAGCTCGCCCACGCCGAAAGTTGTTACCACGGCTGACATTCCGCGCAGGCGGCCATATCCGTCGGCGGCGTAGCCGGCGTTCAGCTCGTTGGCGTTGCCCACCCAGCGGATGCTGGGGTGGGCGACGATGTGGTCCAGGAATTCCAGGTTGTAGTCACCCGGAACGCCGAAGATCTCGGTGACCCCGAGCTCGGCGAGGCGGTCCAACAGGTAGTCACCGACGGTGTAGACGGGCTGGCTGGCGGCGTCAGTCACAAGCACGACGGTACCTCGGCCGAATCAGTCCCGGGCCGGACGCCGTTTCAGTATCGTGCGGGCCATGGCACTCAAAGAATCCCGTGACATCGTCATCGAAGCCAGTCCGAAGGAGATTCTGGACGTCATCGCCGATTTCGAAGCGATGCCCGAGTGGTCCGAACCGCATCAGAGCGCGGAGATCCTCTCGACGGGGGACGACGGGCGGCCCAGCCAAGTGAAGATGAAAGTGAAGGTGGCCGGCATCACCGACGAACAGGTGGTGGCCTACACCTGGGCAGACGACTCGGTGAGCTGGAAGCTGGTGAGTTCATCACAGCAGAAGGCGCAGGACGGCAAGTACACCCTGGTACCGCAGGGGGAGGCGACCCTGGTCAAGTTCGAGCTGCTCGCGGACCCGAATGTGCCGCTGCCCGGTTTTGTCCTGAAGCGCGCCGTGAAGGGCACGATCGATTCCGCGACCAAGGCGCTGCGCGAGCGGGTGCTGAAAGTGAAGAAGGGCAACTAGTCGCGGTGGTCGACGGCGGGCCCCTGGCCGGGGTGAAGGTGATCGAGCTCGGCGGGATCGGACCGGGGCCGCACGCCGGGATGATGCTCGCCGATTTGGGCGCCGACGTGGTGCGGGTGCGGCGCCCTGGCGTGGCGATCGCAAGCGCGGCGGAGCCGGGCGCAGCGGGTCGCCACCGAGCGGGCGGGTTGACGATGCCGGCCGAGGACCGTGATCTGCTGCATCGCGGGAAGCGGATCGTCGACCTCGACGTCAAGGCGCAGCCGCGGGCGCTGCTCGATCTCGCCGCCAAAGCCGACGTGCTGTTGGATTGTTTTCGGCCCGGCACCTGTGAACGACTCGGTATCGGCCCCGACGAATGCGAGGCGGTCAATCCGCGGCTGATCTTCGCGCGGATCACCGGCTGGGGACAGGACGGGCCGCTGGCCCAGACGGCGGGCCATGACATCAACTACCTGTCGCGGACCGGCGCGCTGTCCGCGCTGGGCTACGCCGACCGGCCCCCGATGCCGCCGCTGAACCTGGTCGCCGACTTCGGCGGCGGTTCGATGCTCGTGCTGCTCGGCATCGCCGTCGCGCTGTACGAGCGGGAACGTTCGGGCCGGGGGCAGGTCATCGACGCCGCGATGGTGGACGGCGTCAGCCTTCTCGCGCAGATGATGTGGACCATGAAGTCGACCGGCGCGCTGCGCGACCGGCGTGAATCGTTTCTGCTCGACGGGGGCGCCCCGTTCTACCGCTGCTATGAAACCGCCGACGGCAAATACATGGCCGTCGGCGCCATCGAGCCGCAATTCTTCGCGGCATTGCTCGGCGGGCTCGGCCTGTCCCCCGACGAGGTGCCCGCGCAGCTCGACTCCGGGTCCTACCCGCAGATGCACGACGTCTTCGCCAAACGGTTCGCCAGCCGGACCCGTGCGGAGTGGACGACCGTTTTCGCCGGCACCGATGCGTGCGTCACTCCGGTGTTGACGTGGAACGAAGCGGCCGCCGACGAGCACCTGAGGGCCCGCTCCACCGTGATCACCGCCCACGGCGCCGACCAGGCCGCACCCGGCCCCCGCTTCTCGCGCACCCCGGCCACACCGGTTGGACGGCCGCCGGCGGCCACCACACCCCTCGCCGAAATCGACTGGTAGTCCGCCTGTTACGGCGAAGCTATGCCACGGGCCGGCCGGCATTGCTAGGTTGAAACCAGTGGCCGTAAAAGCATCACGTGAATTTGTCGTCGACGCGCCGCCAGAAGTGGTCATGGAGGCGCTGACAGATGTCGGCGTCCTGTCCTCGTGGTCACCACTGCACAAACACATCGAAGTGATCGATCGTTATCCCGACGGTCGACCCCACCACGTCGCCACCACGATCAAGATTCTGGGTCTGGTCGACAAGGAGATCCTGGAATATCACTGGGGTCCCGATTGGGTCGTGTACGACGCCAAAGGGACGTCCCAGCAGCACGGTCAGCACGTGGAGTACAACCTCAAAGCCGAGGGCATCGACAAGACCCGAGTGCGCTTCGATGTCACGGTCGAGCCCGGCCGGCCCATGCCCGCGTTCATCGTCCGGCGGGCCAGCGAGAGCGTCCTCGACTCGGCGGTAAAGGGGCTGTGCGAATTGGTAAAGCGCGTCAACGGTTCGGCCGACGCGGAATAGTCCCCCAGTCCCTATCTTTTTCTGCTTCGTCAGTGGCTGAGCGGTTGCTAACTTATTAGCAGTGGCCGTTCAAGCATCGTCGGAAATTGTGATTGACGCGCCTCCGGAAGTGATCATGGAGGCGTTGGCCGATATGGACGCCGTACCCACCTGGTCGTCGGTGCACAAGCGGCTGGAGGTCGTCGACAAGCACCCCGACGGGCGACCCCACCACGTGAAGGTCACCATCGCGGTGACGGGCATCCATGACACCGAACTGCTCGAATACCACTGGGGCCCGGACTGGATGGTGTGGGACGCGGCCAAGACCGCCCAGCAACACGGCCAGCACGGGGAGTACAACCTGAGCCGGGTGAGCGATGACAAGACCCTGGTGCGCTTCACCATCACGGTCGAACCAAAGGCCCCGCTGCCGGAGTTCTGGGTGAACCGGGCCCGCAAGAAGATCCTTCAGTCCGCGCTCGAGGGTCTGCGTAAGCGGGTGACCGAGGGCTTGGGCCCGGTCGGGTGAGCCGGCCGGTCACCGGAGCGCGGCCAGCCTCCTGATCGCCTCGTCGAGGGTGTCCTCGCGTTTGCAGAACGTGAAGCGCACCAAGTGATTCCACACCTCGGCCTGCGCCGGGGCATGAGGGGCGGCCGGGTCGCAGAAGGGCGACAGCGGAATGGCCGCCACCCCCGCCTTTTCCGGTAGGGCCGCACAGAACGCGGCGCTGTCGTCGTAGCCCAGCGGACGCGGGTCGGCGCACAGGAAATACGTGCCGGCGCTGTCGTGCACCTCGAAGCCGACCTCCGACAGCCCGGCGGCCAGCCGATCGCGGCGGGCCCCCAGCGAGCGGCGCAGCTCGGCCACCCACGCGTCCTCGGTATCGAGGGCGAGGGCCACCGCGGGCTGGAACGGCGCGCCGCCGACGTAGCTCAGATACTGCTTTGCCGCACGCACCCCGGCGATGAGTTGTGCTGGGCCGCAAGCCCACCCGATCTTCCATCCGGTGCAGTTGAACATTTTGGCCGCACTGGAGATCGTGATCGTCCGCTCGGCCATGCCGTCGAAGCCGGCCAGGGGCAGATGCCGATGGTCATCGAACACCAGGTGCTCGTACACCTCGTCGGTGATCACCAGCAGGTCGGCGGCGACCGCGACGTCGGCGATGGCCGTCAGCTCGGCCGCGCCGAGCACCGTGCCGGTCGGGTTGTGCGGTGAGTTGACGATGAGCGCGCGGGTGCGGGGCGTCACCGCCCGGCGCAGGGCGTCGGCGTCCAGGGCGAACCCGCGGCCGTGCGGGACCAGGGGCACGGCCACCCGGTGCGCGCCCGCCATCGCCACCACCGGCGAGTACGAGTCGTAGAACGGCTCGATGAGCAGCACCTCGGAGCCGGGCTCGACCAGGCCGAGCACCGCGGATGCAATGGCCTCGGTCGCCCCGACCGTTACCAGCACCTCGGTGTCGGGGTCGTATTCGATGCCGAAGTGCCGCTTCCGCTGGGCGGCGATGGCATGCCGTAGCGACGCGACGCCGATGCCCGGCGGGTACTGGTTGTTCCCCTCGGCGATGGCGTCCTGGGCGGCCTTCAGCATCGCCGCGGGCCCGTCCTCGTCCGGGAACCCCTGACCGAGGTTGACCGCGCCGACCCGCGCGGCCAGCGCCGACATCTCGGCGAACACCGTCGTCGCGTACGGACGCAGTCGCGACACCGTCATGCTGGCGAGCTTAGGGTGCCGTCATGCTCGGGCAGGCCGGGGTTCCGGCTCGGCGAGCTGGAGTCGTGGGGATCGGCCCAACCAACAGGTTGGCCGGGCACTTTGTTAGGGTGCGGTATCTGGACCTACCTTTGATACGGATCCGAAACCCACTCGCGAAGAGGAACTCGACATGTCCGAAGAAGCCTTCATATACGAAGCCATCCGCACCCCACGGGGCAAGCAGAAGAACGGCTCGCTGAACGAGGTCAAGCCGGTGAACCTGGTCGTCGGGCTGGTCGACGAGCTGCGCCGGCGCAACCCCGACCTCGACGAGACCATGATCAGCGACCTGATCCTGGGGTGCGTCTCGCCCGTCGGTGACCAGGGCGGCGACATCGCCCGGACGGCGGCGCTGGTGGCGGGGCTGCCCGAGACCACCGGTGGTTTTCAGCTCAACCGGTTCTGCGCCTCGGGCCTCGAGGCTGTCAACACCGCCGCGCAGAAGGTGCGCTCCGGCTGGGACGACCTGGTGCTGGCCGGCGGCGTCGAGTCGATGAGCCGCGTCCCGATGGGCTCCGACGGCGGCGCCTGGGCGACCGACCCCGAGACCAACTACCGGATCGGCTTCGTGCCACAGGGCATCGGCGCCGACCTGATCGCCACCATCGAGGGCTTCTCCCGCGAGGACGTCGACGCCTACGCGCTGCGCAGCCAGCAGAAGGCCGCCGAGGCCTGGTCGGGCGGCTACTTCGCCAAGTCGGTGGTGCCGGTGCGCGACCAGAACGGTCTGGTCATCCTCGACCACGACGAGCACATGCGGCCCGACACCACGATGGAGGGTCTGGCCAAGCTGAAGACCGCGTTCGACGGCATCGGCGAAATGGGCGGCTTCGACGACGTGGCGCTGCAGAAGTACCACTACGTCGAGAAGATCAACCATGTCCACACCGGCGGTAACAGCTCGGGCATCGTGGACGGGGCGGCGCTCGTGCTGGTCGGCTCGGAGAAGGCGGGCGCGTCGCAGGGCCTGACCCCCCGCGCGCGCATCGTGGCCACCGCGACCAGTGGCGCCGACCCGGTCATCATGCTGACCGGCCCGACCCCGGCCACCCGGAAGGTCCTCGACCGCGCGGGGCTGACCGTCGACGACATCGATTTGTTCGAGCTGAACGAGGCGTTCGCGTCGGTGGTGCTGAAGTTCCAGAAGGACCTCAACATCCCCGACGAGAAGCTGAACGTCAACGGTGGCGCCATCGCGATGGGCCACCCGCTGGGCGCCACCGGCGCCATGATCACCGGCACCATGGTCGACGAGCTCGAGCGCCGCAACGCGCGCCGCGCGCTGATCACGCTGTGCATCGGCGGCGGCATGGGTGTCGCCACCATCATCGAGAGGGTTTAAGACCATGGCAGAGAACACCATCGCGTGGGACAAGGATGCCGACGGCATCGTCACGCTGACGCTCGACGACCCCACCGGGTCGGCGAACGTGATGAACGAGCACTACAAGGAATCGATGCACAAGGCGGTCGAACGGCTTGTCGCGGAGAAGGATTCGGTCACCGGTGTGGTGATCACGAGCGCGAAGAAGACGTTCTTCGCCGGCGGCGACCTGAAGAGCATGATCACCGCCGGCCCGGAGAACGCCGGGGACGTCTTCACCGAGGTCGAGGACATCAAGCGCGACCTGCGGACATTGGAGACCCTGGGCAAGCCGGTGGTGGCCGCCATCAACGGCGCCGCGCTCGGCGGCGGCCTGGAGATCGCGCTGGCCTGTCACCACCGCATCGCCGCGGACGTCAAGGGCCTCGTCGTGGGTCTGCCCGAGGTGACGCTGGGCCTGCTGCCCGGCGGCGGCGGGGTGACCCGCACCGTGCGGATGTTCGGCATCCAAAACGCGTTCATGAACATCCTGTCGCAGGGCACCCGGTTCAAGCCGGACAAGGCCAAGGAGATGGGCTTGGTCGACGAACTCGTCGGCTCGGTCGAGGAACTGGTGCCGGCCGCCAAGGCGTGGATCAAGGCCAATCCCGACGCGCACACGCAGCCGTGGGATGTCAAGGGCTACAAGATGCCTGGCGGCACCCCGTCCAGCCCGGCGCTGGCCGGCATCCTGCCGTCGTTCCCGGCGTTGCTGAAGAAGCAGCTCAAGGGCGCGCCGATGCCGGCGCCGCGGGCCATCCTGGACGCGGCCGTCGAGGGCGCGCAGGTGGACTTCGACACCGCCACCCGCATCGAGAGCCGCTACTTCACCCAGCTGGTCACCGGTCAGGTCGCCAAGAACATGATCCAGGCGTTCTTCTTCGATCTGCAGCACATCAACGGCGGCGGCTCCCGCCCCGAGGGCATCGAACCGGTCAAGATCAACAAGATCGGCGTGCTGGGTGCCGGCATGATGGGTGCCGGTATCGCCTACGTGTCCGCCAAGGCCGGCTTCGACGTGGTGCTCAAGGACGTCAGCATCGAGGCCGCCGAAAAGGGCAAGAACTACTCGGAAAAGCTTGAGGCCAAGGCGCTTCAGCGGGGCAAGACCACCGAGGAGAAGAGCAAGGCGCTGCTGGACCGCATCACGCCGACCGCCGACCCGGCCGACTTCAAGGGCGTCGACTTCGTGATCGAGGCGGTGTTCGAGAACCAGGAACTCAAGCACAAGGTGTTCCAGGAGATCGAGGACATCGTCGAGCCGAACGCGCTGCTCGGGTCCAACACCTCGACGCTGCCGATCACCGGTCTGGCGACCGGCGTCAAGCGCCAGGAGGACTTCATCGGGATCCACTTCTTCTCACCGGTGGATAAGATGCCGCTGGTCGAAATCATCAAGGGCGAGAAGACTTCCGACGAGGCGCTGGCCCGCGTGTTCGACTACACGCTGGCCATCGGCAAGACCCCGATCGTGGTCAACGACAGCCGCGGCTTCTTCACCAGCCGCGTCATCGGCACCTTCGTCAACGAGGCCCTGGCGATGCTGGGCGAGGGCGTCGAGCCCGCCAGCATCGAGCACGCCGGCTCGCAGGCCGGCTACCCGGCGCCGCCGCTGCAGCTGTCCGACGAGCTCAACCTCGAGCTGATGCACAAGATCGCGGCCGCCACCCGCAAGGGTGTCGAGGACGCCGGCGGCACCTACGAGCCGCACCCGGCCGAGGCCGTCGTCGACAAGATGATCGAGATCGGCCGGCCGTCGCGGTTGAAGGGCGCGGGCTTCTACGAGTACGTCGACGGCAAGCGCGCCGGGCTGTGGCCGGGGCTGCGGGAGACGTTCAAGTCGGGTTCGTCGCAGCCCCCGCTGCAGGACATGATCGACCGGATGCTGTTCGCGGAGGCGCTCGAAACCCAGAAGTGCCTCGACGAGGGCGTGTTGACGTCGACCGCCGACGCCAACATCGGGTCGATCATGGGCATCGGCTTTCCCCCGTACACCGGTGGCAGCGCGCAGTTCATCGTCGGCTACTCCGGTGCGGGCGGTACGGGCAAGGAGGCCTTCGTGGCCCGGGCCCGCGAGCTGGCCGCCAAGTACGGCGACCGTTTCCTGCCGCCGGCCTCGCTGACGTAGGTTCTGTAATCGCGAAGGCCCCCGAAGCGCTTGTCTTCGGGGGCTTTTGCGTCGCGTGTCGTCGCGACCGGTTACGTATCGCGGCGCTGGAAGAGGTAGTAACGCGCAGGGGTCTGTTCGCGCGCATTTCCCCGGCTCAGCCGCGCTTCGTCGAGGTCCCCCTCGTCACCGGCGGACAGCAGCGCCCATGCGGCTGAGAACCGCGATTCCATCTCGGCGGGCTCGACACCCGCCACGCCGAACCTCCCGCCGGGACGGAACGCGACGATGAACAGCCGTGCGTCGGGCGCGGCCACCGTGCTGACCTCCCGGACGTACGCCTCGCGATCCGTGTCGCTCATGTTGTGCAGGCAGCCGTTGTCGACGATCAGGTGGAACCCCGTGCCGATCCCGGTCTGACTCAACCGCGTGACGTCGGCGCCGACGAAGTTGACCGGCAGATTGGCGGCCTTGGCCCGGGCCTTGTCGAGTGCCTTCGGGACGAAGTCGACGCCGGTGACTTTCCAGCCGTGCTGTGCGAGGTAGATCGACGAGTCCCCGGTGCCACACCCGAGATCCAGGGCCGAACCCGCGGGCAGTGGGGGCGTGTCATTGGTGCCCTCGACCAGGTCTCGCAAATTTTGTGCGAGCGGATGGCCGTCCCACGGCGTGAAGCCGATGCGGTAGAAGATCCGAAACAGCGTCTGCTTGGAAGCCATACCCCACCCTAAGCGCGAGCGAGGCGGCGGGTCATCCCTGCGTGGCGGCGGCGATGCGGCGCCATTGCTCGCGCGGGAAGGCCTTCGGGTCGGCCAGCAGCACCTGGACGCACACGTGGTCGGCGCCGGCCGAATGATGCTCGGCGACCCTGCGCATGATCGCCTCTTCGTCGCCCCAC
The DNA here is from genome assembly GCF_010731655.1 of Mycobacterium paraseoulense. NCBI lineage: Bacteria > Bacillati > Actinomycetota > Actinomycetes > Mycobacteriales > Mycobacteriaceae > Mycobacterium > Mycobacterium paraseoulense. Next base: position 3,225,955 of record NZ_AP022619.1, on the reverse strand, counting down.
GCGATGATGGCGTCGAAGAGCCGATCGCTCACCTGCGCCACGTCCTCCTCGGAGAACCCGCTGCGCAGCAGGTTGTTGGCGTAGTTGGGTAACGCCAAATACGCGCGCAGCCAGTCGGTTCCGATGCGCCGCGCCTCGTCGGCGCTGTCGGTCAGGATCACCGTCTGCTCCGGGAGCAGCAGGGGGCCGTCACCCAAAGCCGCACGGGCGGCGGCGGTGTGGTCGGGCGTGACCAGGTACGGGTGCGCCCCGCGGGACCGGGTCGCGGCCAGGGCCAGCATCTTCGGCCCGAGCGCGGCCAGTACGCGGCTCTCGGCGGGTACGGGCCGCGGGGCGGCATCCAGCCCGTCCAGGAATGCCGCCGTCGCCGCCAGCGGTTTGCGGTATCGCCCGGGTTGGCCGGCGTCGATCAACGGTGCGTGGCTGACGCCGATGCCCAGCAGGAAGCGGTCCCCGTGCTCGGCGGTCAACGTCGCATAGGAGTCGGCGACATCGGCCGGCGCATGCATCCACAGGTTGAGGATCCCGGTGGCGATCACGGTCCGTTTGGTCGCGGCCAGCAGGGTACCGACCGCGTCGAACACCGGACCGCCGACGTCGGGTATCCACAGGGCGGGAAAACCAAGTTCGTCCAATTCCGCTGCCGCGTCGGCGGATTCGGACGGATCGCCGTAGCGCAGTTGACTGCTCCAGATTCCCACACCGGTTAGTTCCATCGGCGGTAGCTCCCTTCGTCGGCGTGGGGGTCGGTGGCGCCGTAGTCGGGCACCGGCATCGAGTCGTGCATGCGCACGCCCTTCGTGTTGAGTTTCGCCGCTGCCCGGGACAGCGAGCCGGGCAGCAGCGAGACTAGCTGGGCGCCACGGGTCAACGCCCACACCCCAAGACGCGAGCCGGGAATGATGCCCCTGGCGGCCCCGCGTGCGAAGGCCCGGCTGCGGTGCACCGGTTCGCGCATCTGCAGTTCGTAGGCCGCGAACGCGCGCAGGAGGTCGCCGTCGGCCCCGGCGAGCTCGCCGGCCAGCACGTAGGCGCCGAGCACCGCAAGGCTGGTGCTGCCGCCCACCGCGGGCCCGGGGCAGTATCCCGCGTCACCGACCAGGGTGACCCGCCGCCGCGACCATCTGTCCAGCCGCAGCTGGCTGATCGAATCGAAGTAGAACGCGGGCGTGTCGTCGATCTCGCCGAGCCAACCGTCCACCTGCTCGTGCATGTTCGCGAACGATTCGCGCAGAATATCCTTCTGCTGCAACGCATCCCGATGGTCATAATCGAGTTCGTGCTTGGCGCGGAACAGGAAGACCGCGCGCGCGTCGTCCAGGTGTTCGGCGGTGTAGATGCCCGCGAGGCGGCCCACACCGACGTGGCAGGTCATCTCGCCGCGGCTGGCGAGCGCCTTGGGCGCCGACACCACCGCCAGATAGCCGCCGAGGAACCGCGTGAGGTCGGCTTCCGCGCCGAAGGTCAGCTGCCGGACGTTGGAGTGCAGCCCGTCGGCGCCGACGATGACGTCGAACCGCCGGGCGGGGCCATGCTCGAACGTCACCTCGCCGTCGTGTTCGATCGCGGTGATCGAGTCGCCGAACAGGTACTCGACGTCGTCGCGGCCGGCGGCGTAGTAGATCTCGCTGAGGTCGTCGCGCATGATCTCCACATGCCGGTCCGACGTGGCGGCGTAGATCTTGGTGAGGTCGATCTCGAAGGGCCGCGCCCGGCCCTCCCGATGCATGATCATGTGGTTCGTTCCGGTGGCGAGCGCCTCGATCTGGGGCAGGACGCCCATGCTCGCCGAAATCTCCATGGCGGGGCGGAACAGGTCGACGGCGTGGCCGCCGGTCTTGCGCAGTGTGGGCGCCCGCTCGACGACGGTGACGTCGAAGCCGCGACGGCTCAGCCAGTAGGCCAGCACCGGGCCGGCGATGCTGGCGCCGGAGACGAGGACCCGCACGGCGACCTCCCGCTTGCTTGACGATGGGTAAGCCTAGCGGGGGTCTGCCCGACCGATCGGGCTAGAGTCCCGCTATGCGCTTCGGTCTCTTCATCCCGCAAGGCTGGCGAATGGATCTGGTCGACATCGAGCCGAAGAAGCACTGGGCGGTGATGCGCGACCTGGCCGTCTATGCCGACAACGGCGCGTGGGACTCGCTGTGGGTCTACGACCATTTCCACACCGTCCCGATGCCGACGGGCGAAGCCACCCACGAGGCGTGGTCGCTGATGGCCGCCTACGGGGCGGTCACCTCGCGGATCAAACTCGGCCAGATGTGCACCGCGATGAGCTACCGGAATCCGGTATACCTGGCCAAGGTCGCGGCGACCGCCGACATCGTCTCCGGTGGCCGGATCCAGATGGGCATCGGCGGCGGGTGGTACGAACACGAGTGGCGCGCTTACGGTTACGGTTTCCCGTCGGCCGGCGTGCGGCTGGGCCGGCTAGACGAGGGCGTGCAAATCATGCGGGCCGCCTGGCGCGACGGCAAGGTCAGCTTCGATGGCAAGCACTACCAGGTCGACGGGGCTATCGTTGCCCCGAAGCCGCTGCAGGACAACGGTATACCGTTGTGGATCGCCGGCGGCGGTGAAAAAGTTACCCTGCGCATCGCCGCGAAATACGCGCACTACACCAACTTCACGCCGGAACCCGAAGCCTTTGCCCACAAGTCGGAAGTGCTTGCGCAGCACTGCCGGCAGCTGGGCACCGACTTCGATGCCATCGTGCGGTCGGCCAACTTCAACGCCGTCGTCGGAACCTCGGACGCCGACGTCAAGGACCGGCTACGGCGCGTCCGCGACCGCGTGGTCCGCTACGTGCCCGAGGCGGCCGCCGATGCGATGCTCGCCGCCGGCAGCGGCCCCGATTCGGCGACGGGCACACCGGAGCAGGTGATCGAACGGATCGCCAAGCTCCGCGACCTGGGGTGCGAATACGCCATCTGCTATTTCCCCGAGGCCGCGTACGACCGCTCCGGCATCGAGCTGTTCGAGCGCGAGGTCATTCCGGCCCTCGGCTAGCCGTCAGATGTCGGAGGTGGTGTACCTCTTCTTGACGGGCGGCTCGGCCAGCAGCGGCGGCAATTCGGTCAGCTTGCCCTCGCCGGCACGAAACGCGCGATAGGCCTCGTCGTGCTCGACCGTGTCCCACAGTTCATAGATCAGCCAGTGGGCCTCGTCGTCCTCGTCGACGAGCACGTCGGTGCCGAGGTTGCCGGCGAACGCCCGGGTGTCTCGCAACGCCCGGCCCATGACGTCGCGCGCCTGCGACACCTCGTCGGGCTTGAACTTCAATTCGAGTATCACCGTGACTGGCATGCCGCCCAAGATATCGCTCCGTGAGGTGCCTACCGGCCGCGGTGCCACGGATGAGAATGCGGTTTCCACTTTTCGGAAAGCTGTTATACGGTTCAGTGAGCAACATTCTGTTGGCGGCCCGTGGACGCTTCTGGAGGATCCCCGATGCAAAAGGCACTCGCCCCCGAGATCTCGACCTGGCCCGATGACAGCCCACAGCTGATCGGCAGCCGATGCGGCAGTTGCGGCGCCACCACCTTCCCGGTGCAGCAGTGGTGCCCGCGGTGCAGTGTCGGTGAGATGACCGACGTGTTGCTCCCGCGCCGCGGAACCCTGGTCGCGTGGACCACCCAGGGCTTTCCGCCCGGGGCGCCCTACGCCGGTCCGACCGGCAAGGACTTCGTCCCGTTCGGGGTGGGGCTGGTCCAGCTCGACGACGTGATCCGGGTCGAGGGCCGGTTGACCGAGAACGACCCTGCCAAGCTGCAATTCGGGCAGGAGGTCGAGCTCACCATGGTGCCGCTCACGACTGACGAAGAGGGCGCCGAAATCATGACGTTCGCGTTCCGGCCGGTCGCGTAAGGCATAAGGAGAGAGCGATGACCAACGATGTCGCCATCATCGGCGTGGGCCTGCACCCGTTCGGCCGATTCGACAAAACGTGCATGCAGATGGGCGCCGAGGCCGTCCAGTCCGCGCTGCAGGACGCCGGCGTGTCCTGGAGAGACATCCAGTTCGGTTTCGGCGGCAGCCACGAGATCTCCAACCCCGACGCCGTGACGCGGCTCGTCGGGCTGACCGGCATCACCTTTACCAACGTCTTCAACGCCTGCGCGACCGCGGCCAGCGCGATCCAGCAGACCGCCGACACCATCCGGCTGGGCAAGTATGACCTCGGCATCGCCATCGGCATGGACAAGCATCCGCGCGGTGCCTTCACCGACGAACCGTCCTGTCTGGGCTTGCCGCGCTGGTACGGCGAGAACGGGCAGTTCGTCACCACCAAGTTCTTCGGCATGAAGGCCAACAAGTACCTCCACGACCACCACATCTCGCAGGCGACGCTGGCCAAGGTGGCGGCCAAGAACTTCCGCAACGGTGCGCTGAACCCGAACGCGTTCCGGCGCAAGCCGATTCCCGAGGACGAGATCCTCAACTCGACGGTGCTGAACTACCCGCTGACCCAGTACATGTTCTGCGCCCCCGACGAGGGCGCCGCGGCGGTGATCATGTGCCGCGCCGACATGGCGCACAAGTTCACCGACAAGCCGGTGTACGTGCGTGCCTGCGAGATCCGCACCCGGCGGTACGGCGCCTACGAGGTGCATGCGACGTCGGCCCCGCTGGACGAGGACGCCTCACCCACGGTGTACGCCGCCAGGGCCGCCTACGAGGCAGCGGGCATCGGGCCCGAGGACGTCGATGTCGCGCAACTGCAGGACACCGACGCCGGCGCCGAGGTGATCCACATGGCCGAGACCGGCTTGTGCGCCGACGGCGAGCAGGAGAAGTTGGTGGCCGACGGCGCGACCGAGATTCACGGCTCGATGCCGGTCAACACCGACGGCGGGTTGATCGCCAACGGCGAGCCGATCGGGGCGTCGGGGCTGCGGCAGATGCACGAACTGGTGCGTCAGTTGCGCGGTGAGGCGGGCGAGCGTCAGGTGCCCGGCAACCCGCGCGTCGGCCTGGCTCAGGTGTACGGCGCGCCGGGCACCGCCTCGGCGACCATGCTGTCGCTTTAATTCGCCACCGCGCCGCCACCCCGGGGCATAGGGCTTTCGTCTAGATCGCCGGTCCCAGCAGGTCGTCCGCGTCGCGGATGATGTAGCCGTAACCCTGCTCGGCGAGGAAGCGCTGACGGTGCGCCGCGTACTCGGCGTCCAGGCTGTCGCGGGCCACCACGGAGTAGAAGATGGCGCCGCCACCGTCCGACTTGGGGCGCAGCAGCCGGCCCAGCCGTTGCGCCTCCTCTTGGCGAGACCCGAAGGTTCCCGAAACCTGAACCGCCACAGAGGCTTCCGGTAAGTCGATGGAGAAGTTGGCGACCTTGGACACCACCAAGGTGGACACCTCGCCGCGACGGAACGCGTCGAACAGCTCTTCGCGTTCCTTGGTCCGCGTCGACCCCTGGATCACCGGGGCGTCCAGCTCGGCACCGAGCTCGTCGAGCTGGTCGAGGTAGGCGCCGATCACCAGCGTCTGTTCGCCCGGGTGCTTGTCCAGAATCGACTTGACCACCGCGATCTTGGAATGCGCCGTCGAGCAAAGCTTGTAGCGCTCTTCGGGTTCTGCGGTGGCGTACATCATCCGCTCGTTGTCGGTCATGGTGACCCGCACCTCGACGCACTCGGCCGGCGCGATCCAGCCCTGGGCCTCGATGTCCTTCCACGGCGCGTCGTAACGCTTCGGGCCGATCAGGGAGAACACGTCGCCCTCGCGGCCGTCCTCGCGGACCAGAGTGGCCGTCAGGCCCAGGCGCCGCTTGGATTGCAGGTCGGCGGTCATCCGGAACACCGGTGCCGGCAGCAGGTGGACCTCGTCGTAGATGATCAGCCCCCAGTCGCGGCTGTCGAAGAGCTCGAGATGCCGGTACTCGCCCTTGGTGCGGCGGGTGATCATCTGATACGTCGAGATGGTGACGGGCCGAATCTCCTTGCGCTCTCCGGAATATTCGCCGACCTCGTCCTCGGTCAGCGAGGTGCGGGCCACCAGTTCGCGCTTCCATTGCCGCGCCGCGACGATGTTGGTGACCAGGATCAGCGTCGTCGCGCTGGCCTTCGCCATCGCGGCCGCACCCACCAGCGTCTTGCCCGCCCCGCACGGGAGCACCACCACCCCGGACCCGCCGGACCAGAACGAGTCGGTGGCCATCTGCTGGTAGTCGCGCAGGTGCCAGCCGTCCTGCGCGAGGCTGATCGGGTGTGCCTCGCCGTCCACGTAACCCGCGAGATCCTCTGCGGGCCAGCCGATCTTGAGCAGCATCTGCTTGACGCGGCCGCGCTCGCTGGGGTGCACGACGACGGTGTCCTCGTCGATGCGGGCGCCGAGCATGGGGGCGATCTTCTTGTTGCGTAGCACCTCCTCGAGCACCGCGCGGTCCACGCTGAGCAGCGTGAGGCCGTGCGCCGGGTGTTTGACCAGCTGCAGGCGGCCATAGCGGGCCATGGTGTCGACGATGTCGACCAGCAGCGGCTGGGGCACCGCGTAGCGCGAGAAACTGACCAGCGCGTCCACCACTTGTTCGGCGTCGTGGCCGGCGGCGCGGGCATTCCACAGCGCCAACGGCGTGATCCGGTAGGTGTGCACGTGCTCGGGCGCGCGCTCGAGCTCGGCGAACGGTGCGATGGCGGCACGCGCGGCACCGGCCAGCTCGTGGTCGACCTCGAGCAGCACCGTCTTATCGGACTGCACAATCAACGGGCCGTCAGTCAAGGGCGCAGCTCCTCCTCGTTTCTCGCCGCATCAGCCATCCATTATCGGCCGTTGGCCGACACCACGGACGTGATGCGGTGGATGGCGAAGTCACGCAGCCGCCCCGAGGCCGAGTCGAAGGCGGTCAGCTGGCCGCCCCGGACGGTGATCGGCGACACGACCCGCTGGGTGGCGACGCCGGCGGCATCCAGATAACCGATCACCAGCGTGTCTTGTTCCCTGGCCGCGCGCTGCAACAACGACATCGTCACAGCCGGGTCGACGCGAATGTTGCCGAACGGCGCGGCCGTCACCTTGCGCAGCACCGCGACCACGGCGTTGAGGCTCTCGCTGTTGGGGCGCGGCATCGGGCGGTAGGACCGCCGCTGCTGCGGCGCGGGCACGCGAGCCCCCCGGGGACGGACGTCGACGATCGCGCCGGTCGAGTCCTCGGCCGCGGGGGCGAAGCCCGCCGCCCGCAACGCGACCAGCACCTCGCCGATCGGCGCGGGGGATACCGCGACCGTCGGCGCCAGGGCGCGCAGTTGCACCCCTTCGGTGGCGGGCGCGGCCACGGCCTGGGCCAGCAGGGCCGGGTCCTCGCACCGTACGAACGAAGCCGCCATGCCGATCCGCAGCTGGCCGTGCCGGCGTGCGACATCGTCGATGAGATAGGTCAGGCCCTGCGGGACGGGCGTTTTGGAATGCCTGGCGAACAGGGCGTGCATCCAGTCGCTGGTCTTTCCGACGTCGAGGGCATGCCGGATCGTCTGCTCGCTGATGCGATACACCATCGCGGTGCCGGCCGACTCGACGGTCGCCACCGCGGCCAGCTGCTCGGCCAGGTCGCGCTGCAGCGGGCCGGGTACCACCACGGTCAGGTCGGCCTGGATGAGGAAGTAATCGATCGGTTTGGGCAGGGCCCGCGCCATGGCGTCGACTGCGGACTGGGCGTCTTCGTGCAGCAGGACTCGGCCGGCCGTGCTGAGCGCACCGCGTCCCACCAGCCCCAGCGCTTGGCTCTCGGCCAGCAGATCACCCACCGGGCCGGGCTGCAGCCGCTTGGCCCAGCGTGGCCGCCGCCAGATGAGCGCCGCCGACGCTTCGACCGCGTTGACCCCCGCGCCCGGCGGCAATTCGGCCAGCGTGCCCAGCAACAGCCGACGGTCCAGCGGCGCGGCAGTCGAGTACAACGCATCCGTAAGGGCGCCATAGGGTTTGGCGTCGGGTCCGCGGGTTCCGATCAGGGCCGGCCGGCTGGGCAGGTCGAGCCAACTGCTGGCCAGCAGCTGCCAGCGCTCGGCGGTCGGCATCGACGTGAACCGGTCGGTGGCCACCGTCGGCGCCCAGTACGGCGCCTCGCCGGTGGCCGGTTCCGGGTCGGGCATCCCGCTCGCGATCAAGCCGGCTGCGGCCGCCACCTCGAGAAGCAACCCCAGGCGCGACTCGTCGATGCCGGTCGACTTGCTGAGCCGCTTGACGTCGCGGATACCCAGCCCGCCGCTGCGCAGCTCGGAAACCGGTGCGGCGGCCAGCGTTTCGAGCAGGACGTCGAGTTCTCGCAATAGGTCGATGGTGGCCCCGGCCGCCACCGCGTCGACGTCGTCGGCGGTGGTGGTCGACACCACCGGGTCGGGTGCCGTCAGCCGCATGGGCCCGGGCTGTTCGCCGCGCAGCACCTGCCCGACGTGGCGCGGCAATATCACCGTCTCGGCGTCGATGCGGCGCAACAGACCCATCGCCAGCAGCTGGGGCACCGGCCGGTCCACGGGGGCGCCGGGCGCGGCGTCACGGGTGCGCCCCATCGGGGAACCCTCGAGGAGCTTGTCCAGCACGTCGAGCTGCGCCTGGTTCAACTCGTCGATGAGGCCGGCGATCTGCTCGCCGGTGCGGGAGGCGTCCTCGAGGGTGACCTGGCCCGGGTGCCACGGCAGCGCGGTGCCGGCGTCGGGTGCGACGCGCAGCGCGGCATCGCCCCAGACCAGGGCGCGCTCCCGGAGGTCGTCCAAGGCCGCCAGCAGGTCGGACTCCGGAGCTCGTTCACCGATCAGGGCCAGCAGTTTCGCCGTCGGCACCGGAGTGGCGTCGGCCTGCAGCACCAGCAGCGCGTCGAGCACCGCGAGCCGCAGGAAGTCGAGCTCGTCGGTGGCGGCCTTGACCGACTGGCGGGCCTGCGCGCGGGCGGCCAGCGCGGCGATGCTGCCGGGCGGCGGCTGGGCGAGGTCCGGCCGCAGCGCTAGCAGGCGGATCAGCCGCTCGTCGGACAAGTCGGCCAGCCACGACCCCAGCGGGATATCCGGGGTGTTGTCGGTCATTGCTGACCAGCGTAAAGCAGTCAGCGGGTCATGAGCAGGCGGCGAATGCCGGCAGCTCGTCCGCCGAACTGGCGGTCTTGCACGACGGGCGCAAGAGCGACCTGTCAGAATGGACGGCGTGGCTGACACTGCTGAGGGCAAAGCCCGCAAAACCAGGTATGTCGACAATGGGTGGCCGACGACGGACCCCGACGACCACGCGGTGAGCGAACTCGTGACCGACCGGACGGGTGCGTTGTCGCCCTTTGGCGAGCTGGCGTTCCCGCTGCCCCCCACTGACCTGCCCTACCTGCACCCGGTCACCGTCGTTAACCGGTAGGCGCCAGGATGGCTAGGGCCTCCGAGGCCGCCAAGCCCCCGGCGAGCTGGGCGTCGGGAGAATCCCCTGCGGGCGCACTGTCACACCTGGACGACCGCGGTGCGGCCCACATGGTCGATGTCAGCGGCAAGGGGGCGACCAAGCGGACCGCGGTCGCCGCGGGTGCCCTACATACCTCGCCGCGCGTCGTGGAGCTGATCTCGGCCGGAGGACTGCCCAAGGGCGACGCGTTGGCCACCGCCCGGGTGGCGGGCATCCTGGCCGCCAAGCGCACCAGTGACCTGATCCCGCTCTGCCATCAGTTGGCGCTCACCGGAGTCGACGTGGAGTTCATGGTGGGAGAATCCGACATCGAGATCACCGCGACGGTGCGCAGCACCGACCGCACGGGTGTGGAGATGGAGGCGCTGACCGCGGTCAGTGTGGCCGGTCTGACGCTCTACGACATGATCAAGGCGGTCGATCCCGCCGCCCGCATCGATAACATTCGGGTGCTGCGCAAGGAAGGCGGCAAGACCGGAACGTGGGAGCGGTGATGGGCGCCCGATCCGCCCGCGTCATCATCGCCTCGACCCGCGCGTCGGCGGGGGTGTACGACGACCGGTGTGGGCCGATCATCGCCGAATGGCTTGGGGAGCGGGGGTTTTCGTTCGCCGAGCCAGAGGTGGTGGCCGACGGTGAGCCGGTCGGGGAGGCGCTGCGCAAGGCGGTCGGCGACGGCGTCGACGTCATCATCACGTCCGGGGGCACCGGCATCTCGCCCAGCGACAGCACCCCCGACCAGACGGTGGCGGTGCTGGACTACATGATCCCCGGGCTGGCCGACGCCATCCGCCGGTCGGGACTGCCGAAGGTGCCGACGTCGGTGTTGTCGCGCGGAGTGTGTGGGGTGGCGGGCCGGACCCTGATCGTCAACCTGCCGGGTTCCCCCGGCGGGGTGCGCGACGGCCTGGGCGTACTTGCCGACGTGCTCGATCACGCGCTCGATCAGCTCGCCGGTGGAGACCACCAGCGATGACGCTCGTCGTCCGCGCGGCCATGACCGATCACCCGATCTTCCTGGCCGAGCACGAAGAACTCGTGGCCCACCAGTCGGCCGGGGCCATCGTCGGCTTCGTCGGGATGATTCGCGACCACGATGACGGCCGGCGGGTGGTGCGGCTGGAGTACTCCGCGCATCCGTCGGCTGAACAGGTCTTGGCCAAGGTGGTCTCCGATGTCGCGGAACAGTCGAGCGGGGTGCGCGCCGTGGCGGCCAGCCACCGGACCGGGGTGCTGCGCATCGGGGAGGCGGCGCTGGTGGCCGCGGTCGCGGCCGACCACCGCCAGGCGGCGTTCACCACCTGCGCGCTTCTCGTCGACACCATCAAGGCGCTGCTACCGGTGTGGAAGCACCAGTTCTTCGACGACGGAACCGAAGAATGGGTGGGCTCGGCGTAGCGCCGTAGCGATTGGAATGCCGGCACGCCCCGAAAGCGCAAACTTTCGAGGCGTGCCGGGCGGTCTGACGGGCGGGACTCAGGTGGCCGGGGACGGCTGGGCGATCGCGTCGAGCGCGTCGTTGCCCTGGATGTCCTGCGCCCGAATGGCCTCCCACAGCTGCTTCGTGTAGCCAACCGAGGAAACCTCCTGCGGCATGTTGGCCGGCACGAAACCGTGGAAGTCGTCGACGACGACGGGTGCGTCCGCCGGGGGTGCCGGCGGCAGGTCCGCCGGGGGTGCCGGCGGCAGGTCGGCGGGCGGCGCGGGCGGGATGGCGTCGGCGGGCGGCACATCAGCCGGGGGTGCCGGGGGGAGGTCCGCGGGGGGTGCCGGCGGCAGGTCGGCGGGCGGCGCGGGCGGGATGGCGTCGGCGGGCGGCACATCAGCCGGGGGTGCCGGGGGAAGGTCCGCCGGGGGTGCCGGCGGGAGGTCCGCCGGAGGTGCCGGCTGGTCAAAGCCCGTCAGTTGTACCGGCGGGGGCGGGGGGGGGCGCGTCGGCGGGCGGCGGAGCCAGCGGTGCCGGCTGGCCGTTGATCCCGGGCGCATCCAGGGGAGCGTCCAGGCCGGCCGGTGCGGGGACCTCGCGCGGCGTCGGGCCCGACAGCGGGCCACCGCACACCGGCCACGCGCCGCGGCCCTGGGTGGCCAGCACGCGCTCGGCGACGGCGATCTGCTGTTCTTTGGTGGCCAATTCGGCCGACGGGGCGTACTGGCCGCCGCCGTGTGCGGCCCACGTGCTCGAGCTGAACTGCACGCCACCGTGGTAGCCGTTGCCGGTGTTGATTCCCCAGTTGCCACCGGATTCGCAACGGGCTACCTGGTCCCATTCGCCGTCGGTGGCCGCGGCCGCCTGCGCGGCCAGGGCGATACTGCCGCCACCGAGGACCGCGCCGGTGACGGCGATCTTGGCGACACTGATGTTTGACGTGCTGGGCTTACGGTGACGTCCACTCATAGGCCGTAAAAAATCCTCTCTCGTCACGCGCCTGCGAGGTCAGCTGTCGGGTTCGGGTTGGAGAGGCCACCCGGCCGTCATCGAATGCACTGCGTATCCGCTGTGAAACGACGTCGGCTTCGCCCCTAGGGGCCGCACGCGGCCCCAATCCGATCACGGTGGACCGGTGGGTCCCCCGTCTCCATCCACGTAGGTCGGTGGGCCCCTGCCTACTGGATGGAGCTCGGCGCGATAGGGAGGGGAGGTCCGCCAATTCGATTGTCTTGGCGAGCCTTCGGAGAAAGGTATCGGTTTCTGTCGATCCCGTCACGTTCAGCGAAACCGGGCGTTTCCCTCTCGGCCATCTGCGAAAACCCGAGGAACACCCGGCATTCACGCAGGTCATAGCACCCGATATCGGAGTGTGATTGCGTCGTTATCGTTCCGTTACGTGAGATAACTCACAGTTTTAGCCGCCGGCGAAGGGGGGTAGGACGTCGATCGTGTTGCCGGTGCGTAACGGTGCGGTCTCGTCACGGATCGCCACGCCGTCGCAGAGGTAGGAACATCTGCCCAACACCGTGGCGAGTCGTGAGCCGCGCACGGAAAGGCGCTCGACCAGCTCGGCCACCGTGGTGCCGAGCCGCACCACCACCGTTTCGGACTCGGCGCCCGCCGCCGCCCGCGCGGCCGCGAAGTAGCGCACCGTCACCTGAATCCCGTTTTGTTGGACGGACGCCTGACCCATGGGGCTAGCCACCGATCGCGCTCATCGGGCGGTCGGGCTGGACGAAGCTCGGATCGTTGATCCCGTGACCGGCGGGCTTGCCCCACATCGCGACCCGCCACGCCCTTTCGATGGCATCGTCGGACGCGCCGCTGCGCAGCAGGATCCGAAGATCGGTCTCCTCGGCCGAGAACAGGCAGCTGCGGACTTGACCATCGGCCGTGAGCCGGGTGCGGTCACAGGCCGAACAGAACGCATGCGAGACCGACGCGATGACGCCGAACTTGCCGCTCGGCGTCCCTGGGCCGGTGTCGACCAGCCAGAGCTCGGCGGGGGCCGAGCCGCGGGGCGCCAGGTCGGGACGCAGCCGGAAGTGGGGGCGCAGCGTGTCGAGCACATCGTCGGCGCTCAGCGCGGCTCCGCGGCGCCATTGGTGTCCGGCGTCCAGGGGCATCTGCTCGATGACCCGCAATTGGTGGCCGCGCTCGAGGCAGAACCGCAGCAGTTCGACGACGTCGTCGCGCCCGGTGACGGGGTCCAGCACGGCGTTCACCTTGACCGGCGTCAGGCCGGCGTCGTGGGCGGCGGCCAGGCCGGCGAGCACGTCGTCGAGTCGATCGCGGCGGGTGATCGCCGCGAAGTGGTCGCGATCCACGCTGTCCATCGACACGTTCACCCGGTTCAGGCCTGCCTGGGCCAGGGCGGCGGCGCGCCGCGCCAGCCCGATCCCGTTGGTGGTCAGCGAGATCTCCGGGCGCGGCCGCAGCCCGGCCGCCGCCGCGACGACCTCTTCGAGGTGCCGCGCCAACAGGGGCTCGCCACCGGTGAACCGGACGCTGGTAATGCCCAACCGGGTGACGGCGATGTGCATCAGCCGGGCCAGCTCCTCGGGCCGCAGGAGTTGTTCGCCGGGCAGCCAATCCAGGCCCTCGGCCGGCATGCAGTAATTGCACCGCAGGTTGCAGCGGTCGGTCAGCGAGACCCGCAGATCGGCCGCGACCCGCCCGTAAGTGTCCACCAACGGTCCCGTCATCGGCGCGTCCGGCGCCTTCCGGGCGGTGCGGCCCGGCACCGTCGGCACACCCAGCGTCGTCAGGGTCATGCGGCCATCACCTGCGACGACGGCGAACCGACCGGAACGATCTGCTTGCCCAGCGGCATCAACGACACCGGGATCAGCTTCAGGTTGGCCAGCGCCAGCGGAATGCCGACGATGGTGATCGCCATGGCCAGCGCGCTGAGCACGTGGCCAATCGCCAGCCAAAGCCCGAACAACAGCACCCAGATGACGTTTCCGATGAGGGTCACCGTGCCGGCGGTCGGCTTGTCGACGATCGTGCGGCCGAACGGCCACAACGCATACGAGGCGATGCGCAGCGACGCGACGCCGAAGGGGATCGTGATGATGAGCAAGAAGCTGATGAGCGCCGCAACCACATACCCGGCGGCCATCCACAGGCCGCCGAACACCAGCCAGATGATGTTCAGGATCAGGCGCATATCTCCTCCACCGTCGCTGCCCAGCCTACCGAGTGGGCGATAACGGGGGTGCTCGTCAGGTGAGCATCCGAGTAGGATCTACAGACCAAACGGCGTCCTGCGCAGGCGGGACGCTTATTGTGTTGGCCATTCTATTAATCCGTTAGACAAGCAGGTGAGACCAGTGCCGACCGGCAAGGTTAAGTGGTACGACGCCGACAAGGGGTTTGGCTTCCTGTCGCAAGAGGACGGCGAAGACGTGTACGTCCGCTCGTCGGCGTTGCCCGCTGGGGTCGAGGGGCTCAAGGCGGGCCAGCGCGTGGAGTTCGGCATCGCCTCCGGGCGGCGCGGGCCTCAGGCGCTGAGCCTGAAGCTGATCGAGCCGCCGCCCAGCCTCACCAAGGCGCGCCGCGAGGTGCCCGCCGAGCACAAGCACAGCCCCGACGAACTGCACGGCATGGTCGAGGACATGATCACGCTGCTGGAAAGCGCCGTGCAGCCCGAGTTGCGCAAGGGCCGCTACCCGGACCGCAAGACGGCTCGACGGGTCTCCGAGGTGGTTCGGGCGGTCGCCCGGGAGCTCGACGCCTAGCTCGTCGCCGCCGGCCCGAGTGCCACCCGCCCCCACGAAGGGGTGAGGAAGTGCCGGTCACGGGGTACTCCCACCTCGCCACAGTCGTCGAGCGAGGAGGCTGCGATGGCACAGCAAGCGCACGTCACCGAGGAACAAGCCAGGGCACTGGCCGAGGAGTCTCGCGAAACCGGTTGGGACAAACCATCCTTCGCGAAGGAGCTGTTCCTTGGTCGTTTTCCGTTGGAGCTCATCCACCCGTTTCCCAAACCGTCCGATGCCGACGAGGCGCGCACCCGCGCGTTTCTCGACAAATTGCGCGGCTTCCTCGGCGGCGTTGATGGCAGCGTCATCGAACGCGACGCGCAAATTCCCGACGAGTATGTGAAAGGTCTGGCCGAGCTGGGTTGTTTCGGCATGAAAATCCCGTCGGAATACGGCGGCCTGAACATGTCGCAAGTGGCCTACAACCGGGCGCTGATGCTGGTTTCCTCCGTTCATCCCAGCCTCGGTGCGCTGTTGTCGGCCCATCAGTCGATCGGGGTGCCGGAGCCGCTCAAACTCGCCGGAACCCCGGAGCAGAAGAAGAAGTTCTTGCCCCGGTGTGCCGCGGGCGCCATCTCGGCGTTTCTGCTGACCGAACCGGATGTGGGCTCCGATCCGGCCCGGCTGGCCTCGACGGCAACACCCGTCGAAGACGGGACGGCCTACGAGCTCGACGGCGTGAAGTTGTGGACCACCAACGGCGTGGTCGCCGAACTGCTGGTCGTGATGGCCCGGGTGCCCCGCAGCGATGGGCACCGCGGCGGCATCAGCGCTTTCGTCGTCGAGGCCGACTCACCCGGGATCACCGTCGAGCGGCGCAACAAATTCATGGGTTTGCGCGGCATCGAGAACGGGGTGACCAGGCTGCACCGCGTTCGGGTGCCCAGCGAAAACCTGATCGGCCGCGAGGGCGACGGTTTGAAGATCGCGCTGACCACGCTCAACGCCGGGCGGCTGTCGATTCCCGCGATCGCTACGGGTTCGTCAAAGTGGGGCCTGAAGGTGGCGCGCGAGTGGTCGGGGGAGCGTGTGCAATGGGGCAAGCCGCTGGCCGAGCACGAAGCGGTGGCCCGCAAGATCTCGTTCATCGCAGCGACCAACTATGCGCTCGACGCGGTACTCGAACTGTCCGGGCAGATGGCCGACGAAGGGCGCAACGACATCCGGATCGAGGCGGCGTTGGCCAAGCTGTGGTCCAGCGAGATGGCGTGCATCATCGCCGACGAGGTCATGCAGATCCGCGGCGGCCGGGGCTATGAGACGGCGGAGTCCCTGGCCGCGCGCGGCGAACGCGCCGTGCCGGTCGAACAGGTATCGCGGGACTTGCGGATCAATCGCATCTTCGAAGGATCCAGCGAGATCATGAGGCTGCTCATCGCCCGGGAGGCGGTCGATGCCCACCTGTCTGCGGCCGGTGACCTCGCCAAGCCTGACACCGGTTTGCGGCAGAAGGCCGCCGCGGCGGTCGGGGCCAGCGGATTCTACGCAAAGTGGTTGCCGCAGCTCGTTTTTGGAGAAGGGCAGCGACCCAGGGCTTACAGCGAGTTCGGACCGCTGGCGTCGCACCTGCGGTTCGTGGAACGCTCCAGCCGCAAGCTGGCCCGCAACACCTTCTACGGGATGGCGCGCTGGCAGGCCAAATTGGAGCAGCGTCAGGGGTTCCTCGGGCGCATCGTCGACATCGGTGCCGAGCTGTTCGCGATGTCCGCGGCCTGTGTGCGGGCCGAGGCCCAGCGCGCCGCGGACCCGGCGGTCGGTCAGCAGGGCTACGAGCTGGCCGATACGTTCTGCCGGCAGGCCACCCTGCGGGTCGAGGGGCTGTTCGACGCGTTGTGGACCAATACCGACAGCTGCGACGTCCGGCTGACCCGCGAGGTGATGCAGGGCCGTTATTCTTGGCTCGAGGAAGGCATCATCGACCAGTCGGAGGGCACCGGCCCGTGGATCGCCCACTGGGAGCAGGGCGCCTCCACCGAGACGAATCTGGCTCGGCGATTTGTGAGTTCCTAGCCGACGTTCTTAGCGAAACACGGGAGATATGGCCACCTACGTTGCCGGGGCGGGTGAATTCACCCGCGACACCAACTACATCACCACCCGCATCACCGCCGACGGGCGGGACGGCTATCCCGTCGAGCCCGGCCGGTATCGGCTGATTGTCGCCCGGGCGTGCCCCTGGGCCAACCGGGCCATCATCGTGCGCCGATTGCTGGGACTGGAACCCGTTCTCTCCATTGGGTTTTGCGGTCCGACGCACGACGAGCGCAGTTGGACGTTCGATCTCGATCCGGGCGGTGTCGACCCGGTGCTGAAGATCCCCCGGTTGCAGGACGCGTACTTCAAGCGCTTTCCCGACTACCCCAAAGGCATCACCGTCCCCGCGATCGTGGAGGTGCCGACGGGGGCGGTGGTCACCAACGATTTCGCCCAGATGACCCTGGACCTGTCCACCGAGTGGTCGGCATATCACCGCGACGGCGCACCGGACCTGTACCCCGAGCGGCTGCGCGCCGAGATCGACGAGGTGAACAAACGGGTCTACACCGAGATCAACAACGGGGTGTATCGGTGTGGTTTCGCCGGCTCGCAGCAGGCCTACGAGGCGGCCTACGACCGGCTGTTCACCGCGCTGGATTGGGTCAGTGGTCGCCTGGCCAATCAGCGATATCTGGTGGGCGACACCATCACCGAGGCCGACGTGCGGCTGTTCACCACGCTGGTCCGCTTCGATCCCGTCTACCACGGGCATTTCAAGTGCAACCGCAGCAAGCTGAGCGAGATGCCGGTGTTGTGGGCGTATGCGCGCGACCTGTTCCAGACGCCCGGATTCGGCGACACCATCGACTTCGTCCAGATCAAGCAGCACTACTACATCGTGCACGCCGACATCAACCCCACCGGCATCGTGCCCAAGGGGCCGGACCTAGCGGGCTGGCTGTCGCCGCATGGCCGGGAGCTCCTGGGCGGCAAGCCTTTCGGCGACGGAACCCCGCCCGACCCGCCGGTCGAAGGGGAGCGGGTGCCCGCCGGGCACGGCGCACAATAACTCGTGTCGAGCGCTCAATAGGTCAGGCGCACTGACCATTCCGCGTGCGGCACATCGCGCAGTTCCCCGCCAGGGTCCATTACGAGCGTCAGCAACTGCACGACGATCCCGACCAGGCGCCCACGCTGTGGGTCGACCGGGGGGATGGTCACCGCGAACCGGGTGTTCGGCCGAAAGATGGTGCTGGTGGTGTTGGTTGGGTCCTCGTATACCTGCAGGAGCCGCCAGGGCGCCCGGTAGATCGCGTCGGGCACCGAGAGCTGCACGGGGTAGCGCTCGCTGACCTTCAGCTCGCCCTGGGCTTGAGGTGTGTCGCAGTCGTCGAGGTTGAGCACGCTGCAGTAGAGGTAGGGCCCCACCCTGGCGAGGTGGCCGTGCGAATACGCGCTGATCTCGGGCCGCTGCGGGCCGGCTGGGCGCACCAGCAGCCAGGTGCCGACACCGACGGCCACGCACGCCACAGTCACCAGGCCGGCGAGCAGCACGGCCACACCGCGTTTCACTCGGGCACCACCGCCGGGCTGCCGCGGCGTGCGCCCTCCTGCTCGACCATGACGGGGCGGTTACCGCCGAGGCCGGGGATCAGCGAATTCCCTTGATAGCTGACGAGTGTCTGCGCCAACCCGAGGATGAGCAGCGCGGTGACCGCGGTGAAGCCGACCCACAATTCGGTGTAGACCAACACGCCGACCGCCCCGCCGAGCACCCAGGCCAACTGCAGCGTCGACTCCGAACGCCCGAAACCCGAGGCCCGCGATTCCTCGGGCAGGTCGTTCTGCAGCGAGGCGTCCAGCGAGGCCTTCGCGATGGCGCTGGAGCCCGACGTGACCAGGGTGGCGATCACGGCGGCTGCCAGGGTTCCCGCGACCGAGGCCGCCAGCGCGACCGCGGAGACCGCCAGCGTGCAGCGCACCACCAACACGGCCGGCCTACCCAGTTGCAGGCGGGCGGCGGCGAAGTTGCCGGCGAAGTTGCCGATTCCGGCCGCCGCGCCGATCATTCCGAGCATGCCCAGCTGGACCCAGCCGTTGGCCTGGTGCGCCTTGGCGACGAACGCCGGGTACAGGAACAGGAAGCCGACCATGACCTTGATGGTGCAGTTGCCCCACAACGCGGTAATGATGTTGCGGCCCAGCGGTTGTCGCAGTGTTCCGCCGACCTTCTTGACTTCGCTGTGCCAGTGCCGGCGTTGCGGCTCGCTGTCCTGGCGGTAGCTCAAGGTGGCCGGCACCTCGCCCGCCGTCACCTCGACCCAGCGCGGAATCCGCATGGCCAGCAAGGCCCCCACGATTGTGACCGCGATGACGACGAACAACGCGCCGGGCAGCTTGAACAGGCGGGTGCAGACGAACTCGACGCCCGCCGCCACCGCCCCGCCGGCGATGGTGCCGCCGAGAAGGCCGAACACGGTCAACCGGGAGTTCACCCGCACCAGGTCGATGGTCGGCGGCATGACCCGCGGCGTCACGGCGCTGCGCAGCACGCTGAACGATTTGGAGAACACCATCATGGCCAGCGCGCAGGGATAAAGCACCCACGACGGATAGCTCCCTGTGGCGCCGTCGTAGTTCGTGATCAGCAGCAGCGCCAACCCCGTCCGCAGGGCGAACGATGCGGCGAGCGCGACGCGCCGGCCGTGCTGCAACCGGTCCAGCGCCGGGCCGATGAGCGGCGCGATGACCGCGAACGGCGCGATGGTGATCAGCAGATACAACGCGACCCGGCCCTTGCTTTCCCCGGTGGCCGCCGCGAAGAAGAGCGTGTTGGCCAGTGCCACCGCCATCGCGGCGTCCACCGCGAAGTTGGCCACCACCGGCCACGTCAGCGCGGTCAGACCGGACTTGTCGGCGCCGTCGGCGGTGGCGGCGCGTTGCACCATCCAGTACATCCGCGAACCCATCTCGCGGCTTCGCTGCGCGGCGGCGCGGGTGACGGTGATGCGTTCGCCCGTGGGGGCAGCGCGTGGGGGTGTGCTGTCGCGTCGATCCGGCTCCGGCTGATGACCGATGGGCGGCAGGTAGCGGTTGGCGCTCGGCATCGGCGGCGGGCGGCGCGACCGGCGGTAATCGGCGTCGTCGGCGGGGTAATTGGCCATGCCCGGGTGCTGTTTGCCCGCTCCATTGCGGGGCCGGCGACCCGGAGTGGAGGCCACGCGGCCCGGATCGTCACGCCGCCGTCCAGACACGTTGGAGATTCTCCCCTATGCCGACGACATGCGTCTGCAGGTAACGGGGCGTGGCTCGCCAACCTAGTATTGGAAACGCAATGCAGGAAGGGGACAGGGTGACCGGGCCCATCGAGGAATCCGCCGTGGCGACCGTGGCCGAGTGGCCTGAGGGGTTGGCGGCCGTGCTCACGGGCGCGGCGGACCAGGCCAGGGCCGCCGTCGTGGAGTTCAGCGGGGCGGAGGCGGTCGGCGACTACCTGGGCGTCAGCTACGAGGATTCGGCCGCTGCCACGCACCGGTTCCTGGCGCATTTGCCCGGCTATCAGGGCTGGCAATGGGCCGTCGTCGTCGCCGCGCATCCCGGCGCCGACCACGCCACGGTCAGCGAAGTGGTGCTGATCCCGGGCCCGACGGCGTTGCTCGCGCCGCAGTGGGTCCCGTGGGATCAGCGGGTGCGCCCCGGGGACCTGAGCCCCGGCGACCTGCTCGCCCCCGCAGCCGACGATCCGCGGTTGGTTCCCGGCTATCTGGCCACCGGTGACGCGCAGGTCGATGAGACCGCCGCGGAGATCGGGCTGGGCCGGCGGTGGGTGATGAGCGCCTGGGGCCGTGCGGAGGCGGCCGAGCGCTGGCACACCGGCGATCACGGCCCCGATTCGCCGATGGCGCGCTCCACCAAGCGGGTGTGCCGCGACTGCGGTTTCTTCCTGCCGTTGGCGGGCTCGCTCGGCGCGATGTTCGGGGTATGCGGCAACGAACTGTCGGCCGACGGTCAGGTCGTCGAAAAGCAGTACGGTTGCGGCGCGCATTCGGATACCCCCGCTCCGGCGGGAACCGGTTCGCCCATGTACGAGCCGTACGACGATGGCGTGCTCGACGTCGTGGAGGCACCGACCGAGGTGGCTGAGGCGACCGCGCCGGTCGAAGCGGAGCCCGTCGCGGTGGCTGAGGCGCCCGAGCCGGCGGAGCCGGACGTGCGCCCGCAGGTCGAGCCGGAGGTGGAGGCGTCGGCGCCCGAGGCGCCGGAGGCCCAGCCCGAGCAGCCCGAGGTGTCGGACGCCCAGCCCGAGCAGTCCGAGGCATCGGATGCCCAGCCCGGGCAGACCGAGCAGTCCGAGGCGGACTAGCCCTTTTCGGCGGCCGCCTTGATCCTGGCGAGCGAGGTGTGCATGCCCTCGACCAGCTCGCGTTCGAAGTTGGTGGTCCCGCCGAACAGTGTGTTCACCGACAGGTTCGAGAAGGCGGTCACGCCGTTCTCGGCGTGACGGCTCTCGATCACCCGGGTGCCGGCGCCGGTGGGCTGGAGTTCGTAGCTCCAGATGGTGTGGTTGGCGTCGACTCGAAACGCGAGCTTGGTTTCCGGGATCACCTCGACGACGGTGCAGGTGGTCGGCCAGAACATCCGCTTACGGCGATTGATGTTGAGGCTGCGCATGCCTTGGCGCAGCGGCCCGAAGGTCTTCATCCAACGGCATTGCGGGCTCCACTCGGGCATCCGCCGAAGATCGGATATCAGCCCCCACACTGTGGAAACCGGTGCGTCGATATCGATTTGCGCCTGCAGTAGCGGGGCTACCATCGGTCCTCCCGTTTCGTGATGGGTGCGAGAACTAGCTGTGGTCGAGATAGTTGTCGAGTCCGGTCTGCGCGCCGCGCTCGCCGCGGCGGGCCGCGGCGAGCTGTAACACGAAGATGCCCGTCCCGAGCGCGCCCACTCCGAGCCCGGCCAGCGTCAGCGGACGCCAAGTCTGCAGGGCCGGCACCAAGAACGCGGCGGTCGCCGCGGCCAGCCAGCCGAGCGCGCCGAGTGCGATGAAGGGCCACGCGTTGAGCAGCACGGGTGGCAGCGGCGGCGCCTCGCGGTTCTGGCCGGTTTCGTCGGGCATCGCGATTAACATAGCGCCGCCCGCGCGGGCGCCCTACCGCCGCCGCGCCCGGGTGGCCGAAATGCCTGGCAGCGCGGTTTCCGGGCCACAAAAACGGTTCGGAGATCGTCGGCCCATGCGGCCCCTGGGACCAAAGCCCGTCGTTCACCGGTTCGTATCCCGATTTCTTGAGCTTCCGTGTAACCTCGCGCCATGCCTGACAGCGATGCGCGGCTGGCGAGCGACCTGTCGCTGGCGGTCATGCGGCTGGCCCGCCAACTCCGGTTCCGGAACCCGTCATCGCCGGTGTCGTTATCCCAGCTGTCGGCGCTGGCAACGCTTGCCAACGAGGGTCCGATGACGCCCGGCGCGCTGGCGATCCGCGAACGGGTCCGGCCGCCGTCGATGACCCGGGTGATCGCGTCACTGGCCGACATGGGTCTGGTGGACCGCGCCCCGCATCCCGTCGACGGCCGGCAGGTGCTGGTGTCGGTGTCGCAGTCCGGCGCCGAGCTGGTCAAGGCGACGCGGCGGGCCCGTCAGGAATGGTTGGCGAAACGGCTGGCGACGCTGGACGGCGAACAGCGTGACACTCTGCGCAACGCGGCCGACCTGATGTTGGCCCTGGTCGACGAAAGCCCGTGAGCGATGCAACCGCTGGCCCGAACGTTCAGGACGTCGATGATCCCGGCGACCCCCGGCTCGACGATTTCCGGGACCTGAACAGCGTCGATCGCCGCCCCGATCTGCCGACGGGCAAAGGCCTGGTGATCGCCGAAGGGGTGCTCGTCGTCCAGCGCATGCTTGCTTCCCGGTTCACCCCGCACGCCCTGCTGGGCACCGGTCGCCGGCTCGGCGAGCTCGCGGACGACCTGGCCGGTAACCCCGTGCCGTTCTATCGGGCCTCCGCGGACGTGATGGCGCGCGTGGTGGGCTTTCACCTCAATCGCGGTGTGCTGGCGGCCGCCCGCCGTGTGTCGGAGCCCACCGTCGCAGATCTGGTCGAAGGCGCCCGGACCGTCGCGGTGCTCGAGGGCGTCAACGATCACGAAAACCTGGGCTCGATCTTCCGCAATGCCGCCGGCCTGGGCGTCGACGCGGTGGTATTCGGCAGCGGCTGCGCCGACCCGCTGTACCGTCGCGCCGTCCGGGTCTCCATGGGCCACGCCCTGCTGGTCCCGTATGCCCGGGCGAGCGACTGGCCCGCCGAGCTGAAACTGTTGAAAGAGAACGGATTCCGACTGCTCGCGATGACCCCGCAAGGCGATGCCTGCACCCTGGCGGAGGCCATGGCGGCCGCCTGTGACGAACGTGTCGCGGTGGTTGTGGGCGCCGAGGGGCCGGGGCTGACGCCGGCGACCCTGCGCATGAGCGACGTGCGGGTGCGCATCCCGATGTCGCGCGGAACCGACTCGCTGAACGTCGCCACTGCGGCCGCTTTGGCGTTCTACGAACGGGGCCGCTCGGCGACGATGCGGTCCGCGGAGTGGCCCGGCGATAAGGTTAGGCTCGGCGGGTGACCGACGATTCCCCGCCCTGGGCAACGGGTTTGACGGTAGCCGGGTTCGTCGCCGCGGTGACCGGGGCCGCCATCGTGGTGCTCAGTCTGGGGCTCATCCGGGTGCATCCGCTGCTGGCGGTCGGGCTCAACATCGTTGCGGCAGGCGGGCTGGCGCCGACGCTGTGGAGTTGGCGGCACAAGCCGGTTTTGCGCTGGTTCCTGCTGGGCGCGGGAATGGGCGTCGCGGGAGCGTGGCTGACGCTGCTCGCGATGACCGTGGCGCGGTAGCGCGGCGTAGCCGGGCGCGGCGGGTCGCGGGCTAGCGCTGTCCGCCCGAGCGCACGCCCAGTAGCACGTCCTCCCACGCCGGGATGACGGGCTTGCCGCGCCGGGTGTGCACCGGCGGCTCCTGCGGCACGGGCTGTTCTTGCGGAGCGGCGGCCGCGGGCTTCGCCGGCTCCTCGAAGTCCACGTGGGCGACCCGCGCGAGCGGGCGCAGCGGTCGGTCGAAGTTAGGGTCGACCAATTCCTTGGCCGCGTCGTCGATCGCCGTGACCGTTCCGCCGTGCGCGCCGGGGGCGAAGCAGAAGTGCGCGATGTTGTCGGACCGGCCGGCCTTCCACGCGAGCTGCACGGTCCAGCGGCTGTCTTCGTTGCGCCAGGCATCCCAGCTGAGCCGGTCGGGTTCCAGGCCGCGCGTCACCAGGGCCGCGCTCACGGTTTCGAGCAGGCTGAGCACCGCGGGTCCGTCGGCGAGCACCGGGTGCGCCGCGGTTGCCAACTCCGCGGCGCGAGCGCGCTCGAGCAGCACCGGGTGCGCGAATCGGCGGACCCGCGAGACGTCGGAGCCCGACGCAGCGGCTACCTGTTCGACGGACGCGCCGGCGCGGATCCTGGCCTGAATCTCTTTGGGGCTCAGCATGTTGGTGACCTGGATGTCGAGCTGCGGTTGCTCCTGCGGCACGATCTCGCCCCGCACGGCGGCCTTGAGCTGATCGTCGACGGCGAGCTTGAACGGTTCGGCGGGATCGCCGGTCTCGCAGATGATGTGTTTGCCGCCGGCATCGACCCCAACCATTTTGAGTTCCCGCATGGCTTCTCCTCGCAGGCTCCGTGCAGGTCGACGGACCCGTCTCGTGCGCACTCTAGTGCAGCTGACGCCCATAACCTGTGCTGACACGCTGGGCGGTTGCGTGCCGATTGCGAGCGGGTTACAGCCCGGCTGCGCGTCTTCGCATCGGCCGTTGCTCGCCGGGCTAAAGCCGCTCGACCACCCAGTCGACGCATTGCGTCAGGGCGCTGACATCGTCGGGGTCAACCGCCGGGAACATCCCGACCCGCAGCTGGTTACGCCCGAGCTTGCGGTACGGCTCCACGTCGACAATGCCGTTCGCCCGCAAGGTCTTCGCAACCGCCGCGGCGTCGACGTCGTCGACGAAATCGACGGTGCCGACCACTTGAGAACGCAAGCCCGGGTCCGAGACGAACGGCGTGGTGTACGGCCGCTCCTGCGCCCAGGAGTACAACCGCTGCGACGAGTCGGCCGTGCGCTTGACGGCCCACTCCAGCCCGCCGTTGCCCAGCATCCAGTCGATCTGCTCGGCCATCAAAGCCAGCGTGCCGACCGCCGGGGTGTTGTACGTCTGGTTCTTCAGGCTGTTGTCGACGGCGATCGGCAACGACAGGAAGTCGGGAACCCAGCGGCCCGACGCGGCGATGGACTCGACCCGCGCCAGCGCGGCCGGGCTCATGATGGCGAACCACAGGCCGCCGTCGCTGGCGAAATTCTTCTGCGGCGAGAAGTAGTAGGCATCGGTCTCGGTGATCTCCACCGGCAGCCCGCCCGCGCCGGAGGTGGCGTCGATGACGACCAGGGCGTCGCCTGCGTCGGCCGGCCGCCGGATGGGCACCGCCACCCCGGTCGACGTCTCGTTGTGCGCCCAGGCGATCACATCGACCGACGGATCGCCCTGAGGTTCCGGTGCGCCGCCGGCTTCCGCCTTGATGACGATCGGGTCGCCGACGAACGGGTTGTTGGCGACCGCGGAGGCGAATTTCGCGCTGAACTCGCCGAAGGACAGGTGCAGCGAGCGCTTGTCGATCAAGCCGAACGCCGCGGCGTCCCAGAACGCCGTCGCGCCGCCGTTGCCCAGGATGACCTCATAACCGTCCGGCACGGAGAACAGTTCGGCCAGCCCCGCCCGGACCCGGCCGACCAGGTTTTTGACGGGCGCCTGCCGGTGCGACGTGCCGAACAGCGAGGCCGCGGTCGTGGTCAGCGCCTGCAACTGTTCGGGCCGGACCTTGGAAGGGCCGCATCCGAAGCGGCCGTCGCGGGGTTTGATGTCAGCGGGAACCTCAAGCTGGTCAGCCATGCTCATCAGGGTAGTGAGCCGATGTGACCGGCGACGCGGCGGTCCGATGGCCGACGCCCGTGAGCCGCGCAAAACGCCTGGCCGCCCCCGCGGTGTTTCACGCACTGTGAGGCAGGGCACACCATAAGCCTGACCACTGGTCAGGCCACAGTGCCCGCGGGGGGTCTAGAAGATATCCGGTACCTGCGGTACTGTCTGGACATAGCACGTCCAAATGTAAACCTCGCTGGGGAGGCTTGGATATGGCCAGGACACGCATGGTTCGGCGCTGGCGCCGCAAGATGGAAGTGCGCGACGACACCGAGTACGTCAACACGCTTGCCACACTGTCCGAGGGGTCGGTGCGGCGAAACTTCAACCCGTACACCGACATCGACTGGGATGCACCGGAATTCGCTGTCACACAGAACGATCCGCGGTGGATTCTGCCGGGGACCGACCCCTTGGGGCGTCATCCCTGGTATCTGGCGCAGCCCGACGAACGCAAGATCAAGATCGGGATGTGGCGTCAGGCCAACGTCGCCAAGGTCGGGCTGCACTTCGAGTCGATCCTGATCCGCGGCCTGATGAACTACACGTTCTGGGTGCCGAACGGCTCCCCGGAATACCGGTACTGCCTGCACGAATCGGTCGAAGAGTGCAACCACACCATGATGTTCCAGGAGATGGTGAACCGCGTCGGCGCGGACGTCCCCGGCATGCCGCGGATGCTCAAGTGGCTCTCGCCGCTGGTTCCGCTGGTGGCCGGGCCCTTGCCGGTGGCGTTCTTCATCGGGGTGCTGGCCGGCGAGGAGCCGATCGACCACACGCAGAAAAACGTTCTCCGCGAAGGGAAGTCACTGCACCCGATCATGGAGCGGGTGATGGCCATTCACGTGGCCGAGGAGGCGCGTCACATCTCGTTCGCGCACGAGTTCCTGCGCAGGCGGGTGCCGCAGCTGACCAAGCGGCAACGGTTCTGGACCGCGCTGTACCTGCCGTTGACGATGAAGATTCTGTGCCGGGCCATCGTGGTACCGCCCAAGGCGTTCTGGCAGGAGTTCGACATTCCGCGCGAGGTGCGCAAGGAGCTGTTCTTCCGGTCGCCGGAATCGCGAAAGTGGCTCAGCGACATGTTCGGCGACGTCCGGATGCTGGCCCACGACACCGGCCTGATGGAGACGCGCTCGGCGCGACTCATGTGGCGGCTCTGCAAAATCGACGGCAAGCCCTCGCGCTACCGCAGCGAGCCGCAGCGCCAGCACCTGGCCGCGGCGCCGGCCGCCTAGGACCGCACGGGTAAACGCCTATGCCGCACGTTATTACCCAGTCGTGCTGTAACGACGGGTCCTGCGTTTTCGCGTGCCCGGTGAATTGCATTCACCCCACGCCCGACGAGCCCGGCTTCGCCACCACGGAAATGCTCTATATCGATCCGGTGGCCTGCGTGGACTGCGGCGCGTGCGTGAGCGCCTGCCCCGTCGGCGCGATCGCGCCGGACACCCGGTTGGACGCCAGGCAGCTGCCGTTCGTCGAGATCAACGCGTCCTTCTACCCGCCGCGGCCGCCGGGTGAGAAGTTGCCCCCGACGTCGAAGCTGGCCCCGGTGATTCCGGCCGCGCAGGTGGGGGCGGGCCGTCGGCCGCTGACCGTGGCCATCGTGGGATCCGGGCCGGCGGCGATGTATGCCGCCGACGAGCTGCTCACGCAGGAGCGGGTGCGGGTCAACGTCTTTGAGAAGCTGCCTACTCCCTATGGGCTGGTGCGCGCCGGGGTGGCTCCGGATCACCAGAACACCAAGCGGGTCACCCGGCTGTTCGATCGGGTCGCGGGTGATCGCCGCTTCCGCTTCTATCTCAACGTCGAGGTCGGCAGGCACCTCAGTCACGCCGATCTGCTGGCCCACCACCACGCCGTGGTGTACGCCGTCGGCGCCCCCGATGACCG
The DNA here is from genome assembly GCF_010731655.1 of Mycobacterium paraseoulense. Classification (NCBI taxonomy): domain Bacteria; kingdom Bacillati; phylum Actinomycetota; class Actinomycetes; order Mycobacteriales; family Mycobacteriaceae; genus Mycobacterium; species Mycobacterium paraseoulense. The sequence continues at coordinate 3,198,501 of NZ_AP022619.1, read as the reverse complement.
TCGCCTCGAGATCGGGGGAATGGGCCTTCCTGGCACCGGAACCGCGACCGAACTGGTCGCGTGGATCAACGGCCATCCCGACTTCGCCGATCTTCCAGTCGATCTCGGCCATGACCGGGTGGTGATCATCGGCAACGGAAACGTCGCCCTGGATGTCGCCCGCGTGCTCACGGCGAATCCTGACGACCTGGCCCGCACCGATATCTCCGATCGTGCCCTGGCGGCTATTCGTGCTTCCGCGGTCCGCGAAGTGGTGGTCGCCGCGCGGCGCGGCCCCGCCCAGTCCGCATTCACGCTGCCCGAACTGATCGGACTCACGGGCTCGTCCGACGTCGTGCTCAGCGCGGCCGACCACGAACTGGTGGCGGCTGATCTCGCGACGGTCACGGACAGCCTCACCAAGCGCAAGCTGGAAATCCTGAGCACACTCGGTGACGACTCGGCCCCGGCCGGACACGGTGGGCGACCGCGAATCCGGCTGGCGTATCAGCTCACCCCGAACCGTGTGCTGGGCGCGCACCGCGCCACCGGCGTGGAGTTCACCCGCACCGGCACCGACGAGCTGTATGAACTGGGTGCGGGCCTGGTGCTGACGTCAATCGGATACCGCGGCAAGCCGATTCGCGACCTTCCGTTCGACGAGTCGGCGGCCGTCGCCCCCAACGACGGTGGCCGCGTCGTCGATCCCGACTCCGGGGTCCCGGTGCGAGGTGCGTACGTCGCGGGCTGGATCAAGCGGGGGCCGAGCGGGTTCATCGGCACCAACAAGTCGTGCTCGTTGCAGACCGTGCACGCCCTGGTAGCGGATTTCAACGCCGGCGAGCTGAGCGACCCGGTGGCCGAACCGGACGCGCTGGCCGAGCTCGTACGGGCCCGGCAACCCGACGCCGTCGATGCCCGCGGCTGGCAGGCCATCGACGCCGCCGAACTCGCGCGCGGCGGCGCCGACGGCCGGCCAAGGAGCAAATTCACCCGGGTCGCCGACATGCTGGCCGCAGCCGCAGCCGCCGCGGCCGAGCCGGCACCGCCGGCGCGGCGCGGCCTGCTGGACCGGCTGCTCGGCTAGCTTGCGCCCTGCCCTGCCATCGCGGCCTGGATCTCGTCGTAGCCGACCTCGCGCACCGGCTGGCCCATCGACCAGTGGTGGCCGAACGGGTCGGCGACCACGCCGTAGCGGTCGCCCCAGAACTGATCGTCCAACGGGGCGACCACGGTGGCGCCCGCGTCCAGCGCGCGCTGGAACTTGGCGTCGACGTCGGTGACGGTCAGGTGAATCGTCACCGGGGTGCCGCCGAGTGACGTCGGTGTCATCGACTTGCCGCCGCACATCTCGGGGAAATCGTCGTTGAGCATGACCAGAAAGCCGTTGATGCGCACGGCGGCGTGCACGAGCTTTCCGTCCGGGCGCGGCACGCGGCCCAGCTCTTCGGCGCCAAACGCCTTGACGTAGAAGTCGATCGCTGCGGCGGCGTCATCCACCACAAGGTGCGGGGACAGGGCCGGTTCGACGGTGATCGCCATGGTGACTCTCCTTGGTGTCGGTATCCCAGGCCCGCCCGGGGCGGGCAGGCTCGCGAGTTATGACTTCCCCCGCGACACAAACTCATCGCGGCGACATCATTTAATCGCCGGGCACCGACAACTGGGCCCGTCTCAGGCGTGGGTGAGGCTGCGGTCCCAACCTTCCACGGACTCCGGGCTGCGCGGGGCCGGTCCCACATAGATCGCCGACGGACGCACCAGCTTGCCGAGCCGCTTCTGCTCGAGGATGTGCGCGCACCAGCCCGCGGTGCGCCCGCAGGTGAACATCGCCGGCATCATGTTGGCCGGCACCTGGGCGAAGTCCAGGATCACCGCCGCCCAGAACTCGACGTTGGTCTCGATGGCCCGGTCCGGGCGGCGCTCGCGCAGCTCGGCCAGGGCGGCCTGCTCCAGCGCGACCGCGACCTCGTGGCGCGGCGCGCCCAGCCGCTCGGCGGTCGCGCGCAGCACGCGCGCCCGCGGGTCCTCGGCGCGGTAGACACGGTGCCCGAAGCCCATCAGCTTGTCGCCGCTGTCCAGGATCTTCTTGACCAGACCGCGGGCGTCTCCGGTGCGCTCGACCTCTTCGATCATCGGCAGGACCCGCGCAGGCGCTCCGCCGTGCAGCGGCCCGCTCATCGCACCGATCGCCCCGGACAACGCAGCGGCTACGTCGGCGCCGGTCGAGGCGATCACCCGCGCGGTGAACGTCGAGGCGTTCATCCCGTGCTCGGCGGCCGAGACCCAGTAGGCGTCGATCGCCTCGACGTGCCTCGGGTCCGGCTCGCCCTGCCAGCGGGTCATGAAACGAGCTGTGACGGTGTCGCATTCGTCGATCACCCGCTGCGGGACAGCGGGCTGGTAGATGCCGCGGGCGGACTGCGCCACATAGGACAGGGCCATCACCGAGGCCCGGGCGAGCTGGTCGCGGGCGGTGGCGTCGTCGGTGTCGAGCAGGGGCCGGTAACCCCAGATCGGCGCCAGCATCGCCAGGCCCGCCTGGACGTCGACGCGCACGTCGCCGGTGTGGATGGGCAGCGGGAACGGCTCGGCGGGCGGCAGGCCGTGGCCGAATTTGCCGTCAACCAGCAGACCCCAGACGTCACCGAAGGTGACCTGCTGATCCACCAGGTCTTGGATGTCGACGCCGCGGTAGCGCAGCGCGCCGCCGTCTTTATCCGGTTCGGCGATCTCGGTGGTGAAGGCGACGACGCCTTCGAGGCCGGGGACGAAGTCTTCGGGGACCACAGGCATAGGAAAATTCTCGCACCCCGCCTTCGGGTCGACGCTACCGGCCGGTAGCAAGCCCCGGTAGCGTTGGCGAGGTGGCAGGACCAGACTCCGAACGCCTGCAGCGCATGCGCGTGGAATACGGATCCGTCGAAAAGGACGGCAGCCCCGATCTCGACACCGACTGGCTCGACGACGGTTGGGTTGCCTTGTTGCGCAAATGGATCGACGACGCCGAACGGTCCGGAATCGCCGAGCCCAACGCCATGGTGCTGGCCACCGTCGCCGACGGCAGGCCGACCAGCCGGACGGTCTTGTGCAAGAGCGTGGACGAGTCCGGGATCACATTTTTCACCAACTATGACTCGGCCAAGGGTGTTGACCTGGCGGCGACGCCGTACGCATCGGTGACGTTCCCCTGGTATCAGCTGGGCCGGCAGGTTCACCTGCGCGGTCCGGTGAGCAAGGTCACGCCCGAGGCCACCGAGGACTACTGGTCCAAGCGGCCGCGCGGCTCTCAACTGGGCGCCTGGGCGTCGCACCAATCCCGTCCGATCGCGTCGCGCGCGGCGTTGCTCGACCAGCTCGCAGAGGTGACCGCCCGCTTCGCCGACCGCGAGCGCGTGCCGGTGCCACCGGGTTGGGGTGGCTATCTCCTTGCCCCGGAGTCCGTCGAATTCTGGCAGGGCCGGGAGAACCGCTTGCATAACCGGATCCGGGTCACCGGCGGGCGGATCGAACGCCTCCAGCCCTAGGCCGCCCCGGGGGTCGCCGCGACGCGACGGAGCCGACCCCGGGCAGGCACGCGAACGCGACAACGACTACCTTCACCTATAAGCACCTAGTCAGGGCAGCCATACCAGCCAGAGCGCAAAGGGGTTCTCGTGGCCGACACCGACGACACCGCAACTCTGAAGTACCCGGGGGGCGAGATCGACCTAGAGATCGTCCGCGCCACCGAGGGTGCTGACGGGATTGCTCTCGGTTCCCTGTTGTCCAAAACGGGGCACACCACCTTCGACAACGGCTTCGTCAACACGGCCGCCTGCAAGAGCGCCATCACCTACATCGACGGCGACGCCGGCATTCTGCGTTACCGCGGCTACCCGATCGAGCAGCTCGCCGAGAAGTCAACCTTCATCGAGGTGAGCTACCTGCTGATCTACGGTGAGCTGCCGGACTCCGACCAGCTCGCGGAGTTCACCAAGCGGATCCAGCTGCACACCATGCTGCACGAGGACCTGAAGCGCTTCTTCGACGGCTTCCCGCGCAATGCACACCCGATGCCGGTGCTGTCCAGCGTGGTGAACGCGTTGAGCGCCTACTATCCGGACGCGCTCGACCCGATGGACAACGCGCAGGTCGAGCTGTCGACCATCCGCTTGCTCGCAAAACTGCCCACCATCGCCGCGTACGCCTACAAGAAGTCCGTCGGCCAGCCGTTCCTCTACCCGGACAACTCGATGTCGTTGGTGGAGAACTTCCTCCGGATGACCTTCGGGCTGCCCGCAGAGCCCTACCAGGCCGACCCCGAGGTGGTGCGGGCGCTGGACATGCTGCTCATCCTGCACGCCGACCACGAGCAGAACTGCTCGACGTCGACGGTCCGGCTGGTGGGGTCGTCGCGCGCCAACCTGTTCACCTCGATCTCCGGTGGCATCAACGCGTTGTGGGGACCGCTGCACGGCGGCGCAAACCAGGCGGTGCTCGAGATGCTCGAGCAGATCCGCGAAAGTGGCGATGACGTCAGCGAGTTCGTCCGCAAGGTGAAGAACCGCGAAGAGGGCGTCAAGCTGATGGGCTTCGGCCACCGGGTCTACAAGAACTACGACCCGCGCGCCCGCATCGTCAAGGAACAGGCCGACAAGATCCTGGCCAAGCTCGGCGGCGACCCGCTGCTGGACATCGCCAAGGAACTGGAAGAGGCGGCGCTGACCGACGACTACTTCATCGAGCGCAAGCTGTACCCGAACGTGGACTTCTACACCGGGTTGATCTACCGGGCCCTCGGCTTCCCGGTCCGGATGTTCACCGTGCTGTTCGCGTTGGGCCGGCTGCCCGGCTGGATCGCGCACTGGCGGGAGATGCACGACGAGGGTGACAGCAAGATCGGGCGTCCGCGCCAGATTTACACCGGCTACACCGAGCGCGACTACACGACCATCGACGCGCGTTAGTGGCGATCGCGAGCGCGGCGTAGCCGGGCGAAGCGGGTCGCCACCGTTGCGCTAACCCAGCGAGGCCAGCACCGCCATGGCGGCGTTGTGCCCGCCGATGCCGGAGACCCCGCCGCCGCGGCGGGCGCCCGAGCCGCACAGCATGATCCGCTCGTGCGCGGTGGCCACCCCCCATTGCCGCGCCGGGGTGTCCAGCGGGTCGTCGTCCTCGGCGAAGGGCCACGCCAGGCCGCCGTGGAAGATGTTGCCCGCCGTCATCTTCAGGGTGCGGTGCAAGTCCAGGGTGGTGGTGGTCTCGATGCACGTCCGGCCGTTTGCATCGCTCATCAACACGTCCTGAATCGGTTCGGCCAGAACGGAATTCAGCGACGCCAACACCGACTCGGTTAGCCGGTCGCGCAGGGCGCCGGAGTAGGTGCCGTCGAACAGCGAGTGGGGGGTCTGCAGGCCGAACACGGTCATCGTGTGGGCGCCCGACTCGCGTAGGTCGCCCGACAGGATGCTCGGGTCGGTCAGCGAATGGCAATACGCCTCGCACGGCAGCGGATCCGGGATCTGTCCGGCGGCCGCGTGCGAATACCCGCCGTCCAGTTGGGTCCAGCTCTCGTTGACGTGAAACGTCCCGGCGAAGGCCTGTTCGGGGGTGACGCTGTCGTCGCGCAACCGGGGTAGGCGCCGCAGCACCATGTTCACTTTGACCTGCGCGCCCTGAGCGGGTGGCGCGGGTCGTTCGCCCAGTAGGCCGGCCAGTGCCGACGGTGTGACCCCCGCCAGGACGAACCGGGCGCGGAGCAGGTGCTCCTCGTTGCCGGCGCGATAGCGCACGACACCGTCCGGTTCGACAGCGTAAACATCTGTGCCGGTGTGGATTTCGGCACCGTGGCCGACGGCGGCCGCCGCCAGGGCCTCCGTCAGCGCGCCCATCCCGCCGACGGGAACATCCCAGTCGCCGGTCCCACCGCCGAGCAGGTGATACAGGAAGCAGACATTCTGGATCAGCGACGGGTCGTCGAGGCGAGCGAACGTTCCGATCAGCGCGTCGGTCGCGATCACCCCGCGGACCACGTCGTTGCCGACGGCGGCGGTGATGGCGTTTCCGATCGGCTCGTCGATCAGGGCGTGCCACGCGGCCGCCGCCTGCTGATCACCGCTTGCCAGGACGTGCCGGCGGGCCTGCTCGCGGGTGCGCAACGGCTCCAGCACGGTCGGCCAGAGCCGCTCGGTCACCAGGCGGCAGCGCTGATAGAAGGCGGCGAACCCGGGCCCGTCGGGGCCGGCGCCGATCGCGGCGAACGTGGCGGCGTCCGCCCCGATCAACAGCCCGCGGCGGCCTTCGGTGGCCGGGTCGGGCGTGTAGGAGGAATACCGCCGCCGGGCCAGCCGCACGGCGGCGCCCAGGTCCTTGACGATGCGGGGCGGCAACAAGCTGACCAGGTAGGAGTACCGCGACAGCCGAACCCCGACACCGTCGAAGGCCTGCGCCGAGATTGCCGCTCCGCCGACGTGTCCGAGCCGCTCCAGCAACCGCACCCGCAGGCCCGCGCGGGCCAGATAAGCCGCCGCGACCAGGCCGTTGTGACCGCCCCCGATGACGACGACGTCGACATCCCCCGATTGAGGGCTCAGCTCAGGTAGCCCTCGACCTCGTCGGGCGGGCGCACCTCTGCCTCGCGCGGGTCACCGCCGGTTTCACGCAACGCCCGACGTTGCCGTAGCAGGTCCCAACACTGGTCGAGCTCGACCTCCAGCCGGCGCAGGCGATCGTGCTCGTCCGATTCGGAGATGTCGCCCTGTTGCAGCTGAGCCCGCAGGGCCTTCTCCTCGGCGACCAGGTCGCGGATATGTGCCAGGGTGTCGCTGTCGGTCGGTTTCTTGCCGTTGCCCATGGCTCCAGTGTGCCCGACCCGGCGGCGGCCAAAGCCCCGACCGCCGTGGCCCCGCGCCCGCGGCTAGCTCGGTCCGGGGAGGCGCAGCACCAGCCGCGCGCCACCCAGCGGACTGCTTTCCAGTGCGGCGGTCCCGCGATGCAAGTGGGCCTGTTGGGCCACCAGCGCCAGCCCCAACCCCGACCCCGAATGCGAGGCGGTCGACCCGCGGGAGAACCGCTCGAACACCACGTCGCGTTCGTCCTCGGGCACGCCGCTGCCGTTGTCGTCGATGGCGATTTCCACCCCGGCGCGCGAGCTGACCGCCGAGAGCTGCACGCGGGTGGCGCCGCCGTGCTTGACGGCGTTGGCGATCGCGTTGTCCACCGCCAGGCGCAACCCGGCCGGCAACCCGACGATGATGCACGTCGGCGACGGCACCAGCGACACGTCGAGGTCGGGGTAGATGCGCATCGCGTCGTGAGCGGCGCGGTCGAGTAGCTCGGTGATGTCGACCGGTACGTGGTCGTCGGACGTCGACAGTTCGCCCTGGGCCAGGCGCTCGAGGGCGCTCAGGGTGGCCTCGATCCGCGACTGGGTGCGGATGACGTCGCTCAGCACCTCTTTGCGTTGGTCGTCGGTCATGTCCAGGGTGGACAGCACCTCGAGGTTGGTGCGCATCGCGGTCAACGGTGTGCGCAGCTCGTGCGAGGAGACGGCGGCGAAGTCGCGGGCCGACGCGAGCGCCTCCTTGGTCCGGTTCTGCTCGTTCCAGATGCGCTGCAGCATGCCCCGCATGGCTTCGGCGATCTCGACCGCCTCGGTGGCGCCGTGCACCTCCACGCGGGGCGCCTCGTCGCCGGCGTCGATCGACCGGGTCTGCTGCGCGAGCTGTTTGAAGGGCCGCACCGCGAACGCGGCCAGCAGCCAGGCGAACACCGCCGCCGCGACGATGGCGAAGCCGCAGATCAGCAGGACCCGCCGGTGCAGGTTGTTGGTCTCGGCGAGGGTCGCGTCGTACGTCGCGCCGACGGCCAGCGACGTGGGCTCCGGCGCGGGGATCTCGACCGTCCGCACGCGGTACCGCACGCCTTTGACATAGGCGTCTGCGTAGTCGACGTCCAGCTTGGGCAGTGTCACGTCGGAGTTCGACTTGACCAGGTCGCCGCGGCGGATCGTCATGATGGCGTCGCTGTCGTTGGGGGAGCGCGGAATCTCGTCCAGACCGCGCGGCAGGAATGGGATCGCGAACCCCGCGACCTCGTCGAGCCGGCGGTCCAGTCGCTCCTTGCGGTCGTTGCTGATGCCCACCCAGACGACGACGCCGACGATGAGCACGGGGATCGCGGCGCCGATGACCGTCGCGACCACGACCCGGGCCCGTAGCGATGGCGTACGGGTCAAAATTCGGGACAGGACATTCATGGCCGCTCGACCTGACTACTGCATGCGCAGTACGAACCCGACTCCTCGGACGGTGTGCAGCAGCCGGGGACCGCCATTGGCCTCCAGCTTGCGGCGCAGGTACCCGATGAACACGTCGACGACGTTGGTGTCGGCCGCGAAGTCGTAGCCCCAGACCAGCTCCAAGAGCTGCGCGCGGGACAGCACCGCGGTCTTGTGCTCGGCCAGCACCGCCAGCAGGTCGAACTCCCGCTTGGTCAGGTCGACGTCGACGCCGTTGACCCGGGCCCGCCGGCCGGGGATGTCCACCTCCAGCGGGCCCACGGTGATGGTTTCCGAGGAGGAGGTCGCCGTCGCGCCGCGGCGGCGCAGCAGCGCCTTCACCCGCGCGACCAGCTCGGCCAACACAAACGGCTTGACCAGGTAATCGTCGGCGCCGGCCTCCAGCCCGGCCACTCGGTCGTCGACCGAGCTGCGGGCCGACAGCACGCACACCGGGACGTCGTTGTCCATGGCCCTCAGCGCCGTGACGACGCTGACGCCGTCCAGCACGGGCATGTTGATGTCGAGCACGATCGCATCCGGCCGGGTCTCGGTGGCGCTGCGCAAGGCTTCCGCGCCGTCGACCGCGGTCGACACCTCGAATCCGGACAGCCGCAGGCCGCGTTCCAGGGAGGCGAGCACATCGGAGTCGTCGTCGACGACCAAGACGCGGGGTGAGGTCCCAGCAGTGTCCATGCCGCCCATTTTGCCTGATTGCCGATCGCGGCGGCGCCGTGGCCGGGCCGCCGGTGCCCAAAAGGTTACTTTTTCGACGCCGCGCCGCGACTGGCCGGTGATGTCCTCTTGTCGGCACCGAAACATGTTGCGGGGGTTTGTTATTCGCTTTCGTTGGGGCGCGGTGCCAGCCCCGGGACGTTGGTGCGCCTTGGCGGTTGCGTTGGCGCCGTGGGCCTTTCGATCACTCCGTGGCGAGCCCGCTCAACCGCACGGCCAGCTGCCGTCGCACCGCTGGAACCTCGGCGGCCAGGCGCATTCCCGTGTTGCGCAGGGGGCGCAACGGGCGTGGCAGTGTCGCGACCCGGGTCAGCCGTCCCGTCAGCTTCAGCACCCGCTCGGCTCGTCGGCGCTGCGCGGCGCTGTAGGCGTCCAGCGCGGCATCCGGGCCGCCGTGCAGGACCTCGGTGAGCGCGTCGGCCAGCGCCACCGCGTCGGTGATCCCGAGGTTCATGCCTTGGCCGCCGGCCGGGCTGTGCACATGGGCCGCGTCGCCTGCCAGTAACAGGCGGCCCGCCCGGTAGCTGTCGGCGACGCGGTGATGGATGTGGAACCGCGACCCCCACACCAGTTCGGTGACGACCGTCCGCCCCGCCCCGAAGCCCCGGGTGTCCAGCAGCGCCTGCACGAATTGCACCGACGGCAGCTGCGGCGCGTCGGCGGTCGGCGCGACGACGCGGAAGATGTCGCCGGGCAGCGGCGCCAGCACCGTCAGGCCGTCTTTGGCGTAGAACAGGATCACCTCGTCGCGGGGCGCCTCGCCGGTCACCCGCACGTCGGCGAGCGTGAACGACTCGGCGAATTCCCCACCCGCGAAGCCGATTCCGGCTTCCGTCCGAACCGTGCTGTGCATGCCGTCCGCCCCGACGGCGTAGCGGGCCCTGACGGTGTCGCCATCGTCGAACGTCGCCGTCACGCCGTTGGCGTCCTGGGTGACGCGGTGCAGCGCCTTGGGCCGCACGACCTCACCGCCCAGCTCGTGGAGTCGCTCGAGCAGCAGCCGCTCGGTGTCGGCCTGGGAGAGCATCAGGGTGTAGGGGTGCTCGGTCGGGAGCTCGCTGAAGTCGACGGGGAACAGGATGCGCCGGCCCTCCCGCATGGTGAATCGCGGCGCGATCAGGCCCGCCTTGACCATGCGCCGGGCCACATCGAGCTCTCCGAGCACCTCGAGGGTGCGGGCGTTGACGGCGGCGGCGCGCGAGGTGTTCGCGCCTTCAGCCACCTGGTCGACCAGAGTCACCCGAATCCCGCGGACGAGCAGTGCGGCGGCGAGCGTCAGGCCGGTAGGACCTGCGCCGACCACCAGGACGTCGGTGTCTTTCATGGCGGGCTCCTCTCCCTAAGGGTTAGTCAACGCTTGTTGGCATAACTCCATGCTGGCGCGCCGCTCGCGCTATGTCAACAGTTGTTGGCCTACAGTTGTTGGCCTACAATTGTTGGCATGAGACGGTCGTCCGACGAAACCAAGGCGGCGATCCTGGCGGCGGCGCGCGAGCGGTTCGGCGCGGTCGGCTTCCAGGGCGCGACGATCCGGGCCATCGCCGCAGACGCGGGGATCGACCCGGCGATGGTCATGCGGTACTACGGCAGCAAGGACAAGTTGTTCGCCGCGGCGGCCGAGTTCGACCTGCGGTTTCCCGACTTCGCCGCGGCCGACCCGACGCAGGTCGGGCGGTCGCTGGTGCGGCACTTCCTCGAACGCTGGGAGGGCGACGAGGCGCTGGTGATCCTGCTGCGGTCCAGCGCCACCAACGGCGAAGCGGCGCAACGGATGCACGAGATCTTCGGGAACCAGATCCGGCCGCTGGTGAGCTCACTCGTGCCGGCGGCGGAAGTCGGTGTGCGGGGCGGTCTCATCGCCACGCAGATCCTGGGGATGGCGCTGTGCCGCTTCGTGTTACGGCTGCCGCCGGTCGTGGAGATGACCCGCGACGAGATCGTCGACTGGCTCGGCCCGACCATTCAGCGCTACCTCGGGCTGCCCGAGGGGTGACGCGCGAGACCCCAACCGCGGTCACGCTCTACGCGGCGACGGGTCACGGCACGCCGATGCGGCGGTAGCGCTGCAACCGGGTGGCCAGGCGCTCGTCGGCGGGCAGCGCACGCAGCCCGTGCACCTCGGCGGCGATGGCGCGCGAGAGTCGCTGGCAGAACTCGACCGGCTCGTCGGCCGCGTCGGGATGCTCCGGCACAATGGCGTCGACGATGCCCGACGCCAGCAGGTCCGCCGACCGGATGCCCTGCGCCGCAGCGAGTTCGGCGGCGTGCGCGGTGTCGCGGAAGACGATCGCGCTCGCGCCCTCCGGCGGGAGCGGAGCCAGCCACCCGTGCAGCGCGCACAGCACCCGGTCCGCGGGCACCATCGCCAGCGCGGGCCCGCCGCTGCCCTGTCCGAGCAGTACCGAGACCGTCGGGGTGTCCAGCGTCACCAGCTCGGCCAGGCACCGGGCGATCTGGCCGGCCAGCCCGCCCTGTTCGGCCTCGGCCGACAGCGCCGGGCCGGCCGTGTCGATCACCAACACCAGGGGCAGCCGCAGCTCAGCCGCCAGCGCCATGCCCCGCCGGGCCTCGCGCAGCGACGCGGGGCCCACCATCCCACCCGTCACCCGCTGCTGCCCCAGCACCACCGCGGGCTGGCCGGCGAAGCGGGCCAGCGCCAGCAGGGTGGTCGCCGCATCTCCGTGCCCGGTCCCCGACAACAGCACCCGGCCGGTCGTGCCGTGGCGCAGCAACAGCCCGACACCGGGCCGGTCCGGGCGTCGCGACGCCACCACCGAATCCCACGCCGGGACGTCGGGCACCGGTTCGGGCGGGGTCGCCGCGGGCAGGGGCCCGGGCGGGTCGGCGATGACCGTCAGCGCGCGGTCGAGCATCCGCCGCAGCCCGTCGAGCGGAACGACGTCGTCGAGCACGCCGTGGCGCTGCAGGTTCTCGGCCGTCTGGATGCCTTCGGGGAAGGGTTCGCCGTAGAGCAGCCGGTACACCCGCGGCCCGAGGAAGCCGATGAGGGCGCCCGGCTCGGCGACCGTGACGTGGCCCAGCGATCCCCACGACGCGAACACCCCGCCAGTGGTCGGGTTGCGCAGGTAGACGAGGTAGGGCAGGTGGGCCTGCGTGTGCAGCCGGACGGCGGCGGCGATCTTCACCATCTGCAGGAAGGCGACCGTGCCCTCCTGCATGCGGGTGCCACCGGAGCTCGGCGAGGCCAGCAGCGGCAGGCGTTCGGCGGTCGCCCGCTGCACCGCCGCGGTGATCCGTTCGGCGGCCGCCACCCCGATCGAGCCGCCCAGGAAGCCGAACTCGCAGACCACCACCGCCACCCGGCGCCCGACGATCCGGCCCTCGCCGGTCAGCACCGATTCGTCGAGGCCGCTGGCTGCCCGCGCGTCGGCCAGCTCCCGGGAATATTCCTCGCTGACCGGCACGGCGAGCGGCTCGCTGTCCCATCGGATGAAGGAGCCCTCGTCGAGCACCGCGTCGCGCAGCTGAGCAGCCGTAATACGACTCACGAGACGAGGCTATATAGGGTGGCAGCCATGATCGGTGTTACCCAGGCCGAAGCCGTGCTGACCATCGAGTTGCAGCGTCCCGAGCGCCGCAACGCCCTGAATTCGCAGCTGGTCGAGGAGCTGCGGGAGGCCGTGCTGAAGGCGGGCGACGGGGCGACCCGCGCGATCGTCCTGACCGGCCAGGGCACCGTGTTCTGCGCCGGCGCCGACCTCAGCGGCGACGCCTTCGCCGCCGACTATCCCGACCGGCTCGTCGAGTTGCACAAAGTCCTGGACGCCACGCCGATACCGGTGATCGGCGCCATCAACGGTCCCGCCATCGGCGCCGGGCTGCAGCTGGCCATGCAATGCGATCTGCGGGTTGTCGCGCCGGAGGCCTTTTTCCAGTTTCCGACGGCGAAATACGGTCTGGCGCTTGATAACTGGAGTATTCGGCGGTTGGCGTCGCTGGTCGGTCACGGCCGTGCGCGCGCGATGCTGCTGGCCGCCGAGAAGCTGACCGCCGAGGTGGCGCTGCAGACCGGCCTGGCCAACCGCGCAGGCACGCTCGCCGACGCGCAGGCCTGGGCGGCCGAGATCGCCGGCCTGGCGCCACTGGCGATTCAGCACGCGAAGCGGGTCCTCAACGACGACGGTTCCATCGAGGAGCCCTGGCCCGTGCACAAGGAGCTCTTCGACAAGGCCTGGGGCAGTCAGGACGTCATCGAAGCCCAGGTCGCCCGCATCGAGAAGCGACCGCCGAAGTTCCAGGGGGCCTGAGAGCCATGCTGCGGGGGGCGCTGCGGCTGGCCGCCGGCACGGCGTCGCTGGCGGCCGGCAGCTGGGTGGTCCGGGCGCTGCACGGCGCGCCTGCGGCCCTCGGTGCCCACCCCGCCGCGATCAGGGCGGTAACGCAGGGATCGCCGAATTACCGCGACGGCGTCTTCGTCAACCTCGACCCCGGCTCCGATTTCACGATGGATCGCGAGGAGATGCGGCTGGTCGCGTGGGACCTGATCGGTAACCGCGGCGTGAGCCGGCCGGCGGCGCCGATCCCGTTGGCCGCGCCCGCGCTCTTCGACGGCGATCCCCGCCGGCTCGCCGTCAGTTGGTTCGGCCACTCCACCGCGCTGCTGGAAATCGACGGTTACCGGGTGCTCACCGACCCGGTGTGGAGTAATCGCTGCTCACCGTCGGACATCGTGGGGCCGCAGCGGCTGCACCCGCCGCCGGTGCCACTGGAAGGGCTGCCCGCCGTCGACGCGGTGGTGGTCAGCCACGACCACTACGACCACCTCGATATCGACACCGTGCTGGCGTTGGCCCGTACGCAGCGGGCGCCGTTCTTCGTGCCGCTCGGTGTCGGCGCGCACCTGCGCGCGTGGGGGATACCGGAGCATCGCATCGTCGAGCTCGACTGGCATCAGAGCGGCCGGGTGGACGAGCTCATCGTGACTTGCCTTCCGGCCCGGCATTTTTCGGGCCGATTCCTGGACCGCAACACGACCCTGTGGGCGTCGTGGGCGGTCATGGGCCCGAACCACCGGGCGTATTTCGGCGGCGACACCGGCTACACCCAGAGCTTCGCACAGATCGGCGCCGACCACGGACCGTTCGATCTGACCCTGCTGCCCGTCGGCGCCTACAACACCGCGTGGCCGGACGTCCACATGAACCCCGAGGAAGCGGTCCGGGCGCATCTGGACCTCACCGACTCAGGGCTGCTCGTGCCGATCCACTGGGGCACCTTCCGGCTGGCCCCGCACCCGTGGGCCGAGCCGGTCGAACGGCTGCTTGCCGCCGCGGCGCCGGCACGGGTCGCGGTGACGGTGCCCGCCCCCGGCCAACGCATCGACCCGACCGCCCCGGGGAAATCGAACCCCTGGTGGCGGCTCTGATCCGGGGCCTGGCACCCGTCGCGGGCTAGAGTTCCGCCATGACGAAACGCGCGGCCGCGGCCGCTGTCACCGTGCTGCTGGGCATGACCGGATGTGGGCCCGCGCAACCGGTCTCCAGCCCGCCCGCGCTCTCCGATGCACCGCCCAACGAGGTGTCGGGTGTGACGATCCCCGCCGGGCGCATCGACGAGGCTCTCGCAAAGGTCGACGGTCTGGTTGGCGACCTGATGAAGAGCACCGGCGTCCCGGGAATGGCCGTCGCCATCGTGCACGGGGGAAAGGTGCTGTACGCCAAGGGATTCGGCGTCAAGGACGCCAGCAAGGGGCAGGGGCAGGACAACAGGGTGGACGCCGACACGGTCTTCCAGCTGGCCTCGGTATCCAAATCGGTCGGCTCGACGGTGGTCGCGCACGAGGTCAGCGACAACGTCGTGGCATGGGACACCCCGGTGGCGTCCAAGCTGCCGTGGTTCACCCTCGGCGATCCCTACGTCACCAGCCATGTCAGCATCGGCGACCTGTATTCGCATCGCTCCGGGTTGCCCGACCACGCCGGTGACAAACTGGAAGACCTGGGCTACGACCGCCGCCAGACGCTCGAACGGCTGAAGTACCTGCCGCTGCGGCCCTTTCGGATCAGCTATGCCTACACCAACTATGGCGTGACCGCCGCCGCCGAGGCGGTGGCCGCCGCCTCGGGCAAGTCGTGGGAGGACCTGTCCGACGAGGCGCTCTACCGCCCGCTGGGAATGACGTCGACCAGTTCGCGCTTCACCGACTTCCTCGCCAGGCCCAACCGTGCGGTCAACCACGTCAAGACGGCCGGCAAGTGGGAGGCCCGATTTCAGCGGGACCCGGACCCGCAGTCGCCCGCCGGCGGTGTGAGCTCCTCAGTCAACGACATGGCCCGCTGGTTGATGATGTTGCTGGGCAACGGAACTTACGACGGCCGGCGGATCGCCTCACCGGAGGCCCTGCTGCCCGCTACCAGCCCGCAGATGGTTTCGGCGCCCGCGACCACACCCAAGGCGCGCACCGGGTTCTACGGATACGGGTTCAACGCCTCGGTGGATTCCTCGGGGCGCACCGAATACAGCCATTCCGGCGCCTTCGCTCTCGGGGCCGCGACGAACTTCGTGGTCATGCCCTCGGAGGACCTGGGCATCATCGCGCTGACGAACGGCGCGCCCTACGGCATCCCCGAGACGCTGACAGCCGAATTCATGGAGCTCGTTCAGTACGGCCAAATCCGCGAGGACTGGGGAGCCTTGTACCAGAAGGCGATCGGCTGGCTGAACAATCCGGAGGGCTCGCTGGTCGGCAAGCAGCCACCCGCCAACCCCGCCCCGGCCAGGCCACTCGGCGATTACGTCGGCGTCTACGCCAGCGACTACTGGGGCCCGGCCGTCATCACCGAACACGACGGCTCACTGCAGCTGGCGATGGGCCCGAAGAACCGGACGGTCACGCTGACGCACTGGGACGGTGACACCTTCACCTTCGGGTTGACCGACGAAAACGCCCCACCCGGAACGATTTCCAAAGCGACGTTTTCCGGTTCGCCGGCCACTACCTTGAACCTTGAGTACTACGACTCGGACAAGTTGGGAACGTTCACCCGATGATCGCCGGACTGACCGACGCCGAGGTTGCGCAGCGAGTCGCCGCAGGCCAGAGCAACGCGGTCCGGGAGCGCGCCACCCGCAGCATCCCGGACATCGTGCGGGCCAACGTCTTCACCCGGATCAACGCGATCCTGGGGGTGTTGCTGCTGATCGTGCTCTCGACGGGCTCGCTGATCAACGGGATGTTCGGCCTGCTCATCGTGGCCAACAGCGTCATCGGCATGGTCCAGGAAATCCGGGCCAAACGGACACTGGACGCGTTGGCCATCGTGGGGCAGGCGAAACCGTTGGTGCGCAGGCATTCCGGCACGCGAACCCGGTTGCCTGCCGAAGTGGTGCTCGACGACATCATCGAACTGGGGCCGGGCGACCAAGTCGTGGTCGACGGCCAGATCGTCGAGGAGACGAGCCTGGAGGTCGACGAGTCGCTGCTCACCGGGGAGGCCGACCCGGTCGGTAAGGCCGTCGGTGATGCGGTGATGTCGGGCAGCTTCGTCGTCGCCGGGACGGGCGCCTACCGCGCCACGAAGGTCGGGCCGCAGGCCTACGCCGCCAGGCTCGCCGAGGAGGCCAGCAAGTTCACCCTGGTCAAATCCGAACTGCGCAACGGCATCAACCGGATCCTGCAGTTCATCACCTACCTGCTGGTGCCGGCCGGTCTGCTGACGATCTACACCCAAATGTTCACCACCCACGCCGGCTGGCGGCAGTCGGTGCTGCGGACGGTGGGTGCGCTGGTGCCGATGGTGCCCGAAGGTCTGGTGCTGCTGACGTCGGTCGCGTTCGCCGTCGGGGTGATCCGGCTCGGCCAGCGTCGGTGCCTGGTGCAGGAGCTGCCCGCCATCGAGGGGCTCGCCCGGGTCGACGTGGTGTGCGCGGACAAGACGGGCACCCTGACCGAAAATGGCATGCGCGTCGCGGGTGTCGAGGAACTCGAAGCGGCACGGCGGCACACGGTCACCGACGCGCTGGCGGCGCTGGCCGCCGCCGATCCGCGACCCAACGCCAGCATGCAGGCGATCGCCGAGACCTATCAACGGCCACCCGACTGGATCACCACGGCGACAGCGCCTTTCAAGTCGGCCACCAAGTGGAGCGGGGTGTCCTTCGGCGAGCACGGCAACTGGGTGATCGGGGCGCCGGACGTGCTGCTCGAGCCGGCGTCGGCGGCGGCCGAACAAGCCGAGCGGATCGGTGCGCAGGGGTTGCGGGTGCTGCTCGTGGGCACCGGTGACGTGGCCGTCGACCACCCGGACGCGCCGGGCCGCGTCACGCCCGTCGCGCTGGTGGTCCTCGAGCAGAGGGTGCGCCCGGATGCCGCGCAAACGCTGGATTACTTTGCCGAGCAAGGTGTTTCGGTGAAGGTGATCTCCGGCGACAACGCGGTGTCGGTCGGCGCGGTCGCCGGAAAGCTCGGGCTGCACGGCGAGACGATGGACGCGCGCCGGCTGCCGTCGGACGCCGCGCAATTGGCCGACGCGCTGGACACCTACACCACCTTCGGCCGGGTGCGGCCCGACCAGAAGCGGGCGATCGTGCACGCCCTGCAGGCGCACGGGCACACCGTCGCGATGACCGGTGACGGCGTCAACGACGTGCTGGCGCTCAAAGATGCCGACATCGGCGTCGCGATGGGCGCCGGCAGCCCGGCGTCGCGAGCCGTCGCACAGATCGTGTTGCTGGACAATAAGTTCGCCACCCTTCCGTATGTCGTCGGCGAGGGCCGTCGGGTGATCGGCAACATCGAGCGGGTCGCCAACCTGTTCTTGACCAAGACCGTCTACTCGGTGCTGCTGGCGCTGCTGGTCGGCACCGAATGTCTGTTCGCCAAGCCCCTCAAGGCCGACCCCTTGCTGTACCCGTTCCAGCCGATCCACGTCACCATCGCCGCGTGGTTCACCATCGGAATCCCGGCGTTCATCCTGTCGCTCGCCCCCAACAACGAACGCGCCAATCCCGGCTTCGTGCGGCGGGTGCTCAGTTCGGCGCTGCCGTCCGGGCTGATCGTCGGCACCGCGACGTTCGCCTCCTACCTGCTGGCCTACCACGGCCGGCATGCGACGTTCCAGCAACAGGAGCAGGCGTCCACCGCGGCGCTGATCACGCTGCTGATGACGGCGTTGTGGGTGCTTGCGGTGGTGGCGCGCCCCTACCAGTGGTGGCGGATCGCGTTGGTCGCCGGCTCCGGCCTGGCCTACGTGGTGATCTTCAGCCTGCCGCTGGCCCGCAAGGCATTCTTGCTCGATCCGTCCAATGTGGCGGTGACGTCGGCCGCCGTGGGGGTCGGCGTGCTGGGTGCCGCCGCGGTCGAGGCGATGTGGTGGATCCGTGCCCGCATCCTGGGCGTGCACCCGCGGTTGTGGCGCTGACCACTCCGGTCGCCCGCCGACAGGCTTTCATGGGGCAAGTAGGATTTCGGCGGGGAAAGGACGGGTACATGGGATTTCTGGACAAGGCGAAAGAACTGTTGTCGCAGAACGCCGACAAGGTCGAGACGGCAATCAACAAGGCCGGCGAATTGGTCGACGACAAGACGCAGGGCAAGTACTCCGACACCATCCACAAAGTGCAGGAACAAGCCAAGAAGGCGGCCGAATCAGCGGCACAAGGCGACCACCAGGACTGAGCTCATGGCGAAACTCTCCGGATCCATCGACGTCCCGCTGCCACCCGAGGTGGCCTGGAAGCATGCCTCCGACCTGTCCCGGTACAAGGACTGGCTGACCATCCACCGGGTGTGGCGCAGCAAACTGCCCGAAGACATCGACAAGGGCACGATCGTGGAGTCGATCGTCGAAGTAAAGGGCATGTACAACCGGATCAGGTGGACGGTCGTGCGCTACAAGCCGCCGGAAGGTATGACCCTCAACGGCGACGGTGTCGGCGGCGTCAAGGTCAAACTGCTGGCCAAAGTTCAGCCCGCAGAACAGGGCTCCATCGTCAGCTTCGACGTCCACCTCGGTGGCCCCGCGCTGTTCGGGCCGATCGGGATGATCGTCGCCGCCGCGCTGCGCGGTGACATCAACGAATCGCTGCAGAACTTCGTCACGGTGTTCACCCGGCCCGATCCGAGCACCAACGGGTCCGGCGGCGGTCATCGCTGAGGTCCGTGCGCGATGAGTTTCCTCGGCCGCGGCGGTCTATAGGTCTGAACCCCGGATTCGGGGCCGGACTACGAGGAGGTCAACGTGCCCATCCGTGACGACGCGCCACTGGGCGCCCCCTGCTGGATCGATCTGACGACGTCGGACCTCGACGGCGCCCGGGACTTCTACGGCCACGTCTTCGGCTGGACGTTCGAGTCGGCCGGACCCGAGTACGGGGGATACGTCAACGCCGCCAGGGACGGCCATGGCGTCGCCGGCCTGATGGCGAATCGGCCCGAGTCGCGGTCTCCGGACAACTGGGCCACCTACTTCAGGACCGACGACGTCGAGGCGACGATGTCGGCGGTCACCGCGGCGGGGGGTTCGGTCTGCATGGGACCGATGGAGGTTCCCGTCAAGGGGTTCATGGGTCTGTGCGCCGACCCGTCCGGTGCGGTCTTCGGACTCTGGCAGCCGCTGGAGCACCGCGGCTTTCAGATCGTCGGGGAGGCCGGCTCCCCGGTGTGGCACCAATTGACCACCCGCGACCACCGCGGCGCGGTGGACTTCTACCGTGCGGTCTTCGGCTGGCGCACCGAGCGGACCGCCGACACCGACGAATTCCGCTACACCACAGCATGGTTCGGCGACCAGCAATTGCTGGGTGTGATGGACGGTTCCGCGTGTCTGCCCGACGGCGTCCCGTCGAATTGGACCGTCTTCTTCGGCGCCGACGACGTCGACGAGGCCCTCCGGGTCATCGGGGAAAACGGCGGCGCGGTGGTGCGTGGCGCCGAGGACACCCCGTACGGGCGACTGGCCGCGGCGACCGATCCGACCGGCGTCATCTTCAACCTGTCGTCACTGCACCACCAGCGATCGGGCGCCACGCTGGCGTGACGTTCCCGGGTCGGTCCCGAGTCGGCTAATCTCGCTGACATGACTCGCCGGCTGCGTCCTGGTTGGCTGGTGGCGTTTTTCGCGGTGGTGATCTCGGGCAGCGCGTGGCTGCCGTGGCTGACCACGGCGGTCAATGGTGGCGGCTGGGCCAACGCCATCGGGGGCGCTCACGGCAACCTGGAGCTCCCGCGGGGATTCGGTGCCGGCCAGCTCATCGTGCTGTTGTCCTCGACGCTGCTGGTGACCGGGGCGATGGTCGGCCGGGGCCTGGCGGTCCGCATGGCTTCGGCTGCCGCACTGGTGATTTCGGTGCTGATCGTCGCGCTGACGGCGTGGTACTACAAGCTCAACGTGAATCCGCCGGTATCGGCGCAATATGGCCTGTACGTCGGAGCGGTCGCGGCCGTCGGCGCGGTGGTGTGCTCGATCGCGGCCGTCATTGCGGCACTGGCTTCCGGTCGCTCCAGCCGCTGAGGTTTCTACTGCGCCGGAAACTCGTGCGTCCCCGAGGCGGAGCTGTCACTCGGCTCGTTGACGCCGAAGACGAAGGGCGCGAACACGATTTCGCGGCCGTCCGGGTCGCGGTAGGTCACCGCGCCCGTCGCCTCCCAGTACGGGTGCTGTTCGACGGGTTGAATGCCCGCTTTCTGCAGACGGGCGATCGCCCCCTGCTGCGCCTGCCGGTCGGGGAAGTACAGGCACAGCTGTTCGTGGTGGTCCACCGCGACGGGCTCGGCCGATTCCACGATCTCCAGGGTCAGGTTCCAGCTGGGCAGGCCGAAGATCGCGCCGTTGCTGCCGTAGCTGTCGCCGAACGTCTCGAAGAGCGGCAACCCGACCAGCTCGCGGTAAAACCGCACCGTCTCTTGAAAGTTCGACGACCGGCGTGCGAAGCGAATGCCGCCGATGGACGCCAGCTGCGCCGGCCAGTGGGTGTGCCGCCGGGGCTTGTTGCCGTCCATCACAACCCCACCGCGCCGGCCGCCGACTCCGCGGTTTCCCAGCGCCGCAGCTGTTCGCCGGGTGCCCACGTCGAATGCGTGCCACTGGAAATCCGCTCCGGCAGTTGCAGTTTGCACACCGGACCGTCGGCGAGACGCCCGGCGTCGAAGACCAGGCAATACGAGGCATCAGTGTTCATATCGGTGGCCAGCGTGACCAGGTAGCCGTCGTCCTCACCGGTCGAACCCACCCGCGGCGCCATCGCCGTCTCGCTTCCATAGATCCCGTCACCGAAGGAGAATTCCTGCTGGCTCCCGGTGCGCAGATCGTGTTTGACCAGCCCGTCGAACAGGAACCAGCCCGGTTTGCCGGTGGCGGCATAGGCGTAGCGGTAATTGCCCGCGGCGTAGTCGGGGTTGATGGTGCCGAACTCGGTGATGGACTCCGACAGCCGCTCCTCGTGCACGGCACCGGTGGCCAGGTTGAACCGCCATCGGTGCAGCCGCGACTGCAGACGATCCAGCGCCAGGAACCGAAACAGCTTGTCCCACTTTGACCCACCGTTGTCAACCGGCGAAGGGTCGCCCTCGAAGAAACCGTCGAGCACGATCTCGTCACCGTCCTCGTAGGCGTTGACGAAGTGCAGCACGAACGTGGGGTCGGCCTCGAACCATCGAATGTCTTGGGTGCCGCCGCGGCGGGGCAGGACCGCGAAGCGTGACGGCATATCCGGGTAGAAGCGCGGTAGGTGCACGTCCTGCTCGAGCAGGACCGGGTCCCAGAACAACGGAAAGTCATTGAGAATCACGTAGTTTTCGGTGAACGCCATGTCGTGCGGCAGCCGCGGCCCGGGCAGCGGGACGTCCACATAGTGGACCAGCTCGCCGTTCCCGTCGACCACGCCGTAGCGCATGAACGGGTCCCGCTTGCTGTAGTTGAAGAACAGCAGTTCGCCGGTTTTGCTGTCCACCTTCGGATGCGCGGACACGCCCCAATCGGTCGGGAAGCGCCCGTTCCAGGTCTCCTTGCCCAGCGTTTCACCCGAGTGCGGGTCGACCCGGTAGAGGTCGCCGCACTGGTAGAAGCTGGTCAGCGCGACGCCGCGGTGCACGATGACGTCGGTGCTCGACGCGTCCTTCATCCGGGTGCGGGCGCCCCAGCCGTCCGCGCGCTTGGCCAACTGCACGGGCTCGGCCAGCCCCGGCCACAGCGGCCCGCCCGCCTCGTTTTCCGCCAGGAAGCCGTCGGTGCGGACAAACCGGTTGCGGTAGAAGGCTTTTCCGTCACGGAAGCCGACGATGTGCACCATGCCGTCGCCGTCGAACGGGTGATAGGTCTTCAGCGCGGGGTGTAGCGGGTTTTCGGTGTTGCGCAGGTAGATGCCATCCAGGTCGCGCGGGACGTCGCCTTCCACGGCGGTGAGGTCGTCGGCGTCCCATTCGGTGGTCTGGGGACGCCACGGCCCGGTCCGGTAGGGGTGGTCGTCGTCTTCGGGCAGTGTGGACAGGAACTTGCCGACGATCTCCACGTCCATCTCACACCCCTTCTGCCGCGCCGACAACGAAACTCACGGTGGTGGCGGTGCTGCCGCCGAAGTTCAGGGTGCCGAACGTCTTGGCCCCCTCGACCTGGTATTCGCCGGCCGCGCCGCTGACCTGCTTGGCCGCGTCGAGCAGCATGCGCACGCCGGAGGCCCCCACCGGGTGGCCGCCGCCGATGAGGCCGCCGCTGGGATTGATCGGCAGCCGGCCGCCGATCTCGATCTCGCCGTTTTCGATGGCCTTCCACGACTCACCGGGCCCGGTCAGTCCGATGTGGTCGATGGCCAGGTATTCGCTGGGGGTGAAACAGTCGTGCACCTCGTAGCCGTCGAGGTCCTCGAGGGTCAGCCGGGCGCGCCGCAGCGCGTCGTGGACCGCCGCCCGCACGTGCGGAAGGATGTAGGGGTCGTCCGCCGCGCGGTCCAGCTTCTGCCGCAGCCCCAACCCCACGGTCCGGTGTCCCCAGCCCTCGATGCGGCCGATAGGCCGCGCACCGGGGTGGTCGCGCAGATAGGCGTCGCCGACCAACACCAATCCCGCGGCGCCGTCGGTCATTTGGCTGCAGTCGAAGCGCCGTAGCCGGCCCTCGGTGACCGGGTTGGTGGCGTCGTCGTCCGTGATGGGGTCGGGGACCGTCCATGCGCGGGTCTGGGCGTTGGGGTTGCGCCGCGCGTTCGCGAAGTTCAACTGTGCGATGGCGCGCAGGTGTGCATCGTCCAGGCCGTAGCGCCGGTCGTATTCGTCGGCGACCTCAGCGAACATCGACGGCCACAGGTACCGCGCCCGTGTACCCTCGTGACCCGTCCACGCCGCCGCACCCAGGTGCTGGGCCGCGGTGTCGCCGGGCACGGTCTTCTCGAGTTCGGTCCCCACTACCAGCGCGGTGCGGTAGGTGCCCGACCGCAGATCGGCCATCGCGGACAGCACCGCGATGCTCCCGGACGCGCACGCCGCCTCGTGCCGGGAGGCCGGAATGTCCCAAAGGTCGGCGCAGACCGTCGCCGGCATCGCCCCGAGGTGACCCTGGCGAGCGAACATCTCGCCGAAGGCGTTCGCGACGTGGATCACTTCGATGTCGGCGGCGTTGACCTTGGCCGAGGCGAGCGTGCCTTCGACGATTTCCATGGTCAGGGCGGCGAAGTCGCGGCCCTCTTTGCTGAGGTTGCGGGCGAAATCGGTCTGCCAACCGCCCAGAATCCACACGTCGGCCGAGCCATCCATACGCCGCACGCTACTCCTGGATGGCCTCGTCGTTGCGGCGTATCCTTCGGCGGCCCACGGTCAATAGGGTGCCCCAAAGCGGGCGGCCCCGTCGGCTCTCGGGCTGAACCGACGGGACCTAGGCGGACGCGAAGGCCGGCCGACGCGTGCGCCTCTTATGGAACATTGCCCCGTACAGCGGCAGACAAACATGCGGACTCACCTCAATGCCGCGCCAAACCGAACCAGGGGCGCCGGTGTCGGGTCCGCGCGCACGGTTCAAATGGCGCCCTCTGCGAGCTCAGTGGGCCCGGGGCCGCCCGATTCAAGCGCCCGAACAGCCCGGCGTTTGTGGGCGTCGGCCAGGTCGACGGCGGCCAGGTCGATGCCCTTCGTCTCGGCGGCGGCGACGACGGACACCGCGCTCACCGCCGCGGTGGCGGCCAGGTACCACGCGATGGGTACCGCGGATCGGTAGGTCTCGAGCAGGCGAACCGCGATGATCGGTGCCAGCGAACCGGCCACGATCGAGGTGACCTGATAACCGAGCGACACCCCCGAATACCGCATGCGGGTGGGAAACATCTCGGCCATCGCCGCCGGCTGAACCGCGTACATCAGGCCGTGGAAGACCAATCCGATCACGATCGCCGACATGATGACGGCGTTGCGCCCGCTGTTCATCATCGGGAAGGCGAAGAAGCCCCAGGTGCAGGCGCTGATCGCGCCGATGAAATAGATTGGCCGCCTGCCCAATCGGTCACTGAGACCCCCGGCCAGCGGGATGACGGCGAAGTGGACGGCGTGCGCGGCCAGCAGCCACCACAGGATGGTTTTGGTGTCGGCGTGCACGTGGACCTTCAGATACGTGATGGAGAAGGTGACGACGAGGTAGTACATGGTGTTCTCGCCGACCCGCATGCCCATGGCGGTGAAAACTCCACGCGGATAATGCTTTAGCACCTCGACCACGCCTACCCGGGTGGAATCGACGAGGTCGTCCTGGCGCTGCGCTTCGTAGAAGATCGGTGCGTCCGTCACCTTGGTGCGGATGTAGTAACCGATCAGAACGACGACCGCGGACAGCCAGAATCCGATGCGCCAGCCCCAGCTCAGGAACGCCGCGTCCGAGAGCGTCGAGGTGAGCACCAGCAGCACGACGGTGGCCAGCATGTTTCCACCCGGCACGCCGGCCTGCGGCCAGCTGGCCCAGAAGCCGCGGCTGGATTTCGGGCTGTGCTCGGCGACCAGCAGGATGGCCCCGCCCCACTCGCCGCCGACGGCGAAGCCCTGGACGAAACGCAGCACCACCAGCAACGCGGGAGCCCAGTAGCCGATCTGGGCGTAGGTGGGCAGGCAGCCCATCGCGAATGTGGAGACACCGACCAGCAGCAGGCTGAGCTGCAACAGCTTCTTTCGGCCGTGCCGGTCGCCGAGCTGGCCGAACACCATGCCGCCGAGCGGGCGGGCGGCGAAGCCCACCGCGTAGGTCACGAAAGCGGCAAGGATGGCGTCGAGCTCGTTGCCGCCCCGGGGAAAGAACACTTTGCTGAAGACCAACGTTGCGGCGGTGCCGTACAGGAAGAATTCGTACCATTCCACGACCGTGCCGGCCATAGACGCTGCGACCACGCGGCCTAGGTAGGCCTTGCTTTGGAACAGCTTGCGGCCCAGGTCATTACGCACACTCATCGGTCGCCCTCCTTGGCGGGCCGCGCAGCCAGGGCGCCGGGTGCGCTGGCGGATGGGAGCGTACCTGGCTCCAGCGCTCGACGCACGGTGTTCGGCTGGCGCCCGATGTGCCGTTGAAGCTGCCGGAGATGCCGCGTCGTGAGCCGGAGCCAGGGGGCTGACCGGCAAAAACGCAAGAGGATGGGGCTACCGGCTGGGTTTCGACACGGTCACGGATGCGTACCTATCGTCGCATCACTAGTCACAACAGACGCGCTGATAACTATCGTCACATGAGCCAACTGCGGACGTCAATGCGGTGTCCTGCCGCTCGAAAGGTGTTACATGTCGGCGATTCTGCGAAGTGTGTCGCTCTCGATGGCTTCGGCGGCCGCTGTCGGACTCGTCTACGTGGTCGGGCCGGCGCCGTCGGCCAATGCCACCCCGTGTGGCGCGCCGGAAGCGAACGTCGAACCGCCGGCCGCGCCGCCCGCGATGCCCGCGCCCCAGCCGGTTGTCCAACCGCCCACCGGCCGCAGACCCAGCCACACCAACGACCAGGCGCCGCTGCCGAGGCTGGGGCCGCTGATCTCGTCCTTCCTCAAGCCGGCGGTCCCCCGGCAGGTCGCCCCGATGAGACCGCAGGCGGAGGTGCTGCCGCCCGGGCCCAATCCGCCCGTCCCCGGGCTTGCGCAACCGCCGAACGCCGGTCAGCTGCAGCCCAACGCGGCCCCCGTCCCGCCGCCGCAACCCGCGCCGGCACCGCCCCCCTCGATCGCGGGTGCGCCGACGTCGCTGGTCGACTGGGTGACCGGACCTGACGGCCCGAACAAGACCCTGCAGCGTTTCAGCATCTCCGGCACCGACCTCGGAATTGCTTGGGACAACGGCGATCCGGTGAACCGCCAAGTGCTCATGGCCTTCGGTGACACCTTCGGCTACTGCAAAGTCAAGGGCCAGCAGTGGCGCTACAACACGCTCTTCCGCAGCTCGGACCGTGATCTCTCGCACGGGATCCACATCGCCGAAGGCGTCCCCAACGACCGGTACTCCGGTTCACCCGTGTGGGCGCCGAGCCTGTCCAAGCAGGTCGTCAACACCATCCACAAGGCAGCGCACGAGACGGGGATCATTCCGACCGCCGGCATCTCGATCGGCCGGACGCAGTACATGAGCTACATGTCGATCCGGCAGTGGGGTCGCGACGGCGAATGGTCGACGAACTACTCCGCCATCGCCAGGTCCAATGACAACGGTCAGAACTGGGGGATTTTTCCCACCTCCATCCGTACGGCCTCGGCGGACGCCATCCCGGGAGCCGGGTTCACCCCCGGCAACGAGAACTTCCAAATGGGTGCGTTCATGAAGGGCAACGACGGTTACCTCTATCAGTTCGGGACCCCGTCGGGGCGCGGTGGCGCGGCCTTCCTGTCGCGGGTGCCACCCGGCCAGCTGCCCGACCTCACCAAGTACCAGTACTGGAACGGCGACAACGGCGGCCGCTGGGTCCCGAACAATCCGGGTGCGGCGACGCCGATCTTCCCGGGCCCAGTGGGCGAAATGTCCGCCCAGTACAACAACTACCTCAAGCAATACCTGGTGCTCTACACCAACGGCGGCAGCAATGACGTGGTCGCGCGCACCGCGCCGGCCCCGCAGGGACCGTGGAGCCCGGAGCAACCGCTGGTGTCGTCGTTCTCGATGCCCGGCGGCATCTACGCGCCGATGATCCATCCGTGGTCGTCGGGCCGGGATCTGTACTTCAACCTGTCGCTGTGGTCGGCATACGACGTGATGCTGATGCACACCGTCTTGCCCTAATCGTGACCGTGTCGCACCCCGAATAGTCGGTATACGTGTCGCACCCTGAATAAAGCGGGGGCCTAGTGAGAGAGGAGATCGACGATGATCACCTTCGACAACCCGGCCACATCGACCGCGGGTAAGCCACGGCGACCAGACATCGAGGTGCGCATCGAGGGTGTGCGTCGAAGAGATGGCGCCCTCCGGCTGGGCATCATGCTCGACGGGCGGATGGCCACCTAACCCCACGCGTCGGCTGCCGGCCACAGCGGTCGGGGCAAGATGTAACGCGTGAGTTGGGCGAAGCGCGAAGCGAGGGCGCTCGCGGACACGACGCTGACCGGCGACGCGCTACTGGCTGAGCTCGAAGACTATGTCCGCGCGAACAATCCGCGCCTGACGGACGTTCGGCTCGAGCGGGCGACCGCGACCGAGGAGTATGACACCGGCGTCCAACCGCCGAGGCGGTGGTACGACGTCACCTATCTGGCCGACGACGGCGAGGGATACGGCATTCGACCGTAGGCCATGCCGCCGAAAGGCTTGCCGGTTCCCAGACCGGCTACACCAACACGCAACGAGCTCGCCCCGTGACGATGCCGCTGGGTTCGAGAATTGCTGCCGATCATCTCAATCGTCAGGCGCGCGCAGCGCCGCCTCGACGCTGGCGATTCGCTGAGGTACTTCCGTCCCTGAACCGCCGAGGCTACTCTGCTGAGAACACTGTTCTCGTGCAGCGAGTACGCCGAATCGGAAGGGCTGACGGTGAGCGAGTTCGACTACGTCGTGGTGGGTGGCGGGTCTGCGGGGTGTGTACTGGCTGATCGGCTCAGTGTGGACCCCGGCAACAAAGTCTTGCTCCTCGAGGCTGGCGGCACCGACCGCAACCCGTTGGTGTCAATGCCCAAGGGCTTCGCGTTCTTGATGAAAAACCCGCGCTACGTGTGGGAGTACGACGTGGAACCGTTTGGGCCGCACCGACAGCAGGAGCATTGGGTCAGGGGCAAGCTACTCGGCGGGTCGAGTTCGATCAATGGGCTGGTCTACAACAGAGGTCAGGCGGCCGACTACGACGATATCGTCGCCCGCGGCAATCCCGGTTGGGGTTGGGACCAGATGCTGCGCGTCTTCCGGGCTATCGAGGATCACAGTCTGGGCCCCTCCGCGGTCCGCGGCGCCGGCGGCCCCCTCGGTGTAAGCGTTATCAACACCCACGACGAGGTCTCCGAGGCGCTGATGGATGCCGCGACCACTCTGGGCATCAAGCGGGTCGAGGACATCAACGCCTCCGACGAGGAGCGCACCGGGTACACCGCGGCCACGATGCGGAAGGGTAAACGAGTCAACTCCGCGAGGGCTTTTCTGCACCCCGCTATGAAGCGGCCCAACCTCACGGTGCTGACCGGCGCAATCGCCCAACGAATCGTCTTCGAATCCGATCGCGCCGTGGGTGTGGAGGTGAGTTCGGCCAAGGGCAAGCAGGAGCTTCGAGCCTCCCGCGAGGTGATCGTCTCGTGCGGGAGTTTGGCAACTCCGAAGCTGTTGCAACTGTCGGGGATTGGGCCGAAAGAAGTATTGACCGCGGCCGGCGTCGACGTCAGGGTGGACAGCCCCCGAATCGGCGAAGGATTGCGCGAGCACCGGTGCATACCGCTGCAGATGCGGCTCAAAGAGAACAAAGGCTACAACCGGTTTCTGTCCACCCCCGTTGGCCAGGCGCGCGCGGGGCTGCGCTATCTGACCACCCGCAAGGGGCCGATCGGCACCGCCGCCTACGACATGCTCACTTTCATCCGCGCCGACCCGGCCAGCGACCGGCCCGACGCGCAAGTGCTCATGACACCCTTCTCGTTGGGTGTCGGGCCCGTTGACGGGGGCATCGAAGGCCGGGCGGGCCTATCCCTCCTGGGCTTCGTTCTGCGGCCGACCAGTCAGGGCTCGGTGCGGATTCGATCGGCCGATCCCGGTCAACCGCCGCGCGTCGAGGTCGCGTACCTCGAAACCGATTACGACAAAAGGGTATCGGTGGCAATGTTCCGGCGCATGCGGGAGATCGTCGAGCAGCATCCCGTGGCCGACATGATCTTTTCCGAGATCGAACCCGGGCCCGCGGTCGACGACGACGACAGCATCCTGCGGGCAGGACTGCTCTACGGCGGCGCCGGGTATCACGCGTCCGGGGCGTGCGCGATGGGCCCGGGGGAATCCGACCCGTTGGACGCCAGCCTGCGTGTGCGTGGGGTGCCCGGCCTGCGCGTCGTCGACGTGTCCATCCTGCCGACGATGGTGGCCGGCAATCTCAACGGCCCCATCATGGCGATGGCCTGGCGGGCCGCCGAAATGATCCTCGAGGACCGATGACCGATCAACAATTAGGACAGTTGCCATGACCGCTGTGATGCAAGGGATCCGCGTCCTCGAGGTCGCCGAGCACACCTTCGTTCCCGCGGCGTCGGCGATCCTGTCCGACTGGGGCGCGGACGTGATCAAGGTGGAACCCGCCGAGCGCGGCGACGCGATGCGAGGCATCATGTCGACCGGCAACCTAGGCCTCGACGGTGGTGCGTGGCATCCGCTGCTGCAACATTCCAATCGCGGAAAGCGAAGCATCGGTTTGGATTTGAGCACGCCCGAAGGCGTCGACATCCTCTACAAGCTGGCGGCGACCTGCGACGTCTTCCTGACCAACAAGCTGCCCGCGGTTCGTTCCAAGCTGCGCATCGACGTCGACGACATCCGGGCCGCCAATCCCAACATCGTTTACGTCCGTGGATCAGGGTTCGGCTCGCGCGGCCCGGACGCCGATCGCGGGGGATATGACGTGCTGGGCTACTGGTGCCGCGCCGGCGTCGCCTACGGGGCCAAACCCGTTGAATTCGAGGCGATTCCGGGCCAACCCGCGCCCGCGTATGGTGACTCGATCGGCGCGATGACCATTGCGGGCGGCATCTCGGCGGCACTGCTGCATCGCGAACGCACGGGCCAGCCGCCGGTTGTCGACGTGTCGCTTCTCGCCACCGGAATGTGGGCGATGGGGGCCGCCATCGCGTTGTCGCACGAGTTGAACCATCCGTGGGGCCAGTTCCCGGTCGGCACAGATGTGGGCAACCCGCTGGTGGCCACCTACCAGACGTCGGACGGGCACTGGTTGCAATTGGCGTGCCTGCAGGGATTCCACTACTGGCCCGAGACTTGTCGGGTGATGGGCCTGGCCGAATTGGTCGATGACGAGCGGTTCGCCGATGTCGCAAGCTTCGCCGCGAACAGCCCCGTCGCGAGGTCGATCCTGGCCGAGCGATTCGCCTCTGCGCCGCTGGCCGAATGGAAGCAACGCCTCGGCGACTTCCGTGGCCAGTGGGCGCCGGTGCAGGACTCTATCGAGGTGACCGCCGACCCACAGGTCATCGCCAACGGATATGTGGTTCAGGCCGAGGCCGCCTCGGGTGAGAAGCACCCGCTCGTGGCCACGCCCGTCCAGTTCGACGACGAGCCGGCACCGACGCGACGCGCGCCCGACTTCAATGAACACGGGGACGCGATTTTGACCGACGACCTCGGCATGGACTGGGACGACATCATTGATCTAAAGGTCAAGGGCGTCGTCGCGTGACCGCCGCCGACGCGTTGGTCGACGAGCTACGTATCCGCGGGGTGATCGAGCGCTACTGCGCGTTACTCGACAGCGGCGCGACCGATGAACTGCTCGAATTGTTCGACGAGAGTTGTTCCTTCGCCGCGATGGGACGGACCTACCGGGGCCACGCCGAGCTGGCAGCGCTGTGGGCGGGTCTGCGCCGCACCGACCGCCCTGGCACCCTGCATGCTGTCGTCAATCCCGTCATCACCGTCGACGGCGACCGTGCGAGCGCTGTGAGTGGTTGGGCAATGCTGGACCGAAGCGGTCAGGCAGGTACGACGGTCATCGCCCTGGCGGGGCGCTACCTGGATAGATTGGCCCGCGGATCCGACGGGGTGTGGCGCTTCACCGATCGCCGCGTGCAGACCCTTGCCCGGCCGGCGGCGACAGCCGAACAAAACACGTGACGGCCCCGTGCGTCATCGAAATCACTGCATGTTCTCATCATGAGCACTACGTGTATCCGTTAGCCGAGGCCAACGTTATCGGCTAATGGAAACGCCGACTCGCTACGCTGTGATGTGTGAGCAAATCGCGAACCGACGTATCGGCCTGGTTGACGTCGGCGCCACGGCCGGAGTCGCGCTGGCGGGTACGCTCGACGGAGCGGGCGACCGAGGATGTGCGCAAACGGGCTCAGGCACGCAGCGACCGGTTCCTGCACATCGCGCTGGAATTGCTCAGTGAGGGAGGCGCGGAAAATCTCTCCGTCCGAAAGGTCGTCGAACGATCAGGCATGTCACTGCGGTCTTTCTACCAATCGTTCAGCGGTACCGACGACCTTTTCCTGGCCATCTACGAAGAAGCCACGCTCGGCGGCCTTGAGCGGCAGCTGGCCGCGGTCGCCGAAGCGGGCACTGACCCGCTAGATCGCCTTCGGGCCTTCATGCAAGCCGAGTGGTTGGCGTCCGATCCGGCCCCGCCACTGTTGCAGCGCTCGTTGGTCAGCTTTCATCAGCGGCTCAGCGAAACCCGTCCGGCAGAGCTTTCGGCCTTGCTGCAGCCCCAGCACCGAGCGCTGACCGAGCTACTTGCCGCCTGCCGTGGCGCCGGTATGTCCAGTCCGCCGCTAGATGATTCGACGATCGCGTCGATCTTGCTGCACACGACGATGGAGATGTTGCAGGCGCGCGTGCTCGGCTTCTACGTGGGCGAGAACGTCGCGTTCGACCAGTTCTGGACCTTCTTGGAAACCGCCTTTACCCGGCCCTGATCGGAGCGCGAAAGGCGCGCACCCGGACAAGATCTGTACTGGGTATCGCAAGCATTGCCTGAGGCTGCGGCGTCGGCTAGCCTCGCATGAGAACGGTGTTCTTCTATAGCGGATACACCGAATCGGACTGCGAGGAGAGTTTGCGGTGGATCTTGACGACATGATCTTGGTGAGCATCGATGACCACGTGATCGAACCGCCGGATATGTTCAACGGTCATGTCCCCCAGAAGTGGGCGGACCAGGCGCCAAAGGTCGAGCGCAGCCCGGAGGGCATTGATCGCTGGGTATTTCAGGGCATCGAGACCTCGACGCCGTTCGGCATGTGCGCGGTGGTCACGTGGCCCAAAGAGGAATGGGGCTTCAACCCCGGCGTGTTCTCCGAGATTCGGCCCGCCTGCTACGACGTCAACCTGCGGGTGCGCGATATGGACGCCGGGGGCGTCCTCGCGTCGATGAACTTCCCGACCATGGCGGGGTTCAACGCGCGGACCTTCTGCGAGGCTGAGGACAAGGACCTCGCGCTGATCATGCTGAAGGCCTACAACGACTGGCACGTCGACGAGTGGTGCGGATCGCATCCGGGCCGGTTCATCCCGATCGGCATTGTGCCGATGTGGGATCCGGAATTGTGTGCGGCCGAGGTGCGGCGTCTGGCCGACAAAGGCTGCAAGGCCATCAGCTTCCTCGAGGCACCGCACGCTTTCGGCTTCCCTAGCTTTCACAACGAGCACTGGGATCCGATGCTGACCGCGATGTCGGAGGCGGGCAGCGTGCTGTGCATGCACATCGGGGCCAGTGGCGGCCTGATCACGCTGGCGCCTGACGCTCCGATCGACCATCACATCATCCTGCCCACCCAGCTCACGCTGATGGCCTTGCAGGACCTCATGTTCGGCCGTACCTTGCGCAGATTCCCGGACCTGCGTATCGCCCTTTCCGAGGGCGGCATCGGTTGGATCCCCTACTACCTCGAGAGGGCCGACCGACACGCCAAGAATCAACTCTGGATCGGTCAGGACTGGTCGGATCGCATGCCCAGCCAGATATTTCGGGACCAGGTCCTGGCTTGCTTCATCACCGACCCGGCCGGCGTCAAGCTGCGCAACGAGATCGGCATCGACAATCTGGCGTGGGAGTGTGACTATCCGCACACCGACTCGACCTGGCCCAACGGCCCGGAGCAGTTGTTTGGCGAGTTCACGGCTGCCGGTGCGACCGACGAGGAAATCAACAAGATCACTCACGAAAACAGCTGTCGTTTCTTTGATTTCGACCCGTTCAAGCACACCGCGAAGAAAGACGCGACGGTGGGTGCGCTACGCGCCAGGGCCACCGACGTCGACCTGTCGACGGTGAGCAAGGCCGAGTACCGGGCCCGTGCCGAGGCGGCCGGCCGGGAGACGGTGCAGGTCTGATATGACGAGTACCGTCGATCTGCCCAAGATCTCGGCCGATGCGCACGTCGACGAGCCGCATGACCTCTGGTATGAGCGCCTCAGCGTGGACCTGCGCGATCACGCCCCGCGCCGCATCCTGGCCAATGACGCCGGCGGGTGGAGCCTGGTCGTCAACGGCAGCCCCATCGGTTGGAACGAACTGTCGGCGGAAGAGGCAGCGGCCAAGGAGGCCGAGCGCGTGGCGGCCGCCTCGCCCGACGTGCGGCTCGACATGATGCGGACCGACCGCATCAACGCCGAAATCGTCTTTCCCACCATCGGGCTATACGCGTGGGACATCTCCAATCCCCCTGCCGGGCAGTCGGTATGCCAGGTCTACAACGATTGGATTCGCGAGCAGATCGGGGGACACGACCGGATCAAACTTGCGATGATGATCCCCACCTGGGATGCCGACATGGCCATCGCCGAGGTCGAGCGGGTGGCTGCCGATCCGTCGGTGGGTGGACTGCTGTTGCCGCTGGTCGGCAAGCCGGAGTGGAACTCCAAAGAGTGGGAACCGCTGTGGGGCGTCATCGCGTCGACGGGCCGGCCGGCCGTCATGCATCAGGGCAGCGGCCACGACATGATCTTCTATCGAGGGTGGGGGAGCGGCACGGCGAATCTTCTTGCCACGCAATCGATGGCGCCGCGCGCAGCCGCCTTGTTGAGCTGCAGCGGGATCCTGGAGCGGCATCCAGACCTGCACGCTGTCTTCGTCGAGTGCAACGGCGGCTGGATCTCGTGGGCAATGCAGACGCTGGACTACTATTACCAGGCGCACGACGAGATCGGCTGGACCAAACCGAAACTTGCCGAACTGCCCAGTCACTACATCCGGCATCAGATCCACTCGACCTTTCAGGACGATCCCGTCGCGATTACGAACCTCGCGGATACCGGAGCCGAATGCCTGTTGTGGGGCAACGACTATCCCCACCCCGAGAGCACATACCCAGAGTCGGAGAAGATCCTCGACAGGCTATTCGACGGCGTCGACATCGACAGTGCGCGGGCCATCGTCGGCGGAAACGCACGCAGGCTATTCGGTTTTGACGAAAGCGTCCTGAAGGACGCCCCCTGAGTGGCCGTCCGATGAACGCAGAGTTCTCGCTTCGCCAACAGGATTACTCGCTCAGCAAGGAGCAGGCCGCACTGCGGGATTCTTTCCGGGCCTATTTCGAAAAGACCATCCCAACATCACGGGTTCGCTCGGCCGAACCGGGGGGGTTCGACGCGGCGCTGTGGGACGAGCTCCAGGAACGTGCCGTCGTTGAGATGGCGCTGCCGCAAGCGGTCGGTGGCGACGGGGCCGGCTTGGTCGAGCTGGCGCTCGTGCTCGAAGAGGCCGGCCGCCGCGCGGCGCCGGTACCCCTGGCCGAGGTGTTGGCGGCGGCTCGCGCGCTGGCTCGCATCGACCCGTCATCGCGCCTGCTGGCCGCCATGCGCGATCGTGGCGCGGTTGGCACCCTCGCCCCGGGCACCGCCGACCGTCGGCTCGCACCCGCCGGAGCGATCGCAGAGGCCGTACTCGCGCCGCAGGGCGCCAACCTGACGCTGGTCACCGGCCCGCCGGCGCCGACCGAGCCCAATCTGGCGTGCGCTCCGCTGGGCTGGCGCGAGGTTACCGGTGGCGCACGGGTGGGTTCGGCCGACGACTGGGACCTAGCTGAACGGGAATGGCACGTCTTGACGGCGGCCGCGCTGGTCGGGCTGGGTCAGGCCGCCCTGGACCTCGGTGTGCAATACGCCAAAGAGCGCACGGCATTTGGCACCCGGATCGGAGCGTTTCAAGCCATCGCTCATCCATTGGTCGACGCCGCCAACAGCGTGGGCGCGGCCCGGCGGCTACTGTGGCGCGCTGCCTGGTTCTGCGACCATGAACCCGAATCCGTTGGTGCCCTGGCCTTGTGCGCCGTGCTGGCCGCCGGCGACGCCGCCGAGAAAGCCGGGGCCACCACCATCCACACCCAGGGCGGCTTCGGGTTCACCCTCGAATCCGACGTTCAGCTCTACTACCGCCGGGCCAAAGGCTGGGCGATGGCCGTCGGCGATCGTCGCACCCTTCTGCGACGCGCCGCGCAGTGGGCGCCGCACGCGCTAATGGATGCGCTCGCGTGAATTTCGAAACCATCGACCTCGACGACGACACCCTCACGTTCTGGCGTGAGGCACGCGCCTTCTTCGACCAACATGTCACCCCGGCGGTGCTGGAAGACGAACGGCTGCACGGCGGCGGATTCAGCGAGAGCCTGCACCTGGCGATGGGGGCGCGCGGATGGGTCGCGACGCAATGGCCGACGTCTGAGGGTGGGGCGGGCCTGGACGCGTTGCGGGCGCGCATCGTCGCCACCGAATGGTCGCGCAGCGGTGCGCCCTACATCTTGGCCTCCACGACGTTGCTACCACCGATCGCCATCCGCATGTTCGGCTCGCCGGACATCCAGGCCGAGGTGCTGCCGCGGGTGGCTGACGGCACCGTTCGCATCTGCCTGGGTTACACCGAACCGGACTGCGGATCGGATTTGGCCGCGGTGCGCACCCGCGCGGAGCGGGATGGCGACGAATGGGTTATCAACGGACAGAAGATGTTCACCACCGGTGCCCAGTTCAGCCAGTACTGCTTTCTCCTCACGCGAACCGACCCGTCGGCGCCCATGCACAA
The DNA here is from genome assembly GCF_010731655.1 of Mycobacterium paraseoulense. Lineage (NCBI taxonomy): Bacteria > Bacillati > Actinomycetota > Actinomycetes > Mycobacteriales > Mycobacteriaceae > Mycobacterium > Mycobacterium paraseoulense. The sequence continues at coordinate 3,162,420 of NZ_AP022619.1, read as the reverse complement.
GGGCCTCACCGTTTTCCTTCTGCCCCTGGACACTGTGGGGGTGGAGATCCGGCCGATCGGCACACTTGGCGGCGAACGTACCAATTTCGTTTACCTGCAAGATGTTCGCGTCAACGACCGCTGGCGCCTGGGCGACGTCAACGCGGGTTGGACCGTGGTCGCCGCGCCGCTGAGCCAGGAACACGGCATCTCCGCCGACGGCAGTGACCCGACCATCGGGGGGCCCTACCTGGCCGAGTGCGAGAAACTCCTCGCGGAGTTCGTTCGTTGGGCCGCAACGCAACCGGGTTCCGCAGGCAAATCCTTGCTCGACGACGCCGCAGTGGCCGAGCGCATCGGCGAAGCGCTCGTCAAGGTCGAGATGACGCGTTCGGCGTCGGGACCGCCGGCTCGCATCCTGTCCTCCGACCTGCTGGTGCAGACGGCGTCGGAGCTGATCGATCTCATCGGTCCGACAGCCCTTCTGGCGCGCGGGGCGGAGGGGAGTGCCGGCGACGGTGCATTCGAAGCGGGATTCCGATTCGCGCCGGGAACCGGCATTTATGGCGGATCCACCGACGTGGCGCGAAACGTGATTGCCGAGCGATTCCTGGGACTTCCCCGTAGTACACCGCGAAGGAACAAAAATGAGCGAAACGACAGCGCTGTCGGCTAGCCACGACGAAGAGTCCGACGACGTCGTAACGGAGGGCATTGCCGCCGAGGCCTTCGGGGGTGACTTCGCAGCGATGCTGACTGTCCCCGAACCACAGGAAGTGTACGCAGGCATCGGATCGGCGCCGATAATCGTGATCGACGGCAATCACATTGTCGGCGCCGCCAAGAGCGTCGACGCTCTGACCCGCAGCCACGATGTGCGCGGATCGGGGGCACTGGGCAATACACAGAGCGCCGATCGCCCGCTGATTCCGCTGGACATCGACCGGCCCGAGCACACCAAATACCGCAAACTGCTTGACCCGATCTTTTCGGCGAAGGCGATCGCTCACCTGGAGACCGACGTGAGAACGCTCGCCGACGAGCTGATCGACAAGTTCATCGAACGCGGCCACGCTGACATCTACGATGAATTCTGCGCGATCCTGCCGTCCACGATTTTCCTGCGCCTCATGGGAATTCCGCTCTCCGAGCTGAACTACTTCCTGCAGAACAAAGACGATCTGCTGCGCGACATCGACGGGGAAACCGTCGCGCAACGCGAGGCCAGGTACAAGGCGGCGGGCAAACGGTGCTACGCGTACTTCAACCAAGTTCTCGACGAACGCGAAGCGAGCGGCGAACCCGGGGACGACATCCTCGGCCGCTTCATGACAGCCGAAGTCGACGGCCACTCACTGACCCGCGAGAACATTCTCGATATTTGCTTCCTGCTGATGATTGCCGGCCTGGATACCGTCGCGGCGTCGCTATCCTGCATCCTGTCCTGGCTCGCGCGCCATCCCGACGAGCGCCGTCAGGTAGTGGCGAACCCGGAAATGTGGCCCGACGCCATCGAAGAGTTGATGCGTTGGGAGACCCCGGTGCCGGTGGCATCGCGGACTCCAACCGTGGACATGCAGGTCGGCCAGACGACCGTGGCCGCAGGAACGCAGGTGACGGTGCTGTGGGCCGCTGCCAACCTGGATCCGGAAAAGTTCAAAGATCCTCTCAAAGTGAACCTGACCCGTCGGCCCAATCCGCATTACTCGTTCGCAAGCGGTTTTCACCGTTGTCTGGGAAGCCATCTCGCCCGGATGGAGCTGCGGGCGGCACTCGACCAATTTCACAAGCGGATCCCCGATTACGAGATAACGCCGGGCTCGTCGTTGAAATACGAAGCTCTTCCGGTGCGGCTGGCGCGGCCGCTGCCACTGAGCTGGGAGGTGCGTGGATGAGGCTGGAACTCGACAGCGGAGCCTGCCAGGGGCATGGCCGCTGCTACAGCCTCTCGCCCGCGTTGTTCGACGCCGACGAGGAGGGGCACAGCGTGCTGCTGGCGGCCGAGGTGCCAGTAGGAGAGGAGCCCTCCGCCACGGACGCCGTGCAGTCCTGTCCCGAGGAGGCCATCGCCCTTCATGACTGACCAGGCCGGCTCGACCGCGCGACCCGACTCCGCGACGCCGACATCGTCGGATCGTCCGCAGATCCGAGCCGGATTCATCGGTCTCGGGGACCAGGGCAAGGGAATGGCAGATCGGCTCATAGCCTGCGGGGTGCCCACGACGTTGTGGGCACGCCGGGCGGAATCGCTTGAGCCCTACCGCGGTTCTGCGGCGTCGTTCGCGGAAACCCGGGCCGAGCTGGGGGCCAACAGCGACGTGGTCGGGATCTGTGTGGTCGACGATGCGGGGGTCCAAGACGTCGTCCTGGGCGAATCCGGGGTGCTCGCCGGCATGTCGCCCGGGTCCGTGCTGGCCATCCATTCGACAATCAGCCTGGAGGTCTGTCACCAGATTGCGCGGATCGCGGCGGAACGGGCTGTCGGGGTGATCGACGCTCCGGTCAGCGGCGGCGGATTCGCGGCCGCCGAGGGCAAGCTCACCGTCCTCGTCGGCGGCGAGGACGAAAACTACGAAAAATGCCGCGCGGAGCTCGAAACCTTCGGGGGCAACGTGATTCACATCGGGCCGCTCGGCAGCGGGTTGATCGCCAAACTCGTCAACAACACTCTGCACGCCGCACACTACGCCCTGGCGCGCGACGCGATGGTTGCCGGCACTCGGTTGGGCCTGGACGAGCACGCTCTGGGCCGCGCTTTGTCGGTCAGCAGCGGCAACAGCTTTTCGCTGAACACCGCCGTCGCTGTCGGTGGCTTCGGGGTGTTGGCTCCAATGGTCGGACCCCTGCTCCGTAAAGACATCGGAATCTTCGACCGGCTGACCGGCGAACGCGATGCCCCCACCGGCTCGCTGATCGCAGTCGCCGACGAAGCACTGCAACTCTTCGGATATCCGCGTGAGCCGACCGAATCAGGTGTCTGACCGGTCACCAACGTGTTTCTGGCGCAGCCCGATTCGGCAAGTTGGCGTTGCGCCCACCCGGAACTCCACGTGGGTCGCCAACCAGCTTGTACGTCAGGCCATCCCGGCGATCGGCTTCACGGTCCCGGTGTTGCTGTCGTCGCATGAATGCGGCTGGGAGCCGCCGCCGATGGCGAGAACCGCTATCGCTCCTCCGATGCCGACGCGGAGGAACCGCCCTCCTGAGCGCGATGATCCACACCGTCGCGGTCCGCACCGAAAAGAAACCTGTCGGCGATCGCATGCTCGTTGCGAATGGACATCTCCTGGGCGGTGTTGAGCCAGAGTCCCTCGAACCCGGCCGAGTGCATGCCCGCGTGGATGGCGCCGATGTTCCTCAGGTCCTGTGAGGGCAGCTCGCCCCAGCCGTCGTGGTCCTGCCACCGCTCGAAGACCTGCCACTGCGTCTCGGGCACCTCGCCGGGCGCGAAATGCTCCAGCGAGAACATCTCGAACGTGCACCGATTCGGGTCTTCGGCGTCGGGCAGCATGCGGTATCCCAGCAGGCAGGACTTCTCGACCAGGATCACCATGGTCGGAAACACATGCCAGTCGCCGTTCCCCGCGAAGTATTGCTCCATCGACATCCGCGGGAAGTCAACGCCTTCGGCGCGGGCGAGTTCCTCGCACATCTGGTGGTACAGAACAAACGGTGGGACGTCGCCGGGCTCCATCGCGGCCAGCTTTTGCGCGGCCCGGTAGTCTCGCTCGGTGACCAGCGACCCGACCTCGAGGTGTTGGTATTTCATCGAATTCGCGAACACCTCTGGTCGCGCCGCCTGCTCCTGGCGACCCTTGTCACGGCCGGCATGCTCGGGACGCTGCGTATAGACGAACCGCGAGTGATTCTTATAGGTGATGGTCGGGGTGTAGGGAGCGTAGACGTATTCTTGCGGCGCTGCGGGCTCCGCAGACGGCCGCGGGCCCTGCGCCGATCGCATCGTCTGCGGATGGGTCCCGGGCGTGTGATAGCCCTCGATGAAAGCGTCGATGACGGTCTTGTAGTTCGCCGCCAGGAACGTGCGCTTGCGCCAGCGGTAGCGCATGTCCTGCAACCGAAATGGGGCCAGCGCGGTCGGCAGCGGGTCCAGCCACTCGAGCAGATCCGGCGGGTCCTCGGCCATGCTCACGAACACCCAGCCACCCCACGTCCCCACCGCGACGGGACGCAGGCCCCACTGCTGGCGGGGGCGCGGTGCGAATTCGTCGCGACATGGGACGAAGGAGGATCGGCCGTCCAATTCATAACGCCAGCCATGGAATTCGCAGCGCAACTCTTTGTTGGCCGAGCAACCGCTGCCGCGGACGACCTTCATGCCGCGGTGGGCGCAGGTGTTGTGGAATGCCTTGATGCTGCCGTCCTTCTGTCGCACCACGGCGATGGACTGCCGGCCGATCGTGTACTCGTAGAAGCAGCCGGCGTCCGGTACTTCCTCTTCGCGACACGCGGGCTGCCACACCCGGGTGAACAATCGCTCCAGCTCGAGGTTCAGGAATTCCGGGTCGATGTAACGGCTCTTGGGCACGAAAGTCTCACCGCAGGCGAACTTCTGTGGCACCCGCTCGGTGGCAAGCTCGGTCATTGTCGCACTTTTCGTCGGCTCAGCTGGACGGTGGCTTGTCAAAGATATTGGGATACAGCACCGCTTCCTTGAACGACGTCTCGATCTCGGCGAATGCGGTCGGGATGTCCCACGTCCCCGACGCCGACACGATCTCGCGTTCGACGACCGGATTGGACATCAGGCTGATCCGCCCGTTCCCGGCGAAGATCACGCGCCGGTTGAGCCAGTCGGACTGCTCGCTGGCCAGATACACGACCGGCGGCACGCAATTCTTCGGCGAAAGGCGAACGTTCGAGTCCGAGTAGTCCATGCTGCCGCCGCCCTTGATGCCCTGCGTCATCCGGGTGCCCGCGATCGGCGCAACGGCGTTGCAGCGCACCCCGTAGTTGCGCAGCGCGTTGGCGCACGAGAAGGTCAGGCCGACGATGCCCATCTTGGCCGCGGCGTAGTTCGGCTGGCTCGGCGCGCCCTGCAAGCCCGACATGGATGTGAAAGTGATCAGCCGGTACTGCCCGCCGCGGTTCTCCCGCCACCAGGCCGCCGCGTGGCGCGTGACGTTGAACGTCCCTTTGAGGTGCACCGACACCACCGCGTCCCAGTCCTGCTCGCTCATCTTGAAGACCATGCCGTCCCGAAGGATCCCCGCGGCGTTCACCACGACGTCCAAGCCGCCGAGCGTCTCGGCGGCGCGGCCGATGAGATCCGCGCACGCGGCGAAGTCGGTGATGTCGGTGGTATCGGCGAATGCCTTGCCGCCACGGCTCGTTATCGCCGCCGCGACGCTTTCGGCCGGACCGGAGTCGTGTCCGGTCCCGTCGACGCCGACGCCCGCATCGGAGACCAGGACCGTCGCGCCCTCGGCGGCCAAGCCCTCGGCCACCGCGGCGCCGATTCCCCGCCCGGCTCCGGTCACCAACGCGGTCCGTCCGTCCAACACACCCATCGTCATCCAACTCCTCGTGGCCTCGCGTTAGAAACGAGCATACAGAACATACAAACAATATCTGTATAGCTGTTTAGCCATCGCCTACTCGAACCCCCACTCGGCATAGCGGCGCTCCAACTCGGCCATCGCCTCCCGGCCGCCGCGGGTACTGCGTTCCTTCATGAAGTTGAACTCGTCGTCGCGCCACACGAGGTTGCTGAACACCGTGTGGCCCATCGGGACCCAGTCCCCGAACTGCGCCATCCCGACGGCGTGCCAAAACGCGATCAGAGCGTGCTTTCCCACCATCAGGCCGTCGGCCGAGTGGTGAGCGATCGCGCGGGCATAGCGCAACACTTCGTCGCGGAGCCGCTCGGCGGGCACCACCGACGCGGCTACCCCCCACTCGCGTAGTTCGTGCGCGGTCACCTTGCGGCCGGTGATCATCGCCTCGTAGCCGCGGTTGGGTCCCATCTTGAGCAGCGCGAGCGGCATGGCCGTGGAGAATCCGGCGAACCCGATGCGCGCCTGGGGGCGGGCAACGTACATGTCATCCGAGACGACCAGAATGTCGGCGGCCAGGGCCAGATTCATGCCGGCGCCCAGCGTGGCACCCTGGCAGCCGGCGATCACCGTCTTCGGGAACTCCAGCCAGTTGGTGAGGTGCCGGTGCAGCCGCCGGGCGTTGCCCAGGCGCGCGGTCTGCGGCAATCGCTCGCCCTTGCGCAGTCCCGCTTCTTCCACCGGGAGCCGGCGCACGTCGTCGCCGCTAGAGAAGTCCTTGCCTTCGGCCAGCAACACGACGACCTTGACCTGGTCATCGTCCTCGGCGCGGTCCAGCCGCTCCTTGAAGAGTCGATGCATTCCGGGAGACAGGATGGCGTTGCGCCGTTCGGGCCGGTTGATGGTGATCTGCGCGATGTGCGGTTCGACAACCTCATAGCGGACCCAGTCCTCATCGACCTCGAATTCGCCTCCAGCGGCGGAGTCGGTGGCCATCAGCCCTCCTTCGCGCGTTGGCAGTACATAAGTACACTAGTCGATCAATTGTCACATCTGGTGATACGGTCGGGAAATGCCAACTTTCACGGTCACCAAGCGGCTCGCCGTGTCACCGGACGCGGTGTGGGCCGTTCTCGCCGACTTCGGTAACGTCGACTGGATCCCCGGACCCAGCGATGTCAGGGTCGAGGGCGAAGGACCCGGCATGCGGCGGTTCATCGCCGCGAGCGCCGAGAAGCCGGTCATCGAGACCCTCATCTGGATCAAGCCGGACGAGCGCGCGCTGTCGTATGAGATCACCAACAATCCGATGCCGGTCAGCCGCTTCGTGGCGGTCAACACCGTAACCGAGAGCTCGGATGCCGGCGGAGAATCCATCGTGGTCTGGGACATCGACTACGAGCCCATTGGTGACGACGCCGCCGCGCGCGATGCCATGGAGTCTGTTTACGGCCTTATGGCGGGCTGGGTGCAGGACTTCGCCCAAACGAGAGGGTCCGGATAGAACACTTAGACAGAAAGTGTTTATTAGTTTAGGATTGTTCGAGTGATTGATCCTCTCGATCTGGTACTGATCAGCGTCGACGACCACACCGTGGAACCACCCGACATGTTCAACGGCCGGGTGCCAAGCCGCTTCGCCGACGACGCACCGCGCATCGTCGAGGACGCCGACGGCATGTGTTTCTGGGTGTACGACGGTCTGCAGCTGCCGAACATCGGGCTCAATGCCGTTGTGGGCCGGCCCAACGACGAATGGGGATTCGAGCCGTCGCGATTCAGCGACATGAGGTCGGGGTGCTACGACGTCGACGCACGGGTGAACGACATGGACGCCTCGGGGGTCCTTGCGTCGCTGTGCTTCCCGTCGTTCCCGACCATCTCGGGCGCGCTGTTCACCTACCGCGGGGACCGCGACGTGTCCGAGGCGATGGTGCGCGCCTACAACGACTGGCACATCGAGGACTGGTGCGGCCGGCATCCCGACCGGTTCATCCCGATGGGGATCCTGCCGTTGTGGGACGCGAGCCTGGCCGCGGCCGAAGTGCGGCGCCTGGCGGGGCGGGGCTGTCGCGCGGTGACGGCTCCACAGCACATCGGGAGCTACGGGCAGCCGCCCTGGCAGGATCCGCAGTGGGATCCGCTGTGGGAGGCGATCTGCACAGAGAACACGGTGGTGAACATCCACATCGGCACGGGCGGCGGATTGCCCGTGCCGTCGGACCTGACCACCTATCTGGCCTATAACTCGATGCTGCCGATCGACACCCAGCGCTTCGTGGCCGATCTGTTGTTCTCACCCATTGTGAAGAAATTCCCGTCCATCAAGTTCTCGCTGTCGGAGGGCGGCATCGGATGGATTCCGTTCCTGCTGGAGCGATTCGAGGACATCTACTCGCGCCAGCGGGCTTGGACGGGAGACGATTTGGGTGACGGGCTGAGCCCCAGCGACGTGTATCGCCGCAACTTCATGTCGTGCTTCATCCGCGACCGGGTCGGCATCGAGATGCGGGAGCGCATCGGAGTGGACACCATCTGCTGGGAGATGGACTACCCGCATTCGGACAGCAGCTGGCCGGACGCGCCCGAGCAGCTCGCCGCCCAGTTGGAGGGCTGCACACCCGACGAGGTCGAGGCGATCACCTGGCGTAATGCGGCCCGCGCCTTCGGCTACACCGGCGTCGAGCGACGGGGCAGGGAACACTGCACCGTCGCGGCGCTGCGGGAAAGAATTGCCGGCTTGGATCTGTCGGCGCCGAAGGTGGACGCCGGCCGCGCGCCCAGGGCGGGCGCTACCGCGATCACGTACGGCGACATGAAGGTACGGATGGCGTCGATCCTTCGCGGTGGGGCGTGACCGAACCGGATTACGGGGTCGTCCTCACCGAGGCCGATCAGCAGTTCCGCGACGAGGTGCGCGCCTTCCTGGCATCCGCACTGACGGATGACGTCCGCGGCTCCGGGCGCGACGAGGCCGACCGGCTACACCGAATGCGTTTGTGGCAGAGCCGACTTCACGACGCTGGCCTGGCGGCGATCTCCTGGCCCGTGCAGTTCGGTGGTCGCGCGGCCACCCCGGTGCAACAGCTCATCTTCAACGCCGAGATGGCCGCCGCGCACGCTCCAGAGCCGATCAACCGCAGCGCCGTCAATCAGCTCGGCCCGACGATCATTCAGTGGGGTACCGATGAGCAACGCCAACGCTATCTGCCGAAAATCCTTTCGGGCGAAGAGGTGTGGTGTCAGGGATTCAGTGAACCCGACGCGGGCAGTGATCTCGCCGCCCTGAAGACCAGGGCCGAGATCCACGGCGACGAGCTGGTCATCACCGGGCAGAAGGTCTGGACGTCCAAGGCGCAATACGCCGACTGGATCTACATCCTGGCGCGCACGGATCCCGCGGCGGACAAGCACCAAGGAATCAGCTACATCCTCGTGCCCCTACGCACGAGCGGGATCGAGGTGCGCCCGATCCGCCAGATCACCGGGCAGGCCGAGTTCAATGAGGTGTTCTTCGATTCGGTGCGGGTGCCGCTCGCCAACGTGCTCGGCCCACTGCACGGCGGTTGGCGGGTGGCCAAATCCACGCTGGGCTACGAGCGCGTCGGACAGAGCCGCACCCATCGCATCGAACGGCGGCTGGCGATTCTGATCAAGATGGCGCAGGAGCAAGGAGCGCTGGGGCACGAGGGCTGCGGCGACGGCTACGTGGCCGATCGGATCGTCGGTTTCGCCGCGCGGGTGGAGGCGCTGCGTCAGATCTCGGCCCAGGCGACGGCCGCCGGCGTCCGCGGGGTCAGTCCCGGACCCGAGGCGTCGGTGGCCAAGCTGCTGACGTCGGAAGTCGATCAGGAGATGGCCAATTTCGGGCTGGAACTCACCGGGCCGGGTGGCACCCTGGAGCGCGGCTCGGCGGGGGCGACGAACAACGGGAACGTCGCACGGAGCTACCTGCTGATGCGGGCGGCGACCTTCGGTGCGGGCACATCTGAGGTCCAGCGCAACGTGATCGCCGAGAAGCTGCTGGGACTGCCGCGTGACCCCTGATGGTCCGTCGTCGCTGAGCGAACTCGCACGCAGCGCGGCCGAACTCGAGCAGTTGCGGGCGTCGGCCGACGACGCCCTCCGAAAGGTGTGGTCTGCCAGCTCTTTTCGGGGCCTGCTCGATGGCCCCGGCCCGGTGTTCGACCCGAAGCTGTGGCAGACGATCGTCGAGGCCGGGTGGGCCGACGTCTTGGTTGGCGAGGCCGCCGGGGGCGGAGGGGGCGGGCTCCGTGATCTGTGCGTGCTGGCCGAGGCCGCCGGCGCGGCGTCGGCCCCTGCCCCGCTTGCGATGGCGGCGGCCGCGGGATGGTGCGAGAACCGCTGCGCCGACGGGATCGGCCTGCTGCTACCCGAGCGCGGAGAGCGCACCGCGGCGGGCGTCTCCGGAGTGTGGCCGCTCGTGCCGTTCGGTGCGGTCGCAACCAAGTTGTTGGTCTGCGCGGGCGACGGAGAGTCCGCCGTGCTCGGGGTTGTCGACCCGGCGGAGGCGGGCGTGGTGCGCGAGCCGGTGACGCCCCTGGATCACAACCCGGGCGCACGAATCACGCTGAGCGATGCGCCGATTCAGGTCCTCGAGACTGGGCCGAACGCGGTCCGCCGCCACGGTGAAGCCGCGCTGCGCGGCCTGATCGGCCGGGTGGCCGAGTTGGTTGGCATTGCGGCGGCCGCCAACGAGGCCGCAACCGAGTACGCGAAACTGCGCGTCGCGTTCGGCCGCCCGATCGGCGCCTTCCAGGCGATCAAGCACCGCCTGGTCGATCAGCGGTGCGCGATCGAGATCGGGCGGGCGCTCGTCAATCGTGCCGCCGACGCCTGCCAACACGGGCATCCCGAGGCCCCTGCACTGGGCTCCCTCGCCGCCTACTGGGGCATCGACGCGCTGCGTACCGTGCCCGAGGGCGCCACCCAGGTATTCGGCGGCATCGCGTACACGTGGGAGCACGATGCCCACGTTCATCTCCGCCGGGCGGCCAGCGCCGCGGGAAATCTCGGTCAGCGCGCGCACCACCGCGACATCGTCACGCGCTGGCTCACGGGGCGGTATCCGGTGGAGCAGCCGGGAGGTGACGGGTGAACTCGTTCCTCTCGGGTGTCAAAGTCCTTCAGGTCGGCGACGGGATCGCCGCTGCGGCGGCCACGTCGCTGCTGGCGAACCTCGGCGCCGAGGTGAGTAAGCTCGGCGGCGGTTTCTCGCCGCCCCGGGTAGGGCCGGTGATCGCGGTTGGCACCGCGTCGGTGCCGCTGGTTGACGTGGTTCTCGATCGTGGCAAGCGAGTCCTGCAATCACCAAGCGACACATCGGCATTGATCGATGCACACGACATCGTGATCATCGACCACGACGCCGCGATCGACCCGCCGCACGCCAGAAACGCCGTGGTGGTGAGCGTCAGCCCATTCGGCCTGACCGGACCGCGCTCCGTCGAGCGGGGTGGTGAACTGATCGCCCAGGCGGCCGGCGGCATGCTCGCTACGATCGAGGGCTCCGACGGGACGCCGGTGCCCGCCCCTGGCTATGTCGCGCTGAAGGCGGCGGGCGCGGTGACGGCGCTGGCGGCCCTGCACGGCCTCGATCGGCGCAACGCTACGAGCGCGCCGGTGAACGTGGATGTGTCGGTGCAGGAGGCTGTCGCATTCACCGCGGCCCTTCCCGAGTGCGCCCACGTGCTGTACTCCTGCCCGGGACGGGCGGGCAGCGGGCGTTATCTCGCCCCGTCGGGCTTGTTCGCCTGCCGCGACGGACTGGTGCGCATCACCGCCGTCGAAAATCATCAGTGGACCGGCCTGTTGGTGGCCTTGGGTCATCCCGCATGGGCCACGGGCCTAGGCGAACGAGCCGCCCGGATAGAGCACGCCGATTTGATCAACCACCAGGTCGGGGCGTGGGCGGCGACGCGCCTCAAGGAAGACTGCGCAGCCCTGTTGCAGGCCAACGGCGTGCCATCGACGCCGGTGAATACACCCGCGGAGATCCTGACGTCGCCCCAATTCGCTTCTCGCGGAGCCATTTCGGCGACTCGACTGGGCGGTACTGCCCTGTCCGTACTGGCCCCCCCATGGGCGACGCGCCCGGGCGGGCGGTTCGGACGGCACCGCACGGGCCGGCTGAACGACCTGCGAGTCGCCGAGCTGACCCACGTCCTGGCCGGGCCGATCGTCGGCGCGTTGCTCGGTGGGATGGGTGCCCAGGTGCTGCGACTGGAAGACCGCGACCGACTCGACATCTACCGGCGCACCGGACCGTTCGCCGCGGGGCGGCCCGGCGTCGAGCGCGGCGCATATTTCGCGGTGGCCAACCACTCCAAGCGCAGCGCGCTGATCGATCCCGGCCGGGCGACGCAGGACGTCGCCGCCGCCCTCGAGGAAGCCGACGTGCTGATCGAGAATGTCGGCGCGGCACGGCTGACCCGGCTCGGCGTCGACCCCGTCGAAATCGCCGACTCGGGCCGGTTGGTGATGCGGGTTTCGGGTTTCGGGTCGACGGGTCCCATGGCCGGATACCGCGTGTACGCCAACAACGTTCAGTCCTACGGGGGTCTGGCCGGACTCACCACGGGATCCGACGGGTCGCCGGCGCGGCTCGGCACGGTAATCGCCGACCCGCTGTCTTCGGTGGTGGCCGCCACCGTGATAGCGGCGTGGGCGCTCGGGCCTGCACGCGACTCCGGGGCGGTGATCGATCTGTCCATGGCCGAGGTGGTGGCGTCCACGGTGGCCGAATTCGTCGCCGCGGCTTCGGCCGCCGAGGGGGTGGTGTCCGACAGTGGGGCCGCCGCGCGGGGCGGCGTCTACCGTGGCGCCGATGACCGCTGGGTGGCGGTCGAACTCTCGGCTCCCGCGGACTGGGCGCGCCTGACGGAATTGGCCGGGGAACCCGATCAGCTCGCCGCACTGATCGCCGGCGCGCCGGCCGGCGAGGCGGCAGCGCGCCTGACGGCCGCGGGGTTGCGCGCGGCGGTCGTGCAACGCGCGGACGACCTGGTGAACGACCCCCACCTGGCCGCGCGGGGATTCTTCCCGGAGATCACCCACCCCGATCCGGATATCACCACCGCGCGCCTGGTCGGTCTCCCGTGGCGATTCACCGGGCAGGGCCCGATCCCGCTGGCGCCGCCGCCGGCCCTGGGAGACGCGAATGCCCGTCAGGAGAGGATGACAAGTGCCGGCTGATCCACCCAGTGATGAGACTGCGACGGTGTGGGCATCGACGTTCGTGCCGTCGAGGTCGCCGATTCCCGAGTTCGGCCAGGAGGGCTACTCCGTCGCATGGGTCGACACCTGCGACGGCCGGGTGCAACTCCTGGTGTCCGGGCCGCGGCCCGGGCCCGGTGCCGTTGGCCGGATCGTCGAGCGGAAGCTTGGCGAGGCTGAAGTGCTGCTCTTCGAGGCGGATCCGGCGTGACGGGCGTCCACGTCGCGGGCGTCGGGCTCACCCCGTTCGGCAAACACGGCGACACCGCGCTCGCCCAGTTCGGGGTGACGGCCGCTCGGCAGGCGCTCGAGGACGCGGGTCTCGGCTATGACGTCATCGGCGAGGTCTTCTGCTCGTCGTCGATGGCACCGCCGCAGACCGGGCTGAAGGTCGCGCATGCGTTGGGACGCAGTGGGATCCCGGTAACCGCGATCGAAAGCGCATCGGCGGGAGGCATGGTCGCCCTGCGGCATGCTGTGTGGGCGGTGGCGTCGGGCCGCTGCGAGGCCGCGTTGGCGATCGGCTATGAGAAGACGACCGCGCTTGAGCCCGGCGGGGTGGTACCGGCAGCGGTCGATTTCTGGGACCGGTTCCCGCCGCAGATCCACTACGCGATCGAGGCGAATCGCTTTCTGTACGAGGCGAACTGCGCGCCGGATGTTATCGGTGCCGTCGCGGCCAAGTCGTACAACCAGGCGCGCCTGAATCCGCTGGCGGCTCGGCGCAACGACCACGAGGTGACCGTTGAACAGGTGATGTCGTCGCGGATGATCGCCGAGCCGCTAACCAAGATGATGTGTCACGCCTCGGTCGACGGCGGCGCCGCGATCGTCGTGACGTCCGGACAACGCCCGCGGTCCGTGGCGATCAACGCCATCGAGCAGACGAGTTGGCCCCGCGACCCGGGCTGGCCGCTGGCCGGTCCGTGCGTCGGTCCGCCGTCGCAAATAACCCTGACGGCACGGCGAGCTTACGCCGCGGCGCAGGTCGCGGCGAATGACGTCGGAATCGTTTCCCTACATGACATGTGCGCCAGCGAGGAGGTCACCGCGCTGATCGCACTCGGCCTCGTCGACGTCAAGGACGCCGCCGAACTCGTCCAGTCGGGCGGGTTGGGATCCAAAGGCAGGCTGCCGACCAACACCGACGGCGGCTGCCTTGCCCGCGGGCACGCGTTCGGTGCGACGGGACTGGCCCAAGTCGCCGAGGTGGTGAGTCAGCTTCGCGGAGAGGCGGATTCGCGGCAGGCCGCCGATCCCCGCGTCGGGCTGGCGCAGGCGATGGGCGGCGGTGGGTCCTGTGTGGTGGCCGTACTGGGTCGGTGATTCGGCCCTCAGCCAGGGTCTTCGTAAGACCCGCCGAGAAAGCGTTCGACGACGGCGCGTTCGTCGGCGGGGTCCTTCACCGGCCACCACCACAGCGCCAGGAACACCCGGATAAGCCATTGGGCGGCAAGTGGATCTGCATTGTCGGATCCGAGCATGTCATAGGCGAATGCGGTGACAGCGGGGGAGTTCGTGAGCCACTCGCTGCGCGGCACCGTCGGTGCGGTCTGCATGAGCTGAGCCAACGGATCAGAGCGCAGGCGCTGCAAAGCCAGGATGGTGGCCGTCACCACTCGTTCGCGGCCGGTCAGGTCTTTGATGGCCTCGCGCACGGTATCGACGATGCGGCTTGCCTGGAGGGCAACCACCGCGTCCCTGATGGCCGCCTTTCCGCCGGCGTGCCGGTAAATCGTCGCCGGTGAGCAGTGGACCGTTTCGGCGAGGCTCTCGATGGTGAACTCGTCGTATCCGACGTGCGCGATGAGGTCGGCGGCCGCCGCATATATCCGTTCGGCGGCTGCGCTGCGGCGATCCCGGCCCACCAGCCAGTCGTTCTGTGCCATGCAACCCTCCCCGTACAGCCAACAGAAACTTCCCTCAGGCTGAGAATTATCGGTAACAATTCTCAGGCTAACGCGCTGGTCCTCCCGCGCAAAGGGTTTGGGGTGCACGGACGGCGCGGCGGGAGGCTTATCAACCTTTCCACGGCCTATTGACCGCGCCGAGGGTCACCTTCAGCCTGGGTCTATGGCGGTCTTGAGCGACCCGGTCGATTTCTTCGGTGCCGAGGCTTTGCAGGATCCGTATCCGATGTATGACCGGATGCGCGCGACGGCTCCGGTGCATCGCATCGCCGATTCCGACTTCTATGCCGTATGCGGCTGGGACGCGTTGATCGAGACCGTCACTCGGGTCGAGGACTTTTCGTCCAATCTCACGGCAACCATGATTTTCCGCGAGGACGGCAGCATCGCAGCGTTGCCAATGATGGAGGCGGGAAGCCCCACCCACGCCCTGGCCACGGCCGATGATCCGGCGCACGCGCTGCACCGCAAGATCTTGCTCCCACACCTGTCCGCGCGCCGGGTGCGGATCATCGAGGAATTCGCCGCGGAGACCGCCGAGCGCCTGTGGGAGGAGAACCTGCACCAAGGACGCATCGAATGGATGGGCGCGGTGGCGAACCGGCTCCCGATGATGGTGGTCGCAAAATTGCTGGGGCTGCCCCACGCCGATGTCGACAAGCTGATCCGGCTGGGTTACGCCACCACCACCCTGCTCGACGGCATTGTCACCGAGGCGCAGCTCGCGGAGGCCGGGGCTGCGGCGTTCGAACTGGCCGGGTACGTCATGGAGCATTTCGACAAGGCTGATACCGCAGATAAATCCGGGCTGATACCGGACATGGCCGCCCGCTACGCCTCCGGCGAGGTGGACCAGGCCGTGGCGATGAGCATCATGCTCACGCTGTTCAGTGCCGCCGGCGAGTCGACCGCCTCGTTGTTGGGCAGTGCGGCATGGATTCTCGCTGACCGCCCCGAGGTCCAACAGCGGCTCCGCGAAAGCCCGGAATTATTGGGCGCTTTCATCGAAGAGGCCCTGCGCTACGAGCCGCCGTTCCGTGGGCACTACCGCCATGTGTGGCGCGACACCACACTCGGTGGGGTGGAAGTGCCAGGGAATGCGCATTTGCTTCTCCTATGGGGAGCCGCCAACCGCGACCCCGAGCACTTCGAGTCGCCCAACGAATTCCGTCTCGACCGCAGCAACGGGAAGGGGCATGTGACGTTCGGCAAGGGCGTGCATTTCTGCGTCGGGGCGGCCCTGGCCCGGTTGGAGGCTCAGATCGTGTTCAAGATGCTACTGGAGCGCACCACCTGGATCGACGCGTGTGACGTCGGAGATTGGCTGCCCAGCATCCTGGTCCGCCGACGGAAGCGTCTGGAGCTCGTCGCCCGGTAGCGGCCTACGACGCGCGCGTCAGCGGCCGAGTAACCGGGCCAGGGGCGTTAGCGGGTACACGCCGCCGGCGCGGTTGAGAACCGGCTCCAGTAAACGCATTTGCCGCATGATGCGGCGGTAGAACAGCCGAATGAGCTCGGTGTCCATGTTGTCGGGCGCCTGCAGCACGAATGCCTCCAGCGCCGCATCGCCTGCACGCCAGTCGGCGTACCGGGAGCCGAGCAGGCGTTCGACGTCGTCGAGGTTTTCGGATTCGATCGCGGGACCATGCCGGCAGACGCCGGCAACGTAGCGCGCGGTTTGCGCGGTTTGATGCCGGCGAAAGCGGTCAATGTCGGTCTCGGCGGGTAATTCCTCGATGATGGGTGCCAACGCGTTGGCGAGGCCGTTCTGGCGGACGTCTGTCGCCTGCGGGAGTCGGTAATCGTCGAGGGCGACGCCCTCGACCGCGGCCATGGCTTCGACGGCGTTGAGCGAGCATTGCTGAAACCACTCCTCGTATTGCAGCGACTCGCTCATCGGAAAAGGGTTGTGCAAGACCATCACCAACGAGAGAGGCGTGGTGAGCGAGAACTGCGCGGTGTGGAACTCAACCACCGGCAGGTCCAGTTCCATGCCGGAAACCTCCTCATAGCGCCGGAACGCGCGCTCGAGGTCGCCGAAGGGCTCGGAGATGTCCCGCAGGCGCAGTCCTGCGAGGTCATGGGCGGTGTCGCCGAGGTAGGCCAGTTCGACGTCGAGCAGTCCGGTCACACGACCGTCGGCGAACATGAACTGTCCGGGATCGCCGAGGACGAAGCGCGGGTCGAACCGGTGCGCGGGAACGTGGCGGCGGATCCAGCCGATACCGAATTCCAGAAACGGCTCCGGGCGCATTTTGGTAGACCGATACCGCGCGACCGACTCCTCGAAGCTCGACAACGCGTGCTGCTGAGGGCTTTCGGGCAACTTAAGTCCGGCGGTGGAGAACTCACCCGGATCCAGCCGATGGATCCGCGCAAGGATTTCCATGTATTCGTCGATGACCGAGTTGCGTTCTGCTGCACTCGGCGAGGTTGACAGGTTGGTGGCGCCGGGCAGGCGATCCATCACGATGGCCGGTGGTGCGTCAATCCGACCGTGAATGTGTGGGACGGGGATGCCTTGCTTCTCCAGGGCTTCAAGGACGTCCGCTTCTCGATGGGTGGACAACGAGAACTCCATGCCCTCGCGATCACCACGCACATATAGCGGCATGATTGTGCCGTCGCGTTCGACATCGGCGAACCAGGCCGGACGCCAACGTGGTTGGCGCTCGAAGGCCCGCACGGGCCCTAGGTGACTCTCGAGCCAGCTTCGTACCGCCTCATCGGGTGTCATACCGTCGGGAGGTCAGAAACCCATTTTCAGCGCGGCACCGGCGTCGATGAACATCTGCAGTCCGGTGACGTATCGCGATTCGTCGGAGGCGAGGTAGACCACGGCGTGCGAGATGTCCTCGGGCTGCACCCAGGGCACCGGCATCGCCTGGAGCATCGGGTAGATCACAAAGGCATCGTCGTGGGTCGGAGCCTCCAGGTCGGGCCGAAACGTCTTGTACATCATCGGGTTGTTCATCATCGCGGTGTTGACGTTCGTCGGGTGCACGGCGTTGACGCGTATCTGGCGCGCCGCCAGCGTCATCGCCATCGATTTGACCCAGTCGCGGACGAACTTCTTGGCCAGACCGTAGCCGAGGCCGCCGGGGCCCGAGTTGCCGCCGCCGTTGAACATATCGTGTTGGGAGACCAGTCCGGCGATCGAGCCGGTGGCGATGATCGACGCACCGGTGTCCAGATGGTCGAATGCGGCGTTGACGGTGTTGACAACGCCGAGAAAGTTCACGTCGAGCACGTCGCGGAACGCCGGATACCCTTTGTGCTCTCCGTGGGGGCAGATGCCGGCGTTGGCGACGACGACGTGCAGCCCGCCCAGTTGGGCGACGCCGTCGTCGATCGCCTTCTTCAGTGCCGCCCGATCCCGCACATCGGCCACCGCGGTGACCACCCGCCGGCCGGCCTTCTCGACCAGCTTCGCCGTCTCGTCGAGGTCGCTCTTGCGTGCCATCGGGTAGTCGTTGGTCGCGATGTCGTCGCAGATGTCAACGGCGATGATGTCGGCGCCCTCGTCGGCGAGATGGACTGCGTGACTGCGTCCTTGGCCGCGCGCGGCACCCGTGACGACCGCTACTTTGCCGCTGACTCGATTCATCTGCTTACTCCGTTGGTTGGATCTTAAGAGGGCTGTCGATCACGCGATGGTTCCGCTGTCCTTGAGGTCGATGATGTCTTCCCAGTCCTTGCCCAGTTCGAGCAATAGCGCCTCGGTATGTTCGGCGAACTCCGGTGTCGGGCCCAGAGCAAACGGTGTCTGATCGAAAAGCACGGGGCTCGAGACTAACTCGAGGGCACCGCCGCTGCCTTGGATGGGCGCGATGACACCGTTTGCCCTCACCTGCTCGTCAGCCACAACATCCATCGTGTTCTGCACGGGCGCCCACTGCCCTTCGAAACCGGCCAGGGCTTTGCGCCAGTGCTCGAGGG
This sequence comes from Mycobacterium paraseoulense, assembly GCF_010731655.1. Taxonomy (NCBI): domain Bacteria; kingdom Bacillati; phylum Actinomycetota; class Actinomycetes; order Mycobacteriales; family Mycobacteriaceae; genus Mycobacterium; species Mycobacterium paraseoulense. The sequence continues at coordinate 3,143,843 of NZ_AP022619.1, read as the reverse complement.
TTTTGCTTCCGAGCACCTCGCGCAGGATCGCAGTTGCCTGCGCCGCGTTGCGGGTTAGCAGCTCATGGCTGGCAAAGCGTTCGTCGGTGGCAAGCTCGGGGAGCCCGACCCGCGCACAGAAGTCCGCCCAATAGCGGAAACCTTGCATCATCGACAATCCCATATACCGCCCGTCGCCGGTGCGGTAGAAGCCCACCAGCGGATTGTGCGGGGCGACGTTGGCGCCGGCGGGGTTTGCCTGCCACGGCTCTCCGGAGATCAGCGCGGCGTTGACTGCCACCCCCATCGCCCACACCCCCACTCCGAGGAGCGACACATCCACGACCTTGGCCTCACCGGTCCGATCACGAGCGAACAGCGCCGCCGCGATTCCGCCGGCAATTGTCATGCCGCCCAGAGAATCTCCGTACGCCGGGCCGGGTTGTGCGACAACGCCGCCCATATCGGGCGGGGTGACGCTTGCCGCGCTACCGCCTCGGCTCCAGAAGCCGGTCATGTCGTAGCCACCGATGCCGGCCTCGTCGCCGAGCGTTCCGTATGCGCTGCCCCGCACATAGACGATGCCGGGATTCGCAGTCCGCAAGTCGTCGACGTCGATCCGCAGTTTGGCACGGGCGTCGGGCAAGAAGTTGGTCAGGAACACGTCGCTTGTGCGCGCAATGTCCATCAGCAATTCATGGCCGGCCGGTGTCGAGATATCCAGGGCGATGGATCGTTTGCCGCGGTTCGCGTGCTCCATGACGGGGTTGCGGTTGCCGGCGATCTGCACGTTGCCGAGCTGACGTAGGCCCCGCTGGGCATCGCCGGTGCGCGGATGTTCGATTTTGAGAACGTCGGCGCCCCAGTCCGCCAGCACCGCGCCGGCGGCCGGAACGAACGTCCACTGGGCAACCTCGAGGACGCGTACGCCCGCCATGGGTCCGCTCATGGACATGCCCCTCAGCGGTAGTCGAGCACAACAGGCAGGTGGTCGTGCGTGTGCACCAGCGTCGACACGCGGGGCACTCGGTCGCCGACCACGTGAATCCCCTTGGCGCGCCGCGCCACTTCCTCCAGCAGCAGACGAGCTTCGCGTCGAGCCAGGGCGGCGCCCATGCAGAAGTGCTCGCCGACCCCGAAGCCGAGGTGATTGGCGGCGTCCTGGCGGTGGATGTCGAACTGTTCGGCGGTCGGGCCCCAGTGCTCCTGATCGCGGTTCGCGGACGCATAGGCGAGCAGCACCCCGTCGCCTTCCTTGACATCCGCACCGCGCAGACGAACGTCGCGGGCCGCCTGCCGGGCCATGCTCATCACCGGCGTCCAGTAACGCAGCACCTCCTCGACGGCGTTGCCGCTGAGACCCGGATCGGCGAACAACACCGCCGATTGGTCGGGATGTGTGTCGAGGCAATCGGCGATTCCCGCGATCAGGCTCTGCGTCGTCTCACTGCCGGCGGCGAGCAAGGTGAGCGCGTAGATCATCACCTGCATGTCGTCGAAGGGCTCCCCGTCAACGGTCACCTGGGAGAGCATCGTGAGCAGATCGTCCTGAGGATGCTCCTTGCGTTCGGCGACGAGGCTCATCAGATAGGGCCCGATGTGTTCGAAGATGAACGCGTAGTCCTCGTCGCTCGCGGCTCCACCACCGACGTTGGCGATCGTGGTCGCCCAGCCCGCGACCTTGGGCCAGTCTTCTTCGGGTACTCCCAGCAGGTAGGCGAACACATACACGGGGATGGGCTCGGCGACCCGTTGAATCCAGTCGAATTCACCGTTCGGCAGGTCGTCGAGCACATCGTTGACGACCTGGCGCACCCGGGCCTCCATCTTGGCGACCGCGGCCGGTGTGAACCGCACGCCGACAGCCTTGCGGTGCACTCGGTGCACCGGCGGATCCATGAACATGATGCCGCGGTTGCCATATCCCTGGGGGTCGCGGCCCTCCCGGTGCGCGATCAGATCCATCATGATCCCAATGCGCTCCGACTTGAACTTCTCGGGTCGAGCCGAGACACCCTTGATGTCTTCGTACTTGGTGATGACCCAGAACTGGCCCTCCTCGTACCAATGCACGGGATCGTGTTCGCGCAACTGCGCGAATGTGGCGTTCGGGTCGCCGAGGTAGAACGCCGGCTCGTCGAAGCGGGCCGCTGTGATCGTCACCATAAGACTGAACAATAGAACATCAACTGTTAATCTGCGAGTAGCGGTCCCGCCGGGCCGGGCTGCGGCGCGGCGTTGGCAGAAGAACAAAATCTGTTTTATTGTTGCATGGTGAGCGTCGGGTTGTCCCACCTTCGGGTATGCGACCTCGGCGGTCAACTGGCCGGCGCCGGGGCGACGAAGATCCTGGCCGCCTTCGGTGCCGAGGTCATCCGAGTCGAAGACCCCGCAACGCGCGGGATGTGGGACGCGCTGCGCGGCGTCGGCCCATTCGTCGACGAGCGCCGCGGCGTGAATCTGGGTGCCGGCTTCAACAACCACAACGTGGGCAAGCTCGGGGTGACCATCAACCTGCGTCAAGAGGCAGGCAAGCAGCTGTTGCGTGAGCTGATCGCCGTCTCCGACATCGTCTGCGAGAATTTCGCCGCCGGCGTGCTGGACAGGATGGGTTTCGGCTACGACGAGCTGCGCCGGATCAAGCCGGACATCATCTACGTCTCCAACTGCGGCTTCGGACATAGCGGCCCCTACCGCGATTTCAAGACCTGGGGTCCCATCGTTCAGGCGCTGAGCGGGCTCACCTTCACCGCCGGGTTGCCCGACCGGGAGCCCGCGGGATGGGGCTACTCGTACATGGACCACGTCGCCGCCTACTACATGACGGTCTCGATCCTGGCGGCCCTGCATCAGCGCGAACGCACCGGCGAGGGACAACACATCGACTTGGCCACGGTGCCTGCGGGCATCGCGATGCTGCCCACCGAGGTGCTGGACTGGACGGTCAACGAGCGGCCCGCGCGCCGGCCGGGGTTCCCGGACGGTAACCACGCCGACTTCGGTGAGATGGCCCCGCATGGGATCTACCCGTGCCGGGGCGAGGACCGGTGGATCGCCATCGCCTGCCGCGACGACCGGGACGTCGCCCTGCTGTCCAAAGTCGTCGACGAACCGCGATTGACGGACGACCGATTCGCCACCCTGGAGCAGCGGTTGCTCGGCGCCGACGCACTCGACGCGCTCGTCAGCGCCTGCACCCGGACCCGCGAAGCCTCCTCGCTGGCAGCCGAACTCAGTGCGGCCGGCGTGCCGGCGAGTGTCGTGAAGTCGCCCCGGGAACGGATCGACGAAGACCCGGACCTCGCCGAGTGGGGACTCTTTCCGACCGTGACGCACCCCGAGATCGGGACGGTGCGCGTCGAAGGGCTTCCCCTGCGAATGTCGGCCTCGCCGTGGAGCATTTCGCGGGCCGCGCCGTGTCTGGGCGAACACAACCGGCACGTGCTGGGCGGGCTGCTCGGGCGCAGTGATCAGGAGCTGGACGAATTGACGAAACGGGGTGTGATCTGAACGCGCTGAGCGGGATTCGCGTCGTCGAGATCAGCGGCCAGTTCACCCCCATCGGGGGAAGGTTGCTCGCCGAACTCGGCGCGGAGGTCGTCGTGGTCGAACCGCCCGCGGGATCCTCACATCGGTTGCGACCGCCGTTCGCGCACGACAACATCGGCCCGGATACCAGCCTGCGGTGGTGGAGCGGCAACGTGGGCAAGAGATCGGTGACCGTCGATCTCGACACCGCGGAGGGTGTCAACGCACTGGGGCGCCTGATCGCTAGCGCCGACGTCGTGATCTCCGGGTCGGGCCCCGTCGGCGATGCCCGGCACCCGTCCCTGATCTGGGTGGCGGTCACCCCATTCGGCCTCGACAGCATGCGGGCCGACCAACCCGTCACCGACCTCACCTTGCTCGCCGGCGGGGGTCCGGTCTGGAACTGCGGCTACGACGACCACTCCCTGCCGCCGGTTCGCGGCGCCGGCGAGCAGTCGGCCAACATCGCCGGCCTGTATTGCGCGATCGGAGCGCTGGTGGCCCTTGCGCACCGGGACCAGACCGGCCAGGGTCAGCTCGTCGACGTCAGCGTCAATGCGGCCTGCAACGTCAGTTCCGAGCAGACGACGTACCACTGGCTGGTCAACAACGAGACGTGCGTCCGCCAGACCGGCCGTCACGCGTACTTCACGCGGAGCCAACCGACGCAGGTCCGGTGCGCGGACGGCGCCTACGCCACCACCGGCGTGCTACCCCGCAAGCCGACCGAATTCGCGAACCTGCTGACCTGGCTCGCGGACCTCGGCCTGACCGACGAGCTTCCCGAGGCGGTGTTCCTGGAAATGGCCGCCTCTCGCGACGAGCCGGTCGACATCGCGATGATCGGCGCCGACGACGAGACCACCGCGATCCTGATGGCGGCCCGCGACGCGATCACCTTGATCGCTGCCCGGATGCCGGCCAACGAGTACTTCCTGGAAAGCCAGCGACGCGGATTCCCCGCCGGAGCGGTGCTGTCACCCGACGAGGCCTTCGAGGACGAACACATCGCCGCCCGCGGGTTTCACGTGCCGGTCCACCACCCGGAACTGGGGGAGAGCTTCCGCTATCCCGGCACGCCATACCTTTTCAGCGCCAATCTTGCGGGCGGGCCCGTACGGCCACCCTTGCTCGGAGAACACAACGCGCTGCTCGACGAACTCGCCGACGACACCGCATGAGCTCCGGTGACCGCCTCACCCATATCGGGCTGTGCGTCAGCGATCTCGAAAGGTCCGTCCGATTCTATTGCACGGCAATGGGATTTGACGAAAGCGGCCGCCTGAGGGTCGGCGGGCCCGAGACGGCACGGCTGCTGGGCGTGCCCGGGCTGGTGCTCGACCTCGTCTACCTGCAACGCGACGGATTTCGCCTCGAGTTGCTCGGCTACCCGGTACCGGGCGTGCGCGAGAAGCGCAGGCCCCGCCGGATGAACGAGGTGGGCTTCACGCACCTGTCGTTCCGTGTCGACGACGCGGACGCGTTCGTCGCGCGTATCGAGCGCCTGGGTGGCCAAGCCCGACCGGAACGAACGGTCACATTCGACGGCGGCAACCGGGGACTGATGGCGACTGACCCCGACGGCAACTGGATCGAATTGATCGAACGCACGCCGCCGAGCAACTGAGCAGTTAGTCACTCAACGTCCGATTGTTCATTGCGGTGATAGAGTCATGGCTGTGCCAGCGACCAGCGAGTTGATGTATTCGCCGTTCTCCAAGGCGATCTTCGACGATCCATACCCGGTGTACCGGAGATTGCGCGACGAGGCGCCGGTCTACCGGGACCCCGAAAACCGCTGGTGGGTCCTGTCCAGGTTCGACGACGTGTCGCAGGCTCTGCGGGATTGGGAGACGTTCTCATCCAAGCGCGGTCCGGCACCGGAGAACCCGGACAACGACGGACGCAAGTACTCGGTGATCTCGATGGACCCGCCTCGCCACGACCGCATTCGCGGGGTCCTCAAAGGGTTCTTCACGCCAAAAGCGGTCGCCGCCATGGAGTCTGCCCTGCGGGCGGTGGTCCACACGCACCTGGGCCGGCTGCGATCGGGCACCACCGTCGACGCGATGGAGGCCTTCGCGTTCTCGGTGCCCACGGACGTGATCGGTGATCTGCTCGGCGTGCCGCACAGCGACCGTGCGCAGCTGCGCGTCTGGTGGGAGGCCTTCCTCACCCGGGAGGAAGGGCAGGTCGCGATGCCGGCCAAAGCCATCGAGGCCAACCGCCTGATCAGCCAGTACATCGGTGACCTCATCGAACGGCGCCGCACCGACCCGGGTGACGACCTGATCAGCGTCGTGCTGCAAGCCACCTTCGACGACCCCGAAGCCGGCGGCCAGCGCGCCCTGACCCCGCACGAGGTGCTCATGTTCTGCAATCTCCTGTCGGCCGCCGGCTCGGAAACCACGCAGAAGCTGATCTCCAACGGCCTCGTCGCGCTCGCCGAGCACCCCCAGGAGTGGCAGCGCATCGTGAAGGACCGCAGCGTCATTCCCGCCGCGGTGAACGAGGCGCTGCGCTACGACACGCCGAGCCACTGGGTCGCCCGCACCTTGACCCGCCCCATCGAGCGGCACGGCGTCACCATGGACGCCGGCGACTGGGTGCTGCTGCTCCTGGGCAGCGCCAACCGCGACGAACGGCGCTACCACGATCCCGACCGCTTCATCATCGGCAGGCCGCGCGGCACCGACGTGTATTTCGGGTGGGGAATCCACATCTGTCTCGGGCAATGGTTGGCTCGCCGCGAGGCGCAGCTGGTGTTCGAGTACATCGCCGACAGGTTTCCCGACTACGCCATCGGGGCGCGGGAACGCGTGCTCACCGCGACCGTGCGCGGATACACCAGCGTGGAGATGACCCTGCGCTGACCATGGAGATCGCCTTCACCGACGAGCAGCAACTGCTCCGCGACACCGCCGCGCAGCTGGGGGAGAGCGTGGGTGTCACCAGTGCGGACGAGATCGCGACCGGCGAGGCGCTCGACGCCCAGTGGCGCCGCCTGGTGGATCTCGGTGTGCCGACGTTGCGTTCGCCGCGCCTGTGCGGACTCGACGCGAGCGGCGTGGAAGCCGTCATCGTGATCGAAGAACTCGCCAAGACCCTCAGCGCCGTTCCGGTGGTGGGCCAGGCGGTGCTGGCCACCGAGCTCCTGGAGGCGGCCGGAGCCGAGAAGGAACTGGAGCTCGTCGCGGAAGGGAGCCTCCGGCTGGCGCCCGTGCTGAGCCCGGACCTGATGGGTTTCGGCTCGGCTCACCGACCTGGGGTGGCATTCGACGCCGCGGGCGCCACCCACGGACTACTGACCGCCCGCACCGACGGACAACGTCGGCTTGTGTGCGCACCACTGGGCGGCGCCGACCCGCGCGGACTGGACCTGACCCGTGAATTCCGTTTTTTGCCAGCAGATTCGGTCGCTTCGGCGGTGGTCACCGGCGAGGCCATCGATGACGAACGGTGGCAGCGGGTGGAGTCCTTGGCGATGACCGCCGTCGCCGCCGACCTGGTCGGCATCATGCAGGGTGCCCTGGACGACGCGGTCCGCTATGCGGGCGAGCGGGCTCAATTCGGGGTCAAGATCGGCTCGTTTCAGGCCGTGGGTCATCTGCTCGCCGATGCCCTGGTGCAGGTGGAAGGCGCCCGGAGTTGCCTCTGGCACGCCGCGTGGGCGATCGACCACTCGCCGGCCGACGAGGCGCGGCTGGCGGCGATGACGGCCAAGGCATACGCCTCGGCCGCGGGCCGGGAGGTGGTGGAGACCACGGTTCAGGTCTTTGGTGGCATCGCGATCACCTGGGAGCACGTTTCGCACCTGCGGCTGCGCCGGACTCTGTTGGACCGGCGGTTGTTCGGCGACGAGACGGTGCAGTACGAGGCCGTCGCCGCGCTGCGGCTGGCGAACCGGGAACTCGCTTAGCCATGGACTTCAACGACAGCGCACCCGAAGCGCAGTTCCGCGCCGAGCTGAGGCAGTGGCTGTCCGACCACGCTGCCGACGCCGCGATTCCCGACGACCCGGCGGCGCGGGCTGACGCGCAAAACGCCTGGCACCAAACGCTTTACGAAGCCGGCTACATCGGGTTGTCCTTTCCCGTCGAGTATGGGGGGCATGGCAAGGCGCCGGTCTACGAGGCGATCCTCAACGACGAGCTCGGGCGGGCCGGCGCCGCGCCCATCGAGGGCGTCGGTCACCTCAGCAACGCGTTACGCCTGTTCGGAACCGACGAGCAGCGCGACACGCTGCTGCCCGGGCTGTTGTCCGGCCGGGTGCGCTGGTGTCAAGGGTTCTCCGAACCCGAGGCCGGATCCGACCTCGCCGGCCTCAAGACCCGGGCCGATTTCCTCGACGCCGGCGGGCGTGAGATGTTTCGCGTCAACGGCCGCAAGATCTGGACGAGCTTCGGTGCGGTCGCCGACTGGTGCTTCCTGCTGTGCCGCACCGAGCCGGACGCACCGAAGCACGCCGGCATTTCTGTGTTGCTGGTGCCGATGTCGACGCCCGGCATCGAAGTGCGGCCCATCGTGAACGCCGCGCGCAACCGCGAGTTCACCGAGATCACGTTCGACAACGTCGATGTACCCGCGGGCAACCTGCTCGGCGGGCGCGGGGAGGGCTGGTCCATTGCCAACCAGCTGCTGGCCTACGAGCGCGGTCCCAGCGACATCAACTGGATCGGCCGGCTCAAGACGCAGCTACGTCGCCTCGAGGACGACGTTCGCGTCGGCTGGCTTGAAGACTCGCCGTCGGCGCGGGCCCGGCTCGGGCAGGCCTACGCGGAGCTGCGAGCACTGCAGATCAAGGTCATGAGATCGCTCACGGAGCGCCAGAACGGCCGGCTTCCCGGGCCCGAGGGTTCGGTGGACAAGTTGCTCATGACACGTGCCGACCAGTTCTTCGCCCACGCCATGATGGACCTTTCGGCCAGCGGCCCGCTGCTCACCGAAGGCCTGGAATGGGATATCTACGTGTGGTCGCGCGCCGCGAGCATCTACGGTGGAACGGCCCAGGTCCAGCGCAACATCGTCGCCCAGCGGGTGCTGGGCTTGCCGCGGGCCTGAGTGGGCCGGGTCAGCCCTGTGGGTCCCGGGTCAGGTGCTTGTAGGCCTCCTGGAGCCCGTTGAGTCGTCGCGTCAGGGTCTCGTCCTGATCATCCGACGCGCCGAGTTTGGCAGCGACCTCGGCGATCTCGGCGGCGAGCCGTTCGGCCGCCTCACCTTTGGTGAGCAGGTCCTGGTCGGCCCAATCGTCGTGCGGGATGCGCGACTGTGGGCTATCGGGTGTTGTCATGGTCCTCCTTGATGCGCGCTGTTCGTTTGGGCTCTGGCCACCATCGGCGCTATAGTCAAATAGTCAGAATCTGTTCACTTGTACCGTATCGCACGACTTCGAGAGACGACTCCCACAATGCCGCTGCAACCTTCGATGAAGCTCCTGTCCGTCGATGATCACCTGATCGAGCCACCGCAGGTCTGGGCGGACCGACTGCCGAAGAAATTCCTCGACGCCGGTCCCCGCATCGTCGATTTCCCGCGCGACGGGGCTCCGCCGGTGCAGCAGTGGGTCTACGAGGGCAGGGCCTATCCGAACATCGGGCTGAATGCCGTCGCCGGAAAGTCGCCGGAGGAGTTCGGTGTCGACCCAATCCGCTACGCCGACATGATCCCCGGGTGCTACGACCCGAAAGCCCGACTGGCGGACATGGACATCGACGGCGTGCACGCCATGCTGTGCTTTCCGTCCTTCCCGCGCTTCTGTGGCACCGTTTTCCTGGAGGGCGAGGACAAGGAACTCGCGCAGTTGTCCGTCCAGGCGTGGAACGACTTCTCACTCGACGAATGGTGCGCCACCGACCCCGCCCGCTTCATCCCGATGGCGATCACGCCGCTGTGGGACGCGGCCCTGATCGTTGCCGAGATCGAGCGGGTGGCGGCCAAGGGCGCGCGCGCGATCGGGCTGCCGGATAACCCGACCAACTTGAAGCTGCCCAGCTACCACACCGCATACTGGGAGCCGGTGTGGTCGGCGCTCGAAGAGACGAACCTGACCGCGGTGATGCATTTCGGCAGCGGCGGATTCCCGCCCCAGACCGCACCGGAGGCGCCCTTCGCGGTGATGATCACCTTGATGGGCACAACGTCCATGGCCGCGGCGACCGAGCTCATCTTCTCGCCGGTGTTTCACAAGCACCCGAACCTCAAAGTCGCGTTCTCCGAAGGCGGCGTCGGCTGGATGCCGTACCTCGTCGAGCGCGCGGACTACGTCTGGCGCAAGCACAAGTTCTACCAGAACATCCATCCCACGGTGGCGCCGTCGGAATTGTTCCGGCGCAACATCTCCGGATGCTTCATCGAGGACGAAGTCGGCATGTCGATGCGCCACCAGATTGGGATCGACAACATCACCTGGGAATGCGACTATCCGCACTCGGACTCCTTCTGGCCCAAGAGCCGCGCGCGCGCCGAGGAGATGCTCGCCGACGTGCCCGACGAGGAGGCCGCCAAGATCGTCGAACTCAACACGCGGCGCTGGTATGCGTTCCCCGAGGACGGCTTCAAATCCTGCACCGCGGATGCCGGGTGGCGCCCCAACGGCGGCAACCCGCCACAGTACGACTACGACGAGGTCATGGCCGGCCACGGCGGCATCGGCTTGGAGGCCTTCCTGAACAAGATGGAAGAGCAGAAGTCGCACAAGGTCTGACACGCATGGAGCTTCAATCGACCGGGACGGCGATGTCGGTCCAATTGGCTCGGCCGCGTAGCACTTTGGAGTCGACGACCCGCCACCGCCTCGACTCCTCCTGACCGGCCATCACCAGTGCCGTGGCCGACGCGGCGACGCCCACCGACAGCTTGGCGACTTCGGTGAGCCGCGCCGCCTCGTTGACCGGGTCACCGATCACCGTGTACTCGTAGCGGCCCGGGTGGCCGACGTGGCCGGCCACCGCCATGCCGGCCGAAACGCCGATGCCGGCCCCGATCGGCGCGCCCGGCGGATTAAGGAGCCTGTTGAGTTCGCGCGCCGTCGCCAGTGCATGCGAGGCCCGGTCGCCGTCGTCGACGGGAGCGCCGAAGACCGCCAGCGCCGCGTCCCCCTCGAACTTGTTGACGAAGCCGCGATTCGCTTCGACGACGTTCACCACCATCGTGAAGAAGTCGTTGAGCGTCGCCAGCAACTCGGGTGGCTCCAGTGTGGTGGCCATCCGTGTCGAGCCGACCAGGTCCACGAACAACACCGCCACTTCGCGGTTGACACCCCCCATCTCGATCTGGTCACCGGCGGCGGCGAGTTGCTCGGCCAACCGAGCCACATCGTGGCCAACGTGGCGGCCGAACAGGTCGCGCAGCCGTTCTCGTTCCCGCAGCCCGGTCGCCATCGTGTTGAAGCCCGCCTGCAGCAGTCCCAGCTCGGACGCGTCGAAAACGGCTACGGACACCTCGAATTCGCCGCGCTGCACCCGTTGCATGCCGTCCCTGACTTCGTCGATCGGATCGGCGATGGATGACGCGTTGAATGCGGCGACCACCAGGCCACAGGCCATGGCGCAGCCCCCGAGTACCAGAACAACCACTGCCAGCCGATGCGCGGAGTACTCGACGAAAAGGGCGCTCGCGGTGACGAGCATGACCATCAGCGTCGGAATACCGGTTCCGATCACCCAGGCGCTTACCGCGCGCAGCCGAAGTCCCGGCCCCCGGGGCTGTGTCGGCGGGTCTTCGGTGAGCAGCCTGGCGGCCGTCGGCCTCAGCGCAATTCTGCACATCCAATAGGACAGCGCGGTTGTCACGATGGCTCCGAGCAGAATCGACACTCCCAGGGTTGCCGCCAGCCAGGGTGTATCGAGATTTGTGAGCACGAAGACGACGGCGGCCGCCGACCATACGGTCCCATGAACCACGGCCATCCTCGTCGGGATGGCCAGGACGACGCGGCGCGCGGTGGCATCGCTTGCCTCCGCGGGCAGGCTCAACAAGACGTACCCACAGATCCCGGCCAGCGGCAGGGCGATGCCGGAATAGCAAATTCCTGCAACGATATTGACCACCATTACATGGTGTTCGCGGAGCGCCGCACCGGTCGGCAGAGCCCAGGCGGTCAGTGCTGCGATCAGGGTTGAGCCGATGACGGTCGGGACAATCGCCCCCGACATCACGAGTGATTTGCCGGAGGGCGCGAACGGCGAACGCAGCCGGCGCCGGACCAGCTTCACGGTGGTGCCTGCGCAGCGCCCAGATGTACCCGCCAGTTCCGGACCGTCACCAAACGTCCCGATGAGGCGAGTGTCATGAACAACGTCTCGCCATCGGTGCTCACAGCGACGTTGGTCGTCATCGGGTCGTCGGCGGGAATCGTCCCCAGCAGTTCGCCGGTCGGGGCGAAGACGGTGACACCACCGGTGCCCAGGGTCGCGACGAGGATTCTGCCGGTCGCGTCCACACAGAGCCCGTCGGCCCCACCGACATTCAGCGGGCCCCCGCTGGGCACCGTTGCCAGACCGCGCGCCCGCGACACCACTCCCGGCCCGTCGAGCGCGAACTCCCAGACCCGGCGCGTTCGCGTCTCGGCCACGTAGAGCAACGCCCCGTCCGGGGACAGGGCCACGCCGTTGGGCATCTCGAGTGGGTAGACGATCTCGCGAAGCCCACCGTCGACGGTGCCGTACAGCAGTCCGGTCATGCCGCGGTTGCGGCCTCGCGTGACTCCACCGTCGGTGACGTAGAAGCCGCCATCGCCGTCGACGCAGATGTCGCTGGGCCGCATCAGCGGCAGCGTGCTGCCTGAAAGCGCGGTGAATACGGTGCACAGGGTGCTGACCTCACCGCCGGCTTCGATCAGCTGCAGCGCGGGAGTGACGGGGTGGTCGGGCGGCCCCACCGGCCGGAAAAGCGTTGCGCAGCCGACGAAGTCGTACGGCCAGGGGCCGAGCCCGAAGGTGGAGCCGCCGTTCTGGCAGACCACCAGCCGACCGTCCGAAAGCCGGGCCACCCCGTTGGGACCACCGCCGGTCTCGGCGACCGTCTCGGTGACGCCGTCGGGGCGGACGCGGGTGATCCTGCCGGCCGCCATCTCCGAGACCACGACGGAACCGTCGTCGTAGACGACCGGGCCTTCGGGGAAGGAGAGCCCCTCGGCCAGGCAACGGCCGGCGCTCACGGCCGCGTTTCCCCGCCGGCCCTGCTCTGCCACCAAGCCGTGAAGACCGGGTCGCTCAGCGGCAGGTCACCGACGCCGGTCTGGTTTCGTGGCCAGGCTGCGGCTTCTTGTGTCAGGGGCGATGGCCGGCGGCTTACGCCGTAGCACAGGCGATGCCTTCGGTGCAGGAAAAGCCAACGCCCGCAGTGCCGCTCGTAGCGGTCCTCGTACTTGATGAGCTGTTCGACAAACCCCTCGGCGTCGGTCTGGGCGAAACACTGGGCCCAAACCTGCCCGCGGGCGCGGTCCGCTGTGTCCAGCTCGACGAGGTGGTTAGCGACAAGGATGACCGCGAATACGCTCCCGTCGACGCTGGCCGACATCAGCCGGCGCAGCGCCCCGGGGCCCTCTCCGTGGTCGCCGAACCGGGCGTGCGGGACGAACAATTCGGCCATCGCGTCGACGTCCCGCGTTTCAATCGCGGCGGCGTAACGGTAAGGCAGTTGACGAATTTCCTCCTTCGCCAACAGATCCCGAATTTCGGTGTCGTGCATCGTGGCTAGGGCACCGGGGTCGACGGGCCGAGTACGTAGCGCCCCGATTGCGGATGGTGATACCAGCCGCCGGCCGCTGATGTCCCGCCGTCGACGTGCAGCGTCTGCCCGGTCACGTAGGCGCTGAGGTCACTGGCGAGGAAGATTGCGGCTCCGGCCATTTCGTCGACGTGGCCCGCGCGGCCCATCGGCACCATGAGTTTGGCGTTCTCGACGCCGTTGGGCGCCATCTTCCGCAGGCTCTCGGTCAGCGTGAAGTCGGGCGCGAGCCCGTTGACGCGGATGTTGTGCGGTGCCAGTTCCAGAGCGGCGGTCTTGGTGAAGTTGACCACGCCCGCTTTGGCCGCGGCGTAGGCGGCAAACCCGGGGGCGGCGCGCACCGCCTCGATGGTGCTGATGTTGATGACGCTGCCACCGTGTCCCGCCTCGACCAAGGCCCGCGCTACGCGCTGCGTACAGAGCAGCACCTGCGTCAAATTGATCCGGATCAGGGCATCCCAGCCGTTGGGCGAGGTGTCCAGCAGGCCCGACCAGAAGACCCCGCCGGCATTGTTCACCAGGATGGTCGGAACCCCCAGCGCATCGACGGTCGTGGCCAGCGCCGCGTCGACCTGTTCGGCGTTGCGTACGTCGGTGACGCACGCGAGGCCGCCGACCCGCGCGGCCACCTCCGTGGCACTCGGCTGGTCCTTCTCCCAGATGGCCACCCGTGCGCCGAATTCGGTGAGGGCCTCGGCGATGGCGCTTCCGATCCCACCGCCCCCGCCCGTGACGACGGCGACCCGGCCGTCCAGCGACGCGGCGTTTCGGTGCAGCGTCATGCACTTCTCCTCACGCCCATGGGACGGCATCGGGGAGCGGGCCTGCGCCGGCTCGCGGCGAGTGACAGATTAACACTGAGTGTTCTATTATCCAATCGAGTCACCGCGGCATCGGGCAACCGCGAGAGCTCAGCGTCCACGAAAGTCCGGGTCGCGTCGCTCGGTGAAAGCCGCCATGCCCTCGGCGACATCGTCGGTCGCGGCGACCTGCTCCACCAACAGCGCCTCGGTGCGAAACGCGGCATCGCGGTCGACGTCGAACGCCTGATTCAGCATCGCCTTGGCCGCCGCCAGCGCACGGGTGGGCCCGCTGGCGAGCCGTTGGGCCCAGGCGGCCGTCTCGGCTTCCAGGTCATCGGCACCGACGACCTTGTTGACCAGGCCGATGCGCTCGGCCTCCGCGGCGGAGAGCTCCTCACCGAACAACAACAGCTGCTTTGCGACGTTGAACGGAACCTTGCGCGCGAGCAGATAGGCGGCGCCCCCGTCGGGTGCGAGCCCGCGCCGCGCGAAAAGCTCGATGATGCGGGCACTTTCGGCGGCCACGACGAGGTCGCACGCCAGCACCATGCTGGCGCCCACCCCGGCGGCGGTCCCGTTGAGCGCACACAACACCGGCTTTTCGCAGTCCAGCAACGCCGTCACCACCGCCTGAGACCCGGTACGCAGAATGCGGGCGGCATCGCCCGCGACGCGGTCCTTCTTGGGCTGCATTCCCGGGTCCCGAAGATTCGGTCCCGTACAGAAATGCTTGTCACCGCGGCCGGTGAGCACCACCGCCCTGACGCCTGCGTCGTCGGAAGCGGAGCGCAGGTTTTCGATGAGGGCCTGCTGCACCGCCCGCGTTACCGAATTGCCGGCCTCGGGGCGGTCCAAGACCAACCAGAGCACCGCGCCTTCGGTGCGGACGGCGAGGTCGGGTGTCACAGCCGCATCGGCACGCTGGCGGGGCCGCGCACGGAATTGGTGTGCACGTACGTCACGGCATCACCGTCGACGTCCCAGGTGGGGAAACGCTTCAACGTCTCTTCGAGGGCGACCCGGGCCTCGAGGCGGGCCAGCGCCGCGCCCAGGCAGAAATGTGATCCGTGGCCGAAGCTGATGTGCCGGATTCCCGTGCGCTCGACGTCGAGGACGTCGGGGTTCTCGTATTGGCGTTCGTCGCGGCCCGCCGACCCGGTCAGCAGGGCAACGCGCGAGCCCGCCGGGATGAGCGTGCCGTTGTAGGTGACGTCGCGTTTCGTGTAGCGGCCCTGTACCGGCGAGGGGGCGTCGTAGCGCAGCAGCTCCTCGACGGCGTTGCCGATCAGGTCGGGGCGGTCGACCAACTTGGCCCGCTGGTCGGGGTATCGCGCCAGGGTCAGCGCGGCCCACCCCAGCAAGCGGGCAACCGTCTCGTTGCCGGCGACGTTGATCATCGCGATGAACATCAACACTTCGCCATCGTCCAGGCGACGGGTCTCGCGGCCCGCCTGGACCAGGTCGGAGCTCATCAGGTTGCCGACGATGTCGTCGGTCGGTGCGGCCCGCCGTCGCTGAATCTGATCGGCGTAGTAGCCCAGCAGCTTCGCGTTGGCCTGCTGGCCTTCCTCATTCAGCTCGGTCGTGCCCTCGTCGCGGTGGAGCTGGGCATCCGACCACTCGCGCAGGTTGTCGTGGTCTTCCTCGGGGAAGCCCAACAGGGAGCTGATCACCATCACCGGGAGCTTCATCGAGAAGTCGCGCACGTAGTCAAAGCCGTCGGTGCCGACGAACGCATCCAGGTAGGCGCAGCACAGCGAGCGTACCCGGTCCTCGAGCTGGGCGATTTGAGTGCGGAAGAAGGTTCGATTGACCATCTTTCGCAGTGCGGTGTGGTCGGGTGGATCCATCATGATCATCGCCCGGGGCGGCGGCCAAGGCTCGTCGGTGATCGCGTCGAGGGTGATCCCGTGCGACGAGGAAAACGTCTCGGTATCCAGCGACGCTTCCATTACGTCGGCGAACCGGCTCAACGCGTAGAAGCCGTACTGGTCGTTGTAGTACGTTGGCGCTTCGTCGCGCAGCCGTTTCCAGACCCCGTACGGATTCTGGTGCAACGCGCGGTCGAACGGATCCCAACGTAACTCGATCGTCGTCATCGGCACCGTCCCTTCGCCAAAGAACACTAATACATTATCTGTATAGTTGCACCATGCTGACGGCGTGGTGATCGTCTGCCCGGTGTTGAGGAGGACGAACGATGGAAACGCGAGAACTCGAGCACGTGATCTATGAGAAGGATGGCCCGATCGCGCGGATCATCCTCAACAACCCGGACGCCGCCAACGCCCAGAGCTCGGAAATGGTCCACAGCGTCAACGAGGCGCTTGACGATGCGCAGTACGACTATGACATCAAGGTCGTCATCATCAAGGCCAACGGCAAGGGGTTCTGCTCCGGTCACATCCCCACCGGTGCGTACCCGGAGTTCATGGCCGAACTGCAAGCGTCCGGCAAGGTGTGGCGTTCGGCGGCGCAGTTGTTTCTGTGGCCGGTGCTGAAGTTGTGGGAATTCCCCAAGCCGGTGATCGCCCAGGTGCATGGGTATGCGATCGGCGGGGGTACCACCTGGGCGCTGATTCCCGAGATCACGGTGTGTTCCGAGGACGCGTGGTTTCAGATGCCCCTGGTGCCGGGGTTCGGCCTGCCGGGCGCCGAGACCATGTTCGAGCCATGGGTCTTCATGAACTACAAGCGGGCCGCCGAATACCTGTACACCGCCCAGCGATTGAGCGCGGCCGAAGCGCTCGAGTTCGGTCTCGTGAACCGGGTGGTCCCGGCCGACCAGCTCGAGGCCACCGTCGAGGAACTGGCCACCCAAATCGCCAAGGCGCCGCTCATCACGTTGCAGGCCGTCAAATCCGGCATCATCCGCGCGTGGGAGACGATGGGGTTCCGCACCCACCAGCAGGCCACCAACGACCTGCAGGCGATGGTGACCGGCAGCAAGGAATTCCAGGAATTCATGGCGGAGCTGATGAAGAAGGGCTCCAAACCGACCGAGCGCATCTAGCCATGCCGTGCAAGCCCATCATCCAATTCGGCGGTGACGAGAGTACCGAGGCGCTGCGGGCTTCGATCCGCGAGTGGCTGTCGGACAACCTCGCCGACGAGTTCCGCCGCACCGCGGCCAATCCCGATTACCTGCCGCGCGACGCCCACGAACGTGCGGTCGCGTTCTGCAGGTTGCTGCACGAGCAGGGCTGGTTCGTGCCGCACTGGCCCGCCGAGTACGAGGGCGGCGGACGCGGGATCGTCGAACAGGTGGTCATCCGCGAGGAACTCGCTTATGCGGGCGCACCGCTGGTAAACACCAACGGAGTCAACATGCTGGCACCGGTGCTGTTCAAGTACGGCACGCCCGAACAGAAGGCCGAGCACCTGCCGGCCATCGCCCGCTCGGAACGCATGTGGGCACAAGGTTATTCGGAACCTGAGGCCGGCTCGGACCTGGCGTCGCTGCGCATGACGGCCCGGCGAGACGGCGACGAGTACGTCCTCGACGGACAGAAAACGTGGACCAGCAACGGCGTGCTCGCCGATTGGATCTTCGTCCTGGCGCGCACCTCGCCCATGGCGGACAAGCGCCAAGCCGGAATCTCGTTCCTCCTCGTCGACCTGGAAAGTCCGGGAATCACGCGCCGGCCCATCCGATCCATGACCGGGTACCCGACCTTTGCCGAGGAGTTCTTCGATGGTGTGCGTGTGCCCGCCGCCAACCTCGTCGGAGCCGAGGGGCAGGGCTGGACGGTCGGGAAGGCGCTGCTTGACGCCGAACGGTCGAACATCACCAGGGCGGCCCAGGCGCAACGCTACCTCGATGAGCTCATCGACTGGTGCCATGCGCAGAAGGGCTCGGCGCACGACCCCCTGTCCGATCCGGCCAACCGCATCGCGTTGGCCCGCGCCGTCGAACGCGTCGAGGTGGGCCGCGCCCTGTCGTATCGGGTCGCGCACCTGCAGGCGGCCGGCGCCCTGGATCCCGCGCTTCCGTCGTTGTCGAAGCTGTATCACTCCGAACTGACCGCCGAACTGCGCGCACTCGGGGCCCAGATCCTGGGTCCGGGAGGCGAACTCATGCCGGACGATCCCGACGCGGTGCTCGACGGGCACTTCTCCGAAGGCCTCTTGCTGTCGTTGCTGCACACGATCGGCGGCGGCACCAGCGAGATCCAACGCGATCTGATCTCGACTGTCGGCCTCGGGATGCCGCGCTGACGTCAGGAGTACCCGGCCCGCCCCTTGGCGGCCGCCGAACGTTGTTGCGCCACGGTCGCCATCGCCAATTCAAGCGGATGGAAGGCGGCGAGCTGGGCGGCCTCGGCGGAATTGATCAGCCGCTTTGTCATTTCGATCGCCCCCGCATCGGCCTGGCAGAGTTCGTCAGCGATGGACAGGGCGCGGCTGACGGTGGATCCGGGTTCAACGATCTCGGTCACCAGTCCCAGTCGCTCCGCCTCGCTGGCCGGCAATCGTGTTCCTCGTAGTAGCAACGACGCAGCGCGGGTGCGGCCCAGCTGCTGCGTTAAGCGCCAGGCCAATCCGCCGTCGGGCACCACCGCACGCGCGACGAACGGGGCAGCAAAGAATGCGTCGGACGCGCTCACGACGAGGTCGCACGCCAGCGCCAAGCTCCAACCGAGGCCAACGGCCGCACCCTCGACTGCTGCGATCGTCGGTACTGGCACAGCTTTGAGTTGTTCCATTACGCGTTGGGCGTGTTCGACGCGGCTGGCAGGGCCCAACGGACCGTCGCCGTGCGCCGGCCCCGTCTTCAAATCTCCACCGGCGCAGAAGAAGTCTCCGGCGCCGGCTAATACCAACGCGCGGTCGCCATACGCAACCACCCCGCCGAGCGCGATGGATAATTCGGTCCAGGACTCGTAACACAAGGCGTTGCGCTGGCGCGGTCGATCGAGAAAAACCACTGCGATGCCGTCTCGATCTTCGTAGCGAATCAGCGCAGCCTCCGGGTTGGTGTCGCCGGTCATCGAGTGGTCCTACCGGTTGAGGAACTTGTCGATGGCGGCCCGGTGTTCGGGAGTGGTGAAACACTCGGTCTCGGCGGAGATCCCGTATTCGAGGATGCCGGTGATCGCGCGCTGGGCGTGCAGGTTCAGCGTCCGCTTCGTGTCCTGCACGGCCCTCGGTGGCAACGCTGCGAGGCGGTGGGCAATCGACAGACCCTCCTGCTTGATCTCCGCGTGCGGCACGACCCGATTGGCCAAGCCCAACTCGACGGCCTTCTCGGCCTTGATGCGTTCGCCGAGCATCAGATACTCCTTGGCCTTCAGAAGGCTCATCAGCAGCGGCCACAGCACAGATCCTCCGTCGCCGGCGACCAGGCCACTGGCGACATGAGTGTCCGCGAAAAAGGCCCGATCGGACATCAAGACGATGTCACACAACACCGCGATGCTGCACCCGAAGCCGACCGCGGGCCCGTTGACGGCAGCGACGACGGGCAGCGGAAAGTCGATCATGTCGCGCACGATGCGCCGGGCGTCGCGCATCCCGGCGCGGCGGGTCACCGGGTTGTTGACGTGGGTTTCCAACCACTCCACCAGGTTTCCGCCGGCGGAGAAGTAGTCGCCCGTACCGGTGATCAACACCGCCCGCGCGTCGACATCCTCGGCCAGGGTCGCCCACAGTCTCGTAAACGCCGTGTGCATCGTGTTGTTGACCGCATTGGCGTCGTCAGGGTTGTTCAACGTCACGATCCGGACGGGACCGTCGGCGGCCACGAGGATCTCCTCGCACCCGGTCAGGTCCGACGTCCCCTGCGGAAGCTCAGTCATGGGCAGTCAGCCATCCTCGTGCGGCGCCAGCCACGCCGACCGTCGGGTCTGAACGAACGCGTCGCGATCGCGGTTGACCGCCCAAGCCGGAGATCGCTTCTGCAGGAACGCCGTAAAGGCCTCGATCTGTTCGGCGGTTCCTATCGACGACCAGTAGCCGGTCACGTCGACGGGCGGTAGCGCGCGCGCCATTTCGCGTTTGACGGCCGCGCGCGCGGCGGGGCCCGTCTTCCGGACCCTTTCAAGCAACGCGTCGACCTCCGACCGCAGGGCGTCGTGCGCAACGACCTTGCCGACTAGCCCGAGACGCTCGGCCTCTTGCGCGTCGATCCAATCATTGCCGTAAATCAGGTGATTGGCCCTCAGCGTGCCCAGTCGTTGCGGCATTCGGGCAGCGACGAACGCCTCGTACACGCCGCGGGTAAGGTCCGGGACCCGGAACCGGGCGCGATCGGAGGCGATGACGAGATCGGCGAACAACGTCATCACCAAGCCGCCACCCATGGCAATGCCGTTGACGGCGCAGACGACGAGTTTCGGTATCTTGCCCAGCGTTTCGAACGGTGTTCCGTCGTAGGACTCGGTGAACGCGTCCCACCTGCGGTCTGGATTCTGCACCGCGTTCATGTCGCCGCCCGCGCAGAACACGTCGCCCGTCCCGGTGATCACCAGGAAGTTCAGGTCCGGTTCGTCGGCGACGATCATCGCTGCCCGTTTGATCCCGTGGTAGCCGTCCGCGGTGACGGCGTTCTTCTTCTCCGGTCGGTTGATGGTGACGGTCAGGGTGTCGCCGTCGATCCTGCCTTCGAGCTCGGGGGCGCAGAGGTCGACGTCGACGGAATCCGGTAGCGCGCTCACCGCGCCTCGATCACTGCGAGCACTTCGCCGACGTCATAGGTCGTCCCGGCGCTGATCTTCCATGTAACGATGCCACTGGCGGGTGCTTCGATGTCCATCTCGACTTTGTCGGTGGCGATCTGGTACAGGGGATCCCCCTCGGAGACGTGTCCGCCGTCCGCTACGTAGAGGTCGGTGACCTCGGCCTCGGTGATCGCGTCGCCCGGTTTCGGCATCCGCACTTCCGTCACGCGATCCTCCTGACCGCTTCGACGAGTTGCGCGGCGTCCGGGCGGCAGGCGGCTTCCAATGTCGCCGCCCGGGGCACGGGCGTGTACGTTCCCGCTACGCGCTGAATCGGGCTGACCAGCACGCCAAAAAGCTCCGTCCCGACCGCCGCCGCGATTTCGGCGCCGGGTCCGCAGAAGCCGACGGACTCGTGGGCCACCACCAGGCGACGGGTCTTGCGTACCGAGTCGAGGACCGTCCCCAGATCCAATGGAACCAGGCTGCGCAGGTCAACCACCTCCACCGAAACATCCTCGGCGGCAAGCTGATCGGCGGCATCGAGCGCGGCGTGCACCAGGCTGCCGTAGGTGCAGATTGTGACGTCGGTGCCGGCACGTTTGACGTCCGCCTGGCCGAGCGGGATCACGTAGTCGGCCGTGGGCACGGGCCCCTTGCCACCGCCGTAGTAAAGCTTCATCGACTCGATGAACAGGCATGGATCTTGCTCTGCCAGGCAGGCATTGAGCAGCCCGACCGCGTCGGCGGCGGTGCTGGGCCACACGACCTTGATGCCCGGTGTGTGCATCGCCCAGGCCTCGAACGCTTGGGAGTGTTGCGGGCCGGCTGCCGTGCCCACCATCGCGCGGATGACGAGCGGTGCGCCCTGCCGGCCGCCGGACATGTAGCGGATCTTCGCGGCGTGATTGGCGATCTGGTCCATGGCGACGCCCAGGAAGTCCACGAACATGAGCTCCGCCACGGGACGGAGCCCGCCCAGGGCCGCACCCACGGCAGCGCCGATGATCGAGGACTCGGCGATCGGAGTGTCGCGTACCCGGTGGGCGCCGTACTTGGTGGACAACCCGGCGGTGATCTTGAACATGCCGCCCGACGGGTCGGCGATGTCCTCGCCGAGGAGCACGACCGAATCGTCGGCCGCCATCGCGCGGTCCAGCGTGCGGTGAATCGCCTGCACGAGGCCGAGGATCTCCGTTTCGCCCTCGGGAATCGCCGCCCGTTCCGTGACCGGTGCCGCGATCTCGACGCCGTGCGCGGCGAACACGTCGCGGGTCAGTTCGTCGGCGTCGGGGTAGTCGGCATCGCGCGCGGCGGTGAAGGCTGCGTCGATCTCGGCAATGAGATCCGCGTCGATGCGATCGAGGTCGGCCTCGTCGGCCAGACCCGCGTCGATGAGCCGCCGCCGATACCGCGCGAACGGCGGGTCGGCACGCTTGGCGGCCAGTTCGTCGGGGTCGGCGTAGGGCATCTGGTCGCCGAAGTAGTGCCCCTGCAGGCGGTAGGCGACCGCTTCGACGAACGACGGGCCGGCTCCGGACCGTGCGCGCTCGGCGGCCTCGGCCACGGCCCGGTAAACCGCTTGCGGGTCCGTGCCGTCGACCGTGACGCCGGGCATCGCGTAGCCCGCGGCCCGGTCGGACAACCGCGCCGTGCGGGTGTACCCGGCCACCGGCGTGCATTCGGCCCAGGCGTTGTTCTGGCAGAAGAACACCACCGGAAGCGCCCACAGCGCCGCCATGTTCATCGCCTCGTGGACATAGCCGATGCTGGTCGCCCCGTCGCCGAAGCTCACCAGCACCACGCGGTCGCTGCCCTTGATGGACTCCGCCAGCGCGATCCCGTTCGCGATCAGGGGCCCGGCACCCACGATGCCGGTGGTCCAGGCGATGCCATGCTCGGGGTCGTAGATGCCCATCGCGCCGGCCTTGCCCTTCGACAGGCCGGTGCCGCGGCCCAAGATCTCGGCGAAATACCCGGGCAGGTCGATGCCCTTGGCGACCACGTCGCCGAGTCCCCGATAGGTGCTGACCAGTTGGTCGGTGCTTGACAGGGCGAGCGCGGCGCCGGCCGACATCGCCTCCTGGCCGTCCACTGGCCAGTAGCTCATCGCGATTTCGCCGGAAGACAGCCCCTTTCGGACACGCTGGTCGCTGTGGTGCACCTTGCTCATCAGGCGGTACAACTCCACGGCACGGTCGCTGCTCAGGGCCCGGGCTCGGTTGTCTACTTGCGTGGCCATCACCCCTCCTTTGCGATGTGCACTCCGCCGACGAGCATACAATACAATATGACGATATCTGTTCAGTCGTCCGATGGGGCGACCCAAGCGCCAGTTGAGGAGAGATTCGACCGCGATGCCCGATCGACCAGCCCTGCAGGCCGGTGATGGTCTGCCCGCCCATGTGCACGGCGCAGCCGATCCCCGGTTCGCCTGCGCAGTAAAGACCTTTGCCAAGCTTTTTCCCGGCCCGCGATATGGCGGTGGGGCGCTGTCCGTGTATGTCGATGGGGAACCCGTCGTCGACGTGTGGACCGGCTGGGCGGATCGGGAGGGCACGGTGGCCTGGTCCGCGGACACCGGGGCGATGGTCTTCTCCGCGGGCAAGGGGGTGGCGTCGACGGTCCTGCACCGGCTCGCCGACCGTGGGTTGCTGGCGTACGACGACCCGATCGCGCAGTACTGGCCCGAGTTCGGCGCCAACGGCAAGTCCGAGATCACCGTGCGTGACATGATGCGTCACACAACGGGCCTGTCCCGGCTAGGGGCCATCACCACCGAGCAGTTGCTCGATCACCGGTTCATGGAAGAGCGGCTGGCCGCGGCGCCGGTCGACCGCCTTGCCGGCCGTGCGGCGTATCACGCGTTCACCTTCGGCTGGTTGGCATCCGGATTGGCCCGCGCGATCACCGGCAAGGGCATGCGGGAGCTGTTCCGCACGGAGATCGCGCGACCACTGGACACCGAGGGTATCCACCTGGGACGCCCGCCGGCCGACGGGCTCACGAAGGCCGCGCAAACCCTGTTCCCGCAACGCTTCTCGGGCGGAGAGGCGCTCGGCCGGGTGATCTCCATGATGGCCAAACTGCCGGTTCCGGGTCCGTTCGGTGCGACCTACGTACCCGGTATCACCTCCCTGGTGCAGGGTGACATGGCGCTGCTGGACAGCGAGATGCCCGCGGTGAACGCGGTGGTGACCGCACGGGGACTGGCCAAGATGTACGGGGCGCTCACCAACGACGGACGTATCGATGGGCAGCGATTCCTGTCGGAGGAATTGGTCGCGTCGCTGACGGGCAGGCGCAGTTTCCGGCCGGACCTGAACGTCTTCTTCCCGATGTCCTTTCACCTGGGCTACCACGGATCGCCGGTGCCGGGCCTACTGCGGGGTTTCGGGCATGCCGGGCTGGGCGGGACCATCGGCTGGGCCGACCCGATCACCAAGAGCTCGTTCGGCTTCGTTCACAACCGCCTGCTGACGCCGATGGTCGCCGACCAACTCCTCTTCGTGCCGCTGCTGATACCGCTGCAGCGTTCCGTCAACGAGGCTCACGGCAGTGGGCTCGTCACCGTGCCCCGCTTCGGCGCAGGATTTTCCGACGAGGCGCGCACCGAAACCGCCGGCCGCTGACCCGGCAACTTCCGGCCGGTACGGGAAGCAGATGGATCTCTCGCAAGCAGTTCCCCAGGCGGAGCTTGAGGCGTTGTCCCGCCGGTATGCGGCGGCGGTCGATCGCCGAGACCGCGACGCGCTTTTGGCGGTGTTCGCGCCCGACGCGTCCATGCTCGTCGAAAGGCCGGGGCGCGAACCGGGCACGATGACCGGTCACGACGAGATCCAACAGATCATTCGCATCGTCTCGCGCTGGCCGCGCACGGCTCACCTCGTCGCCCAAGCCCTCTATGTCGTCGAGGAGGAGTCGGCGGTCGGCGAAATCTACTGCACCGCCAATCACTTTCGCGGCGGCGAGCCGAGCGGCCACAACCACGTCATGCACATCCGCTATCTGGACAAGTATTCGCTCGACGGTGAGGGTCGGTGGCTGATCGCGCACCGCAGGGTCGTCGTCGACGCGACCGAAGAACGGCGCGCGTCGATCGGCTAAGGCGTGCGGGTCGACTCGAGCTGTTGAGCGAGCAGCATCCGATCGAAATAACACCGTTCCAGGACCAGATCGGGCCCGCGGAAGCCGAAGAGGTTGATGCTGAGCATGTCGACCGGTGTACCGGGTGCCGTCGTTCGGGTTTCCACGATCAACC
Organism: Mycobacterium paraseoulense; assembly: GCF_010731655.1. Taxonomy (NCBI): domain Bacteria; kingdom Bacillati; phylum Actinomycetota; class Actinomycetes; order Mycobacteriales; family Mycobacteriaceae; genus Mycobacterium; species Mycobacterium paraseoulense. The sequence continues at coordinate 3,118,884 of NZ_AP022619.1, read as the reverse complement.
AGTTGTCGCCGTGATAGAGCGCCTCGGCGGAGTACTGCAGCATGGGCAGATCCGCCCACTGCCGCAACAGCATCGCGCGGACCGCCTCGTCGCCATCGAAAACCATTCCCGTAGGGATGATCTCGTAGCGAGGATGCGTGAAGGTGGCCATCGCCGCCTCCAGGTCTCGCGCATTCTCGGCCGCGACGTGGCGGAGCACGAGCTCTTCGCGGACGCGCCGCAGCGCGGTCTCGTGACTCACTTCGGTTCGAAGACAGCGAGGTTGCGGCCGTCCTCGAGCGGCATCCACGCCAGCCTGACGCGGTCACCGACCGCGGGAGGGGGACCGAAGACGTTGGACATCATGCGGACACCTTCGTCCAGATCGACGAGCACCACCGAATAAGGCACCTTGTCGGCGAGGGCGGGCAGCGCGGCGCGGTGGTGCACGCTGACCGCGTAAACGACGCCGCCGCCGCTCAACTTCTCCCACACCAGCGATGACCCGCCGCAGTGCGGGCAGATGAACCGTGGATACCAGACGAGCCGCGCGCACGATTCGCATCGTTGGACCCTCAGCTCGCGACGCCGGGTCGCATCCCAGAAGGGCGCGGACGCCGGGCTGGGCTGCGGGACAGGCAGCGCATCGGTCACAGGGCAGCCTCCGTTCCGAGAATCACCGTGGAGGTGGCCGAGAGCACCCCGCCGGTGCCATGTGCGACAGCCGTTCTCGCTTCCGGGACCTGGCGTTCGCCGCATTCGCCGCGCAACTGCCGCGTGGCCTCGACGAGGAGGAAGGCCCCGAACGCCCCGGGGTGCGTGTAGGCAAGGCCGCCGCCGGACGTCTGACCGGGCAGCGTGCCCCCGGGCCCCAACGCACCGTCCGCGACGAACGGACCGCCCTCGCCCTTGCCGCAGAAGCCCAGGTCTTCGAGCGCCAGCAGCACGGTGATGGTGAACGAGTCGTAGAGCTCGACCACGTCGATGTCGGAAGGGGTTAGCCCCGCGGTGCGGAAGGCGGCCGGCCCCGAGCGGGCGCCCGGCGTGATGGTGAGGTCGGGCATTTGGGAGATCATCGCGTGCGAGGCCGCCGACGCCGCCCCCAGGACGACGGCGGGCGGCTTGGCCAGGTCTCGCGCGCGCTCGGCGCTTGTGACCACCAGCGCCGCGGCGCCGTCGGTGACCAGACAGCACTCGAGCTTGTGCAGCGGTCCGGCGAGGAAGCCCGAGTTCAGGACGTCCTGCACGCTGATCGCCTCGCGCAGGTGAGCCCGCTCGTTCAGCGCGGCCCACCGCCGGGTGTCGACGGCGATCTGTGCCAGCTGTTCGGGCGTCGTCCCGTACGTCGCCATGTGCCGGTTGGCGGCCAGGGCGTAGGCGCTGATCGGGAGCATCACGCCGAACGGCGTCTCCCATTCCAGCCGCTCGGGGGTGGCGAAAACTCCGAGGCCTTTTTCACCGCGCTTGCGCGCGGCGCGCGGCGTCGAGGCGTAGACGATCACCACCGTTTCCGCCTCGCCGGCCGCGATCGCTGCGGCGGCGTGCTCGACATACAACCCGTAGCTGGCGCCGCCGGTCTGCGTCGCGTCGGTGAAGCGCGGCGCTATCCCCAGGTACTCGGCAAGTTCCACCGAATGCATGAGCGTTCCGCCGGTGCAGGTGCACAGCCCGTCGACGTCGCGCAGCGACAAACCCGCGTCGGCCAGGGCGGCGGTGATCACCCGAGCCTCGAGCTCGCGCAGTGGAACATCGATCACCCCGCTCGCCGAAACCTCGTCGGCGACACCGACAATGGCGGCCACACCTCGGGTCGTCAACTTGCTGTCCCTTCGAAGAGTTCGCGCAGCGCGGGTTGGCTGACCTTGAGCGACGGCGTGCGGGGCAACTCCTCGACCACGATCACCCGGGCGGGGACGTAGTAACGGCTCACCCGTTCACGCAAGTAGGCGAGCAGGTCCTCCGGCGTGGCGCGCGCGCCGTCGGTCAACTCGACCGCCGCGACCGGCACCTGGCCTAGCCGTTCGTCGGGCAGGCCGGTCACGCCGGCATCGCGCACCGCCGGATGGCCGCGGAGCACGCGGACGAGATCGGCCGGATTGACCTTGAAACCGCCGCGAATGATGACGTCATCAGTGCGCCCGTCGACGAACACAAACCCGTCTGCGTCGACCCGGCCGAGGTCGGTGGTCCGCACCCATTCCCCGCCGGTGGTGCGAACCTCGATGCGGCCCTGCTCGCCGGGTGGCACTTCAGTGTCGTCCTCGACGGACATGACGCGGATCTCCCGGCCGCGCTGCGGGCGCCCCACGCTCCCACGTTTGGCGGTCGCCCACTGCCGGTGTAAGGCGAGGTTCCAGCCGGCCACGCCGCCGGCGAATTCCGTTGCGCCGTAGGACGGCAGCACCGCGACGCCGTAGCGACACTCGAACCTCGTCTGTACGTCGACCGGCAGATGTGCGGTGCCCGAGGTCACCACCTCGACGCTCGAGAAGGCCTCCGGATCCACCCCGGCGTCGAGCACCATCGCCATCGCCGACGGCACGAGGCTCACGGCTTTCGGTCGGTGCCGAATTAGCAAGTCCACGAAGTCGGGAACGCGGAATCGCTCCAGGAGCGCGATCTTTCTTCCCTCGCAGATGTTGAGCAGGGTGCGGAACAGCCCGGACATGTGCACCAGCGGCGACGAGACGATGGCGACGCCCGAACGCAGTCTCGGTTCCGAGTCATGCCCGGCGCCATCACCGTAGTGTGCGCTCGCCGCCGCGACGGTGTGCTCAAAGGAGCTGTAGGACAGCGGTATTCGCTTGGGCGGACCGGTCGTGCCGCTCGTCAGCATTTCGACTGCCACGCCGTCACGGGGCGGGCGGAACGGGCCCGGTCCGCAATGTTCCAGCCCCTCCACAACGGTCGCGCCGGCCGGGTCGCTCGATACGCGAACACCCAGGGCCCCGACGGCGGCGTCGGTGACTCCGGGGCGCTCCCAGTCGGTCTGCAAGGCCACCACCGCGGGCAATCGCAGCTCGTCAATGTCCGCACAGAGCCCGGCGTCGCCCTGTGACGGGTTGATCGTGACCACGCAACCACCGGCCAGCAACACGCCGAGCAGGGCCTCGACCATCGCGGGATGATTGCGCAGCACCAGGCCGACGGGGGATCCCTGACCCAAACCAGCTGTTCCCAAACAATGTTGAACGTCCGCGGCAATGTCCGACAATTCCTGCCAACCCACCCACCGGCCCTCATACTCGATCGCGGGCGCCCGCGGGTCGAGGGCGAGGACCACGCGGATGCGGTCGGCGAGTTGCTGGCTCAAGCCGCGGCTGCCGCGAGCTCGGTCGCCGCAGGGATCACCTCTTGGGCGAACAACTTCATCGACTCGTATACCTTCGTGCGGTCCATGGCGCCGCCGCGCGACATGCGCAAAATGATGTTGCGCCAGCCCATGTCGATGACGGTGTGCATCTTCTCGACGATGCGGTCCGGGTCACCCATCAGCGTCAGGTGCGAATTCAGCACCTGTTCGTAGCTCTGCTTGTCGTGTTTGTCGAACCAGTCCGAGTAGGCCTTGTAGTCGGCCGGTATCTCCCCGCCGCGCTCGAACGGGCTCGAATACTTGCGATGAGTCTGAATGGAGAGCTCGACGCTCTCTCGCGGGTAGCTGCGGGCGAACGCGTCGTCCTGGTGGCAAAAGGCGTTGAGCAGCGCCCACACGTGGCCGGTGGCGGCCTCGAGTCCTCGTTCGGATTGCACCTTCAGGTAGATGTCCAGCGCTCCCTGCAGATCCGGGTCCACCTGGTAGGGGTTGCCGATGATCGCCCCGAAGCCCTTCTCGGCGAGCCATTCGAAGCTGGACGGCGTCTTCATCACGGTGCCCCACACCGGGATCGGCTGCTGCGCCGGCCGCGGGTAGATCGTGACGTCCTCGAGATGGAAGTACTTGCCGTGGAAGCTGACGTTCTCTTCGGTCAGGAGGCGGCTGACGATCTCGACGCACTCCTGGTATCGGCCGGTGGCTTCCTCCATCGAGATGCCGAAGCCCTTGAACTCGTGCGCCTGATAGCCGCGCCCGAAGCCGGCGTCGAAGCGCCCGCCGGACAGGACGTCGACCAAGGCGATCCGTTCGGCCAGCTGAGTCGGCTCGTGGAAGGGCGCCACCATGCAGGCGGTACCGATACGGATGCGTTCGGTCTGCGCGGCGATGGCGGTCGCCACTTGGGGCAGGTCCGGGAGCATGCCGTACGGGGAGAAGTGGTGTTCGGCCAGCCAGATCTCGTCGTAGCCGAGCTCCTCCGCCCAGCGCGCCTCCTCGAGCACGTTGGCCAGCACCTCCCGCTCGCTGAGGTGGTTGGGCTTGTCGCCGAGGATGAACACGCCGAACTTCATGTCGGTCCCTCCCGCTGTTCGCTTCGGTAAAAGTAGTTGCACTGACTGCCACAATAATGCACGATTGAACACATATCGTCAATCCGTTCAGTAGGGGGTGTCGTGGTCCTTTCCGACTCTGCGATCGGAACCGCTTTGCCGCCGAGCACCTTCCGCTGGGGAGAGACCGACGTCATCCTCTACGCGTTGGGCGTAGGCGCCCGCCCGCCATCCGAGCTGAGGCTTCTCAACGAGGCTTGCGGTCCCGATGTGCTGCCGACGTTCGCCTTGGTGGCCAACTGGTGGGCCGTCAAGGACCTGCGTAGCGCGCTCGACCTGGGGACTTATGCGATCGTGCACTCCGCGCAATCGCTAGAGCTGCACCGGCCGATCGGCGCCGCCGGGGAACTGTCGGTGCAGGCCGAGGTGTCGGCCGTGTGGGACAAGGGCAAACACGCCGCCGTGGAGTTGACCAGCCGCGGCGCCGACCCGGACGGGACCGTGTTCGTCGCCAGGTCCCAAACCATGGTTCTCGGTGCGGGGGGATTCGGCGGCGACCGTGGACCCGCTGCCGAACCGGACCCCGACGGCCCGCCGGATGCGATATTCGACGACGTCGTCCGGCCCGAGCAGGCCGCGCTCTACCGGCTCTCGGGTGACCGCAACCAGCTGCACATCGACCCGGAGGCGGCCCGGAAGTACGGCTTCGACGACGTCTTCCTGCATGGGCTGTGCACGCTAGGGTTCGCCGCGCGGGCGATGATCGACCGCATCGGCGACGGGGATCCCCGGTCGCTGACATCCTTGGGCTGCCGGTTCTCCAAGCAGGTAAAGCTCGATGCGCCGCTGCGGACGGAGATCTGGCGAGCCGAGGGTTCGGTGCGTTTCCGGACGCTGCAGGGTGACGCCGTCGCCCTGAGCTCCGGAACCGCCACGCTGGCAGGGGTATGAGCATGGACCAACGACGGGCCCGCGGGTTGCGCAACCGACAGGCGCTCCTCCACGCGGCGATCGAGCTGTTCACCACTCAGGGCTATGAGGGGACCACCGTCGACCAGATTTCGGCGGCAGCCGGGGTCGCGCCGCGCACGTTCTTCCGTCACTTCGCCACCAAGGAAGACATCCTGTTCGACGGCTACGCCGAGCGGCTGCAGGAGGCGATCCGCCGCTTCCGCGCCACGCGCTCCGACTCCCTGTGGGACGCACTCGCCGAGACATCGATGGCGGTGGCGCAGGCGATCGTCGATCAGCCTGACATGTTCTTGGTCCGCGCGCGGATGTATCACAGCCTGTCCGCGCTGCGCGCGACCATGCTGCGGATCAACGAGGACTGGATCGATCAGCTCACCGCCGAGGTGGCGCGCTGGCTGGGCAGCGACACCGAACCGGACTTGCGGCCCCGGCTGGCCGCCACGCTGATCAACGCCGCCAACCGCGCAGCGATCGATTCGTGGGTGGCGGCCGGTGGTCGGGGTGACTTGGGACAACTGATGGCCGAATCCGTGGAGTTGGTGCGGCCCTCGATCGCCGCGATCGAGCGCACCGGCGCGGCGTCCGGACCCAGGCGGGGAGGTGGGAAGCGTGTCGGGTGACTCCCCTCCCCTCGCGGTCGTCACCGGGGGAGCGCGAGGCATCGGAGAATCGATTGTGGCCGAGCTCATTCGCGGTGGATACCGGGTGGCCGCGATCGACGTGAACGCGAAGGCCATTGCGCGCGCGCAGGATTCGGATGACGCAAGATCGGGATTGCTCGTCCCGATGAACGTATCGATCACCGACCGTCAGGCGGTCGAGGACGCGCTGAGCGGACTGGAAGGCCGGTACGGGCCCGTTCGAGCCTTGGTCAACAACGCGGGAATGACGCTGCCCGGCACGTTTCTCGAGCAGACGGACGAGGACTGGGACCGCATCGTCGACGTCAATCTCAAGGGCACCTTCGTGATGGCGCAGGTCGCCGCGCGGCAGATGGTCGCCCACGGCGGCGGCGCCATCGTGAACGTCAGCTCGGTGTCGGCCCACGGGGTGCGCACCGGGCCGCCCGCCTATGCGGCCGCCAAGGCCGGTGTTGAAGGGCTGAGCCGGCTGATGGCCGTTCAGCTCGGTCTGCACGCCATACGGGTCAACACCGTCGTTGTTGGAACCACCGCGACACCGTGGCTGTTGTCCCGCAAGACGGAGGACGAGCTGGCGCAAATGCGCCGGACAACGTTGACCGGAAACATCGGTGAGCCGGACGACGTGGCCGGCGTGGTGGCGTTTCTGTGCTCACCCGCGGCCAAACACGTCACCGGCCAGCTGATTTCGGTGTCGGGTGGGCAGTGGATGCCATGACCTCGACGCGGAACGACAAGACATATGTTGATGTAGTGTTTAGTGCTACGAATCGATGCCAGGGGATGTCGTGGAACTGAAGAGAATCCTGTTCGACGTCAGCGAGCAGGTCGCCACCATCACGATCAACCGACCGGAGCGGCTCAACGCCACCGACGACCTGACCCGCACCGAACTCGGCATCGCGTGGGCACGGGTGCGGGAGGACCCGAACATCCGGGTCGCCATCATCACCGGAGCCGGCGACCGGGCGTTCTCCGCGGGCCAGGACATCCGGGCAACGGCCGAGGGTGGCATCCGCAACAAGGTTCCCGGCTCGCGGCTGCACCACAACGTGTGGAAGCCGGTAATCTGCGCCCTCAACGGAATGGTCGTCGGCGGCGGCCTGCATCAGGTCGCCGATGCCGACCTCATCATCGCGGCCGAGCACGCCGAGCTCATCGACACGCATCTGGCCGTGGGCAACGTGTTCGCGCTCGAGCCCGCCGTGCTGCTGCGCAGAATGCCGCTGTCGATGGTGATGCAGCTCGGCCTGATGACCAAGCAGGGCCGGATCAGCGCGCAGCGGGGCTACGAGATCGGCCTGATCAACGAGGTCGTGCCCGCGGACCGGCTGCAACAGCGGGCGCGCGAAATCGCCAAGGACATCGCGAAACTCTCGCCGGCGACGGTCCAGGCGTCGATCAAGGCGATGTGGAGCAGTCTCGATGTCGGGTTACGTGCGGCCAACGACGTCGCGTATCGCTATGTGCTGCAACACCAGCTGACCCACCCCGACTACCGGGAAGGGATGCTCGCGTTCGCGGAAAAGCGGGAACCGCGGTGGGTAGTGGAATGACGCGCGATGAGTGAGGCGCCACGGACTTTCGCCTACGAACCGATGCCGTACGCACCGGTCGTCCCGGCGATGCTGGTCGACCTGGTAGCCGCTTACGGAGACAACGACTTCGTCATTTCCACGGCGGGCGGGGGGACGATCGAGCGAATCACCTATGCGCAGGCCGCTGCTCGGTCCGCCGAGATGGCGCGGCGGTTGCTTGCGGCGGGCGTCATCAAAGGCGTTCGGGTCGGAATCCTGGCGCCGAACGGACCCGATTTTGCAGTCGCTTTCCTGGCTGCCACGCGAATCGGCGCCGTGGCGGTGCCGATCAACACCTTCTTTCAGCCGCCGGAGTTGAGCTGGCTGCTGCGCGACGCCGACATCCACACCCTGCTGTCGGTCGACTCGCTGCTCGGCAAGGACATGCTCGCTCGTGTCGGAAATGCTACAGGCGAGTTACCGCCCCCGGGCGCACCGCTCGGCCTCGAACGGCTGCCCCAGTTGCGCAACATCTTTGGGCTTGGCGACAGCGAGCGGACCTGGCCCAGTGCATGGCCGGAGCCGGCGCCCGAAACGTTTCTGCGTGCGTGCGAATCGACGGTCCGCCCGTCCGACGACCTGGTCGTCATCTACACATCGGGAAGCACCTCGGACCCGAAAGGCATCATCCACACGCACGGCACCGTGATTACTCACTCCCGCTTCGTCGCCACGCAGCACGAGTGGAAGCCCGACGACCGGGTCTACATCCCGATGGTGTTCTTCTGGGTCGCTGGGCTGGTCTTCGGTCTGCTCGGGCCGATGCAGACCGGCGCCACCATTCTCACCGAGCACAAGTTCGACGCCGGCGACGTGCTGCGCCTACTCGAAACCGAGCGCGCCACTTACGCAACGGGGTTCCCCCACGTCGGCCGGGCACTGGCGAATCATCCCGACTTCACCTCCGCCGATCTGTCAAGTCTGCGCGGGGGATACCACCAGGTGCTGCTACCGCCGGAACTGCGCGCGGCCGATCCGTCACTGCTGGTGACGCAGTTGGGGATGACCGAAACGTGCAGTTCCCACACCTGGTGGCCACCACACGAACCGGTGCCCGAAAGCAAGCGCGGTTCACTCGGGGTTGCCGCACCCGGCTACGAGCACAAGGTCGTCGACGAGTGTGGTGCGGAGGTGCCCAACGGCACCATCGGGGAAATCTGCGTGCGGGGAGTCGCGATGATGCGCGGCATGATCGGACGGCAGCACAGCGATCTGTTCGACGCCGACGGCTGGTACCACACGAAAGACGCCGGATACCTGGACGACGAGGGCTTCCTGTTCTTCACCGGACGCACCGACGACATGATCAAATCCTCGGGCGCCAACGTCGCACCGGTGGAGGTCGAGGCGGTGATCGGCGGCGTCGACGGCGTGCGGATCGCCTATGTCGTCGGCGTTCCGGACGCGGACAAGGGTGCGCTCGTCTGCGCCGTGGTTGTGCTCAACCAGGGGCGGTGCGCCTCACAGGATGAACTCGCGGCGGCATGCCGCAGGGAACTCGCCGCCTACAAGGTCCCAAAGCGGTGGGTGATTCTCCCCGACGCCGATCGGCTGCCGTACACCACTACGAACAAGATCGACAAGCCACGGTTGGTGCAGCTTGTCACCTCGGGGGAGCTGGCATGACTGGGTTGGAGGCGCGGATCGCCCGCCTGGAGGCCATCGAGGAAATCCGTCAGCTGGCGGCACGGTACGCGGTGGCGTTGGATATGCGTGACTTCAATTCCCTGGCAAATCTGTTCGTCGACGACATCGGGGTGCCGGGCAAGCGCCGCGGTCGCGACGCGTTGCGCCAATGGTACGACGCCGAGGTTCGTCCGACGCTGCTGGGCAGCGCGCACGGTGTCCTGGGCCATGTCATCGACGTCCACGACACCGACACCGCGAGCGGTCTTGTCTACTCGCGCAACGACTTGGAAACCGAGGGCGCCTGGTTCATCGAGATGCTGGCCTATCTGGACCGTTACGAACGGCGCGACGGCCATTGGTATTTCGCGCGCCGCATCCCGCTGTTCTGGTACCGAAGCGACATCACCGACCCGCCGGTCGGTCCGCGAAAGGTGCGCTGGCCCGGCAGCCCGAACCAGGACGGCTCGTTCCACCACGCGTTCCCCTCGTGGGAGGCATTCTGGGCCGCCGACCCCGGGCGCTTCGACGCGCCGGTCCCGGCCCCGGCCGCCGTCGGCGATTGGCTGCGCGCCCTGCGCCAGGGCGCTGAAGCACCGCGGGTGAGCCCGACCGGTCGCGCGCCCGCGGAGTCGTGATGTCTGGTTGTGCAATGGGTTTCGGATTCACCGATGAGCAGAATGAGTTGCGCCGCGTCGTGCGCTCTTTTCTCGAAAGCAAGGCCGACGAGGCACGCGTGCGCGGCCACATGGAAAACCCGGTGGGCTACGACCCGTCGCTGTGGGCGCAAATGTCCGACGAACTGGGCCTGGTGGGGCTCGCCATCCCCGAAGAATTCGGCGGTCAGGGGTACACGTTCGTCGAACTCGGCATCGTCACCGAGGAATTGGGGCGGGCCCTGGCTCCGTCGCCATACTTCGCGTCGGCGGTACTGGCGTCGAGCGCGCTGCTTGAGTCGGGTGACTATGCCACCCAACAACGATACCTGCCGGGCATCGCGTCCGGAGCGACCATCGCCAGCCTGGCGGTCACCGAGGAGTCGGGCCGCTGGGAAGCCGGGGCGATCCACACGCGGGCGCGAGAAACGGCACACGGCTGGGTGGTGGACGGAGCCAAAACCTATGTCCTCGATGGCTGCAGCGCCGATGTGCTGTTTGTGGCCGCCCAGGCCGACTCCGGATTGTCGTTGTTCGCCGTCGACCGGTTCGACAGCGTCGCCCGACGCGCGCTGTCCGGCCTGGACCAGACTCGAAAACAGGCCCGCATCGAATTCACCGCAACGCCGGCCTCGCTCGTCGGTCGTTTGGGTGGCGCGGAGGAACTGTTGCGGTCGACCCTCGCGCTTGGTTGCGCCGCGCTGGCCGCCGAACAGGTCGGCGGCGCGCAACGCTGCCTCGAGATGGCGGTCGCTTACGCGAAGGCCCGCAGGCAGTTCGGCAAGCCCATCGGATCTTTCCAGGCCATCCGCCACAAGTGCGCCGATGTACTGCTCGACATCGAATGTGCCCGCGGCGCGGCCTATTACGCGGTGCGGGCCGCGGCGCAACGCTCGCCCGAATTGCCGGCGGTGGCGTCATTGGCCAAGGCGTGCAGTTCCGAGGCGTACGCCCGGGCCGCTGCCGCGAACATCCAGATTCACGGTGGGATCGGATTCACCTGGGAGCACCCGGCCCATCTGTACTTCAAGCGGGCTCAATCGTCAGGGCACCTGCTGGGCGACGCGTCCTATCACCGGGGACTCCTCGCGGACGAGATCGGCCTCTGAGGGGGTCAGAAGTCCGTGCCCCCGTCGATGTTGACGGCCGCGCCGGTCATGAAAGCTGCCCTGTCGCTGAGCAGGAAGGCGATCAGCTCACCCGCTTCTTCGGGACGCCCGCCGCGGCGGAGGGCAACCCGCATGTTCCAGTCCGGGTTGCTCGCGAGGTGCGTATAGATCGCGTCCTCCAGCGCCACCCCGTACTCCGCTGCCCGTCGGGCGCGGATGAAATCGTTAACCTCGGTGTCGAACAGCCCCGGGCATACGGTGTTGACCCTGATGCCCTCGGGGCCATGTGTTTTCGCCAGGATCTTTGACAAGGTCAACACCGCCGCCTTGAGCGCGTTGTATGGCGGAATCAGGATCTTCGGCGCCCGAACGGAATACGCGGCCGTCGTGACGATGGTTCCACCGCCATTGCGTTGCAGGTGCGGGATGACCGCGCGGCAGGAGCGCACGGTTCCCATCAAAATCAACTGGTAATACCAGTCCCACGACTCGTCGCCGTGTTCGAGGAACGGTCCCTGTTGATTCATCGGTCCCGCGGTGACGGCCAGGCCGCGCAGCGGCCCCAGGCTCGCGGCCGCCTCGTCGACAGCGCGATCCACCCCGTCGCCCGGGGCGGCCGCGTCGACGGCGATTCCGACCGCCCGCACTCCGTAGTCTGCGGTCAATTGCTCGGCCCGCGCTCGAGCACGCGCTCCGTTACGAGCCAGCAGCGCCACGTTGGCACCGTCGGCCGCGAGCTGCCGCGCGGCGGCGAACCCGATACCGGTCGTCCCGCCGACGAGAACAAAATTGCGTCCCCCCAGGCCAAGCTCCACGCGCTGCCCTCGTTTCTGGCGTCACCGCCGACGACAGCCATACTAGACAGCGGTACGCTGTGTGTCGCAATGACCACTATCTGGGCCCAGTTCAGTGGCGAATTGGCCCATGGATGGAACACAACGGCGAAATTTGTCGCGTAGCATAGAGCGACATGTCGACGAAACCCGCCCCTGCCGATCTCGAATCGGACGGGGAATTCGATCGCAGGGACCAGATCCTCGAGGCGGCGAACGAATGCTTCACCCAGCTCGGCATCCAGCGCACCAGCGTGCAGGACGTCGCGCGAAAAGCCAACGTGTCGCGGGGCACGGTGTACCGGTACTTCGAAGACCGCAACGTGCTCATCGACGCCGCGATCGAATTCGGTGCGCAGCGGTTTTATCGGGAGGTCGCTTCCGCCATGGCCAAGAAGAACACGCTGGCTGAGCAGGTCGGCGCGATGGCGGAAACGCACGCCAGAATCCTGCTCGACCATCGCACACGGAACCGTTTGATGGCCGACGATGCCGAGCTGATGCGGCACCTGATCTCCGACGGTGACACCGCGGTCCGGCGATCCACGCAGTTTCTCGAACCCTACGTGCGGGCCGCGCGCGAGCGCGGCGAGGTGGGCACCGGCGTCGACGTGAGTGCGGCCAGCGAATGGCTGGCCCGCATCATCTGGTCGTTCTCGACCGTCAACGAGGCCCAGACGTTCGACATGTCCAAGCCGGACACTGTCCGGCGCTACGTGGAAACGTTCGCCATCAACGGGCTTCGCTGAAGGACCAAGCGGCGTCGCTCAACTAAACAATAGATGTACTATTGTTCTCCGATGTCGGATGGCTTTCGACACTGGATTCTCGATCGGTGGTCAGCGCATGGGCGAACGGACATTGGCCGGCAAGCGGGTCGTGGTGGTGGGCGCATCAGCCGGGATCGGGCGGGCATTCGCCGTCCGTGCCGGCAAGGAGGGCGCCGACCTGCTCATCGCGGCGCGCCGACGAGACCGTCTCGACGAGGTCGCCGCCGATGCCGGCTGCGGCGCGGCCATCAGCGCGGATGTGCGTAACGCTGACGATTGCGCGCGGCTCGCCGATATGGCCCGAGAGAGCCTTGGCGAAATCGACCTGCTCTTCATCTCGGTGGGATACGCGCCGTTGCGAATGTTCGCCGACACTTCCGTCGACGATTGGACGGACGTGATGCAGACCAATGTCGTCGGTGTGCATCAGGTCATCAAGTGCTGCCTGCCGGTGCTCGCTCCCGCCGCGATCGTCAGCGCCCTGTCCTCCGAAACCGTCGGCCAGCCGCGGACCGCGCTGGGCGCCTATTCCTCCAGCAAGGCCGCGCTATCAGAAAGCCTGAATGCCTGGCGCACTGAGCATCCCGACTTTCGCTACTGCTGTGTCACCGTGGGCGGCACCGTTCCGACGGAGTTCACCGCGGCGTTCGAACCCGGGCTGCTCGGTGTGGTCGTGCAGGATTGGGTGGCGCGCGGCCTCTTGCAAGAGACATTGATGTCGCCCGCCGACGTCGCCGACATGCTGGCGGGAACATTCGCCAGCGCTTTGAATTTTCCCGCCGTAGGCCTCGAGCAGCTCGTAATTCGTCCACCGTCGTCGCCGCGTCGCGCGGTGACGGTATGAGGCCGGCGACGAGAGGGTAGTGATGTCAACGCAAGTCGAGTCGGCGTGGCCCGATTACCCCGACTACCGCATCGAGGCGACCCCGTGTCCATACCGGGGCCAGGTGTGGTTCGGTGACGTGCTCGTTGCCCAGAGCGACCGGTGCCTCGTGGTGACCGAGACCGACCACGAGGACCGCTTGTACTTTCCCGAGTCCGACGTGCGGTGGGAGTTGTTCCGCCCGTCGGATCACAGCACCGTCTGCCCTTTCAAGGGCCGGGCGAGTTACTGGAGCCTTGACGGGGCGGATTCCGGTGTCGAGAACGTCGTGTGGGCCTACCGCACCCCGTTGCCAGAGGTCGCAGCGATTGCGGGACACGTCTGTTTCTACGACGACGCGCTGCGTGTGGTCGTCGTCGAAGACTGGCCGGACGGCTCAAAGATTCCTGCGACGTTCCCGCTATGGGGAGACGCCGACGAGCTGTGCAGAATCATCGACGTGCAGCAGGTATCCGAAAGCGGGTTCATCGGGCCAGCGCACGGGCCGACGCGTCGCAATGTCGTCGAGGGTGGCCAGCTGCTCGGCGAAGCGATCGTGGCGGCGTCGAAAGCGCTTCCCGGGCAACGAATCACGTCGGCATCGATGATCTTCGCCAAAGCGGCCTCCTTCGACGCGCCCGTAGATCTATCCGTCGACGTGCTACGGCGGGGCAGATCGTTTTCGACGGCCGAAATTCGCATCAGTCAGCGGGGCGTATTCCGCAGCGCGGGCTTGGTGCTTGCGGACTCGGGAGCCGGCGACGTCATGCGGGACGCCGAGCCCATGCCGGACGTTCCGGGACCCGAGTCGGCGGTGTCGTTTCCGGGCTTCGGGATGACGGGACGCGAGATCCGGGTGGTCGATGGTGCTTACGATCCGGATCCCGACCGGGTGGGCCCGCCGATCATCAACGTGTGGGTGCGATTCCGCGATGCGCCGCCGACCCCCTATCTGCGGACTGCGTTGCTGGCCCAGTCGACGACGCATTGGACTATCGCCGCAGGTATGTTGCCGCATTTGGGTTTGGGCGAAGCCCGCGCGCATGCCACCTTGTCGACCGGAATCATGAAAGCCACCATCGCGTTTCACGACGACGTCGATGTTGCGGACTGGCTGCTGTACACCAACCACGCCTTCTGGTCGGGACGGGGGCTTGTGCAGGGCGACGGCCGGGTCTTCGCCCGAGATGGACGGCTCGCCGCGTCGTACACGATCCAGGCGATGGTGCGTGAGTTCGCGACCGAGCCCGCGGCGATGGGCCGCGACAGCCGCACGGCTATGTGATGGGCAGGTGAAATTCGCGACCGCGTCAGCGCAGGCCGTTGATCGCGAATTTCTCGACGTAGCGGCGGACCGTGGCCGGCTTGGTCATATCGAAGGTCAGACCTTGATTGACAGTCGAAAAGGAATAGATGATTCTCGCCAGCCATTCGCTACCGGCGGTCACGTCGACTCCGGCGCCGACCTCGCCGCGTTTCTGGGCGTCGCGCACGTAGGGTTCGAGGAACTTTGTGGTGCGGCGGACTGCGGCATCGCCGTCGGCGACCATGTGGCGCATCAGCTCGGCGTCATCGGCCATCAGCCGGTTGCGAGTCCGATGGTCCAGAAGGATCTTCGCATGGGTTTCGGCCATCGCGCCCAGTTGTTCTGCCAGCGTTGACTTCTTGGCCATCGCCGCGGCGACTTCACGGTAGAAGCCTTGTGCGCCATGCTCGATGGCCGCTTCGATCAGGACATCGCGATCGACGAAGTACCGATAGATGGTGCCCCGGGAGACCTTGGCCATGCGCGCCACGTCCTGCACACTGGTGCGGTGGATGCCTAACTGAGCGAAGCATTCATTTGCGGCGTCGAGTATCTGGTCGCGGCGTTCGGTCTCGGCGCCGACCTCCGCCTCGTTGGTGACCGGATCAGTCAACATCACACTCCTACGCGCCAACGGCAGTGATCCCGATTGTTCATGCTACGCGACGTGCGGCGTTGCGTCCGGGAGCCGCACCGGCCCTGCGAGGACGGCTACGCCCTTGGGGCGCGGGTCTTCCTCGCACGAGGAGGGTCGTGGCGGGTGCACTAGGCACCGCCGCGACGATCTGCAATCATTGGATAATTGAACGCTTGATGTTCCATTGTTACACCGCAGCAAGGAGTGCTCTTGTCTCGTCTGGAGGACAGATACGCCCTGGTTACCGGCGGGGCCCAGGGTTTGGGAGGGGCCATTGCCGACGAGTTGGCCAGCCTGGGCGCCCACGTCACAATCGTCGACCTGAACGGGGAGAAGGGCCTTGAGCGCGTCGAGCGCATTCGTGGCAATCGCGGGCAAGCCTCCTTCATCAGGGCCAATGTGGCCCACCGCGACGCGATTCAAGCGGCCGTGCACGAGGTGGCGGAAACCGGGAACGGCCGGATCGACATCTTGGTGAACGCGGCCCAGTTCTTCGCGATGCCGAAGGCGCTCGAACTGGTCAGCGACAAGGATTGGGAACTCTCAGAGGCCACCGGGCCCAAGGCGACCTTCCGGTTCATGCAGCTCTGTTTTCCGTTCCTCCGCGAGTCGGGGCGGGCGTCGGTGATCAACTTCGTGTCGGGCTCCGCCCTCGCCGGCATCGCGTACACCGCTCCCTACTCGGCGGCCAAGGGCGCGGTGGCGGCGCTGACCAAGGTCGCCGCCAACGAGTGGGCTCGCCACGGCATCCGAGTCAATGCGGTCTGCCCGTTCGCCCTTACCGAGGCCCAGGAAAAACTGATCGGGACCGAATGGGACAACTACACTCGAACCGCCGCCGCCTCGCCGATGAAACGGGGCGCCAGCCCGGTGGAGATCGCGCCCGCAGTCGCCTTCTTGGCAGGGGATGACGCGGCGTTCGTGACCGGCACGGTGCTGCACATCGATGGTGGCATGACCGAGTTATCGACGGTGGACTACTCGCAATCACCGGGAGTGTTCGGCTAGCAGTCGAATTCACCCATGAACCACATGCCAGACCCTCACCGGCCGGTTCCGGCGCTGACCGCTCTGAATCGACCCTTCTGGACCGCTGGCGCCGACGGCGTGCTGCGCATGCAACGCTGCACCTGCTGTGGGCGGCTGTGTCACCCGCCTGCGTTGCTGTGTCCTGTTGACCACGCGACCACCGAGTATGTCCACCTCAGCGGCCGCGGATTCGTCGAATCCTGGACGGTGAACCGCCATCAATGGTTCCCGGGGTTCACGCCGCCCTACCTGATCGCATTCGTCAACCCGGTCGAGGACAAGCGGGCGCGCCTGCTGACCAACCTGGTGAACGTCCACCCCGACGAAGTCACTCCGAACATGCCCGTCCGGGTCACGTTCGATCGATGCGTGGACGGTGACGACGAGGTGTTCATCCCGTCGTTCGAGCCGGAGCGCTGATGAATAATGCGGTGACCGGGCGGGCCATCATCAGCGGCATCGGCCAGTCGGCGATCGGCCGCCGGCTGGGGCGGGACCCGCTGGAGCTCACCGCCGAAGCGTGTCTTGCCGCGGTTGCCGACGCCGGCCTGTCGTTGGCCGACATCGACGGACTCACAACCTATCCCGGGTCGTCGCAACCCGGCGTCGGGTTCTCCGGGGCGTCGCTGCGGGATATCCACGACGCGCTGGGAATCAACCCGAACTGGGTCGCCGGGGGAGTGGAATCCCCGGGGCAGCTGGGCGCCGTGGTGGACGCAATGCTCGCGGTGGCCGGGGGGCTTGCCAACCACGTCCTGTGTTGGCGCAGCATCTGGGAGGGCACCGCTCAGGGCGCCGGCCGGCGCAAGGGCTATGGGTCCGGCGGCGGACGTCCCACCGGAATGCTGGGGTGGCAGATGCCTTTTGGTGTGACAGCGGCCAACCTGGCGGCGCTCCAAATCCGCGCGCGGATGCTGCGATACGGCCTGACCCGGGAGCAGCTCGCGTCGATCGCGATCGCGCAGCGGGCCCACGCCGCGCGCAACCCCGCGGCGATCTATCGCGAGCCACTCGACCTGGACGCGTATCTGAGCGCGCGGATGGTTTCCGACCCGCTGTGCATGTTCGACTGTGACATCGCCTGCGACGGGGCCACCGCGTTCGTCGTCTCGCGCGCCGAGCACGTCGCAGGGTTGGACCATCCGGGGGTGGCCGTAGAGGCCCTCGACTGCGCCCACCACGACCGGTTTACCTGGGAGGGAGGCGAAGACATCACCCGCATCAGTTCACGCTGGTCCACCATTTGGGAGCGCACCGATTTCACGATCGACGATGTGGACGTGGCTTCGTTGTACGACGGTTTCAGTGTCTTTGTGCTCTGCTGGCTGGAGGACTTCGGTTTCTGCCCGGTCGGCGAATCCGGCGGGTGGGTCGCTGACCCGGCTCGCATTTCGCTGGGCGGCCAATTACCCATCAACACTGCCGGAGGGCAATTATCCGGAGGACGACTGCACGGCTTCGGGCATCTTCATGAAGCATGCCTGCAGATCCGCGGCGAAGCCGGCGCGCGACAGATCGACGGGGCGGGTCTGGCCGCGGTCGGCGTCGGAGCGGCAAACAGCGGCACCACCGCGATGTTGTTGCGGCGGGCGTGAGCATGCCGTCGTGCACAATGATCACGCGACTCCGAGGAGGATATCCATGGCGGAAGATCCGAAGTTGGGCTTCATCGGGCTGGGAAATCTGGGCGCGCCGATGGCCAGGCGATTGGTCGACTGGCCCGGTGGCTTGATCGTCTTCGACGTCCGGCTTGACGCCACAACGTCATTCGCCGATGCCGGAGTGCAGGTGGCCGACACCGTGGATGACGTAGCAGCCGCCGACATCATCAGTGTGATGGTGCTCAACGACGAGCAAGTGCGCGACGTGGTGGCGCGGCTCGGCCCGCGGGCCAAGCGCGGTACCGTCATCGCGATCCACTCGACGATCGACCACCGGACCGCGGTCAACCTGGCCGCCGAGCTGGAGCCGAATGGGATTCACGTCATCGATGCACCGGTCAGCGGCGGCGTCGAAGCGGTCAAGACGGGCGACTTGGCTGTCATGGTGGGCGCCGAACGCGAGGTCTACCAGCGCGTCAAGCCGGCGTTCAAGCAGTGGGCATCCATGGTGGTCCACGCTGGAGAACCCGGCGCGGGGACCCGGATGAAGCTGGCGCGCAACATGCTGACCTTCACGTCATTCGCGGCGGCCTGCGAAGCGATGAAGCTCGCCGAGTCGGCAGGTCTTGACGTGCAAGCGTTCAGCCGGGTCGTGCGCCACACCGACGCACACAGCGGTGGCACCGGCGCAATGATGTTCCGCGACGACATGAGCAAGCCGCTCGCCCCAGACCACTTCCTCTACCAACCCTTCCTGCACACCCGCGACTTGGGAGAAAAGGACCTCAGCCTGGCGCTGGGGCTCGGCGGGGAAGTGGGAGCGGACCTGCCGCTCGCGAAGATCGCTCTGCAGAATCTTGCCGAAGGGCTGGGCGTGCCGCACACGACTGCGACCGAATCTCATTGACAGGGATCCCCCGACCGAAACTTGGTCAAGCGCGCGCTTAAGCGTCGCACCCCGATCCGATACCGTTGCGCCTGTCTGGGCCATCAACGTCGGCCGCAGCGGGTGATAGCTGGAGATCAGGAATTCGTTCCGAACGGCCCGGCGCGGGACTGGCCGTAGCCTCCATGTCTGTCCCGTCCCGAGTCACTGAAAGTGATCGGGTCAGCGCGTCGAGAGGCCACTCATCAATGTGTCTATCAGGCCGTCGTAACGTCCGATCGTCTCGCCAACCGTCGTTGTGACGCTGAGCATGCGATATAGCGTGGCTCCAATCAATGCGTCAGCGGCAGCTTCGATGTCGGCATCGGCGCGAATTTGACCCCACGCGATTCCGGTTTGCAACCGCTGCATCACCGCGTCGTGGAAGCGGCCAGTGAGTTGTTGGTACAAGGTGTCGCGGTCTTGAAGGTTCTCAGCCGCGGCAGCGGCAAGAGCGCGGACGAGTGCGATGTTCTCTGGGGCGGCACTGAGCGCGGCAGATTCGTGCATCCAAGTCCTCAAATCTTCGACCATGTCTCCCGTATCAGGAAGCGTGAAGTCGGCTTGCGCATACGCCTGCATTACCGCTTCGGCCACCAAAGGAGCTTTCGACGGCCACCGTCTATAAACCGTTTGCGTTCCCACTCCGGCATTGGCGGCAACCTTGTCCATTGACACCCCGCCGTACCCCACGTCCACCAGCAGGCTGCGGGTGGCGTCAAGGATCGCCTCATGCACAGCCCCGCTACGCGGTCGCCCTCGGCGGTTTTGGCTCACGTCACGACCCTAAAGCAAATCTAAAGCCCCTGAGTCGTCTGTCTGGGCGGGGCACGTTGCCTGTGTACATCGGCGGCGCAACGTGCCATGATTTACGAGAAAAATAATCTCGTAATAGCGGCCGCCCGTTCCAACAGCCGGATTAGAGCGGGTGACGAGTCCGTCCGAACTGGGACTTCGCGTCGAGCGGAAAGGTAGCGAATGCGCGAATTGTCTGTCATCACCGGAGCTGCGGGTGGCATCGGACTCGCCGCAGCGAAGATCGTCGGACGCGACCACTCGGTCGTCATCAGCGATGTCAGTGAAGCCCGTCTCGACGCGGCGGCGACGGAATTGCGGGAACTCGGTGTCGAGTGCAAGCCCGTCGTGGTTGACGTCACCGACCATGACTCTGTCGCCGAGTTGGTCTGCGAATCACAGGCATTCGGTACCGTTGCCTCGGTCATCCACACCGCAGGGGTGAGTCCCAGCATGGGTTCAGCCGAGCAGATCATCCGGATCAATGCGCTGGGCACGGTCAACGTGAACGAAGCTTTCTACCGACTTGTGGAGGAAGGCTTTGCGATCGTCAACGTTGCGTCGATGGCGGCGCACACCTTTCCGCGAGTGTTAGTACCTAAGGGGCGTTTCAAGTACGCGCTGCGCAACCAGGACGTCTTCGTGAAGAAGATGACAT
Source organism: Mycobacterium paraseoulense (assembly GCF_010731655.1). Classification (NCBI taxonomy): domain Bacteria; kingdom Bacillati; phylum Actinomycetota; class Actinomycetes; order Mycobacteriales; family Mycobacteriaceae; genus Mycobacterium; species Mycobacterium paraseoulense. The sequence continues at coordinate 3,098,546 of NZ_AP022619.1, read as the reverse complement.
CGGCGTGCAACGTCGTGCCTACCAAGATGCGGCCAGGGTTCGCATATTCGATCAGCAAGAACTTCGTAACGTGGTACTGCTCCTCACAGGCGGCCAGGTTCGGCGAGCGCGGCGGAAGAATTGTCTCGGTATCTCCGGGCACCATCGACACACCCATGGGGAGGTTGGAGGAACGAGCCGGCTCGGGAGCGATGTTGAATTATGCCGCGTTGAAGCGGTTCGGCAGACCCGAGGAAGTCGCAGAACTTTTGGCATTCTGCGCGGACACGAAGGCCAGCTATATGACTGGCGTCGATATCGCCTGCGACGGCGGCGTTCTCGCGGCGTTCACGATGAGAGACATGATCGCCGTGGCTCGCAACACCCGGCAACATCAATGACCGACACAATGACTCGTCGTTCGGAAAGGGGCCGCGAACAGTGCGTCGCTGTCATCGTTGCCGTGATCGGTGTTGCGCATTTCTTCGTTCCACGGTTCTTCGACCCCATCAACCGCCTCGGCTTTGCCGAACACGCGCGCATGTTCACCTACATCAACGGTGCCATCGAAACGACGATCGGGGTCATGATGGCGAATCCTCGAATGAGTCGGCAGTTGACCATCGTATCTGCGTGTTACGTCATTCATTTGACGACCAACATCGTCCGCAATCAGGTTCGAATTCGGCGCGGAGGCAGTCAGGGGAGCGGGTGGCTCGGGTAAGGGGAGCGAAAATGTCGATCAGTCAGACCGCCCAAGGGGTTGCCGAAGCCATTAGGCCGTTCAGTAATGCCGTTCGGATGAACCTGGCTGCCGCGATACGCACCCGCCGACGCGGCTACGACGCTTGGACGGGCGCGATGAATACAGACTATGACCCACAGAATCCGATCACCGCTGCCCAACCATTCGACGCCTACCGGGCTCTACACAGAAGTGGCCGCGTGCACTACAACCCCAGGCGAGCCACCTGGATCGTCAGCCGACTCGACGACGTGCGAGCTGCACTGCGCGACACCGATCAGGTCACCAGTACGCAAGGGGTCACCCGATTGAGGATGTCGGCACCGCTCGCGGTGCTGACCGACGGTGAAGAACACACCCGACTCCGTAAGCAGATCCAGCCGGGATTCAGCAAGGGAGCCATGAGCGCCTGGCAGGAAATCGTCGAGAAGCTGGCCGTGGAACTCGTCTCCGACCTGTTGAACAACCCCGGCTGCGATGTCGTGCAGCACTTGGCGATACCGATGCCGATCCGTCTGATCGCGCAGATCCTCGGGGTACCCGAAGACGACGTCAATGACTTCCGGCGGTGGTCAGAAAACGCCGTGAAAGTCATGGAATTGACGCCGACACGTGCAGGTCTCGCAGAGGCTGTCAGATCCATATCCGCAATGGTGGCGTTGCAGCGCTACTTCGTGAAGCAATTCGCAGTGGGTGGATTAAAGGGATCGGGCACTGTGCTGGGGCGACTCCTCGAACACAACACCGATGGCAGTCTCACCGATCGCCAGCTTTGGCTGATCGCGATTCACCTGTTGATCGCCGGGAATGAAACGACCACGAACCTTCTCGGTGGAATGTTCGACACCCTCGCCCGTCACCCCGATCAGTACGACTTGATCCGCGCCAACCCCGACCTCGTCCCGATCGCCGTCGAGGAGCAACTTCGCATCACGACCCCGATACAAAACCTCTACCGTTACACCCGCGCCGACTATCAAATCGGCGGCGTCACCATCCCCTCCGGATCACGCGTCCTTTTGTCCTTCGGGGCGGCGAATCGCGACCCGGCAGCCTTCGACCAACCTGACGAGTACCGCGCTGACCGCAACCCGCGAGCTCACGTCGCTTTCGGCTACGGCGCACACATGTGCATAGGAGCGCCACTGGCTCGAATGGAAGCCCAAGCCGTGCTGAGACAACTCGTCACCCACGTCAAACGGATCGCTCCCGGCGGCCCCACAGAATGGTCGACCCATAGTTCGTTACGCGGTCCGACCCACCTACCGCTTCACCTGACGCCAGCCTGACCGACCCTTCCGGGCGAGAGAGGCGGCAGGAACGGATGTCCCCTGCAACACCCCATCCACAGGTATTGCCTATTCCTCGAATCCACTGACCTGGCCTTTGATCGATCCAGAGCGTCAATCAAAACATTGCATTGCTGTCGAGCGTGCATGTGGCTAAAGCGCACAACTGCCACATTCATTCCGGCTGGGTGGTCCGCTGTTGATGGAGGCGCGGCGCGTCAAGGGGGGCGACTCTTGGCGCGTCCCAGCTATCCCGATACTGGGTCGCTACAGTCGCAACAACTGCGCTGGCTAGTGCTGGCACGCGCTACAGAAGATCACACGGAGATCGCACGCGCCGACCCGCGCCTACGCCCAAAAATGGCCTCTGAGCAGGTAATATATGACGTCGTGCCCCCGGCAGGATTCGAACCTGCGACACCGGCTTTAGGAGAGCCGTGCTCTATCCCCTGAGCTACGAGGGCGGACCGCCTGAGCTTACCGGCAGTCCGTAACCGCGACGGCTCAGCGCAGCTCGGCGATGACCTTCGCGAAGTTCTTGATGTGGTTGTCCTGCACGGTGACGGACGTGACCCCGTATTTCTCGCGGTAGAAGGACAGCCTGTTGGCCATCTCACGCGGCGTGCCGCTGAGCACCGAGGTCTGCTCGAGCAACTCCTCGTCGGACAGCCCCGGGGCGTATTGCCGGGTCATCCTCAGGTCGGGCATGGTCTCGCCTTCGGCCGGCAGAGCAGTGATGGCCAGGTTCAGCTCCAGCGAGTCGAATCGGTCGCCGGCGGCGCTGCGGACGAACTCGACGCGTTCGGTCAACGGGTCGTCGGCTTCTTTCACCCTCGAACCTGTCAGCCCGATGATGTCGGCGTGCCGGGCGGCGATGGTCAACACCCGGTCGCCGTTGCCGGCAATGAGGATTGGCGTCTTCGGGTGATGCTCCTTCAGGTATTTCGTCATGTGCTTGAGGTAGTCGACCCGGGCGCCGGCGCTGGGGTAGGGGAGCTCGGCCGCATCGAACTCTTCTTTGACGTATCCGGTTCCGAGGCCGATCTCGAGACGGCCGTCGCTGAGTTTGTCCAGGTCGCCAAGGTCTCGACTCAACAGGGCCGGCTTGTAGAAGGCGGCGTTGAGCACATACATGCTGAGCTTGAGTCTCGTGGTGACCATGGCGGCCGCGGTCAGCGCGGCGATCGGGGAGGCTGCCCCCAAATGATCTGGCACACAGAGAATGTCGAAGCCAACATCTTCGGCGCGCTTCACCTTTTCGGCAAACGCCTCGCGCGACTTGATGAAGCGCATGCTCATTCCGAAACGAAAATCCTTGGCCACCAACAACTCCGTTCAACAGATGAGGACAATTACCAACAACGTGCCGCCTCCGCGAGTCCCAGGATCAGCGCCGTGGTGACCGGAGACAGGCCGTCGTCGCCGGGCAGCGGGCTGCGCGGGCTCAACCCGCGCACGCGTGGGGACAGCTCCAGCTGGGTCCCGCCGTCGCGCACCCGGTTGACCGGGTTGCCCGGATGCAGACCCCGCAACTCCGGCGGGATGTCCTCGAGGTCGGTGATCACCAGGTAACCGGTCAACCGAATGTGCCGGGCCAAATGCGCGGCCAGCGCGCGGTTGCGGCCACCGGCCAGCAGTTGAGTGCTGCGCCCGATGCGGCCGTAGCCGTGCAGCGACACCGCGACGTCGACATGGTCGAGGAACTCGGCGAGCCGGGGCGACTCCGCCGGGTCGAACAACGCCGACGGCAGGTGGTGCGGATAGCGGTCGGGGTGACGCAGCACGTACACCGACGCGTCGGCGGCCTCGGCCGCGCGTTCGGCGATCACGTCGGTCATCTCTTCCAGCCCGCCGCCGTGGATGGCGAGGAAGCCGAAGCGCGACCGCAATCGGCTGGCCTCGGCCACCCCCGGTTCGCTCAGCAACGCCGAAAGCGATTGCGGCGCAGGGCCGGACGTCGATACCCGGCGAGGCCAGCGCGAGGGATCCCAGCGCCGCAAGAAGTCGATCCAGCGCTGCGGCAACCCGTGCTGCACGGCACCGTCGATGATCTTGGGCAGGTAACCCGGCCGGGGCGGGCCGGGTGTCACCCGATGGTCGATGTAGACCCAGGCCGGCGATGGCCCGGCGTCGGTGTGCACCGTCAGCCGGTCACGCCGGTAACGCACCGGCACACCCTCGGCGCTGTCCAGGGTGACCAGGTCGCCGTCGGAGATCTGCCAGACCACGCCGTGCACCTGATTGCCGGCGCACGGTTCGACGGTGGCCACGCCGCGCTGGTTGATTAGCCAGTCGTGATCGGACAGGACGGCCGGGCGCGGATCGTCGGCGTCGGGACACCGTTGCGCCATCTGCCGCACGCACAGGTTCGACCCGTATGCGAAGTAGGCATGCCGGCGGCCCGGCATTCAGCCAGTCACCGTCAGCCAGATGAGCACCACGTTAAGCAGACTAATCATCACGCCGACGGCCCAGCCAATAACCGTCGTGACGGGGTGATTGGTGTCGTCGCCCATCAGCTCGCGGTCGCCGGTCAGCTTCACCAGCGGCAGGACCGCAAACGGTATCCCGAACGACAGCACGACCTGGGAGAGCACCAGCGCGCGGGTGGGGTCGAACCCGACCGCGAGGATCACCAGGGCGGGGCAGACGGTGACCAGGCGGCGCACCAGCATCGGAATCCGGCGGTGCAGCAGGCCCTGCATGATCATGGCGCCGGCGTAGGCGCCGACCGACGACGACGCCAGCCCGGACGCCAGCAGCCCGACCGCGAACAGCACCGCGATGGTCGCGCCCAGCGTGTGGTGGATCGCGGAGTATGCGCCCTCGATGGACACGCTGATGTCGCGGTGCTGCAGGTTGATCGCGGCGACCAGCAGCATCGCGGCGTTCACCGTTCCGGCCACGGCCATCGCCAGCACGACGTCCAGCCGGGTCACCCGCAGCAGCAGGCGTCGGTGTGCGCCCTCGGCGGGATGCCCGTGCCGGTCGAGGACCAGCCCCGAATGCATGTAGACCGCGTGCGGCATCACCGTGGCGCCCAGGATCGCGGCGGCCAGCAGCACGCTTTCGGTCCCCCGGAATCGCGGCACCAGCCCGCCGAGCACGGCATCGGGCGGCGGCGTCTTGACGAAGAAGCTGGCCGCGAAGCCGATGGCGATGACCAGTAGCAGGCCGGTGATGACGCGTTCGAAGATGATCTGCCCCCGCCGGTCCTGGATCGCCAGCAGCAGCAGGGACACCAGCCCGGTGATGATGCCGCCGACCAGCAGCGGCAGGTCGAACAGGATCCGCAACGCGATTGCGCCGCCGACGATCTCGGCCATGTCGGTGGCGATCGCCACCAGTTCGGCCTGTACCCAGTAGACCAGCCGGACCGGACGGTTCATTCGCTTGCCGATGGCCGCCGGCAACGAGCGTCCGGTCACCAGGCCGAGCTTGGCCGACAGGTACTGCACCAGGCCGGCCAGCGCATTGGCCACCACGATCACCCACAGCAGCAGGTAGCCGAACTTGGCGCCGGAGCTGACGTTGGCCGCGACGTTGCCGGGGTCGACGTAGGCGATCGCGGCGACGAAGGCGGGCCCCAGCAGATACCAGCTGCTTTTCAGCGAGTCCTGGCTGCTCTGCGTCAACGCGTCGCACCTCGATTCACACGTCCGAATAAGAAAGTGAGGTTAGCCGAAGACTCCGCGGTGACTGGGACGCCACCCGCCATTCGGGCGTGGACGGCGGTTGATTGCCGAGCGGCCGAATCAACCCGGCAGGTAGAGCCCCTTGCCGGTGATCAGGGGCAGGTCCAGCGTCGTCACGATGCCCGGCGGGGCCGCCACGACGGCGGGGATCGCATTGACCACCCGCATGGCGGTGGCCACCAACCCGGCGTGGTTGTGGTCGCCCCTGCGGCTGCTGAGGCAGACGTCCATGGCGTAGGACGGTTCGCCGCTGATCTCGATGCGATAGGACCCACCGGGCTGGGCGGGCTGCGGCCAATCCGGGCAGAGGTCCTCACGCAGCCGGGTGACGTGTTCGAGGACCACGACGGGGTCGCCGTTGACCATGCCGAACACCTCGAACCGCAGCGCGGCGGCGCTGCCCTTGGGGATGTGCCCCGACGCGATGTCGAAGTCCTCGGGCGCCGGCACGCGGACGTACTCCTGCGCGACCGAGTCGAGTGAGACGCCCAGGCCGGCCGCCAGTTGCCGGACCACCGAGCCCCAAGCCAGGCTGAGCACGCCGGGCTGCAACAGCATGGGGATCTCGTCGAGCGGCTTCCCGAAACCCATCACGTCGAACATGACCGCGGCGCTGTCATAGGTGGCGTAGTCGACGATCTCCATGCAGCGGATCTGCTGGATGTTCTGGCAGGTGCCGGCCAGCGCCAGCGGCAGCAGGTCGTTGGCGAAGCCGGGGTCGATCCCATTGACGAATACGCTCGAATTCCCTTCGCGCGCAGCGTCTTCAATGGGCTTGATCAGCTCCTCGGGAATCACCTGCCACGGATACTGCAGAAACACCGGGCCGCTACCCACGACGTTGATCCCGGCCGCCAGGACGCGCCGGTAGTCCTCGAGCGCCTCGGGCAATCGGTTGTCGGCCAGCGCGTTGTACACGGCGCATTGCGGCCCGGCCGCCAGGACGGCGTCCAGGTCGGTGCTGGCCAGCACGCCGGTCGCGTCGGAAAGCCCGGCAAGCTCTGCCGCGTCCTTGCCGGCCTTGGCGTCCGACGACACCCAAACGCCCCTGAGGTCGAACGCCGGGTTGGTGATGAGCGCGCGCAGGGCGTGAACACCGACGTTGCCGGTGCCCAACTGGACGACGGGTATTGCCATGACGGGCTCCTCAGCGGTCGGGGGTCACAGATCGGGGACGGGGATGTCGAGGTTGGGGTAGGTGAGGCCGCCGTCGACCTCCAGCGTCTTACCGGTCAGGAAGCTGCCCGCCGGGGACGCCAAATACACTGCGGCGGCGGCGATGTCGACGGGATCACCGAGGCGGCGCATGGGGGTGGCCTTCTCCATCGGCGCGCGCAGTTCGTCGTTGGAGGCAACCACGTCCAGCGCGGAGGTGAGGATCGACCCCGGCGCGATCGCGTTGACCCGGATGCGCGGGCACAGGTCCAGTGCGGTCAGCCGGGTGTAGTGCGACAGCGCGGCCTTGGCGGTGCCGTAGGCGGCGAAACCACGGCCGGCCAGCCGGCCCATCGTGGAGGTGATGTTGATGACGCTGCCCCCGCCGGCGTGCTCGAGCATGAGGGGCACCGCCGCGACGGTCAGCGCGTGGGCGGTGGCCACGTTGAAGGTGAACGCGTCCTTGAGCTCTTTGGTCGAGGTGGTCAGCAGGGTGTTGGGCATGGTCCCGCCGACGTTGTTGACGACGATGTCCAATTTCCCGAAGGCGTCGACGGCCTGGCCGGCCAACTGCGCGGTCACCTCCGGATGCGCCAGGTCGGCGGCGACGATGTGCGCCCGCCGGCCGGCGGCGCGGACCTGTTCGGCGACGCCTTCTAGTTGCGCTTGCGTTCGCGAGGCGATCACGACATCGGCGCCCGCCTCGGCGAAAGCCAGCGCGATCGCCGCCCCGAGGCCGCGGCCCGCACCGGTGATGACGGCGACTTTGTCATCGAGACGAAATCTGTCCAGGATCATTGCGGCCTCTCTTCGCCCAAGTTGTCAGCCGACACGGTAGCAAGCCCCGCCGTCTGGGATGCGGCATTTCTGGAACAGGTTCTACTTTTGCATACGGGCGGAGCGATGGAACGCCCCGCGCCCGGGTCCCGGCAGGCCCGGACCGGTCGGTCGAATGGGTGTCTCAACGCGATACGGGACGGCCTCGCCCGATTTCGTGTCCACTGCGAAGACATTCGCTCGGCGCTAGCCTTAGTGCTGACCGTTTGGTCGGCGCGCAGCGGCTATTGAATGGTGGCGATCATGTTTGATCCTTCCTGTTGGGGATCCTATTGGGCCTGAACCGATTCGGCGCGGCGCTGAGCGTTTTGACCGTCGCCGCCCTCGTGGTGTCGGGCTGCGGCAGCAACGACAACGGGGCGGGGGAAAGCGCGGGACCGGGCGCGTCGCCCGTCAAGGTGAGTTGTGGCGGCACGAAGACGCTGAGGGCCAGCGGGTCGACCGCCCAGGCGAACGCGATGACCCGCTTCATCAAGGCATTCGAGCAGGCCTGCCCGGGCCAGACGCTGAACTACACGCCCAACGGCTCGGGCGCCGGTATCGGCGAATTCACCGGAAAACATACTGATTTCGCTGGGTCGGACTCACCGCTGGCGCCCATCGAATACTTTGCAGCGCAGGCGCGCTGCGGTTCACCGGCGTGGAATTTGCCGGTGGTGTTCGGACCGATCGCGATCAGTTACAACGTCGCGGGCGTGACTTCGCTGAATCTGGATGGGCCGACCGCCGCGAAAGTATTCAAGGGCGCCATCACGACATGGGACGATCCGGCGATTCAGGCGTTGAACCCGGGCGTCGCGTTTCCGGCCGAGCCGATTCGGGTGATCTTCCGCAACGACCAGTCCGGTACCACCGACAATTTCCAGAAATACCTCGACTCCGCCGGTCATGGGGTCTGGGACAAGGGCATCGGCAAGACGTTCAACGGCGGTGTCGGCGAGGGGGTCAGAGGCAACGACGGCGCGTCCGCGGCGGCCAGGGCCACCGAAGGGTCGATCACCTATAACGAGTGGTCTTTCGCCCAGGCGCAGAAACTCAACATGGCCAAGATCATCACGTCGGCCGGGCCGGACGCGGTGGCGATCAACGCCGACTCCGTCGGCAAGACGATCGCCGGCGCCGACTTCACCGAGGAGGGCAACGACTTGGTCGTCGACACCTTCTCCTTCTACAGGCCGACCCAGCCCGGTTCGTACCCGATCGTGCTGGCGACGTACGAGATCGTCTGCTCGAAGTACGCGGATCCCCAGGTCGCCGCGGCCGTGAAGGCGTTTCTCCAGAGCACCATCGGTGCTGGGCAGAACGGTTTGGCGGACAATGGCTACATTCCCGTCCCGGGCGCGCTCAAGTCCCGATTGTCCGCGGCGATCAACGCCATTTCGTGAGCGCCTCGCGTGGGGTGCGCCGACCCGCAAAGCCGTCCTGGCCAGCGGCAATCGGCCGACAGCAATTTGCCCAGCGTTAACCTTCGTGCTGTTAGCTTCCTTGCTGCAAGAGACGGCTGGTCGCCGCAGAGCGGCGAGGACAACGCCGGCAATCATGTTTCATCTCTACCGTTAGGAAGTGACTTGAAACTCAACCGATTCGGTGCCGCGCTGAGCGTCGTGACCGCTGGTGCGCTGGTGTTGTCGGGATGTGGAAGCGACAACAACGCCGGCGGCGGGAGCTCGACCAGCGGTTCGTCGGCGGGCAAGGTCAGCTGTGGCGGCAAGAAGACGCTGAAGGCCAGCGGGTCGACCGCGCAGGCCAACGCGATGACCCGCTTCGTCAACGCTTTCGAACAGGCATGCCCCGGGCAGACGTTGAACTACACGGCCAACGGCTCGGGCGCGGGAATCAGTGAATTCAACGGCAATCAAACCGATTTCGGTGGCTCGGACTCGCCGCTTGTCCCCAAGGAATACGCCGCCGCGCAGCAGCGGTGCGGCTCGCCGGCATGGAACCTGCCGGTCGTGTTCGGCCCGATCGCCATCACCTACAACGTCAAGGGCGTGAGTTCGCTGAGCCTCGACGGTCCCACGGCGGCGAAAATCTTCAACGGCGCGATCACGAGCTGGAATGACCCGGCCATTGCGGCGCTGAACTCCGGCGTCACGTTGCCCGCCGAGCCGATTCATGTGGTGTTCCGCAACGACGAGTCCGGCACCACGGACAACTTCCAGAAATACCTCGACGCCGCCTCCAACGGCGCGTGGGGCAAGGGCGCGGGGAAGACCTTCAAGGGCGGCGTCGGCGAGGGCGCCAAGGGTAACGACGGCACGTCGGCGGCGATCAAGTCCACCGAGGGATCCATCACCTACAACGAGTGGTCGTTCGCCGAGGCGCAGAAGCTCAACATGGCCAAGGTCGTGACGTCGGCCGGTCCGGACGCCGTGGCGATCAGCTCTGACTCGGTCGGCAAGACGATTTCCGGGGCCAAGATCAGCGGGCAGGGCAATGACCTGGTGCTCGACACGCTTTCCTTCTACAAGCCGACCCAGCCGGGGTCTTACCCGATCGTGTTGGCGACGTACGAGATCGTGTGCTCGAAGTACCCCGATTCCCAGGTGGGTACGGCGGTGAAGGCTTTCCTGGAAAGTACCATCGGTGCGGGGCAAAGTGGCCTGGCCGACAACGGGTACATCCCGATCCCGGATTCGTTCAAGTCGAGACTGTCGGCTTCGATCAACGCCATCACGTGATCTGAGGTGGTCGTGACCCGTGGAGCGGTAGCCAGCCCGTCGACTCCGAAGGAACCCGAGCTCAAGGCGCTGGGTGCGTCGTCGGCTCGGCGGGCCGACCGACTGTTCAAGCTGACGGCTGCCGCTGCCGGGTCGACGATCGTGGTCGCGATCCTGCTGATCGCGTTGTTCCTGCTGATTCGTGCGGTTCCGTCGTTGCGGGCCAACCACGCGAACTTCTTCACGAGCGCCCAGTTCAGCACCACCGACCCGGGGAAGCTCGCGTTCGGCATCCGCGACCTGTTCATGGTGACCGTGTTGAGTTCGATCACCGCGCTGGTCCTGGCGGTGCCGGTTGCGGTCGGGATTGCGGTGTTTCTCACCCAATACGCGCCCAAGCGGCTGGCTCGCCCGTTCGGGGCCATCGTCGACCTGCTGGCCGCGGTGCCCTCGATCATCTTCGGGTTGTGGGGGATCTTCGTGCTGGCGCCCAAGATCGAGCCCGTCGCGGCGTTCCTCAACCGCAACCTGGGCTGGTTCTTCCTGTTCAAGCAGGGAAACGTGTCACTGGCCGGTGGCGGCACCATCTTCACGGCGGGCATCGTGCTGTCGGCGATGATCCTGCCGATCATCACGTCGGTCTCGCGTGAGGTGTTTCGGCAAACCCCCCCGATGCAGATGGAAGCGGCGCAAGCGCTGGGGGCCACCAAGTGGGAAGTGGTGCGGATGACCGTGCTGCCGTTCGGTCGCAGCGGTGTCATCGCGGCGTCGATGCTGGGGCTGGGCCGCGCGCTCGGTGAGACGGTGGCGGTGTTGATCATTCTGCGCTCGGCGGCACGCGCGGGGAATTGGTCGCTGTTCGACGGCGGTTACACGTTCGCCTCCAAGATCGCCTCCGCCGCGGCTGAATTCAGCGAGCCGTTGCCCACCGGGGCCTACATCGCCGCGGGGTTCGCGCTGTTCGTCTTGACGTTCGTCGTCAACGCGTTGGCCCGCGCGATCGCCGGCGGGAAGGTCAACGGATGACGGACGTGGTCGAGGCGTTCGACCGGCCGGTCAAAGCCCAGGCGTTCCGGCCCGTCAGCATCAGGCGCCGGCTCACCAACAACGCCGCGACGATATTCTTCGTCGCTTCGTTCCTCATCGCGCTGGTGCCGCTGGTCTGGGTGCTCGCGGTCGTGGTGGCCCGCGGTTGGTACGCGGTCACCCGGATGGGCTGGTGGACTCACTCGCTGCACGGGATTTTGCCCGAGCAGTTCGCCGGGGGCGTCTATCACGCGCTGTATGGAACCGTGGTGCAGGCCGGTGTGGCCGCGCTGATGTCCGTGCCGCTGGGCCTGATGACCGCGGTCTTTCTGGTGGAATACGGTTCCGGCCGGCTGGTGCGGCTGACCACGTTCATGGTCGACGTGCTCGCCGGGGTGCCTTCGATCGTGGCGGCGCTGTTCATCTTCAGCCTCTGGATCGCCACCCTGGGATTCCAGCAGAGCTCGTTCGCCGTGTCGCTGGCGCTTGTCTTGCTGATGCTGCCGGTGGTGGTGCGGTCCGCCGAGGAGATGCTCCGGTTGGTGCCCGACGACCTGCGCGAGGCCAGCTACGCGCTCGGCGTTCCCAAATGGACGACCATCTTGCGCATCGTCTTTCCCATCGCGATGCCCGGCATCGTCTCCGGCGTCCTGCTGTCGGTGGCGCGGGTGATCGGGGAAACCGCTCCGGTGTTGGTCCTGGTCGGCTACAGCCGGTCGATCAACCTCGACATCTTCCACGGCAACATGGCCTCGCTGCCGCTGCTGATCTACACCGAACTCACCAACCCCGAGCACGCCGGCTTCCTGCGCATCTGGGGTGCGGCCCTGAGCCTGATCATCATGGTCGCCGTGATCAACCTGATCGCGGCGGCGATCCGATTCCTGGCGACCCGCCGGCGCTGAACGCGCGGGATCCGCGTCACGACCTCGACGCGGACTTCTTCGCCGGTGCCTTCTTGGCCGGTGCCTTCTTGGCGGCCGATTTCTTGGCGGGTGCCTTCTTGGCGGCAGCCTTGCCGTCACCGGAGCGCGCCTTGACACTGGCTTCGAGCTTGGCCAGCAGGTCTGAGACGTCCTCGGTCTCGTCGAGTTCCTTCGGTTGCTCCTCGGTGGTGAAGGCCTCGCCGCCTTCGAGTTTCGCGTCGATGAGCTCCTGCAGCTGCTCCTGGTAGGTGTCGTGGTAGCGGTCGGGATTGAAGTCCTCTGCCATCGATTCCACGACCTGACCGGCCATCTTCAGTTCCGCCGGCTTGATCTCGACTTCCTTGTCGAGCACGGGGAAGTCGGGGTCGCGGATCTCGTCGGGCCATAACAGGGTGTGCACCATCATCACGTCCCGCTTGCCGAAGTCCTTGACGCGCAACGCCGCCAGCCGCGTCTTGTTGCGCAGCGTGAAGTGCACGATGGCCATCCGGTCGGTTTCGGCGAGCGTTTTCGCCAGCAGCACATAGGATTTCGATGACTTGGAGTCGGGCTCGAGGAAGTAGCTGCGGTCGAACAGCATCGGGTCGACCTCTTCGGCGGGAACGAACTCGAGCACCTCGATCTCGCGGCTGCGTTCTTCGGGCAGGGTGGCGATGTCGTCGTCGGTGATGATGACCATCTGGCCGTCGTCGGATTCGAAGGCGCGGGCGATGTCACGGTATTCGACGACCTCGCCGTCCACCTCGCACACGCGTTGGTACCGGATGCGGCCGTTGTCCTTGGCGTGCACCTGATGGAACTTGATGTCGTGGTCCTGGGTGGCGCTGTACACCTTCACCGGGACGTTGACCAGCCCGAATGCGATTGAGCCCTTCCAGATGGAGCGCATGTAAGTCAGTATGCCCATACTGTTCGCCGGCTAACAGGACGCGGGGCCGTTGCGCCGCAGGTCGTGACCGCATCGAAGCCTGGCGACCGACGACGTACGTTGAGACTATGAGCACGACGGCGGGCCCCAGGGTGCGGCTGACCAACGCCGACAAGGTGCTGTACCCGGCCACCGGGACCACGAAGCGGGACGTCTTCGACTATTACACCCAGATCGCCGAGGTGATGATCCCGCACATCGCGGGCCGCCCGGCCACCCGGAAGCGCTGGCCCAACGGTGTCGAGCAGGATGCCTTCTTCGAGAAGCAGCTGGCCGGCTCGGCGCCGGACTGGTTGCCGCGCGCCAGTGTCACGCACCGGTCCGGAACGACGACGTATCCGATCATCGACAGCTCCGAGGCGCTGGCCTGGATCGCGCAGCAGGCCGCGCTGGAAGTGCACGTGCCGCAGTGGCGGTTCGTCGCCCAGTGGACTCGACGCAATGCCGAAGAGTTGAAGCCCGGCCCGGCGACTCGATTGGTGTTCGACCTTGATCCCGGTGAGGGCGTGAGCATGGCGCAGCTGGCCGAGGTGGCCCACGCCGTCCGCGACCTCATCGACGGGATCGGGCTGACCCTGTTCCCGCTCACCAGCGGCAGCAAGGGCCTGCACCTCTACGCGCCGCTGGCTGAGCCGGTGAGCAGCAAGGGTGCGACGGTGTTGGCGAAACGGGTTGCCCAGCAACTGGAAAAGTCGATGCCCAACCTGGTCACGTCCACCATGACCCGCAGCCTGCGGGCGGGAAAGATTTTTCTCGACTGGAGCCAGAACAACGGATCCAAAACGACGATCGCGCCGTATTCCCTGCGCGGGCGCGAACACCCGACGGTCGCGGCGCCACGCACCTGGGAGGAGATCGGGAACCCGGCGTCACTGCGCCAACTGCGTTACGACGAGGTGCTGGCCCGGGTGGCGCGCGACGGCGATCTGCTGGCGGCCCTGGACAGGGACGTCGCGGTCCCGGACCCGCTGACCAAGTACCGCAGCATGCGCGACGCGTCGAAAACCCCGGAGCCCGTGCCGCGAACGAAACCGACCACGGGGCAGGGCAATTCGTTCGTGATCCAGGAACATCACGCGCGGCGGCTGCACTACGACTTCCGGCTGGAGCGCGACGGCGTGCTGGTGTCGTGGGCGGTGCCGAAGAATCTGCCCGAAACCACATCGGTGAACCACCTGGCGGTCCACACCGAGGATCATCCGCTGGAATACGCGACGTTCGAGGGCAACATCCCCAGAGGGGAGTACGGGGCCGGGAAGGTGATCGTCTGGGATTCCGGAACGTATGAGGCGGAGAAGTTCCGCGACGACGAGGTCATCGTCAACCTGCACGGCAGCAAGGTTTCCGGGCGCTATGCGCTGATCCAAACCAAGGGCGACCAGTGGTTGGCGCACCGGATGAAAGATCAGAAGGTCTTCGATTTCGACGGGATAGCACCCATGCTCGCCACCCACGGCTCGGTCGCGGCGTGCAAGGCCGGCCAATGGGCCTTCGAAGGCAAATGGGACGGCTACCGGCTGCTGGTCGAGATCGACCACGGAGACTTGCGGGTCCGGTCCCGGCGTGGCCGGGAGGTCACCGGCGAATACCCCCAATTGCGCCCGCTGGCAGCCGATCTCGCCGACCATCACGTGGTGCTCGACGGCGAGGCGGTCGTGCTGGACCCCTCCGGTGTGCCGAGCTTTCACGCGATGCAGAACCGTGGCCGCGGCAGCCGCGTGGAGTTCTGGGCGTTCGACCTGCTGTATCTCGACGGCCGTTCGCTGCTGCGGGCGCGCTACCAAGATCGCCGAAAGCTGTTGGAAACGCTGGGCGGCGGCAGCGACCTCATCGTCCCCGAGTTGCTGCCCGGCGACGGGAAACAGGCGCTGGAGCACTCCGCCAAGCACGGCTGGGAGGGTGTGGTCGCCAAGAGACGCGACTCCACCTATCAGCCGGGCCGGCGCTCGGCGTCCTGGATCAAGGACAAGCATTGGAACACCCAGGAAGTCGTCATCGGTGGCTGGAAGGCCGGGGAGGGCGGACGCAGCAGCGGCATCGGCTCGCTGCTCATGGGCATCCCCACCGACGGTGGCCTGCGCTTCGCCGGGCGGGTCGGTACCGGGTTCACTGAGCGTGACCTGTCGAACCTGAAGAAGACGTTGGCGCCGCTGCACACCGACCAATCGCCCTTCACCCCGCCGCTTCCCCGCGGTGAGGCCAGGGGGGTGACGTACGTCCGGCCGGTGCTGGTGGGCGAGGTGCGCTACAGCGAGTGGACACCGGATGACCGGTTGCGCCAATCGAGTTGGCGCGGGCTGCGGCCGGACAAGGAACCGAGTGAGGTGGTACGCGAATGAAATGGGTGACCTATCGTGACGCCGAGGGTGAACGCACCGGGGTGCTCTCCGGTGACGCCATCCACGCGTTGGCCGCCGGCGTGACGCTGCTCGCCCTGATCGGTCGCGGCGCCGACGGGTTGCGCGCGGCCGGTGAGGAGGCGCTGCGTGCGCCGGCGGCGACGGTGCCCCTGGATGCGGTGCGGCTTCTGGCGCCGATCCCGCGCCCGCCGTCCATCCGCGACTCGCTGTGCTTTCTGGACCACATGCGCAACTGCCAGGCCGCGGTGGGCGCGGGCCGGACACTCGCCGACACGTGGTACCGCATACCGGCCTTTTACTTCGCCTGCCCGGCAACGGTTTTGGGACCCTACGACGACGCCCCGACCGCACCCGGAAGTGCGTGGCAGGACTTCGAATTGGAGATTGCGGCGATCATTGGAACGGGCGGGCGGGACCTGACGGTGGACGAGGCCGAGCGGGCCATCATCGGCTACACCATCTTCAACGACTGGTCCGCCCGCGACCTGCAGCAACTGGAGAGCCAGCTGGGGATCGGGCAGGGCAAGGGCAAGGACAGTGGCGTCACGTTGGGCCCGTTCCTGGTGACGCCCGACGAACTCGAGCCCTACCGGCGCGACGGCAGGCTGGACCTGCGGGTAACCGCCCTGGTCAACGACGCCGTGATCGGGTCGGGGTCGACCGCCCAAATGGATTGGACCTTCGGCGAAGTCATCTCCTACGCCTCGCGCGGCGTGACGCTCGCCCCCGGCGACGTCATCGGCTCGGGCACCGTGCCCACCTGCACACTGGTCGAGCACCTGGATCCGACGGCGCTGGACTCGTTCCCGGGCTGGCTGCACGACGGCGACGTCGTCACGCTCCAGGTCCAGGGGCTCGGGGAGACCAGACAAACCGTGCGCGCCAGTCCCGCACCCCACCCGTTGGCCGTTCGGCCCAATCCGGACGCCGTGCCCGCCCCACAGCGGGTCAACCGGGCACCCGCCAAGGTGCCCTACACTCGCGGCCTGCACGTGGTCGCCGACCGGGTGTGGGCGTGGACGTTGCCGGACGGCGGTTACGGCTGGAGCAACGCCGGGCTGGTCGCCGGCGATGGGGCATCCCTGCTCGTCGACACCCTGTTCGACCTGGCGCTGACCCGCGAGATGCTCACCGCCATGCGCGACGTCACCTCGTCGGCACCCATCACCGACGCGCTGATCACCCACTCCAACGGCGACCACACCCACGGCAACCAGCTGCTCGCCCCCTCGGTGCGGATCATCGCGGCGCGGGGCACGGCCGACGAGATCGCGCACGGGATGGCGCCCGAGATGCTGGCGATGGCGCAGACCGCGAACCTCGGGCCGGTCGCGACCCCCTACACCCGAGACCGCTTCGGGCACTTCGACTTCAGCGGCATCACGGTGCGCAACGCCGATCAGACGTTCGACCGCGAGCTGACCATCGAGGTGGGCGGGCGGCGCGTCGACCTGCTGAACCTGGGTCCCGCGCACACCGCCGCGGATTCGGTGGTGCACGTGCCCGATGCCGGGGTATTGTTCGGCGGCGACCTGCTGTTCATCGGCTGCACCCCGATCGTGTGGGCCGGCCCGATCGCCAACTGGATCGCCGCGTGCGATGCGATGATCGCGCTCGACGCGCCGACGGTGGTGCCCGGACATGGCCCCGTGAGCGACCCCGACGGAATCCGTGCCGTGCGTGGATATCTCGCCCACGTCTCGGAACAAGCCGAGGCCGCCTATCGCCGCGGGCTGACGTGGTCGGAGGCGGCCGACACCATCGATCTCGGCGAGTACGCGTCCTGGCTGGACGCCGAGCGCGTCGTCGTCAACGTCTATCAGCGGTACCGCGAACTCGACCGCGAGACCCCGCAGTTGGAGGTCATGGCACTGCTGGTGATGCAGGCCGAGTGGCTGGCCAAGCGTGCCTAAAGGCGCACCGCCCGAACGAATTTGATCGTGGTGGACGGCACCTGCAACGCCGTCGGCTCCAACTCCGGCAGCCCGGCGGCGGCGAACAGGTCGGCGAGCCGGGATTCGGTGGTTTCCCAGCCGTTCGCGTGCAGATGCGCGGCGACGTCGGTGTGCTCGCCCGGATACGTCAAGCTGGTCAGGTCCATCTCGAGTCCCTGCCGTCGCCAGCCCTCGGTCATCAGCCGGGCCTGTTCCCGGGCCGCCGGCGAGGTGCCGGTCACCGTGCCGTAGTCGGCCGCGAACCGGCTGCCCTCGGCGGAGAGGGGGATGATGGAGTCCAGCAGTCGGATCTCGGCCTCCGGCGGGAGCCATCCGATGAGCACCCCCTCGGCGAGCCATGCGGTGGGATGGGCCGGATCGAAGCCCGCCTCCTGAAGCGCCGCCGGCCAATCCTCGCGCAGATCGATCCCGACGTCGCGCAGCTTGGCGGTAGGCGCCGCCCCGATCTCCGACATCGTTGCGGCCTTGAACGCGATCACCTCGGGCTGATCGATTTCGTAGACCGTCGTCCCGATCGGCCAGCGCAGCCGGTAGGCGCGGGAATCCAGCCCGGAGGCCACGATCACGACCTGGAGCAGCCCCGCCTGCCCGGCCGCGGCGAAATAGTCGTCGAAATACCGGGCGCGGGCGGCGAACGTGTCCACCATCCGGTGAAAGCCGACGCCCCTCTCGAGGACGTCGGGATCGAGTTCTCCGCTGGCGAGCCTGGTGAACACGTCCAGTCCGACGGCACGCACCAACGGTTCGGCGAAGTCGTCGGTGATGACCGGCTGCGGACGCTTGCTCGCGGCGGCGCGGGCGGCGGCGACCATGGTGGCCGTCGCGCCTACGCTGTTGGCCAGGTCCCAGCTGTCACCTTCGCTTCGTGCCATGGCTTCTCCTTCGATGTGGCGGCCGAACCACCGTATGCCCCCTCGGTGAACATCCGCATCGCCTACGGTTTCTGCCATGCCCGCAGTGGAATTGGAAACCGTCGAAGACGGCATCGCCCGCATCACGCTGAACCGGCCGGAGCGCCTCAACGCCATCGACGGGGCGTTGATCGACGGCGTGGACCATGCCTTGGATGCGCTGGGCGGCGGCGGGTTCCGCGCCGCGATTCTGACCGGTGCCGGACGCGGATTCTGCGCGGGGGCGGACTTGAGCGGCACCGGCGAGCCGTGGACCAAACCCAGGCCGTCCACCCCGCCGTTCAAGGTCAACTACGACTCCCAGGTCCGCCTGGCGGACCTGTTCACCCGTATCTACGAGCTGCCCATTCCGGTGATCGCCGCGGTCAACGGCGTGGCCGTCGGGGGAGGGCTGGCCTTCGCGCTGGTCTGCGACGTCCGGGTCGCCTCCGATCGTGCCCGGTTCTCCTCGGCGTTCATCAAGGCGGGCTTCTCGTCGATGGACATGGGCACCAGCTACCTGCTGCCCAAGATCGTCGGCGCGGGAGTGGCCCGCGAACTCATGCTGACCGGCCGCATCATCGAGGCGGCCGAGGCCTACCGCATCAAGCTGGTGCACGAGGTGGTGGCTCCCGACGACCTGATGCCGGCCGCGCTGAAGGTGGCCCGCTCGATCGCCGAGAACAACGCCTACGGCGTCTGGCAGACCAAGATCGGCCTCAACGCCGCATTGGATGCGCCCAGTTTGCGGCTTGCCATCGAGATCGAGAACCGCACCCAGATCCTCAGCGGCTTCACCAACAACCCGGCCGAGGCGGCCAAGGCGCACCGGGAAAAGCGAGCGCCGAAGTGGGACCCGCTGTGACGGTGCGCCGCCGCTGGCGGATGGCGGCGGCCCGCCGCGCCCGGCTTCGCCGCGCTTGCGACCGCCGCTAGACCTTCGCGATGACGTTCTCGGCGAACATCTCGAGGTTGCGGATCTTGTTCTCCAGCGGCTCGGTGTCCTTGCCCTTGATGTAGGGGATGCGGAAGCCGACGATGGCGTCGGTGACGCCCTTGTCTTCGAGGCGTCTGATGCCGTCCACGGTGTAGGCGTCGGCCGAGATGACGTGAATCTGGAACGGCCCGGTCTTGCCGGCTTCCTCGCGATACCGCTTGAGCTTGGCGATGAGCCCGTCGAGTTCTTCGGGGTCGCCGCCGCCGTGCATCCAGCCGTCCAGCCGGGCCGCGCGGCGCAGCGCCGCGTCGGCGTGCCCGCCGATAAGGACCGGGATGGGCTGGGTGGGCGCCGGCGTCATCTTGGTCTTGGGGATGTCATAGAACTCGCCGTGGAATTCGAAGTAGTCGCCGCTGGTGAGCCCCTGGATGATTTCGATGCACTCGTCCATGCGCTTGCCGCGCTTGGCGAACGGGACGCCCAGCAGTTCGTAGTCCTCCGGCCACGGGCTGGTGCCGACGCCGAAGCCCACCCGGTTGTTGGTCAACGCGGCCAGCGAACCGATCTGCTTGGCCACCAGCGCCGGCGGCCGGATGGGCAGCTTGAGGACGAAGAAGTTGAAGTGCAGCTTCGTCGTCACCGCGCCCAATGCCGCTGTCAGCACGAAGGTTTCGATGAATTCCTTGCCATCCAGGAACTCGCGATCCCCGTCGGGCGTGTAGGGGTATTTCGAGTCCGACTCGAAGGGGTAGGCGATGCTGTCGGCGATCGTCATCGCGTGGTAGCCGGCGGCCTCGGCCGCCTGGGCCAGCGGGATGTAGTACCGGTGGTCGGTCATCGCCTCCGCGTAGGTGAACCGCACGTCATCTGCCTTCCTGGAAACGGGTCGTCACACGAGATTAGAACGTGTTCTAGTTCTACCCGCGCCCGGGTTCCCAGCACAATAAGGCGTCAGAGCTGGTTTTCGGGACCGATGACCGCCCACACCGTCTTTCCCGCCGAGGTGGGAGTGCTGCCCCACGCGCGTGACAACGCGTCGACGATCGCCAGGCCGGAGACGTCGATGCCGTTGGCCGGCGATGGCAGCCGCACGGCCGGGGCATGGCTGCTGTCGGACACCGCGATGGTCGCCGTCGCGCCATGGCTCTCGATCCGCACCACCGGAACGCTGGCGGTGTGCTCCAGCACGTTCTCGACGAACACGTTGACCACCACCAACGCGACGGGGATGAGCGTGGACTGCGACCAGGCGGTGAGCCATTCACGGACCAGGCGGCGTGATTCCCGCAGGCTGGTCAGGTCGGCGGGCAGCTGTGCGCCGGCGCGACGCACGGCCCGCCGGCTCTGCTGGCTGAGCGCCTTCCTCGCCGCCTTCTCCGTCGAGTACACGGGCATGAAGTAGGCGACGCCGCTGCGGGTGATCGCCTCACGTGTGCCGCGCTGCGCGCACACCAGCACGACCGAAACGTTCGGATTGTCGCGGATCTGCCAATGTGCGCCGATGAACGTCGACCACGCCAATTCGGCTAGCACCTTGAGGCCGGAGATGTCGACGATGACCGCGGGGGGCCCTTCCAGCGTGGCCTGCAAGATGTGGTCGCGCAGGGCGGCGGAGTTGGTGGTGTCGAGCGCACCGTCGACCGTCAGGACGACCACCGATTGATCCGTCCGCGTCGCGACGGCCAGTGTGCTCGGTGATTCAGCTACGGAGCTCACCACCGCGGCCCCTTCGCCGTCGACAGCCCACGGTGTCGCGGCGACCGGATACGCGACTGGATCAGAAACGGCGGGGACGTCGCAATACGGCTTGCCGGCTGGGTCCTGTCGTCCGGTTCCATCGCTGCTCCTCGAGTTACTGCCGGGCCAACTGCTTGAGTATCCGCCCTCAGCGGCAAAAGTCTAATTCGGGTCGAGTGGCCCGCACGCCATTGGAAAGCGCAGCCTGCGGGCGTGGTGTACCGGACGCGCGCGGCACCCGGCGCGATAGGAGTGAGTCGCGTGCCCGTCCCCACCCGTTCGAGGCCCCCGCCTCTACCGCGCCGAACATGTTGTTCGAATCCGCTGCGCAGCACGCGCATCTCGCGTGGTTACCACTTTCTCGGGGCGCCCAAACGCCCGGGAAACGCACCGTAAAACGGCACGATGAGCAGGGCAAACGGGCCGGTCAGTTGGGCGCGTACGGCGGGGCGCCCACCCCGGTGACCGAGTGCGTCCCCCACGGCGTTTGTTCGACGATCCGCGCGGCGGCGCTGCGCCCGCCCACCGTCAACGTCGCGGACCGCGTTTGCCTGAGCACCTCGTCGGGCAAGGGCCGCGACGGCGAACCGAACACCGTCCCCTGCCAGTGGTAGTGGCCGTCGATCGGGTCGAGGTGGCCGGTCAGCCGGACACGCACCGGATGGGCGGCGCCGGCGATTTCTAGTGTCGCCGCCCCGTCATAGGTGTCGTCGCGATCGGGCGTGGCGGACGACAGGTCAAAGGCGGAGGCCGCCGCAGGGGCCTGCTCGGGTGTCAGCTGCGCCCGCTCGTTGAAGACGCGCAGGCTGCTGCTGCGCACCTCGATGCGGCTGCTGGCCGTGCGCGCCATCAGCCGGAGGCATTCGGCGATGTAGCGCGCCTGCGCGCCGGCGTCCGGACCGGTGATGAAGAAGTAATTGGGGAAGCCGCGAACCGCCACACCGTAGAACGGCTCCATGCCGTCCTGCCATGCCTGCCGGATGGTCAGCCCGCCGGCGCCGATGAGCGTGTCATCGGCCAACTCGTCGGGGATCGAGAACCCGGTGCCGTAGACGATGGCATCGACGGGGTGATCGACGCCGTCGCGGGTGTGGATGCCCGAGGCGGTCACGGCCTCGATCGCCGACTCGGCCACGCTGACCGAAGGGCGCTTGGCGGTCGGCCGGATGCGGCGACGCAGCCGGCGTCGGACCCGGGTCGACCACAGCGGGACCTCGGTGACCACGCGGCGCGGGGACAGGGGAAAGACGGTGACCGACGTCGCCGCCTGGCTTAGCCGGCCGATGTAGTGGCCGGCGGTGGCGTCGGTGCCCACCACCGCGATGCGCTTGCCGGACGGATCGAAGCCGGGAACCCACTCGGCCGCGTGAAACGACTCGCCGAGGAAGTCGTCGCGGCCCGCGATGTCGGGCAGCCAAGGGACGAAGGGCGTCCGGTCCCCGGCGATGACGGCGCGCGCCCGCACATCCTCGCCGCCGGGCGTCGTCAGCAGCCAGGTGTCGGTCCTGTCGTCGAACCTCGACCGGACCTCGGCGGCCGGCGCGTCGAGGGCCATGAAATCGGTGACACCGGCGCGCAGCAACGCCGATTGGACGCCGGGGTGCGCGCCGAGGATGGCTATCGGGTGGCGGGGCTCGGCGGGGTCGCGCGGCCGCGTCACAGAAATCTGCTGCGCTTCCAGCCGCGGCGGGCGATGGGGCCCAGCAGGCCCACCTCGGTCAGGAACGCCGCCAGCGGGGCGAAACCGGCGACCTGGATGTCGCGGCGATGCGGGCTGGTCCGCGCGATCCGTCGCGCCCGCGTCGGGTCCAGACCGGCGCGCGCATACGGGATCGGGTTGCTGAACAGATAATTGAAGAAGTACCCGCCCAGCCCATTGATGTTGGCCATGAACCAGCGGTTGAGCCGGGGCATCTCGGCGACGCGTTTGCGGGCACCGTCGCGGGCGAACTGGATGTGGCGTGCTTCCTCGGTGACGTGAATCCGCATGAGCCGCTGGATGATCGGCTGCAACTCGGGGTCGTCCATCATCTGCCGCTGCAGCGAGTCGAAGATCTCTTCACCGATCAGCGCGGCCACCCACAACATCGAGCCCCACTGGAACGCCAGCGGCAGCGCGTTGATGATCATGCGGTGAAACAGCCTTGGCCGCACCGGCTTTGCGCCGATGCGCTCGATGGCCTTGCCGAACATCACCATATGACGGGTCTCGTCACCGAGTTCGGTGAGTTTGTAATGGGTCGAGGAGCTGGTCGGGTCTTCGTGCAGGATCGTGCGCAGCAGCGACTGGTTGAGCATGTTCTCGAACCAGATGCCGGCCGAGAGCGTGTTGACCAGCTCCTGGCGGGATAGCTCGATTTGTTGTTCGCGGGTCAGCTCGTCCCACATCGGCGTCCCGTAGAGCGACACCAGCCGCGGTGGCAGGTAGAACTTGTCGGGGTCCAGCGGGGCGTCCCAGTCGATGTCGACGATCGGTTCGTAGGACTTCTTCACCGAGCCCCTGAGCAGGCGCTCGGAGAACTCTTCACGACTCGGCCCACCTGGCTTCACAGCTGAGGTCATCGCGGGGTCCCTTCGTTGGGAGCTGCAGACGGTACCCATGGTACTGGGTACTTGTGGACCCGACTAGGGGTTGACGGTTGCGATTCGGCAGTGTGGCGGGCAACGAGCATCGGGAGGCAGTCGTGAGTCGGCATATCCACGTCATCGGCATCGGCGCCGGTGATCCCGACTACCTGACCGTCCAGGCGATCGACGCGCTGAACGACACCGACGTGTTCTTCGCGATGGACAAGGGCGAGACGAAAAGCGACCTGGTCGCGCTGCGACGGCAGATCTGCGCCCGGTTCATCCGCGAGCCGGGGTACCGCTTCGTCGAGCTGCCCGACCCCAAGCGATCGGCCGATGCCGACTACCGCGAGGCCGTTGCCGACTGGCATGCCGCGCGGGCGCGGGTCTGGGCGGCGGCCATCGCCGACGAGCTGGGCCCCGACGGGGTCGGGGCCTTCCTGGCCTGGGGCGACCCTTCGCTGTACGACAGCACGCTGCGCATCCTGGATGCCATCACGGCCGAAGCCGCCGAGCTCGAGTTCACCTTCGATGTCATCCCCGGCATCACCGCGGTGCAGGCGCTGACGGCCCGGCACCGCATCCCGCTCAACGAGGTCGGGGAACCGGTCCTCATCACCACCGGCAGAAAGCTGCGCGCGCACGGGCTGACCGGGTCGGCGGTCGTCATGCTCGACGCCGAATGCTCCTTCCAGGTCTGCCCGCCGCGCACCCGGATCTGGTGGGGCGCCTACCTGGGCACCGCCGACGAGCTGCTGGTGGCGGGCACCGTCGGCGAGACCGGCCCGCGTATCGCGGCGCTGCGGACCGAGGCGCGGGCACGGCACGGCTGGATCATGGACACCTATTTGCTCAGACCGGCAGACTGAAGGGCGTGCCCGAACTGCCCGAGGTCGAAGCGCTGGCCGACCATCTACGCCGCCATGCCGTCGGCTTGACGATCGGTCGCGTCGATGTCGGTGCGCTGTCCGTGCTGAAAACCTTCGACCCGCCACCCACCGCGCTGCACGGCCGGCCCGTGACCGGGGCCCAGCGGTGGGGCAAGTACCTCGGGCTGCAGGCGGGCGAGCTGTTCCTGATCACCCACCTGTCGCGGGCGGGCTGGCTGCGCTGGTCGGACAAGCTGGCCGCGGCGCCGCTGCGGCCGGGCAAGGGCCCGATCGCGCTGCGGGTGCACCTCGGCACGCCCGGCGACGCGCCGGGCTTCGACCTCACCGAGGCCGGCACCCAGAAGCGGCTGGCCGTGTGGCTGGTCGACGATCCGCAACTGGTGCCCGGGATCGCCGCGCTCGGCCCCGACGCGCTCGAGCTCAGCGCCGACG
Source organism: Mycobacterium paraseoulense (assembly GCF_010731655.1). NCBI lineage: Bacteria > Bacillati > Actinomycetota > Actinomycetes > Mycobacteriales > Mycobacteriaceae > Mycobacterium > Mycobacterium paraseoulense. Next base: position 3,073,537 of record NZ_AP022619.1, on the reverse strand, counting down.
ATCTCGCGGGCCTGCTGGCCGGCAATACCGGGCGGATCAAGACGGTCATCACCGACCAGAAAGTGATCGCCGGCATCGGCAACGCCTACAGCGACGAGATCCTGCACGTGGCCAAGATCTCGCCGTTCGCCACCGCGGGCAAGCTCACCGACGAGCAGCTCACCACCCTGCACGACGCGATGGTGTCCGTCCTGCGGGACGCGGTGAGCCGATCCGTGGGCCAGGGGGCGGCCACGCTCAAGGGTGAGAAGCGTTCCGGGCTGCGGGTGCATGCGCGCGCCGGGCTGCCCTGCCCGGTGTGCGGGGACACCGTGCGGGAAGTTTCCTTCGCCGACAAGTCTTTTCAGTACTGTCCGACGTGCCAGACCGGAGGCAAGGTGCTGGCCGACCGGCGGATGTCGCGGCTGCTCAAGTAGGCGACGGCCGCGGTCGCTATGCTGCCCGGGTGACTCGTCAGAAGATCCTCATCACGGGCGCCAGCTCCGGCCTGGGCGCCGGCATGGCGCGTGCCTTCGCCGCCAAGGGCCGCGACCTGGCGTTGTGCGCCCGACGCACCGACCGGCTCGACGAGCTGAAAGCCGAACTGTCGCAACGGTATCCCGGCATCAAGATCGCCGTCGCCGCGCTGGACGTCAACGACCACGAGCAGGTGCCGAAGGTCTTCGGCGAACTGAGTGACGAGCTCGGCGGCATCGACCGGGTCATCGTCAACGCCGGCATCGGCAAGGGCGCCAAGCTCGGCTCGGGCAAGCTGTGGGCCAACAAGGCGACCATCGAGACCAACCTGGTGGCCGCGCTCGTGCAGATCGAGACCGCGCTGGAGATGTTCAACAAGAACGGTTCGGGTCATCTGGTGCTGATCTCATCGGTGCTCGGCAACAAGGGAGTGCCCGGCGTCAAGGCCGCCTACGCCGCGAGCAAGGCGGGGTTGAGCTCGCTGGGTGAGTCGCTGCGCGCCGAGTACGCCAAGGGCCCGATCAGGGTGTCGGTCATCGAACCCGGGTACATCGAGTCGGAGATGACGGCCAAGTCGAACAGCACAATGTTGATGGTGGACAACGAGACTGGCGTCAACGCGCTCGTCGCGGCCATCGAGCGCGAGTCCGGCCGGGCCGCGGTGCCGTGGTGGCCGTGGGCGCCGCTGGTCCAGGTGATGCGGGTGCTGCCGCCCCCGCTCACCAAGTGGTTCGCCTGAGCTAGTGCGGGACTGGCGTGTAATGAGTTGCGTCGGTGGTGAATTCGGGCTTGCCATAAGTGGCTAGCCGCAGCTTGAGCAACCCGATCACATAGGCGTCGGTGATGTCGCGGAGCACGGGAATGCGGCTGGCCTGGCTCACGACGTTGAACCGCCCGATGATGAATGGCGCGGTGAGGGCGACGCGCAGCAGATCCGTCGGCCCCATCGAGACGCCCATGGCCTCGGCGATCTCCCGGTCGCCGTTGCAGAAGGTGCGAACGAACGTGAGCTTGCTGAAGCTCTTTTCGACCGCCTCGGCGCAACGGTCGAACAAGGAGGTGCCGGGGCGCAGGTAGGCCGCCATTGTGCCGCGGACGAGTTCTTGGCAGATGCTGTCGAACCCGTCGCGCAGCAGTGCCGATCGGGCATGCATGACATGGATGATGTCGGCGGGTTCAGCGGGCAGCAGTTCCTCCGGCAACCCGAGCAGAAAGCAGCGATACCTGGCGAATTCGACCACGGCGCGTTCTTCGGCGGTGAACTCCGTGCGGCCCTGCTGGCGCGCCTTGCGGGCCAACAGGTACTGGCCGATCATTCCGGCCGGCATCTGATCGACCTGGGGTACCGGCATGCCGTAGATGGCCGTATCCCACTTGTCGGATCTCTTGAGGGCGTTGTAGCGGACCATCGAGTGCATCAGCCGAACCATCGCGGCGGCTTCAAAGCCGGGGCCATAGCGGTCCAGCGCGCCGGGCAGTGTGGTGACGGCGAAGAAGCTGGCAGTCTCGTTGACGCGGCGCGCTGCCCGCTTGCCCGAGAGCGCACCGGTCAGCGCCATCGGCAGCGCGGCGTAGGTGTTGGTGAAAGTCGCGATGAAGGCCCCGCGCGTGATGAATGGAGCCAGCAGCGCCGCGGGGATGCGTTCTTGGCGAGCGCCCTCCCGGACCAGGTCGAAGTCGATCCATGCCGGGGTGGCCTCCATGGCGGCGATGAACGCCGCCAGTTCGGGCGGCGCGTCGGCCACCGCCTCGATCCCCTCGCGGCAGGCCGTCTTGAGCATCTCGATCAGGTGCGTGACGCTGTGCGAGTTCATCAGGGCCGCATAGGGATCCGCGACGACGTCGCCGAGCAGGGTGGCCGTGCTCATCAACTCGACGACGCGGTCGTCTTCCAGAATCGGTGCGCGGTCGGCGATCCAGGTGGGCAGGGCGGAGTCGGCGTCGGGCTCGGTGGCCAGGCGATCCGGTCGCCTGTCGAAGTCGAAATCTCCGTAGAGGTCGGGCAGCAGGTCGCGCTGGCTGCGGACCCGCCGCGCGAGTTCGGGGTAGTACGTGACCATCGCTGCCTCCCATTAACTAACAATCTGTGAGCAATACTCACAAGTCGTTAGTTATGCTGTCAAGCGTGACTGTGGGCAACCCGAAGCGGCGCATGACGGCCGAAGGCCGGCGCCGGCAGATCCTCGACGTCGCGCACGCGATCGTCGACGCCGAGGGGTTCCACGCGGCAACACCGAACCGCATCGCCGAGACGGCCGGCATCAATCGGTCGTTGATCTATCAGCTGTTCGGCGACCCGGCCGGGCTGTTCGTCGCACTCATCGACCGTGAGGCGGCCCGGGCCGGCGCCCAGTTCGCCGAAGCGATCTCCGGATTGGATGCGGTCGCCGTTGACCAATCGCTGATGGTCGCGTTCGACGGTGTGCTGGCCGCGGTGGACGCCCATCCCGCGACGTGGCGGCTGTTCTTGTTCCCGCCGCAAGGCGCCCCGCCGGAGTTGTATGCCCGGCTGGCTCAATCTCAGGCCGTGGTGCTGAAGTTTTTCGTCACCGAACTGCTGCGCATCAACCCGCACGTACACGATCCCGAATACACCGCGCGGATCCTGCACGCTGCGGGTCGCGAACTGCTGCAGCTTCACCTGTCTGACCCGGAGACCGCGACCGTCGACCGGTTGCGCACCTTCGTGCGGCGGCTGGGCTCCGACGTCATGAGTCGAACCGGTTGAGCCCGATTAGCCGACCCTCCCGCGTTCCGTCCGGTAACGCCGCACCAGCGCATCGGTCGAGCTGTCGGACTGCGGCGCCGGCGAGTTGTCGGACGTGATCACCGGCAGCAACGCCTTGGCCTGCGTTTTGCCCAGCTCCACGCCCCACTGGTCGAACGAGTCGATGCCCCAGACGACGCCCTCGGTGAAGACCTGGTGCTCGTAGAGCGCGATCAGCTGGCCCAGCACCGACGGCGTGAGCCGGTCGGCCAGGATCGAGGTCGACGGCCGGTTGCCGGGCATCACCTTGTGCGGCACGATGTCGGCCGGCGTGCCTTCGGCGGCGATCTCCTCGGCGCTCTTGCCGAACGCCAGCACCTGGGTCTGGGCGAAGAAGTTGCTCATCAGCAGGTCGTGCATGCTGCCGGTGCCCTCGACCGTGGGCAGGTCGTCGAGGGGCTGGCTGAAGCCGATGAAGTCGGCCGGCACCAGCCGGGTGCCCTGATGCAGCAATTGGTAGAAGGCATGCTGGCCGTTGGTTCCCGGCTCGCCCCAGAAGATTTCGCCGGTGTCGGTGGTCACCGGAGTGCCGTCGGCGCGGGTCGACTTGCCGTTGGATTCCATCGTCAGCTGTTGCAGATACGCCGCGAATCGCGCCAAGTCGTTGGAATAGGGCAGCACCGCGCGAGATTGGGCGCCCATGAAGTTGGAGTACCACAGCCCGATCAGCCCGAGGAGCGCCGGCGCGTTGGATTCCAGCGGGGCGGTCTTGAAATGCCGGTCCACGATGTGGAATCCGGACAAGAAATCGGCGAAGGCCTCCTTGCCGATGGCCGCCATCACCGACAGCCCGATCGCCGAGTCGACCGAGTACCGTCCACCGACCCAATCCCAGAAGCCGAACATGTTGTCGGTGTTGATGCCGAAGTCGTCGACCAGCCGCTTGTTGGTGGAGACGGCCACGAAGTGCTTGGCCACCGCGGCATCGCCGAGCGCGTCGGTCAGCCAGCGGCGCGCCGCGGTCGCGTTGGTCAGGGTTTCCAGCGTGGAGAACGTCTTCGACGCGACGATGAAAAGCGTTGTGGCGGGGTCCAAGTCGGCGAGGGTGGCGATCAGGTCGGCGGGGTCGACGTTGGAGACGAAGCGGGCGGAGATCCCGGCATCGGCGTAATGGCGCAGCGCCTGGTAGACCATCACCGGACCCAGATCCGATCCGCCGATGCCGATGTTGACCACCGTGGTGATTCTTTTCCCGGTGGCCCCGGTCCATTCACCGCTGCGTAACCGGTCGGTGAAGTCGCCCATCCGGTCCAGCACGGCGTGCACGTCCTCTACGACGTTGCGGCCGTCGACGATCAGTTCGGCGTCCCGGGGCAGCCGCAGCGCGGTGTGCAACACCGCCCGGTCCTCCGAGACGTTGATGTGCGTGCCGGCGAACATCTGGTCGCGGCGCTCTTCGAGGTTAGCCGTGCGCGCGAGATCGATGAGTAGCCGCAGCGTCTCTCGCGTGATGCGGTGTTTGCTGTAGTCGATGTAGAGGTCGCCGACCGAGACGGTCAGTTCGCGGCCGCGGTCGGGATCCTCGTCGAACAACTGACGCAGATGCGTCGCGCCGATCTGTTCGTGATGCCTGCGCAGGGCATCCCACGCTGGGGTGGCGGTGATGTCGGGGAGGCTTTGCACGGGGGTCATACCCCGACCCTAGTGACGGTCGCAAGCGCGGCGTAGCCGGGCGCGGCGGGCCGTCACGATTGGTTCGTGTGACGGTCGCAAGCGCGGCGTAGCCGGGCGCGGCGGGCCGTCACGATTGGTTCGTGTGACGGTCGCAAGCGCGGCGCTGGGGGCACCTCCCGCTTGCGGGGGACCGGGCGCGGCGGGCGGGCTCAGTGGCCGAGCCGGCCCCTGCCCAACCTCAGCAGCAGGATCGCGAGGTCCTTGCCGTCGGGGCCGAGCTCGCTGTAGCGCTCGATCACCTTCATCTCGCGGCTGTGGACGAGCCGCGTGCCGCCGGATGCCATCCGCACCTTGCCGATCGCCCGGGACACCTCGGTGCGCCGCTTCACCGCGGCGAGGATCTCGGCGTCCAAGCGGTCGATCTCGTGGCGCAACTCGTCGATGCTCAACTCTTCGGGGTCGGCGGTCTCGGGGGTTTCCACCGTCTCAACCTTCATCTCTGCTAACTCCGCATTCTCGGGATGTGGGGGTTGTGGTCTCATCCGGTTTCGGGCCTCACAAAGAGACGAGCCCCGGTCCGGAAGCGGACCACGGGGCTCTGACGAAAGCAGCTAGACCACGGGGACCGCTAACCGGTACCCGTAGAAAAATCGGCGGCAGTTCGGGGTGCGGGGCTGCCGATCGCACTGCGCGTTGAGCACCAAACGAGTGTGCCACTAATAACAGGTCAGGCGCAAAAAGGCATTCGTGAGCTGGCCATTGCGCCATCGCGGTGGGCCGGGAGCGCGCGGCCTTCAATCGCGGCGACGCACGTGCCGCGGTGGCTTGCCGGTGTGGAATTCCTTAATGGGAGGTGAAATTGAGTTTTGCGGGAGACCGTGCCGGATTCGGCGAAGGCGCAAACTCCGACGCAATTATGCGGCTTTTTCGACGCGGGTGTAATTGGTCGGCATTTTGAAACGGGCCAGCATTGGATTGCGAAACACCCGTGTCTTGCGGCCGTGATCTGCCCGCCGACGCCGCCGTCCGGGCATTAGCCTGGTCTGACGCCTTGGCGCGTTGCGTCGGTGGGCGGCGGTAAGTTTGGACCAACATGAGTGTGTACGCAACCGATGCCAATCTGGCCTCCGAAGCAGATCAGCTGCTCGAAGGCCTCAACCCGCAGCAGCGCAAGGCGGTGGTGCACGAGGGCTCGCCGCTGTTGATCGTCGCGGGGGCGGGGTCGGGCAAGACCGCGGTGCTGACGCGCCGCATCGCCTATCTCATCGCGGCGCGCGGCGTCGGGGTGGGCCAAATTCTGGCCATCACCTTCACCAACAAGGCCGCGGCCGAGATGCGCGAACGCGTGGTACGGCTGGTGGGCAACCGCGCCCGCGCCATGTGGGTGTCCACCTTCCACTCGACCTGCGTGCGCATCCTGCGCAACCAGGCGTCGTTGATCGAAGGGCTCAACTCCAACTTCTCGATCTATGACGCCGACGATTCCCGCCGCCTGCTGCAGATGATCGGGCGCGACATGGGGCTCGACATCAAGCGCTACTCACCTCGGCTGCTGGCCAACGCGATCTCCAATCTGAAGAACGAGCTGATCGACCCCGCCGAGGCGGTCGCCAAACTGACGGATGATTCCGACGACCTGAGCCGCACCGTGGCCTCCGTCTACGGCGAGTACCAGCGGCGACTGCGTGCGGCGAACGCGCTGGACTTCGACGACCTGATCGGTGAGACCGTCGCGGTGCTGCGGGCCTTCCCGCAGATCGCTCAGCACTACCGGCGGCGGTTCCGTCATGTCCTGGTCGACGAGTATCAGGACACCAACCACGCGCAGTACGTGCTGGTGCGGGAACTGGTCGGTCACGACGCGGCGGAGTCGCCCGACGACGTGCCGCCGGCGGAATTGTGCGTGGTCGGTGACGCCGATCAATCGATCTATGCGTTCCGCGGTGCGACCATCCGCAACATCGAGGACTTCGAACGCGACTATCCGGACGCGATAACCATTCTCCTGGAACAGAATTACCGCTCGACGCAGAACATCCTGTCGGCCGCCAACTCGGTGATCGCCCGTAATTCCGGACGTCGGGACAAGCGGCTGTGGACCGACGCCGGCGCCGGCGAATTGATCGTCGGCTACGTCGCGGACAACGAGCACGACGAGGCCAGGTTCGTGGCCGAGGAGATCGACGCGCTCGCCGATCGGGGTGAGATCACCTACAACGACGTGGCGGTGTTCTACCGCACCAACAACTCGTCGCGGTCGTTCGAAGAGGTGTTCATCCGCGCCGGCATCCCCTACAAAGTCGTTGGGGGAGTGCGCTTCTACGAGCGCAAAGAGATCCGCGACATCGTCGCCTACCTGCGGGTGCTGGACAACCCCGGCGATGCGGTGAGCATGCGCCGCATCCTCAACACCCCGCGCCGCGGCATCGGGGATCGTGCCGAGGCCTGCGTGGCGGTGTACGCGGAGAACACCGGCGCAAGTTTCGCCGACGCGCTGGTGGCCGCCGCCGAAGGCAAAGTGCCGATGCTCAATTCACGCGCGGAGAAGGCGATCGCCGGGTTCGTCGAGCTGCTCGACGAGCTCAGGGGCCGCCTCGACGAGGATCTCGGTGACCTGGTCGAGTCGGTGCTCGAACGTACCGGCTATCGGCGGGAGTTGGAGTCCTCCACCGACCCGCAGGAGCTGGCCCGCTTGGACAACCTCAACGAACTCGTCAGCGTGGCACACGAATTCAGCACCGACCGGGCCAACGCCGCCGCGCTGGACGAGTCGCTGCAGGCCCCGGACGACGAAGACGTGCCGGTAACCGGTGTACTCGCCGAATTCCTGGAACGCGTCTCGCTGGTGTCAGACAGTGACGAGATACCCGAGAACGACGCCGGCATGGTCACCTTGATGACGCTGCACACGGCCAAGGGGCTGGAGTTCCCCGTGGTGTTCGTCGCCGGCTGGGAGGACGGGATGTTCCCGCACATGCGGGCGCTGGACGACCCGGTCGAACTGTCCGAGGAGCGGCGGCTGGCTTACGTCGGCATCACCCGCGCCCGTCAGCGGCTGTATGTGAGCAGGGCCATCGTGCGGTCCTCCTGGGGCCAGCCCATGCTGAACCCGGAATCCCGCTTCCTGCGCGAGATTCCGCAGGAACTCATCGAGTGGCGGCGCACCGCGCCGGCCCCCTCGTTCAGCGCGCCGGTGAGCGGCGCCGGGCGGTTCGGTACCCCGCGCGCGGCCCCGACCCGCTCCGGCGCGGGCAAGCGCCCGCTGCTGGTGCTCGAGCCGGGCGACCGGGTGACGCACGACAAGTACGGGCTTGGACGGGTCGAGGAAGTTTCCGGGGTCGGTGAATCCGCCATGTCCCTCATCGACTTCGGCAGCGCGGGACGGGTCAAGCTGATGCACAACCACGCCCCGATCAGCAAGCTTTGACCGTTGCGGCCGCCGGCCGACCGCGGATGGCCCCCGGGACCAGGAAGCGGTCCGGGAATGTGATACCGCGGGTGATATCGGATGCCAGAGTCGCCTGATGGTCGGCGGCCGCGGCCCGGTCGGGCCGGTCAGGCCTCCAGCCAGCGTTTGGTTCGCGGGTGCATCGCGAGCACCACGCTGGCGATCGGCAGCAGCGGCAGCAGGTGCACTATCCACGCCACCCGGGCGCCCGCGATGAACACACCCAGATAAGTCAGCACGGCGACCACCGCGCCGACCGCGATGAGGTAGCGCCCGACGGGCCGGTGCTGCAGCAACGCGATCACGCCGGAAATGGTGGTGACCGCGAATACCAGGGCCAAGAACGCGACGGCGATACAGAACAACCGGTCGGATCGCCACCACCCGGCGATCAGGTCGGTGGCCACCACCGATGTTGCCCACCCGCTGATGATGCTGACGGCGCACGCGGCGACGGTCGTCCGGTCGCTTGGCCCGTCGGCCGGCGCGCCGTAGATCGCTCGGTTGCCCGCGCGACTAGCGCCCTGATAGGGCGGGGGCTGCGGCGGAATGTGGGTGGTCGGGGATTCCGGCGCTACCGGCAGCGGTCCGGTGGGTGCACGGCGGATGATCCGCGTCTTGGAGTCCGACGGCGACGTGGACTCGGGCGGTTGCGGACCGGGAGATGATTGGTTCGGCTCGCTCACCTCAACCAGCGTAGTTACCCACCATGAGACCCCGCTTAGCCAGCCACGGGACCGGGTCGATTCGTTCGGTGCCACCCTGCAGCACCTCGAAATGCAGGTGGGGGCCGGTGGAGTTACCGCGGTTGCCCATGGTGGCGATCTGGTCGCCGGCCATCACGCGCTGCCCGACGCTGACCAGCGTGGTGTTGACGTGGCCGTAGAGCGTCACGGTGCCATCGGCGTGGCGCAGCTTGACGAGCGCCCCGTAGCCGGCGGCAGGCCCGGAGTCGATGACGACGCCGTCGGACACCGCGTAGATCGGCGTTCCGATCGAGTTGGCCAGGTCAATGCCGGCATGCAGCACGCCCCAGCGGTAACCGAAGTTGGAGGTGAAGATGCCCTTCGTCGGCATCACGTAGAGCGGCTGCTGCAACCGGGCCTCACGCTGGGCGCGGTCGTTGGCGAACGCGACGCCCTTGGCGAGTTCCTGGTTGTGCACCGCGGCGGTAGCCGCCGGCTCGAGCGCGACCACCTGGGCGCCGCGGATGGTGTTGTTGCCCGACCCCCCGGTGAGCGCCGATGCGTTCGCGGTCAGCACGGCCTCGGTCTTGGGGGTGTCGGCATGGCTGGTGGCGGTGTGGGCCGCCGCGGCGGCCGCGCCGGCGGCCATCGCCGAGATCATCAGGCGACCCCTGGCCGCGCTGGTCGGTTGTTTGCGATGCTGGCCGCCGCGGCGTGCCACCCCTACGACGTCGGTGGTGTGCGCGCGAGCCAGCCGCCGCTCGGACGCCGATGTCACGACTACGCGGGGGAGCACCTCGGTCGCCGGCGCGGCGAGCCACAGCGTGACAGGGTCGTCGGCCTCATTCAGGTCGTCGAGCTCCGGGGCCAGCAACACCTGCGCTTCGTTGTCGAAGGTGGAGTCGTTGCTGTAGTCGAGGTCGCCGAGCTCGCTGACCTCGTCGCGCCACTCCAGATCGTCGAAGTCAAAGCCATCGAGCGGGAGGATTTCGGTCACTTCGTTGCGATGAGGCTCGATCCCCCGGCCGCCCGCGGCGCGCCCAACCCTCACCACGCCTGCTGTTTCAGCAGTTGAAGGAGCTAAACGGTGCTGGGACAAGCTGAAATGTCCTCGTATCGTGACCATAACGTTATCTGGACCCTGAGACGGTATCCGCTAACTCGCGGAACTGGCAACCTCGTCGCGCAATCCGATCGAAATTGTGATTTGGGTCACGAACCGGGTATCCCGGCATGCCGTGAGCTGTGCCACATCGCCGGACGCGGCGGTAAGGGCCCGTTGGCCAGTGGATACAGTTCGTCCGTGCGAGTTGCCGAACGCGGCACCGCCCATCAAGAGGCCAAGTAGTTGAGTCGAACGAAGACAGAGAGTCCATGGACCTTTTCGAGTATCAAGCAAAAGAATTGTTCGCCAAGCACAACGTACCGACTACGCCGGGGCGGGTCACCGACACCGCCGAGGGCGCTCGGGACATCGCCGCCGAAATCGGTCGGCCGGTGATGGTCAAGGCGCAGGTGAAGGTCGGCGGGCGCGGCAAGGCCGGTGGCGTCAAGTACGCGGCGACGCCGGAAGACGCCTACGAACACGCCAAGAACATCCTCGGCCTCGACATCAAGGGCCACGTCGTCAAGAAGTTGCTGGTCGCCGAGGCCAGTGACATCGCCGAGGAGTACTACATCTCCTTCCTGCTGGACCGGGCCAACCGCACCTACCTGGCCATGTGCTCGGTCGAGGGCGGAATGGAGATCGAGGAGGTCGCCGCCACCAAGCCGGAGCGGCTGGCCAAGGTCCCGGTGAACGCCGTCACGGGTGTCGACCTGGCGACCGCGCGGTCCATCGCCGAGCAGGGCCACCTGCCCGCCGAGGTGCTCGACGCGGCGGCCGTGACCATCAACAAGCTGTGGGAGCTCTTCGTCGCCGAGGACGCCACCCTGGTCGAGGTGAACCCGCTGGTGCGCGATCCGAAGGACCAGATCCTGGCCCTGGACGGCAAGATCACGCTGGACGCCAACGCCGACTTCCGCCACCCGGAGCACGCCGAGTTCGAGGACCGCGCGGCCACCGACCCGCTGGAGCTCAAGGCCAAGGAGCACGACCTCAACTACGTCAAGCTGGACGGCGCCGTCGGCATCATCGGCAACGGCGCGGGCCTGGTGATGTCCACGCTCGACGTCGTCGCCTACGCCGGCGAGAAGCACGGCGGCGTCAAGCCGGCCAACTTCCTGGACATCGGGGGCGGCGCGTCGGCCGAAGTCATGGCCGCGGGCCTCGACGTCATCCTGAACGACAAGCAGGTCAAGAGCGTCTTTGTGAACGTGTTCGGGGGCATCACCTCGTGCGACGCGGTCGCCAGCGGAATCGTCACGGCGCTGAACATGCTCGGTGACGAGGCCAACAAGCCGCTCGTCGTACGGCTCGACGGCAACAACGTCGACGAAGGCCGCCGCATCCTGGCCCAAGCCAACCACCCGCTGGTGATCCAGGCCGAGACCATGGACGCCGGTGCCGACAAAGCCGCCGAGCTGGCGAACAAGTAAGGGAGCCAACGAATGTCGATCTTCCTGAACAAGGATTCGAAAGTCATCGTCCAGGGCATCACGGGCGGCGAGGGCACCAAGCACACGGCGCTCATGCTGAAATCCGGCACTCAGGTGGTGGGCGGGGTGAACGCCCGCAAGGCGGGCACGACCGTCTCGCACGTCGACCCCGTCGGGAAGGACGTCGAACTGCCGGTGTTCGGGACGGTCGCGGAAGCGATGAAAGAGACCGGCGCCAACGTGTCCGTCGTCTTCGTCCCGCCGAAATTCGCCAAGGACGCGATCATCGAGGCCATCGACGCCGAGATCCCGCTGCTGGTGGTCATCACCGAGGGAATTCCGGTGCAGGACAGCGCGTATGCGTGGGCCTACAACGTGGACAAGGGCCAGAAGACGCGCATCATCGGGCCCAACTGCCCCGGCATCATCACGCCCGGCGAGGCGCTGGCCGGCATCACCCCCGCCAACATCAGCGGGCCCGGCCCCGTCGGGCTGGTGTCCAAGTCCGGCACGCTGACCTACCAAATGATGTACGAGCTGCGCGATTTCGGGTTCTCCACCTCGATCGGCATCGGCGGAGACCCGGTGATCGGCACCACACACATCGACGCCATCGAGGCCTTCGAGAAGGACCCCGACACCAAGGTCATCGTGATGATCGGTGAGATCGGCGGCGACGCCGAGGAGCGGGCGGCCGACTACATCAAGGCCAACGTGTCCAAGCCGGTCGTCGGCTATGTCGCGGGATTCACTGCGCCGGAAGGCAAGACGATGGGCCACGCGGGCGCCATCGTGTCCGGCTCGTCGGGCACCGCGGCCGCCAAGAAGGAGGCCCTGGAGGCCGCCGGCGTCAAGGTCGGCAAGACCCCGTCGGAGACGGCTGCCCTGGCCCGGGAGATCCTGCAGAGCCTGTAGCGGGTCGAGCTCGATTAGGCCGGGAGCGGCCCTGCGGTACATAGTGGGTCTATGAATCTCGACCCGAACACCCCCGTCGTCGTTGGCGTGGGGCAGGCCGCCGAGCGCATCGACGATGCGGCCTACCGTGGGATGTCGCCCGTCGAGCTGGCCGCCGCGGCGGCCCGGGCCGCCGTCGACGACTGCGGCGCCGAGGACGTGGCGGCGGCCATCGACACCGTGGCCGGCGTGCGGCAGTTCGAGATCTCGGGTGTGATCAACGCCCCCCTGGGGCGGTCGAACAACTACCCGCGGTCCGTGGCCAACCGCATCGGCGCGTCGCCGGCCCGCGCGATCCTGGAAATCGTCGGGGGACAGGGGCCGCAGCACCTGATCAGCGAGCTGGCGGGGGAGATCGCGGCGGGCCGCTCCCAGGTCGCGATGGTGTTCGGCTCCGACGCCACCTCGACGTTGCGCTACTTCGCGAAAGCCGAAGCCCGGCCCGACTTCACCGAGACGGTCGACGGCGATCTGGAAGACCGGGGCCAGGGGATCGAGAAGCTCGTCTCGCGCTACACCGTCAGTCACGGGCTGACCAGCGCGCCGATCCAGTACGCACTGCTGGAAAACGCGAGGCGGGCCGGGACCGGGCTGGGGCCGGCCGAATACCGGCGGCGGATGGGCGAGTTGTTCGCGCCCTTCACCAAGGTCGCGGCCAGCAATCCGTTCGCCGCCGCGCCGGTGGAACGCACGGTCGACGAGCTGATCACCGTCACCGAGCGCAACCGGATGATCGCGGAGCCGTACCCGCGGCTGATGGTCGCCCGTGACCAGGTGAACCAGGGCGCGGCGGCGCTGCTGATGTCGGTCGGGGCGGCCCGTCGCCTCGGGGTGCCCGAGGAGAACTGGGTGTACCTGCACGGCCACGCCGACCTGGAGGAGCAGGCCCTATTGGAGCGCCCGGATCTCGGACACTCCCCGTCGGCCGTCCTGGCCGTGCGCGAGGCGCTCGCGATGGCCGGCGTCGGCGTCGAGGACATCGCCACATTCGACCTGTACAGCTGCTTTCCGGTGCCGGTGTTCAACATCTGCGACGGCATGGGCATCGCGCCCGACGACCCGCGCGGCCTGACGCTGACCGGCGGGCTGCCGTTCTTCGGCGGCGCCGGCAACAACTACTCGATGCATGCGGTCGCCGAGACCGTCGCGCAATTGCGAAGCGCGCCCGGCGAATACGGCCTCGTCGGCGCCAACGGCGGAATCCTGAGCAAGTACTCGGTCGGCGTGTACTGCAGCACTCCGGCGGAATGGAAGCCCAACCGCAGCGCCCAAGCCCAGCAGCAGGTCGCCGATTGGCCGAGTGTGCCGGTGACCGAGCACGCCGACGGGGTCGGCACCGTCGAGACCTACACGGTGCGCCGCGACGACGGCCGCCCCACCGGCATCGTCATCGGCCGGCTGGACGACGGCAGCCGGTTCCTGTCGACCACCGAAGACGACGAACTGATCGCGCTGTTGATCGACGGCGACCCGGTCGGGCACTCGGTGCGGGTGCGCTCGTTCGACTACGGCAACCGCTGCACGTTGGCCTGACTACTCGCGCTTACACGAGGGCGGCCAACTTGCCGGCCAGCCGCTCGACGTACGCGGCTACCTCGTCATCCGACTTGTCCGGCAGGCCGAACAGCACCTCGGTCACTCCGAGTTCGGCCCATTTGGCGAGCTTCTCGGGGATCGGCTTGAAGTCCAGCGCGACGATCTGCGGGGCGCCGTCGCGGCCGGCGGCCGCCCACGTGTCCTGCAGCAACTTCACCGGCTCGTCGATGTCGAAGTCGCGCGGGGTGGTGATCCAGCCGTCGGCGCTGCGGGCGATCCATTTGAAGTTCTTTTCGGTCCCGGCCGCGCCGACCAACACGGGAATGTGCGGCTGGACGGGCTTGGGCCACGCCCAGCTGGGCCCGAACTTGACGAACTCGCCGTCGTAGGCGGCTTCCTCTTTGGTCCACAGCTCGCGCATGGCCTCGATGTATTCGCGCAGCATGGTGCGGCGCCGAGCGGGGGGCACGCCGTGGTCGGCGAGCTCGTCGGTGTTCCACCCGAAGCCGACGCCCAGGCTGACCCGGCCGCCGGACAGATGGTCGAGGGTCGCAATACTTTTCGCCAACGTGATCGGGTCGTGCTCGACCGGCAGCGCCACCGCGGTGGACAGCCGCACCCGCGACGTCACGGCGCACGCGGCGCCCAGGCTCACCCATGGGTCTAGCGTCCGCATGTAGCGGTCGTCGGGCAGCGACGCGTCGCCCGTGGTCGGGTGCGCCGCCTCGCGCTTGATCGGGATGTGCGTGTGTTCCGGCACGTAGAAGGTTGTGAAGCCGTGTTCGTCGGCAAGCTTCGCGGCCGACGCCGGAGAGATGCCACGGTCGCTGGTAAAAAGCACAAGCCCGTAATCCATGGGGAGAATTAGAACGTGTTCTACCTCCGCTGAGCAAGCCGCGACGGCGCCGGCCGTCCCCGGTGAGGCCCGCTTCCCCGATCGACGGCGGTCTGGTGTCGAAGCCGGTCGCCACGGCACGGGCGTTCCGAAGTGCGCTAGCGTGGTTGATCGATCGCGTCGCAACGCAACCGCCGGGCACGGCGTTTATGGAACGGCGCGCCCGCAAGCACAGCGTCGCGACGCAACCGTGGCGCCCGCAAGGCACTTCAAGGCACTGGAAGCAACAGGAGGAGCCATGACCTACTCGCCCGGCAGCCCCGGATACTCGACCGCGCCGCCCGGGGGGTCCTACGCAGGCGCCACACCGTCGTTCACCAAGGACGACGACGGCACGACGAAGCTCCCGCTCTACCTGAACATCGCGGTGGTCGTGCTCGGCCTCGCGGTGTACCTGCTGAACTTTGGGCCGACGTTCACCATCGGCGCCGACCTCGGCCCGGGTGTCGGCGGCCGCGCCGGCGATGCGGGTACCGCCGTCATCGTCGCGTTGCTGGCCGCGCTGCTGGCCGGGCTGAGCCTGCTGCCCAAGGCCAAGAGCTACGCCGGCATCGTCGCCGTCATCGCGGTGCTGGGCGGGCTGCTGGCCATCACCGAGACGATCAACCTGCCCACCGGCGTCGCGATCGGCTGGGCGATGTGGCCCCTGGTGGCGTGCAGCGTGCTCCAGGCGATCGCCGCGGTCGTCGTCGTTCTGCTGGACGCGGGCGTGATCACCGCGCCGGCGCCGCGGCCGAAATACGACCCCTACGCCCAGTACGGCCAGTACGGGCAATACGGGCAGTACGGCCAGCAGCCCTACTACGGTCAGCCGGGGGGCCAGCAGTCGCAGCACCCCGGGTACGGATCGCAGTACGGCGGTTATCCGGCCAGTCAGGCCCCGACCCAAAGCGCGGTCCCGACCGGCGGTTTCGGCGCGCAGCCCGCGCCGCAATCCGGACCCCAGCAGGCCGCGCAGCAGGGGCCGTCCACGCCGCCCACCGGCTTCCCCAGCTTCAGCCCGCCGCCTGGGGCCGGAGCCGGCTCCGAGGGCTCGGCGCCCAACTACTCCAACCAGGCCGGGGGCCAGCAGCCCTACGGCCAGGAGCAGCAGTCGCCTTCGTCGCCGTCTGGTCCCGCGCCGTCCTAACGGTGCGCCTTCGCGCCTGAGTCGGGACGTGCGCCGAGAGTGAAAAGGGTGTCGGAAGGCGCGGACAGCCGGCCGGCGGGCGCCCGCCAGGCGCGTGACCTTGTCCGGGTCGCGTTCGGCCCGGCCATGGTGGCGCTGGTCATCATCGCCGCGGTCACGCTGCTGCAGTTGTTGATCGCCAACAGCGACATGACCGGGGCGCTGGGCGCGATCGCCAGCATGTGGCTCGGCGTGCACCAGGTGCCGATCTCCATCGGCGGCCGCGAACTCGGCGTGCTGCCGCTGCTGCCGGTGCTGCTGATGATCTGGGCCACGGCGCGAAGCACGGCACGGGCCACCTCTCCGTATTCCTCCTGGCTGGTGGTCCGCTGGGTGGTTGCGTCCGCGCTCGGCGGGCCCCTGCTGATCGCCGCGATCGCCCTGGCCGTGATCCACGACGCCTCGTCGGTGATCACCGAGCTGCAGACGCCCAGCGCGCTGCGCGCGTTCGCCAGCGTGCTCGTCGTGCATGCGGTCGGCGCCGCCCTCGGGGTGTGGTCGCGGGTGGGACGGCGGCTGCTGGTGGCGTCGTCGCTGCCGTTGTGGCTGGGCGACGCCCTGCGTGCCGCGTCCGCCGGGGTGTTGGCGTTGCTCGGGCTCTCCGGCATGGTCACGGCGGCATCGCTGGTGGTGCACTGGGCGACGATGCAGGACCTCTACGGGATCACCGATTCGATATTCGGGCAGTTCAGCCTCACGGTGCTGTCGATCCTGTACGCCCCCAACGTCATCGTCGGCACCTCGGCGATGGCGGTCGGGTCGAGTGCTCACCTGGGCTTCGCGACGTTCAGTTCGTTCACGGTCTTCGGCGGCGACATCCCGGCGCTGCCGATCCTGGCCGCGGCCCCCAGGCCGCCGCTGGGGCCGGTGTGGGTCGCCCTGCTCATCATCGGCGCATCGTCCGGGGTCGCCGTCGGGCAGCAATGCGCCCGGCGCGCGCTGCCGTTGATCCCGGCGGTGGCCAAGCTTCTGGTCGCCTCGGCCGTCGGGGCGCTGACGATGTCCTTGCTCGCGTACGGCGGCAGTGGCCGGCTGGGAAACTTCGGCGACGTCGGCGTCGACCAGGGCGCCCTGCTGGTCGGGGTGTTCTTCTGGTTCTCGGTGGTGGGCGGGATCACCATGGTGATGACCGGCGGCATCAGCGCCCGGCCCCGGCGGCCCAAACCCGCGCCCGCCGCGGCCGGCCCCGCGGACTTTGCGCGGGCGTTCGACGAGCCGGACGGCGAGCCCGCCGAGGAGGCGTCGGCCGGTTTCGTCGATCCTGACGATTTCGCCGCTGACGACGCGCTGGTCGGCGACGACGACGCACCTCTGAGCGGCGACGACGTCTTGACGCCCCCCGACGACGACCCGCCCCCCCACGAGGCGGATCCGACAGTGACCGACCGCGACTCCGGAGAGTAGCTCCCACTAGGCTCTCTCGTTGTGGCCGAACCGCTCCATGTCCCGCCGAGCGCGCCGGCGCGGGTGGTGGTGTTGGCATCCGGCACCGGGTCGCTGCTGACCTCCCTGCTCGATGCCGCCGTCGGGGAGTACCCGGCCCGCGTGGTCGCCGTCGGCGCCGATCGCGACTGCCTGGCCACCGAGATCGCCGCGGGGGCCGCGCTGCCCACCTTCACCGCACGGCTCGGCGATCACCCCGACCGCGCCGCTTGGGACGCGGCCGTCACCGCGGCCACCGCCGCGCACTCGCCCGACCTGGTGGTGTCGGCGGGCTTTATGAAAATACTTGGCCCGCAATTTCTTTCGCGTTTCTACGGGCGGGTGATCAATACGCATCCCGCGCTGCTGCCGGCGTTCCCGGGTGCGCACGGAGTGGCCGACGCGTTGGCCTACGGCGTCAAGGTCACAGGTTGTACGGTGCACCTGGTGGACGCCGGGACGGACACCGGGCCGATCCTGGCTCAGCAGTCCGTGCCGGTGCTCGACGGCGACGACGTCGAGACCCTGCATGAACGCATCAAGGTCACGGAGCGGAAGCTTCTGGTGGACGTGGTGGCCGAGATCGCGACCGGTGGCCTGACCCTGGTCGGAAGAACGGCGACGATCGGACGAAAGGCGAGCAAGCGATGAGCACCGACCACTGGCCGGAGACGGCGAAACGGCCGATCCGCCGCGCGTTGATCAGCGTCTACGACAAGACCGGCCTCGTCGAACTCGCGCGGGGGCTGGCGGACGCGGGCGTCGAGATCGTCTCCACCGGATCGACCGCGAAGACCATTGCCGACAAAGCGATTCCGGTCACCCGGGTGGAGGAGCTGACCGGCTTCCCCGAGGTGCTCGACGGCCGGGTCAAGACGCTGCATCCGCGGGTGCACGCCGGGCTGCTGGCGGATCTCCGCAAACCCGAGCACGCCGCGGCGCTCGAGGAACTCGGGATCGCCGCCTTCGAACTCGTCGTCGTCAACCTGTACCCCTTCAGCGAGACCGTCGACTCCGGCGCCAGCATCGACGAATGCGTCGAGCAGATCGACATCGGCGGGCCGTCGATGGTCCGCGCGGCCGCCAAGAACCATCCCAGCGTGGCGGTGATCACCGACCCGCGCGGCTACGACGGCGTGCTCGCCGCGGTGCGGCACGGCGGTTTCACCCTCGCCGAGCGTAGAAAGCTGGCGGCGCTGGCGTTTCAGCACACCGCGGAGTACGACATCGCGGTGGCGGGCTGGATGGAGTCGACGCTGGCGCCCGAGCACCCGCCGACGGCCTTCCCGAAGTGGTTGGGGCGCAGCTGGAGACGCTCGACGATGCTGCGCTATGGCGAGAACCCGCACCAGCAGGCGGCGCTCTACGGCGACCCCGCCGCCTGGCCGGGGCTGGCGCAGGCCGAGCAGCTGCACGGAAAAGAGATGTCCTACAACAACTTCACTGATGCCGACGCGGCCTGGCGGGCCGCCTTCGATCACGAAGAGACCTGCGTCGCCATCATCAAGCACGCCAACCCCTGCGGGATTGCCATCTCGTCGGAATCGGTGGCCGACGCGCATCGCAAGGCCCACGAATGCGACCCGCTGAGCGCCTTCGGCGGCGTCATCGCGGCCAACACCGAGGTCAGCCTCGAGATGGCCGAGTATGTGAGCACCATCTTCACCGAGGTCATCATCGCGCCCGCCTACGCGCCCGAGGCTCTGGAGGCCCTGACCCGCAAGAAGAACATCCGGGTGCTGGTGGCCTCCGAGCCGCTGACCGGCGGCACCGAGCTGCGGCCGATCAGCGGCGGGCTGCTGGTGCAGCAACGCGACGAGCTCGACGCGCACGGCGACAACCCGGCGAACTGGACGCTTGCGACGGGATCCCCGGCCGATCCGGCGACGCTGACCGACCTGGTCTTCGCGTGGCGGGCGTGCCGCGCCGTCAAGTCGAACGCCATCGTCATCGCCGGTGGGGGCGCCACCATCGGGGTCGGCATGGGACAGGTGAACCGGGTGGACGCCGCGCGGCTGGCCGTCGAGCGCGGCGGCGACCGGGTCCGCGGCGCGGTCGCGGCCTCGGACGCGTTCTTCCCGTTCCCCGACGGGCTCGAGACGCTGACCGCCGCCGGGGTCAAGGCGGTCGTGCACCCCGGCGGGTCGGTGCGCGACGACGAGGTGACCGCGGCGGCGGCCAACGCCGGCGTCACGTTGTACCTCACCGGGGCCCGCCACTTCGCCCACTGAACGCTCGGCGCGTGTAGCCATTCCGCACCGCGTACTTTGGAGTGGTGCCATCACCCAGCAATCTGCCCCGCACCGTCGGCGAGCTGCGTGCCGCCGGCCATCGTGAGCGGGGAGTCAAACAGGAAATCCGGGAAAACCTGCTGACCGCGTTGGCTGAGGGCGACGAGGTCTGGCCGGGCATCCTGGGCTTCGACGACACCGTCCTGCCCCAGCTGGAGCGGGCGCTGATCGCCGGCCACGACTTCGTCCTGCTCGGCGAGCGCGGCCAGGGCAAGACGCGGCTCCTGCGCGCGCTGGTCGGGCTGCTCGACGAGTGGACGCCGGTGATCGCCGGGGCGGAATTGGGCGAGCACCCCTACTCGCCGATCACGCCGGAGTCCATCCGCAAGGCCGCCACCCTGGGCGACGACCTGCCGGTGGAGTGGCGGCATCGCAGCGAGCGCTACACCGAGAAGCTGGCCACGCCGGACACCAGCGTCGCCGACCTTGTCGGCGACATCGACCCGATCAAGGTCGCCGAAGGCCGCAGCCTCGGCGACCCGGAAACCATCGCCTACGGCCTGATCCCGCGGGCCCACCGCGGCATCGTCGCGGTCAACGAGCTCCCCGACCTCGCCGAGCGCATCCAGGTCTCGATGCTCAATGTGATGGAGGAGCGCGACATCCAGGTCCGCGGGTACACGCTTCGCCTGCCGCTGGACGTGTTGGTGGTCGCCAGCGCCAACCCCGAGGACTACACCAACCGCGGCCGCATCATCACGCCGCTCAAGGACCGGTTCGGCGCGGAGATCCGCACCCACTACCCGCTGGAGCTCGACGCGGAGGTGGGGGTGATCGTGCAGGAGGCGCACCTGTCCGCGCAGGTACCCGATTACCTGATGCAGGTGATCGCCCGGTTCGCCCGGTATCTGCGGGAGTCCAATTCGGTCGACCAGCGCTCCGGGGTGTCGGCGCGGTTCGCGATCGCCGCCGCCGAAACCGTCGCGGCCGCCGCCCGGCACCGCGGCGCGGTCCTGGGGGAGACCGACCCGGTGGCCCGCGTGGTCGACCTCGGCACGGTGATCGACGTCCTGCGCGGCAAGCTGGAATTCGAATCCGGTGAGGAAGGCCGCGAGCAGGCGGTGCTCGAGCACCTGTTGCGCCGGGCCACCGCCGACACCGCCTCGCGGGTGCTGGGCGGCATCGACGTCGGGTCGCTGGTGTCCGCGGTCGAGGGTGGTTCGGCGGTGACCACGGGCGAGCGGGTGTCGGCCAAGGACGTGCTGGCCGCGGTTCCGGCGCTGCCGGTGGTGGAGAAGATCGCGGCCAAGGTCAACGCCCGGTCCGAGGGTGAGCGCGCCGCGGCGCTGGAGCTCGCGCTGGAGGCCCTGTATCTGGCCAAGCGGATCGACAAGGTGTCCGGGGAGGGCCAAACCGTATATGGCTGAACCTTTTAAGGGGCACCGTCTACGCTACTCGGCGTATACCGGTGGGCCCGACCCGCTGGCCCCGCCGGTGGATCTGCGCGAGGCCCTCGAGCAGATCGGGCAGGACGTGATGGCCGGCACTTCGCCGCGCCGCGCGTTGTCCGAGTTGCTGCGCCGCGGCACCAAGAACATGACCGGTGCCGACCGGCTGGCGGCCGAAGCGAACCGCCGCCGACGGGAGTTGTTGCGCCGCAACAATTTAGACGGAACCTTGCAGGAGATCAAGAAGCTGCTCGACGAGGCGGTGCTGGCCGAACGCAAAGAACTGGCCCGCGCGCTCGACGACGACGCCCGGTTCGGCGAACTGCAGCTCGACGCCCTGCCGGCGTCGCCGGCCAAGGCCGTCCAAGAGCTCTCCGACTACAACTGGCGCAGCAACGAGGCCCGCGAGAAGTACGACCAGATCAAGGATCTGCTCGGCCGCGAGATGCTCGATCAACGCTTCGCCGGCATGAAGGAGGCTCTGCAAGGCGCTACCGACGAGGACCGCCAGCGCGTCAACGACATGCTGAACGACCTCAACGAGCTGCTGGACAAGCACGCCCGCGGTGCGGACACGAGTGCGGACTTCCAGGACTTCATGGACAAACACGGCGAGTTCTTCCCGGAGAACCCGCGCAACGTCGACGAGCTGCTGGACTCGCTGGCCAAGCGCGCCGCGGCCGCGCAACGCTTCCGCAACAGCCTGAGCCCGGACCAGCGCGCCGAGCTGGACGCGTTGGCGCAGCAGGCATTCGGCTCGCCATCGCTGATGCAGGCGCTGAACCGGCTCGACGCGCACCTGCAGGCCGCCCGGCCAGGGGAGGACTGGACGGGGTCCGAACAGTTCTCCGGCGACAACCCGTTCGGCATGGGCGAGGGAACCCAGGCGCTGGCCGACGTCGCCGAGCTCGAGCAGCTGGCCGAGCAGCTCTCGCAGAGCTACCCGGGCGCCACCATGGACGACGTCGACCTCGACGCGCTGGCCCGCCAGCTCGGCGACCAGGCCGCCGTCGACGCCCGCACGCTCGCCGAATTGGAACGCGCGCTGGTCAACCAGGGATTCCTGGACCGGGGCTCCGACGGCCAGTGGCGGCTCTCGCCGAAGGCCATGCGCAGGCTGGGCGAGACGGCGCTCCGCGATGTGGCGCAACAGCTTTCCGGCCGACGCGGCGAGCGGGACCATCGGCGCGCGGGGGCGGCCGGCGAACTGACCGGCGCTACCCGGCCGTGGCAGTTCGGTGACACCGAGCCGTGGAACATCTCCCGCACGCTGACCAACGCCGTACTGCGGCAGGCGGGAACGGCCGCCCCGGACGGCGGTGCCGCATCGCTGAAGATCACCGTCGACGACGTCGAGGTCTCCGAGACCGAGACGCGCACCCAGGCCGCGGTGGCGCTGCTGGTCGACACGTCGTTCTCCATGGTGATGGAGAATCGCTGGCTGCCGATGAAGCAGACGGCGCTGGCCCTCAACCATCTGGTGTGCACCCGATTCCGCTCGGACGCCTTGCAGATCATCGCGTTTGGCCGGTACGCCCGGACGGTGACCGCCGCCGAGCTCACCGGACTCGAAGGCGTCTACGAGCAGGGCACCAACCTGCATCACGCCCTGGCCTTGGCCGGCCGGCACCTTCGCCGCCATCCCAACGCGCAGCCCGTCGTCCTGGTGGTGACCGACGGGGAGCCCACCGCTCACCTGGAGGATTTCGAGGGTGAGGGCACCACGGTGTTTTTCGACTACCCGCCGCATCCGCGGACCATCGCGCACACCGTGCGCGGATTCGACGACATGGCCCGCCTGGGCGCGCAGATCACCATCTTCCGGCTGGGCACCGACCCCGGCCTGGCCCGCTTCATCGATCAGGTCGCGCGGCGTGTCGAGGGGCGCGTGGTGGTGCCCGATCTCGACGGCCTCGGTGCGGCCGTGGTGGGTGACTACCTCCGGTCGCGCCGCCGCTAGCCCGGCGCCGCTCAACGGATAGGTGCGCGCCCGAGCGGGTACATGGAGCGAGAAGGAGGAGATGCATGAGCAACGTTCCCACGATCGAACTCAATGACGGTGTGCGCATTCCGCAGCTCGGCTTCGGTGTGTTCCAGATCAACCCCGACGAGACGGCGGCGTCGGTCAAGACCGCGCTCGAGATCGGCTACCGGCACATCGACACCGCCGAGATGTACGGCAACGAAAAGCAAGTCGCACAAGGCATTCGGGACGCCGGTCTCGACCGCGCCGAGGTGTTCGTCACCAGCAAGCTCAACAACGGCTTTCACAAGCCCGACGACGCTCGCCGCGCCTTCGACCGGACGCTGAGGGCCTTGGACTCCGACTACGTCGACCTGTTCCTCATCCACTGGCCGCTGCCCACCCTCTACGACGGCGACTTCGTGTCGACCTGGAAGGTGTTCGAAGAGTTCGCCCGCGAGGGGCGCGCCCGCAGCATCGGGGTCTCGAATTTCCAAGTCGCGCACCTGGATCGGCTTGCCAAGGAAACCGACACCGTCCCGTCGGTCAATCAGGTCGAGCTCCATCCGTACTTCGGCAACACCGAGGTCAGGGCGTACGGGCGCGAGCACGGCATCGCCACCGAGGCCTGGGCGCCCATCGCACAGGGCAAGGTGCTCGACGATCCGGTGATCAACCGCATCGCCGACGCGCGGGGCAAATCGGCGGCGCAGGTGGTGCTTCGCTGGCACCTTCAGCGCGGCGACATCGTGTTCCCCAAATCGGTGACCCCGGAGCGGGTCAAAGAGAACTTCGAGCTCTTCGACTTCGACCTGGACGACTCCGACATGGACGCGATCACAGCCCTGGACAAGGGTGAAGCGGGTAGGAACGGACCCAACCCCGACACGTTCGACTACGTGCCCGGCTAACCGCGGGGCCGGCGGGCCTTGCGGATGATGCCGACAGCGCCCCACAGTGAAAAGCCGCGAATGTTCACCTTCGGCGCCCCGGGGGTGCCCTGGCCGAGGACGCTGCGGTCGAAGTTGCCCATGACGCCGCGGCCGTGAATCTCGACGTTGACTTCGGGCGGCAGCAAAATCTTTGTCGCCCCCATGATCGACATCGCGTGGATGTCGACCTCGGTCGAGGTGAAGTCGGCGTAGCGCAGATCCACCACCCCGCTGCCCCACAACGTGAACGTGGTCAGCTTCTTGGGCACGTTCCACCGGCCCCGCCGCTCGAACCCGCTCAGCAGGGCCAGCAGCAGCGTGGAGGGCGCCGGGTTGGGCTTGCCACCGCGGCGCGGGTTGATCGGCGCGCCCGGCAGATCGTTCCGCAGCTGGTCCAGTTCGGCGTACGTGGTCGCCGCGTATGCCCTGGTCAGGCGGTCTTCGTAGTCCTTCAGCTGCAGGCGACCCTGCTCGGCCGCATACGCCAGCAACTGCGCGAGCTGGATGCGATCAGTATCGCCCGCGCGCGACGATTCGTCGCGCGTGTCCTTCGCATCGCGTTGTGCGGAGTTGCTCATCACCCACGAGCCTACGACGTCCAGCTTTTGCTGCAAGAGGATTGGTCAAACTGCAACCTCGCGCCGCGCCGACGGGTCAGGCCCGCGGCCGTTGTTTGACACCTGGCTAACTCACCCAGCCGGGAGCGCGCTTCTGCAGGAACGCCAGCATGCCCTCGCGGGCTTCGTCGGAGACGAAGAGCCGCGCCGACTCTTCGGCAAGCCGTCGGGCGTCACGATCGAACCCTTCCAGGACCGCCGCCGTGGTCAGCGCCTTGGAGGCCGCGAGCCCCTGGGGTGAACCGCGGCCCACGTCGGCGAGCAGTCCACCCACCGCGGCGTCGACGTTCTCGGCCGCCGCCGTGACCAGCCCGATGTCCGCCGCCGTGGCGGCGTCGAACGTCTCGCCCGTCAGGTAGTAGCGCGCCGCGGCCCGCGGCGACAGTTTCGGCAGCAGCGTCAGCGAGATGATGGCCGGGGCGACGCCGATGCGGGCCTCGGTCAGGGCGAACGTGCTGCGCGGCCCGGCGACGGCGATGTCGCAGGCGCCGACGAGTCCGAATCCGCCCGCGCGCACATGCCCGTCGATGGCGGCGATCACCGGCAGCGGCGAGGAGACGATGTCCCGCAGGACCGCGATCAGTTCGCGGGCCCGGGCGACGGCCATGTCGTACGCCGACGATGGCGACCCGGCCTCGCTGAGGTCGGCGCCCGCGCAGAAGGTGTTGCCGGTATGCCCCAACACCACCGCGCGCACCGCCGCGTCCGCCGCCGCGTCGCGCAGCCCCTGATGCAACTGCTCGACGAGCGCGGTCGACAGCGCGTTGCGGTTGTGGGGCGAATTGAGCGTCAACCGCGCGAACGGCCCGCCGGTCTCGGCGGGACCGGCGTAGTCGACCAGCGTCTCCATCAGTAGGACCGGGGAAGCCCGAGCGAGGTCTGCGCCACGAAGTTGAGCACCATCTCGCGGCTCACCGGAGCGATCCGCCCGAGCCTGGCCGAGGCGAGCATGGCGGCCACGCCGTACTCCTTGGTCAGTCCGTTGCCGCCCATCGACTGCACGGCCTGGTCGACCGATCGGGTCGCCGCCTCGGCCGCAGCGTATTTGGCCATGTTGGCCGCCTCGGCCGCACCGGCGTCGTCGCCGCTGTCGTAGAGCGTGGCGGCCTTCTGCATCATCAGCTTGGCCAGCTGCACCTCGATATGACACTGCGCCAACGGATGTGACAGTCCCTGGTGCGCGCCGATGGGTGTGCCCCACACCTGTCGGGTCTTGACGTAGTCGGCGGCCTTCTCGAGGGCGAACCGTCCCATCCCGACCGAGCTGGCGGCGCCCATGATCCGCTCGGGGTTCAGGCCCGCGAAGAGCTGCGCGATCGCGGCGTCCTCGGAACCGACCAGCGCGTCGGCCGGCAGCCGGACATCATCGAGGAAGACCTGGAACTGCCGTTCAGGGCTGATCAGCTCCATTTCGATTGGCGTGTAGCTGAATCCGGGCGAGTCCGTGGGCACCACGAACAGGGCGGGACGAAGCTTGCCCGTCTTGGCCTCCTCCGTGCGGCCCACCACCAACACGGCCTGCGCCTGGTCGATCCCGGAGATGTAGACCTTCTGACCCTTGAGGATCCAGTCGCCGCCGTCGCGGCGGGCGGTGGTGGTGATCTTGTGGGAGTTGGAGCCGGCGTCGGGTTCGGTGATGGCGAAGGCCATCGTCAGGGTTCCGTCCGCGATGCCGGGGATCCAGCGCTTCTTCTGGTCTTCGGTGCCGAACTTGCTGATGATGGTGCCGTTGATCGCCGGCGACACCACCATCAGCAGCAGCGCGCTGCCCGCCGCCGCCATTTCCTCCATCACCAGCGACAGCTCATACATGCCGGCGCCGCCGCCGCCGTACTCCTCGGGCAGGTTCACCCCGAGGAACCCGAGTTTTCCTGCCTCCGACCACAATTCGTCGGTGTGCTCGTGCGCGCGGGCCTTCTTCAGGTAGTACTCGCTGCCGTAGTTGGCGGCCCACGCCGCCACCGACTTGCGCAGCGCCTGGCGCTCCTCGCTCTCGATGAAGCTGGTGTCGGTCATTACGAATCTCCTTCTGCTTGCGGCGCTGCGATCACTCCGAGGACGGCGCCCACTTCGACTTGCTGGCCGGTCTTGACGTTCAGTTCGGCGAGGACGCCGTCGGTCGGCGCGGTGATGGTGTGTTCCATCTTCATCGCCTCGAGCCAGATCAGCGCCTGGCCGGCGGCGACGGTCTCGCCGACCGCGGCGCCGATCCGGATCACGTTGCCGGGCATGGGCGCTACCAGCGAACCCCGTTCGACGGCCGAGCCCGGCTCCGGGAAACGCGGCAGCGCGACCAGGTGAACGGGTCCGCGCGCCGAGTCGACGTAGACGTCGTCTCCGTAGCGCGCGACGGCGAAGCCGCACGCCACCCCGGACCCGTCGGCCAGCACAACCTCGTCCGGCGTGGCCGAGACCACCCGGACCGGCTCATCGTCGGCGAACAGCACTCCCGTTCTGGTGAAGCGGTATTCGACCCGGTGCTCGCCGCCGTCGGCGTCGCGATAGGTCTTCACCTGATAGCCGGACGCCAGGTTGCGCCAACCGCTGGGCAGCGACCCCAGGACCGGCGCGGTCGCGCGGTTGTGCGCGGCCTCCGCGAGCGCCGCGGCCAGCGCGGACAACCGGACGGTCGCGGCGTCGGCCAGTGGAGCCGACAGTCGCTGAAGGCCGTGCGTGTCGAAAAACGCGGTGTCGGTGGCGCCCTCGAGGAACGCGCGGTGGCGCAGCACGTTGACCAGAAGCTCACGGTTGGTGCGCAGGCCGTGCAGCCGGGTGCGGGCGAGCGCGTCGGCAAGCACGAGCGCCGCTTGCCGGCGGGCCGGCGCATACGAGATCACTTTGGCGAGCATCGGGTCGTAGTGGATGGACACCGCGGAACCGGCGACGATGCCCGAATCGAGCCGGATGCCGGTCCGGTGCCCCAGCGTGCCGAATCGCGACCGGACCGCGGGCACGTCGACGCGGTGCACGCGCCCGGCCTGCGGCTGCCAGCCCTGGGCGGGATCCTCCGCGTAGAGGCGGGCCTCGATCGAATGCCCTTGAGCGACGGGAGGTTCGGCGGCGAGGCGGTCGCCGTCGGCGACGGTGAGCTGCAGTTCGACCAGGTCGAGGCCCGTGGTCTCCTCGGTCACCGGGTGCTCGACCTGAAGCCGGGTGTTCATCTCCAGAAAATAGAACTCGCCGTCGTCGTCGGCGAGAAACTCGACCGTCCCGGCGCCCGTGTAACCGATCGCCCCGGCCGCCAGGCGGGCCGCGTCGAACAGCTTGTCCCGCATGCCCGGTATGCGCTCGACCAAGGGGGAGGGGGCCTCCTCGATGATCTTCTGGTGCCGGCGCTGAATCGAGCATTCCCGTTCCCCGACGGCCCACACCGTGCCGTGCGTGTCGGCCATGACCTGCACCTCGATGTGGTGCCCGGTGGGCAGGTAGCGCTCGCAGAACACGGTCGGGTCGCCGAACGCGGACTGCGCCTCGCGGCGGGCCGCCTCCACTTCGCCGGCCAGGGCGGACAATTCGCGCACCACCCGCATCCCGCGCCCGCCGCCACCGGCGGAGGCCTTGACCAGCACGGGCAGCTGCGCCTCGGTGACCGCGTCGGGGTCGAGCTCGTCGAGCACCGGGACCCCGGCGGCGGCCATCAGTTTCTTGGACTCGATCTTGGAGCCCATCGCGCGCATCGCGTCCACCGGCGGCCCGATCCAGGTCAGGCCCGCGCCCTGCACGGCGGCCGCGAAATCGGCGTTCTCCGAGAGGAACCCGTAGCCAGGGTGCACGGCGTCGGCGCCGGCCGCGCGGGCGGCCGCGATGATCGCCTCGGCGTTGAGGTAGTCGTTGGTCTTGGGCAGCCGCACGCGCGCGTCGGCCTCGGCCACGTGCGGCGCGGCGGCGTCCGGGTCGGTGTAGACGGCGACGGTTCCCACGCCCAGCCGCCGGCAGGTGGCGAACACCCGGCGGGCGATCTCGCCGCGGTTGGCGACCAGCACTCGAGTGACCATGGGGCTCACATCCGGAAGACGCCGAAGTTCGACGTCCCCTTGATCGGGCCATTGGCGATGGCGGACAGACACATTCCCAGCACCGTGCGGGTGTCGCGCGGGTCGATCACCCCGTCGTCGTAGAGCATGCCGGACAGGACCAACGGCAGCGACTCCGCCTCGATCTGCCCCTCGACGGCGGCCCGCATCGCGGCGTCGGCCTCCTCGTCGACCTGCTGGCCGCGGGCCTCGGCCGCGGCGCGGGCCACGATCGACAGGACGCCCGCAAGCTGCGCGCCGCCCATGACCGCGGATTTGGCGCTGGGCCAGGCGAACAGGAACCGGGGGTCATAGGCCCGGCCGCACATGCCGTAGTGGCCGGCGCCGTAGGAGGCGCCGATCAGCAGCGAGATGTGCGGGACGGTCGAGTTGGAGACGGCGTTGATCATCATCGATCCGTGCTTGATCATCCCGCCCTCCTCGTAGTCCTTGCCGACCATGTAGCCGGTGGTGTTGTGCAGGAACAACAATGGGGTGTCGGAGCGGTTGGCCAGCTGGATGAATTGGGTCGCCTTCTGCGATTCCTCGCTGAACAGCACGCCGCGCGCATTGGCCAGGATGCCGAGCGGGTAGCCGTGCAGCCGGGCCCATCCGGTCACCAGCGACGACCCGTACATGGCCTTGAATTCGTCGAATTCGGATCCGTCGACGATGCGGGCGATCACCTCGCGCGGATCGAACGGGATGCGCAGGTCCGCGGGCACGATGCCGATCAGCTCCTCGGCGTCGAACAACGGGTCGACGACCGGGCCGGGTGCGGGTCCCTGTTTGCGCCAGTTCAGCCGGGCGACGATGCGCCGCCCGATGCGGATCGCGTCGAGCTCGTCGACGGCGAAGTAGTCGCCCAAACCGGAGACGCGGGAATGCATTTCGGCGCCACCCAGCGATTCGTCGTCGGATTCCTCGCCGGTGGCCATCTTGACCAGCGGGGGACCGGCCAGGAACACCTTCGAACGTTCCTTGATCATCACCACGTGGTCGGACATGCCGGGAATGTAGGCGCCGCCGGCGGTCGAGTTGCCGAACACCAGGGCGATGGTGGGAATGCCGGCCGCCGACAGGCGGGTCAGGTCGCGGAACATCCGCCCGCCGGGGATGAAGATCTCTTTCTGAGTGGGCAGGTCCGCCCCGCCGGATTCCACCAGCGAGATGACGGGTAGCCGGTTTTCGAAGGCGATCTGATTGGCCCGCAGTATCTTTTTCAGGGTCCACGGGTTGCTGGTGCCGCCCTTGACCGTCGGGTCGTTGGCGACGATCAGGCATTCCACACCCGACACCACGCCGATGCCGGTGACGGTGCTGGCGCCGACCGTGAACGCGCTGCCGTAGGCCGCCAGCGGGCTGAGCTCGAGGAACGGGGCGTCGGCGTCGACGAGCAACTCGATGCGTTCCCGGGCGGTCAGCTTGCCTCGGCCGTGGTGGCGCTCGACGTATTTGGGGCCGCCGCCCGCCAGCGCTTTGGCGAGTTCGGCGTCGATCTCCCCGAGCCGGGATGTCGCCGTCGACGCCGCGTCGGTGTAGGCGGCGGACGCCACGTCGAGGGTGGACTGCAGCACGGTCATGATTGATATCCAAGGGTTTTGGCGGCCAGTGAGGTCAAAATCTCGGTGGTTCCGCCGCCGATTCCCAGGATCCGCATGTCCCGGTATTGGCGCTCGACTTCGGATTCGGCCATGTAGCCCATGCCGCCGAACAGCTGGACGGCCTGGTTGGCCACCCATTCGCCGGCCTCCACGGCGGTGTTCTTGGCAAAACACACCTCGGCGATCAGGTTGGTCTCACCGGCGAGTTGACGCTCGACCACGTGGCGAGAGTAGACCCGGGCGACATCGATGCGGCGGGCCATCTCGGCCAGCGTGTTCTGTACCGACTGGCGGGATATCAGCGGCCGCCCGAAGGTTTCCCGGTCGCGGCACCATTGCACCGTCAGCTCCAGGCACCGCTGCGCGCTCGAATACGCCTGCGCGGCAAGGCCGATCCGCTCCGAAACGAACGCCTGCGCGATCTGCAGGAACCCACTGTTCTCGGCGCCCACGAGATTGGCCGCCGGCACCCGTGCGTCGACGAAGGACAGCTCCGCGGTGTCCGAGGACCGCCACCCCATCTTGGCCAGTTTGCGGCTCACCTCGAATCCGGGTGTGCCCTTCTCGACCGCCAGCAGCGAAACCCCCGCCGCGCCGGGACCGCCGGTGCGCACCGCGGTGACGACGTAGTCGGCGCGGACCCCCGAGGTGATGTAGGTCTTGGCGCCGTTGACCACGTAATGATCACCGTCGCGCACCGCCGTTGTTCGCAGGTGCCCGACGTCCGAACCGCCGCCCGGCTCGGTGATCGCCAGCGCCCCGATCTTGTCGCCGGCCAACGTGGGCCGCACGAACTCGTCGATCAACCGCCGATCGCCGGAGGCGATCATGTGCGGCACCGCGATGCCGCAGGTGAACAGCGACGCGAATACCCCTGCGGGTGCGCCGGCCTGATGCACCTCCTCGCAGATGATCACCGCGTCCGCGCCGTCACCGCCGCCTCCGCCGACCGCCTCGGGAAAGCCCGCGCCCAGCAGGCCGGCCGCCCCGGCGCGCCGGTGCAGCTCGCGCGGCAGCTCGCCGGCGCGCTCCCACTCGTCGGCGTGGGGCAGGATTTCGCGTTCGGTGAAGGAGCGCACCGTCTTTCGCAGCGCTTCCCGCTCCGGCGTCGTCCAAAGATTCATAACAGCCTTTCGGGGATGTCGACGTGGCGGCCGCGCAACCATTCACCCAGCCCCTTGGCCTGCGGATCGAACCGCGCCTGATAGGCGACGCCCTGGCCCAGGATGCCGTCGATGACGAAGTTGACCGCGCGCAGGTTCGGCAGCACGTGGCGGGTGACGTCGAACTCCGCGGCTTCGGGCAGCAGCTCCTTGAGCAGCCCGACGGTCAGCGTGTTGGCCAGCCAGCGCCATTGGTCCTCGGTGCGGACCCAAACCCCGACGTTGGCCGAGCCGCCCTTGTCTCCGCTGCGCGCCCCGGCGATGCGGCCCAGCGGCACCCGCCGGGTCGGCCCGGCGGGTAGCGGTTCCGGCAAGGGCGGCGGATCGGCGGGCGACAACGCCAAAGTCTCGGTGGCACAAGGGATGCCGGTGCGGGTACCGTCGGCGTGCACCGCGACATGCGGCACCTCGTTGGCATCGACGTAGCCCGCGGTGAACACGCCGTAGACCTGACCGTCACCCGGCGGGGCGGTCACATGAAAGCCCGGGTAGCTGGCGAGCGCCAATTCCACCGCCGCCGAGGAGAACTGGCGCCCGACGTTCGCGGGATCGGGGTCGCGGACCACGCAGTGCAGCAGCGCGCTGGCGGCTTCCTCGGTGTCGGCGTCGGGGTGGTCGGTGCGGGCGAGCGACCACTGCAGCTCCGCGGGCTTGACGGTCAGGGCGGCCTCGAGCTGGCGGCGCACCAACTCGGCCTTGGCCTCGATGTCCAGCCCGGTCAGCACGAAGGTCATCGCATTGCGGAATCCGCCGATGCTGTTCAGCGACACCTTGTAGGTGGGCGGCGGCGGTTCGCCGCGCACACCGCTGATGCGCACCCGGTCGGGGGCCTCGGCCGACAGCTCGATGGTGTCCATCCGGGCGGTGACGTCGGGGTTGGCGTAGCGCGCGCCGGTGATCTCGTAGAGCAGCTGCGCGGTGACGGTGTCGACGCTGACCAGGCCGCCGGTGCCGGGGTGCTTGGTGATCACCGACGAACCGTCGGCGTGCACCTCGGCCAGCGGGAAGCCGGCGTGAGTCAGGTCCGGCACTTCGGTGAAGAAGGAGTAGTTGCCGCCGCTCGCCTGCACGCCGCACTCGATGACGTGGCCGGCGACCACCGCGCCCGCGAGCCGGTCGTAGTCGGTGCGGCCCCAGCCGAAGTGCGCCGCGGCCGCCCCGACGATCACCGAGGCGTCGGTGACCCGGCCGGTGACGACCACGTCGGCGCCGTCGCCCAGGCAGTCGACGATGCCCCACGCGCCCAGGTAGGCGTTGGCGGTCAGCGGGGTGCCCAGCCCCAGTTCGGCGGCGCGCGCCAGCAGGTCATCACCTTCGACGTGGGCCACCCGGGCCGGGATGCCGAGGCGCTCGGCCAGGGCGCGTATCGCGTCGGCCAGCCCGGCCGGGTTGAGGCCGCCGGCGTTGGCGACGATGCGGACGCCCCGATCGCGGGCCTCGCCGAGGCAGTCCTCGAGCTGGGTCAGGAAGGTCTTGGCGTAGCCGCGCTCGGGATGCTTCATCCGGTCGCGACCCAGAATCAGCATGGTCAGTTCGGCCAGGTAGTCGCCGGTGAGGTAGTCCACTGGATCATTGGAGCCGCCGGCGAGCATCTCGCGCATCGCCGAGAACCGGTCACCGTAGAACCCGGAGCAGTTCGCGATCCGGACCGGGTCGCGACCAGGGGCAGAGGCCATGCAGTCCTCCCATCTGCGTTTCACCGGTGAGCGCAAACCAACCAACCAACCGGTAGGTTAGCGGGTCGCGCCGGTGTCACGTCAAGGACGCCCCTCGGCGCCTGCGGGCTTCGTTTTGGTGCCCGGCAGGCCACCGACTATCCTGGTGGCAATCGTCGCACGTTCGGCCGCACCGGCCACGCCGCGCGACAAGCCCCCGACACGAGGAGTTAGGCCCGATCATGGCCGTACCCAAGCGCAGGATGTCGCGCGCGAACACCCGTAGCCGTCGCGCGCAGTGGAAGGCCACCAAGACCGAGCTCGTCGGCGTGACGGTCGCCGGCCAGAAGCACAAGGTGCCCCGCCGGCTGCTCAAGGCGGCCCGGCTCGGCCTGATCGACCTGGACCGGCGTTAGTTAATCTCGGCAAATACCCGGCGCGCCTCTCAGCCCGCTCTCAGGCGTCGGGACGACACTAGGCCCGTGCGGATACTGGTCGTCGACGACGATCGCGCAGTGCGTGAGTCGCTGCGCCGGTCGCTTTCCTTCAATGGCTACTCGGTCGACTTGGCCCATGACGGGCTGGAGGCGCTCGAGATGATCGCCAGCGACCGGCCCGACGCGCTCGTGCTCGACGTGATGATGCCGCGGCTGGACGGGCTCGAGGTCTGCCGGCAACTCCGCAGCACCGGCGACGACCTGCCGATCCTGGTGCTCACCGCTCGTGATTCGGTCTCCGAGCGGGTCGCCGGGCTGGACGCCGGGGCGGACGACTACCTGCCGAAGCCGTTCGCCCTGGAGGAACTGCTGGCCCGGATGCGGGCGCTGCTGCGCCGCACCAAGCCGGACGACGACGACGCCGACTCGGTGGCCATGACGTTCTCCGACCTGACGCTGGACCCGGTGACCCGCGAAGTCACCCGGGGGCAACGCCAGATCAGCCTGACGCGCACCGAATTCGCCTTGCTGGAAATGTTGATCGCCAACCCGCGCCGGGTGCTCACGCGCAGCCGGATCCTGGAGGAGGTGTGGGGATTCGACTTTCCCACCTCCGGCAACGCGCTCGAGGTCTATGTCGGCTACCTGCGCCGCAAGACCGAGGCCGACGGGGAGCCACGGCTGATTCACACGGTGCGCGGCGTGGGCTACGTCCTTCGCGAGACACCGCCGTGATGAGCCGCATTCGACGATGATCCGGTACCAACGGCCCCAACGCGTTCCGCTGCGCGCCACCAGTTCGTTGTCCCTGCGCTGGCGGGTCATGCTGCTGGCGATGTCGATGGTGGCGATGGTCGTCGTGCTGATGGCATTCGCCGTGTACGCGGTGATTTCGGCTGCGCTGTATAGCGATATCGACAACCAGCTGCAAAGCCGGGCGCAGCTGCTGATCGCCAGCGGTTCACTGGCCGCTGACCCCGGCAAGGCCA
The DNA here is from genome assembly GCF_010731655.1 of Mycobacterium paraseoulense. Taxonomy (NCBI): domain Bacteria; kingdom Bacillati; phylum Actinomycetota; class Actinomycetes; order Mycobacteriales; family Mycobacteriaceae; genus Mycobacterium; species Mycobacterium paraseoulense. The sequence goes on along the minus strand of NZ_AP022619.1, from coordinate 3,039,001 downwards.
TCGAAGGCACCGCCTACTCGGATGTCAATGCGATGCTGGTGAACCCGGGCCACTCGATCTACACCGCGCAGCAGCCGGGTCAGACGCTGCCCGTCGGTGCGCCCGAGAAGGCGGTGATCCGCGGTGATCTGTTCATGTCCCGGCGCACCGCGTTCGATCAACGGGTGCTGGCCATCCACTTGCCCAACGGCTGTTCGCTGCTGATCTCCAAGAGCCTCAAGCCGACCGAGGCGGTGATGACCAAGCTGCGCTTGGTGCTGCTGATCGTGGGCGGCATCGGCGTCGCGGTCGCGGCGGTGGCGGGCGGCATGGTCACCAGGGCGGGGCTGCGCCCGGTGGCGCGCCTGACCGAGGCGGCCGAACGGGTGGCGCGCACCGACGACCTGCGGCCCATCCCGGTGTTTGGAAGTGACGAATTGGCAAGGCTCACCGAGGCATTCAACTTGATGTTGCGCGCGCTGGCCGAATCCCGCGAGCGGCAGGCGCGGCTGGTCACCGATGCCGGGCACGAATTGCGCACCCCGCTGACGTCCCTGCGCACCAATGTCGAGCTGCTGATGGCGTCGATGGAACCGGGAGCGCCGCGGCTGCCCGAGCAGGAGATGGTCGAGCTCCGCGCCGACGTGCTGGCCCAGATCGAGGAACTGTCCACGTTGGTGGGCGATCTGGTGGACCTCACCCGCGACGACGCCGGCCAGGTGGTGCACGAACCGGTCGACATGTCCGAGGTGGTCGATCGCAGCCTGGAGCGAGTCAGGCGGCGCCGCAACGACATTCACTTCGACGTCAACGTGATGCCGTGGCAGATGTTCGGCGACGCCGCCGGGCTCTCGCGCGCGGTGCTGAACCTGTTGGACAACGCGGCCAAGTGGAGTCCGCCGGGCGGCCGCGTCGGCGTCACCATGCGGCAGCTCGACCCGTCGCACGCGGAGCTGGTGGTGTCCGACCACGGCCCGGGCATCCCACCGCACGAACGCCGCCTGGTGTTCGAGCGGTTCTACCGTTCGACGACGGCGCGCGCCATGCCCGGCTCCGGCCTGGGCCTGGCGATCGTCAAGAAGGTCGTGCTCAATCACGGTGGATTGCTTCGTGTCGAGGACACCGTGCCGGGCGGACAGCCGCCGGGGACCTCGTTTTATGTCCTGTTGCCCGGCCGGCCGATGCCGCCCTCGACATATCCCGCGCCCAGCGCCGGGAACGCCGGAGAAGAATCGGGCAACGATCCGACCGTCCCGGTGGCCACCGACGAGGCGAACTCTCGGGAACCGTCGAACGTTATCTCAGTGGACTCTCAGTCCGCGCGGGCAAGGTAGGTCTGCAGCTACTGTTGGAGAGCCCGTCGAGCCGACGAGCCGAACGGAGATAGAGGAAGTGCGACCCAGCGACATGACGAATGACCCGAGGTATTCGCCACCGCCGCAGCAGCCGGGATACCGTCCCGCGCCGAATCAGCCTGCGCCCGCCCAGAGCCACCCGGGGACCTCCGCTTACGGCCAGGGGCATCAGCAACCGTCGTATAGCCAGCCATTCGACTGGCGCCACCAGTCGCACACGACCCAATTCCGGCAGCCATACGACCCCTACGAGCCGTTCAGTGGCACCGGTCCGGGCCGGATACCGGGGGGGACCGGGGTAGGCCCGATCCCCGCGGGCGCCGGGACGGGCCCGATGCCCGGCATGCTGCCGCCGATGCCGCCCGGCGCCCAAAGGCGGCCCCGCGCAGGGCTGTTGGCCGTCGGCGCGTTGGCCATCGCGGTGGTGTCGGCCGGCATCGGCGGGGCCGCGGCCACGGCCGTCGAGCTCGGCACGCACCCGACCACCGGCAACGGGCACACCGTCATCGGCGCCCCCAGCGTTCCCGCGGCCAACATGGCGCCCGGCAGCGTCGAACAGGTCGCCTCCAAGGTGGTGCCCAGCGTCGTCATGCTGGAGACCGATCTGGGCCGGCAGTCCGAAGAGGGCTCCGGCATCGTCCTTTCCGCCGACGGCCTCATCCTCACCAACAACCACGTGGTGGCGGCGGCCGCGGGGCCGCCGAAGGCGCCCGGCGTTCCCGGCGCTCCCCCCGGCGGCCCGCCCGGGGGGCCCGGCGGCGGGCCTGCTCCCAAGACGACGGTGACCTTCGCCGACGGCCGCACCGCGCCGTTCACGGTCGTCGGCACCGATCCGACCAGCGACATCGCCGTGATCCGTGTGCAGGGCGTGTCCGGCCTCACCCCGATCGCCCTGGGTTCCTCGTCGGATCTTCGGGTGGGACAACCGGTGGTGGCCATCGGGTCGCCGCTGGGCCTGTCGGGCACGGTGACCACCGGGATCGTCAGCGCCCTCAACCGGCCGGTGTCCACCACCGGTGAGTCGGGCAACCAGAACACCGTTCTGGACGCGATCCAGACCGACGCGGCCATCAACCCGGGTAACTCCGGCGGCGCATTGGTCAACATGAGCGGGCAGCTGGTGGGCGTGAACTCGGCGATCGCCACCCTGGGGGCCGACTCGCCGGACGCCCAGAGCGGTTCGATCGGGCTCGGGTTCGCCATCCCGGTCGATCAGGCCAAGCGCATCGCCGACGAGCTGATCAGCACCGGCAAGGCGTCCCACGCCTCGCTGGGCGTGCAGGTGACGAACGACAAGGGCGCCCCGGGCGCCAAGGTCGTCGACGTCGTGCCGAACGGTGCGGCCGCGGCCGCCGGCGTCCCCAAGAACGTGATCGTCACCAAGGTCGACGACCGCCCGATCAGCAGCGCCGACGCCCTGGTCGCCGCCGTGCGGTCCAAGGCGCCGGGTGACAAGATTTCGCTGACCTTCCAGGATCCCGCTGGTGGTGGCAGCCGTACCGTGCCGGTGACTCTGGGGAAGGCGGATCAGTGATGCGAGTCGAAGAACCCTCGGCGGCGGGATTGTCGGAGCTCGGTTATACGGTGGCACCCATGGAGACGGGTGCCGAATTGGTGGTCGGCCGGGCCCTTGTCGTGGTGGTCGACGATCGCACCGCCCACGGCGACGAGGACCACAGCGGGCCGTTGGTTACCGAGCTGCTGACCGAGGCGGGATTCGTCGTCGACGGTGTGGTGGCGGTCGCGGCGGACGAGGTGGAGATCCGCAACGCGCTCAACACCGCGGTGATCGGCGGGGTCGACCTGGTGGTCTCCGTCGGCGGGACGGGCGTCACGCCGCGCGACGTCACCCCGGAGGCGACCCGCGAGATCCTGGACCGCGAAATACTCGGCATCGCCGAGGCCATCCGGGCGTCGGGGCTGTCGGCGGGCATCATCGACGCCGGCCTGTCACGCGGCCTGGCCGGGGTATCCGGCAGCACGCTGGTGGTGAACCTGGCCGGCTCGCGGTACGCGGTGCGCGATGGCATGGCGACGCTGAACCCGCTGGCCGCTCAGATCATCGGGCAGCTGTCGAGCCTGGAGATCTGACCGCCCGAAAAGCAGTCTCTGCCGGCCTATTGCGACTCGGCGTCGGCGCGGGGACCGTGTGCCGGCGGGGGCGTGGTGCCGGTTTCGCCGTGCCTGCCGGACGAGTCGCCGTTGGTCTGGGCGAGCAGGTCGCGGATCTCGGTGAGCAGAACGACCTGGGCGTCGTCCGCCTGCTCGACCTCGCCGCGCTTGCGCAGCGTGTTGTAGGGCAGCACGACGAGGAAGTAGACGACGGCGGCGACCAGCACGAAGTTGATGGCGGCCGACAGCAGGATGTTCAAGTCGATGGTCTGGCCGCCGCCGATGCTGATCTTCAGCACGCTGACATCGGAGTGTTGGTTGACGCCGATCCGGTTGATCAGCGGTGTGATGATGCTGTCGGTGAACTTGGTGACCAGCGCGGTGAAGGCGGTACCGATGACCACCGCGACGGCCAGGTCGACGATGTTGCCCCGCGCGAGAAACTCCTTGAACCCTTTGAACATTCAGATGTCCTTCCTGGGATTGAACAGAGTTTGCTGTCGTTCGCAGGGCCGACGGCGGCGAGGCGCTCAGTGCAGGGTGAGCGTCACCGCCTGACCCAGCGCCGAACCCGCCACCGTGTTCGCCACGCGAGCCGGCAGCGCAACCAAGACTACGCGGTCACCGTCGCCGGCCTGGACCTTTGGCTTGGCCGACACGAGCACCACGACGGCGTCGGTGGCCACCACCTTGGGAGCGGCCGGGGGCGTCTCCGGCGACCCGGTCGCCGGTGCGGCCAGCACGTCGACGACGTCGCCGACGCGGACCAGGTCGATCAGGGCGCTGTCGGCCAGACGCAGCGGCACGATGCGGGCGCCGGGTCCCGCGGTCGACTCGGCCAGCCGGCTGCCCAGCACCCGCACGTCGGTGAGGACCTCGCCGCTCCTGGTCGGGCCGGCCAGGATGGAACCGATCACGGCGCCGACGTCGGTGCGTGCCCCATCGGGGACGGTTGTGGCCAAACGCTTTTCGAGGCGGACATCGGCTGGGGTGAGTGCCATGCCGGGCCGTAGGTCGTGGTCGGCGACCACTACCTCGGCGTAGTCACCGGCGGGGTGGGAGCGCAACGCTGCCAGGCCGGCCAACACGACAAGCCCGCCGGCGGCGACTCGCCGCGCCAGCACGGTCCTGGTCCAATCGGGGCGCAGCCACGTCGAGAGGCGGCTGAACAGGCTGGGGTTCAGCGACGGTTCGCCCATCCCGCAACGGTAAGCGCACCGCGGTCAGCGGCGAATGCCTGCGGCGACGGGTTTGTGGATAACCCGTCAGCTCGAGGCGGCGGCGGACGCGGTGGCGCTGCTGGTCGACTTCTCGGCGGATCCGGACTTCTCGCCGGACGCGGACTTCTCGCTCGATCCCGAGCTCGACCCCGAATCGCTCGACGAGGATCCGTTGGGGGAGGTCGTCGGTTTCTTGCCGGACTCACGGCTGTCGGTGCGGTAGAAGCCGCTGCCCTTGAACACGACGCCGACGGAGTTGAAGCGCTTGCGCAGCCGCCCGGAGCAGCGCTCGCAGGTGGTCAGCGCATCGTCGGTGAAGGCCTGCACGATGTCGAAGCGATCGTCGCACTCGGTGCACTGATAGCTGTAAGTCGGCACGAAAACCTCCGGATGATTGCAAAGTCTGTTAGCACTCTAGCGTCTCAAGTGCTAGAACCGCCACGTGACGCCGCTCATTCCCGATCCGTTACCCGAGGGCGATCAGGCCCGCCCGCGGCGTGAGCGCGTCGGTCATCGGTACGTCGTGGGCCTCGGCGGGTAAATCGTCCACCAGCTCCGCGTCGCGCACCACCGCGACCAGCCGCGCGTCTGGGTCGCGGGCGGCCAGCGATCGGTCGTAGAAGCCGCGGCCCCGGCCCAACCGGACCCCCGAGCGGTCGACCGCCAGCGACGGCACCAGGATCAGGCTCGCGTCCGCGATCGCGGACGGCGGGAGCCATGGCTCCGGCGGCTCCAGCAGTCCCCACCGCGCGGCGGTCAGCGTCCCGGGCCGATATTCGCCCCAGCGCAATGGCTGCGGCGTGTTTCCCGCGGTGGTGCGCGCAACCGGCAGCAGCACTCGCCCGGACCGGCGCAGCAACACGTCCAGCATCTCGACCGACCCGGGCTCGGCGCCCACCGGCACGTACGCGCACACCGTGCCGCCGCTGCTCACGATGTTTTCCGCGGCCTCCAGTCGCTCACACAACATTTCCGCCTCGCGGGCCCGAACGACGTCGGCAACGCGGCGCCGGGCCGCCTGGAGCTGCTCACGCAACGCGGCCTTACTGGTGGTCGCCATGTCTCAACCATCCCAGCCGGGTCTTTGCCCGCGCCACATCGGATCGGCGATGCGCGTTCGGGTTATCGTGTGAACAATGTCAAGCCCAAAAGTGGTGGTCCCACACACGGCGATCGTGCCCGCCGCCGGTCTTGGTACTCGCTTCCTGCCCGCGACGAAAACGGTGCCCAAGGAGCTGCTGCCGGTCGTCGACACCCCCGGCATCGAGCTGGTCGCCGCCGAGGCGGCCGAGGCGGGGGCCGATCGCCTGGTGATCATCACCTCCGAGGGCAAGGACGGCGTCGTCGCGCACTTCGTCGAGGACCTCGTCCTCGAGGGCACGCTGGAGGCCCGCGGCAAGAAGGCGATGCTGGACAAGGTGCGCCGCGCGCCGCAGCTGATCAAGGTCGAGTCCGTGGTGCAGGCCGAGCCGCTGGGACTGGGGCACGCCATCAGCTGCGTGGAGCCCACGCTGGCTCCCGACGAGGACGCCGTGATGGTGCTGCTGCCCGACGACCTGGTGCTGCCCACCGGCGTCCTGGAGACGATGTCCAAGGTGCGGGCGCACTACGGCGGCACGGTGCTGTGCGCCATCGAGGTGACGCCCGAGGAAATCAGCGCCTACGGGGTTTTCGATGTCGAGCCGGCGCCCGGCGACGACAACCCTGACGTGCTGAAAGTCAACGGCATGGTCGAGAAGCCCAGGCGCGAGGAAGCCCCATCGATGTTCGCCGCTGCGGGCCGTTACGTGCTCGACCGCGCTATCTTCGACGCGTTGCGCCGCGTCGACCGCGGGGTGGGCGGGGAAATACAGCTCACCGATGCGATCGCGTTGCTCATTTCCGAGGGCCACCCCGTGCATGTCGTCGTGCATCGCGGATCTCGACACGACTTGGGAAATCCCGGCGGCTACCTCAAGGCTGCGGTTGACTTTGCATTGGATCGTGACGACTACGGCCCGGATTTGCGGCGATGGTTGGTGGCGCGGTTAGGCCTGGCCGAGAAGTAGCCGGCTTTGAACGCCCGGCCCACGACGGCGCCCCCGCTGGGGCATTGAGGGCCTAGGCCGCCGCCAGGGCAGAGAGGCGCGCTGTGCGTTCTGTGGAGGAGCAGCAGGCCCGGATAACCGCCGCCGCGGTGGCTCCGCGGCCCATCCGGGTGGCCATCGCCGAGGCGCAGGGATTGATGTGTGCCGAGGAGGTTGTGACCGAGCGCCCGATGCCCGGTTTCGATCAGGCCGCGATCGATGGCTATGCGGTGCGCAGCGTCGACGTGCTGGGCGTCGGCGAAGTGGGCGCCGACGCCCTGGGTGAGCCGCCCGGCGACGCGGAGCTCGAGGAAGACCGGCGCGAGGGCCTCGTCCTGCCCGTGATGGGAACCGTCGAGGCCGGGGCGCGCACGCCCAGCCGGCTGCAGCCCCGCCAGGCCGCCAGGGTGCACACGGGCGCCCCGCTCCCCACACTGGCCGACGCGGTCATCCCGCTGCGCTGGACCGACGGTGGCAGCACGCGGGTGCGGATTCTGCGCGGGGCGCCTTCGGGTGCGTATGTGCGCCGCACCGGCGACGATGTGCAGCCCGGTGACGTGGCGGTGCGCGCCGGAACCGTCATCGGCGCCGCCCAGGTCGGCCTGCTGGCCGCGGTCGGCCGCGAGCGGGTGCTGGTGCATCCGCGGCCCCGGGTGACGGTGATGGCCGTCGGCGGCGAACTGGTCGACATCTCGCGGACCCCGGGCAACGGCCAGGTGTACGACGTGAACTCCTACGCGCTCGCGGCGGCGGCCCGGGACGCCGGAGCGGAGGTCAACCGCGTCGGCATCGTCAGCAACGAGCCCAAGGAATTCCGCGAGATCATCGAGGGTCAGATCAACCGCGCCGAGGTGGTGGTGATCGCGGGCGTCGGGGGCGCCGCTGCCGAGCCGGTGCGCGCGGTCCTTTCCGAGCTCGGGGAGATGGAAGTCGTCCGCGTCGCGATGCACCCGGGGTCGGTCCAGGGGTTCGGTCAGTTGGGCCGCGACGGCGTCCCGACGTTCTTGCTGCCCGCGAACCCGGTCAGTGCCCTGGTGGTCTTCGAGGTGATGGTGCGGCCGCTGATCCGCCTCTCGCTGGGCAAGCGCCAGCCGATGCGCCGGATCGTGCAGGCCCGCACGCTGTCGCCCATCACGTCGGTCGCCGGGCGCAAGGGCTACCTGCGCGGCCAGCTGATGCGCGACCAGGAAACCGGTGAATATCTGGTGCAGGCGCTGGGCGGGGCCCCCGGCGCGTCCTCCCACCTGCTGGCCACGCTCGCGGAAGCGAACTGCCTCGTGGTGGTGCCGACCGGCGCCGAACAAGTCCGCACCGGCGAGATCGTCGACGTCGCCTTCTTGGCCCAGCGCGGTTAAGTGCAACGACTCCACGGGCTCGTGAACCTGTTGCGCACCAACCCCCGCCACCCGGGTTGGCCGCTGGACGTCGGTCCGTTGCGGGTCCCGGCCGGGGTGGTCCGGCTGCGGGCCGTGCGGATGCGCGACGGCGCCCAGTGGAGCCGGATCCGGTTGGCCGACCGCGCGCACCTCGAGCCGTGGGAGCCCAGCGCGGAGACCGATTGGACGAGCCGGCACACGGTCGCCGCGTGGCCGGCGTTGTGCTCCGGGCTGCGTGCGGAGGCCCGCGCCGGCCGCATGTTGCCGTACGTCATCGAGCTCGACGGTCGGTTCTGCGGCCAGCTGACCATCGGCAACGTCACCCATGGGGCACTGCGGTCGGCGTGGATCGGCTATTGGGTACCGCGGTCGGCGACGGGCGGCGGGGTGGCCACGGCGGCGTTGGCGCTGGGGCTGGACCACTGCTTCGGCCCGGTGATGTTGCACCGCGTCGAGGCCACGGTGCGGCCCGAGAACGTCGCGAGCCGCGCCGTGCTGGGAAAGGTCGGATTCCGCCAAGAGGGGTTGTTGCAGCGCTACCTCGAGGTGGACAAGGCGTGGCGCGACCACCTGCTGATGGCCATCACCGTCGAGGAGGTGTCCGGATCGGTGGCGTCGACGCTGGTCCGCGCCGGGCACGCCAGCTGGGCCTGAGCACCCCTAGCGGGCCGGCCGCAATGTGGCTACCGCGACACGAGTGACTCATGGTGCTTGTGAGAGCGAAATTACAGGTGTGTAATTGTCCTGGTCACTCAGACCCGGCCGCGCTGGCCACCGGTGGGCCTCGCGGGATCGGAAACGAAGAGAGCAGGTCGTCATGCCAAGCATTCCGCAGTCACTGTTGTGGATCTCGCTCGTAGTGCTCTGGCTGTTCGTCTTGGTGCCGATGCTCGTCAGCAAGCGCGACGCCGTGCGGCGCACCAGCGACGTGGCGCTGGCGACCCGGGTCCTCAACGGTGGGGCGAATTCGCGGCTGATCAAGCGCAGCGGTCCCGCCGCCGGGCACCGCAGCGATCCCGACTGGCAGCCGCCGGAAGAGGCGGCCGACAACGAGCTCGACGACGAGCGTGACCTCGCCGGGGACGAGCACGACGACGAAGAACACGGCGACGACCACGACACCGACGAGCTGCGCCAGCTGCGACCGGTGGTCGTGACGGCCGCGGCGCCCGAGCGCCCCGATCCCGACTACCTCGACGTCGACGTCATCGAGGATTCGCAGGCGCTCCCCGCCGGCGTCGCTGCCGTGGTCGAGGACGAAGCCGAAGCCGACGAGGACGACGAGGAGTCCGACACCGACGTCGTCGCCCACGCCGGCGACGAGGACGACGAGGGCTACGAATACATCGAGGACTCCTCCGGGTTGGAGCCCGAGGCGGAAGCCGACGACGAGGAAATGCCGGCGCCGGTGCCGCGGAACGCCTCGCGGCGCCGCCGGTTCGACGCGAAAACCGCCGCCGCCGTCAGCGCCCGCAAGTACAAATTCCGCAAGCGCGTGCTGATGGTGATGGCGGTCGTGTTGGTGGGCTCGGCCACGGCCGCGTTCAAGATCTCGCCCAGCGCCTGGTGGGCGTGCGGCACCGCCACCGCCGTGACGCTGCTGTACCTGGGTTACCTGCGGCGCCAAACCCGCATCGAGGAAAAGGTGCGTCGCCGCCGGATGCAGCGGATGGCGCGGGCGCGGATGGGCGTGGAGAACGCCTACGACCGCGACTACGACGTGGTGCCGTCGCGGCTGCGGCGCCCGGGCGCGGTGGTTCTGGAGATCGACGACGAGGACCCGATCTTCGAGCATCTGGACTACGCGATGCCGATGCGCCACTACGGCTGGTCCAGGGACTTGCCGCGGGCCGTCGGCGAGTAGTGCGGTTCGGCGGTTCGGGCCGCGGCTGGTAGCCTGCTAGCGATCAGGGGCTATGGCGCAGTTGGTAGCGCGACTCGTTCGCATCGAGTAGGTCAGGGGTTCGAATCCCCTTAGCTCCACAAAGTTTGACCAGGTCAGGGTCGCTCGTCGCCCACCTATTTCTTGTCACGCGGCAGCCGGCAGCCGGTGTAGCCCGAGACGACCAGGTTTCCCCGGTAGCCGACTTTGATGAAGATCCCGGTGGGGCCGTAGAAGCCCACGTCGTGGTTTCCGGGGTTGTTATGCATCACCTGCACGTCGGTCGCACCGATCTTGGCGGCCGCCTGTTTGGCGGCCTCTTGGATGGCCGTCCACTGTTGCTCGGAGACCGCCACATTGGCGGCCACGGCGTCGGGCAGGAAGTACCGCTTGCCGTCGGTTTGCTCGTACGGTCGCTCGCAGATGTCGCCGGAGCCTTCCTGCGGCGTCTCCCAGGTGATCGAGGGAACGACATGGCTTGCGGCGGCGGTGATCTCGTTCATCGCCGCTTGGACCTGGGCCTGGGTGTCCTCGAACGAGGGCAGGGACTTGAGCACCTGTAGCGCCTTGGCGGCGTCATTGGGTGGGGTGGGTGCGTAGGGCTGGGACACGTGGCATCCTCCTGCGGCTAGTGCGATTGCGGCCACGGCGGTGCACAGGATCCGGTGGCGTCGCGGGTTGCGGGAACTGGTTGCTCGGTTGTTGCTCACTTCGTGGGAACCGCCTTGTCGCCCAGTCCGGCGAGGACGGCGGCGATGTTGTAGTTGGTCGTTCTGAGCCCTCCGCCGTCGGGAAAGCGGGGGTAATCGCTGTGACCGTGCGCGTCCTGGAGGGTCAGGGTGCCGCCGTGGCCGTCGGGGACGGTGGCGGGGCCGGTGGCCAGGTGGGTGAAGTTGGGGTTGGTGGCCGGGTTCGGGCCGAAGTGGCCGGCGCCGGTGGCGTCGGCCGTGCCCAAGACGCTTTCGGCGAGGTCTCTGAAGGGCGGCGGGAGGAACGGGGCCACGTCGTGGGCGATGGCGGGGCCGTCGTAGGTCCATTGGATCGGATCGTCGGGGGTCTCCATGGTGAACACATGGCCGGGCTGCAGGTGCAGTTGCCGGGGTGTGGAGGCTTCGATGCCGGGCGAGCCGTAGAACAGCGCCCGTGACACCCCGTGATCGCCGGGCTCTTGTAAGGCCAGCCCGGTGGTCAGTGACCCGTAGGAGTGTCCGATCGCGGTGAGGTCGGCCGGCCCACCGTGGTGGGCGGCCTGTATCCCGTCGTAGAAGCCGGCCAGGTCATGCGCGCCGGCTCGGGCGACGGCGTCGTGGCTGACGTCCCACCCACCGGCGAGCGATTTGCCGAGATCGTCGAACCCCGGCACCTGGGGCGGGTCATAACCGATCCACGCAATCGCCGAGACGGTGTCGTGTTCGTGGCCGGGGGTCAGGTTCAGTTGGCGCAGGGCTTCCTTCCGGACGTCGGTGGCCTCCGACACCATGCCGCCGATGGCGCCGCGAACGGTGGTGTTCAACCCAGGCGCGGTCACCGACACATGGGTGGCCGTGTCGGGGTCCCCGACGGCGATCGCGGCCCGGGCCTGCTTGCCGGTCTTGGTGTCCAGCAGCATGAGCTTGCGGTCCGGGCTCGCTTTGACGGTTCTGTCGACGGCCTGCAGGTCGGGCAGGTACTTGGCCCCGTCCCGGGCGGCGTCGTATCGGCGTTGCCACGCCTCGTAGGCGAGGCGATCGTCGAAGATCGCCCCCGGCTCGTTGGGGGCCGGAATGTTCTTGCCCTCCGCCCAATCGGGATGCTGGGCCTTCAGCGCATCGGCCTGCGCGGCGGCGGCCTGAGCGCGGCCCAGTTCGTCGGCGAGATCGAGCCGGTTGTAGTGATCGCGGTCCACCGCGGGCATCCCGTTGTGGTTTCCGATCAACGGATTCCGTTGGTACTCACGGTCTTTCTGTGCGGGCGTCAGAGTGCTCCAGACCTGCGCGAACTCCTTGGGGTCGTCGGGCAGGTCCGGCACCGGCGAGAGCGGACCCTCGACCGCCTGGATACCCGACTGGTCGTATCCATCGCCGTGCAGGGCGCCCAAAGACTTCTGCAAGGTGTTGGAGTAGCCGTCGCGGATCGACTGCAGCTGGTGCAGGGCATCTCTGGTCTCGTCGGCGGCGTCGGCTTTGGCGTCCTTGATCAACGATTCGAGTTGGGACCGGCTGTTCGCGTCGAGGTTGCGATCCTTGAGATCCTCCATCGCCGCGCCGATCAGTTTGTCGAGCAGCTGCAATTGCCGTTCCAGCGCGGCGATCTGTTGAGCGCCGGCTTTTTGCGCCTCGGCCAGGGCGGCGGCGATGGTTTCCAAATCGGCCGCGATCTTGGGCAGTTGCAGGGACTGCGCCCCAAGCGACTTGACCGTGCGCTGCACCTCGGCGGAGTCGTTGATCGGATGGTCGCCGTTCTGGTGGTTCCACGCCGCGTCGAAACGCTGACGGGCTTGCTCGAACGCATGGTCCGCCTCGGCCGTGCACCGGCCCGCGTCGTGGAAGGCACCCGCCAGTTGAGAGATCTCGAGCGGACTCCCGGCCTGCAGGCTCCGGTTGATCGCCCACGGGTCGCCGCCGGCCTGCGCGATCAGATCGGCAACGTTCAGCCAGATCAGCTGCATCGCACCGCCAGAAGTTCGCTACTTGTTCCCCGGACCGGCCAATGACGTTACTCCGCGTGTCGGGATCCCGTGCTCGCGCAGACTCAACTGTTCACGGGTGGGTGACGAGATACGTTTCGTTGTCCAGCTCGGCGGTGAGCTCATCGATGTTGAAGGGCCGGGCGAGCCGAGCGTGCAACGCCGTCGGGTCGATCAGGAGGCTGATCTCGGCGGTCTGAGGGGCGAACAATCGGCCGATGAGTGGATAGATCCGGCGCATGATCGCGCGCTCACCGGCGGTGCAACGAGATGCGCCATTCCTGATCGGTTCTGCCGCTTGGATTTTGGCGACGCGGCCGGACATCCAGCGGCAGGTGCGCGATCAGCCGGATCTGCTCGGGCCGTTTCTGGAAGAGGTGCTGCGCTACGAACCGCCCTTCCGGGGGCACTACCGGCACGTCGTCAACCACACCGAACTATGCGGCGCCGCATTGCCGGCGGGTTCACGGCTGCTTTTGTTGTGGGGGGCGGCCAATCGCGACCCCTCGCATTTCGACAATCCCGGGGAATTTCGCCTCGACCGCCCGGCGGCCAAGGGCCATATCAGCTTCGGCAAGGGAATCCACTTCTGCGTCGGGGCGGCGCTCGCACGATTGGAGGCAACCATCGTGCTGGGCCAACTTCGGAGCGGACCTCAAACGTCACGGCCGCCGAGGTGGGGAAGTGGCTGCCCAGTCTCTTGGTGCGGCGCCTGGAACGACTGGAGCTCGCGTACGCGTAGGCGCCTTGGCCCTTCCGCCTCCCGGATCCAGCGCACGGGATTCGCGCGATTGCCCGTTACGCGTGCGGGGTATTGATCCTTTCGACGAGCCACAGAACGAAAGGACCGCATGGCGACGCGCGAGAACAACGCGGCCGACGGCCTGCTGCAGGAACTCCTCTGGGCATACGGGCCCTGCGGCCAGGAAGCCGCCGTCCGCGCGGTGTGTGCCCGCGAACTGCAGCCCGTCGTCGACGACATGTGGACCGACGACGCCGGCAACCTGATCGGGTACGTCGCCGCCGAGCCCCCGGCCGGCGACGTCGGGCGCGGGCACCGGCACCGGGTGTCCTCGGCGGCCGAACCGGGCGTCGCGACGCGGGTCATGGCGCACCTGGACGAGCTGTCCATGCTCGTCAAACGGGTGGAGCCGGACGGCGCCCTGCATGTGACCCAGCTGGGCACGATGTATCCCGGCAACTTCGGCCTTGGACCGGTCGCAGTGCTCGGCGAGCACGAGACACTGACCGCGATCCTCACCCTGGGCTCCGAACACACCACCCAGGAGAGCCAGCGGATCTGGCAGACCAAGCCCGACAAGGGCGACCGCGCCCTGGACTGGCATCACGTCTACGTCTTCACGGGTCTGAGCACCGACGAGTTGGAGGTCGCCGGGGTGCGCCCCGGCACCCGGGTGTGCGTCGACCGCAGCAAGAGGACGCTGGTCGAGTTCGGTGGCTACCTGGGCTGCTACTTCCTCGACGACCGCGCCGCGGTGACCGCCCTGCTGCGCGCCGCGCGCCAGCTGCGCGACCGTGGCCAGCGACCGGTCGACGACGTCTATTTCGTGTTCACCACCAACGAGGAGATCGGCGGGGTGGGGGGCACCTACGCCAGCGGGTCGTTGCCCGGGACCCTCACCCTTGCCCTCGAGGTCGGCCCCACCGAGCGCGAGTACGACACCAGCGTCACCGGCGGGCCGATCGTCGGCTACAGCGACGCCTTGTGCGTCTACGACAAGGACGTCGCCGACCGGCTGATGGGCATCGCCACCGAGCTCGGCCTGTCGCCACAGGCGGCCGTGCTGGGCGCCTTCGAGTCCGACGCGTCGCACTCGAAGGCCAGCGGGCTGACGCCGCGCGCGGGTCTGTTGTGCGTGCCCACGCTGAGCACTCACGGTTTCGAAGTGATTCCGCGCAGCGCCATCGACGACATGGCGTCGATCATCGTCGAATTCGTGCGGCAGCCCGGTGCGCATGCGCGCGGGGAAGATTAATACGGTCCCAAAATTTGCCTGAACATTGCCTAAGAGGCGCGTGGCGGCGCCGGGCGCGTCGGACTAGCGGCCCTACGGTCGACAGATGAACGTTGACTACTACCTGCAGAAGGTGCCGGTTGAGTCGGTGCGGCCAGGCTTCTCGCTCGCCGTCGGTGACGGCGGTGACTATCGCCTGTTCCGGGTGGAGTGCACGCAGATGACGCAGCGCAGCGCGCAGCCGGTGATGTTCACGCTCACGTCGGAGGCCGTGGACGGCGGTGCCCCCTGGGTGCTGGAGTGCGAGGCGGGCACGCCGGTGGTTCGGGTCCTCGGCGTGTGCAAGGCGGCTTCCTGAGGTCTGCCAACCGTCAGCCGGGCTTTGCTGCGGCGACGAACTGCAGCGCGCGCTGCGTCTGCTGATCGACGTCGACCAGCCCGGCCGACGAGAACAGGTCGACGAAGGCGTGCCGGTCGAACATGGTGAGCCCGATGACGCCGGCGCCGGCGGTCATCACGTGCCGGATTCCGGGCAGGTCCGGGACAAAGCTGGTGAGGACCGCGATGCGACCCCCGGGCCTGAGCACCCGCACCATTTCGTGTGCCACCCGGAACGGCTCGGGCATCAGGTACAGGGCGCCGAAGCAACAGACCGCGTCGAAAGTCGCGTCGGCGAACGGCAACGCGCGGGCATCGCCGCGGACATAGCAGGTCCGCGGCGTGCTGTTGTCCAGGACGGCCCGCGTCAACATCGGTTCGGAGATGTCGAAACCGACCGCGAGTCCGCCATCCGGTAGTTGTCCTGCCAACGAGCCGGTGAAATTGCCTGGGCCGCAGGCGACGTCGAGCAATCGCCCCGCGGTGGACACCCGCAGCGCCGATGCCGCCCGCCGTTGTTCGGCGAGGGTGGTAACACCGCTGGCCGCGTAGAACGCCGCCGGGCGCCACAGGCGCTCGTAGACTGTAGCGACCAGGGGGCTGTTCATGGCGCGCTGCGCGAACGTCGGGGCCGGAGAACTCGTCGATTCGCCCAATACGTCGAGGAAACCATGCCGCAGCGCGGCGTCCTCGGTCAGCAGACCGCGGGTCAATTCGACTGCACCCTGGCTCATTTCGTCGCTTTCTTTCGGGCGTGGACCTGGTGGGACAATCCGCAGGTGAATCCCCATTTTTCTGCCGATCCGACTGCTACGCTAGGGCTCTTCCGCGAGAGGCGATGCTCTGGGGCCTCTCGCAGGCAACGGATGGAGTGAGGACGTGGCGCACAATCCGCCGACGACCGCGGGACGCGCGTCGGCCTGCTGAGCGGATTACGTCGACAGTGAATCCCCGGCCCCGAATCCGCGCGCGTGCGCCGCTGCGGATTTCCTTCGCGGGGGGCGGCACCGACGTGCCGCCGTTCCCGACCACCGAGGGCGGCTGTGTCCTGTCCGCGACCATCGACCGCTACGCGCAGGGATCGCTCACTCCGCGCACCGATCGCATGGTCACCATCGAATCGGTGGACTTCAAGACCACTACCGAGATGAGGCTCGACAGCGAGATTCTCTACGACGGCAGCCTGGACCTGATCAAGGCCGCCGTGCGCCGTTTCGGCAGGGCAGGCACCGACGGCTACGACCTGGTGCTGCGTTCGAGCGCTCCGCCGGGCTCGGGGCTGGGCTCCTCGTCGACGATGATGGTGGCGCTCACGGGCCTGCTCGCCGAGCACTACGGCGTGCCGATGGGCGAGTACGAGACCGCCCAGTTGGCCTGTGCCATCGAGCGCGAGGACCTGGGCATCACGGGCGGCATGCAGGACCTGTACGCGGCGACGTTCGGCGGATTCAACTTCATCGAGTTCACCGACCGCGTGATCGTCAACCCGCTGCGCATCCGCGACGAGACCGCCTTCGAGCTCGAACTGAGCCTGCTGCTGTGTTTTACGGGCATCACGCGGGACTCCGCGCGAGTGATCGAGGACCAAACGCGGCGCGCCGCCACCGGCTCGGACGACACCCTGGCCGGACTTCGGGCGCAGAAGGAGCTGGCGGTGGCCATGAAGGCCGCACTCCTGACGAACAAACTGAACGATTTCGGCGCCCTGCTGGGTGAGGCCTGGACGCAGAAGAAGCGCATGTCGCCCTACATCACCAACGAGCGCATCGACGAGCTCTACGACCTCGCCCTGCGCAACGGCGCACTGGGCGGCAAGATCACCGGCGCGGGCGGTGGCGGTTACATCCTGTTGTTCTGCGACTTCGCGAAGAAACACCGCCTCATCGAAAGCCTCGAGTCGGCCGGCGCGACCATCACCGAATTCGCCTTCGAGAGCAAAGGATTGACCACATGGCAGGCATGAGCGCCTCGGATGTCGTCACGCCAAGCGTCGAACTGGTCCAGGAGCGGCTGGCGGAGACGATCGCCGTCAAACAGCAAATGCTTTCGGGCGTCATCGCCGCGCAGACCGTCGAGATCGCGCGACTGATGATCGAGTCGCTGCGTTCCGGCGGGAAGGTGATCTTCTTCGGCAACGGCGGATCCGCGCAGGACGCGGGGCACCTGGCCGCGGAGCTGATGGGCCGCTTCGCTTTCGACCGCCCGGGTCTCGCCGCGATCAGCCTGCCGGACGCCACGGCGGCGATGACGGCGATCGGTAACGACTACTCCTACGACGAGGTCTTCGTCCGCCAGGTGCTCGCCGCCGGCCGCGCGGGCGACGTCGTGGTCGGCCTGACCACGTCGGGGAACTCACCGAACGTCGTCCGCGCGCTGGAAGCCGCCGCCGCCGCCGGGATGACGACGGTCGCGCTCACCGGTGCGCGCGGCGGGAAAGTGGCCGACGTCGCCGAATTCTGCGTGCGGGTCCCGAGCGACAACACCGGCCGGGTCCAGGAGGCGTGCCTGCACCTGGGCCATTCGATCTGCGAGATGGTCGAGGCGGCGCTGTTTCCCCGGCCCTGCTGAGAACGCCCCGAGCATGGCCGATTTGCGCAACGTCCGCACCGTCTTCCTGGACCGGGACGGGACCATCAACGTCAAGGCCGACGACGGCGAGTACATCCGATCGCCCGAGGATCTGGTCCTGCTGCCGGGCGCGGCCCGGGCGGTGGCCGCCTTGAACGCCGCCGGCCTGCGTACCGTCCTGGTGACCAATCAACGCTGGTTGTCCGACCCGGGCGCGGACGCGGTGCGTTTCGACGCCGTCCAGCGCCGCCTCGAGCGGCTCCTGGCCGACGAGGGTGCCCGCCTCGACGCCGCCTACCACTGCCCGCACGCGACGGCCAGCTGCGAGTGCCGCAAGCCCGGGGCGGGCATGTTGACGCAGGCGGCGCGCGAGCACGCTTTTGAGCTGGCCGAGTCGGTGATGATCGGGGACAGCGAGACCGACATGGAGGCGGGCCGAGCGGCCGGCACGGCGACCGTCCTGCTCCGCGGCGGTGACGGCGAGGCGGCTGGCGCCGACGCGGTGGTCGACGATCTGGCCGCCGCCGTGCGACTCATCCTGAGCGCCAAGGACTCTCGCTCCGCCTGAATCGTCGCGCCGCCGAGCGAATCACGAGCGCCAGCGCAAACGGTAGGTCGTCGCGAAGATACCTGCGGGCGAGGCGCCGCGGCTCGAGCGCCAGCCGGTGCACCCATTCGAGCCCCAGCCGCTGCAGCACGGGCGACGCCCGGCGGACGACCCCGGCCGTCATCGCGATGCCGCCGCCGCAGGCGAGGAACCAGGCAGTGGGTAGCTCCCGGCGCAGCAGCTCGATCAGGCGTTCCTGCCTGGGAAAGCCCAACCCCACGAACACCAGATCCGGTGCGGCCGCCGCAACGGCGGCGACTGCGCGGCGCGCCCCCTCCTCCGTCGTGTCGAAGCCGAATTCCGGCGAACAGGTGCCGGCGACGCGCAGGTGGTTCGACCGCGCCAGCAGCGCCGCGGCCGCCCGCTCCGGCACCCCCTGGGCGCCGCCGAGCAGATACACCGATTTCCCGCCGGCGGCCGCCGCGGCGCTCAACGGAAAGATCAACGACGAGCCGGCGACGCGCTCCGGCAACCTGTCACCCGTTGCCCGCGCCGCCCACACCAGAGGCATCCCGTCCGCCACGACGAGGGACGCCCGGGCGATCAGGGCGGCGAGGTCGGGGTCGCGAGCGGCCGCCCGGGCCACGTCGACGTTCACCGGCACGATCGAGCCGCCCCGGCCCGTGGCCCATGCCGCGCGCACGACGTCGACCACCTGTTGTTCGGTCACGGCATCGAACCGCAGACCGCCCACCTGGACTTTGCGCGGGCCCGCGCCGGTCGATCCCGGTGAACTCCGGTGGGCTCGGCTCACTCGCTCATCATGCCCCGCGGCATCGCCGACGGATACGGCCGACGCGCACTCCTTGCCCCGGCCGGAACCCAGCCCATAACCTGGGCAACATCCGACCGCAACCGGGAGTGTCGGGCCTGGCGCGGTAGACGACGGCACCTCAGGCGGGCAGGTCATGGCACAGCGGCGGTCACCGCGCCCAGACCCACGCGGTGTGAGCGGCGGGCTATCGCGGTGGCGTTGACCGGCGCGCGGGCCGACGAGCTGGCGACGATGGACATCTTCGAGGGATGTCCCACCACCGATCTCGCGCCGTTGGCGGCCTCGCTGCAACCGCTGCGCGCAGCGGCCGGCCAGGTGCTGATGCAGCAGGGTGAGCAGGCCGTCTCCTTCCTGCTCATCTCGTCGGGCGTCGTCGAGATCACCCACGTCGGCGAGGACGGCGTGGTCATCGTCGAGCACGCGTTCCCGGGCATGCTCATCGGAGAGATCGCCCTGCTGCGGCACATCCCGCGGACCGCGACGGTCACCACCGCGGGACCGCTGACCGGTTGGATCGGCGACAACGACGCCTTCGTCCGCATGGTCCACATACCCGGGGTGATGGGCCGGCTGCTGCGCACGGTGCGCCAGCGTCTGGCCGCGTTCATCACACCGATCCCGATCCGCGTCCGCGATGGCACGCATCTGATGCTGCGACCGGTGCTGCCCGGCGACACCGAGCGGACGGTGCACGGACACATCCAGTTCTCCAGCGAGACGCTGTACCGGCGGTTCATGACGCCGCGCCTTCCCACCCCGGAGCTGATGCACTACCTCTCGGAGGTCGACTACGTCGACCACTTCGTCTGGGTGGTGATCGACGGCGGGGACCCGGTGGCCGACGCGCGCTTCGTGCGCGACGAAGGCGACCGCAGCGTCGCCGAGATCGCGTTCACAGTCGCCGACGCCTACCAGGGGCGGGGGATCGGCACCTTCCTGATCAACGCGCTGTCCATCGCCGCCCGGGTCGCCGGGGTCGAAAGGTTCTCCGCGCGAATGCTTTCCGACAATCTACCGATGCGCACCATCATGGACCACCACGGGGCGATCTGGCAGCGCGAAGACGTCGGCGTCATCACCACCGTCATCGACGTGCCCCACCGTCGCGACCATGGCGTTCGGCGCGAGGTGGCTGCCCAGATCGAGCACGTGGCCCGCCAGATGATCGAGGTGGTCGGCTGAGCCTGCGCGTTGTGCCACGAACGGGCATGCGGCCGTTTCGGTTTGGCCGGGTGACGACTCCGGCGCTCGCGGTGCTGGTGGCCGCGTGCGCTCACCCATCGGCGCCCGCACCGCCGCCGACCGCCACGACGGCGCCACCACCCGCGGCGGTCAACCCGGCCAACATCAAGAGGGTGGTCCGCGAACTGCCGCCCGGTTACGAGGCGACCACGGTCATCCCCAGCGGAGCTTCCCCGCAAGTGATCTGGAGCCTCGGGCCCGACGCGTCGGAAAACACGGCGAGGCCGCCGCAATGCGGGGCGCTCGCCGACCCCGGCAATGGGCGTGACCAGTCGGCGCAGGGCGTGGCCGGGTCGGGCAGCGGCGGCATCGTCGACGCGGTGGTGGTGGCTTTGCCGGGCCCGGTGGACCGGCCCGACGACGTCGTCGCCGCATGCGGCCGGTGGACCATGACCGCCGGACGCGCCACCGCAAGCGTGCACCTCATCGACGCCCCGCGTATCGATGGAGTCCCAACCCTCGGGATGGTGGCCGACGTCAAGTCGTCGGTCGAGTCCGGTACCGAGATAGATTCGCGCACATACACGTTCATCGCGTACCTGGGCAACTTCTACGCGTTCACCACGCTGACCACCGATCCGGGTTCGGTGGTGCCCGCACTGCCACCGCAATTCGCTGCCGACCTGCTCGTCAAAACGGTGTCCACGTTGCGCAGCTGACGCGCCGGCCTTGGGTAGATTAGCCACGATGTTCAAGGTGGCGTTCGCGGTGGCGGCGGTGGGGGTGCTGGCCGCATGCTCGTCAGGGCCGGCCAGCTCGGCGAAGGTGGACATCAAGAAGGTCTCCGAGGTGAAGTCGAGCTTCGGGCCCGACTTCAAGGTCAACGACATCGGTGAGCGGGGAATCGATCCCAAGGTGCTGTCGGGCCGCAAGCTTCCCGAGGGGCTGACGTTCGACCCCGCCAATTGTGCGAAAGCGGCGACCGGGCCAGAAATGCCACCGGACCTGCAGGGCAACATGGCGGCGGTCTCGGCCGAGGGCAAGGGCAACCGATTCGTGGTCATCGCCGTGGAGACCTCAAAAGCCTTGCCGTTCAACGACCCCGGTAAGGACTGCGCCAAGGTGGCGTTCACCGGCCCGCAGTTGCGGGGCGGCATCGAGGTCGTCGACGCGCCGCAGATCGACGGAACCCGCACGCTGGGGGTGCATCGCGTCCTGCAGGCACTGGGTCCGGGCGGACCCCGCACCGGCGAGCTCTACGACTATTCGGCCCAATTCGGCGATTACCAGGTGATCGTCACCGCCAACCCGCTGGTGATTCCGGGGCAGCCGGTCGCGCCGGTCGATACGGAACGCGCCCGCGACCTGCTCGTCAGCGCGGTGAAGTCGGTCCGCAGCTAGCGCACGCCGCGCGGCCGGAACTGGATGCTGACGCGCGGGCCCACCGGGGCCGCCGTCTTGGGCACGGCGTGCTCCCAGGTGCGCTGGCACGACCCGCCCATCACCAGCAGATCCCCGTGCGCCTGCGGCAGCCGCAACGACGGGCCTTGAGAAGGACGTGCGCGCCGCCGCATGGCGAACGTACGGGTGGCGCCCAGGCTGATGATCGCCACCATGGTGTCCTCGGAGCTGCTGCGCCCGATGGTGTCCCCGTGCCAGGCGACGCTGTCCGATCCGTCGCGGTAGCAGCACAACCCGACCGTGGTGAAGGGTTCGCCGAGCTCGCCCGCGTAGATGTCGTTGAGCCGGCGCCGCAGCCGGGCCAGCGCCGGATGCGGCGGCTCTTCGACCGTCAGGTCGTGAAAGCTGACCAGGCGCGGCACGTCGACCACCCGGTCGTACATCTGACGGCGTTCCTCCCGCCACGGCACGGCCGACAGCAGCCCGTCGAGCAGGTCGTCGGCATCGGTGAGCCAGCCCGCGCGGATCTCGATGAAGGCGCCGTCACCGAGTTCTCTGCGCTCGGTGAGTTCGAACAGGGAGCCCTGTACCGCGATCTCCACGACGCCGAGTCTATCGCACATCCGTTCGATGACAGGCTGACCGGCTACCGTTTTCGGTGTGGGCGTGGTTGAGCTGGGGACCAATTCCGAGGTGGGGGCGCTGCGGGTCGTGATCCTGCACCGGCCCGGTGGCGAGCTGCGGCGCCTGAACCCGCGCAACATGGACCAGTTGCTCTTCGACGGGCTGCCCTGGGTCGCACGCGCGCAAGACGAACACGACCAATTCGCCGCGTTGCTGCGTTCGCGCGGTGTCGAGGTGCTGCTGCTGTCGGACCTGCTGGCCGAGGCGCTCACCCACAGCGGGGCCGCGCGCATGCAGGGCGTCGCGGCCGCCGTCGACGCGCGCCGATTGGGAGTGCCGTTGGCGCAAGCACTTTCGGCCTACCTGCGCGGTCTGGACGCGGGCAGGCTGGCGCAGGTGCTGATGGCCGGCATGACGTTCAACGAATTGCCGTCGGACATCCGGACCGACGTCTCGCTGGTGCTGCGCATGCACCAGGGGGCGGACTTCGTCATCGAGCCCCTGCCCAACCTGGTGTTCACCCGTGATTCGTCGATATGGATCGGCCCGCGGGTGGTAATCCCCACGCTGGCGCTGCGGGCCCGGGTGCGTGAGGCGTCGCTGACCGATCTGATCTACGCCCATCACCCGCGGTTCACCGGGGTGCGGCGCGCCTACGAGTCGCGCACGGCTCCGGTCGAGGGCGGAGACGTGCTGCTGCTCGCCCCCGGTGTCGTCGCGGTCGGGGTGGGCGAGCGCACCACACCGGCGGGCGCGGAAGCGTTGGCCCGCAGCCTTTTCGACGACGACCTCGCGCACAAGGTGCTCGCGGTGCCGATCGCGCAGCGGCGCGCGCAGATGCACCTGGACACGGTGTGCACGATGGTCGACACCGACACCGTGGTGATGTACGCCAACGTCGTCGACACGCTCTCGGCTTTCACGATCGAGCGGACACCGGACGGTGTGGCCATCAGCGACGAGACACCATTCTTGGAGGCCGCCGCCAAGGCGATGGAGATCGACCAGCTGCGTGTCATCGATACGGGACTGGACCCCGTCGTCGCCGAACGGGAGCAGTGGGACGACGGCAACAACACCCTGGCGTTGGCGCCCGGTGTCGTGGTCGCCTACGAGCGCAACGCGCAGACCAACGCGCGGCTGCAGGACGCCGGCATCGAGGTGCTGACCATCGCCGGGTCCGAACTGGGCACCGGCCGCGGCGGCCCGCGCTGCATGTCGTGTCCCGTCGCCCGCGACCCGCTGCGTTAGGCGCCGAGCTGGGCGCCGAGATTGCCGCCATGGTCGTGGTTGGTGCGCGGACCACAACCCTCACGGCAATCTCGGCGACGAACGGCGGGCCAGCGCCTCGCGGGCCCGCTGAACGATCACGGTCGGGCGGTCCTCGTTGATGACCCTGATCACGGTCCAGCCCAAGCTGCCCACCATCTCGGCTCGGCGGATGTCTTTCACGTATTGGCCGCGATCGGTGCGGTGCTGTTCGCCGTCATACTCCATCGCCACCATCGGCTCTTCCCACCCCATATCCAGGTAGGCCACCATCCGCCCGTCGGTGACTCTTATCTGCGTGGTCGGCCGCGGCAAACCGGCGTCGATCAACACGAGGCGTAACCAGCTTTCCTTTGGCGACTGCGCACCCCCGTCCATCAGGGACAGGGCGGTTCGGCATTGGCGAACGCCCCGGGCTCCCTTGTTGCGGCCAATCAGCGCAGCCACGTCGGCCGAGGTAAGGCCGGTCGCGGCCGCCAGCGCATCAAGGTGGGTCACGGCGAGACTGCGCGGCAAATGGCGGCCCAGATCGAACGCCGTACGCGTCGGGTTGGTGACCGGTAGCCCGTCGAGGTTGACGACATCCTCCGCGCTGATGCTTTCGCGCCGGACGATGATGCCGGGTGGCGGATGGTGGAAAGGCCCGATGATCTCGATGGGCGCAAAGTCGTCGACCCATTTCGCTCCGTGCAACGCGGCGGCGGCCCGTCCGGCGATGGTTGCTCGCCGGCCCGACCATAGCCACGCCGCCCGGATATTGTCGCGAAGCGACCTGCGTGCGTTTTTCGGTATGTACACGTCGCGATGGATTCGCCAGTAGCGCCAACGCAATTGGCCGCGCGTCAGCGAACCGCCCGCAATCGCATCGCTCCCGATAAAGGCCCCCGCCACGCGGACATCATGGACGGCACCACCGATATCGCGTCCACATTGCCGCCATGGTTGTGGACAGTGCGGGTTTTACAGCCATAGCGGCAATCTCGGCGACGAACGGGAAGGGGACAAAGACCTAGCGCCAGCTGGGCAGCCAGATCTCCATGTCCCACGTCTGCTGCGATATCGGCAGCCCGGTGAGCACCGGGAAAAGCCAGGCGAAGTTGGTCACCACCAACGCGACGTAACAACTCACGGCGATCAGCCCCAGCGTGCGTCGTTCCGAACTCAGGCCCCGGGGATGACCCGGCGGGTACAGGATGTCCCCACAGATCAGGGCAATCCCCATCACCAAGAACGGCGCCATCGTGGCCGCGTAGAAGAAATACATCTGCCGGTCGATGTCGGCGAACCAGGGCAGCCACCCCGCGCAGTAACCGGTCAGCACCACCGCGTAACGCCAGTCGCGACGGACGAACGCGCGCCAGCAGGCGTAGAGCAGCACCGGCACCGCCAGCCACCACATGGCCGGCGTGCCCACCAGCATCTCGGCCTTGACGCACGACTGCGCGCCGCACCCGGACACGTTCTGCTGGTCGATCGCGTAGAGCACCGGCCGCAACGACATCGGCCAGCTCCACGGCTTGGATTCCCAGGGGTGGTGGTTGCCGGCGGCGTTCGTCAGGCTCTTGTGGAAGTCGAAAGCCTTCACGGTGTAGTGCCACAGCGAGCGAACGGCGTCGGGCAGCGGGACCACCGAACGCGGGCCGATCGACTGGCCGACCTCGTGTCGATCGATCGCCGTCTCGGACGCGAACCACGGCGCGTAACTGGCCAGGTACACCGCGCCCGGGATGAGCACCAGCGCGTAGGCGGTGGGGATCAGGTCACGCCGCAAGACCCCGGCCCAGGGCCGGGGCACCTGGTATTGGCGGCGGGCCGCGACGTCGAAGGCCAACGACATCGCGCCGAAGAACACCACGAAATACAGCCCGGACCACTTTGTCCCGCAAGCCAATCCGAGCAGGACGCCGGCCAGGAAGCGCCACCAGCGCACCCCCAGCCGCGGACCCCACACCGTCTCGGCGGCGCGCCCCTCGAGCAGCGCGACGTGCATGCGCCGGCGCACCTGATCCCGGTCGACGATGAGCGCGCCGAACGCCGCGACCACGAAGAAGGTGAGGATGCCGTCGAGCAGCGCGGTCCGCGCGGTGACGAAGCTGACGCCGTCGCAGATCACCAGCACGCCGGCGATGGCGCCGACCAGAGTGGAGCGGCTGATCCGCCGGACGGTCCGCATCACCAGCACCACGAGCACGACGCCCAGCAGCGCGCCGGTGAACCGCCAGCCGACGCCGTTGTAGCCGAAGATCGCCTCGCCGACCGCGATCAGCTGTTTGCCGACCGGTGGATGGACCACCAGGCCGAACCCGGGGTTGTCTTCCACCCCGTGGTTGTGCAGCGCCTGCCAGGCCTGGGGCGCGTAATGCTTCTCGTCGAACACCGGCGTGCCGGCGTCGGTGGGCGAGCCCAGGTTGAGGAATCGGGTGATGGTCGCCAGCACCGCGATCACGCCCGTCACGACCCAGCCGCGAATCTGGTCGGTCGGCCCGAAGTCGGCCACCGGAACCATCGGTCCCGGGCTGACGACGGGCACGACGCGCTCCTGGCCGGCGACCGGGGCTTCGCGGGGCGGGGCGGACATCGGTGTCGATCGTAGGCTGTCCGTCATGACCACTGGCCGCCTGTTGCTGGGCGCGACCCCCCTGGGCCAGCCGTCGGACGCCTCGCCCCGCCTGATCGACGCCCTCGCCCACGCCGACGTGGTGGCGGCCGAGGACACCCGGCGGGTACGGACGCTGGCGAAAGCGCTGGACGTGGCCATCACCGGCCGGGTGATCAGCCTGTTCGACCGCGTGGAGGCGGCCCGGGTCGACCCGCTGATCACCGCGCTGGAGGCCGGCGCGACGGTGCTGGTGGTCAGCGACGCCGGGATGCCCCTGATCAGCGACCCCGGCTACCGGCTGGTCGCGGCTTGCGTGGAGGCCGGCCTCCCGCTGACCTGTCTTCCCGGCCCGTCGGCGGTGATGACCGCGCTGGCGGTGTCCGGCCTGCCGGCGGAAAAGTTCTGCTTCGAGGGTTTCGCCCCGCGCAAGAAGGCGGCGCGGCGGGCCTGGCTGGATTCGCTGGCCGACGAGCGGCGCACCTGCGTGTTCTTCGAGTCGCCGCGCCGGTTGGCCGCCTGCCTGCGCGACGCCGTCGACCAGCTCGGCGGCGCCCGCCGCGCGGCGGTCTGCCGGGAACTGACCAAGGTGCACGAGGAGGTGGTGCGCGGGTCGCTGGACGAGCTGGCGGCGTGGGCGGACGACGGGGTGCTCGGCGAGATCACCGTCGTGCTGGCCGGCGCGACGCCGCGCGCGGACCTGCCGTCGCTGGTGGCGCGGGTCGAGGAGCTGGTCGCCGAGGGTGCGCGCGTCAAGGACGCCTGCGGCGAGGTGGCCGGCGCGAATCCGGGGGTGCGCTCGCGTCAGCTCTACGACGCGGTGCTGCGGTCGCGCCGCTAAAGGTCAGCGCGCCGAGAACGCGGCCGCGATGCGTGGCTGTCCGACGATGGGAGACGCCTTGTGCAGGCATTCGGCCCATTCGGCGTCGGGATCGGAATCGGCGGTGATCCCTCCGCCGACACCCAGCACGGCGCCGCCCGCGGCGTCGAATTCGACCGTGCGGATGGCGACGTTCAGTTCGCATCCCGCGACCGGGGAAGCCAGACCGATTGTCCCGCAATATATTCCGCGACGGTGTGGCTCCCACTGCGAAAGCAGTTGGCGAGCACGGTGTTTGGGTGTCCCGGTGACGGACGCGGGAGGGAAGGCGGCATCGAGCAGCGCCGACGTCGGCAGTTCGGTCCGAACCCGCGCCGACACGGTGGACACCAGGTGCCACACACCCGGGGCGCGCCGCACCACCAGTAGCTCGGGCACGGTGACGGTGCCGACGATCGCCACCCGGCCGAGGTCGTTGCGCACCAGGTCGACGATCATGATGTTCTCGGCCACCTCTTTCGCCGACGCCCGCAACGCCGACGGCCATGCGTCCAGGGGCAGGGTGCCCTTGATCGGGCTGGACGTCACCAGCGCGCCGCGCCGCCGCAGGAACAGTTCGGGGGACAGCGACGCCACCGCGCCCCACGGCCCGGCGATGTAGGCCGCGCGCGCCGGGGAGGTGCGGGCGATGCCGTCGGCGAAGAAATCCAGCGGGGCACCGCTGACCGCCCCGGTGAAGTGCGTGCAGACGCACGCCTGGTAGACCTCGCCCGCGCGGATGGCCTCGAGGCAGTTCAGCACCCCGGCGCGGTGAGCCGCCCGGTCGGCGGTGCCCCAGTCGACGCGGCAGTCGCGCTCCGGCGGCGCCGTGGCCAGCGCGGCGGCCAGCCAGTCCGGCATCGGCGCGCCGGACAGGCTTTCGTACCACCACCGGCCGTCCCGGTCGCGGCGCAAGACGCAGTCCGTCCACCCGCCCGCGGCTTCCGGGATCCGGTTGGGCCGGCCGTCGGCGCCGGGATCGGGATAGGACAGGTAACCGATCCAGCCGCCGCCCACCGCCGGCGAGTCGGCGGGCCGCGCGCCCAGTGGCACCGCGAAGGCGGCGCCGGGATCGACCGGCTGCGCCGCCACGCTCGGGGCGATCACCGCCAGCGCGCCGAACCAGTCGCCGGTCAGCGCGGCCGGCGGCGGCAGCCCGAGGCGAGCCGTCGCGTCGCCCACGGCACGCAGCACCGCGGGTGCGGCCCCGAGGTCGCCGAGCCGGTCGATACGCACCGCCCTAGCTTGACAGAAGGGCGGCCGCCTAGCCGCGGCTGACGTCACGGGCGGTCGCCAGGGCCGCCAGCTTGTCCGGGTTGCGCGTCACGTAGAAGTTGGTGATCTTGTCGTCGGCGATCTCCAGCGTGATCACCCCTTCGAGGTGATCGGCGAGGTAGAGCAGCACGGCCGGGGCGCTGTTGCAGGTCACCATCTCGATGCGGAACTCCACGAGCTCGGTCGCCTTGCGGATCAGGCCGACGATGGCCCGGGCCACCCGGTCGGCGCCCACCACCGGCCGGCGCGCCGCGGACACCTTGCCGCCGCTGTCGGCCGTCCACGTGGCGTCGGGGGCGAGCATGGTCATCAGCGTCTGCACGTCACCGCTGGCGGCCGTCTGAAGGAACTGGGCGGTGAGCCGCGCGTTGCGCTGCGGGTCCGTCGCGTCGAACCTCTTCCGCCGCGCCCGCACGTGTTCGCGCGCCCGGTGCGCCACCTGTCGTACCGTCGGCGCCGGTTTGCCGACCGCCTCGGCGATCTCGCCGTAGTCGAAGCCGAACACCTCGCGCAGCACGAACACCGCCCGCTCGTCGGGGCTGAGCGTTTCCAGCAGGACCAACATCGCCATCGAAATCGATTCCGCCAGAACGACATCCGCCGAGGGGTCCTGCTCGTCGAGCAACAAGGGCTCCGGCAGCCACGGCCCCACGTAGTCCTCGCGCCGGCGCGCGCCGGCGCGCAGCGCGTTGAGCGCCTGGCGGGTCACCAGCTGGGCCAGGTAGGACTTGGTGTCACGCACCGTGGACAGGTCGACCGCCGCCCAACGCAGATAGCTGTCCTGCAGCACATCGTCGGCCTCGGTGGCCGAGCCCAGCATCTCGTAGGCGATGGTGAACAGCAGCGGCCGCAGCACGGTGAACCGTTCGGCGTGCTCGCCGCCGGTGGGCGCGCGCGTCATCGCAGCGCGATCTCGGCGGGCACCGGCGCGGGCCGCTTGCCGCCCTTGAGCCAGCGGTACGAACCCGGCTTGGCGGCCTCGCGCCGGATGGCCCACAGCGTGCCCTTGCAGATCGCCTCTTTGATGGACGCGGCCGTCCGGCCGCCCAGCACCATGTTCACCGGGGTGTCGTCGGTGCGCGCCAACTGCACGGTGGCGTAGGTGCGGCCCAGGCTGATGCATTGCCCGACGAACGCCTGGTTGAGCCGGGCGGGGGCGGTCCCGGCGATGCGGCTGAGCACGGTGTTGGCGGCCTGGGCGCCCAGCGGTCCGGCGGCCTGGCAGCTCATCCGCAGCGGCTGGCCCGACGGTGCGGCCGCGTCACCCGCGGCGACGACGTAGGGGTTGTCGATGCTGGTCAGCGTCTCGTCGGTGAGCAGCCGACCGAGCGCGTCCGTGCTCAATCCGCTACGCGCGGCCAGGTCCGGGACGGCGAATCCCGCCGTCCAGATGGTCGCCCCGCTCGACAGCACGGCGCCGTCGCTGAGCACCACCGCGTCCCACCGCACCTCCGTCACCGTCGCCGATTCCAGCACGTTGACCCCGAACCCGCGCAGCCGCCTGGCGACGGAACGGCGGCCCCGCCTGCTCAGCGACGGGCCGAGCGCGGCCCCGCACACCAGCGTCACCCGGCGGCCCCGTTCGGCCAGCTCGGACGCCGTTTCGATGCCGGTCAACCCGCCGCCGACGACGGTGACGGGCGCGGTGAGCGGCAGGTCGGCGAGCGCGTAGCGCAGCCGCTGCGCGCTTTCCAGGTCGGCTATCGGGTGGGCGAAGTCCGCGAACCCGGGCACGGTGGTCACCGGTGCCGCGCCGGTGCTGCCGACGGCGTAGATCAGGTAGTCGTAGTCGACTTCGCGGCCCGAGGACAGCAGGACGCGCCGGGCGGGGGCGTCGATGCGGTCGACCGCGTCGACGACCAACCGGATCCCGTCGCCGAGCAACGTCGCGTAGTCGGCGGTCGCGGCGCCGGTGTCGGCGACCAACTGGTGCAGCCGGATTCGCTCGACGAACACGGGGCGGGGGTTCACCAGGGTGATGTCGATGTCCGGACGCTGGCGTAGATGGTTGGCGGCCAGGGTTCCGGCGTATCCGCCTCCGACCACGACGACATGAGTTTTCTGGGCGGCCACCTCGGTCATTGCTGTCTCCTGTTCTCACGGGCCTGATGCCCTCGAGACACCGCGGGCCGGCCGGGCGTGACAGGCCCGTCCCCATTGTGACGTGTCTCACCGGCGCGGCTCCCCTCCCCGGGCCGCCCGACCTCGGACCCGTGGAGGGCCGGGTAATGCGTGTTAGGCTGCGCTACGCCAATTCGTGAATTGCCCCGCGTCGGATACACGCACCAGATAACCCAGGCAGTATGGGGCCCCTTCGGGGTGCATCGGTGTGTGTTGGGAGAAGCAACCGTGACAACGAGGAAGAGCGCGCTGGCCGCTGTCGTGTGCACGGCGATGGTGCTGAGCGGATGCGGTGGCAAGAGCGATCCCGGGCCGCTGTCCGCCATGGTCAGTCCGGCCATCCCGCCCAGCGCTCAAGAGATCCCCAACCCGCTGCGCGGCCAATACGAGGAAGGCTTGAATCCGCTTTTCCCGCAAGGCAATTCCGCGCAGCGGCACGCCGCCTGGCCGGCATCGTACGACGCCAGCCTGCGGGTCTCGTGGCGGCAGTTGCAGCCCGTCGACCCGCGCACGCTGCCCCCCGACGCGCCCGACGACCGCAAGTTCGACTTCAGCGCGATCGACGACGCGCTGGGCAAGGTCGGCAGCAGGAACATGCGGCTGATCCTGGGCGTCTACGCCTACAAATCCTGTTGCAACGATTCCTATCCGAACAACACCAACATCGCGATTCCGGACTGGATCCGCTCCGCGGCCACCACCTACCCCGCTGCGCCGAACAGTTCGGGTGTCGCGCAGGTGGTCCCGAACTGGAATGACGCCGACTACCTCGACAACTTCGGGCAGCTGCTCGCCGCGCTCGGGCGGCGCTACGACGGCGACGAGCGCCTCAGCGTGTTCGAGTTCTCCGGGTACGGCGATTTCGGCAAGACCAGCCTCGCGTACGTGCGCGACGCGCTCGGGGCGCCGGGGCCGGCACCGGACGACAGCCCGTCGAAGTTGGGTTATTACAGCCAGTTTCGCGATCAAAGCATCACCAAAGCGTCCATCGGGCGGCTGGTCGCTGCGAACGTCGGCGCGTTCGGCCACACCCAGTTGGTGGTCACCGGGGAAAACCCGGAGATCGTCCGCGAACTGTTCGCCGACGACGTGACGAAGAAACTGTCCGCCCCCGTCGGCGTCCGCGCGGATTGTCTTGGCGTGCAGGCACCGCTGCCGGAATGGGCCGAGTCCAGCGACTCCCACTACGTGCGGTTCAACGACGCCGCGGTCAACGCGATCAAGCAGCGGCTCACCTCGGCGCTGGTGATCAGCCAGTGGTGCCCGTTGCCGAACGGGACCGACCCGCGGTCGTACTACGAGAAGGCCCTGCACGACGTCGTCAGGTATCACGTCTCGATGACGTCGAGCGCCAACTTCCCCGACCGGGATTCGACGTCGGCGATGGACCCCAAGCTGTACCTGCTCTGGGCCAAGGCGAACACCTCCGCCGGTTACCGGTATTCGGTGGAGGCCAAGCCGGGATCGCAGTCGATCCAGGGCAAGGTGGCGTCCATCTCCGTCGTCTGGACCAACTACGGCTCGGCGGCGGCCACCGAGCATTGGGCGCCGGGCTACAAGCTGGTCGATTTCTCCGGAGCGGTCGTCCGCACCCTTCCGGCGACGGTCAATCTCAAGACGCTGGTCCACGACGACTCCAGCTCGTCGCGCGAGGAGGCCGTCCCGGAGTCGTCCACCGAGTCGGTGCACGTCGACGTGACGGGCCTGGCCCCCGGGCACTACACGCTGCGCGCGTCGGTGGATTGGCAGCAGCACAAGCCGGGCGCCTCGCACGTGGTGAACTACGCGCCGATGGCGCTGGCGCGCGACGGTCGGGACGGTTCCGGTCTGTATCCGATCGCCACCCTGGATATAGCGAGCGACGCGGCGTCGGCCAACGGACCCTGAGGCATCGGTGACCCCCCGCGAGGCGCCCCTCGCGCCGTCGACGAGCCCCGCGCGGAAGTCGCTCGTTACCCCTAATGCACTCCGTCCTGCGTGATACGTTTTTGCTGACAAAACAGATCGTGACCTGCCCCTGGTCCGAATACGTCCGACAGGCCAACACGCGAATCAAAGTGGTCCGTCGATGCGCATGGGCCCGCATCCGACGGGGTTCGTCATCACGACCGTCCCCCGATAGGGCAACCGCCAACCCGGTGGCCCGCCCCCCAGGGATGTATGCCCGCATCGGAGGAGACCGTGCCGCGCAGCCTGGACCTGGTCGTCACCTCCGTCGCCACGCAATTGATGGAGGCCACCGCGGCCACCGCCACCCTGGTGAGCGGGCAGGTGCTCGCGCAACTCGTCGAACAGTTCGATGTGGACGCCAGCTTCTTGCGGCACCTCGACCCGCACACCCGGAACTCGGCGCTGGTCGCCGAGTGGCCACCCCGGACCGACGCCGACGACCCGGATCCGCCGGCCTCCGCCCAGCTGGACCTCGCCGAGTCGGTCCTCGCCCAGTGCGGGCCGGGCCACAAACCGGTGGTGATCCGGCCGGCGCAGTCCAAACGCTATTTCCGGCGCAGGCTGGGCGGGACGCACGGTGCCGCATCGCCCTCGGTGGCCGCCGCCCCCCTGGTCTCGGGTGGGACGACCACCGGGTTGCTGGGCTTCGTCAAGTTCGGCGCCCGCAAGTGGGAGCAAGACGAGATCAACACGCTCGAGGCGGTCGCCGCGCTGTTCGCACAGCTGCAGGCGCGCATCGCGGCCGAAGAAAAGCTTCGCTATCTCGCCGAGCACGACGATCTGACCGGCCTCTACAACCGTCGCGCCCTGGTCGCGCACCTGTCCGAACGGCTCGTCGCGGGACGCCCCGGCCCGGTCACCGTCATGTACCTCGATCTCGACCGGCTCAAGCCGATCAACGATTACCTTGGCCACACCGCCGGCGACTGGTTCATCCGAATCTTCGCGCAACGCATCCGGATCTGCGCCCCCGACAGCACGATCGCCCGGTTGGGCGGTGACGAGTTCGTCGTCGTTCCCGACCAGTCCATGTCGCCGGAGGACGCGGAGTCGTTCGCCCGTCGGCTGTCGGCGATGCTGTGCGAGCGCCTGGCCATCGGCGGCCACGTGATCAGCCGCACGGTCAGCATCGGGCTGGCGGTCGGCGAGCCGGGACGCGACAACTGCACCGACCTGCTCCGCCGCGCCGACGAGGCGGTGCTGACCGCCAAACGCGGTGGCGGCAACCAGATCGCGGTGTCCACCGACGACATGTCCCTCAAGCGTGCGTTCCGCAACGACATCGAACTGCATCTGCAAGGCGACATCGGCAGCGACGCGTTGCTTCTGCACTATTTGCCCGAGGTCGACCTGTCCACGGGAGCCGTCGTAGGCGCGGAGGCGCTGGTGCGGTGGCGGCACCCGATCTGGGGCCTGCTGCTACCGGACTCCTTCATCGGGATCGCCGAATCGACCAACCTGGCGGGGGAGTTGGGCCGCTGGGTGATGCGCACGGCGTGCGCAGACTTCAGCCGCTGGCGGGCCAAGGGCGTCGGCCAAGGGACCGTGATGCGCATCAATGTGTCGCCGATCCAGCTGATCACCCGGGGTTTCGTGCGCGATGTCGCCGACACCATCGACGAGTTCGGCCTCGACGCCGGCTCGGTCTGCCTGGAGATCACCGAGCGCGCCGTGGTGCACGACATCGACACCACTCGAAAAACCTTGGCGGAGCTCAAGGAAATCGGGGTCCAGCTGGCCATCGACGACTTCGGTACCGGCTACGCGGTGCTGTCGCACCTGAAATCTCTGCCGGTCGACATGCTCAAGATCGACACCGGGTTCGTGCGCGACCTGGGTAACAACGCCGGCGACCTGGCGATCGTTCGGGCGATCATCGGTCTGGCCGAAGCGTTCGGTCTCGACGTTGTTGCCGAGGGCGTCGAAACACCGCTGGCGGCAATGACTTTGATCCAGCACGGTTGTCGTCGGGCCCAGGGTTTCCTGCTGTCGCGCCCGGTCCCCGCCGATGCGATGGAAGCCCTGCTGGCCGCGCGCTGGCTGTCGCTGCCGTTTTTGGCCGGCCCCAAGGAATTGCCGACGGGCGGCAGCTAGCGTCACACCGAGGGTCGCGACATTCGCCCGACGCGTGGCGGTGGCCGTGCCTCGTGCGGTCTGCGCTCACCCGCCCCGAGGCACGAAGACGAAGTTGTTGACGTAGACGCCGCGAGGCGCCCAGTCGTTGTTCCGGTCGCCGACGTTGGCCGGGTCTTGATGTTCGCCCGGGTCGAAATCGTCGATCCGTCTCCGGACGCCATCGAGGTCGAAGTAACCCGAGTAGCCGAACTCGCGCAACAACGCGGTGATCTCGGCCACGGCGTTGGGGTAATGGCGTTGCTCGGCTTCGACCATGATCGCGGGCCGGTTGCGTGCGAGTGTCTGTGCGGCGCCGCGCAACACGGCGAGCTCATGGCCCTCGACGTCGATCTTGATCATGCCGATGTCGTCCAGGCACAGGTCGTCAAGCCGCCTGATCGGGACGTCGACGTTGCGGATTCCGCTGCCATCGACGTCGGTCAGGGCATTGGTGAGGTCGATGGTGCTGCGGCCCGGCTCGGACTCGACCACCCGCATCGTGCTCACGCCGGCCGCGTCCGACAGGGCGATCGCCTCCACCCGCACGGGGGCACCGACCGCGCCGAACATCGCCTCCAGATCGCGAGCCTGAGCGGGCCGGGGTTCGAATGCGATCACCGACCGCGACGACGCGAGCATCGCGATCGTAAATTGGCCGACGTCGGCACCGATGTCCAACGAGACCCGGTTCGGGTCGCATAACGACACCGCCAACTGCACGTCCGCCCGGGTTTGCCCGAGGCGTTGCAAGATGCGGTACTTGCGCCGCCAGTAGAAGCGTGGCGCGAGTGTCTTTGCCGCGGGCGCCAGCCAACGTTTGGCCGATCGAGCCAGCGGCATGTTGCGGTCTCCTGAGCGATTCGCGGAGCCATCAGCCTAGTAGACGGCGTACCCATTCCCATATGGGCGGCTTAGCCGGCGCCGGCGCGCCCCGAAAAGGGACGCGCCCGCCCGCGGCCGTTCAACTTGGTCGGGATATGCCCGAAGATGTGCATGATTGACAGATGATGCGGGGCAACGCTGCATCGTTGCCAACACCACTGCGCTTCACGGAGGGAGCGCCGGCGACCGGAGAGGTGTCAGTCCTTGGATCTGATGGAGGGCCTGAGGTCGGTGTGCAGGATGCCGACGTCGACGGCGGCGTGCGCCGGCCGGGCGCGGGCGCCGAGGAAGGCCGCATTGCTGATCGCCGTTTGCGCGACGCTCTTGCTCAGCGGGTGTGCCGGTCGTGCCGATGCCCAGCTGGTGACCGCGATAATCAGTCCCGCGATCCCGCTGTCGGTTCAAGACGTACAGAATCCGCTCCGCGGTCAATACGAAGACCTCTTGATACCCTTGTTCCCGCAAGCCAATTCGGCGCAGCAGCGATACCCGGCCTGGCCGGCGTCGGATGACGCCAGCTTGCGGGTCACCTGGCGGCAGTTGCAGCCCACCGATCCCGGCACGCTGCCTCCCGACGCTCCTGACGAGCAAAAGTACGACTTCAGCGTGATCGATGACGCGCTTTCGAAATTGGCCGCCAGGAACATGCGGATGACTCTCCGCATCGTCGCCTACCACTCCTGTTGTGACACGGTGTTTCCGAACAACACCAACATTGCGATTCCCGACTGGATGCGGTCGGCCGCCACCGACCACGCGGGCCCGGA
This sequence comes from Mycobacterium paraseoulense, assembly GCF_010731655.1. Taxonomy (NCBI): domain Bacteria; kingdom Bacillati; phylum Actinomycetota; class Actinomycetes; order Mycobacteriales; family Mycobacteriaceae; genus Mycobacterium; species Mycobacterium paraseoulense. The sequence continues at coordinate 3,003,001 of NZ_AP022619.1, read as the reverse complement.
ACGATATTGGTGGACCCCCGGCGTGACGCAGGTGGTACCGAACTGGAACGACCCCCGCTACCTCGACGGCTTCGGAAAGTTACTTGCCGCCCTCGGACGACGGTATGACGGCGACGAGCGGCTCAGCGTTTTCGAGTTCTCCGGCTACGGGGATTGGAGCGAGAACCACATAGCGTATTTGCGCGACAAGCTCGGCGCGCCTGGCCCGTCCGCCGACGAAAGCATGGCGAAGCTCGGCTACTACAGCCAGTTTCGTGATCAAAGCATCACCCTCACATCGATCAAGCAGCTGGTGGCGGCGAATGTCAACGCATTTCGCCGGACCCAGTTGGTGACGACGCTTCTCAATCCGGAAATCGTGCGCGAACTGCTCGCCGATGACGTCACCAAGAAACTGTCGGCGCCGGTGGGCGTGCGGGCCGACTGCCTGGGCGTGATCGCGCCGTTGCCCGGCTGGGTCGAATTGGAAGGCTCGCGCTATGTGCAGACGAAGGATCCGGTCATCGCCGAACTGAAGGCAAGGCTGATCTCGGCACCGGTCATCACCGAATGGTGCCTGTTGCCGGAAGGCACTTCACCGCAGTCGTACTACCAAAAGGCCGTGCACGACGTCATCAAGTATCACGTCGCGATGACATCGAGTTGCGACTTCGCAGACGCGGAGTCGGCGACCCCGATGGACCCTGCGCTGTACCTGTTGTGGGCGCAGGCCAACGTGGCCGCGGGGTATCGGTATTCGGTCGAAGCGCGGCCGGGACCGCACCCGGTACGCGACGGTTTGGCGACTCTCGCCGTGACGTGGACCAACTACGGTTCTGCCGCCGCGATCGAGAAATGGGTTCCCCGCTATCAACTGGTGAATTTCACGGGAGCGGTGGTTCGCACCCTGCCGACCACCGTCAACCTCAAGACCCTGGTTCAGACTCAATCCGGCGGCAACTCCGGCAACCAGCCGGCGCCGGCGTCGTCGACCGAGTCTGTGAAGCTGGACCTGGCGGGCTTGGCGCCGGGCAACTACACGCTGCGGGCATCAGTGGACTGGCAACAGCACAAGCCGGACGCATCGCACGTGGTGAACTACCCGCCCATGCAGTTGGCACGCAACGGACGCGACGGTTCCGGCGGCTACCCACTGGCAACGATCAACATCTCGCGTGACGTGCTCACCGCCGGGCCCCGAGGGTGAAGAACGCTCCGGACGGTCACCGCCGAGTTCTTCGGGTGCGCGCATAGGCTTGAACATCGCTTTTCGGGCAAATGCTGCATGACGATGCCGGAATCATGTTGAATGATTGAGCCCATCCGGATAGCCGACCGGTTGGATGCTTTCGCGCTGCCAGAGTTTTCAGAAAGGCCGTTGGTCGATGGATTTCCGTACCTTTGTCCGGATCCTCGTCGCGCACTGGAAGCTGGCATTGGCCGCGGTGCTGGCGTGTACGGTCGGTGCCGCGGTCATCACCGCATTGCAGACCAAGCATTACCAGTCGTCGACCACGGTCCTGATCTCGTTCTCCGGGGCCACCGACCTGACTGAGCTGTATAACGGCACGCTGACGGCGCAGGAACGACTGTCGTCCTACGCCCAGATCGCGGGCGGCCGGACGGTGGCAGACCGCGCGATCAAACAGCTTCAACTACCGATCAGTGCCGACGACCTGCTGAGCCAAAGCCAGGTGAAGTACACCGCAAAGTCCCAGCTGTTCACCATCACCGTCAAAGACACCGACCCGAGGCGAGCGGCAGCGCTGGCGGGCGCGATGGCCGACCAATTCGCGGCGATCATCCCCACGCTGGGCATGAGTTCCCGTCCGGACGTTCCGAATTCCGGGAACCGACCCGATTCCACGGATGCCACCTCGCCCCCGGGCCAGCCCATGCAGGTGCCCGGCGGGCAGGAGCCGACGGGTAAGCCGGTACCGGTGGCGAGGGCGCGGGTGGTGGAGCCGCCCCGGGTACCCGAGCACCCGGTTACCCCGGCACCGGTGCGCAACATGGCGATGGGGCTGATCGCCGGCCTGCTTCTGGGCATAGCTGTGGCGCTCACCCGCGAGGCCAGCGATCGCACGGTGCGCACCCGCGAAAAGCTGGAACACCTTTCGGGATTACCGACGCTGGGCGAATTGCCGCGGAGGCGTGGCGGCACGCCGCGCTTCGGCACCGACGTCACATTCGACGACGCCGTGCGCGATCTCCGGACCCGGTTGCGCAGGGCGATGGGGCCCGACGGTCGCCGGGTGCTGGTGGCGGCACCTTTCGGCGGCGAGGGGACGACCACGACAGTCCTCAACCTGGCACGGGCATTCGCCGAAGCCGGTGAGGACGTACTTGTCGTCGAGGGCGATACCCGCCGGCCCGTGATCGCCGGTTCCCTGAAGGTGGAATCGGGCGAGGGCCTGGCCAACGCCCTCGCGAACCCCGAGGTCGCAGCGGAAGCTGTGAAACCGACACCCTTTCCGAGGCTGTTCGTCCTTGCCGCGCGTGCCGCCCGCCGCGAGACCCTGCCCTGCAGCGCATACCCGCCGGAGGTGATCGACAATGTGCTGCAAGGCTTCTCGTCACGATTCGACCGGGTAGTGGTCGACGGACCGCCGGTGCTCGCGACGGCCGACGCGGGTTTGCTGGCCGGCGCCGTTCAAGCGACGGTCCTGGTCGTCCGTGCCGGCCGCACCACGACCGACGAACTCCAGGACGCGTTGGCGACGCTGCGCTCGGTCGACGCGGAGATTGTCGGTACGGTGCTGACCGACGCGCGGCTGTCGTTACACCGCCGGGCCGCCTCCCAGGCCTACCGTGCGAAGGCCAGCCCGTCGCCGTGATGTTCTACCTGCGCAGTCGCCATCGCCTGGCCATGAGCGGAGCTTCGCTGGCGCTGTTCCTGTTTGGATGTTTCGTGTACGGCGTGCTCTCGGTGCGACTCACGACCGAGGGCATCATGCTGATCGCCGCCACGTTCTGCGTCGTCGTGTACTGGGTGAGGCCGGAGGCGATGGTGTGGGTCGCGTTGGTCGGTGCGTTCGCGGCGCTGCCCCAGGGTCTGCACGTCGGCAAGGTCATCGGTCCAGCGGTCGTCTACCTGTACCTGGTGGCGGCGATGCTGGCGATCAGTTATCTGATCCCGATCGTGAAACCGCAATTCTCCGACTATTGGTTGCCGGGCCTGTTCACGCTCGTCGTCGTGATTTCCACGGTGGCCGGATTCGAGAACGGTCATGACGCCACGATCGTGCTGCGGGAATCGCTGAGCATGCTCGAAATGGCCGTGGGGTACGTGCTGGCGATGTTGGTCGTGTACGGCGGCTTCATCAAGTGGTCGATCCGCGTGACGGCCGTCATCCTGTGGTTTTCCGCGGGCATGGCAGTCGTGAGTTCGCTGCATGCCATCCGGCTCGCGGGCAGGGCGGAAAGCTTGGGGGCGGTGACCGGTGCCGACCAGGCCGTCCGGATCATCCTGACCACGCAATCGCCGGCCACCGCGACGCTGAGCGCGCTGGTCGCCGCCGCCATAATCGGCTGCCTGAGACCTGCCACGCTCCTGACCCTCGGCCCACCCGCGCTTATCATTTCGCTGCTGTCGTTCTCCCGCAACACGCTTATCTCGATGGCCGTGGCCGCGGGTGCGGCGCTGTTGGTCAGCCTGAGCGTGTCAACCGTGCGCCGGACCGCCGTCATTGCCGTGATCTGCGCGGCGGTGATCGCGGCGACGGTGCCGGCATTGCTGTTCCTGCTGCAGGGTTCGGACGCCGGAGCGTGGCTCGGTGACCAGCTCACGGCCTTCAACGAGCGGGTGCTCGGCGGCGTTTCGTCCAGCGCGCTCGCCGTGGACGAGTCGGCGCTGGAGAGGGTGCGGGAGAACTCCCTGCTGAACCGCTCGATCGCTCAGGCGCCCGTATTCGGCCATGGCCTCGGTTACGCGTATCAGCCGCCGAAAGGTGACGACGAGTTTTCCGCAAAGTTCTATCCGGCCTACTCGCACAACTTCTATCTGTGGTGGCTGGCGAAAGCGGGTGCGGTCGGCATGACGGCGTTCGTCCTGTTCGCGCTGATCCCGTTGATCAAAGCGGTCCGCTGCCGGACCGCGGCGGCGAAGGTCAGCGTGGCGGTCAGCGCGGGCCTTCTCGCGATATCCGTGGTGTGGCCGTTGCCCGAGATGCCATCGGACGCCTTCGCGCTGGGCATCGCGCTCGGTGCGGCGATGGGGTTCGCCAACTTGCGCGGCAGGGAACGCGGCGCCAACCTCGCCGTCAGCCCCGACGCGCCGGCGCTGACGGCACCATCCGGAGCCCGCTGAAGTGGGGGCGCCGGGCGTACGACCGGTGTACTTTGACGCCGTGGCCAATCACTTTGGGAGTTAGCCGAATGCGAAATGTCTGTCTTTTCGACCACCCCCGCCACGCGCCGCTGTGCGATCGGAATTTCGGACAGCGATGATCTCCGTCATTCATGTCGGGCCGGGCGTGTACAGCTTCGGCGGGACGCAGACCGTGATTCGAGTCATCCGAGACCACAAGATGGGCGCGGACGACATCCGCGTCCTGTCGACGTGGGAAGGGCCGCACCACGTGAAGAACTTCGTGCTGACCGCGCGCGCGGCGGCCGTGCTGGCCCGGGCGCCCCGCACGACCATCGTGCACTTCCACATCTCCGACGGTGGGGCGTGGCTGCGCGAAGGACCGCTGATTCGACTGGCCAAGGCGCGGGGTTTGCGGATTGTCGCGACGCTGCAGGGCGCCGACGTCGCCAGGGAAGCCCTTCGACACCGCCGCTATATCGGTGCCACCCTGCGCCGCGCCGACCACCTGATCGTGTTCTCGGAGGACGCGCGGGCCGCCGTGGCGGAGCTGGCTCCGCGGGTGCCGAGCACCATTTCGGTGAACCCGGCGCCGATCGACTGGGACGCGCCCGGGGCCAGCACGACACCGCCGGTGGCGCTCTTCGCCGGGACCATCGGCCTGCGCAAGGGTGTCGACACGCTCGCCGCGGCGTGGCAGCTGCTGCTCGACGAGGGCATCGAAGGCCAGTGCCGGGTGGTCGGGCCGATCGACGACTACACGCCTCCTCAGCTGGAGCGCTTCTCGGTGGAACCCGCGGTACATCCTGACGCGATCCCCGAGCTGATCCGGTCCGCGCGGGTCGTGGTGCTGCCGTCGCGCGCCGAGGCGATGCCGCTGATCGTGACCGAGGCCCTGGCCGGCGCGCGCCCGGCCGTCGCGACGCCCGTCTCCGGCACGCCGGGCATCGTTCCCGACCCGAAAATGCTCGTCCCCGTTGACGATCCGCCCGCGTTGGCGGCGGCGATCGGTCGCTACCTGCGCGATCCGGAGCTGGCGGAGCGCGACGGGCTCAAGGGGCAGGCGCACATCGCGGCGACGCGCAGCCCCGACGTCATCGGCGCCGAGCTTCGCCGGATCTACGAGAGCCTCGGCGTTGGAGCAGATTGAGCTCAGCGGGCCGGCGCTGAAAGTCAGCGCGGTCGGTTTCGGGTGCGGGGGTTTGATGCAGGCGCCGTTCCGCAAGGAGCGGATGGCCGTGCTGGGCTCCGCGGTCGAGCACGGCATCACGCACTTCGACACCGCGCGGATGTACGGCCTCGGCTTGGCGGAGTCCGAGCTGGGGGTGTTCCTGCGCACCGTGAATCGCGACGCGGTGACGGTGGCCACCAAGTTCGGCATCGACGTCGGCGGGGCGGCCCGGCGTCTCGGCCGCTTCCAGGCGCCTGCGCGGGCGTTGCTGCGCAAAGCCCCGGCGCTGCGCCGCGCGGTCAAGCGGCAACAGGAACCGGACCTGACCCCGCGGCGCTACGACGCGGGGGCCGCGACCCGCAGCCTGGACCTGAGCCTGGCCGCGCTCGGCGTCGACTACGTCGACATCTTGTTCGTCCACGGCCCAAGGCCTTTCGACACCGTCGCCAGCGATGAACTCGGCGAGTTCTTCGAACGGGCCCACCGGCAGGGCAAGATTCGCGCCTGGGGCGTGTCCCAGGACGAGGGCCTCGAGGTGGATTTTGCCCGTGCATTCGCACCGCGTGGCGTCAGCCAGGTCCGCGGCGACCTGCTCGGTCCTCCGCCACGACCTGCTGATCTCGCGTTCGGGGTCTTCAACCGGGCGTACACGACGCTGTCCGCGGCGCTGTCGGCGGATGCCGGAACGGCCGAACGCTGGCGGGAAACACTCGAGGTGGACCCGCTGGCCCCCGGTGTGTTGCCGCGGCTGATCCTCGCGTCGTCGGCCACGGCCACGAGTTGTCGCGCGATCCTCTACAGCAGCACCGACCCGCGGCGGGTTGCCGACGCGGCGCAAGCCGTCTCGTCGCCGCCGGACGCGGGGCTGCTGAGGCGTTTTCTCGCTCTCGCCCAGCAGTTGCGACCGGGCCCCGCCGCGTGATTGTTGGTCCGGCGCAGTTCGCTCCCGACATGACGATCCGATCCGATGTTGTGGTGGTCGGGGCCGGCCCGATTGGCATCGCGACCGCGCTGGAGCTCGCGGCTGCGGGCGTCGAGGTTGCGCTGATCGAAAGTGGTCTGGAACGTGCGGACCGCGCGGCACAGGAGCTGGCGACGTTCGACTCCCGCCAGGACGACTACTTTCATTCACGCAGTGAGGTTTCCGTTCGCCGGCAGGTGGGCGGCACCTCGGCGCTGTGGGGCGGACGATGTGTCAAGTTCGACGCGATCGACTTCGAGAATCGGCCCATCACCGCGCAGTCGCCCTGGCCGATCGGGTTCGACGATGTCGAGCCCTACCTGCAGCGGGCCTGCGACTGGGCGGGATGCGGGCAGGCGGTATTCAATGCGCGGGACATCCCGGAGTTGGCGCAGCGGGACTTGGTCGTGGGGCTGCCCGATGAACAGGTGCGCACCACCGACCTCGAACGCTGGTCGTTGCCAACGCGTTTCGGGCGCGAATACCGCGCCGAGTTGCGCAACACCCCCGGTCTGACGGTGTGGACCGGCCTCACGTGCACCGAGGTGGTGACCACCGAAGCCGGTGATGCCGTCGACCATCTCGTCGTCAAGACGCTTGATGGACGGGAGGGCAGAGTCGTTGCGGCGGACTATGTCCTTGCCACCGGCGGCCTCGAGGCTACCCGCCTGCTGCTCGCGTCGGATCGTCATCATCCGGCCGGGCTGGGCAACGCGGGCGGCCACCTCGGGCGCTGGTACATGTCCCACGTCGAGGCCCGGGTCGCGCGCGTGCACTTCACCAGCGACGACGTCATCTACGAACACGAGCGGGACCGCGAGGGCGTCTACGTCCGACGCCGTTTCACGTTCACTCCACAGCTGCAACGCGAACTCGGGATGCCGAATGCCGCTGTCTGGATGGTGAATCCGCCGATCAGCGATCCGGCGCACGGCAGCGGAATCCTGTCGGGTGTCTACCTGACGTTGATCTCCCCGCTGGGGCGTTTCCTGCTCGCGGCGGCCATCCGCGAGGCCCACACCAAGACCGCGGGCCCGCCGCGCGTCGCCGCACACCTGCGCAACATCGTTCGAGACCTGTTCGGTTCCATCCGATTCGCGGTCCGGTTCTCCTACGCGCGGTTCCTGCGCCGGGGCCGCAAGGCGCCGGGCTTCTTCGTCAAGGGGTCCGGCAATCGCTACCTGCTGCACTACCACGGCGAGCATCTCCCGCACTGGGACAGCCGCATCGAACTGACCGATGAACGCGACGCCCTCGGCATGCGCAGGATACGGACCCACATGCATTTCTCCGACGCCGACTACGAAAGTGTGCGCAGGGCAATCGACCTGATCGACAAGCAGCTGCGCCGCCACGGCGTCGGACACGTGGAGTGGCTCGCCGACGACGTCGAGGCCTCGGTGCACGATTTCATGCAGGGCTACGCCGGCTTTCATCAGGCCGGCACAACCCGGATGTCCGCGACCGCCGACGGCGGCGTCGTGAACCCGGATCTTCAGGTGCACGGGGTGCGCGGGCTGTACGTCGCGAGCACCTCGGTCCTGCCGACGTCGAGCCAGGCCAACCCGACGCTGCTCGGGATAGCGCTCGGTGTGCGGCTTGCGGAGCGGCTCATCGGCACTCGAGCGGAGCGGCCCGGGATCGCCGACGGCACATCGTTCATTGGCTGAATTCGATTATCGCCCAAGTTATTTGCGGACGGCCAAAGCGGAAGCATGTCACCGGTGGAGTCAGTTGACGACCTCAAACAGCCAGTGATGACCGCGCGCCGTGGCCAGCGGGCGGAACTCCCGTGGCGAGCGGGCCATGAGTTCCTTGAATGCCCGCATCTCGTGATCGCGGTCGGGGAACTCATCGAAGTAGATCAGCGTACCGGGCTGGAGGAACGGCTCCGCCCAACTCAGCACCGTGGCAGCGCTGGAGTACACGTCGCAGTCGACGTTGATGATCAACTGGTCGTGCTCGGGGACGTCGAACTTCGGGAGGCTGTCGTCGAACCAGCCGACGACGAACGAGACGCGGGCATCGTCGATCTTCGGCGGCTCGCCGCCGACGTCGAAGTGGCCGGCTCCCAGGCCGGGCCGCCAGTCCTGCGGCAGGCCTTCGAAGCTGTCGAAACCGATCAGCCTCGCTTCGGGATGCGGGAGGTGCTGCGACCACCACCGCATCGAGCCGCCCTCGAACACACCGAATTCGAGGTACAGGGGCCGCTGCCCGCGGACCTTGGCCAGCGCCCGGTCGAACAACGCAAATTGGTCGGCGACGACATCTACCGTTGCATTCGAAAAATCCTGCGCCAGCCAATGGCCGAGCTCGAGGTAACTGAGCACCGAACGCAGATTCGCCAGGCGGCTGGCCGTCACTCGACGGCCGGCCTTCATCAGCGAGAGGCGGACTTTCGTTTTTGCCGTGCCGCCGACGCGATGACCGAGGTTTTGGAGGAGCCGCCGGGTTGGCGCCGATGGCGTCGGGTCGCGCTCGGCATCCGCGTTAGGCACGCACCACACCCTATCGGACCTGGGCTGTCGCCAAAATCCCATTTGGACAAAGATTCCCGCTGTCCCGCGCCGGTGGCGTGCCCTGGGCCGGCCGCCGATTCCGGTTGATGTCGACGGTTGGGGAATGGGGAGACAAAATCCCGGATCGGCTACGAAGCTAGATGAAAAGTGCGCGTGGGCCGCTCGCGTGCGGGACGATTGGGCGATCGTCGGGAAGCGAAGGTGTCGTCTTGAAGATTTCGATCATCGGGTGCGGGTACGTGGGCCTCGTCACGGGCGCTTGCCTGGCCGACAGCGGCAACGACGTGGTGTGTGTCGACATCGACCAGGCGAAGGTGGACGAGCTTCTGGCCGGGGGGGTTCCGATTTACGAACCCGGCCTCGCCGAGCTGATCGCCCGGAACCGGGAGAACGGCTCCATCGATTTCACCACCGACCGGCGCAGCGCGATCGAACACGGCGACGTGGTCTTCATCGCCGTCGCGACGCCGATGAGCGAAAGCGGCGAGGCCGACCTGTCCTACGTGCACGCGGCAGCCGCCGACATCGGGACATACCTGGATCGCTACAAGGTCATCGTCGACAAGTCGACCGTCCCCGTGGGCACCGCCGAGCGGGTCCGCGAGATCATCGCCGCCAAGACCCCGCAGGAATTCGACGTGGTGTCCAATCCCGAGTTCCTCAAGGAGGGCACCGCGGTCACCGACTTCATGAAGCCCGACCGCGTGATACTCGGCAGCGACTCCAAACGCGCGGTGGAGATCATGCGGGAGCTCTACGAGCCGTACCTGCGCACCTTCCATCCGCTGATCGTCATGGACATCAAGAGCGCCGAGATGGCCAAGTATGCGGCCAATTGCTTTCTGGCCACCAAGATTTCGTTCATCAACGAGATTTCCAACCTCTGTGAGAAGGCCGGGGCCGATATCAGCGCGGTGCGGGAGGCCATCGGGGCGGACCGGCGCATCGGCTACGAATTCCTTTTCCCGGGGGTCGGCTACGGCGGGTCCTGTCTGCCGAAAGACGTTCAGGCCCTGATCCACACCGCCGCGGGACTGGGCACGGACATGCGGCTGCTGCGCGCCGTCGACGAGGTCAACACGGAGCAGAAAGCCACGCTGGTCGCCAAAATCGTCGCGCACTTCGGGGACGGACGGCCCGCGGGTGACCTGACCGGCCTGCGGGTCGGCCTGTGGGGCCTCAGCTTCAAGCCGCAGACCGACGACATGCGCGAGGCCGCCTCGCTGGTGATCGTGCGGCGGCTGCTCGAGCTCGGCGCGACGGTGCGGGCTTTCGACCCCGAGGCGAGCGTGCGAGCCAAAGAGGCGCTGGGCGATTCGATCGAATACGCCGGGAACATGTACGAGGCGGTCGAGGGCGCCGACGCGCTCGTCCTGGTCACCGAGTGGAAGCAGTTCCACCGGCCGTCGTGGCAGCGCGTCAGGTCGGCCATGCGGGGTCACGTCGTGTTCGACGGTCGAAACATCTATGACCCCAGGCGGTTGCGGGCCGAGGGTTTCGACTACTACGGCATGGGCCGCCACTAGGCTGGGTGGATGAGAGCCCTCGTCACCGGCGCCGCCGGATTCCTTGGATCCCACCTCTGCGATCGCCTTCGCCGCGACGGCGTCGAGGTTCTCGGCCTGGACAACTTCTATACCGGCAGGCGTGAAAACCTCGCCCACCTCTCGGGTGACCCGGGGTTCAGCTTCTTCGAACACGATGTCACGCGGCCGCTGGACGCGGCCGCCGTTTCGGGCCCGCTGGACCTCATCGTCAACATGGCCTGTCCCGGTTCGCCCTTCGCCTTCCAGCGCGACCCGGTGTTCACCCTCGACACCAACTACCTCGGGACGAGAAATCTTCTCGAGCTAACGCTCGCCAAAGAGGCGACGATGCTGCAGGCCTCTACCAGCGAGATCTATGGGGATCCCACCATCCATCCGCAGACCGAAAGCTATTGGGGGAACGTCAACTGCTTCGGCCCCCGCGCGTGCTACGACGAGGGCAAGCGGGTCGCCGAGACGCTGATGCTCGAGTACGCGCGCCGCTTCGGCGCTCGGATCAAGGTCGTCCGGATATTCAACACCTATGGCCCCAGGATGGATCCTGAGGATGGGCGGATCGTGTCGCAGTTCATCGTGCAGGCCCTGCAGGGCGAACCAATCACCGTCTTCGGCGATGGCAGCCAAACCCGAAGCTTCTGCTACGTGGACGATTTGATCGACGGGCTGGTGAAAATGGCGACCAGCGACCCCTCGTTTACCGGCCCGGTCAACCTCGGCAGCGAGGACGAGCTGACCGCGCTGGAGGTCGCGCGCACCATCAAGGAGATGACGGGGTCGTCCTCGCCCATCGTTTTCCAGGCCCTGCCCGAGGACGACCCGAAGAAGCGTAAGCCGGATATCACCCTCGCCGAGTCGAGGCTCGACTGGCGCCCGCTGATCCCGTTCGGGCGGGGCGCCAAGCTGACGATCGAGTATTTCAGATCTGGCGGTCTTGGGCGATGATCTCTCGGTAGACGCAAACGGTGCGGGCGGCAACAGATTTCGGGTCGAATCGCTGCTGCGCCTCGGCGCGTGCGCTGCGCTCGATTCGTGCTCTCAAGGCGTCGTCGTCAAGCATTCGGCGGATGTGTTGGGCGCAGGCCGCGACGTCGCCGTACGGAAACAGGAGTGCGGTGCGGCCGTCCTCGACCATGTCCGGAATGCCGCCGACGCGAGACGTGATCACCGGCAGCCCACACGCCATGGCCTGCGCGACGGCTTGTGGGGTGGTCTCTTCGCGCGAGCCCATCAACAGGACCTGCGCGCGCGCATATTCGTCGAGCAGTTCTGCGTGGCTGATGGGTCCGAGGAGCCGTACCCGCCGCTGCAGGCCGCATTCTGCTATCGCCCGCCGGACCTCGAGTTCGCTGCCCGGGTCCGCGATGGGGCCTGCGATCCGCAATTGCAGGCCCGGCCGCCATGGTTGGTCCTGATCGCGATCATTGACGACCTCACCGATCGCACGCACCAGATGGTGCACACTCTTGCGCGGCACGAGGGTCCCGACAAACAGTGCTCGGCCGGCTTCGGGTGCGCGCTCTATGCGGAAGAAGTCGTCTTGGATCGGGTTCTCGATGAACCGGCAGCGCGCCGTCAGCATCGACCCGTATACCTGCGCCAGATAGGGCGAGATGACGATCATGTCCCGGGCGCGCCGAAACACCTCCCGCTCCATGCCGGCGACGGCGCGCTTCTTCAGGGCACCCAGAACGTCCCACCGGTTCTTTTGCAGCAAGCGGCTCTCGATGAAGAGCACGCCGTGCGGTGTGATGACGGCGGGTGCCCGGCTCGCCAACGCGCCGAGCGCGTGGCGATCCTGGCCCTGTCCGTGCACGACATCGGGATCGATGGAACGGATCACGGCCGCCAGGCGCGGCACGTCGTTGCCGCGCAACGTGATCAATCGCGGCAGGTTCAGGCGCTTGACGTAGTGGACGTGCAGTGCACCGGCCCGCCGGTAGGTCGTCGTCGCGTCGTTCATCGCGCTGACGACGTGGCACTCGACGTCGGAACGGGCGGCGAGGGCATGTGCCAGCGTGTACGTCACCGACTGCACCCCGTTCTGCACGGCCGCGCCTTCGTCGATGGGATAGTCGCCCACCAGGGCGACCCGCAGCGGGCGCGCGGAATCAGGACGCACCGCGACCGTTCCCAAGCTCGGGGTACTCGGCGAAGATTTTCCGCGCCGTGTCCTGGCTGAACGGCTCCGCCGCGCGGCCGACGGTGCGGCGTAACCGCTGCGTGTCCGGGCACAGGAACGGCCGATCATTGGGACGCTGACGCTCGGGCACCGACCTGAAGTCAACGGGGAACGGCAGGACGGACGCGAGGATGTCCAGCGCCTCGCGAACCTCGATCGCCTTGCCGGATCCGATGTTGAGGATCTCCAGTCCGTCTACTCGCGAGACGGTGTCGACGATGACGCCGGCCATCGAGTCGACATCCACGTAATCGCGCAGCGGCCAGAGGTTTCCGACTTCCACTTCGCGCTTGCCCTCCCGCGCGATCTGGCGGGTGACCTCGGCGAGCATGTGCGGGTTGGTTTCACGCGGTCCCGCGGCGTTGAAGAGCCGGCCGATCACCAGCGTGCGAAAGCAGGCCTTGGATTCGAAATAGCGCATGCACAGCTGCTCGGCCAGGAACTTCGTGTGGCCGTAGACATAGACCGGCCCGGTCGGATCGACTTCCCGGTGGGGGACGAAGTTCGGATGGTAGACGTCGCCGGTGGATGCGAAGAAGAAGGCTTCGGCCCCGTGCCGGCTCGACGACTCCAGTATGTTCAACGTGCCGTTGACGTTCAGGGCATACGCCTCGTAGATGTGCTCTTCGCACCAGGGGACGAAGTGTTGTGCCGCCAGATGAATGACGTTCTGCGGCTTGATGTCACGGAACACCTGATCGCAGGAGTCGGCGTCGAGGATGTCGTGCACGATCAGCGTCGGCTTGCGGAGTGAGTTGCACCACCGGTCTTTCCCGAGTGAAAGGTCGTCCATGACGAAGACTTCTTCGCCCCGTTCCAGCAACGAATTGACGACCGATGACCCGATGAATCCGCAACCGCCGGTGACCAGATACGTGCTCACGTTGCTATCCTTTCGCGCCCGCATGGTTGGATACGGGCGCTGTCCGGTGCGCGGTCACCGTCGATGGCCCATCACCTCGTCGATGACCTCCAGGAAACGATCCGCGACCAGGTCGACGGCGCAATGGCGCTCGTAGTGACGCGCCGCGACGGCTCCCTGCCGAGCCGCGGTGGCCGGGTCGGCCAGGGTGTCGAAAGCGGCAGCCAGCCCGGCAACGTCGTCGACGCCGATCGGGCGACACTCCGGCGGTTGGTACTCGGGTGGGCCACCTTCCGTCGACACGATCGGCATAACCCCCAACTGCATCGAGAGCACCTGCACGCCGCTCTGAGTGGCGCGCCGGTAGTGGGCGATCGAGCCCTTGGCGGCGGCCAGTGTCGTGACGACATCGCCGTAGCGGTAGCCGCCCCGACGCCACTGCGTGTGTGCGGGCAGCGTATCGGCGTCCAGCGCCCCGTCGCCGATCAACACGAGGTCGTCACCGCGCCAGCCGCCGCCTTCGACGTGGCGCCGCCAAGCCTGCAGCACCACGCCGACGTTCTTGTATGGATTGAGCCGGCCGAACATGACAAAGTCGTGCCGGCCGCCGGCATCCACGAACGGAGGGACCCGATCCAGATCGAGATCGCTGGCAAGCGGCACAACGTGCACCGGCGTGCCCGCGACGTCGGGCCGCGTCGCGACCGCGCGGGCGACATAGTCGCAATAGGCGATGGTGGCTGCCGAGCGGGAACCCCAGCGATCCAGCACCGCAAGTTCGTAGGACGGCAGCGCCTCCGCGGGGTCGTGCGGGCGATCGTCGTGGATCACCTGGATGCGGGGCGTCCGCCCGGCCAGCGCGATCCAGCGTGGATCACGGACCTGCTCGGCGATTACGACGTCCGGCCGGAATCTGCGAACGCGTCGCCAGGCCTTGAGAGTCGGGGGCCACGTCGCGGCCGAAAGGAATCGCGGTTCGAGCACCAACTCGTAGTCACGGGCGGCGTCTGACTCCGGGTGCCGGTCCGAGGTCACCAGCAGCACGTCCGCCCCGTGTCGCATCAGCGCTTCGGACTGCACGCGCACCGCCGGTCGTGTCCAGGGCGAAAGCCAAAGGACCCGAGGCGATTTCATGCGAGCCGACCGATCACGCCAGCTTTTCTCGGCGCAACGATCTCAGGTTGGACCAGGTGAGCGGGCCGACCGCCGCGCTGGTTGCCAGGTAGACGGCAACGGCGGCCAGCAGGATCAGGACCACGTGTTGGCCCGAAAGCAGCAGTGTCACCGCGACGCTCGCTCCCGTGGGCAGCAGGACCCGCGCCAAGAACATCACCGGCGTACGGTAACCGCACTTGCGGTGCAGCCACCAGCTGCTGAACAGCATGTTGAAAAATTCCGTACATACCAGCGCGATACCCGGCCCGATGGCGCCCAGTTGCGCGTCGAGGGCCAGGTTCAGCGCGACGTTGACCGCGAGCGTGGCGACCGTCAACCACAGCAGGACCTTTTGGTGGTGGCTGGCGACCAACCCTTGGCCGAGGGTGCCCCCGACGAACCGCAGCGCCGCCGCGATGAACAACAGCGCCAGCGTCGGCGTTCCGCGCGCGACGAACGCCCTGTCGCCGAAGAACGCGATCAACGGTCCGGCCAGCAGCGCTCCGACCACCGCGACGGGGACGGCCACGAAATACATGAGTTCGACGCTGCGGCGCAGGAAGCGGGCGAACGCCGCCACGTCCCGCGCGTACAGTTCGGTGCCCGTCGACAGCGTGGCCTTGAGGAAGACCAGCGACACCACGATGGTGTTGAACGCGACCGTGAGGGCCAACCCGTACACGCCCATCTCGGAATGCGTGCTGAGCAAGGACAGGATCACCCCGTCGGCGCGGGTGTACAGGATCCCGACGACCAGGAATCCGATCAGCGGCAGGGTTTCCCGCAACAGGTCGGCGGCCTCGCGCAGGGCGAACACCGGGCGCACCGAGATGTGCCGCATCGCGGCGGCGCCCTGAATCACCAGCTGCACGGCGGGCGGGATGAGCTGTGCCACCGCGAACCAGATGACGTTCGAGCGCGCGGAGACCAGGACGGCGACCATGGCCAGCGTGGCCGTGCGGGCCGTGACGTCGGAGATGGCCACCGCGGAGAACCGGACGGTGGCCAGAAAGACCGGCTCGAAGCGGGTGGTCATGGTCTGCAGCAGCAGGCCCCCGGACAGCACCACCAGCATGACCCGCACGTCGAAGTCGTGATAGACGAGCAATCCCGACCCGGCCGCCAGCGCCGCGAGCGGGACGCAGTAGATCAGGGCCAGCCCGCTGTTGACGCGCACCAGGCGTTCCAGGTCGCCGCGGCCGCCGGTCACGCGGCGGACGATCACGGTGGCGACACCGAGATCGGCAAAGCTGTTCCACATCCCGACGAACGCGACCGCGATGGAGAGCTGGCCGTAGCGCCCCGGACCCAGGTAGCGCGCGGTCATCGCGACCGAGGCCACCGAGGCCACCATTCCCAGTGCCCGGCAGATCAGTTGAATGGAGAACGCGTGAGCCATCCGCGAGAGCGGCACCGACGGGACGACCGCACCAGGCGTCGTCGGCTCAGTCATGACTCCCTAGTATGCGCCGTGACTGGTGAGAACGGCCTTGATCGTCTTCGCGATGATCATGAGATCGCCCGACATCGACCAGTTGTCGACATACGACAGGTCCAGCCGCACGGACTCGTCCCACGACAGGTCTGATCGGCCGCTCACCTGCCACAGTCCGCTGACGCCCGGCTTCACCAGCAGTCGGCGCCGGACATCGCCGTCGTAGTTCTCGACCTCGCGCCGCAGCGGGGGGCGCGGCCCGACGACGCTCATGTCCCCCTTGAGCACGTTGATGAACTGCGGCAACTCGTCGATGCTGAACCTGCGCAAGAACCTGCCGACCGGCGTCACGCGCGGGTCTTCGCGCATCTTGAACAGCACGCCGCCGGCGCTGTCGTTCAGCGCCAGCAGGTGCTCGATCTGGGCGTCGGCGTCGACGGTCATCGTCCGGAACTTGAGCATCGTGAAGGGCTTCCCGTCGATGCCGATCCGTTCGGACGGGTAGAACACCGGCCCCTTGCTGGTGAGCTTGATGGCTATTGCGGCCGCGATGAGAACCGGCGCCGTTGCGATGAGGGCCGCCAATGAGAACAGGAAGTCGAAGGCCTGTTTCTGAAAGCGTTGCGTGCCTTGGTATTGCGGCTTCTCGACATGCAGCAGCGGCATACCCGCGGTGGGGCGCAGGGTCAGGCGCGCTTCCGCGACGTCCATCACTCCGGGTGACACGACGACGTCGACGTCCATCGTCTCCAACTGCCACATCAGCTCTCGGATCCCGTGCATGCCAAAGTGATCCGTCTGGGTCACCGCGACGGTGTCGGCGCCGCAACTACGGATGGCGGCCACCGCGTTGGTCACGTCACCGAGAATCGGTACCTCGCGGCCGCCGATGGTGAGGGTCTTGCCGCGGGCCGGGCCGTAGCCCGGAATGCAGACACCTGCCACGACATAGCCGTCCAGCGGGTTGCGGGCCAGTTCGCGCGCCAGGTGCGAAACCGCCTGTCGATCCCCGATCGCCAGGACCGTCGTCTGGCACTGGCCGTGCGCCCGCAGACGGCCGATGTGCTTGCGCCACAGGCTGCGGCTCCCCAGCAGACCCATCGTCCCGACCGGAAGCGCGATCGCAAGATAGCCGCGGGCCAGGTCGACCTTGGCGAGCAGCGTCACCATCGCGATGATGCCGAACGTCCAGAATGACGCGCTGCCGATCCGCCGGTATTCGTCGATGCCGGCGCCGATGACCCGCGGCGAGCGCGTCTGGAACACCGCCAGCGACGACAGCCACAGGCCGGCGAACAGGAAGGAGAACAGCGTCATCACGAGGTCGGAGTAACCCGACGTGTTCGCGATCTCCCCGAAGCGGACGTATTGCGCGAGAAACACGGACGCGCAAACGATCAGCGCGTCGGTGATGCGCAGATAGTGCGAATACCGGTGCTGCCAGCGCCGGATGGCATTCCCGGCGGGGGAAGGCGCGTCGACGGGGGCGACCGGCAGGGCACCGGTTTGGTGGCGAGCCAACGACGTCACGCGGGGGCTGGGCTCGAGCGGTTGTGGTTCGACGCGCATGACGTCCACCAATTCCTGGGTCATCACCGGGTTAGACATGACGCTGCTCTCTCGATCGGCGTGAAGCTCGGCGTTCGCGGGGGCCAACTGGCGTCCCGCTCGGAGATGACCGTCACCGGCAGCGGCCACACGATCCCGAATTCGGGGTCGCTCCAATGAAATCCCTGCTCGTCGGACGGCGCGGGCTGGCCGCTGACCTGGTAGCTGACTTCGGTGTCGTCGACCAGCGTCTGGAAACCGTGCGCGACGAACGGCGGCAGGAACAGTGCGCGGTAGTTGTCGGCGCTCAACTCGACCATGACGTGGTCGCCATAGGTCTGTGACCCGGGGCGGATGTCCACTGCGACGGCGGCGACGGAGCCGCGGGTGCAGCGAACCAGCTGGGTTTGGGCGTACGGCGGCGTCCGATGGTGCAGACCCCGCACGGTGCCACGGGTGTAGTTGAAGAAGATGTTCGTCTGGGTGACGTCGAAAGTCAGCCCACGGCTGGCGAATTCGTCGGCGCAGAAGGATCGGAAAGTGAGCCCGCGATGGTCTCGTTGCGGTTCGAGGTCAATGATCGTCACGCCGGCGACCTGGGTGGGCGTAAATTTCACCTACCGCTCCTTCCGCGACGGGGCGCGCCTGTTGATTGGTCTAGGTTCATCCGATGGCCTACGCGTATCCACCCGACGGCGGGCGCGTCATCACGGTCGGGATGGTCCCGTAGCGGGGCCCGAGGTTCTTGCCCGACGCGGCGGCCAGGCGCGGCAGCGAGCCCATGATGCTGGGCGGCACGTTGGCGCCGGCGAGGCTGATGTTCGGCAACGCGGAGGCGGCGCTCTGAGCCGCGGGGATCACGCTGGTCCAACTGGCCGGCACCGCCAGCGGTCCGAGCGAAGCCGCGCTGCCCAGACTGCCGATGACACCCGATCCGAGTGACCCGAGTGCGCCGGCGCCGGTGCTCGCCGCGCTGGCCGCCCCCGCGGCCGCGGTGCCCGCGGCTGACATCGCCCCGTTCGCCAAGCCCTGCGCGGTTTGGGCCATGCCCAGGATGGAGGACATCCCGTACAGCGGCGTCGCTCCGGCCATGAAGTAGGTGGGAAGCGCGCTGGGCAGGCTGGACGCGAGGCTGTTCATGAGCGAGGAACTGGCCGTAGTGGTCGTCGTGCCGACCGCACTTCCGGCGCCGGTACCCACGTCGCCGAGTGTGGCGGTCCCGGCGGTCATCGGCGACGAAAGCCCCTGCAGGGTATTGGGCACCGTGGACATCATGTGCGACAGGGACGTATGCGTCGCGGTCAGCGTTTCGGACTGGGCGACCGCGCTGCTCTGGTTGGCCAAACCGGCCGAGTCGGTGACGTTCGGGGGCGGGGTGAACGGGGTGACCTCGCAGGCGGCCGCCGAACCCGCGGCGTACTCATACATCGCCGCGGCGTCCTGCGCCCACATCTCGCCGTATTCGGCTTCGGTGGCCGCGATCGCCGCCGAGTTCTGGCCGAAGAAATTGGTCGCGATCAGTGTCGCGAGCTGAACCCGGTTGGCGGCGACCGCAGGCGGTGGAACGGTCATCGCGAAGGCGGCCTCGTATACCTCCACGGCGAGCCTTGCCTGACCGGCCGATTCCGCCGCCCGCGCGGCCGCGCCAGCGGTCCAGGCCATGTAGGGGGCGAACGCGGACGCCATGGTCAACGACGAGGGACCCAACCAGCGTCCCGTCGTCAGTCCCGCGATCACCGAGCGGTAACAGCTTGCCGCGGTGTGCAATTCGGCGGCCAGGCTGTCCCAGGCCACCGCGGCGGCAACCAGGGAAAGCGGACCGGGGCCGGCATACATCCGTGCGGAGTTGAACTCCGGGGGAAAGGCGCCGAAATCGATCACGTCAGGCCCTCGCCCTATTGGCGGCCCGGTTGGCCGCGGGTGAACGCCCGCTAACGCCGGATCCATCAGCTTCGGCGACGACGTACTCCAGCGCCGGCATTCCGCAACTAAACATACTTAAAGTATGAACAAAGAGGTTTGCGCTGGCGAAGAGTATTTTGCGTGCGGCTGCCAAGGTATTTAGTCCCTTGGCCAGTGGTCCAACTGCCCAGGCCGCCAGCCCACGTGCCCCGGTGGTCACGACCGGCATGTGCTTCTCCTCGCGCCCGCAGATGGCCCGGATCCGGGCGTATTTGCTGCTCAAACACTTGAGGTCGAGGTCTGGGCAGCGCTCGCGTACAAACTGACAATGTGATAATAGCGTATAAAACATACTATTGGTCTGTAAAGGTCCTGTGATCTGGACTACAGGTATTTACGGGACCGTCAACCCGGGCGCCCGCGGCTGCTAACCTCGGACTTGGCCAGAGAACTGCCCGGGGGTGGCCGGTCGGTATCGATGCGAAACCGCCTGAGAACCGAGGTGTTTGCCCTGCTGATCAACCTGACGGCCGTCGACCAGGTTCGGGTCGCCACCCCCCGCAGGATCGCGCGCGTCGCCCACGGATTAGGGGCCGGCACTCCCGCCGGGCACAGGCCTCTGCGCCCGGGCCGGGCCGTCCGGCCCGACGACCTGGGCCGGCAATTCCGATGACGACCCATTCACCGGACGGGCGTGCGGATGCGACGCGGCGACAGATTCTGCAGGCCGCCTCGCATCAGTTCGCGCGCCGGCCGTACCACGACGTCGGACTCGATGACATCCTCGCCGAGGCTCAGCTGACCAAAGGCGCGATGTATTTCCACTTCAAGTCGAAACACGCCCTGGCGGTGCAGCTCATCAACAAGCAGATCGCCGCGGCCACCGTCGCCGTGGGAGACCTGTTGACCAGAGGGCTTTCCGGTCTGGAAACCCTGATCGACTTCTCGTATCTGATCGCGGTTCAAGACATCAAGACGGATCTGGTCAGGGCGGGCCTGAATCTGATCGAGTCGGTCGGGCACTCCGAAGGACTGCAGGACACCCTGATGAACGGCTGGGTGGACGCGTTGGCGGACGTCGTTGCGCAGGCGATCGCCGAGGGCGACATCGACGACCAATGCGATCCGCGCGACGTGGGACGCCTGATGGTGGCCCTGCACATGGGGCTGCGGAAGACCAGCAATCTGGACGAACCGGAACGGTTCCTGCTCGATCTGGAGAACTGCTGGATGCTTATCCTGGGCGGGATCCTGCGACCGGACCGAACCGATTACTTCCGTCAATTCCTAAGGCGGCGCGCGGCCCTCGCCGTCAACGCCAGTTCGCCCGATGAAGATTCGACGTAACGGATGGGGGCTGACCGCACCGCGCGCTCCCGGTCGCCACGGCTGCTAGCCTTGGACGCCTCGGCGGCAGATGTGAGGCCAGACCCACGGCTTCGCGCATCGGACGCGACTCCGGAGGTGCAGGAATAATGGCGCGTCAGATCCGATCCGAAGCCACTCGGCGCCGGATTCTCGATGCGGCGATCGAGGTGTTCGGCGAAGTCGGATATGCCGCCGCGGGGTGGGGCGCGATCATCGAGCGGACCGGCATGACCAAGGGCGCCCTCTATCACCACTTTGATTCGAAGGAATCGTTGGCGTCCGACATTCTCAACGAAGGCTCCGAGACCCTTCTCACCGCTTTCGCCAACGTATGCGGCTCGTCGTCGCCTGGGCTGGAGAACCTGCTACACGGCGCCTTCATGATCGTCGAAGTACTGAACACCGACAAGATGGTTCGCACATCCGAGCAATTGGCCTCTGCCTTAAGCGGATTGAACGAGGCCGCCGCGAGCTTCTACGCCGACCTGGCCGGGAAGATCGCTGAGCAGGCCAAGCGGGCGATCGGCGAGGGCGACCTGCGCAAGGACGTCGACCCCGAAGTGCTCTCCGAGTTCCTCGTCGGCGCCATGTTCGGAACGCGGTTGGTATCCAATGCGATAGCTCGCCAAGACGCCGCCAGGACCGTCGCCGGTGACACCACCGGACGCTTGCGTCAGATCTTGGAGCTTCTGCTTCCCGGCACCGTCACGGAGGCGTCGCTTCCATATTTCCGGCAATTCCTTGGCCGCGAAATCATGCGCCACGCCCCCGCCATCGCGGCCCGCGCGGACGCCGACACCGAGCCCTTAATCGGTTAGCTTCCGGTCACCGAAGTTCGGGCCGGGTGTGCCACACGCTCTTTCGGGGTCGTCGAGACGGGGATTCGATAACCGGGCTCGATGCGCTTTCCACAATGCATACTGTTCCGGTGATGTACCCGAGCCTGCTAGGCAAAGTGGTGGCGATGGCCGCTGTGTCCGGACTATTGGTGATGAGCGCTCCGGCATCGTGGGCTGCGCCCGGCGACCCGGTTACGGCGACGGACTCGCCGACACTGTCGCTGACCGACATTGGATCCGCCCCCACCCTGGAGTTCTGGGGCGTGACAAGCACCCAACAGCTGACCGTGCCGGTGCTGCACGGTCTGACACCGACGGCACTGAACGCCACCGTCGAATTGCCGATCAATTTGCGGTCTGGCATGCTCACCGTCTCGCAGGGTGAACGAACTCTTGCGCGACTGAATCTGCCGTCCGCCGACCAGACGCCGATCGTCATTCCCCTGGCGGGTGCGGAAGTCAACGACAACTGGCTGACCGTGACGCTGCGTTCCTACGTGGTGCCGTTGGACGGATACTGCTTGTACCCGGAGAGCCCGCTACGTCTGGCCAACGGGTCGATCACCTACACCGGGGTCGAACTGCCGCCCACCACGGTGGCCCACTTCCTGCCACCGGTGCTGCGAAAGCTCTCCATCTTCCTGCCGCCATCGCCGTCGGCGAACGAATCCGACACGGCGGTCCAACTGGCCGCGTCCGCGGCCGCACGCTACGGCAGGCAGAACCCCGAGATCGCCGTGATCCCGTTGGCCGAAGGACAGGCCGCACCGCCGACGCCGCCGCAACCGCTGGAACGTCAGATCGTCGTGAAAGAAGGCCCCGACAACGGGCTTTCGCTCCAGGGCGCCTCCGGGGTGCCGTGGTTACTGATGTCGGGACCGCTCGGCCAGTCCGACGAATCGAACACTGCCGTGCTGTTCAACGACGTATCGCAGCTGGCTCTGTCGTCCAGGGCGGCGGTGGAAGAACTCAAGCCCAGTCTGCAGCAGCCCGGCAACACCGTTGCGCTGCGCGAGCTCGGGCAGCCGGTCCTCAACTCCACGTCGCTACAACCGCGGGTGTCGATCGGAGTCGATCAGACCCGGTTCGCCAGATCGGTGCACGACGTGCGCGTGCATCTCCTGGGCTCCTACACCCCGACACCGGGAAACGTCGCCGGCCGGATCGCTGTGACGATCGGCCCGGAAACCATCGACCACTGGCCGACCGACGGCCAGGGCACCATTGACCGCTGGATCGACGTGCCCGATCGGCTCTTGCAGCGATACACGAGCCTTGACCTGGTACTCGACGTTGCGGCCAACACCGGGCACTGTGGCGACTTCTACAACGTCGGGCCGGGTAACCAGCTCCTGACGGTGAATATCAACGGAGACAGCACTATCCAGAGCAGTCCCGCCGCGCCACCGGTGCCGGACGGCTTCCAATCGGTGCCGCAGTCCTTGATGCCGCGGATGCAGGTCGGCATCGAGGCCCACTCGTTGATCGACACCGTGCGGGCGATCAGCGTCGTGGTGGGGCTGCAGCGCATAAGCTCGGTGCCGTTGTACACCACGGTCACGAGTGTGCAACAGGCGATCGACTCGTCGGATCCGGCGATCTTGATCGCGGCCGACGGGTGGAACCACTCCAACGTCGCGCTCCCGGTGTCTGCCGGGCCCAGCGGGCCGATCACGGTCAACGCCGTCGAATCCAACGGCAAGCCCGCCAAGCTCACGCTGGACCCGGATCTCCGGTTCGCCTCTCTCCAAACGGTTTTCAACAAGGGCAGGTCGCTGTTGGTGGCGACATCCAACGGCGCGCCCGCACAGCTCGACGAGCTGCTCCGCTGGCTGAGTGGCGACAACAAACGCTGGCAACGGCTCAAAGGCGTCGCGATGGTGTCCGCGCCGGGAGGGCGGGACCCGGTGACCGTCGAGCGCTCGCCCGGGGCCGGTCCGGCCGCGGGACCGCAGAGCCACTCGGATCTGGGCTGGCTATGGTGGTTCGGCGCGGGCTGGGTCGCGGTCGCCATCGTCGGCGCGGGCGTGATCGTGTGGCGCACCAGGCGCGAATCCTGGCGGCGCCGTTAGCTTTCGGCGCTGCACCGCCGCCAAGGCCAAGCGTTATGACCCGACCGGGTGCGGCTAGCGGTCTTCCTCCCACAACTGCTCGGTCAGATCCTGGAATGCCGCGAGGACGAACTGGTCGTCGGCTCGCATCGCGGCCGACTTGCTCATCAGGGCGCGCACCACAGAGCCGTCCTTGTGCGCCAGTTCGACGACCATGTTCGCCAGCGAATGAACGACCGATAACAACGATTCCGAGACCGGCGCCTGATGGAAGATCTGGTGGAACCGGAGCGACAACACCTCCTCCGGCTCATAACCCATCATCTCGGCGAACGCGGCGTTGGAAAACAGGATGCCGCCATCGTTCTCGATGGCCAGCACCGGGATCGGAATGCGCTCCAGCACAACCAGCGCAGGCAGCTGCTTCAAGGCCGTCATCGGCGAGTCGCCATGATGCCGATTGCGTCGTCGCTCCACCGGCCGATTATGGCGCATAACATAGGCTATACACGAGGCCTTTGCGCAGATGCGGATAGGAACGTTCGCGCCCCGGCACTTTTCCCGGTCACTTCACTGCGGTGCCGGCGCCGTTCACTCCCCTTCGGGAACCTGGTGGCGGGGGAACACCCCGCTGGGCGGCGGCAGCTTCGTGCCGGGGGCCAGGCGCGCGCCGACGGCGTCGAACGCCCGTTGATCCGCCGCCTGCCCGAGCAGGTCGAGCAGCTTGCCGGCGGAGTCGGGCATCACGGGCTGGACGAGCAGCGCCGCGATGCGAACCGCCTCGCACGTGGTGTACAGGACGGTCCGGAACCGGATTTGGTCCGGATCGGACTCGCTCTTGCGCAACACCCACGGCTGTTGGGCAGAGAAGTACCTGTTCGCCTCGCCGAGCATCAGCCAGATCGCTTCCAGCGCCAGATGCATGGCCTGCCCGTCGAAACTGGCCCGCACCCGCTCCAGCAATCCGTCGGCCGTCGCCAGCAGATCCGCGTCCGCGCCCGTCAGCTCACCCGGTTCGGGAACGACCCCAGCCAGGTTCTTCGCCACCATGGACAACGACCGCTGGGCCAGGTTGCCGAGCTCGTTGGCCAGGTCGGCGTTGATGCGCGTGACGATGGCGTCTTCGGTGTAGCTGCCGTCCTGACCGAACGGCACCTCCCGCAGCAGGAAGTAGCGCAGCTGGTCCACGCCGAATGTGTCGATCAGGGCGACCGGGTCGACGATGTTGCCTACCGACTTGCTCATCTTCTGCCCACGGTTGAGCAGGAATCCGTGCGCGAAAACCCTGCGCGGCAATTCGATCCCGGCCGACATCAGAAAAGCCGGCCAATACACGGTGTGGAATCGGATGATGTCCTTGCCGATCATGTGCAAGTCGGCCGGCCAGTAGCGGCGGAACAGCTCGGATTCGGTGTCCGGGTAGCCGACGCCGGTCAGGTAGTTGGTCAGCGCGTCGACCCAGACATACATGACGTGGTCGGGATGCCCGGGCACTTTCACGCCCCAGTCGAACGAGGTGCGCGAGATCGACAAATCGCGCAGCCCGCCGGAGACGAAGCTGACAACCTCGTTGCGGCGCACCTCGGGCCCGATGAAATCGGGGTTGGCGTCGTAGTGGGCCAGCAGCTTGTCGGCGTACGCCGACAGCCGGAAGAAGTAGGTCTGCTCCTCGGTCCAGGTCACCGGGGTCCCGGTTTCGACGGCGATCCGGGTCCCGTCGACGAGCGCGGTCTCGGATTCGACGAAGAACCGCTCGTCGCGCACCGAGTACCAGCCGGAGTAGGTGTCCAGGTAGATGTCCCCGGCGGCCTCCATCCGGCGCCAGATCGCCTTGGAGGCCTCGTGGTGGTCGGCGTCGGTCGTGCGGATGAACCGGTCGAAGGAGATGTTCAGCTTCTCCTGCAAACGCTGGAACGCGTCCGAGTTGCGCCGCGCCAGCTCGGCGGTGGGAATGCCCTCGGCCGCGGCGGTCTCGACCATCTTGAGTCCGTGCTCGTCGGTGCCGGTCAGGAATCGCACGTCGAACCCGTCCAGCCGCTTGAACCGGGCGATGGCGTCGGTGGCGATGTATTCGTAGGCGTGCCCGACGTGCGGATCGCCGTTGGGATACGTGATCGCGGTGGTGATGTAGTAGGGCCTCATCGAGAGTCCACCCTATTGTGTGGCCGTGAGTTCCAACCGCTCCGGTGAACGAGAAGCGCCGCCCGCACCCGAACCGCTGGCGCCCCTGGTCGACGCCCATACCCACCTCGACGCCTGCGGGGCTCGCGACGCCGAGGACGTGCACGCCATCGTGGACCGCGCCGCGGCGGTCGGGGTGGGCGCGGTGGTCACGGTCGCCGACGACCTGGATTCGGCGCGCTGGGTGACACGAGCCGCCGACTGGGATCCGCGGGTGTATGCCGCGGTGGGACTGCACCCGACCCGCTCCGACGCGCTGGACGACGACGCGCGCACCGAGATCGAGCGCCTGGTGGCGCAACCGCGGGTGGTGGCCGTCGGCGAGACCGGCCTGGACCTGTATTGGCCCGGGCGTCTCCAGGGGTGCGCGCGGCCGGACACGCAGCGCGAAGCCTTCGCCTGGCATATCGACCTGGCCAAGCGGTCCGGCAAGCCGCTGATGATCCACAACCGCGAGGCCGACGCCGAGGTGCTCGACGTGCTGGTGGCCGAGGGAGCTCCCGACGTCGTGATCTTCCACTGCTTCTCGTCGGACGCCGCGATGGCCCGGCGTTGCGTGGACGCCGGATGGTTGCTCAGCCTGTCGGGAACGGCGAGCTTCCGCAACGCGCGCGCCCTGCAGGAGGCGGTTCCGTTGATACCGCCGCAGCAGCTTCTGGTGGAGACCGACGCGCCCTTCTTGACACCGCATCCCTACCGCGGGTCGCCGAACGAGCCGTACTGCCTTCCTTATACTGTGCGAGCGGTCGCTGAACTGATGGGTCGTCCCGCCGAAGAGCTGGCCCGGACCACCACGGCCAACGCCAGGCGGGTCTACGGACTGGCTCCCGGTTAGGCCGCCGAGCCGGGCGATTCCGCTGACAAAGTCACGCAGGAGTTGCTCAACATTGGCCGGTTCGTTACCGTCTTGTGATCGAAAGGGTGGGGCCTACGGGCCCTAATTTGTCGTTTGGTGCTGATTAGGTCGTTGGGGTGCTTGCTGTGGTCGGGATAGACGCGCGTTGACCGTATTAACAAAACTTCATCAGACGCCGTCTCCGATGTTGCGGCTCGTCGTCGGGGGCTTGCTGGTAGTCCTGGCGTTCGCCGGTGGATTCGCGGTGTCCGCCTGCAAGACGGTCACGTTGACCGTTGACGGCATCGCGATGCGGGTCACGACGATGAAGTCGCGGGTCATCGACATCGTGCAGGAGAACGGCTTCGCCGTCGACGATCGCGACGACCTGTACCCCGCCGGAGACGTCAAGGTGCACGACGCCGCCAACATCGTGCTGCGTCGCAGCCGGCCGCTGCAGATCTCGCTGGACGGCCACGACACCAAACAGGTGTGGACGACGGCATCGACCGTCGACGAGGCGCTGGCCCAACTCGCCATGACCGACACCGCCCCGGCGGCGGCCTCCCGCGGCAGCCGGGTCCCGCTGGCGGGGATGGCACTGCCCGTCGTCAGCGCGAAGACGGTCCGCATCAACGACGGCGGCGCGACGCGCACGGTCCACCTGCCGGCGCCGAATGTCGCGAGCCTGCTCAACGCCGCCGGCGCACCGCTGCTCGAGGGGGATCAGGCGGTGCCGAGCGCGACGTCGCCGATCGTCGATGGCATGGAGATCCAGGTGACCCGCAACCGGATTCAGCGGGTCACCGAGCGGATGCCCTTGCCGCCGAACGCCCGTCGGGTCGAGGACCCGGACATGAACATGAGCCGCCAGGTGGTCGAGGACCCGGGCAGCCCGGGCACCCAGGACGTCACCTTCGCGGTGGCCACCGTCAACGGCGTTGAGACCGGCCGGTTGCCGATCGCCAACACCGTGATCACCCCGGCCCGCGACGCCGTGGTGCGGGTGGGCACCAAGCCGGGCACCGATGTCCCGCCCGTGACCAACGGATCCATCTGGGACGCGATCGCGGGCTGCGAGGCCGGCGGCAACTGGGCGATCAACACCGGCAACGGCTATTACGGCGGCGTGCAGTTCGACCAGGGCACCTGGGAGCGCAACGGTGGGTTGCGGTTCGCTTCGCGCGCCGACCTGGCCACTCGCGAAGAGCAGATCGCCGTCGCCGAGGTGACCCGGGAGCGCCAGGGCTGGGGCGCCTGGCCGGTGTGCAGCGGAAGAGCTGGTGCCAACTGACCGTCCGGCTGCTCGGTCGCACCGAGATCAGGCGGCTTGCCAGAGAGCTTGACTTCCGGCCACGAAAATCCCTCGGCCAAAACTTCGTCCACGACGCCAATACCGTTCGCCGGATCGTCTCGACTTCGGGGGTCGGCCGGACCGACCACGTCCTCGAGGTCGGACCCGGCCTGGGCTCGCTGACCCTGGCACTGCTCGACCGCGGCGCCACCGTCACCGCCGTCGAAATCGACCCCGTGCTGGCCGATCGCCTGCCGCAGACCGTCGCCGAACATTCGCATAGCGAAATCCAGCGGCTCACCGTGCTCAACCGCGACGTCTTGACCCTGCGTTCCGACGAGTTGACCACCCAGCCCAACGCGGTCGTGGCCAACCTGCCCTACAACGTCGCCGTGCCGGCGTTGCTGCACCTGCTCGCCGAGTTCCCATCGATCCGGACCGTGACCGTCATGGTGCAGGCGGAGGTGGCCGAGCGTCTTGCCGCCGAGCCCGGCGGCAAGGATTACGGCGTCCCCAGCGTCAAGGTGCGCTTCTTCGGCGCGGTTCGGCGGTGTGGCATGGTGTCGCCCACCGTCTTCTGGCCGATTCCCCGCGTCTATTCGGGGCTCGTTCGCATCGACCGGCACGCCGCCCCGCATTGGCCCACCGACGAGGCGTTCCGTCGGCAGGTGTTCCGGTTGGTGGACATCGCGTTCGCGCAGCGGCGCAAGACGGTTCGCAACGCGTTCGTGGAGTGGGCCGGCTCGGGCAACGAGTCGGCGAACCGGCTGCTGGCCGCCAGCATCGACCCGGCCCGCCGCGGCGAGACGCTGTCCATCGACGACTTCGTGCGGCTGTTGCGCCGATCGGCCGAATCGGCCGACACCGCCACCCCGGCCGGCCCGTCCGCTACTGAAGAACAGCCGTCCCCGAGCTGACTGCGGCGGCGCTGCGTGTAGTTGGCCGGTCGCAGCGATAGTCTGCTGCGGTGGGTGACAATGACTGACGGCAATACCGCCGCCCAGTGGGTGCCCACCGGGTCGGTCACCGTCCGCGTTCCCGGAAAGGTCAACCTGTATCTGGCGGTCGGCGACCGCCGAGAGGACGGCTATCACGAGCTGACGACCGTCTTCCAGGCGGTCTCGCTGCTCGACGAGGTGACCGTCCGCAACGCCGACGTGTTGTCGCTCGAGCTCGTCGGCGAGGGCGCCGACAAACTGCCGACCGACGAGCGCAATTTGGCCTGGCAGGCCGCCGAGCTCATGGCCGAACACGTCGGCCGGGCGCCCGACGTCTCGATCATGATCGACAAATCCATCCCGGTGGCCGGCGGGATGGCCGGTGGCAGCGCCGATGCGGCGGCCGTGCTGGTCGCGATGAACTCGCTGTGGGAACTCAACGTGCCCCGGCGCGACCTGCGCATGCTCGCCGCCCGGCTGGGCAGCGACGTGCCCTTCGCGCTGCACGGCGGCACGGCGCTGGGCACCGGCCGGGGCGAGGAACTGGCGACCGTCCTGTCCCGCAACACCTTTCACTGGGTACTGGCGTTCGCCGACGGCGAGTTGCTCACGCCATCCGTGTTCACCGAGCTGGACCGGCTGCGCGACGCGGGGGACCCGCCGAGGCTCGCCGGGCCCGGGCCGGTGCTGGCGGCCCTGGCCGCCGGCGACCCCGAACAGCTGGCGTCGTTGCTGGGCAACGAGATGCAGGCGGCCGCGGTGAGCCTGAGTCCGAAGCTGCGCCGGACCCTGCGCGCCGGGGTCCAGGCCGGTGCACTGGCGGGCATCGTGTCCGGCTCGGGCCCGACGTGCGCCTTCCTGTGCTCCTCTGCAGCCTCGGCGGTCGACGTCGGCACCGAGGTGTCCGGTGCGGGCGTGTGCCGCACCGTGCGGGTCGCCAGCGGGCCGGTGGCCGGGGCGCGCGTGGTGCCTTCTCCCACCGAGGTGTGAAAATCGCCCCAAATTACGCGTTCATTTGGGCTGTTCCCTAAGAGGAGTTTAAGATATTGCGCGGTGACGGGTAGCGCTGAGCGAGAACACTCATCTTCGTCCGCCGGGGTCCCCGGCGGACGACTGATACTTCGGGCCCACCGGCGGTTCCGGGGCCCGGTTCGCGCTGATTGGGCGGCCGTACGCGCGGCCGTCGACCCATCGCCGATTCGAGACCTAACTGCTGCCCGAATGTGTTTGCGTGCCTGCTCCCAAGCGTTACCCAGTGAGCGGAATATGAGATCCCGGGCGTCGTGGCGAGCGCCGAAACCGAGGAGGTTTGTGTGAGCAGGTTTACCGAGAAGATGTACCGCAATGCCCGTACCGCGACGACGGGCATGGTCACCGGTGAACCCCACGAACCGGTGCGCCACACCTGGGGCGAGGTGCACGAGCGCGCTCGCCGCATCGCGGGCGGCCTCGCCGCCGCCGGCATCGGCCTGGGCGACGCGGTCGGTGTGCTCGCCGGCTTCCCGGTGGAGATCGCCCCGACGGCGCAGGGCCTGTGGATGCGTGGTGCCAGCCTGACGATGCTGCACCAGCCCACCCCCCGCACCGACCTGGCCGTGTGGGCCGAGGACACGATGAACGTCATCGGCATGATCGAGGCCAAGGCCGTCATCGTCTCCGAGCCCTTCCT
Organism: Mycobacterium paraseoulense; assembly: GCF_010731655.1. NCBI lineage: Bacteria > Bacillati > Actinomycetota > Actinomycetes > Mycobacteriales > Mycobacteriaceae > Mycobacterium > Mycobacterium paraseoulense. The sequence goes on along the minus strand of NZ_AP022619.1, from coordinate 2,972,259 downwards.
GGTGGCCATCCCCGTGCTCGAGGAGAAGGGCATCAAGGTCCTCACCGTCGCCGACCTGCTGGCCTCGGATCCGATCGATCCCGTCGAGGTCGGCGAGGACGACCTGGCGCTGATGCAGCTGACGTCGGGCTCCACCGGATCTCCCAAGGCCGTCCAGATCACCCACCGCAACATCTACTCCAACGCCGAGGCGATGTTCATCGGCGCGCAGTACGACGTCGACAAGGACGTCATGGTCAGCTGGCTGCCCTGCTTCCACGACATGGGCATGGTCGGGTTCCTGACCATCCCGATGTACTTCGGCGCGGAGCTGGTCAAGGTGACGCCGATGGACTTCCTGCGCGACACGCTGCTGTGGGCCAAGCTCATCGACAAGTACAAGGGCACCATGACCGCGGCGCCCAACTTCGCCTACGCCTTGCTGGCCAAGCGGCTGCGTCGCAACGCCAAGCCCGGCGACTTCGACCTGTCCACCCTGCGCTTCGCGCTGTCCGGTGCCGAGCCCGTCGAGCCCGCCGACGTGGAGGACCTGCTGGACGCGGGCAAGCCGTTCGGCCTGCGGCCCTCGGCGATCCTGCCGGCCTACGGCATGGCCGAGACCACGCTGGCCGTGTCGTTCTCGGAGTGCAACGCCGGCCTGGTCGTCGACGAGGTCGACGCCGACCTGCTGGCCGCCCTGCGTCGCGCCGTGCCCGCCACCAAGGGCAACACCCGCAGGCTGGCCACACTCGGCCCGCTGCTGCAGGACCTCGAGGCGCGCATCATCGACGAGAACGGCGACGTGATGCCCGCCCGGGGCGTCGGGGTCATCGAGCTGCGCGGGGAGTCGCTGACGCCCGGCTACCTCACCATGGGGGGCTTCATTCCGGCGCAGGACGAGAACGGCTGGTATGACACCGGCGACCTCGGCTACATGACCGAGGCCGGTCACATCGTGGTGTGCGGCCGCGTGAAGGACGTCATCATCATGGCGGGCCGCAACATCTATCCCACCGACATCGAGCGGGCCGCCGGCCGCGTCGAGGGGGTGCGGCCCGGTTGCGCCGTCGCGGTGCGCCTGGACGCCGGCCACTCGCGCGAGACGTTCGCCGTGGCCGTCGAGTCCAACGCCTGGCAGGACCCGGCCGAGGTGCGCCGGATCGAGCACCAGGTCGCCCGCGAGGTGGTGGCCGAGGTCGACATGCGGCCGCGCAACGTGGTGGTGCTCGGGCCGGGCACCATCCCGAAGACACCGTCGGGCAAACTGCGCCGGTCCCACTCCGCCACGCTGGTCACCTAGGGGCGGATCCCGCGCACGCGCGATGGGTGTTCACCAGGCGTGGACGCGGTTCTGCGCCGGTTCCAGCCCGAGCTCGACGAGCAACTCGGTGGCGTCCGCCGCCTGCTCGCAGATGGTGGGGACCTCGGCGCGCTCGGCGGCGGAGAAGTTTTCCAGCACGAACGCCGCCGGGTCTTTGCGTCCCGGCGGTCGGCCGATCCCGATGCGGACCCGCTGAAACTCCTTGGTGCCCAGCGCGGCCGCCACCGATCGCAGCCCGTTGTGACCGCCCTCGCCGCCGCCGATCTTGAGCCGGATGCGGCCGAAGTCGAGGTCGAGGTCGTCGTGCACGACCACGATGTCGGCCGGCGCCACCGAATAGAACTTGGCCAACGGCCCGACCTGGCGGCCGGACTCGTTCATGTAGCAGCGCGGCTTGGCGACCAATACCGGGTGCCCGGCCAACCGGCCGCTGACCAACTCCGCGCCGGACCGCTTGTGCACCTTGAATTTTGAGCCCAGCCGGCCGGCGAGCAGGTCGGCGACCATGAACCCGAGGTTGTGCCGGGTGCGGGCGTAGTTGTCCCCGGGGTTGCCCAGGCCGACCACCAGCAACGGCTCGGCCATGCTGGGGTCCGCCTACTCGGACTCGCCCGCGGGGGCCTCGGCCTCGCCGGCTTCCTCTTCCGCGGGGGCCTCCTCGGCCGCGGGGGCCTCGCCGGCGCCTTCTTCCGCGAGGTCCTCGGCGGTCGGCGCGGTCACCACGTTGACCACCAGCATCTCCGGGTCGGAGATCAGGTTGACGCCGCGCGGCAGCGTGATCTGCCCGGCGGTGAACTGGGTGCCCGGTTCGGCGTCCTCCACCGACACGGTCAGCTGCTCGGGAATCGACATGGCGTCGGCCTCGATTTCGATGGTGTTGGTGTCCTGGGTGACCAGGGTGCCCGGTACGGCGTCGCCCTCGACGACCACGTTGACCTCCACGACGACCTTCTCGCCGCGGCGCACGGCGAGCAGGTCGGCGTGCTGGATGGTGCGGCGGATCGGGTGGATGTCGAGCGCTTTGGTCAGCGCCAGCTGTTCCTTGCCCTCGATGTCGAGGGTCAGCACCGCGTTGGTGCCCGCGTGGCGCAGCACGGCCGCGAAGTCGTGGCCGGGCAGCTCCAGGTGCTGCGGGTCGGCGCCGTGACCGTAGAGGACGGCGGGAATCTTGCCTTCGCGGCGGGCCCGGCGGGACGCGCCCTTGCCGGTCTCGGTTCGCACCGTGGCGGTGAGTTGGTTGCCTGCGGACTTGGCCATCGTGTCGCTCCTGTGTGCTCAGTGCCTGAATGTGGGGGCACGGCCAGGGTTCGCGACAATTCGTCGGTCTCCGTCGATAACGGTGCTGGCTGGCCAGCCACCCTCGCCGTGACGCCCGGTCAGGTTAGCGCATGCGCACCTCAGAGCGGAAATTGCGGCGGTCTGGAAGGCGCGCGCCCGGCCGGCCGGGCGCTCAGCGTCACACTCCCGGCTGGACGGGCGCTGGGCAACGGCTCGGCCCCGGGGGCTCAGAGCGGGAAGTTGGTGCCGGTGAGCTGCTCGGACAGCTCCCAGAGCGCGCGGGCCATCGCCGGGTCCTGCGCCCGCCGGCTGCGCGCAACGGGTTGGGTGCGGCCGATCTGGCCGAAACGCGGTCCGACGAACGTATCTCCCGGCAGGTCCTGCGACGCCGCGTACAGCGTCTGGCGCGCCCCGAAGTCGGCGTCGGTGGCCACCACCCGGGTGACTGCCGACATCATCGCGTCACCCAGCTTGCGGCCGGAGGCGCCCTGCAGGTTGGTGTGCGAGTAGCCGGGGTGCGCGGCCAGCGCGCGCAGCTTGGAACCGGCCGCATCCAGCCGACGCTGCAACTCGCTGGTGAACAGCAGGTTGGCGAGCTTGGACTGGCTGTAGGCCAGCCACGGGGAGTAGCGCCGCGTCTTCCAGTTCAGGTCGTCGAGGCTGATCCGGCCCGCCCAGTGCGCCATCGACGACACGGTCACCACCCGGTCGGTGATCCTGGGCAACAGCAGGTTGGTGAGCGCGAAATGCCCGAGATGGTTGGTGCCGATCTGGCTCTCGAAACCGTCGATGGTCTGCTGGTACGGGGCGGCCATGATGCCCGCGTTGTTGATCAGGACGTCGACCCTGTCGACCCCCTCGGCGAATTCCCGCACCGACGACAGATTTTGCAGGTCGAGCGCGCGCACCTCGACCGGGCCGGTGTGCGTGCCCCTGATCTGCAGCGCGGCCTTCTCGCCCTTGCGAACGTCGCGGACCGCCATGACAAGTGTCGCGCCGCGCCTTGCCAGCTCGCGGGCCGTCACCGCGCCCAGTCCGCTGTTGGCGCCGGTGATGATCACGGTGCGCCCGGCGAACGACGGCAGGTCTGCGGCGGTCCAGTTGGTCATGGTTGACGAGCCTAATCGGGCTCGCTCAATGCCCGGGGTCGAACTCCAGCGGCAAGGTCGTGGGGCCGGTTATCCCGCTGATGGCCTTCCACGGGGCGGGGCCCGTTCGACGGGCGTCGGGCATGCGTTGCGTGATGACCCGAAGCGCCTCCGTGAGTTCCAGGCGCGCCAGGTGCGAGCCGAGGCAGTAGTGCACCCCACCGCCGAAGGTGAGCATCGCCGGCGGGTCTGTGCGGGTGATGTCGACGCGATCCGGGTGAGTGTAGACGTCGGGGTCGCGGTTGGCCGCGGCGGTGTTGGCCACGACGAGGGTGCCGGCCGGAATGCCGACGCCGGCCAGCTCGACGTCTTCAGCGGCCAGCCGCATGGTGCCGAACACGATCGGGTAGTAACGCATGAGCTCGTGAACCGCGTCGGATGCGAGCGCTGGGCGCTCGGCGAGCAACGCCCACTGGTCGGGGTGGCCGGCCAGCACCTGTACTGCCGCGGCGAGCTGGTTGCGGGTGGTGTCGGTGCCGGCGCCGAGCAGGGTCGCACACAGCATCAGCAGCTCGTCATGGGTGAGCCGGTCGCCGTCGTCCTCGGCACGGATGAGGTCGGAGACGAGGTCGTCGCTCAGCGACGCCCGTCGTCGCGCGATCAGGTCCTCGAGGTAAGCATCGAGTTGATCCCATGCCGCAAGGATCGCGGGTCCGTCCTCGGCGACGTTCCAATCGAAGATCTTCTTGATGTCGTCGGTCCAGTCGCTGAACAGTTGCCAGTCCTCGGGCGGTGCGCCGAGCAGCGCGCAGATCACCGGCGTGGGGTAGCGGCGGGCGATGTCGGACACGACGTCGCAGCGCCCAACGGTGGTCAGCGGATCGACGAGCCCGGTGATGATGTCGACGACCAGGGTGCGCAGCCGCTCGGCGCCCCGCGGCGCGAACGCCGTGGATACCAGCCGGCGCAGCCGGTGGTGCTGGGTGCCGTCGAGCCCCAGGATGTTGGCGGTCGCCCTGTCCCACAACGGACCGGAGGTGACGCCTTGCAGGTCGAGCCCGAGGCCGCGCGCGGTGACGAAGCGGCTGTCGCGCAGCACCGTTCGGACCAGCTCGTAGCTCAACACCTCGGGGCCGTGCGGGCCGATCGCGATCGGGGCCTGCCTGCGCGCGTCGTTAATGATCGAATGCGCTTCGTCGGGATCGGTGAGGTGGTCATAGCGGAAGGTGGGCAACCCGGCATCAAAAATGCTCGGGCAGTGACTGATCTGAACGGTTGTCATCGGGGTCTCCTCGTCCGGTCTGGAGTCGACTATGCGGTGTCGCGCGACCAAGACCATCCGCCTTAGCGCGTAGATCTGAGCGGCGCCAGTCGTAACTTCGTGGGGGCGTTGTTGGATCTGTGCGTAATTGCAGATGGTTTTGCCTGGTTTGCGAGCGCGATGCTGGCTACTATGAGCCAACGCGCTGATATGCTGGCGCTGACCTGGAGCGATTTGGGTGTGGTTGAGTTGCTGCCAACCGGTACGGTGACGTTGCTGCTTGCCGACGTTGAGGGTTCGACGCGGCTGTGGGAAACCAAGCCCGAACAGATGGCCGCGGCGCTGGCGGTGCTGAACGACACGGTGGATGAGGCCGTCGCCGCTCATGGCGGGGTGCGCCCGCTCGAGCAGGGCGAGGGTGACAGTTTTGTGACGGCGTTCGCGCGCGCGTCCGACGCGGTGGCGTGTGCGCTGGCATTGCAGCGCGCCCCGCTCGCGCCGATCCGGCTGCGCATCGGTGTGCATACCGGTGAAGTGCAGTTGCGTGACGACGCCAACTACGCCGGTCCGACGATCAATCGGACCGCGCGGCTGCGTGATCTGGCCCATGGCGGGCAGACCGTGTTGTCCGGCGCGACGGAACCGCTGGTGGCGGATCGGCTGCCGGACGGGGTGTGGCTGGCCGATTTGGGCAGCTATCCGCTGCGTGATCTGCCGCGCCCCGAACGTGTAATGCAGGTGTGCCACGCGGATTTGCGCAACGACTTTCCGCCGCTTCGTGTCCGCCAGGTTGCGGTGTCGCACAACCTGCCGGCCCAGTTGACGAAATTCGTTGGGCGCCAAGCGCAAATGGCGGAGTTGTGTCAGTTGGTCGCCGGTAACCGGCTGGTGACTTTGACCGGCGCCGGGGGAGCGGGCAAGACCCGCCTCGGCATGGAACTCACCTCGCTACTGACCAACGAGTTTTCTGACGGGGTGTGGTACATCGACCTGGCACCGATCACCAATTCCGCTGTGGCGCCGGTGACCGTGGCGCGTAGCCTCGGCCTGCCCGATCAGCCGGGCCGCTCCACGATGGAGTTGCTGCAACGGTTCTTCGCCGAAAAAAGAATGTTGATGCTGCTCGACAATTGTGAGCATCTGCTGGACGCGTGCGTGACGCTGGTCGTCGAATTACTCGCGTCCTGCCCGCAGCTCACGGTCTTGGCGACGAGCCGTGAGCCGCTCGGCGTGGCCGGTGAACTGAGCTGGCGGGTTCCCTCGTTGAACGTTGTCGACGAGGCCGTCGAGTTGTTCGCCGACCGTGCACGGCGGGTCCGGCCCGAATTCGCCATCACCGCGGAGAACACCGCGGTGGTCGAAGAGATCTGCCGGCGGCTGGATGGGATGCCATTGGCGATCGAGCTTGCCGCCGCGCGGATCAGGGCGCTGTCACTGACCCAGATCATGAACAGTCTGCATGACCGATTCCGGCTCCTGACCGGGGGTGCGCGTACCGCGGTGCGCCGCCAGCAGACGCTATGGGCCTCGGTGGACTGGTCGCATGCGCTGCTCACCGAACCGGAGCGGGTGTTGTTCCGCCGGCTGGCGGCGTTCGCCGGAGGGTTCGACCTGGACGGCGCCCAGGCGGTCGGCGCCGACGGCGACGTGGAGCGTTACCAGCTGGTGGACCAACTCAGCCTGCTGGTCGACAAATCCCTGGTGGTCGCCGACGACACCGGCGAGGGGATGCGGTATCGGTTGCTGGAGACGGTGCGCCAATATGCGCAGGAAAAGCTCGGCGAGTCCGGTGAGGCCGACGAGGTACGCACCCGTCACCGCAACTACTACACCGCCACCGCGGCTGAGCTGGAATCACGCCAAGAAAGCGGCGACGAGTCGCTGCTGGTGTGGGCGCAAACTGAGATCGACAACCTGGTGGCGGCCTTCATGTGGAGCCGCGAGAATTCCGACCTCGAGACGGCGCTGCGGTCGGTATCCACGTTGCAGCTGGTCTGGATAGCTTGTGGCCGGTTCCGCGAAGGGGTGGCCGGGTTCGAAATGGTGTTAAGCGACGGCCGCTGCTCGGAAGTCGACACGGCGGTGTGGGTTCGCGCGGTCGCCGACCAGAGCACGCTCACGGGGTGGGCGGTCGTCCCGGCGAACGAGGATCGGGTACAGGACGCCCTGGCTGCCGCACGCGAACTCCAAGACCCGGCACTGCTCGCTCGAATACTGATCGGGTGTGCGAGCGCCGCCTTCTACACCCCCGAGATCGCCGAGTGCTACCTCGCCGAGGCCACGGAACTGGCCCGCGCTTCCGGTGATCGCTGGAGTCTGTGCCAAATCCTCAGTTATCGAGCGACCGCGGGTTGCCTGGCGGGTCAACCGACCGGCGCGCGCGCCGCGGCTGAGGAAGGGCGTGACATTGCCGACGCGTTGGGGTTCGGGTTCTTCTCGCGTCACTCCCGGGCGTGGCTGGCCATCTCGCTGATGATGCAGGGAAATCTGGCCCACGCAGCTCGGGTCGCAGCTGGCCTGGTCGAGGAAGCCGAAGCTGCCGGGGATAGGCCTATGAAGGTCTACGGCGACGTGGCCCGGACCGTGGTGCTCGCATATCAAGGACAGGCGGCTGCCGCTCAAGCGGCGGTCGAATCCGCACGGGTACTTGCCGAGGCGCTGGGCGGTCACTGGGCAGACGCGGTGGGTGCGGTCGCTGCGCATGCCGCGCTGGCGGCCGGTGACGCCGCCCTGGCCAGGGACGCCACGGAGGTGGCATGGCGACACACCGTGCCCTTTCGCGAAGTGTTCATCAAGAGCGTGAATCCATTGGCCGAGGCCGCACTGGCCTGCGGTGATTTGGTCACTGCGCGCAACTGGGCGGACGACTGCGTAGCGCTGGTTCCAGGCTGGCACCAAGTGGTCGCCCGCACGGTTCGCGCCTTTGTCGCGATCGCGCAGGGTGAGCCGGACCAGGCCGAGCGCGATGTCCACGAAGCACTTGTGTCCGCCACTGGTTCGCAGGGGTATCTGCGAGTGGCAGACACGCTGGAATGCCTGGCCCGCCTGGCGGCCGACGGCGGCAATCACCCCTATGCGGCGCGCCTGTTGGGCGCATCGGCCGGCATCCGGCAGCGAATGGGGCAGGCCCGTTATCCGATGTATCAACCCGGCTACGACATTACGGTCGCGGCGGCCCGCAACACGTTGGGCGAGAAGGATTTCGACATGATGTGGGCCGAAGGTGCGGCTCTGTCCACCGAGGAGGCCATCGCCTTCGCGCAGCGCGGACGCGGCGAGCGTAAACGGCCTGCAAATGGTTGGGCATCACTGACTCCCATGGAGAACGACGTGGTACGCCTGGTCCGTGAGGGGCTGGGCAACAGGGAGATCGGCGCGCGGCTGTTCATCTCGCCGCGCACCGTGCAGACCCACCTCACCCATGTTTACGCCAAGCTCGGCCTGGCCTCCCGCATTCAGCTCATCCAGGACGCGGGGCTGCGAACCTAGCCGAGTACGCGCTTTGCGGGCGGTGATCTACGCGATCTCGCGGATGTAATGCGCAAGGGTGTCGGCGATGCTGGCCAACATGAGCCAACGCGCGGAGATACCGCCGCTGACCCGGAGCATAAGTGAATTGCTGCCGACCGGAACGGTGACGTTACTGCTGGCCGACGTCGAGGGGTCGACGCGGCTGTGGGAAACCCAGCCCGACAAGGTGACGGCCGCGATGGCGCAACTGAATAAGACGGTCAACGAGGCCGTCCCCGCCCATGACGGCGTGCGCCCGCTGGAACAGGGCGAGGGCGACAGCTTCGTGGCCGCCTTCGCCCGCGCCAGCGACGCGGTGTCGTGTGCCCTGGCGTTGCAGCGCGCCCCGCTGGCGCCGCTCCTGCTCCGCATCGGCGTGCATACGGGAGAGATCCAGTTGCGTGATGACGCCAACTACGCTGGCCCGACGATCAACCGGACGGCGCGGCTGCGCGACCTGGCCCATGGCGGGCAGACCGTGCTGTCGGGCATAACCGAATCGCTCGTCCTGGAAAGGCTCCCCGACGGTGCGTGGCTGGCCGAGCTGGGCAGCTATCCGTTGCGGGACATGCCTCGGCTGGAACGTGTGGTCCAGCTGTGTCATCCGGATCTCCGTAATGAGTTTCCGCCGCTTCGGGTCCGCGCTGTCGTTGCGTCGCACAACCTGCCGACTCAGTTGACGAGTTTCGTTGGGCGCCAAGCCCCAATGGCGGAGTTGCGTCAGATCGTCACGGGCAATCGGCTCGTCACCTTGACCGGTGCGGGGGGCGCCGGCAAGACGCGACTTGCCGTCGAAGTCGCCTCGCAACTGAACACTGAGATCTCCGATGGGGTCCGGTACGTCGATCTGGCACCAATCACCAATCCCGCTGGCGCGCCGGTGACTGTCGCGCGCACGCTGGGTCTGCCCGATCAGCCGGGCCGCTCCACGATGGATGTGCTGGTGCGGTTCTTCGCAGAGAAGAAAATGTTACTGCTCCTGGACAACTGCGAGCACCTGCTGGAAGCGTGCGGGACCGTGGCCGTTGAGCTGTTGGCAGCCTGCCCCGATTTGACGATTTTGGCCACCAGCCGTGAGCCGCTGGGGGTGCCCGGCGAAGTGAGCTGGCGGGTGCCGTCGTTGTCGCTTGTCGACGAAGCGATCGAGTTGTTCACCGACCGCGCCAGGCACGCTCGTCCCGAATTTGTTGTGGGCGAGGACAACACCGCGCTGGTCGCCGAGATCTGTGAGCGCCTCGATGGCATGCCGTTGGCGATCGAGCTTGCCGCGGCACGGGTTCGGGCGCTGTCTCTGCCCCAGATTCTCGACAGCCTGCATGATCGGTTCCGGTTACTGACCGGGGGGGCACGCACCGCGGTGCGCCGCCAGCAGACGTTACGCGCCTCGGTGGACTGGTCACACGCGTTGCTCACCGAACCCGAGCAGGTGTTGTTCCGCCGGCTCGCGGTTTTTGCCGGCGGGTTTGATCTCGACGCCGCCCAGGCGGTCGGCGCCAGTAGCGAAGTCGAAAGCTACCAACTGCTCGACCAACTCAGCCTGCTGGTCGACAAATCGCTGGTGGTCGCCGACGACACCGCCGATGGAATGCGATATCGCCTACTGGAGACGGTGCGCCAGTATGCGCAAGAAAAACTCGGCGAGTCCGGTGAGGGCGACAACGTGCGCACCCGACATCGGGATTACTACACGGCCACCATTGCCGAGTTGGATTCGCGGGGACCGGCCCATGTTGAGCCGTTGGTGCGTTGGGCCACCGTGGAGATCGACAATCTGCGCGCGGCGTACGTGTGGAGCCGCGAGAATTCCGACCCCGAGACAGCGCTGCGGCTGGTGTCGTCGCTGCAGCAGTTTTGGATAAGGCGCAGCATTTTCCGTGAAGCGCTGGCCGGGTTCGACGCGATCCTGGACCACCAGGATCCCGAGACCATAGACCCGGGCGTGTGGGCGCGCGCGGTCGCCGATCACGGCGCGATCGCCGGGTGGGTGGCCGTGCCCGTCAGCCTGGAGCGGGCACAGGACGCCCTCGCCGTCGCCCGCCGGCTCGACAATCCGGGACTGATTAGTCGAGCGCTTATCACGTGCGGGATGATGACGTTCTATAACGCCGAGCTAGCCCAGCAATACTTCGGCGAGGCGTTCGGCATGGCCCGCGCATCCGGCAATCCGACCAGCTTGGTCCAAGTCCTCACCTTCCTTGCGGCGGCCGGCGTGATTGCCGGCGAACCCGTTGCCGCACGCGCGGCCGCCGAAGAAGGACGCGACGTCGGCGCTGCGCTCGGCGATCCGTTTACTGCCCGAGGCTGCGAAACCTGGCTGGGCACAACGCTGTGGCTGCTGGGAGACTTCATCCAAGCGGACGAGATACTTCGCCGCGTGACCGTCGAGGCGGAGACGGCCGAGGATTCGATCATGACGACCTTCGGTCACGTGGCTCATAGCTTCACGCTGGCACACCTGGGGCAGGCGGCTGCCGCGCACGCCGCGGCGCAATCCGCGCTGCGGGCAGGAGAAGCGATAGGTGGGTTCTACGGAGACACGGTGTATGGGGTGTTGGCGACGGCTGCGCTCGCCGATGGCGACGCGACACGGGCCAGGCAGGACGCCGAAGAGGCTTGGCGGCGTACCGTTCCCGAGCGCGAGGCGTTCGCCAGATGCTACAACCCGATGGCCGAGGCCGCATTGGCATGTGGTGATCTGGTCGCGGCTCGCGATTGGGCTGATCGGACTGTCGCGCTGGTACCCGGCTGCCACCAAGCGCCCGCGCTGACGACACGCGCTTTTATCGCGATGGGGCAGGGTGAGCCGGAGCAGGCCGAACGCGACGCCCACGACGCCCTCACGGTCGCCGCCCGTACCCAGGGATATCTGCGGTTGGGCGACACCCTGGAATGCCTTGCCCGCCTAGCGGTCGACGACGGCCACGATCCTTACGCGGCGCGTCTATTGGGCGCGGCGGACGCCCTAAGGCAGCGCATGGGACATGTCCGCTTCCCGATGTATCAAGCCAGTTACGACACCGTGGTGGCAACAGTTCGGGAGGCCTTGGGGCAGAGTGGTTTTGATGCCGCCTGGGCCGAAGGGGCGGCCCTGTCCACCGAGGAGGCGATCGCCTACGCGCAACGGGGCCGCGGCGAGCGCAAACGCCCCACCAGTGGCCGGGGATCTCTCACGCCCATGGAAAAGGATGTGGTGCGGCTGGTCCGGGAAGGTCTGGGCAACAAGGACATCGGGGCCCGACTGTTCATCTCACCGCGCACTGTGCAGACCCACCTCACCCACGTCTACGCCAAGCTGGGTATCTCGTCACGGGTGGAACTCATCAAGGACCAGCACTGCACATGATCACGCCGAGATTGCCGCCATGGCTGTGGTTCGGGTCCCGATCACGACCATGGCGGCAATCTCGCCGACCAAAGGCCTGAAATCACTTCGCGGCGACGACGAACCCTCGCATGATCGTCTCGATGTCGGTGGACTGTTCGACGGCCTGGTTGGCCAGCCCGGTGATGGTGAGCTGAACCAGGTACCGCTGGCGGGCGGGCGGGGAACCGGTGGCGATGACGATCCGGTTGAAGCTGTGCAACCGCGTGCCGTCCAGGTCGTAGCTGCCCTGGATCATCGAGGAGGGGAAGCCGTTGTAGGGCGTCGTCGAGGCGTCCAGCTGCTTGAAGTTCTCGAAGAGCTGGGCGTCGTCGTTGCCGTGCTGGATCACTTGGGCCGGATCGAAATCGCCCCGCAGGAGGAACACCACGAGTCTGGCGGTCGGATACTTGCCGCCCTTGGAAAGCATCACCGTCTCGGGGGCGATGTGCGGATTGCTCGCGGCGGTCCAGCCCGGCGGCGTCGGGATCGACACCGTCAGGTCGGGTAGGTTGCCGGGCGCCACTTGCTGTCCCGTCACGCCGATGTTCTGCAGATATTGCGACAGGGGCACGGGCTTCTCGACCCGCGTCGTGGTCGTCGTGGTTGTCGGAGTCGTCGACCAGATCGATTGATAGTCAGGTGATTTCGGCCCGCATGCGACTGTGGGCAGGATCAGCGCCATGGCCGCGACCGCGCACGAACGTTTCACAGAATCTCGCGGACTTTCTCGACCGGCCGGGCCAGCCGGGTGCCCTTCGGCGTGACGACGAACGGCCGTTCGATCAGGATCGGGTGTTCGACCATGGCGTCTAGCAACTGGTCGTCGGTCGCGTCGGCGAGATTGAGTTCGGCGTACAGCGATTCGCGCTTGCGCACCGCGGTCCGCACGTCGATCCCGGCGTCGCTGATCATCTGCGCCAGTTCGCGGCGCGACGGCGGATCCTTGAGGTACTCGACGATCGCCGGGTCAAAGCCGTTGTCGCGCAACAGGTCCAGTGTTTTGCGGGAGGTGCTGCACCGGGGGTTGTGGTAGATGACGGCCTGTTCTGGCTGTGCAGCCATCTAGGCGTCCCCGTCGAACAGTCCCGTCACGGAACCGTTTTCGAAGACGGCGCGAATGGTACTGGCCAACAGCGGCGCGATGGACAGGACCGTGAGTTGGGGGAAACGCTTCTCCTCGCCGATCGGCAGCGTGTTGGTGACGATCACCTCCCGCGCGCCGGACGCCGCGAGCCGCTCGGCGGCCGGGTCGGACAGCACGCCGTGGGTCGCCGCGATGATGACGTCGGCAGCGCCGTCATCGCGCAGCAGCTGCACCGCGCCGGCGATGGTGCCGCCGGTGTCGATCATGTCGTCGATCAGCACGCAGGTCTTGCCCTCGACCTCGCCGACGACGCGGTTGGACACCACCTGGTTGGGCACCCGCGGGTCGCGCGTCTTGTGGATGAAGGCGAGTGGAACGCCACCCAACGCGTCGGCCCACTTCTCGGCGATGCGCACCCGGCCCGAGTCGGGGGAGACGACCACCATGTTTCCGTCCGGGTAGTTGTCGCCGATGTAGCCGGTCAGCAGGTTCTGGGCGCGCATGTGGTCGACCGGCCCGTCGAAGAAGCCCTGGATCTGGTCGGTGTGCAGGTCGACGGTCACGATCCGGTCGGCGCCCGCGGTCTTGAGCAGGTCGGCGACCAGGCGCGCCGAGATCGGTTCGCGGCCGCGATGCTTCTTGTCCTGGCGGGCGTAGGGGTAGAACGGCATGACCGCGGTGATCCGCTTGGCGCTGCCCCGTTTGAGCGCGTCGATCATGATCAGCTGTTCCATCAGCCAGTCGTTGACGGGTGCGGGGGCGGACTGCAGGACGAACGCGTCGCAGCCGCGCACCGACTCGTGGAACCGCACGAAGATCTCGCCGTTGGCGAACTCCCGCGCCGTCTGAGCGGTGACGTGCACGTCGAGCTCTTTTGCCACCTGCTCGGCCAACTCCGGATGCGCACGGCCGGAGAAGAGCATCAGGTTTTTGCGGTTATCGGTCCAGTCGTGGCTCAACGCACTGCCCTCGCCGTTCGGAGAATGGAACGCCCCATCGTACGTAGCGAATGGTACGGAAATGTGGCCGGGTTACCAGATACCGAAATCGCCATGTCTATTCGGGTGCCGACGTTGTCTCGTCGGCGGTTTTGGCCGCTTCTTCCGCCGCTTTCGCCGCCGCGCTGCCCGGCCGTTTGCGCTGCACCCAGCCCTCGATGTTGCGTTGCGGTCCCGCGGACACCGCCAGCGCGCCCGGGGGGACGTCCTCGCGGACCACGGTTCCCGCGCCGGTGTAGGCCCCGTCGCCGACCGTCACCGGGGCGACGAACATGGTGTCCGACCCGGTGCGCACATGCGACCCGACCGTGGTGCGCCGCTTGGTGGCGCCGTCGTAGTTGACGAAGACGCTCGACGCTCCGATGTTGCTGTGTTCGCCGATGTCGGCGTCGCCGACGTAGGTCAGGTGCGGAACCTTGGTGCCGGTGCCGATGGTCGAGTTCTTGGTCTCGACGAACGCCCCGAGCTTGCCGTCGTCGCCCAGCACGGTGCCCGGCCGCAGGTAGGTGAAGGGGCCGACCGTGGCCCCGGCGCCGATCGACGACGACGTGCCATGGGTGCGGACCACCGATGCGCCGTCACCCACGGTGACGTCGGTGAGCGTGGTGTCCGGGCCCACGGCGCAGTGGCCGCCGACCTGGGTGCGGCCCAGCAGCTGCGTGCCGGGATGGATGACGGAGTCACGACCGATCGTGACGTCGACGTCGATCCAGGTGGTCGCCGGGTCGATGATGGTCACCCCGGCCAGCTGATGGGCGGCGACGATCCGGCGGTTGAGCTCGGCACCCAGTTGGGCCAGCTGCACGCGGTTGTTGACGCCGGCGACGAGGGCGCTGTCGTCGACGTGCTGGGCGTGGATGGCCTGGCCGTCCCCACGAAGGATCGAGATGACGTCGGTCAGGTAGAGCTCCTGCTGGGCGTTGTCGTAGCTCAGCCGGCTCAGCGCCGAGCGCAACGCCGCGACGTCGAAGGCGTAGACCCCCGCGTTGACCTCGCGGATTTCGCGCTGCGAGGGCGTCGCGTCGGCGTGTTCCACGATGGCGGTGACCTCGTTGTCCTGGGTGCGCAGGATGCGGCCGTAGCCGGTGGGGTCGTCGAGTGTGGTGGTGAGCACCGTCGCGGCGGCCGACCCCGCGTTGTGGGTGGCGATCAGGTGGGCCAGGGTGTCGGAGTCCAGCAGCGGCGTGTCCCCGGAGGTCACGACGACCACACCGGCGTAGTCCTCGGGCAGCGCGGACAGGCCGCAGCGGACGGCGTGGCCGGTGCCCAGCGGCCGGTCTTGCAGGGCGACCTCGATGCCGCGGCCCAGGGCTCCGGCGGATTCGGCGACCAGCGGGGCGATGCGCTGGTGGTCATGGCCGAGGACCACCACCAGGTGCTGCGGCGCGACCTTGGTGACGGCGTGCAGCAGGTGGGACAGCATGCTGCGCCCGGCGATCGTGTGCAGCACCTTGGGGGTGTCCGACCGCATCCGGGTGCCGGGCCCGGCCGCGAGCACCAGGACCGCGGTATCACCACGAGACGCCATCAACTCTCCTCAACCCCGGCGTGCGCGTTGGCACGACGACACGCCGTCAAGCGTGGCACTTCATGCACGCCCGAAGCAAAGAGCTCGCGCCTTTTCGGGCTCCGTCGCCAGGACTCGAACCTGAACTCTCAGAACCAAAATCTGATGTGCTGCCGATTACACCACGACGGATCGCAAGCCCCGTAGGCCCCGCGCCACCAAGAGACTTTAGACGGTGTGCGGGCCGATCGCGGCGTCAAGGGAAAGACGGCCGGTTCGGCGCGCGCGACGCTATACGCTGATTGACGTGGCTGTTCTCGATAAGGAGCCGGACAAGGAGGTCCGCGCGCCGCGCGCGCGGATGACCGGGAGCGAGCGCCGACAGCAACTCATCGGCATCGCGCGTTCGCTGTTCGCCGAACGCGGTTACGAGGGCACCTCGATCGAGGAGATCGCGTTGCGCGCCAACGTGTCCAAGCCGGTCGTCTACGAACATTTCGGTGGCAAGGAGGGGCTGTACGCCGTGGTCGTCGACCGCGAGATGTCGGCGCTGCTTGACGGCATCACCTCGTCGCTGACCAACAACCGGTCGCGCGTCCGGGTTGAGCGGGTCGCGCTGGCGTTGCTCACCTACGTCGAAGAGCGCACCGACGGGTTCCGCATCATGATCCGCGACTCGCCCGCCGCGATCAGCTCGGGCACCTACTCCAGCCTGCTCAACGACGCCGTCAGCCAGGTCAGCTCCATCCTCGCCGGCGACTTCGCCCGTCGTGGTCTGGATCCGGAGCTGGCCCCGCTGTACGCCCAGGCGCTGGTGGGCTCGGTGTCGATGACGGCGCAGTGGTGGCTCGACACGCGCGAGCCCAAGAAAGAGGTGGTCGCCGCGCACCTGGTCAACCTGATGTGGAACGGGCTGACCCACCTGGAAGCCGACCCCAGGCTGCAGGACGGCTAGCCGCGGCGCGGGATCGAACCGCGGGGTCGCCGCCAGTGTCATGAATCCAAGGCGCGCCCGCCGCGGTCGGCTGGCCGTCTTCCGTGCGATCCCTTGACGGCGCCGGGCTCGATATTGACCAATCTTGGCGCCCCTAGAATGGATTCATCATGACCGCACCGGGGCCTGCTCGCCCAGAACCCCCGATCGCGGGGCTCGTTGAATTGGCGCTCACCGCGCCGACCTTCCAGCAGTTGATCGAGAGCGCGGCGGAGCGGCCGGCCGAGCTGCACCTGGTGGGTCCAGCCAGCGCACGCTTGTTCGTCGCCAGTGCGCTGACGCGGTTGGGGCCTCTGCTGGTAGTCACCGCGACGGGGCGTGAAGCCGATGACCTGACCGCCGAACTGCGCGGCGTCTTCGGCGATGCCGTCGCGGCGTTTCCGTCCTGGGAGACGCTGCCGCACGAGCGGCTCTCGCCGGGCGTCGACACCGTCGGCGCCCGGTTGACGGTGCTGCGCCGGCTGGCCCACCCCGACGATGCGCGGTTGGGTCCGCCGTTGCGGGTGGTGGTGACGGCCGTTCGCTCGCTGCTGCAGCCGATGACGCCGCGGCTGGGCCACGTCGAACCGGTCACGTTGAGCGTCGGTGAGGAGATCGCCTTCGAAGACGTCATCGCCCGGCTGGTCGAGCTGGCCTACAGCCGGGTGGACATGGTCGGCCGGCGCGGCGAGTTCGCCGTCCGCGGCGGCATTCTCGACGTCTTCCCGCCGACCGCCGAGCACCCGGTGCGCGTCGAGTTCTGGGGCGACGAGGTCAGCGAGATGCGGATGTTCGCCGTCGCCGACCAGCGCTCCATCCCCGAGATCGAGGTCGAGACGGTGATCGCGGTGGCCTGCCGCGAACTGCTGTTGACCGACGACGTGCGGGAACGGGCCGCCGCGCTGGCCGCCCGGCACTCCGGCGCCGAGCCCGCCGTCACCGGCAGCGTCACCGGCATGCTGGCCAAGCTGGGCGAGGGCATCGCGGTCGACGGCATGGAGGCGCTGCTGCCGGTGCTGCGGCCCGGCGAACACGTGCTGCTGACCGACCAACTGGCCGAGGGCACGCCGGTGCTGCTGTGCGACCCCGAGAAGGTGCGCACCCGTGCCGCCGACCTGATCAAGACGGGCAGCGAATTCCTCGAGGCGTCCTGGTCGGTCGCCGCCCTCGGCACCGACGCGCCCGTCGACGTGGCGCAATTCGGGGGATCGGGGTTCGCCGAGCTGGAAGACGTGCGCGCCGCGGCGGCGAAAGCCGGTCACCCGTGGTGGACGCTGAGCCAGTTGTCCGACGAGTCGGCGGTGGAGCTCGAGGTCCGGGCGGCGCCTTCGGCCCGCGGGCACCAGCAGGACATCGACGGCATCTTCGCGATGCTGCGCGCGCACGTCTCGACCGGCGGCTACGCGGCCGTCGTCGCCCCGGGCGCCGGGACCGCCCACCGGGTCGTCGAGCGGCTCGCCG
Source organism: Mycobacterium paraseoulense (assembly GCF_010731655.1). Classification (NCBI taxonomy): domain Bacteria; kingdom Bacillati; phylum Actinomycetota; class Actinomycetes; order Mycobacteriales; family Mycobacteriaceae; genus Mycobacterium; species Mycobacterium paraseoulense. The sequence goes on along the minus strand of NZ_AP022619.1, from coordinate 2,954,435 downwards.
ATTCCGACACCCCCGCCGCCATGCTGGAACCGGACGCGGCGGACACCACGCTCAAGCCGGGGATCGTCAGCGTGCTCAAGGGTCCGCTGCACGACGGCGTCGTCATCCCCGGCGCCAACCTGGTCGTCATCACCGAGACCGACCTGACCGGCAGCCGGGCCACCGCCGTCGAGGGCAAGCGGCTGGCGGCCAAGCGGCGCAACACCGTCGACCCGTTGGCGCTCACGGCCGGCGACCTGGTGGTGCACGACCAGCACGGCATCGGCCGGTTCGTGGAGATGGTCGAGCGCACGGTCGGCGGAGCGCGGCGCGAGTACCTGGTCCTGGAATACGCGTCGAGCAAGCGGGGCGGCGGCTCGGACAAGCTCTACGTCCCGATGGATTCGCTGGACCAGCTGTCGCGGTACGTCGGCGGGCAGGCGCCCGCGCTCTCCAAACTGGGCGGCAGCGACTGGGCCAACACCAAGACCAAGGCCCGCCGCGCCGTGCGCGAGATCGCCGGCGAGCTGGTGTCGCTGTACGCCAAGCGGCAGGCCAGCCCCGGGCACGCGTTCGGGCCGGACACCCCCTGGCAGGCCGAGATGGAGGACGCGTTCGGCTTCACCGAGACCGTCGACCAGCTCACCGCCATCACCGAGGTCAAGGCCGACATGGAGAAGCCGATCCCGATGGACCGGGTGATCTGCGGCGACGTCGGCTACGGCAAGACCGAGATCGCGGTGCGGGCGGCGTTCAAGGCGGTGCAGGACGGCAAGCAGGTCGCCGTGCTGGTGCCCACCACGCTGCTGGCCGACCAGCACCTGCAGACCTTCACCGACCGGATGGCCGGCTTCCCGGTGACCGTCAAGGGGCTGTCCCGGTTCACCGACAACGCGGAGTCGCGCGCCGTGATCGAGGGCCTGGCCGACGGCTCGGTGGACGTCGTGATCGGCACGCACCGGCTGCTGCAGACCGGGGTGCGCTGGAAGGACCTGGGCCTGGTCGTGGTCGACGAGGAGCAGCGGTTCGGCGTCGAGCACAAGGAGCACATCAAGTCGCTGCGTACCCACGTCGACGTGCTGACGATGAGCGCCACCCCGATCCCGCGCACGCTGGAGATGAGCCTGGCCGGGATCCGCGAGATGTCGACGATCCTGACCCCGCCCGAGGAGCGCTACCCCGTGCTGACCTACGTCGGCCCACAGGACGACAAGCAGGTCGCCGCCGCGCTGCGGCGCGAGTTGCTGCGCGACGGCCAGGCGTTCTACGTGCACAACCGGGTCAGCTCCATCGACCGGGCCGCGGCCCGGGTCCGCGAGCTGCTCCCCGAGGCGCGGGTCGTCGTCGCGCACGGGCAGATGCCCGAGGAGCGGCTGGAGCGCACCGTGCAGGGCTTCTGGAACCGCGAGTACGACATCCTGGTGTGCACCACGATCGTGGAGACCGGCCTGGACATCTCCAACGCCAACACGCTGATCGTCGAGCGCGCCGACACCTTCGGCCTGTCCCAGCTGCACCAGCTGCGCGGCCGGGTCGGGCGCAGCCGCGAGCGCGGTTACGCCTATTTCCTGTATCCCCCGCACGCGCCGCTGACCGAGACGGCCTACGACCGGTTGGCGACCATCGCGCAGAACAACGAGTTGGGCGCGGGCATGGCGGTGGCGCTCAAGGACCTCGAGATCCGCGGGGCGGGCAACGTCCTGGGCGTCGAGCAGTCCGGGCACGTCGCCGGGGTCGGCTTCGACCTGTACGTGCGGCTGGTGGGCGAGGCGGTGGAGGCATACCGGGCCGCGGCCGACGGGCAGACGGTGACCACCGCCGAGGAGCCCAAGGACGTGCGCATCGACCTGCCGGTGGACGCCCACCTGCCGCCGGACTACATCGCCAGCGACCGGCTGCGGCTGGAGGCATACCGGCGGCTGGCCGCGGCGGCGGACGACGCGGCCGTCGACGCCGTGGTGGAGGAACTCGTCGACCGCTACGGCGCGCTACCCGAACCGGCATTGCGCCTGGTGGCGGTCGCGCGGTTGCGGCTGCTGTGCCGCGCCGCGGGCATCACCGAGGTGTCGGCGCCGTCGGCGGCGACCGTGCGGCTGTCGCCCATGACGCTGCCCGATTCGGCCCAGGTGCGGCTCAAGCGGATGTATCCGGCCGCGAGCTATCGCGCCACGACCTCCACCGTGCAGGTGCCCATTCCGCGGGCGGGCGGGGTCGGCGCGGCCCGCATCCGCGACGTCGAGCTGGTGCAGATGGTGGCCAATCTGGTCACCGCGCTGCAAGGTAAACCCCAGACGGACGTTGGTATAACGAGCTCAGGACCTGCGACCAGTGAGGAGCGACAAGCGCGATGATCGTCGTCTTGTGCGACCCGCGTCGCCCGTCGCTGGTGCCCGTCGAGGCCATCGAGCACCTCGGCGGTGAGGTGCAGTACACCGAGGAGATGCCCGTCGCGGTGCCGTGGTCGCTGCCCGCCGCGCGTCCGGTGCATGCCGGGGACCCCGATGACCCAGCGCCGGTGTTGCTGTCGTCGGACCCCGACCATCCCGCCGTGACCGCACGGCTGTCCGCGGGCGCCCGGTTGATCGCCGCGCCGGAGACGCCGCGTGGCGAACGACTGGTCGACGTGGTCGCGATGATGGACAAGCTGCGCACCGCCGGGCCCTGGGAGAGTGAGCAAACCCACGACTCGTTGCGCCGGTTCCTGCTGGAGGAGACGTACGAACTGTTGGATGCGGTGCGCAGCGGCAGCGCCGACCAGTTGCGTGAAGAACTCGGTGACGTGTTGCTGCAGGTGCTCTTTCACGCGCGCATCGCCGAGGACGCCCCGCAGCTTCCCTTCACCATCGACGATGTCGCCCTCACGCTGATGCGGAAGTTGGGCAACCGGGTTCCAGGTGTGCTTGCGGGGCAGACCATTTCGCTGGAAGAGCAGCTGGCCCAGTGGGAAGAGCGCAAGGCGGCCGAAAAGCCGAGGAAATCGGTGATGGACGAGGTGCACACCGGGCAACCGGCACTCGCGTTGGCGCAGAAAGTGATTGAACGCGCCGCGAAGGCCGGCCTGCCCGCCGACCTGATCCCCGCCGACATCACCGCTATTTCCGTGTCGGCCGGCGGTGACGCGGAAGGCGCGCTGCGCACGGCGGTGCTGGAGTTCGTGGACACGGTCCGCGAGGTCGAGCGGGCGATCGCCGCGACGCGCCGCGGCGCCGGCGTCCCGGAGGAATTCGACGTGGCCCCGCTCGGGGAGGTCTCGGAGGACGAGTGGCGTGAGCATTGGCCGTCGAACCGGGCCGGCGCGGACGGGGCCGGTGTGGTGGAGGAAGTGGTCGACGAGGTCGCGGTGAACGACGCCGCCGACGACGCCTGATTGTGCGCCGGAGCCCCAACGCAGCCGGGCAACACCGGAACCCATGGGACGATGGTGGTGCGGAAGTTGGCGCAGGGGAGTCTGAGGGAGCTGCAAGCAGCATGGTGTCGCCGAGGCGTTGGTTGCGCGCGGCCGCCGTGATCGGCGCGACCGCGATGCTGCTGGCCTCCAGCTGCACGTGGCAGCTCAGCCTGTTCATTCCCGAGGGCGTCCCGCCGCCCGCGGGGGCTCCGGTGCCGCCAGTGGACACGCACGCCAGCGGCCGGCCCGCGGACCAGCTGCGGGGCTGGGCCGAACAGCGGTCGGCGACGCTGGAGATCCCCGTGATCGCGCTGGAGGCCTACGCGTACGCCGCGCGGGTCGCCGAGGTCGAGAACCCGAAGTGCCACATCGCGTGGACCACGTTGGCGGCCATCGGGCAGGTCGAGAGCCACCACGGCACCTACCGCGGCGCGCGGCTGGCCCCCAACGGGGATGTGAGCCCCCCGATCCGCGGTGTCCGCCTCGACGGCAGCGGGGGCACCCTGCGCATCGTCGACAGCGAGGAACAGATGACGGACGACGACGGGGTGGTGCGGGCCATGGGGCCGATGCAGTTCATCCCCGAGACCTGGCGGTTGTACGGTGTCGACGCTCACAACGACGGGCGCGTCAGCCCGGACAACATCGACGACGCGGCGCTCGCGGCGGCCGGTTACCTGTGTTGGCGGGGAAAGGATCTGGCGACACCGCGCGGCTGGATCACCGCGCTGCGGGCCTACAACAACTCCGGAGTCTATGCGCGAGCGGTGCGCGACTGGGCGACCGCTTATGCGGCGGGTCACCCGCTGTAGCAGGATGTATCAGGCTCTACGCTAACGGCGGCGAGGCCGGCACCCGCTACGGAACACAAGGAGAAACTCAGTGCCGATTATCGAGCAGGTCGGGGCCCGCGAGATCCTCGATTCCCGCGGCAACCCGACGGTCGAGGTCGAGATCGCCCTGATCGACGGGACGTTTGCCCGCGCGGCGGTGCCTTCCGGCGCGTCGACCGGTGAGCACGAGGCCGTCGAGTTGCGCGACGGTGGTGAGCGTTACGGCGGCAAGGGCGTGCACAAGGCCGTGCAGGCCGTCCTCGACGAGATCGGTCCGGCGGTGATCGGGCTCAACGCCGACGACCAGCGGTTGGTGGATCAGGCGCTGGTCGACCTCGACGGCACCCCCGACAAGTCCCGGCTGGGCGGCAACGCGATCCTGGGCGTGTCGCTGGCCGTCGCCAAGGCCGCCGCCGACTCCGCCGAGCTGCCGCTGTTCCGCTACATCGGCGGCCCGAACGCGCACATCCTGCCGGTGCCGATGATGAACATCCTCAACGGCGGAGCGCACGCCGACACCGCCGTCGACATCCAGGAATTCATGGTGGCACCGATCGGCGCGCCCAGCTTCGCTGAAGCGCTGCGCTGGGGCGCCGAGGTGTACCACTCGCTCAAGTCGGTGCTGAAGAAGGAGGGGCTGAGCACCGGCCTGGGGGATGAGGGCGGTTTCGCGCCCGACGTGGCCGGCACCACCGCGGCGCTGGACCTGATCGGCCGGGCCATCGAGTCGGCCGGTTTCAAGCTGGGCGTCGATGTGGCGTTGGCCCTGGATGCCGCGGCCACCGAGTTCTACACCGACGGTACCGGATACGCCTTCGAGGGCAGCACCCGCAGCGCCGAGCAGATGGCGGAGTTCTACGCCGGGCTGCTGGGCTCCTACCCGCTGGTGTCGATCGAAGACCCGCTGTCCGAGGACGATTGGGATGGTTGGGCGGCGCTGACCGCGTCGATCGGCGACAAGGTGCAGATCGTCGGCGACGACATCTTCGTCACCAATCCCGAGCGCCTCGAGGAAGGCATCGAGAAGGGCGTCGCAAACGCGTTGCTGGTCAAGGTGAATCAGATCGGCACGCTGACCGAGACGCTCGATGCCGTCGCGCTCGCCCACCACAGCGGGTACCGGACCATGATCAGCCATCGCAGCGGCGAAACGGAAGACACCACGATCGCCGATTTGGCGGTGGCCGTCGGTAGCGGGCAGATCAAGACCGGTGCGCCCGCCCGCAGCGAGCGTGTCGCGAAGTACAACCAGCTGTTGCGGATCGAAGAGGCGCTCGGCGACGCCGCCCGTTACGCCGGTGATCTGGCGTTCCCGCGGTATGCGCCGGAGGCCAAATAGCTTGCCCGCCAAGCCGGATCCCAAACGGCGCTCCCCGGCATCGCGTCCGGGGAAGGCCGGGGATCCGGTTCGGCGCCGCCGCACTGCCAAGCCGTCCTCCAAGCCGTCCCCAACCGCGAAGCAGGCCGGCGCGCGGTCGTCGTTCGAGCACGTGGTCGAGCCGATCAAGCGGCAGGTCGCCGAGTCCGTCGAGCAGCGGTCCGAGCAGCGGCTCGGATTCACCGCGCGGCGGGCGGCGGTACTGGCCGCGGTCGTGTGCGTGTTGACGCTGACCATCGCCGGGCCGGTGCGGACCTACTTCGCGCAGCGCACCGAGATGAATCAGTTGACCGCGAGCGAGGCGGCGCTGCGCCGCCAGATCGCCGACCTGGAACAGAGAAAGGCCAAACTCGGTGACCCGGCCTACATCGCGGCGCAGGCCCGCGAGCGGCTCGGTTTCGTGAAGCCGGGCGACATCCCGTTCCAGGTTCAGCTTCCACCGTCGGCGGCCACGCCGTCCGAGCCGGGGGGCCAGGCGGTCAAACCCGCCAACACCGACCCCTGGTACACCTCCTTGTGGCACACCATCGCCGACACACCGCACCTGCCGCCGGCCAATGTGCCGTCGCCGGGACCCCCGCCGACGGAACCGGGCCCGGCCGGGTCTGCGCCGGCCGCACCGAACCCCACGGCGCCCGGTGGTTGATCGTGCCGACCTCGAGGCGGTGGCGCGTCAGCTCGGACGCGAGCCGCGCGGCGTGCTCGAGATCGCCTACCGCTGCCCCAACGGTGAGCCCGGTGTGGTGAAGACCGCGCCGAAACTCCCTGACGGGACGCCGTTTCCGACGTTGTACTACCTGACCCATCCGGTGTTGACCGCCGCCGCGAGCCGGCTGGAGACGACGGGGCTGATGCGCGAGATGTCCGAGCGGCTGCGGCACGACCCCGAATTGGCGGCGGCGTACCGGCGGGCCCACGAGTCGTACCTGGCCGAACGGGACGCGATCGAGCCGCTGGGGACGACGTTTTCCGGTGGCGGGATGCCGGATCGGGTCAAGTGCCTGCACGTGCTGATCGCGCACTCGCTGGCCAAGGGGCCGGGTTGCAACCCGCTCGGCGACGAGGCGGTGGCGATCCTGGCGCCCGAGCCCGCCATGGCCGGCATCCTGGTGGCCGGGCAATGGTGAGCAGGCGCGCCGGAATCGACTGCGGCACCAACTCGATTCGGTTGCTGATCGCCGATGTGAGCGACGGCCGGCTCCGCGACGTGCATCGAGAGACCCGGATCGTGCGGCTGGGTCAGGGTGTGGACGCGACGGGTCAGTTCGCGCCGGAGGCGATCGCGCGGACCCGGGAGGCGCTCAGCGACTACGCCGGTCTGCTGAAGCGGCACGGCGTCGAGCGGGTGCGGATGGTTGCCACGTCGGCCGCTCGTGACGTCGCCAATCGCGACGTCTTCTTCGCGATGACGGCCGACGTGCTGGGCGCGGCGGTGCCCGGCGCGGTGGCCGAGGTGATCACCGGCGCCGAGGAGGCCTCGCTGTCGTTCCGCGGGGCCGTCGGCGAATTAGACTCCGCCGCCGGGCCATTCGTCGTGGTCGACCTGGGCGGTGGCTCTACCGAGATCGTGGTCGGCGGGGAGTCGGTGGTGGCGAGCTACTCGGCGGACATCGGCTGCGTGCGGCTGACCGAGCGCTGCCTGCACTCGGACCCGCCGACGCCCGACGAGGTGGCCGCGGCCCGCGCGGTGGTGCGGGAGCGTCTGCAGGTCGCGCTGGGTGTGGTGCCCGTCGAAGGGGCGCGAACCTGGGTCGGGCTGGCCGGGACGATGACCACACTGTCGGCGCTGGCGCACAACATGACGACGTATGACTCGGCGGCCATTCACCTTTCGCGTGTTCCGGGCGGTGACCTGCTGGCGGTGTGCGAGCGCCTGATCGGCATGACCCGGTCCGAGCGTGCGGCGCTTCCGCCGATGCACGAGGGGCGGGCCGACGTGATCGGCGGCGGCGCGATCGTGGTCGAGGAGTTGGCGCGCGAGTTGCGCGCCCGCGCGGGCATCGACGAGCTGACCGTCAGCGAGCACGACATCCTGGACGGCATCGTGTTCTCGATCGCGGGGTGAGTCACAGGGGCCACTTTGGCCTCCGTGCCGGAGGAATCGACGATCTGCCCGCCTCACAGCGACAACTGGGGAGTGTCGTACCCCGATGCGATGGTGCGGCGATGAATCTCCGGGGAATCGAATTGCGTTACGTGCTGACGATGCACCTCGCCCACAACGGGCCGGCGACCATCGGCGAAATGATCGAGGCCCTTACCGCGCAGGGCTTTCGCGTAAGCGGCAGGGCATCAAAGGTGATTTCGGACTCCTTGCGCTGGGAAATGGGCCGAGACAGGGTGCGGCGCGTGGGCCGCGGCCGTTACGGGCCGCGGTCCATCCCGCGTTCCACCGAGCACCGAATCCACCAGCGCGTGCTGAGCCTGCGGGAGGTGGCACGAGGCCGCTCTGCGTGAGGTGACCTCTTGTCGCTGTGAGGCGGGCAGACCGGCGCTTCCTCCGGAGCGGAGGCACAAGTGCCAGATGTGATCACCCGCCCGATGCGGGTCGTTGACGGGCGGCGCCGACGCGCTTGAGTGTGCAATCACGGTGGCCCTGGCTCACGCCTCGAAGCGATAACCCATGCCGGACTCGGTCAGCAAGTGCTTGGGATGCGACGGGTCGTCCTCGAGTTTGCGCCGCAGCTGCGCCAAATACACTCGCAGATAATGCGTTTCGGTGGCATATGCCGGTCCCCATACTTCTTTGAGAAGCTCTTCGCGGCCGACCAGCTTGCCGCGATTGCGCACCAGCACTTCCAGCATCCCCCACTCGGTCGGGGTGAGGTGGACTTCGGTGCCGTTCTTGGTGACCTTCTTGGCGGCCAGGTCGACGGTGAAGGCCTCGGTCTCGATCACCGGCTGCTCCAGCTCGGAAGCCGCGGTGTTGCGGCGGACAGCCGCCCGCAGCCGAGCCAAAAACTCGTCCATCCCAAAGGGTTTCGTGACGTAATCGTCAGCCCCGGCGTCGAGGGCCTCCACCTTGTCGGACGAATCGGTACGCGCCGACAACACGATCACCGGTGCGGTGAGCCAGCCCCGCAGCCCGGCCAGCACATCGATTCCGGAGATGTCGGGCAGACCCAGGTCGAGGATCACCACGTCGGGTTTGTGCTCGGCGGCGGCGCGCAGCGCGCCGGCGCCGGTCGACGCGGTGATCACCTCGTAGCCCCGTACGGACAGGTTGATGCGCAGCGCGCGCAGGATCTGCGGCTCGTCGTCGATCACCAACACGCGGGTCATCACGCACCCACCATTTCCGGCGCGGCCAACTCCACCGTCACGGTCAGCCCGCCGCCCGGAGTGTCACCGGCGGTGATGGTGCCGCCCATGGCCTCGACGAATCCCCGCGCCACCGACATGCCCAGACCCACCCCCGTGGTGTTGTCGTGATCGCCGAGGCGCTGAAACGCTTCGAAGATCTGCTCCTGTGCCGGCAGGGGGATGCCGGGCCCCTCGTCGATGACGTTGATCAGGACGCGATTGCCCACGCGGCCCGCGTTGACCCGCACCACACAGTTCGGCGCGTAGCGCAGCCCGTTGTCGATCAGGTTGGCAAGCACGCGTTCCAGTAGCCCGGCGTCAGCCACCACCACGGCGTCGCCCACGTCGACCTTGACCCGATCGATGGCGGATCGGTAGAAACCGGTGGCGCCCTTGCCAATACTGATCAGCGCACGCTGCACCGTTTCCTCCAGGTACACCCGCCGCAGATCCGGGCGCACCACACCGGCGGCCAGGCGCGACGAATCGAGCAGGTTGCCGACCAGCGCCGTAAGCTGATCGATCGATTCCTCGATGGTGGCCAGCAGCTCCGCGGTGTCCGCGGCGGAGAAGGCGACGTCCTCCGCGCGCAGGCTGGAGACGGCGACCTTGGCCGCCGCCAGCGGAGTACGCAGGTCGTGGCTGACCGCCGAGAGCAGGGAGCGCCGCAACTCGTCGGCCCGCACGATCGCCTCCGCGCGGCTGGCTTCCTCGGCCAGCTCGCGCTGCCGGATCAGGCCCGCGGCCTGCTTGGCCACCGCGCTCAGCACCCGGCGATCGCGTGCCGAAAGCTTCCTGCCCGCCAACAACATCCAGAACTCGTCGTCGCCAACCTCGATCGCGGTGTCGGCGGAGGCGACGGTGACGCAGGGGTCCCTGCCCACGCAGGCGACGACGGCGGCCTTCTTGCCCTCGGCGCGGTCCTCCTCGTCGGGTTCGCGCAGCATGCTCACCGAGCGTTGCGAGTAGGTCTCGCGCACCCGCTCGAGCAGCGTTTCAAGATCGGCTCCGCGCAGGACCGAGCCGGCGAAGAGCGTCAGCAGCTCGGCCTCCTGGGAGGCGCGCCGGGCTTCGCGCGTACGTTTGGTAGCGCCGTCGACGAGGACCGCGACCGCGACAGCGACCAGCAGCAGCACCAGTTCGGTGACGGCGGCATCGGGTTCGGCGATGGTGAACGTGTGCCGGGGCGCGGTCAAGAAGTAGTTCAGCAACAGGCTGGACAGCACCGCCGAGGCCACCGCCGGGGCGACGCCTCCCAGCAGTCCGACCAGCAGCACTCCGACGAAGAACAGTGCGCTGTCGCCGCTGGTGCCCAGGTACGGGTCGAGCGCATTGACGATGACCGCGCAGATGGCCGACGGCACGATGACGGCCGCCAGCCATGACGCCACCCGCCGCTCGTTGGGACCCAGCGATGCCGCGCGAAAGCCGCGTTTGGACTCCTCGTGGGTGACCAGGTGCACGTCGATCTTGCCCGACCGCTCGACGATCCTCGCGCCGATGCCCTCCTCGAAGACCCGCGTCCACCGCGACCGCCGCGAGGTGCCGATCACCAGCTGGGTGGCGTTCATCTCGCGGGCGAAATCGAGGAGGGCGGCGGGCACGTCGTCACCGACCACCGTATGCAGCGACGCGTCCAAACTGGTTGCCAGGTCCCGGATCTTGGCCATCCGGGCCTCCGACAGGCCGGCCAGCCCGTCGCCACGGATGACGTGCACAACCATCAGCTCGGCGCTGGACTTCGACGCGATCCGCGACGCGCGTCGTACCAACGTCTCCGACTCGGGGCCGCCCGTGACCGCCACCACGACCCGCTCGCGGGCCTCCCACATGTCGGTGATCTTGTTCTCGGCGCGGTATTTGGCGAGCGCCGTGTCCACCTGGTCGGCCAGCCACAGCAGCGCCAGTTCCCTTAGCGCGGTGAGGTTTCCGCGGCGAAAGTAATTAGACAGCGCGGCATCGATGCGCTCGGGGGTGTACACGTTTCCGTGGGAGAGCCTGCGGCGCAACGCCTCCGGAGTGATGTCGATCAACTCGACCTGCGAGGCCTGCCGAACGACGGAATCCGGGATGGTCTCTTTTTGTTCGATGCCGGTGATCTGGGCGACGACGTCGTTGAGGCTTTCCAGGTGCTGGACGTTGACGGTGGAGATCACCGTGATCCCGGCGTCGAGCAGTTCCTCGACGTCCTGCCAGCGTTTGGCGTTCTTGCTGCCCGGCGTGTTGGTGTGGGCGAGCTCGTCGACGAGGACGACCTGCGGTTTGCGCGCCAGGACGGCCGGCACGTCGAGTTCGGGAAAGGTGCTGCCGCGATAGTCGATGTAGCGGGGCGGAATGACCTCGATGCCCTCAAGCAGGTCAGCGGTTTTCGCCCTGCCGTGGGTCTCGACCACGCCGGCCACCAGGTCGGTGCCGCGTTCCAGCCGGCGATGCGCCTCGCCGAGCATCGCGTACGTCTTGCCCACCCCTGGAGCCGAACCGAGGTAAATCCGCAGCTCGCCGCGCTTGGGGCGGTGGTCAACGGCACTCACGTCAACCATCATCCCCCCATCGCGCTAGCTCGAGACTGGATATGTGTGATCGAGTTGCAGGTTCAGTTGCAACACGTTGACGCACGGTTCACCGAAGAACCCGAGCGTGCGGCTACTTCGGTTCCGCGCCAACACCTCCCGTATCTGGTCGACGCTGACGTGGCGGGCCTTCGCCACCCTGGCGACCTGGAGATCGGCGTAGGCCGGCGAGATGTTCGGGTCGAGGCCGCTTGCGCTGGCGGTGACGGCGTCCGCGGGGACGGCGGGGTCGGCGGGCGCGGCGCCGCGGATCGGAACGATCTGGCCGAGCGTGTAGTCCTCGCCGTCCTTGGCGCACTCGACGCGCACACCTTCGTAGAGGCTCAGGAAGGGGGCGGGCGTAGCCTGGCACGGCTCGTTGACGCTGACCACCCGGGTGGGGTGGACGACGTTTCCGCGGGCGTCGCGCGGTCCGATCACGGAAAGGACCGCACCCACACCGCCGCCCGTGCAGAACGGGCGCGCCCCGTCGACACCCTCGAGCTGGCCCACCGCCAAACTGCGCCTGCACACCTGCGTCAGCAGGCTCGGTTTGCCCGGTGCGTCGACGACGCTCTCCGGCCCGAGATTGCTTGCGCCCGAAGACAGGGGGTCATAGCCATTGCCGGCGGCCGAGGGGCGGCTTTGAAAGTACTGGGGCAGCGGGTTGCCGTTCGAGTCGGTGAACAGCTGACCGATGAGCCGGCTGCCGGTGGGCTTACCGTTGGCGGTGAGGATCGACCCGTCGGCCTTGTCCTGCAGCCCCGGTATCTGCGCCACCAGCCAGATGAACACCGGATAGGCCACACCGGTGACGACCGTCAGCACCAGCAACGCGCGAAACGCCGCCCAGTGCATGCGCACGAAACTCGAGAAGCTCATGTCAGGACATCCCCGGGACGAATTGGACGATCAGATCGATCAGCTTGATGCCGGCGAACGGGGCGACGATGCCACCGAGGCCATAGATGTAGAGGTTGCGGCTCAACAGTTTTGACGCACTGCTCGGTGTATAGCGCACGCCGCGCAGCGACAACGGGATCAGCGCGACGATGACGATCGCGTTGAAGATCACCGCGGACAAGATGGCCGACTGCGGGCTGTGCAGCCGCATGATGTTGATCGTGTCCAGCCCGGGGAACAAGGCGACGAACATGGCCGGGATGATCGCGAAATACTTCGCGATGTCGTTGGCGATCGAGAAGGTGGTCAACGCGCCGCGGGTGATCAGCAGCTGCTTGCCGATTTCGACGATCTCGATCAGCTTGGTGGGGTCGGAGTCGAGGTCGACCATGTTGCCGGCCTCCTTGGCGGCCGACGTACCGGTGTTCATCGCCACGCCCACGTCGGCCTGAGCCAGCGCCGGTGCGTCGTTGGTGCCGTCGCCGGTCATCGCGACCAGCTTGCCGCCCTCCTGCTCCCGCTTGATCAGCTCGAGCTTGTCCTCGGGCGTGGCCTCGGCGAGGAAGTCGTCGACGCCGGCCTCGTCCGCAATCGCCCTGGCGGTCAACGGGTTGTCGCCGGTGATCATCACGGTCCGGATGCCCATCCTGCGCATCTCGTCGAACCGGTCGCGCATGCCCTGCTTGACGACGTCCTTGAGGTGGATGACGCCGAGCACCGAAGCCTGACCGTCGCGGCTCTCGCCGACCACCAGCGGGGTGCCGCCGCCGGCGGAGATGCCGTCGACGAGCTCGCCGAGCTGCTGGGGAACCTTGCCGCCTTGCCCGCGCACCCATTCGGCGACGGAGCTGGCCGCGCCCTTGCGCAGCAGGTGCCCGTCGACGTCGACGCCCGACATCCGCGTCGCGGCGGAGAACTCCACCCAGTGCGCATGGGCGAGTTCGCCCGGCGTTCGTGCCCGCAGCCCGAAGTGTTGTTTGGCGTATACGACGATCGAGCGTCCCTCCGGCGTTTCGTCGGCGAGGCTGGACAATTGCGCGGCGTCGGCCAGCTGTTCGGGGGTGACACCGTCGAGGGGGACGAAGGCGCCGGCCTGCCGGTTGCCCAGGGTGATGGTGCCCGTCTTGTCGAGCAGCAGGGTGTTGACGTCACCCGCGGCTTCGACCGCGCGTCCCGACATCGCGAGCACGTTGCGCTGGACCAGCCGGTCCATTCCCGCGATGCCGATCGCGGAGAGCAACGCGCCGATGGTGGTGGGGATCAGGCACACCAGCAGCGACACCATCACGATCCCGGTGACACCGTTTGCGTTGAGCGCCTGGCTGTCCGGGACGCCCGGATTGTTCATCTTCGAATAGATCGCGAGGGGCTGCAGGGTGGCGACGGCGAAAACGAAGATGATCGTCAACGCGGCCAACAGGATGTTGAGGGCGATCTCGTTGGGGGTCTTCTGCCGGTTGGCGCCCTCGACGAGCGCGATCATCCGGTCGATGAAGCTCTCCCCGGGCTTCTGGGTGATCCGCACCACGATTCGGTCGCTCAGCACGGTGGTGCCGCCGGTGACCGCCGAGCGGTCGCCACCGGACTCGCGGATCACCGGAGCCGACTCGCCCGTGATCGCGGATTCGTCCACGGAGGCAATGCCTTCCACCACGTCGCCGTCACCGGGTATGACCTGACCGGCCTCGACCACGACGACGTCGCCCTGCTGCAGCAATGGCGCGGCGACCTCTTCCTCCACGACGGGCGCACCGGCCCGCCAATCCTTGAGCCGCCGCGCCAGTGTCTGGGTCTTGGCCCGGCGCAGGGTTTCGGCCTGAGCCTTGCCGCGGCCTTCCGCGACCGCCTCCGCGAGGTTGGCGAAAAACACGGTGAGCCATAGCCAAACGACGGTCAGCCAGGCGAACCACGTCGGGTTGATGATCGCCAGCACGGTGCTCCAGGTGGCCCCGATCTCGACGATGAACATGACCGGGTTGCGCCACAAGCTGCGCGGGTCGAGCTTTCCCAGCGCTTCCGGCGTCGAGCGCCACAGCATCTTCGGGTCGAGCAGGCCGCCTTGCACCCGTTTGGTGTTCGCGGAAGTGGACGGCTGCGACTGTTCGGCCGGGTCAACGGTGGTCGCGGTCATCAGTGGATTCCTTCGGCGAGAGGGCCAAGCGCGAGCATGGGCAGGAAAGTGAGGGCGACGAGAATCAAGGTCACCCCGGCGACCATTCCGACGAATTGCGGCCGATGGGTGGGCAGGGTGCCCGCCGATGCGGGAGTCTGGCCCTGCCTGGCCAGCGAGCCGGCGAGCGCCAGGACGAGCACGATCGGCAGGAACCTGCCGAACACCATGGCCAGGCCGAGGGCGGTGTTGTACCAGTTCGTGTTGACGCTGATACCCGCGAACGCGGATCCGTTGTTGTTGGCCGCGGAGGTGAACGCGTACAGCACTTCCGACAGCCCGTGCGGGCCGGTGTTGAGCATGGCGGCGCGTTCGCCCGGCAGCCCCATCGCGATCGCGGTCCCGGTCAGCACAATCAATGGCGTGACCAGGAAATAGCTTGCGGCGAGCTTGATTTCGCGCGGGTTGATCTTCTTGCCCAGATATTCGGGGGTGCGCCCGACCATCAGCCCCGCGACGAAGACGGTGATCACGGCCAGGATCAGCATGCCGTACAGACCCGAGCCGGTGCCGCCGGGCGCGACCTCGCCCAGTTGCATGTTGAACATGGCCATCATGCCGCCGAGGCTGGTGTAGGAGTCGTGGAACGAGTCGACGGCGCCGGTGGAGGTGAGCGTGGTCGAGTCGGCGAACACCGCGGAGTTGGCGACGCCGAACCGCTGCTCGACGCCCTCCATCGCCGAGCCCACCGCGGTGGGCACCGTGCCGTGGTGCTGCAGCTGGAACCACATCATGAAGGTCACACTGAGCGCGTACAGCGACGCCATCACGCCTGCGATCGCGTAACCCTGCTTGGTGTTGCCCACCATGCGCCCGAAGGTGCGCGGCAGCGAGAAGCTGATCACCAGCAGCAGGAAGATCTCCAGCCAGTTGGTCCACGTGGTCGGGTTCTCGAACGGGTGGGAGGAATTGGCGTTGTAGAAGCCGCCGCCGTTGGTGCCCAGCTCCTTGATGGCCTCCTGGCTGGCCACCGGCCCGCCCGTGATGGTCTGGTGCGTCCCGTTGAGTGCGGTGACGACCTGGTCGTTGAGGTGGAAGTTCTGGATGGCGCCGCCCGCGATCAGCAGGATCGCGCCCAAGGTGGCGATCGGCAGCAGAATCCGCAGCGTGCCGCGCACCAGGTCGACCCAGAAGTTGCCCAGCTCGCCCGTGCGCGTGCGGGCGAACCCGCGCACCAGCGCGATCGCGACGGCCATGCCGACGGCGGCGGACACGAAGTTCTGCACCGCGAGCCCGGCCATCTGCACCAGGTGCCCCTGGGTCGATTCACCGGAATAGGCCTGCCAGTTGGTGTTGGTGACGAAGCTGACCGCGGTGTTCCACGCCAGTCCGGGGGTCATCTGGGTGGCCGGATCGTGGAGATGCAGCGGCAGTTTGCCCTGCACGAGCTGGAACACGAACAAGAACAGAATGCTGATCGACGAGAACGCCAGCACACTGCGCGCATAGGCGCCCCAGCTCTGCTCCGAGCGCGCGTTCACCCCGATCAGTCGGTAGATGCCGCGCTCGACGTAGCCGTCCTTCTTCGACGTGTAGACCCGGTACATGTAGTCACCCAACGGCACATGCACGGCAACCAGCGCCACGACGAGGACGGCGAGAAAAAGCAGCCCCGCTGTCGTCCCGCTCATCAGAACCTCTCCGGGAACAGCAGGGCGCAGCCGAGAAACAATGCGATGAGGACGGAAAGCGCCAAACCTACGATGTTTTCGTAGTTCACAGCCGCTCTACCAACTTCTGCACCAGGCCCAGTGCGGCGAACACCGCCACCGTGAGCACGACGAACGCCACTACGCCCATTTCGAGCCCATCTTGTCTCCGTTCCGCGCCCATCGCGTGCATACGAAAGGACCTCATCGAGGTAGCCACAGCGCTTTCCTCGGAGGCAAGGTCAGCTTGAAGTTAGCTGGGGCCGCGCCGGTAGGGCCTTTGGTTGACACTTTCCTAACGGGCTCGCTGGGCACCTTTACGGCTTGTTTACGCACGCCAGTTCGAACCCGTTGCCGCGCGTCCCGTCAATGGGCCACCGTAGCAAGGGCTTTTGAGAAGTACCGCGCCACAGCTCATGGCACGAGCCGTTCGCACCGGTGATTCGATCCAGACTCACGCTGATGATGAGGGGTCGAAAAGGATCCGTAAACATTGGCGCCTCGGGCGTATGGATGATGTTCGGGGTCGCAGCGGGCGACATGAGCCAGGCGTAGACCCGAACCATGCGTGAGCCTCAACAACGGACCGTTGAACGCGTGGTTACCCAACCCGCCCAGGCACCGATTTCCGGACCGAACTTCTTGTCGCGCCTGCGCGACGGCGCCCACCGCTGGGGATCGTATGAGGCCGTGGTCAGCCGGTACGGTGTTCGCCGCTACAGCCTGATCATCTACCCGCCGGGAGCCAGCACCACCGACCGGCGGCTGGCACGGCTGTGGCGTGCCTGGCCGACAACCGCCGCCGCGCTCATGCTGCTGTGCGCCATGGTTTTTGACAATGCGATGACCTCACCCGACACCGCGCTGACAGTCGCCGCGGCCGCTTACCTGAGTATCAGCATGCTCCTCTTCCTGCGGGGCGGACCGCTCCGCGTTCGAGCCAGGTCGATGTCGATCATCCTCATGCCCGACACCACCGACGTGCAGGAGTTGCGCAGGTACATGCAATGGCGAACGTTGGTCGAAATGCTCATCGACGCCGACCGCATGTTGGCGACTCGTGCCATTTCACCGGTCGAGCATGAGGCCACGTGGTGGGAAGCCTATGACAGCTTGGCGGCGCTCACGGATGTCTGATGCGCGCCCGGGCCGTCGATCATCGGGATCCGGACCCGGAAAACCGTTCTGCCCTCTGCGGATTCGGCGGCGACGGAGCCGTGGTGAGCCTTGACGATCGAGTCGACGATGGCCAGGCCCAGCCCGGTGCCCGAGCTGTTGAGTCTGGAGTTGTCGGCCCGGGCGAACCGTTCGAACAGGCGGGGGAGAAGCTCGGGGTCGATGCCCGGCCCGTCGTCGGTGACGCTCAGTTCCGCGAAGGGCGTCCCCGGCCCGCCGCGATGGCAGGTGATCGCCGTCGTGACGGTGACCCCTGGTGGGGTGTGCACCCAGGCGTTGTTGAGCAGGTTGCTGACCAGTTGGTGCAGCCGGGCATGATCGCCGCGGACCCACACCGGTTCGTCGGGCAGGTCCTTGACCCAGTGGTGCGTGGGCGCCGCGACCGCCGCGTCGTTCACGGCGTTGACCACGAGCTCGGCCAGGTCGACATCCTCGCTCTGCAGGTCTTGCCCTTCGCCGAGGCGCGAGAGCAACAGCAGCTCGTCGACCAGCAGCGTCATCCGCCGCGCTTCGGACTCGATGCGGGCCAGCGCGTATTCGGTGGTAGGGGGCAACTCCGAGCTGTCCTGCCGGGTGAGTTCGGCATATCCCTGAATCGCCGCCAGCGGCGTCCGCAGCTCGTGGCTGGCGTCGGTGATGAATTGCCGCATGCGCAGGTCGGATTCGGCCCGCTGGGCCAGCGCGCTGTCGACGTTGTCCAACAGCTTGTTCAGGGTGTGGCCGACGATGCCGACCTCGTTCAGCTGGTTGGTGTCCCGCGGCCGCACCCGCACGCTGATTCGGTGGTCGTCGTCGGTGAGCGGCATCGCGGCGACCTCCGCCGCGACGCCGGCCAGCCGGCGTAACGGTCGGAGGGTGTAGCCGACGACCCACATGGTGAGCCCGGCGGTGACCACCAAGGCGGCCGCGATGAGCAGGGTGGTGGTGAGTTGCTTGCGGGCGATGATCCGGTCGGCGAGGTTCAGCGAAACCCCGGCAACCAGCACGTCTGACCCGGCGACGTGGCTGTTGAGCCGGTAGAACCCGAGGCTGCCCAGGTTTTCGGTCCGTGGCGGCCCGTCACCCCACGACTGCACTTCGATGGCGCGGACCACATCGGCGGGTGCCGGCCGTGCTTCGGCCTCCGAGAACACGGCCGATCCGATGACGGCGCCGTTATGCAGC
The DNA here is from genome assembly GCF_010731655.1 of Mycobacterium paraseoulense. Taxonomy (NCBI): domain Bacteria; kingdom Bacillati; phylum Actinomycetota; class Actinomycetes; order Mycobacteriales; family Mycobacteriaceae; genus Mycobacterium; species Mycobacterium paraseoulense. The sequence goes on along the minus strand of NZ_AP022619.1, from coordinate 2,935,943 downwards.
ACCACGATCAGGTTTCCCGGCGTCTGATCGGTGAACTGCAACATCGCCTGACCCAGCGGCTTACTACCGTCGGCCGTATTACGTTCACCGTCACGGTATTTGGCGTACGAGTGGCCCAGCGCGTCCAAGGACCCGGCGACGTCGGCGTCGCTCATCGCGGTGACGTAACCGCGCAGGCTCAGCACGGAGACGATCCCGACCGTCATCAGCACCACGCTGACCACGGCCAGTACGCCCAACAGCAATTGGCGACGCAACGAACGGGGCAGCCACCGCGGAAGGTCTCGGGCCAAGGCGTCCCGGCCCGGGCTCATTCCGGAGGCCGCAGCATGTATCCGACACCGCGCACGGTGTGAATCATCGGATCCCGGCCGGAGTCGATCTTCTTCCGCAAATACGAGATGTACAGATCGACGATGCTGGTGCGCCCGGCGAAGTCGTAGTTCCACACCCGGTCGAGGATTTCGCTGCGGCTCAGCGCGCGGCGGGGATTGCGCATGAGGAAGCGCAACAATTCGAACTCGGTGGAGGACAGCGATATCTGGGTGCCGTCACGGGTCACCTCTCGGCTGGCGGTGTCGACCCGCAGGTCGCCGACTTTGAGGGTTTCGGCGGCCGGCGGGGTCTGCTGGCCGGAACGGCGCAGCAACCCGCGCAGCCGGGCGACGAGCTCTTCGAGGCTGAACGGCTTGGTCATGTAGTCGTCGGCGCCGGCGGTCAGGCCGGTGACGCGGTCCATGACCGAGTCCCGCGCGGTCAGGAAGAGCGTCGGGGTGTAGGCATCGGATTGGCGGACGCGTTCCAGGATTCGCAGCCCGTCCACGTCGGGAAGCATGATGTCGAGCACGAGCACGTCGGGGTTGACCCTGTCGAACTTCGCCAGCGCCTCGCGACCGTTGTGGGCGATGTCGACGACCCAACCCTCGTAGTGCAGCGCCATCTTCACCAGGTTGGTCAGCGCCGGCTCGTCGTCGACCAGCAGGACCCTGATCGGTGAACCGTCGGCGCGGTAGATCCTGGGCAGCTGCCCGAGGATGGCTTGGCGAGGGCGCTGGCCGCCCCCGTATCCCGACATTGCGGTCATGTTCCTCCATTCTGGCAAGGCACACACCCGACTGTCACGAAGCTCATAGGAATCTCAAATGTTGACGTCTGGGTGCGTCACGTCAGCGGGCGCTCAAATATGTGTTTGATATGTGTCCTACCGGCTTGTCCGAGATGGTCTGGTTTGCCAAACCTGCGGATTTGCAAGGCCGTTGGTCGGGATGCACCGGCTGATTCCAGCGAATATGACCCAAACAGGCTGCGCTAGAACCAGTTTAGCTTGTTTGCAACGGGCGGCATTTCGGCGAATGCGCCTTCCGGCCGAATGCATACCCTTGTTACAAGGACGACGGAGTCCCGGCTCGCATTAAGTCAACGCTACGTGCGCGTTACCAAAAATGGCTCTTTGAACCGCTTTTCGACGCAAGGGTGCACGTCGCAGGGCGTTCTTCCGTATGGTCACCGGCACCTCTTTCGCGGATTCGGCAAAACCGACTAGCAAAAGGACAGTAATGGATTTTGGTGCGTTGCCGCCGGAAGTCAACTCCGGGCGGATGTATGTGGGGCCGGGGCCCGCGACGCTGCTAGCGGCCGGGGCCGGATGGGACTCGCTGGCCCTCGAGCTGCACTCGGCGGCAGCCGGCTACGACTCGGTGATCACGACCTTGACGGGCGAATGGCTGGGGCCGACGTCGACGGCGATGGCCGCCGCGGTGACGCCGTACATCGTGTGGTTGCAGGCGACCGCGGCGCTGTGCGAGCAGTCGGCGATGCAGGCGACCGCCGCGGCGGCGGCCTACGAAGCGGCGTACGCGATGACGGTGCCGCCGCCCGTCATCGCGACCAATCGCGCTCGCCTTATGGCGTTGATCGCGACCAACGTCCTGGGCCAGAACACCCCCGCGATCATGGCCACCGAGGCCGAGTACAGCGAGATGTGGGCCCAGGACGCCACCGCGATGTACACCTACGCCGCCAGTTCGGCAACCGCGTCCACCTTCAGCACCTTCGCGCCGCCGCCGCAGACGACCAATCCTGGTGGGGTCGCCGGCCAGGCCGGCGGGGTCGCCCAGGTGACGGGCACCCAGGCCGCCACCAAGGTGCAGAGCACGTCGGCGCATGTGATGTCGTCCGTTCCGCAAGCCCTGCAGGGCCTGTCGACGCCCGGGTCGTCGCCCAACGCGGGTCTGGCGCAGGCGGCGATGGGCACCGAGGCGTCAGTCGGTACCTCGGGAGCTACCGCGCCGGTCAGCGCGCTGTCGAGCCTGACCAGCGCGTCCGGCAAGGGCTTTGCCAAGACCGCCAGCGCGGGTACCGCGGCCGCGTCTGGAGTGGCCACGGGCTCCGGATCGTTGCTGAGCGGCGGAGAAGGAGCAGTCTTCACGGCGTTCGGTGTGGGCTCGGATGCCGCCGGCCTGGGCGCCGACGGGGCGGGCCTGGGGGCCGACGGCGGGGGGATCGGTATGGACGTCTATGGGGTGACGCTGGACCTGGAGGGGGCGGGTTCGATCCTGGGGGCCGAGGGCGTTCCCGGTTTCGAAGGCCCGGAAGCCCTGGGCGGTGTCGGTCTGGGAAATGTCGGGTCGCTGGGAGGTTTGGGCGAGGGCGCCTCGGCAAGCGTGGGTCAAGGAGCCTCGCTGGGGACGTTGTCGGTCCCGCCGGGCTGGGCCAACGCCGCGTCGGCGGTGACGCCGGTGCCCGCCGCCCTCGACGCCAACGGCGCGCCGGCCGGGTGGAGTGCGGCGCCCACGCCGTCGCAGGCCACCGGGATTTCCAAGCTGCCGCTGGGCGCCATGGTCGGGCGTGAGTCCGACGGCGCGGTTCACCGGATCGGGTTCCGTCCCTCACTCATCCCGCGGTCGCCGGTGGCCGGATAGGCCCGGCCCCAAGGCTCCCGCAACCGAAAGGGCCCGCACACCGTGGTGTGCGGGCCCTTCGAGTGAAGAGGCGCGGTGTCAGGCCCAGCTGGAGCCAACGGCGCTGTCGGTGCTGGCCATGTTGCTGCCGGCGCTTTGCACCTTCTGCCCGTGGGCGTTGGCCTGCTCGTAGATCACCTGGAAGTTGCGACCCAACTGGGTGATGAACTCCTGGCAGGCCACCGAACCGGCGCCGCCCCAGAAGTCACCCGCAGCAAGCACATCGCGAACGATGGCCTGGTGCTCAGCCTCCAAAGACGCGGCCTGGGCGCGGATCAAGGCACCGTGGGCGTCGACATCGCCGAACTGGTAGTTAATGGTCATTGCTTAGCTCCTTAAAAGTGTTGGAAGACAGCGGGTTCGACCGTTAGCTGCCGAGGATCTGCTGCGAGGCCTGCTCTTGCTGCTCGTAGTTGTTCGCGTCGCGGATCAGCCCGTCGCGCACCCCGTGGAGCATGTTGACGATGTTGCGGAAGGCCTGGTTGACCTGACCCATGGTGTCGTACGAGGTCGCCTGCGCCTGACCGCTCCAGCCCGAGCCGGCGATGTTCATCGACGACGCCCACATCTTGCGGGCCTCGTCCTCAACCGTCTGGGCGTGCACCTCGAAGCGACCCGCCATCGCCCGCATCTCGTGCGGGTCAGTCATAAAACGTGTTGCCATTTGCTTTCTCCTTGTCGTTCAAGCCTTCAATGTCGAAGTCTTAACAGCTGTAATTGATGCGGTGGTGGCCGCGTTATGGACAGATTACGGCCTACCGGTTAACTGATCGCCTCAAACGGGTGACATGTACCCCCTTATTTCCCGTAGCGGTAATCCCGACATCAGACAACGACCTGCTTGGGCATGACGATCGGCTTGAAGCCGTACCGCGGTCCGGAGCCGTAGGCGCCGGCGCCCTTTGCCGCAGCGGCCATGCCCGGCATCCCGGGCATCGCCGCGACCGGCTCGGCCTCCGCCGCGGCCGTCCACCCGGAGCCCTCGAGCGGAGCGGTGGAGGAGGCCAACGACGCCGGGGCGGCCGCATTCCAGCCGGCCGGCACGGACAGCCCGCCGACCGCGGAGGCCTCGCCCAGGGCGGCCGACGCACCCGCTCCCGACACCGAGCCCACCATGGTGCCCTGCACCATCCCGCCGGCGAGCGGAGTGACGGAGTCGGTGAGCGCGAACGGGATCGACGGCACGGAGCCCAGGGTGTGGCCCAGCGACACGGCCGTCGGGATGGCGTTCATGACCCACCAGGCCGCGGTGTTCACGCTGCCGTTGATCGCGTTCAGCACCGATGGCGTGCCGAGGAAGTTGTCGATCGAGCCCAGCAGGCCAGGGAACGTCGGTGTGATGGGGTCCGCGGCGGCCGCCAACGGCGCCGCCAATGGCGCCGCCAACGCCTGGACGGTGCCGCCCGTCGAGTCCGCCGCGAGGGCAGCGCTGTCCGCGGCCGCGGCGGTCGCCGGACTGGTGGTCGAGGTCAGCGGTGTCACGGGCGTCAAGACTCCCGCGGCCAGTGAGGCCGCCTGGTACGCGGCCATCGCGGCGGCGTCCTGGGCCCACATTTCGGCGTACTCCGCGTCCAATGCGGCGATCTCGGCGGCGACGGTCGGGATGATGGCCATCGGCAACAACGACGCTTGCAGTGTTCGATTCGCCACGACCAACGGTGGGGGCACCACCGCCGCGTACACCGCGTCGAAAGCAGCCGCCGACGCCGTGGCCTGGGCGCTCGCCTGCTCGAGCGTCGCCGCCGTCTCGGTGAGGTAAGTGATGATGGGCTGGGCCGCGGCCGCCGCCGCTGCCGACCCGCCTCCCGTCCACTGCTCGCTGGTCAGCAGCGAGATGATCGATTCCCACTGGGTGGCGGTGGTGCTGATCTCCGCCCCCAGGTTGGCGTACGCCGCCGCGGCGGCCATCAGCGGCGCGGAGCTCGCACCGGAGTAGATGAGCGAGGAGGTGATCTCCGGGGGAATTGCTGCAAAGTCAAGAACCATTGGTGTTTCCCGCTCCTTTTGTCTATTGGAATTTCACGTCTCTTGAGTAAGTGAGCAATGCCTAGACGGCCGTCGGCTTCGGCATGACGATCGGCTTGACGCCGTAGCGCGGCGCACCGAAGCCGGCGCTGTTGCGCGCGGCGGCGCCCATCCCCGGCATCCCGGGGATGATGCCCCCGGTGCCGGCCTGCGGCGCGGCGGCGGTCCAGCCCACGGTCTCCAACGGTGCGGCGCTGGTGCCGACCACCGGGGTGGCGGGGGCCGCCCACGTCGGCGGCACCGAGAGCTTGCCGACCAGGCTCGCCTGGCCCGCCGCGGCCATCGGCATCGCGCCCATGCCGGCCATGCCGCCACCCATCGGCGCCGTGACATCGGCGAGGCCCGCCGCGTCGGCGGCCGAACCGGCGGCGTCGGCGGCGGAGGTGTCGAGCAGGCCGCCACCGGCCAGGCCGAGCAGGTCGGAACCGGCGGAGGCCCAGTTGCCGAAACCGATGTTGCCGATGTTGGCGCCGTTGCTCGACAGGCCGAAGAGCCCCCCGAGCATGGCCGGGTTCGTGCCGTTGCCGGTGCTACCGAGGAGGTAGGAAAGCCAGTCGAGGGCACCGCCCGGCGTGGCGGTCGCGGCGGCGGGAGCTGCGGCTGCGGGATTTGCGGCGCTCGCAAGAGTGGCCTGGGCGGCGTTGATGGCCTCGGTGTCCCCGTAACTGCCGGAGCTGATGCCCAGGGTTTGCGCGTACTGCTCCAGCATCGTCTGGGCCTCTGCGGCAATGGCCTGGTATTGGGTGCCGTACGCCGAGAAGATCGCCGCCTGCTGGGCCGAGACCGGGTCGGCGCCCGCGGGAGCGATCACCGTCGTCGCCGCCGCCGCGCCCGCGTTCTGCGCAGCCAGGTTGGTATTGATTCCCGACAGCAGCTGCTCCGCAGCTAACATCTCTTCTGTCTGTGTCGTCAGAAATGACATTTATTGCTCCCTACTGTTCGGAACGGCCGACCCCCATGCGGTGGATCGACCCTGAGTGTTCGCGTAACGGCCCCTGTGCGTTGGCGTAACACTAACGACCCCCGAGTCCACGTTCCCGGCCGAAAGGCCCGGGGTGACAGCCGTTTACGGCTTCTTAACGAGGAGGGCAGTAGTTTTAACACGGTCCTGCCGGACGACATAGCGGTGTGATCTGTCATCTGCCGGAAAGCCGTGGTTAAGCGGCGTGGGCGCGGATACTAGCCGATGGCTGCCCGCGTCGCATGGTGTGAATTTCCCTCAACTTCAGCGGGACGCGATGTCCCGGTTTCGGCGGCCGCGCGCTAGATTCGCCGCCGAGCCCCCATAGCCCAATTGGCAGAGGCAGCGGACTTAAAATCCGCCCAGTGTCGGTTCGAGTCCGACTGGGGGCACAAGCGTCCGCGCAGCTCAGCGCAACGGCCGCAGGTACAGCCGAGCTTGGTACCAGAGGTAGAGCCTTTATGCCCTGGCTGGCGGGCGTCGTCGGGGCGAAGGATCACCCTGTACAAGGTTGAGGAGGCCGGGTGATCAAGCAAGCCATAGTGGGTGCTGCGGTGGTTCTGTTGGTCGGTGGCTGCTCACCTGGCACGCACAGCAGCGGTGGCGGCACCACCACCACAACGGCCCACGCCCAGGCCGTGCGCGGCTGGGTCGAACTGACCAAAGACCACATGCAGGACTTGGGCATCGCCATGGGCAAGGCCACCTTTGCCATCGGCAGCCAGGACTACCCCGCGCTGGGGGCGGCCTGCCACGAGGGCCACGAGGCGGCGAGCTTCCTGCAGGGGCACATGCCTTCGCCCGACAAAGAACTCACCGACGCGCTGCAAGCCAGCCTCGACGACTTCGACGCCGCGTCCCACTTCTGCGTCGCGGCGATCGAGGACCACGACGCGAACGAGGCCCGCCACGCCGGCGAATTCATGAATTCCGCGGAGGGACATCTCACCACCGCCACCGCCGTCCGCGACCGCATCGTCAACGGAGCCCCGTAGCAAGCAGAGGGCAGGCCGACATTGAGGTTTTGCGACTTCGTCGCAACGGAGAGAGGAAGAGGCATGAATCGCGAAGTGAGCAAGTTCTTCTGCGGAGCGTTCGCCGGGATCGCCTACGCGCACGCGGGCTACGCCATCGCCGCGTCCAGCGGCATCATCGACGAGCCCATCTTCCTCGGCAGGAAGTGGGGCGTCGGATTCATGTGGACGGAGGCCGCCGTCTACACCGCGGTCAGCGCGGCATTCGGGTACGCCGGCTGGCGTCGCCATCCCGTCACGCTGCGAGACGTGAGCGCACCGGGGACGGACGGTCAGACTACGCACGTTACGGACGTGGCGAAGGTCCCGCTGTCTTCGTCGAATTGATCGGCCCGGATGAACGCCCGTCGTAGGAAGTGGCGGCCGGCCGCCTGTGCGGTCCTGCTGTTCGCGACCGTGCCCCTCTTCTCAGCGTCGGCGGCGGCGGATCCGGCCGATGACGCGTTCATCGCGTCGCTGGCGAACTACGGGATCGACGTCCGAGACAGTGGCACGGCGATCGCGATGGCCCACCGGGTGTGCACGGGGTTCGACAACAACGCGAATGCCAGCGTCCTGGCGATGAAGGTGAAGCGCGACACCAATCTCTCGATGAGGCAGTCCAGCTACTTCGTCGGCCTCTCCGTGGCCGCGTACTGCCCGCAGTACCGCGGACAGATCGACAGCTCGCTGATCTGGCTGATTCCCGGGCCCCCGCTGATGTGACCGCGCAGTCTGGTCGGGAGGCGCATCGCCGGCAGGCCGAGGCGCGCCGGGCACAGTAAGTTGGTCGCGACCGCCACCGCGAAGGAGTTGCGCCGAAGTGACCGACGATCCGCGGGGCGACGGCGTCTCCCGTCAATACGATCGGTGGCAGTATCCGCCCCCGGTGACCGACCTCGCGGCGTGGAGCAAAAACCACTGGGATTGGTTCGATCCCCACTGGGCGCACCGGGTGTTGTGGCCGGACCGGGAGTACAAACCGGACCTCGACATTCTCATCGCGGGTTGCGGCACCTTCCAGGCGGCCCTTTTCGCCTTCATGAACCGCGGCGCCAAGGTGGTCGCCATCGACGTCAGCCGGTCGGCGCTCAGTCATCAGCAATATCTGAAAGACAAGCACGGCCTGGGCAACTTGGAACTGCATCTGCTGCCCATCGAGGAGGTGTCGACGCTGGCCCGCGACTTCGACCTGATCGTCTCCACCGGCGTCTTGCACCACATGGCGGATCCGCTGGCCGGTCTGGAAGCGCTGGGCGGCTGTCTGCGCACAGATGGCGCGCTGGGCGTCATGCTGTACGCGCGGTACGGCCGGATCGGCGTCGACATGCTCGAGTCGGTCTTTCGCGACCTCGGCCTGGAGCAGGACGAGGTCGCGGTCCAACTGGTCAAAGAGGCGATCGCGGTACTACCGGCGGATCACCCCGTGCGCACATATCTGAAGGGCGCGCGCGATCTGGTGTCCGACGGCGCCCTGGTCGACACCTTCCTGCACAGTCGGCAGCGCAGCTACACCGTCGCGGAATGCCTGGACCTGGTCAGCTCGGCGGGGCTGGCATTCCAGGGCTGGTTCCACAAGACGCCGTACTACCCGCACGACTTCGTCGCGCCGGTCAGCCGGTTCCAGGAGATGCTGAACCAACTTCCCGAGGTCAAACTCTGGTCGGTGATGGAACGCCTGCAGCCGGCGAATGCCACCCACTTCTTCATCGCCTGTCGGCCGGAACGGCCGAAAGCGCATTACGCCATCGATTTCTCGAGCGCCGCCGCGCTCGACTACGTCCCGTTGCTGCGAACGGCCTGCCTGCTGGCCGGGGATGAGATCCACCTGCCCGGCACGAAGCTGAAGCTCAACCCGGCTCAGCTGCCCTTCGTTGCGCAGGTCGACGGCCGTCGCCCGATTCGGGAGATCATCGCGAACGTTGCCCAGCACGGCGGCGTCGGCCCGGACAAGGCCGATCTGGTAAAGGAATTCGGGCGCAAGCTGTTCGAATCGCTATGGCGCCTGGACTTTTTGGCGATCGCGCTGAACCAGAACCCGTCGGGATAGCTGCAGGCGCGTTCAGGTGCATTCGCGCTAACCGGCTGGCGGCACCGCGTCGTTTGCCAGTGCTGCTTCCGCGACGGACGGCCGCCCGCCCGGATCGGGCGGCTCGCCCCGGTCGGCCAGCCGCGTCAGCAGGCTGCCGATATCTTTCGCCGCTGCCGTGTGGTCGGCCGCGCCGGCGTTTATGGCATTCTTCGGCAGATCGGGAAACTGCGCATCGGCCGGCTCCTGAACCACGGTTACCCCTCCGCTGGCCTGGATGGCGCGCGGCCCGGCCACGCCGTCGTCGAGCATCCCCGACATCAGGACACCGATCGCGCGCGGGCCGTAGTCCAGCGCGACGGATCGGAACAGCGCATCGATCTCCGGTCGGCGACCGCCCTCCCGCGGCCCATCCGACAGCGCGACCCGGTGGTCTCGCGCAAGCAGATGATGGTCGGGCACGGCGGCGTATATCCGCCCGGCCTCCAGGACCGCCCCGTCGACCGCCCCGACCGCCGGCAACGGGCCGCTTCGCCCGACGATCTGCGCCAGCAGGGACGGCCCGCCCCGGCTCATGTGAATGACGATCATGACGGCGAATGGGAAGTCGGTCGGCATGCCCGCCGCCAGTTCGCACAACGCCTCGATGCCCCCGGCGGAGGCACCGACGGCCACCACGCCTTCAGCGGTGTTGCCGTGCGCTCCATGACTCGACCAGCCTTGCCCGCCCTGACTCACGGCTCGGAGAACCCGCCGCCGTCCACAGGCGTGTGGCCTCCAGACTGGCCCCGGCAGGAGGCGACGCCAAGGGCAATAAGCCCTTTCCTGGCCCACGATCGGCAAAGCCCTTGGCCGCGCGGCGATCACGGCGATCAGCGCGGCTGGACGGTGGTTGTCTTGACGCCGGACCAAATTTTGGGCCTGCCGCCGACAGTGGGGCGAACCGCCACTCATACACTGACCCATCGTGGGCATGCTGTTTGGTCTTGCGCCGTGGATTGTTTATTGGGTGCTCGTCGGAAACGTCCCGTTCGGTGCCGCCGCGCTGGCCGGCCTCGCGGTCGCGGTCATCGCGCTGGCGATCGACGCCGTCACCGGGAAGCCGGAGCGGACGCTCGAAATCGGTTCTGCCGCAGTGTTTGCGATAGTGACGGCGCTGACGTTCGCGCTGGGCGGGTCGTTCGTCCAGCGGTGGATGCTGCCGCTCAGCATCGCCGGCCTGCTGGTGGTGGCGCTGGCCGGCACGCTGACCGGCAAGCCGTTCGTGCGCGCGTTCGCGGCCGCAGAACAACCCGCCGACGTCGTCAGGACCGAGCTGTTCGGCCGGACCGTCGGCGTCCTGACCTGGACCTGGGTGGCGACGGCGGCCGGCATGACGGTGTCGTCGGCGATCCCGCCGATCGTGCGGGCTGACGCCACGATGCTGGACACCGGGGCTCCGTTGTCGTACGTGTGTTACTGGCTGATTCCGTTCACGCTGTTCGGCCTCGCGGCGCTGGCCTCGCGGTTACTGCCCGCGCGGATGCTGATCGGTGTCGAGGACATGGAACGGGAGACCTCGTTCGTCGCCTACGACGAAGCCACCATCGACGAGCTGTACTTCCTCGCCCAGGAACACGCGAACCGGGAGGTCGGCCCCGGCAAGGAGGCCTACAACGTCAAGGTCGGGGGCATGGGCACCCCGTTGACGGGGGACGAGTCGCGCAAGTCGTGGCCGTCGACCTACAAGGTGCGCGACAAGCGGCGCTGAACGCGCCTCCCGCCGCTAGTCGTCGGCGATCCCGGGTGAGCTGAGCGCCGCGACGGTGTCTTCCCGGCGGCGTAGCGAGCGCGCGGCCACCGCGAACTGGTTGAGCTTGTCGATGACGGTCTGCCCTTCCGGCCTGTGACCCCAGATGCTGATCCCCTGGTGGGTGGTGGGCTCCCAGGTGGCTTCGTCGACGACGATCGGGTTCCACCCGACCTCCCATTCGAAGCCCGACGGCGTCAGAGCGTAGTAGGACAGCTCCTTGTCGTTGGTGTGCTGCCCGACCGACAGGGCCATGCCGAACCCCAGTTCCTTGACCCGCTGGTAGGAGCTCACCATGTCGTCGAGCGTGGCGACCTGGACGTTGACGTGCTGGACCCGGGTGCGAATCGGGTTGACCGGCAACGCATTCACCGACGCGATCGCCACGGAATGGTGACGCTCGTTGACCCGGAGGAACCGGATCTTGAGTTTCAGCCCGTTGATGGTCTCGTCGATGTAATCGGAAAGCCGCGCATCGAAGACGTGGTGGTAGTACCCGCGCATCTCGTATGGCTTCTTCGTCGCGAGGGCGACGTGGCCCATTCCGCTTGCGCCGGTGACGAATCCGCTGCCCGGTACGTCCAGGGACAGCGGCGCGGTCCGGGCGGTGGTGTAGATCTCCTGGGCGAGCCGGTTCGGGCCGGGAAACCGCACGTAGCGCTCGACACCGCGCAGCTTCGCTTCTTCGTCGGGACCCTCGACGCTGGGCACCCCGTGGTCGGCGACGCGGCGACTGATCTCGTCGAACGTCGCATGGTCGTCGAGCTGCCAACCCAGCGCCACGACGTCCTCGGCCGGGCCCCGTCGCAGCAGCACGCGACATGCGTTGTCGTCGAGGCGGAACCGGACGGTGTCGGGCGCCATCTCGTCGAGGTGCATGCCGATCGCGTCGCGCCCGAAGCGCTTCCAGTCGCTGATCTTGTTGGTCTCGATCACGACATAACCCAGGTGAACATTGCCGAACACCGAGGGCTTTGGAGTGGTAGTCATATTGATCCCGGTAATCTCTTGCAGCGGTTAGGTCTTCAGGAACGCGGCGGTGACCGCGTTGAACAGGTCGGCGCGCTCCCACTGGACCCAGTGGCCGGTGTTGGCGGCGATCAGCACGTCGGCGTTGGGCATCCGCTCGGCCAGCATCGCCGCGCCGCTGGGTTTGTTCACCTTGTCGTCTCGGCCCCAGACGATCAGCGTGGGCGTCGCGAGGCCGCCGAGCCGGTGGTCGCGGGTGAAGTCCATCCGCCACAGCGTGCGCAACCCCGAGGGGCGTTGCAGCGGCGGATCGGCGATGACCTCGGGGTCGATCGAGGCCTGGTAGCGGGACTCGATCAGCGAGTCCGGCACGGCGTCGCCGTCGTACACCAGGTACGAACGGATGAACGTGCGCAGCTTGTCCAGGCTCGGTCCGTCGCCGCCGTAATAGGCCAGCAGGCTCCGCAGACCCTCGCTGGGCAGCCCGCGGCTCGTGCCGACGCCGCCCGGACCCATCAGCACCAACTTGGTCACCCGGTCGGGGGTGTCCAGGGCCAGCCGCAGCGCGCACGACCCGCCGTAGGAGTTGCCGACCAGGTGCGCGCCGTCGATGCCGAGCTCGTCGAGCATGCCCCGGATGTGATCGGCGAGGTATCCGAACGGATCTCGCCGGTCGACGCCCTTGCCGGAGCGGCCGTATCCGGGCATGTCCGGAACGATCACCCGGAAGTGCTCGGCGAGCGGCTCAATATTGCGCGCGTAATTCGACATCCCGGACGCGCCCGGTCCGCCGCCGTGCAGGAGCACGACCGCCGGGCCGGTGCCGGTCTCGGCGACGAAGATGTCCTTGCCTCTGACGCTTATGGTGCGTTCGGTGATCGTGTTCGTGGGCACTGGGTCTTTCCTTACGACTTGAAGCCGGCCGGCGGCGGGGGGAGGGGCTGGGCGCCGGTGGCGCCGGCGTAGACGAAGCCGTCGGGGCGAACTGCCACCGCCGAGGCGCCCTTCTTGCCGAGCCAGCGGGTCAGCGACCCGTCTTCGTCGACCAGGCAGTCGCGGCGCGGGACGCTGCCGGATGGGGTGATCTGCAAGAGGGGCACGCCGGCGGCGCGCCAGTCCGGGCATTCGGCTGCGCGCCCGGTATGCAGCACGGTCCAGCGGCCGCCGACCACGTCGTCGAGACGCACGCGGTCCCCCTTTTCGTCCTGGACCCAGGGCTGGGGGATGAGCCAGCCGACGGCGCCGTTCCCGTTGCGCGCCAGCAGGCCCTCCCGGTAGCGGGCGTCGGGCAACCAGCGGTGGTCGCGCAGCCAGGTGAGGAAGTACGGCACCCTGCTCGCGGCGCGCAAGAGGTGATTGCGGGCGGCCGCGCGGAAGCGGTTGCGCTGAATGATGAGCTTGCCGGTCTTCACCGCGCGGTTGGTCACCTCCCGCACGTGCGGCAGCCGCTCGGCCTGGTAGGTGTCCAGGACGGACTCCGGCAGCGACCCGTTCAGCACGGCCCCGAGCTTCCAGCACAGGTTCGCCACATCCCGCACCCCCGCGCACATGCCCTGGCCGATCCACGGGGGCATCGCGTGGGCGGCGTCGCCGGCCAGGAAGATCCGGCCCACCCGCCACCGATCGGCGAAGCGAACGTGGTGGCTGTAGCAGGCGAAGCCCAGGATCCGCACGTCGTCCGGCGTTATCCCCTGGCCGCCCAGCACCTTCCAGATCGCGTCCTCCGACAGCAGGTCGAGCTCGTCCTCCTCGTCGCGCACCGGGAACTCCCAGCGGTGGTGTCCCAGCGGGGTGGGGCAGTCGACGGTCGGCCGTTCGGGGTTGCAGTGAAACCGCAGCCGGTCGTGCCCGGGCCATTCCTTCAGCACCTTGGTGTCGATGACGATCCAGCGCTCGGCGAACGTCCGCCCGCCGAACCCGACTCCCAGCTGGGCGCGCGTCGCGCTGGACCCGCCGTCGGCGGCGATCACGTAGGAGGCGCGGATGCGCCGGAATTCGTCGGTGGTCAGATCGGCGAGCATCAACTCGACGCCGTCGCCGTGCGGGACCAGCCGCAGGCATTCGTGCTGGAGCAAGACGGACACGTTGGGGAAGCGGTCAACCCCTTCGCGCAGCACCTTCTCCAGCGCCGGCTGGTAGATGAACTGCTGGGGCGGGTGCCCGTTACCCCTCGACACGGGCAGTAGCTTGACGAACGGCACGCCGTTGGCGTCGACGAAGCTCGCGCCGCAGCCCGGCTGCATGTCGGCGTTGAGCCGGTCCGCCAGCCCCACCTGCTGCCAGATGCGAACCACCTCCTCGTCGGTGGAAATGGCGCGCGCTCGCGCATAGATGTCGGGATCACGTTCGACCACAACGACGTTGAGGCCCAACCGGCCCAGCAGGTTCGCAGCGGTGCAGCCGACCGGGCCGTAGCCGACGATCGCTACGTCATAGGTCTTCGGGTCAGTCATCTCGGGCCCTTCGCCGGACTTGTTAATGTAGTGATCCATACAGTAAGCTCATGGAGCGTGACAGTCAACACCCCAAAGGAGGCAACGTGAGCGCCGACGCCGGTAGCACCGACTCCGCCGGATCCCGCACCCGCCGCCGCACCCGGGCCAACGGGGAGCAGTCACGGGAGCGGATCCTCGATGCGGCGACGGAGGTCGCCACCGAACGCGGGTACGAGGGCACCACCATCTCGCTGGTCAGCAAGAAAAGCGGCCTGCCGCCGACATCGATCTACTGGCACTTCGCCGACAAGGACGACCTGATCGCCGCGGTGATCGAGCGCAGTTTCGGTCGCTGGCTGGCGGCGCTGGACCTGCCCGGCGGCGCCCTGGTGCCGGGGCGGGTGGCCGAGCTCGGGACGCAGGTGGCCAAGGCGCTGCTGGATGCGCCCGACTTCATCCGCCTCGGCCTGATGCTGGCGTTGGAGCGCCGCCCGGTCGAGCCGCGTGCGAGAGAGATGTTCCTTCGAGTTCGCGACGAAGCCTTTCGCCGGTTCGAGGCGGTCGTGCGCGACGTCGCGCCCGGGCTCGACGAGGAGGGCGTGCGCCTGCTGACCACCTACGCGATCGCCGGAGCCGACGGCCTGTTCATCGCCAAGGAAGTGGGCGGCGACTCGGTGGACCTGATCAAGCTGTTCGACCTGCACGCCCGCCTGGTTTTCCAGTCGGCGACCCGGCTCCTGGAGTCCGGAGAATTCGCATGATCGAGACGACCGCCCAGGACCCGCAACTGGACGAGGCGGCCCAGCGGTTGTACGCGGCACAGGCGAGCAGCAGCCCGATCCAGCCGCTCACGGACGCTTATCCGAGTTTCAGTGTGGCCCAAGCCTATTCGGTGCAGCGGCGCAACCTTGCGCGCCACCTCGGTGCGGGCGCGCGGCTGCGCGGCCACAAGATCGGGCTGACCTCCGCGCCGATGCAGGCGCTGCTCGGTGTCGATGAACCCGACTTCGGCTACGTCCTGGACAGCATGGTGCTGGGCGACGGGACGGCGGTGCGGCGGGCCGCGTTCTGCATGCCGCGGGCAGAACCCGAGGTGGCGTTCTTGCTGCGGGCACCGCTGCGCGGCCCGGGGGTGACCGTCGCCGAGGTGATGGCGGCCACCGAGGCGGTGGCCGCGGCGCTGGAGATCGTGGACAGCCGCATCGCCGACTGGCGAATCACCCTGGCGGACACCGTCGCCGACAACGCCAGCTCCGGCGCGGTGGTGCTGGGCGAATGGGTGCCGATCGCGGACGCGCCGCCCCTGCCCGGTACCACCGCGGCGCTCTACCTGAACGACACGCTCGTCGAAACGGGGCGGGGCAGCGCCGTGATGGGTGACCCTGCGGTGGCCGTCGCCTGGCTGGCCAACGCCCTGGCCGAGTACGGAACGGCGATCGAGGCCGGGCAGTTCGTGATGTCGGGCTCCTACACCACCGCCGCGTTCGTCGAGGCCGGCGACCGCGCGGCGGCCACCGTCACCGGCCTCGGCGCGGTCGGCGTGAGCTTCGCGTAGACCGAGAGGAAACCCATGACCAGTCAACAGTTCGCCGTGGCGATCATCGGGTCGGGCAACATCGGCACCGACCTCATGCTCAAGATCCTGCGCTGCGGCGGACCGCTGAGGATGGCCGCGATGGTCGGCATCGACCCGAACTCCGACGGGCTGGCGCGGGCGAAACGCCTGGGCGTCCCGACGTCGTCGGAGGGCGTCCACGGGCTGCTGGCCATGCCGGGCTTCGAGCAGGTCCGCCTGGTGTTCGACGCCACCTCGGCCGAGGCCCACGTCGAGCACTGGGAGGCGTTGCGCCACACCGGAGTCCGCGTGCTCGACCTCACCCCGGCCGCCGTCGGCCCGTTCTGCGTCCCGGTGGTCAACCTCGAAGATCATCTCGACGCGCCGAACCTCAACATGGTGACGTGTGGCGGGCAGGCCACCGTGCCGATCGTCGCCGCGGTGAACCGGACGGCGCCGGTCACCTACGCCGAGATCGTCTCATCGATCTCCTCGAAATCCGCCGGCCCGGGCACCCGCGCCAACATCGACGAGTTCACCGAGACCACCGCTGCCGCACTGGAAGTCGTCGGCGGAGCGCAGCGGGGCAAGGCGATGATCGTCCTCAACCCCGCAGAACCGCCGATCCTGATGCGCAACACGGTGTACTGCCTCGTGGAAGGCGACTGCGACCACGCCGCCGTCGAATCGTCCATCGCGGCGATGATCGAGCGCGTCCGGTGCTACGTGCCCGGCTACCGGCTCACCCAACCGGTGCAGTTCGAGACCTTCGGACCCGACAACCCGCTGCACATCCCCGAGACCGGGAAATTCATCGGCACCCGCGTCACCACCCTGCTGCAGGTGACCGGCGCCGCCGATTACCTGCCCGCCTATGCCGGAAACCTCGACATCATGACGTCCGCGGCGCTGGCCACCGCCAAAAGCATTGCCGCGCACTCATTGACGAATGTGGGAGGGTGATCGTGACCCAGCCGCTCTACATCAGCGACGTCACGTTGCGCGACGGGATGCACGCGGTCCGCCACCAGTACACGCTGCGCCAGGCCGCCGCCATCGCCGCGGCGCTGGACGCGGCCGGGGTGGACTCCATCGAGGTTGCCCACGGCGACGGGCTGGGCGGGTCCAGCTGCGTGTACGGTTTCGGCGCACACACCGACCTGGAGTGGATCGAGGCGGTCGCCGGGGCGGTCCGCCGCGCCAAGATCGCCACGCTGGTCCTGCCGGGCATCGGCACCGTTCGCGACCTCGCCGCGGCGCACCGGTCCGGGGCCACCGTCGTGCGGGTCGCCACCCACTGCACCGAGGCCGATATCTCCGCGCACCACATCGCCGCCGCCCGCGAGCTGGGCATCGACACCGTCGGCTTCCTGATGATGAGCCACCTGGCCACCCCGCAGGCCCTGGCCCGGCAGGCCAAGCTGATGGAGGAATACGGAGCGGGCTGCGTGTACGTCGTCGACTCCGGCGGTGCGATGACCATGCGCGACGTCGCCGAGCGCGTCGACGCGGTGCGCCAAACACTCTGCGCCGAAACCGAAGTCGGCATCCACGCCCACCACAACCTCTCCCTGGGCGTGGCCAACTCGATGGTCGCCGTCGAGCATGGGTGCCGGCGCGTCGACGCCTCCCTGGCCGGGATGGGCGCCGGGGCGGGCAACGCCCCGCTGGAGGCCTTCATCGCGGCCGCCAGCCGGATGGGTTGGGAACACGGCTGCGACCTGAACGCCCTCGAGGATGCCGCCGACGACCTCGTCCGCCCGCTGCAGGAGCGCCCGGTGCGCGTCGATCGCGAGACGCTGACGCTCGGCTATGCCGGGGTGTACTCCAGCTTTCTGCGTCATGCCGAGGCGGCGGCCGAACGGTTCGGCGTCGACGCGCGCGCGCTTCTCGTCGAGGCCGGGCGTCGCGGGATGGTGGGCGGGCAGGAAGACATGCTCGTCGACATCGCCCTCGATCTCACGGGTGTGGCGGCGCGTTGACCGCTCACGCCTCGTCCAGCGCGGGGAACAGCAGTTCCTGCGCGAGCAGCTGCAGGGCCGCCGCGAGCGGGATCGCCACCAGCGCTCCGACCACGCCCAACCACGCGGCGCCGAGCAACACGGCGACCACCGTGACGCCGGCCGGCACCCGGACCGCCCGGCCAATGATCCGGGGGGTCAACAGATAATCCTCGCCCAACCGAAACCCCATGTAGAAGGCGACGGTGGCGATGGCGACCGGGATCGAGACGCTGAGCGCGACCGCTGCGACGATGAATCCGCCAACGGTTGAGCCGTAGGGGAACAGGTCCAAGACGGCGACCACAACCCCCAGCAGGACCGCGTAGGGGACATCGAGCAGGACGCACCAGACGAAGGTGGCGAATCCGGCGATGACCGACGTCAGCACGTTGCCGAAGAGATAGGCACCGAACTTCGCCACCACCTCGTCGCCGATCAGGATGGCGCGCGGCCGTCGGGAGTTCGGCAACAGCCGGTAGAAGCCCGCCCGGATGCGGCGCATATCGGCGAGGAAGTAGATGGTCAGCATGGCCACGATGCCGACATGGGACAGCACACCGAACACCTCGGAGCCCGTCCGCACGATCCCCGCGAAGGTGAAACGGCCGGAGCCACTGACCATCTCGGTGATCCGCTGTTGCAGGTGCACCCGCTCGTCGAGGCGGCCGATGAGCGACGAGCGGTCGTGGGCGTGCTGCAGGTAGTGCGGCAGTTGCTCGACGAGCTGGCGCGCCTCCTGGACCAGCGGGGGTATGGTCGCGGCCACCGTCCCGGCTACGAGGCCGAAGACGGCCGTGACCACGACCGTGACCGCCGCCCACCGCGGCAGCTTGTGGTTGACGAGCCACGACACAGCTGTCTCGAGCCCGAGCGCGAAAAACATCGCCACGCCGATCAACACCAGAACCGACGACATCGACCCGAGGACCCGCACCGCGCCATAGGTCACAGCCACGCCGGCCGATGCGGTCAACCCCATGATGAACGGTGAACGCCGGTCGAACCGCTGTCCCCGCCGGCCGAAACGGTGTTCAGCGGAACGCAACCGGGCGGCTCGTTGTTCGGCCTCGACAATCGGGCCTTCGTCGTCGCGATGCGGCTGACCCACCAGCCGGTGATGACCCTGATCTCCGGGATGGTGTGGAGGGTCTCGATGTTCAGCGCTGTCAACCACGTGCAGTGCCCCAATCATCGGCAGTTCTCGCCCGGCGTCCCCTACAGCGTGACGTTCGCGCGGGGTAAGAGGTCGCATGACACGCGCGTCGAGACCCGCCGTGCAGCGCAGTCGGTCGGCCCTCCCGGTGTTCGGATACGTTGGTGTCCGGCGGGGCGGCCCGACCAGCCGCATGCGCTCCGCGTCCGGTTGCGGCGCTACCAGGGAGGCCCACGGGATAGCCATGAACGCGCTCAGCCCAGACGCCATTCGCGCGGAAACCATCATCGTCACCGGCCACGGCGGTGACGAGATCGAGGCATACCGCGCCACCCCCCTCGCCGAGGGGGCGCGCGGCGGGGTCGTGTGGATCCATCACATGCCCGGCTACGACCGCGAGACCAAGGAGTTCGTCCGGCGGCTCGCCGTCAGCGGCTACCACGCGGTGGCCCCGAACCTGTATTCGCGTGAGGCACCGGGCGCGTCGCCCGACGACGCGGCCGCGGCGGCGCGTGCTGCCGGCGGGGTCCCCGACGACCGGCTGGTCGGCGACGTCGCGGGCGCGGTCGAGCACCTGCGTACCCTGCCGGGCGCCAACGGGCGGTTCGGTGTGATCGGGCACTGCTCGGGCGGACGCCACGCGTACCTGGCGGCGTGTTCGCTGCAGTTCGACGCCGTCGTGGACTGCTACGGCGCGTTCATCGTCGAGGATCCGCCCGAGGGCATGCCCAAGACGATGAAGCCGATCCTGGAGTTGGCGCCGAACCTGAGCTGCCCGTTGCTCGGCCTGTTCGGGCTCGACGACCGGTTCCCGTCGCCCGCCTCGGTGGCCGCGCTGGACGAGAAGCTGAACACGCTGAACAAGCCGCACGAGTTCCACTCCTACGCGGGCGCGGGCCACTCGTTCTTCTCGGTCGATCGCCCCGCATACCGGCCAGAGGCGGCGGTCGACGGCTGGCGGCGCATCGATGCCTTCTTCGCCACCCACCTGAAAGGCTAGGTTGGCCCGCCATGTGCACTCATCTCACCGAACATGTTGCGATCGACGGCAGCGGCAAGGGCTCCACGGGGTGGTTCGGCGCCAGCCGCGCGACGGTGTACGTCGACCACCCGGTCCACGCGCCCTACGGCCACACCGTCAACATCGACGTGATCAACCCGGCGCTCGGGCCGTCGGCGCGGGTGGCGCTGGAGCTCACCGAGGAAAGCGCCCTGGCGCTGGCCGACGCCATCCGGGCCGCGATCGCCCACGCGCCGGCCGGCCTGGCCGCCAAGGATCAGACGTGACCGCCGGGCGCGACTACCCCGTAATGGCCGCCGTGCGCGGCAGGGTCGAGCCCGCGCCGCGCCGGGTGCGCGGCTATCTCGGCGACGCGCTGGTGTTCGACACCACCGCCGCCCGCTATGTGTGGGAGGTTCCGTACTACCCGCAGTACTACATCCCGTTGGCCGATGTCCGGGCGGAGTTCCTGCGCGACGAGAACCATCCGCAGAAGGTGCAGTTCGGTCCGTCACGGCTGCATTCGATCGAGGGCGCCGGCCAGACCCACCCGTCCGCCGCGCGGGTCTTCGACGCCGAGAGTGACAGCCCGGTGGCCGGCACGGTGCGCTTCGAATGGAACCCACTGCGGTGGTTCGAGGAAGACGAGCCGATCTACGGGCACCCGCGCAACCCCTACTCGCGGGTTGACGCGTTGCGCTCACACCGGCGTGTTCGGGTGGAGTTGGACGGAATTACGCTGGCGGACACCAGGTCTCCGGTCCTTTTATTCGAAACCGGTTTACCCACAAGGTATTACATCGATCCGACGGATATTTCGTTCGAGCATCTCGAGCCGAGCGCGACACAGACGCTGTGCCCCTACAAAGGGGTGACGTCGGGTTACTGGTCGGTGCGGGCGGGGGATGTCCTGCATCCCGATCTGGCTTGGACTTACCACTACCCGCTGCCCGCCGTCGGCCAGATCGCCGGACTGGTGGCGTTTTACAACGAAAAGCTCGACATCTTCGTCGACGGTGCCGCCCTGCCCCGACCGCAAACCCAATTCAGCCCGTGAGCGCCGTGTGATCTTTCCCTCGTTGAGGGCTCATCCTGAGAATTTCTTATCTTGACCAATGCCGCGGCCTTGAGCGGGGACGTTAGCGGCTGACGCGAAATCCGCCGGTGCGCGTTTGCGTCGGTTTCGCTACGGGTAAGCGACTGCGATACAGCGTAATTGAAAGCCTGTGCAGAACCTGAGCGCGGGGAGTGACGTAGCTAACGTCGGGGGATTTGGGACCGTTCGACGCGAATTTTGGCCGGTAGACTCGCAAAACCAGTCGCGTCGGCGCCTCTAGGTGCTGAGATCCGGTGGATCCGGAGGGCCGAATTGTCGTGCAAGTCCCGGCGACTTTGCCTCCGCGCCGACGACATAGCAAAGGCGGTACAGCGTGAGCGCTTTGAACGGCCGCAAGGCCTTGCAGGACGAGCGGGATGAGCGGCTATTCCGACTCGACGAGACCTCGGTAGTCAACATTCCGGTACGAAACGGTCCGGTCAGCGACATCGGCATCAGCCCCGACGGCAGCCGGCTGGTCGCGGCCAATCACGCTCGCGGCACGGTCTCCATCGTCGACACCGATGCCCGCCTGGTGGTGCAGACCCTCAACCTCGACGAGCCGTTCGCGATCGCTCTGAGCGGCGGGGACGCACCGCGCGCCTACATCAGCACCGCAACATCGTCGTATGACTCCGTCGACGTCGTCGACGTCGCCGCGAACGCGCACATCGCGACCTATCCGCTCGCCCACAGCGTGAGCGACCTGACCGTGAGCGCCGACGGCGGGTTCGTCTACGCCGGACGGAACCGCGCCCGCGGTGCCGACATCGCGGTCGTCGACACCAGAACGGATGACGTCGACGTGATCGAACTCGCCACCGCGCCGGGGACCACCGTGGACTGCGTGCGCATCAGCCCCGACGGCGGTCACCTGTTCGCGGCCACCAACGGGCCCGCCGGTGGCCAATTGGTCGTCATCGAGGCGCGCACGACCTCCGACGGCGCCGCCGGCACCTACGACCTGGGTTTACCCATCCGCGACGTCGCGCTGACCGCCGACGGCGGCACGGCCTACGTGGCCAGTTGCGGGCCGGTGGTCGGCGCGGTGCTCGACGTCATCGACACCCGAACCCGCAAGATCACCGCCACGCGCAAGCTCAGCGAGGTCGCCGGCCCGCTCACCCGCTTGGCGCTCAGCCGCGACGGCCGCCGCGCCTACTTGGTCAGCGACGACCGCGTCGCGGTGGTCTGCACGCGAACCCTCGACGTCGTCGGTGATATCGGGGCGGCGAAGCACCCGTCCTGCGTGGTCGAAAGCCCCGACGGCAGATACCTCTACGTCGCCGGCCATTCCGGTGTGGTGACCGTCGTGCCGATCGCCGCGGGCGGGGGACCGGCCGAGGCGCCGACCACTCGGCTGGCCGAGCCGGTGTGGCGGGAACCCGTACTCGCCTAGGGCAATTGCTCACGCCGGCGCCGAACCCGGGCTTAGGGTGGAGGCTGCCGACGGCTGATCGCTGCCGGCCCCGGATGCTGCCACCCGGTGGCCCGGAGGGTTGACATCAGGCGACGCTGCGCCGCGATTCAAAGGCGGTACCTCGATGGACAGCACGATGCAGGACTTTCCGTTGACGATCACCGCCATCATGCAGCACGGCTGTGGTGTGCACGGCGCGCGCACGGTCACCACCGCCGCCGGTAACGGTTACCGGCGCACCACCTACCGAGAACTCGGTCAGGACGCCGCCCGGCTGGCGAACGCGTTGCGGCGCCTCGGCATCAGCGGGGACCAGCGGGTGGCGACGTTCATGTGGAACAACGCCGAACACCTGGCGACCTACCTGGCCGTGCCGTCGATGGGTGCCGTGCTGCACACACTCAACATCCGCCTCTTCGCCGAGCAGATCGTCTACGTCGCGAACGAGGCCGAAGACCAAGTGGTCCTGGTCGACGCGTCGCTGGCCAGGCTGCTCGCCCCCGTGCTGGGCGAGCTTAAGACCGTGCACACCGTGATCGTGGTCGGGGAGGGTGACACCGCCGCGTTCGAGGGCGCCGGCAAGACCGTGCTGCGCTATGGTGACGTGCTCGCCGGCGAGTCGACCGAATTCGACTGGCCGCAGATCGACGAGAAGTCCGCCGCCGCAATGTGTTACACAAGTGGCACCACCGGAAACCCGAAAGGTGTTGTCTACAGCCACCGTTCGAGCTACCTGCACACCATGGCGGCCTGCACCACCAACGGCATCGGCGTGGGTGCCGTCGACAGCGTGCTGCCCATCGTGCCCATGTTCCACGCCAACGCGTGGGGACTGCCCTACGCGGCGCTGATGGCGGGCGCCGATCTGGTATTGCCCGACTGCCATCTCGACGCGCGGTCGCTGATCCGCATGGTGGAGGACCTGCGACCGACCGTGGCGGGCGCCGTTCCCACGATCTGGAACGACGTCTTGCATCGCCTGGAGGAAGAACCCGGCCACGACATGTCGTCGCTGCGGCTGGTGGTCTGCGGCGGCTCGGCCGTCCCGATGTCGCTGATGCGCACCTTCGAGGAGAACCACGGCGTGCAGATCCGGCAGCTGTGGGGGATGACGGAGACCTCGCCGCTGGCGACCATGGCCTGGCCGCCGCCGGGAACGCCCGCCGACCAGCACTGGGCGTTGCGCGCCACCCAGGGCCAACCCGTCTGCGGTGTGCAAATGCGGATCGTCGACGACAACGGCCAGGTGCTGCCCAACGACGGTGAAGCGGTGGGCGAGGTGGAGGTTCGCGGCCCATGGATTGCCGGCTCGTACTACCTGACGGCCGACGACGCGAAGTTCGACTCCGGCTGGTTGCGCACCGGCGACGTGGGACGGATCGACGAGCGCGGTTTCGTCACGCTGACCGACCGGGCCAAGGACGTCATCAAGTCCGGTGGGGAGTGGATCTCCTCCGTCGAGTTGGAGAACAGCCTGATCGGTCATCCGCATGTGGTCGAGGCCGCGGTGGTCGGGGTGCCCGACGAGCGGTGGCAGGAGCGTCCCCTGGCGGTCGTGGTGGCCAAGGAAGGCGCCACGGTCAGCGCCGAGGACCTGCGTAAGTTCCTGGCGGAGAAGGTGGCTCGCTGGTGGCTGCCCGAGCGGTGGGCGTTCGTCGAGGAGATTCCGCGCACCAGTGTGGGCAAGTACGACAAGAAGGCCATCCGGGCGCACTACGCCGAGCACGGCTACTGGGTGGTCGAGGCGCGCGACTGAGGCTGGGCGTCAAATTCGTTGGCTGACGGTGCATTCGAGATTCAACAGCGCCCAGGAAGGAGCCCCGTGACCCAGCCCCTCGTCGTGGAGCAGTCGCAGGTGGTGCCCGTCGCGCCGGACGCGGCGTTTCACGGCACGCTGCCCATCCCACTCCCGGAGATCTTCGGGCGCTGGTATGGGCCGATCCCGCCGATCAAGGAGGTGCGCGACCAGACCGGCGACTGGGACACCGCCGGCCGCAGCCGCACGATCGTCTTGGCCGGCGGCGGCAGCGCGCGCGAGGACCTGACCAGTGTCGACGCGCCGCGCTCGTTCGGCTACCGGCTCACCCGAATCCGCGGCCCGATGGCGCTGCTGGTCGACTCGGTCACCGGTGAGTGGACCTTCACCCCCGCGGACGGCGGTACCGAGATCACCTGGCGCTGGGCCATTTACCCCAAATCGTCGCTCTCCGCGCCCGGCCTGCCGCTCTTCGGGATGTTGTGGAAACGCTACGCGCGGCGAGCGCTGCTCGACCTCGGCGACGTGTTGACCCGCTGAAGCTGGGTACCGTGCCGGTATGTGTCGACTTTTTGGATTGCATGCCGGGACCGACGTTTGTAGGGCGACCTTTTGGCTGTTGGACGCCCCTGACAGCCTTTCAGTCCAGAGCAGAAGAAACCCGGACGGCACCGGCCTGGGCGTGTTCGACGAGCGGGGCCGGCCGCAGGTGCAGAAGCAGCCCATGGCGGCCTGGAGGGATTCGGACTTCGCCACGGAAGCGCACGAGATGAGCGGCACCACCTTCATCGCGCACGTGCGCTATGCCACGACCGGCTCACACGAGACCCGCAACACCCATCCCTTTCTGCAGGACGGGCGGATATTCGCGCACAACGGCGTGGTCGAGGGGCTCGACGTCCTGGATTCCCGGCTGCGCGAGCTCGGCACCGACGACCTGGTGCAGGGCGATACCGACTCCGAACGGGTCTTCGCCTTGATCACCGGTTGCACCCGAGCCCGAAGCGGTGACGTGACGGCGGGTTTGCTCGACGCCATCCGTTGGCTTGCGAACAGCGTGCCGATCTTCGGGGTCAACCTGCTGCTGAGCACGGCCACCGAGATGTGGGCGCTGCGCTACCCGGCGGGCAACCGGCTCTACGTCTTGGACCGGCGCTACGAGCCCGAGTCGGCGCAAGACTTCCACATGCGCACCGACCGGATCCGCGCTTGGTCTCAGCATCTGTGCACCCGCTCGTCGGTGGTCTTCGCCAGTGAACCGATGGACGGCGACCCGCGCTGGCGCCTGCTGGATCCCGGCGAGCTCATCCATGTCGATGCGGGACTGCATATCAAGAGCGAAGTGGTGCTGCCCGACCCGCCCAGGCACCTGATCCGGGAGGAGGATCTCAGCATTCCGGCGCAGCAGGCGCAGCTGCTCTCGCCGTAAACCCCGGCGGCGACCAATCCCGGCCTGGCAGAGTGGGTGGGCGTGACAACCAGACGAGCGCTAGTGCTGGCCGGCGGCGGAATAGCGGGGATAGCCTGGGAGACAGGCGTTTTGCGCGGTATCGCCGATGAGTCGCCTGCGGCGGCCGGGCTGCTCCTGGATTCCGACGTGCTGGTCGGGACCTCGGCGGGCTCGGCGGTCGCCGCGCAGATCGGCGGCGGCGGCACGCTCGACGAGCTGTTCGAGCGGCAGGCCGCCGAGGCGTCGGCCGAGATGGATTCCGGGGTCGACGTGGAGACCATCACCGAAATGTTCCTGGCGGCCTTGGCGGAGCCCTACGCGGACCAGTCGGACAGGACCCGGCAGCAGATGCAGCGGATCGGCGCCGTCGCGCTCGCGACAGAAACCGTTCCGCCGGCGGCGCGCCGCCGGGTGATCGCGCAGCGCCTGCCGTCGCACGAGTGGCCCGACCGGCCGCTGCGGATCACCGCCATCGACGTTGCCACCGGGGAACTGGTCGTCTTCGATCGCGACTCCGGCGTCGACCTCGTCGACGCCGTGGCGGCCAGCTGCGCGGTGCCCGGGGCGTGGCCGCCGGTGGCGATCGCGGGCCGGCGCTACATGGATGGTGGGGTCGCCAGCACGGTCAATCTGGGCGTGGCCGGCGATTGCGGCGCGGCGGTGGTGCTGGTGCCCTCGGGCGCGGACGCCCCGTCGCCGTTCGGCGCCGGGCCCGCCGCGGAGGTCTCCTCCTTCCCCGGCGCGACGCTCGCGGTGTTCGCCGACTCCGACTCGTTGGCGGCATTCGGGCCCAATCCGTTGGATCCCGCGTGCCGCGTCGCCTCGGCACTGGCCGGGCGCGAGCAGGGCCGCCGCGAAGCCCGGGCCGTCGCGCGGTTCCTGGGCGTCTGACCGCGCGACCGGTTGAGTTGCGGCGGCGTCCTTTTCAGCCCTCGGCCGGGGGCGGGGCGGCGCGGTCGTTCTCGAAGGCGTCCAGCGCCTCCTCCGCGAGCGCACGGCCGACGCCGATCACCTCGGCCGCTCGGTGAAATTCCAGGCCGCGGCAGATTGAGCGTGGGACCTCGATCAACAGGTCGGGCGGGTAGACCGCCAGCATGTGGCGGGCCAGCGCGGCCTGGGCGATGTCGATCGTCCGATTCATCACCTCGAAACTGCCCAGCTTCGGGACTTCCGGTGCGGCGTCGGCCAATTCACCGGCCGGATCGTCCTCGGCAGCGGACTCCGCACCGTCCGGGTCGTCCGACCAGCCTTCCGCGTCCGCGGGGGACGCGCCGAATCTGGCCAGGACGGCGCGCGCGGTCGGCCGGTCGAGCACCGACCGGGCCGCGGAGGTGTCGAGCAGCGCGGACGTGCTGCGCACCATGCGGTTCAGCCACTCGGCGGTCACCCCGGACTCCGCGTCGCGCGAGGCGATCGCCTCGCTGCCGCTGAGGCTCACCGCGATCGTCACGTCGGCGTTGACCGCCGACAGGGGTGCCATCGGCAGTGGGTCCAGGATGCCGCCGTCGGCCAGCAGCCGCCCGTTCACTTCGTGGGGGGCGATCACGCCCGGAATCGCGATGGAGGCGCGGATCGCCTCGTCGACCGGGCCGCGCTGAAACCACACCGACTTACCGGCCAAGAGGTCGGTCGCCACCGCGGTGAACGGGATGGGCAGTTGCTCGATGGCGACCGGGCCGAGAATGTCGCGCACGGCGTCCAGGATCTTCTCCGCGCGCATCACGCCGGCCGCGCTGATCGAGAAGTCCAGCAGCCGCAGGATGGTGCGCTGGGTCAGGGACTTCGCCCAGTCGGCGAACTCGTCGCGGCGCCCGGCCGCCTCCAAGCCGCCGACCAGCGCGCCCATCGACGAGCCCGCGATCCCCACGATCTCGTACTCCCGGGCGCGCAGCGCTTCGATCACCCCGATGTGGGCGTAGCCGCGGGCGCCGCCGCTGCCCAGCGCCAACGCCACGCGCGTCGGTGACGATCGGCGCGCGGGCCCTCCGCCAGGTCCGTCCGGCATCCCTTCATTCTGCGCGGCGCCGCCACCCGGTGACGGCCGGGCCGCCCACTTTAGGTACTCGTGAATTCAATCGTGCACGAGTTCGAAGGGGCTAGCCGCATTCGTCGTCGGCGGCGGCGCGCGCGGCGGTGATCACGGCCGCCTGCCGGGCCGGCGTCAGATCGGCCCATCGGGCGTTCCAGCTGCCCGCGGTGCCCGACGGCGCGGCCTGGACCATCGCCAGGTACGGCTCGAACAGCGACCGACCGGTCCGGGGCTGGGCGTCCATCCACACTTTCGCGGCATGACAGGCCTGGTAATACTCTTCCTCGGTCGAATTCGCGGGGACGTCGACCCTGGTCGTCACTCCGGCGGGGGAGAGCCCGACGGCGCCCGGCGGCGCCGCGCTGGGCCTGCCCGGCACGCCGGCCGGCTGCGCCGACGAGGACGCGGGCTTGCCGCTCGGGGCGCCGGGCGAGCACGCCCCGCCCGCCAGCAAACCGGCCGCCACGACGAGCGTGCCCCACAGCCCGGGTCGACGACGGCGCCAGCGCACCCTCCCAATCTATGCAACACTGGCGGCCGTGATGGAGCGCTTCGGATTTTGCGAGTGTTGTCGGCCGTAACACGCCGCCGCCCGTCCGATTCCGTTTGCTCTGGAGCTCCCCAAATGTCTGTGCCCCTCGCCGCCCCGGCTGCGCTGCGCCCGCGCACCGTCTCGTCCCCGTCATCGGGGCCTACCCGTTTGCGGGTGCCCGACCTCCTGCACGCCACCGACCAGGCCGCCGACGACGTGCTGAGCGGACGCTGCGATTACCTGCTGCCGCCGGGCGGGCTGCCCGATTCGCGTCGCTGGTTCACCCGCATCCACGGCGACGAGGAGCTGGACGTCTGGCTGATCAGCTGGGTTCCCGACCATCACACCGAGCTGCACGATCACGGCGGGTCGCTCGGCGCGCTGACGGTCGTGTCCGGATCCCTCAACGAATTCCGTTGGGACGGCCGCGCCTTGCGGCAGCGCCGGCTCGACGCCGGCGATCAGGCCGGATTCCCGCTGGGCTGGGTGCATGACGTGGTGTGGGCGCCCCGGCGCGTGGCCGTGCCCGTCTCGGGGCCCGCGCGGCCTTCACTGAGCGTGCATGCCTATTCGCCGCCGTTGACCGCGATGTCCTACTACGAGGTGACCGGCCGAAACCGGTTGCGCCGCCAGCGAACCGAACTGACCGATCAACCGGAAGGACCGTGATGAGCCGCATCGACGTCGTGCTGAGATCCGCCCGCCGCCGCTACCGTCGCCTCCCCGCGGCCGAAGTGCCAGAGGCGCTGCGGCGCGGTGCGGTGCTCGTCGACATCCGGCCGCAGGCCCAGCGCCTCCGGGAGGGTGAGATCCCCGGTGCGCTGGTGATCGAACGCAACGTGCTGGAGTGGCGCTGCGACCCGACCAGCGAGGCCCGGCTGGCCGAGGCGGTCGGCGACGACGTCGAATGGGTGATCGTGTGCTCGGAGGGCTACACCTCCAGCCTCGCGGCCGCCGCGCTGCTGGACATCGGCCTGCACCGTGCCACCGACGTCGTCGGGGGGTACCACGCGCTCGTGGATGGCGGTGTGCTGGAACAGCTTTCCGGCGCCGCCCCGGTCGACGGCGGCCGTGGAGCTCTCGCCGACGCCGGTCGCCGCTGGCTCTAGCTACCCGGTGGAGGTGGCATCCGAATGCAGCAGTGGCCGCAGCTTGTCGGTCTTCTCCGGCGTCCAACCGGGCGGTGAGAGCACCGCGGCCCAGCCGTCGGCCGCGTCGGCCACATAGTGGTGGCCATGCCCCTCGGGAACCTCGACCGCCACCGCCATGTCCGCCGAAACCTGTAGGAACGTCACCACCGGGATCCAGCGTGTCTCGGGCAGCACGTCATAGCCGCGCCGTTCCCGCAGCCAGTCCGGTTCGCTGAACAGCAGGTCGGGCGACCACCAGGCGATCGGATCGGAGGCGTGCTGTAGATAGACCACCCGCGGGTGGTCCCACGGGACGTTCGGGCGACCCAAATTCGTTGGCCGAGCGGCGAACCGGACGTTCTTCCCGTCGTCGTAGATCGGCAGCCACTCCGGGGATCCGGCGTCGCGCGTCGACGTCAGGTCGGTCCAGATGGTGTTCTGGAACGTCGGTCCGCTGAACAGGGCGCCGTCGGTGCGGGCGAGGACGTTGTTGAGGCTCATGAACGGCGCTTCGCCGCCGAACGACCCCAGGCTTTCCCCGAACACCACGAGCTTGGGGCGTTGCGCTTCGGGCATCTGGCGGATCAGGCGGTCGACGGCCTCGAACAGTGCCTGCCCGGCGTGGCGGGCGTTCTCCTTGTCCACCAGGAAGGACAGCCAGCTCGGCAGGAACGAGTACTGCATGCTGACGATCGCGGTGTTGCCGTTGTACATGTACTCGAGCGAATCGGCTTCCGCCTCGTTGATCCAGCCGGTGCCGGTGGTGGTCGCGACGGCGACGACGGCGCGCTGCAGTCCGCCGGTGCGCTGCAGCTCGCGCGCCGCCAGTTCGGCGGTCGCCGTGATCCCGTCCGCGGAGTTCAGCCCGGCGTAGGTGCGGATCGGCTCGGTTGCCGGAGCACCGTTGAAGGTGCTGAGCTGGGCGACGGTGGGGCCTGCTTCCACGAAGATGCGGCCTTGGTGGCCAAGGGATTCCCACGACACCAGCGACTCGGGGCCGCCGGATCGCAGCGGGGTCTTCGGCGGCGCCGTGTCGGGATTCATCTCGTTGTTCGCCGAGGCGAAGGTGTTGTTCATGGTGCGCATGGCGAACTTGAGCACGACACCGTTGAGCACGGTGATGGTGAGCACCACCAGCAGTGCGACCACGATGGTCGCCGACAGCCGGAACGGCGCGATCCGGTCGACCTGGCTGACCAGGAACTTGACCAGCCACCGGATGAACTGGCCGATTTCGACCAGGGTGAACAACACCACCAGCGACAGGCCCGCGGCCACCGGGTAGTCGTACCACTTGAGGTGCGCGACGCCCATCAGGTCGCGCACGTTGTCCTGCCACACGTGGAACCAGACGGCCATCAACACCATGCCCAGGGCGCCGACCGGGATCAGCACCATCCACGCCCAGCGCGGGGGCGGGGGGCTGTGATCCTTGGCGCGCATGTAGCGGACCAGCCACACGGCGAAGACGCCCAGCCCGTAGCCGATGGCTCCGGAGATCCCGCTGACCAGTCCCTGGAACAGTGCGCCGCGCGGCAGCAGCGACGGCGTCATGGAGAACCAGATGAAGACGAGGCCGACCGTGGTGCCGGTAAACGTGTAATGTCGTACCCACCAAGGCTTTTCGGTCCACCGAGGCCAGCGAGTTGCCGGGCGGGCTTCGGATTCGGTTTCCGCGGGTGCGGCCTCCTCGGTGGTCACGGCCGTCGGGTTGTTCGTTGCTGGACCCGCTTCGCTCATCGCCGGATTACCTGTGGGTGAAGTTGGGAGCGCGCTTCTCGACGAACGCCGCCATGCCTTCGGACTGGTCCTCGGTCGCGAAGGTCGAGTGGAAGAGGCGTCGTTCGTAGAGGAGCCCTTCGGACAGGGTCGACTCGAATGCGCGGTTGACGGCCTCCTTGGCCATCCGGGACGCCGAGCGCGACATTTGCGAAATCGTGGTGGCGACGGCCTTGGCCTCAGTCAGCAAGTCGTCGGCCGGTACCACGCGCGAAACCAGGCCGCTGCGTTCGGCTTCGGCGGCGTCGATGGTGCGACCGGTCAGGATGAGGTCCATGGCCTTGGCCTTGCCGATGGCGCGGGTCAGGCGCTGGGAGCCGCCCATGCCCGGCAGCACGCCGAGTTTGATCTCCGGCTGGCCGAACTTCGCCGTGTCCGCGGCGATCAGCACGTCGCACATCATTGCCAGCTCGCAGCCGCCGCCGAGCGCGTGTCCGGCCACCGCGGCGATGGTCGGCGTGCGCACGGCGGCCAGCTTGGCCCAGGGGGCGAAGAAGTCGGCGTCGAACGCGTCGGCGAACGTCAGGCCGGCCATCTCCTTGATGTCGGCGCCGGCGGCGAACGCCTTGGCCGAACCGGTGATGATGATCGCCCCGATGCCGGGATCGTTGTCGAAATCCATTGCCGCGCTGGTGACTTCGCTCATCACCTGGGTGTTCAGCGCGTTCAGGGCTTTCGGCCGGTTCAGGGTGATGGTGCCGACGCGCCCGTCGCGCTCGACCAGGATGGTTTCAAAGTTCTTGGAGCCAGTGTCCGTCATCCAATCGCCTTTCTAGAAACTCAAGTCGTCGTCGACCGGGGCGAAATACGCCTCGACATCTGCGGCGGTCACGGCGGCCAGCGTCGCCGGCGACCACTTCGGGTTGCGGTCTTTGTCGATCAGTTGCGCCCGGATGCCCTCGACGAGGTCGTGTGACCGCAGCGATGCCGACGACACCCGATAGTCTTGGACCAGAACGTCTTTCACCGTCTGAAGTTTGGCCGCGCGCCGGACGGCCTCCAGGGTCACCGACAACGAGATCGGCGAGCGGGTGCCGATCAGGTTGGCGGCGTCTTGGGCAGGTCCGGCGTCGTGCTTACGCAGACTCGCCACGATGTCTTCGACCGTGTCACCGGCGTAGCATTCGTCGATCCAATGGCGTTGTGCCGCAAGCACGCTCGGCGGCGGATCGACGGCATGCGCGGCAATCGCGCTCTGCACACCACCGGCGACGATGGCCCGGGTGAACGCCTGAAGATCGTCGTGCGGCACGTAGTGGTCGGCGAATCCCATGGCGACGGCGTCGGCGCCCGAAAACGGCGCCCCGGTCAGCGCCGCGTGCAGACCCAGCCCCCCGGGTGCCCGGGACAGCAGGAACGCCCCGCCGACGTCGGGAACGAAACCGATGCCGACCTCGGGCATCGCGATCTTCGAGGTGTCGGTCACCACCCGGGTGTTCGCGTGCGCGCTGACGCCGACGCCGCCGCCCATCACGATGCCGTCCATCAACGCCACGTATGGCTTGGCGAAATCGGCGATCTGGCCGTTGAGCAGGTACTCGTCGCGCCAGAACCGCCGCGCCTCGATTCCGTCCTTGCGCGCGCTGTGGTAGATCGAGACGACGTCGCCGCCGGCGCACAGTCCGCGCTCGCCGGCACCGGAGAGCACCACCGCGCGGATGGCGTCGTCGTCCGCCCAGTCGGTGAGGATGGCGCTGAGCGCATCCACCATCTGCTGATTGAGCGAATTGATCGCCTTGGGGCGGTTGAGCGTGATCAGGCCGACGTTGCCGTCGACCCGGGTGAGAACCTCGTCGGATTCCTCGGTCACGCCCTTGCCTCCCATCACCGGTCCACCCCCGAGGGAAAAATCTAGATCGTGACGACCGGCGCGATACCCGCGGGTAAGGGTTATGTTTAACGCGACGACAGCAGCAAAGCCCCCAGGCATCCAAAAAACATGCCCAGGTCGCCGGGAACCCGGACGGGACGCTGCTCGTTGAGATTGTGTTCGCACAGCTCGAGCCAATAGAGAGGATCCGACGGTGCGGGAGACAAGCAACCCGGTATTTCGTTCGCTGCCCAAGCAGCGGGGCGGATACGCGCAATTCGGTACGGGCGCGGCCCCGATGCAGGGCTATGGAGCCGACCCCTACGCGGCCCCCTATCAGGCTCCCTACCAGGAGGCCAGGGCTTCGCGTCCGCTGACCATCGACGACGTCGTCACCAAGACCGGCATCACGCTGGCGGTGCTGGCGCTCTCCGCCGTGGTCTCCTACTTCCTGGTGGCGTCCAACGTCGCGCTGGCGATGCCACTGACCATGGTCGGCGCCCTCGGTGGCCTGGGGCTGGTGCTGGTCGCGACCTTCGGCCGCAAGCAGGACAGCCCGGCGATCGTGCTCAGCTACGCCGTCCTCGAAGGGCTCTTCCTCGGCGCGATCTCGTTCGTCTTCGCCAACTTCTCGGTCTCGCACGCCAACGCGGGCGCCCTGATCGGCGAGGCCGTGCTGGGCACCTTCGGGGTGTTCTTCGGCATGCTCGTCGTCTACAAGACGGGCGCGATCCGGGTGACGCCCAAGTTCACCCGCATGCTGGTCGCGGCGATGTTCGGCGTCCTGGCCCTGATGCTGGGCAACTTCGTGCTCGCGATGTTCCACGTCGGCGGCGGTACCG
Organism: Mycobacterium paraseoulense; assembly: GCF_010731655.1. Classification (NCBI taxonomy): domain Bacteria; kingdom Bacillati; phylum Actinomycetota; class Actinomycetes; order Mycobacteriales; family Mycobacteriaceae; genus Mycobacterium; species Mycobacterium paraseoulense. Next base: position 2,902,207 of record NZ_AP022619.1, on the reverse strand, counting down.
GCCTGGGCCTGCGCAGCGGCGGACCGATCGCCATCATCTTCTCGCTGGTGTGCATCGGCATCGCGGCGTTCAGCTTCCTGATCGACTTCGACGCGGCCGACCAGATGGTGCGCGCCGGCGCGCCGGACAAGGCGGCCTGGGGCATCGCCCTGGGACTGACCGTGACCCTGGTCTGGCTCTACCTCGAGATCCTGCGGCTGCTCAGTTACCTGCAGAACGACTAGCTGTAGTGCCCAGGCAGGTTGGTTGAGGAAGTGTGACGACACGCTGTAGTGGTCGTTGATGGGCGAAGGCCTCCTGTCGTGGAGTGGAGCTGCTACCACCACACCCACACGAACAGGAGACCTTCGTGGTCCACGCTAATGCCGTACTGACGCCTCGTGGGCGCTTGTTGCTTGCGCGTCGTGTCGTTGACGAGGGTTGGCCGATCGCTCGAGCAGCCGAGCATTTCCACGTATCGTGGTCGACGGCCAAACGCTGGGCATCGCGGTATGCCGCGATGGGCAGCGCTGGTATGGCTGATCGATCCAGCCGGCCGCATTGCAGCCCTAACCGCACCCCGCCACCAGTGGTGCGCAAGATCGTACATCTGCGGTGGCGCCACCGGCTCTCACCACTGGCGATTGCCTCCCGCTTATCGATGTCAGCGTCCACCGTCCATGCGGTGTTGGTGCGGTGTCGGTTGAACCGGTTGTCGCACATCGACATCCGTACCGGCGAGCCGATTCGACGCTACGAACACGACCGTCCTGGTGCGCTGATCCATGTGGACGTCAAGAAGCTGGGAAACATTCCAGACGGGGGTGGGTGGCGGTTCGTCGGCCGTGCGCACGGCAAAAAGAACCGCACCACCACCGCCGGTGTCACCCGTAATCACCGATACCAACCGCTGCTGGGGCATGCCTACGTGCACACCGTGATCGATGACCACTCGCGCGTCGCCTACGCCGAGATCCATGGCGACGAGAAGACTCCAACCGCCATCGCGGTGTTGCAACGAGCCGTGCGCTGGTTTGGTGCGCGCGGGGTCCGCGTCGAAAGGGTGTTGTCGGACAACGGCGCGTGCTACCGGTCCTACGCCTGGCGCGCTGCGTGCGCTGAACTGCAAATTCAACCCACACGTACCCGCCCATATCGGCCACAGACCAACGGCAAAATCGAGCGATTCCACCGAACCATGGCCAACGAATGGGCTTTCGCCCGCCATTACCCCAACGAACTCACTCGCCGATCAGCCCTACCAGCATGGCTCCATACCTACAATCACCACCGGCAACACTCCGCGATCGGCAAGGTCCCGCCCATCACTCGGTTGACCAACCTGCCTGGGCAGTACAACTAGCCCTCTTCACACGAAAAGACCGGCGCGCCGATGGCGTGCCGGTCTTTTCGTGTGGGGACATGCCTCGGGCTCATCGCGTGTGTACCGGTGGCTTCGGGTGTGCGCTGGCGGCGGGGCCCCTCGGCGTGTCGCCGCCCTGGGCGCACACGCGACGCCCAGGGCGAGCACTCAACGTCGCGGCGGTTTCAGCGGGTCAGCTTAGCCGCTCGATGATCATCGCCATGCCCTGCCCGCCGCCGACACACATGGTCTCCAGGCCGAAGGTCTTGTCGTGGGTCTGCAGGTTGTTGATCAACGTGGTCGCGATGCGCGCGCCGGTCATGCCGAACGGGTGGCCCAGGGCGATCGCCCCACCGGACACGTTCAACTTGTCCTCGTCCATGCCCAGCTCGCGCGCCGAACCCAGCACCTGCACCGCGAAGGCCTCGTTGATCTCGTAGAGGTCGATGTCGCCGATCGACATGCCCGCGCGCGCCAGCGCCTTCTTGCACGCCTCGATCGGGCCCAGGCCCATGATCTCCGGGGAGAGGCCGCTGACCCCGGTCGACACGATGCGCGCCAGCGGGGTCAGGCCGAGCTCTTTGGCCTTGGTGTCGCTGGTGATCACCAGCGCGGCGGCGCCGTCGTTCAGGGGGCAGGCGTTGCCCGCGGTGATGGTGCCGTTGGGCCGGAACACCGGCTTGAGCTCGGAGACCTTCTCGTAGGTGGTGCCCGGACGGGGGCCGTCATCGGTACTGACGGTGCTGCCATCCGGCAGGGTCACCGGGGAGATCTCGCGCTCGAAGAACCCGCTCTTGATCGCCTCCTCGGCCCGGTTCTGGCTGCGCACGCCCCAGTGATCCTGGTCTTCGCGGCTGATGCCGGTCAGGATGGCGACGTTCTCGGCGGTCTGTCCCATCGCGATGTAGACGTCGGGCAGGTTGCCGTCGGCGCGGGGGTCGTGCCACTCGTCGGCGCCCGCGGCGGCGGCCTGCGAGCGCTCCTGCGCCTCGTCGAACAGCGGATTCTTGGTGTCGGGCCAGGAGTCGGAGTTGCCCTTGCCGAACCGCGACACGGTCTCCACACCCGCGGAGATGAACGCGTCACCCTCGCCGGCCTTGATGGCGTGGAAGGCCATCCGGGTGGTCTGCAGCGACGACGAGCAGTAGCGGTTCACCGTGGTGCCCGGCAGGAAGTCGTAACCCAACTCGACGGCGACGACGCGCGCCATGTTGAAGCCGGACTCGCCGCCCGGCAGGCCGCAGCCCAGGATGAGGTCGTCGATCTGGTGGGGGTTGAGCGCGGGCACCTTGTCCAGCGCGGCCCGCACCATCTGGGCGGCCAGGTCGTCGGGCCGCATGGAGACCAGCGACCCCTTCATCGCGCGGCCGATCGGCGAGCGGGCGGTTGAGACTATGACGGCTTCAGGCATGACGGTTCCCTTCAAATCCCTTCCGGATTCCGACGAGTTCGCTTCACAAACCGTTGACTCGACGCCGACGGGCTAGACCAAATCTAGTCGTTGCCCACCAGGGGGTGCGACGACGGGGCGGGTCCCGGCACCGGGCGCCGCCACAGCCGCGACATCACGCTGATTCGGGTGTGGCGCTGGCCGAGCACCGGCGGGGTCGTCGACGCCGCCAACTCCAGCGGCGGGATATCGACCTCTTCGCCCAGCGCCTCGCACAGCGCGCGCAGCAGCGCGTCGGCCGCGATCGCGTACGCCGGGGCGGACGGGTGGAAGCCGTCCGGGGAGAACATCACGTGGGGCGTCGACCGGAATTGGGGCGTCATCAGCTGCGCCAGCGGTACCGGCATGCCGCCGGCGGACCGCACCGCCGCGGCCTGGGCGCGCGCGAGTTGCAGACAACGCTCGTGTGCGATCGAGCGCAGCGGTTGCGGGATGGCTGTGATGACGCCGAGATCCGGGCAGGTGCCCGCGATCACCACCGCGCCGCGGGCGCGCAGTTGGCGGACGCTCTGCCCGAGGCGCTGCGCCGACTGGCTGACCCCGTTGAGGGCCGTCACGTCGTTGGCGCCCACCATGATCACTGCCGCGTCCGGCGGCGGCCCCGCCACGAACATCGCATCCACCTGGCCGCGAAGGCCTTTCGACGTGGCACCGACGATGGCCTTGGTGCTCAGCCGGATTCGCTTGCCGGTCTGCTCGGCGAGGCCCCGCGCGATCCGCACCCCCGGAACTTCCTCGGCGCTGATGCACCCGTAGCCCGCGGCGGTCGAGTCGCCGAAGATCATCAGGCTCAGGTCGAAGGGCACGCCGCGGTGCCAGCGTTCGACCGGCCCACCGCCGCGGGTGTATATCCCGTCCGCGCGTGGCGGGATGTCCCACGCCTTGGGAATGACGGTGCGCGCGTGCGTCGCCTGGCCGACGAGCAGGTTGCGCGCCCCCAGGTAGGCAGTTCCCGTCGAGGCGAGTGCGCCCGCTGTGGCCAGGGCGATCGCCGAACGGCGTGGCACCCGCATGGTCACGAAACCAGTTTAGTTCGGCTTGCATGTTTGCGGGTTCGGCTGACCAACAATCCGATCACGGCGGGAAACGAATTGGTATCGAATCAGGCTATTCAAACGTTGCCCTGAGAAATGCCTGTCACGCTGATCCCCAGGGGTCGGTTGAGCGCCTCGAGCAAACGGCTGAACCAGACGCTTGGCCGCCTCGTCACATGCTGTATCGCACTACAACGGCGTAGGAAGTGTTGAGCATGAGCGCACCCGGCAAGGTATCCGGCCTGCCCCGGACTGCCCTTCGTCCACACGACATCCTGCGGGCCCGCAGAGCCAAGACCCGCAAGTTCGCGATGAGCGACGGCACCCCGGTCGAGGTCCTCGAATCCGGGCCGAGCGTTGCTGCGCGGGTGGCCAACCTGACGACCCGCATGACCGTCCGGCCGGTCCTGTCCGTCGGCAGCCACGTCCCCAACTTTCCCTGGCCCTGGGGCCTCATCGACCTGGCCGCCCGGGTGGTGCTCCCGGTGTCGGCGACCGTCCGTGAGACGGTGAAGCTGCCCAACGCCTCGGCGCAGCTGGTGCGGGCGCCGGGCGTGCTGCCCGCCGACGGCACCCGCCGGGTGGTCGTCTACTTCCACGGCGGCGCGTTTCTGACGTGCGGGGCGAACTCGCATGGCCGGCTGGTCGAGGCGCTGTCGAACTTCGCCGACTCGCCGGTGCTGGTGGTCAATTACCGGCTGTTGCCCAAGCATTCGATCGGGATGGCTCTCGATGACTGTCACGACGGCTATCAATGGCTGCGGCTGCGGGGATACCAGCCGGATCAGATCGTGCTGGCGGGCGACTCCGCCGGCGGTTACCTCGCCCTCGCGCTGGCGCAACGCCTCCAGGAGGAAGACGAGGAACCTGCGGCCCTGGTGATGATCTCGCCGCTGCTGCAGCTGGCGAAGGAATACAAGCAGGCGCATCCCAACATCAACACCGATGCGATGTTCTCCGCCCGGGCGTTCGACGCGCTCGCCGAGCTGGTTGCCGGCGCGGCCCGCAAGCGCAAAGTCGCGGGCAGGCCCGAGGAGATCTACGAGCCGTTGGAGCACATCAAACCGGGCCTGCCGCGGACGCTCATCCACGTCTCGGGCTCCGAGGTGTTGCTGCACGACGCGCGGCTGGCGGCGAGCCGGCTGGCGGCGGTCGGTGTGCCCGCCGAGGTGCGGGTGTGGCCCGGCCAGATCCACGACTTCCAGCTGGCCGCGCCGATGGTGCCGGAGGCGGTTCGCTCGCTCCGCCAGATCGGGGACTACATCCGCGAGGCCACCGGGTAGCCCGGCGGCGGTTGCCGATCAAAGGGAAGCGCACCGTGCACCGCCAAGACGTGCCTGAGACCATGAACCCATGCGGATCGCCCAGCACATCAGTGAGCTCATCGGCGGCACGCCGCTGGTACGCCTGAATTCCGTCGTTCCCGGGGGCGCCGGCACCGTGGCGGCCAAGGTCGAGTACCTCAACCCCGGGGGTAGCTCGAAGGACAGGATCGCGGCGAGGATGATCGACGCCGCCGAAGCGAGCGGGCTGCTGAAGCCCGGCGGCACCATCGTCGAACCCACCTCCGGCAACACCGGCGTCGGACTGGCGCTGGTGGCCCAACAGCGCGGGTACCAGTGCGTGTTCGTCTGTCCCGACAAGGTCGGCGAGGACAAACGCAACGTGCTGCTCGCCTACGGCGCGGAGGTGGTCGTCTGCCCGACGGCGGTCCCGCCTGACCACCCGGACAGCTACTACAGCGTCTCCGACCGGCTGACCCGGGAGATCGACGGCGCCTGGAAGCCCGACCAGTACGCGAACCCGGAGGGCCCGGCCAGTCACTACGCCACCACCGGCCCGGAGATCTGGGCCGACACCGACGGTAAAGTCACCCACTTCGTCGCCGGCATCGGGACCGGCGGCACGATCACCGGCGCGGGCCGCTACCTCAAAGAGGTGTCCGGCGGTGCGGTGCGCATCATCGGTGCGGACCCCGAGGGGTCGGTGTATTCCGGGGGCACCGGCCGGCCCTACCTGGTCGAGGGCGTCGGCGAGGATTTCTGGCCGGCCGCGTACGACCGCACGGTGCCCGACGAGGTCATCGCCGTGTCCGACTCCGACTCGTTCAACATGACCAGGCGGCTGGCCCGCGAGGAGGCGATGTTGGTCGGGGGGTCGTGCGGGATGGCGGTGGTGGCCGCGCTGAAGGTCGCCGAGGTGGCCGGGCCCGACGCGCTGGTCGTGGTGTTGCTGCCCGACGGCGGGCGCGGCTACATGGCGAAGATCTTCAACGACGCCTGGATGTCGTCGTACGGGTTCCTGCGCGGCCGCCTCGACGGCTCGACCGAACAGGCCAGGGTGGGCGACGTGCTGCGCCGCAAATCGGGCGAGCTGCCCGACCTGGTGCACACGCATCCATCCGAGACCGTGCGCGACGCCATCGGCATCCTGCGCGAGTACGGGGTGTCCCAGATGCCGGTGGTGGGCGCCGAGCCGCCGGTGATGGCCGGCGAGGTGGCCGGCAGCGTCTCCGAGCGGGAACTACTGTCGGCCGTTTTCGAGGGCCGGGCCAAATTGGCCGACGCCGTCTCGATGCACATGAGCCCGCCGCTGCCGATGATCGGCGCGGGAGAGCTGGTCGGCGCGGCCGGTAAGTCGCTGCGCGACTGGGACGCGTTGATGGTGGTCGAAGAGGGCAAACCGGTCGGGGTGATCACCCGATCCGACCTGCTCGGCTTCCTCTCCGACGGCCCGCGCCGACGCTAGCGGATCTCGCCCGGCCGCCGAGGGCTCAGGTACTGTAATGCGGCCTGGGTCAGCTGGTCCGCAGTGGAAAGGGTGCCCATGACCGATCAACCGCCGCCCGGCGGCACTTACCCGCCACCTTCCCCGGCGCCCGGGTCGCCCGGCGGGCAGGAGACCCCGCCCCCTCCGCCGGCGCCCGCCGGCGCTTCCTACCCGCCGCCGCCGCCCCCGCCCGGCGGCGGCTCCTACCCGCCGCCCCCGCCGTCGGCCGGCGGGTACGCTCCGCCGCCTCCCGGACCGGCGATCCGCACCTTGCCGACGGAGTCCTACACGCCGTGGCTGACCCGGCTCGTCGCGTTCATCATCGACATCCTCCCGTACGTCGTCGTGCACGGGATCGGGACCGGCATCCTCGTCGCCACGCAGCAGACGGCGTGCGTCACCGATGTCACGCAGTACGCCGTCAACCAATACTGCGCAACGCAGAACTCGACCATCGGCCTGGCCGCACAGTGGTTGGCATCGCTGGTGGGGCTGTGCTACCTGATCTGGAACTACGGCTACCGCCAGGGCACCACCGGGTCGAGCGTCGGCAAGTCGGTGATGAAGTTCAAGGTCGTCAGCGAGGTCACCGGCCAGCCCATCGGGTTCGGAATGTCCGTCGTGCGTTCCCTCGCCCACTTCGTGGACGCGATCATCTGCTTCATCGGTTTCCTTTTCCCGCTGTGGGATTCGAAGCGGCAAACGTTGGCGGACAAGATCATGACGACGGTCTGCCTGCCGCTCGACGGGACCGAGGAGCGGCCGAGGTAGTCGTGCGGGCGCGGTAGCCGGGGCGGCCGTCGCCTAGGCTGATCGTCAATGAGCGCCGACCGCAACGGACACTTCACCGGACTCGCCACCAAGGCGATTCACGCCGGCTACCGGCCGGACCCGGCGACCGGGGCGGTCAACGCCCCGATCTACGCCAGCAGTACGTTCGCCCAGGATGGCGTCGGTGCGCTGCGCGGCGGGTTCGAATACGCGCGCACCGGCAACCCGACGCGCGCCGCGCTCGAGGCCTCGCTCGCCGCCGTCGAGGGGGGCGGCTACGGGCGGGCGTTCGGGTCGGGCATGGCCGCCACCGACTGCGCGCTGCGGGCGATGCTGCGGCCCGGCGACCACGTGATCATCCCCAACGACGCCTACGGCGGTACCTTCCGGCTGATCGACAAGGTGTTCACGCAGTGGGGCGTCCGCTACACCCCGGTGGCGCTGTCGGACGTGGACGCCGTCCGCGCCGCGATCACCCCGCAGACGCGCCTGATCTGGGTGGAGACACCGACCAACCCGTTGCTGTCCATCGCCGACATCGTGACCCTGGCAGAACTGGCCAAGCAGGCGTCGGTAAAGGTGTTGGTGGACAACACGTTTGCCTCGCCCGCGCTGCAGCAGCCGTTGACGCTGGGCGCCGACGTGGTGCTGCATTCGACCACCAAGTACATCGGTGGCCACTCCGACGTGGTGGGCGGCGCGTTGATCACCGACGACGCCGCGCTGGACGAGGCCTTCGCCTTCCTGCAGAACGGGGCCGGCGCGGTGCCCGGCCCGTTCGACGCCTACCTGACCATGCGCGGCCTGAAGACCCTGGTGCTGCGGATGCAGCGACACAGCGAAAACGCTTCGGCCGTAGCGGAATTCCTCCACGGGCATCCGGCGGTCAGCGCCGTGTTGTACCCCGGCCTGCCCGGCCACCCCGGGCATGACGTCGCCGCCCGGCAGATGCGCGGCTTCGGAGGCATGGTGTCGGTGCGCATGCGCGGCGGCAGGCAGGCCGCCCGGGATCTGTGCGCCCGCACCGAGGTGTTCATCCTGGCCGAATCGCTCGGCGGCGTCGAGTCACTCATCGAACACCCCAGCGCCATGACGCACGCGTCCACGGCCGGTTCGCAATTGGAAGTGCCCGACGACCTGGTCCGGCTGTCGGTGGGCATCGAGGACGTTGCCGACCTGCTGGCCGATCTCGACCAGGCGCTGGCCTGACCGGCTCGCTACGAGTGGTAGGGCTCCGCGCTGACCAGCGTGACCTCGACGGTGTTGCCGTTGGGCACGACGTAGCTGCGGGTCTCGCCGACCTTGGCGTCGATCAGCGCGCCGCCCAGCGGTGAGTTGGGCGAATACACCTCGAGCTTGCCGTCGTTGACGCCCTCCTGGCGCGTGGCGATCAGGAAGGTCTCGGTGTCCGACTTGTCGCCGTTGTAGTAGACCTTCACCACCGAGCCGGGCAACGCGACACCGGACTGCTTGGGCGCCTCGCCGACCTTGGCGTTGTTGAGCAGGTCCTGCAGCTGACGAATGCGGGCCTCCTGCTGGCCTTGCTCTTCACGGGCGGCGTGGTAGCCGCCGTTCTCGCGCAGGTCGCCCTCTTCACGGCGGTCGTTGATCTCCGCGGCGATGACCGGACGATTCGCGATCAACTGATCGAGCTCCGCCTTCAGCCGGTCATGTGACTCCTGGGTCAGCCACGTCACCGAAGTGTCCGTCATCTTTGTCGTGCTCCTCGTGTTGTCGTTCCGCGTAACCGCGTAAGCCTGTTGACCCCGCCGCCGGAGTATCCGGGTCTGCCCCCGTGTGCTGCCGATCCGTTCTGCTCACGGCCTTAATGCAGCAATACACGGTCCCATCAGGAACCGTGCATTCACCCATGTTACCACCGCGCAAACAATTGATGACTCGAAATTCGCAGTTCGGCTGTTGTTACGGGGTCACGCGGGCCGCAGATAGGCGGGCACGTCGGTGCCGCACCCGTAGATGTCGGCCACCACCGGCGGTTTGCTGGACTTCAGCGTGGTGGTCAATTGCACCGTGGCCGCCCCGGACGGCGGGACCAGCACTTCCCGCCTGCCCGTTTCGCTGCCGTCCTTCGCCCGCACCCGCACGATGCAGTCCACCGGCCGCGACGGGTCAGATCGCGTCACGCTGATCGTTACCGACGCCGTCTCGTCGTCGAGCACCCGATAGCCGGCCAGCGTTCCCGACACCGCACCGGTGCCCAGCCGGTGGTAGCCGACGACGGCGATCACCAGCCCGGCGGCGACCACCAGCGCACCCAGCCCGACGATCACCCATCGCCGGGGCACCCGCGCGCGCCCGTAGCGGGCCTCGGGACGCGAAGGAGAAGTTTCGGTCATGCCTGGGTATGCCTGAACGGTCGGCTGCCGGACACCGGCCGGCAGCATGCAACGATCTGAAGAACTGGAATTATAGGTTCGCATCCGGCGACCAGCAGACCGACAAGGGGGCACGTGAGCGAACTGCGGTTGATGGCGGTGCACGCCCACCCCGACGACGAGTCCAGCAAGGGCGCGGCCACCCTCGCCCGCTATGCCGACGAGGGCCACCGGGTGCTGGTGGTGACCTTGACCGGCGGCGAGCGCGGCGACATTCTCAACCCGGCGATGGACCTGCCCGACGTGCGCGGTCACATCGCCGAGATCCGCCGCGACGAGATGGCGAAGGCCGCCGAGATCCTCGGTGTCGAGCACACCTGGCTCGGCTTCGTCGACTCCGGCCTGCCCCAAGGGGACCCGCCGCCCCCGCTGCCCGAAGGATGCTTCGCGCTGGTGCCGCTGGAGAAATCGGTCGAGGCGCTGGTGCGCGTGGTCCGCGAGTTCCGCCCCCACGTGATGACCACCTACGACGAGAACGGCGGCTACCCGCATCCTGATCACATTCGCTGCCACCAGGTGTCGGTCGGCGCCTTCGAGGCGGCCGGCGACTATCGGCGGTATCCGGATGTGGGCGAGCCGTGGGCGGTGTCCAAGCTCTACTACATCCACGGGTTCCTGCGGGCGCGGATGCAGTTGCTGCACGACGAGGCCGTCAAACACGGTCACGAACCGCCGTTCAAGAAGTGGCTCGAGCACTGGGACGCCTCGCACGACCCCTTCGAGTCCCGGGTCACGACGCGCGTCGAATGCTCGGCGTATTTCAGCCAGCGCGACGACGCGCTGCGGGCGCACACCACCCAGATCGACCCCGAGCATGACTTCTTCGCCGCGCCCATCGAGTGGCAGCAGCGGTTGTGGCCGACGGAGGAGTTCGAGCTGGCCCGCTCGCGGGTTCCCGTCCGGCTGCCCGAGGACGACCTGTTCGCCGGAATCGAGATCGACCGGTGAGCCACCTTTTCGTTGTGAGCGCGGCCGCCGGCTGGCTGGCCGATGGCGCGCCCCGGCACACCGGGCCGGACTTCGGCAAGGCCAGCCCGATCGGGCTGCTGGTCGTCGTGGTGCTGCTGATCGCCACGCTCTTGCTGCTGCGATCGATGAATCGGCAGCTGAAGAAGGTGCCCGACTCGTTCGACCCCAAGCACCCCGAGCCCGACCAGGCCGCCGACGAGGGCACCGACGCGATCGACGACACCGACGGAGGGCCCCCGGGCCCGGAGCACGGATCGCAGCGGCCACCGGGACCCGGCGATGAGCCCGGCTGACCCCGCCGCGACCAACACCCTCGGGCTGGCCACCAGCCCGTACCTGCGCCAGCACGCCGACAACCCGGTGCACTGGCAGCAGTGGACCCCGCAGGCGCTGGCGGCCGCGGCCGCGCGTGACGTGCCGATCCTGCTCTCCATCGGCTACGCCGCCTGCCACTGGTGTCACGTCATGGCCCACGAGTCGTTCGAGGACGACGAGGTGGCCGCCGCCATGAACTCCGGATTCGTGTGCGTCAAGGTCGACCGGGAGGAACGCCCGGACCTCGACGCCGTGTACATGAACGCCACCGTGGCGCTCACCGGCCACGGCGGATGGCCGATGACGTGTTTCCTGACGCCCGACGGCCGGCCATTCTTCTGCGGTACCTATTACCCGAAAGATGGTTTCCTGCAGCTGCTTTCGGCCGTTTCCGCGACCTGGCAGCAGCGTCGCGGCGAGGTGGAGCAGGCGTCCGACGCCATCGCCGGCGAGCTGCGCGCGATGGCGTCCGGCCTGCCCTCCGGCGGCCCCGACATCGCACCGACGCTGTGCGACCGTGCGGTCGCCGTGGTGCTCGACGACCAGGACGCGGTCCACGGCGGCTTCGGCGGCGCGCCGAAATTCCCGCCGTCGGCGATGCTCGAGGCGTTGCTGCGCCACTACGAGCGCACCGGATCGGCGGCCGCGCTCGAGGCGGTCGCGCGCACCGGGAACGCGATGGCCCGCGGCGGCATCTGCGACCAGCTCGCCGGTGGGTTCGCCCGCTACAGCGTCGACAACGCCTGGGTGGTACCGCATTTCGAGAAGATGCTGTACGACAACGCGCTGCTGCTGCGGGTCTACGCGCACTGGGCCCGGCGGACCGGCGATCCGCTGGCGCGCCGGGTCGCCGCCCAGACCGCGCGCTTCCTGCTCGACGATCTGGCCGACGGCCCCATGTTCACGTCGTCGCTCGACGCCGACGCGGACGGCCGCGAGGGCTCGACCTATGTCTGGACGCCCGGGCAGCTGATCGAGGCCCTCGGGCCCGCCGACGGCGCCTGGGCCGCAACGGTATTCGACGTCACCGCGGTGGGCACCTTCGAGCACGGGGCCTCGGTGCTGCAGTTGCCCGCCGACCCCGACGACCCGCAACGGCTCGAACGGGCCCGGGGCGCGCTGCTGGCCGCCCGGCGCGCCCGCGCCCAGCCGGGACGCGACGACAAGGTCGTCACGTCCTGGAACGGTTTGGCGATCACCGCGCTGGCCGAGGCCGGCGTGGCCCTGGACGAGCCCGAGTTGGCCCGCGCCGCGCGGGACTGCGCCACCGCGGTGCTGGGCTTGCACCTGGTCGACGGGCGGCTCCGGCGCGCCAGCCTCGGCGGGGCGGTCGGCGACAGCGCCGCCATCCTCGAAGACCACGCGATGCTGGCCACCGGCCTGCTCGCCCTCTACCAGCTGGACGCCCACACGGACTGGCTGACCGCGGCGACCGACCTGCTCGACACCGCGCTGCGGCACTTCACCGACCCGGAGCAGCCGGGCCGCTGGTTCGACACCGCCGACGACGCCGAGCGGCTCGTGTTGAGGCCCGCGGACCCGCTCGACGGGGCGACCCCGTCGGGCGCGTCGTCGATCACCGAGGCGCTGCTGACCGCGGCGCACCTGGTCGACGGCGACCGTGCGGAGCGCTATCTGCGGGCCGCCGGAGACGCGCTGAACGCGCATTCGGTGCTGCTGGAGCGCGCGCCGCGCTCGGCGGGGCACTGGCTGGCCGTGGCGGAGGCCGCGGTCCGCGGTCCACTGCAGATCGCCGTCGCCTGTGAGCCGTCGCGGTCGGCGTTGCTGGCCGAGGCCCGCCGGTTGGCGCCCGGCGGGGCGATCGTCGTGGGCGGGGAACGGGACTCGTCGGAGCTGCTGGCCGGGCGGGACCGGGTGGCCGGCGCCGACGCCGCCTACGTGTGCCGCGGCCGGGTGTGCGACCTGCCGGTCACCACCGCCGAAGACCTTGCGGGGGCGCTGGGCCTGCCACGGTAGCGTGAGGTTTCATGCCGAGCGCCCAACACATCACCGACACGGTCAACCGCTACATCGAACTGGTCGCCAAGGGCGGCGCCGACGAGTTGGTCGAGCTGTACGCCGACGACGCCACCGTCGAGGATCCCGTCGGCGGCGAGGTGCACATCGGCCGCCAGGCGATCCACGGCTTCTACTCCGCGGTCAACGACGTGCAGCGCGAATGCGAGCTGGTGACGCTGCGGGTCGCGGGCAACGAGGCGGCCTTCCATTTTCGCCTCACGATCACCGCGGGAGAGCACCGGATGGTGATCGAACCGATCGACGTGATGGCGTTCGACGACGACGGCAAGGTCGCACACATGAAGGCCTACTGGTCGCCCGCCGACGTCACGCAGCTGTAGCCGCTCAGTGCGCCAGCCAAGCGTGGTCGCCGACGTAGAACACCGCGAACCACATGGCGATGTAGTGCAGGATCGCCGCGACCGCGGTGAAGGCGTGGAAGAACTCGTGATAGCCGAACGTCCTGGGCCACGGATCGGGCCACCGGAGCCCGTAGAAGATGCCACCGACGCTGTAGAACACGCCGCCGACGGCCAGCAGCACCATCGCCGCCACGCCGGCCTCGTGCAGGATCGTCGGGCAGTACCACACGGCCACCCAACCCAGCAGCAGGTATAGCGGCACACCGAGCCACCGCGGCGCCGACGGCCAGCACACCTTCAACAGGATGCCCGCCACCGCGCCGCCCCACACGATCCACAGCACCTCCATCCCGGTCTGCTGCGGCATGGCCAGGCGCGCGAACGGCGTGTAGCTGCCGGCGATGAACACGAAGATCATCGAATGGTCCAGCCGCTTCATGCGTTTGCGCGCCACCTCGGATTTCCAGTGCACCCGGTGGTAGGTGGCGCTGACGGCGAACATCGCCACCGTGGCCGCCGCGTAGACCAGCGTCGAATGACCGGCGCGAGGCGAGGAGATGGCCCACGACACCGACACCAGGGTCGCGCCGGCGATGAACGCCAGCCACGCCGAATAGAAGTGGATCCAGCCACGCATGCGCGGCTTGGTCAGGACGTTGGTCGCCCCCTCGACAAGCTGCTCGACGGTGTTGCCAGGGGTGACGGCCTCGGATTCGCGATCCGAACGGTCCGGATTGGCAGACGTGCTGGTCTGGCTGCTCATGTCTCCTGTGCCTCGTGTGTTTGCAGGTCGGGGGATTGCCAGCGACTGCTTGTCACCCACAGTAATCGGGAATCGTCACGGGGTGGTCTCTGCCCGCGGGCGACGGACCCGAAACCGGGCCCGAATCGCGGGGGAATTCGGCGCGGCTCACAGTAGGCTGAATCTCCGTGGAAATTATCCCGCCGCGTCTCAAAGAGCCGCTCTATCGCGTCTACGAGCTGCGGCTGCGGCAGGGTCTGGCCTCGTCCAAATCGCACCTGCCCCGTCACATCGCGGTGCTGTGCGACGGCAACCGGCGGTGGGCCCGCGACGCCGGTTATGCCGACGTCAGCTACGGCTACCGGATGGGTGCGGCGAAGATCGCCGAGATGCTGCGCTGGTGCCAGGAAGCGGGCATCGAGATGACCACGGTCTACTTGCTGTCCACCGAGAATCTGCAGCGCGACCCCGACGAGCTGGCGGGACTGATCGAGATCATCACCGATGTCGTTGAGGAGATCTGCGCACCGGCCAATCGCTGGAGTGTGCGCACCGTCGGCGACCTGGAGCTGCTCGGCGAGGAGCCGGCCCGGCGGCTGCGTGACGCGGTGGAGTCGACGCCCGTCGTCGCACCGTTCCACGTCAACGTCGCCGTCGGATACGGCGGCCGCCGCGAGATCGTGGACGCGGTGCGGGCGTTGCTGAGCAAGGAACTCGCCAACGGCGCTTCCGCCGAGGAGCTCATCGACTCGGTCACCGTCGACGGCATCTCCGAAAACCTCTATACCTCAGGGCAACCCGATCCCGACCTGGTCATCCGCACGTCGGGGGAGCAGCGGCTCTCCGGGTTCCTGCTGTGGCAGAGCGCCTATTCGGAGATGTGGTTCACCGAGGCGCACTGGCCCGCGTTCCGCCGGGTCGACTTCCTGCGCGCGCTGCGTGACTACAGCCAGCGGCACCGCAGATACGGCAAGTAGCGGGTCGGCACGCATCCGACTCCGTGCCAAACTGTGAGCATGGCTGCGCTGTCGGCGGTGGTGTTCACGCTGAGCGGGTGGCTCGGGCTGTACCTGCTCGCCCGCGATCCGCGTAAGCCGGTGCTGGTGATGGCGGCGATCGGGCTCTGCGGTTTCGCGCTGGTGGTCGCGCTGGACGCGGTGCGGAACACCAGCCCCGCCTACGCGCACCTGCTCAGCCGCGTGGAGATCTACCTGGTGACCATTCCCGGCGTGGCGTGGTTCGCGGTGCTCGTCGAGCTGTCCCGGCCCAGGGACGGCGGGAGGGCGCGCGGCCGCGACCTGTTGCTCGTGGCGGCGGTCGCGGCGCTGGCGCTGTTCGGGGCGATGCTGGCCGGCGGCGTCGAGGGGCCGTTGCGAACAGGCCACTGGCTGATGTTCGCGGTGATCTCGCTCTCCACGTTCGGCGCGATGGCCGCCGCGTTGCGGCAGCCGCGCCGGCCCCGATCGGCCGTCGGACTCGCCGTCGTCGCGACCCTGTTCTTCGCGCTGGGCAATGCCATCCTGATCATTCCGCTGGGCCTGGTGCCCAGCTGGGTGGCGCTGGCGTCGACGAGTATCGACGTCCTCTCGCTCGGCCTCGCCGTGGCCCTGTGGGACGCCTTCGACGAGGGCCAGGCGCTGCGCGCGGACATGCGGCGTTCGTTCGTCGGCACCATGGCGGTGGCGGTGTTGTTCGGCGGCCAGGCGCTGATCGGCCTGGCGGTCACGCGGGACGAGCCCGCCGGGCGGACGGTGCTGGGCGTGCTGTTGTTCAGCAGCCTCGCGATCGCCATCGCGGTGCAGGTGCTGGCCGACCCGCTGGCCGGCGCGCTCGACCGGATGGCATTCGCGAAATCGCCCGCGCTGCGCGCCGACCGGGCCACGCTGCGGCACACCGAGGCGGCGTTGCCGTTGCGTTCGGCCGATCCCCTGCTCGACGCCGACGACCAAACGTTCGCCAGACTCACCCGCAGGGCGCTGGGCCACTACGCGGACCTGACCAAGCTCGTCGCCAGCCCGCTGAACGCACTGCCCGTCATCGACGAGCGACTCGCCGCACGGGGCGCGCCCGACCACCCGCTGGAGCGGGCCAACGAACTCAAGGCGGTCCTCGCCGAGGCGATCGCGCGGCTCAAACCGCGCGACGCCGGCGATTTCGGTACCACCGAGCAGTGGCGCCATTACAACTCGCTGTATTTCCCCTACGTCGTCGGCGTGCGCGCATACGCGCAGAACGCCACCCCCGCCGGCTTGGATCCGACCGCCCGCCAGGCCTGGCAGTGGCTGGTCACCGAGGTTCCGCAGCGCTCGCTGCACAACTGGCAGAACGCCGCGGCCCGGCTCATCGCCGCCGATCTGCGCGGGCGGGTCCCGGTGGCCAGCGACTAGCCGCCGGACGCGTGCGGCGCGTCGTGACTTCCATCATCGGCGCGACCCGTGGATCTGTGACTGCTGAGGCTGCTGAACACCAGACTGGCGTCCGTCGAATAACAATCGAGATTCGGGCGCGATCACGGGAATAGCCGAGGGAATCCCCTGGTCTTTGTATCCGTGGCAGTAATTGGCAGTGCCACGAGTCGATATGGCAGTGGGCCGGCGGCACGCTGATGTTCGACCCCGATCGCCATCGCGAGGAGTAATCACATGATGTATGCATCTGGCGCACCCGGTCTGGCAACCCGACCCCTGTACGACGCGACCGACTCGCTGCTGCGTTTCGCCATGCGCGCCGACGCCACATTGACGGGACTGTGCGGTTTGGCCATCGCCTTTCTCGCCGACCCACTTTCCTCGCTGACGGGCCTGACGTCGTTGCAGGAGTACAGCCTCGGCGCCTTCTTCGTGCTCGGCGGCTTGGCCGTGTTCCTGCTGGCGGCGGCGCCGAACCTGCGCCGCGTCGGCAGGGGCGTCATCGTGGTCAACGTCGTGTTCACGCTGGGCGCGATCGTGGCCGCCGAAGCGCTGCCGCTGTCCGGGCCGGGGGTCGCGGCAACGCTGGCCGGCGGCCTGTACACCGCGGCGTTCGCCGGGCTGCAGTACCTGGGGCTGCGTCGCCTCGAGACGGCGTGACCGTTACCTAGAGCTTGCGCAACCGGAGCCGGTTGATGGAATGATCGGCGTCCTTGCGCAGCACCAGGGTGGCCCGGGGGCGGGTCGGCAGGATGTTCTCGACCAGATTGGGCCGGTTGATGGACCGCCAGATCTCCTTCGCGGCGGCGACGGCCTTGGCGTCGCCCAGCGCCGAGTAGTGGTGGAAGTGTGATTCCGGGTCGGCGAAGGCCGTGCCGCGCAGCGACAGGAACCGGGACACGTACCACTGCTCGATGTCTTCGATCCGGGCGTCCACGTACAGCGAGAAGTCGAACAGGTCCGACACCATCAGGGTCGGACCGGTCTGTAGTACGTTGAGGCCCTCCAGGATCAAGATGTCGGGATGACGGACCACGTGTTTGGCCCCGGGGATGATGTCGTATTTCAGGTGCGAGTAGACCGGCGCGCACGCGTAGTCGGATCCGGACTTGACCGACGTCACAAACCGCATCAGCGCCCGGCGGTTATAGCTCTCCGGAAAACCCTTGCGGTGCATGAGGTTTCGCCGATCGAGTTCGGCGTTCGGGTACAGGAAGCCGTCGGTGGTCACCAGGTCCACCCGCGGGTGATGGTCCCACCGGGCCAGCAGCGCCTGCAGCACGCGGGCGGTGGTCGACTTGCCGACCGCGACACTGCCGGCGACGCCGATCACGAACGGAACCGGCCGGTCCGGATTCTGCTGCGGCTCGCCGAGGAACTCCGCGGTGGCGGCGAACAGCCGCTGGCGGGCGGCGACCTGCAGGTGGATCAGCCGGGCCAGCGGCAGGTAGACCTCTTCCACTTCGAGCAGGTCGATCTGCTCGCCGAGACCGCGCAGGCCAACCAGTTCCTCTTCGGTCAGCGCCAGCGGCGTCGACATGCGAAGCGCGCGCCATTGCTTTCGGTCGAACTCCACATAGGGGCTCGGCTCGCTAAGCCGCGGCATGGTGCAAGTGTCGCAGGGGCGGACGCGCGCCCGACGGCTGGGCTGGCTAAACCCTCGCTGGATAGACTGGCGCCGTGACTGCTGCACCCGACGCCCGCCCCTCCACGTCCGTGATGTCCGCCCCGCTCGCGGACGTCGATCCCGACATCGCCGAGTTGCTCGGCAAGGAGCTGGGTCGTCAGCGCGACACCCTGGAGATGATCGCCTCGGAGAACTTCGTGCCGCGCTCGGTGCTGCAGGCGCAGGGCAGCGTGCTAACGAACAAGTACGCCGAGGGCCTCCCCGGCCGGCGCTACTACGGCGGCTGCGAGTACGTCGACGTCGTGGAGAACATCGCCCGTGACCGGGCGAAGGCGCTATTCGGCGCCGACTTCGCCAACGTGCAGCCACATTCGGGCGCGCAGGCCAACGCCGCCGTGCTGCACGCGCTGATGACGCCGGGGGAGCGGCTGCTGGGCCTCGACCTCGCCAACGGCGGCCACCTGACCCACGGGATGAAGCTGAATTTCTCCGGCAAGCTCTACGAGACCGGCTTCTACGGTGTGGATCCCACGACGCACCTGGTGGACATGGACGCGGTGCGGGCCAAGGCTCGCGAGTTCCGCCCCAAGGTCATCATCGCCGGCTGGTCGGCCTACCCGCGGATTCTGGACTTCGCGGCGTTCGCCTCGATCGCCGATGAGGTCGACGCCAAGCTGTGGGTGGACATGGCGCACTTCGCGGGCCTGGTCGCCGCCGGGCTGCACCCCTCGCCGGTGCCGCACGCGGACGTGGTGTCCACGACCGTGCACAAGACGCTCGGCGGGCCGCGTTCCGGCCTGATCCTGGGCAAGCAGGAGTACGCCAAGTCCATCAACTCCGCGGTGTTCCCCGGCCAGCAGGGTGGGCCGCTGATGCATGTCGTCGCGGGCAAGGCCGTCGCGCTCAAGATCGCCGGCACCCCCGAGTTCGCCGACCGGCAGCAGCGCACGCTGTCCGGCGCCCGGATCATCGCCGACCGGCTGACCGCCCCCGACGTGGCCAAGGCCGGTGTGTCGGTGGTCAGCGGCGGCACCGACGTGCACCTGGTGCTGGTGGACCTGCGCGACTCCCCGCTGGACGGAAAGGCCGCCGAGGACCTGCTGCACGAGATCGGCATCACGGTCAACCGCAACGCGGTCCCCAACGACCCGCGCCCGCCGATGGTGACGTCCGGCCTGCGGGTGGGGACGCCGGCGCTGGCGACCCGCGGTTTCGGGGATGCGGAGTTCACCGAGGTCGCCGACGTCATCGCCACCGCATTGGCGGCGGGGGCCGCGGCTGACCTGTCCGCCCTGCGGCAGCGGGTGACGCGGCTGGCCCGCGATTTTCCGCTGTACGACGGCCTCGAGGAGTGGACGCTGGTCGATCGCTAGCGGCGGCGGGGGCCGGCTTAGGGACCAAAGTCACCAGTTGTCGCGACACGGGCGGAGCGATTTCACGAACCTGTGTACGCGAGTTACAGTAACCGCATGGCACAGAAACCTGTCGCTAACGCGCTGACCCTGGAACTCGAGCCGGTGTGCGAAGCCAACATGGACCGGCACCTGAACACCGAGGAACTCTGGTTCGCTCACGACTACGTGCCGTTCGACCGGGGCGAGAACTTCGCGTTCCTCGGCGGACGCGACTGGGAGCCGTCCGACGCGACGCTGCCCCGGGAGTACATGGACGCCTGCGAGATCCTGCTGCTGCTCAAGGACAACCTCGCCGGGCATCACCGCGAGCTCGTCGAGCACTTCATCCTCGAAGACTGGTGGGGCCGCTGGCTGGGCCGCTGGACCGCGGAGGAGCACCTGCACGCCATCGCGCTGCGTGAGTACCTGGTGGTGACCCGCGAGGTCGACCCGACCGCCAACGAGGAGGCCCGGGTCCAGTACGTCATGAAGGGCTACCGCGCCGACACCTACACCCAGGTGGAGACCCTGGTGTACATGGCGCTCACCGAGCGCACGCACGCCGTCTTCTGCGAGAACCTGGCGGCCAAGCTCGAAGAGCCCATCTTGGCCGGCCTCATCGACCGGATCGCGCGCGACGAGCGCCGCCACGAACTGTTCTTCTCCAACCTGGTCGAGCACTGCCTCGAATACACCCGCGACGAGACGATCGCGGCGATCGCGGCGCGCGCGGCCGACCTGCAGGTGCCCGGCGCCGACATCGACTCCTATCGGGACAAGCTGCGCAACGTCGCCGAGGCCGGCATCTTCGACCAACGGCAGCTGCGGCAGGCGATCTCGGATCGCATCACCGCATGGGGCGTCGCCGACGAGCCCACCCTCAAGCAATTCGTCATCGGCTAGGCCGATCTTCGCGCCCGGCGCTCGGTCGTCGGCGCGCCTGCGCTGCTGCGAAGCGGCGACGAGAGTAGCGTCGATCTCGATGGTCAGCGTCATGCTCTGCTGCCAGGGCGGCACCTCCCGTCACCACAACGGAAGGACCGGCCCCGGTCCTGGTGTCGCAGTTCCCGCCGACATGCCTGTGCGGGTCCGCGCGGGCTCATCCCGCTCGAGGAGCGCTACGTGACCGAAATCCGGACCTACGTGATCGACACCTCCGTGCTGCTGTCCGACCCCTGGGCGTGCAGCCGGTTCGCCGAGCACGAGGTGGTGGTCCCGCTGGTGGTGATCAGCGAACTGGAGGCCAAACGGCATCACCACGAGCTGGGGTGGTTCGCCCGTCAGGCGTTGCGTCTGTTCGACGATCTCCGGCTGGTACACGGACGCCTCGATCAGCCCATTCCCGTTGGCGCACAAGGCGGTACGCTTCACGTCGAGCTCAACCACACCGATCCCGCGGTGCTGCCCGCCGGCTTCCGCAGCGACAACAACGACTGCCGGATCCTGAGCTGTGCCGCCAACCTCGCCGCCGAAGGCAAGCGAGTCACGTTGGTCAGCAAGGACATTCCGCTTCGCGTGAAGGCCGCCGCGGTCGGGCTGGCCGCCGACGAGTATCACGCGCAGGATGTGGTGGCCTCGGGGTGGTCGGGGATGCGCGAGATCGAGACGGCCACCGAGGACATCGACGCGCTGTTCGCCGAGGGCGAGATCGATCTGGCCGAAGCCCGAGACCTGCCCTGCCACACCGGTATCCGGCTGCTCGGCGGCAGCTCGCATGCGCTGGGCAGAGTCAACGCGGACAAGCGCGTACAGCTGGTTCGCGGCGACCGCGAGGCATTCGGCCTGCGGGGCCGTTCCGCCGAGCAGCGGGTGGCGCTCGACCTGCTGCTCGACGAGTCGGTGGGCATCGTCTCGCTGGGCGGCAAAGCCGGCACCGGCAAGTCGGCGCTGGCGTTGTGCGCGGGCCTGGAGGCCGTCCTGGAACGGCGGACCCAGCGCAAGGTGGTGGTCTTCCGCCCGCTGTACGCCGTCGGCGGCCAGGAGCTCGGCTACCTGCCCGGCAGCGAGAGCGAAAAGATGGGGCCCTGGGCGCAGGCGGTCTTCGACACGCTCGAGGGCCTGGCCAGCCCGGCCGTGCTGGAAGAGGTGCTCTCCCGGGGCATGCTCGAGGTACTTCCGCTGACCCACATCCGGGGCCGGTCGCTGCATGACTCCTTCGTCATCGTCGACGAGGCCCAGTCCCTGGAGCGCAACGTGTTGCTGACGGTGCTCTCCAGGCTGGGCGCCGGGTCGCGGGTGGTGCTGACCCACGACATCGCCCAGCGCGACAACCTGCGCGTCGGCCGGCACGATGGGGTCGCCGCGGTCATCGAGAAGCTCAAGGGCCACCCGCTGTTCGCCCACATCACCCTGTTGCGCAGCGAGCGGTCGCCGATCGCCGCGCTGGTCACCGAAATGCTCGAGGAGATCGCCGGGCCGCAGTGACGGCGCATTTCGGCAGGCCAGGCGTTCGATAAACTGCCAGCGTGCCCACAAAACCCGACAACCAGTCCTGGCGCTACTGGCGCATGGTCGTCGGTGTGGTCGCGGCCGCGGCCGTCCTGGTGATCGGCGGGCTGACCGGTCACGTGACCCGGGCCGACAACCTCAGCTGCTCGGTGGTCAAGTGCGTGGCGCTGACGTTCGACGACGGGCCCAGCCCCTTCGACGCCCGGTTGCTGCAGATCCTCAAGGACAACGACGCCAAGGCGACGTTCTTCGAAATCGGCAACAAGGTGGCGGCCAACCCCGCGGGGGCCAGGCAGGTGGCCGACGCCGGGATGGAGATCGGCAGCCACACTTGGGAGCACCCCAACATGGCGACGATCCCGCCCGAAGACATCGCCCCCCAGTTCGCCAAGGCCAACGACGCGATCGCCGCCGCCACCGGGCGGACGCCGACGTTGTATCGCCCCGCGGGCGGCCTGTCCACCGACGCGGTGCGGCAGACCGCGGCAAAGTTCGGGCTCGCCGAAATCCTCTGGGACGTCATACCTTTCGATTGGGCGAACGACTCGAACACGGCCGCGACGCGGTACATGCTGATGACCCATGTCAAGCCGGGTTCGGTGGTGCTTTTCCATGACACCTACTCGAGCACCGTCGACCTGATCTACCAGTTCATGCCGGTGCTCAAGGCCAACGGCTATCGGATGGTGACGGTCAGCGAACTCCTGGGCCCCCGCGCGCCCGGCAGCAGCTATGGCAGCCGCGAGAACGGGCCACCCGCCAACGCGCTCCACGACATCCCGCCCGGCGACATCCCGACGCTGCCCGACACGCCTTCGCCCAAGCCGATGCCCAACTTCCCCATCACCGACATCCCGGGTCAGAACTCCGGCGGGCCGAACAACGGTGCCTAGCACGAGCTGGCGGGCGCGCGCGGCTACCCGGCTTGGGAAGTGGCGCCCGCGGGCGCCGGAGGGGCAACGAAAGTCCGCCCGCCGGTTGGCTATTGCATATGGGGCCGACCTCGCCCTGTCCTACTTTCTGGCCGTCATCGAGGCGGCCGCCATCTTGATCCCACTGCGCGGCCACACGGCGGTCGGGGCCAACGCCGACTTCGCGAAGGCCAACACCGCAGCGGTACTGGCGCTCGTGTCGTTGGGCATCGTCGGCGTCGCGGCCGCGGGCATCGTGAGCATCGCCCCGACGCTGCGTTGGTACTCGTCCGGAGCCGAACCCGACCAGAATCAGCGGGAAGTCGCACTGAAGCTGCCCGGGCGCCAGTCGGCCATCCTGTTCGGGGCCTGGGCCGTCACCGGCGGCATCTTCATGGTGCTGAATCTCGGCGGCGGGGCGCAGTTGCTGCTGCCCATCGGCCTCGGTGCGCTGCTGGGCGGGCCCGCCGCCGCGGGCACCGCGATGCTGCTGGCCCAGCGGGTCCTGCGGCCCATCATGCGCGCCGCGACGCTGGGCCGCGAGCCGCACATGGCCGTGCCCGGCGTGTACGCCCGCCTGGTCCTGCTGTGGTTCCTGTGCAGCGCCTTCCCCATCGGGGTGATCGCGACGCTTGTCGTGCTTCGCTCGTACGGGTGGCTGATTCAGAAGTCCGCCGCACTGGACGTGCCGATCCTGGTGGTGGCGCTGGCGGCCGTGGTCCTCGGGTTCCCGACCATGATCTTGACGTCGCGGTCCATCTCCGATCCGCTGGGCGAGGTCGTCGACGCCATGGCGGAAGTCGAGCAGGGCCACATGGGGACCTACGTCGGGGCGTACGAGCGTTCCCAAATCGGGCGTCTGCAAACGGGTTTCAACCGCATGGTGGCCGGGCTGGCCGAGCGGGACCGGTTGCGCGACCTGTTCGGGCGCCACGTCGGAACCGACGTCGCCCAGCGCGCCATCAAAGAGGGCGCATCGCTGTCGGGCGACGTGGTCGAGGCGGCGGTCCTCTACATCGACCTGGTGGGCTCGACGCAACTGGCGGAAAGCCGTCCCCCGCAAGAGGTGGCCGAAGTTCTCAACGATTTCTTTCGCATCGTCGTCAACGCGGTCGACGAGCACCACGGGCTGATCAACAAATTCGCCGGCGACGCCGCGCTGGCCGTCTTCGGGGCGCCGCTGCCGACCAGCGAGCCGGCGTCGGCGGCGCTGGCGACCGCCCGCGCCCTGGGCACCCAATTGCGCCGACTGCCGGTCGATTTCGGCATCGGCGTATCGGCGGGCCGGGTCTTCGCCGGCAACATCGGCGCCGAAAACCGTTATGAGTACACCGTGATCGGCGACCCCGTCAACGAGGCCGCGCGGCTGGCCGATCTCGCCAAGACCGCCGACCGGCGGATCCTGTGCGCGGCGGCGGCCATCGAGCGGGCCGGCGAATCCGAGGGAAGGCACTGGGCCGAATGCTATTCGACCGTCCTGCGGGGACGGTCCGAAGCCACCCACGTGTCGGCGCCGGCGTCCCCGGCCGGCTAGCGCGGCGAGGACCGCGTCAGGATTTGTTGACCTTCAGCGCGGCGATGATCTGGCCGATGATGCCCGCCGACGCGGCGTCACCGATGGGCGTGCTGCCGATGAAGACGGTGACCGGCTTGGTGTCGACGGCGATGACGGTGACGGAGTCGCCCTTGACGTTGCGGGTGGCGTCGGCGATCGTGACGTCGGCGTCGGCGCGGGCCGCCTTGGTGCCGTCGACGGTGATCGAGGATGTCTTCGTCGGGCCCAGCGTGGGCGAGGCGTTCGCATAGCCGGGCCCGTTGGCGACGCACTGCATCAACTTCGACGCCTGCGCGGTGACGTCCATGCTGGCGACGAAGTTGGTGACGCCGACCTCTGCCGTCATCATCCACTGGCTGGCCCCGGGCACTTCCTGGGCGACACCCACCGCGCCGATCAGGTTCGGGCTTTGGTCATCGGAGTACACCGTCCAGTTGGGCGGCACCGCGCTGGCCGGGAACGACAACTTGCCGGCCGCGATAGACGCGGACCGGGGCATCTCACCGCCGGACACGTTCGGGGTGCAATCGGTGGCCGTCTGCTGGCCCTTCGGCTGACTGGTCGTGCTGCTGGTCGATGAGGGTGCGGCGGTCGGGGACTTGCCGTGGCTGCCGCCGCGCATCACCATCAGGGTCGCCACCAGCGCGATGACGGCCAGGACGACCAGACCCGCGATGATCAACCACGGCAACTTCGAACCGGGCCCTCCCGGAGGCGGCCCCGGCGGATAAGGTCCGGGCGGGAACTGCTGTCCCGCTTGCGGATACCCCGGGGGTTGGTAGGGGTAGGGGCCGGTCGGCGGGTACTGTTGCGGGCCGGTCGGCGGGTACGGTTGCGGGCCGCCCTGCGGCGGGCCGCCCCAATAGGGTTGCTGCCCATAGGGATTACCGTATGGCCCCTGGCCGTACGGGCCTTGGTCGTACGGGCCGCCCGGAGGAGCCGTCATCGCGAAATCACCCCGTCTACGCTTCCGGCTTGACCTTGGCCATCGCCAAGACGTCCAAGCGGCGGTCCAGTTCTTCTTCCGACAGCTTGTCCCCGATCAGGCCACGGTCGATCACTGTCTGGCGAATCGTCTTGCGCTCCTTGAGTGCCTGCTTGGCCACCGCGGCGGCCTCCTCGTAGCCGATCGCCGAGTTCAGCGGCGTCACGATCGACGGCGACGATTCGGCCAGCTCCCGCAGGTGCTCGACGTTGGCCTTCAGCCCGATGATGCAGCGCTCCGCGAACAACCGCGACACGTTGGTCAGCAGCTTGAACGACTCGAGGACGTTGCGGGCCATCATCGGGATGTAGACGTTCAGCTCGAACGCGCCACTCAGACCGCCGACGGCGACGGCGGCGTCGTTGCCGATCACCTGCGCGGCGACCTGCGTGACCGCTTCCGGAAGAACGGGATTCACCTTGCCCGGCATGATCGAGCTGCCCGGCTGCAGATCCGGCAGCTGGATCTCGGCCAGCCCGGTCAGCGGGCCGGAGCCCATCCAGCGGATGTCGTTGGCGATCTTGGTCAACGACACCGCAATGGTGCGCAGCGCGCCGGACGCTTCGACCAGGCCGTCGCGCGCCGCCTGCGCCTCGAAAGAGTTTGCGGCTGTGCGCAATTCGACCAGACCGGTGGAGGCGATCAACGTCTCGACCACCCTGGCGCCGAAGCCGTCGGGGGCGTTGAGCCCGGTGCCGACCGCGGTGCCGCCGATCGCCAGCTCACCCAGCCGCGGCAGCGTGGCGCGCACCCGCTCGATCCCCGCCTCGATCTGGCGGGCGTAGCCGCTGAATTCCTGGCCGAGGGTGACCGGAACGGCGTCCATCAGATGGGTGCGGCCCGACTTGACCACCGTGTGCCATTCGCGGGCCTTGCTGGCCAGCGCTTCGTGCAGCACCTCGAGCGCCGGGATCAGATGGCGCACCGCGGCTTCGGTCGCCGCGATGTGGGTGGCGGTCGGGAAGGTGTCGTTGGACGACTGGGACATGTTGACGTCGTCGTTGGGGTGGACCGTGACCCCGTCCTTGGCCGCGATGCTCGCGATCACCTCGTTGGTGTTCATGTTGGAGCTGGTGCCCGACCCGGTCTGGAAGACGTCGATGGGGAACTGGTCGTCGTGCAGGCCGTCGGCGATCTCGGCGGCCGCGGCGATGATCGCGTCGGCCTTCTCCGGCGCCAGCAGCCCCAGGTCCTTGTTGACCTGCGCGCAGGCGCCCTTCAGCAGGCCCAGCGCGCGGATCTGGGTGCGCTCCAGGCCGCGGCCCGAGATGGGGAAGTTCTCCACCGCGCGCTGGGTTTGCGCCCGCCACAACGCCTTTGCGGGCACCCGGACCTCGCCCATGGTGTCGTGTTCGATGCGGTACTCGGAATCGGCGGCGCTATCGGCCATAGGTAGCAGTCCTCGCTGGTGTCGGTCAGGGCAGGGGATAGGCGGCGGTGCTGTCGCCGGTGAAGTCGATGGCGGAGTACTCGTTGAGCTTCGAGAGTCGGTGGTAGGCCTCGATCATGCGCACGGTGCCCGACTTCGATCGCATCACGATGGACTGCGTGGTGCAGCCGCCGGGGTAGTACTGCACGCCTTTCAGGAGGTCGCCGTTGGTGACCCCGGTGGCGCAGAAGAAGACGTTCTCGCCGGACACCAGGTCCTCGGTGGTCAGCACCCGGTCGACGTCGTGGCCGGCGTCGATGGCCTTCTGCCGCTCTTCGTCGTCCTTTGGGGACAGCTGCGCCTGGATCGCGCCGCCCATGCAGCGGATGGCGGCGGCGGCGATGATGCCCTCGGGCGTGCCACCGATGCCGGCCAGCATGTCGGTGCCGGACAGGTACCGGCAGGCCGAGATCGCCCCGGCGACGTCGCCGTCGGTGATCAACCGGATGCGGGCCCCGGTCGCCCGGACGTCCTCGATCAGCTGCGCGTGCCGGGGCCGGTCCAGGATGCAGACCGTCATGTCCCGCACCGACAGGTTCTTCGCCTTGGCGACCGCTCGCACGTTCTCGGCGATCGGCTGGGTGATGTCCAGCACGTGGGCGGCCTCGGGCCCGACGGCGATCTTGTTCATGTAGAACACGGCCGACGGGTCGAACATCGCCCCGCGCTCGGCCACCGCGAGCACCGAGATCGCGTTCGGCATGCCCTTGCTCATCAGCGTGGTGCCGTCGATCGGGTCGACGGCGAAGTCGCACTCCGGGCCGTCGCCGTTGCCGACCTCCTCGCCGTTGTAGAGCATCGGCGCGTTGTCCTTCTCGCCCTCGCCGATGACCACCACACCGCGCATCGACACCGTGTTGACCAGCTCGCGCATCGCGTCGACGGCCGCGCCGTCGCCGCCCTCCTTGTCGCCGCGGCCCACCCACCGGCCGGCGGCCATGGCGCCGGCCTCGGTCACCCGGACGAGCTCCAGGGCCAGGTTGCGGTCCGGGGCTTCACCACGTGGCCGTCCGGATGGGCGGTCGCCCTCAACTGTCATGGTTCGTGATTGTCCCAGAAGCGGATCGGTCTGCTGGAACTGGGATACTCGGGGGATGACCGAAGAGCCGCCGCTCAATGCCAGCTCGGACGCCCATGTCACGGGCGAGCCGGCCCCGGCGGCCGGGCCCGTTCCCAAGCCCGCCAAACCGCGGTTGCTGCAGGACGGCCGCGACATGTTCTGGTCGCTGATGCCGTTGGTCCTCGGATGCATCCTGCTGGCGGGCCTGGTGGGCATGTGCTCGTTCCAGCCCGGCAGCCACCAGGGCGCGGTCCCGTCCTACGACGCGGCGACGGCCCTGCGGGCCGATGCCGCGACACTGGGGTTCCCCATTCGGTTGCCCAAGCTGCCCGCCGGCTGGCAGGCCAACTCCGGCGGCCGCGGCGGTATCCAGGGCGGGCGCACCGACCCCTCGACCGGTCAACGCCTGAACGCGGCCACCTCGGTCGTCGGCTACATCAGCCCGACAGGGATGTATCTGAGCCTGACCCAGAGCAACGCCGACGAGGACAAGCTGGTGGGCTCGATCCACGCCTCGGCGTATCCGGCCGGAACGGTCGACGTCGCCGGGACCAACTGGGTCGTCTACAACGGCGCCGGCCAAAGCGGGGCGGACGCCGAGCCGGTGTGGACCACCCGGCTCGCCGCCCCGTCCGGGGCCACCCAAATCGCGATAACCGGTGCCGGAAGCACCGATCAGTTCCGTACGCTGGCCTCGGCGGCGCAATCGCAGCCGCCGTTACCCGCGCACTGAAGGAAGGCCGAGCGTGACTGCACCCCAAGCCGATCTGTCCGGTTGGTCGGTCGCGCCGTTCACCGGCGGCGGCTACACACACGACGTCTACCGCAAGGGCAGCGGCCCCGGAGTGGTCCTGATTCCCGAGATCCCCGGAATCCATCCTGGTGTGCTGGCCCTGGGCGATCACCTGGTGGACAACGGCTTCACCGTCGCCACGCCGTCGCTGTTCGGTGAGCCGGGCAAGGCGAAGACGGTCGGCTACATCGCCGCGAGCATCAGCCGGGCCTGTGTGGCACGGGAATTCGCGGCCTTCGCGACGAACAAGCAGCGACCGGTGTCGTTGTTCCTGCGGGCGCTGGCGCGGGACCTCAACGCGTCGACGCCGGGCAAGGGCGTCGGCGTGATCGGTCAGTGCTTCACCGGCGGCTTCGCGCTGGCCGCCGCGGTCGACGACGCCGTTCTGGCCCCGGTGCTCTCGCAGCCGTCGGTACCGCTGCCGCTGGGCCGTGCGCGGCGCCGGGATCCAGGGCTCAGCGAAGCCGAACTGGCCACCGTGGCCGATCGCTGCGCCAACGACGGCCTGTGCGCGATGGGTCTGCGGTTCAGCGAGGACAGCGCCGTGCCCCGCGAACGGTTCGCGGCGCTCACGGAGCGGCTCGGCGACGCCTTCGAGGTGATCGAGATCGATTCGAGCCCGGGGAATGCGGGCGGTTTCGGCAGGATGGCGCATTCGGTGCTCACCGACGAGGTCCGCGAAGTCGACGGCCAGCCGGCTTACGAGGCCCGCAAGCGGGTGGTCGAGTTCCTCACCCAGAGGCTCACCTAGGCAACCGCATGCCCGGTGACAGTCTCGTAGTCGACACCGTCTACGGCCCGGTCCGGGGCGCCGACCTCGGCCAGGTTCGAGCATGGAAAGGCGTCCGCTACGCCGCCCCGCCCGTCCGCGCCCTGCGGTTCCGGGCACCGCAGGCGCCCGCGCGGTGGACCCAGGTCGCCGACGCCACCCGCTATGGGCCGGCCTGCCCCCAGCCGGTCTTTCCCAACATGCCGCTCGACCTGGGCGCGCCGCAGGGCGAGGACTGCCTGCGGCTGAACGTCTGGGCGTCGTCCGGCACCCAGCCGGGTGACCGAAAGCCCGTGATGGTGTGGCTGCATGGCGGGGCCTACGTCCTGGGCTCGGGCAGCCAGGCGTTGTACGACGGTCGCCGATTGGTCAGCGGCGGTGACGTCGTCGTGGTCACGGTCAATTACCGGGTCGGAGCGCTCGGTTTCATGGACCTGTCGTCGTTCACCACCTCGCGGCGGCGGTTCGATTCCAACGTCGGACTGCGCGACGTGCTGGCGGCACTGGCCTGGGTGCGCGACAACATCGCCGCATTCGGTGGGGATCCCCGCAACGTCACGCTGTTCGGCGAATCCGCCGGGGCGGGGATCGTGACGACCCTGCTGGCCTGCCCGGCGGCCGAGGGGTTGTTCGCCCGCGCGATCGCCCAGAGCTCACCGGCCACGTCGGTGTACGACCGGCGCAGGGCGCAGCGCGTGGCCGAGACCGTCCTCGAACGGCTTGACGTCGATGCGGACCGGTTGCCGGAGGTGCCCACCGCGGTGCTGCTGGCCGCCTCCCAAGAGGTCTTCGACGAAGTGCCCGTGCGTAACCCCGGGATTCTGGCGTTCGTCCCGATCATCGACGGCGAGCTGCTGGACGACTACCCGGTCAAGCGGGTGCAGGAGGGCCGATCGCTTGCGGTCCCGTTGATCATCGGTACCAACAGGCACGAGGCGGCGCTCTTCAGGTTGATGCGCTCAAGGCTGATGCCGATCACCCCTCGCGCGATCACCTCGATGTTCGACCAGATCGCCGCCGAACAACCCGACCTGCAACTGCCCACCGAGGAGCAGATCGGTTCGGCCTACTCGCGATTTCGGCGCAGGGCAAGGAGTTTGAGCATCGCGACCGACGTCGGGTTCCGGATGCCGTCGGTGTGGCTGGCCGAGGGGCACTCCCGCATCGCTCCGGTGTTTCTGTACCGGTTCGACTACGCGACCCCGCTGCTGAAGCTGCTGTTGGTCAACGCCGCTCACGCGACCGAATTGCCTTACGTCTGGGGCAATCTGGGCGGTCCGAAGGATCCCACACTGAAGCTCGGCGGCGCCGAGACCGCCAAGGCGGTCTCTCGGAGGATGCGCACGAGGTGGATCAACTTCGCGGCGCGCGCCGACCCGGCTGGCCCCCCCGGCGAGCCGGAGTGGACGCCGTACCGCGCGGCCGATCGCGCCTGCCTGGTCATCGACAAGCGCGACACCGTCGCGCGCGATGTCGATGCGCGCATCCGCGCCGCGTGGGGCAGTGAGATGGTGGGCTTCCGCTAGCGGTGGTTAACCGTTGACGGACGGTTGCAGCGCTTCGGCCTTCATGCGCTGGAACATGTCGACGTAGTAGGGCAGGCATTGCGACATCGCCTGCTCGGTGGTGAACAGCGGCTCATAGCCGAGGTCGCGGCGCGCCTTTGCGATCGAGAAGTAGTTGTCCAGGTAAAGGCGCTCGACGGCCAGCGGCTCGAGCAGCGGCGCGGGTATGCCGAAGCGGAAGTGGAGCCGCTGCCAGCCCGTCATCGCCGCGCGGACCATCGGGCCGTTGATCCGCACCCGGGGCCAGCTCACGCCGCAGGCCTCGACCACCGGCCGGGCGAACTCGAACATGTTGATCGGTTCGTCGTCGTTGATGAAATACGCCTGCCCCGGCGCCGTGCCACCGGGGACGAGGTGCTCTGCGGCCAGGATGAAGCCGTGAATCAGGTTGTGCACGTAGGAGTTGTCCAGCCGCGCCGACTTGCGGCCGATCAGCACCTTGACGTGGCCGGCGATCACGCTTTCGAACAGCTTGCGGAACATCGTCTGATCGCCGCGGCCCCAGATCCCGCTGGGCCGGATCGCGCACGTCAGCAACCCGCCAACACCGTTCTGCGCCAGGACGAACCGCTCGGCGACCACCTTGGTCTCGGTGTAGAGGTCGTTGAACCGGTCGGTGTAGGGCAGGGTCTCGTCACCGCCGGGAATGTTCTGGCCGCCCATCACGACGCTGTTGGACGACGTGTAGACGAATCGCTTCACCCCGGCGGCCTGCCCCGCGTGCACCAGGTTCTCGGTACCGCCGACGTTGACCGCGAAGCTGCGCTGCCGATACGCGTCGGTCACCGACGCGCCGCCCATCAGGTCGATGATCGCCGCGGTGTGGAAGACGGTGTCGATGCCGTCGACCGCCCGGGCGCACACCTCCGTGTCGGTGATGTCACCCTCGAGCACCTCGAGGTGCTCGTGCTGCGCAAGCGGCGACGGCGCTCGGTCGAACGAACGCACCCGATGCCCGCGGTCCAGCAGCGTGGTGACCAGGTTGGCGCCGACGAACCCGGAGCCGCCGGTGACCAGGACCCGACCGATTCCGGTGGTCAGTGATGCATCAGCCATGGGCCGCAGCATAACTGAAACGTGTTCCAATTTGAAAAAAAGTCACGACCGCAGCTTTCGTAGAATGGCCAAATCAGGCGTCGTCGGCCTGTCCGGCCGCCAGCGCATCCGCAATCCGCTTACGGGCTCCAGCTAAGTGCTCCTCGCATCGTTTAGCGAGTTCTTCGCCTCTTTCCCACAATTTCAGCGATGCATCAAGATCCAAACCACCCTGCTCGAGCAGGCGGACCACTTCGATCAGTTCGTCCCGGCACGCTTCGTATCCCAGACTACTAATGGGCGTAATTGGCTGCTCCTCTTTACCGGCCATCGGTCGGACCCTCGCTCACCGCGGCGACCGCGCCGTCGGCCACGCGCACCCGCAGCCGGCTCCCCGCCGGAGCGTCGGCCACCGACCGCAGCACGACCGGGGCCCCGGAGTCCGGCACCGCCTGCACCACGGCATAACCGCGGGCCAGCGTGGCCGCCGGTCCCAGCGTCGCCAGCCGCGCGCTCAGGTGACCGACGCGCTCCGTCTCGGTGGCGGCCAGGCGGGAGATGTCGCGGCGAATCGCCGACCGGGCGCGGTGCACCTCGTCGGCGCGCGCCGTCAACGCGCTCAGCGGCTCGGCGAGCACCGGCCGGCTGCGGACCTGGGCCAGCGCGCGTTGTTCGCGAGCAACCCAATTGCGCAGCGCCTGCGCGCTTCGCCGGCGCAAGTCCTGGATCAGGCGCTGCTCGGCGGCGGTATCGGGCACCACCTTCTTCGCCGCGTCGGTCGGGGTGGCGGCGCGCAGGTCGGCGACCAGATCGCACAGCGGATTGTCGGGTTCGTGACCGACCGCGCTGATGACCGGGGTGCGGCACGCCGCGATCGCGCGGCACAGCGTCTCGTCGGAGAACGGCAGCAGGTCCTCGACGCTGCCGCCGCCGCGGGCCACCACGATGACGTCGACCTCGGCGTGGCGGTCGAGTTCGTAGAGCGCTTCGACGATCTGCGCCACCGCGTTGGGCCCCTGGACCGCGGTGTTGCGCACCGCGAAGCGCACCGCCGGCCAGCGCGCGCCCGCCACCGTTCGCACGTCGTGTTCGGCGGCGCTGGCCCGGCCGGTGATCAGTCCGATCATGTTGGGCAGAAAGGGAATTGGTCGCTTGAGCCGCGGGTCGAAAAGCCCTTCGGCGTCCAACAGCCGGCGCAGCCGATCGATGCGGGCCAGCAGCTCGCCAACGCCGACGGCCCGAATCTCGCTGAGCCGCAACGAGAATGTGCCCCGGCCCGTGTAGAATGACGGCTTGCCGCAGACCACCACCTGCGTGCCCTCGGCCAGCTTCACCGGGGCGTTGGTCACCAGGTCACGCGAACAGGTGACGCTCAGCGACATGTCGGCGGCCGGGTCGCGCAGCACCATGAACACCGTCTTTGAGTCGGGCCGCGCGCTGATCTGGGCCAGCTGCCCCTCGACCCACACCGTGCCGAGCCTGTCGATCCAGCCCGCGACCCGAATGGCCACCGCGCGCACCGGAAACGGGTTCTCGGCGGAGTTGGGTTCGGGATGTGCGGCCGGGGTCACTTCGCGTTCGCGCGGGTGATCCTGTTGGCCAGCAGCGTCTGGAACGGAGCGCGGGCCTTGGTGGCCTGCTCGTAGGCCAACAGGGATTCCAGTTCGTCGACGCTCAGCGACTGCAGGCGGGCCCGCAGCTGCGCCAGCGTCAGCGTTGGGTAGTCCAGCTCGGCGACCACCGACGGTTGCGGAACCGCCGGGGCATCCGTTGATTTCCTGCCCTGTTTCAGGGGGGCGGCATCGGAGGCGGCGTCGGCGAGCGAGTACAACGCGAATCGCCCCTCGGTTCGGCGATCGGCATCACCGCCGCCGTTCGGGGCGGTGCCGGGGGCTTCCACCGCGTCGGGCAGGTCCTCGTCGAAGGTCGCCCATTCCGGCTGCTCGTCCTTCGGCGGAAAGATGGTCTCCAGCGTGCTGTCGCCCTTGATCGCCAACTCGGCAAGGTTCTGCTGAAACCGCATCACCAGGTGCGCCGCCTGACTGGCTAACGTCATGGGGTACATCAGGATGGTTTTCGGCAGCTTCATGGTCTCCTCGACGGCGACTGTCGCCGCGCCGACCAACAGCCGAACTCCATACGGTGCAGAAGCCATGGGTCCAAGATTGCCTTAAGCGACGGCTAACTCCAAGCCCGCGGGCGCGAGCTGGCAAGCCCGCGTCGGCAGAACGTACCCTGGGTGTCATGCCGCCGACTGTCGACATGGGAATTCCCGGTGCGTCCAGCTCGGTAGCCACCGATCCAGCCCGCAAGCGAGTGCTTCTGGCCGAGCCGCGTGGTTACTGCGCGGGCGTGGACAGGGCCGTGGAAACGGTCGAACGGGCGCTGGAAAAGCACGGCCCGCCGGTGTACGTGCGCCACGAGATCGTGCACAACCGGCACGTGGTGAACACGCTGGAAAAGGCCGGCGCCGTGTTCGTCGAAGAGACCGACGAGGTGCCCGAGGGGTCGATCGTGGTGTTCTCCGCGCACGGGGTGGCGCCGACGGTCTATGCCGCGGCCGCCGAACGCAACCTGCAGACCATCGACGCCACGTGCCCGCTGGTCACCAAGGTGCACAACGAAGCCAGGCGATTCGCGCGCAATGACTTCGACATCCTGCTGATCGGGCACGAGGGGCATGAGGAGGTCATCGGGACGTCCGGTGAAGCGCCCGACCACGTGCAGCTGGTGGACGGGGTCGCCGCGGTGGACAACGTGACCGTGCGGGACGAGAACAAGGTGGTCTGGCTGTCGCAGACCACGCTGTCGGTCGACGAGACCATGGAGATCGTCGGCCGGCTCCGGCAACGGTTCCCGAAGCTGCAGGACCCGCCCAGCGACGACATCTGCTACGCGACCCAGAACCGGCAGGTCGCCGTCAAGGCGATGGCACCGGAATGCCAGCTGGTGATCGTCGTCGGCTCCCGGAACTCATCGAACTCGGTGCGGCTGGTCGAGGTGGCGCTGGGCGGCGGCGCCGCGGCTGCCCACCTGGTCGACTGGGCCGACGACATCGACCCCGCCTGGTTGGAAGGGGTGACCACCGTGGGCGTGACCTCCGGCGCGTCCGTCCCCGAGGTGTTGGTGCGGGGCGTGCTGGAGCGGCTCGCCGATTACGGCTTCGACGTGGTGCAACCGGTCACCACGGCCCAGGAAACCCTGGTGTTCGCGCTGCCGCGCGAGATCCGGTCACTGCTGTAGACCCCTCGGGCGCGTCTGACACGTCCGGATGGGGCGCTCAGGCGTCGTATTCCCAGGATTCCGTCGGGGGCCGCTGAGGCCGGCCATACGTCCGTGAGCGGTTGCGGCGGTCCGGGTGGCGCTCTGCCGTGGGCTCGTCGGGTGTGCCGGCTCCCCGGTAGCGCACCTGCGAGATGGGGTGATGCGTCCCGTTGTTGCCGCTGGTGGCGGGGCGGCGGCGCCTCGGCTCGTAGGTCGGCTCGTAGCGGTCGCTGTCATAGCGGCCAAAGCGCTCCGACGCCCCCGGCTGGTCGTACGCGTCATACCCGTCGAAACGGCTGCTCCTCGGCGCGGGCCGCTCGTAGGGGCTGCGCCGCGCGCGCGGCTCCCGACGGCCTTCCCGGGGCGATTGGCCGCGCGGCTCCGGGTCGGCGTCCGGCCTGGGCCGTCGCCGCGACCGGCGGGGCGGTTCCGCCGCGTCGTAGTCCCGGACGGGCGGCGAGCCTCTCCGGTTCGCGCGCCGCTCGCCGGGTTCGACCGCGTCGTCCAGCGGTTCCCGGGTGCGCCGCGAGTGGGTTCGGGCGGAGCGGGTGGCGGACCGGTCGCTGCGCGCCGTCCGGCGGGCCCGCGGCGAGGAACTGGTCTCGCGCCCGCGCCGCGCCCGGGCGGGGGCCGCCTCGTCGCCGTCGTGCTCGCCTGATTCCGGGCGCAGCATCGCCTGCAGTTTGGCGACGATGCCCCCGACGATCGACGTGGCGTCGGCGGCTTCGGTGTCGTCGGAGGTGGTCGGCGCCGCGGTCGCCCGGTGCGACATCCCGTAATACCACCTGACCAACCCGATCAGCAGCACGATGCCGGCGGTTCCCAGCATCAGCGGGAAGCGCTCGATGAGCGGGTAGCCGCAGTTGATCAGCAGATCTTTGAGATGGCCGACTTTGGCGTCGTGGAACAACCAGTACGCGCCGGGCACCGCGCAGAAAAGTATCAGCGGGGGCTGGATGATCGCGGTGAACAGCCCGTCCTGGCGCACCGCTAGGACCGCCGCCACACAGCCGGCTATATAGAAGCCGGCGAAGACATGGGTCAGCTCCTTGTGGCCGGCGTCGATTCCGTACCCGATGGCGGTGGCGGTGACGGCGAGAAGCAGCGCGGCGTACCACGGCACACCTGGGATTCCTGGGTGAATCGAGCGGTGGGAGGCCTCCACCGTCGACGTTGCCCGCTGTCCTGACACATGTAGACCGTACCGGCAATGGGCCCAAAGCCCCGTAAATACCTCGTAGCGATCGCGGGCGTGCCACGCTCGCGCGCCGGAGAGGGCGCACGAAAGGTCCAGGCAGCCGGTGTGGCCGGCCGACCCCTAGACTTGGGTCCCTGTGAGCCTGAGCCTGGGAATCGTGGGTCTGCCCAACGTCGGCAAGTCGACTCTGTTCAACGCGCTGACCCGCAACGACGTGGTGGCGGCCAACTATCCGTTCGCGACGATCGAGCCGAACGAGGGTGTCGTTGCGCTGCCCGATCCGCGACTCGACAAGCTGGCCGAGCTTTTCGGGTCCGAGCGCGTCGTGCCGGCGCCGGTGACGTTCGTCGACATCGCCGGCTTGGTCAAGGGCGCGTCCGAGGGCGCGGGCCTGGGCAACAAGTTCCTGGCCCACATCCGCGAATGTGACGCCATCTGCCAGGTGGTCCGGGTGTTCTCCGACGACGACGTGACCCACGTGGCCGGGCAGGTGGATCCCCGGTCCGATATCGAGGTCGTCGAGACCGAGCTGATCCTGGCCGACCTGCAGACCCTGGAGCGCGCGCTGCCGAGGCTGGAGAAGGAAGCCCGCACCAACAAGGAGCGAAGGCCGGTGTACGACGCGGCGGTTGCCGCGCAGGAGACGTTGGACGGCGGCACGACGCTGTTCGGGGCCGGTGTGGATGCATCCCTGCTGCGGGAGCTGAACTTGTTGACCACCAAGCCGTTTCTGTATGTCTTCAACGCCGACGAGGCGGTGCTGACCGATGAGGCGCGGATCGCCGAGCTGCGTCAGCTGGTGGCGCCGGCCGACGCGGTGTTCCTGGACGCGGCCATCGAAGCCGAGCTGAACGAGCTCGACGACGAGTCGGCCGCCGAACTGCTGGCGTCGATCGGGCAAGCCGAGCGGGGTCTCGACGCGCTGGCCCGCGCGGGCTTTCACACCCTCAAGCTGCAGACCTTCCTCACCGCAGGCCCAAAAGAGGCGCGCGCGTGGGTGATTCACCAGGGTGACACCGCGCCGAAGGCGGCCGGGGTGATCCACACCGACTTCGAAAAGGGCTTCATCAAGGCCGAGATCGTGTCCTATGACGACCTGATCGCCGCGGGCTCCATGGCGGCGGCCAAGGCGGTCGGCAAGGTCCGGATGGAGGGCAAGGACTACGTGATGGCCGACGGCGACGTGGTCGAGTTCCGCTTTCAAGCAACGTCTGGCCAGCAGAAGAAGTAGTACAAGATGCGATGATCGGTCGTTGGTGAATTCCCCCTAGAGAGCGAGTGCAACATGCATGACGACGACATGCGGGACGCGCTACGGCAGCACTGGGCCGCATCAGACGCCAATGACTTCGAGACCGAGCATCGGATTTATCGAGACGACGCAGTGCTCGAATATCCGCAATCGGGCGAGCGCATCCGTGGTCGGCACAACATTCAGGCGTCGCGCGAAGCGCAGCCGAATATGAAGCGATTCACTGTGCGACGCGTGCTCGGTGGCGGCGACCTCTGGATCAGCGAACTCGTCCTCACCTACGACGCGGAGCCGTTTTACGTCGTGAGCATCATGGAGTTCGAGGATGGGAAAGTCGCCCGCGAGGCGCAGTACTTTGGCGAAGCATTCGAACCTGGCCCGTCCCGTGCACAGTGGGTCGAACACTGAGCCACTGGCGAGAGGAATCACTGCAGCCGACGGCGACGTGGTCGAGTTCCGGTTCAACGTCTAGATATACCCGGCCTCATACGCCCCGGTGTCCCGTTGGCCCTTGAAATTTCTCTCCGGCGGAGCGCGACGGTTGACCAGAGCAGGTTTATTGGCAGGAGAGGAGCCATGCCGACCACGCCTGGTGAGTCCGATTCGGGGGCAGCCGAACTCGATGAGCGCAAGAAGCGTCTCGTGCTTCGTGAGGCCGAGGCCTTGGCGCGCGAGTGGCGCGCAGACGACCGCGAGGGCACGGCAGTCGAGCGTGAGCGACTGCGACGCGAAGCGGACCGCCACGAGCGTTTGGCGGCGCGTGACCGCTTGGCGTCCGCCGAAGAAGCGCGCAACCAGGCCGAGATCCGGCGTGAGATGGCCGCCGCCGAACGCCGCGACGGTGGGTGATCGCGGCTGGAGACGCGCCGCAGAGGTGGTCGAGTTCGGATTCGAACACCTAGCGTTCGAGTCGCTGCTCGACCATGCTTGACGGATGGCGACTGTCGAGCAGGCCAGACCGTGGGTCCGGCGGGTTACGGGCATTCTGATGGGTTGCGGGTTGGCGTTGCCCGGCTTCGGGCCGGCCGGGGGCCTCGCGCACGCGGCCCCGCCTCCCGCGCCGACCTCCCACTGGTGCCCCGGCGGTTCGTGGGACCCGAGCTGGGGCAGGGTCTACGACTGGGACTGGAAACACTGCCACGACTGGCAAGGTCCGGCGGGTCAGAGTTTCCCGGCGGGTGCGGGACCGTGGGGTCCCCCGCCGGTTTGGGCGCCGCCGCCGCCGCCTGCACCACCGTGGGCACCGGGGGCCCAGCTGATGTGGAACCCGACCGGCGCAGGCAACTGGGGGTTCTGGAACAACGGGATATGGACTCCGGCCTGACGAAGCGCCGGCTCCAAGCGTCGATCAGCCGTGGGGAGGAGGCATGGTGCGGTGGCGGGGCGTCTGTCACGTCGAGTTCGCGGTGCTGGACTATGAGGACTCGATCGCGTTCTACGACGCGTTGTTCGGCTGGTTGGGCTACAGCAGCTTCTCGACTTTGAACATGGAGTACGAGTCGACCTATTACATGACCCGTAATGCCAATCCGCACAGCTACATCGGCATTCAGCCTGCACGTACCGGGGGGAAACTGACGCACGGCGATCAGGCGGTCGGAATCAACCACGTCGCATTGTGGGCGCGCAGCAGGGGAGAGGTCGACCGTTTCTACCGCGAGTTCCTGGTGCTGCGGGACATCCCGGTCACCGACGAGCCGAAAGAATATCCGCAGTACTGGCCGGGCTACTACGCCGTGTTCTTTGACGACCCCATCAACGGGATTCATTGGGAGCTGGCCTGGCTGCCCAAAGTCCCTGCGCCCCGGCAACTCTGGTCGTTCTACCGTGCGATCCGGGCATTCGCCCGGAGTCGGCCGGACTTGGCGAACACGGTGCCCGGGGTCGTGTGGCAGGCGAGGCGAACTCTGCCGGCCCGATAGTTCGCCCCACCCGGCCACCAGTACGTGGTGGGGCGGCGGGATCGGCCCCAGTACGAGCGCTTGTTGATGGCGCGGACCAACGCCGTCCGGCCCAGCCGAACGCGACCTGCCTTAGTTCCGTTCCAAGCTGCCTTGTCGGAGGCGGTCCGTAGCATGCCCGTGTCGCACGAAGTCGCATCGTCACGGTAGTCAGGGGGCTCCCATGAAGTTCGTTTCCACCCGCATCATCACCGCCGACGTCAACAGGCTTGTCGAGTTCTACGAGGCGGTCACCGGGGTTCGGGCGGTATGGGGCAACGAGCTTTTCGCCGAGATTCCGACGCCGGTTGGCACGCTGGCCATCGGCAGCGACAAGACCGTGCCGTTATTCGCAGCCGGATCCGCCGAGCCGGCGGCCAACCGCAGCGCGATCGTGGAGTTCATCGTCGACGACGTGGACGCGCAATACGAGCGACTTCGCGAGAGCGTCGGACAGGTGGTGACAGCGCCGACCACCATGCCATGGGGGAACCGGGCACTGCTGCTACGGGATCCGGACGGAAATCTCGTCAACCTGTTCACTCCGGTCACGGAGGAGGCCCGCGCCAAGTTCGGAATCTGAGCGTGGGGTGGTGAGGCGGCCACTTGCGGGATGCGGCCGAGGAGTTTGCTGACGGCGTGATCTCCCGCCGCTGTCGGCTTTGCTGGAAGTGCGGTGAAGGCCACTGTCCGCGTAATGAATGGCGTGCGCCACAATTTTTGGCGAACAATAACGCGTATTGCTAGCGTCGCCGGCCATGGTAGTACTTGCAACATTGATGTCGTTGATCAATCAGGTCTCCGGAACGCCTTATATTCCGGGTGGAGATTCTCCGGCCGGGACGGATTGCTCAGGACTCGTTTCCTGGGTTGCCAACGCGGCGTCCGACAGGCCGATCTTCGGAAACCGGTTCAACACCGGGAATGAAGAAGCAGCTCTGTTGGCACGCGGCTTTCAATACGGAACCGCCCCCAACGCACTCGTGATCGGATGGAACGGCGGCCACACGGCGGCCACGCTGCCGGACGGGACCCCGGTAGCCAGCGGTGAGCGCGGTGGCGTGCACATCGGCGGCGCGGGGGCCTACCAGGCCGGCTTCACCCATCACATGTTCCTGCCGATGCCGCCGGACGGCGAGGGCGCACTTCCGCCTCCGCCGGATGCGCCTCCCCCGCCGCCGGACGTGCCTCCGCCACCGCCGGAAGCGCCGCCCGTGTTGGTCGACGCCACGGCCCCGGCGCCGCCCGCGCCGCCGGCTCCGCCGGCACCGGAATTGCCGCCGCCCGGCGATCCGGGAATTGCGAATCCCTAACGAACTGAATTCGCGAAGGTGTCAATCTATTGGCCAACTATTAGGCGTGTATATGACACGCGAATAGAACGGGCCCACTGCAAAGTGAAATAGACCCGGCTTTGGAAGTGTTGTGAGCCAGGCCACTTCCCGGCCGCGGACGGATGGGTCGCGATTACTGCGCAATCAGAGCGTCAGAGCGCCCCGGGTGTCGGTCAAGGCGCCCGGGGCGTTCTTTGCTGGCGCCGGCGCCGGCTAGCGGCGCGCGTTGGCCGATATGCTGGCGTTGCTCGCCGTGATCGAGCGGGCGCAACGTCGTCAGCGACCCTAGGCAGGCACCGGCATGATCTTCATCGTCGTCAAGTTCGAGACCAAGCCCGAGTGGACCGAGCGCTTCCCAGAACTCGTCGCCTCGTTCACCGCCGCCACCCGTGCCGAGGACGGCAACCTGTGGTTCGAGTGGTCGCGCAGCCTGGACAACCCGGCGGAGTACGTGTTGGTGGAGGCGTTCCGTGACGACGCGGCGGGCGCCCTCCACGTCAACAGCGATCACTTCAAGCGGGCGATGCAAGAGCTGCCGCAGGCCCTCACGTCCACCCCGAAGATCATCAACCAGACGATCGACGCGACCGGGTGGTCGGAGCTGGGCGAGATGTCGGTCGGCTAGCCGACTTCGCCTACCGTCACGGTGATTTCG
Source organism: Mycobacterium paraseoulense (assembly GCF_010731655.1). Classification (NCBI taxonomy): domain Bacteria; kingdom Bacillati; phylum Actinomycetota; class Actinomycetes; order Mycobacteriales; family Mycobacteriaceae; genus Mycobacterium; species Mycobacterium paraseoulense. The sequence continues at coordinate 2,860,416 of NZ_AP022619.1, read as the reverse complement.
CTGCCCAGTTGGTAGCCCGGCGCCAGGGGAAGCGTGTCACCGCTCCAAAATTTGCCCGGGTCGAACCAGTTCGCGTCCTTGTCGGTGTTGAGCAATCCCATTTCCTCATAGGTGATCGCCACCGTCTCCGCGCAATAGGCCGTGGAAAGGCTCATTCGGCGTTCTTCGCGCCGGCGCCGGGTTTGCTCGCGAACCTTGCTGTCCACCACCGGGATTCCCCGTACCCAGTCGTTGATGGTCGGAAGCCGGCCGCGGAACCAGCGACCGGTCAGCCGTGCGGTGGTGGGAAACGCGGTGCCGTCCATCCGCGCGATCACCCGCAGCAGTTTGTTCTCCTGTTCGCGGGTGGGGTTGGGTGTCAGCTGGCGCAGCCAGCACCGCTGCTGATACCGCTGCGTCCACTGCAGGACGGCCTGGTGCAGATCGTTGAGTTGTACGCCCCGGTGGTTGGTGCCGGTCCACATGTCGACGAGCTTGTCGCCCAACTCGGCGTGCCAGATCAGCGGCGGCAGGTCGTCGATGGCCACCGTCATGCCGACGTGATTCACCGGCGCGTTGGTCAACGCCTGAATCGCGCGATCGGGCCGCGAGCGTCCGCGAAACAGCCAGAGATCGCCGGTGCGGGTCTCGTTCAGCGCGTCCTCGAGGGTCAGCATCATGAGCCGGCAAGCACTTCTCGCGCGACGTTGCGCGCGTTGACGGCGGCGGGATAGCCGGCGTAGCCCGTCATGTGGTAGATCACCTCTTCGATCTCCTCGATGCTCAGCCCGTTGCGCAGCGCGATGGGGAAGTGAGACTTCAACTCGCCGGTGGCCCGCAGGGCGATGAGCGCGCCGAGCGTCACCAGGCTGCGCGAGCGCCGATCCAGCCCGGGCCGGTTCCACAGGGCGCCGAACACGTGCTCGAGACCCAAGTCGCCGAGTTCGTCGGCGATGCCGCCGTCACGCATCGTGGTGGCGCCGTCCGGGATCAGGCCGGGCAGCATCTCCTTGAGCACGTCCAGGCCTTCGGTGCGAGGGTCAGCCATTCGGGTTGCCTTTCATTCGGGTTCGCGGGAGATCTGGTAGTCGATGTAGGCGTCCCAGTCTTGGACGCGACGGCGCAGCTCGTCGACGACGTGCGGATGGGTGGGCACGAAGAACCGGTTGCGCAGGATCGCGTCGGCGACCAACTCGCCGACCGCCGCGGGGTCGAGCAACTCGAACTGCTCGCCGGGGATGCGCAGCCGTGTCCCGCCACCGAATCTCGGCACGGCGGCGGCGATGTTGGTCAACACCGGTCCCGGGCACAGCAGCGTGACACCGATGTTCTTGGGGCGCAGATAGATTGCGAGACCCTCGCTGATCTGCACGATGGCGGCCTTGGTCGCCGCGTACGGCAGCCGGTCGTAGGAGTAGCTGAATAGCCCGGCGAAGGAGGCGGTGTTGACCAGGTGCCCGCTGCCCTGGCCGAGCAGCAGCGGTAAAAAGGCCGCGTTGCTGCGCACCACCGACATGAGGTTGGTGTCGAGGATGCGTTGCCACTCGCTGACCGGAATGTCTTCGGGCAGGCCGTTCGTCAGGACTCCGACGTTGTTGACGACGATGTCGATGCGGCCGAATCGACGCAGGGCCGCGTCGCGAACGCCTTCGAAGGCAACCGTTTTCGAGACGTCGGCATGCTGCGGCAACGCGGCGCCGCCTCGGCTGCTCAGCTCGTCGGTCAGGGCGCGGACACCATCGTCGTCGACGTCGACGGCGACGACGTGCGCGCCGCGGTCGGTGAGCGTGCACGCGATCGCGCGGCCGATGCCGCTGGCCGCCCCAGTGATGACGGCGACCTTGTCGCGAAGAGTCTCCATGCGTCCGCGCCTGTGTGAGCCAGTTTCACCTGTTGCAAGAGCACACAAGTTAATCACAGCGCGAATACCCTGTGTCCATGCGCAGAGTGTGGAAGTGGGTTGGGCTGGCCGGCGTCGCCGGCGTCGTCGCCGGAGGCGCGCTGGTGGCTCGCGATCAACGCAAGCGACGCGCCTACACGGCGGACGAGGTCCGGTCGCGCCTGCATCAACGGCTGGCCGAGTACGACGGGGAGGGCTTTCAGTCCAGGTCGGGATCGGCGGGGGCCGCCACGGCGAACAACGAATAGGTTCCCGAGAAGCCTTTCAGCTCGACCTGGCGGCCCTTGTCGAAGTGGATGTCGTCGCAGTCGGAAAGGGCGTCCCGCACAGGTTGACTCACCAAGATCTCGCCGCCGGCGGCCTGGGCGGCCACCCGCGCCGCCATCGCGACGTTGCGGCCGAACAGATCATCGCCACGTCGGACCGATCGGCCCATGTGGATGCCGATCCGAACGCGAATCTCCTCGTGGCGCTTGCGTTTCGCGTCCTTGCGCAACGCGCGCTGCAGGTCGATCCCGCACCGCACCGCCTGATCGGCGCGCGAGAAGGCGATCATGAAGCCGTCGCCCTGGCTCTTCACCACGTGACCAGACCGCCGCCGTACCAGGTCGGACACCAGCTTGTCGTGTGCGCCAATCAGCTTGACCCAGGCGCGATCACCGATCCGCTCGTTCAGCGCGGTGGATTCCTCGATGTCGGAGAACAGGATCACCACCCGGCCGTCGGGGGTGACCCTGGCCAGGTCGGGCCGTTCCACCTCCGCCCAGTCGGCGAGATCCTCGATAGAACCACGTACGGCCGCGCCGAAACCTTCTTTGCGGACTACGTTGGCGGTATTCCACACGGTCTTGAGGGCCTCGCGCCCACCCGACAGCAGCCAGCTGCGGGTGTCGGCCCGGTGCCGCAACTCCTCGATCTCCCGGCGGCTGCGCACCAGCAACCACGCGAGCACGCCGAGCGCGACGGCCTCGATCGCGGCAACGCCGGCCAGGACGTAGAGCGTGATATGCAGCGCATCACCCACGCAAGCATCCTGCCAAGGACGCGACGGCTTGCGGTTGTCGGGCCTGGGTGCGGTGTCTAGTGTTAGGTCGGACCGCCGCGGGTAGTGAGTCTGGAAGAGCCGACGACTTTCGGAGGTGCGGGCTTGGCTGACGGCGGCGACAACGCTTCGAACAAGCTGGTGATCTTCGGCATCACCGGCGATCTGGCGCGAAAGATGACCTACCGCGCCCTGTACCGTCTCGAGAACCGCAAGTTGCTCGACATCCCGATCATCGGCGTGGCCAGTGACGACATGCCGCTCGAGAAGCTGGTCGACCGGGCTCGCGAGGCGATCAAGGCGTCCGGTGAGAAGTTCGACGACGCGGTGTTCGACCGGCTCGCGGGCCGGCTCTCCTATCTGCACGGCGACGTCACCGACGAAGAGCTGTACGGCCGCCTCGCCAAGGAGATCGGCCGGAACCGCCGGCCGCTGTACTACCTGGAGATGCCGCCGTCCCTGTTCGCGCCGATCGTCGAAAACCTCGCGAAGGCCGACCTGCTGGAGCGCGCCCGCGTCGCGGTGGAAAAGCCGTTCGGCCACGACCTGGCCTCGGCGCGCGACCTGAACGCCCGGCTGCGCGCGGTGCTCGACGAGGACCAGATCCTGCGCGTGGACCACTTCCTGGGCAAGCAGCCCGTCGAGGAACTGCAGTACCTGCGCTTCGCGAACAACGCCCTGGCCAAGTTGTGGGATCGCGACAGCATCTCCGAAATCCACATCACGATGGCCGAGGATTTCGGCATCGAGGACCGCGGCAAGTTCTACGACGCTGTGGGCACGCTGCGCGACGTCGTACAAAACCATCTGCTGCAGGTGCTCGCGCTGGTCGCGATGGAGCCCCCGGTCGGTCCCAGCGCCGACGACCTGAATGACAAGAAGGCCGAGGTGTTCCGGGCGATGCCGGCGCTGGATCCCGAGCGGTGCGTGCGCGGCCAGTATCGCGGCTACACCGACGTCGACGGGGTGGCGAAGGATTCGCAAACCGAGACCTACATCGCGCTGCGGACCGAGATCGACAACTGGCGCTGGGCGGGGGTGCCGATTTTCCTGCGCGCCGGAAAGGCGCTGCCGGAGAAGGTCACCGAGGTGCGGATGTTCCTCCACCACGTTCCGGGATTCTCGTTCCTGCCCAACCGCCGGCCGCCGGAGCCCAACCAGATCGTGCTGCGCATCGATCCCGACCCGGGAATGCGGCTGCAGTTGTCCGCCCAAGTCGGCGACGGATGGCACGACGTCCACCTGGACTCCTCGTTCGCCGAGGATCTCGGCGAAGCCGTCCGGCCCTATGAACGGCTCCTGTACGCCGCGCTGACCGGGGACCGCCAATTGTTCGCCCGGGAAGACGCGATCGAAGAGACGTGGCGGATCGTGCAGCCCGTGCTGGACAAGCCGAGCCGGATCCATCACTACGACCGGGGCTCGTGGGGCCCCGAGGCCGCGCAGTCGCTGCTGCATGGTCATCGCAGCTGGCAAGAGCCGTGGCTGCCCAAGCCCACGACGTCACAGTAAGGAGACGGGAAGAGATGCAGCTCGGCATGATCGGCCTCGGCCGGATGGGCGCGAACATCGTCCGCCGCGTCGTCAAGGACGGACACGAATGCGTGGTCTACGACCACAACCCCGACGCGGTCAAGGCGATGGCGGGGGAGGACAGGACCACCGGCGTGTCGTCGCTGAAGGAGCTCGCCGAGAACCTGAGCGCTCCGCGGGTCGTCTGGGTGATGGTGCCGGCCGGGACCATCACGACGGGGGTCATCGAGGAGCTGGCGCAGACGCTGGAGCCCGGCGACATCGTCATCGACGGCGGCAACTCGTACTACCGCGACGACATAACGCATGCGAAGACTTTGTCCGACAAGGGGATTCACCTGCTCGACTGCGGCACCAGCGGGGGTGTGTGGGGCCGGGAGCGCGGCTACTGCCTGATGATCGGCGGCGACGACGAGGCGTTTCTGCGCGCCGAACCCATCTTCGCCTCTGTCGCTCCCGGAGTGGAAGCGGCGCCGCGTACGCCGGGCCGTGACGGCGAGGTCGCCCGGTCGGAGCAAGGCTATCTGCACTGCGGTCCGTCCGGCGCCGGGCACTTCGTCAAGATGGTGCACAACGGCATCGAGTACGGCATGATGGCCTCGCTCGCCGAGGGACTCAACATCCTGCGTAATGCCGACATCGGCAAGCAGGTGCAGGAGGGTGACGCCGAAACCGCGCCGCTGTCGAACCCGGAGTTCTACCAATACGACTTCGACATCCCCGAGGTCGCCGAGGTGTGGCGGCGCGGCAGCGTCATCGGCTCGTGGCTGCTGGACCTGACCGCGATCGCGCTGCACGATTCGCCGGACCTCAAGGAATTCTCCGGACGAGTCTCGGACTCCGGGGAGGGCCGCTGGACGGCCATTGCGGCGATCGACGAGGGTGTCCCGTCGCCGGTGCTGACGACTGCGCTGCAGTCCCGCTTCGCCTCGCGTTCCCTTGACGACTTCGCCAATAAGGCGCTGTCGGCGATGCGCAAGCAGTTCGGCGGCCACGCCGAGAAGCCGGCCAACTAGCGCCGCGTCGCCGGGCGATGCGGGTCGCCACCAACGGGCTCAGTGGCGCTTGACGAACTTCACCACGGCGTCGCTGAAAGCGTCGTTATCGTCGCCGGCCGCGGTGTGCCCGGCGTTGGAGAGCTCGACGAACTCCGCGCGGGGCACGGTGGCCAGGAAGTGCCGAACACCTTCCGGGCTGACGACGTCCGACAGCTTGCCACGGATCAGCAGGACGGGGATCGACAGGTGTTTGGCGGCCTGCTCGAAGTTCTCCGTGCGCAACTCCGGGTCGTCGCCGGGCTTGGTCATGAACGCCGGGTCCCAGTGCCAGTACCAGCGCCCGTCCCGCAGGCGCAGGTTCTTCTTGAGCCCCTCGGGGCTGCGCGGCTTGTCCCGGTACGGGAGATAGGCCGCCACGGCGTCGGCGGCCTGCTCCAGCGAGTCGAAGCCGTCGAGGCCGCTGATCATGAAATCGCGGATGCGGGCGCTGCCGCCCTTCTCGAATCGGGGCACCACATCGACGAGGACCAATCGGGTCACCTTCGCCGGCCCCGCCCGGTGCGCGGCGAGGATGCCGGTGAGTCCGCCCATGCTCGCCCCGATGATCATCACCGGCCGGCCGATCGCCTCGATCACCTGCAGGACGTCGGCCGTCAGGGTCTCGACGTCGTAGTCGGCGTTGGGTGCGCGATCGCTGTCCCCGTGCCCGCGGCTGTCGAGCGCCACGACGTGCAGGCCCTCGTCGGCGAGGATTTGACCGGTGCTTTTCCAAGAATGCCGGTTCTGGCCGCCACCGTGCAGCATCAGGACACTCGGCCGGCCCGCGCCGCCGGTCCCGTGATTCCATTCGTCGGCGACCAAGGTGATCCCGCCGACGCCGGAAAATTCGACCGTCTGGGGGACGCTGCTGACCGCGCTCATGCGACCTGACGTTACATAGGGGGCTTAAGCACCGTTGCGCGGGTCGATGACGCGATGAATTTCCGCCGCCGCGGCGGTCTATCTGGGGACGACACCACCGAGCCAATGAGGAGGCCGCGACCCATGCCATCGATCACCCCGTCGTTGTGGTTCGACCACGATTTGGAGGAGGCCGCGAGGTTTTACACCTCGGTATTCCCGAACTCGCACATCGAGGGCTTCAACCGAACTACGGAGGCCGGGCCCGGCGAGCCGGGCACCGTCCTGTCCGGCAGCTTTGTGCTGGACGGCACCCGGTTCATCGGCATCAACGGCGGCCCGCACTTCCAGTTCGACGAAGCCGTCTCCTTCACGATCCACTGCACGGACCAGGACGAGGTCGACTACTACTGGGAGCGGTTGACCGACGGCGGCGAGGAGTCGCAATGCGGCTGGTGCAAAGACCGCTTCGGCCTGAGCTGGCAGATCATCCCGGACCGGCTCTACGAGCTCATCGGCGGCCCCGATCGGGTGCGCGCCGCGGCGGCCACCCGGGCGATGTATGGCATGCGCAAGATCATCATCGCCGAGCTGGACAGAGCCGCCGCGCAGGCATAGCGAAATTCCCTGTCGCAGCTGCAATTTGACCGCTAGCGGTATGCGGTCGGTGCGTCTTTTGGCCGCGCGCGTTAGGTTGGTCCGTGCGGACGCGCCGAGCAGGGAGTGAACATGGGTGAACCAGGCTGGATCGACGTGCCCAGCCCCGCTGGGGACCTCAAGGCACTCACTTGGGGGCCGCGCGACGCCCCCGTCGCGCTGTGCCTGCACGGGTTTCCCGACACTCCCTACGGATTTCGCAAGATCGCTCCCCGGCTCGTCGAGGCGGGCTGGCGGGTGGTGGCGCCGTTCATGCGCGGGTACGCGCCGTCGTCGATTCCCACCGACGGCAGTTATCACGTCGGTGCGATGATGGACGACGCCCTGCGGGTGCGCGCGGCAGCGGGCGGAACCCCCCACGACGTGGTGATCGGCCACGACTGGGGTGCGATCGCCACCACCGGTCTGGCCGCCATGCCCGACAGCCCCTTCGCCAAGGCCGTCATCATGTCGGTCCCCCCGTCGGCGGCCTTCCGTCGCAAGGCCGGCGCCGCCGAGCGCGCGCGGCTGGGCGCGCACCTGGCGCGCCAGCTGCTGCGCAGCTGGTACATCATGTACTTCCAATTGCCGTGGCTGCCTGAGCGTTCCGCCTCCTGGGTGCTGCCGCTGCTGTGGCGGCGGTGGTCGCCGGGCTATCACGCCGACGAGGACCTGCGCCATGTCGACGCGGCGATCGGGACGCCCGAGAGCTGGCATGCGGCGCTGGGCCCCTACCGCGCCACCATCCGAAACACCCCGTCGCCGGCGCAGTACGCCGAACTCAACGAGCTGTGGACCGAGGAACCCGTGTGGCCGTGCCTCTACCTGCACGGCCGCGACGACGGCTGCATGACAGCGGCGTTCGCCCGTTGGGCCGAGAAGGTGTTGCCGCCGGGCAGCGAGGTGGCCGTCGTCGAACACGCGGGACACTTCTTGCAGCTCGAACAGCCCGACAAGGTCGCCGACCTGGTGCTCGGGTTCATCGGTTCACCCGGCTGAATGGCCGCGCAGCGGATGGCCGCCGTCGATGCGCAGTTCTATTGGATGTCGGCCAAGATCCCCAACGACGAGTTCCTGCTGTACGCCTTCGACGGCGAACCGTCGGATTACCCCGCCGCCGCCGACCAGGTCTGCCGGCGGGCGCGCGCCTGCCCGGAGCTGACGACGCGGGTGCGGGACGGGAGCCCGCTGACCTACCCGCGGTGGGTGTCGGCGACCGTCGCGCCGGACCGGGTGGTCCGCCACGACCTCGACGAACAGACGTGGGCGGGTTGCCTGGCGGCCGTCGTCGCCCTCGCCGCCGACCAGCTGGACGTTCGCCGGATGCCCTGGCGACTGCACGTCTTCGCGCCGGTGCTGGACATCCCGGGCGTCACCGGGCCGGGGAGTGTGGCGGTCATGCAGGTCGCGCACGCGCTGGCCGACGGGGCGCGGGCGGCCGCGATGGCCGCCTGGCTGTTCGGCCGGTCCCATCCCGTGCCCGCGGTGCGACCGCCGCGGGCGGGCTTGCTGCCGTGGCGGGCGGCCCAGGCGGCACGCGCCCATCGCCGGCTGGAGCGCGACATCGGCGCGGGGCTGCTGGCGCCCAGGGCCGGTCCCCGCCCCCTGCTGCCGACGAACGCGCGTCCCGGACCGGCCCGCTCGGTGCGGACGCTGCTGCGACGCCGAAGTCAGGTGCGTGGCCCGACGGTGACCGTGGGTGCGCTGTGCGCGGTGTCCGCCGCGCTGTCCAACCTGCTGGGCGACGCCGCCGGTACGCTGGGCGCCGAGGTCCCGATGGCCAAGCCCGGTGAGCCGCATGCGCACAACCACTTCGGCAACGTCGTGGTGGGGCTGCATCCGAACCTGGGGTGGGAGGCGCGCGCCGAGCGGATCGCGGCCGAGCTGGCCGACGGCCGGCGCCGCTTCGCGCATCCGGCGACGCGCTACGCCGACCGCGCTTTCGCGGCGGTGCCCGCGCCCCTATTACGTTGGGGCGTGGCCCAATTCGACGCCGACGTCCGCCCGGTGCAGGTGTCCGGCAACACCGTCGTATCCAGCGTTCACCGGGGGCCGGCCGATCTGACGTTCGGGGGCGCCCGGGTGGCCCTGACGGCCGGCTACCCGGCACTGTCACCGGTGATGGGCCTGACGCACGGCGTGCACGGCATCGGCGACACCGTCGCGATCAGCGTGCACGCGGCGGAGTCGGCCGTCCCCGACATCGACGTCTACCTGGGGTTGCTCGACGCGGCGCTGTAGCTAGTGGGCGTCGCCGGACCTGGCCGCTTCCTCCCGCGTCAGGCCGACGGCCGTAATCAGCTCCTCGTGCAGCTCGAACCACACGGTGTGGTAGGAGTCGACGAGCGGCCTGGTCAGCCAGGCGCTGTCACCGTCCCGCACTTTGTCCAGTGCCGCAACCAATTTCGCCGAGTAAACCGACAATCGCGGCAGCTGAGCCGCGGCGGCCTCGATGATCGGCAGCACCCGCGCCTGCACATCGCCGAGGCGGGCCAGTACCGCGGCGTCGTATTCCGCGTCGTCGTGGGGGTTGGGGATGCCCTCGGGCCCGCCCTTGAGCTGCCAATCCGTGACCACCGATTTGAAATCGGCGTTGACGGGGCGAAAGTCGGCGTAGGCGGCGGCCAGCGCGGAATGGTCGGTGTGGCGGCGTTCCTCGTCCAGCAGCGCCGCGAGCCTCGCGCGCCCGGCGGGGGTGATCCGCACCGTCGCGCCATCGGCGAGCAGACCTGACGCGGTGAGCTGCTCGATCGCTGCCGTCACGCCGGCAAGGTCCTCGTGCAATGTCGCGGCCAGGTCGGTGGGACGCACCCGGCCTTTGAGTCGAACCGCCTGCAGCACGGCCAGTTCCGTCACGAGGTGGTCCCGCTCGCCAGGCGCAACGCGGTCAGCATGACGATCAGCGGGGTGGCCGAGACGACGTCGGTGCGCCCGCTCTGCATGGCCGCCGCGACCGCGGCCGGTGTGGTGTCGTCCAGCCGCGCGTGGTCGCCGGAGCTGTGGGCACGCAACGGGCTGATCCGCCGCGCGATGCCGGCCAGCTCCCGCAGCTCGGGCGTGTCGCTTTCCGACCACGCGGACAAGTTCAGATTGCCCTCGCGCACTTCGCCTTCGGCGCCGTCGACGGTGATCAACCTGCCGGCCAACGACGCGGCGACCCCGTGACCACAACCCACCACGGCCACCCGGCCGAGTTCGCGGCTGACCACCGCCGCGTGGCTGGCCGCGCCGCCCACCTCGGTGACGATGCCCTGGGCGGCCAGCATGCCGGAGACGTCTTCGGGCCTGGTGTGGTCGCGCACCAGGATCACCGACTCACCCCGCTCCGCGGCGTCGAGCGCCTCATCAACGTCGGTGTATGCCTTGCCCGACGCCACGCCGGGGCAGGCCGGCAGCCCCTTGGCTAAGAGCTTTGCGGCCAAACGTATCTCGGGTTGTAAAGCGGGCCGCAATAGCGTCTGCACGTGCGCCGGAGTCACCCGATGCAGCGTCTCGGCATCGTCGATGAGCCCCTCGTGCCGTAGCTGCAGCGCCAGCCGCACCGCGGCTTGCGCCGACCGCTCCGCGCCCCGCGTCTGCAGCAGCCACAGCTTGCCGCCTTCGACGGTGAACTCGATCTCTTGGACGTCGGACCCGAGTCGCTCCAATCGGCGGGCGGCGTCCATCAGCTCGTCGTAGACGGCCGGCTGTTCGTCGCGCAGGGCGGCGATCGGTTCCACGTCAACCGAACCGGACACCACGTCGTCGCCCTGCCCGCCGGGCAGCCATTCGCCGAACGGCGCGTTGTCGCCGGTGATGGGGTTGCGCGAAATGAGGACGCCCGCACCGGAATCGGGGCCGTGGTTGCCGAACACCATCGCCTGGATGACGACGGCGGTGCCGCTCCGGTCGTCGACGCCGTAGTGGGCGCGGTAGGCGACCGCCCGGGGCGAGTTCCACGAGGCGAACACCGCCTCGATCCCGGTGCGCAGCTGCGCGTAGGGGTCGGCGGGCACCGCTTCGTGGTCGCCTACGCCGACGATGCGCCGGTACATTCCCTCGAACCGCCGGCGGGTGTCACGGGCGAACGCCGCATCGGCGGCGGCCAGAGCGTGCTCGACTTCATCGTTCATGCCGAGGTCCAGGATCGTGTCCATCATGCCCGGCATCGACTGGGTGGCTCCCGAGCGCACGCTGACCAACAGGGGACGCGGACCCCGCCCGAACGTGCGGGAGGTCTGTGCCTCCAGCCAACTCATCCGGTCGAGCACGTCGTCCCAGATCGCGTCCATCGCCGAACGGCGGTCGGCGAGGTAGCGCAGGCCCACCTCGGTGGTGATGCAGAACGCGGGAGGCACCGGCAGACCGTGCCGGCGCATCACCTCGATGCCGTGGCCCTTGTTGCCCAGCAACTCCCGGGGGTGACTTGCTGTGCCGTCGAGTGACACCACGGATTGCCCGTCAGAAGCGACCCCAGACGCGTCACGGTGGGCGCCGCTGCCTCGTGCGATACGAGCCGTGGTGCACCCCCTTCGGGTCAGCTGCCGATCGGCCAACGTCGGAACGATCGCAATGTTCCCACACGGGTCACCGGAGTTAGCTGCTCGCCGCTCCTGTCCTCCGGTGCGCCCCATGATCTAGGTTTGCAGGTATGACTCCCTACGACGTCGGGTTATTGATCCTGCGGCTGGTGTTGGGCGTGACGTTGGCCGCGCATGGCTACAACAAGTTCTTCGGCGGCGGCCGCATCCCGGGCACCGCGCGGTGGTTCGAGAGCATCGGCATGAAGCCGGGCAAGTTCCACGCCACCGTGGCCGCCACGACCGAGATGGCCGCCGGGCTGGGCCTGGCCGCCGGCCTGCTCACCCCGATCCCCGCGGCGGGCTTCGTGTCGTTGATGCTGGTCGCCGCCTGGACCGTGCACCGGGCCAACGGCTTCTTCATTGTGAAGGAGGGCTGGGAGTACAACCTGGTCCTGGCGGTCAGCGCCGTCGCGGTCGCCACCCTGGGCGCCGGAAAGCTCAGCCTTGATTACGTGGTGTTCGGGCACAACTGGATGGACGGCTGGCGCGGACTGCTGATCTCGGTCGTGCTCGGCCTCGCCGGGGCGATCGGCCAGCTGGTGATCTTCTACCGGCCGCCCGCTAAGCAGACCGGTTAGCTGGCGGTGGTGCTCTTCGCTCTGGCGACGGTGAGCACGGTGCACACCACCAGCACGCCGGTGGACACGGCTTCGGCGATCAACGCGGAGGAGTTCAGCACTTCCCGGTCCGGGACCAGAGATATGCCCAATTCGTGCCCGGCATCGCCGGCCAGTACCGCCGGATACACCAAACACAAGGCAGCGCTGACGAATGCGACGACCGCGCATCCGCAGGCGACGAGTCCGAGCACCCGCACTCGGCTCGCGCCAAGCAGCGCGCCTCCGGCCGCAAGCGAGGCAATCACCACAACCCAGCCCGGCGTGCCGTTGACCAGGTCGGTGAACAGAGCACCATAGTGTTCGCCATGCTCGCCGATGTAGATGCCCAGACCGTTCCAGCGCATGGGCAAGCCCAACGGGCTCATATCGATCCATGGCAGAAGAGTCAGTGCGGCTGACGCGACGGCCGCCACGACGGTCACTACGTCGATTACCCTGGTGCGCACCCGGTTTCCTCCCGATCCCGTCGTCTGCTAAGGATCTCGGCTCACGTACGCCAATGTAGGGGTCTGCGGGATTGAACCAGGCCACTGAAAAGACGTGGCCGGGTGATTCGATCAGGCGACCGCGGCGGTCTCGGCTTCCCGGACTTCAGTGGCGGCGCGCTCACCGGAGCGGATCGCGCCGTCGATCCACCCGCACATGACGGCCGAACTCTCCGTCCCGGCCCAGTGGATGCGGCCACATGGCTCGCGCAGGGTGTAACCGAATTCGGTCAGCACGCCGGTCGGGGCGTGGCCGATCATCCCGCCGCCGGAGTAGCGGTCGATCGTCCAGTTCTGTTCGTGGTACTCCTGCGGCGTTCGGGCCTTCTCGCCGAATCGGTCGACCAGCTCGCCGACGAGCGCCGCCTTGCGCTCGGCTTCGTTGAGCTTCGTCAGCCGGCGTGCCGCGGGTCCCTCGGTGATGACGCACATGACGCCGGGGTCGCCGGTGTCCGCGCAGGCGTCGATGGTCAGGGTGGCAGGGCTCCCCGGAGCCGCCGACTGGCCGGACAGTCCGTCGGCGCGCCAGAACGGCTCGTCGTACACGATCGACGTCTTGATGACCGCGCCGCTCGGCATGCGCTGGTGCAGCATCGCCCGGTCCACCGGGAGCATCGGCTCGTAGACGATCGAGGAGGCGATCGCCAGCGGGATCGCCACGATGACCCGCCGGGCCCGCACCGTCAGGTCGGCCGCGGTCACCGTCACCCCGTCGGCGTCCTGCGCGATCTGCCGCACCGGCTGCGACAGGTGCACCGAGTCGCCGAGCTCGGCCGTGATGCGCCCGTAGATGGCGCCCATTCCGCCGACCGGGCGCGCGTCCTGGGAGCCGCCCTTGCCCGAGATCGCGAACGTCAGTCCGCCAGCCGATGCCGTCTGCAACAACCCCCACAGCAACGACGTCTCTGACGCCGCCGAGGTATAGAGGCCGGCAAAGGCCATGTCCAGCATCTCACGTGCCGCCTTGGACATGGTGTTCTGCTCGATCCATTCCCCGATGCTGATGCGGTCCCACTCGTCGGCCTGCTTGGCATCCCAAGGCGCCTCGCGCGGAAGGGATTTGGCCATTTTCTCGATCGACAGCAGGCCGACCCCGAGGTTGGCGACCGCCCACGGGCTCATCGTCCAGGGGATGGTGCCGCCGTAGCGGTGCTTCTTGCCGTCGACGATCATCATGGCGTCGCCGTCGTGGTGCTGCTTGTACTCGGACACGCCGAACTCGTCCATCAGCGCGTAGATCCGGTCCTGTCCCGGCCCGATCCACGCGCCGCCGCGATCGATCCATGTCCCGTCGGGCCGGTACTCGGTGAAGGTGCGGCCGCCGACCCTGTCACGCGCCTCCAGCAAGGCCACCGAATGGCCTGACTGTGTCAACCGCAGGGCGGCCGTCAGGCCCGCGAATCCCGCTCCGACTACGCAATAATCGACCTCTGACACGGCTGGCTCCTCAACCTAGGCACCGCCCCAGGAGCAAACTACACCTCGGCCGGTGCCGGTGGTTGTGGGTTAACGGAGATTTCCGCTCGCGTTCTCGCCGGTCATAGGGTGCGGGTTTGTGTTGATCCATACGGTGCGGACGCGGCGCAGCTCCGACGACTTTCCCCGCGCCGAACACCTGGCGGCCAAGATCGCCGAAGTCGCCGCCGACCCGGTCGCCGTCGAGCCGGAAACCGCGGAGATGGTGGCGAATCGCATCATCGACAACGCGGCGGTCAGCGCGGCCGCCGTGCTGCGGCGGCCGGTCACCGTGGCGCGACAGCAGGCGCTGGCCCATCCGGCGCGGCGGGGGGCCCGGGTTTTCGGCGTCGACGGGACCTATTCGGTGGAGTGGGCCGCCTGGGCGAACAGCGTCGCGGTGCGCGAACTCGACTACCACGACACGTTTTTGGCCGCCGAATACTCCCACCCGGGTGACAACATCCCCCCGCTGGTCGCGGTCGCCCAGCAGCTGGGGCTGGGCGGCGCCGACCTGATCCGTGGCCTGACCACCGCCTACGAAATTCAGATCGACCTGTCCCGTGGAATCTGCTTGCACGAGCACAAGATTGACCACGTCGCCCATCTGGGTCCGTCCGTGGCCGCCGGCATCGGAACCATGCTGCGGCTGGACACCGAGACGATCTATCAGGCGGTCGGGCAGGCGCTGCACCTCACCACCAGCACCCGCCAGTCCCGCAAGGGACTGATCTCCAGCTGGAAGGCTTTCGCCCCCGCGCACGCGGGCAAGGTCGCCATCGAGGCCGTGGACCGCGCGATGCGCGGCGAGACATCGCCGGCGCCGATCTGGGAGGGCGAGGACGGGGTGATCGCCTGGCTGCTGGGCGGTCCCGACCGCGAATATCAGGTGCCGTTGCCCGCTCCCGGCGAGCCCAAGCGCGCCATCCTGGACAGCTATACCAAGGAGCATTCGGCGGAGTATCAGAGCCAGGCGCCGATCGACCTGGCGCGGCGGCTGCGGGCCCGCATCGGTGACCTCGATGAGGTGGCCACGATAGTGCTGCACACCAGCCACCACACCCACGTCGTGATCGGAACGGGCTCGGGGGATCCGCAGAAGTTCGACCCTGACGCGTCACGGGAAACGCTCGACCACTCGCTGCCCTACGTCTTCGCCGTCGCGCTGCAGGACGGCAGCTGGCACCACGAACGCTCGTACACCGCCGAGCGCGCCCACCGGCCCGACACCGTCGAACTTTGGCGCAAGATCTCCACGGTCGAGGATCCGGACTGGACCCGCCGCTACCACGCGCCCGATCCGGCCGACAGGGCGTTCGGGGCCCGCGCCGAGGTCACGCTGAAAAGTGGGGAAGTGATCGTCGACGAGCTGGCCGTCGCGGACGCCCATCCGTTGGGCGCGCGGCCATTCCGGCGGCCCCAGTACGTGCAGAAGTTCACCGAGCTCGCCGGAGACGTCGTGGACGCGGCTGAGCGGGAAAGGTTTCTCTCCACCGTGGCCGCGCTGGCCGACCTGCGGGCGGGCGACGTCGGCGCGCTCAACGTCGTGGTTGATCGTCGGGCGCTCGAGCACGCGCCGACGATCGCCCCAGGCATCTTTCCGTGAGTGAAATCGCGTGTGCGCTCACGGCTTTCAGTGTGCATCCACGGCGGAAATGTCGCGGATTTCTCGCCCTCAGCGCACGCTGAAAGCCCTAGGCTCACACTCGACCAGGGAGACCGCCGTTTAGGCCGGCCCGCCGTACTGCCACACCAGGTCGTGGGCGCCGGTCATCGTGGGGTTGCACCACATCGTCCGGTTGTTGGCGTCCTGGGTGGTCGCGTGCAGCACCGTGCAGGCATCGCCCGGCGCGGGTGCCTCGGCGCGGGCGGCCGGTGCGACGGCGACGGCGACGGTCATCACGGCGGCCGAGCCGAGGATTCGAAGTCTGCTCATGGTGACGCCTCCTAAGGCCCGTGCCGACCCGCCTTCACGCTATCCGGCGGCCAAGTCATGGGCAAAGGTTTCTTGCCCGGCTCGGGTGCCGCGCGCCTAGAACACGTTCTAATCTGACCACCATGGGATTTCTCAAGCCTGAGCTGCCGCAGCTCGACATGGCCGAGTGGAACAAGGGCACCCGTAGCGAGAAGATCCGTCCGATGGCCAAGCACTGGGCCGAGGTCGGTTTCGGCACGCCGGTCGCGCTGCACCTGTTCTATGTCGTCAAAATCCTGCTCTACATCCTCGGCGCCTGGCTGTTCGCCTCGGCGACCAAAGGGTTCGGCGGCTTCACCAACGTCGCGTCGTGGTGGTCGGAGCCCATCGCGTTCGAGAAGGTCGTCCTCTACACGATGCTGTTCGAGGTGATCGGGCTGGGTTGCGGGTTCGGGCCGCTGAACAACCGGTTCTTCCCACCCATGGGCTCGATCCTCTACTGGATGCGGTTCGGCACCATCCGGCTGCCACCGTGGCCGGACCGGGTGCCCCTGACCAGGGGCACCAAGCGTAAGCCGATCGACGTCGCGCTGTACGCGCTGTTCCTGCTGGTGACCTTCAGTGCGTTGTTCTCCGACGGCACCGGGCCGATACCGGAGCTGGGCACGACGGTCGGGTTGCTGCCGACCTGGAAGATCGTGCTGATCCTGCTGCTGCTCGGCGTGCTGGGCCTGCGCGACAAGGTGATCTTCTTGGCCGCCCGCGGCGAGGTCTACGCGACCATGGCGGTGACGTTCCTGTTCGGCGGCGCCGACATGATCGTCGGGTCCAAGGTGGTGTTCCTGGTCATCTGGATGGGTGCCGCGACGTCGAAGCTCAACAAGCACTTCCCGTTCGTGATCTCCACGATGATGTCCAACAACCCGCTGGTGCGTCCCCGGTGGCTGAAACGGCAGTTCTTCGAGAGGTTTCCGGACGACCTGCGGCCCGGGCGGCTGTCGCGCTGGGTGGCGCACGTGAGCACCGCCATCGAGATGCTGGTGCCGCTGCCGTTGTTCTTCTGCCACAGCGGCTCGCCGATCACGGTGGCCGCCGTCGTCATGGTCTGTTTCCACTTGGGCATTCTCGTGTCGATCCCGATGGGCGTGCCGCTGGAGTGGAACGTCTTCATGATCTACGGCGTGCTCGCCTTGTTCGTCGCGCACGCCAGGCTGGGCCTACGCGACCTGAGACACCCGGTGGTGGTGGCGATCCTGTTCGTGGTCATCGCGGGAATCGTCTTGCTGGGCAACCTGTTTCCACGCAAAATCTCATTCCTGCCGGGGATGCGGTACTACGCCGGGAACTGGGACACCACGCTGTGGTGCATCAAACCCTCGGCCAACGACAAGATCAGCAGGGGCATCGTGGCGATCGCGAGCATGCCGCAGGCCCAGCTGGAGCGGTTCTACGGCAGCCCGGAGGCCGCCCAGATCCCGCTCTACATGGGATATGCGTTCCGCGGGTTCAACACTCACGGCCGCGCGTTGTTCACGCTGGCGCACCGCGCAATGGCGGGCCACAACGAGGACGACTACATCCTCATCGACGGCGAGCGCATTTGCAGCACCGCCATCGGCTGGAATTTCGGCGACGGCCACATGCACAACGAGCAGCTGATCGCCGCGCTGCAGGAGCGCTGCCACTTCGAGCCCGGCGAGGTGCGAGTGGTCCTGCTCGATGCCCAGCCGATCCACAAGCAGATCCAGGCCTACCGGTTGGTGGATGCGGCGACGGGCGAGTTCGAGCGCGGCGTCGTCCGGGTCGCGGACATGGTGACCCGGCAGCCCTGGGCCGACGACGTCCCCGTCGCGGTGCTTTCGGAGTAGGCGCGCGAGCGCCGCGGTCGTAACGCCAGGGCGGAATTTCTTGCCCATAGTCGCCCTGCCGTTACGCCCGCGAGCGCAACCACAGAAACCTCAAGCCCCCGAACGGACTTCCTGCGCGGCGGCGACCATGTTTCTCAGCGACGCGGTCACCTCGTCGGGGTTGCGGGTCTTGAGCCCGCAGTCGGGATTCACCCACAGCCGTTCCGCCGGCACGGCTCTCAGCGCCGCGCGCAACGACTCGGCCATCTCCTGCGTGCTCGGCACCCGCGGTGAGTGGATGTCGTAGACGCCCGGGCCGACGCTGTTGGAGAAGCCGACGGAGTTCAGGTCGTCCAGCACCTCCATATGCGAGCGTGCCGCCTCGATGGATGTCACGTCGGCGTCCAGGTCGGCGATCGCCCCGATCACCTCACCGAACTCCGAGTAGCACAGGTGGGTGTGGATCTGCGTGGAGTCCGCGACGCCGGAGGTGGCCAACCGGAAGGACCCTACGGCCCACCGCAAGTAGTCCTCCTGATCGGCGCGACGCAGCGGAAGCAGCTCCCGCAGCGCCGGCTCGTCGACCTGGATCACGGCGGTGCCGGCGGATTGCAGGTCCACGGTCTCGTCGCGGATGGCCAGCGCCACCTGGTTGGCGGTGTCGGCCAGCGGCTGGTCGTCGCGGACGAACGACCACGCCAGGATCGTGACCGGACCGGTCAGCATGCCCTTCACCGGCTTCTCGGTCAACGACTGCGCGTAGGAGATCCATTCGACGGTCATCGGGCGGGTACGGATCACGTCGCCGTACAGGATGGGCGGGCGCACGCAGCGGCTGCCGTACGACTGCACCCAGCCGTTCTGCGTCGCGAAGAACCCCTCCAGCTGCTCGGCGAAGTACTGCACCATGTCGTTGCGTTCCGGCTCGCCGTGCACCAGCACGTCGAGCCCGAGCTCCTCCTGCAGCTTGATGACGTCGGCGATCTCCTTGCGCATCCGCTTCTCGTACTCCGCCTGGTCGATCTCGCCGGCCCGCAGCGCGGCGCGCGCCTTGCGGATCGCGGAGGTCTGCGGGTAGGAGCCGATGGTCGTCGTCGGCAGCGGCGGCAGGTGCAGCCGCGCCTCCTGGCTGGCGCGGCGCTGGGCCGCATCACCGCGGTGG
The DNA here is from genome assembly GCF_010731655.1 of Mycobacterium paraseoulense. Lineage (NCBI taxonomy): Bacteria > Bacillati > Actinomycetota > Actinomycetes > Mycobacteriales > Mycobacteriaceae > Mycobacterium > Mycobacterium paraseoulense. The sequence goes on along the minus strand of NZ_AP022619.1, from coordinate 2,841,382 downwards.
GTGCCGCTGGCGACGATCGAGTCGATGCGGGCGCGCAGCCCGTCGTTGTGCAGCCGCGGATCGCTCTTGCGGGAGGCCACCGCGGCGTTGGACCCCGCGATCGCGTCGGCGACGGCCTCGCGCCCGTCGCGCAGGGCGCGCGCGAGCGTCACCACCTCGATCACCTTCTCCTGCCCGAACGCCAGCCAGCTGCGGAGCGCGTCGTCGAGTTCGGATTCCGGTTCCAGCGAGTATGGGACGTGCATCGTGGAGCACGACGTCGAAACCGCCACCGTGGCAGCCGAACCCAGCAGGGTGGCCAGTTTGCCGAGCGCCGCCTCCAGGTCGGTGCGCCAGACGTTGCGTCCGTCGACGACGCCGGCCACCAGGGTCTTGCCGGACAACTCCGGAATGCCCGCCACGGCCGTGTCGGCGCCGTAAACCAGGTCGACGCCGATCGCCTCGACCGGGGTGCGGGCCAGCCCGGCCAGTGATGCGCCGGGGTCGCCGAAATAGGTGGCAACGAAGATGGCGGGGCGGTCGCTCACCTTGCCCAGCGCGTTGTACGCGGCCTCGGCCAGTGCCGGGGCATCGGGGGAGATGTCGGTCACCAGCGCCGGCTCGTCGAACTGCACCCACTGCGCGCCGTTATCGGCGAGCAAGGACAACAGCTCCCCGTAGATTCCCACCAGCTCCTCGAGCCGATCGATGGGAGCGCCCGAGCCTTTGACGCCTTTGCTCAACAGCAGGAAAGTGATCGGCCCGATCACGACCGGCCGGGCGGGAATCCCTTGCCCGAGAGCCTCTTTCAGTTCAGAAAGCACCTTGTCGGGGTTGAGCGAGAACGTGGTCGTGGGCTCGAGCTCGGGGACCAGGTAGTGGTAGTTCGTGTCGAACCACTTGGTCATCTCCAGCGGCGCGATGTCGGAATTGCCGCGCGCCGCGGCGAAGTAGCGGTCCAGATCGTCGGCGACCTGCGCGGCCCGGGCGGGCAAGGCGCCGAGCATCACCGCGGTGTCCAGCATCTGGTCGTAATAGGAGAAGGTGTTCACCGGAACCGAGTCCAGGCCGGCGGCGGCGAGCCCGGCCCACATGTCGCGCCGCAGCGTGGCGGCAACGGTTTCGAGCTCGGCTCGACTGGTTCGCCCCGCCCAGTAGCCCTCGGTGGCGCGCTTGAGTTCGCGTTTCGGCCCGATGCGTGGCGAGCCGATGACGGTGGCGGTGAATGGTTGAGGGGTCATGATACTTTTCGTCCTTCAATCGACGGGGTGGTCACCGCCAACGGACGCAAGCCAATCCGGTTGCGATGGCACCTCTGGTACATAGACCGCAACCGACCCAGCCAAACGCCCATTCCACGAGGCGGTGAGCCGCCGGGCGCGGCGCGCCCGGCACGGCTGGCAGGTCTTCGGACTCGCAGGCGCGCACCGGCTGGTGCTCCTACTGGCCGTCGCTTCCCAGTCTTGCGACCAGTGCTCGTGTGACGGCGGTCGTTCCTGCATACCGCTGCGGGACAGTCCCGGGCTCTCACCGGGTTCCCTCTCGCGAAGCGCTACCAACTTGCCTCGCTCGATGCCGGCGTCGCTTTGGCGCGGCGACGGCAAACCAGCTGCGTTTCGCAGCTTACCCGGGTGCTCCTTGTCAGCGTGCCAGCGCTTCGGCGATCGGTGTCTCGCCGTTGTTGAAGTCGATCGTTCGGCCGACGGTCGAGTCGTCCGCCAGCGCGGCGGCGGCCACCGAGGCGACATCGGCCCGGGAGACCTCGCCCTTGCCTTCGCCCAGCGCGATGCGGCCGGTGGGTGGTTCGAGGGTGAGCCGCCCCGGTCCCAGGACGGTCCAGTCGAGACCGCTGGCGCGCAGATGGGCATCGGCGGCCGCCTTGGCCTCCGCGTAGTGAAAAAACGAATTCTCCTGTGGTACACCATGATCTGGACCGGCGCCGAAGTAGGAGACCATCACGAATCGCTTGACGCCCACCCGCGCGGCGGCATCGATGACGCGGATCGCGGCATCGCGGTCGACGGCGTAGGTGCGCGCCGGGTTGCCGCCGCCGGCTCCGGCCGAGAAGACCACCGCGTCGTGGCCCGCCAGTAGGCCGGCCAGGACATCGGTGTCGAGCCGCTCGATGTCGGCCACCATGGGCTGGGCGCCGGTGGCCGCGACGTCGTCGGAGTGCTCGGGGTTGCGGAAGACCGACGTGACCTGGTCGCCGCGTTCGCGCAGGATGCGGGCCAGCTGCAGTGCGACCTTGCCGTGGCCCCCGATGACGACGATTCGTGCCATGCCCTCGACATTAGCCTTTGCGCGCCGGGCGCCCGGCTCGCCGGGCGCTCGCGGCTCGGCGCCCCGCTGGCCGGGCACCCGACACTTCTTACTAGTCCGCCGCTTCGCCCGGCCGCCCATACGGCCTAGAGTTTGACGCGCCCCATGATGATGTCGATGATCGGCTTGCCCGGCGGGTAGGCATTCGTCAGCGAGGCCATCGTGTGCCCGTAGTCCACCAACAGCGTGATGCCGCTGATGCCGAAGGCGGCGGCACTGTTGAGGAACGCCATCACGTCACCCATCTGCTCCGGGGTGTGCACCTTCGAACCGGTTTCTTCGCGGTAGTCCTGCGCGAAGGTGAGCCAGAGGTCGGCGTTGGCCTGGGCGAGGGGGGTGTCGGTGGGGCCGGGGCAGATCGCGTTGATCCGGATGCCCTTCTTCAGCAGCGGGTAGCCCTGCGTTGCGACGTAGGCGTTGACGACCTTCTTGGAGAAGCCGTAGTGGATGATGCCTTCGGCTTCGTGCGCCTTGACCCATTCCTGCGCCGAGGCGAAGTCCGGCGTGGCGAGGAACTCCGTCAGCAGATCCAGGTCGTTCTCCCAGCCCATGCCCGCGACCGAGGAGATGAAGCAGATCGCCGAGCCCGAGGGTAGCTGGTTCTTCTCGAGGAGCCGGTCGATGAGGTGGCGGTGGCCAATGAAGTTGATCGCCATCAGGTCGGTTGTTCCGTCGGCGATGCCGGCGGCCGAGAACAGGGCGTGGATCGGACCGTCGAGCTGCTCGAGTGCGGCGTCGATCGATGCGGGATCGCGCAGGTCGACCTGGATGGACTTGGCGACGTCATAGTTCACCGGCGCGTAGTCCATCACGATCACCTCGGCGCCGAGTTCGGCCGCTGACTTGGCCGCTGCCGCACCCATGCCGGTGGCGCCGCCGACGACAAGAGCCCGCTTGCCGTCGTAGCGCAAGCGATCGACAATAGTCATGGAAATCCCCTTCTCGTTCACTGCCAACGCGGTTCTAATTGCCCAACTGTATGGGTAACAGTTTTTTGGTTCAACACCTACCCGGCGCGAACCGCGACGCCACGCAGAACCGTGTCGCGGACATGCACCAGCGCCGCGCGTTTGCCGACCTCGGCAAGGATGTTCTCCGGTATCCACTGCAAGCCGATGACGCACCGCGCGAGCATCGCGGTGGATGCCGCGTCCACGCTGATCTCCCCGGAGCGGATGCCTTCGGAAAGCAGCGTTTTCATCTGCCGAAGTCGGGTCGCGTACAGCCAGCCCGGGTTGGGAGTGTCCGGCGGTGATTGACGCATCCAGGCGAGCTGAATGCGGAATTCGTCGGAGAACCGGTCGAGGGCGTTGACGTTGACCCAGCTCAGTGCGTCAAGCTTTTCGATGGGCGTGGCATCCGCGCGCAGCACGTTGACCCAGCCCGCCTCGACCTTGCGGCCGAACGATTCCATGATCGACGCGAGAAGTTCGTCCTTGGATCCGATCAGCCGGTAGACGGTTCCGGTGCCCAGGCCGGCCGCGGAGGCGATGTCCCGGATGGTGGTGGCCTCGTAGCCCTTGCGGCCGAATTCCGTTCGCGCCACCGCGCGGACGTGCGCCGCTTTGTCGCTGGGGTCGGCCTCGCTGTCGTCCGACCACGTGTCGATGACGTCCCGGGCGGCTGCGAAGGCGTTGGATCGGTCGAGCGCTGAGTCGGTGGGCGGCCGGGTTGCCAGCCCCTGCAACATGATTCGGCATAGGAGCGCGGCCACTTGGTCGGCGGGGGACCTGTGACGCATGACGTCCAGGCCGACCTGCAGCATGGTCTGGCAGATGCGGTCGGCCAACGTCGGCAGGTCGATGTCGGGTTTGATGTAGCCGCTCCACCTGCCCGCGCGCAGCGTCTGCAGCATCGCCTCCTGGATGGCCACGGGCCGCTGCTGCGTCAGTTTCATCAACTCCGGGTCCGTGCTCGGGCCCTCGTAGAACGACATCTGCAGGGCGGCGCGGTGCTGCACGGCGCAGTTGGCGATGGCCGAGCCCAGCTCGACGATCTGGTCGGGGACGGGGCGCGGGTCGGCTTTGTCCAACTTCGCTTGCGCGGCTTGCCCGATCCGGTCCAGATCGTCCTGATAGCGGTGGATCAACTCGATGAGGATCGCTTCTTTGGATTCGAAATGGTGATAGAGACTGCCGGGAAGAATGCCGGCCGCGTCGGCGATCTCCTGCAACGAGGTCCGCAGTCCCGACTGCGCGATCAACGAGGCTGCGGTGGTCAGGATCTCGGTTCGGCGCGTACCCAAATCGGCTGCGGCACCGGCTCGCAATGACTCCGCTCGCGGCATGATCAGCGGTGCGCGCATCCGGACGACTGCGGACCGGCATCCATTCGCATTCGTCCCTCTCACCGAACCAAATCTTTGTTAGAGGTTATCAGACCGGGCGCAACGAATGCGCTGCATAACGACGGTGACGGGACCATTCTAGAGCGCGGGCCCGTCCCAACCGTCGCGCGCGACCACCTCGCCGACGGGCCGTCGCCGGGCGGGCCGGAACGTGTGCCCGGCGCGCAGCCGGCCCACCGGCAGCAGACAACCCTGGACGTAGGTCTCGGGAATCCCGAGCAGCCGCCGCACCTCCTCCTCACGATGCAGATGCAGGGTGGTGATGCAGGTGCCGTAGCCCCGGGTGTGCAGCGCCAGCTGAAAGTTCCACACTGCCGGGAAGATCGAGCCGTAGAGCGTGGCCTGGTGAAACAATTCGTCGCCTTCGATGCGCGGCAGGTAGGGCTGGTAGCAGGGAATCACCAGCAGCGGAACCTTCGCCATATTGGTGACCAACCACTCCGTCGACGACATGATCCGGCCTTCGGGCGTTCCCGCCGGCACCACGTCGGCGATCAGCCGGCCACCGACCCGCAGCAGGTAGGCGGCGCGGTACAGCTCGGCGATCTCGTTGCGCAATGCCGGGTCGCTGACCACGAGCCACCGCCAGGACTGCTGATTGGAGCCGTTGGCCGCTTGCAAACCGATGCGCAGGCACTCCCGGATGTCCGCGAGGTCGACCGGCGCGTCCACGTCGAGCGTCTTGCGCGCCGAACGGGTGGCGGTGAGGAGGTACTCGATATCCATCACCGATGACCCCTGTTGGCAAGGCGCGCACCGAGTTCGGTGAGGTATCGGTCGGGCCCCGCCAGGAACGCGCTCCAGCTCAGCAGCCGCTTGAGGTAGAGGTGCGCGTCGTGCTCCCAGGTGTAGCCGATCCCGCCGAACACCTGGATGGCCGTGTCGCCCACCGTGGCGAGGCGCCCGGCGAACGCCTTCGTCCGTATCGCGGACTGGTGCCGCTCGTCGGCGTCGGCGTTGTCGGCGGCCCACAGCGCGTGGGTCACACCGCTGCGGGCCAATTCGACGGTCTCGAACATGTCGACGCACAAATGCTGGACCGCCTGGAACGAGCCGATGGGCTGACCGAATTGCGTTCTGGTTTTGGCGTATTCGATGGCCGTCGTCATGACGGCGCGCGCTGCGCCGAGCGCGTCGGCGGCGGTCGCGACCAGCACGTCGTCAACCACCGCCGCGACATCCTCCCGGGAAGCCGCGCCCAGCCGCTGTGCGGGCGCCGAGTCGAACGCGACCCGGAACTGCTTGCGGGTCTGGTCGATACCGCGCTCGGGCGCGACCGAGACACCCGGCGACGCGGTCCGCACCGCGAAAAGCCCTTGACCGCCATCGTCCTCGGCGAGCGTCAACAGCACGTCGGCGGCGGCGGCGTCGGGTACGGCGGCGATCTCGCCTAGCAACACGGCGTCGCCGCCCCGGCGGCTCGCGGCAGCCGAAGCGGTGTCGGCATCCAGGAAGCACACGGTGGCGACCGTGGTGCCGTCGGCGATCCCGCTCAGCAGCTCGGCTGCGCCGGCGGTGGCGCCGAGCCGCGTCAGCGCCCTGGCCGCGGCGACCGCGGTCGACAACCACGGCCCCGGGTGCAGGGCGGCACCGAGCTCTTCAGCGACGATTCCGGCCTCGACCATCGTCATGCCGGCGCCGCCGTAGTCCTCAGGCACCAGCAGACCCGTGGTCCCGAGCTCGGCAAGGCCGCGCCACACGGGTTCGGTGGTGCCGGTCGGGTCGTCGAGTAGCGGGCGCACATGATCGGAGACGGAGGCCTTTTCGGCGAGATAGCGGCGGGTGGTGTCGCGCAGCGCCACCTGCTCGTCGGTGAGTTCGAGATTCATGTGCGCGGCAGCCCGAGGACACGCTGGGCGGTGATGTTCTTGTTGATCTGGCTGGTGCCCCCCGCGATGGTCAGCGAGCGCGACGTCAGGCGGTAGTTCGCCCACGGCGCGCCGGCGCCGCTCGTGCCCAGCACGTCGAAGGCCAGTGCCGCCATGTCCTGCCCGATTTCCCCCCACACGGTCTTGGCGAGGCTGGCCGAACCGAACGCGTCTCCGCCGTGCAGCGTGGCCGAGATCGACCTCTGGCACAGGACTTCCAGATACTTGATGCGAAGCGCGATTTCACCGAGGCGCCGCAATGTCACGGGATCACCGAGCGCGTCGGTGTGCGCGGCGATGTCGTCGGCCAATTCCTCAAGCCGAACCTGCATTTCGGCGTACAGCCGGGCGGCGCCGGCGCGCTCGTGACTGAGCGTGGTGGTGGCCACCCGCCAGCCCGCGTTCAGTGGCCCGAGCAACGCGTCGGCGGGCACGCGCACGTCGTGAAAGAAGACCTCGGCGAAATCGGCGTCGCCGTTGAGCGTCACCAGCGGGCGGACTTCGATGCCGGGCAGTGTCATGTCGACGATCAGGCAGGAGATGCCCTTGTGCTTGGGCGCTTCGGGATCGGTGCGCACGTATAGCTGGCACCAATCCGCCCGATGCCCGAGCGACGTCCAGATCTTCTGGCCGTTGACGACGAAGTCGTCACCATCGCGCACCGCGCGGGTGCGCAGTGCCGCGAGATCGGACCCCGCTTCGGGTTCCGACATCCCTTGGCACCAGATGTCGTCGGCGCGCATCATGCGGGGGAGTAGCGTGAGCTTCTGTGACTCGGTTCCGTATTGCATGATGGCCGGCGCGATGTTATTCAGCCCAATGACATTGAGCGGCATGGGCGCTCGAGCGCGCGTGGTTTCCTCGGTGTAGACGAGTTGCTCGAGAACCGTCGCGCCGCGGCCGCCGTACTCGCGAGGCCACGAGACCGCGGCCCAGCCCGCATCGGCCATCGTCGCGCTCCACGCGCGCAGCAGCTCGAACGCGGCGTCATCGCGTCCGGAGGGCCGACGGGCGGCCACCAGCTCGTCGGTCAGGTTCTTCGATAGCCAGTCGCGCAGCTCGATGCGGAACTGCTCCACGCCCGCCGGATATGAAAAGTCCACTTGTCGGGACTTTACGTTTGAGCAGATAGCCGGTCAATAACGGTCAGCTCCCCCGTGGTTCGGGGAAGGCGACATCGGCCTCGCCCGGCATCGCGCTCACGCCGCGTCGTGCGCATACCTCGAGCACCTCGTCCACGATCGACGCGGGCACGACGAACTTCTCCGTCGACGAGATCTGCTCGAGGTGCGCCTGGATGTCTTCGGCCGTCGGTTGGCTCGCGGCGTCCGCGAGCCAACCCTCGCTCAGGCCGACGAACACGCGCGCGTAGCGGCCGGCGGCGGCCGAATAATTGCGGTGGGTGAACGTGCACGCGCTGCTGGCCAGGAAGGTCACCAGCGGCACCACGAGCTCTGGCCTGATGGCCTGCATGAATCCGGATTCGGCGAGGAACTTCTCGTCGCCGACGGTCTCGGTCACCATGCGTGAGAAGCCGGTCGGCATAACGGAGTTCGCGACGATGCCGTGCGCCTCGCCCTCGATCGCGATCACGTTCGTCAACCCGACCAGGCCCGCCTTCGCCGCCGCGTAGTGGGCCTCCATCGGCTGACCGAAGATCCCGGCGGACGACGAGATGAACACGAACCGGCCGCCCCCGTTGTTCCTCATCACGCGGTACGCGGGCTGGGACAGATAGAAACCGCCGTCGAGATGCACCCGCAGCATCCGGGCCCAGTCGTCAAGTGAGAGGTCCTCGAAGGCGACGGTGCCGAAAATGCCGGCGTTGCTGATGACCGCGTCCAGCCGCCCGAACGCCTCGACGGCCGCGTCGATGATCGCCTGGCCGCCCGCTGGGCTGTCGACGGAGTCGTAGGAGGCGATCGCGGTGCCACCGGCCCTCTTGATCTGGTCGACCACGTCGTCGGCGACGCGGGAGTCCGTGCCCTCGCCGCGCATCGAGCCCCCGATGTCATTGACCACCACCGCGGCGCCGCGGCGCGCCAGGTCCAACGCGTACAGCCGACCGAGTCCGCGGCCCGCGCCCGTGACGACCGCGACCTGCCCGGTGAAGTCAATCACCATGTGCTCCTTGCCCTGATTGACTGCCGTGGCACCGGACTCTACGGTGGAACAGATATTTGGTCAACGGAGTCCAGGCGTGCGGAGATCGAGCGTGTCCACCGACGTTCGAGGTGACCGGCTGCCCGGCCTCGGCATGCTGGCATCCGCGCTGGCGGGCCGGGCCGTGGCGGTCGCCGAAGTGCGTCCGGGCGAACCGTCATGGACCGACGGCCAGACCATCCACATCGATGCCGGTGCGGGCGCCCGCGGGCAGCTTGAAGCCGTTGCCGTGCAGGCGTCGATGATCGCGGCCGGCAGCCTGGATCCGGACGCGATGCGCCGCCTGCTGCGCCGCCCCCGGGTGGCCAAGCGTTACCTGGCGGTGGAAGGTCACCGTGCGCTCACCGCCAACGCCGACCTGCTGCCCGGTGTTCTGGCGTCGCTGGCCGACCCCGCCACCGCGCGGCGCAGCGATTCGCCCGCGGCTTCGCTGCGAATCGCCAACGGGCGGACGCCGATCGGCGATGCGGCACCCGAATTCGGTGTCATCCGCGCGGCGAAGGTGCTGGCCGCCTGCGCCCGGGCCGCCGACCAGCAGGACAAGGAAGACCCCCGACACGTACCGAGGCGCCAGGGCACCAACGACCTGGAGGAACTCGACGACGGCGAGACCGACGATTCGGACGATCCAGACATGTTCACCAGCCCGGTGGGCGGCGGCGGTTTCATCGGCAAGTGGCTGAAGAAGATGCTCTCGTCGGCGCGCAAGACCGGGAGCGGTGGGGGACCGCCCGGTGCGGACACCCCGACGCATCGGACCAACTCCGCCCAGCGCGGATTGCATGCGGTGACGTCGCTGGCCGCCACGTCGAGCGAGGACGGCGAGGACCAGCCGACGTCCGCGGACGGCGTCACCTACCCGGAATGGGACGGCGGGCGAAAGATGTACCGGCCCGCGTGGTGCACCGTGCGCGAGGTGGAGGTGGAGATCAAACCGTCGGCGACGCACGCGATCGAAGCCGCGATCAGCGTGCGCCGCCCGCTGTCCCGGCTCGGGATGGGCCTGCACCGCCGCCACCGGCAGACACAGGGCGACGACATCGACATCGACGCGGCGGTCGAGGCCCGCGTCGAGGTGCTGGCGGGGTCGGTGCCCGACGAGGCGGTGTATCTCGACAGCCTGCGGCGCCGGCGAGATCTGTCGGTGCTCCTTCTGCTCGATGTGTCGGGGTCGGCCGCCGAGCCCGGCACGGTCGGGCGCACGGTGCACGAGCAACAGCGCACGGCGGCCGCCAACCTCACCATCGCGCTGCACGACCTGGGTGACCGGGTCGCGCTCTACGCCTATTGCTCGCAGGGCCGGCGCGCGGTGCACATGATGCCGGTCAAGCGGTTCGACGATCACCTCGACGCCCGAGTCATGCGACGGCTCAACAGCCTTGAGCCGGGCGCGTATTCGCGCCTGGGCGCGGCCATCCGGCACGGGTCGGCGGTGCTGGAGGCGCGCGGCGGGACTTCGCGGCGGCTGCTGGTGGTGCTGTCCGATGGACTGGCCTACGACCACGGCTACGAGCGGGCCTACGGTGCCGCCGATGCGCGCCGCGCCTTGACCGAGGCCCGCCGCCGCGGCACCGGCTGCGTATGCCTGACCGTCGGCGCGGGTACCGACGTGCAGTCGTTGCGCCGGGTGTTCGGTAGCGCCGCGCATGCCACGATCGCGCGCCCGGACCAACTCGCCGGCGTGATCGGCCCGCTGTTCCGGTCCGCGCTGCGCTCGGCCGAGGTCCGGCGCCGGGTGTCGTGAGCGCCGGGGGAATCAATTGCCCATCCTAAACCCGCTCGTCAGAGAGCTTGAAACAAACATCTGTTCCGCGATAGGGTGCATTCACCATGACAGAAGCGATGGCCAACGAGTCCGGGCTGGTGCACCGGAACGGCGCGATGCCCGGGGCTGAGGGGTCGCGTCCCTACTACCGGGCGATCGGCGGCGAGGAAGCCATTTTCAAGGCGGCGTACCGCCAGGGTCTGGCCCTCGTCCTGAAGGGGCCCACGGGGTGTGGCAAGACCCGATTCGTCGAGGCCATGGCCCACGATCTCGGCCGGCCGCTCATCACGGTCGCCTGCCATGACGACCTCACCACCGCCGACCTGGTCGGCCGGTACCTACTGCAGGGCGACGAAACCGTGTGGGTGGACGGGCCGCTGACGCGCGCCGTGCGCGAAGGGGCGATCTGCTACCTCGACGAGGTGGTGGAGGCCCGCCAGGACACCACCGTGGTCCTGCACCCGCTCGCCGATCACCGGCGGCAGCTGCCGATCGAGCGGCTCGGTGTCACGCTGGACGCGGCGCCCGGCTTCGGCCTGGTGGTGTCCTACAACCCCGGCTACCAGAGCGTGCTGAAAGACCTCAAGGATTCGACCCGGCAGCGGATGGTCGCCATCGAATTCGGTTTTCCCGCAGCCGATGTCGAAGAGGGGATCGTCGCGCACGAGGCCGGCGTGGACGGTGCCACCGCCGCGGAACTGGTGCGCTTAGGGCAGGCCATCCGCCGGCTGGAAACCGGCGGGCTGCGCGAGGTCGCGTCGACCCGCGTGCTGATCGCCGCGGGCAGGCTGGTAGCGGAGGGGCTCACCATGCGCGAGGCGGCCCGGGCCGCGATCGCGGGGCCGCTGACCGACGACATGGCGGTGGGCAGGGCCCTGGGCGAGATGATCGAGATCTATCTGGGCGGAGCGGCCGAATGATTGACGCTGCATACGCCCCCCGCTAGGGTCTGAACAAAAATTAGGTTTGTGCTCGATCGACGCGTGTGAGTTCGTCACCCGGGAGGTCAGATGTCCTACGAAAGCAGCGCTGAGCCGATCAAGGTCGGCTACCTGATGGACTTCACGCTGCCACCGGGATTCCCCGAAGAACTGATGGCGAGTTTCACGCGGTGCTTCGACCTGATCTTCGAAGAGGCCGTCGAACAGGGCCTGCTCGATCGTCCGGTGCAAATGATTTACCGCGAGGTGGAGGGTCTACCCAAAGGTTCGGTCAAGGCCGTCATCGACGCGTTCGGCGAGCTTGTCGACGAGGGCTGCCTGGTGGTGTTCGGACCGCACATCACCGACAACTGCGTGCCCACCCGCGAGGCGATCGAGGAGCGGTTCAAGGTGCCGGCGATCAGCGTCACCGGCACGGATGACTGGCTGGGCGAGTGGACCTTCGCCTTCCCGCAGGGCTCGATGACCGACGAGCCGATCTTCATCGCCGACCTCGTCGCCAAACGCGGATTCTCCGAAATCGGAGTCCTCGTGGAGCAGAACCTGATCGGCGAGAGCTACCTGAAGAACCTGCGAAGCGCATGCCGGCGCAACGGGATTCGCATCGTCGCGGAAGCGCCTATCGCCCAGACCGCGCAGGACATCAACGATGCCGTCCGCGCGCTGCACGAAGCCAAGTCTCAGGCGATCGTGCATCTGGGTTTCGGCTTCGGCATCGTCTTCATCAACCCCGCGCTGGAAGCCGTGAATTGGGATCCACCGCGATTCACCACCACGGCTTTCCAGAACGCCTGGGTGAACCCGATCATGTGGAATGCGTTCATGGGGTGGGTCGGGGTCGATCAGTACGACGAGGCGAACCGGCTCGGTCAGGAATTCCTCGACCGTTACGCAACGAAATACGATGGCAGCCGTCCCGAATATTGCGTGGTGGTGGTCAACCACGACGTGGCCGCCACCCTCGTCCGCGCGTTCGCCGACGCTCACCCGCTCAGCCCGCGCGGCGTCAAGGAAGCGCTGGAGCGGGTGAAGATGATGCCCGCCGCCTCGGGCTCGCCGGGCACCCGCGTCTCCTTCGGGAAATGGACTCGCCGCGCGTGGATGGGCGCCGGCTATCTGGTGGCCCGGACCCTGGATGCCGACGGCACCAACTCCCACCTGGTCGATCGCTTCGGAGAGTGAGGCTGACATGAGCACCGACCAATCCGAATCGCCGGTGGCGCAGGAGCAATCCGCGTCGCCACGGCATACCGAGAAGCGCGGCTGGGGCGGCTGGATCGCCGGGGCCGCGCTGGCGGCGTTCGCGCTCTTCTTCATCGCGAATTGCCGCGTCGCCCTCGACCCGCGAGTCGCCAACCCGAATGTGCAGGGGCGGCCCCGTCCGGTGCGGTTCATCTTCGGACTGGACTACATCACCTTCCTGCACATCTCCACCGTCATCATGCTGCTCGTCCTGCTCGCGGTGTTCGTCAGGGGCTGGCGCCGCAATCCGGGCAGCCCGGTGATGCTGATGTTCCTGTGCACCACTCTGATCGTGTGGCAGGACCCGATCATGAACTGGGCCCCGTTCGCCGTGTACAACCCCGACCTCATCCACTGGCCGGAGTCCTGGCCGCTGGTGTCACTATCGCCCACCGTCGAGCCGTTCGTCGTCTTCGGGTACGTCACTTTCTATTTCGGACCCTACTTCCCGGCGATCTGGATCCTGCGCAAACTGCAGGCCAAGTACGGTCCGACGGCGTTCGTGTCGCGCCACCCGCTGATCAGCCTGGGCCTGCTGACATGTGTGATCGGCTTCGTCTTCGACGCCTGGCTGGAGATTCAGCTCGTCCACATGGGCATGTACATCTACTCCCAGGTGATCCCGTGGGGCTCGGTGTTCACCGGCACGACGTTCCAGTTCCCGCTGATCTGGGAGTCGTTCTCGGTGACCTTCGTGATGGTGCCGGCGGCAATCCTCTGCTACCGCGACGACACCGGTAAATCGGTGGCGGAGAAGCTGGCCGCGAAGGCCAAGATCTTCCCGACGCGTCCGGTGCTCGGCACGTTCCTGGTGATGTTCGCCATCATCAACGTGTCCTACTTCGCCTACGGGGCGTGGTTCTGGATCATCAAGGTCAGCCACGCGGCCACCTCCGTCGCGTGCCCGTGGCCGTACCCCGAGGCGAAAGTGTATGACCCGCAAGGCTATTACGAGAAGGCTGGTGCGCAAGGTCCGTACTCGGTCGGCATCTGGTCGACCTGGGCAAGCGGGGAGCCCAATGGGCGACCCCATGTCGATCCCCCGCCGCCGGGCGTGGGCGCCTGCGCAACCCCGAGCGCGCATGGCTGAGCCGCGCAGCGTCGTCCTGACCGGCGCGTCCCGAGGTCTGGGGTTCGCGTCGGCGGTGCGCCTGTACCGCGAAGGCTGGCGCGTGGTCGCGGCCATGCGGACGCCCGACGGCGGGCTCCCGCTGCTTCGGGAGGCCACGGGTGCCCACCAGGACGACGATCGGCTGGTCGGCGTGCAGCTCGATCTGCTGGACCCCGCGTCGATCTCCGCGGCGGCCAAGGCGATCGAGGAGGCCGTCGGCGCTCCCTACGCGGTGGTGCACAACGCCGGCATCTCCGCCGCCGGAATGGTGGAGGAGACCGATATGGCGTTGTGGCAGAGGATGTTCCAAACCACTGTCATGGGCCCCGTTGCGCTCACCCAGGCATTGCTGCCATCGATGCGGGCGGCCGGCGGGGGGCGCATCGTCCTGGTTTCCAGCGCGGCCGGCGTGCGCGGCCAGCCGGCCACCGCGCCGTACTCGGCGGCCAAGGGCGCGTTGGAGCGGTGGGGTGAGGCCATGGCGTGCGAGATCGCGCCCTTCGGTTTGGGTGTCACCGTGTTGGTGGCGGGCACGTACGACACCGAGATCATCACCGACGCGGGCACCACCGACAATCGCGACTTCGGCGGCCCGTACGCCCGGCTGCACAACACGATGAACAGCCGGGGCAGGGCCGCGATGAAACTGGCCCGGCGACCCGAGAAGTTCACCGACGGCCTGCTCGAGGCGCTGGATGACCGAGCGCCCTTCCGCCGCCGCGGCGTCGGGCCGGACGCGTCGATGTTGCTGGCCGCCAACAGGATCCTGCCGGCTTCCGGCATGCATCACGTGTCGCGGGTCGTGCTGGGCATACCCAGGCAGGGTTCGATGCGGGACGGGGCGTGGCCGCTGACAGCGGGCCAACGGGCGATGGTATTCGCGGCGCGCGTTCTGCCGCAGCCGGTGTTGCAACGCTTGGCCGCGCTGGCGGCCAAGCGCCGCAAGGGAAATGAGGGGTAACAGTGGAACAGCTTTTCGACGACCTGGAGGATTTCGGCGCCTTCGACGATGCGGTCTCCGGCGACGTGCGCGACCCCTACACGGAACTGGCGCGGCTGCGGCGCGAGGAGCCCGTCCAGCGACTGGACGTCTCCGGGATGCCGCACGAGGAATCCAAACCGGTCTTCATCGTCTACCGCCACGAAGAAGCCCAGCAGATGCTGCGCGACAACGAGACATTCTCGTCGGCGGCCGTGATCGCCGCGTTCGGCCCGGTGCTGGGGGAGCGGGTCATGCTCGGCATGGACGAGCCGGTGCACGGCCGGCTGCGGTCACTGGTGTCAAAGGCGTTCTCGCAGAAGGCGCTGGCGCGCTGGGAGGACGAGCTTGTCGGACGGGTGGGCAACAGCCTGATCGACAAGTTCGCGGCGAACGGAAAGGCCGACCTGGTCAAGGAATTCACCTTCGACTACCCGAGTCAGATCATCGCGGGCCTGCTGGGCCTGCCGCAGGACGACTATCCCCAGTTCCAGCGGTGGTCGATCTCGTTGCTGAGTTGGATTCTCAACCCCGAACGCGGCCTGGCCGCCTCGGCCGCGCTCTGCGACTACTTCGCACCCATCCTGCAGGCCCGCCGGGCCGAACCCAAGGATGATCTGATCAGCGCGCTGGCGGAGGCGGAGATCGACGGAGAGAAGCTCGCAGACGAGGAGATCTACTCCTTCCTGCGCCTGCTGCTGCCCGCCGGGGTGGAGACGACGTACCGGTCGTTGGGCAGCCTGCTGCTGGCCCTGCTTTCGGATCCCGCACAGCTGGACGCCATCCGCGCGGACCGGTCGCTGCTGCCGCAGGCCATCGAGGAGGGCGTGCGGTGGGAACCGCCCCTGCTAACCATCACCCGGGTGGCCACCCGCGACACCGAACTCGGCGGGGTGCCGATACCGGAAGGCTCGACGGTGATGCCGATGCTGGGCTCGGCCAACCGCCAGGAAGACCGCTACCCCGATCCGGACAGGTTCGACATCTTCCGGCAGGCCAGGGGACACCTGGGCTGGGGGCATGGGGTGCACGTCTGCCTCGGCATGCACCTGGCGCGGCTGGAAATGCGCACCGCCGTCAACCTTTTACTGGACCGGCTGCCCAACCTGCGGCTGGACCCCGGCGCGGACGACCCGCACATCCGCGGGCAGGTCTTCCGGTCGCCCACCTCGGTGCCGGTGCTGTTCGACCCCCAATGACCAGGCCCCCAGACGTTTGCGCTTGCCAATCGGCTAGTTTCCGGTAAGGCTCTCCATAGCCCCTCCGCGATTCAAAAGAGAGTGACAGATATGACCGAGGCTGTAAAGGTGCGTTTCGAGCCGAAGATGATGATCGACGGCAAGCTCGTCGACGGCCAAGCCGGCACCTTCACCAACATCAACCCCGCCACCGAGGAGCCGCTCGGGGAGGTCGCCGACGCGTCCAAGGAGGACATGCACCGGGCGATCGACGCCGCCCGCCGCGCCTTCGACGAGACCGACTGGTCGACCAACCGCGAGCTGCGCAAGCGCTGCCTGTTGCAGCTGCACGAGGCGATCGAATCGGAGAAGGAAGAGCTGCGCGAGGAGCTGATCCTCGAGGTGGGATCGCCGCGGGCCATCACTTTCGGGCCCCAGCTGGACGCCCCGCTGGAGGACGGGCTGAAGTATCCCGCCCGGTTGATCGACGAGTACGCCTGGGAGACCGACCTGGGGGACAAGGTGATCAGCCTGACCGGCACGCTGACGACCCGCAAGGTGTGGCGCGAGCCGGTGGGCGTCGTCGGCGCGATCGTGCCGTGGAACTTCCCGTTCGAGGTGACCCTCAACAAGCTCGGTCAGGCGCTGGGCACCGGCAACACCGTGGTGCTCAAGCCGGCGCCGAACACCCCGTTCAACGCGACCCGGCTGGGCCGGCTGATCGCCGAGAAGACCGACATCCCCGCGGGTGTCGTGAACGTCGTGACCGCGTCGGATCACTTTGTGGGCGAGGAACTTACCCTCTCGCCCAAGGTCGACCTGATCTCGTTCACCGGCTCGACCGTCGTGGGGCAGCGGATCATGGAAAAGGGCGCCGCGACGATGAAGCGGCTGTTTCTCGAGCTCGGGGGCAAGTCGGCCACCATCGTGTTGGAGGACGCCGACTTCGGCCTGGCGTGCGCGATCGGCATCGCACCGTGCATGCACGCCGGACAGGGCTGCGCGAATCCCACCCGGATGCTGTTGCCGCGGTCGCGCTACGACGAGGGCGTGGAAATCCTGAAGAGCATCTACGAGAACGTCACGTGCGGCGACCCGCAGGACCCGGGAACGCTGTGCGGCCCGGTGATTTCGGAGGTGCAGCGCAACCGCGTGATGGGCTACATCCGCAAGGGCGTCGAAGAGGGCGCGACCGCGCTCGTCGGCGGGCCGGACGCGCCCACCGGCTTCGACAAGGGTTTCTATGTCAGGCCAACGCTTTTCACCGATGTCGACAACTCCATGACCATCGCCCAGGAGGAGATCTTCGGCCCGGTGCTCGCCGTCATCCCGTTCGACGACGAGGAGGACGCGATCCGGATCGCCAACGACAGCAAGTACGGCCTGGCCGGCAACGTGATGTCGGGCTCGCTGGAGCGCTCGCTGGCGGTGGCCCGCCGGATCCGGGCCGGCTTCATGGGCGTCAACGGCGGCGCACCGTACGGCGCCGACACCCCGTTCGGCGGCTACAAGTACAGCGGGGTGGGCCGCCAGAACGGGGTCGCCGGGTTCGACCAGTACACCGAGATCAAATCGGTCGGCTACCCCGCCGGGTGAGGTAAGGAACGGCGGGGCAAGTCAATACGTTCCGGCGTTCCGGCGTTGCGTGTGGACGGTCTGAACGACGCCCGGTTTGACCACCCCGAGTTGTTTGTCTGCTGGGATACCAAAACGGTGGCGCCGTGAAGGACGCGGCCTGCATGCGGAAAAGCCCAACGTCCTGGAAAAAGCGGATTCAATCCCTGGTACAGGCCCTCGGTCAAATGGTCAAATACTCCGATGGATAGTCCACGTTTCGGTTTCACGCTCTCATGGGCACGCTCGCACCGGCCGCTGGTTTCACGGCGGGTCGCCCGCCGCGCCTTCGGCGTGCTAACTCTCCTCGGTGGTTTGAGTCTCACCACGCACGTCGGCGCTGCGCCCGCAGGCGCCATTCCGTTCAACCACGAAGAGCAACAAATCGTTGACGAGTTGCCCTTCGGATTCGCGGGCAATGCCTGCAAACCTTCCAGCGACGCGCCCCCCGGGTCCGTGGCCAGTCTGGACTGCGACCAAAATGCCGGGCTCTCGGCTCCGATGGCCGGGCGCTTCACGCGATTTGCCGACCTGGACTCGATGAACAGTGCTTTCCAGAATGACCTGGCCAGCCGTGGGTCTGACTACGCGCCGGTGCCGTGCCCGGGTGTGGACGGCTCGCCGGGGCGGTGGCACTACACAGCGAGTCCCGGCGAGACCGCCGGCCAGATTTTCTGCGGCACCTTCAAAGGCGCCCCCGATATCGAGTGGACACGGGAAGGGGAACTGTTGCTCCTCAACGTCCACGGCGGTCAGGACCTGAACAGCTTGTTCGGGTGGTGGGACGGGTACGCGAACGCCCGTCCCGCGCCCTACACCCGATGAGACCCGCTGATCCTCCTGGACGGTCTCGTGTCGGGGCGGCATGCACCCGCCGACTCCGATAGGAGCGACCCCGGCAGGCGACCGTCCAACGCGTTGGTTGACAATCGACGGACGATCTTCGTCTGAATTCCACGCGTCAAAGGAGACACACCATGGCTGAAGCCGTCATCGTCGAGGCCGTCCGCTCACCGCTCGGCAAGCGCAACGGCGGGCTGTCCGGGGTGCACCCGGCCGACCTGTCCGCGCAGGTCCTCAACGGGCTGGTCGACAAGGCCGGCATCGACCCGGGAATCGTCGACGACGTCATCTGGGGCTGCGTGATGCAGGCCGGTGAGCAGGCCCTCGACATCGGCCGCACCGCGCTGCTGGCCGCCGGATGGCCCGAGACCGTGCCCGGCGTGACCGTCGACCGCCAGTGCGGGTCGAGCCAGCAGTCCATCCACTTCGCCGCGGCGGGCGTGGTCGCGGGCCACTACGACGTCGTCGTCGCCGGCGGTGTCGAGTCGATGTCACGGACGCCGATGGGTTCGTCGCTGGCCAACGGCGGCAACCCGTACCCCCAGGCTTTCAAGGACCGCTACCACCGGACGCCGAACCAGGGCATCGGTGCCGAAATGATCGCCGAGCAGTGGGGCTTCGACCGCACCGCGCTCGACGAGTTCTCGCTGGGATCACACGAAAAGGCCGCCGCGGCACAAGATTCGGGCGCGTTCGACGACCAGATCGTCGGCATCAAGGATCAGGACGGGAACGTGGTTCTGAAGGACGAGGGTATCCGCCGCGGCACCCCGATGGAGAAGATGGCGTCGCTGAAGCCGGCCTTCAAGGAGGGCGGGGTGATCCACGCGGGCAACTCCTCGCAGATCACCGACGGTTCGGCCGCACTGCTGTTCATGTCGGCAGAGAAGGCCAAGCAACTGGGCCTCACGCCGATCGCCAAGGTGCACACCGCGGTGCTGGCCGGCGCCGACCCGGTGATCATGCTGACGGCGCCCATCCCGGCGACGCAGAAGGCGCTCAAGAAGTCCGGCCTCACCATCGGCGACATCGGGGCCTACGAGGTCAACGAGGCGTTCGCGCCCGTCCCGCTGGCGTGGCTGAAAGACATTGGGGCCGACGAGAAGAAGCTCAACCCCAACGGCGGCGCCATCGCGCTGGGCCACCCGCTCGGCGGCTCAGGTGCGCGGTTGATGACCACGCTGCTTTATCACATGCGGGACAAGGGAATTCGCTACGGCCTGCAGACGATGTGCGAGGGCGGTGGCCAGGCCAACGCCACCATCGTGGAGCTGTTGTGACCGACGCCCCGGTCGACCGGCCGGCGGTGCTGGTCGACCGCCGCGGCAACGTCATGCTGATCACGATCAACCGGCCCGAAGCCCGCAACGCGGTCAACGGCGCCGTCAGCATCGGCGTGGGGGACGCGCTCGACGAGGCGCAGCGCGATCCCGACGTGCGGGCGGTGGTGATCACCGGTGCCGGCGACAAGTCGTTTTGCGCCGGTGCCGACCTCAAGGCGATCTCGCGCCGGGAGAACCTGTATCACCCCGACCACGGGGAGTGGGGGTTCGCCGGCTACGTGCACCACTTCATCGACAAGCCCACCATCGCGGCGGTCAACGGCACCGCGCTGGGCGGCGGCACCGAGCTGGCCCTGGCCAGTGACCTGGTGGTGGCCGACGAGCGGGCCAAGTTCGGCCTGCCGGAGGTCAAACGCGGGCTGATCGCGGCCGCCGGCGGCGTGTTCCGGATCGTGCAGCAGCTGCCGCGCAAGGTGGGGATGGAGCTGCTGCTGACCGGCGAGCCGATCACCGCCGCCGACGCCTTCGAATGGGGCCTGATCAATCAGGTCGTCAAGGAGGGCACGGTCCTCGAGGCCGCGCTCGCCCTGGCCGCGCGGGTGACCGTCAACGCGCCGCTGTCGGTGCAGGCCAGCAAGCGCATCGCCTATGGGGTCGACGACGGCGTCGTCACCGACGAAGAGGCGGGCTGGGCGCGCACGATGGCCGAGATGGGCGTGCTGATCAGGTCCGAAGACGCCAAGGAGGGCCCGCTGGCGTTCGCCGAGAAGCGGGAGCCGGTCTGGAAGGCGCGCTAGCCCCCTTACATCGCCAGGACATTCACCCCGCGCCGGAACGCGCCGGGCAGCAGCGCGCAGGCGGGCACGATGGCACGGCGGGTGACCGCCGGGGCGCTGGCCAGCACCAGGGCCCGGGTGAGTAGTCGGTAGTTGCGGGTAATCCGGTGCCACGCAAGCTCATACGACGCCGGGGACTCGTCGACGATGGCGGCGACGGCGGCGGCCGCTTGTTTGACCGCCAGGCTGATGCCCTCGCCGGTCAGCGCGTCCTCGTACCCGGCCGCGTCCCCCACCAGCAGCACCCGCCCCGCGACCCGCCGGGACACCACCTGCCGCAGCGGGCCGCACCCCCGGGCCGGCCCGGGCGCCGCGCCTGCCAACTGCGGGGCCAGCGAGGGAAACCAGGCCAGGTCGGGCCGGCCGCGCGAGAGGATCGCCACGCCGACCAGGTCCGGTTCCACCGGGGTCACGTACGCCTCACCCCACCGCGACCAGTGCACCTCGACGAATTCCGACCATGCCGGCACCCGGAAATGCCAGCGCACGCCGTAGCGCCGGGGTTTTCCGGCGGTCGCGGTGATTCCGGCGGCCCGCCTGACCTGTGAGTGCAGCCCGTCGGCCGCCACCATCCATTTCGCGCGTACACCGGCGGCCGCCACCCCGTGGGCGTCCTGCTCCACGGTGGTCACCCGCGCCCGAAGCCATTCGACGTCTTGCTCTTTCGCGCGTGCGGCGAGTGCCGCGTGCAAAGTGGTGCGTCGCACGCCCCGGCCCGGCCCGTTGCGAAACCGCGCCTGCGTCCGGCGGTGTTCGCTGACGTAGGCGATCCCGTGGAAGGGCATGCCGGCGGGGTCGACCCCGAGCGACGTCAGCTCGGCCAGCCCGCCTGGCATCAGGCCCTCGCCGCACGCTTTGTCGATGGGACCCTCGCGCGGGTCGGCGACGATCACCGAAAGTCCGTGCCTGCGAGCGTGTAACGCGGTGGCCAGGCCTCCCGGCCCGCCGCCGACGATCAACAGGTCGGTGTCGTAACCGCTCACGTGTAGCCCAGAGCCGAGTTCTCGACCCGCAGCCGCACCCTGAGCAACGCCGCGTTGGCCAGCGTGAAAAGGGCCGCGGTCAGCCACGCCGTGTGCACCAGCGGCAGCGCCAACCCCTCGGCCACCACTGCAACATAGTTCGGGTGGTGCAGCCAGCGGTAGGGACCCTGCCGCACGAGCGGGGCATCCGGCAGCACGATCACCCGGGTGTTCCACCGCCGGCCGAGCGTGGCGATGCACCACCAGCGCAGACCCTGGCTGAGGGCCACCACAGCCAGCATCGGCCAGCCCAGCCACCCGATGAACGGCCGATGCAGCGCCCACGGCTCGACGATGCAGCCGGCCAGCAGCGCGGTGTGGACGAACACCATCACGGGGTAGTGCGGCCGACCAAACTCCTTGGCGCCCTGGGCGAAAGACCACTGCGCGTTCCGGTTGGACACCACCAGCTCCACCACGCGTTCGATGCCGACCGCCAAAACCAGCAGGTAGTACATGTCTCCGCTATCTGTCGACCAGGATCCCGTGTACCGGGTCCACGGTGCCGCGGCCCCGGGGGTTCAACCCCGAGGCCGGGTCACCGCCGCGAGCGTAACGCCAGTGCGACGATCCGGGCCGGATGCCGCGGTGGGGTTACGTACGCCGGGCCCCGCGCCCCCGACCCGCCGAGCTAGTGTCGACGGTATGCGGGTCCTGGTCACCGGTGCCACCGGTTATGTCGGATCGCGCCTGGTCACGGCGTTGCTGGCGGAGCGGCACCACGTCCTGGCCGCCACCCGACACCCCGCGCGTCTCGGGCGGTTCGGATGGTACGGCGACGTCACACCGGTGGCCCTCGACGCCGCGGATCCCGCCTCGATCCGGGCGGCCTTCGCCGCCTCCGGGCCCGTTGACGTGGTGTATTACCTCGTGCACGCCATCGGCCAGCCCGGCTTTCGCGACGCCGACAAGGCCGCGGCCGCGAACCTGGCCGCGGCGGCCCGGGACGCCGGTGTGCGCCGGATCGTCTACCTGGGCGGGTTCGTGCCCGCAGGCGAGGTGCTGTCCGAGCACCTGACAAGCCGGGCCGAGGTCGCCGAGGCCTTGACGGTCCCAGACGGCCCGGAGCTGGTGTGGCTCGGCGCGGCCATGATCATCGGCGCCGGCTCGACCTCGTTCGAGATGATGCGCTACGTCGGCGACCGCTTCCCGCTCATTCCCATACCGAGCTGGATGGACAACCCGATCGACCCGATCTCGATCCGCGATGTCCTGCATTACCTCGTCGCCGCCGCCGACCCCGGCCGGGTTCCGCCCGGGGCGTATGACATCTGTGGCCCGGACACCACGTCCTACCGGGAGCTGCTCAAGACGTACACGCGCATCTCCGGCAGGTGGCACGCCGGGTTGCCGGTCGGCAGGGTCGCCACCGGGCTGGCGTCGCTGATCACCGGCGTCGCCCTGCCGGTGCCGCCGGGTCTGGCGGGGGACCTGGTCGAATCGCTGGACCATCCGATGGTGGCGTCGAAGGGCGACCTTCGCGATCGGGTGCCCGACCCGCCCGGCGGGTTGCTCGGCGTGGGCGACGCCATCGCCCTAGCCTTGGCCGATCAGTCGAACCGCCCGTGCCCCGTCAACGGCCTGGCCGATCCCCATCACCTCGCCGACACCGATCCCGCGTGGGCCGGCGGTGACGTGCGGCGCATCCGCCGCGTCGCGCGCCGGGTCACCCCGCCCATCGCGCGGCCGGCTCTGGGGCTGGTGCGTATGATGCCCGGCCCGCTCGCCGGAGCGCTTCGCACCGGCCTTGACCTCCTGATCGCCCTGACCCCGAAGGTGCACCCCGCATGAGCCAGTCAACCGCTCGGTCCAACACCGGCACGCTGTCCGAGTGGTGGCGCGCGCTCACCAACGTCGCTGTGCCCCATCACGAATCGCCGGCCGTCGTACGTCGCCGGCGCGTCATCGTGACGGTGACGCTGTTGGTCGGCGCGGCGGTGCTGGCGTTCTCGCTGCGGCGCCACCCGGGCGAGTCGAGCTTCTACTGGCTGACCCTGGCGCTGGCGGGTGTGTGGGTCGCCGGCGGGTTCGTCTCCGGTCCGCTGCACCTGGGCGGCATCTGCTGGCGCGGCCGCAATCAACGGCCGGTCATCACCGGGACGACAGTCGGTCTCCTGCTCGGCGGGGTCTTCGTGATCGGCGGGCTGATCGCCCGGGAGATCACGCCGGTGGCGGAGTTGATCACCCGGGTGCTGGAATACGCCAACCACGGCTGGTATCCGGTGATCGTGGCGATCACGCTTGTCAACGGCGTCGCCGAGGAAGTGTTCTTCCGTGGCGCGCTCTACACCGCCCTGGGCCGCTATCACCCCGTCATGATTTCGACCGTCCTCTACACCTGTGCGACGCTGGCCAGCGGCAACCCCATGCTCGGCTTCGCCGCGGTCATCCTGGGGACGGTGTGCGCGTTCGAACGCCGGGCGACCGGCGGTGTCCTGGCGCCGATGCTCACCCACTTGGTGTGGGGGCTGATCATGGTGCTTGCGCTGCCCCCCATGTTCGGCGTCTGACGCCGTTATCGGGCCGAACCGACGACCTCGCGGGCCAGCGCACGCATCGTGGCGGTGTGGACCGGCCGCACGAAGAACCAGTACACCCGCCCCGGGATGCCCCGCGGCAGAAAGATGGACCGCTGGGTGTAGCGGCTGCCGCCACCGTCGCGCGGCGTGACCGCGATCTCGAGCCATTCCCGTCCCGGCGCTCGCTTGGGGGAGCGTAGCCGCAGCAGGGCTCCCGCCTCGCGCTCCTCGACCTTCCAGCCGCCCGCCCGTGAGTTCACGGCGTTCTCCGCCGCCGCCCAGACGGTGGCGGGTTCGGCGGCGATGTCCTCGGTGCGCACGTCGGCGTAGACGATCTCGCCCGCCCAATCCGGATCGGTGGGCAGCGCCTCGGCCGGGTCGGACCGCAACGACGACCACGAGGGTTCCGGGACGCCGTGCGCCGCGCGGTCGAGCGCCAACTCGACGGCGCGGCGGTAGCCGGTCAGCCCGGCGGGCGGGGGCCCGATGATGCTGTCGACCTCGTGGTCGCGCATCACCGCGTCGCACTCCAGCGACTCGATCAGCGGGCGCGCCAGACCGGGCGGGATCGGCGTCACGGTGCCGACCCAGAGGCTGGCGATCGTGGGTGTCAAGAACGGCAGCACGATCAGATAGCGCTTGCCCAGGCCCGCGACGTCGGCGTACACCCGCATCATGTCGCCGTACTCCAACACGTCGGGTCCGCCGATGTCCCAGGTGCGCGACTTGTCCTTTTCTGGCACCGTCGCGGTGGCCGCGGCGACCAGGTAATAGAGCACGTCGCGCACCGCGATCGGCTGAATCTTGTTGTGCACCCATTTCGGGGTGGTCATCACCGGCAACCGGTCGGTGAGGTGCCGGATCATCTCGAACGACGCCGATCCCGAACCGACGACGACGCCCGCCTGCAGCACGATCGTTTCGATGCCCGACGCGATGAGCGCGTCGCCGACGGCCGCCCGCGACTCGAGGTGCGGCGAGAGCTTGCGGCCCTCGGGATGCAGCCCGCTCAGATACACGATGCGCCGCACCCCCGTGCGCCGGGCCGCGGTCACGACGTTGCGGGCCGCGCGCGTCTCCTCGTCGGCGAAATCCTTCGCCGTGCCCATCGAATGAACCAGGTAGTAGACGACGTCGATCCCGTCGAAGGCCGCGATGAGGGAATCGACGTCACCCAGGTCGCCGCGCGCGACCTCCGCCTGCTGCCGCCACGGCACGTCCGCCAGCTTGGCCGGGTTGCGCGCCAGGGCGCGCACCACGTGGCCTTCGTCCAGCAGTCGCGGCACCAGCCGGGCGCCGATGTATCCGGTCGCCCCGGTCACGAGACTGCGAACCTGTCCAGCCATGGCTTCTCCGTTCGTCGTCTTCCAATTATTCGGACCCGACGCGGGGGAGGATTACCGGTGTGGGCCACCGGTAAGCGCCACAGGTCAGCGATCGGTGAACTCGGGCGCGCGGCGCTGCTGGAAAGCCTTTGTGCCCTCGACGAAGTCGTGGGACCGCAGCAGGACGGCCTGGCCGTCGTATTCACGCTGCAACGCCGGATCCAGCTGGGGGAGCGTGGCCGCGTTGATCGCGAGCTTGGTCTTGCCGAACGCGGCGACGGGGCCCGCCAAGAGCCGGGCGATCACCTTGTCGACCTCGGCCTCGAATTCGTCGGCGGGGTAGACGGCGCTGACCAGACCCCAGGACAGCGCCTCGGCGGCCGGGAGGCGGTCGGGCAGCAACGCCATGTGCATCGCCCGGATGCGGCCGACGGCGGCGGCGATCAGCGCGGACGCGCCGCCGTCGGGCATCAGGCCGATCTTGGTGAAGGCGAGCATGAAAAAGGCGCTCTCCGAAGCCAATACGATGTCGGACGCCAACGCCAAGGAGACGCCGACGCCGGCCGCCGGTCCCTGTACCACGGCGACGACCGGGTGCGGCACGGCGGCGATCGCCCGGATCAGCCGGTTGATCTCCAGGACGATCTCGTCCGGCGAGAGCCCGGTCTCGGACACGTCGTCGGCGCTGATCCCCGCCCCGGAGCAGAAGCCGCGGCCCGCGCCGCCGAGGCGCACCAGCTTCACCTCCGGGTCGGTCGCGGCGCGTTCCATCACGTCGGCGATGCCGGTAATCACCGGCACGGTCAGCGAATTGAGGCTGTCGGGGCGGTCGATGGTCACCGCCAACACGCCGTCGGACAGCGTGACGGAAAGGCCTGCGACGGGGGTCAGGGTGTCGATCGCGGATTGCGGCATGGGCTCACCCTAAGTGACCGGGCTGCGCGCCCGCCGTGGGCGGCTGCGAAGATGCCAACAACAACGGGCGTCAGAGCAGACGAAAGGTCGGTGGGTCGTGGCTGGACCGCTGAAGGGACTTCGGGTCGTCGAATTGGCCGGCATCGGGCCGGGTCCGCACGCGGCGATGATCTTGGGGGATCTGGGAGCCGACGTGGTGCGCATCGACCGGCCGTCCAGCGGTCCCGGCGGTGTCGCGAAGGACGCCATGCTGCGCAACCGGCGCGTCCTGACCGTCGACCTCAAGTCCGACGAGGGGCGCTCCGTCGTGCTCCGGCTGGTCGCCAAGGCCGACGTGCTGATCGAGGGATTCCGTCCCGGCGTCACCGAGCGGCTCGGCCTCGGGCCCGAGCAGTGCGCCGAGGTCAACGAGCGGCTGATCTACGCCCGCATGACCGGCTGGGGGCAGGCCGGCCCGCGCAGTCAGCAGGCCGGGCACGACATCAACTACATCTCGCTCAACGGCATCCTGCACGCCATCGGGCGGGCGAACGAGCGGCCGGTGCCGCCGCTGAACCTGGTCGGCGATTTCGGCGGCGGCTCGATGTTCTTACTGGTCGGAATCCTGTCCGCGCTGTGGGAGCGGCAGAACTCCGGCAAGGGGCAGGTGATCGACGCGGCCATGGTCGACGGCTCCAGCGTGCTGATCCAGATGATGTGGGCCATGCGGGGGCTGGGCATGTGGTCGGACGTGCGCGGCACCAACATGCTCGACGGCGGCGCGCCCTATTACGACACCTACGAGTGCGCCGACGGGCGCTATGTCGCCGTCGGCGCGATCGAGCCGCAGTTCTACGCGGCCATGCTCGCCGGGCTGGGTCTGGATGCCGCCAGCTTGCCGGCGCAGAACGACGTCAGCCGCTGGCCCGAGTTGCGCGGGGCGCTGACGGCCGCCTTCGCCGCTCACGACCGCGACCACTGGGCGAAGGTGTTCGCCGACTCCGACGCCTGCGTGACGCCGGTGTTGGCGTTCGGCGAGGTGCACACCGAGCCGCACATCACCGAGCGGAACACCTTCTACGAGGTGGACGGTGGCCTGCAGCCGCTGCCTGCCCCGCGGTTCTCCCGCACCACGCCCGACGTCCCCCGACCGCCGGCCGCGCCGCTGGCCGACGTCGAGGCCGTGCTGACCGACTGGGTATAGTCGCCAACCAACTGGTTGGCTGGACTCGTAAGGGATTCGCGAGGGATTCGCGAGGAAGGATTCGGATGAAGATCAAGGACGCCGTTGCCGTCGTCACCGGGGGCGCCTCGGGCCTGGGCCTGGCGACCACCAAGAGGCTGCTCGACGCCGGCGCGCAGGTGGTGGTGATCGACCTGCGGGGCGAAGAAGCGGTCCAGGAGCTGGGGGAACGCGCCCGTTTCGTGCAGGCCGACGTCACCGACGAGGCCGCGGTCGGCAAGGCGCTGGATACCGCCGAGTCGATGGGCCCGCTGCGCATCAACGTCAACTGCGCGGGCATCGGCAACGCCATCAAGACGCTGTCCAAGGACGGCCCGTTCCCGCTGGACGCGTTCAAGAAGGTCGTCGGGGTCAACCTGATCGGCACGTTCAACGTGTTGCGGCTGGCCGCCGAGCGCATCGCCAAGACGGAGGCCATCGGCCCTGAAGACAAACAAGAGCGCGGCGTCATCATCAACACCGCCTCGGTCGCCGCGTTCGAGGGCCAGATCGGCCAGGCCGCCTACTCGGCGTCCAAGGGCGGTGTGGTCGGCATGACGCTGCCGATCGCGCGCGACCTGTCGCGCGAGCTCATCCGCGTGGTGACGATCGCGCCCGGGTTGTTCAAGACCCCGCTGCTGGGCTCGCTGCCCGAGGAGGCGCAGAAGTCGCTGGGCAAGCAGGTCCCGCACCCGGCCCGGCTCGGTGACCCCGACGAGTACGGCGCGCTCGCGGTCCACATCATCGAGAACCCGATGCTCAACGGCGAGGTCATCCGCCTCGACGGCGCCATCCGCATGGCGCCGCGCTGAGGCCGGTGAACACGAAAGCCCCCCGCGATGAGCGGGGGGCTTTCGTAACGGAAGAAGGTCTATCGGCCTATCGACGGAACCATCGACTGACTGCGGGTTCGGCCATCAACAGCCGTGCGAGCATGCTCATGGTCAGCTCGCCGCTTGCAGTTCTTCGAACTGCTCCGAGGTCTCCCCTTCCACCAGCACATCGCCGTGGTAGAGGGCTTCGAAGTCAACCTTGATGACGTCGGCACTTGTGTCGTCGATCCACATGACACTGAGCGTATGGGCCACCATTAAGGAATCTTTGAGTCACGATTCGGAAAATGGTGGCAATTTACCGACGGGTAGGTTGAGCGCCGTCAAGCGCGGCGTTTAGCCCCGTGACCTGCTTAATCACCGGCCAATTTTCTGGCCGGACTCTTACTGTGTCCGCGGTTTAAAACGCCGCGTTGAACCGAGCAGTGCACGCGGTGCGTGCTTAGGGAGGAATCTGTTTGACGCGTGAAAACTAACGTTTGTTAGGTTGTCGCCGGTTACGCCAGCGGCCAGCGCGACCAGCACCGGCGGTGGGAAGGGCTCGAAATGCTGCAGGGGATCGCCCGCCTGGCCATCGCGGCGCCCCGCCGCATCATCGCCATCGGCGTCCTGGTTTTCGCCGCCGCCGCGATCTTCGGTGTCCCGGTCGCCAAGAGCCTGTCTCCCGGCGGTTTCCAGGATCCCCACTCGGAGTCCGCCCACGCGATCCAGGTGCTGTCCGACAAGTTCGGCCAGAGCGGTCAGCAGATGCTGATCGTCGTGACCGCTCCCGGCGGCAACGACAGCGCACGGGCCCGCGCCGTGGGCACCGACCTGGTCAACCGGCTGAAGAAGTCACCGCTGGTGTACAACGTGTCATCGCCGTGGACGGTCCCCCCGCAAGCGGCCGCCGACTTGGTCAGCCGCGACGGCAAGTCGGGTCTGGTCGTGGTCAACCTCAAGGGCGGCGAGAACTACGCGCAGAGCAACGCCCAAACCGTCGCGGACCAGTTCATCCACGACCGCGGCGGGGTCACGGTTCGCGCCGGCGGCGCTGCCATGCAATACGCCCAGATCAACACCCAGAATCAGGCTGACCTGCTGTTGATGGAGATGATCGCGCTGCCGCTGAGCTTCCTGGTCCTGATCTGGGTGTTCGGCGGTCTGTTGGCGGCGGCGTTGCCGATGGCGCTGGGCGCGCTCGCCGTCGTCGGGTCAATGACCGTGTTGCGGCTGATCACGTTCACCACCGAGGTGTCGATCTTCGCGCTCAACCTGAGCACCGCGCTGGGCCTGGCGCTGGCCATCGACTACACCCTGCTGATCGTCAGCCGGTATCGCGACGAATTGGCTGAGTGCAGCGACCGAGACGAGGCGCTGGTCCGGACCATGGCCACCTCGGGTCGCACGGTGTTGTTCTCCGCGGTCACGGTGGCGTTGTCCATGTCGGCGACCGTGGCGTTTCCGATGTACTTCCTCAAGTCGTTCGCCTACGCCGGCGTGGCCACCGTCGCGTTCGTCGCGACCGCCTCGATCGTGATCACCCCGGCCGCCATCGTGCTGCTGGGCCCCCGACTCGACGCACTGGACGTGCGCCGGCTGATGCGCCGCGTCTTCCGCCGGCCGGAACCGGCGCGCAGGCCCGTCGAGCAGCTGTTCTGGTACCGGTCGAGCAAGCTGGTGATGCGCCGCTGGGCCCCGATCGGGCTGACCGTCGTCGCGCTGCTGCTCCTGCTCGGCCTGCCCTTCATGGGCGTCAAATGGGGTTTCCCGGACGACCGGGTGTTGCCGCGGTCGGCGTCCTCGCACCAGGTCGGTGACCAATTGCGCACCGAGTTCGCGCACGACCCCGCGACGTCCGTGCCGGTGGTCGTCCCCGACGCGCGTGGGTTGAGCCCAGCGGACCTCGCCAGGTACGCCGCCGACTTGTCGCGGGTGCCCGAGGTGGCGGCGGTGGCGGCGCCCGGCGGGACGTTCGTCGGCGGGAACCGGACGGGGCCGCCGGCCGGTCCCACCGGCCTGGCCGACGGCAGCGCCTTCCTGACCGTCAGCAGCACGGCGCCGCTGTTCTCCGGCGCGAACGACGCCCAGCTCAAGCGATTGCATGAGGTGCCAGGGCCGGCCGGTCGGGCCGTCGTGATGGGCGGTGTCGCCCAGGTCAACCGCGACAGCGTCGACGCGGTGACGGACCGCCTTCCGCTGGTGCTCGGGCTGATGGCCGCGATCACCTTTGCGCTGCTGTTCCTGCTCACCGGCAGCGTGCTGCTGCCGGCCAAGGCGCTGGCCTGCAACATCCTGTCGCTCACCGCGGCCTTCGGTGCGCTGGTGTGGATCTTCCAGGACGGGCACCTGGGCGCGCTCGGCACGACGCCGAGCGGGACGCTGGTCGCCAACATGCCCGTGCTGCTGTTCTGCATCGCCTTCGGATTGTCCATGGACTACGAGGTGTTCCTGCTCTCGCGCATCCGCGAGTACTGGCTGGCGTCCGGGGCCGCTCGGCCGGCGAAACCGGGCGCGACGGAGGCCGACGCCGCCAACGACGAGAGCGTGGCGCTCGGTGTGGCCCGCACCGGCCGGGTGATCACGGCGGCCGCGCTGGTGATGTCGATGTCGTTCGCCGCGCTCATCGCCGCCCACGTGTCCTTCATGCGGATGTTCGGCCTCGGCCTGACGCTCGCCGTGCTCGCCGACGCCACCCTGGTGCGGATGGTTGTGGTGCCGGCGTTCATGCATGTGATGGGCCGGTGGAATTGGTGGGCGCCCAAGCCGATGGCGTGGCTGCACGATCGGTTCGGCGTCAGCGAGGGCGGGACCCACGGATACGCTGAGCCGATCCCGCTTGACGGGGGCCGGCTGGGGGAACCCGTACCCAACATCGGCTGACGCGCCGACCGCGTCGGCGGTAAGACCCTATTCTGGGGCCATCCGAATCGGAAGGTTGACCTTGATGACAACGGCGGTGGACAACCCGTTCTTCGCGCGCATCTGGCCCGTCGTCGCCACCCACGAAACCGAGGCCATCCGGGCCCTGCGGCGGGAGAATCTTGCCGGGTTGTCCGGGCGGGTGCTCGAAGTCGGCGCGGGCATCGGTACGAACTTTCCCCACTACCCGGAGTCGGTCCACGAGGTGGTGGCGATGGAGCCGGAGCCGCGGCTGGCGGCCCAGGCCCGCGCCGCGGCGGACGTGGTGCCCGCCCGAGTCGTCGTGACCGGCGAGACGGCCGAGGGGTTCAGCGGCGGCGAGCTGTTCGACGCCGTGGTCTGCTCGCTGGTGTTGTGTTCGGTGCGCGACCCCGACGGCGTGCTGCGACGCCTGTATTCGTTGCTGCGCCCGGGCGGGGAGCTGCGCTACCTCGAGCACGTGGCGAGCGCCGGCGGGCGGGGCCGCCTGCAACGGATCGCCGACGCGACGGTGTGGCCCCGATTGTTCGGCAACTGCCACACCCACCGCGACACCGAGCGCGCGATCGTCGAGGCCGGCTTCGAGGTCGACGTCTCCCGGCGCGAGTTCACGCTGCCGGCGTGGGCACCGATGCCGGTCTCGGAACTGCTGCTGGGCCGCGCCCGCAGGCCGTAGCTCGCGGGCTACGTCAGCAGGGCGGGCAGCCGCTGCAGCAACCCGGGCAGCGCCTCGCCGGCGGTCTCGCGGATGCTGATCGTGGCGTTCCTGGACAGTGGGGTGACTTCGGGATTGACCTCGATGACGGCGGTCCCGCGGGACAGCGCCAGCTCGGCCAGCCCGGCCGCCGGATAGACGATCGCCGAGGTGCCGACCACCACCATCACATCGGCGGCCTCGGTCGCCTCGACGGCGCTCTGCCACGGCTCGTCGGGCAACGGCTCACCGAACCACACGATGTCGGGCCGGATCAGGCCGCCGCAGTGACAGACCGGCGGCTCGACCTCGAGCATCGGTTCGGGCATCTCGGGCAGCGCGCCGGTGTAGGGCATACCGCAACGGTCGCAACGGAATTCGAACAGGCTGCCGTGCAGGTGGTGCACCGGCATGCTCCCGGCGCGCTCGTGCAGGTCGTCGACGTTCTGGGTGATGACGCTGACTTCGGCGCCGTCTTGCCAGGCGGCGATGGCGCGGTGCCCGACGTTGGGCGCGACGTCGGCCACCAGGTAGTGACGCCACAGGTACCAACCCCAGACCCGCTCGGGATTGTCGCGCCACCCCTGGGTGCTGGACAGCTCGTAGGGGTCGAACCGGGCCCACAATCCGTTCTTGTCGTCGCGGAAGGTCGGCACCCCGCTCTCCGCGGAGATTCCCGCGCCGCTCAGCACCGTTACTCGCATCCCACAAAGATAGCCGTGCTTGGGACATACTGAAGACGTGGAGCTGCGGGATTTGCTGAAGGTCGACGTGAAGGCGGGCAAACCGCTGTTCGACCAGCTCAGGACCCAGGTCATCGACGGCGTTCGCGCCGGCGCGCTGCCGCCCGGGACCCGGCTCCCCACGGTGCGCGACCTGGCCGGCCAGCTGGGCGTCGCGGCGAACACCGTGGCCCGCGCCTATCGGGAACTCGAGTCGGCGGCGATCGTCGAAACCCGTGGGCGCTTCGGCACTTTCATCTCCCGCTTCGACCCGACCGACGCCGCGATGGCGGCCGCCGCCAAGGAGTACGTCGAGGTGGCGCGGGCGCTGGGGCTCACCAAGTCCGACGCGATGCGCTACCTGACCAACGTGCCGGACGACTGAGCGCGCCTGGCGCGCCGTGCTTTACCGCAACACCTTGGCCAGCGTGCGCAGGTTGCGTGTCGTGGTCGACGACTTGTAGCGCGGCTTGCCCATCGTCTTGCCGATCGTGCTGTCCAGGGTGCCGCCCTTGGGTACCTGCCAATAGATGACGCCCGCGCCGACGCCGATCCTCTCGTGCGGGCCCGCGCCCTCGCCCAGCGTGGCGAGTTCGTCGAGCACCGCTTTGTCGGCGACGAACGTGACGTAGGACTGGTAGCCGTCGACCTCGGGCTCGAACGGGTAGGCGTCGACGACGGCGCGCACCGTTGCGAGGTCGTACACCAGCACCCACGCGTCGTAGCCGAACCTCTCCCGCAGGGTGGCTTCCGCTTTCTTGCGCACCGCCGCCGCGCCGCCGGATGACTCCAGCACGACGTTGCCGCTGGCCAGGATGGTGCGCACGTGGGTGAATCCCGCGCCGGTCAACGCGCGCGCCACCTCGGCCATCTTGAGGTTGACGCCGCCGACGTTGACGCCGCGCAGGAACGCCGCGTATTCGGTCATGGTCCGATTCCACCAGGGCGGTCCGCGCGGGCGCGATCCGGGACCGGTCGCTGGACCCGCGACGTAGGCTTTCGACATGGGACGCCAAGTGTTCGACGACAAGCTGCTGGCCGTGATCAGTGGAAACTCACTGGGAGTGCTGGCCACCATCAAACGCGACGGGCGCCCCCAGCTGTCGAACGTGAGCTACCACTTCGACCCGCGGGACCTGGCCGTGCGGGTGTCGATCACCGAGCCCCGGGCCAAGACCCGCAACCTGCGCCGCGATCCCCGGGCGTCCATCCTGGTCGATGCCGACGACGGGTGGTCGTATGCGGTGGCCGAGGGCACCGCGATCCTGACGCCGCCCGCGGCCGCCCCCGGCGACGACACCGTCGAGGCGTTGATTGCCTTGTACCGCAACATCGCCGGCGAACACCCGGATTGGGACGAATACCGCCAGGCGATGGTCACCGATCGGCGGGTGTTGCTGACGTTGCCGATCTCGCATGTCTACGGCATGCCGCCCGGGGTGCGTTAGCCGCCCGATTCCCGCGGCCGCGGGCTAGGCTGCCGGTATGGCTGAACCCAAGTCTTCCGAGGCGCCGGAATCGGACGACGACACCAAGCGCAAGTTCCGTGAGGCCCTCGACCGCAAGATGGCCAGGTCGTCGGGCACGACCGACCACAAGAACGGTGGCGGCAAGCAGTCACGTGCGCACGGCCCGGTGGAGAACCGCCGCGAATTCCGCCGCAAGAGCGGATAGATCCTTCCGTAAGTCGTTGCGCGCCAAGACTTACGTTGCATCCCCGGTTCAGACCTGGGGCGGCGTGAACAGGCTTATCGACGGGTCGGCCTGACCGGGTGCGCCGCGCAGGCTTCCCCGGGTGCTGGGGTGTCCGAAGTCCACTTGCGACGGGTCGTTCTGGTAGGCCCAGTCCGCCACGATGGTGCGTCGAAGGAACTTCCAGCGCCCGTCGTGTCTGGCGTAGCTGTCCAGGTACCGGCCGCCGATGATGACGTCCACGTCGTGTTCGGGACCGGCGAACGTGTGGAACACCAGGCAGTAGATCTCACCGCGGGCGGTGTCGTCCTCGACCACGAAGTTCGTCGTGGTGATGTTGTGTTGGGAGACACGCACATACGGTTCCGCCGCCTGTAGCTGCGCGATGAACTGATCGACGCCGCCGCTCGAGAACGACCCGTGCGAGTCGGTCGCCTCGGGGTGGTACAGGTCGCGAAGCGCCGCATAGTCGGCGCGGTCGACGGCGCGGCAATAGGCGGTGACGAGGGCATGCAGTTCGTCGCGGGCCAGCATCAGCGCCAATCGGGCCTCATCCACCACCAGGTCACGATAACGCGGTGGTTATGTGCTGGCCGTTGCCGCCGTCGGTGTGAGTAGTCTGTCGAACACAGACGCGTCGGTCTTAGGCTGTTCAGCGGAAAGGTTGGTCGTTGACGGTGAAACTTTGGCTCGCTCAAGACCCGGAGGCCGACGCGCTGCTGGACGAGGACCCGTTGGCCCTGCTCATCGGGATGGTTCTGGACCAGCAGGTGCCTTTCGAGACGGCCTTCGCCGGACCGAAGAAGATCGCGGACCGGATGGGCCGCTTCGGCGCCCATGAAATCGCCGAGTACGACCCCGACAAGTTCGCCGCGTTGTGCTCGGAAAGGCCTGCGATACATCGCTTTCCGGGATCGATGGCCAAGCGGATCCAGGCTTTGGCGCAGATCATCGTGGACCGCTACGACGGCGACGCCGCCGGCCTGTGGACCGCCGGCGACCCGGATGGCGCCGAGCTGCTGCGGCGCATCAAGGGGTTGCCCGGTTTCGGCGAGGTCAAGGCGCAGATCTTCCTGGCGTTGCTGGGCAAGCAGTACGGCGTCACCCCGAAAGGCTGGCGCGCGGCGGCCGGGCAGTTCGGCAAGGACGGCACGCACATCTCCGTCGCCGACATCGTCGACGCCCAATCGATGGGCAAAGTCCGGTCCTACAAGAAGCAGATGAAGGCAGCAGCCAAGACGGCGAAGTAGCTGGGTGACCAGAAGGGAAGGGCGGCAACGTGAAGACACACCTGACGTGTCCGTGCGGGGAAGCCATCGTCGGCAAGGATGAGGACGAGCTGGTCGAGCTGACCCAGGCTCATCTCGCCAGCGATCATCCGGGCCTCGAGTACGACCGCGACGCGATCCTGTTCATGGCGTACTAGCCGTTCGTCCGACGCGAGCGCGCGTGGCCCCGGTGGGGAACACGCGCGCTCAGGCAGGCAACAGTGGTGGCCCTACGGCACCACCGTGGAGCCGATGGTGGGCATGAACTGGCACTGCTTTTCCTTGGTGGTGACCTGCCCGAAAATGGTCGACATGATGCTGCCGGACCCGGTGTCGGCGATCGCGGTCAGCGTCGTCGGCCCGTCGGCGTTGATGTCGGTGCGCGGCTTGAGCGCGACCGTCCCCGACTTGCCCGTCGTCAGGTTCACCCACGTGACGTTCAACGGCAGCTTCTGCACCTCGGCGGGTCCGGGGGTGCCGACGGCGGTGAACACGTAGGCGGTCTGCCCGGGACCCGGGCCGGGCGTCGGGATCTTCGCCGGACCCGCCACCGACAGCGCGGTGGCGATCGCGGTGGTGCCGTCCGCCAGGCAATTGGTGCCGATCGAGGGATACATGAAGTCCTGGGTGGGCGGAGCATCGGGGCCGAATCCCGGAGCCGCCGCCGGTGCGGCGGCGGGCGCGGGAGCCGGCGCGGCGTCGGGCGCCGGGGTGGCGGCCGGTGCCGCCTCGGCGGGCGCCGGGGGTACCGGTGCGGGCGCCGCGACGGGAGCGATGGTGCCGGGCGCAGGCGCGGACGCGGGTGGGGCCGCGACCGGTCCCGGACCGGCGGCGTGTACGGGGTCGATGCCGGCCGGCAGGTGCGACTGGGCGCTCGGTTCGACGCCCGAGGCCGGCGGGGCCGCGACCGGTCCCGGACCGGCCGCGTGTGCGGGGTCGATGCCGGTCGGCAGGTGCGACTGGGCGCCCGGTTCGACGCCCGCCGCAGGCACGTGCGGCACGGGCGAGCCGTCCGGCAGGGCGGCGCCGGGCTCGGCCAGGAACTGGTTCACCGACGCGGCCACGTTCCGGGACTCGGTGGGGGCGCCCTGGTTGTGACTGAAAGCTTGCGCTGCGGCCATGAGCAGCTGGGTCGCCTGCCCGGGATTGCCGGCCGCTTGCTGAATGATCGGGCTCAGCTGCGATAGCGCCGGCAGGCCCGGGAGTTCTTGGGTCGAGCTCGGTTGCGGTGCCGCCGGGTCGGCTGCCGCGCTCGGGCAGAACCCGAACGCGGCAGCCGATGCCGTGACGACAGCGGCCAATCCTTTGGACAGATTCCAACTGGTTGCCACGGTGCGTCCTCCGGTCATTAGGTAGTGGCTGGCTTTGCTGTCTGGCTAACTACTCAGGGCAGGGCGGCGAGCAGCGGCGCCACCGGGTTGGCCCCGGTTGCCGGTGCGGCGGGTGCGGCCGGTGCGGCCGGTGCGGCCGGCGCCCCGGCCAGTGCCGGCAGGTCCTGCGGCAGGGTCATCTGCGCGGGCATGTTGACCGGCAGGTTGGGCAGGAACGCCGGCATGTCGACCTTGGCCTGCGGGAGCTGCGGGGTCGGCGGTGTGGCGGGCGCGGTCGGCGTCGACAGCCCCGGGATGGCCGGCAGTCCGGGAATGGACGACGTGGCGGGGGCGGCGGGCGCCGCGGGAGCCTGCTGCGTCAGGCCGGGAATCAGCCCCTGGAGACCCTGCGCGGCCGGGGCGGAAGGTGCCGAGGGCGTCGGCGCCTGGGCCAGGCCGGGAATCGAGGGGACGGCCGCCGTCGCCGGTGACGTTGCGGCGGCCGACGGAACTCCCGGGAACGTGATGCCGGGCGCGGCCGGCGCGGCTGGCGGGGTCGCACCGAGGGCGGTGGCGAGGTTCTGCAGGATCTGCGGCGCGTTGGCCGCCGAACTGATCAGCTGCTGCGGAATGTTCGGAATGGGCGGGGCCGGCACGGGGTCGGCGTGGGCGATACCGCCCGTGAGTAGGGCTGCGGACGAACCGACGACGACGGCCGCGGCACGCATGTAAGTCCAGATGGTTGGCATGACTCTCCCTGGTTGTGGAAAACGGGTCCGCCGCCGAAGTTACGTTGATACTGATGGGACTCAAGTGACACGTGTGGCATTTATTTGATCGTTACTGATACGAGTGACGGCGGTGACCGAACGCCCCGCGACCAGGCGCGCCGGGTCAGCGAGGTCCGCCCGGGCCGCGCGGCGCGCGTCCATCGCTAGAGTCGGGCGGATAGACACCACCTCGGCCGCCCCGGCGGCACCCCCGCACCGGCGCTACGCGAGCCTGATTCGGGCGGCGGCACCCGCGCTGCTGGTCGCCAGCGTCGCGGCGCGACTGGGCTGGACCTATCTGTCGCCCCACGGGGCGAACTTCGTCGACCTGCACGTCTACCTCGGCGGCGCCGCCGCGATCAACCACCCCGGCACCCTGTACAGCTATGTTTACGCCGACCAGACGCCGGACTTCCCGCTGCCGTTCACCTACCCGCCGTTCGCGGCGGTCGTCTTCTATCCGCTGAGCCTGCTGCCGTTCGGGCTGGTCGCCTTCGCGTGGCAGGTCGCGACGATGGCCGCCCTGTACGGCGCGATCCGGATCAGTCAGCGCCTGATCGGCATTGCGGCCGGCGCCGACGGCCGCCGCCTGGCCATGGCCTGGACGGCGGTCACCATCTGGATCGAGCCGCTGCGCAGCACGTTCGACTACGGGCAGGTCAACGTGTTGCTGATGCTCGGGGTGCTGTGGGCGGTCCTGACGACGCGGTGGTGGCTGTCGGGCCTACTTGTCGGCGTGGCGGCCGGCATCAAGCTGACGCCGGCGATCGCCGGCGTCTACCTGGTCGGCGTGCGCCGGTGGGCCGCGGCGGCCTTCTCGTTCGTGGTCTTCGTCGCCACCATCGGCGTGTCCGCCCTGGTGGTCGGAGACCAAACCCGCTACTACTTCACCAAGCTGCTGGGCGACGCGCACCGCGTGGGGCCCATCGCCACGTCGATCAACCAATCCTGGCGCGGCGGCATCTCCCGGATCCTCGGTTACGACGCCGGCTTCGGCGCGCCGGTGCTGGCCGCCATCGCCGTCACCGCGGTGCTGGCCGTCCTGGCGTGGCGGGCCCTGGACACCTCGGATCGGCTGGGCAGATTGCTGGTGGTCGAGCTGTTCGGGCTGTTGCTTTCCCCGATTTCCTGGACGCACCACTGGGTGTGGCTGGTGCCGTTGATGATCTGGGCGATCCACGGCCCGCTGCGCGAGCGTGCCGGCTCGCCGATCGTGGGCTGGGGCTGGCTGGCGCTCACCATCGTCGGCCTGCCGTGGCTGCTGCTCTTCGCGCAGCCGACCATCTGGCAGATCAGCCGCCCGTGGTATCTGGCCTGGGCCGGCCTGGTCTACATCGCGGCGGCCGTGGCGACCCTGGTCTGGATCGCCGCTGCCGGCCGATCGAAGGGCTAGCCGCCGACGATCTCGTCGATGTCGTGCGCCATCGCCACGTCCTTGTCCGTGATACCCCCCGCGGAATGCGTCACCAGAGCGAAAGTCACCGTCCGCCAACGGATGTCGATATCCGGGTGATGGTCCTTGCTCTCCGCGTGCTCACCCACCCGGCGCACCGCGTCGATGCCGGCGAGGAAACTGTCGAACTTGATCGACCGGCGCAGCGCACCGTCGACGCGCTCCCATCCGTTGAGATCGGGCAGTGCGGCGTCCACCTGCTCATCCGTTAACACAGCCATGAACCGACCGTATACCGTCTGGCCATGCCGACCCAGATCGTCGTCGCCGGGGCCGTCATCCGCGGGGCCAGGGTCCTGGTGGCGCAGCGCGTCCGGCCGCCGGAGCTGGCCGGTCGGTGGGAATTGCCCGGCGGCAAGGTCGCTCCGGGGGAGACCGAGCCCGGCGCGCTTGCCCGCGAGCTGGCCGAGGAGCTGGGACTGGCGGTCGGCGACGTTGCGGTGGGCGGCCGCCTGGGCGACGACGTCGCGCTGGACGGTATGACGCTGCGGGCGTACCGCGTGCACCTGCTCGGCGGCCAACCGCGTGCCCGTGACCACCGGGCGGTGCGCTGGGTGACGGCGGCCGAGCTGCCCGACGTCGACTGGGTGCCCGCCGACCGCGGCTGGGTCCCCGACCTGATGCGGACGCTGGCCGCATCGGCCTCATAACAAGTCCACAGCCTTCCCGCAGCTAACATTCAGCGCCGTGGAAGGTCGCGAAGGTGAACTTGGGATATAACAACGAAGCTTGTAATAACGACTTGACCTGGAAGCGCGCGCCGGACGCGATCCGTCGTCACGGCTTCCACGCCGGCTATGTCTAGGTCCGCAAAACCTATGCTGACCAGACCATATTTGATTGACGGCCCGCGCGCGGCGACGGTGATCGGCCGGTCCGCCGCACCGTATGCTGGTGCCCGATTGCTCCCCGGCCCGCGGGCCCGCCGACAACGACGGCATCGGCGTTCGGGGCCGGCGCGACCGATGACCCCGGTGTGCGACACGGGCGCACCTGCGGTCGAAAGAACGGCCCGGCTACGACTCGAGGCAGCACGGAGTAGAAGGGATACCTGTTGACTGTCACACCACACGTTGGTGGAGCGCTCGAGGAATTGCTGGAGCGCAGCGGACGGTTCTTCACGCCGGGCGAGGTCTCGGCCGACCGGCGGACGGTGACGCGTCGGGGCGGCCGCGAGGCCGACACGTTCTACCGCGACAGGTGGAGCCACGACAAGGTGGTGCGCTCGACGCACGGGGTCAACTGCACCGGTTCGTGCTCCTGGAAGATCTACGTCAAGGACGGGATCATCACCTGGGAGACTCAGCAGACCGACTACCCGTCGGTCGGCCCGGACCGGCCGGAATACGAGCCGCGCGGCTGCCCCCGCGGGGCGTCGTTCTCCTGGTACAGCTACTCGCCCACCCGGGTGCGCTACCCGTACGCCCGCGGCGTGCTGGTCGAGATGTACCGGGAGGCCAGGGCGCGGCTCGGCGATCCCGTGCTGGCGTGGGCCGACATCCAGGCGGACCCCGAACGCCGGCGCCGCTACCAGCGGGCCCGCGGCAAGGGCGGACTGGTTCGGATCACCTGGGCCGAGGCCACCGAGCTGATCGCCGCCGCTCACGTGCACACCATCAAGACCTACGGCCCCGACCGCGTCGCCGGCTTCTCGCCCATCCCGGCGATGTCCATGGTGTCCTACGCCGCGGGGTCGCGGTTCTTCGAGCTGATCGGCGCCCCGATGACGTCGTTCTACGACTGGTACGCCGACCTGCCGGTGGCCTCGCCGCAGGTGTTCGGCGATCAGACCGACGTCCCCGAATCCGGAGACTGGTGGGACGCGGCCTATCTGATGATGTGGGGCTCCAACGTGCCGATCACCCGGACCCCCGACGCGCACTGGATGGCCGAGGCGCGCTACCGCGGCACCAAGGTGGTGACCGTCAGCCCCGACTACGCCGACAACACCAAGTTCGCCGACGAGTGGATGCCGTGCGCGGCCGGCACCGATGGGGCGCTAGCGATGGCGATGGGGCACGTCATTCTCTCGGAATGCTATGTGCAGAAGGAGGTTCCGTTCTTCAGCGACTTCGCACGCCGCTACACCGACCTGCCGTTCCTGATCAAGCTGGAAGAGCGCGGCGACATGCTGGTGCCCGGCAAGAACCTGACCGCGGCGGACCTCGGGGAGGCTGTCGAGAACGCGGCGCTCAAGCCGGCGGTGCTGGACGAGTCCAGCGACTCGGTGGTGGTGCCCCACGGCTCGTTGGGATTCCGCTACGGCGAGGACGGCGTCGGCAAGTGGAACCTCGACCTGGGCACCCTGGTGCCGGCGCTGAGTGTGCGAAATGCCGACGGCGCCAACGGCGATGGCGACACCGCGGTGGTGCACCTGGCCAGCTTCGACACCCTCAACGGCGAAGGCAGCACCATCGCCCGCGGTGTCCCGGTGCGCCGCGTCGGCACGCACCGCGTGTGCACCGTGTTCGACCTGATGCTCGCCCAGTACGGGGTGGCCCGCCCGGGGCTGCCTGGCGAATGGCCCACCGGCTACGACGACCCGACCCAGCAGAACACCCCCGCGTGGCAGGAGGCGATCACCGGGGTGTCGGCCGCGCAGGCCATCCGCGTCGCCAGGGAATTCGCGCGCAGCGCGGAGGAATCCGGCGGCCGGTCGATGATCATCATGGGCAGTGGCATCTGCCAGTGGTTCCACGGCGACGCCATCTATCGGGCGGTGCTCGCGCTGCTGATGCTGACCGGCTCGATGGGACGCAACGGCGGGGGCTGGGCGCACTACGTCGGCCAGGAAAAGGTGCGGCCCCTCACCGGGTTTCAGACGATGGCGATGGCCACGGACTGGGTGCGCCCGCCGCGGCAGGTGCCGGGCGCGTCCTACTGGTACGCGCACACCGACCAGTGGCGCTATGACGGCTACGGCGCCGACAAACTGGCCAGCCCGCTGGGCCGGGGACGATTTGCCGGCAAGCACACGATGGACCTGCTGGCCTCGGCGACGGCCATGGGCTGGAGCCCGTTCTACCCCCAGTTCGACCGGTCCAGCCTGGACGTCGCCGACGAGGCGCGCACCGCGGGCCGCGACGTGGCCGACTACGTCGCCGAGCAACTTCGCGACCGCAAACTCAAGCTATCCGTCACCGATCCCGACAATCCGGTCAACTGGCCTCGGGTGCTTACGGTTTGGCGGGCCAACCTGATCGGGTCGTCGGGCAAGGGCGGCGAATACTTCCTGCGCCACCTGCTGGGCACCGATTCCAACGTGCAGGCCGAACCGCCGACCGACGGCGTGCCGCCCGCCGACGTGGTGTGCGAGGGGGACATCCCCGAGGGCAAGCTCGACCTGATGATGTCGATCGACTTCCGGATGACGTCGACGACGCTGGTCTCGGATATCGTGCTGCCGGCGGCGACGTGGTACGAGAAGGCGGACATCTCGAGCACGGACATGCACCCGTTCGTGCACGCGTTCAGCGCCGCGACCGACCCGCCCTGGGAGACCCGTTCGGATTTCGAGGCTTTCGGTGCGATCGCGCGCGCGTTCAGTGCGCTGGCCAAGCGTCACCTGGGCACCCGCAGCGACGTGGTCCTGACCGCGCTGCAGCACGACACGCCCGACGCGATGGCCTATCCCGACGGCACGGAACAAGACTGGCTGCACAGCGGCGCGACGCCGGTGCCCGGGCGGACCATGCCCAAACTCACCGTGGTGGAACGCGATTACGGCGCGATCTACGACAAATGGCAAACCCTGGGCCCGCTGGTCGACACGTTCGGGCTCACCACCAAGGGCGTCACCGTGCACCCGTTCCGGGAGGTCGAGGAGCTGGCGGCCAAGTTCGGGGTGATGAATTCCGGTGCGGCAGCGGGCCGCCCGGCCATCACCACCGCCGCGCGGATGGCCGACGTGCTGCTGCTGCTGTCCGGGACCACCAACGGCCGGCTCGCCGTCGAGGGCTTCCGCGAGCTGGAAAAGCGGACGGGCCAGCGGTTGGCGCACCTGGCCGAGGGCAGCGAAGACCGGCGCATCAGCTACGCCGACACCCAGGCGCGTCCCGTCCCGGTGATCACCAGCCCCGAGTGGTCGGGCAGCGAGGCCGGCGGGCGCCGCTACGCGCCGTTCACCATCAACATCGAAAACCTGAAGCCGTTCCACACGCTCACCGGGCGGATGCACTTCTATCTGGCCCACGACTGGGTCGAGGAACTCGGCGAGCACCTGCCGGTGTTCCGCCCGCCGCTGGACATGGCGCGGCTGTTCGGGCAGCCCGAGCTCGGTCCCACCGACGACGGGATCGGGCTGACCGTGCGGTATTTGACGCCGCATTCAAAGTGGTCGTTCCACTCCACCTACCAGGACAACCTCTACATGCTGTCGTTGTCACGGGGCGGACCGACGATGTGGATGAGTCCGGGCGACGCGGCCAAACTGCAAGTGCGCGACAATGATTGGGTCGAGGCGGTCAACGCCAACGGCATCTACGTGTGCCGGGCCATCGTCAGCCACCGGATGCCCGACGGCGTGGTCTTCGTCTACCACGTGCAGGAGCGCACGGTCGACACACCCCGCACCGAAACCAACAACAAGCGCGGCGGCAACCACAACGCGCTGACCCGCGTCCGCATCAAGCCCAGCCATCTCGCCGGGGGTTATGGCCAGCACGCGTTCGCCTTCAACTACATGGGACCGACCGGCAACCAGCGCGACGAGGTCACCGTGGTGCGCCGTCGCAGTCAGGATGTGACGTACTGATGCGCGCACGGGAAGCGAGGCCCTCATGAAAGTCATGGCGCAGCTGGCGATGGTGATGAACCTCGACAAGTGCATCGGCTGCCACACCTGCTCGGTCACCTGCAAGCAGGCCTGGACGAACCGCCCCGGCACCGAGTACGTGTGGTTCAACAACGTCGAAACCCGCCCCGGCCAAGGCTATCCGCGCACTTACGAAGACCAGGAGCGGTGGCGCGGTGGCTGGATTCGCGACAAGAAGGGCCGGTTGCGGCTGCGCGACGGCGGCCGCATCCACAAGCTGTTGCGCATCTTCGCCAACCCCCGGCTGCCCATCATCGACGACTACTACGAGCCC
The DNA here is from genome assembly GCF_010731655.1 of Mycobacterium paraseoulense. NCBI lineage: Bacteria > Bacillati > Actinomycetota > Actinomycetes > Mycobacteriales > Mycobacteriaceae > Mycobacterium > Mycobacterium paraseoulense. The sequence goes on along the minus strand of NZ_AP022619.1, from coordinate 2,797,220 downwards.
TGGACCTACGACTACGAGAACCTGACCACCGCGCCCGCGGGTGACACGTTCCCCACGGCCGCGCCGAAGAGCCTCATCACCGGCGAACCGATGAAAATCTCGTGGGGACCGAACTGGGATGACAACTTGTCCGGGTCGCCGGAGATCCTGGCCGGCGACCCGATCCTGAAGAAGGTCAGCGAGGACGTCAAGCTCGCGCTCGAAGAGACCTTCATGTTCTACCTGCCCCGGATCTGCGAGCACTGCCTCAACCCCTCCTGCGTGGCGTCGTGCCCGTCGGGCGCGATGTACAAACGCAGCGAGGACGGCATCGTCCTGGTCGACCAGGACCGCTGCCGCGGCTGGCGGATGTGCGTCTCCGGATGTCCTTACAAGAAGGTGTATTTCAACCACAAGACAGGCAAGGCCGAGAAGTGCACGCTGTGCTACCCGCGGATGGAGGTCGGCCTGCCGACCATCTGCTCGGAGACGTGCGTGGGCCGACTGCGGTATCTGGGCCTGGTGCTCTACGACGTCGACCGCGTGCTGGAGGCGGCGTCGGTGGAGAACGACACCGACCTGTACGAGGCGCAGTGCCGAATCCTGTTGGATCCCAACGATCCCGAGGTGATCACCGCCGCCCGCGCGGAGGGCATCTCCGACGAGTGGATCGAGGCCGCACAGCGCTCGCCGGTGTACGCGCTGATCAACGACTACAAGGTCGCGCTGCCCCTGCACCCCGAATACCGCACCATGCCGATGGTCTGGTACATCCCGCCGCTGTCGCCAGTGGTCGACGCGGTCAGCCGGGACGGCCATGACGGGGAGGAGCTGGGCAACCTCTTCGGCGCGCTGGACGCGCTGCGCATCCCCATGCAGTACCTGGCCGAACTGTTCACCGCCGGTGACACCGCTGTGGTCGAGGGCGTGCTGCGGCGGCTCGCGGCGATGCGTTCCTACATGCGCGACATCAATCTCGGGCGCGAAACCCAGCCGCAAATCCCGCATTCGGTGGGGATGACCGAAGAGCAGATCTACGAGATGTACCGGCTGCTGGCGATCGCGAAATACGAAGAACGGTACGTCATTCCGACCGCGTTCGCCCCGCAGGCCCGTGACCTCGAGGACATGGGTTGCTCGTTGACGGGCGACGGCGGCCCGGGCATGTACGAGTCGGGCGAACCGGTGCCCGTGTCCGTGGAGACGTTCCACGCGCTCAAGCGGCCGGGCGGCGAGGAGCCGGTCAACGGTCACCGGTCCGCGCGGGTGAACCTGCTGAACTGGGACGGCCGCCAGGTGCCCGCGGGGATGTTCCCCGAAGAGCAGAAGCGATGAGGCTGCTGGCCGGGCGCCGGGGACGCGCCGACATCCTGCAGGACCGGCTGGTGTGGCAGGCCGCATCGCTGCTGCTGGCCTACCCGGACGACGAGTTGCCGGGTCGGCTGGACACCGTCGAGGAGCTGCTCAGCCACATCGGCGGGCCCGCGGCGGCGCTGCTCGCGCAGACGCTGGCCGCGCTGCGCGCTCGCGAACCCATGGCCGCCGCGATGGACTACGTCGCCACGTTCGACATGCGGCGCCACTGCACGATGTACCTGACGTACTGGACCGCCGGCGACACCCGCAACCGCGGCCGGGAGATGGTGGAGTTCGCCGCCACCTACCGGGAATCGGGGGTGCAGCCCCCGCACGCCGAGGCGCCCGACCACCTGCCCGTCGTGCTGGAATTCGCCGCCACCGTCGATCCCGGGGCCGGGCGGCGGCTGCTGGCCGAGCACCGCGTCCCGATCGACGTGTTGCGGGGCGCGCTCGCCGACGCGAAGTCGCCCTACGAGCCCACCGTGGCGGCGGTGTGCGCGACGCTGCCGGCCGCGACCGATCAGGACGTGCGCCGCGCGCAGCGCCTGGCCAAGGCCGGGCCGCCCGCGGAAGCCGTTGGGCTGCAACCCTTCAACTTGACCGTGCCGCCCCGACGCGAAGGAGCGCCAGGTGTTTAGCAACGTGTTGTTCTGGGACATCGCGCCCTACGTCACGCTGACGGTGTTGATCGTCGGCACCTGGTGGCGCTACCGCTACGACAAGTTCGGCTGGACCTCCCGCTCCTCGCAGATCTACGAGTCGCGGCTGCTGCGGATCGCCAGCCCGATGTTTCACTTCGGCATCCTGGCGGTCTTCGCCGGGCACGTGATGGGGCTGTTCATCCCGCCGCGGGTGACGCACCTGCTCAAGGTGAGCGACCACGCCTATCATCTGCAGGCGGTCATCGCCGGGTCGGTGGCGGGGATTGCCACCCTGGCCGGCATCGGGTTGCTGATCTACCGGCGGTTCACCCGCCCGGCGGTGTCCATGGCCACCACCCGCGGCGACAAGGTGATGTACGTGGTGCTGGTGCTGGCCATCGTGGTGGGCCTGTACTGCGACCTGATCGGCACCGGCCCGCACGGCGGCGAGTTCCACTACCGCTACACGGTCGGCCTGTGGTTCCGCCGGATCTGGATCTTCCAGCCACACGGCGAGGTGATGATCAACGCGCCGCTGGACTACCAGCTGCACGCCCTGATCGGCATGGTGCTGTTCACCCTGTTGCCGTTCACCCGGCTGGTGCACATGTTGAGCGCGCCGGTCGCCTACCTGTTCCGGCCCTACATCGTCTACCGCAGCCGCGACGAGGCGACCAAGGGCGAATTGGTCGGCACGGCGCCCCGCCGCAGGGGCTGGTAGCGGGCCGGCCACCGAGTGTGCGGCCCGGGCTTTCGGTGTGCGGCCACGGCGCCGACACGCCGTGCCGGGCCGCCCTGCACGCACACCGGACCGCGGCCCCGGGCGCCTGCCAGTTCGCTTTGTACGGCCCTCCGCTGCCACAATCACCGACGTGCCATTCCGTAACGTCGCCATCGTCGCCCACGTCGACCACGGCAAAACGACCCTGGTGGACGCGATGCTGCGGCAGTCCGGGGCGCTGCACCACCGCGGTGACGACACCCAGGAACGCATCATGGACAGCGGTGACCTCGAGAAGGAAAAGGGCATCACCATCCTGGCCAAGAACACCGCCGTGCATCGCCACAACCCGGACGGAACGGTCACGGTCATCAACGTGATCGACACCCCGGGCCACGCCGACTTCGGCGGTGAGGTGGAGCGCGGGCTGTCGATGGTGGACGGGGTGCTGCTGCTGGTCGACGCGTCCGAGGGGCCGCTGCCCCAGACGCGGTTCGTGCTGCGCAAGGCGCTTACCGCGCACCTGCCGGTGATCCTCGTCGTCAACAAGACCGACCGGCCCGACGCGCGCATCGCCGAGGTGGTGGACGCGAGCCACGACCTGCTGCTGGACGTCGCATCGGACCTCGACGACGAGGCGGCCAAGGCCGCCGAGCACGCGCTGGGCCTGCCGACGCTCTACGCGTCCGGGCGGGCCGGCGTGGCCAGCACCACCCAGCCGGCCAACGGCGAGATTCCCGACGGCGACAACCTCGACCCCTTGTTCGACGTCCTGATGGAGCACATCCCCGCGCCGGCAGGGGATCCCGAGGCGCCGCTGCAGGCGCTGGTGACCAACCTCGACGCGTCGGCCTTCCTCGGAAGGCTCGCCCTGATCCGCATCTACAACGGCAAACTGCGCAAGGGCCAGCAGGTCGCCTGGATGCGCGAGGTCGACGGGCTGCCCGTCATCACCAGCGCCAAGATCACCGAGCTGCTCGCGACCGAGGGCGTCGAGCGCAGCCCCACCGAGGAGGCGATCGCCGGTGACATCGTGGCGGTGGCCGGCCTGCCCGAGATCATGATCGGTGACACGCTGGCCGACCCCGACCACGCCCACGCGCTGCCGCGGATCACCGTCGACGAGCCGGCGATCTCGGTGACGATCGGCACCAACACCTCGCCGCTGGCCGGGAAGGTGTCGGGCCACAAGCTGACCGCGCGCATGGTCCGCGGCCGGCTCGACCAAGAGCTGGTCGGCAACGTGTCGATCCGGGTCGTGGACATCGGCCGGCCCGACGCGTGGGAAGTGCAGGGCCGCGGCGAGCTCGCGCTGGCGGTGCTGGTCGAGCAGATGCGCCGGGAGGGCTTCGAGCTCACGGTCGGCAAGCCGCAGGTGGTGACCCGCACGATCGACGGCAGGCTGCACGAGCCCTTCGAGGCGATGACGATCGACTGCCCAGAAGAGTTCGTCGGCGCGATCACCCAGCTGATGGCGGCCCGCAAGGGCCGCATGGAGGAGATGACCAACCACGCGGCCGGCTGGGTCCGGATGGATTTCATCGTCCCCAGCCGCGGCCTGATCGGCTTCCGCACCGATTTCCTGACGATCACCCGGGGCACCGGCATCGCCAACGCCGTGTTCGACGGCTACCGGCCGTGGGCCGGGGAGATCCGGGCCCGCCACACCGGGTCGCTGGTCTCCGACCGCGCCGGCACCATCACGCCGTTCGCCCTGATTCAGCTCGCCGACCGTGGCCAGTTCTTCGTCGAGCCCGGCCAGGACACCTATGAGGGCATGGTCGTCGGAATCAACCCGCGCGCCGAGGATCTCGACATCAACGTCACCCGGGAGAAGAAGCTCACCAACATGAGGTCGTCGACCGCGGACGTCATCGAGACCCTGGCCAAGCCGCTCGAGCTCGACCTGGAACAGGCCATGGAGTTCTGCGCGCAGGACGAGTGCGTGGAGGTGACCCCGGAAATCGTCCGGGTGCGCAAGGTCGAGTTGGACGCCACGACCCGGGCGCGCAGCCGGTCGCGCGCCAAGGCACGGGGTTAGCCGCGCGTGCTCGGGCGGGCCGCCGGGCGGCTGCTCGATACCCTGATCGGCATGCCGACGCGTGCCCGCCGCTTGTTTATGACGGTCGGCGTGGTCGTCTCGCTGTCCGGACTGGCGCTCGCGGCGTGCACGGTCAACCCCCCGCCGGCGCCGCAGAGCACGGACACGCCGCACAACTCGCCGCCGCCGCCGCCGCGGCCGACGCAGATCATCATGGGCATCGACTCGATCGGCGCCGGCTTCAACCCGCACCTGCTGTCCGACCTGTCCCCGGTGAACGCGGCGATCAGCGCGCTGGTGCTGCCCAGCGCGTTCCGGCCGGTGCCCGACCCTGGCACGCCGACCGGTTCCCGCTGGGAAATGGACCCGACCCTGCTCGACTCCGCCGAGGTCACCAGCCAGAACCCGTTCACGGTGACCTACAAGATCCGGCCGGAGGCGCAGTGGACCGACAACGCCCCGATCGCCGCCGATGACTTCTGGTACCTGTGGCGGCAGATGGTCAGCCAGCCCGGCGTCATCGACCCGGCCGGCTACGACCTGATCACCGGCGTGCAGTCGCTCGAGGGCGGCAAGCAGGCGGTGGTCACCTTCGCCCAGCCGTATCCGTCGTGGAAAGAGCTGTTCAGCAACATCCTTCCGGCGCACATCGTCAAGGACGTGCCGGGCGGGTTCGCGTCCGGGCTGGCCCGGGCGCTGCCGGTCACCGGCGGCCAGTTCCGCGTGGAGAGCATCGATCCGCAGCGCGACGAGATCCTGGTGGCCCGCAACGACCGCTACTGGGGATCACCGGCCAAGCCCGCGCTCATCCTGTTCCGGCGCGCCGGAGCGCCTGCGGCGCTGGCCGATTCGGTCCGCAACGGCGACACCCAGGTGGCCCAGGTGCACGGCGGATCGGCGGCGTTCGCGCAGCTGTCCGCCATCCCCGACGTGCGCACCGCCCGGATCGTGACGCCCCGGGTCATGCAGCTGACGTTGCGGGCCAACGAGCCCAAGCTGGCCGACGCGCAGGTGCGCAAGGCGATCCTGGGGCTGCTCGACGTCGACCTGCTGGCGGCGGTGGGCGCGGGCAGCGACAACACGGTCACGCTCGACCAGGCCCAGATCCGCGCGCCCAGCGACCCGGGCTACGAACCGACCGCACCGCCCGCGATGACGACGCCGGCGGCGCTGGGGTTGTTGGAGGGATCCGGTTACAAGGTGGAGGGCAACTCGTCGGCGTCGCCGGCGCCGACCCCGGCGAACAACGGGCCGCCCGAAGTAATCCGCGGCCGGATCAGCAAGGACGGCCAACAGCTGTCGCTGGTCATCGGAGTGGCGGCCAACGACCCGACGTCGGTGGCCGTGGCCAACACCGCGGCCGACCAGTTGCGCAATGTGGGCATCGCCGCCAGCGTGCTCGCGCTGGACCCGGTGACGCTGTATCGGGACGCGCTGAACAACAACCAGGTGGACGCGATCATCGGCTGGCACCAGGCGGGCGGGAGCCTGGCGACGCGCCTGGCGTCGCGGTACGGCTGCCCGGCGCTGCAGGCGACGCAGGTACCGACGTCGACGGGGCCGACCACCACCCCGTCCTCGCCGACCACCACCGCGCCCGCCACCTCCGCCACGACACCGACCTCGACCCCGCCCAGCCGCCCGGCGGACCCCAACGCGCTGGTGCAGGCGCCGTCGAACCTCACCGGGATCTGCGATCGCAGCGTGCAGTCGAACATCGACGCCGCGCTCAACGGCACCAAGAACATCAACGACGTGATCACCGCGGTCGAGCCGCGACTGTGGAACATGTCGACCGTGCTGCCGATCCTGCAGGACACCACGATCGTGGCCGCGGGCCCCAGCGTGCAGAACGTCAGCCTCTCGGGTGCAGTGCCGGTCGGGATCGTCGGCGACGCCGGCCAATGGATCAAGACCGGGCCCTGAGCCGGCCTCGCCGGTCTGTGGTCGCGCCCTAGTCGGAGGCCGCCCGCGCCTTGCGCGGCGGTATCACCGCGTCGACGATGAGCGCCAGCTCCCGGCGGTTCGGCGGCGATCCGGTCAGCAGGAAATGCTGGTTGATCAAGGCCGGGCCGATGCGTGCGGTCAGCGGGGTGATCATCTCCGGATCGAGGTCACCCTCCGCCACGGCGGCCTGCAGGATCGATTCGACGATCTGCAGGCGCGGGGCCACCACGGCGTCGGCGAAGATGGCGCGCATCTCCGGTTCGTGCAGGAGCTGGTTGACGGTGGCCATGCCCGGGAAAGCGGTCTTCCCGGCGCAGACGTCGCGGTGGGCGGTGAACACCGTCAGCAGGTTCTCCCGGGCCGAGCGGCCGGGCCGGGCCTCGGGCACGGGCGGCAGGGTGTGGACCAGGGCGGCATGCACCAGCTCGCACTTGGTGGTCCAGCGCCGGTACAGGGCCGCCTTGCCGGTGTGGGCGCGCGCCGCGATCCCCTCCATCGTCAGACCGCCGTAGCCGACCTCGGCCAGTTCGGCCAGAGTGGCCTCGTAGAGCGCCCGTTCGAGGACCTCGCCCCGACGGCGGCTCCGGCCGCCGGCCGGGGCGGTCTGGGTTAGCTGCGGCATCCCTCGATAGTAGCCGTATGCGTTCCTATCGGCTGCGACGAGACCGTCGACGCCGGGCGCCGCGCGGTAGGGTGCGTCCATGCCCGAGACGCCACGGCTGCTGTTCGTCCACGCGCATCCGGACGACGAGAGCCTCAGCAACGGCGCCACCATCGCCCACTACACCGCCCGCGGGGCGGACGTCCGCGTCGTCACCTGCACGCTCGGCGAGGAGGGCGAGGTGATCGGCGATCGCTGGGCGGAGCTGGCCGTCGATCGCGCGGATCAGTTGGGGGGCTACCGCATCGGCGAGCTCACCGACGCGCTGCGTGCGCTGGGCGTCGGCGCACCCCATTACCTGGGCGGCGCGGGGCGCTGGCGCGACTCGGGCATGGAGGGCACGCCCGGGCGGCGGCGCCGTCGGTTCATCGACGCCGACGAGCGCGAGGCCGTCGGCGAGCTGGTCGCCGTCATTCGCGAGCACCGCCCGCACGTCGTCGTGACCTACGACCCCGGCGGCGGCTACGGCCACCCCGACCACGTGCACACCCACACCGTCACGACGGGCGCCGTGGCCGCCGCCGGCTCCGGCGACTTTCCCGGCGAGCCGTGGACCGTGCCGAAGTTCTACTGGTCGGTGTTCGCGACGAGCGCCTTCATGGCGGGGCTGCACGCCCTGACCGGCGAGGATCTGCTGCCCGGGTGGACCATCCCGCCGGAGGAGGAGTTCGGCTTCGGGTACGTGGACGCCGACATCGACGCCGTCATCGAGCCGGCCCCCGAGGCGTGGGCGGCGAAGAGGGCGGCGCTGGCCGCCCACGCCACGCAAGTGGTCGTCGGGCCCACCGGCCGGGCCTGTGCCCTGTCGAACAATATGGCGCTGCCGATCCTGGCGGAGGAGCACTACGTGCTGGCCGCCGGCGCAGCGGGGGAGCGCGACGGGCGGGGCTGGGAAACAGATTTGCTTGCCGGGCTTGATTTCACCCCGGTCGTCACGCGGTAGGCTTGCCAATCAGGCAGCCACGGAAGGATTTCGCATGGACCCCGACCTGGACCCTAATCAGCAGCATTGGCAGGACCGGCTCGACAGCCTGCAGTGGGTTATCGGCTCGATTCTCTCCAACATCGACAGCGTTCCGACCTGACCGCAACAAAGCCGCGCGCCGCGTCCCTCGAAGACGGCGGCGCGACGGACCCCGCGATCCGTTTCGTGGTCCTGGCGCTGCTCGCCGTCGACGGAGTCCTCTCCGCACTCGCCGGGGCCCTGCTGCTGCCTTCCTATATCGGGGCGGTTCCGTTTCCCATCAGCGGATTGATTTCGGGTCTGGTCAATGCCGCACTGGTCTGGGCCGCCGGCCGGTGGACCACGTCGTCGCGGCTGGCCGCGCTGCCGCTGTGGACCTGGCTGCTCACGGTGGCGGCGATCAGCATGGGCGGCCCGGCCGACGACGTCATCCTGGGGGGTCGTGGGCTGATGGCCTACGGGGCCCTGCTGCTGATCGTGCTGGGTGTCGCCCCGCCGCTCTGGGTGCTGTGGCGGCGCGGCCACCCGTCCTGACGTTCGTGCGCCCCTCGGGGCCGGGACGTCCCCGCTCGCCGGGGTGGACCTGCCGCTACTGTTGACTGTTGCGCAGACCGGGCCCGCACGGGTCGGAAGAAAATTTCACATGTTGGGACACGCGGATGAAATTCGATCGTGGGGAAGTTACACGAAGGTGCCGCTGACTCCGGGCGAGGAGCCTACCGCTCTTCCTAATCCTGTGGTTTTGCCGAAGACCAGCGCCTCGGCGTTGCGGCGGGTGCTGCGCCGCGCCCGAGACGGCGTTGCGCTCAACGTCGATGAGGCCGCGGTCGCGATGACCGCGCGCGGCGAGGACCTCGCGGATCTGTGCGCCAGCGCCGCGCGGGTGCGCGACGCGGGGTTGGTGTCGGCCGGCCGGCGCGGCCCCGGCGGCGGGTTGCCGATCACCTATTCGCGCAAGGTGTTCATCCCGGTCACCCATTTGTGCCGCGACACCTGCCATTACTGCACCTTCGTCACGGTGCCGGGCAAGCTGCGCGCGCAGGGGTCGGGCATGTACCTCGAACCCGATGAGATCCTCGACATCGCCCGCCGCGGAGCCGAATTTGGTTGCAAGGAAGCACTTTTCACTCTCGGCGACCGGCCCGAGGATCGATGGCCGGAGGCGGGGCAGTGGCTCGGCGAACGGGGGTACGACTCCACGCTGTCCTACGTGCGGGCCATGGCCATCCGGGTGCTCGAAGAAACCGGGCTGCTGCCGCACCTGAACCCCGGCGTGATGAGTTGGTCGGAGATGGCCCGGCTGAAGCCGGTGGCGCCGTCGATGGGGATGATGCTCGAGACGACGTCGCGACGGCTGTTCGAGACGAAAGGCCTTGCGCACTACGGCAGCCCGGACAAAGACCCGGCGGTACGGCTGCGCACGCTCACCGATGCGGGCCGGCTGTCCATTCCGTTCACGACCGGCCTGCTGGTCGGCATCGGCGAGACGCTGACCGAACGTGCCGAGACCTTGCACGCGATCCGCAAGTCGCACAAGGAGTTCGGGCACGTCCAAGAGGTGATCGTGCAGAACTTCCGGGCCAAGGAACACACCGCGATGGCCGCCGTTCCCGACGCGGGGATCGAAGATTACCTGGCGACGGTGGCGGTCGCACGGTTGGTGCTGGGCCCCGGCATGCGCATCCAGGCGCCGCCCAACCTGGTCTCGGGCGACGAGTGCCTGGCGCTGGTGGGTGCCGGGGTCGACGACTGGGGCGGGGTGTCGCCGCTGACGCCCGATCACGTCAACCCGGAGCGGCCGTGGCCCGCGCTGGACGAGCTGGCCGAGCTGACCGCGCGGGCCGGATACGAACTGGTTCAGCGCTTGACCGCCCAGCCCAAGTACGTGCAGGCGGGGGCGGCGTGGATCGACCCGCGGGTGCGTGGACACGTGCTGGCGCTGGCCGACCCGGCGACCGGCCTGGCCCGCGACGTCAACCCGGTGGGCCTGCCCTGGCAGGAGCCCGACGACGTCGCGTCGGCCGGGCGCATCGACCTCAACGCCGCGATCGACACCGAGGGCCGCGCCACCGAGGCGCGCAGCGATCTGGACAGCGCCTTCGGCGACTGGGAATCGATCCGCGCGCACGTGCACGAGCTGACCGCGCGGGCCCCCGAGCGCATCGACACCGATGTGCTCGCCGCGCTGCGGGCCGCCGAGCGCGATCCCGCCGGCTGCACCGACGGTGAGTATCTGGCGCTGGCGACCGCCGACGGGCCGGCGCTGGAAGCCGTTGCCGCGCTGGCGGACTCACTGCGCCGCGACGTCGTGGGTGACGACGTGACGTTCGTGGTGAACCGCAACATCAACTTCACCAACATCTGCTACACCGGGTGCCGGTTCTGCGCGTTCGCTCAGCGCAAGGGCGACGCCGACGCGTACTCGTTGTCCACCGGGGAGGTGGCCGACCGCGCCTGGGAGGCGCACGTCGAGGGCGCCACCGAGGTCTGCATGCAGGGCGGCATCGACCCGGAGCTGCCGGTCACCGGCTACGCCGATCTGGTCCGCGCGGTCAAGGCGCGGGTGCCGTCGATGCACGTGCACGCCTTCTCGCCGATGGAGATCGCCAACGGCGTGACCAAGAGCGGGCTCAGCGTGCGCGAGTGGCTGATCAGCCTGCGCGAGGCCGGGCTGGACACCATCCCGGGCACCGCCGCGGAGATCCTCGACGACGAGGTGCGCTGGGTGCTGACCAAGGGCAAGCTGCCGACGTCGGAATGGATCGACATCGTGACCACCGCGCACGAGGTGGGCCTGCGGTCGTCGTCGACGATGATGTACGGGCACGTCGACAGCCCGCGGCACTGGGTCGGCCACCTCAACGTGCTGAGGGGCATTCAGGACCGCACCGGCGGGTTCACCGAGTTCGTGCCGCTGCCGTTCGTGCACCAGAGCTCACCGCTGTACCTGGCCGGCGCGGCCCGGCCCGGGCCCACCCACCGCGACAACCGTGCCGTGCACGCGTTGGCGCGAATCATGCTGCACGGCCGCATATCCCAGATCCAGACCAGTTGGGTCAAGCTGGGTGTCGAGCGCACACAGGTGATGCTCAACGGGGGGGCCAACGATCTGGGCGGCACGCTGATGGAGGAGACCATCTCGCGGATGGCCGGGTCGGAGCACGGGTCGGCCAAGACCGTCGAGGAGCTGACCGCGATCGCCGAGGGCATCGGGCGCCCGGCGCGCCAACGCACCACCACGTACGCGCCGCGGGCGGCTTAGCGGCTGGAGGCGGCGGGTATACCCGATGCCGTGAACCGACGGATCGACTCCGACCGGTTCCCGGAGTGGGGGCCGTTCGCCGACGCGGTGCAGCGGCGACGGCCCGATGCGGGCACCTGGTGCGACGCCTGGACGGTGCGCGACATCGTCGTCCATCAGGCCGGAAACGCCGAGGAACTCGCCCGAGTGCTGGCCGCCCACCTGGAAGGCGAAGCCATCGGCACCCGGGGTTTCGACGAGCGCGAGGGCCCGCTGCGCGCTTTGAACGACGCGGACCTGTGGGACGCGCTGCTCGAGCGGATGGCCGGCCTCGGCCGCGTCGCGGCGGCGGCCGACGAGGTGCCCCGGGACACCGATGTCGCCTGGACGGGCCGCACGATGAAGGTGCCCTGGTTCGCCGAACACATGCGCGAAGAACTCGTGCTGCACGGTTGGGACATCACCGGGGACGACGCGGCGGCCCGGGCGCGGGTGCGGGCTCCCGGTACCGAAGACGTCGTCCTCGGCGCGGAAGCCGGCACTACCACGATCGAACTCGCCGAGCCCGAAGGCGCCGCCACGCTGGAGACCGATCCGGCCGCCCACGTCCTGCTGCTATGGGGCCGTAAGCCCGCGGACCCGTCGCGAATCCGCAGCCGCGTCGGACCGGAGACGCTCGGCCGCGTGCGCTGCCTGCTCAGCGGTTACTGAACCGCGTCGACTCAGAAGTTGTTACAGGTGACCGCGACCTGGTTGATGTCGTCGTAGTACTTCATCGCCGACGGCATGGCCTGGATCTGCTGGGCCATCTGCTGGCGCTTCGGCGGCGGCGAGGCCAGGAAGCTGCGGATGTAGGACTGCGCCATCGGCGAGCTGTTCAACTGCGCGGCGGCCGCCGGATCGGCGGCGTTGAGCGCGGCGATGACCTGCCCGTAGTTGCACGTGGTGTTGATGATCGCGTCCGACGGATCCGCGGCAGCGATTCCCGCGCCGGCGGTCAGCGCCACGGCCGCACTACCGACGGCAACGGTCAATTTGGTCAACGACAGCCTCATGGTGGACACCTTCCCCGATTAATGCACCGCTACAAAGGCGACGACATCTGCCAGCGGCTGCCGTCCGAATCGAGATTACCAGGCGCCGCGAGTGTGCTTCCAGCGCAATGACTATCGGTGGGCCTCGCTGGGGCGTGACTTTGTGCAGGTCAGGGGTCCGTGGCGACCGTTCGCCCTCGGCGAAACGGACCCCGGTCGCGGCACCCGAGACTGGCAGTCTTAAATCGTCAGTTTAACGGGCGTGCCAAGTGGTTGACGTGTATGTGCAACGTCTAGTATCAGTAACCGAAAGCTTTGTCTGGAGCGGCCGGTGCACCGGGCGCGAGCCGAAGAGCAGCCCACCGAAGTAGTACATGGAGGAGACGTCTGTGACCTACACGATCGCCGAGCCCTGTGTCGATATCAAAGACAAGGCTTGTATCGAGGAGTGCCCGGTCGATTGCATCTACGAGGGCGCGCGGATGCTGTACATCCACCCCGACGAGTGCGTCGACTGCGGGGCCTGCGAACCGGTCTGTCCCGTCGAAGCGATCTACTACGAAGACGACGTGCCCGAGCAGTGGAGTCAGTACACGCAGATCAACGCGGACTTCTTCACCGAGCTGGGATCGCCGGGCGGTGCGGCCAAGGTCGGCATGACCGAGAACGACCCGCAGGCAGTCAAGGACCTGCCGCCCCAGGGCGAGGGCGACTGAGCGGGCCGGTGCTCCATGAGCCCGGGGTAAGGCCGCGCCGACGGGTGTCGGCGTCCCTGCCGGAGTTCCCCTGGGACACCCTGGCCGACGCGAAGGCACGGGCCGGCGCCCATCCCGACGGGATCGTCGACCTGTCGGTCGGTACGCCGGTCGACCCGGTCGCGCCCGTGATCTCCGAGGCGCTGGCCGCCGCCGGGTCCGCGTCCGGGTATCCGGCCACCGCCGGCACCCCGCGACTGCGCGAATCCCTGGTCGCCGCGCTGGCCCGCCGCTTCGGCATCAGCGGTCTCACCGAGGCCGACGTGCTACCCGTGATCGGCAGCAAGGAGCTCATCGCCTGGCTGCCGACGCTGCTGGGGTTGGGGCCCGCCGACGTGATCGTGGTGCCCGAGCTGGCCTACCCGACCTATGACGTCGGGGCCCGGCTCGCCGGGGCGCCGGTGCTGCGCGCCGATTCGCTCACCCAGATTGGCCCACGAACGCCGGCGCTGGTCTACCTCAACTCGCCGAGCAACCCGACCGGCCGCGTGCTGGGCGTCGACCACCTGCGCAAAGTGGTCGGCTGGGCGCGCGACCGCGGCAGTGTCGTGGCATCCGACGAGTGCTATCTGGGCCTGGGCTGGGAGGCGCAGCCGCTGTCGATCCTGCATCCGTCGGTCTGCGACGGCGACCATGGCGGCCTGCTCGCGATCCACTCGCTCTCGAAGAGCTCGTCGTTGGCCGGTTACCGGGCCGGGTTCGTCGCGGGAGACCACGAGCTGGTCGCCGAGCTGCTGGCGGTGCGCAAACACGCCGGGATGATGGTGCCGACGCCGGTGCAGGCGGCCATGGTCGCCGCCCTGGACGACGACGCCCACGAGCTGGCGCAGCGGGAGCGGTACGAGCGGCGGCGGACCGCGCTGCTGCCGGCGCTGCGCTCGGCCGGGTTCGCCGTCGACCACTCCGAAGCCGGCCTGTATCTGTGGGCCACCCGCGGCGAGCCTTGCGGCGACAGCGTCGCGTGGCTGGCCGAACGCGGCATCCTGGTGGCGCCCGGCGCCTTCTACGGCCCGGGCGGCGCGCAGCACGTGCGCGTCGCGTTGACGGCCACCGACGAGCGGATCGCCGCGGCCGTGCAGCGGCTCGCCTAGCTCGGCGACGACCGTTCGCCGCCGGAGCGGCGGCGAACGTGCACAATGCATCGGAGGTGTTTCCCCCGCTCAGGTTAAGGACGGTGGTCGTGACCACTTCGGCCGGCAAGGTGCGCATCCCCCTTTCGGTCGGCGACGTCGTCAAGCGAGTGTTTCTGGGCAAGCCCCTGATCACCGAGGACATCGCTTCCGAAAAGCTGTCGAATCCGGTTGCCCTGGGCGCGCTTTCGCCGGACGCGGTCTCATCCGTGGCGTACGGTCCGGAGCAGATCCTGATCGAACTGCTGCCGCACGCCGGGCTGGCCGCCTTCCTGCTGTTGCTTCCCATCACCGGCGTCATCCTGCTCATCCTGGTGCTGGTGGCCGCCTCGTACCGGCAGGTCGTCATGGCCTACACCCGGGCGGGTGGCTCCTACATCGTCGCGCGGGACAACTTCGGGCCCCGGGTGGCGCAGATCGCCGCCGCCGCGCTGCTGATCGACTACGTGGTCACCGTTGCGGTGCAATCGGCGGCCGGGACGGTTGCGGTGGTCTCGGCGTTCCCCGCGCTGGGTCCCTACAGCCTGGAGTTCACGGTCGTTGTGGTGCTTGCCATCTGCTACGCGAACCTGCGCGGGTTGAAGGAGGCGGGCCTGCCGTTCGCGGTGGCGACTTACTCCTTCATCGCCATGGTCGGCCTGACCATCGTGGTGGGCGTGATCCGCGCAATCGCCGGGGACCTACCGATTTACGATCCCGCGCGCATGGCCGGAACCGTGCCGGTCCACCAGGGCAACGGGCTGGTGCTGGGCGCCACTGTTCTGGTGTTGCTGCGCGCATTCGCCAACGGAGGTTCGTCCCTGACGGGGGTCGAGGCCATCTCCAACACGGTCGACTACTTCCGAAAGCCCCAGGGCCGCAACGCACGCCGCGTGCTCACCGCCATGGCCACCATCCTCGGCCTCCTGCTGGCCGGCGTCGCCTACCTGGCGCACGTCACCCACGCAACGCCGTATCTCACCGAATACCCGTCGGTGCTGTCGCAGATCGGCCGCGCCGTCTTCGGCAACGGCGTCATCGGCGACGTCTTCTACATCCTGGTTCAGGCTTCGACCGCCGCGATCTTGTTCACGGGCGCGAATACCAGTTTCAACGGATTCCCGGCCCTGGCCAGTTTCGTCGCCGACGATCGCTTTCTGCCGCGCCAGCTCACCAAACGCGGTCACCGGCTGGTCTTTTCGAACGGCATCATCACCCTGACGGCACTGTCGGTGCTGCTGCTGGTGGTGACCGGCGGCTCGGTCAACGCGCTGGTTCCCTTCTATGCGATCGGCGTGTTCACCGGCTTCTCGATGGCCGGCTACGGAATGACCAAACACCATCTGAGGCAGCGCGAACCGGGATGGCGACGCCGCCTGGCGATCAATCTCTCCGCGGCGATCCTGTCGACGATCGTGGTGGGCATCTTTGCCGTGGCGAAATTCACCGAGGGCGCGTGGCTGGTGGTCGTCGTCTTCCCGCTGCTGGTGTTCATGCTCATGCGGCTCAACCGCGAATACCGCGCCGAGGCGGCCATTCTCGAGATGTTCCGCACCGACCGACCGGAGTTGGTGAAGTACGCGCGGCACCGGGTGTTCGTCCTCGTCGATTCCGTCGACCTGGCCGTTATCGAAGCGCTGCGCTACGGCAGGGGACTACGGGCCGACGAGCTGACCGCGGTGCACTTCATGGTCGACCCCGCCCACGCCGCCCAACTGCGAAAGCGCTGGGATCACTTCGATCTCGACACCCCGCTGCGGGTGGTGGACTGCCCGGACCGGCGCATCAGCCGGGCCGCCCAGCTACTGGTCGCCAAGGCGCGCGAGGAACAACCGCACACCAATGTGACGGTGCTGCTGCCGCGCCGAACGTTCGCGCGGCTGCTGGGCCGGCTGCTGCACGACCGCACCGCCGACAAGATCGCCCGCGCGGTGAGCATGGTCCCGGATGCGGCGGCGACGATCGTGCCCTACGACGTGGAATCGCGCATCAAAGAGGCCTACCCCGACACCTTCGAGCAGCGGATCGCCCAGGAGATCGACAAGCTCGAAGCCTGGGTGTCCAAGGGCGAGGACCAGGAGTTGGACTCCTACGAGCACCCCGAGCGGCCGGCGTCGGTGATCCTGGTGGCCGGGCTGATCTCGGGGCAACGGGCCACCGTCGAAGGACGGGTCAACGAAGTCGAGGACGTCACCGAGCGCGGGCGGACCTTCCGGCGGGTCGTCGTCGGGGACAGCAGCGGGGAAATGACGGTCACCTTCCGGCCCGGCCACGGGGGCGCCGACATTCAGCCCGGCCAGCTATTGCGGCTCAGCGGGAAGGCCCGCCAAACCGGCAACCGGCCCATTTCGATGGTCGATCCGCTCTATCACGTGATCGAGGACCCCGCGAAGTCCGCCGACGCCGGCGAAGCCGAAGAAACCAGCAAAACGTAATGCTCCGCCGACCAACGGCATAACCGCGCGCGGGCAAATCTCGCCACGCGGACACCCCGCCGCCCAAAGGATCCGGAGAATCAGCGAATCCATATGGCGCGCACGCGCTTTCGCCTGTTGCCGGTGGATCCCACCTTGCGGGTGGAATCGACGGGCCGAGCGCCCGGCGGAGCCGGAAACGGGATGAGGTGCGCGCCGACGGAGTTCGGGTCGGTAAGCTGGCACCCGCACGACTGCGCAACGCCGTTGGGGGAGAACAGGGGACTGCACATTGCGTGCCGCAACCGCCGCACCCGTTGCTGTCATCGGTATGGCCTGCCGACTTCCCGGTGGAATCGATTCCCCGCAACAGCTGTGGGAAGCGTTGCTGCGCGGCGATGATCTGGTGGGCGAGATCCCCGCCGACCGGTGGGACGCGGACCTGTACTACGACCCCGAACCCGGCGTGCCGGGCCGCTCGGTGACGCGGTGGGGGGCCTTCCTGGACGACGTCGGCGGCTTCGACTGCGACTTCTTCGGCATGACCGAGCGCGAAGCCACCGCGATCGACCCGCAACACCGCCTGCTGCTGGAGACGTCGTGGGACGCCATCGAGCATGCGGGCCTCGATCCCGCGCGGTTGTCGCACTCGCAGACCGGCGTCTTCGTCGGACTGACCCATGGCGACTACGAGCTGTTGTCGGCCGACTGCGGCGCCGCCGAGGGGCCGTACGGATTCACCGGCACCAGCAACAGCTTCGCGTCGGGACGCGTCGCGTACACGCTGGGATTGCACGGGCCGGCGGTCACCGTGGACACCGCCTGCTCGTCGGGCCTGATGGCCGTCCACCAGGCCTGCGGCAGCCTGAACAGCGGTGAAAGCGACTTCGCCCTGGCCGGCGGCGTCGTCGTGACCCTGGAACCGCGTAAGTCCGTCTCGGGCTCGCTGCAGGGCATGCTGTCGCCGACCGGCCGCTGCCACGCCTTCGACGCGCAGGCGGACGGATTCGTGTCCGGCGAGGGCTGCGTCATGCTGCTGCTCAAGCGGCTCGACGACGCGCAACGCGACTCCGATCGCATCCTGGCGGTGGTCCGCGGCACCGCCGCCAACCAGGACGGCCGCACCGTGAACATCGCGGCGCCGTCGGAAACCGCCCAGGTGGCCGTCTACCGGAAGGCCCTGGAGACGGCCGGTGTCGACGGCACGACGGTGGGCTTCGTCGAGGCGCACGGGACCGGGACCCCGGTCGGGGACCCGATCGAATACGCGAGCCTGGCGGCCGTGTACGGCACCCAGGGGCCGTGCGCGCTGGGCGCGGTGAAGACGAACTTCGGCCACCTGCAGTCGACCTCCGGCCCGTTGGGCCTGATGAAGGCGATCCTCGCGCTGCAGCACGGCACGGTGCCCCCCAACCTGCACTTCACCCGCCTGCCCGAAGAGATGGCCCGGGTCAAGACCGAACTGTTCGTGCCGCAGGCCAGCACGCCCTGGCCCACCGACGGCCGGCACCCGCGGCGCGCCGCGGTGTCGTCCTACGGGATGTCGGGCACCAACGTGCACGCCGTCCTCGAACAAGCACCAGAGCAGGCCCCCGTGGAGACGGCCGAAAGCCAGGCGGCCGCGCCGACCGCCGACGGGCCGTTGTTATTTCCGGTGTCGGCCACGTCCGCGGAGCAGTTGCGCGCCACCGCGGCCCGCCTCGCGGCCTGGGTGGATGAGCACACGGGCGGCGCCGGCACGGCGGGCCTCCGGGACCTCGGCTACACCCTGGCGCGACGCCGCGCGCACCGGCCGGTGCGCGCGGTGGTCTCGGCGAGCGACTTCGGCGAGCTGAGCGCGGCGCTGCGCGACATCGCCGGCAGCGACATCCCCTACGAGCCCGCCGTCGGGCAGGACGACCTGGGGCCGGTGTGGGTGTTCTCCGGGCAGGGGTCACAGTGGCCGGCGATGGGCGCCGAACTGCTGGCCACCGAGCCGGTGTTCAACGCCACGATCGCCGGGTTGGAGCCGTTGATCGCCGCGGAGTCGGGGTTCTCGGTCACCGCGGCCATGTCGGCGCCGGAGGTGGTGACCGGAATCGACCGGGTGCAGCCGACGATCTTCGCCATGCAGGTCGCGCTGGCCGAGACGATGAAGTCCTACGGGGTGCGTCCCGGCGCCGTCATCGGGCATTCGCTCGGTGAATCGGCGGCGGCGGTCGTGGCGGGCGGGCTTTCGCTGCGCGACGGGGTGCGCGTCATCTGCCGCCGCTCGAAACTGATGGCGCGGATCGCGGGTAGCGGCGCCATGGCGTCGGTCGAGCTGCCCGGCCAACAGGTGTTGTCGGAGCTGTCCATTCGCGGGATCTCCGACGTCGTGCTCTCCGTGGTGGCGTCGCCGACATCCACGGTCGTCGGCGGCGACGCGCAGGCGATCCACGAATTGGTCGCGGCCTGGGCAGAGCAGGACGTGATGGCGCGGGAGGTGGCGGTGGACGTGGCCTCGCACTCGCCGCAGGTGGAGCCGATCCTCGACGAACTCCTCGAGGCCCTCGCCGATCTCGAGCCGTTGGAGCCGGACGTTCCCTACTACTCGGCCACGCTGTGGAACCCCCGCGAGCGGCCGTCGTTCACCGCCGACTACTGGGCCGAAAACCTGCGCTACACGGTGCGATTCGCCGCGGCGGTGCAGGCCGCCCTCAAGGACGGCTACCGCGTCTTCGGGGAACTGGCGCCGCATCCGCTGCTCACCCACGCCGTCGAGCAGAACGCCGGCAGCCTGGACATGCCCATCGCGGCGCTGGCCGTCATGCGCCGGGAGCAGGAGCTGCCGGTCGGCTTGCGGGGCGTCGTCGCCGACGTGCACAGCGCCGGTGCGGCGGTGGATTTCTCGGTGCAGTACCCGACCGGGCACCTGGTGGACGCCCCGCTCCCGACGTGGACCCACCGCAGGCTGATGCTCAGCCGGGAGGCGACCGAGCAGGCGCACGGCGCCTCGGTCCAGGCCGTCCATCCGCTGCTCGGCGCGCACGTGCACCTGCACGAGGAACCCGAGCGCCACGTCTGGCAGGGCGACGTCGGCATCGAGGCGCACACCTGGCTCGGCGACCACCGAATCCACCACGTGCCCGCACTGCCCGGCGCCGCGTACTGCGAGATGGCGCTGGCGGCCGCGCGCGCGGCCCTCGGTGAGCGGTCCGAGGTTCGCGACATCACGTTCGAGCGGACGCTGCTGCTGGACGACCGGACGCAGGCGTCGTCGGCGGCGACGGTCGTCGCGCCCGGGGTCCTCGAGTTCACCGTGGACACCCACGACGAGGGCGAACGCGTTCGCCGGGCGGGTGCGGTCCTGCATGGCCCCGAGGCACCGGACGGGTCCGGGCCGCCGCAGCCGCCCGCCCACGACATGGCCACCCTGATCGCCAACCACCCGTCCGCCATGGACGGCGCCGAATTGCGAAAAGCCTTCGACACCATCGGGATTCAGTACGGTCCGGCGTTCTCGGGTCTGGCCGCGGCGCGCGTCGCAGACGGGGACGCCGGCACGGTGCTCGCCGAGGTCGCGCTTCCCGGAGCGATCCGCTCGCAACAGTCGGGCTACGACATCCACCCCGCCCTGCTGGACGCGTGTTTCCAGTCGGTGGTCGTCCATCCCGAGGTGCAGCGGGCGGGCGCGGGCGGTCTGCTGTTGCCGGTCGGCGTGCGCAGGTTGCGCAGCTATTCCTCGACGCGCAACGCGCAATACTGCCTGGCCCGGGTTACGTCGTCGCGGCCCGGTGAGTGCGAGGCGGACCTCGACGTGCTGGACCAGGCCGGAACCGTGCTGCTGACCGTCGAGGGGCTGCGGCTGGCGGGCGGGGCCACCGAACACGAGCGGGCGGACCGATTGCTCAACGAGCGGTTGCTCACCATCGAATGGGAGCCGCGGCAACTGCCGGATCCATCCGGGGGCGAGCCGGGATCGTGGCTGTTGCTCAGCGCGTGCGAGGTGACGGATCCGCTGACGGCTCAGCTGGGTGAGGCATTCAATTCCGATGGCTCCCAATGCACCACGGTGTCCCTGCCGCTCGGCTCGGTGGAGTCCGCGCGGCTGCGCGCACTGCTGTCCGGCGGCGGCCTGACCCCATCGAACGGGCATGGGGCGCTCAAGGGCATCACCGGTGTCGTCGTGGTGACCGCGCCGCCGGCCCGCGCCGGCGAGACCCGCCGCGGCCGGGACTACGTCGCGCACCTGGTGGGCATCGCGCGCGAGCTCTCCGAGCTGCCCGGCGAGTCGCCCCGGCTTTTCGTGCTGACCCGCAACGCCGCGAACGTGGCCGCCGGCGATGTGGCCAACCTCGAGCAGACCGGGCTGCGCGGGCTGCTGCGGGTGATCGATTCCGAGCACCCGCATCTGAGTGCCACCCAGATCGACATCGACGCGGCGACCGAACCCAAACATGTTGCGCTGCAGTGCAAGAGTGGGTCGGAAGAGGACGAGACCGCCTGGCGCGACGGTCAGTGGTACACCGCGCGGCTGCGGCCGGCACCGCTGCGGCCGGACGAACGGCGGACCGCGGTCGCCGATCACGAGCGCGACGGCGTGCGCCTGCAGATCCGCACCCCGGGTGACCTCGAATCGCTGGAGTTCGTCGCATTCGACCGCGTCCCGCCCGGGCCGGGGGAGATCGAGGTCGCGGTGACCGCATCCACCATCAACTTCGCCGACGTGCTGGTCGCCTTCGGTCGCTATCCCACCTTCGAGGGCTACCAACAGCAGCTGGGTGGCGACTTCGCCGGTGTGGTGACCGCCGTCGGGCCAGGCGTCTGGGCGCACAAGGTCGGCGACCGGGTCGGCGGCCTGTCCGGCAACGGATGCTGGGGCACCTTCGTCGTCGCCGACGCCCGGCACGCGGTCGCCCTCCCACCCGGCATGCCCCTCGAGGACGCCGCCGCGGTGCCCACCGCCTCGGCGACCGCCTGGTACGGCCTGCACGAACTGGCCCGCATCGCGCCGACCGACAAGGTGCTCATCCACTCCGGCACCGGCGGCGTCGGACAGGCGGCCATCGCGATCGCCCGGGCCGCGGGCTGCGAGATCTACGCGACCGCGGGCAGCCCGCAGCGCCGCCAGTTGCTGCGGGACATGGGGATCGAGCACGTCTACGACTCGCGCGGCACGACGTTTGCCGACGAAATTCGCCGGGACACCGGCGGATACGGCGTCGACGTGGTGCTCAACTCGCTGCCCGGGGCCGCGCAGCGCGCCGGGATCGACCTGCTGGCCTTCGGCGGGCGGTTCGTCGAGTTGGGCAAGCGCGACATCTACCGCGACACCCACCTCGGGCTGTTCCCGTTCCGCCGCAACCTGTCCCTGTTCGCGGTCGACCTGGCGTTGCTGACCTTCAGCCACCCCGAGACCGTCCGACGTCTGTTGACGACCGTGTACCAACACACCGCCGACGGTGAACTGCCGCTGCCGCGGACGACGCACTACCCGATTCACGAGGCGGCCGCCGCCGTCCGCCTGGTCGCGACCGCCGGGCACACCGGCAAGGTGGTGCTCGACGTGCCGCGCGCGGGCCGCAGCGTGGCCGCGGTCCCCCCGGAGCGGGTGCGGCCGTTCCGCGCCGACGGTGCCTACATCGTCACCGGGGGGATCGGCGGCCTGGGGCTGTTCCTGGCCGGCGAGATCGCCGCTCGAGGGGCCGGGCGAATCGTGCTCAATTCCCGCTCGGCGCCCAATGAGCAAGCGCACCAAGCCATCGAGCGCCTCCGCGCCGGTGGGGCCGACATCGCGGTGGAGTGTGGCGATATCGCCGAGCCGGGCACGGCCGAGCGGCTGGTCGCGTGCGCCGGCGCGACGGGACTGGCGGTGCGCGGGGTGCTGCACGCGGCGGCGGTCGTGGAGGACGCCACGCTGACCAACGTCACCGACGAACTGATCGACCGGTGCTGGGCGCCGAAGGTGTACGGCGCCTGGAACCTGCATCAAGCTACCGCCGGGCAGCCGCTGGACTGGTTCTGCGCGTTCTCGTCGGCCGCCGCCCTGGTCGGCTCCCCGGGACAGGGCGCGTACGCCGCGGCGAACAGTTGGCTGGACGCGTTCGCGTACTGGCGACGCGCCCAGGGGTTGCCGGGCACCGCGATCGCCTGGGGCGCCTGGTCCGAGGTCGGCCGCGCCACGGCCCTGGCGCAAGACGCCGGCATCGCGATCAAGCCGGCGGAGGGTTACCACGCATTCGACACCCTGCTGCGCTACGACCGCCCGTACTCCGGCTACGCGCCGATCATGGGAACCCCCTGGCTGACCTCCTTCGCGCAACGCAGCCGCTTCGCCGAGGCGTTCCGGTCGTTGGGCCACGGCCGGCCGGACACGGGCAAATTCCTGGCCGAACTCAAGGGCCTGCCCCGCGATGAATGGCCCACCGCCATCCGTCGACTCGTGTCCGGCCAGATCAGCCTATTGCTTAGGCGCACAATCGATCCCGATCGTCCGTTGTCCGACTATGGACTGGACTCGCTCGGCAACCTGGAGCTGCGGACCCGCATCGAAACCGAGACGGGTGTGCGCGTCAGCCCCACCAAGATCACGACGGTGCGTGAGCTGGCCGAGCATTTGTGCGACGAGCTGGCCGCGTCGGAAAGCGCACCGTCGGCATCGTGACCGCGGCCCGGAGGTCATCCGCCGTAGAGGGGGCGGGGCATCGTGAATGCGCGTCGCCCGTTGCGCAGGACGGGGACCCCCGCGGCTCGATCTGCAGTGCGTGCGGTCGGTATTCCGCCCAACGTGTTGGTCGATGGGTGCGCTTCGGCTGCGGGGACGGCTCGAAACCCGTTCCCCGGCAACGGTTGTGGTCCACTGGTGATGCTGGCCGCGGGATTTGCTCCTGCCCAGTTCGGCGGGACGGACAGTCTTCCGACAGTGGCCGCACGGCCAACGCCAACGCTCGCCGAACTGCGAAGACCCCCTGTCCCCAACGCGTTGGCACCGCCGGTAGCGGCCTTAGCCGCACCCTTGGCCGCCTGTATGCCGGCTAGTCGAAGTCCGGTGCCCATGCTCCCCGCCGAGGTAGCGGTGCGACTTGCCTGTCCGCCCAGGTTTGCCGGCCCGGTAAGGGTATTGAAGTTCTTGAACATGCTGAGCAGCGATGACGTCCCCGTTGACGAGGACCCCGTCGAAGAATTGCCCGAAGAGCCGCCGCTGGCCGCGGCCTGCGTTTGTTGTGGCAGAGCGGACATCGTCTGCGACACCACTGGTTGCGCCTGTCCCGTCGTCGAGGCTTCGGATTGAGCCACGGCGGCGTTTTGGGTGAATGATCCACTGGCGTTTGTGGTCTGCGGCGGCGGCTTGAACGGCGTCAGGTCGCTCGCGGCCGACGAGGACGCAGCATAGCCGTACATGGCGGCGGCATCCTGGGCCCACATCTCGGCGTACGCGGCCTCGGTGGCCGCGATCGCCGCCATGTTCTGTCCGAAGAAGTTGGTCGCGATCAGTATCGCGAGCTGGGTGCGGTTTGCCGTGACTACCGATGGCGGCACTGTTGCGGCGAAAGCCAGCTCATAGGCGGCCGCCGCCGCGCCGGCCTGGGCAGCGGATTGCTCAGCCAGCGTCATGGTCGCAGCCGCCCATGCCACATACGGTGCCGCGGCGGCGGCCATCGCCATCGCCGCTCCGCCGGCCCAGCTCTGACCCAGATCGGCGATCACCGAGGAGTATCCGACCACGTATAACTCCAGCTGTGCGGCCAGCGCGTCCCATGCCGCCATGGCCGCCATCATCGGTCCCGATCCCGGCCCGGAATACATTCTGGCCGAGTTGATCTCGGGCGGTATTGCGCCGAAATCAAGCATCGGGGTTCCTTTCTCGGCCGCGTGACGGCCGTCGCGCGCAGCAACGAAGGGTGCCGCGGTCCTGTCGCGGGTTGCGCGGTGAGATTGGCGGCTAGCCGCCGACCGAAGGACGGGGCATCTTGAATTGGCGCGGCGTTACCCGCAGCACGTTGTTGACCGAGGGGCGCGATAACAGCCCGGACGACGATTGGCCCGTGCCCGCGGTCGGCACACCGTTCCACACGCTGGTCGCGGGGCCTTCGTGCCAGGATGGACCGCCTTCGAGTTCTGCGTCGGACAACCAGTGCGGCTCAGCAACCGTGGTCGCCGCAGGATTGGTCGCCGCCCAGCTTTGGGGCACGGTCAATTTGCCCACGCTCGTGGCGTTACCCGCATTCGCGAGTACCGGACCGCCCAGACCTGCTGGACTCGCCGCGGTGCTTGCCGCCTTGGCCGCGCCTGCGGCAGCCTTGGCAGCCCCGCTGCTCGCCTGGATGCCGGACCGGTAAGCGCCGGTGATGAAGCTCCCCGCCGACGTCCCGGTCCGGCTGAAGTTCGAAGCCAAACCCGCGGGACCGGTAACCGTATTGAAGTTGCTGACCTCACTCAGTAGCGACGACCCCGATGCGGCCGACGAGCTCGACGAGCCCGAAGATCCGCCCGCCGCAAGGGTCTGCAACTGTTGTGGCACGGCCGACATCGCCTGCGACAGGCTTGTCTGCGCGGTCCCGGCGGTTGAGGTCCCCGTGGCTTGCCCCACCGCGGCGGCTTGAGCGGACGGGCCGGCGGCGTTGGTGGTCTGCGGCGGCTCATTGAACTGCGTCAGTGTGGTGATAGCCGACGAGGACCCGGCGTAGTTGTACATCGCAGCGGCATCCTGGGCCCACATCTGTTCGTATTCGGCCTCGGTCGCCCCGATCATCGCGGTGTTCTGCCCGAAGACGTTGGTCGCCACCAGCGCCTGCAGCTGGACGCGGTTGGCCGTCACGAGTGCCGGCGGAACGGTGGCGGCGAAGGCGGTCTCGTAGGCCGCCGCGGCCGCGCGCGCCTGACCCGCGGCCTGCTCGGCGCTCACGCCCGCGTTGATCACCCAGGCCACGTAGGGTGCGGCGGCGCTGGCCATCGCGGCTGAGGCGCTGCCAGACCAACTTTCGCCTTGCAACTGCGAAATGACCGCGGCGTAACCGCGCGACGCCGACTCCAACCCATTGGCCAAGACGTCCCACGCCGCGGCGGCCGTCAGCATCGGCCCCGCGCCGGCACCGGAATACATTCTTTCCGAATTGATTTCCGGCGGCAGCGCCCCGAAATCAAGCATGTTCTTCCCCCTTTGTCTACAGGCCGCGTGCGAAGCTGGCGCGGCATGCCGGTCGGGCGAACCGGCTCAGACCACCGCCGTTCTCTTGGAAACCCTGGATCGCCGTGTGCTACCTGTCGGGGGCAGCGGGGCATTCGTGAGGAGGTCGAGGCGGCGGTCGCGCGCCCCAGGCGTGGACGAAAAACAACGCGTCATTTTTCCTCCGTGTCACGGGCTGTCACACAAATGACAGCCAGGTACTGGTCTGTTTTGAAGGGACCATTGGCCGTCGGCGATGACGTGCAAATTGTGGCGGGTCCCGCCGCCATCACGCATTGCATCTTGCGGTAATGCCGCATAAGCAACGCAGTTATCTACTTGACAGTCAAACTGAATAGTGCCCATTCGACAACGCGAAATCGCTGATGTACAGCAGATTTCCAGCTAACCTCACCGGTACGTCCAGCTAGGTGTGACAAGTGTTGCGTGACTGCGGATTGTGGCGCCCGCACCTCACTGCGGCCGCCGGTTCGCTCGGGGACCGCCGCGATGGTTGACGAAGATCGCCTGGCAGCGGGCGCGACCCGAGCCCGCATCGGTCTCACGCCGCGATCCCATGCCTGCGCTCGGACGACGCGGTGCAAACACCAATGCTGGTGACAGCTAACGGGTCGTGCGGTCAGCACCGGCGCGGAGGGACCGAGCCGGGGCGAGGCGGCGGCCACCGCTTGCACGGTCGAGCGCCTTATCTTGCCGGGCTTCGGGGTTGGGCCGAATTGACATGCACGCCAACTGCCATGGGGTAGGCCGCGTGAATTTTTAACGGTCGTTCTTGTATTAATGGGCGGCCGGTCAATTGCTAGCTGGACGTACCGGTGAAATCGGCTGGAAATGTCCTGTAAATCGGTGATTCGAGTTGTCGAACGAGCAGAATGGGATTTGACTACCACTCGGTCGGCCATACCCCGTTGGCGCCGGCGCGCACCAGCAGGTTGCTGCGGGTGCCGGTGCTGGACCGTGTCGATTGCCCGTCGCCGTGGACGGTCAATGGTTCTGTTGGAAGCGATTGAGTGTGGCCGGCCATCGCGGATGCTCCGATGCGAATGGGCCCCAACAGGATTAGGGCCACATCAGCATGCATAGTCGGACAGCTGCGAAAAGAGTTGGTGGCAATGGGGTGTGACCGTTCACCCCTGAATCATCAACCTCGCCAATGCAACCGGGCGCTACTGCAGCGACGGTTGCCGACCAAGTCGGTGAAAGGTAACAAGGCATGACGCGTAGCCAACGCATCTCAGATTGGGACCCAGAGGACGTCGCAGCATGGGATGTCGGCAACAGGGCCATCGCCCGGCGTAACCTGATCTGGTCGATCGCCACGGCGCATGTCGCCTTCTCCATTTGGTACCTGTGGTCGGTGATGGTGCTGTTCATGCCCGTGTCGACCTACGGATTTTCGACCGGGGACAAGTTATTGATCGGCGCCACCGCGTCTTTGATCGGGGCGGTCGCGCGCATCCCTTACGCGATGGCGGGCGCGAGGTTCGGTGGACGTAACTGGGCAATGTTCTCGTCGGGCATACTGCTGATTCCCACCGCCGGCACCATCGTGCTGCTGAATCATCCCGGGCTGCCGTTGTGGCCGTACCTGGTCTGCGCAGCGCTGACCGGATTGGGTGGCGCCAATTACTCCGCCTCGCTGTCCACCGCCGAGGCGTTCTTCCCGCAGCGGCTGAAGGGCTTCGCGCTGGGCTTGACGGGCGGAATCGCAAACCTCGGCTCGGCGGTCATCCAGGCCGTCGGTCTGTTCGTGCTTGCCACCGTCGGTCACGAGGCGCCGTACTGGGTCTGCGCGGTCTACCTGGTGCTGCTGGCCGTCGTAGGCGTGGGCGCCGCGGTGTTCATGGACAACCTCCACTACCGCATCGATATGAGCCACCTCAAAGAGGTCCTCAAGGTGCCCGACGCCTGGGGGATCGCTTTCCTCTACCTGTGTTGCTCCGGTTCGTTTCTCGGTTTCGCGTTCGCCTTCGGCCAGGTGCTGCAACACAACTTTTTCGTCGGTGGGCAAAGCCACGCGCAGGCATCGCTGCACGCCGCCGAGGTTGCCTTCACCGGACCGCTGCTGGGATCGGTGGCGCGGGTGGTCGGCGGCAAGCTGAGCGACCGCTTCGGCGGTGGGCGCGTCAGTGTTGCTCTGTTGATCTGCATGATCGTGGGCGGCGGGTTTCTGGTCGTCGTCAGCACCCACGACGACCTCGCCCGCGCCGCGGGGAAACCGGTGACGCTGTTCACCGTGGTGGGTTACATCGTCGGCTTCATCGCCCTGTTCATATGTTCCGGCGCGGCTAAGGGCTCGGTGTACAAGCTGATCCCTTCGGTCTTCGATGCGCGCAGCAGGGAACTGAACGCCGATGACACCGAACGCCGGCAGTGGGCGCGTATCAGATCGGGGACTTTGATCGGATTCGCCGGTGCGTTCGGGGCGCTCGGCGGCGTGGGCATCAACCTATCCCTGCGGCAGTCCTACGACAGCACCGGCACCGAGACACCGGCATATTGGATCTTCCTCGCGTGTTACGTCGCGGCCGCTGTGCTGGCCTGGATGCGCTACGCGCGTCCCCAGGCCATGTCCGCACCACGGCCGCCGCGGCTGATCGAGGAGGCGCCCGTTCCCACCTCGCCGATCGGTGCGCAGCCGGGGATTGACCCGGCGCATCCTGTCGACGTGCCGGTGGTGCGTTCTTGAAGCGACATCGGGCTTTTTGAGCTGAGTGGAAGGGGCGAAGCCAACTTATCCTGTAAATCTCCTGTAAGTTGACCATCTTAAGTTGTAAAGTGTCCGCACCGGCGTTTTACTCGATGAAGGATGCCAAGACGCGCAGCCGTACGTGACCTGGAGGACGACAAGTGGCCGTCGATGTTTCGCCGAGGCTTGCGATCGGCCGCCCAGCCGTCCTGCCCTGCGACGAAAGCGCAACGGCTGCAAGCTGTTCGGAATGGCAAGCACTGATTTGTTGATGGGTCCGACCGGGCCCGACTCCCTGAGTGGCCAGGGCGGGGGCCCGGTGAGGGGCGGTACAACAACGTCTGCGAAAGGTAGATGTCGCGTGGCGCGTTCGCATCGCATCGCGGTCTGGGACCCGGAGGACGCCGCGGCCTGGGACAACGGGAATCGCGCCATCGCCCGCCGGAATCTGTTCTGGCAGGTCGTGAACGTCCATGTCGCCTTCTCGATTTGGTACCTGTGGTCGGTCATGGTGCTGTTCATGCCGCAATCGGTCTACGGCTTTTCGACCGGTGACAAACTGTTGATCGGTGCCGTCGCGTCCCTGGTTGGTGGGCTGGCCCGCATCCCCTACGCGATGGCCGCGAATTGGTTCGGCGGACGAAACTGGACCATGTTCTCGGCGGCCGTGCTCCTGATCCCCACCGCAGGCGCGATGGTGCTGTTGGCCCACCCCGGGCTTCCCCTGTGGCCCTACCTGGTGTGCGCTGCGCTGACCGGGTTGGGCGGGGGCAACTACTCCGCGTCGCTGGCCAAGGTCGATGGCCTGTTCCCGCAGCGGCTCAAGGGATTCACGCTCGGCCTCATCGGCGGGATGGCCAACCTCGGGTCGGCCAGCATTCAGGCCGTCGGACTGGTGGTGTTGGCCACCGTCGGGCACGAGGCGCCGTACTGGGTGTGCTCGATCTATCTGGTGCTGCTGGCGGTCGGTGGTCTCGGTGCCGCGCTGTTCATGGACAACGTGGTGGCGCACCGCACCGGGCTGTCGCTGCACAACGTGCGCTCCATCATGTCAGTGCCCGACTCGTGGGCCATCTCCTTCTTCTACATGTGCGCGTCAGGGTCGTTCCTCGGTTTCGCGTTCGCGTTCGGCCAGGTGCTGGCGCACAACTTCACGGCGGCCGGGGAAAGCCACGGCCAGGCGTCGCTGCACGCCGCCGAAATAGCATTCATCGGGCCCCTGCTGGGGTCGGTGGCGCGGATAGTCGGTGGCAAGGTGAGTGACCGCTTCGGCGGCGGCCGCGTCACCCTGGCGGTCTTCGTCGCCGCCATCGCTGCCGGTGCGCTCCTGGTCGGGGTCAGCCTGCAGGCCGACGCCGCGAAGGATCGCGGTGCCGACGTGACCGGGCTGACGCTGGCGGGTTACATCGTCGGCTTCATCGCGCTGTTCATCTTCTGTGGAGCGGCCAAAGGGGCGGTGTACAAGCTGATCCCGTCGGTATTCGAGGAGCGAGCGCGTGTGTTGGGCCTCGGCAACGGTGAACGCCACCACTGGGCCCGGGTCCGGTCGGGGGCGCTCATCGGATTCGCCGGGGCCTTTGGCGCGCTCGGCGGGGTCGGAATCGACCTGGCGCTGCGGCAGTCCTATGACACCGAAGGCACCGAAACCCCGGCGTTCTGCATCTTCTTGGCGTGTTACGTCGCGGCGGCGGTGCTGGTCTGGGCGCGCTATGTGCGACCCCAGCGCAAGCACGCGTCGATCCCGGCTGTTCCGCGTGAACGAACGGCGGAGGAGACGGTCACGACGTGAAGGCATACCTGCATGAGATATCCACGGTCCGTTCACATCCCGACGAGGAGCTAGCAATGTCTGACAACATCACGTGGCACGAACACAACATCAGTCGCGGCGAACGCGAGAAACTCAATGGCCACCGGGGATGCGTCATTTGGTTCACCGGGTTGAGCGGCAGTGGGAAGAGCACGGTCGCGAACCTTGTCGAACAGAAGCTGTACGAGCGTGGAGTCCGGAGCTTTCTGCTGGACGGCGACAACGTCCGTTACGGGCTCAACGCCGGGCCGGGGATCCTCGAAGAGCGTCACGGGATCGAGTTCGCCCAGCGGTTCGGGCTGGGCTTCTCGGCCCAAGATCGGGAAGAGAACATCCGGCGAATCGGCGCGGTGTCGAAACTGTTCTGCGAGGCCGGCGTTATCGCCTTGACGGCGTTCATCAGCCCCTACCGCCGCGACCGCGATGCGGTGCGCGCGACGCTGAACGACGGGGACTTCCTGGAGGTCTTCATCGATACCCCCATCGAGGTGTGTGAACAGCGCGATCCCAAGGGGCTCTACAAGAAGGCCCGGGCCGGTGAAATCAAGGGCTTCACCGGGATCGATGATCCCTACGAGGCGCCGGCGCGACCGGAATTGCGGCTCGAAGGCGGCGAAAAGCCGGCGGAGACGCTGGCCGAGGAGGTCGTTCTCCATCTCGAGCAGGTGGGCGTGATACCCGTGCGTGATCGCACCCCGAAACCCGAAGGAATGGTTGAAGTTTGACAAGCGGCACTGGTCGGCGCCCGCTGAGGGCGCCGAAGCAAGAAATCGTCGAGTACCCAGCCGAGAGAACGAGGTCATCATGAATTACAAGGGGCACAATGGAAATCCCATTGTGGAACGGATATCCACCGAGAACGCCGCGGGTCAGATCCAGGGAATGCCGCGGATTCCCATCTCGAAGGCCACCGCGCACGAAGTCATCAGCCTGTCCTATGGATTCTTCACTCCGCTGACGGGATTCATGGGGCGGCAGGAGGTCGACGGAACCCTCGACAACATGCAGCTTCCAGACGGAACGCTGTGGAGCATACCGATCGTCTTCGACATGTCCGCCGACGAGATCGCCAGGCTGAACATCAAGGTGGGCGACCGCGTCGTCCTCGAATACCTCGACGCCCCCATGGCGATCTTCGACATATCCGAGATATACGAATATGACCTTGCCCGGATGGCCGAGAAGACGTACGGCACTTCGGATCCCCGGCATCCCGGCGTGAAGAAGACGCTGGCCTACCAGAACCGGTTCATCGGGGGCGACATCACGCTCATCAACGAGCCGGTCTTCAACGAGCCGTTCAAGAGCTTTTGGCTCACGCCCAAGCAGCACATGGAAGCGTTGGCCGAGCGGGACTGGAAGCACGCGGTGGCGCACCAGACCAGGAACGTGCCGCATACCGGCCACGAAGCGTTGATGAAGCAGGCCTGGCTGGCCGCGAACGAGGACATGCCCGTCGACAACCTCAACACCGGTGTGCTGGTGAACGCCATCATCGGCCAGAAGCGCGTGGGCGACTACATCGACGAGGCGATCCTGTTGGCGCAGAACGCGCTGAGGACCAGCGGGTATTTTCGCGACAACGTCCACATGGTGTCCTTCACGCTGTGGGACATGCGGTATGCCGGACCGCGGGAGGCGATCTTCCACGCGATCCTGCGGACCAACCTGGGATGCACCCATCACATGTTCGGGCGCGACCACGCCGGCGTAGGGGACTTCTACCATCCCTACGATGCCCAGAATCTGCTCAAGCAGCACAGAACCGAGCTGGGCATCAAACCGGTGTTCCTGAGGGAGAACTGGTACTGCCCGGAATGCTTGGAGGTCACCAACTCCGCCCTGTGCGGCCATGACTCCAAGGCGCAGAGCTTCAGCGGCAGCCTGATCAGGAGCATTCTGACCGACGAGGTGAAGCCGACGCAGAAGGTGATGCGGCACGAGGTTTTCGAAGTTGTCATGGAGTCGGCCGCCAAGTACGGAGAGGGTTCACCCTTCGTGACCGAGGAGTACCTCAAGACCCGGCGACCTGTCTTCACGCTCAAGCAATTGGAGGAGTCATGAGCACCGCGGAGGCAAGGATCAAGGTCAACGTCTGGATCAACGAGGAGAGACTCGAGGCTCTGCAGCGGGCCGGGATGGCGGATGCGGCCAAGGAAGCTTTCGCCGGCATGAAGTTGCTGGAAATCTACACGACCGAAGCGCAGAAGGATGTGGTGCTGCAGCGCTTCCCGGGAGCCAAATACGACTCCGCGACCACGAAGTCGATCGAACTGCTTCCGAAGAAGGCGAAGGACAGGCTGCTCGAACTGTCCATCGACATGCATTCGACCGGTCCCGACGTGATGGGCCGCTTCCTCGAGGAGGCGCGGGCCTGAATTAGGGCCGCACCGGCCGCGCAAAATACCAGACGATAACGAGCGCCGACCGGCGATTGGGGTGGACCAGTCGCCGGTCGGCGCTTTCGCGTGACGACTTGTTTCGTTGCTGGTGGCCCGGCCCCCGGGGCGCAATGCCCGACGGGTGTCGCGGTGGCTCAGCATCTCCTCGCGCATTCAGGGGCAGGTGATGCGGTCGCCCTCGCTTTGCTGGCAAAAGGACAGCAAGGGTCCAACTACAGCACAGGAAGTTGCCAGCTCCCCACCCCATAATTTGAATCATCGCGAGTTTAAATAGGCGCGGACGGCACGCAGGCCCACTGCACCGCCGGATGTGACTTGCCGACTCGAGGTCGGGGCGCCGTCCTTCCACGGGCGACGCTCACGACCCGTTCGACCAACTGGATAGCAGCTCACTTGTCGAGCTCGCGTGACGCGAGTGCGGGGTTTCGGAGCAGGAGTCTTTCCGAAGCCGACCGGTCAGGACGTGTTGTTGTCCCGCGCGTGTCCCCACGCGTTTTCGCAAAACTGTTCCTACGGAAGGCACATTCACGGTGGAAAACCAACTTCTCGCTCCGACCAGAGTCCTGCGCGACTACCTCTCGGATTCCCGGGTCTGGGAGGACTTCCTGGCCCAGGGTGGCTTCGTCGAAAGCGACATCGTCGTCGCGGACCCGTTCAAAGCCGGCACCACCTGGACGCAGCGAATAGTCCAGCAGATTCTGCACAACGGCGAGGAGCCGGAGGGCGGGCTCTCGGACACCTCGCCGTGGCTCGACTCCAGTTGGGGTGACCACGCCGGGATGCTCAAGGTGCTCAAGGAGCAACGCGAGGCCGGAATGCGGCGGGTGATGAAATCGCACCTGCCCGCCGACGCCCTGCCGATCGCTCCCGAGGCCCGTTATGTCTTCGTCGGGCGGAACGGCAAAGACCTCGGCATCAGCTTCCACAACTATCTCTACAACTTCAATCCGAAGACGATGGAGACGATCAACCAGATCCACGCCGAATGGTCTGGCGACCCAACGCCTTTGGTGATCCCCGAGGACATGCAGGAGTTCTTCGACCTCTGGCTGGACACCAACGGCTACCAGTGCTGCGATCTGCTCGACATCATGCAGTCGTGGTGGGCGCTGCGGAACGAGCCGAATGTGCTGTTGCTGCATTACGGGGAACTGAAGCGGGACCTTCGGGGTCAGATCGCCCGGCTCGCGGAATTCTTCTCCATCGACCCGGCGTCGCTGCGAATGGACGTCATCGTCGAGCACTGTTCCTTCGACTACATGAGCGAGCGCGCGGAGAAGATGGCGCCGTTCGGGGGATCGCACATGTCCAGCGCCAAGGCCTTTTTCCACAAGGGGCTCAAGCGCGACCACCGCAACGAGCTGAGGCCGGACCAGGTCGAGCGCTTCGACCGCGTCGCCCTCGAGAAGCTCGGCCCGGAGTGCGCCCACTGGCTGGAAAAGGGCGAAATCCTGTCGGCCGGCTGATTCAGCGCGCAACGACGTCAACGTGTCGCGGGACTACGCCGTAGCGCGGAGTCCCGCGATGCGACGACAAGGCGCAGCGTCTATGGCTGATCAAGGCCCTGTACTCCGAGATCGCCTCCTCATGGAGGGAATCGCCCTGGCATACATCGTGCTGGCGGCGCACTTCGACGGCCGGCACTACCTGCTGTTCCCCGGGTTGGCGGCGCTCTCCTACGACGTGCTGACCCGGCCATCGGGAAAATGGGCCCGTCAGCCGGGGCGGCTCGTTGTCACACCGGTGGCGGGAGCCGTCATCGGCGTCCTGGTCACGCGGGTGCTGCCGTTCGGCGCGCTCGCGATTCTGCTGATCGTCACCTCGTGCCTGGTTCTTCTGGCGCTGCTCAAATCCGCGGTCGCCCCGGGGATCGCCGCCGGGGCGCTGCCGCTTTTCCTGGGGATCAAGAGCTGGCTCTATCCGGCTTCCATTGCGCTGAGCCTGGTCGTCCTCGTGGCGATTCTCGTTCCGTGGCAACGGTATTGCCGGCAGAAATATTCGCAGCGTGACATTGCGACGCCGAGCGTCGACGACGTGCTCGAGTCGCCGGCCACCGGAAACGCTTGGCTCCTGCCATTCTTCGCGTTACTGACGGTGCTGGCGTCGTGCGCCGCGGCGACGGGCTGGCGGCTCGTCCTGTTTCCTCCGCTCATCGTCATCGCCTACGAGATGTTCGCCCACCCCACGGTGTGTCCGTGGGCCGGAAAGCCGCTCGCTCTGCCGGGCGTGTGCGTCCTCAATGCGGTGGCGGGATGGGGCGCGGTCAGCCTGTTCGGCGGTGGCGCCGTCGCGGCGGCCTGCGCGATGGCGTTCGGCATTCTCGCGCTTCGTCTCCTGCGGCTGCGCATGCCGCCCGCGCTCGCGGTGGGACTCCTCCCTCTGGTGATGAATGCGCCCAGCTTCACATACCCGATTTCCGTGGCCATCGGGGCCGGAGCGATGACGCTCGCTTACCAGTTTTACCAACGTTGGGTCACCGGCCATGGCCGCGCTGGCCGGAATGTTCCCAATAACACGAGGAGTTGATAGTGTCGAATTCCCAACTGACGGCGGTCATTTGCGTCCTCTTCGCACTGGTCGGCCTAGCCCAGTTGCTGGGGTATGTGTTCCTCAAGCTCGGTCAGCCGAAAGTCGTCGGGGAAATCCTCGCCGGTATCGTGCTCGGCCCCGCACTGCTCGGCCGGCTGCACTTCGTCGAGCATCTCGTCGGCACCGCCAGGCACAACACCCAGATTCTGAGCTTCGTCTACTGGCTCGGCTTACTGCTGCTGATGTTCGTGTCCGGCGCGGAAGTGCAGCAACTGTTCGGAAAGGGTGAACGGCGGACGGTGAGTTGGCTGGTGATCGTGGGCACCGGCATCCCGTTCCTGCTGGGGCTGGCCTTCGGGCCCCAGCTGATCCGTCCGAGCCTGGCCGGACCGCACGGCAACCGCGTGTCCCTCGTCATCATCCTGGCGGTCGGCGTCGCCGTCACCTCCGTGCCGGTGGTCTCCAAGATCTTCGCCGACCTCAAGATCCTCGACACGCGTTTCGCGCGGCTGATCCTCGGGGTCGCGGTGCTGGAGGACATCGTGTTGTGGTTGGCGCTGGCGATCGCGACTTCGATCGCCGCGAAATCGCACCTGCATCCGTGGCAGATGGGCTTGCACCTGCTGATCACGGTGGCCTATTTCGCGCTCGGCCTCACGGTGGTTCCGCGCATGATCAAGGCCTTCAACACGGCGCGCTGGAACGTTCTCGCACACCACTCGCCCACCGGTTATGCCATCGCGATCCTGCTGGCTTACTGCGCGGTCGCCGGGGCGCTCGATGTCAACCTCGTCTTCGCGGCCTTCCTCGCGGGCTTCGCGCTCGTGGACAACGAACGCGCGATCTTCGAGGACTCGATCGACGCGATCAGCAAAGTCTCGTTCGCCTTCTTCATTCCGGTCTATTTCGCGATCGTGGGTCTGAAGCTGGACCTCGTCCGCGGCGTCTCACTGCCGATGATCGTCATCTTCCTCGTCGGCACCTGCGTGGTGAAGATGCTGTCGGTGGCGCTCGCCGGGCGGTTCGCCGGGTTCCGGGGCCTGGAGTTGATCAACCTCGGGATCACCACCAACGCCCGAGGCGGCCCCGGAATCGTACTCGCCAGTGTCGCTTTCGACGCCGGCATCATCAGCTCGAAGTTCTACACGACGCTGGTGGTCGCGGCCGTGCTCACGTCGCAGTTGGCGGGCGCCTGGCTCGATTACGTTCTGCGTAAAGGCTGGCCGCTGCTGAAAACCGCTGCGCCCGAGGAAGCCTCACCTGTCCCGGCTCAGGAGCCCCCAGCGGCCGAACCCGTCGCCGCCGCGCCCGATGACCGGACCACCCGGGCGTCGTAGGGGCTCAGGCGTCCAACCGGGTGAACAGCTGCCGGCGGTACTGTTCGACGCAGGCGGCCCGCCGGATCTTGCCGCTCGTCGTGGTGGGGATGGAACCCGGGGGCACCAGCACGAGGTCGGCGACATTCAGGCCGTGTGAACTGGAAATCGCCGCGGTCACGTCGTTTTTGACGGTGTCGAGCCGGCGCGAGGCCTCCTCGTCGGAATCGCCGCGCTTCTTCCATTCGATGATGGTCACCAGCTTTTCGGACTCGTCCACCGCGACGGAGATCGCCGCGACCCGGCCGCCGGTGATCTCGTGGACCGTCGACTCGATGTCTTCGGGATAGTGGTTGCGCCCGTAGACGATCAGCAGGTCCTTCATCCGTCCCACGATGAACATCTCACCGTCGGAGACGAAGCCGAGATCACCGGTGCGCAGCCAGGGCGCCTCGGGCGTACCCGGCGACGGGTCGGCCACGACGCCGCCGAAGGTGCGCTCGGTTTCCTCCGGCTTGCGCCAATAGCCGTCGGCCACGTTCTCGCCGTGGACCCAGATCTCGCCGACCGTTCCCGGCGGGCATTCCCTGCCGGTGTCCGGGTCCACGATCCGCACGGTCGGCGACCTCGGCATCCCGTAGCTCAGTAGTGGCGAGCCGGCCTGCGTCGAACACCGATGCGCGGTGCCCTCGGACAGCCGCTCAGGTTCGAAGTGAACGACCTCCGGGGCGCCGCCCTTGGTGCGGCTGGCGACGTAGACGGTCGCCTCGGCCAGGCCGTAGGAGGGACGCATCATGTGATCGCGGAAGTTGTACGGGGCGAACCGTTTACAGAACCGGTCCAGCGTGGCGGGGTGGATGCGCTCGGCGCCGCTGACGATGCCCAGCACGTCGCCCAGGTCGATGCCTTCCAGGTCGGCATCCGACGTCTTTCGGGCGGCCAGCTCGAACGCGAAGTTGGGCGCCGCCGACATCACCGGTCCGCCGTTCGCCATCGCGTGGATCCACCGCGCCGGCCGCTGCAGGAAGGCGACCGGGCTGGTCAGGTCGCCGCGATAGCCGCCCAGGATCGGCGCGATGACGCCGAGCACAAATCCCATGTCGTGATAGAACGGCAGCCACGACACCACGGCCGTGTCGCGCGGCGGCACCCCGTTGGCCTCGGCGAAATAGTCGGCCATCAGCTGCTGGAAGTTCACCTGAAGATTGCGGTGCGAGATCATCACCCCGGCCGGAAGCCGCGTCGAGCCGGACGTGTACTGCAGGTACGCCGTCGCGGGCGCGCCGCCGACCCGGGCGCTGGGCGCGCTCGTGTCGTCCCAATCCAGCGCGTCGACGGCGACCACGGCCGGGAGGGTCGGCGAGCCGGGCTGCGTCAGGTGCTCGGTGATGGTTCCGGCGGCCGCTGACGTGGTGAGGACGACGGTGGGCGTGGTGTCGGCGAGTACGGCGCTCACCCGTTCGTCGTGCGAGCCGGCCGCCGGCACCGACAGCGGCACCGCGATCAACCCGGCCTGCATCGCCCCCAGGAACGCCACGATGTAGGCCAGGCCCTGGGGAGCGAGGATCACGGCGCGGTCCCCGACGGCGCCGTGCCGCCTGACCTCGTGCGCGACGTTCAGGGTCCGCCGGTACAGCTGCGCCCACGTCAGCGCCTCGGTGACGCCCGCCCAATCCTGGTCGTAGTCGGTGTACCGGAACGCCACGTCGTCGGGCTGCAACCCCGCGCGTTCACGCAGCAGGGCGACCACGGACGCATGCGGCATGGCCGTTACGTTACCGCCTTCCCCTCGGGTCCACCCGGCAGTCGCAAGCCGATCGAAAACAGCAGCCGCACCTCGGGATCGGCCAGCGAGGCTGACAACAGCTTCTCGATGCGCCGCACGCGGTAGCGAACCGTGTTGGGGTGCACGTGCAGCGACTGCGCGGCGGCCGCGATGTCGCCGAAGCCGTCCAGATAGACCCGCAGGGTCTCGGCCAGCACCGGCTCCCGGGCGCGCAGCTCGACGATCCGCGGATCGACCAACCGGTCGTCGCGGCCGACCAGCGTGAGGATCTCGTCGAGCAGGACGGTGGTGCGCGCCTCCGCCAGCGAGGTCACCTGCGGGAGCGAAATGGGATGGCGCGCAGCGCTGTCCAGCACGCGGTCCAGCTCGGCGCGCGCCGCGGCGATCCCGGCGAGGCCGGCGATGGGAGCCGCGACGGCGGCCCGCAGCTGCACGCCGAGTTCGGCGCGCATCGCCGCGACGGTGCCGCGGACCCACGAGGTGACCGGGCGGGTCTGCGTCTGGGGCAGCAGCACATAGATCCGCGATCCCCGCGTGCCCACCTGGGCATCGCGTCGAAAGGCGCTCGCGCTCAGCGCCATCACGTCGGCCAATCGCGCCTGGCGGGGCGCGCTGTCGGCCGCGGCGTCCGCGGTGTCCCAGCCGACCAGCGTCGCCTCGCCGTCGGCGGAGAGGCCCAGTTCGCGGGCAACGGCGGCCACGTCGGGCTCGCCGTCTACCAGGCCCAACAGCTGCTGCACCCGCCGCGCGTGTGTGGACGGCCGGGCCGCCAGCCGCGCCATGATGCGCGCGGCCAACACCGCGGCACCGCGCAACATCTGCTCGGCGTCGTCGGCCAGCGGTTGTGCGCCCTGCTGCACCCAGATGGTGCCGGCGAACGCCGGCGGTCGCCGCGCGTCCACCGCGGGCTGGTAGATCCCGACGGCCAGCCGCGGCCGCAGGCCCAACTCGGGACGCTCGGCCACGCGCACCACCTGGTCGCCGGCCCGCAGTGCATCGAAAATGCCCCACTGGCCGATCCATTCCAGATGCTCGGGCGGCCCCGCCCTGCCCAGGATGGAAAGGCGCCGCAGCTCGTCGGCTTCGTCGTTGGAGGCCGAGTACGCCAGCACGTGCGACTGCGCGTTCTCGATGCTGACCATGCCGTGGATGCGATCGGCCAG
This sequence comes from Mycobacterium paraseoulense, assembly GCF_010731655.1. Taxonomy (NCBI): domain Bacteria; kingdom Bacillati; phylum Actinomycetota; class Actinomycetes; order Mycobacteriales; family Mycobacteriaceae; genus Mycobacterium; species Mycobacterium paraseoulense. The sequence goes on along the minus strand of NZ_AP022619.1, from coordinate 2,757,511 downwards.
CGACTGCGCCAGGCCGAACAAGTCGGTGCCCGAGTCCTCGGTCTCGTCGGCGCGGTCCCCGTGATGTTCGAGGACGTGATTGACCAACTGGTAGAGCCGCTCCCAACGGGCCCGCGGCTCGACGGCGACCACCGCGGAGCCGGCCCCGACCGCCGCGCTCACCAAAGCGCTCGACGGCTCCTTGGCGAAGATCGCCACCGGAACGCGCTCGCGGGCCTGCTTGGCCATCCACCGCAGCGCCTCGTCGTCGGCCACCCCCAGCAGGAAGAACACATCGGCCGAGCCCGCGGCCGCCGCGAGGCCGAGCCGCACGTCGTCGCTGTCGATCAGCGCCGCCGAACCCACCGGAAGGTCCAGGCCCCGGGGCGCCTCGACCAGGCTGACCAGGGTCGCGTCCAGCGCCAGCAACAGTTGCCCCAGCCCCACACCGGCCATTGTCCGATCGTACTATCGAAAGGCTGAAGTCCTGTCCGATCGGCTAAGTCGGCGGGCCGGTGTGGCGAGGATCCTGGCAGGATGGACGCGATAACCCAGGTGCCGGTGCCGGCCAACGAGCCGGTCCACGACTACGCGCCGCAATCCCCGGAACGCGACCGGCTACGCGCCGAACTGGCCGCCCTGGCCGATCACCCGATCGAACTTCCCCACGTCATCGGCGGCCGACACCGCATGGGCGACGGTGCGCGCATCGACGTCGTCCAGCCGCACCGGCACGCCGCCACGCTGGGCGTCCTGACCAACGCGGTGCACGCCGACGCCACGGCGGCCATCGACGCCGCCATGGCCGCGAAAGGCACGTGGGCGGCAATGCCTTTCGACGAGCGCGCGGCGGTCTTCCTGCGGGCCGCCGACCTGTTGGCCGGGCCGTGGCGGGAGAAGATCGCCGCCGCGACGATGCTCGGCCAATCCAAGTCGGCCTACCAGGCCGAGATCGACTCGCCCTGCGAGCAGATCGACTTCTGGCGCTTCAACGTGGCGTTTGCCCGCCAGATCCTGGCGCAGCAGCCGATCAGCGGGCCCGGGGAGTGGAATCGCAGCGACTACCGCCCGCTGGACGGATTCGTCTATGCGATCACGCCGTTCAACTTCACCTCCATCGCCGGCAACCTGCCGACCGCGCCGGCGCTGATGGGCAACACCGTCGTGTGGAAGCCCTCGATCACCCAGACGCTGTCGGCCTATCTGACGATGCGGCTGCTCGAGGCCGCGGGGCTACCGTCCGGGGTCATCAACCTCGTCACCGGCGACGGGTTCGCGGTTTCCGACGTGGCGCTGGCCGATCCGCGGCTGGCCGGCATCCATTTCACCGGGTCGACGGCCACCTTTCAACGGCTGTGGCAGCAGGCGGGCGCCAATATCGGCCGTTACCACAGCTATCCGCGGCTGGTCGGCGAGACCGGCGGCAAAGACTTCGTGGTGGCGCACCCGTCCGCCCGGCCGGATGTGCTGCGCACCGCGCTGATCCGCGGCGCGTTCGACTACCAGGGCCAGAAGTGCTCGGCGGCGTCCCGCGCCTTCATCCCGCAGTCGGTGTGGCGGCGCATCGGCGACGACTTCCTGGGCGAGACCGCCGCGCTGCGCTATGGCGATGTCACGGACCTGACCAACTATGGTGGGGCACTGATCGACGAGCGGGCGTTCGCCAAGAACGTCAACGCCATCGAGCGGGCGAAGAGCGCCGCCCACGTCACCATCGCGGTGGGGGGCGAATACGACGACAGCCTCGGCTATTTCGTCCGCCCCACGGTGTTGCTGTCCGACGATCCGGCCGACGAAGCCTTCGCCGTCGAGTATTTCGGTCCGCTGCTGTCGGTGCATGTCTACCCCGACGGCGACTACGAGCGAATCCTCGGCGTGATCGACACCGGCTCGCGCTACGCGCTGACCGGCGCCGTCATCGCCGACGACCGCGACGCGGTGCTGACCGCGCAGGAGCGCCTGCGCTTCGCCGCCGGAAACTTCTACGTCAACGACAAACCCACCGGCGCCGTCGTCGGGCGCCAGCCCTTCGGGGGTTCGCGTGGCTCGGGCACCAACGACAAGGCCGGGTCGGTGCTGAACCTGTTGCGCTGGACCTCGGCCCGCACCATCAAGGAGACGTTCGTCCCGGCGACCCACCACGCGTATCCGCACATGGCGGCCGACTGATGACCGGCGTGTTCGCCAGCACCCTTCGGCCGGCCATCATGGCCGCCAGCCGGCGACCGGGACTGCGCCGGGCCGCCGAGGGCCTGCCGATCACCCGTCGCGTGGTGCACCGCTTCGTGCCGGGTGAGACGATCGACAGCGCACTGGGAAGCGTTGCGGCGCTTCGTGATTCGGGTCGGTGTGTCAGCCTCGACTACCTCGGTGAAGACGTGACCGACGCCGACGCCGCCGACGCGGCGGTTACGGTGTACCTCGACCTGATCGACCGCCTGGCCGGGCTTGGGGATCGCGCCGCCGCCCGTCCGCTCGAGGTGTCGCTGAAGTTGTCGGCCCTGGGGCAGTCGCTCGGTCGCGACGGCGAGCGGATCGCCCGGGAGAACGCCTTGACGATCTGCGAAGCGGCCCGGCGGGCCGGCGTGTGGGTGACCGTGGACGCCGAAAACCACACGACGACGGACTCGACGCTGACGATCGTGCGCGATCTGCGGCACGACTTTCCCTGGCTGGGTGTGGCATTGCAGGCTTACCTGCGACGTACGCTGGACGATTGCCGGGAATTCGCGGCGACCGGCGCGCGGATCCGGTTGTGCAAGGGTGCCTACGACGAACCGGCGGCGGTGGCCTACCGCGACCCCGCCGCCGTCACCGATGCCTACCTGCGCTGCCTGCGGGTGTTGATGGCCGGCTCGGGGTATCCGATGGTGGCCTCCCACGACCCGGAGGTCATCGGCAAGGTACCCGCCCTGGCGCGCGAAGCCGGACGGGCCGCAACCGATTTCGAGTACCAGATGCTGTACGGCATCCGCGATGACGAGCAGCGGCGGCTGGCCGCATCCGGCAACCGGGTCCGCGTCTACGTGCCCTTCGGCACCCAGTGGTACGGCTACTTCATGCGCCGGCTGGCCGAGCGGCCCGCCAACCTGACGTTCTTCCTGCGGGCGCTGGCGCAGCGCGGTCACTGAGTGTGCGGTCACGGCTTTGCGTGTGAGCCCACGGCGGGAATTTCACCGGAATCCCGCCCTGAACGCACACTCAAAGCCCACGATGCACACTCGACGGCAGAAGGTCCTCAGCGGCAAGCGCCGCCTAGCCGCGCCTGGGCCGAGCGCGCTCGCTGGCGAACCCCCGCACCGCGAACGCGCGCACGAACTCGGCCACCGCCTTGGGATCGTCCATGTCCAGCGTCGAGGACGGCGTGCTGAAGAGTGAGAACAGGATGCGCGCAAACCATTCACCGGCGGCTTCGACGTCGAGATCCTTGCGCACCTCCCCGGTGAGCTTCGCGGCCGACAGGTGGGGCGCGAAGAAGTCGACGCACTCGCGCAGCAACACGGCGGCATCCTTGGTCAGCAGCAGGCTGATCGCATCCTCGTCGAAGTACTTCTCCGACGCGATGGACCGCCGGGCCTGGGTCACGAAAACGGCGGCCTGGCTCAGCTTTTCCTCGAGCGATCCGCCCCGGCCCATGGCCGTGGACATCTCCCGATAGAACCGTTCGGAAGCGTGCTCGGCGCACGCCTCGATGATGGCCGCCTTGTCGGCAAAGTACTCGTAGATGGTGCTGCGGGAAACACCGGCCGTCCGGGCGATGTCGACGATCGTCGCCCTCTGCAGTCCCTGCTTGCGAAAGCAGGCGTACGCGGACTCCACGATCAGCTCGCGGGTGTCGATGGTCTGGGCCGCTTGAGTCATCACGGCACCAACGCACCCCGGGGCACCAGCCCCGCATCGGCCGAGGCGGAGGCGGCGTTCACGTCGGCCAGGTGGAAGGGGTCGGGCATCGGACGGTCGAACGGAAAGCTGGTGCGCTGCAGGAACGTCAGGCCGATCGCCAGCGTCACCGGATCGTAGAGCATGACGCCGCGCACGGATTTGTTGCCGTAGACCAGCGCGCTCGGATCCAGTTCGAACGTCCGCCCCACTCTCACGTTGCCGACCTCGGGCAGCGTGCCGCCGCGGGCGGTCAGCAGGGCGAGCTTCGGCATGGTGATGCCCCCTTCAGTCGGCGGGCGCCAGGATGAGCCCGCTGGTGGGTACCCCGGTGCCCGAGGTGACCAACACGTGTTCGACGTTGTCGACCTGGTTGTAGGACGTGCCGCGCACCTGGCGCACCCCCTCGGTGATGCCGTTCATGCCGTGGATGTAGGCCTCGCCGAGCAGGCCGCCGTTGGTGTTGATCGGCAGCTCCCCACCCAGCGACAGCCGCTCGATGGTGGCGAAGTCCTTGGCCTCGCCGCGCCCGCAGAACCCGAGCTCTTCGAGCTGGGTGAACACGAACGGCGTGAAATGGTCGTAGATGAAGGCGGTTTGGATGTCTTGCGGCTTGAGACCGGAGTCGCGCCACAGCCTGCTGGCGACCACGCCCATCTCCGGCAGGCCGGTGATGTCGTCGCGGTAGTAGCTGGTCATCATCTCGCCGTTGGCGGCCGCGCCCTGGGCGGCCGCGGTGATGATCGCCGGCGGCTGGCGCAGGTCGCGCGCGCGCTCCGCGCTGGTGACCACGAGCGCGACCCCGCCGTCGCTTTCCTGACAGCAATCCAGCAGGCGCAGCACCGGTTCGACGATCCAGCGCGAGTTTTGGTGGTCCTCCAGCGTGATCGGGCGTTGGTAGAACCACGCGTCGGGATTACGCGCCGCGTGCGCGCGGTCCACGACGGCGATGCGGCCGAAGTCCTCGTTGGTGACCCCGTACGTCGACATGTAGCGCTGCGCGTGCATCGCGACCCACGCCGCGGGGGTGAGCAAGCCGAACGGTGAGTAATGCGCCAAGAACAACGGTGTTTCCGCCATGCTGCGCCCGCTGCCGCCGAACCGAAAACCGGAGCGTTCGTTGAAGGCCCGCCAGCACACCACCACGTCGGCGACACCCGTCGCGACGGCCATCGCGGCGTGCACGACGGTTCCGGCGGCCGCGCCCCCGCCGTGGTGCACGCGGGAGAAGAAGCTCAGATCGCCGATGCCCACATTGCGCGCGATGTCGATCTCGTCGCTGGCATCCATGGTGAAGGTGACCATGCCGTCGACGTCGCCGGGTGCCAGGCCGGCGTCGTCCAGCGCGGCGCTCACCGCCTCGCATGCCAATTGCAATTCGCTGCGGCCGGATTCCTTGGAGAACTCGGTCTGGCCGATCCCGGCGATGGCCGCGGCGCCGGGCAACGAGCTGCTCACGCTTGGCTCGTTTCGGACGCCCCGTCGAGCAGGCTGAGGATCGCGGTGCCCGAGACGTGATCGCCCAGGCTGTTGGAGCCCTTGAACGTCACCTCGACGAAGTTCTCACCCGCGGTGCCTTCGCTCTTCCCGGTGACGCTGCCGGTGAAGCGCAGCGGATCGTCCGGAAAGCACGGCACGCCGAGGCGGATCGACAGCTTCTTGACCATCGCCTCGGGCCCGGCCCAGTCGGTGAGGAATCGCACGCAGTAGCCGTTGGTGGTGAGGATGTTCATGAACAGATTGGGTGAGCCCTGCTTGTTGGCGTAGTCCCGGTCGTGGTGCACGGGCATGAAATCGCGGGTGGCGATCGCGCCGGCGACGATCATCGTTGTGGTGATCGGGATCTCGAGCGGGGTCACGTCGTCGCCGACGGAGATGTCGGCCCAGCGCAGGGTGGTGGTGCGGCTCGCGATGGTCGTCATTCCTGTCCTTCCGAATACGTTGCGCCGAGCTGGGCCAGCTGCGCCGCAGCCGGGCCGAGCGTGAGCTCGTTGTGCTTGGCCCACAAGAAGTAGCGGTGCAGCGGATAGGTGATGTCGATGCCGATCCCGCCGTGGACGTGCTGGGCGGTGGCGGCGACCCGGGCGCCGGCCTCGGCGGCCCAGAACTTCGCGATGCGGGCGGCGCGCTCGGCCGGGCGCCCGTGCGCGAGCAGCCACGCTGCGTGCCACGTGGTCCACCGGATCGCCTCGACGTCGATGAACGCGTCGGCCATGCGCTGCTGCACGGCCTGAAAGCTGCCGATGGGCCTGCCGAATTGTTCGCGGCCCGTGGTGTATTCGGCGGCGATCCGCAGTGCGCGCTCCACGACGCCGAGCTGAACCGCGCACAGGGCGACCAGCGCGCGGGTATACAGCGAGTCGATCAGCTCTGCCCCGACGATCAGGTCGGCGTCGGATACCGTTGCGCCGTCGAGGTATACGTCGGCGTGTGGTTCGTGGTTGGTAGTCGGCGCGGGCCGGATCTCGATGCCGCGGGCGTCGGCCGCCACCAGGAACAGGCCGGCCTGCCCGTCGTCCATCGACGCCGGGATCAGCACCGTGTCGGCGAGCTGGGCGGCCGGAACCAGCTCCTTGGCGCCGTCGAGCCGCCAGCAGCCGCCGTCGCGCCGTGCGGTGGTGGCGGGAGCCGTCGCATCGGAGCGGCCCGGCTCGGCCAAGCCCGCGGTCAATATGCGGTTTCCGGCGACTAGCCCCGGCAGAAAGCGCTGCCGCTGTTCATCATTGCCGTGCCGCGCGATCGGGTCGGCTCCCAGGGCCAGTGTCGCGTACACCGGCACCGGTGCGACCGCCCAGCCCACCTCGGCAAGTAACACCCCGAGCTCGACGAAGCCGCCGCCGTTACCGCCCACCGACTCCGGCAGCGCGGTGCCCAGCAGGTCGACTGCCGCCAGCTCTTTCCACAGCGCGTCGTCGAAGCGAACGTCGCCGGCCTCCAACTCGGTCAGGCGCTCCGGCGTGGCGCGGCGCTCGAGGACCTCGCGGGCGAGCTTGGAGATGGTCTCCTGCTCTTCGCTGAAACTGAAGTCCATGAGCCCCTCCTAGCCCGCCGGCCGGAACTGATGCAGCACCAGGTCGTTATCGAAACCCTGGTAGTACACCTCGACCGGCATTCCGGTGGTCACGTCGGCCGGGTCGATGCCGGTCAGGTTGGACACCAGCCGCACGCCCTCGTCCAGTTCCACCAGCACGACCACGTAGGGATACTTGAAGAACGGAAACTTCGGCTCGTGCGGCATCACGTAGCTGTAGACGGTGCCGCGGCCCGATGACTCGACGGTGTCCCAGTCCAGGGAGCGGCAGTGGGGGCACATCGGGCGGGGCGGGTGGCGCAGCCGCCCGCATCGGCCGCAGCGCTGGATCAGGAGCTTGTTGTCCCGCAACCCGTTCCAGAAAAACTCGGTGTCCTTGGTGATGGCGGGCGCCAGCCGGGTCGCCATCAGCGCTCCGGCCTGAATCGCAGCACCCGGAATCGCTGTCTTCCCAGGACCTCCCCGTTCTGGTCGGTGTAGGTCGTCAGCCAGGTCAGGAAGAAGCCGGTGCCCAGCGCCGTCTTCTTTTCCTCGGAGACCGATTCATACACGGTCGTCGCGCTGATGACGTCGCCCAGTCGTGGGTAGCGCTCGATCTCGAACTCGGAGTTGGTCGCCACTGTGCTGGTGTAGCCGGCCTCGTCGAGGAATGCCGTTGGATTGCTTTTGATTTCGATGGGAGCGCCACCGCGCTCGCCGATGCCTTCCAGGATCGGCGACGGCATGGTCCAGGTCTGCAGCATCACCGGCGGCGACACGATGCCGCCGAACCGCGACTTCTCCGCGAACTCCGGGTCGAGGTAGACGGGGTTCATGTCGGCCATCGCGTACGCCCAGTGCCGGATCATCGGCTGGTTGACCGGATCCGGGGCCAGCGAGGGCTTTCCGGTGCCGCCGGTCGGGTGACCGACGAGGGCGCGCACCTTGGCGCTGACGGTTTCTGAGTCGGTCACTTTACGGCTGTCCTCCTATTTTGCGGTGGCGCGAAGGTCGCGGGGAGCCCGTGGCATGCCCAATCCGGCCATGGCGATGATGTCACGCTGAATCTCGTTGGCGCCGCCGCCGAACGTGTTGATGACCGCCTGGCGGTACGCGGTCTCCAGCGCGCCGCGCAGGGGCGCGTCGGCACCGCGGCGCACGCCGTTGCCGTCGAGCACCTCGAGCAGTTGGCGGGCGACCTGCTGGGTCAGCTCGGTGCCGAAGACCTTGGCCGCCGAGGCTTCCCCCATGCTGAGCACGCCCTTGGTCATCGCGGCGTTGACCCGCAGGTTGACCAGTTTGTAGGCGGCGACCTGAGCCTCGACCCGGGCCAGCGCCAGCTGCACCCACGGCTGGTCGATGACGCGGCCGCCGTCCAGTTCGGCGGCGGTGGCCCACTGCAGCGTGCGCTCGAACAGCGGTTCCAGCGCGCCGAGGTTGCCGAGGGCGGCCCGCTCGAAGTTCAGCTGGGTGGTGATCAGCTGCCAGCCCTGGTTCTCACCGCCCACCAGCGCGCTGGCCGGGACCCGCACGTTGTCATAGAACGTGTAGAAGGTGGAGATGCCCGGCATCGTGCGCAGCGGCTGCCAGGAGAACCCGGGCGACGAAGTGGGCACGATGAGGATCGAAATGCCCTTGTGCTTCTTGGCATTCGGATCGGTGCGGGCGGCCAGCCAGACGTAATCGGCGTATGCCGCGCCGCTGGTGAACATCTTCTGCCCGTTGATCACGTACTCGTCACCGTCCCGGACCGCCGTCGTCCGCACCGACGCCAGATCGCTTCCCGCCCCGGGCTCGGAGTACCCGATCGCGAACTCGACGCTGCCGTCCAAAATCGCCGGCAGGAACTTCTGCTTTTGTTCCTCGGTGCCGCACTGCATCAGCGTCGGACCGACCGTGTTGAGCGTCACCAGCGGGACCGGGGCGTTGACGCGCCGCGCCTCCTCGGAGAAGATGAACTGCTCGATCGCCGAGAACCCGCGTCCCCCATACTCTTTGGGCCAGCCGACGCCGAGCAGGTTTGCGGCGGCCAAAGCCCGCACACATTCCCGCACGGCCGGCCCGCCCTCGATGTTCTCACCGATCGCGGCGACACGCTCCGGCGTCATCACCTGTTCCAGTGTCGCGCGGATCTCGGCGCGCAGCCGCTCCTGCTCCGGCGAGTACTCCAGATCCATCAGGCCCCCAGCCGCACCGGCATGCGCTTGACCCCGGGCACCATGGTGGCGCGCATCCGGTCCACCGTACCCGTCAGCTCGAGCTTGGGGAAGCGACGCAGCAGCTCGTCGAACATCACGCATGCCTCCAGCCGCGCCAATTGTGCACCGACGCAGGAATGTTCACCGCAACCGAATGCGATGTGCGGGTTGGGGTGCCGGGTCACCTTGAACTCCTCGGAGTCGGCACCGAAGATCTCCTCGTCCCGGTTGGCCGATCCGTAGAGCATCACCACGACGTCGCCCTCGGCGATCCGCTGACCGCGGATCTCCACGTCGGTCGTCGCGGTGCGCGCCATGTGGACGACGGGGCTGGTCCACCGCAGCATTTCCTCGACGGCCCCCGGGATCAGCGCGGGGTCGTCGACCAGCAGGCGGCATTGGGCGGGATGCGCGATCAGCGCCAGCGTGCCCAGCGCGATCAGGTTGCGGGTGGTTTCGTTGCCGGCCACCAGCAGCAGATAGGCGAAATTGAGCAGGTCCTCGTCGGTCAGCCGGACACCGTCGATCTCCGCGCCCGCCAGTACCGACAACAAGTCGTCGCGCGGGTCCACGCGCCTGGCGGCGATCAACTTCTGGAAATACTCGTAGAGCTGCCCCATGGCGACCAACGGGTCGAGTTCGATTTCGGGATCGGCTGTTCCGGTGGCCGCGTCCGACCACGCGCGAAACTGCTCCCAGTCGTCCGGCGGGGCGCCGATGAGCTCGGCGATCATCCGGGTCGGCAGGGGAGCGGCGATCTCATCGGCGAACTCGTGCACGGAATCGGGTTGGACGCCGTCGAGGATGCCCCGCACGATCTCGCGGATCTTCGGCTCGAGGACCGCCACCCTCCGCCGGGTGAAGCCGGAGTTGATCAGCTTGCGCAGCTGCCGGTGTCGCGGCGGGTCGGTGAAGATGAGATTGCCCTCCTGCACCGCGTTCCCCATGTGCGGGTCGGGAATGGTGATGCCCCGGGTCGAGGTGAACGTGGCCGGGTTGGTCGAGACGAAACGGATGTCCTCGTACTTCAACAGCGCCCAAAAGTTGGTGACCTCGTTCCAGCACACCGGCGCCGTCGCGCGCAGCTCCCGGTACGCCGGGTACGGATCGCCCGCATAGAAGTCGGGGGAGTGCAACAGAGAAGCGGGCAAACTGGTCCGCACGGCGGCCTCCCGGAACTGGCGATCCGACACATCGACGCAATGTGTCTTGCGGCCTTGTGTCTACTCCGCGTCGCTATCTCTGTCAATACCGCTGGAAACGCGGCAACAGCGGGCAATTCGCCGGGCTGATGATTGACGCAACGGAAGCATGGGTGTACACCAAGTGGTTAGATGACCGACGTTCGGGTGAGGAAGCGCATGACCGAGCTGCAAAGTCCGCGATCTCTTGTCGACACCTATCAGCTCTACATCGATGGCAGATGGGTAGAGCCGGAGGACGGTCGCTACGACGACACCAACCCCGCCACCGAGCAATCCATCGGCACCGCGCCCGACGCGAGTGTCGCCCAGGTCGGCGCGGCGATCGACGCCGCGCGCCGGGCTTTCGACGCCGGGCCATGGGGCCGCATGGGTCCCGACGAGCGGGCCGGCTGCCTCAACCAGCTCGGTGAGGCCCTGCTCAAGCACGCCGACGAGATCTTCGCGCTGTCACAGGTCGAATGGGGTTGCGTCGCCAACGAGCGCATGATGCAGATCGACGGCGCCGGCTACATGTCGATGCATGCCGCCCAGCTCGCCACCAAGCTGATCGACGAGCCGGTCACCGGGATCGGTGCCGGAACGACGTTGCTGCGCCGCGAGCCGCTCGGTGTGGTATCGGTCCTGACGCCGTGGAACTTCCCGCACTGCCTCAACGTCATGAAGGTGAACAACGCGCTGGCCGCGGGCAACACCGTCGTGCTCAAGCCCTCACCGCTGACGCCGCTGGCCGGGCTCGCCCTCGCGCGCATCATCGACGAGGAGACCGACATCCCGCCGGGCGTGGTCAACGTCGTCACGCCTTCGGGCCTCGAGGCCGCCAAACTGCTCACGACGGATCCGCGCGTCGACATGATCAGCTTCACCGGCAGCTCCGCCGTCGGGTGTGAGGTCATGCGGGCCGCGGGCGACGCCATGACGCGGCTGTTGCTGGAGTGCGGCGGGAAGTCGGCAAGCATCATCCTCGACGACACGCAGGTGACCGACGAAATGCTGCAGCAGATGCTGTTCGATTGCTGCTCGTTGCACGCCGGGCAGGCCTGCATCCTGCACAGCCGGCTGCTGCTCCCCGATTCGTTGCACGACGACGTCGTCGACCGGCTCGTCGCGCTGGCCCGCGACGTCAAGGTCGGCGACCCCACGGACCCGACGGTGCACATGGGCCCGCTCATCAGCGCGGCGCAACGCGACCGCGTGCAGGCGCACGTCGACGGCGCGGTCCGCGACGGCGCGACGCTGGCAACCGGCGGCGGCCGCCCGGCCGGCTTGGACGTCGGCTACTACTTCGAGCCGACGATTCTTACCGGCGTGCAACCGGATTCGACGATCGCACAGGAGGAAGTGTTCGGGCCGGTGCTTTCGGTGCTGCGCTATCGCGACGACGAGGACGCCGTGACGATCGCGAACAACTCGTGCTACGGGCTCTCCGGCGCCGTGTGGGGCAATGACGTGGACCGGGCCGTGGCGATCGCCCGGCGGATGCGCACGGGTCAGGTCGCCGTCAACGGCGTCGGACCGGGCGACGCGCCGTTCGGCGGCTTCAAGCTGAGCGGCTTCGGCCGGGAGAGCGGCGGGATCAGTGGACTGCACCAGTACATGGAGGTGAAGGCCATCGGGATCCCGGCATGACGGGACCCCTCACCGGGCTCCACGTCGTCGAACTCGCCAAAGAGATCTCAGGTTCTTACGCGGCAAAGCTTTTCGTCGACCTCGGCGCCGAGGTCACCAAGATCGAGCCGCCCGCCGGAGATCCCCTGCGCCGGTGGGGCCCGTTTCCCGGCGGAGTTCCCGACCCCGAGCGCTCCGGCCTGTTCCACTACCTCAATGCCGGGAAGCGCGGCGCGGCACTCAACCTGGCGCAGTCGGACGACGTGGCGGCCGCCCACGAGCTCATCGCGGCGGCGCACGTGCTCATCGAGGACTTCGCGCCCGGAACGCTGGACCGCTGGACGCTGGGCCCGGGCGACTTGGGGCGGCTGAACCCAGACCTGGTGCTGCTGCGCATCTCTGCGTTCGGCCAGTCCGGGCCCTGGCGCCGGCGCCCCGCCACGCCCCTGACCGCGCAGGCGGCGTCGGGCTGGATCAGCGCTCGGGATCCGGACCGCCCGCCGGTACAGGTCGGCGCCCGCATCTCCGAATACGTCGCCGGTGCTTACGGCGCGCTTGGCGTGCTGACCGCGCTGCGGATGCCACCGGCCGACCGGGTCCGAGAGGTCGACGTCGCCCAGGTGGAGGCGCTGCTGTCGACGCTGCCGTATCCGATGCTGATGGCCCAGCGCATGCGAAGTCTTGGCCTGCCCGCGAACCTGCGCTCGGCCCCCATGCTCGGCGTCGTCCGGGCCGCCGACGGCTGGGTGGGCATCAACTGCCTGACCGGCCAGCACTGGCTCGACGTCTGCGCGATGCTGGGGCTCCCCGAGTACGGCGAGCATCAGATCGCGATCATGATGGGCGGCCCGGAGCGCGACGAGTTCTTCGGCAAGGCAGAGCCATTGCTTGCCCGGCAGACGGTCGCCGAGATCGTGGAACTGGCTCAGGCGCTGCGCATTCCGGCCGCCCCGGTCAACGACGGGGCCACCGTGCTCGGCTGCCCACAGTACGCCGAGCGCGGGTTCTTCGTACCATCCGGCGGGCCCGGTTGGTCGTTCCGGCGGCCCGGGCCGGCGTTCCGATTCTCGAAAACGCCTGTGGCACAACCAGGCCCGGCGCCCCACCATGGGGTCGGCACGCGCCCCGATCCGTGGAATACCGTGGCGCGCTCGCTTAACACGGCCGAGGGACCGCTGCCGTTCTCCGGCCTGAAGGTCCTCGACCTGACCACATTCTGGGCCGGCGCCTACCTGACCTGCTACCTCGGCGCGTTCGGCGCCGACATCGTGAAGATCGAATCGATCCAGCGGCCGGACGGGCATCGCTACTCGGGCGCCTTCGCCTACGAGGGCGACGACTGGTACGAACGCAGCCCGATCTGGCAGGGAACCAACCTCAACAAGCGCGACCTCACCCTCGATTTGACGTCGCCGCGGGGCCTCGACATCGCCCGGCGGCTGGCCGCCGACGCCGACGTGGTCGTGGAAAACTTCTCGCCCCGGGTGGTCGAGCAGTTCGGCCTGGACTACGACGCGTTGGCATCGCTCAACCCCGACGTGATCGCCGTGCGGATGCCCGGATACGGCCTGCAGGGGCCGTGGCGCGACTACGTCGGGTGGGCGCTGAATTTCGAGCAGACCTCGGGAATGTCGGCGGCAACCGGCTACCCCGACGGTCCGCCATGCAACCCGCAGGGCCCCGCCGATCCGATCGTCGGCGTGCACGCGGCGGTGGCGCTGCTGGCCGCCCTCGAGCACCGACACCGAACGGGGGAGGGCCAGCTGATCGAGATCGCGCAGATCGAGGTCGCCGCCTGCGTGGCCGCCGAGCCGGTGATCGAGTATTCGATGACCGGCGTCGTGCCCCCGCGCCGGGGCAACCGGCAGCGCGGCTACCTACAAGGTGTCTACCCGACCGCCGACGACGGATGGGTCGCGTTGTCGCTGCCCGACGACGGGCAGCTTGACCATGACGTGTTCGACGAGCTGGTCACCGCGTGGACCCGCACTCAGACCGCCGAGTCGGTCGTGAAAACCGTTCAGATACAGGGCATCCCGGCCGAGCGGGTGATTACCGGCGACCGGATGTACGATCACGACCTGATCGGGGGCCAGCTCGACGCGCGCGGTTACTACGAGGAGTTCGTGCACCCGATCACCGGCCCGTCCCGCTATCCCGGCTGGCCGTTTCGCATCACGCCCGGGCCGGCCCGCCATCACCGCGCCGCCCCGCCGACGCTGGGCCAGCACAACGACGAAGTCCTGGCCGGTCTGGGCTTCTCCGCCGGCGAGGTCGCAAGCCTGCGGGCCGAACGGATCATCGGGGAGCGCCCGCTCAACGCCTGAGCGGGACGGCCAGTCGTTCGTGGCGCATGCGAGGCGGCTGATGTGGTGCTCGAGATCGCCGGCTATGCCCTTGGGTACTTCATGAGGTCACGCACTGGGGTGCATGCCCCACAAGCTGCCTGGCGGCCACCGCCGGCACGTCTTCGCAATTGCTAGAATTGGGTCATGTTCCCCAGTGTGGGTGCAACGAGCCCAGGAGTCGAAATGACCGAGCATCGCCATGTCGAATGGGACCCCGATACGCGACGCATCATGACTGCCCGGCTCATATTGCGCCCGTGGCAGCTCGATGACGATATCGCCGCCTATGGGGTGTACGGCGCGCCGGAGGTTTCGCGTTGGCTGTGTCCGGCGCTGCCATTGGTCGCCGACGAAGCGCAGATGCGGCAGCTCTTGGGCTTATGGATCACCGAAAGCGACGCGGCGGGCCTGCCCCTGGGCCGGTGGGCGATTACCGACAGAGACTCTGGCGATCTGATCGGCGGAGCGGCCCTGCTTCCACTGCCACCCGGTCGCACCGATCTCGAAATCGGATGGCAGGTCACACCGATGCGGTGGGGTCACGGGTATGGCGCGGAAGCTGGTCATGCGGTGGCCCATCAGGCATTCACAAATGTTGGTGTCAGTGAGGTCTTCGCGGTGGTGCGGCCGGGCAATCATCGCGGGGTGGCTACTGCGCGGCGAGTGGGCATGGAATGGGTCGGTGAGACCGACAAGTACTACAACCTCACCCTCGAGGTCTACCGTCTGAGCAAAGGAGATTTGGATCTACCAGAGCCGGCCTGCGCACCGGCGCCGGGATCGGAGTAATCCCCAACACCACTACGGTGCGGCCTCTCACAGGCGGGGCGGACGTCTAGTGGGTTTCGCAGCCCACATCGGGAACGACCCGGTAGCCTGATCGCATGGCCCCCCGGGATGCCGACCAGCTGCCAGTGACCAGTCGCGGACGAGCAACGCGCGACCGCATCATCAGCTGTGCCGCGGAGTTGTTTGTCACTGAGGGGGTTCCCGCGGTAAGTCAAGAGCGGGTACGGCAAGCCGCCTCGGTCAGTGGCTCACAGCTGTCGCACTACTTCGCTGATAAGGACGCGTTGATACGAGCCGTGGTCGCTCGGCAAACCGAGGTACTCCTGGACTTTCATCGGCAAGAGGCGCTGAACAATCTGGATACCTTCGATGATTTCGAGAAGTGGGTCGAGCTCACGTTGGCGTTGAGCCCGCGGCGAATTCGACACCAGGCGTTGCCGACCTATGGCATGCTGGCCGGCCAACTAGGCAAGCACGACGAGCAGACGCGCGAACTGCTCGCAGATGGTTACCGGCAGTGGACGGCGCTGTTGCGCCGGGGCTTGTCACGAATGAAGAATCGCGGGTTGGTTATTGAGTCCGCTGATCCCGCGGTTCTGGCTAACGTACTGGTGACCGCACATGAAGGCGGAAGCCTGATGAGCGGCGCGTACGGCAAGGCCTGGCCGGATCGTGACGCCTTGACCTTCGCGTTAAGTTACCTGCGCCAGTTCGCCACCCGCCCGCGTGACCGACGGTCACCAATACCAGGGGAAGCGGCGCAGGGGGCTGCGGCCTCGGCTTATACCTAGCGGTCGTGGAGTCTCGGACGCCATGATTGGGCTGGCCAGCTACCTAGCTCGTCCCGATGCCTTCGTGTGGCGCCTCGAGGCGGTCACCGGCTGGGTCGCGAACGAATGAACGTAGTCGACGGCGGCACTGAGTGCGTCGCGCAGCGGGTTGATGGACCGAGTCGTCTGGGTGAGCAGCGATCCGCCTTGGTGGGCGGCGACCAGCACCCGCGCGAGGTGCAGAGGATCAGCGTCGGCGCGCAGGTCTCCTCGTTTGCGCATAGAGGTCAATCCGGTGCGAAACAGGGCGATCCACTCGTCGTAGACCGCGCTGACGTCGCTGCGGATTTCACCTCCGGGCGGGATCAACTCGCCCACCAACGAACCGAAGGTGCATCCGCCCAAGTTCATGTCGATTTGTTTTTGGACGTTGAGGTCGGCCCACTTTTGCAACGTCTCGAAACTGTCCAGCCCGGCCAGCTCTCCTGAAGTGTGGAATGCGATCACTTCATTACGGCGCCAGGCGATGACGCCGCGCACTATGGCACGTTTGTCCTTGAAGTAGTGGGTCATCTGCGACCCGCTGACGGAGGCAGCCTTGCGCACGTCGTTGGCTCCGGTGTTGTGCAGCCCCCGCTTGTACACCAGTTCAGCGGCCACTCCGACGATGCGCGCATAGGTCGCCCGACCTCGTGGGGTCAGGACGACCGCGGTGTCATCAATCATGTCCGGCTATCACCAAGAGGTCGAAGTGGTGGGTCAACTAGCTAGCTGATAATCGTACGGGTCACATCGCATTTCGCGAGGTACGTCCCCCAGCAGCGGCGGCTGTCGGGTTGTCTCGGAGATGAGGAGAACCTCCTGCCGGAGTTAGACGGGATTACCGACTCAGTACATGGTAGAAGGTCACCTGGGACTTGCCGCCCTCGGCGAACTGGGCCAAGGCTTCCACGCTGAGCGCGAAATGATTGGTTTGGACGTGAAGGTCTACAGCGTGCTGGTTGCGGAACAGCTGGTAAAGTGTGAAATGCCCTGGCCGATCGCGGTCTTCGTGCAGCCTGAAAGTGCTAACGCCTCCCTCGGCCAGCGACTGCGGGATCAACTCGGCAAACGCACGCCGCAACTCGTCTCCTCTGCCTGGCAAAGCCGTGGCCTCGGTGATCAGCACCACTTCATCTGAGCCGTGCATAGTTGACACTCCTTCAGCGTCGCCTCAAGTCTGCGTGCAATCACGACACTGAGTAATTGCGTTGCAGACACCGTGATTTCGTGTGAACAAATCGCATCACCGGTTGGCCTTAGCCAGCGGACGAGCGTCCTCGCTGAGCCGCAAGGGTACATCTGATGGCTCGGTCACCTGCATGACAACTCAATGGCTGACGGAGATGATGTGCGGCACCTGTTGCCCTACAGATGGCCGCCGGTCAGGTGAACGATAGTCGCGACCGCTATTTCTCTTCTTTTGCTCTGGGTATTATAACCCACTTTTAGCGAGGCGTGCACATTCGCTTAAGGCATTGGGTTTTAGCAGTCGGCCTCGGCGGCATGGCCAGAACTCACCCGGGTGAAACAACGCTGGGGTGATGACAGCTCACCCCGCCGGGCAGGAGATTGATACCAGTTCGAGGTTGATACGCATGGCACTGGATGTAATCGCCTGGGCTACAACTTTTCTTGCTGGGCAAAGGGTCGAGCAGGATTCGCCGAGAAATGAGTAGCAGAAAGGTCTCACCATGCACTTCGATTCCAAGAAGGTCATCGTCGTCGGAGGCAGCGCCGGTATGGGCCGGCAGGCGGCCATCGACATCGTGCGTCACGGCGGCAGCGCGGTGATCATCGGCCGGTCGAAGGGTCGTGTCGATCAGACCGTGACCGAACTGACCGGCGAAGGTGGCCAAGCCTGGGGGATCACTGCGGAGTTGACCGATCGTGCGGCGGTCGCCGATGTGCAGCGCGCGCTTTCCGAGGATCACGGCGACGCGACGTTGCTCGTCAACGCGGCCGGATTCTTCGTCCCCAAGCCATTTCTGGAATACGATGCGCTGACCTATGACTCGTACATGGAACTCAACTATGCGTTGTTCTTCCTGACGCAGACCGTGGTTGAGGGCATGATCGCCCGCGGAGAGGGCGGCTCCATCGTCAACATCGGCAGCATGTGGGCGCATCAGGCGATCGGTCTGACCCCATCGTCTGTGTATTCGATGCAAAAAGCCGGGCTGCATGCGATGACCCATAACCTGGCCATCGAGCTTGCCGGGCACAAGATCCGCGTCAACGCGGTGGCGCCTGCCGTCGTCAAGACGCCGCTGTACGAGGGCTTCATTCCGAAGGAGGAGATCGACGCCACGCTTGCCACGTTCGCGCCGCTTCATCCGTTGGGACGAGTCGGCACCCCGGCCGACGTGGCCAACGCCGTGACATATCTGCTGTCCGATGAGGCCAGCTGGGTCACCGGCGCAATCCTCAACGTTGACGGCGGCATCATGGCCGGCCGCAATTAGCCCAATAACGATGGGGCCCTGCCGAAATGCCGGGCCCGGCAAGATAAGCAAAGGAGACCAGGTGTCACACGAATACAGCAAGGACCCTGCCGCGGTCAACGCGCTGAGCCCCGAGCAATACCGCGTCACCCAGGAGAACGGCACGGAGGTTCCGTTCACCGGCGAGTACTGCAACAACCATGAACCCGGCATTTACGTTGATGTGGTCTCTGGCGAGCCGCTTTTCGCTTCCGCGAACAAATTCGATAGCGGAACTGGTTGGCCCAGCTTCACCCGACCCATCAATGCGGACAACGTCGTTGAGAGGCGCGACCGCAGCCACTACATGGAAAGGGTTGAGGTGCGGTCGGCCCACGCTGACAGCCATCTTGGCCACGTATTCACCGACGGTCCAGCAGAAGCGGGCGGTTTGCGCTACTGCATCAACTCGGCATCGCTGCGATTCGTCCACCGCGATGATTTGGAAGCGCAGGGCTACGGGCAATATCTGCACCTGTTCACGGAAGGTGTGTCGGAACAACACCAAAGCGTCGCGGGGGAGGAATCATGACCGGCCACAACAAGAAAGCCGTGCTCGCCGGTGGGTGCTTTTGGGGCATGGAGGACTTGTTCCGCACCCGGCCGGGTGTCGTTTCAACCCGGGTCGGTTACACCGGCGGCAGCAACACGCACCCGACCTACCGGAATCACCCCGGCCACGCCGAGGCGCTCGAGGTGACCTACGACCCGGACCAGACCGATTACCGGGCGCTGCTGGGATTCTTCTTCCAGATTCACGACCCGACCACCAAGAACCGTCAGGGCAACGATGTGGGAACCAGTTATCGGTCAGCAATCTTCTATCTGGACGACGAGCAAAAGCAGATCGCCTTGCACACCATCGCCGACATGGAGGCTTCAGGGAGATGGCCAGGCGCAATCGTCACCGAGGTCAACCCGGCTGGTGAGTTCTGGGAAGCCGAACCCGAGCACCAGGACTACCTGCAGCGCTACCCATCCGGATACACCTGCCACTACATCCGTCCCGAGTGGACGTTACCCAGCGGCGGTGACGGCGCCGGCGCGGAGGCGGCGACGGCAGAACATGCCGAGCCGGCTCAGTAACGGCATGGGCCCGGAAACGCCTGATTGGCAGGTGCCGTTGACCCCGTACGTGCCGTGGCGGCGCTACTGTGACGCGTGTGCCGCAGGGTGGGTTATGTCGCGGCCCGGCAATCGGCACGCGGTGGTGCCGGCATGACTCAGAACCCGAATCTGGCTGCACTGTCCGCGGCGGGGGTGTCGGTCTGGCTGGATGACTTGTCGCGCGACCTGCTGCACTCCGGCAAGCTGCAGCAGCTGATCGATACGAGAAGCGTTGTCGGCGTGACCACTAACCCATCCACCTTCGAGCGCGCACTTACAAACGGCCGCGCCTACGACGGCCAGATCGCCGAGCTGACGGGCCGTGGTACCGATATCGACACCGCAGTCCGCACCGCGATCACCGACGACGTCCGGGCCGCCTGCGATGTGCTGCTTCCGCAATGGGAGGCCTCCGACGGCGTCGACGGACGAGTGTCCATTGAAGTCGATCCGACGCTGGCGCACGACACGGATGCGACGGTCGCGCAGGCCGTCGAGTTGGCCAAGGTCGTCGACCGGCCCAACGTGTTCATCAAAATACCGGCGACGACCGCGGGGCTGCCCGCCATCACCGCGGTGCTAGCCAGAGGTGTCTCAGTCAACGTCACGCTGATCTTTTCCGTCCAACGGCACCGGGCGGTGATGGACGCCTATCTGGCCGGTATCGAGGCCGCCCAGCAGACGGGCGCCGACATATCCCAAATCCACTCGGTGGCATCACTATTCGTGTCGCGGGTGGACACCGATGTCGACAAGCAACTCGAGGCGATCGGCACCGATGAGGCGCTCAGACTACGTGGAAAGGCTGGCGTCGCCAACGCGCGATTGGCCTACGCGTACTACCAGCAGGTCTTCGAAGCCGGGGAACGCTACACCGCGCTGCGCGCCGCGGGTGCTCGCGCGCAACGCCCGCTATGGGCCTCCACCGGAGTTAAAACCACCGCGTATCCCGATACGATGTACATCACCGAACTGGTGGCACCGAACACGGTCAGCACCATTCCTCAGCCGACACTCGAGGCGGTGGCCGATCACGGCGTCGTCGCCGGTGACACCGTGACCGGTAAGGCGGAGCAGGCGCAGGAGGTGTTCGATCGGCTGACTGCCGTCGGTGTCGATCTGCCCGATGTCTTCGCTGTGCTCGAGCGCGAAGGGGTGTCCAAGTTCGCGGCGTCGTGGTCGCGCGCACTTCAACGCTGAACACTTCGTGACGCCGCAACTTCAACTCATCCAGGAGACCGAATTTTATGTCCACCTCGGCGCCTCCTCTGAGCGGCCCGGCTTCGCGGCTGCACTATCCGCACATGATTGAGCGGATGCGCGGTGAGGCCCAGACTCGATCCAACAAGGAGGAATGGTGAGCGGCTACGTCGCTGGCGCTATCGGTGGGATTGTCGGCGGACTTGCCATAGCCGCCCTGGGCATGGCCTACGGCGCGGTGAGTGGGCGGGGTGTGTGGACGCTTCCCAACAGGATCAGCGGAATCATTCTGGGCCCCAGAGGCGCAGCGGATAGGTTGTTTGGATTGGCCACCCTGGTTGGCGTAGCACTCCACATCTTGCTCTCTGCCGTATTTGGCGTCGTCATCGTCCTTATCGCGCAGGATTTCACGCACGCGTACCTCGCATCAGGTCTGGTGGTTGGCGTGGCGCTTTGGCTCATAAACTATGTTGGCATCGGCGCGATTCATCCGGGCGCCCGTGAGGTCGCGAAGCTGAACCCCGTCCCGATCGCGCTTGGGCTTCACCTATTATTCGGGTTGATTGCGGGCACGGTCGCCGTCTTAGTCATCCAGCGGCCGTGAGGATTTCGTCATGGCGACCGAGATGGCCGTGGTGCCGGACGGCGGCGGTGCTGGTCGAGTGCACGTGTGGGCGCGTTGCAGCCATACTGACTACTTCGGTTGCCGTCCATAGTTATCGGTGCGCCCGAGACTGAGCTGCGAAGTCGGCAGCGAGCGGAGGCCCATCACCGAACCGCCTCGTTCATATTGCAGCTAAGCCTCTTCCAATGCCTCGCCGAGTGATTGAAGAACCTTGTTGTGCTGCGAGTTGACGAGCGCGTGGCCGACAACCAACGCGGCAACGACTGGCCATTCCATCATCCCAAAAACGGCCAGTGCACCGACGCCGGCGTAGAAAGCAAGTTGTTCTCGTGACGGTACAGTCAGGGCGACCCTCTTGGGCGACGACGCGGACACCCCGCACGTGCGCTGAACTCTCGCTTCATTCATCACGCCTCCTGATCTCCCCACCGAGTCGCATGACCGCGATACCGGTGCCTGATCGGACGATGCGCGTCTGCGCGCACGGTTGTCAGTGACCATCGGTTGCCGGACGACCGCCACTGAGCTCGGCGCCGTCGACACTCGTGCGCCGCTGGATTGCTCCGCTCGCGGCTTTGCCGATCGTCCCGCCCGCCCCGCCAACCGGAGAGTCGAACAATAGATCCCGCAATTGTTTTCGTCCGCGGTTGAGCCTCGAACTTACGGTTCCTTGCCGGGTGTCGGTCATGGCGGCGATCTCCTTGTAGGAGTATCCGGCGATGTCGGCAAAATACACGGTGATGCGAAACTGCTCGGGCAAGATCATCATTGCCGCTTTGAGGTAGGGGTCTGGCAGCATTTCGAGTGCCTGGTCTTCCGCCGACCGCAGACCCCCGGGCGTGCGCGGGGCGCCGGCGACCAGCTGTCGATCGGTGATCTCACCAGTCGGATGTATTGCGGGACTGCGCTTTTTTGTCCTATAGCTGTTGATATAGGTGTTTGTCATGATTCGCCGCAGCCATGCTTTGAGGTTTGTTCCTGGCTCGAATGCCCGAAGACCGGCGTAAGCGTTGAGCATAGTTTCTTGCACCAGATCCTCGGCATCCGGTCGATTGGAGGTCATCCGAAGAGCCTGTCGGTAGAGAGGCTCAAGGAGCGGGATGACGGCGCTTTCAAATTGAGCGGCCAACGCGCTGTCCGGCGCTTTTGTACATTCCGCGCGTACCCGACCCACGTTATGCTCCTGCCATCGCGGAACGTCTCGGCGCGCGCAGTGCCCGGCTGCCGATTGCGGGAATCGGGCAGGGCTCGTGCGAGAGTGGAGTACAGCCCTGCCCGGCGCCCCAGCGTCTCGAGGAACCGGTGATGTAGCGCGTGGCACGGATTTCAGCGATCAACGTCGTCTTGGTTGGGCCCGCGCTCAAGCGCGTTCCTTCCAGGGCCGATCCCGCCCTGATGCATTCCTTACCGCGGGTACGGTATGTCTTTGCCTCCACAGCACCTCCGCATGCCAATCTGGTGCCAGCATCCACCGCCGCGGGGTGAGTGGTCATCACCCGCCGAGGCAATTCATCCGGATGAGTGGCCGCGCCGTCTACTACATCAAGTTGGCCGTCACTGCTCGGGCTGGGCGTTGTCGCGGTGCGTCGGCGGCTCGCCTCGCCCTCGATTCGCGTGATCGACCGCATCCACCTGTCCGACTATCACCCGGGTGAATAACGGAGATGGGCGACGACGGGTCACCCCCCTGGGCGCCATGCTCTCAACGTCGACACCCGCGCAGCCGTGTTTCTGTTGTGTAAGAAGCACAGCAGGAGACTCACGCACCCTAGCGGCACCATGCGCGGACAAGGTTAGTTCAGAAGAGACAAAGTCGCCCTGAGCAAGGAGGAAATGGTGAGCGCCGCCAGGAGAATGCTGGAGACCTACCCACGGGATCTGGGCCGGATCGATAGAGCCAAGCTGGTCGAATGTATCGACGCCTGTTTCGAATGCGACCAGGCCTGCACAGCGTGTGCAGACGCCTGCCTCAGTGAAGACGACGTCTATCACTTGACCAAATGTATCCGCACTTGCCTTGACTGCGCGGATGTCTGCGCGACAACCGGCCGCGTCTTGTCCCGGCACACGGACTACGACGCCAACTTGACCAGGACGGTGCTCCAAACGTGTGCCACCGCCTGTAAGACAAGCGCAGACGAGTGCGACAAGCACGCGCCGAAACACGAGCATTGCCGCGTGTGTGCCGAGGTTTGCCGTCGCTGTGAACGAGCCTGCCGCGACCTTGTTGAGGCTCTCGGTTGAGACAACCCAAGCTGCCGGGGTGGACTGCCCACGGCTGCATGAGGTCAATCGATTGGGACACTTGGCAATACAGAATGGAGACCGCGCTGATGGGAATTTCTGAATTCGATGACGTGCAGGCGCATCTGCTTGAACCAGAAGAAAGCCTGGACTCGGAACAGACCGGCATCGACCTCGACGAAGGCTACTCGCCGCCGGAAAGCCCGCGTGAACTGCGGGCGTGGGGTATCACCGCGAGGGAAGCGCGTACCCATGAAAGTCTGGCGCGCCGGCTGGCCCGTGAGGTGCCCGACGTGACCGATCTATGGGACGGCGACGGAATCGGTGACACCGCCGACAGCGACGGCGAGCCAATCGACGATCAAGTCGGCGACATGCGCGCGGGTCGGCTCGTCGCCTTCACCTTGGACGCGACGGACCCGAGTACGGATTACCGTGCCCACGACGTCGGTATCGACGGCGGCGCTGCCTCGGCTGAGGAAGCCGCCATGCATATCGTCGTCGACGAAGACACCGGCGATGGCGCCCTATGGCGTCTTTGATGACCTGCCGTCCGTCCACTTGGTGAATTGACCTGTGGTGACCCGCATTGTGATCCTCGGTGGTGGCCCGGCCGGGTACGAGGCGGCATTGGTCGCGGCTGCACGAGGTCCCGCCGTCGCCCGCGTGACCGTCGTCGATTCCGACGGGGTCGGCGGCGCCGCGGTGCTGTGCGACTGCGTGCCATCGAAGACCTTTATCGCCTCCACAGGGCTGCGCACTGAGCTGCGGCGGGCAACCCGCCTGGGTTTCGACATCCACATCGACGACGCCGAGATCTGTTTGGCAGAAATCCACCAGCGGATCAAGATGCTCGCTACCGAGCAATCGGTGGATATCACCGCCCAGCTGCTGAGCCTGGGTGTCGAGTTGATCGCGGGACGCGGCGAGCTGGTCGACGCGTCTCCCGGTCTGGCGCGTCACCGCGTCGAGGTGACCGCGCGCGATGGCAGCACCACGATGCGCGATGCCGATGTGGTGTTGATCGCCACCGGCGCCAGCCCCAGGATCCTGCCGTCGGCGCGCCCCGACGGCGAGCGCATCCTGACCTGGCGCCAGCTCTACGACCTGGACTCGCTGCCCGACCACCTCATCGTGGTGGGTTGCGGGGTGACCGGCACCGAATTCGCCAACGCCTACACCGAACTGGGTGTGGCCGTGACGCTGGTAGCCAGCCGCGACCGGTTGTTGCCGCACGAGGACGCCGACGCCGCGAGGGTGCTCGAGGAATCGTTCGCCCAACGCGGCGTCAAACTGATCAAACAGGCCCGGGCACAATCCGTCAGGCGCACCGACGACGGGGTGCTGGTGACAATGGCCGACGGCCGCACCGTCGAGGGCAGCCACGCATTGATGACGCTTGGGTCAGTGCCCAACACCGGCCGGCTAGGTCTACAGCGGGTGGCTATCGAACCCGGGCCGGGCGACTACGTTGTCGTCGACCGGGTGTCGCGGACATCGGTCGCGGGCATTTACGCTGCGGGGGACTGCACCGGTCTCCTGCCGTTAGCCTCGGTTGCCGCGATGCAGGGCCGGATCGCGATGTATCACGCGCTTGGTGAAGCCGTTAGTCCGCTCCGGTTGGGCACCGTTGCGGCGACGGTGTTCACCCACCCCGAGGTCGCGATGGTCGGCGTCTCGCAGACCGCGATCGACGACGGCTCGATTCAGGTCCGCAGCATCATGCTGCCGTTGAAAACCAATGCGCGGGCGAAAATGTCGGAGCTGCGTCAGGGCTTCGTCAAACTATTTTGCCGGCAGGACAGCGGCGTGGTAATCGGTGGCGTGGTGGTCGCGCCGATCGCTTCTGAATTGATATTGCCGATCGCGATGGCTGTTCAAAACCGGATCACGGTTGACGATTTGGCGCAGACGCTTGCGATCTATCCGTCGCTGTCCGGCTCGATCACCGAGGCGGCTCGCCGTCTCATAGCCCGCGACGATCTGAACTGATGCACGAACCTAACTGGGCCGACGACTGCTCTTGCGCCCGGGCAGCCCAACCGATGCAGCTGTCGCGGCGCGAGCGTTATCACCCGGGTGAATCGTGCTCACGGGTGGTGACAGATGGATCAGCGTCGGGCGATGCTCTTGCGGGAGATATCCACAGCCGTCGACAACGCCGTGTTCACGAAGGAACACCACGACGCCGTGCGATCGATTCCCGACCCCACGTGGATAGCCGAATACCAAACAGGAGAAGAGATATGAACGCGGTCCCACTTCACCGTCAGGCGGAGAAGGCGGAACCGGCCACCTCGGTTGTGATCGTCGGCAGCGGGTTTGCCGCTTTCGAATGCGCGCGCGGTCTGGCCCGACGGTTACACAGGGCACGCGCCTCGGATGTGAGGGTGACCATTGTTTCGCCGGTCGATTACCTGCAGTACTCGCCGTTGCTGGCCGATGTGGCCGGCGGGCTGGTCGACCCGCGGTTTGTCTGTATTCCGCTGGCCGGAACGCTCAAAGGCGTGCGGGCGGTGCGCGGCTGCGTCGACGGCGTTGACTTCGATCGGCATATGCTCTCGTTCACCGATCCGGAGGGTCGGGTACGGACACTGGCGTGGGATCGGCTGGTCTTGACACCAGGCTCGGTGACGCGGCTGTTCGATACGCCCGGTCTGGCCGCTCACGCACACGGGCTGAAGTCAACGGCCGAAGCGCTCTATCTGCGCGATCATGTCATCGAGCAGTTGGAACTGGCTCACGTCGACGAAGACGAGGCGCGCGCGGCCGCGCGGCGCACGATTGTCGTTGTCGGTGCGTCGTATTCGGGTTCCGAATTGACGGCGCAGCTGCGCGCGCTCGCCGACGCAGCTGCCAAGCAGATCGGCTTCGATCGGACCTCGGTGCGGTTTGTGCTGCTGGACTTGGCCGACCACGTCATGCCCGAGCTGGGGCAGAGGCTCGGTGACGCGGCCATGCGTGTGCTGCGCACCCGCGGAATCGACGTGCGGTTGGGCACGACCGTGAAGCATGTTCACGCTGATCATGTTGTGCTGACCGATGATTCGCGCGTCGACGCCTACACGGTGGCGTGGGTGGCTGGCGTGACCCCGTCACCACTGATCGCCACGCTGGGCTTGGAAACCGAGCGGGGCCGGCTGAAGGTGCAGGCCGATTTGCAGGTACCCGGTCACCCCGATGTCTTTGCCGCGGGCGACGCCGCCGCCGTTCCAGACCTAACCAAGCCAGGCAAGATCGCCCCGCCCACCGCCCAGCACGCGACCCGACAAGGTAAGGCGTTGGCCCGCAACGTCGCCGCAAGCCTCGGGTACGGTCAGCGGAAGGACTACCGGCACAACGACAAAGGTCTGGTCGTCGACTTGGGCCCGCGCTACGCCGTCGCCAACCCGCTAGGCGTGCAACTGTCGGGCTATCCGGCGAAGCTTGTCGCCCGCGCCTACCACATCTACGCGATCCCCCGGCTCGTCAACCGCTGGGCGATCGCACTCGCGTATCTCACCGACGTCTTCTTCGCCCGCACGGTGTTGTCGATGGGATTCGCTTGCGGTGCCGACGCCCAAACAGCGGCCGGCGAAGTCGTCCAGCTACCGAAGGCGGCAGGGGCGGGATGACATTCAACAACGCTGTTGCTGTTCGAGCGGTCCTATTCAGCCGCACACCCAACGCGGGGGTTTTGGGGATGATCACCACCACGGAACGGAGCACCGATGAGCATCGTCAACAAAGGCTTTCGCAGACGAAGCGGTGAGTCGGCCCGTGAGCTGCCGCCCGGGCAACATCTGACGGCGGACTTCCCGGTTCTGCAAGCAGGACCGACTCCGCGGATCGATCTTGATGACTGGCGATTCACCATTCGCGACGAGCTGGGCGCCGAACACTCCTGGAGCTGGGCGCAGTTCAAGCTCCTGCCCAGCGAACCGCTCACCGTGGACATCCACTGCGTCACGACGTGGTCCAAGCTGGATACCGAGTGGGAAGGTGTCTCTCTGGACACCCTGCTCGAATCGACGGAAACTGCCGCGGAATTCGCACTGATCGGTTCCTACGGCGGCTACACGACCAACCTCCCGTTGCGCGATCTTCGCGGCGGGAAGGCGTGGATCGTCCACGGCTACCAGGGCGCACCGCTTAGCGCGGTGCACGGCGGCCCGGCACGGCTGCTGGTACCGCATCTGTACTTCTGGAAGTCCGCGAAGTGGGTGAGGTCCATCGAGCTGCGGGATAGCGACTCAGCGGGGTTCTGGGAACGATTCGGCTACCACAACTACGGCGACCCGTGGCGAGAACAACGCTACGCCGGGGACTGACGACGGCCATGGAGTCCATGTGAAATCGATGTCGCGCTGGCTGGTCGCGCGTGTGGTGCGCTCGGAACCCGAGACCGAGACTGCGCAATCGATCGGGCTGACCGTGCCGGGCTGGGGCGGCCACAGGGCCGGCCAGCACATTGATCTCAAGCTGACCGCTGAGGACGGATACAGCGCACAACGGAGCTACTCACTGAGCAGACCAGCCGACGGTGAGCGCATCGAACTCACCGTGCAGGAAGTCCCCGACGGGGAAGTCTCGCCTTACCTCACGCGACTTGTTGCCGGAGAACAGATCGAGCTTCGCGGCCCGATCGGCGGCTGGTTCGTCTGGCGGCCAAACGAGGAGGCTCCCGTCCTGCTTGTCGGCGGCGGTTCCGGAATAGTGCCGTTGATGGCCATGCTGCGGCAGCGGCAGCGGCTCGCGGCGGGCAGCGCCGACTTTCGGCTGGTCTATTCGGTGCGCAGTCCCGCGGACGTGTACTACGCCCAAGAGCTCGGCCTGCTCGAGCGCGAATGTGACTGGCTGCAGGTCGCGCTGGTCTACACCCGCACGGCCGCACCGCAGACCGCCCGCCCGCCGGGCCGGATCCGCGCCGCTGACCTCGCGCCGACGGAGCGGGTGCCCGCCGACGGCACGCGCGTTTACGTTTGCGGGCCAACGGGGTTTGTGGAATCGGCGACCACCACTCTGATTGCGCAGGGCTACCAACCATCGGCTATCCGGACCGAACGGTTCGGACCGAGCGGATGATAGGAAAGCGAGAGACGATGACCGAACCAACGCACGTCGACGGCAACGCCGTCGGTGGCGCCTTTGCAGACGTGCTCGGATTCGATGTCACCACCACGATGGTGACCTGCGCCGGTTGTGGTCGTGTCGGGGCCTTCGCCGAGAGTCACGTCTATCACCGCGGGCCCGGCATCGTGGTGCGTTGTCCGAACTGCGGAGACATCCTCGTTCAGCTGGTGCAAACGCCCACCGACGTGTGGCTCGACTTCCGCGGCGCCCAGTCCTGGCGTGTCCCGATCCCGGTCCGGTGATGTCTTCGCCGCAGCCGCCGGCGGTTGCACAGGCTCGTTCTACGCCGCGCTGTTCGATCGAACCGCCGCCCAGAAAAGACATTTCGCTTTGAACGATGGCCAGCGCCATCGGATACGCCGACCATGAAGGACAGGCACGCATGGACCGAATATTTCATGTCCTGATTGGTTACCCACCCGGTGCCGTCGATGCTGCCATCAAGACCTCGGCGCTGTTCCTCACGGCTGCGATCCTGTTTCGTTTCATGGAGCGCCGCACACTCGCCGAATTCGCGCCGTTCGACTGGATCGCTGCGGTCGCCGCCGGAGCGGTCGTCGGTCGGGCTGCTACCGCCAGCGATACCTCGTGGCTCAGCGCGACCGTGGCGCTCATTTGCCTTTTGGCCACCCACGCGGTGCTTGCGCGATTGCGCTTCATCCCGGGGATTCGACGATTTATCGATCCGCCTCTGAAAGTGTTGATCCGCAACGGACACGTCGACCGACGCAACCTGCGTCGATGCGGACTTACCGCCGCCGATCTCGAGGCTGTGCTCCGACAGCACGGACACGGAAGCTCCGATCGTATTCACCTTGCGATCTTCGAAGCCAAAGGCGCGATCTCCATTCTGTTAAAGGATGGGAGGGTCACGGACCCTAACGCGGTCGCCCCGGATGCGCTGGTGGGAAGAGAGTGCGAATGACACACAGGGCCGGAGGTAAACCAATTACCGGTGCGCGCAAGCCGCCCCACGGCGGTGGCAGCGATCCCGGGCCGGCAACGAACTCGCTCGGTGAGCTCGCTCGTCGCGTCCGTACCGCCGACGTCGTGGACGCGATGGGGCGACTACATCAACATCGCAGCGATCTGCTCGATCTGGTGAGTCCCACGCCCGGCCGCGTGCTTTTTGGGCCGGCCGTGACAATCTCGTACTTCCCGACCTGTCGAACCGCGCTGCCCCCCGAACGCTACAACTTCAAGCGGCTCTTCTATGAGGCCATCGCCGATGGTGCTGAAGGGTGTGTCCTCGTCTTGGCCAGTAACGGATACACCGACACCTCACTTGGCGGCGGAACGAAGTTGTCGCGTGTCCAAAACCGTCGGCTTGCAGGCATCCTCACGGACGGCCGACTTCGCGACTTCGCTGAACTCCAGCGATCTGACCTAGCCATCTATTGCCGAGGCGAGGCAACACGCTGGGGTGGTGACGTTGTCACCCCCTTCGAGGCCAACCGCTCGGTAGTCCTGGCGGGGGTGGGGATCCATCCGGGCGACTACATCTTCGCCGACCCTTCGGGCGCTGTCGCCATACCCGCCAACGATGTGCGAACCGTTCTTCAAGGCGCCTGCCAGGTCTCCGTGGAGGACACGGAATCGATCGCGGCCATCCGGGACGAAACGCCATCCACGTCGTCCGCGAAAACTGAACGCTGAGCCCCGCGGGTGGGCGTTGCCGCCCGGCGCGAGTAGCAGACACGTCGAGCACCAGCTGGGTCCAGAGGTAGTCGCGAAGCTCGTGGAGCAGGTCCGACTTTGCTCGCGCTCCCACCAGGCGGATGGTTGATTTGCCATCCTTGTGACGATCATGGTCGGGGATCGACGCCACCTGAAACCGTTGGGCAGTTCGGGGATTCGCGTCCACGTCGAGCCTCGCCACGGTCAATTTGTCGCCCTGGTCAACGGCGATTCTACTCGAGGATCGGTGCGACACGGACCGCACCACGGGCCCATAAATCAACCAATACGGTGAACGAGGCATCGCCCACGGTGATGGGTCGCGACGGGGTCCTGAGGAATCTTTCCTTCCCTGGCAATGGAATCCAACAGGGGACTGTGCGGTCGGCTCAGCCAGCGCTCGGCATCGAGTGCCGCCGCGCAGCCGCTGGCTGCGGCGGTGACTGCTTGGCGGTAGCGGCGGTCGATGAGGTCGCCGGCGGCGAATACGCCCTCCGCGGAGGTACGGGTCGTACCGCCTTTGGTCAGGATGTGGCCACCGGCATCGAGGTCGACGTGTCCGATCAGGAGATCCGAGCGGGGTATCTGGCCGACAGCGACGAAGACGGCCGCGACGGCGATGGTGGAATCGCCGGCGTGGCGCCTGCTGCGTACGCGCACCCCGCTGACTCGTCGGTTACCGTGCAGGGCAAGCACTTCGGTGGAGGTCCGGATCGTGACGTTGGGATGATCCTGCAGACGCGCAACCGCGATGGCTGATGCCCGTAGTCGTGGGCGTTGGTGGATGAGGGTGACGTGGCGGGCCAGCGGAGCGAGGTAGAGCGCCTCTTCAACTGCACCGTCGCCCCCGCCGATGACGGCGACGTCACGTCCGGTGAACCGTGCGCCGTCGCGTTTCGCGCTTGTGCTCACGCCGTGAAGCCCGCGTTCGCCCGGCACGTTGAGGGACCGGGGGGCCGAGCCCATGGCAAGGATCAGGGCACGGCCGTGGTGCTGGTCATCGCTCGTCCCGACCGTCTTCGGCTTGTCGCGGACGTCGAATCTCTCGACGTGGCCTGAGCATAACTCTGCGCCGAAGCGCTGCGCTTGTCGCCGCATCGCCTCCGCCAGCGCGGGACCCGAGACGAATGGGCCGACACCGGGGTAGTTGTCTATCGGCCCGGCGGCGATGAGGGCACCGCCGGGCTCATGTCCTTCGATGACAAGGGTGTCCAGCCCGGCTCGAGCCGTGTAGATCGCCGCCGTGTACCCGGCTGGCCCCGACCCGACGATGATGACGTCACGAACCCGGCTCGCTGTCGGCGTCATAGGTTGATGGCATGGCCGGTCAGAGCGTGGAAGCATTCCTGTAGCCCCTCGCCGAGCGTGGGGTGGGTGTGCACGTTGCGGGCCAGCTCAGTGGCGGTCAGGTCCCAGAGTTGGGCGGCGGTCAATTCGGGGAGGAGCTCGCTGACTTCGGCCCCGACGAGGTGAGCTCCGAGCAACTCGCCGTGCGCAGCGTCGGCGATGATTTTGATGAAGCCGGCCCGTTCGCCCAGGCCGTGCGCTTTGGCACTGGCCTGCATGGGAAACGTCGCCACTCGGATATTGCGGCCGCTGGAGCGCGCCTGGTCTTCGGTGTAACCGAAGCTGGCGACCTGGGGTTGGCAGAAGGTCACGCGTGGCATCATGCGGTAGTCCAACGGCATGGTCGGGGAGCCGGCGATGGTTTCGGCGGCGATGACTCCCTGGGCCGAGGCGACGTGGGCGAGTTGCACTTTGGCGGTGACGTCGCCGACCGCGAAGACGTGAGGAGCCGAGGTGCGCATGTAGTCGTCGATGGCGACTGCCCCGCCTGTGGTGAGATCTACGTCCACCATGTCGAGGCCGAGGTTTTCCACGTTGGGGCAAAATCCGATGCAGATGAACGCGCGGGCGGCGTCGACTGAGGTGGTGTGGCCGTTGCGATCAGTGTGGGTGACGGTGATGCGGTCGCCGTGGTCGGTCACCGAGTCCACCCGGGTGTTGGTCTGGATGGGGATGCCGCGGCGTCGGTATTGGCGAGTCAATTCCTTGGAGACGTCGGCGTCTTCGTTGGGGAGTGCGCGGTCGGCGTATTCGAGAATTTGGACGTCGACGCCGTAGCTGTTGAGGATGTAGGCGAATTCCATGCCGATTCCGCCGGCGCCGATGATGACGATGGACTCCGGTATGGTTGCGTCGAGGATCTGCTGCTCATAGGTCACGATGTTTTCGCTGAGGCTGACGCCGGGCAGCATCCGCACCCGTGAGCCGGTGGCGATGATGGCGTGACTGAAGCGGAGGCTGGTGGTGCCGCCGTCACGTAGCTGTACGTCGAGTGTGTGCGAGCCGCTGAACCGGCCGCGACCGTCGATTTCGGTGATCTTGTTTTTGCGCATCAGGAAGTGCACGCCGCGCACCCGGGCGTCGGCGACTTCACGGCTGCGTGACACGGCACGGGCGTAGTCGAGCTTGATGTCACCGCAGATACCGAACTCGTCTGCCTGATGGGTCAGGATGGAGGCGATCTCGGCGTTGCGCAGCAAGGCTTTTGACGGAACGCACCCGGTGTTGAGGCAGACTCCGCCCCAGTAGCGTTCTTCGACGATCGCGACGGTCATGCCGAGCTGGGCCGCGCGGATGCCGGCGACGTATCCGCCCGAGCCGGCGCCCACGACCACCAGGTCATACTGGCGGGGGATTGGTGTGCTCATCGCCGGGTGCCTCCTCTTTGGTCTCGCCCATGGCCCTCATATCGCGCTCCGTTCATTCGTCACACTCAAGTGGCCAAGGCCGCCACGAAGTGCTCGATGACCACGACGTTGTGAGCGACTTCAGCGCCGACGTGGCCTGTGTGGCGGGGGACATAGATTGAACCGGGGACATCAGCCCCACCGACGACAACCACGTTTGATCCCGCCGCCAACAGATCGCCAGCCAGTGCGCGCAAAGCCGCGTGAGGGCCGCGGTGGGAACCAAAAAGGACAGCGGTCAGTTTTGCGTCTGCGCGCCGCACGAGGTCGCGTCGATGTTGTCCTACGATGTGGCCCTCGGCGACGCTCTCCGTCGCCTCGTTTGTGAGCAACGCCGCGTATAAAGCGGCGGCCGCGTGCTCGCCGCACCCGGCGTAAGCCAGGCGCGAGTCCTGCTGGGCCGCAACACGGGCCGCTATTTCGCGAAGTTTCGCCGGCAAGGTCGCGGTAGCGACAATCCGCGCGGTACCAGAGACATCGGCATTGTCTTCCTTGAGAATCATCGAGGCGACGTAGTCGTGGGCTATGAGAGCGTTCAGAAACCCTTTCGGGCTGCCCGATGTCCGGCTACGCAGCAGAACTTCACAGTCAGCAACCGCGGCGAGTGGACTGGCCGGGTCGTCGGTGATCGCCATCACCGCTGCCGGATTCATGGTCCGGCCGAGCCCGTCGGTCAATGCGCAAACGTGCCCGCCCGAGCCCGACCGCGACGTGACGACCAGGAGCGAGTCGCGGGTGACCAGTTGCGGATTCTCTAACAGATTTTCCGTATCGACCCACGACGCGGGCTTGCCGGCCGCAACGAGCCGCCGCCAGCTCGGCAGGGCTGCAAAATGCGATGTGCCCATACCGGTGAGGATGATGTGTCGCTGGTGATCGCGGACCAACGGGTACAAGCCCAGCGAGATCGGCGCCTGATCGAATTCGAGCAACGATCGAGCTTGAGCCCCGGCGTCGACGCGAACGGGAACTCGGCTCGAGAGATGCCGGCGCGGCAACTGTCTATCGCAAAGTGGCAGTGTCGTTCTCGGGTTCACCGGCTAGTGCCCCTTTGGTCGTTCGACATGATTGTGGTTTGGCCCCGGTGTCCGGCGACCCCATCGGCGCAAAACGGCGGCCTGGCTGGCGGGCGGGCACCCGCGCCGCAAGGGCCCGCACGTTGTGTCGGCTATCAGCGTGCCTCCGAGGCGGGTGAGATGTCATCACCCCCGACACCGATTCACCCGGGTGATGACGACCCACGGGTTCGGGTTCGCGCGGTGTACACGCATACTTTTCTATTCTGCGCCAACGTTTTCCAAAACCACTGCTACCGCCTGCCCCGAGCCGATGCAGACCCCGATCACGCCATACCGGGTGCCTCGTTCACGCAGTTCGGTCGCCAGTGTCAACAAATAGCGAGTTCCGGTAGCCCCGAAGGGATGTCCGATCGCAACCGCGCCACCGTTGGGCGTCAGCTTGTCATCGGGCACCACGAAACCGTCCAGCTGGTTTGGCAATTCCCGCAGCACGCCGAGCGCCTGGGCGCTGAACGCCTCGTGCACCTCCCACACGTCGATCTGCTCGGGAGCAAGTCCTGCCCGGCGGATCGCGGCCGGAATTGCCCATGCGGGGGCCACGCCCATGACGAGAGGGTCGATGCCGTAAACCGCGCTCGATACCACTCGGGCTAGCGGCTCGACGCCGAGTTCCCTGGCCCGCTCCCCGGAAGCGATGACTACGGCACTGGCGCCATCGCTTAAAGGCGAGGAGTTCGCCGCCGTCATTTGGGTCGTGCCGGGCTGGGCAGGTAAACCCGCCAGCACCTCGGCGGTGGTGTCATCGCGGATGAATTCGTCATGTTGTGCAACCCGGGCAGGGGTCTTCTTCGTCGCCGGGATCGTCACGGGCATAATCTCTTTGGCTAGCCGACCTCGATCACGGGCAGCCTTGGCATGTTGCTGGGATCGCAGCGCGAAGGCGTCGATCTCCTCGCGATTCAGCGAGTAGCGGTCGGCGACATTCTGCGCGGTCTCGATCATGCTGATGTAAGCGTTGCGGGCCAGTAACACCGGGTTGGGCGGACCGCCGGCGCCGCTCCACATGGTGTCGAGCATGATCACCGGACCTCGGGGACTGAAGGCGGCATCGCCTTTCATCAGCGCCCACCCCGATCGAGACATCGACTCGACTCCACAGGCGATACCCAGGCCGAGGTCGCCGGCCTTGATCGCGTGGCTGATGGTCACCGCCGCGCTCAGTGACGATCCGCAAAATCTGTTCACGGTGGATCCGGCCGCCGTGTCAGGAAATCCGGCAGCCAACGCTGCCCACCGGGCGACGTCGCCCATGCCCTCGTGCGCGGGGTTCACGCAACCCGCCACGATGTCTTCCACGGCATCGAGCGGTACGCCCAGCCGGTCGCAGGCGCCCTTCATCGTCATACCCAGCAAGTCATCGGCCCGGATACCCGACAGTGTGCCGCCATAACGGGTGAACGGGGTTCGCACACCACCCAAAACATAAGCCTCGATCATCACCACCCACCCGCCTCGGACTGCTGCAGGCGAATGACGTCAATCATCATGCGCAGTTGGGGCTGGTCTGGGTTGCCGGCGTAACCATTCAGCCAGCCAGTCAGCTTTGAGAGTAGCGTTGCCGGCAAAGCCATTCGGGTTGACAACAGGGCGGTGAGGATACGTTTGATCACGAGATAGCTCTCGCCGCAGCCCAACTCGACGAAAGCACTCGAGCGCTCATAGCCGGTCAAACACGACCCCACCGTGTCGACCAGTGTCCACGCCATGTCCTCGTCGGAAATCATCGACGTGTCAATCGTGCGGCACGATTGCGCCAGCAAACCACGACTCGCGAAGTTCAATGTCGTCGATGACGCCAATCGCGTGTTGGCGCGCTTCACGCCGGCCTCCTCGTCGTACGCAACATCATCAGCGGCGGGTTGTGTCAGTCCATTGCGGCGATCGTCCTCTGCCCCGGGTTGCGTCAATCGCGTCCGCCAGCAGCCACAGCGCCAAGCCGATGAGCGCAATGTCTTTCATCAAGAACTCTCCGTCGGCGGACAAAATTGGAAAGCCGCCGGCAGATGCCTCACCGACCCCGGGGGTCGTGATCATGAAGCTCAGCGTGGTCACGAAGAACAGTGAGGCTAATGCGCCGCCCACCACGGAAGCCTTCGGGAACCACGGCTTGACCGCGAGCAGTGCTGCGGTAATCAGTTCTACTGATCCGTTCAATCGACCAAAGGCGTCGATGGACATCATGTTGTAGACCCAACCCAAGAATGGGCTATTAGCCACCCAATGTGAAATGCCGTGGGATTCATAGGAAGTGAACTTCATGGCGCCGAACCAGGCCAGGACTACGACCAGACCATACCGTGCGACCAGGGGCGCAATGCCAGTCGTTCGAGACGTTCCTGAACCATGAGTAGGCATGGTGGTGGCCTCCTGCTGTGACATGCGGTCTCCGTTCTCTGTGTCGTTTCGCTGCATCGCTGCCGGCGAATCTCGCACTGCCTTCGGTGGCGGCGCAGTTCGTCGACACGGTGATCCAGGCGGTTCGCCCTCGTAGCTCAAATCAGTGATCACTATCTCTGCGCGAGGGGTGAGCTGTCATCATCCGCGGGTGCAGCTCACCCGGGTGAGACACTCGGTTGTGATCAGCGAGTGCGCGGAAGTGGCCGACCATCCGGGTGCGCGGCGTCCCACCGCGCATCGATGCGGGTCAAGCGGCGATTCTCCATGACGAGCCACAGTGCTCCGGCGACGGCGCCGAGAATGGCGATGAGCAATGTGGTGGAAAGCCATTCGTAATGCCGGTAGGCGGCCGTAGCCGCCGTGCTTATCAGCGCGACCGCCGCAACGACCAGCAGGATCAACCCCGGCCAGAAGAAGTTGTCCTTCATCGCGATACCCGCGTGCGGTTGCGTGGTCCGGGAGTGATCCGTCGGATCATCATGCGTGTCTCCCATCACCGCTCCTTTCGTCGTTGGACGATATGTCTCAAAATCCCTTGCTCAGTACGCGGACCCGCGCGACATGTGCAGAACACCGACGCGAACCACCGACGTACATCCGTCAGCACAGGCGTGTATGTGATCAGGTCGGGCCCGCCCCGTCGCGGATGAGTAGTTCGGGCAGCGTAATCGCCCCAATCGTTGTCACGAGCCACACCACAACCGTCGTGGCTAGCCAGGATGCCGTGCCGTGAATGGTCAGGCCGCCCGTCAATACCGACGCGAGGACCAACGCGACGATCGTCAATGCCAAGCCGGTACCCCCGAGGAGCAGGGACGCATACCCATGGGGCAACTTCAAGATCGACAAGGACAGGATCGCCTGCGTTACCGCGAAGATCGCTACGGCGACGATGAATCCCGCTACCGACAACGAAACTCTGGGAACGATCCAAGCCGCAACCATTAGTCCAATCGCCCATGATGCCAGAAGCACCAATGCGCGCAGCAGGATTGTTTGCCTGGTGACAATGAGCGGACCTCGCTGAGCTCTGGATGGGCGACGTCTGGTTCTCATGACCGTCTTTGTTTGGTTCGCAACAGGGTTCATAATCGTTGGCGCCCGCGGTGCCGACGTGAAGCGGCGGTGCTGCCTTCGCAGCGCGCCACGATTTCGGCGACCGCGCGGCGCCGAAGTCCTGCGATATCGCGGTAGTAAAAGGCTGGCCGGAACTGCTTTGGTGATGTCACCGACGCGCCGGGGAGTTGGATGTCGGGCAATACATTCAGTGCATCGAGTTCGGCCAATCCTTGCGAATAGCGTCGCTCCGGGCCGGCTAGCTGCCGGTGGGTGCGGCACTCGCTCGGGCGGTGTTGCGCGGGGTGCAGACCGTTGACGTAGATGTTGGTCATGATGCGAAACAGCGACGCCCGAAGCTTGGTTCGGTCGAAGAAGGTGTGAGGCCGGTGCAAGCCCTCAACATCGTTTCCTGCAGGAGGTCTACGGCATCGACGGCGTTGCGAGTCCTTCGGCGGGGGCGGTCGAGTGGGTTGTCTTCTGGGCGGTCAACTGCGGTTGCCATGGGGCAGATCCTGGCCGAGGCTGGGGTGAGTTGTCATCGTCCGGGTCGCCGATTCACCCGGGTGATTGTGCCGCAACGGCCTTCGCCTCCGACCCGACCGAATTACAGCTTCTGCGGCGCGACCACGGTGCTATCCATCAGACCCAGCCAGACACGGTCCAGAGTCGCGCAGGGCAGCATGCCGATTGTCCACGCGTATGCCTGGCCAAGGTGGCGGAGGCCAAATAGCCAAAGGGCGGCGAGCGGACACCGCGGTATTGATGCGCGGCGTCCTCAATCGGGATGCCGACAGGCAAGTTACAACAGGCCGAGTTCTCGCGCCCGGCTGACCGCCGCGCCGCGGTGCTCAACGCGGAGTTTGCGGTACACCGCGCGCTGGTGGGTCTTGACGGTATTGAGCGAGACGTATAGCCGCTCGGCGATCTCACGTCGCGATAACCGGGTGGCGAGCAAGCGAAGAACCTCGAGCTCCTTGGGGGTCAGCTCCTCACCCGCGATACACCCCCCGGTGCGGGCAGTGCCCGCACCGCGCCCGCTCGACCCGGCCGAAGCGAGCAGCCTCGAGGCGATGCCGGCGTCCGCGCAATCGTGCATCAGAGTGCCGACTTCGTCGAGGACGGCCTGCGCGGTCTGGTGGTCGCCGAGATGCTCGAGGACCTGTGCCCGGACCACCAGCGCTTTGGCCACCTCGAGGATTGCTCCACCCTGGCGGGCCGCCATGACGGCCATGTCCGCAGCGGCCGCCGCCGCCGCGTCGCCGCGCACACGCAGGACCTCGGCCGTGGCAAGCGACACCATCACGTCCACGAGGTGTTCAGCATTCGCCAGGTCCCGAGAACTGCCGGAAGCCCGGCGGATCTGGCGTTCGGCATCGGCGAGCCGGCCATCTTCGGCCGAAATCAGCGCCAGATGGCCCAAGGCGTAGGAGCGGGCTCGACGATCGCCCACCTTCTCGGCCAGCTCCAGGGCCCGCAGGAAGGCAGCTCGTGCCTCGTCGGTGCTGCCCGAAAAGTACAGCGCGGATCCATAGATGCAGTAGGCGCTTGCTCGGCCCAGCGGCGCGTCGCCGAGTTCGAGGGTGATCGCCCGGTGCGCCGTCTCAAGCGCCGCGGCGACTTCGGCTGTCTTGAACGAGTGGGCCGCACGCAACAAGACGACCTGAGCACTGATGGCGTCACCATCCGCGGTGCCGGCCCCGGATCGTGTCTCCACTGCCTCGATCCAGTCCGCCGCGTCATCGAGTTGACCAGTGCTCAGGGCAATCCACGCGCGGGCCACGCTCAGCCGCGGGTCCTGTTGAACGGTCTCTTCGGGAAGCAGGTCAAGCATGCCGGAGACCGTCGACACGCCGCCACCGTTGAATTCATCGGCCCAGTCCGCCGCGATCAGATCAGCGCTGCGCGCGATGTCGCCTCCATCGACCAGATGGCGGACCGCCTCATCGATGAGGCCCTCGGCCTCGAACCAGGTCGCGGCTCGTCGGTGTAGATCTTGGACAAGACCGGGCTCGGTGCGGCGCAGCTCGGTGCGCAGCAACTCTCCGAACAGCTGGTGGTAGCGATACCACTCACGCGACATGTCCAGTGGCACCACGAAAAGGTTTTCGCAATCGATCTGCTCCAATACCGACGCGGAACCAGACGTTTGCAGCACCGCGTCGCACAGCGGACCGCTGAGCCGTCCCAAGACCGACGTACGTAGCAAGAAGCTGCGCAGGTGCGGCGGCTGACCGTCAAGCACCTCGGCCATCAAGTAGTCGACGATATGACGGTTGTCCCCGGCGAACGTCTTGATGAACGTGGGGGTGTCAGCACGCCCGGCAAGCGACAGGGCTGCAAGGTAGAGGCCGGCAGCCCACCCCTCGGTGCGTCGGTGCAGCAGTCGAACGTCTGCGTGAGTCAAGTCCAACCCGAGGACATCGTTGAGCAGATGCTCGGCCTCAACGGCCCCGAAACGCAAATCGTCGGTTCGCATCTCGGCCAGGTCGCCGCGGGCCCTCAGCCGCGCTAACGGCAGCAAAGGATCCGATCGGGTGGCTAGTACCAGGTGCAGATTCGCCGGCAACCGGCTGACGAAGAACGCCAGCTGGTCATGGACCGCCCGTCTTACCACCATGTGGTAGTCGTCCAGGATCAGCACCATCGGGCTGTCGATTGTGTCGAGATCATTCAGCAGCGTCGGCAGCACGACCTGCACGGGGTCGGCGCCCATCGCGAGGAGTTCGACCGCGCGGATCCCCACCCCGGGACTCGTGTTCTGCAGGGCGGCGATCACGTACATCCAAAACCACACGGGATCGTTGTCGGAGGAATCAAGCGACAACCAGCCAAAGCGGTCGTCCTCGCCTGCGGCCAGGGCCCACTGCGCCAGTACGGTGGTCTTGCCCCAGCCCGCCGGCGCACTCAACAGGGTCAGCTTGCGGTGGCGCCCCGCCGACAGTACGTCCAGCAGGGTGGCCCGGTGAATGAGCTGGGCCCCCATAGCCGGGGCGTGAAGCTTGGTGGCGAGCAGAACCGCTCGCGCGCCGGCTTCGCCCGCGCGGTTGTCGCCGCGTCCAGCCGAGCCGGTCATGTCCGAACTTTGCGAATCCGTGGAACCCAGCGGCCGGGCGGGAAGCCTCGTCGACGGCGCTCGGGTGGGCGCTGGCTTCTCGGCATCCCAGTTATTCTCTGCAGGCTCGGGCGGGCTCGTTCGGCCCGGCAATCCCGGTAATCCTAGCGAATCGGATCGGTTCTCCCCGATTTCATCCGGCGAACGCCGGCGGTGCCCGTTTCGGCCGACGGATGCATCTGCCGCCAACGGCTCGAGGATTTTCTCGTGAATTGCGCTCGCGCTGTGCCCGCTCACCGTATTTCTCCCCTGTTCCCATCGATGGGATGACTCCTGCAACCCATGAGACCGCGGTGCGCGGATGGTGAGCGTCTCAACGTGAGGTGATTGAACGTCTCAAAGTGAGACACCGGCGGGACGGCCCGGCGTCGTCCTCGGTTCACCAACACGCACCTATCGACCCCGAGCGCCAACGGGATCACGATGAACGTTCCCGATGCCGTGCTCATCATCGACTTCTCAATTCCTCTGTGTCATTGCTGTCCTCGCCGATTCCTGACCGGCGGTCGTCGCGGCGATCCGGAGCTCAATGACTACGTTGGCAGCGGGGCACCGCCGTCACCATCGCCCAGCGGGTGATCTTTAGTGCCGGGCCGGTGTATACCTAGTGGACTTGATATTTGACGGGTTGGTCAATCCGAGCGGTGGATGAGTTGTGGCCATGCTGTTTCCCAGCGCCCGAACGTGGGCGAAGCAGACCTCATTCGGCCAGAGGATGCATTGACGCACCCGAATATTCTTCGGGGCAACAGGTTTGACCTGGATCGGTGGGCGGCACGGACCACGAACCATGGGCGTCGGTGAGACCGCTGCAAGGCCCGATCAGAGTCGTTGCCCACCAAAAATTCTCGCCTAAGACGAACATCACCGGCGAACGCACCGGCGCGAATCCAAGATCCCCGGAGCAGGCGAGTGCGGTGGTGCGCAGCCCGGCCCGCGGTGAGGCCGTTATGTTGGGTCCGCGCATGGGATTCGGCGGGTTGAGACGCGCTCACCGCAGCCCCAACCCGCCGACGGTCAACATCAGGATCACGTCATCGCCCGCGAGCGCTGCGGCTAAAGCGAAGGCTCTGCCCGGCCGGGTCATGACGCCCGCTCCTCGCCTTCGATGGGTGACACTTTAAGTAACGAAGCGCCGCAACGCTCGACACGGAAGTCGCCGCCTGGCGCCTCTTCCGGTGTCGCGCACGCGCCTGGGTCGTTAGCTCCGGAATGGCGGCAGTCGAGGACCCGGACGACGGTATCGGGCTGTGCCAACCGGCTGACCTGGCTTCCGGCAGCGAGAGCTGGTCCGCCGGTGGCGACGGTGGAGCTGATGGCTTCGGTGACGACCTGCGGGATTTCGTGCAACAGCGTGTGCCCTGCGGTAGGCCGGTGGATGAGCGTCGACCCGGGGATACCGTCGGCCAGCTCGCGGGCGTGCCGCACCGGCGTGAGCTTGTCGGCTCCTCCACTGATGATGGTCGTCTTGGCCGTGATAGAGCTCAGGGTCTGAGAGCAGTCGTACTCTTTAAGAGCACGCAGGAAGCCGAC
This sequence comes from Mycobacterium paraseoulense, assembly GCF_010731655.1. Lineage (NCBI taxonomy): Bacteria > Bacillati > Actinomycetota > Actinomycetes > Mycobacteriales > Mycobacteriaceae > Mycobacterium > Mycobacterium paraseoulense. The sequence goes on along the minus strand of NZ_AP022619.1, from coordinate 2,715,308 downwards.
TTTGGTTGTCGACGGGGTAGCGCGCATGGCGGCCGCTGACGCAGCGACCGATGATTTCGCGGCGGCTTCACCGTATCCGCCATGCCTGGTCAGTGCCGCGCACACCGGCCGAGCCAGGAATTGAACTACATCATCGGTACTCCTGCGAGGCAGGCGGTGGACGAGGTGGTACAGCACGTTTGTCGCGGGGCTGTTCAGCAGCCGGCCGAGGCCGCGCGAGCCGAGATTTCCTGCGGCGGTGGCGATGAGGATAAGGCTCTGCGGCTCAACGGGACGTTTGCCGGCCGGCCGGTGAAGATATGCCAGGGCCGTCATGCCGCCCATCGAGTGCCCTGCGAGGGTGAGCGGGCCCGTGACGCCAAGCGCGACCAGCAACTCGGCGAGGTCGTCGGCGAGACGGTCGATCCGGTAGGTGTGCATGGACGCACTGCCGGAGTCGCCGTGACCACGGTGGTCGTAACTGATGATCCGGATGTTGTTGCCCCAGCGAAGAATCAGCTGCTTCATCTGGATGTTCCAAGAATCTTTATTCGAACAGAAGCCGTGGAGAAGTACGACGGTATGGCCAGCGGCGTGAGATCCGCAGTCCCGAACGGATAGTGAGATGCCATCGCTCATGGTGACCGTGCGGTTGCACGCCAGCGATCCGCCGATGGCGGGCGTTCGCCGACGGCTGCATAGCGGCGGTGGCGTCTGTGGCGTCATCGCTTTGTCACCAGACAGTATTTCGGGGGACGGGATTCCGGCCGGCGTGTCTTTGCGGAGTTGCGCTCGGTGTCGTCAGCCGCTTGCTGTCCTCGTGCTGCAATGTCACGCGTTTTGTCCGAGTCGTCTGCAGCCCTGTGTTTCTCCAGTCGGTTCTGCCACACCTTGGAGATGATGTGGAGAAGTAGCAGTAAACACAGTCCGAAAATCATCAGGTAGCCGAGCATTGTCGTTTCGCCGTCAGCTAGATCGACTTGTCTCTCGCATCGAGATGTACTGTCCTGCTTACTGGCCCGGCCAAAGGGCCGGCGTGACCGGCGGTCATCGTGACACCATCGCGTACCCGGCTACACCAAACACCACAGGCACCATCGCCAGAATTCCGTAGGCTGCGTTCAACATTGTTCGCTCATTCCCTTTGCGTGCTCACCGGCGCGGTGTGTGGTCCTCTGCCGGCGCTTTGGTGAGAATGTGATTCGTTGTCGACTACCACGGTCGTCCTGCGGGCAGCCCAAAACCATCGCCCGAGGAGTGATGTTTAGGGCCGGATGGGTTTAGTACTAGGCCGACGCGGGGGAACCGGAACAGCCGACGGTTCAGGGTCATCGTCGGAGACCGCAGGCCCGAGCACCGCGAGATATTCGACGGCCGAGCCGAACACAGCCATGACACCGGCGGCATCGGATGGTTCGCGCTCAGTGAGCAACAGCAGCGGTACCAGGATTGAATCGCGCGCAGGCCGGGGTTAGAACGTGATTGGTTGCGTGACTATTGCGTCTCGCCAGCCCAATTCGGGTATGACCGTATTTGACGTGCCGGTCAATCAGCGCCGCGCATCAGCTGCGCCAACTGGGTGCGGGAGGCGATGCCCAGTTTGGCAAATGCGTTGTGGACGTGCGTCTTCACCGTGTGGGGAGAGAGATGCAGCTCGGCGGCGACGTCGCGGTTGGTCGCGCCCGCAGCGATAAGATTGACGACCTTTAGCTCGGAATCGGTGAGGCTGTCCAAGCCCGTTTTTGCTCGCGGGTGGGTGACGATGCGGCGTTCCACGCCCAAGCGGCGCAGCGCGCGACCGACGCGGCGGGCATCGACGAGCGCTTCGCACTCAATGTAGGTGTCGAATGCCGCGTTCAGCTGGTCGAGCGCGCGGTCGGCGCGGTCGATGCGCGCGAGCTCAGCGCCGGCGTCCTCGGCAGCGCCCGCGTAGAGCAGCGGCCGCGAAGACGTACGAAGCACGTCCGCGGCAGCCACCAATGCCTCGGCGTCGCGCCCGAGTATCCCGCGCGCATATCCGGCCACTCCCGCCAGCAGCGGCACCACGGGCTGCTCACACTCGAGCACCTCGGCGGCCTGCAGGACCCGTGCACGCAAGCCGGCATCACCGGCGGCCGAGGCCACCCGCGCACCCAAGATCACCAGATCTAGAACCTCGGGCGTGATTGGTGTCCCGAGCAGGGTGATGTCACCTAGCCAGCGCATCGCGTCATGGACGTCGTCGCGCTGCCACGCCGCCAGCGCGAGCACCTGCGCCGCCGCCCGGCGTACCAACGATGCGCCGGTAGGGTAAGCGTCACGAGCATCATTGACCATCTGCTGCAACAGGTTTCGGTCATCGGTGTGCACCGCCACTTCGGCCAGAAGCGCCATGCGGATCATATCCAGGTCGGCCGCGCCTGTCCGCCGATGGCGCGGCAAGGATTCAGCCGCTGCGCGAGCCGCCGACAACCGGCCCGCGGCGAGATGGACCCACGAGTCGATATCAACCCAAATATCAAGGGCCATCGCGTTGCGTTCCCCGCGGGCTTTCTCTTTTCCGTTTGAGATCTGGGCCGCGGCGTCGTCCAACCGACCGACTATCGCCAGTAGATTCGCGTGGTGCGCCGCGACCAAGTCATGGGCTGCCGTCGGAACACTCGCGCGGGCGAGTGCGCAAGCCTTTTCGACGCGGAGTAGGGCGCGGCCCGCATACCCGTCCGCACAGTCGAGACAAGCGAGGGTGACATCGGCCACGATTTTCGCTTCTGGATCACCGGTCGATGCCGCGGCCGCGGCGGCCTCTTCGGCCGCGAGGCGGTGTTGATCCCGTTGGTCGAAGAGCAGGTTGTAAGCCAGCAAGGCCAGGTGCCGTGCCCGAGTGACCTCGCTGATGCCGCCCAACTGCAGCGCGCGGCGATTCTCCTCCACCCGCCGCTGGGCACTGTGTTTGGTGAGAGTTGGGAGCCGGAGGCGAATCTCAGCCTCTTCTTCGGGAGAGGCCGCCTCCGAGAGCGCCGCAACGGCCAATTTTTCGGCCTCGCCGTAGCGGCTGGCCCGGTTCAGTAGCTCTACCGCTTCAGCGACCAATGACCCGTGCTCAGCGTCACCGGCGGGCAACAGCTCCAGCGCGCGCTTGCACAAGTCCGCCGCCGCGCTCGCATCGCCCCGGCCCACCGACTGAGCGGCCTGCCGCAGCGCGCCGATCGCCTCGGTGTCGCCGGGCTCTGCGCTGCGCGCTAGCTGGGTGGCCACCTCGGCTGGAGCCGCGCCCATCCCCAGCATGACCGACGCCGATTGGCGCTCCATCGCCCGCCGCAGCGACTGCGGCAACGATTGCCGGGTGGCCTCACGCAGCAAGTCATGCCGAAACCTCAGCTGCTCACCATCTTCCACGAGCAGATCCGCGCGCACCGCCTCCTCGAGCGCCGACAGCAACGACGCGGGCGACCGTTCCAGCATCGCGGCCAACAAGCCAGCCGAAAACCGGTCGGGCAGCACCGCGGCCACCCGCACCATCTCTGACGCCTCGCCGGAAAGCAGGTCCAGCCGCTGGTGCATCGTCGCGCCCAGACGCCGCGGCAGCCCGTCTCCGGTGACCGTCGCACGGCCGCCGGAGAGATTGAGCCGGCCCTCCTCGCCCAACCCTCCGACAAGCTCGGTGACCAAAAACGGATTTCCGTGTGCCTTGGCTGCCAGATCCAAAAGCGGCCCGTCAGCCCTCGCCCGCACGGCGTCGCAGACCATGTCGGCGACGGCGTCCGGCGCCATGGCAGCCAATCGCACGAATGTGGCATCGGCGCGGTGCAGCACCGACAAGGTTTCCTGCACCGCAGGACCGCCCGCCCCGGTGCGGGCGGTCAATACCCATAACACCGGAACGTCTGCGCGCACTGTGGCGAGCGACCGCAGCGCCAGGGCCGTGCCGTTATCGGCCCAGTGGACGTCCTCCAACACAATCACCAGCGGGGTTTCCGCGGCCGCCGCATAGATCGCGTCGGCCAAATCGTGCACCACCCAGTAGCGCAGATCCGCCGAGCCGCCCAAGCGCCGCAACGCCTCCGCATCACCGACGGGGGGATCCGCGCGCAGTGTCGCCATGAAGAGCGAGAAAAACGGCACCGTCTGCTGGTACTCGAACGCCTCGCCGAACAGTGCCCGAACACCGGCCTTCTCGGCGATCGCCAAGACCTCGGTCAACAACCGGCTCTTGCCGATGCCCGGCGGCCCCTCGATGACCAGTACGCCCCCGCGCCCCTGAGCGACCGCCTCGATCAGCCCGCCGACCACCCTCAGCTCGTCTGCCCGCCCCCGAATCGGCGGAGTGACCAGCCGCTGACCGCCGACATCAAAAAGGCCGGTTCGAGGCCCCACCGCATGTCCTGTCTACCGTTTGCCGGACTGCCACCGCAGTGCATGTCATTGTAGGCCCCGCCCAGGTGCCGACCCGATTTGCTCTCGATCAATCAGCGCCGCGCATGAGCTGCGCCAATTGGCTGCGGGAAGTGATGCCCAGCTTGGCAAACGCGTTGTGGACGTGGGTCTTCACGGTGTGGGGGGAGAGGTGCAGTTGCTGCGCGACGTCGCGGTTGGTCGCGCCCTGTGCGATGAGATGGACGACCGTGAGTTCGGAGTCGGTGAGGCTGTCCCAGCCCGTCTTTGCCCGCGGGTGGGTGACGATGCGGCGTTCCACGCCTAATCGGCGCAGGACACGGCCGACGCGGCGGGCATCGGCAATCGCTTCGCATTCGATATAGGTGTCGAATGCCGCGTTCAGCTGGTCGAGCGCCTCGGCGTTGTGCTCTGTGCGACTCAGCTCGCCGCCGGCGTCTTCGGCAGCGCCTGCGTAAAGGAGCGGCCGCGACGTGGAGCGGAGTGACTCCGCGGCGGCGGCCAACGCATCGGCATCACGCGCGAGGATCCCGCGGGTGTGTTGGGCGACTGTGGCGAACAACCGAACCCCCGGCCGCTCGCGTTCGAGCACGTCAACGGCGTCCAAGAGACGTGCGCGCAGGCCGGCATCACCGGCGGCGGACGCCACCCGCGCGGTCAGGGTCAGCTGATCAAAGACGCTGGGCAGCATCGGTGTCACGAGCAGCGATATATCGCTCCCGAGCCACCGCACCGCTTCATGCACGTCGTCGCGCTGCCACGCCGCCAGCCCTAACACACCCGCCACCTCGCGACGTACGGCTGGTGAACCGTTGGAGTACGCGTCGCGCGCTTCGGCCACCGTCTCTACGAACAACGTTCGGTCGTCGGTGCGCGCCGCCACCTCCGCCAGGGTGCACATGCGCCTCGTGTCTACGTAGGTCGACCCCGTTCGATCCGGCGTTGGCAGCCGCTCGACGGCGGCGCGGACAGCCGACAACCGGCCGGCAGCCAAGTGCACCACCCCCGCCGTCAGGCCCCAGATGTGAAGCGCCATGCCGTCGCGTTCCTTCTGGGATTTTTCTGTGCGGTCCGCGACTAGCGTCGCCGCATCTTCCAACCGTCCGACCACGGCGAGCAGGTTTGTCAGGTGGATCGCAGCGAGGTGATGTGCGGTCATATCGTCCGCGGGGGTCAAAGCTTGGAGTTCCTCGACGCGGTGCAGGGCGCGGCCCGCGTAGCCATTCGCGCAGTCGAGGCAGGCGAGTGCTATTCCGGACAGAATGCGCGACTCCACATCGCCGGTGGAAGCGGCGGCGGCCGCGGCATCCTTGGCTGATGCGTTGTCTTGTCCGTGTTGGCCGTACATCGCCAGGTTGTACGCCAACCATGCCCGATGTCGTGCCTGGGTGACGTCGCTGAGGTGGGGCAACTGAAGTGCGCGGCGGTTCTCTTCGATGTGTCGCGTCGTCGTATCCGTGGTCACCGTCGGCATCCGGAGGCGGATCTCGGCCTCTTCTTCGGGTGCCAGCGCGCCAGACAGGGTGGCGCTCGCCAACCGTTGCGCCTCCTCGTAGCGTGTTGCCCGATTGAGCAGCACGATCGTTTCTGTCACCAGTGGCCCACGTCCTGGGTCTTGCGGCGGCAATAGTTCCAACGCGCGTTTGCTCAAGTCGGACGCAGCGCTGGGATCGCTATTCGCCACCGCCTGTGCCGCTTGGCGGAGGGCGGCGATCGCGGCCTGATCACCCACCTCAGCGCTGCGGGCGAGCTGGGTTGCGACCTCCTCGGGCGCCGCCCCCATGTCCAGCATGAGGGTTGCCGATTGCCGCTCCATCGCGCGGCGCAGCGACTGGGGCAAAGATTGCCGCGTCGCCTCGCGCAGCAGATCGTGACCGAACCTCATCTGGTCCCCGTCTTCGATCAACAAATCCGCGCGGACAGCCTCTTCTACCGCCGATACCAGGGCGGTCGGTCTGCGTTCCAGCATCGCGGCGAGCAACGGAACCGAGAATAGGTCAGGCAGCACGGCGGCTACCCGTACGACTTGGCTCGCAGTCTCGGAAAGCTGGTCGAGTCGTTGCTGCATGGTGTCGCTGAGCCGTCGCGGCAATGTGTCTCCAGTGGCGACCGCGCTGCCCCTACTGACATTGAGCCGGCCGTCCTCGTCCAGGCCTCGCAGCAACTCCGTTAGCAGGAACGGGTTGCCGTGCGATTTGCCGGCCAGACTTAGAAGGGAAGCATCCGCGTTGGCTCGCACGGCGTCCTGCACGATGTCGGCGACTGCGTTCGGTGTGATGGCCGTCAACCGCAGAAATTTGGCATCCTCGCGTTCCAGCGCCGTCAGCGTCTCGCGAACGGCCGGTCCGCCGGCGCCGGTTCGCGCGGTAAGCACCCACAACACGGGGACATCGGGCCGCGTCGCGGCCAGCGACCGCAGCGCCACCAGGGTCGCGTTATCGGCCCAGTGGATGTCCTCGAGGAGGATCGCCAAGGGTTTCCGTGACGCGGCCGCATGGATGGCGGCTTGCAGATCGCGCACCACCCAGAAGCGGAGATCGGCCGACGTGCCCAAGCGCCGCAACGCCTCCGCATCACCGACGGGGGGATCCGCGCGCAGTGTCGCCATGAAGAGCGAGAAAAACGGCACCGTCTGCTGGTACTCGAACGCCTCGCCGAACAGTGCCCGAACACCGGCCTTCTCGGCGATCGCCAAGACCTCGGTCAACAACCGGCTCTTGCCGATGCCCGGCGGCCCCTCGATGACCAGTACGCCCCCGCGCCCCTGAGCGACCGCCTCGATCAGCCCGCCGACCACCCTCAGCTCGTCTGCCCGCCCCCGAATCGGCGGTATGCGCACCTTCCCCGACGGCCTCGCGATGCTCACGCGAACCGCCGCCCCCGGGTCGGCGGTCTCCGAATCCCGGAAGCCGAACGGATCCTCGTGGATAGCGCGATTGGGCTTGTCGGGCCGGACGGCCGCTTCAGCACGCATCGCGCGTGCGACACCGTGTTGCGATGGACTAGGCACATTGGCGCGCCCGGGTGTGCGGGCATGATTCGAGGCATTATACGTGGCAGAAGCCGCCGGCTTGACGCTCATCGGCGCCTGCTCGCAGACGGCGCAGTGGCGCCGATGTCACGCCTGTTCGACCACCCCAGCGCAAAGTCGGCACCCCGGCGCCAGCGAGCATCGGTCGTGAGCGAATGGCCGGATGTCATGCTGCTACCTGGACTTCCACCGACAGATAGTCGGCTATGCCGTGTGTCGCAGGCCAGTCACCATCGCGCACCGCCTGGCCCAGCAACTCTACTAATGGACTGCAGGCGCCCAACTCGGCCAGCCACGAGGCCACCATCGGCGCGATATCGTTTGCCTGGACGCGTACGGTACGGCCGTCATGGAGACGATCGGTCAACTGATAGATAGTCATTTCTCCATGCCCTTCGCCGCATGATGTCGGGGTTGTCGGGTTGCCTTGGGCCTCGCACGGGGATGGCCGGCGTTGGATTGCCCGCCAGTCGTGTGCCGTTGCCTGTCTCGCCGTCACCCTTCCGATCCGGTGTATTAGCTGATGTGATCCATGACACCGCCCCGGGCGTATACTGAACGTCTCAATCTGCGCAGGTTGCTTGTCTCAATCTGAGACGCGGGTATTGTGGGGCGGCTGCACCGTACGGGCGGGAGCGAGGTACATGCGTCGATGAGCTCGCGGGCCGACGTCCAAACCGACATTCGCCGGGCTAGGGAGCGGTTCTTGGGCGAAGGGTCCTGGGACGCAGGGACCGCCAGAGAAAAGTTCCTGTCCGTCGTGTCCGTGGACGCGGTGGGCCCACTCGGTGATGACATTCTGCAGCCGAGTGTCCTGGACTCGTGGCGTCGGTCGCAGGCCCTGCGCGTACACCCCGACCGGGTCGAGCTTCCGTACGTGCGTGAACCCGATACGGGCTCGCGGTTGGCGCGTGCGGCCGCGCCGGTGCTGCAGCGCGTTGCCGACGACCTGGCTGCGCAGGCTGTGAGCGTTGTCCTGACATCAACCGACGGGGTGGTGGTTGAACGGACCGCCGCGGAAGGATCCATCCTCAACGCGTTGGACACGGTGAGCCTCGTACCGGGCTATAGTCTGGCCGAAGAAGTGGCGGGCACCAACGGGATTGGCACCGCGCTGGAGACCGGGCGGCCCGCGTTCATCCGTGGTGGCGAGCATTACGTCGCAATGTTCACCGGTTTCACCTGCGCGGGGACGCCGATCCGAGATCCTATAACGCGCAAGGTAATCGGCGCCGTTAACCTGAGTTGTCGGGCCGACGAATCCTATCCATTGTTGCTTGCGTTGGCTACCAGCGCCGGTCGCCAAATTGAGGATCGTATGCGCGTGGTGGCTCATGAGGGTGAGACCGCGCTGTTGGAGGCATATCTGCAGCAGGCACGGCGATGTTCCGGTGGGGTCCTTGCGATCGGCGGCGACGTGGTGTTGATGAACCCCTATCTGCGTCGGACGCTTCACGGTAACGATCAGACCGTGCTGCTCGAACACGCTTCGGACCTAGTCAGCTCCACGCTTTCGGGCACGGCGCTTGCTGTTCTGCCAAGCGGACAGATCGCCAAGATCACCGCCGTCGACCGCTCGATGATTCGCGGCGCCCGGGCCAATGTCGTTTTCCACGTTGATCTTTCGCCCCAAACGAGCTTGCGGCGTGCTCAAATGGCCCGTTCGTCGCGCGTTCAAATCCCCGGCCTGGCCGGTCGCGACGGCGCCTGGCTGCGCTGCTGTCAGCAGGTGCGGCAGTGCTGCAGCGACCGACACTGGGTGATGATCGAGGGGGAGAAAGGCTCCGGCCGGGCGCGCCTGGCCCAGGCGGTGGGGCAGTACGTGAAACCGGGCCGAACCGTTCGGGTGCTGCGCGCCGAGACGTTTCCCAGCGCGGCGCGTCTTGTCGCCGAGCTGGCGGCTGAGTCGGGCGACGAGGACTTCGCACTGGTGATCGCCGACGTGGACGACATCGATAACGACACACTCGAATCGATAACCTCGATGCTGGCCATGCGCGCAGGCCGGGGCTGGATCGCGGCGACGAAAAGTTCCGCGTCACCTACGGCGCCGGTCAAGGAGATGCTGCCGCTGTTCACCCATACCGTCACAGTGCCGGCGCTGCGACACAGGATTGACGACCTCAAGGAATTGGTGCCGGTGTTGCTGCGCGAGATCACCCGGGGTGCGGGTGTGGAGCTGGCACCCGACGCTATGCGCCAACTCAGCAGGCTGCCGTGGCCGGGCAACGTCGCGCAGCTACGGCGGGTTCTCACCGAAACCGTTGCCCGCCAACGATCGGGCATCATCAGCGCCGACAAGTTGCCACCGGAATGCCGGTCCATCACGCGGCGGAAGCTGACCCAAATGGAGGCCCTCGAACGTGACGCGATTGTCCGTAGCCTGCAAGACAACGGCGGCAACAAGCAAGAGGCGGCTCGGGCCCTGGGAATGTCGCGGGCGACGATCTACCGCAAGATAAACGACTACGGCATCGCGTAACGCCCCTACGCGTATCGGCCAAAAGCGTTGCCGCACAATCATTACCGCGAATCGCCGCGTCTATCGTCGTTCGCGCCCACCGGCTGTGGGTAGCCAAACCCGCGGGTGTGCTGCTGGAGCCAAAACCCTCTGCGGCAACCCGATAAGGGGCTGACCGCTTCCCGAGTCGCACCGCGTGGCCGCCCCGGCAAATTCGCTGTCAAATCTCGTTAATCACCCGGGTGAATCAGGTCGCCGGGTGATGACCACTAATCCCACGTCGATGAACGCTGGCTTAACGCATCGCGAGCGGACGGTACTTGGAAGCCGACAATGTACCGACTCTGCATTCGGGGCCGCATTTGTGAGCAACGGGCCGCGATGACGGTGGACGGGCTGGATGCGTTGATCGCCGAAGAACGCCATCGCCACGAATTGGAGACCAAATGAAGCCTCGCCAATTTCAACGATCACCTGGTGGACACGGATCAGCCGCCGCGCGAACACCATCGCTGCTGCATCGCATGCGGGACGCCGTCGTCTATGCCCGGCGTTGGGCGCATCGGAAGAGAGATGCCGCGATGGACCGCGTCCCAGCGATCGAGGACCAGCTTCACGCGCTGCAGCCGATCTGTAGTGCCCAGGGGGTGTCGGGCGGTATGGCATGCGGTGCGCCGGCGGTGGCAGTGGCCGAGATACACGCAGTCGACGGGTGCGATCAGATGGGGCTGAGCCCAGACGGTGACGTCGTCGAGACGCTCTGCGAAGCCTGCCTGGCCACCGTGCAGTGGGCGATGGCGACATACGTGGGCGACAAACGCGAGATGGCATCCCGATGCGGCACCCGCCCGCTGTGTACAACGTGCGGGCGTCCCACTGGGTACCTGCGCAGCGTCTTCGCGGTGCACGAGATCGGGTCCGGGGGGCTGAGATCGTGACCCGACTACGCATGGCCTCGCTGTTTTTGGCTGTCGTCGCCGGAGATTACGCAGCCCTCAGGTTGATCTATGGTCAGCTAACCGATTTCGGCGTCTCCGCCGCCGTTTGCGCGGGATCGTTGGTCGCAGCGGGGCTGATCGGGCATGCCGACAACCGGCGCCGCCAAGCGATGGTGCGGGCACGCGCGGCGGTCTGGCAGCGCCGTGATCAGCAGGCCACGACCCGCGGCTACCGGCAATGCCCGTCGTGCGGGGGTACGCGCCAACAGCCAAGCGAATCGCCCAGATTCGTTGACCGGCAACGCAGCCTCTTGTGCCAAGCCTGCGCGCCGGCCCTGAACCGGGGGCCGACACGATGAACGCCGCGCTGGTCTCAATGCCAATTCTGAGCGGTGGACAGCGGGAGCGCGAGCGCCACTGGGCCGCGAGCCCAACCTTCGGGTCACGTGAATCCGGTTGGGGTCGTGGGGCACCCGATGAGCCCGAAATGGAAGTGCTGACATGAGCGCACCCGCGACCGCGTCGGGCTCACCGCGCCCCGGTTTACCAGCGCCACGGGCACGAAGAGCTCGACGGTGTCCGCCCCGCCCGGACGCCGTCGTCAGAGTCATCCAAGACGGTCCGAGCATGGCCGCCCGTATCGCGTGGCTGAGCGCCCGGCTGATGATCCGGCCCGCGTTGAGCGTGGGCAGCTACCTGCCCTCGGCGCCATGGCCGTGGGGCGGCGTAGAGTTCGTCGCCCGCGCCCTCTCGCCGGCTCCAGGCACGGTGCGCGCCGACATACGGCTGGCGCATTGCACCGCACAGCTTGTCCGTGCTGCCGGAGTGCTGCCGGCCGACGGCACCCGCCGGGCCGTGCTCTACCTGCACGGCGGGGCGTTCCTCACCTGCGGCGCCTATTCGCACGGCCGACTGGTGACCATGCTGTCCCTTTTCGCCGACAGCCCCGTCCTGGTGCCCAACTACCGAAAGATTCCCAAACATTCGATCAGCGATGCGATCGACGACTGCCACGACGGCTACCGGTGGCTGCGCCGAAAAGGCTATCGGCCCGACCAAATAGTGCTGGCCGGCGATTCCGCCGGCGGATACCTGGCGCTAGCACTGGCCGAACGCCTGCTCGAGTACGGTGAGCAGCCCGCAGCGCTGGTGGCCATGTCACCGCTGCTGGAACTGGCCACACTACCCAAAACGACACACCCCAACATCTGCTCGGATGCGATGTTTCCGCCCAGAGCGTTCGACGCCTTTCACGGCTTGATCACCCGCGCCGCAGCACGCCCCGGCGCCAACGGGCATTCCGATGCGCTCTACGAGCCGCTCGATCACATCCAACCCGGCCTCCCACCCGTGTTGATCCATGTATCCGGTTGCGAGGTGCTGCTTCACGACGCGCAGCTCGCCGCCCAACGACTGGCCACCGCCGGTGTCCCGGTCGAAGTCCAGGTCTGGCCGGGCCAAATCCACGTGTTCCAACTAGCCGCGCCGATCATCCCCGAAGCCACCCGCTCACTGCGTCAGATCGGTCGCTACATCCGCGAAGCGACCGGATAACCCAGGGACCCTGAGCGTTCGAAGATGGATTTCGGGGCGTTGTCACCAGAATCAACGCCGCCCGCAGGTATTCCGGGCCGGCTCCGGGTCGATGTCGGCCGCCGCGGCAGCCTGGGGCCGGCCAGCCGCCGATGGCGGCCCACGGCTGATGCCTGTCCACTCACCCGGGTGAATTCGCTCGCCGGGTGATGACGGCTCACCCCGCGCCGGTGAATGCTGATCGGCAGCTGGCGAGCGGAGGGCAAATGCGGCCAACGATGTACCGGATCTGCATTCAAGGCCGCGTGACCGAGCGGCTCGGATCCGCATTGGAAGGAATGCGCTTCGAGGCCGGTGCGACCGAAACGGTGTTCACTGGTGAAATCCGCGACCAGTCACAGCTTTACGGACTCCTCGAACGGGTCCGTGATTTAGGCCTTGAGCTCGTCAGCGTACAACCAGAGCCCGCGGCCAACCCCACGACAACAACCCGCATCAGGAAGGACCTGTAATGCAAGCCATCACTGTTTCAGACCGCGACGCCGGCATCGCCGGCCTGTCGTTGACGGAGCTGCCCTACCCCCAGGCGGCCGACAACGACGTCGTCGTGCGGGTGCACGCCGCGGGCTTCACGCGCGGCGAGCTCGACTGGCCGCACACTTGGATCGACCGTTCGGGCCGCGACCGGACACCGAGTGTGCCCGGCCACGAGCTGTCGGGCGTCGTGGTTGAGTTGGGGTACGGCACCACACTTTTGAGTGTCGGTCAGCGGGTGTTCGGGCTCGCGGACTGGGCGCGCAACGGCTCGCTCGCGGAATACGTCGCCGTGGAGGCCCGCAATCTCGCACCGCTGCCGGCGGACATCGACCATACTGTGGCCGCGGCGCTGCCGATCTCTGGATTAGCCGCCTGGCAGGGCCTATTCGACCACGGCCGCCTCGCCGCCGGACAAACGATTCTGATCCACGGTGCTGCGGGTGGGGTTGGGTCGATCGCGGTGCAACTCGCCCGCGAGGTCGGTGCGCGCGTCATCGGTACCGGCCGGACTGCCGACCGAGACCGGGCCGGGGAGCTCGGCGTCCACACCTTCCTCGATCTGGAGACCGAAAAGCTGGAGGACGCAGGCGAAGTCGACGTGGTGTTCGACGTGATCGGCGGAGACATCCTGGCCCGCTCGGCGGCTCTGGTGCGGGCCGGCGGAACGCTCGTCACGATCGCCGAGCCGCCGAAGACCTTGCCACCTGATGGGCGGGCAGTCTTCTTCCTGGTCGAAGCCGATCGCGCCCAGCTCGCCGACCTCGCCGCACGAGTACGGGATGGACGTATCAAACCGGTCGTGGGTAACGTGCTGCCACTCGCCGAAGCTGCCGCCGCATTCGCTCCGGGCAGGCGCATTCCCGGCAAGACGATTCTGCGTGTAGCCGAAGACTGAAACGGAAGGCTGGAAGGAAACCCTCCGTGATCGTGATGCGTCTGCCCGGAATCCATGACCGTTCGCCGAACGTGTTGGCGCACATCAGGACTCGGTGGGCATGCGATGTCTTTGTCGCCGCCGGGTCGAACCGCTCGACCACGTCGGCTCGTCGTCGAGTCTCCCAAGGGAAAGGCGGGCGAAATGGCCCTTAAAATACCACTTGCAACACTGACCGTTGCGGTGCTGCTCGCGCCTGCGGCGTACGCCGAGCCGGCGCCAGGGAATTCTGATCAAAGCCCGAATGTCCGAACAGTTTTCAATCAACCCACCAATGTTCCGGGAAAATCACTTGAAGCAGTGACCGTCAGCTATCCGCCCGGAGCTAGAAGCGGTGCTCACCATCATGCCAAATCGGCGTTCATCATGGCGTACGTGATCTCCGGAGAGATCCGCAGCCAAGTCGAGGGCGAGCCTGCACGCGTCTATGACGCCGGCGAGACGTGGAGTGAAGTACCCGGCGCGCACCACACGATCAGCGAAAATGCCAGCGGCACCGAACCCGCTGAATTACTCGCCGTCTTCCTGATCGATACCGGGGACGGTCCGCTCACCACCTACGACAACGGGACAAAATGAGCGGCCGTCACCGAAGCAAGATTTTCGGCATCGGCAAGTTGGCCGCATCAACCACTTCGGGAAAAGTCCATGCGAACCCCTGATCCGATCCCCATTGTGCGGCTGGCACTGCGATTGTCGCTTGCGGCCGCCTTTCTGTCCGCTATTGCAGACCGATTCGGTTGGTGGGAACCGCTCGGGCAGGGTAGCTGGGGGAGCATGAATCGGTTCGCCGAGTATGCCCACCAGCTCGTTCCGTTTGCTTGTGGGTGGTTCCTGACCGCCATCGTGTGGGGAGCCACCGCCACCGAAGCGACACTAGGGGTCTTGCTCCTGACCGGCTGGCGGCCAAAACTCGTCGGCGCTGCGACGTGCGCGGTGCTCATTGTTTTCGGAACGGCGATGGCTCTATCGCTCGGTGTGGAATCACCCCTGAGCTACAGTGTCTTCTCCGCGGCGAGCGCAGCCGCGGCCTACGCGGTACTCGGCACAACCTCGCCGCCACCTACCGCTGGCGGCGTATCGAGACCGGACAATCGAAACCGTCGCAAACCGACTCCGGACGCTTCAGCCGGCCAACGTTGTCAATCGCTGAGCGGCCGTCACAGCGCTGCGCCGACCCAGTGAATCGGTTCAGGCACGGCTGCGCGTACCGATCATCGGAAGCGAGGGTTAATGAAAGTCGGTAAAGACTTCGACGTGGTCGTCCTAGGCGGCGGGGTGGGCGGTGTGGCGGCCGTGCGAAAGCTTGCGTCCGTGGGCCTTTCGGTCGCGCTCGTTGAGAATCGTCTGGTCGGTGGGGAGTGTCACTACTGGGGCTGCAACCCGAGCAAAACACTGCTTCGCCCGATCGAGGTGTTCAACCTCGCGAAGTCAGTTCCTGGTGTGCGAGAAGCGATGACGGGTAGCGAGCTGGACGTTGCGGCCGTCTTCGCTAAACGCGACGCGATTATCGAGCACCTCACGGATCAAGACCGGATAGCATCATTGCGGCAAGCCGGTGTGGCAGTGTTTCATGGGTTCGGTCGGTTGAGCGGCGAACGAACAGTGCGCGTGGCGCTTGCCGATGACACCGACGCCGTGTTGGAGGCGCGCCACGCGGTCGTCTTGGCCACCGGCACTCGTCCTCACGTGCCGGAGATACCCGGATTGGCACAAGCACGCCCGTGGACCAATCGGGAATTGACGACCATGACACGAGTGCCACCTCGCGCCCTGGTGGTGGGCGGCGGTCCGGTCAGCGTGGAGTTCGCGACCATCCTGAGCGGTTTGGGCTCCGCGGTAACACTTTTGGTCCGTGGGAAATGCCTGCTTCGCGACTGGGAACCCGAAGCCCGTGAGCTCGTGGCGCAATCACTGCGAAGCAAAGGCGTCACGATTCACTTTCAGACAGAGTTGTCGGCGGTCGCCCGCCCGGAGCTGGGCGGTCCCGTCACGGCAACTTTTCATCGCCAGGCCATCGAGGTCGACGAGATCGTCATAGCCGCAGGACGCCGCACCAATACCGAGAACATCGGGCTGGAGAATGTTGGCCTGCCGGGCGGCGAGCCCGTTTCAGTGAATGACCATCTCCAAGCGGCCGGGGTCACCGGCGACTGGCTATACGCCTTGGGAGATACCACCGGACGCGCCCGCCTTTCGCACATCTCCACCTATCACGGCCACGTCGTCGCCGACATCATCGCCGCCCGCGCCGCGGGGCGAGAACTGTCCGAGAACGAGTTGACGGCCCGCGACGCCGGCAGTCTTGCGCAGGTCATCTTCACCGAGCCTCAGGTAGCCACTGCGGGGCGAACCGAAAGGCAGGCGCGAGCAGAAGGGTTTGCGGTAAGAACGCGAACTGCCTGTTACCCCGGCACCCTGTCTTTCCTGGCTCTTTTCAGGGATGGCTTCCGGGCCTGGGCGAAATTGGTCATCGACGTCGAGACCAACACTGTTCTCGGCGCGACATTTGTCGGCCCGGAGTTCTCGGAACTGGTTCAAGCAGCCACCCTGGCCATCGTCGCGAAGGTCCCAGTCAGTCTGCTACGCCATGCCGTCGCGCCACATCCGACTGTCAATCAGGTCTGGGATCTGTTGGTCGCCCACGACCTTGAAGACGACGGGCCGAAAACACCTACGAGCACTCAAGCGAATCGGCTTATTTATCAAGCTCGTTAGACGTCGATCCGTGAGAGGAACCACAATGAACTACGACTTGCCGGTCGTCGCGCTGTGACCATGCGTATAGCGGGGGTCCGCACGCTCGGTGGCAAAGTGGAGTTGCTCGATGTGGACGAGCCGCGACGTTTGGCGGCCGACGAGGTCCTCATCGACGTTCGTGCCGCCGGGGTTGGCAACTGGGACGACATCATTCGCACCGGCGGTTGGGGCATTGGCGCGGGGCCGCCGATGGCGCTCGGCGTCGAGGCTGCCGGGGTCATCAACGCCGTTGGAGCCGAGCCGAGCGGTTTCACTGTGGGCGATGCCGTGCTGTGCCACCCCGTGCCGCTGCGCGACCAAGGCACGTGGGCGCCGTTTGTGATCGCACCCGTCGGATCGCTCGCCCACAAACCACCCGAGGTTTCGTGGGAGACCGCGGCGATCTTTCCGGTGCCGGCGTTGACTGCCGAGCAGGTGGTGGACGAGGCGTTGGCCCTCCGGGATGGAGAAACGTTGCTCGTCAATGGCGCGGGTGGAATCACCGGCGGGCTCATTGTCCAGCTGGCCACCCTGCGCGGGGTCGATGTGCTCGCCACCGCCAGTCCTCACAGCGCCGACCGCGTTCGTGGGTATGGCGCCCGGGAGGTAATCGACTACCGCGATCCGATGTGGCCGCAACGCGCAAAGGCGCTGGCGAGTGGTTCGATCGATGCCGTCGCAAACGCCGCGCCCGGGGGCGCTGCTGCGGCGATGACCGCGCTCGCCGGCGGCGGCCGGCTGGCCACCATCACGCCCGACCCACCCGCGCCCACCCGCGGCATCAGCGTGACCGCGGTTTACGTGCGTTCCGACGGCACCCAACTCGAGCGGCTGAGCGCCCTGCTCGCCTCCCGTCGCTTGAGCACGCCAACCCCGCGTAGCTGCGGCCTCGATCAGGCCGCCGACGCCCTCGCCCACGTCGTCGCGGGCCGCGAGCCCAACGGGGTGGTCATCACAAGAGGCATCTCGCGAAGTTAGCCGAAAACGCCCTCACACCACCGTGGAGTATCGAGATGACCACCATCACCCGGATCCGCACCGGAGTGGCCGATCACGTCGGCGAATACGCAGATGCTGTCGTCGTATCTGCCGCCGGTACACAGATTTTCGTCTCCGGAACCCCGGAAGTGCGCGAAGGCGGCACCCTCCCCGAGGGCTTCACCGACGAAGCCCGGCAGTGCTGGGCCAGTTCGCCTGAAGCTTTGACCGAGACGCTCTGATCTGCCAATGACCAGCGTACGCAACTTGTCTGGCGCGCAGTCATCGTCCCGCGCCCAGCGGCGCCGGCAGTGACGTTGCGCGACGCGGCACCGACCAGCCGCGCGATGGTGGTGGCGGTGATGGTGTCAATGGTCGCGTTCCTCGACTCCACCGTGATCAACCTGGCCTTGCCGGCCACCGAGCAGGACCTCGGCGGCGGCCTGGCGCTGCAGCAATGGATCGTCGATGGCTACCTGCTGGCGATGGCGGCCACGATTCTGCCCGGGGGCTCCATCTCGGATCTGTTCGGACGCGTCCCGGTGATGCGGTTCGGGCTGTTGGCTTTTGGGGCGGGCTCGGTTCTGGCGGCGGCTGCCGCCTCACCGGCGATGCTGATCACCGCGCGCCTCATCCAGGGTTTGGGGGCGGCGTTCCTCGTCCCGGGCTCGCTTGCGTTGATCAACACGGTCTTCGACAAAGCGCACCGGTCCGCGGCGATCGGCGTCTGGACCGGGTGGACGGGAACAGCCTTCGCCTTGGGCCCCCTGCTGGGCGGAATATGCGTCGATTATCTGGGCTGGCGTTGGATTTTCGTGTTGTCAGCGGTCCCCATGGTGGTCGGGCTTGCGCTGACGTTCTGGCTGTGCCCGATGTCGGGACGGGTAGTAGGAGCCCGTGTCGATACCGCCGGGATTGGTCTATCGGCGGTAGGACTGGCCGCGACCGTGTATGCGTTGATCGAATCGCAACGTTACGGCTGGACCAATCCGATGGTCATCACACCCTCATTGATCGGAGTCGCCGCACTTGTCGGATTCGTGAGCTGGCAGCACCGCAGCAGTCACCCGCTGCTTCCGTTGCCGCTGTTCGCCTTTCGCAACTTCGCTGCCGCCAACCTGGTCACCGCATTCGTCTACGGCGCGTTGACGCTGGGATCGCTGGCCATCGCCCTCTACACCCAGGAAATCGGTGGCTACTCTGCCACCGCGGCCGGACTGGCCACCCTGCCCATCCCGGCGCTGTCGTTCGTGTTCGCCCCGTATGTCGGCCGCATCGCCGCGCGGGTGGGACCACGCGCATTCCTGATCGCCGGCCCCGCCTTGGCGGGGATCGGACTGCTGCTGATCCGCCCGAAGCCCGAGGGATTCCACGCGATCACCGACCTGGTCCCCGGGATGACCGTCCTGGCGATCGGGCTGGTCGCGACGATCACACCGCTTGTGTCGGTGACGCTGGCCTCGGTGCCGACCGAACACAGCGGCCTGGCGTCGGCGATCAACAACGCCGTCTCGCGGTTGGCCGCGCTGATATCGATCGGGTCCATCGGCCTGATCAGCTTCGGCACGGCGAGCGCTACCGGGTTCGCCCACGTATTAGAGTTCAGCGCAACACTATTCGTCTTGGGCGCGATGTGCGCCGCACTGTTGATAACCAATCCGACCCATGGATGCCAACCTGTGCCCCGCGACATCGCAGCGTTGTGCCGCGACCGGCCGGGTGTGCAACCAGCCCTGGCCGGTAGCCCCTTGACCGCGAGCGACGCATCACCTTCGCTGTAATCATTCGTGCGATCGATGCGACCGCAAACGGTCGCCGGCAGGACCATCCAGCCACGCGCGGGTTCAGCGCGGCGCATCACCCGGGTGAATCATTAATCGGGGTGATGACAGCTCACCCCGCCCGGCCGCATTCTCAGTACGAGCAGAAGCGGTTGGGATTGTCACCCCCTTTGGGGGAGGCCCCAGCTGGGGCCTTGCGCGTCGTAACGACGAACAACGGCGGTTCCCCGTGGAGCCGTCAGAAGAACCAGGAAGGGACGCCGAGTATGCGTTTTGGGGACAAGAAGGTTCATTGTCGTCGGTGGCAGTGCCGGCAGGTCGCCGGCGATGTCCTCGATCACCGCGGCAACAGAGACCCTGGACGAACTCTGTGCGCGGTACGAACTGGAGATGGATGTCGACAGCGTCCCCGGACTATGCCAACACTTCGACTTGAAAATTCCCCGGTGAACCCATTTGACATTGCAACTGTCGGTTGCGAAATCCCGCTAGGCCCAGGCAATGTCGGCGGGAAACAAGCTGACCACCGTGGATCCGGATCCGGTTGGATGGCGCTTCGCCCGGCAGCGCAGCTGCCATAACTGCGACAAAACAACGACGAGAGGAAACCCCCGCGTGTCCAAAGCCGAATTTTTCGATACCCCCGGATACGGAGAGATCGCCCGTACCCGCAACCACTACCGCCAAGCTCTACGCATCGGCGATCGCATCGAGATCTCCGGCCAAGGCGGCTGGGACGCAAACTTCACCTTATCGACCGCATCCCTAGAGGACGAAATCGCCAAGGCGTGCGACAACGTCGAAAAGACCCTCGCTGAGGCAGGCGCCAGCTGGGGTGACGTCGTGAACGTCCACTCCTATCACGTCCCCACCGCCGACGATTCCATTGGTGGTCAACACATGTCGGTGATGGTGGACCAGTTCCGCAAGCGCTTCGGTGAAAGTCTGCCGCTGTGGACCGCGGTGGGTGTCGAGGCGCTCGCGCTGCCTGGCCAGCACGTCGAGATCGAGGTCGTAGCCATCGTCGAATCCGGTAGCAAGTAGACCTCGCTGCCAGTCGGCGAGCATCGCCCGAGGCGCCGGTGCGTACGGCCCCGAGCAACCAGAAGCAGCCAACCGAACTTAGAAAGGTCCATCATGAAGATCGCAGTCATTGGCGGCCGTGGGCTTATCGGCGCGAAAGTAGTGTCCAAGCTCAGCGCCCAGGGACACGACGTGATCCCCGCCTCACGTCGATCAGGTGTCGATTCGCTCACCGGTGAAGGCCTCGCCGACGCCGTCACCGGCGTGGATGTCCTGGTCGACGTCGCCGATTCGCCGTTGTTCGACGACGAACCCGTGATGCACTTCTTCACAACCGCCACCGCGAATCTCCTTTCTGCTGAACAGGAAGCAGGAGTCAAACACCACGTCGCGTTGTCGGTCGTGGGCGCGCAGGTCATGCCGGATAGCGGCTACAACACCGCGAAAGCAGCGCAGGAAAACTTGATCAAGGATTCGGGCCGGCCCTATTCGATCGTGCGAGCAACTCCGTTCTACGAATTCGCGGTTGGCTTGGCCGATTCGGCGACAGACGGAGACGTGGTCAGGTTGCCACCCGCGTTGTTTCGTCCTATCGCCGCCGACGACGTCGC
The DNA here is from genome assembly GCF_010731655.1 of Mycobacterium paraseoulense. NCBI lineage: Bacteria > Bacillati > Actinomycetota > Actinomycetes > Mycobacteriales > Mycobacteriaceae > Mycobacterium > Mycobacterium paraseoulense. The sequence goes on along the minus strand of NZ_AP022619.1, from coordinate 2,694,392 downwards.
CACCGCCGTAGCCCGCGCGGCCGTCGGACGCCCGATCAACGGAGTAACGGAGATCGCTGGGCCTGAAGCAATGGGGATGGACGCCTTTGTCCGCACGCGCCTCGCCGCCATTGGTGATCAGCGTCGGGTCGTGACCGATCCCCAGGCGCCATACTTCGGTGCGGTGATCGACGATCACACCCTTGCACCCGACGAGAACGCCACCATCTTCACCACTCGATACTCCGACTGGATCGAGGCGCACTCCAGCGGCCGCAATTAGGCGAATCGGAGGGAGTCGAGGGACCCCAGTCGCCACCAGGCCTACGCCTGCTTACCGACTTGCAGCTCCAGGCCCTGCCGGGCGCCCTTGGTCACCCGCCACACCGCCTGACGGGCCGCCCGGCATTCGGTTACTTGATCGACGGTGAGATGTTGTTCGAGCCCGGGCGACCGATGCGCGAATGGTTCACCGAGCTCGAGCAGCAAATGCGGCTTCGCGTCACCAGCTGACTGCCCCGCCCGCTCAACGCCTGATCCGTGAGCCTTTGGTAAACGGCCCGTCACATGCGAGGCTGCTGACATGGTCATCGAGATCGCCCGCCCCAAGCTCGAAGGAAACATCGCCGTCGGCGAGGACCGCCAGATCGGCTTCGCCGAATTCGGCGACCCGCAGGGGCGGGCGATGTTCTGGTTCCACGGAACGCCCGGCGCCCGCCGGCAGATCCCGGTCGAGGCGCGCGTCTACGCCGAGAACCATCACATCCGCCTGATCGGCTTGGACCGCCCCGGAACCGGCTCCTCGACGCCCCACCGCTATCCGAACATTCGGGCCTTCGCCGACGACCTGGGCACCATCGCCGACACGCTGGGCATCGACAAGATGGCCGTCATCGGCCTGTCCGGCGGCGGCCCCTATGCGCTGGCGGCCGCCGCCGTGCTCTCCGATCGCGTCGTGGCGGCTGGCATCCTCGGCGGCGTCGCGCCCTTCCTCGGCGACGAGGGCATCACCAGCGGGCTGATGAACCTGGGCAAGCGGATGGCGCCCCTGCTGAAGCTGGGCGGCGATCCCCTGCGGATCGGCGCCAGTCTGGTCATCCGGATGATTCGACCGGTCGCGAACCCCGGGCTGCTGCTCTACGCCGCGATATCGCCCGAGGGCGACCGGCGCCTGCTGACCCGGCCGGAGTTCGGCGCCATGTTCCTCGACGACCTGCTCAACGGCAGCCGCAAGCAACTGGCGGCCCCGTTCAACGACATCATCCTGTTCACCCAGGACTGGGGATTCCGGCTCGACGAGGTCAAGGTCCCGGTCCGCTGGTGGCACGGCGACAGCGACCACATCGTGCCGTTCGCGCACGGCGAGCACGTCGTGTCCCTGCTGCCCGACTGCGAGCTGATCGTGCTGCCGGGCGAGAGCCACCTCGGCGGCCTGGGCCGCGGCGAGGAGATCCTGTCCACCCTGACGAAGATCTGGGACGAGCAAGGCTGACCGCGCGCCCGCCGGGTAGCCTGCTCAGGTGCTGCTGGAGTCCCTGAATCCCGCGGCGGTCACCGCCACCGACATCGCCGATGCGGTGCGCATCGACGGCGCCGTGCTCAGTCGCAGCGACCTGGTCGGCGCCGCCACGTCGGTGGCCGAGCGGGTTGCCGGCGCGGAGCGGGTGGCGATCCTGGCCACGCCGACCGCGGCGACCGTCCTCGCGGTGACCGGGTGCCTGATCGCCGGCGTCCCGTTCGTGCCGGTGCCCGCGGACGTCGGTGCGGCCGAACGCCGACACATGCTCACCGACTCGGGGGTGCGGGCCTGGCTCGGTCCGACACCCGACGAGTCGGAGGGGCTGCCGCACATCCCGGTGCGGTTGCACGCCCGGTCCTGGCACCGCTACCCCGAGCCGTCACCGGACGCCACCGCGATGATCATCTACACCTCGGGCACCACCGGCCTGCCCAAGGGTGTGGTGCTGAGCCGCCGAGCTATCGCGGCCGACCTCGACGCCCTGGCGCAGGCCTGGCAGTGGACGGCCGACGACGTGCTGGTGCACGGGCTGCCGCTGTTTCACGTGCACGGGCTGGTGCTGGGATTGCTCGGGTCGCTGCGGGTGGGAAATCGCTTCGTGCACACCGGAAGACCGACGCCGGCCGGGTACGCGCAAGCGTGCGCCGAATGGGGCGGATCGCTGTTTTTCGGGGTGCCCACCGTGTGGTCACGGGTGGTGGCCGACGAGGCGGCGGCCCGGGCGCTGCGCCCGGCGCGGCTGCTGGTTTCGGGCAGCGCGCCGCTGCCGGTGCCCGTATTCGAGCGGCTGGCCCACCTGACCGGGCACGAGCCGGTCGAACGGTACGGCGCCTCCGAATCGCTGATCACCCTGTCGACCCGCGCCGACGGCGAGCGACGCGCCGGATGGGTGGGCCTGCCGCTCACCGGCGTGCAGACCCGGCTGATCGACGACACCGGCGCCGAGGTGCCGCACGACGGGGAAACCGTTGGGAAGCTTGAGGTTCGGGGCCCGATGATGTTCGACGGCTACCTCAACCGTCCCGAGGCCACCGCCGAGGCGTTCGATACGGACGGCTGGTACCGCACCGGCGACGTCGCGGTCATCGACGGCGGGGGCATGCACCGCATCGTGGGCCGCGAGTCGGTCGACCTGATCAAGTCCGGCGGCTACCGGATCGGCGCCGGCGAAATCGAGACGGCGTTACTCGGTCATCCCGGGGTGCGCGAGGCGGCGGTCGTCGGGATGCCGGACCCCGACCTGGGCCAGCGCATCGTCGCGTTCATCGTCGGGGCGGCCGACCTGAAAGCCGACGACCTGATCGACCACGTCGCCCAGGAGCTTTCGGTGCACAAACGGCCACGCGAGGTGCGCCTCGTCGACGCGCTGCCCCGCAACGCCATGGGCAAGGTCCTCAAGAAGCAGCTGCTGACCGACGGCTGAGGCGGCCGGCCGGGCGCCCACGACACGCAGCAAGTTGCCAGCTTCACGGCCGAGCGGGACCGCGGAGGTTCACCTACCGTCGTAACCGTGTATCGACCCGACGGCCACGATGAGTGAGACGACCCCGTCCGTGGGCGCCGCTGCCACCACCCCCATGCGGCGTATCGCCGCCGCCTGCCTCGTCGGCTCGGCCATCGAGTTCTACGACTTCCTGATCTACGGGACCGCGGCCGCCCTGGTGTTTCCCACGGTGTTCTTCCCGGGCCTGGGCTCGACGCTGGCCACCATCGCCTCGATGGCGACCTTCGCGACGGCGTTCCTGTCCCGCCCCTTGGGCGCGGCCGTCTTCGGCTACTTCGGGGACCGGCTGGGCCGCAAGAAGACCCTGGTCGCAACGCTGATGATCATGGGCGTGTCGACCGTGAGCGTGGGCATGGTCCCCAGCACGGCCTCGATCGGCGCCGCGGCGCCGTTGATCCTCATCGTCCTGCGACTGTTTCAGGGGTTCGCGGTCGGCGGCGAATGGGCGGGCTCGGTGTTGCTGAGCGCCGAGTACGCCCCCGCCGGCAAACGCGGGTGGTACGGCATGTTCACCCTGCTCGGCGGCGGCACCGCCGGCATCCTCGCCAGCCTGACCTTCCTGACCGTGAACCTCACCATGGGCGAGAACAGCCCCGCGTTCATGGAATGGGGGTGGCGGGTGCCCTTCCTGATCAGCAGCGGTCTCATCGGCATCGCCCTGTATGTGCGGCTGAACATCGACGAAACCCCGCTCTTCGTGGAGGAGCAGGCCCGCGAGCAGGTGCCCAAGGCGCCGCTCGCGGAGCTGTTGCGGTTCCAGCGGCGTGAGATCGTGCTCGTCGCGGGCTGCTTCCTGGGCGGCATGGCCTTCGTCTACCTGGGCAACACCTTTCTCGTCATGTACGCCCACAACCACCTGGGTTACTCGCGTAGCTTCATCTGGGGCGTCGGCGCCCTGGGCGGGCTCACCAGCATGATGTTTGTGTCGTTCGGAGCCTGGATCTCCGATCGGGTCGGGCGGCGCCGGGTGATGCTATGGGGGCTGGCCGCGTGCCTGCCGTGGGCGTTCGCGGTCATCCCGCTGATGGACACCGGCGAGCCGGTGTTGTACGCGGTCGCCGTGCTCGGCATGTTCGCCGCCGCGGCGGTGGCCCACGGGCCCACGGGCGCCTTCGTTCCCGAGCTGTTCGCCACGCGCTACCGCTACAGCGGCGCGGCGGTCGCGATGAACCTTGCCGGTGTCCTCGGCGCCGCCGTGCCGCCGTTGATCGCCGGCACGTTGCTGGCGACGTACGGCAGCTGGGCGATCGGGCTCATGATGGCCACTCTCGTGGTGGCCAGCTTGGTCTCCGTCTACCTGCTGCCCGAAACGAAAGGCACCGCGCTGCGGGCCGCCCCGGCGGCCGAGGAAGTCGCCGCCGACCGGTAAGCGCGCCTCAGTTGGCGTGCAGGTCCTCGTTGAGGGCGATGCCCTGACCGCCGCGGGCCACCACCTCGACGGCGCCGCTGACCGAATTGCGGCGGAACAACAGGTTGTTGCCGCCGGACAGCTCCGCGGCCTTGAGCACCTGGCCGTCGGGCGTGGCGACCTTGGTGCCCGCGGTCACGTACAGGCCGGCCTCGACGACGCAGTCGTCGCCCAGCGAGATGCCCAGCCCCGCATTGGCGCCCAGCAGGCAGCGTTTGCCGATCGAAATGACCTCCGTGCCCCCGCCGGACAGCGTGCCCATGATGGACGCGCCGCCGCCGATGTCCGACCCGTCGCCCACCACCACGCCGGCCGAGATGCGGCCCTCGACCATCGACGCGCCCAGCGTGCCGGCGTTGTAGTTGACGAAGCCCTCGTGCATCACCGTCGTCCCGGGCGCCAAGTGGGCGCCCAGCCGCACCCGATCGGCGTCGGCGATGCGCACCCCGGCGGGCACGACGTAGTCGACCATGCGCGGGAACTTGTCGATGCCGTAGACGGTCACCGGCCCGTGCCGGCGCAGCCGCGCCCGGACCGCCTCGAACCCCTCGATCGCGCACGGCCCGCGGTTAGTCCACACGACATTGGTCAATACCCCGAACAGGCCGCCGGCGTTCAGCCCATGCGGCGCCACCAACCGGTGCGACAGCAGATGCAGTCGCAGGTAGGCGTCGTAGGCGTCGGCGGCCACGTCCTCGAGCGAACCGATCACCGTGCGCACGGCGATCGTCTCGGTGCCGCGGTCGTCGTCCCGGCCGACGAGCGCGGCCAGCTCCGAAGGCACATCCGACAGGGCGAGGCGCGACGTGCCGCCGGTGCCCGACTCGGTCAGTTCCGGTGCGGGAAACCACGTGTCGAGGATCGATCCGTCGGCGGCCAGCGTCGCCAGGCCGATGCCTACAGCTCCAGTCACGGCGGTCAGGTTACTTGCCGCTCGGCAGCGGATAACCTGGGACCCGTGCTGGACTTGCGCGCGGACCCGATAGAGCTGACCGCGGCGTTGGTCGACATCCCCAGCGAATCGCGAGACGAGGCGCGCCTGGCCGACGAGGTGGAGGCCGCGCTGCGCGCCCAGACGTCCGGCTTCGAGATCGTGCGCAACGGCAACGCCGTGCTGGCGCGCACCCGGCGCCGGCGGCCGTCCCGGGTGCTGCTGGCCGGACACCTGGACACCGTCCCGGTAGCCGGCAACCTGCCCAGCCGTCGGGAGAACGGCGACCTGTATGGATGCGGCGCCGCGGACATGAAATCGGGTGACGCGGTCTTCCTGCACCTGGCCGCCACCGTGGCCGAGCCGGTGCACGATCTGACGCTGGTGTTCTATGACTGCGAGGAAATCGACGCGGCGGCAAACGGTTTGGGCCGCATCGAGCGCGAGTTGCCGGACTGGCTGTCCGCCGACGTGGCCATCCTGGGCGAACCGACCGGCGGCTACATCGAAGCAGGCTGCCAGGGTACGCTGCGCGTCGTGGTCTCGGCCACCGGGACCCGCGCCCACTCGGCGCGGCCGTGGCTGGGCGACAACGCCATTCACAAGCTGGGCGCCGTGCTGGACCGGCTGGCCGGCTACTCCGCCCGCACCGTCGACATCGACGGCTGCGAGTATCGCGAGGGCCTGTCCGCGGTACGCATCGACGGCGGCGTCGCGGGCAACGTGATCCCCGACGCGGCGGCGGTGACGGTCAACTTCCGGTTTGCCCCCGACCGGTCGGTGACCGCCGCGCTCGAGCACGTGCACGAGGTGTTCGACGGGCTCGACGTGCGCATCGAGCAGACCGACGCCGCCGCGGGCGCGATGCCCGGGCTGTCGCAGCCCGCGGCCAAGGCCCTGGTCGAGGCAGCCGGGGGACGGGTCCGGGCGAAGTACGGGTGGACCGACGTCGCGCGCTTCGCCGCGCTGGGCATCCCGGCGCTCAACTTCGGCCCCGGCGATCCCAACCTCGCGCACCGGCGCGACGAGAGCGTCCCGGTCGCCAACATCACCGCCGCGGTGGCCATGCTGCGCGGTTACCTCACCGGCTGACGGCGGCTGATCAGGACCCGCACCGCTGCGCCTGCGCGGCGGCGTCGGCCGCCGCCGCGCGCATCCCCACCGCCGCCAGGTCGTCCGACACTGCGAGCAGCGCCGCCTCGTCGTGGGCCGCAAGGGCCTGCGCATGGGCGAGCGCGAGTTTTCCCGCAGCACAGTCGATTTCGGCGCCCAGCCGGGACAACGGATCGGCCGCGCGGGTGTCGCCGAGCCGCACGGCGTCGTGCCACACCCGCACCGCCACCGCCCGCTGGCCGCCACGTTCGGCCATCCGGGCGGCGTCACGGGCGGCGGCAACCGCACCGTGCGCGTCGCGCATCGAGGCCAGCCGCCACGCCCGGGCGACGCCCAGCTCCGGTGCGAACAGCGCCGACTTGGTTCCGTGCCGGGATTCGGCCCGCCCCAATGTCTTTCCCGCGGCGGCGATATCGCCCTGCTGGGCCAGCGCGCTGGCCAGCAGCGTCAACGACAGCGGCCCCCACGAATAGCCGGTGCGTTCCAACGTCGCGGCCGCCGGGCCGAGTAGCGCCGCCGCTTTGGCGAATTCACCGTCGGCGAGCAGCACGTGGGCCAGCAGCACCTCACCGATCGCACGGCCCGGCTGTTGCAGCTCGGCGAAATCGGTGAACTGCTGCGCGAGTTGGCGTGCCTCGTCGAGGCGGCCCGCCATCAACAAGGCTGTGGTCTGCCCAAGCCCGATCGTGAAGCGCAACAACCCCGGATGTTCGGCGGCCAGGGCGCGTTGGGCCAGCGGCTCGACGTCGTCGAAACGCCCCTGCCGGGCCGCGCACAGTGCCGCCGCGCTGGCCGCCCAGGCCACCGCCTGGTCGTCGGCGTCCGGCGTGGCCAGCACCTCGTCCGCGACCTTCACGGCGTGCCCGACGTTGCCGGCGTTCATCGCGAACGTGGCGCTCAGCGCGTCGAGCGTCGTGCGTGCGCCCGCGTCCGAGACGCGGCCGCGGATGGTGCGCAAGAACGCGGTTGCCCGCTCGGGCTCGCTGAGCATCCAGAACTGGTTGGCGGCGCGCAGCAGCGCCCAGTCCATCAGGGCGGCCTCGGTCAACCCGGAGGGGTCCACGCCGGCCAGCACCGCGTCGGCCTCGCGGCCGCGGCCCTGCCACGCCAGCGCGTGTGCGAGCGCCAGCCGCGCCGCCAACCCGCCGGACCGCACCAGCGCGGCGGAGGCCAGCCGTTCGCCGAGGGCGAGATCGCCCAGCCGCAGCGCCTGTTGCGCCGCGGACACCACCTCGGCCGTCGGCTGCGGGGCGTCGCTGTCCAGGGCCAGGACCGCCAACCGCAGCCGGTCGCTGAGGTGCTCCGACGGATGCTGGGACAGCAGCCGGACCACATCGGTGCGCCGTTGCCGCGCGCCGTCGCCGCCGAGCGCGGCGTGCGCCCGCTCGGCAAACAGCGGGTGGGCCGTGTAGACCACCGGTTCGTCCGAGGACCCGCCGCGCGCCCGCGTCTCCACCGCCCCGGCATCGGCCGCCTGCGCAACCGCGTCCGCGCCGGCGAGGGCGTCGAGGTCGGCGAGCGACAGCGGCTCGGCGACGGCGAGGTAGTCCAGCACCGCGCGGGCCGCGGTGGGTAGTTCGCCGAGGAACGCGTCGACTTCGCCCGGTGTGGTCGTCCCGCCGGGCGCTTCGATGTCGATGCGGGGGAGCAGGCCGTCGCTCCACAGCGCCGCGATGGCCTCGGGAGACGAATCGGCGCGGCCGGTGACGATCATCCTGGCCGCGCCGGAAAGCGCCGACTGGTACACCAGCGTGGCCGACAGGATGTCCAGGTCGTGGGCGTCGTCGACCACGAGCAGCAGGTCGTCACCGTCGAGCGAGGACCGGGCGGCGCGCAACAGCGCGGCCGGCTTGCCGACGTCGGCGATCTCGACGAGGTGGCTGAAGGCGCCGAAGGGAACCGCGCGTTCGGTCGGGGTGCCGGTGACCCAGCGGATGCGCGTGCCGGGATGCCGGCGGGCGAAGCCCTCGGCGGCCAACCGGGCCAACGTGGACTTGCCGCACCCGTCCGGTCCGAGCACGACGGCGCCGCGCGACGACAGCGCCGCCTCCAGCCGCTCGAGAGCCGACGCGTGCTGGGGGACGTTCCATCGAATCGGCATCGCCGGATTTTATGGCGCGCGGCGTGCCGCCCGCAGCAGGCTTGGTCTACCTTTCGTTGTATGCGCCCTGAACGCGAGCCGTCAGGCGACTGGGCGGTGTGTGTGTACTGCGCGTCCGGCCCGCAGCATCCCGAATTGCTCGCCGTCGCTGCCGAACTCGGCGAGGCGATCGCCGAGCGCGGTTGGACACTGGTGTGGGGCGGCGGCCGGGTGTCGGCGATGGGCGCGGTGGCGACCGCGGCGCGCGCCCGCGGGGGCCGGACCGTCGGCGTCATCCCCCAGGTCCTGATGCGCGTCGAGATCGCCGACATCGAAGCCGACGAACTGATCGTCACCGAGACCATGCACGAGCGAAAGAACGTCATGGAGGAGCGCGCCGACGCGTTCATCGTGCTCCCCGGCGGCGTCGGCACCCTGGACGAGCTGCTGGACTCGTGGACCACCGGCTACCTCGGCCTGCACCGCAAACCCATCGTCATGCTCGATCCGCTGGGGCATTACGAAGGCCTGTGGACCTGGCTGCGTGGATTGGTCGACAGCGGGTACGTCTCGCAGCCCGCGATGGACCGGTTGTTGCTGGTCGACAAGGTGAGCGCCGCCGTGAAGGCGTGTGCGCCCGACTGAGGGCGCCGGCGGTCTCGTCACCCCTACTAGGCTGTCCGCCGAGTTGTTTACGCAGAATCGAGGGATGACGTGGCCGACCACGACGGGGGAGCGCGCCCGGCGGTCAAACTGACCGATATCGCATCGCGGGCGCCGGGGCTGCTGGCCGATATCCCGGTGATCGTGCGCGGGGCGATGACCGGGCTGTTGGCCCAGCCGGGTTCGAAGAAGTCGATCGGCACGGTGTTCCAGGAACGCGCCGCCCGCTACGGCGACCGGATCTTCCTGCGGTTCGGCGACCAGCAACTGACCTACGGCGAGGCCAACGCCGCCGCCAACAGGTACGCCGCGGTGCTGGCCGCGCACGGTGTCGGCCACGGCGACGTCGTGGCGATCATGCTGCGCAACTCGCCCAACGCGGTGCTGGCGATGCTGGCCGCGGTCAAGTGCGGCGCCGTCGCCGGGATGCTCAACTACCACCAGCGCGGTGAGGTGCTGGCGCACAGCCTGGGCCTGCTGAAGGCCAAGGTGTTGATCGCGGAGACCGACCTGGTCAGCGCGGTCGCCGAGTGCGGCGGCTCGGGCGACACCGAGACCATGACGGTCGACGACCTGGAGCGATCGGCCGCCAGCGCCCCGGCCACCAACCCGGCGTCGGTGTCGGCCGTGCAGGCCAGGGACACCGCGTTCTACATCTTCACTTCGGGCACGACGGGATTCCCGAAGGCCAGCGTGATGACCCACCTGCGGTGGCTGAAGGCACTGGCGGCGTTCGGCGGCATCGGCCTGCGGCTGAAGAGCTCCGACACCCTGTACAGCTGCCTGCCGCTGTACCACAACAACGCGCTGACCGTCGCGTTGTCGTCGGTGATCAACTCCGGGGCGACGCTGGCGCTGGGCAAGTCGTTCTCGGCGTCGAAGTTCTGGGACGAGGTGATCGCCACTGAAGCCACCGCGTTCATTTACATCGGCGAGATCTGCCGGTACCTGCTCAACCAGCCGCGCAAGGCCACCGACCGTGCGCACCGGGTGCGGGTGATCGCCGGCAACGGGCTGCGCCCGGAGATCTGGGACGAGTTCACCGACCGGTTCGACATCGCCCGGGTCTGCGAGTTCTACGCCTCCAGCGAGGGCAACACCGCGTTCATCAACATCTTCAACGTGCCCAGGACCACCGGCGTCTTCCCGATGCCGCTGGCCTACGTGGAGTACGACCCCGACACCGGGGCCCCGCTGCGCGACGACAACGGGCGGGTGCGCCGGGTTCCCCCCGGCGAGCCCGGCCTGCTGCTGAGCCGGGTCAACCGGCTCCAGCCGTTCGACGGCTACACCGACAAGGAGTCGAGCGAAAAGAAGTTGGTGCGCAACGCGTTCCGCGAGGGCGACGTGTGGTTCAACTCCGGTGACGTGATGAGCCCGCAGGGCATGGGCCACGCCGCGTTCGTCGACCGCCTCGGCGACACGTTCCGGTGGAAGGGGGAGAACGTCGCCACCACGCAGGTGGAGGCGGCGCTGGCGTCCGACGAGTCCGTGGAGGAATGCACGGTTTTCGGCGTGGAGATTCCCCGCACCGGCGGCCGCGCCGGGATGGCCGCGGTCAAGCTGCGCGACGGCGCGGAGTTCGACGGCAAGTCGCTGGCCCGCGCGGTGTACGGCCAGCTGCCCGTCTACGCGCTGCCGCTGTTCGTGCGGGTGGTCAAATCCCTGGAGCACACCACGACGTTCAAGAGCCGCAAGGTGGAGCTGCGCGAGCAGGCCTACTGCTCCGACGTGCGCGACCCGCTGTACGTATTGGCCGGCCGCGACGAGGGCTACGTGCCGTACTACGACGAATACCCCGACGAAGTGGCCGACGGGAAGCGACCGCGGGGCTGAGTGCCCGCCCAGCCGCACGTGCGGCGCTCACCGTGCGGCCCGCCCGGGCACGGGATCCCCGGCCCGCGCCCGGCGCGGGGACCGGGCACCATAGACGTGTGCAATCCACCTGGTGCGGCCGTCCGGTCGCCGGCGATCGCCCGCTGATCATGGCGATCGTCAACCGCACCCCCGACTCGTTCTACGACAAGGGCGCGACCTTCAGCGACGAGGCCGCCAGGGCTGCCGCGCACCGGGCCGTCGCCGAGGGCGCCGACGTCATCGACGTTGGGGGGGTCAAGGCCGGCCCCGGCCAGGAGGTCGACGCGCAGACCGAGCTCGCCCGGCTCATCCCCTTCATCGAATGGCTGCGCGGCGCCTATCCGGACCAGCTGATCAGCGTCGACACCTGGCGGTCCGAGGTGGCCAGGGTGGCGTGCGCGGCGGGGGCGGACCTGATCAACGACACCTGGGGCGGCATCGACCCGGCCCTGGCCGAGGTCGCCGCCGAGTACGGCGCGGGCCTGGTGTGCTCGCACACCGGCGGTGCGCTGCCCCGCACGCGTCCGTTCCGGGTGAGCTATGGAACAAGCGCGCGCGGCGTGGTCGACGACGTCATCCGCCAGGTCACGGCGGCGGCCGAGGGCGCGATCGCCCGTGGGGTGGCCCGCGACCGCGTGCTGATCGACCCGGCCCACGATTTCGGCAAGAACACCTTCCACGGGCTGCTGTTGTTGCGTCACGTGGGTGATCTCGTTAAGACCGGGTGGCCCGTGCTCATGGCTTTGAGCAACAAGGACTTCGTCGGGGAGACTTTGGGTGTGGAACTGACCGAGCGGCTCGAGGGGACGCTGGCGGCCACCGCGCTGGCGGCGGCGGCCGGCATCCGGATGTTTCGCGTGCACGAGGTCGCCGCGACCCGGCGGGTGCTGGAAATGGTGGCCTCCATCCAGGGAGTGCGCCCGCCGGCGCGCACGGTGAGGGGGCTGGCATGACGGAGCTGGTAGACCTCGCCGGCGCGGGGGTGCTCGCCGCGCAGCCCGGCGACGTCTGGCTGTCCGACCGCAATTGGAACCGTCCGAGCTGGACCGTCGCCGAACTCGAGGCCGCGAAGGCGGGGCGAACCATCTCGGTGGTCCTGCCGGCGCTCGACGAGGAAGAAACCATCGAATCCGTGGTCGACAGCATCTCCCCGCTGGTCGACGGCCTTGTCGACGAGCTGATCGTGCTGGACTCCGGCTCGACCGACGACACCGAGATCCGCGCCGTCGCCGCCGGCGCCCGCGTCGTCAGCCGTGAGCAGGCCCTGCCCGAGGTGCCGATCCGGCCCGGCAAAGGGGAGGCGCTGTGGCGCTCGCTCGCGGCCACCAGCGGCGACATCGTCGTGTTCGTCGACTCCGACCTGATCAACCCGCACCCGATGTTCGTGCCGTGGCTGGTCGGCCCGCTGCTCACGGGCGACGGCATTCATCTGGTCAAGAGCTTCTACCGGCGGCCGCTGCAGGTTGGCGACGTGGGTGGCGCCGCGGGCGCCACCGGGGGCGGGCGGGTCACCGAGCTGGTGGCCCGGCCCCTGCTCGCGGCGCTGCGGCCGGAGTTGGGCGGCATCCTGCAGCCGCTCGGCGGGGAATACGCGGCCACCCGTGAACTGCTGACGTCGGTGCCGTTCGCGCCGGGCTACGGGGTGGAGATCGGCCTGCTGCTGGACACCTTCGACCGGCTGGGCGCCGACGCGATCGCCCAGGTCAACCTCGGCGTGCGCGCGCACCGCAACCGGCCGCTCGCCGAGCTCGGGGCGATGAGCCGCCAGGTCATCGCGACCCTGCTCTCCCGTTGCGGGGTTTCCGACTCCGGGGTCGGGCTGACGCAGTTCTTCGCCGACGGACCGGACGGGCAGGGCTACACCCAGCACACGTCGCCGGTGTCGCTGGCGGACCGCCCGCCCATGAAGGTCCTGCGGCCGCGCTGAGGCCCCGCTGCTTCATCGCGGTGTCGGCCTGATAGGGCAGTATCGACGACGTGGCGTTGGTGTTGCTCTACCTGGTAGTGCTGGTGCTGGTGGCGATCGTGCTGTTCGGCGCGGCGAGTCTGTTGTTCGGTCGCGGTGAGCAGCTGCCGCCCCTGCCGCGGGGGACCACCGCGACGGTGTTGCCGGCTTACGGGGTGACCGGTGCGGACGTCGATGCCGTCAAATTCACCCAGGTGCTGCGCGGCTACAAGACCAGCGAGGTGGACTGGGTGCTGGACCGGCTGGCCCGCGAACTCGAGGCGCTGCGCGGCCAGCTGGCCGCGGTTCACGCGCCCGTGCCCGCCGCGGAGGAGCCGGCAGCCGTGGAACCCGAGGACGGCGAGAACCGTCAGGACCAGATGTGAGCGATGACGGACTGATTCGGTGTGGGTGGGCGGTCATTCGGCCCGGGGCCGACTTCGAGATGTACCGCGACTACCACGACCAGGAGTGGGGCCGCCCGGTGCACGACGGGGTGGCGCTGTTCGAGCGGATGAGCCTGGAGGCCTTCCAGAGCGGGCTGTCGTGGCTGATCATCCTGCGCAAACGGGAGAACTTCCGGCGCGCCTTCGACGGATTCGACTTCGAGCGGGTCGCCGGCTACACCGATGCCGACGTGCAGCGGTTGATGGCGGATGCCGGGATCGTGCGCAACCGCGCCAAGATCGAGGCGACCATCGCCAACGCGCGCGCCGCCGCCGAGCTGGGCACGGCGGCGGACCTGTCGAAGCTGCTGTGGTCGTTTGCGCCGGAACCGCGTCCCCGGCCCGCCGACGGGTCCGAAATTCCGTCGGCCAGCGCCGAATCCAAGGCCATGGCCCGCGAGCTCAAGCGGCGCGGTTTCCGCTTCGTCGGTCCGACCACCGCCTATGCGCTGATGCAGGCGACCGGCATGGTCGACGACCATATCCGCGGTTGTTGGGTGCCTTCCGCCCGGTGACGATGCGGGCCGCGAGCGGCCCGCTGAGGAAACGGGCAATCAGGTCCCGCCCGGTGACCACCCTGGCGGGTATTCGGGGTTTGTCGGCCCGCTAAACCCGGAGAACCGGGTCTTTGTACAACTCGCGACCTGGATAGGGAACAATGGGGGGGTGATTTGGCAGTTCGATGTCGGGTATGGCTGGAAAATCGCTGGCGGGGCATGCTCGGCGCCGACCAGGTCCGCAAAGGCGGGCCAGCTCGAACCTGGAGGGAGCACTCGATGGCGGCGATGAAGCCCCGGACCGGCGACGGTCCTCTGGAAGCAACCAAGGAGGGGCGCGGCATCGTGATGCGGGTACCACTTGAGGGAGGCGGTCGACTGGTCGTTGAGCTGACGCCCGACGAAGCCGCGGCCCTCGGTGACGAACTCAAGGGTGTCACGAGCTCCAGCTAAGACCTGCCGGCGGACCGACCGCCGGACGCGCTACGCACACACCTTTCGATAGATCTCCAGGGTCTGCTCGGCGACGCGGGCCCAGGAGAATTCCTCGACGCAGCGCCGGCGTCCCGCCTCGCCGTAGCGCTTCGCCTTCTCGGGCTCGGCGACGAGATCGTTGACCGCGTCGGCCAGCCGGGTCCGGTAACCGGCCTGGTCGTCGGGGTCGTAATGCACCAGCGAACCGGTCACCCCGTCGACGACCACCTCGGGTATCCCCCCGACGTCGGATGCCACCACAGCCGTCGCGCACGCCATCGCCTCGAGGTTCACGATGCCCAGCGGCTCGTACACCGAGGGGCACACGAAAACTGTTGCCGCGGATAAGATTTCGCGCAACTCGCCGATGGGAAGCATCTCCCTGATCCAGACCACGCCCTGCCGGCTGTCGGCCAGCCGCGCCACCGCGGACTTCATCTCGTCGGCGATCTCCGGGGTGTCGGGGGCGCCGGCGCACAGCACCACCTGCACCGCGGGGTCGAACTGGTGCGCCGCCGCCACCAGGTGAGCGACGCCCTTCTGCCGGGTGATCCGGCCGACGAATGCCACGATCGGCCGGTGCGGGTCGACCCCGAGTTCGGCCAGCACCGACCCGGTTTGCATCGGGCCGGCCGGATGCCAGACGTCGGCGTCGACCCCGTTGCGGATGACGTGCACCAGGCTGGGATCGAGGGTGGGGTAGACCCGCAGGATGTCTTCGCGCATCGCGGCGCTGACCGCGATGACGGCGTCGGCGGCCTGGACCGCGGTGCGCTCCACCCACGTCGACACGCGGTAGCCGCCGCCGAGCTGTTCGGCCTTCCACGGGCGCAGCGGCTCGAGCGAGTGCGCGGTCAGCACGTGGGGGACGTCGTAGAGCAGTGCGGCCAGATGCCCGGCCATGCCGGTGTACCAGGTGTGCGAATGCACGACGTCGGCCGCCGACGCGGCGTTGGCCATGATCAGGTCCGCGGACAACGTCGACAACGCCGCATTGGCTCCGCCCAAGCGCGGATCGGGCTGGTGCACGAAGGCGTTCGGTCGCGGTGCGCCCATGCAGTGCACGTCGACCGCGCACAGTCGGCGCAGTTGGGCGACCAGTTCAGTGACATGTACACCGGCTCCCCCGTAGACCTCCGGTGGGTACTCCCGCGTCATCATCGCCACCCGCATACCCGCACCGTAGTTCGCCGACGACGAGGTCCGCGAGTCGGGCCGAGGAGGAGTCGAATCATTGAACTTGGGTGCCGACGACGAGGTCCGCGAGTCGGGCCGAGGAGGAGTCGAACCATTGAACTTGGGCGCCGACGACGAGGTCCGCGAGTCGGGCCGAGGAGGAGTCGAATCATTGAACTTGGGTGCCGACGACGAGGTCCGCGAGTCGGGCCGGGCGATCGGTGACCGGGCCGCGGAACCAAATACCTTGACGGACAGCCGCACAGAACACCGCCAATAGCGTCGTCCCCCTGGCAGCGTTTCCCGACGGCCGATAGGTTTGAACCATGAGGGAAGCGCCACACGTGCTGGGCATTGTCCTGGCCGGCGGTGAGGGCAAGCGGCTGTATCCGCTGACCGCGGACCGGGCCAAGCCCGCGGTTCCCTTCGGCGGCGCCTACCGACTGATCGACTTTGTGCTGTCCAACCTTGTCAATGCGCGCTATTTGCGGATCTGCGTTCTCACTCAGTACAAGTCGCATTCACTCGACCGTCACATTTCGCAGAATTGGCGGTTGTCCGGCCTGGCCGGTGAGTACATCACCCCGGTGCCGGCGCAGCAGCGGCTGGGTCCGCGCTGGTATACCGGCTCCGCCGACGCGATCTATCAGTCGCTCAACCTGATCTACGACGAAGACCCCGACTACATAGTCGTTTTCGGCGCCGACCACGTGTATCGGATGGACCCCGAGCAGATGGTCCAGTTCCACATCGAAAGCGGGGCGGGCGCAACGGTGGCCGGCATCCGGGTGCCGCGCAGCGAGGCCACCGCGTTCGGATGCATTGACGCCGACGACTCGGGCCGCATCCGCGATTTCGTGGAGAAGCCGCTGGATCCGCCGGGCACCCCGGACGATCCCGAGGCGACGTTCGTGTCGATGGGCAACTACATCTTCACCACCAAGGTGCTCATCGACGCGATACGTGCCGACGCCGACGACGACCACTCCGACCACGATATGGGCGGTGACATCATCCCGCGCCTGGTGGGCGACGGCATGGCCGCGGTCTACGACTTCAAGGACAACGAGGTACCGGGCGCCACCGATCGTGACCGAGGCTACTGGCGGGACGTGGGGACGCTGGACGCGTTCTATGACGCCCACATGGACCTGGTCTCGGTGCATCCGGTGTTCAACCTCTACAACAAGCGTTGGCCGATTCGCGGCGAGTCGGAAAACCTGGCACCGGCCAAGTTCGTCAACGGCGGCTCGGCCCAGGAATCGGTCGTGGGCGCCGGCAGCATCATCTCGGCAGCCTCGGTGCGCAACTCGGTGCTGTCGTCCAACGTCGTGGTCGACGACGGCGCGATCGTCGAGGGCAGCGTCATCATGCCGGGCGCCCGGGTCGGTCGGGGCGCGGTGGTGCGCCACGCCATCCTGGACAAGAACGTCGTCGTGGGCCCCGGCGAGATGGTCGGCGTGGACCTGGAGAAGGACCGGGAGCGCTTCGCCATCAGCGCCGGCGGCGTGGTCGCGGTGGGCAAAGGCGTCTGGATCTAGCCGGGGCGCTCCGCGCTCGCGCCGGGAATCTCCGGGATCAGCAGGTGCGCGTCGTGCTGCGGGCCCCAGTGCAGCGTGATCCGACCGCGCGGCGACCCGGCGTAGGCGCTGGGGAGCTGACCGGTGAGCGGGTTTCTGGGGCACAACCAGCGCCCCGCGACCACCAACCGCAGGCGATCACCGGCGCGGAACAAGGTCGCCGACGGGCCCAGCGCGACGTTGACCTCGACGACCTCCTGCGCGCGGACGGGCTGCGGGTCGGTGCACGCCGCGACGGGTTCCCACGGCCGCGAGAGGTCGGGATCCAGCGCGCGCAACGCGACCCGCTGCCAGCCGGTGCTCACCCGGTCGCGCCCGTAGCCGTACGACCCCTCGAACGCGACAAACCTTCCGTCGCGCCACTTCTCCACACCGACGAACAGGTTGGCGTCGCCGCACCCGTCCAGTCCGACCCACAACCGCGCGGCCATCGGGCCGGTCAACTCGACGTCGGCGGGGATCGTCCAGCTGAAAGATGCTGCCCCAGAACGTGATTCGAAGGCAACGCGGCCGCCCATGGGTGGCCGCCCAGCGATCAGCGCGCCGTCCCCGGCCAGATACAGCGGCCGCCAGCGGGTGCGCGCCAGCGGCCATTCGCCCTCTTCGCGGACCGCGGCGACGGTGTCGCGGTCTTCGCGGACCTCGAGTCGAACGCTGCGGGAGCCGGGCGACCCGTCCAGCACGGCACGGAAAAACCTCAGCTGCTCGGCCAGGGCGGGGCCGGAGTAGAACGTCGCCCACTTGCCGGCGCGGTGGGTGTAGAGGCGGGCGTGGCCCGAGCCGGTGTCCATGAACGCGCGCAGAGAGCCGCGGCCGTGCAGATTGTTGTCCGAGAAGCTGCCGCACACCAGCATGGGCACATTGATCGCCGAGAGGTCAGGGACCAGCGAGCGCCAGAACTCGTCGTGCAGCGGATGGGCGTCCTGCATCCGCTCCAGGTCGTAGGCCTGCCGCGTGCGGCGTCGCACGAGCCGAGACCACATCCGGGTGAAGCCCCGCTCCCGGACGCCGCCCGGGAAAGTCAGGTCGCGGTAGGCGTCGGTGAAGCCTTCCCAGGGGCAGATGGCCCGCAGGGCCGGCGGCTGCAAAGCCGCGACGGCGTACTGGCTGATGGCCAGGTACGACACCCCGAGCATGACGACCCGTCCGTCGCTCCACGGCTGGTCGGCGATCCACTGCACCACGTCATAGGTGTCCTCGGCCTCCTGGCGCGACAACAGCTTTCCGGTGCCCTCGGAGTGGCCGCAGCCCCGCGCGTCGGCGTTCACCACGACGAACCCCTGCGCGGCCCACCACGCCGGATCGGGTGCCTCCCAGCCGGTCAGCGCCGAGAAGGTCACCGGTTGCGGCTGGCGCAGTATCCGGTACTGCGCCGAAAAGGTCCACCTGTTGCGGCGCCGCTTCGGCAGATTGTCCTTGCCGTAGGGGTGGATGCTCAGAATGACCGGCCGGCCGGTGCCTCCGGCCTCTCGGAAGACGTTGAGCCGCAGGACTGTTCCGTCACGGGTCGGCACACCTACGTCGCGTTCGATGTGCAGGCCGGCCGGCGGATCGGTCACCGTGACGGGCGGCTTGGCGACGCCGCGCAGCCGGCCCGCTGCATACCGAAGCGCCCCGGGCCGCCGCCACGGCCGGTCCCGAATGGGCGCGGGATTGCGGGCCACGCGAACACCCTAGGCGGGCCGCCCGGGCGTCACCAGAGGTAGGGCACCAACCGATAGCGCACCCGTTGCCGATATTCCTGGTATCCGGGCAGCTCCTGGGTGAGCAGCTTCTCCTCGTCGAGGATGCGCAGCGCGAGCATGAGGCCACCGGGAATGATGAACAGCAGCCCCCAGTAGGAGCCGAGCGCCAAGGGCATGCCGACCATCATGATCACGTTGCCGACGTACATGGGGTGGCGCACGAACCGATAGAGACCGTCGGACACCAGCGTCTGGCCCGACTCCACGGTGACGGTGGCTGCGGCATAACCGTTTTGGACGATCACCAGCATGGCGACCCCGAGTCCCGTCGCCACCAGGACGTCGCCGACGATGGACAGCCACGCCGGCACCGGCGACCAGCCGAACCGGTGGTCGAGCGCGCTGACCACCATCGTTGCGAACAGGGTCAGGAATGAGCCGGTGATGATGAACTTCTGCGCGGGCCGGGGTTCGGCGCGCGGGCCGGCGTTCATGCGTCGCTGCAGGGCGGCCGGGTTGTTGCGCGCCAGGTAGATCACCGGGACGAGCGTTGCCGCCATGAACACGGCGATGAAAACCCATGCCTGCCAATAACGGAACGTGCCGGCCGGTAGAAAGAGGATCAATCCGAAAGAGAGGATCCCCCAGACAGATGTCGCCGTCACGCGAATACCGGTTTTCACGACGCTCCTAGCTACGCAGATCGCGGCGTCGGAAAGCCATGACACCGAGCGTAACCAGTCCGGTGTCAATGGCCAACAACCAAAGCAGTGGGACACCGGTGAAACTCGCGCCGACCCGGGGAATGTGCGCGAATGGTTCCAGGTCGAGCACCCACTGCGGGAACCCGGCCAACGAGCCGATCAGGTACAAGGCGATGAAGCCGACCAGCACGCCCCAGGCCACCGGCGTGAATCGCGGTGCGAGACCGAACAACGCGACCGTCACCGCGGAGAGCAGCCAGACTGCGGGCAGTTGGACGGCCGCGCTTCCCACCACGACGGCCACCTTGCCGCCCACGTCGCCGGCGGCGGCGCCGTAGACGAGTCCGCCGGCCAGGCCGCTGACCAGCATCGCCGCCGCGGATCCGAGCAGCGCCGCCAGCAGGTGGCTCGCCAGCCAACGGGTTCTGGAGACCGCGCCGGCCAGGGTCGTTTCGGCCCGCTGGCCCGCTTCCTCCTGGTGCGACCGCAGTGTCAGCGAGATGGCGAAGGCTGCAGCCGCCATGCCCATCATGCTGAACGCGACGGCGATGAACGCCTCCGCCAACGCGCTGGTGCCGCCCATCCGGACGACGATGTCGCGCGCGGCGTTGCTGTTGCCGAGCTCGGCACCGATGCCGTTCACCACGCTGCCCATCAGGACGCCATAGAGGCAGAGCCCCACCGTCCAGAGCAGGAGGGCGCCGCGATCCAGCCGCCACGCCAGCCCGGACACGTGGCCCAGCGCCGGCGCGGCGGAGCCGGGGCCGGGACGTTCGGCGAAGAGCCCGGCGCCGACGTCGCGGCCGGCCAGCAGCCGATACGCGACCGCGGTGAGCGCGACGGTCGTCGCCAGATGCAGCGCCAGCACCGCCCAGTGGTCACCAGCGTAGGGCCGGACTTGCAGCGACCATCCCAGCGGCGAGAGCCACGACAGCGCGCCGGAACCCGCGTCACCGAGGGCGCGCAGTGTGAACGCGGCCGCCAGGACCGCGAATGCGGCACCGCGGGCAGATCGCGCGCTCGGCGACAACTGCGCGGTCACCGCGGCGACGGCGGTGAACACCAGGCCGGAGCAGGCCAGCGCGGCGCCGAAGGCGAGCGACCCGGCCGGGGCGACGTCGGTGGTGAGCAGCCCCGCCGCGCCGATGACGCCGGTGGCGATGCTGGCGCCGAAGGACAACAGCAGCGCGGCGCTGAGGCTGGCGTAGCGGCCGACCGCCGTCGAGTCCAGGAGTTCGGTCCGCCCGGCTTCCTCGTCAGCGCGGGTGTGGCGGATGACGGTCAGGATGACGGCCACCGAGATCAGCAAGTGGAACATGCCGGCTTTCCAAATTCCAACGGCCCCAAGGCTGTCGTTGTAGACGTGCCCGTAGAGCGCGCGCTGTGCGGGGCTCGCCATGATGGAGGCGGCGAACCCGGCGCGGGCGGCCTGCGTGGGGTAGACCTTTTCGATGCTGCCGACGTACACCGTTGCCAGCGGTACCGACAGCAGCAACACCCACAGCGGCAGCGAGATCCGGTCGCGGCGCACGTAGAGCCGCAACATCCCGAGCGTTCCCGCGAAGTTCGGCCGGCGGGGCGGGGCGGGGTGGGCCGGACGGTGTGACCGGTCCAAGGTTGCGGTGCTCATGATGCCGACACCTTCTCCGTCGTGTCGTAGTGGCGCAGGAAGAGTTCCTCGAGCGTCGGGGGCTGGCTGACGAGGCTGCGCACGCCGGCGTCGCCGAGGGCCCGGATCAGTTCCCCCAGGCTTTCGCCGTCGACCTGGGCGCGCACCGTGTTGCCCTCCACGCTGACGTCCTCCACGCCTTTGATCCGGGTGAGATCGCCGGGGTCGCCGGTCATTTCGGCCTTGATCGAAGTGCGGCTGAGATGCCGCATCGAGTCCAGCGAACCGCTCTCGATGGTCTTGCCGGCGCGGATGATGGTCACCCTTTCGCACAGCGCTTCGGTCTCGGCCAGGATGTGACTGGACAACAAGACCGTCGCACCCCGGTCGCGCGACTCGGCGACGCACTGCTGAAACACGTTCTCCATCAACGGGTCCAGGCCGCTGCTGGGCTCGTCCAAGAGCAGCAGGCGGGCCCGCGACGAGAAGGCGGAGATCAGGGAGACTTTCTGCCGGTTGCCCTTGGAATAGGTCCGTGCCTTTTTGTGCGGGTCGAGGTCGAAGCGCTCGATCAGCTCGGCGCGACGCCGAAGGTCGATGCCACCGCGCATGCGGGCCAGCATGTCGATGGTCTCGCCGCCGGTCAGCGTCGGCCACAGTGTGACATCGCCTGGCACGTAGGCGATCTGGCGGTGCAGTTCCACCGCGTCGGTCCACGGGTCGCCGCCCAAGAGCCGCACGCTGCCGCCGTCCGCCTTGACCAGACCCAGCAGGATGCGGATGGTCGTCGACTTCCCGGCGCCGTTGGGGCCGAGGAAGCCGTGCACTTCACCTTCGCGCACGGTGAGGTCGAGACCGTCCAACGCACGGACCGTCCCGAAGTTCTTTGTCAAGCATCGGATTTCGATGGGCGCGACATTGTCAACCGGCATGGGTTTCTCCTTGATCTTCTGCGGCATCTTCTGCGGCCAGGAATGCGTCGTACATGGTGCGGTCGACCATCAGTCCTTCGGTGTAGATCTCCAGCGCGGGCAGCACCATCTCGCGGGCGTAATCGCGCAGGACCGCCCGGACATCCGTTGGCGTGTCGTGCATCTGCAGATAGAGCAGAAAGCCGCCGCCGCCGGTGATGCCCAGATACCGGGCCCGGGCGCGCGGGTCCCGACTCGGCTTTATCGTGCCGGCGCGCACGCCCTCGTCGAGGTACTCCTCGGCGTTGTCGATCATCCTGCGCCACAACATGTTCGCCAGCTCGCCGCCGGACTGCATGCTGCGAACCAGGTAGGCCATCATCGGCGCGTACGACTCGATCTCTGCCATCTGCGCGAACCACGTGGCGGGGTCATTGGACTTGAGCGCCTCGGACTTGCTGGTGCGGATCTCTTCGGCGATGTAGTCGTCGCACGCCTTGCGCAGGCCGTCCTTGGAGCCGAAGTGGTGGATCACCAGCGCGGCGCTCACCCCCGCCGCTTCGGCGATCGCGCGCAGCCCCACGCCGAACCCGTGCTCGCCGAACTGCTCGATGGCCGCGTCCCGGATCCGGGCGGCGGCGGTCAGGTCGGCTGAACGCATGTTCAGGACACTAAACGTGTGTTCAGTCGCAAGTCAAGGAGGTGCCGCGTCAAGAATTCGTAAAGGCCCGAACTAGTCGCGGACCGCGGCCAAAATGCCGTCGCCGAGCGGCACCAGCGCCGGGGTGAGCCGCTCGTCCTCGGCGATCAGTCGTGCCGCTTCCCGCACCGCGACCACCTCGGCGTCGCGGGCGGCGGGGTCGCCGGCGCGGCCGCCGAGGGCGGCCCGGTGCACGACGATGACGCCGCCGGGTCGCAGCAACCGCACGCCCTCCACGACGTAGTTGGGCTGGTCAACGGGGTCGGCGTCGACGAACACGAGGTCGTAGGACGCGTCTGCCAGCCGGGTGAGGACCTCTTGGGCCCGGCCGCTGATCAGCCTGGTGCGCGACTGCCCGATCCCGGCTTCGGAGAACGCCTGCTTGGCGAGCCGCAGATACTCCGGCTCGATGTCGATCGTCGTCAAGACGCCGTCGTCGCTCATGCCGGACAAGAGCCATAGCCCGCTGACCCCGGCGCCGGTACCCACCTCGGCGACGGCTTTGCCGCCGCTCAGCTTGGTCAGCAGGCTCAGCAGCGCACCCACCGCCGGCGTCACCGCTCCCGCGCCGATGTCCATCGCACGCTCGCGGGCAGCCGCCAGCAGCGCGTCCTCTGAAATCGACGCCTCGGCGTGCGCGAAGAGGGATTCGGCTCGACTGGGCGCCGGCTGGCCGGGGGTTTCTGCGTCGGTGCCGTCCATGCCCGCAGCGTATTCCACTTCGTTGCGCACCCCCGCGTGGCGCGCCTAAGCTGCAGCGTCACGACACGCCCGGCGACACCGCTGCGTTGAACTTCACCCCGCTGCGGATACGTCCAGCACAGCAATGGTAACGATCCGGTTTCTCAGGCTCAGCTCAGATTGCTCATATATCGCACATACGCCGATACGCGACGGTGTCCCTATGGATCGCGGAGCGCGTTGGCAGGGGAATAGGGACTGGCGGCCACGTGTTGCCGTCGGTGACGACGTGTCGCTTTTCGGCAGGGCGGATTCGGAGGATCTGATCATCACCACGCTTTTGGGCCCGACCAGCATGTCGCACGCGCAGGACTGCCCCACCGACGAGTGGGTGGAGCCGGCCGACGGGTTGCAGGGCACCGCGGTGTTCGACGCGACCGGGGACAAGTCCACGATGCCCTCGTGGGACGAGCTGGTGCGCCAGCACGCCGACCGGGTGTACCGGCTGGCCTACCGCCTCGCCGGCAATCAACAGGACGCGGAGGACCTGACCCAGGAAACGTTCATCCGGGTTTTCCGGTCGGTGCAGAACTACCAGCCGGGAACGTTCGAAGGCTGGCTGCACCGCATCACCACCAACCTGTTCCTCGACATGGTTCGCCGTCGCGCCCGCATCCGGATGGAGGCGCTGCCCGAGGACTACGAGCGGGTGCCCGCCGACGAGCCCAATCCCGAGGAGATCTACCACGATTCACGGCTTGGACCCGATCTGCAGGCGGCGCTGGATTCGCTGCCGCCGGAGTTCCGCGCCGCGGTCGTGCTGTGTGACATCGAGGGCCTGTCCTACGAGGAGATCGGCGCGACGCTGGGCGTGAAGCTGGGAACAGTGCGCAGCCGTATTCACCGTGGACGTCAGGCGTTGCGCGACTACCTGGCCGCGCAGCCCGAACTCGGTCCCGGGCGAGACACGCTGCACGCCCAGTCGGCGTAGGCGAAGAGCGCTCGCACCACCGCAGCCGGGTTCGCGGCCCGCGACGAGCCAGCGGCTTTGCCGTCTGTTGACGCGGTATTGCGCACCGCCCCGCGCTACATTCGAGGGGTAGGCGCAACGAAAGGACCCGGTCATGGCCGATCGAGGACATGTCTTCCGACGCGCGTTCTCCTGGCTTCCCGCTCAGTTCGCCTCCCAGAGCGATGCGCCCGTCGGCGCGCCGCGCCAGTTCGGCTCCACCGAGCACCTTTCCGTCGAGGCCATCGCGGCCTTCGTCGACGGTGAGCTGCGCATGAACGCGCACCTGAGGGCGGCGCATCACCTGTCGCTGTGCCCGCAGTGCGCGGCCGAGGTCGACGATCAGAGCCGGGCCCGGGCGGCGCTGCGCGACTCGCACCCGATTCGTATCCCGAGCACGCTGCTCGGGATGCTCGCCGAGATTCCTTACGATTCGCCCGACGACGCGACCGCCCGGGCGGACCGATTTGCTGACCGCGATGCCCGTGAGCAGCGCAAGCGTCCGTAGCTCGGCACCTTCTCGTCGAACCCCCCGTGGCTGATCCGGCCGAATTTTGCGCACCCCGCCCGTGCGCTCATGGGCGAGGTGCGCCGAACCGTGGATACTAGGGTGGACGCAACCACTCCGGTGTCGCATCTATCGCCCGGCGAAGGGCCCGTCTCGAGCGCTCAAGAAGAGGATCCAAAGGGGTAACGTGACCTCCGATCAAGGCTTCGACCAGAAGCAGGACAGCGGCAAGAACCGCGGCAACCGCTTAGCGCCGCGTCCCATCTCGCGTCCGCCGGTCGATCCCGCGTCGCGTCAACTCTTCCGCCGCCCCGACGGGCTGCGCGGGTCCTTCGTCGCCGATCGTGTCCGCCCGCAGAAGTATCGGGACCAGGGGGAGTTCAGGCCGCACGATGAGCCGGCCGATCCCGTACTTCAGGAGGCGTTCAGCCGGCCGGTCGGCAGTCCCGACTCGCTGCAGCGCCACCCCGTCGACGCCGGCGCGCTGGCGGCCGAGAAGGACGGTGCCGAGCCGGAGGAACTGGACGATCCGTGGCGCGACCCGTCGGCGGCGGCCGCGCTGGGCACTCCGGCGGTTGCCCCGTCGGGGCCGCGGGTGCCGCAGGGCTACGGCGGCAAGCTCGGTGTGCGCGATGTGCTCTTCGGCGGCAAGGTGTCCTACCTGGCGCTGGCCGTCTTGCTGCTGATCGCGCTGCTCATCGGCGTGATCGGCGGGGTGGTCGGCCGCAAAACGGCCGAAGTCGCCGAGGCGTTCACCACCTCGAAGGTGACGCTGTCGACCAACGGCAACGCTGAAATCCCGGCGGGCCGCTTCGCCAAGGTGGCGGCCGCGACCGCCAACGCGGTGGTGACCATCGAATCCAAGAGCGACCAGGAGGGCATGCAGGGGTCCGGCGTGGTGGTCGACGGCCGGGGCTACATCATCACCAACAATCACGTGATCTCGGAAGCGGCCAACAACCCCAGCCAGTTCAAGACCACCGTGGTGTTCAACGACGGCAAGGAAGTCCCCGCCAATCTGGTCGGCCGCGACCCCAAGACCGACCTGGCCGTGCTCAAGGTCGACAACGTCGACAACTTGAGCGTCGCCCGGTTCGGCGACTCGGACAAGGTGCGCGTTGGCGACGAGGTGCTCGCGGCGGGCGCGCCGCTGGGCCTTCGCAGCACCGTCACGCACGGCATCATCAGCGCGCTGCACCGGCCCGTCCCGCTCTCCGGGGAAGGCTCGGACACCGACACCGTCATCGACGCTCTGCAGACCGACGCGTCGATCAACCACGGCAACTCCGGTGGCCCCTTGATCGATATGGATTCGCAGGTGATCGGCATCAACACGGCGGGTAAGTCGTTGTCCGACAGCGCCAGTGGGCTCGGCTTCGCGATCCCGATCAACGAGGCGAAGCAAGTCGCGCAGACGCTGATCAAGGACGGCAAGATCGTGCACCCGACCCTGGGGATCAGCACCCGGTCGGTGAGCAACGCCATCGCCTCCGGGGCCCAGGTCGCCAACGTGAAGGCGGGAAGCCCCGCGCAAAAGGGCGGAATCCTGGAGAACGACGTCATCGTCAAGGTCGGCAACCGCACGGTTGCCGACGCCGACGAGTTCGTCGTCGCCGTGCGCCTACTGACCATCGGCCAGGATGCCCCGATCGAGGTGGTCCGCGACGGCCGGCACGTCACCCTGACCGTCAAGCCCGATCCCGACGGCAGCTAGATGTTCGGCAGCCTGAGCTGGGAACACATCCTGGTCCTTGTCGTGGTCGGGCTGGTGGTGCTCGGCCCCGAGCGGCTTCCCGGTGCCATCCGCTGGACGTCGGACGCGCTGCGGCAGGCGCGTGATTACCTCAGCGGGGTGACCACGCAGCTGCGCGAAGACCTCGGGCCCGAGTTCGACGACCTGCGCGTTCCGCTCAGCGAACTGCAGCGACTGCGGGGGATGACGCCGCGCGCCGCCCTGACCAAGCACCTGCTCGACGGCGACGATTCCTTCCTCACCGGGAACTTCGACCGGCCGGCCAACGGCGCTGCGGCCACGCCTTCGGAGCCGTCGCCGCCGCAACTGGGCGTACCGCCTGCGGGCGGGCGCCCCGGCCCCGCGCCGTTCGACGCCGACGCGACCTAGCGTGGCGATCGCAAGCGCGGCGAAGCCGGGCGAAGCGGGTCGCCACCATCAGGCCTCGCGTGGCGATCGCAAGCGCGGCGAAGCCGGGCGAAGCGGGTCGCCACCATCAGGCCTAGCGTCGCGTCGGATCGAGCCCGAGTGAGACGCCCGCCAATCCGCGCTGCCGCGATGACAAGGTGTCGGCCACGCTGCGCAATTCCTTGCCCGCGGGCGAGTCGGGGGCGCTGAGCACAATCGGGGTGCCGGAATCGCCGGCGGCCACCAGCGCGGGGTCCAACGGAATCTGGCCCAGCAGCGGCACGTCCGCACCGACCGCGCGGGACAGGCGTTCGGCCACCTGCCGGCCGCCGCCCTCGCCGAACACCTGCATCGTCGAGCCGTCGGGGAGGGTCAGACCCGACATGTTCTCCACCACCCCGGCGATGCGCTGCCGGGTTTGCATCGCGATGCTGCCCGCCCGCTCGGCGACCTCGGCCGCGGCCAGCTGCGGAGTCGTCACCACCAAGATCTCGGCGCTGGGGATCAGCTGAGCCACCGAGATCGCGATGTCGCCGGTGCCCGGCGGCAGATCCAGCAACAGCACGTCCAGATCACCCCAGTAGACGTCGGCCAAGAATTGCTGCAGCGCCCGGTGCAGCATCGGCCCGCGCCACACCACCGGCGTGTTGCCCTCGGTGAACTGGGCGATGGAGATGACCTTCACCTCATGCGCGATGGGCGGCAGGATCATCGACTCGACCTGCGTGGGGCGGTCGGTGGTGCCCATCATCCGCGGGATGGAGTGGCCGTGGATATCGGCGTCGAGCACGCCGACCGACAGGCCGCGGGCCGCCATCGCGGCGGCCAGGTTGACGGTGACGGTGGACTTCCCCACCCCGCCCTTGCCGGAGGCGACCGCATAGACCCGCGTCAGCGAGTTCGGCTGGGCGAAAGGGATGACCGGTTCGCGGGCATCGCCGCGCAACTGCTTGCGCAGTTCGGTGCGCTGCTCGTCGTTCATCACGTCCAGGGTGACTTTCACGGCCCCGGTGCCCGGGACGTCGGAGACGGCCTGGGTGACCCGGTCGGTGATCTCGGTCTTCTTCGGGCAGGCGGCGGTGGTCAGATAGATCGCCACGTGCACGCCGCCGCCGGGCTCGGTGTCAATGCTCTTGACCATCCCGAGTTCGGTGATGGGGCGCCGTAGTTCGGGGTCGATCACCTTGCCCAGTGCGGTGCGGATTGCTGCGCTCAAGTCGGCAGTGTCATGAGGGGACATCACCGCCGAGTGTAGGCGCGAGCGAGATGGCAGCGCTTGGGGGCGACCCGGGATCAGCGCCGGGCCGGTCAGCCGTTCGCCGGCCCGGCCGGTTTGGGTGCCGGCGACGCCTGGGCGGGTGCCGCCGGCGGCGCGGCCGCTTGCGGGTCCGGAGGTGGCGGCGGTGCCATCGGCGGCGCCCACGGCGGCGGGGCCAGCGGCGGCGCCCACGGCGGTGCGGCATTCGGCGGCGGGTTCTGGGGGCCGACGCAGATCACCGTGCAGCCGGGCAGCCGGGCCGGGGCCTGCTGGGGCGCGGGCGTCATCCACGGGAACATCGGCGGTGGACCGGCATTCTGCGGTTGGGTGAGGTCGATCAGCGGCATGCGCGCCAGCGGATCGTCCATCGGCAACCCGTTGACGTTCATCGGCAGGTTGGGGCCGAGTCCCTCGGGATGCTCCAAGTGCGCGTCGCCGAGCGGAGGCGGCGGACCCGTCATCGGAGGCAGATCGACGGGAACCACGCCGGTGGCGTATGCCGAGGCCCAGCCCAGCACGTTCTGGGCGTACGCCACTGAGTTGTTGTAGCGAAGGATCGCGGCCATCACTTGCGACGGGTCGCGGAGGTTGAGGCCGCCGCTGCACAGGTAGCGCGCCGCTGCCAGCGTGGCGTCGAAAAGGTTTTGGGGATCGGCAACACCATCGCCTTTGCCGTCGGAGGCGTACCGCGCCCAGGTGCCGGGCAAGAACTGCATCGGCCCCATCGCGCGGGCGTAGGTGGGGCGATTGCCGGTGCTGCTCTGCAGGATGATCTCGTTACCCGGCAACGTTCCGTCCAGCGCGGGGCCGTAAATCGGGACGACCGCAGTGCCGCGCGCGTCGACCGCGCCGCCGCCGGCATGGCCCGATTCGATGCGCCCGATCCCGGCCAGCAAGTTCCAGCTCACGCCGCAGTTCGGGGCGGCCACGGCCATCTTTTGCTCGGCACTGCGATAGGCCGCCAGTGCGATGCTCGGAATGCCAAGCGCACCAGGTGCATTCACGATCATTGCCGGCGGTGGCGCCGACAAGGCGGGCTCGGCGACGTGGAAGGCGACCGGGGAACGGTCGGCGGTGACGACGGCCGGTCCCGAGAGGTCGGGAACGGATGGGGAGACGGCGGCCACCGGGGCGATGTTGGCGTGCACCGGGGGCAGCTTCTCGGGAAGGGAGGGCGCCGCCCCGCTGACTGCTCCCGCGAAGACCAAGGGGGCGATGGTGGCTACGCCGAACGCACGCGAGCGTGTGACCTGAAGTGCTCTCAGCCGCTCCGCTGCGGCGGCCGGGCGTGCACCCCGGCTTCCCCCAATGCGCACTCGACCGTCCTAGGTGTGTGAGCTGGTCAACTGCTCTCTCAGCCGTGAACTAGATCACCATACATAACTCTTGTGACCAGAGTGGCGCAATGGTCGGAACAGGTTCTCAGCCCGATTTCTTAAGGTCGCGGTCCCCGCCGTCACCGCCCTGGACCGCGTCGGGGCCAGCGGAATCGGGCGAAAGATTCTCCAGCATGCTGCGCAGGTTTTCGAGTTCGTGACGCAGATATTCGCGGGTCACGACCTCGCCGACCGCGAGCCGCACCGCGGCGAGTTCGCGGGCCAGGAACTCGGTGTCCGCCTTCGTCTGGGCCGCCCGATGGCGATCCTGTTCCAGCGCGACCCGGTCCCGATTCTCCTGACGATTCTGGGCGAGCAGAATCAGCGGCGCCGCATAGGCGGCCTGCGTGGAGAACGCCAGGTTGAGCAAGATGAAGGGATACGGGTCCCAGCGCAGCCGCACCGCGAACAGGTTCAGCGCGATCCACGCCAGCACGAGGATCGTCTGCACCAGCAGATAGCGGCCGGTGCCGAAGAAGCGTGCGATGGATTCGGTGATCTGGCCGACGGCCTCGGGATCCAGGCGCGGCGAGTACCTGCGCGACGTCCGCGGGGTGTAGAGCCGACGCGGCGCCGACGACCTGCTCAACGCGATCCTCCCAGTTCTTCGAGCCAGCCCGTCGCGTCGAGCGCCTGTACGTCCACCCGCCAGTCGTGCGGCAACAGGTGATCGAGGAGATCGTCCACCGTCACCGCCCCCAACAAATGGTTCTGGTCGTCCAGCACCGGTCCGCACACCAGGTTGTAGGCGGCCAGGTAGCGGGTCACCGCAGCCAGCGGCGTCTCCGGCGTCAGGGTGAGCAGGTCGGTGTCGACGATCCCGCCGACAAGTTCCGCCGGCGGTTCGCGGAGCAGCCGCTGCAGCTGCACACAGCCCAGGTAGCGGCCGGTGGGTGTGGACGTGGGCGGGCGCGCCACGAACACCATGGACGACAGGGCGGGGGTGAGGTCGGGGTCGCGGACCCGGGCCAGCGCCTCGGCGACCGACGTGTCGGGCGTCAGCACCACCGGATCAGAGGTCATCAGGCCACCGGCGGTGTCGGGGGAATGTGCCAGCAGCCGCCGCACCGGGGCCGAATCATCGGGATCCATCCGGGTCAGCAGCATCTCGGCGTCCGTCGGGTTGAGCACGCCCAGCAGGTCGGCGGCATCGTCTGGATCCATCTCCTCGAGCACGTCGGCCGAGCGTTCGGTGCCCAGCTCGGAAAGCACGTCGGCCTGGTCCAGCTCGGGCAGCTCCTGCAAGACGTCGGCGAGCCGGTCGTCGTCGAGCGCTTTGAGCACCTCGTAGCGCCGCTTGGGTGGCAGGCCTCGGATGGCGTCGGCCACGTCGACCGCCTTCCAGCCCTCGAACTGGTCCAGCAGCCCCGCGACCGCCTGGCCCGGCAGGGCCAGCGCCGACGGGGTCAGGCCCTGCACGTGATGCCAGTCCACCACGTGCACGGGGCCGCGCCGGCCCAGCCGCCGTTGGCTGCGCACGGCGACGCGGCTCACCATCCAGTCGCGGGTGCGGGTCTGTTCGATACCCAGGTCGGTGACGACGACGTCGAGGCCGGCCAGCTCGGGCAGCGCGGGGTCGTTGACCCTGACCTGGGTGTCGAGCACCTGACCGATCGCCAGCACCTCACCCGGGCGCTGCTCGAAGTGGCGCAGGGAGACGCTGCCGGTGTTGAGCGTGACGGCCTCCGGCTCGATCGTGGCGACCCGGAGCATCGGGATGAAGACGCTGCGCCGCGTCGCCAGATCGACGACCAGTCCCAGGACGCGCGGTTGCTGACGCACGATGCTGATGCTGACCACGACGTCGCGGATCCGGCCGAAGGACTCGCCGAGCGGACCCAGCACCAACATCCGCGAGAGCCGGGCGATGTAGACCCTGTTGACCGATGCCATGGGAAAAGCCTAGGCAGCCGCCGCCGTGATGGCAGACGGCGGCGGGGTTTGCCGCCGTTAGGGGCTGATGCTAACGCGAGTGCATCGCGAACAGGACGACGATCGTGGTGACCACCAGGGTGGCGATGCCTATGACGATGCCGGCGATCGCGAGACCGTAGCCGTCTTGCTGGGTGCGCTTGATCTGGTTAACCGCGACCGCGCCGAGCACAATCGCCACAATCGAGCCCAGACAGCAGCAGAACACCCCGGTGAACGAACAGATGAGCGATGCGATCGCGAGCTTGTTCGTCCCCGGTTTCACCCCGCTCGGCAGCCCGTAGCCCCCGTAGTCCGGCGCGGGGTAGTAGCCGCCCGGGTAGGGCGGCGGCCCGTAGCCGCCGGCCGGCCCACCGAATTGCGGCTGCCCCTGCTGGTACGGCGGCGGGCCATAGCCGGCGGCCTGGTCGTACCCGGGCGGTGGCCCGTACCCGGGCGGGGGCGGGGTGTACGGGGCGGCATAACCGGGGTGGTACTCGGCCGGATAGCCCGGCGGCGGATACGCCGGCGGCGGGTAGTCGGGTGCCGGCGCCGATGCCGGCGGTTCCCACGGCGTCCCTGGCTGCTCGGGCGCCCCGCCGCCGGCCGGGGACGGTTTGGCCTGGTCATCGTTGGCGTGTTCGCCGAAGCCATCGCCGGGCGCTGTCATGGTTTTCAACCTAGCCGATGTGCGGGAGGTGGACGGGCCGCGAACCGCCCCCGGGTCAGCACTGGCGTCATCGGGGGGTTCGGCTTGTTTCCGCAGGTTGACGCGCGGTCGCTGGATAGGCTGGGAGGCCCCGAGATGTGACGTTGGCCCGGGCGGAGGAGAATGAGCAGCGATGACTAGTCCTTTCCAGCCCGGTCAAGTTCCCGGCGCGACGCCCCCGGGCGCGGCCGCCCGCCGGCATGGCGTCCCGGGGTTGCCGACGCCGCCCAAGGGCTGGCCGGTCGGGTCCTATCCCACCTACGCCGAGGCGCAGCGTGCCGTCGACTACCTCTCCGAACAGCAGTTCCCGGTTCAGCAGGTGATGATCGTCGGTGTCGACCTGATGCAGGTCGAACGGGTCACCGGCCGGCTGACGTGGCCCAAAGTGCTCGGTGGAGGCGTGCTCAGCGGGGCCTGGCTCGGGCTGTTCATCGGGTTGGTACTCGGCTTCTTCAGTCCGAGCCCGTGGGCCGCGCTGGCCACCGGCCTGGTCGCCGGCGTCTTCTTCGGCTTGATCACCTCCGCCGTGCCGTACGCGATGGCTCGCGGGACAAGGGATTTCAGTTCGACCATGCAGCTGGTGGCCGGCCGCTACGACGTGCTCTGCGATCCGCAGAATGCGGAGAAGGCACGGGATCTGTTGGCGCGCTTGGCGATTTGACGACGCGCGCGAGGGACTCGGTGGTGAACTGTCGCGTGCGCCTGCGCCGGGCGGGGGTCATCGCGTTGTCGGCGATGACCGTCGCCGCGGCGGTGTCGGCCTGCGGGTCCGTCGGCAACGGTGTGGTGATCACGTTCTTCACGCCGGCCACCGATTCGGTCACGTTCAACGTTGTCGCCCAGGAATGCACAAAGGCATTGGGAGGCCGGTTCGCCATCCGGCACGTGAGCCTGCCGAGGGGTCCCGGGGAACAGCGCGTGCAGCTGGCGCGGCGACTGAGCGCCCACGACCGCGGGCTGGACGTGATGGCGCTGGACGTGGTGTGGACCGCGGAGTTCGCCGAGGCGGGGTGGGCGCTCCCGCTATCCGACGACCCCGAGGGGCGGGCCGACGCCGACGCCACCGATGACACGCTGCCCGGCCCGGTGGCGACGGCCCGCTGGAAGCACCAGCTATATGCCGCGCCCGTCATCACGAATACGGAACTGCTTTGGTACCGACCCGATTTGGTGAGGCAACCGCCGCTGGACTGGGACGCGATGGTGGCCGAGGCCACCCGGTTGCACGCTGCTGGTCAGCCCGCCTGGATCGCGGTGCAGGCGAACGAGGGCGAGGGCCTGGTGGTGTGGTTCAACACACTGCTGGCGAGTGGCGGGGGTCAGGTGCTCTCCGAGGACGGCCGTCGGGTGACCTTGACCGACACGCCCGCGCACCGGGCCGCGACCGTCAACGCGCTGCGGATCCTCAAGTCGGTGGGCACCGCCCCTGGGGCGGACCCTTCGATCACCCGGACCGACGAAGGCACGGCGCGCCTGGCGGTCGAACAGGGCAGGGCCCCACTGGAAGTCAACTGGCCCTATGTGCTGGCCTCCATGTTGGAGAATGCGGTGAAGGGCGGTGTCCCGTTCCTGCCGCTGAACCGGAACCCGGCCCTGGCGGGCAGCATCAACGACGTGGGGACGTTCGTGCCGAGCGACGAACAATTCCGCATTGCCTACGACGCGAGCCAGAAGGTCTTCGCCTTCGCGCCGTATCCGGGTGTGGCGCCGGGCCGGCCGGCCAAGGTCACGATCGGCGGGCTGAATCTGGCCGTGGCCAGCACCACGCGCCACCGCGCGGAGGCGTTCGAAGCCGTGCGCTGCCTGCGCAGCCCGTCGAGCCAGAAGTACGTGTCGATGGAAGGTGGCCTGCCCGCGGTGCGGACGTCGTTGTACTCCGACCCGCAGTTCCAGACGAAGTATCCGATGTACACCGTGATTCGCCGGCAACTCACCGACGCCGCCGTGCGGCCGGCCACGCCGGTCTATCAGGCGTTGTCGCTGCGGCTCTCGGCGACGCTGAGCCCCATCACCGGCATCGACCCGGAGCGCACGGCCGACGAACTCGCCGCGGAGGCGCAGAAGGCCATCGACGGCAAAGGGTTGTTGCCGTGACCGCGATTGGCGTTGCGCCGCGCCCGCGTAGCCGAAACCGGCTGTCGGAACGGGGTCTTGCCTTCGCGCTCGTCGCGCCGGCGGCGATTCTGATGCTTGCCGTGACGGCCTACCCGATCGGCTATGCGGTGTGGCTGAGCCTGCAGCGCAACAACCTCGCCACCCCCAACGACACCGCGTTCGTCGGATTGAGCAACTACCAGACGATTCTGACCGACCGCTATTGGTGGACCGCGCTCGCCGTGACCCTCGGCATCACCGTGGTCTCGGTGGCGCTCGAGTTCGTATTGGGCCTGGCGCTGGCCTTGGTCATGCATCGCACCCTGATCGGAAAGGGCCTGGTGCGCACCGCGGTGCTCGTCCCGTACGGCATCGTCACCGTGGTCGCCTCGTACAGCTGGTACTACGCATGGACGCCGGGAACCGGCTACCTGGCCGACCTTTTACCGCACGGTGGGGCGCCGCTGACACAGCAGCTTCCATCTCTGGGCATCGTGGTCCTCGCCGAGGTCTGGAAGACGACGCCCTTCATGGCCCTGCTGCTGCTCGCCGGCTTGGCGCTGGTGCCCGAGGACCTGCTGAAGGCCGCCCAGGTGGACGGCGCGGGGCCGTGGCGCCGGCTGATCCGGGTCACCCTGCCGATCATCAAGCCGGCGGTGGTGGTGGCGTTGCTGTTCCGGACGCTGGACGCCTTCCGCATCTTCGACAACATCTACGTGCTGACCGACGGGGCGAACAACACCGACTCGGTGTCAATCCTGGGTTACGACAACTTGTTCAAGGGGTTCAACGTCGGGTTGGGCTCGGCGATCAGCGTGCTGATCTTCGGTTGTGCGGGCGTCATCGCGCTCGTCTACATCAAGGTGTTCGGCGCGGCGGCGCCCGGAGGTGACGTCGATGGCCGCTGAAGCGCTGGGCGCGCGGCGCGCCGCCGCCTGGGCCGTGATCGACACGGTGGTGGTGGTGTACGCACTTCTTCCGGTGTTGTGGATCCTCAGCCTCTCGCTCAAACCGTCGTCAACGGTCAAGGACGGCAAGCTGATTCCGTCATCGGTATCCTTCGAGAACTATCGCGGCATCTTCCGCGGCGACCTGTTCAGCTCGGCACTGGTCAACTCGATCGGCATAGGGTTGATCACCACCGCGATCGCGGTGGTGCTCGGCGCGATGGCGGCCTACGCGATCGCGCGGCTGAGCTTTCCCGGCAAGCGGGTGATGATCGGCGCCACCCTGCTGGTCACCATGTTCCCCGCGATCTCGCTGGTCACCCCCCTGTTCAACATCGAACGCTTCGTCGGCCTGTTCGACACCTGGCCGGGACTGATCCTGCCCTACATCACATTCGCTCTGCCGCTTGCCATCTATACGCTGTCGGCGTTTTTCCGGGAGATTCCCTGGGATCTGGAGAAGGCCGCCAAAATGGACGGCGCCACACCCGCGCAGGCGTTCCGCAAAGTGATCGTCCCGCTGGCCGCGCCGGGGGTGGTGACAGCGGCCATCCTGGTGTTCATCTTCGCCTGGAATGACCTGCTGCTGGCGCTCTCGCTGACCGCCACCAAGGCCGCGATCACCGCGCCGGTGGCCATCGCGAACTTCGGTGGCAGTTCACAATTCGAGGAGCCCACCGGATCGATCGCGGCCGGTGCCGTCGTGATCACGGTCCCGATCATCGGTTTTGTTTTAATCTTCCAACGACGAATCATCGCCGGGTTGACCTCTGGCGCGGTGAAGGGATAGCGCGATGGCCGAGATTGTGCTGGACCATGTCAGCAAGAGCTTCCCGGACGGCGCCACGGCGGTGCGGGACCTCAGCATCACCATCGCCGACGGCGAATTCCTGATTCTGGTCGGTCCTTCGGGCTGCGGCAAGACGACGACACTGAACATGATTGCCGGCCTTGAGGACATCTCGTCGGGGGAGCTGCGCATCGGCGGCGAGCGGGTGAACGAGAAGGCGCCCAAGGACCGCGACATCGCGATGGTCTTCCAGTCCTACGCGCTGTACCCGCACATGACCGTGCGGCAGAACATCGCGTTCCCACTGACGCTGGCGAAGATGAAGAAGGCGGAGATCGCCCAGAAGGTGGAGGAGACCGCCAAAACCCTTGACCTGACCGAACTGCTCGACCGCAAGCCCTCCCAGTTGTCGGGCGGCCAGCGGCAGCGCGTCGCGATGGGCCGGGCGATCGTGCGCCACCCCAAGGCCTTCCTGATGGACGAACCGCTGTCCAACCTGGACGCCAAGCTCCGCGTCCAGATGCGCGGCGAGATCGCCCGCCTGCAGAAGAGGTTGGGCACCACGACCGTCTACGTCACCCACGACCAGACCGAGGCGATGACGCTGGGCGACCGGGTGGTGGTGATGCACGGTGGGGTCGCGCAGCAGATCGGTACCCCGGACGAGCTCTACGAGCATCCGGCCAACCTGTTCGTCGCGGGGTTCATCGGCTCGCCGGCCATGAACTTCTTCCCGGCCACGATGACGGCCGTCGGGCTGACCCTGCCGTTCGGGGAAGTGATGCTCTCACCGGAAGTTCAACAGACGATCGCGCAGCACCCGGTGCCGGAGAACGTCATCGTGGGGGTGCGGCCCGAGCACCTGCAGGACGCCGCGCTGATCGACGCGTACCAGCGCATCCGGGCGCTGACCTTCGAGGTGAAGGTCGACCTGGTCGAGTCACTGGGCGCCGACAAATTCGTGTATTTCTCCACCGCCGGGTGGGCGGCGCGCTCGGCCCAGCTGGACGAGCTTGCCGCTGAGGCCGACGCGCACGAAAACCAGTTCGTGGCAAGGGTTCCCGCGGAATCCAAAGCGGCGATCGGGCAGCCCGTCGAGCTGGCCTTCGACACCACGAAGCTCGCGGTATTCGACGCCCGTTCCGGCGCGAACCTGACGGCGTCTGCGGAGCGGTGACCCCGATCCTGGATCAGGTGCGCGCGCACCTGCACCGCCACTTCGCCGGCGTCCAGAGCGATTCGGCGAGCGTCACCTTCCTGGGCACCGAACCCATCGAGGTGCTGCGTCTCCGCGGGAGCGACGGGTTGGTGCATTACGTGTCACTGGGATGTTCGCGGTATCCGATGACCGACCCGGCGCAGATCATCGATGACCAGACGCGCGGCCCGCGCGCCGAAGTGGTGCTGCGCCTGCGCGATCCGGGGCCGGTCACCGGTATCGCCCGCAGCCTCGCGGTGCTGGCGGCGACGCCGGCCGTCGAGGGTCTGGTGCTGACCGCCGACGCGTTGGTCGACCTCGGCTCCCCACTGTGGGCGCGGCCCAGTGCACGGGTGCCGTTCACCGCGGTGTTGTTGGGCCCCAGCGACATCGACGATCTGCCGCTGGAACCGCCGCGTGACCCGGTGCGGTTCCTGTTGGCCACGCCCATCACCGCGACCGAAGCGGCCTGGGTGCGGTTGAAAGGCGCCGAAGCCATGCGGCAGGCGTGGCAGAACGACGGCGTCGACGTGCTGAACCCCAATCGTCCCGCCGCACAACCCGATTGACCGATGGACCGCCGCGCTAGAGCCAATTGTTGCGCCGGAACTGGAAATACAGCACCAGGCAGGTCAGCGTCATCGCAGCCATGACCCCCGGGTATCCCCACGTCCAGTTCAACTCGGGCATGAAATGGAAGTTCATGCCGTAGATGGCGGCGACCATGGTGGGCACCGCCAAAATACCGGCCCAGGCCGCCATCTTGCGCATGTCGTTGTTCTGCTGCATCCCGACCCGGGCCAGTGCCGCCTGGATCAGCGAATTAAGCATGTCGTCGTAGCTGGCGATGTGGTCGGCGGCCTCGGAATGGTGGTCGGCGAGGTCCCGCAGGTAACGCCGCACCTCCTTGGCGATGAGGTCCTTGTTCTCCACCTGGATTCGGTGGAACGCGCCGGATAACGGGTTGACGCACCGGCGAAGTTCGACGACCTCACGCTTGAGCAGGTAGATGGGTTCGACGTCGATCTTGCGGCCCGGCGCGAACGCCACCTCCTCGATGGTGTCGATGTCCGATTCGATGAGATGACTGACCGCGAGGTAGTGGTTCACCACCTCGTGCGCGATGGCGTGCATCACCGCGTACGGACCCAGCCGCAGTTGCTCGGGATCGGCCTCCATCCGCTTGCGCACCTCCGACAGCCCTCCGTGTTCGCCGTGTCGGACGGTGACGACGAAGTCTTTCCCGACGAAGACCATGACCTCGCCGGTTTCGACGATCTGGCGTGCTTGGTCCACCGATTCGTGGGGGACGTAGTTGACCGTCTTCAGCACCAGGAACAGGGTCTCGTCATAGCGCTCCAGTTTCGGCCGCTGGTGTGCGCACACGGCGTCCTCGACGGCCAGGGGGTGCATCCCGAAAAGGTCCGCGACTTCCTGCATCTCGGTGTGGTCGGGTTCGCGCAGGCCGACCCACACGAACGCCTCGTGGCCGAGCATTTCGATCTGGTGCACCTTTTCGCGCGCCGCGGCGTAGCTGAATGTCCCGGGCAGCCTGTGACCTTCGGTGTAGACAGCGCAGTCGACCAACGTGTCGTTGGGGGCCTGCGGTTGGGGAATTGGAGGCGTCGCACGAGGCTCGTGCGCGAGGGGACGAAGCGCTTCCGGCAAGGCGTCGAAACCCTGGAACACATGCACCTCCGATCGCTGCGCAGGTCTGACCGGCGGTGCTCCATGCTACGCGTCCCGGCTGTCCGAAGCGCCACGATCCGGCCGCGTGGGACGAGCCCGGCCCATGGACCGGAGGTTGGCCGCCGGGGACGGTGCGCTAGTTTCGAGCCGAGACCGAATCTGCATGACCATCTCCACAAGGAGTAATTCGACGTGAGCGCAAGTCCACTCAAGGTTGCCGTCACCGGTGCCGCCGGCCAGATCGGCTACAGCCTGTTGTTCCGCCTGGCGAGCGGTGCGCTGCTGGGCCCCGACCGCCCGATCGAGCTGCGTCTGCTCGAGATCGAGCCGGCGCTCAAGGCGCTCGAGGGCGTCGTGATGGAACTCGACGACTGCGCGTTCCCGCTGCTGTCGGGCGTTGAAATCGGCGCGGACCCCAACAAGATCTTCGACGGTGTGAACCTGGCACTGCTTGTGGGCGCCCGCCCGCGCGGCCCGGGCATGGAGCGCAGCGACCTGCTGGAAGCCAACGGCGCGATCTTCACCGCGCAGGGCAAGGCCCTGAACTCGGTGGCCGCCGACGACGTCCGCATCGGCGTGACCGGCAACCCGGCCAACACCAACGCGCTGATCGCGCTGAGCAACGCCCCCGACATCCCGAAGGAGCGGTTCTCGGCGCTGACCCGTCTGGACCACAACCGGGCCATCTCGCAGCTGGCCAAGAAGACCGGCGCCAAGGTCACCGACATCAAGAAGATGACCATCTGGGGCAACCACTCGGCCACCCAATACCCCGACATCTTCCACGCCGAGATCGGCGGCAAGAACGCCGCCGAGGTGGTCAACGACCAGAACTGGATCGAGAACGACTTCATCCCGACCGTCGCCAAGCGCGGTGCGGCGATCATCGACGCGCGCGGCGCATCCTCGGCCGCCTCCGCCGCGTCGGCGACCATCGACGCCGCCCGATCCTGGCTGCTGGGCAGCCCGGAGGGCGACTGGGTTTCCATGGCGGTCTTCTCCGACGGCTCGTACGGCGTGCCGGAGGGAATCGTGTCGTCGTTCCCGGTGACCACCAAGGACGGTGACTGGTCGATCGTCCAGGGTCTCGAGGTCGATGACTTCTCGCGCGGCCGGATCGACAAGACGACCGCCGAGCTGGTCGACGAGCGCAAGGCGGTCACCGAGCTCGGCCTCATCTGATCTACCGGGCGGCACTGAGACGCACGTCACCAATTAGGCCTACTAATGGGTAGTCAGTACCCTGAAGCGCGTGTCCGAATTGGTTGAATCGATACAGACGCTCGCGGAACACAGCGCGATCACCGACGCGGAGATCTTCGAGGCACACGTAGGCGGCAAGCTTTCCGTAGGCCCGACGGCCCCGGTCGACACCCGGCGCGCCCTGTCGATCGCCTATACCCCGGGCGTGGCGCAGGTCAGCCGGGCGATCGCCGCCGATCCGACCCAGGCCGCCCGCTATACGTGGGCGAACCGGCTGGTCGCCGTCGTCAGCGACGGCAGCGCTGTGCTGGGCCTGGGTGACATCGGCCCCGCGGCCTCGCTGCCGGTGATGGAGGGCAAGTGCGCGCTGTTCCGGGCGTACGGCGGGCTGAACGCGATCCCGATCGTGCTGGACACCAAGGACCCCGACGAGATCGTCGAAACCCTGGTGCGTCTGCGCCCGACGTTCGGCGCCGTCAACCTCGAGGACATTTCCGCGCCCCGCTGTTTCGAGATCGAGCGCCGGGTCATCGAAGCGCTGGACTGCCCCGTGATGCACGACGACCAACACGGCACGGCGATCGTCGCACTGGCCGCGCTGATGGGTGCCACCAAGTTGCTCGGCCGGGACATGACGTCGCTGCGGGTGGTGGTTTCCGGCGCGGGCGCCGCGGGCGTGGCGTGCACGAATCTCCTTCTGGCGATGGGTGTTTCCGACATCACCGTGCTTGACTCGCGTGGGATTCTGCACGCCGGGCGCGACGACATGAACAGTGTGAAAAGCGTGTTGGCCCAGCGCACCAACCCGGACGGTCTCACGGGCAGCATGGCGGAGGCGCTGCGCGGCGCCGACCTGTTTCTCGGGGTATCGGGTGGCGTGGTGCCCGAGGAGATGATCGCGACGATGGCGCCCGATGGGATCGTTTTCGCGCTGTCCAATCCCGACCCGGAGATCCACCCTCAGGTCGCGGCCCGATATGCGGCGGTGGTGGCCACCGGCCGCAGCGACTTCCCGAACCAGATCAACAACGTGTTGGCCTTCCCCGGCGTGTTCCGTGGGGCGCTCGACGCCGGGGCGCGCCGGATCACCGAAAAGATGATGGTTGCCGCGGCCGAAGCGATCTTCTCGGTCGTCAGTGATGACCTGGCGTTCGACCGGATCGTGCCCAGCCCGCTGGACTTGCGCGTCGGGGACGCGGTCGCCACGGCGGTGGCCCTGGCCGCCGACCCCGCCGACATCGCGGGGTGAGAAACGGCTGTCTGGCGGCGTCGCTGCTCGCCGCCTTACTGATTGTGGCCGGCTGCGGCACCGACAGCGGCGACCACCGCGCCCGTCCGGAACTGGCGGTCGGCTCCGCGGCGGATCCCGAGTCGACGCTGCTGGCCGGTGTGTACGTGGCCGCCTTGCGCTCCTACGGTTTCGCGGCGCGCGCCGAGACCGCCGACGATC
The DNA here is from genome assembly GCF_010731655.1 of Mycobacterium paraseoulense. Classification (NCBI taxonomy): domain Bacteria; kingdom Bacillati; phylum Actinomycetota; class Actinomycetes; order Mycobacteriales; family Mycobacteriaceae; genus Mycobacterium; species Mycobacterium paraseoulense. Next base: position 2,652,648 of record NZ_AP022619.1, on the reverse strand, counting down.
CGATGGCCCGCCTGGACTCGGGCGCGTTCACCGTCGTCCCGGCCTTGACCGGCCGCACGCTGCAGAGCCTGCAGCCCGGCGCGGTGGCGATGTCCGACGCGGAGGTGTACCGCGCGATGGTGGCCGCGCTCCCCGAGGGGGTCGCCGCGGGTGACTACACGACGGCCGCGGAAGACAAGCCCGTGCTGCTGGTGACGGGCTCGACGGCCAAGTCGTGGGGTGGCAGCGACGTGAGCGCGGACCTGAGCACGCTGCCCAAGCATTGCGCCGGCGTGGCCGTCGGCGCCGTCACCGGGCGTCCGGCCCCGTCGACGGTCGGTACGTGCCGGCTTCCCGTACCGCGCGAATTCCCGGACGAGACAACGATGTTCGCCGCGGTGCGGGCCGGGCAGCTGACGGCGGGGTGGACGAGCACCGCCGACCCCGGCCTGCCCGCCGACCTGGTCGCGCTGGCCGACGGCAAGCCTGCCCTGATCCGGGCCGAGAACGTGGTGCCGCTGTATCGGCGTAACGCGCTGAGCGATCGGCAACTGCTGGCGATCAACGAAGTCGCCGGAGTGCTGGACACCGCGGCCCTGGTCGACATGCGGCGGCAGGTGGCCGCTGGAGCCGATGCGCAGGCGGTGGCCGGCGGGTGGTTGGCGGAGCACCCGCTGGGCCGTTGAGCGTCTAGCGTTTCGGCAGCAACCGCGTCACTACGCCCTTCACCCGACTCATGACGGGCCCGCCCAGTAGCCGCTCGGGTTCCGAACCCGTCAGCCGCACCACCAGATCCATGGCCTTGACGTCGGGCCCGACCAGCACGCGAGCCTTGTTTCTGCGCACGCCCGCGACGATGACCTGGGCCGCCCGTTGCGGTGTGGTCTTGGCCTGTTGTTCCTCGAACAGTTCCGCCAGGCCATCCTGGTCGAGCCCGTCGGCGAAGATGGCGTTGCGGGCAAAGCCCGTCTTCACGCCGCCGGGGTGGACCGTCGTCACCCGCACCGGGTGGCCGGCCCGCACCATCTCCAGCCGCAGCGCCTCGGTGAAGCCCCGGACGGCGAACTTGGCCGACACGTACGCCGCCTGCCCGGGCGCCGAGAACAGGCCGAGCGCGCTCGAGATGTTGATGATGTGGCCGTCGCCGGAGGCGATCAGGTGCGGGAGGAACGCCTTGGTGCCGTTGACGACGCCCCAGTAGTCCACGTCCATCACCCGTTCGATGTCCTTGAATTGGCTGTCTTCGATGGACCCGACGAACGTGATGCCCGCGTTGTTGTAGACCTGGTTCACCTTGCCGAAGTGCTCGCGGACGGCGTCGGCGTAGGCCAGGAACTCCTCGCGCTCGGTGACGTCGAGGCGATCGGCTTTGACCGCTGCGCCGATGGCCTTCAGCTGGGCCTCGGTTTCCGCCAGCCCCGCGGTGTCCACGTCGCTGATCGCCAGTTTGGCACCCGCGCGGGCGAGTTCGAGGGCCAACGCCTGGCCGATTCCCGAACCCGCGCCGGTCACCACGGCAACCTTGCCGGCAAACCCATGCATGCGGTACTCCCTCGTGGCGGCGTGCTGCGCCAGGCTATCGGGTGCCGGCGAGCAACGCTATGAATTCCCTCACTGCTTGGGCATCAACCGGCCCATGACGGGCCCGAACAGCTGCTGATATCCGGGCCCCGTCAACCGCACCAAGGCGTCCAGCACCTTGGCGTCCGTGCCGACCAGCACCCGGGCCTTCTTCTTGCGCACCGCCTCCAGGATGATCTGCGCGGCTCGTTGGGGGCTGGTCTTGGCCAGCCGTTTGTCGAACAGGCTGGCCAGCTGGGCCTGGTCGAGCCCCTCGGCGGCGGTGGCGTTGCGGGCGATCGCGGTTTTGATGCCGCCGGGGTGCACCGTGGTCACCGCGACCGGGCGGCCGGTTGCGGCCATCTCCTGTCGCAGCGCCTCGGTGAAGCCCCGGACCGCGAACTTGGCCGAGTTGTAGGCCGCCTGCCCGGGCACGGCGAAAAGCCCGAACACGCTGGAGACGTTGATGACGTGCCCGTCGCCGGACGCGATGAGGTGGGGAAGGAACGCCTTGGTGCCGTTGACCACGCCCCAGAAGTCGACGTCCATCACCCGTTCGATGTCCTTGAACTGGCTGACCTCGACGTCGCCGGTGAAGGCGATGCCCGCGTTGTTGTAGACCTGGTTCACCTTGCCGAAGTGCTCGCGGACCGCGTCGGCGTAGGCCAGAAACGCCTCACGCTCGGTCACGTCGAGGCGGTCGGCCTTGACCTCGGCTCCGATCGCCTTCAGCTGGGCCTCGGTCTCGGCGAGGCCCTCGACGTCGACGTCGCTGATGGCAACCTTGGCGCCCGAGCGGGCCAGCTCGACGGCCAGCGCCCGCCCGATACCCGAACCCGCGCCCGTCACCACGGCGACCTTGCCGGCGAACCCTTGCATGAGCACCCTTCCTTGTCGGCCCCGTTTACGTCGAGGCTAGCCGGTACCGGGGGTCCCTGATATCGGCGGGTGGGGCAATGCGATCAGCGGAACGCCGTGTCGAGGATCTCCTGCTGCTCGACCGCGTGCACCTTCGACGAGCCGGACGACGGGGCGGACATGGCGCGGCGCGAGATCCGCTTGAGCCCGGTCAGCTTGTCGGGCAACAGCTCCGGCAGCTCTAGGCCGAACCGCGGCCACGCGCCCTGATTGGCCGGCTCCTCCTGTACCCAGAAGAACTCCTCGACGCTGGGGTAGCGGTCCAGCGTCTCGTTGAGCCGGCGCTTGGGCAGCGGGGCGAGTTGCTCGATGCGCACGATCGCGACGTCGTCGCGGTTGTCCTTGGCCTTGCGCGCGACCAGCTCGTAGTAGATCTTCCCGCTGGTCAGCAGGATCCGCCTGACCTTGCCGCGGTCCCCGATGCCGTCTTCGTAGGTCGGCTCTTCGAGCACCGAGCGGAACTTGATCTCGGTGAAGTCCCTGACGTCGCTGACGGCGGCCTTGTTGCGCAGCATCGACTTCGGCGTGAAGACGATCAGCGGCCGCTGCACGCCGTCGAGGGCGTGCCTGCGCAACAGGTGGAAATAGTTGGACGGCGTCGAGGGCATCGCGATCGTCATCGAACCCTCCGCCCACAGCTGCAGGAAGCGCTCGATGCGGCCCGAGGTGTGGTCGGGGCCCTGACCTTCGTGGCCGTGCGGCAGCAACAGCACCACGTTGGACAGCTGGCCCCACTTGGCCTCACCCGAGCTGATGAACTCGTCGATGATCGACTGGGCGCCGTTGACGAAGTCGCCGAACTGCGCCTCCCACAGCACCAGGGCGTCCGGATTGCCCACGGTGTAGCCGTATTCGAAACCGACGGCGGCGTACTCCGACAGCGGTGAGTCATACACCAGGAACTTGCCGCCGGTGGGGGTGCCGTCGGGGTTGGTCGCGAGCAGCTGCAGCGGGGTGAACTCTTCGCCGGTGTGGCGGTCGATGATCACCGAGTGCCGCTGGGAGAAGGTGCCACGCCGGGTGTCCTGGCCCGACAGCCGGACCAGTTTGCCCTCGGCGACCAGCGAACCCAGGGCCAGCAGCTCGCCGAAGGCCCAGTCGATCTTGCCTTCGTAGGCCATCTCCCGGCGCTTTTCCAGCACCGGCTGCACCCGCGGGTGCGCGGTGAAGCCCTCGGGCAGGGCGAGGAACGCGTCCCCGATCCGGGACAGCAACGCCTTGTCCACCGCCGTGGACAGGCCCGCGGGAAGCATCTGGTCGGCCTCGACCGATGCGCTGGGCTGCACGCCGTGCTTCTCCAGGTCCCGGACCTCGTTGAACACCCGCTCCAGCTGGCCCTGGTAGTCGCGCAGCGCGTCCTCGGCCTCCTTCAGGGAGATGTCGCCGCGGCCGATCAGGGCTTCGGTGTAGCTCTTGCGGACCCCGCGCTTGGTGTCCACGACGTCGTACATGGCGGGGTTGGTCATCGACGGGTCATCGCCTTCGTTGTGGCCACGCTTGCGGTAGCACAACATGTCGATGATGACGTCCTTCTTGAACTTCTGCCGGAAGTCCACGGCCAGCTGTGCCACCCATACGCACGCCTCCGGGTCGTCGCCGTTGACGTGGAAGATCGGCGCCCCGATCATCTTGGCGACGTCGGTGCAGTATTCGCTGGATCGCGAATACTCCGGCGCGGTAGTGAATCCGATCTGGTTGTTGACGATGATGTGGATGGTGCCGCCGACCCGGTAACCGGGTAGGTCCGCCATGTTCAGCGTCTCGGCGACGATGCCCTGGCCGGCGAACGCGGCGTCACCGTGCAGCATCATCGGCACCACCGAGAAGGCCTTCTCGTCGCCGTCGTCGTGGGCGCCGCGGTTGAGCAGGTCCTGCTTGGCCCGGACCAGGCCCTCGAGCACCGGGTCCACGGCTTCGAGGTGCGACGGGTTGGCGGTCAACGACACCTGAATGTCGTTGTCGCCGAACATCTGCAGGTAGACGCCGGTGGCGCCGAGGTGGTACTTGACGTCACCGGAGCCATGGGCCTGCGACGGATTGAGGTTGCCCTCGAACTCGCTGAAGATCTGCGAGTACGGCTTGCCGACGATGTTGGCCAGCACGTTGAGCCGCCCGCGGTGTGGCATCGCGATGACCACCTCGTCGAGGCCGTGCTCGGCGCACTGGTCGATGGCCGCGTCCATCATCGGGATCACGCTTTCCGCACCCTCGAGCGAAAAACGTTTTTGGCCAACGTATTTGGTCTGCAGGAAGGTCTCGAAGGCCTCGGCGGCATTCAGCTTGCTCAGGATGAACTTCTGCTCGGCCACCGTCGGCTTGACGTGTTTGGTCTCGACTCGCTGCTGCAGCCACTCCTGTTGCGTGGGCTCGAGGATGTGGGTGTATTCCACCCCGATGTGCCGGCAGTAGGCGTCGCGCAACAGGCCCAGCACGTCGCGCAGCTTCTTGTACTCGCAACCGGCGAAGCCGTTGACCTTGAACACCCGGTCGAGGTCCCACAGCGTCAGGCCGTGGTTGAGAATCTCGAGGTCGGGGTGGCTGCGGAACCGGCTGCCGTCCATCCGCAGCGGGTCGATGTCGGCCATCAGGTGGCCGCGGTTGCGGTAGGCCGCGATCAACTCCATCACCCGGGCGTTCTTGTCGACGATCGAGTCCGGGTTGTCGGTGCTCCACCGCACCGGCAGGTACGGGTTGCCCAGTTCGCGGAAGATGTCGTCCCAGAACGCGTCCGACAGCAGCATCTCGTGGATGGTGCGCAGGAAGTCGCCGGATTCCGCGCCCTGGATGATCCGGTGGTCGTACGTCGAGGTCAGCGTGATCAGCTTGCCGATCCCGAGCTCGGCGATGCGTTCCTCGCTGGCGCCCTGGAACTCGGCGGGGTACTCCATGGCGCCGACACCGATGATGGCGCCCTGGCCGCTCATCAGCCGCGGCACCGAGTGCACGGTGCCGATGGTGCCCGGGTTGGTCAGCGAAATCGTCACTCCCGCAAAGTCTTCGGCGGTCAGCTTGCCGTCCCTGGCCCGCCGGACGATGTCCTCGTACGCGGTGACGAACTGCGCGAACCGCATGGTTTCGCAGGCCTTGATGCCGGCCACCACCAGGGAACGCTTGCCGTCCTTGCCCTGTAGGTCGATGGCCAGGCCGAGGTTGGTGTGCGCCGGGGTGACCGCGGTCGGTTTGCCGTCGATCTCGGCGTAGTGCCGATTCATGTTCGGGAACTGCTTGATCGCCTGCACCAGTGCGTAGCCCAGCAGGTGGGTGAAGGAGATCTTGCCGCCGCGGGTGCGCTTGAGCTGGTTGTTGATGACGATCCGGTTGTCGATGAGCAGCTTGGCCGGTACGGCGCGGACGCTGGTGGCGGTCGGGACATCCAGCGAGGCGGACATGTTCTTGACGACGGCGGCCGCGGCGCCGCGCAGGGTTTGCAGCTCGTCGCCTTCGGCCGGTGGCGGAGTCGGGGCCTTGGGTCTGGCCGGGGCCGCCGTGGGGGCGCCGGCGGCGCCGTTGCCGGCGGCGGGCTGGGCGGGCGCCGCGGTCTGCGTGGGCGGCGGGGCGACCGGCGCGGGCGGCGCCTGCGGGGCGCTGGGCGCGGCCCGGCCATCACCGGTGCCCGCCGCGCTCGAGGGTGATTCGCCGGTCGGCTCGGGGTTGTAGTCGACCAGGAACTCATGCCAGCTCGGATCGACCGACGAGGGGTCGTCGCGGAACTTGCGGTACATCTCCTCGACCAGCCACTCGTTTTGCCCGAATGGTGAACTTATGTTGCTCACGACCGCCGTTCGCCTCAATTCCTCTGTCCTGCAAGCGCTTTAAGCAGCTGGTGCGCAGCGCCTGTGCGTTTGTCGATCGCGGAGTGTGGAGCACCTCACATCAATGCCGGTGCTCAACGTTTCCGCCCTATAAAGGCTAACCTTTCGCCAGCGATTCGCCAGGGAGACGGGGGTGGCAGGGACCGCCGCCCGTCAGCCGGCTTCGGGGAACGGCGGCACCAGGTGCAGCGCGCGTGGCCAGCGCGCCGGCGGCGTGCCGAACGCCCGGTCGGCGTTGCGGATGATCTTCTTGCCGGCGAAATAGTTGCCGACGGCCCCGACGACGATGCCGATGCCCACCGGCAGCAGCTTGCCGAACATCAGGACGCCGCGTCGCAGCGTGTACCGCTTGACCCACGACTTGAGCAACCGCGAGTTCAGCAGGGACATCGACGACAGCGGCACGGCGGCCACGGTCTCGGAGATCCAGCCGCCGTTGGTGCGGGCCGGGCCGAAGAGCTGGGCGACCGTCTCCTTGCTGTTGTCGCCGACCAGCACCGAGAGCACCAGAGCCCGGCGCCGTTCGCGGTGGTCGGCGGGGATGTCGTGCACCACGGCGACGGCCAGCACGAAGAACGCGGTGGCCTCCAGGAACGTCACCGTCTCCGCCGCGGCGGCGGACAGCGCGCTCAACGTGCCGATGCCGGGGATGGTCGCCGCCGCGCCCACCGCCATGCCGCTGGCAGTCACGATGCCGACGTAGCGTTTCCGCAGCTTGGCCAGGATGTCGGCGGGGCTGCTGTTCGGGTGCGCGTTGCGCAGGCGGGCCACATACGCCTCGGCCGCCGGGCCCTGGATCCGCGAACTTCGCTCGATGACCTGCGCCAATGCCCGTGCGGACGCCTTGGGCGTGCCGTCGGTGGGCGGCGCATGATCCGCGTGCGACATGCTGAAAAACCGGTTCGAAGACCGCTTCCGTCGGGCCCGCATCTTGCCTCTCCTGCAAATGGCGTCTTACCAGGCTAACGCGCCCGCACCCGAACACCGACCGAACACGAACCTTCGCCTGGTGTACCCGGGATCGGGTCCGTGCCTGCCCCCGATCGCCGCAGCGGCAATAATGCAGGCTGGACGTCGTGACGGGCGGGCCGGTCGACCAGGCGCCGCGCGGCCACGCAGCGTCGGGAGCGGAAACGAGGTGGGTAGATGACCACGGCGACGCCTCCGTCGTCCGGGGGAGCCCGGCGCGCGGCGCCGGACCCAGCTCACGTCGCCAACCGCTGGAACCTGCTCACCCAGAACTCGCCGCAGTCGCAGAAGCCCTGGAACGCGCTCTGGGCGATGATGATCGGCTTCTTCATGATCATGGTCGACTCGACCATCGTCGCCATCGCAAACCCGACGATCATGACCAGGCTGCACATCGGCTACGACACGGTGGTCTGGGTGACCAGCGCCTACCTGCTCGGTTACGCGGTCGTGTTGCTGGTGGCCGGGCGACTCGGTGACCGATTCGGCCCCAAGAACCTCTACCTGATCGGTCTGGTGGTGTTCACCGTCGCGTCGGTGTGGTGTGGGCTGTCGGGCAGCGCCGCCATGCTGATCGCCGCCCGAGTCGTCCAGGGCGTCGGCGCCGGGGTGCTCACCCCGCAGACCTTGTCGACCATCACCCGGATCTTCCCGCCGGAGCGGCGGGGCGTCGCCGTGAGCCTGTGGGGCGCCACCGCGGGGGTGGCCAGCCTGGTAGGGCCGCTGGCCGGCGGCGTGCTGGTCGACGGGCTGGGATGGCAGTGGATCTTCTTCGTCAACGTCCCGATCGGCGTGCTGGGGCTCGCGCTGGCGTACTGGCTCGTCCCGGTGTTGCCCACCCAGTCGCACCGGTTCGACCTGGTCGGCGTCGCGCTGTCCGGGGTGGGAATGTTCCTGATCGTGTTCGGACTGCAACAGGGCCAGGCCGCGCACTGGGAACCCTGGATCTGGGCGATGATCGTCGCCGGCATCGGGTTCATGACGGTGTTCGTGTTCTGGCAGTCGATGAACACCGACGAGCCGCTGATTCCCCTGGCGATCTTCGGCGACCGCGACTTCGGCCTGTGCAACGTCGGGGTGGCCATCGTCTCGTTCGCGGCGACCGCGATGATGCTGCCCCTGACGTTCTACGCGCAGGCCGTCTGCGGGCTGTCGCCGACGCGTTCGGCCCTGCTGATCGCGCCGATGGCGGTCGCCAACGGCGTGTTCGCTCCGTTCGTCGGCCGGATGGTGGACAGATACCACCCCCGGCCGGTCCTAGGCTTCGGATTCTCGGTGCTGGCGATCGCGCTGACCTGGCTCACCTTCGAGATGTCGCCGGCGACGCCGATCTGGCGGCTGGTGCTGCCGTTCTTCGCGACGGGCGTCGGGATGGCGTTCGTGTGGTCGCCGCTGACCGCCACCGCGACGCGCAACCTGCCACCACGCCTGGCCGGCGCGGGATCGGCCGTGTACAACTCCGTCCGCCAGCTCGGCGCGGTGCTCGGAAGCGCCGGCATGGCCGCGTTCATGACGGCGCGAATCGGCGCCGAGATGTCCTCGCAGCCGTCCGCCGGCCCCGGCGGCGAGGGGACGGCCACGCTGCAACTGCCCGAATTCCTGCGCGACCCGTTCGCGGCCGCCATGTCGCAATCCGTGCTGCTGCCCGCGTTCATCGCACTGTTCGGGATCGTGGCCGCCCTGTTCCTGGTGGGCTTCGCATCGCCGGCCGCGGCCGGCGGTCCGCCCGAAGCGGGCGACATGTTCGACGACGACTACGACGACGACGACTACGTCGAGTGCATCCTCGTGCGCGGACCCGAACACGAAGCCGTGGCCCCACCGCGCGCGGCGTACGGTGCCGAAAGCCGCGCCGAGCCGCCAGCCGACCGGGTCTTCCGCACGCGCCGAGCGCCCGCCGATGTGCGGACCAGTCCGCGCGACGACCCCGTTCCGCATGGCGGACCAATTGGGTTCGCGCACAACGGCTCTCATGTCGACGCCCGTCAGCGCTTCCGTCCGGTCACCGAGCCGTCGGCACGCGCCTACCGATCTGCCCCGAGCGACCGGGCGGCGCCTCCCGCGGAACGGCCGCCCGACGGTTCGACGCGAGGTCAGCGCCACCGCCGCGATCCCGACGACAACCCGACCGGCTACGGCCGCCATTCGTCCGGCCCCTAGGCGTGGGCCGGGCTACGGTCAGACCGGCTCCGTCAGCGCCAGGAACGCGCCCAAGTCGATCAGGCCCGCGGGCGTGCTGGGCAGGTATTCGGTCAGTGACGCCGAGCGCACGATGACGGTCGCATACTGGGCCCGGCTGATGGCGACATTGAGCCGATTCCTGTTGAGCAGAAACGAGATTCCGCGCGGTACCACGTCGGCGGAGGAGGCCGTCATCGACATGAACACGACCGGCGCCTGCCCGCCCTGGAACTTGTCGACCGTGCCGACCCGGATTCCGCCGAGCCCGGCGACGGTCAACCGTTGACGCAACAGTGCCACCTGGGCGTTGTAGGGCGCCAGCACCAACACGTCGGATGCGGTCAGGGGCCGCGTGCCGTGTTCGTCCGTCCACGACGCGCCCAGCAGCCGATCGATCTCGGCGGCGATCGCGTCGGCCTCTTCCGGGCTCTCGGTCGAGTTGCCGTGGTGCCCGACGGTAAGCGTCTGAACGCCGGGCGGGTATCCGGACAGCCGTCGGGCGGCGCTGCATTCGTGGGAATGCAGCCTGCCTTCGTAGGACAGCGCGGAGACCGCGGCGCAGACCGCCGGATGCATGCGGTACGAGCGGTCCAGGAAGTAGCCGCGTTGGTCCGGCAGGGTGCGCTGACCGTCCACCAGCCAGTCGAGCGCCGAGGTGTCGACCGGGTCGGGATGGGTTCCCTGGCTGACCTGCGGCAGCTGCTGGGGGTCGCCGAGCAACAACAGGTTGGCGGCCGCCGGCGCGACCGCGATGGTGTTGGCCAAGCAGAACTGGCCCGCCTCGTCGATCACCAACAGGTCGAGGCTGTCCGGGGGTATCCGGTTGGCGTTGGCGAAATCCCATGCCGTGCCGCCCACCACGCAGCCCGCGGTGTCGGCGATGAACGGGGCGTAAGCGCTGCCGTCGATCTCTCGCCAGCGTGGGGCGCCGTGCTCGTTGCGTTTCTTTGCGACCCGCGCCGGGTCCAGCCCGGTGTCGACGACGCAGTCCAAGAGGTTCTCCACGGTGGCATGCGATTGCGCCACCACGCCGATGCGCCAGCCATGCTCGGTCGCCAACCGCTGGACGACGCGGGCGGCGGTGTGCGTCTTGCCGGTGCCCGGCGGCCCGTGTACCGCCAGGTACGACGAGTCCAGGTCCAGCAGTGCGGCGGTGATGTCGGCTGCGGTGTCGGCGCCACGCGGCAGCCCGTTGCCGCTTCGGGTGCGGGGCGCGCGGCGCAGCAGGATGTCGACGACGGCGCTGCGGGGAAGCCGCGGCAGGCCGGCCGCGACGGCGGTGGCGGTGGCTTCGATCGACTCCCGCAGCGCGGTCGTCGGAATCGGCGGGCCCGGGGTGAGGGCGAATGGGAGTTGGTGAAATGGCTTGCCGTCGTTGCCCACTCGCTCAACGATGGTCACCTCGGTGGGCAGCGCCGGATCGTCGGCCTCGATCACCGTGGCGCGTCCGGCGGCCCGCCGGTCGGGATCGTCGGACATGCCGGGTGGTGCCGGGGGGTCGTAGAGCGCGAAGACGTCGCTCATCAGTTCGCCGCGCGCCAGCTCGCCGCGCAGCCGCACCCGCCGCTGCGGCTTGCGGGCGCGGGGCGGGATGTTCCAGTCGACGCTGACCGACGCGTGCTCGGCGATGAAGACGTCGGTGTCGTCCGCCCACTCCTCGACGGGGAAGTTCAACCGGTCGAAGTGTGCCCACCAGAACGGTTTGTCCTCGCGCCGGTGGTAGCCGCGCGCCGCGGCCAGCAGCGCCACGGCCGTCTGCTCGGGCGTGCGCCCGCCGGCGGCGGCGTCACCGGTGGACCTCGACAACGTCGCCGCGAGCCGGTCACGGTCCTCGACGGTGTTGCCGCCCCGCACCGGCTGGGCGCCGATCGGCAGGACCCCGGATTCGTAGGCGCGCAACATCAACCAGTTCCGCAGTTCCTGGGTCGAGCGGCAATCGTAGTGGTTGTAGTCCTCGATCTCCTTGAGCACGGACGCGGCCTCGTCGCTGCGGCCGTCGGCCCGCAGTTCGCAGTACCGGGCGTAGGAGGTGATCGAACCGGTGGCCGTCGTGACGTCACCGGCCCGCAGCTGCGCTCCCATGTAGAGCGGCTCGAGTGCCTTGAGACTGAACGACTCCGCGCCCACGCGAATGCTCTTGCGCACCAAGGGGTAGAGGTCGACGAGCGTTCCGCTGCGCAGCAGTTCGTCGACCTGGTCCTCGCCGACGCCGTAGCGGCCGGCGAGCCGCAGCAACGCCGTCTTTTCATACGGCGCGTAATGGTAGATGTGCATGTTCGGCCGGCGTCTGCGGCGCTTGGCGACCATCGCCAGGAAATCGGCGAGGGCCTTGCGTTCGTCCACCCGGTTGTGCGCCCACAACGGGCGAAACGTGCCGGACGGCCCGGCTTCCAGGACGCCGAACAGGTATTCCAGACCCCATTCCCGCCCGTCGAGCGTCCACAGCGGGTCGCCCTCGAAGTCGAAGAACAGATCGCCCGGGTCGGGCTCGGGCAGCAGCGTCAGCGGCTGCGGATCGACGATCTCGAAAAGTGGCGTGCCGCTTTCACGTTGGCGGACTTGAAGTCTCGCCTGGGCGGTCAGCTTGCCGACCGCTCCGGGCGAAAGGTCCGGCACGGGGCCGGTATGCCGGGCCAGCTCGGGCACCGTGGTGATGCCGGCGTCGATCAGCTTGTCCCGCTGGCCCACTCGCATCCCCGCGACCAGCAGCAGGTCGTCGGAGGCGCGCACCTGCTCGGTGCACAACGCACAACGGAAACAGGCGCTTACACGCTCGTCGTCCCAGCGGACCGGGGCGCGGCCGGCGTGGTGCTCGTCGAGGAGCCGCTGCAGCCGCACGCGCTGCGCGCGGTAGACCGGAACCAGGTCGCGGACGCGGTAGCGGGCGGCCGTCCCGTCGCCCAGGTGCAGTTCGGCCTCGGGCGCCACCGGCACACCCGAGGCGTCCAGCGCGTCGGCGTAGGCGGCCAGCTGCAACAGCGCGGTCACGTTGGCCGATCGGGCCAGCTTGGTGTCGATCACCCGGTACCGGTCGTCCTCGCGCACCAGGAAGTCGGCGAAGCCGACGAAGCGGCCGTCGAACATGGCGGCCTGATAAATCGCGGGCGCGCCGCCGGCCATGGCGCGCCGGGTCGCCTCGGCGGCCGCCGCGAGGCCGGCCAGCGTGTAGGCCGGGCGGCCGATGACCGCGACGCCGTCGCCGAACTCGTCGCGCAGCCGGTCCAGTTCGCGTCGCTCGTGTTCGTTTCCGAGGGCAGCGGTCCGTGCGAGGAGGTCGTCCTCGGTCGCGGCGGCGGGGCCCCGGCCCAGCTTCGCGTCGAAATCCCGCAGCAGTGCGTACTCGCACCGGGCCGCCGCGGCGAGATCCGACGCGCTGTACACGATGCTGTCGCCGGTGACGAACACAGCAGCAACTGTAGGGGAGGGGACCGACGGAAACGCGGTGTCGCCGGTGGGCCTAGTGGCCCGGGGCGTTACCGATCAGCTCCACGCCGTTGCCGTTCCAGTGGAACCGCACATCGGTGGTCAACCCGTTGATGCCGCTGGGGTAGGTCAACGCCACGGTGTCGCCGGTGGTCTGCGCCGCGTCGACGCCGTTGAACCCATAGGTGTCGGGAACCCCCTGCGGGATGAACTGCCCGAGGTGGAACAGCACCGCGCGGGTGGTGGGGTTGACGGCGTTGGTGTTGGCCTTGATGATCACCGCCGACAGCTGGGCGCACTGGTTGTAGTTGCCGGCCAGCGGCTCGGGGTTCCAGCCTTGCTGGCTGCGCGGGTCGCGCGGCAGCTCGGAGACCACCTTCGCGATGGTGGGCGCGGCGAGGTTGACCGCGCACGGGTCGGCCGGCGCGGCGCTGCCGCCCGGCGGCGCGGCGGCGACGGAGGGCTGGGCCGGCGCGGTGATGGACGGCGTGTCGGTAGTGGTCGTAGCCTGCGGCGTCTTCGCGACCGTGGAGTCTCCCGACCCACAGCCGGTCAACGTCATAGCGATCAACGCGGCAGCGGCCGAGCCGGCCAGCCGCTCGGTACGGCGGGGTGGCGATGACACATCGGGCACCGTACCGTCATCGCGCGCGCGGGTGCGAGAGGCGTGGCCGGGCACGCACCGCTGAGCTCGCGATCACCGCGGGCCTGCATGGTGGTGACCCGCAGCGCTCAGTACCGCTGAGCTCGCGATCACCGCGGGCCTGCATGGTGGTGACCCGCAGCGCTCAGCACCGCTGAGCTCGCGATCACCGCGCGCCTGCATGGTGGTGACCCGCAGCGCTCAGCACCGCTGAGCTCGCGATCACCGCGGGCCTGCATGGTGGTGACCCGCAGCGCTCAGCACCGCTGAGCTCGCGATCACCACTAGACTCCTGGGCGATGAACCTCCCGGACAGCTCTCCTGAGGCTGCCTCTCCGACCTTTGCCGACCTGCAGATCCACCCCTCGGTTCTGCGGGCGATCGCCGACGTCGGCTACGAGTCACCGACGGGCATCCAGGCCGCGACGATCCCGGCGCTGATGGCGGGCTCGGACGTCGTCGGGCTGGCGCAGACCGGCACGGGCAAGACGGCGGCGTTCGCGATCCCGATCCTGTCCAAGATCGACGTCACCAGCACCGCGACCCAGGCGCTGGTGCTGGCCCCCACCCGGGAGCTGGCCCTGCAGGTGGCCGAGGCGTTCAGCCGCTACGGCGCCCATCTGCCGAAGATCAACGTGCTGCCGATCTACGGCGGCTCCTCCTACAGCGTGCAGCTGGCCGGGCTGAGACGCGGCGCCCATGTGGTGGTCGGCACCCCCGGCCGGGTCATCGACCACCTCGAGCGCGGCACCCTGGACCTGTCGCGGGTTGACTACCTGGTGCTCGACGAGGCCGACGAGATGCTCACCATGGGCTTCGCCGAAGACGTCGAACGCATCCTGGCCGACACCCCCGAGTACAAGCAGGTTGCCCTCTTCTCGGCGACCATGCCGCCGGCGATCCGCAAGCTCACCACCAAGTACCTGCACGACCCGTTCGAGGTCACCTCCAAGGCCAAAACCGCCACGGCGGAGAACATTTCGCAGCGCTACATTCAGGTCGCCGGCCCGCGCAAGATGGACGCGCTGACCCGCGTCCTGGAAGTGGAGCCGTTCGAGGCGATGATCGTCTTCGTGCGCACCAAGCAGGCCACCGAGGAAGTTGCGGAAAAGCTCAGGGCGCGAGGCTTTTCCGCGGCCGCCATCAACGGCGACATCCCACAGGGCCAGCGCGAGCGGACCGTCGCCGCGCTCAAGGACGGCGGCATCGACATCCTGGTCGCCACCGACGTGGCCGCGCGGGGGCTCGACGTGGAGCGCATATCGCACGTGCTCAACTACGACATCCCGCACGACACGGAGTCCTACGTGCATCGCATCGGCCGCACCGGCCGGGCCGGGCGTTCGGGGACCGCCCTGCTGTTCGTTTCCCCGCGGGAGCGCCACCTGCTCAAGGCGATCGAAAAGGCGACGCGCCAAACGCTCACCGAGGCCGAGCTGCCCACCGTGGAGGACGTCAACGCCCAGCGGGTGGCGAAGTTCGCCGACTCCATCACCGCCGCGCTGGGCCGTCCGGGCATCGACCTGTTCCGCAAGCTGGTGCAGGACTATGAACGCGAGCACGACGTCCCGCTGGCCGACATAGCGGCGGCGCTGGCGCTGCATTCCCGCGACGGCGAAGAGTTCCTGATGGCGCCCGAGCCGCCACGCGAACGCCGCGAGCGGACGGCCGAGCAGCGCGAGCGTGCCGAAAAGTCAAGGCAAACAAGGCCACTCGCCACATACCGCATCGCGGTGGGCAAGCGGCACAAGGTCGGCCCGGGCGCGATCGTCGGCGCCATCGCCAACGAGGGCGGCCTGCATCGCAGCGACTTCGGTCACATCGCGATCGGCCCGGACTTCTCGCTGGTGGAATTGCCCGCCAAGCTGTCCCCGTCGACCCTGAAGAAGCTCGAGCGCACCCGCATTTCGGGGGTGCTGATCAACCTTCAGCCGGACCGGTCGGCGAGCAAGCCGCGCAGCCGGGACGGCGGGAAGCCGCGCAGGAAACACACCGGATGACCCTGTCCGAAGAACAAGACGCCCAGGGCGGACTGGAGCAGACCGCCCACGTCGACCGGGTTGCGTCGCTGACCGGAATACGCGCCGTCGCCGCCCTCCTCGTCGTCGGCACGCACGCGGCCTACACCACCGGCAAGTACACCCACGGTTATTGGGGCCTGGTCGGCTCCCGCATGGAGATCGGCGTGCCGATCTTCTTCGTGCTGTCCGGTTTCCTGCTGTTCCGCCCGTGGCTGAAATCCGCCGCCACCGGCGCGCCGCCGCCGTCGCTGAGTCGCTATGCGTGGCATCGGGTTCGGCGCATCATGCCGGCCTACGTCATCACTGTGTTGTTCGCCTACGTGCTGTATCACTTTCGAGAGGCCGGACCCAATCCCGGGCACACGTGGCTCGGGCTGGTGCGCAACCTGACGCTGACGCAGATCTACTGCAACGGCTACCTGGGTAAATACCTGCATCAGGGCCTGACCCAGATGTGGAGCCTGGCCGTGGAGGCCTCGTTTTACGTGCTGCTCCCGCTGCTGGCATACGTGCTGTTGGTGCTGGTCTGCCGCCGGCGCTGGCAGCCGAGGCTGCTGCTGGGAGCGCTGGCGGGGTTGACCCTGATCAGCCCGGCCTGGCTGGTCCTCGTGCACACCGACCACTGGTTTCCCGACGGCGCGCGGCTGTGGCTGCCCACCTACCTGGCGTGGTTCCTCGCCGGGATGTTGCTGGCCGTCCTGCAGGCGATGGGCGTGCGCGGCTACGCCTTCGTGGCCATCCCGCTGGCCGTCGTCTGCTATTTCATCGTCTCCACTCCCATCGCCGGTGCACCCACGACATCGCCGGCGACGTTGAGCGAGGCGCTGTTCAAGACCTGCTTCTACGCGGTGATCGCCGCGCTCGCGGTGGCGCCGCTGGCCCTGGGCGACCAGGGCTGGTACTGGCGGCTGCTGGCGACCCGGCCGATGGTGTGGCTCGGCGAGATCTCCTACGAGATCTTTCTGATCCACCTGATCACCATGGAGTTCGCCATGGTCTACATCGTGCGCGCGCACGTCTACACCGGCTCGATGCTGAACCTGTTCCTGGCAACGATGGTGCTGACCATCCCGCTGGCCTGGCTGCTGCACCGCTTCACCCGCGTGCGGACCTGAGCCGTTCGCGCGGCGGGTGTGACGACGGCGAGGCGCGCCTAGCCGCGGGCGGGCACCGGCGTCACGATCGGGACGACGAACTCTTCGATCATCGCTCGCTCGTCGGCGTCGTCTCGACCGGGGAACTGCAGCAGCGATGTGATCACTCGCACCACCCAGCGCGCCCGGCGCTCCACGATGGCGGGGTCTTCCGGCCCGAGCGAGCCGATGAACGCGGCGGCCAGGGCGGTGATGACCTCGGACTGCCCGGCCACCTCGGCGCCGATCGGGGGCCGGGTGATGGCGAACCACGACGCCAACGCGCGGCTGCCGCGAACCATCCGCAGCGTCGCGGCGATGCTCGCGACAAGGCGTTCCCGGGGATCGTCGATGCCGCCGATCTGCTCTTTGATCGCGCGGCTGAGCCGTCGGGCTTCGCGGTGCACGTAGGCGGTCCGCAACGCCTCGCGGTTCTCGAAGTACCGGTACAGCGTCGCACGGGAACACCCTGCGGCCCTGGCGATGTCGTTCATGCCGATCGAAGCCTGGTCACGTTCGGTGTAGAGCCGCTCGGCGGCGTCGAGGATCCGGTCTGCGGCCGCCTCGGTGCGGTGCGCGCCCAGCCAGTCGTTCGGCATCAGGACTTCACCCGAATAGGTACCGACAGCGGGCGCCGCACGTAACTGCCGCCCGACCAGACGATCGCGGACTCGTCGATCTCGAAATCCGGGCAGCGGGTGAGTAGTTCGGTCAGGGCGACGCGGGATTGCATCCGCGCAGCCGCCGCGCCCAGGCAATGGTGGGCGCCCTGGCTGAAGGTCATGATGTTGCGCGGGCGCCGGGTGACGTCGAGATCACCGGCGTCCGGGCCGTATTGGCGCTCGTCTCGGTTGGCCGACCCGTACAGCAGTAACACTTTGCGCCCGGCGGGGATGGTGGTGTCGCCGATCGTGACGTCGCGGGTGGCCGTGCGGGCCAGTCCCTGCACCGGCGAGGTCAGCCGGAGCAGCTCCTCGACCGCGTCGGGAATCAGCCCCGGATCGTCGACCAGCAGCCGCCGCTGGTCAAGGTGGTGATGCAGCAAAGGCATTGAGCCGCCGAGCATTCCGGTGGTGGTGTCGTTGCCGCCGGTGACCATGGTGAACGTGAACGCCAGCACCGACAGGGTGCCGGCGATATCGCCGTCGGCGCCCACCCCCGCGGCCACCAGATGCGAGATGGTGTCGTCCTCGGGCTCGGTTCGGCGGCGCTCGATCAAGCCGGTGAAGTAGGCCATCATCGACCCGACCGCCTCACCCACCGTTTCCAGCGCCCCGGTTAATCCAGCTTCCAGGCCGCCCTCGGCGGTGTTCGCCGCGACGATGACGTCCGTCCATCCGTCGAATTGCGCCCGATCCGCTTCGGGGACCCCGAGGTAATGGGCGACGACCATCGAAGGCAACGGCTTGAACAGCTCGGTGACGATGTCGCCGCCACCGTCGGCACGCAGCCGCTCGACCCGCTCGACGACGAATTCGCGGACCTTGGGTTCCACCGCCTCCACCTGTCGTGGCGTGAAGCCGCGTGACACCAGCTTGCGAAACTCGGTGTGTACCGGCGGGTCCTGCATCACCATCGGTGGATTATCTTGCAGCCCAATCATTTCCAGGTCGCCGTAGTTGACGGTCAGCCCCTGTGCGGAGGAGAACGTCTCGTGGTCGCGCGCCGCGGCCCAGACGTCGGCGTGCCGGGACAGCACGTAGTAGTCGCGCTCGGGCCGTTTGGCCGGGACGACGTGGTGCACCGGATCGTGGTCGCGAAGCGCGCGGTACATCGGCCACGGATCCGGCCAGCTGTCGGCGGTGGCCAGTTCGAACGCGACCGGTGCATTGTGAGACATAACCGCACTCATGTCTCATTGGTACGACAATCGGGATGATATGTCAACGCCGGCTAGATGCCCGCTCCCGGGTTGAGGATGCCCTGCGGGTCGAGCGCCTGCTTGATGCGCCTGTTGAGATCCATCACCTCCGGTCCGAGGTAGCCGGCCAGCCACGGCCGCTTCAACCGGCCGACGCCGTGCTCGCCGGTGATCGTGCCGCCGAGGCCGACGGCGAGGTCCATGATCTCGCCGAACGCGAGATGGGCGCGCTCGGTCATTGCGGGGTCCGCGGGGTCGTAGACGATCAACGGGTGGGTGTTGCCGTCACCGGCGTGGGCGATCACCGAAATCGTGAGGTCGCGCTCCGCGGCGATGTGCGCGATGCCGGTGACGAGCCGGCCCAGCGCCGGCAGCGGCACCCCGACGTCCTCGAGTAGGAGCGATCCCTTGGCTTCGACCGCGGGGATGCAGAACCGGCGGGCGGCGACGAACGCCTCGCCCTCGTCGGGATCGTCGGTCGAAAACACTTCCGTCGCACCGCTTTCCGCGAACACCGCGGCCATGATCTCGGCGTCCTCGCTGCCGGCCCGGCCACGCTCGTCGCTGCCGGCCACCAGCATGGCCGCCGCCCCGCGGTCCAGGTCCATGCGCAACGTGTCCTCGACGGCGTTGATGGCCACCGAGTCCATGAACTCCAGCATCGACGGGCGAAGCCGCGCGGTAACCCCGAGCACCGCGTCCACGGCCGCCTCCACCGACGCGAACGACGCCACCACCACGCTGGACGCGTTCTGCTTGGGCACCAGCCGCAGCGTGACCTCGGTGACCACGCCCAGCGTGCCTTCGCTGCCGACGAACAGCTTGGTCAGCGACAGACCCGCGACGTCCTTGAGCCGCGGCCCGCCGAGCCGGACCGCCGTGCCGTCGGCCAACACCACCTGCATGCCCAGCACGTAGTCGGTGGTGACGCCGTACTTGACGCAACACAGCCCGCCGGCGTTGGTGGCGATGTTGCCGCCGATGCTGCAGATCTCGAACGACGACGGATCCGGGGGATACCACAGGCCGTGCTCGGCGACCGCCTTCTTGACCTCGGCGTTGAACAGACCGGGCTGACATACCGCGGTGCGGGTGACCGGGTCGACGGTGATGTCACGCATCTTCTCCGTCGACAGCACGATGCCGTTGTCCAGCGCCGTCGCCCCGCCCGACAGACCGCTACCGGCTCCCCGGGTCACCACCGGGACCCGGTGGGTGGTGGCCCACCGCAACACGGTCTGCACGTCTTCGGTGCACCGCGGCCGGACCACGGCCAAGGGTTTGCCGGCCGACGGGTCGAAGGCGCGGTCCTGACGGTAGCCCTCGGTCACGGTCGGGTCGGTGACGACCATCCCGTCGGGCAGACCGGCAACCAGCTCGGCCAGGACATCAGCATTCACGACCCGATCCTACGGACCCATCAGCGCTGTACAGTTGAGCGATCCTCGACGGGTGAAGGGGTTGAGCAGCGTGTTTGGACGCAGAGCCCTCAGCAAGGTCGGCGTCCGCGCGTTTGCGGACGTCCTCGCCGCCGAGCAGTCGGCGATTTCGGTCACCCTCGGCAACCCGAATCTGGTGAACAACACCGAGGTTCGCTGGAAGCTGCTGCTGCGCGTCACGCCCGATGCCGAACCGCCGTTCGAGGTCAATGTCAACGCGCTGCTCCCTCAGCTGAGTCAACCTCGTCCGGGCACGCGGCTGCCGGTGCTCTACGACCCGAAGGACCACAGCCGCGTGCAAATCGACCCTCGGCCGGCGGACACGGCCGACGTGGCGATCGAGGCCGTGACCGCGGCCCGCCCCGACCTGGCGGGCGCTCAGGTGATGGGCATGCCGATGACCGACGTCATCCGCCAGGCCATTGCCGATCCCACCGCATTCCGCCAGGAGATGATGCGGCGCGGGGCCGAGATCCAGCAGCAGGCGCTCGGCGCGGTGCAGGCGGCGCAAACCCAACATGCGGCGGACCCCGTCGATCGCCTCGAGAGGCTGGCGGCGCTGAAGGACCGCGGTCTGCTCACCGACGAGGAATTCGAGCAGCAAAAGCGCAAGATTCTCGGCGAGTGAATCACAGCGGCGATTCCTGGCTCGTCTCGAACGCCGGCGCGCGGTCCAGTTCCCGCAGCGACGGCAACCTGGTGGCAACCAGCCCGATCACCAGGATCGGCACCGCCAACGCCAGGAAGGTGACCTGCAATCCGGCGGCATCGGTGAGCGGACCGGCCACCAGCAAGCCCAACGGCCCCGCGGCGTAGGTCAGCCCCGCCATCACTCCGACCACGCGGCCGCGCAGATGGTGCGGCGCCCGGGTCTGCATGACGTAGTTGTAGATGGGCTGGATCGGCCCGTATACCAGGCCGGTCACCCCGCAGAGCAGCAGGATCACCGGCAGCGACGGCAGGAAGGCGATGCCGACCGTCGCGGCGCCGAAGGTGAGGGTCGCCGTCAGCACGGCCGTACGCCGCCGGGTGTGTTTCGAGAGCACCGCGTAGCCGAGCGCACCCGCCACGCCGCCGACCGCGAGCGCCATCAACGCCCAACCCAGCTCGGCGGGCTGGTGCCGGTCGGCGAAATACTTTGGGAACAGCACGCTTTCCATCGGCAGGTAAAGCGCGGTCACGGCCAGGTCGATCAGGCCGAGCGTTCGGAGCACCCGCAGCTTCCACACGAACCGCAGCCCCTCGACGACGCCGGACACCAGGCCTTCCGGGCGGGCCGCCTGCTGAGGCTTTCCGGCACCCTCGAGGCGCAGCGCCCCAATGGCCAAGAGGGACAACCCGAAACAACCCGCCGTGAACCACATCGTGTTGACGCCGCCAACCGTGGCGATCATCAAGCCGCCGATGCCCGGGCCGACCATGAACCCGAGGTTGAGCACGACCTCGTAGAGGCTGTTGGTGCGGTCCAACGACCAGCCCGCGCGCGCGGCGGCCTCCGGCAGCATCGACTGGCGCGCCGTCATCCCCGCCGGATCGAAAGCGGCCGCACAGAAGGCCAGCACGGCCAGCATGACGACGCTGATGGCATCCACGCCGAACAGGCGGGCGGCCAGCGGCACGGCGGCCACCGCCGCGCACGACAGCGAATCGGAGACCAGCGACACCCGCCGCCGCCCGACGAAGTCGACCGCGGTGCCGGCGACCAGCGTAGAGAGCACGAGGGGCAGCGTCATCGCGGCGGCCACGACCGACGCGTCGCGGGCGCGGTCGTGGTGCTGCAACGCGAGCCAGGGGAACGCGATGATCGAGACGCCGGTACCCGTCGTCGCCATCAGTGTGGCGGACAGGATCAGCAGCGCCGGGCCTCGGCTCGTGTGGCTCATGGGTATCCCGGGGAGAATTTAGCCGCTGATCCACGGCCCGACCACTGAATATTCGGGGCGTTCAGTCGTTGCCTCGCGGCTGACTGCAGGATGTTCTTGTGCTCGTCCACCCTCGTACCGGTCAGCCCTTCGATTCACCGGTGGTTCCCGGCACCGGATGGCCCGGCGACCCGGCGACCGCCCGGACCGAGGTGGCCGCCGACGCCGCACGGGTCGCCGAGCTGGCGGCCCACGCCGCGTCGCTCCCCGAACTCGACGCCCTGGTCAGCGTCTGCCGGGCCTGCCCGCGGCTGGTCGACTGGCGCGAGGACGTCGCCGTCCTCAAGCGCCGCGCCTTCGCCGACCAGCCGTATTGGGGCCGGCCGGTGCCGGGCTGGGGGTCGGAGCGACCCCGGCTGCTGATCGTCGGGTTGGCGCCCGCCGCGCACGGCGCCAACCGCACCGGACGCATGTTCACCGGCGACCGGTCCGGCGATCAGCTTTATGCCGCGCTGCACCGGGCCGGGCTGGTGAACCAACCCACCAGCGTGGATGCCGCGGATGGCCTGCGGGCCAATAAGGTTCGCATCGTGGCGCCGGTGCGGTGCGCGCCCCCGGCCAACGCCCCGACGCCGGCGGAGCGCGACACCTGCTGGCCCTGGCTTCAGGCCGAATGGCGGCTGGTATCAGAGCATGTGCGCACGATCGTGGCGTTGGGCGGATTCGCCTGGCAAATCGCGCTGCGGCTGCCGGGCGCGTCCGCGATGCGCAAGCCGCGGTTCGGCCACGGCGTCGTCGCGCAATTCGCACCTGGCGTGCGGTTACTCGGCTGCTACCACCCGAGCCAGCAAAACATGTTTACCGGTAGGTTGACACCAGCAATGCTCGACGACGTTTTCCGTGATGCAAAAAGGCTGGCAGGGATTAAGTGACTGACGTTCTGATTTCCGGCGCCAGCGTGGCCGGTACGACGGCGGCTTATTGGCTTGGACGGCACGGCTATTCGGTCACCGTGGTGGAACGGCACCCCGGGCCGCGGCCGGGCGGCCAGGCCATCGACGTGCGCGGGCCGGCGCTCGGAGTGCTGGAACGGATGGGGCTGCTGGCCGCCGCCCAGAAACGCAAGACCCAAATCCGCGGCGCCTCCGTCGTCGACCGGGACGGCAACGAGCTGTCCCGCGACACCGAGTCGACGCCCACCGCCGGGCCCATCGACAGCCCCGACATCGAGCTGTTGCGCGACGACCTCATCGAATTGCTGTACGGCGCAAGCCAATGGACGGCCGAGTACATCTTCGATGACACCATCACCGGCGTGGACGACGACGGCGCTGCCGTCAACGTGACCTTCGAACGTGCCCCCGCACGCAGCTTCGACTTGGTCATCGGCGCCGACGGATTGCACTCCAACGTGCGCCGGTTGGTGTTCGGCCCCGAGGAGCAATTCATCGAGAGGCTGGGCACGCACGCGGCGATCTTCACGGTCCCCAATTTCCTGGATTTGGACTACTGGCAGACCTGGCACTACGGCGATTCCTCCATGGCCGGCGTCTACAGCGCCCGCAACAACACCGAGGCCCGGGCCATGCTCGGTTTCATGGACGCCGATCTGCGGATCGACTACCGCGACACCGAGGCGCAGTTCGCCGAGCTGGAACGGCGGATGGCCGACGACGGGTGGGTCCGTCCGCAGCTGTTGGGATACATGCGCGACGCCCCGGATTTCTACTTCGACGAGATGTCGCAGATCAAGATGGATCGCTGGTCGAAGGGCAGGGTGGCGCTGGTCGGCGACGCCGGATATTGCTGCTCGCCGCTGTCGGGCCAGGGCACGAGCGTGGCCCTGCTGGGTGCCTACATCCTGGCCGGCGAGCTCGCGGCGGCTTCCGGGGACGGGACGGTCGACTACGAAGCCGGTTTCGCGAACTACCACAAGGAGTTCAACGACTACGTCAAGCGCAATCAATGGCTGGTCGTCGACAACATTCCGGGCGGGGCGCCGATCCCGCAGGAGGTCTTCGACCGCATCGTCAGCTCGATCACGCTGAAGGACTACTGACGCCGCGCCCGGGAACGTTCGCGCGCCGGGAGGCGTTGACGCGAACGTGCGTCTTTCCGTCCTTGATCTCGTCCCGGTGCGTACGGATCAGACGACCGGCGACGCGCTCGCGGCGACCGTGCAGCTGGCGCAGGCCGCTGATCGGCTGGGTTTCACGCGCTACTGGGTCGCCGAGCATCACAACATGCCGTCCGTCGGCGCCACCAGCCCGCCGGTCCTGATCGCCTACCTGGCCGCGCAGACGTCGCAGCTGCGGCTCGGGTCGGGCGGGGTGATGCTGCCCAACCACGCGCCGCTGGCGGTGGCCGAGCAGTTCGCGCTGCTGGAAGCCGCCGCGCCGGGGCGCATCGACCTCGGCATCGGCCGGGCGCCCGGGTCCGACCCGGTGACCTCCTACGCGCTGCGTGGCGGCCGCGACGACCGTGACATCGAGAATTTCCCCGAATACCTCGACGACGTGGCCGCGCTGATGAGCCCCCGCGGCGTGGTGGTGCCGCTGCGGTCGGGGGACTACCGGCTCAAGGCCACCCCGGCGGCCGCCGGCGAACCGCGCCTGTGGCTGTTGGGCTCGTCGATGTACTCGGCGCACCTGGCCGCCGCCAAGGGGCTGCCGTACGTGTTCGCACATCACTTCTCCGGCAACGGGACCGAAGAGGCGCTCGAGCTGTATCGCTCCCGATTCAAGCCGAGCGCCGTGGCCGCCGAGCCCGTGACATTCCTGACGGTGAACGCCGCCGTGGCCGAAACACGCGATGAGGCAACGGCATTGATGCTGCCCAATCTGCAGATGATGGCGAAGCTGCGCACCGGAGAGCCCCTGGGGCCGGTGCCGCTGGTCGAGGAGGCCGAAGGCGCGCAGTTGACGCCGCAGCAGCAGGGCATCGTTCAGAGCGGGCTGCGACGAGCGGTCCTCGGCACGCCCGTCGAGGCCGCCGAGCAGTTGCGGGCACTTGCGCAACGGTTCGAGGTCGACGAGGTGATGGTCAACCCGGTGGCCTCGGCCCGCCGCGGCACGCTCCCGGCCACCGGGCCGGCGCGGGTGGCGACCCTGGAGCTGCTCGCCAAGGAGTTGTTCTGACCGGTCAGTCCGTCACGGCCGAGCGTTGGGAATCGACGGGGCCGGCGATCGCGCGCCGGTCGGTGATCCAGCGCCGCAGTTCGTCCGGCGGCAACGGCGGGCTGTGCACGAACCCCTGGGTGATGGTGCAGCCGTAACGCCGCAGTGCGCTCAGGGTGGCCTCGTCCTCGACCCCCTCGGCGACGAGGTCGGCGCCGAGGTTCTGCGCCAAATCCACGGTCGATTGCACGATGGCGACCGATCGGGGGTCCTGAGCCAGCCGCGCGACGAATCGCCGGTCCAGTTTGAGCTCGTCGACCGAGACGTCCTGCAGGCGGGCCAGCGACGACCATCCGGTGCCGTAGTCGTCCAGCGAGATGCGCACGCCGAGGAGCTGCAGGGCGGCCACGGTGTTGCGGGAGCGCTCCGAGTCGACCAGTGCGCCCTCGGTGATCTCGATGATCAGCGCGTCGGGGGGCAACCCGTGGTTGCGCAGCAACCGCTCGATGGTGACCGCGAGGTCGAGGTCGAGCAGGTTCGTCGTCGACAGGTTCACCGCGACGCTCATCGCAATGCCTTCGTCGCGCCAGGACCGGATCTGTTCGAGTGTGAGGTTGATGGTGCGATGGGCCAAGGTGCGCATCAAACCGGAACGTTCGGCGGCCGCCAGGAACTCCTCCGGCAGCAGCAACCCGCGGGCGGGATGTTGCCAGCGCAGCAGCGCCTCGACGCTGTGGACGCTGCCGTCGCTCGCGTTGACCTTCGGCTGGTAATGCACCGTCAACTCGTCGCCGTCGATCAGCGCCGCGCGCAGCTCGCGGACGAGGTTGGGGTCATGGTCGCGATCCAGCTCGAAGCCGGCCTCGTACACCGCGATTTTGCTGAGGGCCGACTTGGCGTACGGGATCGTCGCCTCGGCGCGATTCAGCAGCTCCTGCGGATGGTCGCAATGGTCGGGATAGAGCGCAATGGCGACGCAGGCCTCGACCTGCACGCTGATCGCGTCCAGCTCGAACGGGATGCTGATCCCTTCGAGCAACCGCCCCGCTTGGGCGCGCGCGGCGACGAGATCGGAGCCCTCACCGAGCAGGATCGCGAACTCCTCGTCGCTCACCCGCGCGAGCAGATCGTCGCGACGCACGTTGTGCGCGAGCCGGTTTGCGACGCGCCACAGCAGCTCATCGGCAAAGTGGCGACCGACCGAGTCGTTGATCTCCCGCAGCCTGGGGAGACTCAGCAGCAGCAGAGCGCGACGCGACGACGTTCCGACCGGTTGGTCGGAAGCCGAGAGCGCGGTCAGCGCAGTCGCCAACGACCGCCGATTGGGCAGGGTGGTCAATTTGTCGGTCATGGCCTGCTTGTGGCTTTCGGCCAGCAGACTGACATCCCGGAAGGTCACCGAGAATCGCGCTGCGACCGCGACCAGGCTCAGCGCGGCGAGCGTCGAGGCGAGCCGTGAATGGTGGCCCAGGATCGCGACGCCGAGTGCCACCACGGTGCACGTCACCGGCACCGCGTAGGAGTCCAGCCCGCGCCGCGTCGCCGGTGCCGCCGACGATCCCCGGGCCCAGCTGGCCATCGCCACCAGCAGCGACGAAGCCGGCCAGAGCGCGTCCAGCGTAGTGCCTACCCGGTATGAGCCGGCCGATGTCTGGAAGAGGTACGCCGTGTCCGCGACCGCGAAGCCAATCAACCCGACGACCAGGAAGCCCCAGCGAAACTCCCTGCGCCATCCGACGATTGGCAGCATGCCGACGGCCAGGGCCAGCAGCACCAGGTCGCCCCACGGGTAGACCAGACCCACCAGCACGGTCGCGGGCGTCCGTTCCGCGGCGGTGTGCATGGGCCCGGCCCGCAGCGCCGCGGCCAGCGCGGCGACGGCCAACGCGCACACCAGGGAATCGAGGCGGATCGGCACCGGCACCCGCTTGAGGTGTGATCGCATCAGCAGCAGCATCCCGGCATAGACGAACGGATAGAACGCCAGGTATTCGGGATCGGCAACCGATGGCGAGTGAGCGTTCGGCACCCACAACGCGTAAACGACGTCACCGAGCGCCGAGAATGCCATGCCTGCCGCGATCAGAGACCATGCAATCCGGTCGGCCTTGAGGCGGTGTGCGCGAACGGCGATCAGCGCGGCCGCCAGCAGGTTCAACGCCGAGTACAGGGATTTGGCGAAGAACACGCTGTGGCTGGCATGCGGGAAGAGGAGGCTGGTCGCCGCGAAGGCGACCACGCCGAAAATCAAGACAGCCAAAGCGATCCGGATCGGCGCCGGGGGCCACCGGACGCCGTCGATACCGTCCTGCGGAGGCGCCGGTCGTGACGTGCCGACGTCGGTGACCCGCCTGCGCATGGGCTCGGCGCTCGTCTCGGCGGCCGCCACCGCCGCGGGAGCCGGCCCGGGCGCCGGAGCGGCCGACAGCGAGTAGGAGAGCGGCAAATCGGGCACGAAGCTGCGAACGCATTGGCCGCCTTCGCGTTTGGCGGTGTACATGGCCAGGTCGGCGTGCCGGAGGAGCTGCTCGACGGTGCAGTCCGACGCGACGGTGGCCACCGTGAACCCGACACTCGGTCGCACCGGTACGGGAACACCGTCGACCACGATCGGGGCGTCGAACGCCTCGAGGACCCGATGTGCCGCCGCGTGCGACTCCTCGACGGGACCCTCGAGGAGCACGGCGAATTCGTCGCCGCCCAGGCGCGCGGTGACGCACTTGTCGCCCAGGGCGGCGGTGAGCCGCCCTGCCACCCGGACCAGCAGTTCGTCACCCGCGGGGTGACCGAGGGCGTCGTTGACCGATTTGAAGTTGTCAAGGTCGAGGCACAACACCGCTATGGGGGCGATGTCGCAGCTCTGCCGGGCGACGGCCTGTTCCAGGCGATCGAGGAAGTACGCCCGGTTGGCCAGCCCCGTCAGACTGTCGCGGAACGCTTCCCGGGCGACCTCGGACAGCAGGCTCTGGTTCTCCATCAACATGACGAACTGACGCACGAGCACCGCGGCTACGAGGATCCCCAACGCGACGACTAGCGGGCCGTGCGCCATCAAGCCCACCGCGTGGCCCAACCCGACCGCGGCGGCGACCACCAGCGGAAGGTACGGCAGCCACAGCCGGGTCCGTGACAGCATTTCGTCGTTGCGCGAGGCCGGCGCCGCGACCTCGTAGACGCTGGACAGCGCTGCCAGCGCGATCATGCCCAGCCCGGCCACTCTGCCCAGGTCCACGAGACCGCTCACCTGATAGCTGCCGATCCCGCTCTTGAACACCATCGCGATGTCGGCCACGCTGATCGTCACCACGCCGCCGGACAGCAGGTTGCGGCTCGGCGGGTCGCCGCGACGCACCCGGGACAGCATGAGGATCGCGGTCGTCAGCAGGAGGACGTCGTTGAAGACTTCAGCGACGGTGGTCGCCCGGGAGCCGCTGTCCTCGCGCAGTTGTTTGTCGAGGACGAAGACCCACGACACGACGAACAGCGACGTCGCCACGATGAGGCCGTCGAGCACCAGTCGGCGTGGGCTGTGGCGGGAGAACCGTGACAACAGCACCAGCGACGCGAAGGCGCCGAACGGCCAGAGCAACAAGACGATCTCGGCGGCCGCGGGATGGGTGGCGTGGGCCAGTCCCGGACGCACGTCATAAACGGCCCAGATGACCTCGCCCGCGGCCCAGCCCAGCTGGGCCGTCACCATTGCAACCCATCCGCCCCGGTGCCGACCCGTCGCGGAGCGCGCCGCGTAGCCCGCACATCCCGCCCCGACCAGCAGGCAGCCCGCCAACGCGACTTCGTCGGCCGGCCGGGTCGCGTACGCGCCCTCCCAGCCGCCGATCGACGACGCGACCACCAACGCGGCCGCCAAACCATATGCGCCGAGGACGAGCCAACCGAGACGCGGGGGCAGCCTTAATCGCCACCACGGGTTGCCCGCCCAGGGTCTCATGCCCACTCCAGCCGATGTAGCGCCGCGCGGTGAGCTGTCGAGAAGTTCACCGCGCTAGTGGAGAATAAACCTCCACGCCGGGTTCAGGGTCAACGCCGCCTGAGTACCACGACGGGAATCGGCCGCGACGTCTTCTTCTGGTAAGCCGTGTATCGATCGCCGTTGTTCGTGTTGACGATCTGCCACAGCCGCGAGTAATCGGCGTCATCGGGCAGCACGGGGCGGGCGGTCACCGCGAAACGCTTTGGGCCGACGTTGATTTCAACGTCCGGGTTCTTCCGCAGGTTGTGGTACCAGCCGGGTGCGCGGGGGTCGCCTCCTTTGGAGGCGACGATCAGGTAGTCGTCTCCATCGCGCGCATAGGTGAGCGCCGCGGTACGGGGCTGCCCGGTCTTGGCGCCCACGGTGTGCAGCAGCAGGCTGGGCATCACCAGCAAGCGATGACCGATCCAGCCGTTCGTCTTGCGGTAGACGGTGTCGTGCACGCGCAGCATCGGGGGCAGCAGCCGCTGCTCGACCCAGGACGGAAGTGCCATCGGCCCAGTATTACTGGCTGGCGTCGATGCGGGCCAGTGCCGAGCGCAGTATTTGCGCGGTGGCCTCGCGGTCGGGGTCGCGCCGCAGCAGCATCCCCTTGGCGACGGAAAGCTTGTCGCCGTTGCGCCGGGGCAGCACGTGCAGGTGGATATGGAACACCGTCTGGAAGGCGGCGCGGCCGTCGTTGATGGCGATGTTGGTCGCGTCGGCCAACTCCGTCGAGCGGGCGGCGCGGGCGATCCGTTGACCGATGGTGACCATCCCGGCCAGCGTTTCCGCTGGGGTATCGGTGAGATCCACGCTGTGGCGTTTGGGGACGACCAGGGTGTGGCCGCGGGTGAACGGGCGGATGTCGAGGATGGCCACAAAGTCGTCGTCTTCATAGATCCGGATGGCCGGGGCCTCCCCGGCGACGATCGCACAGAACACGCAGGACATGTCGCCCACGGTACTGGCCGGGGGATACGCTGCCGCAGTGGACGCTCGCGACGTGGCCCGCGATGTGGCTTATGCCGGCGCGGCCGCTCAGGTGCGGATGCTGGCCGACGGCGAACTGACCGCGCCGGAGTTGCTCGAGATCTACCTCGAGCGGATCGCGCGACTGGACAGCCAGCTGCGGTGCTACCGCGTGGTGCTCTCCGACAGCGCGCGCTACGAGGCGGCGGTCGCGCAGGACCGCCTCGACGCGGGCGAGCGGCTCCCGCTCCTCGGGGTGCCGATCGCGATCAAAGACGACGTCGACGTCGCCGGCGAGGTGACGACATACGGCAGCGGCGGACACCGGCCCGCGGCGACATCCGACGCGGAGGTGGTCCGCCGGCTGCGCGCCGCGGGCGCCGTCATCCTCGGCAAGACCAACGTGCCCGAGCTGATGATGTTTCCCTACACCGAGTCGCTGGCGTTCGGTGCCACCCGCAACCCCTGGAACCTCACGCGCACCCCGGGCGGAAGCAGTGGCGGCAGCGCCGCCGCGGTGGCCGCCGGCCTGGCTCCGCTGGCGCTGGGATCCGACGGCGGCGGCTCGATTCGCATCCCGGCGATCTGGTGCGGGCTGTTCGGTGTCAAACCCCAGCGGGATCGGGTGTCGCTGGAGCCCCACGACGACGCGTGGCATGGGCTGAGCGTCAACGGACCGCTGGCCCGGTCCGTGCTGGACGCCGCGCTGTTCCTCGATGCGACCTCCACCGTGCCGGGGCCCGAGGGCGAGTTCGCGGCGGCGGCGACGCGTGCGCCCGGGCGCCTGCGAATCGCCTTGAGCACCAAGGTCCCAACCCCGCTGCCCGTCAGGATCGGCAAGGAGCAGCTCACCGCGGTCGAGCAAGCCGGCGCGTTGCTGCGCGACCTGGGCCACGACGTGATCACCGCCGACCCCGACTATCCGCCGTCGGCCATCATGACCAACTACCTGCCCCGCTACCTGCGGGGTATCAGCGACGACGCCGACGCGCTGGCCCATCCCGACCGTCTCGAAGCGCGCACCCGCAACCTGGCGCGCGCCGGTTCACTGTTCTCCGACCGCCGGATGGTTGCCCTCCGCGAGGCCGAGGCCGCGGTCAACGCCCGGATTCAGTCGATCTTCGACGACGTCGACGTCGTCGTCACGCCGGGCAACGCGACCGGGCCCTCGCGCATCGGTGCCTACCAACGCCGCGGCGCGGTATGGACGCTGCTGGCGGTG
Source organism: Mycobacterium paraseoulense (assembly GCF_010731655.1). Taxonomy (NCBI): domain Bacteria; kingdom Bacillati; phylum Actinomycetota; class Actinomycetes; order Mycobacteriales; family Mycobacteriaceae; genus Mycobacterium; species Mycobacterium paraseoulense. The sequence continues at coordinate 2,621,567 of NZ_AP022619.1, read as the reverse complement.
GCGCAGCGGGTGCCCTACCAGCAGGTGTGGAACCTGACCGGGCAGCCCGCCGCGGCCGTGCCATGGGATTTCGACGGCGACGGCCTGCCGATCGCCGTGCAGCTGGTGGGCCGGCCGTTCGCGGAAGCGACGCTGTTGTCGTTGGCCGCGCAGATCGAATCCGCCAGGCCGTGGGCGCACCGGCGACCGCCGGTGTCATGAGGAACAGATGACTCGCCAGGCGGCCAGCTTGGCGCCCCGCCCGACGGCGTGGGCTGGGCTCGTCGACGGGAGCCGCCGGTATTCCACCCGCTCGTCGGCCTCGGCGAGCCTGCGGTACAGCTCGGCGGCCTTGGCGCCGTTGAAGTACACCCGCGTGATCGTCGGGTATCGCGCGAACAGTTCACCGAAATCGTTGACCACCAAGCTCTTCGGTTCGATTGCCGAGTCCGCGCTGCCGGGGCGGCGGCATGCGCGCAACACGTCCCAGAGGGCTACGCCCACCGATTGCAGCGCGGCCAGCCGGTTTTCGTAGGGCGCCGCCGCGTCGAACCCGAACAGTTCGGCGGTGATCGCCCAGAACGCATTTCGCGGATTGCCGTAATACTGGCCAACCGCCAGCGACTGCGCGCTCGGAAACGAACCCAGGATCAACACCCTGGCGTTCTCGTCGACGACCGGCGGGAATCCCCGCAGCAATGGTGCGCTCATCACTTCAGATGATGACCTCACGCCGCGCTCGCGATCGACGCAGCGATCGGCGCCGACCCGCGTCGCCCGGCTGCGCCGCGCTCGCGATCGACGCGCGTTGTACGTTGGCGAAGTGGACGAGGACCTGCTCGACGGACTCGAGGGCAGCGCACGCACCGAGCGAGCGGAATTGGTGGAGTGGCTGCTCGAGCAGGGCATCACCGCCGAAGAGATCAGGGCCACCAATCCGCCACTCTTGCTGGCCACCCGCCACCTCATCGGTGACGACGGTACCTACGTGTCCGCCCGGGAGATCAGCGAGACCCACGGCATCGACCTGGCACTGTTGCAACGCCTGCAGCGCGCGATCGGTCTGGCCCGGGTGGAGGATCCCGACGCCGTCGTGCACATGCGCGCTGACGGCGAAGCCGCCGCCTACGCCCAGCGCTTCGTCGAGCTGGGCCTGGACCCCGAGCAAGTCGTGCTCGTGGTCCGGGTGCTCGCCGAAGGGCTATCACGCGCAGCCGAGGTCATGCGCTATACCGCGCTGTCGGCGATCATGCGGCCGGGGGCCACGGAGCTCGAAATCGCCAAGGCGTCAAAGGCGCTGGTCGGCGAAATCGCGCCCGAACTCGGCCCGATGATCCAGCAGATGCTGTTCATGCAGCTGCGCCACATGATGGAGACCGAGGCGGTCAACGCCGCGGAGCGCGCCGCAGGCAAACCGTTGCCGGGCGCGCGCCACATCACCGTCGCGTTCGCCGACCTCGTCGGCTTCACGCGGATCGGTGAGGCGGTGTCGGCGGAGGAGCTGGGGCATCTGGCCAACCGCCTGGCGCACCTGGCTCGCGACATCACCGTGCCGCCCGTGCGGTTCATCAAGACGATCGGCGACGCGGTGATGTTCGTGTGCCCCGAGCCGCTGCCCTTGCTCGACGTGGTGGTGAAGCTGGTGGACGCCGTCGACACCGACAACGACTTTCCACGCCTGCGGGCGGGCCTGGCTTCCGGCATGGCGGTCAGCCGGGCGGGCGACTGGTTCGGCAGCCCGGTCAACGTCGCGAGCCGGGTTACCGGCGTGGCGCGGCCGGGGACCGTGCTGGCGGCCGATTCTGTCTGGGAGAACATCGCCGACACCGGCGAGTTCAGCGGGTCGTACGCCGGTGCGCGCCGCCTCAAAGGCATCAAGAACGAGGTCAAACTCTTCCGTATCCGCCGGGGCGACGGCGGCGACTGAGTCGAAGTCCGGCGGACATGGGCAGGCCCGGACGACTCTGGGGGCGTTGGACTCCGTCATGCGCGGGTCCTACGCGGCCGGTCTTCTACCCTGACTTCCGGCGCTTGGAATTGGTCGTTTCCGGGCCTGCTTCGCTACCAAAAATACAACGTCGAACAACCCATATCAACGGGTTCTCCGCACTTAAACGCACCTTTTCCGGGTGCGCGGGCGGGCGGGCCGTCGCGCCGTTGACGTCCACGACGCACCTCCCGCCGCCCGGCCGGCGTTCGCCACGGGTGAACGCCGTCCCATCAGGCTTGTAACGGTGTAATCATGTAATTATGAAATCGCATCACGCACACGGCCGGCGCTACGGCCGCCCCGGCGGCTGGCAGCAAGCCCAGCAACCCGACGCCAGTGACGCCGCGGAATGGTTCGCGGGGCGCCTGCCCGAAAACTGGTTCGACGGCGACCCGACGGTCATCGTCGACCGCGAAGAAATCACCGTCATCGGACGGCTGCCCGAACCGCAGGGCTCGGAGCAGGAGACCGACGCTCGCGCGGAAGGACGCGCTTCCCGGTTCCGGGAGGAAACCCGTTCCGAGCGAATGCATATCGCCGATGAGGCACAGGATCGCTACGGGCGCAAGGTTTCCTGGGGCGTGGAGGTCGGCTCGAAGTCTGGCGTAGAGCGAATCCTGTTCACTCACATCGCGGTGCCGGTGATGACGCGCCTGAAGCAACCGGAACGGCAGGTACTCGACACGCTGGTCGACGCCGGCGTCGCCCGGTCCCGCGCCGACGCGCTCGCGTGGTCGGTCAAGCTGGTCGGTGAACATGCCGAGGAATGGCTGGCCAAGTTGCGCAGCGCGATGTCGGCCGTCGACGACCTACGCGCGGAGGGTCCGGACCTTCAGTCGTAGGCCAACGCCTTCGTCGCGCTGATTAGACGCGTTGGCCGCGTTGGGGTTCGGCCGGCGCTCAGCCGCCGTAGTTGGTCCACCATGTGTGCAGGTCTTCGAGGGCGGGGGGATCCCCGTAGACGTCGCACAGCATGAGCCTGGCCTCATTGGTCCAGATCACGTTGGGGTGGTTCTTGTAGGTCCCGCACGCGATCATTCCGGCGGTCACGGTCGGCGTGCTGTCGTGGTGCCAGCCGTCCGGTGACGCCCCCGCTCCCGGGCAGTTCATCAGTTGCACAGCGCCCACGTCGTCATCGAATGCCTTCTTCAGCGTGTCCTGATCGGCGAACAGTCCGTAGACGGCCCGAGACGGGCCGCCCTGATTGGTGTTCTGATCGCAGTCGACCATGGCCAGGGCGTTCACCCAGATGCTGTTCGACTTCGGCGTCGCGGGCGTGCAAGCGCCGCTGGGATATCCGGCGGGCAGCAGGGCGAGCAGCTTGCTCTGCGGGTTGGCGGCCCGGGTGGTTGTTGTGGTGGTGCTGGGCCTGGTGGTGCTCGACGTGGTGGAGGTGCGGTTGGCCTGCGGATTGTTGTCGTCGCCTCCCATGACTATCGCGATGCCGACGGCGGCCAGCGCGACGACTACCACCAACGCGGCGACGCCGGCGATGATCGGCCAGGGGTTGCGTCCTTTGCGGGGCGGCTGGTTCCACGCCGGGCCGCCGAATTGGGGTGGCGGGCCGCCCCAATTGGGGTTGGCGGCTTGGTAATAGGGCGGTGTGGTGGGGGGTGGGCCGGCCGCCGGGATGGGGCCGCTGTCGGGCCGCCACGTGGGAGCGCTCTGCGCGGGTGCCGGCGTCGAGCCGAGCGCGGGGTTAGGTGTCAAATCCTGTGCCGGCGGCGGCGGTGTGGGGGGAGGCGCCATGACGGTGCCCGGCAAGGTGGCTTCTTGGCTGCGGCGCAAGATGGTGGCGGCGTGGTCTTGGTCGGGGTCGCTGAGTGCGTCGTGGGCGGCCAGGGCCAGGTCGCCGGCGCTGGCGTAGCGGTCCTCGGGTTTTTTGGCCATGCCGCGGGCGATCACCGCATCGAAGCCCTTGGGAATCCCGGGACGCAGCGCGCTGGGGTGGGGAATGGGATTCATGGTGTGGGCGGTGACCAGCGCGCCCGCGCTGCTGGATGTGTAGGGCGGGGATCCGGTGAGGCATTCGTAGAGCACGCAGGCCAGGGCGTAGATGTCGGCGCGGTAGGTGACTTCGGCGTTGGAAAACCGTTCCGGGGCCATGTATTTCCAGGTCCCCACGGCGGTGCCCAACTGGGTCAGCTTTTCGTCGGTGGTGGCGCTGGCGATGCCGAAGTCGACCAGATAGGCGAAGTCGTCGCGGGTCAGCAGAATGTTTTGCGGTTTGACGTCACGGTGCATCACCCCGGCGGCATGGGCGGCATCGAGCGCCGAGGCGATCTGGGTGATGATGGCCACCGCGCGCGGCGGGGCCAGCGGGCCAAAGCGTTTGAGTACGCCGTCCAAGTCGGTGCCCTCGATCAGGCGCATCTCCAAGAACATCTGCCCGTCGATTTCGCCGTAGTCGTGGATGGGCACCACATGGGGCTCCTGCAAACGACCGGCGGTGCGGGCTTCGCGTTTCATCCGCTCCCGAAACACCGGGTCCTTGCTGAAGGTCTCCGAGAGCAGCTTGACCGCCACCGTCCACTCCTTGACGGTGTGCTCGGCCTCGTAGACCTCGCCCATTCCACCGCGGCCCAGCAGCCGTTTTAGGTGATAGGGCCCAAAATCCGACCCCGCCCGCGAGACCTGCTCATCACTCATCGCCGATCCTTCACACCCAACCACCACACCGCCGACACCCAACAATCGCCGGGCCCACCGGGCGGCCGCAACCCCCTGACCCAGCAACCATGACCGTAAGCCCCCACCCGGCCCGACGCATGACAATCACGCGATTTACCCGGGCGACGGTGTGGCTAGCTTTCGTCGTCCGCGGCGATCTGGAAGGTGAACTCGTGGTCACAGATACGGACGTGGTCGCCGTCGCGGAGCGTGGCGGCGGACCGGATTCGCTCGTGTTGCACGTGGACCCCATTGGACGACCGTAGGTCGTTGATGATGAAGCTGGTGCCCGTGTCGACGATGACGGCATGGTGGCGGCTGACTTTGGGGCTGTCCAGGACGATGTCGTTGTCACCGAGCCGCCCGATCCGGGTCGCCGCCGCCCGCAGCGGGTAGCTGCGTCCTGACGCCTCGTGCAGATAAGCGATGGCCTGCTGCCCGGATACCATGGTGTGCTGTTCGAGCACGGTGACCGTGTCGACGGCGGCGGTCTTCGCACTTCGCTTCACGTCCAGCGGTTCCTGGCGCAGGATTTGCTCGTTGAGCGACCGCAGCGTCGGCCCCGGATCGATGCCCAGGTCTTCGGCCAGTGTGGTTTTGACGCGACGGTAGGCCGCCAACGCGTCGGACTGCCGGTCGGTGACGTAGTAGGCAGTGATCAACTGGGCCCATAACGGCTCCCGGTAGGGGTGTTCGGCGGTCAGCGCCTCCAGTTCGGTGATCACGGTGGACGCACGCCCGCAGGCGATTTCGGCTTCCGCCTTGGCGCCGTGGACCAGAACCTTTTCCTCGACGAGCGAGGTGGCGTACGTGTCGACGAATTGGAATTCGCGGAGGTCCTCGAGCACCGGACCGCGCCATTCCGCCAGCGCGGCCGTCAGGTGCCGGCTGGCCTCTTCGAATCTTCCGGCGGCGGCCGCGTGCACGCCCGCGGTCTTCTCGGCAATGAATCGCCCTATATCGCAGTCACTTTCGGTGATATTGAGCCGGTATCCCGGCGGCGCCGCGGCCAACACGCCCCGCGGGTCGATGCCGGCGGTGCTGAGCAGCTTACGAAGGTTGGACACGTAGGAATGAATGCTGGCCCGTGCCCCGGACGGGGGCTCGTCGTCCCACAGGGCCGTGATGAGCCGGTCGACGGCGACCGGACTGTTGCGGTTCATCAGCAGCATGGCCAGTACCGCTCGCTGTTTGGGGGTGCCCAGGCCCACCAGAGTGCCGTCAACGCTCATCTCCAACGGCCCGAGCAGAGCGAGTTCGAGACGTTTGTCCACCACGCTTATTGGTCCTTCCGGTCCTCCGCACCCGCCGACGCAACAACGAACGCCACTACCTTGCCATTGTGCTGCCATTGTGATGGCAACCCCGGCGGATTCGATGACAACCCGCGAATAGTGCGACCGAAACGCCTTTCCCGCCGCACGATTGGAGCGGAGCGCCGCCCGGTGATCTCGGGCTACGCCCTTGTCATGGCGTAGTAGGCGCCCCGCCGGGCCAGCAGCTCGGTGTGACTGCCTTGTTCGACGATCCGGCCGGCTTCGACCACGACGATCCGGTCTGCGTCTCTGATCGTCGAAAGCCGATGCGCGATAATGAAACTCGTGCGATCCCGGCGCAGCTCCGACATGGCGCGGGCGATGAGCGCCTCGGTGCGGGTGTCGACCGAGCTGGTCGCCTCGTCGAGGATCAACAGCCGCGGCCTGGCAAGGAACGCGCGCGCGATGGTAATGAGTTGCTTTTCGCCGGCACTGATGTTGCCGCCGCCACCGCTGACGCGCGTCTGGTAGCCGGCCGGCAGAGTGTGCACAAACCGGTCGACGTACGCCGCCTTGGCGGCTTGCACCACCTCGTCCGCGCTCGCCTCGGGCCTCCCGTAGGCGATGTTCTGCGCGATCGTCCCGTCGAAGAGCCAGGTGTCCTGCAGGACCATGCCGATCCGCGACCGCAGCGACTGCCTGCTCACGGTGGTGATGTCGATGCCGTCGACCAGGATCCGGCCGGAGTCGACGTCGTAGAACCGCATGAGCAGGTTCACCAGCGTGGTCTTGCCGGCCCCCGTTGGGCCGACGATCGCCACCGTGGTCCCCGGCTCGGCCAACATCGACAGGTCGTGGATCACCGGCGTGTGCGGGCGGTAACCGAAGCTCACGTGCTGGAACTCCACCCGTCCGCCCGGGCCTCGGTCGGGCAGCGGGAGGGCGGGCTGGGGATCCGGCGATTCCTCGGGCTCGTCGAGCAGTTCGAACACCCGCTCCGCGCTGGCCACCCCGGACTGCAGGGTGTTGTACATCCCGGCCACCTGGCTGAGGGGGGCGTTGAACTGCCGGACGTACTGGATGAAGGCCTGGATGCCGCCGAGGGTGATGTGGCCGCTGGCCACCTGCAGTCCGCCCAGCACGGCGACGGCCACGTAGCCGAGGTTGCCGATGAACGCCGTCGCCGGCGCCACGAGGCCGGAGAAGAACTGAGCGCCGAAACTCGCCCCGTACACGTCGCGGTTGCAGTCGCGAAACTTTGCGCGCGCCGCGGCCTGGTGGCCGAACGTCTTGACCACCGTGAAGCCGCTGTAGGTCTCCTCGATGTGGGCGTTGAGCCGACCGATGCTCGTCCATTGCGCTACGAACAGGCGCTGTGCGCGCCGCGCGATCGCGCGCGTGGCCAGCAGGGTCAGCGGCACCGTCGCCACGGTGATCAGGGCCAGCAGCGGCGAGATGGACACCATCATCGCCAGCACGGCGACCACGGTCAGGATCGAGGTCACCAGCTGGGTGATGGTCATCGACAGCGACGACTGCACGTTGTCGATGTCGTTGGTCACCCGGCTCAACAGCTCACCCCGCTGGCGCCCGTCGAAGTAGGACAGCGGCAGCCGGTGGATCTTGTCCTCGACATCGGAACGCAGCGAGACCATCGTGCGTTGCACGGTGACGTTGAGCAGCCGTGCTTGCGCCCAAATCAGCAGCGCCGAAACCAGATACAGGGCCAGCGCGAGCGCCAGCGTTCGTGCCACCGCACCGAAGTCGACGCCCTTGCCGGGCACCACACCCATTCCCGACAGGAGGTCGGCGAAGGTGTTGTCTCCCCGCGCCCGGGCGGCGGCAACGGCCTGCGCCTTGGTGATGCCCGCGGGGAGCTGCCGCCCGATGACGCCGTTGAACAACAGATCCGTGGCGTGGCCGAGGATGCGCGGGACGATGACCCCGATAACCGTCCCGGCGATGCCGAGGCTGATCACCGCGATGCTCAGCCGCCGTTGCGGTGCAAGCCGTTTCACCAGCCGGATGGCCGATCCCCAGAAGTCGCGGGACCGTCCGGCCGGTACCGGGGTCGCACCACGAGTGGCCGCGACGGTCATGGCGCGCCGCCGAATTGACCAGATCGCACGGCGCTCACCGACTGAGAGTCGGCGAACTCCGCATAAGTGGGGCAGTCGGAGAGCAGCGATTCGTGCGTGCCGGTGCCCACCAGTCTGCCGTTGTCGACGACGATCACCTGGTCGGCCCGGGCGGCGGTCGAGACCCGCTGGGTGACAAGGATGACCGTGGTTGCGCCCGCCATCTGTTGTAGCGACGCGCGGACCCGCGCGTCGGTGTGCACGTCGAGCGCGCCGAACGAGTCGTCGAAGAGGTAGATGGCGGGGCGGCGGATCACCGCCCGGGCGATCGCCAGTCGTTGCCGCTGACCGCCGGAGAAGTTGATGCCGCCCTGGGCCACCCGCATCCGCAGCCCGTCGTCGTGCGCGCGGACGAATCCGTCGGCGTCGGCCACCCGCAACGCTTCCCACATCTCGTCGTCTGTCGCGTCCGCCTTGCCGTAGCGCAGGTTGTCGGCCACGGTGCCGGAGAACAGATAGCCGCGCTGGGGTACCAGCCCGATCGCGGACCAGAGTCGCTCGGTGTGGTAATCGCGGACGTCGACGTCGTCGACCAGGACGGCGCCGCCGGTTACGTCGTAAAGCCGGCAGATCAATGACACCAGCGTCGACTTGCCCGACCCGGTGCTGCCAACGATGGCCGTGGTGGTGCCGGGCCGTGCGGTGAATGAAATATCCTGCAGCACAGGGCGATCGGCGCCCGGATAGGTGAATGTCGCGCCCTCCAAACGCACCACCCCGGCGATCCCGCCGGGCGGGAAGACCGGTCGCTGCGGATCGGTTACCGCGGCCGGGGTGGACAGCACCTCCGAGATCCGTTCGGCGCACACAGACGCTCGCGGCAACACCACCAGTGTCATCGTCGCCATCAGCACCGCCATAAGGATCTGGGTGAAGTAGGCCAGGAAAGCGGTCAGCGAGCCGACCTGCATCTGGCCCCGATCGATGCGCAACCCGCCGAACCAGATCAGCGCGACGCTGGACACGTTCACGGTCAGCGTGGTCACCGGCAGCATCACCGCTTGCCAGTTGCCTGCGGTCAGCGCGGTGTGCGACAGCGCGGCGTTGGCGCGGGCGAATCGGTCGCGCTCATAAGCTTCGCGGGCGAACGCCCGGACGACGCGCACGCCGGACAACTGGTCGCGCATGACCCGGTTGATGCCGTCGATCAGGCCTTGCATCCTGCGGAACAGGGGCAGCATGTGCGACATCACCCAGTAGTTGGTCAACGCCATGATGGGAACGCTGACCAGGAGCAGCCAGGTCAGCGCGGCCTCCTGGTGGATGGCCATCAAGATCCCGCCGATGCACATGATGGGCGCGGTGACCAGCACGGTGCTCGATATCTGAACCAGGTATTGGATCTGGCGGACGTCGTTGGTGGTGCGCGTCAACAGCGTGGGCGCGCCGAAGCGGGCGGTCTCATGCTCGGAGAAGGTGGTGACGTGTTCGAACATCGCCGCGCGCAGGTCGCGACCGAAGCCCATCCCGGTCCGCGACCCGAAGTAGACCGCCCCGACCGCGCAAAACACCTGCAGCCCGGTGACCGAGAGCATCACCATGCCGAGCCGGACGATGGTGGCCGTGTCGCCCTTGGCGACGCCCTCGTCGATGATCGCGGCGTTGACCGTCGGCAGGTACAGCGACGCGAGCGTGCTGATGCCCTGAAGCACCATCAGCACCGCGACCAGCCGTCGGTACGGCCGGATGTACTGGCGCAGCAGTGCCAGGAGCATCTGGTAACTCTCGCACACCGCGCATCGACCAGCGCAACTGAAACGCCTGCTCAGGCGCGTCGGTGGTTGACCCGCTGAGCTGCCGCTACAGTGCATCGTGTGGACCGGGAGCAGGCTGAGCAAGAGCAGGGTAGCGGTGCGGCGTAATTCAAGGGCGCTGGCCGTCGCGGCGTCGGCCTTGATGATCCTGGCCCCCGTGGTCGCGGCGTGCTCTGATTCCGGCGGCAACAAACCGGGAGCGACGTCCTCGTCGGCGCCGGGCAACTCGGAGGGCCACCACGGGCCGATGTTCCCCCAATGCGGCGGCGTCAGCGATCAGACGGTGGCCGAGCTGACCAAGGTGACCGGTCTGATCAACACCGCCCGGAACTCCGTCGGCTGCCAGTGGCTGGCGGGCGGCGGCATCCTCGGTCCGCACTTTTCCTTTTCCTGGTATCGCGGCAGCCCGATCGGGCGTGAGCGCAAGACCGAAGAACTGTCGCGCGCTAGCGTCGACGACATCAACATCGACGGACACAGCGGATTCATCGCCATCGGCAACGAGCCGAACCTGGGTGACTCGCTCTGCGAGGTGGGCATCCAATTCCAGGACGACTTCTTCGAATGGTCGATCAGCTTCAGCCAAAAGCCGTTCCCGCCGCCATGCGACATAGCCAAAGAATTGGCGCGTCAGTCGATTGCGAACTCCAAATGACCAGAAGTAGCGCCCGCGCCGTCGTTGCCGTCCTCATCGCCGCCCTGCTGGTGGTGACCGGATGTTCGAGGTCGATCGGGGGTACCGCCATCAAGGCGGGCGGGCCCACCCGCAACAACAACTCCCAACAGCAGTATCCGAACCTGCTCAAGGAGTGCGAGGTACTGACCAGTGACATCCTGGCCAAGACGGTGGGCGCCGACCCGCTCGACATTCAGAGCACGTTCGTCGGCGCCATCTGCCGGTGGCAGGCCGCCAACCCCGCCGGGCTGATCGACATCACCCGGTTCTGGTTCGAGCAGGGCAGCCTCAGCAACGAACGCAAGGTCGCCGACTTCCTGAAGTACAAGGTCGAGACGCGGAACATCGCCGGGATCGATTCGATCGTGATGCGCCCGGACGACCCGAACGGCGCCTGCGGAGTGGCCAGCGACGCGGCCGGCGTGGTCGGGTGGTGGGTCAACCCCCAGGCGCCGGGCATCGATGCCTGCGGTCAGGCCCTCAAGCTGATGGAGCTGACGCTGGCCACCAACTCGTAGCGCAATCAATCAGCGCGGCACCTCGAACCCGATCAGCTCGGCGCGACCGAGTTCGAGATCCTTCCATCCGGACGGGACGGTCAGCACGGCGATCGCAGACGTCGGGAACTTGGCCGAAATCCGTTCGGCCGTAGCCGCATCGGTGCCCCTGCCGGCCAGGCCGAGGGCCAGGGCAGACATCGTCGGCTCGTGGCCGACGACAAGCAGCGTTTCGACTTCCTCGCCGACCGCGTTGATTTCCTCGATCATGGTGCCGGGTGTGGCGCCGTAGAGCCGCTCGCTGTACCGCACCGGAGCGTCAATGCCCGTGTTGGCCAACGTCTGCCGCGCACGGGTCGCGGTCGAGCACAGCACGGCGTCGATGGCCGGGGCGTCGGCGCGCAGCCAATCACCGGCGAGCCCGGCTTGCTTGATGCCGCGGGGTGCCAGCGGCCGATCGTGGTCGGCGACCCCGGGCGGGTAGTCGGATTTGGCGTGACGCATCAACAGCAACGTGCGCTGATCTTTCACGGCAGCCACGTTAACCCCTATGCCGCGTCGTCGTCATCGTCGTCGTCGTGGCCGTCGGGTAGGAGTTTTTCGGGGTGGTGGTAGGGGTTGGTGCGGGGTTGGCGGCGGTCCAGATGTGGGGGTGGGATCCATTCGGTGTCACCGTTGGCGTCCTTGCGGGTGGTCCAGCCGTCGGGTTTGAGCATGCGGTGGTGGGGTCCGCAGGCGAAGGTGAGGCCGGTGATGTCGGTGCGGCGGGATTGCGCGTAGTCGGTGACGTGGTGGACCTCGCAGAGGTAGCCGGGCACGGTGCATCCGGGTGCGGTGCAGCCGCGGTCCTTGGCGTAGAGGACAATTCGCTGCCCGGGACAGGCTAGCCGTTTGGTGTGGTACAGCGCCAAAGGCTTGGCGTTGTCGAAGACGGCCAGGTAGTGGTGGGCGTGGCGGGCCAGGCGGATGACGTCGCTGATGGGCAGGCGGGTGCCGCCGCCGGTTATTCCGGTGCCGGCGGCGGCCTGCAGGTCTTGCAGCGTGGTGGTGACGACGATGGAGGCCGGTAGACCGTTGTGCTGGCCGAGTTTCCCCGAGGCCAGTAGCGCACGTGAGGCCGCCAGTAGTCCGTCGTGGTTGCGTTGGGCGGCGCTGCGGGCGTCGCGGTCGATGGCCTCCTGGGTGGGGGCCCCGTCCACGCACGGGGTGTCATCGAGGGGGTTGCACATGCCGGGAGCGGCCAGCTTGGCCAGTACCGCCTCCAGGGTGGCGCGGGCCTCGGGGGTGAGCAGGCCGCGCAGTTCGGACATGCCGTCGGGGCCTTGTTTGCCCAACGCGAGGCCGCGGCGGCGGGCGCGGTCGTCGTCGGTGTAGGTGCCGTCGGGGTTGAGGCAGTCGGCCACGTGGTCGGCGAGCGCGGCGAGTTGTTCGGGGCGATACCGCGTTCCGTGAGCGGCCAGGTCGGCCTCGACCGTCTGGCGGGTGGCGGCGTCGACCCAGCCGGGCAGCTGGTGAAAGAACCGGCGGATCACCGCCACCTGCCCGGCACCCAGCGTGCCGGCGCGCTGGGCGGCCGCGGTGGCCGGCAGCGTCGGCGCCAGCGGTTCACCGGTGAGCCCGTGCCGCGGCCCCAAATCGGTGGCCTCCCGCACCCGCCGCGACGCCTCGGCGCGGCTGATCAACGTGGCCTCGGCGATCGCATGCGACACGGTGCCGCCCAACTCCTCGGGGGTGGCTTGGCGGGCCAGGGAGTTGATCAGCGGATGCTCGAGGGCCGGCAGTTGGCGGCGCACCTTTTCGCAGCGCTCCAGCATCGCCAGCTGTTGCCGAATGTTCATCGCGTCGACCGGCAACGCGCGAGCGCGGGCCAAGACCGCATCAAGGTCGTCGAACACCGCGTCGACCTCGTCATTGCCACCCGAATTCATGACCCCGAAACTAGCCACCCCCACCGACAAAAACCGCCGCCAGATCGCCACAGATGCACACTCGAAAAAAAGCCGCAAAGTAGCCGCTCGGAGACCTGCCGACCGAGGTCCCGCGTCTTGTCGGTGTGCGGACTTAAGCTCGCAATGCCCTGGTAACCACACGCTTCGAAAGGGGGCCGCCGACATGCGATTCCTGCACACCGCGGACTGGCAGCTCGGCATGACCCGGCACTTCCTCGCCGGCGACGCCCAGCCGCGCTACTCCGCGGCCCGGCGCGACGCGGTGGCCGGCCTGGGAGCGCTGGCGACGGAGGTGGGTGCCGAGTTCGTCGTCGTGTGTGGTGACGTGTTCGAACACAATCAACTTCCCCCGCGGGTTGTCGGGCAATCCTTGGAAGCCATGCGCGCCATCGGAATTCCGGTCTACCTGCTGCCGGGCAACCACGATCCACTGGACGCGTCGTCCGTCTACACCAGCGCGCTGTTCACCGCCGAACGCCCCGACAACGTGGTGGTGCTCGACCAGGCCGGCATCCATCAGGTGAGGCCCGGGCTGGAGATCGTCGCCGCGCCATGGCGATCCAAAGCCCCGACCACCGACCTGGTCGCCGACGTCCTCGAGAAGCTGACTCCTGAGCCGGTCACCCGGATCCTGGTCGGGCACGGCGGGGTCGACGCCCTGGACCCCGACCGCGACAAGCCTTCCCTGATTCGGCTTGCCGCGGTCGATGACGCGCTGGCGTCCGGCGCGGTGCACTACGTGGCATTGGGGGACAAGCATTCTCGCACCCTCGTGGGCGACAGCGGCCGCGTCTGGTATTCGGGGGCGCCGGAAGTCACCAACTTCGACGACGTGGAATCGGACCCCGGTCACGTCCTCGTCGTCGACATCGACGAAACCGACCCGGCCCGCCCGGCGACGGTGGAATCGCGGCGCGTGGGCCGTTGGCGGTTCGTCACGTTGCATCGACAAGTCGACACCCGGCGCGACATCGCCGACCTCGACGTGAACCTGGACCTGATGACCGACAAGGACCGCACCGTGGTGCGGTTGGCGCTCACCGGATCGCTGACGGTCACCGACCGCGCCGCGCTGGACGCCTGCCTGGACAAGTACGCGCGGTTGTACGCGTGGCTCGGCTTGTGGGAACGCCACACCGACCTGGCGGTCATCCCCGCCGACGGCGAATTCAGCGATCTCGGTATCGGGGGTTTCGCCGCGGCGGCGGTCGACGAGTTGGTGGCGACCGCGCGCGAGGGGGACTCCGAGACCGCAGTCGACGCGCAGGCGGCACTGGCCTTGCTGCTGCGGCTCACCGATCGGGGCGCCGCGTGAAGCTGCACCGCCTGATCCTGAAGAATTATCGGGGCATCGCGCACCGCGAGATAGAGTTTCCCGACCACGGTGTCGTGGTGGTGTGCGGCGCCAACGAGATCGGCAAGTCGTCCATGATCGAAGCGCTGGACCTGTTACTGGAGTCCAGGGACCGCTCGACGAAGAAGGAAGTCAAGCAGGTCAAACCCACCAACAGCGACGTCGGCTCCGAGGTGAGCGCCGAATTAAGCTGCGGCCCTTATCGATTCGTCTACCGCAAGCGGTTCCACAAGAAGTGCGAAACCGAGCTGACGATTCAGGCGCCGCACCGCGAGCAGCTCACCGGCGACGAGGCGCACGAACGTGTCCGCGCGATGCTGGCCGAGACGGTGGACAGCGACCTGTGGCATGCCCAGCGGGTGCTGCAAGCGGCGTCGACCGCCGCGGTGGATCTGTCGGGCTGTGACGCACTGTCGCGCGCGCTCGACGTCGCGGCCGGCGACACCGGGGCGCTGTCCGGCGCCGAACCGCTGCTCATCGAACGAATCGACGCCGAATACGGACGCTACTTCACCGCGACCGGCCGTCCGACGGGCGAATGGGCCGCGGCGATCGCCCGGCTGGCCGACGCGGAGGCCGCGGTCGCGGAGTGCGCGGCGGCGGTCGCCGAGGTCGACGAGCGGGTGTGTCGGCACGCCGTCCTGACGGAACGGGTGGCCGAGTTGTCGCAGCGGCGCATCGCCGCCCGCCCCCGGCTTGCCGCCGCGCGAGAGGCCGTGGAAAGGATCGACGAACTGACGGGCCAGGCGCGCGAGGCCGAGTTGATCGCCGCCGCCGCGGAGGCGACGAGCGCCGCGGCGGCAACCGCTCACCACTCACGTCTGCAACTTCTCGCCGAAATCGACGTCCGCGCAGCCGGTGTCGCGGCCGCCGAGACGCAGGCGCAAGAAGCCGCCACGGCGCGCGCGGCCGCGAATGTCGAAGCCGAGGCCGCCGAACTGGCGGCCCGGGAAGCCACCGAGGCCCTCGCGGAGCTGCACCGCCGCGCGGAATCCGCCCGCCGCGCCGTCGTGCAGCTGGCCGACCGCGAGGAGGCTGACCGGTTGAGCGCCCGATTGACCAAGATCGAGGCCATCCAGCGGGACCGCGACCGGGTGTGCGCAGAACTCCGCGAGATCGCCGTCACCGAGCAGCTATTGCGACGAATCGAGGACGGCGCCGTCGCGGTCGATCGCATCGGCGACCAGTTGGCGTCGACGTCCACGGCAGTCGAGTTCACCGCCGCCGCGGACGTGGAGCTCTCGATCGGCGACCAACGGGTGTCGTTGGCCGAGGGTCGAACCTGGTCGATTACCACCACGGGACCCACCACGGTCGAGGTCCCCGGCGTCCTGACAGCGCGGATCACTCCAGGCGCGACGACGCTCGACATTCACGCAAAACACGCTGCGGCACAAGAAGATCTGGCGGCGGCGTTGGCCGCTGGTGGGGTCGTTGACCTGGCCGCCGCCCGGTCCGCCGACCAGCGTCGCCGCGAACTGCAGGGCAGCCGCGACCAGCTGAGCGCCACCCTGGCCGGCTTGTGCGGTGACGAAGAGATCGACCAGCTGCGGTTGCGGCTCACGCAGCTTCGTGCTGGGCAGCCGGCCGGGGTGGAGTTCCACGCTATCGACATCGACGCCGCGCGCGCCGACCTCGATACGATCGAGACGGCTCGCCTGGCCGCGGTGGCCGATTGCGACGACCGCCGCCGGGACGCCACCGCTGCCGCCACTCGGCTCACCGAGTTGGCCACCCGCGCAACAGTTCTGCAGAACACCCTGGAGACTCAACGCAGCGAACTCACAGCGGCCAACGACCGGCTGACCGAAGAACGGGCGTCGGCCGGCGATGACGATCTCGCGTCGTTGGCGGATACCGCGCAGCAGGCGGCGCGGGCCGCGCAACGTCGTCACGCCGAACTGGCCGACAGACTGGCGGCGGCCAGGCCTGATGCCGTGCACGACGAATTAGCCGCTGCCACGAAGGAAACCGAGGAATTGCGCGAGCGCTACGAGGAGGCGGCCCGCGCGTTGCGCGAGATCACCATCGAACTCTCGGTGTTCGGCAGCGAGGGCCGCCAAGGCAAGCTCGACGCCGCGGAAACCGAGCGCGAGCACGCCGTCAGCGAGCACATCCGGGTCGGCAGCCGGGCCCGGGCCGCGCGGTTGCTGCGCGCGGTGATGACACGCCACCGCGACACCACCCGGCAGCGCTACGTCGAGCCCTACCGCGCGGAGCTGCAACGGCTCGGCCGGCCGGTGTTCGGGCCCACGTTCGAGGTCGACATCGACAGCGACCTCTGCATTCGCAGCCGCACGCTCGACGGCGTCACGGTGCCCTACGAATCACTGTCGGGCGGGGCGAAGGAGCAACTCGCCATCCTGGCGCGGCTGGCCGGCGCCGCCCTGGTCGCCAAGGAGGACGCCGTTCCGGTGGTGGTCGACGACGCGCTCGGCTTCACCGATCCCGACCGGTTGGCCAAGATGGGCGAGGTATTCGACACAGTGGGCGCGCACGGGCAGGTGATCGTGCTCACCTGCAGCCCCGACCGGTACGACGGCGTCAAGGGCGCGCACCGCATCGACCTGAGCGCCTAGCGCCAACGCGTTGAGCTGCGTCGAACGCCTCGGGTGGACCGCTGCGACGGTGCCCGCCGGCGGTCCCGGCAGAATGGGATCATGGTGGGCCGACACAGATGACGATGAATGCGAAACGTCGCCGGGCGCAGGAGAAGCTCGCGGCACTGCCCGGTGTGCGACCCGTGCGCCGGCCGGTCTCGCCGGATAGCACGGAAGAGTTCGATCTGTACTACGTGCGCACCGGCCGGAAGTCGGCACACCCGCTGGTCATCATCCCGGGTGGTCCTGGGGTGGCGTCGGTGCAGATGTACAAGGGACTGCGGTGTCGCGCGGCCGCTGCCGGCCTGGACGTCATCATGATCGAGCACCGCGGAGTGGGCATGTCGCGCCACGACGACTCCGGCGAGGATCTGCCCCCCGAGGCGATCACGGTGAACCAGGTCGTCGATGACATCGCCGCCGTGCTCGACGACGCCCATGTCGACTCGGCCGTCATCTACGGCGCGTCGTACGGCACCTACATCGCGTCCGGTTTCGGCGTGCGCCATCCGGGCCGGGTGCGGGCGATGATCCTGGATTCGCCGCTGTTGTCGCGGCATGACGTCGTGATCGTTCGCCACGCGATCCGTCGGCTGCTGCTTCGCGGTGACAGCCCCGAGACCGCCGCGCTGGCGCCCAAAATGCGCAAGCTCGTCGACGCGGGGGTGATGACCGCGGCGGCCACCCAGGTCGTGGCGACGATCTATGGCTACGGCGGCGCCGAGCTGCTCGAGCGACAGCTCGACCTGCTGCTGGATGGGCGAAAGTTGTTGTGGTGGGCGCTGTCCCGGTTCTCGACGCTGAGCAACCTGCCCTATCGCTACGAGGAGGACCTGGTGAGCCGCATCGCGTTCCGGGAACTGAACTACGCTGCCGAGCCCGACGGACTACCGCTCGACCCCGCCGTGGCGGAACGTGAAGCGCGCACGCAGACCGCGACTTTCGAGGACGAGCCGTACGACCTGGTGGCCGAGATGCCGCATTTCACCTGGCCGACCGCGGTGGTCTCCGGCGGCCGCGACCTCATCACGCCGCCGGCCGTCGCCGAGCGGGTAGCCGCGCTGCTGCCCAACGCGGTGCTGTTGAAGCTGCCCAGCATGGCGCACAGCGCGCTGGACTTCCGCGAGCCCGCCGCGATCGCCATCGCCCGGGCGGTGTGGCGGGGTGAGCTCGACGGGCTCGCCGCGAAAGCGCCTGCGCTCGACGCGCTTCCGGCGCGCCCCGAGCTGCGGCTGCTGTGGAAGGCGATCGGGGTGGCCGCCGCTATTGAGGGCGCGCTGCCGATCCCGGCGCGGCTACGCCGGATCAGCCGCGCATGAACCCGATGGCGGTGTAGCGGAGGTCGCCCAGGCCGGGCGCGCCGAAATTCGCCAGCGTGCTGCGGACCGCGACGTCGCCGGGCGACTGCGTCAGCGGCAGGCTGAACCCCTCGGCCCAGATGAGTTTGTCGAGATCGTTGGCCAACGCCTGCGCCTTGCCGGGATCGAGTTCTTGCAGGGTCCGCTCGATCGCCGCGTCGATCTGCGGGCTGCCGATTTTGCCGAAGTTGCTCTCCCCGCCCGACAGGTAGATCTGCGTAAGTGCCGAGAGCGGAAAAGCGTCACCGAGCCAACCGAATTGGGCGATGTCGAAAGCCCCGACGTTGATGTAGTTGGTGAAGAACCCGCTGCCGGACCTGGACACCAGTTCGAGCTTGACGCCGATCTGCGCGAGGCTGTGCTGGGCGATCTGGGCGAACTGACGGCTACCCTGGGCGTCATAGAACAGATCGCGGACGACCAGTGGGCGGCCGTCCTTCTCGCGGAACTGGCCGTTCAACCTCCAGCCCAGGGCATCGAGCTCCCGCTTGGCCTCGTCCGGGTCATAGGGGACGACCGCGCTGTTGTCCTGGTAGCCCTCCTGCCCGGCGACATAGATGTGGTTGCCCAACGCCGCCGGATCACTCGTGAGGCCGTATTGGACGACCTTGGCGATGGTGCGGCGGTCGATGCCTTTGGCCACCGCGAGGCGCAGCGCCTTGTCGGCCAGGATCGACCCCGGGGCGCCGTTGAACGTGAAGTGAGACCATGCCGGGGCGGGCGCGCGGCGGATCGTAATCCCCTTCGTGCGCCGAGCGATGGTCAGCTGGTCGACGGTGCCGACGCCGGTCGCGTCGATGGTGTTGTTCTGCAGGGCGGGCAGCCGCGCGGCGTCATCGAGGACCAGGTAGGTGATGTTGTCCAACCGTGGCCGGGCGCCCCACCATTTCGGGTTGCGGGACAACACGATCCGTTGTGTGGTCCGGTCCAGTGACGTGACGATGAAGGGGCCCGCCGAGGGTCCGGGCCCATCGAGTTGGCCCTTGTTGAACGCCTCCGGCGTGGCCGTCATGCTCCTGGGCAGCAGCATGCCGTTGCCGGCGAACATGCCACGCCACTCGGCGTACGGCTTGGCGAAGGTCACGACGGCTTGCCGGTCGTCGACACCTCGGGTGACCGACGCGACACGGTCGGCCCCGCTGGGCCCGGCGATCTCAAAGGTCTTGTCGGCGCCGCTCAACGCATGGATCTGGCTGGCGATGTCTTCCCACGTAATCGGCGTTCCGTCGGACCACACCGCCTGCGGGTTGATCGTGTAGGTCACCACTTGCGGTGCGGTCCCGGTGAGTTCGACGCTGGTGAAGTAGTCGGTGTCGACAGCCGTCGAGCCGTCGGCGCCGATGATGAAGGCCCGCGGCAGGGTGGCCTTCATCATCGCGGCGACCTCGGCCGAATTGCCGTCGATGTGCAGGATGTTGAAGTTCGGCGGGAAGTCGCTGAGCGCCAGTCGCAGGCTGCCGCCGTCTTGCAGGGTGGCGGGGTCCCGTGGGTTGATGTCGCTGGTGGTGCCGATCTCGGCACTGCGGCCGCTTTCGGGCGCCAGGTTGATGGCCGGTGAGCATCCGGACACCGCCAGCGCCGTCGCGACGATCGCCGTCGCTACCCGCCTAGACACGTCTGCCCGGATCCGGTTGTGGCACGGCGCCCAGCAGCCGCCGGGTGTACTCGTGCTGCGGGTCTTCGAACACCTGCCGGCTCTCGCCTTGCTCGACGATCGTGCCGGCATACATGACCACCACGTGGTGCGCGAGGTGTCTGACCACCGAAAGGTCATGGGATACGAAGAGATACGACAGGCCGAAGCGCTCCTGCAGGTCGAGCAGCAGGTTGATGATGCCGGCCTGGATGGAGACGTCGAGGGCGGAGACCGGCTCGTCGAGCGCCAGGATCTTCGGCTGCAACGCCAGCGCCCGCGCGATGCCGATGCGCTGCTTCTGCCCGCCGGAGAACTCGGCGGGGTATCGGGCGGCGTCGGCTCGGCGCAATCCCACGATGTCGAGCAACTCGGCGACGCGCGCGTTGGTCTCGCTCTTACCGAAGTCGTTGGCCAGCAACGGCTCGGCGATCAGGTCGGATACCGGCAGCCGGGGGTCCAGTGCCGCCACCGGGTCTTGGAACACCACCTGGATGTCGCGTCGCAGCGAGCGTCGTTTCGACGCGCTCAGCGTCGCCACGTCGGTGCCCAGCACTTCGATCGAACCTGATTGCGGGGCAACCAATTCCAGAATTTCGTGGAGGGTGGTCGACTTACCCGAGCCGGACTCGCCGACGATGCCCAGGGTGCGGCCCGCCCGCAACTCGAAACTGACGCCGTCGACCGCGCGTACCTCCCCGACGGTGCGGCGCAATACCAGGCCTTTGGTCAGGGCAAAGGTCTTGACCAGATCGCGCACCCGCACGACGACCGGCGAGTCGCCGGACACCGTGGTATGCGCCTCGGTGTTGACCCCGTAGATCTCCGCGGCGGTGCGTCCGTTGACCTGGTCGGTGCGGATGCAGGCCGCTAGGTGATCGGCGCCCACGGGGAGCAACTCCGGTTCCTCCGCGCGGCATTCGTCGATGACCAGGGGGCAGCGCGTCGCGAAGGGGCAGCCCGGGTCCAGCCCGATCAACGACGGGGGCGCGCCCGGGATGGGCACCAGCCGGGTGCCCTGCTCGGCATTGAGCCGCGGCACCGAGCCCAGCAGACCGACGGTGTAGGGCATCTGGCGATCGCGGTAAAGGTCATTCACGCCTGCGGATTCGACGACGCGGCCGGCGTACATCACCAGCGCCCGGTCGGCGAACTCGGCGACCACGCCGAGGTCGTGGGTGATGATCAGCACCCCGGCGCCGGTGATGTCGCGTGCTGTCTTGAGCACCTCGAGGATCTGCGCCTGCACGGTGACGTCCAGGGCGGTGGTGGGCTCGTCGCAGATCAGCAGGTCTGGGTCGTTGGCGATCGCGATCGCGATGACCACCCGCTGGCGCTCGCCGCCGGACAGTTCGTGCGGGAACGCGCGGGCACGCCGTTCGGGCTGAGCGATACCGACCAGATTGAGCAGTTCCACCGCGCGCCGGCGGGCGGCTTTTTTGCCCACATGCGGTTGGTGGATCTCGATCGCCTCGGCGATCTGGTCCCCGACGGTGTAGACGGGTGTGAGCGCCGACATCGGATCCTGGAACACCATGCCGACCGTCTTGCCGCGAAACCTCGACATCGCATCGTCGCCCAGACCGAGCAACTCGGTATCGTGCAACCGCACCGAGCCGCGCACCTGCGCGTACTCCGGGAGCAGACCCACCACCGCCATCGCGGAAACCGACTTTCCCGAGCCGGATTCGCCGACCATGGCGACGACTTCGCCCGGGGCGATGCTGTAGCTGATGCCGCGCACCGCGGTCACCGGTTTGCCGTCCGTCGGGAAACTGACGGCCAGATCGGTCACCTCGAGCAGCGCGGTCACCGGGCGACCCCCCGCAGCATGCCGCTGCCGGGATCCAGCGCGTCGCGCAGACCGTCGCCGGTCACGTTGGCGCACACCAGGATCAGTACCAGAACGCCCGCCGGAAACAAGAACACCCAGGGGAAGGTGGTCGCGGACTGGGTGCCGTTGGCGATCAACGTGCCCAGCGACACGTCCGGCGGCTGGATGCCGAAACCGAGAAAGCTCAGCCCGGTCTCGGCCAGGATTGCCGAGGCGACGTTGAGGGCGGCGTCGATGATGAGAATGGAGGCCACGTTGGGTACCACGTGGCGGAGGATTATCCGGCGACTGGACACGCCCATGTACCTTGCGGCCCTGATGAACTCGCGTTCACGCAGACTCATGGTCATGCCGCGTACCATCCGGGAGCTGATCATCCAGCCGAAGCCGGCGAGCAGCAGGACGAGCATCAGGATGTTGGCCGAGCTCTTGGTTCGCGGTGTGACGATGGCGATGAGGATGAAGCTGGGCACCACCAACAGCAGGTCGACCAACCACATCAGTGCGCGGTCCCGCCAGCCACCGAAATAGCCGGCGATCGAGCCGACGGTGGCGGCGATGCCGGTCGAGATGACCGCCACGCAGACACCGATCAGCATCGACTTCTGCATGCCCCGCAGGATCTGCGCCAGCAGGTCCTGCCCCAGCGCGTTGGTGCCCAACCAGTGGCGGCTGTTTGGCGGTTGCAGCAGCGCGTCGAAATCGAGGTCGTCGTAGGAATACGGCAGCACCGCCGGCAGCGTGTAGCAACCGACGAACAGCAGCACCAGCAGCACCAGCGCCGCGACCGCCAACCGGTTGCGGACGAACCTGCGCAGCACCAGGGTGCGGCGCGAGGTGAACTCCGAGGTCGTTGGGGCGGAGATCCCTTGAGCGGCTTGAGCTTTGGGCTCGGCCGTCATGAGACCCGAACTCTCGGGTCGAGGGCGGCGTAGAAGACGTCGGAGAGCAGGCCGGCCAGGAGCACGACGGTGCCGGAAAACAGCGTGATCGCGGCGATGATGTAGGTGTCCTGCGTCGCGATGCCCTGCACCAGCCATTCACCCATGCCGTGCCAGCCGAAGATCTTCTCCACGAACACCGCGCCGGTGACCAGCCCGGCGACACCGTAGGCGAACAGGGTGGCCAGGGGTATCAGCGCCGTGCGCAGCCCGTGCTTCACCAGCGCGCGGCGGCGGGTGAGCCCTTTGGCGCGGGCCGTTCGGATGAAGTCCTGCCCCAGGACGTCGAGCATCGCGTTGCGCTGATAACGGCTGTATCCGGCGGCGGCCGCCAGGGTCAGGGTGAGCGTGGGCAGGATCAGATGGCGCAACCGGTCCACCAGGTGGTGCCAGGCCCCACCAGCCACACCCGGCGACGTTTCCCCGGTGTAGTCGAAAAGGTGCACGCTGAAAGCCCAGTTCACCCGGAGTGCGCCGAGGATCAAGAGGCTGGCGATGACGAACGTCGGGGTGCTCAGGACCAGCAGCGCCATCATCGTGACGAGGCGGTCGCTGAGTCGGTATTGGCGGATGGCTCCCCGGGCCCCGGCCGCGATGCCCAGGACGGTGCCCGCCAGCGACCCGACGACCAGGAGCCGCAGGGTGACTCCGACGCGCCGCCACAGCGTGGCGCCGACGGGCTGGCCGGTGATGGTCTTGCCGAAGTCGCCGCGAATGGCGTGGGCGGCCCACTGCGCGTAGCGGATCGGTATCGGCTTGTCCAGGTTGAGCGCGTGCGCCTTGGCGTCGATGACCGACTGCGGCGGGCGCGGACTGCGCTGCAACAGGCTGTCCAGGGGCCGGAAGGCGACCGATGTGAGGCAGAAGGTCAGAAACGATGCCAGCGCCAGCAGCACGACGTAGTTGAGCAGCCGGCGCGCCAAGAAGCGAATCATCCCCGACCGCACCGCCCGCCTCGCATTGGGACAGGTTAACGAGCCGGGCCCGGACCGGCCCGGTTCGGCGGCCCGATCCTTGTGATCAGGCTGATTTTCATGCGTCAATAATCGATGGCCCGTTGTTAACATCCACCGCGGCACCGATGCAGGCAGCAAATTCCGTGCCGCGACACTCCGAGGAGGCTTGCGTGACGGTTACCGATGACTTCCTGGGCAACAACGCCCGGTATGCGAGCACCTTCCACGGGCCGCTGCCGATGCCGCCGGGCAAACACGTCGCGGTCGTGGCGTGCATGGATGCCCGGCTCGACGTCTACCGCGCCCTGGGTCTCAACGAGGGCGAGGCGCACGTCATCCGCAACGCCGGCGGGGTCGTGACCGACGACGTCATCCGCTCGCTGGCGATCAGCCAGCGGTTGCTGGGAACCACGGAGATCATCCTGATCCACCACACCGACTGCGGCATGCTCACCTTCACCGACGACGAATTCAAGCGCGCCATTCAAGAGGAGACCGGCGTCAAGCCGCCGTGGGCCCCCGAATCGTTCCCGGACGTTGCCGAGGATGTCCGGCAGTCGTTGCGCCGCATCGACGCCAGCCCGTTCGTGACCAAGCACGGATCCGCGCGCGGATTCGTCTTCGACGTCGCGACGGGCAAGCTGGAGGAAGTCAAGGTCTAGCGGTCAGCCGACCTTGTAGGTGGCGAGGGCCTTCGCGACGAGCCTGCCGTGCGCGTCGACGACCTCCGCCTCGCAGTTCACCAGCGACCGGCCGCGCCGCAGCACCCGGCCTACGCCGATCACGTCGGTGGCGCGGGCCGGCGCCATGAAGTCCAACGCCATCGAGACGGTTACGCCCCGCAGCTCCGGGGGCGCCTCCGAGCCGCACCAGGCCGCCGCCATGACGGTGACGTCGGCGAGTGTGGCGATGGCGCCCCCGTGCACCATGTCACCGATCGTCACGTTGGAGGGATCCCACGGCAGCCGCAGCCTGACCTCGTGGCCATCGAGCCGGTCGGCAACAATGCCCAGCTTCGCAACGAACGGCGATTGGGGGAGGAACTGCGAGATGACGTCGCGGCCGCTGGGAGCTTTGGAAGGTGTAGTCATCCGCCCATGCTTTCGTACTGTTCCCGAGCGGCAAAAGGGGTTGCCGTCGCCCCGGACGTAATGCATCCCATCGCTGGTGCCCGGACCATATTGAACCCGAATTTGACACCCGTGAGGTTAGCTGATTCGATAGATGGCAAATATGCCAAATATGGTCAGTTCAACCAAGATCAGCAAGGAAGTTATGACCAGCGATCTGAAGGCGGCTCCAGCCGCCGGCCAGTACGAGCTGAGCCACCTGCGCTCGCTGGAGGCCGAAGCGATCCACATCATCCGGGAGGTGGCCGCCGAATTCGAGCGGCCCGTTCTGCTGTTCTCCGGCGGCAAGGACTCCATCGTCATGCTGCACCTGGCGCTGCGGGCGTTCCGGCCCGGTCGGTTGCCGTTCCCGGTGATGCACGTCGACACCGGCCACAACTTCGACGAGGTGATCGCCACCCGCGATGAGCTGGTCGCCGAGCATGGGGTGCGCCTGGTGGTCGCCTCGGTTCAGGAGGACATCGACGCAGGCCGCGTCGTCGAGCCACCGCAGGGACGCAACTCGATCCAGACCGTGACGCTGCTCCGCGCCATCCGGGAGAACAAGTTCGACGCGGCGTTCGGCGGAGCGCGCCGCGACGAGGAGAAGGCCCGCGCCAAGGAGCGGGTGTTCAGCTTCCGCGACGAGTTCGGCCAGTGGGACCCGAAGGCGCAACGGCCCGAGCTGTGGAACCTGTACAACGGCCGGCACCACAAGGGCGAGCACATCCGGGCCTTCCCGCTGTCGAACTGGACCGAGTTCGACATCTGGTCCTACATCGGCGCGGAGAACATTGCGTTGCCCTCGATCTATTACGCCCACCGGCGCAAGGTGTTTCGCCGCGACGGCATGCTGCTGGCGGTCGACCGGCACATGCAACCGCGCGACGACGAGCCGGTGTTCGAGGCGACGGTGCGTTTCCGCACCGTCGGGGACGTCACCTGCACCGGATGCGTGGAATCGGAGGCCGTCACGGTCGAGGAGGTGATCGCCGAGACCGCGGTGTCGCGGTTGACCGAACGGGGCGCCACCAGGGCCGACGACCGAATCTCGGAAGCCGGCATGGAAGACCGCAAACGGCAGGGGTATTTCTGATGGCCACACCCACCACGCTGCTTCGCCTCGCGACCGCGGGCTCGGTCGACGACGGCAAGTCCACGCTGATCGGGCGCCTGCTCTACGACTCCAAGGCCGTCATGGAGGACCAGTGGGCCGCGGTGGAGCAGACGTCCAAAGAGCGCGGCCACGACTACACCGACCTGGCGCTGGTGACCGACGGCTTGCGTGCCGAACGCGAACAGGGCATCACGATCGACGTCGCCTACCGCTATTTCGCCACCCCCAAGCGGAAATTCATCATCGCCGACACGCCGGGTCACATCCAATACACCCGCAACATGGTGACCGGCGCGTCGACCGCCCAGCTCGTGATCGTGCTCGTCGATGCCCGGCACGGCTTGCTGGAGCAGTCGCGCCGGCACGCCTTCCTGGCGTCGTTGCTGGGCATCCAGCATATCGTGCTCGCCGTCAACAAGATGGACCTGATCGGTTGGGACAGAGAGAAATTCGAGGCAATCCGCGACGAATTCCACGCCTTCGCCGCGCGGTTGGATGTGCACGACGTGGCGACTATCCCGATTTCGGCCTTGCACGGCGACAACGTGGTGACCAAGTCGGACCAGACGCCGTGGTACGAGGGCCCCGCGCTGTTGTCGCATCTGGAGGAGGTCTACATCGCCGGGGACCGGAACTTGGTCGACGTGCGGTTCCCGGTGCAGTACGTCATCCGGCCACACACCCGCGAGCATCAAGACCACCGCAGCTATGCCGGCACCGTGGCCAGCGGTGTGATGCGGCCGGGCGACGAAGTCGTCGTACTGCCGATCGGCAAGACCACCACGATCACCGCGATCGGCGGCCCGAACGGCCCAGTCCAAGAAGCGTTTCCGCCGATGGCCGTCTCGATCAGCCTTGCCGACCAGATCGATATCTCGCGCGGTGATCTCATCGCGCGCACCAACAATCAGCCCCGGGTGGCCCAGGAATTCGACGCGACCGTGTGCTGGATGGCCGACGACGCGACGCTGGAGACCGGCCGCGAGTACGTCATCAAGCACACCACCCGCACCACGCGCGTGCGGGTGACCGGGCTGGACTACCGACTCGACGTCAACACCCTACATCGGGACAAGGCCGCAACGGCGTTGCAGCTCAACGAACTTGGCCGAATATCGCTGCGCACTCAGGTTCCGCTTCTGCTCGACGAGTACACCCGCAACGCCAGCACCGGCTCGTTCATCCTGATCGACCCGCACACCAACGGCACCGTTGCTGCGGGCATGGTGCTGCGTGACGTGTCGGCGCAGGCGGCAAGCCCGAACACCGTGCGGCACAAGTCGTCAACCGTGGCCGAGGCCCGGCCGCGGGGGCGGACCGTATGGTTCACCGGCCTATCCGGTTCGGGCAAATCGTCGGTGGCCATGCTGGTCGAGCAGATGTTGCTCGAAAAGGGCACTCCCGCTTATGTTCTCGACGGCGACAACCTGCGCCACGGTCTGAACGCCGACTTGGGCTTCAGCATGGCCGACCGGGCCGAGAACCTGCGCCGACTGGCGCATGTGGCGACGTTGCTCGCCGATTGCGGCAACGTCGTGCTGGTGCCGGCCATCAGCCCGCTGACCGAGCAACGCGAAATGGCTCGTAATGTGCACGCGGCAGCGGGGTTCGACTTCGTCGAGGTGTTCTGTGACACCTCCATCGAGGAATGCGAGCAGCGTGACCCGAAGGGGCTGTACGCGAAGGCGCGCGCCGGCGAGATCGCACACTTCACCGGCATCAACAGCCCTTATCAACCGCCGGCCAACCCCGACCTGCGGCTGACGTCCGACCGCACCGTCGAGGAGCAGGCGCAAAGCATCGTCGATCTGCTCGAATCGCGCGGTTAGCACGCCGAGCCCACCCGGCTGCGCCGAAAATCCTGCACCGAGTGGCACAATCCTGAGAGTGCGCATGTCGGCGAAGGCGGAGTACGCGGTGCGGGCCATGGTCCAGCTCGCCACGGTCCCCCATGGGACGTTGGTGAAAACCGACGACTTGGCCCAAGCGCAGGGCATACCGCCGCAGTTCCTGGTCGACATCCTGACCAACCTGCGCACCGACCGCCTGGTGAGAAGCCATCGCGGCCGGGAGGGTGGCTACGAACTGGCCCGTCCCGGCGACGAGATCAGCATCGCCGACGTGCTGCGCTGCATCGACGGACCATTGGCCAGCGTCCGCGACATCGGTCTCGGGGACCTGCCCTACTCCGGGCCGACCGCGGCGCTCACCGACGTCTGGCGGGCGCTGCGTGCCAGCATGCGGTCGGTGCTGGAGGAAACCACCCTGGCCGACGTCGCCGCCAACGCGCTGCCCAGGCATGTCGTGCAATTCGCCGAGGACTATCGGACGCAGGAGAGCGTGCGGCACGGCACACCGCGCGCCGGCGAATAGGCGCTACCGCCGCACCGATTCAGCTTCCCGACCCGTACGGCCGGGTGAGGATCTCCATCGCATGTCCCGAGGGGTCGCGGAAGTACACCCCGCGGCCGCCGTCATTGTGGTTGATCTCGCCGGGCCGTTTGGCGCCCGGGTCGGCCCAGTGCGGCAGGCCACGCGAGGAGATCTTGCCGTAAATGGCGTCGAAGTCCTCCTCGGAAACCAGGAAGGCGTAGTGCTGCCGCGGGATCTCCCCGCCCTCGGGAGCGTCCGCATAATCGAGGTTGGCGCCGTGCTCCAGTTGAACAACCATGAAGTGGCCGAACGGTTTTGGGTCGGGCAGACCGAACAATTCGGTGAGGAATTCCGCGGACTCGCGTTTGTCGCGGGCGGCGACGATCGTGTGGTTGAAACTGATGGCCATGGCCTCCTCCTATTTCGGCGCGGTGAGCTCCAGGGCGATGTTGTCGGGATCGCGGAACTGCAGGATGTAGGACGGTCCGATGTCTTTCACCGGCTCATGGGTGACGCCCAGTTCGTCCAGGTGCGCTGCCGCGGAATCCAATTCGTCCTTGCTGCCGACCCGGAACGCGATGTGGTCGAGCCCCGCGCGGTCTTCGTGGAAACGGTCCGTCGCTACGGGCCGCAGCCCGAGCAGGGTGCCGCCGAGGTCGTAGATGACGCCGCCGAACAAGAAGCTCAGCTGTTTGCGGGTGGCGTCGTCGGCGTTGTCGGGCACTTCCAGCAGGACGGGCCAACCGAACACGCTCTCGTAGAACTGCCGGGATCGCTCGATATCGGTGACAGTGAGGCGGACGTGCGCGATGGAACTGCTGGTGAAACCCATCTGCTCCATGCTGCCACTTGCACGCCGGGAAGTTGACCCCCGTGCCAGAATCGCCGTCGTGCGGATTGCGATGACGCTGCCGGTCATGGAACCGGACTTGGACGCGGGAATCTTGGAGAACTGGGCGCGCGCGATTGACGACGGCCCGTTCTCGTCGCTGTGCTGGGGTGAGCGCATCGCCTTCGACAACCCGGACAACCTCACCCTGCTGGGGGCGCTGGCCGCCTGGACGCGTCGGGTGCGGCTGCTGACGACCGTGATCGTGCCGCAGCTGCACGACCCCGTCATGCTGGCCAAGGCACTCGCGACCGGCGACATGCTCTGTGGCGGGCGGCTGAGCGTGGGCATCGGCGTGGGCGGCAGGCATGAGGACTACCACGCCGTCGGCGCCGACCCGGCGACGCAGACCATGCGCGACATGGCCGAGCGCGTGGCCGTGATGAAGCGGGTGTGGGCCGGGGAAAAGCTCACCGAATCGGTCTTGCCGGTCGGTCCGGCGCCAGTGCAGCCCGGTGGGCCGCCGCTGTTCGTGGGCAGCATCGGCCCGAAGACCATCCGCAGCGCCGCTTCCTGGGCCGCAGGACTGGCCGGGACGACCCTGGATCTGGACGTCGCCAAGCAGAACGAGCTGTTCGACGTCGCGCGCGACGCATGGGCGCGGGCCGGCAAGGGCAAACCCCACCTGGTGACGTCGTTCTGGTTCGCGTTCGGCCCGCCCGAACAGGCCCGGGCGCAGGTACATCGTCACCTACGGCGCTATATGAACTGGATACCGGGGGAGTACGTCGACGCCATGGCGCCGACGACCGGGTGGGCCGGCACCGAGGACGAGCTGCTGGCGGTGCTGCGCACGTTCGAGGACATCGGCACCGACGAGGTGCAGCTCATCCCGACGAGCTCGGACGTCGACCAGCTCAGCCGCGCGGCGGACGTGGCGGGCCGGCTCTAGGCGCGAGGCCGATAGTGGCGACCCGCCGCGCGCGGCTGCGCCGCGCTTGCGATCACCACTGGGCCGATGGTGGCGACCCGCCGCGCGCGGCTGCGCCGCGCTTGCGATCGCCACTAGGCCGACGCGCGCTCGTCCCCGGCCGCCGGCTCCTGGGGAGGCTGACCCTTGCGCAGCGTCGCCAACAACTCGCGGTACGGGCCCACGAGGTAAACCGTGTCGCCGCCGCGCAGCCAGGCGTCACGTCGCGGATGAAGCTCGACCGGCGCGTCCTTACGCGTGATCGCGATGACACGGGTCTGGGTGGACAGTTCGAACATCTTCAGCCCGTCGAGTTCGCTGCCGGGTGCCACGTGCATCCCGCCGATCATGAACGAGCGCTGCCCGACGGAAAACGTGCCCAGCACCTGCAGGCCCATCGCGGCGCCGATGAACCAGGGTGCGGCAAGTTCGACGGTAGACCGGACGTTTTCGAATCCGAACCGCTGCGCCACCGCGGCCCCCAGTGTCCGGTCGTAGACGCGCAGCACCAGGGGGACGTCGCGCCGGACGACCCCGGGCTTCACCCGCGGGCCCAGCATCTCGCGCAGCACGATCCCGGTCTCGATGTTCACCATGTCGTCCTGGGTCAGCACCGCCACCGCGCGGGCGTGCTCGACGCGCGCGGCCTCCAGCGTCTGCCGCAACGTCGCGTCCCCGAAGATCACCGGCACGTCAAGGTCGGCCGCCGTCGACAGGTAGCGGTTGTTCTCGTCCCGCTCGATCACCGCGACGTCGTATCCGGCTGACCTCAGGTCGGCAACCACGCGGCTCCCGAACGAACCGAGCCCGACGACGATCACGTGGTTGCGAAGATGGCGCGCCCGCCGGCGGCCCACCGAGTGGGCGAAACGTCGCGATAAGAGCAGGTCGGCGATGAAAGCGACGAGCAGCGCGGTGGTGGTCACGCCGGCGAACATCAACATGATGCTGAACAGCCGCAACCATGTGGGTTGCTGCAGGAAGCTGAAATCGCCGTAACCCACCGTCGCGATCGTCTCGGTGCTGAAATACAGCGCGTCGAGCCACGTCATCTTCGGACGCGGCTGGTAGCTGAAGCGCAGCACGATCGTCGAGCCGATCAGCAAGCACGCGGCGGCCAGCAGTGCTCGCGCAAACATCGGGTTGACATCGTCGCGCAGGGCGCGCGCGCCGTCGAGTACCCGCCGCAGCCGGGGCAGGCGATAGCGCGTCACCGTCGGCAGCGGAACTTTGATGCCGCGGGCGGCCAATTCGTCGGCGGTGCCTATCATCGCGGTCCAGTCGCCGGCGTGGATCGGCAGATCGCGGCCCGGACAGGACACCACCTCGCCGGGAGTGGCGCAGTTCTCGCCGTGAATCACCGCCACCGGCGCCAGATCGCCGTAGATCTCGCGCAGCGTCGCGCCGTACGGCGCCTCGGCGCCGGAGACGACGAACTCGATGCCCGCCGCCTCGAACGGGTGCACGGTGTGCGCCAGACATGCCTCGACGACGGAGGGCGCCGCGAGGTCGGCGACGTCCAAGATCGCCCCGGGGCGCTTGTCGGCGGCCATCGCCGTCCGCAGCACGTCGTTGGCCAGTCGCGCCACCACACGCACGCGCGGATTGGCCTTCCTTGCCAGCAGCGCGATTTCGAGATTGGTCGCGTCGTCGTCTCCCACGCAGATCACGGCGCGGGCGCGGGTTACCCCGACGGTGTCGAGCTCGCCGGCGGTGCGGACCTTGACGATGTGCACGCCGGCGTTGTTGAGCTCCTCGACGATCGTGGTCGCCAGTGCGTCGTCGCCGCTCACGATGATGTGGCCGCGCATGGTCACTCACGCTTCCGAGCGTCCGGCATAGCCCCCACCTCTGCTGACGTTGGCATTTGTCCCTATGACTATCGGATACCCTGCCGGTTCATGCCAGCGCGACACCAGACGCCTGCTAAGACGGAGTGAATTGCGAGGGGGCCGCATGCGAGATTCGATAGCGGTATGACGCAGCCTGAACTGCCCGGGCCGCTCGCCGCCTTGACCCGACTCATCTCGGAGCGCATTGCCGCGGCCGATTTCGCCGGGGCGTTGCCGCTGATGGGCGAGCTGGTCGCGGTCTGCCGGCCGATCTTGGGGGAACGGCATCCAAACGTCTTGGACATGGAGCTCGCGCTGGTGCACCTCCAGCTCCAAATGGGGGACCAGGCCGGGGCCTATGCCGCTCTCGAGCAGCTGGTACCCGAACTCCACGAGGTGCTCGGCCGCAACCACATCACCACGTTGACCGCGCGCCACATGTTCGCCGACCGGCCGCAGCCGGAGGGGCGGGCGGCGCTCACCGAATGGTCGCAGCTGCTGGCCGACGAAGAACGTGTGCTGGGCGCCGAGCATCCCACCGCGCTGACGTCCAGGGATCGAGTGGCGCATCAGCTCAAGGAGCTCGGTGACTACCCGGGCGCCATCGCCGAGGGCGAGCGCGTCCTTGCGGCACGGCGCGTGGTGCTTGGCGAGCACCACGAGGACACCCTGGGTATGCGGCTGTCGCTGGCGCAGTGGCACGGCGAGTCGGTGGACGGCGCGGGCGCCATGGCTCAGCTCGAGTCGCTGGTCGAGGTGATGCGCGAGAAACTCGGCCACGACCACCGTCACACGCTGATCGCGCGGCACACCATCGCGCTCTGGGAGTCCGAACCCGAGGATTGGGGGGCCAAGGTCGCCACCTGGCAAGCCCTGGCCGACGACGAAGCCCGGGTCTTCGGTGACGACAATCCCGTCACCGTCGCCGCCCAGGAGGAACTGGCGAAATGGCGGGATCGTGTCGAGGGATACCGGTGGGTGGCCGAGGTCCGCGACCGGGTCGAAGAATCCAGCAAGCGCCGACTTCGAGCCAAAAGCCAAGCGACACAGCGGTTCTCGAACGGAGAATATCTGAGGTGCTGGCTCGCCGAGCGCGGGGCCCAATTCCCGGTCTGGGCAAGTCATTACGGTGGCGACGCTGTGTGGGATTTCTCCCCGCAGTCCCTTGACGCGTTGGAAGAGCTCGTCATTCGGAGGGCCGCGACACCCGAGCAGCTCCTGGAAGAGGAGAGCAATGCGCCGTTCGTCGACGGTGCCGTGTGGTACCTCGGGGAAGTGCTGCGCCGCGGACGGCCCTTGCCCTGGGAATACACCCGTGGCGAAACGGCGGACCCGACCGTCGGACACGTCGACGTGTTCGCGGCGCTCACCCGGGTGCTGCATTCCGTCGACCGCGGCGCACTGCGCCGGACCTACGACCGCTTCACGGCCGCACGGTAACGGGACGCGCCGCGGGCCGGCCGCGATACTGGTCGGGTGCCCTTCATCGAATGCGTCGCCTCCCGCGAGGTCTACCGGAGCCAATGGATGGTGCTCCGCGAAGACGACATCCGTCGCCCGGACGGCAGCCCCGGCATTTACGGCGTGGTGGACAAGCCGGACTACGCGCTGGTGATGCCGTTCGACGGGCACCGCTTCCGGCTGGTCGAGCAGTTCCGGTATCCGCTCGGGGCGCGGCGGTGGGAATTCCCGCAAGGCACCGCCCCCGGCTTGGCGGATACCGACCCGTCGGCGTTGGCCGAGCGCGAGCTGCGCGAGGAGACGGGATTGAGCGCGACGTCGTTCGAGGTGCTCGGCAAGCTCGACGTCGCTCCAGGCATGACCAGCCAGCGTGGCTGGGTGTTCCTGGCCACCGGTATCGCCGAGGGGGAGCCGGATCTCGAGCACGAGGAACAGGACCTGCGCAGCGCCTGGTTCGACCGCGAGGACGTCGAGCAGATGATCCGTTCCGGGGTGATCGCCGACGCGCAGTCTGTCGCTGCCTACAGCTTGTTCCTGCTGCGGCGACCATAAACGGATGCGGGGACCCGCTCCGGGTCCCCGCACCGTGGTGGTCGGTGTCAGGCCGAGGTGACGTACTGCGGGCAGTATGCCGAAGCCGCGTCGACCGCGAATGTCTTCGAGCCCTTGTTGCTCAGGCCGGTGGCCTGGGCCACGGCGCTAATGACGTCCTTGCTCGAGTGGCCCTGGTCGAGGGCGTTGCAGACGGCGTGGGCGTCCTTGATGGCGACCGAGGCGCTCGGCGGGGTGATGCCGTCGGAAGCCAGTTGGGCGAGGAAAGCGTCATCGACCGAGCTCGCGCCCGCGGTGCCCGCGAGCCCGAGCGCGGCCAGGGCCAGGGCGGCGGTGCCGACAACGGTGGCGGTGAAACGGCGAGAAAACATCGGGGTCTCCTTGTGCTGGGGTTTCTGGTGGACGCTGGGTGCGTTGATCACAGAATCAGCACGAGGCCTTAACGGCTTCTCAACAAATTCTTGGTGGGCTATCGCCGCAGGCGAGCGCGAGTGGATCCCTTGTCAGACGACGTCGGTCACTGCTTCGGCGCCGGCGTCATCGAGGCGATGTAGTAGACCTCGTGCCCGGTCGGGTACCCGCCACCATTGGTGGCGATGTGCACGTGGTCGTAGTGGTTCAGGGTCTCCGAGCCGAGGTCGGCGGTCCAGCTTCCGCCGCCGACGCCTGGATAGATCTTCTGCCGCCAGATCACGTGGTTGATTCCCCATCGTTTGGCATTCGCCAGGGCGTACCCGGCGATCTGGTTGCCGAGCTCGATGCCCTCGGGGCTGGCGTGGTTGGGGATCATCACGTCGATCGCCAACCCGTTGGGATGCCATGGCAGCGGATCTTCGCGATAACCGTAGATGGTCGTGATCTGCGGAAACAGCACGCTGATGGCACGCTCCGCCCAGATCGTCTTGACCTGCAGCCGCTCCTCCGACGCGATGCCATGGGGCAAGGCGACCTGGAACTGTTGGGCCGCGGCGGGTGCGTTTGCGGCCAGCATCTCGACTTCCGCGGGAGTGGCGGTGTGCGGCCCGCTTGACGGTGCGGCCGCCGCCGCGGCGGGGGGTGCGGCCGCCGCGGCGGTGGGGGCCGCCGCCAGCGCGTTCGGCGCGCAGCAGCGGGGCTTGGTGTCTTGGGCGTAGACCATGCCGGCCGCGAGCGCGAACGAGGCGCCGATGGCCAGCCAGCGCCCACGGCCGTTGGCAAACACATTCTTGCCCACGAGCTGCAGCTTAGTGCTGTAAGCGACGCGCGTGACGCGTTTTCATTCGGATTTTCCGCTCGGCGAATAGGCCCGAAGCAGCCGTCGGCCGGGCCACAATGACACCATGGCCGGACAGTCCTTCGATGACGCCAATGCGTTCCACCGGATGATGCGTCGATTCGCATCCACGAAGCCGGGTTCGGCGCTCCTTCGCCCCACGGCCCACCACCTCGACCGCCTCGTCACCAGGGTCAGCGGGGGCAGGAGCAGTTTCGCCGGGCTCGCAACCGGCATCCCCGTGGTGATGCTCACCACCACCGGCGCCAAGTCCGGGGAGCCCCGCACCGTCGCCGTGTACGGAATCCCGCATCCCGATGGGTTGGCCCTCATCGCGTCGAACTTCGGCGGCGCCAAGCATCCCGCCTGGTATCACAACCTGAAGGCCTACCCGGAAGCGACCGTAACCATTGGGCGCGACACCTGGCATGCCACCGCGCGGCTCGCCACACCCGGCGAGCGGGACGAGATCTGGGCGACAGGCCTCAAGCTGTATCCCGGCTGGCGGAAGTACGAAGCGCGGGCCGGGAAGCGCCACATCGAGGCGTTCGTCCTGGCACGAGACTGAGCCGGCTGACCCGAGACCCCACCGATAAGCTGGCGACCGACTCAAATCTGTTCGAGGCGAGTCGCATACAACGGTCACCCTCGATTGAAGGACTTCCATGAGCTCGCTGCGCTGCGTGGGATGCGGTGCGGACGGTGAGTAACCCTCGGCTGCACGTCGCGTTCGTATGCAGTTTCAACCGTGCTCGATCGGTGATGGCCGCGGCGCTGTTCGCCGAGCAGCTGCGGGAGCGTGGCCTAAAAGACGTGGTGCGGGTCTCCAGTGCGGGCACCCTCGCGTGGGTGGGCGATACGGCCGATGAGCAAGCGTGCTCGGTGCTGTCCGCGAATGGTTATCCCGCCCCGGCGGGCCATCGGGCTGCGCTGGTCGGTCCTGAGCACCTCGCCGCCGATCTGGTGGTGGCGTTGGGCCGCGAACATGTGGAGGTGTTGCGAGCGGGTGGCGTCGACGACGCCCGGCTCAGGTGCG
This sequence comes from Mycobacterium paraseoulense, assembly GCF_010731655.1. Lineage (NCBI taxonomy): Bacteria > Bacillati > Actinomycetota > Actinomycetes > Mycobacteriales > Mycobacteriaceae > Mycobacterium > Mycobacterium paraseoulense. The sequence continues at coordinate 2,585,451 of NZ_AP022619.1, read as the reverse complement.
TCGACGTCCGGAACCCGGTCTTTGGCGCTGACTTCGAGCACGCCTTGGCAGCGATCGAGGCCGCGATGCCCGGGCTGCACGACTGGCTGGACGACCGGCTCATCGCACCCGGTTTCGGCCGCCTGGAAACCGCCGTCGGTTTTCGCTTTTGGACGGGAATGGCCGGGGATGTGCTGCGATCCCCGTATTACGGGGAAATGACCTGGCCGACGAAATGGTCCGCCGCCGAATGCCGCTACAACCCGGAACACATGCCGCCGGCGCCGGAGTGCGAGTGCGGATGGTACGCCGATATCGAGGTCGCGGACGTGATCGCGCGGGCGCGCGGGTTCCCGAAGGTGTCGCAGTTGGCCTCGCGAGTGGCGCCGCAACTGAAGGTCACGGATGCGCCGTGGTCGTATCTGGTTGTCGGCAAGGTCGTGCTGCATGACGTGCTGCCGTTCCGGCCACCGCCGACGATGAAGATCAGCCCGCGTGCCGAGTACCGGGCGCGGATGGGTGGCATCGTCGAGCTGGGCCTCCTCGACACCGACGGAGGCCCGGAGGCCATGGCGTTCGGCCAGGAGTTGTCGGACAGGTACGAGGTCGAAGTCCTGGACATCAGCGATCGCGGGGAGCTTGGCGAACGTGCCCCCGGCGTCGGCGGGTGAGCATCGCATCGGCTGGTGTGCCTACTTGACCTGGCTGTTGTCGCCCAGGTACGCGTCGGCCCAGGCGCCGATGATGCGCCCCGCCCGGTGCGCCTGCCCGCGGGCGGCGAGAAAGTGATCCGACCCCTCCAGCGAGACGAAGCTGCGGGGATGACGGGCCAAGCGGAAGATCTCGCTCGCGTTCTCGATGCCGACCGTGTTGTCGGTGGGCGAGTGCAGGATGAGCAGCGGCAGGCGCAAACCCTTGATCTTGTCGCGTAGGTGGGCCCGACGCACATCCTCGACGAATGCCCGCTTGAGTGTCAGCGTGCGCCCGCCGACCATCCATTCGGCGCTGCCCTCGGTTAGGCAGCGATCGACGACTGCGTCGTAATGCTTTTCGACGTGGCTCGGGTCGACCGGCGCCGCGACCGTCACCACCGACCGCACTCCCGGCGATTGCCGAGCCGCGGCGAGCACCGCCGCGCCGCCCCAGGAGTGCCCGATCAGGATGTCGGCCGGGGTTCCGCGGTTGGTCATGAATTCGCACGCCTTGGCGATGTCGTCGACTTTGACGGTGAACGACCCGTCGCCCCAGTCGCCCTCGGACCCGCCCAGGCCCAACGCATCGAAGCGCAGCATGCCGATGCCGTCGGCGGCCAGTTGCTTGCAGATCCTCGCGGCGGCGGGCGAGTCCTTACCGAGGGTGAAGCCGTGCGCGAACACGCCCCAGCCCCGCACCGCCCCGTCCGGCATCTCGATGACGCCTGCCAGAGTCGCGCCCGTGGAACCTTGGAACGTCACACGTTCGCCCATGCTGACGATCTAACCCGCCCGGGCCGACGGTTGTAAGCCGGCCTACCTGCGAGAATGTTGGTGCCCCCGGCAGGAACAATAACTGCGGAATTGAGCCACATATTCGCAGTTCAGAGGCATAACGCGGGTGTGCGAGTCGGATCGTTGTCGGATGCCTCGGCTCGGCCGAAACGAAATCCGTTGTGCGACAACCGATTACAAATCTGATCACCTGAAGGCGTCGCCGCCGCGTGGGCCAACGTGGTGGCTGCGCAGTGCGCTCAGTCGCCGCGGGATTCATCTGGGATCTCTCGATTGATTCGGGCCGGCGTACGGGGTGGGGACTCCACAGAGACGGAAGCCGCTGATGGTCTACACCATGCAAGACGCCGACGCGGCCCAGGCGGGAGCCGACGTGGCGTCCGTGTACAAGTCAGCCTCTGCGGGCTACGTCTTGGCTCAGGATCTGGGGCCAGGTCTCGACATCGGCCGGGGTGTGCGCCACGGTGAGCGTTGACCGCGGCATCAGTGCGGCAAGCGATTCCGCTGTCGACATCGGATGCGCCGGGTCGTTGACCCAGGCCAGAATCGTCGTCGGCACATCGATTCGTGCGACCGCTTCGCGGGCGGGCAGGTCGCTGAGGGCCGCACCCCGAAACAGTGACGGCAGCAGCGCGTCGGCCACATCGGGAACTGTTTCGGGCGCGCCGACCGTGGCCGGCGGCGGAGTCACCCCACGCGCCGACGCGATGAATGCCCCGACTCCCTCGGTCTCGATAATTTCGGCCGCAACCTCGTAGATCTCGGCCTGCGCGGGCCGGGTTTCCCACGCGGTGGCCGGCACCATGAGCGTGAGCCCGGCGAAACGGTCCGGCTCGCGGGCAGCCGCGTGCAGCAGCGTGCCGGTACCCATGGACGGGCCGACTCCGTGCACCCGTTCGCCGGGAAACCATTCGTCGAGCAGCTGCAGAAGATCCTCGGCAAGGCTTTCCCATCGGTAATCCTCCGGGACCTTGCGCCCCGTCGACTTGCCATGGCCGCGTGCGTCGTACCGCAGCAGTCGGGTCCCGCTGAGGCCCCTGCCGAGGTCGAGATTGAGCACCCGGTCACGCGCGCGGCTGGAGGTAAGTCCATGCAGTTGAACTACCGGATGACCACCTTCATCGCTCAGTTCGACCGCAAGCTCCGCTCCGGGAACCACGAAAGTGGACATCACGCAACTCTTCTCACGACCGGACGGCTCGCCCCGGAGCCGACCGCGCAGACCGAGCATTCAGGCTAACCGGGGCGTTAAGGTACCGCCATGCGGCTGACCAACGTCGCGCACCTGCGGCTACCCTTTGGACGACTCTGGGGCTACGACGTGTCGGTGTCTGACCTCGGCCGCCAGCTCCCGGTGTCTTTCGACCAGCGCATACACGTCGGTGCGGGCGCACGACCCGGCTCCTGGATGGCTCTGTCCATCCGGTTGCCGGCGGGGGTCAGCCGCCAATCGTTGGCCGATGCGTGGCTGGCCGTGATCGCCCGCCACGGCACCCTGCGAACGGCATTCACACCCGGGGCGGCCGGCGATCCGCAACTGAATGAGATCGATATTCACCCAGGCCAGTGGGTCGAGCATGAGATCGCTCCGGGCCAGGCGGTCAACGACGCACTGCGAGTGGTTCTCAATGCGACGTGCTCGCCCTATCAGCGGCCCTCACATCGATTGTGCGTGCTGGAGACTGCCGCCGGATTGACGGTGGTGATCGCCGCCGACCACGCCCACGTGGACATGTGGTCAATGCTGGTGATTGCCCGGGACCTGTTGTCGATGCTCGCCGACGCCCGGATCGGACGCATGTCGTCGCCGCAACCGCCGCCGGCATTTGTCGTGCACACGCAAGCACTGCTGGACCTTCCCGCGGCACCGGAACGCGTGCGCGCGCGATGGGCACAAATCATCAGCGACAGCGGTGGGGTGATGCCACGGTTTCCGCTGCCGTTGGGTGAGTCCGGGCCGCATCCGGAACGCGTTGAAGTGCGTGACGTGTTCGATGTCGATGACGGCGCCGCGTTCGCCGCGCAGGCACGCGACGACGGTGTCTCGACGCTGGCACTCGCCGTGGTCGCCATGACCGCGGTGACCCGCGAGTTGGCCGGGGCGCCGCTGCGCGCGGTCTTCCCCGTGCACAGCCGATTTGAAGACAAATGGCACGACTCGGTGGGCTGGTTCATCACCAATTCGGTCCTGGAGTCGGCGGTTGCCGAGCCGCACGCCGCGGCCACCGCCGTCAAAGAAGCCGTGCAGCTTGGTTCCTGGCCACTGGCCGACGTACTGGCTCCGTGGGGTGGAATGCCCATCGCGCCTGGCATGTTCGCGATTTCCTGGCTGGACCAAAGCAGACTTCCGGTGCGCATCGACTCGGTCGGACTCGACGCCCAGTATGTGAGCGCGAGCGTTGACACCGACGGCGTCATGCTCTGGTTCATCCAGGACGAGTCCGGGCTACATCTGCGATGCCGCTACCCGGATACCGCGGAGGCACGAACCAACGTGGGGGCGTGGCTGGACCTGTTGGTGGCGCGCCTACAGGCACTGGCGCAGTCCTCGGTTCGAGGACTGCTGCGGGTAGCGGGCCGCACATATCGTGTGCAGCGCGCGACGCGCGAACACGTGGGGGTGATCGCCCAGCTGCTCTCCGACGACGAATTCGGTCAGGAACGCGAAGACGCCGAACTCGAACGCTACGAGGCGGCCTACGACATCGTCGTTCGCAACCGATCCAACTATCTCGGAGTCGTCCTGAACGGTTCCGATATAGTCGTCGCGACTGTGCAATTGACGATCATTCCCGGCCTTTCCCGCGGCGGCGCCACCCGGCTGCAGATCGAGGGATTACGGGTCGCCAAAGCCGAACGCGCACAGGGTCTTGGTACTGCACTAGTCGAGTGGGCACACAACTACGGCCGAGCACACGGGGCACAGCTGGCGCAGGTGACCACAGACGAGGCTCGCGAAAGGGCTCGGGCGTTCTATCGCCGGCTCGGGTACCACGCCGCTCACGTCGGGCTGAAACGCACCATCTGAGTCCGGTTAATGCGCGGTGAACGATTCAGCGTGCCTGATGGCGACTCCAGGCAAGGTGAGGACGATGCGCTTTTGCTGGCCGGAAGACTTTGGGAACAGTTGCGACATCCTCGTGGCACTGCGGCCCGAAATGGCGTTTTCATCAGCCGAGCTGACTAACGGAAACACAGTCTGACCTGCAAGAAACATGAGTGCCCCCGGCAGGATTCGAACCTGCGGCCTTCTGCTCCGGAGGCAGACGCTCTATCCCCTGAGCTACGGGGGCGCTACGGCATTGGCGTTGCGCCATTGGGCCCCGCCAGACTAGCGCATGTCGGTGTCCGCTTCGTCACCGCAATGGATTCGGGGCGCGGGCACCTCAGCCAATAGGATGGACGCTCGTGACGCCCGCTGACCTCGCCGAGCTGCTCAGGACCACCGCCTCCGCGGTGCTGGCCGAGCGCGGGCTGGATGCTGCCGCCTTACCGGCGACGGTCACCGTGGAGCGGCCCCGCAACCCCGAGCACGGCGACTACGCCAGCAATCTGGCGCTGCAGCTGGGCAAGAAGGTCGGCGCCAACCCCCGGGAGCTGGCCGGCTGGCTGGCCGAGGCCCTGTCGCGGGCCGACGGCGTCGCCTCGGCGGAGGTGGCCGGTCCCGGCTTCATCAACCTGCGCCTTGAGGCGTCGGCGCAGGCCAAGATCGTCAACGCCGTCATCGACGCCGGCGACGGCTTCGGTCACTCCGACGCGCTGGGCGGCCACAAGATCAACCTGGAATTCGTCTCGGCCAACCCCACCGGACCGATCCACATCGGCGGCACCCGCTGGGCCGCCGTCGGCGACGCGCTCGGCCGGCTGCTGACCACCCAGGGCGCCGACGTCCTGCGCGAGTACTACTTCAACGACCACGGCGCCCAGATCGACCGCTTCGCCAGCTCGCTGATCGCCGCCGCCAAGGGTGAACCGACGCCCGAGGACGGCTACGCCGGTGCCTACATCAACGACATCGCCGCGCAGGTGCTGGCCAAGGCGCCCGACGCGCTGAGCCTGCCCGGCGCCGAGATGCATGAGACGTTCCGCGAAATCGGTGTCGACCTGATGTTCACCCACATCAAGGAGTCCTTGCACGAGTTCGGCACCGACTTCGACGTCTACACCCACGAAGACTCGATGCACACCAGTGGCCGAGTCGACCAGGCCATCGCCCGGCTGCGCGACACCGGCAACATCTACAAGAAGGACGGCGCAACCTGGTTGCGCACCAGTGCCTTTGGTGACGACAAAGACCGCGTCGTGATCAAGAGCGACGGCAAGCCGGCCTACATCGCCGGTGACATCGCCTACTACCTGGACAAGCGGCAGCGCGGCTTCGACCTGTGCATCTACATGCTCGGCGCCGACCACCACGGGTATATCGCGCGGCTCAAGGCGGTGGCCGCCGCCTTCGGCGACGACCCGGCGAGGGTCGAGGTGCTGATCGGGCAGATGGTCAACCTGGTCCGCGACGGGGCACCGGTCCGGATGAGCAAGCGGGCCGGGACCGTGATCACGCTCGATGACCTGGTCGAGGCGATCGGCGTCGACGCGGCGCGCTACAGCCTGATCCGCTCCTCGGTCGACACCCCGATCGACATCGACCTGGCGCTGTGGTCCTCGGCGTCGAATGAAAACCCGGTCTACTACGTGCAATACGCGCACGCCCGGCTGTCGGCGCTGGCCCGCAACGCCGCGGAACTGGGCCTGGTCCCCGACACGGGGCACCTCGAGCTGCTCACCCACGACAAGGAGGGGACGCTGCTGCGCAGCATCGGTGAATTCCCCCGCGTGCTGAAAACGGCTGCCGCCCTGCGCGAACCGCACCGGGTATGCCGCTACCTGGAAGACCTGGCCGGTGACTACCACCGGTTCTACGATTCGTGCCGGGTGCTGCCCCAGGGCGATGAACAGCCCACCGACCTGCACACCGCGCGCCTGGCGCTGTGCCAGGCGACCCGCCAGGTCATCGCCAATGGGCTGACGATCCTCGGTGTCACCGCTCCGGAGCGAATGTGAACGTGCACCCGGCCGGTCCCCGGCACGCCGAAGAAACCCGGCACCCCGACAGCCCGCCGCGACCGCAATCTCCCGACGAGCTGCTGCGGCTCGCGCCGAATGTCTGGCCCCGCAACATCGATCGCGACGACGCCGGTGTGGTCAGCCTCGCCGGAATCCCGGTGACGGAGCTCGCCCGGGAGTACGGCACACCGCTGTTCGTCGTCGACGAGGACGACTTCCGCTCCCGCTGCCGCGAACTCGCGAAGGCATTCGGCGGCGGACACAACGTCTGCTACGCGGCCAAGGCGTTCCTGTGCAGCGAGATCGCCCGCTGGGTCGACGAGGAGGGTCTCTCGCTGGACGTGTCCACCGGCGGTGAGCTCGCCGTCGCGCTGCACGCCGACTTCCCGCCGGAGCGGATCACCTTCCACGGCAACAACAAGTCGGCCGCGGAACTGACCGCGGCGGTCAAAGCCGGTGTGGGCCGCATCGTCGTGGACTCGATGATCGAAATCGAGCGCCTCGACACGATCGCGGCCGACGCCGGCATCGTTCAGGACGTCTACGTCCGTCTCACGGTCGGGGTCGAGGCGCACACGCACGAGTTCATCTCGACCGCACACGAGGACCAGAAGTTCGGTCTGTCGGTGTCCAGCGGAGCGGCGATGGCCGCGGTGCGCCGGGTGTTCGCCACCGATCACCTGCGCCTGGTGGGGCTGCACAGCCACATCGGTTCCCAGATCTTCGACGTCGACGGGTTCGAGGTCGCCGCGCACCGCGTCATCGGGCTGCTGCACCAGATCGTCGACGAATTCGGCGTCGACAAGACGCGTCAGATCGTCACCGTGGATCTCGGTGGCGGACTCGGAATTTCGTACGTGGGGACCGACGACCCACCGCCGGTCTCTGAGCTGGCGGCCAAGCTGACGGCTATCGTCGGAAACGAGTCGGCGGCGGTCGGGCTGCCCACCCCGAGGCTGGTGGTCGAGCCCGGGCGCGCCATCGCCGGGCCGGGGACCATCACGCTGTACGAGGTGGGCACCGTCAAGGACGTCGACGTGAGCAGCACCGCGCAGCGCCGCTATGTCAGCGTGGACGGCGGCATGAGCGACAACATCCGCACCGCGCTCTATGACGCGCAGTACGACGCCCGGCTGGTCTCGCGGTCCAGCGACGCGCCGGCGACGCTGGCCCGGATCGTCGGAAAGCACTGCGAGAGCGGTGACATCGTGGTGCGTGACGCGTGGGTGCCCGACGACCTGGGGCCCGGTGACCTGCTCGGGATCGCGGCGACCGGCGCCTACTGCTATTCGCTGTCGAGCCGGTACAACATGATCTGCCGGCCGGCCGTGGTGGCGGTGCGTGCCGGGCGGTCCCGCCTGATCCTGCGCCGCGAGACGGTTGACGATCTACTGAGTCTGGAAGTGAGGTGAACGGTGCCCCGTGACGAAAAGCCGGTCGGCGTAGCGGTACTCGGGTTCGGCAACGTCGGAAGCGAAGTCGTCCGAATCATCGAGGACAGCGCCGACGACCTCGCGGCCCGTATCGGCGCGCCTTTGGTGTTGCGCGGCGTCGGAGTGCGGCGGGTCGCCGCCGACCGCGGCGTTCCGCTCGAGCTGCTCACCGACAACATCGAGGAACTCGTCTCCCGCGAAGACGTAGACATCGTCTTGGAGTTGATGGGGCCGGTGGAACCGGCCCGTAAGGCCATCCTGCGCGCGCTCGAGCACGGCAAATCCGTCGTCACGGCGAACAAGGCGCTCCTGGCGACCTCCACCGGTGAGTTGGCGCAGGCAGCCGAAAATGCCCACGTCGACCTGTATTTCGAGGCGGCGGTGGCCGGTGCCATCCCGGTCATCCGCCCGCTCACCCAATCCCTGGCGGGCGACACGGTGCTGCGGGTCGCCGGCATCGTCAACGGCACCACCAACTACATCCTGTCCGCGATGGACAGCACCGGCGCCGACTACCAGACCGCCCTGGCCGAGGCGAGCGCGCTGGGCTACGCCGAGGCCGATCCCACCGCCGACGTCGAAGGCTACGACGCCGCGGCCAAGGCGGCGATCCTGGCATCGATCGCCTTCCACACCCGGGTGACCGCCGACGACGTCTATCGCGAGGGCATCACCAAGATCACGCCCGCCGACTTCGCCTCCGCGCGGGCGCTGGGCTGCACCATCAAGCTGCTGTCCATCTGCGAACGCATCACGGGCGACGATGGGCAGGAACGGGTCTCGGCGCGCGTCTACCCGGCCCTGGTGCCGCTGTCGCACCCGCTGGCCACGGTCAACGGGGCGTTCAACGCGGTCGTGGTCGAGGCCAAGGCCGCCGGCCGGCTGATGTTCTACGGCCAGGGCGCCGGGGGCGCGCCCACCGCCTCCGCGGTGACCGGCGACCTGGTGATGGCCGCCCGCAACCGGGTGCTGGGCAGCCGCGGGCCGAAGGAATCCAAGTACGCCCAGCTTCCCATCGCCCCAATGGGTTTCATCGCCACCCGCTACTACGTCAGCATGAACGTCGCCGACAAGCCCGGCGTGTTGTCCACGGTGGCGGCCGAGTTCGCCAAGCGCGAGGTGAGCATCGCCGAGGTCCGCCAGGAGGGCGTGGTTGACGAAGGCGGGCGACGGGTGGGGGCCCGCGTCGTGGTGGTCACCCACAGCGCAACCGACGCCGCGCTGTCCGAAACCGTCGATGCCCTGGCGGATTTGGATGTCGTGCAGGGCGTCACCAGTGTGCTGCGACTGGAAGAGACCGGCTCATGAGCGTTCCGCATACCGCCGTGCACCAGCCGTGGCCAGGATTGATCGCCGCCTACCGCGACCGGCTGCCGGTGGGCGACGACTGGACCCCGGTCACCCTGCTCGAGGGCGGCACCCCGCTGATCGCAGCCACGCGCCTCTCGGAAAAGACCGGCTGCACGGTCCATCTCAAGGTCGAGGGCCTCAACCCCACGGGCTCGTTCAAGGACCGGGGCATGACCATGGCGGTCACCGACGCACTGGCGCGCGGCCAGCAGGCCGTCCTGTGCGCCTCGACGGGCAATACCTCGGCGTCGGCGGCCGCGTACGCGGCTCGCGCCGGCATCACCTGCGCGGTGCTCATCCCGCAGGGCAAGATCGCGATGGGCAAGTTGGCGCAGGCCGTCATGCACGGCGCCAAGATCATCCAGATCGACGGCAACTTCGACGACTGCCTGGAACTGGCCCGCAAGATGGCCGCCGACTTCCCGACGATCGCGCTGGTCAACTCCGTGAACCCGGTGCGCATCGAGGGCCAGAAAACGGCGGCGTTCGAGATCGTCGACGCGCTGGGCACCGCGCCGGACGTGCACGCCCTCCCGGTCGGCAACGCGGGCAACATCACCGCGTACTGGAAGGGCTACACCGAGTACCACCACGACGGCGTAATCGACAAGCTGCCCCGCATGCTGGGCACTCAGGCCGCCGGCGCCGCACCATTGGTGCACGGCGCCCCGGTCAGCCATCCCGAAACGATCGCGACCGCCATCCGCATCGGTGCCCCCGCGTCGTGGGCGGCCGCCGTCAACGCGCAGCAGCAGTCGAACGGGCGTTTCCTCGCCGCCACCGACGAAGAGATCCTGGCCGCCTACCACCTGGTGGCCGAGAGCGAAGGCGTCTTCGTCGAGCCCGCGTCGGCGGCCAGCATCGCGGGCCTGCTCAAGGCGGTCGACGACGGTTGGGTGGCGCGCGGGTCGACGGTGGTGTGCACGGTCACCGGCAATGGCCTCAAGGATCCCGACACCGCGCTGCGGGACATGCCGGCCGTGTCCCCGCTGCCGGTGGACCCGGTGCTCGTCGTCGAGAAGCTGGGACTCGCCTGAAATGAAGGCCCGTCGGTGAGCCGGCCGCTGCCCGCCGGGCTGGTGGCAAGCGCCGTGGTGTCGGCGTCCAGCGCCAACCTCGGTCCCGGTTTCGACAGCATCGGCCTGGCGTTGAGCCTGAGCGACGAGATCGTCGTGGAGACAACGGGTTCCGGCCTGGTGGTGCTCGTCGAGGGGGAGAGCGCCGAGCAAGTGCCGCGGGGCCCGGAACACCTGGTGGTGCGCGCCGTCGAATGCGGGTTGCGGGCCATGGGCGTCCGCGCCGCGGGCCTGGTGGTCCGCTGCCGCAACGCCATCCCGCACTCCCGCGGCCTGGGCTCGTCGGCTGCCGCCGTGGTCGGTGGCCTGGCTGCCGCGAATGGCCTTGTGGCACAGGTGGATTCGTCAGAGCTCTTGAGCGACGCGCAGCTGATCCAGCTGTCCTCGGAGTTCGAGGGCCATCCCGACAACGCCGCGGCCGCGGTGCTCGGCGGTGCGATCGTGTCCTGGATCGACAACTCCGGTTCGCGGCCCCGGTATTCGGCGGCGTCGGTGCGGCTCCACCCCGACATCCACCTGTACTGCGCGATACCCCAGGAGCGCTCCCTGACCGCGGAGACCCGGGTGCTGCTGCCCGACCGGGTGAGCCACGACGACGCCCGGTTCAACGTCAGCCGCGCGGCCTTGCTGGTGGTAGCGCTGTCCGAACGCCCCGACCTGCTGATGCCGGCCACCGAGGATGTGCTTCATCAACCGCAGCGCGCGCCGGCGATGCCGGCCTCCGCGGAATATTTGCGGCTCTTGCGGCGTAGTAACGTGGCAGCGACACTTTCGGGGGCCGGTCCGGCACTGATTGCGCTGAGCACGGAGCCGGAGTTGCCCGCGGAAGTGGTGGAGTACGGGGCCGCGAACGGATTTGCCCTCACTGAGATGACCGCCGGCGAACGAGTTCGCTGGAGCCCGGGAGTCAAAGTCCCCGGTTGATCCACAGCGTGGCCGGAGGGTTTGCTTGCTTCCGACAAGGATGCGGGCTATCCTCGGACCCGTCCAGCAATCGCAGCATCTGCATCTGCATAAATACTGCCTTGCCGCTAGGACAACACCAATTCTTCTCGTGAACGAGGTTCGCCGCCTACTCCGCCGACTGAGGCGATCACCGTTGCAGAGTCGATGATTGGGTGCACTCGGCAAATTTGGCTGAATGCAACGAACCCCCCGAATGACCTGATCAGCGGGGGAAGAAAGGAACTCCGTGACCGATACGGACCTGTTCACGGCTGACGCGAGCGCCGACAGCAATGACGCGCCGAACGCCGTGACCCCAGACACATCCGACGTCAAAACCGATGCCCCGGTTGGCTCACTGTCGACCATGGTGCTTCCCGAACTGCGCGCGCTGGCTAACCAGGTCGGCGTCAAGGGAACGTCGGGCATGCGCAAGAACGAACTCATCGCCGCCATAAAGGAAATCAGGGGACAGTCCAACGGGACATCGGCCCCTGCCGCCCCCGAGGACAGCGGCAAGTCCGACGCCGCCGGCGCTGACGCACCGCCCGCCCAGGACCACCAGAACGGTTCGACGACCGAGGCCCCCCGCCGCGAACGGCGCAGCGCCTCCCGCGAGCCGGGATCGGCCCGCACCGGCGACGATGCGGATGGCGAGCGGCCACGCAACCGCGAGGGCGCGACCACCCGCGAGGACGACAACCGCCAAGGTGGCAAGCGCGAGAACGACGAGCGCGGCCAGGACGGCGGAAGCGACCAAAGCGGTGACCAGCAAGGATCGGGCGGGCAGCAATCCCGTGGCGGCTCGAACCAGCAGGACGACGACGGCGAGGGCCGTCAGGGCCGGCGCGGCCGCCGATTCCGCGATCGCAGGCGGCGCGGTGAGCGGTCCGGCGAGGGCGGCGACACCGAGCTGCGTGAAGACGACGTCGTGCAGCCGGTCGCCGGAATCCTTGACGTTCTCGACAATTACGCGTTCGTCCGCACCTCCGGCTACCTGGCCGGCCCGCATGACGTCTACGTGTCGATGAACATGGTGCGCAAGAACGGCCTGCGCCGCGGTGACGCCGTGACCGGTGCGGTTCGCGTGCCGAAGGACGGCGAACAGCCCAACCAGCGCCAGAAGTTCAACCCGCTCGTCCGCCTGGACAGCGTCAACGGCGGCCCGGTCGAGGACGCGAAGAAGCGCCCCGATTTTTCCAAGCTGACGCCGCTCTACCCCAATCAGCGGCTTCGCCTGGAAACCACACCCGACCGGTTGACCACCCGGGTCATCGACCTGATCATGCCGATCGGTAAGGGCCAGCGCGCACTGATCGTGTCGCCGCCCAAGGCGGGTAAGACGACGATCCTGCAGGACATCGCCAACGCGATCACCCGAAACAACCCGGAATGCCACCTCATGGTCGTGCTCGTCGACGAGCGGCCCGAGGAGGTCACCGACATGACGCGCTCGGTCAAGGGCGAGGTCATCGCCTCCACGTTCGACCGGCCGCCGTCGGACCACACCTCGGTCGCCGAGCTGGCCATCGAACGGGCCAAGCGCCTGGTCGAGCAGGGCAAGGACGTCGTGGTGCTGCTCGACTCGATCACCCGCCTGGGCCGCGCCTACAACAACGCGTCGCCCGCGTCGGGCCGAATCCTGTCCGGTGGTGTCGACTCCACCGCCCTGTACCCGCCGAAGCGGTTCCTGGGTGCCGCCCGAAACATCGAGGAAGGCGGGTCGCTGACGATCATCGCCACCGCGATGGTCGAGACCGGATCCACCGGTGACACCGTCATCTTCGAGGAGTTCAAGGGCACTGGTAACGCCGAGCTGAAGCTGGATCGCAAGATCTCCGAGCGGCGGGTCTTCCCGGCGGTCGACGTGAACCCCTCCGGCACCCGCAAGGACGAGCTGTTGCTGTCGCCGGACGAGTTCGGCATCGTGCACAAGCTGCGCCGGGTGCTGTCGGGTCTGGATTCCCACCAGGCCATCGACCTGCTGATGTCGCAGTTGCGCAAGACGAAGACCAACTACGAGTTCCTGGTGCAGGTCTCCAAGACCACACCGGGGTCCATGGACAACGACTGACCGAACCCAGTTCCTCGGCGCGGGGCATCATCGCGACACTTAAACCACGTGCGCCGGGAATGCCGAGGAGCACCCCATTGTTTTGGGAGAGCAATGGTTGACCTGGCATAATCGGTGCTCGACAAGATCGAAGAGGACAGCATGAAAACTGACATTCACCCCGCCTACGGGGAGACCACCGTGCATTGCGGGTGTGGGAACACCTTCCAGACCCGCAGCACCAAGCCGGGCGGCAACATCGTCGTCGAGGTGTGCTCGCAGTGCCACCCGTTCTACACCGGCAAGCAGAAGATTCTCGACAGCGGCGGCCGGGTGGCCCGCTTCGAGAAGCGTTACGGCAAGCGCAAAGGTGCCGCGACGGACAACACCGACAAATAGCTGCGTTGCCGACGCCCGAACTGTGCGAGTAAGCACAGGCCGGGCGTCGGTTTGCGTTTGCGGCAACGAGAGCGCGGGGCTGAACGGGACAGGAGGTGAACACGTGACGCAGCCGGTCCAGACGATTGATGTGCTGCTGGCCGAACACGCCGAGCTCGAGCGACGGCTGGCGGACCCCGACTTGCACACCAATCCCGCCGAGGCGCGCAAGGCCGGCCGGCGGTTCGCCCGGCTGGCCCCGATCGTCGCCACCTACCGCAAGTTGGAGTCGGCGCGGGGCGACTTGGAGACCGCGCGTGAGCTGGCCGCCGACGACGAGTCGTTCGCCGAAGAGGTCACCGAACTTCAGGCAAGGGTCGCCGAATTGGACACCCAACTGACCGACATGCTCGCCCCACGCGACCCGCACGACCCCGACGACATCGTCCTGGAAGTCAAATCGGGTGAGGGCGGCGAGGAATCGGCGTTGTTCGCGGCCGACCTGGCCAGGATGTACATCCGCTATGCCGAGCGGCACGGCTGGACGGTGACCGTCCTCGACGAAACCACGTCGGACCTCGGCGGCTATAAGGACGCGACGCTGTCCATCGCCAGCAAGGGCGACTCGCCCGACGGGGTGTGGTCCCGGATGAAGTTCGAGGGCGGCGTGCACCGGGTGCAGCGCGTGCCGGTGACGGAGTCCCAAGGCCGCGTGCACACTTCGGCGGCCGGCGTCCTGGTCTACCCCGAGCCCGAGGAAGTGGGCGAGGTGCAGATCGACGAGTCGGACCTGCGCATCGACGTGTACCGCTCGTCCGGCAAGGGCGGGCAGGGGGTCAACACCACCGACTCCGCGGTGCGGATCACGCATCTGCCCACCGGCATCGTGGTCACCTGCCAGAACGAACGCTCGCAGCTGCAGAACAAGGCGCGCGCGTTACAGGTGCTGGCCGCGCGCCTGCAAGCGCTGGCCGAAGAACAGGCACTGGCCGACGCGTCGGCCGACCGCGCCAGCCAGATCCGGACCGTGGACCGCAGCGAGCGGATCCGCACCTACAACTTCCCGGAGAACCGGATCACCGATCACCGGATCGGTTTCAAGGCACACAATCTCGATCAGGTACTCGACGGCGACCTCGACTCGATGTTCGACGCGTTGGGCGCCGCCGACAAACAGGCACGGCTGCAACAGGCATGAGTGCCTTGAGGCGCGCGATCGACTCCGCTGCGGCGACGCTCGCCGAAGCGGGGATCGACTCCGCGCGTTGGGATGCCGAGGAGTTGGCCGCGCATGTGGCCGGCACCGAGCGGGGTCGGCTGGGCTTGCTGCGGTCGATCGGCGCCGACTTCCCGGGTCGTTACGGCGACGTCGTGGCCGCGCGGTCCCGACGGGTGCCGCTGCAGCACCTCACCGGCACGGCGGCCTTCGGACCGCTGACGCTGCACGTCGGCCCCGGCGTCTTCATACCGCGCCCGGAGACCGAAGCCCTTTTTGCGTGGGTCACCGAACAGCGCCTCCCTGCCCGGCCCGTCGTCGTCGACCTGTGCACCGGTTCGGGCGCATTGGCGGTGGCGCTGGCCCACAAGCACCCGGCCGCGCGAATCATCGGCATCGATGACTCCGATGTGGCCCTGGGGTATGCGCGCCGCAACGCTGCGGGCACCGGCGTCGAGTTCGTCCACGCCGACGTCACCGAGGCCACGCTGCTGCCCGAGCTGGACGGGGCTGTCGACGTGGTGGTGGCCAACCCGCCCTATGTGCCCGATGCTGCCGTTGTGGAACCCGAAGTCGTTCAACACGATCCACACCACGCCGTGTTCGGCGGGCCGGACGGGATGGCGGTGATCGCCCCCATCGTCCGGCTGGCCGGACGCTGGCTTCGCCCGGGCGGCATCTTCGCTGTCGAACACGACGACACCACCTCGCGTGAAACCGTCGAATTGGTCTGCAAGAACGGGCTTTTCGAAGACGTCCAGGGCCGCCGCGACCTCGCCGGCCGGCCGAGATTCGTCACCGCGCGCAGGAGCGGCGCGGATGGCTGAAGTCTTCGACTGCGCCGATCCCGGCCAGCGGTCGCGTGGAATCGCCTCTGCGGCCGGGGCCCTCAAGGGCGGCCGACTGGTCGTCATGCCGACCGACACCGTCTACGGCATCGGCGCCGACGCCTTCAACAGCGCCGCGGTGGCCGCGCTGCTGTCGGCGAAGGGGCGGGGCCGGGACATGCCGGTCGGCGTGCTGGTCGGCTCCTGGCACACCATCGAGGGCCTGGTCTACACGATGCCGGGCGGGGCCCGCGACCTGATCCGCGCCTTCTGGCCGGGCGCGCTGAGCCTGGTGGTGACGCAGGCACCGTCGCTGCAATGGGACCTCGGCGACGCTCGCGGCACCGTGATGCTGCGGATGCCGCTGCACCCGGTCGCGATCGAGCTGTTGCGTGAAGTGGGGCCCATGGCGGTGTCCAGCGCGAACGTCTCCGGCCGTCCGCCCGCGGTGGATGCCAACGAGGCCCGAAATCAACTCGGTGATCTCGTCGACGTCTATCTCGACGCGGGGACGGCCGAGCAGCAGGCCGCCTCCACGATCGTCGACCTGACCGGCCCGGCCCCCCGCATCCTGCGGCCCGGCCCGGTGAGTGCCGAACGGATCGCCGAAGTGCTCGGCGTGGACCCCGAAAGCCTAACCGCCCAGGCCTAACCGGAGCGGTTCCCCCGTTGCCAGGTTGGTGCAGTACGGTCTCGACGTGTCCAGCGACCCGGCCGGCGGACTAGCCAACCTTGCCAGCGGTTTGCTCGCGCTGTCTGACCGTGGCGCCGGTGTCCCGCTGCGCGAGCTTGCGCTCGTGGGACTGACCGCGGCGATCATCACCTACTTTGCGACCGGTCCCGTGCGGGTGCTCGCCACCCGACTGGGCGCGGTCGCCTATCCGCGGGAACGCGACGTACACGTGACCCCGACGCCGCGCATGGGCGGGTTGGCGATGTTCCTCGGCGTCGTCTCGGCGGTATTCCTGGCCTCCCAACTGCCCGCGCTCACCCGGGGATTCGTCTACTCGACGGGCATGCCGGCGGTGCTGGTGGCCGGCGCGGTCATCATGGGCATCGGCCTCATCGACGATCGTTGGGGGCTCGACGCCCTGACGAAGTTCGCGGGCCAGATCACCGCGGCCAGCGTGCTGGTCACCATGGGCGTGGCGTGGAGCGTCCTCTACATCCCGATCGGCGGTGTCGGCACCATCGTGCTGGACCAGGCCTCGTCGATCCTGCTCACGCTGGCGCTGACGGTGTCCATCGTCAACGCGATGAACTTCGTCGACGGGCTCGACGGACTGGCGGCCGGGCTCGGGTTGATCACCGCGCTGGCGATCTGCATGTTCTCGGTCGGGCTGCTGCGCGATCACGGCGGCGATGTCCTCTTCTATCCGCCCGCCGTGATCTCCGTGGTGCTCGCGGGGGCGTGTCTGGGCTTCCTGCCGCACAACTTCCACCGCGCCAAGATCTTCATGGGCGATTCCGGCTCGATGCTGATCGGCCTCATGCTCGCCGCCGCCTCTACCACCGCCGCGGGGCCGGTCTCGCAAAACGCCTACGGTGCGCGGGACGTGTTCGCCCTGCTGTCGCCGTTCCTGCTGGTGGTGGCGGTCATGTTCGTGCCGATGCTCGATTTGCTGCTGGCGATCGTGCGCCGCACCCGCGCGGGCCGCAGCGCCTTCAGTCCCGACAAGATGCATCTGCACCACCGGTTGCTGCAGATCGGTCATTCCCACCGCCGGGTGGTGTTGCTGATCTATCTCTGGGTGGGCATTGTCGCGTTCGGTGCGGCCAGCACGATCTTCTTCAACCCTCGTCACACCGCGGCGGTGATGCTGGGGGCCATCGTGGTCGCCGGGATCGCGACGGCGATCCCGCTCATGCGCCGGCGCGACGACTACGTGGACGAGGACTACGACAGCAAGTAGTAGTGGTGCTTCGCCATGTGGTACGGTGCAGGTAGAGCCCCAAAAAGCCGCACAAATTGCCGGTCCATCGGACGCAGATCCGAATGGGTCGGCGGAGGACTCGCGTCGGAAGATACCCCTTGGGCGATTCCACTGTGACGTGCGATACGCTCGGCGGGCCACCGATCAGTCGGTCGGGGGACTCCCGCTCCACCAACTTGGGATTGAGGTGCTGCAGTGACGACACCAGCGCAGGACGCGCCGTTGGTGTTTCCCTCTGTTGCGTTCCGCCCGGTCCGCCTGTTCGTCCTCAGCATCGCGATTACCGCGGTGGCAATCGTCATCGCCGGCTTGACCGGTCATCCGATGGTCGGGGTGTTCTTCGGCGTCGGGTTGCTACTGGGTTTGCTCAACGCCCTTTTGGTGCGTCGTTCGGTCGCGTCGATCACCGCGAAAGACCATCCACTGAAAAGCACGATGGCCCTGAACTCGGCCACCCGGCTGGCCATCATCACCGTCATCGGGCTGATCGTCGCCTACATCTTCCGTCCCGCCGGCCTGGGTGTCGTGTTCGGATTGGCGCTCTTCCAGGTCTTGTTGGTGGCGTCGACGGCGCTTCCGGTGTGGAAGAAGCTGCGCGCCGGCGGCGGCGTGGTCGCGGGGTCGGATGGAATGGAAGGAAGAAGCAGCAGCGATGACTGAGACGACGTTCCTGGCCGCCGCGATCGAGGTTGGAGAACACCACCAGGCCAAATGGCTGGGGCTGACGGTGAACACCGACACCATCCTGTCGACCGGGATCGCCGCGGTGATCGTGCTCGCACTGGCTTTCTTCCTGCGGGCGAAAATCACGTCGACCGGCGTCCCCAGCGGCGTTCAGTTGTTCTGGGAGGCCATCACCGTCCAGATGCGCGATCAGATCGAGAGCGCGGTCGGCATGCGGATTGCGCCGTTCGTGTTGCCGTTGGCCGTTACCATTTTCGTGTTCATCCTGATCTCCAACTGGCTGTCGGTGCTTCCGCTGCAATACACCGACAAGTCCGGGCACACCACCGAGCTACTGAAGTCGGCGGCCGCCGACATCAACTACGTCCTGGCGCTGGCCCTCTTCGTGTTCGTCTGCTACCACGTGGCCGGCATTTGGCGCCGCGGCATCGTCGGCCACCCGCTCGCCGTGCTCAAAGGTCACGTGGCGTTCCTGGCGCCGATCAACCTCGTCGAAGAACTCGCCAAGCCGATCTCGTTGTCGCTCCGACTTTTCGGCAACATCTTCGCCGGCGGCATCCTGGTCGCGCTGATCGCGCTCTTCCCGCCGTACATCATGTGGGCACCCAACGCCATCTGGAAGGCCTTCGACCTGTTCGTCGGGGCGATCCAGGCGTTCATCTTCTCGATCTTGACCATCCTCTACTTCAGCCAAGCCATGGAGATCGAGGAACATCATGACTGAGACCGCCATGAATTGTTTTGTCCCACGCATCATTACAGAGGCCTGGTAGACCGCTACCAGCTATCAAGGAGGATAAGAATGGCTCTGGACCCCCAAGTCGCTGCCGCTGCACTCATCGGCGGTGGACTCATCATGGGCGGCGGCGCGATCGGCGCCGGTATCGGTGACGGTATCGCAGGTAACGCGCTGGTCTCCGGCATCGCCCGCCAGCCCGAGGCGCAAGGCCGGCTGTTCACGCCGTTCTTCATCACCGTCGGTCTGGTCGAGGCGGCCTACTTCATCAACCTGGCGTTCATGGCGCTGTTCGTCTTCGCCACCCCCGTCGGCACCTAACGCGCTGTGATGGGTGACGCGAGCCTGAGCGTTCTGGCATCCAGCCAGGTGGTAGCCGAGGGAGGCAACAACTTCCTCGTTCCGAACGGCACTTTCTTCTTCGTGCTGGCGATCTTCCTGATCGTGCTGGCCGTCATCGGCACGTTCGTCGTGCCGCCCGTCATGCGGGTGCTGCGTGAGCGTGACGCCATGGTCGCCAAGACGGTCGCCGACAACAAGAAGGCAGGCGAACAGTTCGACGCCGCGAAGGCCGACTACGAAGAAGCCCTGACGGAAGCGCGGGTTCAGGCGTCGTCGTTGCGCGACAATGCCCGCGCCGAGGGCCGTAAGCTGATCGAAGACGCGCGCGCCCGTGCCGAGCAACAGGTGATGTCGACGTTGCAAATGGCCTCCGAGCAACTGAAGCGGGAGAGAGACGCCGTGGAGCTGGATCTGCGCGCCAACGTGGCGGCCATGTCGGCGACGCTGGCCAGCCGGATCCTCGGTGTCGACGTGGCCCCGGCCACCGCCGCCACCGGGAAGTCTGGACGGTAATCGCGTATGTCGACTTTCATCGGGCAGTTGATCGGTTTCGCGGCCATCGTTTTCTTGGTCGTGCGCTACGTCGTGCCGCCGGTGCGTCGTCTGATGGCCGCTCGCCAAGACGCCGTGCGCCAGCAGCTGAAAGACGCTGCGGCGGCGGCCGATCGGCTGAGCGAGTCCACCACCGCCCACAGCCAAGCCGTGGAATCCGCCAAGACCGAGGCGGAACGGCTCGTCGACGAGGCCCAGACGGACGCGGGCCGGATCGCCGAACAGTTCCGGGCCCAGTCTCAGTCCGAGGCCGAACGCATCACCGCACAGGGCGGCCGGCAGGTCGACCTGCTGCGCACGCAGCTGAGCCGCCAGCTCCGCCTGGAGCTCGGCCACGAAGCGGTGCGGCAGGCGGGCGAATTGGTGCGCAACTTCGTCGCCGATCCGGCGCAGCAATCGGCTACCGTCGACCGGTTCCTGGACGACCTCGAAGCGATGGCCCCCGCGCCCGCGGAGGTCCAATATCCGCTTCTGGCGAAGATGCGCTCCGCCAGTCGCGCGGCGGTGGCCGGGCTGTTGGAGCGGTTCAGTGACATAGCGAAAGACCTTGACAATAAAGCTCTTTCCAATCTGTCAGCCGAGCTCGTTTCGGTGGCCGAAATGCTGGACCGCGAGATCGTCGTCACCCGGTATCTGACCGTGCCCGCCGACGATGCGGCGCCCCGGATCCAGTTGATCGAGCGTCTGGTCTCCGGCAAGGTCGCCGACGTCACGCTCGAAGTCTTGCGGCTAGCCGTCTCGGAGCGTTGGTCGGCCAACTCCGATCTGGCCGCCGCCATCGAGCACATCTCGCGCCAGGCGCTGCTCGAAGTCGCCGAACGTGAGAACAAGATCGACGACGTGGAGGACCAGTTGTTCCGGTTCTCCCGCATCCTTCAGGCCCAGCCACGGCTCGCCATCTTGTTGGGCGACTACGGCGTACCGGTAGAAGGCCGGATCAGCCTGCTGCGCAAGGTGCTTGACAGCGCGAACGACAGAGTCGATCCGATCGCGGTCGCGCTGCTGACCCAGACCGTCCAACTGCTCAGAGGTGAGTCGGCCGAGGAGGCCGTCCAGTTCTTGGCGGAGGTCGCCGTGGCACGTCGCGGCGAGATCGTCGCACAAGTCAGTGCTGCGGCCGACCTCAGCGATGCCCAGCGGTCTCGCCTCACCGACGTACTCGGCCGTATCTACGGCCACCCGGTGACGGTGCAGCTGCAGGTCTCCGACGAACAGCTGGGCGGGCTGCTCATCTCCGTGGCCGACGAAGTGATTGACGGGACACTCGCTTCTCGCCTTGCCGCGGCCCAGGCGCATTTGCCCGACTGACACCAACCATCATCACAAGCACACGCGAACCGCGATCAAGTAGGAAGACGAAACGCCATGGCCGAGTTGACAATCTCCGCTGATGACATCCAAAGCGCCATCGAGGAGTATGTAGGCTCTTTCACCTCCGACACCTCACGCGAAGAGGTCGGTACGGTCGTCGATGCCGGTGACGGCATCGCGCACGTCGAAGGCTTGCCCTCCGTCATGACGCAGGAGCTGCTCGAGTTTCCGGGCGGAGTTCTCGGCGTCGCCCTGAACCTCGACGAGCACAGCATCGGCGCGGTGATCCTGGGTGACTTCGAGAAAATCGAACAGGGTCAACAGGTCAAGCGCACCGGGGAGGTCTTGTCCGTCCCCGTCGGCGACGCATTCCTGGGCCGGGTTGTCAATCCGCTCGGCCAGCCCATCGACGGTCGGGGCGACATCGACACCGATATCCGCCGCGCGCTGGAGATCCAGGCGCCGTCGGTGGTGCAGCGGCAGAGCGTCAGCGAGCCGCTGCAGACCGGCATCAAGGCCATCGACGCGATGACGCCGATCGGCCGCGGCCAGCGGCAGCTGATCATCGGCGACCGCAAGACCGGCAAGACCGCGGTGTGCGTCGACACCATCCTCAACCAGCGGGGGAACTGGGAGAGCGGCGACGAGCGCAAGCAGGTCCGCTGCGTGTACGTGGCCATCGGTCAGAAGGGCACCACGATCGCGTCGGTCCGGCGAGCGCTCGAAGAGGGTGGCGCGATGGACTACACCACCATCGTCGCGGCCCCGGCGTCCGACTCGGCCGGATTCAAATGGCTTGCGCCGTACACGGGTTCGGCGATCGCCCAGCACTGGATGTACGACGGTAAGCACGTGCTGATCGTCTTCGACGACCTGAGCAAGCAGGCCGAGGCATACCGGGCGATCTCGCTGCTGCTGCGTCGGCCGCCGGGCCGCGAGGCCTACCCCGGTGACGTGTTCTACCTGCACTCGCGCCTGTTGGAGCGCTGCGCGAAGCTCTCCGACGAGCTCGGGGGTGGCTCACTGACCGGCCTGCCGATCATCGAGACCAAGGCCAACGACATCTCGGCCTACATCCCGACCAACGTCATCTCGATCACCGACGGTCAGTGCTTCCTGGAGTCCGACCTGTTCAACCAGGGTGTGCGGCCGGCCATCAACGTCGGTGTGTCGGTGTCCCGCGTGGGCGGTGCGGCGCAGATCAAGGCCATGAAAGAGGTGGCCGGCTCGCTGCGTCTGGACCTGTCGCAATACCGCGAACTGGAATCGTTCGCGGCGTTTGCATCCGACCTGGACGCGACCTCCAAGGCGCAGCTGGAGCGCGGTGAGCGGCTCGTCGAACTGCTCAAGCAACCGCAGTATCAGCCCATGCCGGTTGAGGAGCAGGTGGTTTCGATCTTCCTGGGCACCGGAGGCCACCTGGACTCCGTGCCCGTCGAGGACGTCCGGCGTTTCGAAACCGAGTTGCTGGACCACATGCGGGCGTCGGAGGAGAAGTTCCTGGCCGGTATCCGTGACAGCGGCAAGCTTCCCGAAGAGGCCGAGAACCAGCTGACCGAGATCATCAACAACTTCAAGAAGGGCTTCGCGGCCACGGGCGGTGGATCGGTGGTGCCCGACGAACACGTCGAGCCCCTGGACGAAGAAGACCTCGAGAAGGAGTCGGTGAAGGTGAAGAAGCCGGCGCCGGAGAAGAAGGCAAAGAAAGAGAAGAAGTAGCAACCAATGGCTGCCACACTTCGCGAATTACGCGGCCGGATCCGTTCGGCGGGCTCGATCAAGAAGATCACCAAGGCCCAGGAGATGATCGCGACATCGCGCATCGGAAAGGCACAGGCCCGGCTGGAATCCGCCAGGCCCTACGCGTTTCAGATCACGGCGATGTTGACGACCCTGTCTTCCGAAGCCGCCCTGGACCACCCCCTGTTGGTCGAGCGCGACGAACCCAAGCGCGCCGGCGTCCTGGTGGTGTCGTCCGACCGTGGGCTGTGCGGCGCCTACAACTCCAGCATCTTCCGTCGCTCCGAGGAGCTGTTCTCCCTGCTGCGGGAGGAAGGTAAGACGCCGGTCGTGTACACGGTGGGCCGGAAGGCGCTGAACTACTTCAAGTTCCGCAACTGGGACATCACCGAATCATGGACGGGCTTCTCCGAGCAACCTCAGTACGAGAACGCCGCGGAGATCGCTTCGACCCTGGTCGATGCCTTCATGCAGGGTGCAGACGACGACTCGCAGGAAGACCAGGGTGTCGACGAACTGCACATCGTCTACTCGGAGTTCAAGTCGATGATGTCGCAGGCGGCTGCGGCTCACCGGATCGCGCCCATGGTGGTCGAGTACGTCGAGGACCAACCGGAGGTACGCACCCTGTATTCGTTCGAGCCAGACGCGACAACGCTTTTCGAGTCGCTTCTGCCGCGGTACGTAACCACCCGCGTCTACGCCGCGCTACTCGAATCGGCGGCATCGGAGCTCGCGTCGCGTCAACGAGCGATGAAGTCGGCCACCGACAACGCGGACGACCTGATCAAAGAGCTCACGCTGATGGCGAACCGCGAGCGGCAGGCCCAGATCACCCAAGAGATCAGCGAAATCGTCGGTGGTGCAAACGCACTCGCCGACGCTATGTAGCACACGAGGAAGAGAAAAATATGGCTGCTACTACTGGAACGACAGAAAAGACCGAAAAGTCCACCGACTCCGAGACCAGCGGCCGTGTCGTACGGATCACCGGCCCGGTGGTCGACGTCGAGTTCCCGCGTGGATCGGTGCCCGAACTGTTCAACGCGCTCAACGCCGAGATCACGTTCGAGGAGCTCAAGAAGACCCTCACCCTGGAGGTCGCACAGCACCTCGGGGACAACCTGGTTCGCACCATTTCGTTGCAGCCCACCGACGGCCTGGTCCGTGGTGTCGAGGTGACCGACAGCGGCAAGCCGATCTCGGTTCCGGTTGGCCAAGAGGTCAAGGGGCACGTCTTCAACGCGCTGGGCGACTGCCTGGACAAGCCGGGATACGGCGAGGACTTCGAGCACTGGTCGATTCACCGCAAGCCGCCGCCCTTCGAGGAGCTCGAGCCGCGCACCGAGATGCTCGAAACCGGGCTGAAGGTCGTCGACCTGCTCACCCCGTATGTGCGTGGTGGCAAGATCGCGCTGTTCGGTGGTGCCGGCGTGGGCAAGACGGTGCTGATCCAGGAGATGATCAACCGTATCGCCCGAAACTTCGGCGGTACCTCGGTTTTCGCTGGAGTGGGGGAGCGCACCCGTGAGGGCAACGACCTCTGGGTAGAGCTCAAAGAGGCCGACGTGCTCAAGGACACCGCGCTGGTGTTCGGTCAGATGGACGAGCCGCCCGGCACCCGTATGCGGGTGGCCCTGTCGGCGCTGACGATGGCAGAGTGGTTCCGCGACGAAGCCGGCCAGGACGTGCTGCTGTTCATCGACAACATCTTCCGATTCACCCAGGCCGGGTCCGAGGTGTCCACGCTGCTCGGCCGGATGCCCTCCGCGGTGGGATACCAGCCCACGCTGGCCGACGAGATGGGTGAGCTGCAGGAGCGCATCACCTCGACGCGGGGCCGCTCGATCACCTCGATGCAGGCGGTCTACGTGCCCGCCGACGACTACACCGACCCGGCGCCGGCGACCACGTTCGCACACCTGGACGCCACCACCGAGCTGTCGCGATCGGTGTTCTCCAAGGGCATCTTCCCCGCGGTGGACCCGCTGGCCTCGAGCTCGACCATCCTCGACCCGAGCGTGGTCGGTGACGAGCACTACCGGGTGGCGCAGGAAGTCATCCGGATCCTGCAGCGCTACAAGGACCTCCAAGACATCATCGCGATCCTCGGTATCGACGAGTTGTCCGAAGAGGACAAGCAGCTGGTCCAACGCGCACGACGCATCGAGCGGTTCCTCTCGCAGAACATGATGGCGGCCGAACAGTTCACCGGCCAGCCGGGTTCGACGGTGCCGTTGAAGGAGACCATCGAGGCGTTCGACCGCCTGACCAAGGGCGACTTCGACCACATCCCGGAGCAGGCGTTCTTCTTGATCGGTGGCCTCGACGACCTGGCCAAGAAA
Organism: Mycobacterium paraseoulense; assembly: GCF_010731655.1. NCBI lineage: Bacteria > Bacillati > Actinomycetota > Actinomycetes > Mycobacteriales > Mycobacteriaceae > Mycobacterium > Mycobacterium paraseoulense. Next base: position 2,559,999 of record NZ_AP022619.1, on the reverse strand, counting down.
GCCGAAAGCTTCGGCGCCAAACTGGATTCCTGAGGCGTGAGCGAAAAGGCTCTGAAAGGCTCTGTGGCATGGCCGAATTGAACGTCGAGATAGTCGCCGTCGACCGGAAGATCTGGTCGGGTGAGGCAACGTTTTTGTTCACCCGCACCACCGTCGGCGAGATCGGCATCCTGCCCCGGCACATTCCGGTCGTGGCCCAGTTGGTCGACGACGCCATGGTGCGCGTCGAACGCGAAGGCGAAGACGATTTGCGGGTCGCCATCGAAGGCGGCTTCCTGTCGGTCACCGAAGAGACGGTGACCGTCCTGGCCGAGTCCGCCGCGTTCGAGTCCGAGATCGACGAAAGCGCCGCCAGGGAGGACTCGGAGTCCGACGACCCCCGCATCGCGGCGCGGGGGCGCGGCAGATTGCGCGCCGTCGGCGCGATCGACTAACCGCCGATGAGCGCGCCCATGATCGGAATGGTCGTGCTCGTCGTCGTCCTGGCGGGCGCGGTGGTCGCGCTCAGTTACCGGTTGTGGAAGCTGCGGCAGGGCGGCACCGCGGGAATCATGCGCGACATTCCCGCGGTCGGAGGTCACGGCTGGCGCCACGGCGTGATCCGTTACCGCGGCGGTGAGGCCGCCTTCTACCGGCTCTCCAGCTTGCGTTTGTGGCCGGACCGCCGACTCAGCCGCAGGGGAGTCGAGATCGTCGCCCGCCGAGCACCGCGCGGCGACGAGTTCGACATCATGACCGACGAGATCGTCGTGCTGGAGTTGCGTGATACGACGCAGGATCGCCGGACCGGTTACGAGATCGCGCTCGACAAGGGAGCTTTGACCGCCTTCCTGTCGTGGCTGGAGTCCCGCCCGTCACCCCGCGCTCGTCGTCGCAGCGTCTAGTCCCGGCGCCGCGGGTTAACTCGCGTTCGGCGCGCCGCCGCCGGGCTTCCAGAGCACGTCGCCGTCGGGATTCGCCGCCCGCGCCAGGATGAAGAGCAGATCCGAAAGGCGGTTCAAGTACTTCGCCGGAAGGACGTTGATCTGCTGCGGCGCGGCCTCCACCGCCGCCCACGCCGAGCGTTCCGCGCGGCGGACGACGGTGCGGGCCACGTGCAACAGCGCCGACAGGGCCGAACCGCCAGGCAGCACAAAGGAATTCAGCGCCGGCAGGTTCTCGTTATATTTGTCACACCAGCCCTCGAGCCGGTCGACATAGGGCTGGGTGACCCGCAGTGGCGGGTACTCGGGGTTCTCCACCACCGGGGTCGATAGGTCCGCGCCGGCGTCGAACAGGTCGTTCTGGATCTGTCGCAGCACTCCGGCGATTTCCTCGTCCGGTTGACCTAGGGCGATTGCGACGCCGATCGCCGAGTTGGCCTCGTCGCAATCCGCGTAGGCAACCAGGCGTGGGTCGTTTTTGGAGACTCGCGAGAAGTCACTCAACCCCGTCGTGCCGTCGTCACCGGTTCGCGTGTAGATGCGGGTCAGGTGTATCGCCATGAGCACGACGGTACTGCGGCTCGGGAAAGGGCCGTGCCTCGGCTGACTGCTTGACTCGCCCCCTCGCCGCTTCGGGGCTGGGGGTGCCCCCTCCTCACTCCGCTCCCGCTTCACTCCGCCCCGCGGAGCGCATCGTCGTCAAGCGGCCTGACTGACAAGCCCATACCGCTTCACTAGACTGACGCGGGTGGCTGAGCGATTCGTGGTGACCGGCGGAAACCGGTTGTCCGGCGAAGTCGCAGTAGGGGGCGCAAAGAACAGCGTGCTCAAGCTGATGGCCGCCACGCTGCTGGCCGAAGGCACCAGCACCATCACCAATTGCCCCGACATCCTTGATGTGCCGTTGATGGCGGAGGTGTTGCGCGGCCTGGGCGCCACCGTCGAACTCGACGGCGATGTCGCCCGCATCACCTCTCCCGATGAGCCCAAGTACGACGCGGACTTCGCGGCGGTGCGGCAGTTCCGGGCGTCGGTCTGCGTGCTGGGACCGCTGGTCGGCCGCTGCAAGCGCGCCAGGGTCGCGCTCCCGGGTGGCGACGCGATCGGTTCCCGCCCGCTGGACATGCATCAGGCGGGGCTGCGGCAGCTGGGCGCGCAGTGCAACATCGAGCACGGCTGCGTGGTCGCCCACGCCGATACGTTGCGCGGTGCGGAGATCCAGCTGGAATTTCCATCGGTGGGAGCCACCGAGAACATCCTGATGGCCGCGGTCCTGGCCGAGGGTGTCACCACGATCCACAATGCGGCGCGCGAACCCGACGTCGTGGACCTGTGCACCATGCTGAACCAGATGGGCGCGCAGGTCGAAGGTGCCGGTTCGCCGACCATGACCATCACCGGTGTCCCGCGGCTGTACCCGACCGAACACCGGGTGATCGGGGACCGCATCGTCGCCGCCACCTGGGGCATCGCCGCAGCGATGACCCGAGGCGACATCTCGGTGACGGGCGTCGACCCGGCCCACCTCCAGGTGGTGCTGCACAAACTGCACGACGCCGGCGCGACCGTCACCCAAACGGACAACAGCTTTCGGATCACCCAGTACGAGCGACCCAAGGCCGTCAACGTGGCGACCCTGCCGTTCCCCGGGTTTCCCACGGATTTGCAACCGATGGCCATCGCCCTGGCGTCGATCGCCGACGGCACCTCGATGATCACGGAAAACGTCTTCGAGGCGCGCTTCCGTTTCGTCGAAGAGATGATCCGGTTGGGCGCCGACGCGCGCACCGACGGCCACCATGCCGTCGTGCGGGGCCTGCCGCAATTGTCGAGCGCCCCGGTGTGGTGTTCGGACATTCGGGCCGGTGCCGGCCTGGTGCTGGCGGGGCTGGTGGCCGACGGTGACACCGAGGTACACGACGTCTTCCACATCGATCGCGGCTACCCGTTGTTCGTCGAGAACCTGGCGATTTTGGGAGCGGAGATCGAGCGGGTAGAGTAGCCAAAGTCAGTGTCCCGCAGGGCCGGTCGCCACACCAGGCGGTCGACACCCCGGGCGCTTGACTCCCTCGCTGGATTGGTACTAGCCTGGCACGGCTGCTCCCGAAACGGTCTCTCGAAGACCAAAACTGGGAGTTGACTCCACTGCCGGACTTGTATTAAGCTGGCAGGGTTGCCCCAAAACGGGCGAAACAAGTGTTGTTTGAGAACTCAATAGTGTGTTTGGTCTTTTTATTTTGTTGTTGTTTTTTTGGCCATACCTCGCACTCCCCGTGTGTGGGTATGGCAATCTTTGATGCCAGTTATTTGGTGTCTTTTTGTTAGGTCAGATTTTCTCTGATTTGAAATTCACCTCGTTTTGCGAGGAGATTTTGTTTGGAGAGTTTGATCCTGGCTCAGGACGAACGCTGGCGGCGTGCTTAACACATGCAAGTCGAACGGAAAGGCCCCTTCGGGGGTACTCGAGTGGCGAACGGGTGAGTAACACGTGGGCAATCTGCCCTGCACTTCGGGATAAGCCTGGGAAACTGGGTCTAATACCGAATAGGACCACTTGGCGCATGCCTTGTGGTGGAAAGCTTTTGCGGTGTGGGATGGGCCCGCGGCCTATCAGCTTGTTGGTGGGGTGATGGCCTACCAAGGCGACGACGGGTAGCCGGCCTGAGAGGGTGTCCGGCCACACTGGGACTGAGATACGGCCCAGACTCCTACGGGAGGCAGCAGTGGGGAATATTGCACAATGGGCGCAAGCCTGATGCAGCGACGCCGCGTGGGGGATGACGGCCTTCGGGTTGTAAACCTCTTTCACCATCGACGAAGGTCCGGGTTTCTCGGATTGACGGTAGGTGGAGAAGAAGCACCGGCCAACTACGTGCCAGCAGCCGCGGTAATACGTAGGGTGCGAGCGTTGTCCGGAATTACTGGGCGTAAAGAGCTCGTAGGTGGTTTGTCGCGTTGTTCGTGAAATCTCACGGCTTAACTGTGAGCGTGCGGGCGATACGGGCAGACTAGAGTACTGCAGGGGAGACTGGAATTCCTGGTGTAGCGGTGGAATGCGCAGATATCAGGAGGAACACCGGTGGCGAAGGCGGGTCTCTGGGCAGTAACTGACGCTGAGGAGCGAAAGCGTGGGGAGCGAACAGGATTAGATACCCTGGTAGTCCACGCCGTAAACGGTGGGTACTAGGTGTGGGTTTCCTTCCTTGGGATCCGTGCCGTAGCTAACGCATTAAGTACCCCGCCTGGGGAGTACGGCCGCAAGGCTAAAACTCAAAGGAATTGACGGGGGCCCGCACAAGCGGCGGAGCATGTGGATTAATTCGATGCAACGCGAAGAACCTTACCTGGGTTTGACATGCACAGGACGCGTCTAGAGATAGGCGTTCCCTTGTGGCCTGTGTGCAGGTGGTGCATGGCTGTCGTCAGCTCGTGTCGTGAGATGTTGGGTTAAGTCCCGCAACGAGCGCAACCCTTGTCTCATGTTGCCAGCGGGTAATGCCGGGGACTCGTGAGAGACTGCCGGGGTCAACTCGGAGGAAGGTGGGGATGACGTCAAGTCATCATGCCCCTTATGTCCAGGGCTTCACACATGCTACAATGGCCGGTACAAAGGGCTGCGATGCCGCAAGGTTAAGCGAATCCTTTTAAAGCCGGTCTCAGTTCGGATCGGGGTCTGCAACTCGACCCCGTGAAGTCGGAGTCGCTAGTAATCGCAGATCAGCAACGCTGCGGTGAATACGTTCCCGGGCCTTGTACACACCGCCCGTCACGTCATGAAAGTCGGTAACACCCGAAGCCAGTGGCCTAACCCTTGGGAGGGAGCTGTCGAAGGTGGGATCGGCGATTGGGACGAAGTCGTAACAAGGTAGCCGTACCGGAAGGTGCGGCTGGATCACCTCCTTTCTAAGGAGCACCACGAAAGCACCCCAATTGGTGGGGTGCGAGCCGTGAGGGGTTCCCGCCTGTAGTGGGCGAGAGCCGGGTGCGCAACAGCAAATGATTGCCAGACACACTATTGGGCCCTGAGACAACACTCGGCCAGTCCGTGTGGTGTCCCTCCATCTTGGTGGTGGGGTGTGGTGTTTGAGAATTGGATAGTGGTTGCGAGCATCTAAACGAATGCGTTGCCGGCAACGGTCGCGTGTTCGTTGAAATGTGTAATTTCTTCTTTGGTTTTTGTGTGTAAGTAAGTGTTTAAGGGCGCATGGTGGATGCCTTGGCATCGAGAGCCGATGAAGGACGTGGGAGGCTGCGATATGCCTCGGGGAGCTGTCAACCGAGCATTGATCCGAGGATTTCCGAATGGGGAAACCCAGCACGAGTGATGTCGTGTTACCCGCATCTGAATATATAGGGTGCGGGAGGTAACGCGGGGAAGTGAAACATCTCAGTACCCGTAGGAGAAGAAAACAATTGTGATTCCGTTAGTAGTGGCGAGCGAACGCGGAACAGGCTAAACCGCATGCATGGATAACCGGGTAGGGGTTGTGTGTGCGGGGTTGTGGGATTGATATGTCTCAGCTCTACCTGGCTGAGGGGTAGTCAGAAAGTGTCGTGGTTAGCGGAAGTGGCCTGGGACGGCCCGCCGTAGACGGTGAAAGCCCGGTACGCGAAAACCCGGTACCTACCTTGTATCAACACCCGAGTAGCAGCGGGCCCGTGGAATCTGCTGTGAATCTGCCGGGACCACCCGGTAAGCCTAAATACTTCTCGATGACCGATAGCGGATTAGTACCGTGAGGGAATGGTGAAAAGTACCCCGGGAGGGGAGTGAAAGAGTACCTGAAACCGTGTGCCTACAATCCGTCAGAGCCTCCTCGTGGGGTGATGGCGTGCCTTTTGAAGAATGAGCCTGCGAGTCAGGGACACGTCGCGAGGTTAACCCGTGCGGGGTAGCCGCAGCGAAAGCGAGTCTGAATAGGGCGCATCCCCTTTGGGGTGTAGTGGCGTGTTCTGGACCCGAAGCGGAGTGATCTACCCATGGCCAGGGTGAAGCGCGGGTAAGACCGCGTGGAGGCCCGAACCCACTTAGGTTGAAGACTGAGGGGATGAGCTGTGGGTAGGGGTGAAAGGCCAATCAAACTCCGTGATAGCTGGTTCTCCCCGAAATGCATTTAGGTGCAGCGTTACGTGTTTCACCACGGAGGTAGAGCTACTGGATGGCCGATGGGCCCTACTAGGTTACTGACGTCAGCCAAACTCCGAATGCCGTGGTGTATAGCGTGGCAGTGAGACGGCGGGGGATAAGCTCCGTACGTCGAGAGGGAAACAGCCCAGATCGCCGGCTAAGGCCCCTAAGCGTGTGCTAAGTGGAAAAGGATGTGCAGTCGCAAAGACAACCAGGAGGTTGGCTTAGAAGCAGCCACCCTTGAAAGAGTGCGTAATAGCTCACTGGTCAAGTGATTGTGCGCCGATAATGTAGCGGGGCTCAAGCACACCGCCGAAGCCGCGGCAACCGTAAGGTTGGGTAGGGGAGCGTCCCCCATGCAGCGAAGCTACCGGGTAACCGTGTGGTGGAGTTTGGGGGAGTGAGAATGCAGGCATGAGTAGCGATAAGGCAAGTGAGAACCTTGCCCGCCGTAAGACCAAGGGTTCCTGGGCCAGGCCAGTCCGCCCAGGGTGAGTCGGGACCTAAGGCGAGGCCGACAGGCGTAGTCGATGGACAACGGGTTGATATTCCCGTACCCGTGTGTGGGCGTCCCTGACGAATCAGCGGTACTAACCACCCAAAACCGGATCGACCATTCCCCTTCGGGGGCATGGAGTTTCGGGGCTGCGTGGGACCTTCGCTGGTAGTAGTCAAGCAATGGGGTGACGCAGGAAGGTAGCCGTACCAGTCAGTGGTAATACTGGGGCAAGCCCGTAGGGAGAGCGATAGGCAAATCCGTCGCTCATTAATCCTGAGAGGTGATGCATAGCCGATTGAGGCGAATTCGGTGATCCTCTGCTGCCAAGAAAAGCCTCTAGCGAGCACACACACGGCCCGTACCCCAAACCGACACAGGTGGTCAGGTAGAGCATACCAAGGCGTACGAGATAACTATGGTTAAGGAACTCGGCAAAATGCCCCCGTAACTTCGGGAGAAGGGGGGCCGGAATACCGTGAACACCCTTGCGGTGGGAGCGGGATTCGGCCGCAGAAACCAGTGGGTAGCGACTGTTTACTAAAAACACAGGTCCGTGCGAAGTCGCAAGACGATGTATACGGACTGACGCCTGCCCGGTGCTGGAAGGTTAAGAGGACCCGTTAACCGCAAGGTGAAGCGGAGAATTTAAGCCCCAGTAAACGGCGGTGGTAACTATAACCATCCTAAGGTAGCGAAATTCCTTGTCGGGTAAGTTCCGACCTGCACGAATGGCGTAACGACTTCCCAACTGTCTCAACCATAGACTCGGCGAAATTGCACTACGAGTAAAGATGCTCGTTACGCGCGGCAGGACGAAAAGACCCCGGGACCTTCACTACAACTTGGTATTGGTGTTCGGTACGGTTTGTGTAGGATAGGTGGGAGACTGTGAAACCCCAACGCCAGTTGGGGCGGAGTCGTTGTTGAAATACCACTCTGATCGTATTGGACACCTAACGTCGAACCCTTATCGGGTTCACGGACAGTGCCTGGCGGGTAGTTTAACTGGGGCGGTTGCCTCCTAAAATGTAACGGAGGCGCCCAAAGGTTCCCTCAACCTGGACGGCAATCAGGTGTTGAGTGTAAGTGCACAAGGGAGCTTGACTGCGAGACTTACAAGTCAAGCAGGGACGAAAGTCGGGACTAGTGATCCGGCACCCCCGAGTGGAAGGGGTGTCGCTCAACGGATAAAAGGTACCCCGGGGATAACAGGCTGATCTTCCCCAAGAGTCCATATCGACGGGATGGTTTGGCACCTCGATGTCGGCTCGTCGCATCCTGGGGCTGGAGCAGGTCCCAAGGGTTGGGCTGTTCGCCCATTAAAGCGGCACGCGAGCTGGGTTTAGAACGTCGTGAGACAGTTCGGTCTCTATCCGCCGCGCGCGTCAGAAACTTGAGGAAACCTGTCCCTAGTACGAGAGGACCGGGACGGACGAACCTCTGGTATACCAGTTGTCCCACCAGGGGCACCGCTGGATAGCCACGTTCGGACAGGATAACCGCTGAAAGCATCTAAGCGGGAAACCTTCTCCAAGATCAGGTTTCTCACCCTTTTAGAGGGATAAGGCCCCCCGCAGACCACGGGATCGATAGGCCAGACCTGGAAGCTCAGCAATGAGTGCAGGGAACTGGCACTAACCGGCCGAAAACTTACCAACACACAATCGCAACCACTTTCCATTTCCGCGACAATTCGTCGTAGGAAACTTGGACATCACACCCCCCCACCGAAACCAAATTTAAATAGAGTTACGGCGGCCACAGCGACAGGGAAACGCCCGGTCCCATTCCGAACCCGGAAGCTAAGCCTGTCAGCGCCGATGATACTGCCCATCCGGGTGGAAAAGTAGGACACCGCCGAACATACACAAAAACACCCCCGGCAACGGGGGTGTTTTTGCATTCACGATGCGAGCGATTTCTAGTCGAATAATGTCAAAGCGGCATTCGTCGATGCGTGTTTCCTCTCCAGCGCCAGCAGGGTTTGCTTTCGGTCCAGGCCGCCTCCGTAGCCGGTGAGGCTGCCGTTGGCGCCGATGACGCGGTGGCAGGGGACGACAATCGCGATGGGGTTGTGGCCGTTCGCCAATCCCACCGCCCGTGCGGAACCGGGAGCGCCGATCTGGGCGGCGATTGTTCCGTACGATCTGGTTTCGCCGTAGGGAATTGTCTGCAGCGCCTTCCATACCCGCCGCTGAAATTCGGACCCACGCAATTCGAATTCGAAATCAAACTCGGTCAGTTCACCGGCGAAGTAGGCGTCGAGTTGCTCCGTCGCGTCCTGGAATGCCACGGGATTCGGTGCCCAGCCGGTGCGGCTCGGTTCGTAGGTTTGATCGACCATCCGAAGCATGGTCAGAACCGAATCCTGGCCGGCGAGGGTCAGCGGCCCGATCGGGCTGTCGATGGTGCGGTACTCGATCATGCGACCTCCTGTGGTGGCCATTGGTTTACCGGATGCTCGAGGGTGGTCCATAGGTATTGGGTGGCATAGGAGCGCCAGGGGCGCCAGCGGGCGCCACGGGCGACGAGCGCTCGTTCGTCAGTGGGTAAGCCCAGCCGTTTCGCAGCCAGGCGAAGGCCGAGGTCGGTGGCGGGGAAGGCATCCGGGTCGCCGAGCCCGCGCATCGCAATCACCTCTGCGGTCCACGGGCCGATCCCGGGCACGTCCAGCAATTGTCTGCGGGCGGCTTCCCAGTCGCTCCCGCTGTCCAGGACGATGCTGCCCTCGGCGAGCCCGGCCACCAACGCGCTCAGGGTGCGTCGCCGGGCCTTCGGGACCGCCAAGTGGATGGGGTCGATCTCGGCGAGCTGCTCCACCGACGGGAAAGTATGCGTCAACCCGCCGTCGGGGTCGGTGACCGGCTGGCCGTAGGCCGCGGCCAGCCTGCCGGCGTGGGTGCGCGCCGCCTTGGTCGATACTTGTTGGCCCAGGACCGCGCGAACGGCCAGCTCGGTCTCGTCGACGGTGCGCGGAATGCGTTGTCCGGGAGCCTTTCCCACAACCGGACGCAGGTGTGGGTCGCCGGACAGCGCGTCGTCCACCGCTTCGGGATCGGCGTCGAGATCCAGCAGCCGCCGGCAGCGGGCGATCGCCGTCGTCAGATCGCGGAAGTCGTCGAGGACCAGCACGCTGCGGACGTGATCGACGGCCGGCGTGAGGGTGACGACGGCGCTGCCGAATGGAAGACGCAGGCTCCGCCGATACGCACCGTCGCGGATCTCCTCGCAGCCGGGCACGGTGCCGGCGGCCAGATGGCCGAAGACGCCCTCATACGCGAACGGGGTCCGGACCGGCAATCGCAGGCACACCGCCCCCGGCGAAGCGGAGTTCGACCCGGGCCGGCCGGCCGCGCGCCGCCGCAGCTCCGTCGGCGAGTTCTCGAAGACCAAGCGCACGGTGTCGTTGAACTGGCGGATGCTGGAAAACCCCGACGCGAACGCGACGTCCCCGAACGGCAGGTCCGTGGTCTCGATGAGCAGCCGGGCGGTCTGTGCCCGCTGGGCCCGTGCCAGCGCGAGCGGGCCGGCCCCGACCTCGGCTTGCAGCAGCCGCTCCAACTGGCGGGTGGTGTAACCGAGGTGGGCCGCCAGCCCGCCGACGCCTTCGCGATCCACCGTGCCGTCGGCGATCAACCGCATCGTCCGCGCAACGACGTCACCGCGCATATTCCACTCCGGCGAACCGGGGGACGCGTCGGGACGGCAACGCTTGCAGGCCCGGAATCCCGCCCGCTGAGCGGCGGCCGCGGTCGGATAGAACCGCACGTTGCGAGCGAACGGCGGCCGCACCGGACAGCTGGGCCGGCAATAGATGCGGGTGGTCAGCACCGCCGTGACGAACCAGCCGTCGAACCGGGCGTCCTTGGACTGGACGGCGCGGTAACAGCGTTCGAAGTCGTCGTGCACGCCTCAAGCCTTACACCAGCCGCCCGACAAAACTGGCGGAAAAGCGACATCGTAGTAGTGGCGAGACTCGGGAGCGGCGCGCTGCGGCGCCCCGCACGCGGCGTCGTTGCGGACGCTATCCGCCGTCAGCGCTAGGACGCCGGTGGGACCGGCGCCCTAGCTGAACGACTACGGGCTGGGAGGGGTTCCGACGCACACGCCGCCGGCGCAGGCACCCGCGCCCCCGGGTCCGGCGGACGCCCCGGCGCCCGGCACACCCGCACTCGCCCCGCCGGGCCCGGCACCGGCGCCGGAACCGCCCGGTCCCGCGGTGGTGGCGCCACCCGGTCCGGTTTCGGGGCCGCCACCGCCCGGTCCGGCGGGGGTTGTTGCCGCCGGGGCGGTGGTGGTGAGGCTGGCCGGCGTCGTCACGGTGGTGGTTACGGTCGACGTCGTCGGGTTCTTGTTGTTGTTGTTTGATCCACAACCCGCGGTCAGCGAACTCAAGGCAATCGCCGCGGCGATGCCCGCGGCCACGGAAACACGGCGGGCAGTTGCACTAGCGGTCATGTCAACACCAATCTCTTCGAGGGGGCGATGTCCTTAGTGCCCTTACCCACTCGGGTCCGAATTCAATCGCGTCAGGCCTGCGGGTCGGCGGGCGCAGCGAGCCGAGTGGGGCGCTCGTGTCCGCGAAGTGTCACGGTCTCGCCCAAAGACCAATGGGCGCGTTCGTTCTCGCTCGCACCCTCCAGCGCTTCGGCCGTGGCAAGCAGTCGGTCCGGATGCGACTTGGCGAGCTCGCACAGGCGGGCTGCCTCGTTGACCGGTCCGCCGATCACGGTGTATTCGAAGCGCTCCCTGGCGCCGACGTTGCCGGCGACCACTTGGCCCGCCGCTACGCCAATGCCGGCCTGGCACTCCGGCATTTCGTCGCCGAGCCGCTCGGCGATGGCGCGCGCGGTGGCCAGCGCCTCGTCTTCCGGGCGCTCCAGATGATTGGGGGCTCCGAAGATCGCCAGCGTCGCGTCGCCCTCGAACTTGTTGACCAGTCCGCAGTGTCGGTCCACTTCCTCGACGACGATGCCGAAAAATTGATTGAGCACCGAGACGACCTCGGCCGGGGGCCGGCTGGTAACCAGTTGGGTAGAGGCGACGATGTCGATGAATACGACTGCCACATGGCGTTCTTCGCCGCCCAGCTTGGGGCGCTCGCGCTCGGCGGCCAGGGCGACTTCGCGTCCGACGTGCCGGCCGAACAGGTCGCGCACGCGTTCGCGCTCGCGCAGCCCGTCGACCATTCTGTTGAAACCGCGTTGCAGCTCACCGAGTTCGGTGCCGTCGAACACGACGAGGTCGCCACGCAGGTCGCCGCGCTCGACGCGTCTGAGCGCCGCTCGGACCACGCGCACCGGAGTTGCGGTGAGCCAGGCCAGGATCCACATCAGGAGGCAACCGAAGATCACCGTGGCGACCGAGACGATCAGCACGCCGACCGCGAACTGGGTTTCGGTCAGGTTTCGCATCAGGGCCTGAAACCCCGCCAGAAAGCCGATACCGAGAACGGGCAGGCCCGAGCCGAGGAACCAGACCACCATGGTCCGGCCCATCATGCCCGAGGCGAATCGCCGCGGCGGTGGCCCCGCTTCGAGTGCCTGGGCAGCCGCCGGGCGCAACGCGAACTCGGCGAGCAGATAACTGCCGGTGGCCACCAGGATGCCGCAGATGCCCACCGCGATGAGGAAGCGCGGAATGAACAGCGTGTTGACCAGGCCGTAGAGCGTCGTCAACACCACCGCCCCGACACCCCACAAGATGAGGTCGAAGCGCGCGATCCGCCATGGGGCCAGGAAGGTGTTGCGCTCATCTTCTTCGCTCGGCGCCCGCTCCTCGATCGCCCAGCGCAGCGATACGACCGTCCTGCGGGTGATCCAGAAGGTGCCCACCGCCAGCGCCAGCGCGATATAGGCCGGTGATGCCGCGAAGGTGATCCATAACGGAGCGTCGAACACGCTGGGCTGCGGGATGGCGACGGTCACCAGGAGCAGCGCGACCGCGATGCCGATCAGGTTGGCGCCCAAGACGAGCACGGTCAGGATGACCTGGATGCGGATGCGGCGACGTCCCTGGCTCTCGGAGACCCGTCCCAGCAGCAGGGAGCCGTACGCCGGGGTCTCCGGTAACCGGCCGCTCTGACGGGTGACCGTCTCGAGCACCCGGCCGATGCGTTTTGCCAAGCTCTGGGTGGCCGACATGGTGGCGTCAGCCTAATTTGTCGGCCACGCTCTAAGGTGAGTCGGGTGCGTCTAGTGATCGCCCAATGCACTGTGGACTACGTCGGCCGGCTCACCGCGCATCTTCCGTCGGCGCGCAGGTTGCTGCTGTTCAAGGCCGACGGCTCGGTCAGCGTGCACGCCGACGACCGCGCCTACAAGCCGCTGAATTGGATGAGTCCGCCCTGCTGGCTCACCGAGGAGCCCGGCGATCAGGCGCCCGTGTGGGTCGTGCAGAACAAAACCGGCGAACAGCTGCGCATCACCGTCGAGGCGGTCGAGCACGACTCCAGCCACGACCTCGGCGTCGACCCCGGATTGGTCAAGGACGGCGTCGAAGCCCACCTGCAGGCGTTGCTCGCCGAGCATGTGCACCTGCTCGGTGCGGGCTACACGCTGGTTCGTCGCGAATACATGACCGCGATCGGGCCCGTCGACCTGCTCTGCCGTGACGAACAGGGCGGTTCCGTCGCGGTGGAGATCAAGCGGCGGGGCGAGATCGACGGCGTCGAGCAGCTCACCCGTTACCTCGAGTTGCTCAATCGCGACAGCGTGCTGGCGCCGGTAAAGGGGGTGTTCGCGGCCCAGCAGATCAAGCCGCAAGCCCGCACGCTGGCCACCGACCGTGGGATCCGCTGCCTGACACTGGATTACGACAAGATGCGGGGGATGGACAACGACGAATACCGGCTGTTCTGAGCGTCGCGGCTAGGCTGGCGGTATGGCCCGGCGCCGCACACCGCCACGTCGGCAGCGGCAGCCGTCGCCGCTCCCGGCCCCGCGGGTGGAGATCGGGCCCGACGGTCACGAGTACGAAGTGCGTCCGGTCGCAGCGGCCCGGGCCGTCAAGACCTACCGCTGTCCCGGTTGCGATCACGAAATACGCTCGGGCACAGCGCATCTGGTGGTGTGGCCGGCCGACGTGACCCTCGGAGGCGCCGACGACCGTCGGCATTGGCATGCCCCGTGCTGGACCCACCGCGCCACGCGCGGGCCCACCAGGAAGTGGTCGTGACTGGCCCGGGCCTCAGGCGGCCGGCTCGACCAGCTCGATGAGCACGCCGCCGGCGTCCTTGGGGTGGATGAAGTTGATCCGTGAGTTTGCCGTGCCGCGGCGGGGCTCCTCGTAGAGGAGGCGGATGCCCTGAGAACGCAGGTGCTCGACCACGCCGTCGAGGTCGCTCACCCGGACCGCCATCTGCTGGATGCCGGGCCCGCGCTTGTCGATGAACTTGGCGATGGTCGAGGAGTCGTCGATCGGGGCCATCAGCTGGATCTGTGCGGCGCCGCCCTCGGCACCCCGCACGGCCAGCATGGCCTCGCGGATTCCCTGCTCCTCGTTGACTTCCTCGTGCACCAGGACCATGCCGAGGTGGTCGTGATACCAGGCGATTGCCGTATCCAGGTCGGCGACTGCGATGCCGACGTGATCGACCGCCGTCACCAGCGCGGTGGCCAGGACCTGACGGGCGTCAACTTGATCGGTCGTCATCACATAAAGGTAACCTGGCGGCAAAGATTGCGCTTCTCCGGGAGGCCAGATCGGCCGTCCCCGGACCCTTAGGAGGTTGTCATGACCACGTCGGTGATCGTTGCTGGAGCGCGCACGCCGATCGGCAAGTTGATGGGTTCGCTCAAGGATTTCTCGGCAAGCGACCTGGGTGCGATCGCGATCGCCGGTGCGCTGGAGAAGGCCAACGTGCCCGCCTCGGCGGTCGAGTACGTCATCATGGGCCAGGTTTTGACGGCCGGGGCAGGACAGATGCCCGCCCGTCAGGCCGCGGTAGCGGCCGGCATCGGCTGGGACGTCCCGGCGCTGACCATCAACAAGATGTGCTTGTCCGGCATCGACTCCATCGCGCTCGCCGACCAGCTGATTCGTGCCGGGGAGTTCGACGTGGTGGTCGCCGGCGGGCAGGAGTCCATGACCAGGGCGCCCCATTTGCTGATGGACAGCCGGGCGGGCTACAAGTACGGCGATGTCACGGTCCTGGACCACATGGCATACGACGGCCTGCACGACGTGTTCACCGACCAGCCGATGGGTGCCCTCACGGAGCAGCGCAACGATGTGGACAAGTTCACCCGCGAGGAGCAGGACGAGTTCGCTGCGCGGTCGCATCAGAAGGCGGCCGCGGCGTGGAAGGACGGCGTCTTCGCCGACGAAGTTGTGCCGGTCAACATCCCGCAGCGCAAGGGTGATCCGCTGCAGTTCACCGAGGACGAGGGGATTCGCGCCAGTACCACCGCGGCGTCCCTGGCCGGCCTCAAGCCGGCTTTTCGCCGCGACGGCACCATCACCGCCGGCTCGGCGTCGCAGATCTCCGACGGGGCGGCGGCCGTGGTGGTGATGAACAAGGCCAAGGCGCAGGAGCTGGGGCTGAACTGGCTGGTCGAGATCGGCGCCCACGGTGTGGTGGCCGGTCCGGACTCCACCCTGCAGTCGCAGCCGGCCAACGCGATCCAGAAAGCGCTCAGCCGCGAAGGCATCTCCGTCGATCAGCTGGACGTCGTCGAGATCAACGAGGCGTTCGCCGCTGTCGCGTTGGCTTCGACCCGCGAACTCGGCCTCGATCCCGAGATCGTCAACGTCAACGGCGGAGCGATCGCCGTCGGGCATCCCATTGGCATGTCGGGCGCACGGATCACGCTGCATGCGGCCCTGGAACTGGCCCGCCGTGGCTCCGGTTACGCCGTCGCGGCCTTGTGTGGCGCGGGCGGCCAGGGCGATGCCTTGATCCTGCGGGCAAAGTAGCGGGGCGATCGACGCGCGCCGGCCCCGGTCGATGTTGCTGGCTCGGCCCGCGCGGGATCTTTTGTGATCTTCGTCATATGTCCCGCTCTGCGGCGGTTTGCAGGGGCTTGCCGCCCCGGGCAAAGCGGCGTGACGTCGGCGCCACCGGGTGGATAGGCCATCGAAGAGCATGACAAACTTGACCTCGTGACGCGTCCGCGACCTTCGATTGGCCCCGCGCTGGCTGGTGCGGTCGACCTGTCCGGCCTCAAGGCGCGGGCCCAGCAGCAGCCGACCGGCGGGACCGGCGGAACAACCTCGGCCGCCGAGAATGGCCCGGGAGTATCCGCGATCACCGAGGCCAATTTCGAGGCCGAAGTCCTGCTCCGCTCCGAGGAAGTGCCCGTCGTGGTGGTGCTGTGGTCACCGCGCAGCGACGCGTGCGTCCAGCTCGTCGACATCCTGTCCGGCTTGGCCGGCGAGGACAACGGCAAGTGGTCCCTGGCGACCGTCAACGTCGACGTGGCGCCCAGGGTGGCGCAGATTTTCGGTGTCGACGCGGTGCCGACGGTCGTCGCTCTGGCCGCCGGGCAGCCCCTGTCCAGTTTTCAAGGTATGCAGCCGCCCGACCAACTGCGCGGCTGGCTGGACCAAATTCTGTCGGCGACGGCCGGGAAACTCAGGGGCCCAAGCAGTTCCACGGGTTCCGAGGAGGTCGATCCGGCGCTGGCCGCGGCCCGCGAACAGCTCGAGGCTGGCGATTTCGAGGCGGCCAGGGCGTCGTATCAGGCGATACTGGACGCCGACCCGGGCAGCGCCGAAGCCAAGGGCGCGATCCGGCAGGTCGACTTTCTCATGCGCGCGACCGCCCACCCGCCGGACGCGCCCGCCGCGGCCGCCGCGGCACCGGGCGACATCGATGCCGCATTCGCGGCCGCCGACGTCGAAATCCTCAACCAGGACGTGAGCGCCGCGTTCGATCGCCTGATTGCATTGGTGCGCCGCACATCCGGGGAGGATCGGACCCGGGTGCGCACCCGGCTGATCGAACTCTTCGAACTCTTCGACCCCGCCGACCCCGAGGTCGTCGCCGGGCGGCGCAACCTCGCGAACGCGCTGTACTGAACCCCTCGGTCGGCTCGCTTTCAGCCGCCTACTCGGGCTCGAGCCACAGCGCCGAGTTCGGCGGCAGCACCAGCACCGCCGAGGCCGGTCGGCCATGCCACGGGTCCTCGGTGGCGTCGACTCCACCCATGTTGCCGATGCCGGAGCCGTTGTAATCGGTGGCATCGGTGTTGAGCACTTCGCGCCAGCGGCCGGCGGACGGCAGACCGAGCCGGTAGCCGCTGTGCTCGCTGCCCGCGAAGTTGAACACGCACGCCATCACGGAACCGTCGCTGCCATACCGCAGGAAACTCAGCACGTTGTTGGCCGAGTCGTTGGCGTCGATCCACGAGTAACCGTCGGGGATGGTGTCCTGGCTCCACAGTGCCGGGTGGGCGCGGTAGGTGTCGTTGATGTCGCGCACCATCCGCAGGACGCCGTTGGAAAACCCTTGCTCGTCGAGTTGCCACCAGTCCAGGCCGCGTTCCTCGGACCACTCGGCGCGCTGGCCGAATTCCTGCCCCATGAACAGCAATTGCTTCCCGGGGTGCGCCCACTGGTAGGCGAGCAGGCTGCGCAGCCCGGCGGCCTTGACGTGGTTGTTGCCCGGCATCCGCCCCCACAGGGTGCCCTTGCCGTGCACCACCTCGTCGTGGCTGATCGGCAGCACATAGTTCTCGCTGAACGCGTAGAGCATCGAGAACGTCATCTCGTGATGGTGATAGTTGCGGTAGATCGGGTCGCGGCTGATGTAGTCGAGGGTGTCGTGCATCCAGCCCATGTTCCACTTCATCGAAAAGCCCAGGCCGCCAAGGTTTGTCGGGCGTGTGACGCCGGGCCACGACGTCGACTCCTCGGCGATGGTGACGATGCCCGGGGCCGACTTGTGCACCGTGGCGTTCATCTCCTGCAGGAACTGCACCGCCTCCAGGTTCTCCCGGCCGCCGTAGATGTTCGGCGTCCAGCCGCCCTCCGGGCGGGAGTAGTCGAGATACAGCATGGAAGCGACCGCGTCCACCCGTAATCCGTCGACGTGGTACTCCTCGAGCCAATACAACGCGTTGGCCACCAGGAAGTTACGCACCTCGTTCCGGCCGAAGTCGAATACGTAAGTGCCCCAGTCGAGTTGCTCACCCCGCTTGGGGTCGGAGTGCTCGTAGAGCGGGGTGCCGTCGAAGCGCCCCAGCGCCCAGGCGTCTTTCGGGAAGTGCGCCGGCACCCAGTCCACGATGACGCCGATGCCGGCCTGGTGCAGGGAGTCGACCAGCAACCGGAACTCGTCGGGCGTGCCGAATCGCGACGTCGGCGCGTAGTACGACGTCACCTGGTAGCCCCACGACCCGGCGAACGGATGCTCGGCGACGGGCAGCAGCTCCACGTGGGTGAACCCGTGCTCGAGAACGTACGCCGTGAGCTGGTGGGCCAGGTCGCGGTAGCTGAGTCCGGGGCGCCACGAGCCGAGATGAACCTCGTAGGTGCTCATCGGCTCGAACACCGGATTGCGTTGGGCGCGCTGCTGCATCCAATCGGCGTCCCGCCAGGTGTAGTTGCTGCGCGTCACGCGGGAGGCGGTGTGTGGCGGCACTTCGGTGGCGAAGGCCATGGGGTCGGCGCGCTCCGTGACGACGCCGTCGGCGCCGTGCACGCGGAACTTGTACAGGCCGTCGGCCGGGAAGTCGGGCCAGAACAGTTCCCATACCCCCGAGGAGCCCAGCGACCGCATCGGGGCGTCGCTGCCCGTCCAGCCGTTGAACTCGCCAATGAGATTGACGCCCTTGGCGTTAGGCGCCCACACCGCGAACGACACCCCGTTCACGACACCGTCGGCGGTGGTGAACGAGCGGGGGTGCGCGCCGAGCACGTCCCAGAGCCGCTCGTGACGGCCCTCGCCGAAGAGAAAGAGATCTACTTCGCCCAGGGTGGGCAGGAAGCGGTAGGCGTCGGCGACCGTGTAGGGGTCGGACCCCTCATACTTCACTTCCAGCCGGTAGTCGATGAGATTGACGAACGGCAATGCCGTGGCGAACAGGCCGGATTCGACGTGCTGCAGCGGGAAACGGTCCTCGCCGACCAGCGCGACGACCTCGGCCGCATGCGGGCGGAATGCCCGGATGACGGTGTGGTCGGCGTACTCGTGGGCCCCCAGGACGCCGTGCGGGTTGTGATGCGTGCCAGCCAGCAGGCGCGATAGGTCGGCCGGGTCGGGCGCCAGGTGCGTCCTGGCGAGTTGGTCGGCTTGACTCATGTCCTTTTCACCTCCGGTCCGTTTCATCGTCTGCGCAGCAACGTCATCCGAGACTCATGCGGTATGAGTGGCATGTTGATGACATGCGCTACCGCTCGCGCAGGATCGATGCGAACGTAATTTGCTTGCCCCCATTGGAATTCCTGGCCGGTGATTTCGTCGCGCACCCAGAAACGCTCGTAGGGCTCCATACCCAAAGCCGCCATATCTAAAAACAGCGTGCCTTCCTCGGCGCCGAACGCGTTGAGCGTCACCACCACCAACACGCAGTCGCCGGTCGTCGGATCGAACTTGCTGTAGGCGAGCAGGGTGTCGTTGTCCACGCCGTGAAAGTGGATGGTGCGCAACTGCTGCAGCGCCGGGTGTAGCCGGCGAATCGAGTTGAGCTGCGTGATGAATGGTTCGAGTGACCGTCCTTCGGCCAGGGCGCCCGCGAAATCGCGCGGTCGCAGTTCGTACTTTTCGGAGTCCAGATACTCCTCGCTGCCCTCGCGCACCGCGCGGTGCTCGAAAAGCTCGTAGCCCGAGTACACGCCCCAGGCCGGGCCCATGGTCGCTGCCAGCACCGCGCGGATGGCGAACATCCCCGGTCCGTTGTGCTGCAGGATGGCGTGCAGGATGTCGGGGGTGTTCACGAACAGGTTGGGCCGGCGGAAGTCGGCGAGCGCGGCGATGTCGTTGCCGAACTCGGTGAGTTCCCATTTCGCCGTGCGCCAGGTGAAGTAGCTGTAGGACTGCGTGAACCCGAGCTTGGCCAGGCCGTATTGCCGCGCGGGCGGCGTGAAGGCTTCCGAGAGGAAGAGCACGTCGGGGTCGATGCTCTTCGCCTGGGCGATCAGCCACGCCCAGAAGTTCGGCGGCTTGGTGTGCGGGTTGTCCACCCGAAAGAACTTGACGCCGTGGTCCATCCAATGCCGGACGACGCGCAGGACTTCGTCGTAGAGGCCCGCCGGGTCGTTGTCGAAGTTGAGCGGATAGATGTCCTGGTACTTCTTGGGCGGGTTCTCCGCGTAGGCGATGGTCCCGTCGGGCAGTTCGGTGAACCACTCGCGGTGATCGCGCGCCCACGGGTGATCCGGCGCGCATTGCAACGCCAGATCCAGGGCCACCTCCATGCCCAGTTCGCGGGCCGCGGCGACGAAGGCGTCGAAGTCCTCGATGGTGCCCAGGTCCGGGTGGACGGCGTCATGGCCGCCCTCGTCACTGCCAATTGCCCACGGAGAGCCCACATCTCCCGGGGCTGCGGTGGGAGAGTTGTTGCGGCCCTTGCGGTGGACCTTGCCGATCGGGTGGATCGGCGGCAGGTACACCACGTCGAATCCCATTGCCGCGATCCGCGGAAGCTGGGCGGCCGCTGTGGCGAATGTGCCGTGCACGGGTTTGCCGTCGGCGTCCCACCCGCCGGTCGAGCGGGGGAACATCTCATACCAGGAACCGAAGCGGGCCAGCGGCCGATCCACCCACACGCCGTACTGATCACCGCGGGTGACCAGATCGCGCAACGGATATTCGTCCAGGAGTCCGCCGATTTCCGGCGCCAACGCCAGCGCGGTGCGGGTGACCGGATCCCCCGGCTTCCGCAGCGCCGCGGCGGCGGCCAGGAGTGGGTCTCGCCGCGCACGCGGCACGCCCGTCGCGGCGCGCTCGAACAACGCGGCGCCGACCAAGAGGTCGTTGGACAGTTCCGTCTCCCCCTGCCCGGCGTCCAGCTTGGCCACCAGGCCGTGCCGCCAGGATTCGATGGGGTCACCCCAGCCGTCGACCCGGAACGTCCACAGGCCCACCCGGTCGGGCGTGAAATGCCCGTGGAAGACGTAGGGCTCGAGGCCCATCGTCATCGGCAACAGCAGCGGCTTGATCCGTTGCTGGTCCACCCCTCCGTCGACTTCGGCGGCGAGCTTTACCGGAGCCTGAACCGCTTTGATCCGGCGGGTCTCCGTCACCTGCGGATAACGCGGGCCAAGGTAGCGCACCACCAGGGTCGCAGCGACCGCCTCGTGGCCTTCCCGCCACACCGCCGCGCTAACCGGGATGGTCTCACCGACCACGGCCTTTGCGGGATATGCGCCGCAGGAAACGACGGGTTGGACGTTATCGATCTCGACACGACCAGGCACCACAGCTCCGTTCGAAAATTGTGTGCGGCCAACCGCGGTGTGCTCGTCGCGGATGCCTCTCGTCTGGCGAAACTTCCTGTCGTGGGGAACTTCCTCTGCGGGGAAGCACCGTTGCGGCCCCAATAACTAACCGATACCCACCCTAGTGTCCGGTCACACCCTCGGCGGGAAAAGCGGCCTCTGCCGCCGTGCGCGGGCCGAAATCCTCAGTAAGGTAAGGACGCGTGAAAGCCCTCCGCCGCTTTACCGTCCGTGCTCACCTTCCCGAGCGGCTGGCCGCGCTCGACCAGCTGTCGACCAACTTGCGATGGTCATGGGACAAGCCGACCCAGGACTTGTTTGCGACCGTCGACGTGGAACTGTGGGAGCGCTGCGGCTCAGATCCGGTGGCGTTGCTGGGGGCGGTGAATCCGGCACGCCTCGACGAGCTGGCGCTCGACGAGGCGTTCCTGGGCCGGCTCGATCAGCTGGCCGCCGACCTGAACGATTACCTGAGCCGTCCGCTGTGGTATCAGCAGCAGCAAGCCGACGGTGTGGCGATGCCTGCGGCCATCGCCTACTTCTCGATGGAGTTCGGGGTCGCCGAGGTGCTGCCCAACTACTCGGGCGGATTGGGCATCCTCGCCGGGGACCACCTGAAGGCGGCCTCCGACCTCGGCGTGCCGCTGGTGGCGGTGGGCCTGTACTACCGGTCCGGGTATTTCCGCCAGTCGCTGACGGCGGACGGCTGGCAGAACGAGACCTATCCGTCGTTGGACCCCCAAGGGCTCCCGCTGCGACTGCTCACCGATGCCGCCGGCGATCCAGTCCTGGTCGAGCTGACGCTCCCGGACTCCGCCCGGCTGCACGCGCGGATCTGGGTCGCGCAGGTGGGCCGGGTCCCGCTGCTGCTGCTCGATTCCGACGTCCCCGAGAACGAGCACGAGCTGCGCAACATCACCGACCGGCTCTACGGCGGTGACCAGGAACACCGCATGCGGCAGGAGTTGCTGGCCGGCATCGGTGGGGTGCGGGCGATCCGCGCGTTCACCGCCATCGAGGGCCTGCCCGCACCCGAGGTTTTCCACATGAACGAGGGGCACGCCGGGTTCCTCGGAGCGGAACGCATCCGCGAGTTGATGACCGATGCGGGGTTGGACTTCGACACCGCGCTGGCCGTCGTGCGCTCCAGCACCGTGTTCACCACGCACACCCCCGTGCCGGCCGGTATCGACCGGTTCCCGATCGACATGGTGCGGCTCTACTTCGACGGGCATGCCGGGGACGAACACGGTAAGCATGCCGGGGACGAGCCCGTTAAGAAGGCCGAGAAAGGCGGTGGCAAGGGCGCACCCGTGCTGTTGCCGGGCGTGCCGACGGGCCGAATCCTCGCGCTCGGCGCCGAGGACGATCCGACCAAGTTCAACATGGCGCACATGGGCCTGCGGCTGGCACAGCGGGCCAACGGCGTTTCGCTGCTGCACGGCGAGGTGAGCCGGGCCATGTTCAACGAGCTGTGGCCCGGGTTCGACACCGATGAGGTGCCGATCGGGTCGATCACCAACGGCGTCCACGCTCGCACCTGGGCGGCGCCTCAGTGGTTGCAGTTGGGGCGTGAGCTGGCCGGATCGGATTCGTTCGGCGATCCCGGCGTCTGGCTGCGGCTGAACCAGGTCGATGCCGGCCATCTCTGGTGGATCCGCTCGCAACTGCGCTCGCTGCTGGTCGAGGACGTCAGGCGGCGGCTGCGCAAGTCATGGCTGGAACGTGGCGCATCCGAGGCCGAATTAGGTTGGATTACAACGGCCTTCGACCCGAACGTGCTCACCATCGGGTTCGCCCGGCGGGTGCCCACATACAAGCGGCTGACGCTGATGCTGCGCGACCCGGAGCGGCTCGAACGCCTGCTGCTCGACGAGGACAGGCCGATTCAGCTGATCGTCGCCGGGAAGTCGCACCCGGCAGACGACGGCGGCAAGGCGCTCATCCAGCAGGTGGTGCGCTTCGCCGACCGGCCCGAGGTGCGGCACCGCATCGCGTTCCTGCCCGACTACGACATGTCCATGGCGCGCCTGTTGTACTGGGGTTGCGACGTCTGGCTCAACAATCCGCTGCGGCCGCTGGAGGCCTGCGGCACCTCCGGGATGAAGAGCGCGCTCAACGGCGGGCTGAACCTGTCCATCCGCGACGGCTGGTGGGATGAGTGGTACGACGGCGAAAACGGCTGGGAGATACCGTCTGCCGACGGCGTCATCGACGAGTCCCGCCGCGACGATCTAGAGGCCAGTGCGCTCTACGACCTGCTGGAGCTGGCGGTGGCGCCCAAGTTCTACGAACGCGACGAACACGGAGTGCCGCCCCGATGGATCGAAATGGTGCGGCACACACTGCAGACGCTCGGGCCGAAGGTGCTGGCCTCGCGGATGGTGCGCGACTACGTGGAGCGGTACTACACGCACGCCGCGCAGTCGCTGCGCCGGACCGTCGGGCCCGCCGAGGACGGTGAGGACGGCCGTGAGTTCGGCGCGGCGCGCGAGGTGGCCGCCTACCGCCGGCGCGCCGAGGAGGCGTGGCCCAAGATCACCATCACCGACGTGGACAGCACCGGACTGCCGGACACGCCGGTGCTCGGCTCCAAGATGACCCTGACCGCCACGGTGGCGCTGGACGGGCTCGCGCCCGACGAGGTCACGGTCCAAGGGGTGGTGGGCAGGGTGGACGCCAGCGACGCGCTGCTGGACCCGGTCACCGTCGAGATGTCGTATACCGGGACCGCCGAGGGCGGTAACCAGGTGTTCTCCACGACGCTCTCGTTACCGCTGGCGGGGGCGGTGGGATACACGGTGCGCGTGTTGCCCCATCACCCGATGCTTGCCGGCAGCGCCGAACTGGGCCTGGTCACCCTGGCCCGCTGACCTCAAGCGGGCAGGCCCTCCGACGTGGTGCGCAGCCGCTCCAGCGCCGCACGGACCTGGGCCGGGTCGGTGGTCTGCCAGAACGGCGGCAGCGAGGCACACAGGTAGCCGCCGTAACCGGCGGTGACCATCCGCGAGTCCAGCACCGCGACCACCCCGCGGTCGGTGACGCGACGCAGCAGCCGACCCGAGCCCTGCGCCAACAGCAACGCGGCATGGCTGGCGGCGACCGCCATGAAGCCATTGCCGCCGCGCGCCGCCACCGCGCGTTGCCGCGCGCCAAGCAGCGGGTCGTCCGGTCGCGGGAACGGGATGCGGTCGATGAGCACCAGGGACAGCGACGGACCCGGCACGTCGACGCCCTGCCACAGCGACAACGTGCCGAACAGCGACGTCTGCGCGTCGGCGCTGAACTGCTCGACCAGCGCGGAGGTGCTGTCGTCGCCTTGACACAGGACCGGCGTCGACAACCGCTGGCGCATGGCCTCCGCGGCGGCCCGGGCGGCCCGCATCGACGAGAACAACCCCAGCGTCCGCCCGCCCGCCGCGGTGATGAGCTCGGCGATCTCGGTCAGCTGCTCGGCGGACCCGGTGCCGTCCCGGCCGGGTGGCGGGAGGTGGGCGGCGACGTAGAGGATTCCCGCCTTGGCATGGTGGAACGGCGAGCCCACGTCGACGCCGCGCCAGGGGGCGTCCTTGACGGTGTCCGCCGCGGTGAGGCCCCACGCCGCGGCCATCGCGTCGAAGGATCCGCCGATGGTCAGGGTGGCCGACGTCAGCACGGTGGTTGATCGGGCGAACACCCGGTCGCGCAGCAGACCCGCAACGGACAGTGGCGCCACCCGCAACACCGGGCGCATCGAGCCCCTGTTGTCCTCGTGATCGAGCCACACCACCTCGCTGCGATCGGGAATCGCCGGAGCGAACGACGTGAGAACCCGCGACGCGGTATCGGATATCTCGCTCAGCGCCGCCACCGCTTCGGCCCGCGCGGCGGCCGCTTTCGCGTCGCTGGTGGTGTCGATCGCCGAACGTGCCGCGCCCGCCGCGTCGCGCAGGGCGGTCAGGTAGGTCGCCAGCTCCTCGTCGAGGCGGTCGATGCGACCGGGAGTGGCGTCGTGGATCGCCGCGGCGAAGTTCGCCGTCGCCGCTTCCAGCCGCTGCGTCAGTTCGGGATCGACCAATCGCGAGATCCGCCGCGCCGCGACGCCCAGGGCGGCCGGCGTCAGCTCCGCGGTGGCCACCGACGTCACCCGATCGACCAACTCATGGGCCTCGTCCACCACCAGCAGCGCGTGTTCGGGCAGCACCGCCGAGTCCGCGACGGCGTCGATGGCCAGCAGCGCGTGGTTGGTGACCACGACATCGGCACCGCCCGCCCGGCCGCGCGCCCGTTCCGAGAAGCACTCCGAGCCGAACGGGCAGCGGGCCACGCCCAGGCATTCCCGCGCCGAAACGCTGACCTGCGACCAGGATCGTTCCGGCACACCGGGTTTCAAGTCGTCGCGGTCCCCGGATTCGGTGGTCGACGCCCAGGCCGTGAGCCGTTGGACGTCGCGGCCCAGGGCCGTGGCCGCCATGGGATCGAAGAGCTCCTCCTGCGGCCTGTCGCCGGCGTCATCCTCCGTGTCGGCGCCACCGTTGTGAATCTTGTTCAGGCACAGGTAGTTACGGCGACCTTTGAGCAGCGCGAACTGCGGGCGGCGGGGGAGCGAATCGCCGATCGCGTCGATCAGGCTGGGCAGGTCGCGGTCCACGAGCTGCCGCTGCAAGGCGATCGTGGCCGTGGACACGACGACGGGAGAGTCGTCATCGATGGCGCGGACGATCGCGGGCACCAGGTACGCCAGTGATTTCCCGGTCCCGGTGCCGGCCTGCACGACGAGATGCTCGCCGGTTTCGAATGCCCGCGCGACGGCGTTGGCCATTTCGAGTTGGCCGCTACGCTCACTGCCGCCGAGCGCTGCCACGGCGACGGCCAGCAACTCGGGCACGGAGACTTCGGACGTGGTCAGCCTCTTTTGCTCTGCGGTGTCATCGGCGGCCGGCGGCGATCTGCGTCGTCGGGATCGCAGGCTCGCCCTGCGACAGGTTCAAGCCCTCCCACGGCAGACTGCGCAGCCCGGAAGCTACCAGCTCGCGCGCCGCGCCCACATCCGGTTTGGACACCGTGTCTCCGCCGCGGACCAGCGGGACGGTCAAGGGCCGGGACGGTTCGGTGATCGCGGGCCGGCGGCCCGCCGGATACACCACCTCCTCGGTGATGGTGCCGGACGGGCGCGTCAGGCGCAGTGCCTCTTTGCGGCCCCCGCGAGATTCCTTATGGCTGCTGCGCTTTTGCACCGGAATCCCGTCGACCTCGACCAGCTTGTAGACCATGTTCGCCGTGGGTGCGCCCGAACCGGTCACCAGCGAGGTGCCGACGCCGTAACTGTCCACCGGTTCGGCACCCAGGGCGGCGATGGAGAACTCGTCGAGGTCACCGGAGACGACGATGCGGGTCCTGGTGGCTCCCAACCGGTCGAGCTGCTCGCGGACTTGGCGCGCGAGCACGCCGAGCTCGCCCGAGTCGATGCGGACCGCGCCGAGCGACTCCCCGGCGGCGGCCACGGCGTTGGCCACACCGGTCGTCACGTCGTAGGTGTCCACCAGCAGCGTGGTCTCGACGCCCAGCGCGTCGACCTGCGCGCGGAATGCGGCCAGTTCGGTCACCTCGGCCGGTTCCCCGCTCGCGTGCAGCATGGTGAACGCGTGCGCCGAGGTGCCCTCCGCGGGGATCCCGTATCGGCGCTGGGCCTCGAGGTTGGAGGACGCGGCGAAACCGGCGATGTAAGCGGCACGCGCCGCGGCGACCGCGGCGCGTTCGTGTGTTCTCCGGGATCCCATCTCGATCAGCGGCCGGTCTCTGGCCGCGCTCACCATCCGCGCGGCCGCGGACGCGATCGCCGTGTCGTGGTTGAAGATCGACAACGCCAGCGTCTCGAGCACCACACATTCGGCGAACGTGCCGGTCACCGACAGCACGGGGGAGCCGGGGAAGTACAGCTCACCTTCGGCGTAGCCGTCCATGTCGCCGGCGAACCGGAAATCGCGCAAGAAACGCAACGTATCCGGATCGAGGAATTGCGCCAGCAGCCCGCACGCCTCGTCGTCGAAGCCGAACTGCGGCAATGCTTCGAGCAGCCGGCCCGTCCCGCAGACCACGCCGTAACGGCGGCCCTCCGGGAGTCGGCGCGCGAACAATTCAAAGGTCGTCGGGCGGTTCGCGGTGCCGTCTCGCAGCGCCGCGGCCAGCATCGTCAACTCGTATTTGTCGGTAAGCAGCCCAGTTACGACCGGGTGGTTCATTCCATAACGGTATCGGCTGCCGTCAGGGGCTCGGAAACCTCACCCGGGGCTCGGTATCGTGTAAACCATGGTTGGAATGTCAGCGCCCGCTAAGCCGGGTACTACAGGACAACGCGAGTCCGCTCCGGTTGACGCCACGGCGAGTCCGTGGGTCACGATCGTGTGGGATGACCCGGTCAACTTGATGACCTACGTGACGTATGTGTTCCAGAAGTTGTTCGGCTACAGCGAGCCGCACGCCACCAAACTGATGTTGCAGGTGCACAACGAAGGCAAGGCGGTGGTCTCGGCCGGCAGCCGGGAGTCCATGGAAGTCGACGTGTCCAAGCTGCATGCCGCCGGGTTGTGGGCGACCCTGCAGCAGGACCGTTGATCTTCGAGGGCTTCGGCGATTACCTGTGCGCAAATGGAAGCGCGTCGAGACCGCGGACGGTCCCCGTTTTCGGTCCGCCCTGGCGGCTCACGAGGCCGCCCTGCTGAAGAATCTCGCGACGGCCATGGTCGGGTTGCTCGACGAACGTGAATCATCCTCGCCCGCAGACGAACTCGAGGAGATCACCGGCATGAAGACCGGAAACAGCGATCCGCCTAAGGATCCCACCCTGCGCCGGCTGCTGCCCGATTTCTTCCGTCACGACGACGATGACCCGCTGGCCCCCGACGCCGCCGACAGCCTCAACGCCGCGTTGCGAAGCCTGCACGAGCCCGAGATCATCGACGCCAAACGCCGTGCCGCACAAAGGTTATTGGAAACCGTTCCGAAAGACGGCGGCCGGTTCGACCTCACCGAGGAGGACGCGAACGCCTGGGTCGCGGCGGTCAACGACCTTCGGCTGACGCTGGGGGTGATGCTCGAGGTGGGCCCGGAGGGGCCGGAGCGCCTGCCCGCCGACCACCCGCTGGCCGTGCACTTCGACGTGTACCAGTGGCTGACCGTCCTGCAGGAATACCTTGTCCTGGTGCTCACGGGGCCCCGATGAGCCGGACGGCTGCCGGATGAACGCCATCACCGACGTGGGGGGCATCCGCGTCGGTCACCATCACCGACTCGACCCCGACGCGACGCTGGGTGCCGGATGGGCCTGCGGCGTCACCGTCGTGCTGACCCCGCCCGGGACCGTGGGTGCTGTCGATTGCCGGGGCGGTGCTCCCGGCACCCGGGAAACCGACCTGCTGGACCCGGCCAACACGGTCCGGTACGTCGACGCGGTATTGCTCGCCGGTGGCAGCGCGTACGGTCTGGCCGCAGCCGACGGGGTCATGCGCTGGCTGGAAGAACGACAGCGCGGCGTGGCGATGGACGGCGGGATGGTGCCCATCGTGCCCGGCGCGGTGATCTTCGACCTGCCGGTCGGTGGCTGGGACTGTCGCCCGACGGCCGAGTTCGGCTACCTGGCCTGCGAAGCCGCCACGGGCGGCCATGATGCACCGGCGGTCGGGAACGCCGGCGCCGGCGTGGGGGCGCGGGCCGGAGTGCTCAAGGGCGGTGTCGGGACGGCTTCGACGGCACTGCCGTGCGGGGTGACCGTCGGCGCAATGGTCGTGGTGAACTCCGCCGGCGACGTCGCCGACCGGGTCACCGGCCTGCCGTGGTCGGCGGACTTGATCCGGGAATTCGCGCTGCGGCCACCGCCGGCGGCGCAGGTCGAGGCCTTCGCGCAGTTGCCGACCGCGTCCGGCCCGCTGGAGAACCCGCTCAACACCGTCATCGGGGTGGTGGCCACCGACGCGGCGCTGAGCCCGGCCGCGTGCCGGCGCGTCGCCGTCGCGGCCCAGGACGGCCTGGCCCGGACCATCCGCCCCGCGCACACTCCGTACGACGGGGACACGGTGTTCGCCTTGGCGACCGGGGCGGTGGAGGTGCCGCCCGCGCCGGACCCACCCGCCTCGTTTTCACCGGAGATGCGGCTGGCCGCGGAGGTGGGCGCCGCGGCGGCCGACTGCGTGGCGCGGGCGGTGCTGGCCGGCGTGTTCGCCGCGGATTCGGTGGCGGGGATACCGACCTACCGCGACCTGCTGCCCGGGGCGTTTGCCCGATGAGAAGTTCACCGCCGTCCGCGCCGGTAACCTGCAGCCATGGCTAAAACCACCCCGAAGGGACGCCCGGGCGTGCCGGCGGACCGCGCGAAGCGGCCCGGGTGGATGGTGGGCGGGGCGACGATCCTCACCTTCGTCGCGCTGCTCTACCTGGTCGAGCTGGTCGACCAGCTGACGGGGCATTCCCTGGACGAGAACGGCATCAGGCCGCTCGAAGCGGACGGGTTGTGGGGGATCGTCTTCGCGCCGGCCCTGCACGCCAACTGGCAGCATCTGATGGCCAACACGATCCCGCTCTTGGTGCTGGGTTTCCTGATGACGCTGGCCGGGCTGAGCCGGTTCGTCTGGGCCACCGCGATCGTGTGGATTCTCGGGGGCTTCGGCACCTGGCTTATCGGCAATGTGGGCAGCTCCTGCGGGCCGACGGACCACATCGGGGCCTCCGGCCTGATCTTCGGCTGGCTGGCCTTCCTGCTCGTGTTCGGCATCTTCGTGCGCAGGTTCGCCGACATCGTGATCGGCCTGGTGGTGTTGTTCGCCTACGGCGGCGTGCTGCTCGGCGCCATGCCGGTGCTCGGCAGGTGCGGCGGGGTGTCCTGGCAAGGTCACCTGTGCGGTGCGATCGCCGGCGTCGCCGCCGCCTACTGGTTGTCCGCGCCGGAACGGAAGGCCCGCGCGAAGAGAAAAGCCGGCACCGCGGTGCCGCGTCCCAAGACATGAACTCGCCCTTGGCACCCGTCGGGATCTTCGACTCCGGCGTCGGGGGACTGACCGTCGCGCGGGCGATCATCGACCAGCTGCCCGACGAGGACATCGTCTACGTCGGTGACACCGGCCACGGCCCGTACGGTCCGCTCACCATCCCCGAGGTCCGCGCGCACGCGCTGGCCATCGGCGACGACCTCGTCGGTCGCGGGGTCAAGGCCTTGGTGATCGCCTGCAACACGGCGTCCGCGGCGTGCCTGCGGGACGCTCGCGAGCGTTACGACGTACCGGTCGTCGAGGTGATCCTCCCGGCGGTGCGTCGGGCGGTCGCCACGACACGCAACGGTCGCATCGGCGTCATCGGCACGCGGGCGACCATCAACTCGCACGCGTACCAGGACGCGTTCGCCGCCGCCCGCGACACCGAGATCACCGCCGTGGCCTGTCCGCGCTTCGTCGACTTCGTGGAGCGGGGGGTGACCAGTGGGCGTCAGGTGCTCGGACTGGCCGAGGGCTACCTCGAGCCGCTGCAACGCGCGCAGGTCGACACGCTGGTGCTCGGCTGCACGCACTACCCCCTGCTGTCGGGGCTGATCCAGCTGGCCATGGGCGAGCACGTGACGCTGGTCTCGAGCGCGGAGGAGACCGCGAAGGAAGTGCTTCGGGTGCTCACCGAGCGCGACCTGCTGCGTCCGCACGACGCGCCGCCCGCGACCCGGGTCTTCGAGGCGACCGGCGACCCCGAGGCTTTCACCAAGTTGGCGACGCGGTTCCTGGGTCCCGCGGTCACCGGCGTGCAACCCGTTCACCACGTGCGGATCGACTAGTGCTGATGGTGGCGACCGTGGCGAGATTCTCATCACACGAATGCGGCGATGTTTTCGTCACGGTCGTATCGGGCATGGCACAGTAGTGTCCGTGCGAATAACCGTGCTCGGCTGCTCGGGCAGCGTGGTGGGGCCGGATTCGCCCGCGTCGGGTTATCTGCTTCGGGCACCGGACACTCCGCCGTTGGTCATCGACTTCGGCGGCGGCGTGCTGGGCGCGTTGCAGCGCTACGCCGACCCCGCCTCCGTGCATGTGCTGTTGTCTCATTTGCACGCGGATCACTGCCTTGATCTGCCCGGCCTGTTCGTGTGGCGGCGCTACCACCCGTCGCGCCCGGACGGCAAGGCGCTGTTGTACGGGCCGGGCGACACCTGGTCGCGGCTGGGGGCGGCGTCGTCGCCGTATGGCGGCGAAATCGACGACTGCTCAGACATTTTCGACGTTCGGCACTGGGTCGACGGCGAACCGGTCACTTTCGGATCGCTCACGGTCACGCCGCGGGTGGTGGCCCACCCGACGGAGTCTTATGGAATGCGGATCACCGATTCCACCGGCGCCTCACTCGTCTACAGCGGTGACACCGGCGTCTGCGACCAGCTCGTCGAGCTGGCGCGCGACGCCGACGTCTTCCTGTGCGAGGCCTCCTGGACGCATTCAGCGGACCGCCCGCCCGCCCTGCATCTGTCGGGCACCGAGGCCGGCAGGACCGCCGCACAGGCCGGCGTCCGCGAGCTCTTGCTGACCCACATCCCGCCGTGGACCTCGCGCGAGGACGTGATCACCGAGGCCAAGGCCGAGTTCGACGGGCCCGTGCATGCGGTGGTGTGCGGCGAGTCGTTCGATATCCGTCGCTCCGAACGGGTCTGAACACCCCACGTTAGGGTTGGCGTCGTGACGAGACGAGAAGACGGCCGCCTTGACGACGAGCTTCGCCCCGTAGTCATCACCCGCGGGTTCACCGACCATCCGGCGGGGTCGGTGCTGATCGAATTCGGCCACACCAAGGTCATGTGCACCGCCAGCGTCACCGAGGGGGTGCCGCGCTGGCGCAAGGGGTCGGGTCTGGGGTGGCTGACCGCGGAGTACGCCATGCTGCCGTCGGCCACCCACACGCGTTCCGACCGCGAATCGGTGAAGGGACGCCTCTCCGGGCGCACCCAGGAGATCAGCCGGCTGATCGGCCGGTCGCTGCGGGCCTGCATCGATCTCGCGGCCCTGGGGGAGAACACCATTGCCGTCGACTGCGACGTGCTGCAGGCCGACGGCGGCACCCGGACCGCCGCCGTCACGGGCGCCTTCGTGGCGCTGGCCGACGCCGTGACCTACCTCGCGGCGGCGGGCAAGCTGTCCGATCCCCGACCGTTGTCGTGCGCGATCGCGGCGGTCAGCGTCGGGGTGGTCGACGGCAGGATCCGGGTGGACCTGCCCTACGAGGAGGACGCGCGGGCCGAGGTCGACATGAACGTCGTCGCCACCGACACCGGGACTCTGGTGGAGGTGCAGGGGACCGGCGAGGGGGCGACGTTCCCGCGCTCGACGCTGGACAAACTGCTCGATGTGGCGCTGGCCGCCTGCGACAAGTTGTTCGCCGCCCAGCGCGAGGCGCTGGCCCTGCCGTACCCGGGTGAGCTGCCCGAGGGGGGCCCGGCGCCGAAGGCGTTCGGCAGCTGACCGCTTCGGGCGGCGATGCAGAGCCGAGCGATGTAGGGGCACCACCCGCTTTCGGCGGCGAGGGACGACACTCGTGGCAGCCTCCTGGTCGCCGCCCAACGAAGCATTCCCGGCCCCAAGGATCGCCCATCAAATCCGCGGCAGAACAAAACCCGGCCAGACGGATAGCTGGTTGGCAGCTATCCCGGCGTCAAGCGTGGGCGTCGTGCTTCGGCTAGAGCGGATCTGGTCAGACAGCTCGCCCCCGCGGGCCAGTCGTGTAGGTCACGGGGTATTGGTCGGTCCTAGCGTTGCCTTTAGTCGAATCAGAGTGGCTGGCCGAAGCCGCCCACAATACCGTCATGCTAAACTAATAGATATCCAATTGAATTTAGGCAAGCCAATGTTTAGCGACGTTTTAGGATCAATTGATGGGCAGTCGGCCAGTCCCACTTGAACATGCTTTTCTCAATACGCCATGGTGGGCAATGGGGCAGATCACGCATGCGCATGCGGAACCCCGCATCAACGAAGTCGCGACCCGCGCAAGGGCGGGTTTGCTAAATATCATCTCGGCGATCACGATCGCATTGTTGCTTTTGCGTCCGGAAACCGATCCGGTGATCATCGTTGGTCCGCTCGTGCTTTTTGACATGTTGGCGGCGGCGGTCAGCGGACTAACTCCATTCAGCCCCACTGGAATTCTCGGCACGGCGTTAACAATGGGCATTCGTCCGGTATGGAAGCCAACGCGGCCGAAACGGTTTGCGTGGTTGCTCGGTGCCGCTTTAGCAGCGACGTGTCTTGCCATGCGCCTGTTAGGGGCGTCGCCCGTAGCGATGGCGGCCGTTGTGGCGGTCTGTTTTATTCTCACATGGTCAGAGGCCACGCTGGGATTTTGTGTTGGCTGCTACATGCATAAATTGATTTGGGGTTGTCAGGACTGCGAGGTCCCTTACGTCAGGGAAATAGCACCCCGGCCCGCGATAAGCCAGGAACGTCCAGCAATCAACTTGGAAAGTCGCGCATAGGCGCGGGACGCAAAATGGCGCGGCCCGGTCGGCCCGGGCGGTGACGACGCAGATCAGGATTCGACACCCGTCTGCGTTTGGATACCGGTAGGCCGGCACTTGCTTGCCCAGCGAATCCGGCGCCGCCATGTCACGCAGCACGCCGAAGGCGGCGAGCGCGAGCCCTTCGATGAGCACCTGCATGCCGAGGTAGGGCATGTCCCAGCCCGAGTCGCGCAGGATGTCATCCAGCAGTGCGGTCAGGTTCTTGTTGATAAGGCGGCGCGGCATTCCGGCTAACTTGTTGTCGTGTGCATGGGTGGCTCTTGCGGAGGTGGCGGCATGGATCGGATTAACCGGTGACCGAGTTGCTGGTCTCCAGCCGCAACCTCAAGAAGTTGGCCGAATTGCGCCGGGTGCTCGACGCGGCCGGCTTGACGGGGCTGACATTGCTCTCGTTGCGCGACGTCCCGCCGTTCGATGAGGCGCCCGAGACGGGCGCGACGTTCGAGGACAACGCGCTGGCCAAGGCGCGGGATGCGTTCGCCGTGACGGGCCTGGCCGCCGTGGCCGACGACTCCGGCCTGGAGGTGGCCGCTCTGAACGGCATGCCCGGCGTGCTGTCGGCGCGCTGGTCGGGCAACCACGGCGACGACGCCGCCAATACCGCGCTGCTGTTGGCGCAGATGCGCGACGTGCCCGACGAACGGCGCGGCGCGGCGTTCGTGTCCGCCTGCGCCCTGGCCGGGCCGGCGGGCGAGGTCGTCGTCCGCGGCGAGTGGCCCGGCCGCATCGCCCGGGAACCGCGGGGCGACGGCGGCTTCGGGTATGACCCGGTTTTCGTTCCCGACGGTTCGGAGCGCACCGCGGCGGAGCTCAGCCCCGAGGAGAAGGACGCGGTTTCCCATCGCGGTCGCGCCCTCAGGCTGCTGGTGCCGGCGCTGCGGGAGCTGGGTTAGGGCCCGCGGGGTGTGAAAGCGGCCGGCAGAGTCGAGCCCTACAGGCCGAAGCGGGCCTTGACGTCCCTGGTCTGGAAGTGTTCGACGATGATGCCCAGCAGCGGGATCGTCCCGGCGAGCAGCACACCGATGGTCTTGGGAATCGGCCAGCGCACCTTGACCGCCAGGTTGAACGCGGTCAGGACATAGATGAAGTACACCCAGCCGTGGACCACCTCGATCCAGCGGATCTCGTGGTGCAAGACGAGGTGCGACACGATCTCGTAGCACAGCGCGATCAGCCAGAGACCCGTCGTCCACGCCATGATCCGATAGCCGAGCAACGCGGTGCGGATCTTTTCGACGGGGAAGGCAGACGTCGGTGCCCCTGGTGTCTCCGGTGTGGTCATGCGGTGGTCCTGTTCTGTTTTTCGGCGTCTTGTTTGGCAAGCTCGGCCAGGTACGCGTTGTACTCGGCCAGCGCGGGATCGTCGGACGGCTGCTGCACCGGCTTGGGGCGCTCGGGCAGCAGGCCGGCGGGTATCTCGGTGAGGGCGGCGTCGTGCCGGGGCTCCGGCGGCATCTCTTCGTAGCGCACGTATTTGCGGTACGCGTACACGCAGAACCAGGCGAACAGCGGCCACTGCAGCGCGTAGCCGAGGTTCTGGAACGTGCCCGATACCGACTGGAACCTCGTCCACTGCCACCAGCCCAGCGCCAGGCAGCCGCAGGCCGCGACGATCACCAAGGCGATCAGCGCGGGCCTGCGACGACGCGTAGTGGACACCCCTTGACGGTACCGCTCACGATTTGGGTCCGCCGAATTCGTCGAGGCGTGCCACCGCCGCCTTGCGGTACACGGCGATGCCGTACGTGCTCGGCCGCGTCCACGGGATACCCATGTGGTCGAGTGCCGCGGTGAACCGGCCGCGGATGAACTCCTCGGTGGCTTGATTGATCAGCGCCTCTTGCCCGGGTTCCAGCCGAATCGGCCTCAGGTGCTTCTGGCCGGGACCGTGTTGGGGCAACAGACACGGCCAGTGCTTTGAGTACAGCGAGACCACGACGCATCCAGTCGTTCGCGGATGGACTGCTGCGTGCTGCCCAGTCATCACGATTTCCATCGCGGCGCAACAACGCTCGACAATTTCCGGGTACTTCTTGTCGAGCGTGATTCTCAGGTGCCAGACCCGCTGGGAGCTGTGAAACACAGCCGTCGCCCAAGTAAAGGCCAAGCAGGTAGCAGTATGCCGCTGGCGGGACAGCAGAAAATCATGACCGACGCCGCATGGCCCTCCGCTCACCGATCTCGTCCGGATTTGTGGCCGTCGCCGCCAGTTCCGAACCCTCGTTCGTGGCACACCGATTCGTCGCGAAATTGCGCAGTCGTTTGCTCCGGCTGCGACGAGGCGCCGCACGAGTTCGAACTCCTCCGCCGACCGCACGCTGTGCACCTTTCCCCCTGTGTGGAACCCGAAGTAGGCGGGACTGCCGACAGGTCCTGCGGCGAGCTGAGCTGTACGATCAGCACGCTGCGGGCGTGATGGAATGGCAGACATGCCGGCTTTAGGTGCCGGTGCTCGAAAGAGCGTGAGGGTTCGAGTCCCTCCGCCCGCACTGCTCTCCAAGGCCGTTAGTGCTGGTACAACCAGTTTCTGAGGTTGCTACGAGGCGGCGTGCCCGCATCCTTCGGTGAGTATCGGGCGTGCAGTGTCACCTCTACTGCGTCCAAGTCGTCGTCGAACAGGTCCGCGTAGGTGTCAGGCGTCGAGCAACGTGCATCGGTACATCGCGAAAACGCTTGTAGCCCTTGATAATCCGCGGCAAGTTGTGCATCTTGACGACGCCACCGCTCACGTCAACCACGCTCACGCGGGTGAGGCGTGGGGGCCAGTGCCGGCCGATAAAGCAGGAGGGTCGGGCCCACCACCCTGTTTCCGCGGCGGCGGGCCCAACGGCTAGATGACCGGCTTTCAGTGCGCCTGGGAGGCTTACATTTTCCTGGTCAGTACCGGCGCGTGATTGGGCGGTGCGATGGGCCGGTGGGGGTTCGTGCGTGCCGGGGCATCGGTGACGACCGTTTTCCCACCGGTGCAGGTGACCAGCTTGCCGCCGACAATGACGCCCTGGCCCTCGTCGATCGGGATGTCGTAGCCGTCAGGGTCGGTGTAGTGGCATCCGCCGCTCGAGCCAGTGGGCCCGCTGGGCTCGGCGTAGGCGGTGGCGGGGGCCAACGTGACGATGGCCAGCGCGCCAAACACCGTGGCGGCGTACTGGAAGCGAGTCGGCTTGCGAGTGTTCTTCATGGTGATTCCTTCAGGTCGTCGCGGTCCGAGGTTCGGACTGCGTTCATCGACCTGGAGCAACCAGGAGCACCGAAAGGGACACTTTCCGCCGGGTTACAAATAGCTCCCGTGGACTCCCTGACATGTCCTGGCTTCGAGTCCCTCCGCCCGCACCGTCATTTGCTGCGGCAAAGCGCCAACCCCTTTCTGCTGGGTATGTCAGCTGCACGGGACGCGAGGGAGGCGCCATGGCCACCGGAAACCAGTCACGCGAAGAAGTCGTTACTGCAAGAGATGCGGAGCTCGCGGAACGCAGAGCCGCGGAGGCGCGCGCACGCGCCGCTCACGCGGGGCTGTCAGCCGCTCGCAGCTTGGAGGAATCGGCTCTCAAACACGAAGAATCCGCCCTAATGCAAGACCGGACCCTCGAACAAGGCGTGTCCGATGTGGACATACACCGCGAATCGGCGGCCAAGCATCGCGACGCGGCGGTCGAGGACCGCAAGCTGGCCGAGCTCAAGCGCAAGGAGTCCGAGGCCGACCACGCCGTGGACTAAGCGTCCAAGAATCGCGCGCGAACCTCCGGCGGCGGCAGCGGGCACGTGTCGTGCTTGCCGAAGATGCGATAGCGGACGTCGGCGACCCGGTCGTAGAGCCAATCGCGCAGCGGTGTGGGAATGACGCGAGCCACCCGCAGCAACTTCCAGGGGCCGCCGAGGTAATTCACCACCCGCAACGCGGCGGCGGATCGCACGGCGACGCGTTCGGTGGGCTGGCCGGGTTCGTCGACGAAGACCATCGAATCGACGCCCGCGATCGCGGGATGCCGATCGAAGACCCCTCGGGAGAAGTCGCTGTCCAGCGCCGCGAAACGTAGGGAGCCGTCCGGGTCGAACCGAAGGATGGTTTGCACCACCGAGTTGCAGACGCCGCAGACCCCGTCGTAGAGCAACACGGGCGGCGCCGATTCACCGCTCACGCCACCAGGCTACTTGCCGGCGCCCACGACCCGGGTTTGACCTTTGGTAAGGCAACCCTTAGTTTGTGCGGTAACTTGTCGAGTAGGGGTCCGCCGGGCCGTCGGGTGAAGTCGTCGCGGAGTTGAGCGCCGCGGGAAGGGACCGCTGATGGCACGCGGATTCTCCGGTGCGATGTTGCGTAGCTTCGGCGCCCGCGATCACACCGCGACGGTGGTCGAAACCGTCGAGATCGCACCGCATTTCGTGCGCATACGGATGATGTCACCGACATTGTTCGAAGACGTGGATGCCGAACCCGCCGCCTGGCTGCGGTTCTGGTTTCCGGACCCGGACGGATCGACCACCGAATTCCAGCGGGCTTACACGATTTCGGAGGCGGACGTTCCCAGCGGCCGCTTCGCCGTCGACATCGTTCTGCACGATCCCGCCGGCCCGGCATCGAAGTGGGCGCGCACCGCCGAACCCGGGGCCACGATCGCCGTCATGGCCCTGATGGGCTCGTCGCGCTTCGACGTGCCCGACGAGCAGCCGGCCGGCTACCTGCTGATCGGGGATTCGGCGTCGATCCCGGGCATGAACGGGATCATCGGAGTCGTTCCCGACGACGTGCCGATCGAGATGTATCTCGAGCGGCACGACGACAACGACGTCCTGATCCCGATCGCGCCGCATCCGCGGCTGCAAGTGCACTGGGTGCCCCGGCGTGACGAGAGATCGCTTGCGGTCGCGATCGAAAGCCGAGATTGGTCCAACTGGTACGCGTGGGCGACGCCCGAGGCGACCGTGCTCAAGCACGTGCGGACGCGGCTGCGTGACGAGTTCGGCTTCCCCAAGTCCGAAATACACGCCCAGGCCTACTGGAGTGCCGGGCGCGCGATGGGCACGCACCGTGGTGAAGACCAGGGGACTACCAAGAACGTTGCAGCAGAGCAGGTCTCGCCGCCAGCGCCCGGCGACAAGACGCCCAGCCCGGCCGCGCGCGGCAGTTGGCGCGTCCAGGCCGCCGGCCGGCTGCTCGCGCCGCTGCGCTCGGCGCTGATCCTGTCCGGTGTGCTGCAGGCCGTCATCACGGTGGTGCAGCTGGCGCCCTTCGTGCTGCTGGTCGAGCTGGCCCGGTTGCTGGTGGCCGGGGCGCCCGCGGCGCGACTCTGGGACGTCGGGCTCGCGGCCGTCGCGCTGCTGGGACTGGGCACCGTCCTCGGTGCGGCCCTCACGCTGTGGTTGCACGTCGTCGACACGCGGTTCGCCGCCGGCCTGCGATCGCGGCTGTTGCGCAAGCTATCTCGCTTGCCGCTGGGCTGGTTCACCGCGCGGGGATCGGGCTCGATCAAGAGGCTGCTGCAGGACGACACGCTGTCGCTGCACTATCTGGTCACCCACGCCATCCCCGACGCGGTCGCGGCGATCATCGCGCCGGTGGCGGTGTTGATCTATCTGTTCGCCGTGGACTGGCGGGTGGCGCTCGTGCTGTTCGTGCCCGTCCTGGTGTACCTGGTGTTGACCTCGTCGCTCACCATCCAGTCCGGCCCGCGCATCCCGCAGTCGCAGCGCTGGGCCGAAAAGATGAGCGGGGAGGCCGGTGCCTACCTGGAGGGTCAGCCGGTGATCCGCGTCTTCGGCGGCGCGGCCGCATCCAGCTTCCGGCGCAACCTGGACGAGTACATCGACTTTCTGGTCTCCTGGCAGCGTCCATTGGCCGGCAAGAAGACGCTCATGGACCTGGTCACCCGGCCGTCGACCTTCCTGTGGCTCATCGTGCTGACGGGCACGCTGCTCACCACCAGCGGGCGGATGGATCCGGTGAATCTCTTGCCATTCCTGTTGTTGGGCACCACCTTCGGCGCGCGACTACTCGGTATCGCCTACGGGGTTGGCGGTATCAGCGCCGGCGTGCTCGCCGCGCGGCGCCTGCAGAACACCCTCGACGAGCCCGAGCTCGAAGTGCGGGAGCCGGACCGGCCCGCGGATCCGTCGGCGACGGTGGTGTTCGACGGCGTCAGCTTCGGCTATCGGCCCGGTGTCCCGGTGATCCGCGGCGTGTCGCTGACGCTGCATCCCGGCACGGTCACCGCCCTCGTCGGCCCGTCCGGGTCCGGCAAGTCGACGCTTGCTGCCCTGCTGGCCCGCTTCCACGACGTCGACCACGGGACGATACGCATTGGGGGACAGGACATCCGGTCGATGTCCGCCGACGAGCTCTATGCGAAGGTCGGATTCGTCCTGCAGGAGACGCAGCTGGTGCACGGCACCGTCGCCGACAACATCGCCCTGGCCGTCCCGGACGCCACCGCTGCGCAAATCGAGGAGGCGGCGCGCCAGGCGCACATCCACGACCGGATCATGCGGTTGCCGGACGGCTACGACACGGTGCTCGGCGCGGGAACGGGCCTTTCGGGCGGGGAGCGGCAGCGGCTGACCATCGCCCGCGCGATCCTCGCGGACACCCCGGTCCTGATCCTTGACGAGGCCACCGCGTTCGCCGACCCCGAATCGGAATACCTTGTGCAGCAGGCCCTCAACCGATTGACGCGGGACCGCACCGTCTTGGTGATCGCCCACCGGCTGCACACCATCACCGGGGCCGACCAGATCGTCGTGCTCGACCACGGCCGGATCGCCGAACGTGGCACGCACGACGAGTTGCTGGCCGCCGACGGCCGCTACCGACGGCTGTGGGAGGGCGGCCGACGGGACCCGGTCGCGGCCACAGCGACCCGGGAGGGCTCGCGATGATCCGCACCTGGTTGGGCCTGGTCCCGGCGGATCGCCGCGCCCGGGTGGCCGCCTACGCCGTGCTCGCATTGCTCTCCGTGGTCATCCGAGCGGTCGCCGCTGTGCTGCTGGTGCCCCTGGTGGGCGCGCTGTTCAGCGGCGCCCCACATCGCGCGCTGGTGTGGCTGGGCTGGCTCACCGCCGCCACGGTGATCGGCTGGGTGATCGACGCCACGACGGCGCGCATCGGCTTCGATCTCGGTTTTGCCGTGCTGGACCACAGCCAGCACGACGTCGCGGACCGCTTACCCGCGGTCCGGCTGGACTGGTTCACCGCCGAACACACCGCGACGGCGCGGCAGGCGATCGCCGCGACCGGGCCGGAACTGGTCGGCCTGGTCGTGAACCTGCTGACGCCGCTGATCTCC
Source organism: Mycobacterium paraseoulense (assembly GCF_010731655.1). Classification (NCBI taxonomy): domain Bacteria; kingdom Bacillati; phylum Actinomycetota; class Actinomycetes; order Mycobacteriales; family Mycobacteriaceae; genus Mycobacterium; species Mycobacterium paraseoulense. The sequence goes on along the minus strand of NZ_AP022619.1, from coordinate 2,519,273 downwards.
GCCGTCCTGCTGCCCGCGGCCATCGGGCTGGCCTTACTCCCGATCGCGTGGCAGCTCGGCCTGGCCGCGCTCGCGGGTGTGCCGTTGCTGCTGGGCGCGCTGTGGGCGTCGGCGCGACTGGCGCGGCGTGCCGACACCGCGGCCGACGCGGCCAACAGCGCGCTCACCGAGCGGATCATCGAATTCGCCCGCACCCAGCAGGCGTTGCGGGCCGCGCGGCGGGTTGAGCCGGCGCGCAGTCTGGTCGGCGATGCGCTGGCCGCGCAGCACGGCGCGACCATGCGGCTGCTGTCCATGCAGGTTCCCGGTCAGCTGCTGTTCAGCCTGGCCAGCCAGCTCTCCCTGATTCTGCTGGCGGGGGCGACCGCGGCGATGACGGTGAACAAAACCGTCACCGTCCCCGAGGCCATCGCCTTGATCGTCGTGATCGTGCGCTACCTGGAGCCGTTCACCACGATCAGCGAACTGGCACCGGCGCTGGAGAGCACCCGCGCCACGCTCGACCGCATCCGTTCCGTGCTTGCGGCGCCACCGATGGACTCCGGGCCCGCCGCGTTGCCCGTCGCTGCGGCGGCGCCCCGCATCGAGTTCGACAATGTCGTGTTCCGGTATGACGGCGCCGGCGCACCGGTGCTCGACGGGGTGAGCTTCACCCTGGAGCCGGGCAGCACGACGGCGATCGTCGGGCCGTCCGGGTCGGGCAAGAGCACCGTCCTGGCGCTGATCGCGGGGTTGCACGAACCCGGCCGCGGCCGGGTCCTGATCGACGGCGTCGACGCGGCGACGCTGGACACCGAAGCCCGACGGGCGGCAAGCAGCGTCGTGTTCCAACATCCCTACCTGTTCCACGGGTCGATCCGGGACAACGTGTTCGCCGGGGACCCAGGCGCGGGTGACGAACAGTTCGGCCGGGCCGTGGCCCTCGCCCGCGTCGACGAACTCATCGCTCGGCTGCCCGACGGCGCCGACACGGTCGTCGGCGAGGCCGGCTCGGCGCTGTCGGGCGGCGAACGCCAACGGGTCAGCATCGCGCGGGCGCTGCTCAAGCCGGCGTCGATACTGCTGGTGGACGAGGCGACCAGCGCCCTGGACACCGAAAACGAGGCGGCGGTGGTCGACGCGCTGACGCTCGACCCGCGGCCGCGCACCCAGGTGATCGTCGCGCACCGACTGGCCAGCATCAGTCACGCCGACCGCGTCCTGTTCCTCGACGATGGCCGGGTGATCGAGGATGGAACGGTCGGCGAATTGCTCGCGGCGGGCGGGCGTTTCGACGAGTTCTGGCGGCAGCAGCACGAGGCCGCGGAATGGCGGATCCTCGCCGACTAGGTCACCGTAGTCGACCGCGGCTCTTGCGGTATGCCTTACAGTTTGTCAGTCGGGCGGAGCTGTCCGGGTCGAGGAGGCGTGCTGTTCATGAGTGCTGTGGTGTCGATTCCGCGCTATCCCGGCGACGTGACCCCGGCCTGGTTGTCGGCCGCCCTCAGTGGGCGCGGCGCACCGGTCGAGGTCGCCGACGTGGACGTGGTCGCGATCGGCACCGGGCAGACCGGCGCAACCTACCGGGTGTCCGCCCGATACGCGACGGATCCCGGCGACCTTCCGGGCACGTTCGTCATCAAGCTGCCGGCGCAGGACGACACCGTGCGTGACCGGGTCGTCATCGGATATCGCAGCGAATGCGCGTTCTACTCATCCGTGGTGGATCGGGTGCAAGTACCGACGCCGCAGTGCTTCTATTCCGAGATCACCGATGATGCAATGGAGTTCGCTTTGCTGCTCGCCGATCAGGCGCCGGCGGTGCAGGGGGATCAGCTCGCCGGGTGCGGGGAAACCGAAGCGCGCCTCGCGGTCACCGCCCTGGCCGGCCTGCACGCGCCCAGCTGGTGTGATCCTGTCTGGCTCGACTTCCCGGGCATCGCGTTCGCCAGGCCCGACGAAGCGGGCGCCGGCGGCATGGGCGAGGTGGCGAAGATGAGCGCCGACATCACCCTGGACAAGCTGGGCGACCGAATGAGCGCGGAAGACCGCGACACCTTCAGTGCAGCAATGGGATTGGTCACGCCGTGGCTGCTCTCCGAGTACGACCGGTTTGCCCTGCTGCACGGGGACTATCGCCTGGACAACCTGCTGTTCGATCCCGACCGGACCCGGGTCAGCGTCGTCGACTGGCAGACGCTCGGCGTCGGATTGCCGGCCAGGGATCTCGCCTACTTCACCGCGACCAGCCTCAATTCGCGGCTGCGCGCGAGTACCGAGGAACAGCTCGTCGCCGACTACCATCGCGCGCTCACGGCGGGCGGCGTCACCGGCTACGACGCCGAAACGTGTTGGCGTGATTACCGGCTCGGGGTGCTGCAGGCACCGTTGATCTCGGCGCTGGGGTTCGCGTTCGCCGCCGCAACCGAGCGCGGCGACGACATGGTGCTCGCCATGCTCAGCCGCGGCTGCCAGGCGATCCGCGAGCTGGGGACGCTGGAGCTGATCGGCTGAGACCTCAGAGGTCGCCGGTGAAATCCGCGCTCATCCAGCGGTCGGGGCGGATGGTGTACATCACCTCTTCCACGCCCTCCATGCTGCGGATGAACGCCCGTCCGCCTTCCTCGCCGAGGTAGCGGATGGCGACGGCCTCCTGCACATCGGTCGGGGCGGGCTTGGCGGTCTCGACGACGGTGCCTTCGACCACCACGTACTGGTACGGCGGCTCCTCGCGCTGGACGACGAGCGTCACCTTGCCGGCCCGCTCGATCAGCCGGGCCTTACGGCTGGCCGCCCCGGTCATGATCCGGATGTTGCCACCGGGGGTGTAGTCGTACCAGATCGGCACGCTCGCGGGCGGCCGCCCGTCGGCGGCGTCGACGGACAGCACCGCCACGTGCGTGGCGGCCAAAAACTCCTGACGTTCGCTCTCGGTGAAGGCTTTCATGTGCCCTGCAAGTGCCGGTCGTGGCGAATCTATTCCCCCGGCGCGTCGGTCAGTATTGCGTCGAACCCTGATCGACCGGGATCCGGGCGGCGGTGATCTTGCGGGACTCGTCGCTCGCCAGCCAGCACACCGTGTCGGCGATCTCCTCCGGTTCGGCGGCCCAGTCGGGCAGGAACGGCGTGAGCACGTTGGACAGCTGCGGGTTGGTCTCCATCGCCCTGCCCACCGCGGCGACCATGTCGCCCGTGCCCATTGGCGTGTTCACCGGCCCGGGATGCACGCTGTTGACCCGGATCGAATGCTTGCCGAGCTCGGCGGCGAAGGCCCGCGCCATCCCGGTGACGGCGTGCTTACTGGCGGTGTAGTGCACCATGAACGGCTGCATCTTCATGCCGGCCGCCGAACTGATCAGGATGATCGAGCCGCCCCGGCCGCCCTCGATGATCTTGTCCGCGCCCGCCATCACGGTGTTCCAGGTGCCGGTCACGTTGATGTCGATGACGTCGCGGAAGTTTTCCGGGGTGATCTCGTTCCAGGGCTGCGGGGCGGCGACGCCGGCGTTGGCGACGATGATGTCCAGCCGCCCGAGCGCGTCGACACCGGCGTCGACGGCCTTGCGGAGCCCTTCGAAGTCGCGGGTGTCCACGACGGAGGCGATGATCCGGCGGTTCGTCTCTTCGACCAGGCGGACGGTCTCGCTCAGGTCATCGGGGGTCGCCGGGTCGTAGGGGACGCAGGAGGGAAGCTTGCCGGCGATGTCGACGGCGATGATGTCGGCGCCCTCCCGCGCCAGACGGACCGCATGCGCCCGGCCCTGCCCGCGCGCCGCTCCGGTGATGAATGCCACTCTGCCCGCAAGCTTGCCGCTCATCAGCGCTCCTTGGTTGTGGTGGCGCGCTGCGCCGCTTTGATGAGGTTGGACCCGATGATCAACCGCTGAATCTCGCTGGTGCCCTCGTAGAGCCGCAGCAGCCGCACGTCGCGGTAGATGCGCTCGACCGGGACGCCGTGCATGTAGCCGCTGCCGCCGTGAATCTGCACCGCGAGATCGGCCACGTTGCCGGCCATTTCGGTGCAGAACAGCTTGGCCGCCGACGGCGCGACCCTGCGGTCTTCACCGGATACCCAGAGCCGGGCGGCATCGCGGACCAGCGCGCGCCCGGCCAGCACCCCGGTCTGCTGGTCGGCGAGCATCGCCTGGACCAACTGAAAGCTCCCGATCGGCGTGCCGCCCTGGGTCGCGGTGGCGGCGTAGGAGACCGATTCGTCGAGTGCGCGTTGGGCGGCGCCCACCGCGAGGGCGGCGATATGGACCCGGCCCCGCGCCAGCGACGTCATCGCCGCTCGGTAGCCGATGTCTTCGCTGCCGCCGATCAGTGCGCCGCCCTCGACGCGGACGTCGTTGAAGCTCACGTCGGCGGTCCAGGCGCCCTCCTGACCCATCTTGGCGTCCTTGGCGCCCACTTCGACGCCCGGCGAGTCCGCCGGAACGAGGAAGACGGCGATCCCGGGCCCCTGGTCGTCGGCCGGCCGGGTGCGCGCGAACACCACGAACAGATCGGCGACGGGCGCATTGGTGATGAAGCGCTTCTGCCCGGAAATCACCCAATCGGCTTGGTCGCGAACGGCTTTGGTTCGCAGGCCGGCCGGGTTGGATCCCGCGCCGGGCTCGGTCAACGCGAACGAGGCGACGACGTCGCCGGACGCCAAGGACTCCAGCCAGCGGGCCTTCTGCTCGTCGGTGCCGAAGCCGACCAGCACCTGCCCGGCGATGCCGTTGTTGGTGCCGAACATCGATCGCAAGGCCAGCGAGGTGTAGCCCAATTCCATTGCCAGCTCGACATCTTGCATCAGGTTCAGGCCCAGGCCGCCCCACTGCTGCGGGATCGCATACCCGAACAGGCCCATCTTCTTGGCCTGGTCGCGCAGGTCGTCGGGCACCCGATCCTCGGTCAGGATCTCCTGTTCGCGCGGGACGACGGCGGTTCGGACGAAGTGCCTTGTCTGAGAGAGAATCTCGCCGAAGTCTTCATCCGAGACTTCGGCGATTTCAGCGGTGGTCATCGGCTCGGCGCTCCCCTCCTGGTTCGGACACCCCGGTTCAGGGCACGATCCTATATCAAATATGATATTTGGATTGAGGGTGTCCGGTGGTGGCCATAACAGTGAAGGAAGTGTGAGCCAGGTGTCGATGCTGACAGGTCAGACCGCGGTAATCACCGGCGGTGCGCAGGGACTGGGTCTGGCCATCGCGGAACGCTTTGTCGCCGAGGGGGCGCGAGTTGTGCTGGGCGACGTCAATCTCGAAGAAACCCAGGTCGTGGCGAAGCAGTTGGGCGGCGACGACGTCGCGGTCGCGGTCCGCTGCGATGTCACGCAGGCGTCCGACGTCGAGACCCTGATCCAGACCGCCGTCGAGCGGTTCGGCGGCTTGGACATCATGGTCAACAACGCCGGGATCACCCGCGACGCGACGATGCGCAAGATGACCGAGGAGCAGTTCGATCAGGTCATCGCCGTGCACCTGAAGGGCACCTGGAACGGCACCCGGCTGGCCGCCGCCGTCATGCGGGAAAACAAGCGGGGCGTCATCATCAACATGTCCTCGGTGTCGGGGAAGGTCGGCATGGTCGGCCAGACCAACTACTCGGCAGCCAAGGCCGGCATCGTCGGGATGACCAAGGCGGCCGCCAAAGAGCTGGCCTATCTGGGCGTCCGGGTGAACGCGATCGCCCCCGGTTTGATCCGCTCCGCGATGACGGAGGCCATGCCGCAGCGTATTTGGGATTCAAAGGTTGCCGAGGTGCCGATGGGTCGGGCCGGCGAACCCAGCGAGGTCGCCAGCGTGGCCCTGTTCCTGGCTTCCGACCTGTCCTCGTACATGACCGGGACCGTCATGGAAATCACCGGCGGCCGGCATCTATGAGCGCGATGCGCGAGACCGTCATCTGTGAACCCGTACGGACCCCGATCGGCCGCTACGGCGGGATGTTCAAGTCGCTGACCGCCGTAGACCTGGGCGTCGCCGCCCTGAAGGGGCTCCTCGAACGCACCGGAATCGCGCCCGACGCGGTGCACGACGTCATCCTCGGCCACTGCTACCCCAGCAGCGAGGCGCCGGCGATCGGACGGGTGGTGGCATTGGACTCCGGCTTGCCCGTGACGGTTCCCGGGATGCAGGTCGACCGCCGCTGCGGGTCCGGCCTGCAGGCGGTGATCCAGGCAAGCCTGCAGGTGGGCAACGGCGATCACGATCTCGTCATCGCCGGCGGCTGCGAGAGCATGAGCAACGTCGCCTTCTACTCCACCGACATGCGTTGGGGCGGAGCGCGCACCGGCGTTCGCGTGCACGACGGGCTGGCCCGGGGGCGCACCACCGCCGGTGGGCGTCACCACCCGGTGCCCGGCGGAATGCTGGAGACGGCCGAGAACCTGCGCCGCCAGTACGGCATCTCGCGTCTCGAGCAGGACGAGCTCGCCGTGCGGTCGCACCAGCGCGCGGTGGCCGCACAGAAGGACGGCATCTTGGCGGAGGAGATCATCCCGGTCGCGGTGCGCACCCGCCAGGGCGAGGAGCTCATCGACAGCGACGAGCATCCGCGCGCCGACACCTCGGTCGAGTCATTGAGCAAGCTCAAACCCGTGTTGTCGAGCGAGGATTCGGAGGCGACGGTAACGGCCGGCAATTCCAGCGGGCAGAACGACGCGGCGTCGATGTGCGTGGTGACCACACCCGAGAAGGCCGCCGAATACGGCCTGACGCCGTTGGTCCGCCTGGTGTCGTGGGGGCTGGCGGGGGTGGCGCCCCACATCATGGGCATCGGGCCGGTGCCGGCGACCGAGGTCGCTCTGGCCAAGGCCGGCCTGCGGCTGGCCGAGATCGACGTCATCGAACTCAACGAAGCCTTTGCCGCGCAAGCGCTCGCGGTGATGCGCGAATGGAATTTCGGCGCCGCCGACCACGAGCGGACGAACGTGCACGGATCGGGGATCTCCCTGGGTCACCCGGTCGGTGCGACGGGCGGGCGGATGCTGGCCACCCTGGCGCGCGAGCTCAACCGCCGCGAGGCGCGCTACGGGTTGGAGACCATGTGCATCGGCGGTGGGCAGGGTCTGGCGGCCGTGTTCGAGCGAGTCGGCCCGACGTGACCGAAGCCCTGAGCGGCCTCACCGTCGTCGAGGTGTCCAGCTTCGTCGCCGCCCCGCTGTGCGGAATGACGCTGGGTCAGCTTGGCGCGGAGGTGATTCGGATCGATCCGATCGGCGGAGCGTCCGATGTCCAGCGGTGGCCGCTGGCGGCGGACGGCACGTCGATCTACTGGACGGGACTGAACAAGGGGAAGCGGTCCGCCACCGTCGATTTGCGATCCGCCGAAGGGCAGGAGCTGGTCCAGCGGCTCATCGTCGAGGGCGACGGCGTGGTGGTGACCAACGCCGCCGGCCTGCCCTGGCTCAGCCACGACGTGTTGGCCGCCAAGCGTTCCGACGTCATCCACGTGCAGCTGCTGGGGCGCGGCGACGGGTCCACCGGGGTGGATTACACGGTCAACGCCGGCATCGGATTCCCGCTCGTCACCGGCCCCGCCGATCATGCCGGGCCGATCAATCACGTGTTGCCGGCCTGGGACGTGTGTTGCGGCCTGTACGCGGCACTGGCGGTCGTCACCGCCGTCCGCCGCCGTGACGAATCCGGCACGGGCGCGCGGATCAGCCTGGCGCTCGAGGACGTCGCGCTGGCCACCGCCGGAAACCTCGGACTGTTGACCGAGCCGCAGGTCACCGGCACCCAGCGGCAACGGCTGGGCAACGCCATCTACGGCCAGTATGGGCAGGATTTCACCAGCGGCGACGGCGCCAGATACATGGTGGTCACCCTGACCCGCAGGCACTTTCGCGATCTGGTCGACGTGACGGGTACCGGCGCCGCGGTGTCGGCGCTCGCCGATGCGCTGGGCGTCGACTTTGATTCCGAGGGGGAGCGCTACCGGTACCGCGGTGTCCTGTCCGGCCTGTTCGCCACCTGGTTCGCCGACCACACCGCCGACGAGATCGCCGCCGCGCTGTCGGGCACCACGGTGCTGTTCGAGCGATACCGCACATTCGCCGACGTCGCCGCAAGCCCGAAAGTGACCGCCAACCCACTCTTTTCGCTGTTGTGCCAGGAGGGCCTGGGGGAGTACTTCGCCCCGGGCCTGCCGATCGCCTTCGATGGGGCCCACCCCGCCGGTGCGCCGGCGCCCGCCCTGGGGCAAGACACCGCCGACATCCTCGAGCGGCACCTGGGATTGACGACCGCCGACATCGAACGCCTCACCGACGCGAAGACCATCGCTTGCTGAGCAAGCCGGAACCGAAAGACCGCGCATGACCAAACTCGCCCAGACCCTCGGGTTGACCGAATTTCAGACCGAAATCATCGCCACCGTGCGGCAATTCGTGGAGAAGGAGGTCATCCCGAACGCCGCCGAGCTGGAACGCGGCGACACCTACCCACAGGACATCGTCGACCGGATGCGCGACATGGGCCTGTTCGGGCTGATGATTCCCCAGGAGTACGGCGGCCTGGGTGAGTCGCTACTGACGTACGCGCTGTGCGTCGAGGAGTTGGCGCGCGGGTGGATGAGCGTGTCTGGCGTGCTCAACACCCACTTCATCGTGGCCTACATGCTGCGCCAGCACGGCACGGACGAGCAGAAGCAGCGGTTCCTGCCGCGGATGGCGACCGGCGAGTCACGGGGCGCGTTTTCGATGTCGGAGCCGGAGCTGGGTTCCGACGTCGCCGCGATCCGCACCCGGGCGGTGCGCAATCCCGACGGCGACTACACCATCAACGGGCAGAAGATGTGGCTGACCAACGGCGCCACCTCCACGCTGGTGGCGGTCTTGGTGCGCACCGACGAAGGCGCCGACAAGCCGCACCGGAACCTGACCGCATTCCTGGTCGAAAAGCCGGTTGGCTTCGGCGAAGTCGTTCCCGGGCTGCAGATTCCGGGCAAGATCGACAAGCTCGGCTACAAGGGCATCGAAACGACGGAGATGATTTTCGACGGCTACCGGGCCAGCGCCGACGACATCCTCGGCGGCACTTCCGGACAGGGCTTCTTCCAGATGATGGACGGCATCGAGGTCGGCCGGGTCAACGTGTCGGCCCGCGCCTGTGGCGTCGGCATCCGCGCCTTCGAGCTCGCCGTCCGCTACGCCCAACAGCGCCACACCTTTGGCAAGCCCATCGCCGAGCATCAGGCCATCGCCTTCCAGCTGGCCGAGATGGCCACCAAAGTCGAAGCGGCGCACCTGATGATGGTCAACGCGGCCAGGCTGAAGGACTCGGGGGAGCGCAACGACGTCGCCGCCGGGATGGCCAAATACCTGTGCAGCGAATACTGCACCGAGGTCACCCAGCAGAGTTTCCGGATCCATGGTGGCTACGGCTATTCGAAGGAATACGAGATCGAGCGGCTGATGCGCGACGCGCCGTTCCTGCTCATCGGCGAGGGGACGAGCGAAATTCAGAAGAACATCATCAGCAAGCGGTTGCTCGCCGAGTACCAGGTGTAGCGATGACGGTTCCGGATTTCGCCGCGCGGCCCCAACTGTCCGACGACGTCGCGGGCCTTATCCGCCGGCGGATCTTCGATGGCACCTACGTCGCGGGGTCCTACGTCCGTCTGGACCAACTGGCCGCCGAGCTGGGCATCAGCGTGACGCCGGTGCGGGAAGCGCTCTTTGCGCTGCGCGCGGAGGGCTTGATCGACCAACGGCCGCGCCGTGGTTTCATGGTGTTGCCGGTGACCGGTCGCGACGTCACCGACGTCGCGAACGTGCAGGCTCACGTCGGTGGCGAACTCGCTGCCCGGGCCGCGATCAACATCACCGACGACCAACTGCGCGAACTCAAACAGATCCAGGCGGAACTCGAAGATGCCTACGCCGGGGATGACGACGAGCGGACGGTGCGTCTCAATCACCAATTCCACCGGGCGATCAACGTCGCCGCGGACTCTCCGAAACTCGCCCAGCTGATGTCGCAGATCACCCGCTACGCACCGGAATCGGTGTTTCCCGCCATCGAAGGCTGGCCGGAACAGTCGATGAGGGACCACCGCCGGATCTTGTCCGCTCTGAAGAAGCGCGATGAGGAGCTCGCCCGCGCGGCGATGTCACAACACCTCGCCGCGGGAGCCGTCCCGTTGATCGATCACCTCACCGCGCGTGGCGTCGTCGACGAAGGGAGCCACCGTGCGCCGGGCTGACGGTTGTCCGCAGCGCCCGGCTCGGCATAGGCTGCGTCGGAGGGGGCAACAACATAGAGCGAGGAAAAGTGCCCCGAACGATTCGCGCGTCGGCCCTACTCGTATCGGCGGTGACAGCTGTCGCCCTTGCGTCACCGGCCGTCGCCGACCCACTCGACCCGATCCCCGGCAACGGGGTGTTCGTCGTGGGGCCTGACATCGCACCGGGCCTCTACCACACGGGCGGATCCGGGTCGGCTTTCGGCGTCTGGATCAACAATGTGCCAACCCAGGACTCGATGTGTTCCTGGTTCACCTACAGCACGCCCGATGCGAACAAGGACCATGTGCTGCAGACGAATACGTCGATCGGCCCGATGTATGCGAATATCAACACCTCGGTGAAGGCCTTCGAGTCGCAGAACTGTCAACCCTGGACGCGGGTCTCTTAATTCCGATTCGCGTCGCGCAACATCTCCCGCAGCCGGGCGGTATCGACCTTGCCGGTGCCACCGCGCGGTACCTCGTCGTCGGAATCCAGCAGCAGCCACGCCGTCGGTACCTTGAAGGCACTCAGCAGCTTTCGCGCGCACCGTGTCAGCATCTCGGCGGACACGGCGGCGTCGCACACCACCGCCGCGCCCACCCGCTGACCCGCCGTTCCCGGCACGTTGGTGACGAAGGCGCTGCGGACGCCATCGATGGTGCGCAGCGCCCGTTCGACCTCGCCGGGATAGACCGTGGCGCCGCCGACCTTGAACATGTCGTCAGAGCGCCCGTGGTAAAACAGGAACCCGTCCCCGTCGAGGCGGCCCAGATCGCCGGTGGGGTAGAAGCCGTCGGCGGTGAAAACCTCTTCCCGGCTGCGACCGCAGATGCCGCGCAGTGTGTGCGGTCCCCGAATCTGGATCATGCCCACGGATCCGGCCGGGACAGGTTCGCCGCCGTCGGGATCGACGATGCGCACCTCCATGCCGCCGAACGGCTTCCCACAGCTGCCCCACGCGGTCTCGGGCATGTCGGTGTCGGCGGGGTAGCCGCAGTAAGGCCCGAACGCCTCCGTCATGCCGAACAGCGTGGCGCGCGCCCCGGGCCGGGCCCGCCGGTCGGGCGGGAGCAGGCCCTGCAGGCTTCCCGGCTGCAGCGCCGACAGGTCGGCACCGACCGTGACCGTGTGCCGCGCCAGTGTCTCGGCCTGGTCCGGCCAACCGCGAAACAGCGTCACCCGTTCGGCTTCGAGCAGCCGCAGCGTCGTCTCGGGGCGGGGTATGTCCTCGGTCACCAGGGTGGCGCCGGCCAACAGCGTGGACAGTATTCCGCTACCGAAGCCGCCCACCCAGAAGAACGGCATCGGTAGATACAGTCGGGTGTCGGCGGTGATGCAACGCGCCGCCAGGCCCGACCGCACGGCGCCCAGCGCGCTGCCGTGAGAATGCACCACTCCCTTGGGCGGCCCGCTGCTGCCGGAGGTGAACATGATGACCAACGGGTCGGCGGCCCTGACCGTCCCCGTCATGGCGTCGACGAGTTGGCGGGCCCGATCCCCGGCCGTCGCGTCGGCCAGCCGCTCGGCCGTCCAGACCTCGCGCAAGGCGGGGAGATCGGTCCGGGGCGGGAGGTCGTCGAGGTAGCGGTGCCCCCGGAATTCTTCGACGCTGACCAGGAATTGCACCGCGGCGGCCCGCAGTTGCGCCGCCAGTTCCGGCGCCGCCAGCAGGGTGCTCAGCGGCACCAGCACGGCGCCCACGCGGGTCAGGGCAACGGCCAGCTCGACCCAGCGGGTGCCGTTGGGCATGATCAGCCCCACCCGAGTGCCCTTACCGACGCCGGCTTCGATGAACACCGCGGCGAGATCCCTTGTTACCGAGTCGAGTTGGCGGTAACTGGTTCGCGACGTCGGGTCGATGACCATCGGCTTGTCCCCACAGCCGGCGGCGCGGGAACGCACGAGTCCGTCGATGGTGGCCCTGGCTGTCGAGTCAACCATCGAGGAGCTTCCTCAGACGTTGCGTGTCAACTTTGCCGCTGGAGAGCAAGGGGAGTTGGGAGCGCGGCACGGCGACGAAGTGCCGGGGGATCTTGTAGGCCGACAATTCGGCCTTCAGCCGGTCGCGCAGCGCCGCCTCGTCGAAGGCGGCGCCGTCCGGCATCACCACGACCGCCGCGACCAGCTGTCCGCGTCGGGCATCGGGGACTCCCACGACGTGGGCCGTCAGTCCGCCGGTCACCCTGGCGATGGCGCGTTCGACCTCATCCGCCGAGACGTTGGCGCCCGCCGTCTTGATCATCGTGTTGAGCCGACCGACGTAGAAGAAGAACCCGTCGGCGTCGGTGCGCACCAAATCGCCGCTGTGGAACCAGCCGTCGGCATCGAAGCACTCCTCACGGCTACGTCCGTAATAGTGCTGCATCACATACGGCCCGCGGATGCACAGCTCGCCGGCCTCGCCGATGCGAACCGGTTCTCCGGTTTCGATGTCGATGACCCTGATGTCGAAGCCGGGTGCCGGTTTGCCGAACGACCCGCGCCGGTGGGCGGGTTGATCGGTTTCGTCGCCGCTGATCAGCACGACGCTGCCTGCTTCGGTCATGCCTAGCATGTTGTGCCGCAGCTCGGGATCGGCCGGTCGTACGTCGGGGGCCATAATGGGGTACAGGTTGCCCCGGCGCATCGATGACAAATCTCGGCGACCGAAGCTCGGATGCTCGGCCAGGTGAGCGATCCCGGCGCTGAAACCGTTGGTGACAGTGGGTCTTTCGGCCTCCAGCAGGTCGAGCGTCGCACCGGCATCGCCGGCATTGGAGCACACCAGCGTCGACCCGGCGACCAAGGTCGCCAGCAGCCCGAACGCCAGACCGCCGATCCAGAAGAACGGCGAATTGCAGAACAGTTTGTCGTCGGCCGCCAAACCGCGGATCTTGTTGAGGTTCCGCTGATGTGCGAGCAGCGCGGCGTGGGTGTGCACGGCCCCCTTGGGGGCGCTGGTGGAACCCGACGTGTAGACGATGGCCAGCGGATCGCAGCCTCGGACATCCTCTTCGGTCGCGGCCAGCAGCTCGGGGGCCACGGTATCTGCCAGCCGGTAGAACCGGTCGATGCCGCGGGCGCGCCCCACGGCTTCGGCGGGGTAGCCGATGCCGACGTCCCTCAGCTGTGGCGCCGCGGGCGACGACAAGCGGCGGTCGGATTCGAAGTCTGGATCGGACAGCAACCCGGCCAGCCGCCGCGCATAGTCGTGGGTGCGGAAAGATGCCGCGCTCAGCAGTATTTCGACGTCACTGTCTAGCAGCTGCTCGCGCAACTCCCGGGCCGTGGCGAATGTGGAGAAGGGGACCACCACGGCACCGATGCGCGCCGCGGCCAGCATCGCGACGACGAACTCCGGGCCGTTGGGGTAGAGCAGGCCCACATGGGTGCCCTTGCCCACACCGGCCGCGATCAGCCCGCGGGCGAGCGCGGCGGAGCGGGCCTCGGCTTCGCCATAACCGATGCGGTCGCCGTCGCAGACGAGCAGTGCATGGTCCCCGCGCGAGTGCGCCTGGTGTGCCAGGACCTCGGCGACCGTGGTGGCGTCACCGCGCATGGTCGCTGCGGGCCGCGCCGAAGAAGCGCCGGACCGCGCCCAGATCGGCTTTGCCCGACGGTGTCCGTGGGATGACGTCGACGATCGCGATCTCGGTCGGAATCTCGTAGCGCGCCAGCCGCGTCCGCAGATATTCCACCAACGCATCGGGTTCGGTGGAGCCGGGCTCGCGCAGTTCCACCATGGCAACCGGCGTCGCGCCGAGGCGCGGGTCGGAGCGACCGACCACCGCCGCACCGGCCACCGCGCGGTGGCTTTCCAGGGCGGTGCGGATGTCGTCGGGCATTACCTTGAACCCACCGCGGATGATCGCCTGGTCCGCCCGCCCGACGATCCAGACGAAGCCGTCTGCGTCGATGCGCGCCACGTCCGTGGTCCGCATCCACGGGGCCGTCGGCCCCAGCTGGCCCGGCTTGACTTCGAGCAGGCCGACCTGGTCGGGGCCGAGCGGCGAGCCATCGTCGCCGACCACTCGCAGCTGGGCACCGGGGTTGGCGCGGCCGACGCTGCCCCGTTTGGCGGCCCAATATCGTTGGTAGTCGGGCAGCGTCCAGCCCGCCACACCGCCTCCGAATTCCGTTGCCGCGTAAGAGGTCAGCACCGGGATGCCGTACTTTTCGGCGAAGGCGTCGGCGTCCTCGGCCGTCAGGGGGGCCGTCCCGCAGGTGACCGCGCGGATGCTCTCCAGATCGGCCTTCGGCACCTCGGAGTGCAACACCGTCCGCAGGGCCGCGGGCACCAGCGATACGGTGCGCGGCCGGTGCCTGCGCACCGCATCTATCCATGCATTCAGTTCGAATCGCTCGAGGAGCACGAACGGCCTTGCCTCGGCGACGCATTGCAGCACGCGGAACACGCCGCCGATGTGCACCAGCGGCGAGTTGACGATCGCGACTCCGCGCCGCAGCTCCGTGGGAGCCGGGGCACGGTCGGCATCGGCGCCCATCACACTGCGCGCGAGCATGTCGTAGCCGAGGTCGATTCGTTTGGGCTTTCCCGTGGTGCCGCTGGTCAGCATCCGTACCGCCACGCCGGGCCGCGGGTCGGCCTGCGGTGCGGGGGGAACCATCGCGCAGTCCGGGCGGGGATCGTCCAGGGCGGCCGAGATCGCTACCGCCATGGTCCCCGTCGTCGCGGGCACGAGTGCCGCCAGATCGGCGTCCTCCCCGATGATCAGTGGGAGCCGCAACCCGGCGACGTCCGCCCGGGTGCGCGCGTCACCGCGTGACGGGTTGATGGCGACGACGGTGCCGCCGCCCAGCAACACGCCGAGGAAGGCCGCAACCTGGCCGGGGCGGTTGCGCAGCAGCATCCCGGCCTGGCCGCCCGCGGTGAGGCCGGCGATGCGCTGCGCCAACGCGCTGACGCGAGCCCAGGAGATCCATTGGCCCGCATACTCGATGGCGTTCGCATCCGGCTGCAGATCGAGGACACCGGCGATCCGTTGGCTCAGCGGGTGCGGCGGCATCAACGCGTCTTCGGGGTGCGCGCGGTGCCTTCGCCGCCGGAATTCCTCTGGGCGGCAAGCTCGGCCGTGCCGAGCGGATTGCCCAGCCGGGTATAAATCAGTCCCTGCTCCATGGCCGCGCGATAGGGTTTGTCGAGCGACTCCCAGATCGCCTTCACCGTGCCCTGAGTCGCGGTCGGCGGCTTCGCGGCGATCGCCGCCGCAATCTCGTGCGCGCGGTCCCAGAGTCGCTCGGCGGGGACCACCTCCGACACCAAGCCGATCCGTAACGCCGTGTCAGCGCTTACCCGCTCGTCGTTGCCCATCAGCGCGATGCGCAGCGTCTCGCCGAGGCCGATGCGCCTCATCAGGCCGATCGGCTCCAGCGCGCAGACCAGGCCGGCCGACACGTGCGAGTCGAAGAAGGTGGCGTCCTCCGAGCAGATGACGACGTCGGATTCGTTGACGAAATAGAACGCCCCCGCCGTGCACATGCCCCGAACGGCGCACACGACAGGCTTCCACATCTTCTGCCACTTTGGGCTGAGCGACTCACCGGGATCCTCGTGATTCCAGATGTTCTCGGGCTGACCGTACGGCATCTTCACGTCGAGACCGGCGCTGAACGCGCGGTCGCCTGCGGCCCGCAGCACCACCGCATTGACCGAATCGTCGAGTTTGACCGCGCGCCAGGCCCGGGCCATCTCCTCACACATGGTGCGGTTGAACGCGTTCAGCTGTGCGGGCCGGTTCAGCGTGATGGTCGCGACCCGGTCGGTCGTGTCGACCTCCAGCAGGATGGTCTCGAACGTCATCGGCATTGCCAATCGGGCTTGCGTTTCTCCACGAAGGCCTTAGGCCCTTCGGTCGCATCCTCGGTGCGCAATACGCGCTCGCGGAAGGTTTCTGCCATGATCTCGGCTTCGTGCAACGGCACATTGAGACCCTTGATAATGGCCAGCCGAGTCCCCCGAACAGCCAGGGGCGCATTGGAGTTGACGATGTCGGCAATCTCGCGCGCCCGCTCGAGAAGCCGGTCGTGCTCGACGATTTCACTGATCAACCCGAGTTCGTAGGCGCGTTGTGCGCTCATCCGCTCGTGCTTCCCCATCAACGCCATCCGCAGAGCAATGGAGCGGGGCAGCACGCGCGACACCCGCACCATCTCGCGGCCGGCCACCAGCCCGATGCTCACATGAGGATCGAAGAAAGTCGCTTGCTCCGAGGCGATCACGATGTCCGATGTGGTGACCCAGTCCATGCCGGCGCCGCAGCACAACCCGTTGACTGCGGCGAGCACTGGCTTGGCCGCCGAGCGAAACGGGGGAGTGCCCTCCTGCGGCGCCTCCCATTGGTCGTAGGTCGACAGGTATGGGCGTTCGTAGATGACCTTGCCGTCTTCGGGGATGGCCGTGACGTCGGCGCCCGTGCAGAACGCGCGACCGGTGCCGGTCACGATGGTCAGCCAGACCTTGTCGTCGTTCTCGGCCGCGTCGTATGCGGCCCGCAATTCGGTGATCATGTGCGGGCTGAGCGCGTTGAGGGCGTCCGGCCGGTTCAGCGTGATAGTGGCGGTATGCCCGTCGACCTCGTAGTTGACGGTGTCGAACGAGTCAGTAGGCATCCTGCTCCCTCATCGGCCCTGAAATTTCGCCGCGCGTCGCTGCCGGAAGGCGTTCAGGCCTTCCTTGAAATCTGCTGTTCGACAGGATAGTTCGAGGTTGAACAGCTCCTGGGTCATGGATTGGTTCAGGGTCGCGTGCTGGCCGAAGCTCAGCGCCTGCTTGGCCAGGCCGATCGCCGCCGTCGGCCCGGACGCGAGCCGCTCGAGCAACTCCTCGGCGGCGTCGTCGAGCTCAGCGGGGCTGACGGCCTGGTGGATCAATCCCCAGTCGGCCGCGTCCGGCGCGTTGACCTTCTCGCCAAGCAGCAGCATTCGCCTGGCCCGTGCCAGGCCGACCAGCCGGGGCAGCAGCCATGTGGCTCCCGAATCGGGGCTGAAGCCCCGTTCCACGAACGGCTCCCAGAAAACGGCGTCGGTCGCGGCGAGGGTGAAGTCGGCCGCCAGCGCGAGGTTGCAGCCGAAGCCCGCGGCCCATCCTCGCACGCTGCAGAGCACGGGAAGCTGGATGCTCGCGACGAGCTCGATCACGCGGTGAGCGCCATGGGGTATCCGCCGTACCAGATCACCGGCACGGGGGCGCTGCGTGTCGTTGGCGGCGACCCAGTCGACTCCGGCGCAGAAGTCATCGCCGCCCCGGATGTGCACGGCCCGCAGCGAATCATCGGCGGCGGCATCGGTCAACGCGTCGACCAACGCCTCAATCATCGGCTGGCTCAACGAGTTACGCCGCGACGGGCGGTCGAGTGTCACCCGCAACACCACACCGTCGCGGCGCGCTGTCACCGAACCGTCGGCACCGGCCGTGTCGGCCTCCTGACTCACCGTCGAATCCGGCCTTTCTGCCGATACGGTTACCCATACAGTAGGCAATACGATTGATACGCTGTATAAGTTAGCAGGGTACGCTGCCGCCGGAAATAGCCGGGCCGGAACCCGAGCGAAAAGAGAGATGCATGGCCTTGCAGGAGGAGCGGGCGGAGGGGCGGGCCGAACCCGGGTCGACGCGCGCCGCCGACGCCAGATTCGGCGAGCGGCCCCTCGCCCAGACCATGGCCGCCGCCGCCGCGATGCGGCGAATGAGCTCACTGCTGGTGGCACTCGAACATCCCCATCCCACGGTCGACGCCATGGTCGAGAAGTTCGCCGAGTGGGAGCGGGAACTGGCCGGCGCGGCGCCGGCGGACAACTCACCGCGAATCGGCGATTCCCCCGACGATCCCCGGCGCGTCTATCTCAACCACGCGACCGACATCGGCGCCTACAACCCCTGTTTTCCCGAGTACCGGTTCGATCACCTCGACGCCGACAAGGCGACCGGGCGAGTCAACTTCCCGCTGGTCTACGAGGGGCCGCCGGGATTGGTGCACGGCGGCTTTCTCGGCGTCTTCTTCGACTGCGTGATCCAGCACCACAATTGCGTCACGGGCCTTTCCGGCAAGACGCGGTCGCTGGTCGTGACGTTCCGCCGACCGACGCCCATGTTGACCGAGTTGCGGTTCGACATCGCTCGCTCACAGATCGACCGCGGGATCGCGTCGACGGCACGGTTGCTGCTCGACGACGAAGTGCTCTGCACCGGCGAGGTGAACACCCTGGCGTCGCCGCCGCAAGAGCTGGCCGCGTTTCAATTCAGCAGGCGGCGAGAGGAGTCCGATACATGACAGACCCGAACCCCCCGGACGATCGCGTGCTCTTCGAGGTCGACCGCGAATGCCGCATCGCGACGATCACGCTGAACAATCCGGCGCAACGCAACTCCTACGACGCCCCGATGCGCGAGGCCGTCGCCCGGTGCCTGGACCGCGTGGCCGAGGACGACGACCTGACGGTGGTGCTGCTGCGCGGTGCCGGCGGGGTCTTTTCCACCGGGGCCGACATGAACAACGCCTACGGCTGGTACGGCAGTCAGGGCCGAGCGGACGGCGACGACGCGCCGGCCGGGCGCCGCCCCAGTCAGCGCCGTCGACTCACGGTGGACCGCAAGTCCTTTGGCTTCTACCACAACTTCATGGGCTTCCCGAAGGTCACGGTGGGCGAGATCGCGGGCTATGCGCTCGGTGGAGGCTTCGAGCTGGCGCTGATGGCCGACATCTCGGTGATCGCGCGGGACACCAAGGTCGGCATGCCGGCGACCCGCTTCCTGGGCCCCGCGCTCGGCAGCCTGCACATGTTCTTCCACCGGCTCGGGCCGGTGCTGGCCCGGCGTCTGCTATTGACGGGGGACATCATCGAGGCCGGCGAGCTGGAACATCTCGGAATCTTCACCGACACATGCGATTCCGCCGCGGTCCCGGGCCGCGCGCGGTATTGGGCCGAGAAGGCGGCGAAGATGCCCGCCGACGGGGTGGTCATCGCCAAGGAGGCGTTCCGCCTCGTCGAACAGAGTCAGGCGTACCAGGGAGAGGAAGTCGCCAGCTACCTCTTCCACGCCTTCGGAACCAACCTGCAATTCGGGCCTGGCGAGTTCAACTTCGTCAAGACCCGCGCACAGCATGGGACCAAGGAAGCGTTCCGGCTCCGCGACGAGTACTTCCACGTGCCGGAACCCGAAGCGTAGTAGTCGGGTTCGACGGCGCGGCTAGCGCGCGGCCGGGGCGCTGGTGCGCGCCCGCGACCCAGGCGCCTTGGCGGCCTTGCGTTGCCGCGACGGCGCCGGCTTACCGCGTTTCGATCCCCTGCCCTCCTCGATCAAGCGGGCGGCATGATCGAGAATGCAGCCGAGGCCGTACTCGAAGTTGGTCTCGTCGGGTGCGCCGATCCGGTGACCGATCCGGCTCACCTGGGCCAGCAAGGGCGTCTTCTCGGGATCGATGGCGACGGCGTCCTCGATCGCGCGGGCGCCCTCGTCGGAGGATTGGTTCTTTTCGTACAGCCGCTGCAGCACCACCGAGCCGCGGACGTGCACCGAAACCGCCGAGTACGTGTCGAAGGCATCCTCCGGCGACAGGCCGGCCTCGACCAGATTGGCGATGGCCTTCTCCATCTCCTCGGCACCCAGCCGCGCCGCCTTCGGGCTGAGCGCGGCGCGAATCAGAATCAGGTCGCACAGAATTGGATTGCCCATGAACGTCTTACGCATCAGGCGCGCATGGTTGGCCAATGTCTCGCGCCAGTCGCTGGCCTGGACGTAGGGGGTGGCGAACACATACTTGCTCAATGCGCGGTCCGTCATCGCGTTGAGCAGGTCGTCCTTCTTGCGGAAGTACCAGTAGATGCTGGTGACGCCGACGCCGAGGTGTTTGCCCAGCAGCGGCATGCTCAAATTGTCGATCGATACTTGCTCCGCGAGTTCGAATGCGCCACTGATGATGTCATCGGGATTGATGGATCCGCGCTCGCGTCGTTGACGCTTATCGGCGGTAGCCTGCTTGGCCACTACGGGCACCTCCATCACGATGTATCCTGTGCATGCGGTCGAAGAGCCCCACCGACTCACCTGCGCATCCATTGGCGTGTCGCCGCTCGACGATGACCGTCAACCCGCCTTTCGTGCAATTTTCCATCTGCTACTGTAATACCTATCGTAGGCTTTTTGGTAACGAAGGCTGGACGGGCGAAGATGACCGGGCACAGGCCATTCCCCGAGTCCTCCGATGAGCCACGGGAATTGCCATGGATTTAGGCCTGGCGAATGCCGCGACGGTGGTGGTCGGCGGTAGTCGAGGCATGGGTTTGGCCGCGGCCCGTTGCCTCGCTGACGAGGGTGCCCGGGTCGCGGTGGTCGGCCGCAGTCGCGACGCGCTCGACTCCGCGGTCGCGGATATGACGGGGCGCGGTAGCCCGGATGCTTACGGGCTCGTCGCGGACGTCGCCGACCCGGGACAGGTCGACGAGGCATTCGCCGACCTCGCCCGGCGATGGGGCGGCGAGCTCAACGTGCTCGTCAATACGGTCGGGCCGGGCGTGGTCGGCACGTTCGAGGATTTGACCGACGAGCAGTGGCGCCAAGCCGTCGAAGACGGGGTGATGGGGATGGTGCGCTGCGTACGAGCCGCGCTTCCCCTGCTGCGCAAGGCGCAATGGGCGCGGATCGTCAACTTCTCGGCGCACTCGACCCAGCGGCAGAGCGTCATGCTGCCCGCCTACACGGCGGCCAAGTCGATGTTGACGAGCGTCTCCAAGAACCTGTCGCTGCTGCTGGCGAAGGATGAGATCTTGGTCAACGTGGTGTCGCCCGGCAGCATCGCGTCCGAATCGCTGGTCGGTTGGGCGAAGTCGGTCGGTGTTGATGGCGGCGACCCCTACGCGCTAATGGACGCCATTGCCAAGCACTTCGGCCATCCGGCGCACATGCCGCGGGCGGGACTGCCGGAGGAGATCGGGCCGGTGGTCGCGTTCCTGGCGTCGCGGCGCAACTCCTACATGACGGGGGCCAACATCAACGTCGACGGGGGTTCGGACTTCACCTGAGCGCCCGGATCGAAGAAGTCGGTTGAGAAGAAGGAGGTCGCTGTGGCTGGGGCAAGTGAGGCCCGCGCCTGGGCGCGCGGGGCGTTGCGGGGAATCGGCGACTCGCTCTACACCCCGTTCTGCGGCGCGGACGGCGACGATATCGACTGGGAGGCATACCGGACGCTGGTCCGCTACTGCGTCGACGACCTCGGGCACCCGATGCTGTGGTGCACCAGCGGCCTCTCCGAATTCTGGTCGTTGACCATCGTCGAGCGAAAACGCTTGCTGGAAGTGGCGATTGAGGAAGGGCGTGCCGCCAATCCGGATGTCGTCGTGCAGGCCTGCACGGCGGCCATCACGGCGAAGGACTGCCTGGACTTGACGCTGCACGCTCAGGAGGCCGGCGCCGACATCGTCTACATCCAGACGCCGATGATGGAGGTGCACGGCGGCGAGGGGGTGCTGCGATTCTTCAAATACATCGCCGCGCGCACCGACATCGCGCTGGGGATGTTCAACTCGCCCTCGTCGGGTTACGTGCTGACCGCGGCGGAAAGCGCACGGATCTACGATGAGGTGCCCGCAGTGTGCGCCACCAAGGAAGGGGCCTTCCGGCCGGCGAGCAGCCGGATGTTGCACCAGCTGGCGCCCGGTCTGGTGCTGTGGGAATGTGACAAGACCGTGTATCGCGCCGGTTGGCTCCGCGACGGGATCGTATGCCCGGCGCAACTGGGCACCACGGGCTACCTGTTCGAGACTCCGCAGCGGCGATTGTTTTCCCACTATTGGGATTTGGTGCAAAGCGACAAGTTGCTCGAAGCGATGGACTTCGGCCGTGAGTCGGGCCTGGACCAGTTCGACCTCGACGTCGGATCCTGGTGGACGTGCTACCCGGGACGGCCGGATTACTTCACTCACTGGGGTGGCGCGTTCAAATACGCCGCCTCGCTACTGGGGTTGCCAATCGGCGATTATCCGCATTCCCGGCCGCCGCAGGCGGAGTTGCCGCCGGAGGCCAAGTCGCAGATCGAGGAGGCATATCGCCGACTGGGGCTCATCGGCACCTAGCGATCGCCAGACCACGCGCGAGGCAGGATGATACGCATAGCGAAAGGCCCGGCCACCTCGGTGGCCGGGCCGCTCGCAAACCGTTTACTGCTGCTCGGCCTTTTCACGCGCCTCCGCAGCCTTGGCCTTGCCACGGGCCTTCTCAGCCGCGGCTTCCTTCTTCGCCGCGCTGCGCTGCGCGTCGGCCTTGTCCTGCTGGGCCTGGCCCTCGTTGACCAGATCGTTGCGGCCGATGATCGTGCCGATGATCTCCTTGGCCTTGCCGAAGACAGCCTCGACGATGCCCTGGATCAACTCGATCGGGCCGCTCTTTTCGTCAACCATGCGTTTCCCTCCCTCTAATGGGTGTCTGTAGTCGCTTTCCCTCTTAGGCGGTCGGAGAAAACGTGATCGCGACGTGGTGCTCGCCACAGACATGGCCGCAGGCGGGACGATCCGCCGTCGCCGACCGCCCTCGATGGTGCGGTTCAGTAGGTCGAAACTCCCTGTTGGGCTGGGGTTCGAGGGGGCCTGGCGGTGGTTGTGGAAAACGGTACCGATAGGTATACAGTATGGGTACAAAACATCGCGAAATCCGGTCGGAATCTTGAGGAGGTGCCGGGGGAGATGTCGGGGCGGCGACGGCGCTTCCGAGGACGCAGTGCTGTACGAGGCCACCGGCAGCGGCGTCGCGATTCTGACCTTCAACCGTCCGGACCGCCTCAACGCCTGGGGGCCGGACATCGCCGCCGGTTTCTACTCCGCGATAGACCGCGCCGAACAGGACCGGGACATCCGGGTGGTTGTGCTGACCGGACGCGGCAAGGGTTTCTGCGCCGGCGCGTACCTGGGCACGCCGAATTCCGGCCAGAGCTACGGCGACACGATGGAGAAGGCGAGTCGGACCGACCTCGCCGACTTGGTCGGGGACCGCCCGCCGCATTTCGTCACCACGTTGCGCAAGCCCGTCATCGCGGCGATCAACGGCGCCTGCGTCGGCATCGGCCTGACCCAGGCCCTCATGTGCGACGTCCGGTTCGCGGCCGCCGGCGCCAAGTTCGCCGCGGTCTTCGCCCGTCGCGGACTGATCGCCGAGTTCGGCATTTCCTGGATCCTGCCGCGCCTCACCACCTGGGGCGTCGCCCTGGACCTGCTGTTGAGTGGCCGTACCTTTCTCGCCGAGGAGGCGGCCGAGCTCGGCCTCGTCAAGGAAGTGGTTGCGCCCCAGGATCTGATGAAGCGCGCGCTGGACTACGCCGAAGACATCGCTCGCAACTGTTCGCCGGCGTCCATGGAAGTGATCAAGAGGCAGGTGTACGGCGACGCCACCCGCGACGTCGCGGACGCCACGTCGCGTGCCGAGGTCCTGCTGCACGAGGCGATGCCGCGTCCGGACGTCATCGAAGGCATCACCAGCTTCCTCGAGAAGCGCCCCCCGCGGTTTCCCTCGCTCGACTCCACCGACGCTTAGTGTTCGCCGGTAACGCCCGGAAAGGATGATCATGGCCACATTGGGTTACAAGGCGATCGACGTCGATAACCACTACTACGAGCCGCTGGACGCGTTCACCCGCCACCTGGACAAGAAGTTCAAGAGGCGGGGCGTGCAGATGCTCAACGACGGCAAGCGCACGTGGGCCGTGATCGGTGACCGGGTCAACCACTTCATCCCCAACCCGACCTTCGACCCGATCATCGTGCCGGGCTGCCTGGACCTGTTGTTCCGCGGCGAGATCCCCGAGGGCGTCGATCCCGCCTCGCTGATGAAAGTCGAGCGACTGGCCGACCACCCCGAGTACCAGAACCGCGACGCGCGGATTGCGGTGATGGACACCCAGGACATCGAAACGGTGTTCATGCTGCCGACTTTCGCGTGCGGCGTCGAGGAGGCGCTTAAACACGATATCGAGGCGACGATGGCGTCGCTGCACGCGTTCAACCTGTGGCTGGACGAGGATTGGGGCTTCGATCGGCCCGATCACCGAATCATTGCCGCGCCGATCATCTCGCTGGCCGATCCGGCCAAGGCGCTCGAAGAGGTGGACTTCGTGTTGGCGCGAGGCGCCAAGCTGGTGCTGGTGCGGCCGGCGCCGGTGCCCGGTGTCGTCAGGCCGAGGTCGCTGGGCGACCCCAGCCATGACCCGGTGTGGGCGCGGCTGGCCGAGGCGGGGGTGCCGGTGGGCTTTCACCTCAGCGACAGCGGGTACCTGCACATCGCGGCGCAGTGGGGCGGCAAGGCGACCTTCGAGGGGTTCGGCGAAAAGGATCCATTGGATCAGGTTCTCCTCGACGACCGCGCCATCCACGACGCGATGGCCTCAATGATCGTGCACGGCGTGTTCACCCGACACCCCACGCTCAGGGCGGTCAGCATCGAAAACGGCTCCTACTTCGTGCATCGGCTGATCAAACGGCTGAAGAAGGTGGCCAACAACTACCCGCGCCATTTCCCCGAGGACCCAGTGGAACAGTTGCGCAACAACGTGTGGATCGCTCCCTACTACGAGGACGATCTGCCCGAGCTGGCCACCGTCATCGGCATCGGCAAGATCCTGTTCGGGTCCGACTGGCCGCACGGCGAAGGCCTCGAGACGCCGGTGTCCTTCGCGGCTGAACTCAACGGCTTCAGCGAGTCCGACATCCGGAAAGTCATGCGCGACAACGCCCTCGACCTGCTCGGCGTGCCGGTCCCGTCGGCCGTCTAGTCGCTGCTGCCATGAGTGAATGGACTGTAGGCGCGGTCCTCGACGCCATCGCCGACGTCGTGCCGGATCGGCTGATGACCGTGTGCGGCGACCGCACCAGCACGTTCGCCGAATCCACGGTCCGCACCAACCGATTGGCGAACTACCTCAGCGGCAAGGGTTTCGGGGTGTATGCGACCCGTGACGAGCTACAGCGCTGGGAGTGCGGCCAGGACCGCATCGCGCTCCTGATGTACAACGACCTGTACCCCGACATGGTCATCGGATGCCTCAAGGCGCGCACCGTCCCCGTCAACGTGAATCACCACTACTCGCCCCGTGAAATCCGCGACCTGCTCGACTACGTGCGCCCGCGGGGCATCATTTATCACCGCTCGCTCGGTGCCCGGTTCGCCGACGTCCTGCCGCCGATCGGTACCGAGTTGCTGATCTCGATCGATGACGGCAGCACGGTTCCCCAACTGCCGAAAGCGATCTCGCTCGACGATGCCCTGGCCGCCGCCAGCCCGTACCGCGAGGAGGCGGGCTCCCCGGACGACCTCATCATGATGTGCACCGGCGGAACGACGGGGCGACCGAAGGGTGTGCTGTGGCGACAGAGCGACATGTACGTGTCCTCGATGGTGGGCGCCGACCATGCCAGCGTCACCGAGATCCACGACAAGGTCGCCGCGGGCGGCCAGCCGTGGTTCGCCGTCTCCCCGCTCATGCACGCCGCCGGCATGTGGACCGCCTTCTCCGCGCTCTGCGCCGGCCTGCCCGTGGTGCTCTACGACGACCGCAGCAGGCTGGATGCGCGCTCGGTCTGGGAAACCGCCGAGCGCGAGAAGGTGGGCATGATGACCATGGTGGGCGATGCATACGCCGGGCCGCTGATCGCCGAGCTGCGCGCGCGTTCCTACGATCTGTCCTCGCTGCACGCGATCGGCACCGGTGGGGCCGCGACGAACGCGAAACACAAACGCGCGCTGATGGAGTGCCTGCCGCACATCACGATCATCGAAGGCTACGGGTCCTCCGAAAGCGGCAACATGGCGTTCGGTCACAGCCGCGAGGGACACGCCAGCGAGACGTTCCAACCCCGGGAGGGTGCCACGGTGGTCTCGGCCGACCGCAGCCGGTTCGTGCGGCCCGGTGAGCAGGAAGTCGGTTGGGCCGCCAGGACCGGCCGCATTCCGCTCGGCTACTTCGGTGACGCCGAGGCCACCCAACGGACCTTCCCGGAGATCGACGGCCGGCGGCTGGTGATACCCGGCGACCGAGCGGTGCTCGAACCCGACGGCACCATCCGCCTGCTGGGCCGCGATTCGCTGGTGGTGAACACCGGTGGCGAAAAGGTTTTCGTCGAAGAGGTCGAGGAAGTGCTGCGCGCACAACCGGGCGTCGCCGATGCCCTGGTGGTAGGGCGGCCAAGCGAACGGTGGGGGCAAGAGGTCGTCGCGCTCGTCGCGCCGCATCCCGATGCGCGGCCCGGTGAAGAAGCCCTCTACGATGCGTGCACGGCGCAACTGGCGCATTTCAAGGCGCCCAAGGCCTTCATCTTCGTCGAGCAGATCGAACGCCTCGGCAATGGCAAGCCCAACTATCGGTGGGCCAGAGAGCAAGCCATACAACGGGTTCCGGTGACCACGCTGGTGCCGTCCGACCTCGAAGGAAGTCATGAACACCAAAGCGATTGACTGCCTGGTGAACGTCCACTTCGGGGAAGCCGAATCCCAGCCGACCTGGAT
Organism: Mycobacterium paraseoulense; assembly: GCF_010731655.1. Lineage (NCBI taxonomy): Bacteria > Bacillati > Actinomycetota > Actinomycetes > Mycobacteriales > Mycobacteriaceae > Mycobacterium > Mycobacterium paraseoulense. The sequence goes on along the minus strand of NZ_AP022619.1, from coordinate 2,492,586 downwards.
GCTCAAGGTCAGGGATGACTACTTCAAGGGACCGGAGTCGATGTTCGCCCCGGTCGACCTCTCCGAATTGCTCGCCGAGATGGACGAGCAGGGTGTGCAGAAGGCGATTCTGATGGATTCGCTTGCCGCCCCGTCCACGACCGCACGCAAATTCGTCGAGGCCAAGCCGGACCGGTTCGCGTTGGCCATGGGCGGGGTCAACCTGCTGCGCCCGGTGCGGTCCCTGGGGGAACTGGCCGCCGTCGCGGGCGACCTGCCCGTCGCGTATGCCGTGGTGGGGCCGAGCTTTTGGGGTGACGGTCAGTACCCGCCCAGTGACGCCGTGTACTACCCGCTCTATGCCAAGTGCGCGGAACTGGAGCTTCCGCTTTGTGTCAATACCGGGATCCCGGGACCGCCCATTCCCGGCGAGGTCCAGCACCCCATGCATCTGGACCGCGTATGCGTGCGATTTCCCGAATTGCGGCTGTGCATGATTCACGGCGCCGACCCGTGGTGGGATGTGGCGATTCGCTTGCTGCTGAAGTACGCGAACCTGCGGCTCATGACGTCGGCCTGGTCGCCCAAGCGGCTGCCGGAGAGCCTGCTGCACTACATGCGCACGCGCGGTCCCAACAAGGTGATCTACGCGTCGGATTGGCCGGTATTACCCATGCGCCGCGTCATCCCTGAGGCTCGTGCCCTTGATCTGCCGGCCGAGGTGCTGGATAACTACCTTTACAACAATGCGCAGGACTTTTTCTTCGGCGACCGCGCCTGACCGAGAACGGGAGCACTGACGATGGACCGCTTCGAACTACGCCGACTGGACTACAGCCTGTCCGACGACCACGTGGCCCTGCGGGATGCCTACAAGCAGTTCTTCAAGACCCACTGTCCCATCGAAACAGTCCGCGCCGCAGAGCCATCCGGGTTCGACAAAAACCTCTGGGAGAGGTTGTGCGGCATGGGCGCGACCACGATGGCATTGCCGGAATCGTGCGGTGGTGACGGCGCCACCCTGGTCGACCTCACCCTGGTGGCGGAGGAGATCGGCCGGTCGCTGGCGCCGGTTCCGTGGATCGATCACGTCTGCACCGCGCGGCTGCTGGGCCGTCTCGGCGCGCTGGGTGAGGGCGCCGCCGGCGTAGCCGACGGCGAACAGCTTGCCGCGCTCGACCCGCGCATCGACGCGGGGCGCGGTCCGCGGTTGATCCCCTCGGGCTCCATCGCCGACCAGATCATCGTCCGCGAGGGCCATGACGTCGTGCGCCTGGCCTTCGCCACCCGCCCGGCGAAGGTCGACAACATCGGCCGCCTGCCGATGGCCTGGGTGGACCCGGCGGCCGCCGACACCCGCGAGGTCATCGCCGAAGGGCCCGACGCGTTGGCGAGCTACCGGCTGGCGCTGGACGAATGGCGGCTGCTGACCGCGGCGACGCTCGTCGGGCTGGTAGAGGAGACCATGACAATCGCCGCCGAGTTCGCCAAGACCCGCTACACGCTGGGCGTGCCCATCTCGACGCTGCAGGCGATCTCGCACCCCCTCGCGAACATGGCCATCACCGTCCAAGGCGGACGTAACCTGGCTCGACGCGCCGCCTGGTTCCTGGACAACGAACCCGAAGAACGACCCGAATTGGCGCCCTCCGCCTTCGTTTTCATGGCCGAGGAGGCCGCCAGGGCGGCGACCATGGCGGTCCACATCCAAGGCGGCCTTGGGGTCTCGGCCGAGGCCGCGGCGACGGCGTATCTGGTGCGGGCCCGGGGATGGCCCCTAGCCGGTGGCGATCCGGGTGCCACGGCCCAACGGGTCGCCGAGATCGTGACCGCTCGCGAAGCCGCGGCGCAGCCGGCGTAGAAAGGGGCAACATCATGGATTTCTCCCGCGTCGAGCTGTCCGACGAAGACCAGGCGTTCCGCGACGAGGCGCGCAGCTTTCTGGCCACGCACATGACCGAGGAGATCAGGCGCCGAGACCGCGAGACCGGCGACAATTTCGACGAAGGCCTTCACCTGAAGTTCGGCGCCGCAGGCTATCTGGCGGCCGAGTGGAAACCGGAATCCGACGGCGGTTTCACCCGGGTACGGCGGCGCATCTGGGAGCTGGAGAAGCGGCGCGCACACGTGCCCTGGGTGACCTGGGGGACGACCGCGATGGTGGCCCGCTCGGTGGACAAGTTCGGGTCGCCGCAACTGCGTGACGAGGTACTGCCGAAGGTGTTCAGCGGTGAGGTCCGATTGTGCCTCGGTTACACCGAGCCCGAGGGCGGCTCCGATATCGCCACCTGTAAGACGCGCGCGGTGCGTGAGGCGGATGGATCGAGCTGGGTCATTAATGGCTCCAAGATGTTTACCACCGGAGCCCATAACTGCCAATACGTCTTCCTGATCACCAACACCGCCCCGGACGCGCCGAAGCACAAGAGCCTGACCATGTTCCTGGTGCCGCTGAATTCGCCGGGCATCGACATTCAGGGAATCCGGACGGTGGATGGCGATCGGACCAACATCGTCTACTACAGCGACGTCCGCGTGGACGACAAGTACCGGCTGGGCGAGGTGAACGGTGGCTGGACGGTGCTGCGGGAACCGCTCAACGTCGAGCACGGCGCCGTCGCCGCCGCCCCCGACGGGCTGCAGGATACGTCAATCATGATGCACCAGGCCGGGTCTCTGTCCGATGCGGTGGATAAGGCGGCTGCGCGCGTGACGCGAGCCGACGGCGACGGGCGCCGACTCATCGACGACGCGTCGGTCGCATATCGCCTGGGCCGCTGCGTCGCCCGACTGGAGACGGCGCTGGCCACCCCAAGCATTTTCGGCCGGGTCGCCATCGCGCAAACGATGCGCGACATCTCTCCCGAACTCATGGACATCCTCGGCGCCGCGTCCGCGCTGCCCTATGGAACCGAGGGTGCCGCCGACGACGGTAGCGCCGAATATGCCTACCGGTTCGCCCCACTGGTGGGGATCTACGGCGGCACGCTGGAGGTGTTCCGCAACATGATCGCCCAGTACATGCTCGGGCTGGGCAAGCCCGCGTACGCGCCGCCGGTCAAGAAGGTCTCCTGACCCGGCGCCACCGGATCGCTGCCTGTCGATGCGGGCCGGCGCGTCAGCCGTGCCCGTAGATAATCCGCAGCATCTTGAGATTGATACGGATGAAACGCCCGAATTGCACGAAGACGTTCTGCCGCATCCGCAGCCTTGCCGGAGTGGGCAGCGGTGCGTCGGCGATGCGCTCGGCGGTCAGCGCGTTCACGTCCGAGTAGGAGGTTCCGTCGTCCATCGAAGTGCCTTTCACTCAGGGATCAGCCACCAGAATGGGCGGGCTTTCGCCTTGTAAATGAAGAGATAGTGCAGCAGTAGTTTGATCCAGTGGCCGGCCAGGCCGAGCTCACCGGAGGTGCCGGCGATGTCACGACCGGTTTGCGGGTACTTCACCGGATCGGGGACCACCGGGAACATCGTCATGGCAGCGGCCGAGCCTTCGCGCAAACCGGTGCCTGCCGAGGCGACGCACGCGGCGCCCATGCTCGACATCGAGGCGCGGTGGGCAACCGCGGCCGTTCCCTTGGTGATTCGGTCGCGGATCGTCTCAGCGACCGTCTTGGCCATGATGCCCGACGGCATGCCGGTGCGCGGCGGACTGGGCGTGATCACGGTTCCGTTGGGGCTCGTGCGCGGCCGGGAGATGGGATGCGGGGGCGCGAACGCGATGCCCGGTGCGAAGATGTTCGGATAGGCGGGGGACTCGTAGGTGTGCGGCCAATCCTCCGCGGACCACTCGTCATAGGGCTTGCCCGAGTAGTCCGCGTCGACCTTCATGAAGCCCGATGGCGCGAAGAGAACGGAGCTGATGTCGTTGCCGTCCTTGTCGTATGCCGCCAGTTCGGCTCCCCTGAACGGTGGTAGCAGCATGGCGAAGTCGAAGTCCAGTTCGTGCTCTCTGCCGTCGAGTTGCTCGTAGCGCAGCTTGCCGTCCATCACCTCGTGGACTGCCGCTTGCGTGATGGCCTTGACGCCGCGCTCACGGAACAGCGACTCGGTCCACAGCCGACTGGACTGCACGAAGCCTTTTTCGACGAAACTCATGCCACCGACGCCGAAGTCGCCCAGTTCGTACTCGTTGGTGAGGTAGACGACCTCAGCCAGGTCCCGCACGCCGGCGGCTCGCAACGTGTGCTCGACGTTGAAGGCGTACTCAAAGGCCGCGCCCTCGCAGGTGCAGGTGCCGTGTCCGATGCCGATGACCAGGCGCTGCTTCTCGCCGGCCTTCATCCTGGCGATGACCCGGTCCAGCGCCTCGGCCGCGTCGACGGCGTGGGCTGCGGTGCACACCGAGTATGAGTGGCCGGCGGGGCCGAGCCCGGGGGTGGCCGCGAAGTTCAGGCGCGGTCCGGTGGCGTTGACGAGGTAGTCATAAGTAATGGTGCCGCTCCGCCCGCCGTGCCCCTCATCGGTGTAGGTGAAGTCCACCGAGGGCGCCGACTGATCTTTGGTGCCCTCCGGATGGATCGCGGTGGCAAGCGCTTGGTGAAACACGATGCCCTTGCGGCGGTAGATGGGTTCGAGGGGAATCAGGACCTTGGCGGGATCCATGCGGCCCACCCCGACCCAGATGTTCGACGGGATCCAGTTCCAGTCGGCGTTGGGGGAAATCACGACGACTTCGTGACTGCGGCCCAGCCATCGGCGAAGGTGTAGCGCAGCGGTATGCCCGGCGATGCCAGCGCCGAGGATGACGACTCGTGCCATTGATGCTCCTCTGCTCTCTGCGCCGGCATCCCCGCGCGGTGTGTCTACCGCATCTGGGAACGCCGAGCGCTCCAAGGCCAGAGTGCGCGCCGCGATGGCGCCTTCCTAGGGCCGATGGACTCTTTTGGGCGAGGTAGATGCGCACCGGAGGAAAAATTAGCCGGTCCGCGGGAATACCCCTACCCGTATAGGTATTGTACATGTCATGACAGAGCACACTCACTACCAACAGGTGCTGGACGACCTCAACCCCCAGCACCGCGCCCTGCGCAAGATGATCCCCGACGTGTACCGGGGTTTCGCCGAGATGAGCAACGGCGCACTGACCTCGGGCGCCCTGGACAAGAAGTTCAAGGAACTGATCGCGATGGCGATCGGGGTCGTCGCCGGATGTGACGGCTGCATCGCCTCGCACGCCCAAGGGGCGGCCCGTGCCGGAGCATCCAAGGAAGAGGCCGCCGAGGCGATCGGCGTCAGCATCCTCATGCATGGTGGGCCGGCCACGATCTACGGTGCGCGCGCCTACAGCGCCTTCTGCGAATTCGCCGACAGCGCCGCCGATCCCGCCTCCGGATCGACTCAATAGCCCTCTCGGAACCAGATTCGGTCGTAACCATCAAAGCTCGAAAGGAGCAATCATGACCGTCCAGACACTGACCGCCGCCGACTTCGAGTCGACGGTCCTCGCGAGTCCGATCGTGCTCGTTGACTTCTGGGCCCCGTGGTGTGGGCCATGCCGGGCTTTCGCGCCGGTCTTCGAGCGGTCCTCGCAGAGCCACCCGGATATCGTGTACGCCAAGGTGGACACCGACGCCGAGCGCGAACTGGCTGCGACTGTGGGCATCCGCTCGGTGCCGACAATCATGGCGTTCCGCGAGGGCATCCTCATTTACAGCCAGCCGGGAGCGATGTCACCAGCCGTGCTGGACGACTTGATCGACCAGGTCAAGGGTCTTGACATGGAGAAGGTGCGCGCCAAGATCGCCGAGCGCAAAGCTGCTGTGGAGGCGTAGTGGCCCAATCGCTTCGCTCTGAACGGTAGGAACAACCATGTGCTACCCCGTGCGCTGCCGGCGCTGCGGAAAGATCACCTGGGCGGGGTGTGGCGCACACGCCGAGAGCGTGATGAAGCGGGTGCCCACCGATCAGCGCTGCACTTGCGGCCATAGCGCGCCCGGGTAGCGCGCAGCCCCGGTCAGGTCGTCAGGATCGTCGCCGCGGCCGTGCCCGGCGCCCCGTAGAGTTGCGCGAACCCGACGCGCGGCGCGCCGGCCACCTGGCGATCGCCGGCCTCGCCGCGAAGTTGGCGCACCAGTTCGTGAATCTGGCGCAGGCCCGACGCCCCGATCGGCTCGCCGTTCGCGATGAGCCCGCCGTCGGTGTTGATCGGCATCGAACCGCCGATCTCGGTGGCGCCGTCGGCCAGGAGCTTTTCCTGCTCTCCGTCGGCGCAGAACCCGCACTCGGCCATGTGGATGATCTCCGCGCCGGCGTCCGTGTCCTGCAGCTGGATGACGTCGACGTCCTGCGGCGCCACCCCCGCCTTCTCGAACGCGGCGCGGGAGGCGTACACGGTCGGGGAGACGTCCTCGTCGACCGGGGCGAAGGTCGTGTTGACCTCGTAGGCGCCATAGCGGCGGGTGCGCACCTCGACCGCCCGCAAGAAGATCGGCGTGCCGGTGTAGCGGTGCGCGATGTCGGCGCGGCACATCACGACCGCGGCGGCACCCTCGTCGGGCGCGCAGAACATGTACTGCGTGAGCGGGTAATTCAGCATCGCCGAGCTGAGGATGTCGTCTTCGGAGATCGGCTTGCGGCGAAAGGCATTCGGGTTCAATGCCCCGTTGCGAAAGTTCTTGGCGGCCACCTTGGCCAGTGTCTGCTGTGAGATGTCGTAGTCGTGCAGGTACCGGTTGGCCTTCATGCCGAAGAACTTGGTCGTCAGGTACTGCCCGTTCTCGGCATACCAGCGCGGCATCCCCACCAGGGCCGGGTCTTCGGTGAAGGCACCGCGCGGGTGCTTGTCCAGGCCGATGGCGATCCCGATGTCATAGTCGCCCAACCGGATACCATCGGCACAGGCCTTGGCGGCGCTGGCCGCGGTCGCGCATGCGTTGAACACGTTGGTGAACGGGATGCCCGACAGCCCGACCATGGCCACGATCGCGTCGGGATTCGCCACCGTCCAGCTGCCGCCCGTGGCGGCCTCAATGTCCTGCCATTCGATGCCGGCGTCGGCTATCGCGAATTGGATGGCGTCCGCGGCCATTTCCATCGCGGACTTGCCCTCGAAGCGGCCGAACGGGTGCAGGCCGACCCCGATGATCGCCACGTCATTCATGCCGACTGTCACGCAATGGCTCCCGAGTCCTTCAGTTCCTCGATGCGGTCCCAATCCATGCCCAGCTCCATCAGCACGATCTCGGTGTGCTCGGAGGCCTGGGGCGCCCGGGTGGTCACCAGGGGCTCGTGGTTGAACTGCACCGGACCGCGCACCACGCGGAAAGGCTTTCCGCCGCTGGCGAGCTCGACCTCGCTGACCATGTCGTTGGCCAGGGCTTGCTCGTCGTTGACCAGGTCGAGGAGGCTCTGGAACGGCGCCCACTGACCCTTCATGGTCTTCAGGTGCTGTCGCCAATAGTCGAAGGGCTTGCCGGCGAAGGCCTCTGCGATCAGCTCCGCGGCCGCGCCGGCGTTCTGGATCAGCGGCAGCACGTCGGAGAAGCGGGGATCGTCGGCCGCCTCGGGGATGCCGAGATGCTCGAACGTGTCGCGGATCAAGCCGGTCGGGCTGATGATGCACAGGTTGATGGTGCCGCCGTCGGAGGTTTCGTAGTTGCCCATGAAGGGGTTCACCGACATCGCGGTGGCCGAACCCGGCATGGGAGTGCGCATCACCTGTCCGGTCTCCATGCCCTGCGTCACGCTCGCCCCCGCCGCCCACCACGCCGTGCTCAGCAGCGACACGTCGAGCTCGAGGGCTTCGCCGGTGCGCTCGCGATGCAGCAACGCCGCCGAAATGCCGCCGGCGATGAACATGCCGCCGATGGAGTCGCCGAATGCCGGAATGCCTTGCCCCAGTGCGCCACCCAGCTGCTCTGGCGTCAGCGCGTAGCCGATGCCGCTGCGCGTCCAGAACGCCGTCCCGTCATAGCCACCCACGTCACGCTCGGCGCCCTTGTCGCCGTACGCCGAACCGCGCGCGTACACGATGTTCGGGTTCACCGCGCGGATGTGCTCCACGTCGAACTTGTGCTTTCGCCGCTGCGCCGGCATGTAGTTGGTGAGGAACACATCGGAGGTCTTGGCCAGTTCGTAGATCACTTCCTGACCGCCCGGCGTTGAAACGTCGATCCCGACGCTGCGCTTGCCGCGGTTGGGATGTTCCATCAGCGGGTGCCGCTCCGGATCAAGCTGGATGCCACCCATATTGATGAAGCCGCGCTGGGTGTCGCCGCGCAGCGGGTGCTCGACCTTGATGACGTCGGCGCCCCAATCGGCCAGGATGGCTCCCGCCGCCGGGACGAACGTGAATTGGGCAAGTTCCAGGACCCGGAAGCCCGACATGACTTTTACCATTTTCGGACCCTACTTCGCGGCGAACGTCACGGGAAGCGCCGTCGGTGAACGGAATGGCTGGCCGTGGATGTGCGGGTCGTCGTCGGTCAGCAACCTGACGTCGGTCACCCGGTCCAGCAGGCACTCGACCGCGACGCGGGTTTCCAGCCGCGCCAGGTGCAGGCCGAGGCACGTGTGCTCGCCGGCGGCGAAGGAGATGTGCGGCAGGTGCGTGCGAAAGATGTCGAATTCCTCCGGACGCTCCCAGCGGCGTTCGTCGCGGTTCGCGGCTCCGATGCACACCCCGACGACCGAACGCGCCGGGATCGCGACGCCCTCCAGCTCGGTGTCCTCGGTGGTGAATCGCTGCACCGTGGTCAGCGGCGTCTCGAAGCGCAGCCCTTCCTCGATCGCCTGCGGCAGGAGCGCGCGGTCGGCCTGGACCGCGGCGAACTGGTCCGGGTGGGTGAGCAGCAGATACAGCAGGTTGCCCGACGATCGGTAGGTGGTCTCCAGCCCGGCCGGCAGCAGCAACCGCAGGAAGGAGTAAATCGCTTCGTCGCTTAGCTTTTCGCCGTCGATCTCCGCGTTGACCAGGTCACCGATGATGTCCTGCGTGGGGTGGGACTTGCGCTGTTCGATCTGCTCGACGAAGTATTCCTTGAGCGCCGCAGACGCCTCGAAGGCGTGCTCGTAGTCGACGTGGTAGCTGATCAGCTGCACGGCGCGCTGGCGAAACGTCGGCAGGTCGTCGGCGGGCAGCCCCAGCAGCTGCGCGATGACGCGGGTGGGAAATTCGAAGGTGAAATTGCGGACCAGGTCGGCTTGGCCGGCGTCGATGAAGTCGTCGATCAGCGCGTTGCAGATCGGCCGCACGATGGTGTTCTCCCAGCGGGCCAACGCCTTGGACTTGAACGCCGCGGACACCAGGTTGCGATGGTCGCGATGCTTCTTACCCTCCATCGCCAGGATGGTCGGCCCCATGAACAGGCCGATCGTCTTGTCATACGGCGCGGAGCTGAAAATCCGGCCGTCCCGAAACACCGTGTTCACCGCGCCGAAGGACACCGCGGAGTACTCGCGCTTGGGCATCAGCGACTCGGGCGTCTTGGAGTAGTCCATCACCGTCCCGCGGAAGACCCCGGATTCGCGGCGTTTGCGGGCGAAGAACGGGTACGGATCACGCAGGCTGACGGTCTGGCCGTCGGCACCGGCGGCGGCGTGAACGTTGGTCGGCACCTTAGATCTCCAGCATCTTCAGCGTGAACGGCAAGCCCTTGCGTAAGATCGTACTGTAATTCTTACAGTAGACAATATGGGCAGGCCCGCTGGAAACGGCGGGGCGAACCGGGGGTAGTCAAGCGGGCGGCGCGGGCCACCGGGCCGGCGTCACGGATTGCTCTGGGGTCAGCCGTTCACCGCCTGCTCGCGCGCCCACCGATAATCGGCCTTGCCCGACGGGCTGCGCTCGATCGCCGCGCGGAACACGATCGCCTTGGGAAGCTTGTATCGAGCCAACGATTGCCCGGCGTGTGCGACCAACTCCTCGGCGTCGGCGTGGACGCCCTGCGCCAGCGCGACCACGGCGACCACCTCCTGGCCCCATCGTTCGCTGGGCCGCCCGGCGACCACCACGTCGGCCACCGCAGGATGCGACGCGATCGCGGTCTCGACCTCCTCGACGAAGATCTTCTCGCCGCCCGAGTTGATCGTCACCGAATCGCGGCCCAGCAGTTCGATGCTGCCGTCGGCGCGGTGACGTGCCCGATCACCGGGAATCGCATACCGCACCCCGTCGATGACGGGAAATGTCTTGGCCGTCTTGGCCGCATCGCCCTTGTAGCCAAGCGGAACGTAACCCCGCTGCGCCAACCAGCCCATCCCGTCATGACCCGGTTCCAGGATGGCGCTCAGATCCTCGGCCGCCACGAACGTGTCCGGTCCGGCGTTGAAAGTGCCGGTCGACACCGCCCCCGAGGTGGACATGTGGTGCATCTGAGCGCCCGTCTCCGAGGATCCGACGCCGTCGACCACGACCGCGTTCGGCAGGACCTCGATCAACCGTTGCTTGACGAACGGAGTGAGCAACGCGCCCCCGTTGGCGACCACGGCCAGTGACGACACGTCCGCGATCCCCTTCTCGATGGCGGCGATCAACGGGCGGGCCATCGCGTCGCCGACCACGGTCACCACGCTCACCCGCTCGCGCTCTACGGTGCGGACGACGTCGTCGGCGTCCAGGCGGTCGACGACCGACGGGAAGACGACGGATTGCCCGGTCGTGATCGCCGTCATCACACTCCACTGGGCCGCGCCGTGCATCAGCGGCGGCAGGATCATCAGCTTGGTGCCGGGGCCCGCGAGAACACCCGTCGCGATCTCCTCGACGGACCCGAACGGCTCGCCGGTCATCAGGTTGCGCCCGCCGAAGGACGTCATGAAGATGTCGTGCTGACGCCACAGCACGCCTTTCGGCATTCCCGTCGTGCCGCCGGTGTACAGGACGTACAGATCGTCCGGTGAATGCCGCACCGGTGGTGGCTCGGGTGCGCAGGACACGAGCGCCTTCTCGTAATCGACTGCGCCGTAGATCAAGTCGTTGCCCGAATCGTCGGCGATCTGAATCAGCACCCGCAGCTGCGGGAGGTCCGGCAGTATTTCGGCCACCCGGGGCGCGAACGCGGCATGGTAGATCAGCGCGGTTGCCCCCGAATCCGCCAACAGATATTGCAGCTCGCTCTTGACGTAGCGGAAGTTGACGTTGAAGGGGGCGACCCGGGCCTGGAAGGAGCCCAATAATCCCTCGACGAATTCGTTCCCGTTGTAGGCGTAGATGCCGAGTAGGTCCTGACCGGCCTCATGGCCGGGGAGCGCGGAGCGTTCGGTGTGGCAGCCCAAACCACGGGAACGCAGGTACGCGGCGAGGCGGTGCGACCGCTCGATCACCTGGGCGTAGGTGTGGCGCCGTTCGCCCTGGATCAGCAGCTCCCGATCGGGGATGGCGGCCGCGACGGCCGCCGCGACGGCAGGCACCGTGAATTGTGTTGCTGTGTGCGACATCAGGCCTCTCAAGGCTGGTGGGGGAGCAGTCGGACCATCAGGCCGTTGGCTTCGGTGAGCAGCGTGCCGTCAGCGGCCGTCATCGTAGCCGAGATGAAGATCTTCCTGCCCTCGACGTCGGTGATGCGGCCGTGGGCGGCCAGCGGCTCGTCGATTGGGGTGATGTTCCGGTAGTCGACGTGGAGGTAGGCCGTGCGGGTCGGCCGGATGCCCGCGGTGGACACGACCATGCCGAGTAGCCAGTCGTAAAAGAGCGGGATCATCCCGCCGTGCACGGCCCGGTTCCCGCCTATGTGTGAGGTGGTGAAATGACCGGCCATGCTCACACCGTCGGGGCCCGACTCAGTCACCATCCACGGCGGCATCAAGGGATGGGCCAACCCGGGCAGGCTCAGCACTCGGCCGGCTACCGACTCGGTCTCCGGAACCTGGTGGCCGTCCAGCAGAGCGCAAGCGTTCTGCAGGTGCACGGTCGCGGCGGCCCAAAACGCGGGGTCCGGATTGGTGGACACGGTCAGGTCCTGCAGGCGGCGCAGCGCGGCGACGAACGGACCCAGTTCTTCGGGGGCATCCTCGACGGGTTTGACCTCCGGGACTCCGCCGCGAACTCCTGCGGTGTCGGTCATCGCCCCGTCCAGACGTCGAGCAACTCGTCGGTGGTGGTGATGGTCGCGAGCAGCGACAGGGTGTTGGCGATGATGGCCTCTCCGTACTCGGTGGGTATGCCGGCTACGGCGTCCCGGGGAACGATCACGCGATAGGCGGCGTTGACCGCGTCCATGACGACGTTGGGGATGGCGATGTTCAGCGAGACCCCGACGACGACGATGCTGGACACCCCCAGATTTCGTAATACCGCGTCCAGGTCAGTGCCGCCCATCGGCCCGACGCCGTGCCAGCGGCTCAGCGTCAGATCCCCTGGCTCGGGGCCCAATTCGGGCAGCACGGCCGAACCCGGGGTGCCCGGGGTGATGTCGACGTGATCGTGCCCCATGGCGAAGATTTTGGCGTTGTGGTTGGAGCCTAGGCCGTCGGGCCGTCGCTGCACCAGGCAGTGCACGACGCGTACCCCAGCCGCCCGCGCCGCCGGCAACAGCCGGACGATGTTGGGCAAAGCGACCCGGCGGGCCTCCTCGGCCAGCATCGCCAACCCGGCGTCGGGACCGATGACCGCCCCTTGGCACTCTTGCGTGACGATCGCGGTGTGCTGGGGCGCCGCGATTTCGGCAAGGTTCGCTGTCATGCCGGCGCGGGTACTGCCGGCGGGACGTCATAGAACTGTTTGGCCCACTTCCGCAGTGCCATATAGCCTTTCGCGTCAACCTTGGAGAGCGCCGGGTTTTCGACGTACTTCTGGTAGCGCCAGATCTGCAGATCGTCGAAGACGGTGGACAGGAACTGCTTTTCGATCACGTCGCGCAGCCTGCCGTGCGGTACGTCGGCGGTGTCGCCGGGGAGCCGCGGCCACCAGATGGAGTAGAAGAGGTCGGAACACTCGTCGTCGACCGGAGTGCAGGTGAAGATCAGCCGATGGTTCTGTGCTCCCTCGAACACGCTGATCGCCCCGCCCAGGCCGAACAGGTGGCTGTGGAACCGTAACGCGAGATCCTCGGGGTTGTCGCTGCGCGCGTCGGGCCACCCCGCGACGAACTGCCACTCGTGGTCGACGATCTTGTAGTCCAGCACCCGCGGCGTCACGGTGGCGTGGTGCACGTATTCGAAATGGGCGCTGTCGGGGGCGTTCTCCGCGACGATCTGCGGATGCACCGGTTCGCGCTCGGCGCGCCGGGAGAACTCCGGATACGCGCGGTAGTAGGCCGCCGGGTCGGTCTCGAACTGCGGAAACTTCTTGAAGATGTCCGGCATCTGCCACTGCGGCTCCTTGCCTTCCGGCTGGTGCCAGATGAACACGCAGTCGTACTGCTCGCGCACCGGGTACACCCGCAGCCGCAGCGCGCGGTTGGGCCGGTCCGGTTGGTAGGGGATGTACCGGTTGGTGCCGTCCGGGCCCCAGCGCCAGCCGTGAAACGGGCACTCGACGCAGTCGCCCACCACCTTGCCGCCGTGGCCGATGTGGGCGCCGAGATGTTTGCAGTGCGCTTCCAGGACGTGCAACTCCCCGGACGCGTCGCGATAGGCGACCAGGTCCTCGCCGAAGTAGTGCAGCGGCCGTACCTCGCCGACGGGAAACTCGGGAGACCATCCGACCATGAACCACCCGGTGACCTTCCAGGTGAAGGGCACTTTCACGCCGGCGCCTCCGATCGCCCGATACTAAGTCCGTTACAGTATAGATTTCAGCGGTCCGGCCCGTGCACGGCAAGGAGCGAAATGACAGAGGCAGCCGCGCTCGTTGCGCCGACCGCGCCGGCCCACCCGTGGTGCGACGGCGGCAACGTGGCATGTCCAGGCTGACCCGCGGTCTGGGCCTGGCCCGGGAGGCGACCCGCGAATTCGCGATGGTGCTGCCCCGCGCGGTGGCCGGGTTGACCGAGTCGGCGGGCTGGGCTCAGGCATCGCCGCGTGGGCTCCGACAGTTCGGCGAGGTCATGCTGGACGAACTTGTGCTGAGCGGCTTTTCGCTGCTCGGCGGGAGCCCGGCGGTGATGCGCCCCTCGGCCGGCTGCACGGACGCGGCAGGGGAGTTGTCCGCCCTGGGCATCGACGGCGCGCACGCGGAACCGGCGCCGCTGCGCGCGACCTCGGTGCGGCGGCGACGCATCGGCAATCTGGCGTATGAGCGGATGGCGTTCGAGCACGATCCGGCGTTGCCGAAAACCCTGGAAGCCGAGGGCCTGGGCGGACCGGCGAGGGCGGTGGTGCACCTGTGCCGGCACACCGACGGCCCGAGACCGTGGCTCATCTGGGTGCACGGCGCCGGTCAGGGCGGCACGGAAGACCTGTTGTTGACCCGCATCGGCCGAATACATCACCACCTGGGATTCAACGTCGCATTGCCGGTGCAGCCCGGTCACGGCTGCCGGCGCCGGGAATGGCCCGCCTACCCCGACATGGATCCGTTGGGCAACGTCGCCGGCATGATGCGCTCGGTGTCGGAGATCCGCGCCGTGGTGCGGTGGGCACAACCACAAGCGAGTGCGGTTGTGGTAGCCGGGGTTTCGATGGGGACCCCGGTCGCGGCGCTGATTTCGCACCTGGAGAGGCAGATCGATGCGGTGGCGCTGTATACGCCAATCCTCGGGCTGAATGCGATGATCGCGCGGCACCTGGGGCGCTGGGGATCGTCGCGGGACGGATTGCGCGACCTGCTGGCCTCCCCGGAGGTCGCGAAGCTGACCTCGGTGATCGATCCGTTGCGGGTGGATCCGGCACCGCCGCCACATCGCCGGCTCATCGTCGGCGCCTGGCACGACCGGATGGCGATGCGCGATCCCACGGTTGAGCTGCAGGAGCGCTGGGGCGGCCAGCTGTACTGGTATGACGGCAGCCACGTCGGGCACATCTTCTCCCGGCGGGTGCGAGAGGTGACCGACCGATTCCTGCGCGAGGTGGCCGGCTGATGGCAGCCCCGCGCACGGCGCGTGAGGTGGTCGAGCTGTACAACCTGGTCGTCTGGAACGAGCACAACCTGACCCTGGCCGAGGAGCTGTTCGCCGACACGGTAATTCGGCACGGGGTAGGCGAGGTGCACACCCTCACCCGCAAGCAGGCGGTCAGCCGGGTCAGGGACGTCTGGGCGATGTTCGACACCCTGCGCTTCGATCTGAACATCGTCGCCGCCGGCGACGACGGCGAGCACGTTGCGATCGTCTACGACTCGTCGATGACCGCCAAAGACGGCACTGAGACAAATGTCGCCAGCATCGAGGTGTTCCGCGTCGTCGACGGGAAGATCGCCGAAGTATGGAATTGTGGCTACCAGCAAGGAGTTTGGAGTTGAGCGATCGCACTCTCGATGAGTTGGGCTACTACCTATTGGCCGGTGCCGGCGGGGAGGGCCCGGCAACACTGATCGGCGAGGCCCGCCGCGGCGAGGAGCTGGGCTTCGGCACCGCGTTCATCTCCGAGCGCTGGAACGTCAAAGAGGCGTCGTCGCTGACGGGGGCCGCGTGCGCGGTGACGACCCGGATGCGGATCGCCACCGCGGCAACCAATCACAACACCCGCCACCCGCTGATCACGGGGTCGTGGGCCACCACCATGCACCGGCTCTCCGGTGGGCGCTTCACGCTGGGGATCGGTCGGGGCATCGCGGCCATCTACGGGGCGTTCGGGATACCCGCGGTCACGACCGCGCAGATGGAGGACTGGGCCCAGGTCATGCGCCGCCTGTGGCACGGCGAGCTGATCTTCAACCACGACGGACCGATGGGCAAGTACCCCATCCTGTTCCTGGACCCGGACTTCAACGAGGACATCCGGTTGGCGCTGGTGGCTTTCGGGCCCAAGACTCTCGACCTCGGGGGCCGGATCTTCGACGACGTCATCTTGCACACCTACTTCACCCCCGAGACGCTGCAGCGCTGCGTCAAGACCGTCAAGTCCGCGGCCGAGAAGGCCGGCCGCGACCCGGACAACGTCCGGGTGTGGTCGTGCTTCGCGACCGTCGGTGACCACCTCCCCGAGGAGCTGCGGCTCAAGAAGACGGTCGCGCGACTGGCCACCTATCTGCAAGGCTACGGCGACCTCATGGTGCGGACCAACCACTGGGATCCGGCTGTACTGCAACGCTTCCGGGAAGACCCGGTGGTGACGTCGATCGCGGGCGGGATCGACCACAAGGCCACGGCCGAGCAGATCGAGCACATCGCGACGCTGATTCCTGACGAGTGGCTGGAGCCGTCGGCCACCGGTTCGCCTCGGCAATGTGCGGACCGCGTCCGCAAGGAATTCGACTACGGGGCCGACGCGGTGATCATGCACGGTGCCACGCCGGACGAACTCGAGCCCGTGGTCGCGGCGTATCGGGCGGGGGATTAGCGCCTCAGGGCAGGATGGCGGTCCGCCTGACCGGCTCCGCCGCGGCCTGCCGGCTCGAAAGTCCGCGAAGCAGTGAACTGAGTAGGGCATCACGCGTCTCGCGAGGGTCGATGAGTTCGTCGAATCCCAGATGTTCGGCCGAGCGATAGGACGCCTGCAACTCGGCGTCACGCAGCTTCGCGGTGATGTCCTCACCGGCGTGCGTCGCCCTGCCCAGCGCTGCTGCACTCATGGCGCCCATGGTCGCGCCCGGGTAAGCGAACGTCGCGCTCTGGTGATCGAAGCCCAATAGCGACATGACCATCGAGCCGAATCCGTATGCCTTGCGCAAGGTGACGTGCAACTTGACCGTGGTTGCCGCCGTCTGCGCGGCGAACATCCGCGCACCGGCGCGCAGCACGCCGCTGCGCTCGGAGCGACTGCCGGGCAGCATGCCCGGGTTGTCCGCAAGGAACACGATGGGTAGGTGGAACGAGTCGGCCACCATGATGAAATGTGCCGCTTTGTCCGCCGCGTCGGCGTCGATCGAGCCCGCGAGCACGTTGGGCTGGCTGGCGACGACCGCGACGGGGTGGCCACCGAGATGTGCCAAGGCGCAGATGATCGCCTTGCCATACTTCGGCTGGACCTCGAACCAGTCGGAACGGTCGAAGACCACGTCGAGCACGGCGCGCATGTCGTAGACGCGGCGGTTGTCGCGGGAGACGATGTCGAGCAGCTCGGGCGTCGCACGTGGCTCGCTGTCCGAATCCGGCGGCAGCGACGGCGGGTACGACCAGGCGCTCGGCGGGAAATACGACAGGTACCGCCGGATATCGGCGAGCACGGCTTCGTCGTCCTCGGCGACGTTGTGGATCACCCCGCTCGGCACGGCGGTGACGGGGCCGCCGAGGTCCTCCTTCGAAATCTCTTCTCCGGTGGACTCTTTGACGACCGGCGGTCCGGCGGTGAAGATCGCGCCCTGTTGGCTCATGATCCGGAAGTCGCAGACGGGGGCGACCAGGGCGCCATGCCCGGCCGAGGGGCCGAGGACGGCGGCGACGGTCGGTACCAGGCCCGAGCACTGCGCCTGGGCGAGCAGGTCGGTCGGGGTGCGGCCGTAATGCCCACCGCCAGGACGAAAGCCGGCGCCTTCGAGCAGCATCACCAGGGGAACCTTGTCCCGCAGCGCGAGTTCGGCGATGCGGTAGCGCTTGGAGTTGCCGCCCGGTCCGATGCTGCCGGCCATCGTGGTGAAGTCCTCCGAGCCCAACATCACCGGCGAACCGTTGATCGATCCGGAGCCGACGATCAGCCCGTCGGCCGCGATGTCGCCGCCGACCAGCGTGCCGATTTCGCGGAACGTCCCCGGGTCGAGGAGGCGCTCGATGCGCGCGCGGGCGTCGAGCTTGCCCTTGCCGCGGTGCTTGTCGAGGCGTTCGGGACCACCCATACCCCACGCGCGCTGACGGCGCCGCCCGAGGTCGTCGAGCGTTTCTCCCCAGTCCTGGGCTTTCGGCATGCCTATGTCCTACCTCATGGAAGTTTCGTCACGCGAGCGCCACGATCCTATGGTGGCGACCCGCCGCGCCCGGCTTCGCCGCGCTTGCGATCGCCACGATCCTATGGTGGCGACCCGCCGCGCCCGGCTTCGCCGCGCTTGCGATCGCCACGATCCGATGGTGGCGACCCGCCGCGCCCGGCTTCGCCGCGCTTGCGATCGCCACGATTGCAGGGTCACATACTGGATTGCTTACTGTAAAGTTACCCGCATGGCCGACGCCGCCCGCCTCAAGGTCGACGGGGGCATCCCCAATCAACTCGCGCGAGTGACCGATGCGGCGGTCGCCCTGGAACGCGACGGGTACGACGGCGGCTGGACGGCGGAGACCAGTCACGACCCGTTCCTGCCCTTACTGCTGGCGGCCGAGCACACGTCGCGACTCGAACTCGGCACCAACATCGCCGTGGCGTTCGCCCGCAATCCGATGATCGTCGCCAACATCGGGTGGGACCTGCAGGCGTACTCGAAGGGCCGGTTCATCCTTGGGCTGGGCACCCAGATTCAGCCCCACATCGAAAAGCGGTTCAGCATGCCGTGGAGCCATCCCGCGCGCCGGATGCGCGAGTTCGTCTCCGCCCTGCACGCGATCTGGTCCGCGTGGAAAGACGGCGGGAAGCTGCGTTTCGAGGGGGATTTCTACACGCACAAGATCATGACCCCGATGTTCACCCCGGAGCCGCAGCCCTATTCCGCGCCAAAGGTCTTCATCGCGGCGGTGGGCGAAGCGATGACCGAGATGTGTGGCGAGGTCGCCGACGGTCACCTGGGGCACCCGATGGTTTCCAAGCGCTACCTGGACGAGGTGACGCTGCCGGCGCTGCTGCGCGGCATGCAGCGAGCCGGCCGACGTCGCAGCGACGTTGAGGTGTCGAGTGAGGTGCTGATCGCGACCGGGGAGAACGAGGATGAACTGGCCGCCGCCACCGCCGCGGTGCGCAAGCAGGTCGCCTTCTACGGGTCGACGCCCGCGTACCGCAGGGTGCTGGAGCTGCACGGTTGGGGAGACCTGCAGACCGAACTGCACCGCCTCTCGATCGCGGGTGAATGGGACGCCATGGGCGGGCTGATCGACGATGAGATGCTCGCCGCGTTCGCCGTCGTCGGACCGGTGGATAGCGTCGCCGCCGCTCTCAGGGATCGCTGCCACGGCGCGGTCGACCGGGTCCTGCCGATCTTCTACAACGCCTCCCAGTCCTGTATCACGGCCGCACTGAAGGAGTTTCGCGAGTGAGCACAACCACGGTAGACGAGTCCGCCAAACTGCTGGCGGATCCCTTGGCCTACACCGACGAGCGGCGTTTGCACGCGGCGCTGGCTCACCTGCGCGCCAACGCACCGGTGTCGTGGGTCGAGGTTCCGGACTACCGGCCCTTCTGGGCGATCACCAAGCACGCCGACATCATGGACATCGAACGTGAGAACACGCTGTTCACCAACTGGCCCCGCCCGGTCCTGACGAACGCCGAGGGCGACGAGATGCAGGCGGCCGCGGGCGTGCGCACGCTGATCCACCTCGACGATCCGCAGCATCGGGTGGTGCGCGCGATCGGCTCCGACTGGTTCAGGCCCAAGGCGATGCGCGCATTGAAAGTTCGCGTCGACGAGCTCGCCAAGATCTACGTCGACAAGATGATGGCCGCAAGTCCCGAGTGTGATTTCGTCCAGGAGGTGGCGGTCAATTACCCGCTCTACGTGATCATGTCGCTGCTCGGCCTGCCGGAGGCCGACTTCCCCAGGATGCTCAAGCTGACCCAGGAATTGTTCGGCAGCGACGACTCCGAGTTCAAGCGGGGCACCAGCAACGAGGACCAGCTGCCCGCGTTATTCGACATGTTCCAATACTTCAACGGTGTGACCGAGTCGCGCCGCGAACACCCGACCGAGGATCTGGCGTCCGCCATCGCCAACGCCCGCGTGGACGGCGAGCCGCTGTCGGACATCGACACCGTGTCGTACTACCTCATCGTCGCCACCGCCGGGCACGACACCACCAGCGCGACCATCTCCGGTGGCCTGCAGGCGCTCATCGAAAACCCCGACCAGCTCGAGCGGCTGCGCGACAACCTCGGCTTGATGCCACTGGCCACCGAGGAAATGATCCGCTGGGTCACCCCGGTCAAGGAATTCATGCGCACCGCAGCCGAAGACACCACCGTGCGCGGGGTGCCCGTCGCGGCCGGGGATTCACTGCTGTTGTCCTACGTGTCGGCCAACCGCGACGAGGATGTCTTCACCGACCCGTTCCGCTTCGACGTCGGGCGAGACCCCAACAAGCACCTGGCCTTCGGCTACGGGGTGCACTTCTGCATGGGCGCGGCCTTGGCCCGCATGGAGGTCAACAGCTTCTTCACCGAGCTACTGCCCAGGCTCAAATCGATTGAGCTGACCGGTGAACCGGAACTGGTGGCGACCACCTTCGTCGGCGGCCTCAAACACCTTCCGGTGCGCTACACGTTGGCGTGACCCGGAAGACCCTGCCGCCCCGGTTAGACTCCCCGGGGAGGACTGGGCAATGACGCGCAAGACGATTGTGCTCACCGGCGCCAGCGACGGCATCGGCGCCGCGGCGGCCCGCCGGCTGCACCGCAGCGGCGCGAACGTCGTATTGGTCGGACGGACGGAAAGCAAAGCCGCCGCGGTAGCCGCGGATCTCGACGCCGACTATTTCGTGGCCGACTTCGCCGACCTGCGCCAAGTGCGGGCCCTGGCCGGCAAGATTCGCTCCAGGTACCCGCGCGTTGATGTGTTGGCTAACAACGCCGGTGGCGTGTTCAGCAAGCTGCACAAGACCGTCGACGACCATGAGATCACTCTGCAGGTCAACTACCTGGCGCCATTTCTGCTCACCACGGCATTGCTCGACGTGCTCGTCGCGTCGCACGCCACCATCGTCAACACGTCGAGCTCGTCGCAGCGGCTGCTTTTCAACGTCACCCTCGCCGATTTCGAAACGACCGACCGGCGTCGGCCGAGCACCGCGTACGCCCTGGCGAAACTGGCAAACATCTTGTTCACCAGGGAATTACATCGGCGCTACCACGCCGACGGGCTTTCGGCCGCTGTGGTGCACCCGGGCTTTGTCAACACCAACATCGGTCACTCGTCGGGCTCACGTTTTCTGACGACCATGCAGCGCACTCCGATCAGCCGGCTCATCAAAACTCCGGACCAGGGTGCCGACCAACTGGTGTGGTTGGCCTCCAGCACGCCCGGTGTCGACTGGGCATCCGGCGAGTACTACTCGAAGGGCACAGTCGCGAGGGCAAACCGTGCGGCCGACAATCCCGTGCTCGCGCGCGAGTTGTGGGACCACACCTTGGCCGCGGTCACCTAGCCGCGGCGGCGGACCGACGCGCGTCACGCCTGCGTGGCGACGGGCGCCGAGCGGCACGCCGGTGTGACGATGGGCGGCCGACGACGCCGGAGCCGGCCCCGAAACGGCCCGCTGCCCGGGTGATCTTCGATACTCGCTAGTATCCAATCGATACTGACGGGTATGCTGCTGCACATGTCGCCCGTCAAACCGCTTCGCACCCGCCCCACCCGCGGCGAGGTTCGCGACCGGATCCTGGATGCGGCGTCGAAGGTGTTCGCGGCCGAGGGTTTCGCCGGCGCCACCATCGACGCGATCGGTCAGACCGCGGGCTTCACCAAGGGCGCGGTCTATTCCAACTTCGAGTCGAAGGACGAGCTGTTCCTGGCCCTGGTCGACCGCGAGTTCGAGCTACGTGGTGAGCAGATCGCGATAGCGCTGGACCGCAGCGACGGCGACACCGCCGCGGCCGCGCGCGAGGTGAGCCGGTCGGTGCTCGACTCGGTCCGCGACCATTCCGACTACTACGTGCTGCTCGTCGAGTACTGGCTGCGCGCCCAGCGCGATCCGCAGCTTCGGGAACGCCTGATCGAGCGCCGTCGCGCCGCGGCCGACCAGGCGCTGCACATCGTCGAATCGACCGACACCGTGCCGGGGGACCGGCGGCTGGCCGACATCGCCCAGCTCGTCGTCACCCTCAACCTGGGCGTCGCGATGGAAGAGGTGCTGCGTCCGGGAACCATCAACCCCGAGCTGCTCGCGCAACTCATCACCGCACTGCTGGAATCGATTCCGGTTTCCGGCGATTAGGGAAAGCCACACCATGGATGCGAAAGAGGTACCGGACGACATCGCACCGGCGATCACCGCCGCCGGATTGGGGGTCGACGGTGAGCACGGGCCGCTGTTCTCGGGGGTCGACCTGGCCCTGACGCCGGGGTTTCACGCCATTCAGATGCCCGGCGGTCCGGGTCAGACAACGCTGTTGCTGACGCTCGCGGGACGATTCAAGGCCAGTCACGGCTCGCTGAGCGTGCTCGGCGAAACGACGCCGCGCGCGATCCGCCGGCACTGCTCGATCGCAGCCTTCGACGACATCGATGAACTCGAAGAGTCGGTGACCGTGGGGACCGTGCTCGCCGAGCAACGCCGGTGGTTGGCGCCGTGGTATTCATCGGTGCCGCTGCAATCGGGTCCGGCCGAGCTGACGGAGGTCTTCGGCGACATACCGCCGCCGTCCTCGGACACCTTCATCGTCGAATTGTCCGACCTGGAACTGTTTTTACTGCGCATCACGCTCGCGCTGATGTCGAATCGTCCGATTCTGGTGGTCGGCGACCTCGAGCAAGTGCGCGACAATTCCCGGCGAGCGGTCGCGGTGGAACGGCTGGGTGTGATCGCCAAGCGGCGCACCGTCATCGTCGGGGTGACCAACCCGCTCGGCACCGACGCACCCGAGCACGAGCTTCACGATCGCCGCGTCCTGACCGGAGGAAATTGACGATGTTGGCTGGACTCGCCTTCGGCTCGGAGATCAAGCGTTTCGGCCGCAGCCGATTGACGCGCGTGGCCATCATCGTGCTGATGTTGCTGCCGCTGGTCTACGGGGCGCTGTATCTGTGGGCGTTCTGGGATCCCTTCGGCCACGCCAACAAGATGCCGGTGGCGCTGGTCAACTCCGACCGGGGCGCCGTCGTGTCCGGCCAGCAGTTCAACGCCGGCGCGGAGATCGCCAAGAGCCTGACCGCGGACGGCGGTTTGGACTGGCACGTCGTTGACTTGGCGGAGGCACGCAACGGAGTCGACCACGGCAAGTACTACTTCATGGTCGAGTTGCCGCCGGACTTCAGCGCGGCGATCGCATCACCGGTGACCGGGCAACCCAAGAAGGCCAACCTGATCGCCGTCTACAACGACGCCAACAACTACATCTCGACGAGTATCGGTCGCACCGCCATCGGCCAGGTACTCAACGCCGTGTCGAGCCGGATCTCGGGACAAGCCGTCAATCAGGTTCTGTCGGTGGTCGTTTCGTCGGGATCCGGTATAAAGCAGGCCGCCGACGGGGCCGCTCAACTCGATGACGGCGCTGGTCAGTTGGTGGCCGGTCTGGACACCGCCCGGTCCGGCTCCGCCACGCTTGCCGCCGGAGCCAAGCAACTCTCGGACGGGATCAACCAGGCCACCGACCCGCTGCTCGCGGTAAGCCGGGCGCTGTCACAGATCGGCGGCAGCACGCAGCAACTGCAACAGGGCGCAACCGCGCTTCAGCAGGCCAGCGACCAGATCGGTGCCATCGCCTCGGCGCAGGATGCCGCCGCAAACTCGCTCTCGTCGGTGATCGATCAGCTCTCCGCACGACAGGATCCGCTGGCCAACAACCTGCGCGGCATCCAGGATCAGCTCCGGGGCCACCAGTTCACGCCCCAGATCCGCCAGCAGCTCACCGATGCGCAGAACGCGGCGATCGCCTTGACATCGGGGTTGCGTAACCCGGGCAGTCCGCTCGGGTCGGCGCTCGACCAGGTGGGCAGCAAGGGACAGGACCTGACGGACAAGCTCACCCAGCTGCGCGACGGGGCCCGGCAGGTTGCCACCGGCAACGCTGAATTGGCCGGCGGCATCGCCAAACTCGACGACGGCTCACGACAACTCAAGACGGGATCGGCCGAGCTGGCGACCAAACTCACCGACGGGGCCAAGCAGGTGCCCAACTGGACAACCCAGCAAAAGGATGCGGTCGCGGACACCATCGGTGGTCCGGTCCAACTCAAGGCTTCACACGAGAACGCCGCGCCCAACTTCGGCACCGGAATGGCTCCGTTCTTCCTTACGCTCGCCCTATTCTTCGGTGCCTTGGTGCTGTGGATGGTGCTGCGCCCCTTGCAGAGTCGCGCGATCGCCGCGGAGGTGCTCGCGATCCGCGTCGTGCTCGCCAGCTACCTACCTGCCGCCGCGATCGCGGTATTCCAAGCCATCATCCTTTACTGCGTGGTCCGGTTCGCCCTCGGTGTGCACGCCGTTCACCCGGCGTCGATGCTGGCGTTCATGATGCTGATTTCCGGCGCATTCGTGGCCGCGACACAGGCGATCAACGCACTTGTCGGCCCGGCGGTGGGCCGGGTGCTGATCATGGCCCTGCTCATGTTGCAGCTCGTCAGCGCGGGCGGCATGTATCCCGTGGAAACCACGTCACGGCCTTTCCAGATCTTGCATCGCTTCGACCCGATGACCTACGGCGTCAACGGACTCCGGCAGCTCATACTCGGCGGCATCGACGCCCGACTCTGGCAGGCGATCATCGTCCTGTTCGGGATAACGGCTGCCGCACTGGCGATCTCCTGCCTGTGTGCCCGGAGAGACCGGGTCTGGAATCTCAGCAGGTTGATCCCCGCGATCAAGATGTAGGCAAACGTTCCGCGTCGACAATCGACGTTGCATGATGGGGGGCAAGCTCTGCAATCGAGAGGAAGCCGATGTTGGGTGTCCACCATGCCGCGATCTGTACCGCCGACGTAGAGCGATCGAAGCGGTTCTGGCGCGACGGCCTCGGACTGGCCGAACTGTTCGACCACACTTTCACCGGGGATTGGCCAAAACTGTTCGGCGCCAAGACTGACCGGTTGCAGTCGATATTCTTGGGTGATCCACAGGGGCCCGATGCCGGCATCGTCGAACTGGTCGTCTTCGACGGCGCCGACGAGGCGGTTGCGACGCCCCAGCGTCCGCGGCACGGGTTCTTTCTGCTCTCCCTGCAGCGGGACGTCAACGAAACGCTCGCCACACTCGCCGAATTAGGATTCGCCGACGGTGTTCATCGAATCACCGTGCCGGCTCCGGGCGGAAAGACGGTGCCGATGGCTGTCATCACCGCGCCCGATGGTGTACTCGTCGAGCTGATCGGACCGGCGCAATGACCGCGCTGGTCACCGGCGGCGCGTCCGGAATCGGGCGTGAAGTCGCCGGACGGCTGCGCGATGCGGGCCACGACGTCGTGGTGTGGGACCTCACAAATGCCGATATTGCTTGCGACGTCAGCGATCCCGACGCGGTATCGGCCGCCATGGAGCAGACCGTGCGGGACCACGGCGCCCCCACGCGGATTGTCACCTGCGCCGGGGTCGGTGCGTCCGGCCTGTTATTCGAACAGTCACCGGCGGAATGGAACCGGGTGCTGGGCGTCAACCTCACGGGCACCTGGCTGACGATTCGCGCCGGGGCGCGGGCCATGGTCGACGCCGGGGTCGGCGGCTCGATCGTTGCGGTCTCCAGCATCAGCGGCACCGTCGCCGACCGGGACATGGGCGCCTACTGCGTGTCGAAGGCGGGCGTGGACATGTTGGTGAAGGTCGCCGCCGCGGAATGGGGCGTGCACGGCATCCGGGTGAACGCCGTCGGGCCGGGCGTCACGCGGACCCCGATGCTGGCGAAACCCGAACAACTCCCCGGCTGGGTGGAGGCGCTGACCGAACGGACGGCGCTGGGCGGTGTGGGGGACGCCGCCGACGTGGCGGGGGCGATCGTGGGCGTCCTCGAGCTGCCGTGGGTGACAGGCCAAGTCGTGCATGCCGACGGGGGTCTGGCGCTGCACAGTCCCATCGACGCTTACGGCCAACTGCACAAGGTGATGGGTCGCAAGGGCCTCAGTTGACCCCGAAATCGATGATGCCCCGGATGATCTTGCCGTTGCGGAGGTCGTCGTAGGCATCGTTGATCTCCTCGAGGCGATAGCGCCGGGTGATCATCTCGTCGAGCTGGAGCTGTCCGGTCTGGTAAAGCCTGGCCAGCCGGGTGATGTCCGCCCGCGGGTTGCACGAGCCGAATATCGTTCCCGCCAGCGTCTTGTTCATCAGGATGAAGTCCTGCAGGTCGACCTTCACCGAGTGGGTCAGTTGCGAGGTCATACCGGTGAGCACGCATGTCCCGCCCTTGCGGGTCAGCTTCAGCGCGTCGCGGACGTCGGCGGCGGTGATCAGCGAGGGTGAGACCACCACCGCGTCGGCCATCACGCCGTATGTCAAGTCCCGCACCAAATCCTGCGCCTCGGCGATCGTGGCGGTGCTGTGGGTCGCGCCGAACTGCAACGCCGATTTCTGCTTGAAGTCCACCGGGTCCACCGCGACGATCTGTGCGGCGCCGCTGATCCGAGCGCCCTGGATCGCCCCCGTACCGATTCCGCCCGCGCCTACGACGACGACGGTGTCGCCGCCGCGCACGCCGGCCCGATTGGCGGCCGAACCGTAGCCGGTCGGAATGGCGCACGACAGCAACGCGCTTGGCGCCAGCGGCAGGTGCGGCTCGATCTTCACCAGTGAATTCGTCGACACCACCGTGTGTTCGGCGAACGCGCCGACCTTGGCCAGATGCCCGAGCGGCCGGCCGTCGGCGGTGTGATGACGAAAGGTGCCATCGGTGGGCATCCCCGGTGTCAGCGTGAAAGCGCCCACGTCGCAGATGTATTCCATGCCGGTGGCACACCAGCGGCACTGGCCACACACCGCGACGAACGACATCACCACGTGGTCGCCGGGGGCGAAATCCGTTACGCCATCGCCGACTTCCCGCACGATCCCGGAGCCCTCATGGCCGCCGATCATCGGGAACATGGTCGGCAGGCCGAGGGATCGCATCACCTCGTTGGGCGCCGACATGTCACCTTTGAGGATGTGGTCGTCGGAGTGGCACAGCCCGGCCGCCGCCATCTCGACCAGGACTTCGCCGGCGCGGGGCGGGTCGAGTTCGAATTCCTCGACCGACCACGGGCCGCCGACGTCGTGCAGGAGCGCTCCCCTAGTTTTCAAGCGGCTTCTCATGTGGCCGGGGCGAACGTGACCGGAAGCTTGTTCGGGGAGCGGAACGTCAGCCCGACGATCTTCGATTCCTGGCCGGTTCCGTCATCGGTCACGAAGGCGAGATCTTTGACGCGGTCGAAGAGGCTGTTCAGCATGACCCGCGTCTCGAGCCGGGCCAGATGCATGCCGAGGCACATATGAATACCGCCGGCGAACGCGATGTGCGCTTGCCGCGGCCGTCGGATGTCGAAAGTGTTGGGGTCGGTCCAGCGGGTCTCGTCGCGGTTGGCCGAGCCCATGCACATGTCGATCTGAGCATCGGCCGGGATTGTCTTGCCGCCGATTTCGACCTCTTCGGTCGTCGTCCGCATGACCATCGTCAGTGGCGTTTCAAAGCGCAGGCCCTCTTCGATCGCCATCGGTATCAACGACCGGTCCCGGTAGACGAGGTCGAGCTGCTCGGGGTGCGTCAGCAGCAGGTACAGCAGGTTGCCCGACGAGCGGTAGGTGGTTTCCAGTCCTGCGGGCAGCAGCAGCCGCAGGAACGCGATGATGGCCTCGTCGGTGAGCTTCTCCCCGTCGATCTCGGCCGCCACCAGGTCCCCGATGATGTCGTCGGTGTGTTTGCGCCGGCGCTGCTCGACCTGGTCGAGGAAGTAGCCGTGCAACTCCGCCGCCGCGTTCAGCCCCGCCATGATGTCGGTCGGGATCGAGATGAGGTCGAGGGATAACCGCCGGAACAGGTCGAGATCTTCGGGGGGCAGACCGAGCAGGGTGGAGATGATCCTGGTGGGGAATTCGAACGTCACCGCCTTGACCAGGTCCGCGTGCCCGTCGTTCTTGATTTCGTCAACCAGTTGATCGCACACCGGTCCGATCACCGACGGCTCCCAGCGTTCCAGCGCGGTCGCGCGGAAGGCCTTGGCCACCAGGTTGCGGTGATCGTGGTGTTCCCTCCCGCCCATCGCCAGGATGGTGTGTCCCATCACCAAACCGATGGTCTCGTCGTACTTGTGGGAGCTGAAGATGCGGTCGTCGCGGAACGCCTGGAACACCGGGTCGTAGCCGAACAACACCCACTCGTCGTTCGGCCGCAGCTCCTCGGGCATCTGTGAGTGGTCCGCCAGTGCGCCGTGCCAAACCGGGTCCGTGCGCCTCATGTATTCGAAGAACGGGTAGGGGCTGGTTTCTCCGGTGAGGTCGAGTGTGACGGGCTGGTTGGCGGGGTCGGTGCTGAGCGTCATCAGCGCTCCTCCTGAGCAGCCGGTAAGTGGATCGGAAAGCGGGGAATATCGCTATCATAGTATAAATAGCAACTAAGCCCAACGGCTTGTCGTGGTTACGGTAACGGGCACAGTATTGATGCTGCATGGCTTCGGGAGGCGGTGAGGCGAATGCCCGAACGGCGATTGGTGTGCTCGCTGGACGATCTGCCACCCGGCGCGATGAAGCTGGTCGACGTCGGGAAATTCGGCGTCGGCGTGTACAACGTGCGCGGCGAGTTCTACGCGATCGTGAACTACTGCTCTCACGAGGGCGCCCCGCTGTGCCTCGGTCTGGTCGGTGGCACCAACGAATTCGCCCCGAACGAACCGGGCGGGCTGCGGCGCGTCCGCGACGGTCAAATCGTCCGATGCCCTTGGCACAACTGGGAATTCGACATCACCACCGGACAGAGCGTTGCCGATCCGACCCGACGCATCCGCACCTACCAGGTCGACGTCGCCGACGGGGAGGTGTACCTGACCGCATGAGCCCACCGATCATCGACGCCAACGTGCAACCGCACTTCCGCTACAACGCGGAGATCCGGCGCTACCTGCCGGCCGCGCACCAGCTGCGGTCGATCCCCGACGTCGAGAAGCAGTGGTATCAGGCGCCCGGGGGGGATTACCGGGAGGACCTCTACGGGGACCACTACCCGGGTTCGGACCCGGAGACCGTGAGCCGGCACCTCTTCGGTGAGATGGGCGTCGATTACGCCATCCTCAACCCGCTGACGCGCGGCAACATCGCCGACTACCTGCTCAACAGCAGGATTTGCGCGGCGGTCAACGACTGGCTGCTCGACCGCTGGCTCGAGCCCGACTCCGCCGATCGATTCCGGGGCACCATCCGCGTCAATCCCGAGGATCCCAAGGGGGCCGTCGCGGAGATCGAACGCCTGGCCGACCACCCGAAACTGGTGCAGGTCGGCGTTCCGATGCAGTCGCGGGAGCCTTACGGCAAACCGATGTTCGAGCCGATCTGGGAGGCCGCCGCCGCACACGGCCTGCCGGTGGCCGTGCACATCAACGGTGGCAACGGCGTCGACTATCCGCCCACCTTTGCCGGGCACGCCCATACCTACCCGGGATACGCGGCGTTCATGCCGCTGAACTACTTCGTCCACCTGGCCACCCTCATCGTGGAGGGGGTGTTCGGCAGGCACCCCGGCCTCACGTTCGTCTTCGCCGACGGCGGCTACGACATCCTGACCCCGTTGATCTGGCGGCTGGACACGTTCTGGGTGTCGATGCGGGATCAGACCCCGTGGGTGGACCGCTATCCGAGCGAATACCTGCCGGGCCACGTCCGGTTCTGCTCGTCGGCGTTCGACGGCCCGACCGACGCGGCCGACGCGCAGCGCTGGATGGAGTTCACCGGCAAGACCGACCTGCTGATGTACGGGTCGGCGTATCCGCACTGGTCCACCTCGCCACCCGAGAGCGTTGCCGAGGGCCTCGACGCCGCGCAACGCGACAAGGTGCTGTGGCGAAACGCCAGCGAGCTCTACGGATTGAAGGAGCGTGTCCAATGACGACCATCGAACGCGTCGGCTCGACGACCGGTCACGACGACGAAATAGCGGTCACCATCGTCGACACCGACGTGCACCCGTTGCCCGTCTCCACCGACGTGCTCAAGTCGTATGCGGCGCCCGAATGGGTCGACAAGATATGGCCCACCGGCAACGCCGTCACCCCGGTGCCGCATTTCTACGACACACCGGATTCGTACAAGACCATGTCGTTGCGCATGGACGCCGCGCCGCCGGGCGGCGGGTTCGCGGGCAGCGACCCGGAATTCGCCGCCAAGCAGCTGCTGCTCGATGCCGGTGTGAGCATCGCGACGCTCGAGCCGATGTGCGATGCCCAACTGCCACAGGCCGAACACGTGCTGAAGTCCGCCTATAACGACTGGCTTGCCGACGTCTGGCTCGACAAGAACAACGCACACGGCCGGTGGCGCGGATCGATCAGCGTCAGCGCGCAGACCCCCGACCAGGCGGCGCGCGAGGTCGAACGGTGGGCGGGACATCCGTACATGGCCCAGGTGCTGATGACACCGCAGACCCGCGGGATCCCCTTCGGCAACCCGCATTTCGACCCGCTCTACGAAGCGGCGGCGCGCAACGGCTTCCCGGTGGCCACCCACCTGATGGGGCAGACGCCGTTCGAGCTGATTCCGCTGTACCCGGTCGGCAATCCCGCGCACTGGCACGACTTCTTCGCCTCCTGGCCGCTGCTATACGTCTCGCACCTGATGAGCCTGGTGTTCGACGGCGCATTCGACCGCCACCCCGAGCTGCGGGTGGTGTTCGTCGAAGGTGGTTTCACGTGGGCGATGCCGGTGATGTCGCGGATGGACCGTATCTGGGAAGCCCGCCGCGGCGACCTGCCGCACGTGCGGCGGCGCCCGTCGGAGTATGTGCGAGAACATGTTCGGTTCACCACCCAGCCGCTCGAAGACGCCGACACCGTGCAGTTCCGGGAGTACCTGGAGATGATGGATCTGGGCGACAACCTGATGTTTTCGACGGACTACCCGCACTGGAGCTACGACTCGCCGGCATACGCGATCAACCGATTCCCGGCCGACCAGCGCGAGCGGATCATGCGCGGCAACGCGACCGCCCTCTACGGGCTGCCGGCGACCGTCAAGGCGCTCCCCGGAGAACGGTGAATCTGGCCCACGCTCGAGCGAGAAGCACCTCATCTTCCACCGCACGGATTCGCAGGTCTACGTTGAAGAGGGTTTCCAGGCGCGGCACCGCGCCGGCACCGGACGAGCCCGCATTCATGAGCCGGAAGATGAGAAGGTATGACACAGACGAATCTGTCGCGGCCGCAGGGCCTTACCCGGATCGACCCGGTGCTCCGGGAGGTCGCCGCCGCGCTGGGCGTCGTCGAATTCCGCGCCGAGACACTGCCCGCCGAACGGGAACACGCGGACCGGCTCGCCGCTGAGCGCGCCTCGGCAGCCGACACCGCCGATGTGGCCATCGAAACGCGCACGATCGCCGGCCCGGGCGGCCACCAGCTGAAGCTTCGCCTCTACCGGGGCCCCGACCTCGATCGAGCGGACTCGGGTTCCCCCCTCGTCCTCTACGCACACGGCGGTGGCTTCGTGACCGGCAACCTCGACACCGATCACGCGCAATGCGCGGAGTTGGCCAGAGAAGGCGGTTGCCTGCTGATATCGGTCGACTACCGGCTCGCGCCGGAACATCCCTGCCCGGCGGCATTGGACGATGTCGAGGCGGGCTTTTATCACGCGATCCGCAATTGCGCCGAGCTGAATGTGGATGTCAACCGCATCGCGGTGATGGGCCGGGACGCGGGTGCCGCCCTCGTCGCGGGCCTCAGTCAGCGCATGTTCGACGACGAGGGCCCGCAAATCCTGGTGCAGATCCTGCACCAGCCGATGCTCGACTCCGATGCCACCCAGTCGCGGCGTGAGTTCCAGCGCACGCCGGGGCTCAACGGGCCGGCGGTGAGCCGGGCATGGGGTCATTACCTCGGGCACGCGAGCGCCAACGGTCAACATGTCCCCGCGCACCGGGCGAACCTCGAAGGCCTGCCGCCCACGTTCATCAGCTGCGCCGAGATCGATCCGTGCCGCGACGAAGCCATCGATTATGCGAACAGGCTGTTGCACGCCTACGTGCATACCGAATTGCATGTCATCGCAGCCGCATTCAACGGCTTCGACTCGTTGGTTCCCGATTGGGTGGTTTCGCAGGAGAATCGGGCCCTGCATGCGCGCTCCCTGCGCCGCGTGTTCGCCATGTAGCGGTCGGCAGAACTATCGACGGGACTCCGGTATCTCTTACCGTAGCGCCCGTTGCTACCATCGAAACGCCGGCGAATTCGGACGAGAGGCAGCATGACGACACTCGACTCTCCCGAAAAGACGCTGTTCACCTCGACAACCCAAGCGTTCCTGGAAAAGGAAGCGCCGCTGCGCCGCGTGCGCGAGTTGCACGCCGCGGGGGAGTCGTTCGATCCGGCATGGTGGCGGCGCGCCGCCGAACTCGGCTGGACCGGACTGTTGGTGCCCGAGGAATTGGGCGGCGGCAGCGTCTCGGACAACGGCCTGGCGGATCTGGCCATGGTCGCCGAACTGCTCGGGAAGACGGTGGCGCCCGGGCCGTTGTATTCGGTCAGCGTTGTGCTCGCCGCACTCGTCGAGTGCGCGGACCGGCAAGAGCACACCGCCACCATCGAGGCGCTGATGTCCGGTGAAACTGTGGCGTCCTGGGCGGTATCGGAACCGGGCCGGGGATGGGCGCCGCTGAATCCGTCGGTCACGGCCAGCCCGACCGATTCGGGCTACCGGATCGACGGGATCAAGGACCGGGTGGAGGCCGGCGCGCAGAGTGCGGTGCTGCTGGTGGTGGCGCGCTGCGGGGACGGGCTGCGCCAGTTTCTGGTCCCCACGGATGCGCCAGGGGTCACGATCCAGGCGCAGCAGTCGATCGATCTGGTCAAGCAATACGCCCGTGCGCGTTTCGACGGTGTCGTGGTAGGGCGATCGGCGGCCGTGGGCACGCCCGCCGAGACCCCCGCGCTGGTCGACCGGCAGGGCCAAATCGCCCAGACCCTGCAGTGCGCCGAGGTGGTCGGCATCCTGCAGACGGTCTTCGACCTGACCGTCCAGTGGGCGCTGGACCGGCATACCTTCGGACGGCCGCTGGCGTCCTACCAGGCACTCAAACACAAGTTCGCCGACATGAAGCTGTGGCTGGAAGCCTGCCGGGCCACCACAGCCGCCGCGGTCGCCGACGTGGCCGCGAACTCTCCCGGCGCGGGCCTGTCGGCCAGCATCGCCAAGTCGTACGTGGGGGAGATGGCCGGCCAGATCGTCCAGGCCTGCGTGCAGATGCACGGCGGAATCGGCGTCACCTGGGAACACGACCTGCACCTCTACCTGCGCCGGATCACGTTGTACCGCTCCATGTTCGGGACACCCGAGGAACACAACCTGCGTGTGTACGAGCACGAGAAGGCGGGTCGTTGCAGCAGATGACGTCGACCGAGTCCGTTGCCGAATTCGCGGCCCGGGCCAGGGCATGGCTGGCGGACAACATGCCCCGCATCGACCCCGAGTCCCCGCCGCCCGCCCCGCGCGACGACGAGCGATCCTGGCTGCGGGCCAGAGAACTGCAAAAGCGGCTCTACGAGGGCGGATTCGCCGGGATCTGCTTCCCCCGCGAGTACGGCGGCCTCGGGCTGGACTACGAGTATCAGAAGGCATTCGATGCGGAATCGCTCGCCTACGAGATGCCGCTGATCCTCAACACCCCGACTTTCACCATCTGCTGCGCCACGCTGCTCGACACCGGCAGCGAGGAGCAGAAGAGGCAACACATCGGTGCGGCGCTGCGGGGCGACGAGGTGCTGGTCCAGTTGTTGTCCGAGCCCAGCGGCGGATCCGACCTTGCCGGCGTCATCACGCGGGCGGAGCGCCAGGGCGATCGTTGGGTGCTCGACGGCGCCAAGACGTGGAGCACCAGCGCGTTCGCGGCGGACTACGGGCTGTGTCTGGCGCGCACCAACTGGGATGTGCCCAAGCATCAGGGCTTGACCATGTTCCTGGTCCCCATCGCCCATGCGGGAATCACCTTGCGGCGCATCACCATGCTGAGCGGTTCCACCGAGTTCTGCGAGGAGTTCCTCGACGCGGTGGACGTCGGGGACGACGCCGTCGTCGGGGAGGTCGACGGCGGCTGGACGGTTGCGTCGCGGCAGCTGTACCACGAGCGCCGGGCGGTGGGGCAGGGGTCCGAGTTCGCCAGCGGCAGTGGCAGCGAGGGTGGCAACGCGAATCCCGTTGACTACGTGAGCCTTATCGAGAAGACGGGCCAGGCCGGCGACGAACGCGTGCAGCAGCTGGCGGGCCGCGCACTGGTACAGCGCGCGGTGGCCGACCAGCTGATCGGCCACGTCTACCGCAGCGTGCGAGACGGCACGCTGCCGCCGGCCGCCGGCACACTCATCAGGCTGTTTCACGCCGAGACCGTGTTCGTGGATATCGACACCGCCATGGCCATCGCCGGAAGCGCCGGCGTTGTCGGCGAACCGGGCGAAGGCCTGGAAACGGGGCTGCGCTACCTATCCCGGCAGACCGTCGCGATGGGCGGTGGCACCACGGAGATGGCCCGCAACGTCATCGGTGAGCGGGTGCTGGGCTTCCCGCGGGAATACGCAGCCGACCGCGGTGTGCCGTTCAAGCAGGTGCGGCACGGCCAGCGGTCCGACCGACCCTAGCCCTCCGCGACTAGATTCTCGGCGAGACCACCGGTCACCGGAAGCTGTACCAGCGACAAGACATGGTGCGCCGGGCTTCCCGGCGGCGCTATCAGCACGTACTCGCTGCCGTGTCGTTGTGCTCGGTCGCGTGCGGCGGCCAGCGCGCTGACGCCGGCCGAACCCAGCTGGGTGACGGCGCTCAGATCGATCGTCAGCGGTGCGACGCCCGAACGGCTTTCGACGGCGATCTGGCGATCCAGCGTGGATGCGCTGTTGGAGTCGACGTCGCCGCTGACGACGATGCGACCCGGTTCGGCCACCACGGAGGCGAATTCGGAATTAATCGACCGTTGCTGACCCGCCCGGCTGACGAGGGTGTCGGTGATGAAATTGGCCGGCCGCGACAGGCGGTGCGTCAAGCTCGCTGTCGTCCCGCCGGGCCCATGGGTGACGTGCGCGCTGGACACCAGGGCCTCGGCCATGGCCAGGCCGCGGCCGCGGCCCTGCTCGCCTTCGCGGTGATCCTTCCACTGCCCGTGGTCGATGACCGACGCGTACAGGTTGCCGTCTCCCGCCAGCGATACCTCGACGACGATGCCGTCGGAAACCTCTGTGGCGTAACCGTGTTCCACCGCGTTCTCGACGAACTCCGAGATCGCATGCACGATGTCGGAAATGTCGTCGGAGGCGGCACCGGCGTCGGAAAGCCATTGACGCAGGCGGGCGCGTACCGCGCGCGCAGCGTGGACGGTGGCATCCAGTGTCATCTGAAGCGGCGGTGGCGGCGTGCGCCGTTGCGCCGCCAGCAGGGTGATGTCGTCGTTGTAACCCGTCGACCGCAGCAGCAATTCCAAAGTCTCCGAACAGATCCGGTCGATGGGTCGGCCCGAGGGCTCGATCACGAACCCGCTCTGCCCGCCGGCGATGTTCGCGGCCAGGTCGGCGAACTCGGCGGTGCTGGCCGCCAGCGGCCGGCCCGGGCGTTCGATCAGACCGTCGGTGTAGAGCATGACCGTGTCGCCCACGTCGAGGAATTCGGTGCGGACCGGAAATCCCGTGCCGCTGCCCAACGGGCCTGCTCCAGAGGGCACGAGATAGCGCGCGGCGGCCTCCGCGCCGATGAGCAGTGGCGGCGGGTGCCCGGCCGTGCAGTACTGGAATTCGCCGGTGGTGAAGTCGAGCGAGCCTACGCATACGGTGGCCGACCTCGATCCCGGCACATGTTCGTGGAAGCGGTCGACCGCCGCCAGCGCCTCGGCGACCGGGTAGCCCGCCAAGATCTGCATCCGCAGCGCGGTGCGCAGCTGCGACATCACCGCGGCCGCCTCGACGCCATGGCCGACGACGTCGCCGACGATGAGAACCAGTCGATCCCCAAGGGGGATGGCATCGAACCAGTCGCCACCGGCGGCCGTGTCCTCCGCCGCGACGAGGTACTCGGCCGCGACATCGGCGCCGGGAACGACGGGTACCGACGGCGCCAGCAGAGCCTGCTGCATGATGGTGGCCGAATGGCGGACGTTGCGGTAGCGCTCGGACAGCTCCTGCATCCGCGACTCGGCGGCCAGCCGCGCTCGCACCCGGTCGGTCACATCGACGAAGGCGAGCTGCACGCCCTCGATCGAGCCATCGTCGGCGCGCCGCGCCGTGACGATGAAGTCGAAGAAGTGTTCTTGTGCCGTTCCCGAGCCCTCGAAATCGGCCTGCACCCGCCACTCGGTCCCCGACTGCGGCTCGCCCGTCTCATACACCCGGTCGAACATTTGCAAGATCTGCTGGCTCTCCAGCTCCGGATAGACCTCGCGCACCAGCAGGCCGATCGTGTCGACGGGGGGGCTCAGCGTGCGGTAAGCGGCGTTGGCCGCGACGAAGCGGTGGTCGGGCCCTTCGAGGCCCACCAATAAGGCGGGAACATTATCGAAAACGCGGCGGACATCGTCGGCCGCACCTACCGTCTTGTCCCAATTTCTCTCGGCCGCCATTGGCCGTCCCTCCTACGGACCCTTTCTCGGACCGAGTCCCGCAAGCTGGTCATAAAGCGCTGAGCACTCGCCAGGCATAGACGATAAGAATATCAACGGCAGCCGAGTGCTCAATGCATCAGTTTTCCTGGCGTGGCGTGCGCTCGTGTGGCGACCGCGTTCGAGCTTGCGATTTGACCGGCTCTGTTTGCAATTGATCAGCGTGGGTACCTCGCCGCCATGGCCAATGTCGTCCCCCGGCCGTTGACCTCGCTTTGGCGGCGCATCATGTCGTCGCCGTTGCTCACCCTGAATGGCTGGGTCGCCTTCAACGTGCCGCGAGCGGTGACCGCCTCGGGGATATCGCTCCTGATGGGTCTGGTAGCCGTGCATGTCTACGTTGTCCTGACCGAACCGGACCCGCCGCTGTATTTTGCTGTCTACACAGCTGTGCTGGCGGTCGCCTGCACGATCGCGGTTGGCGCCATGGTTTTCGCGCCGAAACCAGTTGTACCGCAAGCCGGTTGGTATTGGGGCAGCCTGGTGTGCTTGGCCTTTCTGGGTGTCTATCTGGTCAGTCGGTGGGTGAGCCTTCCGGGACTGGTCGCCCTAACGGGCCGATGGGACTTCGCGCCCGGCACCTTCGCGATGGCGTTCGCCGCGGCTTTCGTCGCGGTTCACACGACGGTGTTGTCGGGCATCAATGTGGCGTACCCGCAACGCCGGCAATGGCCCGACTGATGGGAGCCCCGGCATGACAACGCTCGATTACCCGGCATGGCTGCGCGTCGAGCACTGGCTAAACCTGCTGTTCGTGACGTTGATCATTCGCAGCGGCATCGAGATACTTTCCACCCACCCGAAGCTGTACTGGCACGACGACAGCAAACCGGGCACCGAATGGGCGCGCTTTACCCGCAAGGTCATGCCGCGCGACAGAATCTACGACACGCTTGACGAAGAAGAGGATTATCACCCGCTGATTTCGTTGCCGGGCCACGCACAGCTGGGCATCGGCCGCCATTGGCACTTTTTCTCGGTCATCGGTTGGATCCTGGTGGGGCTCTCGTACTACATATTGCTTTTCGCGACAGGGCAATGGCACCGGTACTGGCCGTACTCGTGGTCGATTTTCCCCGACGCGTGGAATGACATCGTCACCTACATGTCGTTCAATCTGCCGTCGGTGCTGCCCGGTCAACCGCTGGATGCCATCCAGAAGCTGACCTATGCGGGCGTCATCTTCGTCCTGGCGCCGTTTCAGATCCTGACTGGTGCCGCTCAGTCCCCGGCGATCGAGGCGCGGTTTCCCTGGTACGTACAGATGTGGGGCGGGCGCCAGTGGGCGCGCAGTCTGCACTTTTTGGGGCTGGTCGCGTTCTTGATCTTCATCGTGATCCACCTGTCGATGATTTTCTTTTGGGGATGGGGCAGGCTCACCGCGCTGATGATCTTCGGCTCCGTCCGCAACATCTACTGGGCGACGGGGCTTTCTT
Source organism: Mycobacterium paraseoulense (assembly GCF_010731655.1). Taxonomy (NCBI): domain Bacteria; kingdom Bacillati; phylum Actinomycetota; class Actinomycetes; order Mycobacteriales; family Mycobacteriaceae; genus Mycobacterium; species Mycobacterium paraseoulense. The sequence goes on along the minus strand of NZ_AP022619.1, from coordinate 2,454,668 downwards.
TGCTCATCGTCGCGGCGGTCATCGGCGTCCACGTTGCGGCCACGCTCTGGAGCAGTCGCAATCCGCGATCGGTCCAGCGCACACTCGGGGCCGTGGTGTCCGCCGTTCGGCGGGTGTTGTTGCGCCCGCTGAATTCCCGGCAGAACTACCCGGCAAGCAAGATCTCGGCGCAGCACCGGGTCAACGGCAAGCCCCCGACGAGCATGGACTTCAAGGTGATGGCCGTCCACAACTTCGTCGACTGGCGACTCCGGGTGGGCGGCCTCGTCGAGAACCCGGTGATCTTGGACCTCGCCGCGCTGCGGTCCTTGGCCGAGCCGGAGGCCCAGTGCGTCATGCACAACTGCGTGCAGGGCTGGACCAGCATTGCCGAATGGAAGGGATTGCACTTGGGCCGATTGGTGGAGTTGGTGCGACCCCTTCCTCAGGCAAGGTACGTCTGTTTTCTGAGCATGCAGGACAACAGCACCGACGAACCGGCGTCACATGGCGGAGGGCAGTTCTACGAGGTCATCGATTTGGAATTCGCGCACAAGCCGCAGACGTTGCTGGCATACGAGATGAACGGCGTGCCGCTGCCGATCAAGCACGGCGCCCCCTTGCGATTGCGGGTGGAGACCCAGGTGGGATTCAAGATGACGAAATGGATCAACCAGATCGAGTTCGTCGAGGACTTCGCCGGTATCGGCTTCGGTACCGGGGGCTGGCGTGAGGACCGCGTCTTCTACGACAAGGACGTGGAGATCTGAGATGACCGAGGGTGCCGGCGAGCACGTGGGGGTACGCCCCGAGCTGATCAGTTTGGATGCCGGCGCGCGTCAACGTGTGCTGGAGCTGATTGCGGTGAAAGGCGGACATTGCGAGGCGTGCGGCGCCAACGACTTTGCTGTCGGGGATGCGATGATCATGGGTTTTCTTTTTCTGGACGAGGAGCCGGACGCCTACATGGTGGCATTGACCTGTGGTAATCCCGAATGCCCCAAACCCCGGACCGCGATCAGGCTGTGCGGCAAGGACTTTCTGTCCGAAGAGCAGCGGGATCGCGCGGTTTCCCTTAGATCGTCGATCGCGTGACACGAGCTATGAGCGAGCTGGTCGCCGCCACTTCGTCGAGCGCCGCTTCCGATCATCCGCGTGGTCGTCTCGCCGGCCCGTAAGGTTCGGACGAGCTAGGTTAAACCTCTGGATCAGGGGTCCTACCGCTTGCAACTCGTGACATAACGACTGAAACCGGCGCTCGTCGGCGTCGCTGAGCAAGCCGATCGAACTATAGTGCGCCATGCGTGGCAGCCGTCCGGCCAGCGCCGTTCCCCATCGGATGCTGAGGTCGTAAACGTCCTCGTCGCCGAAGACGTCGGACGCTTCCTTCTGTTCGGCGAGGTACCTGAGTCTCTCGATCTGCTCGCTGAGGAACTCGACGTCGTCATCGATGTTGACGTGCACGTGACTCTCCGGTGCCATGCCCATGCGGCCGTCCTTCCCCGCAGACCTTCATCGTTGCCTTCGTCAACGGTGATTACCCAGGCGGACATCGCTGGAACATCTGAGGGCCGTCCTAATGATGTAGTAAGAAACAATTGCATAAAGTAATTGTTTACAGCGTATCGACAGGATTTGGTACGCGCATTCCCAGCGTATGACGCGCGGATACGGGAAGTCGCCGGGGTGACGCTAGGCAATGCACCGGTCGGGGTGGATTGCGGGGTGGTTCGCGGCCCTAGGCAGGAGGTGTTGCATGGCAATAGATTTCGGCATGCTCCCGCCGGAGATCAACTCGACACGTATGTACACCGGGCCCGGCTCCGGGCCAATGTTGGCGGCAGCAGCTGCGTGGGACGACGTGGCCGCGCAGCTGCACGCGACGGCGGCGAGTCATTCCTCGGCGGTCTCGGGATTGACGGCCGGGTGGCAGGGTCCATCCTCGGCGAGCATGGCGGCTGCGGCCGCGCCTTACACGGCGTGGATGAGCACCACCGCCGGCCGGGCCGAGCTGACGGCCGCCCAGGCGCGGGCCGCGGCCGCGGCTTTCGAGGCCGCGTTTGCGGCGACAGTGCCGCCCGCGTCGGTCGCGGCGAACCGTGCTCGGCTGTTGGCGTTGATCGCGACCAATTTCTTCGGGCAGAACACCCCGGCGATCATGGCCACCCAGGCCGAGTACCTGGAAATGTGGGCGCAGGATGCGGCCGCCATGTACGGCTACGCGGGCTCCTCCGCGATGGCCGCACAGGTGGCGCCCTTCGACCCGCCGCCGCAGACAACCAATCCGGCCGGGACCTCGGGACAGGCCGCGGCGGTAAGCCAGGCCACCAGCACGGCGGCCGGCGCTCAGGCGACGCACTTGCCGCAACTGTTAACGGCGATGCCTCAGGCGTTGCAGACCCTCGCCGCGCCCGCGCAGTCCGCGGCGCCCGCAGCGGCGGCCGATCCGCCATCACTGTTTTCGGCGCTCGACGGCTTCATCACCGGCCCGCTGTCGCCGGCGTCGCTGTTCACCATCCCCGGTGTTCCTTACCTTCTGGGCATACAGAGTTATCTGACGCCGCAGGCCGCCGCGAACTTGACCAGGGCGTCGGAGAATTACTCCAAAGCCCTGGCCAAGGCGGATGCCGCGGGCGTCCCGCGGATGGTCAGCGCGCCGGTATCCGCCGGAGTTGGTCGGGCGGGACTCGTAGGTGGCTTGTCGGTGCCGCAAGGCTGGGCGTCCGCCGCCCCCGAGATCAAGACGATCGCTGCGACATTGCCCCAGAGCAGCCTCAGCGCCGTCCCCGCGGCGCTCGCGGCCGATGGGCAGGGAAGCCTGGTCGGCAACATGGCCTTGTCCGGGTTGGCCGGTCGCGCAATGGTTGGAACCGGCGGGGCCGCGGCCCGTTCCGCCGGCATGGGCGGCGCCGCCCCCGCCGCAGGGGAGGCCACCACGGCCAACATTTTCGTGATCCACGAGGCGGCCGAATGATGACGACCGGTGCGACGTCACTGTCAGCGGTCGCAGCCACAAACTCACTCCGGGCGAATTGAGGAGGCCAGCAATGGACTACGGGGTGTTACCACCGGAGATCAATTCCGCGCGCATGTACGCGGGCCCCGGATCGGGATCGATGTTGACCGCCGCTGCGGCGTGGGATGAGCTTGCCGCGGAACTGCGTTCGATCGCGGCTTCCTATTCCTCAGTGATCTCGGGGCTGACCACTGCGTGGCTGGGTCCGTCTTCGGTGAGGATGGCCGCCGCTGCCGCGCCGTACGCGGCATGGTTGAACGCGACGGCAGCGCAAGCCGAACAGAGTGGAAGCCAAGCCAGGGCGGCCGCGGCGGCCTACGAGGCCGCCTTCGCGGCCACCGTACCGCCGCCCGTGATCGAAACGAATCGCGCCGAGCTCGAGTCGCTCATCGCCACAAACACTTTCGGTCAGAACACCGCGGCGATCGCGGCGAACGAAGCCCGATACGCCCGCATGTGGGCCCAGGATGCGGCAGCGATGTACGGCTATGCCGGTCAATCGGCAGCGGCCGCCGCGGTAACGCCGTTCGATCCGCCCGCGCAAAACACCAACCCTGCCGGCACCGCGGGGCAGACCGCCGCCGTGAGCCAAGTTGTCGGCACGTCGGCCGGAACGAATAGCCAGGCCGCGTTGTCCCAGTTGACGTCCGCCACACCGAGCGCGCTGCGAAATCTTGCGGCCCCCGCCGCGGTGAATCCGCCATCGGCGTCCTCCCTGGCAAGTCTGCTCAGCAACCTGGACTCGTCCTCGCTGGCGAAGCTGGCCGGGAACGTCGAGCTGATACCGAAGGCAGTCCTGCCGGCCAACGACGTGCTGATCAGTACCATTATGGGATTAGTGATCGGCGCGCGGCATCTGGGCGACCTGACGGTCGCGGTGAAGGCCGCGACGCCAGGCCTAGCGGCCGGACTCGGCTCAGCCGCACCGGCATTGGGATCGACGGTGTCGGCCACCGTCGGCCAAGCCGGCCTGGTGGGGGGATTGGCTGTTCCGCCGAGTTGGGCCGTCGCAACCCCGGCGATCAGGACTGTCGCGGCCGTGCTGTCGGGTACGTCCGAGAGTGCCGTCGCGGCAGCCACCGTGAGCGAGGGAAGCTTTTTCAGCGGTCTGGCGGTGGCGGGCATGGCCGGCGGTGCGCTCGGCGCCGCGGTTCCCCGCGCGGTGGCCGGCGCCGGCGCCGGCAAGGGTCGCGACCGCTCGGCCAAAGATGGTACGAGTCTCAAAGACAGTGATTCGCCGGAGAACCTGCAGAAGGTGGTCGCGGAAATGTCTCAGAATCCGGACAGCGTGCAGCACTGGCATACCGATCCCGACAACCTCGATAACCTGCTGGCTGAACTGCGCAAGAAGCCGGGCACCCATGCGGTACACGTGAAGAATGGCAAGCCCAAGGTGACGCTACCGAGTTAGTAGCGAACCCCCGCGAATATCGCGCTTCAACAACCGCTTTAGCGACGCACGGTAGACCGACGCTAGTGCTGCACTTTGGTGAGGGCACGCGGGATACGCAACAGACCGGCGATCGCCACAATGGCCCAGGCCAGAAACGCATCCCAAAAGATCACCAGCGCAACGGTTTGCAGCGATCGTAGATGTATCTCGCCGGCGATCATGTTCGTAGCCACTGAATACATTCCCAGCGGAAAGACCAGTGTCCACCAGGCACCGGTAAAGCGCAGCAGCTTGGGTCGCTCTTCAACGCGGTGCAACCCGAAGTAGATCAGCGGGGGAATCCACAACGTTGCCGCGATCCAGGCCGTCAGCATGGTCGCGTACAGACCCTGCGCCCACCAGTTCCGGGCCTGAAGGTTGATGTCGTGGCCTGCCACTGTGGCAATGGCCAACGCACCCATCAGGATCCAAGCGTCGGGTTGGAATCCGTGACGATCCAGACGCTCCGCGACGGCGCGCCACACGATCAGTGCGGTCGTTGCGACGTACGCGGCCAGCGCCGTGGCCCACGCAACCACCGCGGCGATAAACCATGGGCTGCGGCCGGTGCTGCTTGCCAGCTTCGTGGCCACGATCGCCAGGCCCGATGTGGCCACGCTCGACAGCAGCCATGCGCCGTGGACTTGGTCGCGCAGGCCGGCCAGGCGTCGCCTTGCGATGTTGCGGATGCTGACCAGCATCAAACCCAGCCACGCCGAGGCGGCGACGGCGCCAAGTATCGGAACGACCAGCGGATGGTCGGACGAAAGCCGGTTACACAGCACGGCGCATGCAGCAACGAAGGTCAACAGTGGCATGGTGTTCTCGAGCTTGGCCAAATCCCACGGCAGAGGCCGAGGTTGCGCCGCGGCGCTGACGATCGTGAGAACAATGAGCAGCGCCCACGCCAGCACTGCGATCAGACTGAGCGCGTTGCTGATCGACATGTAGTGATGATTCTCGGCGGCGGTCGACAAGATCCCGGTCGCCATCACCGATGCGAACGCGTCAGGCGAGACCCTGAGGCTACTGAGCCGGATCGTCATCGCGCGCCTCAGGGGTTGCGTGCATGGGCGGAGCCGCGGTGGTGGCCGCGTGGTACATATCGGCGAACTCCTGTCCGTTCACGGGGCAACCGCGGCTCGTCCCCGCGGCATCGCGGTCCTCCGCACATCGGGGGCTTCCCCTTAAGTCGCTTTTCATGCGCCGTGGTCATCGGCGTTAGCGCTCGCTGCCTTCACCAAACGAACTGCTGGCCAGGAAACGAACGTACTTCGTCGGTGCGGTACGACACTCTATGGTTTCGAAAACATTTGCACTGCAGGGGTTTTATCGTCGGCGATGGTGCGCAAGGCTCGATACGTGACTACACAGCTCCGACGGTTACCACATGGTCGCACCGCGATCCAGCGTGCCGGCTTGGACGCCAAGGACATTGACCATGTCAACGCCCACGCGACCGGCACCACGGTCGGAGATCTAGCCGAGAGCAAGGCGATCAACAGGTCACTCGGTGGGTGCGATCGGTGCGGTGGAGGCCATCCGGACCGCGCTCGCATTGCGCGACCAAGTGATTCCACCGACGCTCAACGTGGAGAACCTCGAGCCCGGGATCGATGTGGACGTGGTGTCGGGCGAGCCGCGCGCGGGGCGCTACCGGTAGGCGATCGGCAATTCGTTCGGATTCGGCGGACACAACGTCGCGCTCGCCGTCGGCCGATACTAGTCCGGGCTGACCATCGCACACGTTGTCCTGGTTACCGCGGTTCGTTTGTGGGTAAGTCCCCTAGGCGTACATGGCATGAACACGCGAGAGAAAGTCAGATGAGCGATCCTGATGCAATTGTCCGCAAGCTGTGCGATGTCGTCGAGAAGGAACAAGGGCTGGCCGAGCTCCTGGAGCGCTCGCTGAAGCAGGCTCGTCAGTCGGCCGAGGCAGAGTTGCGACCCGAGTTGTTCGACGCGCTCGAGTGGCCGGGCGACATTGATGAATACCAGGGTTACCTGAAGCGCTTCATCAGATGGATACCCCGCCAGTCCGATGCCAAGGCATGGCGGGAGTTGGAACCCGAAGAGAGACAGGCCGAAGAGGTCAACGACCGGGTAGCCCACTTTTTCTTTCTCGTCGACCAGGAGGTGGAGGGGGCCGCGCCGCAGGGTTCCGAGGCCTTTCGCGGGTGGATGACCGAGTTCTCGCGGCAATGGGGCAGCTTCCTGGACACAACTGAGTCGTTCAGCCCAGAGACGTTGCAGTCCTTCATCGATCACGCCCCCGAGTACCGGGTGCATGAGTCGCTGATCGACGGTAAACCCAACATGCCTAGCGGGTGGTTGACGTTCAATCAGTTCTTCGGACGTGAGTTGAACGGCGGATTGCGCCCGATCGCCGAACCCGCCAGCAACGTGGTGGTGACCTCTCCCGCCGACTGCGTCTTCCAGCACGCCTACGACATCGACGGCGACTCCAACATCCCGCCGGTCACACTGAAGGGCGTCAAGAGATTCGGCAATGTCAAGCAACTGCTCGAGGGCAGCGCATACAGCGAAAGCTTCGGTGGTGGAACGTTTGTGCACTACATGCTCAAGCCCAATTCGTATCACCGCTACCACCTGCCGGTGTCGGGCCTGGTGAAGGAGGCGTTCACCATCAGCGGACAAGTGTTCATGCAGGTGTCCCTGGAGGGGCACGAGTTCAACTCGAGTGATAGCGCGACCACCGGGTTCGAGTTCTTCCAGAATCGGGGCGTGGTCACCATCGACACGTCGGCTTCGGATTCCGACGACATCGGCGTTGTCGCGGTCATCCCCGTAGGCATGGCCCACGTGTCGTCGGTGATCCTCAGTGCGGTGGAAGGCAAGCGCATGGCGAAGGGCGAAGAATTCGGCTACTTCCAGTTCGGTGGTTCGGACATCATCCTGCTGTTTCAGGATGGCGTGGATCCGCAGATCGACACCGACAAGGGCTACCGACTCTTCGGCACGCCCGCGGCCCGCTGCAAGAGTCGGCTCCCTTGAGCGACCGAATGAATGCACTTTCACAAGGATTTACTAGGTAAATCACAGCCAATCGTCCGGCGAGCGGGGTTTCCGGACGGCGGACTCGGGCACGCGATGAGCATGACTCGCTCGCACGACATCCTGGACTGGAACCCCGAAGATACCAAGGCTTGGGAGGACGGCAATAAAGCCGTCGCACACCGAAACATGGCATGGTCGATCGCGACCGACCACGTTGCCTTCGGTGTCTGGTCGTTGTGGTCGGTACTGGTGCTCTTCATGCCCGAATCTGTTTACGGGTTCTCCGCAAGCGACAAGTTTCTGCTCGTTGCCGTCAACACCCTGGTCGGCGCCCTGATGCGCATCCCCTACACGGCCGCGATCGGCATCTTCGGGGGACGCAACTTCACGGTGGCCTCAACCGTGGTGCTGCTGGTACCGGCGGCCGGCACCATCGTGCTGCTGGCCAATCCGGGTCTGCCGCTATGGCCATACCTGGTGTGTGGGGCGCTCACCGGACTGGGCGGCGGGAACTTCTCCGCCTCCATGACCAATGTCAACGCGTTCTATCCCCAGCGGCTCAAGGGGTGGGCGCTGGGGCTCAACGCGGGCGGGGGCAACATCGGTGTGCCGGTGGTCCAGCTGGTAGGCCTGCTGGTGATAGCGGTGGCCGGCCACCGGCAGCCGTACTGGGTGTCGGGGCTCTACATGGTGCTGTTGACGGCGACCGGCATCGGCGCATTCATGTTCATGGATAACATCAAGGGGTATCGAGTCAATTTCGCTGCCATGCGGAAGATGATCAAGGAGCGCGACTCCTGGCTGCTCTCCCTGCTCTATGTCGGCAGCTTCGGATCCTTCATCGGATTCTCCTTCGCACTCAGCCAAGTGCTGCACATGAAGTTCACCGAAGCGGGGCAAAGCTCCGCGCAGGCTTCGCTGCATGCAGCCCAAATCGCCTTCGTGGGACCGCTGTTGGGGTCACTGGCGCGGGTCTACGGCGGCAAGCTCGCCGACCGGGTGGGTGGTGGCCGGGTGACCCTGGCGGTCTTCGGTGGTATGAGCCTTGCCGCGGGTGTGCTCGTCTTCGCCAGTACGCTGGAGGACAACAATGGCGGCCGCCTCACCACCACATCCATAGTCGGTTACGCCGTCGGCTTCGTCTGTCTGTTCCTTCTCTCCGGCGTCGGCAACGGATCGATCTACAAGATGATCCCGTCGGTGTTCGAGGCGCGCAGCCGCTCACTCGACCTCAGCGACGATGACCGTAGGGAGTGGTCGAAAAACGTTGGGGGAGCGATGGTCGGGTTCGCCGACTCGGTCGGGGCGTTCGGTGGCTTCGCGATCGATATCGTGTTGCGGCAGTCCTACTTGACCGCTCGCACCGAGACGCCGGCGTTATGGATCTTCTTGGTGTGCTACATCGGCTTCGCGGTTCTGACCTGGGCCATCTATGTTCGCACGAATAAAGAATAAACTCAGATGATGAACGGCCTGTTACTCGAGCTGTACAACGGGTGGCGCCCGGCGCTGTATGCGGCTGTCAAGGCGCTGGCTCTGTTCCTCACCGCCGCAGCAGCTTTCCGGCTGACGCTGCGGCGCACCATCGCGGAGTTCACGCCATTCGACTGGATCACCGGCGTCGCCGTGGGTGCCATCGTCGGTCGCACAGCGACCGCTGCCGGCACCTCATGGCTGACCGGGGCGGCCGCGCTGCTGGCGCTGATCGCCGCGCACGACATCGTGGCGCGGCTGCGGTTCATTCCATGGGTACGAAGAATCGTCGACCCTCCCGTGCGGGTCCTCATCCGCGATGGCCAACTCCACGAGCGGAACTTGTTGCGTTGCAGACTGACTCACGACGACATGGATGCCATCTTGCGCCAGCACGGTCACCGAACGGCAGCCGACGTCCACCTCGCATTGTTCGAGACCAAGGGTGTGGTCTCGGTCTTCCCTAAGCCCGACAGGGCGCAACCGCCGGAATCGAAAGGACCGGCCCCCTAGGCGTGTCGGCCGTCGTCCGGCGGGCAGCCCTTGTCCTGATCCATGACACAGTAAACAATAGCTATGGGCAATCATTCCGGAACTCGTAGCTGACCTCAGAATCAGCGGCGTCGGCTCACCGACATGGTTGGGAACCTTCGACTGAAGACGCCGACCACCGAGATCGCCCAGCCGCTGGTTGGCCCGGAGCGTTCCTCGCGAAAGGCCCTCCACGATAAGGAGATTTGCTAGTGACCGCATCAACGTACGTGCTTCGCGACCGCCGCCCAAGTGACACTTACGGTGATCGCCGATGACTCCACCCATTTGGTTGACCGTCGTATCCTGGGCCGCTTTGGCTTTGGGCTTCGCAACGGCGGTGGTGATCCTTCTCGACATCTACGCCCGCGGCTACCGGCAACGGATGGGCATCATGGAGGCCGTCTGGCCGGTTACCGCTCTCTACTTCGGACCCGTCGCGTTGTGGATGTACTGGCGTTACGGTCGTCCGAACAGCCATCGATGGCTAAGTGAGCACGAGCGCGACCGGCCCCCGGACAAGCCGAACTGGGCCACCACGGCCATCGGGGTCAGTCACTGCGGCGCGGGCTGCACGCTCGGCGACATCATTGCCGAATTCGCCGTGTTCGCATTGGGATTGGAGCTGCTAGGTCGCGCCCTGTTGCCCGAATTCATCGGCGACTATGTTGCGGCGCTGACGCTGGGCATCTTGTTCCAGTATTTCGCCATCGCTCCGATGCGGGGTCTGGGCTTCCGCAAAGGCCTCGTGGAGGCAGCCAAGGCCGACGTCCTGTCCCTGACCGCATTCGAAGTCGGGCTCTTCGGCTGGATGGCCGTGATGTCCTTCGTTCTCTTTCCGTCCTCGCCGCTGCACCCGAACACGGCCGCCTACTGGTTTCTGATGCAGGTGGGAATGATCATCGGATTCGCGACGGCTTGGCCGGCGAACGTCTGGCTGATCCGTCGAGGCATTAAGGAGGCCATGTAGCCGCCGGACGTGGGCCCTTCGTCCCTCAGGCCGAGACGGGTTTCTTGGCCGGCGCGGACACCTTCATCAGCTTCATCAGGTTGCCGCCCATGATCTTGGCGATGTCCGCCTCGTCGAAGTCGGTGAGCTCGTCGACGAAGGAGATCGGGTCCTTCAGGCCCTCGGGGTGCGGCCAGTCGGAGCCGAAGAGCACCCGGTCGGTGCCGACCATCTTGACGATCTCGGTGAACCGGTCCTCCCAGAACGGGGTGATGTAGACACAGCGCTTGAACGCCTCGATGGGGTCCTCGCTGAACGACTGCGGCATCTTCTTGTAGACGCCCTTGAGGCCCTTGAACAGGTCCGGCACCCAGTCGGCACCGTTCTCGATTGACAGGATCCGCAGCTCCGGGTTGCGGGACAGCGCGCCGTGGCACACCAGCGCCCCCATCGCGTCCAGGATCGGCCGGTGGCCCATCGCGAAGCTGCGGAAGGCGGTCGGCTTGAACGGCAGGAATTCGTCGCCGGGCTCCCACACGTTCGCGAATTCCGAATAACCACTGTCGGATGCGTGCATCGACACCGGGAGTTCGGCCTTGATGCAGGCCTGCCAGAACGGGTCGAACTCCTCGAGGCCGAACGAGCGGCTGCCCTTGTAGCCGGGCACCGGCGCCGGGCGCACCAGCACGGTGCGGGCGCCGCGCTCCAGGCACCACTCGAGTTCCTCGAGGGCACGCTCGACGATCGGCAGGGTGATCACCGGGGTGGCGAAGATGCGGTCCTTGTAGTTGAACGACCACTGCTCGTACATCCACTGGTTCAGCGCGTGGATGACGTCGTGGGTCATCTCCGGGTCGTCCTTCATGCGCTCCTCGACCAGGCTGGCCAATGTCGGGAACATCAGGGCGTAGTCGATGCCGAGCTCGTCCATGACCTCGAGGCGCGCGCCGGGTTCGCGGAAGGCGGGGATCGCCTTCATCGGCTCGCCCAGGATCTCGCGGTAGCTCTTGCCCTGCGCGCCGTTGCGGAAGTAGTCCTCCTGCGCGCCCGGCTTGGCGACCACCTCGAACGTCGGGTTGGGGATGTATTCGCTGATGTGGCCGCGGACCACGATCTTCGTGCGGCCGCGCACCTGGACGTAGTCGATGACGCGCTTGCGGTTCTCCGGAAGGAACTTGGTCAGCGCTTCCTGCGGCTCGTACATGTGGTTGTCCGCGTCGAACACCGGGAAGGAAAGTTCGCGAGACGGCATGGCGATCTCCTCGGCAGAAGTCTTGAATTCTCTGTAGGTGGTAATGACGTTACCACTTTCGCCCGACAAGGTGTACAGCTGCCTCAAGGGGTCCCGCTGAGGCCAGTCGGCGTCGGCCCGTTGATGACGGCGAAGTTGACGGTCGCAGTGGCGACGAGCTCGTCGTCGTCGCCGTAGATGTCTACCTGCATCACCATTGCCCGCCGCCCGGACCGCAGCATCCGGGGTACCGCGAACGCCGAGCCCTGCCGGATCGGGCGCAGGTAACGAATGAAGAGGTCCGCCGTCGTCATCGTGGTGTCCGGCTGCAGGTAGTCCAGCCCGAACTGTCCGCCCGCGACGTCGACGAGCGTCGCGATCAGGCCGCCCTGCAGCGCGCCGGACGTGTTGACGACGGCCGGGCTGACCGGCATCGTCATCGCGAATTCGCCATCGCGGGTTCCCGGCCGCATACCGATCTGGGCGAACAGCTCGGCCAGCGACGGCGTGCTCGGTTCTTCGTCGCCTTCCCGGATGCCCAGGGCGCGACTGCAGAAGTCATACAGTTGACCGCCGTCGAGGGGGGCTCCGTTCAATTCCGTTCCCAGCCAATGCAACCGCTGTGCCCCCATCACCGTCTGCATCACGACTGCCGCCGCCGCCCCGACGTCGACTCCCGGGTTGAAGACGCCCTCGGTGATGCCTTGCCCCACGATGTCGCGAATGAGTCGATGCAAGGGCGAGAGCACCCGGGCGTAGTCGCGGGGGCGGGCCTCGGCCAAGTGTTGGTTATAGAGGGACAAGGCCCGATTGAGGCTGTCTTGGGTGCTCGATTCCGGTTGCTGACTGATGCGGTCGATCACCAGCTTCAGCGCCGCCGTGCTGTCCAGGCCGTCGGTTTCGGTGCGCCAGGCTTGTACCGACTGCGCGATGGTCCGGTCGAACAAGGCCAGCAGCAACTCGTCCTTGCTGTTGAAATGCTGATAGAAGGCGCGCAGCGACGTTTTGGAACGAGCGACGACCTCCTGCACGGTGAAGTCGGTGCGTCCGGTTTCGCCCAAAATCTCGACAGCGGTCTTGATGAAGCGGTCGCCGCGTGTCACGTCGACATCGTCGCCAAGGTCGCCCATGAGCGCTTCGTCCCCTTCCCCGGCGCGGTGCTCGCGCGTTGAGAATGAGGTTACCGCGGGTCGCTGGAGGCGCTCACGGCTTCCGGTAGAAGATTCCGTGACCGGACCCGCGAGACGCGAAGCCCGTCCGTAGTTCGCCAAGCTGTGGCACGGTTGGCGGGTGTTGAGATACGCGCTGGCCGTTGCGGGGATTGTGCTGGTTGGCGCCTTGGGCATCCCGGTCATCCCGCCGGCCGCCGCGGATCAGGATAACTACGTGGCCTTCCTGTCCCCGTCACGCAATATCAGCTGCGAGATCAACTACCACCGTCGCGGCATCCCCGACGAAGCATTCTGCTTCGCCTTAGCGCCACCGGCTTCCGTAAGCATGGACACCGCTGGAACCCTCTCCCGCTGCGCGGGTGAAAGCTGTCTGGCCAATCCGGCGGAGGGCACCCCGATCCTCGGTTATGGCCAGACGAGGGAAGCCGGCCCGTTCGTGTGCCGGTCGGAGACCGCTGGGGTGACGTGCACGGTGGCCTCGGGCCGCGGCTTCACCATCTCGAGTTCGGGAATCGCACCGATCGGGTGACGGTTCCGCGCAGTCCCGGGCCCGGCCTTCCCGGTTGCTTCCGCTCACCGCTGTGCGGCGTTTACCTGCGGTGGTCGGGCGATCGGCGTGCTTTTCGCCGGCTCGGTGGTGTCTTTGGGGAGCAGCCACCACACCATCGGGTATGCGGTGGCGAAACCGAGCCACATTCCGGCCCACATGACAAGCCAGAACGCCATGGAGGCGGTGGAGTAACCCAACACGAATGCGACGAGCAGCATGGAGGCTCCCATGCCCACGTCGAATGCGACGATCGCGAGAACCGAGATTCGCAAGGCCGCCCAGAGGCGTTGTGCCACCGAGCGGTTTCGGCCGGCGAGCGACAGCGAGTGGTACTCGAATCCGACGAGCAGCGGCAAGGCAAAGGCCGCGATCAGCAGCATCATCGGCCACACGCCCTGGCCGGCGATCGTCATGCCGGTCCACATCACCAATGGCATGGCGATCATGTGGCCGACGAACGAGACTGCGCCGCCCGGAATGGTCTGCACGGCCGCCGTCGCCGGCAGCCCGAGCCGGGGCGGGCAACCGTGTTGTTGCTGCCAGCGTTGGGTGGCCGGCCGGGCCCAGCGGTAGTAGGCCCACCAGGCCAGCGGACCGGCGTAGATGGCGGTGATCGGCCAGACTGCCTCCATGGCACGCAATGGCTGCCGATGGCCACCCACGTAGATATCGGCGAGCATGGCACCGGCCAAGAGCACGCCAAGAACCGTCACGATCCAGGCTAGGAGAGTCACCCACTCGGGTGCGGGCATAGACATCATGATTTTGGTCCTTCCTGTGTCAATGGGTTGAATTATGTTGATATGGACAAATTTTCGTTTTGGGTGGGTTCAGGCGACGCCCTGCTGGGCGAGCACTGCATCTGCCAGTTGGGCGACCTCGTGTGCGCAGCCCCACGACAGGGTGACGCCCGCACCGCCGTGTCCGTAGTTGTGCACGATCCGGGTGCCGCCCTCGATCTGCAACCGCACGCCGCCTTCGCGGAATGGCCGCAGCCCCACCCGCACCGGGTCGACGGCGTCCAGTCGGGCGTCGCGCAGAATCGGCAGGAATTCCCTGCAGCGTTCGAGCAACTGCCGCAGCGGTTCATAACTTTCCAGTCGAAGGTCGGTGCCGTACTCCTCGGGCTCCACCAGGCCGCCCAGCAACAGCCGGTTGGCCCCGCGGGGCACGATGAAGACCATGTCCTGGTTGTCGGTGCCCGCATCGTTGGCGACGGCGTGGGCGGCGGTCACGCGCGCCATCTGACTGCCGTCGTTGACCGCGCGTAGGAGCGCGCCCCGGTGCGGCACCACGGTCGGGTCGTTGGCCAGCTCACGCGCTCCCAGACCCGAGCAGTTGACGATCAGCTCGACCCCGAACTCGGCCAGCAGCTCGTCCTCCTGCTCCGCGAGCGTCCCGCGCACGGTGCGCCGGACGACGGAGATGCCGGCCGCCTCGGCCTGGCGGGCCAGCCACGCCAGGTACCAGTCGGTGTCGATGGTGGGCGCCAGGTAGGAATAGGCGTCCACCACCCCGGCGTCGGGGCTGACGCCGTGGGCGGCGATCAGTTCGGGGTCGCGGACGAACCCGGGTACGAACCGCCCGACCTCGGTCATCTTCGCCAGCTCGGCCGGATCCTCTTCGACCGGGCGGGTGAAGTAGAACACCGCCGGGCGCAGGCTCACCCCGGTTCGCGGGTCGGCGGCGAGCCGGGCGAAGCGAATGTAGGAGTACTGGGCCCACTCCGCGGAACGGCCCAGGATGGATTGGTCATGGTGGCGGCCGCACACCGATGGTGGCCATTCCCATAGCGCGCCGGCGACGGTCGACACCGTGTCGACGCCGAACCGATCGGCGGCCACGACGACACGCCAGCCCCGGCGGGCCAGCACCAGCGCGGTGGTCCACCCGCTGACCCCGGCCCCGATCACCAGCGCGCTCGGCCGGTCCAGGTGCGCCGTCATGACCGCGCCTCCCGTCGGCTCTCGGTATGGGCGTAGCGAAACCGAGTCGGACATTTGGACAGGACAAGATTCATGGATCTCTCGTTTCTGAATCGGAACGCCGCGCAAAATTCTGCGCGCGGCAACGGTTAGGACAGCCGCGGCCGGCCGACGGAGGACCCGACGGCTCGAGGCTGACCGATCAGATACGAGCGATGCAGAAGCGGGTCAAGATGTTTCGACCCGAACGGTAAAGTACGAAACCGTCAGTTCGTGGTGGGCCCCGCGGCGCCGGGACCACCGGCGAAGCCAGGGAACCGGCCAAGGGCAATGCTGAGGCGACGACGGCCAGTTCCACCGCATCGTATGTCGAGCAAGCCTGTGGAACATGTTTGCAAGTCTGGTGCAGCGGCGAGCATGGGTCGCCGCGCGTGGGTGCCAGGTGCGCAAGGGTGGCAACCCCGTGGCCGAGTCCGGCAGCTACGCGGGAAGACGTCGAGGAAGCCGTTGCGCTCCCGTGTGGCAGGTGACATCCCGCCGCGACGCCCAGCGCCCAGAACAGGGCGATGACTGCGGTGGTGAAGCGCAGCCATTGCGTGGTGCGGGCGGTCTGCGGGCGCATAACAATGGCGATGCTATCACCCCCGGGGGGTATAGGCCTAGAGAAGGCGCGCGGTCGGCAGGTATGCATCCGCCGTATCACGACTTCGTCTGTTCTACTCGGCTTTTCAGCCAGCTAACGCTCTAGTGCGTCATTCTGCGCATCAACAACGTACCCCAACGGGGTATGTGCTGGTCCAAACTGCGCCCTCAGCCGCCGCGGGCCTCGATCATCGCCGAGCGGTTGACCTTCGTCGCCGCGGTGCGGGGAATCGTGTCGACGAACTCGACGGTCTTCGGGGCTTTGTAGTGGGCCAGACGGCTTTTCGCGTACTCGATCACGTCGTCTTCGGTGAGCGCCGCGGCCTCGGCGAGTTGCACGACCGCGTGCACCCGGCGTCCCCACTGCGGGTCTGCGAGTCCGATCACGACGACGTCGGCGATGTCGGGATGACCCGCCAGAGCCGACTCCACTTCCGCGGGAAAGACGTTCGCGCCGCCGGTGACGATCATGTCGACGCGGCGGTCGACGATGTAGAGGTACCCGTCCTCGTCCAGGTAGCCGATGTCGCCGGCGGAGCGGAAGCCGTCGTCGGTCGTCGGCAACGGCGGCGCGCCGCCGACATAGCGCGATCCCGCGCTCATCGGTGCGCGCAAATAGATCTCGCCGTGTTCGCCGGGGCCAAGCTGTCTGGTGCCGGCGTCGAGAATCCGGATCTCGGTGTCGCGGAAACCCCGGCCGACGCTGCCCGGATGCGCGAGCCACTCGTCGCCTCGCAACGCGGTGAGCCCGAGGTTCTCGGTCATGCCGTAGGCCGAGACGATCTGCTGCGGGCTCAACAGTTCGAACCACGTGTGCATGAGCGACGGCGGCATCACCGCGGCGCCCTGCAGGATGAATACGACGCTGGACAGGTCGCGCTGTCGGACGTCGGGCCGGGCGGCGATGCGCGCCAGCATCGTGGGCGTGGCCGTGAAATTGGTGATCCGGAAGCGTTCGATGACGTCCAAAGCCAGTGCGGCATCGAACTTTTCGAGTATCACCAGGTGGTCGCCGGCCAGCAGGAAGAAGAAGGTGGCGAAGCCGTTGGTGTGGTACATCGGCGCGGGCACCATGATGGTCTGCGGCTGGGCCACCGGCGTCCAGTTCGACAGAAAGGGCTCGCCGTGCTGCGGGGTCCACAACGACGGCGCCAGGCTCAGAATCACTTTCGGCACACCGGTCGAACCGCTGCTGCAGATGCCGTTGATGTTGGGGGACACGGCCACGGGCAGGGCGTCGGCGGACTCGGCCGCCGCTTGCGCCTCCAGGCGCCACCGGTTCTCCTCGTCGACGACCACCGCGGGATTGATCACCTCGCGCACCCGGTCGCGCTCCCACTCGGGCAGGTCCCAGTGCATGGGCACCGGGACGGCGCCGATCTTCCAGCATCCCAGCGTGGCCAGCACAAGGTGCTCGGAGTTGGGGATCGCCAGCGCGACAAGGGAACCGGTGTCGGCACCGTCGGCGGCGAGCGCGCGGCCCCACTGGTTGGCGCGGGCCTCGAGTTCGCCGAATGTCAGCGAGCGCGCGGTGCCGTCGAGGGCGACGATGGTCACCCCCGTGTCGTCGCGACGCTGCTCGGCGAGCTGTCGAAGCTTGACTCCGAACGGGATTCCATCGGCTAACGGGTCGGCCGTCACCTCGGACGCGGTCGGCTTGGTCACGCCGATACCGGCCCACTGAACAGTGTCTCCAGCGAGCCGTCCGCGACGCCCGGGATCAGTCGCAACGCGAGCGCCTCGGCTCCCAGCGGCAAGCGGACGAGCGGTTGGGTGTGCCGGTCGAGCACGCTGATGTCGGACTCATCGCAAAAGCCCAGGGCACCGAGCAATTGGTGGGAGGTGCGCAACACCTGGCGTGCGGTGTCGGATGCCTTGAGCCGAAGAACGAGTGCGTCCGCCGAATGAATCTGGATGGGTAGCGATTCGGGGCGGCAGAGGGTGAATTTCGCCAATTCGTGCAGTCCGCGGACGGCGACGGCGGCCTCGGCGACGGCGAACCTGACGGCCTGGAAATCCGCCAGCGGTTTACCGAACTGGATTCGGGCGCGCACGTGATCGGTGACGATCCGCAGTGCCTGCTGCATCGATCCCAGAATCCGCCATGATCCCAGCACGAGATGGAGGTTAACGTCGCCGGCCGGAATTGTTCCATCGGGCGCCCCGAGGGAGGCGGGCACCAGGAACGGCCCCAGTTTGGCGGTGGTGCGCGGCGCCGGCCGCGGGTGGTAACGGTTGCCGTCCAGGTCGGCGGCGATCCAATCACCGTCCAGGTCGCCGTGGTCGATGCGCGGTGCTTCGGGGTTGACCAGGGCAAGGCGGGCGCCGTCGATCGCCAACAGCTCCTCGACCAGGGGATAGGGCAACGCGGTCGCGCCGGCGGCCCGGCACAGCACGGCGGCGGCCAGCAGGTCGTCGGGCCCCGACCGGACATCGAGGTCGAATGCGCCGACCTCGCTCAGCGCCGTGCGCGCGGCGTCCCGGACGCCGTCGTCGGTCTCGGCGCGCAACGCGGCCTGCGGGCCGCCCAGCCGGGCGAGCCGCTTGTCCGCGACCGCGGCGAAGTCGCTGATGTCTTGTGGTAGATCCGTTTTCACCGATGCTCTCCCAACACGTCCCGGGCCACCAACATCTTCTGGACTTCGATGGTGCCCGATGCCACGGTGGCAGCCTGTGCGTAACGCCAATGGTCCTCGATCGCCCCGTGCAGCGCGGCGCCGCGGCCGCTGTCCAGCGCGACCGGGCCCAGCACGTCGAAGAGCAGCTCGGCGACCTGCTGGTCGCACGTCGTCGTGGCGATGCGGGCCGCGCTGGCCGCGGCGCCCGCCGCCGCATCGTCCTGCAGCGACACCGCGCGATAGGCCAGCAGCCGGGCCACGCGTAGGTCGACGAGTGCCCGCACCCACCGGGAGCGCAGCGACTCGGGCAGTGTGTCCCAGTCGTCGCCGAGCTGCGTGCGCGTCCGCTCGAGCAGCGACTCGCACCGCGCGTAACGGGCGATGCCGACGCGCTCGAATGCCAGCGCCTCGCGCATCACCCGCCAGCCGTCGCCGACCTCGCCGAGCACGTCGCCGGGGAACGCCTGCACGTCGTCCAGGAACATCTCGTTGAGGTGATGCGGTCCCAGCATGGACCCGATGGGCCGGACGGTGAAGCCCGGCCGGTCCATCGGAATCAGAAAGAGGGTGAGCCGCTTTGGTTTTGGGGCTTCGGGGTCGGTGCACGCCGCCAGCACACACCAGGACGCCATCAGCGCATACGACGTCCAGACCTTCTGCCCGGTGATGCGCCAACCGTCGCCGTCCGGTACGGCGCGGGTGCGCAACGAGGCCAGGTCGGTGCCCGCCTCCGGCTCGGAAAAGCCCTGACACCAGATCACGTCGCCGGCGGCGATGGCCGCCAGGTGCTTGGCCTTCTGCTCGGCCGTTCCGTAACGCATCAGCGCCGGGCCCACCCAATTGATGCCCATGTACTGCGGACCGCGGGGCTCGTGCTGGGCCCACATCTCCTCGCGCAGCACGGTTTGCTGCCACACCGAGCCGCCGCCGCCACCATGCTCTCTCGGCCAGGCCAGCGCCAGCAGACCCTCGGCGGCTAGCAGCTTGCAGAACGTCTCGGTGGTGGCGAGATCCCTCGGGTTCTCGGTGCACGCCCCGAGAAAGTCGGGGGGAATGTGGTTGGCCACCAACTCACGCAGGTGCTTTCGCAATTCTGCGGCGTCGTCGCCGAGGTCGTAATCCATCCTCGTCATCCCTTCGGCAACCCGAGCAGCCGCTCGGCGATGATGTTGCGCTGGACCTCCGATGTCCCGCCGTAGATCGTCGCGGCCAGCGCGTCCTGGCGCTCGAAGAGCAGGTCTAAGTCGCTGAGCGACTGCATTCCGCCGGCGTCGGCCGCGAGCTCCCAAACACGTTGCAAGGTAACCGATCCGAGCAGCTTCATGGTGTCGGCTTCGGGACTCGGTCGTCCCGCCAGTTCGTTACCCAGGGCACGGTATCCGGTGGCCCGCAACGCTTCGGCGTCGGCCAGCAGCGAACCGAGCTCGGTGCAGATATCCGCCGTCGGCTGCGCTCTGCGTACCGCGTCGAGTCCGCGCTTGATCTCGACCCAGTTCATGATCCAGATCATCTGGCGTTCGTGGTGCAGCGAGGACAAGGCGACATTCCACCCGCCGTGCAGCGGCCCGAGGAGGTTGTCGGCGGGCACCTCGACGTCGTCGAGGAAGACCTCGCAGAATGTCTCGTCGGAGATCGAGGCCATCCGGATGGGATCGATCCGCACGCCCGGCGAGTGCAGGTCGAGAATGAGGCAGGAGATGCCCCGGTGTTTCGGCGCCTCCGGGTCGGTGCGGGCATACAGGGTGCACCACCGCGACTCGTGGGCTTGGGTGGTCCAGATCTTGTGGCCGTTCACCCGGAAGACGTCCCCGTCGCGCTCGGCCCGCGTGCGCAGGCCGGCGAAATCCGACCCGGCCTCCGGCTCGGACATGCCCAGCGCCCACCATTCGTCACCGCGCAGCAGCGGAACCAGAAGGCGGTCGATCTGGTCGGGCGTCCCGAATTGCCGGATCCCGGGTGCGGCCACGTTGGGGCCGGCGATGTTGGGCAGCTTGGGCGCAGACCGCAGCGCCGCCTCGATCCTGACTTCCATCGCGTCCCGCAAACCCAGCGACCGGCCGCCGTGCTCGCGCGGCCAGGTCGGCTGTATCCAGCCGGCCTCGAAGGCCGCCCGCTGGTAGTCACGGCGCAGCTCGAGGTCCCAGCGGTATTGCCGATAGTTCGCGTAATAGTCATTCGGCAGGAAATCGTTCAGCCAGACGCCGAATTCCCGTGTCGGCGAAGTCATTTCGCGCTTCCTGCGAAACGGCGACCCACCTCGTGGTAGAGCGCCCGGCTGTCTCCCAGCACTGCGGCGGCCTGCCAGGCGTGCCGGACGTACAGGTGGGCGTCGTGCTCCCAGGTCTGTCCGAGCGCGCCGTGCACCTGCACCGCGGTTCTCGCGCAATTCACGGCAGCATCGCCGGCTGCCGCCTTGGCGAGCGCCGCGCTGGTCCAGGCATCGGCGGGGGCCGTGGTCGGATCGTGCAGGCGGGCGGCCGCGGCGTAGGTGAGGCTACGGGCGCGCTCCAAGCCGACGTAGTTCTCGGCGAGCGCGTGTTTGATCCCCTGGAACGCGCCGATCGGCGTGCCGAACTGGCGACGCGTCTTCGCGTGTTCGACGGAGCGGTGCAGCGCGGCACGGGCCACGCCGACCAGGTCGGCAGCGGCGGCCACCAATGGCGGTGTCAACGCCGTTTCGATTTCGACGGGCGCGGCGGCCACTGGTTCGGCGTCGACCTCGACGTCTGCGAGCGGGTGCGCGGGATCGGTCGACTCGCCCGCGATCACGCTCACCCCGTCGCCGCAGCGCGCGACCGCCACCACTGTGCCGTTGGGGGCCGTGTCGTCCCGCGCCAGCGTGACGAGGAGATCGGCGCGGGACAGGTTCGGGACACCGACCGCCCGCCCCCGCAGGCGTCCGCCGCGCAGTGTCATCGGCGCCCCGGGCAGCCTAGAGCCTTTGGCGTGCACGGCCAGAGTGGCGACGGCGCCGCCCGCGATGTCGTCGAGAACCGCGTCGAGGTCGGTGCCCCGCAATGCGCCAGCGGCCAGCCCGACACAGCTCAGCAGCGGGATCGGCGCGATCGAAGCGCCGCATTCCTCGAGCACCACCGCCAGCTCAACCGGCCCGTAGTCGCCGGTGTGGGCAAGCTCGGTCCAGCCGAGGTCGACGACCGTCTTCCACAGCGCGCGCCAGCGCTCCGGATCCGTCATCGCTTGCCGGGCCGCATCGGGTGGACACTCCGTACGCAGGATGTCGCGCACGGTGTCGCGCAGCGACAGCTGCTCCGAGTTCAATGCGACATCCATAAGACCCCTAACATAATAAAAATAGTAAACTAGCGCCCCGGTTCGCAATCGCACGGGAACATACGCATAGGTGGCTGCATGGTCGAGTGGTACTTGTTCCTGCCGCAGGTGCGGCTGTCGGTGGCCGACATCGCTGCGCGCGCGCACCACGCCGAGGCCAGTGGCTTCGACGGCATGGCGTTCATCGATCACCTCGAGGCGCCGGGCCTTCCCGATGAAAGCATCTGGGAGGCAATGGGCATCGCCGGCTGGGTGGCGGCCAAGACGGAGCGGCTGCGGATCGGCCACCTGGTGCTGTGTGACGCGTTTCGCCACCCCGCCGTGCTGGCCAAGCAAGCTGTCACGTTGTCGGACGCATCGGAGGGCAGATTCGATCTGGGGCTCGGTTCGGGGTCCTGGCCCGCGGAGTTCACCAGATTCGATGTCGGCCAGCGCGATCCGGTGGCCAGGGTGGAGCGACTCGGGCGTCACCTCGAGTTGATCAGGCAGTACTGGGGCGACGACGCGCAAGCCGGCGAGGTTGTGCAATCTCCGCGGCGGTCACGCCCGATACCGCTGGTCCTGGGTGGCACCGGCCCCCGGATGATGGAACTCGTTCGCAAATATGCGGATTGGTGGAATGTGCCGGCCAACCACCTCGACAAGTTGCCCAAGCTGGCCCAAGCCGCGGGGACGGCCCGGGTGTCGGTGCAGCAGATGGTGGGATTCGTCCGCGCGGGCGGCGACCCGGACAAAGTGCGCGAGGTCAGCACCCGCCGATTCGGCAACCTGGGGTCGGGACTGGTCTGCGGCGACGCCGGCGAGTTGATCGCACATTTCACCGGTCTGGCCGCTCAGGGTGTCGAGCGGTTCTACGTGTGGTTCGCCGACTTCGCCGTCGCCGACTCCCTACAGGAATTCGGCGAGACGGTGATCAAGGCGTTCGCTGCCTCCGGCGACGGGCTTCCGTAGGCACGACCGGCGGCCGGGCGAACGGCCCCCGCTGCACCGCGCTCAGCCGGATCTCCGGCAGGTCGACCGACGGGTCGACGGTGTCCAGCCAGGCGACCGCGTCCGCCACATCCGAGACCCGAATCGCGTACATCTCGAAAGGCACGTCCTGCAGCATCTCGGTTTCCACGGGACCGGGCGTGACGATGTGGACGGCGATGCCGTCGCGGTCGACTTCCAGCGCCAAGGCCCGGGCGAATGCGTTCATGCCGGCCTTCGACGCCGAGTAGGCGGTCCGCGCCATCATCGGTTCGTGCGCAGCCGAGGAGGAGATGAACACGAACCGCGAGCCCGCGCGCATCCTCGGCAGTGCGGCGGCCGTCACCACGAAGCACGAATCCAGGTTGGCCGAGATGATGGTTCGCCATTGCTCGAAAGTCTGTTTGCGCGCGTACGTCCCGCCCAGCGTGCCGGCGGCATGGACGACGAGGTCGATCGTCTCCAATGCGCTTGTCGCGGCGGCGAACCCGTCCGGATCCGACGCATCGGCCACAACATGGCGCGCACCGATCTCCTCGGCGGCCGCCCGCAACGGCGCCTCACGACGCGCCGCAAGCACCACGTCGTAACCGAGCTCGACCAACTTGCGGCCGCACCCTTTTCCGATCCCGCCGCTGCCGCCGGTGACCAATGCGGTTCTCAACGGGTGCTCTTACGGTTGCCGGAAATCGCGCGTGCGCGACAACGCTTGCGGCGACAGCGCATGGATTCGTTGATCGGACCGATCGGAGAGCACATAGGTCTGGGTGTCGGCGAGATGGCGACCGGCGATGCGGCGTGCCCGGTCGACGTCACCCTCAGCGATGGTCTCGGTCAGCTTGACGTGGGTGCTGAGCACCGCACGGCGCTGCGCCAATGAGGGGTAGGTGCCGCGCGCCGCGCTCTCGTCCGCCCACTGTTGTTCGTGGCTGGTCCACAGCGACTCCAAGCTGCCGACCACCGCGATGATGGTGTGATTTCCGCAGCCGCGCACGACGAGATCATGGAATTCCCGGCCGATTTCGGTGAACAGACCGCCGTCCTCGATGTTTTCGGCCATGGAGTCGTTGATCCGGTTGAGTTCCGGGACCAAAGTGTCCGCCCGGTCTGGCCGCCGCGCGGCCAGTGCGGCGCATGCGGGCTCGAGTTCCTGCAACGCCATGCCGAGATCGGCCACCGCGACGGACTCGCTCTGCAGCAACAACCCCAGCATGTACGCGGCGCTGGTCTTCGCCGGGGCATGCACGACAGCCCCGCCGCGGTTGCCCCGCCGCACCGACACCAGCCCCTCGGTTTCCAGAATCCGCAGCGCCTCTCGCAGCGAAACCAAACTCACGTTGAACTGTTCGACGAGCACCTCTTGACGCGGCAAGAGGTCGCCGTCGGCGAGCTCGCCGTTGATGATCTGGCGGCGCAACTCGTCGGCTACGATTTCTGCGATCCGCGGCGCCGACAATCGGCGACGGGCGTCCTGCCCAATTCCCAAGGCGGTCATCCGATCCTCGATACAAGCATCTCGCTGGCTTAGCTATTTTAGCAGTAATGGTATAAATAGCTTCTTCGATCGCGCGCCGATCGGGAGGGCGGGTGCAAGTGAGCGAGCGGTCCGACAGCCGTCCCACACCGCTGCATGACCTGCGTGTAATCGAGATCAGTGACCGGATAGCCGGCAGCTACTGTGGGAAGCTGCTGACCGACGCGGGCGCGCAGGTGTGCAAAATCGAGCCGCCGCAAGGGGATTGGCTTCGGCATTACTCCGCCACCGGATCGCCGGTGCGGGGCGGGGCGAGCTCGCCGTTTTTCGCGTATCTCAACGCCGGCAAGCGCAGCATGACGTATTCCCCAGATGCTTCGGGCCCGGCGCGGCTGCCTGAGTTACTCGCCGGCGCGGACGTCGTCGTCATCACGGCCGGCCGGGCGCGCGCGGCGGCACTGGGTGTCGACCCGCAGCGGCTGCTGGCCGCCTCCCCGCGCACGATCGTCGTCACGATCTCCGACTTCGGCTGGACCGGCCCGTACGCCGACAGGGCCGCCAGCGAATTCACCCTGCAGGCGTGGGCCGGCTCGCCCGGCTTCCGGGGCGACCCCGCGGGGCCGCCGATCTCCATCGGCGGCGACCTGGGGGAATACATGGGCGGCGTGTACGCCGCATTCGGCGCGCTGGCCGTGCGCCGCCGCGTCGAGCTTGGGGGGCCCGGCGAACACCTCGACCTGTCCATGCTCGAGGCGCTGACCGCGATGCAGAGCAGCGAATGGCTGCACTCCCAGCTGCTGCGGGTACCGCCCATCCGCCGCACCCTCGAAGTGCCGTCGATCGAGCCCGCCAAGGACGGCTACGTCGGGATCACCATGGTCACCGGCCAGCAATGGCTCGACTTCTGCGCGATGGTCGAATGCCCCCAGCTCGAGGAGATCGAGCAGCTGCGCTTCCAGATCGGCCGGTGGGCCTACCGTGACCTGATCCGCGAACAGATCGGCCCATGGCTGGCCGAACGGACCGTCGAGGAGATCGTCGAGCTCGGCCAACTCTTCCGGTTGCCCATCGCGGCGCTGGGCAATGGCGCCACGATCCGGGATATGGAGTACGTGACCCAGCGCGGGGCGTTCGGCGACAACCCCGCCGGCTTTCACCAGCCCCGCCCGCCGTGGCTGATGTCGGCGTGCGCGCCCGCCCCGACGGGGAGCACCCCCGGCCTCGGTGAGGCAAACGATGAGACCCCTTGGCGCCGAAGGGAGTCCGGGGAAGATTGGGCGCCGCAAGGGTTGCCCCTGACCGGTGTGCGCATCGTCGACCTCACCGCCTTCTGGGCCGGTCCCGCGGCGACACACCTGTTGGCCGCGTTCGGCGCCGACGTCGTCAAGGTGGAATCGATCCAGCGACCCGACGGCATTCGATATTCGGGGGGCATGCGCACCGACGTCGACGATTGGTGGGAGTACGGGTGGGTGTTCCACGCCATGAACACAAACAAGCGTTCGGTGACGTTGGATCTGGGCTCCGAAGACGGGCGTCGCCTGTTCACCGAGATGGCCGCCGACGCCGACGTGGTGATCGAGAACTTCTCGCCCAGGGTGATGGACCAGTTCGGCCTGACCGCTGACGTGTTGCTGAACGTCAACCCCAGGCTCGTGGTCGCCCGGATGCCCGCGTTCGGGCTGGACGGGCCATGGCGAAATCGGGTGGGATTCGCCCCCACGATGGAGCAGATCGCCGGCCTGGCGTGGGTGACCGGGCTGCCCGACGCTCCGCCGGTGGCCCCGCGGGGGGCCTGCGATCCGCTGGCCGGCGTGCACGCCGCCTTCGCGGTGCTGGCGGCGCTGAACTTCGCCGAACGGACCGGGTCGGGTCAGCTCGTCGAGCTGCCGATGCTCGAAACGGTGCTGAACGCCACCGCGATCCAGGCGATCGAATCCGAGGTCTTCGGGACGACCCTGACCAGGCAGGGCAATCGGGGCCACGGTGACTCGATCCAGAACATCTACCGGTGTGCCGGCGATGACGACTGGATCGCGGTCACCATTGGTGCCGACGGGCAGTGGCGTTCCCTGGTCGAGCTGATGGGTCGACCGGCGTGGTGCGACGAGGAACTGTCCACCGTCGCGGCACGGCGGCAGCGCGCCGACGAGGTGGATCGCCGGCTCGCGGAGTGGTTCGCCCGTCAGCCCCTCGACCCGACGGTGCAACGATTGGCCGCCGCCGGCATCCCCGCCGCACCGGTGGTGTCGCCCTCATTGGTCACCGATAACCCCCAACTACGGCACCGCGGGTTCCTCGAGGCGCTGCATCACCCGAGCACCGGAGTGGGCCTCTATCCCTGCCCACCGTTCGCCCGGCTTGCCGGCCAGAACGAGTGGCTGCTGCGGCCACCGCCGCGATTGGGCGAGCACAATGAAGAGATACTCCGAGATCGGTGCGGGCTGACCGACGAAGAACTGACGAGCCTCGCAACCAGTGGGGTGATCGGGACCCGACCCAAGGGCCTTTAGAGAAGTGGAGGGCATCTGATGCGCGTGACAGTTGACGAAAACCTTTGCGAGGCCAACGGCTTCTGCGAATCGCTGGCGCCGGAGGTTTTCGAACTGGGGGACGAGGACGTGGTGCAGATCGCGGATGGCCCCGTGCCGGCGCGGCTGGAGATCGACGTGCGCGCTGCAGTGGACCAGTGCCCCAAGGCGGCGCTGCGGCTCACGGATTAGCGCTCGGTGAGCGATATCGGCATCTCGTCGTAGATCGACATGTTGGTGGTCAGGTTCGGATAGGCGACCTTGGCCGGGCCGAGTTCGATGTCGTCGCAGCGCAACAACAGTTCGTCGAATACCGCGCGGAGCTCCGCGCGAGCCAGCATGGCGCCCAGACAGTGATGTGGCCCGCCGCCCCCAAAGGCCACCTGCGGGTTGGGCTGCCGGCCGATGTCGAAGGTGAACGGCGATTCGAACACCTCCTCGTCGCGGTTGGCCGAACGCAGCATCGACACCACCCGCTCGCCCTTCGCGATGTGCTGGCCATCCATCTCGACATCGACCTTCGCGGTGCGCGTCCAGTAGGCGACCGGCGAGGCCCAGCGCAGCACCTCCTCGACGGCGCTGGGCCGCAGCGCCTCCTGCTCGCGATAACGCTCGATCTGATCCGGGTTCTCCACAAACGCCTGTAGCCCGATGGCGAGCGCATTCTTGGTGGTGTCGCTGCCGGCGAACGCCAGCACGAAGAAAAAGAACTCGAGTTCGTTTGCGGGCAGGCTGAACTGCTCTCCGTCTTCGCCGGTGATGACGGCAGTCGCCAGCGTGCTCCAGATGTCATCGGCGGGATTGCGCCGCTTCTCTGCGGTCAGCTCCATCGCGTAGCCGAAGATGGTGGCATAGAGATCGGTATAGTCCTGCCACCTGGGCCGGGCTCCGGCCGCGTTGGCCTTCAGGATGCCGTCCAGGCAATCGAAGATTCGTGGCCGGTCTTCGTCCGGTATGCCGATGATGTCGCCGATGACCGTCATCGGCAGGGCGTCGGCGACGTCGTCGATCCAGTCGCCGCCGTCCTGGGCAAGCAAGTGGTCGATCATGCGCGCGGCCCGCGCCCGGATGCCGTCCTCGAGTTTGGCGATCGCGCGGGGATTGAACGCGTTCGAGATGAGCTTGCGGCGCTTGTTCAGCTCGGGCGGGTCCATGTTGATGATGGTCGGGTACGAGGCGAACATCCCGACCGACTGGATGAGTGGGCCGTCGACCGCGGTAAAGGAGTCGACATCACGATGTAGCCGGACCGTGTGCCGGTGCTTGGTGGTCACCCAGAACCCGCGTTGCGCACCCCCGGGGAACAGGGCGGTGACGCCCGGGGTCACGTCGTGGCGGAAAATAGGCCGGCTGCGCCGCAGCTCCGTGAACAGATCGTCGGGAAATCCGTTGCGCCACAAGGCGGAATCGGAAAGATCCACTGCCGCAGCCGTCATCTTCAACTCCGCTCTTCCCGGACGCGCCTGGCGCCGCGTTGACGTTCAATGCTTAAAATAGTAAAAATAGACGTTGTCGTCGAACCGCGGTGAGCGAAGGGCGGCCCGGTTGCGCTCGGCTCGCCTTGGTTTAGGGCCTGATATGGAGACTTCGTGACGCATACAGTTTCGGACCCGGCCGCGGATGCGGCCGGGGATCCCTCGGAACAAGAGTTCGGTCAGACCGGCATCGCCCTGTCGACCTACCGATTCCCGACGGGCTGGTTCATCGTCGCCTTTGGCTCCGATCTGCCCGCGGGTCAGGTCAAGCGTGCTCATTACTTCGGTGAAGAACTCGTCATCTTCCGCACCGAGTCCGGCCAGGTGCACGTGATGGACGCCTACTGCCAGCACCTCGGCGCCAACCTCGGCGTCGGCGGCACGGTGGAAGGCGAGAACATCGTCTGCCCTTGGCACGGCTGGCGCTGGCGGGGTGACGGCAGCAACGCGCTGATTCCCTACAGCAAGATCGGATGCAAGAACAACGTCCGCATCCGCACCTACCCCAGCATGGAGTGGTACGGCTTCGTCCTCGCGTGGCACGAGCGGCACGGCCGGGCGCCGTACTGGCAGCCCCCGGTGCTGCCCGAACTGGAAACCAACGAGTACTACCCGCTGCATCCGCACACCCAGATGGTCAACCGTGTCAAGGTGCACCCCCAGATGATCATCGAGAACGCCGCCGACCCCTACCACGTGCAATACGTACACAAGGCCGCCAACCCCGCCACCACAGCGTCGTTCGAGGTGTCCGGTTATCACCTTCACGCCACCGTCAACGCCCACTTCGGGGGCGGCCGCGCCTCGACCTGGCTGACGCCCAACGGGCCGGTCGACGCCAAGATCATCTACGACAACTACTCGCTGGGGCTGGGGGTCGTCCGATTCCCAAGCGAGCTGGTGGCCACGGTTCAGGTCACCGGGCAGACGCCGGTCGACCAGGACTACACCGATTACTTCTACACGCAGGCGTCCGTCCGGGAGCCGGGCGACACCGGCGACGTGCCGACCGGTCGGGCGGCCAAATTCCTGGCGCTGCAACAAGAAGTCATCAAACAGGACTTCTTCACGTGGGAGAACATGAAGTACCTGGAAAAGCCCAACCTGGCCCCCGAAGAGGCGCACGATTACGCCGCCCTTCGCCGCTGGGCGCACCGCTTCTATCCCGGGACGCAGCCCTCGACGTCCGATTTCGGTTACACCGCCGACGGTCAACCCGACCCGGCGGCCGCGAAAGCCTGAGCGGAAGCCGCTGGAAACCTGATGCGCCCCGACCGGAGCGGACCTCCCGGGCCCGCCGATTTCGGCGTCGACAGCTTCACCGTGACGGCAGTGCTCGATCGGCGCGCCCAACAGCATCCCGACCGGGTGATGATGTCGATAGCCGGCGTCGACGTGACCTTCGAACAGATGCGGCGGCGGTCCTGCGCCGCGGCGAACATGTTGTCGGAGTTGGGCGTCGGTCGCGGCGATGGTGTGGCCTTGTTCACCGGAACCTGCCCCGATTGGGTCTACTTCTGGCTGGGTGCGGCGCGCCTGGGCGCGGTGAGCGCGGCCGTCAATGCCGCCAACAAGGGGGACTTCCTGCTGCACGCCCTGCGGCTGTCGCGGGCCAAGGTGGTCCTGACCGATGCCGAGCGCCGTTCCCGGGTCACCGCAGTCGCCGATGCGTTGGACATCGTGCCCAGCGTGGTGTTGCAAGGCGATTCACTCGGCTCGGGCCCAGACACCGACCCACCGGTGGCCGACACCGCCGCCGGGGAGGTGGGCTGTCTGTTCTACACGTCGGGCACCACCGGGCCATCGAAAGCGGTTGCCACGACCTGGCATTACCTGTTCACGGTGGCCGCGACGGTCGCGTCGGCGTGGGAATTGGACGCCGGGGAGGTGCTGTGGACGGCGATGCCGCTGTTCCACCTCAGCGCGGCCCCCAGCGTGCTGGCCCCGATGCTGCTCGGCGCGACGACCGTCCTGGCGCAGGCTTTTCACCCCGGCGAGGTGTGGGACGACATCCGCGCGCGCGGCGCCGTCGGCTTCGCCGGCGCCGGCGCGATGGTGTCGATGCTGCAGAACCTGCCCGCGGACCCGCGCGACGCGCAGCTGCCGTTGCGGTTCATCTCCGCGGCGCCGATCGACGCCGGCGCCTATCGGGACATCGAAAAGCGTTACGGCTGCCGCATTGTCACGATGTACGGAATGACCGAGGCGTTCCCGATCGCCGTCAAGGCCCTGGCCGACGACGGGGTACCCGGGACATCCGGCCGGCCGAATCCGAATTTCGACGTGCGGATCGTCGATGAAGGTGGCGAGCCACTGCCCGTCGGCGCGGTCGGTGAGATCGCCTGCCGGCCCCGGTACCCGCATGTGATGAGCGAAGGCTACGTCGACTCCGGATTGCACGTGATTCCCCACCAGGAATGGTTTCGCACCGGCGATCTCGGCCGGCTCGACAGCGCGGGGAACCTGACTTACGTCGACCGCAGGAAAGATTCGTTACGCCGGCGCGGCGAAAACGTCTCCTCGGTCGAATTGGAAACCGTCGTCATGCGCCATCCCGCGGTGGCCGAAGCGGCCGCGGTAGGGGTGCCCAGCCCGCTGGGCGAAGACGACATTCTGGTGGTCGTGACGTTGCGATCCGGGGCCACAATGGATTACACGGACCTGCTCGATTTCTGCGCCGACCGGATGCCGTACTTCTGTGTGCCGCGGTTCGTGGAGACCGTCAGCGAACTTCCGAAGAATGCCGTCGGGCGGATACGCAAGGATTTATTGCGCGCGCGGGGGGTGACGCGGGAGGCATGGGATCGTGAAGCTCAGGGATATACCGTTCGCCGGTAGGTTACGTTAATGTTACGTAATAGTCGGGAAGCTACATTACCGTACATGTGTCCGCTCGTTGGCAGTCATTTTCCGGGAAAGGCTGGAGACCAAAATGACCATGTCTTATCAGGAACAGCAAATGCTGCAGGCCGCCACGGGTCGCGCCGCCATCCTCAACCTGAACGCCCGGCACAACCGGGCCTACTCCGAGGGCGATCGAGAGCGCTGGATTGCCACGTTCCGCCATTCCGGAGCCACCTACCACCGCGATGGTGAGACGTTCGACGATCTGCGCGCGGCCTTCGACGGCGGCGACGGACAACGGCTGGTGACGGTCGACCACGAGATCCGCGTCGACGGGGTCAACGCGACACAGCGTTGCGTTGCCGTGCTTTTCGCCGCCATGTACGGCGACACCACGTTGCGTGCCACCGGGACCTTCCGGGATACGCTGATCTACGAGCGCGGCGGCTGGTACTTCACTTCCCGTGCGCTGCAATGGGATTCGGTGCCCAGTCGGCACCCGCTCGTTATGTGAGCGGCGTGGACCCAGAGCTCAGTTACCAGCTGGCCTTCGGCACCTACGACGACGCGCTGCGGATGGTCGGCACGACGACCGAGCCGCGCACCGCGGCCACGCCCGTCAGTGGGGCGCGAATACAGCTGTTTGCGGCCATGGTCCACGACGGCAATCGCTCCTACTGGGACGCCGAGTTCGCCCGCCGGACCTGGGGCGGTCTGCTGGCGCCCCCCGCCCTGCTGATGGGGTGGCTGATACCCCCGCCGTGGGAGCCACAGGGCAGGCCACCCGCGGCGTCGCTGGTCCTGCGAGTGCCGCTGCCGGGCACCACATTCATCAACGCGGCCAATGACGTTGAGTTCCTGGCACCCATCGTCGAAGGCGACGTCCTCGCCGTCGTCGAGGAACTGGTGTCGGTGTCACCGGAGAAGCGGACGCGGCTTGGCGTCGGTCACTTCGTCGAGACGCTGGAGACCTATCGCCGCCAGGACGCCACGGTCGTCGCGACGTGCCGCAACACCTTGTTCCGCTTCACACCCGGGGCGTCCCCGTGACCGGCGACGGCCTGGACTTCGACGAGATCACCGTTCCGGTCGACCTGCCCGAGGTGGTCGACCACATCAGCTATCAGCGAGTGGTCGAGAATGCCGGCGCGACGTGGGACTACTTCCCGGGCCATTTCGACCCCGAATACGCGCGACGCCAAGGCAATCCGACCATTTACGTCAACACCATGCACCTCGCCGGCTTCGCCGACCGCGTCGCGACCGACTGGGCGGGCCCGAGCAGTCGCGTGGTGCGGCGCTCCTTACGGTTGACGGGCTCGGTGTATGCCGGCGACACCATGGTCGGCCGGGGACGTGCGGTCGCCAAGCGGCGGGACACGTCGGTGGACCCGCCGCGCTGTCTCGTCGACATCGAGGTCCGCGTGACCAATCAGCACGGCGCGCTGTGCTGCCCGGTCGAGCTCACCCTGCAGGTGCCGGATCCCGCGCGTGACCGATGACGCGGTGGCGGCCCTGCATCTCGCCGTCTGCCAACGGTTTGGCGAGGCCGTTCGGTCGGCGCACGGCAAGTGGGACCGTCGCTCCCCATGCGACGAGTGGGATGCGCGGGGAGTGCTCGAGCACGTGATCGGTTTCCATGACGTACTTATCCTGCGTCCCTTGGACTTGAAGCCGGAGCGACCGAGAGCACACCCGCAAGCACGATGGCAACTGACGTACGACGCGCTGAGGGATGCCGCTGAATCCGGCAGAATGGCTCAGCTGGATGCCTACCGGCTGATGCCGAACCTGACGCGCGATGTGTTGGTCCACACCTGGGACCTTGCTCGCGCGGTGGGGGCAGACGACCGGCTGGAGCCCGCATGGTGCCGGCGGCTCTACGACGGCCTACCCGCGGACCCGCAGGCCTTGAGCTCGTCGGGAATGTTCAACGCTCCGGTCGCGATTCCCGACGAAAGCGATTTGCAGGCAAAGCTTCTCGCGCGGCTCGGTCGTGACCCTTCATGGCGGCCCGACGTTTTATAACGGCGGCAGCTGCCCCTTGCACACCAGCGTCTGAAGCTCGACGTATTCATGAAGCCCTTCCGGGCCGAATTCCCGCCCGATGCCCGACTGCTTGAAGCCACCGAAGGGGGCGCCGATGTCGAGCGTGTACATGTTGATGCCGTACGTGCCGGTGCGTACCCCACCCGCGATCTCCAAGCCGTGTGCGATGTCGGAGGTCCACACCGAGCCGGCCAGACCGTAGTCGCTCTCGTTGGCGATTCGGATTGCGTCGTCCTCGTCGCGGTAGCGCAGCACGGTCAAGACCGGACCGAAGATCTCCTCCCGGGCGATGCGCATGTCGTTGGTGGCGTCGGCGAACAGCGTCGGCTGCACATACCAGCCGCGGTCCGACGGGCTGTCCTGGCCGCCGAGGACGACGCGTGCGCCCTCGGCCTGGCCGGACTTGATGTAGTCCTGGACGCGGTGTTGTTGGCGTTGCGCGACAAGGGGTCCGATGTCGGTGGCGTCGTCGGCGGGATCGCCGACGTTGAGGGCCGACATCATGTCGGCCAGCGCGTCGACGACCTCGTCGTGTCGCCGGTCGCTGACCAGGATGCGGGTCTGGGCGACGCAGGCCTGGCCGTTGTTCATCAGGCCGGCGGTTTTGAGGCCGGCCACGGTCTTGCCGATGTCGGCGTCGTCGAGGATGATCGCCGCGGACTTGCCGCCGAGTTCCAGGCTCACCCGCTTGAGCTGTTCGCCGCACAGGGCGGCGATCCGGCGCCCGACGGCGCTGGAGCCGGTGAATGCGACCTTGTCCACACCGGGATGACGGACCAGCGCCTCGCCGACGTCGGTTCCCCCCGGAAGCACCGAGACCACGCCCTCGGGCAGGCCGACCTGCTCGATCATTTCCGCCAACCACAAAGCATCCAAAGGGGTTTCGGGTGCGGGTTTGACGATGACCGTGCAACCCGCGATCAGGGCCGGGATCAGCTTGGGCATGATCAGGAACTGCGGCACGTTCCACGGCACGATCGCGGCGACGACCCCGACCGGGGCCCTGCGCAGGTGCACCTCGCCGAGCACACCCTGGCGGCGCTCGGCCCACGGAAAGTCGCGGGCGACGGCCAGCGCCAGGTGCATCAGGCCCGCTGCGGCCGCCCCTTGGCCCATGCGGCTGAAGCTGCGCGGTGACCCCATCTCGTCGGTGATCAGATCGGCCATCTCGTCGACGTGGCTGCCGTAGATCGCGGCGAGCTGCTCGACCTTGGCCATGCGCTCGGCGTGGGTCATGCGCGGCCACGGGCCGTGGTCGAAAGCGTGTCGTGCGGCGGCGACGGCCGCTTCGACGTCCTCCGGCCCAGCCACCTGGACGTGCCCGATCGGTTCTTCCGAGTGCGGGGAGATGACGGCGAGCTGTTGGGGGTTGGCGGGCTTGCGCCACTGGCCCCCGATGAAGAGTTCGTCGTAGGACCGGTGGCCGGCGTTTTCCGTCATCGGGCACTTCCTCGGGGGTCGGGCGCGAATGCGACAGTGACCGCGATTTCGCTATTGACGCTAACATAGCGAAAAAAGCAGCGAGGCCTGATATGACCAGCGATTGGCGCAGTTACCCCTTCCAGTTGGTGCCCGGCGACAGCCAACTGGATTTTCCCACCGCCGAGGGTGAGCACCCGGATCAGGAATCGGACACCTGGTTCATCGCCGGGCAGCTCGATGCCGCGGCGTCCGACCGGTCTTTCGCCTTCCTGACCATCTTCAACAAGAACCGCCCCGGCGGCACCGTGGTCGCGGACTTCTACACGATGGCGCTGTTCGATCTCGACACCGGTGACTACGGCACCTATACGGACTACGACATGCCGCCGGCCAACATGGAGCCCGGAGCGCGGCGCAAGCTGACTTTGGCCCCGGGCTATCTGGACATCCATTACTCGAGCGGGGCCGGCACCGCGTCCTGGACCACGTGCCGCGACGCCGACGGAGGATTGCTGCCCTACACCTACCGCGTCAGCCTGGTCGGCGAGGACCAGTCGGCGCGGCCCATGCGCCTGGACCTGGCCGTGACACCCACGCGTGCACCGACACCGGTAGGAGCCAAGACGTACAACGGGAAGATCTGCTGCTTCGGCCAGACCGAGACCTATTCGTATTTCCAGACCGGTATGGCGATGACGGGCACCCTGCGCTGGGGCGACGAGGTTCACCAGGTCTCCGGCAGCAGCGGGCACATCGACCGGCAGTGGTTCCCCAAATACGCCGGCGGCGGAGGTACCGAGGGAGACCCGCGGGCCCGTTCCCACGAATGGCGCACCATCAGCTTCGACAACGGCGTCGACATGAGCATCTGGCGGCAGTTCGACCGGACCAATGGCAATGTGCTGCAGCCGTTTACCGGATTGACGACGAGTCATCCCGATCCGGCCGTGCCGCCGGAATGCGCCGAGGACGTCGAGGTCACGGTCAGCAGCTACGTGCGATGGCCGGAAGAGGTGCGGCCGTTGGTGCGGCCGTACGCCTCGGCGCGCTACATGCCGGACCGCCACCGGATCACCTGCCGCACAATGGAACTCGACGTCATCGGTGAGCCGCTGGTGCCGGCCCCGGCGCATGGCCTGCCCATCGAATACATGGAGGGCCCGTACCGCTACCAGGGGACCCTGTGGGGCAAACCCGTGACCGGCTTCGCCTTCAACGAGCGCTCCCTGGCCCTGTACCGGGACTGGGAGCTGGTCGAGGTGCTCGCCACCACCGTGGCGAACATGGAGCCGGCCGACCGGGACCTGGAGACCGTCGCCGGTCGGCTGGAGCAGCTGCTGGCCCACGGTCGCCGACAGGAAGCCGTCGGGCTGTTGACCACGGTTCGCCCCGCCCAAAACGATGCGCTGGCAACATTGTTGGACGACCTACTGGCGGTGTTGTCCGCCGAGTGAGTCCCCGGCAAGCGCCTGCGCCCAGGCGTTGTGGCGGTGCTGCAGTCCGGGCTCGTTGCGACCGAACAGCAGGTGGTCGCGGGCGCCCGACTCGAGATTGGCCTGGAGGCCTTCCGCCAGCCGGTAGTCCTCGTCGCGCACCGTGGCGTGGGCGTACTCGAAGACGGCTTGCGCGCCGGCGGCCGTCGATTCGTCGGACAGGTCCAGCGGTGTCGAATTCTGGTGCACCGTGATCGATCTGCCCGGTCGATCGCCGGGGTAGATCCGGAACAGCTCACCGTTGGCGATGGTCACCGACAACACGATGTTGGGGAACAGCGCGTAGATCACGACCATGTTCTGGAAGGGATCCCACTGCTCTTCGGGGACCTCGTCGAGCGTCAGGATCGTGTTGAGCGGGAAGATCAACCGGTGGTGCGGACCGAACGCGTCGAAGACCGTGCAGTTGCTGCGGGCGATGGTGGCGAACGTCTGCTGATGCACGGTGGCGAAATGGTAGTTCTCCGAAAAGGTGTCGACCGCGAGCTTCCAATTGATCGGGCAGTCGAGCACTTTCTCGCCCAACGGCGACCACCGCCCGATGCCCCACGAATCGAGCTCCTCGGCCAGGGGGCCGAGGTGTGCGGCGACGTCCAGCGTCGTGCCGGGATCCAGTGCGACCCAGAGGAAGCCGGCGAATTCGGCGGCCGGAAGCTCGGTCAGGCCGTCGGCCCTTATGGTCACGTCCGCAAAGCCCTCACGGCCCGGCAGGCCCACCAACCGCCCGTCGTTGTCGTACGTCCACGCGTGATAAGGGCAGGTGAACCGCTTGGCGCTGCCGCAGCCCGTCGCCACCTGCGACTGGCGGTGCAGGCAGACATTGTCGAACGCCTTGACCGACCCGTCGGCCGTTCTGGTCAACAGGATTGACCGGCCCATCACCGTCTTGGTGCAGTACGCACCGGGGCCGGGCAACTCCGAGACGTACCCGACCAACTGTGGGCTGGCCATCACCATGGCCCTGTCCCGGTCGTGGCGCTCCGCGGACGTGTAGGCCTGCGCATCGACCCGGTGCTGGGCCGGGGCGAGATCGGTGGTCTTGTCGCGCGCCAACTTCAGGGCGCGGCGGGTGAGGTCGATCAGCTGGTCGCGTTCCATCTGATCAGTACAGACCTTGCCACGGTTGTAAGGTCAAGGAGTGGCTGAGCAGTTGCTGATCGGCGACGTCACGGCCCTGACCGGGATCGCCCCGGGTCGCATTCGCCACTACGAGAAAATCGGGCTGCTGCGCGCCGAGCACCTGTCCAACGGCTATCGGGTCTTCGACGTCGAGCAGGTGCTCGACCTGCTGCGCATCGATCTGATGAGAAGTCTCGGCGTCAGCATCAATGACATCCAACGGTTGATCGCGGGTGGGCGCACCACGCTGGCGGGTGTCCTCGACGAGCACCGGACGTTGTTGTTGCGTCAGCGCGACCGGCTGGACCAGTTGATCGCGGCCATCGACCGGTCCCGCGCCGAATCCCGCGCCGCCGCCGACTGCCCTGCCCCCGACGTCAGCGAGGACATCCTGCGCAGGCTGGCCACGACGCACCGCGACAGCATCGGCGTCATCGGGCGGCTCAGCGCGCCGTTGTCGGCTCCCATCGCCACCATGTACGCCGACCTCTTCCGGGAATGGGACCTGCCGGTTCCGGTGCTCTTCGGGCAGATGGTCCTGCCGGCGGCGGCCAGCACCTTGCTGGCGCAGCTGGCCGAGACGCCCGGACGCCGGGTGCTGTTCGACCGCTTGCGCGACCTCGCCGGCGACGTGGTCGGGTTGGGTGACGATCGGGTGGCGGCGACGGAACTGGCGCGCAGATGGATCGACCAGCAGCTGGCCGATCCATTGCCCGACGACGTGGTCGGCGTGCTTCGGGCGGTACAGCCGGCTCTGGAACGCGACCCAGTGATCGTGCAGGGGTTCCGGGCCTGGGCGGGATCGATCAACCCGGCGGCCGCGCACTTCCTCGACGAGATCGCCCATCAGACCGCTCGCCTCGGCCTGGAGACCGTGAGCGTCATCGTGCTGCCCGCGACGACGCGGCCTCAAACCCACGATGCGGCACTGTGATGCAGATGTGATCAGTGTGGTCAATGTGTCAGATGGTGTTCCTGTCGTACTCTGTCGCTTGTGCCATCGGTTTCGCGACGCGACCTGCTGAGGTTGGCGGCCGCGGCACCCGCCCTGGTGGGCCTGGGCGTCGCAGGGACGTCGCTGCGTCCGGTGCCCGCGTCGGCGTCGCTCGGCACCCTGTTGGACTACGCGGCCGGGGTCATTCCGGCCAGCCAGATCAGGGCCGCAGGCGCGGTCGGCTCGATCAGGTATGTGTCGGACCGGCGCCCCGGCGGCAACTGGATGCTCGGCAAGCCCATTCAGTTCGCCGAGGCTCGCGACCTCAACAGCAACGGACTGAAAATCGTCTCCTGTTACCAGTACGGCAAGGGCAACACCGCCGATTGGCTCGGCGGAGCCAACGCCGGACTCCAGCACGCGCAGCGCGGGATGCAACTGCACGCCGCCGCGGGCGGGCCGGCCAGCGCCCCGATCTACGCCTCGATCGACGACGACCCGTCCTACGACCAGTACAAACAGCAGATCGCGCCCTACCTGCGGTCCTGGGAGTCCGTGATCGGACATCAGCGCACAGGTGTGTACGCCAATTCGAAGACCATCGACTGGGCGCTGCACGACGGCTTGGGCTCCTACTTCTGGCAGCACAACTGGGGCTCGCCCAAGGGATTCACGCACCCGGCCGCCCATCTGCACCAGGTCGAGATCGACAAACGCAGTGTCGGCGGGGTGGGTGTGGACATCAACGAAATCCTCAAGCCGCAATTCGGGCAGTGGGCCTAGCCGCCCGGCTCCTCCGCCACGCGCCGGCAGGCCGCTCCTCTTAGAGATCCCAGCAAACACTCGTTCGCTCATTTCCCGGCGCGGCGGGCGCGAGCGCCGCGCGGACGGTGCGACGGAGGCGGGCTCGACCGGCTTCCACGGCTCGAAATTTTTACATAACGATTACATAACAAAACTGCTTTGATCAGCGCAGTTATAGCTACTCGACCGTAACCACCTGCATGCAGCAGGTTTGTTCGCCGCGCCCGCGCCGCCGATTAAACCCGGTGTTACCCACGACACGGTTACCCATGCGTAGAACTCACCAGTAACCAATCACCACGCAAAACGGGGGTCGATCCTTATGACACTCTTAGTACAGCCGATGCAGTCCGCCGCGCCGCTCCACCCACAAGAGGGGTCCGCCGACAACACACCGGTCAGACGGATCTTCGGTCGCGATTCGATGCGGAATCGACGGACTCTGTGAGTTCCTGTCCCCTTCGGACCGGCTGAACGCACTGATACGTAAGACGTACATGACGCATACAGGGAGATACAGACGTGACGATCCACGAGCACGATCGGGTGTCCGCTGACCGCGATGGAAATGGGCCCCACCCGGCCGCCGGGGAGACCCACGCTCTGGTCGACCGTCTGACGGCCGGCGAGCCGTACGCCGTGGCGTTCGGCGGCCAGGGCAGCGCTTGGCTGGAAACCCTCGAGGAACTGGTCTCGTCGGCCGGGATCGAATCGGACCTGGCAACGCTGGTCGGTGAGGTCGAGCTGCTGCTCGAGCCGGTGGCCAAGGAATTGGTGGTGGTGCGCCCGATCGGTTTCGAGCCGCTCGCTTGGGTGCGCGCGCTGGCGGCCGAGGATCCGGTCCCGTCGGACAAGCACCTGACGTCGGCCGCGGTGTCGATCCCCGGCGTGCTGCTGACCCAGATCGCGGCCGTGCGCGCGCTGGCACGTCAAGGCATGGACCTGCAAGCCACCCCGCCGGTGGCCGTCGCCGGGCATTCGCAGGGGGTGCTCGCCGTCGAGTCGCTCAAGGCCGCGGGTGCCCGCGACGCCGAGCTGCTGGCGATGGCCCAGCTGATCGGGGCGGCCGGCACGCTGGTGGCCCGACGGCGCGGGATCTCCGTGCTCGGCGACCGCCCGCCGATGGTGTCGGTGACCAACGCCGACCCCGAGCGCATCAGCCGGCTGCTCGACGAGTTCGCGCAGGATGTCCGCACCGTGCTGCCGCCGGTGCTGTCCATTCGCAACGGCCGGCGTTCGGTCGTCATCACCGGGACGCCCGAACAGCTGTCCCGGTTCGAGCTCTACTGCCAGCAGATCTCGGAGAAGGAAGAGTCCGACCGCAAGAACAAGCTGCGCGGCGGTGACGTGTTCTCGCCCGTCTTCGATCCGGTGCAGGTGGAGGTCGGCTTCCACACGCCGCGGCTCGCCGATGGCATCGACATCGTCGGCGGTTGGGCCGAGAAGGTCGGCCTGGACGTCGCGCTGGCCCGCGAGCTGACCGAAGCCATCCTGGTGCGAAGCGTCGACTGGGTCGAGGAGATCAGCCGCGTGCACGACGCCGGTGCGCGCTGGATTCTCGACTTGGGTCCCGGCGACATCCTGACCCGGCTGACCGCGCCGGTCATCCGGGGCCTGGGCGTCGGCATCGTGCCCGCCGCGACCCGCGGCGGGCAGCGCAACCTCTTCACCGTCGGGGCAGTACCGGAGGTGGCGCGGGCATGGTCGACCTATGCCCCGACCGTCGTCCGCCTGCCCGACGGCAGGGTCAAGCTGTCGACGAAGTTCACCCGGTTGACGGGCCGCTCGCCGATCCTGCTCGCGGGCATGACCCCGACCACCGTCGACGCGAAGATCGTCGCGGCGGCGGCCAACGCCGGGCACTGGGCCGAGCTGGCCGGCGGCGGGCAGGTCACCGAGGAAATCTTCGCCGGCCGCATCGAGGAACTCGCCACGCTGCTCGAGCCCGGCCGCACCTATCAGTTCAACGCGCTGTTCCTCGACCCGTACCTGTGGAAGCTGCAGGTCGGTGGAAAGCGCTTGGTGCAGAAGGCGCGTCAGTCCGGTGCGGCGATCGACGGCCTGGTGATCAGCGCCGGCATCCCCGACCTCGAGGACGCCGTCGACTTGATCAAGGAGCTGAACGACGTCGGCATAAGCCACGTCGTGTTCAAGCCCGGCACGGTCGAGCAGATCCGCTCGGTCATCCGCATCGCGACCGAGGTGCCCACCAAGCCGGTGATCATGCACATCGAGGGCGGGCGCGCCGGTGGCCACCACTCGTGGGAAGACCTCGACGACCTCTTGCTGGCAACGTATTCGGAGCTGCGGTCGCGCCCCAACATCACCGTCTGCGTGGGCGGCGGCATCGGCACGCCCGAGCGGGCGGCCGAGTATCTGTCCGGGCGTTGGGCGCAGGCGTACGGCTTCCCGCTGATGCCGATCGACGGCATCCTGGTCGGCACCGCGGCGATGGCGACCAAGGAGGCCACCACGTCGCCGTCGGTCAAGCGGATGCTCGTCGAGACGCAGGGCACCGAGCAGTGGGTCGGCGCCGGAAAAGCCGCGGGCGGCATGGCTTCCAGCCGCAGCCAGCTGGGTGCCGACATCCACGAGATCGACAACAGCGCGTCGCGATGCGGCCGGCTGCTCGACGAGGTCGCCGGGGACGCTGAGGCCGTCGCCGCGCGTCGCGACGAGATCATCGCGGCGATGGCGAACACCGCCAAGCCCTACTTCGGCGACGTCGCCGACATGACCTACCTGCAATGGCTGCAACGTTACGTCGAGCTGACCATCGGCGACGGCAACTCCACGGCCGACACCGCGGCGCCGGGCAGTCCGTGGCTGGCCGACACCTGGCGCGACCGGTTCCAGCAGATGCTGCAGCGCGCCGAAGCGCGTTTGCACGCAAACGATTCCGGCCCGATCGACACGCTGTTCGCCGACGCCGTGCTACTGGAAAGCCCCCGGCAGGCCATCGCCACGTTGGTCGCCGAATACCCCGATGCCGAAACCGTGCAGCTGCACCCGGCCGACGTCCCGTTCTTCGTCAGTCTCTGCAAGACGCTGGGCAAGCCGGTCAACTTCGTGCCGGTCATCGACAAGGACGTGCGGCGCTGGTGGCGAAGCGACTCGCTGTGGCAGGCCCACGACGCCCGCTACGACGCCGACCAGGTCTGCATCATCCCTGGTACCGCGGCGGTGGCCGGCATTACCCGAATGGACGAACCCGTCGGTGAACTGCTGGACCGCTTCGAGCGGGCCGCCATCGACGAGGTGCTGTCCTCCAACGGGCAGCCGCGGGCCGTCGCGTCGCGCCGGATGGGCCGCGCCGACGTGACCGGACCGCTGGCCGTCGTGCTCGACGCTCCCGACGTGCAGTGGGCCGGTCGCACCGCGACCAACCCCGTCCACCGGATCGCCGACCCCGGTGACTGGCTCGTGCACGACGGCCCCGAAAGCCGGCGCGCCACACACTCGTCCACCGGGGCGCGGCTTCAGGTCGACGGCGACCGGGTGGTGCTGAGCGTCCCGTTGTCGGGAACTTGGATCGACATCCCATTCACCCTGCCCGCCAACACCGTTGACGGCGGGACTCCGGTGGTGCCGACCGAGGACGCCGCGACCGCCATGCGGGCGGTGCTGGCGATCGCCGCCGGTGTCGACGGGCCGGAGTTCCTGCCCGCGGTCGTCGACGGAACGGCCAGCGCGACGGTCGACTGGGATCCCGAGCGGGTCGCCGACCACACCGGAGTCACGGCCACCTTCTCCGAGACGCTGGCACCGGGCCTCAGCACCGTGCCCGACGCGCTGGTGGGCCTCTGCTGGCCGGCCGTCTTCGCGGCGATCGGCTCGGCGGTCACCGACACCGGCGTCCCGGTCGTCGAGGGCCTGCTCAGCCTCGTGCACCTCGACCACGCCGCCCACGTGGTCGGCGCGGTGCCCACAATCCCGGCCGAATTGGCAATCTCCGCAACGGCTTCGCCGGCGGAGGACACGGACATGGGCCGTGTCGTCCGGGTCGCAGTGACCATCGCCGACCCCGACGGCGCGACGATCGCCAGCCTCGACGAGCGGTTCGCGATCCTTGGGCGCACCGGCTCCGCCGAGCTCACCGAGCCGGTGCGGGCCGGCGGCGCAGTGTCGGAGAACGCGACCGACACCCCGCGTCGCCGCCGCCGCGACGTCCGGTTGACCGCCCCGGTCGACATGCGGCCGTTCGCCATGGTGTCCGGTGACCACAACCCGATCCACACCGACCGGGCCGCCGCCCTGCTGGCCGGCCTGGAATTGCCCATCGTGCATGGCATGTGGTTGTCGGCGGCCGCGCAGCACGCGGTGACCGCCACCGACGGCCAAGCCCGGCCGCCCGCCCGCCTGGTCGGTTGGACCGCTCGCTTCCTGGGCATGGTGCGTCCCGGCGACGAGGTCGACTTCCGTGTCGAGCGCGTCGGAATCGACCAGGGCGCAGAGGTTTTGGACGTGTCCGCCCGCATAGGGTCCGACCT
This sequence comes from Mycobacterium paraseoulense, assembly GCF_010731655.1. Classification (NCBI taxonomy): domain Bacteria; kingdom Bacillati; phylum Actinomycetota; class Actinomycetes; order Mycobacteriales; family Mycobacteriaceae; genus Mycobacterium; species Mycobacterium paraseoulense. Next base: position 2,411,237 of record NZ_AP022619.1, on the reverse strand, counting down.
GGTGATGTCGGCGACGGCGCGCCTGGCCGCCCCGCACACGGTGTATGCCTTCCCCGGTCAGGGGATTCAGCACAAGGGCATGGGCATGGACGTCCGCGCCCGCTCCAAGGCCGCCCGCAAGGTGTGGGACAAAGCGGACAAGTTCACCCGCGACACGCTGGGCTTCTCGGTGCTGCACGTGGTGCGCGACAACCCGACCAGCATCATCGCCAGCGGCGTGCACTACAACCACCCCGAGGGGGTGCTGTACCTGACGCAGTTCACCCAGGTCGCGATGGCCACGGTGGCGGCGGCGCAGGTCGCCGAGATGCGCGAGCAGGGCGCGTTCGTCGAGGGTGCGATCGCCTGCGGCCACTCCGTTGGGGAGTACACCGCGCTGGCCTGCGTCACCGGCATCTACGAGCTGGAAGCGTTGCTGGAGACGGTGTTCCACCGCGGCTCGAAGATGCACGACATCGTGCCGCGCGACGAGCTGGGCCGTTCGAACTACCGGCTGGCGGCGATCCGGCCGTCGCAGATCGACCTGCCGGACGACGAGGTGCCCGGGTTTGTGGCCGGCATCGCCGAGCGCAGCGGTGAATTCCTGGAGATCGTGAACTTCAACCTGCGCGGTTCGCAGTATGCGATCGCCGGGACGGTTCGCGGTTTGGAGGAGCTGGAGGCCGAGGTGGAGCGGCGCCGCGAGCTCACCGGCGGCAAGCGCTCGTTCATCCTCGTGCCGGGTATCGACGTGCCGTTCCACTCGCGGGTGCTGCGCGTCGGGGTGGCCGAATTCCGCCGCTCGCTGGAACGTGTCATGCCGCGTGACAAGGATCCCGACGTCATCATCGGCCGCTACATTCCGAACCTGGTGCCACGTCCGTTCACCCTGGACCGCGACTTCATCCAGGAGATCCGGGATTTGGTGCCCGCCGAGCCGCTCGACGAGATCCTCGCCGATTACGACACCTGGCTCAACGAGCGCCGCAACGAGATGGCGCGCATCGTCTTGATCGAGCTGCTGGCATGGCAGTTCGCCAGCCCGGTGCGCTGGATCGAAACCCAGGACCTGCTGTTCACCGAACAGGCCGCGGGCGGGCTGGGCGTGGAGCGGTTCGTCGAGATCGGCGTGAAGTCGGCGCCGACCGTCGCCGGATTGGCCACCAACACCCTCAAGCTCCCCGAATATGCCCACAGCACAGTCGAAGTGCTCAACGCCGAGCGCGACGCGGCGGTGCTGTTCGCCACCGACACCGACCCCGAGCCGGAGCCGGAGGCGGACGACCCCGCCGCCGAGGTGGCCGTGGGGGCCGCCCCGGTGGAGGCGGCGCCCGCGCCGGCGCCCGCCGCCGCGTCCTCCGGCCCGCGCCCGGATGACATCGGGTTCGACGCCGCCGACGCCACCCTGGCGTTGATCGCGCTGTCGGCAAAGATGCGCATCGACCAGATCGAGGAGCTGGACTCCATCGAGTCCATCACCGATGGTGCCTCGTCGCGGCGCAACCAGTTGCTGGTGGACCTGGGTTCGGAATTGAACCTGGGCGCCATCGACGGCGCCGCCGAGGCCGACCTGGCCGGGCTGCGGTCACAGGTGACCAAGCTCGCGCGCACGTACAAGCCTTTCGGTCCGGTGCTTTCCGACGCGATCAACGACCAGTTGCGCACCGTGCTGGGGCCCTCGGGCAAGCGGCCCGCCGCGATCGCGGAGCGGGTCAAGAAGACGTGGGAGCTCGGCGACGGTTGGGCCAAGCACGTGACGGTCGAAGTTGCGCTGGGAACCCGCGAGGGCACCAGCGTGCGCGGCGGCGCCATGGGCCACCTGCACGAGGGCGCGCTGGCCGATGCGGCCTCGGTCGACAAAGTCATCGATGCCGCGGTGACCTCGGTCGCCGCGCGGCGCGGCATCGCGGTGGCGCTGCCGTCGTCCGGCGGAGGCGGCGGCGCGACCGTCGACGCCGCCGCGTTGAGCGAGTTCACCGACCAGATCACCGGTCGCGACGGTGTGCTCGCCTCGGCGGCCCGGCTGATCCTCAACCAGTTGGGCCACGACGATCCCGTCAGCGCCATGCCGACGGCCACGGACGCCGAGCTCATCGACCTGGTCACCGCCGAACTCGGCGCGGACTGGCCGCGTCTGGTCGCGCCGACCTTCGACGCCAAGAAGGCCGTCGTGTTCGACGACCGGTGGGCCAGCGCCCGGGAGGACCTGGCCAAGCTGTGGCTGACCGACGAGGATGACATCGACGCCCGGTGGCAGACCCTGTCCGAAAGGTTCGAGGGCGCAGGCCATGTCGTAGCCACCCAGGCCACCTGGTGGCAGGGCAAGTCGCTGGCCGCCGGTCGCCAGATTCACGCGTCGCTGTACGGCCGCATCGCCGCCGGGGCGGAGAACCCCGATCCCGGCCCCTACAGCAACGAAGTTGCCGTGGTGACTGGCGCTTCGAAGGGTTCGATCGCCGCGTCGGTGGTCGCGCGACTGCTCGACGGTGGAGCGACCGTCGTCGCCACCACATCGAAGCTCGACGACGAGCGGCTCGCGTTCTACCGCGGGCTGTATCGTGACCACGCCCGCTATGGCGCCGCGCTATGGGTCGTCGCCGCCAACATGGCGTCCTACTCCGACATCGACGCCCTGGTCGAATGGATCGGTACCGAGCAGTCCGAAAGCCTTGGGCCGCAATCCATCCACATCAAGGACGCGCAGACTCCCACACTGCTGTTCCCCTTCGCGGCGCCTCGCGTCGCCGGCGACCTGTCGGAGGCCGGTTCGCGCTCCGAGATGGAGATGAAGGTTCTGCTGTGGGCGGTGCAACGGTTGATCGGCGGCCTGTCCAAGATCGGCGCCGAGCGCGACATCGCGTCGCGACTGCACGTCGTGTTGCCCGGCTCGCCCAACCGCGGAATGTTCGGCGGTGACGGCGCATACGGCGAAGCCAAGTCGGCGCTGGACGCGTTGGTGACCCGTTGGCACGCCGAATCCTCCTGGGCCTCCCGGGTCAGCCTCGCGCACGCGCTGATCGGCTGGACCCGCGGTACCGGGCTGATGGGCCACAACGACGCCATCGTCGACGCCGTCGAGGAGGCCGGCGTCACCACGTACTCCACCGACGAGATGGCCGCCATGCTGCTGGGCCTGTGCGACGTGGAGTCCAAGGTCGCGGCGGCCGGCGCGCCGATCAAGGCGGACCTGACCGGCGGCCTCGCCGAGGCCAACCTCGACATGGCCGAATTGGCCGCCAAGGCCCGCGAGCACGCATCGAGCGAGCCGGCGACGGAAGACGTTGCGGCCGAAGGCACCATCGCTGCGCTGCCGTCCCCGCCGCGCGGCTTCGCCCCGGCGCCTCCGCCGGAATGGGCCGACCTCGACGTCGACCCGGCCGACCTGGTGGTGATCGTCGGCGGTGCCGAGATCGGCCCGTACGGTTCGTCGCGCACCCGGTTCGAGATGGAGGTCGACAACGAACTCTCGGCGGCCGGCGTCCTGGAGCTGGCGTGGACCACTGGACTGATCCGCTGGGAGGACGACCCGCAACCCGGTTGGTACGACACGCAATCGGGCGATCTGGTCGACGAGGCCGAGCTCGTCGAGCGCTACCACGACGCCGTGGTGGAGCGGGTGGGCATTCGCGAGTTCGTCGACGACGGCGCGATCGACCCCGATCACGCGTCGCCGTTGCTGGTGTCGGTGTTCTTGGACAAGGACTTCACCTTCGTCGTCTCCTCGGAAGCCGACGCCCGCGGGTTCGTCGAGTTCGATCCCGAGCACACGGTCATTCGCCCCGTCCCCGATTCGGGCGACTGGCAGGTCACGCGCAAGGCGGGCACCGAGATCCGGGTGCCGCGCAAGACCAAGCTGTCGCGGGTCGTCGGCGCGCAGATCCCCACCGGGTTCGATCCGACCGTGTACGGCATCAGCCAGGACATGGCCAGCTCCACCGACCGGGTGGCGCTGTGGAACATCGTCGCGACCGTCGACGCGTTCTTGTCCTCGGGATTCACCCCGACCGAGTTGATGCGGTGGGTGCACCCCGGCCTGGTGGCCAGCACGCAGGGCACCGGCATGGGCGGGATGACGTCGATGCAGACCATGTATCACGGCAATCTGCTCGGCCGGAACAAGCCGAACGACATCCTGCAGGAAGTGCTGCCGAACGTTGTTGCCGCGCATGTCATTCAGAGCTATGTGGGCAGTTACGGCGCGATGATCCACCCGGTCGGCGCGTGCGCGACCGCGGCGGTGTCGGTCGAGGAGGGGGTCGACAAGATCCGCCTCGGCAAGGCCGAACTGGTGGTGGCCGGCGGCTTCGACGACCTGACGCTGGAAGCGATCATCGGCTTCGGTGACATGGCGGCCACCGCCGACACGTCCATGATGCGCGGCCGGGGCATTCACGACTCGAAGTTCTCCCGGCCCAACGACCGGCGCCGGCTCGGGTTCGTCGAGGCGCAGGGCGGCGGCACCATCCTGCTCGCCCGCGGCGACCTGGCGCTCAAGATGGGCCTTCCGGTGCTGGCGGTGGTGGCCTACGCGCAATCGTTCGCCGACGGCGTGCACACGTCGATCCCGGCGCCGGGTCTGGGCGCGCTGGGCGCGGGCCGCGGCGGCAGGGAATCGGCGTTGGCGCGGTCGCTGGCCAAGCTCGGTGTCGGCGCCGACGACATCGCCGTGATCTCCAAGCACGACACGTCCACGCTGGCCAACGATCCCAACGAGACCGAACTGCACGAGCGGCTGGCCGACTCGTTGGGTCGCTCCGAGGGCGCCCCGCTGTTCGTGGTGTCGCAGAAGAGCCTCACCGGGCACGCCAAGGGCGGCGCGGCGGTCTTCCAGATGATGGGCCTGTGCCAGATGCTGCGCGACGGGGTGATCCCGCCCAACCGCAGCCTTGATTGCGTCGACGACGAACTGGCCGGCTCGGCCCACTTCGTCTGGGTGCGTGAGACGCTGCGGCTCGGTGAGAAGTTCCCGCTGAAGGCCGGCATGGTGACCAGCCTCGGGTTCGGGCATGTGTCCGGTCTGGTGGCGCTGGTGCACCCGCAGGCCTTCATCGCCGCGCTGAACCCCGAGCAGCGGGCGGACTACCAGCGGCGCGCGGAGGCGCGGCTGCTGGCCGGTCAGCGCCGGTTGGCGTCGGCGATCGCCGGCGGCGCGCCCATGTTTGAGCGGCCGGCGGACCGCCGTTTCGACCACGACGTACCGGAGAAGCGCCAGGAGGCGGCGATGCTGCTGAACCCGGCGTCCCGGCTGGGTGAGGGCGATGCCTACGAGGTCTCGGCCGAATGACCTCTTCGACCGTCCGTTAGCCTGGCGACCCATGGGAATTGTCGGTGTGGGGATCGACGTCGTCTCCATCCCTGATTTCGCCGAGCAGGTCGACCAGCCGGGAACCGTCTTCTCCGAGACGTTCACACCGGGCGAGCGCCGCGACGCCTCGGACAAGAGTTCGTCGGCGGCGCGCCACCTGGCGGCCCGGTGGGCGGCCAAGGAGGCGGTGATCAAGGCCTGGTCGGGGTCCCGGTTCGCCCAGCGGCCCGTGCTGCCGGAGGACATCCACCGCGACATCGAGGTGGTCACCGACATGTGGGGGCGGCCCCGGGTCCGGCTGAGCGGCGACATCGCCAAACACCTGGCCGACGTCACGATTCACGTGTCGCTGACGCACGAAGGGGACACCGCGGCCGCCGTCGCGATCCTGGAAACGACCTGACGGCGCGAGCGTGCGTGTCTGTACACGACACGCCGGCAGGCGGTGGCATTCTGCGCCCGCTCGCCGGGACCGCCTACTTCCCGCCGACTAGCCTCGAGATCATGAGTGATCTTGTGGAGCGCGTCCGCGACGTGCTGCCGTCGGTGCGCCGCGACCTGGAGGACTTGGTGCGCATCGAATCGGTGTGGGCCGACCCAGGCCGGCGCGACGAGGTGCACCGCAGCGCACGGGCGGTAGCGGACCTGTTGGCGCAGGCCGGTTTCGGCGACGTGCGGATCGTCAGCGAGGGCGGCGCCCCGGCGGTCATCGCGCACCATCCCGCGCCCCCGGGCGCGCCGACCGTGCTGCTGTACGCCCACCACGACGTGCAGCCCGAGGGCGATGTCGGCCAGTGGGCGTCGCCGCCCTTCGAACCCACCGAACGTGGTGGGCGACTCTACGGACGCGGCAGCGCCGACGACAAGGCCGGCATCGCAACGCATTTGGCGGCGTTCAGGGCGCACGGCGGCCAACCGCCGGTGGGCGTGACGGTCTTCGTCGAGGGCGAGGAGGAGTCCGGCTCGCCGTCACTGGGCCGACTGCTGGCAGCCCATCGCGACGCACTCGCGGCCGACGTGATCGTCATCGCCGACTCGGATAACTGGAGCACCGACGTTCCGGCGCTGACGGTTTCGCTGCGGGGCCTGGTCGACTGCGTGGTCGAGGTCGCCACGCTCGACCACGGGCTGCACTCCGGAATCTGGGGTGGCGTGGTGCCCGACGCGCTGAGCGTCCTGGTGCGGCTACTGGCCAGCCTGCACGACGACGACGGCAACGTGGCCGTCGCCGGCCTCCACGAAAGCACTGCCGCCGCTGTGGATTACCCGCCCGAGCGGGTGCGTGCCGACTCCGGGCTGCTGGACGGGGTGTCCGAAATCGGTTCGGGTTCGGCGCCGCAGCGGCTGTGGGCCAAACCCGCGATCACCGTGATCGGCGTCGACACCACGCCTATCGAGAAAGCGTCGAACACACTGATCCCGCGGGCTCGCGCCAAGATCAGCATGCGGGTCGCGCCCGGCGGCGACGCCGAGGCACACCTGGAGGCGTTGACGTCGCATCTTCGAGAGCATGCACCGTGGGGCGCGCAGGTGACCGTCACGCGCGGCGACATCGGCGAGCCCTACGCCATCGACGCCAGCGGCCCGGTGTACGACGCCGCGCGGGCGGCGTTCCGCCAGGCCTGGGGTACCGAGCCGATCGACATGGGCATGGGCGGCTCCATCCCGTTCATCGCCGAGTTCGCCGCCGCGTTCCCGCAGGCAAAGATTCTGGTGACCGGTGTCGAGGACCCAGGGACCCAGGCGCACAGCGTCAACGAGAGCCTGCACCTGGGTGTGCTGGAACGTGCCGCTGTCGCCGAGGCGCTGCTGCTGGCCAATCTGGCCTGACGTTGGCCTATATCGACAGGTCGCGGCGCAGCTTGGCGACGTGCCCGGTGGCCTTGACGTTGTACTGCGCGACGGCGATCGCCGTGAGTGTACGGTCAGCGCGGGGGGCCAAGAATGACCTGTCCGAACTTATCCGCTCCCTCAACCAAACGCGAGGGCGAAATTTCAAAACCTTCCGGACGTGGCATCGCCTTGTCCCGGCCGGAGTAGCGGAACATTCCTTCAATTCCTGCCGGTGTGTTGATCATCAGTAGATCTGCTGTCTTCGACGTGATGCGATAGGCGTGTGGAATGTTCTTGGGCAAGAACACAATCCCGCCTTCCGACAACTCCGTCTCCTGGTCGTCTACCCAGACCAACGCGGTTCCTTTTATCAACATGAACACTTCGTCTTCCCGCGTATGTTTGTGGTACGGCGGAGCTTCGCCTTCGCTCACATCGAAGCGCCCGATCATCAACTGGCCAGCTGTGGCCGCGCCGTCGAGCAAGATTGCCAGTGTGCCGCCGTCGAGCCATTCCAGTTGCTGCTGCTGCTCCGGTTGCGCCAGGTACGCCATACTCATGAGTCATCCCTCTTCGTCATCGGCGGGAGCACCAACTTCCTCCGGAGGGTCAGTTGGGTGACTTCAATGTCGAATGGTCAGAATAACGCGCTTGCGGGTCGGCACGGCAGTGGTGGAAACGCTCCCCTTAGCCCGTGGATTCACTCGGCAGATGTTCCTAGCTGGGCAATGATTTGCTGAATCTTTGTTGTCGTATGTGCAGCCTTGACGTTGTACTGCGCGAGGGCGATCTTGCCCTTTTCGTCGACCACAAAGGTCGAGCGGATCACGCCCCGCACGGTCTTGCCGTACATCTGCTTCTCGCCGTAGGCGCCCCAGGCCGTCAGGACCTTGCGGTCGGGATCCGACAGCAGGGGGAACGTCAGCTTTTCGGCGTCGCGGAACTTGGCCAGCTTCTCCGGCTTGTCGGGGGAGATGCCGATGACGTCGAGGCCGGCCTCGCCGAGTTCGTGCAGGTTGTCGCGGAAATCGCAGGCCTGTTTGGTGCAGCCCGGTGTGGACGCCGCCGGGTAGAAGTACACGATGACGCGACGCCCCTGGTAATCGGCCAGCGACACCGTGTTGCCTTCGGCGTCGGGCAGGCGGAAGGAGGGCGCTGTGTCGCCCGGCGCAAGCCGCGTGGTCTCGGCCAATTCGGGCCCCTTTCTGTTCACCGGAGCGTTGGGGTTATCGCCAGCTGATCTAGGGTAGTGCGTCAGGTGTATGAGGCCGACTGGGAGGACAGACACGTGGCGGACCGGGACCCCGAGGCGATCAAGCGGGATATCGATGTCGCCCGTGACCAGCTGGCGGCCACCGTCGACTCGCTCGCCGTGCGCGCCAACCCGCGCCGCCTGGCCGACGACCTCAAGGCGAAGGTGGTGGACTTCGTCAAGAAGCCCGCGGTGACGGTGACCCTGGCCGGCGTCGGCGTCCTCGTGGTCGTTGTGGTGGTGCACCGGGTGCGCAACCGCTGACGCGTCACGTCATGCCGGCGCCCGTGCCGCTCTGGACGTGCACCGGAATGTCGTCGGCCCAGGGCTGCGACGTGACCATGTCGTCGACGTCGACATAGCCGCGCTCGAATTCGCCGGTCGCGGCGTCGACGAGCCGGTACTCCTGGCGCTGGATGTGGATCGGCTGGGCGTCCAGAATGACCACCCGCACGTCGCCGGGCTGAAAATCGCAGCGCTGCTGTAGCGCCTCGATGAGGGATTCGTTGTGCATGTGCCCGTCGCCGAAGTTCCACCCGAGCACCATCGAGCACAGGACCTCGCCTTCGCACAGGTTGTAGTCGTCCTCGTCGTAGCCGGCCAGCGCGCGGTGCACCAGGGTGAACAGCGCGCGGCCGTGGGTGTTCATCCCGCGGAACGCCATCGCGAGGTGAAGGGGGACCAGGGTCGCCTCTTTGGAGCCGTAGAGGCGCTCGAGCTGCAGGTGTTGCATCGGACCGAGCGCGCGGGAGCCGGTGCGGAACTTCTCGTCGACCGAGGGCTTGACGCACCACACCGTGGTGTCCCAGTTGCCCGCGTAGTACCGCATGCCCGGCAGGAAGGACACCTTGCGCGGGTAGAGGTTTCCGACGACGACGATCCCGGCGATGACCGCGAACAGGATTACGACCGGCAACGGGTTGGCCAGATCGGACAATCCGAGGCGGGCATGCGCGACGAACAGCGACAAGACCCCGAAGATCATGAACACGTTCCACTCCAGGGGCACCCCCATCGGGAAGGCCAGCAGGATGTTCAGGTGGAAGACGATCATCACGAACGCGGCGATTGCCGTTGGCCAGCCGCCGTGGGAGAACAGCAGCGCCAGCGGCACCAGGCCTTCCACGGCGGTGGAGAAGTGGGCGATGAAACCCGCCAGCGCGCTGGGGCGCAGGTCGTCGGGATAACGCTTGAACATCGACCGTTTGAGCGGCCCGGACGGGATGAACGGGTTGTTCGCCAACATTGTCGAGATCACGAACGGAAAGTGCCTGTTGAGTTTCGAGGTGGCCGCCCCCAGCCAGATCACCATGAAGACCACCTTGGCCCCGATGATGCAGTCCGCCCCGGCGAACAGGAAGACCAGCGCCAACGGCGCGTAGACCTCGCCGCGAGCGGCCAGGAAGATCACCTTGTCGCGCAGGCCGACGACGGCCAGCACCGCCAGGATCGCGACGGTGTGCCAGGGCGCCAGCACACCAATCTCGGTGTGCAGGGCGGGAATTGGGCCGGCTCCGTCCGAGACCAGCGCGATCGCGAGCAACACCAGCAGCGCGGCGTAGAGCGCCGCGTCGATCGGGCTGCGGACGCTACCCCGGGTCAGCGGCACCCGATCGGACCATGGTGGCAACCGGATGGTGCCCGGCCGCAACCAGTACAGGATCGAGCCCATCGGCGGGAAGTACCGGCCGGCCAGTGGCCCGAAGCAGCAGCCCAGGCCGACGACTTCGAACAGCATCGTGTAGAGCACGGCCTTTTCGAACACGATCGGTTCCGACCACCACGCGGCGACGCCCGTGAAGCTGCCGATGCCGGTCGTGCACCAGCCGAACACCCAGCCGCCGAGGATGTACAGAGCGATCTTCACGCCGTACATCACGTGCATCACAAGCGGCGTGCCGAACCCGTTCTCGGCGATGTGGCGCACCATCGGCACGATCCGCTCGGCGCGGCTCTGCTTGCTCCATTCGGCAACGTCGACGACGGGCAGATTCGGCTGGATGAACCCCATGGCAGCTCCTTCGACGCAGCTTGTTTCAATGGGCGCCGGTGGGCCGTTGCGCCAACCGGTGCCAGCAAAAAGTACCTGGAAAAACAGCTACCGCGTGAGGATACGACGTCAACAATTTCCCGGTTTCCTGTTGCCCGGCCGTTGGCCTCGGTTCACCGCCTCCGTCATCGGGCGTCTCAGCATCAACGCCTCGAATTTTCAGCCCGGGCAAGCTGATCGCGATGGCGCGGTCGTTCGCCAGCAATGAAATCCGGCTCGCGCAGTGGCAAACGCCATTGTTCAGATGCAGCTAAGCGCCGCAAATCTCCTGTCCAGCTTGGGTTTCGGTCCCGGCCGTCCGGTTCGATGAAGGCGGCAACCCCCATCCGACTTTGATCGTTTTCACAGTTATCTGTGGGCTACCGCTCAAGTCTCGTCTTGTACAGTGCTGCCACTGTGGGCCTTGAGAGCGCTCTCGAGACTCGACGATGGCAGTCCATCGTCGCGGTCGTCGCCGCGCTGAGTCTGTTCACCGCCTTAATCGCGGGGTCCTCTCTGCGTCCGCAGCTCTCGGCGAGCGCACTCCCGGAGCCGGCGGCGTGGACCCACGAAACCCACAGTGGCCAAGCGCATGCCGGCCAGGTGCGGGATGCGGACCACATCATCAGCCACCTCAGCCATGGCCGATCGGCGGGCTCCACACCGACGGACGCAAAACCGTTCCACAGCATGTGGATGACGCGAGACCGACCGGCCAGTTGGCCTTCCATATCGCCGCAATCCGGCTGGTTCCTGCTGCCGACTTCGTTGGCCGCGCCATGCCATTGGCCGGACGGCGCCCACCCGGCGGTCCCTCTGGTCGCTCCCGCCGCCCGGGACATCTTGACCATGCTGTGCGTCATCCGTCGCTGAGGGGCCGGCGCCGCACTATCTGAGCAGGTTCCCGGGGAACCATCACCTCGCCTTGATGTTGCGCTTTCGGCGCGCTGCAGGCACTCACCGAGCGGTTCATGCCGTTCGGCCAGTTGCGACGCCACGCGCGTATGCCATTGATCCCTTCCCGTCCTTGAGGAAATTTCATGTTTGTAGGCATCCCCCTGCCCGCTCTCGCACATCGGGTGCGATGGCAATGAGTTCCCGTGCGCAAGAGCTTGGTTCACGGCGCATCCAACCGGATGGTCCGTTCGGCGGAGGCTCGTCCGGGAAGTTTCACCTACCGCGGTTAGAGCATTCGACGCTGCCGATGGCAGCTGATCGGGGTCTCGGATGGAAGACGTTGCGGGACTCCGGACCGGTCGTGTTCATGAACGGCGCCTACTACCTGACCCGTCGAGAAGACGTGCTGGCGGCGCTATGCCAACCCAACCTCTTCTCGGCGCAGTTGGCACTTCAACCTCCCGGCAGCCCGGTTCCGGTGCTGCCCTCGGGGTTCGACCCCCCTGAGCACACGCGCTACCGAAAGATTCTGCAGCCGCACTTCAGCCCGCATGCCTTGGCCAAATCCCGGCCGGTGATGGAGCGCCATGCCGTCGAGATGATCGGCGACCTCGCCTGCCGCGGTGAATGTGAGGTGATGGCTGATTTCGCGCGGCTCTATCCGTACCAGGTGTTCATGGACCTCTACGGGCTGCCGCTGGAGGACCGAGATCGCGTCATCGCCTGGAAGGACGCCGGGGTGGACGGCAAGCCTGCGGGCGGTGAGCTCTTCGCCTATCTCACCGACGCGATCTTGCGACGCCGGCAGAACCCAGGCTCGGACATGCTGTCACAAGTGATGACCGGTCCGGGCGAACTCACTGACCTGGAACTACTCGGGATGAGCCACCTGCTGGTTCTATCCGGACTGGACACCGTGGCCGCCGCGATCGGGTTCTCGCTGCTCGAATTGGCCCGCAGACCGCAGCTGCGCAAACAGCTTCGCGATGAACCGGAGCAGGTCAAGGTCTTCATAGAGGAGATCGTCCGACTCGAGCCGGCGGCCCCGCTAGCGGCGCGGGTTACCACCGACTTCGTCACCGTGGGGGGCATGACCCTTCCCCCAGGGACGCCGGTGCGGCTGTGCACCGCCGCCATCAACCGCGACGGGAGCGACGACATATCGACCGATGACTTGGTCATGGACGGAAAGGTGCACCGGCACTGGGGATTCGGCGGCGGGCCGCACCGATGCATAGGCTCACATATGGCGCGCATCGAACTGACGATCGTCATCGACGAGTGGCTCAAGCAGATCCCCGACTTCGAGCTGCCGCACGGGTACGTGCCGGAGATCAAGTTCCCTTCAAAGAGCTTTGCGCTCAAGTCGCTGGCTCTGAGCTGGGCCCTGCCGGGGGTCTCTGCGTCGTGACAGCCGGTCGCCGGCAGCCGAGACGGTCTCATCGCCGAGTTGCTCGAGAAACGACGCTTCTTCGTCCTTCAACGCAGTCCACTGTCGCTTCCCGTCGCCCCATCGCCTCATCGCTGTTTCGCCAGACGTCGACGGCGGTCTGGAGTTGCTGCTTGCACTCATCCAGCTCATCCAGCCGCGTCAGCGAGTCGCCACGGCGGCCGGCGGGTGCCGAAGCGAATAAGAAGCCGGCCCCGATCCGACCACCACAGGCAACCCGCCGCGAAACTGCGCGAGCGTGTATGACGGGGACCCGCAAAATCCCGATTGGCGACGATGCATGGGGATGCCGTCAGATTGAATTCGCTTGACGCTGAACTCATCCCGATTTCCGAGCGCGGCGGCGATGAATGGGCTAGCGCGAAATGCGCAGACGCAGTTCGCAAGTCGGATGTGCACATCGGGCGTTCGGGGTAGCGACCGGTCAAGAGATGACCGCGAGGGTTCGGTTGCGTTCGCACACGCCAGAAAGGGAATTTCACCAAGAACGCTCGGGTGATGTTCGCCTGGAAGTGGTCGGACCGCTTGGCCTGCGTCTGCCAGTACCGGCGTTCGCCGGGGTAAGGTCCGCGGATGTACGACCGGCGCCGGGATCGAAAGCCCGTTCGAGGCGGCGAGAACTCCACGTCGATGCGCTATTGCTCTCGCCGATCGTGAGGAATCTTCACCGAACAGTGCCCGGTATGGGAAAAACCGATGGTCAGAAAACTTCCTGACCATCGGTTTACAGGGTGTGCGCCGTCAGGGTTTCGAACCCCGGACCCGCTGATTAAGAGTCAGCTGCTCTACCAACTGAGCTAACGGCGCTTGCGACGGCCGAGACCGCGTACGCGACAATAACAGGCGTGCTGCCGCGGTGTGAAATCCCGGATTCCTTCCAGGATAGCTGCACCGGCCCCGGTGGGGAGGGACACCCGGCCGGTCGGCGGGCGCTTCAGACTCGGCGGTCACGGATCGGCCTGCAGCGCAGAGCACTCAGAACAGCGTCCCGCAGTACGGAGCCCGCTCGGTCTTGAAAGCGGCATCCAATTCGTGAAGCGCACCCGGCCGCTGTTCTGTTATCCGGCCCGCTCGGCGGAGTTCGGATGCGCTGTGCGCGCCCATGTAGATCGTGGCCAAGTCGGCCAGCCCGATCTCGACATCGGCGGGCCCGTCCTGCGGCGTGCACTTGCCTGCACCGTCGCGGGCCTGCAGCAAAAACCGTCCGCCGGCGAGACCAAGCGGGTCGGTGACGTCGAGTGCGATCTCGGCGTCCGCGGCGTATGCGCGGGCGCCGAGCACCTCGGGCACGTCGTTGATCCGCACCCAGAGAAAGTCGCTGACGCCGGTGGTTTCGGCGGCCCGCAGATCGGTGAGTTTGAGCGGCAGCGGATCGTCGACCGGCACGTCGATCTCTACGGTGTCGAACATCTCCAGGACCAATAACGTCTGCAGTAACTCGGTGTGCGCCTCGCCCGTAATGGGGCAGAAGTCGTCGACAACCACGGTGCCCAACGGTGGCCGGTAACCGTGAGTGGACCCACCGACCACGCGGTACGTCAGGTAGCCGTCCGGATGGATCGTGTAGTGCAACGCAGTTCCGTTGCCCCGCTGCGCCGGCCGGTCCTCGAGGTGGTCGGCCCACCAAGCGTCGCTGCGTGTTACGGCTCCCGGCGTTGCGGCGCACCAACGTTCGTAGAGCTCGGGCAAGTAAGACTTCGCCTCCGCGGCGTTGATCTCGCGCGCTCGGATGTCGCCCGGCGCGGCTTTTAGCTTTGCAAAGCGGCGGTCAATGGAGTAACTCCGCGTGTAACTCGCCACGCCCGCGCCAAAGCCGTCGTACATCGCGGTCTGGGTCGGTACACCGACGACGATGGGGTAACCCCGCTCGATGAGAATTCCCAGCCCCTGGGCGCTCAGCTGTCCCCATACGCCTTTGCCCTGATGCGTTGATGCGACGGCGATCATCGTCAGCCAGGCGGCTCGCAGGCTTTCGCTGTCCGGCACGGTCAGCTGGGTGGGATAGATGATCGAGGTTCCCACCATAAAGGGCCGTTGCGGGTAGGAGACGTCCTCGGCGACCAGGATGTCGTCGACCTTGACGCGACGTTTCCACGCTTCCACGCTGGGCGGGTCAGTCGGGTCCCCGAACGTTCGAGCCTGATTCTGGTAAACCGCCTGCAATTCGACCTCGGTTGGATGCCGCATGTTGATGGCGTTGTCCGTCGAGTTCATCGCTCATCCAATCCGCTTATCGCCCAGCCAAACCGGAGCCCCGCACTGCGAATGGCCCACTGATGGTGCCCCCTTCGTCCGGTACCCGGGTGGTGGATTGCCAAACGTCGCCGGCTGCCGTGTGGATGTGGGTCAGGCGAGCTGGCGCGGGTATAGGGCACAGCGGGGGTCTAGCGATGAAGGGACAACGATGCTGCAAGCACTTACCCGACTTGCCATCGCCGCGCCGCGACGCATCATCGCGATCGCCGTCCTGGTCCTGGTCGGGGCGGCGGTCTTCGGGCTGCCAGTGATCAACAGCCTGTCGGGCGGCGGCTTTCAGGACCCGACCTCGGAGTCCGCGCGGGCGACCACCGTGCTTCGCGACAAGTTCAACCAAACCGATCAGCAAATGCTGATCGTGGTAAGCGCCCCGGCAGGTGCCCAAAGTGGCCAGGCGCGCCGGGTCGGCACCGACATCGCTAACCGCCTGAAAACGTCGCCGTGGGTGTTGAATGTGTCGTCGGCGTGGACGTCACCGCCGCAGGCCGCCGCCCAGCTGCTCAGCAAAGACCGGAAATCCGGGATGATCGTGGCCGGCCTGAAGGGTGGGGAGAACGACGCCCAGAAATACGCGAGCCAGCTCACCGACGAACTGGTGCATGACCGCGACGGTGTGACCGTGCGCGCCGGGGGCATGGCGGTGGCCTATGCCCAGATCAACGACCAGAACGAACGCGACCTGCTGGTGATGGAGTCCATCGCGATCCCGCTGAGCTTCGCGGTGCTGGTCTGGGTGCTGGGTGGTGTGGTGGCGGCGGCGCTGCCGATCGTGCTCGGCACGCTCGCCATCGTGTGCACGATGTCGGTGTTGCGGCTGATCAGTTTCGCGACCGACGTGTCGACGTACGCGCTGGACCTGAGCATCGCGATGGGGCTTGCCCTGGCGATCGACTACAACCTGCTGATCATCAGCCGCTACCGCGAGGAGCTGGCCCGCACCGGCGACCGGGAGCGGGCGCTGGTGCGGACCATGGCGACCGCCGGCCGGACCGTGCTGTTCTCGGCGACCACCGTCGGACTGTCGATGGCCGTGATGGCGGTGTTCCCGATGTACTTCCTGAAATCGTCGGCCTACACCATCGTGGCCACCGCGGTCCTCGTGGCGGTGGCGGCGGTCGTGGTCACCCCCGCGGCGATCGCGCTGCTGGGACCCCGGCTGGACGCGCTGGACGCCCGTCCGCTGCTGCATCGCATCCTGCACGGGCAGCGGTCGTTCCGCGATCACGCGCACAGGCCGCTCGAGGAGCAGTTCTGGTACCGGTCGACCAGGTTCGTCTTGCGCCACGCGCTGCCGGTCGGCCTGAGCGTCGTGGCGTTCCTGCTGTTGCTGGGGGTTCCCTTCCTCGGAGTGAAGTGGGGCTTTCCCGACGAGCGCGTGCTGCCCCGGTCGGCGTCGGCGCGCCAAGTCGCCGACATGCTGGCTGGCGTCGCGGGGATCAACGCGGCGCGGTGCTTGCCAAGGAGGTCGCCGCCCGCCTCGGCGATGGCGGATGGGCGGTGATCCGGACCCCGGAGTTCTACGCCGCGATCCTGGTCATCGTGGGCGGTGTGGTGTGGAGCCAGTCGGCGTTCCGGGCCGGGCCCCTGACCGCGTCGATGCCCGCGCTACAGGTGTCGCAGCCGGTCGTCGGGGCCGTGCTGGGTGTCGTCGTGCTCGACGAGACGCTGGAGGCGGGTCGGGCCGGGACGGTCGCCTTGGCGGTGGCCGTTGTGGTGGTGGCGGCCGCGATCGTCAAGCTCGCCCGTGTCGAGGCCGTCACGACCCGCGATCGGGTGGAGGCGGAACTCCGCCACCCGGCCGGCCAACCGGCCTGACCGCGCTCCCCGAAACACCTGATCGCGGAGCGGCCGAGGTCGGCATGTAAGCGCCCAAAAACCCATTACAATGCATGCACTGTTTCTGGTCAGCGGTGACCAACTACATCGAGATTCATGGAAGGTCACTCGATGACGCCTTTGCGCAAACGACGGTTGTGGCTGGCTGCCGCGATCGCTTCGCTTGCTGTGTTCGGCGTTGCCTGCGGCGGCGGCCACACCGCCGCACCGGCGAAGGTCATCTTCGACAAAGGCACTCCGTTTGCCGATCTGCTCGTCCCCAAACTCACCTCCTCGGTGACCGACGGCGCCGTCGGCGTCACCGTGGATGCACCCGTGACGGTAAGCGTGGCCGACGGGGTCCTGGCGTCGGTCACCATGGTCAACGAGAACGGCAAGTCGATCAGCGGGCAGCTCAGCCCCGACGGATTGCGCTGGTCGACCACCGAGCAGCTCGGCTACAACAGGCGTTACACCTTGAGCGTCAAAGCGCTGGGCATGGGTGGCGCGGCGAATCGGCAGATGACCTTCCAGACCAGTTCCCCCGCCCACCTGACCATGCCCTACGTCTACCCGGGTGACGGCGAGGTTGTCGGCGTCGGCCAGCCGGTGGCGATCCGGTTCGACGAGAACATCGCGGACCGCGCCGCGGCGCAGAAAGCCATCACCATCACCACCAACCCGCCCGTCGAGGGTGCGTTCTACTGGCTCAACAACCGCGAAGTGCGCTGGCGCCCAGAGCATTTCTGGAAATCGGGAACGGCCGTCGATGTGGCGGTCAACACCTACGGCGTGGACCTCGGTGACGGAATGTTCGGCGAGGACAGCGTCAAGACGCGCTTCACCATTGGCGACGAGGTCATTTCGACGGCCGACGACACCACCAAGACGGTGACCGTGCGCGTCAACGGCGAAGTGGTCAAGACGATGCCGACGTCGATGGGCAAGGACAGCACACCGACCGACAACGGGTTCTACATCGTCGGCGGCCGGTTCAAGCACATCATCATGGATTCGTCGACCTACGGCGTTCCGGTCAACTCGCCCAACGGATATCGCACCGAAGTCGACTGGGCCACCCAGATGTCCTACAGCGGCGTCTTCGTGCACTCCGCGCCGTGGTCGGTCGGCGCCCAGGGCCACACCAACACCAGCCACGGGTGCCTGAACGTGAGCCCCAGCAACGCCGAGTGGTTCTACGACCACAGCAAGAGCGGCGACATCGTCGAGGTGATCAACACCGTGGGGCCGACGCTGCCGGGCACCGAGGGATTGGGCGACTGGAACATCCCCTGGCCGCAATGGAAAGCGGGCAACGCCAACACCTGACGCGCGGTCAGTCGACCTCCTGCCGGGCGGTCGGGAAGCGGCATGCGCCGTCCCGCCGATTGGGGTGGCTGACGGGACTCGAACCCGCGACACCCAGGATCACAACCTGGTGCTCTACCAACTGAACTACAGCCACCATTGCCGCCGGCGGCCTCGAGGCCATCGAGCGGCGACGTCGATACTAGCCGGTCGGTGGCTCGGGGGCCGAATCGATTTCGTCCGGGGCGCCGCCGTCGCCGTCCAGATCGGCGACGACGGTCTCGATCTCGCTGGTAGAGGGCCCCGGCGGCGCGACGAAGGCGGTACGGCGGTAGAAGCGCAGCTCGCGAATGGATTCGTGAATGTCGGCCAGGGCCCGGTGCGTGAGCCCCTTGACCGGCTGACCGAAGTAGATGCGCGGATACCAGCGCCGGCAGAGCTCCTTGATCGAGCTCACATCGATCATCCGGTAGTGCAGGAACGAGTCCAGCGCAGGCATGTCGCGGGCGATGAACGCGCGATCGGTGGCGATGGAATTGCCCGCCAGCGGCGCCGTCTTGGGTTGCTTGACGTGCTTGCCGACGTAATCGAGCACCATGGCCTCAGCGGTCGCCAGGTCGACGGTGGACGCCCTCACCTCGTCGATCAACCCTGAACGCGTGTGCATTTCGGTGACGACGTCGATCATCGACGACAGGGACGCGTCGTCGGCGTGAATCACCACGTCGACACCGTCGCCCAAAACGTTCAAATCGGCGTCGGTGACCAGGGCCGCGATCTCGATCAACTTGTCCGAGCCGAGGTCCAGCCCGGTCATCTCGCAGTCGATCCACACCAATTCGTCACGCACAGCGCTCAGAGTAGGCCCACGCGGCGTCGACGCCGTCCGTCGCCCCCGACTCCGCCGGAGAAGTAGTGTGAGCGTTGCCGGACCGCATGCCGAACCACTGGAACGGGGGCGCAGCACGATGAGCACCGAATCGGCGGAGACGCCCGCGCGCCGGATCGCGAACGGCTACGCCGTCGACGGGAAGGCACTCGAATTGGGCACCGTCGTCGTCGACGGGGTGGCCGACCCGACGGCCCAGATACGCATCCCGCTGGCCACGATCAACAGGCACGGTCTGGTGGCCGGTGCCACCGGAACCGGCAAGACCAAGACGCTGCAACTGATCGCCGAACAACTCAGCGCGGCGGGGGTTGCGGTGATGATGGCCGACGTCAAGGGCGACCTGTCGGGTCTGGCGCGGCCGGGCGAGGCCACCGACAAGACCGCCGCGCGCGCCAACGACACCGGCGACGACTGGGCGGCGACCGGGTTCCCGGTCGAGTTCTTGTCGCTGGGCACCGGGGGAGTGGGTGTACCGGTACGCGCGACCGTCGCCAGCTTTGGTCCGGTTCTGCTGTCGAAAGTATTGGGGCTCAATGCCACTCAGGAATCAACGCTGGGTTTGATCTTCCACTGGGCCAAGCAGGCCAGGCGCCCGCTGGTCACCCTGGAGGATCTGCGCGGCGTCATCGGCCACCTGGCCGGCGACGAGGGCAAGGCCGACCTGAAAGACCTGGGCGGGGTGTCGCCGACGACGGCCGGCGTCATTCTGCGTGCGCTGGTGAATCTCGCTGCCGAGGGCGGCGATACGTTCTTCGGCGAGCCCAAGCTCGATCCGCAGGATCTGCTGCGCGTCGACAACGCGGGGCGCGGCATCATTTCCCTGCTCGAGTTCAGCGGTCAGTCATTGCGTCCGGTCATCTTCTCCACGTTCCTGATGTGGGTGCTCGCCGATTTGTTCACGGTGCTGCCCGAAGTCGGTGACGTCGACAAGCCGAAGCTGGTCTTCTTCTTCGACGAGGCGCACCTGTTGTTCGCCGACGCGTCGAAAGCGTTCCTCGAGCAGGTCGAGCAAACCGTCAAGCTGATTCGTTCCAAGGGCGTGGGGGTGTTCTTCTGCACGCAGTTACCCACTGACCTGCCCAATGACGTGCTCTCCCAGCTGGGTGCCCGAATCCAGCACGCTCTGCGGGCATTCACCCCCGACGATCAGCAGGCGTTGAGCAAGACGGTGCGGACGTATCCGAAAACCGATGTCTACGACCTGGAATCGGCGTTGACGTCGCTGGGCATCGGGGAGGCCGTCGTCACGGTGCTGTCTGAGAAGGGCGCACCCACGCCCGTCGCGTGGACCCGCATGCGGGTGCCGCGCTCGCTGATGGCCTCGATCGGTACCGACGCGATCGCGCAAGCCGCGAAAGACAGTCCACTGCAGCAGAAATACGGCCGTACGGTCGAACGACCGGCCCAACCCGAGGCCGACGCGCCGGGTAGGCAAGCCCAGCCGCCGCAGGCCCGGTCCGACTATCCGCCGGTTCCGCCGAACGAGCCGCCTCCGCCGATGCCACAACCTGCGGAGCCGCAGGGGCCCGCGATGTGGGAAGAAGTGCTGAACAACCCCACCGTGAAAAGCGGCATCAACACGGCGATACGCGAAATCACGAGGAACTTGCTCGGCACCGGCCGCCGGCGCCGCAAATAGCGGCTAGCCGCCGCCGAGCTTCTTGTAGAAGCTGCCCACGATCGGCGCGACGATAGCGCGGGGGGCGTATCCGCTGGCCACCGACATCGCCTTGGACGTCAGGCCCGGGACGACTCGCATCTTGTTGCGCGCCAACGCATCCAGCGACAGCTGGGCAGTGTGCTCGGTGGAGATCCACAGGAAGTCCGGCACCAGCCGTTCGACCAGCGACCGTTCGGCGTCGTCGGGAAGGTCGGTGCGCACCGGCCCCGGCGCCAGCAGGGTGACGTGCACGCCCGAGTGGCGCAGTTCGCCGCGCAGCGATTCGCTGAAGGTGTTCGCGAACGCCTTGGTGGCCGCATAGGTCGCGTTGTAGGGAATCGGCGAATTGCCCGCTGCGGAGCCGGAAATCAGGATGCCGCCGGCCCTGCGTTCGACCATGCCGGGCAGCACCGCCAGCGTAAGGTCATGCACGCCCAGCACATTCAGTTGCAGCTGGGCCTTTTCGACCGCAGGGTCCAGCGTCGCCACGGGGCCGAAGGTCGCCGTACCCGCATTGGCGCACAGGATTGAGATGGGCCGGGCGGCCAGTTCGTCGCACAGTTTCGCCCGTTCCCCGGGATCGGCCAGGTCGGCGGGTCGCACGTCGACCGCGACGCGGTACTTGTCGCTCAGGCGGGCCGCCAGCGCGTTGAGCAGGTCTTCGCGCCGGGCGGTGACGATCAGGCTGTGGCCGCGCGCGGCCAGTTCGGTGGCCAGGGCTTCACCGATGTTTTGCGAAGCCCCGGTAACGACGGCGCGCGCGTCCGGGTTGGGAGCGGGGATCGGCATGAGCCAATCGTAGACAGCCGCCGCGGCGAAGCCGGGCGCGGCGGGTCGGCTGCCAAACAAACCCGCAGCGATCGCGAGCGCGGCGAAGCCGGGCGCGGCGGGTCGGCTGCCAAACAAATAGAGTGCCGGGCATGGGCCAGCCGTCGTCGCGTTCGCTCACGCCCGTGCCATCCCGGGTGCTGGCATGGGCGCTGTGGGACTGCGGCTCCACCGGCCTGAACGCGATCGTGGCGACCTTCGTCTTTTCTGTGTACCTGACCAGCAGCGTGGGAGTGGGCATCTCCGGCGGCACCACCCCGGCGAGTTGGTTGGGGCGCGCCGCGGCCATCGCCGGGTTGACGGTCGCGCTGCTGGCGCCGGCCGTCGGTGTCTGGGTGGAGTCCCCGCATCGCAGGCGGGTGGCCCTCGGCGTCTTGACCGCCTTGGCCGTCGCGCTGACGTGCGCGATGTTCTTCATCCACGACCGCCCCGGCTACCTGTGGGCCGGGCTGGTGCTGATGGGCGCAACGGCGGCCTGCGGCGACCTGGCCAGCGTTCCGTATAACGCCATGCTGCGCCAACTTTCGACGCCGCAGACCGCCGGTCGGATCTCCGGATTGGGGTGGGCGGCCGGCTACGTCGGCAGCGTCCTGCTCCTGCTGGTGGTCTACACCGGATTCATTTCGGGGAAGGGTTCCGGGCCGGATGCGACGCGTGGCCTGCTGCGGGCGCCACTGCATGACGGCCTCTACGTCCGGGAGGCGATGCTGGTCGCCGCGGCGTGGCTGGCGATCTTTGCTCTGCCACTGCTTTTCGTCGCGCACCGGCTTCCCGACTCGGCGGAGGTGCACGAGCCGACGAGCATGCTCGGCGGCTACCGCAAGCTGTGGACCGAGGTCTCCGCCGAATGGCGGCGCGACCGCAACCTGGTCTACTTCCTGTTCGCGAGCGCGCTCTTCCGGGACGGGCTGGCAGCGATCTTCGCCTTCGGTGCCGTGCTCGGCGTCAACGTGTACGGCATCTCGCAGGGCGACGTGCTCGTCTTCGGTGTCGTGGCCAGCGTGGTGGCTGCGGTGGGAGCGGTGTTGGGTGGGTTCGTCGATCACCGGATCGGGTCGAAACCCGTCATCGTCGGGTCACTGGCCGCGATCGTCGTGCTTGGACTCACCCTGATGCTGCTGTCCGGTTCGGTCGCCTTCTGGATCTGCGGGCTGCTGCTGTGCATGTTCATCGGGCCGTCGCAGTCGTCCTCGCGCGCCCTGCTGCTGCAGATGGCCAAGCACGGCCGGGAAGGTGTCGCGTTCGGCCTGTACACGATGACCGGGCGGGCGGTGGCGTTCGTCGCGCCGTGGCTGTTCTCCGTATTCGTGGACATATTCGGCGCCGTGCGCGCCGGTCTCGGCGGCATCTCGCTGGTGCTGATCGCCGGGCTGCTCGCCATGCTGGCGGTTCGCGTTCCGGCGCGCGGCGCCCTCGCGGCCGAATTGTCGTAGGCGCTTAGCCCCTGGCGTCGCAGATCGTCAGGCCCACGCCGACGCGCTTGCTCATCTGGACGCCGTCGACGGTGACCGAGCAGGTGACGTTGTGACCGATGTTGACGATGGTCACGTTGGCCGGGTGCGCGGCCGTCTTGGCCAGGCTGACCTCTTTACTCCAGGGCAGCGCGACGTTGAATTCGGTTTGGATGAGGCCGCCGGTGTCGATGTACATGATGCTGATTGCGCGGCCGTCGCCGGCCACGCTGTAGACGATGTCCTGCATCGCCGCCGGGCCGGGCGACTCCGTGGGCGTCGGCGAGCCGCCGGTCGGCGGCACCGGGGCCGGGATGCGCGGCTGGGAAGTGCGGGTCGAGGGGCTCGGCATGGTCGGAGTGGTCTCCGGCATGGCGGGCAACGGTGGGACGGCGGTCTGAGTCTTGATGGCGTCGTTCACCAGCACCAGGGCGATGACCAGGGCTACCACCAGGAGCACGGCCGCGCCGGCGAGGATCCATAGCCATCGCGGGGGTGGTTTGGGGCCTCCGGGTGGCGGGGGAGCCGAGCCCTGCGGTAGCTGGCCCGACGTCGGCAGCTCGTGCTGCCAGTACGCCGGCAGCTGTCTGGTCGTGTTGGTGTCGTTCATGGTGGGTGCCCAGGGCGGAGCCTGCCCGCCATAGGAGGGCACGTAGGGCGCCTGATCGGCGTATGCCGGGTCGGCGGGTGGCGGGTACCACGGACCCCCCGGGGCCGATCCTGGCGCGGAGGTACTGAACCGGTCGGTGGGACGTGAATCGTTCATGTCCACCTCATGGATTGCAGAGTACCTGCGCCGGGCGGCCGAACGGCGAATCACCTCACAGCGGGGACTCAGGGGCACTCGTTGCCGGCCGTGAGCGCGGCGACCGTCATTGCCCGCATGACGGCGCGGGACCGCGCGGCGCGAGCGGGCTTGCTGCGCGAGGTGTCGGGGGATTTCATGCTGTGCGGCGTCGAGTTCAGCAGCCCGAACACCGCATGGGCGGTCAGCCGGGCATCGGCCTCGGCCAGGTGGGGGTTCAGCTCCCGCAGCACGCCGACCCACACCTCGACGTATTGGCGTTGCGCTTTGCGGACCTGCTTTTCGGCGGACTCGGGGAGGTGCGCGAGGTCGCGGTCCTGGATGCGGATCAGGTCCGGTTCGCCCAGCGCGAAGTCGAGATGAAAGTCGATCAATCCATCCAGGGCCGCGGCCGCGTCGGCGTGGCGGGCCCGCACGTCGCGGGCGCCGGCGAGCAGCCGCGCGCTGATGCCCACCAGCAATTCGACCAGCAGCGACTCCTTGTTGGGGAAGTGGCGGTAAATCGCGGGTCCGCTGACGCCGGCCGCGGCGCCGATGTCTTCCAGCCGGACGGCCAGGAAGCCGCGCTCGGCGAACAGCCGCTCGGCGGCCGACAGCAGCTGCAGCCGCCGATCGGATTTCAACTGGCTGCGACGTTTCGGGGCATCCGCGGGGCCGGGCTGGCCGTCGGCGGTGAGCGTTGTCATGACAAACCCCCGTCCAGTTGGTTAATCGTCACTAACTTAACACGAGTTATTCACGATTAACCTGCTGTAACCGGCCGCCGCGGCGCGGCGGCCTCGTCCCTGGACCGGTGGGACGGGCGATGGTATTCTCAGCGGCGAGTTAATGAGCATTAACTCAAAACACCGCCCGACGGCAAGGAGGCTGCTGCGGCGATGGACAAGGTGGTGGCGACGGCCGCCGAAGCGGTTGCCGACATAACCGACGGGTCGTCCCTGGCGGTCGGAGGCTTCGGGTTCTGTGGCATCCCCGAGGCGTTGATCGTCGCGCTGGTGGCCACCGGGGTGCGTGACCTGGAGACGGTATCCAACAACTGCGGCGGAAACGGTGTCGGGTTGGTCCACCTCTTGGAGCACAAGCGAATTCGCCGGGCCGTCGCCTCCTATGTCGGAGACAACAGGGAGTTCGCCCGCCAGTTCCTGGGCGGCGAGCTCGAAGTGGAGCTCACCCCGCAGGGCACGCTGGCCGAGCGGCTGCGCGCCGGCGGAATGGGAATCCCGGCCTTCTACACCGCGGCGGGGGTGGGGACCGCCGTCGCCGACGGTGGGCTGCCGTGGCGCTACGACGCGTCGGGCGCGGTGGCGGTCTTGTCGCCGCCCAAGGAGACCCGCGAGTTCGACGGCGTCACCTACGTTCTCGAACGCGCGATCCGAACGGATTTCGCCCTGGTGCACGCCTGGAAGGGCGACCGGCATGGCAACCTCGTCTACCGCCGGGCGGCCGCCAACTTCAACCCGGACTGCGCGCAGGCCGGCAAGATCACGATCGCCGAGGTGGAACACCTCGTCGAGCCGGGAGAGGTCGACCCCGCAGCGGTGCACACCCCGGGTGTCTTCGTGCAGCGGGTGGTCCACGTGCCCGAGCCCGTCAAGCCGATCGAGAAGATGACGGTGCGGTAATGCCTTGCGGGACAACGATGCAGTGGGGGCAACTCCCGCTTGCGGGGGACGAAGCGATGAGAAGTGGGGCCTGATGCCTTGGAGTAGAGAGGGTTTGGCCGCGCGGGTGGCTGCCGAGTTCGAGGACGGTCAATACGTCAACCTCGGCATCGGCATGCCGACGCTCGTGCCCAACCACATCCCAGCCGGAGTCACCGTCGTCGTGCATTCGGAGAACGGCATCTTGGGCGTGGGACCGTATCCGCGCCCCGGGGACGTCGACGCGGACCTGATCAACGCGGGCAAGGAGACGGTCACCACGCTCCCGGGTGCGGCCTTCTTCGGTTCATCGACCTCGTTCGGGATCATTCGCGGCGGACACCTCGACGTGGCCGTGCTTGGCGCGATGCAGGTCTCGGCGACCGGTGACCTGGCCAACTGGGTGATTCCCGGAAAGATGGTCAAGGGCATGGGCGGTGCGATGGACCTGGTCCACGGCGCCCGCAAGGTGATCGCGATGATGGAGCACACCGCGCGTGACGGCAGCCCGAAAATCGTTGCGCGGTGCAGTCTCCCGTTGACCGGCGCGGGCTGCGTGGACCGCATCATCACCGACCTGGCCGTCATCGATGTATGCGACGACGGTTTGCACTTGGTCGAGACCGCCCCGGGCGTCTCGGCCGACGAGGTGCTCGACAAGACCGAACCGCCGCTTGTGCTGGCGACAACCGGGAGGCATTCGTGAGTTCAGCTGTGATGACCGCGCCATCCTTCGCCGACGAACACCGCCGGCTGGTCGCCGAGTTGAACGCCAAGCTGGCGGCTGCGGCGCTGGGCGGCAACGAGCGCGCGCGCGAACGCCACGTCAGCCGCGGCAAGCTGCTGCCGCGCGAGCGGGTGGATCGACTGCTCGACCCGGGCAGCCCGTTCTTGGAGCTGGCCCCGCTGGCCGCCAACGGCATGTACGACGACGAGTCCCCGGGGGCCGGGATCATCACCGGGATCGGCCGGGTGGTCGGGCGCGAGTGCGTGATCGTCGCCAACGACGCCACCGTCAAGGGCGGCACCTACTACCCGATGACGGTCAAGAAGCACCTGCGCGCACAGGAGGTCGCGCTGCAGAACCGCCTGCCCTGCATCTACCTTGTGGACTCCGGCGGCGCCTTCCTGCCGCGTCAGGACGAGGTGTTTCCCGACCGTGAGCATTTCGGCCGGATCTTCTACAACCAGGCGACCATGAGTGCTCAGGAGATCCCGCAGGTGGCCGCCGTGCTCGGTTCGTGCACGGCGGGCGGCGCCTATGTGCCGGCGATGAGCGACGAGGCCGTCATCGTCCGCGAGCAGGGCACGATCTTTCTCGGGGGTCCGCCCCTGGTGAAGGCGGCCACCGGCGAGATCGTCTCGGCCGAGGACCTCGGCGGCGGCGACCTGCACTCGCGGGTCTCCGGTGTCACCGACCACCTCGCCGACGACGACGAGCACGCGCTACGCATCGTGCGCGACATCGCGGCCACCTTCGGCCCGCGCGAGCCCAGCCAGTGGGATGTCCGGCCCGTCCTCGAGCCCAAACACCCGCAGACCGAGCTCTACGACGTGGTGCCGCCGGACCCCCGGGTGCCCTACGACGTACACGAGGTGATCGTGCGGCTCGTCGACGGCGGCGAATTCAGCGAGTTCAAAACCAATTACGGCAAGACGCTGGTGACCGCCTTCGCCCGCATCCACGGCCACCCGGTCGGGATCGTCGCCAACAACGGCGTCCTGTTCAGCGAATCCGCCCTCAAAGGGGCGCATTTCATCGAGCTCTGCGACAAACGCAGGATCCCGCTGTTGTTCCTGCAGAACATCGCCGGGTTCATGGTCGGACGCGACTACGAGGCCGGCGGCATCGCCAAGCACGGCGCCAAGATGGTGACCGCCGTGGCCTGCGCGCGGGTGCCCAAGCTGACCGTCGTGATCGGCGGATCCTATGGCGCGGGCAACTATTCGATGTGCGGACGGGCGTACTCGCCGCGCTTTCTGTGGATGTGGCCCAATGCCCGCATCTCGGTCATGGGCGGCGAGCAGGCCGCCTCGGTCCTGGCCACGGTGCGTGGTGAGCAGCTCACCGCGTCGGGCAAACCCTGGTCACCCGAGGAAGAAGAGGCCTTCAAGGCGCCGATCCGCGAGCAATACGAGGACCAGGGCAACCCGTACTATTCGACCGCGCGCCTATGGGACGACGGCATCATCGATCCGGCCGACACCAGAACGGTTGTCGGGTTGGCCCTTTCGGTATGTGCCCACGCCCCCTTGGAGCCGGTCTCCTACGGCGTCTTCCGGATGTGATGGCGATGTTCGAAACCGTCTTGGTGGCCAACCGCGGCGAGATCGCGGTGCGGGTGATGCGGACGCTGCGCCGGCTGGGTATCCGCTCGGTCGCGGTCTACAGCGATCCCGACGCCAACGCCCGCCATGTCCAGGAGGCCGACACGGCCGTGCGCCTCGGGCCCGCCGCGGCCCGCGAGAGCTACCTCGATATCGGCAGGGTGCTCAATGCCGCGGCGCGGACCGGGGCGCAGGCGATCCACCCCGGCTACGGATTTCTTTCCGAGAACGCCGAATTCGCGGCGGCCTGCGAGCGCGCCGGGGTGGTGTTCCTCGGCCCGCCGGCTCCAGCGATCCAGGTGATGGGCGACAAGATCACCGCCAAGAACGCGGTGGCCGCCTTCGACGTCCCGGTGGTGCCGGGGGTGGCCAAGCCGGGACTGAGCGACGACGAGCTGGTCGCGGCCGCCGAGGAGGTCGGATACCCGGTACTCATCAAGCCGTCGGCGGGTGGCGGCGGCAAGGGCATGCGCCTGGTGGACGACCCGGGCCGGCTGCGCGACGCCCTGCTGGGCGCCCGGCGCGAGGCCGCCTCGTCGTTCGGCGACGACACCCTGTTCATCGAGCGATTCGTCCTGCGGCCCAGGCACATCGAAGTGCAGGTACTCGCCGACACCCACGGCAACGTGGTGCACCTCGGCGAGCGCGAATGCAGCCTGCAGCGGCGCCACCAGAAGGTGATCGAGGAGGCGCCCTCGCCGCTGCTCGACCCGCAGACCCGCGCCCGCATCGGGGCGGCGGCCTGTAACACCGCCCGCAGCGTCGACTACGTCGGCGCGGGCACGGTCGAATTCATCGTCTCCGCCGACCGGCCCGACGAGTTCTTCTTCATGGAGATGAACACCCGGCTGCAGGTGGAACACCCGGTCACCGAGGCGATTACCGGTCTGGACCTGGTCGAGTGGCAGCTCCGGGTGGCCGCCGGAGAGAAGCTGGGGT
The DNA here is from genome assembly GCF_010731655.1 of Mycobacterium paraseoulense. Taxonomy (NCBI): domain Bacteria; kingdom Bacillati; phylum Actinomycetota; class Actinomycetes; order Mycobacteriales; family Mycobacteriaceae; genus Mycobacterium; species Mycobacterium paraseoulense. The sequence continues at coordinate 2,382,570 of NZ_AP022619.1, read as the reverse complement.
TCGCGCAGGACGACATCACACTGCGCGGGCACGCGATCGAGGCCCGGGTCTACGCCGAGGATCCCGCGCGGGGCTTCCTGCCCACCGGCGGCCGGGTGCTGCAGGTCGCCGAACCCTCCGGCGCCGGGGTCCGTGTCGACTCGTCGCTGCTGGCGGGCACGCTGGTCGGCAGCGATTACGACCCGATGCTCAGCAAGGTGATCGCCCACGGGGAGGATCGCGACGAGGCGCTGGCGAAACTCGATGCGGCGCTGGCGCGGACCGCGATCCTGGGGGTGCAGACCAACGTCGAATTCCTCCGGTTCCTGCTGGCCGACGAGCGTGTGCGCGCCGGCGACCTGGACACGGCGCTACTGGACGAGCGGGTGGCGGACTTCGCGCCGTTACCGGCGCCCGACGACGTGCTCGCGGCCGGCGGCCTCTATCGCCAGTGGGCCCTGGACCGTCGGGCCGCGGGCGACCTGTGGGCCGTGCCGACCGGATGGCGGGTCGGGGGTGCGCCGGCGCCCGTGCGCACCGAGATGCAGACCCCGCTGGGCAGCGACACCGTGTCGGTGTGGGGAACCCCCGCCGGCGCGCGGGTACAGGTGGGTGCGGGGGAGATCCGTTCGGCCAGCGTGCACGTCGACGGCGCCCGCATGGACGTCACGCTGGACGACGTGCGCCGCGAATACCGGTGGGCGGAGGCCGACCGGCACCTGTGGATCGCCGACGAGCGGGGCGCCTGGCACCTGCGCGAAGCCGAGGAACACAAGATCCACCGCGCCGGCGGCGCGCAGCAGGCCGAGATCCTCAGCCCCATGCCCGGCAGCGTGATCGCGGTCCAGGCCGCCTCCGGCGCTGAGGTATCCGAGGGCGACGTGGTGGTGGTCGTGGAGGCGATGAAGATGGAACACTCGCTCTCCGCGCCGGTCGCGGGACGGGTGGAGCTATTGGTGTCGGTTGGCGATCAGGTCACCGTCGACCAGGTGCTGGCCCGGCTGGTGCCCGAAGAGCCCGACACGCCAGTCGATTCGAGTAAGGACGAGACATGACGACATCGATTACCGCGGGAACGCTGCCCAAGGAATACCAGGATCTTCGCGACACGGTGGCCGAGTTCGCGCGCACGATTGTCGCGCCCGTCGCGGCGAAACACGATGAGGAGCACAGCTTCCCGTACGAAGTCGTCGCCAAGATGGGCGAGATGGGGTTGTTCGGCCTGCCGTTCCCCGAGGAGTACGGCGGGATGGGCGGCGACTACTTCGCGCTGTCACTGGCGCTCGAGGAACTCGGCAAGGTCGACCAGTCGGTGGCCATCACGCTGGAGGCCGGCGTCGGCCTCGGCGCGATGCCGATCTACCGGTTCGGTTCCGAGGAGCAGAAAGCCAAGTGGCTGCCGGACCTGACGGCCGGCCGGGCGCTGGCCGGCTTCGGGCTCACCGAGCCGGGCGCCGGCTCGGACGCGGGTGCCACCCGCACCACGGCCCGACTCGACAACGGCGAGTGGGTGATCAACGGCAGCAAGCAATTCATCACCAACTCCGGCACCGACATCACCAAACTGGTCACCGTCACCGCGGTCACGGGAACGATCGGTGACGGCAAAAAAGAGATCTCGACGATCATCGTGCCTAACGGCACACCGGGATTCACCGTCGAGCCCGTCTACAGCAAGGTCGGCTGGAACGCCTCGGACACCCACCCGTTGAGCTTCGCCGACGCCCGCGTCCCGGAAGAGAACCTGCTGGGCCCCCGCGGCACCGGTTACGCGAACTTCCTGTCCATCCTGGACGAGGGCCGCATCGCGATCGCCGCCCTGGCGACCGGTGCCGCCCAGGGCTGCGTCGACGAGAGCGTCAAGTACGCCAAGGAGCGCCAGTCGTTCGGCCAGCCGATCGGCTCCTACCAGGCGATCAGCTTCAAGATCGCGCGGATGGAAGCGCGCGCCCACGTCGCCCGCACGGCGTATTACGACGCGGCGGCAAAGATGTTGGCCGGCAAGCCCTTCAAGAAAGAGGCGGCCATCGCGAAGATGATCTCGTCCGAAGCGGCCATGGACAACGCCCGCGACGCCACCCAGATCCACGGCGGGTACGGGTTCATGAACGAGTACCCGGTGGCGCGTCACTACCGCGACAGCAAGATCCTCGAGATCGGCGAGGGGACCACCGAGGTTCAGTTGATGCTCATCGCGCGGTCGCTGGGGCTGTCATGACCGAAGGCAAGTCAGTCATCCAGCGGGGCCTGTGGTTCGAGGAGTTCGAGATCGGCACGACGTACCTGCACCGGCCGGGCCGAACCATCACCGAGGCCGACAACGTCTTGTTCACCACGCTGACGATGAACACCCAGTCGTTGCACCTGGACGCGGCGTGGGCCGCCGAGCAGCCGGGCTTTCGGGGCGAGCGGTTGGTCAACTCGATGTTCACGCTGTCCACGCTGGTTGGGCTGTCCGTCTCGCAGCTGACGCTGGGCACCATCGTGGCCAACCTGGGCTTCTTCGAGGTGTCGTTCCCCAAGCCGGTCTTTCACGGCGACACCCTGTACGCGGAGACGGTGTGCACCGGCAAGCGCGAGTCGAAGAGCCGGCCCGGGGAAGGGATCGTCACCCTCGAGCACACCGGGCGCAACCAGCACGGCGACGTCGTCGCGCGCGCGGTGCGCACAACCCTGGTCCAGAAGCGCCCGAGCGAGGAGGCCAAGTGAACCTGCGAGCCGCCGGCCCGGGTTGGCTGTTCTGTCCGGCCGACCGTCCCGAGCGCTTCGCGAAGGCCGCCGCCGCGGCCGACGTGGTGATCCTCGACCTCGAGGACGGGGTGGCCGAATCCGACAAGCCCGCCGCCCGTAAAGCGCTGCGGGAGGCCCCGCTGGACCCCGGGCGCACCGTGGTGCGCGTCAACGCGGCCGGCACCGAGGAGCACGCCCGCGACCTGGACGCCCTCGCCGAGACCCCCTACACGACCGTGATGCTCTCCAAGACCGAGTCGGCCGCGCAGGTGTCCGCCCTGGCGCCGCGCGACGTCATCGCACTGATCGAGACGCCGCGCGGGGCGGTGTTCACCCCCGAGATCGCCGCGGCCGAGGGGACCGTCGCGATGATGTGGGGCGCCGAAGACCTGGTCGCCACGTTGGGTGGCAGCTCCAGCCGGCTGGCCGACGGCACCTATCGCGACGTCGCCCGCCACGTACGGTCGACGGTCCTGCTGGCGGCGTCCGCCTTCGGCCGGATCGCGCTGGACGCCGTGCATTTGGACATCCGCGACATCGACGGCTTGCGGGCCGAAGCCTACGACGCCGTGGCGGTGGGATTTCACGCGACGGTCTGCATCCACCCGAGCCAGATCCCGGTGGTGCGTGACGCCTATCGCCCCAGCGAGGAGAAAGTCGACTGGGCGCGAAGGGTATTGGCGGCCGCGCGGTCCGAGCGCGGCGTGTTCGCGTTCGAGGGACAGATGGTGGACTCGCCGGTGCTCAAGCACGCCGAGATGCTGGTGCGCAGGGCGGGGCAGTCCGACGCCGGGTGAGCTTGCAAACCCGCCCGGGCCGCCTGGTCGGCGGGCGCGACACGTTCGCGATCAGCGCTGTCTCTTCTCTTTCGAGCGCATAATGGTGGATACGCCAGTGTCGCGGCGAGCGGAGTCTTTCGTGTAGCTGGCGATCGACTTCGGCTCGCGGTGGGTCCCGGTTGAGCGCTTGCTGTGACCCCTGCGGCACCGAAGTAGGGAGACGGTATGGCGATGGTGCCCCAACTGCCGATGACCGTCGACCTCGAGCCTGTGCAACTCGTCGCCGCCGATGGCGCACCGACCACCGAACTCCGTTACGGCCGCGACCTTCCGGCTGAGACACTGTGCTGGCTCTACGAGATGATGGTGGTCACCCGAGAGCTGGACACCGAGTTCGTCAACCTCAAGCGCCAGGGCGAGCTGGCGTTGTTCGCCTCCTGCCGTGGGCAGGAGGCCGCCCAGGTGGGCGCGACGGCGTGCCTGCGCAAGACCGACTGGCTGTTTCCGCAATACCGCGAGCTCGGTGCGTATCTGGTGCGCGGCATCCCGCCCGGCCACGTCGGCGCCGTGTGGCGCGGAACCTGGCATGGCGGACTGGAATTCACCAAGAAATGCTGCGCGCCCACCTCGATTCCGATCGGCACCCAGACCCTGCACGCCGTCGGGGCGGCGATGGCCGCCCAACGGCTCGGCGAGGATTCGGTGACGGTGGCCTTCCTCGGCGACGGCGCCACCAGCGTGGGGGACGTGCACGAGGCGCTGAACTTCGCGGCCGTGTTCGCCACGCCGTGCGTGTTCTTCGTGCAGAACAACCAGTGGGCGATCTCGGTGCCGGTCCACAAACAGACCAAGGCACCGTCCATCGCGCACAAGGCAATCGGCTACGGCATGCCGGGGATCCGGGTGGACGGCAACGACGTGCTGGCCTGCTACGCGGTGATGGCCGAGGCCGCCGCGCGCGCCAGGGCCGGCGGTGGACCGACGCTGATCGAGGCGATCACCTACCGGCTGGGCCCGCACACGACCTCCGACGATCCCAGCCGCTACCGGACCCAGGAGGAGGTGGACCGCTGGGCGGCGCTCGACCCGATCCCGCGCTACCGCACCTACCTGCAGGGGCAGGGCCTGTGGTCGAACCGCTTGGAGGACCGCGTCGCTGCCCGCTCGAAGCGGATGCGCGCCGAGTTGCGCGACGCGGTTTTCGGCGCACCCGATTTCGACATCGACGAGGTGTTCACCACGGTGTACGCCGAGATGACGCCGGGTTTGCAGGCGCAGCGCGACCAGTTGCGGGCCGAGCTCGACCGCATCGACGAGGAGGCGTGAATGACTCAGCTCGCCGATCGTCCGGCCGGCCCCGCCGAAACACTGCCCGCGGCAACGGAAAACACCGGTCTCGGTACGCAGTCCCTGACCATGGTGCAGGCGCTCAACCGAAGCCTGCATGATGCGATGGCCGCCGACGACCGGGTACTGGTGTTCGGCGAGGACGTCTCGGTCGAGGGCGGGGTGTTCCGGGTCACCGAGGGGCTGGCCGAAACATTCGGCGAGAAACGCTGTTTCGATACCCCGCTGGCCGAATCCGCCATCATCGGTATCGCGGTGGGACTGGCGTTACGCGGATTCGTGCCGGTGCCGGAGATTCAATTCGACGGGTTCTCCTATCCCGCTTTCGATCAGGTGGTCAGCCACCTGGCGAAGTACCGCACCCGGACCCGCGGCGAGGTCAACATGCCGGTGACCGTGCGCATCCCGTCCTTCGGCGGGATCGGCGCGGCCGAGCATCATTCGGATTCGACCGAGTCGTATTGGGCGCATACCGCAGGACTGAAGGTGGTGGTTCCGTCCAGCCCGGCCGACGCGTACTGGCTGCTTCGCCACGCGATCGCCTGCCCGGACCCGGTGATGTACCTCGAGCCGAAGCGCCGCTATCAGGTCCGCGGAACGGTCGACACCGAGCGACCCGAGCCGCCGATCGGGCGGGCGATGGTGCGCCGGCCCGGCTCCGACGTGACGGTCGTGACCTACGGCAGCCTGGTCGGCACCGCGGTCGGCGCCGCGGAAGAGGCCCAGCGGCAACGTGGTTGGAGCCTGGAGGTCATCGACCTGCGGTCCCTGGTCCCGTTGGACTTCGATACTTTGGCGGCGTCCATTCATCGGACCGGCCGCTGCGTGGTGATGCACGAAGGGCCGCGCAGCCTGGGATACGGCGCCGGGTTGGCGGCACGGATCCAAGAGGAGATGTTCTACGAGTTGGAGGCGCCGGTGTTGCGCGCCTGCGGCTTCGACACCCCGTATCCGCCGGCGCGGCTGGAACGGTGGTGGCTGCCGGGCCCTGACCGGCTGCTGGACTGCGTCGAGCGCGCCCTGGGGCAGCCATGAGCGCCCACCAGCGGGTGAAGTCCTTCCGGGTTCCCGATCTCGGTGAGGGATTGCAGGAAGTGACCGTGACGCACTGGAACGTCGCAGCCGGGGACGACGTCGAGCTGAACCAGGTGTTGTGCTCGGTGGAGACCGCCAAGGCGGAGGTGGAGCTGCCCAGCCCCTACGCGGGGCGGATCGTCGAAACGCACGGCGGCGAAGGCGATGTGCTCGCCGTGGGCGCGGTGCTGGTCCGCATCGACACCGCACCGGTCAACGGCGACGCACCCGCGACCGCTGAGGAGGTTCCCACACTCGTCGGCTACGGCGCGGACGCCGGCATCGACGCCAGCCGGCGCACCGGCCGGCCGCTCGCCGCCCCTCCGGTGCGCAAATTGGCCAAGGAGCTGAGGGTCGACCTGCGCTCGCTGCAACGCGACCCAGACAGCATCATCACCCGTGCCGACGTGCTGGCGGCCGCCGACCACAACGGCGTCGACGTCCGACCGGTCCGTGGCGTGCAGGCCCGAATGGCAGAGAAGATGACGTTGTCACACCGGGAGATCCCGGCCGCGAAAGTCGGCGTCACCGTCGACTGCACCGAACTGATGCGGCTGTCGGACCGTGCGTCGGCGGATCAGAAGATGACGCCGTTCGTCCTGACGATGCGGCTACTGGTCATTGCGCTGCGCCACAACGAGATTCTGAACTCGACATGGATTGACTCGCCCGAGGGCCCGCGGGTTCGCGTCGAGCATCGGGTGCACCTCGGATTCGGAGTGGCCACCCCACGCGGGCTGCTGGTCCCGGTGATCACCGACGCGCACGACAAGACGACCCGCGAGTTAGCAAGCCGCGCCGCGGAATTGATCACCGGCGCGCGGGACGGCACGCTCACGCCGGCGGAGTTGCGCGGCTCCACCTTCACCGTGTCGAACTTCGGGGCGCTGGGCGCCGACGACGGCGAGCCGGTGATCAACCATCCCGAAGCGGCCATCCTGGGAATGGGTGCCATCAAACCGCGCCCGATGGCGGTCGGTGATCAGGTCGTGGTGCGCCCGACGATGACCATCACCTGCGTGTTCGATCACCGCGTCGCCGACGGCGCCCAGGCGGCCGGGTTCGTCACCGAGCTGAGGGATTTGATCGAGTCACCCGCGACCGCGCTGCTCGACCTCTGAGAGCTCAGGGGTGCGGCGGTACGGGGCACCAGAACAGGCCGCAGTTGAAATTCGGCGCGCGCGAAGGAGGCGGGGGTGGGTGGTTCGGCGGGTTATCGGTGTCCCAGCACTGATTCCAGTACTTGTTCTCGCCCCATGCCGGGTTCCACGGTTGATTGGGGCACCAGTAGACCTGCGGCGCTGGGTTTGGCTGGGCGTGGGCGGTGCCGGCAGCCAATGCGAATCCGGACGTGGCGAGTCCGCCGGAGAGCAGAGCCCCGGCGGCGATGCGGGTGAGGGTGGTGTTCACGCTATGTGTCCTTTGTCCATGCGCCAGGTCGGTTGGCGTCGTCGCAGCAAGCACACAGCGTTCGCTCTGCTACCGATCCCAACCTGCTAAGCCATGATGGCACTAGCGGCGCTGCGCCGCGGCCAATCGCTGAGCAAACTCCGGCGACTGGATGGAGTAGGCCTGCGGGCCGAGCTCCGTGCGCATGGCGAACACGTGTTGTTCGTGATCCAGCGATCCCGGGCTGGCGGTGGCGCGCATGGTCGCCTTCGTCGCCAGCACGACCTCGCGCGGGGCGGCCGCGGGTCCGGCCGCCAGCTCCAGCGCCGCGGCGACCGGGTCGTCGGCGGTGCAGAGCGCCAGCCCGTGGTGCACGGCGGCGTCGGCGTCGAAACGCATGCCGAAGAGCAGCGCCGCGCGGGCGACCTGGGGTCCGACCGCGCGCTGCAGCATCCACGTCGCACCGCCGCCGGGGTGTAGCCCGAGCTTCTGGAATCGGGCGTCGAACAACGCCGCCGGCCCGGCGATGCGCACGTCGGCCGCCAGCGCGAGATTCAGACCCGCGCCGACCGCCGCGCCGTTGACCGCGGCGATGGTGGGCAGCCGGCAGCTGCCGACGGCCATGAAGCCGTCGTAGAGCTGTTGCAGACCCGTCTCGGCTTTGTCGCCGCCCGCGGCGCCGAGTGCGCTCAGATCCGCGCCGGCGCAAAAGGCCTTGCCGGCACCGGTGATCACCACGGCGTGGACGTCGGGATCGGCCTCGGCCCGCTCGACGGCGGCGCGCAGAAGCGCCGACGTCTCGGCGGTGACCGCGTTGCGCCGGTTGGGGTCGTTGACGGTGATCAGCGCGACGCGCTTGTCGACGGTGAACAAGACGAGATCTGACTGGGCCATCGGGTACCTCCGTGGCTTGGAGTGTGACGGGTCCGGGTGACGCACCATTTGTGTGCCGTCAGCTGTGATTCCGGGGCAGGGTAAGGGTACTGCGCGTGTGCGCGCGAGTTTCGCCCAGTCGGCAACAGCCGCTCTTGCCGACGACTAACGCATTTCCCAAACAATGGTTGGGTACCTGCGAATGCGTGAGCGTTTAGGCGCTCGAGCCGACGCCCATGAGAGCGCTCAGGCATTCATCCGGAGTAAGCGTGCGCCGGCACGACCGCTAATTACAGGCCCAGAATTCAGCGAGTCAACGGGCGCTGCGGTCAAACTCGAGGGCGGCGGGATCATCATGCGTTACGTCGCGATCTCCGCGATTTTGCTCGCACCCGAATTCGGGTCGTGCCAACTTCTTGGCGAGCTGGTCGAGCGCCGCTTGACGCCGTCGGACCGCGCACGCCCGTTGGTCGCGCTGCGTTTCCTGGAGCACGGTGGCCGGCAACGCGTCGTGGCGCACCCTCGTGTTCGCGTAATGGATTGCGGCGTCGAGCATTTCGATGTAACGCTCGGCTTCATCGAGGGCGCAGGTGCCTTCGATGCGCTGGACCTCATCCCAACACGGATAGGAGGAGTACCGGGCATCGAGGCGTTGCTGCGATACCTGCGAACCGAAGTAGCCGCGCCAGTCTCGGCTTAGCCACCCCCGTGTCTTGACCTCAACTTTGATCCTGTTCCCAAGGCCGGCTACGAACTTTGGTTCCCCAACTCGCACCACCGGTTGCCAGTCGTCCGACGTCATCATCGACCACCCCTCGAATAGAGACGCCCTAAGTCATAATCCCCCTGCTAGCGTCATCTGCTCGCACGACACGCCAATTGTGGTTCCCCAACGGTCTAATAGGCAAGCGTTGGGGACAACAGCGCGTGTTAAGAACCATTCACACCGCGTGTCTACGACGCTCCGGAGCGAAGGCGAAGCCGGGCTATTGCACGCCCAGACACGATGGGTGAAGCTTGGGCGATGGCAAAGGTTCTGTTCGTAGTGACCGGCGCAAGTTATTGGACACTCAAGGACGGCACGAGGCATCCGACTGGCTATTGGGCCGAGGAGTTCGCGGCGCCGTACCGCGAGCTCACCAAGGCCGGTCACCAGGTCGTCGTCGCCACCCCGAAAGGGGTTGTCCCGCATGTCGATGTGATGAGTCTGCGTCCGTCGATGGCCGGCAGCGAAGAGATCGCGCGGGAACTAGAGGACATCCTGCGATCCGCAGAGGAATTGCGCCGCCCGATCGAATTGGCCGACGCCCGCCTCGAGGACTATGACGCCGTCTACTACCCGGGCGGGCACGGCCCGATGGAGGACCTGTGGCAGGACGCCGACTCCGGCCGGCTGCTCACCGCGGCGCTCGCCTCCGGCAAGCCACTGGCCATCGTCTGTCACGCGCCGGTCGCCATGATGGCCACCCGGCGAAACGGGGTTTCGCCGTTCGCCGGCTACAAAGTCACGGCCTACACCAACGACGAAGAGGATGCCGTGGGGCTGCGTGAGAAGGCCCGGTGGACCGCCGAGGACGAACTGGTGAAGATGGGCGTCGACTTCTCCCGCGGCGAAATCTGGAAGCCCTACACGGTGAAAGACCGCAATCTCTTCACGGGTCAGAACCCGGCCTCCGCCGGACCTTTGGCGAAAGAGTTCATGAAGGAACTCGGTTAAGGCAGTGCCGCAGGCCATCCGGGTCCACACTTGTGGGATGAACGTATGTGATTGCATTGCCGACGCGCTGAGTGCAGCGCCCCTGTCCCCGGCGCGGGTTGCATGAACATGGGTGGGCCTGAGCCGGGTCGGGTATTGAACGGCCTCTCGGACGTACGCGCGTTCTTCCACACCAACAAGGTGCCGCTGTACTTCATCTCGCCGACCCCGTTCAACCTGCTAGGTGTTGACCGCTGGATACGAAACTTCTTCTACCTGACCTACTTCGACTCTTTCGAGGGCACACACTCGCGCGTTTTCGTGCCCCGGCGACGCGACCGCCGTGATTTTGACTCCATGGACGAGGTGTGCAGCCACCTGCTGTCCGATCCCGAGACGCTCGAGTTCATCGCGGGTAAAGGTCCCGGTGGCAAGTGCTGCTTTGTGATGATGAACGCCGAAATTCAGGCCCTCGCGCGGTCGGCAGGTCTCGAGGTCATGCACCCGCCGATCGAGCTGCGCGAGCGCCTGGGCTCCAAGATCGTCATGACGCGCCTGGCCGACGAGGCGGGGGTGCCCAGTGTGCCCAACACGATCGGGCGGGCCGGTTCCTACGACGAATTGCTGGCGCTCGCACAAGGCGCCGGATTGGGGGACGATCTCGTCATCTCGATCGCTTATGGCAACGCCGGCAGCGGGACGTTCTTTGTCCACGGTCAGCGCGACTGGGACCAGCACGCCGGTGACCTGGTCGGGCAGGACCTCAAGGTTATGAAGCGGATCCGCAACGTCGAGGTGTGCCTCGAGGGTGCCGTGACCCGCCACGGCACCGTCGTCGGCCCCGCGATGACGAGTCTCGTCGGTTATTCGGAGCTGACGCCGAGCCGGGGCAGCTGGTGTGGCAATGACATCTGGCACGAGGTGCTGCCGCCCGCCCAGACGCGCGCCGCCCGAGAAATGGTGACAAAGCTGGGCGACGTCATGCGCCGCGAGGGTTACCTCGGCTACTTCGAGGTGGACCTTCTGCATGACCTCGACTCCGACGAGCTCTACCTCGGCGAGGTGAACCCGCGGCTGAGCGGCGCCAGCCCGATGACCAACCTGACCACCGAGGCCTACGCCGACATGCCGCTGTTCCTCTTTCACCTGCTCGAGTACATGGACGTGGAGTACGAGCTCGACATCGACGAGATCAACTCGCGCTGGGAACGCGGCTACGGCGAGGACGAGGTCTGGGGCCAGGTGATCCTCACCGAGACGTCGCCGGATATCGAGATCTTCACCGCGACACCACGCACCGGGGTCTGGCGCATCGACGACGACGGCCGGGTCTCCTTTTCGCGGACCGCCAACGACTGGGCCACGCTGCTCGACGGGTCCGAGGCCTTTTACATGCGAGTCGCCGCGCCCGGCGACTTACGGTCCGAGGGCGCCCAACTCGGCGTGCTCGTCACTCGCTCACACCTGCAGACGGACGACTATCAGCTGAGCGAGCGATGCCAGCGCTGGGTCAAGGGTATGAAGGCGAAGTTCACCTCGACGCCCCTGACGCCCGCCGCGCCGATCGTCTCGCGACTCGTCGCCCGCGCGTGAGCGTCCCGGCGGGAATCTCACTGGACAACTGGCTGTCGCCGCCGTATTCGCGGTGGTCGTTCCAGCACGTCGACGACATGGTGCCGACGGCGCTGATCTCGCGGGGGACCGGGCCGGCCGCTGAGCTGCCCGCGGTCCCCGCTCCGGTGGCCGAGATCGCGTTGACCACCACCGACGGAGCGCCCACCACGGTCGGGGCGGTGATGGCTGCCACCGTTACCGACGGCTGGGCCGTCGCCCACCGCGGGTCGCTGGTGGCCGAGGAGTACCTCGACCACCTCAGGGCGGACAGGCGACACCTACTGTTCTCGGTGAGCAAGTCGATGGTGGCGGCCGTCGTCGGCGCGCTGCACGGCTCCGGCGCGATCCAACCCGACGCGCCGGTGACGAAATACGTTCCCGCCCTGTCGAATTGCGGGTACGCCGGCGCGACGGTGCGCCACCTGCTGGACATGAGGTCGGGCATCGCTTTCTCGGAAGACTACGACGATCCGGCCGCCGAGATACACCGCCTCGACCAGGCGATGGGCTGGGCGCCCAGGAGGGATCCGAACGCGCCCGCAACCCTGCGTGACTTCCTGCTGACGCTGCGGCGGAAGGCGGCTCACGGCGGGCCATTCGAATATCGCTCGTGCGAAACCGACGTACTCGGCTGGATCTGCGAGGTCGCCGGCGGCCGGCGGATGCCCGAATTGATGTCCGAATTGCTGTGGAGTCGCATCGGCGCCCAGGGCGACGCCACCATCGGGGTCGATGGCGACGGCACCGGGTTTTTCGACGGCGGCATCAGCGCCTGCCTGACCGACATGATCCGGTTCGGGTCACTGTTCTTGCGCGACGGCGCCTCACTGACCGGCGAGCAGGTGGTGCCCGAGGCGTGGATCGTCGACACGCTCGACGGCGGCCCGGACTCGCGCGAGGCGTTCGCCGCCAGCCCCGACCACGACACCGACCTGCCCGGTGGGATGTACCGCAACCAGATGTGGTTCCCGTATCCGGGCAACGACGTGGTTTTGTGCCTGGGCATGTGCGGTCAGATGATCTACGTCAACCGCGCCGCCGAGCTGGTCGCCGCCAAGCTGTCGGCCCAGCCGCACTCGCACGAGCCGCACATGCTGGACACGCTGCGCGCATTCGACGCGGTGGCACACGAACTGGCGAGAATCGCCGGTTAGCCCGTGGCGGCCCGCTCGTCTTTGCTTGCGCTACAACGGTTGTGGCCAAGACTCGGTACCGGTGAGAACCCCGCCGCGCGTGGGTTAGAGATGGCTCGCCACGAAAGTCGCGGCCTGACTGGGCATCCCGGAGTGCGCATAGGACAGGTGTGCCGCCGAGAACATCTCGTCATGCGTCGGCAACGACAGGCCACCGCCCGGTGAGCAAATCGGGTCGCCGGGTGCACACAAGTCAATGGCCTTGGCCCCATACCAGGGGCTGGCCTCGTTTATCGGGCCCACAATTCGGTCCGTCATATTCCCGAAGACGGCCACGGCGGCAACGTGATCCGCCTCGTCTGCCGATAGCGTCGCGGCGTTAAAGCCCGCAATCGACGCTCGGGCGATGGTGATCAGATCTATGACCATCGCGCCTTGGGAATATCCACCGAGCACCAGCTTGGTGTTGGGGCAGTTCGCGACCATGGATTGAACATGAGCGTTGGCATCGCCGGCGCCGGCGGATGCAGATGGGGGCCAATCTTCGGTCGCCGGGTAGTTGACGGCATACACCCCGAGCGACCGGCCGCCAACCTGCGACCGCAGCGAATCGACGAAGGCCTGTCCGACCCCACCAATGCCGGCTGGCTCGTTGGTGCCCCGGGCGAACGTCACCTCGACATCAGGGCAGGGAGCAGCGGACGCGGGGGCGATGAGGATCGGTGCGCTCAGCAGCGTCGCGCAAGCTATCACCATCGCAGCACCCAACCAGCGATGAAATTGGCGCGCTTCCACGTCCCAATGCTGACACATCGTGACCCGGGCGCACCGCTCAAATTGCGCCGCCCGGCGCAAGAGATGACCGTGCGGGCACCTGTGCGGTGGCGGCGTCAGGTGTGGACGATCCAGCCCGCTTCGGTGTAGGGAGCGGGCTGCGCGGGATCGTTCATCGTGATGTACAGGTCGCCTCCCGTCGGCATAGCGAAGCCGACGAATCCATGCGCGGTCTGCCCGTCCTGAAGGCCGCCCGATTGCAGCGGGGGCATCTTGTCGAGCCTCTGGTAGTCGACCGCCAACGTTGCCGGTCGGGGCGCATCGTCGGGATGGGTCCATGGCTGATTGCCGCCGCCGTACCCGGCGAATATGTAGTTCTCGTCGAACTGGAAGAACCGGTGGGACGTTGCGGTGATAGTCAGTTCCACCACGTTGCATGCGGAGCCATACGTCGGAGCCGCAAAATGAGAAGTGCACCCCGGCGGCAACCACGTTGCACTGTTGACCGTGATGTCGGCGGTGGCGCCGTCGGCCGCCTGTGCATGCACGGGCACGCCCATCTGACCGATCGGGAACGGAGGGTTGTCGGACGTGGGGTCAGCCGAACCGGTGGGACACAAGCATGCGGCAACGGCCACGGCGACCGCGGCTGCGGCAATTACAGATTCCGCGCGCACCCCGGAAGGTTACCGCGGGCGGCCGCGAAAACGCGCGATATCCACGGGCCATCGGCGCAGCGGACCGCCCCGGTTCTCCCCGGCTGCGGCCGGTGCTTAAGACGACAACGGCGGGGTAATCCGATGCAATGAGGCGCGAGGATCTCTCATTGGGCGGACGAAAGGCCGCACCGGCCCGCGTACGCGACCTCGAGACCATCGATGGCGAGCTGCGATTGGTGGCAGCTCTCCGCCGTGCCGCTCGGGAGCGGGGCGCGCCGCTGCCGTCCATCGAGGATGCGGATGCGCTGCTGGATGAACGGCGCGCCCTGACCGGGAGTCGGGCGCGCTAACCCTTTTGCCCTCCTGCTGACGTAGTTCGACGCTAGGCTCTGCTCAGTGTCAGGGTGAGGTTGCCGCTTGGTGCGGTGGTTGGATCCTGATCACCTGGTGTTTGGCTCGTAGGCTCGTTGCCGCTTTCGGGTTGGCGTTCATGCGTTTTGTCGGCATCAGGTGTGAAGGACCGGCCGGCGTGACTTGATAGGAGCGTGGCATCGCCCCCACTGAGATGTGTCCGCCGACCGGCCCAACCGTCACCTCACAGTGAAGGAGGCAACCACCATGGTTGTTGTTGGAGCCGATGTCCACAAGCGCACGCATACGTTTGTCGCCGTGGATCAGGTGGGCCGCAGAATCGGCGAGAAGGTCGTCGAGGCCACTACGGTAGGTCATCGCCAGGCGATCCGATGGGCTCGCACCCAGTTTGGTGTCGAGCTGGTGTGGGCGATTGAGGATTGCCGACATTTGTCGGCGCGATTAGAGCGCGATTTGTTGTCCGCCGATCAGAAGGTGGTACGAGTCCCGTCGAAGTTGATGGCCCAGACCCGGGCCTCGGCTCGTACGCGGGGCAAGTCTGATCCGATTGACGCGTTGGCTGTCGCGCGGGCGTACCTGCGTGAGCCCGATCTTCCGGTGGCTTCCCACGATGAAGTGTCGCGGGAGTTGAAGCTGCTGGTGGATCGGCGTGAAGACCTTGTGGGGCAACGCACTTCGACGATCAACCGGTTGTTGTGGAGAGTGCACGAATTAGATCCTGGCCAGGCGCCGAAACCGGCGTCGCTGGATCTGGCCAAGCACCGCAGGACGCTCGGTGATTGGTTGGCCGCCCAGCCCGGTCTGGTGGCCGAGTTGGCCCCGAGGAGTTGGCCGACATTACCCGACTCACCGAGGCCATCAATGTTTTGGCGAAACGGATCGGCGAGCGTGTCCGCGCGATCGCTCCGGCGTTGCTTGCCATGCCCGGCTGCGGCGAGCTCACCGCCGCCAAGATCATCGGCGAAACCGCCGGGGTCGCCCGCTTCAAAAGCGAGGCGGCGTTCGCCCGGCACACAGGCGTGGCGCCTATCCCGGTGTGGTCAGGCAACACCGTCGGCCGCGTCCGGATGACCCGCACCGGCAACCGCCAACTCAACGCCGCTCTGCACCGCATCGCGGTCACCCAGATCCGTCTCGACGGCCTCGGACAGGCCTACTACCGCAGCCGTCTGGCCGCCGGCGACTCCAGCACCGAGGCCCTGCGCTGCCTCAAACGCCGCCTCGCCAGAGTGGTCTTCCATCACCTCCACACCGACCACAACATCCGAACAAAGCCTTGCCAACCGGCAGCGGCTTGACATAGGAGAAACGGATGCGTATCAGGCACCTGTTGGCAGGATCCGCCCTCGCTGGTGCGCTGTGCACGGCCGCGCTCGGTGGTGGCGGCGGCGTGGCACAGGCGGACCCGCCAGCTCCGCCGCCACTACCGGGGGAACCCGGGCTGGCGGCACCGCCCTGGGAGGCTGGGTCGTTATTGCCTGCGCTGCTGGGGCCCGGGTCGCCACTGCCTGAGATGTTCGCGCCCGGATCGCCAGCGCATGAGATGTTGGGGCCGGGCTCGCCATTGCCTGAGATGTTGGGGCCAGGGTCGCCCCTGCCTCAGATGTTGGCACCTTCACCACAGCCCCAGCCGTGGGGACCGCCCCTAGAGTCCCCTCTGCCCTCGTCACTAGCGGGCTAGCACCCGAGTCTTGCCGAGCGAGGTGCGACCCACCCGAAGTAATTCTCACAAATCGTTGTGTGAGTAAGCCGTGTGGGCGCATATGCAACGGATCAACCGAAACCGCTGTAAAGGATCAGCCGAAACACTGTCAAGCCTCACCCGGAACCGAAATGTCAAGCATCAGCCGAGGTCATACAACCTCAGACGTGCCCCCGGCACGACTCGAACGTGCGACCTAGGGATTAGAAGGCCCTTGCTCTATCCACCTGAGCTACGGAGGCAATGTGCAGGTCAGTCTATTCCAACGGCGTGTCGTAACCCGACTCGCCGCCGCGCCGTGCGCGAAAAGCGTTCCGGCTCCGAAAGTATCGGCTATGGTTGGCACCCTCGACACACGTACAACATCGGCCGGTAATCGGCCGTTTACCGCAACGAGGCGTGTGCAAACCGTCGAGGGGTGGCGTTGCTATGAGCGTGACCACGCACGTGACTTCCCGGTGCTCGTGGGCCGGTAGCCAGGCATTGCGCCTGGCGGGCGACGCGAAGGACGCCTATCGATTCGGCACGCTGTTGCTGCGGGGCTCGCCGTTCGCCCTGGGCTGCCTCGCCGGCTGGCTGTCGACGGAGTTTCCCCCGCACGTCGTGACCGGACACGCGTTGTCGCGCGTCGCGCACCCGTCCATCGGCCGCGTCGGCACCACCTGGGCGGCGCAGCGGGCGGATCGGGCCCTCAGCGCCGCGCTCGAGGAATCGCTCGGCCCGGACTTCCGCGAGCAGGTGTGTCACCCGGCCGGCATCGAGCCCGTCTGCGCCCCGCGCGGCGGCGTGTTGAACCGGCCCGGCCCGCACCGCCGGTACGCGGCGCAGACGTCCGACATCCCCTACGGCCCGGGTGGACGCGACAACTTGCTCGACATCTGGCGGCGGCACGATCTCGCGCCCGGGCGGCGGGCCCCGGTGCTGATCCAGGTCCCCGGCGGGGCGTGGACCGTCGGGGACAAACGAGTGCAGGCCTACACGCTGATGAGCCGCATGGCCGACCTCGGCTGGATCTGCGTCGCGATCAACTACTCCAAGAGCCCGCGTTCCGCATTTCCCGCGCACCTCATCGACGTGAAGAGGGCGATCGCCTGGGTCCGCCAGAACATCGCCGACTACGGCGGCGATCCCGACTTCATCGCGATCACCGGCGGGTCGGCGGGTGGGCACCTGGCCTCCCTGGCCGCGCTCACCCCGAACGATCCGGCGTTCCAGCCCGGCTTCGAAAGTTCCGACACCACCGTCCAGGCCGTCGCGCCCTACTACGGGGTGTACGACTTCACCGACTTCGACAACATGCACGAGCTGATGCTGCCGTTCCTGGAGCATTTCGTCATGAAGGCCCGCTACGCCGACGAGCCCGAGCGGTTCAGCGCGGCGTCACCGGCCTCCTACGTGCACAGCGACGCGCCGCCCTTCTTCGTGCTGCACGGCGAGAAGGACGAATTGGTTCCCAGCGGCCAGGCCCGGGCCTTCTGCGCCGCCCTGCGCGCGGCCGGCGCCCCCACGGTGGTCCACGCCGAACTCGCCAACGCCCACCACGCGTTCGACATCCTCTCGACGGTCCGCTCGCGGCTGGCCGCCGATGCCGTCGCGGATTTCCTGGGTGTCGTCTACGGCCGGCGGGTCAGCCCGCTGCTGGACTTCGTCCCGCTGGCGGCCACGTCGGCCAGCTGAGCCGGGCCACCGGTAACCTGCGCCCGGGCCCCGACCGCTCCTTTCACCAGCGCGGCAACCCGACTAGCGTTGTGTTGGCGATGGGGTTGGTGGTGGGTCCGAGGCAGGAGGCTTGATCTTCGGTGACAGGGTTGGCGCGTCGGTCGGAGAGCCATGACTGAGTCCGATGGGGTCGTGAAATTGTCCGACCAGCTGGGACCGGTCGACTATCTGATGCATCGGGGCGAAGCCAATCCCCGGACCCGGTCGGGGATCATGGCGCTCGAGCTCCTGGACACCACGCCGGACTGGAACAAGTTTCTGGGCCGGTTCGAAAACGCCTCCCGACGGGTGTTGCGGCTGCGGCAGAAGGTGGTCGTGCCGACGCTGCCGACGGCGTCGCCGCGCTGGGTGGTGGACCCCGACTTCAACCTCGAGTTCCACGTCCGGCGGGTGCGGGTGGCCGAACCCGGCACGCTGCGCGACGTCTTCAACCTCGCCGAGGTGATGCTGCAGTCGCCGATGGACATCTCCCGGCCGCTGTGGACGGCCACCCTGGTCGAGGGTCTGGCCGGCGGAAAAGCCGCGACGCTGCTGCACGTCAGCCACGCGGTCACCGACGGCGTCGGCGGGGTGCAGATGTTCGCCGAAATCTATGACCTCGAGCGCAACCCTCCCGCCAAGCCGACGCCCCCGCTGCCCATCCCGCAGGACCTCACGCCCAACGACCTGATGCGGCAAGGCATTAACCACCTGCCCACCGCCGTGGTCGGCGGCGTCCTGAGTGCGGTTGCGGGGGCGGTATCGGCGGCCGGACGGGTGGTCCTCGAGCCGACGTCCACGGTGTCCGGTATCGTCGGCTACGCGCTCTCGGGCATGCGGGTGCTCAACCGGGCCGCCGAGCCGTCGCCGCTGCTGCGGCGGCGCAGCCTGGCCACCCGCACCGAGGCGATCGACATCCCGCTCGCCGATCTGCACCGGGCCGCCAAGGCCGGTGGGGGATCGATCAATGACGCCTACCTCGCCGGCCTGTGCGGCGCCTTGCGGCGCTACCACGAGGCGCTCGGCGTGCCGATCAGCACGCTGCCGATGGCGGTGCCGGTGAACCTGCGCGCCGAAGCCGACACCGCCGGCGGCAACCGCTTCACGGGCGTCAACCTGGCCGCGCCCGTCGGCACCGTCGACCCGGTTTCGCGGATGAAGAAGATTCGCGCGCAGATGACGCAGCGCCGCGACGAGCCCGCGATGAACATCATCGGTTCGGTCGCCCCACTGCTCAGCGTCCTGCCGACCGCCGTTCTCGAGGGGATCACCGGTTCGGTGATCGGGTCCGACGTGCAGGCCAGCAATGTCCCGGTCTACCCCGGGGACACCTACATCGCCGGTGCAAAAGTGTTGCGGCAGTATGGCATCGGCCCATTGCCGGGAGTCGCGATGATGGTCGTCCTGATCTCGCGCGGCGGGTGGTGCACCATCACCGTGCGCTACGACAGGGCGGCGGTGCGCAACGAGCCACTGTTCGCCCAATGCCTGCTGGAGGGCTTCGACGAAATCCTGGCGCTGGCCGGTGATGGCGCGCCGCGCGCTGTGCCCGCCTCGTTCACCGAACCGGCGACCTCGGCGCGGACGGTGTCGGGCTCATGAGCACCGAGAAGGACCAGGGAGGCGAGCGCGGAACGACCGGGGCGGACATGCGGCTGCCCGGTTCGGTCGCCGAGATCATGGCCAGCCCACCGGGTCCGAAGATCGGGGCGTTCTTCGACCTCGACGGGACGCTGGTGGCAGGCTTCACGGCGGTGATCCTCACCCAGGAGCGGCTGCTGCGCCGCGACATGGGCGTGGGCGAGCTGCTCGGCATGGTTCAGGCCGGCCTGAGCCACACGCTGGGGCGCATCGAGTTCGAGGACCTCATCGGCAAGGCCGCCGCCGCGCTGGCCGGCCGACTGCTGGACGACCTCGAGGAGATCGGCGAGCGGCTGTTCGTGCAGCGGATCGAGTCGCGGATCTACCCGGAGATGCGCGAGCTGGTGCGGGCGCACGTCGCGCGCGGGCACACCGTGGTGCTCAGCTCGTCCGCGCTGACCATCCAGGTCAACCCGGTGGCGCGGTTCCTGGGCATCTCGAACATGCTCACCAACAAGTTCGAGACCACCGAAGACGGGATACTCACCGGCGGGGTGCAGAAGCCGATCCTGTGGGGGCCGGGCAAAGCCGCTGCGGTGCAACGGTTTGCGGCCGAGAACGGCATCGACCTGAAGGACAGCTACTTCTACGCCGACGGCGACGAGGACGTCGCCCTGATGTACCTGGTCGGCAACCCGCGCCCCACCAATCCCGAGGGCAAGATGGCCGCCGTGGCCAAGCGCCGCGGCTGGCCGATCCTGCGATTCAGCAGCCGCGGCCCGGTGGGTCTGCGGCGCCAGCTGCGCACCCTCGCCGGCTTCGGCTCGATGTTCCCGGTCGCCGCCGGCGCGGTGGGCATCGGCGTGCTGACCCGCAACCGCCGGCGCGGCGTCAACTTCTTCACCTCGACCTTCTCCCAGCTGTCGCTGGCAATCACGGGTGTGCACCTCAACGTCATCGGCCAGGAAAACCTGACCGCGCAGCGGCCGGCGGTGTTCATCTTCAACCACCGCAACCAGGTTGACCCCGTCATCGCCGGCGCGCTGGTGCGCGACAACTGGATCGGCGTAGGCAAGAAGGAGCTGCAGAAAGACCCTGTCATGGGCACCCTCGGCAAGCTGCTCGACGGCGTGTTCATCGACCGGGACGATCCCGTCGCCGCGGTCGAGACGATGCGCGAGGTCGAAGACCGGGCCAGGAAGGGGCTGTCGATCGTGATCGCCCCCGAAGGCACCCGGGTCGACACCACCGAGGTCGGGCCGTTCAAGAAGGGGCCGTTCCGGTTGGCCATGGCGGCCGGAATCCCGATCGTCCCGATCGTGATCCGCAACGCCGAACTCGTCGCCGCCCGAAACTCCACCGTCATCAACCCCGGGACGGTCGATGTCGCGGTGTTTCCGCCGATTTCGGTGCAGGACTGGACCGTCGAGAACCTGCCGGAGCGGATCGCCGCGGTCCGGCAGCTGTACCTGGACACGCTGGCCAACTGGCCTGTGGACGGCGAGCTGCCCCAGCCCGACCTGTACGCGGAGCAGCAGGCGGCGTCAAAGGCCAGGCCGCCAGCGAAAAAAGCTGCAGCCAAAGGTATTTCGAAGGCGCCGGTAAAGAAGACGGCGGCAAAGAAGGCCCCGGTGAAGAAGTCGCCGGTGAAGAAGGCGGCGCCGAAAGCCGCGCCGGCCAAGGCTAATCCGCACGAGTCGCAGGCCGTCCTCAACGACGGCGAGTCGCACCGGCCGGCCGGGGCGGCCGTCAACCCCGAACCGCCCGAAGGGCAGCCGTGACCGAACCGGCCGCGGATACCACCGCGGTCCTCACCGGCGAAGACGCGCTGGTGTTGGCGTCCATGGCCTCGCCGGTCGAGCGGGAACTGGTGACGGCCTGGATGGCTCAACAGCGCGGCGACAAGCCGGAGGCGAGGTTCGACGTCCTCGAACTGCCGCCGCCGAACGCGGCGCCGGCTGCGCTGAGCGCGCTGATCGAGCAGCTCGGGGCCGGCGACGCCGCTACCAACGACGCTGCCGACGACCGCTCCATCGTGCCGGTGCGGGTGTTCTGGCTGCCGCCGCCGGATCGCGGCAGGATCGCCAAGCTGGCCGGCCTGCTCCCAGGGCGGGATCCGTATCAGCCCAACGAACGTCAGCAACTGCACATCGTGCGGACCGCCCCACGGCGGGCGCGCGTGGTGGCCGGCGAGCCGGCGAAGGTTTCCGAACTGCGCCAGCAGTGGCGTGACATCACCGTCGGCGAGAACGAGAGCGACTTCGCCCGGTTCGTCATCCGCCGCGCCCTGCTGGCGCTCGAACGCGTCGAATATCGAATCCTGGGCCCGCAGTACAAGTCCCCGCGACTGGTGAAGCCGGAGATCTTGGAGTCCACCCGGTTTCGCGCCGGACTGCAGAAGATCCCCGGCGCAACCGTCGAGGAAGCGGGCCAGATGCTCGACGAGCTCTCCACCGGCTGGAGCCGGGTGTCCGTCGACCTGGTCTCCGTTCTCAGCAGGATGATCAGCCGCGGATTCGACCCGGAGATCGACTACGACGGGTATCAGGTGGCGGCCATGCGCACTGCCCTGGAAACCCACCCGGCGGTGCTGTTGTTCTCGCACCGGTCCTACATCGACGGGGCGGTGGTCCCGGTGGCGATGCAGGAAAACCGGCTGCCGCCCGTGCACGTGTTCGCCGGGATCAACCTGTCGTTCGGCGCGATGGGTCCGTTGTTGCGCCGGTCCGGCGTCATCTTCATCCGCCGCAACATCGGCGAAAACCCGCTCTACAAATACGTCCTCCGCGAATACGTCGGCTACATCGTCGAGAAGCGGTTCAACCTGAGTTGGTCCATCGAGGGCACCCGGTCGCGCACCGGCAAGATGCTGCCCCCCAAACTCGGCCTGCTCGCCTACGTCGCCGACGCCTACCTGGACGGCCGCAGCGAGGACATCCTGCTGCAGCCGGTGTCGATCAGCTTCGACCAGCTGCACGAGACCGACGAGTACGCGGCCTACGCCCGGGGCGGAGAGAAGACGCCCGAAGGCGTTGGCTGGCTGTACAACTTCATCAGGGCGCAGGGCGAACGCAACTACGGCAAGATCTACGTCCGCTTCCCCGAGGCCGTTTCGATGCGCCAGTACCTGGGTCCGGCGCACGGTCCGCTGGCCCACGACCAGGACGCCAAACGCCTTGCGCTGCAAAAGATGTCGTTCCAGGTCGCGTGGCGGATCTTGCAGTCGACGCCGGTGACGGCTACGGGTCTGGTCTGCGCGTTGCTGCTGACCACTCGCGGCGCGGCGTTGACCCTCGATCAGCTGCACCACACCCTGCAGGACTCGCTCGACTATCTGGAACGCAAACACACCCCGATGTCCACCAGCGCGCTGCGGCTGCGCTCGCGCGACGGGGTGCGCGCGGCGGTCGACGCGCTGTCCAACGGGCATCCGATCACCCGTGTCGACGGCGGCCGGGAGCCGGTGTGGCACATCGCCCCGGCCAAACAGCACGAGGCGGCGTTCTACCGCAACTCGCTCATCCACGCCTTCCTGGAGACCTCGATCGTCGAGCTCGCGCTGGCACACGCCCGCCACGTCGAGGGCGACCGCATGCAGGCCTTCTGGGATCAGGCGATGCGGCTGCGCGACCTGTTGAAGTTCGACTTCTACTTCGCGGACTCGGCGGCGTTTCGGGACAACATCGCCGCAGAGATGGCCTGGCACGACGACTGGGAAGCCCACGTCGCCGCCGGCGGCGACGAGATCGACGCGCTGCTGTTCGCCAAGCGTCCGCTGATGGCGGACGCGATGCTGCGGGTGTTCTTCGAGGCCTACGAGATCGTCGCCGACGTGCTGCGAGATGCGCCGCCCGACGTCGGTCAGAAGGAGTTGTCGGAGTCGGCGCTCGGCGTTGGCCGTCAATACGTGGCGCAGACCCGCGTCCGTAGCAGCGAATCGGTGTCGACCCTGCTGTTCGCCACCGCGTACCAGGTCGCTGGCGATCAGGACCTGATCGCACCGGCGGCCGATCTCGCCGAACGGCGGAGCGCGTTCCGGCATGAGCTGCGCGACATCCTGCGGGATTCCGATCACGTCGGGCGGATCGCCCGCGACCAGTTCGTCGCCCGCGAGGTCAAGGCGCGTCAGGAACGCCTGCCTCGGTAGTCGCCGGGTCGCGCCCATACCCTGGCTGTATGACGGTCGACCGGTCCGAGACCAGACCCCGCGCGGCGGTGGGGCCCATGCTGGTCGGCGTCGCGGTGCTGGCGGGCTGCACGGCGGCGGGCATCGGGGCGCTGTCGCTGGCCGACGCGCTGACCGCCACCGGCCTGCCGAACCCGGGCCCCGCCACCACGCTGGGCTTGCCGTTCGTCCGGGCGGCGGGGGAGATCGCCGCGGTGCTGGCGGCCGGGTCGTTCCTGTTCGCGGCGTTCTTCGTGCCGCCGCAACGCAGCGGTGTCCTGGACGCCGACGGCTACCGGGCGCTTCGGCTGGGGACGGTGGCGTCGGGCGTGTGGGCCGTGTGCGCCGCCCTGCTGGTCCCGCTGACGATTTCCGACGTGTCGGGCCGACCGGTGGCCGCGCTGCTCAACCCGGCGCGGATCTGGTCGGTGGCGGGCTTGGTCACCACCGCCTCCGCGTGGCGCTGGACCGCCGCGCTGGCCGCGCTGGTGATGCTGGCCAGCCTGTCGGTGCTGCGCTGGTCGTGGACACCGCTGCTGTTCGCGGGCTCGTTGCTGACGCTCATCCCGCTGGCGCTGACCGGCCACTCGTCCGCGGGTGGTTCGCACGACCTGGCGACCAACAGCCTGCTGATCCACCTGATGGCCGCCGCCCTGTGGGCCGGCGGCCTGCTGGCGTTGGCCGCCCACGGGTTGCGCGGCGGTGGGCACCTGGCCCTGGCGGTGCGGCGGTTCTCCGCGGTCGCGTTGTGGTGCTGGGTCGCGATGGCGCTCAGCGGGGTGATGAACGCCGTGGTGCGGGTGCTGCCCGGCGACCTGATGACCACCGATTACGGCCGCTTGGTGCTCGCCAAGTTCGTCGCGCTGTGCGTGCTGGGAGTGATCGGGTGGCGTCAGCGGCGCTCCACGGTCGCCTGGTTGGTAGCGGAGCCGACGCAATCCGCGGCGCGCCGCTCCCTGCTCCGGCTGGGCCTCGCCGAGGCGGCCGTCTTCGGCCTGACCTTCGGTGTCGCCGTCGGGCTGGGCCGCACCCCGCCGCCGCCACCGCCGGGCCGGCTGCCCTCGATTCCCGAAGCCGAGATCGGCTACGACTTCAACGGGCCGCCCACCCCGGCGCGCATCCTCTTCGACTGGCGCTTCGACCTGATCTTCGGCAGCGCCGCGATTGTCTTCGCCGCCCTCTATGTGGCCGCCGTCAGGCGGCTGCGCCGCCGCGGGGATGCGTGGCCGCGGGGCCGCACCGCGGCGTGGCTGCTCGGCTGCTTCACGTTGCTGTTCGTCACCTCGTCGGGCATCGGTCGCTACATGCCGGCCATGTTCAGCGTGCACATGGTCGCCCACATGGGGCTGTCGATGCTGGTGCCGATCCTGCTGGTGCTGGGCGCGCCGGTGAGCCTGGCCCTGCGGGCGTTACCCGCCGCCGGTCGGGACGACCCGCCCGGAATGCGGGAATGGATCTTGGCGGCGCTGCACAGCCGCTTTTCCCGATTCGTCACCAACCCGGTGGTGGCCACCGTGTTGTTCGTCGCGGGCTTCTACGGGCTGTACCTCTCGAACCTGTTCGACACCGCCGTCAGCAGTCACGCGGGCCACCTGGCGATGAACGTGCACTTCCTGGTCAGCGGCTACCTGTTCTATTGGATCGTCATCGGAGTCGACCCCACCCCGCGCCCGCTCCCCCCGCTGGCCAAGGTGGGCGTGGTGTTCGCGTCCCTGCCTCTGCACGCCTTCTTCGGGGTGGTGCTGATGGGCACCCGCAGGGTGCTCGGCGCCGACTACTACCGATCGCTCGGATTGAGCTGGCACACCGACCTGCTGGGGGACCAGCGACTCGGTGGTGGCATCGCCTGGGCGGCGGGGGAGGTGCCCCTGGTGATCGTGATGCTCGCGCTGTTGGTGCAGTGGGCGCGCAGCGACGAACGCACGGCCCGCCGGCTGGACCGCGCCGCCGACCGCGACGACGACGCCGAGCTGGTCGCCTACAACGCGATGCTGGCCGAGCTGGCGCGACGGGAAACGCCGGGCCGAAGCGGTAGCCCGCGAGCGTAACGCCACTGCGAAATCCCCAAGAAATTTTCGCATTGAGGTTACGCTCGCGCGCCGTGACGGGACCTAGTCGAGACGGTTGTGGAGACACGCGGCGGCCTGCACGACCGCACCGTCGCGCGTCGTGGCGCACCCCGGGCTGGGGCGCGGGATCCCACCAGCCGGCGGACCGATCCACAGTCACGGTTCCCTGCACATGGGCAGCAGGTTGGACGTCGTTTCAACGCGGAGTCCGTCGGTGGCGCCGAGCTGAATGGCGATCGGATCAGGCGGTGACGTGTTCACCAAGCCATGACATACAAACCGAGAAGGGATCATTCCAATGTTCGAGACACCGCTAACGGTCGTCGGCCACATCGTCAACAACCCCGAGCGCCGACAGGTCGGCACACAAGAGGTCATCAAGTTCCGCGTCGCCAGCAATTCCCGACGGCGCGCCGCCGACGGCGGCTGGGAGCCGGGTTACTCGCTGTTCATCAACGTCAATTGCTGGGGCAAGCTGGTCACCGGCGTGGGCGCGGCGTTGGGCAAGGGTGCACCGGTGATCGTGGTGGGTCACGTCTACACCAGCGAGTACGAAGACCGTGACGGCAACCGCCGCTCGTCGCTGGAGATGCGTGCGACCTCCGTCGGGCCCGATGTGTCCCGCGCGATCGTGCGCATCGAACGGCCGGGCTATACCGGACCGACCGCCGGCGACCCCACCACGCCCGCGACGGATGCGACCGACACCCCTGGTGAGGACGCCGATGCCGGCGACAGCGGCGGGGCCGCCGAAACGGGTCCGCTGCCGCTGTCGGCTTAGCTGCGGGACCCGGCCAGTCGGGCGGTGCCTAGGATGGTCCGCGAGATCACTCTGCAGAAAGGCATAACCGCGGCATGGCTGAGTTCATCTACACGATGAAAAAGGTCCGCAAGGCGCACGGCGACAAGGTGATCCTGGACGACGTCACGTTGAGCTTTTACCCGGGCGCCAAGATCGGTGTCGTCGGCCCCAACGG
Organism: Mycobacterium paraseoulense; assembly: GCF_010731655.1. Lineage (NCBI taxonomy): Bacteria > Bacillati > Actinomycetota > Actinomycetes > Mycobacteriales > Mycobacteriaceae > Mycobacterium > Mycobacterium paraseoulense. Next base: position 2,355,959 of record NZ_AP022619.1, on the reverse strand, counting down.
TGCCGGCAAGTCGAGCGTCTTGCGGATCATGGCCGGGCTGGACAAGCCGAACAACGGCGAGGCCTTTCTGGCCACCGGCGCCACCGTCGGCATCCTGCAGCAGGAGCCGCCGCTCAACGAAGAGAAGACGGTGCGCGGCAACGTCGAGGAGGGGCTCGGCGACATCAAGGTCAAGCTGGACCGCTTCAACGAGGTCGCCGAATTGATGGCCACCGACTACTCCGACGAGTTGATGGAGGAAATGGGCCGGCTGCAGGAGGACCTCGACCACGCCGACGCCTGGGACCTCGACTCGCAGATCGAGCAGGCCATGGACGCCCTGCGCTGCCCGCCGCCGGACGAGCCGGTGACGACTCTGTCCGGCGGTGAACGGCGCCGCGTGGCGCTGTGCAAGCTGCTGTTGTCCAAGCCCGACCTGTTGCTGCTCGACGAGCCGACCAACCACCTGGACGCCGAAAGCGTGCAGTGGCTGGAACAGCACCTGGCCGCCTACCCGGGTGCCGTGCTGGCGGTGACCCACGACCGGTACTTCCTGGACAACGTCGCCCAGTGGATCCTCGAGCTCGACCGCGGTCGCGCGTATCCCTACGAGGGCAACTACTCGACATACCTGGAGAAGAAGGCCGAGCGGCTCTCGGTGCAGGGCCGCAAGGACGCGAAGCTGCATAAGCGGCTCACCGAAGAGCTGGCCTGGGTGCGGCAGGGGGCCAAAGCGCGGCAAGCGAAGAACAAGGCGCGCCTGCAGCGCTACGAGGAGATGGCCGCCGAGGCGGAGAAGACGCGCAAGCTCGACTTCGAAGAGATCCAGATCCCGGTCGGGCCGCGACTGGGCAACGTCGTCGTCGAGGTCGACCACCTCGACAAGGGCTACGACGGGCGCACCCTGATCAAGGACCTGTCCTTCACCCTGCCCCGCAACGGCATCGTGGGCGTCATCGGCCCCAACGGTGTCGGCAAGACGACGCTGTTCAAGACGATCGTCGGGCTCGAACAGCCGGACAGCGGGACGGTCAAGGTTGGAGAGACCGTAAAGCTCAGCTACGTGGACCAGTCCCGCGCCGGCATCGATCCCAAAAAGACCGTGTGGGAAGTCGTGTCGGACGGCCTCGATTACATCGAGGTCGGCCAGAACGAGATTCCGTCACGCGCCTACGTCTCGGCGTTCGGGTTCAAGGGGCCAGATCAGCAGAAGCCGGCCGGCGTGCTGTCCGGCGGCGAGCGCAACCGGCTGAACCTGGCGCTCACGCTCAAGGAAGGCGGCAACCTGATCCTGCTCGACGAGCCGACCAACGACCTCGACGTCGAGACCCTGGGTTCGCTGGAGAACGCCCTGGAGAAATTCCCCGGCTGTGCGGTGGTGATCTCTCACGACCGCTGGTTCCTGGACCGCACCTGCACGCACATCCTGGCGTGGGAGGGCGACGAGGACAACGAGGCCAAGTGGTTCTGGTTCGAGGGCAACTTCGGCGCCTACGAGGAGAACAAGGTCGAACGACTCGGCGTCGATGCGGCGCGGCCGCACAGAGTGACCCACCGGAAGCTCACGCGCGACTAGTGTCAGCTGCGCAGCCCCGACGAAGCGGCCCACATGGCCGCTGTGGGGGCGCCCCCTCGCGGGGGAGAGTGGGCGGTTGAGCACAGTGGCATCTGTCACGAGTTGGGAGCCATCGGCATGACGATCGATCCCGGAGCTAGGCAGGCCCTCAAGCCGTGGACCGCCTTCAACCAGCCGCAGGACATACCGGAGTGGATCGCGAAGGCCTATGTCGAGAGCTATCGCGGTCCGCACGGCGACCGACCCGGGGCGGCGGAATCCGGTCCCATCGACCCGACCGTCCCCACCGCCATCCTGACTCCCGGCATGCTCGGCGCCCACTACCGGCTCGGGCAGCACCGCCCGTCCGGTCAAAGCCGGGTCGCGGTCTACCCGCAGGACCACCCCGCCGGATTCGGGCCCGCCCTGCAAGTCGTCACCGATCACGGCGGCATGCTGCTGGACTCCGTCACGGTGCTGCTGCACCGGCTCGGCGTGTCCTACACGGCCATCATGACCCCGGTGTTCGAGGTGCACCGCAAACCGACGGGCGAGTTGGCCAGCGTGGACCCCAAACCGCCCGGCGCACCGCAATACGAGGGCGAGGCGTGGATCCACGTGCAGCTGCTGCCGTCGGTTGACAGCAAGGGCCTCGCCGAAGTCGAACGGCTGTTGCCCAAGGTCCTGTCCGACGTGCAACAGGTCGCCAGCGACGCGGACGCGTTGATCGCCACCCTGAGCGGCCTGGCCGCGGACGTCGAAACCAACGCGCAGGGCCACTTCACGGCCCCCGACCGCGAGGACGTCGCGGCGCTGCTGCGCTGGCTGGGCGACGGTAACTTCCTGCTGCTCGGCTACCAGCGCTGCGGCGTGCACGACGGCCTGGTCTCCGGCGACGGGTCACCCGGCCTGGGCGTCCTGCGCACCCGCACCGGTTCCCGCCCCCGGCTGACCGACGACGACACACTGCTGGTGCTCGCGCAATCGGTCGTGGGCAGCTACCTGCGCTACGGCGCCTACCCGTACGCCATCGCGGTTCGGGAGCACGTCGGCGGCGAGGACGGTGTCATCGAGCATCGCTTCGTGGGGCTCTTCACCGTCGCCGCGATGAACGCGGACGTCCTGGAGATCCCGACGGTCTCAACCCGGGTGCGCGAGGCGCTCGCCCTGGCCGACAGCGACCCGATCCACCCCGGCCAGCTGCTGCTTGACGTCATCCAGACCGTCCCGCGCTCGGAACTGTTCACGCTGAGTGCCGAACGGCTGTTGACAATGGCCAAAGCGGTGGTGGACCTGGGATCCCAACGGCGGGCGCTGCTGTTCCTGCGGGCCGACCGGCTCCAATACTTCGTCTCCTGCCTGGTCTACCTGCCCCGCGACCGCTACACCACGCAGGTGCGGCTGCAGATCGAGGACATCCTGGTCCGGGAGTTCGGTGGCACGCGGCTGGAATTCACCGCTCGTGTCAGCGAATCACCCTGGGCCCTCATGCATTTCATGGTCCGGCTGCCCGAACACGCGGTACCGCCGGACGTCTCCGAGGATAACCGGATCCGCATCCAGGGGATGCTGAGCGAGGCCGCGCGCACCTGGACCGACCGGTTGATCGCCGCGGCCGCGGAAGGCTCGGTTGACCAGGCGAACGCCGAACACTACGGGACCGCCTTCCCCGAGGTCTACAAGCAGGCCGTCACCCCGGCCGACGCGATCGAGCACATCGCCATCATCGAAGAGCTGCAGGACAATTCGGTCAAGCTGGTGTTCTCCGAACGCGGTGAGGAGGGCGCCGCCCAGCTCACCTGGTTCCTGGGCGGGCGCAGTGCCTCGCTGAGCCAGCTGCTGCCCATGTTGCAGAGCATGGGCGTGGTGGTGCTCGAGGAGCGGCCGTTCACGGTGACCCGCCCGGACGGGCTGCCGGTGTGGATCTACCAGTTCAAGATTTCGACGCACCCCACCATCGCGCCCGCCACGACGACGGCCGACCGCGAGGCGACCGCGCAACGGTTCGCCGACGCGGTCACCGCGATCTGGCAGGGTCGCGTCGAGGTCGACCGGTTCAACGAGCTGGTCATGCGGGCACGGCTGACCTGGCAGCAAGTCGTGCTGCTGCGCGCTTACGCGAAATATTTACGGCAGGCGGGCTTTCCGTACAGCCAGTCCTACATCGAATCGGTGCTGGGCGAGCACCCCTCCACCGCGCGATCGCTGGTCGCCCTGTTCGAGGCGCTCTTTGATCCTCGCCCGTCACGCGCGTCGGCGAACCGCGACGCCCAGGCGGCGGCCGCCGCGGTTGCCGCCGACATCGACGCGCTGATGAGCCTGGACACCGACCGCATCCTGCGGGCGTTCGCGTCGCTGGTCCAGGCGACGTTGCGCACCAACTACTTCGTCACGCGAGACGGCTCGGCCCGCGCACGAAATGTGCTGGCCCTCAAGCTCAACGCTCAGCTCATCGACGAGCTTCCGCTGCCGCGCCCCAAGTACGAGATCTTCGTCTATTCGCCCCGCGTGGAAGGCGTGCACCTGCGCTTCGGTCCGGTGGCGCGGGGCGGGCTGCGCTGGTCGGACCGGCGCGACGACTTCCGCACCGAGATCCTCGGCCTGGTCAAGGCGCAAGCCGTCAAGAACGCCGTCATCGTGCCGGTCGGCGCCAAGGGGGGCTTCGTCGTGAAGCGGCCGCCGATGCCGACCGGCGACCCGGCGGAGGACCGCGAGGCCACCCGCGCCGAAGGCGTCGCCTGCTACCAGCTGTTCATCTCCGGGCTGCTCGACGTCACCGACAACGTGGACCACAAAACGAAAAAGGTCAGCCCGCCACCCGAGGTGATCCGGCGCGACGGCGACGACGCCTACCTGGTGGTGGCCGCGGACAAGGGCACCGCCACCTTCTCCGACATCGCCAACGACGTCGCCAAGTCCTACGGATTCTGGTTGGGCGACGCGTTCGCGTCGGGCGGATCGGTCGGCTACGACCACAAGGCCATGGGCATCACCGCCAGGGGCGCGTGGGAGGCCGTCAAACGACACTTCCGGGAGATGGGCGTCGACACCCAGGCCGACGACTTCACGGTGGTCGGCATCGGCGACATGAGCGGCGACGTGTTCGGCAATGGCATGCTGCTGTCCAAACACATCAGGTTGATCGCCGCCTTCGATCACCGGCATGTCTTCCTCGACCCCGCCCCCGACACCGCGGCCTCGTGGGAGGAACGCCGACGCATGTTCGACCTGCCGCGCTCCAGCTGGGACGACTACGACAAGTCGTTGATCAGCGAGGGCGGCGGGGTGTACAGCCGCGAGCACAAATCCATCCCCGTCAGCCCGCAGGTGCGCGAGGCGTTGGGCATCGACGGCGAGATCACCGAGATGACCCCACCGAATCTGATCAAGGCGATCCTGCAGGCGCCGGTCGATCTGCTGTTCAACGGCGGCATCGGCACCTACATCAAGGCCGAATCCGAGTCCGACTCCGACGTCGGCGATCGCGCCAACGACCCGGTGCGGGTCAACGCAAGTCAGGTGCGCGCCAAGGTGATCGGCGAGGGCGGCAACCTGGGGGTGACCGCCCTGGGGCGGGTCGAGTTCGACCTGTCGGGCGGGCGCATCAACACCGACGCGATGGACAACTCCGCCGGCGTGGACTGCTCGGACCACGAGGTCAACATCAAGATCCTGATCGACTCGCTGGTCACCGCGGGCAGGGTCGATCGTCAAGAGCGCAAGGAGCTGCTCGAGTCGATGACCGACGAGGTCGCAACGCTGGTGCTCACCGACAACGAGGACCAGAACGACTTGATCGGCACCAGCCGCGCCAACGCGGCGAGCCTGCTGCCGGTGCACGGCAGGCAGATTCAGTATCTGGTCGACGAGCGGGGGCTCAACCGCGAATTGGAAGCTTTGCCCTCGGAGAAGGAAATCGACCGGAGGTGTGAGGCCGGCATCGGTCTCACCTCGCCCGAGCTGTGCACCCTGATGGCGCACGTCAAACTCGGGCTCAAAGAGGAGATGCTGAACACCGAACTGACCGAGCAGGACGTGTTCGCATCCCGGTTGCCGCAGTACTTCCCGACGCCGTTGCGGGAACGATTCGGTAGCGAGATCCGTACGCATCAGCTGCGCCGCGAGATCGTCACCACCATGCTGATCAACGACCTGGTCGACACCGCCGGCATCAGCTACGCGTTCCGGATCACCGAAGACGTCGGTGTCGGCCCGGTCGACGCGGTGCGGACCTACGTCGCCACCGACGCGATCTTCGGCGTCGGCGAAATCTGGCGGCGGATCCGCGCGGCCAATCTGCCGGTGGCCCTGTCGGATCGGCTCACGCTGGATACCCGGCGGTTGATCGATCGCGCCGGCCGCTGGCTGCTCAACTACCGTCCACAGCCGCTGGCCGTCGGCGCCGAGATCAACCGGTTCGCCGCGAAGGTCAAAGACCTGACCCCCCGCATGTCGGAGTGGCTGCGCGGCGACGACAAGGCGATCGTCGAAAAGGAAGCCGCCGAGTTTGCGTCGCAGGGAACCCCCGAGGACCTGGCGTACACGATCGCCGCCGGCCTGTACCGCTTCAGCCTGCTGGACATCATCGACATCGGCGACATCAACGACATCGCCCCCGCCGAGGTCGCGGACACGTACTTCGCCCTGATGGATCGGCTGGGCACCGACAGCCTGTTGACGGCGGTCTCCGAACTGCCTCGCAACGATCGATGGCATTCTCTGGCGCGCTTGGCGATTCGCGACGACATCTACGCTTCGGTGCGATCGTTGTGCTTCGATGTGCTCGCCGTGGGAGAGCCGGACGAAAGCGGCGAGGAGAAGATCGCCGAATGGGAACACCTGTCCGCGTCCAGGGTGGAGCGGGCCCGCCGCACCCTCATCGAAATTCAGGAATGCGGGGAGAAGGATCTTGCGACGCTATCGGTGGCCGCGCGTCAGATCCGGCGCATGACCCGCACCAGCGGAAGAGGATCGTCGAGTTGAGCGTCGGCTTCGTGGCCCCCGTACCGGTGCGCTGGTCGGACATCGACATGTATCAGCACGTCAACCACGCGACGATGGTCACGATCCTCGAGGAGGCCCGAGTCCAGTTCCTGCGCGAAGCGTTCGAGGTCGACATCTTGACCATCGGGTTGCTGATCGCCGAAGTCAAGGTGACCTACAAAGGTCAACTGCGGCTGGTCGATTCGCCGCTGCAGGTGACGATGTGGACCAAGCGACTGCGGGCGGTGGACTTCACGCTGGGCTACGAAGTGCGCTCGGTCGGCGCCGATCCCGAGTCTAAGCCCGCGGTCGTCGCCGAGTCGCAGCTGGCCGCCGTTCATATCGAGGAGGAGCGCTTGGTGCGGCTCTCCCCGCACCATCGGGAGTATTTGCAGCGGTGGATTCGGTAGCTGACCGCGGGCTTTGGCTGGGGCCGCGAGACCGGGCCGCTCAGCGCAGGGACTTGGCCGCGTTCGTCGGTCACGCGCAGCGTCTTGACGACGCCGCGGTCGTTCGCCTCCGTAGCCGAGCGGCCGGGTTGCTCACGGCCTGGGTGGCAACGGGTTTCGACGTCCTGGCCAGCCGGGTGGTGGGTGGCGAGGTGCGGCCGGAGGATCTGTCGGTCGGCGCGGACGCCCTGGCGCGGGGCCTGGCCGCCATGGACGACTCGGGTTATGTCGATCCCGGCTTCGCGATGGACTCCGCGTGGCGCGGAGCGTTGCCCCCGGACACCGGCTTCACCCACCTCGAGGACATACCCGCCCGCGTGATCCTCGACCTGGCGCAGCGTGGCGCGCGACTGGCCAAGGAGCACGGCAGTTCTCACGGCCCGCCCGTGTCGCTGCTCGACCAGGAGGTCATTCAGGTGAGTTCACCCGACGTCAATGTGGGGCTGCCTATGCGGTGTGTGTTCGCCCTGACGGCAATGGGTTTCCTGCCGCAGTCTCCGGATGCCGTCGGCGCTGACGAAATGATCCGCGTCCGAATCCTGCCGACCTGGCTGCGCATCGACGCCCGGTTCGGCTCTGTGTACCGCCGCCGCGGCGACCCGGCGCTGCTGCTGCGATGACGCGTCGACCGCCGCGCGCCCGGATTCTGAAATCTGCGATGTCGGACACGGTTGTCGTCACGTCCCGTAGACCATCCACAGTGGAAGGACCGCGTCGAGGTAATCCATGAACTTCTTGAGGCCCACCCGGTATTGCCCGTAGCCGTAGGGGTCTTCGGCGTACTCGGGAAACGCGATGCCCAGCCCGAACAGGCCGGGGGCAAGGATTCCGTTCATCCGGTTGTATTGCAGCGGGCCCCATTGCGGCGTCTCGGGCAGCTTCCGCGCCTCGAAGCCGACGGTATAAACGACATGGTCGCACTCGGCGACCTTCTCTTCGAATTGCGGGCTCGAAACCAAGCACCTCTCCAACCGCTCGGGATGCACCCCGTCGATGTTCTCGCGGGCCCACTCGGCGGCGCGCCCCTTGAGGCCGGTGTCGTCGAACAGGATCCAATCATCCAGATAGACGGCGTATTTGAGTGGGCTGCGGTAGAAGTTGATCACCTTGCCGACCGGAAGCCGCAGCAGGTGCGGCAGCACGATCATCGACGAGTGCGATGAGCCGAAGACGGCAACCGTCGCGCCTTCCAGCGGCAACTCGGCGAGTTTGTCGGCATCGAGGGCGACCTCGACCGGAATCTCGTCGAGAGGGTAGTCGAGCCTCCTGGGCACCGCGCCGACGGCGAGAATCACGTTGTCCGAGGCCAGATCCGGGTCCAACGTTTCGACCCACCACTGCCGTCGCCGCAAGGTCAGGGTGGTGGCCGTCGTCTCGAACACGTGCACCCGCTCGCGCAGCCGCGCGGTCACCCACACCAGCGGTTCGGCGACCAGGGCAAGGGCGCAGGTCTCCTCCGGGTCGACTTCGGCCAGCGGCGACGGCGGTGCTTGTGAGAACCGAAAGGATGCAGAGCCGTTCAAATAACTCATAAACGTGCCGGCGATGGTGTTGCTGGACACCGACCTCCACTTGCCGCCCAGGTCTCCCGCGGCGAAGGCGGGATCCACCCAGGCGATCTTGTCGGGCGGTATGCCCCGATCGAGCAGCCTTCCCACCGCGGCAATTCCCGCGGGCCCGGCTCCGATCACTGTCCACGCGTAGGTCGCCATGTACTAGGTATAGATCAGCGACTCGGATCACACGATGTCGGCGAACATCAGCGCCGTGCCGGCGGCGGTGACCGCCTGAGTCACGATTTGCGCGTACGTGAGTCGAACGGTGCGCGGCATCAGCCTCGTCCAGTGCTGCGCTAACCAGCGGTACGCCCATAAAATCGCCACCGCGCCGAACCCAAGGGCCGCGGCCCAGTTCACTATGCTGACCCAGTTCGCCGCGGCCTGCGGCAGGCGGTGTGCGGCGTGCTGCACCCCCGACGCGGCGCTGGGTGCGGGCATGTTCATCCCGTCCATGCCGGTGTGCTCCGGGTGCCCCGGCCAGCTGCCGTTCATGGCCCCGTACATCCAGGCCATCGCCACCATCATCAGGGCGTAGTAGTAGTTGGTGAGCCTGCCGTCGGCGGCCCAGGGCGCACGGCCGGCGATGCCGACGAACCAGGCGCCACCGAGCAAAAAGCATGTTGCCGCGACGATGGTCGGCAGGCTCATGCCCACCCCCCAGGCCATCGAGATCATCACCGCCGACATCGCCAAGTGCAGCAGCTGGCTCACGACACCGGTCCAGCAGCGTCGTTGGGCGACAAGGAAATACGCGTAGGATGCGAAGCTGACGGCGAAGAGCGCCGTCACCAACCATCGCACGGTGTTATCCACCAACCCGCCTTTCGCCGCTGGGGCCGGACGGCGTCTGCTTCCGACCCGGAATCGCGGTTTCGATCTCGGCCATGACACGACAGTACCCCCGCAGGGTATCTATGCCGCGGCGCCACCCCGACGATCGGCCGATCGCCATCCGAAAGCGGCTGCACCGCCGCGGCTTTGGGTCTGCCGTTCAGGCGAGCCAGGCCGCGGCGTCCGGCGGGAGTTCGCCGTCGACCAGCGGGGCGCTGGCCACGATGAGGTCTCCCGGCGGCAGCGGGATCGGTCGGCGGCCCGCGTTCACCGCGCACACCGCCCCGCCGCCGCGGCGCCGGAAGATCAGCGCATCGCGCGGAGCGTCCAACCAATCGATCTCGTCACCCTCGAATTCGGTGCGCTCCTTACGCAATTTGATGACGCGCTGGAAGAACGAAAAGGTCGATTCCGGGTCGGCGATCTGCCGCTCGACGGTCAACGCCGCCCAATCCTGCGGCATCGGTAACCAGGTGTCGGGCGAGCTGGAAAACCCGAACGGGGGAGCGTCGCCCGACCACGGGATCGGGACCCGGCACTTGTCGCGGCCGCGCTCGGTGTGCCCGGAGCGTTCCCACGTCGGGTCCTGCAGCGCCTCGTCGGGCAGCTCGACGTCCGGCAACCCCAGCTCCTCGCCGTTGTAGATGAACACCGCGCCCGGCAGGGCGAGCATCACCATCGCCATGGCCTTCGCCCGGCGCAGCCCGATCTCGCCGCCCCCATAACGGGTGACCTCGCGGCCCACGTCGTGGTTGGACAGCGTCCAGGTCGGGATGGCGTTCTCGATCGCGATGGCCTCCATCGAATTCTGGATCGCGTGGTGGATCTCGCTCGCGTCGAAGTGGATCTTGGTCAGCCGGAAGTTGAAGCCGAGGTGCAGTTCGTCGGGCCGCAGGTACTCGGCCCACAAAAGGTTGTCCAGCACCCACACCTCGCCGATGGTCACCGCGTCGGGATAGTCGTCGACGATCTTGCGGATCCCGCGGTGGATCTCGTGGACGCTCGGGTGGTTGAAGCGCGGGTCGTCGTCGCTGTGACTCAACACCTTGACGTCGTCCTTCGCGTCGGGCAGGTCGGACGGCTTCGCCATCCCGTGCGCCACGTCGATGCGGAAGCCGTCCACGCCGCGCTCGAGCCAGAACCGCAGGGTCTTCTCGAAATCGTCGAAGACGTCCGGGTGCTCCCAGTTCAGGTCCGGCTGCTCGGCGTCGAAAAGGTGCAGGTAGTACTGGCCCGGATTGCCGTCCGGCTCCACCACCCGTGTCCACGCGGACCCCCCGAACACCGACGTCCAGTTGTTCGGGGGCAGCTCCCCGGCGGGACCCCGGCCGTCGCGAAAGTAGTAGCGGTCCCGCGCCTCGGTGCCCGGCCCGGCGGCCAGCGCGGCCTGGAACCATGGGTGCGCCGAGCTGGTGTGGTTGGGCACCACGTCCATGGTGATCTTGATGCCCCGCTCGTGCGCCGCCGGGATCAGCCGCTCAATGGCCGCCATCCCACCGAACAGCGGGTCGATGTCGCGCGGGTCGGCGACGTCGTAGCCGTGGTCGACCATCGGCGAGACGGTCACGGGGTTGAGCCAGATCGCGTCCACCCCGAGCCGTTCGAGGTGATCCAGGTGGGCCAGTAACCCATCGATGTCGCCAACCCCGTCGCTGTCGCTGTCGGCGAACGACCGGGGATAGACCTGATAGAAGACCGCGTTCGACCACCATGTTCCGGGGCTCATCCTGCTCCGTTCGGTTGGGTATCAGAAGGGCGAGTTGACAAGTGAGTGGGCGGCCATCTCAAGGTAATCGAGCAGCTGGCGTCGGTGCTCGTCGTCGAGGGTCTCCGAGTCGATCGAGGCGACGGCGGTGTGCATGCAGCGCAGCCAGGCGTCGCGCTCGATCGGAGTGATCCGGAACGGGACGTGCCGCATCCGCAACCGGGGGTGACCTCGGCGGTCGGAGTAGGTGCGCGGGCCGCCCCAGTATTGCTCGAGGAACATGCGCAACCGTTCCTCGGCGCCCGCCAGGTCGTCCTCGGGGTACAGCCGGCGCAGGATCTCGTCCTCGGCGACCTCGGCATAGAAGCGAGACACAATCGCGTGGAAGGTTTCGGCGCCGCCGACGGCGTCATAGAAGGACTGGGGCTCGGAATCCATCGCCTCCATTGTGGTCCATCGCGACGGCGTCGGGCCGAGCCGGGCCGCCCGCCGTCCCGCTGTTCACCCGGACGACATGCCGTTCACCTGCAATAGGGGTGCGATTGGCGACGAATCGTGGTGGACTATCGGCGGAGGATCTATGGCGCAGGGCAAGAGACGCCGCAGCCACCGCAGTTCCGGTGCCGCGGCAGGGTTAACCGGGCCCCCAACCGCGTCATGCCTGCATAGCGTCGATACCCATCCCCCCAACCGCCAAGACAGCGCATCGCTGTGGAGCCGCCGGCGGGTGCTGCTGCTGAACTCCACCTACGAGCCGCTGACCGCGCTGCCGATGCGGCGGGCCATCGTGATGGTGATCTGCGGCAAGGCCGACGTGGTCCACCACGACCCGGCCGGGCCGGTCATCCACTCGGCCACCAGCTCGATCGTCGTGCCCTCGGTGATCCAGCTGCGGACCTATGTCCGGGTTCCCTACCGGGCCCGCGTGCCGATGACCCGGGCCGCGCTGATGCACCGCGACCGGTTCTCCTGCGCCTACTGCGGGGCGAAGGCCGACACCGTCGATCACGTGGTGCCCCGCAGCCGCGGGGGCGACCATTCCTGGGAGAACTGCGTCGCCTGCTGCTCGACGTGTAACCACCGCAAGGGCGACAAGCTGCTCACCGAGCTGGGCTGGGTGCTGCGCCGGACACCCGTGCCACCGACGGGACAGCACTGGCGCCTGCTGTCGACCGTCAAGGAGCTCGACCCGGCGTGGGCGCGCTACCTCGGTGAAGGCGCGGCGTAGCGTCTCGATCGCTCGACATCTCGTGTCCGAGTGTGCCGATGGACCGGCGCGTGGGATACGGTTTCCGTCGTGAGCCTTATGCAGATTCACCTGTACTTCATCGGGATACCGTTGCTGCTGGTGGCGGTGCTGGCGGTGCTGATCTGGTCCCACAAGGGACCGCACCCGGCGACCTACAAGTTGGGCGAGAAGTGGACACACCCTCCGGTCCTGTGGGCGGCCACGGACGAAGACGTCGGTCACGCGCACGGCGGGCACGACACACCGGAGTTCTCAGTTGGAGGTGGCGCCAGTGGTACGTGGTGATGTGGCGACGATCGAGCCCGCCGAGCTGCCCAACGGGTGGGTGATCACCACCAGCGGACGGATCTCCGGCGTCACCGAGCCCGGTGAGCTGTCGGTTCATTACCCGTTCCCGACCAAGGACCTCGTCGCCATCGACGACGCGCTGAAGTTCGGCTCGCGGTCATCGAAGGCACGGTTCGCCGTCTACCTCGGCGACCTGGGCAACGACACCGCCGCCCGGGCCCGGGAGATCCTGGCCAAGGTGCCGACTCCGGACAATGCCGTGTTGCTGGCCGTCTCACCCGACCAAAAGGTCATCGAGGTGGTGTACGGCTCCCAGGTCCGCGGCCGCGGCGCCGAGTCGTCCGCGCCGCTGGGGGTCGCCGCCGCGTCGTCGGCGTTCCAGCGGGGCGACCTGGTCGACGGACTGGTCAGCGCGATCCGGGTATTGAGCGCGGGGATCGCCCCGGCCTAATCGGCCGCGTCGAACGTGCGGGCCCGCAGGGACCGCTTCACGCCGGCCTGGCCCTCCAGCACCAACCGCCGCAGGGCCGGCGGCACGTCCGGGTCGGAGAGAAACTTGTCGGCGGCCGCGATACCGGCCTCGCTGATGTCCCAGTGCGGGTAGAGGCCGATCACCACCGTTTGCGCGACCTCGCTGGACCGCCGCGCCCACACGCCCGCGATCGCCTCGAAATAGCGGTCGGTGAACGGTTTGAGCAGGTCATGCTGCCCGGCCGGGGCGAAGCCGGCGATGATGGAGCGGGCCGTGATGTTGGCCAGGGTGTCGTCCTCGATCACCCTGGCCCAGGCCTCCTCCTTGACCTTCGGTTGCGGCCGTGCCGTTGCCGCTTGGGCGCCGTGTCGCTTGCCGGCGGCCGTCGGGTCGCGCTCGACCTCCGCGTCGATGAAGGGCGTCGCGGGCCCGTCGGCGTCGACCTCGCCGGCGGCGGCGAGGGCGGTCACGATCCGCCACCGCAGGTCGGTGTCGATCTCGAGACCGGCCAGTCCCAAGTCGGCGGGGTCGTGGTCGAGCAGGTCCGCCAGCGTCACGACGTGGCGGGTCGACAGCACCGACGAACACAGCGTGTTGACGAACGCGAGCTGGTGATCCGAGCCGGGCTCCGCGGCGCGCGCCAGCTCCACCATCCGGTCGGCGAACTGCGGCCACCCATGCTCGTGGGCCCACCTGGGGTCGGCGTAGGAGCCGAGCGCCGTCTGCGCCTGCAGCAGCAGCCGCTGCGCCACCCCGACCTCGGTTTCGGCGTGCACCCCGTCGGAAACCAGGGCCACGAAATCGCGGGCCCGCAGCTCGGCCTCCCGCGTCATCTCCCACGCCGCAGACCACACCAGCGAGCGCGGCAGCGGCTCGGCGATGTCGGCGATCCGCCGCAGCGCGGTCTGCAGCGACTCGCCGTCCAGCCGCAGAGCGCAATATGTCAGGTCGTCATCGTTGACCAGAACCAGCTGACCGCGCGGAACACCAACCAGCGCAGGGACTTCCGTGACGGGACCCTCGACGTCGAGTTCTTCCCGCCGCACCCGCACCAGCTTGCCCGCCCCGTCGTCGTCGTAGATCCCGATCGCCAGCCGGTGCACCCGGGTTTCGCCGGCCCCCGGGGCGGCGCCGCTCTGCTGCACCACGAACCGGCTGAACCGGTCATCGGCGTCGACGTCGAAATCCGCTCGCAGCGTGTTCAGTCCGGTGGTCTTCAGCCACTGCTGGCCCCAGTCGGACAGGTCGCGGCCCGAGGCCTTCTCCAGCGCGGCCACCAGGTCACCGAAGGTGGCGTTGCCGAACGCGTGGCTGCGGAAGTAGTCGCGCAGCCCGGCCAGGAACTGCTCCAACCCGACGTAGGCGACGAGCTGCTTGAGGACGGAGGCGCCCTTAGCGTAGGTGATGCCGTCGAAGTTGACCTCGACCGCGGCCAGGTCGGGGATATCCGCGGCGATGGGGTGCGTCGACGGCAGTTGGTCCTGGCGGTACGCCCACGACTTCTCGACCGTGGCGAAGGTCGTCCATGCCTCGGTGAATTCGGTGGACTCCGCCTGGCACAGCACCGAGGCGAACGTGGCGAACGACTCGTTGAGCCACAGGTCGTCCCACCAGGTCATGGTGACCAGGTCCCCGAACCACATGTGCGCCATCTCGTGCAGCACGGTCTCGGCGCGCCGCTCGTAGGAGGCCCGGGTGACCTTGCTGCGAAAGACGTAGTCCTCCAAGAAGGTCACCGCGCCCGCGTTTTCCATTGCGCCGGCGTTGAATTCGGGGACGAACAGCTGGTCGTACTTGCCGAACGCGTAGGGCAGCCCGAAGTTCTTGTGGTAGAAGCCGAATCCCTGCTTGGTCTGGGTGAACAGCCGCTCGGCGTCCATGTGGCGCGCCAACGACTCCCGGCAGAAGATGCCCAGCGGGATCTCCCCGTGTTCGTCGGTGTAGGTGTCGTTCCACTCGGCGTACGGGCCGGCGATCAGCGCCACCAGATAGGTGCTCATCCGGGGGGTGGTGGCAAAGGTGTGCACTCTGTGGGTGTCCGAGTCCCCCGTGGACGCGGGTGCGCCGTTGGAGATCACCTTCCAGTGCTTGGGTGCCGTCACCCGCAGGTCGAACGTCGCCTTGAGGTCGGGTTGGTCGAAGCAGGCGAACATGCGCTTGGCGTCGGCGGTTTCGAATTGCGAGTACAGGTAGGTCTCGTTGTCGACGGGGTCGACGAAGCGGTGCAGTCCCTCGCCCGTGTTGGAGTAGCGGCAGTCCGCGTCCACGACGACGACGTTGTGTTGCTGCAGACCGCGCAACGGGATGCCCGTCGATTCGTCGTACCCGGACACATCGATGTCGTGGCCGTTGAGGCTGGCGGCGCGCACCGTCTCGGCGGCGAGGTCGATGTAGGTGTCGGCGCCGGGCAGCGCATCGAACACCACCGTGGTCGTGGACCGGAACGTGCGTTCGCCGGCGTTTCCGTTGCCATCGGTGACATCGAGTTGGATCTGGTAGCTGTCGACGGTGATCAGGGCGGCGCGTTCGACGGCCTGATCCCGGGTGAGATTAGGAAGGGCCACGCGTCCAACTTACGTGCCCGCATCGCGTCCGCGGCACTGCGGGAACAGGAGCGCGGCGCCTACGGTTGTGCAAAAAGGTGTGTTGACCGACGAGAGGACTGCGCTATGCCTGACAAGGCTGCCGGGAAAGACCAAGCCGACTTCTGGTTCGATCCGCTGTGCCCGTGGTGTTGGATCACGTCGCGCTGGATCCTCGAGGTGGAGAAGGTCCGCGACATCGAGGTGCACTTCCACGTCATGAGCCTCGCGATCCTCAACGAGAACCGTGAAGGCCTGCCCGACAAGTATCGCGAGATGATGAAGCACGCGTGGGGACCGGTGCGGGTGGCGATCGCCGCCGAGCAGGCCCACGGGGCCGCGGTCCTCGACCCGCTCTACACCGCGATGGGCACCCGGATTCACAACGAGGACAACAAGAACCTCGAAGAGGTCATCAAGTTGTCGCTGGCCGACGCCGGCCTCCCGGCCGAGCTCGCCGAGGCCGCGACCAGCGAGGCCTACGACGACGCCCTGCGCAAGAGCCATCACGCCGGGATGGACGCCGTCGGCGACGACGTCGGCACGCCGACCATCCACGTCAACGGTGTGGCGTTCTTCGGGCCGGTGATCTCCAAGATCCCGCGGGGCGAGGAGGCCGGCAAGCTCTGGGACGCCTCGGTGACCTTTGCGTCTTACCCGCACTTCTTCGAACTCAAGCGGACCCGCACCGAGCCGCCACAGTTCGACTAGACCGGTCGGGCGGCGGCGCGCCTCTGTGTAAGGATGACGGGCATGCGCGTCTACCTCGGCTCTGACCACGCCGGATTCGAGCTCAAGCAGCAGATCATGGAGCACCTCAAAGCATCCGGGCACGAGCCGATCGATTGCGGTGCTTACACGTACGACGCCGAGGATGACTACCCGGCCTTCTGCATCGCCGCCGCCACTCGCACGGTGGGCGACCCCGACAGCCTCGGCATCGTGCTGGGAGGGTCGGGCAACGGCGAGCAGATCGCGGCCAACAAGGTGCCTGGAGCCCGGTGCGCGCTGGCGTGGAGCGTGGAGACGGCGACGCTGGCCCGCGAACACAACAACGCCCAGTTGATCGGGATCGGCGGTCGCATGCACACCGTCGCGGAGGCGCTGGCCATCGTGGACGCGTTCCTGACCGCGCAGTGGTCGAAAGCCGAACGCCACCAACGGCGTATCGACATCCTCGCCGAGTACGAACGCACCCACCAGGCGCCGCCGGTACCCGGCGCACAGGGCTGAGGCCTCAATGCCCGAAGGGCATACCCTGCACCGGCTGGCCCGGCTGCACCAGCGCCGGTTCGGTGGTGCGCCCGTGGCGGTGTCGAGCCCGCAGGGCCGCTTCGCCGATGCGGCGCTGGTGGACGGCCGGGTGTTGCGCCGTACCAGCGTCTGGGGCAAGCACCTGTTCCACCACTACGAGCCCTCGCGAGGCGGCCCGATCGTGCACGTGCACCTGGGTCTCTACGGTGCCTTCACCGAATGGCCACGCGAGGGCACCGTTCTGCCCGAGCCGGTCGGGCAGGTGCGGATGCGCATGGTCGGCACCGACTACGGCACCGACTTACGCGGGCCGACGGTGTGCGAGGTCATCGACGAGGCCCAGGTGTCCGACGTACTGGCCAAGCTCGGCCCCGACCCATTGCGCAACGACGCCGATCCGTCCTGGGCGTGGAATCGAATCAGCAAGTCCCGCAGGCCAATCGGTGCACTGTTGATGGATCAGACCGTCGTCGCCGGCGTCGGCAACGTCTATCGCAACGAGCTGCTGTACCGCCACAGCATCGACCCGTTCCGTCCCGGCCGCGACGTCGGCCAGTCGGAGTTCGACGCGGCGTGGGTCGACCTGGTGGCGCTGATGAAGGTCGGCTTGCGCCGCGGCAACATCATCGTGGTGCGGCCCGAGCACGACCACGGCCCGCCGTCGTACCGGGCCGGGCGGCCGCGGACGTACGTGTACCGGCGCGCCGGCGAGGCCTGCCGGGTCTGCGGAGACTCCATCCGCACGACTGTGCTGGAGGGGCGAAACGTGTTCTGGTGTCCCACCTGCCAGAAATGACGGCCCGCCTTTTCAACGGAACCTAGATGACGCCGAGCGCCGCATAGACCTCGTTGCTGAGGGCGAGGCTGCGCGGGTCCGCGTTGGCCTTCGTGGCGTCGAACCGGTTCGCCACGTACGCGTAGCCGATCCGGTGTTCGAGATCGACGAACCCGAAGGAGCCGCCCAGGCCGCCGTGGCCGAAGATCCGCGGGTTCGGCCCGTTGACGCACCGCTGGTTGAGCATGTAGCCCAAACCCCAGCCGTGGTCGGCGACCCGTGGTCCCAGTACCAAGTCCGTCTCCAACCCGCCCTGGCACTCCCGCACCAGGTCCATGTGCTCGCGGCTGAGCACTTTCTCCTGGGCTAGCGCGTTGTAGAAGGTCGCCAACCCCAGGGCCGACACCTGTCCGTTGGTGCCGGGGAATTCGAGTTCGCGCCACAGCGCCAGGTCGTGCGAGCCCAGTTCGTCGTCGGGGGCGAAACCCATCGAGATCGACAGCCCCGCCTTGGGATGCTCGGCCAGGCTCGCCGGATCGGCGGGGGCTTGCGCGTCGGCCAGCAGGTCGCGGGCGTGCGGCTTGTTCACCCGGTCGGCACAGCGGCGTTGTTCGGCCAGGGCCAGCCCGATGTGGACGTCGGCGCCGAGCGGTTCGGCGATCTCGGTGCGCAGGTATTGGCCGATCGTCCGGCCCGTGACGCGGCGGAAGACCTCGCCGACGATGAAGCCGAAGGTGGTCATGTGGTAGCCCTGGGCGGTGCCCGGCTCCCAATAGGGTTCGGCGGCGGCCAGCTGTTCGCAGACGAAGTCCCAGTCGGCGACGTCCTCCCAGCGCAACCGGGTGCGGGGGCCGATCACGCCGGACCGGTGGCTCATCACCATCGCCAGCGTGATGTCCCGTTTGCCGGCCTGCCCGAACTCGGGCCAGTAACGGGCCACCGGGGCCTGCAGGTCCAGCTCGCCGCGGTCGGCCAGCTGGTGGACACAGGTGGCCGACAGGCCCTTGGTTCCGGACAACACCGTGGTCAGGGTGTCCTGCTGCCAGGCCCGGGTGCGGGCGGCGTCGGCCCAACCACCCCAGAGGTTGACGACCAGGGTCCCGTCCACCCACACCGCCACGGCCGCGCCGACTTCATCGCCGCGCGTAAAGTTGCGCTCAAACGCGTCGCGCACCGCGGCGAAGTCCGGCGCGCACGAGCCATGGATCGGCGCATCCGTTTCTAGGTCGCTCATGGCGCCTCTCTGTGGAGCAGATCCTCACCCGAGCGGGCGACGGGAATCGAACCCGCGTAGCTAGTTTGGAAGACTAGGGCTCTACCATTGAGCTACGCCCGCATGTTCTGGTCGAGCGTGACTGTAGCTGTCGACCAAGATCAAATCTAATCGACGCGGTCTTGTGATCGCTCCGTGAGGGTTGGCGAGGTTGCCGCGAAGCCTGTGGCCGACCCGGACTCGAGGGGCCTTAGGATCATCGAGGTCAGCGCGGGGTGTAGCGCAGCTTGGTAGCGCATCCGCTTTGGGAGCGGAAGGCCGCAGGTTCAAATCCTGTCACCCCGACCAGCACCACCCCGTGCCGCATGCGCGCGGCCCACCGAACGCCAGGAACGACACCGAGGAGCACCCCCCGTGAAGAGCACTGTCGAGCAGTTGAGCCCCACCCGGGTCCGCATCAACGTGGAGGTGCCGTTCTCCGAACTCGAGCCCGATTTCCAGCGGGCCTATCGGGAGCTGGCCAAGCAGGTGCGGCTCCCCGGTTTCCGGCCCGGCAAGGCGCCGGCGAAGTTGCTGGAGGCCCGGTTCGGCCGGGAGGCGCTGCTCGACCAGGTCGTCAACGAGGCACTGCCCGCGCGGTACGGGCAGGCGGTCGTCGAATCCGAAGTCCAGCCGCTCGGTCAGCCCGAAATCGAGGTCACCAAGAAGGAGTACGGCCAGGAGCTGGCGTTCACCGCCGAGGTCGACGTCCGGCCCAAGATCGAGCTTCCCGACCTGGCCGCGCTGAAGGTCACGGTGGAGCCCGTCGAGGTCAGCGACGAAGACGTCGAGGCCGAACTGCAGTCCTTACGCGCCCGGTTCGGCACCCTGACCGGGGTCGACCGGCCCGTGGCCACCGGCGACTTCGTGTCGATCGACCTGTCGGCCACCATCGACGGCGAAGAGGTGCCGGGGGCGGCCGCGCAGGGGTTGTCCCACGAGGTCGGCTCGGGCCGTCTGATCGCGGGCCTCGACGACGCCCTGGTCGGTTTGTCCGTCGACGAGTCCCGCGAGTTCACCGCGCAGCTGGCCGCGGGCGACCATGCCGGTCAGGACGCGCAGGTGACGGTCACCGTCAAGTCGATCAAGCAACGCGAGCTCCCCGAGCCCGACGACGAGTTTGCCCAGCTGGCGAGCGAGTTCGACACCATCGACGAGTTGCGGTCCAACCTGCGGGACCAGGTGGGGCAGGTCAAGCGCGCTCAGCAGGCCGACCAGATACGTAACGCCGCGCTGGACGCCCTCCTCGAACAGGTCGACGTGCCCCTGCCGGAGGCGATCGTCAAGGCCCAGGTCGACAGCACCCTGCACAACGCGCTGCACAGCCTCGACCACGACGAAGCCAAGCTCGAATCGGCGCTCGCCGGGCAGGGCAAGACGCGCGAAGAGTTCGAGACCGAGACGCGCACCGCCGCCGAGACGGACGTCAAGAGGCAGCTGCTGCTGGACGCACTGGCCGACGAGCTGGAGGTCCAGGTCGGCCAGGACGACCTGACCGAGCGGCTGGTTGCGACGTCGCGCCAATACGGCATCGAGCCGCAGCAGCTGCTCGGCTACCTGCAGGAGAACAACCAGCTGCCGGCGATGTTCGCCGACGTGCGGCGCGGGCTGGCCATCGCCGAGGTGGTGCGGGCGGCCACGGTGACCGACAGCGCCGGGAACGCGATCGACACCAGTGAGTTCTTCGGCAAGCGTTCCGGCGTCGACGAGACCGCGGAGTCCGAAGACGCCGACGAGACGGCGGAAGCCGAAGGCTCCGACGACGAAGCGGAGTGACCGGTCGTGACGCTGTGAGCGAAAGCGCCCAATTGAGGGGGAGCGTGGCCGCGAAACAGCGGGCTCGGTTGGTTAGTGTCGGTGCATAGAAGAACTCGAGAAAGCAGGTAACCCAGTCGTGTCTGATATGCGTTCGCCCTCGCAGGGGCTCAACCTCACGGACTCGGTCTATGAGCGCTTGCTCTCCGAGCGCATCATCTTCCTGGGTTCGGAGGTGAACGACGAGGTCGCCAACCGGCTGTGCGCGCAGATCCTGCTGCTCGCCGCCGAGGACACCGAGAAGGACATCTCGCTCTACATCAACTCCCCGGGCGGATCGATCAGCGCCGGCATGGCGATCTACGACACCATGGTGCTGGCGCCCTGCGACATCGCCACCTACGCGATGGGCATGGCCGCCTCCATGGGTGAGTTCCTGCTCGCGGCGGGCACCAAGGGCAAGCGCTACGCGTTGCCGCACGCGCGCATCCTGATGCATCAACCGCTGGGCGGGGTGACGGGCAGCGCGGCCGACATCGCCATCCAGGCCGAGCAGTTCCACGTCATCAAGAAGGAGATGTTCCGGCTCAACGCCGAGTTCACCGGGCAGTCGATCGAACGCATCGAGGCCGACTCCGACCGCGACCGCTGGTTCACCGCCCAGGAGGCCCTGGAATACGGCTTCGTCGACCACATCATCACCCGCGCCGCCCACATCACCAACGGAGAAGCCCAGTGAACCCTGAAACCCAGCCCCAGGCGCGCTACATTTTGCCGTCGTTCATCGAGCACTCCAGCTTCGGTGTCAAGGAGTCCAATCCGTACAACAAGCTGTTCGAGGAACGCATCATCTTCCTCGGCGTCCAGGTCGACGACGCTTCGGCGAACGACATCATGGCGCAGCTGTTGGTGCTCGAGTCGCTGGACCCCGACCGCGACATCACCATGTACATCAACTCGCCGGGCGGCGGATTCACCTCGCTGATGGCGATTTACGACACCATGCAGTACGTGCGCGCCGACATCCAGACGGTGTGCCTGGGCCAGGCCGCCTCGGCCGCGGCGGTCTTGCTGGCCGCCGGAACTCCCGGCAAGCGGATGGCGCTGCCCAACGCCCGGGTGCTGATCCACCAGCCGTCGCTTCAGGGCGTGATCCAGGGCCAGTTCTCCGACCTGGAAATCCAGGCCGCCGAGATCGAGCGGATGCGCACGCTGATGGAGACGACCCTGGCCCGCCACACCGGCAAGGACGCCGCGACGATCCGCAAGGACACCGACCGGGACAAGATCCTGACCGCGGAAGAGGCCAAGGACTACGGGATCATCGACACCGTCCTGGAGTACCGGAAGCTCTCCGCGCAGACCGCCTGACGTCCGCAGTTTCGCGCCGAATGTGCGCTCACGGCGAAGCCCCGCCTGATTTTTCGCGCCCAGTGCACGCTCGCCGAACGTCGGCGATATCGGCCGGGCCCACCCGGCAGCAGCCACCGACGATGCGCGCCCCGGCGGCCACCCATTGCGTGGCGAGGCGCGCGGAAAACGTGCGCGGCCCCGCCCAGCCCCGGCCGTCCCAACGCTCGCCGCTGTTCGGGTAGACGATCACCGGCTTGCCCGTGGCCGAGGCGATCTCGATCGCGGGCAGCACGTCCTCGGGCGCACAGCAATTGACGCCGATCGCGACGATCTCGCGCACCCCGGCCGCGACGGCGAACGCCTCGGCCAGCGGTTGCCCGGCCCGGGTCCCGGCACCGTCGATGGTGTAGCTGAGCCAGGCCGGCACGCCGACCGCACCAACCAGATCGACCAGCGCCTCGGCCTCGTCGACATCGGGCACGGTCTCGCACGCGAGCACGTCGGCGCCGGCTTCGGCCAGGATCTCCAGCCGGGGTCGGTGCCATCGCCGCAGGGCCGCCACGGAAAGGCCGTAACGCCCGCGGTATTCGGATCCGTCGGCCAGGGCCGCGCCGTACGGGCCGACCGAGGCGGCGACGAGCCCACCGGTGCCCACGTGTTCACGCGCGGTCTTCGCGAGTTCGACGCTGCGCCGCAGCAACGCGGCGGCTTCGTCTCGGCCTATCCCGCGGGCGGCGAAGCCGTCGAACGATGCCTGGTAACTCGCCGTCGTCGCGATGGCGGCACCGGCGCGGAAGTAGGCGGCGTGCACGGCGACGATCTCGTGCGGGTCGTCCGTCAGCAGCCGCGCCGACCACAACGGGTCGGAGAGGTCGTGACCGCGGGCTTGCAGCTCGGTGGCCAGACCGCCGTCGCTGATCAGGACCGACTCGCTGATCAGAGCCAATTCCACCCGGCCACTGTAGGGTGATTTCGTGGGGATCCGCCCATGGTTCGTCGGGGTCGGTATTGCCAGCGAAAGTGGGGATCGGTCGGCGCACCAGCCTCGGTTGGGTCACGACCGCGACACGCCAAAGACACGCAAAGCGCGCCTTTCGCGAGTGAGGGGCGCCGTCTGGCTATATGTTTCATCAAGACGAACATGCATGAATACCACCGACGCGATTCGGCCCTAATGGTCGCGTCGGGCCCGATCTAGCGGGTAGCGTCGGGGGATACATGCGGCACAGCTAGACGAACGGCGAAAAGGAAGTAGGCCCTCAGCAACATGGCGCGCATCGGAGACGGCGGTGACCTGCTGAAGTGCTCGTTCTGCGGGAAGAGCCAAAAGCAGGTCAAGAAGCTCATTGCTGGTCCCGGTGTGTACATCTGCGATGAATGCATCGATCTCTGCAACGAGATCATCGAAGAGGAGCTCGCCGACGCCGACGACGTCAAACTCGACGAGCTGCCCAAGCCGGTTGAGATCCGGGAGTTCTTGGAGGGCTACGTCATTGGCCAGGACACCGCGAAGCGGACGCTGGCCGTCGCGGTCTACAACCACTACAAGCGAATTCAGGCGGGGGAGAAGGGCCGTGACTCCCGGCACGAGCCCGTCGAGCTGACCAAGTCCAACATCCTGATGCTCGGGCCCACCGGCTGTGGCAAGACCTACCTGGCCCAGACGCTCGCCAAGATGCTCAACGTGCCGTTCGCCATCGCCGACGCCACCGCGCTGACCGAAGCCGGGTACGTCGGTGAGGACGTCGAGAACATTCTGCTCAAGCTGATCCAGGCCGCCGACTACGACGTCAAGCGCGCCGAAACCGGCATCATCTACATCGACGAGGTCGACAAGATCGCCCGCAAGAGCGAGAACCCCTCGATCACCCGCGACGTCTCCGGCGAGGGCGTTCAGCAGGCCCTGCTGAAAATACTCGAGGGCACCCAGGCGTCGGTGCCCCCGCAGGGCGGCCGCAAGCACCCGCACCAGGAGTTCATCCAGATCGACACCACCAACGTGCTGTTCATCGTCGCGGGGGCGTTCGCCGGCCTGGAGAAGATCATCTACGAGCGCGTCGGCAAGCGGGGCCTGGGCTTCGGCGCCGAGGTGCGCTCCAAGGCCGAGATCGACACCACCGACCACTTCGCCGAGGTCATGCCCGAGGACCTGATCAAGTTCGGCCTGATTCCCGAGTTCATCGGGCGATTGCCGGTGATCGCCTCGGTGACGAACCTGGACCGGGAGTCGTTGGTCAAGATCCTGTCGGAGCCCAAGAACGCGTTGGTCAAGCAGTACACCCGGCTGTTCGAGATGGACGGCGTCGAGCTGGAGTTCAGTGACGACGCGCTGGAGGCGATCGCCGATCAGGCCATCCACCGCGGCACGGGTGCCCGCGGTCTGCGCGCCATCATGGAAGAGGTCCTGCTGCCGGTGATGTATGACATCCCGAGCCGCGACGACGTCGCCAAGGTCGTGGTGACCAAGGAGACCGTGCAGGACAACGTGCTGCCGACGATCGTGCCGCGCAAGCCGTCCCGCACCGAGCGCCGCGACAAGAGCGCCTAACCCCGGTCGAGCGGCCGCGCATTTGGGTACTAGATGCCCATGTCGGCCGCCGCCGAGCTCCCCAGCCCCATCCCGCGCCGGCTGACGCGCGCGCTGGATCTGCTGAACTTTCTGCTGGCCGACGTCCGCGACGGGCTGGGCCCCTACCTGTCGATCTACCTGTTATTGGCCCACCACTGGGATCAGGCGTCGATTGGGTTCGTCATGGCGGTCGGGGGGATTGGGGCGATCGTCGCGCAGGCACCGGCCGGCGCGCTGGTGGACCGAAGCACGGCCAAACGGGCGTTGATCATCGGCGGCGCGTTGACCATCACCGCCGGTTCGTTGGCGATGCCGGTATTCACCGGCCTGTACTCGATCTCGGTACTGCAGGCGCTCACCGGCATCGCCGGCTCGGTCTTCGCCCCGGCTCTGGCCGCGATCACGCTGGGCGTCGTCGGGCCGCGGTTATTCTCCCGGCGGATCGGACGCAACGAGTCGTTCAACCACGCGGGCAATGCGTCGGCCGCCGCCATCACCGGAGGACTGGCCTACTTCCTCGGGCCGGTGGTGGTGTTCTGGGTGCTCGCCGTCATGGCGGCCGCCAGTGTGCTTGCGACCCTTGGGATTCCGGGCAACGCGATCGACCATGACGTGGCGCGGGGCATGGACCACACGCCGGGAGGGCCGCACGAGACGCCCTCCCGGATGGCCGTGCTGCTGCACAACCGCAGGCTGATGATCTTCGCCGCGACGGTCATCGCCTTCCACTTCGCCAACGCGGCCATGCTGCCGCTCGTGGGCCAGCTGCTGGCCCTGCACAACAAGGACGTCGGAACCGCGCTAATGGCCGGCTGCATCGTGGCCGCGCAGGTGGTCATGGTGCCGGTCGCCTACCTGGCCGGAGCCAAGGCCGATTCGTGGGGAAGAAAGCCGATCTTTCTGGTGGGGTTCGCGGTCTTGGCGGCCCGCGGATTTCTCTACACCCTGTCCGGGAACCCGTATTGGCTGGTCGGCGTGCAGCTGCTGGACGGCGTGGGGGCCGGCGTGTTCGGTGCGCTGTTCCCGCTCGTGGTGCAGGACGTGACGCACGGCAGCGGCCGGTTCAACGTGAGCCTGGGCGCCGTGACGGCCGCGACGGGGATAGGCGCCTCGGTGTCGAACCTCGTGGCGGGTGGGATCGTGGTGGCGGCCGGCTACCACGCCGCCTTCGCCTTCCTGGGAGCGCTCGCCGGCGCGGGCTTTTGCCTCTACCTGATCGCGATGCCGGAAACGGCACCGAAGGAATTGGACGTCCCGGCGAAAAGTGACCAATACCACAGTTTTGAACGGCCCGCACCACCGTCTGCGCGTTGACATCGGCTTTAGGCGTAAAACCGCTGTATGCAAGGCTTTAGAGACGCACATTCTCGCCCGAATTGAGTGCCATAATTGGTACTACCAGTGACACACAAGCTCGAGGGCGCGGTAGGCGCTTCAACGGCGCGTACCCTAAAGCTCCAGCGAGGTGCCTATCCGGATAACTAATGGAAGGCGGATACGTGGATCCGAACGGCAGCGGAGCCGGGTCTGATTCTCAGAACGGCTCGAATGGGTCCCGTTCCGGTGGCGGGTCCGGCCGTCAGCGTTTGGAGCAAGTCGTCATACGATTCGCCGGGGACTCCGGCGACGGGATGCAGCTGACCGGCGACCGGTTCACGTCCGAGGCAGCGCTTTTCGGTAACGACCTGGCGACCCAGCCGAACTACCCCGCCGAGATCCGGGCTCCGGCAGGAACCCTGCCCGGCGTCTCGTCCTTCCAGATCCAGATCGCCGACTACGACATCTTGACCGCCGGTGACCGCCCCGACGTGCTGGTAGCGATGAACCCGGCGGCGCTCAAGGCCAACCTCGGTGACCTGCCGCGCGGTGGCATGGTGATCGCCAACTCCGACGAGTTCACCAAGCGCAACCTGACCAAGGTGGGTTACGTCACGAACCCGCTCGAGTCCGACGAGTTGTCCGACTACGTCGTGCATTCCGTCGCCATGACCACGCTGACGCTGGGCGCGGTCGAGGCGATCGGTGCGTCGAAGAAGGACGGCCAGCGCGCCAAGAACATGTTCGCCCTCGGCCTGCTGTCTTGGATGTACGGCCGCCCGATCGAGACCAGCGAGAAGTTCATCCGGGAGAAGTTCGCCCGCAAGCCCGACATCGCCGAGGCAAACGTCTTGGCCCTCAAGGCGGGCTGGAACTACGGCGAGACCACCGAGGCGTTCGGCACCACCTATGAGGTCTCGCGGGCGACGTTGCCATCCGGCGAGTACCGGCAGATCTCCGGCAACACCGCGATGGCCTACGGCATCGTCGCGGCCGGTCAGCTGGCCAACATTCCGGTGGTGCTCGGCAGCTACCCGATCACCCCGGCGTCCGACATCTTGCACGAGCTGTCCAAGCACAAGAACTTCAACGTGATCACCTTCCAGGCCGAGGACGAGATCGGCGGCATCTGCGCCGCCATCGGTGCCTCGTACGGAGGGGCGCTCGGCGTCACGAGCACGTCGGGCCCGGGGATTTCGCTGAAGTCCGAAGCGTTGGGCCTGGCGGTGATGACCGAATTGCCGCTGCTGGTCATCGATGTGCAGCGCGGCGGGCCCTCGACGGGCCTTCCGACCAAGACCGAGCAGGCCGACCTGCTGCAGGCGCTTTACGGCCGCAACGGGGAGTCGCCGGTCGCGGTGCTGGCGCCACGCTCGCCGTCCGACTGCTTTGCGACGGCACTCGAGGCGGTGCGCATCGCGGTGTCGTATCACACCCCGGTGATCGTCTTGTCCGACGGCGCGATCGCCAATGGCTCTGAGCCGTGGCGCATTCCGGACGTCAGCACGCTGCAGCCGATCAAGCACACCTTCGCCAAGCCCGATGAGCCGTTCCAGCCGTACAACCGCGACCCGGAGACGCTGGCCCGGCAGTTCGCCATCCCCGGCACCCCGGGCCTGGAGCACCGCATCGGTGGCCTGGAAGCCGCGAACGGTTCGGGCGCCATCTCCTACGAGCCGGTCAACCACGACCTGATGGTTCGGTTGCGCCAGGCCAAGATCGACGGGATCTCGGTGCCCGATCTCGAGGTCGACGATCCGAGCGGAGACGCCGAGCTGCTGCTGATCGGCTGGGGCAGCTCCTACGGCCCGATCGGTGAAGCCTGCCGGCGTGCGCGGCGCAAGGGCGTCAAGGTCGCGCACGCCCATCTGCGCTATCTCAACCCGTTCCCGGCGAACCTGGGCGACGTGTTGCGGCGCTACCCGATGGTGGTCTGTCCGGAGATGAACCTCGGCCAGCTGTCCCTGTTGCTTCGCGGCAAGTACCTGGTCGACGTGCAGTCGGTCACCAAGGTCCAGGGTGTCGCGTTCCTCGCGGACGAGATCGGGCGCCTTATCCGCGCCGCGGTCGGCGGCACGCTCTCCGAAATCGAACAGGACAAGACGATGGTCGCCAGAATGGCGGCAGCAACGGTTGGAGCGGGAGCTATCGAATGACCGACCTGGTGGGAAATTTGGCGGGCGCGGACCTCGGGCTGACCCCGAGGCTGAAGAAGAACGACGGCGTGCCCACCACCGATCAGCCGCAAAAGGGCAAGGACTTCACCAGTGACCAGGAGGTCCGTTGGTGTCCCGGGTGTGGTGACTACGTCATTCTCAACACCATCCGCAACTTCCTGCCGGAGCTGGGGCTGCGGCGCGAGAACATCGTGTTCATCAGCGGCATCGGTTGCTCGAGCCGGTTCCCGTATTACCTGGAGACCTACGGGTTTCACTCGATCCACGGCCGCGCGCCCGCGATCGCGACCGGCCTGGCGCTGGCCCGTGAGGACCTGTCGGTGTGGGTGGTCACGGGCGACGGCGACGCGTTGTCGATCGGCGGTAACCACCTGATCCACGCGCTGCGGCGCAACGTCAACATCACGATCCTGCTGTTCAACAACAGGATCTACGGGCTGACGAAGGGCCAATACTCGCCCACGTCGGAGGTCGGCAAGGTCACCAAGTCGACGCCCATGGGTTCGCTGGACCACCCGTTCAACCCGGTATCACTGGCGCTGGGCGCCGAGGCGACGTTCGTCGGCCGCGCCCTCGACTCCGACCGCAACGGACTGACCGAGGTGCTGCGGGCGGCCGCAGAGCACCGCGGTGCCGCGTTGGTCGAAATCCTGCAGGACTGCCCGATTTTCAACGACGGTTCGTTCGACGTGCTACGCAAGGAGGGCGCCGAGGAGCGGGTGATCAACATCCGTCACGGCGAGCCGATCACCTTCGGCGCCGACGGTGAGTACTGCGTGGTGAAGTCCGGCTTCGGCCTCGAATTCGCCAAGAGCGCCGACGTGGCCGTGGACGAGATCATGGTGCACGATGCCCACACCGACGACTCGGCCTACGCCTTCGCGCTGTCCCGGCTCTCCGACCAGAACCTCGATCACACGGTGCTGGGCATCTTCCGGGACGTCAGCAGGCCCACCTACGACGACGCCGCACGCTCGCAGGTGCAGGCCGCGCGGGCCTCGAAGCCGTTCGACGAGGCCGCCCTGCAGTCGCTGCTGCGCGGGCGTGACACCTGGACCGTCGACTGACGTGGGCGAGGCCGTGTCAGAACCAGGTTCACTGGCCGGGGTGGTGCTCGCCGGGGGCGCATCGCAACGGATGGGCCGCGATAAGGCCAGTCTCCCCGTTCCCGCGTCGGCCGGCTCCGAAGCGGCGACCATGGTCGAGCACGTCGTCGGCGTCCTCCGGCAGCGTTGCGACCCCGTCCTCGTCATGGCCGCTCAGGGCCAGCCGTTGCCCGAATTGCAGGCCCGGGTCATGCGCGACGAACTGCGCGGGCTGGGGCCGCTGCCGGCGACGGGCCGGGCGCTGCGCGCGGCCGCCGAGGCCGGCGCCCGGCTCGCCTTCGTCTGTGCCGTCGACATGCCTTTCCTGGCAGTAGATCTCATCGACGATCTCGCCCGCCGGGCGCTGGAGACCGGCGCCGAGGTGGTGCTGCCGTGGGATGGTCAGGACCACTACCTTGCCGCGGTGTACCGGACCGACCTGGCCGACCGTGTCGACGCCCTGGTGGCCGCCGGCGGGCGCAAGATGCGTGCTTTGGTGGACGCGTCGGATGCCCAGCGGATCGTGACGTCGGATTCTCGGTCGCTGACCAACGTCAACACCGACGCCGAGCTGCGCGCCCTCGCGCAGCCGCGCAGCTGACGTCACCCCGCGCCAGCGGTCGCGGTTGGACCCGCGCCGATGATCGGTGTCATCGGCGGCTCCGGGTCGCGAGAATTTAGCAAGGTTATTCGACATGAGCCGATTTATCTTCTCGATTCAAGAATGGGTGCCGCGGAGACGTGGCTAGTGAGTGGATAAATCCCGCGGTGGATCGTGATCTGTTGACGAGCCACGGATTTCGGATCGATTGATCGCCGTCCTTTTGTAGACGGTGGCACGGGGCCGCGCTCGGCGCCGGGGCGGAATGACAGTGCCACAGAGCAAATCCTGGCCGAACGGGAGCCAGTCAGGATGGGCCAGGGCGTCGGGCTTTCGAGGCGAGTCACGGCCCGTCACCATGGCGGCCTGACGCTACGAAAAATGTTGCTATCCAATGAGTTTGAAAACACGTGCCGGTGACGGCTGGTGGTCCGCCCGCTCACGCGCTTCACTATTCGAACAACGCAAGTTAGTCAGCAGCACAACACAATTCGTCCGTGTGATCGTGCGTGGCATATGTGCGGAGATGCGGAAACTGTTGTAAGCTACGCCGCTTCGCGACGCCGACCCGGAGTCGGGTGGGTTGAATCCGGCGCCAACGCATGCCGCAAATACGTGCGCCAGTTCACAAAATGGGCGTGATTCGGCTCACGATTTGAAAGCGATCGCGATTGTTGGGTACCTTCCGGAATTGCCGCGCTGACCTGGAAAAATGACGACGCGATTGCGCCGTGATCACCCCGTTACCGAAACGAGATGTCCGTTTTCTGAAGATGACGAACGCGGCCGGGTCTCGTACGGTCCGTGTTAGCCCGCAACGGGTTACGAAAGAGTAACTGAAAACAGAATCACGGACCCGCGTGTGAGCGGGGCTGCGGACGGCGCAAGCCCGTTCGCGGCCGGCGGGCAGCAGCCCGCCGGGCGACTCGAGCCCACCGCTGTCGTGCCGGAAGTCGGCACGTTCCAAAGCAGGTTTTCCGCATCAACCAAACACCGTCAGCCCACCCCCGTGGGCTTGCTTTGGCGCGCGCGCACCGCGAAAGGAAAGATATTGAAGAACGTCCGTAAGACGCTCGTTCTCGCCGCGGTCACGGGCACCCTCGTGACCATCCCGTCGGCCGCCGCCAACGCGGAACCGACGGGTTTCGACCCGAACATGGCGCCCGCCGGGGCGCCGGATGCGCCTCCGCCGCCCCCGGCCCCGGACGCACCCCCGCCGCCGGCCCCGGACGCCCCGCCGGCGCCGGACGCACCCCCGCCGCCCCCGGCGCCGAACGCCCCGCCGCCGGCACCCGCGGGCTTTGACCCCAACGTGCCGCCGCCTCCGGGCCCGGATGTCCCGCCGCCCCCGCCGGTCAAGGCGTACAGCGTGAACTGGGACGCCATCGCCCAGTGCGAGTCGGGTGGCAACTGGTCGATCAGCACCGGTAACGGGTTCTCGGGCGGCCTGCAGTTCACCCCGAGCACCTGGCGCGCCAACGGCGGGACGGGTTCCCCCGCCGGCGCGAGCCGCGAGGAGCAGATCCGGGTGGCCGAGAACGTGCTGCACTCGCAGGGCATCGGCGCGTGGCCCGTGTGCGGTCGTCGCGGCTGACGATCTCTAACGCAGTAAACGCAGTGATAAGTAGTGCCGGGCTTTGGGCCCGGCACTACTTATCTGCGGGTCGGGTAGCGTCGGGCCCGTGACCGCAACGCCGCGCGAATTCGACATCGTGTTGTACGGGGCGACCGGCTTCGTCGGGAAGTTGACCGCCGACTACCTGGCCCGGTCCGCGCCAGGGGCCCGGGTCGCGCTGGCCGGCCGATCGACCGAGCGACTGCGGGCCGTTCGCGACACACTGGGCGAGTCCGCACAGTCCTGGCCGCTCGTCGCCGCCGACGCCTCGTCGCCGTCGACGCTGAACGAGATGGCGGCCCGCACCCAGGTCGTCATCACCACGGTCGGCCCCTATACGCGCTATGGGCTGCCGCTGGTGGCCGCGTGCGCGGCCGCGGGCACCGACTACGCCGACCTGACCGGCGAGGCCATGTTTGTCCGCGAGAGCATCGACCTGTACCACAAGCAGGCCGCCGACACCGGCGCCCGCATCGTGCACGCCTGCGGATTCGATTCCGTCCCTTCGGACCTCAGCGTCTATGCGCTGTACCGGGCGGCGCGGGACGACGGCGCCGGAGAACTCGCCGACACCGACCTGGTGGTCCGGTCCTTCTCGGGCGGAGTATCCGGCGGCACCGTCGCCTCGATGTTGGAAGTGCTGGACACGGCGTCCCGCGATGCCGACGCGCGCCGCCAACTCGCCGACCCGTACACGCTGAGCACCGACCGCAGCGTCGAACCGGAACTCGGGCGCCAGCCCGACCTGCCGTGGCGCCGTGGTCGCCAGATCGCGCCGGAACTGACCGGCCTGTGGACGTCGGGGTTCGTGATGGCGCCCTACAACACCCGTATCGTGCGGCGCAGTAACGCATTACTGGACTGGGCGTATGGCCGCCAGTTCCGCTACACCGAAAGCATGAGCCTGGGCTCGTCGCCGCTGGCGCCGCTGGCGTCGGCCGCGGTGGGCGGGGTCGCCAACGCCACCTTCGGACTGGGCAGCCGCTATTTCCGGCTGCTGCCGCGCCGGCTGGTGGAGCGCATCGTCCCCAAACCCGGGGCCGGCCCCAGCGCGGCGGCGCGCGAGCGCGGCTACTACAAGATCGAGACCTACACCACCACGACCACCGGCGCCCGATACGTGGCGCGCATGGAGCAGCGCGGAGACCCCGGCTACAAGGCGACCTCGGTGCTGTTGGGGGAGTGCGGCCTTGCGCTCGCGCTGGACCGCGACCAGCTGCCCAACCTGCACGGCGTCCTGACCCCCGCGGCCGCGATGGGCGACGCCCTGCTGGCCAGGTTCCCCGCCTCCGGTGTGACGCTCCAGGTCGACCGGCTGGGGAAGTGACCCGGCTCACCTGCGATTTGGCCACCTACATCGGGGTGAACGGCGCTCCCTAGAATTGACGGGTGCCCGCCAGCCGCAGCCCCGCCACCGACCTGCCCAAGTCGTGGGATCCGGCTGCGGCCGAAAGCGCGATCTACCAGAAATGGCTCGACGCGGGCTACTTCGAAGCGGACCCGACGAGCGCCAAGCCCGGGTATTCGATCGTGCTCCCGCCGCCCAACGTGACCGGCAGCCTGCATATGGGCCACGCCCTGGAACACACCATGATGGACGCCCTGACCCGTCGCAAGCGGATGCAGGGTTATGAGGTGCTGTGGCAGCCGGGCACGGACCACGCCGGCATCGCGACCCAGAGCGTGGTGGAAAAGCAGCTCGCCGTCGACGGCAAGACCAAAGAAGGCTTCGGCCGGGAGCTCTTCGTTGAGAAGGTCTGGGATTGGAAACGCGAGTCCGGCGGTGCCATCAGCGGCCAGATGCGCCGGCTCGGCGACGGGGTCGCCTGGAGCCGCGACCGGTTCACCATGGACGAGGGCCTGTCGCGGGCCGTGCGCACCATCTTCAAGCGGCTCTACGACGCCGGCCTGATCTACCGCGCCGAACGGCTGGTCAACTGGTCGCCCGTGCTCGAAACCGCGCTCTCCGACATCGAAGTCAACTATGAGGAGGTCGAGGGCGAGCTGGTGTCATTCCGGTACGGCTCGCTGGACGACTCGCAACCCCACATCGTGGTCGCCACCACACGCGTCGAGACGATGCTCGGTGACACCGCGATCGCGGTGCACCCCGACGATGAGCGCTACCGCCACCTGGTGGGGACCACGCTGCCCCACCCTTTCCTCGACCGGGAGCTCGTCATCGTCGCCGACGAACACGTCGACCCCGAATTCGGCACGGGCGCGGTCAAAGTCACGCCCGCCCACGATCCCAACGACTTCGATATCGGCCTGCGGCACCAACTGCCGATGATCTCGATCATGGACACCAAGGGCCGGATCGCCCACACCGGAACACAATTCGACGGCATGGACCGCTTCGACGCCCGGGTCGCGGTCCGCGAGGCGTTGGCCGGGCAGGGCCGTGTCGTCGCG
Organism: Mycobacterium paraseoulense; assembly: GCF_010731655.1. Classification (NCBI taxonomy): domain Bacteria; kingdom Bacillati; phylum Actinomycetota; class Actinomycetes; order Mycobacteriales; family Mycobacteriaceae; genus Mycobacterium; species Mycobacterium paraseoulense. Next base: position 2,322,139 of record NZ_AP022619.1, on the reverse strand, counting down.
GAGAAGCGCCCCTACCTGCACAGCGTCGGGCATTCCGAACGCAGCGGTGAGCCGATCGAGCCTCGGTTGTCGCTGCAATGGTGGGTCCGGGTCGAATCGCTGGCCAAGGCGGCCGGTGACGCGGTTCGCAACGGGGACACCGTGATTCACCCCGCCAGCCTGGAGCCGCGCTGGTTCGGCTGGGTCGACGACATGCACGACTGGTGCATCTCGCGGCAGCTGTGGTGGGGCCATCGGATCCCGATCTGGTACGGGCCCGACGGCGAGCAGGTGTGCGTCGGTCCGGACGAGACGCCGCCGGAGGGCTGGGAACAGGACCCCGACGTGCTGGACACCTGGTTCTCCTCGGCGCTGTGGCCGTTCTCCACGCTGGGCTGGCCGGAGAAGACCCCGGAGCTGGAAAAGTTCTATCCGACAAGCGTTCTGGTCACCGGCTACGACATCCTGTTCTTCTGGGTGGCGCGGATGATGATGTTCGGCACCTTCGTCGGCGGCGACGAGGCCATCACCCTCGGCGGCCGCCGCGGCCCGCAGGTGCCGTTCACGGACGTGTTCCTGCACGGGCTGATCCGCGACGAATCCGGCCGCAAGATGAGCAAGTCCAAGGGTAACGTCATCGACCCGCTGGACTGGGTGGACACGTTCGGGGCCGACGCGCTGAGGTTCACGCTGGCCCGCGGCGCCAGCCCCGGCGGTGACCTGGCCGTCGGCGAGGACGCGGTCCGGGCGTCGCGCAACTTCTGCACCAAGCTGTTCAACGCCACCCGCTACGCGCTGCTCAACGGTGCTCAGCTCGCGCCGCTACCGGCGCACGACCAGCTCACCGATGCCGACCGGTGGATCCTGGGACGGCTGGAAGAGGTTCGCGCCGAAGTCGACTCGGCCCTCGACGGATACGAGTTCAGCCGTGCCTGCGAGTCGCTCTACCACTTCGCGTGGGACGAATTCTGCGACTGGTATGTCGAATTGGCCAAAACGCAGCTGGCCGAGGGGAATCCACACACCACCGCCGTGCTCGCCGCCGTGCTGGACACGCTGCTCCGGTTGCTGCACCCCGTTATCCCGTTCCTCACCGAGGCGTTGTGGCAGGCCCTGACGGGCCTGGAGTCGCTGGTGATCGCCGAATGGCCGGAATCCTCGGGTATCGAACTGGATCCCGTTGCCACGCAACGGATCAGCGATATGCAGAGGCTGATCACCGAGGTTCGCCGATTCCGCAGCGATCAAGGGCTGGCCGATCGGCAGAAGGTGCCGGCCCGGCTGGGCGGGATGGACGGCGCCGACCTGAGCGCCCAGGTGGCCGCCGTGACGTCCCTGGCGTGGCTCACCGAGCCCGGGCACGATTTCCAGCCGTCGGTGTCGTTGGAGGTGCGGCTCGGCCCGGCCATGAACAGCACGGTCGTGGTGGAACTCGACACCTCGGGCACCATCGACGTCGAAGCCGAACGCCGCCGCCTGGAGAAGGACCTCGCCGCGGCACAGAAGGAACTCGCGTCCACCACCGCCAAACTCGCCAACGAGGACTTCCTGGCCAAAGCCCCGCAGAACGTCGTCGACAAGATCCGGGGTCGTCAGCGGGTGGCCCAGGACGAGACCGACCGGATCACCGCGCGCCTGGCCGGGCTGTGATGAGCGTTCGATGAGCGAGCCCCCCGACTGGCCCGAGCGTGGCGAGGCGACGAGCCTGGCTCCCACCCCTGACGAGATCGCCGCCATGCTGCAGGTCGAGCACCTGCTCGACCAACGCTGGCCGGAGACCAAGATCGAGCCGAGCCTGACCCGGATCAGCGCGCTGATGGACGTGCTGGGCTCCCCGCAGCGGGCCTATCCGTCCATCCACATCGCCGGCACCAACGGCAAGACCTCGGTGGCGCGCATGGTCGACGCGCTGGTGACGGCGCTGCACGGACGCACCGGGCGAACCACCAGCCCGCACCTGCAATCAGCGGTCGAGCGCATCGCGATCGACGGCCGGCCGATCACCCCGGCGCAGTACGTGGCGACGTACCGGGAGATCGAGCCGTTCGTGCAGATGATCGACGCGCAGTCCCAGGCGGCCGGTGGTCCGGCGATGAGCAAGTTCGAGGTGCTGACCGCCATGGCGTTCGCCGCGTTCGCCGACGCGCCCGTCGACGTCGCGGTCATCGAGATCGGGATGGGCGGGCGGTGGGACGCCACGAACGTCGTCGACGCGCCGGTCGCGGTCATCACCCCGATCGGCATCGACCACGTCGAATACCTCGGCGACGACATCGCCGGCATCGCCGGCGAGAAGGCCGGGATCATCAGCAAAGCACCCGACGGCGCGCCCGACACCGTCGCCGTCCTGGCCCGCCAGGCGCCGGAGGCGATGGAGGTGCTGCTGGCCCAGACGGTGCGCGCCGACGCCGCGGTGGCCCGCGAGGATTCGGAGTTCGCCGTCCTGGGCCGTCAGGTTGCGATCGGCGGGCAGGTACTGCAGCTGCAGGGCCTTGGCGGCGTGTACTCCGACATCTACCTGCCGCTGCACGGCGAACACCAAGCGCACAACGCGGTGGTGGCGCTCGCGGCGGTGGAGGCGTTCTTCGGCGCGGGCGCGCAGCGGCAACTCGACGTCGAGGCGGTGCGGGCCGGATTCGCCGCCGTCACCAGCCCCGGCCGGCTGGAACGCATGCGCAGCGCTCCCACCGTGTTCATCGACGCCGCGCACAATCCGGCCGGTGCGGCGGCACTGGCGCAGACCCTGGGCGACGAGTTCGACTTCCGCTACCTGGTGGGTGTGATCAGCGTGCTGGCCGACAAGGACGTGAACGGCATCCTCGCCGCGCTCGAGCCGGTGTTCGACTCCGTCGTGGTAACCCACAACGGGTCACCCCGGGCCCTGGACGTGGAGTCGCTGGCCCTGGCGGCGGGGGAGCGATTCGGGCCCGATCGCGTCACGACCGCCGTGAACCTGCGCGACGCGATCGAGGTGGCGACCGCTCTGGTCGACGAGGCGACGACCGCCGGGGACGCCGAGGCCTTCTCCGGCACGGGCATCGTGATCACCGGCTCGGTCGTCACCGCCGGGGCGGCGCGCACCCTATTCGGCCGGGATCCGGAATGACCGACCCCAACCGGCCCGACCCCTGGAGGAGCTTCGGCGCCGTGATGGCCGCCACGCTGTTCCTGGAAGCCATCGTGGTGTTGCTGGCGATCCCCGTGGTGAGCGCGGTCGGCGGCGGACTGACCTCGGTGTCCCTGGGCTACCTGGTCAGCGTGGCCGGGCTGTTCATCGTGCTGGGCGGGGTGCAGCGCAAACCCTGGGCGATCTGGGTGAACCTGGCCGCTCAGCTGCTCCTACTCGCCGGCTTCGCGGTGTACCCGGGAGTGGGATTCATCGGGGTGCTGTTCACCGGCTTGTGGGCTTTGATCGCGTACTTCCGGGCCGAGGTGCTGCGCCGTCAGCGGTAGGGTCGGGCTCGCGGCCCCGGCCGATCGCCGCCCGGTTATGTACGCTGTGCGCCGTGACCGAACGGACCCTGGTACTGATCAAGCCGGACGGCGTCGAGCGGCGGCTGGTAGGCGAAATCATCAGCCGCATCGAGCGGAAGGGCCTGACCATCGCGGCGCTGGAGCTTCGGCGCGTCAGCGAGAACCTGGCCGCCGAGCATTACGCCGAGCACGAAGGCAAGCCGTTTTTCGGATCGCTGCTGGAATTCATCACGTCGGGGCCGGTGGTGGCGGCGATCGTCGAGGGGCCGCGGGCGATCGCCGCGTTTCGCCAGCTCGCGGGCGGCACCGACCCGGTGGACAAGGCCACACCCGGCACGATTCGGGGTGATTTCGGGCTGGAAACCCAGTTCAACCTGGTGCACGGGTCGGATTCGACCGACTCCGCGAAGCGGGAAATCGCGCTCTGGTTTCCCGAGGCGTAGCCACCCGGCAAAGCGGCTGCGCCACGCCGCTGACGGCGCGTTCGCTCAGGGGCGGGTGGGCACGCCGAGTGATGTGGGATACTGACGGAGGGTGAACGTCGCCGGACCGGCGTCGGACACCCGAATGAAGACTTAGACAAGCGCGATCATCGCCACCCCGCGTTGGTGCGCGGCATGTCAGGCCGTCATTCAGCACGGCGCCGAGTGTGTTCCCCTCGAACCGCTCGGGGCGAGACCATCACAAGCCCGGGGGGAAGTTATCCGGGCCCATAGCGAAGCCCTCGCGTGGCCGCGTCGCAAGGACGCGCCCGGGGGCTTGAGGAGAATACGTGGTAGACGGTGCACCATCCGCAGAGTCATCCGAAGAGCCGACCCGGCACGACGAATTGCCGGACCGCCTGAGAGTTCATTCGCTGGCACGGACGCTGGGAACCACCAGTAAGCGGGTGCTGGACGCGCTCAGCGCGCTCGACGGGCGGATACGCAGCGCGCACTCCACCGTCGACCGTGACGACGCCGTCCGGGTACGCGACCTGCTGGCCGCCCAGCCCGACGCGGGCGCCGAGGACGGCGGCGTCGGCAGCGGGGACGACGAAGCCGCCGCGGAACCCGAATCCCGGTTGATGCTGGCGGCGCCGGAGAGCGCCGCCGAGCGGCCGCACTACATGCCGCTGTTCGTCGCGCCGCAGCCGATCGCGGACGAGGACGACGGGGCGGCCGACGACGGCACCGACTCCGAGGACTCCGACGATTCCGAGGAAGACGACGACGACGACGAGCAGAGCGATCGCCCGGCGAACCGGCGCCGGCGCCGGGGGCGCCGCGGCCGCGGCCGCGGCCGCGGTGAGCAGGGCGGGCCCGACAACCACAACGACGCCGGTGACGAGGACGAGCCGCAACAGCGGCGCCAGAAGGCGAGCCGCGGCGACTCCTCCGACGCCGAGGACGGCGACGACGACGAGGGGTCCGACTATTCGGATTCCGACGAGTCCGACAACGGCGACGACGGCTCGGCGGAGGGCGCCAGCCGGCGCCGCCGCCGGCGCCGGCGGCGCAAGTCGGGCTCGGGTGACGACGGCGACGAAAGCCCTTCGGCCGACGATCCGCCCAACACCGTCGTGCACGAGCGGGCGCCACGCAGCGGCAAGAACGGCGGCGATGGCGGAAACGGCTCGTCGAACGCCGAGATCAAGGGCATCGACGGCTCCACCCGGCTGGAGGCCAAGCGCCAGCGCCGCCGCGACGGCCGCGACGCCGGACGGCGCCGCCCGCCGGTCTTGAGCGAGGCGGAGTTCCTGGCCCGGCGCGAGGCCGTCGAACGGATCATGGTCGTGCGCGACCGGGTCCGCACCGAGCCGCCGCATCAGGGGGCGCGGTACACCCAGATCGCGGTGCTCGAGGACGGCATCGTCGTCGAGCACTTCGTGACGTCGGCCGCTTCCGCGTCGTTGGTGGGCAACATCTACCTCGGGATCGTGCAGAACGTCCTGCCCTCGATGGAGGCGGCGTTCGTCGACATCGGGCGCGGCCGCAACGGCGTGCTCTACGCCGGCGAGGTCAACTGGGAAGCCGCGGGCCTGGGCGGGTCAGACCGCAAGATCGAACAGGCGCTCAAACCGGGCGACTACGTCGTGGTCCAGGTCAGCAAGGACCCCGTCGGGCACAAGGGCGCCCGGCTGACCACCCAGGTGTCGCTCGCCGGGCGCTACCTGGTCTACGTGCCGGGCGCGTCGTCGACCGGGATCAGCCGCAAGCTGCCCGACACCGAACGGCAGCGGCTCAAGGAGATCCTGCGCGAGGTGGTGCCGTCGGATGCCGGGGTGATCATCCGCACCGCGTCCGAGGGCGTCAAAGAGGACGACATCCGCAACGACGTCACCCGGCTGCAGGAGCGCTGGAAGCAGATCGAGGCCAAGGCGACCGAAATCACGGGGAAGGCCGCCGGCGCGGCGGTCGCGCTCTACGAAGAGCCCGACGTGCTGGTCAAGGTCATCCGCGACCTGTTCAACGAGGACTTCGCCGGCCTCATCGTCTCCGGCGACGAAGCGTGGACGACGATCACCGAGTACGTGAATTCCGTTGCGCCCGATCTGGTTTCGAAGCTGAGCAAGTACGAGCCGCCCGCCGGCCCGGATGGCCAGGCCGGCCCCGACGTCTTCGCGGTGCATCGCATCGACGAGCAACTCGCCAAGGCGATGGAACGCAAGGTGTGGCTGCCCTCCGGCGGCACGTTGGTGATCGACCGGACCGAGGCCATGACCGTGGTCGACGTCAACACCGGCAAGTTCACCGGCTCCGGCGGCAACCTCGAACAGACCGTCACCAAGAACAACCTCGAGGCCGCCGAGGAGATCGTGCGCCAGCTGCGGCTGCGCGACATCGGCGGAATCGTGGTCATCGACTTCATCGACATGGTCCTCGAATCCAACCGCGACTTGGTGTTGCGGCGCCTGACCGAGGCGCTGGCCCGCGACCGCACCCGCCACCAGGTGTCCGAGGTGACGTCGCTGGGACTGGTCCAGCTGACCCGCAAGCGGCTGGGTACCGGTTTGGTCGAGGCCTTCTCGACGTCGTGCACCCACTGTGGCGGCCGCGGGATCCTGCTGCACACCGACCCGGTGGACTCGGCCCCGTCGAACGGGCGCAAGTCCGAGTCCGGTGGTCGCCGCGGCAGGCGCTCCAAGAAGAAGGGGGCCGAGGAGCCGGTGGTGGCCAAGGTGCCGGCGCACGCTCCCGGTGAGCACCCGATGTTCAAGGCGATGGCCGCCGGGGGATCGGCGGCCCGCGATGACGAGGAATCCGACGAGTCCGCCGAGGAAGCGACCAACGAATTCGACGAGCGGAAGCCAGTCGGCGCGACCGACGCGGAGGATGCCGACCGGGAGGACTACGACGAGTCCGACGACGACACCGACGACGACACCGATGACGAGTCTGACGACGACACCGATGACGAGTCTGACGATGATCTCGACGACGACGACGAGGACATCGACGACGAGGAAGACCTCGGCGACGATGACGAAGACCTCGAGATGGACGACGACGACCTGGACGTCGAGGATGACTCCGAGTCCGACGAGGGGCCGGAAGGGTCCCTCGACACGGGATCGGGATTCGGCCGTCCGCGCCGCCGTCGCGCGGCGGGCCGGCCGGCGGGGCCGCCGATCCACGTGGACTGACCTGGCCCGGTTTGACCCTGTAGCCGCTGGTCAAGTACCCTAGGACAGTTGTCGCCAGGCCGTGCGAACTTTGGCCGGCGGCAGCGGGGCACCCGGGCGATCGGCGCGGGCCCGCAACCCAGACCCACACGCGCACCGCCGGTGGCTCGCGCGCGAAGAGCCGAAGAAGCGGCTGAGCAGAGGAAAGAAGGCAGGAGCAACGATGGCGACCTACGCAATCGTCAAGACGGGCGGCAAGCAGTACAAGGTCGCCGTCGGGGACGTGGTCAAGGTCGAGAAGCTCGACTCCGACCCCGGTGCGAACGTGTCGCTGCCCGTCACCCTGGTCGTGGACGGCGCGAAGGTGACCACCGACGCGGCCGCGCTGGCCAAGGTGGCGGTGACGGGTGAGGTGCTCGAGCACACCAAGGGCCCCAAGATCCGCATCCACAAGTTCAGGAACAAGACCGGCTACCACAAGCGTCAGGGGCACCGTCAGCAGCTGACGGTCCTGAAGGTCACCGGGATCAAGTAGCAGGAGGCGACAAGAATGGCACACAAGAAGGGCGCTTCCAGCTCTCGCAACGGTCGCGATTCCGCCGCTCAGCGGCTGGGGGTGAAGCGATTCGGCGGCCAGATCGTCAAGGCCGGCGAGATCATCGTCCGCCAGCGCGGCACCAAGTTCCACCCCGGTCTGAACGTCGGGCGTGGCGGTGACGACACGCTGTTCGCCAAGGCGGCCGGAGCCGTCGAGTTCGGCATCAAGCGCGGCCGCAAAACGGTCAGCATCACGCCCCAGGTCTAGGCCTCGCGAGCTGGGGGCACCGCCCCCGTGCGGGGAATCGCCGCGGCGGCTTCGCGAGGTATTTTCGCCCTGGCGTGACTTTCGAAGGGCTGGTATTTCGATGCCTCGATTCGTCGATCGGGTCGTCATCCACGCGCGCGCGGGATCCGGCGGTAACGGCTGCGCGTCGGTGCACCGCGAGAAGTTCAAGCCGCTGGGCGGTCCGGACGGCGGCAACGGTGGCCGCGGGGGCAGCGTCGTGTTCGTGGTCGACCCGCAGGTGCACACCCTGCTGGACTTCCACTTCCACCCGCACGTCACCGCGCCGTCGGGCAAACAGGGCATGGGCAGCAACCGCGACGGTGCCGCGGGCGCCGACCTGGAAGTCAAAGTCCCCGACGGCACCGTCGTACTGGACGAAAACGGCCGGTTGCTGGCCGATCTGGTGGGCGCGGGCACCCGTTTCGAGGCGGCGGCCGGTGGCCGCGGCGGCCTGGGCAACGCGGCGCTCGCGTCGCGCGCCCGCAAGGCCCCCGGCTTCGCGCTGCTCGGCGAGCCCGGCGAAGCGCGCGACCTGACGCTGGAGCTCAAGACCGTCGCCGACGTCGGTCTCATCGGATTTCCCTCGGCCGGGAAATCGTCGCTGGTGTCGGCGATCTCGGCCGCCAAACCGAAAATTGCGGACTACCCGTTCACCACGCTGGTGCCCAACCTCGGCGTGGTGTCGGCGGGCGAGCACACGTTCACCGTCGCCGACGTGCCGGGCCTGATTCCCGGTGCGTCGCGGGGGCGCGGCCTCGGCCTGGATTTTCTGCGGCACATCGAGCGCTGCGCCGTACTGGTACACGTCGTCGACTGCGCCACCGCGGAGCCCGGCCGCGACCCGATCTCCGACATCGACGCGCTGGAAGCCGAACTCGCCGCGTATACGCCCACCCTGCAGGGCGATTCGACGCTGGGCGACCTCGCCGAGCGGCCACGGGCGGTGGTGCTCAACAAGATCGACGTTCCCGAGGCGCGGGAGCTCGCGGAATTCGTCCGCGAGGAGGTCGCCGAGCGCGGCTGGCCCGTGTTCTTGGTGTCGACGGTTGCCCGGGAGGGCTTGCAACCGTTGGTCTTCGGGCTCTGGCGGATGATCGCGGAATACAACGCCGCGCGCCCGCAGATCGTGCCGCGGCGGCCGGTCATCCGTCCCGTCCCCGTCGACGACAGCGGCTTCACCGTCGAACCGGACGACGAGGGCGGCTTCGTGGTCACCGGTGCCCGGCCCCAGCGGTGGGTCCGGCAGACCAACTTCGACAACGACGAAGCCGTGGGCTACCTTGCCGACCGGCTGGCCCGACTGGGCGTCGAGGAGGAACTGCTGCGGCTGGGCGCGCGACCCGGGTGCGCCGTGACCATCGGCGACATGACATTCGACTGGGAGCCGCAAACGCCCGCGGGCCAACACGTTGCGATGTCCGGGAGAGGCACCGACGTGCGGCTGGAGCGCAGTGAACGCACCGGGGCCGCGGAGCGCAAGGCGGCCCGCCGTCAGCGGCGCGAGCGCGGTGACGAGTCGTGACCGCTGGCGACGATGCAGTGGGGCACCGCCGCGGGGGACGAAGCGATGAGGAGAAGCGGCGCATCATGACCGCGCACCGAGAGGCCGTCCGGACCGCGCGCAGCCTGGTGGTCAAGGTCGGCACCAACGCGCTGACCACAGCGTCCGGCGTGTTCGACGCCGGTCGGCTGGCCGGGCTGGCCGACGCCATCGAGTCACGCATGAAGGCGGGCACCGATGTCGTCATCGTCTCGTCGGGTGCCATCGCCGCCGGCATCGAACCGCTCGGATTGACCCGTCGTCCCAAGGACTTGGCGACCAAGCAGGCCGCGGCCAGCGTCGGGCAGGTCGCGCTGGTCAACGCGTGGAGCGCGGCGTTCGCCCGGTACGGGCGCACGGTCGGGCAGGTGCTGCTGACCGCGCACGACATCTCCATGCGGGCGCAGCACACGAACGCCCAGCGCACATTGGACCGGTTGCGGGCCCTGCACGCGGTGGCGATCGTCAACGAGAACGACACGGTGGCCACCAACGAAATTCGGTTCGGCGACAACGATCGGCTGTCGGCGCTGGTGGCGCACCTCGTCGGCGCCGAGGCGCTGGTGCTGCTCTCCGATATCGACGGCCTGTACGACGCCGATCCACGAAAGATCAAGGGCGCCAAATTTATTGCCGAGGTATCGGGCGCGGCGGATCTGGCCGGTGTGGTCGCCGGCCCCGGCAGCGATCTGGGAACCGGCGGCATGGTGTCGAAGATGTCCTCGGCGTTACTGGCCGCCGACGCCGGGGTACCGGTCCTGCTCGCCGCCGCGGCCGACGCCGCGACCGCGCTGAGCGACGCCTCGGTCGGGACGGTATTCGCCGCACGGCCGCAACGGATGTCGGCCCGGCGGTTCTGGGTGCGCTATGCCGCCGAGGCGGCGGGTGCGCTGACCCTGGACGAGGGCGCGGTGCGCGCGGTGCTGGGCCAGCGCCGCTCGCTGCTGGCCGCCGGTATCACCGGCGTGTCGGGCCGGTTCTATGCGGGCGACGTCGTCGAACTGCGCGGCCTGGACGCGGCCATGGTGGCCCGCGGTGTGGTGGCCTACGACGCCACCGAACTGGCCACCATGATCGGCCGGTCGACCTCCGAGCTGCCCGGTGAGCTGCGCCGGCCCGCGGTGCACGCCGACGACCTGGTGGCGGTGTAAGCCCGGTTAGGTGAACGGGTTGCTGTTGTCCTGCCAGGCCGCCGATTCGGGGCGCGGGCCGAAGCGGCGAGCGTAGTCCTCGTGCATCTTCGCTTGTTTCTTGTTCTTGATCACGTCGACCAGGTTCGGGTCGAGTCCGTGCTGCGCCAGCCGGTGTCGGCGCCAGACCTTGTTCAACGCAAGCGAGATCAACAGGGCCCAGATGTAGAGCGGCACCGTCATCTCGGTGTGCACGTACAGCGAAGCGGGCAGCAACCAGAAGGGCGCGAGAACGAACAGCGGCGGTATGGCCCACCGGATCATGTGCCGGCGCACGGCTCCCTTGCCCGCCAAATCGTGGGCGACCCAGTCGCGCATCGAGCTGGGCAGGCATCGACCGTATGAATAGGCGATGTGTTGCCAGATGTTGGGTTTGGTGCGGGTCATGGGGGCTCCTATGGGCGGGCGGTTTCAGGACTGCAATGCGCCCGCTGCCAAGGCGGCCGCGTTGATGCGGGTCAGCACCTGGTGCAGGTGCTGAAGTTCGTCGATGCCGACGCCCAGACGCGCGACCACGGCGGGCGGAACTTCCAGCGCACGCCGGCGCAAGGCGGTGCCGCTGTCGGTGAGCCTGACGTCGGTGGACCGCTCATCGACCGCGCTTCGCGTACGGGTGATCAGGCCGAGCCCCTCGAGGCGCTTGAGCATCGGTGACAGGGTAGCCGGATCCATCTGCAACGTGGTCGCAATCTCCTTGACCAACAAAGGTTTTCGCTGTCCCGGAGGTGACTTCTGGTGATCCCACAGCGTCAGCATCACCAGATACTGGGGGTGGGTCAGTCCCAATGGCTCCAGTAGCGGCCGGTAGACGGCCAGGACGGCGCGGTTGGTCACGCTCAGCGCGAAACAGACCTGCTGGTCGAGGGAGAGCGGGTCGAGCTGCGGTGTGGCCGGCGACGCCATATTCGCATCGTACGCTAATAGTTAGGGTATTAACTATGTCGTTCTCGTCACAGCGGCCGAGGTCACCGGGCGTCATCGCGCCGAGGTGGACTTGAGATACAGCGCGCCCCAGACAATTTCGGACAGCACGGCCGCCAGCTCCGCGTCGTAGTCGATCGGCTTCACCGGCAGGTTCTGCTGGCACGCGCGCTCGACCATCCAGGTCAGCGCGCTGGCGGTGGTGGCCGCGGGCAACCCCGGCCGAATCGAGCCATCGGCCTGGCCTTCCTCGATGACCCGGGTCATCCGTCCGGTGACCGCCGTCAGCAGGTTGCGGTAGGTCGCCGCGACCAGCGGGTCATAACCGGCCATCTCGTTGAGTGCGACCAGCACCGGTTGGTGCCGCCGGTAGCTCGCGATGATGCCGTCCATAGCGGCGCGGACGTCTTCGGGATCGTGCCGCGACGACACGCTCCACCAGCGGTCCGCGCTGTCGGCCAGGTCGGCGAACACCTGATTGGCGAGGCGGCGCAGCAGGTGGCCCTTGTCCTCGAAATAGATGTAGAAGCTGGCGCGGGAGATGCCGGCCTCGGTCGACAGCCGGTCCACGCTGAGTTCGGTGAAGCTGGTGCCGTCGCGCATCAGCCGCTCGGTGGCGTCCAGCAGCCGGCGCTCGATCTGCTCCCGCCGCCGCTGACGTTCCCGTTCGCGGTTGGCCTGCGGCTTCCGGGTGACCGATGGCATTCACCCAGCATAGAAGTTATTTGACAACTTGACTAGACATAGTGTCTAGGAATAGTGTCGCTGGCAGTCTGTGACCGAGGTCATACCCAACGGAGGATCACCATGACCGTGATGACCGGGATGTCGGGCACCGAGAAGCCCGGCCGCGCCTACGACCCGATCGACCTGTCCTCGCGCGCGTTTTGGTCGACGACCGCGGCGGACCGGGAGCGTTCATTCGCCGTGCTGCGAGCCGAGCGGCCGGTGAGCTGGCACCCGCCGGTGCAGGACGCCCTGATGCCCGATCCCGACGACCCCGGGTATTGGGCGGTCACCCGGCGCGCGGACATCGTCGCGGTCAGCCGCAACAACGAGGCGTTCCTGTCCGGCCTGGGCGTGATGTTCGAGAACATCCCGGTGGAGTTGCTCGAAGCGTCGCAGTCGTTCCTGGCGATGGACCCGCCGCGACACACCAAGTTGCGCAAGCTCGTCAGCGCCGCGTTCACACCGCGGCAGATCCGCCGCATCGAGGATTCGATCCAGGCCAACGCCAGGGCCATCGTCGAAGAACTCCAGTGCGCCGGCAGCGGCGCCGATTTCGTCGACCACTGCGCCAAGCAACTGCCGATCCGCACGTTGTCCGACATGGTGGGAATCCCGGAATCCGAACGGGAGCGGGTGGCCCATGCCGCCGACGCGCTGGTGTCCTGGGCCGACCCGGTCTACCTCGACGGTCGTAACCCGATGGAGGTCCTGGTCGAAAACCAGGTGTACCTGCACCAGATCGCCGGGGGGCTGGCGGCCGAGCGCCGCGAGCATCCGGGCGACGACCTGTTCAGTGGCCTGGTGAACGCCGAGGTGGACGGCGACCGGCTGACCGACGCGGAGGTATCCGCCTTCTTCGTCCTGCTTTCGGTGGCCGCCAACGACACCACCCGTCAGACCACCAGTCACGCCATTAAGGCGCTCACCGACTTTCCCGACCAGCGGGCTTGGCTCGCAGCGGATTTCGACAATCGGATCGGTACCGCCGTGGAGGAGTTCATCCGATGGGCGTCGCCCGTCATGACCTTTCGCCGCACCGCCGCAACCGACTATGAGCTGGGCGGCCAGACCATCCGGGCGGGCGAGAAGGTCGTGATGTTCTATCCGTCCGGCAACTGGGACACCGACGTTTTCGACCACCCGGAGCGGTTGGATCTGAGCCGCAGCCCCAACCCGCACGTCGGTTTCGGCGGTGGCGGAGTGCACTTCTGCCTCGGCGCGCATGTCGCCCGGGCGCAGCTGCGGGCCATCTTCGGCGAGCTGCTGCGCCAGCTGCCGGACATCCAGGCGGGCGATCCCGCCTATGTGGCGGGCAATTTCGTGCACGCCATCCGCAGCATGCCGTGCACGTTCTAACGCGCTGCTATCGGCGATAACTCGTCGGCCAGCAGGGTCAGCAGCTCGGAGCAGCCGCCGTCGACCTTGACGGTGGCCAGGTCGTCCCCGCGGGTTCGTCCCCGGTTGATGATGGCGATCGGCCTGCCCAGCGCGGCGGCGTGACGCACGAACCGGTAGCCGGAGAACACCGTCAGCGACGAGCCGGCGACCAGCAGCGCTTCGGCTTCGCTCACGAGCGAATATGCTTGGTCGACAATGTGTTTGGCCACGTTTTCGCCGAAGTAGACGATGTCCGGCTTGAGCATGCCGCCGCAGTGCGGGCAGTCCAGATACCTGAACGAGGTGGTATCGGCGACGACCGCGTCGGCGTCGGGTGCCACCGCGAGACCGCCCACCGCCTCGGCGCGCTCGACGAATCCCGGGTTGAGCGCCTCCAGCTGTTCGGCCAGCGCGGCGCGGGTCATGGTGTATCCGCAGCCCAGGCAGACGACCTGCGCGTAGGTGCCGTGCAGGTTGACGACGTTCTCGCTGCCGGCCTTGGTGTGCAGCAGGTCGACGTTCTGGGTGATCACCGCGGTCACCACCGAAGCGCGCTCGAGCGCGGCCAGCGCCCGGTGCCCGGGGTTGGGCAGAGTGTCGTCCATGTGTCGCCAGCCGACGTGGTTGCGCGCCCAGTAGCGCTGCCGGAACACCGGATCCGAGGTGAACTGACGGATCGTCATGGGATTGCTGGGCGGTGAATCGGGCCCGCGGTAGTCGGGGATGCCGGAGTCGGTGGACAGCCCCGCGCCCGTCAACACCGCCATCCGGCGGCCGGCCAGCAACGCGACCAGCTCCGGCGATTCTGCGCAGCGGGTGGTCACCTCGTCCAGCGTACGGCCACCGAGGTTAACCGAGGCACTCCGCGGCCGTGGTGACCTCGGCCGACATATTGGTCTCCATCATCTTCAGCGCCGCGGCGCCCAGTTCGGGGTCGATGTGGGCGACGGCGTCGGTCGGAATCACCACGGGGAAATGGCGCACGTACGCGTCGAGTGCGGTGTAGAGGATGCACTGCTCGGTGACCTGCCCGGTGATGATCAGTCGCTTGGTCTCCAGGCGGTTGAGCAGATACGCCAGTGCGGTAGCGTAGAAGGCGCTGTGCCGCACCTTGGTCATCACCCGGCAGTCCCCGCCCGGCACGATCGGCTTGACCAGATCGGGCCGCGCCCCATCGAGGGCTGAGCTGACGATGTCGGAGAACTGGGCGGCGAAATCGCCGTAGTTGTCGTTGACGTACACGAGGTCGACGTCGTCGGATTCGCGAGCGCGCCGCAACAGATCGGCCAGCGGGTCGATGATCTTGCCCACATTGGGTATTAGTTCTTCGGCATCGGGATGCTCATAGGTGTTCATCATGTCGACCACGACCACGGCAGTATCGCTCATGATGGAGGGGATACCCGGCGGCCACGGGTCGACACGGGGCAGGCGACAATGGAAGGGCGATGGACTTTTACAACGCTTACAGCCAGGGCTTCGTCCGGGTCGCCGCCTGCACGCACCACACCGCGCTCGCCGATCCGGCGGCCAACGCCGAGTCGGTCCTCCGGCTGGCGCGCGCGTGCCACGACGACGGCGTCGCCGTGGCCGTCTTCCCCGAGCTGACGCTGTCCGGGTACTCCATCGAGGACATCGTCATGCAGGACCTGTTGCTCGATGACGTCAAAACCGCCGTCGAGAGCATCGTCGCCGCCTCCATTGACCTGCTGCCGGTCCTCGTTGTGGGTGCCCCGCTGCGTTATCGGCATCGCATCTACAACACCGCGGTGGTCATCCACCGTGGCGTGGTGCTCGGGGTGGTGCCGAAGTCGTACCTGCCCACCTACCGGGAGTTCTACGAGCGCCGCCAGATCGCGGCCGGGGACGACGAGCGCGGCACCATCCGGATCTGCGACGCCGACGTCCCGTTCGGTCCGGACCTGCTGTTCGGCGCGTCGGATGTGCCCGACTTCGTGCTGCACGTGGAAATCTGCGAGGACATGTTCGTGCCGATCCCGCCCAGTGCGGAGGCCGCGCTCGCGGGAGCGACGGTGCTGGCGAACCTTTCCGGCAGCCCCATCACGATCGGTCGCGCCGAGGACCGCTGCCTGTTCGCCCGCTCGGCATCGGCGCGGTGCCTGGCCGCCTACGTCTACGCCGCCGCGGGCGAGGGGGAGTCGACCACCGACCTGGCCTGGGACGGCCAGACCATGGTCTGGGAGAACGGCGAGCTGCTGGCCTCCTCCGAGCGCTTCCCGAAGGGGGAACGTCGCAGCGTCGCCGACGTCGACATCGACCTGCTGCGCTCGGAACGGTTGCGGATGGGGACATTCGACGACAACCGGCGCCACCACCGCGGGTCGGCCGAATCGTTCCGGCGCATCGATTTCCGGTTGGACCCGCCCAGTGGTGACATCGGATTGCGCCGCGACGTGGAGCGGTTCCCGTTCGTCCCCGCGAACCGCGAACGCCTGGAACAGGATTGCTACGAGGCCTACAACATCCAGGTGTCCGGGCTGGAGCAGCGGCTGCGCGCGTTGAACTACCCGAAGATCGTCATCGGCATTTCCGGCGGGCTGGATTCGACGCACGCCCTGATCGTTGCGGCGCGCGCGATGGACCGCGAAGAACGGTCGCGCAGCGACATTCTGGCGTTCACGCTGCCCGGCTTCGCGACGGGGGATCGCACCAAACGCAACGCCATTGAGCTGTGCCGCGCACTCGGGGTCACCTTCTCCGAAATCGACATCACCGAGACCGCAGTGGTGATGTTCCAGGAGATCGACCACCCGTTCGGGCGCGGGGAAAAGGTCTACGACGTCACCTTCGAGAACGTGCAGGCGGGTCTGCGCACCGATTACCTGTTCCGGTTGGCCAACCAGCGCGGCGGCATCGTGCTCGGCACCGGTGACCTCTCTGAGCTGGGGCTGGGCTGGTCCACGTATGGGGTGGGCGACCAGATGTCGCACTACAACGTCAACGGCGGTGTCCCCAAGACGCTGATTCAGCACCTGATCCGCTGGGTCATCTCGTCGGGACAGTTCGAGTCCGACGTCACCGACGTGCTGCAGTCGGTGCTGGACACCGAGATCACCCCGGAACTCGTCCCGAGCGGCGAAGAAGAGGAGTTGCAGAGCAGCGAGGCCAAGGTGGGCCCGTATGCCCTGCAAGACTTTTCGCTTTTCCATGTGCTGCGCTACGGGTTCCGGCCGTCGAAGATCGCGTTCTTGGCCTGGCATGCGTGGAGCGACCCGGAGCAGGGTAACTGGCCGCCGGGGTTCCCCGATGAGAAGCGACCGACTTACTCGCTGAAGGAGATTCGGCACTGGCTGGGCATCTTCGTGCAGCGGTTCTACTCGTTCAGCCAATTCAAACGCTCGGCGTTGCCGAACGGCCCCAAGGTCTCGCACGGCGGCGCGCTGTCGCCCCGTGGCGATTGGCGGGCGCCGTCGGACATGTCCGCGCGTATCTGGCTCGACGAGATCGAGCAGCAGATTCCCGAGGAATAGCGCGCCGAAGGGCCCGCCCGCGGTGGCGCGGGGCGGGCCCGGAGCGTCCGCTCACGCCCTGGCGCGGCGCCAGCCCTGGTATTGCAGTTCGGCGAACACCAGCGTGTAGGCGCCGGCCGCCAGGTTCAACGCGACGCCGGCGGTAGTCAACGGGAAGACGTCTTCGAGCACCAGCACCACGGCGGCCCCCGTGTAGGCCAAGTTGGCGACGATCACGGCCATGCCGGCGCGGCGTACCGAGGGCAGGGCCGCGAGCCCGAACACGACCACGCCGTAGCCGATCAAGAAAGCGGCCATCGCGTACTCGAAGGTCTTCGTGGTCCCCGATAGCTCGGCGAGTTTTCCGGCCAGCGGGATACCGGCCAGGCCGACGACGCCGCTGATGGCGGCGTCGGCGCGCATGGCCAGGCGGAGCAGGCCGTCCCGGGTGCCCGTGCGGTCAATCGTGGTCGCGGACATAATGTTCCTTTCTCGATGGCTGACTGCGATCGCCAACCACGCTGCCCGCACACCGCTGCCAGATCGACGCCGGACGCTGCCAACTGCTGCCAGCCGCAGGTCAGGTGGGTGATTCGAGCGCCGCGTCGATAGCTTGGGCATCGGGGGCGCAGTCGCCTGCGCCCGGCACCAACGTGGCCAGCGCGCCCGCCGCGCAGGCGCGCCGCAACGCGCGCAGCCGCTGGGCGGGCGAGCCCGGAGTGCGTGGCCAGCTTCCGGCCAGCACTCCGGCGAACACGTCCCCGGCCCCGGTGGTGTCCACCGCGGTCACCGCCGGAGCGGGCACCACGAAGTCGCCGTCGGCGCCAAGGTACCGGGCGCCGCGCGCGCCCAGCGTGATCACCAGGTGAGCCGGGCGCCAGGGCCACTCGTCGGCCTCGGCCTCGTTGGCGATCACCACGTCGGCCGCGGCCGCCAAGTCGGAGAGCGACTTTTGGTCCCCGCCTGCCGGCGAGGCGTTGACGACGACGACCGCCCCGGCCGAACGGGCCTGCCGTGCCGCCGCCACCGCCGCGCGCACCGGAATTTCCAGTTGCGTCAATAACACCTCGGAGCCGGCGATGACGCGTCGCGCGGCCGCCTCCAGCGTCACCCGCCCATTGGCGCCCGGCGCGACCACGATGGTGTTCTCGGCGTTGGCGTCGACGACGACGATGGCCGTGCCACTCGGTCCGGGCGTTTCGGCGAGCGCGTCCAGTCCGACGCCGTTGGCCAGCAGGTGAGCGCGCAACCGTTCGCCGGCCGCGTCGTCACCGACCGCGCCGACGAACTGCACCTGTGCGCCCGCGCGCGCCGCCGCCACGGCCTGATTGGCACCCTTGCCGCCCGGTGCTTGGGTCAGCGACGCCGCCAGCACCGTCTCACCGGGCCGGGGAAGGGCCTCCACGCGCAGCGACAGGTCCATGTTCACGCTGCCGACCACGCAGACTCGTGCCATGACGTTGACGTTAGCGGGTGGCGAAGCTCCGTGTACGGAAACCTCCGCGAGGGCCAAAGAGTCTGCAGCGCGGTGGTTTTGGCGCTTGCGTCAGCATCCGCATTCCTCGCCGCGCCACGCCTCGAGACCCTCCCGCACCGCAAAGCCGGCGATGACCAAGCCGACCGCGGGGTCCAGCCACCAGCCGCCCGGCCAGACGGCGATGACGGCCAGCGCGAGCAACACCGCCGCGGACTGCGCGGCGCACAAATAGTTTTGCGTGCCCTCGCCCGCGGTGGCGCGCGAATCCAGGCGCGCGCCGAGCCTCCGCTTGGCCCATCCCAGAAGAGGCATCAGAACCAGCGCCACGGCGGTCAGGATCATCCCGATCAGCGTGGTCTCGGGGCGGGCCCCGCTGAGCAGATTCCGGACCGATTCGAAAGCGATGTACGGCGCGATGAGCCAGAAGGAAACGGCCACCCCGCGCTGCGCCCGCCGCTCCGAAGTCTCCGACGGCGTGCGTGAACCCGTGAACCGCCACACGACGATCACACTCGCCAAGCCCTCGACCGCGCTGCCGAGCGCCCAGCCGATCAGGGAGATGGAACGGACCGTGAACCCTTGCCACAGGCCGAGCGCGCCCTCCGCGCACATCCACAAGAGGCTCGCCCACGCGAGCCGACGCGCCCAGCGCGCCGCCCGCACCCATTCGGCGTCGCGCGCCGGAGGTCGCGCGGTCGCGATGTCGGTCGACTCGCAGCCACAGCCCTCAACGCACCCGTCGCCCATAGCGCCAAGGATAAGTGCGCGGCGCTAGGTGATCGAAGATCCAAGCATTCTTCACGCTGAACGCTTTGCCGCAATCGCCCATATCTCGAGGCACGCGCGCTAATGTGCTGCGTGAGCGATGCTGCGTGTCCGAGGAAGGGCGAAGTCGAGTGACGTCGAGCGAGCTACAAGACGCCGAGCCGGCTTCCCCGACCACACCGGAATCCTTCCCGGACGAAATGGCGGTGACGCACGAAGGCGAGCCCCGCAAGGGCCATAAGTTCCGCCGTCGGCGGCTTTTCCGGATCGGCCTGCAATCCAAGCTGCTGCTGACGCTGCTGCTCTGCAGCATCCTGTCGATCGGGGTGATCGGATTCATCGGGGCGTCATCGGGCCGCAACGCCCTGCGCCAGGTCGAATCCGAACGACTCATCGAACTTCGCGAGTCCCAGTCGCGGCAGGTGCGGTCGCTTTTCAAAGAGGTGACGAATTCGCTCATCGTCTACAGCGGCGGCTTCAGCATCGTCGAGGCCACGACGGCGTTCACCGACGGGTTCGCTCAGCTGTCCAACGCGACCATCACGCCGGCCCAGCAGCAGGCGCTCGTCACCTATTACGACAACAACATGATCAAACCGATCAAACGAATCACCGGTGAGGAACTCGATCGTAACGCGATATTCCCGAGTTCCAACGCGCAGAAGTATCTTCAGGCCAACTACACGGCGCCGTATCCGACGGCCGCCGAAGCGAGGAAGACCGACGACGCCGGCGACGGCAGCGCCTGGTCGGCGGCCAGCGCCCGTTATGGCTTCTACATGCGCGACATCGTCACTCGTTTCGAGTACCCGGATGCGCTGTTGCTCGACATGCAGGGCAATGTCGTCTATTCGGTGAACAAGGGACCGGACCTCGGCACCAACATCCTCACCGGCCCGTACCGGGAGTCGAATCTGCGCGACGCATACCAAAAAGCCCTGCGCTCCAACGACATCAGCTTCGTCTGGATCACCGACTTCCAGCCGTATCAGCCGCAGCTCGACGTCCCCACGGCGTGGGTGGTATCGCCGGTGGGAATGAACGGCAAATTCAACGGCGTCATGGCGCTGCCGCTACCGATCTCCAAGATCAACAACATCATGACCGCCGGCCAACACTGGGAGGCCGCCGGGATGGGCCCGGCAACCGAAACGTACCTGGCCGGACCGGACAACCTGATGCGTTCCGACTCAAGGCTTTTCCTGGAGGATCCGGCCGAATATAAGCGCGAGGCGGTGGCATCGGGCACCCCGCCCGACGTCGTGGAAGAAGCCGTCCGGCTGGGTGGTACGACGCTGGTGCAGCCGGTACCGACCGCGGGTCTTCGTGCCGCCCAACGCGGGCAGACCGGAGTCATCAGCGCCACCGACTATCTGGGCAACAGGGAGTTGGAGGCCTATAGCCCGCTGACGGTGCCGAACTCCGATCTGCACTGGTCCATCCTGGCGACGCGGGACAACTCCGACGCCTTCGCGCGGCTGGGCAGGTTCAGCAGGACGCTCGTGCTGGCCGTGTCGATAATGATCTTCACCATCTGCGTGGCGTCGATGGTGCTGGCCCAGCTGATGTTGCGGCCGATCCGCCGGCTGCAGGCCGGTACGCAGAAGATCAGCTCCGGCAACTACGAGATCAACATCCCGGTCACGACGCGCGACGAAATTGGAGACCTGACCGCGGCTTTCAACGAGATGAGCCGCAGCCTGGCGATCAAAGAGGAGCTTCTCAACGAACAGCGCCGGGAGAACGACCGCCTGTTGCTGGCGCTGATGCCGGAGTCGGTCGTTCAGCGATATCGCGAGGGTCAGGAGACCATCGCGCAGGAACACCAGGGCGTGGCGGTGATCTTCGCCGAAATCGTCGGGCTCGACGAGGTTTCCGCGGACGTGTCCGGCGACGAGTTGGTCGGGATCGTCGACGAGCTGTTCCGGCAGTTCGATTCGGCGGCCGAAGCTCTCGGCATCGAACGGATCCGCACCTTCCACAACGGCTACCTCGCCAGCTGCGGGGTGGTCACGCCACGGCTGGACAGCATTCACCGCAGCGTCGACTTCGCGATCGAAATGCGCCAGATCATCGAGCGGTTCAACAGCCAAACCGGTCACGAGTTGCGGCTTCGAGTGGGCATCAGCACCGGCGATGTGATCAGCGGACTGGTCGGCCGCTCGGGGCTCGTCTACGACATGTGGGGCGCCGCGGTGAGTCTCGCTTATCAAATGAAAAGCGGCGCAAGCCAATCGGGCATTTATGTCACCTCACAGGTGTACGAGGCGATGCGTGACGTACGGCAGTTCGCGCCGGCCGGCACCATCTCGGTCGCCGGAAGCGACCAGGCGATCTACCGGTTGTCGGAGCGATCATGAACCTGTTCCAATCATCGTGGTTCTACTGGGCTATCGGCGTCGCGTTCGGATTCCCGGTCGTTTTGATCCTGCTCACCGAGCTGCATCGCATGCTGGTCCGCCGAAACAGCCACCTGGCCAGGCAGGTGAGCCTGCTGCGCAACTACCTGCTGCCGCTGGGTGCGCTGTTGCTGCTGCTCGTCAAGGCTTCGCAGATACCGGCCGGGGATGGCGTGGTGCGGATCCTCACGACGGTGTTCGGCCTGCTGGTGTTGGTGCTGGTGCTGTCTGCCCTGAACGCCACGGTATTCGAGGGCGCGCCCGACGACAGCTGGCGCAAACGACTGCCCACTATCTTTGTCGACGTCGCCCGCTTCGGCGTCATCGGCGTCGGCCTGACGGTGATGCTGTCGCTGATCTGGGGTGTCCGGGTCGGCGGCTTGTTCACCGCGCTGGGCGTCACATCGGTGGTCATCGGCCTGATGCTGCAGAACTCCGTGGGCCAGGTGGTGTCCGGGTTGTTCATGCTATTCGAGCAGCCGTTCCGGATCGACGAATGGCTGGACACGGGGACAGCGCGGGGGCGCGTCGTCGAAGTGAACTGGCGGTCGGTGCACATCGACACCGGCAGCGGAATCCGCATCATGCCCAACTCGATGCTGGCCGGTACCTCGTTCACCAACCTCAGTCGCCCGTCCCGCGCGTACGACTGCGCGATCACCACCAAGTTCGCGGCCGGCGATTCCCCGGACAAGGTGTGCGCGATGCTGACTCGGGTCGCCACGGCGCTGCCGGCCCGCAAACCCGAGATCTTGCCCACCACGGTGGCCTTGGGCGGCGCCCAGTACTGCACGACCATCCGGTTGATCTCTCCGGCCGACGCCGAAGCCACCGAAGCGACCTTCCTGCGCTGGGTTTGGTATGCCGCGCGGCGCGCGCGCCTGCGGCTCGACGGTGCCGACGACAACTACTCCACCACACAACGCGTGGAAAAGGCGCTGCGCACCGTGGTCGCCCCCGCGTTGCGGCTGAGCCACACCGATCAGCAATCGCTGGTCCCGTACGCGAAGATCGTCCGCTACGGTGCTGAGGAAATTCTCGAGTCCGCCGGGCAGGTCTCGCCCGGCATGACCTTCTTGGTGGCCGGCCGGGTGCGCTTGACGGCGACAACCGACGACGGGTCGGTGGTCCCCGTCACCACCCTGGACGAGGGATCGTTCCTCGGCCTGACCGCGCTAACCCGTCAGCCCAACCTCGCCGGCGCGTACGCGCTCGACGAGGTGACGGCGCTGCAGATCGATCGTGAGCACCTCGAGCATCTGGTGATGCGTAAGCCGTTGCTGCTCCAAGACTTGGGACGACTCATCGAGGAGCGGCAAACCAAGGTGCGGCAGGTGACTCAGCAAGAGCGGATCGGCCCGACGAGCCTCGGGGCACCGACGCCGGCGAAGCCGCTCCGCTGACCCGCCGGCGAACGGGACTTGGCCGTCGGCACGTTACGCACGGAGCGGATGCCGTAATTCCCGGGCCGGCTGACCCGGCCGACTAAGGCCCGCTACCCTGGTTCAATGAGTCTGCAAGCAACCTTCCGCAGCGGAGAGGCTCAGCACGGCGAGGCCGACTTGCGCCGGGAGGTGCACAACGCCGCTCGCCGCGCCCGGGTCGCCTCCCGCGTCCTGGCACTGTTGCCGACAGTCGCCAAGGACCAGGCGCTGCGTTCCGCGGCCGACGCGATAGCGGCCCACACCGACTTGATCCTCTCGGCCAACGCCGAAGATCTCGCCGCCGCCGAAGCCGTCGGCACACCGACGGCGATGCTCGACCGGCTGGCGCTCGACGCCAACAGGGTCGAGGGCATCGCCGCCGGTCTGCGCCAGGTCGCCGGACTGCCCGACCCGGTCGGGGAGGTGCTGCGCGGCTACACCCTGCCCAACGGTTTGCATTTGCGGCAGCAGCGCGTGCCGCTCGGGGTCGTCGGCATGATCTATGAGGGTCGGCCCAACGTCACCGTCGACGCCTTCGGCCTGGCGCTCAAGTCGGGCAACGCGGTGTTGTTGCGCGGAAGTTCCTCGGCGGCGCGATCCAACCAGGCGCTGGTGCAAGTCCTGCGGGCTTCGCTGGTAAGCGAGGACCTGCCGGCCGATGCGGTGCAACTGCTTTCGGCCGACGACCGCGCCACTGTGACGCACCTGATCCAGGCCCGTGGCCTGGTCGACGTGGTGATACCGCGTGGGGGAGCGAGCCTGATCAACGCGGTGGTCCGTGACGCTCAGGTGCCCACCATCGAGACCGGCGTCGGCAACTGCCACGTGTACGTGCACGAAGGGGCCGACCTGGATGTCGCGGAACGGATCCTGCTGAACTCCAAGACCCGCCGGCCCAGCGTCTGCAACGCCGCCGAGACGCTCTTGGTGGATGCCGCGATCGCCACGAAGGCGCTGCCGCGGCTGGTGGCCGCCCTCGAGGACGCGGGTGTGACCGTGCACGGCGGGTTCTCAGCGGACGCGGCGGAGGACGACCTGCGCCGCGAGTACCTGTCGATGGACATCGCGGTCGCGGTGGTCGACGGCATCGACGCCGCGATCGCCCACATCAACGAGTACGGCACCGGCCACACCGAGGCCATCGTGACCAGCAATATGGCTGCGGCGCAACGGTTTAGCGACGGCGTAGACGCCGCCGCGGTGATGATCAACGCGTCGACGGCGTTCACCGACGGCGAGCAGTTCGGTTTCGGCGCCGAAATCGGCATCTCCACCCAGAAATTGCATGCGCGCGGTCCGATGGGGCTGCCGGAGCTGACCTCGACCAAGTGGATCGCGTGGGGTGACGGGCAAGTCCGTCCCGCCTGACACCACGACGAAAAGTGCTTTAGGAGAACAGAGATAGTGAGCGTGCCCGCCCGGCCCAAGCCGTTGTTCGCCGACATCGAAGACGTTTCGCGACGGTTGGCCGAGACCGGATACCTGCCCGACACCGCCACCGCGACCGCGGTGTTCCTGGCCGACCGGTTGGGCAAACCGCTGCTGGTGGAGGGCCCCGCCGGTGTGGGCAAGACCGAGCTGGCCCGCGCCGTCGCCCAGGCGACCGGCTCGGGGCTGGTCCGCCTGCAGTGCTACGAGGGGGTGGACGAGGCCCGCGCCCTCTATGAGTGGAACCACGCCAAGCAGATACTTCGTATTCAGGCGGGCTCGGGCGACTGGGATCAGACCAAGGACGACGTGTTCAGCGAGGAATTTCTGCTGCAGCGCCCGCTGTTGACGGCGATCCGGCGCACCGAGCCCACGGTTCTGCTGATCGACGAAACCGACAAGGCCGACATCGAAATCGAGGGCTTGCTACTCGAGGTGCTTTCCGACTTCGCGGTGACCGTCCCGGAACTGGGGACGATTGCCGCGGAGCGGACACCGTTCGTGCTGCTGACCTCCAACGCCACCCGGGAACTGTCCGAGGCCCTCAAGCGTCGATGCCTGTTCTTGCACATCGACTTTCCCAGCCCTGAATTGGAACGCCGCATCCTGTTGTCGCGGGTACCCGAGTTGCCGCAGCACCTCGCCGAGGAACTGGTGCGCATCATCGGCGTGTTGCGCGGCATGCAACTCAAGAAGGTGCCGTCCATCGCCGAGACGATCGACTGGGGCCGCACGTTACTCGCGTTGGGCCTGGACACCATCGACGACTCCGTCGTCGCCGCCACCCTCGGCGTGGTCCTCAAACATCAATCCGACCAGCAGCGCGCGACCGGCGAGCTCCGGTTGAACTAGGAACGCACCGATGGCCCCTCGCCGCATCCGGCCGACCCGGCCGCTCGCCCCGCACGGACTGCCCGGGCATCTGGTCGGTTTCGTGGAAGCGCTTCGCGGGGTTGGCATTTCGGTTGGTCCGTCGGAGACCGTGGACGCCGGCCGGGTGATGGCCACCCTGGGTTTGAGCGACCGTGAAGTGCTGCGCGAAGGTGTCGCCTGCGCCGTGCTGCGCCGCCCCGATCACCGCGAGACCTACGACGCCATGTTCGACCTGTGGTTCCCCGCTGCGCTGGGCGCACGCGCCGTGGTCACCGACGAGGACGGCGACGGGGCGCCGGGCGACGACTCGTTGCCGCCCGACGACGTCGAGGCGATGCGCCAGATGCTGATCGACCTGCTCACCGAGAACCCCGACCTCGCCGGCATGGACGATCGGCTGGTCGAGATGATCGCGCGCATCGTCGAGGCGTATGGCAAATACAGTTCCAGCCGCGGCCCGTCGTTCTCCTCGTACCAGGCGCTCAAGGCGATGGCGCTGGACGAATTGGAGGGCAAGTTACTGGCCGGGCTGCTGGCGCCCTATGGCGACGAACCGACACCCACCCAGGAGCAGATCGCCAAAGCGCTGGCCGCGCAGCGGATCACGCAGCTGCGCAAGCTGGTCGACGCCGAGACCAAACGGCGCACCGCCGAACAGCTCGGCCGCGACCACGTGCAGATGTACGGCATCCCACAGCTTTCCGAGAACGTCGAGTTCCTGCGCGCCTCCGGTGAGCAGCTGCGCCAGATGCAACGGGTCGTGGCCCCGCTGGCCCGCACCCTGGCCACCCGGCTGGCCGCCCGGCGGCGACGCAGCCGCGCCGGGGCGATCGACCTGCGCAAGACGCTGCGCAAGTCGATGTCCACCGGCGGGGTGCCGATCGACGTCGTGCTGGCCAAACCCCGCCCGGCGCGACCCGAATTGGTGGTGCTGTGCGACGTGTCCGGCTCCGTGGCCGGGTTCAGCCATTTCACCCTGCTGCTGGTACACGCTTTGCGCCAACAGTTTTCGCGCGTCCGGGTGTTCGCCTTCATCGACACCACCGACGAGGTGACGCACATGTTCTCCCCCGATGCCGATCTGGCCGTGGCGATCCAGCGGATCACCCGGGAGGCCGGGGTGTACAGCCGCGACGGGCATTCCGACTACGGCAACGCGTTCGCGTCGTTCGTGCAGGCGTTCCCCAATGTGCTGTCGCCGCGCAGCTCGCTGCTGGTGCTCGGGGACGGCCGCACGAACTACCGCAACCCGGAGACCGAACTGTTGTCGCACATGGTGACCGCGAGCCGGCACGCCCACTGGCTCAATCCCGAGCCCAGGCACCTGTGGGGGAGCGGCGACTCGGCGGTGCCGCGCTACCAAGAGGTCATCGCGATGCACGAGTGCCGGTCGGCCAAGCAGCTCGCCGCGGTGATCGACCAGCTGCTGCCGGTTTAAGCCACTGCGCGGCCAGCTGTCACATCAGCCCCACTAGCCCCCGGGCCGGGCGTGTGTCGTTGTGCCCGCCTCACAGAGACAACCTCGACCAACCCGCGGCCGGGCTGAGAAATCGGGCCGGACCGCCGGCTCAAGTAAGCTGGCAAATCGTGCAAAAGGAGCTGCGCAGGCTGGGTGTGATGGGTGGGACATTCGATCCCATCCATTACGGGCACCTGGTCGCGGCCAGCGAGGTCGCCGACCTGTTCGACCTCGACGAAGTGGTGTTCGTGCCCAGCGGCCAGCCCTGGCAGAAGGATCGGCATGTTTCCGCCGCGGAGGACCGGTACCTGATGACCGTGATCGCCACCGCGTCCAACCCCCGCTTCTCGGTGAGCCGCGTCGACATCGACCGCGCCGGGCCCACCTACACCAAGGATACGCTGCGGGATCTGCACGCCCTCAACCCCGATTCGCAGCTGTACTTCATCACCGGCGCCGACGCGCTCGCCTCGATCCTGTCGTGGCAGGGCTGGCAGGAGATGTTTGACTTGGCAAGGTTCGTCGGCGTCAGCCGGCCCGGATACGAGCTGCGCCGTGAACACGTCACCGGCGTGCTGGGCGAGCTGGCTGACGACGTCCTGACGCTCGTGGAGATCCCGGCGCTGGCGATCTCGTCGACCGATTGCCGGCTGCGCGCCGAGCAGCGCCGACCCCTGTGGTACCTGATGCCCGACGGCGTCGTGCAGTACGTCTCCAAGCGCCGGCTGTATCGCGCCGGCGAAGAATCGAAGGGCACCGTGAGCCGCTCGACCCTGCCCGCGGGGAACAACACGTGACCGCCACCCGGGAAGCCATCGACATGGCGACCGTGGCGGCCGGCGCGGCCGCCTCGAAGCTGGCCGACGACGTCGTCGTGATCGACGTGTCGGGCCAGCTGGTCATCACGGACTGCTTCGTCATCGCGTCGGCCTCCAACGAGCGGCAGGTCAACGCCATCGTCGACGAGGTCGAGGAGAAAATGCGCCGCGCCGGTTACAAGCCGGCGCGCCGCGAGGGCACGCGAGAGGGGCGCTGGACGCTGTTGGACTACCGCGACATCGTGGTGCACATCCAACACCAGGACGACCGCGACTTCTATGCCCTGGACCGGTTGTGGGGTGACTGTCCGGTGGTGCCGGTGGACCTGGCCGAGGTCCCCGAAGACTCAGCGGGCACGCAATGACCATTCGTCGCCTGATCATGCTGCGGCACGGGCAGACCGAGTTCAACGCGGGCAGCCGGATGCAGGGCCAGCTGGATTCCCAACTCAGCGAACTCGGCCGGGCGCAAGCGATCGCCGCCGCCGAGGTGCTGGGCAAGCTGCAGCCGTTGCTGATCGTGTCGTCGGATCTGCATCGCGCCTACGACACGGCGGTCAGGCTGGGGGAGCGAACCGGCCTGCCGATCCGGGTGGACCCGCGGCTGCGGGAGACCCATCTGGGCGACTGGCAGGGATTGACGCACACCGAGGTCGACGCGCAGGCCCCCGGTGCCCGGCTGGCCTGGCGAGAAGACGCCACCTGGGCACCGCACGGCGGCGAGAGCCGGGTCGACGTCGCCGCCCGCAGCGTGCCGTTGGTCGCCGAATTGGCTTCCGGCGAGCCGGAATGGGGCGACCAGCAGCATGCGGACCGGCCCGTGGTGCTGGTGGCTCACGGTGGCCTGATCGCCGCGCTGTCCGCCGCGCTGTTGAAGCTTCCCGTGCCCAACTGGCCGACATTGGGCGGCATGGGCAACGCCAGCTGGGTGCAGCTGTCCGGCCATTCGGACGAACCCGAGGCCGGAGACCCGGATTTCGACGCCATCCGCTGGCGGCTCGACGTGTGGAACGCTTCGGCGCAGGTGTCCAACGATGTCCTCTGAGGCCCGGCCCACCCTGCTGATATTCGCCGACTCGTTGGCCTACTACGGACCCACCGGCGGCCTGCCCGCTGACGATCCCCGTATCTGGCCGAATATCGTTGCCGCACAACTCGGTTGGGATGTCGAGCTCATCGGCCGCATCGGCTGGACCTGCCGAGACATCTGGTGGGCGGCCACCCAGGACCCGCGCGCCTGGGCCGCGCTACCCAGGGCCGGCGCCGTGATCTTCGCGACCGGTGGCATGGATTCGCTGCCGTCGGTGCTGCCGACGGCCCTGCGCGAGTTGATCCGCTACGTGCGCCCGCCCCGGCTGCGGCGCTGGGTCCGCGACGGCTACGGCTGGCTGCAGCCCAGACTCTCACCGGTGGCCCGGTCCGCGCTGCCCCCGCACCTCAGCGCCGAGTACCTCGAACAAACGCGCGGTGCAATCGACTTCAACCGCCCCGGCATTCCCATCGTGGCGTCCCTGCCGTCGGTGCACATCGCCGACACCTACGCCCGCGCCCATCACGGCCGCCCGGGAACCGCGGCGGCGATCACCGAGTGGGCCCAAAGCCACGATGTTCCCCTGGTGGATCTCAAAGCCGCTGTGGCCGAACACATCATGAGTGGGCGGGGAAACCCCGACGGCATTCACTGGAATTTCGAAGCCCACCAGGCGGTAGCCGAGTTGATGCTCAAGGCGCTGGCCGAGGCCTTGCAGAAGGCTAAAGTGGCGACCGACAAGCCGCGCGGGTAACGCCGTGCCTGTCGTGGTGGTGACCGACGCGTCGGCGCGCTTGCCGGCCGATCTGTTGGACAAGTGGGCGATCCGCGTTGTGCCGCTGCACATTCTGCTCGACGGTGTGGATCTGCGCGACGGCGTGGACGAGATTCCCGACGACGTCTACAAGCGCCACGCCACCACCGCGGCGGCCACACCCGCCGAATTGGCGGACGCCTACCAGCAGGCACTGGCCGACAGTGGCGGGGACGGCGTGGTGGCGGTGCACCTTTCGTCCGCGCTGTCGGGAACCTGCGGCGCCGCCGAACGGACCGCCGCGGACCTCGACCCGCACGTTCGCGTCGTCGACTCGAGGTCGACCGCGATGGGCACGGGCTTCGTCGCGTTGGCCGCCGCGCGGGCCGCGGCCGCCGGGGCGGACCTCGACACCGTGGCCGACGCCGCGAAGCTGGCGGTGCGACACAGCCATGCGTTCATGGTGGTGCACCGGCTGGACAACCTGCGCCGCAGTGGACGGATCGGTGGGGCCAAGGCCTGGCTGGGCACCGCGCTGGCGCTCAAGCCGCTGCTGCGCATCGACGACGGCAAACTCGTTCTGGCGCAACGCGTCCGCACCGTCACTCACGCGACGGAGGCGATGATCGACCGGGTCTGTCAGGTGGCGGGCGACAGCCCCGCCGCCCTGGCGGTCCATCACGTCGCCAACCCGGACGGCGCCAAGGAGGTGGCGGCGACGCTGGCGCAGCGGCTGCCGGCGTGCGAGCCGGCGATCATCACCCCGTTGGGGCCCGTACTGGCGTTACACGTCGGCGCCGGGGCCGTCGCGGTCTGTGTACAGCTGCCGACCTAAGCCGGCACGGCGCGCCGGGCGTTGTCGCCGCGCGGATGCACCACCTGCGGCCACCAGAACCACCGCCCCAGCAGCGTCGCGATCGACGGCATCAGCAGGGTCCGCACGATCAGGGTGTCGAGCAGCAGACCGATGCAGACCGTCGACCCGAACTGGCCGAGCACGCGCAAGTCGCTGCCGAGCATCGAGGCCATGGTGAAAGCGAACACCAGGCCCGCAGCCGTCACCACCCCACCGGTGCCGGCCATCGACCGGATGATCCCGGTCTTGAGCCCGGCATGGATCTCTTCTTTGAACCGGGACACCAGCAGCAGGTTGTAGTCGGACCCGACGGCCAACAGGATGATGACCGACAGCGCCATGACGATCCAGTGGATCCTGATGCCGAACAGATCCTGCCAGATGAGCACGGAGAGCCCGAACGACGCCGCGATCGAGCTGGCCGCCGTGCCCACGATCACCAGCGCGGCCACCACACTCCGGGTGAGTAGCAGCATGATCATGAAGATCAGCGTCAGGGCCGACACCACGGCGATCATCAGGTCGTATTTCTCGCCGTCGGCCATGTCCCGGAACGTCGGCGCGGTCCCGCCGAGATAGATCCGGGCATCCGACAGCGACGACTGTTTCAGCGCCTCCTGCGCGGCGGTGCGCTCGGCGTCGACGCGCGAAATGCCTTCGGGCGTCATCGGATCGCTCTGGTGTGTGATGAAGAAGCGCGCCGACTTACCGTCGGGTGACAAGAACATGCGAAGGCCCGTCTGGAAATCGGGGTTGTCGAAGGCCTCCGGTGGCAGGTAGAAGAAGTCGTCGTTCTTCGACGCGTCGAAGCTTTGGCCCATCACGATCGCGGTGTTGCTCATCGCCTCCATCTGATTGATCATCGCCTTGAACGTCTGGTACAGGGTGAGCGTGATGCCCCGCGTCGTCTTCAGCGTGGCGATCAGCGTGGGAAACAGCTCCGTCAGGTCGCGCGAGGCTTTGGCGGTGTGCTGGATGTCGGTTGTGAGGTAGTGGAACTGCTCGGCGAGCTGGTCGAACCCGTCGAACGTGTCGAACAGGGACCGCAACCCGATGCACACCGGGATGTCGTAACAGTGCCGCTCCCAATAGAAGTACGAGCGCACCGGCCGGAAGGTGTCGTCGAAATCCGCGATGTGGTCCCGCAGGGTGTCGGTGATCTGCGACGTCACCGCCGTGGTCTTTGCGCTGTCGTCCGCGGCCTGGGCCAGGTCCAGCGACACCTCGTATTGGCGCTGCGTGGTGTCGATCTGGGTCTGCAGGTCGTCGGCCATCTTCAGGATGTCGGCGATGCGCTCCTTGAGGAAGCCCATGTTCTGCATCGTCGTCTGACTCTGGATGCTGTTCTGGAACGGTATCGAGCTGTGCTGAATCGGAATGCCCAGCGGCCGGGTGATGTCCTGAACCATGGCGATGCCCAGCGTGCGCATCTCGTTCTTGGCCACCCGGTCCAACACCAGCATGTCGGCCGGGTTTCGCATGTCATGGTCGGATTCGACCATCAGCATGTCGGGGTTCATCCGGGCCTGCGAGAAATGCCGGTCGGCGGCCGCTTGCCCGAGATTGGACGGCGCGGACGTCGGCAGGTAGTAGCGGTCGTTGTAGCTCGTCTTGTAGCTCGGCAGGGCGATCATGCCGACCAACACGACGGCGGCGCTGACGGCCAACACCGGTGCGGGCCAGCGCACGACCGCGGTGCCGACCCGCCGCCACAGCCGCCCGCCCTTGGCCGCGCGTTTGGACTCGAAGAAGTGAAAGCGACTGCCCACGAAGACGACTGCCGGGCCCAGCGTGAGCCCGGCGAGCACTACCACCAGCATGCCGATCGCGACGGGTGCGCCCATGGTGTTGAACCAGGGCAGCCGCGTGAAGCTCAGGCAGTAGGTGGCACCGGCGATGGTCAGGCCCGACCCCAGCACAACGGGGGCCACCCCTTTGAAGGTGGTGTAGTACGCGGTTTCTCGGTCCTCGCCTGCGCGCAAAGCTTCTTGGTAGCGGCCGACGAGGAAGATGCCGTAGTCGGTCCCGGCCGCGATCGCCAGCATGGTGAGGATGTTGGCGGCGAAGGTGGTGAGCCCGAACGCGTTGTGGTACGCCAGAACCGCGACGACGCCCCGCGAACAGGCCAGTGCGACAAAGGTCATGAACAGCTGGACCAGGGTGGTGACGATGGACCGGTAGACCAGCAGCAGCATGATCGCGATGGCGCCCAGCGTGAACAGCGTGATCTTGGCCAGGCTGGCGTTACCGATGATGTGCATGTCGTCGGACAGCGCCGCCGGACCGGTGACGTAGGCCTTGACGCCCGGCGGCGCCTTGTTCTCGTCGATCACCTTGCGCACCGCGTCCACGGATTCGTTGGCCAGCGTGGTGCCCTGATTGCCGGCCAGGTTGATCATCACGTAGGCGCCCTTGGAGTCGGCGCTCTGCGCGCCCGCCGCGGTGAGCCGGTCACCCCAGAAGTCCTGGATGTGCTGGATGTGCTGGGGATCCTTGCGGAGGTCTCGAATCAGCTTGTCGTAGTACTGGTGCGCGTCCTGGCCAAGCGGTTGCTGGCCTTCCAGGACGATCATCACCGTGCTGTTGGAGTCGAATTCGCGGAAGTTGTGGCCCAGGCGCATCATCGCCTTCATCGACGGCGCGTCGAGCGGCGTCATCGGCGCCGAGTGGGCCTCGCCGACCTTCTCCAGGGTGGGGACGATGACGTTCACCAGAACGGTGACGAACACCCAGCCCACGATGATCGGCACCGCGAAGATGCGGATCGAGTGGGGAAGGTAGGGCCGGTGACCGCGCTCGGCCTTGGCTTGGGCCGGTGTCCTGATCGGGCCGGTGTCCGCGGTGTCCGCAGTGTCCACGGGGCCCCTGTTGTTCGCGTCGCTCATGCGGACTTCACCAGGCAGAACGTCTGGGCATTGTGGCCGCTGGAATTCTGCTGTTCGCGGACGACGCCGTCCACGGTGATCTTGCAGCTGATCTCACTGCTGTCGCTCTGCGCCATGATGTTGGCGCTCACCGACGGCAAGGTCGTCGAGATGGTGGCCGACCACGGCAACGGCGCCGCGTTGACCTGATGGGTGTTGGCGTTCTCGTCCCAGTAGTTGATGTTGGCCGTCGCGCCGGGCGGCCCGGTGACGTCGTAGACCACGACCTTCGGGTTGAACTGCACGATTTCGATCCCCTTGCCCGCGTTCGCGTTGAGATCTTGCGAGCCGAAAATCTTGTGGAGCCGCGACACGATCAACGCCGAAACGGCCAGAACCACCACCAAGACCAGCGGTATCCATGCGCGTTTGAGAAGGCGGCCTACGGCGCCGGTACGTGGACCCGAGTCTGGACCTGCCACCACCTGACCGCCTTCCGCTAACCGCCACCCCGGCGCTGCCGCAAAGCTCACCACCTCGCCGACGACACCGCTGTCGCCCGACGCTTTGCTCAGCTAAGCACTCTAAACCTTAGTGCACGCAAGCGTTCCTCCGGGGCCTCGATGTGGCGAACGGCATATGGTGCTGGGTGCCTAACGGGCCACCCGGCCGGTCACCGGTGGAAGATCGGCGAGCGTCACGATCCCTGGTTCGGCGGCGACGACGGCCGGGACGGCATTCGTAACCGGCATCGCCGTGTAGATCATTCCCAGTCCCATGAACCCGGGCTCCGTCCAATCCTTCGGCGGCAGGCAATGCAGGACGGTGCGCATGTTGGGCAACCCGAACACCTGGATGACGTGGCCGTGCTCCAGCGGTTTCGGCGGCACCACGTGGTCGCCCATGGTCCAGTTGAAGCCCACGCTGACCACGTTGCGGTCGCCCTCCCAGCCGCGGTGGTAGCCGTAGACGCCGCCCACCGTCCCCGCGGGGATCCGCATGAAGCCCAGATCGGAATCGCCGGTGGCCGCGGTGAAGGTCACGTCGAAGGTCATCCGGTCCAGCTTCGCCCCGATCGCGTCGGCCATCATGGCGGCGGATTCGGCGAAGACCTCGCTTTCGCGCCGCACCGTTTCGGCGAGCCCCGGCGTATCGGGGTCCTGCGAGAAGCCCATCGCCGTTTGGGTTTCCGCCGATTCGTAGGTCGAGCAGTCAACCGACTCGGTGATGCGGATCTCGTCGACGCGTTCGCAGGCGCCGCTGAGCACCATCCCGACCATGTTGGTCATGCCCGGGTGCGCCCCGCTGCCGAAGATCGTCGCACCGCCTCGTTTGCAGGCATCGACGATGCGTTCGCGGTCCTCGGGTGTCTGCTTGCCCCCCGTGATCCAGGCCGCGCTGGAGCACACGTTGACGCCCGCCTCCAGCAGCCGCACCAGCTCATCGACGTTGGGCCACAACGGGTTATAGCAACACGCGTCCGCGCCCAGGGCAATCAGCGCGTCGACGTCGTTCGTCGCCCGGACCCCGGTCGGTTCGGGCCAGCCGGCCAGTTCGGCGGCGTCCACCCCGATCTTGTCCGCGCCATGCGCGTACACCCCCACCAGCTCCATGTCCGCTCTGCCGATGATCGCGTGCAGCGAACGTCGCCCGATATTCCCGGTCGTCCACTGGATCACCCGCAGCGGACGGTCTGTCGGGGGCTTGCTCATCGCGTCTCCTTTGACGTGGCCGAATGCGAGCCATTATCGCCGACGGCCGCCGTGGGCTTGTGGGAACCGGCTATCCGGTCAGCGGTTGCCCTGATTGAACGCGGCCATGGAGCTGGACAACAGCTGCGAAAAAGGATCGGCGCCACCGCCGAAGGTGGCCTGACTGGCCGGTGCGATCACGGCGGCGGGGTCAAAGCCACGCACCGGATCCACTTGAACTGGAGCGGTCAGTGGGTCGTCGTTGCGCGAATATCCCGCGTTCACCATGGGTGTCAGCTCGGCGTCGAGCCGATTCAACACGTCTTCGGGTACCCCGAGGTAGCCCAGCGGCAATACCAGCGGCAGGTGTCTCTCGGGAATCAGATACGTCGTGGTCGTCGCGCCCTTGGAGTTGACGGTCGTCCTGACGTTCTGCGGCGGCACCATGCTCGGGTCGGTGAACGCAACCGCCGTATGGCCCGTCGCCTCGCCCACCAGCGTGTTGGCGAGCGCCAACAGGTTGTCCGGCCGGTCGGGGAAGTCGGCGATCATGTCGTACGCGGCGACGAACGCCTTGGTGTCGTATTGGCTTTCCACCGGAGGCGGTATGCGGTAGTCGAGCGCGGGAACGACCGCGCCCACCGGGAACACGGAGGTCAGGAAGCTCTCGCCGAAAGCGTGACGTCCCACCGGATTTCCAAACGTGCTGAACACCAATTGATTTGGCGGGGGAGCGGTCGGATCGTTGGCGAGCCGAGCCTGCTCCGCGTCGAGCACGAGCGAGCCCTCGGACAGGCCGATCGCGGCTCCCGGGCCACCTCGGCGGATCGCCGCGTCCAGGTTGTCGGCGCCGACGGCGACCGACTCACCGACGCTGGGCCCGTCCACGCCCAGGCCCGGGAAGGCTTCATCCAGCCGCCCTATGCCCGGAAAGAGCCGCTCGAGCACGTGGCCCTGAACCTGCCCCGCCGGGTAGTTGATGATCTCCCGTTTCAGCCCCGGGAACCATCCGGCACCCAGGCGCCGGCCGTACTCGTCGTAGGGAATACCCGGGACGTGAGCGCCGCCAAGTGCGTACGCCGTTCCGTCGGCGGGAGTCCCGTCGCCCGGTGCGTCGTCGGCCGTCGCGATCCCAAAGCCGAAACATCCTGTGGCACTGAGGGTTACCAGGGCCGCAACCCCTGCGAGTAGTTTCTGCATCGCCACTTCCCGCCTGCTCGACTCCGTTAGTGTCGCATACCGCGCGCGGACCTCGCCAACCCCGGGCCGGGCGGCCTCCCTACTCCACATGCCCGACCGCTGAGGGTGGGCGCGACCGCCGCGATCCCAGTCGCGACGGCCACCAGCTCGCCCGCCCGACCAGCGTAGCCAGCGCGGGCACGGTTACGGTGCGCACCAGGAAGGTGTCGAGCAAGATTCCGATGCCGATCACCACACCGCCCTGGACGACGGTGCTGATGCTGGAAAACACCAGCCCCCACATCGAGGCGGCGAAGATCAAACCGGCCGCGGTGATCACCCCGCCGGTCGAACCCAGGGTGCGGATGATGCCGTAACGCATGCTGTGCGGGGATTCGTCACGCATTCGCGAGATGAACAGCATGTTGTAGTCGGCCCCGACCGCGACCAACACCACGAAGGCCAACGGGGGCACGCTCCAATGTAATTGCTGGCCGAGGACCACTTGGAAGATCAGGACGCCGATGCCGACCGCCGACAGGTACGAGATGACGACGGAAGCCACCAGATACAGCGGTGCGACGACGGCGCGCAGGAGCGCGATCAACGTCAGTAGCACCACGATGATGGTGACGGCGATGATGAATCTGATGTCGTGCTCGTAAAAATCGCGGGTGTCACGCAGCGTGACGGGATAACCCACCATCGATACGGAGGCGTCCGCCAGCGCGGTGTTCGGTTGGGCTTCCCGGGCGGTGTGGGTGATCGCATCGACCTGATCCATCGCCTCGGCGCTGAACGGATTGAGTTTGGTTTGGACCAGGTACCGCACGGAGTGCCCGTCCGGCGAGACGAACGCCTTAGCCGCCTTCTTGAACTCGTCCATGTGCAAGAGCTGCGCCGGAACGTTGAACCCCGCCATCGACGGGTCGGCCGCGTCGCGTTTCAGCGTCAGGAGAAACGCCGAGGCCTCACCGAGGCCGGCGCCCATCTGCTTGATCTGGTCGACGAGCTGGTCCACGCCGTCGGCCACTTGCCGGCTGCCACCCGCGAACCGGTCGGCGCCTTGCTGGAGATGGTTCAGATCGGCTTGCAGCCCACCCGGTTGGTCCAGCCCCATGGCGCGCAGCGCCTTGACGAAGCTGGTGAGCGCGGCACGTAGATGATCGACCGACGCGTTGAGGGTCTGCCTGTCCTGGAATGCCTGCAGCTGTCCGGCCAGCTCGTTGATCTGGTCGAGGCTTCCGTCGCCGCGCGCGTTGACCACGCGCTCGAACTGGACCCGGGTGGCGCTGCAGGAGGGGTCGGCATCGCAGACCTGGTTGCCCTCGAGTGCCACCAGCACCGGGGCCACCCAGGCGAACATGTCCTTGACGGCCGCGAAGTTCACGCCGATGGTATGGCCGAGCGAGTTGATGCTGTTGACCAGCTTGGCCGCCGTGACGACTTCCCTGACCAGTTTGTCGCCGCCGTACTGGCTTCTCATCGACGTGAAAGCGTCGGTCAGGCCCTGCATCCCGGCGACCATCTGGTTGACCTGCCCGCGCACGTCGCCGAGGTTGTCGGCCAGCGTGTTCGCCCCGGCGACCAGCCGGTTCAGCTCGTCGGTGTGGTCGTTGATCACGGCGGAACCGGCGCCCAGGCGAGCGCCGACCGCGCCGGCCTGATACGTCGCCCTGAACTGCTCCGGCACGGCTCCGGCGGGCCGGGTGACGCCGCTGACCGCAGCGATGTTCGGCAGTTGGCCCACCCGGCTGGCCATCTGCTCCAGATCCGCGAGCGCACGCGGTGTGCGCAGGTCGTGCGGGGACTGGACCAGGATGTACTCGGGAATGGACTGGTTGACCGGGAAATGGCGATCCAGCGCGGCGTATCCGACCGAACTCGGGGCCGACGCCCGCAGGGCTTTGCGGTCGTCGTAGTTGTAGCGCACCAGGCCCGCGCAGCTGGCGAGGATGATCAACACCAGCACGCTGGCGACCAGATGAATCCTCGGCCGGCGCACGATGCGTATCCCCGACCGTCGCCAAAACCGGGCGGTCAGTTCGCGCGACGGTTTGACCCATCCGCGCGGCCCGGCCACCACGAGGATGGCGGGAAGCAAGGTCATCGCCGCGAGGAACGCGACGCCGATCCCGATGGCCGAGGACACCCCGACCGTGGAAAACACGCCCATGCGGGCGAAGCTCATTCCGAGGAAGGTGATCCCCACCGTGGCCGCGGACGCGGCGATCACTTTTCCGATCGAGATCAACGCCCGCTGTACCGCTTCGTGGTGGTCCGCGCCGAGCCGCAGATAGTCGTGATAGCGGCTGATGAGGAAGACCGCGTAATCGGTTCCCGCGCCGGCGATCATCGCGCTCAGGAAGATGATGGACTGGTTCGACACGCCCAGGCCGCTGAACTGGGAGATTCCAGCCACCACGGCCTGCGCGATCACCAACGACGCCCCGATCGCGATCAGGGGGAGCAGCATGGTGAGCGGGTTGCGGTAAATGATCAACAGGACGACGAGGACAAGGCCGGCGATCGCAAGTTCGATCGGGAGGCGGTCCCGCTCCCCCGCGACGGTGAGGTCGCCGACGGTGGCCGCGGGCCCGGTGAGGTTCGCCGTCAGCGGGCTGCCCGCGACGCTGTGTTTGACGACGTCGGCGACGCGGGTGTACGCGGCGTAGGACTTGGGCGTGCCCAGTTCGCCGGCAATGCCGACCGGCAGCACCCACGACTTGTGGTCTTTGCTGGTCAGGGCCGGGCGCAGGGACGGCGTGCTCACGAAATCCTGCAGCATCAGCACGTCGCGCGTGTCCCCGTGCAGCGCGGACACCAGCTTGCGGTAGGCGGCCTCGTCGGCGGGCCCAAGCCCTTTCTCGTCGGTGAGGACCACCACGAGCAGATCATCGGCGCCCGATTCGTGAAACGCCTCGGTCATCTTTCGGGCGGCGACGCTCGACGGCGCCCCCGCGGGCAACATCGCGAGCGGATGCCGCTGTGCCATCTCGTTCAGGGTCGGCAATGTCAGCGGCAGTGCGACCGCAATGACCACCCACAGCCCGATCACCGCGCCGGGCCACCGCGCCACGAAATCGGCTAGCCGTCGCACATCGACCACCCGGCCGGCCGGAGATGGCTCATCCGGAATAAAGCACCAGCCATCGTTTTACTCCTCGCTACGCAACGCGCCCCCAGTGCCCGCTGTCGGCGACCCGCATGCACACGGACTTCATCGCTGCGACGTAGCGGGAAACCGATTTTCGGGCAACCGCGTTGTCGGGAAACATTATCGCCATCGCGGTGCCCTCGTAGTATCGGAAGATATAGATCGTCAGTTGATACGAATATCTTCCGTCGGAATAGATTCCGATCTGGTTCGCATAACCCATCTCGGCAGCCGCGAGCACGGCATTCATCGGAGCGGCGTCCGCATGAAAGAAATTCGATACCGGGAAGTTCGGGCGGGGTCTGCTCAGCCAGGGGGCCAATTCCAGCACGCGGTAATACGGCACCCTGGCCATGTCCAGGCTCGAATCAAAAGAATTCTGCGCCGCCCACGCGGCGTCACCGAAGGACACGGCGGCTATGGGGACGGTGATCGGAACCAGGCCGGTGAACCAGCCCTGAGTCATGAAATTGTCCGAACTTCTGCGGGTATCCCTGGGAGTGAGTCCGTAATACGTGGCGGCACCCGTGAATTCATGTTCCACCTGGGCGAGGCAGGCGAAGAGGCCGCCGACGAAGCGGGCACCGGCCGCCGAGCAGGCCGATTCGAATCTCGCGGTTTGCGCCGCGTCCATCAGGGTGTCCGTGATCATGTCACTCTTGGTCGGCTCCAGTGGATTACCCAACGGCAGCGGGAACTCCGGCAGGCTTCCATTGTTGTTCTCCGCGAAGTCGATCCACGAGCGCACCTGCAGCGAATCCAGCGTCAAATCCGATGTGTACCGGAGTTCTTCGACACAGAAATCGTCAAAGCTGCCGGCGGCGGGCAGCGCAAGGGGCCCGGCGCCGCTCGTCAAAGCTGAATACATCGTATGGGACTCCGCCATCGTGATGCCGATCAGCGCAGCGTCCCCGTGGACGTGATCAATGCTCGAGTAGAAGGTGAAGTGATCCTCGTTTTGAACGATCCCGAAACTGAAGCACTCCCAGTTGAACGGATCGGGCGTGGCGACCACATGGGCGTGCAAGTCTTCGATCGCCAATTCGCCGTGGTGCGTCGGCGCGAATTCGATATCCCCAGGATCATCGATGGTATGCCGGACGATGTCTCCGGTGTCGGTGTACTCGAACCAACTGCGGTACGTGTCATGGCGACGCAAGTACGCGTTGAGCGCGTCGTTCATGGCGGAGATGTCGCACTGGCCGGGAATCTCGCAGGTGGCGATGATTTGCCGCGAATAGTCGAGCCCCGAGGAAGTTTGGCGGTGGTAACCCCGAAGATGTTGCCCCTGCATGTAGCTGACCGGCACGGGACTGACCGGCGCCTGCCGGGCCTTTTGCCGAGCGGCGGGCGTCGGGTGCCACGAGACCACCGCGCCCGGGCTCACCGTCCACTCACCGATCGAGCCGATCGTAATTTTCCCGATGCGCAAAAATCTTCTCCTTGGTTCCACGGGCTACGTTTGCGGGCCCCGCTGGTGGCGAGATCAACATAACTTCTTCGGCGGCCGAGGGACCCGACATGCCGGGCCCGAGTGTGTAGCCACGGGTATGGGGCCGGTTAGGGTATGGGCGGTCCGGCGCGAGACGCAGTCCGGCATCCGGCGAGACTACTCGCCGCTGGGAGATCATTCTGCTGCGTATCGCGTCGGCATGTGGTGCAGTGCAGTGAGCGGGTCAAACGCGTGGTCCGTAAAGAGCACGGACCTGTCGCCGAAGGCTGGCCCCGGGGGGTCTACCTTCGCTGTCTGAGAGGACTGATGCATGGCAACCGTCGAGGCTCGGATGGACCGGGCGCCGGGATTCGCGATAGTCGGCTACGCGGTGCGCGTTCCGGGCGCCGCCGACGCTTCCGAATTCTGGGACGTGTTGCGGCAAGGGCGGGATGCGGTATCGGAGGTGCCGGCGGACCGGTGGAATGTCGAGGAATTCTTCGACCCGGATCCTGATGCGGCCGGGAAGATCGTCAGCCGCCGGGCCGGCTTCGTCGACGACGTGGTGGGCTTCGATGCGCCGTTCTTCGGGGTGTCGGCGCGTGAGGTCATGTTGATGGACCCACAGCATCGGCTGCTCCTGGAGACGGCGTGGCAGGCGGTGGAGCACTCGGGAACGGCCCCAACGGCTTTGGCGAACACCAACACCGGGGTGTTCATCGGTCTGTCCACTCACGACTACCTGGGGATGGTCTCGGACGAACTCAGGTACGACGAGATCGACGCATACATGGCCATCGGGACGGCGGCCGCCGCGGGAGCGGGCCGCATCAGTTACCGGCTGGGCCTGCAGGGCCCGGCGGTGACCGTCGACACCGCATGCAGCTCGTCGTTGGTGGCCGTCCATCAGGCCTGCCAGGCGCTGCGGTTGGGCGAATGTGACCTCGCGTTGGCCGGCGGCGCGAACGTGCTGCTCAGCCCGGCGAGCATGATCACCTTCTCGCGGGCGCACATGCTTGCGCCGGACGGCCGCTGCAAGACCTTCGATGCGTCCGCGGACGGCTATGTGCGCGGCGAGGGTTGCGGTGTCATCGTCGTCAAGCGGCTCGATGATGCGATCCGCGAC
The DNA here is from genome assembly GCF_010731655.1 of Mycobacterium paraseoulense. Classification (NCBI taxonomy): domain Bacteria; kingdom Bacillati; phylum Actinomycetota; class Actinomycetes; order Mycobacteriales; family Mycobacteriaceae; genus Mycobacterium; species Mycobacterium paraseoulense. The sequence goes on along the minus strand of NZ_AP022619.1, from coordinate 2,280,297 downwards.
GGTGACCGGATCCGGGCCGTGATCCGGGGCAGTGCGGTAAACCAGGACGGCGCATCGGGCGGTTTGACGGTGCCCAATGGCGTCGCCCAGCAGCGCGTCGTCACCGAAGCGCTGCAGCGCGCCGGTGTCGCGGCCCGCGACGTCGGCTACCTGGAGGCGCACGGGACCGGGACGTCGCTGGGCGATCCGATCGAGGTCCAGGCCGCGGCCGCGGTGCTCGGCGCGGGGCGCGACGCGGACCGGCCGCTGTTGATCGGGTCGGTGAAGACGAACATCGGGCATCTGGAAGCGGCCGCGGGGATCGCCGGGATCATCAAGGTCGTCCTGTCCCTCGAGCATCAGCTGCTGCCCAAACACCTCAACTTTCACAACCCGTCGCCCTACATCCCGTGGGACCGGCTCGCGGTACGGGTCGTGGACCAGGCCACCGAATGGGAACGCAACGGTCGCCCCCGCGTCGCGGGTGTCAGTTCGTTCGGGTTCTCCGGGACCAACGCGCACGTCATCCTCGAGGAGGCGCCCGATGAAATCGGTCGGCATGCCGCGGCGCCGGATCCCGTCCGGCGGACCGAGGACCGACGCTTCAACGTGCTGCCGCTGTCGGCGCGGACCCCGGCGGCCCTGGTGCAGCTCGCCGATCGCTACCGCAACTGGTTGAGCGCGCATCCGGAGGCCGGCCTCTCGGAGGTGTGCTACACCGCCGGAGTCGGGCGAGCGCACTTCGAGCATCGCGCCGCGTTGGTGGTGAACTCGACGGAATCCGCCACCGAGTTGCTCGGCGCGCTCGCCGACGACCGTCCCGCGCCGGGCTTGCTGCGCGGGGAGTGCGACGACCGGCCCAAGACGGCGTGGGTGTTCCCCGGTCAGGGCAGCCAATTCGCCGGCATGGCCCGGGAGTTGTTCGAAACCGAGCCGGTGTTCGCCGAGACCATGACCCGGTGTGCGGCGGTGGTGGACGGAGTGCTCGAAAAGCCAATGCTGGGCGTCATTTTCGATGCCGATGGCCCGGACACCCTGCGGCAGACCAGCTACGCCCAGCCCGCCTTGTTCGCCGTCGAGATGGGCTTGGCCAGGCTTTGGCAGTCCTGGGGTCTCGAACCCGACGTCGTGCTGGGGCACAGCGTCGGCCAGTACGCGGCCGCCTGCGTCGCCGGCGTGTTCAGCCTCGAGGACGGCGCTCTGCTGCTCGCCGAACGCGGCCGCCTGTTCGGCAATCTGCCCGCGGGCGGCCGGATGGTGGCGATCTTCGCCCCCGCCGAGCGCGTCGAGGGCTTCACCGACGAGTTTCCCCGGCTGTCGGTGGCCGCCTACAACGGTGCCAACACCGTTCTGTCGGGACCGGCAGAGGAGCTGGACCGGGTGGTGGCCGCTCTGACGGCCGACGGCGTTCGCTGCGACTGGCTGGACACCAGCCACGCATTCCATTCGGCGCTGTTGGATCCCGCCCTCGACGAATTCGAGGCGTACGCGAGCGGGTTCCATTTCAGCTCGCCGCAACGGACGCTGGTGTGCAACCGCACCGGCGCCGCCCTCGGCAGGACCGCAACGCTGGACGGCCCCTACTGGCGCCGCCACGCGCGCCAGCCGATCGAGTTCGCCAAGAGCGTGGCCACCCTGGCCCAGCTCAACTGCGCGGTGCTGCTCGAGGTGGGCCCGCAACCCGTGCTCACCGCCGCCGCTCTGCGGGCGTGGCCCGACCCGGCCACCGCGCCGCGGGCTATCGCGTCGCTGCGTCGCAACGGCGCCGACCACCGCCAGATCACCGAAGCCCTTGCCAGCGCTTACGTCAGCGGCCACCTGCCCGCCTTCGGCGCTGTGCAAGGGGGACCGACGCGCAAGGTCGACCTGCCCACCTATCCCTTTCAGCACCGCCAGTACTGGTTCCGCGACAAGGACGCCCCACCCAGCCAGACCGGCGGCGAAACCGTTGCCGCACGCACCGAAGCGGTCCGGCTTCTCGAAGACGGCCGCATCGAGGAACTCGCCGCGCTGCTCGACGGACCCAACGCCAGCCAGCAGACCACCGATGTGCTGAGCAGGCTTGCCGCACAACATAATCAACAACGGGACACCCAGTCCATCGCGGACGCCCGCTACGAGATCCGCTGGGAGAAGTCGGCCGCCGCCGCCGCCGCACGCGCGGATGCCGGCGCGGGCTCCGACTGGCTGCTGGTCACCGACGACGCCGCGGCGGTCGCGCCGTTGGTCGACGCGCTGACCGCCCAGGGCCAGCCGTTTCGGATCGTCGGACTGCCTGCGTCCGACGCGGACGAGCAACGGCTCGAAGAGGCGCTGCGCGCCGCGGCGGCAGACGAATCGACGCTGCGCATCCTTCATTGCGCGGCCGTCGAACGGGACACCGTGCCGTCGATGCGCTCGCTGCTGCGGATGCAGCACCGCGTTCTGAGCGGAACGCGCCGGCTCTTCCGCGCCGCGGCCGCCGCCGAGCTCCGCGCCCCGATCTGGCTGATAACCCGTGCCGCGCAACGCGTCACCGACGCCGACCGGGTATCGCCGGCGCAAACCTGTCTGTGGGGGTTCGGGCGTGCCGCCTCCCTGGAGCACCCACAGTTGTGGGGCGGGCTGGCGGACCTGGCCGAAGGCGGTGCCGACGAGTGGACCCGGCTGATCGGCCATGTGGTGACCGGACCGCGGGGTGAAGACCAAATCGCGCTGCGGGACGACGGTGTGTATGTTCCCCGGCTGACCCGACGCCCGGGGCGGCCGACCGGGGCCCCGATCGAATTACGTTCCGACGCGACCTATCTGGTGACCGGTGGGTTGGGCGGTGTCGGATTGGAGATCGCCGGGTACCTGGCCGACCGCGGCGCGTGCCAGCTGGTGCTCACCGGCCGGCGATCGCCCACCGATGCGGTGCAGCGGCGCGTCGACGCCATCCGCGAACGGTCGGGTTGCGACGTCCGGGTCCTCGCAACCGATGTCGCCGATCCGCACGACGTCGCCCGCCTGCTGGCCACCGTGCAGGCCGAACTGCCGCCGCTGGCCGGCATCGTCCACGCCGCGGGCGAGATCGGCACCACACCGCTGCGCGGCTTGGACGATGCCGAAGTGGATCGGGTGTTCGCCGGGAAGGTCTGGGGTGCTTGGCATTTGAGCGAAGCCGCCGCGGAGCTGCCGCTGGACTTCTTCCTCAGCACCTCCTCGATCGCCTCGGTGTGGGGCAGCTTCGGCCAGACGGCCTACGGCGCGGCCAACGCCTTCCTCGACGGATTGTCCTTCCGGCTGCGTGAGCAGGGTGTGCCCGGGATCAGCGTCAACTTCGGCCCATGGGCGGCGGGCATGGCCGACGAAGAGGCCCGCGCGCGTTTGGAACAGCGCGGGGTCCACACGCTGCCGCCCGCGGACGCGCTGGCGGGAATGGCCGACCTGATCGCGGCTTCCGCGGCCCAAGGGGTGGTGGCCCGCATCGACTGGGCCCGCTTTCTGCCGCTCTATCAGCAGGCGGGCAGGCGGTCATTCCTGGACGAGCTGGGACGGGAGCTGCCCGAATCGGTGCCGGTCCCGGCACCCTCGGGGAACACCCGACTGGTCGAACAGCTCACCCAGGCTCCGGTGCAGCAGCGCAAGAAGCTCCTCGTGGAGCACCTGCGGGACGTCGTCGCGGAGGTGACACGCATCGACGCGGCGGAGATCCGCGAGGAGGCCGGATTCTTCGACCTCGGCATGGATTCGCTGATGGCCGTCGAATTGCGGCGCCGAGTCGAGCAGGCGGTGGGCAGGGAACTGCCGGCAACCCTGGCGATGGACTATCCGCGCGTGGCCGACGTGGCCCGTTACCTGCTCAACGACGTGCTTGGTCTCGGCGCACGGTCGCTCACCAAGGCCGGCGCCCCACCCGTGTCGGTGACGACGAGCCCCGCCGACGAGCCGATCGCCATCGTCGCGGTGGCGTGCCGTTTTCCGGCCTCGCCGGATCCCGAAGCGTATTGGGAGGTGTTGTCCGGCGGTGTCGACGCGATCCGGGAGATCCCCGACGACCGCTTCGAGATCGACGAGTACTACGACCCGGACCCGGAGACACCCGGCAAGATCTACAGCCGAAGCGGCGGATTCCTCGACGGGATCGACGGATTCGACCCGGAATTCTTCGGTATCTCCCCGCGGGAGGCCGTGTGGATAGATCCGCAGCAGCGGCTGATGCTCGAGATCGCTTGGGAGGGACTGGAACGCGCCGGGTATTCGCCCGCCGCGTTGCGCGGCAGCCGAAGCGGCATCTTCGTGGGCGTGGCCGCCAACGAGTATTCGCACCTGCTGTCGCGAGACTCGGTCGAGAGCATCGAAGCCCACTTCATCACCGGCAATGCGCTGAACGCCATCGCGGGCCGTGTCGCCTTCGCACTCGGGCTGGAAGGGCCGGCGGTGGCGGTGGACACCGCGTGCAGCTCGTCGCTGGTCGCCGTCCATCAGGCCTGCCAGGCATTGCACTCCGGCGACTGCGATCTGGCACTGGCGGGCGGGGTGAACGTCCTGCTGAGCCCGGCGTCCCTCGTCGCCGCCTCCCGCGCCAGGATGCTGTCGCCCGACGGACGATGCAAGACATTCGACGCCGCCGCCGACGGCTACGTGCGCAGCGAAGGCTGCGGAATTCTGGTGCTCAAGCGGCTGAGCGACGCGCAGCGCAGCGGCGACCGCGTCTGCGCGGTCATCCGGGGCAGCGCGGTCAATCAGGACGGTGCCTCCAGCGGTTTGACGGTCCCCAACGGTGGTGCGCAGCAACGGCTTATCTCCGCAGCGCTGGCCCGCGCCGGGGTGAGCGGTGGGGATGTCGACTACCTCGAGGCGCACGGCACGGGCACCTCGCTCGGTGACCCGATCGAGGTGCAGGCCGCCGCCGCCGTCTACGGTGCCGACCGGGATCCGAACCGGCCGCTGCTGATCGGATCGGCGAAGACCAACCTCGGCCACCTCGAGTCGGCCGCGGGGGTCGCGGGTTTGATCAAGGTCGTGCTGTCACTACAGCACGAGGTGCTGCCGCAGAATCTGCACTTCAAGAATCCGTCCCCGCACATTCCGTGGGCCTCCCTGCCGGTGCGGGTCGTCGACACGGCGACGCCCTGGCGGGCCAACGGCCGGCCGCGCCGGGCCGGGGTGAGCTCGTTCGGGTTCACCGGCACCAACGCCCACGTGCTGATCGAGGAGGCGCCACCGCCGGTGACCGGCGGCTCGGCGGACGACCGTGCGGTGACACCGGCCCCCGACTCCGCGGCGGAACGCATGGGCGTGTTGCCCATGTCGGCGCGCTCACCGCAGGCGCTGGTGGCGTTGGCGCGGCGATACGGGTCCTGGCTCGACGCGCACCCCGAGGTCGACATCACCGATGTGTGCTTCACCGCCGGGGTGGGGCGTTCGCACTTCGAACACCGCGCCGCGCTGGTCGTGGACTCGGCGCGGGGCGCCCGCGAGATGCTGGCCGAGTTGGCCGAGAACCGGCTGCGACCGGGTGTGGTACGCGGCGAATGCGCCGACCCGCCGAAGACGGCGTGGTTGTTCACGGGGCAGGGCAGCCAGTACCCGGGGATGGCTCGCGAGCTGTTCGACTCCGAGCCGGTCTTCGCCGACACCGTGACGCGGTGCGCGCAAGCCGTCGAGGGTATGCTGCCGCGCCCCTTGTTGGAGGTTCTCTTCGACGCCGACCGGGACGCCGCAGAAACGTTGCGGCACACCTCGTTTGCTCAGCCGGCACTCTTCGCCATCGAGATGGGCCTGGCCCGGTTGTGGCAGTCGTGGGGCATCGAGCCCGACGTCGTGCTCGGGCACAGCGTCGGCCAGTACGCGGCGGCGTGCGTGGCCGAGGTGATCAGCCTCGAGGATGGGGCACGGTTGATGGCCGAACGCGGCCGGCTCTTCGGCAGCCTGCCCGAGGGTGGCCGGATGGTGGCGGTGTTCGCCGACCCCGAGAACGTGGAGGGCGCCGCCAAACAGTTCGCCCGCGTTTCGGTCGCCGCCTACAACGGCCGCAATACGGTGTTGTCCGGTCCGGGTGGCGATCTGGAGCAGATCGTCGCGACCTTCAGCGACGACGGCATCCGCTGCACCTGGCTGGACACCAGTCACGCTTTCCACTCGGAGCTGCTGGAGCCGGTGCTCGACGAATTCGAGTCGTATGCGGCGCGGCTGCAGTTCGCCGCCCCGACCCGGCCGCTGGTCTGCAACCGCACCGGCGCGGTGCTCACGGCGGAAACCCCGCTGGACGCGCAGTATTGGCGGCGGCATTCCAACGCGCATGTGCCGCTGTGCCTGTCCACCGACAGGCTGGCCGACCACGTGCTGCCGGCCCACCATTAGGCGCTCGCGCCGCGCCTCAAGGCCGGTGACGGGCGACGGCGTCTTGGGCCGCAACGCCACCAGGACCACGCCCGCGGCGAACACCGCCGCGGTCGGCCAGGAGAATCGCCCGTCCGGTGCGAAGCCGCCCTGGGCCAGGAGGTGCAGACCAACCGCGGCCAGGACGGCGCCGCAGAGCATGATTGCTTCGCCCCAGCGATCGCCGAGTGGCAGTCCGAACGTCGGGAGCGGAACCGCGAAGAACCGCCGTTGCCACCACAGCAGCACCATTTCGGCCGCCGCCACCACGCTGAGGATCGTGATCCACTCCAATCGGACCAGTTACCAGGCCGCAGACCCCTCGTGGGGCTGCGGTATCAGGCCGGCCGGATAAGCGACGATCGCGACGAGGACCACCGGAATCATGTGCCAGAGGTAAAGGGCCATCACGTTGGCATTGGCGGTCGACAAGACGTGTCGCACCGGGCGGTGCCGCAGGACGCGGTCGAGTGTCGCTGCGAGTGCCATAGCCAGCCCGGCCTGCGTGCACGCGAACGCCATCATCGCCACCGTCGGTGGCGTCGTGTTCTCGATCGCTTCGCCCGGAACGCCGATCATGCTCACCGGATACGGCCCCACCCGGATCAGCAGTGCCAGAGCGACTGCCGAACCGGCGGCGATCAGCACCGGTCTGCGGCCGGCCAACAGCCCGCCCTGCCACGCGATCCCGAGCTGGTAGAGCAGGCCCCAGCACAGCAGGTAGTTGAGCGCGCCGACAGGGGACATGGCCCGCGAGCGAGACGGCATCGATCAGCACGACCGCCGCGGCCAGCACCACCGGCACTCTGAGGCCCCAACGCCGGTGTGCCGCACGGCAACCGGTGTCAGAGACACCACCAGCACGTAGACGGCGAGGAACCACAGGTGCATGGCCACCGCCCAGCCCGCGTACTCCAACACCGTGCCCGGAGCATGGCGGACCTGGAGCGCCACCACGAGGACCGAAATCAGCGCGACGTAGACGGTTGTCGGCCCCAGCACCCGAGCCAAGCGGTGGCGAATCCACGCCTGGCGCGAGAAATTGTCGGCCTCGCGGCGGTGCGCCCATGACACGGCTCCGGCGTACCCGGCCACGAAGAAGAACACCGGGACGGCCTGGAATATCCAGGTCAGCCATTGCGTCCACGGCATGTCGAGCAGCGGGTTCTCCCGGCCGAATTGACCGTCGCGATAGGTCACGGAACCGGCCAGCCAGTGGCCCAATACGATGGCCACCACGCCCGACGCGCGGTAGAAGTCCACCGCAAGATTGCGGGCCGGTCGCGCGGTTTCTACGTCGTCCATCGGATCGCGGCGAGACGGATGCGGTGCACTCGCGCAACGGTACCCGTCCCATGGCCCGAAGTCGCTGAGCGCACAATGACGGCATGAAACAAGCGCGCCTCGCCAACCTGGAGGTCGGCCGCCTGGGCCTGGGCGCCATGGGCATGTCCGTGGCTTACGCCGGTGCCGGCAGCGACGACGCCGAGGCGATCCGCACCATTCATCGCGCCATCGACTTGGGCGTCACCCTGATCGACACCGCCGAGGTGTACGGCCCCTACGTCAACGAAGAGCTGCTCGCCCGCGCCTTGCAGGGCCGGCGCGATCAGGTGGTGCTGGCCACCAAGTTCGGCCTGATCTCGCACACGGGCCGCAACGGCCTGGACAGCAGCCCCGCCAACATCCGGATCGCCGTGGACGGTTCGCTCAAAAGGCTGGGAACCGACCGCGTCGATCTCTACTATCAGCACCGACTCGACCGCAACACTCCCATCGAAGAAACCGTGGGTGCATTAGCCGACCTCGTCGCCGCGGGGAAGGTCCGGCACATCGGCCTTTCGGAGGTCGGCGTGCACCATCCGGCGGGCGCACGCCGTGCATCCCATCACCGCGGTGCAATCCGAATACTCACTGTGGACGCGTGACCAAGAAGACGAGATATTGCCGCTGCGCGAATTGGGGATCGGGTTCGTCGCCTACTCGCCGTTGGGACGCGGCTTCCTCACCGGCGCTATCCGCTCCACCGAAGGGTTGCCCGACAGTGACTACCGCAAGACCAATCCGCGGTTCTTCGACGAGAACTTCGAACACAACCTGCAAAGCGCCGACGAACTGGGCGCCATCAGCGCTGACGTCGGTGCCACCCCCGCGCAGGTCGCGCTGGCCTGGCTGTTGGCGAAAGGTTCCGACATCGTGCCGATTCCGGGAACCAAGCGTGACGCGGCTCGAGGAGAACGTCGGCGCCGACGCCATCGAACTGACACCCGACCACCTATCCCGGCTCGACCGGCTCACTCCGCCGATGGGCGGCCATCACGCCGACGCGCAGATGGGATGGATCGACCGCTGATGTCGACGACGTGTGAGACATGCTGCGGCGCAAGAGCTTTTGGATGGAGCGGACTAGCTACTCGGCGGCGGCGAGCGCCGCGGCGCCGTAGTGCTTTTCGATGAGCGTCCACGGGTCGGCGTAGGGGCCCCGTCCCTCGAGCCGGCGCTGCACCTTCAGCACGGTACGCAGGAGCGGCCGCAATATCGGGCTCAGCAGTCGCACCACTGTGCGCGTGCCCTGGGTTTCGGCGATCCAGGCCAGGGTCTGCGACCAGTCGTGTTGCTGGAAATCGAGCAGCGCCTGCGCTTCGGTGGTGTCATACCAGCCGGTGAAGCTCCAGCCGCGGTCGTCGCTCGGGTCGCCGGGCAGGCTGGCGGATGGGCCGAGGCCACCAAGGCCGACGGCTTCCATCAGGCCGTCCTCGAGTTCGCGCTGAGTGAGCACGTACGACTCGTTGCCGCCGATCAGTATCACCTTGCCCGCGATGCTGGCTTGCCGATCGACGCCGTTGGCGAAGGCCAGCGCAACATCGCGCGCATCCACCGCGTGCATGCGGTTGTCGCCGGGCATCGATCGCATCAGGAGCAGGGAGTCGCCGTTGACCGTCGTGTGCGTGTCCGGCGAGATGACCCCACCCAGCCGGAAGAGCGCAACGGCAGGCCGCTGGCGCGGATCGCCGCCTCGGCGAGCACTTTGTCCTGACCGTATTGATCGATGGGATTGACCGGGGTGTCCGGGGTGATCCGCTCGGGCTGGCGGTAGGGGTTGCGAGAACCGTAGACCGCGGCGCTGGACGCCATCAGGAACAACGGCGGTCGGGGGAGTGCGGTGCACGCCGCCAAGAGATTCTCGGTACCGCCCACGTTCACCCCGGGCCAACGCGGGTTTGCGATACGACAGCGGGGACACGATCGCGGCGAGGTGAACGACCGCGTCGGGCTGATGGGTCGCGACGAGATCCCGTACTGCCTCGGCGTCCAGCAGATCGGCATAGGCGGGGATCAGCGTTCCCGAGTGCCGGGCGGCGACCAGCTCCCGTTCAACGGCGAGGGTGTTGTCGCTGCGCAGATCCATCGCGATGACGGTGCGTTCGCGGTCCAGCAGGATCTGCGTGCAACGTTTGCCGATTTGTCCGAATGCGCCGGTGACCAGAACGGTGGAGGCCGTCATCGGCTCATCACCACATTGGCGACTCGGCCGATCGTCCGGCGGATTCGGTCAGAGACGTAGAGGGAAAACACGGAGTGACGATATCCTCTCGCAGTCGAGTTAGCTTGGAGCTCTTGATGAACCACTGCCCGGCGATGTTCTGGTAGGTCTCGTGGTAATGGCCGTAGCCCACCAGGGTCACGCCGGGGCCGAATCGAACCACGTCCTGCAGCGCCCACACGCCGCGCGCGGTCGTCGGGGACGTGAGCGTGATTTCGGGGGCATGCACCTGGTGGGCGGTGGCCTGGCCCGGCCGCCCGAGGGCCCTGCGCGTGAAGGTCACGAACTCGTCCGCACCGTCGATCACCTTGCCGCCGGCTCGGCCGTGTCGCTGACGAAGTCATCGGTGAAGATGGTTCGCCACGCCGCCCAGTCCTTGGCGTCGAGGTGCCGGCAGTAGCGGGCCTTGAGCTGCTTGATGGATTCGATGGCCAGCAGCGCGCCGGCGTCCGCTTCGGTGACGCTGGGCTCCGCACGCTCGGTCATTGCGCCTCGATTCTTTCCTGAGCATCCCGGCGTGACGTTTCACTGGCGAAGTGTAAACCTCTCAGCCTTTGAAGTAGACGACCTGATGCGTGGTGGCCAGCAGCACTCCGTCCCGTGCCCACACTTCGGCGCTCTGGTCGAAGTAGCCACCGCTGAATGTGTTGGCGTGCGCGGTGCACAGCACGAAGTCGCCCCGCCGTCGAGTTGCTGCTGGTCGGCGTGGAAGTAGGTCGTCAACGAGATCGTCCCCGCCGGGATGACGCGGCCGCGCCGCAGGAAGATCCGCGGGTAGAAGATGTCGCACAGCGCGGCCAGCGCCGGGTAGTCGACGGGTCGTTGGGCTCGGTCGCGCACCCCAAGGTGGTCGTCGAGGAGGCGCTGGGTTGCCCGTTCTTGCCGGGCATCGGACCTTCGACGTACCGCATGTCATAGAGGCTCGTCCATTGCACCAGGCCCGGATCGGTGGCAGGCAGCTGCTCCGGGTCCGGCACGCTCGGCGGGGCACTCTCGGTATCGGCCCAGCCGTCGCGGCGCACAGCGAACAGCGCCGTTTGGTCTTGACGCCGCCGTCCTGGCTGAGTTCGGCGATCCAGTGCTGGTTGGTGCGGTTGGTGCGCGCGGCCCGAAGTGAGAGGTCGAAGTCCCCGTCGGCGATGGGCGCGGCGTAGTTGACCGTCAATGCCAGCGGCTCGCCGACGCGCTCGGGTTGCGACTCGATGGCGCGCAGCATCACGGCGGCGGTGATACCGCCGAAGGGCCCCACCATGTTGGCCCATTCCGGATGGGTGCGCCCGCGCCGCACGTGCGTGCTCGTCGCTTCGAGGCGGATGGCGTCGTCGAAGGGATGTCATGAGTCGACCGCAGACTACCGACGGCGGACGCGCCGCCTCGCCGAGGGCGGGGTCTCGACTGCCTCAGCGCGCTGCTGTACAGTCGCCCAGCACAAGGTCGACGCTCGAATGAGAGGTCATCCGGTGACGTCGGAGTCGGTTGAGGAATTCCGGGACGGGCCAGGGCGTGGCTGGCCGAGAACCTGCCGCGGCTGGATTCCGGAGACGCGATGGTCCTGCAGCGCGACGAACTGACCTCCTGGCAGCGCGCCCGCGAACTGCAGAAGAAGCTGTACGACGGCGGATTCGCCGGCATCTGCTTTCCGCGCGAATACGGCGGCCTGGGCTTGGGTTACGAATACAAGAAGGCGTTCGATGCCGAGGCGCTGGCCTACGAGACGCCACTGATGCTCAACGTTCCCTCTTTCGCCATCTGCTGCGCGACGATCCTCGACATGGGCAGCGAGGAGCAGAAGCGCACGCACATCGCGGCCGCGTTGCGCGGCGACGAAGTGCTTGCAGCTGCTGTCCGAACCCAGTGGGGATCAGATCTGGCGGGCATCCTCACCGCGCCGACCGCCGTGACGGGCGGTGGGTCATCAACGGCGCCAAGACGTGGAGCACGTGGGCGTTCGCCGCCGACTACGGCCTGTGCCTGGCCCGGACTGACTGGAACGCGCCCAAACACGAAGGGCTGACGATGTTCCTGGTGCCGCTGCGGCATCCCGGCGTCACGATCAACCGCATCAAGCAGGTCAACGGCTCGGTCGAGTTCTGCGAGGAGTTCTTCGACGACGTCGACGTGGGCGACGACGCCGTGGTGGGGGAGCCGGGGAAGGGCTGGGACGTCGCGTCGCGCCAGCTCTACCACGAACGCCGCAGTATGGGCGACGGATCGGAATACACCAGCGGACCGGGAATCGCTGAGGCTGAAGACATTTCGGTTGACCTGCTGGCCGTGGCCGAGAAGGCGAACCAGGCCGGCAGCGAACGAGTCCGCGAGATGGTGGGCAGGGCCCTGGTCCATCGGGCCGTGCACGGACAACTCAGCGAGCATGTCTTCCACGCGGTGACCGACGGATCCCTGCCGCCCGCCGCGGGATCGATCATCCGGCTGTTCATGGCCGAGGTGCACGACGTCGAAAACGACACCGCGTTGGCCGTCGCGGCCCGGCGGCCGTGGTCGACGACGAGGCGGGGCTGCTCGACATCGGCGTCCGCTACCTGGGCCGTCAGATCGCCAGCATCGGCGGCGGAACCACCGAGATGGCGCGCAACGTGATCGGGGAGCGGGTCCTGAACCTGCCGCGCGAATACGCCGCCGACCGTGGCGTGCCGTTCAACCAGGTGCGGCACGGAAAAGCCTGAAGGGGGCCGGAATTGGGCGACCAGCTTCGTGACATCCGCGAGTTGGCGGGCGACTCCGAGGCCTACCGCGACGAACTGTATCGACGCTGGACCGGCCTGCTCAGCTACCGCTACATCGGCCGCAAACACCTCGATGGACCTCGGAGAGGTCGACGACACCGTCACCATCCGCCGGGCCATGCGCACAGCCGGGGAATCAGTGGATCCTGGCACCCGTGGCCATGCTTCTCCCCGGAGGGCTGCCAGACGGACATGGTCGCGGTCCCCAACCCGGTCATCGCGTCGGTTCAGATCATCGACCCCGGCTACGACGTCAACCGAGTCGAGATCCTCGGCTCCGGTCTTCATCGTGCACCAGGGCCGCACCATGGGTTGCACGGGGCGCCTGCAGAAGATCGTCGTACGCCGACGCAGGTCCGCCGGCCGTAGGTGGATCGCCGGTTCCGCACGACGGGCACCCGGGGCGATCTGGCACCGCCGGAAGGCCTGGGCCGGATGGACGTTTCGGGCACGGAACTGGTGATCGAGGACTCGCCGGACCTGCCGCCGCTCTGGCGGGCCTTCGGCGCCAGCAGGCGCACCGACGGCTACTGGGTGCTACCCGAGCTCAGTACCGAACTCGCTTCCCGGATGCCGCGCTGCACATCGGACCGCAACACGTCGTCCTCGAGACCGCGGCGATCGATCTCGCCGCCGACATCGCCGGCACGCGAAAGCTGCAGGTCGGTCAGCTGGCACGTCATGTTCATGTCACGCGGCAAAGTGGGCCCCTTCCGCGTCGAGGGCAGCGCGTATCGGGCGGCCCGGGACGCGTCGGCGTGCGCATGCTGCACGACGAGGGGAACGCGGACAAGGCCGTCACGTCGGCCCGGCGATCGCCATCGGGGACCAGAATCGCTCTGGACCAGAATCGCTGCCCGCGCGATGGTGCGCCCCCGATCGGAGACGCGTGGCAGGACTGGCTGGCCGGGCAACGGTCGCGCGTCATCGGGCTGGCGATCGCCGGCGGTCCTGGGTGCTCGTCACGTGCGGACGCTGGTCGGCCGAGGGGCCGGTGGTGTGGTGACGTGGTGGGCCTGCCACGAGGGCAAGGCGGTCGACGGCCGAGGTCCGGGGACGCGAGCCCCGACCTGCGCCGCGAGCGTGCCCACAGCCCGCTGGTCACTGGGCCAGGGCGCGGTCGGACGCGCCACCGCGGGCTGAACGACAGTCGGCGGAACATCGAACAGATCCCCTCGTCGACGCGGGTCGTCGGACTCGCCCCGGTCCCCGGGCAGCCGGCGGCGCTGGGGAGCTCGGTGGCTTCGGGCTCCACGCCCACGTCGAAGCCACCGCGCACGGGGGCCGGACCGGCGAAGCCGAGGGTGGATGACGTGGTCGACCTCAACACCGCGACCGTGCAGGACTTGGACGGCTTGCCCGGTGTCGGCCCGGTCACGGCGGCCGCGATCGTCGCCTGGCGACAGGCCAACGGCAAGTTCACCAGCGTCGACCAGCTCGCCGAAGTCGACGGCATCGGGCCGGCGCGGCTGGAGAAGTTGCGCGCCCTGGTCCGTGTCTGACACCCACGGTTTGGGCGTCGTCGCGTCGGGGGCGGCGCGTGTCGACGCCCGCCTGGTGCCGGCCGCGCTCACCTGCTGGGTGGTGACCGCCGCCGGGATCTGGTGGCCGATCGGCCGGGTGCTGGCGGCCGGGTGTGTGGTGTTGGCCGCCGCCTCGGGCGCGCTGGCGTGGCACGCGGCGCGCGGGCAGGGCGAGACCCGGCGGCTGGGCGCCGTCAGCGCCGGCCTGGTCGCGGTCGGGATCATCGGCGCGGGGTTCGGGTTGGCGGTCGCGCTGCGCGCGGAAGGGGTAGCTCGCCACCCGATCACGGCGGCCTTCGGGACGGCCGCCCCGGTGACGGTCACTCCCACCGAGAGCCCGGTGTCGCTGGGTCGCGGACGGCTGATGTTCCGCGCCAAGCTGCAGCGCCTGCGCGACGCGCGGATTGCCGGACGGGTGGTCGTCTTCGCCCGGGCCGCGGACTTCGCATCGGACGCCGACGGACTGATGGTGGGCCGTCCGGTGCGGTTCACCGCGCGGATCGGCCGACCGACCCGCCGGGATCTCACCGTCGCGGTGCTCAACGCGTCGGGCCGGCCGACCGCGGGCACCGCCGGCGCCGTGCACCGGGCGGCCCACACGGTGCGCGGCCGGTTCGCCGCCGCCGTCCGCGGCGCGTTGCCCGGCGAGCAGGCGGCCATGCTGCCCGCCCTGGTTCTGGGTGACACCTCGGCGGTCACCGCCGAGACCGACCGCGATTTTCGCGCGGCGGGGATGACCCACCTGATGGCGGTGTCGGGCGCCAACGTGACCATCGTCTGTGCCGCCGTGGTGTTCTCGGCGCGATTGATCGGCCCGCGGGCGGCCGTCGTCCTCGCCGCGCTGACACTGGTCGCGTTCGTCGTCGTGGTGCAGCCGACGGCGAGCGTGTTGCGGGCGGCGGTGATGGGCGCCATCGCGCTGGCGGGGATGCTGTTCTCGCGGCGGCGGCAAGCGATCCCGGCGCTGTGCGCCGCGGTGCTGGGTTTGCTGGCGATGGCGCCCCAGCTGGCCGTCGACGTCGGCTTCGCGCTGTCCGTGGTCGCGACTGCGGCGTTGGTCGTCATCGCGCCGGTGTGGTCGCGGCGGCTGGTGGGGCGGGGTTGGCCCCGGCCGCTCGCCGACGCGCTCTCCGTCGCCACGGCAGCGCACGTGGTGACCGCGCCGCTGGTGGCCGGTATCTCGGGGCGGGTCAGCCTGGTGGCGGTGGGCGCCAACCTCGCGGCCGCGCCGGTGATAGCGCCGATCACCGTGCTGGGCAGCGCGGCGGCCGTCTTGAGCGTGCCGTGGCCGTCCGGCGCGCAGTTGTTGATCCGCTTCACCGGCCCCGAGCTGTGGTGGGTGATCAGGGTGGCGCGATGGTCGGCCGGTGTGCCCGCGGCGACGCTGCCCGTCCCGTCCGGGCTCCCCGGAGCCCTGCTGGTCGCCGGGGTGACGGCGCTGGTCCTCGTGGCGGTCGTGCGGCTGCGCGGCCGCCGCAGGTTTGGTGGCGCCGTCGTCTTGGGCGCAGGGGCGGCGGCGCTCTGCGCGCTGGCCTGGTGGTTGTCCAGGC
Organism: Mycobacterium paraseoulense; assembly: GCF_010731655.1. Taxonomy (NCBI): domain Bacteria; kingdom Bacillati; phylum Actinomycetota; class Actinomycetes; order Mycobacteriales; family Mycobacteriaceae; genus Mycobacterium; species Mycobacterium paraseoulense. Next base: position 2,264,612 of record NZ_AP022619.1, on the reverse strand, counting down.
TGCTGGATCCCGCGTAGTCGGTCCGTCGTGACACCATCGTGGGGTGAACGAGGATTCGCCGCTGCACCTGGTCCTGGGAGACGAGGAGCTGCTGGTCGAGCGGGCGGTGGCCGACGTGTTGCGGTTGGCGCGCCAGCGGGCCGGCTCCACGAACGACGCCGACGTTCCGGTCAGCCGGATGCGGGCGGGTGACGTCAGCACCTACGAGCTCGCCGAACTGCTGAGCCCGTCACTGTTCGGTGACGAGCGCATCGTCGTGCTCGAGGCCGCCGGCGACGCGGGCAAGGAGGCGGCCGCGGTGATCGCCTCGGCCGCGGCCGACGTCCCGCTGGGCACGACACTGGTGGTCGTGCATTCGGGCGGCGGGCGGGCCAAGGCGCTGGCCGCCGAGTTGCAGTCGCTGGGCGCCGTCGTGCATCCCTGTGCGCGAATCAGCAAGGCCAGTGAGCGGATCGACTTCGTGCGCAAGGAGTTTCGCGCGCTGCGGGTCAAGGTCGACGAGGACACCGTGACCGCCATGCTGGACGCGGTCGGGTCCGACGTGCGGGAGCTGGCGGCCGCTTGTTCGCAGCTCGTCGCCGACACCGGGGGGATCGTCGACGCGGCCGCGGTGCGCCGCTACCACAGCGGCAAAGCCGAGGTGAAGGGGTTCGACATCGCGGACAAGGCGGTGGCCGGCGACGTCGCGGGGGCCGCCGAGGCGCTGCGATGGGCGATGATGCGCGGTGAGCCGCTGGTGGTGCTGGCCGACGCGCTGGCCGAAGCGGTCCACACGATCGGCCGGGTCGGCCCGCTGTCCGGCGATCCCTACCGGCTGGCGTCGCAGCTGGGGATGCCGCCGTGGCGGGTGCAGAAGGCCCAGAAGCAGGCGCGGTATTGGTCGCGCGACAGTGTGGCGGCGGCGATGAAGGTGGTGGCGGCGCTCAACGCCAACGTCAAAGGGGCCGTGGCGGACGCGGATTACGCGCTGGAATCGGCGGTCAGGAAGGTGGCCGAGCTGGCCGCCCACCGGGGCCGGTGAGCCCGCGGGGGGCTCAGAGCTGGTTGAGCGCTCGCGCCAGGGCCGACTTCTTGTTGGCCGCCTGATTCTTGTGGATCACGCCCTTGCTGGCCGCCTTGTCCAGCTTGCGGGTGGTCGCCGCGAGCAACTCCGTGGCCTTGTCCTTATCGCCGGCGTGGGCGGCCTCGCGGAACGCGCGCACGGCGGTGCGAAGCGAAGACTTCACCGACTTGTTGCGCAGTCGAGCGCGCTCGTTGGTGCGATTGCGCTTCTGCTGCGACTTGATGTTGGCCACGCTTTTAGTTCCTTCTCCGCTTCGACGTTTGTTTCAGGCGCCGGAAATCACCACAGCGACTGCCCAGGTTATCAGTCGGTTACGTTTTCTCCCAAAACGGGAACCCGTGGGCTGCCATAACGCCAATTTGAGGCAGCATCTAAAAAGTGAGTCTTCCGAGCCAGCTTGAGGAAACCAGGCGGGGGTTGCGCGCTGCGCGCGCCGAGCACATCTTTGGCGGCTACAACACGTCGTCGGACACCTATTCGATGGCCTTCGACGAGATGTTCGACGCGCAGGGCACCGTCCGGGGTCCCTACAAGGGCATCTACGCCGAGCTCGCGCCGTCCGACGCCTCGGAGCTCCAGGCCCGCGCCGAAGCGCTGGGCCGCGCGTTCATCGACCAGGGCATCACGTTCTCGCTGTCGGGTCAGGAACGCCCGTTTCCGCTCGACCTTGTTCCGCGGGTGATCTCCGCTGCCGAGTGGAGCCGATTGGAGCGCGGCATCATCCAGCGCGTCAAGGCGCTCGAGATGTATCTCGACGACATCTACGGCGACCAGGAAATTCTGAACGACGACATCATCCCGCGCCGCCTCATCACTTCCTGCGAGCATTTCCACCGCGAGGCGATGGGCATCGTCCCGCCGAACGGCGTCCGCATCCATGTCGCCGGCATCGACCTGATCCGCGACGAGAAGGGCAACTTCCGCGTCCTCGAGGACAACCTGCGCTCGCCGTCGGGCGTGTCCTATGTCATGGAGAACCGGCGGACCATGGCGCGGGTCTTCCCGAACCTGTTCGCCACGCACCGGGTGCGTGCCGTCGACGACTACGCGTCGCACCTGCTGCGTGCCCTGCGCAATTCCGCGGCCACCAACGAGGCCGACCCGACGGTGGTGGTGCTGACCCCGGGCGTGTACAACTCGGCGTACTTCGAGCATTCGCTGCTGGCCCGCCAGATGGGCGTCGAGCTGGTCGAAGGTCGCGACCTGTTCTGCCGGGACAACCAGGTCTACATGCGCACCACCGACGGCGAGGTGCAGGTCGACGTCATCTACCGGCGCATCGATGACGCGTTCCTGGACCCGCTGCAGTTCCGCGCCGACTCGGTGCTGGGGGTGGCCGGCCTGGTCAACGCCGCGCGTGCCGGGAACGTCGTGGTCTCCAGCGCCATCGGCAACGGTGTGGGCGACGACAAGCTCGTCTACACCTATGTGCCGACCATGATCGAGTACTACCTGGGGGAGAAGCCGCTGCTGGCCAACGTCGAGACGTACCGGTGCTGGCTCGATGACGAACGGGAAGAGGTACTGGACCGCATCGACGAGTTGGTCCTCAAGCCGGTCGAGGGATCGGGCGGCTACGGCATCGTGTTCGGGCCGGACGCATCCGACAAGGAGCTGGCCACCGTCGCCAAGAAGGTCCGCGACGACCCGCGCAGCTGGATCGCCCAGCCGATGATGGAACTGTCGACCGTGCCGACGCAGATCGGCGACACCCTGGCACCCCGCTACGTCGACCTGCGGCCGTTCGCCGTCAACGACGGCGATGACGTGTGGGTGCTGCCCGGCGGGCTGACCCGGGTGGCCCTGGTCGAGGGCTCGCGGGTGGTGAATTCCAGTCAGGGCGGTGGCTCGAAGGACACCTGGGTGCTGGCCTCGCGCGCGTCCGGCGGCGAGCGGGAGCTCGGCGCGGCCGAGGTCGTGCGCTCGCTGCCCGAGTCCATTTCCGATCCGGTGCTCGACGGCGCGCCGCGGCTGACGCAGACGCAGACGCAACCCACCGAATCGCCACAGGAACAGCAGCTCCAGCAACAGCATCAGCGCCGGGCGAGGCGATGATGCTGGCGCGCAACGCCGAGGCGCTGTTCTGGATCGGCCGCTATGTCGAGCGGGCCGACGACACGGCGCGCATCCTCGACGTGGTCCTGCACCAGCTGCTCGAGGATTCCAGCGTCGACCCCGACCAAACGTCACGGCTGTTACTCCGGGTGCTCGGCATCGATCCGCCCGCCCACGACCTCGACGTGTGGTCGTTGACCGACCTGGTGGCCTTCAGCACCAACGCCTCCGGGGGTTCGTCGATCGTCGACGCGATCACGGCGGCGCGGGAGAACGCCAAGTCGGCGCGCGAGGTGACCTCCAGCGAGATTTGGGAGTGCCTCAACACCACCTATCACGCGCTGGCCGAACGCGAGCGTGCCGCCAGACGGCTCGGGCCCCACGAATTCCTGTCCTACGTCGAGGGCCGGGCGGCGATGTTCGCCGGGCTGGCCGACTCGACGCTGTCGCGCGACGACGGCTACCGATTCATGGTGCTGGGACGCGCGATCGAGCGCGTCGACATGACGGTCAGGCTGTTGCTGTCGCGGGTGGGAGACAGCGCATCGTCCCCGGCATGGGTGACGCTGTTGCGTTCCGCGGGCGCGCACGACACCTATCTGCGCACCTACCGCGGGGTGCTCGACGCCGGCCGGGTCGTCGAGTTCATGATGCTCGACCGGCTTTTCCCGCGTTCGGTGTTCTATTCGCTGCGCCTGGCCGAACACAACCTCGACGAACTGCTGCACAACCGGCAGAGCCGGATCGGGGCCACCGGGGAGGCGCAACGGCTGCTGGGGCAGGCCCGCAGCGAACTGGAATTCGTGCAGCCCGGTGTGCTGCTCGAATCCCTGGAGCTCCGCCTGGCCGGACTGCAGCGAACCTGTCGCGATGTCGGAGAAGCGTTGTCCGTGCAGTACTTTCACGTCACTCCATGGGTGGCGTGGTCGGACGCCGGCGACCGCGCCAGGCTGGTCGGCCGGCCGGGGGACAACTGATGTGGCGGCTGCGGGTGGTGCATACCACGGGCTACGCCTACCAGTCGGCGGTGACCGCCTCCTACAACGAAGCGCGGCTGACCCCGCGGTCGAACTCCAGGCAGAACGTCATCCTCAATCGCGTCGAAACCATCCCGGCGACCCGGTCCTATCGCTACATCGACTATTGGGGCACGGCCGTAACGGCTTTCGACCTGCACGCGCCGCACACCGACCTCACGGTGACGTCGTCGTCGGTGGTCGAAACCGAGGGGCCCGAACCGCCGGTCACCGACGTCGGCTGGCGCGAGCTGGACTCCGAGGCCGTCATCGATCGGTTCGACGAATTGCTGCGCCCCACCGACCACACCCCGGCGAGCAAGAAGGTGACGTCCGTGGCCAAGAAGATCGCCAAGTCGCACCGGCCCGCCGAGGCCGTCGTCGCCGCGGCGCACTGGGTGCGCAGCGAGCTGGAATACCTTCCCGGCACCACCAGCGTGCACTCGTCGGGGCTGGATGCGTTGAACGAGGGCAGGGGAGTGTGCCAGGACTTCGTCCACCTGTCGCTGATGTTGTTGCGCGCCATGGGTATTCCCGCGCACTACGTGTCGGGGTACCTGCACCCCAAGCGCGACGGCGTCGTCGGGGACACCGTCGACGGGCGCAGTCACGCCTGGATCCAGGCGTGGACGGGCGGGTGGTGGAGCTACGACCCCACCAACGAAACCGAGATTTCCGAGCAATACGTCAGCGTGGGCGCCGGGCGCGACTACACCGACGTCCCCCCGCTGAAAGGCATCTACTCCGGGCAGGGGGCGACCGATCTCGACGTCGTCGTGGAGGTCACCCGGCTGGCGTAGCCGCGCCGCGAATGACCGCTACGGCGCGTTGATTTCGACGCGAAGCAGGTCGTCGCCCAGTTCGATCCGGCCGCCGAACTTCGAGGCTGCCAGCGCCCGCCACTGTTCTTCCTGGCCCGGCACCAGCGCCGGCACGTAGTGCGTCATGACCAGGGTGCCGACCCCGGCACGGGCCGCGGTTGCCGCCGCCTCTTCGACCGACGAGTGGTAGTCGCAGATGTCCTGGAGCCGCTGTTGCGGAATGTTGCCGACGATGTCCTTGCGGATCACGGTGTGCACCAACGCGCTCGCGCCGGCCGCGAGCTGGTCCAGCCCGGCGCACGGCACCGTGTCCCCGGCGAGCACCACCGACGCCGTCCCGTAGTCGATCCGGAATCCGATGGTCGGCGCCACCGGTCGGTGATCGGTGGGCGCCACGCGGATCGACACGCCGTCGCGGTCCCACACCTCGCCCTCCGTGCATTCGTGGACCTCGACCGCGGGTGGTGCGTTCAGGTCGGCGTGATGAGCGATCCGGTACTCGATGTCGTGGCGGAACGCGTGCAGCGTCGACTCCACCGTCTCCGCGGTCCCGGGTGGTCCGATGATCGGCAGCGGCGCCGGGTCGGGGGCGAACGTGCTGATCCAGCGGGTGATGAGGAGGTCGCCGAGGTCGCCGATGTGGTCGCTGTGCAAGTGGGTGACCAGCAGCGCCGACAATCCGGCGGCGCCGACGCCCACCGCCGCCGCGCGCTGCAGCACGCCACGCCCGCAATCCACCAGAAACGCCTGCCCGCCGGCGCGGATCAGGGTGGACGGCCCGGCGCGGTTGGGGTCGGGGATCGGACTCCCCGTCCCGAGCAGCGTGATCTCGATCATGGCCCCCATCTTGCAAGGCGCGGCCCCCGGAGGGGGCCGATCGGGGGATCCGGTGCGCCGCGGTTCCGAACGAAGACGTCAGGGTATGGACACGGATCGGCTACCGGTTCTCTTCATGGCTTTTGCGCCGCGCGAGTTAGCCGTAGCCTGTGTGAAGCGGATCACAACCGGCTGGAGGCCTTGATGCGGATTGCGGACGTCTTGCGGAACAAGGGCGCGGCGGTGGTGACCATCAACCCCGAGGCGACGGTCAAAGAGCTGCTCGCCGGCCTCGCCGATCAGAACATCGGGGCCATGGTGGTCGTCGGCGACGAGGGCGTCGTCGGCATCGTCTCCGAGCGCGACGTCGTGCGCCAGCTGCACACCCACGGCGCCAGCGTGCTGTCGCGGCCGGTCTCCAAGATCATGACCGCCAACGTCGCCACCTGCACGAAGGCCGACACGGTCGACTCCCTGAGCGTGCTGATGACCAAGAACCGGGTGCGCCACGTGCCGGTGCTCGACGGCAAGAAGCTGATCGGCATCGTCAGCATCGGCGACGTGGTGAAGACCCGCATGGAAGAACTCGAGGCCGAACAGCAGCAGCTGCAGTCCTACATCACGCAGGGCTGATAGCCGCGCGGGGCTGAACGTCGCCCCTCAGCTCCAGGAGTAGTCCGCGCGCAACCGTTCGGCGACCAGGTCGAAGATGTCCCGATCCAGGATCGCGCCCTCGCGGCGGATGCTCTCTTCGGGCACGTCGAGCACCCGGTCCAGCCGAACCCAGCTCGGCCTGCCCTCGTAATCCCAAGCGCCAGAACCGATTCCGATCCAGTCCCGGTCCTCGGAGTGGCGCTCCTGGCTGGACACCATCAACCCCAGCAGGACGCGGCGATCACGGCCGACCACCAGCACGGGGCGGTCCTTGCCGCGGGTGGGGTCGTCCTCGTAGACCACCCACGTCCACACGATCTCGCCGGGATCGGCCCGGCCGTCGAGGTCGGGGGCGTAGACCAGCTTGCGCGCACGCTGCGCGGTGGGGAAGCTCGTGCTCGTCACCGGGCGGCCCGCGGCGATCGCGGGCTGTTGCGGCGCGGCGGCGGCGATGACGTTCGCGGTGATCTTGACCGCCTGCTGCAGTTCGCGCAGCACGGTCTGCGAGTTCTGCACGTGCCGGGCCAGTCGCGGGGCCCGGTCGAACACCAGGTTTTCCGCGAACCGCTGGAACGTCTTCCACTGGGATTTGCGGGCAGACGCCATATTCGCAGCATAGACGCGGGCGGGTGTGTGCGATTGTGTCCAAGTAGGTCCGGGCGCCCGGGCCTGGATACCCTGGACATACCCACGAGCCGGTGTTCGAGCGGCCGCAAGCATGCCCAGACCAGGAGATCCCCATCAGCAGTTTCGCCGACAAGACCTTCACCGCGCCGGCGCAGATTCGGAACTTCTGCATCATCGCCCACATCGATCACGGCAAGTCCACGCTGGCGGACCGGATGCTTCAGCTCACCGGCGTCGTCGACGAGCGGATGATGCGCGCCCAGTACCTGGACCGGATGGACATCGAGCGGGAGCGCGGGATCACCATCAAGGCGCAGAACGTCCGGCTGCCCTGGAAAGTCGGCGACGAAGAATTCGTCCTGCACCTGATCGACACCCCGGGCCACGTCGACTTCACCTATGAGGTGTCCCGGGCGCTGGAGGCCTGCGAGGGCGCGGTGCTGCTCGTCGACGCGGCCCAGGGCATCGAGGCGCAGACGCTGGCCAACCTGTACCTGGCGCTGGACCGCGACCTGACCGTCATCCCGGTGCTCAACAAGATCGACCTGCCCGCCGCCGACCCGGACCGCTACGCGGGCGAACTCGCGCACATCATCGGCTGCCGGCCTGACGATGTGCTGCGGGTATCCGGCAAGACCGGCGAGGGCGTGGCCCAGCTCCTCGACGAGGTGGTTCGGCTGGTGCCGCATCCGCAGGGCGACGCCGACGCGCCCACCCGGGCGATGATCTTCGACTCCGTCTACGACATCTATCGCGGTGTGGTGACCTATGTCCGGGTGATGGACGGCAAGATCGTCCCGCGTGAGCGCATCTTGATGATGTCCACCGGCGCCACCCACGAGCTGCTCGAGGTGGGCGTCGTCTCACCCGAACCCAAGGCCACCGAGGGCCTGGGGGTCGGGGAGGTGGGCTACCTCATCACCGGCGTCAAGGACGTCCGCCAGTCCAAGGTCGGCGACACCGTGACGACGGCCCGGCACGGCGCCACCGAGGCGCTGACCGGTTATCGCGAACCCAAGCCGATGGTCTACTCGGGCCTGTATCCCGTGGACGGCTCGGACTACCCGGACCTGCGCGACGCCCTGGACAAACTCCAGCTCAACGACGCGGCGCTGACCTACGAGCCGGAAACGTCGGTGGCGCTGGGCTTCGGCTTCCGGTGCGGTTTCCTGGGGCTGCTGCACATGGAGATCACCCGCGAGCGCCTGGAACGCGAGTTCGACCTGGACCTGATCTCCACGTCGCCCAACGTCGTCTACCGGGTGATCAAGGAGGACGGCACCGAGATCGTGGTGACCAACCCGTCCGACTGGCCCGAGGGCAAGATCGGCACGGTCTACGAGCCCGTGGTCAAGACCACCATCATCGCGCCCAGCGAGTTCATCGGCACCATCATGGAACTCTGCCAGTCGCGCCGCGGCGAACTCGGCGGCATGGACTACCTGTCGCCCGAGCGGGTCGAACTGCGCTACACCATGCCGCTCGGTGAGATCATCTTCGACTTCTTCGACTCGCTGAAGTCGCGGACCCGCGGCTACGCGAGCCTCGACTACGAGGAGGCCGGCGAGCAAGAGGCCCAACTGGTGAAGGTCGACATCTTGTTGCAGGGCGAGGCCGTCGACGCGTTCTCGGCGATCGTGCACAAGGATTCGGCGTTCGCCTACGGCAACAAGATGACCACCAAGCTGAAGGAGCTGATTCCCCGCCAGCAGTTCGAGGTGCCGGTGCAGGCGGCCATCGGATCGAAAATCATTGCACGCGAGAATATTCGGGCGATCCGCAAGGACGTGCTATCCAAGTGCTACGGCGGGGACATCACCCGCAAACGCAAGCTGCTGGAAAAGCAGAAGGAGGGCAAGAAGCGGATGAAGACCATCGGGCGGGTGGACGTCCCGCAGGAGGCCTTCGTCGCGGCACTGTCCACCGACGCCGCGGGCGACAAGGGCAAGAAATAGCCGTGACGCTGACGCGAGCCGGAGCTCTGGTCGGTATCGGCCTGCTGAGCAGCGGATGCGTCACGACCGTCGCCGGGACACCCACGCGCATCGGCCCTCTCGGCGGCGCCGGCCTGCCGCTCGAACAGGTCCTGCCCGACGGCGGGGAGGTCGGCGCGGCCGTCGGGAACGAGCTGCCACCACACAGCCCGCCGCTCGTGGGCGGTATCGATATGCTGCCCAACGGGATTCGCGACAGCGGTGGCGCCGCGCCCATCGAATGCCTCGGCGCGATCGCGCCGGCGATGCGGGTCGTCTACGAACATGGCCAGGTCCGCGCCGCCGCGACGCAGGACTACTGGAATTACGACTCCGGGGTGGCCGTGTCCAGCGCGACGGCGGCGGCGATCAAGCTGGCGCCGCCGGCCGACGCGCAACGGCTCTTCGAGTCGTTCGTGAAGCAATGGCAACACTGCGCCGGTACCACGGTGACGGTGTACACCCACGACCCGAGCAACACCGAGCTGTACTCGAAGGTGACGGACACCCGTGTCGACGGGCCGATACTGTCGGCGACCGTCCTCGCGTGGGACAACCACCACACCCCGCCGTGCCCGCAGGAACGGGCCGTGGGCGTCTCGGCGGACGTCATCGCCGACGTCAAGGTCGCCGTCGGCCCCGGCGCGCAAGCCGGGACCCGGGCCATCGATGTCGTCCGGGCGATGTTGCGAAAAGTCTCGAGCAGCAACTGATGACAACCGGCCGCACCGTCCTCGCCTGCCTGCTGGCCGTCGCGCTGGTCGCCGGCTGCACCGTCTCGGGCACCGCGCGACCCGCGCCGGGTCTGAAGCCCCACCCGGTCACGGGGCAAGCCGTCAAGAAGGTGCTGCTCGACGACGGTGAGCTCGCCAAACTGCTCGGCCAGTCCTTTGGCACCAAGGCCGAACTTCCGGCGCGGTTCGGCGGCCCCGAGGTGTTGCCGCCGGCGTTCGGGGCGGTCTCACCGCTGAACTGCGTCGGCGTCACCTCGATGATGGTGAAGAACGCCTACCAATCCGGCGACGTCAAGAACGCGGCGCGGGAGACGTGGTGGAACCTGCGCGGGCCGGCGAAGGTGATCAGTGTGGCCGAGGGCGTGGTCGCCTTGTCCAGCACCGCCGGGGCCGCCGCCTTATTCCAGCAGTTCGCCCGGCAATGGCGCGAGTGCGACGGCACGACGGTGACCATCGGGCGCCCGAGCATCATCACCGACCGTCCCGCGATCGTGTTCTCGGACACCATTTCCGAGGTGCGGATCTCTGATTCCGTTCTGGCGGCCACCATTTCGATCGACACCCAGTTGCCCGGCATACCGTCCAGCGGCCCGCGGCCCGAGGCGCGCGCGATCGGCGTGCGGGGGAACTGCCTCGTCGAAGTCGAGGTGGCGTTCTTCAATTCGACGAGCCCGGCGGGCGAGGGGTCCGGCGACGTGCACCGCAGCGCCATCGACGTCGCGCACGCGATGATGGACAAGGTCAGCGGGCTGAGCTGACCCGGCACCTGGTACCGCCCTGGGACTTTTCTGGGGTTGAGCTGTGCTTAGGTGTCCATGCCGTCTTCGCCGTGCCGCCAAGCCTAGACTCGGTTGAAGTGAGAGGTAGCCGAAAAGCGCATGGGAAGTATTTGCGGCATCGAAGTGTCCCGGCCCGCGGTTGTTGCCGCGTCGTCCGGTAGGCGCCGCGGTCGAGGTCGACGTTGGTGCGCAGCAGCCTTTCTGGTCGTCTTGATGTCGGCGACGGGCTGCTCGGTCACGGTCGCCGGCGCGGCGCGGGCACCAGCGAACCCCACGCCGCGATCCCTCAACGGGCAAGCCGTCAAGCGGGTGCTGCTCGGCAGGAGCGCGCTATCGCGCATCGTCAAGGAGCCCCTGGAGCCTGACCCGCGTTTCCCACCGCTCTTCGGGGGTCCCGAGATGTTGGGGGGTGCGGACTCGGGGAGGTCCGAAAGCTGCCTCGGAGTGGCGGTGATGACGCAGCGAGGCGCCTACCGGTCCGCCAATGTGAAAGATGTTGCGCTCACGACATGGCGGCCCAACGCTGGCTCCGCCGCGACGGTGACCAGGGTGCAGGAGGCCGCCATCGGCCTGCCCACGGCTGCCGACGCCAATGCCCTTTTCGCGACGTTCTCCAGGCAGTGGCAGGAATGCGATGGCAAGACGGTGCCCATTTCGGGTGGAAGTCTGCCGCTGGAAGTGCAAGTCAGTCACGTCCAGAGCGCCGTTTCCGTTGTCGCGGCGACTATTTCGATGCGATGGAACACAGCCCGCTTGTTCTCGCCCCCATCGCTTCCCGCCGCCCGGGCCGTCGGCGTGCGGGACAATTGCCTGATCGAAGTCGAGGTCGATTTCTTCGGCACATCCGGCGCGTCGCCGGAAGCGCAGGGGGACATCAACTCCAGCGCGCTGGACATTGCGCAAGTTATGCGAGACAAAGTGAGCGCGCTGAGCTGACCTCGCGCGCCACTACATCGGGGCGTTGGCGGGCTGGAACATCCCGGAGCCGTCGGCTTCCTCCTCGGCGCGGATCACGTGCACGACCGCGTTGATCAGCGCCAGGTGGGTGAACGCCTGCGGGAAGTTGCCCAGGTGCCGGCCGGTGCGCGGCTCGATCTCCTCGGCGTAGAGGTGCAACGGGCTGGCATAGGACAGCAGCCGCTCGCACAAGCGCTTGGCGCGCGCCACCTCGCCGATCTCCACCAGCGCCGACACCAGCCAGAACGAGCAGATCGTGAATGTGCCTTCCTCCCCGGACAGCCCGTCGTCGGTCTGTTCGACCCGGTAGCGCAGCACCAGGCCTTCGGAGGTCAGCTCGTCGGCGATGGCCAGCACGGTGTTGCGCACCCGGGGGTCGTCCGGGGGCAGGAACCGGGTCAGCACCACCAGCAGCAGCGAGGCGTCCAGCGCGTCGCTGCCGTAACGCTGGGTGAACACCCCGCGGGAATCCACCCCGTTTTGCAGGATGTCGTCCTTGATCTCCTCGGCGATGGCCCGCCACTGCTGGGCGTAGCTCTTCTCGCCCTGGCGCTCGGCCAGCTTCGCGCCGCGGTCGAGCGCGACCCAGCACATCACCTTCGACGAGGTGAAGTGCTGCGGTTCGCCCCGGACCTCCCAGATGCCCCGGTCGGGCTCGCGCCAATGCTTGATCGCCTCTTCCACCTGCTTCTTCAGCACCGGCCACAAGCTCTCCGGGATCTGCTCGCGGGATTTGCAATGCAGGTAGAACGAATCGAGGATCGAGCCCCAGATGTCGTGCTGGACCTGGTCGTAGGCACCGTTGCCGATGCGCACCGGGCGGGCATGGTCATAGCCGGACAGGTGGTGCAGCTCCTCTTCGACCAGGCTGCGTTCGCCGCCCACGCCGTACATCACCTGCAGCGGGTGCCGCTCGTTGCTGTTGGCGCCCGAGACGTCGGCGATGAACGCGAAGAAGTCGTCGGCCTCCCGGTCCAGTCCCAGCGTGTAGAGGCCCCACAACGCGAACGTCGAGTCACGCACCCACGCGTAGCGGTAGTCCCAATTGCGTTCGCCCTGCGGCGTTTCCGGCAGCGAGGTGGTGGCGGCCGCCAGCAGCGCCCCGGTGGGAGAGTAGGTCAGCCCTTTCAACGTGAGTGCGCTGCGTTGCAGGTAGGCCCGCCACGGGTGGTCGGGGAAGTTGCCGATGTTGATCCACTGCCGCCAGCACTCGGTGGTCTGCCACATCTTGTCCGCGGCCTCTTCGTAGGTCTGCGGCGCCGGGTGCTTGGTCCAGCTCAGGGCGACGAACACATCGTCGCCCTCTTTCATCCGCGTGCGTGCGCGCGCCTCGCGGCCCTCCAGCCCGATCCGCAGATTGGTGGTGAGCCGCAGGGTCGGGTGGGCGTCGGGCTGCTTGGCGGCCCGCGCGATGGCCTCACCGTACGCGTTGGCCGAGTACTCCCAGGTGGCCCCGACGCGGTGGTAGTCGAAGGCGGGCTCGCAGCTCATCATCAGCTCGACGGTTCCGCTGACGCAGCGCACCGTGCGCAGCAGGATGTGCTCGGCGTCCCAATCCATCGGCGTGCGGCGGTGGGTCCGCGATCGGCGCTCGATGTCGTGCCACGGCCCCATCACCAGCGCGTCGCGCACGATCAACCACCCGGTGTGGGTTTGCCAGGTGGTCTCCATGATGAGGCTGCCGGGCAGGTAGCGGCGGGCCGAGGGCACCGAGACGCCGTAGGGGCCGAGCCGGAAGTGGCCGGCGCTGCGGTCGAGGATGGCACCGAACACGCTGGGGGAGTCGGGCCGCGGCACGCACAGCCATTCGACGGATCCCGCGGGGGAGATGAGGCACGTCGTCTCCCAGTCCGACAGAAAGGCGTAATCGGCGATCGGCGGAAACGGGTTCCGCAGTGCCCCGCTGGAAGCCAGCGGCGCCGGTGCGCTGAAGTCGATGGGCGAAGGCAAGACCGCCGGAGCCGCTTCGAATGCCTCCTCGGGCATGGCGTCGGCGGGCTGATCATCGGGCTGGGCGTGCAGGACCATCCCGACATCATCATCTGTTCAGCGGCCCGGCGTCCATTCTTTCGCCGACGTGGCGCCACTCCCGGTTAACCGCGGCGGCGGGCAAACCCCGGTGCGTGCTCGGGCAGTGGACCGATTGCCACGAGGTAGCCGGCCAGTCGCCGCAGTGCGGCCGACCGGCCCACCACCCGCACACCCAGCGGTGCGCTGTCTTCGTTTCCGCTGACCGCCGCGGCTATCACGTTGGCATGGATCACCCGTTGCGCCGCCTGGAGCAGCACGGTGGGCAGCCAACGACGCGCCTGCACCCGGGCCAACCGCCAGGTGGGCACCCGGCCCGCGCGCAACGCGCCGGCCAGGATGCGCGCCGCGGCCACCGCGTCCGCCACCGCGAGGTTGATGCCGATCCCGCCGACCGGTGACATCGCGTGCGCGGAGTCGCCGATGAGCAGGACGCCGCCCGCGTACCAGCGCCGAAGCCGATTCAGCTGCACGTCAAGCAGTTTCACGTCGTCGAACGAAGTCAGCGTCGCCACGCGGTCACCCAGCCAGGGCACCATGCCGACCAGCGCCCGGTGCAGCGCCTCGATGCCCTGCGACCGAAGCCGGGCGTCGGTTCCCTTCGGGATGATGTAGGCGATCTGGTAGTAGTCGCCGCGATCGATCACGATGACCGCGTGCCCGGCCCGCAGCACGCCGGCCAGTCCCCGCGGATCGCCGGGGTGGCGGGGCAGCCGGAACCACCACACGTCCATGGGAGCGCCGAAACTCTGCGGTTCGAGGCCGAGCGCCGAGCGCACCGAGGAGGAGCGACCGTCACAGGCCACGGTCAGCTCGGCGCGCATGTCCTTCACCTGACCGCTCTGGTCGCGGTAGGTGACGCCGACGACGCGGTCCGCGTCCCGGATGACGCCGGTCACCTCGGTGCTGCGCAGCAGCCGGAAGGTCGGCTCGGCCTCGGCGGCGGTGGCCACCAGCTCCAAGAAGTCCCACTGCGGCACCAGGGCGATGTGCTTGTGCGCGCCGGGCAGACGGGTCAGGTCGAGGGCCACCGGTTCGTTCTGTATCTCCATGTGGACGGTGTCGATGAGGCGATGCGGGAGCTGGGCGAACCGTGAGCCCAGGCCCAGCTCGTCGAGCAGCCGCAATGTGCTCGCGTGCACGGTGTCCCCCCGGAAATCGCGGAGGAAGTCGGCGTGCTTTTCCATCACCGTGACTTCGACGCCGGCGCGAGCCAGCAGCAGGCCCAGCACCATGCCCGCCGGGCCCCCGCCGGCGATCAGGCAGGCCGTCGCCTCGGGCGCGGACGACGGGGCAGCCATGCGCCGATCTTGGCACATTGGTCTTCGGCGGCAAGGCCGAATAGGGTGAGCCCGTGACCGCGTTCCTGAATTGGTGGGACGGCAACGAGCTGTGGCTTTCCGGGCTCGCTTTCGTGCTCCAGGCCATGGTGGTGATGCCGGTCGTGCTGGTGGTGGCGGCCGTCACAGCGGGCCTGCTCGATGGCCTGCTCGGCAAGAGCATCGCCTTGCTGCGCCGTGCCCGCCGCACCGGTGAGGCGCCCGGGTAACGCGCATGCCTCGGTCACACGTGACGTTGATTCTGGTCGCGCTCGTGGTGCTGGTGATCGTCGCGTGGTGGCTAACGCACTGAGCGCGCGCAGGTTGCCCGCTCGGCACTCGAGCGGTGGCGGCCCCGCCGATTCCTGTTAGGCTTCCGGCCATGCAGGTGACATCCGGTGTCGTGGAACGCCATGTCTTCGTGCACTGTTGTCGCTGACTGCCAAACCCGTGCGCGGTCTGGTATGGGGTCCGTGATGTCTCCTGTCGTTTAAGGCGCCTTTCCGCAGCAACGGGACCGCTATCTCCTGAGTCCCCGTACTGGAAGGCCTGAATGCTCAACGACATCGCCCTACGGTGGCGGCCGGTGGCCACGGTTGCCCTGATCGCCGCGGTCGTGGCGGGGTGTAGCGGCGGGGCCAGTGACGTCGTCGGCGGTTCCGGGCCGACCAACGCGCGCACCAGCATCACGCTGGTCGCCTATTCGGTCCCGGAACCGGGCTGGAGCGCGGTTATCCCGGCGTTCAATGCCGCCGACGAGGGCAAGGGCGTGCAGGTGATCGCCTCCTACGGCGCCTCGGGCGACCAATCACGGGGGGTCCTCGACGGCAAGCCGGCCGACGTCGTGAACTTCTCCGTCGAACCGGACATCTCCCGGCTGGTGAAGGCCGGCAAGGTATCCAAAGATTGGAATACCGACGCCACCAAGGGAATTCCCTTCGGGTCGGTGGTAACTCTGGTGGTGCGTAAGGGCAACCCCAAGAACATCAAGGATTGGGACGACCTGCTGCGGCCGGGGGTTCAGGTCATCACTCCCAGTCCGCTGAGCTCGGGGTCGGCCAAGTGGAATCTGCTGGCACCCTATGCGGTTAAGAGCGAAGGTGGCAGCAACACCCAGGCCGGCGTCGACTTCATCAGCAAGTTGGTGCACGAGCACGTCAAATTGCGTCCCGGTTCGGGGCGGGAGGCCACCGATGTCTTCGTCCAGGGCAGCGGGGACGTGTTGATCAGCTACGAGAACGAGGCGATCGCCACCGAGCGCGCGGGCAAACCGGTGGAGCACATCAACCCGTCGCAGACGTTCAAGATCGAGAATCCGGTCGCGGTGGTGAGCACCAGCCCGCACCTGGACGCCGCGGTCGCCTTCAAGAACTTCCAGTACACGGCCACGGCGCAGAAGGTGTGGGCGCAGGCGGGCTTTCGGCCGGTCGACCCGGCCGTCGCGGCCGAATTCCGCGGCCAGTTTCCGCTGCCGGCAAAACTGTGGACCATCGGCGACCTCGGCGGTTGGCAGGCCGCGGATCCGCAGTTGTTCGACAAGACCACCGGCAGCATCACCAAGATCTACATGCAGGCCACCGGATGACGGCCGCAGTCACCCCCGACCCGCAGGCAATCAGGCCCGAGCTCGGCGGCAACGGGCACCTCGCGCCGTCGGCGCGAGGTTCGCGCGGATCGGGTGGCACGTCACTGCGGGTAGGCGTGGCGACGCTGTGGCTCTCGGTGATCGTGCTGCTGCCGCTGGCCGCAATCGCATGGCAGGCCGCCGGCGGCGGCTGGCACGCCTTCTGGCTGGCGGTCACTTCAAACGCCGCGCTGGAGTCGTTCCGGGTGACGCTGACCATCTCCGCCGGGGTCACGGTGGTGAACCTGGTCTTCGGCCTGGTGGTCGCCTGGGTGCTGGTGCGGGATGACTTCGTCGGCAAGCGGGTCGTCGATGCCATCATCGACCTGCCGTTCGCGCTGCCGACGATCGTCGCCAGCCTGGTGATGCTGGCCCTCTACGGCCACAACAGCCCGGTGAATCTTCATCTGCAGCACACGGCGTGGGGCGTGGCGGTGGCGCTGGCCTTCGTCACGCTGCCCTTCGTGGTGCGTGCGGTGCAGCCGGTGCTGTTGGAGATCGATCGGGAGACCGAAGAGGCGGCGGCGTCGTTGGGTGCCAGCGGCCCGAAGGTTTTCACGTCGGTCGTGTTGCCGTCGTTGACCCCGTCGTTGTTGTCCGGCGCGGGCCTGGCCTTCTCGCGAGCGATCGGCGAGTTCGGGTCGGTGGTCCTGATCGGTGGCGCGGTACCCGGCAAGACCGAAGTGTCCTCGCAGTGGATACGAACCCTCATCGAGAACGACGACCGCACCGGCGCCGCCGCGATATCCGTCGTGCTGCTGTCGATCTCGTTTGTCGTGCTGTTCATTCTGCGGATCGTGGGTGGGCGCGCGGCCAAGCGTCAGGAGTTGGCCAGGTGACCTCAGGATCCAGGGTCCGGTACCTGATCCGATTCGTCGGGCTCGCATACGTTTTCGGGTTGCTCGTCGTCCCGGTGACCCTGATCTTGTGGCGGACCTTCCGGCCGGGCGTCGGCCAGTTCTTCGACTGGGTGAGCACGCCCGCTGCGGTGTCGGCGCTCAACCTGACGTTGCTGGTCGTTGCCATCGTGGTGCCGCTGAACGTGGTTTTCGGTATCCCTACCGCGTTGGTGCTCGCCCGCAACAGGTTTCGCGGTAAAGGTGTGCTGCAGGCGGTGATCGATCTGCCCTTTGCGGTGTCGCCGGTCATCGTGGGCGTCGCCCTGATCCTGTTGTGGGGATCGGCGGGCGCGTTCGGTTTCGTCGAGAAGGACCTCGGATTCAAGATCATCTTCGGGCTGCCCGGCATCGTGCTTGCCAGCGTCTTCGTCACCCTGCCGTTCGTCGTGCGCGAGGTGGAACCCGTCCTGCACGAACTGGGGACCGACCAGGAGGAAGCGGCGGCGACCCTGGGATCGGGCTGGTGGCAGACCTTTTGGCGGATCACCCTGCCTTCGATCCGGTGGGGTCTGACCTACGGCATCGTGCTGACGATCGCGCGCACACTCGGCGAGTACGGCGCCGTCATCATCGTGTCGTCGAACCTCCCGGGTAAGTCCCAAACCCTGACGTTGCTCGTCTCGGATCGGTATAACCGCGGCGCCGAATACGGCGCCTACGCGCTCTCGACGTTGCTGATGGGCGTTGCGGTCCTGGTCCTGATTTTCCAGGTGATTTTGGATGCCCGCCGAGCGCGAGCGGCCAGGTAGGCGACATGGAGACACCCAGATGACCGACAACAACACCCGCCCCGGCGACCACGCCATCGTCGTGCGCAACGCCAACAAGCGCTACGGCGACTTCGTGGCCCTGGACAATGTCGACTTCGTCGTGCCCTCCGGCTCGCTGACGGCGCTGTTGGGGCCCAGCGGTTCCGGCAAGTCAACCCTGCTGCGTGCCATAGCCGGGCTGGACCAGCCCGACAGCGGAACGATCACGATCAACGGCGAAGACGTCACACGGGTGCCGCCGCAGCGGCGGGGCATCGGGTTCGTGTTTCAGCACTATGCCGCGTTCAAGCACTTGACGGTCCGTGACAACGTGGCCTACGGATTGAAGATCCGTAAACGGCCCAAAGCGGAGGTCAAGGCCAAGGTCGACAATCTGCTGGAAGTGGTGGGGCTGAGCGGGTTTCAGAACCGCTACCCCAATCAACTCTCCGGCGGCCAACGACAGCGAATGGCGTTGGCACGGGCGTTGGCGGTCGACCCGCAGGTGCTGTTGCTCGACGAGCCGTTCGGCGCGCTCGACGCCAAGGTGCGCGAGGACCTGCGCGCGTGGTTGCGCCGCCTGCATGACGAGGTGCACGTCACCACCGTCCTGGTCACCCACGACCAGGCGGAGGCGCTGGACGTGGCCGACCGGATCGCGGTGCTCAATCACGGTCGTATCGAGCAGGTGGGATCGCCGACCGAGGTCTACGACGCCCCGGCGAGCGCCTTTGTGATGTCGTTCCTCGGGGCGGTGTCCACCCTGAACGGGAATCTGGTTCGCCCGCACGACATCCGGGTGGGCCGCAACCCCGAGATGGCCATCGCAGGCGGTGATGGCACCGCGGAGTCGATCGGGGTGGTGCGCGCCACCGTCGACCGCGTGGTGGTGCTCGGTTTCGAGGTGCGGGTGGAGTTGACCAGCGCCGCCACCGGAGGGGCCTTCACGGCGCAGATCACCCGCGGCGATGCCGAGGCGCTGGCCTTGCGTGAGGGCGACACCGTTTACGTGCGCGCGACCCGAATTCCGTCCCTCGCCGTCGACGCGACGGCGGGTGGCGGCGGACCGGCCGGCGCCGGCGAGGACGAAGCCACGCTGACGTCGGCATAAGTCGTGGGTTCTGCTACGAGGCGTGCAGCCCGCACTCGGTCTTCGACAGCCCCTGCCAGCGCCCGCTGCGCGGATCGGCCCCGGCGAGCGGTTTGGCCGTGCAGGGGGCGCAGCCGATGGACGGATAGCCGTCGTAGACGAGGGGATTGACCAGCACGCCGTGCTCGTCGATGTAGTCCTGCATGTCCTCGTCGGTCCACGTGGCCAGGGGGTTGATCTTCACCAGCTTGAACCCCTCGTCGAAGCCGATCACCGGGGCGTTGGCACGGGTTTTCGCTTCGCTCCGGCGCAGCCCGGTCACCCAGGCGGAGTAGCCACTCAGGACGCGGCGCAGGGGTACCACCTTGCGCAACCGGCAGCACTCGCCCGGGTCACGGTCGAACAGGTTCCTCCCCAGCAACTGATCCTGTTCGGCCACGGTCTGCTCGGGGGCGATGTTGAGCACGCGGATGTCGTAGACCGATTCGACCGCGTCCCGGGTTCCGATGGTCTCGGCGAAGTGGTAGCCGGTGTCCAGGAAGACCACCGGCACGCCCGGGCGGACCTTGGAAGCCAGATCGATCAGCACGGCCTCCTGCATGCTGGAGGTCAGCACGTAGTTGCAGGTGGCCCAGCCGCGCGGACCGTTGACTCCGCCGAAGATCCGATCGGTCCAACGCAACACCTCGGTGGCGCTGGCGCCCTCGAGCTCGTCGGCGCCCCGCGCCGCCAGGTCCCGCAGTTCGGCCTCGGTTCGTTTCGTTGCTTGTTCACTCATCGTAAGTCGTCCTCATCCGCCCGAATCGCCCACTGCGCGAACCGTTCTCCCGCACTGCGGTGTTTGATGAAGTTACGCACCACCCGGTCGATGTAATCGCCCAGCTCGTCGCTGGTGACCTTGTGCTGGCGCAGTTTTCGCCCGAATCCGCTGTCCAGCCCGAGGCTGCCGCCCAGGTGCACCTGAAAGCCCTCGACGGAGCCCCCATGACCGTCGTCGACCATTTGGCCCTTGAAGCCGATGTCAGCCACCTGAATTCGTGCGCACGAGTTCGGACAACCGTTGATGTTGACTGTGATCGGCACGTCGAGCGCGGCGTTGATGTCCTCGAGCCGGCGTTCGAGCTCGGGCACCAGAACCTGCGCCTTGCCCCGGGTTTCGGCGAACGACAACTTGCAGTATTCGATCCCCGTGCACGCCATCAAGTTCCGGCGCCAATAGGACGGCTGGGTCTGCAGCCCCAGCGCATCCAGACCCGCGAGCACCTCGTCGAGTTTGTCGTCGGCGATGTCGAGGATGACCAGCTTCTGGTACGGGGTGAACCGGATCCGGTCCGAGCCGGCCCGGTCCATCAGGTCGGCGACCGCCGACAGGATGCTGCCCGAGACGCGTCCGGCTATCGGGGCCGCACCGACGGCGTTGAGACCGTTCTTGAGCCGTTGTACCCCGATGTGGTCGATCGGATGCTTGAGCGGCTCGGGCGGCGGACCATCGATCAGCCGCCGCTTGAGGTACTCCGTTTCGAGCACCTCGCGGAACTTTTCGACGCCCCAGTCCTTGATCAAGAACTTCAGCCGGGCCTTGGACCGTAGCCGCCGGTAGCCGTAGTCACGGAATATCGAGGTCACGGCCTCCCAGACCTCGGGCACCTCGTTCAGTGGCACCCAGGCGCCGACCCGCTGGGCCAGCATCGGGTTGGTGGACAGACCGCCGCCGACCCACAGGTCCAGGCCCGGCCCGTGCTCGGGATGGTTGACGCCGATGAAGGCGATGTCGTTGATCTCGTGCGCGACGTCCTGCAGGCCCGAGATCGCGGTCTTGTACTTGCGCGGCAGGTCGGCGAAGTCCGGCTTGCCGATGTAGCGGCGCACGATCTCGTCGATCGCCCAGGTCGGGTCGAGCACCTCGTCGAGTGACTCGCCGGCCAGGGGTGAGCCCAGGATGACGCGGGGGCAGTCGCCGCACGCCTCGGCGGTCTGCAGGCCCACGTCGGCGAGCCGCCGCCAGATTTCGGGGACGTTTTCGACCTCGATCCAGTGCATCTGCACGTTCTGGCGGTCGGAGATGTCGGCGGTGTCCCGCCCGAACTCGGTCGAGATCTGGCCGACGGTGCGCAGCGCGGCGGCCGACAGTGCGCCGCCGTCGCAGCGCACCCGCATCATGAAGTACTTGGCCTCGAGCAGATCGGCGTTCTCGTCCCCGGTGAACGTGCCGTCGTAGCCCTGTTCGCGCTGGGTGTAGAGCCCCCACCAGCGGAAGCGCCCACGCAGGTCACTCTTGTCGATGCTGTCGAACCCGGCCTTGGCGTAGACGTTCTCGATGCGCTCGCGCACCTCGAGCGGGGCGCCGGCGCGCTTCATCTCTTCGTTGGGGTTCAGCGGCTCGCGGTCTCCCAGCGCCCACTGGCCCTCGTTGCGAGCCTTGTTTTGGGCCCCGGCGGGACGGGCTGTGGTCATTGGCGAGGTCTCCTTTGGACATCGCAGGCATAGAAGCGCAGCTCACCGGTGGTATCGGCGGCGCAGATCCGATGCCAGCTGGACGTACAGGTGGGCGGGTCTACGACATCAAGGAAGACAGCAACAGCTGCAAACGCGCTTGAGATCAATGTGCCGCCGCGCCACGAGCGCAATGCGAAGGCTGGGCTGAGCGACGGTCACGAGCCCATTGTGCCATGCCCGATGGGCGGCGACGCCACCAGGTCAAATATCCGCTCACGGTGAACGGAATTCCGCATTAAGCTGGCCGCCCGGGTAAGAACAACCAGGAAACCTGCCGGCCGTCGGGGTGCGCGGCTGCGCAGCTGTCGGCGGCCCGGCCGGCGGCGGCGCACCGTGGGATGATTTGGCATGGCACTTCGCGAGGAAGCGGTCGCGCTGCCCGACCTGCAGCCCGTCCCCGGACGGTCGTTCGGGATGTACATTCACGTTCCGTTCTGCATAACCCGTTGCGGCTACTGCGATTTCAACACCTACACGCCCGCCGAGCTGGGCGGGGTGAACCCCGACGCCTGGCTAGCGTCGCTGCGGACGGAGCTGAAGCTGGCCGCCGAGCGGCTCCCCGGGCCGACCGTCGACACGGTGTTCGTCGGGGGCGGGACGCCGTCGCTGCTGGGCGGCGCGCGGGTGGCGTCGGTCCTGGACATGGTGCGCGAGCATTTCACCCTGGCGCCCGGTGCCGAGATCACCACCGAGGCCAACCCGGAGTCGGCCTGGCCGGACTTCTTCGACGCCGTGCGCGCGGCCGGCTACACGAGGGTGTCGCTCGGCATGCAGTCGGTGTCACCGCGGGTGTTGGGGGTCCTCGACCGCATCCACACCCCGAACCGATCGGCGGCCGCCGCCCGCGAAGCGTTGGACGCCGGCTTCGAGCACGTCAGCCTCGATCTGATCTATGGAACCCCGGGGGAGTCCGACGACGACCTGCTGCGCTCCGTCGACACGGCGATCGACACCGGCGTCGATCACGTGTCCGCCTACGCGCTGGTCGTCGAGGACGGCACCGCGCTGGCCCGGCGGGTCCGCCGCGGCGAGCTGGCGCCGCCCGACGACGACGTGCTGGCACACCGCTACGAGCTGGTCGATGCCCGACTCTCCGAGGCCGGGATGTCCTGGTACGAGGTGTCCAACTGGGCGCGACCCGGCGGTGAGTGCCGACACAATCTCGGCTATTGGGACGGTGGCCAGTGGTGGGGCGCCGGACCGGGAGCCCATGGCCACGTCGGCGCCACGCGGTGGTGGAATGTCAAGCACCCCAACACCTATGCGGAGAGGCTGGCCGGTGCCGCGTTGCCGGTGGCGGGATTCGAGCGCCTGGACGCCGATACCCTGCACACCGAAGATGTGCTGTTGAAAACCCGCCTGCGCCAAGGTCTTCCGCGTGACGTGCTGGGTCCCGCCGAACAACAACGCGCCGAAGGCGCGGTCGCCGACGGGCTGCTGGTGGCCGACGCCGATCGGTTCGTCCTGACGCCGCGCGGACGGCTGCTGGCCGACGCGGTGGTGCGTACCGTCCTGGGGTAGCGCTCAGGTGGCCGGGAACCAGTGCGCGACGACGCGGTTGATCTCGATATAGAGCGGAATCCCGATGGTGACCGTGTAGGAGAATGTCAGACCCAGCGCGGCGGCCAGCGGCAAGGTCGGGCTCGCCTCGGGGATGCCGAGCCGTTGCACCGCCGGAAGCGTGATGTATGACGCCGCGCCGCACAGCACCGCGAACAGCACGTAGGTGCCCGGTTGGAAGTGCGTGTCCGTGAGGTTCGCGTAGCAGTAGGCGGCCACGATTCCCAGCAACGCAAACACGTTGGGCGCCAACAAACCGAAGACGATGAAGCCACTGCCCGCAGACTTGAGATCGCGCAACTTGCGCGACGCCGTCATCCCCATCTCGAGCAGGAACAGGCACAGCACGCCCTGAAACGCCGCGACGAAAAGCTCGTTCTGGTCGTGCACCACCTTCTGGCCCTGCAGCGCACCGATGAAGCCGATGCCGATGCCGCCGATGAGCAGGATGAGTCCGGGGTTGAGGAACACTTCCTGCAAGATCGCGCGCGACATCAGCGGTGCCTTGGTGCGCGGCACGCTATTGGCGTACCGCTCGGGATGCTCCCGCTTTTCCAGCGAGAGCTCCAGCTCCTCCTCGATCCCGCGGTCGACGCGGTCGTCCACGTCTTCGCCCAGTCTCCGCTGGTCGGCCGCGCCCGGTCCACCCGCGGCGGGCGCCGCGTAGCCGTCCTCGTCCGGCATGTACCCGGCGTCGTCCATGCCCCGGTGCCGCAGCCGGGCCACCAAGTACAGCGCCACCAGGCAGCCGGGAATCTCCATGAACGCCAGCAGGACCGGCATGTAGGCGTCGAAGGCGATCTTGACGCTGGTGAGCACGGCCACGCAGGTGGCGAAGGCACCCGCCGAGTCCGACCCGTAGTAGCCCGCCACCGCCGCCCGGTCGACTCGTCGCAGCCGGGTCAGGTACCTCAGCAGGACGTAGGTGAGCGCACCGATGACGACGTTCAGCGTGAAGCCCAGCGCGACGAACCCGGCGATGTTGTCGATGTCGGCGGGTTTGACTTTGGCCAGTTCTTCGCCGCCCTGCCAGCCGATCGCCACCAGCAGGTACATGGTCAGGCCCTGATAGATCACGTACGGGAACTCGAACCGCACCTTCAAGATCGGGATGAGGAACCCGAAATAGAAGAACAGCAACAGCGGCTTGAAGAGGTTGTGGATGAAGTTTTCCCACAACTCGTAAACCATGTGCGCCTCCCGGCGACGCGGCCGGGTGCTGCGGGGGGCAGCAACCGACTCGCGGCGTCAACGAACCTAGTGGAACCGCCGGCTTCGGGGGTCCGGCCCAACCCGTCTTTACGAACAATTAACGACGAGCGGAATCGGGATCCCACCCGAGGCTCCGTCGCGACCCGCCAAAGAGGCTGCTGCCCACCATGATTCGGTGACCCCTGCGGTTCTCGGCGAGGGCCGGACCTAGAACCAGTGCGCGATCAGCCGGTTGACCTCGATGTAGAGCGGGATTCCGATGGTGACGTTGTAGGAGAACGTCAGGCCCAGCGATGCGGCCAACGGCAGGGTGGGGCTGGCTTCGGGGATCGCCAGCCGCTGGACAGCCGGGACGGCGATGTAGGAGGCCGCGCCGCAGAGCACCGCGAACAGCACGTAGGTTCCCGGCTTGAAATCGGCGTGAGTGAGCGACGCGTAGCTGTGGGCGACCAGGATGCCAAGCGGCGCAAAGATATTCGGGGCGAGGAGGCCGAAGAAGATGAAGCCGGGGCCGGCCGTTCGCAGGTCCTTCAGCTTCCGGGAGGCGGTCATGCCCATCTCGAGCAGGAACAAACAGAGCACGCCCTGGAACGCCAGGACAAAGAACCTGTCGTCGTCGGCGACCACCTTCTGGCCCTGCAGCCCACTGACCAGGCCGATGATGATGCCACCCATGAGCAGGACGAGCCCGGGGTTGAGGAACACCTCTTGGAACAGCTCCCGGGAGAAAATGGGCGCCCTTTTGCCGGCGGTGCGCGGCGGGCTCTGGTCCGGCTCCCAGTCCGGATGGTCGAGCTTTTCCAGGGAGAATTCCAGCTCCTGCTCTATTCCGCGCTCGTGCTCGGACTCCTCGAGGCTCTGGCCGTGCGGGGGCATCGCGGCGGCGCCGGGCCCCACTCCAACCTTGACCGGCGCGGTGTAGCCCGGCTCGTCGGACATGTTCCCCGCCTCGTCCATCCCGCGGTGCCGGAGGCGCGCCACGAAGTACAACGCCACCAGGCAGCCCGGAATCTCCATGACCGCCAACATCACCGGCATGTAGGCATTGAACGCCATGCCGATGGCCGTCAGGACGGCCACGCAGGTGGCGAACGTCCCCGCCGAGTCCGACCCGTAATACCCGGCGACCGTCGCACGGTCGATTCGTCGAAGCGAAGTCAGCCAATTCAACAGCAGGTAGGCGATGCCGCCGATCACGAAGTTGAGCACGAACCCCAACACCATGAAGCCCACGATCACCCCGACGCTGCCGGCGCTGATCTTGGCGAGTTCCTCACCCCCGTGCCAGCCGATGGCCAGCAGCAGGTACATCGTCAGACCCTGATAGATCACATAGGGAAATTCGAAGCGCACCTTCAGGATCGGAATGAGGAATCCGAAGTAGAAGAACAGCAGGAGCGGCTTGAACAGGTTATGGGTGAAGTTGTGCCAAAACTCTTGCAGCATCCGACGCCTTCCTCGATGAGTGCGGTATCAGGGAAAGCGCGGTCCGCAAGCGGAGCCACCACAAACATCCCGACGACCGTGCAAAACTTATCCCTCAAGGTGTCAAACCGCCACTCGAATGCAAAGCATGAAGTGCATGCGTGTCGGGGTGCCGCGGGGCGGCCTTGCCCCGGCATAGGCGCTGGTCAGAGGCTTGGAGCTGGCGATCTGCCGAGCGTCCGCCGCCCGCGGCGCAGGCGTGGATTTGGTGTGAAAGTGCTGTGTATTTGCTGTGGGCTCAACCCGGAATCAGCGCGACGATGAAATGAGGGAGGGACGGACCCCGACGCCCTTCTTTCGGTGGGTCACCGACAGCCAAGCCATTGGCGAGTAATGCGTGGTGATTTCCTGAAACCCGTCGACGCGCGAAACGGTGAGTACACCGGTCTCCGGATTGATGTCGAGCTCGTCGCCCTCGCCGCCCTGAACCTCTTCGCCGTTCGCAAGCCGGATGACGAACATGGTGTTCCTCTTTCAATGGTTGAGCACACAACTAATCCCCGGCCAGAGGGTTCGCGCGGTTAGACATCGAGTCTAGGAGACGCCCGGTGGGGGCGACCCGTCGCTGTGTGGCCATGAGGTAAACGGTCGGGAAACGTTTGACTGTGTCGAGATTCACTCCGGCGGTCACCGGCCCCATGCGGCGGCCCCACTTCGCCCCTCTCACCTGCGGCAACGGCGAAACGGGAGGGGGTCGACGTGGGTGGCGCCCCCGCACTGCTCGGGGGTGGCCGGCGCTTTAACTCCGAGGGAGTCCTGACCGGGCGGCCGGATTAGACCGGCCGGTGACGGGATCGGTTGCGCGCCCTTAGATAGGTTAGGCTACATTTACTAACCGTGACCGAGGTCAGCGTTCAGACGAGTCCCGCCGGCTCTGCGTCGTCACCGATTCCCCTTCCCGCACACATCGACCCGGCCGACCTTGCCGCCGAGCTGGCCGCGCTGCTGCCGGAGCAATCCGGCGAGGAATATCTGCTCTACGAGCGTGGCGGGCAATGGGTGCTGGCCAGCGGAGTGCGCGCGATGATCGAGCTGGACAGCGACGAAATGCGCGTCATCCGGGACGGCGTCACTCAGCGTCAACAGTGGTCGGGGCGGCCCGGGCCCGTCCTGGGCGAGGCCATCGACAGGCTGTTGCTGGAGACCGACCAACTCTTCGGCTGGATCGCCTTCGAGTTCGGCGTCTACCGCTATGGGCTGCAACAGCGGTTGCGGCCACGAACGCCGCTGGCCCGTGTGTTCTGGCCGCGCACCCGCATCATGGTGACCCGGGAGGAGGTCCGGCTGTGGGGCGCGACCGCGGTTCATCGCGACGCGATCATGGGCCTGCTGCGCGGCGGCGTGCCCGAGGCGCGCCAGCCTCGCGCAGTGGACGTCGGCACCGATCCTTCCGGCTACCTCGACCGGGTGGCCTCTGCCGTCGACGAGATCGCGGCGCGCCGCTACCACAAGGTGATCCTGTCCCGGTGTCTGGAAGTGCCTTTCCCGCTGGACTTCCCGGCCACCTACCGGCTGGGTCGTCGACACAACACGCCGGTGCGGTCGTTCTTGTTGCGGCTTGGCGGTATTCGCGCTGTCGGCTACAGTCCCGAACTCGTCGCGGCCGTCCAAGGCGACGGGATAGTGGTGACCGAGCCGCTGGCGGGCACTCGCGCGCTGGGACGCGGGGTCGCGCGCGACCGGCAGGCGCGAGACGACCTCGAATCAAATTCCAAAGAGATTGTCGAGCATGCGATTTCAGTGCGGAGTTCGCTTCAGGAGATGACCGAGATCGCCGAACCCGGCAGCGTGGTGGTCAACGACTTCATGACGGTGCGCGAGCGCGGAAGCGTGCAGCATCTCGGGTCCACGGTCAGCGGGCGGCTAGGTCCGTCGAACGACCGGATGGATGCGCTGGAAGCGCTTTTCCCGGCGGTCACCGCGTCGGGCATCCCGAAAGCGGGCGGTGTGGAAGCGATCCTGCGTCTCGACGAGGGCCCGCGCGGACTGTATTCCGGGGCGGTCGTGATGGTTTCGGCCGATGGCGGTTTGGACGCCGCACTGACACTGCGGGCGGCCTACGAAGGCGACGGCAAGACGTGGTTACGGGCCGGGGCCGGCATCATCGAGGGGTCCACGCCCGAGCGTGAATTCGAAGAGACCTGCGAAAAGCTGTCCACCCTGGCGCCGTATCTGGTCGCGCGCCGCTAGCCCCCAGCTGGGCTGACGGGTGGCCCGGCCGGGCTGCCGCGGCGTGGTGGGCGTCACTTCCGGCGTAGGGACCTTTGGCCCTAGTTCGGCGTCTTCCGGGCGTGCCATCTTTATGTAACCGCATGACACAGATACATTGTGCGTTACTTGACGGCACACATAACTGGAGGGCTTTGTGTCCAACGATCTGACTAACCTGCAGCTACTCCATGAGCTCGAGCCGGTGGTCGAGGATCTGCTCAACCGCCACCTTTCGATGTTCAAAGAGTGGAATCCACACGACTACGTCCCGTGGTCGGACGGCAAGAATTTCCATGCGCTGGACGGTCAGGACTGGGAGCCCGGGGACACTCGGCTCCCCGACGTCGCGCAGGTGGCGATGGTGCAAAACCTGCTGACCGAGGACAATTTGCCGTCGTATCACCGCGAGATCGCGATGAACTTCAGCATGGACGGCCCCTGGGGGCAGTGGATCAACAGGTGGACGGCCGAGGAGGCCCGGCACAGCACGGCGCTGCGCGACTACCTGGTGGTCACTCGCGCGGTCGACCCGGTGGCGCTGGAGCGGCTGCGCCTGGAGCAAATGACCAGGGGCTTCAGCCCGGGGCAGAATCAGCAGGGCGACATGTTCGCCGAGAGCCTGTTCGACTCGGTCATGTACGTCTCGTTTCAGGAGCTGGCCACCCGCGTTTCGCACCGCAACACCGGCAAGGCCTCTCAGGACCCCATCGCGGAGCAGCTGATGGCCAGGGTGTCCCACGACGAGAACCTGCACATGATCTTCTACCGGGACGTCAGCGCGGCGGGCCTCGACATCGCCCCGAACCAGGCGATGAAGTCGGTCCACCGAATCCTGCGCAACTTCAAGATGCCCGGATTCACGGTGCCCGAATTCCGGCGCAAGGCGGTGGTCATCGCCGTCGGCGGCGTCTACGACCCGCGCATCCATCTCGACGAGGTGGTGATGCCCGTGCTCAGGAAGTGGCGCATCTTCGAACGCGAAGACTTCACCGGCGAAGCCGCGCGGATGCGCGACGATCTCGCCGTGCTGGTCAAGGAGCTCGAGCAGGCCTCCGACAAATTCGAGGAATCCAAGCAGCGCTATCTCGAACGCGAGGCCCGCAAGACCGAAAAGATCACGGCGAGGAAAGTTCTCGAGACAGAGGGAAGGCTGACCCTGAGCGGGCACTGACGTGGCAGTTCAAACCGTTCAGGCCGACGAGCTGGACTCGAGGTAGTCGGCGAGAATGCGGCTCGCCAGTGACTCGATATTGGACTCGATCGACGACGCGAGCGTGGCGGTGACCGTCGCCACGGCTTGAGTCCGGAACCGCACCAGCATGGTGATCAGCTCGGCGATCTCGGCATCGGCCGGCAGGGGCTGGCCGGGCTTGATGCGGTCCAGCACGTGCTCGGCCCCGGCGCGCACGAGCATGTCGCTGATCTTGTCGACTTCGGGCACGATCTGCTCGTGGAGGTCGATGAGTTTCTCCAATTCGACGCCGTACCCGCGGATTTCGTTGAAGGCCTCGATCAGTTTGGGACGGGTGACGGTGGCTTGCGCCCCGTCGACACGGATGACGTGCAGCGCCACCAGTCGCTCGAAGGCGTCCGGGTCGTCGACGAGTCGCTGCGCCTGGACCAAAGGCATGGTCTGTGGTTTCTCGGTGGTCCAGGTGCCCACGATCGCCGTCTCGAGACCCAGCACGTCGCCCAGGCTCTTGCCTTCCTCCCAGGCGCTCAGCATTTC
Organism: Mycobacterium paraseoulense; assembly: GCF_010731655.1. NCBI lineage: Bacteria > Bacillati > Actinomycetota > Actinomycetes > Mycobacteriales > Mycobacteriaceae > Mycobacterium > Mycobacterium paraseoulense. The sequence continues at coordinate 2,234,715 of NZ_AP022619.1, read as the reverse complement.
GCGCACGTGCGCGATGTTGTATCCGCGGTCGAGCATCGAGGTGATCAGCCGCAGCCGGGTCAGGTGGGTGTCGTTGAACAATGCGATGCGGCCGACGCGCAACGGTGGGGGAAGCAACCCGCGGTCGCGGTAGACCCGGATGTTGCGGGTGGTGGTGCCGGCCAGCCGGGCCAGGTCGTCGATCCGGTATTCACCGGATGCGGGGTCGCCGTGGGGGTGGCGAACCGCGGCGTCGAACAGTTGCGACACCGCCGTCTCGATCAATTGCCGGTATTCCCGCGACTGACGCCGAACGCGCTTGGGCGCGCGCCGCACGTTGTGCAACACGCTGGCGATCGTGCCGGGTTCGGGTCGTGGAGAACGGTCGAGCGGGCGGTCCGGCGCCATGTGTCAGCCCGACGAGACGGCAGCCGCCTGGGTGCGGCGCGCCACCGCCCGGTAATCCTCGTAGCGGAAATCCCTCATCTGCCGAAGATACTGCGTCGCGAAACCCGGGTACATCGACCCGTTGTATCCGTCCTTGGTGAGGTACCAACTGCGGCAGCCCGACATCCACGTCGTCTTGGTGAGGCGCCGCTGGAGGCCGTCGTTGTGCCGGCGCTGGACCTCTTGTCGCACATCGAGATAGCGCAGGTCGTCGTCGAGGATGGCGGTGATCCCGCGCACCGCGTACTCCAGCTGCCCCTCGATGTAGACCAGCAGGGAGTTGTGGCCCGGCCCGGAGTTGGGCCCGGTCATCACGAACAGGTTCGGATATCCGTGCACGTTGATGCTCTTGTAAGCCTGTGCGCCGCCGGCCCATTCGTCGGCGAGCGACCGGCCGCCGAGCCCGGTGACCGGAAACGGCGGACCGGTCAGGTGGACGTCGTAGCCGGTGGCGAACACGATGCAGTCGAGGTGGTGCTCGATGCCGTCGCTGGTGCGGATGCCGACCGGGCTCAGGGTGGCGATCGGCCAGTCGATGAGCTTGCAGTTGTCCCGCTGCAGGGCGGGGTAGTAGTCGCTGGAGACCAGCATGCGCTTGCACCCCGGGCGGAAGTCCGGCGTCAGCTGCCGCCGCAGCCACGGGTCCTTCACCCGCGTCCGCAGATGGGCCCGCCCCAGGCGCGCGACCAGCGAGGTCAGCGGGGTATCCCACACCAGCGCCGTGGCGCTGGCCTCGTGGCCCCAGAACAGGGCCTGACGGGCAAGCTGCTGGGCGGCAGGGACTTTGGTGAACAGGGTTTGGACGGCGGGTGGGGTGGCGACATCCAGGCGGGGCAACACCCAGCACGGGGTGCGTTGGAAGACCTTGACGAACCCGGCCCGCTTCACCAGCTCGGGGACGATCTGGATCGCGCTGGCGCCGGTGCCGATGACGGCGACCCGCTTGCCGGCGAAGTCGTAGTCGTGGTTCCAGCGGGCGCTGTGAATCTTGTGTCCGCGATAGCTGTCCAGCCCGCGGATGCCGGGAAAGCTGACGTCCGACAACGGCCCGGATGCGAGCACGACGGTGCGTGCGCGGAATCGCTTGCGGCCTTTGGTGGTTGCGGTCCAGACTCCGCGATCCTCGTCGAACGCCAAGCCGCTGACCTCGTGGCCGAATCGGATGTGGCGGCGGATGTCGAACCTGGTCGCCATGTCTTCCAGGTGGCGGCAGATCTCCGGCGCGGGGGAGTAGGTGCGCGACCAGGCCGGGTTCTTGACGAACGAGTACGAGTACAGCAGCGAGGGAACGTCACAGCTGGCGCCGGGATAGGTGGTGTCGCGCCACGTTCCGCCGACCCGGTCGCCGCGTTCGAGGATCACGATGTCGTCGACCCCGGCGTCGGCCAATCGGATCGCCGCGCCCAGTCCGGTGAAGCCGGCGCCGACGATGAGCACCGCGTGGGTGTGGTCGCCTGCCATGGTCACGCCGCCGGCTCGTGGGTGAGTTCTCCAACCCAAGTCGGTACCGACGGAAGCAGGGGCCGCGGATATCGGTCGGAAAGCCATACCATCGAATTCGCCAGCAGGTGGTACGGGTGGCGTGGATTTGTGACCACTCCCGCGTAACGCCTCAGGAAACGATATGTCGGTACCCGCCTGGTACGTTCGCCGCGATCGCCAAGCTCTTTGAATCTTTTCACGGCTCTGTAAAGCCGCTCCGGCTCCATACCCATGGCCGTGATCTCGTTGCGGATCCTGTTGATCAGCGGTGCGCCCATGATCGCACCGATGATGAGACCCGGAGTGGCATTGTGACCGACGAAGTCGATCAGTAACCGTCGGATCTTCGCGTGCCCGATCATGTCGAGGACTTCGAAATCGACAACCAGATGGCGTGATTCGTCATTGTTGATCTTCTCGAAGACCTGGTGGCAGATGGGGTCGTGCACCTCATCGAGGAGGAATTTCAACAGGGCGCCGTCCAGTGCGACTTCGAGCATCGGAATGACCGTGCCCAGCAGAGACAGCGGCATGTCGTCGGCCCAGCGGTCCAGCCAGTCGATCGCCAGTCGGATGTTCACGTTCGGCTCGGGAATCTCACCGTCCTCGAGCATGCCCCAACGCTTCATCAGCGCCAGTTCAGCGTTGGCGTGACGCTGCTCCTCGGCGTGGAAATACCGGTAGATCTCGGCAATGGTCGGTGTGGGTGCCTTCTTCGCTAGCGCAGCGAAGCCCCTGGCGCCGATGTTCTCGATCCAGCATAGGTCGGCCATGAACGCCTTGAGCTGTGGCCGCTGTTCATCACTGATCATTTCGGCGCCGGGTGCGTCCCAATCGATGTCGGCGAGCGCCCACTGGCGATCCTTGATCTTGGCGAGCATAGCTTCCATGTCGATGGCCATCGGGAGCTCCTTTGCGTTGGTGGTGATTACGGCAGGTTGATTCGGGACACCAGGCCGGCCGCACGCGTGTAGGCCTGCGGGGCAAGGCGCTTGATGCTCCACCCGATCTTGGCGTCGAGTTGCGGCATGCAGTACAGGTCGCCGCGGTCGTGGGCGTCCAGGCATATCCGCGCGACCTTGTCGGCCGAGAACCCGGTCCAGCGCATCAATTTGTTGGCCAGCTCGCTGGATTCCTCGCTGATGCGGCCTGACTCGACGATATTGGTCTTGACGAAGGTGGGGCACAGCACGGTGACTCGCACCGCGGTGCCGGCCAATTCGGCGGCCAATGTCTCCGACAGTGAGAGCACCCCGGCCTTGCTGACGTTGTAGGCGGCCATCCCCGGTGCCGCGCCGAACGCCGCCGCGGAGGCGACGTTGATGATGCCGCGGGGAGCGTGGGACCGGGCGGCCTCCCGCAGGATCGGGGTGAACACGTGGCAGCCGTGAATCGGCCCCCACAGGTTGATGCCCAGGGTCCACACCCAATCGTCCAGCGGCGCATCGCCGATGGCCGCACCGCCGGCGCCGACACCGGCGTTGTTGATCTCCAGCGTGGGCGGCCCGGAAAACCAGTCCTGCGATTGCTCGGCCAGCGCCTGTACGTCCTCGAATTTCGAGACGTCGCAGCGGATCGCAATGGCCTTCGCGCCCCGTTCGGTGATCGCGTCGGCGGTCCGTTGGGCGGCGGCTTCGTCGATGTCGCTACAGACGACCGCGCCGCCGCGACGTCCGAGTTCGGCGGCGAAGGCAGCCCCGATGCCGCTTCCCGCGCCGGTCACCACCGCCGACGCGCCGCGGCTGGTTTTCGACCTGCCCAGCAGTCTGTCCAACATTGCTCAGCCCACCTCCGTCACCGCGCGCGCATCCTGCAAAGCGTGGGTGATGAACCGCGCGACGTACCCCATGGCCGCGGCGGCGTCGGGTATCAACCGGGGCAGCGCCTGGAAGACGTGCACCTGGTGCGGCCAGATCTGGAGTTCGCACCGGCCGCCGGCGGTTTGGATATCGGCGGCGAGCTGACGCGCGTCGTCCTGGAGCATCTCCGCCCCGCCGGCCTGGATCAACGTCGGCGGAAGCGGCGGCCCGCCGGCGACATTCAGCGTCAGCCGCTGATGCGTGGGATCGACGCCGGCGTGATACATCCCGACCAGGCGGGCCGCGTCGGCCGCCCGGATCGCGGGGTCACGGCGCATCCGTTCGCGGGCAAAGCACAGCCCGAAGGTGAGGTCGTACAGCGGGGAGAACAGTGTCAGCGCGGCGGGATTGTTGGCCGCCACCTCGGGTTGCAGCATCATGTCGACGGCCAGGTGACCGCCCGCCGAATCCGCGACGACGACAAGCCCTTTCGACGACAAACCACACGATCCCCGCAGCCAGTCCCACCCCGACCGGACGTCGTGGGCCGCGGTGGGGAAGCGGTGGCGGGGCGCGAGTCGGTAGTCGATGCTGAACACCGGCAGACCGGTCAGCGACGACAGCCAGGACGTCAAGCGCCGGTGCGTCTTTGCTGAGCACACAGCGTAGCCGCTGCCATGCACGTAATAGATGGCCCCCGCGGAGGTGGACGACCGTCCGGTTTCGCTTGTCGGCGTGCGTGGTCCGTAGACCCATTCACCCTTGACGCGGCGGCCGTCGGGCAGCGTCGTGTCCACGTGTTCGACTCGGGTGCCCGCCAGTGAGGGCCCGAATGTGCCCATGATCCGGGCGACGATTTGGCGGGACAGCCACAGACCCCATGCCCGCTCGGGTGGTAGCAGGCCGGTGACCGGCCGCAGGGTGTAAGCACTTACCGCTGCCGCGCCGCGGGACCGCAATGACCCGCGGGCCGGAACACCGTCCGCCATGCCATGAAGTCAATACCAAATGGTGACATTAGTCAATGGCAGCTTTTGCTAAGTCCCGGCACCGATGGGCTTGCTTCGCAACGCACGGCAGCCGCGGGCTCATCGGCTCCCCAGTCACAAAAAGCCCTGCGAGTCGGGCGGCTTAGCCGAGCGCGGTTGCGGCAATTACGCGGGTGTGAACCACAAAGTGGCCGCACGCTGCGTCGGGCACCCCCTCCGGGGTTGGCCCGCGCGCTGTGGCATCATGGTGGCAATGGTCATACTTATTTATGAGAATACAGGTATTCACAACGACTGCGGGTGCCCGCCCCCTTGCCCAGGAGACGGCCTCGGGGCGTGTGCGCGCAGCTCGACGTTGCGCCGGCTCTTGCCGAGCGCCTAGCTCATGAGACCACTACCCGAGCTCACACCCTGGAACCGGTGGTTCTGGTCCTCGGGTGAGGACGGCAACCTGCGCATCCAGCGTTGCTCCGAATGCCGCACGTATGTGCATCCACCGGTGCCAATCTGTCCGTCGTGTCGTGCGACATCGTCTGCACCAGAGATTGTTTCAGGTCGAGCGACGGTGGTGGGCTACACGCTCAATGAACATCCGTGGCTACCCGGCTTCCCGCTACCTTATGTCATCGCCGTGGTCGCCCTCGACGAGTGCGCGGAGGTGCGGCTGACAACCAACATCGTGGGGTGCCGGCCTGGGGAGGTGCATGTCGGTCAGCGCGTCACCGTGCGGTTCGAAAACGTAGACGACGTTTGGATTCCATTGTTCGAGCCCACTGGAGGCACCGACGACCGGGACCTGGTAGGTCCACCGCTTTCGCCCGAGCCGCGAGGGCCGGTAACGAGCGAGCGGTTCGAGCATCGGTCCGTGATATCCGGCATCGGCCGGTCCGCAACGGGTCGTCGGCTGATGGTCGATCCGCTGTCTCTTACGGTGGACGCGTGCCTGACCGCGATCGATGATGCCGGTCTGAAACCTGATGATATCGACGGCCTTTCGACCTACCCAGGACCCGTGGGGATGGGCATGAGTGAAGGCGGTATCGCCGCGGTCGAGGAGGCGTTGCGCCTGCATCCGACGTGGATCAACGGCGGCATGGAGCTGCCCGGGCAGGGCGGCGCGATCATCGCGGCGATGATGGCGGTGGCTTCCGGTCTGTGTAGGCACGTCCTGTGCTTCCGGACGGTCTGGGAGTCGACGTTTGCAGCGCTTCGGCTATCTGCGGCCGGCGGGCGCGTTGCGGGGCCGCAGCAATGGTCATTGCCCTTTGGCGCGGCATCAGCGGCCAACTGGATTGGGGTGAACGCCAACCAGTATCTGCACCGTTACGGCAGTGACCGGAAGCTCTTCGGCATGATCGCCGTGAACGCGCGCCGCAACGCGGCGCTCAATCCGGCGGCTATCTACCGCGACCCGATGACGATGAAGGACTACTTTGCCGCGCGAGCGATTACCTCGCCGTTCGGGCTTTACGACTGCGACGTTCCATGCGACGGTTCGATAGCGGTCGTGGTCTCCGAGGCGTCGGTCGCCAACGATTTGCCGCGTCCCGCGGTGCGCTGCGCGGCCGCCGGAACGCAGATCCTCGAACGCGTCTCGTGGGACCAGGGCACACTTACGCACGAGCCACAAGTCATCGGCCAGGCGGCACACTTGTGGAGCCGAACCGACTTGCGTCCCAAGGACATCGACCTTGCCCTGCTCTACGATGGCTTCACGTTCAACTGCGTATCGTGGTTGGAAGCCTTGGGTTTCTGCGGCTTCGGCGAGGCCCAGGACTGGCTGGACGGTGGCGGGCGCATCGCGCCGGACGGGGAGCTACCGCTCAATACGCACGGTGGTCAGCTGTCTGAGGGGCGTCTGCACCGGTTCGGATTCGTCTACGAAGCGGTACTCCAATTGCGCCATCAGGCCGGCAACCGTCAGGTCGGGGGTGCCGAAACCGCGGTGGTGAGTACGGGCGGGGGTGTGCCCTCCGGCGTCATGATTTTGCAAGGCGTGCGCTGATCCGTACACCATTGCCGAAGGGGGACGGAATGGGAGATGGATTTGTCCATGCCGGATAACCGCCGCTCTGTTGTCGGCAAGACCCTCCAGCAGGTAGAGCTCCCATAGTGGCCTGCTGCGGTCCAACGGCGTGCTGGCTATTTCGCCGACGACCTCGTCGACCTGCCGCCGCCCGCCGGGGCTCGCCACCCGGACCGCCCTGACGTGGTAGTCCAGGTCTATCTCGACATTTTCCCGCCACATCGGGTGATGGAATTTGAAGGGGATGTCGATCAGTTCGAACCGGAACGGATCCAGCTTGTAAAGCCGACGGGCGATCACTTGACGGAACTGTTCGATGCCGCAATGCTGTTCGTTGGTTGCCAGGTCTAGAACGGCGACCTTGAGAGTGTGCATGTGCACGGTCGGCGTCTCCGAGTACAACATCGACGCATCCCACCCGCTGAGTCGAATCACCGTATCCTCCCCCGAAGGTGTCGAAAACTGCGCTTACTCGAAGGCGATGACGCCGCGGATGTTATTGCCCGCCCGGAGGTCTCTCATGGCCTCGTTGATGTCGTCGAGCTTGTATTTCTGAGTGACCAGCTCGTCGAGTTTGATCAGGCCTGCCTCGTACATCGATAGCAGCTTGGGCATGGCTTCGCGCGGGTTCATCTCGCCGTAGAGCGCCCCTTTGAAGGTCTTGCAGGAGTTGACCATGTCGCCGAGCATCATCGGGACCATCATGTCGGTGATCTTGGCCATCCCGGTCAGCACACAGGTTCCGCCCTTGCGCAACAACATCATCGCCGTAAAGATCAGGTCTGAGGGCACCACCCCTGGGGTGAGAACGACGCGGTCGGCCATGACTCCCCAGGTGATCTCCTTGACAAGTTCCACTGCCGCACCGGCGTCGACGGCGGTGTGGGTTGCGCCGAATGTCGGCGCGATCTGACGCTTGAATTCGTTGGGGTCGATGGCGACGATGTGCTTGGCGCCCGCGACCTTCGCGCCCTGCACCGCGTTCATGCCGATTCCGCCGACACCAATCACAACGACGGTGTCACCCGCTCGCGTGCCTGCCGCGACGGATCCCGACCCGAATCCCGTTGTCACACCGCAGGACACTAGTGACGCGGCTTCCAGGGGGATCCAGTCATTCACTTTAACCAGCGAACGCTCGGACGCCACCACGTACTCGGAGAACGTGCCGACCTGCATCATCGCCATCAGGTCCTCGTCGCCGAGGTGGCGACGCCGGGTGCCGTCGGTGGTCATAGCCTTGCTGTAAATGTCGGAGCCAATGTCGCACAGGTACGTGTGCCCGGTAGCGCACCATCGGCAGCTACCGCAAGCAGGCAGGAACGAGATCGCCACATGGTCACCAGGTTTGAGTGTCTTCACCTCGGGACCGACCTCTTCGACGACACCCGAGCCCTCGTGGCCGCCGAGCATCGGGAACCACTCAGGCACCGGAATGCCGGACGCCCGCATCATCTCTTCCATCTCGGCCGTCGGCACACTGTCACCGGTGTAGAAGTGCTCGTCAGAATGGCAGATGCCGGCGTAGGCCATCTTGACCAGAACCTCGCCGGCGTGCGGAGGATCGAGCTCGACGTCGGTGACTTCCCAATCGATACCGACGCCGCGTAACACCGCTGCTCTGGACTTCATTGTCGCTTCTTTCGTTGGGAGTCAGGCGGCAGGCCAGCCGACGGTCTTTGTCTCGGTGAAGATCTCGAGCCCCTCGGTGCCGCACTGGCGACCGACACCGGACTGCTTGTATCCGCCGAACGGCGCGTCCGCGCCGTACCAGAGCCCGCCGTTGATGCCCAGGGTGCCGGTTCTGATCCGGCGTGCGACGGATTTCGCGCGATCGAGATCAGTGGCGAACACGACGCCCGACAGGCCATAGATGGAATCGTTGGCGATGCGTACGGCGTCGTCGTCGCCGTCGAACCCGATGACCGACAGCACCGGTCCGAAGATCTCCTCCTGGGCGATCGTCATCTTGTTGTCGACGTCGGCGAATACCGTTGGCTCGACGTAATAGCCCTTGGGAAGATGCTTGGGCACCCCGCCGCCGGTGACCAGCCGGGCGCCTTCCTGCTTACCCTTCTCGATGTAGCCGAGCACGCGGTCGTGCTGCTTTTTGGAAACAAGTGGACCCTGCAGCACCGACGGATCAGTGGGGTCGCCGTATTTGTTGTTCTCCATGGCTGTCTTGACGATTTCGACCGCTTCGTCGTAGCGCGAGTTGGGGACCAGCAGTCGGGTGGGCATCGCGCAGCCCTGCCCGGCGTGCATGCAGATGAAGGCGCTGCCGCCGACCGCACCGCCGATGTCTCCCTCCTCGTCGAGGACGAGGTACACGGACTTGCCCCCGAGTTCGAGGAAGGTGGACTTGATGGTCTGGGCGGCCGCCGCCATGATGCGCCTGCCGGTGGCCGTCGAGCCGGTGAACGCCACCATGTCTACCAGTGGCGAGGTCGAAATCACCTCTCCGACGGAATGATCGGACGACGGAACGATGTTGATGACCCCGGGCGGGATGTTGGTGTGTTCGGCGATGATGCGGCCGATCCTGGTGGCGTTCCACGGTGTGTCCGGTGCGGGCTTGAGCACGCAGGTGTTACCCATCGCCAGGACGGGGCCGATCTTGTTCAGGATGATCTCGAAAGGAAAATTCCAGGGCGTGATCACACCGACGACGCCGATCGGCTCCTTCCAGACTTCGCGGGTCGTCAGGCTGCCCAGGCCGAAGGCGTCCTTGTCGGGAAGCGGCCGTTCCCAAGCAAATTCGCCGATCATGTCCGCAGGCCAGGTAAGCGCTTCGCGGAGGGGGACGTCGAGCTGCGGTCCGTAGGTGGACAGCACGGGACAGCCGACCTCCGCGACGAGCTCGCTGCGTAAGTCCTCACGTTCGGCTTCCAGCGCCGCCTGCAGCTGCCGCAGGCCGGCGGCTCGCGCCTCGCCGTCCCGCGACCATTCGGTGTTGTCGAACGCGTGCCGTGCCGCAGCGATGGCGCGTTCCATGTCGGCGTGGGTGCCGTCGCAGGTGGTGCCGAGCACCTCCTCAGTCGCCGGATTGACGTTGTCGAATCGCCGCCCGGATACGGACTCGACGAGCTTGCCGTCGATGAGCATGCGCGGTTCGTGGTTCACCAATTCCGAAGCTCCTTCACTGCATCAGAGGCGCGCGGGGCCAGAGTCAGCTGTGGTATGAAACTGCTTTTGCCGCAACGGATAACGGAATCGACAACGTCAACCAGGTGCTCGACGTCGACGAGGCCGCCGAGCATGTATTTGTTATCCATCCAGTATCTGATAGCCGCTTCCAGGGCGTCGGGGTCCCACGCCTTGTTGAACTCGGTCTGCGCGTCGCCGGTGCCGCCCAGGCTGTCGCCGACGGCCAGACGGGTGAAGCCGATCTCCGGATGCTCGATGCGCCAGGCCTCGACGAGCTTGTCCAGCGCCGCCTTGGATACCGCGTATGCGCCGAGCAGCGGCCACGGCGTCGTGTACGACGCGCTGAGCGACGAGAGGTAAACGGCCCCGCCCGCCGCCGCGGCCAAATGGGGCGCGGCGGCGGCGGTGACCAGTGATGCGCCGGTGACGTTGGTGGCGAACAGTTGCGCCCACTGTTCCGCGGTCACCTCGCGCAGCGGCGCGAGCACACCCATGCCGGTCGTGTAGACCAGTGCGTCGAGCCCGCCGAGCGCGCCGACCACCTCGGACATCGCCGTCTGGCAGTTGTCGGCTACGGTGACGTCGCAGGCGACGGCCACCGCGCCGTTGCCGGCTTCCCCGGCGGCATCAACCAGCCTGTCGTATCGCCGCGCCAGCAGCGCGACATGTGCGCCTCGCTGGGCAAGCCCTATGCCGATGCATCGTCCGAGGCCGGCGGAGGCACCGACGACAGCGACCCGCAGCGGGCTTTGTCCGTTGTCAGACATCGAGCTTGGCGCTCATAGTGCCGAGGGTCGCGCCCGCGGTGCGTTCGAACCGGCCGTGGTCGAAGCTACGGATCTCGACATCGTGGTCACCGGCTTCGGCGCGCAGGGCGCCGACCGTGCATCGTTCTCGGGTGCGGTGCTGGAACGGGTCGAATGAGTACCAACGGCACGCGTTCTCATACGTGATCTTGTTGACCTCGTCGTCGGGGAGGTCAACCATGACCAGGGCAAGCTCCTCGGCTGCCGCGGGCCACGACGAGTCCGAGTGCGGGTAGTCACACTCCCAGGCGATGTTGTCGATGCCGATGTCATGGCGCAGCTTGACGCCAATCGGGTCCACTATGAAGCAGGTCAGGAAGCGCTCGCGGAACACCTCGCTGGGCAGTTTGTTTCCGAAGTCCTGGCCGGTCCACAGGTGATGCATTTCGTAGGTCCGGTCGAGTCGGTCGACGAAATAGGGAATCCAGCCGGTGCCGCCCTCGGAAAGTGCGAAGCGGACGTCGGGAAACTCCTTGATGACGCGGGACCACAGCAGGTCGGCGGCCGCCGAGCAGATGTTCATCGGTTGCAGGGTGATCATGACGTCGACGGGCGCGTTGTCGGCGGTCATCGTGATCTTGCCGGAGGACCCCAGGTGGACCGAGAGCACCGTGTTGGTGTCCGACAGCGCCCGCCACATCGGATCCCAATACTCGTCGTGGAAGCTCGGGAAGCCGAGCGTCGCGGGGTTTTCGGTGAAGGTGACCGAGTGGCAGCCTTTGGCGGCGTTGCGGCGGATCTCTTTGGCACACAATTCGGGATCCCACAACACGGGCAGCCCCATGGGCAGGAAGCGCCCGGGATACGAGCCGCACCATTCGTCGATGTGCCAGTCGTTGTACGCCTGGGTGACGGCGAGGGCGAGGTCCTTGTCGGTGTGGGTGGCGAACAGCCGGCCCGCGAAGCCGGGGAAGGACGGGAAGCACATCGATCCCAGCACGCCGCCCGCATCCATGTCTTTGATCCGCTCATGAATGTCGTAGCACCCGGGCCGCATTTCGTCGAAAGCGGTCGGCTCGACGCCATACTCCTCGCGTGGGCGTCCCGCCACAGCGTTGAGCCCGATGTTGGGAATGATGGCGTCGTTGAAAGTCCACACCTCCGAGCCGTCGGGCCGGCGGATGACCCGGGGCGCCGCGTCCGCGTACTTGCCTGGAAGCCTGCCCTCGAACAGGTTCGGCGGCTCCACCAGGTGATCGTCGACGCTGACCAAAATCATGTCTTCGGGCTGCATGAGTCTCCTTGCACAGAGGTTGAGAACGAGGCTATCAGATAGGCAGAGTAACTATTTCGATTTATGAAAATATTCATTTCCGCTGATGACGGACGTGGCCTGCATACTTCGGCTTCAACGCTCAGCGCCGCAGCGTCGTGTGCGGCTCGGCGGCAAACGAGAGCAGTAGCCGGTCCAGGATCTTGGCGGCCCGGCGACGCGCGCTCCTTGGGTTTGCGGAGTGCGCGACGAGGAGCGAGGCCTCCTCGAGCGCGGCGACCAGCATGTGCGTCAGTTCCCCGACGGGTTGATCGTCGATGGTGCCCTCGGCGATCGCCTCGCGGATCACCTCGTTGATCAGGGCGATGCTGTTGCCATTCTGGATTTCGCGCAGGGTCTGCCAGCCCAGCACCACCGGTCCGTCGACAAGTATCACCCGCTGCACCGCGGGTTCCATTGCGGCTTCAAGGAATCCGTGCAATCCACGCGTGAGCCGTTCCCAGGCGTCCGCGCCCGGCGGGGGAGCGGCAATGGACCGGAGGGTGAGATCGTTTTCGACATCTTCGAATACCGCTCGAAAGAGCTCGGCTTTGTCCTTGAAGTGGTGGTAGAAGGCGCCGCGCGTCCCGACACCCGACCTCGTCACGATGTCGCTGATGCTCGTGTTGAAGAACCCGTGTTCAACGAACAGCTCGCGACCCGCGTCGATCAGGTCGCGACGGGTCTGCTCGCCCCGGGCGCGTCGATCCTCGTCCGCCCCGCCACGCTTCGCCATGCCGACGATCGTAGCAACCTTCAGTTTGAATGTTGAGCGTCGGGACGGGCTGCCTCAGCGCACGATCCCGCGAACCGTCATGAGTCCAAGATCGGCGTGCGACTTGAAACCCGGCGGCGCATCGCAAATGGCGGGGATGGAGTTCACGGGCTCCATCGCGGTCCATGCGTAGCCGATGTAACCGGGCTTCGCGTGCTCGCGCGCCTGCGGGCTGCCGCGCAGGATGAGCTCGGTGCCGGGGTCACCGTCGATCACCACGCGGTAGTGGTAATACGGTTCCCAATCGGGCCTCGGGTCGATGGCGTCGTGCTCGATGAACGAGTAGAGCTCGTGCAAGGTGATGAACGGCCTGCCGTCCACCCACGCCGTCCAGAGGTGATGTTGGGATGCGACGGTGCCCGTCTTGATCACACCTCGCAGGCCGGGCATGTCCATGTCCGCAGTGCCCTCATACGGGATGTCGCGGGTGGCCAGGCCCAGTTCGACATCTGTCGTGAACTTGTCGACACTCTTGCCCAAGCCTTCGACCACCATCGTCAGCGATTGCGCGAACAACGACCATGCATCTTGAAAGAGATTGCCCTTGGCGAACTGATCCGGTGTCTTTCCGAATCCCATCTCGTCCAAGTACTTCAGCGTGTCCTTGTTGAAGTTCACCGCCTCGTATATGTGGATGTGGTCGGTCTTGCCGACGATCCGGGCCAGCGTCAGGACGAGCAGGTCCGCCGCGTAGCCGGGGTGGATGCCGCCTCCGTGGAACGACGTTCCACCGTCTTGGCACGCCGCCTCGATTTTGTCGATGTCGGCGCTGTTGGTTTCCGTCCGATGCCACCAGGCCCCACCCGAGGCGACGACGCTCTTTCCGCCGCGCAGCAGTCGGCAGATCTCGTCGACGTCCGACCAGAGCGGCGCGTAGAACACGCAGTCTGCGTCAAGGGCCTCCAGGGCGGCCTTGTCCGTGGTTGCGAGCACGCCGATCGGCCCCACCCCGACCAGTTCTCCCGCATCCCTGCCAACTTTCTCCGGGCGGTTGCAGAGCACTCCGACCACCTCATAGAGGGGGTTGTGGGCGAAGTGGCGCAGCGCCAAGGTCCCGACATTGCCCATGCCCCACTGGATCACGCGATATTTCTTCTCGGCCGCGGACACGCTCGATTCCAGTGGTGATGCGAGCGTCATGGTGTCCCCTTCGCGTGAGGCCAGACGGGAGCGAGCACTCCGGAAGCCGAATATGCAGTTTCGCGAATCATTGTTTCCGTACGGTGGCGATTACACAACCTTCATCCGGTATGTTGCCGCTATGGCAGACGACGGCGTTCGCGCGTACGGTTCGGTCGCTCCCCTGAAAGTCGGCTTGCTCAATGACTATCCGACTTCCGGCGACACGGACAACGACAGCATCGACGCCCTGCGGCTGGTGATGGATGAAGCGGTGTCCTCCGGGCTGATCGACCGGCCGATCGAACTCGTCACCCGAAACGTGGTGGGCTTGCCGAACGGCACCTACCTCGCGGTCGAACGCGCCTTCGACGAGCTGGTCGCGGAGGGATGTCTGGCCATCTACGGGCCGTGGGTATCGGACAACGTGGTGCCGCTGCGCTCCCGTGTCGAGGCCACGGCTCGCGTTCCGATCGTCACCCTGTCGGGGTCCGAGGGTGCGCTCGGAGAGTGGTGCTTTGCGCTGAACAACGGCTCGATGGCCGAGGAGCCGGTGATGCTGGCGGCGGTGATGATCGGGGACGGGCGGTCGAGGATCGCGATCGCCTATGAGTCGTCACTGATCGGAAAGGAATACCTCGCCTTCGCCGAACGAGCCTACGACGCCGCCGGCTTGAAGGTCGTTGCGACCGTGGCAATTCCGCAGGTGGAGGCCGACAAGGCCAACGCGGTCGCCGCGCTGAGTGCGTCGGAGCCCGACGCGTTGGTGCACGTCGGGTTCGGGCATGGCCTGTGGGGGTTCACGGACGCGCTGCTGGCCGCCGGCTGGGATCCCCCGCGGTACACGACGACGGCCTTTGAAATGGCGCACATCAACGCGGAATGGAGGCAGCAGTTGTCCGGCTGGATCGGCCTGGACAGCTACGACGAGCGCAACACCGTCGGTCAGGCCTTCCTGGACCGCTTTGAAGCCAGATACGGTCGTCGGCCCGCGCACTCCATGCCCGGGCTGTCGCACGACGCGGCGACCGTGATCGTGCGCGGCCTCGCGGCGGCACGCCCGCTCACCGGGGAGGGAGTGAAGAACGGGATCGAGCAGGTCAAGCTGATCCCGTCGGCCAGCGGCGCTCCCGGAACGTTCCTGCGGTTCGGCCGGTTCATCCGGCAGGGCTGGATGGGATCGGACTATCTCATTGCCCGCAGGGTGCTGCCGGACGGCAGTGCGCATGTCTTCCACGCGGCGCCCAGCGACCACATTGCCCGGGCGGTCGCGCGCGCCTCACGCTAGTTGGATCGCGCCGAATACCGGCGCGGTCACGATGCCGGGCGGTTGGGCAAGCACATACGGAATCGCGCGAACCGCGCCCATCGCGATCATCAGGTGGCCCGGCATGGCGTGCTGACCGGGTTGCGCCGAGCCGTCGAATCCCACGTCGAGCTGGAGTTCGAAGCTCGGCTCGCCTTTGATGACCGCGCGGATGAGGGGCGCCTTCTCGCCGGGCGCCAGCGGCGCCATGCCCCACTGGGGGAGGTCGCGGGTGAGGACCCACTCCTCGTGAATGGCCAGCAGCGGACGGCCCGACCAGTGCCCGACCCAGGAAAACCTCTGCCCGACAACCGTTCCCGCCTCGATAGTGCCGGCGGGTACCTCGATGTCGTGCGGCAGGGTGGTGGCGTCGACCGCCACGTCGATGTGCGACAGGGTGATCCCGAGGACGTCGGCCGTGGCGTTGAGCGCTTGGCGGTACGCCATATCGAGCTTCTTGATGATCGGGGAATCGATACTGACGTCTTCCGGCGGTCTCCCCATGCCCATGAGGTCGACCAGCATCGGCCGGCTGTCCACGGCCGAAACGTCAGTGGCCTCATAGAGGTCGATCCGGTCGATAGTCTTGCTCAGCCCCGTCACCGTGGCGACCAGTCGCTCGAACATGAACCCGGGGTTCTCGCCGGCAGCATGGAAACGCGACTCACCTTGTCGGCACGCCTCGACGAACGCGGACTCGGTTTCCGCCCCGTAGGTCGGCAAATGGTTATACGACGTCGTAGTGATGACGGTGCTCCCCGCCGCGAGTAGGCGGCAGATGTCCTCGGCGTTCGTTTCGATGACGTGTGCCTTGCTGGCCGTGTGCACGACGACGTCGGCGCCCAGCGCGACGATCGCGTCCTTGTCCGCCGTCGCGATCACGCCGGTCGTCGGCGGGAGACCACACAGCGCGCCCGCATCGAGCCCTGTCTTCGCCGGGTCGTAGACCAGGACCCCCACCAGTTGATAACGGGGATTCTCGATAAGCTCTCGGAGCGCGGCCCGGCCCACAGCGCCGGTCGCCCACTGCACGACTCGAATAACCAATCGAACGCTCCAGGTTGCGGTTTCGCGATGTAAGCCTTCTGGTTCATTCAACCTACATCATGTAGGTTTGCAACCGACAATATGTAGGTTGACGGGCTTATGAGGTGGCACGTGGCGGAGCCGAAGGTTGACGACGACATCGAGCAGCGCATCCGCGAGGCGCAGGAGAAGTTCAACGCCGGGATGGGCGCCGACGGCGACGCGACCCCGTACCCGCTGCTGCGCGAATTGCGGCAAAAGGCGCCCGTTCACCCGGGCTGGCCGGAGATGGGCGTTCCGTGTGACGGACCCGGCGGCAAGCAGACGTTCACGGCGTACTCGTTCGACGCCGTCAAGGCCGTGTTCACCGACAACGTCACGTTCAGCACCCGCATCTACGAGGATATGGTGCGCCCGTTGCAGGGTCCGACGATTCTGGAGATGCAGGAACCCGAGCACGCGACATACCGCAGGTTGCACGAATTCGCCTTCGCGAAGTCCTCGATGAAACGCTGGGACACCGAACTCGTCGGGCCGCTGGTCGATCGGACGATCGCGAGGATCCGCGACGACAAGCGTGCCGATCTGGTGGCCGCGGTGTTCATGCCGATCCCGGTCCGGATCATCGCGGCCCTTCTCGGGTTGCCCGAGTCCGACATCGGGGAGTTTCACCGGCTGGCCATCGACCTGCTGGGCTTTCGCGCCGACATGGAGACCGCCATGAAGGCGTCGGCGGAGATGAAGGAGTACTTCATCGGCGTGCTGGCCGACCGGCGCAAGTCGCCGAAGGACGACATGGTGACGATCCTGTCGCGGGCCGAGATCGACGGCGTCAAAATGTCGGACGAGCAAATCTACGGATTCATGCGCAATCTCCTGCCCGCCGGAGCGGAGACCACGTCGCGATCGACAGCGAGCCTCGCGCTGGCCCTGTTGACCCACACCGACCAACTCGACGCGGTTCGCGCCGACCGCACCCTGTTGCCCCAGGCGATCGAGGAGGGCATCCGGTGGGAGACGCCGCTGCTGAATTTCATCCGGGAGGTCACTACTGACACCGAGTTCTTCGGGCTCGACATCCCGAGGGGATCGACGATGATGGTGAACCTGGGCAGCGCCAATCACGACGAGACGCGCTGGCCGGACCCCGAAACCTTCAATATCTTCCGGGAACGCAAGCCGCACATCGGGTTTGGCCACGGTGCGCACTTGTGCCTGGGGATGCATCTGGCCCGGTTGGAGAGCACCAAGTTCTTCAACGCGCTCTTCGACGAATTGCCGGGGCTGCGGCTCGACCCCGACGCCCCGCCCCCCTATGTGAGCGGCACGATGTTCCGTTCACCGCCCCGTCTCGACGTGGTCTGGGATTGAACGGACCCGACTGACATGACTCGCGTGATCCAATGGGCGACCGGGGTGACCGGAATGATGGCGCTGCGCCATGTCCTGGGCCGCCCCGACCTGGAACTCGTCGCGGTGCGCGTCTACGACCCGGCGAAAGCCGGCGTCGATGCGGGCGCCCTGTGCGGGGCCTCCGAAACGGGGGTGCTCGCTTGCGCCGATCGGGATGCCGTGATCGGCACCGATGCCGATGTGGTGCTCTACATGGGCAAGGTGGAAACCGACACGCCCGGCTGCTTCGCCGACGTCTGCGATCTTTTGGCGTCGGGCAAGAACGTGGTGGCCACCGGTAGCCGGTTCGTGCATCCCCGCTCGCTGCACGAATCGCTGGCCGACGCAATCGAGAAGGCCTGTCGTGCGGGCGATTCGTCATTCCTTGGGCTCGGCCTCTACCCGGGCTTCGTCGGCGAGTCGCTGGTGCCCATTCTGTCCCGCCTCACCGAGCGCACCGACCGGATCAACGTACGGGAGGTGCTGAACTACTCGACCTACGCCAGCCACGACCTGATCTTCAACGCGATGGGCTTCGGGCATGCGCCGGACGACACCACCCCGCTGCTGACGAACACCGACTACGCGGCAAGCGCGTGGATCGGCAGCGCGACAATCCTGGCGCAGGCCCTCGGGCTCGAGATTCGGTCCGTCGAGGGGTTCCGCGAAGTCGCCACAACACCGCGACCCCTGACGGTGGCGGCTGGAGAGATCCCCGCGGGCACGGTCGGGGCGATGCGCTTCGGCGTCGAGGTCGACTGCGGTGACACCACCCTCGCCGTGGAGCATCTCACCAGGATGGCCGACGACCTGGCGCCCGAATGGCCGACGGAGATCGGCTATCAGGTGGTCTTCGAGGGCAAGCCCAACATGAGTCTTCATCTCGTGATCGGCTCGCATGAGGAGGATCACGCCGAGCAAGGTTGCCTGGCCACCGCCATGCACGCCGTCAACGCCATCCCGGCCGTGGTCGCGGCCGAGCCTGGGCTCTACGACCTTTCGACGATCACCCCGTTCGTCGCCCACTGGACCGAGCGCGGTGCCGCGTCCGCCGCGTCGCTGCGTGCGGAAGGCTGAAATTGGTCTCGTTCACCGATCGAGTCGTCCTGGTGACCGGCGGTGCCCGCGGCCTCGGCGAGGCGTATTGCCATGAAATGGCCCGTCGCGGAGCCGCCTTGGTGGTCCACGACAACGGCGCCGAAACCGACGGAAGTGGAAGCGACCCGAAACCGGCTAATGACGTCGCCGCCGCGATCTGCGCCGCGGGGGGACGGGCGGTGGCGTGCGCCTCGGACGCCAGCGCCGAACAAGGGGGGCAGGACGCCGTCGACCTGGCCGTCAGCGAATTCGGACGATTGGACGCGATCGTCGCCAACGCCGGCATCATCCACGACGACGCGTTGCCGGACTGGCCGACCGAACGCTTCGAGGCGCTGCTGCGGCACCACGTGTTGGCCGCATTTCACGTCATCCGACCGGGTTTCGCGGTGATGCGGGACGCCGGATACGGCCGACTGGTGTTCGTTTCCTCCGCAGCGGGGGTTTTCGGGCAGCCGGGCTTGACCGGATACGCCACGGCCAAGACGGGGATGCTCGGGTTGATGAACGTCGCGGCGCTCGAGGGCGCGGCGCACGGCATACACGCCAACGCCATCATGCCGATGGGCGACACGCGAATGGCCATGGCACTGATGGGGGAGGCCGGCCGCACGGCCGATGCTCGGGCCTTCCTGCAGACGCTGCGGCTCGATCAAGTGGCACCGGTCGTTGCCTACCTGGCCAGTGAGAGCTGCACCCTGACACAAAAGGTCCTGAGCGCTTTCCGTGGACGGGTGGCCGCGTTGCAGATCGGTGTGACCCGTGGCTGGTTCGCCGCCGATGGTGCCTTCGACGCCGAGGACGTGGCGGCCAATCTCGACCGTATCCTCGACCCATCAGATATCTTGGTGCCCGGCAGTATCTTCGATGAAATGGAGTATGTTTTCGCGGCGGCTCCTTCTGAGTCGCAGCCGAATTCCTGACCGAACCGATGCCTTGGCGCAATGATCTTTGGTGTGCGGCTGCGCCGGGCCAGCCCGATGTCAATCCTTGATGACTATGGGCCCGTCACCGAAACCGGTGTAACTGCGTATCAGCGGCAGGTCCGCCATGGTGGCGAAACCCGCGGGGGCGGCACATATCGCCGGTATGGCGTTGACGACCTGTAGCGCAACCGCGACAAGACCCGCTCGGACGTGTTCGGCGACCGACGCCGGCCGCGAGTAGCTGGCCAGGCAGAAGAAGTGCACGCGCATGGACGGGTCGCCTTCGAGCGTGAGGGTCCAGCCGTCATCCGGTGTGGGCCAGTGCTCCGGATACTCGCCGCCGACCGTCCATAGTGTCTCGAATTCGATGATCGGCTCGCCGCGACGATTCCCCACGAAGTTCCACCGCTGACCGGCTGTCGTGCCGGCGCGAACCCGGTGGTCGAAGATCTCGAAGTCCTTGGTGGCGGGCACTGCGTCAACAGTGACCGTGACATCGTCAATGGCAGCGTTCAACGTGTCGGCGATGAACCAGGTCTGCTGGGTGAACAGGGCGGAGTTGAATGTCAGGAACTCGTTGGCCGTCGGGGTGATGTCCTCGGTCGGTCGTCCGAACCACATTCCGTCGAAGGTTATTTCGGTGCTCTCCCAGAGCGACCAGTCCGCGCGCTCCTGCAGACTGAACCTCTCAATCGAGCGACTCATACCCGACAGCGCGAGCGGCAACACACCAGATAGGTTGCCCGGGTTGAGGCCGCTCGCGTGGATCGTGCTGTTGCCCTTGCGGCAGGCCGCCAGCAGCCGTCGACGGTCCGCATCGCCGATGCGCTGGGGGTGGAAAAGGAACGAGACGGTCGCAACGTTCTTGCCGCTCTCCAGTAGCGCGCACACGTCGTCGAGACTGGTGAACGACGGCGCGTAGAGCACGAGGTCGGCCTCCATCGCGAGAATGTCCGCGACATCGGTGGTTGCGTTGACGCCGACTGGGTTCCGGCCCACCAGCGTCCCGACGTCGATGCCGTTCTTTGAATCGGAGTAGACCCGCGCTCCGACCAGCTGGAGGTCGGCCCGGTAGTCGAGGATGGTCTTGATCATCTCGGTCCCCACGGCACCGGTTGCCCACTGGATGACTCGAAGACGCCGGGAACTTGCGGTCAATGTCTCAACTCCATTCAGAGCCGGATGGATGGGCGAGGAGGGTCAGATGAAGTCCGATCCGCCGTCGACGTTGACGGTCGCACCCGTCACATAGCCGTTGCGTCGCGACGCCAGATATGTGGTGATGGAGGCGATCTCCTCGGGTAGCCCGGCGCGACCGATATCGCACGGATGGCCGTAGGTCTTCTCGACCCACCTCATCACGTCCTTCGGATCCGACGAGTCGAGCCCATCCGCGGCAAGCGCATCCCGCAGGACCTCGGTAAAGCTCGCCGTCACAATGGTTCCCGGACAGACGCAGTTCACAAGAATTCCTTCGGCTCCAAGGCTTTTCGACAAGTTCTTGGTGAAGCTGGACAGCGCCGACTTCGCTGCCGTGTAGGCGACCAGCCGCAAGCTCTGTCGTTGGATGGAGTGCGCGGAGAGGGTGACGATTCGGGCCCACTCGGCTGGTCGCAGCATCGGCAGCGCGGCCCGCACGGATCGCACCGCGGACAGGGTGCCGAGATCGAATGCAGCGCGCCAGTCGTCGTCGTCCAGGTCGTCGAACGCGCCCGCGTTCGGACCCACGGTGTGCACCAGGACGTTCAGGGTGTCCCACGCATGACCAATGCAGGCAAAGCCCGACGCGATGGAATCGGCATCGGACATGTCGACGCTGATGGTGAGTACTTCGGGTGCCCCCGCGGCGCGGATTCGCCTCGCGGCCGAGTCCAGCGCCGTCCGACCGCGCGCCATGATAGCCACGGAGGCGCCTTCCGCCCCGAGACTCTCGGCGATCGCCAGCCCCATCCCCTTGCTGCCGCCGGTCACGACCGCCGTTGCGCCCTCGAAACCAAGATCCATTCAGTCATCCACCCTTCGCGGTTCGTAGTGTCACCGAGTCTTGGTGATCCGCGGCGCAAGATGCACGATCTCGCTGACGACGGTGGGGTTTGCGCGTGAAATTGCGATCAGGGACAGCATCGCGTTGGCGACGTCGTTCACCGTGGACATCTCGTCGGGAATCTGGCCGGCCCGCGCCCAGGCCCGGTATAGATCGGCCAGCAAATCGCGGTCGGCGCCGCGCAGGATCTCGGTGTCACAGGTCGGGCCAACGCTAACCCGGATCACGGCCAGTTCGGGATGCTCGGCCCGCCAGGATCGCAAGATCTCGTCGAGCGCGGCCTTGCTGGCGTGGTAGGCGGCCACGCCGACGCGGGGGCGGCCTACATCATGGCTGGACGCGACGACGACCGTGGCGTCATCGGTCAAGTGGGGGAGGGCCGCCCGAAGCACGTGGGAGGCACCGACGGCATTGACTGCGTAGGAATGCAGCCAGGTCTCCACATCGGTGTCTTCGATCAGCACGAAGGGCACCACGGCGCTGGTGAACACCACCGCGTCGAGCTTGCCCAGGTTCGCGGCGACCTCGGCGACGACGGCCTCCACGGCCCGCGGGTCCGAAACGTCCAATTCATGGGCCGATCCGTGCAGCCGATCGGCCAGGTCCGACAGCAGCTCCACCCGCCGTGCGGCGAGCGCGACGTGAGCCCCCCGGGAGTGGGCGGCGATCGCCAGCGCCTGTCCAATGCCGGAGGACGCCCCGATGATCAGCATCCGCGTCCCCGCGATGTTGGAGTGCCGGTCGCTCATAGCCCGCTTTCCTCTGGCCGAATCCGTAACTGAAGGTTAGCCGCTATTCTCGCATGCGAGAATCAGGATTCTCGTCGCGGCCGGATCATTTGTGCCTCGGCGGCGCAAAACAGGAGGCGGAATGATCGACTTCAACGACAAGGTGGTGCTCGTCACCGGCGGTGGCGCGGGCATCGGGCGCGCCACCGCGACGGCCTTTGCCGGCCTGGGTGCGTCGGTCGTCGTACTCGAGGTCGACGAGGTGCGGTCGCAGGACCTGCGCAGCGAACTCGGCGATCGGGGGCTCGTGGTCACCGGCGATGCGACCGTAGCGGCCGACGTGTCGGCGCTCGCCGATGCCATCGGCAGCCGCTACGGGCGCCTCGACGCGCTGGTGAACAACGTCGGTCACTTCATGACGCGGCCGACACCTTTCGAGCGGCTCACCGACGAGCAGATCGACGACATATATCGGATGAACCTCAAGCACATCTTTCTGGTCAGCCGGGCCATGCTGCCGCTGCTGCGTGCCGCCGCCGGCGGCGCGAGCATCACGAACGTCTCGTCGATCGAGGGCTTCCGGGGTATACCGCACTTCGCGGTATACGGAGCCTTCAAGGCGGCGGTGACCGGCTTTACCATGAGCCTCGCCCTCGAGCTAGGCCCGGAGGGCATCCGGGTGAATGCCGTGGCGCCGGAAACCACGGATAGCGCCCAGGTCCCGCTGGACCGCATGATCCACCAATCACAGCGGCACAATATTCCGCGCTGGATTCCGCTGGGCCGCTTCGGAACCCCGCAGGACATCGCGGGCTGCATCTTGTTTCTCGCGAGCCCGCTGGCGGCATGGGTGTCGGGGACTGTGGTGCACGCCGACGGCGGTGCGTTGGCCGCCGCGGGGTGGTATCGCGACGACCGTGGCGCGTGGACGAACATGCCCGTCATCAAGGGCAACAGCGCAACACCCGCCGAGGCGGCGGGCTGAAGTTGGATCAACTCGTCCCGAAGTCTTTTTGTCGCTGTCGATAACGCATATTCTCATGAGGCCGGGCTGTAGAAGTTGAAAGGAACGTCGGGGTTTGGCATGACGGACGTCGTGGACACCAGCCCCGATTCCGGGTCCTCTCGGCCCGTTCGGGTCGGCGTTTCTTCGCCGCTGTCCCGCGCGGGATGGGCGTTGTTCATAGCCGGGTACGTGGTATTCGCGATCGTGACCGTCGCGACGATGCAATCGGGTACGCACGGGGATCCGCGCAGCACCAACCCACACCCGGGGCCGGCACCGTATCCGCCGTTCCTCGGGTTCGACGACTGGCCGCTGGTGGTCGCCCTGAGCTCCGTCCCGATGGCCATCGGGCTGATCGCCACGCTGGTGTGGCTCTCGGTGAGGCAACACGACGTGCATTGGACGGTGGTGATCGCGTTCGCGGGGCTGATCACCGGCGCCCTGGACCCGCTGGCCAACTGGGCGACGTTCGCGATCTTCGACCCCCGGATGTTGCACTTCCCGCTGTCATGGCCGTACGTGAACATCTCGCCGAACCTCGAACCCGCGCTGTCGTTCCTCGGGGGTTATGCCGCGTACTACCTGCTGACCGGCCTGGGGATTCTGCAGCTGCACAATCGATTCCTCGAACCCCTGATTCGGCCCACGAGTTGGCTGGCGCGCCATCGGCTTGCCGCGGTCTTTGTCGGCTCGTTCGTCATCGCCCTACCTCTCAACGGAGTCGTCCAGTTCACCTGGATGAGGTTCGGCATCTTCTACTACACCGAGGCGGTCGGGCCGACGTTGCAGATCGGCCATATTCATTTCCCGCTCATCATGGCGGTGTATGACTCGTTCATCTTCGCGATGGTCGCCGTGATGTGCGTCCGGGACCAGGCAGGCGAGCTGGTGCTCATCAACCGGATCGCCCGGCGGCTGCCGGCACCACCCGGCCGCGACAAGCTGACGCTGACGCGACGGCTCCTCGTGTCGGCCTCGGTGGGCCTCGTATCCTTCGCCGTACCGCTGGTGATACTGGCGGGGCTGCGGACCGCGGGACTGTCCAAGCCTGCGTACGAGCAGAACCCGTATCCGAATATCAAGGTCTATGACCCATACGGGCATCTGGAGAAGGCGGGCAAACCGGGGCCTTTCTACAAGTGAGCCACCTCAGACGTCCGAAGGGAGCGGGGATGACTGATCATGCCGTCGGTCGCTACCGTGTCGTCCACATCGGCACGGGCCCCACGGGCACAGAGGCGCTGCGGGCCACGATCTTGGACCCTGCACTGGATCTCATCGGGGTACATGTCTCAACGCCGAGCAAAGTCGGAACTGACGCGGGCCGCCTCGGCGGACTGGGAGATGTTGGCGTGGTGGCGACGAACGTCATCGCGGAAGTCATTGCGCTGAAACCCGATTGTGTGTCCCACTGCGCGACAGCGGTCCGTCGCGAAGACGACGCAATCGCGGATATGCCCCTGGCCGGGCCCGAGATCGTCACGCGGCTCTCGCGGATTCAACGATGACGCTGTTCGCCCTGCTGCACGGGGGGCTGCACTACGGCTCGTGCTGGGACTCGGTTGCCGTGGAACTCGCGCGGCGAGGTCATCGTGTGGTGGCGCCGGATTTGCCGGTCGACACCGACTCGGCGGGTGCGCTGGAATGGGCGCGCGTGGCGATCGATGCGATCGAGGGGGCCCGGGTCGGGTGCGCGTCCGCCCAATTCGTCGAGGATGTCGTCGTTGTGGCGCACTCACTCTCCGGCCTGTGTGCGCCCGTCGTCGCCACGCTGCACCCGGTGCGACGTCTGGTCTTCGTCGGCGGCCTCCTGCCCGTGCCCGGACAGTCGTTCGCCGACCATCTGGCCGCCAATCCCGATGCGATCGCCTTTCCGGAGCCGACAGAACACGGTTCCGGACCGTTCGGTCTCGGCTGGGAGTCGGTGCGGGATGGGTTTTACCATGATTGCCCGGAATCCCTGGCGCGCCGGGCTTTCGAAGAACTGCGACACCAATCCTTCACCGTGTTCACCGAACGATGCCCGATCGACCGCTGGCCCGACACGCCCTCGACCTACGTGCTCATGCGCGACGACCGCGCGGTGGGAGAGTCCTGGGCCCGGCGCAATGCGGCCGGCCGCATCGGCGCCCGGGTCATTGAGTTAGACGGCGGACACTCGCCGTTTTTCGCCCGACCGGCCGAACTGAGCGCCGTCCTGCTAAGCCTGAGCGACGCCGACATCGACGGAAATCGCCGCGGCCGTGACGAACCTCGACTCGTCTGAGGCCAGCCACGCAACGGCGTTGGCGACATCCTCCGGCATCGTCACCGCGTTGGGGATGAGTTGCTTGCTGAAGCCGTACTGAGGATGCGAATAGGACTCCGCCGCCTCCTGCATCGCTTCGATCATCCGCCCGCTACCCATGGGTGTCGCGACCGATCCGGGATGGAGGCTGTTCACCCGGATGTCGTAGCGGCCGAGTTCGACGGCGAAGGATTTGGCGAGCCCTGTGACGCCGTGTTTGCTCGCCGTATAGGCCACCATGAAGGGCTCCATCTTTACCCCCGCCACCGATCCGATCAGAATGATCGATCCGCCACGTCCACCGGCGATGATGTGCTTCGCGCCGGCCATGACCGTGTTCCAGGTCCCGACCAGGTTGATGTTGATGGTGTCCTGAAAATCGCTGGGGGAGACCCGGTCCCAGGGAGCCGGACAACATATGCCGGCATTGGCGACGATCACGTCGAGTCTGCCGAGTTCGGCAACAGCCTTGTCGACGGCGGCGCAGAGGGCGTCATGGTCACGGGTGTCGACTATCGCCGTGACGGCGCGCCTGTCGTTTGCCACCACAAGGTCGGCAGTTTGCGCCAGATCCTCGGGAGTGGCCGAGTCGTAGGGGACGCTTGGCGGCAGCGGGCCGGCGATGTCGACGAGGATGGTGTCGGCGCCGTCGGCGCTCAACCTCGCGGCGTGCGCTCGGCCCTGACCGCGGGCGGCACCGGTGATAAGTACAACCTTGCCGGTCATGCTGGCCACACCGGTACGCTACACCACGCCTGGCCACTGAGAACAATATCTATCGTTTTCTGAGAACGACTGTTCTGGGGTGGTAATGTCGGCGCCTTAGTCGCCTGCTCGCGCTACGGGCTGGACGAAGAGGGAAAGGTCGCATGGGAGTACTCGATGGTCAGACCGCGTTCATCCTGGGTGCATCGGCGGGGATCGCGCAAGCGAGTGCCCGACTCCTAGCCGCGGATGGCGCCGCGCTGTATCTCCTCGGCAGATCGACCAAGCGCCTTGACGCGACACGAGACGGCATCCTCGCCGTCGTTCCGCAGGCCGAAATTGTGCTACAGCAGGGCGATCCGGAAGACGAAGCCACCGTCGCGAGCGCCGCGCAGGCGGCCTACGACGTCAAAGGCCGGCTGGACATCATCGTGGGCACTGTGGCCACCGGCGGCACCGGACCACTGACTGGGCTCGATCTCGAGACCTTCACCAACTTCGTGATGGGCAATCTGCGGTCGAACTTTTTGGCGCTGCGCTACTCGGCACCGCTGATGACGAACGGTGGGTCGATCGTGTTCATCTCCTCGACGTCGTCGAAGATCCCGATGGAGGGTCTGGGGCACTACTCGGCGGGCAAGGCCGCACTCGAGATGATGATCCGGGTCGCTGCATCGGAATTGGGACCCAAGGGAATTCGTGTCAACGCCGTCCGGCCGGGCCTGACCGAGGCGGCCACCACCCAGGGCTACATCCACCTGGAAGAGCTGACCAGCAGCTTCCTCGAACGCGTCCCGTTGGGCCGCCTCGGGGTGTCTGACGATATCGCCCCGGGCGTCCGTTACCTGGCAGGACCTGAGTCGAGTTGGATGACGGGGCAGAGCTTTGCGATCGACGGCGGCAACGAGGTAAGGGGCGCTCCCCGCGGCCCGATGTTCACCGTTTAGCTCACATCCACCGCGTTGCGCGGCGCGGTGATCGGCAGGTCCAACGACGTCGCGATGCCCGGTGCCGCATCGATGACGTAAGGGATGGCGTTGACCACCCGCATCGCCGTCGCCTCCATCGCATCGTCGTTCGCTGACTGAGCGGTCGGTTCGGTACCGAACCGAAGATCGCAGTGGATGTGGGGCTCGCCCTCGATGACGATGCGGTAGGTGCCGTGCGGTGCCGACGCCCACTCGGGTGCCAGATCGGGCGCCATGCGGTTGATGTGTTCGATGGTGATCACAGGTTGGCCGTTGACGATTCCAGTGGTCTCGGCCCGCACCGCGCCACACGTGCCTGCCGGGATCAATCCACATGCCACGTGCAGATCACGCGGGGTGATCACGCGCTCGTAGCTCTCGGTGACCTCGTCGAGCTCAACCCCTAATGCGCGCGCCACCAGACCGATCGGTGGTCCCCAGGCAAACTGTTGTGCACCTTCCAGCTCGAGCAGCGGCGTGAAGTCGAGCGGGCGGCCGAAGCCCATGGCGTCGAACATCAGGTACTCGTTGGGATAGGCCGAGTAGTCGAAGATCTCTTGTGCCCGGACGGTGCGGATGGTGTTGGATAAGGTCGACAGCAACACCGCGAACTGATCGCCCGCGAACCCCGGTTCGATACCCGAGGTGTATATCGTGGCTCCACCGGCCAGCGCCGCACCACGCACCTGGTCGGCCAGGTCGGGGATCCATCTGTCCGGAAACATCATTCCCGGTGTGTTGGTGGTGACCACATTGATGCCGGCTTTCAGAAATCGGACATAGTCGCGAACCGCGGCCGCATCCATTTCTTCGCTCGCGGCCGCGTAGACGACGCAGTCGGGCTTGAGCTTGATGATGTCGTCCAGATCGGCGGTGGTCGTCACACCGATAGGGCCCAGCCCGACAACGTCGCCGGCATCGCGACCCGTCTTTTCGGGGCTGTGCACCCATACACCGACCAGATCGAGGTGTGCACGTCGGTGGATGGCCCGCAACGCGATGCTTCCGACCCCGCCCGTCGATATTACGGCGACGCGTAAAACCTTCTCTGCCATGCTGGTTACTCCTTTGTCGGGTGCCTCTGGCTACAGATCGGGGATGGGCAGAGAGGAATTCGGCCCCTGGAGGCCGCCGTCGACAATGAAGGTCGAGTTCGTCGCGTAGCAATCGCGGGTGCACAGGTACAACGTCAGCCGGCCGAGGTCCGCGACGTCACCGATACGATGCAGCGGCGTCAGCTCCTTCAGCTTCTCTTCGGAGCCGGGCATCAGGTCGAAGCTGGACTGCAGCCCAGTCGTCATGAATGCGCCCAGGGCGATCGCATTGACGCGGACCTTGGGGGCGAGCTCCTGGGCCATGGCGCGGGTCAGGGCTTCGAGTCCACCCTTGGCCACGGAATAGGGCAGTAATCCCCGGATCCCGAATCGGCCCGCTCCTGACGAGATGTTCACGATCGAGCCCCGGCCCACCGCCAGCATGTGCGGCACGACCAACTGGCTCATGATGAAAGCGGAAGTGACGCAATAATCGAAGGTCTGCCGGAGGTTGTCGTCGGTCAGGCCCAGAAATGGGCCGTAAGTTGCGAAACCGACGTTGTTGACCAGGATGTCGATGCGGCCGAACTTGTCGATCGCGGTCTGGACCACGCGCTCGCTGTCGGAGCGTTGTAGCGCGTCGGCGGTGATTGCGAGTCCTCTGCCGCCCGATTCTTCGATGTCCGTGATCGTCCGCTCCACCTCGGACGTCGTACGCGCCGTACCGACCACCGTGGCGCCCGCTTCCGCAAGGACCTTGGCGATACCCTCGCCGACGCCGCGCCCGGCGCCGGTGACAATTGCGACCTGACCCTCTAGGTTGAACTGCTCGAGTGCCACAAAGCGCCTCTCCGCCAGGACGTGTGGGTGTGCAGCCGCGAATCTACCGCAACGAGAATCGATATTTCCGGAAATTGAAATCTCTCTTTATTCGCTCGTAGAGTCTTTGGCATGTCACCCCAGCTGCCGCAGTTGCACCACGTTGTGTTCGCCGTCGCCCTTGAGCGCCTCGACCGCGCTGCCGATTACCTGAGCGCTTTGGGCTTTCAGTTCCAGGCTTTCGAGTTAGAGCACCTTGGTCTGCAGGTTCGCCTCGACTGGGACCGCGGGTTCGAGCTCATCGCCCCGACCGCCACGGCACCAACGGATGCCGGTACCGCGGCGGACTTCCTCGCGCGCAACGGCGACGGTCTGTTCTCCGTCATCGTACGCACGGCGGATTGTGCTGCGGGCGAGGACATCGCCGCAAGGTACGGCGTGAAGTCCGACTTCCGGCAGCGGCACGAAGGCGACGGATTCGAACTCAGCGAAGTCAAATTGGAGCCGTTATTCGGCATCCCCTTGACCCTGATGACCACGAATATGCCCGACGGGCAACCGGTCAGCCCGTAGTCGAGCGCAACTGTTCGCTGAGTCGCTGCGCCAGCTCCGACTTCTTGACTTTACCGGTCGCGGTGAACGGAAGTTCTCGCTTGGCGGTGACCCAGATGTGCTTGGGGACCTTGTACGCCGACAGCCGATCGCGCAGCTGCGCCCGCAAAGACTCGGCGTCGAGCGCCGATTCACCGCGGGGCACCACCGCCGCTGCGACCACCGTTCCGTGCTCAGTGCTCTCGGCGCCGACCACGTATGCCTCGAGCACGCCGTCGCAGTCGGCTAGTGCCAATTCAACTTCGCTGGGGGTGACGTTTGTGCCACCACCGGTCTTGATCAGATCGCCCAACCGTCCGGTGAACCGGATCCAGCCGTCGTCGTACTCGATGCCGCAGTCGCCCGTTCGGTAGTAGCCGTCGGGCGTGAACACGTCCTCGCGCTCGCACTTGTGCAAGCGTTGCATCAACGAGTATCCGCGCACCCATATTTCGCCGGGCGTGCCATTGGGCGCCGGCTGTCCCGTGTCGGTGTCGACCAGCAGATGGTGTAACCCTTCGATCGGCAGGCCGCCGGTTTCGGACCGATCCGGCGGTTGCGGCAAATACGGGTCAACGCCGAGGTGATTGCCGCACAGCTCTGTCATTCCCAGGCCGCTCGAGCCCTTGGGCTGACGCTGCGGCGAGACCATGGCGGGCATGCTGGTGCGCTTAACCGAACTGAGATCGTGTGAGGCGAATTCGGGATGCTGGGCCAGTGTTTTCCCTTGCTGGGGCCAACCCAATGCGATCGTCGCGCGGTGGCGCTCCATCAGCTCCAAGGCCTCCCCGGCGTCGAACGCCGGCTGGGTGACCAGGGTCGCGCCGTGGTGGATCACCGCGAGCAATCCGGTGATCAGTCCTCCCACCCAGAAGAAGGGCATGGCGGTGAACATCACGTCGTCTTGGGTGACGCCGTACATGAACGTGAGGTTGTAGGTGTGGCGGACTATCGTTCCCTGGGTGTGCACCGGACCCTTCGGGTCACCGGTGCTGCCTGAGGTGTAAATGATCACCGCCTCGTCGGCCGGAGTCACGCACGATTCCACATCGACGAGGAAGTCGGCGTCGGCGGCCTGCAGCGCGTCGCCGGCGTTGATCCGCGTTGTCCAAGCCCGATCGGACGGTCCCCACACGGCAACGGTCCGCAGGAACGGGGCCTTGCGCACCATGATGCGGCCCGGCCGGTCCTGACCCGCGAGACCCGGCAGCGCATCTTCCAGCCGGGTCAAAAAGTCGTGATTGCGAAACCGTGAGCACGCCAAGATGGCGTTCAGGTCCGCATGTCGGGCGGTCCATGCCAGTTCGGAGGCCTTGTAGAACGTGTTGAGTGGAACGGCGACCGCGCCGATGCGGGTGGTGGCAAACCACGCCAGGGCCCAGTCGATGCCGTTGGGCATCAGGATTCCGACATGGTCACCCTTGCCGATGCCCTGCGCCAGCAGGGCCGCGGCCAGTGCGGCCGAACGCCGGTCGAGATCGGCGTAGGACAAGCTTCGCCCGTCCGCGATGAGGAACTGCCTGTCGCCGAAACGCGCGGCACAAAACCTCACCAGTGCCGGGATCGTCGGCAAGATCGTC
This sequence comes from Mycobacterium paraseoulense, assembly GCF_010731655.1. Taxonomy (NCBI): domain Bacteria; kingdom Bacillati; phylum Actinomycetota; class Actinomycetes; order Mycobacteriales; family Mycobacteriaceae; genus Mycobacterium; species Mycobacterium paraseoulense. The sequence goes on along the minus strand of NZ_AP022619.1, from coordinate 2,203,384 downwards.
GGAAAGGGCATGAGCGCAGGATAGTAGCCTTTCCGATAAACGAGAACATCAGTTCTCATTCGGCGGCTTACGCCTACAATGTCGCCATGGTCCCGGGATTGAAGAGCTCGACCGCCGATGACCGGTTGGACCGAGTGGAGTCAAGCCTCGCGATCAGTCAATTGCCCAGCAAGTATGCGATGGCCCTCGATGCCCGCGATCTCGACGCATTGGTGGCGCTTTTCGTCGACGATGTCGACGCCGGAGCCGAGGGGTGTGGGCGGGATGCGTTGAGGCGTTGGTACGACCGTGTGCTGCGGCGTTTCTACCGAAGCATCCACCTGATCTGCGGTCACCAGTTTGACTTTGTCGACGCCGATCACGCGACGGGAGCGATTTACTGCCGCGCGGAACACGAAGACGGCGACGGCTGGTATGTGATCACGATGCGTTACGACGACGTCTACGAACGGCGCCACGGCCAATGGTGCTTTGTCAAACGACGAGAGCATCCCTGGTATTCGGTCGATGTGACGGAACGACCCGGCCCAGATTTCATGCGCTGGCCCAGCGACGTCCGGTTGCCTGCGGCCATGCCCCAACGGATGCCAACGTGGCGGGCTTTTTGGGCCGAAGGAGATCCGGGCGCGCCCGAACGGCTGTCGGCGCGTCCTTAACCGTTTTGGGCGCTGGCGGCGCCGGCGCTGCCGCGGTTTACAATTCTTCTTGAAACTGACATTCTCGAAGATGTAAACGAGCATTACCGCCGTTGCCGTACTGTTGGTGCGCTCGCACCGTGCTACCGCGACCCATGGAGGCCGTCATTTCCGTCGACAAAGTACTCAACGGTGTACGGGTGTTGGAGGTGGCCGCGTGGACCTTCGTACCGTCAGCCGGCGCCGTGCTGGCGGAGTGGGGCGCCGAGGTCATCAAGGTCGAGCCGCGCACAGGAGGTGATCCGCAACGCGGCCTCGTCACGATGGGCATCGTCGACGAAGGCGGCGGCGCGGTCAACTACATGATCGAAATACCGAATCGGGGCAAGAAGTCCATCGGTGTCGATCTCAGCACTCCGGGCGGCCAGGAAGTCATCCGCAAGCTGGCCGCGACCTGCGACGTATTCCTCACCAGCTACCTACCAAGCCGCCGCAAAAAGATGGGCATCGACGTCGATGACATCAGGGCCGCTAACCCCCACATCGTCTACGTACGCGGCTCGGGCCATGGCCCGAAGGGGCCCGACGCCGACAAGCCCGGTTATGACGGCGTCTCGTACTGGGCGCGCGGCGGGATCGCCACCATGCTGACCGAGGACGCTGAGGAATTGGTGCGATCACGACCCGCCTTCGGCGACCTGTTGGGAGGGATGACGATCGCCGGCGGTATCGCGGCCGCGCTGTACCGAAAGGCCACCACCGGTCAAGGATCGGTGGTGGATGTCTCCCTCCTCGGGCTTGCGGCCTGGAATATCAGTCCCGACATCGCGGTCAGCCAGATTCATGGTGGCGGTGCGGTTCCGAGCTGGCGCCACGCCGACGCGCCCAACCCCCTGGTCGGGACCTACCGGACGAAAGACGATCGCTACGTTCAGCTGATGATGCTGCAACTGGACAAGTTCTACGCGGAAGCAATGCGTGCCATCGGCCTGCCCGAGTTGATCGACGATGCGCGCTTTGCCGACGCGGCAACGCGTTTCGCCAACCGTGCGGAGCTCATCTCGTTGATGGACGACGCCTTTGCCCAACGCACACTGGCCGATTGGCGGGAAGCGCTCGCAGGCCTCTCCGGTGCGTGGGGTGTGGTGCAGACGCCGGCCGAGGTGTGCCACGACCCGGCGGTGACCGCCAATGGGTATATCGCCAACACGACCACGATGAGCGGTTCGCCCTTCGCATTGCCCACCAACCCCGTCCAATTCGACGAACAAGCAGTTGTGCCTTCGGGAGCCCCCGAACACGGCCAACACACCGAAGAGGTGTTGATGGAGGCAGGTTTGGATTGGGACACCATCGAAGCCTACAAAGTGGCCGGAGCGATTCTGTGACTCCTTCTACGCCACAACAGGTTTCAGAAGGCCACGTCGAATTCGATCCCTTCTCTGAAGACTTCTTCAACGGGGCGTACGACACGTACCGGCGCCTGCGCGACAGTGCCCCGGTCTACTACAACCCGAAGTGGGATTTCTGGGCACTGACCCGCTACGACGACGTGGCACCCGCCACCAAGGACCACGAAACCTATTCGTCGGCAAAGGGTGCGACGCTGGATATGGTTCAGGCGCACGACGACGCGATACCACTGCCCAAAGTGATCATCTCGATGGATCCACCCGAGCACCAGAAGATGCGCAGGCTGGTGAGCAACGTGTTCACGCCGCGCGCGATCGCGGCGTTGGAAGACATGGTGCGCGAGAAGGTTTACGAACGCGTCGACGCGCTCAATCCGTCGTCGTTCGACGTGGTGGCCGATTTCTCGGCCTTGTTCCCGAATGAGGTCATCACCACCATGCTCGGGGTGCCCAAGCAGGATCGCGACCAGATCCGCATTTGGCTGGATCTGCTTCTTGAACGCCGCCCGGGTGGGATCGCCACCACCGCCGCGGGCCGGGAAGCCTCGATGAAAACCGGGCTTTACTATTACGATCTTGTGCAGCAGCGCCGCGCCGAACCGCGTGACGACATGATCAGCCGGCTCATCGAGACCGAGATCGAGCGGGACGGGCAGGTGGAGAAGCTCACCGATGTCGATATCACGGGATTCGCGACGATGCTTGGGGGAGCGGGCGCCGAGACGGTGACGAAACTCGTCGGCAACGCCATGGTCGCCTTCGCCGACTTTCCGGATCAGTGGCAGAAGTTGCAGAAGGACCGCAGGAAGGTGCCCGCCGCCATCGAAGAATTGTTGCGCTATGAAGCGCCCTCGCAGTACCAGGTACGCACCGCCACCCGCGATGTGACTCTGCACGGCAGCACCATTCCCGCAGGCAGCGCAGTCCTGCTCGTCACGGGCTCGGCGACCCGCGACGAACGGATGTTCCCCGACCCCGACCGGCTGGACATCGACCGGGAGCGCAGGATGGGCTTCAACCTCGCGTTCGGGTATGGCGTGCACAGTTGCCTGGGGGCAGCGCTGGCGAGGATGGAGAGCCGCATCGCGCTCGAGGCGCTGCTCGATCTCCTCCCTGACTATGAAGTCGACCGCAGCGGACTGCGGCGGGTGGCGATGGCCAATGTTTGTGGGTGGTCCAATGTGCCCGTGCGCAGGAACCAAAGAGCATGACCTCTGATCGAGTTGCCCTGCACCACAGGCTGGCCCACTCGAAATGGGAGGCATACGCTAGGGCCCCGGAGACGAAGAAGATCACTTACGGTGACGAGTGGGTCTACGCGCCGGACGCCGTAATGATGTGCCCCCTGTTCAACGGTGGCGCCGATCATGTCATGGCCGACCTTGCCTCCGAAGAGGTTCTGGCAGCCATGCAACACTACGCACCCGACGGTGACATGCTTACCTGCGAATTTCGCATGTGGTGGAAGCACATGCCCGACTTTCGGATCGTCACCCCGTTCGACTGCCGGCCTGCCGAGTGGGGGTTTGCGGCGCGCGACACCTATGCGGGAACGTTGGCCGATGGGACGGTGCTCGAGCTTCACGAATGGGATTACGTATGGACCAATGACGAGGGCCAGATCACTCGTTGGGACTGGTTCGTCGATTCACGGGAGTGGCACCCCTGCCTCGATCTCATCGGCCTCGATCGCGACAGCCTGACGTATCAGGCGTACACCGTGAACTTCCTGCGTGAAGGCAGCATTGTAGGGTGAGGTTTGGCGCCTTGACCGGCTGAGCGGTTCGCCGATGAGCGCACCGAGACGCTCGCCCAACTCGTCCTTCGTTGCTTCGGTCACGGGTGTGGGTAAGGTGAGATGCTTTTCATCGCAAAGCAACCCGCGACCGAGGTTCTGATTGCGCCGGATTTGCGGCGCAATTTCGACCACATCGCGCTCGGGCGTCGGCTGGCTGATTCGCGCGAGCGGCTCACTGGGCCGGGCGCGTTCGCGATTGCCTGGTCACGATCGCCGGACCTGCCAAGGGATTCGTGAGCACACCAGGGGCCGCGTCGACGACCTCGGGTACCGAGTTGACCGCTGTCAGCGCTGTCGCGGACACACCCGGATTGACCCGATCCGACGGTGACTGTCCGAAGTACAGCTCCAGGCACATACTGGGCCGGCCCTCGATCCGGATGACCATGCCGCCCTCCGCCGTCCTCGACGGCCTCGGCCATCGCTGCGGCCAGGGTGTGGAACTCACCGTTGCGAAATACTGCACCGCGACCACTGGCCGACCGTCGATGATGCCGGCGAGCTGCCAACGGTGCGCGCAAATCGTCCCTTCCGGGATTACGCCGATTGCGGTTTCCAGATCCGTTGGTGCGAGCAGTGTTTCCCAATCCAGTTCAACTCCGTCGAGTTCCAGACCGAGGATGTCGGCGATGTAGCGCACCACGGTCTCCCAGTCATGGTTGACCTTGCCCGACGCGATTCGAGCGGGCACATGCCCGTTCGGCTTTCCGAAGCCCATGGATTCATGCAGGACGTCCCAGACGGGATAGGACTTGTCCAGGTCGATCGCGTATTCGTCCATCCGGTAGGAATCGACGGTCCCGGCGCCGGCAAGCAGGGCGGTAGGGATGTTGAGACTAATGAAGCCCGGCTCGGCGCCGGTGGCGTAGAAGGTCGAATTTCCCTTTGCCGCTGCGGCTTCGACGGCCGCGCGCCACTCAGGTGGTGCTGCGGGCGGATACACCATCGGGATCGTGGAGATCGTCACAACGTTGATCCCCGCGTCGAGATAGGTGACGATGTCGGCGATCGCGTCATTCTCGCGCCGGACGGCGGTGGCACAGTATGTGACACAGTCGGGCTGCAGAGCCAGCACCGCGTCGAGATCGTCGGTTGCCGATATCCCGACCTCCGGTTCGCCGCACAGGCGACCCGCATCAACTCCCGCTTTTTCGGGCGTAGATACTTTGACTCCGACAAGTTCCAGCGCCGGATCACCGAGGATCGCCCGGAGCGCCTCCTTGCCGGTCAGTCCCGTGCCTACGTGTACAACCCGATACTTTCTGGATTCCTCAGTCGCCATCGCTCATTCTCCTATGTGACAGATGCGAATTCATCGTTAGGACAGATCATTGCGCGACCGCACGCACGGGCACGCGGCCCCAGCCGAAGACATTCGGCATCTTGACTCGTTGCAGGCCCGCGACGTCTACCTCATACTCGGGGATGAGGTCCAACAGGGCATCGATGGCAATGCGCCCCTCCATGCGTGCCAGTGCCGCGCCGAGACAGCTATGTATTCCGTAGCCGAATCCCAGATTGTGGCCGGAGTGCCGGCGATTGATGTCGAAGCGATCTGGATCGACGAAAGCACGCTCATCCCTGGTGGCCGAACCATTGATGAGCATCACCGGCTTGTGCTTGGGTATCACCGTGCCGTGAAGCTCGACATCGACTTTGCTCCAGCGGATGTCGTATTGCGATGGCCCCTCGTAACGCAGCAGTTCTTCGAACGCGGCGGGGATGAGGCTCCGGTCTCGCCTAAGTGCCTGCCATTGGTCTTGGTGTCGCCCGAACACGACTGCGGCGCTGGCGACCAGCTTGGTCACCGTCTCCGCGCCCGCACCGCCGAGTAACGACGCGAAGGCTGAAATCTCCATGTCGTCGAGGCGGGTCATGGCGCCGTCATCGCGTTCGACCTCGACCTGGGTGAGCCGCGAGATCATGTCGTCTTGCGGGTTGGCGCGTTTCTCGACGACAAGGTCGTAGTAATACCTCCACATGGTCACCGCCGCGTTGCGGCCGTGCGGCGTCGTGCTGACGTTTCCGGGCTCGCGTTCCAGCAGTGCGTCGAGCCAGTGCCGGATCTGCTGGCGACCGTCCGGCGGCACCCCCAACATCGTGGTGATGATCTCGACGGGGAACAGCGCCGAGAAGTCCTCGACCATGTCGAACGACCTCACATCGATGGTTTGCGCGATTGTGTCGATCACCTTCCGGATCATCGGTTCGAGCTTCGCGATCGCACGTGGGGTGAACACCTTATTCACCAGCGACCGCATTCTGGTGTGCTGTGGGGGGTCCATCATGATGATCACGCCTTCAGGGATCATCGCGTCAGGATCGATGAAGTGATCGAGGGTCACACCCTTTGCGGAGGAATACTTTTCGTGATCACGCATTGCGCTCGCCACATCCTCATAGCGGGAAAGGGCCCAGAAGTCGTACTGAGTGCTGTAATAGACCGGCGCCCGATCGCGCAGCAGGCGGTAAGTCTCGAATGGATCGCTGAAGAACTCATCCGAGAAGGGATCGAAGTGAACGGATCTTGCAGAAGTACCGGTTTGATCGTTCATTTCGGCTCAATACCTTTCGATGTGCGCCACGTGACCTTGGGTCATGTGCCCGATCCGTTCAGCGCCTCACTTTCTCCGCGCCCGCGTAAAGACCGTCACGGACTGCTCAGAACTGGCCGTCTCAATCGGTTTCGGATAGCCCTCCCACTTCGCGAAGGCGATCCTGTCGTGTAGCGCCACCCGGGCCCGGTTCATCTCATGTCCTTTCGACTAGTGCAGCCCGGCGAATCTCTTCAAATAAGGCCATGCGATCGCGGGCGGTATCCCCCCGCACAGTGGCGAAATGTTGAACATTTCACCTGCTGAGACCCGCTGGCGCGCTTCGTCGACCGAGAGGATCACATGTGACGACGTGTTGCGCAGCTCGTCGATGGTCTTGGCGGTGGTGATGTTGGCGGACACCGCGTTGTCGGGATTCCATTCCGAGTAGGCCATTGCATCGTGCAGGAGGTACTTGCCGATCTCGTCCCACGCCGCGTCGACATCGTCGGCCACGAAGCAGTTGGTCGCCGCGTCACGCTTGGGGATGACGACAAAGCCGGGTTCGAAGCCGTTGTCGCGACATGCTTTTTCGTAAGCTTCCCGCATTCCTGGCACCCCGCCGTTGGCGATCAAGCCGAGACCGTTACGTCCAGCGCGCCGCGCGGCTGCCAGGCTGGCGCCGCCCCAGCTCATCATGGGGCCTTCCGGCGTGCGCGGCCGCGGGGTGACCTTCATTCGTCTGCCGCCGTGTTCGATCTCTTCGCCCGCGAGGAGGCGGCGTAACACGCCGAGCTTCTCGTCCGCCAGCCTGCCGCGGTCGGACATCGAGAGCCCGAAGTGAGCGTATTCCTCAGCGCGATATCCGATTCCGAAGACGTAGGTGGCTCTGCCCGCGCTGATGTGATCCAGCACGGCGATGTCCTCGGCCAGCCGTGCCGGATCGTAGAAGGGCAGCAGAATTGTCAGGTTCAGCATCAGCTGCTTCGTGCGAGCGGCAATGGCCGCGCCGAGCAGTAACGGCGACGGCAGATAGCCGTCGTCTGCGCAGTGGTGTTCGCACAGCACGACGGCGACACAGCCATGCTGCTCGGCCCATGCCGACATCTCGCTGGCGGCGGCGTATAACTCGGTGGCCGGCGCTCCGATGGTGGGCGCTCGCATGTCGAAGCGAAGGGTGAACACGGTCGCCGCTAACCGGGCTGCCGTGCGTCGGAACCCATGACTTCGGCGCTGACCTGCATGATCATTCGAACCACTTCGTTGCGTGTCATGGATTTGAAAAGTTCAAATGCCATCCGGACGTCATCGCCCGTGGCGATCGTCGGTCCGTTGCCGAGGTTGGCGAACGCCTCGTCCACCACGCTCGCGGCGGTCACCGCACCTTGGGGAACCTCGTCGACGGAGTTCAGTCGGCCGCGCTCGAACTCCAGTTGCCGCAGAGCCGGTGTGTCGGTCATGCCGAGGACCAGACCCAGGACGTCCACGCCCTTGTCGTGCAACTCCGCCCACAGCCCCTCAGTGAAAACCATGTCGAAGGCTTTGGTTCCTCCGTATGCCACCATGTTTCGGCCACCGGCCAGCGCAGCACCAGAAGTAAAGTTCACGATGCCGCCGCGTCCTCGCTCGACCATGAGGCCCGAGAAGTGGTGACACAACCGCATCAGCACCAGGCAGTTGCGTTGCAGCAGGGCTTCGGCTGTCGATACCGGATTGGCAAGAAAAGGCTGGTAGTTCGGATCCCCGCCGGCGCAGTACACCAGCATGCCGACCTCGAGGTCTGCGGTGGCGTCGATGATGGACTGTGCAGCGTCGGGCTCGGTGAGATCGATGGCGAGCGTCCGGGTTTTGACACCGGTGCGCTCGTGAATCGCCTCGGCTACCGTGTCGAGCACGCGTTGGCGACGAGCGACGAGCGCAACGTTCACTCCTTCCTGCGCCAACCTCTCGGCGAACAAGGCGCCGCATCCGTCGGACGCGCCGACGATCACCGCCCACGGTCCGTACCTCCGTGCGATGTCACCCATGGGCGCCCGGCACCGCAGCGAGCCGAACCGAGGTGTAGGTACGGCGGTCGATCCGCCAACCGTCTGGCGTCCGTACGGCGTGGTCGTCGTAATAACCGACGGGGTTCGCGCCCGAGCCGTCCTCCATCAGGATCAGTGCGTCGACGCAGGTGCGGATCGTCGCGGTGTCGGTGTCTATTGCGATGGCCTGGTTGGTCATTCGATGGATCGTGTGCGCCGCACCGACGTGCGCTGCCTCCATAAACCGCGCAACCTCTGCGCCACCGGTCCACTGGCCGACCACACCGTAGTCGATGCGCGCATCCTCGGAGAAGACTGTCGTGAGAAGCCAGTATTGCCGGCTGTCGATTGCCGTTGCATACCGGACTGTGAGGTCGAAAATGTCGTCGCGGTCCGACATCAGAGGTCACCGTTCGGGTGGATCACGACGCGGGGTGGGCCTTCGGATCGCCGCGCCGCCGCCAGCGCCGCGGGCACCTCGTCGAGGCCGATGATCTTGCCGACGCTGGGCAGTGGGTTCAGCTTCCCCTCGACGACCGCATCCAGAACGCCGTACCAGTCCTGCGGGAGCGGTCCTCCACCGAACTGGAGAGTGAGGCCGTTTCGGGTGGCTTTGGTGATGTCGAGGGTGTCGCCGGTGTACCAGCCACCCGCGCAGTAAATGCGTGATGAGAACTCCGCCTCCGCGACGATGCTGTCGATGAGACCCGCAGCGCCAACGCATTCGAACACCACGGCGGAGCCGTTCATGTGGCGTTCGGCGCGCAACGTGCGGAAGGCGTCGAACACCGACTGCTTTGCCGGATCGACCAGAACATGCGCGCCGAACCCGGACTGGGCCAGTTCGCGGCGGTCGGCGCTGAAGTCGGACACGATGATCGGATCAACCCCGCGCGCGCTGAGCGCAGCGACCGCCGACAGCCCGATGGCGCCCGCGCCGACGACGATCGGGATCTCGCCGGGCTGCAGATTCGAGGCGCGGACATAAAACTCGCCGACCGCGAAGGCGTCGACCACGGCGACCGCATCGCTGGACACCGGGCCCTCTATCACCCTTGCGGTTGCCTCGGGTACCACAAGCAACTCTCCGAAACTGCCCTGCGCCTCGGGGTGCTGTCCGATAATGCGTAGACCCCCGGCGCCGCCGTCGACCAACCGGATCGGCATCGACGTCACCCTGGCCCCGATCGGGAAGGCTTCGCCGCATCCAGGGCCGTGGCCGATCACTTCACCGACGAACTCGTGCCCCAAGACAACGTCGCGGTCAGGGTCGTAGAGCGACCGACCCGTCGGATCGTCGATCGCCAATTCCGGATGGTCCATGTAGTGCACGTCGGACGCACAGATCGCGGTGCTGAGGGTCTTGAGCAGCAAATCGCCCTGCCCGGGAACGGGATCGGCAGTCTCGCGGACCGTAAGCTCCCCGCCTCGCAGCACTACGGCACGCACCGGCTCTCACATCCTCATGCGATATTCTCTACTATTGGAGAATTATTCATCGGAATACTGAGTCGACCGTAGAATGCGGCGCGAGAGGAGTCAAGATGCGCGGTGTCACGTCAGCACCGGCCGAGCGTGTCCTCGATGTCGTTGAGTTTCTCAGCAGGCCGGAGTATGGCGGTCACCGCTTCTCCGACGTCGCTCGCGAACTTGGCCTTTCTCAGGCCACGGCGCACTCCATACTCAAGACGTTGTGTGACCGCGGTTGGGCGACAAGGGATCCCATTTCCAAAAAGTTTGATCTTGGCCCCACGATTGCGCTCATCGCGGAGAGGTTCGAAGCAGCGCGCCCACTTCTGGCTGTCGCTCGCGAAGCCATCCACCGCCTCGCTGAGGCAACCGGTGCGCCGGCCTCGGTGGTCGAGCGCACTGGAGACGAACTGGTGATTACCGCGTTCGAAAGTCCCGACGGGCCTACCACACCGGTCGCTTCGCTCGAGCGGATCCCCTACGCGCCGCCGTTCGGGATCGCCTGCGCCGCGTGGGATATCCCAACCGAACAGGAATCGTGGATTCAGCGCGGCGCGGCCGGAGACACGTCGCTGGCGGAGCGCCTTCGCGCAGTGTTGGCTCAGACGCGTGACCGCGGATATGACGTCGATTGGATGACTCCCGCGCTGGCGCAAGCGGCTCACGCGATCGAAACGCTGTCTACCGAGACAGTGCCCCACAACTTGCGCTCCGTCGTCGACCAACTGCGCATCGAGTTCATATCGGCGAACCTGCTATCCGGCGACGGCGCACGCGATGCACTCCGGGTTGCCACCATCTCGGCGCCCGTCCTTGACGATAGGGGACATGTGCGACTCATCCTTGGGTTCCACCCACTACGCGCCATGACGATGAGCGAAATCCATGCTGCCGCGAAACCTCTGTTGCGCGAGATCGACCGAGTGGGAGGCCACGCAGTGCCGTCTCTCGACGGCGCACGCGCCAAGGCGGGGTCCTAGGTGCACATCGTCCTGCCGTCAGCGTGGCGGTCTCGGGAGCTAGGCGCTGCTTCGTTTGCCCCGCTCATGGCCGAATCCCCGCACGACATACGCTCGGACGAAGTCGGCCACCGCGTCGTCATCCACGTCGAGATAGGGAGACGGGGTTGTGAACAACGACAACAGGATTCGCGCAAACCACTCCGACGCCGATCGAACGTCGAGGTCGCTGCGCACCTCACCGGTCAGCCTCGCCGCGGAGATGTATGGCGCGAGAAATTCACCGCACTCCCGCACTAGGGTCGACGCGTTCTTGGTCAACATCAAGTTGACCTGTTCTTCGTCGAAATATGACTCGTGCTCCACCACCCGGCGGGCTTGGGTAACGAAGACCGCTGCGCGGACCAGCTTTTCCTCCAGGGTGCTGCCGCCGTCGCGGTCAATCGCCTTTGCCAGCTTGCGATAGAAGCTTTGTGACGCCTCCTCCGCGCATGCCTCGACGATCGTCTCCTTGTCCCGGAAGTATTCGTAGAAAGTGCTTCTGGACACGTCTGCGGCGCGTGCGATGTCGACGATCGTCGTCTTGCGCAGGCCGCGCGTTCGGAAGCAGGCGAACGCGGCCGAGATGAGCGCCGCTCGGGTGTCGACCGCGGTAGCCTGCGTCATCGGCTTTCCTCGCCTGCGTGCTCAGTGATCGGGGGCGAGAATCAAGCCACTGGTGGGAACGCCGGTGCCCGAAGTGATTAGCACGTGTTCGACGTTGTCCACCTGATTGTGCGACGTGCCGCGCACCTGACGGACGCCCTCGGTGACGCCGTTCATGCCGTGGATGTACGCCTCGCCCAGCAGGCCGCCGTTGGTGTTGATCGGCATGCGGCCGCCGAGTGACAGCTCGTCGACCGAGACGAAGTCCTTGGCTTCGCCGCGGCCGCAGAATCCGAGCTCCTCGAGTTGGGTGAAGACGAAGGGCGTGAAGTGGTCGTAGAGGAACGCCGTCGAAATATCCTGTGGTTTAAGCCCGGAATCCCGCCACAGCTTGTCGCCGACGACGCCCATCTCGGGCAGCCCAGTGATGTCCTCGCGGTAGTAACTCGTCATCACCTCGCCGTCGTAGGCGGCGCCCTGAGCGGCGGCCGTGATGACGGCGGGCGGCTTGGCCAAGTCTCGCGCTCTCTCGACGCTGGTCACCACCATGGCAACGCCGCCGTCGCTTTCCTGACAGCAGTCGAGCAGCCGCAACACCGGCTCGACGATCCACCGTGATTGCTGGTGCTGCTCGAGGGTGATCGGCTTGCCGTAGAACCACGCATCGGGATTCTTCGCGGCGTGCTTGCGGTCGATGACGGATATCTTGCCGAAATCCGCGTTGGTGACACCGTACGTCGTCATGTAGCGGTGGGCGTGCAAGGCAACCCACGCGGCCGGCGTCATGAAGCCGAACGGCGCGTACGGCGCCATCCACAGCGGTGTCACGCCCGGCTGGCGGCCTGCGCCGCCGAAGCGGAAGCCGGAGCGCTCGTTGAAGGCGCGGTAGCACACCACCGCCTTCGCCGCACCCGTCGCGACCGCCATCGCGGCCTGCATCACGGTGCCCGCGGCGGCCCCGCCGCCGTGCGGAACCCGGGTGAAAAATGTCAGTTCCCGAATGCCGACGTTGCGGGCGACCTCAATCTCCTCGTTGTCGTCCACGCTGAAGGTGACCATGCCGTCGATGTCTGCGGGCGTCAGCCCGGCGTCGCGGATCGCGGCGAGCACCGCCTCGCACGCCAGTTGCATCTCGGTGCGGCCGGATTCCTTGGAAAACTCGGTCTGTCCGATACCGGCCAGCGCGGCTTTTCCGCCGATACCGTCACTCATGAATCCACACCGTGGAGCAGGCTGAGCACCGCGGTCCCGGAGACGTGGTCACCGAGGCTGTTGGTGCCTTTGAGGGCGACCTCGACAAGTCCTTCACGCTCGGTCTTGGACTTGTCCGTGACCGAACCCGTGAACCGGAGCGGATCATTCGGGTATGCGGGTACTCCGAGGCGGATGGACAGTTTCTTGATCATCGCCTCCGGGCCCGCCCAGTCATGCAGGAACTTCACGCACAGACCATTGGTCGTGAGGATGTTCAAGAAGATGTCTTTCGACCCTTGGGAGTTCGCGAAATCCCGGTCGTGGTGAACCGGCATGTAATCACGGGATGCGATGGCCCCGGCGACGATCAGCGTGGTGGTCACCGGAACGTCCAGCGGGGCAACTTCGTCACCCACATTGATCGAGTCCCACGCCAGCGTGGTGGTGCGATCGGCGGTGGAGGTCATCTGGTTCCTTCCGGGTAGGTCGCGCCCAGGCGGGCGAGCTGGAGAGGGGCCGCGCCCAGGGAGAGCTCGATCTGCTTGCCCCACAGGAAATATCGGTGGAGCGGGTAAGTCACGTCGATGCCAATGCCGCCGTGGACCTGCTGGGCCGACGCCACGACCCGCGCTCCGGCTTCAGCCGCCCAGAACTTGGCGATGGCGGCCTCGCGCGTCGCGGGCCGACCCTCGGCGATCAGCCACGCGGCGTGCCAGGTGGTCCAGCGGATCGCCTCGACGTCGATGAATGCATCGGCCAGCCGTTGCTGCACGGCTTGGAACGAGCCGATCGGTCTGCCGAACTGCTCGCGTTCGCCGGTATAGGAAGCGGCGATCTTCAGCGCGCGTTCGGCGACGCCGAGTTGCATCGCGCACAAACCGACCAGTGCCCTGGTGTACAGCGAGCCGACCGCGTCCGCGGCGCCACCTCCGTTGAGTCGATGCGCGACGGCGCCAGTGAGTTCGACATCCGCGTAGGGCTCACCGTTGGTGGTGGCTACCGGCGACACGGTGACGCCGTCGGTCGCCGCGTCGACGACGAACAAGGCCGGGCCGTCGTCGGCGTGAGCCGAAACCACGATGGCGTCGGCGAGCTGCGCCGCCGGTACGAGCTCCTTGCTGCCGTCGAGGGTCCAGGCCTCGCCGTCGGCGCGAGCGGTTGTGCGTGGCGCGGTCGGGTCGGAGTTGCCCTGTTCGGCGAGTGCGGCTGTGAGGATCGTACCGCCGTCCACCACTCCCGGCAGGTACCGCTCATGAATAGCCGAGTCACCGTGCCGCGCAATGGTATCTGCGCCGAGCAGGAGGGTCGCGTAGACGGGCACGGGCGCAACGCTCCAGCCGACCTCGGCGAGTAGCACGCCGAGCTCGAGGAAGCCGCGTCCGCTGCCGCCGACGGACTCGGGCAGCGCGATGCCCAGCAGGTCCGACGAAGCGAGTTCGCGCCACAGCGCTTGGTCATGGCGAACCTCGACCGATTCCAGGTCGGTCAGAGCATCGGGGGTGGCGCGGTGCTCGAAGAGTTGACGGGCCACCTTGCCGACCGTCTCTTGTTCTTCGGTGAAGGTAAAGTCCATGCTCGCTTGATGCCTCGTTGTCAGCGCGCGGGCCGGAACTGGTGCAAGACCAGCTCTTCGCCGCTCGGGATGGCTTCGAAATTCTCGAAGAAGACCTCGACGGGCAACCCGACCTCGATGGTGTCGGGCTCGATTTCGCACAGGTTCGACACGATGCGCACTCCTTCGTCGAGCTCGATCAGGGCGACCACGTAGGGATATTGGAGGAACGGCAGCGGAGGATATTGCGGCATGACAAAGCTGTAAACCTTTCCGCGGCCTGTCGATTCGACGGAATCCCAGTTGAGGGACTGACAGTTCCCGCACATCGGGCGCGGGGGCACCCGCAGGGTCTTGCAATCCGTGCACCGCTGGATCAGCAGCTTGTGGTCCCGAAGGCCCGACCAGAAGAATTCGGTGTCCGGACTGATCGACGGAGCAAGTCTGGTGGCCATCAGTTTCCCGTCTTGAATCGCAGGGTGCGGAACCGCTGGCGGCCGATCACCTCGCCGTTCTGGTCGCGATAGGTGGTGATCCAGGTGACGAAGTAGCCGTGGCCCATCGCCGTCTTCTTCTCGTCGGAGATCGTCTCGAAAACCGTTTCGGCGGTGATCTCGTCGCCCACCCGGGGGTAACGCTCGAGCTCGAACTCGGAGTTGGTGGCGACCGTGCCGGTGTAGCCGGCATCGGTGAGAAACTGCAGCGGATTCTCCTTGAGCTCGACGGGGACTCCGCCACGCTCGTGAATGCCTGCGAGCTTGGGTGGCGCCATGGTCCACGACTGCAGCATCACCGGAGGCGAGACGAGGCCACCGTAGCGGGAGGAGGCGGCGAACTCCGGATCCAGATAGGCGGGGTTCATATCGTCGAGCGCGTACGCCCAATGCCGAATCATTGCCGCGTTCACGGGATCTGGCGCCTTGACCGGCTGTCCGGAACTGATGGGTTTACCGATGAGCGCATCGAGGCGCTCGCGCAGCGGGTCCTTCGTTGTTTCCGTCACGGCTGAGTACCTTCCTCTCAGGATGCGCCGGCCCGCATGTCGCGCGGCGCGCGCGGCATCCCCAGACCTGCCATGGCGATGATGTCGCGTTGAAGCTCGTTGGCACCGCCGCCGAATGTGTTGATGACCGCCATGCGATATGCGCTCTCCAACTCGCCCTTGAGTGGAGCCGCCGAGTCCTTACGCGTACCGGCCTGGCCGACAACCTCGAGCAGTTCGCGGGCAACCTGCTGCGTGAGCTCCGTGCCGAACACCTTTGCCGCGGAAGCCTCGCCCATGCCGAGTGCGCCAGCGCTCATCGTCGAGTTCACGCGCAAATTGAGCAGCCGGTAGGCCGCGACCTGCGCTTCCACGCGGGCCAGCGCCTGCTGAGCCCAGGGCTTGTCGATGACCATGCCGTCGTCCAGCGGCGTCGTCGACGCCCATTTGAGCGTCTTGTTGAACAGCGGTTCCAGGGCGCCGAGGTTGCCGAGCGCGGCGCGTTCCAGATTCAGCTGGTTGGTCACCAACGTCCAGCCCTGGTTCACGCCGAGCACGATGGCGCTCTCGGGCACCCGGACGTCGTCGTAGAAGGTGTAATACGTGGACACACCCGGCATGGTGCGCAACGGCTTCCAGGAAAACCCCGGCGAGTCGGTCGGCACGATGAAAAGGGTTATCCCCTTGTGCTTCTTCGCGTTCGGGTCGGTACGTGCGGCCAGCCAGATGTAGTCGGCGAACTCGGCGCCGCTGGTGAACATTTTCGAGCCGTTGATGACGAACTCGTCGCCGTCGCGCACCGCCGTGGTGCGCAGCGACGCGAGATCGCTGCCGGCCCCGGGCTCCGAGTAGCCGATCGCAAATTCAACGGTGCCCTTGAGGATGGCGGGCAGAAACTTGGCTTTCTGCTCCTCGGTGCCGTACTGAATCAGTGTGGGCCCCACGGTGTTGAGGGTGATCATCGGCAGCGGGGCGTTGACCCTGCGGGCCTCTTCCGAGAAGATGTACTGCTCCAGCGCGGTCAGGCCGCCGCCCCCGAATTCCACCGGCCAGGCGACGCCGAGCAGCCCGGCCTCACCGAGCGCGCGCCTGCATTCGGCGATCGCGGCGCCTCCCTCCATCAGGTGGGCGACGGCGGCTCGGCGCTCCGGCGTCATCACCGCTTCGAGGCGGGTCCGGTAGTCCTTCCGAAGCTGTTCCTGTTCGGGTGTGTAGTCGAAGTCCATCAGCCGCTCGTTCCCAGTCGTACCGGCATGCTCTTCACGCCGGGCGTCATGGTGGCGCGCAGTCGCGTCACGTCGCCGGTGAGTTCGATCGATGGATACGTTCCCAAGAGCACCTCGAAGAACACTCGAGCCTCCAGCCGGGCCAGCTGGGCGCCAAGGCAGGCGTGCTCACCGGCACCGAATGCGATGTGGGGGTTCGGGTTACGCGTAATGTCGAAGTCTTCGCTGGTAGGGCCGAAGATCTCTTCGTCGCGGTTGGCGGCGCCGTAGAGCATGACCACCGTGTCGCCCGCCTTGATCTGCTGGCCGCGGATCTCGACGTCCTCGGTGGCGCAGCGAGCCATGTGGGTGACCGGGCTGGTGAATCGCAGCATCTCCTCGACCGCGCAGGGCAACAATTCCGCCGGGTTCGACCGCAGTAGCGCGAACTGATCGGGATGGTCGATCAACGCCAGCGTGCCCAACGCGATCAGATTGCGGGTGGTTTCGTTGCCGGCGACCAATAACAGGAACGAAAAATTCAGCAGGTCCGCGTCGCTGAGCTGCTCGCCGTCGACCTCGGCCGCCGCCAAAATGCTCAGCAGGTCGTTTTGCCCACTGATCTCACCGGATCGGCGAGCCGCGATGAGCTTGGTGAAATATTCGTAGAGCTCACCGAGCGCGACGAGGTGATCCATCTCGATGTCCGGATCGGCGGTGCCCACCGCCGCGTCGGACCACGTCCGAAACTTTTCCCAGTCCTCGGTCGGGGCCCCCAGCATCTCCGCGATCAACCGCGTCGGCAGGGGTGACGCGATGTCCTCGGCAAACTGCTGGGTCTTCGCCGGGTCGATGTTGTCCACTATGCCGTGCACGATCTCGCGCACCTTGGGTTCCAGCAGCTGCACCTGGCGGCGGGTGAAGCCGGAGTTGATGAGCTTACGAAGCTGCCGGTGGCGCGGGGGATCGGTGAAGATCAGGTTGCCCTCCTGAACGGGTTCGGGTTGGGCGGGATCCGGTATCGAGATGCCCTTCGTCGACGAGAAGGTCAGCGGGTGGCCCGAGACATAACGAATGTCCTCATACTTCAACAGCGCCCAGAACTTGGTGACGTCATTCCACACGACGGGGGTGGTGTTGCGAAGCTCTCGGTAGGCCGGGTAAGGATCACCGGCGTAGAAGTCGGGTGAATGCAATGGAACAGTAGTTGTGGGCAACCGCATGCCTTCCTCGACACCGAGCTTGCTTCGGACAGATTTTAGAAGAATGTCCGTTTCCATGGTGTCTACAGCAGGGCCGGGTCATATGTCAATCACGGCGTATATGGCCGGAAATACCGTTATTTGCTGGTCGAGGCGCTGCAGTGGGTTGTGTACACACGGTCAAGGTATGTATGTTCTCGTAAGGCGTCGCCCGCATCGCGCCGCGAGCAAGCAGTCAGGAAAGGCAGGCGGATGATGGCTGGGTCTCGTTCCCTTCTCGAGGCTGACGGGCACTACATCGGCGGGCGGTGGACCGAACCGGACAGCGGGCGCTACGACGTCGTCAACCCCGCTACCGAGACGGTGATCGGATCGGCGCCCGACGCCAGCGTTGCTCAGGTCCAGCAGGCCGTCGCGGCGGCCAGGGCCGCCTTCGATGCGGGCCCGTGGCCATCGGCCGCGCCGACGGAACGCGCCCGATGCCTGCAACAGCTCAGCGATGCGCTGCTGGCCAGAAGCGATGAGATCTACGCCCTCGCGCAAGCCGAGTGGGGATGTTCGGCGAACGAGCGGTTGATTCACGTCGAGGGTCCCGCATTCATGGTCGGTCACGCGGCCGAACTCGCCACGGAACCCGCCGAGGCGCCCATGGATGCGTGGGGCGCCGCGGGCACGACGGTGTTGCGGTACGAGCCGCTCGGTGTGGTAGCGGCCATGACGCCGTGGAACTTCCCGCACACCCTCAACGTCATGAAGCTGGGGGCGGCGTTGGCGGCGGGAAACACGTTGGTGCTCAAGCCGTCGCCGCTGACACCGCTGGCCGGGCTCGCTCTGGCCAGAATCATCGACGAAGACACCGACATCCCGGCAGGTGTCGTCAATGTGGTCACGCCGACCAGCATCGAGGCCAGCAGGAGCCTGACGTTGGATCCTAGGGTCGACATGGTCAGCTTCACCGGGAGTTCGGCCGTCGGTCGCGATGTGATGGCGGGTGCGGCGACCACGATGAAGCGCGTTTTGCTCGAGTGCGGAGGCAAGTCGGCGAGCATCCTGCTGCCGGACGTCGAGGTCAGCGACGAGTTGTTGGATCGGTTGTTGTTCGAAGGATGCACGATGCATGCCGGCCAGGCCTGCATCCTCAACAGCAGGCTGCTGGTGCCCGATGCGATTCACGATGACGTGGTGGACCGGCTGGCCGCGCTCGCCCGGGGGGTCGTGATCGGCGATCCGGTCGATCAGTCGGTCACCATGGGACCGTTGATCAGCAGCGAGCACCTCGACCGCGTAGAGGGGTTCGTCAAGCGGGCTGAGGCCGATGGCGCGACGGTGGTCGTCGGCGGAGCCCGTCCGAAGGATTTGAGCAAGGGATTTTACTTCGAGCCAACGATATTGACTGATGCTCCGGCCGATTCCCATATCGCGCAGGAAGAGGTGTTCGGTCCCGTGCTGACCGTGTTGCGGTATCGCGACGACGACGACGCGGTGGCCATCGCCAACAACTCGGCCTACGGGCTCGGTGGCGCGGTATGGGGGCGCGACGTGGACCGCGCCGTGGCCATCGCCCGGAGGATAAGGACCGGACAGGTGTCGATCAACGGCACGATTCCCGGGGACGCGCCGTTTGGGGGCTTCAAGCAGAGCGGAATCGGTCGGGAGGGCGGCGTGATGGGGCTGCGGGCTTACATGGAGCCCAAGGCCATCGGAATACCCGCGTGAACCTTCCTCTAGCCGGTCTGCGCGTCGTCGAGCTGGCCTCCGAGATCGCGGGTCCCTACTGCACTAAGTTGCTCGTCGACCTTGGCGCAGACGTGTGCAAACTGGAGCCCCCGACGGGTGACCCGCTGCGCCAATGGGGGCCCTTCCCGGCCGGCCGTCCACATCCCGAGCGCAGTGGGCTATTCGCGTACCTGAACGCCGGAAAGCACGGCATAACGGTTGATCTCGCCGATGAGAACCGCATCGAGGCTGTCCACGGAATGCTCTCCCGGGCGGACGTTTTCGTGGAAGACTTGCCGGCAAATGCACCTGAGCGTGTGCAATGGGGCTTGGACACGGAAACCTTGGGCCGGATCAACCCGGATCTTGTCGTGGTCCGTATCTCGAGCTTCGGTCAAGCGGGGCCGCTGTGTGATCGGGTGACGACTCCGCTGACGCTGCAGGCGGCGGCGGGTTGGGTCAATGTACGTGAACCCGGCCGAGCGCCCGTGCAAGCCGGCGCCCGGATACCGGAGTACATCGCTGGGGGGTACGCGGCGCTCGGCGCGCTGACGGCCCTACGAGTCGCCGCCGCGGGAACCAACCGGCCGGTCGAGGTCGATGTCTCGATGTTCGAGTCGTTGCTGTCGACGCTGCCCTACCCCATGCTGATGGCGGCTCGACTCAAAAGCCTTGGCCTGCCGACCAACTCCAAAGCCGCACCGATGCTGGGAATCGTGCGGGCGGCCGATGGCTGGGTCGGCATCAACTGCCTGACCGGTCAGCACTGGCTGGACGTGTGCGCCATGGTTGGGTTGCCGGAGTTCGGCGAGCATCAAATCGCGATCATGCTCGGTGGGCCCGAGCGCGAAGAGTTCTTTGCCAAGGCGCAGCCGTTTCTCGATTCGATGACCGTCGCCGATCTGGTCGAGCTGAGTCAGGCCATGCGGATACCCGCCGCCCCGGTCACCGAAGGCGACACCATACTCGCCTGTCCGCAGTACGCCGAGCGAGGGTTCTTCATCGAGGCGGCGGCCGACGCATCGCAATTCACCAGACCTGGAGCGCCGTTTCGGTTTTCGAAGACACCGGTCCCGCCACCGTTACCCGCTCCGGCCCTGGGACGGGACGCTCAGGCTGCCTGGGGCGAGCGCGGTGCGCACCGCCGGGATGGCGACGTCCCTCATGTCGCCCTGCCGTTCGACGGTTTGAAGGTCTTCGACCTGAGCACCTTCTGGGCGGGTGCCTACCTGACGTGCTACCTCGGCGCGTTCGGGGCGGACGTGGTGAAGGTCGAATCCATCCAACGCCCCGACGGCCACCGCTACTCCGGCTCGTTACTTCGCGAAGGGGAAGACTGGTACGAACGGGGTCCGCTTTGGCAGGGAACGAATCTCAACAAGCGCGATATCACCCTGGACCTCAACTCCGCCGCCGGCCGCGAGTTGGCCCTGCGGCTGGCCGCCGAGGCCGACGTGGTGGTGGAGAACTTCTCGCCGCGCGTGGTCGAGCAATTCGGGCTCGACTATGAGTCCCTCGCGAAGATCAATCCCGGCGTGATCATGGTGCGAATGCCCGGATTCGGTCTGGAAGGGCCGTGGCGCGACTACGTGGGCTGGGCACTGAACATCGAACAGGTATCCGGGATGTCGGCGATGACCGGTTACCCGGATGGCCCGCCGTGCAACCTGCAGGGCCCCGCCGATCCCATCGCCGGCGTACATGCGGGTGTGGCGTTGCTGGCCGCGCTCGAGCATCGGCGGTCGACGGGTGAGGGCCAGCTCATCGAGGTCGCGCAAATCGAGGTTGGCGCTGCGGTGACGGCCGAACCGGTGATCGAGTACTCGCTGACGGGCAGGGTGCGGCCGCGGGAGGGAAATCGGCACCGCGAATACGCCCAAGGCGTTTATCCGACGGCCCGCACCGACGAGTGGATCGCGATCTCCGTGCGCGACGACGCCGACTGGGTCGCGCTGCTGGCCGCCATCGATCGTGACGAGCTGCGCGATGACCCGAGATTCGCGACTGCGGAAGCTCGCCGGCAACACCACGACGAATTCGACGAGGTGCTCGCGAGTTGGACGAGCAGGCGACCCGCCGGTGAGCTGGTGGCAACGCTTGTCCGACAACGTGTCCCAGCGGAGCGTTTACTTGCAGCCGACGAGATGTATGACGTCGAACAGCTCGATGCGCGCGGTTTCTATCAGGATTTGGCCCACCCGATCACTGGCCGACAGAGGTTTCCGGGCTGGCCATTTCAGATTTCGCCGGGCCCAGCACACCATCACCGGACCGCCGCGCCGACACTGGGTCAGCACAACGCCGAGGTGCTTGGAGCGCTTGGACTGTCCGATGCGGAGATCGCCGCGTTGCAGGAGCAACGCGTCATCGGCCAACGCATTCTCAACGCGTAGCGATATCCGCCGCCGTCAGCCCCGGCGGGCGTGTGTCGTGTGGTCAGGCGTCGACCATCGCCGCGATCGTGTCGACGACACACGCCGGGCGGTCGTTGCCCTCGACCTCGACCGTGACGCGCACCGTGGCCCGTCCCCCCTTGGCGTTGCGCTCCACCTTCAGCAGTTCGGCCCCCGCCCGGATGCGAGAGTCGACCGGCACCGGCCCGGGGAACCGAAGCTTGTCGGAGCCGTAGTTCACCTGCATCGCTAGTCCGGTCACTTTGTAGATCTGTTGCACCAGGATGGGTACAAGCGACAAGGTCAGATAACCGTGCGCGATGGTCCTGCCATACGGACCGCTGGCCGCCCTCTCCCGGTCGACGTGGATCCACTGATGGTCACCGGTTGCCTCGGCGAAGAGATCGATCTCCTTCTGCGTGACCCGATGCCAATCGCTGTACCCAAGGTGCTCGCCGACGTGAGCCTCGAAGTCCGCGATCCCGTCGTAAACCGTGGGGCCAGCGGGCGCCTGGGTCACGCCGCGACCTTGACCTTCAAGTGCTCGATCGCGTTGCCGCCCATAATCTTCGCCTTGGCCGAGTCCGGGATGCCGTCCAGCCGGTCGACGAAGCTCAACGGGTCGCCGACGCCCTCGGGGTGCGGGAAGTCGGACCCGAACATGACGTGGTCCTCGCCCATGATGTCGACGATGCCCTTGATGTCGTCCTCGAGGAACGGGTGGATGTAGATGTTGCGCTTGAACACCTCGACGGGGTGCTCGTCGAACTCCTTCGGCATGATCTTGTACGCCGTGTTGAGCTGCTCGAGCAGGTTGCGCACCCAGCCGCTGCCGTTCTCCACGCAGAAGATCTTCAGATCCGGGAAGCGCGAGAGCGCGCCGTGGCAGATCATCGCGGCCAGGGTGTCCTCGATGGCCCGATGTCCCATCACGACCTCGCGCAGGGCGCTCGGTGCGAAGGACAGGTACTCGTCGCCCCCCTCCCATTCCATGAGGTGTTTTTGGTAGCCGCTGTCCGAGGCGTGCATGGTGACCGGCATGCCGGCGTTGACGACCTCCTCCCAGAACGGGTCGAACTCGGGCAGCCCCATGGACCGCGAGCCGCCGAAGCGGCTGGGCACCGGCGCGGGCCGAACCAGGAATGTCTTCATCCCGCGCTCTAGGCACCAGTGCAGTTCCCTGATGGCTTCGTCCACGATCGGCAGGCAGATGACGGGCGTGGCGAAGATCCGATCGTGGTAGTTGAAGGTCCAGTGCTCGTGCATCCACTCGTTGAGCGCGTGGATGATCGCGTGGGTGAGGACGACGTCGTCGGTGGTGCGCTCCTCGATGAGGCTGGCGAGGGTCGGGTACATCACACACTGGTCGAGGCCCAGCTCATCCATCAGCTCCAACCGCGGGGCGGGCGCCTGGTAGGCGGGGATGACATCCATTGCCTCGCCGATGAACTCGCGAAAGTTGAGGCCCTCGGGGTTGTTGCCGAGGAAGTAGTCCTCGGCGCTGCCCGGCCTGGCGACCCGCGCGAACGTCGGGTTGGGGATCATGTGGCTGATGCGGTCCTTGACAACCAGTTTTGGCCTGCCGTTGACCTCGACGTAACCGACCTTCCCGCGGTGCTCCTTGGGCAGGTATTTCGTGAGCGCGTCCGTCGTCTCGTACATGTGGTTGTCGATGTCGAAAACCGGATACGGCAGTGATCGGGACGACATGTGACCCTTCCTCCTGAGCAGCGAATATGATCATTTACGCTATTTGAGAACGACGTTATCACCATCGTCCCGCAACATCCACATCTGGGGCGCCGCCGACAGGTCACACCGCTGGATTCCACACGTCGATGACCGCGCTCGACGCGGTCACGGTGGCGAGCAGGGACAGCGTGTTGTCGATGATCGAATCGGCATACTCGCGCGGGTATCCGCTGACCGCGTCCCGCGGTAGGACGAACTGATAGCCACGGTTGACCGCATCCATGACGAAGTTGGTGATCGCGATATTCACCGACACACCAACTCCGACAATGGTTTTGATCCCCAGGTTGCGCAGCACCGAGTCCAGATCGGTGCCGCACATCGGGCCGACGCCGTGGGTGCGGGTGAGCACGAGGTCGGAGTCGTGTGGACCCAATTCCGGGAGCACCGAGGCGCCCGCGCTACCGGGCGTCAGGTCGGCGCTGAAGGATTTCCCCGCCGCGAACAACCGGGCGTTCGTGTTCGAACCGCGACCGTCGGCGCGCCGCTGTATCAGGCAGTGCACGACCGTCACGCCGGCCGCCCGGGCCGCATCGAGCAGCCTGGCAATGTTGGGAATGGCTTCGCGCCGGGCCTCCTCGGCGAGCAGCGGAAGGCCAGCCTGCGGCCCGATCACCCCGCCCTGACACTCTTGGGTCACCAGCGCGGTTGTCACCGGATCGAGCAGGTCCTCAAGGCTTGGTTGCGGCATGAGAATAAACGTTATCGTGTGCTGGAACGGTCATTAACGAGGAGGTCAGGTGGAGGCGTGGGAGCCCGAGGTTCGGGAGTCGGTGCGACAGACGTTGGCCGACTACACCGCGGCCACAGACCGATTCGATCTTCGCGCGCTGGCGGCATGCTTCGGCGACGAGGGCGTGCTGGAGTTCACCGGGGGGGACGGGCCGCTGACGGGACCCTCGGCGATCGAGGCGGGCCTGGGCGCCGCTGTGACAAAGCCGGGGCAATCGGGGCGGCGGGCGCCGACTCATGTCCGCCACCACGTCACCAGCATCAGGTTCGGGTCGGTGGCCCGCGACAGGGTCGAGGTCAGCAGTTATTTCGCCGTCCACACCGACATCGGGCTCGACCACTGGGGCCGCTACCGCGACGTACTGACACCCGTCGACGGTCGGTGGCTGTTCGCCCATCGCCGGATCAGCGTGGACGCATTCGCCGCCGGCAGTCTGATGGCCTGACGTCGCGTCACCCGGCGATGAACTCGTCGGCGAAGGCGCGGGCACGGTCGATGGCTTCGGTCCGGTCGGCACCTGCCGGCGCGATGGTGAGCCAGGTGACCCCGGCGGACTCGAGCCGCGCGATCGTCGCGTGACGTTCGTCGGCCGACTTACCGTCGTCCAACAGGTTTCCCGCCGAGAAGCAGATCTCCAGCGGGGCGGTGCGGCCGATCTCGGCCGCGTACTGCTTGGCCCAGTCGATGGCGAGCGCCAGGTCATCGATCGTCGAGATTTCCGCTGTGCGCGAGGCCGCCGCGTAGCCGAACGTATTGAACGGCGCCCACCCCTGAGCGCGTGACACCGCCCGGCGAACCGCCGCCTTGCTGTTGCCGCCGACCCAGACCGGGGGCGGACTCACGGGCAGCGGCCGCAGCCGGACGCCGCGGGCGGCGAACGACGTCCCCTCGTAGGCGAGGTCCTCGCCGCGCAGCACCTTGTCCAGCACATCGAGGGCCTCATCGAGCAGGGCACCGCGGTTGTCGAAATCGACTCCCAGGGCCTTGAATTCGGGCTTCAGGTATCCCGCCGCGGTGCCCAGGATCAGCCGGCCCCCGGACAACACCGCGAGGCTTTGAATCGATTTGGCGCCGAGGAACGGGTTGCGGTAGGCGGCGATGTAGACATTGGTCAGCAGCTTGACGTGGGTCGTTGCGGCGGCGGCGAAGGCCAACGCGACGAACGGATCGAGGGCGTGGTGCCCGCCGTGGTCGAGCCACTTCGCGTCCGGTGCGGGGTGGTCGGTGACATGGACCGCCGCGAATCTGCTCGCCTCGGCCGCTCGCGCGATGTCGGCAATGGCGTCGGCGGTGACGAACTCGTCCACCGCCTCCACTCGCTGGGTCGGCAGTTCGAGAGAGAAAGAAACGGTCACGTGGGTCCTTTCGTTGCGGAGACAAGTGTGGCCAGTCGTTGGGCGTGGTAGTCCGGGTCGCCGAAGATCAACTGGGTGGCCTTGGCGCGGCGGACGAAAAGGTGGGCGTCGTGTTCCCAGGTGAAGCCGATACCGCCGTGGATGCGCATGTTGTCGAGCGCGACGTGGAGGAAGGCCTCGGAACACACCATTTTCGCGACCGATGCGGTGGCCGCCAGGTCATCGGTGTGGGCCACTTCGGCCGCATGTGTCACGGCGGAAAGCGCACCCTCAACCTGAACCAACATGTCCGCGCACCGATGCTTGATCGCCTGGAAACTGCCGATGGGCCGACCGAACTGGATCCGTTGCTTGGCGTAGTCGACGGCCATGTCGAGGCAGCGCTGCGCGGCCCCGACCTGTTCGGCAGTCAGCGCCACGATGGCGAGGTCCGAAGTGTGTGCCAGGAAGTTGGCCGCGGCCCCCTCCGGGCCGATCAGCGCCGCCCGGACACCGCCGAACTCGAGCCGGGCGAATTTTCGGGTGCGGTCGAGTCCGGCCAGCGGCGTCCGGCGGACCCCCTCTGACCCGGCCCGAATCGCCAGCAAAGAGATGCCGGCTTCGGTGTTGGCCGCGGCGAGGATGACATCCGCGGTGTGACCGTCGATCACGAGCGGCGCCTCACCGTGGACCCGGTAGGCGCCGCCGCTGCGGTCGGCACGCAACGTCACTGCACCGGGGTCCCAGGCGCCAAGGCGGCCGTTGAGGATCAGCGTTGCGGTGGCAGAGCCGTCAACGAAGCCGGCGATGAACTCTTCGGCCGCGGCATCATCGCCGCTGGCGAGAATGGCCTGGGCCGCCATGGCTATGGTGGCGAAGAAGGGGGAGCACAGCAACGCGCGCCCCATTTCCTGAAAGACCACCGCCAGTTCGGCCATGCCCGCACCCGCCCCGCCCCACCGCTCGGGAACCCCGATGCCGTGCAGCCCCAATTCGCCGGCCATCTGGCGCCACGATGCCTCGTCGTAGCCGGTTTCCGTCGCCATCAACTTGCGCACGGTCTCGCTGGGCGATGTGGCCGTCAGGTAGTCCCGAACGACCGCGCGGAGCTCGTCGAGCTCACCGGTCGGCACGCGCAGCCTCCCGGCTCGGCCGTGTCGCGGGATCGGCCATCCACAAGCCAATTGCCGCGGGCCCGATCCTGTTGTCCGCCAGCGGTTGTGAAGGTCTCATGTCTCCTCGGTGCGGTTGCGGCCGAGCCGGCGCGGCCCGCTGCTCGAGCCCTTCGGGCATCCAGCCCGGGATGGCCATTGCCGCACCAGGATAGTATGTTTTCTGGAAATAGAGAATTTACATTCTCACTAAAGGAGACCGACGCGGTGACCACGAAACTCGATTACGGCATCTTCGACTGCGATACGCACTGCTACGAGACGCGGGATGCGTTCACCCGCTATCTGCCCGAAAAGTTCCGAGACCGGGCGATCACCACCGTACGCGGGGCCGACGGCGTCGAGGTGATCCTGGCCGGCCATCGCGTCGCGACCTTCAACAGCGAGGGCGGTTTGGGCCTGGATGTCGCTTACCGGCCAGGCTCGCTCAAGGAGATGCTCAGGCAAATGGGATCGGGCAACCCCGAGGAGTCTTACGAGCCGCAACCCATGCAACCGGAATTCATCGAGCGTGCCGCGCGGCTGGCCGTCATGGCCGACCAGAACATCGAGCGGATGGTCATCTATCCCAGCGGTATGGCGCTGGCGGCGGAACACTACGTCGACGACACTGCGGCACTGTATGCGAATCTGCGCTCGTTCAACCGATGGTTCGACGAAGAGTGGGGTTTCAACTACGACGACAAGATCTATGCGACGGCGCTGATGTCGTTGCGCGACTTGGATTCTGCGATCGCGGAGACCGAGGCGATCATCGCGCAGGGAGCGAAGTTCGTGCTGCTGCCGACGGGGCCGGCCTACGGCCGGTCGCCGGGCGACCCGTACTTCGATCCCGTTTACGCGCGCCTGCAGGAGGCCGGCTGTGTCCTGGTGTTCCACATCATGCCGTTCTGGTACTTCAATGCGATTTCGCCCGCGTGGGGCCAGGACCCCGACCCGGCCTCGTGGCACATGTCCGCGTGGCAGTGGATGAACATCTACGGGCAGCGGCCGATCGAGGAGACGTTGTCAGCCCTCATTTTCGACAATCTCTTCGGTCGATTTCCGGGTCTGAATGTCCTCGTCGCCGAGCACGGCGCGGAATGGGTGCCGTTCTTCGTCCGGCACATGGACAAGAGCCGCGGCATGGGCCGCAACGGACCATGGATCGGCGGGAAGCTCACGGAGCGACCGTCGGCGATCTTCCGGCGTCATGTTCGGGTCGTGCCGTACCCCGAGGACGACATCCCGGCGATCGTCGCAGGCCTGGGATACGACGACTGCCTGGTCATGGGCTCGGATTACCCGCACGCCGAAGGGCTGGCCGTGCCGGCCGAGTTTGCCAAGCTGCTCGACCCGCTCGACGACGCCACCAAGCGACGGATCATGCGCGACAACGCCGACCAGCTGCTCACCCGCAGCTAACGGCGTGATGGCAGACGAGGACGTCGACCTCGACCTGTTGAGAGCGTCGGCGCGGGAGTTCCTGGCCGAACGCGGTGAGCGGGGAACGGTCAAGGACCTTGCCGAAATGGACTGGACCGGCCTGCTCGTGGATGAGGTGATGGGGGGCACCGGGTGGCGTCCGGTCGAGGCATGCGTCGTGGCGGAGGAGCTCGGTCGAGCGCAGGACGGGTCGGCGTGGTTGGGAACCACGATCGGTGCCGCAGCGCTCGCGTCCGCGCCCGGGGACCTCAGGCAACAGTTGCTGCCCGGCCTGCTCGCCGGCACCGCGACGGCCGGCGTCGCGATCGTCGGCGAGCCCGCACGGATCATCCGCGGCGACCAGGCCGACATCGTTCTACTCCTGGGAAGCAACGGAATTCACCTGCTGCGCGATTTGGATCGCGACCGGTTCGAGCTGGACTCCGACCTGCTGGACGTCACCCGAACCGTATGGCGTTTCGACGCGAAGGCCGCACCCAGCGCCGTGATCGGATCTGTCGAACGGGCCGACGAGTTGGCCGCCGTGGCCCGACTGCTGGTTGCCGCCGATTCGGTGGGCGCCGTGTCGATGGCCCTCGAGCGGCTGACGGCGTACCTCAAGGAGCGCATCGCATTCGGCGCGCCGATCGCGAGCTTTCAGGCGATTCAGCACCGGCTGGTCGAGCTGCTGGTCTTCGAGGTCAAAGCGCGCGCAGTCGTCATGAGGGCGGCGCGGGCAATCGCTGCGGCCGAGGAGAGGGCGCCCTTGCTGACGGCGGCGGCGCACGCTTTCGTCGCGGCGAAGGCCGCCGCCGCCGTCGACGAGTGCATGCAACTGTCGGGCGGCATCGGCTTCACGTGGGAGTATCCGCTGCATTACGAGCTGCGTCGGGCCTTCACCAACGGGCATCTGATCGGCACGGCGCGTTCGAGCCGGGCGCTGGTGGCGGAGGTGTCGGGTTGGTGAGCGTGGTCCGGAGCCGTCCCGCCGATGCGCAGCTGGCCGAGTTCAGGGAGCGGGTCAGGGCGCACATCGCCGAACACGCACCGCCGATCGAAGCCCGCGAAGGCCACCGTGCGCCCGAGACCCCCGAACAAGAAGCCCTGCTGCGCGCGTGGTTCGCCGGCCTGTTCGAGGCGGGCCTTGTGGGTGCGGACTGGCCGGTCGAATACGGCGGTCGCGACGATCACCACCCACTGCACGACCGCATCGTCAGCGAGGAGATCTTGCGTGCCCGCGCGCCACGCCCGGTGGACCAGGTAAACCTGGCCGCACACGTGCTCTTGCATTTCGGATCCGACGAGCAGAAGCTGCGGCTACTGCCACCCATCCGGCGCAGCGAGCACGTCTGGTGTCAGCTACTCAGCGAACCCGATGCGGGTAGCGACATCGCCGCGGTGCGCAGCCGCGGGGTGCGGCAACCCGACGGCGGTTGGGTCATCGACGGCCAGAAGACCTGGATCACCGACGGACACTGGGCCGACATGGGCCTCGCCCTGATCCGCACCGACCCGACGTCCTCGCGCCACCACGGCCTGTCGGTCTTCACCGTGCCGCTCTCGGCGGACGGTGTCGAAGTTCGTCCGATCCGCACGATCGGCGATGCGATCGAGGTCAATGAGGTCTTCCTCAGTGGAGTCGAGCTCGGTCCGGAGAGCCTTATCGGCGAGGTGGGCCAGGGCTGGTCGATCATCATGGCCGGCTTGGACTTTGAACGATTCGGCATCGGCGGCAACGTCATCTTGCTCGAACTCTTGATCGACGATTTGGTCACCGTGGCCCGCCACGCGCTGATATCCGGCGTGCCCGCGCTGGCCTCCGCCGACATCCGCCAGCAGGTGGCCGAGTTGGCCGTCGAGGCCGAGGTGGCCAAGGCGTTCATCGACGACCATGTCGAGCGGCTGACCACGGGCGACGAGCGACCGGGCGACGGCTCGATCGCGAAGTTGAGCTTCGCAGAGACATATCACCGTGTCGCGGCCTATGGCGCCGAACTGGCCGCGTCGGCGATTGCCGCAGGGGCTGCGGACCCTGATGTGGATCGTGCCAAACAACGCCTGCGTGAATGCTGGCTGTGGTCCCGGGCCTACACGATATCCGGTGGCAGCTCGGAAATGATGCGCAACATCCTTGCCAAGCGGCGACTGCACTTGCCGAGCCGATGACCGCATACCCGGCGGCGCAGACCTATTGGTCCCTGGTCGAAACGGCGGCGCGGGCGCATCCCGATCGGGTGGTCCTCGTCGACGACTACGGGCGGGCCCTGTCGTGCGGGCAGCTGTACCAATCCGCGCTGACGTGCGCGGCGGCGTTGGCGCAACGCGGAATCGGCGCGGGAACGGTGGTGTCGTGGCAGCTGCCGACGACGCTGGAGACGATGGTCGTCATGGTGGCGCTGGCGCGCCTCGGCGCGGTCCAAAACCCGGTACTGCCGATCTGGCGGGAGAGCGAATTACGTTTTGTGACCACGCAGCTCGCGACCGACGTCCTCATCGTTCCCGGGATGTGGCGCAATTTCGACCACGTCGCGCTCGCCCAGAGGATCGGTGATCACCAACCCATGACTGTCGTGGTCATCGACCACGACGAGCCCATCACCGGCACACTTCGGCTACCCGCCGGTGATCCGGCGGCACTGCCTGCGCCGCCGCAATCGGGTGAGGAGCCGCGCTGGATCTACTATTCGTCGGGCACCACGGCGGCCCCGAAAGGCGCGCGGCACTGCGACCGCTCGGTCATCGCCGGCTCAGCAGGCGTCGTCGGCATTGTCGGCGCCTCCAGTAGCGACGTCAACCCGATCGCCTTTCCGGTGTCGCACATTGGGGGAGCCGCCATGCTCGCTGCCGGCCTCCATACCGGCATGCGACTGGTGCTCTTCGACACCTTCGATCCCGTGCAGACCCCCTTCGCCATCGCTGCGCACCGGCCGACTCTGCTGGGCAGCGCCACCCCATTCTTCGTCGCCTTCATGGCGGCGCAGGCAAAGCACGGCGCCGAACCGCTATATCCCGATCTGCGTGGCTGTGTCGGCGGTGGTGCGCCCATCACCGCGGAGTTGGGAAATCAAGTGCGGCAGACCTTCTCGGTCGACGGTGTGGCCAATTCCTGGGGACTGACCGAATTTCCGGTCGCCACCTCCCAAGCACCGAACGGCCCTCCGGAGCTGCTGGACCACACCGTCGGCAAACCCGTGCCGGGCGTCTCAGTGCGAGTCGTCGACGAATCCGAGCGGCCGGTCGAGCCCGGAGAGGAGGGGGAGCTGCGGCTCAAGGGCCCGCAATGCTTCCTCGGCTACGTCGATGCGTCATTAGACGGCCAGGCATTCGACGCCGACGGGTGGTTTCGCACCGGCGATCTGGGACGCATCGACCACCAGGGCAATGTCGTCGTCACGGGGCGCATCAAGGACGCGATCATCCGCAACGCGGAGAACATCTCGGCCCTCGAGATCGAAGGCGTCCTGGCGAGCCACCCTGCGGTCGCCGACGTCGCGGTCATCGGCGTACCCGATGAGCGGACCGGCGAACGGGTGTGTGCCGTCGTCGTCGCCCGCCCAGGTGCGGCGGTGACGCTCTCTTCGGTTTCCGAACATTGCCAAGCCCGAGGGCTGAGCAAGCACAAGTCGCCCGAACGGCTCGAGATCGTCGATGCGCTGCCTCGCAACCTCACCGGCAAGGTGCTCAAGAATGAACTCCGAACCCGGTTCGGGAACCGGTGAGTGTTCGTGACAACCGCGATCCGATTCCCGGGCAAGGCGATTCCTTGCTCAAGACACTCAGCACCGCGAATGCCTTAAGGAACTGTTTTGTCGCTGAAGATGGGGAAATGTTCAACATCTCCGCGTTGTGTGGCGGCATGCCGCCGGAGATCGCATGGTGTTATTTGAGGCGATTCGCCGAACTCGGCTAGATGCCGATCAGCTCCTTCAGGTTGCCGCCCATTACTCGTGCTGTGGTTGCGGCGGGAGGTTTTCGAGTTCGCCGACGAAGTTCGCGGGCGCGGCCAATCCCTCGGGATGCGGGTAGTCCGAGCCGAACATCACCCGCTTCTCACCGAGGATGTCGATGAGGTGCGAGATATCCTCTTCGTGGAACGGGTTCACCCACACGTGCCTGCGGAAGACATCACACGGGTGCTCGCTGAATTCGCGCGGCTTCTTGCGGTAAACCCGATCGAAAACGTCCATCAGGCGCTGAGCCCACGAACCGCCGTTCTCGACCACACCGATGCGTAGGTCGGGGAAGCGCTCGAACACCCCATGGGCGATGAACGCCGCGAGCGTATCGAAGATGTGGCGACTCTCCTCGTAGATGAAGCCGCGGAACTTCGTCAGCTGGAAACCCTGGAACTCGTTACCGCCCTCCCAGTCGGAGAGGTAGCGGTCGTAGCCGGCGTCGGAGTTGTGCATCTGGACCGAGATGCCCGACGACTCGACCAATCTCCAGAAACCGTCGAACTCGGGCAACGCGGGTGAACGCGAGGTTCCGTCCTCTCTGGGCACCGGCGCCGGTCGGATCAGCACCGTCTTCGCCCCGTTTTCCAGGCACCATTCGAGTTCCGCAACGCCCTTCGATGGATCGTTGAGTGAGATCGCCGGGACGGGGAAGATGCGGTTCTTGAAGTTGAACGTCCAGTCCTCGAGCAGCCAGCGGTTGAAGGCGTGGGTTACCGCGTGGGTGAGCTCGGTGTCGCACTTGGTCCGTTCCTCGAGCATGCCCGCCGTGGTCGGAAACATCAGCGCGCCGTCAACGCCCTGGCGGTCCATCAATGCCAGGCGCAGGTCGGGACGCCGGAACTCGTCTGGACAGCGGATGGGCTCGGCCAGCTCGCGCAGCGTCTTACCCTCCGGGTTGATCCCGCGGTAGTAGTCGGCCCATGCGCCGGGAGTGGGGATCACCTCGTAGGTGGGGTTGGGTATGGTCTCGGTGATAACGCCGAGGATCTGGAGCTTCTTGCGGCCATTGACGTCGACGAACTTCAATGCGTCGGAGTATTTTTCCGGCAGATAGCGCGTGTAGGCGTCGACCGTCTCGTACATGTGATTGTCCGCATCCCACACCTCGAACGCACGGGGTTCGGTCATCGTCGTTCCTTTCCACGTAGCGGTCGAGCCGAAAATCCGCTCGCGAGGCTCGTCCGCCATATGCACGGCCAAAAGCGGACGGCAACCGGCAACGCCACTATCACAAATCGAGAGTAGACGTTCTCGATCCTATACTCTCCGAAACCGTCGCGGACGGCAAGGTCGTACCGCGCGTCAAGGGCTGGAGGGCCGTCCGACCCGATTCACTCGCTCGCAGCATCAGCGACCTCCGGCAGCCGGTCGATGATGCGGCGCGGATCGTCAGCGGGTATCAGGACCTGAACATGATCGATGCCCAGTCGACGGTAGGCATCGCACGACTCGGCCAATGATCGTGCGCCGGAATAAGCGGTGGATGCGACCTTGTACAAGCTCGCCGACGATCTGCCGCGCTCGTTGGTTAACCGGTTCAGAGTCGCGACGAGCTCGGCCAGCCGTCCAACGGACGTCGGCGCGGAAATCCATCCGTCGCCGACACGCGCCGCTCGGTCGAGCGCGGTGTCAGAGTGCCCGCCCACCAGGATCGGAATGGGTCGTGCGGGGTGCGGCCGGGGATCCATCGGTGCGAAATCATAGAATTTTCCGTGGAATTCGACGTAGGGATCGTCCGCACACCATAGAGTGCGCAACAACTCGATGTGCTCTTCGCTGCGGGCGCCACGGTTGTCCCATGGCATGCCCATCGCCGTCGCCTCTTCCCTCAACCACCCGACTCCGACGCCGTACACGAGCCGGCCGCCCGAGAACGCGTCGAGCGAAGCGAGTTGCCTTGCGTTGCCGATCGGATTGCGAAGCGGCAGTACGGCGACCGATGATCCGAGCCCGATGGTGCTCGTCAACCCGGCAACCCAACTGAGCGTCGTCATCAGTTCGAAGTTGGGGGCGAGATTGTCGGCGAGCCAGCCGTCGGCGACTGGCGTGGGCCTGCGGCCCAGCGGATACAGCGAATCGGTGTGACGGGGCAAAACGAGATGGTCGACCGCCCAGAGCCGGTCGACTCCGCAACCCTCGGCGGTCTGCGCGAAGTCGCGGATGAACGACGGTGACGCGTTCGGGCCGCTGTGCGGAAGAACAAGACCGATTTCCACGACGGCCTAGAGGTTGGTGAAGTGGCCGCCGTCGACCCCTATCGTCTGACCGGTGAGATACCTGGCCTTGGGGCCCACGAGGAAAGTGACCGCCGAACCGATGTCGAGTTGTGGATCGCCGATGCGTGCCAGTGGGATCCGGCGTGCGAGCCGCTCCTCCATCGCGGGGTCGGCTTCGATCGCCGCCGTCATCGCCGGTGAATATGCAAGCGGCGATATCACATTGACCGTGATGCCGTAGGCGCCCCATTCGCGGGCCAGGCTTTTGGCGAAGCCCCGCAGTGCGCCCTTCACCGTGGCATAGAGCGGCAGTGTGGCGCTGCCTTCGATTCCGGCGGGTGAGGTCATCACCAAGAATGTCCCTGCCCGTTCACGCAGAGCTTGGAAGGCGGCGCTCGCACAGTGATAGGCGCCGGTCACTGACACGCCGATGTGGTCGCGCCACAGCGACTCATCGACGTCCTCGAGTCGGTGCGGCTTGCTGGATGCGTTGCTTGTGGCATTGTGTACCAGCGCATCCAGGCGCCCGGTCGTCATCACCGCGGCCTCGACGGCGTCGATGACCGACTCGGCTACGGTGACGTCGCAGCGGACCCAGGTCGCCCGACAACCGGCCTCGCTGAGTTCCGCAGCGACCGCCCGCCCACTTTCCGATCGGGTGGCGACGAAGACGTGCGCGCCGTCGACCGCGAGGGCACGCGCGATGCCGTGCCCGACACCGCCGCCGGCTCCAGTGACCAGAACCGTGTAATCGTTGATCGTCATGGGAGCATCACGGCTCCGCCGTCGACGATGACGGTTTCGCCGACCAGCCCCGTGACCTCGGGCTTGAGTAGGAATCGTGTCGTCTCGACGATCGATTCGACGAGTGAGTCATCGTCCTGAAGCGCAGCCGCGGTCACATGGCTGGCTGACGCGCTCAGCCGCGGCGCGAAAAGACGGAGCGGGGCGGCAATCATGTTGACGAAGAGGTTTTGAGAAGCCCATTGGCGGGCGGCGGATTTGGCCATCGCGCGGATTCCCTCGAGCGCGGTGGCGTACGGGACGAGATACGGCGCTCCCGTCATCCCGATCGATGGCAGCACCAGCACGATTCGTCCTCCACCTTTGTCGCGCATCGAGGAGTATGACCGTTGCAAGGCGGCGAGCGCGTGTCGCATCGGTCGTTCGGCGAATCGGTCCCAGTCCGGCGCACTCAACGTGCTGACGTGCGTCGGCTCGAGGGCCGGATCGACGCCGATCACTATGACCACGTGGTCCGTGTTCGGCTGAGTCGGTTCGTCGAGGTTGTGGACGACCGATTTGAGACTTGCTGCGATCGCCCACGAGATGGCATCGCTGCGCCCGATGACGTGCGGAGTTGTCATGTGCGCCGCCCTACGGTTTTGGAATCGCCGACGCCTTCGCTTGCCGTGCGATTCGCTCGTCGTGGATCTTCACCAGTTCGCGGAAGCCGATCCGGTTGTACCGCGGGTGGGGTTGGACTCCCCAGTCGTCTTTCGCGGTGTGTTGGCCGGCGGCCTCCGGAGCACCGCCGAACGGCGGGCCCCCGAGGGGATAGGGCTGCCTGCATTCGAGCGTGTCATCGGAGTAGCGCACCTTCAGCAATTCGCTGCAGATTTGGGTGAGTGACAGCGTGGGCCACCCGTACCAGACTGCCATTACCGGCACGGTGAGCGACCCCTCGATCACCAACCCGAACAGGCAGACGAACAGCCCCCGTTTGAGCCACGTGTGCATCCGCGCCCAAGCCGACGTCGTGCCCGGAGGTAGCGGCTCGGCCGGCGCGACTGCGTCCACAGTTGATTCAGACACGATAGTCCTTCCCAGGATCGGTCAGTCGGAGAAGATTTCCCGGTTCACGGTGTGCAGGTAGGGGATTGCGAGGAACGGAGTGATGTAAAAGATGTTGTAGGCCCACCAGGCCAGCACCGGCAGGCCTACCGCCGCGTACCGAACATCGGCATACAACGTCATGTTGAAGATGTAGCCGGTCCAGACCACCACACCGAACCAGCAAGTGACGATCATCCACTGGTGGCCCCACCGCTTCATCTGTAGGAAGCCGATCGCTGCGGCCATCCGCATCGGAAAGGCGATGAGCACGCACACGAGAACCCACGCCTTCTCGCCGGGCGCACCGGCACCTCCGATCCAGAGCTCGTTGTAGTGCCAGAAGTAGCCCCCGTCCATCAGGTTCCCCCAAGCGGTGAACACGGTGCGGGTAATCAGGGCGTGATTGGCGAACAGGTCGAGTGCCCAACCGATGCTGTTCAGGGCCGCGTCCAGAATGATCACGTAACCGATGAGTGTGACCATGAGTGGACGCACCGACAGGCCCTCGCGTTGGGCATTGCGCAACAGGTACAGGCCACGCACGAACAGGGGGAGCCCGAGGACGCCGAGCACGAGCGTGCCCATCAGTGCCGTGCCCGCTATGAGCCAGAGATCCGCCTGTCGTTGAGCCCGCCGGCTCTGGCGGTCGTGTTCGTCCAAAGTCGCTGACGCGAAGGAGGATGCACCGTTCCCGCGGCGCGTTATCGCAGAGGGCAATCGCATGGGCCTACCAATCTCTTGTCAGCAACATGGAGAGCTGGATGAGAAACATCGTCAGGAGGAGGCCGTATATCCAGATTTGGAAAACGATGAGGCCGCGCCTACGCCGGCGATCCTGTTCGTCCACCGCGCTGATTCCTCCTTAAGGAAATAGATAGCCGGCCCGAGGCGACTTCACGCAGGGCCGTTCGCTGCGGTCAGAAAGTACCGATGTTCGACAACATCCAGTAGAAGAAGGCAACCAATGCGCACATCACGCCCCACGTGATCACCATCCGCACCAATTCTTCGATCACATCCGTTGCTCCCGTCTCCGCAACGCGGGTGGAAATACATATTTTCCCGAGATGATAGCATCGTTATCAATTACGAGAATTGACGTTATCGCATTCAGGGGCAAGCGAAGCTCCCGGGCTTAGGCGATTGCGGAGTCCGAGCCTTCATGCATTGGCCATGGCGGCGAGCTCGCGCTTGACCACCTTGCCAACGTCGTTGCGCGGCAGCCGGTCGACGAACACGAATCGCACGGGTACGCGGTACGGCGTCAATCGATCCCGGCACCACTCGGTGAGGCTGTCTTCTGTCACGTCGTGATCGCGTCGCACGACGAATGCCCAGGGCACCTCGCCGAGCCGCTCGTCGGGGATGCCCACGACGGCGGCTTCCCGCACGCCGCCGGCGGCGAGAATGACGTCTTCGACGGTGCCCGGGAAGACCTTGAGGCCGCCGCGGTTGATCATGTCGGACACCCGGCCGTCGAGCCAGAGGAACCCGTCGTCGTCGAACCAGCCTAAATCGCCGGTGTGAAACCAGCCGTCATCCGTGAGCCGGTCGAGGAAGGCCGGATCGATGTTGCGCGCCGCGGTCGTCGGCGTGCGCACCATCACCTCGTCATCGGCAATGGTGACGTCGATGCCGGGCAGAGGCCGCCCCACCGATCCGAGCTTGGTCTCTCCCCACTCGCGTGCGTCGGCAGCCGACCACCCCACCACCTCGCCACCGAGTTCGGTCTGGCCGTAGGAGTTCAGCACGATCACGCCGAACTTGTCCCTGAATCGGGCCGCTTGAACCGGTGACAGGGGAGCGGTGATCGATCGCACGATCTTCAGCGGCGACAGGTCCGTGACCGAGTCGTCGTGCAACACCATGGTGAGCGCCGCTGGCGGCAGCACTGTGGAACGCAGCCGGTGCCGCCGAACCAGCGCGGCGAAGTCCGACGGGGAGAATCGCTCCATGAGCACCACGCCCGAACCAGCCCGGAACGCGAACAGCACCTGGTAGATACCCGCCCACAACGACAACGACAACGGCACGAGGTTCGGCATCGGCGGACGCTTCGGTGCGTCGGTAGTGGCTTTCGTTCCGCGGAGTTTCGCCAACAGCCGGTCGATCAGGTCGAGCACCGTGGTGTGCCGAAGTGGCACCGGCTTCGGCGGGCCCGTGGTGCCGGAGGTGAACTGCAGCAGTGCCACATCGTCGTCGTAGGACCGCGGGTGCGCTGGCAAGTCGCGCCTTGCCGCCGTTGCCCACGCCAGCGCATCACCGGTAACGACGGGGATTTCGAACATCGAGAATCTCGGCGCCAGTTCGGGCGTCGTGATGACGGCGACGGGCCGCAGCGTCTTCAGCTGGGCCACGACCTCGACGTCGGCCGCCCTCGGGTTCAGCGGTGTGTACACCCCACCGGCGCGCCACGTGCCGAACAGGGCGGCGATGGTGGTTGCGTCGTTGGGCAGCATGGCGGCGGCAACCTGCCCCGTCGCCAATCCGATCCCCGTGAGCAGCGCACCGAGTTGGTCGGAGCTGGCCACCAGCTCGTCGCGCGACACCTCGCCATCGACCAAGTGCACGGCGACATCCGGCAGGCCGTCAAGCAGATCCACCAGGCTCACGAATCGGCCTCCAACGGTGCCCAATTCGGGGTTCGCTTGTCCGCGAAGGCAAGGGGGCCCTCGTTCTGGTCGGGGTGCCCCCACATCGACGTCAGGTGCTTGGCGCCGGCGCGGCACGCATCCGTCAGGCCGTATTCGAGTGCGCCCCACAGCGCACGCTTGGTGGCGCGCATCGCCGCGGGCGAGTTTCTGGCGATCTTCTCGGCCAGCTCCTGGGCGACCTCGCGCAGCTTCTCGGGCGGATCCACGACCTGGCTGATCATGCCGAGCTGGTACGCACGATCGGCGGTGAGCCGTTCATGGCTGCCCACCAACGCCATCCGCAGCACCGCCTCGGCCGGCATCTTGCGCATCAGCGCGATGGTTTCCAAAGCGCTGACCTGGCCGATCGAGACGTGCGGGTCGACGAAGCTCGCGTCCGATGACGCGATGACGACGTCGGCGTCGGCCACCCAGTGCAACCCGCCGCCGGCGCACACCCCGTTGACGGCCGTGATGACCGGCTTCTCGACGTTGCAGTGCCAGGCCGTCAGCTTGAGGTCCAACGTGCGCATGGTCTCCTGAAACTGCAGCACGGCCTCGCCGTCGAGCTCCTCGACGTCGGCCCCCACCTGGAATGCTCGCCCGTTGCCGGTGTGCACGATGACGCGAACGTCGGGGTCGGCATTCAATTCCGACCACGCTTTCGGGAATTCCCCACGCATCACCACGTCATACGCGTTGAGCCGGTCGGGGCGGTTGTTGATGATCCAGCCCACCGGGCCGCGCCGCTCGACGACCAGCCTCTGGTATGTCATGAAGCCTCCACGGCATCCGGCGGTGCTTGCCACCGCGGCGTGCGCTTCTCGCGCCACGCCCTGGCACCCTCGGCGTGATCGGGGTGATTGCGCAGCCGCCAGATCTCGTTCGCGGCATCCTCGCGCGCTTGTGACATGCCGACCTCCAGAGAGTGCCACAGCGCCTTCTTGGTGGCGCGCAACGCGGTCGGCGAATTTCCGGCGATCGCGGTGGCGAGCCGTCGCGCCGCGGCGCGAAGCTGATCGGCGGCTACCACCTCGGACAAGATGCCCAACTCGTAGGCGCGTTGCGCCGAGATGTGTTCGCCCCTGCCGCTCAACGCCATTCGGGTGATTGCCTCCATCGGGGACTTGCGAAGCAGCGTGATCGCCTCGTAGGCGACGGCCTGGCCGAGCGACACGTGCGGGTCGACGAAGGAGGCCTGTTCGGCCGCGATGACGATGTCGGCGTCGGCCACCAGGTGCAGGCCACCGCCCGCGCAAACCCCGTTCACGGCCGCGATCACCGGCTTCCATACCCCGCAATGCCAGGACGAAATCTTCAGCTCCGCGTCCCGGGTTCGCCGTGAGTGGCGGCGCATCGCCGCTTTGTCGCGCGCCACCTGCACCACGTCCATGCCCGTGCAGAAGGCCTTACCGTTGGCCGCGTTGACGATCACCCGGACACCGGGATCGGCGTCGAGTTCGCCCCAGGCGGTCTCGAGTTCGTCGAGCATCAACGCGTCGAAGGCGTTGCCCGCGTCCGGCCGGTTCAGGATCAGCCAGCCGATACCCTCGGACTTCTCCACGACCAACCGCTGGTAGGTGCTCACGAGCGCGGGATGTCCTTCCAGGGTTTGCCCTTCCAGGGGTCCGGTTCCTTGGGCAGCCCGAGCACGCGCTCGCCGAGGATGTTCTTGTTGATGTCGGTGGTGCCGCCCTCGGTGCCGTTGGCGAGGCTGCGCAGCATTCCATGGACGTCCCGGGGCAGTGCGTCCGGGTCGTCGGTGGCGGGCCAGGCGATCGCGTCCGTACCCAGCAGGTCGACCATGAGGTCCTGAATTTGCTGGTTCAGCGTGGCCTGGTGCACCTTGCCGATCGAGGACGCGGCCCCGGGCGATTGGCCGGCCGAAAGTGCAGCCCGGACACGGTCATTGGTCCAGCCACGGATCTGCTCCTGGGCCCACAGCCGCATGATCTTGTTTCGGACGACCGGGTCGTCCCACCGGCCTGTCTCACGCGCGAGCTCGATCAGCCGGTCGGCGCCGGAGCCGCCGAGGCGGCCCATGCCTCCCGATCCGGAACCCGAAACCATCAGCCGCTCACTGGACAGCGTCGACGCGCTGACGCGCCAGCCGTCATTGACCTCGCCCACCCGGTGCGCATCGGGGACCCGGGCATCGTCGATGAAGACTTCGTTGAACTCTGCCTCGCCGGTGATCTGGCGCAGTGGTCGTACCTCGACGCCGGCCTGACGCATATCGAGCAGGAAGTAGGTGATGCCCTTGTGCTTGGGCGCATCCGGATCGGTTCGTGCGAGCAGGATCGCGAAGTCAGCCTCGTCGGCCCACGTGGTCCAGACCTTCTGGCCCGAGATCAGCCAGCCGTCCGCGTCCCGGACGGCCCGCGTCGCCAACGACGCGAGGTCCGACCCCGCGCCGGGCTCACTGAAGAGCTGACACCACTTCTCCTCGTTGCGCACGATCGGCGGCAGGAAGCGCAACCGCTGTTCTTCCGTACCGTGGCTGAACAACGCCGCGGCGGCGTTGTTGAGCCCCAACGGGTTCAGCCGGGACAGCCGCAGTGGACGCAGCACTCTATCGATCGCCCTGGCCACCTCGTTGCCGATCCCCAGACCGCCGTATTCGCGCGCCCACGTCGGCACCACAAGACCGGACTCGGCGAAAACCGGATACCACTGCCGGTACTCCGCGGGGCTCCGCACCGCGCGCAGGGCGACGGGACTCTGCGCGGCCGCGGCGCGCCAGGATGCCGGTACCTCGGCGTCGACCCATTGTTCGACCACCGCGACGGCGTCGGCGGCACTGGTCGCCTCGGTGATCGGCAGCGGCGTCACGTTCGTCTAGCGCCCTTGGAACTTTGCTTCGCGTCGGTCGCGGAAGGCCGCCAATCCTTCTTTGAAATCCTCACTACGGCTGGATAGTTCGAGCGCCATCGCCTCGTTCTGCAGGTGACGGTCCAGGTCGAGCCCGTTACCGCTGTGCAGCAGCCACTTGGTGAGGCCCAGCGCCACCGTAGGCGCATCGCCAAGGGCGGCAGTCAGTTCGTCTGCCACGGCGTCCAATTCGTCGACTGCGGCGGCGGCGTGGATGATGTTCCACTCGGCAGCGGTGGTTCCGGTGATCTCCTTGCCCAGCATCAGCAGCTGCCGGGTGCGGACCAGGCCGATCAGTCGCGGCAGCAGCCAGGCCGCGCCGCTGTCGGGGGTGAAACCGCGCGCCATGAAAGGTTCCCAGAACCGCGCATCCTCGGCGGCGACACAGAAGTCGGAGGCCATTGCGATGTGGAATCCGAGCCCGGCGGCCCAGCCCCGCACCACGGACACGATGGGTACCTGAGTCTCGAGCATCAACGGGATCAACCGGTTCGCTTTGTTGGGCAGCCGTCGCTGTGTGCTGCCCACCCTGGGCTTCCGCTCGGAGCGGGTGTTGTTGGCGATCAGGTCGGACCCGGCGCAGAAGTCTCCTCCCGCGGCGTCGATCCTGATGACGCGGACGGACTCGTCGACACCCGCGGCGGCGAAATGCGCGATCATCGCGTCGAGCATGATGTCGTTGACTGCGTTGCGGCGATCCTCGCGGTCCAACCTCAATTGCAAGACCGCACCGTGTTGTTCTGCCGCGAGACCAGGCACGCTGTCGTAAATCATGGGTCAGGTTTCGTCGAATCGTGCCGCCACGGCGGCGAGCAGGTCTGCGAGGTTGGTCGCCCGCCCAGGCGGATCCGGTAGTCGGACGGGGCCGTGTTCGCGGCTGGGGAGCAGAATCGTGGCGGTGCCCGGCGCCGTGATCTGGCCACGATGATTCGTCGCCGCCAGCTCGAGATCGACGGCCGGACGATCGTCGTCGGCGAGATACTTGCGGACCACCGTCCCCGTGACGGTATGCAGATCGCCGACGTAGTTGAAGAGCCGGAATTCGCAGGCGAGCTTCCACAGCCAGCCGTCGTCACCCATCCAGTCGGTGCACAGGTGGATAAGCCACGTCTCGCGCATCCGGCCGTAGTCGAAGGTGGTGGGGTTACCCGCATTGCGGGCTGCCTCCGGTTCCCAGTGCACGCGCTGCTGCGCATCCGGCACGCCGTATTCGTTGGGCGTGTAGAAACGGGGAATGCGCTGTCGATTCCGCCAGGCCAGCCGCAGGGGCCGCACCCCGTACATCCCTGTCCCCATCCCCACATGCCAACAGACCATGTCGGTGACCGTCAGCGGGCCTTTGGTCAAGGTGCCGATGTCGTCACCCTCGGAGACGTCCTCCCACCACCGCGGTTCGGCGCCACGCGCTGTTTCGCGCGCGTATCTCTCGTCCAATTCGGCGATCTCGTCCGGCGTCCACGACTTCAGTTCGACGGCCTCGTACTTCTTGCGGCCGCGCGCCTTGCTGCGCTCGGTGCGGATCATGTTGCGGTACTGCGCGCCCAAGATGACGTCTTCGTCGTCTCGGAACACCTGTGCCGACCACTCGTGGACGGCCCGATCGGCGAATTCGCTGCTCTTGTCGAGCGCGGCGACCAGAGCGTTGCGCCGGAAGACGCGATGATTGGCACGCAGCGGCGCCCACCACTCGCGCGACGAGGATGCGTAGAAGGCGTGGACGCCGCGCAGCGGGTCACCCTTGGTCAGCGCGCGGTCTTGCTCGGAGAGCGTGGTCACCTCGTCCTCGCCTATCAGGGTGTCGCCCCCGACGAGCGCGGGCGGCGCGATCGACTCGCCCCACACGGATTTGGCGGCGTACTCCGGGTCGGTCCACAGCGGGTTGGCGTCGCCGTAGCTCTCCGCCACGTGGCGGAAGCAGTCTTCATTGGGTCTGAAGTAGTGCGGCGGCTGAGTGTGCGGAACCGCGATGCCGATGGTGGCACGC
Organism: Mycobacterium paraseoulense; assembly: GCF_010731655.1. Classification (NCBI taxonomy): domain Bacteria; kingdom Bacillati; phylum Actinomycetota; class Actinomycetes; order Mycobacteriales; family Mycobacteriaceae; genus Mycobacterium; species Mycobacterium paraseoulense. The sequence goes on along the minus strand of NZ_AP022619.1, from coordinate 2,159,769 downwards.
AACCGGGCCAACCCCTCGTCGGTAATCTGACCGGTTTCCGGCATGGAAATTAAGATACCCGAAAAGCGGAAACGCCGTTAACGCAGGGATGAGGGATATGAGCGAGCAAGCATCAGGCATCGTGGCAGCCGTCGGTGAGGACGCGGTATTGCGAATCACCATCGACCGCGCTGATGTCGGAAATTCGTTGTCGCCCTTGGCCCGCGAGGCGCTCACCGATGCATTCATCCTGGCCAACGACGGACCTGACGTCCGCGCCGTGCTGTTGAGCGCAACCGGTGATCGCCACTTCTGTGCAGGCGCGGGCTTGGCCTCGCAGGCGGCGAACGCTGCCGCCCAACCAAAATCCCTCTCCGACAAGCGCCCCGGCGATATCGCTCGCATGCTCCAGCAAGGCTGGCAGCGATTGATTGCGGCGATATTGGATTGCGACAAACCCGTGGTGGCCGCTGTCAACGGTACGGCGGCGGGCGCCGGCACCAGCTTGGTGCTGGCATCCGATCTGGTGGTGATGTCGGCGCAGGCCAAGCTCGTGGAGGCGTTTGTGCACCGCGGGATCCTGCCCGATTCGGGGGCCATCCACCTGTTGACGAGAATCGTGGGCCTGCGCAAGGCCACGGAACTCCTGATGCTCGGCGAGCCGGTCGACGCTGCCACCTGCGAGAAGCTCGGGCTGGTCAATCGCGTGACCGCACCCGAAGACACCCGGGCGGTCGCCGAGGAGCTCGCGGTACGGCTGGCCGCGGGCCCTACCGTGATGCTGGCGCTGACGAAACGGTTGTTGTCGGTGTCGTCGGAGTCGGATCGACACCGCGCATTCGAGCAGGAGGCCTGGGCGCAGGAGGTGGTGTCGCACACTGCCGACCTCCAAGAGGGCCTCGCCTCGTTCGCGGAACGTCGTGAGCCCAAGTTTTTCGGTCGCTGACCGGCCGCGTGTTAGGCCGCGGTGGGTCCGCCCCGAATGGTGAACGTGGCGCTGTCGTCGATCTCGTCGATCGACGACGCCACCGACTCCGCCGTCAAAGACGTGTCCTCGATTCCCTTGGTGACGCCGATGAACACCCGTGACACCTTCCCCGCGCCGACCGAGTAGATGTGCGCGGTTCGATCGCACGACCGATGGCACAGGTAGATCACCACCGGAGTGACAAGCTCGGGATGCATGGCCTTACCGGCCTCCCCCATGATGTCCTCGGTCATCCGCGTCCGTGCGATGGGGGCGATGGCATTGATCGCGATGCCGTTGCGGGCGCCTTCGATGGCGAGAACGTGCATCATGCCGACGAGGCCCATCTTCGCGGCGCCGTAGTTTGCCTGACCGAAATTGCCGAAAAGACCAGTGCCAGAGGTGGTCTGAACGATTCGTCCGTAATTCTGCGCCCGCATGATCGGCCACACCGCCCGCGTCACGTTGAATGCGCCGGCAAGGTGTACCGCGATGACCGCATCGACCTGCTCGGCGGTCATGTTCTTGAACGCCGCGTCGCGCAGAATACCCGCGTTGTTCACCAGAATATCGACTTGGCCGAAGGCGTCCATCGCCGCCGCGACGATCGCCGCGCCGCCGCCCTCGGTGGCCACCGAGTCACCGTTGGCGATCGCGGTGCCGCCCGCCGCTGTGATCTCGTCGACCACGGCCTGGGCCGCCGACATCGACGCGCCGCTGCCGTCCACGGTGCTGCCCAGGTCGTTGACCACGACGCGGGCACCGCGCCGTGCGAGCTCGAGGGCGTGGCAGCGGCCAAGCCCGCCACCGGCGCCGGTGACGATGGCCACCTGGTTATCGAAAGTCATTGACTGCATGGGTGAGAGGTTACATTTACTCAATCGAGAGCAGTAATTTGCATCGGAGGGACATCCATGAGCGGCCCGACTGAATTGCTGCGGCATGCGCATCGGCGCGCCGAAGCGCTGCGGCCCCGGTACCGCATCGCCGGCTTGTGGACCGGGGAACCGCTTGACATGGTGCGCTCCGCTGCCGCCCGGCATCCCGGTCGCCCGGCTGTGGTGGACCGAGGCGCCGAACTCACGTACGGCGAGCTGGACAAGCGCATCGATTCGGCCGCCCTGGCCATGGCCGACGCCGGTGTCGTGCCGGGCAGCGCGATCGTCTTGGTGGTCGGTAACGACGTGGACTCGGTGGTCGCGGTCCACGCGGCGTTGCGGGCGGATGCGATGGTGCTGCTCGTGCCGCGTAGCGCCGGAGCCAAACACGTCGCCGACATTCTCACCCGCACCCGGGCGCGGCTCGGCGCGGCGCCGAACTGGACAGCGATCTCCGAGCCGGAATTATCCGGGCTGTGCCATTGGATCGAACTCGGCGCCGGTGCGCGCTTGGACGCCGATCCGCCGCGCCCGGCGCGGCCGGCCGACGAACCATCCTTCGTGCTCTACACCTCGGGTACGACGTCTCGGCCCAAGGGCGTGATCCACTCGCTCAGCACGTTGGCCAAAGCGTCGGCGAACTACATCGCGGCGGCGGGCCTGGGTTCAGAAGACCGGATTTTTCTGATCAGCCCGCTGGCGTCGGTCACCGGTGTCGTGCAAGCGCTGTTCATCGGACCGATGCTCGCAATACCGGTGATTCTCGAGGACCGTTGGAACCCGTCGGCGACGTGCGACCTGCTGGTGACCTCGGGTGCGACGTGGTACGGCGGTCCGGACCGGCTGCTCGACCGCATACTCGACGAGGCCGTGGCGCGCGATGCCGCCGTTCCGCTGCGCGCGGTTTATCTCGGCGGCACGACGCTGGACCGACGGATCGTCGAACGCGTCGAAGACGATTTCGGCATCATCGTCATGCGTGCGTACGGGTCCTCGGAGGCCCCGGTCAGCACCTCCGGACTGCGGGGCGAATCGCGGGCGGTGCGCCATGCCGACGACGGAGTGGCGCTCGACGACGTCGACGTGCGCGTCGGATCCGCGGCCGAATCCGCCGAATGCTGTATCAGGGGGCCGCACACGTTCCTCGGATACACCGACGCCGAGGACGACAAGATGGCGTTCGACGGCGACTGGTTCCGCACCGGCGATGTGGCGGACATCGTCGGCGATCGGGTGCGCATCGTCGGCCGCATCAAGGACATCGTGATTCGCAACGGGCTGAAGATCCCGGCGGCCGAAGTGCAGGAGGCCGTGTCCCGGATCGCCGGGGTCCGCGAGTGTGCGGCCTATGCGGTCGCCGACGACACCACCGGGGAGCGGCTGGCCATGGCAATTGTGCTCGAACCCGATGTCGATATCACTCTGGCCGAGGTCGCCGTGGCTCTCGTATCCGACGGGCTGCCGAAATACAAACTGCCGGAAGAACTCGTGCTGTGGGACGAGCCCCTTCCCGTCAACGCAAACGGCAAGATCGACCGCGCGAAGCTCGACGAAGGATCGGTCGGGCGGCGCCGTTTGCTCGCCGGCCGTCTCGCAACTGGGGGATAACGGGCAGCCGGCGAAGCTTAGGCGCGTGCCGGGCGGAATACCGGTACGACGAATCCGTCGCCGTCTTCGCGGAAGGCAACCATCAGATCCATGTCTGCGCGCAGGTCTTCGATGGCGCAATCCTCGACGACGGTCATCAGCCGTGGCCCCTCTTCGAGGTCCACCATGGCCAGTACGTACGGAACGTGGGCATCGAAGGGCGCGGCGTTCTGGCGGATGACGCTCCAGGTATACAGCCGCGCGCGTCCGGTGGCCGGCACCAATTCGACGTCCTCGCACCAACAGTGCGGGCAGAACGGCCGTGGGTACAGCGAGGCCCGACCGCAGGACCGGCATCGGTTGACCATCAATCTGCGGTCCTGCGCGGCCGCCCACCAGGCCTGTCCGTCGGTGTCGACCGTGGGCCGATCGGGTGCCGTCACTACTGCCTCCCGAGAATCATCGTCGCGCTGTGGGTGAAGAAACCGCCCATGGCGTGGACACAGGCCAACCGGGCCCCGCCGACCTGGCGCCGCCCGCATTCGCCCCGCAACTGCCGCACCGCCTCGACCATGAGGAACATCCCTCGCATACCGGGATGGCAGGAGGCCAGCCCGCCTCCGTCGGTGTTGGTCGGGAGCGCCCCGCCCGGGCGCAGCGCACCGGATTCGATGAACGGCCCCCCTTCGCCCTTGGCGCAAAAGCCCAGATCCTCCACGGTCAGCAGCACGGTGGACGTGAAGGAGTCGTAGAGCTGGCACACGTCGATGTCACCCGGGCCGACGCCCGCCTGCGCGAAGGCTCGCGGGCCCGAGCGTGCGGCGGCCGAGGTCGTGAAATCGGGCCACTGGCTCATGCTGACGTGGGATGTCGCGTCGGCCGACCCGAGAATCCAGATCGGCTCTTTCGCGCAATCCTTGGCCACCCGCTCGCTGGCCAGCACGACGGCGCCACCACCGTCGGTGCGCAGGCACACATGCTTGGAGGTGAACGGGTCGGCCAGCATCGGTGCGGCCGCCACTTCGGCCACGGTGATGCGGTCGCGCTCAAATGCGTTCTCGTTCATGGCCGCCCACTCGTGGGCGGCGACGGCGACCTCCGCCAGCTGGTCGACGGTCGTCCCGAATTCGATCATGTGTCGCCTGGCCGCCATGGCGTACTTGGCGATCAACGTCGCGCCGTAGGGCGTCTCGTGCTGCAGGACGCCGCCGGTGCCCATGGCGGCGGCGGATGGTCGCACCCGGCGCTTGACGTCCGAGCGCGCGGTCGATCCGTACGTCAACAGGGCGACCTCGATCTGCCCCGCCGCGATCGCTGCCGCGGCGTGGCCGGCCATCACTTCCCACGACGATCCTCCGACATTGGTCGCGTCGACCCAGTCGGGGCGCAGACCGAGATACTCGCCGACTTCGACCGGCGGAAGCAACGTCCCATGAGCGCCGAAACCGTCGATGTCGTCCTTCGTCAGCCCCGCATCGACGACCGCGCGCCGCGAGGACTGCGCCATCAGCGCCATGGCGGTCTTATCGGGAACTCGACCGCAGTCGGAAAGGGCTGCGCCCACGATAGCGACGCGATTCGGCGGCATAGCTCATGGTTATCACACCGCCGCCCGCTTGATAACGGCAGTTCGCAGAAAGATGGAAACCGCATTCTCGGTCGGCTACCGTGAGCCTATGACGACGGCGCTGCGGGACGCCTTACGTGGACACCCCCTTGTGCTGTGCCTGGCTCTGCTCAACTCACGCACCCCTGATGTTCCCGCGGTTGCGGCGGCATGCGGGTACGACGCCGTTTATGTCGATCTCGAACACACATCCATGTCGTTGGAAACCGCGCAGATGCTCTGCATGAGCGCGCTGGGGGCGGGGATATCCGGTCTGGTGCGGGTGCCGTCGCACGACCCCAGCGTCATTGCCCGGGTCCTGGATGGCGGGGCAGTGGGAGTGATTGTCCCGCACGTTAATTCGAGGAGCGAGGCGGAATCCGTCGTTCACGCCGCGCGGTTTCCCCCGATCGGCCATCGATCGATTTCGGGTCCCAACGCTGTCAGCGGATTCGGGCAGCGTCCGGCGCCACAACTGGTCGAGGTGCTCGAACGGCGCACCGTCGTGGCCGTGATGATCGAGACTCCGCAGGCGGTCGATGCCTGCGAGTCCATCGCGTCGGTGGAAGGCATCGACATGATCCTCGTCGGACCGAGCGATCTGACCGCTGAAATGGGCATCCACGGACAGTATGAGAATCCTCATTTCCAGCGTGCGGTAGAATCGGTCGCGGCGGCTTGCCGTAGTCACGGCGTGGCGCTCGGGATAGCCGGAATAAAGTCCCTTGAACTGCTCAGCCGGTTCGTGGGGCTGGGTTTGCGGTTCATCTCGGCGGGGACCGACATCGGGATGATGACGGAGGCGGCCACCACGCGCGCGCAGGCGCTCCGCGGGCTGAGCGAGTCACCGCGCGAACCGATTTGCACGACCGACGACCAATAGCCGCAGTGAGCCAACCCATTCAGGAGGACCGGATGCCGACAGCCATCTATACCGAACCCGTCACCGACACGATGGCGTGGACCGGAGCCGACTTCACGAGCAAGGAGGACTTCGCGTTCGACTTATCGGCCCGCAACGTGGCGGCTTTGGAATCAATCCTGGCCAAGACCGCGAACAAGGACCGAGACGACATCACGCCCGAGGACGCACGGCACCCGGATCTCGATGACGATCTGGCCCGGCTCTACCGGGAAATAATGTTCGGCAAAGGCTTGGCCTGCGTGCGCGGCTTTCCGGTCGAACAGCATTCGATCGAGGAACTCGAACGAATTTACTGGGCGTTCTGCACGCACCTCGGGTATCTCGTGTCGAACAACTCCTTCGGTCACCGGATGGTGCGCGTGCAGGAGGAGATCCTGCCGGGCGGCGTACAACCCGCCCGTGGCACCAAATCGCGGGCTGAGCTGGCGATGCACAACGATGCCGCCGACATCCTCTCGCTGCTGTGTGTGTATCCCGCGGCGCAGGGTGGGGAGAGCCAGTTCGCCAGCGGTCCCGCCGCGCACAACCGGGTTCTGGCGGAACGGCCGGATCTGCTCGAAGTGCTCTACCGGGGGTTCCCGCATCATCGCCGCAGCGAGCAGCCTGACGACCAACCCGACGTGACGCCCTATGACGTGCCCGTCTTCTCCCAAATCGACGGACGAATCTGCATCAACTTCACCTACAGCAGCATCCTGCCCGCGATGCACGCCCTGGGCCGTGAGTTCACGCCACAAGAGGTCGAAGCGGTGGATCTGCTGCGCAACATCCTCATCGAGCAGCAGGTCGAATTCCGACTGGAATCCGGCGAGGCCGCGGTGGCCAACAACTTCGCAATGTGCCATTCGCGCTCCGACTTCGTCAGCAGCAATGATCCGAAGAAGGCGCGCTGCTTCCTGCGGGCGTGGATGGAAGTGCCGCGCAAAGACCGCCGACTGCCGATCGGCCGTGAGTACTTCCACATGGAGAACAAGGACCTGCGCCTCGGGTACGACGTCGTCGAGGGCCGCGACGGCGCGATCGCCCGCAACGACTACAAGAACGTCAACGCCGAACTGGCCGAAATGTTCAAGGCGGCGCAGGCGAAACCCAAAGTCAAGAACACGTGAGCGTTCGTCCGCGTCTGGTTTACGAGCGGTGGACGGATCCCGTGGCCGGCGAGATCCTCGAAAATGCTGACATCGATCTGGTCAAGCTCGACTTGACCGCGGCCGACACGGACAGCTGGGCCGTCTTGGAATCTGCACACGGATACCAGGTCGCCACCCGCACGGACGTGGCTGGCTACGCCGGCGGTGCGCAGTGGCTGGCCGGGCCGGATTTGCTGCGGCGGTGTGAAAACCTTCTCGCCGTGTGCTCTGCGGGCGCGGGGTACGACGTCATCGACGTGGACGCGTGCACGCGCGCCGGAATCGCGGTGTGCAACAACTCCGGGCCGGGCGCGGAGGCGGTCGCCGAGCATGCGCTGGGCTTCATGCTCGACCTGGCCAAAAAGATCACCGCGGCAGACCGGATGCTGCGAGCCGGTCCCCTCAGCGATCGAATGGTCTTGCGGGGCAATCAGTTGATGGGCAAGACGCTGGGTGTCATCGGGCTCGGGGCAATCGGTGGGCGCCTGGTTGAACTGTGCGCGCCGTTCGATATGGAGGTCCTCGTTTTCGACCCTTACCTCGACGAGGCGAGCGCGCGAGCACGCGGGGTGCGAGTCGTCGCGCTCACCGAACTGCTCGAGCGCTCGGACTTCGTCCAGGTGACCTGTCCGTTGACCAGTGAGACCGAGGGACTGATCGGCAGCGGGCAGTTCGCGGCGATGAAGCCGACCGCGTTCTTCATCACCACAGCGCGCGGACCCGTTCATGACGAAACCGCGCTCCTCGAAGCGCTGCGCACCGGAGGAATCGCCGGGGCGGGGTTGGATGTGTTCCACGAGGAACCACCGCGCCAGGACAATCCGTTGCTGCAGCTTGCCAATGTGGTGGCGACGCCCCACACCGCGGGGATCACGGTCGAGGCCACGCGCGATATCGCCGTCGCCACGGCCACGCAGTGGCAGACGATCTTCGGCGGCGGTGTGCCGCCACGGCTGCTGAATCCCGATGTCTGGCCGCGCTTCTGCGACCGATTTCAAGACGCATTCGGATTTCGTCCGAGCGCCACAAGCGTTTTGGAGAGCGGGGGTCGGATCAGGTGAGTCAGTACAAAACGATCGACGTCGAGGTGCGGGATCACACCGCTTGCGTGACCCTCAACCGCCCGGAGGTCCTCAACGCGATCAACGACGAGATGATCGCGGAACTGGCGGTCGCGTACTCGGAAATCGAACGTTCCCAACAGATCTGGACGGTCATCATCACGGGCGCCGGACGCGCCCTGTGCGTAGGGGCCGACGTCAACAAGGCGGCCGACCACGACATGGACAACGCGGCCGGAATCGACAATCAGGGCGAGCCAATCCTCAGCTCGATGCGCCAATGGGACGCACCCCAGGAGGCCACGCCGCCGTGGCTGCAGATGACCAAGCCGATCATTTGCGCCGTCAACGGCATCGCCTGCGGAGCGGGACTGGATCTCGTGACGACCGCGGATATCACCGTCGCGTCGGAGCGCGCGACGTTGATGGATCCGCATGTCAGCATCGGCGTGACGTCCGGTCGCGAAGGGGTGCGGCTTGCCCGGATTTTGCCGCTGCCCGTCGCGATGCGTTTGATCTTGATGGGCAAGCACGAACGACTCGACGCCCAACGGGCCTACGACCTGGGTATCTTCACCGAGGTGGTGGCGCACGACTCATTGATGGCCCGGGCGTGGGAGATCGCCGGCATCGTCAATTCAAATGCGCCACTGGCGGTACGAGGTTCGCGGATGGCCGTGCGCAAAGGTCTCACGCTGCCCATCTACGAGGCCGAACTGCTCGCCGAGAACTATCGGATGAAAGTCGCGCTGACCAAGGACGCCGTCGAGGGGCCGCGAGCCTTTCTCGAAAAGCGCAAACCCGAGTGGAAGGCGTTGTAACACCCGCGACCGAAATCCCCGCGGCCAGTTGTTCACACCATGCCAAAGAACTTTTTGGCGTTGGTGGACAACACCTTCCGCTTTGTCTCCTCGTCCAGGCCCTCCGTCGCCTTATTGGCGACCTCCAGGCTCCTCGGCCAGTTGGTGTCGTTGTGCGGGTAGTCGGTCTCGAACATCAGCTGGTCCGGGCCGACGAGATCGAGGATGCGGAAGGCGACCGGGTCGCCGAAGGTGGAGAAGTAGACGCGCCCCGGCACCTGGTTGCTCGGCGGTTCGGTCAACAGGGGATGAATGCCGCCCCAGGCTCGACGGTCCTCCCAGACCTCGTCGACACGCTGCAGGTAGTAGGGAATCCAGCCGGCCTGCGCCTCGGCGAATGCGATCTTGAGGTCCGGAAATTGAACGAGCTTGGCGGAGAACAGCCAGTCGACCAACGCGATCGTGCAGTTGACCGCCATCAGCGCGCTGGTCACCACATGCGGAGAGTCGGGTGAGGACTTGGTGAGCGACGAACTCGAGCCGATGTGCAGCATGATGCCCACTTGGTTGCGCTCACAGGCGGCGAAGAACGGGTCCCAGTAGCCGCTGTGGATGGACGGCAGATCGAGACGGCTGGGCAGCTCGGAGAAGCACACCGCGCGCATTCCCTTGGCGGCAACCCTTTCGACCTCCCTGGCGGCGAGTTCGACGTCCCACAAGGGAATGATGCCCAGCGGGATCAGCCGCCCGTTCGAGCTACCGCCCCATTCGTCGATCTGGAAGTCGTTGTAGGCCTCGACGCAAAGTCTGGCGAGTTCCTTGTCCTTGCCGTACAGGAACCGCTGGCCGCAGAAGCGGACCAGCGTGTTGGGGAAGCAGGCCGACGCCTCGATGCCGGCGATGTCCATGTCCGCGAGCCGGTCCGCTGCACGGAAGCAGCCCGGGCGCATCTCGTCGTAGGTGATCGGATCGGTGCTGAGCTCGTCGAGGTCGTAGCCGGCGGCAGCGCTGATCAGTGGGATCGGGATGACGGCATCCTCGTAGTGCCAGATATCCGCGTCACGGCCGTCGGGATCCTCGACGAATGCGACATCGGACGTGACGCTCGGGTCCATGCGCCCCTTGGTGCGAACGATTCGCGGCCCGATGTCGCGGTAGCGCTCCGGCAGCCTGCTTGTCCACAGATCGGCCGGTTCCACCAGGTGGTCATCCGGCGAGACGATCAGAATGTCTGCACTCAACGCTGCACTCCTTCGACGGCCCGCGGCTTCAATTACGGCGCACTGATTCACAGATGAGAATCACCGTTTCCACGGTACCGCATACCATTCGGCACGAGGTAACCGGGACGCACGGATAACGTTCCTGCGCGAGGAAGAAGTCGGGAGCGCCCCGTGATGAGGCACGCGCCAAGAAGGCCCCGGGGCCCCGCCTGCACCCGAAGCATTCTCGGCCAGGCGGCGGCAGGCACCGCCCGTTGCCGGTAGGTCCGGAAACTAGCAATTACGCAAAGTGATAATCAACATGCACGTGTATGTAGGTCGCACATTTTCTTCGGCGGGCGAGTATTCTTGTCGGCACTATGCCTACGAAGAAGCCTGCCGGACGCGCGATCGAAACCGGCTTGGAACTGGTTGACAACGACGTTGAGGTGCCCGGTACGTGGCAGCAACGCACGATCGAGCGGCGCCTGAGCACGGCGCGGGCCCGCGCTCTCGCCCGCAGTTCGCGGTTCCTGGCCACCGCCCTGGAGTTGGTGGAGGAGTCGGGCAAGGCCGACTTCACGATCCAGACGCTCATCGACAGGTCGAACCTGAGCCTGCGCGCGTTCTACCAACACTTCGCGGGTAAAGAAGAACTCCTGTTGGCGCTCTATGAGAACGTCACGAGTCAGTTCACCGAGGACATCCGGCAGGAGGTCGCCGCGGCCGACGGTCCGATGGAGCAGCTCGAGGCCTTCTGCCGAGGGGTGCTGTCTCGCGCGGAGTCTTCGGAAGCCGTCGGAGGCCGAGTCATGACGATCTACAACCTCAGCCTCGAGATCGAGCGGCCGGACGATTTTGCCAAAGTGTGGGAGCCCCACCAGAAGCTGCTGACGAAGATCATCACGTCGTGTGCCCGGGCCGGATTGGTCCGCACGGACATGACCCCCGCGCAGCTGACCACCTTGCTGAACACCACGCTCACCGCACTTGCGCAGATCGGCGTCTTCCACCTCGGCGGCAGCAAGGGCCCCAAGCTGACGGAGGACCAGTTGTGGGCGTGGTGCAAACAGGCCGTCACGCCACCAGTCGCCGACATCAAGTCCAGGCCTGCACGCAAGGCGGCGCCACGGACGACGCCGACGCGGCGGGTCAAGAAGCTAACGGGGTAGGCCGAGCCCTCGCTGGGCGATGATCGTTCGCTGAATCTCGCTGGTGCCCGCGTAGATCGTGGTGCCCAGCGAGAACCGCAATGAGTGTTCGAACCGCCCGTGCTCTGGCGCGGTCGGCTCGAGATAGCTGCGCAGGCCGTCAGCGCCGACCAGTTCGACCACGTCTTGGCTGGCGCGTTCGAGCGCCTCGGTGCTGAATACCTTGGACATCGGACCCTCGGCCACCGGTACGTCACCTTGTTCGTGCATCCAGACGCATCGCCGCTGCAACAGCATCGACACCTCCGTCTCCATGGCGACTCGGGCAAGCCGGCGCCGGACGTCGGCACTGGCGATGGGCGGTGCGACATCGCCGGACCGGGTGGTGGTGGCCCAGTGTTCGGCGTGATCCAACAGTCGAATCAGGTGCGGTCCCCACCCGGATGCGTGCTCGTACCGCAACGAAAGCCCCAACACCTCCCAGCCGCCGTCGATGTCGCCAATTCGCCACTCGTCTCCGACGCGGACGTCGCTGTAGAAAGTGATGTTGGTCCGCTCTCCGGAAAGGGTCCAGACCGCCTGTGCCTCAAAGCCATCCGAGTCGCAAGGCACGAGAAACATCGTGAGGCCTTTGTGCTTGGGCTTGTCGGGGTTGGTGCGTGTGAGCAGGAAGATGAAATCGGCGATGTGACCATTGGTGGTGAACATCTTGGAGCCGTTGATCACCCAGTCTGCATCCTCTGCCGATCCGTCGCGGACGGCCTTGGTGGCGGCCGCCGCGACGTCCGAACCGCATTCGGGTTCGGTGAAGCCGAGCGCGATCGTGATGTCGCCGTTGATGGCCCCGGCCAGGATGCGATCCTTCAACTCGGGAGTGCCGATGTCGCGGATTATCGACGCCACCATCCTGGTCGTCTCGGACAGGTACATGGGCGCGTCAGAGCGCATGAGCTCTTCTTTGACGACCTGTTCGTCCCATGAGTTGCGGTTCTGGCCGCCCAATTCGCCGGGCCAGCCCGGTGCGAAATACCCCTTGTCGACGAGCCCTTTCGCAAACTCGTCGTCGTGTGCGACCCCGCTGCGGTAGATGCGTTCCTCGAACTCGGGACTCAACACGTCCCGAAGGTGGTCGCGAAGCTCGTCGCGGAAGGCCGCGGCGTCGGCGTCGAGCTGAAAATGCATCTGCATAGGCCAATCTGTCGTCACACGCATCCCGGGCAGTGCGTATGGTAATGCTAATCTCAATTCTGAGAGTAACCATATCCGCACGTGAGGATTTGACCGCCGTGGACCTGAGCTTAACGAGCGAACAGAGGCAACTGGCGGCTTCGTTCGCCGCGCTGTTCACGCGCGAGTCGACCTCCGAGCGCATCCGAGCGGCTGAGCCGTCGGGCTTCGACCTCAAACTGTGGAGGGCGCTGCTCGGGATTGGCGCGGTTGAGATGGCGGTCGGTGAGGCTGCAGGAGGATGGGGTGCCTCGGTGCTGGACCTCGCGTTAATCGCCGAACAATGCGGCCGCGCACTTGCCTCCGCGCCCGTCATCGAAGCGCAAGTCGCCGCTCGGGCGCTCGCCGAGTCCGGTGAGACCGGCGCCGGGCTGCTGAGCGAGGTTCTTGCGGGTGAACGACTCGTCACGTTCGCGCCTCGCGTGGCATGCGGAGGGCGATTGGAACTGGTCCCTGCGGGAGCGGTGGCGGACTACGTAGTTGCCCTCTCGGAGGGACGGTTACAAGCAGTGCCGATCGGTGACAACCGCACCGCGGTGGGGAACCTCGCGTCAATACCCCTGGCTGACATCATGATTAGGTCTGACTCCGTTGTGCTCGCCGACGGGGCCGCGGCGCGCGAGCTGTTCTCGCATGCGCTCGACCTGTGGCTGGTGCTGACCGCCGTCGCGTTGGCCGGCGCGGCCAAGCGGGCCGTCGAGATCGGCGTTGACTACGCCAAACAACGCCACGCCTTCGGCACAGCAATCGGTTCCTTCCAAGCGGTATCTCACCCGCTGGCCGACAGCGCCACCGCCGCCGACGGGGCTCAGTTGCTCGGACTGAAGGCGGGCTGCGCCTTCGCCGACGAGCCCGACCGCGTACGCGAACTGGCCGCCATGGCTTTCGTCTTCGCCTATGAGACGGCGCGGGATGCGACGCGGCGCAGTCTGCACATCCACGGCGGATACGGATTCGGTATGGAGGCTGACATCCAGCTGTACTACCGCCGGGTCCGCGGCTGGGCAATGGTCTTCGGCGATCCCGCGACCGCGTTGGACCGCGTCGCCGACGCGCGTTACGGGCCGGTCGCCGGCTGAGCGGGACCGCGAGACGCCAGGATTGCGAAGCTAAGGGTTGCCCTTGCCGCGAGCCGGTCTCGACCCACGTCGAACACATCGACGCCGACCACGATCGTCCGCTTTCCAGCTCGGAGCAGTGTGGCACTCGCACGCGCCGGGCCCTCGACGATCGGTGCCAAGAAATGGATCGACATGTCCGCGGTGCCCGCACCGCTTCCGTCCCCGGCGTGCTTGACGGCAAGTCGGCCCCCGGCCACATCGATCAGCGTGGCGACCAACCCACCCTGCAGCGCCCCGCGGTAGTTCACCAGGTCCGGCCGGTTATGCAGGTCGACGACGACCGACTCGGGTGTGTCGACAACGTCGTAGAACGGCAGCCGGCCAAATAGGTGACCGGGGATGGTCACCTCCATTGGTTGTGGCGCCCGTTGGTCGGACAAAGATGCAGATGTCACGCCTCGGACCGGACCTGGTCCTTGACCGCCAAGACAACCGGGGGAGCGGTCCGCCAGTTCGGCACCCCTTGAGCCTCGCCGGCAGTGGGAAGTTTGTCCTCGCGGATCTGTGCCCAATGAGAGTGATTGAGCTGGTGCAACGAGAAACACGATTGCAGCGCGTTGTAGAAGCCCATGTTGTCGACAGACTGGTTAACCGATTCCTTGATCAGCAGGGCCGCCATCGTGGGCACTTTGGTGATGCGCCTTGCCAGCTCGAGTGTGCGCTCGGGCAGCTCGTCGCGTTTGAAGATTTTGCTAACCATGCCGAGGCGGTAGGCCTCTTCGATCCCGATCGCATCGCCGGTCAGCATGAGCTCCTTGGTCCGTCGCGGCCCGAACTCCCAGGGATGGCCGAAGTATTCCATCCCGCACATACCCAGCCGTGTACCGACCACGTCGGCGAAGCGCACCTCTTCGCTTCCGACGATGAGGTCGCATGCCCAGATCAGCATGAGTCCTGCCGAGAAGACATCGCCGTGCACCTGGGCGATGGTGATTTTGCGGAGGTTGCGCCACCGGAGGTTGTTCTGAAAGAAGTAGTGCCATTCCTGCAGCATGGTTCTCTCCGCACCGTCGCGGGTTCCGCCATTGATTGTCACGGTGGGGTGCTGGCCAGGACCCGGGCTGAACTCGGCCAGCGCTTGTCGGGAGCCGATATCGTGACCGGATGAGAACATCGGGCCTTCGCCGGCGAGGATGACCACGCGGACGGTGTCGTCGGCCTCCGCCCGCGCAAACGCCTCATCGAGTTCGACCAACATGCCGCGGTTTTGGGCGTTGCGCTGCTCGGGGCGGTTCAGCGAAATCCGAACGATCATGCCGTCGTCGAAGGTCTCCCACTTCAAGAATTCGTAATCGGTCACCATTGGCCCCGCTCCTCATCCACTTCGGTAATGGTGTTATCTCTCTATGAGAAGATATGTTCTCATGCTTTTGGCCGATGACGGCGGAAGGGGTGCCGATGGCGGCCGGTCAACGAAAGCCGCGAGTGATTCTGTGGGGCCCGGGTCAGGTCGGTATCGGCGCGCTGCGTGCCCTTATCGCCCACCCAGGCCTGGAGTTGGCCGCCGTAATCGTCCATGCCGAAGGTAAGGACGGCAGGGATGCCGGCGACCTGTGTGGGATGCCGGCGACCGGCGTAATCGCCACGCGGGATGTCGGCGCAGCATTATCGACGGATGCGGACGTGGTCGCCTATTTCGCCTCAGGAGACTATCGCTACCACGAGGCGGCGCAGGACATTGCGCGCTGCCTGCGCCAGGGCAAGGATGTGGTGTGCACCTCGCTGGTGCCGATGTGCTACCCGCCCGCCGCGGACAAGCAAACCGTCAAACTGCTCGAGGAGGCGTGCGCCGAGGGCGGTGCCAGCTTCTTCAACAGCGGCGTCGACCCCGGATGGGCCAACGACGTGATCGCGCTGACCATGACAGGCTTCAGCAGCCGCGTCGACAGCATCACCATGCTCGAGATATTGGACTATGGGCCCATCAACCAACCCGACATCATGTTCGACTTCATGGGTTTCGGTCGCCACCCCGACCATCCGGCGCCGCTGTTCGACACGCAGCGCCTGGCCGCACTATGGGCACCAACCGTGCATCTCGTTGCCGACGGCGTTGGCCTACCGCTGGATTGCGTCGAGACGACCATCGAGACGTGGTTGGCCACAACCCGATACGAGGTCGCGTCGGGATGGATCGAACCTGGCACCGTGGGAGGCATGCGATTCAAGCTGGCTGGAATGGTGGGCGGCGAGGAGCGTGTGACGCTCGAACACGTCACTCGCATGGGCGGAGATGCCGCGCCGGATTGGCCAAGGCACCCGTCACCGCACGGTGGTTACCGGGTCGTTGTCGACGGCATGCCGACCTACACCGTAGACATCGAGATGCATGGCCGCGGAAATAACATGCGCGGCCTAACCTACGCGACCGTCATGCGTGAGCTGAATGCCATTCCCGCCGTGATGGCCGCGCCGCCTGGCTTGCTGTCGACCCTCGATCTGCCTCTGGTGACCGGCCCGGTGCGCGGCGGAACCTGGCGGGGTGTCCTGCCCGCGAAGGAGACACCGTGAGTGGGCAGGAGATCGCGCGGACGTCGGCGGACGTGTGGGAGGTCATGCGCACCGCGTCGGCAGTCCGGCGCTACCGCGACGAACCCGTCTCTGATGAGGTGATCGAGATGTGCTTGCGGGCGGCAAGTTGGGCGCCGTCCGGAGGCAATCAGCAGCCGTGGAAGTTCGTCGTACTGCGATCGGACAGCTTGCGCGACGTCATCACAGCGGCGGCCGTTAAGACGTGGGAAATTATGACCGACTTCTATCGTCTTTCCATGCCCGATGACCGGGCCGACGACCCGAAATCGCGCGTGCTGCGAACGATGGCGGAACACATGAGCGTCGGCGGGGCCGCGCCAGTGCTGGTGCTGTTCTGCGTAGAGCCGCAGCGGGGAACCTCCGAACTCCAGCAAGGGGGGTCCATTTTTCCCGCCGTGCAGAACTTCTTGCTGGCAGCCCGTGCGCAAGGCCTCGGCGCGGCGATTACGCTGTGGCACGGGTCGTGCGAGGATCAACTGCGGTCCATGGTCGGAATTCCGAGCGATTGGAAGATCGCAACCCTACTTACGGTGGGTTGGCCAAAGGGCGGGCACCACGCAGTGCGGCGGAAATCGCTGAAAGAGGTGGCGGCGATCGACCGTTGGGATCGGCCTTGGAGTACGGCACAGGAGTGACAGTGCGTTACCCGGAAATCTCGTTGTACTTGCGAACCTTTACCGATGGTCCGCAACATGATTGGCGCCCGACGCTAGCATCGGCACGGGCCATGGATGTCGCGGGAATCGACCGCGTCGTGGTGTCTGACCACGTGGTGTTCGGTGAGAATCTCGCGGCCTATGCGGATCCATCAAGAGGCGGTACGGCCGGTGGCCGCCAACCCACCGGGCCGGACGGGAGCTGGCTGGAACCCATTATCGTTCTCACGGCGATTGCTGCTACCACCGAGCAGATCCGACTCGGGACGTCGATACTGCTCGCCGCCTTGCGGCGGCCCGCGGTTCTGGCCAAACAGCTGGCGACACTCGACGTGCTTTCCGACGGCCGCATCGACCTCGGGGTCGGGGTGGGTTGGCAAAAAGAGGAATACGACGCCGCTGGGCTGTCTTTCGCTCGCCGTGGGCGCCTGCTAGATCACACACTAGAAGTCTGCAAGACGTTATGGACCGAAAAGCGCGCGTCCTACGACTCGCCTGAATTATCCTTCGACGCTATCCACCAGATGCCTAAGCCGGTGCAACCCGGCGGCGTGCCATGCTGGATCAGCGGAACCGTTAACGACGCGGTCGCCCGTCGAATCGCGCGATTCGGCAGCGGTTGGATCCCTTGGGGCTCAGCATTGTCCGACCTTCCCACCGCGATAAAGGCGATGAAGGACCGAGTATCCGCCTTCGGCGGCGACGCCGGCAATCTGCAAGTCCAGGGTGCCGCACGCGCCGTGAAGGACGACGGCGGATCGATCGACTGCGCCTCATCGGTCGCGGCGGTGCCGGCACTGGTCGCGGCGGGCGTCACCGATGTCCGCTTCACGGTGGGGGTGCCCGAGGACGGCGAGCGAGCAGTTGAGGTTCTATCGCGGCTCGTTCAGGCGTTCCGCGACGTCACGCGTTGATTTGGCGCCGGATCGGGCGGGAATCGAGGGTGTTGCATGCAGTTGCGCGATTACGCGAGATCGGCGAAACCTGCTGTGATCCTTCATCCCTCCGGAACCGTCGTAAGCTTTGCGGACCTCGAAGCCGGAGCGAACAGACTCGCACACTTTCTGAGACGATCGGGGTTGGTCGTCGGGGACACCATCGCGGTTCTCATGGAGAACAACGAACACATCCACACCGCGATGTGGGCAGCCAAGCGGAGCGGGCTCTACTACACGCTGGTCAACACGCATCTGAGTCACTCCGAGATCGCTTACGTCGTGGCAGACAGTGGCGCGAAGGCCATCCTCTCCTCCCGGGCGATGCGGGACGCATGCCAGGGTCTCTCCGACCAGCCCGGCAACGGCCTACCACCCGTGGCGCTAATAGCCGACGACGACCTGCGCGGCTGGCAGCGCTACCCGGAGTGCCTGGCCGCCGAACCTTCGACACCTATCACCGATGAGTCCGAGGGTCAGCTTCTGCAGTATTCCGCGGGCAGCACCGGTCGTCCCAAGGGAATCCGCCGACCGCTGAAACCACCAGGCTCGGTCATTTCCAGTTTGTCGACCCCCGTCTTCGAAGCTCTCGAGATGAGCTGCGATTCGGTCTATTTGAGTCCCGCTCCCACCTACCACACCGCGCCGGCCATGTGGACCATGGCGGCGCAAGCCGTCGGCGCTACCACAATTCTCATGCAAAAGTTCGACGCCGAGGATGCCCTAGAGTGCATACAGCGACACGGTGTCACGCATGCGCAATTCGTGCCGACGATGTTCGTCCGGATGCTACGACTGCCCCAAGAGACTAGGACGCGCTACGACCTATCGACGTTGCGGCGGGTCGTCCATGCCGCCGCGCCATGCCCGCCTGAGATCAAGCGCCAGATGATCGACTGGTGGGGCCCGATCGTAGACGAGTACTACGGGTCATCCGAAGGCGCCGGTATCTCATTCATCCGCGCCGACGAGTGGCTTGCCCACCCGGGATCGGTGGGCAAGCCCATGCTGGGCACGCCGCACATCCTCGACGACGAGGGCCGCGAGCTCGGACCCGGGCAGATCGGTGAGATCTATTACGAGGGTGGTTATCCCTTCGAGTACCTCAACGATGAAGCGCAAACTGCCGCGGCGCGTAGCGCGGAGGGCTGGGTCACGGTGGGCGACGTCGGCTATCTCGACAAAGAGGGCTACCTCTACCTCAGCGATCGCCGCAATCACATGATCATCTCCGGCGGGGTCAACATCTACCCTCAGGAGACCGAGAACACTCTTGTCAGCCACCCGCTCGTGGTCGATGCCGCCGTGTTCGGCGTACCCGACCCGGAAATGGGGCAGTCGGTGACCGCCGTGGTGCAACTGTCGGACCCCGCCTTCGCGTCCGCGAGACTCGCCGAGGAGTTAATCGCCTGGCTGCGGAACCGCATGGCCCACTACAAATGTCCCCGCAACCTGTACTTCGAGGCGCATCTGCCGCGCTCTGATGCCGGCAAGCTGTACAAGCGGCAGCTCATCGAGAAGTATGCGGGCGCCCCCGGAGGCTAGGCCATCGTGAACATGCGACCGGGCAGTCGCGTACACGAGTGTTGATCACTTCGCCGACATGGACACGACAGGGCTAGATCATCCGCGGTCCACCGAAACCAGGCACCGCCCCTACCGGGATCAGCGCGAGCACGACCGCAAGAATGGTGAACTGTCGCAATGTTTTCGGTGCGAGCCCCTGATCGATCTCCGGCCTGCCCGCGGCGAAGAGGGTGAACACCACGCCGACATCGAACGCCACGATGGTCAGCCAGCGGGTCCAGTCATATCCGGTCAGAAAAACCGGACAGATCAACAGCAGCCCGCCGACCGCCCACACCATCCGGCCCCGCAGCGCCTCGACAAACGCGCCCAGCGGCACGCCCGATATGGTGCAGAGTCCCCACATGGTCAGCACGAGGGCACCGGCACCGAATATCAGAGAGACCGCCAGACCGAGCATGCCGACGTGGCCGACGGCGCGGACGGCATCGCCGATTCCGTTGTCGTAGTTCGGCATCACGTTGCGGCACACCCAGTCGTGATAGTCGGTTCGAATGGATTGCCCGTCGACAACATAGTGCACCAGCGTGGTCGGCGACGTGACCGCGCCAAACGGGTCGGGCATCGGGTGATGGGGAACCGACGCACACAGTTGAGCCGCGATGTCGTGCCTGCCGAACGCCGCCACCGCAGCCGCCGTGAGTGCTCCCGGCATCACACCCATCAGCACGCCGAGGCCCTGGCTGTTCTCCAGGGCACCGCCAAGGACGATGATCGCCAGCACGGCCCCCAGGGCGAACTGCAGCCCTATCGCCTCGTGCGCGAGCGTCATCGCCGCGATCGTGACGCCGTAGGCGATGCACCATGCCATTGCGATAGCGCGGGAACGCGTGAACACCAGTGCCGAACAGAACAGCGCCAGGGCCGCCCCGCCAAACAGGTCGGGCCGGGCCGAGTAGGCCGCAAACGGGACACCGAAGGGCAGCAACGGAATCAGCATGGCGACCATCAGCCTGCGCCCCGACAGACGGCCACCGACAAGCGCCACGCCCGCGACCGTTGCCAGACCGCACAGGTAGACCGCCGTCGAAAGCCACCGCAGGCCGAGCGTGACCGCGAAATAGTGGCCGGGGAGCAACCGCGCCAGTTCACCGGCGAGCCCACGACGCACGAAGCCGTGGGAGTAGTCCGCGGCGTAGTACGACATCCAGTACACGTCGAGTGGAACGATCTTGATCGCGAACCACAGCACGGCGAGCGCCCAGGCCGCAACCACGGCGCCGATAACCACATACCTGAGGCGGTGGGCGGGTTCCCTTACCGCGAGGTCGGTGTCCACCGTCATATCCGGCCCTCGTAGACGCTGGTGGCGGACAGCTGCAGGTCCGCCAGTGCGCCACACGCGAGCTCGCGGGTTTCTGCCGCGGTGTTGCCGGCGCCCACCCGGTACGCCACGACGTTGAGAAACCGGCTGCCGTTGATCGTTCCTGTGCTGCAGAACAATTGGCCCTGAGCCTGCTCGACACGGCCGCGAGTGATGCCCTGCTCGGCCAGCCGGATACAGACCTCGGCGGCGTCCCCCCCGTCGACGCGGCCGACGGCGGCATCGAGGCTCCCCAGGTTGGAACACCCGACCGGAAGCAGGCCGGTCGACATCGCAATCCCTTCGGCGCGTCGGACCAGCCATCGCGGCGTGAACGGGACGAGCGGCAACCCCGCGAGCATCTCGTTGGGTTGGTCTCGCAGCGACGTCAGCAGCTTCTTGACATCTGCGCGCGCGCAACTCAAGTCGTCGACCACCGCCGCTCCGTTGACGGTGAGCGTGATCGAGGTCAGTGCGTTGGCACGGTCGTCGTTTCCGGTGCGATCGCTGACCGGAAGGACGACCGTCACCGAGTCCCCGTCGGAAAGCACCCGGCCCGTCCGGTGGGCCAGGCGGGCGGCGAACGCCACGAATAAGGTGTTGCTGCTTCCGTTGAGACTGCGCGCACGCGCCTCCCACGCGGCGGCGTCGGTCTGCATCGTCACCGACGGTAGCGACATCCGGTCATCACCGACCGGGGGGAGCGGCCCCGGCCGCCGCGCCCCCGGCGGCGGACCGGACGAGGCCTTGAGCAGGATCACCAGAGCCGCCACCAGCGCGCGGACGGCCGCCGGCAGGCCGCGAACGGCATCGGCCAGGTCCTCGGCGACGGCACGGATCCGGCTCCGTGAATTCGGCCGCGGGTAGCCATGATTACGGCTTTGTCCCTTGACCGCCTCGGTCAGGGCCGCAATCAACCCCAGCCCATCGACAACGCAATGCGATGCCACCAAGGTGACTGCCGCACCGCCGTCCACCAATGGCAGGACACCGAGGTGAAACGCCGGACCGTGCTCGGGATCGACGGGCACGCGTGCGCGCCTTTCGACCCACGCGCCGACCTCCGACCGCGGTTGCCGCCGTTCCAGCGCGATGTCGGGGCAGCGATGGTCGAGCACCCACCGATGGCGCCCGAACGGCAACGGCGAGCGCTCGATCCGTCGGCCGAGCAGACCGGCCCCGAGATGGTCTTTGAAGATCCGCAATTGGTCGAGATCGACGTCGCGGTCGTACACCCACGTGCATTGCACCGTACTGCCTTGACCGGTGGCCCGTAGCCGCAAGAAGGCGGCCTGGTCCAGCAGTGCCAGCCTGGCTTGATCCAATTCGCCGACCGTCCGAAAGCTACTCGTACCGAGACCTCGGGCACGCGAACGCAAATGCATCACGCATCGTGGTGCGACGCGGCGCCGGACGCCCGCATGAACTCGGCGCGCATCGCCTCGACGTAGCGCCGCACGGACCGGCGGGCGACGTCAGTGCCCGGGTAGGCGACCACCAACTGCGTTCCGTCGTGCATGCGGTTGACCCACATGCACACTGTCTCCGACAGCCGATTGTCGCCCCAGATGCCGGCACGCAGGCCGTCGAAGTAATCACCGAACGGGAGCTTGCGGATGTCGATGTAGGACAGCATCGGGACCGGCCGGTCCGGAACCTCGAGGCGGCCCGGCGATCCGTTCGGCATCTCGAGCAGGTGGTAATAGGGCACGGCGCCGAGGGCCGTGCTCGCGTCGAACGACGCCTGGGCGGCGCTGGCCACCTGGTCGAAGGAAGCGCCGGCCGTCGGAATCGCCAACGGGACGAAACTGGCCAACCAACCCACCGCGGTGGTGTGTGCGGGGTCTCGCCGGTTGTCGAAGGGCGTGAGCCCGAAGTATGTTGCCGCGCCGGTCAACCGATGCTCGGCCAGTGCCGCGCAGGCGAACACCCCGCCACTGAAGCGCGCCCCCGCCCCGCGGCACGCCGCCTCGAAACGCCGGCCCTGGTCGTCGTCGATCAGATCGAACACATCGATGGCTCCGGGAGTATCAGCGGACGCCTCGCCCAGTTCGAGCGGAAACCGCGGCAGCGCACCGTTGTTCGCTTCCAGAAAGCTGCGCCAGCGCTGGATTTCGGGCGAATCGTCGTCCAGGCTCGCCGTGTAGGCCCGCTGAGCAGCGCTGTATTCGCGGTGACTGGCCGCCGGCGGCAGGGCGAGTTGCGCGTTCTGCAGCTCGGTGAAGTACGCCGTCTGGATGTCCAGGAAGATCACACCGGCCGACATGCCATCGGCGCGCAAATGATCGACGGCAATGTAGATGGTGAACCGGTCCTCGCCCTGGATGATTCCGAAGCTGAAGCAGTCCCACTGCAGCGGATCGGGAGTATCGAGGATCATCTTGCGGATCTGAAGCGGAGTCATGCCGCCGTGATCCGTTGGCGTTAGCGTGATCGTGTCCGGGTCGGCGATAACGTAGCGGAGGATATCGTCACGGTCACTGAAGGAAAACCGGTCGTGGTAGGCATCATGGCGCCGCACATGGTTATTCAGCGCGTGCGTCATCGCATCGATATCGCAGATGCCCCTGATCTCCCAGGCCCCGATGCACAACCGCGGAATGTCGCGACCGAGGCCGACCTGGCGTCGGTAATATCGAAGATGCTGCGACTGTTGGTAACTCACCGGGGCAGGGTGATATTGCGCTTCGGCAGCGCGGGCGTAAGTATCCGCGGTGGGGTACCAGGATACGACGTTACCCTCGGCCGTCCAGTCGTCCACCGTGCCCAGGAACATGCGTTACCTTTCCCCCGTCAGTTGGCGACGTCAGTCCGAATGTCTGCAACGCGACCGCGCAAAAGTTGCTGAACGATGATGTGAGTCAGGGTTGTTGAGCTCGGTCGTCCACATGCCGGCGAGCGGAGCGAAGGCATGACTCGCGGATGTGCGTGCGGCGCAACCATAAAGATCCCCCTTGGGCCCGGCAATCTCAGAGGGGTTCTGCGCACCCATCCGATTGCCACCGTCTTGCCGTGTGAAGTGACCACACTGCGAATGCTTGAATTCGCGCGCGGTCTACTCCAAAACACCGCTTAAACAAGGCTTTATCGCGACGTCACGACGCAAGCTGTCGAATCCTTCCCCGATAGCGAGCGCTATCTGGACGAGCCATTCGTGCCGCTAATGGGCCTGCGAAACGACGCCTCGATCAAGATATCCTAGGTCCGGTTACGGCGGAAGAGTACCAGCCGAACAATTTGTGCGCCTGTCGGCGGGCCAACGGACGACTCGGCCGACCGCGTGGGTAATGGACATACCCGTGGCTGCGCGAGCGTCTCCGCCGACTCATTCGGGCGAAACCGGGCGATATCGATGACATTGCCTGGTTCGGCTCACGAATCGTCGTCACTTTGTGCCGCAACGCCTTTGCGGAAAGATGTCGGCAGATCCGCATCAGCGTCGACGCCTGAAATGTGGCGGGATTTGCTGAGGCGCTCGCGTTCGCCGGCCGCACTGAGGTTGCCGGTGTGAGAAGCCGCACACCGCCGGAGCTGGGCGCCTCGCGCCAGTGTGACTCCGGACACATTTTGCCGCCGTCGCCAGTCTTGGCTGAGCGCAACACCTTTGGCTGCAGATGGAAGTGCGGTACCGGGGCCCATGCGGGTGCGCGAAATGGCAGAGTTGCCAGGCAGACTCGCAGGCGGGGCGCCGCGCGCGGTCGCGGCCGTGCAAGGCCCGAGCCGTCGAGGCATCGCGTCGCCGCGCGGCAATTGAAGCTTGCCCGACCGGTGAGCTGTACATACCACTCGCTTCTTGACTTCCTACATACTGCATGTATGGTGATACATACAGTATGTATATGGGAGGTCGGTTTATGAGTGGCACGCTCGACGCCATAGCGCAGGAACGTGCAATCGTGCTTGACGTTTGCTCGCGGCTGCCCGACCCGATGTGGGCGAAGGAGAGCGGATGTTCCGGCTGGTCTGTGCAGGACCTGTTGTCGCACATGGCATGTAGCTATTGGTTGGCGGTCGATCCGTCGACGCTGCCTGATCCCGGCGGCCTGCCCGCCGAACGCGCAGCCGACCTTTACGTCGAGTCCCGCCGCTCCATGACGCCCGCGGAGGTGATTGCCGACTACGAGTCGGTCAGTTCGCGTGGGCTCGAGGTGCTCGCCGCGGTCGAGGATCAAGACGTCGACATACCGATCGGCGATGTCGGGACATATCCGGCCGCGGTGGTGCCCACGACGTTCGTCTTCGAGTCCTTTGTCCACCTGCGGTACGACCTCTTCGCCCCGGACGGGCCGGTTCGGTCCGAGCCGCCGGCGGTCGACGAGCTACGGCTTGCCCCCACGCTGGACTGGATCGAGGCTGCGCTACCGCAACAGAACACCCACCTGCTCAACGACTTGCGCGGCGGTGTCGAAATCCGCCTCGACGGGATGTGCGCCCGCACGCTGCGCCTCGGCGCCCAGGGCGATCCGGCCGCGCGGATCACATCCGATTCACAAGCGTTCGTGCGTTGGGTCACCCAGCGCGGCGCGTGGGAAGGACTCGGCGTTCGGGCCGAGGGGGACTCGTCCGCGCTGGACATCGCCCGCCGGTTCAGGGTGTTCTGAGCGACACCGCCCGAGTGGGAGAAGATCCCGCGACCTTCATGCGGTATGTATGACAATGCATACTCAGCTGTGAAAGGTAAGGGTGGAATGGCCCGGGATGGTCGCCGCACACAGGCTGAGCGTGCCGCCGACACGCGCGGCGCGCTGATCAGTGCCGCCCGGCCCTTGTTCGCGTCGCTGGGATTCGCCGAGGTTTCCCTGGAGACGATCGTGCGCGACGCGGGGGTGACGCGCGGCGCGTTGTACCACCATTTCGCCGACAAGACAGAGCTTTTCGCCGCGGTGTTCGAGCAAGTGGAGGGCGAGATGGCCGCCCGGATGGGGGAGGCCGTCGCGGCCGCGGGGGAATCCGACCCCGTCGAGATCATGCGGCTGTGTGCGGGCCTGTGGTTGGACGCGTGCGCCGAGCCCGAGGTTCAGCGCATCGTGCTGCTGGAGGCGCTGGCGGTGTTGGGGTGGGAGCGCTGGAGCGACATCGGGAACCGATACAACATCGGATTCGTGAAGGCGCTGCTGACCCACGCTATCGAGTCCGGCAGCATCCCGCCCCAACCCGTGGAGGCAACCGCCCTGACCGTCATGGGGGCGCTGCGCGAGGCAACGCTCTACATCGCCCGCGCGGACGATCATCGTCAAGCGCGCGCCGAGGCCGGCGCGGTGATGGATCGGCTGCTAAACGCGTTGCGCGCCAAGGACAGCTAACGACGACCTGGTCAGCTGGGCGCTCGTTGGGCCGTAACCTGGGTTGCGATCGCCTTCTTGTCGATCTTGCCGATCGGTGTGGTCGGCAGTGCTGCCATCGCAACCAGCACATCGGGCCGCGCATGGGCGGCCACGCCACGCTGGTCGAGATGGGCGTTCAGCTCCGCCAGTGACACCCCGGTCCCGGTGAAAACGACTGCCGCGCAGATTGTTTCGCCGAGGTATGGGTCGGGCAGCGGCACCGCGGCCGCGGAGAAGATCGACGGGTGGCTGAGCATCTGCTCCTCGAGCTCGGCGGCGGAGATGGTTTCCCCGCCGCGGCAGATCACGTCCTTGACCCGTCCGGTCACGGTCAGATAGCCGTCGTCGCGGAGCCGGACCAGGTCACCGGTGCGGAAGAAGCCGTTGGGATCGAAGCAACGTTCGTTGTCGCGGTCAGCGCGGTAGTAGCCGTTCAGCGTGTACGGGCCGCGCACCAGCAGCTCGCCTTCCTCGCCGGGCGCCACCGGTCGCCCGTCCGCGTCGACGACGCGCAGTTCGTCAGCCGGGCACAGCGGGCGCCCCTGGGTGTGGTCGACGAGCTCGGCCGGATCGTCCGGGCGGGTGTAGTTCAGCAGTCCTTCCGCCATACCGAACACCTGCTGCAGCCCCGGGGTCAGCGCAGTGCGGATGAGGCGGCCGTCGTCGGGTTCCAACTTTGCCCCGCCAACCTGCAACAGCCGCAGGGTTTTCGGTGTCACCGGTTCCCACTCGCAGGCCTGCGCCCACAATTTGGCCAGCGCCGGCACCAGGGCGGTGACCGTGACACCGTGGCGCTCGATGGCGGCGAAGGCGGCCTCGGGGCTCGGGTCGGTGCCGAACACGGTGGTGGCGCCCACCGTCATGGCGCCGAGCAGCCCGGGGCAGGCCAGCGGGAAGTTGTGCCCGGCCGAGAGCAGCACCAGATACACGTCGTCGGCCGTGAGGCGGCACACCTGTGCGCTGGCGGTCGCGTTGAACAGGTAATCGTCGTGGGTGCGCGGGATGAGTTTGGGAGTGCCGGTTGTGCCGCCCGAAACCAGGAGCAGCGCAGGCGATCCCGGATCGCGCGGCGGTGCCGGGAGCGGGAGGGTGGCTGGCTGGCAAAGCTGGGCCCACGAGGTGAACGGGCCCGGGTCGCCGTCGACGACGACGTGCCGGAGCGCCGGGTGGTCCCTGACGAGTTCGCGGGCCATGGCCCGGTAGTCGAAACCGTTGACCGCGTCGGCAATCACCAACCCGGTGGCCTGGCTGACGGCGGCGAAATGTCCCAATTCGGCCGTCCGATGGCCGGGCAGACACATCACCGGGATGGCGCCGGCCCGCAGCAGCCCGAACAGGGCCACCGCGAACTGGCAACCGTTCGGCAGCTGGAGCAGCACCCGGTCGCCCGGTGCGATGCCCAGAGCGCGGAGGCCCGCCGCGGCGCGGTCGGCGCGCGCATCGAGCTCGGCGTAACTCAGGCCGGCGCCGTCCGCGGCGTCGAGCGCGGCCGCTCGGCCGGGCCAGCGCGCCGCCGCGTCGCTCAGGATGGTGTCCAGCGTGCGGCCCACCCAGTAGCCGGCGGCCCGGTAGGCGGCGGCGCGATCGGCGGGGAACGGCACGAACCCTTCGAGGGCCCCGGCCGGGGCTTGCCGTGCGTTCGCGGTCATCGAGGTCCTCAGACGGGGGGGCGTAGTAGCGGCGATCCGTGAGTAAGGATAGGGTAACCACCACAACTTAGGGCAGCCTGTGCTAATTCAGGGAGGGTTTCGTGGTGCGTGCCTCGGCGCGCTCGGCAGACGACGTCCGGGCAGAGGTGGCCGAACTGCTCGGCGTCGGTGCCGACGACCTTGACCCGACCGCCAACCTCATCGGCCAGGGCCTGGATTCCATCCGGATCATGACGCTGGCGGGCCGCTGGCGACGCCAGGGTATTGCCGTCGATTTCGCCACGCTGGCCGCAACTCCCACGGTCGAAGCCTGGGCGGAGCTGGTGAGCGTCGACGCACCGGCCGGCCCCGCCAACAACCAAGAGCCTTCCACCGAAGCGGCGGCGACAGCGGCTGCGGGCGAGCCCTTCCCGCTGGCCCCGATGCAGCACGCGATGTGGATCGGCCGCCAGCACAACCAGCAGCTGGGTGGGGTGGCCGGACATCTCTACGTCGAATTCGACGGCGGGCCGATCGATCCCGCGCGGCTGCGCGCGGCCGCCACCGAGCTGGCCCGGCGCCACCCCATGCTGCGGGTTGAGTTCCTGCCCGACGGCACCCAACGCATCGCGGCAACGGGTAACGAATTCCCGGTCACGGTCGAGGACCTGCGCCACCTGGACACCACGGTGGTCGAACAGCGGCTGGCCGCCATCCGCGACGCCAAATCGCACCAGCAGCTCGACGGCGCGGTGTTCGAGCTCGCCCTGACGCGCCTGCCCGAGGAACGCTCGCGCCTGCATGTCGATCTGGACATGCAGGCCGCGGACGCGATGAGCTATCGCACGCTGATGGCCGACCTCGCCGCCCTGTACGCCGGAAACCAGCTGTCCGCTTTGAGCTACACCTACCGGCAGTACCGCCACGCGATCGAGGCGGACGAGGCGCGGCCGCAACCGGCCCGCGACGCGGCACGGCAGTGGTGGGCGCAGCGCATCCCGCAACTTCCCGACCCGCCGACGCTCCCCACCACCGGCGACCGCAGTTCGCGCAGGAGCACCCGGCTCTGGCACTGGCTGGACCCGGAAACCCGTGACGCCCTGTTTTCCCGCGCCCAGGCCCGCGGGGTCACCCCCGCGATGACACTGGCCGCATCCTTCGCCAACGCCCTGGCGCGCTGGTCGACCACCTCACGCTTCCTGCTGAACCTGCCCCTGTTCGGCCGCCAGCCTCTGCACCCCGACGTCGAAGCGCTCGTCGGTGATTTCACCTCGTCGCTGCTGCTGGACGTCGACCTCGCCGGCGCCCGCACCCCGGTGGCGCGAGCAGCGGTCGTGCAGGACGCCATGCGGACCGCCGCCGCCCACTCCGCCTATCCGGGGCTGTCGGTGCTGCGGGACCTCAGCCGTCATCGCGGCACGCAGGTGCTGGCGCCGGTGGTCTTCACCAGCGCGCTGGGACTCGGCGAGTTGTTCAGCCGCGAGGTCACCGCCCAATTCGGCACGCCCGCGTGGATCATCTCCCAGGGGCCGCAGGTGCTGCTCGACGCTCAGGTCACCGAGTTCGACGGCGGCGTGCTGGTGAATTGGGATGTCCGCGAGGGCGTCTTCGCCCCCGGCGTCGTCGACGCCATGTTCGCCTACCACGTCGACGAATTGCTCAGGCTGGCCTCCACCGACGACAGCTGGGAAGCGATTGGGCCGCCGCCGCTACCGGACGCCCAGCGGGCGGTGCGCGACGCGGTCAACGGCCGCACCGCCGAACCCAGCGGAGAAGCGTTGCACGACGGGTTCTTCCGGCAAGCCGAGCAGCGACCCGACGCGCCCGCGATATTCGCCGGCTCGGGAGACCTCAGCTACGCGCAGCTGCGCGACCAGGCGCTGGCGGTGGCCGCCGCGCTAAGGGCGGAAGGTGTCTGCGCCGGCGACACGGTCGCGGTGATGGGCCCCAAGACCGCCGAGCAGGTGCCGGCGCTGCTGGGCATCCTCAGCATCGGCGCGGTTTACCTGCCGATCGGCGTCGACCAGCCGCGCGACCGCGCGGAGCGCATCCTGCAATCCGGGTCGGTGCGCCAGGCCCTGGTGTGTGGCGGGCAGCGGCTGGCGCTGCCGGTGCCCGAGTTGATCCTCGCCGATGTGCTGCGCGATGCCAGCGCGGCCACCGACATTCCTTCGGCGAGAGTCGATCCCACCGACCTGGCCTACGTGTTGTTCACCTCCGGCTCGACCGGGGAGCCCAAGGGCGTCGAGGTGACGCACGAGGCCGCGATGAACACCGTGGAGTTCATCGGCCGCCACTTCGACATCGGTCCCGCGGATCGATGCCTGGCCCTGTCCACGCTCGAGGGCGACATCTCGGTGATGGACGTCTTCGTGACCCTGCGGACGGGTGGATCGATCGTGGTGGTCGACGAAGCGCAGCGCCGCGACCCCGACGCCTGGGCCCGG
Source organism: Mycobacterium paraseoulense (assembly GCF_010731655.1). Lineage (NCBI taxonomy): Bacteria > Bacillati > Actinomycetota > Actinomycetes > Mycobacteriales > Mycobacteriaceae > Mycobacterium > Mycobacterium paraseoulense. The sequence goes on along the minus strand of NZ_AP022619.1, from coordinate 2,129,723 downwards.
CTCATCGACACCCACCAGGTCACCGTGCTGCACTTCATGCCGGGCTGGCTGGAGATGCTGATCGAAGTCGGCCGCGGCCGGCTGTCCTCGGTGCGGGTGATTCCCACCGGCGGGGACTGGGTGCGCCCCGAGGTGGCGCGCCGCCTGCGGGCCGAGGCGCCGCACCTCCGGTTCGCCGGCCTGGGGGGAGCAACCGAAACCCCGGTCCACAACACCATTTTCGAGGTCGCCGACCCTGACGCTCTGCCGGCGGACTGGACCGCGCTGCCCTACGGGGTGCCGCTGACCAACAACGCCTGCCGCGTCGTCAACGAGGAGGGTGACGACTGCCCGGACTGGGTCGCCGGCGAGCTGTGGGTGTCCGGCCGCGGCATCGCGCGCGGCTATCGCGGGCGCCCCGATCTCACGGCCGAGCGCTTCGTCGAGCACGCGGGACGCAGGTGGTACCGCACCGGTGACCTGGCCAGGTATTGGCCCGACGGCACATGTGAGTTCGTCGGCCGCGCCGATCACCGGGTCAAGATCAGCGGGTACCGCGTCGAACTCGGCGAGGTCGAGGCAGCACTGCGTCGGTTGCCGGGCGTGGCGATCGCGGTCGCCACCCTGCTCCGCGGCGCCGGAGGCGCCGAGGTGCTGGCCGCCGCGGTCTGCCCGGAAAGCCCCGGTAGCGTCGAGCTCAGCGCGGAGCGGATTCGGGAGTTGATGAGCGAAGTCGTTCCCGCACACATGGTTCCGCGGCACGTCGCACTGGTGGAGCGCGTCCCGTTCACCGACGCCGGCAAGATCGACCGTCGTGCGGTCGCCCGCGAATTGGGCGCCGTCGTCTCGCTGCGCGATCGGCCCGGCTACCGCGCCCCGTCGACGCCGCTGGAATCCGCCCTGGCCGCGCTCCTGGGCGACCTGCTCGGCGTGGAGCGGGTCGGTCGGGACGACGACTTCTTCGCGCTCGGCGGCGACTCGGTGCTGGCCACCCAGGCGGTGGGCCGCATCCGGAGCTGGCTGGACACCGCCCACATCATGGTCGCCGACATTTTCGCCAGCAGAACCGTTGCCGCGCTCGCGGATCTGCTGGTGGGCCGGGAGCGGGACGGCGCGCGGCTCGATCAGGTGGCCGAGCTGTACCTCGAAGTCATCCGGATGGACGCCGAGGCGGTGCTGTCGGCCAGTCGCCAGACCGCGAAACCCGGTACGGCGCAATGACATCCAACCCTGTGGTGAGCATGCCAACCGAATTCGCATCCTGGATCAAGCGGGTGCCCGGCAGGGGCGGGAGCCGGCGCGCCGGCGCGACCGTCGTGTTTCCGCACGCCGGCGCCGCGGCGGCAAGCTACCGGTCGGTGGCGACCGCGCTCGCTGCGGGCGGGGACACCTACATCGTGCAGTACCCGCAGCGCGCGGACCGGCTGAGTCATCCGGCCCCCGACACGGTGCACGACCTCGCCCGGGGCCTCTTCGAGGCGGGGCCTTGGAGTCGCGTCGCGCCGCTTCGGCTGTTCGGCCACAGCATGGGTGCCGTCGTCGCGTTCGAGTTCGCCAGGATCGCCGAATTCCACGACACCGCCGTGCAGCGCCTGTGGGTGTCGGCCGGACCGGCACCATCCGCGGTTGCCGCCATGCCGGAACTCCCCACCACCGACGACGGATTGCTCGCCGACATCGCCGATCTGGGCGGCACCGATCCCGAGCTGCTGGCCGACGACGAGTTCGCCGAGCTGCTGGCCACCGCGGTGCGGGCCGACTACCGGGCGATCAACCGCTACGAGTGCGGTCCCGGCGTGCGCATCCGTGCCGACATCCGTGTGCTGGGGGCGCGCGACGACCACCGCGTCGACCCGGCCGCCTTGCGGCTCTGGGCGAACCACACCGCGGGCACTTTCGACCTCTCGCTCTACGACGGCGGGCATTTCTACCTCAACGAACACCTCGACGCCGTGGCCGAGCGGGTGAATGCCGATGTCTGACACCAGGATCGACGGCACGGGCGATCCGGTCGTGATCGTCGGCCTGGCGCTCGAAGCGCCCGGCGGCATCGACACCTCCGAGAAGTACTGGGACTTGTTGGCGGGCGGCCGTGAGGCGCTGGGTCCGTTCCCGACCGACCGCGGTTGGCAGGTGAGCGAACTGCTCGCCGGGTCGCGGCGCAGCGGCTTCAAGGAAATCCACGACCGCGGTGGATTCCTCTCGGGTGCAACCACCTTCGACCCCGAGTTCTTCGGCATCTCACCGAGGGAGGCCGTCGCCATGGACCCCCAGCAACGCGTCGTTCTCCGCGTCTCGTGGCGCGCGCTGGAGAACAGCGGCATCAACCCCGACGACCTGGCCGGGCACGACGTGGGGTGCTTCGTCGGCGCCTCGGCCACCGGATATGGGCCGCAGATGGCCAACTTCTCCCAGCACAGTGGCCACCTGCTCGCCGGGACCGCGCTGAGCGTGATATCCGGGCGCGTCGCCTACACGCTGGGGCTGGCCGGGCCGGCGCTGACGGTGGACTCGTCGTGCGCGTCCGCACTCGCGGCGTTCCACGTCGCCGTGCGCTCGGTCCAGAACGGTGACTGCGACCTGGCGCTGGCGGGCGGGGTCAACGTGCTGGGCTCGCCCGGGTTCTTCGTCGAGTTCTCCAAACAGCACGCCCTCTCCGACGACGGCCACTGCCGTCCCTACAGTGCGCACGCCAGCGGGACGGTGTGGGCCGAAGGGGCGGCGATGTTCGTGCTGCAACGCAAATCGGCGGCGCTGCGCGCCGGCCGGCACGTCGTCGCGGAGGTCCGCGCCACCGCCGTCAACCAGGACGGTCGCAGCGCCGGGCTGAGCGCTCCCAGCGCTGAGGCGCAAGTGCGCCTGTTCCGGCGCGCCATGACGCAGGCCGGGATCGGCGCCGCGGACGTCGGCATGGTCGAGGGCCACGGCACCGGCACCCGGCTCGGCGACCGCACCGAACTTCGTTCGCTGGCAGACACTTACGGCGCCACGGTGCCCGGCGGCGGCGCGGTACTGGGCTCGGTGAAGTCCAACGTCGGGCACGCCCTGGCCGCCAGCGGAGCGCTCGGGCTGGCCAAGGTGGTGGTCTCCGCCGAGCACGGGGCCATCCCACCGACCCTTCACGCGGCGGACCCGAGCCCGGAAATCGACTGGGACAGCCAAGGTTTGCGCTTGGCGAAGACCATGACCCCGTGGCCGGCGGTCGGCGGACAACGGATCGCGGCGACGTCGGCGTTCGGCATCGCCGGCACCAACGCACACGTGATCGTCTCCCTCCCCGAGGTCGCGTGATGCTCACGTCCCCGCTGCCCGACGGTCGCGTGCCGGTGTTGCTCACCGCGCACGACGAAGAGCTGATCGCCGACGACGCCCGAGCAATCCTGGATTATCTGGACCGGACCGACGCGGACACCGCGGCGATCGCCTCGAGCCTGCTGCGCCTGCGGCGGGTGCGGCGGCACCGCGCGGTGCTCCGCGCGGCCAACCGCGCCGAACTCACCAGCGGGCTGTCCGCCCTGGCCCACGGCGACGAGCACCCGCTGGTCACCCGCTCCTCGATCGGGGCGGCGCCGTGCATCGCGTTCGTGTTTCCCGGCCAGGGCAACCAATGGCAATCGATGGGCGCCGAAGCCTATCAACGACTTCCGGCGTACCGGGCCGAGGCCGACCGATGCGCGCAGGCCTTCCTCGCCGCGGGACTGCCCTCACCATTGCCCTACCTGACCGAAGCGCTCGACCGTGACTGGTCACGGACCGAAATCCAGGGGGCGCAGTTCACCCACGCCGTCAGCCTGGCCCACGAATGGCGATTCCACGGCGTGCTCCCCGCCATCACCATCGGCCACAGCCTCGGCGAGGTCGCGGCGGCGTACGTGGCCGGAACGATTTCCTTGCCCGACGCGGCCGCGCTGGTCGGCGCCCGCGCCACCATCGTCGACCAATTGGCGGGTCAATACGCCATGGTGGTGCTGGGCGCCGGCGTCGACGAGGCGGAGTCGCTGGTCGGGGAGACCGCGGGCTGGCTGGAAGTTTCGGCGGTCAACGGCCCCTCGTCCACCGTGGTGTCCGGAGACCACGACGCCGCGGCGGCCGCCGTACGGCTGGCCCGCCAGCGCGGGATGTTCACCCATCAACTGTCCGTGGACTATCCGGGGCATACCAGCGTCCTGCGGCCGTTGCGCGCGCAGTTGAGCGACCTCGTTCCCCGCTCGGCTTTCCAGGACAGCCCGGTCAGATTCGTCGGGTCGACCTTCGGCGGCGAGGTCGGCAGCGACGTGGACTTCGGACAGTACTGGTATGAAAATCTCTGCAACACGGTGCGTTTCGATTGGGCGGTGACGGCTGCCCGGAGACTCGGGGCGACCACGTACGTCGAGTTGTCCGCGCATCCCGCGTTGCTGTACCCGCTCGCCGACCTGATCGACGAACGGACCAGCGTGGCCGTCGGGTCGGGCCACCGCGAGGGGGCCATCACAGACGTGCTGGCGAAGAACATCGCGACCGTGGCGACCGCCGATCCCGGCTGCCAGTGGGCGAACACCATCCCCGGCGGTGCCCGGCGGCCGCTGCGCGGGTTCCCCAACGCGCCCATGCGGGCGGTGCACCTCTGGGCGGCGCCCGAGCCGCTGATGGACACGGTGCCCGCCCCGTCGCTCACCGTCGCGGTCGAGACCTGGCAGCCGGCGACCCCATCGAACGCGGTGCGCGCCGACATCGGGGTCTTCGGCGCGACCGGCGCCGAGACCGCGTTGACGCAGCGGCTGATCGACGCCGTTGGGGCACAAGGCGGTTGCCGGGTGGTCTCAGCGCGGGAGGCGGAGATCGTCGCGGTCATCGCCCCCGGGCTCGACGAGCGGGATCCGATGGCGGCGATCGAACAGATCGCCGGCCTGCCGGACGCGGGCCTCCCGGACTACGCCGCCCTGATCGGCCCGCGCTGCCGGGCCGTCTGGTTGCTCACCGCGGGCGCTGAGAGCGTCGATCCGGGCGACGCCGACGCCTCCCCGGCGCAGGCGGCGCTGGCCGCGATGCATCGCAGCGTCGGGTTCGAATTCACCGACCAGACCTTCGGGCATCTCGACCTGCCGGGCCGAGAGGTCGACGCGCGGACGGCGCGCGCCGTCGTCGACGCGCTGCTCGGCGAGACGGGCGAGGTGGCGCTGCGGGGCGCCGAATCGCCGCGGCGCTACGTCCGTACCTTCTCGCAGTGCCGCGATTCGGCGACCGAACGGCCGTTTGACGCCGATGCACTGGACAACGTGGTGATCACCGGCGGCAGCGGAGCCATCGGCCTGCAGTATGCGCGGTACTGCATCGAGCGCGGGGCGCGGACGGTCACGCTGCTGAGCCGCAACGGTCTCGACCAGACCGCGCTGCACCGGCTCACCGAGGGCCACGACACCGAGGTACGAGCTTTGCGCTGCGACATCACCGATCCGGGCGCGGTGGCCGCCGCCGCCAGGCACGCCGGCGCGGGGGCGTCGTTGCTGATCCATACCGCCGGCATCGCCGAGACGCGCTCCCGCGCCGACCTGACCGGCGCCGACGTGGCGGCGGTGTGTGCCGCCAAGGTGCGTGGCCTGGCCCTGCTGGCGCAGATGTGGCCGCTGCGGCCGGCCTGCCGAATCCTGGCCTGCTCGTCGGTGTTCGGAGTGTGGGGCGGGTACCACCACGCCGCTTATGCCGCCTCCAACCGGATGCTGGACGTCTTGGTCGCCCAGCTGCGCGCCCGGGGCCACGACTGCACGGCGATCCGGTGGGGACTGTGGCAGGCCGCCGGCGTCGTGGGCGCCGACGAGATCACCCGCACCGAACGCTCCGGGCTGATCGCGATGGCGCCGGGGCCGGCGATCGCGGCCGGCCTGCACCGCTATGACGGTGACCCGCTGATCTTCGACGCCGACTTCGACCGGCTTGCAGTGTTCTTCGAAAGCCAGGGCATGCCAATGCCGTTCAGCGCGCCCCGTCGCAGCGACGGTGCAGCGGGCGACCCCGCCGCCAGGCCGCTGGCCGAGGCGGTGCACGCGGAACTCGCCGCGACACTGCACCTGGGTGACTCGGTCTCGATCGACCCGAGCGCACCGCTGATAGACCTCGGGGTGGATTCGTTGCTCGCACTCGATCTGCGTAAACGGCTGCGCCGCACGGTCGGACGCTCCGTTGCCGTCGCGCGCATGCTCGGCGGGATCACCCTCGACGAATTGATTGATGCGTTGCGCGCGGGCTCGAGCGAGCCGCCCGAAGGCGCAACGCCCGACGCCCGCGAAGCCAGAAAGGTTGGACTCCCCGCGTGACGGAAACCACCCGAGCCGGCGCACGGCTCGACGATGAGCGCCTGGAGTTGTTGCGCCGCAGGATCGCCGAACGTGGTCTGGCCAGCCCGGCCGCCGAAGCGGCGGTGGTGACCTACGAAGCGCCGCGGATGTCCGTCGGACAGCACCGGATGTGGTTCGTGCAGTCGGTGGACCCCGACAGCGCGCTGCTCAACGTCTGCGTCTCCTATCGCGTCACCGGCACGGTCGACACCGACCGGTTGCGGCACGCGGTCGACGCCGTGGCCGCGCGGCACCCCGTGCTGCACACGACGTATGACACGGGCGCCGACGGCGATCCGTATCCGGTCGTCCGCGAGGAACTGCGGCCGGAGTGGGCCGAGCACGACCTGTCCGAGTTGACCGATCAGGCCCGGCGGTTACGGCTGGACGTGCTGGCGCAGCGCGATTTCCGCCGGCCCTTCGACCTGGCCACGGATTCGCCCCTGCGGGTCACCGTGGCCCGGCTCTCGGCCGACGAGTTGATGCTGTTGATCACCGCCCACCACATCGCCTGGGACGACGCCTCGTGGACGCCGTTTTTCACCGACTTGACCCGCGCGTATGTCGATCCGGACGGCTTCGGCGACGAGCCCACGCAAGCGGTCCCACCGCCGGACGAAGCCGCGGATCCCGCCGCGGACCACGAATACTGGCGACGCCAGATGGCGAACCTCCCGGAGCCGCTTGAGCTTCCGGGTCCCAACGGGTCGGTGGTGCCACGCACCTGGCGTGCCCAACGCGCCACGCTGCCGTTACCGGCGGCCACCGTCGACCGGGCGGCGGCGCTGGCGCGGGAAACCGGTGCCACCCCGTACATGGTCCTGATGGCCGCCTTCGCCGCGCTGGTGCACCGCTACACCCAGTCAACCGACTTCCTGATCGCCGCTCCAGTGCTCAACCGCGGCGTCGGCACCGAATCGGCCATCGGGTACTACGGCAACACCGTGGTGATTCGGCTGCGGCCGCGGCCCCACCAGACGTTCCGAGAGCTGCTGGCCGAGACCCGGGACCGTGCGATGGGCGCCTTCGCCCATTCGCGCGCCGATCTGGACTGGCTGGTCCGCGAATCCAACCCGGATCGCCGGCACGGCGCCGACCGGATGACCCGGGTGAGCTTCGGGCAGCGCGAGTCCGATGGCGCCGGTTTCCGCCCGCCCGGGGTGCGGTGCACACGCGGAGAGCTGCGCGGCCATTTCAACCAGCTGCCACTGAGTTTCATGGTTGAGCTGGACCGCTCCGGCGGCGGTCTGGTCGAAGCCGAGTACCTGGTCGAGGTGCTGGATCAGCAGCTGGTGGACCAGCTGCTGCGGCACTACGCCGTGTTGCTGGACGGCGCGCTGACAAACCCCGACACGGCGCTGTCGGCGTGCGCGCTGATGGGCGCCGACGACGCCGAGTGGCTGCGTCGCGCCTCGACCGGTGAAACGTTTGAAACGCCGGCCACCACCTTGCCGGCGCTCATCACGCGCCGGACGGCGCTGTCGCCCGCCGCCATCGCCGTCGTGTACGAGGGCCACGACTACACCTATCGCGAGATCGACGAAGAGTCGAACCGCCTGGCGCACTGGCTGATCGAGCAGGGCGTCGGCACCGAGGACCGCGTCGCGGTGCTGCTGGACAAGTCACCCGAGCTGGTCATCACCGCGCTGGGCGTGCTGAAGGCGGGCGCGGTCTACCTGCCGGTGGATCCCACCTACCCCGAGGATCGGCTGACCTTCATCCTCGGCGACGCCGACGCCAAACTCGTTCTGCGCGAGCCGGTTCCGGAGTTGTCGCGGTACCCGGCCACCGCGCCCGCCGAGTTGATCCGGCCGTTGGGCCCAAACAACACCGCCTACCTGATCTACACGTCGGGTTCGACAGGGATGCCCAAGGGCGTGCCGGTGCCGCACGCGCCGATCGCCGAGTACTTCGTGTGGTTCGGTGACGAGTACCGCGTCGATGAGACCGACCGGCTGCTGCAGGTCGCGTCGCCGAGCTTCGACGTATCCATGGGAGAGATCTTCGGCACGCTGATCATGGGCGCCCGGCTGGTGATCCCGCGGCCGGACGGGCTACGCGACATCGGCTACCTGACGGATCTGCTGAGCCGCGAAGGCATCACCTCGATGCACTTCGTGCCGTCGCTGCTCGGGCTGTTCCTGTCGCTGCCCGGCGTCGGCCAGTGGCGCACGCTGCGCCGCGTGCCCATCGGCGGCGAGGCCTTACCCGGGGAGATCGCCGACAAATTTCACGCGACGTTCGACGCGCTGCTGTACAACTTCTACGGACCGACCGAGACCGTGGTCAACTGCACCAGCTATCCGGTGGAAGGGGCGCAGGGCACCCGGGTGGTGCCCATCGGGCGCCCGAAGATCAACACGCAGGTCCACCTGCTCGACAACGCGCTGCGCCCGGTGCCCGCGGGCGCGATCGGCGAAATCTACATCGGTGGAACTCATGTCGCGCACGGATACCACCGCAGGCCCGCGCTGACTGCCGAGCGTTTCGTCGCCGACCCGTTCACCCCGGGCGGCCGGCTGTACCGCTCGGGCGACCTGGCCCGCCGCAACGCCGACGGCGACATCGAGTTCGTCGGTCGCGCCGACGAACAAGTCAAGATCCGCGGCTTCCGCATCGAGCTGGGCGAGATCGCCGCCGCCATCACGGTCGACCCCAGCGTGGGGCAGGCGGTGGTGCTGGCCATGGACCTGCCGCGGCTGGGCAAGAGCCTGGTCGGATACGTCACGCCGGCCCCGGGTGGTGACCCGGAAACCGTTGACATCGAACGGATCCGCGCCCGGGTGGCCGCGGCGCTGCCCGACTACATGACGCCGGCCGCCTACGTTGCGCTCGACGAAATCCCGATCACGGCGCACGGCAAGATCGACCGCACCGCGCTGCCCCAACCGCAGATCGCGGCTGCCGCACAATACCGCGACCCGACCACACCCACCGAACGCCGCATCGCCGCCTTGTTTGCCGCGCTGCTCGGTCACGACCGGGTGGGGGTCGACGACTCGTTCTTCGACTTGGGCGGCCACTCGCTGGTGGCCACGAAACTGGTCACCGCCATCCGCTCGGACTGTGGCGTGGAAATCGGCATCCGCGACGTCTTCGAACTGGCGACGGTGGGCGCGTTGGCCGAGCGGGTCGACCAGCTGAGTTCCGGTGAGCGGAGACAGTCGCGGCCCAAGCTGATCGCGACCGCGCACGACGAGCCCATGCCACTGTCGGCCTCACAGCTGCGCAGCTGGTTCGCCTACCGCGTCGACGGGCCCAGCTGGGTCAACAACATTCCGTTCGCCGCGAAACTGAGCGGGCCGTGGGACATCGATGCCCTGGTTGCCGCCGTCGGCGACGTCGTCGCCCGCCACGAAATCCTGCGCACCTCCTACGTGGAGTTGGACGGCGTGCCCTATCAGGTGGTCGGACCGGCCGGGGAGGTATCCGTGCGCCGCGCCGCCGGCCCCGACGACGCCTGGCTGCAACGGGAATTGGACGCCGAGCGCCGGCACTGCTTCGAGCTGGACCGCGAATTGCCGGTACGGGTCGCGGTGCGGCACACCGACGACAACCCCGCCGAGCATGTGCTGTCACTGGTCGTCCACCACATCGCCTCCGACCACTGGTCGGCGGGGGTGCTGTTCGCCGACGTGATGACCGCCTATCGGGCCCGCCGGGCGGGGGAGGCCCCGTCCTGGGCGCCGCTGCGGGTGCAGTACGCCGACTACGCGGCGTGGCAGGGCGAGTTCCTCGGCGACGCCACCGGTCAAGAATCTCCTGTCGCCGCCGAGCAGCGCGAGTACTGGAACCGGCAATTGGCCGGGCTGCCGGAGAACACCGGGCTGCGGCCCGACTTTCCCCGCCAGCCGGTCCCCAGCGGGGCGGGCGAATCCGTCGACTTCCGCATCGACGCCACGACCCGCGGCAAGCTCGCCGAATTGTCCCGCGAGCTGGGCATCACCGAATTCATGCTGCTGCAGACGGCGGTCGCCGTGGTGCTGCACAAAGCGGGTGGTGGGTTGGACATCCCGCTGGGCACCCCGATCGCGGGGCGCACCGAGGCCGAACTCGACCAGCTGATCGGCTTTTTCGTCAACATCCTGGTGCTGCGCAACGACCTGACCGGGAACCCGACGTTGCGCGAGTTGCTGACTCGTGCGCGGGAAACGGCGCTGGCCGCCTACGCCCATCAGGACCTGCCGTTCGACCGCGTGGTCGACAGCGTCAGCCCGGTGCGTTCGTTGTCGCGCAACCCGCTGTTCCAGGTCGTCGTGCACGTCCGTGACCAGCTGCCCGCCATGCGGGTGGTCGAGCAGGCCCCCGAGGGCGGACAGGCCACGGTGTGCACCTCGCTGGACCCGGTCTTCGACATGGCGCACGCCGATCTCAGCGTCAACTTCTTCGGCACCGACGGCTCGAACGGCGTCGGTTACACCGGCAACCTCATCTTCCGCACGGAGCTGTACACCAGGCCGACCATCGAGCGGCTGGCCGGTTGGCTCACCCGGGTGGTCACCGAGTTTGCCGACAACGTCGATCAGAGTTTGCGAGATGTGCAGCTGGCCGACGCCGCAGAGCGGCGCCGCATGCTGGAGCACTGGAGCCGCGGAGAGCGGCCCCCGCACGACCGGCCGCGCACCATTCCGGAATTGCTGGAACCGAGCCGAGGCTGGGGACCCGACCGGATCGCGGTGCGTTGCGGCGATCAGCAAATCGATTACCCTGCGCTGCACCGTCTTTCGGACAACCTGGCGGCGCTGCTGGCCGCGCAGGGGGTCGGCCCGGGGTCGTTGGTCGGGCTCTCGACGCGCCGCAGCGTCGACCTGGTGGTGGCGCTGGTGGCCATCATGAAGGCGGGCGGTGGTTACTTCCCCATCGACCCCGGCTATCCGCTGGCGCGCAAGCAGTTCATGCTCGACGACGTGCGGCCGCCGGTCGTGGTGGCGACGGCCGAAGCGGCGGCCACCGTCCCCGAAGTCGCCGGCGTCGCGGTGCTTTCGCTCGATGACCCGCAGGTGCGCGCCGCGGTGGAGAACGGGGAGGTCGATCGGCGGGAACTACCGCTGCCGCACCCCGAACACCCGATGTTCCTGGTCTTCACGTCCGGATCCACCGGCACGCCGAAAGGCGCGCTGGGCACCCACCGATCGATGGCGGCGCGGCTGGACTGGCAGCTGCGGCACTACCCGCCCAGGACGGACGACGTTCGGCTGGCGCAGGCCTCGATCACGTTCCTCGAGGGCGGCATGGAGATGCTGGCCGGCCTGGCGGCGGGGGCCACCATGATCCTCGCCGACGACACCGAGCACCGCGACCCGGAAGCCCTCGCCGAGTTGATGAGTCGGCACGCGGTCGCGCAGGTGACCGCGGTGCCCAGCCTGGTATCGGTCCTGGTGGACAGCCGGCCCGACGCGGTGCGGGCGTTGTCCAGGTTGGTGTGCGGCGGAGAACCGGTGAGCACGTCGCTGCTGCAGCGGCTGGCGGCCGTGTGCTCCGGCGCGGACATCGAGCTGTTGAACAACATCGGCTCCACCGAAACGTCCGGCGCGGTATCCCGCGGGCGGCTGGAGCCGCCGAATCCGCTCGTGGGCAAGCCGGTTCCCGGGGCGGACGCCTACCTGCTCGACGACGGCCTGCGGCCGGTACCGGTCGGTGTCGTGGGCGAACTCTATTACGCCGGCGATCAACTGGCGCGGGGCTATTGGAAGCGGCCCGCGCTGACCGCCACCCGGTTCGTGGCCAATCCCTTTGCGCTCGAGCCGGGTTCACGTCTGTACCGCAGTGGCGACCTCGCCCGCTGGACCGAGGACGGCCGACTGGAATTCGTCGGACGCTCCGACCACCAGGTCCAGGTACGCGGTTTCCGGGTGGAGTTGGCCGAGGTCGAGGCGGCGCTGGCGGGAGTCGACGGTGTCGCCGCCGCGGCGGCCCGCACCTGGGAGGCACACGGCGGGACCTCGCTCGCCGGATATGTTGTGCCGCAACGTCGGATCCTCGATGACACCGAGAAGGCCTCGTTCGCATCCGAGGTGCGCGCCGCGATCGGCGCGACACTGCCCGGCTACATGATGCCGTCGTCGTTGACCGTCCTAGAGAAGCTTCCCAAAACCGAATCGGGCAAGCTGAATCGGCCCGGGCTGCCGCGGCCGGCGGTTACCACCAGTGGGCGCGTCGAACCGTCGCGCACCGACACCGAACGGGCGCTGGCCGACGTGTTCGCCGAGCTACTGTCGACACCCGAGGTGGGCCGCTTCGACGACTTCTTCGCGCTGGGCGGGGACAGCATCCTGTCGGTGCAGCTGGCCTCGCGGGCACGGGCCGCCGGCCTGGCGGTCAGCCCGCGGATGATCTTCGAGAACCCGACCGTGCAACAGCTCGCGGCGGCGGTGGATGCGCTGGGGCGCAACGGCGGCGAGCAGGTCGAGGAGCCCGCCGACACCCGGTTCGAGCCGATGAGCACGTCCGGACTCTCGACCGAGGATCTTGCCGCGGTGACGCAGCTTTGGTCGTCGTCGCGCGACGGTACGCCATGACGGTCACCAAGGATGTCACGCCCGACATCGAGGACGTGATGGCGCTGAGCCCACTGCAAGAGGGCTTGTATTCGCTGACCACGCTCGCCGAGTTCGGCGACGGCGACGCCGACGATCCTTATGTGATCGGGATGGCCGCGGACATCTCCGGTGCGCTCGACGTCACGCTGTTACGTGATTGCGCGACCAAGATGTTGGTGCGCCACCCCAACCTTCGGGCCAGCTTCTTCAGCCGGGGCATCGCCCGTCCGGTGCAGATCGTGCCGTCCCGCGTCGAGCTCCCATGGCGCACCGTCATGGCCGCACCCGAGGATTTGGGGGCGCTGGAGGTTGCCGAACGCCGCCGGCCGTTCGACCTCGAACGCGGGCCGGTCATCCGTTTCCTGCTCATCGAATTGCCCGGTCCGCGATGGCGTCTGGTGCTCACCGCGCACCACATCGTGATCGACGGCTGGTCGTTGCCGGTGTTCGTCAACGAGATGATGATCCTGTACCAGGCCGGCGGTGCTCCGTCGGCGCTGCCCCGCGCGCCGCGGCCCTACCGCGATTACATCGGCTGGCTGGCCCGTCGCGATTCCGAAGCGGGCCAGCGCGTCTGGCGTCGACACCTGGAGGGCCTGCCCGGGCCCACCCTGCTATCCGCCGCGCTGGGCTCGGCGGAGGGTCGGCGGACCGGGCTGCCCCGCACCACCGAACTGCGGATGCCGGCGGAGGCCAGCGCGCGCCTGGTCGAGCAGGCGCGCTCCCGCGGCATCACCGTCAACACGCTGATGCAGGTGGCGTGGGCGCTGGTGCTGTCTCGGCTCACCGACAGCCAGGACGTGGTGTTCGGGGTAACGGTGTCCGGCAGGCCCCCGGAACTGGCCGGCGTGGAGACCATGATCGGCCTGTTCATCAACACCGTTCCCATGCGGGTGCGGTTCGACCCGGCGGTCAGCGTCGGCGAGCAATGCCGCACGGTGCAGCGCGATGCCGCGCTGCTGCGCGACCACGGCTACCTCGGGCATGCCCAACTGCGGGCGCTCGGTGGGGTCGGGGAGATGTTCGACACCCTGCTGGTCTACGAAAACTTTCCCTTGGACGGACTGACCGCCGGAACCGAATTGACCGCCGCCGGTGCGACATTCCGGCCGTCCGCCCTGCAGACGCTGTCACACTTCCCGATCACCGTCGCGGCCCATATGGAAGGTGGCGAGCTGGTGGTGCTGGTCGAAGTGATCGACGGCGCACTGGGCGACGTCCCCGCCGCCGCCTTCGGCCGGCGGGTGCTCGTCACCGCCGAGCGGCTGCTGCGGGACTGGGAGCGGCCGCTGCCCCAGGTCAGCGTCCTCTTCGAGGACGAGGTACCCGCCCCCGGCGCCGCCAGCGCGCCCACCGCCCCGTCGGTCGTCGGCATCCACACGCGGTTCGCCGAAGTGGCCGGCGAGACCCCGGACAACGTCGCCGTCAGCTGGGCGGGCGGCGCGCTGAGCTACCGCGAACTGGACGCCCTCGCCGACGGCCTGGCCGCCCGCCTCGCCGATCGCGGGGTGCGGACCGAAACCCCGGTCGCCATCCGGCTTTTCCGTGGCCCGCAATACATCGTCGCGACGCTCGCCGTGCTCAAAGCCGGCGGTGTGTGCGTGCCGATGGAGCCGGGGACACCCCCCGAACGGGTGGCATCGATCCTGCGCCAGTCCGGCGCGTCCATCGTGATCGACGACGAGTGGCTCTCGTCCGGCGGACCACCCGGCGCCGATTTCCGCGCGGTCGCGGTGTCGGCCGGGCAGGCCGCGTACGTCATCTTCACCTCGGGCACCACCGGAGAACCCAAGGGCGTCATCGGGACTCACGCGGCGGTGGCCGCCTACGCCGACGATCACCTGGACAACGTGTTGCGGCCGGCGGCCGCCCGGCTCGGCCGGCCGCTGCGCATCGCACATGCGTGGTCGTTCGCGTTCGACGCCGCCTGGCAGCCGCTGGTCGCCCTACTCGACGGGCACGGCGTGCACGTCGTGGACGAGCACACCCAGACCGACGCCGAGGCGCTGGTCGCGGCGATCGCCGAACACGACATCGACATGATCGACACCACCCCGTCGATGTTTGCCCAACTGGCGGCATGCGGTTTGCTCACCACCGTTCCGCTGGCCGTCCTCGCCCTGGGTGGGGAAGCGCTGGGCAAGACCGCCTGGAATTCCATCCGCGCCGAGTGCGCGCGCACGGGCATGGCGGCCTACAACTGCTACGGGCCAACCGAAACCACCGTCGAGGCGGTCGTCGCCGCCATCGCGGAGCGCGACGAGCCCGCGATCGGGCGGCCGACCCTGCACACCCGCGGTTACGTGCTGGACTCGGCGCTGCGCCCGGTGCCGTGCGGGGCGACCGGCGAGCTGTACCTGGGCGGCACCCAGCTGGCGCGCGGGTACCTCGGCCGGGCCGCCGAAACCGCCCAGCGATTCGTGGCCGATCCGTTCGTGTCCGGCGAGCGCATGTACCGCACCGGCGATTTGGTGCGTCGCGGCCCCGACGGCGCGCTGCGGTACGTGGGCCGCGCCGACGCACAGGTGAAGATCCGCGGCTACCGCGTCGAGCCGGGCGAGATCGCGGCGGCGCTGGAATCGCACCCCGCCGTCCAGCATGCGGGCGTGGTGCTGCGCCGGCGGCACGGCGTTGCGCGGCTGACCGCGTATGTCGTCATTTCCGGCGCGGCGCCTCGGCCACCGTCGGCGACCGAGTTACGCGGCATGCTCGGTTCCCGGTTGCCGCGCTACATGATTCCGCAGCGCATCGTCGCGGTCGACGAAATCCCGCTGACGGCCAACGGGAAACTGGACGAGGCCGCCCTGAGCGCTCTCGACGACGGCGAGGCGGCGTCCGCCGAGGCCCGGCCCGAGACCCCCACCGAAATCGCACTGGCCGAACTGCTTTCGGAACTGCTGCACCAGCCACGGGTCGACGCGGCCGCGGATTTCCTGCAGCTGGGTCTGGACAGCATCATGGCCCTGACGGTGGTGCAGGCGGCCCGGGCCAGGGGGATCGCCCTGCGCGCCAGGCTGATCCTCGAGTGCGCCAACATCCACGAGCTGGCCGCGGCGATCGACTCCGAAACCGTCTTCGGCGCAAGCGATGCCGAGGACCGCAGCGAGCCCATGCCGGTGCTGCCCAACGGCCGCTGGCTCTACGAATACGGCGAGCCGCGCCGGCTGGCGCAGACCGAAGCCATCCGGCTGCCCGACGGCGTCACCCGCGAGCAATTGGACACCGCGCTGGCCGGCATCGTGGCCGGGCACGAGGTGCTGCGCGCCCGCCTGGACCGCGCGGCCATGACGCTGATCCCGGCCCAGGCCGCCGGCCCCCACCTCATCGAAGTGGAGGTGTCCGACGACCTGCAACCCGTGATCCCCGGACACGTCGCACGGGCCGTCGACCGCCTCGACCCGGAAGGGGGTGTACTGCTGGCCGCGGTGTGGCTTCGCCCCCCGGTCGGGCAGAGCGTGCTGCTGCTGACCGCCCACGTGCTGGCGATGGATCCGGCGTCGTGGCGGGTGGTTCTGGGCGAATTGGACGCGGCCCTCAATGCTTTGGCCAGCGGCCGCCCGCCCGCCCCGGCCCGGGAGCACACCAGCTATAGGCGCTGGGCCGGCGCGCTCATCGAGCGCGCACACCGGCTCGACACGGTGCAATTCTGGGCCGGCCAGCACGACGGTGACGATCCCGACATCGGTGCCCGGCGCGTCGATCCGCGCCGCGACCGGGCGCGCGATCTGGACGTCCGTCTGGTCGCCGCCGACGCGGACACCACCCGCCGGCTGCTGGAGTCGGGTCTGCCATTGCCGCACCTTCTGATCGCCGCCACCGCGGCAACGGTGACGCGTTGGCGGCGATCGCGGAACCAGGCGACGCCGCCGCCCCTGCTGGCGCTGGAAACCCACGGGCGCGCCGACGGACTCGTCGAGGCGCCGAGCGCGCACACCATCGACACCGGCGACACCGTCGGACTGCTCAGTTCCATCTACCCGATGCGGGTGACGTCGGCCGGCCCGGGAGAGGTGGGGGAGCAGCTGGCGGCCATGCCCGGGGACGGGCTGGACTACGGGCTGCTGCGCTACCTGCGGGCCGACACCGCCGAACGCCTCGCCCCGTTGCGCGGCCCGCAACTGCTGTTGAACTACCTCGGCGCCGCCCATACCGGGGGCGGCACCGCGGTGCGGCTGGAGCGCGAGCTGTTGGCCGGGGTGTCGCCGCAGCCGGAGCCCGACTTGGCGGTGCGTCACGAGCTCACCATCGCGGCGGCCATGCTCACCTTCGATGGGCAACGGGTGCTGGCCGCGCAGTGGCGCACGCTGCCCGACATTCTGAGTGACGCCGATGTCGCCGAGTTGCAACGCCTTTGGATCGAATCGCTGCGGGAGACGGTGACATGAGCACGCTTGCGATCCTGGGTGCGGGAGCCAAGGCGGTAGCCGTCGCGGCGAAGGCGTCCGTGCTGCGGGACATGGGCGTCGATGCCCCCGAGGTGATCGCGGTCGAGCGGATCGGTGTCGCGGCCAACTGGCAGGCCAGCGGCGGTTGGACCGACGGTGCGCACCGGCTGGGCACCAGCCCGGAAAAGGACGTGGGCTTTCCGTACCGGTCCGCGCTGGTGCCCCGGCGCAACGCCGAACTCGACGAGCGGATGACCCGCTACAGCTGGCAGTCCTATCTGATCGCCACGGCGTCGTTCGCCGAATGGATCGACCGCGGCCGGCCGGCGCCCACTCATCGCAAGTGGAGTCAATACCTGGGCTGGGTCGCCGGCCAGATCGGCCTCGATGTGGTGCACGGCCAGGTGGAACGGCTGGCCGTCAGCGGCGACCAGTGGGCGCTGCACACCCACGAAACCACCGTGCATGCGGATGCGCTGATGATCACCGGCCCCGGCCAGGCCGAGAAGTCGTTGCTGCCCGGCAACCCCCGCATGCTGTCGATCGCCCAGTTCTGGGACCGCGCCGCGGGCCACGACCGGATCAGCGCCGAGCGCGTGGCGGTGATCGGCGGCGGCGAGACAGCGGCGTCGATGCTCAATGAGCTTTTCCGACACCGGGTTTCGACCATTACCGTCATCTCGCCGCAGGTGACGCTGTTCACCCGCGGGGAGAGCTTCTTCGAGAACTCGCTGTTTTCCGACCCCACCGACTGGACCGCGCTGACGCTGGCCGAGCGTCGAGACGCGCTGGCCCGCACCGACCGCGGGGTGTTCTCGGCGAACGTGCAGGAGGCCCTGCTGGCCGACGACCGCATCCGCCACTTGCGCGGCCGGGTGGCCCACGCGGTGGGCCGGGACGGCCAGATCCGGCTTACGTTGTCCACCAACCGGGGCAGCGAGAACCTCGAGACGGTGCACGGTTTCGATCTGGTCATCGACGGCTCCGGTGCCGACGCACTGTGGTTCACGTCGTTGTTCGGGCAGGACGTGCTGGATCTGTTGGAGCTCGGCCTGGGCGGACCGCTGACCGCGGATAGCCTGCAGGAGGCGATCGGCTATGACCTGGCCGTCGGTGGCGTGACGCCGAAGCTGTTTCTGCCCAACCTGTCCGGGTTGACGCAGGGGCCCGGATTTCCCAACCTCAGTTGCTTGGGATTGTTGTCAGACCGGGTATTGGGTTCAGCGGGGGGCTTAGCCGGCCCGGCCAAGCACACGACAAGGAGACGCGATGAGCATCAACCCCTTCGATGACGACAACGGCACGTTCTTAGTTCTGGTCAACGACGAGGAGCAGCACAGCCTGTGGCCGAGCTTCGCCGACAAGCCGGCGGGCTGGCGGGTGGTCTACGGCGAAGCGAGCCGCGCCGAATGCCTGGAGTATGTGGAACAGAATTGGACCGACATCCGGCCGAAGAGTCTCCAGGAATCGATCAAGCGGCGAGGCTGACGCGACGCCGCTGCACCCCGTAGCGTCGCCGTAACGTGACCGACCCGAGACACAAATGCCGGCCGCACCAGGCACACTTACACCAACTACACCGTGCTCACGCACCAACTACACCGTGCTCACGCGGAACCGTGTGGGGGACAAGATCACTGAAATCCCGCCGCGGTGCAGGCGTGTCGAAGGGGGAACCGTGAAAGAAGCCATGAAGACCGTGAAAACTCTTGCCACCGGCGTGGCGGCGTTCGCCGTCGTAGGGGGAGCCGCCGGTGGCGTTTTCGTCGCGGCACCGATGGACCAGGTGCAGCTGGCCGCGCTCGGCGCGCCGTTACCGCAGGACCCGCCACCACCGCCGCCGGCCCCGGGAGCCCTGCCGACCGCCGAGCAGCTGGTGACCCTGTGCAACCAGGCCACCGATCCCGGCGTCTCGTACACGACCAAGAACAATCTCGTCGAGAACGGCATCAGCCCCGACGAGGGCCACGTCGCCGACCACGACCTGCGAAAGGCTTACCGCAACGGGAACTTTCCGGAGACCTTCGCCGTGACGAACATCGCGCCGGCCGGCCCGAACATGGCCCAGGCCGACGTGGCCATCTCGGGTCCGAGGTTTGCCGGGCCGGTGCAAAAGCACCTGGTGTTCGTCAACCAGGGGGGCAACTGGATCCTGCAGCACGACGCCGCGATCGCCCTGATCCAGGCCGCGACGGCGACGAACTAGGCACCCGGTATTCTGGGCGGCCACACAGTCTGCGCACAGGTTGTGCATGTTGTCTTCATATGGCCCGGTCGTAACGTAGCCGTGCCGCAATGCGAAACAACAGCAGTACAGGGCGCGCTGAGACCACGCCAGATGTGTGGATCCGTTCAGATTCGTGCCCGTCGAAGGGGGAACCATGAAAACCGTTAAGTTGCTCGCCACCAGCGCAGCGGCCTTCGCCGTCATCGGAGGCGCCGCCGCCGGCGTTGCCTCCACCGCGGCGCCCGCGGATCAGGTGCGGCTCGCCGCGTTCGGCGCGCCGTTGCCGCAGGACCCGGCCCTGGCCGCCGACGTCCCGACCGCCGACCAGCTGACCGGTGTGCTGAACAGCCTGGCCGACCCGAGCGTCTCCTTCTCCAGCAAGAGCAACCTGGTGCAGGGTGGCATCAGCGGGATCGAGGCGCACGTCGCCGACAAGAAGCTGCAGAAGGCGGCCAAGAACGGTGACCTGCCCCTGTCGTTCGACGTCACGAACATCCAGCCGGCCGCGGCCGGTTCGGCGACCGCCGACGTCGCGGTCTCCGGTCCGAAGCTCACGTCGCCGGTGACCCAGAGTGTCACGTTCGTCAACCAGGGCGGCTGGGTGCTGTCGCGGGCGTCGGCGATGGAGCTGCTGCAGGCCGCCGGTCAGTGATCGGCGCGCGGCTCGCGCGGGCCTGATCGGGCGGCGCGAGCGACGCGTACGGGGTCGGCCAGCACGTCGATCGAGGCGATCAGGCCGTCGCGCACGACGAAGCCCATGATCGCTGTCGCGCGGCCGGCGGCAAAGATCACCGCCCCCGCCGCGCCGTTGACGGTCGCGGCGCGCACCTGGCGATCCGGGCCCGCGTAGCCGCGGGCCAGCTTCGCCACGGCGGACGCGCCCTCGGTGCGGAAACCTGTGGTGCCGGGCCCGAAGTCGCCGCGCAACACCACGTCGGGGTGGAGCACCGCTACCAGGCGGTCGAAGTCGCCGCTTCGGCCCGCCGCGAAGAAGGCGTCCACCGCCTCCCGCTGGGCGACCATGTCACCGTCGGGAGCCGGGTCGGCCTCTTCGATGCGCCGGCGTGCGCGGCTGGCCAGCTTGCGGGTCGCCTCCGGCGTCCGGCCGACGATGGGCGCGATCTGATCGAACGGCACGGCGAACACGTCGTGCAGGACAAACGCCAGGCGCTGCTCCGGCGGCAGCGTGTCCAGCACCACGAACAACGCCAGCCCGACCGAGTCGGCCAGCATCGCCCGGTGTTCGGGGTCGAACTCGTCCTCGGCCTCCACGATCGGATCCGGCAGGGCCACGGTCCGGCCGCGCGTGCGGCGGTCGCGCAGCATGTTCAACGAGATGCGGGCCACCACGGTGGTCAGCCACGCGTCCAGGTTGGCGATACCGTCGCTACCGGTGCCGCTCAGCCGCAGCCACGCTTCCTGCACGGCGTCCTGGGCGTCGTCGATCGAGCCCAGCATGCGGTAGGCGATGGCGCCCAGCTGCGGTCGCGCCGCCTCGAAACGCGCCGCGACGGACGCGTCCACCCTCACGCGCCACCGGCGGTATCGGGGATGGCGCAGACCCGGTTGCCGGAGAAGCCGGACGAGCCGATCCCGAGCGCCAGGTTGAAGCGCGCGCGCAGATTGCCCAGCGTGATGACGTGGGTGAGCCCGACGAGCTGGGCGGTGTCGAAATGCGCGCGCAACGCGTCGAAAAGCTCGTCGCTGACCTCGACGGGGGTCCGGCTGATCGCGGTGGCGTATTCGAGGATCAGCTTGTCGACGTCGGAGAAGCACGCGGCGTTTCGATAGTCCGACAGGGCGAGCAGTTCCTCGTCGGTGATGCCCCACTGGCGGGCGATCTGTGAACCGAGGTCGATGCAGTACTCGCAGCGCACCGTCGTCGCCGATTTCAGCTCCGCGAGCGCGCGGTGCCGGGGGCTGAGGATGTCCAGCTTCGATTCGGCCTGCTCGAGCCGCCCGTATGCGCTGAGCAGCCGGGGGATGTGCGCGTACATCCGCAGCGGCTCCAGCATCCCGGCCGTCTGCAGACCGGTCATCTGCGCCAGCTTGCGCTTGGTGAAGAAGAAGGCGATCTTGGCCCCCAGGCCGGCGTCGCGGTCGGAGACCCCTGGCAACCGGGACATGGTGATCCTCCCTAGCAGGTTGCGGTGTGAACTAACGTCCTCACCCAGTCGACACCCGCCGGCGCGCAAACGTGACCGGTTACCGGGGCGCCCCCGGCGCCATGTCCATGTCGAACACCCGGGCATGCAGCACGGTGCGATTCCGCAGCGCCGCCCGGACCGCCCGGTGCAGGCCGTCCTCGAGATAGGTGACGCCCTTCCACCGCACCGCGTGCGGGAACAGGTCGCCGTAGAAGGTCGAGTCCTCCGAAAGCAGGCGGTCCAGCGCGAGCACCGTCGTGGTGGTGACCAGCTCGTCGAGCCGGATCTGTTGCGGCGGAATCTGGGACCAGTCCCGGTAGGACAGCCCGTGCTCGGGATACGGCTTGCCGTCGCGCACGCCCTTGAAGATCATGGGCCGATCTTCCGCGACGCGATGCCAGGACCGGACCGGTTCATGCTGGACAGGCTAGCCCGAAGACGCGTCGGCGGCGTCGATGCCGCCCGAATCGCGGGGGCGCCGCCGACGGACCGCCCCGACGGCCGCCGCTGGTAACGCTTAGCACGACTCGAGACCCGTAAAATGGACCGGTCAACGCGGTGCAGGGAGGTGACAACGAGTGGGAAGTGCCGACGAGCGTCGCTTCGAGGTGCTGCGGGCCATCGTCGCCGATTT
This sequence comes from Mycobacterium paraseoulense, assembly GCF_010731655.1. Classification (NCBI taxonomy): domain Bacteria; kingdom Bacillati; phylum Actinomycetota; class Actinomycetes; order Mycobacteriales; family Mycobacteriaceae; genus Mycobacterium; species Mycobacterium paraseoulense. The sequence continues at coordinate 2,107,498 of NZ_AP022619.1, read as the reverse complement.
CGTTGCCACCAAGGAATCTATCGGTTCCAAGAGCCTGGTGGAGCGTCACAACTTGGGCGTCTCGTCCGCGACGGTCCGCAACGACATGGCGGTGCTGGAGGCCGAGGGCTACATCACCCAGCCGCACACCAGCTCCGGGCGCGTCCCCACGGAGAAGGGCTACCGCGAGTTCGTCGACCGGCTGCACGACGTCAAGCCGTTGTCGTCGGCCGAGCGGAGCGCGATCCTGAGCTTCCTCGAGTCCGGCGTCGACCTCGACGACGTGCTGCGCCGGGCGGTGCGGCTGCTGGCCCAGCTGACCCGCCAGGTGGCCGTGGTGCAGTACCCGACGCTGACGTCGTCCACCGTGCGCCACCTCGAAGTGATCGCCCTGACCCCGGCCCGGCTGCTGATGGTGGTCATCACCGACACCGGCCGCGTGGATCAGCGCGTCGTCGAACTGGGCGACGTCATCGACGATCACCAGCTGTCTCAGCTGCGCGAGATGCTCGGCCAGGCGTTGGTCGGCAAGAAGCTCTCGGCGGCCTCGATCGCGGTGGCCGACCTGGCCGGACAGCTCCGCGCCCCGGACGGCCTGGGCGACGCCGTCGGCCGGTCGGCGACGGTGCTGCTGGAGTCGCTGGTGGAACACACCGAAGAACGCTTGCTGATGGGCGGCACCGCCAACCTCACGCGCAACGCCGCCGATTTCGGCGGCTCGCTGCGCTCCATCCTGGAAGCGCTCGAGGAGCAGGTGGTGGTGCTGCGGTTGCTGGCCGCCCAGCAGGAAGCCGGTAAGGTGACGGTGCGAATCGGCCATGAGACCGCCGCCGAGGAAATGGCGGGGACCTCGATGGTGACCACCGCCTACGGCACCTCCGACACCGTCTTCGGTGGGATGGGTGTGCTGGGGCCCACCCGGATGGACTATCCGGGAACTATTGCCAGCGTCGCCGCGGTTGCCCTTTATATCGGCGAAGTCCTGGGTGCTCGATGAACGCGCACCCGCAGCATGCGCAGGCGCGGGATAAGGACCAGGTTTAGGAGAGTCAGGCGTGGCACGCGACTATTACGGGCTGCTCGGCGTGAGCAGAAACGCCGGCGACGCGGAGATCAAGCGCGCGTACCGCAAGTTGGCGCGCGAGTTGCATCCCGACGTCAACCCGGATGAGGCCGCACAGGCGAAGTTCAAGGAGATCAGCGTCGCCTACGAGGTGCTGAGCGACCCCGAGAAACGGCGCATCGTCGACCTGGGTGGTGATCCGTTGGAGAACGCCGCGGCGGGCGGCGGCTTCGGCGGCGGTTTCGGCGGCCTGGGCGACGTGTTCGAGGCGTTCTTCGGCGGCGGCTTCAGCGGCGGCGCGGCCTCCCGCGGCCCCATGGGACGGGTGCGGCCCGGCTCGGACTCGCTGCTGCGGATGCGTCTGGACCTCGAAGAGTGCGCGACCGGGGTGACCAAGCAGGTCACCGTCGACACCGCGGTGCTCTGTGATCGCTGCCAGGGCAAGGGCACCAACGGTGATTCGGTGCCGGTCCCGTGCGACACGTGCGGCGGCCGCGGCGAGGTACAGACGGTGCAGCGCTCGCTGCTGGGCCAGGTGATGACCTCGCGGCCCTGTCCCACCTGCCGCGGCGTCGGTGTCGTCATCCCCGACCCCTGCCATCAGTGCATGGGTGACGGCCGGGTGCGGGCCCGCCGTGAGATCAGCGTCAAGATCCCCGCCGGGGTCGGCGACGGCATGCGGGTGCGGCTCGCCGCCCAGGGCGAGGTCGGGCCCGGGGGTGGGCCGGCCGGCGACCTGTACGTCGAGGTGCACGAGCAGCCGCACGACGTCTTCGTGCGCGAAGGTGACGACCTGCACTGCACGGTGTCGGTGCCCATGGTCGACGCGGCTCTGGGCGCCACCATCACCATCGACGCCATCCTGGACGGCATCAGCGAGGTCGCCATTCCGCCCGGCACGCAACCGAATTCGGTCATCGCGCTGCGTGGCCACGGGATGCCGCACCTACGCTCGGGCACCCGGGGTGATCTGCACGTCCACGTCGAGGTGGTGGTGCCCACCCGGCTGGACCACCACGACACCGAACTGCTGCGCGAGCTGAAGACCCGCCGCAGCCGCGACGTGCCCGAGGTCCGCTCCACGCACGGGGGCGGTGGGCTGTTCAGCCGGCTGCGCGAAACCTTCACCGGTCGCTGAGTCGCCGGGGCCCCGCACATGGTGGCGACGCTGTTCTACGTCGACGCGCTGCCCGATGTCGGCTCGCTGGCCGTCCTCGAGGGTGACGAGGGGTTCCACGCCGCCACCGTCCGCCGGATCCGTCCCGGCGAACAACTGGCCCTCGGCGACGGGGCCGGCGGCCTGGCGCACTGCGAGGTCGAGCACGCCGGTCGCGACGGCCTGCGGGCCCGGGTGCTGAAGCGCTGGAGCGTCGCGCCCGCCCGGCCGGCGGTAACCGTGGTCCAGGCGCTGCCGAAGTCCGACCGCTCGGAGTTGGCCGTCGAGCTGGCCACCGAGGCCGGCGCCGACGCGTTCCTGGCCTGGCAGGCGGCCCGGTGCGTGGCGAGTTGGCAGGGCGCCCGCGCGGACAAGGGCCTGCGCCGGTGGCGTGCCGTCGCCCGTTCGGCGGCCCGGCAATCCCGGCGGGCGCACATCCCGCCCGTCGACGGCGTGCTGTCCACCGCGCAGCTGGCCCAGCGGATCCGCGACGAGGTGGCCGCCGGGGCGGTGGTGCTGGCGTTGCACGAGTCGGCGACCGGCCCGCTGACCGGCATCGACGTGGCGCACGCGAACGCGTTGCTGCTGGTCGTGGGTCCCGAAGGCGGCATCGCGCCCGACGAGATCGCCGCGCTGACCCAGGCCGGGGCGACACCGGTGCGGCTGGGCCCCCAGGTGCTGCGCACGTCGACCGCCGCGGCGGTGGCCCTGGGGGCGCTCGGGGTGCTCACCCCGCGATGGGACGAGGCTTCGAGCCTGTAAATCCGCGGCTGAAAGCTGACCAACGTGGGGCCCGGGCGTAGACTGAGGCAGCCGAGCAAACCACCGACAAGCCGAGAAAGCAGGCATCGAGAGCCACGTGACGCCCCGCGAGACCAGCGCTGTTGACGCAGCCGGAGGCCTCCAGGCCAACGCCGCCCAGGTACGCAGCAGCATCGATGTTCCGCCCGATGTCGTCGTCGGCTTGTTGGGCTCGGCAGACGAAAACCTCCGCGCGTTGGAACGCAGCCTGAACGCCGACCTGCACGTGCGTGGCAACGCCGTGACGGTCTCGGGTGAGTCGGCCGACGTCGCGCTGGCCGAGCGGGCGATCACCGAGCTGGTCGCGATCGTCGCCAACGGTCAGCCGCTGACGCCGGAGGTGGTTCGCCACAGCGTCGCCATGCTGGCCGGCACCGACAACGAGTCGCCGGCCGAAGTGCTCACCCTGGACATCCTGTCGCGGCGCGGCAAGACGATCCGGCCCAAGACGCTCAACCAGAAGCGTTACGTCGACGCGATCGACGCCAACACCATCGTCTTCGGGGTCGGTCCGGCCGGCACCGGCAAGACCTATCTGGCGATGGCCAAAGCGGTCAGCGCGCTGCAGACCAAGCAGGTCAACCGCATCATCCTGACCCGCCCGGCGGTGGAAGCCGGTGAGCGCCTTGGCTTTTTGCCGGGCACACTGAGCGAGAAGATCGACCCGTACCTGCGGCCGCTGTATGACGCGCTGTACGACATGATGGATCCCGAGCTGATCCCGAAGCTGATGTCGGCCGGGGTCATCGAGGTGGCGCCGCTGGCGTATATGCGTGGCCGCACGCTGAATTCGGCTTTCATCGTGCTCGACGAGGCGCAGAACACCACGGCCGAGCAGATGAAGATGTTCCTCACCCGGCTGGGCTTCGGGTCGAAGATGGTCATCACCGGGGACATCACGCAGGTCGATCTTCCCGGCGGCGCCAGGTCGGGCCTGCGGTCGGCGATCGAGATCCTGGACAGCGTCGAGGACATCCATATCGCGGAGCTGACCAGTGTGGACGTGGTGCGCCACCGGCTGGTCTCCGAAATCGTCGACGCCTACGCGAAATTCGAAGAGCCCGGGCTGGCGATGAACCGGGCGGCCCGGCGGGCGTCGGGCTCCCGCGGGCGCCGGTGATCGAGTGCGGCGAGCATCATATGAGCATTGAGGTATCCAACGAGTCGGGCGTCGACGTCTCCGAGGCGGAGTTGATCAGCGTCGCCCGGTTCGTCATCGCCAAGATGGACGTCAACCCGGCGGCCGAACTGTCGATGGTGCTGCTGGACACCGCGGCGATGGCCGACCTGCACATGCGCTGGATGGACCTGCCCGGGCCGACGGACGTGATGAGTTTCCCGATGGACGAGCTCGAGCCGGGTGGACGGCCCGACGCCCCGGAGCCGGGACCGTCGATGCTGGGCGACATCGTGTTGTGCCCGGAATTCGCGGCCGGGCAGGCCGACGCGGCGGGCCACAGCCTGGGGCACGAGTTGGCGTTGCTGACCATCCACGGCGTGCTCCATCTGCTGGGCTACGACCACGGCGAGCCGGACGAGGAAAAAGAGATGTTCGCCCTTCAGGGCCGGTTGCTCGAGGAGTGGGTGGCCGAGCAGGTCGAGGCCTACCGGCAGGACCGTCAACTGGAGCGGGATCGCCGGTTGCTGGACAAGTCGAGGTATTTCGACAATTGAGCCGACTTCAACTCGCGGGGATCGCGGCCGCAGCCGCCGTAGCGTTGGCACCGTTTTCGGTGGTGGCCGGCACGATCGGGGTGGCCGAGGCGGCTCCGTGCGCCGGCGCGGGATCGAACCCCACCAGCTGCCAGTGGTGTCAATATCTGGTGGCGCAGTATCACACCTCCAACGTGTGCTCCCAGTCCGCGCCGCCCCGCCGGGCTCAGCCGTCGCCGAGCGAGGCGCCGGTGCAGCTTCCGGCGCTCCCCCCGTACGAGCCGCCCAACACGGAGCCGGTGCACGCGCCGCCGGTCATCCCGCCGAATCTGCCGCCCGCCAACACGGTTCCGACGATCAATGCGGCGGGCCCCGACGCGTCCAGAAATGTCTCGGTGGTGGCACCGCCACGGGGGCTGGACGTCCCGCCGCCGGCCGTCGCGGCGGCCAAGGCCGCACCGCCGATGCGCGTCAATCCCGCCGACCCGCCGAAGCCGCCGCAGCAGATCGACTTCAACCAGCGGGTGCAGAACGTCGTCAGCACCCACCGGGAGAACGTTGACGTCCTCAAGGTCGACAACCAGCGGCTGATCCGGCCGCGGCACTGGGACTACGTCGACTACGACGACGCCTATCGCCGTCCGGCCCTGTACAACCCGCTGAATCAGGCGATGACGTTCCACTACTCCTACAACGGTGCCGACCGGGAGGCATACCTGCCGGCCGGTACCCGCATCTTGCTCGATGCCGCCACCGTCGGCGTGGTCCCGTTCACCGCTGTCGGCGACGGCTGGGTGGCGTCGGGCAGCTTCTATGGCGGGGGCTCGGTGCCGCCCGTCGGCTTCAACGGCCCCCCACCCCCGGACTACCGGCAGCCGGAACCGCCGAAGGTGTATCAGAACGTCTTGGTCGCCGTCCCCGCCGCCAACCAGACCGTGGAAGTCGGCCAGGTCTCGGTGGTGGGCATGGACAACAGCCAACCGGCCGGCAGCCGGGACACGATCTTCCTGCTGGACGACTCCACCCTGGCCTGGGGTCAGATCAACGACTCCAGCAGCGCCAGCGCCCAAATCAGGGTGACCAAGACTCAGTCGCTGCCGGGTGTGGGCCCGACCGACGACGGCAACTTCCTGGTGGTGCTGGGTGTTCGCCCGCACGAGGAGCCCACTCAACCCGCCCAGCCCTGGTGGCCCTCGGCCCTGGGCTACGGGGCGTTGGGGGTGGTCGTGGGCCTCACCGCCTGGGCTCTCAACCGGAAGCGGAGTGACGACGACGTAGGGGAGCCCGTCACCACGTCAAGGTCTTCCGGCAATTGACCGGCCTGTCCTGGCTGCTCGGCGCGCTGGCGCTGATCGCCATCGGCGGGATGTTCGCGGCTATCGACGCCGCCATCAGCACGGTGTCGCTGGCCCGGGTCCAGGAACTGGTGCGCGAGGAGCGGCCCGGCGCCGTGTCGCTGGCCGAGGTGATGGCCGAGCGGCCGCGCTACATCAACCTGGTCGTGCTGCTGCGGATCACCTGCGAGATCACCGCGACCGTGCTGCTGGTGCTGTTCCTCTACGACAACTTCGGCCTGAATTGGGCGTTGTTCGGCGCTGCGGCGACCATGGTGGTGATGAGCTTCGTCGTCATCGGGGTCGGCCCGCGCACCCTGGGCCGCCAGCATGCGTATTCCATCTCGTTGGCGACGGCCGTTCCGCTGCGGCTCATTTCGTGGTTGCTGATGCCGCTCAGCCGGTTGCTGGTGGTCCTGGGTAACGCGCTCACGCCCGGCCGCGGCTTGCGCAACGGGCCGTTCGCATCCGAGATCGAACTCCGCGAGGTCGTCGACCTGGCCCAGCAGCGCGGCGTGGTCGCCGCCGACGAACGCCGGATGATCGAGTCGGTCTTCGAACTCGGCGACACCCCGGCCCGCGAGGTGATGGTGCCGCGCACCGAGATGATCTGGATCGAAAGCGACAAGCTTGCCAGTCAGGCGTTGAACCTCGCGGTCCGCAGCGGGCATTCCCGGCTCCCGGTGATCGGCGAGAACGTCGACGACATCGTCGGGGTCGTGTACCTCAAAGACCTTGTGCAGCAGAGCTTTCTTTCGGGTGACCGGGGTCGGGGCATCACGGTCGCGCAGGTGATGCGCCCGGCCGTGTTCGTGCCGGACTCCAAGCCCCTGGACACGCTGCTGCGCGAAATGCAGCGCGATCGCAACCACATGGCACTCTTGGTCGACGAGTACGGCGCGATAGCCGGCCTGGTCAGCATCGAGGACGTGCTGGAGGAAATCGTCGGCGAGATCGCCGACGAGTACGACCAGGCGGAGACGGCGCCGATCGAAGACTTGGGCGACAAGCGTTTTCGCGTTTCGGCGCGGCTGCCGATCGAAGACCTCGGTGAGCTGTACGACGTGGAATTCGACGACGATCTCGACGTCGATACCGTCGGCGGTCTGCTCGCGCTGGAATTGGGCCGGGTTCCGCTGCCCGGTGCCGAGGTGGTCTCACACGGCCTGCGCCTGCAAGCCGAGGGCGGCACCGACCATCGGGGGCGGGTACGGGTCGGCACCGTCCTGCTGAGCCCGGCCGAGCCCGAGTCCAACGGCTCCGGCGACCGTGAGGCCGAAGAGCATGGCTGAGCGCCGGGACGCCGGGGCATGACCGAATTCCGTTCCGGCTTCGTCTGTCTGGTCGGCCGGCCGAACACCGGCAAGTCGACGCTGACCAACGCCCTGGTGGGCACCAAGGTGGCGATCACCTCGACGCGGCCCCAGACCACCCGGCACACCATTCGCGGGATCGTGCACCGGGACAACTTCCAGATCATCCTCGTCGACACACCCGGCCTGCATCGGCCGCGCACCCTGCTGGGCAAGCGCCTCAACGACTTGGTCCGCGACACCTACGGCGAGGTGGACGTGATCGGCTTGTGCATCCCGGCCGACGAGGCGATCGGTCCCGGCGACAGGTGGATCGTGGACCAGATCCGTTCGACCGCACCGAAAACGACGCTGGTGGCCATCGTCACCAAGATCGACAAGGTCCCGAGGGACCGGGTGGCCGCCCAGCTGGTCGCCGTCAGCGACCTCGTTGGCAGTTCGGCCGAAATCGTCCCGGTGTCGGCAACCACCGGCGAGCAGGTGGACGTTCTGATCGACGTGCTCGTGGCGGCGCTGCCGGAGGGCCCGGCGTACTACCCCGACGGCGAACTGACCGACGAACCCGAAGAGACGCTGATGGCCGAGCTCATCCGCGAGGCAGCCCTCGAGGGCGTCCGCGACGAGCTGCCGCATTCACTGGCGGTGGTCATCGACGAGGTCAACCCGAGGGAGGACCGCGACGACCTGATCGATGTGCACGCCATCCTCTACGTCGAGCGGGACAGCCAGAAAGGCATCGTCATCGGCAAAGGCGGCGCCCGACTGCGGGAAGTCGGGACCGCGGCTCGCGGGCAGATCGAGAAGCTGCTGGGCACCAAGGTCTACCTCGAGCTGCGCGTCAAGGTGGCCAAGAACTGGCAAAGCGACCCCAAACAGCTTGGTCGGCTGGGCTTTTAACGCGCCACGCGGTGCTGCACGGCGATTGGCAAACCCGAAGCCGCAAGCGAAGTCAACATTCCGCGCTGTGCCGCTTGGGGCTTCACCGTGACGGCGTGGCGCCGGCCACCGGCGGCGTGCCCGTCTCGGCGTTCCACCACATCGTCGGCTGCTTGGTCGACCACCCGCACACGGCCTCCAGTTCGGCGGCCAGCGAGATCAGCATGCCCTCGCTGTTTGCGGGCCCCATCAACTGCACACCGATCGGCAGCCCCTCGGAGGTGAACCCGGCCGGCACGTTGATCGACGGCCAGCCCAGCACGTTCCATGCGAAGGTGGCCGGGCAGGCGGCGACCATCGCGCGATCGGTGCCGAAGCCGCTCAACCGGTCGAAGGCGCGCGCCAGCGGTGGCGGTTGGGCGGTGGTCGGAGCCAGGACGACATCGACGATGTCGAAGATCGAACCCACCCGCCGCTGGGCGGCGGCTTCGTGCCGCCGCGCCGTGCGCAGGATCGCCTGACCCAGGACGTGACCCACGCGCAGGTTCGACAACGTGCGGGGGTCCAGGATCACCCCGTCGCCCAGACGCTCCTCCCAATCCCGCAGCCCGGCGGTGGACCGGGCGAGGAAGTCCCACGACAGCCGCAGGCCGTAGTCGGGGTTGCCCGGCACGACGGTGTGCCCGAGCAGCTCGAGCTGTCTGGCCACGGCTCGCGTCGCGGCCAGGATCTCAGGATGCAGCTTGGGCCGAAAACCGGTGTACGGGAACCGGGTTGACAGCGCGATATTCAGCGGGCCGGGCGCGATACCGACATAGTCGGACGCGGTGATCGGGGGCGGCTTGTGCCGGTCGCCCTCGACGTTGCCCGACGCGGCGTCGAGCACCAGTGCCGCGTCGGCCACCGTCCGGGCCAGCACGCCGTTGACCGTGATGCCGTTGAACGCCTCGGGCAGTGGCCAGGTGGAGATGCGGCCACGCTGCGGCTTGATACCCACCAGGTGCGTCCACGCGGCGGGGATGCGGACGCTGCCGGCGCCGTCGGAGCCGATCGCGGCGGTGACCAGTCCCGCGGCCACCGCGGCCGCGCTGCCCCCGGACGAGCCGCCCGGGGTGTGCCGGCGCGACCAGGGGTTGCGGGTATGCCCGAATCCGGGTCCGCTGGTGAACGGCCACTGGCCCAGTTCGCAGGTATTGGTCTTGCCCACGATCACCGCGCCCGCGGCCTTCAGGCGGCGAACCACCTCGGCGTCGTGGGTGGCGGGCGCGACATATCCCTCGGTGCCGAATGCGGTCGGCACCCCGGCGATGTCGACGTCGTCCTTGACCGCGATCGGGATGCCCAGCAACGGCGCCGTGTCGCCGGCCTGCCGCCGGCGATCGGCGGCCGCCGCGGCGGCCAGCGCCGACTCGGTGAGCACCACGCGGAAGGCGTTCAACGTCGGCTGGCTCGCGTGGATGGCATGCAGGGAGCGCCGCACCAGTGTGACGGAGGTCACCGAGCGACTCGCCAGCTGATACAGCAGGTCAGTCAGGGTGGGCAGACGCTGGCCGCCGGATCCGGAAACGGACCCGGTACTCGACTCGGAAGCGCCAATCACGGGGTACGAGACTAACCGGCGCGGATACCAGCATTGTCGCGGCGGGGTGCAAAACTATTGTGATGCGGCTGTATCGAGACCGGGCGGTGGTGTTGCGCCAGCACAAGCTCGGCGAGGCCGACCGGATCGTCACCCTGCTCACCCGCGATCACGGGCTGGTTCGGGCGGTGGCAAAGGGTGTTCGCCGCACCCGCAGCAAATTCGGGGCGCGGCTGGAGCCGTTCGCGCACATCGACGCGCAACTGCATCCCGGCCGCAACCTCGACATCGTCACCCAGGTCGTCTCGATCGACGCGTTCGCCACCGACATCGTCAGCGACTACGGCCGCTATACCTGTGGATGCGCGATGCTGGAAACCGCCGAACGCCTCGCCGGTGAGGAGCGGGCCCCCGCCCCGGACCTGCACCGGCTCACGGTGAGCGCACTGCGGGCGGTGGCCGACGGCCGCCGGTCCCGGGACCTGCTGCTGGACGCCTACCTGCTGCGCGCCATGGGCATCGCCGGATGGGCGCCGGCGCTGACCGAGTGCGCCCGGTGCGCCACACCCGGGCCGCACCGCGCGTTTCACGTCGGCGCCGGGGGCAGCGTCTGCACACACTGCCGTCCGGCCGGTTCGACGACACCGCCGCCGGGCGTGCTGGATCTGATGTCGGCGCTGCACGACGGCGATTGGGAGTTCGCCGACAAGGCCCCGCAATCGCACCGCAGCTACGTCAGCGGGCTGGTGGCCGCCCACCTGCAGTGGCATCTGGAACGGCAGCTCAAAACGTTGCCACTGGTGGAACGGACGTATCACGCCGACCGCACCATCGCCGAACGACGCGCAACGCTTGTCGAGCAGGACTGTGGCTAGCAAGGCTGAGAGGAGGGGGGCGTCCGCCGTCTTCCCGCAGCTACCGCCCGCCCCCGACGACTATCCGGTCTTCCCCGAGCGGACGACGTGGCCGGTCGTCTTTCCCGAACTGCCGCCGTCGGCGGACGGTGGGCCGTGCCGGCCGCCACAGCACGTCTCGAAAGCCGCCGCACCCCGGATCCCGGCCGATCGATTGCCCAACCATGTGGCGATCGTGATGGACGGCAACGGCCGGTGGGCCACCCAACGAGGGCTGACCCGTACCGACGGCCACAAAGCGGGTGAGGCGGTGGTCATCGACATCGTCTGTGGTGCTATCGAAATCGGGATCAAGTGGCTCAGCCTCTATGCCTTCTCCACCGAGAATTGGAAGCGATCCCCGGAGGAAGTCCGCTTCCTGATGGGCTTCAACCGCGATGTGGTGCGCATGCGCCGCGTGAACCTCAGGACGATAGGGGTCAAGATCCGCTGGGTGGGGTCGCGTCCACGCCTGTGGCGCAGCGTGATCAATGAATTGGCGATCGCGGAGGAGATGACGAAGGACAACGACGTCATCACCGTGAACTACTGCGTCAACTACGGGGGCCGCGCCGAAATCGCCGAGGCCACAAAGGAAATTGCGCGCCTGGCCGCCGCCGGCCGGCTGAACCCGGAGCGCATCACCGAGGCGACGGTGGCCCAGCACCTGCAGCGGCCCGACATCCCCGACGTGGATCTTTTCCTGCGAAGCTCGGGGGAGCAGCGGTCCAGCAATTTCATGCTGTGGCAGGCCGCGTACGCCGAATACATCTTCCAGGACAAATTATGGCCCGACTACGACCGCCGCGACCTATGGGCGGCCTGCGAGGAATACGCTTCCCGCAACAGAAGATTCGGGAGCGCCTGAATGCCCTCACTGCAGGAACGCCTGGCGTCGGTCCTCGGCGAAGTCCTCCCGGTTCAGGAGGAGCCCGACGGCGCGCTGACGGTGCGCCACGGCGGGACCATCGCGTCGTTGCGGGTGGTGAACATCGCCGACGACCTCGACCTGGTGTCGCTCACCCAGGTCGTGGCCTGGGACCTGCCGCTGACCAAGAAGATCGGCGACCAGGTCGCCAGGCAGGCCCGCGACAGCAACTTCGGCAGCGTCACGCTCGTCGAGAAGATCAACGAGAAGGCTGTGCAACGTAATTCGGGCAAGGGCACGGCCAAAAGCGCCGACGTGATGCTGCGCTATAACTTTCCCGGCGGCGGCCTCACCGACGACGCCCTGCGCACGCTGATTCTGCTGGTGCTGGATACCGGTGCCGGTATCCGGAGCGCGCTCACGGGTTAGGGCTTTAGGACACCGCCGCTTCGGTCGGCGCGACGGCTACCGATCCCCGGCCGTCTTCCCCGGCGCGGGTCTGCAGCAACGAGCGTAAGAGGTCTTGGTCGTGCTGAGCCGGCCGCGTCGCGTCGACGAACCGCTCGATGACTTCGACGAAGCGATCGGGGTTGTCTTTGAACGGCATGTGCCCGGAGTTTTCGAAGATCTCTAAGCGTGACCCGGGCATCGCCTCGTGGGCTATCCGGGCATGGTCTACCGGGATGACGAAGTCGTCTTCGCCCCAGATCACCTGCACCGGAATGGGTTGCGCGAGATAGCTTCGGTCCAGCATCGTGACGAATTGGCCGCGCCTGTCCACTACCGAACGCAAGGTGCGCGCGAACGCCGACAATGCGCGCGCGTCCTGGAAGCCCTCGAGCAGATTCACCACATCGGCGACGTCGTGCCCGAGGTTGTTGGGGCCCAGCACGTTAGCCATGGCCCGCCCGAAGAGTCGGATCGCCGGCATCACACCCGGCATGCGCAGCATCGCCAAGGTCTCGCTGCCCAACGGCATCGCCGCCAACCGCAGCGCCACGCTGACCTCCTGCGCCACGCCGCCGCTGCTGACCAGCACGATGCGCTCTACCAGCTGGGGGTACTGATAGGCGAATTGCATTGCGACACCGCCACCGAACGAATGCCCGACCACGGTGACACGGTCAATGTCAAGCGCGGCAAGCAGGTCGCGCATGCCGTTCGCGAAGGCCGCCAACGAGTAGTCGGCACGTGGTTTCTCCGACTCCCCGTGGCCCAGCAGATCGGGCGCGATGACGGTGAACCGGCGCGCAAGTTTGGCGTGGACAGGTTCCCATGCCGTGGACTTGTCGCCGACGCCGTGGATCAGCAGCAGGGCCGGGCCCGACCCGGCGACCCGGAACGCACGCCGGTAGCCATGGATGGTGCGAAATTGCAGTGACGGAGCCTCGTCTGTGCGTACGGGCCGCAGATGGGGCGATCGGTGGTTCCGCATGTTGCTCTCACTTCCCTAGAGTTCCTGCTGGTATCGGCCCGTGGGCCACTCAGGGGTAGGAGCACGCGCCGGGCGCGTGTCGGACACTTTTTTCAGAACTTTTTTTCGCCGCGCCGCGGTCGGCGGGCTCGGGTCAACCTAGGACCCGCACTGTGCACACGTGCCGAAGATCTCGATGGTGTGGCTGACGTCGGAATAGCCGTGCTTGGCCGCGACTTGCGCCGCCCACTCCTCGACCTCGTGGTCGCCCACTTCGATGGTGGAACCGCAGCCCCGGCAGACCAGATGGTGATGGTGGTGTTCGGAGCATCTGCGGTAGACCGACTCGCCCGTGTCGGTGCGCAGCGTGTCGACCATCCCCGCCGCCGCCATCGACTGCAGCGTGCGGTAGACGGTGGTCAGCCCGATGTTCTCGCCGCGGCGGCGCAGCTCGTCGTGCAACTCCTGCGCCGAGCGGAAGTCGTCGAGGGTGTCCATCAGGGTGGAGATCGCCGCCCGCTGACGGGTCGAGCGCACGCTCGCGCCGGTCATTGCGGCGCGTCCTCGCTCGCGTGGGCGACGGCGTCCACGACGATGTGCGCCAGGTGATGGTCGACGAGCCGGTACAGCACCTCGCGACCGGAGCGCTCCCCGGCGACGACGCCGGCCGCCTTGAGAATCTTCAGGTGCTGGCTGACCAGTGGCTGGGGCACGCCGAGCGCGTCGACCAGCTCGTGTACGCAGCGGTGGGATTCGCGCAGCTGCAGCACGATGGCGATCCGCACGGGAGCGGCCAGCGCGCGCAGCAGCTCGCCCGCCGCGTCGAGAATTTCCCGCGGCGGCGGGATGGGGTAATCCGCCACCGCCCGGTGCCCGCCGGACGCCGACTCGTCGTGCTCGTGGGCAACGACGCTCACGGCCGATCCCGTGTCGCTATCGGCGGAGAGGGGAGCATCGCCATGGGAGAGAGTCATCACCTCGAGAAGTGCCAGGTAGTGGGGGAACCCGCCGGGAGGTATCGCGAGCGGCAGACTTCCACTGTCACATGCATGATGACGCATGTCAAAGACCGCGGCGCCGATCGCTACCATGACTGATGCTCTGCGCACGGCGGTCGACCGCCGCACGCGCCCGTTCGAACCCGGAAAGGGAGTGCACCACCCCGTGGCGTCCGTCATCGACACCGTAGTCAACCTGGCCAAACGGCGCGGCTTCGTCTTTCCTTCGGGGGAGATTTACGGCGGCACCCGGTCGGCGTGGGACTACGGCCCGCTGGGGGTGGAGCTCAAGGAGAACATCAAGAGGCAGTGGTGGCGCTCGGTGGTCACCGGGCGCGACGACGTCGTCGGAATCGATTCGTCGATCATCCTGCCGCGGCAGGTCTGGGTGGCGTCCGGCCACGTCGAGGTGTTCCACGACCCCCTGGTCGAGTGCCTGAACTGCCACCACCGGCATCGTCAGGACCACATGCAGGAGGCCTACGCGGCCAAGAAGGGGATCGACGACCCCGACTCGGTGCCGATGACCGAGATCGTCTGCCCCGATTGCGGCACCAAGGGACAGTGGACGGAACCGCGCGAGTTCAACATGATGCTCAAGACCTACCTCGGGCCGATCGAGACCGAGGAGGGCCTGCACTATCTGCGGCCCGAGACCGCGCAGGGCATCTTCGTCAACTTCGCCAACGTGGTGACCACCGCGCGCAAGAAGCCGCCGTTCGGTATCGGCCAGATCGGCAAGAGTTTTCGCAACGAAATCACGCCGGGCAACTTCATTTTCCGGACGCGCGAGTTCGAGCAAATGGAAATGGAGTTCTTCGTCGAACCGTCGACCGCGAAGGAATGGCACCAGTATTGGATTGACACCCGGCTGCAATGGTATGTCGAGCTGGGTATCGAACCGCAGAATCTGCGGTTGTTCGAGCACCCGGCCGAGAAGCTTTCGCACTACTCCGACCGCACGGTCGACATCGAGTACAAGTTCGGCTTCGCCGGCAACCCGTGGGGCGAGCTGGAAGGCGTCGCCAACCGGACCGATTTCGACTTGTCCACCCACGCAAAGCATTCCGGTGCCGACCTGTCGTACTACGACCAAGTCACCGATAGCCGGTACACGCCGTACGTCATCGAACCCGCAGCCGGTCTCACCCGGTCGTTCATGGCGTTTCTGATCGATGCCTACACCGAGGACCAGGCCCCCAACGCCAAGGGCGTGATGGAGAAGCGCACGCTGCTGCGGCTGGACCCGAGGTTGGCTCCGGTCAAGGCCGCCGTGCTGCCGCTGTCCCGGCACGCCGACTTGAGTCCCAAGGCTCGCGACCTGGCCGCCGAGTTGCGCACCTGCTGGAACATCGATTTCGACGACGCCGGCGCGATCGGCCGGCGCTACCGGCGCCAGGACGAGGTGGGAACGCCGTTCTGCGTGACGGTGGATTTCGATTCACTCGAAGACAACGCCGTCACGGTGCGCAACCGCGACGACATGACGCAGGAGCGGGTCGCGATGAATGCCGTGGCCGACTATCTCGCCGCGCGGCTCAAGGGTTGCTGACCGGGACCGGCACGGGCCCCGCCCGCGTCCCGACTTTGCCTGGTTGACCGGCCCGGACACCCCGGCGCCACGTAATTAAACGTTTAGTAAAAAACCGTTCTCGGGTAGCCCATTGGCTTAGGCTCAAGGCGAGTGTTCCTCACGTGTCTAGTCGCCGGGGGTGGTGTCGGTTCGTGTGGGTGTAGGTGCCGTTGACTCGGTCGGTGGGTTGGGGATGTGATGATTCCAGCTTTTCTTTTCTTCCCCCCCGAGATCAACTCTGCCCTGATGTATGGCGGCGCCGGGCCCGGCTCATTGTTGTCGGCGGCCTCGGCCTGGGAGGCGCTGGCCGCGGACTTGGCGGCCGCTGCCGCGTCGTTTGAGTCAGTTGTGACGGGAGTGGCCGCCGGTCCGTGGATGGGTCCCTCGTCGGCGGCGATGGTGGCGGCGTCGACGCCGTATCTGCAGTGGCTGATCTCGGCGGCCGGGCAGGCCGAGATGGCGGCCGCCCAGGCGACGGCGGCGGCGACGGCCTACGAGGCGGCGTTCATGGCGACGGTGCCCACCCCGGAGGTGATCGCCAACCGCCTCCGGTTGCTCATGCTGATCGCGACGAACTTCTTCGGTCAGAACACCCCGGCGATCGCGATGACCGAAATCGAGTACATGGAGATGTGGGCCCAGGACGTGGCCGCGATGGTGGGCTATCACGTCGGGGCGCAGACGGTGGCGGCGACGTTGCCGGCGTTCAGCGCCCCGCCGGTGGCCCTGGGTGGACTGGCGGGCCTGGTGACGGCGCCGCTGGACCTGGCCTCCCAGGCTTTCGGAGCGTTCTCGTCGCTGGGGGCCTCGTTCGTTTCCGAGCTGCAGTCGGTGCTGGGGGCGTTCTTCCCCGGCCTCTCGTCGGTGACGTCGTTGCTGTCGTCGATGCCGGTGACGACGATGACCGCGCTCGCGCCGATCGGGATGTATCCGGCGAGCGCGCTGATGTCGCCGATGATGGTGCTGGCCCACAGCGCCGGGCCGGCGACGGCTGGCGGCGTCACCACCGTGGCTGCGGAGGCTCCACTCGGCCCCGCGGGGGGAGCCCATGGGCTGCAGTCGATGGGCGGGCTGGGCGTGGCCACGGCGGGGTTGGGCACCGCGCGGTTCGTGGGGGCGATTACGGTGCCGCCGACCTGGCAGGGGTCGATGCCGGTGCCGGCAGTGCTGACGAGTCTCGCGGTGCCGGCGTTGGGCACCCAGCTACCCACCCCGATCGCGGCCGGGGGATCGCCCTCCGCGTCGTCCTCACCCGCCGGATCGACATCGGCCATGGCCATGGCGATGGACGATCGGGGCACCGAGCCGGACAAGACCGACCGGAGGGGGCGCCGCGGCGGGGAGAACCCCCACGTGGTGCAGTCGCGGCCCAAGGTGGTGCCGCGGACCAAGGGCGGCTGAGGCCGGACCACCGCCATTCGCGTACGCCCTGCTGGGCCGGGCATACGCTTACCAAAAGCAAATCGATGTTTTTCGGGTATTTGTCGTGAGTTTGGCTTACGATATGCCTGCTTGGTGTTATTGGGTTCGGCCACAGCGTCCGAAATCGGCTGTGGAAGGGGGCAACATGCTTTTGCCTCTTGGTCCGCCGCTACCAGATGACTCGGTGTCGGCGGTTCGGGGTGAGTCGGGGATGCTCGGCGGCCTGTCGGTTCCGCTCAATTGGGGCGTGGCCGTGCCGCCGGACGACTACGACCACTGGGCGCCGAAGCCGGAAACGGGAGCCGACACCGTCGACGCGGCGGCCGACGCCCCGGTCGCGGACCCCAATCAGTGGACCGAATGGAAGCGGTGGGACGGCGAAGCCGAACCCCACTTCGAAATGCCGCGCAGCGGGGGCGTGATCCCGCATTCACCGGCCGCCGGCTGACGGTTGGGTTCAGGGTGAGCGGCTCAGAAGCGGCCGCCACCGCCCATCATGCCGCCGCCGAAGGACCCTCCCGACGATCCCCCGAATGACGTCGGACTCCAGCCGCCGAACCCACCCCGCATGCCGCCGCTGAGCACGTTGCCGATGATGATCCCGCCCAGCATCGCCCCCCAGTCGCCGCCCCCGCCGCGGGCGTAGGCCCGCTGAGCCGACTGCACGTCGGCATTGGCCAACGACTGCGCCTGGGCGGCCAGCGTCGACGCCGCGTTGGCGTGGGAAATCGCTTCGGCCGGGTTGGTCGCCCCCTTGTCCCGCGCGGCTTGCAGATGTCGTTTGGCTTCGGCGAGCCGGGTGCGGGCCTCCGGGCCGATGCTGCCCCGCCGCGTGTCGATGTAGTCGGAGACCGCCCGCAGCCGGCTTCCGGCGGTGAACAACGCCTGCTCCAATGACCGGTTGAGCCGCTCGGCGGTCGCTTGCTCCTGGGCCAGCGTGACCAGCAGCGCGTTGAGGTCGGCATCCGCCTTGGCCAACTGTGCGAATACGCCCAGCGGATTCGTGGAGGCGGCGGCGCGCGCGGCGTCGACGGCCCGCGCCGCCGCGTCACGCGCCGCGATCAGATCGCCGGTGTGGGCGAACTCGGTGGTTCGCGCGTTCTGGAGGAGCTCGCCCGCGCGCGCGATGTCCGCCTGAATGTCGGCCATCGCCGCCGGCAACCGGTCGATGGCGTGCTGGATGTCGGTGGCCGCGTTGTCCACCGAGTCGAGCAACGCCCGCGCCTGCCCCAGCGCGGACTCCGCGGCATGGACGGCATCGACCAAACCGGCCTGCCGGCCGCTGATCGCTTCGGCGGCCAAATCCCTGGCTGTGCCGATGTTGCGGTCGGCGAACGCCAGCCGCTCCTTGGCGCCCGAGACGTTGCCGGACACCGAAGTCAGTGCGGCAGCGTCGAATTGGTGGTGCAGCTCGGCCAATCGCTGTTCGGAGGGCGCTATCCGGGTGGTGAGTTCGACGTACTGCTGAGTCAGTGTGTCCAGCCGCGCAGGCGCGTTGATCACCAGATCGCGCAGGTTCTCGAAGGCTTCGGTCTGCGATTCCAGTTCGCGGTCGGCGCGCGCCGCCGACACCACGACCCGGGTGAGCAACTCGCGGCGCTGGTCGGGTGT
This sequence comes from Mycobacterium paraseoulense, assembly GCF_010731655.1. Lineage (NCBI taxonomy): Bacteria > Bacillati > Actinomycetota > Actinomycetes > Mycobacteriales > Mycobacteriaceae > Mycobacterium > Mycobacterium paraseoulense. Next base: position 2,088,965 of record NZ_AP022619.1, on the reverse strand, counting down.
CTCGGGTGTGTTGTCGTCCAGCTGTTGTCGAACCGTAAACGCTTGGGACAGGGCGGCTTTGGCGTTGTTGACGGCCTGGGTGAACGGCTGGGTCCGCTCCTCGCCGAACTCGGCGATCGCCAGGTCGAGTTCGTTGGAGCTGGTTCGCACGGCGTTGTCGACCTCGACCACCAGCGCGCGGGACAGGTCGTCGAGGGCCTGCAGCCCTAGCGAGGCCAGCGCATCTGCGTCGGTGGGATCGACCCGCCTGGCCGCCGCGAGTTCGGCCGCCCTCCGCCGCCGGGCGCGATAACGCATGACCAGTAGCAAGGCCGCCACCGCGACGAGAATGATCGCCAGGATGACCAGCAGCGCGACCCGGCCCGCGGAACCCGGTGACGTATCGAGCCCGTTGGCCGCCGCGACCGCGGCGCCGCTCCAGTCGCCGTCGTGCAACGCGGGTTCGATCCGGTTGCGCCGCAAGTCATCGACCTGGCGCGCGTTGACGTTCTTGACGGTCGACGGCACGAGGAAGGCGTACGCACGGCTGTTGGTGGCGACGGCCAGCAGGGCGTCATAGTTGCCCAGATCGCTGGAACGCATCGTGAGCTGGGCCCAGCTCACCGGGTTCTGGCCGGAGAAGTCGTCGACGTAGACCACCCAGAGCCGGACGTGGCGATCCGTGTACAGCTTGGCCACCGCCGAGGTGACCGACGCGCGGCCGGAGTCCGAGAGGACGCCCGCGTTGTCGGTGACGTAATCCGCCAGCCGGAACGGAGGTTGCGCGCCGGCCCCGGGTGCCACGAGCAGCCCGCCGCCGAAACCAACCGCGAGAATCGTCCCGATCAGAGTCAGCAGGCGGGCGGTGCGCATGCGCATGAGGCCAATCTAGCCCGGTAGGACCGAGGCAAACAGCAGTGCGGCGGGCCGGTCCGTCGGCCGGCATTCCCTGGCAGACTGTGCTGCGGTGACCACGAATCGGCAAGACCCTTACGACGACTTCGACCGTCAACGGCGGGTACACGAAGCGCCGAAGACTGCAGGTCTGCCGGGTACGGAAGGTCAGCACCGCACCGACTTCGCCCGTGACCGCGCCCGGGTGTTGCACAGCGCCGCGCTGCGCCGGCTGGCCGATAAGACGCAGGTCGTCGGGCCCCGCGAAGGCGACACCCCGCGCACCCGGCTGACGCACTCGCTGGAGGTGGCCCAGATCGGCCGGGGGATGGCGGTCGGCTTGGGTTGCGACCTCGACCTGGTCGAGCTGGCCGGCCTGGCCCACGACATCGGCCATCCGCCCTACGGGCACAACGGCGAGCGCGCCCTGGATGAGCTCGCCGCGAGCCACGGCGGTTTCGAGGGGAACGCGCAGAATTTCCGCATCCTGACCAGCCTCGAGCCCAAAGTGCTTGACGAGCAAGGCAATAGCGCGGGGCTGAACTTGACCCGCGCATCCCTGGACGCCGTCACCAAGTATCCGTGGCCGCGCGGCGAGGGAAAGCGCAAATTCGGGTTCTACGACGAGGACCGCGAGCCGGCGGCCTGGGTTAGGGCCCGCGCGCCGGAAGGTCGGATGTGCCTGGAAGCGCAGGTGATGGATTGGGCCGACGACATCGCCTATTCGGTGCACGACGTCGAGGACGGGGTGGTGTCCCAGCGCATCGACCTGCGCGTGCTCGCCGACGACGACGAGGCGGCCGCGCTGGCCAAACTGGGCGAGAGCGAATTCCTCCGGGTCCGCGCCGACGACTTCATGGCGGCCGCGGCGCGGCTCGCGGCGTTGCCGGTGGTGGCCGCGGTCGGCAAGTACGACGCCACCCTGGCGGCGTCGGTCTCGCTCAAGCGACTGACGAGCGAACTGGTCGGCAGGTTCGCCTCGGCCGCCGTGGCCACCACCCGCGCCGCGGCCGGTCCCGGGCCGCTGGTGCGCTACCGGGCCGACTTGCTGGTGCCCGACCTCGTGCGCGCGGAGGTCGCCCTGCTGAAAATCCTTGCGCTGCAATTCATCATGTCCGATCCCCGGCATCTCCACACCCAGGCCCTGCAGCGCGAACGGATCCACCGGGTGGCGCAGTGGCTGTATTCCGGGGCGCCGCAAACGCTCGACCCGGTCTTTGCCGCGGCGTTCACCACAGCCGCCGACGACCGCGCCCGGTTACGGGTCATCGTCGATCAGATCGCCTCGTACACCGAGGGCCGGCTGGAACGCATCGACGCCCGCCAGGCCACCGGTTAGCCGCGACGAGGCCGCACGTCATCCCACGGCGTCGGCGTCGCCGTCGCGGACTAGGCTGCCCGACATGACCAAACTCTGCGGTATCGCCACCCTCGCGGTGGGGCTTCCCGTCGTCGCCATGACCGCCTGCAGCTCACCACAACATGCGAGCACCCAGCCCGGCACCACCCCTCCGGTGAAGAGCGCCGCACCCTCGTCGTCGGGCGAGACCACGACGCCGGCGCCCAACGGCGAATCGCTCACCGCGCAACTGAAGACGCCCGACGGGCGCTCCGTCGCCACGGCAACCTTCGACTTCACCGGCGGATACGTCACCGTCACCGTCAAGACGGTGGCCGGCGGCATCCTCGCGCCGGGTTTCCACGGCCTGCACGTCCACCAGATCGGCAAGTGCGAGCCCAACTCCGTCGCACCGACCGGCGGGCCACCCGGCAACTTCCTGTCCGCGGGCGGTCATTACAACGCGCCCGGCCACACCGGGAAGCCCGAAAGCGGTGACCTGACGTCGCTCGAGGTACGTCAGGACGGCTCGGCCTACCTGGTGACCACCACCGATGCGTTCACGCGGGACGTCCTGCTGGGCGGCGAGGGCAAAGCGTTGATGTTGCACGGCGCCGAGTACAGCGACAACGCGATGGAGCGGGTGGCATGCGGCGTCATCGGAACGGGATAGCCGGCCGGCTCGGCGCTCTACACTGAGCCGATGTCCAGCCCGGCAGGTTCGTGGGGGCACCACCCGCGCGCGGCGGAGGACGACGCCCGGCCCCGGGGCCGGGGCCGGATCCCCGATCGCGACATCTCCGCCATCCGCGAACGGGTCCGCATCGAGGAAGTCGTCGGCGACTACGTCCAATTGCGGCGCGCCGGAGCCGATTCCCTCAAGGGCCTGTGCCCGTTTCACGACGAGAAGTCGCCGTCGTTTCACGTGCGGCCCAACCACGGCCACTTCCACTGCTTCGGCTGCGGGGAAGGCGGTGACGTGTACGCCTTCATCCAGAAGATCGAACACGTCACCTTCGTCGAGGCCGTCGAGCTGCTCGCCGACCGGATCGGCCACACCATCAGCTACACCGGCCCGGCGACCAGCGTGCAGCGCGACCGCGGCAGCCGCAGCCGGCTCGTCGCGGCCAACGCGGCCGCGGCGGAGTTCTACGCGGCGGCGCTGGAATCCGACGAGGCCGCACCGGCTCGCCAATACCTGACGGAACGCAATTTCGATGCCGAGGCGGCCCGTCGCTTCGGCTGCGGGTTCGCGCCCTCCGGGTGGGATTCGCTGACGAAACATCTGGTGCGCAAGGGTTTCGAGTTCAAGGAGCTGGAGGCGGCCGGCCTGTCGCGCCAAGGCCGCCGCGGCCCGATCGACCGCTTCCACCGGCGGCTGCTGTGGCCCATCCGCACCGCGGCCGGTGAGGTGATCGGGTTCGGCGCGCGCCGCCTGTTCGACGACGATCCGATGGAAGCCAAGTACATCAATACCCCCGAGACGCTGCTGTACAAGAAGTCGTCGGTGATGTTCGGCATCGATCTGGCCAAACGCGACATCGCCAAGGGGCACCAGGCGGTCGTCGTCGAGGGCTACACCGACGTGATGGCGATGCATCTGGCCGGCGTCACCACCGCCGTCGCGTCGTGCGGCACCGCGTTCGGCGACGAGCACCTGTCGATGCTGCGCCGCCTGATGATGGACGACAGTTTCTTCCGCGGCGAGCTGATCTACGTCTTCGACGGTGACGCGGCCGGCCGCGCGGCCGCGCTCAAGGCCTTCGGCGGCGAGCAGCACCTGGCGGGGCAGTCCTTCGTCGCGGTGGCCCCCGACGGCATGGATCCCTGCGATCTGCGGCTGAAGTCCGGCGACGGCGCGCTGCGCGACCTGGTGGCGCGGCGCACGCCCTTGTTCGAGTTCGCGATCCGCACGGCCATCGCCGAGATGGACCTGGACAGCGCCGAGGGCAGGGTCGCGGCGCTGCGCCGTTGCGTGCCGATGGTGGGCCAGATCAAAGACCCGACCCTGCGCGACGAGTACGCCCGCCAGCTCGCCGGCTGGGTGGGCTGGGACGACGTGGCGCAGGTCATCGAGCGGGTGCGCAGTCAGGCCAAGAAGGCGCCGGCCCAGCCACGGGGCGGTCCGGGCCCGGACGCTGCACGCCGCGCCGGCCAGCAGCCCCGGGCCGCCGCCCCGGCCCGACCCGCGGCCGCGCGCCCGGACCCGCGTGACCCGACGCTGTGGCCGCAGCGCGAGGCGCTCAAGTCGGCGCTGCAGTACCCGGCGCTGGCCGGGCCGGTGTTCGACACGCTGACGGTCGAAAGCTTCACGCACCCCGGTTACGCCGCCGTGCGCGGCGCCATCGAGGCCGCGGGCGGCACGTCGAGCGGCGTCACCGGGGCGCAGTGGATCGACGCGGTGCGCCAGCGGGCCGGCTCGGACCTGACCGCCGGCCTGGTCAACGAGCTCGGCGTGGAGGCCGTCCGGGTGGACGACGAGAAGCTGCCGCGCTACATCGCCGGCGTGCTGGCCCGGCTGCAGGAAGTGTGGATGGGTCGGCAGATCGCCGAGGTGAAATCCAAGCTGCAGCGCATGTCGCCGATCGAACAGGGCGACGAGTACCACGCGCTGTTCGGTGACCTGGTGGCGATGGAGGCCTACCGGCGCAGCCTGCTGGAGCAGGCTAGCGGCGACGATCTGACGATGTGAGGGCCTCGTCGGCAGGCCGGTCGGCGCCGCGCTCCATGACGGCGGTCTGGTCGTCGATCTCGGCGACGGTGACGAATCCGGCGTCCGGGGAGATCCGATTGGCGATCTTGCGGCGCCCCCCTTCGATCACCGACTTGGCCACGGGACTGCTGGTCATCGCGCGATAGGTCCCGACGATCTGCTCGTACCGGCGACGGCCGGCCTTCGAGCCCAGCACGTAACCCAGTCCCAGCACCACGACATACCGGATCAAAGCGTTCCTCCCGACTAGCGACGGTTCCCATCCTGCCTCACCCGGGCGGGTGCGTGCGCGCCCGATCCGTCCCGGCGTCCAGTTGGGCGCGGTTGTGCCAGTACGCTAGAGTCGTCCCGCGATCGTGTTGATCCCCTGTAGCTCAATTGGCAGAGCGTTCGGCTGTTAACCGATAGGTTCCTGGTTCGAGTCCAGGCGGGGGAGCCAGGTGATTTTCGCCGCTGAGGCTCTCAGCGCCCGGCGCTCTGGCCGCCGCTCGCGCCCCATCCGAACGACCCCGGGGGCGGCCCGTCGGCCAGGCGCTAGTCGTAGGCCGGGGTCCAGACGGTGGCCAGGACGGCCTGCCGCGGGTCGGCGTGCGTGCGGGTGGCCACCCCGTCGGCGACGGCGGCGTGATACACGGCTTCGGCGACCGTCGTCGAGATGGCGCGCAAGTTCCGGACGTCGGGCAGCAGCGAATCGCCGGGAGCTGACGGGCTAGCCTGTTGCACAACGGCTTTCGCCGCGGCCTGCAGCATGCCCTTGGTCAGCAGCCGGGCCCCGGCGACGATGATGCCCAGCCCGATCCCGGGGAACACCAGCACGTTGTTGGATTGCCCGATGGTGTAGGTGGTGCCGTCGTATTCGATCGGGACGACGGGGGTGCCGGTGGTGATCAGCGCCTTGCCGTCCGACCACTGCAGCAGGTCGCCCGGCGCGGCCTCCATGCGGGAGGTCGGGTTGGACAGCGGGAAGATCATCGGGCGCTCGCACGACGCGACCATGGCGCGCACGACCTTCTCGGTGAAGGCGCCGAACACCGCGGAGGTGCCCAGCAGGACGGTGGGGGAGGCGAGCTTGATGGCGTCCACCAACCCCACCCGATCCCCGGGGCCCACCCCCAGCCGGGCGCGGTTCTTGGCATAGGGCACCTGGAAATCGCGCAGGTCGTCCATGTCGTCGAAAAGCAGGCCCTGCTTGTCGATCGGCCAGATCTGCGCCCTGGCCTGCTCGAGGCTGGCGCCGTCGGACACCATCGCGTCGCGGATCTGATCGGCCACCCCGATCCCGGCCGTCCCGGCCCCGAAGACGACCACCGTCTGGTCGCGCATCGGCACCCCGGTGACGTGGCATCCGCCGTAGACGGCCGCGACGACCACCGCGCCGGTTCCCTGGATGTCGTCGTTGAACACGCAGTACTTGTCGCCGTACGCGTGCAGGATCCGCCGCGCGTTCAGCGGCCCGAAGTCCTCGAAATGCAGGATGGCCGTCGGGAACAGCCGGTGGGCGGTTTCGATGTAGCGGTCGACGAAGGCGTCGTATTCGGCGCCGCGCCGCCGCGCGTGACGATTGCCCAGGTAGAACGGATCCTGTAGCAGCTGTTCGTTGTCGGTGCCGACGTCCAGGGAGACCGCGATGCAGCGGCGCGGGTCGATGCCGGCGCCGGCGGTGTACAGCGCCAGCTTGCCCACCGCGATCTGGATGCCGCCCACGCCCCAGTCGCCGATGCCCAGGATCGCTTCGGCGTCGGTACACACGATCAGGTCGACGTCGTCCGGTTCGAGCCCCAAAGTTGCGAAGGCCGTCTCGATGTCGTCGGGCTCGTCGATGCTCAGGAACAGCCCCCGCTGCCCGCGGTATTCGTCGGAGAACCGTTGAATGGCCTCCCCGACGGTGGGGGTGTAGACCACCGGCATCAGCTCGGGCAGATGGTCCTCGAGCACCTTGTAGTAGAGCAGTTCGTGGCGGTAGTGCAGCTGTTCGAGCAGCAGGTTGCGTCCCAGATCGGTTGCCAGGCTTTGCAATTGATGCCATACCCGGTCGGCCTGCTCCTCGAGCGTGAGCACCGCCGGGGGCAGTCGTCCGGTCAGCCCCAATCGCCGCCGCTGCTCGTGCGTGAAGCCGACTCCGCGGTTCAGGCTCGGCGCGGCCAGTGCCGGCGGGATCCGCGGCGCGTGGGCGTCGCTCATCGCAGTCTCCGTCCCCTACTTGGCCCCTCGGGCAACCGTAGCGTCGATCGCGGTGAACGCATCTTGAAGAGTGTTTGAGGCGCCGGCGGGAGCCGATCAGGCCAACAGAGGCTGCAGCGCCTGACGCAACTCCGCCGCCTTGGGCACGCCCGCGCTGCGGTATCGCTGACGGCCCCCGGCGTCGAAGATGAACGTGGTCGGCAGCGACAGCACCGAAAGCCGCTTGGCGGCGGCGGGGTGGGCGTCGATGTCGAGCTCGAGATGTGCCACGTCGGGAAGATCTGTGCACACCTGCTCGACCACGCGGCGCACCGAAGCGCAGGGGCCGCACCAGGCGGCGGTGAAATGCACGACCGTCGGGCCGACCTCGGACAAGCCGAGGTCGGCTGTGTCCTGCGGCAGTCCCGGAGCCGTTTCGCGCAACGCCCCCGAGCGCCGATTAACCAGCACGCCCGCCGCGCTGGCGGCTCCGAGCGCCGCGATCAGCGCTGTCACGACCACCACCCCAGTGCTCATGTGGAGCCTCAGATCGAGAAGTCTTCGCCGTGCCACACACCGGCTTCCGGTGGCCGGATGACACTGGCGGATTGTTGGCCGTCGTTCGCGGCCTCCAGCTTGGCAACCCTGGTGAGCAGGGACTGGAGGCTGACGCCGACGAGGTCGGGCATCATCGAGTCGTCTGGGCTGCTTCGGCCGTGGCGACTGATGACCTGTCCGGGGACCCCGATGACCACGGCGCTCGACGGCACCTCTTTGACGACGACGGCGTTGGCGCCGATCCTGCTGTCCTCGCCGATCTTGATCGCGCCGAGCACCTTTGCACCGGCACCGATCACCACCCGGTCACCGATCGTCGGGTGGCGTTTGCCCGTGTCCCTGCCGCTGCCGCCCAGGGTGACCCCGTGGTAGAGCGTGACGTCCTCGCCGACCTCGGCCGTCTCCCCGATGACGACCCCGGTCGCGTGGTCGATGAACAGGCCGGGGCCGAGCACGGCGCCGGGATGGATGTCAACCCCGGTCAGGATGCGAGTGACTTCGTTGAGTATCCGCGCGGCCAGCCGGGCGCCGCGGTTCCACAACCAGTGGCTGATCCGGTGGCCCCAGATGGCGTGCACGCCTGGGTAAGCGAAGATCACCTGCAGCGTGGTCGGGCGGGCCGGGTCACGTTCCCTGGCGGCCCGGATGTCACGTCGTATCTCGGCGAGCATGGCTAATCCGCCAGGTCGGCGAAGAGTGGGGTGCTCAGATAGCGCTCGCCAAAGCTGGGCAGCACCACCACGACGAGCTTGCCGGCGTTCTCCGGGCGGCGGGCCACCTGAAGCGCGGCCACTACCGCCGCGCCCGAGGAGATGCCGACCAGCAACCCCTCCTCCCGCGCCAACCGACGGGCCATTTCCAGCGACTCTTCGTTTCCGACCGTGACGACCTCGTCAACCAGATCCATATCGAGCACCGGTGGCACGAATCCGGCACCGATGCCCTGGATGGGATGAGGTCCCTTCTGCCCTCCGGACAAGACGGCGGACGCCGCGGGTTCCACGGCCACGATCTGCACCGATGGTTTGCGTTCCTTGATGACCTGGGCGACACCGGTGATGGTGCCGCCGGTGCCGACCCCGGCGACAAAGACGTCGACCTTGCCGTCGGTGTCTCGCCATACCTCTTCCGCCGTGGTCTTTCGGTGGATCGCCGGATTCGCGGGGTTTTCGAACTGCTGAGGTATGAAGTACCGCTGGTCGTTCTTGGCCAACTCTTCGGCCTTGGTGATGGCACCTGCCATGCCGTCGGCGCCGGGCGTCAGGACGATTTCAGCACCGAACGCGCGCAACAGCATTCGACGTTCGGTGCTCATCGTGTCCGGCATCGTCAGTACGCATCGATAGCCCCGGGCGGCGCACACCATCGCCAGCGCGATGCCGGTGTTCCCGCTCGTCGGTTCCAAGATGACCGTGTCGGGTTTGATCAGTCCCGCTTGTTCGGCCGCATCGAGCATGGCCACCCCGATACGGTCCTTGACGCTGTTCGCCGGATTGAAGAATTCCAGCTTGGCCACGACATCGGCGACCGCGCCTTCGGTTACCCGGTTCAGCCGAACCAGCGGCGTGTTTCCGATTAGTTGCGTGACGTTGTCTGCGATGCTCATCTGTCTTCCTCAACGATGTCAGTACAAGCTTCGTCGCCCTGCCTGGGGATGTCGAATGCTGTGCCGCCGTGGTGGCGGGTGGACAACATGGTCATCGGTGGGTTGATCTCCTGGAGATGGACTAACGCGCGTGGGCGGCCACGGGTGTTACCTGTGCTGGCGCCCGCAAACCGGCGGATTACGCGAGGACTTCTGCGACGTCAGAAAATCAACAACAACGACAACAACAGCGCACGGTGAGGCGGCGCGTAAGGGCGAGGCACGGCTGGGTGGCCTGTTGCATAGGCCCCACTATAGGACATCCAATGATTTCGGCCGGTCTGCCTGTTCGTTTGCCGAGTCTCCCGCTGCTTTGGCGGTCAGGTTGGCAGGCCGTACTTCTCGGCATCGGCACGGTACCGGTCGACCCATTCGTCGGAGCGCTGGTCGGCCTGGCGTTCCAGCATCGGCTCGGGCGCCAGTCGCGGGTCGAGCCCCAATGCCTCCAGGATGGCGGCCACCACTTGAGTAAGGTTGCGCCACAACACCGGATACGGAATCTCCATGGGTGCGACGTCTTCGTCGGCGAACCAATGCCGCCAGCCCTCATTCTGGGCGCGCAGCATGGTGACGACGTGCGCGATCGCGCCGGCGTGGTAGGTGGCCCGCGCGTCGCGGACGGGGTCGGGCCGCCCTCGCCACACCCGGGTCTGCACCGCCCGCCAGAACGACACTGCCTGTGAAATCACGTCGGGCCGATGCACATAGATGAAGAGCGGCTCCTCGCCCACTACGTCGGTGATCGCGGCCCGCAGGCCGTCGCCGCTGCGATTCGGTAGGTTTTTCGCGCGCTTCAACAACAGCGGCGTCTGATTCCACATCAGCTTGCCGCCCCATATTCCGTTCGGCGTCCTCCCGACCGTGCGGATGTAGTCGCGCCAGATCTCGGCGGGCGCGAGGTCCGGAGTTCCCGCATCGAGCGGGTCGAGCAGGCGCAGGATGGATTCGTCCTCCACGCCGGCGAACCACTCGCGCGGCTGTGGCGCCTGACTGGTGGCCGGCAGGTATTGGAAGAACTCCTGCGGCTCGCCGGCGACGCCGGTCGCGCGCAGCGACTCGACCAGCAGCGTGCTGCCACTGCGTTGCGACGCCAGCACCAAGTATGACGACGGATTATCGGCCACGCAGCAAGCGTATCCCGGCCGGAATTGCTTTCGCAGGTAATGTTTTACGCTCGCGCTGAACTTAATCGCCGACGGGAAATCGCGCTGCGAGGGCGTGCAGAGCGCTGCGGCTAGGGCTGTCCGTCGTCGGCGGTCTCTTCGCAAACGCACAGGTGAGAGCCGGCCCGAAGATGCCCCCGAAGCTGCGTGCCGCGTTTGCGCATCAGGTGCTGCCTGTACACCTTGTCGCGCTGCTGCGGCGAGAACGCCAAGTCCAAATTGATCGGCAACCCGGCCCAGTCGACCTGGTCACCGTCGTCGCCGTCGGCCCCACGCCGCAGCCGGCACCGCAACGGGCAGACGGCCTGCACGGTGTCCTCGAGGGGCCCCTCGAAATCCAGAGCCACGCGTACGTCCCTCCTCGGCGCCACCAATGACTGAATGGTGCAGCGAGGTTGTTTCGGCAATACGCGCGCGACGTTTCCGTCGTATTACGAGTCGGGGGGACCCCGAAGGCCTAGTAGACGTCGCGGTGGTAGCGCTTGTCGGCGCTCAACGACCGGACGTACTCCTTGGCCGCATCCGGATCGAGGCTGCCGTGCTCGGCCGCGATCTCGCAGAGCGCGCGGTCGACGTCCTTGGCCATGGGGTCGGCGGTGCCGCACACGTAGAGTTGCGCCCCGTCCTGCAGCCAGCGCCACAGCTGGGCGCCGCGCTGACGCATCAGGTGCTGCACGTACACCTTCTCGCTCTGGTCCCGGGAGAACGCGAGGTCCAGCTCGGTGAGGAACCCGTCGTCCCGCATCTGCTCGAGCTCGTTGCGGTAGTAGTAGTCGGTGGCGGCGTGCTGCTCGCCGAAGAACAGCCAGTTGGGCCCGGTGTGGCCGAGCGCGCGGCGCTCCTGCAGGAAGCCGCGGAACGGCGCGATCCCGGTGCCCGGACCGACCATGATCATCGGGGTGTCCGGATCGCCGGGCGGGCGGAAGTTGCTCGACTGCTGCAGATAGACGGCGACCCGATCGCCGGGGGAGCGGTCCGCGAGATATGTCGAACACACCCCGCGGCGCGGGACGCCGTGGAAGTTGTAGCGCACCGGCGACACCGTCAGATGAACTTCCCCGGGGTGCTGCTTGGGGCTCGACGAGATCGAGTACAACCGCGGCTGAAGGCGTTTGAGGACCCGCAGCCACTCATGGGCGGAGGCCCAGACCGGCAGCTGCGCAAGCAGGTCGATGGACTGCCGCCCCCATGTCCAATCCGACAGTGCGCGTTTGTTTTCCGGCTTCAGCAGCTCGGCGAGTGTCGGGTCGCCGGTGCGCTCCTGCACGAACCGCACCAGGTCCCGGCTGATGTGGGCGATCTCGATCCGCTCGGTGAGCGCTGAGCGCAGCGACATCAGGCCGTGCTCGCCGACCTCGACCGGGGTCTGTCCGTCCAGTCCGGTGACCGACAGCCATTCGTCGACCAGTTGGTCGCTGTTGCGGGGCCACACCCCGAGCGCGTCGCCGGCCTCGTAGCTCAAGGTCTCTTCCGGCAGGCTGAAAACCAGATGCCGCACGTCTTTTGTCGATTTCGGCCGGCTCAACACGGTGTTGCGGACCATGTCGGTGATCAGCGGATGCTTCTTGGTGTACCCGACCGCCCCCGACCCGTTGGCCGGCCGGGCCGGCACGGCGATCGAGGGGGTGGCCGACGCCGGCGCACCGCCGTCGCGGCCCACCGGCGCGGGCGTGCGGGACAGCGCCCGGATGACACCGCCCAGCCACTTGGCAACGCCGTCTTCATAATCGGGTTCACAGTCGACCCGGTCGACGATGCGGGTCGCTCCGAGCTCCGCGAGACGCTGGTCGAGCTTGCGCCCGTGACCGCAGAAATCGTCGTAGTTCGAGTCGCCGAGGGCGAGCACGGCATAGCGGGTGTTGGTGAGTTCCGCTGCGCCGTCTGTCGTCAGCGCCCGCCAGAAGCCGGCTCCGTTGTCCGGCGGCTCACCGTCGCCGGTCGTGCTGGTGATCAGCAGCAATTCCCGCGTCGTCGCCAGCTCGGCCACCGGGAAGTCGTCCATGGCGTGCACCGCGACCGGCAACCGGGCGTCGCCCAGCCGCGCGGCAATCTCGGAGGTGAGCTCTTCGGCGGTCCCGGTCTGTGACGCCCACAGCACCACGACGGGTGCCCGTTGGGCGGGATTGGCTCCGCGTGGCTCGACCGCGGTCTTGTCGAGCGCCGGCGCCGGTGTGCGTCGGGCAACGTCATTGCGCGAGAACAGGCCCGCGAGCAGACCGTCCACCCATAGCCGGGTGCCGGAATCGAAGGGAGCGCTTTGGGGCAGCGTCGGCACACCGGTCGTGCGTCGACCGGCTTCCGAGCGAAGCGCGGTCAACATGCCGGCCAGGTAGGAGCGGCCGAGCTCGTCGAATTCCGGCACGGGTTTCGTTGCCACACCGAGCAATTCGGCCAGGGCATCAACCTGTGACACGCTGATTTCGGATACCTCCGTGGGCGCGGATTCTGGGGTGTCGGTGTCCACCGCCGGCGTGGGGCAGGCGGTCGGATCTGCCGCGGAGACGGCGACTTTCGCCAACGTGACGGCGCACGCCTTGAATTCCGGTTGGTTCGAGATCGGGTCCACCGCATCGCTGGTGACCGCGTTGATCGCCAGGTATTCGCCGAACACGTCGTTCCAGTGGAACGGGGCGAAGCAGTTGCCGGGGCGCACCCGGTCGCTGACAGAGGCGGGCAGCACGGCGCGACCGCGCCGGGAAGCGATTTCTATCGCGTCCCCGTCGGTGATCCCCAGCCTTGCGGCATCCCCGGGATGGATCTCGACGAACGGCCCGGGATTGAGCTTGTTGAGCTTGGCGACCTTGCCAGTCTTGGTCATCGTGTGCCACTGGTGTGGCAGGCGGCCGGTGTTCAACAGGAAAGGATAGTCGTCGTCCGGCATTTCCTCGGGCGGCAGGTGCGGGCGGGCGAAGAACACCGCACGACCGTTCTCGGTGGGGAAGGCCAGCCGGGGTGCGCTGCCGTCCTCGCGGACCCGCCGGGCCTGACTCACCCCGTCGTTGAGGTAGCGAATGGGGTTGCGGTCGCCCGGGTTGCCCGGCGCGCACGGCCACTGCAGCGGGCCCCGACGCAGCCGCTGGTAGCTGACCCCGCGCAGGTCGTAGCCGGTCTTCGGGTTCGAGAATCGCTTGATCTCGTCGAAGACCTCCTCGGCGGAGTTGTAGCTGAACGCCTCCGCATATCCCATTTCGCAGGCGATCCGGGCAATGATCTGCCAGTCGGGCATCGCGTCACCCGGGGCGGCGACGGCCGGCTGGAACAGCGTCATGTTGCGCTCGGAATTGACCATCACCCCCTCCGCCTCCGACCACAGGGCCGCCGGCAGCAGCACGTCGGCGTATTCGTTGGTCTCCGTTTGGAGGAACGTGTCCTGGGTGATGACCAATTCGGCGCGCTCCAGGCCGGCCAGCACCGTTCTCCGGTTGGCCACGGAGGCAACGGGATTGGTGCATACGATCCAGCACGCTTTGATTTCGCCGTCGGCCATCCGGGAGAACATGTCGATCGTGCCGGTACCGACCTCTGTGCGCAGCGTCCCACGGGGAATGCCCCACTGGTCTTCGGCGAAGGCGCGGTCGTCCGCGGACAGGACGGAGCGCTGGCCGGGCAATCCCGGTCCCATGTAACCCATTTCGCGGCCGCCCATGGCGTTGGGCTGGCCCGTCAGCGAGAAGGGGCCGCTGCCCGTCTTGCAGATAGCGCCGGTGGCCAGATGCAGGTTGCAGACCGCGTTCGTGTTCCAGGTGCCGTGGGTGCTCTGGTTGAGGCCCATGGTCCAGCAGCTCACGAAATTCTCGGCCTCGCCGATCATCCGCGCCGCCGTGCGGATGTCGTCTTCGGGGATCCCGGTGATCTCGCTGACCGTGTCGGGGGCGTACTGCTCCAGGAAGCTGGGCATCACCTCCCACCCCTCGGTGAACTCGGCGATGAAATCGGGGTCCGTGTGTCCGTTCTCGACGATCAGGTGCAGCAGCCCGTTGAGGAGTGCCAGATCGGAACCGGGGGCGACCTGGAGGAACAGGTCGGCCTTCTCCGCGGTCGCGGTGCGGCGCGGATCGACGACGATCAGTTTGGCCCCGGCCTTGACGCGGTCCATCATCCGTAAGAACAGGATGGGATGGCAGTCGGCCATGTTGGCGCCGATGACGAAGAAGACGTCGGCGTGTTCGAAGTCTTGGTACGAGCCGGGCGGCCCGTCGGCGCCCAGGGAGAGCTTGTAGCCGGAACCGGCGCTCGCCATGCACAGCCGTGAGTTCGACTCGATCTGGTTGGTGCCGATGAAGCCTTTGGTCAATTTGTTCGCCAGATACTGCGCCTCGATGGACATCTGGCCCGACACATACATGGCAAAGGAATCCGGGCCATGCGCGTTGATGATCGCCCGTAACCGGTTCGCGCACTGAGTGATCGCGCTATCCATATCGAGGGCCTCGACGGGTTCCCCGCGGTCGGCGCGCACGTGCGCCGACTCCATCCGGCCGGGCGCGTTGAGCACGTCCGAAGTGGTGGCGCCCTTGGTGCACAACCGGCCGAAGTTAGCCGGATGTTCTTTATCCCCAACGGACTTCGCGATGTGACGCTGGCCGCTGTCGGGATCGGTTGTGACCTGCAGCACCATTCCGCAGCCGACGCCGCAGTATGCGCACATGGTGTTCACGGCATCGTCGTGTGACGCCATGGACTCCCTGGCCACGCACTTCCCTCCTGTGAGCGCAACGGGCTTACGTCGAATGGTGCGATGAGGATGTTTCGGCACCGGGTATCGGGAGTTTCCCCCGCTTTACGGCTTCCTCTCAAGGGACGAAGCGCGTCCGTGAACTCTCGGAAATGCGGTAAACCCCCAGGTCAGCACGGGTCATCGTCGACCGGCCGACTCCGCATCAGGCTACCTGGGCGGCCGGGGGCTTTCCCTTCAGAACGGCGTCTCCGACCAAACAAACGGGACATTCACAGCCTTCGCTAAGCTCACCGGGTGCGTCAGCTGATGGTGATCCTGCTGATCCTGCTGGCCTCCGGTTGCGGCTGGAAGCAGGACGGCGCGCCGCCGGTTTCACCCGACAAGTGCAAGGAGTCCGACGGGCCGAGACCCGCCACCGTGCAGCGTGCGATCGCGTCGGTGCCCATCACCGTGCCGGGTACCACGTGGGTGGAAATCGCTCGCGGGCATGCCAAGAAGTGCCGGTTGTACTGGGTGCAGATCATCCCGACCATCGCCAGCGAATCCACCGGCCAGCAGTTGCTGTTCTTCGATCACGACAAGCCGCTGGGCACACCGAGCCCTGATCCCAAGCCGTACATAACCGTGTTGCCGCCCTCCGACGACGCCATCGCGGTGCAGTACCGATGGTTGAAGGGCAACGACCAGCCGTGCTGCCCCACCGGTATCGGCACGGTGAAGTTCGAGATCGGCCCTGACGGCAAGCTGAAGGCGCTCGGCAAGATTCCTAACCAATGACGGTGCGTCGCAAGCGGATGGACGCGGTGTGACTTCGGCCCAGCGATCGGCAGGGCGCGCACGCGGCGGGTGCGGCTTCGTGGTCCGGCCGGCAGGTTGATCGCCCTGACGCCGTTGTGAATATCGGCATCCCCCGGTGGGCCGGCGAGGCGGCGCGAAACGCGAGTTTTACCTGCTTTATTAGCTAGACTCTTACGCCGGGCTACGCCGTCACCGGGCAAGCCCCGTCATCGTTGACAACCAGTGCCCGGCACTGGATCCGGCGCGGAAGGCAGGTCTGATGGGCTGGTCGCGGCGCCTCTCGCAGTGGGACCCGGAGGATCTCGTGGCGTGGGAAGCCGGAAACAAGACGATCGCCCGCCGGAACCTGATCTGGTCGATCGCGACCATGCACGTCGCCTTTTCCATCTGGTACCTCTGGTCGGTCATGGCGCTGTTCATGCCGGAGGACGTCTACGGATTCTCCACCGGCGACAGACTGCTGCTGGGTGCCACCGCGGCCCTTGTCGGTGCGATCGTGCGCATCCCCTACACGATGGGCACCGCCAGGTTCGGCGGACGTAACTGGGCGGTGCTGTCGTCGTCCGTGCTCCTGATCCCGACCGTGGGAACCATTGTGCTGCTCGCCCATCCGGGCCTGCCGTTGTGGCCCTATCTGGTGTGCGCGGCGCTGACGGGATTGGGCGGTGGGAATTACGCGGCGTCGCTGGCCAACGTCGAATCCTTCTACCCCCAGCGGCGCAAGGGCATGGCGCTGGGGCTCACCGGCGGGATCGGCAACCTGGGCGCCGCGGCCATCCAGGCCGTCGGTCTGGTGGTGCTGGCCACCGCCGGTCACAGGCAGCCGTATTGGGTGTGCGCCGTCTATCTGGTGCTGCTGGCGGTCGTCGGTGTCGGCGCGGCGTTGTTCATGGATAACCTCGATCACTCCATCGAGGTCTCCCACGTGCGGTCCGTCCTTTCCATTCCCGACACCTGGGCGATCTCATTCCTGTATATGTGCGCCGCGGGCTCATTCATCGGCTTCGCGTTCGCCTTCGGTCAAGTGCTCCAACACAATTTGATGGCGGCCGGCCAAAGCCATGCGCAGGCCGCGCTGCACGCTGCCGAAATCGCCTTCGTCGGACCGCTGTTGGGTTCGATCGCGCGGGTGATCGGCGGTCGGCTGGGCGATCGTTTCGATGGCGGCCGCGTCACGATGACCGCCCTGACCGCCATGATCACCGCCGCTGGATTCCTGGTCGCCGTCAGCACCCATGACGACCTGACCCGCGGGCCCGGCGAGCCGGTGGGATCGTTCACGACGATCGGCTATATCGTCGGATTCCTTGCGCTCTTTATCTTTTGCGGCGTCGGCAAGGGCTCGGTGTTCAAGCTCATCCCTTCGGTGGTCGCGGAGCGAAGCCGTGCGCTGGGTATCAGCGACGCCGAACGGAGGCACTGGGAGGCCGTGCGGTCGGGAGCGCTGATCGGACTCGCCGGATCGGTGGGTGCGCTGGGGGGAGTGGTGATCAATCTGGCCCTACGGCAGTCCTATGCCACCGCCGGGACGGAGACCCCGGCGTTCTGGGTCTTTCTGATCTGCTACGTCGGCGCCGCGATCGTGACCTGGGTCAGATATGTGCGGCCGCAACGGGAAGCGGCGCGGCCCGGTTGGGAGATGCTCGGCGAGCAGCCCGTCAGCTCGTGACCGCGTCGGCCAAGTTCTCCGGGTGCAGCATCTCGGCGTAGCGCAGCTGCTCGGGGATCCCGAAACCGTCGACGAGCGTCTGCGCGTGCGGGCGCAGCGCGCGGCACCGGTCGTTGATGCCCCGGGTGACCGCCTTGGCCCGCTCGGTCGACAGGTACCGATGCTCGATGTACCAGGCTTTGTCGTCCTCGATCACCGACAGCGCGTACAGATCGCAGACAATGCCCAGCAGTTCGCGGGCCTCCTCGTGCGGACAGGCGTCGATGCCGGCGACGAACGCTTCGAGAACCACCCGGTCGATGTGCGCGGAGGCGGCGTGCAGCACGTGGTCCTGCACCGCGTTGAACGCGTCGAACTCTGACATCTCCTTGGACTTAGCCTGCAGCCGACGCGCGACGGACGCGATCAGATATTCCTCCCGGTCCTCGAACATCTTGATCTGCGTGCCGCGGTTGAACAGGCTGCCCTCTTCCTCGCTGTCCTGCCGGGCGTCCACGATGGTTTGGATGATCGTCTCCGCCGCAGTGCGTTTGACGACCCGCTCGCCGACGGTGTTGGCGGCGAAGCGAACCCATTCGACGGGGCTCATGCTGCGGATGTCGTCGGCGTAAGCCGTCAGCAGCTCCTTGGCCACCAACTGCGTCAGGACGTGGTTGTCGCCCTCGAAGGTGGTGAACACGTCGGTGTCGCCGCGCAGCGCGACCAGCCGGTTCTCGGCCATGTAGCCCGCGCCGCCGCAGGCCTCCCGGGCCTCCTGAATCGCCCGGGACGCGTGCCAGGTGTTGGCCGCCTTCAACCCGGCGGCGCGCGCCTCCAATTCGCGCTGCTCGTCGGCGTCGACCGCATCGGCGGTCTGGATGTCATGGCACTTGCTGACCAGCTCGTTCTGGGCGAACTGCAGCGCGTACGACTTTGCGATCAACGGGAACAGCCGGCGCTGGTGCACCAGGTAGTCCATGATCAGTACCTCGGACTCGTCATCCGGCGCGCTGAATTGCCTGCGCTGCAACGCGTATCGGGTGGCGATGTCCAGCGCGACACGGGCGGCCGCGCCCGCGCTGCCGCCCACGGTGATCCGTCCGCGGACCAGGGTGCCGAGCATGGTGAAGAACCGGCGGTTGGGGTTGTCGATCGGCGAGCTGTAGGTGCCGTCGGGTGCGACGTCGCCGTACTTGTTCAGCAGGTTCACCCGCGGGACGCGGACGTGGTCGAAGACGATGCGGCCGTTGTCGACGCCGGGCAGGCCGCCCTTGTAGTCGCAGTCCGACGTCGTCACCCCGGGCAGGTCGGTGCCGTCGGCGTCGCGGATCGGAACCAGCAGGCAGTGCACGCCGTGGTTGACCGGCTCACCGTTCTCCTCGGTGATCAATTGCGCGAATACCGCTGCCATGGTGGCTGTTTCGGCCGCTCCACCGATGTAGTCCTTGCGCGCGGTCGGGGTGGGGGAGTCGATGACGAACTCCTCGGTGGCGGGGTCGTAGGTCGCGGTGGTCTCCAGCGACTGCACGTCGCTGCCGTGCCCGGTCTCGGTCATCGCGAAGCAGCCCCGCAACTCGAGGCTGATGATCTTCTTGACGTAGGCCTGGTGGTGGCGCTCGGTGCCCAAATTCTCCACGGCGCCGCCGAACAGCCCCCACTGCACGCCCGCCTTCACCATCAGCGACAGGTCCGACATCGCCAGCATCTCGATCATCGTGATCGCCGCGCCGATGTCGCCGGTGCCGCCGTGCTCCTTGCGGAAGTTGTCGGCGGCGGCGCCGAACGCGGCCATGATCCGCATCTGCTCGGCCACCTTGGTGCGTGCGATCACGGTGTTGGGGGTGTAGTGCGGCCGGAACAGATCCTCGCTCATGGCGGACCGCAGCTGGTTCCTCACGTCGCGCCACCGCCCGTCGAGGGCGTTGCGCAGCTGCTCGGCAATGGTTGTGCTATCTGGCGCCATAATCCGACCGTATCCTGCGATTCGCGCCACGGGAATAACGACCCTGGGGCCCAGGCGGGCCAATCGGCGTTTTCGTCCGGCGCGCGTCGGCGCTACGTTTCTCGACTATGAGGCGGTGGGTGGCGAGCATGTGTCTCGCCTTGTCGCTGGCCGGCTGTGCGTCCGGGCATCCACCCGGGGCGGCGCCCGCGCCGCGGCCGATGCTCACGTATCTGGGCCAGGCGCAGGTCCCCTTCGATGCCACCTTCGACGGCACCGTCATCGGCGGACTGTCGGCGCTCAGCTATGACGCCGGCCGCCAGCTGTATTACGTCATCAGCGACGATCGCTCCAAGAAGAATCCGGCCCGGTTCTATACCGTTCAGTTGTCCTTGTCGGACAAGGGAATCGACAAGGTCACGTTCACCGGCACCCATCCGCTGCTCGACCCCTCCGGCCGGCCGTTCCGGCCGCTCACGCTGGGCGCCGCGCCACCGGTCATTCCCCCCGACCCCGAAGGCATCGCGTTCGACCCCGTCCGCCAGCGCCTGTACTGGTCCTCCGAAGGCGAGCGGCTCACCGCCGGGCCGGTGCTGCTCGATCCCTGGGTCCGAACCGCCGGGCTCGACGGTGCCTACCTGGGCCAGTTCACCTTGCCGCCCAATCTGGCGGCGTCCGCGCAGCGCACGGGTCCGCGCCGGGACAAGGCGCTGGAGGGTCTGGCGCTGACACCCGATGGCCGATCGCTGTTCGCCGCGATGGAGGACCCCGGCTACAACGACGGGCCGCTCAACGACGGCGGCCACCGCGTGCTCACCCGGATCACCAGGTTCGACGTCGCCACCAGCACGCCCACGGCCCAATACGCCTACCCGATGGAGCCGCCGGCACCGCCCGCCGACGTCAACGGTGTCTCCGATCTGGTCGCCCTGTCCGACACGGCCTTCCTGGTGATCGAACGATCCGCGGCCCTGCCGCCGACGGTGCGGATCTACCGCGCCGAGATCGGATCGGCGACAGACGTTTTGGCCACCCCATCGATGCAGAACGCGGCCGTGACCCCCATGAGCAAGACCCTGGCCGCCGACTTGTCCGCCGTACCGGGGCTCTCCCCGCTGGACAATGTCGAGGGCATCACGCTTGGGCCGAAACTGCCCGACGGTCGCCAATCGGTGGTGCTGGTCAGCGACAACAACTTCTCACCGAGTCAGGTCACCCAGTTCCTGTTGTTCGCGATGTGACGGCTTAGGGGACTCGCGCCGTCCGGGCCTCAGCCGGTAGAGGGCGAGGCCCGCCGCCGCCACGCCGAAGAGCACCAGCATGGTCATGTCGAACACCCACCAACCGCTGTAGTGGGTCCACATTTGGGACTCGGCGGCCAGCGCGTCGACCCTGCGCAGGTCGACCGTGGACGCCGACGCCGCGAAACCCCATTGGGCGGGCACGAACCAGGCGATCTGTTGAAAGCCCCACTTGCTCACCAGCTGCACGAGGCTTCCGTTGAACAGCGCGGACACCAGGATCACCGGCAACAGCAGCGGCAGCACTTCACGCAGCGACGTGCCCAGCGCCGACAACGCGAGCCCGATCAGCGCGGACACGATCGCGGTCATCGCCACGCTCACATAGAGCTCGATCGTCGGGTTGTGCAACAGGGCGGCGCCACGCGCCGGCGCGCCCTTGTCGGCGACGACGATGGCGAACACGATCGCCGTCAAGACGGCCGCGGCCAGGCCGAACACGAGGATTTTGGCGGCCAGGTAGGCCGCGGTCGACAGGCCGAGAGCCTGCTCGCGGCGGAAGACCCGCCGGTCGCGCACCACGGCCCCGATGGTCAGCGCGGTGCCGATGATCACCGCGGCGACGTTGAGGGCGGCCAGGATCTCGATGGCCTCGTGCGGGTGGGCGCTGCCCGCCCTGGGTCGGGAAAGGCCGGAATCACCCGGAATCAGCAGGGTCAGACCCGCCAGCAGCAACGGCAGCATCACCACGAACACGAAGTCGAGGCGGGCGGCGAAGAAGAGCCGGGCGTCGCGGCGGACCAGCAGCCGAACTTGCCGCGCCATCGGGGATCCGGCGGGCGGTGGCGACGGCGCGGCGACCTCCGGTGGCGGCAATGCCGACGACCGGGCGCGAAACGCGCGGTGGGTGCCGTCGGGGTCGGCGCCCGCCCGGGTGAGCACCTCGGACCAGTCGGCCGTCCCCAGCACGGAGTCGATCTGCGCGGGGGGCCCGAGAAACGCCGGCGTACCGGCGGCGGTGAGAACCAGAACCTGGTCGCACAGGTCGAGGTTCGTCAACGACGTTCGCGACGACACGGCCGCCACGACCACGCAGCCGATGTCGGCCTGGCGCCGCAGCATCGCCATCACGTGACGTTGTTGCTCGGCATCCAGGCCGGCGCTCGGCTCGTCGACCACCAGCAGTGTGGGCCGGGTGACGAGCTCGACCGCCAGTGCGGCGCACCGGCGCAGCCCGGGTGAAAGCTTGCCGATCGGGGTGGTCCGATGCGGTGTCAGCTCAAGTTCCTCGAGCACCTGGCTGACCACACGGTCGCGTTGTTCGCGCGGAATGTCCTGCGGCAGGCGGATTTCGGCCGCATACCGCAAGGCCCGTTCGACGGTGAGCTGCCGGTGCAGGCGGTCGTCGGGCGACACGATGCCGATGCGGGCGCGCATGGCCTCCGGCTCGGCGTGCACGTCGTGGCCGTCGACGGTGACGCGCCCCGAGCTGAGTTGCCTGGTGCCGGCGAGCAGACCGAGCAGCGCGGAGTTGCGTGCCGCCGACGGCCCGGCGACCGCGGTGAATATGCCCGGACGGGCCGCGAACGAGATGCCCGACAAGATCTCGCGCCCGCCCACCGCGAGCCCCAGCTGGTAGGCGGTCAGCCCGACGGTGCGCGCATCGGCCCCGAGCGGCAACCGGTAGGTGGCATTCGGCTCGGCGGCGCGCAAGGACGGGCGCGCGACGCGCAGTTTGGACGTGATCATCCGCTCGATCAGGCCCGGCCCGCCCTTGTCAGGGACGCCGGTGACACCCGGCTGAGCGGGCGGCGCCGGGTCGGGAGGCACGGGCCGCTCGGCGGCGGGCGGTTGTGGCGGCACGACGCGCATGCGCTGGGTCTCGCGCTCGGTCGGCGCGCGCAGGTTCGGATCGTTCGGACGCGCGGGCTGCGGGCCGACGGGAGCCGGCGGCGGGGGCGGCGGCGGCCGGTAGGCGGGGGGTCGGGGAGCCGGGCGCGCAGGTTGCCCGGGCGGGCCGGCGGGGTGAGACATCTGGAAGACCAGCCGCGGCCCCCGCTGCGGGTCGCCGATGCCGATCGCCTGACCGTCGCGGATCTGCACCGTCGACGCGCGTGCACCGTCGACGAAGATGCCGTTGTGGCTCAGGTCGATGGCCACCCAGTGCGTGCCGGTGAACCGCAGCACCACCTCCGGGCGGGGCGGGGGCGGCGGCAACGTCGGATTTCCGAGGCGCTCGAGGGCGATGTCGCAGGCCGGGCCGTAGCCGACGATCACGTCGCGGCCCGGGGCGAAATCGAACCGCGTCGGCCCGACCCACACGGTCAACGGAGAGGCCCTGAACGCGGAAGCCTCGGGCCGCATGCCGCCACCTTTCGTCACACCGGTCAGCTCGACTTAGTGTCTACCCGCCGGCCGTCGGCTCGTCACCGGGGTCGTGCCCTCAGAGCGTGTTACGCCGACCGGCCGGCGACGCATTGTCGAGCAGCCGGCGCAATACCTTGACCGCGTCGGTCAGCACCTGGCGGTCGCCCGGCTCGAGCAACGCGAGCTGGGGTTCGATCGCGGCGGCGCGGTCGGCCCGCACCGCGTTGAGCATGCGCTTGCCCTGCGGGGTGATGCGGATTCGGACGGCACGGGCGTCCCCCGGGTCGACGGTCCGGGTGACCAGGCCGGCGTCCTCGAGCCGGCGCACCTGCGTGGTCATGGTCGGTTGCGAGCAGTGATCGACGGTGGCGAGGTCGCCGATTCGGGCTTCTCCGTGGGCTTCGATCGTGGCGAGCAGCCTGGCTTGCGCCGCGGGCAAGGGCATCTGAATCCGCTGGGTGGCGAGCCGGTTGAGTCGCGCCACCACCGCGAGCAGATCCGCACCCAGCTGCTGGGCCTCGACGTGTGCGCTCTCGACAACTCTGTCCATATCCCCATAGTTCCATAGCTTTGCTAAGTGAGACGAGATCGCTGGCCCGAACGGGCCGGAAAGTCGCCAAGCGTGATGGAGCGACTTGGTGCGGCGGGCTGGCACAATCAGTGAAGTGAATGCCCGTCGCCCCGTCCGTTCGCGCCATCGGGGTGGACCTTTACAACCGGCCGAATTGGCGCAGGCCGCGGTCATGGGGGCGCTCTGCGCGGTCATTGCGATCATCGCCGGGGTGATCCCGTTCGCGCAGGGATTGGCGCTGCTGGGCACGGTGCCCATGGGGTTACTGACCTACCGTTACCGGGTTCGGGTGCTGCTCGCCGCGACATTTGCTGCCGCAATGATCGCCTTCCTCATCTCTGGACTGGGCGGTTTCTTGACGGTGGTCAACTGTGCGTACATCGGCGGGTTGACCGGATCCGTCAAGCGCCGCGGCAGGGGCACGCCAACCGTTATCGTCGCGTCCCTGATCGCCGGGGTGGCCGTCGCCGCCGCGACGGTCGGTTTCCTTGCGGTGCTGAATCGGCTGCGGCATCTGATATTTGAGGTGATGAAGGCCAACGTCGACGGTGTCATTGCCTTCCTGGACCGGCTTGACCTGCAGTGGCTCGGTGCGGACGTGCTGCGGTGCTTCGAATTCGGGCTGCGTTACTGGCCCTGGCTGATGCTGTTGTACGTCACCTACGGGGTCATCTTGTCGTCCTTGATCGGCTGGTGGGCGCTTTCCCGCTTGCTGGACCGCATGGGCAACGTCCCGGATGTGCACAAACTCGACGCTCCGAACGAAAGCCCCGACGCCCCGATCGGGCCGGTGCCGGTGCGGTTGGACAAGGTCCGGTTCCGCTACCCCAACGCCAAGCAGGACGCGCTGCGCGAGCTCAGCCTGGAACTCCAGGTCGGCGAACACGTCGCCGTCATCGGCGCCAACGGGTCCGGGAAGACCACGTTGACGCTGATCCTGGCGGGCAGGCAACCGACGTCGGGAACCGTACGCCGCCCTGGCGCGGTGGGGTTGGGCATGTTGGGCGGCACGGCGCTTGTTCTGCAGCACCCGAAGAGCCAGGTCTTGGGCACGAGGGTCGCCGATGACGTGGTCTGGGGGCTGCCGCCGGGCACCGAGGTCGACGTCGACCATCTGCTGAGCGAGGTGGGGCTGGGGGGTTTCGCCGAACGCGACACCGGAAGCCTGTCCGGCGGGGAACTGCAGCGCCTGGCTCTCGCCGCGGCGCTCGCGCGGGAACCGGCGTTACTGATCGCCGACGAGTTCACCAGCATGATCGACCAAAAGGGCCGCGAAGTCCTGCTGAATGTGCTGTCGGGCCTTCCCCAACGGCACCGGACCGCCCTGGTGCACATCACGCACTTCGACAACGAGGCCGCGTCCGCCGACCGGACGATCAACCTCAGTGATTCCCCGGATAACACCGTGGGGGAATCAGCACCGGCCCCGTCGCCGGTGATCGCGGTGCCGCGCGCCACGCACCAGCCCGTACTCGAAATCGTCGGGGTCGGACACGAATACAACAGCGGGACGCCGTGGGCCAAGACCGCGCTGCGCGATATCAGCTTCGTGGTGGAGCAGGGCGACGGCATTCTGATTCACGGCGGCAACGGCTCGGGCAAGTCGACGCTGGCGTGGGTCATGGCCGGGCTGACCGTTCCGACCGTCGGCGCCTGTTTGATCGACGGTGAGCCGATCCGTGACCACGTCGGAGCGGTGGCGCTGTCGTTTCAGACGGCGAGGCTGCAATTGATGCGCAGCCACGTCGGCTTGGAAGTTGCTTCCGTCGCGGGCTTTTCACAGGACGACGAGGACCGGGTCGCCGCTGCCCTGGGCGCGGTCGGACTGGAACCCGCGATGGCTAAGCGGCGCATCGACCAGCTCAGCGGTGGCCAGATGCGACGAGTGGTGCTGGCCGGACTGCTCGCGTGTTCGCCACGCGTACTGATCCTCGACGAGCCGCTGGCAGGGTTGGACATCGGCAGCCAGCGGGGCCTGCTGCGGGTGCTGGCGGATCTGCGCCGGCACAGAGGTCTCACCGTGGTCGTCATCTCGCACGACTTCGGCGGTTTGGAAGCCGTGTGCCCGCGGACCCTGCACCTGCAGAATGGCGCGCTGGAAGCGGTGTCGGCCACCGCCGCGGCCGGGGGTGTGCCGTGACCGCACCCTCGAGCCCCGCATCCGGCCGCGGCCGGCGCACTTCTCGTCCGGTGGTGCTTTTGGTTCCGGTACCCGGCGGATCCGCCATCCACAACTTGTGGGCCGGCACGAAACTCCTGGTGGTTTTTGGTGTTTCGGTGTTGCTAACCCTCTATCCGGGTTGGGTGACGATCGGGTCGGTGGCGGCGCTGCTGCTCGCGGCGGTCTGGATCGCTCGCATCCCCCGGGGTGCGCTTCCCTCGATTCCGCGGTGGCTGTGGGTCCTCCTGGCATTGGGTTTTGTCACCGCCGCCCTCGCCGGTGGCAGCCCGGCACTATCGATCGGCGGGGTCAGCGTCTGGCTGGGCGGGGCGCTGAACTTCCTGCGGATCAGCGCGCTGTCGGTCGTCTTGCTCGGGTTGGGGGCGATGGTGTCCTGGACCACCAATGTCGCCGAAATCGCACCGGCCCTAACCATTCTGGGCCGCCCCTTCAAATGGTTGCGGATTCCGGTTGATGAGTGGGCCGTGGCGTTGGCGTTGGCGCTTCGCGCCTTCCCGTTGTTGATCGAGGAATTCCAGGTGCTCTACGCCGCCCGTCGATTGCGGCCGAACCATATGCCCTCGAGCCGCAAGGCCCGCGTTCGGCAGACGGCGGGCAACTCCATCGACCTGGTCGCCGCCGCGATCGTGGTGACTCTGCGGCGCGCCGATGAAATGGGCGACGCGATCACAGCGCGCGGCGGCATCGGCCAACTCTCCGCCGATCCGGCGCGGCCGAGGTTGGGGGACTGGGTGACGCTCGCGGTCACCTTAGCGATCAGCGGCGCGGCGGTGGCGATCGAGACAATATTTCACCTGACTCGCTAGGGATTCCACCTGACTCACCATGGCCTCGCGTAGCGTGAGCGGGTGGCCGACATTCAGCGGACTCGCACGATCGCGGCACGCATCGGCGACATCTGGGAAACGCTCGCAGACTTCGGGTCGATCAGTTCGTGGGCCGGCAACGTCGACCACTCGTGCATCCTGTTCTCCGGACCCGACGGGGCCGCCGTCGGCACCGCCCGGCGCGTGCAGGTCAATCGTGACGCCTTCGTCGAGCGCATCACGGAGTTCGACCCGCCCCGCGCGCTCGGCTACGACATCGACGGCCTGCCCAGCCGCCTGCGCAGGGTGCGCAACCGCTGGACGCTGGCAGCGGCCGCCGGCGAATCGGGTCGCACTTCGGTGACCCTCACCAGCACCGTCGAAATCGGACCGCACGCAACGCAAAAACTGGCCGAACACGTCCTGTGCCGATTCCTCGCGCGACAGTCCGAGGCCATGCTGGACGGCCTGGCGAACCGATTGGAGCATGCCCGTGTCTGATCGCCCCGACGTCGTCGTCATCATGACCGACGAGGAACGCGCGGTACCGCCGTACGAGGCTCCCGACGTGCTCGCATGGCGCGACCGGATGTTGACCGGCCGCAAGTGGTTCGACGACCACGGCGTCAACTTCACCCGGCACTACACCGGCTCGCTGGCGTGCGTGCCAAGCCGTCCGACCATCTTCACCGGGCACTATCCCGATCTGCACGGCGTCACCCAGACCGATGGCATCGGGAAGACCGCCGACGATTCGCGCATGCGCTGGCTGCGCCCGGGCGAGGTGCCCACACTGGGCAATTGGTTCCGAGCGGCCGGATACGACACCCACTACGACGGCAAGTGGCACATCTCGCACGCCGACCTCACCGACCCGAGGACCGGTCGACCGCTGCCCACCAATGACGAGAACGGTGCCGTCGACGCCGCCGCGGTGCGGCGCTACCTCGAGGCGGATCCGTTGGGGCCGTTCGGTTTCTCCGGGTGGGTCGGCCCGGAGCCGCACGGGGCGGCGTTGGCCAACGCCGGCGTCCGCCGGGACCCGCTGATCGCCGACCGGGTGGTCGCGTGGCTCACCGACCGCTACGCCCGCCGCCGCGACGGCGATCCCGCCGCGCTGCGACCGTTCCTCCTGGTCGCCAGCTTCGTCAATCCCCACGACATCGTGCTCTTTCCGGCCTGGTCGCGGCGGAGCCCGGTCAAGCCGTCCCCGCTCGACCCGCCCGCGGTCCCGGCGGCGCCCACCGCGGACGAAGACCTGTCCACAAAACCGGCGGCGCAGATCGCCTTTCGCGAGGCCTACTACTCCGGGTACGGGCCCGCGCCCGCGATCGACCGAACCTACGAGCGCAACGCGCAGCGCTACCGCGACCTGTACTACCGGCTGCACGCCGAGGTGGACGGGCCGATCGACCGTGTCAGGCTGGCGGTGACCGAAGGCGGTTCCGGCGACGCGGTGTTGGTGCGCACGGCCGACCACGGCGATCTGCTGGGCGCCCATGGCGGCCTGCACCAGAAATGGTTCAACCTCTACGACGAGGCCACCCGCGTTCCCTTCGTCATCGCGCGCATCGGCCAGCACGCGACGCGGCCGCGGCGGATCACGGCGCCGACGTCACACGTCGACCTGGTTCCCACCCTGCTGGGGGCGGCGGGCGTCGACGTGGCGGCGGTGGGCGCCACGCTCGCCCAGACGTTTTCGGAAGTGCACCAGCTACCGGGCCGTAACCTGATGCCGGTCGTGGACGGCGCCGCGGCCGACGAGACCCGCGCCGTCTACCTGATGACCCGCGACAACATGCTCGAGGGGGACAGCGGCGCCTCGGGATTGGGCCGCCAACTCAAGCGCACGGTCAATCCCCCTGCGCCGCTGCGCATCCGGGTCCCGGCCCATACCGCCTCCAACTTCGAGGGGCTGGTTGTTCACGTCGACGAGGCGACGGCCGCCGGTGGCGGCGGGCATCTTTGGAAGCTGGTACGGACCTTCGACGACCCGAGCACCTGGACGGAGCCGGGGGTGCGGCAGCTGGCGGCAAGCGGGCTCGGGGGAGAGACCTACCGGACGTCCCCGCTCGACGACCAGTGGGAGCTGTACGACCTGACCGCCGACCCGGTCGAGGCGGTCAACCGGTGGACCGATCCGGACCTGCATGCCCTGCGCCAGCACCTGCGGACGCAGCTCAAACACATCCGGTCCGACTCCGTCCCCGAGCGAAACCGGCCCTGGCCCTATGCTTCTCGTCGGCCGCCGACTGCGCGGCCGTCGAGGTTGCGCCGCTTCCTTGCGGCCACATTCGGTCGCTGAATCACCTGTGCCACATCAGTACCAGCTTCCGGGCATCAGACGATCCGTGAATGTGATATCGCCGGCGATAGCAAATTTGACAGTCGCCTCATGGTCGGGAGCGCCACGCCGCGGCCCGTTCAGGTTCGCATCCGGTCGATGAGATTCGACAACACCACGATGCTTTCGCTGCGCTCGATGTCGGCGCTCGACCGGATGCGCTCGAGGGCCGCCTCCAGGTGACTCATGTCGCGCGCCAGCACGTGCAGGATCGCGTCCGACGTGCCGGTGACCGTCGCGGCGCTGACCACCTCCGGCATGTCCACCCAGGCCGCGCGCAACCGGTCGGGGGCGATCGTGCCGTGGCAGAACACCTGCACGTAGGCCTCCGTGTTCCAGCCCAGGGAATTGCGGTCGACGACGGTGGTGAAGCCCTTGATGACGCCGGTGTCGAGCATCCGGTCGACCCGGCGCTTGACCGCGGGCGCCGACAGGTTCACCTTCTCGCCGATTTCGGCGAACGTGGCCCGGGCGTGCTCGGTCAGCTCCGCGAGGATGCGCGCGTCGGTCTCATCGAGCCGCTCCATCACCCTGCCCTCCGCTCGTACGCAATAAATCGTTGCCGAGGCCACCGTAACGCAACAAACAGCGCTCAGACACGCAATATATAGCGTTTGATTGTGCTAGATGGCCAAAATATCGTTGATTTATGACGGAACAATACGTCGTAGCGCCCCGCTCGCAGCCGTTGTCGGTCGGGCGCACCCGCACGCCGCGTGCCCGCCGGTACGCGATGACGCCGCCGGCCTTCTTCGCGGTCCAGTACGCGATCAACCCCTGGATGGACATCACCACGCCCGTCGACGTCGGCCTCGCCCGCGCTCAATGGGAAACCCTGCGCGCGACCTACCTTCGGCTGGGTCATCGGGTGGAGGTGATCGAGCCCGTGCCCGGGCTGCCGGACATGGTGTACGCCGCCAACGGCGGATTCATCGCGGGCGGCGTCGCGATCGTGGCGAGGTTTCGCTTCGCCGAGCGGGCCGGCGAATCGCGCGCCTACGCCGAATGGATGTCGGCGCTCGGCTACCGGCCCGTGTCCACCCGCCACGTCAACGAGGGGCAGGGCGACCTGCTGATGATCGGGGAAAGGGTGTTGGCGGGCTACGGCTTTCGCACCGACCGGCGTGCGCACGCGGAAATCTCCGCAGCCCTCGGCGCGCCGGTCGTCTCGCTGGAGTTGGTGGATCCGCGCTTCTACCACCTCGACACCGCGCTCGCCGTTCTCGACGACCACACGATCGCGTTCTACCCGCCGGCGTTCAGCGCGGCCGCACAGGACCGGCTGCACGCGCTGTTTCCCGACGCCATCGTGGTCGGGAGCGCCGACGCGTACGTGCTGGGCCTCAACGTCGTCTCGGACGGCATGCACGTCGTCCTTCCCTCTGCGGCAATGGGTTTCGCCGAGCAGCTGCGCGGCGCCGGCTTCGAGCCCGTCGGCGTCGACCTGTCCGAACTCCTCAAGGGCGGCGGTTCGGTCAAGTGCTGCTCATTGGAGGTGTTTCCGTGACGATCCTCGACGCCCGGACATCGACCCGGACCGAGGCCGCCATCGGCCAGGTCGAACGCTATGCCGCGCACAACTATTCGCCCTTGCCCGTGGTGGCGGCCAGCGCCGAGGGCGCCTGGATCACCGACGTGGATGGTCGGCGCTACCTGGATTGCCTGGCCGCCTACTCGGCGGTCAACTTCGGCCACCGCAACCCCGAGATCACCGCGGCGGCCCACGCCCAACTCGACACCGTCACATTGGTGAGCCGTGCTTTCCACTCCGACACCCTCGGTCCGTTCTGTGCCGCCCTTGCGCGGCTCTGCGGCAAAGATCTGGTGCTGCCGATGAACTCGGGCGCCGAGGCCGTGGAGAGCGGTCTCAAAGTCGCCCGCAAGTGGGGGGCCGACGTCAAGGGCGTCCCCGATGGTCGGGCCAATATCATCGTGGCGGACAACAACTTCCACGGCCGCACGATCAGCATCGTCAGCTTCTCGTCGGATCCGACGGCGCGGGCCGGATTCGGACCGTTCACACCGGGGTTCCGCTCGGTGCCCTTCGGCGATACCGCCGCGCTGGCCCGCGCGATCGACGACGACACCGTCGCGGTGCTGCTCGAACCGATCCAGGGCGAGGCGGGCATCGTCGTCCCGCCCGACGACTACCTGCCCGCCGTTCGCGCCGTGTGCAGCGAGCGCAACGTGTTGATGATCGCCGACGAGATCCAGTCCGGCCTGGCGCGCACGGGCCACACCTTCGCCTGCGACCACTGGGGCGTGGTGCCGGACGTCTACCTGCTCGGCAAGGCGCTGGGCGGCGGCGTGGTTCCCTTGTCGGCGGTTGTCGCCGACCGCGAGGTGCTGGGTGTGCTGCGCCCCGGCGAACACGGCTCGACCTTCGGCGGCAACCCGTTGGCCGCCGCCATCGGCGCCACCGTGGTCTTGATGCTGAGCCGCGGGGAGTTCCAGGCACGCTCGGCGCGATTGGGCGCACGCCTGCACGAGCGCCTGGGTGAACTGGTGGGGCACGGCGTGCTGGCGGTGCGGGGTCTGGGGCTGTGGGCCGGCGTCGACGTCGACCCGGCGCTCGGGACGGGCAAGCAGATGAGCCTTCGGCTGGCCGAGCGCGGTGTCCTGGTCAAGGACACCCACGAGTCGACGCTGCGGTTCGCGCCGCCGCTGGTGATCAGCGAGCAGGAGATCGACTGGGCGGTTGAGCAGTTCGCTATGGCGTTGCGGGAGGCTGGCCCATAATCTGCTGATCGAGCAAGGAGGGCAATTGCCACCGACGTCGATCGGCCTGAAAGAGCAGATGCTGCGGCGCCGCCCCGTTGTCGGCGCCGCCGTCGCATACGGGGCCGCGGATCACCTCAAGCGCAGCATCGGCACGTTCCAGCTGACCATGTTCGGGGTGGGCTCGACGGTCGGGACGGGCATCTTCTTCGTCATGTCGCAGGCCGTGCCGGAGGCCGGCCCCGGGGTGATCCTGTCGTTCCTCATCGCCGGGCTCGCCGCCGGGCTCGCGGCCATCTGCTACGCCGAATTGGCCTCCGCGGTACCGGTTTCCGGATCGTCGTACTCCTATGCGTACACCACGCTGGGCGAGGTCGTCGCGATGGGGGTGGCGGCCTGCCTGCTGCTGGAATACGGGGTGTCGACCGCAGCGGTCGCGGTCAACTGGAGCGGCTACCTCAACAAGTTGCTCGACAACGTCTTCGCTTTCCAGTTGCCGCACGCCTTGTCGGCCGCGCCGTGGGATGCGCGGCCCGGCTGGGTGAATGTACCGGCGATCATCTTGATCGGGATGTGCGCGCTGCTGCTGATCCGGGGCGCCAGCGAATCGGCCAGGGTCAACACGATCATGGTGCTGATCAAGCTGGGCGTGCTGGTCATGTTCGTGGTTGTGGCGTTCAGCGCCTTCGACGCGAACTATCTGCGCGACTTCGCACCGTTCGGCGTTGCGGGCATCGGCTCGGCCGCCGGCACCATCTTCTTCTCCTATATCGGCCTCGATGCCGTGTCGACGGCGGGCGACGAAGTCAGGGACCCGCAGAAGACCATGCCGCGCGCGCTGATTGCCGCGTTGGTGACCGTGACCAGCGTGTACGTGTTCGTCGCGCTCGCCGCCCTGGGCACTCAGCAGTGGCAGGACTTCGCCGGGCAGCAGGAGGCCGGGCTGGCAACCATCCTCGACAACGTCACGCGCGGCGGCTGGGCCAGCACGATTCTGGCTGCGGGCGCGGTCATCTCGATCTTCTCGGTCACGCTCGTCACCATGTACGGGCAGACGCGCATCCTGTTCGCGATGGGCCGCGACGGGCTGCTGCCCGCACGCTTCGCGCGGGTGAACACCCGCACAATGACGCCGGTGGGCAACACGTTGATCGTGGCCATCGCGGCCTCGTTGCTGGCCGCCTTCATCCCGCTGGACAAGCTGGCGGACATGGTGTCCATCGGCACGCTCACCGCGTTCATCGTCGTGTCCGCCGGAGTGATCATCCTGCGAGTCCGTGAACCCGACCTGCCGCGGGCCTTCAAGGTCCCCGGTTATCCCGTCACGCCTGTCCTTTCGGTGTTGGCGTGCGGATACATCCTCGTCAGCCTGCACTGGTACACCTGGATCGCGTTCAGCTGCTGGATCGCGCTCGCGTTAGTCTTCTACTTCGTGTGGGGCCGCCACCACAGCGCGCTCAACGGCGAAACGCTCCAGCGGGGCGCGCTGTGACCGTCGTCGTCGGCTACCGCGCCGGCCAGGTCGGGCTCTCGGGGTTGCACCTGGGTGTGCGCATCGCGCGGACCTGGGGCACCTCGCTCACCGTGGCGACCATCGTGCCCAAGCCGTGGCTGACACCGTCGCGTGCCCGCATCGACGCGGAGTTCGAGCTGTGGGCGGACGCCCTGGCCGCGGAGTCGGCCAAGGAGGCGGCCCGCTTTCTGGACACCGTGGCCGACGGAATCGAGGCCACCTACGTACACCGTGCGCACGGATCGGTGTCGGGCGGGCTTCTCGAGGTCATCCACCAGGTTGACGCCGACGTGTTGGTGCTGGGGTCGTTGCCCAGCGGCGGGCGCGGTCTGGGGGCACCTCCCGCCGGCGGGGGAGTGCTGATCGGCTCCACCGCCGACTGGCTGCTGCACGCGTCGACCGCCCCGGTGGCCATCAGCCCGCCTGACTACCGTTCGCATCAAGGCAAACTGACCCGGCTCACCTGCGCCTACTCGGCCACCCCGGACGCGATCGACGTGGTGAAACGCTGCTTCGCGTTCGGTCAGCGATTCGGTGTGCCGGTGCGGGTGATCACCTTCGCCGTCCGCGGCAAGACGATGTACCCGCCGGAGGTCGGGCTCGAGGTGGAGGGTCAGGTGCTGCAGGCCTGGGCGTCCCAAGTTCGGGACATCCTCGAGGGACTGAAGACGGACCGGATCGTCGGCGAAGACGTTGCCCTGCAGGTGGTTACCGGCCGCAGTTGGAAAGAGGCGCTGGCGAAGGCGGACTGGCAGGAGGGCGAGCTCCTGGTATTGGGCACCCGGCCCCGCGGAGACATCCGGCGGGTCTTCCTCGGTTCCCGCAGCACCAAGATCATCCGGGAAAGCCCGGTGCCGGTGCTGGTGCTCACCGGCTAGCGCTGCGCCGCGGCGTTGGCGGCCGCTTGTGCCCGTTGCAGGGTCGCCGCGACATCGCCGCGGCCCAAGAACATTTCGTCGAAGTAGGGCTGCAAAGCGTCGTTGCCGGCGGCGAAGCCGGCGCCGCCGGGAGCCGCGATGCGCGGGCCGTCGAGCACGGTGAAGAAGGGCCTGACATCGACGCCCCGCGCGGACCAGTAGTCGAAGTAGACGGGCTGAGCCGACAGTACCGCCGGGATGGCCGCCCCCTCGCGGCCCAGGAACTCGTTGCCCTCCCTGCTGCCCATCCATGCCAGGACTTGACGCACCGCGTCGGGATGTTTCGTCGCGGCATTGCCCGCCGCCGCAATGCCATTGGTGACGCTCACCCGGCCGGCCGGGCCCGCCGGCATCATCGTCACACCCCAGTGGAAGCGGGCGTCGCGGGCCACCGGAGCCAGGTTGTAGGTGCCGGACTGAAAGAGCGCCATCCGGCCGGCCAGGAACTGGTTGCGGGAAAAGTCGCCGTTGTCGTTGGTGTCCGATGCGGGCGGCGCGACGTGGTCGTCGTTGATGAGGCCGACCAGGTAGCGGAAGGCTTGCACCGCCCCGGGATTGTCGAAGGCGAACGTGTCGCCACGCTGGAAGACGCCGCCGGCGGAGCCGATGTAGTTGAGGTAGATCCCCTGCGGGTCGTTGGCGGCGTTGTAGCCCCACTGCCGCACCCGTCCGGCGTCGAAACCCGTTGCGTTTCCGTGACGTCCGTCGGCGTCCACCGTGAGCCGGGCGAGCATGGGGCGCAGCGTGTCGCCACCGTCCGCGCTCCACCGCAATCCATTCAGCTCGGCGGGGTCGACGCCGGCCGCGGCCAAAAGGTCGGCGTTGTAGTACAGCGCGATGCCGGCGTCGGTCAGCTGCGGCACGCCCCACAGCGCGCCGCCGCGGGTGAACTGGTCGACGACGGCCGAATCCCACGCCGGGGCGGCCCTGTCGATCTTCATCAGCCGGCCGCTGTCGGCGTAGGCCGCGAGGTAGGCGTTGGAGAGCCAGAAGATGTCGTCGGCGCTACCACCGGCGACATCGGTGCGTAGCGTGTCGAAGTAGGTGGGATACGCCACCACGCTGGTGTGCACCGTGATATCGGGATGCGCGCGGTTGAACGCCTCGAACGACTGCCGGTACGCCGCGGCGATCTGGTCGCCCCAGACCCGCACCGTCACGACGATCTTGCCGCCGGCGGGCTGGCCGGAGTAGTCGAGCAGCACCGCGGTCGCCCCCAACAGCACGGCGACCAGCGCCAGCGCCCCGGCCATCAGCGTGGAAACGCGGGGCGGGCTCATGGTCTGCACCGAGATTGCCGCGGCGGTCGTAGATCGCCCGGAATCGCAGCCATGACGGCAATCTCGGCGCGGGGCGGGCTCACTTGAGCCCCGAGACGACGATCGACGCGACGATGTGCCGCTGGAAGACCACGAAAAGCGCGACCAGCGGGACGATCGCGACGGTCGTCGCGGCCATGACCAACGTCCACTGGGAGTTGAACCGCGACTGCAGATCGGCCGTCGCGACCGTGAGCACCCGCCACTTGTGGCCGCTGGTGATCACCAACGGCCACATGAAGTTATTCCACTGCGAGACCACGGTGATCAGCGTCAGGGCCGCCAGCACCGGCCGGCTGGACGGGATCACCACGTGCACGATCACGTCCAAGGTGTTGGCCCCGTCCAGGTGGGCGGCGTTGACCAAGTCGTTCGGGATGATGCGGAAGTGCTCGCGCAGCAGGAAGATCGCATACGGCGACCCGAACATGAACGGCAGGACCAACGCCCAGAACGTGTTCCGCAGGCCGAGCTGGGCCATCATCAGATACAGCGGCACCACCGTGACCGTCCCGGGCACCATCAAGGTCGCGATGTAGACCCAGAACAGCGCGTCGCGCCCGGGAAAGTCCAGCCGCGCGAACGCGTATGCGGCCAGCACCGAGAAGGTCAGCTGGCCCACCAGGATCACGGCGGTCATCAAGGCGGTCACGGCCGCCGCCCGACCGAATCCGGCCCCACCCAGGTCGGCGTAATTGGCGAGGGTGAAGGGCCGGGGCAGCTGCAGGGGTGTGCCGGTCGCGAACTGGTGCGCCGAGGTGAACGAGGTCAGCAGGCCAAGGGCGAACGGCACCAACGTGATCAGGGCACCGAGGATGAGTCCGGTGTAGACGACGAGCCGGCTAGGTGAGGTCATAGCTGATCCGCCGCCGGAAGTAGAGATGCTGGACCATGGTGACGCCGATGAGGATGACGAAGAGCACCACCGCCATCACCGATGCGCGCCCGATGGCCGCCGAGCCGAATGCTTCGGCGTAGATGCGGTGGGCGACCAGGTCGGTGCTGCCTCCCGGCCCGCCGCCGGTCAGCGCGTAGACCATGTCGAAAACTTGTGCCGCGCTGACGATCCCGGTCACCAGGACGAAGAACGTGGTCGGCCGCAGCATGGGCAGGGTGATGCGCCAGAACCGTTGCCACGCGTTGGCGCCGTCGGTGCGCGCTGCGGCGTGAACGTCGTCGGGGATCGCCAGCAGGCCCGCCAGGAACGACAGCGAGACGTATCCGACGTTGGCCCACACGACGACGGCCGACACGAGCGGCAACGCAAAGGTGGGGTCCGACAGCCATTCGATGCTGTGCCCCAGCAGGGTGCTCACGGCTCCGTCCGTCGGGGCCAGGATCCACCGCCACAGCACCGCGATCGCCAGCGGTGCGCAGATCCACGGCAGCACGTAGACGGTGCGGAACAGGCCGGTGCCGGGAAGCTGGCGGGCCAACATGGACGCGGCCAGCAGGCCCAGCACCGTCTGCGCCGGCACCACGATCGCCACGAAGAGTGCCGTCACGATCAACGAGTTGGCGAAGTTGCGGTCGGTGAGGATCGATCGCCAGTTGGCCAGGCCCACATAGTGCAGCGGCCCCAGCAGGTCCCAGCGGTAAAGGCTCAGCCAGATCACCACGAGGATGGGCAGCAGCAGGAAGGCGATGACACCGAACATGCTGGGCGCCAGCAGGGCGTAGCCCAGCGCGGTGGAGCGAGGCTGTCTCCTCAAGACGCCGCTGGCCATGGAGGTAATTAAAGCGGGCGGCGCCGGGGTTTGGGGCGAACGGCCGTTACGGTGGACCCGTGACACCGAACCGGGGGATCGATGCCGACTTCTTGAACCTGCCGCGGCATGAGCTGGCCGACGCCGCGCTGTCGTCGGCCACCGCGGCCGGCGCCAACTACGCCGACCTGCGGGTTCACCGCATCATGACCGAGATCATCCAGCTGCGTGACGGCGCGCTGGAGACGGCGGTCGTCAATCGCGAGGTCGGCTTGGCGGTGCGGGTGATCGTCGATGGCACGTGGGGGTTCGCCTCACACGCCGAGCTGGCGCCGTCGGTCGCCGCCGAGACCGCGCGTCGCGCCGTGCAGGTGGCCACCACCCTGGCGATGCTGAACAGCGAGCGCGTGGAGTTGGCGCCCGAACCGGTGTACGCCGACGCCACCTGGGTTTCCGATTACCGCATCGACCCGTTCAGCGTCCCGGCGGCCGACAAGATCGGTGTGCTCGAGGAGTATTCCGGTCGGCTGCTCAGCACCGACGGCGTCGACCACGTGTCGGCCGTGCTCACCGCGGTCAAAGAGCAGACGTTCTACGCCGACACCTTCGGGTCGTCGATCACCCAGCAGCGGGTCCGGGTGCAGCCGTCGCTGGAAGCGGTGACCGTCGACCCGGCGGCGGGCAGCTTCGACTCGATGCGCACGCTGGCGCCGCCGATGGGACGCGGCTGGGAGGTGCTGGCCGGCGACGAGGTCTGGAACTGGACCGACGAGCTGGCGCAACTGCCGTCGCTGCTGGCCGAAAAGGTCAAGGCGCCCAGCGTGACCGCGGGACCCAAGGACTTGGTGATCGATCCCACCAACCTGTGGCTGACGATTCACGAATCCATCGGTCACGCAACCGAATACGACCGCGCCATCGGCTACGAGGCCGCCTACGCGGGAACGTCATTCGCCACACCGGACAAGCTCGGTACCATGCGTTACGGCTCTCCGGTGATGAATGTGACGGCCGACCGCACCGTCGAACACGGGTTGGCCACCATAGGTTTCGACGACGAGGGAGTCGCGGCGCAACGCTGGGATCTGGTGCGCGACGGGATATTCGTCGGCTACCAGCTCGACCGGGTGTTCGCGCCCCGTCTCGGGCAGCCTCGCTCCAACGGGTGCTCGTATGCCGACTCGCCGCATCACGTACCCATTCAGCGGATGGCCAACGTGTCGCTGCAGCCCGCCCGCGACGAGGTCAGCACCGCCGACCTGATCGCACGCGTGCGGGACGGCATCTACATCGTCGGTGACAAGTCGTGGTCAATCGACATGCAGCGCTATAACTTCCAGTTCACCGGTCAGCGGTTCTTCCGCATCCGCGACGGTCGGCTGGACGGTCAGTTGCGCGATGTCGCCTACCAGGCCACCACGACGGACTTCTGGAACTCGATGGAAGCCGTGGGCGGCCCGTCGACGTGGCGGTTGGGCGGCGCATTCAACTGCGGCAAGGCCCAGCCCGGCCAGGTCGCCCCTGTCAGCCACGGCTGTCCGTCGGCGTTGTTCCGCGGCGTCAACGTGCTCAACACGGTCAGCGAGGGCGGCCGGTGATCACTCCGCAGCACGTCGTCAACCTCGTCCTGGAGGAGGCCGCCAAGCTCGGCGGCGCCAGCGAGACCATGGTGCTCGTCACCGACAAGGTCGAGGCGACGTTGCGATGGGCCGGCAATTCGATGACCACCAACGGGGTTGCGGTCAACCGCAGCATCACGGTGATCTCGGTTGTCCGCCAAGGGGCCAGCGCACGCATCGGGACCATGGTCTCCGCCGAGGTGGATCCGCGAGCGATCCCGGAGCTGGTGGCGGCATCCCAGGACGCGGCCCGCGCGGCGCCGGAGGCCGGTGACGCCGCGCCACTGCTGGCCGACACCGGGATGCCCGTCGACTGGAACGCGCCCGTGCCCGGCACGGGACCCCTGGTGTTCGCCGACGTCGCGGAATCCTTGAGCCGTGGCTTTCGCGGCACTGATCGGCTGTACGGCTTTGCGCACCACAGCGTTTCGACGACGTTCCTGGCGTCGTCGACGGGAGTGCGCCGACGCTACACCCAGCCGGCCGGGGCGGTGGAGATCAACGGCAAACGCGGCGACGCGAGCGCCTGGGCGGGCATCGGCACGCCCGACTTCGTCGACGTGCCAATGGATTCGCTGCTCGAGGAGCTGGCGATGCGGCTCGGCTGGGCCGAGCGCAGCGTGGAACTGCCCGCGGGACGCTACGAAACGATCATGCCGCCGTCCACGGTCGCCGACATGATGCTCTACCTGGCCTGGTCGATGGCCGGTCGCGGCGCGCAGGAGGGCCGCACCGCCTTCTCGGCCCCCGGTGGCGGCACGCGCGTGGGGGAGCGGCTCACCGAACTGCCGCTGACATTGTTCTCCGACCCGATGGCGCCGGGCCTGGCGTGCACGCCGTTCGTCGCGGTGAGCAGCTCGTCGGAGACGATGTCGGTGTTCGACAATGGCATGGAGATCGGTCAGGTGGACTGGATCCGCAACGGGGTGGTCAACGCGCTGGCGTACCCCCGGGCGACGGCCGCCAAATTCGATGCGGAGGTCGCGGTCGCGGCCGACAACCTGGTGATGACCGGCGGGTCGGCCGAGCTGGCCGACATGATCGCGGCCACCGAGCGCGGCCTGCTGCTGACCACGCTGTGGTACATCCGCGAGGTCGACCCCACCACGCTGTTGCTCACCGGATTGACCCGCGACGGTGTCTACCTGATCGAAGACGGCGAGGTGACCGCCGCGGTCAACAACTTCCGCTTCAACGAGAGTCCGCTGGACCTGCTGAGGCGGGCCAGCGAGGCCGGGGTGAGTGAGAAGACCCTGCCTCGGGAGTGGGCGGATTGGGCCACCCGCGCGGCCATGCCGTCGCTGCGGATACCGGACTTCCATATGTCGTCGGTGAGTCAGGCGCAATAGGCGATTGCCGCTGGGCCGGCCGCGTTCTAGCGTGTGACGAATGGCGGCTCCGGTTTCGGTTCGGGAAGATCAGCTGACGCGCTTGGTGGCCCTGTCTCCGGGTGCTCCGGCGGACGCGCGCATCGCGGCCCTGGTTCGGCGGGTTTGCGCCGAGACACTGTCGCTGCCGGCGCTGCCCAGTCCCGTCGAGGTCGGCGCACCGGAATCGGAGGTCGAAGTCGTCGTCGCCGATTTCGCCGAGCAGTTCAGCGCCGACGTCTCCGCGATCACCGCCGAGCAGCGGTCGCGGCTGGTTAAGCGCCTGGGCGACAGCGCCTTTGGCGTGGTGGTCCAGATGTATATCGCCGACTTCATTCCTCGGGCGCGCGCGGGCCTGGAAGCGCTCGGTGTCGGCTCGGAATACTTGGGCTGGGTGGACGGCGGCGTGGCGTGGGATCACTCCACAAACCCGGCGAATCTGGTGTTCAACGAGTTTTTGCCCGCGGTGGCCCGGATGCGCGCGCTCGACCCCGTCACCTCCGAGCTGGTCCGGCTGCGCGGGGCGGCTCAGCACAACTGCCGCCTGTGCAAGTCGCTGCGCGAAGGCACCGCGCTCGATGCCGGCGGTTCGGAGACGCTGTACGACGAAATCGGCCGCTTCGAGGCATCCCGTTTGCTCGATGACCGCGTTAAAGCAGCGCTGCGCTACACCGATGCGTTAATTTGGACGCCTGCGCACCTCGCCGTCGACGATGCCGCCGAGGTGCGCTCCCGGTTCTCGGTTCCCGAAGCCGTCGAGCTCACCTTTGACATCATGCGGAATGCAAGCAACAAGGTTGCCGTCGCGCTGGGCGCCGATGCGCCACGCGTTGATCAGGGTACCGAGCGATATCTGCTCGGCGCCGACGGCCAGACCGTATTCAGCTGACGATCGCCCGTGCCGGGGTTGACTCGCCGGCCATCCGCTGCTGGGCGCTCAGCCGCTGGTCAAGCGAACGTCGGAGCGTGGCGACGATCGCCGTCGCGGCGGGCCCGGCAGGCATCGGCCAACACTTTCCGGCCGGATCGAAGTAGGAAATGTTAACCATCCGTACACCGTCACGCAAACGAAAGTTGGCCCCTCGGGCCGCTGGTACTGGCTAAATTCATATCTCGACACCGAAACTGATACGTGGCGGTGATCTCAGCTGGCAGCGCCGCCTGAATTGACGACCAACGACCGCGCGACTTGTTAGCCGTGGCCAGAATCCCTGTCTCGGCTAGTTGGTTGCCACCAGAACGTGGCTCGCGTCGGAGAGCGAACCGCTCCCACGCAGAGGAGGACCGGACATGACAACTACCCGTTCGCGCTCGCGCATGCGAGTGTCATCGGTCTGGGCCGCCGGCGTCGCGCTGGGGGTCTCGATGCTCGGCGGCGCCGTGCTGTCAGCGCCGCAGGCTTCGGCGAATTGCACTCTGAGCGCGAAAGACGACCAGTACATCCAGCTGCTCGCGCAGAACAAGATGGTGCACAACGCCGATTTCAGCGATTGCACCGAGGCCGCCGAGGGGCGTTGGTTCGCCGACCAGGTACGGAACCACCCCAATCCGTTCGGGGAGGCCCAGGAGCTGGTCAACATGATCACCAACACCACGTCGATGTCCCAGGCCCAGGCCGAGTGGGAGGTCGAATCGGCGATCTACGTTTATGCGCCAGAGATGATTCCCAAGATCAAGGATCAGGCCGCGCATTTCAACTGGCCGACCGAGTAGCCAGCGGCTACTCTGCGTATCTGCCAGCTAACCCACGAGTACAGCAATGCGTCCTAACTTATCGGCGATTAACGCGCGCCGCCTGATTGCCATCAGGCGGCAGCCATTGATCGCAAGAGTGTCACGCACGGTTCGAATATCGAACGTGCATGGGGGTTTTGGCTAACCGCTGTTCATTCATTGTTTGCCGAACCCGTCGTTTGCTGTGCCTGCGGTCGGTGGTACCCGACAAGCAGCGCGAAAGGAAAAGTGGCAAATCACCATAGGGGGTATGGAGAAGTGACGATGACACGCTCGCGCGCGCAAGTGCTAGCGGTTGGGGCCGCGGGTGTCGCGCTGGGCGCCGCGATGTTCGGTGGTGCCGTCCTGTCGGCGCCGCACGCATCGGCGTCGTGCAACATGAGCCCGGCCGACGATCAGTACATCAAGCTGCTGGCGCAGAACAAGATGGTTCACAACGCCGATTTCAACGACTGCAGCGAGGCAGCCGAGGGGCGGTGGTTCGCCAGCCAGGTACGGGCCAACCCGAATCCGTTTGGGGAGGCCCAGGAGTTGATCAACATGATCACCAGGACCACGCCGATGAATCAGAAGCAGGCCGAGTGGGAGGTCGAGTCGGCGATCTATGTTTATGCGCCCGACTTGATCCCCAGGCTCAAGGATCAAGCCGCGCGGCAGGTTCCGGGGCAGCCCGCGCCGGTCTGATGCCCTTCCGGACCGCCGACTTCCCCCGGGGTAGCCGGTCCGGGCTCATACCGCGGTCACGGCCGCGGTCAACGCGACGCCAAATACCAGGGCCGCCGCCGCCGTGGCGGCGAGAAATGCAAGCCCGAAGCGGCGGCCGCCCGCGGTGAAGGCCAGCACCGTCTTGACGAGCAGGTTGGAGCCGAGCGCGGCGGCGATGGCGACCAGGGATGTGTCGACGGTGACGTCACCCTTGGCCGCCAGGCTGGCGGCGGCAACCGCGCCGGCATGGGCGTCGGCCAGGCCGGCGGCGAACGTGGCAAGCACCAGCCCCCGCGGGCCAAGGACGTCGGCGCCCCACCGCCCGACGAGCAGGGCGAAGGTCAGCACCGCGGCCAGGATGAGGGCGGGCCGCAAGGTGAAAGGCCGGGTTTCCTTCGTCGTTTCGGCGGCGTCGCCCTGGCCAGCCTTCGGCTGGGCCCGGGTACCGCCCCGGTACACGAACGCGGCGACACCGACGAGGACCAGCGCCGCGGCGACCACTGGAGGCCATAGGCGGCGCAACACGTCGACGTCGACGAGCCCGACCACGACGAGCAGCTGCATGAAGGTGGCGAGGTTGGCCAGCAGGGCGCTGGCCAACGGCGCCCGCAAGCTCGGGGCCGTCCGGCCGAGCCGGCCCATCGACGCGGTTGTCGCGGTGGCCGAGACGAACCCGCCGGCCAAACCGGTGACCAGGACGCCCCGTTCGGGCCCGAGCGCGCGAACGCCGATATAGCCGACCCAGCCGATACCGGTTAGCAGCACCACCAGCAGCCACACCTTCGCCGGATTGAGCACGCCAAAGGGTCCGAGCGGCCGATCCGGCAGCAGCGGCAGAATCACGAACGCCACGACGAAAAACTTGATGGCGTCCTCTAATTCGACGTCGCTGACAAGCTCGCGGGCGAAACGATGGATGCGGGTCTTCGACACCAGCAGCCCTGCCACGACCACGGCGACCGCCACGGCAACCGTCGGGCGGGTGTACGCGACCGCACCGAGCAAGTAGGCGACCAGCGCAGCGAACAGTGTGGTGGTTCCCGGGTCATCGGTGCTGGTGCGAAAGTAGGCGAGCCCCAACAGCGCCCCGACACCCACGAGACCACCCAGCACGGCCCATTCGTTGAAGCTCGCGGCGATGGCCCCGACCAGTGACAGAAGCGCGAACGAACGCGATCCGGCGGGGAGCCTGCGGCTGTGACTGCGTTCGCGCTCCAGCCCGAGCAGTAACCCGATGGCCAGCGCCACCAGAAACGGCTGGATCTGCTGCCAGCTCACCACGACTCCTATTCGGCAGACCAACAACAGACCATGGTCGGCGTGCGCACGCTGTCGTCAGCCGACCGCACACACGGTCAAAGCTGCTCGTCCTCGTTACCCGTCGACAACTTAGCCCGCACGCCGCCGCATCGCTCGCGATCAGAGCGGGCGCTAACCTCGGAGTCGTGCAAAACGCTTCTGGGACACACGACAGCGGCGAGAGCTTCGATCGCTGTGGCCGCCCGCTCGGCAAGGCCATCGGAAGCGCTGCGGTATGCCGGAGCGCATTCCGTTACGGTGGAGAACGTATCCGCAGCTAGTTAGTAAAAGGGGCGGTAGCTCAGTTGGTTAGAGCCGCGGACTCATAATCCGTTGGTCGCGGGTTCGAGCCCCGCCCGCCCCACACATAAATGTGCAGTTCAGAATGGCTTTTTCGTTCTGCTAGATGCCGCTTCATAGGCCGCAAGCGGGTTTCGCGGGCAGCAATCTGGCAGCAGTCCACTGGCACAACGCTTGATACAAGGGCGGTTCGGCAAACCCCACACGGTGTTCCTGGCGCTGAACAGCGGATAACCTAGGGAGGAGCGCGCGTCTCGCACTAGCCCACTTGAATTAGACGGTAGCGGAACGAGGTGATGTCGATGTCTGAGGGTCCGACATCGCATTCCGCCGTACCTGTCGACGTGCCGGAAGGACCGGCTCCGTTCGACTTCGAAGCTCACCAAGCGGAAGCAGAGGACAGATACCGTCGAATCCGCGGGACCTACCAAGATTTCGCTGGCACAGTTGAAGACATCCTTGTTCGATCTCTAAAGCACGCCGAGGTGCT
Source organism: Mycobacterium paraseoulense (assembly GCF_010731655.1). NCBI lineage: Bacteria > Bacillati > Actinomycetota > Actinomycetes > Mycobacteriales > Mycobacteriaceae > Mycobacterium > Mycobacterium paraseoulense. The sequence continues at coordinate 2,044,250 of NZ_AP022619.1, read as the reverse complement.
TGTTCATTCGATTGAGTCCAGGGCCAAAGAAATCGACAGCTTTGGTAAGAAGGCCGCGTCTCCCGATCCCGAGGACCCCGAAAGGCCGAAATACCCAAATCCGCTTCGCGACATAACCGATCTCGCTGCGGCCCGTGTTATAACGTTCTTCTTGCTGTCGCTGAAAGATGTCGACGACATAATAAAGAACGAGTTTGAGATTATCGAGCGGAATGATCGCGGAGGCGAAATAAGCGGTGAGGCGCGTTTAGGATACCAGAGTATCCATTATCTGGTTAAGTTGAAAGAGAACCGACTTGCATTGCCTGAGTATGCGCGGTTTCGGGGTTTGGTAGCCGAGCTTCAAGTTCGCACGATACTGCAGCATGCATGGGCAGAGATTGAGCATGAGATTCAGTACAAAGCGGTCGATGTTCTGCCGAAGGAAATTAGTCGTAGGTTCTTAGCGCTGGCCGGCATGCTTGAGATCGGTGACCGCGAATTCCAAGCGCTTGCTGATGCGCATCAAGAGCTGCAGGAGGACGCTCGCAAACGCATCGCTGCCGGGGATCTAGATAACCTCGAACTTACTTCTGACAGCCTGCAGGCATTGCTGGATAAAAAGTACGGCGAAGACGGCCGAATGAGAGAGTGGAGTTACAGTTTCGCAACGCGGCTCCTCCAACGATTGGGGTTCACCAACATTAAACAAGTGGACCACGCCCTATCTGGCTACAATGACGACCAGATCAGCAGAATAATCCACGGGTCGCGCATGGGGCAATTAACCCGATTCGAAGACGTCTTGCTGGCAAGCATGGGTCAAAACTTCATTGAAAACCACAGGTGGTCCGGCGCCGAAAACAATTGGTTTGAGAACATGTGTGCTAAGAAGCTTGAACGACTGACTGCAGCCGGGATCACAATAGGTGACTATGACCCGCGAATGGACACATAGATCGATCTCACGCCACGAATGAACCGCCCGATGAACCAAAACGGCCTGATTGGATGCCTGTCCGATTCAAATGCCGCGATTGGATCAAATGCACATGTGCACTTGCATCATGCATCTGGCAGGCCCACGTGAGCCGGTCAACGGTTTCGACCTACACCAATGATGGGTTCCGACTGCGGTGTCTTGCCACGGTAGGCCGTTGGATCGTCGTAGCCAACGGGTAAGCCAAAATCGGTTGAATCATCGTCGCGTGCGAGGATTTCGGCAGAACCGATTGGCGGCAAGTCATAACCGACGCCCGTTCGATAGCCGGAGTCTCTAGCCATCATGGCTACTTCGGGATCTCGGGGACTTCGTAGTCGCCAGCGGCCTTCACTTGCATCACTGCGGCCTGGCCGCGCCGACGAACACCAACGCCGAAACTGCGCGAAAGAAAGCTTTCGGTGATCGGATAGGCAGGAACAGGGCCAGGGATGACCCGCAAGCCACGGTAGACGGGTTGGACGTGCTCGCGAAAGCCAATCGCGTTGTTCGGCGAATTCTTTCCGTACGTGCTCACCACAGCGGCGTATTTGGCTGGCACATAGTCAGTTTCGATCACCCAAAGCGGACCATACGATCCTGAGACTTTAAGCCCGTTAAACTCCGCCGGGGCAACTTTTCCCACGATGTTTTCAGGCGTCAACCAAGCGGGACTCCCGGCAGAAGGGATGAAATCATGGTGCGCGATTTGGTTGTTCTGGTTCTCGACACCTGCTTTGAAAGTGCTGATGACCTCGCCCTCTTCAGGATTGCACAGGAGGATCAACTGAGCGCCAGGCTCATTGAACCCATGTTCGGTAACCGTTTTCAGCAATGTTTCGATATCACCAGAGTCAACCACGGCACCCTCTGAGACAAGGTAGTGGTTGTGCGGAGCGGTGAACGATTTGCCCAAATAGTCTGGCGGAACGTAATTGTCGCCGTTGTAGAGCGGGTAGACCGTATGGTTCCACTCGTTCACGTCGGGCGTATTAGAAAATAGGGCTTGCAGCAACGTTCCGTTGACCAAACGGTTGTCTGCCTCTAGACCGTAATTGAACTGTGCGCGAATCTGTTCGGCAGTGGCGGCCCGCATGAACTTCCAGCTAGAACGAATCGCACGGTCGTAATCTTCAAATGAATAGCCGAGCAAGAGATGCTCGGTTGGCGCCCGCAGCGACTCAGGTTCGCCCCACTCCGTAGCAACTTCAAATGAGTCAGATGAACTGGACTGCGGAATTGCGTCAGCGGTGTTAGCCGTCGAAAACGCCAAAAGTGCAGTGATGGAACTTCTTTCAGCGTTCCAAGCCGTGATCGCTTCAGAGACTTGCCGCCAAATCACATTCAAATCCACACCATCGCCTGACACCGAGACAAGGGCGTCTGCCTCTGTTGAAGCGCCACCTTCAAAACCGAAGGGTAACGGGTAGGGCCAAAGATCATCCTTGGCGTATGCGCTAGCAATCGTGGCCATTTTGAACACCTTTCGCGAAAGTTATGCAAACAAGCCGTTGCCCCCTGCGGAATCCGGTGGTAGGAAACCGAATTCGCAGGTGAACGGCGGCTCTCTCCACTCTCGCGGCACCGGCCTAAGAGGATACTCACCGGGCCGCATTACGCCCGTGCTCCTAGCGCCATTGTCGTCCAGGGCAGACCAGGGCGTCAAGGGACATGCCAGCCCAACACCATTGTGCGCCAGTGCAATTCGAGGTAGGCTAGGTCAATCAGGGCGGATCGGCCCGAATTTCCCAGTCTGCGACCGGAATTGAATGTATGTCCATTCCATCTTTGGAAATTGAATCTCCGCAGCGCCGTTTGACGCTGTCGGAAGCAACGGAGTATTGCCAAAAGGCGTATCCGCATATCACAAAACACACCCTGCGATACCACGCCTACAAAAAGGGAACGTTGCGCAAGTTGGTGCGCGACCACAAGGTCTATTTTGAGGTCCGCTGGCTTGATGAATGGTTGGAATCGGGTTCAGTATGACCAATCCTCGTATCGATGATTCGTCAGATGAACTGGACGACAACGCAATTGACGACAACGCAATTGACGACCCAGCATTGAATTGGGAGGAATAATGGTATGGTTTCCCGACCCTGCATCATTCGACCGCAATACATTTGACCCTGAGACACATGATCCGTTTTCCGGTTATAGCAAGTACCGCGAGATCCACCAGAGGATCAACGCCGCCCACCGCGAAAACCAGTTGACCGGTCGCAGTAATCAACCTCTGGTGGTTGATTGGACAGACATTGACGTGATGACCAAAGACATTGTGCACAACGGCATTCAGCAAACGCGCGATAAAAACGAGCGCAAGCTCGCAGCAAGCACGGTTGAATGCCACTTAGACTGGGGTGAACGAGTCGATGGTCCGTGCATTTTGGTAGGTTTTGACACACGCGTGGCGTTCCCACTATCAGAACTCAATGACGTTGTGAATAGGTACTTTTCGGACCAACGCGTTGATTGCGATGTAGAGGTCAGCTATGGCTGCCAACAACACAACGCGAATCATCTACTCAGTGTAGGTTTTGGTGATTACTTGTGCCTGTACAAAGTCTGCGGTAGGTGCCGTGATTGGTTTGATGACCCGAACCCCTATGACATGAAACTTGATTGGCCACTCAATAATCCGCTTGACGATAGCCACCCGGCAACATTTGGCGGTTGGTAATGCTCTGTATTCCCGACGTTAATGGGCTAACCCCTGCCCAAGCCGCCCCTGCCTATGCGGCTGCGGGTTGGTACATCGCGCCAACCAAACCAACGGATTACCGCAACCCCGGTTCATATCTGGGCAAAGGTTGGCCGCGCTGGACAACACGCGATCTTGCCAAGATCGGACGATTTTGGGCCAAACACCCTAACGCTGGAATCGCGTTGCACATGGGCCGCTCGGGTGCGATCGCTGCTGATCTGGACGTCGATATTTTGACCGATGACCTAAAACCGCTGGATGAAGGCGCCATACAGCTAAGCCGACTTGGTGGTTCGGTGCGCGGGCACCGTGTCTTTGCGACCAGCGAGAAATTTGTCTCTGGCAAGCTGCGTAACCAAAACGGCCAGGTGGTCGGCGATGTCCGTTCCGGCAATACGGTCATCATCGCCGCGCCGACATCGCACACCAAGGACGGCCAATACCGTTGGCTGACGACAGGACCCGTCCCAAATCTCACGAATGAAGCTAGAGCGTTCCTCACGCTGAGCCAAGAGGCAGGGGCCGTGGGGATGAGCTTGACTGCAGTGCTCGAAACGTGGTCCGACAACCAACGGCCCCACAAACTAGAGGCCATGGTGATGCTGCACAAAAAGTTGCTGCGTAACCAGTCGCCGCACGACGCCATGCGTGAAGCTCTCAAGGTCGGTTTTTGCGAAGCACGGATCGGCTACGTGCCGGCGGCCAAAGTAGTTGCCACACTGCGCCAGCGATGGGATCGATCCCCGGCTGAGTTTTCTAGGCTATGCGTATGGGCCGCAGACATCGCCCAGGCAACAGATTTGGACCTCTTGAAGCTGCGCAGTGACCGCGCCAAAGGCTCTGACTCACGGCGATATTCGACAAAGCTGGCCCTACCGTGAGCAGACCTCATAACGTCACCGTGACGGTTCAAAGCTTCATCGAGGAACACGCTCGCGAATAGAGAGAACGAAACCCCCGGCTGGGCAGACCGGGGGCACTCGCCAGGGTTAAGGCCGGATCAGGCCGTCATAACCTCAAAGGGATACGACAATGCTAGCTCCAAACCCGCAGGCTCGCAACGGCATTGCGCTGACGCAGGTCGAGCCGAATGTCTGGGCCATCAACGGAAACGGCGATTCTGACGACTACGCATGGCTTGACTGTCCAGATGGCGAATTGACTGAGTCCAACGGCGACCTAGACAAGCTAGTCGCCAGAAGGCTCTTAGAGCGGCAGGCGAATCAGGTTGTCAAGAACGTTGAAGCTCAAAAGCTCCTGGCCACAGCAGAAGACAAGCTCTTTGATGGCCTGACGTTCTTGGAGTCTAGACAGGTGGGCGAACCAATCTGGGGCAAAGGGACCGTGGTGCCCTGGCCAAAGGAGCAGGGCTTCATGCTCTTTGGTAGCGACGGGACTGGCAAGTCGACCCTTATGCAACAGATTGCGTTGGCCCGCAGTGGTCTACTTGATAGCGACGTCCTCGGGTTTCCTGTGACACCAGATGATCGTGTGACCATCTATCTAGCGATGGACCGCCCTGCACAGATTCAAGAATCGGTCTTGCGCATGGTTGATACCAGCGATCCGGCCGCACGCGAGTTGTTGAAGCTTCGGCTGCGATTTTGGCGCGGTTCGGTTCCGTTTCAATGCGATGATGACCCGCGGCTGTTCGCCCAATGGTGTCTAGATCTCGGCGGAGACGATGTCGGCCTGGTCGTTGTAGACAGCGTCAAGGACATGGTGTCCAATCCCAATGATAATGACGCCGGGGCGGCGTTTAACGAAGCCATGCAACACATCATCGAACAGGGCGTAGAGTTTGGGTGTTGTCACCACAACCGCAAGGCCACGCAGCAAAACGCCAAACCTCGCCAGTTGGCCGACGTTTTCGGTTCGCGGTTTCTCACAGCCGGTATGGGGTCAGTCTGCAATATCTGGGCTAGTGACATCTCTGATTCGCTACGTGAACTAACCCAGCTCAAAGCGCCGTATGGCAACCCATTTCGGCCGATCGAATACCGCGATGACTCTTTAAGCGGGACCAGCAAGTCGGCACCAAACTGGCGTGATGTCACGGTCGGTGCGTTGGTGAACGCTGGTCTTGGCGGTCAAACGGATGCCGAACTTGTATGGGCGGCGTTCAAAACGCAGCCCAAAGACGCCGCCTACGAGGCAAACAGGCAAAAGATCAACCGCCAACTCAACAAGTGGATCAAAGAGGGCAGCCCGTATGAACGCATCGAGGGGCGCCGTGGTGGAAACCCCTGCAAGATATGGCGAATCGTGCCATCTGGTGAAGATGTCGCCAAAGACGCAGCCAAACGCAAGAAACAGGAGGCCGTCCAAGAACTTGCCAGTATTGAAGCTAAGATCGTCGCGCTAGACGGTGATTGATGGACGGTTCAATTCGCTCGTACGCGGGCTTGTACGCGGGGTCTCGTACGCGGGCTTGTACGGGCTTGTACGCTCGGGCGTCCGGCGCGATATCTGCGCTGGTCAGGAGCTTGTACGCAGCTCGTACGGGCTTGTACGCGGTACTTGTACGCGCCCCACTTACTAAGGGGCGTACAAACGTACAAGGCCGATCGAAGACGAATCGTCACAGTGCAAGACAGCAAGGTTGAATGAAGGCTTACCGATGCAGTGAATAACTCAGTGGCGCAACCGAGTCCATACGTATCGGTGTTAACGGTTGTGGCGGCCAACGAACCGGGTGGCGTTCTGGTGAGTATTAAATGCCCGTATTGCCGAGGAATACACAGACACAGGTTCGATGATCGGCGACGGTCACTAGAACGCACCGCACACTGTTCGACTGATACTGAGGTTCGACGTTATCGGATTCAATTGGAAGGGCAGGGAAATGACTAGGTTGACAGACGCGCAGAAGGCATCACGAAAGCGGGCGAGAGCACTGGCCGATTTGAAGGCAACGCTAGAAGATGACGAGTTGAATGAAGATGTATTGAAATCGTTTGGATTGACCGACAGTGAAATTGCTCAAATATTAGGCGCCAACGCTATTGATGTCGAGGTTGTTTCGGTTGAGGAGTCGAGCGGAGATCGGTTGCCTGTCGTGGTGCATGCGACGACCTATCAAAGCAGTGAACCTATCGAGCCACAACGAGACTGGCCGTATGGTCCTGTGCCAGAACGACGGTGCAAAGCACACAAGAAGACTGGTGAGCAGTGTAAGAACGCTGCTATCACCGGCAGCACCGTTTGCCGCTTCCACGGTGGAGCTGCAAAACATGTCAAGATGGCCGCACGTGCTCGTTTAGAGAACGCCGCCGATAGGATGGCAAAACACCTGCTGGGATTGGCAACTGACGCGCAGAGCGAGAACGTTCAGTTGGCTGCCACGAATAGCGCGTTAGATCGCGCGGGTTTGAAGGCACCGGAAACCGTTGTGCTGTCTGCGGGTCAGCAATCAGGCTTTGAGGAAATCTTCGATGACATCGCAACCGGCACAAGAGCCGAATCGCGTCGCGCGAGAGGCATCGAAGATTCGGACCCGAATGTGAGTGAGCCACAATCCAACTACACACCCGCACCTGCCTCTCCCAACAGCGGTGTTGAGTACCGGCAGCCGAATTACGGTGATTACCAGCAGGATTCATATTCACAGAATGAATACGGCATTCAATCTGACAAAACGCCGCATGGCGGCCCAGCGCCAACGGTGGGCGACGATGGCCCTATCCCTAGGCCATCACACCAGCAACGCCGCGAACGCCCGCCAGGGGCCAAATGGGGGCCGATAGTTGTGGGCGATGATGCCATTGTGCTGGCCAATGCGACCAACGCGGCTATCGGTGCACTGCGCGAGCTACCGCCAGGGCGGTCAAGTCGGTGACCTGCGAGTATGCCGAATACGTACACGTCAGGGCCTCTCCCGTGTACGCTAAACGAACGAATAGCGTACGCCCAGGCAAGTGGTTGGAGGTCATTTTGACTGCGCCAGGTATCCGCGAGGGCAATAGAGCCGTTGCGTATCTAAGAGTGAGCACAGATGAGCAGAGCGTTGGGCTTGAAGCACAAAGGGCCGCAATCGATTCCATAGCCAAGCAACGCGGCTTAGAGATTGTGGGCGAATTCGTGGACGAGAACGTGAGCGGGTCACTTGAAATCATCGACAGGCCAGCGCTACTCAAGGCCCTGGTGATGTTGAGCGACAAGGAAGCTGACCGATTGGTTGTCAGCAAGTTGGACCGGCTAGCTCGCAACACCATCGTTGCTCTGCAGCTTGACAGGACCGCTGAAAAGCATGGGTGGGCAATCATCTTCGGCGATATTGACATCGATACGTCCACGGCAGCGGGCAAGCTTCAATTGTCCATGTTCGCCAGCTTCTCTCAGTTTGAACGTGACCGAATCGCCGAGCGCACGCGAGAGGCGCTGGCTATCAAACGGTCTCAAGGTGTGGCGCTTGGCCGGCCGGTTGAGCTGCCGCAAAACGTGATTGCACGCATTGTTTCAGAGCGAAAACAGGGCAAGTCAATTCGCGGTATCGCTCGCGATCTGACCGCAGACGGCGTGCCTACGGCTCGTGGCGGTAAAGCGTGGCAGCCCAGCACTGTTCAACGGGTTCTAGAGTCGAAGGGATCGAAGTGACTGGAACAGAAGCCTCGTTAATCGCCCTGTTCTGGCTGACTCTGGCCCTGGTCACCGGCTTGATTGCCAACAACAAAGGTCACACATTTTGGGGCTACTTCTTAGTCACGCTGTTTGTTCTAGGGCCGTTGGGGTTGCTGATGGCTTTGTTGATGGCGCGCAAGCCAGACGAGCAATCGAAAGGGTCGAAGTAATGGCCTACATACGGGAGTTGCCCAACGGGCGCTACAAGGTCTGCTGGCGCGAGAACGCGCGCGATGACTACGGAGCGCCGATCGTCGGCAAGTACGTCCAACGTGCCGAGACGTGCGCCGACTACAAGGCCGCAGAACGCCGAAAGGTGGCGATTGAAACCGCTGCTGAGATCGGCCAGTCTCCAAGTGAAGCCCGTGTAGCCGCTACCAGAACACTTGGCGCATATGCTCGCGATTATTTCGGATCATTGCGCGGCATCATTTCGAACCGCACCCTAGACGGCTACATCGGGTTGTACCGGGTGCATATTCAAGATGACTTAGGCAGTCGGCCTGTTGGATCGATCCGTGTTGCTGACGTCAAACGACTACGTGCGGAGCTTCTGAGCACCAACGCTATAGGTCGCAAGTATCAACGCAACCCGAAAACTGCTGCTCAGGTGCTAGGTGTCCTGCGCCGCATCCTGGATACAGCCGTTGAAAACGGTGCTATAGCCGCTAACCCCGCTGCTATCGTGAAAGCTCGCGGCTCTAGCGCCAAGCTTCACCCCACCCGCCCCTGCGATAGCCAAGCGGACGAACCGGGGCGCTTTGTTGCTAGGCCGCTTTCTGGTGAGCAGATCGCACAAGCAGCCGATTGGATCACTCGCGTTCAATGTTCGCCGGTCTACGCGCTGGCGGTAGTCTTCGCGGCCTATACCGGCGTGCGCGCTGCTGAGCTTGCAGGACTGCAAGTGGGCGATTTGACGCTATCAATGCACCCTGGCACGGCTGGCGCGGTTCGTGTCGAGCGCACCAAAAGCAAGCGGGCGGGTGCATGGATCACTGACACGCCAAAGTCTGCCAAGTCCGTTCGTACAGTGCCGTTGGATGGCTGGCTAGCAGATGACCTGCGCACCTACCTAGCTGATACCCACCCGAATGCAGCTGACCCAAAAGCTCCACTGTTTCCTGGCCGTCATTCGATGCGCGCCGCGTTGGCTGCTGGCGTGGATACTCGCGACAAGGCGGCACGGTATGACTACTCGCAGCCGATCGATTGCTCCAACGTCTATAAGCGGTATTTAGCACCTGCCCTGCAATCTCTGAAATTACCGGCTTCGCGTTGGCACGACCTGCGGCACAGCTTTGCAGTGATGAGCTTGTCGAACGGTGAGCACTACATGCAGGTGTCGAAATGGTTGGGTCACAGCACTTTTACCCTGACGTTGGACGTGTATGGCGATTACATTTCTAGCTCTGAAGGTGGCAAAGCCGCGCCGTTGGCCCGTCCGGTCGCCAAAGCCGCTGAAAACAAGGTTGTCCCGCTTCAACGCAACGGCTAAGCAGCGATGAACAAACACCAGCGCCGTAGAGAGCTTGCCATAACCATTGAGCAGTGCCACAAGTGCGATGGCATGAACGAACCGGGTGTGACTGAAGCCGCGCCGGGTTTCGGGTCTATTCGTTCGCCGGTGGTGATCGTGGGTCAAAGCTTGTGCGAGAAGTGCATGGACACCAAAGTTCCGTTTACTGGCGGCAGTGGCCGTCTGATTGATGCGAGCCTACAACTCGCTGGTTTAGACAAGCCTGATGTGTTCATCACCAACGTGGTTCACTGTCACCCGTCGAAGAATCACGAATCGCTACCCATATGGATCGACAACTGCAAAGGTTACCTGTTCTCTGAAATAGATATTGTCGAGCCAAGACTTGTGATCGGCTTAGGCAAGGACGCAAGAACTACCTTGCTTTCGCACTACGGTGACACCGAGCCGCTGTTGTGGCAGCCGTTTTCAGCTCCTAAGACAAGAGGACTGCATTTTCTTTTTATGCCGCACCCGTCATGGATTAGAAGACAGCACAATGATTCTCTTGAGCAACAGTATGTATATGGTTTGGCGAGTGCGTTACGTTGGAGCTTCGGGAAAAGTGTCTTCATGGGCTAACTTGTTCAATCCGGTTGCAGCCAACCGATCGGTCTAGCAGTCCAACGTTATGTTGCTAAATCGGCAGTAGTGTGACGCATTCCTAAAGAATCACTGTTCACTCGAAACACCCCATAGTACTCGCCTTAAGATCGCTTTCGTCCGCTCGCTCTTAGGTTCGTCCTTGGCCATTAATCGCTCTATTTGGCGCTTGAGTTGCTTCTGGCCCTCGGGTGTTTGCAGTAATCCAAGCCACTCAACGTTAGTCGGTTCCCGCTCGATACTTTCGTATTTTGGCGCCGTTTGCGCGCGTGGCCAGTACATCCGCTCAACAAGACCGATGTAGCGTTGCAGATCCAAAATGAACAGTTGGGCCGCATCCCGCTTGATGTGGTAAGCGCTGGAGCGATCAGGCGTAAAGATATTACCCGTGTCCAGCAGGTATTGCCCCAGGGCAGTAGGGTCCATCCTGCTATAGGTCGCTAACGTATCGAGCGCGTTTCTCATAGTGTCGACATTGAGCGAAGTATTTGGCGTGTAGCGTCGTATTTCTACCGAGTCTAGAAGCTCTTGCAGTGGATTGCCTTGGCGGCTCATCCACTTTCGCAGTCCCGAATCGGGCGTCTTATCGAACCATTCGAGACCTTGTTCCAGGCGTTGCAGGCGAACGTATTGGTCTAGCACGCGCCAAGATCCCGTTATTTGTGCCCACTCGTCTTCCGTCTGGAAGTTGAACGTATTGGTGACTGCGTTAACTGCGGTTCTGAAGTACCCTTCGATGCGTTTCAAATGTTCGACTTGATTGTCTAGATTGACGGCGTTTTTATGCTCCGGGTTTCCTGCTGCCTCGCGTGCATGCGCAATACACTGGTCTATAGCGGCAGAAGCCTCGTCATACCGCTTTTTGATATCGCGTGCTTGCTCGACAATGATTTCGTATCTTTCGAAAGTGGCAAAAGCTTTAACTAGGTCGCGGAATGAATCCCATGCTAGCGTCGACAATCTATTGACTCGCTCAAGCACGGTTCGCTCTTCGCGTTCGATCGTGAAGCTCGCCAGTAGGACCGCGGCAACTGGGGCGCCGATCAGAAAGCCGGTGAGTCCCGCTGCGATGTTTGGTATATATGAAAGGCTATGCCACCATTTGGAACTACTTAAATCCTCAGCCACTAAACATCCGAGCAGAACCCAGCCCGCGAAAAACATGATAGTCAGCGTCCACTTGCTAACTCTGCCAAAGCTATTAAATGTCTTAACCGCGCCGGTAGCTTTGATGTAAGCGACGATGCCTCGCCGTGCTTGCTCCGCCCCTACTTGAGAAGCCGTCACGTCCACGGCGCTTAATCGTAGCGTTCAGCACGGTCTTGCCGGTTTAGCGGCACGCATCCTTTGAGTCGGTTTCAGCCCCGACGGTATTCGCCAGGGCTAAACGAATCAGCAAACGCGCTGATCGGCGGCAACTGGCAGCACCGGAGCAGCACCCGGCAGCAACGCCGCAGGTGGGCGCTCTGACCAGCGAGTTTGCTGTCTAGCAAGGGTTTCTAATGGCAATAGTCGACGAATGATGTTGAATCATAAGGTATTCAAGCCGATAGATTGAATCATCGAAATAATCATTCTGCCAACAGAATTGGTTGCTGGGCTGCTTTGATACGGACTCATAATCCGTTGGTCGCGGGTTCGAGCCCCGCCCGCCCCACACATAAATCCCAGCTCAGATGGTATATCTAGTCAATCGTTATAGTTTGCTGAATTTGTCCAGTCCGCACACAGTCCGCAGGACGGTATCGTTGGCCTGGTGAGGCGTAGCGCGCGCGCAGGCATAGAAGATCGCTGGCACCGTCCGCCACGGCGCGGTGAGCGCGTGCCGTATCCCGCCGACGACCCCAGCCCAGGCAGCTGGTGTATGAACTCCAAGCACGGGACAGCTGGCACACAGGTCACCACCGCGCGGCACGGCCAGGGCAAGCGGTGGATGGCCCGGTGGGTCGACCACGGCGGAAATGAGCGGAGCAAGGCATTCGACCGCAAGGCCGAGGCACAGAACCACATCGGCACCGTGACGACGGCGCTCACCACCGGCACGTACGCCGACCCGAAGCGGGCGTCGGTCAGCTTTAGCGTGGTGGCCGAAGAATGGTTCACGGTCAAGGCACAGAATCGGTCGGCGCTCAACCGGTTGAAGCCCAAGACGCTGGTGGGTTATCGGCGGTTGCTGGACGTCGTGGTGTTGCCGAAATGGGGTCAGATCAAGCTCAAGGACATCGATCACGACGCGATCCAGGCTTGGGTGTGGTGGCTGGCTACCGATCCTGCCGCCCGTCAGCGTCCTGCTAAGAGCACCGAGGACGACACGCACGGAGGCCTTTCGGCTGCGCGAGTTATTCAATCGTTCCAGGTGGTGGATCAGGTGCTCACCTATGCCGTGCGTAAGCACTACATCGGCGTCAACCCCGCCGAGGGTGTGGAGCAACCCCGCAAGGCCTCACGCGAGGATGTGGCGCTGAGCCACGACCAAGTACGCCGGCTCGCCGAGGCCCGCGCCGAGATCCGCGCGATGGTGTATGTCTTGGCCTACGGCGGCATGCGCTACGGGGAACTGGCCGCCACCCGGGTGGGGGATGTGGACCTGACGCGGCGCCGCATCCGGGTGTCTCGATCGGTCACCTATGTCACGGGTGACGGGCACGTGGAAGACGACACCAAGACGCACCAGGACCGCATCGTGCCCATCCTGACCGAGTTCTTGGCTGACGTATTGGCCGAGGTTATCGCCGACCGCGACCCGTGTGAGTACCTATTCCCTCACCACGATGGCGGGCCGATACCGCTGGATTGGTTTCGGTGGCGTTTCGACAAGGCCGCCGACCAAGTGTGCCTGACGGGCATCAGCCCAAAAACGCTGCGGCACACCGCCGGATCCTTGGCATTGGGGGCTGGCGCATCTGTGGTAACGGTACAGAAGCTGTTGGGACACAGGTCACCGATGACGACGATGAACGTCTACAGCCACATGCTCCCGGATGACTTCGACAACCTGGCGAAGGCGATGAATCAGGCCGCTCGCGTGGCGGACTAGCTTCACCCACCCCTCGCTGTCGCGGCCTTCTCGGTGGCCACCCAAGCGTTAAGGTCGGCCCTGTCGTAGAACACCTTGCCGCCAAGGGAATACGACCGTGGACCGGTTCCGCAAGTGCGATACCACCGGAGCGTGTTGATCGGGATATTGAGGTATTCAGACGCTTGTCGCAATGTGAGTCGGTCGGACATAGGGCTACCACCCTGTAATGACGAACGTTGCGCGGCCGTCATGCCAAGTCACGCCTTGGCTCATCAAATTGCTCTTCCTCCCGCCGGACCGCGTCGCTCGACAGAGGTGGGTCGTGGGGGGTCGAGACGGGCACGCCCGTTAAGTCGTGAACTTGGTCAGCCGTCAGCATCTCGCGGCCGTTAAAACCGTTATGCGTCATCGTTGCTCACTAAGGTAGGCGGGCCAAGCAACTTGTCCGGTCCTCCGTCGAGGGCCCTATTCCTATTCCAAGCAGCCATCCACAGCCCCCTGTGCACAATTTTCTCCGCATCTCGTCGGGTTGGGGGCTGGCGCCCCATCTTGCCAGTTCCCGCCGGAGACATCGCTTCACGGCCATGCTGACCTTGAACAACCGGTTGCGTGACGGCCGGTTGTATCCCCCTCGATCCAACGCCGCGCGGACATCTGAGTGCAAGCCCCCTCGCGTGCCGGACTTGGCTTCTGGCCTGCGAACCGTCACCGTTTAAAACCTCGATGCGGCAAGCTATTTCACCACATCAGCGCGCATCCAGCGCCGATGCCGGGATGACAATTTGCAGTGATGCGGTCCGGGCGACTCTATTCCTCGCTCTCGTTTCGCCGCCCAGTCATGCAGCGTCGAGACCGGGATGCCCGTCATGCGTGACACCTCACCCGCAGTTAACTCCTCGTCCATCGCTATTGTCATGGTTGATGCCCTTCTTGTCCGGTTGCCGAAATCTGTTGGCGGCCTGATGGCGCGGCAGCCAAAAGCACCCCGTAGTATTCGGATTTCCGGGAGATGTGTTGGGCGACAGCATGTATGATGAGTTCGTCCCGAGGCGGTGCGTTGCGGTACCCGGGATCGACTCGGTGGAGCAGCACACGATCGCGATCGCGGTCGGATGTGCAGCCGATCTCCCTCGCGTTGGTCGGGCAACGGTTTTCGAGTTCGCGCCTTCGGGGACGACTCCGAAGCTCGGTTGAGTCGTACGGCATCGATGACGTCGTTGACAGTCAGCGGTGGTGTGCGCGTGGTCGGAATGACCGAGCCAACTGGGTCATGCTTACTACTAGAGCTGCTCATTGTCCCACTGTACGAAGGCTCAAGAGCTCAGGCGACGGTCGACGGAAAGTTCTTCGCCACGCATATCGATGTGCGCAGCACGAACCAAAGTTGCTGCAAAGCAGTAGTTCCCGCTAATTCCCGGTCGAGCGTTACCTTGAGAGAAATCCGCTACGCGAGGCCGATCGCGCCCCAAACTGATGCGTCTCTACCGTCGCGTGGCCATGGCCGGAGTGATCAAGGTCGGAAGACGGTGAGAGAAGCACTGGGTTTGGTGCCGCTTCCTTCTGTGTGATGGATGGCGACTATGGCCAAGCATTACCCGGTCGAGCAGGGTGAGTGCGCGGTGAAGATGGTGCTGGATCAGCTTCAGGAGTGTCGGTCGGTGTGTGCCGCCTGCCAGTCCATCGGCCTGAATGTCGGCGTCGGTACGGAATAGCTGCGGCGATGTATTGGAGGCCCCAGGTCGAACCCGCCGAGCGGCACGGTGTCACAAGGTATTGCGCGTCGGATTGACAATCCGCAGCCGCCGAGCGACGCGTAACGCCGCCGCCGGCTGTATGTTTCAGCTGTAAGCCCAACCACTGCAGGCCCAACGGAAGAGTGAACGCCGCTTTTCTGGCCTCTCCCATGGTGACCGCCCGTTCCGCCCGTCCGTCTTATGCGAAGGAAATCTCGCAGTGACCACGCTTGACACCAGTCGAAACGGTGCCGGGGTAGCAGCACAAACCGGCGTCGAGCCTCAGCCGATGGACGACCTGCCACCGGCGGCCGGGCCCAGCGGCCATATGCAGGCCAACTCGCGTCGTCGCGGGCGGCCGGCGATGAAGCCGCGGCTTTCGAGGGAAGCAGACCAGAGCGACGATGAGCTCCGCACGTTACACCTTGTTCGCCGAAGTCGCCGTGCTGCTGGGTGGTTGACGATAGGGATCGCCACGGTCAGCTTTGTGCTGTCGTTTACGTCCTTGCGTGAGTTGGCGGCGATGGCGGCCTGGCCCGGCTGGCCGTCGTGGCTGTGGCCGTTGATTATTGACGGGACGATCGTCCTGGCGACGCTGGGAATTGTGTCACTGGCGCCGTATCTGGATCAGTTCTGGAACCGGGTTTTCCTGTGGGGTGTCCTTAGCTCCGCGGCTTTGGTGAGTGTTGGCGGTAATGCTTTGCATGCGTGGCTGTCCACCGGGCACATGGTGTTATGGATGAGGTGGGGGTCGGCGGGGCTTGCCTGTGTTCCACCCGGGGCCTTACTCGCGACGACCCATATCGCCGCCATCTTGTGGCGGTTCAATCCCACGCCGCCGCCCGACGCCACCTCGCAGTTGTGCGACCGTGCGCTGGAGCTGGCGGTGGACAGGATGGACAAATGGCGCGCGGCGGCGGCCCAGATGCACGAGGATGGTTATTGCCGGAACGTGTCGACGACAAAGATCGCGCACGCTTTGTGTTATCTGTACGAATGCCGCCCGCCGATGTCGCTTCGTGCCATTGGTGCTCAGCCGGAGATCGAGTTGCACCACGACAATGTGGGCAAAATCCGCGACGCGGCGCCGATTGTGCTGGGTGTGCCCGTCCCTGGCGGGCGGTGAGGACCTCGTAGGAGCAGCATGGGTCGAAATCGGTTGGGCGCGACCGTCGCATAGCGCCAGCAGGCGGCGGTAGCGTTTTGCGCAGCGACCTGCGTGTAGAGGGGATTCGGGCGCGCCATGGGCTTATTCGACGTCTTGGATGACCTGTTCGACGACCTGACGGGGATCTTCGGCGGTGATGACGACGGTGAGGGTGGCGATGAGTTTGATGGGCCGCCCCGGCAGGTGCTGCCAGCGCCGCCGGCCGGGGCGCCGCCGTGGGGGCCGGCTCTGCCGGTGCCGAACGGCCCCAGCGGGTTACAGCGGGGCGTCGATCACGCCGGAACTACTTATCAGCAGGCCAGCGGCGCGCTCACCCAGACCGATGACAAGCTGGCCGGCTTGCTCAAACAAATTTTCGCCGCCAACGACGACACTCGTTCCAAAATCGGCGCGATCATCGGCAGCATCGAGACGGCGCGCCGCGCGCTGACGTCTGACCCGCAAATGGCCAATGATCCGCATGCGATGGGGCTGTTTAACCAGTTCTTGGACGGTCAGCTCGCCCAAATTCAACAACTGCTGGACAGCTCCAAAGTGGAGAGTAAGAAGCAGGCTGAGCTGCTTGCCGCGCTCGGTGATGAGTACCGCGACAGCGCCGGCGGAGGCCATTCGAAGGACCGGGGCAACGCAGGCATCGCCGCGGGTGGTGATGGGGGCGGTGTTGACACCAGCGGTGATGGCGGCGGCAGTGGCGGTGGTGACGGCGGGGCGGGGGGAACCACCACAGGTGCCGGTCCGGGCGGGCTGACTGATCCGCTGGCCGGGCTGAGCGGGCTTGGCGGGGCGGGCCTGGGCGATCCGCTGTCGATGTTGGGCCCGGCGATGGCGGGGCTAGGGTCGATTCCTGGCGCGCTGGGTGGCGCTGCAGGATCCTTGCCGATGGACGCGCTGGGCGCGTTGGGCCCACTGGCGAGTGGTTTGGCCGGCCAGGGCGGGGGTGACGGATTTAAAGACGGCGACGGCCACGACCACGGCAAGTCCGACGATTTCGAAGACGGGTCGCACGGCATGGGTGATGGCGATGGCGCCAAGAACAGCGCCGCGTCAGCCGGCAAGGACGGCGTCGGCGATAAGAACGCGCCGACGCAGCCGGCGGGTACGACTCAACCGCAGCCGCAGCCGGGCACACAGCCGGCCCCGCCGGCTGCTGTGCCGGCCAGCGTAGGCGCTGACCCGAGCCGGGTGGTACAGATGCCCGATGGCTCTCCGGTGACAGCGACCACGGCCCAACACGCTGCCGCGGTGCGGGCGGTGCTCAACGGGGCGACGGTCAGCGATGGGTGGAAGCAGGCCCACGTGGAGTTGCCGCCCCCGGGAACACCGGTGACCGCCCCTGCCGATCCGAGCCATTTGGTGCCCGGTCAAATCGCGCAATTCAAGAGTCGTGACCCGGTCATGTGTGCACCACGGCATAAGCGGCGCGGGTGTTGCGGATGCTGTCGTCGAGGAAGGTGGCGACATCGCGTCCGTCGCGGCCGTCCGCGAACTCGACGTCGTAGACGCTGTTGCTGCGCAACTGCTCAAGAGTGTGGGTGGCGTTTTGCAGGGCTTTGACGGCGGCGGAGATGTGGGCGAGCAGATGGCTTCGGGTTTCACCGATTCGCTCGATTCGGTCCAGTTCGGCGATCTCTTCGACTGCTTGCCCGAGCGCGGCGTCGGTGTACATGGGGGTGAGTCTTTCGGGTCGCGGGTTGGGGCTTAGGCGGCGAGGTCGGCCACGCGATCGGGACGGAAACCCGCCCAATGCACTGTGGGGGAGACATACACCACTGGGAGGGCCAGATAGCCCAAACTGAGCACATAGTCGCGGGCTTCGGGATTCTCGTTGACATCAATTTTCTCGTAGGAGATGCCCGCTTTATCGAATGCTTTGACAGTCGCGTTGCACTGCACGCAGGCCGGCCTTGCATAAACCGTGATCGGGGACATTAGTAGCCTCCTTCGCAAATGGTGGTTGCTGCGTCTGGTAATTAAATATTACTGCGGTGATTAGCCTTATGCCATAGTCGGAAGAAAGGAATTGCGAACAATTTTGGACAGTTCTTGGCTGCGATTGCCCAGAGGTATTCGCTCGTCTCCATCCGCCCTGTCTCGTGGTGTCTCCATGCTCCTTCACCGGCGTGCTACCAGCGTTATTGACGCGGCGGATGCCCCGATGCGGCCGGTCAATGGTGAGCCGGCACTACTCGATGATTCATGGTGATTCGCACCCCACGCGATCTCGCGGTAATCGTTGCGGAAGAACAATAAGGTCATGCTCTTACATTCACTCTTGCTGCGCATTCACCATGCGCAACCGGGCCTGGGTAATAAATTGCGTCCGGCCAGCCATCAGCCTCTCTTTCCTGTCATTGCCGCCATTATTTTTGCCTTTTGGCATGCACGATGTGGACCGGCCAATGGGCCGCGGAGTGCAAGGCCCAGGCGTGAAGTTTTCCCAGTGAGCGTCAGCGAGCGGTGCGGGGGTAAGGTCACGAGCCCACCGGCCCGCAGCAGCGCGGAGGCCGGCGCCTTGCAGGTAGCGGTCTGGCCGGTCACAATCGAATGACCAGGAGGCACAACATATTTGCCCCAAGCCGAAGAATCGGAGGCGTGACGACGGCGACGGGCCAGTAACGGTTGGGCAATCGCGAAAGGTGGGGCCAGAACCGCAGCCCTGACCCCACCTATCGGTCGTGCTACTCCTTTACCGCATCGGCCAAATGCTGCTCGTAGACCTGCTCAGCGTCCTTGGCCTTGGTCACGATTTCCTCGACGGGAGCCAGTGGATAATCGTTTTCCGCTAGCCAGCGCAGGTACTCGCCGCTGCCGATGTGGTGGCCCCATTCGCTGACGCTGTTGCGCCAGGCGTCCTTGGGGGTCCGCGATTCCAGCGCGCCCAGCACCAGGGCCAGCATGATCACCTGGGCGCGACCGTCGCCGTTGGCGGGCAGATCGGCCACCAGCTTGCCCACGGCCTGGCCGCTGTCCACGCCGAGCAGCTCACCGGCCGTGTCCAGCGCCTTGTTATTGGTGAGCAAGTAACTGTCACGAGCTAAGCAGTCAGCGATGAATATGGCCGCACCCTTGGGAGCCGTCTTGCGCGCCAACAGCTTCTTGTGTGGCTGCCGGTGTCAATATCACGTACAAGATCCTCTACAACTCTGTCGTTGCGATGACCGGAGCCCAAAGCGTTGAGGCAGGACTGGCTGTTCCCGAGCTCACCCACAAACTCCTCGCCGAAGGTGTCACCAAAATCATCGTTTGCGCAGAACAACCCGAAAAGTACACAGGCGCCCCGCTGCCCAAAGGCGTGCTGCTGTGGGATCGCGACCGCCTCGATGATGCCCAACGTGTTCTTCGGGAAATCAAAGGCGTCACCGTTCTGATCTACGACCAGCATTGCGCGGCCGAGGCGCGACGCAAGCGCAAGCGCGGCAAGCTGCCGGTTAGACGTACCCGTGTGCTCATCAACGACGCGGTTTGCGAAGGTTGCGGCGATTGCGGAATAAAGAGCAATTGTCTTTCCGTACAACCGATCGACACGGAGCTGGGTCGCAAGACCCGGATCGACCAGACAACCTGCAACACCGACTACACGTGCCTCGACGGCAACTGCCCGTCGTTTGTCACCGTAGAAGTCCCTGAGTCGACCACGGTCAAATCGGCTCCGGAGCTACCGATTCCGCCAGAGGTCCCCGAACCCATACATCCACCGATCGTAGGTGATTACAACGTATTTCTGGCCGGCATCGGCGGTACCGGGATCGTGACCGTCAATCAGGTGCTCGCAGTGGCGGCATTGCGCGCGGGACTAGCGTGCATAGCGACGGAGGTTTTGCAGCTTTACCTCTTCGTACCCGCGGATCAGGTCGGGGGCCCGAGGCACGAGACAGCGCGACCCCGTACAGCCCGAAAGCGACGATCTCCTCGGCATTGCGGGAATGGAGATCGCTTCTTCGATCGCGTCGGCGCTGATGGGGAGCGCACATGGTGGTCAGAACGCAGCGCGTGCTGACCGGCCAGAAGCTGGTCGAGGCCCGCCAGGGGGTGCAATCCAGAAATGACGCGGCGGCGCGCCGGCGCGCTCCCAGTCGGCGTACTCGGGCATCAACGGAGTCGCGGTTCAAGCTAACCGCTTGGCATTCCAGGTAGTGCAGCGGGACACAGGCCGGGTCGGAGGATTCGGGCCGCTGCTCAAGGACGGTGTAACCCTGTTGAGCGCGGCTGGCACTCGCCGGTTCGAGCACACGGTTGCCCAGCTGCGAGAAGAACGCGCCTCAGCGGAGGCCAAAGCCCAAGCAGCCCAGGCCTACACCGACAAGGCTGCTGGGCGGCGATGAAGATCGTCGCCGACGTCGCTGACGGGGTGTGGACGCTGGACCGCGACCAAAATGGCTTGGGACCGCGACCCGTCCGAGTACCTGTTCCCACATCACGATGGCGGCCCGACACCGCTGGACTGGTTTCGGTGGCGTTTCGACCGGGCAGCCGATGAGGCATGCCTAACCGGCATCAGCCCAAAGACCCTGCGGCACACCGCTGGATCGTTGGCATTGAGCGCTGGCGCGTCTGTGGTGACGGTTCAGAAGCTTTTGGGACACAGATCACCGATGACGACGATGAACGTTTACAGTCACATGCTGCCGGACGACTTCGACAACCTGGCGAAGGCAATGGATCAGGCCGCTCGCATGGCGGACTAGGCTCACCCACCCCTCGCTGTCGCCGCCTTCTCGGTGGCCACCCAAGCGTCAAGGTCGGTCCTGTCGTAGAACACCTTGCCGCCAAGGGAATACGACAGTGGACCGCTTCCGCACGTTCGATACCAGCGCAGTGTGTTGACTGGGATATTGAGGTACTCAGACGCTTGTCGCAATGTCAGTCGGTCGGACATAGGGTTACCGCCCTGTAATGACGAGCGTTGCGCGGCCGTCATGCCAAGTCACGCCTTGGCTGAACGATTTGCTCTTTCTCGCGCCCAACCGCGCCGCTCGACGGGGGTGGGTCGTGGAGGCTCCAGACCCGCAGGCCCGTTAACTCGTGAACTTGGCCGGCCGTGAGCATCTCCCGGCCGTTGGATGTGGAGCTCGTCATCGTGGCTCGCTGAGGTTGGCGGGTTCGCGAACTTTGTACGCCGGCTCACCGGTGAACGGCATACCGTAACTGTAAGCCGCTATTCACACCCCTCTGTGCGCAATTTTCGGCCACCCGGTCGCGAACGTCGAGCTGGCGCGCGCCCAGGCTGACTGGCCCACGATAACGCAAAGTGGTTGTCCGACCGGATTATCCAGTTGCTCCACCTGTTCCAACCCGAACGGCCGCGTGGAGCGCCCAATCGGGCACCGTCGTAGCAACATGCCCAACACCTCTGCACTCCAACACTTCCCAACGCGTACTAGAAACATCTCAAAATTACCATCCCGAATCCAAGTCTCTTCCCAACTTATCCCAAATCAACGTCATTACAAGGACTTCCATTCATGGCACCCCCAAATACCTCTGGCACATTGGCACAAGGGTGCGATACTGATCTGGGGCTGCGCGGTGCCCAGCCCCAGATCCCAGCCGCTACAGCTGGTTTCGCTCGCGGAGGCTGTGAGGTGGTCGCCAGTGTTGACGATCTCGCGGCTATCGCGTTGGAGCATCAACTATTACAACGACACCGCCCGGCGGGCCGAACACGCCACCGTCGATCACCAGCGTGCCAATGGGGGGCTGGGGGAGTATTACTCGGAAGGCGACACTCGGGCGCCGACCTGGTTGATCGCCGGGGACGCCGCCCGCACCGTGGAGCTCGTCGGGCTGGACTGGCGTGCAATCGACGGAGGTATCGCCGATCCTGAGGTGGTGGGGCGCTGGCTGGATGAGGGGATCGCACCCAACCGCGAAGCGGGCCGGGCTTTTACGAAGGGCAGTGTGCACGGGTTCGATTTGACCTTTGCCGCGCCCAAGAGTGTGTCGCTGCTTCGCGCCTTGACCGACGACGCCGGCGAAAAAGCGATGCAGGCCGCCCATTCGCGTGCGATCAGCGCGGCCATGATTTATCTGCATCAACATGCCGGATACACGCGCGTGCACAACCCGCGCACGGCCAGGAAGGACTTGCAGCGGTTGCCCGGTTTGGTGGCGATCGCCCATCAGCATGAAATCTCGCGCTGTGGAGATCCGCATCTGCACTCGCACGTGATTGTGCCCAACCGCCAGGCCCGCGCCGACGGCGCGCTGGTGTCACTGGATTCCAAGTCGCTATTTCACGAAGCCAAGGCTGCCGGCATCGTGTATCAGGCGACGCTGCGTCATGAGTTGCACGCCGAGTTGGGTGTGGAGTGGGCGTCGGTGGACCCGTTGACCGGGATGGCCGAGATCGCCGCGGTGCCACACGAGAGCATCCGGGCGTGGTCGCGGCGCTCCAGCCGGTTGCGGGAGTGGGCGCGCAACAACCTGGCGCTGGTGGATGGGGCGCCGAGCGCGCAACAGTTGGCGGCCGCGCAGAAAGCGACGCGGTCCGCCAAGCCGGAATCAGTGTCGTGGGCTGAGCTCAAAGCGCAGTGGCGCGCTGATGCGCGGGGTCTGCACTTGGACCGCGCAGCGCATGCGGCGGCGCGCGCCCAGCGGCGCGCGGCCCCGCGGCTGTTGACCGATCGGGCGCGGTTGGCGCGCCTGGTCGCCGAGATCGACAAGGCCGCGTGCACGCGCGCGGACCTGGTGGAGTGGGTGGGTGCGCTGCTGCCAGTGGACGCGCCCGGGGATGCGCGCACGCTGATCGAGCAGATCGTCGACATGGTCGGGGTGCGCATCAGCGCGCCTCGGCAGGCGCATCACCGTGAGGGCCATGAGATGTTCACCGTGGACGCGGTGATCACCGAGGAGGAGCGCATTTTCGCCCTGGTGGACGCGACCGACCCCCGCGCGCGCCTGGATGTGCGCGCCGCCGGCGGCGTACTCAGAGATCCTGCCCGACGAGAAGGGGCCCACCTGCGCGGGCTTTCTCACCCGAGCTGCCGACTACTTTGCTGCACAAGGTATTTCGCGTATCGAGCGAGTGCTCACCGACAACCACTTCAGTTACCGCCGATCGACCCAGGTGGCCACTGCTATCACCCAACTGGGAGCTACACACAACTTCATCAAGCCACACTGCCCATGGCAACACGGCAAGGTGGAAAGGTTCAACCGCACCCTGCAAACCGAGTGGGCCTACCACCAGGTCTTCGGCTCCAACGCCGAGCGGGCCTGCGCCCTTGCGCCCTGGCTCGAGCTCTACAACACTCGACGACGCCACAGCGCACTCGAAGGGCGACCCCCGATCAGCCGACTGCGACCAACCTGATGGCCGAGTACAGCTGATATGTAGGCACGGTTTGTCAATAGGCAGGTGAAAGCCGCCCCGGTTTGGCGCCGGGGCGGCTTTCGTTGATCGGTGTCAGCTGCGTCTGCGGCGGTCGTTGGTCAACGACGGTGGTGTCAGACTGATATGCGCGGGTTGGGTACCGCAAGACGATGGTTCGGCGCGAACGGTGGCTGCTCTCTAGGGGCGGGCGTCACACCGAGAGTTTCTGAGTCTCGTTGTTGCTCATAGCCGTAACGCAGGTCGGTTCGCTTACCTCGCCGTGACCCAAGCCGATACCGATCAAGTCATCGGGTGAGGTTCTAGCCCAACGTCGCTAGCGACCAGCACCAGCCGGCTAACTCACGCGCGATGGCGACGTTGGCCACCACGTGGGGCTTCTTGCGCTCGTTGAAACGGCACCACTGCTGATGCAGACGGCGATTGCCGGCATGCCCGCGTGCCTTGAGGGCAGGAGTGACCTTGGCCCAACGGGCCCGCATTGTGGGGCCAGGATTGCGGTAGGCCGCGCGGTGGTGCCAGGCCGCCTCGATCAACAGTCTGCGTACGTGGGCATTGCCGGCCTTGGTGATCGATCCCTGCACCCGTGAGGTTCCCGAGGAGTACTCGCTGGGGACCAAGCCCACGTAGGCGCCGATCGAGGAGCCGGTGAAGCGGTCCCAGTCACCGATCTCAACCGCTAAGGCCAGCCCGGTTAACGCCGAGATCCCGCGCAGACACCCCAGCCGGTTCACCATGTCGGCATACCGAGGCAACGCCGCGACCTCGAGGATCTGCTCGTCGAGGCGGTCTCGAGCCGCGGTCGCGCTCAGAACGGCATCGAAGTGGTGATCAAAGGCCGCCGCGGTATGCGGGTCGTCGAAACATTGCCGCCGCAACCAAATCTCGTGCACGCCGTTCCAGGCATGTCCGCCCGAGTAGACCCGGCCCTGGCGCAGCAGCAGTTTGGAAAGCCGATGACGCACCCGCATCAAATCAGCGCGGGCATCTTCACGAGCACGGACCAGATCGCGGGCAGCTTCGACCTCCCGTTCTGGGACGGTGACCGCGCTGACCTCGCCCAGCCGCAGCAACCGGGTCAGATGCGCGGCATCGCGGGCATCGGTCTTGACCCGATCC
The DNA here is from genome assembly GCF_010731655.1 of Mycobacterium paraseoulense. Lineage (NCBI taxonomy): Bacteria > Bacillati > Actinomycetota > Actinomycetes > Mycobacteriales > Mycobacteriaceae > Mycobacterium > Mycobacterium paraseoulense. The sequence goes on along the minus strand of NZ_AP022619.1, from coordinate 2,019,474 downwards.
CCAGACGGGCGGATCAATTTTGACGGCGCTGCGACCGTGCATTCGATCTGGGCCTCGGCCAGTGCCCGAGCCAACCCAAACCCAGTGGGGCCGGCTTCATAGGCCACGCGTACCGGACCACGCAACTGGCGCAGCCACCCAAGAATCTCGCCGTGATCTGGACACAACCGTGCCCGCTCGACTTGACCCGTTTTCTCGTCGACAGCATGTGCAACCACCGAAAGTGCGTGCACATCCAACCCGACACTCGTACCGTTGAAACTCACCGGAGGCCTCCTGATCTGCAACTGTGGCTCTACCGAAGCGAGTGTTCACCCGCGATCGGCAACCCACGTCCGATTGCAGCCCGAGGCCTTCGGCCTCAGGTCAGCCTCCATACCGTCTAGGCGACGAACAAATCATGAATCTGACAGTCAGTTCGGTTGCTTCGACGGCATCCGATGACCGGCACGACGGTTCCTGCACGCCAACCTGAAGTGCGCATCGATGGAGGAAACGAAGCGGGTTATTCGGGAGACTTGGGATTCGGCAAGAGGATGCGCACTGGTCGCGCCACTGCCACCAACGGTGCGATCCTGGGCATGCCCGACGAAACGTATTGCCGGGAAACAAGATGGCCTGCTCACCGAATTGAACCGCCCTAACCGCGGCTCCTCGACAGCGACTGGCGGCGCTCGCCTTCGAGTGAGGGCTTGGCCGGTTTGGGGCTCGACCGCCCCTAACGGCAATACGATGAGCTGGTGATCTACCTCGGGACGCTGCGCTTTCTCTGCGCCGATCTGCGACGCCTGTCGCCGCGGAACAGGCCGGCTCGGGTGCCGAATGTAGACGGTCGGCAGCGGCTTTGCTGACTTAGGGGAGTGCGGACACAATCTTCGAGCCAAAGGTCGCGGGGGTGGCGGCCCGCCAGGCGGCCCGCGTGTGACTGCTGCCCATGGGCGCACGCTTATGCGATAACACGGATCCGTCGAGACAGTCTGCGGAGAAACGGGATGAGCATCGCAATGCCGCACGTCGTCGTGGTTTGCATCGCGGGAAGGCGGATTGGAGAGGCTCCGCGGGCCTAGGAAAATTCGACTCGTTAGTATAATCTGTCTGAAAACCAAAAATGCATCTGGCGGATTGCCGACGAACCACGCGACACCCGCATCGCGGATCCCGCTGAGGCAGATCCCATCGGCAGCCAGCCAGCCAGCCAGCCACCGCGCGTGGCTAACGAAAGCGCAGGGGTATCGGGTGAGACGCCTCATTTTCAATGCCGAGCACGAGCAACTCCGTGCGACTACTAAGAACTTCATCGAACGTGAGGTCGCGCCTTACGCCGACGAATGGGAGAGGCTGCGGATCGTTGACCGATCGGCGTTCATCGCAGCCGGCAAATACGGTCTGATCGGTTTCAATATGCCCGAGGAATTCGGCGGCGGCGGCAGCGACGACTTCCGCTTCAACGCGGTGATCAATGAAGAGCTGTCCAAGTTCGGAACCCGCGTCCCCGCTCTCACGCTTCAGAACGACGTCGTCGGGCCGTATTTCAAGTCGCTGACGACTGACGAGCAGAAGAGGCGCTGGTTGCCGGGAATCATCAGCGGACAAACCATCGTCGCAATTGCTATGACCGAGCCTGGTGCGGGTAGTGATCTGGCCGGGATCCGTACCTCCGCGGTGCGCGACGGCGACGAATGGGTCCTGAACGGGTCGAAGACCTTCATCTCATCAGGAATCAACGCAGATCTCGTCGTCGTCGTGACGCGGACCGATCCCTCTGCTGGCCACCGGGGGTTCACGCTCCTTGTGGTGGAGCGTGACATGCCGGGCTTCATCCGTGGCCGAAAGCTCGACAAGCTCGGTCTGCACACACACGACACCGCCGAACTCCATTTCGAGCGCGTTCGCGTGCCGATGGCGAACGTCCTGGGCGAGGTAGGCCGCGGGTTCTACCACCTGATGCACAACCTTCCCTCGGAGCGACTGTCGATCGCCATCTCCGCGATTGCCGGCGCCCGAGAAACTTGGCGGCAGACTCTGCAATATGCGAAGGATCGCAAGGCGTTCGGTCAATCGATCGGCAGCTTCCAGCACAACAGATTCTTACTGGCCGAGATGGATACCGAACTAGACGTCTCCGAGCAGTACATCGACAGATGCCTGTCAGCGGTCGTCGATGACGACCTATCGGCGGTCGAGGCGGCGAAGGCCAAATGGTGGTGCACGGAAGTTGCGAAGAAGGTCGTCGACGGCTGCGTGCAGCTCCACGGCGGCTACGGCTACATGAGGGAGTACCGGGTTGCTAACGACTACGCAGACGTACGCATCCAGACGATCCTCGGGGGAACGACCGAGATCATGAAAGACCTGATCGGGCGTGACCTCGGGCTTTGACTTCGCAGCGGACGTCCTGACGTCGCGACGCGCATCTGCGACTAATCGATCGAGATCAAGAGGGTGTCGACATGGATAAACCCCTGGCGGGTGTGCGAGTCCTGGAAGTAGCGCAGTTCACCTTCGTGCCGTCAGCAGGGGCCATACTCGCCGACTGGGGCGCTGATGTTATCAAGGTCGAGAATCCGGTGACGGGCGACGCCCAGCGTAACCTGTTCACGGCGTCGCACAGCGAGTGGTCAGAGCCATCGAGCCCGTTCACGCCACACATCGAGGCGCCCAATCGAGGTAAGAGGAGTATCGGGCTGGGTCTGACGTCCCCGCTGGCGCGGCCGATCTTGGAGGCGCTGCTCCGGCGCAGCGACGTCATCCTGACCAACCACCTGCCAGTTGTCCGCTCCAAGTTGCGCATTGATGTCGATGACGTGCGCAGCATCAATCCCGACATCATCTATGCGGTGGGTAGTGGATTCGGCGGTCGTGGTCCCGGCAGGGACCGGCCGGGTTATGACACCACCGCATTTTGGGCGAGAGGGGGTAGTGCAGACGGGGCGACGTCGTGCCTTGCCGGAGAGCCGACGTACATGCCGTGCGGTGCGTATGGCGACAACATCGGCGGGCTGGCTATCGCCGGTGGCGTGGCCGCCGCGCTCTACCGACGTCGCGTGTCCGGACAACCGTCGGTGATCGACGTGTCACTGCTGGGCGTCGGGGCATGGGCGACGCAGTTCGATGTCAACATGGCGCTGATGAGCGGCGGGCACCTGCCAAAGGTGGAACTCGACACGCCCGTGGCCGGTAATCCGCTCGTCGCGAGCTACCGCACGCGCGACGGCCGGTTCGTTCAGTTGGCAATGCTCGATCCGTTGCCTTATTGGTCGGAGTTCTGCATGTGCATGGGCAGCCCGGAAGCCGCCGCGGACAAGCGCTTCGCCACGCACGATGCTATCGCCGAGAATATCCACTCGGCATGTGAGATCGTCGCGAATTTGATCGGCCGATATCCTCTCGACGAATGCGAGCGTCGGCTCAGCGGATGTAGTGGCGCGTGGGCGGTGTGGCAGGACAGTTGGGACCTCGCCAACGATGACGACCTGGTCGCCAACGGCGGGATCGTCGAAGTCGTTGACGCGCAGGGTGTTCCGCGCAAGCTGGTGGCGAATCCGATTCAATTCGATATTTCGACTGCTCCGTCGAAGCGGGCGCCGCAATTCGCCGAACACACCGACGCCATCCTGCGCGAGATCGGGGTCGACGACGTCACGTTTGGCGAGCTCAAGATGGAAGGCGTCATTGTCTAAGACGCTAGCTTCTGAGGATTCGTTGTCGCGATGGGACCAGTCTAAGCTAGAATCTATTCAGATATAGAAAGTACGGCCACGACCGATCTCCCCGATGCGTGTCTCTCGATCTGGATCGCGGAGCGTTTACGCAAGGTGCCAGCAGAGGACGGTGTCAGCACATGGGTTCGAGTGATTCACTGAGGGGCAAAGTCGCCGTCATTACCGGCGGAGCCAGCGGGATCGGTTTGGCGACGGCACGAAGTCTGGCGGATCGTGGTTGCAAGCTCGTGCTGGCCGACATCGAACAGGCGGCTTTGAACTCCGCTGCAGCGGAACTGCCCGCCGGCACCGAAGTATTGCTAGTCCGTACTGATGTCTCCAAGCGTGCAGACGTCGAGAGCCTTGCAGCGCGCACCAGTCAGCGCTTCGGCCCGGTCGACATCTTGTTTCTCAATGCCGGCGTGGGAGCCACGGGGCCGCTGGTCGATGCGACGCACGAGGACTGGGAGTGGATGATCGGTGTCAATCTCTGGGGTCCCATTCACGGTGTCGAGGCGTTTCTCCCATCGATCGTGCGGGCCGACCGGGATGCGCACATCTTCTTCACGGCTTCATTCGCGGGCGTCGTCACGAATGAAGGACTGGGTCCTTACTCGGTCACTAAATACGGTGTCGTGGCGCTCGCCGAGACGTTGCATCGTGAGCTGCGCAAGTCGTTGGTGAAGGTCAGCGTGCTCTGCCCGATGAAGGTCGGCACCAACATCGAGGCCTCGCATCGCAACCGACCGGAAAGTCTCGGCGGTCCGAGCGCAGGAACCGATGTCGATTTCGACGACCCTGGGTTCGCGGGTCGCATCGTGTCGGCGGACGAGGTCGCGAAAATCGTCGTCGACGCGATTGGATCGAACGAACTGTACTTGTTCACCCACGACGAGTGCCGCGAGCCGATTGCGCGCCGGTTCCGAAAGATCGACGCCGCGTTTGAGGCGTCTGCGAGTCGAGCGTGATGGCCGACCGCACTCCTGCGCGTTCTGCCCTCATCACCGGCGCCTCTCGCGGGATCGGATTGGCAATCGCACGGCGGCTGGCCGCGCGGAACATGGCGCTTACCATCACCGCTCGCAACGAAGAAGCCCTGGCGGCGGTGCGCGACGATCTGCGCGAATTAGGCTCGCCTGCAGTACTTTCCATCGCTGTAGACATGGCTGATCCGGACGCTTCTGTCGGTCTGATCCAGCGACACCGCGACGAATACGGCGACATGTCGGCATTGATACTCAATGCTGGCGTGGGTACGGCGGGGTCGATCGCCGACTACCCCCTGAAGCGACTGGACAAGACCATCGCGGTGAACTTCCGGAGCCCGTTCGTCCTGATCCAGGAAGCCTTGCCGCTGCTGCGCTCGGCGGTCGCTCGGCATCCGTCCGAGGGGGCCAAGATCATCGTGCTTTCGTCGATCACCGCCATCTACGCCGAGGCCCAACTGGCTGCGTACGGCGCATCGAAGGCCGCGATAGCTTCGCTGGTGGACACGTTGAACGCCGAGGAGTCGGGCACCGGCATATCTGCTACCTCGATCGCACCCGCTTACGTCGACACCGACATGTCGGAGTGGGTGCGTGGTCGCATCGCTCCCGAGGCGATGATCCCGGCTGACGACGTGGCGACCCTGGTCGAGTGCTTGCTGAGGATGTCGGCGCGCTCGGTCATCGGTCGGGTCGTGATGGCGCGCGCAGGCACCGATGGCTATGAGGCGTAGCGCTCGACGGTGCCGCCGCGTCGTGCCCGCGGCGGCACCTCGGCCGTGTGTCTAGAGCGCGTCGACCTCGAAGGTGGCCAGCTTGGCGGATGAGACGTCAGTGATCTCGCCCCACTTCGCCGCGATGTCGTCGATGCTCGGCGCTGCCCCGGAGAAGGTCACACCGTCGTTCTGGAACAACACCGCGCGCTGCACCTTGCCCCCGCCAACGATGAACACCGAAGCGCTGTCGGAGTTCTCCTCCGTCATCAGGTAGCCCACCACCGGCGCAACATATTCGGGCGTCAGGCGCTCGAAGACCTCCGGGGTCATGATGTCTTGCGTCATGCGCGTCGCGGCGATCGGTGCCACGGCGTTGGCCATGATGTCGTATTTTGCGCCCTCTTGCGCCAGCGTATTGATCAGCCCGACGAGGCCGAGTTTGGCGGCACCGTAATTGGCCTGGCCGAAGTTGCCGAACAGCCCGCTGGTCGAGGTGGCGACCACGACGCGGCCGAAGTGCTGCTCGCGGAAATGCGGCCACGCGGCGCGGATAACGTTGTACCCGCCGTAGAGATGCACCTTCTGCACGGCGTCCCAGTTCTCGAACGTCATCTTGTGAAACGTGCCGTCACGCAAGATACCGGCATTGCTGACGACGCCGTCGATCTTGCCGAATTCGTCGAGCGCGGTCTTGACGATGTTTTCGGCACCGGCTGTCTCGGCCACGCTGTCGTAGTTGGCCACCGCCCGGCCGCCGGCGTTCAGGATCTCCTCGACCACGTCGTCAGCCATGTTCTTCCCGGCGCCCGTGCCGTCGCGCGCCCCGCCGAGATCGTTGACCACGACGCTGGCGCCCTCTCGCGCGAGCGTCAACGCATACTCACGTCCCAAGCCGCCCCCGGCTCCGGTGACGACGATGACGCGGTCCTGCACTCCTGGCATGGATGTTCCTTCCTGATAACGCCGAAGGGCGGATTCGATGGTGGTTCACGCTTCGACGAAGGCGAGCGCATGGCAGCGGCTGCGGTAGAAAATTAGTGAGTGACAGGCGAATACGTCTCGGAGCAGTCTTGGATCGAACGACGGAGCGGGCATGGCAAACTTTCAGCAGGATTCGGTACAGCAACAGAATCTATCACGAGGCAGAATAATGGAAAGCGGGCTGCTTCGACCTCGTGCGTGGTTGGCGGTGTGCCCGCACTCGGTCGCTTGCGTTCCGCCTTCGCGAGGTGCTACTTTCGAACATGTAGTAGAAAGTCGTCTGGCTGCTGCAGCTGCCGTGCCTGAATAGGAGGTTGCTCAATTGAGCGCCCCAGTGATCCCCATCATCGATACCGACACCCATCTAAGTGAACCGCCCGACCTGTGGACGTCCCGGCTGCCTTCGAAGTGGAGCGAGCTCGCTCCCAAGGTGGTCTTCGACGAGCGTCGGGGCGAAGATATCTGGATCATCGGGGGGCGCCGACTGTCCGGGGTGTCCGGCTATGCGATGGCGGGTTGGCATGAGTTTCCGCCCAAGCATCCGCCGTCCGCGGAGGCGGCGGACCCGGCAGCGTTCGACGCCAAGGAGCGGGTGAAGCGGATGGATTCGCTGAAGATCGCCGCCGAGGTTCCTTACCCGAATCTGCTGGCGTTTTCCATGGATGCCTTCATGGGCTACAACGAGCCCGAACTTGTCTTGGATTGCATCCGTGCGTACAACGACTTCTTGACCGAGTTCGCTTCTGTTGCTCCGGAGCGGTTCGTCTGCCTCACGACGCTGCCTTTCTGGGACGTGGACGAGGCGGTCAAGGAGTTGGAGCGGTGCCACGACAATGGCCACCGCGGCATCAACTTCATGGCCAAACCCTACAAGTTGGGTCTGCCGCGCCTGCGCGACGACCATTGGGCGCCGATCCTGAAGGCGGCCGAGGAACGTCAGCTTTCCGTCAACTTCCATGTCGGATATCAGTCTCAGACCGAAGAGGACTGGGTCCGCATGATCAAAGACGTCCAGGGCCCGGCCGACTACGCGCAGGAGACCACGATGTCGTTGATGGGACTGTGCGAGAACGTGTCTGAGCTGCTGCTGTCCGGCGTGTGTCACAAGTACCCGGGCCTGAACTTTGTCAATGTCGAAAGTGGCTTCGGGTGGATCCCGTATCTCATCGAGAGCGCGGACTGGAACTGGAAGAACTCCGGTGCTGCGAAGGCTCATCTGGACCGCGAACTTCCCAGCCACTACTTCCGCAACCAGATCTACACCACGTATTGGTTCGAACGCGAAACGGTGCGCTACATGGGCGCGGCGTACGCCGACAACCTGATGTTCGAGACGGACTTCCCCCACCCCACGAGCCTGTCTCCCGGGCCGGCCTCGACGGCGATATCTCCGCGGGAAGTGGTCGACGAGACGCTCAAGGAATTGCCCATGGACGCCTGTCGCAAGATCTTCTACGAGAATGCGGCCCGCCTATATCACATTGACGTAGAAGCCTGTCTTCAGGATTAGCGACTTGCCTCGGTCTGGTCCGAAATGGGCCAGACCGAGGTTTCAAAAGGAGTGATGAGGTGGCCGTGGCAATGAATGAAGTCGTCGGACCCACCGATTTGGGCGCCAAAGAGGTGTGCGACGCGCTGTTTGCCTTCATCGACCGAGAAGTCGCGAAAATTCAGCAACCCATCGAGGCGGCCCTGCACAACCCGCGGCTGTACTGGCGCGAAGACGGGCGCATCGCAGACGAGGTAGTGCAGGCCCGCAGGGCTGCGCGGATGGCTTCGGCCGAAGCCGGTTTCTACACAATGTTCTGCCCCTCCGAACTCGGCGGCGGCGGGCTGAGGGCCGAACTGTACTTCGAAGTGTTCGAGGCGCTCTGTCACCGGTACGGCTCACCCCAGACGCAGCTGGCCTTCCAAGTCCTCGCTCACGCCAGCACAGGTCCGACGGCGTTGTGGACCTACGCATCTGATGCTCTGAAGGCGGATCTGGTGCCCAAGCTCATGCGCGGCGAGGTACAGGGGTCATTTGCAATGTCGGAGCCCGACGCAGGCTCCGACGCCTGGATGATGACCACCACCGCTGTCCATGACGGAGATTACTGGGTGCTCAACGGCACCAAGCAATGGGCCTCGTGGGCGCCGACCGCTGACTTCTTGATCACGTTCGCCATCACCGACCGCGAGCGCTTCGCGGCGCGCAAGGGAGGACTGACCGGCTTCTACGTGCCCACCGATGTTCCCGGATACGACCTGTACTCGATCGTCAAGGTGTTCGACGAAATCGGCGGCGAAGAAGCAATCCTCACCTTCAACGACGTCCGCATTCCGGATCAGTACCGGCTCGGTGAAGTCGGCGAGGGCTTCCGTGTGGCAATGGAGGGCTCGGGCCTGCTGAAGATGACGAAGCTTGCGCGACTGATCGGTCTGGGTAGGTGGGCCAACGATAAGGCCGCCGACTATGCGAAGGTGCGCAAAACATTCGGGAAGACGCTAAGTGAGCACCAGTCGATCCAAAACATGCTTGCCGACAACTGCATGGACATTTACACATCGCGTTTGGCATCGCTTGACGTTGCCCGCAAACACGACGCCGGGGATCAGGCGCGATTCGAGTCTGCGATGAGCCACGTACTCGTCGCCGAGGCGATGTACCGCGTGTACGACCGGTCGATGCAGATTCTGGGCGGGATCGGACTGAGCAACGAAGCGGCGATGATCCATGGCTGGCACACGACACGCGTGTCGCGGATCAGTGAAGGTCCGCCAGAAGTTCAGCGGCGCACCATCGCCAAGTACCTCCTGTCGGGTGCCTACAAGTTCTAACTACTGCCACGTCGCGTCGGCGGTCCTCTCGATCACTGGTCACCGCCGACATCAACCGTGGCGCAACGGCTTCAGAAGAGCTATCGAAATGGCGTCCTTGACGCAACGAATGAAGGGAATGCAATCCATGGTCGACGCATACATCGTAGAGGCCGTCCGATCGCCCGTCGGTAAGCGCAACGGCGCACTGGCCGACGTCCATCCAGCGGAGCTCTCCGCGCAGGTGCTCGCCGCGCTGGTGGACCGAGCCGGCGTCGATCCGGCCGTCGTCGACGACGTGATCTGGGGCTGCGTTGGCCAGATCGGCGAACAGTCCAGTGACATCGCACGTACCGCGGCGCTGACTGCCGGATGGCCGGACACGGTCACCGGCGTGACGGTCGATCGGCAATGCGGATCGAGTCAGCAGAGCTTGCACTTCGCCGCCGCGGGCGTGATCGCCGGACAGTACGACGTCGTGGTCGCCGGGGGAGTGGAGTCGATGTCTCAGGTGATCATCGGTTCTGCGGCCGAATTCGGCGCCGGCCCTTTCCCCGAGCGGTTTCAAACGCGCTACGGAATCCCAAATCAAGGTGTGGGAGCGGAGCTGGTCGCCCAGCAGTGGGCACTGAGCCGAACACAGCTCGACGAGTTCTCCGCTCAATCCCACCAGAAGGCCGCAGCCGCACAGGATTCGCACGCTTTCGACGACCAGATCGTGCCCATTCTTCGCGCCGACGGTTCCCTCGTGACAGCCGATGAAGGTATTCGGCGCGGAACCTCGGTAGAAACGCTCGCTGGTCTCAAGCCGGCCTTCAAGGAGGACGGCGTCATCCATGCGGGCAACGCTTCACAAATCTCCGATGGGTCGGCGGCACTGCTGGTCATGTCGGGAGAGAAGGCCAAGGAGCTCGGCTGCACGCCGATCGCCCGCGTGCACACCGCTGTGCTCGCGGGCGCCGATCCAGTCCTGATGCTCACCGCGCCCATTCCGGCTACCCAGAAGGCGCTACGCAAGTCCGGACTCAACGTCCGCGACATCGGGGTGTTCGAGATCAACGAGGCATTCGCACCGGTGCCGATGGCATGGCAGCTCGAGATCGGCGCGGACGAGAAGCTGTTGAACCCCAACGGCGGCGCGATCGCCCTCGGCCATCCCCTCGGGGGCTCCGGTGCCCGACTGCTGACGACCATGGTCCATCACATGAGGGCGAACAACATCAGGTACGGGCTGCAATCGATGTGCGAAGGTGGCGGCCAGGCCAACGCGACCGTCGTGGAGTTGGTGTGACGACGTCGGAGGCCGTGAGCACGGATGCGGCGCTCATCCGGAAGTCCGGACGGGTCCTCATCATCACCATCAACAGACCCGGCGCCCGCAATGCCGTAAACGAAGCGGTAAGTGCAGCCGTCGGTGATGCGCTCGAGGCAGCGCAGCATGATCCGACAGTCTGGGCGGTCGTGGTGACCGGTGCGGGTGACAAGTCGTTCTGCGCAGGGGCCGACCTCAAGGCGTTGTCTCGTGGCGAGAGTGTGCTGCATCCAGACCATCCAGAATGGGGTTTCGCCGGTCTCGTCCACCACTTCATCGACAAGCCGGTCATCGCCGCGGTCAACGGCTCGGCGCTCGGTGGCGGCACCGAGCTGGCGCTGGCAAGCGATCTGGTCGTAGCGGAGGAGCGGGCTGTCTTCGGATTGCCGGAGGTGAAGCGCGGTCTGATTGCTGGCGCGGGTGGTGTCTTTCGTATCGTCGAGCAACTGCCGCGCAAGGTTGCACTCGAACTGCTGTACACGGGCGACCCGATTTCGGCTGCCGAGGCAGCACGTTGGGGGTTGGTGAACAGGGTCGTTCCCGACGGCACAGTGGTGGAGAACGCGCTGCAGCTCGCCGAGCGGATCGCCGTGAACGCGCCACTGTCCGTCCAGGCGAGCAAGCGCGTGGCTTACGGAGCTGATGGCAGCATCGTCGAGGCCGAGGAGCCCAAGTGGGCGAGAGTCGCACGCGAGGGTGAGCTGCTCCTTGCCAGCGAGGACGCGAAGGAGGGGCCTCGCGCGTTCGCCGAGAAGCGTTCACCCGTATGGCAAGCACGCTAAGTGTGGCGAACGACTGTAGACGAAATTCTACTTTATGGTAGAATCTGACCGTCAACCGAACTTCAGATAGGTCAAACACATGCACGTTGGCAAGAGCGTCTTCTTCCAGAACCCCGACGAGGATCGTTCCGACTCAGCGCTGTACAAGCACGAGATCGCGCTTGCAGAACAGGCGGAGCCCCTCGGCTTCGAGTCGTTTTGGATCGCCGAGCACCACTTCGGCGGCTACGACGTGTCACCAAACACGTTGCAGCTGTTGACGTATCTGGCGGCCAAGACTAAGCACGTCCGGCTGGGATCCTCAGTCGTGGTGCTTCCGTGGCATGAACCGCTGCGGGTCGCTGAGGAGCTCTCGGTGCTCGACCACCTCTCGAACGGTCGTCTGTTGTTCGGCATCGGCCGCGGCCTCGGCCGCCACGAATTCGAGGGCTTCCGGCTGAACATGGGGGAGTCGCGCCAGCGCTTCCAGGAGTATGCAAAAGGCATCCTCAACGCCTTCGACACCGGCATCATCGAGTCGGAAGGTGAACTCTGGAAGCAGCCGCCCGTGCAACTTCGACCCCAGCCACTGGCTCCGCTGCGCAACCGCACATACGCATCCTCGGTGTCGCCTGAATCGATGGACATCGTCGCTGAACTCGGTGCGGGCATCATGGTGATCGCCCAAAAGCCCTGGGACGTCACGGTTGCCGACGTCACGAAGTACCACGATCGGTTCGTCGAGTTAAACGGTTACGAGCCGCCCAAACCACTGCTCATGTCCTTTGTGATCGTGCACGAGTCGTCGGCTGCCGCACAAGAGTTGCACGAGCAGTATCACTACAGGTACGCGAAATCGACTTTCGATTGGTACGAGTTCAGCAATCCAGGCCTGGCGAAGGTCCCCGGTTACGAGTACTACGGCAAGTTCGCCGCCAACATCGAAAAGCACGGGGCGGATAACTTCGTGAAATTCCTCGCCGAATTGCAGGTCTATGGCACGCCGGACGAGGTGGTGGAACAGTTGACCGACCATGTTCGTCGCATCGACGGCGTCGGGATGACGGCGGTACTGTCCTTCGCGGGAATGAGCCCCGAGATCGCTACGGCCAATCAGGAATTGTTCGCAGAGAAGGTGTTGCCCCGGTTGAAGACCATCGACCCCGAGCGTGCGTTGCCTCCCATTGCCGTCCCGGCGCATGCCTGAGGGCGCGGCCTCGGCTGGGGAAGACCGCTCCGAAGTCCGCATCGCGCCGCTCCCGGTCGACGAGCGCGATGACGCGACGAACGAGCTGCTCGATAAAGTCGGGCCGGGGCGTGACCTCAATCTGTTCACTACCCTGGTACGACACCAGCGCCTTTTCCGCCGCTGGCTGCCACTGTGCGGAGGCCTGCTCAGCGGGAAGTTGTCTGCCCGTGACCGGGAATTGCTGATCCTGCGGACCGCCGATCGCTGCGGGGCCGCCTACGAATGGGCCCATCACCTGGTGTTTGCCGCGGACGCCGGGATGACGTCCGAGGAGGTCGACCGGGTCCGCGCCGGCGCCGGCGCCGACGGCTGGACGGAACTGGAGTCGGCGCTGATCAGAAGCGCCGACGAACTCCACGACGAGTGCGAGATCTCGGCGTCGACATGGTCGGTCCTGGCGGCGCACTACGACCAGGAGCAGCTGATCGAGGTGCCGATGGTAGTCGGGCACTACCACATGGTCGCCTTCGCGGCACGCTCGTTCGGCGTGAGGATCGAGCCTGCCTACCGACCCCACGCTGTGCCGCACGTCGTCGAATGACTCAGGAGCGAGTGCACTCATACTGGTGGTGAGGCGCCTCCAGGCCGGCTCTCGGTGGCTCAATGTCGGCTCGGCGCGTTTCAGAACCATTCCGTCTTCATGTCGACGGTCGTGCTGTCGAGGGTCTCGAGCAGATCGAGCTGGGGATCGACGCGGGGCAGCTCGTAGCGGAAGAAGAACCTGCCGGCCTGCATCTTGCCAGCGTGAAAGTCAGTGTTCTTCGGCGCGCTGGTGATCATCAACTCCAGCCACATCCACGCAATCACCAAGTGGCCGAACGCCTCGAGATAGATCGCGCTGTTGGCCAGCGCCAGTTCGCGATCGGACTCATCGACAAGTTTCGCTGTTACTTCGACCAGGCGGGCCCACCGCTCACGCAGTCGATTGGCGAGGTGTGCGAGTTCCCCGCCCAGGGCAGCCGCGCCGTCGATCGCCTTGCCGATGCGGTCGGACAGCAAGGCCAGGCTTGCGCCGTTGTGCTGAGTTACTTTGCGGCCGAGCAGGTCCAGGCTCTGAATGCCGTGCGTGCCCTCATGTATCGGATTCAAGCGGTTATCGCGGTAGTGCTGTTCCACGTCGTAGTCGCGGGTATATCCGTAGCCTCCATGTACCTGGATCGCGAGATCGTTGGCCGCGAGGCACCACTGCGAGGGCCAGCTCTTGGCAATAGGTGTCAGCACATCAAGCAGTAGCGCAGATTCTTCGGCGTCTTTTTTGTCCTCGCTACTGGCACGCGTGTCGATGAGGTATCCGCAATACAACGCGAGGGCCAAAGCGCCTTCGACGTAGGCTTTTTGAGCCAGCAACATTCGGCGGACGTCGGCATGGGCGATGATCGGCACGGGCTTGTCCTCCGCGTTCTTGCGGGCTGGAACGCGGCCCTGCAACCGCTCACTGGCGTATCGCACCGACTTGAGGTAGCCGGTGTATCCCAGTGCAACGGCGCCGATACCGACACCAAGCCGGGCCTCGTTCATCATGTGGAACATGTATGAAATACCGGCATTGGGTTGGCCAACCAGGTACCCCACTGCACCTGCCGAACCCAACGGGCGATGGGCACCCTCACCGAAGTTCAGGACGGTGTTCGTCGTGCCGCGGTACCCCATCTTGTGATTGAGTCCACCAAGGGAGACGTCGTTTCGTTCTCCGATCGCCGCATCCTCATCGACCAGGAACTTGGGCACGATGAACAGGGAAAGCCCTTTGACCCCCGCTGGTGACCCGGCGATGCGCGCGAGAACCAGATGCACGATGTTCTCGGTCATCTCGTGCTCACCGCCCGAGATCCACATCTTGTTGCCGAAAAGTCGGTAACGGCCGTCGTCGGTGGGTTCGGCGCGGGTGGTGACGTCGGCGAGCGACGACCCGGCTTGCGGCTCGGAGAGACACATGGTCCCCGAAAACCGCCCAGCGAGCATAGGTTTGACGAAGAGCTCGTGGTCACGCGCGCTTCCATATGTGGCCAGCAAGTTCGCGTTGGCCATGGTGAGCATCAGATAGGCTGCGGTGCTGACATTGGCCGCGTGAAACCAGGCGAAGCCCGCGCTTGCCACGGTGACCGGCAGCTGCGCGCCCCCGAGTTCGTAATCCATACTCATGCCGATGAGGTCCGCGGCCGCGAATGCGTCGAGCGCTCGCTTCACCTCGGCGTTGACGTGGACGTGACGTCCATCGAACGTCGGCTCCCTGGTGTCATTGAGCTTGTTGTGCGGCGCGAAGTACTTCTCGGCGAGTTGCTCACAAAGGTCGAGCACCCCGTCGAACGTCTCCCTACTGTGGTCGGAGTAGCGCTCACGCTTCGGCAGTTCGTCGATACCCAGCCACTCGTAGAGGAGGAAGTCGACGTCGCGCCGTGAGATGAGATCGTTGGGCATGGACGCTCCCTGGTGTTGGATCGTGGCGGCACACCGCATGACGCCGGTGACGAGCCTGACGGTGCGCCGGTAGCTGATTAGACTGTGACGTCAGGTGACTGCAGCTTCTGACGCCACTGTTCTCGCAGCGCGAATTTCTGCACCTTGCCGGTGCCGGTCTTCGGCAGCGCCCCGAACACCATTCGCTTGGGCACCTTGAACCCGCCAATTTGCTCGCGGACGTGTCGTTCGATGTCGGCCTGGTCGGCGGTGGCTCCCGGACGCAGGGTGATGTGTGCGACCGGAACCTCGCCCCAGCGATCGTCGGGCACGGCGACGACGGCGACCTCGAGCACCGACTCGTGCGAGGCGATGGCATTTTCCACTTCGATCGACGAGATGTTCTCACCGCCAGAAATGATGATGTCCTTGCTGCGGTCTCGGAGCTCCAAGTACCCGTCCTCGTGGAGCACGCCGAGATCACCGGTGCGGAACCAACCGTCGGGCACGGCAGCAGCAGTTGCTTCCGGGTTTTTGAAATAGCCTGCCATCACGTTGTTTCCGCGAATCGCGACTTCGCCGATCGACTGACCGTCCGCCGGAACGTCAGCGCCATCAGCATCGACGACGCGAATAGGCTGCGAGACGATGTTGCACACGCCTTGTCTGGCCTTGAGCCGCGCGCGGCGCGGCGGGTCGAGCGAATCCCAGGTCTGCTGCCATTCGCAGATAACGGCGGGCCCGTAGGTTTCCGTGAGTCCGTAGAGGTGAATGACGTCCATGTTCAGCTCGGCGAGGCGCGCCAAGATGGTGGGGGTCGGCGGGGCGCCGCCGGTGCCGATGAGCAGCTTGTGTGCGGCATTCAGCCGGTAAGCCCCGTCGCCGTAGGCGATCGAAGTCAACACGGTGGGTGCGCCGTTGAGATGAGTGATGCCCTCGTCGTCGATCAGCCGCCAAATCTCCGCATCATCCACCGCCCGCAGGCACACGTGGGTGCCCCCAGCCGCCGTCACCGCCCAGGTGAAGCACCAACCGTGACAGTGGAACATCGGTAGCGTCCACAGCATCTTCGAGCTGCTGTCCAGGTGCATCTGGTTGGCCATCGCGACCGCCTGCAGGTATGCCCCGCGGTGGTGATACATCACACCCTTGGGTTTGCCGGTTGTGCCACTGGTGTAGTTGAGCGAGAGCAAGGCGTTCTCGTCGGTGATCGGCTGGATCCGAGGCTCCGCATCGGCGAGCAGCCGTTCGTATTCGTCATCTTCCCCACCGCAACACACCAGTTTCACCCGCTCGGCGGCCAGATCCGACACCGCGTGGGCCAGTGATGACAGCGAACTGTCGTAAATGAGGACGGCCGCTTCCGCGTGGCCGATGATCCAGGCGAGCTCAGGCGCAGACAGCCGTATGTTGAGCGTGAGCAGAGGCGAACCGGACCACGGCACGCCGTAGTGCGCTTCGAGCAACATGTGGCTGTTCGGCGCGAGGATCGCCACGGCGTTTCCGCCGGCGAGGACGCTGAGCGCGCCGGCCAGCCGCGTGCTCCGGTCGAGCAGCTCGCGATAGCTGAACGTGCGTTCGCCGTCGATGACGGCGGTGTTGTCGCCGTAAATGGCCGCGGCGCGGCGAAGGAAGCTGACCGGCGTCAGCGGGTCGTACCAGAATTCACTGGGCACAGGGCTTCGGCAATCTGTTCGTGGAAATGGATCAACCCCAGTTCATTCTGGCCGAACACCAGCGAATCGACACTACCGCTGTCCAGCCCCGTCTGGATCTTCGCGCACATCGGAAAATCTTCCTGACCGGTGACCTGCATCAGGATGTCGAGATTGAGAATCCACTTCTTGATCGTGTCGTCGTTGGGCGGTTCCGGTGCGTAGATGCTCGTTTCCACGACGGCGCTGCCCGGCTCCTCATGCGGGAAGATCCGCCATACCTCGAAATGGTCGAGCTGATGCACAACGATGGTATTGGGAAAGACGATGTAGTGAATCGTGGCGTGCGGGGGAAACTGCCAGGTGCTGCGGTCCTCGCCGATGTCATCAATCGATTTTCGGATGCCGATGCTGCGGCAGTGCTGGTCGAACGCGTCGAACAGCTGGGGGCGCGAGTGGTAGAGCCGCGAGATCGAGGAGTTGTGCAGCGAGAAGACGTGGTATGTCTCGAGGAAGGTGTCGATGATCATCTTCCAGTTGGCGTTTTGGATTGCCTTGCGTGTCTCCACGTGATGGAAGTTGGCCAGCCCGAAACTGTCCAGATCCTCGCTCAACCGGCCCAGGTAGGCGTTGGCGTCCACGGGGGCGCCGTCGAGCCGAGCCAGAATCAGACCGTGTGCCTCGTCGGAGGAGACCTCCTTCAGGTTGGACGACTCACCGTTGAAGTAATCCTGGGCGATCGGCCTGCGCATCAGCTTGCCGTCCAGCGCGTACAACCACGCATGGAACGGGCAGCTCAGATTTCTGGCGCCTGTTCTGCGGCAGTCGGGTTCGACGAGTGGCGCACCGCGATGCCGGCACGCATTGATGAAGACCCGGGCGCGTCCATCCTTGGCCCGAGCCACCAGCAGCGGCACCCCGTCGATGTGCGTCGCCAAGACGGCCCCGGGATCCGGCACGTCTGCGGTGAGCGCTACCACCACCGGGTGACGCCTGAACAGGATTTCGCGTTCCTGCTCCAGCTGTTCGCTTGATGTGTACTCGCCGGCGGGCAACATCTGCGGGCCATCGCTCAGTTGTGTGGAATTCGCCTCAGCGAGCTTGCGGTAGCGCTCGATGAGCTCGTGTTGGACAGCGACCTGCATTGTTTCGATCCTCGACCTCTGGGAGCTTGCTATTGCAATTTTCTATAGACGAGTAGATTCTAGCTGCAGCTAGGTGGTGAGGCAAGCGGAGGCACGACAGCATCGCCGCTTGGTTGGCCGTTGTTGACGCGCGAGCAAGCTTGCCTTCATCCGAGGGCTCGGCGAACACGTTCGCCCACAGGCGCGAGCCGCAGGCGCGGGTTTTCAATCAGGTTGCGCCCGCGAGCGTCCTAGCGCTGCCCTCGGACCGGCGACATGTCCGAGATCGAGTCAGGGCAGCCTGCAGATGCCTGATTATTTTCTGTTCATGCTTCGATTCTAGCTTTCACTCGGTTCGACTCTGCGCTAGATTTCACAGCGTAAGTAATTTGTTTAACTGATCACAGGGAGGTGCTGATGGCCACCGTGGAGGTCGAGCCGCGACTGGGCGGCGTAGAGACGCTCAAGAAAACGCCGCGGGTGCGGACCACGCGTCCAATCCTCGTCTGGGCGACGATCGGCGCTTTGTTCATGGTGCTCGCGGCCTATATTGCGTCGAAATGGATCTTCGGCGGTCGCGCAACGCCAACCCCCCTTGGTGTGGACGAGCCGACGAGCGGCGAGATCGCGTTCAACATCGGCGCTCAGGCGGCGGCCATCATCGCCGTCGTCGGCGCGCTGATCTACGTGATCCGGAGATGCATTAGAGAACGGCGCATCACCTTCGACCTGATGCTCATGATCGCCTACGTGATGCTCGTCCAATGGGATCCGGTCCTCAACTACGTCGTACCGACGTTCTCGTATACCTCGTTGATGATCAACTTCGGCTCCTGGACGACCGACGTGCCGGGCTGGGTGTCGCCGCGGGCCAACCTGATGCCTGAGCCGACCGCCGCGATCGGAATCGGGTTCATGTGGAGCGCAGCGCTATGCATGCTCGGGTGCGGCTTCCTGCGTAAGGTCGTGATGAGGCGGTGGCCCGAGACCGGTAAGCTCGGCATCATTCTGTGGTCGGTCGGTTTCATGGCTGTCATGGACCTCCTCATCGAGAGCATTCTGTGTCTCGGGCACAACATCGCCTACTTCAACACCGTGGGCTGGCTGACGTTGTGGCAGGGGACATCTCATCAGTTCCCAATCTACGAAGCGTTCGTATGGGGAGGGCTGGGGTGGGCGCCCCTGATGGTGCTGCGGTTCTACCTGGACGACCGCGGTCACTCGGTCGTGGAGCGCGGCGTTGATCGCCTCAATGTGTCCAACAAGACGAAGGTCCTCCTGCAGATTCTGGCGCTCGGCGCGGTGACCAACATCTGCTACGTGAGTTACAACGTCGTCATGATCGGCATCAGCCTGCAGAACGATAATGATGCCTCGGCGGTCTACCCGTCGCACCTGACAAACTCGCTCTGCGGCCCGCGGAACAAATGCACCACCCCGGGGACCGGTACGCCGATACCTACGGGCGGCCAGCCGGCATCGCCGAGCGACGTGCCGGGCAATGGCCGGACCTGGGTCGACGTTTATCTCGGGCGTTGACCCAGCCGCGCCTGCCATAGCGCGGAAAGGACGTGGTAGGGCGGTGGTGGGCCCACGAGTCGTGTTGCGCCACGACCCTATCCGTTCTCGACCAAGGAACCATGACCATTCAAACCAGCCGACGCGATCCCGTAAGTAGACCTACGGTCACAACTTGCCATTGAAAAATTTTCTATAGCGGAGTAGATTCTAGCTGCAGCTGGTGTTGAGGCAAGCGGACCGGATCTCGAAGCCTGCGTTGGCACCTGAACTTCGTCGAAGGAGTCCGTGCGATGACTTCGTCAGGCGTGGGCTCAGCGAATACCTCCACTATCGTGCATGCTGCTCGTCCTTTCCGTGTGGCGCTCGTGGTCTCTGAGGCCGAGCGCCCCGCAATCGCGAACCCGGCGAGGAGCCGGAGAAGTTCGCTGCTCGGCTCGGATGGCCGCATTTTCGTGCGTCCAGCCGTAATCGTGGCGGCCAGCGACCTTCGGCAAGCCAAGAAGCGAGTCGGCGAGGAGCGCGCGGCGCGGTTTGCGCGCGGACGTAGGCAACGTCCGATCCTGTTGGCCGTCAACGCATGCATCGAAGTCGACAACGCCACGGCGTGCCGGCGGATGCGCAACGGGACTGATGCGATGGGGGAGGGACTGCCCTACGCGGGTACGGCGCGTGGGTTGGCCGGGTTGGTATTCGACATCGATCACCTGGATCTCGCAGACGGCGTCGTCTTGCGTTCGCCCGCTGGGTGGACCGCGGCGGCCTACGCCGCGATCATCGAGGAGTTGAGCAAGCGTGGCTACCAGTTGCTGGTGATGGTCGCCGATCCCGAGATGCCGTGGGTGTCACAACGAAAGGCTTCTTAGGTGAGGGGTCATTCGACCATAAGCCTCGGGTGTGCGGGTTGCCGGGCGAGTGCGCGGGACTTCCGCGGGTAGTGGACGCGTGCAGGCCACATGACGGATCCCTATCGCGCCTAACCGCATCGAGAACCATTTGGTATCCCGGGCTGCCGCCCGAATGGCGTCTCACGACAGGCTAGAATCTGTTTCCGATTCGATAACTAGTGGGTGCCGGGTGGCGACTGTAGAAAATTGGCAACGACGATCGGCCGACCGTTTCGAAGGGGCGATGATGGAACTGGAAACGCTGCTCTACCGGTTGGACGGTCACGTCGCGACCATCACGCTGAATCGACCCGACCGGCTTAACTCCTTCAATCAGCGTATGTGCGAGGATTTCTCGCAAGTCTGGCAGCATGTGCGATTCGATGACGAGGTGCACGCGGTCGTGGTGCGAGCTGCCGGTGAGCGCGCTTTCTGCACGGGCGTGGACACCGACGACACGCTGGAGATGGTGTCACGGCGAAATTTGTGGAGCCGCGAGGATCCCAGCGGTTATCTGTCCCCGAAGGCGAATCAGGTGTGGAAGCCGGTCATCTGTGCGGTGCACGGGATGGCGGCGGGCGGCGCCTTCTACCTACTCAATGAGGCGGACATCATCATCAGCTCCGAGGATGCGACCTTCTTCGATCCGCATGTGAGTTACGGGCTCGCCGCCGTGCTCGAGCCTGTGGGGCTCGCCGCCCGGATGCCGCTGGGTGAAGTGCTGCGGATCGCTCTCATGGGTCTTAATGAACGCATGTCGGCCACCCGCGCCATGCAGATGGGCTTGGTATCGGAAGTTACCGAACGTGAGGAGCTTTGGCCACGCGCGGACGAGATCGCTCACCAGATCGCGGCCAACGAGCCGCTGGCGGTGCAGGGAACGGTGAAGGCGATCTGGGACTCACTCGACGTCGGACGTACCGATGCCATCCGCAATGGCGTGCACTACACGCAGTTGGCCAACGGGGTGGAGACGGTGAAGGTGACTCGCGTCGCAGCCGGCAAGCCGCAGTGGAGGTTGCGGTAGCTCTGCGACTCAGCGAAAGTCCGAGCCGCCGTCCACGTTGAGATCTGCCCCTGTGGTGAACGAGTTGAGGCGCGAGCCCAGTAGCGCGATCATCGGTGCGATCTCCTCGGGGCGCCCGGCGCGGCCGAGGTAGCCGAGAGCGTCGCCGAAAACTTGTTGCAGGAGCACGCCGACTTCCTCGGCGGTGCGCGGCCCGGCGGACTGGTGGGGCAGCGCCTCGATGAACTTGTTGACCTGCTCGGTCATGAACGTTCCCGGCGAGACGGTGTTGACCAAGATGCCCTCCGGGGCGAGTGTCTGGGACAGGTTCTTGGTCATACTGGTCAATACGGCCTTGGCGGCTGTGTATGCGATCAGCCTGGGTGATTGCCGTTGCGCGGAGTGGGCTGAGATGTTGACGATCCGCCCCCAGTCGGCAGCTCGCAGCAGCGGAAGTGCGGCGCGGCAGGTCCGCACGGCGCTGAGCAGAATAAGCTCCAGCGCTCTCGTCCAATCGTCATCGGAAAGTTCATCGAACCCAGCCACTAGTCCGAGGCCGGGCCCTACGGTGTTGATCAGGACATTTGCGGTGTCCCACCAGGATTCGATGTGCTGGAAGGCCGCTCGCACGCTTTGCGCCTCGGCAAGGTCGGTGGGCACCGCAAACGCCTCGGGGCTACCCGCGTCGCGGAGTGCGGCCGCCACCTGATCGAGCTGTGTGCGCCCGCGCGCCAGAAGGGCTAGTCGTGCCCCCTCTCGCGCTTAGACGTGCGCGGTTGCCAGTCCCATGCCTGCGGTCGCCTCGGTGATGATTACCCGCGCGTCCTTCACTCCCAGCTCCATATGAACTTTCTCCGTCGAGTTGGCCACGACATGCCGCAGGGGAATGTGGTGGAAGCGCCCCATGGCGAGGGTGCGCAGACTCGGTTCCTATAAGGAGTTATATAGTTTACCGATTGATCGAATGCCTCGGCACGGTGGTCCCAACCGCGAATGATGTGGACGGACGAAGGCGCTAGGCGCCGGCCTGCATCCGGACCGAGTGGTCCCCAGTAGTGATTCCGTCGAACAGTGCTGCGATGAGAATGTCCGCAACCTTTTCAGGCGAGCGCTTGGCTCGGTCCGGCCATTCGACGGTCCAGTTCAGCGATCCGAGGATGAGGAGCCTCAGGGTCTGCAGGTCGAGGTCGTCTCGAATTTCGCCGGCGTCGCGCGCATCGCTGAGCAGTCCGTCCCAGAGCTGGCCGTAGGGCCGCTGGTCGACGCGGATGTGGCGTTTGCGGAGCTCGTCGGGAAGCTGGCCGACGATGCGTGCATTGGCTGCCGTGTAGTCGACGGCCTCGATCACGGCCTCCGCGTGAGCGTGAATCGCGGCGCGAAGACGTGCGGTCGCCGAGGCGTCGGCGCCCAAGGCTTCGACGGCCGCGACGACGTGCTCGTGGGTCTTTTGCAGTCCCAGGCGCAACATGTCTCCGACAAGGGTGTCCTTGGAATCGAAGTAGTAGTACAGGCTGCCTTGTTTGACATCGGCGGCCTCCGCGATGTCAGTGAGGCGCGTGGCGGCGTATCCGTTCTGGCTGAACACCCGCGCGGCGGAATCGAGGATCCGCGCCCGCGTTCGTGCGGACTTCGCGAATGGCGCCCGGGTCCGCTTCTTCGTCGTCACCGCCCGAGTATACGAGAACCCCGCAATTCTCCGGTCGCCGTTGACGCGTGCGATGGGCCGGACCGGCATCCGCATCGCTCGGCATCGTCCCGTCGTGCACGATTGTGCGGGTGGCGCGCCCAGGCCTGTATTCTGCTGGTTGGTAGAAAATAGGTGCTGATTGGAAGGGTTCGTGCGGTGCGGATGGACGGTTCGGTAGCGCTGGTCACTGGGGGCGCTTCCGGCCTGGGGCTTGCAGCCGCCGCAGCGTTGCGAGACAGTGGCGCGACAGTCGTCATCGCCGATCTGCCGTCTTCGGCCGGTCGAGCGGTTGCGGCCGACCTCGGCGATGACGTTCTGTTCGCGCCAACGGATGTATGCGACGAATCCACTGTCGAAGCGGCACTCGACCTTGCGCAGTCGGCCGGCGACTTGCGGATAGTCGTGAATTGCGCCGGGGTCGGTATCTCTCGTCGCGTGCTCGGCAGAGAAGGCGCACACCCGACGGCGGATTTCGCCAGGGTGATCGGCGTCAACTTGATCGGCACGTTCAATGTCATCCGGTCTGCGGTCGCCCGGATGACGACCACCCCGCTCGACGCCGAAGAGCGGGGTGTCATCGTGAATACCGCATCGATCGCCGCCTACGACGGGCAGATTGGCCAGGTCGCCTATTCTGCCTCGAAGGGAGGCGTCGCGGCGATGACGCTGCCGTTGGCCCGTGATCTGGCGAGTCATGCCATTCGCGTGATGGCTATCGCGCCGGGACTCTTCGAAACGCCATTACTCGGCGTCCTGCCCGACGAGGCACTCGGCGCGATGACCCGGGTAATACCCCATCCCAAACGTTTCGGAAGGCCGAGCGAATTCGGCCAGCTCGTCATGCACATCGTGCAGAACCCTATGCTCAATGGAGAAGTTGTGCGCCTGGACGCGGGCCTGAGGATGCCAGCCCGCTAACTGTGACGAAGCCACGGATCGTGCGCGCGGTTCGGCCAGCCCATCGCGTGGACGCCGACCGTGATGAACGGTGGCTGGATAGCCTCGTTCGGTTCAAGTCCAGGCCGTCAGATCAAGAGCCAAGTCGCCAAATGCAATTGCGTCAGACGCATCTCGGAAGCCCGAGATGGCGTTCTGCCACGATGTTGCGGTTGATCTCGGTAGTGCCCCCGCGGATTGTGCACAGCGGTGCGTGACGTCCCTCGTACTCGATCCAACCTTCCGCGGCCGCGCCAGACTCGCCGAACCGAAGCAAACCCGCCGCTCCGGCCCGCTGTTGGAACCAGTGGGCAGCCTTTTGATATGCCGTCGTCGCAAATAGCTTGGTCATCGCACCCTCGACCAGGGGCAATTCACCGCTGGCCGCCAGCCACGCCGACCGCTGTGTCAGCAGCTTCGCGACTTCGTTGTCAATAGCTGTCTGGGCCATCTGGTGTCGGATGGCTGGGTCGTGCGCCGCACCGGTTTCTTCGGCCCACTGCCGAAAGTGTCGCAACAGCGCAACACCGCTGTTCGTCTCTCCGACGACGCCACGCTCGAACGTCAACCCCACGCCCATCGCCGCCCAACCCTTGTTAACGCCTCCAAGGACCCATTCATCGCCCACGCGGACATCGTCGAAGAACGTCGCGTTGGTGCGCTCGGATCCGATCGTCCACACCGGTTCCACCGAGATGCCGGGCGTGTCCATGGGAAGCACGAACATGGTGAGACCGCGGTGTTTGGGAAGTGCCGGGTCGGTGCGCGTCAGAAGCAGGATCCAATCGGCTTCGTGGGCCATCGTCGTCCACATCTTGGATCCGTTGATCACCCACTGCTCGCCATCGCGAACTGCGCGCGTCGATACGGAGGCAACGTCACTTCCGCTCCCTGGCTCGCTGTAGCCAAGGCAGGCATAGGATTTCGCGGAAATCAGTGAGGAGAGGATGCGTTCTCGCTGGAAGTCGGACCCTAGTCGGTTGACCATCGCGGAAACAATCAGAATCACAGAGAGCGCGTCGTAGGGAACCGACGCCTTCTCGAGCTCGTTGAAAAGGATCCAGAGTTCGATCGGATCACCCTTGCCCAGCCCCGGCACGATTCGTTCAAGCAGGCCTCGCCGTGCGAGCTCCTGATAAAGGGCCGGGCAGGCGAATGTGCCGGTGCGATGGTGTTCACCGCGACGATCTGGGGTGTAAGTCAGGGCGATGACGTCCTTGATCTCTTGACGGAATGCCGTCGCCTCAGTGGAGAGACTGAAATCCATTGCGGCTACCGCTTTCTCGACGCATCGTCGGTACAGACTGCCCCGAACAGTCGGTCTGCCAAGCGCTGGTACTGAGCATCGGGGTCGCCGAGCACCAGCGGCCAGCCGCGCGCCCTGCGGTAGTACAAACCGATGTCGTACTCCTCGGCAAAGCCGTACCCGCCGTGGTAATGCAGCACACGGTCGGTGACCTGGGCCGCTACTTCGGTCGCGAAGAGGTAGGCCATCAAAGCCAGCGATATGGGATCGTCGACCTCGTTGTCGTCGACGTCGGTGGTCGTCGGTGCGGTCGGATCCGAAGTATCCATGGCCCACGCCGCTTTGAAAGTGAGCAGTCGGGCGCCATCGATGAGCCCCGGCAAATCGGCCAATCCATGCTGTACCGCTTGGAAGCCGCCGATCGGCCGGCCGAACTGCTCGCGCGACTTGACGTACTCGACTCCGGTGTCAAGGCTCTTCGCTGCGATGCCGACGAGTGACGCGGCGGTGAGTACTTGCCACTCCGACAGCGCGCGTGACCACACCGACTTGTCGCCCAGCTTCGTTGCGGTGTCGTGCTCGAAGGTTCGAAAGGCCACGGGCATGCATGCGTGGTTTGAAGGTGCCACTCCGGGGGCCTCGGCAGACACGGCTACCGTGGCCCCGTCACACGGGCCGACGACGGTGCGGGCGACCGCTCCGGCGGGGATGAGGCCCCAGTCGAGCCCACCGGTTGCAGATTGCAGCGCGATCGTCGCAACCTCGTCCCCGGCGAGCAGTTCAGCGGACGGCTCGGGTAGGGCGCGCACGGCTACGGTGTGTTCGATGATGGGAACGGGCGCTACCGATCGACCTACGCATTCGCCCAACACCACGAGGTCGGCCAGGGCGGCTCCGCCGCCCCCTTTCTCCACCGCGACCCCCATCGCCGGCGCATCCAGAGCGCACAGCTTCGCCCACAGTTCGGAGTCGAAGCCGAGCGGCTCCGCTCGCCGGACGACCATCGGTTCCGAAGTCTTTGCGAAGAACTCCGAGAACAGTTCTTCGACTGCTCGCTGATCCTCGCTGAGGCTGACCTTCAATTCGCCGACCCACTCGCGGCGACAGCGGTGGTCGCGGTCCTCAGAGATCGCACGCGGGGCAGCGCAGTGATCGTCGAGCGGTCGAAGGAGGACGATCCTTCGATGACCATGGCCCGACGGAGTTGGAGTATCGGCAGCGCAGCCAAGGCCGACATTGCGCGGGCCCCGTTCGGGGCATCTTTCCACGAGGGCGAGAACAACTCGAGTTCGCCCTCACCCACCTGCACGGACGTGATCTGCGAGCGCATCTCGCAACGAGTCACCTCATCGACACCGGGACTGTTGACCACAGGTGGAATGTAGCGAGAACAAAACGCGTATCCGATGCTGCCCGACCGCGCGATCTTTTCCAACGCGACGTCGTCGACTGGCTTCGCGTTGCGCACCGTGCCACGCGCCAACACCGTTCCGTACTCCGACATTTCCCACGATAGGTCGCCGGATTCGTCATGAATAGGGCTGAAATCTGCGCCCAGCTTGGCGAAGCCCGTGAACTCCCGGCCCACGGTGATCGGCCGAATCTGGTCGACCCACATCACGGGCCAGAAGTTGCCTCTGGTCGCCCCCTCGTCGCCGTTGTGGGTCACGCTGATACCGACACACAGTTCTTCGTAGCCATGGCCGGCGAGGTAGTCGACCTGGTCGAATGAGCGCCTGCTGATGATGACCGTCGGCTGCTCCGGGAGGTCGAGTTCCGTCGGTACCAGCGGACGCACCGCGACCGGATCGGTGACGAAGCTGATGTCGAGCGCCCGCAGGTATCCCCATCGCGATACCTGCGGGAGCTCCGTCGGGCCGAACACGATGGGCATTTCATAACGCTCGCCCGGGTGGCAGGTGAACCCCTGATCGGCTGACGACATCTCGAGCATCCCTTTCCCTAATGTATAGCAAAATCTACCGAAAGTTCGATAATGGGACAAGTGGCAGTGGATCAACATGGTTTCGCCATCGAATCTGTCTGTAGTTAGAATCTGACCGCGCTGCGGTGGACGCATCCCGCCGGTGACACTGTCCCCCGATCAAGGAGAGTCATGGACGTCGACCTGGTCGCACCGAATGACGTCGATGCTTTGACCGCCACGAAGAAGGCGGAAGCAGCCGGATATCGCGGTGTGTGGATCCCCGAGATCAAGCACGATCCGTTTCCGCTGCTGGCCATGTGTTCGCAGAACACCAGCGCGGTTGACCTTGGCACCAACATCGCCGTCGCGTTCGCTCGCAACCCGATGACCACAGCCGTGCTTGCGAACGATTTACAGCTCTACTCCCGAGGTCGATTCATGCTGGGGCTGGGCTCGCAGGTCAAAGCCCACATCAGCCGCCGGTTCTGCATGCCATGGTCAGCTCCGGCCGACCGGATGCGCGACTACGTGCTGGCCATCCGGGCGATCTGGGGGAGCTGGCGAACCGGCGAGCGACTTGACTATGAGGGAAAGTTCTACCGCCACACGCTCATGACGTCGTTCTTCGATCCGGGGCCGAACCCGTACGGCAATCCGCCGGTACTGCTGGCCGGCGTGGGCCCCAAAATGTCACGTGTTGCCGGCGAGGTCGCCGACGGCTTTCTCCTGCACAGCTTTACAACCGAGCGATACCTCAGCTCCGTGACGTTGCCTGCGCTTATCGAGGGCCGGGCGGCCGCGGGTCGAGAGGATCTGGACGGTTTCCAGATCAGTGGAGCGGTGTTCGTCGTAACGGGTGAAACCGCGGACGCTCGGGCAGCCGCCGATGCGGCAGTGCGCAGCCGCATTGCTTTCTACGCGTCTACCCCCGCGTACCTTCCCGTCCTGCAGACCCACGGCTGGGAAGGGGTCGGTGATGAGCTGCGGGCCATGATCAAGGCTGATCGGTGGAGCCAATTAGGCGAGGTTATCGACGACGAAATGCTCGACGCCTTCGCCGTCGTCGCCGATCCGCCGGATGTGGCGCGCGCGTTGACGGCCAGATTCGGTTCTGTGTTGAGCCGAGTTGCTTTGGCTGCGCCTTATACCACCTCGGAAGAGCTCTGGCAGCCGATCGTCGGGGAGTTGCGCAACTGGCGGCCATCCTGACTTGATGTATCACGGCGCGAGGGAGGGCGGCCGCCCACCCACACGCTCGATGCCGGTTCGAGGGGCCTACGAGGTCTCCGGCAATGTGCTGCGACAAGTGTCGGTCTACAGAATCCGGGGCAGCGGTAGTGGTGGCGGCTAGCCCACATGGCGAACCATTGCGCTGGAACCCGATAGCCCGGAGCCGCCTCGAACTAGTCGTGCCGTGCCTCGATGGTCATTCTTCCCGGACAAGTCGACGAGGGTCGTGTCAGCGGACTCATGATCTGCTGTCAAATTGGAGACGGGGCCGGTCGCCGGTTCGAACGGGTCCGGTTCACACTCGACCACTTTCCTGAGATCAATGCTGTCGGCGTGGCATTGTCCTTTGATAGTTCGACAGTCGACTGTCATGAGCCAGAGCTATCCATCCAAGAGCGGGTTCGGTGACACGGCAAGCCCTTCCCGTCAGCTGGAGGTGGGCGCAACACCTGACACCGCAGGTGCTCACGTCGTTGCTGCGCCACTACTGCGAACCCCGTGCTCCTCGACGAGCGGGACGTCGCCCCGGTCCCATGTGCGGGCCTGGACGCGGCGTCGGTCCGACATCGAAGCGACGTGCTCGGGCTCATCCGCCAGTGCAGCCGTGAATCCTTGAGATTTCAGTGTTTTCGGCCGCTCGCGAGGCAGAAGTAAACCCCTCGTGCACGCCGCGCACTTGGCAGCCGGATGGGAAGCGAGACGGCCTGCGCCACAGCCTCGTCGCTCAACGCACCTTCTCGAAGAAGGCGTTCACGTCTTCAACGAAGAGCTCTGGATGTTGGAACGCAGCGAAGTGACCGCCTCGGGGCCATCGTGGCCCAGTGTGTGATGTTGTATTCGGCCTCACACCATCGGCGCGGCGCCAGCATGATCTCCTTTGGAAAGCACGCAACGCCAGTGGGCAGTTCGACTCGGCCGGTTGCGCTGAAGAAGCCCAAACTTTCCCAGTACAGTCGGGCCGAAGCCGCGCCGGTTCCGGTCGGCCAGTAGAGCATGACGTTGTCGAGCATCTTATCGCGGCTTAACGCGTTCTCGGGGTGGCCGTCGCAGTCGGTCCATGACCAGAATTTTTCGACTATCCACGCCAACTGGCCTGCAGGGGAATCCACCAACCCATAGCCCAGTGTTTTCGGCCGCGTCGACTGTTGCTTGGCGTAGCCCGAATCCCACCGGTCGTAATAAGTGAGTCGATCTAGCGCCAGCGTCTCTTCCTCGGTGGGCTTGCCAATGTCGTTGGGCGGAAAGCCCACTGGCGTGTTCAGGTGGATGGCTACGCAACTGCCGCCATTGCGCCCAATCTGTTTAGCGACTCCTGCACCCCAGTCACCGCCTTGAGCACCGTAACGCTGGTAACCGAGGCGATTGACGAGGACTTCCCAGGCTGTCGCGATCCGCTCGACGCCCGACCCCGTCGAGGTCGGCTTGGCCGAGAACCCGTACCCGGGCAGCGACGGGCAGATGACGTCATAACTGCGCTCATTCAATGGCTCGATCACCTTCTGGAACTCCACGATCGATCCCGGCCAGCCGTGCGTGATCACGATGGGAAAGGCGTCATCACGGCCGGACCGCTGATGAATGAAGTCAACGGTTAGCCCGTCGATATCAGTGGTGTAGTGATCGAATCTGTTCAGCGCCGTCTCGCGGGCACGCCAGTCATAATCTTGCCCAGTAGGCGGCAAGTTGCCTCACATAGCTCAGCTGTACACCTTGGCGGCTCCAGTCGTCAACGCATTCGGCCCCAGGCCAGCGCGCACGAGCAAGGCGTTCCTTCAGATCTACAAGGTCAGTGTCGGGGATCTCTATATGGAAGGGAAAATCGAGGTCATGCCACCGATCCTCGCGCAACGACCCGGCGCAATTAGGCAGTCCACTGTCGTACTGGTCCGCTCGGCTGACCATGCGGACAGCAAGATCGACAATGAGCGATTGCGCGCAGATCTCGCCCGGGCTCAGCGGGACTGTCCGAGACAGCGACCACGAATTCGCCCAAGGTTTGCGGCAAACGGCCGTCGGGATAATGGCTCTGGATCGGCATACCCATTGCATTGAACCGCTTCTACTGCACGATGTGCGGGCTGCTGACTGTTAATGTGACAGTTCTGTGTCACTGATAGCAGAGAAGGATCCATGACGAACGGAATCAGTGTAAGTGAGCCTCGACCGCCGGACGGCGACTGGCTCGGCACACCGTACCTGCGGTTCGAGCGCGACGGTGCGCTAGCGAAAGTCACTCTGGATCGTCCGCACGCGCGCAACGCCATGACAGCGGCGATGTATTTCGGTATTCGCTACGCCGTCTCGCGCGTGGCCGCAGACGACAGCTTGGCCGGGCTGCTGATCACGGGCACCGGGGACGTCTTTGCCCCCGGCGGCGATCTCGGGCACCGCGCCGAGGACAATTGGATGGAGTTGGCTTTTGCCCTGGGAATGGATGTCACGCCTTTTGAGGCCTTGCGCCAGTCGCCCAAGCCGGTGGTATCCGCGGTCAACGGCCTGGCGCAGGGTGGTGGATTGCAGATTGCGATGTGCAGCGACATGGCGGTGGTGAGCGAGCGCGCGACTTTTCGCGTACCGGAGTTGTACCGCGGCATTGCTGACACCTACTACAGTCAGATGCTCGCACGGATCATCGGACCGGTTCGCGCGCGAGACCTGATGTTCACCGGTCGGGTACTGTCGGCCGAGGAGGCGCTCGAATGGGGGATGATTTCCCGCGTCGTTCCTCACGACGACTTGCTGACCACTGCGCGCGAGGTACTTGCGCAATGCTGCCGAACCGCACCGCAGGCGCGTGCAGTGGTCAAGGCCAATCTCGACAACTACATGGGGCTGTACGATCGGATCAACATGTACCAAAGCGTCATGGGGCCCGAAGCGCGAGAAGGCTTTACAGCGTTCAAGGAGAAGCGGTCGCCGGAATGGGTCCATCCCGCACTGCGCGTCACAGGACGGCTGTGACGACGATGGCCCCGCGTTCGGCGTCGGCTGGTAAACGTGAGATCGAGATGTGGACGCGTATCGTCCGCCTCGTGAGCCCCGCTGCGGGCAGGTAACGCCTTACGTCAGCAACGCTGGTAAGGCTGCGAACTCCTGCCGAATCAGGTCGTCCAGACTGCGAGCGCTTCCGGCCAGCCACTGGCTCAGAGCGCTTTCCAGCAGGCTCATCCCTACCGTGGCGAGCATCGCGCACTCGGCATCAGGGGCCGAGAGTCCACGCCGTCTTGCGACTACGTCGGCGACCGTGGCGGCAGTGGCTCGAGAAATCTTGCGCTCGCGGCCGAGAAGGACCAGGGATGACTCGACGGCTTCGTAGTATTGCGCGATCCTCTTACGGATGCGCTTGAGTGACGGTGCCAGGATCGCGAAGGATTCGGCCATCGCTTCGTAGTCGGACAGCACGTCGTCTCGGCCCAGGTACACGGTCTTGAAGGCGTTTATGAAATCGTGTCCGCCAAAGAACAGCACCGACTCCTTCGTCGGGAAATAGCGGAAGAACGTTCTCGGCGATACGCCGGCGGCGGCCGCGATCTCGTCGGTCGTGGTCTCGTCGTATCCGTTGACACTGAAGAGGTTCAGCGCTGCGTCAATGAGCGCAGCTTTGGTTTGGGCGGCATGCTCGGACCGCGGTGAGCGATCACCTCTCGCCATGCCGTCCTCCCTGCACGTTCCTCACGTTGTGCTGAGGCTACAACGCCGGTTCCATCGGCGATCAGCAGCGTGGTGATAGTCGTGTCGCCAGGCTTGCCAACCTTAATCAACTGCTGTCGGCATCACTTCTTCGGACACCCAGTGCAGATGATCGAGATAGGAGCTGAAGTCAACCACCGGTGGAGGATTCACCCACGTATCGGTGACGCCCAGACCGGCGAGCATGTTGCAGTTGTCAATGACCTGCTGAGCGTTCTGACCGAATTGCGAATGGGGGTCGTCGTTGATTTCGTGCGCCAAGCCGATATTCAGTGACGCCAAGCTGAAGAAAAGCGCAAACGGACGGCCATCGTAGCCAGGCTGCGACTTCAGGTAATCGAGCTTGGCCGGGAAGTCCTCGGGCCGGGTCTGCCACGGCGCCCAGCCATCACCGAATCGGGCGGCTCGACGGAGCACGGCCTCGGCGTCGCCGCCCATCCAGATTGGTGGGTGGGGCTTGTGAATCGGCTTGGGGCCGAACGCGATGTCGCGAAATCTGACGAATTCGCCGTCATAGGCGGGCGTGTCGCTGTGCCACATTTCGAACATCGCCGCGAGGTATTCATCAGTGAGCCGCCCGCGTCTGCGGAAGGGGACGCCGATGGCGTCGTACTCTTCTTCGAGCCAGCCTACCCCCACCGTCACCTGCGCACGGCCGCCGGAAAGCCAGTCCAGCGTTGCGATCGACTTCGCCGCGATGACGGGGTTGTGCAACGGTAAAATCGTGACCATCGATCCGATCGAGATCGTCGATGTGGCGCCGGCGATGTAGGCCTGCGCTGTCGTGGCATCGAAGTAGTGATTGCCCGAAAGTTCTACGTGCGATGTGGGTGTCACGAAGTGTTCCGGGATGAATACGCGCGTGAAGCCCAATTTCTCGGCGGTGCGTGCGACGTGGGCGATGTCGGTGCCGGCAAGGCCGCGCTCCCACGGTTGGGTGAGCGCGGCCACGTGGACGCTATTGGGCAGGACGACGCTGAACCGCATGGGCGGCCTTCTCCTTGGATCGGTCGATAGGGTGCGCACCGGATCGAAATGACGCGGGCGTATTCAACGGACCTCAGTATGGCAGTTGACTGTCATCAGTCAATGCGCTGCGTTACGATGAGTCAATGACATCGCATCACCACCGGTGTCGACCCGTCCCACGCTTATGCCGTTGGTTGGGTCGAAGTGATGTCGAAGGACGAAACGGGATACCACCTACGTCGAGCGGTCTGATCTGACGCGCTTCAGTTGGCGTTGACAGTGTGACAGTTGGCTGCCATAGTGCGTGAGATGTCCACCTCGGAACTGCCAAGGGGGTTGTGTCGGTGGCCAAGAACCTTTTTCTTGTGATGACCAATCCCATTGAAGGCCAAGACGACGCCTTCAACGAGTGGTACGACACACGCCATGTGCGCGAGGTGCTCGCGCTGCCCGGAGTGGTAGCCGCACAGCGTTACGACCTCTCGGAGGTGAAGGTGCGCGAGGAAGACTTGCCTGCTCCTTTGCCGCCGCCTGCGCACCGATATCTGGTGATATACGAGTTGGATCGCGAGCCCGACCAGGTCATGGCCGAGTGGCTCAAGGGCACCGCGGCCGGAACGCTGACGCTGGGCGAAACGCTGGACCTCAACACAGTGTCGGTGACGGGCTGGACTCCGCGGGGTGAGCGCAGGGAAGCTGACAACTGATAGCCGGATTTGGCGTCGACGATCATAGGCGCAGCGCGTTTGGAGCCGATTCGATCCCGACCGCACCATCCCGCATGACGACACACCGAGCAGAGGCTGACAGCCGCGGCTCACGCGCCCAGCCGAGAACATGCAACCGGGCCGTTCGTGGTTACCCGCGATGAGCGAATCCGCGGTGCTCACGACATGGATGACCGAATGCGGTGCAGCGCTTGCGCCGATGGTGGCCCCCGTGACGCCTACCTCGATGACGGGGTCCGCGCCGCGTGTGCGCAGGCGTCGCCGGAGGTCTGTTTGCTTATTTTCGATCAGAATTTAGATTTTGCTTCCCATCGTGTCGAACACGTTATACATTTCACAGATAGGGATTCGTTGTTGAATTCGTCACGAAGGGGCGTGCGCATGACGACGTTGGAAAGAGGGCCGCTCGCGAGTGCTGGCCCTGACAAGCTGATGAAGACGCCGCGGGTGCGGACCACGGTTCCGATCGTCGCTTGGGCGACGGTCGGTGCGGCGTTCATCGCCCTGGCGATCTACGTCGCGTCGAGTTGGATCCTCGGTGGTCGTGCGACGCCTACGCCGATCGGTGCCAACAACCCGAAGCTGGGCAGGGATCTGGCCTGGAACATCGGCGCCCAGGTGCTGACGATCATTGCCGTCATCGGAACTCTGATCTACGTCGGCAGGCGATGCATACGGGAGCGGCGGGTCACCTTCGACGCCATCCTCATAGTCGCCTACCTGCTGCTGATCCAATGGGATCCGATTCTGAACTACGTCACGCCGCAGTTCTCGTACTCGTCGCTGATGATGAACTTCGGGTCGTGGACGACCGACATGCCCGGCTGGGTGTCACCTCATGGCAACCTCATGCCCGAGCCGACCATCCTGATCGGCATCGGGTTCATCTGGAGTGCGTCGCTGTGTATGATCGGTTGCGGTTTCCTGCGCAAGGTCGTAATGAGGCGCTGGCCACAGACCGGCAAGCTGGGCATCATCCTGTGGTCCCTCGGCTTTATGCTGCTCGCCGACTTCGTCATCGAGACCGTGCTGTGCTACGGGCACATCATCGCCTATCCGAACACCGTGAGCTGGCTGACGCTCTTCAAAGGCACATCGCACCAATTCCCCCTCTATGAGTCGCTGGTGTGGGGTGGACTTGCCTGGGCGCCGCTGATGGTTCTGCGGTTCTATCTAGATGACCGTGGCCATTCCGTCGTCGAGCGCGGGGTCGACCGCCTCAATGTGTCCAACAAAGCAAAGGTGGGCCTGCAGATCCTGGCCGTCGCCGCGGTGACGAACATCGGCTACCTGAGCTACAACATCGTGATGATCGGGATCGGCCTGCAGATCGACAATGACGGCCACGCTGTCTATCCGTCGCACCTGATCAATGGGATCTGCGGGCATGAAACACCGTATCCATGTCCCGATCCCGCTGCGGGACGGCCCATTTCGACTGGTGGTCAACCCGGCTCGCCTCGTGACATCCCCGGTGACGGCCGCACTTGGGTCGACGTATACCTCGGGGGCTGAGGAAACCTACTAAGCGGCCGAACGACGATTCAACTACTTAACCTGAGCAAGGACGTATGACGATTCACTCCTGCCAACGTGGTCCCGTGATCAATAATCACAATCCCGCGCTCGGCGTCGTCGACGACTACCATCCCGTCGGCGATGAACTGGACATCCTGCTCGGAGCCTGGCGGGCGCGTCTGCCGGTGCTGCTCAAGGGGCCGACGGGCTGCGGAAAGACAAAGTTGGTGGAGAGTGCGGCACGTCGACTCGGACTGGACCTGGTCACGGTGTCGTGCCATGAGGACATGCTCGCCGCAGATCTGGTGGGGCGTTATCTGCTCGAGGGCGCGGACACCGTCTGGCAGGACGGACCGCTGACCGCCGCGGTTCGTGGTGGCGCCATCTGTTATCTCGACGAGATCGTCGAAGCCCGCGTTGACGCAACGGTGGTGATTCACTCCCTTGCCGACCATCGGCGACAGTTGTTCATTGATCGACTCAATGAAACACTGGACGCCCCAGAGTCATTCATGCTGATCGTGTCCTATAACCCTGGTTATCAGACGTTGCTCAAGGACCTCAAGCCCTCAACGCGTCAACGCTTTGTGGCGGTAGAACTCGACTTCGCACCACCGGAGCTCGAGCAGCAAATAGTGAAGGAGCAGTCTCGTGCCTCGGACGAGGCCGTCACCACTCTGGTGCGACTGGGTCAAGCAGTGCGACATCTGAACGAGCCGAGTATGTCCGAGATGGTGTCGACCCGGGCCTTGATCGCGGCGGCGCGGCTGCACGTCAACGGACTTTCGCTCAATCGCGCGGCACGCAGCGCGATCGCGGCCATGCTGACCGACGACGCGACGGTCACGAGGTCGATCGCTGAACTGATCGATGCCTACATCGACTGATCAACCGACCGTCGCCGGCTTGCAAATGCTGGCCCGTGCGGTATCGGGACGCCTGGTGTGTGTCAAGGCCGCGAGCGGGCAAGACGAGGGCGTCTATATGTCGGGAAACACGATCACAGTCGACGGCGGGCGGCTCACCACGCTGACCCGGGCACAAGTAGTCGTACAAGCCGCGATGTACGGTGCCGGATCATTTGATCCGCGGGTCCTGCGTCACCTCATCGGGCGGTCTAACGCGTGCACGCGGTACTGCGCCATGGAAGGTCTGCGTGCGCTCTCGCTGACCTCGAATCGATTGCCGCCCTTTGTAACAGCATTAGCGGCTGGGCTGATGGACGTTCCCAGGACCAGCTCAGCCGAAGAGTCGATGCGGATGGCATTGGCGCGAACCCAGGTTCCTCCCGCACCCGAATTCTTCGGTCAGCTCAAACCTGCGCGTGCGGTACTGGCGGCGACAGCGCGCACAGGCCGGGAGCACGACGGCGACGTGAAGATACGCAATGACTCAAACGCCGATGAGGCCGACGATCCCGACACCAACAGCGATGAGGCCAAGTCTCTCGATCTGCTGAGCAATCCGCTGACGCCGAACCACCCGATGGCCAGACTGATCCAGAGTCTGTTCAAGCACTCTGGCGGCAAATCTGCGGATGCGGCATCCCAAGCCGGCGGTGGAACGCCGGTGGCCAAACCGAGTATGCGGCCCAGCGGCGGACGTAGAGTCAACATCGGCCGGCGCATCGCCTCGGCCGCTCACAGCTTCATCTTCGGCGGTTACAGCGGCGACGCCCGCTATCCGGAATGGGACGAGAGTTCGAAGCGGTATCGCAACGACTGGGTTACCGTGCACGAACTCGAGCCATGGAATCCGGATGGCTTCCGTGACCACACGGCACTCGCTCGCATCGACGTAATGAGGGCTCCGACGGCGCTTACACGCAGCCTTGCTCGTAACGTGCTGGAGATTGCGCCGTACGGGCGCAGCGAATTCGGTGAACAACTGCACACCGATGGTGTCGTCGACCTGGCATACTGGCGCCGAAGCCGATTCGGCTCTGCGCCGCTACCTTTCATCGGGAAGAAGCGCCAACGACCGGGCCTCGCGGCGTTGGTACTCTTGGACGTCAGCAGTTCGACGCTGGACACGACCGCGCGCGCGGACGGGGAAACCGGCTCGGTGTTCGACCAACACCTCAAGCTGTCCTATCGCATTACAACCGCGCTCGATGCGCTCGGAGTGCCTGTTGGGTTCTACGCGTTCCGTAGTTGGGGCCGCGAAATGGTCCACGTGATGCCGATCAAGGGTCTACGAGAAAGTCTGTCGGCCTTGACCATCGAGCGAATCGGCCACCTGAGTCCGGCGGGCTTCACGCGAATCGGCGGTGCCGTTCGCCATTGCACCTCCATCTTGGAACGTCAGACCGAGGGAATGAAGCGGGTGGTTATCCTCGTTTCGGACGGGCACCCCTACGATGACGGATACGACGGCGCCCAGGCCTCGGGCGACACCCGCCACGCCATGAGCGAAGCCCGCTTGCGGGGCGTCGGCTTCGTATGCGTCGGAGTTACTGCACCGAACAGCAATGAGTCTCACGTTCAACGCGACGCGCTTGACTCGGCCTCGGCGTTGCACGTCGCTAACATCAGCGGGATCGAGCGCCAACTCGGAAAGCTCATTCGCCAAGCGCTGACTGATACGCGTCGCCGTGGAGACCACACTTCGTTCACTGTGCCCGCGTGACGTTTTCTTCGCCTAAGGAGTGCACGGCCCCGAGCCCCACTGAAGCCGGAGGCCGCGATTGGATGGATGCTCACTTCCGAGCTTCCTTGCCAACACTTTCGACTGTGAGTTAGATTCTAGAAGATAGTCGACGTGAACACGACACACTCATACGGGGACGAGGGACGAGGGACGATGACTACCGCTGACGCAATTCCACAGATCGATATGGACTGCCTCCCCATGGATGTCGCACGCGACCAGGCGTGGCAGGCCACCCAAGTTGCCTCGCTGATCGCTATTGCCGATGGATATGCGGTGACCACCCGCCGCGGTGCCGACGAGGTGCTCAAACACCCCGACCCGTTCTCTTCGGCGAAGGCGTTCGACATGCTGCAGAGCCCGGTGCCGCTCGTGCCTATCGCCTACGATCCGCCGACGCAGACGCGCTATCGTCAGATCTTGCAGCCGTTCTTCAGTCCGCGAGTCATCAAACCGATGGAAGCCGAACTGCGACCTCAGATGATCGCACTCATCGACCCGATCGCGCGGCGTGGCCATTGTGATTTCGTCAGCGAGGTCGCTCAGGTGTTCCCGATCCAGGCTTTCCTCACGTTCTTCGGATTGCCGCGTGAGATGCGCGACCAGTTTTGGGAGTGGAAGAACGCAGTGATCGGCCTCGCGGGAGCTGGTTTCGCCGCCGAGGACGACGCCGCTCAAGAGGGCATGATGAAGGCGCTCGAGATGTACACGTACTTCACTGAACTGATTCCCCAGCGCCGCGGTAAGGGCGGTGACGACGTCCTGAGCCAGATATTGGCCAAACGACCACCCGAGGATCTCACCGACCCCGAAGCCGTCGGCCTCTGCTTCTTGTTCGTGCTCGCCGGGTTGGACACCGTGACCGACACGCTAGGTTGCGGGATGCAGCGGCTCGCGGAGAATTCGGGCAAGCGGCAGGAGATCATCGACGACCCTGCTCTGATTCCCGCCGCGGTGGAAGAGCTGCTTCGGCTGGACCCCCCCGCCCCATTCATCCCTCGGGTTACCTCCGCCGAGGCTCACATCGAGTCGGCGCGGCTCCGTGCCGAAACACGTGTGTCGACGTATCTCGGCGCCGTTAACCGCGATCCCGCCGTGTTCGAAAACCCGCACGAAATCGACTTTCACCGGCCAGAAAACCCGCACATCAGCTTCGGGATGGGACCACACCGCTGTCTGGGTTCGCATCTCGCCAGACTTGAATTGGGCATCGTGTATGAGGAGTGGCACAAGCGGATTCCGCACTACCGGATCAAGCCCGGCACCACACCCAAAGTGCACTGGCCTCATGGCACCATAGGGCTCGAATCGCTTCACCTGGAGTTCGACAAGGCAGAGGGATGAAGCTCAGAATCGACAGCGCCTGCACCGGCCACGGACTGTGTTATTCCTTGGCTTCGCGTCTCTTCAAGGATGACGACCAAGGCTATGGACATGTCCTCGGCGACGGTGTGGTCCCCGAAGGTCTTCTCGCCGAGGCACGTTCGGCGGTGGCCAACTGTCCGGAACGGGCCATCAGCTTGGGCGAAGATTGATTGGCGATCGAGTCCCCCATAGCACTCCCAGCGCCGTTTCCTGCCCGCGGTCCCAGTGACCGACGTTGTTCACATTTCGTGCTTGTGTAGCCGACCCGATGAAGGGGGTTGACCGTCGTATTGGTGCCGTCAGCTGCCGACGCCGCGAAGTCCACTCACCGTGGTAGCGGCGTTGTGCGGCTCGGCCTGCAGATCCCCAATTTTTCGTACCACGCGCCGGTTTCTGAGCTCTACACAGCCGTGGTTGCCCAGGCCCAAGAGGCCGAAGCCGCCGGCTTCGATGCGGTGATGCTGATGGATCACTTCTATCAACTTCCGCATCTAGGTGCGCTCGACGACCCGATGCTGGAGGCGTACACCGCGCTCGGGGGGCTAGCCACGACCACGCGGCGCGTGCGGTTGGGCACGCTCGTCACCGGCAACACCTACCGGAACCCTGCGCTGCTCGCGAAGTCGGTGAGCACCCTCGATGTGATGAGCGGCGGCCGGGGATTTCTGGGCATTGGCGCCGGCTGGTTCGAACTCGAGCACCGGCAACTCGGTTTCGAATTCGGTACCTTCACCGACCGTTTCGAACGCCTCGAGGAAGCATTACAGATCATTACCCCGATGATCCGAGGGGAACGACCCACATTCGAAGGCCGCTGGTACCGCGCTGAATCCGTGTTGAACAACCCGCGCATTCGCGACGACATGCCTATTCTGATCGGCGGCAGCGGGGAGAGGAAGACATTCGCGATGGCTGCCCGCTACGCCGACCATCTAAATGTCATTGCTCCGTTCGACCGGCTGCCGGGCAAGGTCGAAGCCATCATGCGACGGTGCAGGGAGCACGATCGCGATCCGGTCACCCTTGAGACGAGTGCTCTGATACAGCTCGTCGTTACTGACGCCGCCGGCGCTTCTGACACATTTGTGCTGAATTCTCGTGTGGCCGTGGGGACTCTCAACGACATCGCCGAGCAGGTCAAGCGCTACGTAATCGACGTCGGCATCGGAGGGGTGGTCGTTAACCTGCCGTCACACGGCTATACGCCGGGACTGATCACAGATGTGGGTGAGGCGCTCGTGCCAATAGTTGGTATGTGAGTAGCACGAATCGATGGCCCGCTGCAGCAGTTGATCAAGCCGTTCACGCGGTGGCGTGGCGATCCACTTGGTGGACATCATTTTCGACGAAGCGTTGGGTGCGATGGACCGCTCCCTACTTCCCGGCCGCCGCCACACTCCACGAATCCTGCTCTGTCAGCAGCCAATTGCCGTAACACGGAGTCAGGACCGAGCACACGTTCTGGGAGTCGCTGCACAATACGGCAAAGGGACGCTGCTGAGTTGTCTTCAGTGCCCGGGCGTGACCTCGAGGTTGCTCGGCGAAGGCTCGGGTCTGGTGGGTCGGGTAGCGCTAAAGCATTGCGCTTCGGAGCGTCACGCCGTGCCCAGGGTGGCAACTGTTCAACGGCGGATGTCCATGCCTGCGTCGACCTTGAGGAGGCTGCCGGTGAATGTCCGTCCGAGGTCAGACAGTAGGAAAAGGATGGCGTTGCTGACGTCTTTGGGCTCGATCATCGGGAAGTCCGGCAATGCCGTTTGCATCGCGGTGGCCATGTGTGGCGTCTGCTCGATCACCTTGAACAGTGCCGGGTTTTCTAGGACCATCGGCGTCGCGCAGTTGGTCGGCGCCACAGCATTGACCCGGATTCGATGGGCGGCAAGCAAATTGGCGTACGCTCGGACGAGTCCGACAATGGCCAGCTTGGCCATCAGATAGGCGTCGGAGCCTCCACCGCCATCGGTCATGTCCAGCAGTGCCGCCATGGAACTAGTGGCGATCAAATGTCCGCCCTCGCCACGGTCCTTCAGGTGGGGGATCGCCACCTGGAAGGCATTCCAGACACCGATTTGCATGACGTCGATGCCTAGCCGCAATGACTGCGAGGCGTCGGCCTCGTCAGGGTTGGTGAGGATGATCCCGGCGTTGGCCAGCACGGTGTCGATGTGCCCGAACTGCCGTACACCTGCGTCGAACGCGGCCTGTAGGGCCGACTTATCCCGCACGTCGGCCGCCTGGAGGTGCATCTGTCGGCCCGTTTTCTCGACGAGCCGTGCTGTCTCTTCGAGATCCTCCCACGTGCCCAACTTGTAGGGCACGGCGTCGAGGTCCTGGCAGATGTCTACGCCGACGATGTTGGCGCCTTCTTCTGCGAGAGTGACTGCATGCGAGCGGCCCTGACCGCGCGCCGCGCCGGTGATGAAAACAACCCGACCGTCAAGCAAACCCATGATCTGCGTTCCTTCCTTCCGGACGCGCATCGAGCGCGTATCAGTCCCACTGATCCGCCCAGCGTCGAAGCCTTACGACGCATGAGAAACCTTACCAGGATATAGAAAAATGTTTATCGGATTCTTCCTCCCCGCTTTACGAACCGATACACCAGCACGAAAGTCCGCGCTCTCAGACGAACAACAGGCAGCTCCGCCGGAAGGAATGAAGCAGTGAGCGAAGGGTGCTAGTTCGGCGCGAAATTGCTTCGTTCGCTGCGCGCTCTTCGGGTGGGGCAGATCCGCGGCCGCCTGGGTCTGCATACCGGCGTGGGTGCACTGCCCATCCGTATAAGGCCTTCCAAGCGCGATGCGACACTGAATTCGAGAGCTGATGGCTGGATGGACGCAATCTTGAGAAAGCTTTCGACTTTACGTTAGATTTCTAATGCGCTCACGTACTTTGACGACTCACAGCGACGAGGTTCCCATGCCGGCCGATGAGGTCGACGAGTCCGACGAGGGCCTTAGGTTGGCACGTATCCACACCGGCCGCGCGCCGGATGGCAAGGGAGACACTTCATGGGAATCCTGGAGGGCAAAGTGGTCCTTGACGGGTCGACCGATGTTGTGCGCGCGGGCGGACGCCGAGTTTTTGCGGCTCTACGACTCCGACGGAACATGCTGGAGTTCTACACCGTCCTCGCTGCGGCGGAGTTCGGCACAGTGAACTCGTGATGCTGCTATGAGCAGGACCAACCTGGGCGCACCGGTTTCGGGATGCATCCCCTGCACGGTATTCACGAGCCGACGACGGGCACGCCGCCGCGGCGCCCGGGCTCGGTGCGGCGCACGAGTTCCATTGATATAACGCGGGATCCGGGCTCGCTGGATCCGGTGCATCTATCGGGTCGGGCTCGCGACCTCGTTACCATGCACGACGGAACTGCCGTTGAGATGGGCCAAGCCCGAACGCGAGTGACCGTCGAGATGCTCGCCCGCGTGGTCCAGCGGATTGACGTTGAGCCGGTGGTCGCGGGCATGCGTCTGGTGGGCGCCCCGGCGATGAGCGGCTTCCGAGCTGCGGTCGACGCGACGGCTCCGCAATTAAGGGAGCGACGCGACTTGCGCTACACGTTGCTCGACGATGTTCCGGTCGCCACCCTGATCTCCGGGCATGCGTTGTCGGCGTCCGGCCCGTTGGGGAACGGCGCCACATCGGGCTATCTCCCGATCGCCGACCAATGCGCGGGCTTTGTGACCGGCGGTCTGCTGATGACCTCATTCGAGGCTGGAGACCCTGCCGTTGTGACCGGACCGCCGGCGC
Organism: Mycobacterium paraseoulense; assembly: GCF_010731655.1. Classification (NCBI taxonomy): domain Bacteria; kingdom Bacillati; phylum Actinomycetota; class Actinomycetes; order Mycobacteriales; family Mycobacteriaceae; genus Mycobacterium; species Mycobacterium paraseoulense. Next base: position 1,976,681 of record NZ_AP022619.1, on the reverse strand, counting down.
CGGGCCTCGAGGACCCCGGCGACCCGCTGGCATGGCACGAGATGGTAGTGCTCCCTGTCCACGGGATGCGTCGTCGGCGCAGGCTGGACGTGGGAAACCGTGGGGGAGGGCCCGAAATAGAAGTCGACGCGATGTTTCGCGACACTTACGTCCGGGCCGACGTCACGGAAACTATCATCCACGAGTACACCGTCGAGGCAGTGGTGGATTCCGATACCCAGACCATCTTGAGCTCGCAGGCGGTAGCCCGGGTGCTCCCCTGGCAGGAATGCCCGGGCGCCGTGGCCAGCGCGACCCGCCTCGCCGGAATGAGGTTGGACCAGTTGCACTTTCGCATTCGGCACGAACTTCACGGAACGTCGACGTGCACCCACCTCAACGACTTGCTGCGCAGCATCGGCGACGCCGCAGCATTGGTCGCACTGCTACCCGCTGGCTGAGGCCTGGGGGCGGACGCCTCCGATCGCCGTTCTTCTGTGGCAGGCTGGCGCTAGATCGAACCGCCGCGTCCACACCGGCCACCCGATACAGCTTCACCGCGGCGAAAAACGCTCCAGGCAGAAAGGCCCGCAGCAGGCGCTCGTCGCCTCCGTATTCGGCCGGTCCAGGCTCAGCGATGAGGCTAAAGCAGATGCGAGTCACCTAGTGAGCCATCGTCTCTGGAGCCACATCGTCGCGAACTTCGCCCTTTGCGGCGGCGGCGAATCGCTCGCCGAGATCGTCTTGTAAGCGGTTCTGCCACTTCTCGGACGCTGAAGCCGCACGGTAGGTGCGCCCCAGTTCATCATCGAAGGTCAACATTCGCATGGTCGGCGATTCTCTCGTTACGGCGAGGCCGACTATGCAGCTGTTAACCAGCTGGTCGGCGAACGGTTCGTCTGTCTCCCAACAGGACTCTGCCGCATCGAGCACTGCGGTCACGGCGCGCAGAAAACATTCGGCCAGCACGGCATCGCGATTCGGGAAGTAGCTGTAAACGGTGCTGCGGTGTACCCTGCCCTGTTCGCAATGTGCGTCATCTTCGTTCGGCCCACGCCACGTTCGGTCTTGAGTGCCGCCCTGGCGTTGATGCAAAGTTTCAACTAGATAGTTGAAAATCAACAGCTAGTCGCAGATTTTGCTCTGGGCTCTTGAGGGGCGGCGTGCAGGCAGCCGTGCGGCCCGGAAAGGGCGATTCTTCTGCGTAAAGTGCCACCAATGGCGGGACCTCGGTGCCCGAGTGTGCCGGCGGTTCCGCCCACGGCAAGAAACGCTTGATCACACCGGCGGCCAGGGATAGGATTCGAAGACGCTATAGAATCTGGTCGATAACAGATTCGCGGGTAGAGTCGGCCGATCGGCGACCTCTGGCAGGGCGTAGGGAGCGAAGAATGCCATTACAAGACACCCATCAGATTGTGTCGGTCGATGATCACCTCATCGAGCATCCACGTGTGTGGCAAGACCGCTTGCCGGAGAAGTTTCGCGAGGCCGGACCCCGGATCGTCGAGGTCGATGGCCAGCATTTGTGGTCGTACGACAACACGCTGTATCCGACGATCGGGCTGAACGCGGTAGCGGGCAAGCCGCCGCAGGAGTGGGGCACCGATCCGGTGCGCTACGAGGATATGATTCCCGGCTGCTACGATCCCGCGGCGCGGGTCGCGGACATGGATCTCGACGGGGTTCAGGCGGCGCTGTGCTTTCCCTCCTTCCCGGGGTTCGCGGGGGGAACGTTTTTTCGGGGCAACGATCGCGAGCTGGCGCTGCTGTGCGTGAAGGCGTGGAACGACTTTCACATCGACGAGTGGTGCGCGACGGCGCCCGACCGGTTCATCCCGCTCGGTTTGCTTCCGGTCTGGGACGTCGACGCGTGCGTCGTTGAAGCTGAGCGCCTGGCCTCGAAGGGGGCGCGCACGGTGTCGTTCCCCGACAGCCCGGTGCCGTTGGGTCTGCCGTCGTTTCACTCAGATCACTGGGACAATCTGTGGCAGGTGTGCTCGGACGCGGGCATGCCGGTGGCACTGCATTTCGGGTCGGGCGGTTACGTTCCTGGATTCTCGTTCTCGGGGACGAGCACCTTCCAGAACGATCTGGCTAACCAAGACGTTTCGGCGCCCTTCGCGGTGGCGATTGCGCTGTTTGCGACCAATCTCATGTGGTCGACCGTCGACCTGCTGTTTTCCGGCAAACTACAGAAGTTTCCGAACCTTCAGATCTCGTTATCCGAGGGCGGTATCGGTTGGGTGCCTTACATTTTGGAACGCGCGGACTACGTGTGGGAGCGTCACCGCTACTATCAGCCGATCGATTTCGACGCGCGCCCTTCTGATCTTTTCCGTTCCCACTTCTGGGGTTGCTTTATCGATGATGAGCACGGATTGGCCAACCGCCATGCGATCGGCGTTGACCGCATCACCTTGGAGATCGACTTCCCGCACTCGGATTCGAACTGGCCAAACTCGCGCAAGCGTGCGGCCGAAGTGCTTGCCACGGTGCCCGATGACGAATGTGCGCTCATCGTCGAGGACAACGCGCGGCGCATGCTCAACTTCCCAAGGACGGCCGAGCGGCAGCTCGCCAATGTGTAGCGGGTGAAGACAATGGGAGGCCGAATGAGGGTCGAGGTGGACCCGCAGCGATGTCGAGGACATGCACGCTGCTTGACGATAGCGCCCAACGCCTTCGAATTCCTCGACCTCGAAGACCGGGCGGTGACGAGCCAAGACGGAATCGCGCTCGAGGGCGAAGATTTGATCCGAAGGGCCGAACAAGAATGTCCCGAGCGGGCGATCAAGATCGACGACCTAAAGGACGCGTGATGACGACTATCGACTCAGGCACCGAGAACGCCTCGACCGACCTCGACCACCATTCGGAGTACTTCCGGGAGAACAATTTCGAGATCTACTCTGAGTTTCGCGATCGTTGCCCGGTTTTGCGTTCGACCGCGTGGGATGGGTTCTGGCTGTTTCTCGGGTACGACGCGATCGTCGACGCCGCGCAGGACGCCGAGTTGTTCGGCAACGGCGTGGAGAAAGCGGTGCCGGCGCTGTCCCCGGATCCGTTGATTCCCATCGACATCGATCCGCCGCTGCACGGCGCATGCCGCCGTATCGTATTGCCGCGCTTCTCCCCGGGCGCTGCCCAGCGTTGGAGGCCCCGAATTCGCCAGTTAGCGGCGGAGTTGGTCGACGACTTCATCGAGACCGGCCGAGCCGACATCGTCCAACAGCTGACCACCCCACTGCCAGCGCGCTGGATCCTGCAGATGTTGGGTCTGGACGACAGCCGTTGGCCGGAATGGGTGGAGTGGATCCATTCCGCCATTCACGACCGCTCGCACGACCCCGAGCGGGCCGGCAACGGCGTCATGAATATTTACGGCGCCATCGTGAGTGCGATGGAGGAGCGGCGGACCAACGGTTTCGGCGACGACTTGATCAGTGTCATCCTGCAAGCCGAAGTCGACGGCGCGCCGCTCACCGAGGAGCAGCTGATCGGGTACATCTTCCTCCTGCTGCTTGCCGGCATGGACACGACGAGCGGACTGACCGGTAATGCGCTGGTTCGGCTCGAAGAAGATCCGGCATTGCGCCAGCAGTTGATTGACGATCCCGAGCTTCTCGATGCGGCGACCGAGGAGTTCCTCCGGCACGACACTCCCACGCAGGGGCTCTATCGAGTCGTCAAACGGGACTGCGAATTTCACGGTCAGAAGCTGCGTGCGGGAGACCGGGTCATATTGATGTTCGCCTCGGGCAACCGCGATCCGAAGGTGTTCGATAAGCCCGAGGAAATCGACCTGACCCGATCACCGAACCGCCACCTCGCGTTCAGCCTCGGCGCTCACCGTTGCCTCGGCTCCAACTTCGCCCGGGTGATGTTCCAGGAGATGATCTCCGAAATCCTTGCCCGTCTGCCCGATTTCGCGATCGACGGCGAGATCGTGCGGTTCGAGGACGCTGGTGAGGTCTACGCTGTGCGCCATTTGCCGATCCGTTTCACGCCGGGGCCTCGTCTTAATTTCAGTTCGGGGCCATGAGATGTCACGAGTCGGTTTCTTCGGCGTCGGTCAAATGGGTGCGCCGATGGTGTCGCGGCTGCTCGATCACGGTCAGCACGAAGTCGTGCTCTATGCGCGCCGACCCGAGGTGTGCGAACATCATGCCGCGCGTGGGGCTGGTTTGGCTGGCTCGCTCAAGGAGCTCGCGCGAGCCAGTGACGTGTTGATCCTGTGTCTGTTCTCTGATCTGCAGCTGCGTGAAACGGCGTTTGGCGAGGAAGGCTTCCTTGCTCATCTGCCCGAGGGTGCGATCGTCGTGTCGCACACCACGGGTAGTCCGGCGCTCGTCGCCGACATCGCCCAAACGGCGCCGCATGTTCGGGTGATCGACGGGCCAATCAGTGGAGATTCGGAAGACATTCTTCAGGGCAGGCTCACGGTCCTGTTGGGCGGGGAGCCTGATGCGGTCGATACTGCGCGCGACGTGGTAAGTGCTTACGCCGATCCCATCATTGCGACCGGTGCGCTGGGCAGCGCGCTGCTGGTCAAGCTGCTCAATAACCTTCTGTTCGCGGCGAATTCGCAATTGCTCGCGGATACGGCCGCGGCCGGAGCAAAGTTGGGCTTGGACGAGGGGTCGCTACTCGCCGCGTTGAGTGCGTGTAGCGGCAGTAGCGCCGCCCTTCAGCGAGTGCGGCAAGTCGGCGGTCTTGCTCCGTTCGAGGGCCGCGTGACGCCGTATCTGCGTAAGGACGTCGCGACGGCGATAGCGCTGGCCGAGGAGATGGGTGTGTCGATCGACTTTGTGCGCGGTGTCGCGGAAAAAGGACCACTGTCCGTGACGTGATTCCGCCCGGGGTGTCGGCGACTCAGGTTGTCAAGTGTTTTGCGAGTTCGCGCTTGGCCACTTTGCCCAAACCGGTCAGGGGGAATTCATCGAGTATGTACAGCCGTTCGGGCCATTTCTGCTTCATCAAGCCACGTTCATCGAGGAACTGGCAGATCTCTTCGAGTGTGACATCGCGGTGCTTGGGTGATCGTTGGACGACCGCGCAGACGAGCTCGCCGCGTATCTCGTCGGGCAGGCCGAGGACGGCGACGGTGTCGATGAGCGGGTGTGCGAGTAGCTCGTTCTCGATCTCGGCGGGAGCGATGTTCTCACCTTTGCGAATGATCAGATCCTTCATCCGGCCGGTGATCACCAGCCGGCCGTCAGCCCGCAAGTATCCGGTGTCCCCGGTTTGAAGCCAGCCTTCTGGAGTGAGAGATGCCGCCCATTGCTCGTCGTCGACGTAGCCGGGTGTCAGGACATCGCCGCGCACTTCGACCTCGCCCGTCGGCGCGATACGGACTTCGGCGCCGGGAACCGGCCGGCCCGCACTGTTCGACCGCTGCTCGAAGGTGTCCGATGGCTGGCTGGCGCTGACGGCGGGGGCTTCGGTCATGCCATAGCCGTGCAGCACCGGCACCCTCAGCACGTGTCTGATCTTTTCGTGCAGCTCTGGCGGACAGGGTGCACCGCCACCGATCAGCATGCGAAGCGTTGGAATGACGGGAGCGTCACCACCTGAGGAGAGCTGTGCGGAGAGCAGCATCTGGTAGAACGCTGTACTTGAGCCAGTGAACGTCACTTGATTGGCTGCAAGCACCGCGGCGATGTCCGGGCCGACCCGCGGCAGCAACAGCACCGAGAACTTCCCGATAAGGGCGCACGAGACATAGAAGATGCCGCCAACGTGTGCGATGGGAAAGTTGATGGTCCCAACGTCGTCGGGCGCGGATCCCAGGCCGAGATACTTCACGTAGCCACGTGCCGCGGTCAACAGCGACTTGTCGCTGTGTCGCACCCCTTTCGGGCGCCCGCTCGTTCCGGACGTGAAGAAGACCCATCGCGCGTAGTCCGACGGGAAGTTCGCTGCACCCTCCGATGGCTGGTCTTCGGGCATGGTCCGAAGGACGTCGAGGAAGTTCGAGGGCAGGCGAATCACAGGGGTGTCCGCTGGTGCGTTGTGCTGTGTGGTCCGGTCAACGATCAACACGTCGGCGCCGGCGATTTCGAGTGCGGCGGCTACCTCACGCTGTCGGAACAGGTGCAGCACCGGCACCTGGACGGGCACGCTTCGCGACAGCGCCAACATCACAACGGCGGCACCGCAGTTACTCGAAAGCTGCCAAGCGACCGTCATGGAGCTATCGACGCCATGTTCGGCCAACCAGCGTGCCGCCGCAATGGACAGGTGGGACACCTCCCCGATGGTCATCGCTGCGCCGGCTGGTTCGAGCAGGAGGGGGCTGTCGGGACGCTCCCGTGCAGCAGAATCGACCAGTTCGACAACCGTGCGTGGGGCCATCTGTACATCCCTCCGCGGAGCAATCTACTTGGTGACAGAATCTGTGCCTAGTTAGAATACCGTTGACACTTGCCTGAGCGTTCGATAGGTTTTCTATATAAGTGCGCGACATGATCTGTCCCTTCTTGCCAGGAGCGCGCGCAGGGAAGAAAACCGACGAAATGGAATGGAGAGTGTGAGACGTGACGAGCGAACCCTATCGTCTGTGGGATGCAGACAATCACTTCTATGAGATCCGGGACTGCTTCAGCCGTCATATCGAGTCCAAGTACAAGGATGTCGCGATCCAGGCCAGGATGCACCCCGATGGCAAGGAATACTGGCATTGCGGTGACAAGGTCCTGAACTTCTGCAACGTCAAGTTCGACAAGACCGAGGCTCCGGGTTCGTTCAAGGCAATCCTGAATAATCCCGCGTTGGGCGGTTTCGACGATGCGCGGGACGAATCGTCGATGTTGCCGGCTTTCCATGACCGGAAGGCGCGGCTTGAGCTGATGGACAGCCAGAATGTCGAGGCAGCGATCCTATTCCCCTCGATGGCGAATGGGATCGAGCAGGATCTGCTCGACAACCCCGAGGTGCTGTATGCCAACCTGAGGTCGTACAACCGCTGGGTCGAGGAAGACTGGGGCTTCGGTAGCAATGGCCGAATTTTCGGCACGGGGTGTCTGTCTCTGGCCGACGCGGACCTGGCCGTGGAAGAACTGGACCGCCTGCTCAAGGCGGGCGTGAAAGTCGTCTATCTGCGACCGGCCCCGGGTGGCGGAGCACAGCCTTGTTCGATTGCCGATCCCAAGTTCGATCCGTTCTGGGCGCGCCTCGAGGAGGCGAAAGTGCCGGTCGGGTTCCACGTGTCGGCCGGTTTCTTCGACGCGTCGACCGTGTGGGGTGAGAAGCCCAGGCCGGGAACGCGCGACACCTCGGCGTTACAGTTCGCGATGTTCCACGTCGAGATTCCGATCATGACCACGCTCGCGGCGATGGTCCTGCACAATCTGTTCGGCCGCTTCCCGGGACTGCGGGTCATCAGCGTCGAGCATGGCTGTGGATGGGTCCCCTATCTGTTGAAGACGCTCAACAAGGCAGCGTGGTGGGGACGTTTTGGCGATTGGCCGGGCGGCACGCTCCCTGATCGCCCATCGGAGATGTTCAAGCGCAATGTCTATGTCGTTCCCTTTCACGAGGACAACACGCCCGAACTGGTCAAGCGCATCGGCGCGGACCGCGTTTTGATGGGCTCGGATTATCCCCACGCGGAGGGGCTGGCCCAGCCCGCCGAATTCGAGGAGGGGCTCACCGAACTGGACCCGGGTGCCGTGCACCGGATCATGCGTGACAACCTGCGCGAGCTCCTGATGAACTGAACCGCGTCAGTCGGGCTGCCGGTTCGCGGTGAAGCCTGCCGCCGCCAGCGGCAGGCTTCTGCGTCCGCTTCCCACTTCGACGTGCAGGTGATCGTGATGCGCAGCGTTGTAGCCGGTTACCCGCCCGACCCCACCGTCGTTCGAGATCTGCAGCATCGGCGGCAACATTGCCGCCAACGCCGGCGGGCTGTGCTGCGTGAATACGGCGTCACCACCGATTACCTGCTGGGGATGCAGGTGGTGCTGGCCGACGGCACGGCGGTCCGGCTGGGCGGGCCATCCGGCGTGCCGCTGCAGCGGACAGGTGGACACCTCCCCGATGGTCAGCGCTGCGCCGGTTGGTTCGAGCAGGAGGGAGCTGTCGGGGCGCTCCACCATCTGTGCGTCCCTCCACGGAGTAATCTACTTAGTAGTAGAATCTACGATTAGTTTGAATAACAAGCTGCGTTCCGCCGGGGCACGGCGATCCCCCCAAATCAGATAAATAGTTATCTATTATGGTTTACGCTAGAGCGTGCCGCCAGCCCCGCGAGAGGACATTTTCCATGACGACTTCGTCGGTTGCCGCATCGACAGTCCCGTTCAATGCCGAAAACCGCTTGTACATCGACGGGGAGTTGCGGGACTCATCCACCGGAAGGACCATCGAGAACATCAATCCAGCCACCGAAGAGGTGCTGGGCGTCGCCACCGACGCCGGTGCAGAGGATATGGAGGCGGCGATCACCGCTGCGCGGCGCGCCTTCGATAGTACCGATTGGTCGACGAATCGCGAGTTTCGTCAGCATTGCTTGATGCAACTCCACGACACCCTTCAGGAGGAGAAGGAGGACATTCGCGCCGAGCTGATCGCCGAGGTCGGTGCGCCGCTGTCGTCAACATACATTGCGCAGCTCGAGTGGCCGATCGCTGACGCCGTTGGGTGGCCCGCCCGGTACATCTCCGAGTTTCCTTGGGAGCGGGCACTTCCCGACGGTGCGCTGTTGGGCTCACCGTATCACCGTAAGGTTGTCAAGGAAGCGGTCGGTGTCGTCGGTGCTATCACGCCGTGGAATTTCCCGTTTGAGATCATCAGCAACAAGGTGGCGCAGGTCCTGGCCACGGGCAACACGATGGTGCTCAAGCCCGCGATCGAGACGCCATGGAGTGGGCTGCGGTGGGGTCGTATCGTCGCGGAGAAGACCGACATCCCGGCGGGTGTATTCAATGTCGTCGCGACGTCTGACAATGGCGTGGCTCAGCTGCTCGCCACCGATCCGCGCGTCGATATGGTTTCTTTCACTGGCTCGACGGCTGTGGGCAAGCTGCTTCAAAGTCTGTCCGCTGACACCATGAAGCGCACCTTGCTCGAGCTCGGCGGGAAGTCGGCGTACATGGTGCTCGATGACGCTGACATGGAGTCGGTCCTGCCGGGTTGTATGGGAGCGCTGATCCATTCCGGCCAAGGCTGCGGGCTGACTACGCGAATGCTGGTTCCGCGGCAGGTTTATGACCAGGCGGTCGAGGTCGCCACCGCGACTTTGCGGCGGTTCCCGTCGGAGACCCAACCGATCCTGCGACGTTTTGCGGTCCTGTGGTGTCGGCCAAGCAGCATGAGCGCGTGTTGAATTACATCGAGATCGGCAAGCAGCAAGGGGGGCGGGTGACGGTCGGAGGCGGAAGGCCCGACGGGCTGGACCGTGGGTACTTTGTGGCGCCGACTGTGTTCGCCGATGTGGACGCACGCCACCGTCTGTTCCAGGAGGAGATCTTCGGGCCGGTGATCACGATCACGCCCTATGACGGCGGCGACGATGGTCTGGTCGAGCTGGCGAACAACTCGACCTATGGTTTGTCGGGTGCGGTGATGGGCTCGCCTGATCGAGCTATGGCGGTGGCCGGGCGAATCCGCACCGGCACGTTGAACCTCAACGGCGCCATGTTCTACGGCGCCGACGCTCCGTTCGGCGGTTACAAGATGAGTGGGCTCGGCAGGCAAAACGGTCACGAAGGCTTCGAGCAGCATCTGCAGACCAAGACGATTGGATACACCGGCGCATGACTGGTGTGCTGAGCGGCATTCGCGTCGTCGAGCTCGCCGCATGGACGTTCGTTCCGGCCGCTGGCGCCGTGCTCGCCGATTGGGGCGCCGATGTCATCAAGATCGAACATCCCGAGACCGGTGATCCGCAGCGCGGATTGATCAATTCGGGACTTCTCCCCGGGGCGCGGGGCGTCAACCACTTCATCCAACAGCCGAACCGCGGAAAACGCAGCATCGGTCTGGACACCTCCAGTCCGGAGGGCCGCGAGGTGTTGATGACGTTGATTGAGACAGCCGACGTGTTTCTCACCAACCTGCTGCCGGACTCGCGGCGGCGCATGGGAATCGACGTGGATCAGGTGCGTGCGCGCAACCCCAAGATCATTTATGCCCGCGGTCACGGGTACGGCATCAAGGGAGAAGAAGCCACGCGGGGTGGATACGACCTCGCGGCCTATTGGGCTCGCGGGGGGATCGGCATGGGGTATGCCACCGACGACGGGTCCTATCCGCCGCTTCAGCTGCCGGCCTTTGGTGACGTGTATGGCGGCCTGACAATCGCCGCAGGAATCGCCGGAGCCTTGGTGAAGCGCGAGCGAACAGGTGAACCCTCCATTGTCGACGTCTCACTGCTCAGCGCCGCCATCTGGCAACTCGGACCCGACATCGTCGCCTCGGGCGTCACCGGCCAGGACCGCCCCAAATTCCAGCTCGAGGAGATGCCCAACCCCGCTGTCAACCTTTACAAGACCCGCGACGGCCGATTCATCGCATTTGTACTACTCCAGGCCGATCGGTTCTGGTCCGATTTCTGTACGCGCCTAGGTCGCCCGGACTTGATCTCCGACGAGCGGTTCGCCAATGCACCCGTACGATTCGAGAATCGCAAGGAGTGCATCGCCGAGTTGCGGGCGATCTTCGCAGCCGAAGATCTCGCGCATTGGGAGAAGTCCTTCGCCGGGTTCGAGGGAGTGTGGGACGTGATGCGCACCGCGCGCGAGATCCACGACGACCCCCAGGTGATTGCTAACGGATACCTGCCCCGCACTACTGATACCAACGGCAATGAATTCGCCTTGGCGGGCAGTCCGGTTCAGTTCGATGAGACGCCGTTATCACTGAGGTGCGCACCAGGACACGGTGAGCACACCGATGAAGTACTTGCCGAACTCGGCTACGACGAAGAGCAGATCATCGACTTCAAGATCAAGTCGGTCGTACTGTAGGTGCGACTCCGCGTCGCTGCCGTCGTCGAAGCTATCGGCGGCCAGCCGCGCCCAGCCTGCGGCACTCCGAATCAGGTGGCTGTGTTCGACGGTCGAAACGAAGGGCTCGGACAAGGACTTGACAAAAGTCGTTCTCGGGCTTGCTGATCCTGCCAGTACCGTGGTGCTGCACGTGGAGTGTCAGAGCGGCCCGCAGTGCCTCGATCCTTCACTTTGAGCGCCGATGCACCTGTAATTTTCTGCTCTATAGTAGATTCGTATCGTGAAAAGGTTGCCGGGCAGCGCAGAAATTCTCAGGCAGTTGCGGCCTAGATGAGCGGCCTAGATAGATAGGGATTGCCATGGCAGCTCTGCGTACCGAGACACGACGCACGCCCAGCGAAAGCACCATCGCGTCCGTTCGGCGGGTCAAGAAGACACCGTTGTTAAGCCCTTGTGGGCTCGGCGCCCTCATGTCAGCCGAACCAGCCGCGGTATTGCGACTTGCACACGAGCGCAGGGCATCGCGGACGCCGGTCGGAAGTCGGAGCCGACTCCAAGAGGGCAGCTGATGGTCGCCACTGTCGCCTCCTTGATTGATCTGCTCGACGTCCGATTCGTCGCAAGCGATTTCTACCAAGGGACCACGCCCGACATCGGTATGCCCCGGGTATTCGGCGGCCAGGCGGCAGGTCAAGCGCTGATGGCGGCGGCCAAGACCGTCGAGGAAAAACGCGTCCCACACTCTGTTCAGTCGCACTTTCTCTCCGCGGGGTTGATCGGGCCGCCGATTGACTTTCGCGTCGAGCGCTTGCGCGACTCACGCTCGTTCTCCGACCGGCGGGTCATAGCTGAGCAGCAGGGTCGCCAGCTCCTTTCCATGCAGGCCTCGTTCCACGCTCCAGAAACTGGACCCGAGCATCAACTGGTTGCCGAAGCTGTCGGCGGCCCTTCAGAAGCCGGCGCGGCCTTGCGTCCATTTCCCGAGGATTGGGCGGATTTCTATCGACGATGGTCTTCTTTGGCTGTCGACTGGTGCCCGGATTCGAATGTGCGCCCGCTTACGACAACGGGTAAGGGTACGCTGCCGCGCCTATGGGTGCGAACGTCGACACCTTTCGAAGGTCCTCAAGCGGTCCACAGTGCCATCGCCACATGTGTCGCTGACCTGACATTGTTGAGGAGCTCCTTTAGCCCGCACGAGATCGGGCCCCACAACGACGTTCAGACGTTCACCCTCGATCACTCTGTGTGGTTTCATCGCCCCTTCCGCATTGATCAGTGGCTGCGCTTCGATCATCTGTCGCCCAGTGCCTCGGAAGGCAGGGCGTTCTGCGTCGGCGGATTCTTCGACGAGCGCGGCAACCACGTCGCCTCTGTGACGCAGGTGGGTCTCATTCGAGAGTGGTTAGGTCAACACAATTGGACGAAGCGCAAATGATCATCGACGCCGACAGCCATGTATGCGAGCCACTGGGCGGGCCGACAGGGTGAGCCGGAGTAGACGACCGGCGGCCGGTTGTACGGACGCCGAGCAGCGGCCCAAGGTGAGTTCCCGAGTGCCGGAGTCGGGCTGCGGTATGGCGCGCTTCGCTGACGAGGTCGAGATTTCGTTGTGGAATCTGCTGCACCACAGTGAATCTAGCCTCGGCAGGCACGCCATTGATCGCGACCGGTGGTGAAGCCGCGATTCTCCGTATCGCAACCGCGGTGAACGGACGAAAATCGCGCACCGGCCTGTGGCGGTCGAACCTCGACACCGACCCGACATCGTTCCATTCGGTTAGCCTGAGCGTCAATGTAAATGATCGATTCTCAGTGTCTTGCCGATGCCCATGGGACTGAGTTTGACGCCACCGTGGGTTGACCAACCAGCTGGAAATTTCAGCTCTTTCGCACCGTATCGAAGAATGATGCCACGTCGTCGACGAAGAGCTCGGGCTGCTCGAAGGCCGCGAAGTGACCGCCGCGCGGCATGGACGTCCACTGCGTGATGTTGTAGTTGGGCTCGCACCAACTACGGGGCGTCTTGAACAGTTCCTTCGGAAATGCCGCGATGCCGGTGGGTACCTCTACGCGATCGGATTGAGCGCCGAAGGTGGAGAAGAAACTCTCCCAATACAGGCGGGCTGACGACGCCGCCGACGCGGTCGTCCAGTAAACCATCACGTTGTCGAGGAGCTCGTCGCGTGTCAGCACCTTCTCCGGGTGGCCGTCGCAGTCCATCCACCGCCAGAACTTTTCAACGATCCACGCCATCTGCCCGACGGGTGAGTCCACAAGAGCGTAGCCGAGGGTCTGCGGCCTGGTTGCCTGTTGGCTCGAATAGCCTGAGTCCCAGCGCTGATACTCGACGAGGCTGTCTAGCGCCTGTTGCTCTTCGTCAGTCGGATGGCCCATGTCCGCCGGCGGAAAGCTGACCGGCATGTTGAGGTGAATTCCGACGCATCTTCCGCCGGCGCGGCCCAGTTGTGTGGTCACCGCGGCGCCCCAGTCGCCGCCCTGCGCGCCATACCGCTCGTATCCCAGACGGCCCATCAGCGTATTCCACGCGCTGGCGATCTTCTCGACGCCCCAACCGGTATGCGTGGGCTTGCCAGAGAAGCCGAAACCGGGCAGCGACGGACACACCACGTGGAATCCCATTTCCGTCAGTGGTTCGATCACCTTGTGGAACTCAACGATTGATCCAGGCCAGCCGTGGGTGATCACCAGCGGAAGTGCGTCGCTCAGCGGGGAGCGCTGGTGAATGAAATGGATGTCCAAGTCGTCGATGTCGGTGGTGTAGTGATCGAATCTGTTCAACGCGGACTCGCTTGCACGCCAGTCGTATTCGGTCGACCAATACTCAGCCAACTCGCGAGTGTAGGCGAGCGGCATGCCCTGGCTCCAGTCGTCGACGCATTCGGCCTCCGGCCAACGGGTTCGCTTCAGCCGCGCCTTCAGATCGTCGAGTGCGGCATCGGGAACCGAAATCCGGAAAGGCTTGATGGAGGGCATGCGCCCTTTATATCACAGGTCGAGTGAATTCTATAACTGTATAACTGTTTTTTACCAATTACCCCGTGGAAGGATCGTCTCGGATCTCAGGATGCTGATGGCCCAGCCCGACGGCGAGTGGTTGGATACCCCTTCTCATGTTGAACCGTATTGGCGAAACGACGATCTGCGCTCTCGATCGCCCGCAGGGGCGCAACGCTGTGACTCCCGCGATGTACTACGGCATTCGGTACGCGATCAGGCGAGTCAGCGCGGATCCGGACCTGGCTGGATTGATGATCACCGGTACTAGTCACGTGTTCGCAGGAGGTGACTGCAACCCCTAGCGCAACGCCCCGGGGGAGGATCGTCGTCTTCGGCAATGACAACGCAGACGCGATCGGCGGCGGCAAGATAGCGCGTTTCGTGGCCTTTCGATAGGTCGAGAACTCGATGGCTCTGTCCTTTGGAGTGTCGGTGTGATGGGGTATCCGACCACCGTGTGCTCCGGTCGCCTCATAAAGAGATACTTTGAAACGGGCCGGCCATCCACCCACCTGTCCGGATAGCCCACCCGTCAATTGGTCGGGTCGATGTGCGGCAGGTCGCGCTTAGCCTTGCCGGCGTAACCGAAGAACTTTTCGAAGTTCTCGTCGTTTATGGTGTGTGCCGAATTGCGTTTCGCTGCCGCGCGGAGCGCTTCCAAACGGGCCCGAGCCTTCGACAGGCCGTCCGCGGAGTCGGTCTGCTCGAGATGCACGACGTCGCGCTCGGCCGCCGCGATCTCCAAGCGAAGCCGCTCGCCTGCTTCTCCAAAAGTCAATAGGTCGTGGTCGTCCTCATCGAGCCTTTCGCGTGCTGGGACGGCGGCTGCTCCATCGTCGCTTGCCATGGTCATCCTTTCGGGGGATGGCAATCAGTGATGCCCTATCGTACCGAGCTCGGGGCGGACCGACAGGCGCTCCAGACAGGCGCTCCAGCGCGTATCCGCCAGCGCTGCGTGAGCGCGGAACTTAGCCAGGCCGCGCGGTTCGAGATTATGCGCTGTGACCCAATCGTTCGGTAGCACTGGCCTTCTCGTCCCATTTCAGATACCGGGGTGTCGCCGATGAATTCTGTCCTGACGAAAAGCAAGCGACCCGGCAGGGGACGACAAGCATCGCGCCCGCGATTGCGTCGGCGGCCTCCGGGTAATCGCGTCGGATTGAGCCGTCAGGAGTCTCGTTGTGTGTGCAAGATGTCGAGGGTCTCGCTCACGGGCCTCCTACAATTTCGCGAGCCGGCGCTCACCGACCGGCGTCCAACCGGTGAGCGAGATCGTGCCCAGGTCCAGCGTCTCGCCGAGCGTGAACTTTCCTGCCATCGACCTTGCAAGGAATTCCTGCATCACTTGATCGGGTTCACGGTCTAGTTCATAGATCACCATGTACCGGTGGGTCGGGGGTGGCAGCACGGCGGGCAATTCCTGGTCATCGGGAACGTTGACCTCGGAGATCGCATACCGTTGCGCCGCAACCACTCCGGGTACATCAAGGACCTGGGGTATGCCCGTGTTGTCGTACCACTTGTTGAAGGCATCGTCCTCGTCAGCGATTGGATTGCTCAGCACGACGAGCACGTTTTTGGCCACGAAAGGGACATTATGACAGTCGACTGCCATAGTCAATTCGGGTGACCTTATACATTCTTGCGCGGTCGTCCTCGTCGAGCCTTTCGTGTGTCGGGACCGCTTCGTCGTCGCTTGGCATGGTCAGTAACCAGTTAACATTCCCGGGTGACCACGGCCCCTGACTGGCGAGCGACCCGGCGACGACGCCTCCGCATGGCACTCCGATCTGGTCGACGGGAAGCCGGTCGCTCCCGGATGGCCGAAATCGGTTGGCGGAATGGAATTGTCCCCATTGCATCCAGAAGTATAAGGCGCGGTTCTTCGAACCACTCCTGCGCGCCGATCGCCGATGTTCGCCGAAGACACCGACGAGGTGATTCGAGGGATGGGTATCGACGATGCCAAGCTGCTCCATCTGAAATAAGACGGCGCGATCACCCGACCGAATTCACGTATTGACGGCACCGGTCGAGAAGGATCTGCGCTGTACGAATCGGCTGGCTGATCATCACGTCATGGCACGAGTCGACCTCGACGATGGTCTGCACCCCGCCCAGAGCATCGATACTGCGCCGTTGGGACGCGACGGACAGTGCGCGGTCGCGTGTGGTGAGGATCCAGGTGCGGGATATGTCCGCCGGAAGGTCACGTCGGTCCACTGGTTCAATCGCTATCGACACCGTGTCGGGGTACAGCCGTGCCATCGCGAACTGGCGCTGCTTTTCGGTCATCCCATTGCAGAACGCATAGCGCGCAACGAAAGACGGGACTTTCAGCGGTTTCCCTTTTCCCGCGCCGCGCCGAGCGAACCATGCCAGTGGACCGTCGAGCGTGTCCGTGATCGCTTCGCCCTGACGCGGCACGAACGCCGCCGCTAGAACCATCTCGCGGACGCGCGCAGAGCCCAGCCGGGCCACCACCCCGGGTACCGTCACCCCCGCCATCGAGTGGCCGGCGATGACGATTTCGCCAAAACCCGCATCATCGATATCGGCGACCACAGAGTCGACCCAGGCGCCGATGGTGGCTGCGGTCAGGTCACCTGGCTTCGAGCCGCGACCCGGAAGGTCCACCGCGAGGATGCGGAGTTCTGGTTCCTGGCGGCGCAACTCGGAGACCGTCAGATCCCAGCAGTCGCCCGCATGCTGGCCACCATGGACGAGAACCAAATCGGGGAGCGGCATCTGAAGTCCTCAGCGGAACCGCGGAACGCGGCTGGCGGCGTCGAGCAGGCGCAACACGATGGGCTCACCCATATGGCCCGCTCCGATGAAGCCCGACGGTGTTAATCACTATGGCCTCCTGCATGGGTTGATGTTCTGAAAGGTTCCCCTGTCCCTACGCGCGCACCGCGAAGCCGGCATCCAGCGGCCAAGCGGTGCCAGTGATGAACCTGCCCTCATCCGAAACCAGCCACGCCACGGCTCCGGCCACGTCTTCCGGTTGCAGGATCTGGATCGGCAGCACGTTCTGCATCGCCGCAACCGCTACGTCGTTGGCTTCGAACAATTTGGCCATCGTCTCGTTCATCACCATCCCGGTCGCCACTCCGGTGGGATGGATTGTGTTGACACGGATGGAGTGCGGGCCGAGATGGTTGGCCCACACCTGCATCAAGCCGACCAAACCCCGCTTTGCGGCGGCGTATGCTTGGCCACCGGCGCGCCCGGTGCCGGTGGCTTTCAAACCGGCACTCGAACTGGTGATCACGATCGATCCGCCGCGACCACCATCGATGAGCGCGGGGATCGCCGACTCAACGGTATTCCACACGCCGACCAGGTTCACGTCGATGATGTCGCGAAAGATCTGGCGTCGCTGCGAGCCTTCAGTGAGTCGAACGATGCCGGCATTGGCCACCACGATGTCGAGCCGACCGAACTCGTCCACACCCTCGCGGACCACGTCGTCGACGGCATCGGCGTCTCGAACATCGGCGTGGCGGGCCACTATTCGCCGCCCCAGATCCTCGACGAGCTTGACTGTGTCATCGAGGTCGGCCGGTGCGGCGTTGGGATAGTCCATCGAGTCGATGTCGGCACAGATGTCCAGCGCTATGATGTCGGCGCCTTCACCGGCCAGGCGCAGAGCATGGGCGCGACCCTGCCCCCGGGCGGCGCCGGTGATGAAGGCGACCTTACCTTCCAAACTTCCCACGATCTCTCCTTAATCTCTCAGTTCTCCGGACTTCCGGTGTGCAGGCGCGCTAATCGGAGGCCTTCTTCGGACGTCTGGACTTCGATGCTCCAGTTGCCGCACGAACACGAGGCCCGGAAGTGCCCGTTTCCGGCAGGATCGCCTGGCCGTCGCAATCGCCGCCGGTGTTCGCGATGCTCGCCAGGAACTCCAGCGGTTTTTCGTGCAGGGCGCTGTCGTCGTCAGCCATGCGCAGTCGCTCCTATCACCTGTGGACGGCGCGGAACACCGGAAGCATCCAGCCGTCCGCGATCGGCGAAAAGTCCACGCGCAGCGCCATTCCGATGGTCACGTCGGCGGGGTCGATGTCGATGATGTTGCTCACCAGCCGGGCACCAGGTGCGTCGGGGAGATCCACCACGGCGGGCACCACCGTCAGCGCAGGCATGCCCGGGATACCGTGTACCACCGCGAAGCTGTACACCGTTGCGTCACCGCTGAGTTCCATCCAGGTGATTGATTTTGATTGACAAGCCGGGCAAAACGGCGTCGGCGGGAGCCGGAAGTTGCCGCAGTCGGCGCACTGGGGCGCGACCAGCCGCCCTTCTTTGGCTGCGTGCCAGAACGGTTCGGTGTCTTTATTGACGGCGATCTGGACGTGCTCGCCGGGCAACGTCGTCGCCAACGTCGCCGGAGGAGCGCTCATGCTGCCCGACCCAGGATGAGGCCGCTGACGGGCAGACTGGCCGGACCGCCGGTGACTAGCGCCAGCTCGGCGTCGGGCACCTGGTTGATCGCGGTGCCGCGCATCTGCTCAACTCCTTCCATGATGTGGGTCATACCGATGATGTAGGCCTCCGACAGCTGGCCGCCGTGGGTGTTGAGTGGAATGGAGCCACCGTCATAGCGAATCGCTCCGCTCTCCACGAACGCGCCGCCCTCGCCTTTCTCGCAGAACCCATAGTCCTCGAGTTGCATCAGCACCATCGGGGTGAAGTGGTCGTACAGCAATGCCACGTCGATGTCTTCAGAGGTGACTCCGGCCTGGCGGTAGAGCCGCTCGGCGATCGGCTTGTTTCCCGAGGACGCGAAGTATTCGTCGGGCATGCCCATCCACGCGAACGCGCGACCCCAATCCTTGACTCCACCATGGGCGGCGGCGACCACCGGAACTGGCGGCAGACGAAGGTCGCGCGCGCGGTCGGCGCTCGTCGTGATGACGGCGACCGCACCGTCGGTCTCCTGGCAGAAGTCATACAGGCACAACGGGTCTGCGATCATGCGCGCGTCGAAGTAGTCCTTGAGCGTCAGGGGCTCCCGGTGGATCGCGTTCGGCCGATTCATCGCATTGACACGCGTCGATATCGCGATCTCTGCGAAGGCTTCCCGCCGAGTGCCGTACAGATACATATGCCGACGAGCGAGCACCGACATGAGCTGGCCCGGACCGAACAGGCCTGACGGCTGCAGGAACGAGTTCATCGGATCAGGCTGCATCGCCGAGAACACCGATCCCAGACGTTGTTTGGATTGCTGCAACGCCATGACGGTCACGACTACGGAGGCATCGCCGGCGACGATGGCGGCCCTTGCCAGCCCGATCGCCCCCGCAGAACCGCCGCCGCCGGAGGTCAGCGCCGCGGTGAACCGGATCTCGGGAATGCCGAGAGTCTCCACGAAGTCGGCGGTGTCCATCTTCTCGGTGTAGCCAGCGCTCGCGCCGGAGTAGTAGGCGAACCCGTCGATGTCGTGGACGGAAAGGCCCGCGTCCTCGCATGCGGCGAGAATCGCGTCGCCGGCTAGTTCGGTGACTGTCTTCGGTAGCGACCCACCACGTTTGAAGTACGGCGTCGCACCGACACCGACGATCGCGACATCGCGAAGACCGTTTCTCGGCACTGGCTTCAGACGCTCTCGGCGGCGACGGGCGGCACGTCGGGGAACAGTTCGAAGAACGCCCCCTGGGTGATGCGCAGCCGCGTCTCGTCGCTCACACCGTCGAACAGCGTCTTCAGCGTGTCCTGAGTGTGGCCGAACGTACCCTCCATGTGCGGATAGTCGCTGCCGAACATGACGTTGCGGTAACCCATGTGTTCGAACGCCTGCACCGCAGTCTCGTCGTGTTGGAAGGACGCATAGACCTGGTTGAAAAGGATCTCTTTCGGGCTGCGGCTCAACTTCGGCCGAACAACCATGTGGTGCTGTCGGTATCCCTCAAGCAGCCGGTCGCCGAGGAATGGAACCCATGTCGCGCCGCCCTCGGAGATCAAAACCTTCAGGTTCGGATGCCTGTCCAGTGCGCCGGATGCCACCAGCTTCATGGTCGCCCGCTGACCGGAGAACGTCGTCTCGGCGTAGTTCATGATGGCCCCGCCAGGGCCGCGATACACCAGACCGGCTCCGCCGGTCACGCTGTTGGCGGCCGTCACCTCGACGGGGTCTGTGCCGATGTGGAAGGCAAGCACCATGCCGGCCTCTTCGGCCGCCGCCCACAACGGCTCCCAGTCGTCGCGATGCCAGTCCGGAGCGCTGGGGTGCGGGGTGGTCGGCAGGAAGATCGCCTTGAACCCCTTATCGGCCGCCCAGAGCATCTCCTCGACCGCGTCGTCCACCACCAGGGTGGAGACCTGCGCTGTGACTACGTAGCGCGGTGATACCGCCACGATCTCCTCGAGCGCCCACTCGTTGCTGGCTCGCATGCACGCCTTGAGCAACTCCGGCGTCCGGAACGATGAGGCCCACATGCCCAGTGACGGGAAGATGACCTCGCCCCAGATGCCTTCCTGGTCGAGGTCAGCGAGCCGAGCTCTGGCATCGCGGTTTCCCTGCGCCCGCATGCTCATCTGTGCGAAGTCCACTAGCGCCGACGATGGGAGCTTGCGACGGAACACCTGGCCGTCAACGAAGACGGTCTCGTATTCGCCGTCGGGATCCTTCTCCGCTCGCGGACACAACCCGGCCAGCTGCTTGGGCAGCCGAGACCGCCAGAGATCGTCGGGTTCCAGGAAGTGCGAGTCGCCGGAATTCGCCCATATCTTCGCCATAAGGTCCTCCGCCCATCCGGGTTTGACTGTGAAAAACTATTTTTCAGATAGGCTATTGGCATGCGTCGCGTCATGTCAACCAGCTCGCATCGGAATGAGCTCCAATATCTGCGATCGTAGCCGCTGCGATCAGTGTCACGAGATTTGCGGTGGACGCGTCTACACGCGAAAATGCACTTTTCACAAGCAGTGCAGTCGACATCATTGGCGGCCGAGCCGGTGGGGTCACCCTCGGACGGCCGCCGGCCGCTCGACGGCTGCCGGGCAGCCATCACACCGGCACTGTGCTTCGAGAGTTCGGCTACGATGACGCGACGACCCGCGAATCGCAGGATGACGGTGCAATAGACCGTGGTTGAGAGCAGAACCGTCGACCGCGCCTCGGAGCGCAGGCATATTATTGATGCGGCCTATCGCTGCCTGGATCGCAATTCGGGCTCGTCCGCATCAATCACCGAGATCCTCGACGAGGCGGGGCTTGGAACGCGCGCCTTCTATCGGAATTTCAGCACCAAGCATGACCTGCTGTTGGAGATGTTCCGGCGGGACCGCGAGGCGGTACTTGCGCAACTGCGTGAGGTCGTCGCGAAGGCTGAGACCCCGATCGATGCTCTGCGGTCCTGGATGGAGCACATGTTCGAGATCGTGTCAGATCACCGGCGACGCAAACGCATGGCCACGTTCTACTCGGAAGAGATGCGCCGCACGCCGGGGTACTGGGGCGAACTGGAGTTATTCGTCAAGGCCGAGGAGGCGGCGCTCGCAGGCATCCTGCACCGCGGCAAAGCCGATGGCACCTTTACCGCATGCAGCCCGGAAGCCGACGCCAGGTCGATTCGTGCGGCCTTCGAGGCAGCGTTCGTCAACCGGTTTGAAAGGAAGGCCACCACCGACGTGTCCGTGGAGGTCGATCAACTGCTAGGTTTCATCCTCCGGGGAATTGGGGCGGTCGGATCTGAGCGAGTCTGACGCGTGGGCGAATTGACGGCCTATCGTTGTCTCCACTTCGGCTTAATACTCGCGGTACGAGTGACTTTCACCGTTTCGCGCCGTTGGCCAACTGGGTGTAGTGCACTCCGGTGCGAATGGCATCACTGCGTCGGCTGTGTCACGGTAAAACGGCCCCACCGCGACGGAGGAATTTGGCCCCACCCCTGGGTATTCCGCGAGGTTCGGCGCTGTGCCCCGAGACCTTGGCAAGGGATCTGTAGTCGATCGGCTATCGCGGCGCGAGGTCGTTGAGCACTTCACCGGCGATGACGGTGGGAAGGTAGTGTCCCGACGACGCAACAACTTTGAGGGTGCTGTTAGGTAGTGCGGTTGCCAGTCGATGAGCATGTTTCATGGGCAGGAGAACGTCTTGCTCTCCTTGCCACATCGTGACCGGTTGGTGGACCGTGCCCAGGTCAAAACCCCAGGCACCGCCGAAACGTCGGTAATCCTCGGCCGTTCCGCTCGCCCCTCTGGCGGTGGCGTCCCGCAGTGCGGCGATGACCCACTCAACGGGCTGCCCGTTGAGTGCCGCTCGATCCCTGTTGCCCGCCGTTCGGCGAATGTCCCATGCGAGGTAGCGGTCAGGTGCCCAACGGCCCAGCCACACCAGCGCCGCGGCAGCGCGGGCCGACCATCGTGCCGCGGGGATGAGCATCTGGTCGGCCCACAACTTCAACTCGAACACCTGCCGGATGGTCTCGAGTGGGGCCATGCCAGCCAGCGTGGCGGCGGCGCGCACTCGGTGCGGCATCGCCGCCGCGCAGGCCAGTGCGTACGGGGCCCCGGCTGACCACCCGGCGACCGCAAAGTCTTTCAGGCCAAGCGAATTGGCGATTTGTTCGACCAGCTGCGGCCAGTGAGCGATCGTGGGCAGGTCGCAGCCGTCGCTGCGTCCGATTCCCGGCCGATCAATCGCGATGACATCGGCGCTGCATTGCTTGCCGGCGGCATCGAAAAACTTGGCGTCCAGCGCTGAACTCAGTCCACCGTGGCACCACACGAGCGGCCACCCACCGACCGACCCAAACCGTTGGACACCCACTCGGTGCCCGTCGACGAGCACCACGGAATCCGACGTCACGCCCTCGCTCCGCCGTTCAAGGTCGTGAAGCCGAGAGTGTCAAGGAACCACCCGATACCACTGGGACGACCATGTTCGGTAAGGAATTGGCGCAGCTCGGCTTGAACGATGGGACTGGCGTGGCAGAAGAATTGTTCGCAGGGTTCGAGCAGTTCGGTGGTGATCTGTTCGGGTGCAACACCGAAATGGACATCGGGATCGGCAGGATCGGGTGCGTCGGCGGCATTGAACTCATCTGCATAGAAGCAATCCTGGACTCGTCCGCGACGTCATATTCCCCTTCGATGACTGCCCACGAGCCGGAGTAGCCCTATAACCGATGGCGCTATCGGCCTAGGTAGAGGTCGACCCATGTGCTGCCATCGCCTGGAATGTCGTTCGGCGAACCTGGCTGACCGCCCGTCGGTATCGGCCGCCCATGCGCTGGGTCCGGGCAGAGATAAGGCGTTCCCTGACCGCACATCCCATTTCTCAGATGCGAGGGATACATCTGCCAGTTGTCGTTATCGTTTTGCAGGCCAATCCAAATGAACACGACGTTATAGAGGAGGTAACCGATGTTGGTCACGGCTGCGACGGCCAGGATCTGCAGGACGACCTTGGTCTTGTTGGATACATTGAGCCGCTCCACGCCCCGCTCGACCACCGAGTGACCGCGGTCGTCGCGGTAGAACCGCAGCACCATCAACGGCGCCCAGCCAAGGGCGCCCCACACGAGCGGTTCGTAAAGAGGGAACTGATGGGTCGTGCCCTTCAACAGCGTCAACCATCCGACGGTGTCTGGATATGCAATGACGTGCAAACTGGTGAGGGCCACCTCGTTGAGATCCATGACTGCCATGAAGGCAATCGACCACGCAACGACACCCAGCTTGCCTGTCTGTGGCCAACGCCTCATCACGAATTTGCGCAGGAACGCGCACCCGATCATGCACAGCGCAGCGCTCCAGATGAATCCGACCCCGATGAGGATGGTGGGCTCGGGCATGAGGTTGCCGCGCGGGGACACCCACCCGGGCATGTCGGTGGTCCACGAGCCGAAGTTCACCATCAACGACGAATACGAGAACTGCGGCACAACGTAATTCAGGATCGGATCCCATTGAATCAGCAACAGATAGGCGATGATGAGGATGGCGTCAAACGTCAAGCGCCTTTCGCGAATACACTGACGTCCAACGTAAACCAGGGTGCCGACGACCGTGATCACCGTGAACACCTGGAACGCAATGCAGAATCTAAGGTCCTTACCCAAGCTGGGGTTGTGGTCACCGATCGGTGTCGGCGTGGCGCGCCCGCCCAGGATCCAGCTCGCCGCGACATAGATGGCCAGGGTGACAAACGCCCCACCGACTGTCGCCCAGACAACGATCGGGGAGATGGTGCGAACCCGCGGCGCCCTCTTCATCTTGGCGGCAGCAGACCCTCGCGACGGTTCAACTTCGAGCGTAGCCATACAACGCCTCCTTGCATTATCGCGCATAACCGTCCGAAAGGTAGAATCTGCCAAGTACTAGAAATTATCAATAGCCCGGCGAGCGTGACTGCGGTCGGCGCGGCGCCCAGTCTGTCCTTCGTTCTTGTCTCGGGCGAGCCCAAACCCAGTGCACGAGAGCTGGTGCCCAAGGCGAGACGTCGGACGCCTGTCTTGCGAACATGCCAACTGGCTAATTACGGAGAGAGTCTGTCGTAGACCAGAAACAAGTGATCACTGCCGACAGGGCGGCGTGGGCTGACGGCGCCGGCTTGGCGCCTCACGCGGCAACAAAGCAAGCCCGTCGACACCTTTAACCGCATGCGATGATGCCTCGCGACCGGAGATCAGCGATCTGGTTGTCATCGATGCCGATCTCGCGCAAAATTGCGGCCGTGTGCTGACCCGTGGTGCAGCCTCCGCTGGCCTTTGTCAACGACCGGGAGAACCGATAAAGGGGTGCCAGCCGAAGATGTTTGTCGAAGATGGGACTGTCGGCCTCCACAGAATACCCAGCATCGCGGCACGTATCACTTTGTAGGACGGTACCCGAATTGCGTTCGGCGACCTCGACGCATCCGACGTCCTGTGCGGTCAGCTCTCGCTCCCATTCGAGTTTGGTCTTTGCCAGGAAGACCTGTTCCAAGAGGTGCGTCAAGACGTCGTCGTTGTGTGTGCGTGATGCGGGGTCGACGAAACGCTCGTCGGCCAGCAGGTCGACGTAGGACTGCATGGCCTTCGCGAAAGGTTCCCATTCTCGCGCCAGGGGCGCGGCGAGAAACACCCAACCGTCGGCGGCGCGGTACAGCCGGTAGAGGGCCGTGAGGCCGAGGAACTCCGCGTCGGCTGTCGGCACCGCCGGCTGGTCGGGATAGCTGATGTTCGACCAGATCAGCGCGTTCTGAACCGTGCCCAGCATGGTTGTTTCGGTGTGGTGCATATCGATGCCGCGCCGCTTCGCGTAAAGGCACACGAGCAATGCAGAGGCGACACCCAATGCGGCGATACCGTCGGCCTGCACCGCCGAAATTGTTCCGCCGGAGAACAGCGTGGCGGCCGTGCGGTGCAGATCATCTAGGTCGGTCGGCGGGTGCATTGCGTCGCCGCTGTCGAGAACGGCCAGACCCGACGCCGCAGCGATGGATGGAGCGTACGCGGGTCGATGTCCGAATGGCCCGTCGAGTCCGTAGCCGGAGGTGCTCAGGACTACCAAATCGGGGTTTATCGCCTTTAGTGTGGCTTCGTCGATCTTGGCCCGTTCAGCTGCATGCCCGCGGAAGCACTGAACGACGATGTCGCAACGCTTTACCAGCTCGTATACCAGGCTGAGCCCCTCTGGTTTGGTGAAGTCGACCGCGCAGCTTTCCTTGCCTTGCAGCACCTTTGCGCCACCAGCCTCCGGGAAGGGAAGCATGCCTCGGATGTTGTCGCCATCGAGCGGTTCGATCTTGATCACCCGCGCACCGAGGTCAGTAAGCAGCGTGGCGCCGTAGGGCCCGGCGAACATCGAACCGAATTCGAGGATCGTCACCCCATACAGGGGAAGCCCCGCGGCGACGTCGTCAGCAGCAGCGAGGCTGGGCGACTCCCGGCGCAACCCCCACACTGACGCATTGTGCTGCCCGACGCGCGGAGCTGGACGCAACGCCGTGAGTGGCTGGCCATCGGAGTGGATCAACGTCGACGGCTGGCGCACCGGGCCAAGCTCGGGGTCGTCCACAGTCACAGCGCGGCCTTGATGAAGAGTCTGGGGATGATTCAGTGACTCGCTGGGTGTGCGGAAAATCTCGGCACTTAGATTCTCGTTTGCATCGAAAGCCTGCTGCCACTCGGCGAGAGTGCGCTGTCTGACCCGTCCGATCATCAGGTCCCAGAATTCCGTGCGCAGTTCTTGCGTGGGCAGCATGGGAAAGCCCTCCCACTTCGGGTCCGCAAGTTCGGTCAACAGGTCGAGCTCGGTCAGCCACGCATGCATCAACCGGGGCGATACCTGGGCGAACTGCAACCAGCGACCGTCTTTGGTCGGGGCCACCAAGACCGAATACACCAGATGGATCAGCGGGCGGCTCTGTTCGTCGTACACGGCGCCCATTGGTTCGAAGGCGCCCGGGTACCGGTTGAGCACCAATTCGTTGAACCAGTTCCACGTGTCGTTCGCACCCACCCCCGTTACGAGATTGGATTCGACGACTTGACCGCGACCGCTGGAATCCCGCTCGATCAGTGCTGCCAGAATTCCTTGCACGGCGGCGTGCGCCGCTCCCCAAGAGGCATAGGTGGCCGAAACGTAGGCAGGCCCCTTTCGTGGTGTGACGCCACGCTTCTCGTGCATGATTCCGATTTTGGCCAGGACCAACGCTTCCCAGCCCTTGTAGTTCCGCCACGGCCCTTTCGATCCCCACCCGGTAATTGACGCGTGCACAAGTCTGGGGCAGCGCTGCGTCAGCAAATCGGGCGTGAGTCCGAGGCGGCCCCCGTCCGCCGGGCGCGCCGTTGTCACGAGCACGTCGGCGCTCTCTAGCAGCTGCCACAGTCGTCGACGGTCGGCAGGTTCGTGGACATCGAGCGTGACTGAACGTTTGCCGCGTAACAGTGCGGGCCATCCGGGGAGCTGCCGGACGGAGCTGCCGTCGGGCGGTTCCACCAGGATCACCTCGGCGCCGCAATCGGCGAGGAACTGCGAGGCGTATGCGCCCGCCAGGGTGGTGGACAAATCGACAACCAGCAAATCAGCGAGGGGCCGCTCCTGTGCCGGACTTGCTGCTGTCATAAACGCTCCTCAAGGGACAAGACGCATGGTGTGACATGTGTCATGCCAGCGTGGCACCCCAGAAGGTTAATGTCAAAGCATTATTAGTGGGCCTCTCCGGCCCCCCGGGACAGCGCCGTCGGAGGTCATACTGCAGGTCGAACGTCGCAGCCGATGGGCGTACAGCCCGCTCGCTAGTGATGTTTCTTTCACGACGAAATGCTAGCGACCGCAATATATCTCGATCTGCTCTTTGACATGCATCACTTGGACCATGCCTTGAGAGTATCTGGATCTCGCGGCACTGACCGTCTTCTTCGGCGACGTATGCCAGCCAGACTTTAGTCGTCGCGCGGATCCGATAGCAGGCCACGGGTTTCATATGACACCGGCGCGGTCAGCAAGCCGACCCATCCGTCGACATAGTTGTGCAACTGCGCATCGCCGAGGCGGCCGGATCGCGCCGCTTCCGCCAAAACGTTTATCACGCTGATATACAGCTGGAACGTGCGACCGCGGCGGACACGGTGCGGGATGTCCTGAAGCGCCGCTTCGACCAATTCTTCGAGCTTATCTTGCGTCCAGTCGTCGTCAACGTGATCGGGCCACAGGTCGGTCTTTGCGCGGGGATCCTCGGCAAGCCGCGCGAGGAACGGCGCAAACATCTCGCCCGCCTGGATACTGTCCGCCATCGGTCGGACGATTAACCACACCACTGCGCGCGGGTCCGCCTCCTTCCTTTCCGCCCGCATCTGCGCAAGCATCTTCTGCCGCAAAGCCCCGAGTCGGCTCTGACGGTGTGTGATGAGTGCGCGGATCAGCCCGTCGCGCGAGCCGAAGTGATAGCGAATTACCGATGTGTTCGCTTGGCCGGCGGCCTCCTGAATCTCGCGCAACGTCACTGCCTCAATGCCACGCGTGGCAAACAGCCGCTCGGCCACCTCCATCAGCATCACACGCGTCGACTCGCCCGACGCGTTACGACGCCGCGGCACCCTGGGTACGTCCCTATCGAGACTTGCCATCGTTCTCCTCTGCGGCGTCAAAGCGTCTTGCGCCGAACCATCTTTTGTCAGTTATCTCAGCATTCAATAATGTCCTATCATTAAAAGTAGCGTCGTTGGCATAGGTATATGCCCGCCATTAGAAAAGAGAACCCTTGCGGGGAAACGACGAAGACCTGAACCACTCGTGCGAATCCGCTATCCGGACCTGAAGTCAGGCAATGGCTTCCAAGCGGCGGCCGAACACATGTTCGGCACGAACAAGAACGCCGAGGGCGAAGGCGAAAACCCTCCATGTCGACTGTCACGTGGCCCAACGCGGACCACCGACGTCGCCGGACGGATCCCTCCGATGCGCCACGACTCGGCATCGACGTTCACGCACACCGGCGTCTGGAGAGGTCTCCAGTTCGCACGACCACATGACCGATGAGTGACGTGGTTCGCTGGGTTTGCTCGTGCTCGCCGCGGAAATGAACCGCGCGGGGTTCTCGGTCACCATCGGCGTGACATCATTGGTCGGCGCGGCGGCGCGCATTCGACGGCATGCGACCGTCCCTGTCTGCGGCCGCGACGGCGATGAAGAGACGACGCGCCTGTCGAGCCAGGCCATAAAGCTTTCGTCGTTGCCTTCGATCGACTTGAACGTGCCGCGCCGTCTGGCACGGTGTGAGCCGCACCACGGATGCTACGTGCAGCGGCCGAAATAATAGAACTGTTTTGATAATTTCAGGCACGACGCAGTCCGGCGGACCGGATGTGCGAGCACTCAGCGAGGAGCGAATCGCTGTGCGCCGTCAAGACGCATGACTTCACCGTTGACATACCCGTTGGTGAGCAGGAAGACCGCCGCGTCGGCGAACTCAGCAGGAGTCCCGAGCCGTTTGGGGAACGGCACATTAGCGGCAAACTTCGCGATCGCCTCTTCTCCGACCGACTCCATGATCGGCGTCTTCATCGTCCCGGGGGCGATTGTGTTCACCCGAATGCCGACGGAGCTGAGGTCTCGCGCGGCGGCGATCGTCAATCCGATCACACCGGCTTTCGCCGCAGCGTAAGCGCTTTGACCGATCTGACCCTCATAACCGGCGATGGATGCCGTGAGCACCAATGCGCCTCGTTCGCCGTCGGCCTGGGGTTCCGCGGCCGCGATTGAAGCGGCGACCAGCCGAGCGACGTTGTAAGTCCCGTTGAGATAGAGATCGATGGTCTTGGCGAAGGCGGCGAAATCAGCCGGGCTGTTGTCGCGTTGCACGATGCGTTGGGCGACGCCGAATCCTCCGTGGGCCACGACGGCATACCGCAGCTGGCCCAGTTGGTGGGCCTGTTCGATGGCTTCCCCGATCGAGTCTTCGCTCGTCACATCGGTAGTAACGAAGCTCGCGCGGCTGCCCAACTCGTCGGCGAGCGCCTTGCCCTTGTCGACGGCCAGGTCGGCGATCACTACACCGAGGCCTTCGGCGTGCAATCGCCGCACCGCGGCCTCACCGAGGCCGCCCGCGCCGCCGCTGACGATCGCGGACGCACCGTTGAATTTCTCGACTGTCACTAGTTCTCCTTTTAGTTGACTGCGCGGTCATAAATTGCCGATCACTAGGTCCCACGGATTGGCAGCAGTAAGGGCCATCCGGCCGAGCCGACGCTCATGCTCTGCGCGCGCGGTGTTACGGGCAACGGATGTTCAGCGGTGACGCCGATCGCGGCGCCATCGGCTGCGGCACGCACCGCAATCTCGCGCCCGATGCGACGGGTGGCACCGGTCACCACCAGCACGCGGTCCTTCAGAGTGCGAGAACCTGAACTGTGCACGGTCTTGGGCTCCTCTCGCCCGCTGGTACGGACGCACCGGCTCTTAAATGCTATAACTATATATCTTATTTGATCTACGATCGCGACGGTCCCGTCGCCCAGGAGCAAGGAACCATGAGCAACGTCATCTCGATCGGCACTTATGCCCCGACATGGTGCAAGGGCGACCGGCGCGTTAAGGGATTCGACGAGGACGCGCTCACCATGGCCGTGGCGGCCGACCGGGCCACCGACGCTAATGCTGTTGCCCGTCGCGTGGTCCTGGTCTCCCGCGACTTTCCTCTCATCGAAGGCGGCACCGGCGCTGTCCATGTTCGGCCGCCTCATCGAGGATCAGGTGGCGCGCACGTTTCAGATTCACGAGGCCCGCACCGTCTTCCTCAGGGTGATCAACTTCGCGAAGCCCCTGGTCTGCGCGGTCAACGGGCCGACGGTGGAGCTGCGCTGTCCGATCGCTCTGTTGTCCGACCTGCTGGTGATGCGGGAGAACAGCTACTTGGCCGACCCGCACGTCGCGGTTGGGCTCACTGCCGGGGACGACGGCGCAGCCATGCTGCCCTTGCTGATCGGCATGATGAAAGCCAAGGAGTGTGTGTCGCTTGGCAATCGGATCACGGCGCCGTTCGCGGAGAAGCTGAATCTGGTCACAAGGTCGTGCTCGGAGACACGGTGCTCGAGGAGGCGCTGGCACTCGGCGAGCGGTTCGCCGCACTGCCGCCGCAGGCTCTGCGGTCGTCGAAGGTGGCGCTGAATATGCACCTTGCCCAGGCTGCTCAAGGTGTCCTGGAGTACGCGCTCGCCGATCAATTGACGTCGTTCTCGACAGCCGAGTTCAAGGAACGAGTGCCGCATTCCTTGCTCGATCCAAGAAGTGGCCGCTAGTGGTCCGTCGGCGATGTGATCTGGCCGAGGGCGTCGAGTGACACGACGCCGGCTAGAACCGCGGCAGCGGCGTGAAGAGCTGCTCGACGCGGCAGCCGCATTGTTCGCGGAGATGCCGTATGAAGACGTCTTAATCGAGGACATCGCCGCGCGCGCGGGTGTGTCCAGGGCGTTGATGTACCACCATTTTCCGAGCAAGCGAGACTTGTACGTGGCAATATTAAAGCGCGCTAGCGACCGGTTCCTGGCACGCGTGAGCCCTGATCCGCTACTGCCGCTGGCAGAGCAGCTTGCCACCGGACTCGAGGCCCACATCCAGTCGTTTCTCGATCATCCCTTTGAAGCCATCGCGATCAACCGCGGCGTATTGTCGTATGACCCGGCAATTCAGGCGATCATCTCCGAGGAGCTCACCGTTGTGGGCCAACGCCTGATCGATCAACTCGTCGCGCAGGGACAGGCGCGCAGTGCCACCGAAATCGCTGTGGAGCTGGTTGGCGTTTGTTCGGTCAGCCAGTGTGAAATGGGTTCAGTCGCAGAGTATCTCGCGGGCTGAGCTTACCGACATGTGTTTGCGCGCATTCGCCTGCGTTCTTGGGCGCCCCAACACGGCGCATGTCCGACCGAAGGCATTCACTAGCACGCGCCTGCGCCGCAGAGCGATCGCAAGCGTCGCCAAGCTCACCACGGCGATCACCGCTGGGAGTGAGCATCGGAACGGCGACGCGTCGCTATTGGTGTGGAAGGCCACTGCCGACGACATCATTGCCAAAGTCCAACGCAGCCGCAATACGCTCCGCCAGGTCAAGGGGCCGACGGACCGCTAGCGGTAGGCGGTGACGCGCCCCGTCACCGCGGGCCTGCCGTCGTCTCCGACCGCACGTGCGTCGGCGACGGCAGTGCCGCGTCCGATGCCCACCGGACCCGCTACGCCACAAGACCGATTCTGCCGTCGATGACGCCAACGGCATTGTTGAGGAACGGGTCTACGTTCTGGCACAGGACTCGCAAAACGTCGGCAGGCGGCATGGGATCCACGGCCATCAGTTCTGCGAGAGAGGCATTTGACTCGGTCGCTCGCTCGCTTCTCTAGGGGTCAGTTCGATGCTAATTCGGTGGACACCGTCCACTCGGTGTCGCGATGCCGGAAGCGGTTGGACAGTCCGCTGACCGCATCGATGAGCACGCCCAGAGGGCCGACGGTCGGCAGGTTGGTGAAAGGATTGCCCATGTCCGCGAGCGGCATCCGCATCTCCACGACGGCGGACTTTCGATGAGCGATCAATACCTCGATCCCGAACCGCCGTAGGAGATGGATCGGCGTCTCGATGTCGTGGCCGGCTTCCCGGCTGACATCTGTCATTCGAGAAGGTCGACGACGGTGGACAATTCGGAACCCGACAGCACGAATTCCTCCGCCTTCTGCAGGTGCTTTTTCCACAGCTCGCCGGCCTTCTCGGCCTCGCCCGCCTTGATCAGGTCCAGCACCATGCGGTGTGTCTTCGCGGACCGGCGGACCGCCTGCTCTGCGCGAGCACCTTCGGTGGGCTGCAGCGAGCGATTCGCCTTCTCGACGATGTGGTGCAGCATATCGCTGACGATCTGCAAGGTCTTGTTGCCCGACAGCCGTGCGATAGCGGCGTGGAAGTCCGTCAGTTGGACCACGGCGTCGCTGCCCGGTTTCAACTGCTCCTCGGCTTCGACGATCTTCTCCAACTCCGCGATCACTTTTGCGTTGCGCTCTTTGGCCAGCTGCACGACCATCGGCGTCTCGAGAGCAATTCGCGCGTCGTAGACGTCTTTGAGCGTCACGCCCTCGTACTCGAGAATCACCCCGGCATAACGGGCAAGCGTCTCGCGTCGCGGTCGGGTGACACGGGCGCCGCCACGCACGCCACGCTGCACGACGATGAGTGACTCCGATTCGAGAACGCGGAATGCCTCGCGCAGCGTCGGCCGCGACACGCCGAACCGCTCCATGAGTTCTGACTCCGGAGGGAGCATCGTCCCTTCGGCGATCTCGCCGCGGATGAACATCCTGCGCAGCACCGTGGCCACGCGATCGGCCATCTTCGGCTCGCGAAGGCTGGTGACCTCCATATCGACCCTCCACCGTAGTCGTAATCAACTAACTGTTTGAAGGTTAGCCGAACGGCCCTGCTCAAACCGCTAATGCGCCCACTCAGTGAGCAAACTCATCGTCAAAAGCCCATCGCCCGACCCATCAGGTCTTTCATGATCTCGGTGGTGCCCGCATAAAGCCGCTGCACCCGCGAGTCGCGCCACAGCCGCGCCACCTCGTATTCGTTGATGTAGCCGTAGCCGCCGTGAAGCTGCCGGCACCGGTTCGGTGATCTCCCACTGCTCCTCGGAGGTCCACCATTTCAGGCCCGCCGCGGCGGCGTCGGAGAGGTGCCCTCGTTGATCGCAGCATGCACTGGTCGAGATACGTCCAGCGTCGGCGAGTGGGGCGTTCGTATCGGCGATTGCGAAGACGGTGGTCCAAGAAGGCACGGAACTGCGATTGCAGAGCCGCAATGTCGTCGGTCGGCCTCGTGAACCATCGATGCGTCAGCTGGCGTCGAGGTACGTGCCGTATTCGTCAAGGATCGATTCGATCTCGTGAGAAGGATGATCCCCGGATGGAGTCAACCTGGATCTTGTCAAATTCAAAAGGGTTTGTTTATTCCGCAAAAATATAGCGACCGGTTCGACGCTTGAGCAAGGCGACTGCGCAGTAACGCCAGGTGGCACGCGGAGGAAATGGACCCGAAGCTGCAAGGGGTGGCGGTGTGATTCGTTGCGGTCGTTTCCATTCTGGTGATGACGGCCGCGGCTCGGGACGACGATGGGCGCGTTGCCAACGGTGGCCCCGTCTCGGTGACGACGGTTATGTGGGCCCACTTCTCTCACGTGCAAACGTCCTGGCGTAATGGCGAGCTGCATTATCGACCGCCCGCAGGCGCGCGCTGCCGTGGCTGCCGCGATGTACTTGGGGATCCGGTACGCGATCAGTCGAGTCACTGTGGATCAAGGCCACATCGACGTTCTGTCCGGTGGCCGTCTGATTGGAAAGCCGGCCGCGACAGTGCGCATTCCGACCGGAACAAGATGGCAGGCCGAGATAGCTTGCGGGATAACGAATCTTGCATGCCACGGGGCGTCGGCTGCGGGAGCGGTGTCTGCCATCGTCGCTGTGCGGTGTTGGGTTTGCGGGCCCTGCGGATCACCTTGGGGACGAGATTATCCGCGTCAAGGTCGAACGCGCCCTGCATCGGGCGATCATGCCCCGACGGACCGACCCGATGACAAGGAGGATGTGATCAACTGGGAATCAAACAGTTCGGTGACCTCGCCGAAGTCGACGGAGACACCGTACGGCGATGGCGCGGGGCCTGCTCGGTCATCGCGTAGGACGACGCCGGGAACTTCGCCGCTGCTTCACTGCGCTCATACGGACTCATCCCGCTGGAGTTTTCCGAAATCGAAACCCGTGCGTCGCTCAATGTCGACACGAACAGCTTTGTCGACGAAGTTCGGGTGGCCGTGCACTATTACGCCTCGAATCTCGTAGTAGCTCTGATGCTCGTCGGCGACACAGCAGAGCTGTTGGCGTGCAACGGCATTTACGGCGACGGGATCAATCGGGTCCAAGCGCAGCAGCAGCGTTCTTGTGTGAAACTCACTATGAGTGAGGGTGGCCGTCGGCCAGCCATCGGCGTCGACGGTGCCGACCGCCATGATTTCGCATCGCGACAGAAAATCGTCGATCTCCTTCGCGTCCATGCGGATATCAGGCTTCGGCATTGGCGGCGACCACCCTCCGGGAGGGTCGGGACTGATCGACTTCGATTCGGTACACGACTCGCTTACCATCTTGCAATCGCTCGCGAACGGTGTCTATTACGGCATCGGGCACCTCTGTCGGGCCCGCTTTGGGTCGTGCGGGAATGAACGCGGTCGGATCAATAAGGCGGCTGCGGCCCCACAAGGCAACGCCCTCGGCGGGATCGTCGTAGTTGACGATGACAACGCAGACGCGATCGTCCGCTGCCAGATAGCGGGCTTTCGCGGCCCTGCGATAGGTCGTGAACTCGATGGCTCCGTCACGTGGAGTGCCGGTCATGGGGTATCCGATCACCGTGTCGTCGGGTCGCCTCATGAAGAGAAACATCGAAACCGGTTGGCCGTTCACGCACCATTCGGGGAATGCGACCGTCAATTGTTGGCCTCGGCGGGGTAGGTTGCGCTTGGTTTTGCCTGAGTGGCCGAAGAATTTCTCGGAGTTCTCGTCGGTGATCCGATGCGTCGAATGCGTTGCGCTGCAATGCCTAGCGCCTTCAGGAGAGTTGGGGCTTTCGACAGGTTGTTGCCAGAGCTGGACTGATCGAGACGTCTTTCATGACGCTCACCGAACGCGATCTCCAAGCGAAGCCGCTGGCCTGCCTCCCCGAAATTCAATAGGTCGTGGTCGTCCTCGTCGAGCTTTTCGCGTGTTCGGACGGCCGGCGCTCTGTCGTCGCTTGCCATGGTCTTCCTTTCGGCGGATGGCAATTTGTGATGCTCAACGTACCTGGCACGAGGGCGGCCCGGGCACTTCAGGCGGATATCACGCCGATCGCGATGGGCGGGATTGCCCTCGCCTGACACGAAACCTCACGTGAGCGATTGCCATGCATTGCCTCATATGTGGGGGACTGGATGCTGTCGCGCGAGGAGTCAAGCGGGGTCGGTGTCCGATGGGCTTAAATGGCGATCCATTATTTTGTGAGAGCGCCGGGCTCTGCGACCGAGGCGAGGACGTCCCTTGGGTCGATGCCCGTCCGCTGTGGGGTGTCGGGGCTCCACGCCAGTGAAAGGACGTATGGCGGCGGCGGTTGGCGGAACCGGCGCACGGCGAACGCCGGGTCGTCGAATACCCGCCACGGCCCGCCGGCTTCCAGGCTCAGCGATGGAATCACACTGCGATAGGTGCGGATTCGGCTGGCCATCGCGGCAACGTCGAGGCTGTCGATGCGGTCGAATTGTGTGACGCCGTGGCAGACCATGAAGTCGTGCAGGTCGTTGAGCACTGAGGGAAATGGCGTATCAGGTGGCAGTGTCACGTCACGTCGGCTGATATCCGCCCAGTCGACGTGTTGACAAGCGGCCAGCGGGTCGTCGCCGCGCATGACAAGCACGTAGTCCAGTACGGCGATCGGCTGGTGCGGCAGGTGGTCGCAGTCGGGCGTCGGGTTCAGCAACGCGAAGTCCAGTGTGCCCGCCGCGAGCCGGCGCGGCAGCTGGCCCGGTTCAACGAGCTCAATTTTGACATCCCACATTGTTAGGTTGCGCAGAGCAACCACCGTGCGGTCGAGCACGGCTGGCGGCGAAAGATGGAATGCACCAATCGTTATAGCACTCGCACGATGCCGGAACGATCGTGCGTAGTCGCTCAGGGAATCAGCGTGACGCAGTATTTCCGCGGCGCGTTCGCGAAGCGCCGAGCCTGCGGCGGTGAGGCGCACGTTGTGGTGGCCGCGGATGAACAGGGCCACCCCGAGCTCGCTTTCCAGCGCCCGCACCGCTCGGCTGACCGGTGCCGGACTCAGATGTAGACGCTGGGCTGCCCGGCCGAAGTGCCGCTCCTCGGCAACCGAAACAAAACAGCGCAGGTGGTGAAGTTCCACTGCGCCAGTTTGACACTCGATACGCCTTGCGCGTTGCGGTTCGGGCAACGTCGCGATGTGCAAAACGCACTGGACAACGGTGGCGGCGGTTTCGACGATATGTGCCATGCCAACGCCATTGACGTTCGATGTGACGGCCGGGGTCGGGACCGGTGAGCGGCTGGTCCAGTCGGCATGGGTCTTCCTGCCGCCGCGGCCCGCCGATGCGGTCGCCACCCTGTTGTGTCTGCCCGGCGGACTCTATGACAAGCACTATTGGCACATGCAGATTGACGGGCACCCCGGCTACAGCTTCGGAGAGCACCTGGCCGAGGCTGGCTTTGTCGTCATCGCCCTGGACCATCTCGGTGTCGGCGAGAGCACTGACCCGACCGCATCCGGCCAGCTAGGGCTGGAGTTGCTGGCCGCCGGCGACGCGGAGGTGGCCCGGCAGGTCCGTGAAGGCCTGCGTAACGGCGACCTCATCGACGGCGTTTCGCGGGTGGCTGCTCCCCTGGTCGGTGTGGGCCATTCAATGGGCGCATGCCTGACCGCGATGGTGCAGGCCAACACCGGTATCTACGACGCGGTGGCGCTGCTCGGCTACGGGGTGCAGATCGCCAACGTCTTTCAAGAAAGGATTGATGCCGCCGATCTCGAGAGCCGTGTTAAGCAATCGATGTCGCTGGCTTGCCAGCTCTCGGGTGCCAGTCCGCTGGACAGTCACATGAACGTTCCGCGGTTAGATCTTGAGGACATGTTCTATGCCGGGGAGGTACCACAGCGGGTAATCGACGCCGACACCGCCGCGCAGAGTCGGGTGCCGGTGCGCGCAGGTGCAGAGGTCGCCACGCCGGGGTTCGTCGAGCGCTACACGCCACAAGTGAATGTTCCGGTGTTCCTCGCATTCGGCGCAGCGATTGACGTGTCGCCCAATCCATACATCGAACCTGCCAACTACACCGGCTCTGCCGATGTGACACTGCACCTGGTGCCAAAATCGGGCCACTGCCACAACTTCGCCAGCCACCGGCGCGAGTTGTGGGATCGCATCGCCGCGTGGGTTCCTACAGTGACTTGAGGGTCGTCTCATGCCTGGGACGCCCGGCTGGCGGAAGCGCGCTGGGCGAAAACGTCGGACGGGCTATTCCCTCTTACCCGCTGCGACATCGCGGCCGGTGCGAATCCACGCGGCCACGGTGAGCAGATAGTTGCCGGTGGCGCACCCCTCAGGGTCGCATGCGCGGGCACCCCAGTCATTCCGACCAGTCCGGTGACCGCCTCGTGATTAGCCCCTTCGAGGCTGCCTGCGTATGGGCTGCCGACATCCGACCACTGCACACCCACATCGCGAAGCGCGCGGCCGATCGCAACAGCGCCCATCTCCACCGCAGACCGGCCCTCGTAGCGACCGAAAGGACGGAGCCCGACGCCGATGATCGCGGTCTCTGACGTGCTGCTCGTGGTACTCGTTCGACGGTCCGGTTTGGACTCTTGCAGACAGGAAGTCTATAACTATATATCGGATTCGAAAGGGTCAGAACGTTGAGCATTGCACTACTGCTGGAGATGGCCGTTTCCGGCGATCCCAATCGTCTGGCCGTGGTCGGCGGTGGTACACGGCTGACCACGTCGGAGTTGAGCCGGCTCGCGAGCGGGGGGGCCGGAGTCATCGGCGCGTCCGGCGTTCAGCACGTGGCCTATGTCGGCACCGGCGGGCTCACGCTGCCGTTGCTGATCTTCTCGTCGGCGCGGGCCGCAGTTCCGTTCACGCCGTTGAACTACCGTTTGAGCGCGGACGGTTTGCAGCAGTTGATCGAACGTCTGCAGGCGCCGCTGGTGGTCGCGGACCCGCCGTATGTGGAACTGGTCGCGGGTGCGGGTAAGCGGGTGGTGACGTCGGAGGAGTTCATCGAAGCCGCTCGCGCGGGCGAACCCCTTGAGGAGTTCGCCGATCCCGATGATGTGGCGATCGTTTTGTTCACCTCAGGTACCACTTCTCAGCCCAAGGCCGTGGAGTTGACACACAGCAATCTGACCGGTTACGTCACGGGCACGGTCGAATTCGGTTCCGCTGACGCCGACGATGCGGCACTGGTGTGTGTGCCGCCCTATCACATCGCCGGCGTTGGTGCGGCGCTGTCGAATCTCTACGCAGGCCGACGGATCGTCTACCTGTGTAAGTTCGATCCGCGGGAATGGTCACAGTTGGTGCGCGACGAGCGAGTGACGACTGCGACGGTGGTGCCGACGATGCTCGACCGCATCATCGCCGAGTTGGAGGCCAGCCCGACGGATCTCCCGACGCTGCGCACTCTCGCGTACGGGGGCTCAAAGGTTGGGCTACCGCTGGTCCGTAAGACCATGGAGCTGCTGCCGCATGTGGGCCTGGTCAACGCATACGGACTCACGGAAACAAGCTCGACCATCGCGGTTCTCACACCGGAGGACCACCGCACGGCCCACGGCTCGACGGAGGCGGCCGTGGCGCGCCGGCTCGGGTCAGTCGGCAGGCCGGTGCCCGGGATCGAGGTCCAGATCCGCGACGAGGCGGGCACTGTACTCCCACCCGGTCAGACGGGGGAGTTGTTCGTACGGGGGCCACAGGTATCGGGCCGATATACAGGAATCGGTTCGGTGCTCGATGACGGCGGCTGGTTTCCCACCAGGGACCGCGCGATGCTCGATGACGACGGCTATCTGTTTATCGGTGGCCGATCCGACGACACCATCATCCGCGGTGGTGAGAACATCGCCCCTGCGGAGGTCGAGGACGTGCTCGTCGAGCATCCCGACGTCCACGAGGTGGTGGTGGTCGGCGCGGATGACCCGGAATGGGGGCAGATCATCGTCGCGATCGTGGTGCCCGAGCCGGGCGCGCAACCGGATGTCGAAGAGATGCGCGAGTTCGTTCGCAAGACGCTACGGGGGTCACGCACCCCTGACCGCATCGTCACCCGCGATGTTTTGCCGACAACAGCGACAGGCAAGGTGCTCCGCCGCGAAATCGTTGAAAGTCTACGGATTGCGGCTGAACAGCATTAGTCACGAAAACCAAGGAGCTGCACATGATCAAGAACGGAACCCGGCTGCAGAGCCAGGTATGCGACACACAGGTCATCGTTGTGCGGTCCGCCGACAGTCTCGATGACTTGCGGTGTGGGGGATTGCCGATGGTGTCCCTCGACGCCGAGAAGTCACCGCACGCCGACCTGGACCCGGCTTTCGCCGGCGGCAGCACGATGGGCAAGCGCTACGTCGACGACGCTGGCGCCGAAGTACTGGTCACCAAGGCCGGAGTCGGGGCCTTGAGTGTCGGCAACACTTCGCTGGCGCTCAAAGAGGCAAAACCGCTGCCCGCCAGCGATTAGTCAATCGCGCGGAGTTTGTCCCGTACTCCGCAGTAGCTTCACCTTCGGCGCCATTGCCGGTCAGCTAGGTGTCCTGAGCCACTCTGCGCATTGCGCCACTCACGCCGAAACTGAGGTTGCGCAGGACAAGTGCGAGAAACCCTGGACACACCCTCAGTTTCGACGTTCTCGCAGGGCTGGCGCGCCCGGTCATTAGACCAAGAGGCTCAAAAGCACGGTACCGATCTTGAGATTAACGAAAGGGGGGAGACCGCTGCGGGGGTATTACGGCGCGACTTCCTGCTCACACCTACATCGGCCGGCAGCTCATAGCGCTGCGGTGACCTTCTTGACGACATCCTGCAACATGTCGCGCAGGTCGTCGTCGGTGATTCCGCTCAGGCGGGCGTCGGCTGCGCATCCGTAGATTCCGGCGGTGAGTAGCGTCAGATCAGAACAGCTCTTTTGCGCGCCGAGCAGCAGGTCGGTGAAGCTGTCGACAGTGTGGCGCAGATCCGGGTGGGTGTTGATCAGCTCGGTCATGGCTGGATCGCCGTAGATTGGGACGGTGGTACTGGTGGCCGCAGCGGGTGCGGGTGCATCCGCTGCCTGCCCCGCGGCCCAAAGTCGAGCGTTTGCAGAAGGATCCAGCAGTCGGAGTAACGCAATGAGAGCGTTGACCGCAGTCCTTGCGACGAACCTCGCCCTCAGTGCTGGTGGCCGCACCCACGCCCGCCGGGCATCTATGCCGCGCCTTTCCATCACGCCGACGCCCCTGCCAACGACAGCGCAACGGCCTCTGCGCGCCGACGCGACCTGGCCCCAGATGCGTTCCCCGTCTGCGCCGGCGGCCAAACCGACGACCGGTGGGTAACGGGTGGTGTCAGGCTCCGTTTCGCCATCGCGTGCGAGTGGGATACACCACCCGATTCGGGGTGGCCGTCGAGGCGCCCGGTCAAGCTACGCCAAAGGCTCATCGTTGTCCTCTGTGTCGTCACGCACCGAACAATCGACCACTTCGCCTGTCAACCAAACGGGATCCGCCGCCTCATGCCGCCCTGAGCTGTGGGATTACCTCCTCCGACAGCCAGCGAAGCGAGTCCAAGTACTCACCCAGTTCGCTCACCGGGGCGGGCGGCACCCAAGTATCGGTCACGCCCAGGGTGGCGAGTTGCCCACAAGCGTCGACGACGCGCTGCGTTTCGGCCGACGACACCGAAGCCTGGTCATCCAGGGGCACATGGCCGGTATCGTCCAAACCGATGAGCAGCGCCATCAGTGAGTAGAACACTGTCAACGGCCGACCGTCGAACTCGGCGAACGACCGAAGACGGTCAAGCTTTTCGGGTATCTGACCTGGCGGCGTCAACCATGGCGCCCACCCATCGCCGAATCGCGCTGCGCGTCGCAGTGCGGCATCGGCGTCGCCGGCGACCCACACCGTCGGATGCGGTTCTTGGATTGGTTTGGGCTCAAAGGTTATGTCAGCAAAATTGACATACTTGCCGTCGAAGCTCGGCGCTTGGTTGTGCCACAACTCGAATATCGCAGCCAGGTACTCGTTTGCCCGCGCACCGCGCTCCTCCCAGGGGACACCGACTGCGCGGTACTCGTCAGGCTGCCATCCCAAGCCCACCGTGACGGCCGCGCGACCGCCGCTCAGCCAGTCCAGCGTGGCCAAGGACTTGGCAAGCACGATTGGATTGTGTAACGGCAAGATCGTCACCATCGAGCCAAGTTTGATTCGCCTCGTCGCGCCCGCCATGATCGCTTGTGCGGTGGTCGAATGCACAAAGTGTCGTCCCGTCGTCTCTGCGTGGTCGGCAGCGACAACGAAATGCTCTGGGATCAGAAGACCCTCGAACCCGCACTCGTCGGCAACCTGTGCGATACGGACGATGTCGGCACCCGTAAGCGTCGATTCCCACGGCTGTGTGATCGCGGGCGTGTCGACACAGCCGGGCAACAAAACGTGAAACTTCACAACCTGGCTCCTGTTCCTCGACCGA
Organism: Mycobacterium paraseoulense; assembly: GCF_010731655.1. Taxonomy (NCBI): domain Bacteria; kingdom Bacillati; phylum Actinomycetota; class Actinomycetes; order Mycobacteriales; family Mycobacteriaceae; genus Mycobacterium; species Mycobacterium paraseoulense. The sequence goes on along the minus strand of NZ_AP022619.1, from coordinate 1,934,986 downwards.
TTGATGCGTCATCTCGCACAGGCCGCATTGTCGGCGCCAGCGGCCGGCTGGCCAGTTCAGCCACCAACTTTCGAGCTGGTCGGTGACGACGCGGAATTCATCGTTGAGCGACAATGGGATAAGGCACTCGAAAACGTTGCCCGCATGCCAGCGGCGCGCACTCGCTGCGCGGCCAATTCCGATGGCGTATCCCGAGGTTGGCCGACAAAGCCCGACGAGTGATCCGGGTCACTTGCATTATCAGTACAATAATTATCCCTTTGCAAGGTGTCAAATGGTGTGATCTCTGCTCCCGCGAACGATTGTGTCGGTTCCGTAGGAGAAGCAATCCCGAACGCGCGGTGCGTTTGCGGGGGCGACAACCGGGGCAGAGATGGCGGCGTGCCAGCAACGGCGCCACAGACACATCGGTGGGGCGCCACCGCCGGCATACCTGTGTTGTGGTGCGCCTATTCAGCGGGCCCGCTGTACTTCTCGATCAGAGATTGCTTGTAGAGCTTGCCCGCATCGCTGCGCGGCAGGCGGGTCTCGAAGCGGATCTGTCGCGGGCACTTGAAGTGCGCAAGCCGGCTTCGCAGCCATTCCAGCAACTCGTCGGCGAACTCGTCGGTCGTGTGCAGGGGGTCTACTGTTTCGACCACGGCGGCGACCCGTTGGCCCATCTCGGGGTCGGGAATCCCGAAGACGGCGGCGTCGGCGACGCGCGGGTGGCTGACGAGGAGGCTCTCAGCCTCCTGCGGGTAGATGTTGACGCCCCCGGAGATGATGGTGTGGTGGCGCCGATCGCTGAGATAGAGGTAACCGTCCTCGTCGAGGTGTCCGACGTCGCCGACCGTCGCCCACCCGTTCGGGTTGTGCGACGCGGCGGTTTTGACGGGATCGTGCAGATAGTCGAACGCGAAACCGCCCTCGAAGTAGATGTCTCCGGTCTGGCCGGCCGCCAACTCGCTACCGTCCTCGCCGAGGACGTGAACCGTGCCCATTAGCGAGCGGCCCACCGAGCCGGGATGCTGCAACCACTCCTCGGCGGTGATGAAGGTGATTCCCGCGCCCTCCGAAGACGAGTAGAACTCGTCGATGATCGGACCCCACCAAGCGATCATCTGTCGCTTGATCTCGGGCGGGCACGGCGCCGCGGCGTGCACAACGCGCTCAAGACTGGACAGGTCGTAGGCGTCGCGGACCTCGGCCGGCAGCTTCAACATCCGGACGAACATTGCCGGCACGAACTGCGCGTGAGTGATGCGGTAGCGCTCGATGCAGGCCAGTGCCTGCTCGGCGCCGAACTTCTCCAGTACCACGGTGGTCGCGCCGAGCGTCTGCACACACATCGACCACATTGACGGTGCGGTGTGGTAGAGCGGGGCTGGGCTCAGGTAGACGGACCGGTCGGTAATGCCCACCGCGTCAAGCAGCGGGGTGAGCACGTTCGGCGCAACCGACGGCGCCACATGTGGCAACTTCCGCCGAATACCCTTGGGTCGGCCGGTAGTCCCTGACGAGTACTGCAGTAGGTCGCCTTCGAACTCGTCGGCAATAGGCGTGTCGGGTTCACCGGCAACGCATTCAGGATAGGAGACCCAATTGGGTAGCGTGGTCCCGGTCATCAATCTGAGCGGGGCCGGAACGTCGGTCAGGTACTCCTCGAGCTGTTCGCACTGTGCGCTCATCGCGGCCGAGCCCGCAATCGCCTTGGCTTCGCTGTTGCTCAGGATGTAGCCCATTTCGGGGGGCGTCAGGTGCGTGTTCACCGGTACGTAATAGAGGCCGGCGCGCCGGGCCGACCACATCACGGCGTGCATGTGCTCGTTGTTCTCCATGACAAGCGCGATGGTGTCGCCCTCACGCAATCCATTTCGGCGCCAGTAGTGCGCCAGTCGGTTCGCTCGTGCCTCGAGTTCTGCGAAAGTCAACCGAATCCCCGACGGGTCGAGCACGATCGCCGGTTTGGCCGACGATGTGTGCGCGCGAATCTGCATCGTGCTACCGATCCGCCGGGTCCTCGACGAGCGTCAGCAGCGCCGCGCGTTCCTCCTCAGTCCACGGACGAGAACCCCGTCGGTCTAAGTGGAGTACGACCTGTACCGTTCGGACCGTCGCGCATTTGCGTCCTTCGTCGGTCGCGATCTCGTTGACCGTCGTCAACGAGGAGGTACCGATGGATTCGACTATCGACGTCACGCACACGACATCGGAGATCTCGACTGAGCTGTGGTAGTCGATGCCGTTGTGCACGACGACGATCTGTCCCCACGCGTCGGGTAGCGTGGCCATTAGATAGCGTGCCCGCGCCTCTTCGGCGTAGACCAGGAACACGTTGTTGTTGACATGTCCGACCGGGTCAAGGTCCGTCCAACGTGGCTCGATCCGCAACGGCGGCGGCAGGGCTGTCATAGCCAAATAATCTACCTGAATGCAGGTGGATATCGGCGGCGCACCGATCCGGAACGGGGGAGATGGCCGGCGTCACCCCGCGCGATATCGACGTCGCCGAAGTGCATGACTGCTTCAGCGGTGTCGAGTTGATCAGCTACGAGGATCTCGGTTTTGCGGAGCGGTTCGAGGCCTACAAGCTGATCGAGGGCAAGGTCACAATGATCGCCGCCGACGACGCCGTGCTCGATGAGGCGCTAGCGCTGGGCGAGAGACTTGCCGCGCTACCAGCGCAGGCGTTGCGTGCCTCGAAGGTGGCGATGAACATGCATTTATCGCGTGCGGCCCTGGGCATACTGGAGTATGCGCTGGCCGAGGAGTACACGTCGTTCTCCACTCCACAGTTCCAGGAGCGGGTGGCGGCCTTCCGTAGTAGGTCGGAACGAAAGTAGAAGGTGGGCAGGTTTATTCGAGGAGGTCGACGACGGTCGACGATTCCGAGCCGCTGAGGACGAACTCCTCGGCCTTGCGAAGGTGTCGCTGCCACAGTTCGCCGGCCTTGTCGGCCTCGCCCGCCTTGATGAGCTCCAACAACATGCGATGCGTCTTCGCCGAGCGGCGAACCGCCTGCTCCGCCTGGCTGGTTCCCGTCGGTTGAAGCGAGCGGTTCGCGGTCTCGACGATGTGGTGCAGCATCGAGCTGATGATCTGCAACGTCTTGTTGCCTGCCAACCGGGCGATGGCCGCGTGGAAGTCGGTCAGCGTATCGATCGCCGCCGTGCCTGGCGTCAGCGCGGCCTCCCGCTCGATGATCGCCTCGAGTTCCGCGATGACCTCCGACTTGCGGTCCTTGGCCAGCTGAACGACCATCGGCGCCTCGAGTGCGACGCGCGCGTCGTAAACGTCCTTGAGCGTGACCCCCTCGTACTCGAGGATGAGGCCGGCGTACCGTGCCAGCGTCTCCCGCCGCGGCCGGGTGACCCGAGCACCCCCGCGAACGCCGCGCTGGATGGTAATCAACGACTCCGACTCGAGGACGCGGAATGCCTCCCGCAGCGTGGGTCGGGATACGCCGAAGCGCTCCATGAGCTCCGATTCGGGCGGCAGCATCGTGCCCTCGGCGAGTTCGCCTCCGATGAACATCTTGCGAAGGATGGCGGCGACCCGATCGGCCATCTTCGGCTCGCGAAGATTGGTGACCTCCACGGCGCACCCCTTCGTTGTCGTAGTAGTCAGTAACCCATCGCCCGGCCGACCAGATCCTTCATGATCTCAGTCGTGCCTGCGTACAGCCGCTGGACGCGGGAATCCCGCCACAGCCGGGCGATCTCGTACTCGTTGACGTAGCCGTAGCCGCCGTGCAATTGCAGGCAGCGGTCGACGATTTCCCACTGCACTTCCGAGGTCCACCACTTCAGACCGGCGGCGTCCTCGTCACTGAGCGTGCCGTCGTTTACCGACAGCACGCACTGGTCCAGATAGCACTGCGCCGCATCCAATTTCGTCTGCATCTCGGCGAGGAAATGACGGTTCACCTGGAACGTGCCGATCGGCTGTCCGAACGCCGTGCGCTCCGACGCGTACGCCTTGGTCAGATCGAGCGCTCTGCGGGCCGCGGGCAACGCATAGCACGCGACGCCTACCCGCTCGCTGGGAAGGTTCGACACGAGGTGATAGAAGCCCCGGTTCAGCTCGCCCACCAGATTCTGCTTAGGTACCCGCACGTCCTCGAAGAACAGTTCCGCGGTGTCGGCGGAATACTGGCCGATCTTGTCGAGCTTGCGGCCCCGGGTGAAACCCTCCATCCCGTCCTCGATCATCAACAGGCTGATGCCCTTGTGCCGCGCGGACGGGTCCGTCTTGACGGCGGTCAAGACCAGCTTCGACTGCAGCCCGTTGCTGATGAAGGTCTTCTGCCCGTTGACGATCCAGTGGTCACCGTCGTCGCGCGCCGTGGACTGGATGCCCGCCAGATCCGATCCGGCACCGGGCTCGGACATCGCGATCGAGCCGATGTACTCGCCAGAGATGAACTTCGGCAGCCAACGCTCCTTCTGTTCCTCCGTGGTGAGTCGGTCCAGATACGGCACCAGGATGTCGTTCTGCACTCCGAGGCCGATACCGACCGAGCCGGTCATGAACATCTCTTCGGAGATGATCTGGTTGAAGCGGAAGTCCTTGACGCCCAGCCCGCCGTACTTCGGGTCGAACTCCCAGCCGATCAGGCTGTGTTCGCCGGCGGCCAACCAGGCTTCGCGGCTTACCTTGCCGTCGCGCTCCCAGTCGTCGACGTATGGCACGCATTCGCGTTCGAAGAAGCGGCGTGCCGTCGCCCGGAAATCATTGTGAACTTCCTCGAAGATGTTGCGGCGCATAAATTTCCTTCGATCCGCGCTAGGTCCAGGAGATGAGGTTGGGCAGGGCCCGGTCGCCCGCGTCGACGTCGAACAGGTACTCGGCGAGCTCGGTTTCCAGCCGGTCGTGATCACCGCACAGGGCGTCGAGCTGGAATCCCCGCGATACGTAGCGGTGCAGTCGGTGCTCGGCCGTCAGGCCGATCGCGCCACAGACTTGCAGCGCGACGTCGGCGACGGCGCGGTGCGCCCGTCCGGCGGCCGTCTTGGCGGCGAGTGCGGACAGGCGCCCGCCGAACCGCCACGACTGGTCGAGAAGTGCTCGAGCCCCGGCGATCTGCGCGGCAGCCTCAGCGAGCGCGTGGCGGGGGGACTGCAGCGATCCGATCGAGACACCGAATTGCCTACGGGCGCCAACCTGCTCTGTCGCGATGTCGAGCGCGCTCGTGGCGAGGGACAGCAGCTCGGTGCCCAGCGCGCGTTGAGCGGCTGCGACGGCGCGGCGCCACTCGTCGGTCGCCTTGGTGAGGGCGATGTCCAGTGCACCCTCGACCCTGGTCCAGTGCACCGACGGGTCGAATGTGTCGATGCGCTCTGCGCGGAGCAGGTCGGCATCGACCACGCCGATCGACACCGTGCCGAGTTCACCGGAGACGGGCACGACGAGTCGTCCGGCGGGTGGCCCCAGCACCATTCCGGTGATGCGGTTTCCGCCGGACGCCGGCGCGGATCCATTCGCCGGCTCGGGCAGCACCAGTCCGTCCACGGCGCCGTCGACGAGGGCGGCGAGTTCGGCGATCATCACGCGGGCAAGGCAATTCGTCGTGGCGAGCGAACGGCCCTGCGCATCAAAGAGCAGAGCGGATGCGGCGATCGGGTACTCGGCTTCGATCTCATCCCAGCCGAGTGGCCGCAACTCTGGCTCGATCGCGACGTGAGCATGCCGCCCCGCGATGTCCTCGAAGAGTCGTGACACGGCTTCGGAGACCATGGTCCACGACTCGTCGAGCGCTTCGTCGTCCGCGTGAATGGGGGTGCTCATCGCTTCTCCTTCGGCAGTCCGAGCAAATGATCGGCGATGATGCCCCGCTGAACCTCGGCGGCGCCGCCCATGATGGTGGCGGCGCGGGAGTACCACCACTCGGCCCGCGCGGTGTCGAGTTCATTCGACTTCGGTCCCGACGGCCCCGCCATCATCCAACTGCGTCGGACGTCGAGGATCAGGTCGTTGGCGGCTTTCTCCGCCTGTCCGAACAACAGCTTGTCCACGCTGCTGTCCGGCCCGATGAGCTCGCCCCCCGCGATCCGGCGCACGGTGGCGGCGGTGCGGGCTTGTGCGGCCGCCACATCGACATACACCCGCGCGAAGCGCTTGCGCATCTCGTCGGACGCTCTGTCGGCGACCATGTGGGCGCGCAGCCGGCCGAGCTCCGTCAGCACCTTGTTGAGCACTGCGTAGCCGTACATGCCGCGTTCAAATTGCATGAGGAACATCGTCAGCGCCCAACCGCTTCCGACCTCGCCGAGCAGGCGTTCGGGCGGAACGCGAACGTCATCGAAGAAAATCTCGGCGACCTCCCGTCGCCCGCTCGCGAGCGCGATGGGCCGCACCGTCACCCCCGGAGTGTCGGTGTCGACGAACAGCATCGTCAGGCCGCGGTGACGCGACTCCGGGTCGCCGGTGCGCACCAGCAGGAAAAGGCGTTTGGCCGTGCCTCCCTGACTGGTCCAGATCTTCTGGCCGTTGACGATGAATCCGCCGGTGCCGTCGTCGACCGCCCTGGTACGCAACGATGCCAGGTCGCTCCCCGACTCGGGTTCGGAGAAACCCTGTCCCCACCACTCGTTGCCGGCCAGGTAGTCGGGTAGATGGCGCTCCGCTAGTTGCGGGGCGTACTTGAGCAGGGCCGGCCCCATGACTTCGAGCGACCACTGCTGAGCCGGAATGGGAATCATCGCGAATCTCAGTTCGTCGTAGTACACGGCGCGATGGATCGCGTCGCCGCCGAAGCCACCCACGGCCTCGGGCCAGCCCCAGCGGTTCCAGCCATCCTCGAAGAGTCGTGCCATCACCTCGCTGTCGTGCGCCATCTGGTCTTCGGCGTTGTCGAACACGGCCGTCCGCCAACGGACCGCCTCGGAGGACTCGCGCAGATAGTGCCGGAAGTCCAGCCGGAACCGGGCGACGTCGGTCACGTAGCCGCTGGTGAAGCCCCCCGGCGCGGACTGCGTCGAATGTGACATCGGGATTCCTTACGCTCTGGACACTCGGCCGAATAATCAATCCGATAAATAGTTATCGATTTTACATCGATCATTGAACCCTATTGCTACGCGGTCGGCAATGGGCCGGCGAGTCCTCTCGATGCGACGCCGAAGAGCCACGACATCGCCTGTCCCAATTCGGCGAAGTCGAGCGAGGCGCCATCCTTCGCGTAGTAGGCGGTCGACATGCTGGTCATCGGCTGGGGCGGGTCCTTCCGTCGGATTAAAAGTATAATAATATATCTATTTTACCGACGGCTGTCAGCTCACTTCGATGACCATGGCCGCACCCATGCCGCCCCCGGCACACATCGACAGCACGCCGATGCCGCCGCCGCGCCGCCGTAGCTCGTAGGCCGCCGACGTGACCATCCGGGCCCCCGTGGCGGCGATGGGATGCCCCAGGCTGATCCCGGAGCCGTAGACGTTGACGATTTCCTCGTCGAGCCCCAGTTCCCTGGTGCAGGCGACGGCTTGCGCGGCGAATGCCTCGTTGATCTCGAAGAGCGCGACGTCGTCGATCGCGAGCCCAGCGAGGTCCAACGCTTTCGGGATCGCGTAGATCGGGCCACTGCCGGTGCGGTTGGGCTCAACGCCGACCGCGCTCCACGACAGCACGTGCGCGAGTACGTCGGCCGCGGTGTCGGGCCTGGTCAACGCCACCACCGCGGCGGCGTCGTTTAGTCCGGACGAATTGCCCGCCGTCACCGAGAAGCCGTCGATCTCGGGATGCAGCACTTTCAGCCCGCTCAGAGTCTCCATGCTGGACTCGCGACGAGGGTGCTCGTCGCTGTCGAAGGCGACGGTCGAACCGTCGGGCCGAAGCACGGTCACCGGGACGATCTCCTCGACGAAAGACCCGTCATCGATGGCCTTGACGGCGCGTTGATGGCTACGCAGAGCCCATTCGTCTTGAGCGGTTCGCGATACCCCGTACTGAACGGCGCAGTTGTGCGCGACGGTGATCGACATGTCGACAGCGGGCGCGTCGGGTGTCGGGGGATGCGACAACGACATCCACGGATCGTCGTAGTCGGCCGGCTCCTTACCGGAGGTGAAGGGCTTGCGCTTGCGGACCATCGGAGAGGTCGAGTGGGACTCGGTTCCCCCGGCAAGCACACTGGTGTTCATGCCGGCGGCGATCTGCCCGGCGGCTACCGCGATGGCGGTCAGGCTGGAGGCGCATTGCCGGTTGACGGCCATTCCGGCACCGTTTACGAGCCCGAGCTCCACGGCCACGTAGCGCGCGATGTCGCCGCCACCCTGCAGCACCTCGGCGAGCACCAGGTCCTCGAAGTCGGAGGGCTCGAAACCTGACCGCTCGATCGCGGCGGAGATGACGGGCTTGGCGAGCTCGCGGGCGTCGACGTCGACGAGCGTGCCTCGACGGGCCGTTCCGATCGCCGTGCGCGCTGCGGCCACGATGGCGGCTTTGGGTGTTGTCGCTGTCATAGTCGTCCTTCACGGTAAAAGCGGGATTCTCCCCGGCGGTGACTTCGGCGAGCCTATACCGTTAAATAGATAACCGAATGGTGCGTCGGTGAAAGCGAGGTTGTCGTGAAGGTCATTACGTCCATCGACGAGGCGATCGGATTGGTGGGGGCAGAGCTGGGGGTGAGCGACTGGCTGGTCGTTGATCAGGACCGGATCGATGACTTCGGAACGACGACACTCGACCGGCAATGGATACACGTCGACGTCGAAAAGGCCGAGAAGGAGAGCCCGTACGGCGCCACCATCGCCCACGGCTTCCTGACGCTGTCGCTCATCCCGGGCATGAGCAAGGCCAACTATCGTGTGGAGAAGGCCAAGATGGGCATCAATTACGGCTTGAACAAAGTGCGTTTTCTGTCTCCGGTCAAGGCGGGCAGTCGAATTCGGCTGCACTCGGCGCTCGTCGACGCAGCCAAAGTGGACGAATCGACCGTCAACCTCACGGTGCGCCACACAGTAGAGATCGACGGCGTCGACAAGCCCGCGGCGGTGGCCGATCTTATTGCCCGCTTCGTGTTCTAACGAGAGTCCGTGAGCATCTCGTTGCGGTTGGAGATGGCTCAGTGCGGTCGGCTGGCCGACAGCGGTCGCACCGCACTCGTGTCTGGTGAACTGAGGCTCTCGGTGTCCGAACTCAGCAGGCTGGCCGAGGGTGGCTCGGGTGTGATCGCAGCCTCGGGCGCGCGGTGCGTCGCCTACGTCGGCAGCGGCGGGGCAATGCTGCCGCTGCTGCTCTTTGCCTCCGCGCGGGCCGCGGTGCCAGTCATTCCGCTCAATTACCGGCTCTCGGCCGCCGGCCTGCGTGCGCTGATCGGCCGGTTGTCAGCGGGCCGCAAGATGGTGTACCTGCCCATGTTTGATGCCGCCGAGTGGCTGCGCCTGATCGACGTCGAAGCCGTCACGTCGGCCACCGTCGTTCCGACGATGCTCGACCGCATCGTCACCGCGCTGGACGCAGCCGAGACGACATTGCCGACGCTTCGCACCCTGGCCTACGGAGGCTCGAAGGTCTCGCTGCCGCTGCCGCTGCCGCTGCCGCTGCCGCTGCCGCTGGTGCGCAAGGCGCTGACGCTGCTGCCGGAGGTGGGTTTCGTCAACGCCTATGGGCTGACCGAGACCAGTTCGACCATCGCCGTGCTCACCCCCGACGACCACCGCGCCGCGCTGGCCTCAGACGATGCGACCGTGTGCGCCGGCTCGGGTCGGTGGGCCGGACAGTGCCGACGATCGAGGTACAGATCCGCGCCGAGGACGGGACCGTTCTCGGGCCGAACGAGCCCGGCGAGCTCTTTGTGCGTGGCGAGCAGGTCTCGGGCCGCTACACCGGTATCGGCTCGGTGCTGGACGAGCAGGGTCGGTTCCCGACCAAGGACGTCGCTCACCACGACGCCGACGGGTCCTGTTCATCGGCGGCCGCTCCGACGACACGATCATTCGCGGGGGCGAGAACATTGCCCCGCCGAAATCGAGGACGTGCTCGTCGAGCATCCGCACGTGCACGACTGCGCGGATCACGCACGCCGGACCGTGTCGTCTTCCGCGACGCGGTGCCCACCAACGCGACCGGCAAGGTGCTGCGCCGCGAACTCGATCGCGAATTCAACGAAGCGACAAAGGAGCCCGCATGATCAAGAACGACGCCCGCCTGCAGAGCCAGGTCTGCGACACCCAGCTCATCGTGGTGCGCAGCTCCGAGGCCTTCGATGATCTACGGGTCGGCGGCGCACCCGCGGTCCCCATGCCGCCCGGCACGCAGGACCCAAAGGCGGATTCCAAATACACCGTCGACGACGCGTTCGCCGGCGGCACCGTGATGGGCAAGCGCTACGTCGCCGCCAACGGTGCTGAAGTGCTGGTCACCAACGCCGGCAAGGGATCGTTGTCCGTCGGCACGACACCTATGAAGATCAAGGAAGCCAAGCCGCTTCCCGCCAGCGACTGACCCGGCCGTGGAGCAGAGCAGCAGGAACCCAGGTGAGTTGACGGTCGGCGACATCGTCGTCGACAATGCCCTGCGCCACCCCGATGTGGTGGCCTACCGGCACAAACAACGCGTGCTCACTCACCGCGAGCTCCGCGAGCGGGCAGAGCGCCTGGTGTCGGCGCTCATGGCTGCGGGGGTCGCCCGGCAGGATCGCATCGCCGTCTACAGCCGCAATTCAATCGAATTCGGGGAAATCACCGCCGCGACGCAGCTGAGCGGAATCATCCTCGCGGCGATCAACTTTCGATCGTCCCCGGTCGAGGTAGAGGATGCGCTGGACCGCGTCCGGCCCGCGGTGATTTTCGTCGCGGCCGAGTTCGCCGGCGTGCTTGACGAGTTATCCCCCCAGCTCACGTGGTCGCCGTTGATCGTGTGCATCGGTGCTCGACGGTCCAGCCTCGTCGACTATGAGGATTTCATCGACTCGGCGCCCGCCCGGCAACCCCTCCACCGCGCCCGCGCGGACGACATCGCCTGTCTGCTATTCACCAGCGGTAGCACTGGACCGTCGAAGTGCTGTGTGCTGGGCCAACGCGAGCTCCGTCGGGTCTTGTATGCGATGAACGCCGAGATGGCGACGGGCTCGCACGATCGTGGGCTGATCAACATGCCGATGTGCCATGTCGGTGCCCTCGGCATCATCGGTGGGCTGCACGCGCGGGGCGGAACGGTGGTGCTGCAAGACCAGTTCGACATCGCCGGCGCGGTTCAACTGGCCGCCACCGAACGGATCAGTGTGCTCCACCTCGCTCCCGTCATGCTGCAGGCGCTGCTCGAGGCGCTTCCAGATGGCAGCAGGGCACTGGAGAGCGTTCGCACGGTGGTCTATTCGGCCGCGCCGATGAACGGCGCCACACTGGCGCGGGCGATGGCGGTGATGCCCCAGGCGGGATTTTTGAACCTCTACGGTCAGACCGAGGCCATCGTCTCGGGGTTGCCGCGCGAGCTGCACGACCCGGAAGCGACCGACAATCGACTGCGCTCCGTCGGCTATCCGTTCCCGGGTGTGCGGGTACGAATCGTCGGAGACGACGGACAAGACGTGAATCCAGGCTCTCCCGGCGAGATCGTGGTCCAGTCCGACGCGTTGTTCCGCGGCTATTGGGACGACGCGGCCGCGACGCTCGCGACGCTACGGGACGGCTGGTGCCATACCGGGGACGTCGGCAGGTTCGATGAGCGCGGACTGCTTTATCTCGTCGACCGCAAGAAGGACGTGATCATCACCGGCGGTGAGAACGTGTACTCGCCTGAGGTCGAGAACGCGATCGGCGAGCTGCCCGAAGTCGCCGGTTGCGCCGTGGTGGGCGTACCGGATCCGCGGTGGGGCGAGGCGGTGTGCGCCGTTGTCGTGCCCAGGCCGGGGGCAACCGTGACGCTGGAACAGCTTCAGGCGGCGGTTCGGCTGAGCCTCGCCGGTTACAAGGTGCCGCGGCGTCTGGTTGTCGCAACCGAACTACCGGTGCTCGCGAGCGGAAAGTTCGACAAGAAGCGGTTGCGGACCGAGCTGGCAGCCTATGGGAATCAGGCAAGTTGATCCCGGGCGGCCACTACAGCTTTTTGGGCGGACCGTTCGGCACACGCCCGCGGCGGTGGTGTCGGTGTTCTCGTCGCGGCGTCGACGCGTTACGCTGGCGACTATTCAGCTCAACTAATTAGATGTATCGTCACCTTATTAAGTAGTCTCGATTCGGCGGCCAAGAGGGATCACGATCATGAAAGTTCGGCTCGAACAGGCGAAGTGCGTCGGGCACGCTCAGTGCTATGCGGTCGACCCCGACCTTTTTCCTATCGATGACTCCGGCTACTCGATCCTGAAGGACCACGTCGTCGACCCCGGTGATGAGGCTGTCGTCCGCAATGGCGCTGCCGCCTGCCCGGAGATGGCGATCATCATCGAAGAGGATTGATGAGCCGGATGACAATCGAGGACCGGCTGCGCCGGATCGAGGACACCCTGGAGATCCAGCAGTTGCCCATCCGCTACGCGATGGCCATCGATGATCGCGACGTCGATGCGTGGGTGGAACTGTTCGTTCCCGACGTGCGGGTAGGGCGCGATCGCTACGGTCGGGACGCGCTTCGCGATGCGCTGGTCTCGATGGTGAGCCAGTTCTATCGGTCGATGCACCAGATCGTCGGCCATCGCGTTGAACTCCTCGACGATACGCATGCAGTCGGCAACGTCTACTGCCGTGCCGAGCACGAGGTCGGAGCGCGGTGGATTGTCATGGCGATCCGGTACGACGACGAGTACCAGCGCGTCGACGGGCGGTGGTTGTTTACTCGCCGGCGCGAAAACCATTGGTACGCGGCGGACCACATCGAGCGACCGCAGGCGGTCGCCTTCGAGGGATGGTCGGTCGCAGGTGCGCCGAACCTGCCCCGCGCCACATCGTGGACGGACTTCTGGGCCGGTGTCGACACCAGTCAGCTGACCTCCCAGCCCGTCGCGCCCGGAGTGAAGGCGAAGTGACGAAGCTGTTGGATGGCAAGGTCGCCGTCGTCACAGGTGCCGCCTCGGGAATCGGACGCGTATGCGTGCGGGCTTTGGCACGTGCGGGAGCCGCAGTCGTGGTGGCGGATGTCAACTTTGGCGGCGCCGGGGCGGTCGCAAGCGAAATCATCGCGGAGGGCGGCCGAGCCGAACCGGTGGCTGTCGACCTCGGGGACGCCGGCCAGATTGCGGCGATGATCGAGCGAGCCGTTTCACTGTTCGGGCGCTTGGACATCCTGCACAACAACGCCGCCGCCACGCACCTGGCGAGCACCAGGGACCTCAATGTCGCCGACATGGACCCACAGGTGTGGGATCAAAGCCTGCGGATCAACCTGACGGGCACCATGCTGGCGACGAAACTCGCTCTGCCGTATCTCATCGCTGCGGGTGAGTCGAGCATCGTGAACACCTCCTCCGGGGCCGGCCTGGCGGGCGACATCGGGCACACCGCGTATGGCGTTTCGAAGGCGGGCATCAACGCGCTAACGCTCTACACGGCTGCGCAATACGGCAATGCCGGGGTGCGGTGCAACGCAATCGCGCCCGGGTTGGTGGTCACGCCGGCAACGGAAGAGACCTATGCGGGCCCGATGAAGGAGTTCATGCTCCGCCATCACCTCACACCCCGACTCGGGCAGCCGGACGACATCGCGGCACTCGTCGTTTTCCTGTGCTCGGCACAAGCGGGGTTCATCACCGGACAGGTCATCAGCGTGGACGGTGGCTTGGGCTCCCATCAACCGTATTTGGCCGATGTAAAGGGCTCGGTGTAGCAGCCATGGGTTCACCTCAACGCTCGGCGATCGACGTAGGCGTGTACTTCGACCTGCGCAATCCGGCGCAGTGGGCGCAGGACCCGTCGAGGCTCTACGGTTTCACACTCGAGATGTGCGAAGAGGCCGAACGCCTGGGCGCCTCGTCGGCGTGGTTTTCCGAGCACCACCTGTTCGACGACGGCTATCTGACCAGCCCGCTGACGATGGCGGCGGCGGCCGCCGCACGCACTCGGCGCATCCGGTTGGGCACCGCGATCCTGATCGCCCCGTTGCACCACCCTGCCGAGATCGCCGAGCAGAGCGTCGTTGTCGACATCCTGTCCGGTGGGCGACTCGATCTCGGGGTGGGTACCGGTTACCGCGTTCCGGAGTTTGATCTCTTCGAGGCGTCAATGGTGGCGCGTTACAAGCAGACCGACGACGCGGTGCGGCGCCTACGTCAGCTATGGGGGCCGGGCGGGGTTCGCCCGTCGCCTGTGCAACAACCGGTGCCGGTCTGGATGGGCTACCAGGGGCCCAAAGGGGCGCGGCGAGCAGGCCTGCTGGGAGAGCGGCTGCTGTCGGCAAATGGCGCGCTGTGGAGACCGTACGCCGAGGGTCTCGCCGAGGGCGGTCACCCCGTCTCGTCGGGTGTGATGGCCGGCGGGATTCAGGGCTGCGTGACAGAGGATCCCGAACGTGACTGGCCGATGGTGTCCAAACACCTCGCCCACCAACTCGACTCGTATCGTAAACACATGGTGGAGGGAACCGGCGCCCCGACGCCCAGGCCGGTCGATGTCGAACGTTTGGTGCGGCAGGGCCGCGACGGCCCTCTCAACTCGTTCATGTACGGCACGCCCGAGACCGTGGCGGGCCAGATCCGGGAGTTGACCGCGGGCGCGCCGGTACAGACCGTGTTTCTGTGGGCGTCGATCGGTGGCATGGCGGAAGCCGATGTCGCGCGCAATGTCCAAACCATCTGCACGCGGTTGGCTCCGCTGCTGGCCGGCGCCGGGGCCGAAGGCGAATAACCGTGTGCGCCAGCGCCGGTATATAGTTAGTTCATTTAGGTCATTGTCGACCGTTGGGAGTGCATGTGAACACCCAGGCATACGGGGTATGGGCGCAAGCTGTCGAGAATTTGATGAGCTATCGGTATCTCGGATGCCGGTCGGTGCTGGGTGAGGGCTACGACGCACTCGGTCGGATGCCGGTGCGCAGCGATCTTCGGCATGGCGAAGGCCTGCTGGCGGCACCGGTCGCGATTGCCATGCTCGACACGGCCGGTATTGCGGTGGATCGGCACTGGCAACTGGCACTCACACACATCGGGATCCAGTTGTGTGGACCGGTGGGCGAAGATGTGGACGCCGTGGCCGTGTGCGGGACGATGACACGGCGGGCGCGCAGCCAGATCTTCACCGAGGCGCGGATCACCGCGGAAGACGATCCGCACCGGCTCCTCGGCCTCGGGACCGCCGACTGGACGATGATCTCGCCTACCGGTACGGGTTTCGAGTACATCGACCCCGGCCCCGGGGTGCCCGACACCGGCGACCTCCCGCCGCTCGCCAGCGCCTACAGTGCCCGGCTAAAGGGCGATGGACGGTTTGTCATCGAGGAGCTCACGCCCGAACTCGGCGGCGTGCTGCTGCACCACGGTCCCATCATTGTCGCGCTCGAGGCCGCCGCGCTTCACGCGGCGGGGCGGGTTCGACGCGTGCAGAGCCTCGACGTGCGCATCGTGAAGGCGGGTCGGACCGGTCCGTTCGTGGCGAACGCGTCGGTCGAGTCCGACGTAGCGGGCTCCATTCTGGTCAGTGCCCGGCTGCACCAGGGCGACGACGAGGCCAATGTCGTCGCCACGGCACTCCTGCGGGTCGTCGCGTGATCATCGGCCAGCCCGACCCACAGCAGGTCGCCGACATCATCGCGATCAACCACCTCGCGGCCTCCTACTCGGAGGCGATGTGCCGCTTCGCCGTCGAAGAGGCCGTCGAAACCTATGCCGAAGACGGTGTTCTGTCGACACCCACCACCGAGGACGCGGTCGGTCGCACGGCCATCGCCGAAACGATCGGGCGCACCGTCTCGGGGTTGGACTTCGTGTTCCAGACTTTGCACCAGGGTCTCGTCGAGGTCCACGGCGACACCGCGATGACCTACTTCACCATCACGGAGTGGGCGCGACGCACAGCGGATGGCCGCGGCATCTTGTTTCTCGGCGTCTACCGCGACGACGTCATACGCACCGCTGCCGGCTGGCGATTCGCCCGGCGCCGGCTGCTACCCCGGATGGTGGGCCGCCCCGAATTCCTGACCGGTCGGCTACACGACATCGCTCTCTGACGAAAGGCACGCGACCACAATGGGATTACTCGACGGCAAGGTGGCCTTCATCACCGGCGCTGCGCGCGGGCAGGGACGCAGCCACGCTCAGCGACTCGCTCAGGAGGGTGCGGCGATCATCGCCGTCGACGTCGCCGACCGGGTGTCACAGCACGAGGGATATCCACCTGCAACGGCAGCGGATCTCAAGGAGACGGTCAAGCTCGTCGAGAAGAACGGCGGGCGCATCGTCGCCGGGACCGCTGACGTCCGGGACTCGGAGGCGCTCGGGCAGGTGTTGGGGCAGGGCGTTGCGGAATTCGGTGGGCGGTTGGACGTGGTCGTGGCGAATGCGGGCGTCGTGAGTTGGGGCCGCTTCTGGGAGATGTCCGACGAGCAGTGGAAGTCCATGATCGACGTCAATCTCACCGGCGTCTGGCGCACCTTGAAGGCAGCGGTTCCGCATATGCTGGCCGCGGGCAACGGCGGGTCGATCATCACCATCAGCTCCGTGGCTGGGTTGAAATCCCTTCCTGGACAAGCTCACTACAGCGCAGCCAAACACGGAGTCGTGGGGTTGACGAAGTCGGCCGCAATTGAGTTGGGCGAGTACGGCATCCGGGTCAACTCCATTCATCCCTGGGGAGTTTCCACAGTGATGGCGACCGAGGACACTCACATGGGTGAACTGTTGTCCGCGCACCCCAACTACGGGATGTCCTACGCCAGTGCGCTGCCCGGCCTTCCCTTGGCCGAACCGGACGACATCTCCGACGCGGTCGTCTATCTGGCGTCCGAGCTCTCCCGCGCGGTCACCGGAACTCAGCTCACCGTGGACATGGGCGCCACTAAAATGTGAGCGCTGC
The DNA here is from genome assembly GCF_010731655.1 of Mycobacterium paraseoulense. NCBI lineage: Bacteria > Bacillati > Actinomycetota > Actinomycetes > Mycobacteriales > Mycobacteriaceae > Mycobacterium > Mycobacterium paraseoulense. Next base: position 1,918,064 of record NZ_AP022619.1, on the reverse strand, counting down.
GTGGGGTCGCATCTGGCGCGACCCGAAATGCGGCTGGCCATCGATGAAATGCTCGCGCGCATTCCGAATTTCTCGATCGCGCCGGACGAGACGCTGGTGTACGACAACATCTCGGTGCGCAGCGTCATCTACTTGCCCAACGTGTTCGAACCGTCGGCGGCCGCTGCCGTCTGAGCCGAGACGTCGGCGGCGTGTGTTCTTGAAGACGGTCAGGCGATGTCGCCGGCCAGATCCAGCACGACGGCCGAGAGATTCCTGCCCCACCGGTCCAGGGCGTATCCCGTCGCGGGATACCCGTTGGTCAGGAAGGCGAAGCTCAGGCCGGTGGTGGGATCACAGAAGGACTGCTGCAGCGGCGCGCCACCGTGTCCGAACGTCGCCGGGGATCCGGTCGCCGGCATCCATCCGGTTTGCCACGACTCACCGCGGACCGTGACGAACAGCCCGATGGACACCGGATAGTCGGTCCCCCCGTGTTCGATTGGACCGTGCACCGGTTCGGTGACATGTGCGCGGCAACCTTCGGCGACGGCCGCTCGCGACCACACGTCGGAGTGCAACATGCCTTGATAGTGCATCGCGACATCCGCCGCCGTGGCGACCACGCTATGCGATGGCTCGCCCCTGGCCAGCACTTCGGCGGGGTCGAGGTACCACGGACCCCAGGGGTCCAGTTCCTCGGATGGATCACCGAGCAGAACCATGGGCGCCACGTCGCCCTGCTCTTCGATCGGCACCGCGAGCTGCGCTGTCAGTCCGAGCGGTCCCACGATGTGCTTGTCCAGATACTCCGGCAATGGCAGCCCAGTAAGCGACTCGATCACCTCCCAGATCACCCAACCCGACGACGTCAGCGCGAACTGCAGGTGTCCGCGGGTTTCGGGATCGGGCCGCCACCGCGCCATGGCCTCAAGGCGCGACGCCCGCGTTGCCATCCGCTTGGCGCCTAACGGTGCATAGGCGAGGCCCGCCCGGTGAGTTGCGATGTCTCGCAGCGTTATTCCGTCGCAGAAGCCTGGTATCCATGTCGACACCGGTGTGCCGATGTCGACGCCATATTTGTCGATGACCTTCCAGAGCGCGCCGGCCACGAATGGTCGGCTCGCCGACTGCAGCCGGTAGCGAGTGGTCGGGTCGGCATCGCCGAACGTCTCGAAGGCGACGAGCCCGCCACCATATCCGACCGCCACTTGCGCGCTGGGAAGTCGTCCGTCCGTCACCTCGAGCGCCACCCGTTCGAGCAGCAGCGAGACCTTGGCGGCAGCAGAGGGCGTCTGGGCCATTTCTTCCATCAAAATAATCTAACCATATGCGATGCGTGCGCGGGGCGATGTATCACGACGAATTGCTTCGGGCGAGCGACCTTTACATGTATAGTTCAAGGCCGTGGCTGTGAACACCAGCGAGATCGCCGTTTCCGCGCCCGATTCCGAGCGCATTCTCGACGAATTCGATGTCGCGTTGCTCGCGGCCGACGGGTTGGCCCCGCTACGGGAGCCCGCAGCCGATATGGCCCATGCGCTCGAGCAGTCGCGGCGCATGATGAAGTGGCTCTACGACGGGGGCTGGAGTCGATGGGGCTGGCCCGAAGCGGTTGGCGGCATTGGCGGTTCGCCGCTCGTCCGGTGCCAGATTCTGGAACGACTGGCACTGGCGGGTTACCCGATTCCGGAACACCTGCTCGTGTTGGAAGTGGTCGGGCCGGCGGTCGCGAACCACGCGCCGCGGTTAGCAGCGGCGCGACTTCCCGCAGCGCTACGCGGTGACGAGCTGTGGTCCCAGGGCTTCTCCGAGCCCGAGGCGGGCAGCGACCTCGCGGCCCTGCGCACCAAAGCCGTCGCCAGGGACGACGGCACCTACGTCGTCAACGGGCAGAAGATCTGGACGTCCTACGGCGCCTTCGCCGACCGCATCGTGCTGCTGGCGCGCAGTGGCGCGGTGGCCGACCGCCACCGCGGCCTGGTGATGCTCCTGGTCGATCTCGACTCACCCGGTGTCGATCGCCGACCCATCGCGTTGGCCAGCGGCCGCGAAGAGCTCGCCGAAATCTTCTTCACCGACGTCCTCGTCAAGCCGGACCGGGTGATCGGCGGGGATGGCGCCGGGTGGGCGGTCGCCATGGATCTGCTGCAGTACGAGCGCGGAACCTACGCATGGATGCGGATGGCGATCGCGACCGCCTATCTTCAGCAGCTCGTGCGCGCCCTGGACCGCGAGGAAGGCGCACCGGACTCGCGTCGTGCCGCGATCGTCGGACGGGCTTATTTAAACCTCATGGCGTTGCGTGCCCGCACGGCAACCACATTGGGCCGGCTCGCAGCGGGCGAGGAGGTGGGCGCGGAGACCAGCGTGGACAAACTTCTTCTGTCGACGGCGAAGCAGGATGTGCTCGACGCCGCCATGGCTCTGCTCGGACCGGACATCCTGGTCGGTGACGACGACGCATCGGCGGCGTGGCGGGAACGCTGGTGGTACTCCCGCGCCGCCTCGATCTACGGCGGTGCGCGCGAGGTGCAATACAGCATCATCGCCGATCGAATCCTCAAGCTGCCGAGGGAGAACGAACGTGGACGCTGAGACGAGGGAGCTGCTCAGGGGCTCCATTCACGACCTCTTCGAAACCGATGCAGGCGGCGATGTCGTCGCCGGACTAGACGAGCTGGGCTGGAGTGAGGTTGTCGCAGACGATCCCGCGGCGGCGCTCGACATGCTGTTCACGGAGCAGGGCTTGCTCGGGCGGGCGTCGGCGATTCTGGACACGGTCGCTTTCGCCGAGTACGACGGAGTGAAAATCCCCGTCGTGCACCCGATTAACTCCCGCGCGTCGGCTCGCGTCATCGACGACCGGATCGAGATCGACGGAGTGCTCCTCGCCAACCCCCACGGACCGGTCGGCGTGGCAACGCACGACACCGGCTTCCTCGTCGACCTCGCCGCGCAGCAGTCCGCCGTAACAGCCGTGGCCGGGTTCGATGCCCGCTCCGGCCTCCGGCGAGTTCGGCTCACGATGGCATGCGACGGCGTGACGGAGACCGACCTCGATTGGACGCCTATCGTCGCGGCGGCCGAGCGAGCGCTGTCGTCAGAACTCGTCGGCAACGGTTCGGCGATGGTGCGCCTCGCGGCCGATCAGATCACCGGGCGCTTTCAGTTCGGACGGCCGATCGCTGCGAACCAGAGCCCTCGACATCGGCTGGCCGAGAGCTACGCGCTGCTGCGCGGCGCCGCCGAGTTGAGCGCGGTGGCGTGGCGCACGGGCAGCGGCGCAGATGCGCGAACGGCCAAGGCCTACGCCGGCTACGCGGTCGACGCGGCGAGCCGCGCTTGCGTTCAGGTTTGTGGTGCCATCGGATTGACCGCCGAGCACCCCCTGTCCGGCCACGTCGCCCGCAGCCGCATCCTGGACGCCATGTACGGCGGCTGGGCCGACTCGATGACCGACATCGGTGGACAATTCGTCGCCTCGGGATGCCTACCACCCCAGGCCCGGCTATGAGCAGCTCCGCACCGCACGCCGAGTTCTCGACACCCGAAGACGCCGTCGCCGTCGTAACCATCAACCGTGCCGACCGGCTTGGCGCGTACACGCCGCAGATGTGCGCCGAGCTCCAGGAGGCCATTCGGCGGGTTCGGCTCGATGACGACATCCGCGTCCTCGTGTTGACAGGCAAGGGCCGGGGTTTCTGCACGGGCGGCGACGTATCTCCCGATGCCGGCTTCGCCGACGTACTGGCGCACCAGATCGGGCGGGCGCGGGAGCTACGCGAGGACGCCCACGCCGTCATCACCGCGCTGAACCAGCTCGACAAGCCGGTGATCTGCGCCGTGAACGGCATAGCGGTCAATGGTGGGCTCGCCTTTGCCCTCGCCTGCGATCTCCGGATCGTCGCCGCTAGTGCGCGACTGGGCGACACCAGCGCGTGCGCTGGCTTGCTCCCGGATGAAGGCGGAGCATGGCTTTTCCCGCGGGCAATGGGGTACGACAACGCATTTCGGATGGTCGCGCTTTCCGAGATCTACGATGCCGGAGAGGCGCAGCGGCTTGGCCTCGCGACGGAAGTGGTCGAGGACGAGCGGTTGTGGCCGCGAACGATGGAACTCGCCCGCCAGTTCAGAGCTGCTGCGCCACTGGCCGTGCGCGCGGTCAAGTTCATGATGCGGCGGGCGCTCGAGAACACCCTGCAGACCTCGCTCGGCGACGCTCAGCAGGCCGTCCTGTGGGTGGGACCCAGTGCCGACGCAAAGGAGGGCAAGGCGGCGTTCTTGGAGCGCCGTCCGCCGAGTTTCACCGGACACTGACCAACCCACGCCGGCGTGAGGAGCCTACTTTACGGCGTCAGGTATACATGTATAGTCGAAGACATTGGAAGAAATCGGACGGCGAAAGGACATCCGCCATGGCACTCATCGAGAACACGGTCGGCGAACTGCCCTACCAGCTGACCGACTTCGACCAGCACTCGTACGAAGCGGAGGACTGCTTCACCCGCTTCATGCCGAAGGCCAAATTGGACACCGCTGTTCGGCCGATCGTCGCGCCATCGGGACGCAAGGTGCTGCTGGCCAACGATCAGATCGTCACCGCGCTCGAGAACGATCTGAATCAGGCTTATGTGCCGGGCTCACTTATCGAGATGCTCAAACATCGCGCCGCTGGTGACGCCGCCGACACCGACCGCTTCTACGAACCTTTGCAAATCGAGTACCTGGACCGGGATGCGCGGCTGGCGCAACTAACCGAACAGCAGATAGAACGGGCGATCATGTACCCCGGTGGCTGGACGCTCATGGCCGAGCAATACCTGCGCGGCATCGATCCGCTCTACGACAACATCGAAGCCTTCAACAAGTGGATCAACGAGGACTGGGGCTTCAACTTCAAGAATCGGATCTATGCCCCCGCGCTTATGTCCATGCGCGACCTGGACCGCGCATGCGAGGAACTCGACCGGGTTCTCGACGCGGGCGCGCGGTTCATCGTGCTGCCGGCTGGGCCGGCGTACGGACGCTCGCCGGGTGATCCGTACTTTGATCCGTTCTGGGCGCGGGTCAATGAGGCCAAAGCCGTTGTGTGCTATCACATCGCGGAGTTCTACTATCAGGACAACATCGCCTCCGATTGGGGCTGGGGCCTGGTTCCGCCGTTCCAGTTCTCGGCGTGGCAGTGGCAGAACACGTACGGGGAGCGACCGATCACCGATACGATCTCGGCGCTCATCTTCGACAACATCTTCGGTCGCTACCCCAATATCAAGGTGCTCGTCAGCGAGTTCGGCGCCGAATGGGTGCCGCACTTCATCCGCCACATGGACAAGAGTCGTGGGATGGCGCGCAACGGCCGGTGGCTCGGCGGCCAGCTGACGGAGCGCCCCAGCGCGATCTTCAAGAAGCATGTTCGGGTGGTGCCCTACCCCGAGGACGACACCATGGCGATGATCGAAAAGCTCGGCACCGACGAGACCCTGCTGATGGGGTCGGACTGGCCGCACGCGGAAGGTCTGCGCGAGCCCGCCGACTTCTACAATAAGGTCGAGGGCCTCGATGATGTGAAGAAGCGCAATTTCCTGCGGGAGAACGGCATCAAGCTGACCGAGGGCACCAATTAGGCGTTTGTGTGAACAACGAACTCACGTTGCTCGACGCCTTTTGGCGGTGGACCTCCGATGCGCCGGGCCGACCGGCGCTGACGTACTTCGACACGGTGCTGACGTACGGTGAAGTCGACACTGCCAGCGACGGTTTGGCGGTTGCGCTCGCGCAGCAAGGTTTCGGTTTTGGTGACCGCGCGGCGCTGTGTCTGCAGAACGTGCCCCAGTACGTCATCGCGCTGCTGGCCATCTGGAAGCTCGGCGGCGTGGCGGTGCCGATCAACCCGATGCTCACGCCGGGCGAGGTCGTGAAACTCACGGACGATGCCACGCCCCGGGTGCTGATCGCGCTCGACGAGTTGTACACAGGAGAGCTTGCGGATGCCCTCGCCGGACGGTCGGTCGAGCAGGTGATCACCACCAGCGCAGTCGATTGGCAGCATCCGAGCGACGACCTGCACGCCCTCATCGCCGAACACCCGGGTCAGTGCCCAGATCGTCGGGTTCCGGTGTGCTCGGACGTCGCGGCCATCACGTACACCTCGGGTACGACGGGAAAGCCGAAGGGCGCCATGAACACTCACGGCAACATTGCCACGGGTGGGAAGAGTTACCGTGAATGGTTTGCGCTCGCCGACCGCGACTCGGTGCTCGGAATCGCCCCGTTGTTCCATGTGACGGGGCTGACCGGACACATCGCTGCTGCGATCGCCGCGGGCGGTGCGCTGGTGCTGTGCAACCGATTTCGTCCCGACGTCGTCCTGCACGCGGTTCGCCGTCACCGGCCTACGTTCACGGTGGGTGCGCTCACGGCGTTCATCGCCCTCGTCGAGTCCGACGCGACACGGGCGGATCTGGCCAGCCTGACCACCATCGCCTCGGGCGGGGCGCCCGTGGCTGCCGGTGTGCTGGAGCGCTTCCGGGATCGCTTCGGCACCTAACATCCACAACGTCTATGGGATGACGGAGACGACCTGCCCGGTGCTCGCTGTGCCCATGGGCGAACAAGCACCGGTCGATCCCCAGACCGGTGCGCTGGCAGTCGGCAAGCCGATGCCGGGCGTCGACGTCGTCGTGCTCGATGACGAGGGCCGGCAGCTGCCGCCCGGTCGAATCGGCGAAATTGCCGTGTCCGGACCGCAGGTCGTGCCGGGTTACTGGAATCAGCCGGATCAGACGGCAGCGGCGTTCCGAGATGGGCGACTGTTGACGGGCGACGTCGGCTACGTCGACGACGCGGGCTGGTTCTATTTGGTGGACCGCACGAAGGACATGATCGTGGCCAGCGGATACAAGGTCTGGCCGCGCGAGGTCGAAGACGTGTTGTACACGCACGACGCCGTCCGGGAGGCTGCTGTCGTCGGTCAACCCGATCCCTATCGAGGCGAGACGGTCAAGGCATTCGTTTCCCTGCGCGAGGGCCACATCGTGGACGCCGATGCATTGATCGAGTTCTGCCGACAGCGCATGGCCGCCTACAAGTACCCACGCAGCGTCGCGATCGTCGACGAGATACCGAAAACGGCGACCGGCAAGATCATGCGGCGCGTCCTGCGCTCCGAGCGGGCCTGAGCTGCCGGCCGCGGTCTCAGCGGCTCCGGCCAGCGGCCTTGTTTCGGGCGCGCGCAACCGCATCCCGGTGTTCGTCGGAGCCCATGCTCACCAGTTCGCCGTCCAGCCCGCGCGCGAACGCGTGCTCGAGCTGGACCTCCAGATAGGAGTTCAGCGCCCGTTTCGTCTGCCTGAGCGCGGCCGGCGGCATGCTCGCCAGTTTCGTTGCGAGAGTGAGCGCTTCGTCCAGCAGGGACTGCGCCGCTACCGTGCGGCTCGCCAAGCCGAGCCGGACTGCCTCGTCCGCGGGGATACGGCCCCCGAGAAACAGGTACTCTTTCGCCCGCGACAAGCCGATGAGAGTCGGCCACGACATGCCCCCGTCCCCGGGGACGAGGCCCATACGCAGATGCGGATCGGCGAGGAAGGCGCCCTCGGCGATGAGCACGATGTCCGAGAGGACGGCGAGGCTGCACCCGAGGCCTACCGCGGGCCCGTTCACGGCCGCCACCACCGGGAGGCGGCAACGCACCATTCCCTCGATGATGGCCCTGCCCTCGGCCATGGTCTGCGCGCGCATCGCCTCGTCGTCGATGTTCTCCTGCATGTAGCCGAAGTCGCCTCCAGCGCTGAATGCCTGCCCGGCACCCGTGAGGACGACGGCGCGCGCATAGGCGTCCTCATCGAGGTGACCCCACACCTTCGCGAGCGCTCGGTGCATGGGCCGGTTGGCGCCATTGAGGTCGTCGGGACGGTTGAGGGTCACCAGCCGGATCGGTCCGGCGGCCTTCACGAGGATCCCCTTAGGGAGTCCGTAGTCCACTTCTTCGAAGGTGGGCATCGGTCTCCTCGTCGGTAGCAGGCTCTTACGACGTATAGTTTAGGTGTATATCACGCCCGCCGTTTGTGGTCGTAATGATCGAGCAGTGCCGATACCGCCTGCTCGAACGACGATCGGTCGTGTAGCGCCTTCATATAGGCGGCGAGTTCCGCATCGTCGGCCAGCTCCGAGTGCACCTCGAAGTTCGGACTCGTCTCGATCAGGAGCCGGCCCACGCTGAGCTGATGCAATCCGGCATAGGCGACATTCGCTTCCGCCCTGGTCAGGCCGGCACGTTCGAACTGCCTCAGGCAGAACGACACGATTCGCCGCGCGTTGGGAAGCATCTTGCGCGTCAGCAGAACGGTTGTCATGCCCGGCACGCTGCGCAGCGCCTCGTGAGTGTCGATGGCCGTGTCGATGAGCAGCTGACGCCAGTCGCCGGTGTCGGGGTCCGGGAGTTTGATCTTGGCGAGGATCTGATCGCCGACCAGGCGCACGATTTCGTCCTTGTCATCCACGTGGTGGTAGAGGGCCATTGCCGACACGCCGAGCTTCGCGGCGACCGTGCGCATCGTGAGCGACTCGATGCCCTCGGTCCGGATGAGGTCCGCCGCGACGGAGGCGATCAGTTCGCGTGTGAGCGGTGCCCGCTCGACTGGGGTTAGCCGCTTGGCCACTCAATGACCATACGCGTATAGGAGGCATGTCGGTGGATTACGCCGAGGGCGGCAATCGGGTTGTCGCCAGGTGCATTGCCACGAGGCCGCCGCCGTCACTATCAGTCATACTATTATGCTGTTAGCCGTGAATTCAGACGCCAACGATCCAGTCCTTGTTGAGCAACGCGACCGCATCCTCATAATCACGATCAATCGCCCGCATGCGAAGAACGCGATCGACGCCGCGGTGAGCCATGGTCTCGCCGCGGCCACCGACCGGCTGGACGGCGATCCCGCGTTGTCGGTCGGCATCATCACGGGTGCTGGCGGATCATTCTGTGCCGGAATGGATCTCAAGGCCTTCGCGCGCGGGGAGAGCGTCGCGGTGGAAGGCCGGGGCCTCGGCTTCACGGAACGGCCTCCGGTCAAACCGCTGATCGCCGCGGTCGAAGGTTACGCCCTCGCGGGTGGCACCGAGGTGGCCCTGGCCACCGATCTGATCGTCGCGGCCGATGACGCCACCTTCGGCATTCCCGAGGTGAAGCGCGGCCTGGTGGCGGGCGGCGGGGGATTGATCCGGTTGCCGCAGCGGATACCGGCGGCGATCGCCATGCAACTGGCGCTGACCGGCGCTAACCTCCCGGCGCGCCGCGCGCACGAGTTGGGGATGGTCAACGTGCTGACCGGACCGGGTGGCGCCCTGGGCGGAGCGATCGCGCTGGCCGAGGAGATCACCGCCAACGGGCCGCTCGCCGTCGCGGCGACCAAGCGGGTGATGATCGAGTCGCGCGAATGGCCGGCCGATGAGGTATGGCGCCGCCAATTCGAAATCATTGGACCTGTTTTCGCGTCAAACGACGCCAAAGAGGGCGCGGTAGCCTTCGCCGAGAAGCGGCCACCCAAATGGACGAACAGCTGACCGGTCCACTTCGTGATCTGTGCGTCGTCGAGCTAGCTTGTCCACCGCCCGGGAGTCCAGACTCGTTACCGCCGGGCCTCTTTCGGCAAGCCGAGTACGCGCTCGGCAAGGATGTTGCGTTGCACCTCGGATGTCCCGCCGCCGATCCGCAATCCGAACGATTCGAAATACTGCTCGACCTCGTCGAGATTCGCCAGCACACCGAATTTGCGGATCCGGTGGTTCAGCTCGGTGGCGACCAACTTCAGCGCGCTGCTGGCAGGGCCGGGCTCGCCGCCCTGTTGTTGCTCGGAGACGGTCTTGTACAGCAGCGCCCGAACGGCGAACACGTCGTCGGCGAGCTCCTGTAGGCGATCCATCAGGGCAGGATTGTCCGCATGGGTTTCGGCCAGCTGCGCCACGATCCGCTGCAATCCGATGACGGTGGCCGCGAATGCCGTGCTGCGCTCGAACAGCAGCGTGGTGGTCGCCACCTTCCATCCCGCGCCGATTTTTCCGAGGACGTTCTCCAGCGGGATGCGCGCGCCGTCGAAGAACACCGCGCAGAATTCGGGTCTGCCGGTGATCGCTGTGATCGGACGCACGGTGATTCCCGGTGTGCGCATGTCGGCGATGAGATACGTCAGCCCGCCGTACCGATTCGAGGCATCAGTACGCACCAGCAGTTCACACATATCGGCATTGTGGGCGCGGGAGTTCCAGATCTTCTGTCCGGTTACTACCACATGGTCGTCGTCGACCACACCCCTGGTCGTGATGGCCGCGAGGTCAGACCCGGCGCCGGGTTCGGAGAAGCATTGAGCAAAAATCAGATCGCCCGTGAGGATGCCGGGCAGCCAGCGGCGGCGTTGCTCCTCAGTGCCTTCGGAGATGATCGTGGGGCCGGCGTGGCCGATCCCGACGAAGAACGGTTCGCCACCACGCCCGCCCGCGCGTTGGTGTTCCTCGTGAAAAATCAACTGCTGCATCGGGGTCGCGTCCTGGCCGCCATATGCGGTCGGCCATGCGATACAAGCCAGGCCGGCTCCCGCAAGCCGCTTTTGCCACAGCCGCTGGGCCGCTAGATAGTCCGCGTCGCGGTCGTCGCCGACCGACGCGCAGGCCGCGAGCTCAGGAGCCGGGTTCGCCATGAACCATCGACGTAAGCGATCGCGAAATTCGTTGTCGTCCAGATCGGTCAGAGCTACCGTGTCAGATACCGTCATTGCCGCCGGCTTTCCACGAGTCGTGCGACCTCTTCGCGGTTGACCTTGCCCGAATCAAGGCGCGGGATGGCGTCGACGAATGCGATGCGACGAGGCAACTCATATGCGGCAAGCACGGCGCGCAGCGCCCGCCGGATCGTCTCAGCGTCAGCGGTTGCGCCGGGCTGCAGCACGACAGCTGCGACCGGAACCTCGCCCAGCCTCTCGTCGGGAACACCGGCAACCGCGGAATCTGCGATCTGCGCGAGATCGTTGAGGGCCGCCTCCACCTGGGCGGGATAGATGTTGAATCCTCCGCACACCACCATGTCTCGTACCCGGCCGACGACGAACAGGAATCCGCCGTCATCGATGAATCCGAGATCGCCGGTGCGCAGCCAAGTTCCGGGGCTAGCGGGTTGACCGTCGGCACCCAGATAACCCGACATGGCCGATGCGGCGCGCGCCGATATCTCGCCGACCTCACCGACCGGCACCGGTGCGCCGTCGGGGCCGAGGATCGCGACCTCTACTCCGGGTGCGACCCGGCCTACGGTGCCGTCGGGGCGCTTACCCGCGGCGACGTCGGCGGGCCGCTCGAAGGCAATCGCCCCGGCGAACTCGGTCTGCCCGTAATTACGCAGCACGGGTACGCCGTATTTCTGTTCGAATGCAAGACGCGTCGCTTCGGGAATCGCTGCGGTACCGACGATCACGTAGTCCACTCCAGGCAGCCCGCTCGCACCGTCGGACGCAGCCAGCTCCCACACCATCGCTGGCGTCAGGCCCAGCACACCGAGGCGATACCGCTCGACCAGGTCGAATACCCGCTCGGGCGAAAACTTTTCGACGAGCAGCGCCGGTTTACCAAGCCACCATGCGGTGAGCATGCCAAGGAAGCCGCCCATGTGAGCGATTGGTACCAGTACGATGCGCGGTCCACGTGCAGGCTGTCGCGGGGGGCGGCCGTCACCGTCGAGCCCATTGCCCGTAGCGATCCCCGCCACCGATCCGCGCAAGGCGGAGAACGTCAACGACGCGCCCTTCGGCGTGCCGGTGGTGCCCGACGTGAACATGACCACCGCCTCGCCGACCGGTGCGCCGTCACGAACCTCGGTGTCGGCGAAGTCGACATCCAGACCACCGCAGGTGGCCGGCGTCACCAGTGCGGCCGCCGACGTCTCGGCCAGCCGCCGCCGCACTTCGGACTCCGGCACCATCGTGCTTGCGGCGACGACAGAACACCCCGCGCGCCACGCCGCGTGGATCGCGACGACCGAGGCCGCGTTGTTGCCCAACCGCACCAGCACCCTGGTGCCCGGGGTCAGCTGCTTGGAGACCCGCTCGGACGCCTCGGCGAGCTGCCCGAACGGGTACTCCAACCCGTCGACGATCAGGGCCGTGCTCGCCGGTGCCAGTCTCGCCAGCCGGCCAAGGATGTCCTCCACGCCCGTCTGGCCTGATACCGGCGCCGCGCTCATGCTTGCCCTTCCTCGCAACGTTGTCGCTAAGACGACCGTACGAGCTCCGGACCCGTTTGCGCCGGTCCAGAACTGAGAACGGCATTTGCCCGCCAAAACGCCCGTAGATATTGCGCTCACGGTTACCGGCCTAGTTCCCTGGAATGCGTGAATTTCGAAATGGATGGCGACGTCCTGGCGCTCGCCGACGCCATTGCGGAGTTCTTCGCGCGGCGGAGCGATGCCGAGGCGATCACCGCAGCGTCGATGACGTCTCGAACCGCCGATCGTCAGCGGTGGGCGGCCCTGTGTGAGATGGGCCTGCCGGCCTTGCGGGTACCCGAACCCGCCGGAATCGGCGCGCGCCTGTTAGAAGCCACTGTCGTCGCCGAGAAGGTGGGCGCGGTCCTGGTACCCGAGCCTGCCGCGGCGACGATCGTCCTTGCCTCGGCGTGGAGTGCTCATGAGCAATCCACGGGCTTTCTCGATGCGCTGTGCGGTGGCTCGAGGATCACCGCACTGTGCGGTTTCGACACGGTCGAACTATCCGAAACGGGGGTCGTGAGCGGACGAGCCTGTGTTCCTGACGACGACGAGACCGACGCGGTCGCGCTGCCGGCGCGGGACTGTGGCGCAGGCGAGTCGGCGATCGTCGTGCTGGACACGGCGGCGCTGCCGCCGCCGGTCCGCCGGTCGGCTGCGGACCCGACGAGACCCACCGCAACGGTCGATCTGGAAGGCGCGCGCCCGGTCGACATCCTGCGGATCGGCGACTGGACCGCACACCGGCGTGAACTGGCGTTGCTCACCGCGGCCGAACTCGTGGGCGGCATGCAGGCCCTCCTGACCAAGACGATCGATCACGCCAAGGGCCGTCAGCAGTTTGGCCGTCCGATCGGCAGTTTTCAGACCATCAAGCACCGGCTCGCCGACATGTACATCGCGACCGAACAGGCGCGTGCGGCCGTGCAGTTGGCGGCGGTCGCCTGTGAAGACGGTGCCGACACCGCCTCGGCCACCGTGGCGTCGGCCGCGCGCTGGGTGCCGCGTGCCGCGATCGAGGTCGCTGAGACCGCAATTCACCTTCACGGGGCGATGGGGTATTCCTGGGAGACCGGCGTGCACCTGCATTTGCGACGTGCACTGACCACCCGACATGACTTCGATAGATCGAAACTGCTTGCAATAGGAGCTCTTTCACCACTCGTGGAGGCGGTGTGATGTCAGGGTTCAGGGAAGAGCTGCGCGCTTTTCTTCGGGCGAACGACCCTGGGCGCGCACCGAAGGATCCCGCAGAGCGGCTGGCCTGGCAGCGTCGGTGGTCGGCATTGCTGGTCGACGAGGGTATCGCTGCGCCGTCGTGGCCAAAGCGCTGGGGCGGCATGGAACTGTCGCTGACCGGGCAGGTGATCTATCACGAGGAATTCGCCAAGGTGCGACGGCCCGCGCACCCGGGGGCAGGAATCTTCGTGGTGGGCCCGACGATCATCCAGCACGGCACCGACGAGCAACGCGAACGATTCCTGCGCGCTGGTCTACGCGGCGATAGCATCTGGGTGCAAGGCTTTTCCGAACCAGAGGCGGGTTCGGACCTGCCCAGTCTGCGCACTCGTGCCGATCGCGACGGCGACGCGTACGTCGTCTCCGGGCAGAAGATCTGGATCACCAATGCGCGCAACGCCGATTGGTTGTTCGCCTTGGTGCGCACCGGGTCGCGCGAATCGCGCCAAGACGGGATAAGTTACCTGCTGATCGACATGGCATCACCGGGTGTCACGGTGCGCCCCCTTCGTGACATGACTGGCGGCTCGTCGTTCTGCGAGATATTCCTCGACCAAGTCCGTGTTCCCGTCGCGAATCGAGTCGGGCAGGAAAACGAAGGCTGGAAGATCGCCCGCACGAGTTTGGGCCACGAGCGATCGACGGCAGGTGTCGCGCAAGGCATGCGATATCGCCGGATCGTCGACGAAATACACGCTCTGGCAGCGGAACTGGGCCGCACAGGCGACCCACGGGTCCGCCAACTGTTGGCCGGCATCGAGATAGACGTGCGGCTGGTCGTCCTTAACAACACCCGGACGCTGAGCACGGTACTCGCCGGGTCCGACCCAGGGCCGGTGTCCTCGATCGGCCGGTTGATGTTCACCGAGTTCGAAAAACGGCTGCACGAACTGGCCGTCGACCTGATCGGTGCACCCGCGATGCTGTCGCCGGATGACAAGCACTCGGTGCAGCGTGGCCGCTGGGTAACCGGTTTCCTCGCCACCAGAGCCTCCACGATCGGTGCGGGTACCGCAGAGATCCAGCGCAACACCATCGCCGAGCAAGTACTGGGGCTGCCGCGCGACGACATCGTCGGTGCGAACGCCTGACACGAGCCACATCCTTCACCCGCCAACCAGGAGCCCTCCATGACCCAAGCCACGAACACGGACACCACGTCGGAAAAGTTCAAGGAAGCGACGTCGGCCGAGATCGACGACGCCGATATCGCCAAAGACCGTGCGGCGCTAAGGGTGTGGGCTGCCGCGCGCAGTCAGGAGCTCATCGCGACCGCTACCCCCGAGGCGATCCGCAACTTCGCGCACGGCTACGGCGACGACAATCCGCTCTACACCGACCCGGACTACGGCCGGGCGACGCGATGGGGCGGCCAGATCGCGCCGCAAATCATGGCCGCTGTCCTCAACGCGCCGCTACGCGGCGACAAGCTGCCGAAAGAACTGCGTGGCGGCAGCTATCGCGGGATACACGCCTTCGTGTCCGGCGGGACATGGGAGTGGTATCGCCCCGTCTATCCCGGTGACACCCTGTACAGCTTCTCAGGGCTGGAGTCCGTCGAGGAGAAAACGTCGGACTTCGCCGGGCGATCGGTGATACGTGTGCTGCGAGACGTGAAGATGAACCAGCACGCCGAGGTCGTGGGCGTCTACCGAACCTTGGTGATCTACACCGAACGCAAGAAAGCCCGCGAGAAGGGCAAGTACAGCGCGATCGAAGATCCGTCCTACACCAAAGAGGACATCGCCGCGCTGGACGAGATCTACGCCGCCGAAAAGGTGCGTGGCGCCGAACCGCGGTACTGGGAGGACGTCGTCGTCGGCGAGGAGATGGGGACGATGGCCAAAGGACCACTCACTACCACCGACATGGTGGTATTCCATGCCGGCGGTTACGGTTTTGTGCCCTATGGGCTGAAGACGGGTAGGTTGGCGTACCAGAACCGCCGCCGAATCCCGGCGTTTTACATCGACAACGAGTACGGCGTGCCCGACGTCGCACAGCGCGTGCACTGGGATTCCGAATGGGCCAAGGCCATCGGCAACCCAAGGGCCTACGACTACGGCGTGTTGCGTGAATGCTGGATTCACCACTTCCTCACCGACTGGATGGGCGATGGCGGCTTCGTGGTCCGTCAGCACGACGAGATCCGGAAGTTCAACTACCAGGGCGACATTCAGTACCTCACCGGTAAGGTCGACGGCAAGCGGCAAGAGGATGGCCTGATGCTGATCGACGTCGCCGTCGAGGTGCAGAACCAGCGCGGTGACACCACGGCGCAAGCCGATGCGACCATCAGCCTCCCCAGCCGAGAACTCGGCGCCGCCATGCTGCCGGATGCGCCGAAGGATCTGCAGCGGGACGCCGTGCGCATTTTCGAGCGCCACGGCGAACTACTGAAGTCCAACAATGCGTGACGCTTCCGCGGGGATCACGGCGGCGGTGGTCGGTTCCGCGTTGATCCTGACGTTGAACCGGCCAGACAAGGGAAATGCGTTGCGGCAACAGGAATGCGCGGCGTTGCTCGGCGAGATCCGGGCGGTCGATGGTGGTGGCGACGTGCGCGCGATTCTGATTCGCGCGGAAGGTCGCAACTTCTGCGCAGGCGCGGATCTGGTCTCTGCGAACGCCGATCAGGGCAAACCCCGCACCGGCCACTTGACCCGCTCGTTGGAGGCCGGTGCCCACGGACTCATCTCTGCGGTGTGGAACTGCCCCGTGCCGACCATCAGCGCCGTGCAGGGCAAGGCGATCGGACTGGGTCTGCATCTGGCCGTGGTGTGCGATTTCGTCGTCGCGGCCACCGATGCCGCGTTCGTCGAACCATTCTGCAAACGTGGCTTTTCGGTGGACAGCGGCGGGTCGTTCCTGCTGCCCCGGTTGGTGGGTTTGCGCAGGGCCCGCCAGATGCTCTTCCGGGGCACCGCAATCGATGCGGCGACGGCCGTGGAATGGGGTTTGATCGATGCCGCCGTCGCGCCGGATGCCCTTGAGCAGGTGGCCGAAGAGTTGGCGACGGAACTGGCCTCGGGGCCGACGTATTCGCTCGGTCACACCAAAAAGCTGCTCAACAACCCCGCGTCAGGCGGGCTGGACGCGGCGCTGTCGCAGGAGACCAAATCTGTCGAAGCCACCGTGCGGAGTGCCGATTTCAAAGAAGGCCTCCGTGCGTTCGTCGAACGACGCGAGCCGGATTTCACCGGCAACTGAGCGCGGAGGGATGATGAGTTTCACGCTTACCGAGGAACAACACGAGTTGACCGGCGCCGCCGCGGCGTTCTTCGACAAGCGCTCGCCAGAAACCGAGGTGCGGCGCCTGATGGCCGAAGGCGGCGCAGCGGATCCGGCGGTGTGGTCACAGATGGCCGGGCAACTGGGCCTCCCGGGTCTGATCGTGCCGGAGGCATACGGTGGCGGTGGTTTCCGATTCCTCGATTTCGCGCTGGTCGCAGAGCGCGCCGGCGCGGCGCTGCTGGTCGCGCCGTTGGTGTCGACTGTGGCGGCGGCAGGCGCGGTCATGCTTTCCGAGGACGACGAACTCAAGACCCAGTACCTTCCGGGGTTGGCCTCGGGCGATTGCATCGGGACGTTGGCCATCGCCGAGCAGTCCGGAAGCTGGGGTGCATCCGCGGCGGAGGTGACTGCGGAGGCAGGCGTTGGCGGCGGGGTCCGATTGACAGGCGTAAAGATGTACGTCGTCGACGGACAGCACGCCGATATATTGATCACCTCGGCGCGGTCGCCGCTCGGCACTGTCAATCTCTACGTAGTGGAGGCAAACTCACCGGAGGTGACTGTCACGGCGCTGAGCACGCTGGACATGACGCGGCCCCAGGCACGCGTCGAGCTCGCCTCCGCTCCGGCTCGCCCGTTGGCCGGCGACGCCGACGGTGAGGCCGTGTTCGAGCGGGCCATGGCGATCGCGGCGATCTTAGTGGCCGCCGAACAGGTTGGCGGAGCCCAGCGCTGCCTGGACATGGCGGTTGAGTATGCGAAGGTCCGCATCCAGTTCGGCAGGCCGATAGGAAGTTTCCAGGCCATCAAGCACAAGTGCGCCGACATGCTCGTGGACGTGGAATCGGCCCGATCGGCGGCCTACTACGCGGCCGGTGTTCTCGATGACGGCAACGACGAGGCGTTAGTAGCCGCGGCGCTGGCCAAGGCACACTGCTCGGCGGCCTATACCCGTGTCGCGGGGGAGAACATCCAAATCCACGGTGGGATCGGCTTCACCTGGGAACATCCCGCCCACCTGTACTTCAAGCGTGCCAAGACGTCGGAGATCCTCTTCGGCGACCCGGCATGGCAACGCGAACGGCTGGCGGCGCTGGTCGGAATCTAATGCATGCCGAGGGCGCGGCTGATGAACGGCATCACGATATGCTCCAACTCTTCGCGGGGAATGGGGCCGCCCGCGGCAGCCTGGTCGGCGGTCATGCCTGCGACCAAAAAATAGATCGCCTTCGCATCGGCGATGGGGTCGTCTGAGTGAAAGTCGCCGCCGTCCTTGCCTGCCCGAATGGCCTCGGCCAGCGGTGCGATCAGGCGCTCGGTGACGCGCTCGAGTTCGTCGGGATACTCGGGCAGCAGCTCCCGCCAATGCGACGCGAACAGCGACGACGGCTTCGCTAGGTCTTCCAGGTACGCCATGTCGATGGTCGCGGCCAACCATGCGCGGACCTTCTCCGGCGGGGTACTCGCTGCGTCGGCAACTCGGCGCAGGTGAATGGCCGCCCCACCGACTTCGTATTCGAGCAGCGCGAGCAACAGGTCGCTCTTCTTGTCGAAATACCGGTAGAAGCTTCGCGTCGAGAGCTTCGCCTGCCGAAGCACGCTTTCGACTTTGAACCCCCACCAGCCGCTGCGCTGGAGCACCTCCATCGCCGCCGTCAGCAGTCTACTGCGTTCGTCCTGAGCCTTCTGTGTGGTCACGGTGGCCGACGCCATCGTCATTCTCCGATCGCCATTCTTGGCTACAGGGTAGCCACCCGAAGTCCCGTTTTCAGCTACGGCACTGGCTGAGGGGCTTTTTCCGGCGATAACGTGACGTCATGGCCCTCGACCACCGGTTACGGCAGAATCTGACGCTGCCCGCGATCTGCGCACCCATGTTTCTGGTATCGGGCCCGCAGTTGGTCACCGAAGCGTGCAAGGCGGGCATCGTCGGCGCGCTGCCGAGGCAGAATGCACGCGGGATCGAGGTTTTCGACGCCTGGTTGCGCGCCATCCGCGAGGAACTCGACGTGTATTCGGAAACGAATCCGACAGCGCGGGTCGGGCCGCTGGCGGTCAACCTCGCGACGTTCCTCGATGAGGACGAGCTGGCCGAGAATCTGGGCGTGTGCGAGCGCTACGGCGTCGAGATCATCATCTCGGCGACCGGCAATCCCGCGACGCTCGCGCGACGGGTGCATGACATGGGCCGAGTGATCTTCCACGACGTGACGACGATTCGATTCGCGGAGAAGGCGATCGCGGCTGGCGTCGACGGACTGACCTGCATCGGCGCCGGCGGAGGCGGGCATTCCGGGACGATCAGCCACCTCGTGCTGATTCCCAAGATAAGAAGCATGTTCGACGGCGTCATCGTGATGGCTGGCGCGGTCTCCAATGGCGCGGTGATTCGCGCCGCAGAGATCCTCGGTGCTGACTTGTCGTATCTCGGTACGCGTTTCATCGCCACCAGGGAGTCGATGGCCGCGGACGAGTACAAGGCCATGATCTTGCGCGCCTCCTCCACGGACCTGCTGTACACCCCAGACATCGCCGGAGTGGGGGCCAACTGGATGACGGAATCGATGACCACGGTGGGGCTCGACCCGTCCGCTCTTCCCAAGCCTGCCGTAGCGGGCAAGATCAATCACACACACCTACCCGACGGTGTGAAGCCCTGGAAGAACCTTTGGTCGGCGGGGCAGGGTATCGACCTCATCGACGACATCCCTACGGTCGCAGAGCTTGTCGCCCGGCTACGGCGTGAGTACGTCGCGGCATGCAGAACCCCCGATATGGCTGACGTCGCGCGACTGGTCGACGAAGCGCTGGCCTGAGAGGAGCACGATGGATGCGCCACCCGAAGGTGAGGTCTTGTTCCACGTTGCGGACCACATCGCCCACATCACACTGAATCGGCCCGACCATGGCAACGCCCTAACACCGGCAATCCTGAAGTGGTTCCAGCAGGCGTGGCGGCATATCGCAGAGGATCCCGCCATCCGTTGCGTGCTGATCACCGGGGCCGGTGAACGACACTTCTGCACCGGTGCCGATCTGAACGGCGTCAACCAGCGCGGCGGTGTCGGCGTGGGACTCGGACGAATGAGCGAAGACGTCGGACTGACATCGCGCCACAACAACGTCTGGAAGCCCACGGTGTGCGCGGTGAACGGCATGGCGGTGGGCGCCGGACTGCATTTTGTCGTCGACGCGGACATCATCGTCGCCTCCACGAACGCGGTCTTTCTGGACAGCCACGTCAATGTCGGGATGGTCGGTGGTCCTGAAAACGTGGGGTTGGCTAAACGGTTGCCACTGGGCACCGCGTTGCGAATGACCCTGCAGGGCAGAGCCTTCCGGCTCTCTGCCCAACGCGCATACGATCTCGGGCTGGTAGATGAGCTGACCGAGCCGGGGGAACTGCTTGCGACCGCGCGGCAGATCGCCCACGACATCACCCTCAACTCGCCGCACGCAGTGTCACTGTCGCAGCAGGCGGTCTGGGCTTCGCTCGAGATGCCCTACTCGCAGGCCGTCGAGTATGGCTTCGGTTTGGTCAAAACCCAATGGCACCACCCGGATTTCACCGAAGGGTTCCGTGCGTTCGCCGAGAAAAGAGCGCCGAACTGGAAGACCGATTAGCCAACGATGACGGCGCCCGACTTCCTTGCGCTCCTGGACCGGCCCGACCCACGCGGCGTTGCGCTGGAGGACTCTCGGCGATCGATGAGTTACCAAGAGCTCGCAACCTCGGTCCAACAGATGGCGGCCGGTCTGGCTCGGCTCGGGGTGGACCTGGGAGATCGTGTCGCGGTGATGCTGCCGAATTCGGTTGCTTCGGTGGAGGTTTACCTCGCGTGCGCGATGACGGGCGCGATCTGGGTAGGTGTCAACCCCGCCGCTCCTGAGGCCGAACGTCAACGGCAGCGCGCGCTCGTCACGCCCACGCTGACGATCACCGAGCAGGACCTGCCGTCGCTGGCGGCCGACGAGACGTTCGACGCCCCACCTCCCGATCCCTCGGTGCCGTGCGCGATTGGCTTCACCAGCGGAACCACCGGCACACCAAAGGCGTTCGTGCACAGCCGGTCAGCAGTGTCCCTCCTCGCCGCGGTGCTGGCTGAAGCCCAGTTGCGTGCGGACGACAGGATCGGCGTCGTCCTTCCGATGAGCATCCACAATCTGATCGCCGTTGGCGCGCTGCCCGCGCTGTTCGCCCAAGCCACCTGCGTGGCGGTCGAGCGAATGAACGCGCGTGGCGTCGCCTACGCGTGCCGCGACCGTAAGCTGACCATGGTGAACGCGCTCGTTCCGGCAACTATTTACGACCTGGTCCACGACGACGAGATCACCGCGGACATGCTGGCCTCACTGCGGGTGGCAGGGACGGGGGCCGCGGGACTCTCGGAACCGCTGCGCAGTGCTTTCGAATCGAAGTTCGGTCGTCGGCTCATCGGCTCCTACGGCATGACCGAAGCGCCGGGAGTCGTATGCATCGAGGACCCCGAGGTACCGCATGCCGCGGGCTCAGCCGGCAAGCCACTGCCACACCTCGCGGTCCACGCGTGCGACGAGCATGGCCGCCGGTTGGTCGTTGGTCAGCAGGGCGCACTGACGGTGTCCGCCGCCGTAAGTGGAGCCTGGGCCAACATGTACCTGCCGGCCGCGGGCACGTGGACGCCGGACGGGTTCGCACCCCGGCCGGGCGCTGAAAGGTGTCTCCGTACAGGGGATTACGGCTGGGTAGATGCCGATGGGGCGGTGCACGTGAACGGACGCACCGCCGATGTGATCGTCCGCGGCGGGGTGAACGTCAACGCGGCCGAGCTCGAGAGCGTGCTCGGCCAGCTGCCTGGAGTGCGCGACGTTGCCGTGGTCGGGGAGGACGACGAGAGGCTGGGCCAACGCATCGTCGCATACGTCGAGACGGCGCCAGGGGGCACCGTGGACATCGCCCAGGTGCGTCTGCAAGCCCGTGAGGTGCTGTCTCACAGCAAGGTTCCGGACGAGTTCGTCATCACCCGGCTGCCACGCAACCCGATGGGAAAGGTCGTCCGAGGTCAGTTGAAAGGTGGCAGCTGAACGTGGGGCAGCTTGACGGCAAGGTGGCCGTGATCACCGGTGCAGGAACAGGACTCGGGGCGGCGACCGCGACGCTGTTCGCGCGGGAAGGCGCTGCGGTCACACTGGTCGGCAGACGTGCGGAGAAGCTCGAGGAGGTCGCCGGGGTCATCGAAGTGAACGGTGGGCGCGTGCTGGTCGTGGCCGGTGACGTGGCCAAGCCCGACACCGCGAACCGCGCTGCCGCGCAATCGATCCAAGCGTTCGGCGGCGTCGACATTTTGATCAACAACGCCGGGCTGCACGCGGCGCCCCATCCGCTGCACGAGACGCCGCTCGACGAGTGGGACAGCTTCCTGGCCGTCGATCTCACTGGCCCCTTTCTATTCACCCGGGCGGTGCTGCCGTCGATGATGCAACGCCGCGAAACGGTGCCGTCGTCAATGTCGGTTCCATGGTGGCGTTGGTGGGCTTCAAGGGCAGTGCCGCCTACGCAGCCGCCAAGGGCGGCCTGGTCTCGATGACGAGGACCACTGCGGTCGACTACGCGGCGTACGGTATTCGCGCGAACTGTGTGTGCCCCGGTGGAATGGAGCCGGTCGAGTACGGCAACCTCACCGACGAGCAGCTCGAGCAACTACGCGACGCCGTAAGCCTCTCCGGCGGACCGCTGTTGGACCGTCTTGCCAATGTTGGTGAAGTCGCGCAATTCCTGCTGGTGCTCGTCGGGCCCAACGGTAGAGCGCTGACCGGCGCCGTGATTCCGTTCGACGGCGGATTCACCGCGAAGTAGTGCTCAGGCGCCGGGCAGACGCTCGTTGCTCAGCCGTTCGCCCGGCGTGAAGGTCGCGGGCACGTTGATCCACCCGTTGATCACGCCGATGCTCGGATAGCGACGGGCACCATCATGGTTCACCTTGTAGTCGGGCATGCGCGCCAGCACCCTGCGCACCATGGTGGCCAACTCGATGCGTGCGATATGTGAACCCAGGCAGCGATGGATTCCGATGCCAAATGTGGTGTGCCGGTTGGGAAATCGATCCAGAACTACCTCGTCTGGATTGTCGAAGGCCGATTCGTCCTGGTTTGCCGATGCCCAACTCAGCAGGACCCTGTCGTTGGGCTTGAGCTCCACCTCACCGACGGTCACCGGCTTCGTGACGGTGCGCGCCAGGCCCTGCTGCGGTGTGAAATACCGGAGGAATTCCTCGCATGCCTGCGGGATCATGTCGGGGTTGTCGATCAGCTGCTGACGTGCTTGGGGATTATCCGCCAGGTAGATGAGCGCATTGGCGGTGACCGCGGTGGTGGTGTCGAACCCGCCGGCCATCACAAGGTTGACCATCGACAGCACCATCTCGTCGGGAACTGGCTCACCGTCGATCTCGGTGGTGACCAGTGTGCTGATGAGGCCGTCCTTCTCGGGCTTGGCTCGACGCTCGGTGATCATGCCGAACACTCGACCGATCACTTCCAGGTACCGAACGAGCACCTGTTCCTGCTCCTCGGGCGGCGTGTAGATGATCTCGTGCTGCACTTCGGCGTAGTCGCGCCAATGTTCAACGGGCAGGCCGAGGAACTCGCAGGTGAATAGCGATGGAACCGGGTTCGCGAGGTCGTCGACGATGTCGAAGGAGCCCGTTTCGATGACTTGGTCCAGGCAGATGTCGATCCACTTCTCAACGCGCGGTTCCCAAGCCTTGCTGGCGGCGGGCGAGAAGAGCGGGTTGAGGAGCCTGCGATAGGGCAGGTAGTCCGGCGCGTCCATCTCGATCGGGAACATCGGGACCGGTGACGGAGGGATGGTGACGCCGAGCGGGCCGATCCCGTTCACCTCATGGCCCGACGCGAAGGTTTCGTCGTCCTTCGCCGCGGCGACGACATCCTCGTACCGGCTGATGACGTAGAAGCCGCCGTGGGCATCGGTATGCGCGACGGGGCACTGCGCGCGCAGACTCGCGTTGATCGACCGCGAGTTCTCCGCATACTCCGGGGAGTGGTGGTCGAAGTCCGTGATCGCGCGGTCATCGAACGTCGTCATCTGTTACCTCTTTGCGGTCTAGGGCTTGTTGACGTTTCCCGCGTCGACGGGCAGCTGGACACCTGTGATGTAACGCGCATCATCGGATAACAGGAATAGCACCGTCTTGGAGATCTCTTCCGCGGCAAGAACAGGAATGGGCGAATAAGGGTGACCGGCAGGCGCATCGAGATCCGGCAGGACGTTCGCGGCACCCTGAATGAACAGCGGCTGCGGTTCGGCGCATTCGAATGCGCTGGGGTCTCCGCCCATGGCGGTGAGCACGCCGGTTGGGTGGATCGTGTTGACTCTGATGCGATGAGGCGCAAGCTCATTGGCGAACGCTTTCATCAGCCCGACCACTCCATGCTTGGCGGCCACATAGTGCGCGTAGGGCACCTGTCCGCGGATTCCGGCTGCGGAACTGGTGATGACGATCGATCCGCCACCCGCCTCGATCAGGCGAGGTGCGGTCGCCTGGATTGTGTTCCACACACCTTTCAGATTGGTGTCGACGATGAGGTCGTATACGTCCTCGGTGATGCTCAGGGAACCTTCCTTGTGGAACGTGCAGACGCCGGCATTTGCGCAGACGGCGTCGATGTGGTCGAACTCGCGGACCGCCCGCGCAGCAGCATCTTTCATCGCCGTGCTGTCCCGCACGTCGGCGACGACTGTCAGGCAGCGACGTCCGGTGTTCTCGACCAGCTTTCGCGTCTCGTCGAGATCGGCTTCCGTCGCGTAGGAGTATTGCACCCTGTCGCTGACCTGATGGCAGACATCCACCGCGACGATGTCGGCGCCTTCTTTCGCCAACGCGACAGCGTGCGAGCGTCCCTGCCCGACGCCTGCGCCGGTGATGAAGACGACTTTGTCCTGAACCCTGCCCATCGCGGCGTTCACCCCTTCTGTAAGTTCTTACTGCAGACCGATATAGACGTTCTTGGTGCGTTGAAACTCGCGCAGACCCCAGATCCCGCCTTCGCGGCCGAACCCGCTCTGCTTGACGCCGCCGAACGGGGCGCTGCTCGGCACGATCGGAAAGCCGTTGACCGCAACGCCACCCGCGTCGAGTGCGCCGGCGATGACATGGGCGCGCCGCAGGTCGCGCGTGTGTACGTACGCCGCCAAGCCGTACGGGGTGTTGTTGGCCAGTTCGATGGCCTCATCGTCGGTGTCGAACCGCAGGACGCTCAGCACCGGGCCAAAGATTTCCTTTTGGGCCAAGTCGCTCGAGGGATCGACGTCGCCGAACACGGTCGGCCGGTAGAAGTATCCCTTATCCAGGGCCGCCGGCCGTGCGCCACCTCCGAGCAGCTTGCCGGCCTTGCCGGCGATCGCGGAATCGACTGCCGCAGTAACTCGTTCGAGTTGAGCTGCGGTGGCCAATGGTCCCATCAGGGTGGTCGGATCCCACGGATCGCCGACGCTGAGCGTCTCCGTGCCCGCGACGACTCGGGCAACCATGTCGTCGTACACGTCGCCGTGCACCAGCAATCGGGTGGGCAGCATGCAGCCCTGACCCGACAACGTCATCAGCCCGGCCCCGACCGCCATCTGCGCTGCCGCGTCCAGATCCGCGTCGGGAAAGACGATGTTGGCCGACTTCCCGCCCAGTTCCAGAACGACCGGAGTGAGCGCCTGGGCCGCGGCGGTCAACACCTTCCGGGCGGTTTCACCGCCGCCGGTAAAGGTGATCTTGTCGACGCCTGGGTGCGCGCATAGCGCGGCACCCGCAGTGCCGTCACCGGGGATCACGTTGAGAACACCCGCCGGCAGCCCCGCCGACGCGGCGATCTCGGCGAAGCGCAGCGCACTGAAGGGAGCGTTCTCGGGCGGCTTGAGCACCACGCAGTTGCCCGCTGCCAACGCGGGGGCGACCTTCATCCCCATCGCCACAAGTGGGCCGTTCCACGGGATGATGGCGCCGATCACGCCGATCGGTTCGTCAAGGACGTAGTCGAAGGCCCCGCCCGCAGGTACGGCCACGACCTCACCGCCGGATTTACCGATCCAGCCCGCGTAGTAGTCGAACCAGTCCGCCGCCATCTGCGCGGCGATCCCGGCCAACATGTTCGGTGTGCCAATCTCGAGGGTCGCGATGGCCGCGAAACGCTCACTGTCAGCGACCAACCGCCGCGCGATCTCCTGCAGAATGTCGCGACGGCCATTGAGATCCAGACCGCGCCAACCGGGGAATGCTGCGCGGGCGGCCGCGACGGCCGCGTCGACGTCGTCCGTACCCGCCAGCGGAACGACGGCCTGAACCTCGCCGGTCCCCGGGTAATGGTGCTCGTAGCTGCCGCCGCCGCTTGTCGTCAGTTCGTCAGAACCGACGATGAGTCGGGGCTGCGGAAGGCTGTCTGGCAATGTCCGCTGCACGCTGGTCATTTTTCGTGGGCCAGGACCGCGGGGCAATGGATCGAGTGAAAGCGGCGTTTGCGTGTCCGAACGGTTCGCAGGCGCCCGGCCGCTTCCTACATTGGCAGTCAAGAACTTGCCGTTGATGGAGGTATGCACGTGGGCGGGCCGCTCGAAGGGTTCAGGGTCATCGACTGCTCACGGGGGCTTGCGGGACCCCGCGCTACCGGCCTGCTCGCCGACTACGGCGCCGAGGTTTGGTGGGTCGAGCCGCCGGGCGGCGATCCGTTCCGACGCGCACTTGCGACGGAGTACGCCGTCTTCAACCGAGGTAAGCGCAGCGTTCAGCTGGACCTGAAAACGGTCGAGGGCCGCGATGGGTTGTCCCGGCTGCTGACATCCGCCGACATCTTCCTCACCAGCTGGCGCCCCGGGGTCGCCGAACGGCTCGGGGTCGACTGGGCCACGCTGCACGAGGGGCATCCGCGGCTGGTCTACGCATCGATATCGGGCTTCGGCGAGGACGGCACGCTCGCCGAGGTGCCCGGCCACGAAGCCGTCGTCCAATCGTATGTCGGGGTCACCGCCGAACAGGTCGGCGCGCGACCCGCACCGATTTATGAAGGGCTGCCGTTTGCGAGTATCGGCGCTGCCTATCTCGCCGTCATCGGTTCGCTCGCGGCGCTCTACCGCCGCGCCGACGACAATCGCGGCAGGCTGGTACAGACGTCGCTCGTCGACGGCGCTCTGAGCTATCTGGGCATGATGTGGGGCGATGCCGACGACGCCAACGCCGCGCCACCGGTCGTACCCGGCAGCATCCGGTTGATTTCCCGGTCATTCCGGTGCGCCGACGACGAGTACATCGGCATCCACACCGGCGCCGTCGGTGCTTTCGGCCGCCTGATCCGGGAACTGGGACTCGGCGACCGGATTCCCGTTGCCGAGGACGGCTCGGACATGCGCTTCCCGCTGAACGAAGACGAACACAAGATCGTTGCGGCGGAAATCCCGGCAATATTCGAATCCCAGCCGAGGGACGTCTGGCTCAAACGGCTGCTCGACGCCGACGTCGCCGCGATTCCGGAACTGCATCCGGGGCAGATCTTCGAGGAACCTCAGGTGCGCCACAACGACATGGTCAGCCGCATCGAAGACCCGGTGTTGGGACCACTCGAACAGGTGGCGCCCGCGATCAGATTCAGCGGACTTGACCACCGCCCGACCCTCGGGGCCCCCATCGTCGGACAGCACGACGACCATTGGCCGGCAGTGCTTTCGAATCACGAAAACACGGCTGCCGAAGAAGGCGACGATAACGAGGCGTGCCTGCTGCACGGTCTGCGCATCCTGGACGCGGGTGCTTACTACGCGGGCCCCTTCAGCTCCCGGCTACTGGCCGACCTCGGCGCGGACGTGATCAAGCTCGAGACCACGCTGGGTGACCAACTACGCGGAATCCAACGCCCATTCAGATCCGCGTCAGCGGGTAAGCGCGCGATCTCGCTGAACCTCAAGGACCCGGATCTGCAAGCAGCGAGGGAACGCCTGATCGAGTGGGCAGACGTCGTCATGCACAACATGCGCCCAGGTGCCGCGGATCGCGTCGGCCTCGGTTACGACGATGTGCGGCAACTTAATCCGGATGCGATTTATCTGTACGCGCCTGGGTGGGGGAGCACCGGCCCCGACTCGATGCGGCAGTCCTTCGCGCCGCTGATGTCCGGATATGTGGGCATCGGGTACGAGGTGGGCGGTCAATTCAATCCGCCGATGTGGCCGGTCGGCAATGAAGATCCCGGCAACGGCCTCACCGGCGCAGTGGGGATCCTCATGGCGCTGCTGCATCAAACCCGTGGTGGGGGCGGCTGTTACGTCGAGAACCCGCAATTGAACGCCACCATGACGCACGCAGCACACATTGTCCGGCGGCCCGACGGAACCGTCCTCGGGGCTGAGCGTCTCGATCCCTTACAGACCGGAATAGGCCCCCTCGACAAGCTCTACGAGACCCACGACGGCTGGCTGTGCGTCGTCGCGATCAGCGACGCCGAGATCCGCCTGCTCGAATCGGCCTTGACAGTCACCATTCTCGACGATCCGCGCTTCGCGACGCCCGAGCTTCGTTCGGAGAACAGCTACGATCTGTCGGACATGCTGTCCGAAGTGTTCCTGACGCGCGATAGCGAGGAGTGGTTGCGACTGCTTCGGTCAGCGGGCGTGGCGGCGATGATCCCCAAGACTGCTACGAATAACGAAGCGTTCCACCGTGATCCGGCCAACCAGGCGATCGGCCGGATCGCGCAGGTGCAAGACAGCAGTGGGCGATTCGTGCGGGAGGCCGCGGTCATGGTACGGGTGACCGGCGCGACGACGCCACCGCACCGCCTTGCCCCCGAGCTCGGCGCGGACACCGAAGCGGTGCTCCTCGATCATGGCTACAGTGCGGACAAGATCGCCGAACTGCGGGGGCGCGGTTCGATCAGGTAGTGCCAATGACCCCTGCGTCGCGCAAGACGCCGATCTCGTTGTCGGTCAACCCGATCTCACCGAGAATCTCTGCGGTCTGCTCACCGAGCGCGGGCGCGTGGTGGCGGATCTCCGTCGAGCGCTTTCCGTTGACCAGCGCGGGCAGTGTCACGTGTGTGAAGGGCCCTGCGACCGGATGTACCGCATCGATGAATGCTCCTCGGGCACTCAGTTGCACATCACTGCGGAGTTCGTCCTCTTGTAGGGCGGGTCCGATCGCCAGGTCGTGTTCGGCGGCCAGCCGGGTCCACTCGGCCTGGGTACGGCTTTCGATGATCTTCTGAATCTCGCGGCGCAGCGTCTGACTGGGATCGCCGGAGACCGCGAAATCGACGGGACCGCTGTCCGATTCGCCGATGAGGTCCGGGCGTTCGGCGAGCTTGCAGAAGTTCGCCCAGAACTTCGGCTCGATGCAGCAGAACAGGACGTAGCGCTTGTCCAAGGTGCGGTAGAACTGATACTTCGCAGACGACGTACCCGCGGGATCCTGTGGGGCGGGCAGCGAGCGACGGTCGACAACCCGTTCGTCGTTGAGGATATATGTCGCGGCGATCCATGCCGAGGAAATGACGGCCTCGGATCCCGAAACGTCGATGTAGCAGCCCTCGCCGCTGCGCTCACGTTGGAACAGCGCCGCGGCGACGTGATAGGCGGCGAACGTAGCACCGGCCGCCGTCCCCTCCCCGCCGGAGGCGATTCCGTTGAAGGACTGCCGGCCTCGGTAGGGATGCACCAGGCCGTCCTCGCCCATCTCCATCGGCGTTCCGCCCGCCGCCGCGTTCATCATCTGACCGTGGGTGGGAATCGTGGCGTACGGTCCGGTCGCGCCGTATCCGCTGTATTGGCAGTAGACGATCGCGGGGCGGCGGGCCCGTTGCGCCTCGTATCCGACGCCGAGCTTGGTCATGGCATCGGCGGCGTTGCCGTCGACGAAGACGTCGGCGGTCGCCAACAACTTCCAGAACACCTCGCGGCCCGCATCTTTGCGCAGATCGAGCGCCACGCTGCGCTTGTTCTTGTTGATCTGCATGTGGGCCGGGCTGTTGTGCGGTGCGATCTGACCGAGCATGTCGCGCAGATAGTCACCGCGGAAGGGACTTTCGATCTTGATGACGTCGGCGCCGAGGTCGCCGAGGAGGGCCCCGAGGGTGTCGCCATTGAACAGCTGGGCGGATTCGAGCACCCTGACACCGCTGAGCAATCCCATGTCGTGACCCTTCCTGGTCGGTTACAGCACAAACTCGCGGTCGCGCATGTGCTCGGGGATTCGCGGGTCTCGTTCACGAATTTCGTTCGCGGGCAGTCCCACCTCGGATATCACCGACAGGTAGGTGTTCGGCTCGACCCCCCAATTCCACCGGCCAATTTCATCCGCGGACCGGCGACCGGACATCGCCCGCACGAACTCGAAGCGGTCGGCGACCACACACGCGATCGCCCGGCCGTCGCCTGCGATCGTTCCCCATTGTTCGACTGTCACTCGCAGCGGCGACAGCCCAGCCGCGGCGACCCGGTCCGAGAAGCGGCCCGACAGTTCGTCGAGCGCGACTTTGACGGCAATGTCGTCGCGCGCACCGGGCACCCCGAGGGCACTGCGCAAGTCGTGCTCGCTCATCACCGCGATGGTGATCAACAACGACGCGAGGCCCGCATCGGCGGCGACAGACGCGTCGAGCGCGGCGGTGGCCTTTTCCCACCCGACCACGAGTTCGGCGAGCCTCGCGCCGCCAGCGGCACCTGGTGCCGGCAAGGCAACACTTTCCCGTGCGGCCCCTGCGGGGTCGTCCCCCGCGAGCCGCGCGGTGTCGATCAAGTGCGCGATCACGTCGCGGACCGCGATTCCGGGCACCGTTGGCACCGGCGTGTACGCCGCAGTATCCGGCAGCGTCCGGACGATTTCGGTGATGCGGTCGCTGGTCGCGCGCCAGATCGCGGACAGATCCCTCGCACCCGCGGGTGAGGTGTCGGAGCGCATGATCTCGCAGCGTATTGGAGTCGACCGCGGCGTCGGAAGGGCGAGGCAACCGGTTCAAGCGCAAACGGCGTTCCGGGTCAGCACCCCCCAAATCACCGCGGCGCAGTGCCATCATGTCCGAAGGATGCCGTGGCGTTTTCCGGGACAGAAGAGGTGAGGCCCTGTGTTCACATTGTTCAGCGTCGACGACCACATCGTCGAACCGGCGCACGTGTGGTCCGACCGGGTACCGTCGAAGTTCAAGGATCGCGCGCCCCACGTCGTCGAGGTCGACGGCCGCCAGATGTGGCAGTGGGAGGGCGGCATGGAAATCACGATGGGGCTCAACGCCGTCGCGGGCAAGCCGCGCGAGGAGTGGGGCATGGAGCCCGCCCGGTTCGAGGACATGATCCCCGGCTGCTACAACCCCGAAGAACGGCGCAAGGATCTGTTATCAAATGGCATCTTCGCGTCGGTCTCGTTCCCGACGCTGCCGGGGTTCGGCGGCCGTAAGTTCGCCACCTTCGAGGACAAGGAACTCGCGCTCGTCTGCGTCCAGGCGTGGAACGACTTCATGCTCGAGGAATGGTGCGGCACCGCCCCCGATGTCTTCGTGCCGATGCACATCCTGCCGGTGTGGGACGTCGACCTCGCGGTCAAGGAGCATGAGCGCTGCGTAGGCCTCGGCAGCAAGGCCATCTGCTTCATCGAAGACCCCCAGGTCGTCGGATTGCCCAACTTCCACGCCGGCTACTGGGAGCCCCTGTTCGCCGCCGCGCAGGCCGACGAGACTCCGATCTGTATGCACATCGGGTCGGGCGGTGCTCAGGTGACGTTGGAAGGACTCAACCCGATGACCGAGATCGCCGCGGCCTTCGCCAACGCCGCCCGTTCATCGGTCAACCTGATGGTCAGTCCGTTGCTGCGCAAGTACCCCGACGCCAAAGTTGTTTGGTCCGAGGGGGGTATCGGCTGGATTCCGGCGGCGATCGAGCGTGCGGACCGACAGTGGGAGCGCCACCAGTACTGGAGCCACCTCCCCAATGCTCACATCAAGCCCTCCGAGGTCGCGGGGCGCAGCATGTACTTCTGCATGATCGAGGAACCCGTCGGCATCAAATACCGGCACGACTTCCGTGTCGATCGGATCCTGTGGGAGTCGGACTATCCGCACGCCGACACGCCGTTTCCGAAGACTCAGCATGCCGCGAAGCAAGTATTCGACGGCATCTCCCAGGAGGAGATCGACCTCATCACCCACAAAAACGCCGAAAAGCTATTCCGCTTCCCGATCTCGCAGGAATTGGCCGACGCATACGCCGGATCACCCGTCTGACAGATGACCGCCGCCCGGCTCGTCTTAGTTCACGGCGGCGCACATACCGGCCGCTGCTGGCGCGACACCCTGATCGCGATTGCGGCTCTTCGGCCGAACATCGAGAGCGTGGTCGTTGATCTTCCCGGAAGACGGCATGTCCCAGGGGATCTGACTACTCTGACGATCGAGGACTGTGTCAGCTCGGTGGCAGAGCAGATCAGCTCGCGCTGCGACGGAACGGTGGTGCTCGTGGGGCACTCACTGGCCGGTGTAGTCCTGGCCGGTGTGGTGGACCGCCTGGGCGGGGGCCGGGTGCGGCACGTGATCTTCGTAGCGTGCTGTGTGCCGCGCAACGGCGAATGTGTCATTGACTCACTGGCGTTCGGATTCCGGCAGGTCGTGCGGCGGATAGTGAACCGGTCACCGGTGATCCGGTCTCCGCCTTGGCTGGTGCGCCACGTCTTCGCCAATGCGGCCACGCGGGAACAACGCGCGGCGGTCATGGTGAACATCGTGCCGGAAAGCGCGGCACTTGTGACTCAGCCGTCGGTGGTGGCGCTGCCCGAATCGGTGCGCAGGAGCTGGGTACTGACCCGCCGCGACCGCGCGTTGCCGCCAGCCAAGCAACGGAGCTTCATCGGCAACCTCGGCGGTGTCGACGAGGTGGTCGAGGTCGATGCCGGACACGAAGCGATGATCACGCATCCAGCGGAGCTGGCGCATGCCCTTGTGCAACTGGCGTTTTCATCTGCATCAACGGCTACCGAGCATCTACCGGCGGATGGGGAATCGGCGACGTGACAGCCCGTCGATGTCGGCGCTGCGCTACCGACTGCGTTCGTGCACGGCGATGCCCACCTGGGCAACACGTCCCGGGACACCGAAGGCCGCCTCGGCTTCTGTGATATTCAGGCGATGGGCCGAGGGTAATACATCTGGGATGTCACTTACTTCATGACCGGTGCGATGGACCCGGCGGATCGCCTCGCGTCCGAGCGAGATCTGCTGTCGCTGTACCTCGACGAACTACAAAAAACGGTGCCGACGAGCTTCCCCACCTCGAGGACGCGTTCCTGGCTCATCGGCGCCACCCGTTTCGCCATCGCGATGGAAGAGCTCGACACACTGGAGAGCTCGCCCTAAATCAGATAAATAATTGAGTCAGCTATGGCGTTGTGGTATACGTCACGTTACAGGGTAAGGTTCATATGTGGACGGTGAGAAATGATGACCCAAGCCGCGCGGTATGACCCGCGCGTTTCAGGCCTCTCGCAGGTCGTGAAGAGTATGGCGGAGCCGCAGAGGGTGTATCACGACAAGGCCGGAAACGTCCGCGCCGAACACATCGACGGGGCGCTGCACCTGTACCGCCACCAGGACATCCTGCGTATCAACCGCCATCCAGCCGTGCTCGGCAACGGCGGCAAGGGCGGCAGCTTCGGGCACGATGCGCGGCTGATCCCGTTGGAGATCGACGGCGAGGACCACAAGAAGTGGCGACGCCTGCTCGACCCGATGTTCGCGCCGAAGCAAGTTGCGCGCCTGGAGGCGCAGGTGCGCGACCTGGCACGGGAACTCATCGACGGCTTCGCGCCCACTGGCAAGGCGGAACTGTACGAGGATTTCTGCACACCACTGCCGTGCCTGATCTTTCTGCGCCTCGTCGGCGCGCCCGTCGAGGATCTCGACTTCTTCCTCGAATTCAAGGAAGGCGTCGTTCATCCGAAGGGCGAAACCACCGAAGAGATCGACGCCGACATGGCCGCTGCAGGCGGCAAACTGATGGAGTACTTTGTCGGGTTTCTCGCCGAGAAACGCAAGAATGCCGACAGCGAGGACGACGTCATCGCCAACCTGATCAGGTCAGAAATCGACGGGCAGCCACTGGCAGAGTTGGACCTCGTCAACATCCTGTTCCTGTTCATGTTCGCGGGGCTCGACACCGTCACCTCATCCATGTCGTGCATCTTCGGCTGGCTGGGCCGGCACCCGGAGGAGCGCAAACGGCTCGCGCAGGACATGTCATTGATCACCGCGGCGGTCGAAGAACTGCTGCGATACGAGTCGCCCGTACC
The DNA here is from genome assembly GCF_010731655.1 of Mycobacterium paraseoulense. Lineage (NCBI taxonomy): Bacteria > Bacillati > Actinomycetota > Actinomycetes > Mycobacteriales > Mycobacteriaceae > Mycobacterium > Mycobacterium paraseoulense. The sequence goes on along the minus strand of NZ_AP022619.1, from coordinate 1,884,065 downwards.
CTCCGGAATGCGATATCCCACAGAGGACATCGACCTCGGCGACGGCCTGGTGATCCGGGCGGGGGAGGACATCAACGCGTTCTGGGCCTCGGCCAACGTTGACCCGACCTTCTACGACGATGCGTTGACGGTCAAGCTCGACCGCGGGCGCAAAGATCACATGGTGTTCGCCACCGGTACCCACCGATGCCTTGGCTCCCATCTGGCACGGCTCGAGCTGCGATTGGCCGTCGAGGAGCTGCTCAAGCGGATCCCCGACTACACGGTCGATACCGCGGCACTGACGTACGACAACTGCGCGGTGCGGGCTGTGGAGAATCTGTGGATCTCGTTCCCGCCGAGTTCTACGAGATGATTGGAGGATGATGGACAAGGGCGAGCGTTACGACCCTCGGCTCTCGGAGTGGGTGCTGGCCATGGCCAGCGAACCACACCCGCAGCAGCACTACCACGACAAGGCGCGGGATGTGCGTGCCGAGCGTTCGCCGGACGGTGTCCTCTGGCTGTACCGACATAACGACATCGTGGCGATCAATCGTCACCCCGGAGTCACGGGCGCGGGCGGCCGCGGCGGCAGCTTCGGCAACGACAATCCGTTGATTCCGCTGGAGATCGACGGCGAGGAACACAAGAAATGGCGAAGGTTGCTTGATCCGCTGTTCGCGCCGAAACGTGTAGCGCTGCTGGAGAATTCGGTTCGTCAGTTGGCCAGAGAACTCGTCGACGAGTTCCTGCCCAAGGGCCAGGCCGAGTTGTACAACGACTTCTGTGTACCGCTTCCATGCCTGACGTTTCTGCGACTCGTCGGTGCTCCCGTCAGCGACCTGGACTTCTTCCTCGAGTTCAAAGATGGCGTCATCCATCCCCAAGGGGCCACGATGGAAGAGATGCAGGCCAACATGGCGATCGCCGCGGGAAAGATCTACGAGTACTTCGTCGGGTTCCTCGCCGAAAAGCGCAAGACGGCCGAACACGAGGACGACGTTATCGCCAGCCTCATCAAGTCCGAGGTCGATGGCGAGCCCATGCCGGACCTCAACTTGGTCAATATCTTGTTCTTGTTCATGTTCGCGGGACTCGACACCGTGACATCGTCGATGTCACTCGCTTTCGCATGGCTGGGGCAGCACCCGTCCGAACGCGACCGGCTCGTCAAAGACAAGTCTCTGATCCCGGCAGCCGTCGAGGAGATCATGCGCTTTGAGTCGCCGGTTCCGGAGGGCTTTCGGTATGCGGAGGAGGATATCGATCTCGGCGACGGCCTCGTGATCAAGGCCGGCGAGGTGGTTCACGCGAGTTGGGCTGCGGCCAACGTCGACCCCACCTTCTACGACGATCCACTCACGACGAACTTCGACCGTGCACGCAAGGACCACCTGGTCTTCGCGAGCGGCACCCACCGGTGCTTGGGGTCGCATCTCGCGCGTTTGGAAATGCGGCTGGCTCTAGAAGAGCTTCTCGACCGCATTCCCAATTACACGGTGGGGCCGGAGGATTCGCTGGTTTACGACAACGTAGCGGTGCGGATGGTCAAGCACCTGCCGATCACTTTCCCGGTGCCAGCGGTTGCAAGTAGTTGATCAAGGCCGATATCACCGTCGATGTGACACTCGCCTGCAATATTGAGCGGCCGCTTCGTATCGTCGCGACAATCTGCCCGCCCGAACCGGAGCGGCGACAATGGCGCTGTCGCACTGAGGGTCACGGCCACTGGTGAGCAGATGCAACAGTGCCCGATTTCGCCCTGAACTAGGCAGTTTCGCGTCTGCTCCCGGTTCGGCTTCGCCGGCACGGACTTGGCCAGCGCGTCGCGTCGTAGCACCGGCAACCGTTGGGCGAAAACGTCGCTGGGCTTGCTGAGCCGACGGTTCAGAGAAGTGCAGCCGCGAGCTGGCGCACTGATCGCGTGGGAACCCCTCGTCATCCGTGGTCACCACTTGCAGGCACACCCGGTCGCTGCGAACCTCGGCCTCTAGTGCCCTGCTCCGACCGGTGAGGTCGACCAGGACGCGGCGTTCATCGTTTCGGTCACGTTGGCGTGTGACCATTCCGGCGGCTTCCAGCCGTTTAACGACAGGCGTGATGGTGCCGGTATCCATATCCGGGCGCGCGCCCAATGCGCCCCACGGTCTGCGGCGCTCCGTCAACCAGCGCCAGGATGACGAGCTACTGGGAGACGTCAGGCCTGGCGGTTCGAGAATGGGTTTGTGGAAACGAATCATTCGGTTCGCCGCCCCGTACAACGCGAACGACAGCTGCCGGCCCAACTCGTATCGCGAACCCCTTCTAGTGCGCTGTTTCACAGCGCGCTAGATACTCGTACTAGTACCTAGGCGGGCGCATCGTCTCTAGACCGTGAATCCGGCGACACCATTGCGAGGCGGTGGAACTACGTGGACGCGATTCCCGCGGTTCTCCGAGATATCGCGTCACGTCTCCGGTTACAGCCTCGGCCGGTTTTGCCGGAGTATGGATTTCACTTCGCGCGGTTCATACCGCTTGGACACCTGTGACGCGCTAGTCGAGGGGAAGCTGTTCCCCGACTGGACTGGTCGGGCTGAAAGTCACTGGCAACGTCGAATATCCGTTCACCTGACCGAGTGACGGATACCGTTGTGCCGCCGCAAGGTCTACCTTGAGATCCGGCAGCCGGCGTAGCGTGGCCTTCAAAACTTCCTGAAACTGCACCCGGCCCAGATTCGAGCCGAGGCAGCGGTGTGCACCAAGCCCGAAGGCCTGATGACGGTTCGGCCAGCGCTCCAGATTGACCTCGTCGGGATTTTCGAACACCGAGTCGTCCTGGTTCGCCGAAGCCCACGACAGCAGTAACCGGTCACCGGGGCACAAGCGTTGGCCGCCAAGTTCGGTTTCGGTCGTCACCGTCCGGGCCAGCGCAGGTGCCGGCGACGCCCACCGGAGGAACTCCTCGGTGGCGCGCTTCAATAGCTCCGGCTCATCGATGAGCCGCTGCTTTTCCGCCGGATGCTCCGATAGCCAGGCGTACGCGTGAGAGAGCAGGCCAGTACTGGTGTCCACACCACCGATTAGCTGCAGGAAGCAGATCTTGAGGATTTCCTCCTCGGACAGCGGTTCATCATTGATCTTCGAGTCCAAAAGGAACGTCAGCAGGTCCTCAGCGGGCGTGTCGCGGCGCTTGCTCAGCTCCTCGGACAGCCGCCCGAGGACACGGAATATGCCCTCAATCGCGCGTTGATACATTTCAGAGCCCGGCACAGCCCAGGAAATCTCGTGAAAGGGAGTGGCAACATCCTCCCAGTCGGCCAGTGGTAGTCCGAGCAGCTTCATCGTGAGCATCGCTGGCGCGGGGCTGGCGAGGTCCTTGACGATGTCGCATTCGCCGGCTTCGCAGAATCGATCGATAAGAGCGTTGGAAACCTGCTCGATGAACGGGCGCCATTGCTCGGCCGCGCCTGGCGAGAACTTAGGATTCAACAACTCGCGGTATTCGTTGAACCGTGGCGGGTCGACCTCGAGTGGGATCAGCTGCATTGGGGGCGACGGGATGGCGGTTCCCTTGTACCCCTTGCGCTCGCCCATCAAGTCGTTGTCCGATGAGAAGGTGTGATCGTCCAGCGCAACCTTCTTCACGTCGTCGTAGCGGGACACCACCCAGTAGCCGCCGTGCGCCTCGGTCCACGCGACGGGGCATCTGGACCGGAGGTCCTTGGTGACTTCGCGCCAGTTGTCGGCGAATGCGGCCGAATGATGATCGAAATCGACGGTCGGGCGTGCGGTCGGATTCTCGGTCTCAGTCATGTTCTCTCGATTCAGGTCACATCAGGTTGACGAAAACGTTTTTCGGCTGCGTGAATTCGCGGATCCCGTCGAATCCGCCCAGCCGTCCCCACCCGCTCTGCTTGACGCCACCGAACGGCACCGATGTGGGAATGCCAAGGAAGCCGTTAATCCAGATCAATCCGACGTCCAATTGCTGGGCCACCGCGTGGGCGCGCTTGAGGTTCGACGTCTGGACGTAGGCGGCCAACCCGAACGGGGAGTCGTTCGCGATCCGCACGGCCTCCTCCTCGGTGTCGAACGGAATCACGGCGACGACGGGACCGAAGATCTCGTCTCGGGCCAATGGCGAGGAGTTGTCGACGTCCGCGAACACGGTAGGTGCGATGAAGTAGCCGTCTGAGAGTTCACCGCCGAGTCGCTCGCCGCCGGCCACGACGCGCGCCCCCTCGCTCTTGGCGGTGTCGATCACCCGTACGATGCGTTCCGCCGCAGCAGCATTGATGACGGGTCCGAAGAAGGTCGAAGCAACCAGTGGGTCGCCGACCTCGAGAGTTCCCAGCACCCCCTGCACCAAGGCCAGCACCTCTTCGTAGACCGGTCGTTCTACCAGTACCCGGGTACCGTTTATGCAACCCTGGCCGCTGCCCTGCATGCCCATTATCGCCTGCATGGCGGCGTTGTTGAGGTCGGCATCGGCGAAGATGATGTTGGCCGACTTCCCTCCGAGTTCCAGGCCTACGGGCTTGAGCACGTCTTTCGCCGTGTCGAGGATGCGTTTGGCGGTGGTGCCGCTGCCGGTGAAGTGAATCTTGTCGATGCCGGGGTGCGCGACCATCGCCTGGCCGCCCTCGGGACCGGCTGTCACCACGTTGAGGACGCCAGGAGGAAATCCGGCCTCTAGGAATAGCTCGCCGATGCGGATCGCCGCATAGGGGGCCAACTCCGGCGGTTTGAGCAGTACGCAGTTGCCCGCGGCAAGCGCGGGCGCCACGGTCATGCCGACGGCGTAGATCGGGCCGTTCCAGGGAATGATGATGCCGACGACGCCGTACGGGTTGAGCGTGGCGTAGTCGAGTGATGGTGTCGGCCAGGTCGGAATGACATCGCCGACCAACTTGTCGGCCCACCCCCCGTAATACGAGAAGGCGTCCGCCGCGTTCGCCGGCCCACCGGCAGCGGCGAATACCGGCATGCTGTTGTCGATCTGGGAGATCGCCACCAGTTCCTCTGAGTTCTCGCGGAAGACTTGAGCTGCGCGAAACAGCAGCTCGCGGCGTTGGTCGGGGGTGGTCGCGCGCCAAGCCGGCAGCGCCGATCTCGCTGCCTGAACCGCGATGTCTATCTCCCGAGCCCCCGCCAGTGTCACATTGCCTGTGGTCTTGCCGGTCGCGCCGTAGACGTGATCGACAGCCCCGCCGGAGCTGTCGTCGATTCGCCGGTCACCGATGAGAAGCGTCGGCTTGGGCAGCTTCTCAACCGGCGGAGCGATGATGGGCACTGGGCCTCCTGAGTACGGCGTGGCTCTCGCATTCGGACCGCAGCCCACGCTACCGCCAATCGAGGTTTCCTGACAAGAGTGTCGATTCCCTCTGCCGGATGGCGAAAACCTGTGTGGTTCGGGTGTTGGTGTGTAGGGCAGTGTCGGGCGCGGTTGCCGTCGCATACTGCCCGGACATGTCAAAATCTAGATATGCCTAGGACCTCCCCGCGGCCGCAGACCAGCGTCCGACAAACCGGACCGGCATCGGACATCGGCCGTAAAGGACTGCGGACGAAGATGCGCATCATGGTCGAGACCAAGCGCCTACTGCTGGAGAAAGGCTACGACGCCACGTCGATCAGCGACATCACTGAGGCGAGCGGCATCCGACGTGCATCGTTTTACACGTACTTCACCAGCAAGCAGGACGTGCTTCTCACCATCGGACACGATGCCGAGGAAGCTGGCATCGTCGCCGCCGAGGGTTTGCGGCAGATGGACCACGCGGCCACCATCGACGACGTTGCGGGCTGGGTGGAGGAGTACCTCGCCTTCTGGGACGAACACGGATCCTTCGTCCACGCCGCGTTCCAAGCTGCGTACGCTCACGCGGAACTACGGGAATGGAGCATTACTGCCGAGATGACCGGCGCCAAGATCTTGTCTCAAGCGCTGATCAAGCTCCGCGGCGGCAAGCGCCTGCCGGGTATCGATCCGATGGTGCAAGGGCTCGCAATACAGTCGATGATCGAACGCTTCTGGTACCACTGGCGCGTCGCGGGCGCTCCGGTGAAGGGAGCGGCAGTCTGCCGCAGTATCGCCCAGATCATTTGGGCAAGCGCGCACAGTGATCCTGCGAACTGAGACGCTGCGAACAGTCTAGCCGTTAAGTCGCGCGATGGTCGTGCATTCTTGACAATAGCGTTGACTTTTGCTTGCCTCAGCCTCAGGGCACCTCTGGAGTGGAGGAGAATCGCTGTGGTCACTGGAGCGCGCACCGTACCGCCTGCACGCCGGCTTTCGGCCAGAGGACTGATCCCGACTGCCGCGACAGTCGTCAGTGGCATTGCGCTCATGGCCGTGGTTCTCTTCGTCGCGGGGCGTAGCGGAGGCACTCTCACTGATCCGGTGGGCGCGCGCATGTGGGAGACCGCCATGTGGGCAGTCGCTGCCGTGTTCCTGACAATCGGTGTCCTGCAATCTTTTCACGAACGAAAGTTGAGCCGCGTCTTCCTGCTGACGGTGGCATCCGGCTCGGCATTCTGGCAAGAAACCTATGGGGACTGGGGCAGCTACCTGCTCTACAGCCCGAGATTCGCCAGGTACGGATGGGGCGAAACTATCTGGACGTCGCCGGTGCGGTGCTGGTGGTTCATCGCTGGCTACGTTTTCTTCTACGTCAGCTTTTTTCTAGCGCTCGAGAAGGCGTTCTACGTCGTCAAGGATCGCTGGCCCAACTCCAATCCATACATGACGACGACGATCGTCTCGTTTCCGATGTTCTACCTCTTCGATCTAATCGTCGAAGGCGCCGCACACGGCTTCGGCTGGTGGCACTATCAGTTTGCCTTCGGCCCGACCATCGCCGTCGGTGACGGACACTTCCCACTTGTGTGGCCGATATTGGAGCAGGTGCCGTTCATGGCGCTGGTCGTATTCGCCGCCACCTGGCGAAATGGCAACGGCGAGGACGTGTTCGAACTGCTGGCGCGCAAAGTGGTAAAGCGGCGGCCCGGGCAGCTTGCGATTTTGGTGTCGTGGATTGTCACCCTCAACGTCACGTTCCTGTTGACCACCATCCTGCCCTTGATGGCTTTGCGCTGGCTAGCGGGCCCGGCCAGTCTGACCATCCCATGAGTCAGCGTTGTTCGGGTCGGGAGCGTGTGTGCCGCCGCCGCTCGCGCCAGGCGAAGCCCGCGGGCTCCTGTCGGGTATAAACCGACTAGTGTGTCGATAAAGTGCCGACGTGAATGGAGTAGAGGATGACCTCAGACGGCGTCGGCGCCAGGATCCGAGTTGCACATGTTGGTACCGGACTCACGGGTCGGGAGGCATTGCGCGGGATACTCGCGAACGATCGCCTGGAGTTGACGGCCCTCTGGGTGTCGTCAGAGGAGAAGATCGGTCGCGACGCAGGCGAGCTCATCGGGGTCGACCCTGTCGGTGTCGCCGCTGTCGGGTCGTTCGACGAACTGCTGGCGACGACGCCCGACGTCGTGAGCTACTGTGCGAACGGGCTCGGTCGAGAAGTTGAGGTGGTCGCCGAGATCGCGCGGGCGCTGTCGGCCGGCGTCAACGTCATCACGATCTCGCTGTTGGGCCTGTTGTACCCGCCCGCTGCGCCCGAGAATTTGCGAAAGCCATTGGAGGAGGCTGCGGCTCAGGGTGGTTCGACATTCCTGTCGACGGGACTGGACCCCGGCTTCTCCAGCGACGTTCTGCCGCTTGCACTACTGACGATGTCGGATGAGGTCGAGCATGTGCTTGTGCAGGAGATCGGGATCTACGACCACTACGACGTCGAGCCGGTCATTCGGGACATCATGGGTTTCGGCCGCCCACCCACTTACGAAGCACCGATCACCGCCGGCGGTGCCTTCGAAGCCTTCTGGGGTCCGATGGTTCGTCAGCTGGCCGACCGCCTTGGCGTTGAACTGGACGAGCTGGTGGGGACGTCGGATAAGGCTGTACACGACGAGGATCTGAATACCTCGGTCGGCCTGATGGAGGCGGGCACCGTGGTCGCGCTGCGAGTCGCCTGTGAAGGCCGGGTGGCCGGACGCGCCGTGATCACCGCCGAGCACATCACGCGAATGGCTGCCGAAGTGGCGCCGGAATGGCCGACATTCGACGGTGTCGGTGAATCGAATTATCGCGTCACGATCACGGGCAACCCGAACATGCGGTGTGATCTCGACCTCGGGCGCGCCGGCGACGTGTGGGGATCGGTCAGCGGTACAGCGATGCGCCTGGTCAATCTAATCGGCGAGATGCCGAATGCGCGATCGGGGCTCATCTCCGCACTTGAGTTGCCGCTGGTTCCATCGCGCCACGTCGTCACGGCTCAACGGGTGAGCCAATGAACAACCGCACCCGCGTCGTCATCTGGGGCCCCGGCCGTCTCGGCGGATTCGTGCTACGGGTGCTGCTGCAGCGACCAGAGGAGTTCGACGTGGTCGGAGTCTTCGCCTTCTCGCCCGAAAAGGAGGGGCGCGACATCGGGGAACTCGTCGGCCTGCCCCCGCACGGCGGTGTGACCGTCACCCGCGATCGCGATGAGATCGACCGGCTGGACGCTGATGTCGTGATCTTCACCCCGCTGGTGGCATTGGAGCCCACCCAAAGCCACGCGGACGCACTGCGACTGCTTGCCGGCGGGAAGAATCTCCTGCTCGCGCACGATTACTTTTATCCGGCAGGAATCAGCGACGGGTACGCGCGTGAAGTCGACGACGCCTGCCGGCGTGGAAACTCGTCGGTATTGGCTGTGGGTTCCTCTCCGGGATTCGTCGCCGAACGGTTGGCGACCACTTTGGCCGGTCATACGTTGGAGGTGGCCCACGTCGATGTCCTCGAGCGGATGGACTGCACCGACCTCGATGCGCACGTCTATCCGCTTCTGGGTTTCGGCGCGAAACCCGATGACTTCCCGCGCGATCAGATCATCGGGATGTTCGACCACATGTACCGGCAGACACCGCATGCCGTCGCCGCGCAGCTGGGGCAGCGGCTCGACAGGGTCGATGTGGATGCCCGCTTCGCCACGACCACCCGGGAGTTGACCGGGGCGAGCGCGCCGGTCCCGCCGGGAACGGTCGCGGGCACGGAGTTCTCCTGGACCGGGATCATTGACGAGGAGCCGTTCGTGACGGTCATCTGCCGGTGGGTGTGCGATTTGGAGATCGCCGGTTGGGAGGCCGACAACGACTGGATCATCACCGTGGAGGGCACGCCTTCACTGCAGATCCGGTATGCCCGGGGACTTTCGTTCGCCAACGGAATACGGCACGGCGGGCATGTCGACGATCCCGACGGTGAACACTGGATGGACTCGCAGTCCTGGACGTCGGTGGCGGCGTTCGTCAACGCCATTCCCGGCGTGATCGCGGCGCCACCAGGCCATTTGCTGGCCCCGGTGTTCGGCATCCCGCAGCATCGCCGAATCGGTTCGGGCTTGGCGATGCGCTGAGCGGACGACCACGCGCATACCACTATCGAAGGAAGGTTCACAGTGCCCAACCTGCTCGACGGCGTACGCGTGGTCGAATCGGCCGTGCTGCTCAATGGCGACACCGTGGGAATGCTGCTCGGTGACCTCGGCGCCGATGTCATCAAGGTCGAGTCACCCCCGGCCGGTGACTACCTGCGCTACTTTCTCGGCCAGATCGTCCCCGGCGTGAGCGTGCCGCACGCCCAGGTCAACAGAAACAAGCGCTCGGTGCTGCTCGACCTCACCGAGGACGCCGACCGGGACACATTCTGGCGACTGATCGACACCGCGGACATCTTCGTCGACGGCAACCGCCCCGGGGTCTGCGACAAGCTGGGGGTGGGTCCGGACGCGATGCGCGCCCGCAAACCGAGCCTTGTGTACGTGCAGCACACTGGTTTCGGCGCCACCGGCCCCTACGCCAGCATTCCGACCCACGGGATGCTGATGAACGCCCTCGTCGGTGCCCACGCCGTACAGCGCGGCGAGGACGGTCTGCTCGAGCGTGGTTCGTTCGAGGACGACGGAGCCAACCTCGGTGGTGAGGCGACCAGCGTGGGCGGCCTGCATGCCGCACTGCAGGCCGTGGCGGCGTTGCTTCGGGCCAGGGAAACCGGCGTAGGCGCCTACATCGATGTCGCGGGTTCGGATGCGACCGCCATGACGGCGTGGTTGCCGATAGTGTTGCAGCGCAACGCCGAGCGCATCACCGACCGCTCCGGTATGGCCGCCAGATCCGACGGTGAGATGACGGGTTCGCGCTACCAGTTCTACGAGACCGCGGATAACAGGGTTGTCCTGTTCGGTTGTATCGAGCAGCGCTTCTGGGACAAGTGGGCGGCGGCTGCAGGGCGCGACGACCTGATCGGCCGACAGGCCGACACGTCCAACGATTCGGTGGACTGGGGCGATGAGGCCGAGCGCCGTCTGGTTGCCGAGGTGATCGCCACGAAGACGTTGGACGAGTGGCTGAGACTGGCCGCCGAATACGGCTTCGCGCTCGGGGCGGCCCATCAGAGCGTCGACGAGGTCGCCGCCGATCCGCACATCGCCGGCCGCAACGTCTTCGTCGAGGGCCAACATCCGGTGGCGGGACCGATCTCGTACGTGGGATCGGCCGCAATCGTTGACGGCGAACCCTTTACGGTGCGTCGCCACGCACCGGCCCCGGGCGAACACACCGACGAGATCCTCGCGGAATTGGATATTGCCCGGTAACCGAATCAGCGGCCCGCCGCACCTATCGACGAGCCGCCGTCGACACTCCACACCTGACCGGTCACGTGCGTGCACGCGTCGCTGGCAAGAAATACGGCGACCTCGGCTATCTCCTCCGGGGCTGCGATGCGGCCGTCCGGAATCGCGGCGGCCACCTGCGCCCGCACGTCGTCGTCGGCCGTGCTCAGCAAGTCCGTGTCAGTGGCTCCCGGAGCGACGACATTCACCCGAATTCCTTTGTCTGCGTACTCGATCGCGGCGTGGCGAGCCATGGCGTGGGTCGCCGCCTTACTCATGCCGTACGCCGATGCTCGGGGTGCCGGACGAAGCGCGCCGAGGCTGCCGACGACGACTACGGCACCTCCTCCTGAGGCTGACATCAGTCGAATTCCCATTTGCAGACACAGGTATGTGCCGCGGATATTGGTGGCGATGATGGCGTCGAGGTCTCCGACGGATGTCTCGTGCAGCATCGCATTCACTCCGATGGCGGAGTTGCAGATCAGGATGTCCAGCCCACCATTTTGCTGCGCGATGTTCTCAGCAAGATGCTCGACCGCTCGATGATCCGTGATGTCGCAGACGTGCGTCGCCATGGGAGAGCTCGCCAACGATGCGGTCTCGGCCAGCCGGGCAGCTGTGCGACCCACCACCGACACGTGAGCGCCATCGCGGGCCAGCTGCAGCGCGATCGCCCGTCCGATCCCCGCGCCACCGCCGATGACGACGGCAAACCGACCTGCCAATCGGTTGCCGGTCAACGCGGAACGCCGATCTCAGGAACCAGCGCGTGCAACTGCTCGAGCGTGCGCAGGTACGCGGCATGGTCGTCCAGCCTCAGTCGGGCGTCGTCCAGTACCGCCGGGTGAGTGTGAGCGATGCTGCGACCCTCCTCGATTGCTGCGACGAGGATCGATGCGGCCTGTTCGGGTGTGATCGCGTCCGCGAGCGCCGCGCGGGCATAGGCATTCGTCTGCGCGTGCTGCTCCAGTAGTGGCGTCCGCATTCCCTTGGGGCAGAACGCAGTAGTGGTGACGCCGGCCGCGCCGTAGGTCATGGCCAGCCATTCCACGGCCGCGAGTTGAGCGTGCTTCGTCATCGCATAGCCCATGGAGACCGGGTTGGTGGTCAGCGCGTTCGAGGACACGACGGCGACGAAATGTCCGCTGCCGCGCTTCAGCCAGCCGGGCAGTAATGCCCTGGCCGCCCACACTTGCGACATCGCATGCAGGTTCCACATGAGGGAGAAGGTGGCGTCGTCCGTGAACGGGTCACACGTTATCCCAGTGCCGGCGTTGGCAATCCACATGTCGACTCTGCCGAAACGGTCGACTGCGGCGTCGACTACGGCCCGGACACCGGACTCGCTACCCATGTCCGCAGCAATCCCGTAGCTGTCGTACTTAGCGGCAGTCAGGTGGGCTGCCTCCTCGTCGATGTCGGCGATCACGAGACCACCCGGCGCTTTCGCGCTGATCGTGCGCGCCAACGCGGCGCCCAGGCCAAGACCGGCTCCGGTCACGACGACAACCCGTTCGCGAATGTCGATGATCAGTCCTCCGATGACTCGACAGATACTTGACAAGTATGTCGAATAATTCTTAGCGTGACGGACAATCGAAGAACGGGCAAGGGGCAATATGAGTGATTCATTCCGGGTCGACGGCAGGACGGCACTCGTCACAGGCGCCGCCCAGGGCATCGGCACCGAGATCGCGCGGGTTCTCCATGCGGCCGGTGCCCGGGTCGCAGTCGCCGACATCCAGGTAGAGGCCGGGCGCGCACTCGCGGGAGCTTTGGGCGAGCGCGCGATGTTTGTCGAGTTGGACGTCACGGATCCGGACAGCTGGGCTGCCGCGGTCTCGTCCGTCCGCCATACGCTGGGCTCGATCGATGTTCTGGTGAACAACGCGGGCACGTCGGGCCCATTCGCCGATGTCGCCGACATCAGCGTCGAGGACTACCTGAAGGTGATTGCCGTCGACCAGCACGGAGCGTTCTTCGGGATGCGGGCGGTGATCCCGCAGATGCTCCAAGCGGGCGGCGGATCGATCGTGAACATCTCGTCGGTGTGTGGCCTGTCCCATGCTCCTTTCACACCTAACGCGGCCTACACCACTGCCAAGTTCGCAGTCCGCGGTATGACCAAGGCGGCCGCGGTGCAATACGGCCCTAGAGGGATCAGGGTGAATTCCGTGCACCCGGGTGGGGTCTTGACCGACATGCTCGCGCAGGTGCTCCCTGAAGACGCTCGTAGCGTCATATCGGCGGGCGTTCCGATGAACCGGATGGCCGATCCCGCCGAGGTGGCAAGGATGGTGTTGTTCCTCGCCTCCGAGGCGTCGTCGTATACGACCGGTTCCGAGCTGGTCGTCGACGGTGGCCTGACGGCGGTCTGAGCGCGGTCGCCCTCTCGGGCAACGTGGTGAGCTGAAAGGTGCATACCCTTGATTAGCGACGATAGCTCGCCTCCCGAGCACGACCCACTTGCCGAAGAGATGGACCTCATCACCTTTCAGGAGGCCGACGCACGCCTCTACCGCGAGCAGGTCCGCACCAGAGATCTCATCGCACGACTCGAGGAGGCCGCGGAACCTGATCAAGAGGAGATCGCGGCTCAGCAGGGCAGATTGGAAGCGCTGGGCCGGGTGCAGAAGCGCCTGCGGGGGCAGCGCACCCAACCGCCCTTACAAAAGCGATAGGCGCCAAATAGCGGAAGTATCCGGGCGAGCGCCAATTCTCGGCTCAGCGCTCAGACCGGTTGACGGTCAGCACCATCCGCTGATCGGGATGCGGCGTGGCGTCCAGCCAGATGACCAAAGGTGAGCGCGAGCGAGATTGTGCATCCCGCTCCGCCGTAGAACCCACCGGTCGCCGCACCGCCTGCATTGCCGGCCGCATAAAGCCCAGGGATCACCGCTCCGCCCTCGTCGAGGACGCGTGCGTGGGCGTCGGTGCGCGGACCCCCGACAGTTGCGAGCGCGCTGGCGTCGACGCGGACTGCGTAGTAAGGCGGCGAATCGATCGGGCCGAGGACGCTGCTCGCAGGACTCTTCAGGTAGGCGCGTAGATACTTTGCGAGTAGCGGGACAGCTCGCTCTCGCAGTCGGTCGGGTTCGCGGCGGCGGGCGACGCGCGCTGCCAGCGGTGCGACGACCGGGCCGGCCGCGGCTGCGGCGACGCGGTGTACCTGTGCCGTGGCCGATAGGAACCGACTAAGGGGCGCCAGCCGTCCGAGCCGGGGATGGTAGTCACCGAAGAAGCGTTCGTAGGTAGTTCCGCCACGGTTGAACTGCGGATCGCGGCCTTGCCTGGCCAGTGGGTTGAAGGCTGCGACAGTGCGTGTGAGACCGTCGGCATCGATTCCACAACGGCGCGCCAACTCGTCGAGACTGTGCGCTCGGACAAGGAACGAAGGAGGTTCCGAGCCGGGTGGCCAATCGAAGAATCCGTAACGCCGCCAGTAGTAGTCGTCGAAGAGCATCCACGCCACTGCGTTCGGCATCACCCCTGTGCCGGGATCGACACGACGCATGATTGCGCCGATGTCGGCGTAGGGGCGCGCCTCGTTCGCGAACCGCTCGCCGTCGCGGTTCACCATGATCGTGTGGGGCAGTCCGCGTTCGCCGAGCAAGATTCGACTGGTGGGCTGGGAGTCCGACTCGTCGCCCGGAACGTGCACGGCGGGCATCCACCACGCGGCCTCGGTCGCGGACAAGCTGGCGTTGACCTCTGCGGCCATCGTCAGGGCGATGCCGTCGTGGCCAGCGGGGCTTATCTGTGCGCCGAAGCTGCCGTCGAGATATTTGTCGGTGAACTCGTCCGATCCCTCGAATCCACCGCTGGCGAGTATTACGCCTCGGCGCACTGCGACGGAACGGAATTCCCGGTCAGACGAGATGACCAGACCCGATACGCCCGAATCGCCTTCGACGAGTCGAGCGGCGGGCGCGCATGTCCGGACCGCCACCCCCTGCCGCAGGCATGCCTCCAGCAAGGCGCCTACCAGGGCGTGGCCGGCGATCCAGATGCCGGGAAGCCGATCTAGCATCCACGCCGGCATGGGGTTGGTCCGAAGGGTGCCCGCCGGCGAGCGCACCATGGACGCCGACGTCCCGAGCAGATCGCTCGGGAAGAGTCCCGGTAGTAGCGATCTGACGTTGGAGGCGCCAGCGATCTCGGAGTGGTAGTCAGGCCATATCGTCGGCAGCCAACTCAAATAGGTATGCGCTTCGATGAACCGCGCCGTCTTCGGCGCCCCATCGAGGAATGCCTCGACCAAGCCGTGGTCGAGTACGGCGTCGCGCCCCTCACCCAGCAGATAGCGGCGGGCGTCCTCAGCGCTGTCCGAAGCCGCGAGTTGACGGTAGGAGAGACCGTGATTCGGCACCCACGCAGCGCCGCCCGAGATCGCGGTGGTGCCGCCGATCAGCGGCTGGGATTCGGCGATCAGCACCGACCTTCCCGCCACAGCAGCCGACAGAGCGGCGGCCAACCCCGCTGCACCGGAGCCCACGACCGCGACGTCGACCGCCTCGGGTAGACCCAGCTGGGTTGCGGTACCAATCGTTCCGTCCATCTAGGTATTCCTTTCGCACAACGTGAATCCGACCGCTCCACGTGATCGCACTATGGCAGATATCCACCTACGTGATCAGGCCGGCGCCTCGCAGTGTAGAGCCGTCTTTACCGGTCCGAGTGCAGTACTCATATTTTTGACTAGTGTGTCGATTAGAGATGGCGTAATGCGCGCCGCGCGACTCAGCTGGAAACGGAGAATGCCATGGCCGATCCATCACTCGAGGACATCCAAGCGCTTCTAGAGCTCACACATCGGTATGCCTTTGCCCTCGACGGCAGACGCTGGGACCAACTCCGCGACCTCTTCACCGATGACGTTGAGCTGGATTACGGCCTTGGTCCGGAATTCATCATCCGCGGAGTCGACACGTTCATCGAAGCGTCGCGGGCAGCTGTAGAGGCAATGGACGCAACACAACACATGTTCACCAACCACCTGTTCGAGGTTGACGGCAACAGCGCCAAGGGGAGGTATTACATGCAGGCCCAGCATATGAAACTCGATGCTGCGGGCGGCGTGCTGCACACTTTGGGCGGGATCTACGAAGATGAGTTCGTACGCACGGGGCAGGGGTGGAAAGTGCGTCGTCGCAGCTTTCGCGCCATTTGGGGCCGTGGCAACAACAGCTTCAATCCAGGGTTCCGCAGCGACGAACCTTCGGCCTGACAGTCGGTTTCACACCGATTCCTTCCGGCGGGCCGATGGCGCTGGCACATTCACCGCGTCCGGCCTGTGCGCCGCGAGAACCCTGTCAGCAAGTCTCGAAGCCCGGACGAGAGGTGCTTGCCAGCCGACTCTTCAAGGAGTAGCCGTGCCACACGGCGCAAATTGCGGGTGCCGTCGGCGGCGCGGTTGTTCGGGAAGAGCTTTCGAATCTCGGCGGGAGCCGACGGCGGGCGATCCCGAGTCGCCTCGGCTATCCACAGCTGACCCACCAGCCACGTTTCGCCGACGGTCCACACTTCGACCGCTTCGGCTTCCGTTAGGCCTGCGTTCAGCAGCGTTCCCATGATCGTATCGATCATTTCCGTGACACCGCTGGTCAAATACACCGGATGTCGCGCGAATACATGCGCACCCACACCGGGATATCTGCTCAGCACGTCGAAGACGCGCTCCGCGGTTTGGACTAGCCACTCGATCCAGTCGTCGGAGAACTCCGGAAGGTCGATCTGGGAGAGGACCGCGTCCGTCGTCACTTGTAGCAGCTCGTCACGGCCGCCGGGGAAGTGGTGGTAGACGGCCATGTGGGAGACGCCGAGGGCCTCGCCGAGCGACCGCATGGACAGTTGGTCGAGTCCGCGATCAGAGACGAACGCCAACATCTCGTCCGTGAACGCCGCGCGGTTGAAGCGGCCGGTACGCCCCGTAGCCACCATGAAAGCTTAAGCGTCCGAGTGCCCCCGTCGTCGGCGTGGGTCGGCGTGCCCGGACCCGGTGATGTGAGTCGCAATTTCTTGAGACTCAACCTTGACAGGTGTAAGGGTTGTTAGTCATGCTCGTCTAGTGACCAGTGAGCGCAAGATAGGCGTCTACGGAATGTTCTTCCCGCCGATCGAGATGTGTGTGGAATACGCGCGTCAGTGTGAAGCGATGGGATTAGACGTCATAACCTTCACGGACCAGATCCAGAACAACCTGCCGCAGTCCATCTGGCCGGAGATTCCTGCCTCCGCCTATCTGCCGCGGGCGCACAACTTTTACGACGCCAGCCTGGTAATGGCTCTTGCGGCCCAGTCAACTTCGACCATCGAGCTGTTCTTCGGTGCCGTCGATGTCGTTCGGGAAGTGCCGAGCAAGTTGGCACAGAAGTTCCTGACGCTCGACCACATCAGCCATGGCCGAGGCATCTACGCTGTCGGCGCAAGTGAGGCCAAGAACGTCGTTCAATACGGTCACAGTCGGAAGGGGTCAGCCAAGAAACTCGAAGAGACGCTGCAGATCCTGCGTCTGATCTTCGATAGCGAAGGTCGCCCAGTTCACTTCGACGGTGAGTATTACTCGATGAAGGGCGGCGTCGTCGATCTGGCACCCTACGGCAACTCTCCGCCAAAAGTGTTGGTAGCGACTGGCGGAAGTCCACAAACGCTGCGGATGGTTGGCCGCTATGCCGACGGGCTGTTGACGAACCTGCCCGGTATGTGCCTAGGCGGACCTGAGCAATTCGCAAAAGACGTCGCCCTGGTGCGGGAAGGTGCCGAACAAGCCGGCCGCGATCCTGATGAACTGCGCTTCGCCGCCAGCGTGCTCGTCCTGATGAACGACGATCCGGACGAGATCGATAGATTGGCGGGATCGGCATATTTGCGTTGGGACACCATCGTTTACGGCGCGGTGTCCGGCGCGGATTGGCGGCGCTTCGGTTTTGAGCATCCGCTCGGCGACGAGTGGTCCTATGCCCGTCACATGAAGCCTGAGTCGTACTCGGCGGAGTACGTCCGTGAGGCTATCTCGCGAGTTCCCATGGAGGCATCGCGCGACATGGGTCATATGAGTGGATCGGCGGAGAAGGTGGCTTCGGAGCTGAACGCCTACTTCGACGCGGGTCTCAATTACGCGTGCGTCATCGACCATTCGACGGCCGCCGACCTCAGCACAGGCGAGACGGCCGCCGCCAACCTCACGAAACTGGTATCCATTGTCAAGGAACAGAATTCGGTGGACGCGGCCGCCGGTCCTCAACTCGGCTATCTGGGGATCGGCGGTGAGTTCAAGTAGGGAATGACGCTGCGAAGGCGTCGGGACGGCCTGCGTTGCAGACACGTACCGATGCCGAACGATTCCAATGGGAGCTCGACGTATTTCTCGACGGGCTAGCTTCCAAGCTTGGCCGCGATGCATAGCAACCCCGCGAGCTCGCTTGGCCAGCCACAACCCTTGGCCTACTTCGCGGTTCCTGCGACGACACGGGTGACGTCGGGTAGGTCGCCGTTGGGGGTGGCGTCAACGGGGTAGGCCTTGATGGCTTGGGGGCGCTCGCCGTTGGCTTCGGCATTATCGAGGCGATGCTGGATGCCAGCGGCCTTGGCTTCTTTGGTCACCGGGAAGTTGAAGATCCGCTCGGCGTTCCTGTGGGTGATCTTGTCGATCTGCTCCGGTGTGAGGTGTCCCAGCGCCTTGGCGACCTCGGTCTGGCTGGATGGCCAGGCGGTCTCCGAGTGCGGGTAGTCTGACTCCCACAAAATGTTGTCTATGCCGATGCGATCGATGGAATCCTCACTAAGCCCGAATGATTCGTTGACGGCGCACACAGCGAACTGCCGATTGAAGATTTCCGACGGTTTGATATCCCCGAACGGCGCCCAGAACCGGTGCTTGCCCCAGACGAAGTCGGCGCGTTCGAGCACGTAGGGTATGTAGCCGATACCGCCCTCGGTCATGACGAATTGCACGTTTGGAAAACGTCGGGGCAGGGTGCCGAACAGCATGTCGGTGATGGTCTCGATGCCCACCACGGCGGGCGCGGCCGTGATCGCCACACTGAAATGCGAGTCCGGCGTGGGAATGGGGATGTGCCCGCTGGAGCCCAGATGCATCGAGCAGACCACACCGGTCTCCTCGAAGGCGTGAAAGACCGGATCCCAGTGATCAGTGTGTAGTGAGGGCAGCTTCAGGTAGCTCGGGTTCTCGGGGAAAGAGACCGCGCGAGCGCCGCGCTCTGCGCACCGACGCAACTCCGCTGCGGCGAGGTCTGGGTCCCACAGTTGCAGGATGATGGTTGGCACGAAGATGTCCGGGGCGGCAGCACACCATTCGTCCATCACGAAGTCGTTGTAGGCCCGCACGCATAGGTCGGCCAGCTCCTTGTCCTTCATTTCGAAGAACACTCGGCCGCCGAAGCCCGGGAGTGACGGGAACAGCACGCTGCCCACGATGCCGTCGGCACGGAAGTCGTCGGCTCGCGCGGCAGCGTCGTAGCAGCCCGGAATCAGGTCGGTGAAGCGGACCGGATCGGTGCCCCAGTCCTCCGGGGCCTTGCCTGCCACGGCGTTGAGACCCATTGTGGCGGAACGCTGGTCTTCGAAGACCCAGAATTGGCGGCCGTCGGCGTCGATGACGTGCGGACCCTTCTCCTGAAACTTCCGCGGCAGCCGCTTGGTCCAGACATCGGCTGGCTCGACGATGTGGTCGTCGACGCTGAACAGTTTGAGCATCATTCCTCCGGTTGACCGTGGCGATCGGCTTCTGGACGCTGCCTATTGAGGCGCGCGTCACAATGCGCTAAATTCGACAATACCGTCGACTTTGTGATCGGTGCAAGGCTCACTTGATTTCGGTGCCACGCCAAGCTCACACGAGCGCAGCGTTATTGAAGGTCCACGCCGCCCAACCAGGAGGAATGACTCTCGTGACTACACCGGCAGTGGCCACGGCCAAGGTGGTGAGTCTCGCCGGAGAACTTGCCGGCGGGTACTGCAGCCGACTCCTGGCCGATGCGGGAGCGCAGGTGCTCCGGGTGGAGGATCCCGCGGGCGATCCACTGCGACGCTGGTCGCACTCGGGCGCCGTGGATTCCAATGGGGCATTGTTCAAGTTCCTGGCGGCGGGCTCGTCGTCGGCCGTCGTGACCGATCCCGCTGAGCTGACGGAAACCCTGCGAGCCGCTGACGTGATCGTGTGGTCACCGCACTCCGACATCGCGCGTAGCCTGCCGCCCAACGCGCTTCGCGCCATCAACCCGCGCGCTGTCGTCACCGCGATCACCAACTTCGGGCTGACCGGGCCGTGGGTGGATCGCCCGGCGACCGACCTCACGCTGCAGGCGATGTCCGGTGGCCCCGGACAGCGCGGTGCGCCTGAACGTGCCCCATTGATCGCCGGGGGCCGGCTTTCGGAATGGACGGCTGGAATGTTCGCCGCGGTGCATACCGCGGCGGCCCTGTTCGGCGGGGGAGCCGAACTTCTCGACGTGTCGATCCTGGAATCGCTGATCCTGACCACAACCGTGCACCCGGTGTCGTGGTTCACGATCGCCGGCCGGCCAATGCGCCCGATCCGTGCCCGTAACCTGCCCGATGTCCACCCCACCAAGGACGGCTACGTCGGCTTCATGGTGGTCACCGGCCAGCAATGGCTGGACTTCTGCTCGTTGATCGACCGAAGCGACTGGATGGACGACCCGCAACTCGGCATCATGGCGAATCGGTTCGTTCGCCGTCACGAGCTGATGGATGCCATCGACGCGTGGTCCGCCGAACACACCACCGCCGAGATCCTGGAACTCGCCGACTTGCTACGGGTCCCGGCGGCCAACGTCGGTACCGGCGCGACGATCCCGCAGCTGGCGCACCTGGTGGAGCGACGGGCCTTCGAGACCAACGCCTCGGGCGACTTTGTTCAGCCGGGCGTGCCGTGGCGGATACACGGGCAGCCGGCACGGCCGCGTGGCGAGGCTCCCGAGCTTGGCGCGCACGGGTTGCCTTTGTGGAGCGGGGGAGAGCTGCGGCCCAAGCGGGACAAGTCTTTTGCGGGAGTCCGCGTCGCTGACTTCACTGCCAACTGGGCGGGTCCCATCGTGGGACATCTGCTTGCGATGTTGGGCGCCGAGGTCATTCACGTCGAGGGCGGCAAGCGGCCGGATGCGATCAGAAGCAACACGTGCAAGCCGATGAGTGATCCTGACTGGCCGGAGTTTTCGGGCATTTTCGCGGGAACCAACACCGGCAAGCGATCGGTCACCGTCGACATGGGGACCGAGGATGGCCGTGCTCTGGCGAAGCGTCTTATCGGTACATGTGACGTCGTCATCGAGAATTACAGTCCGCATGTCATGGAATCCTGGGGCCTGGGCTGGGACGAGGTGCACGCGATCAACCCGCGGGCGGTCATGGTGCGGATGCCCGCGTACGGCCTGGACGGGCCGTGGCGCGACCGTGGCGGATACGCCCAGACCATGGAGATGACTTCCGGCATGGCGTGGTCCACCGGATGGCCCGATTCCACGCCGGAAATCCCTAATGGGCCGTGCGATCCCATCGCGGGAAGTCATGCCACTTTGGCGTTGATCCTCGCACTCGAGCACGCACTGGCTGCTGGTGAGGGCGTTCTGGTCGAGGCGCCCATGATCTCGGCGGCGCTCAGCGTCGCGGCCAACGTGGTCATCGAGCACAGTGCCTATGGCGTCGACTGCGTCCGGTCCGGCAACCGCTCGAATAGCTCTGCGCCGCAAGGTATCTACCCCACATCGGAGGTGGACCGCGTCGGGCTGGGGGATAGGCGCTGGGTAGGCCTGTCCGTTACCGATGACGACGGGTGGCGGGCACTGTGCGGGCTCCTCGATCGACCCGATTGGACAGATTGGAGTGAGGCCGAGCGCAGGGCGCATCACGACGAGATCGACGCCGCCATCGCGGCGTGGACGTCGATCCTCACGGTGGACGCCGTCGTCGAGGCGATGATGCAAAGGCGCATTCCGGTTGGCGAAGTGATACTAGGGCATCTGGTGCCCGAGCTCGACCAACTCGAGCACCGTAGGTTCTTCGAGCAGGTGCAGCATCCCAAGACCGGGGTAAATACTCACGCGGGCATGCCCGTGCGGTGGTCTTCCATTCCCGGTCCGGTTCAGGTGGGTCCCGCGCCGATGCTCGGCGAGCACGACGACGAGGTATGGCTGGGACAAGTCGGTGTGACCGAAGGGGACTACCGACGCTTGCGTGAGGCGGGCGTCATCGGACGCTCAGACATCAAAGCCCTTGTCTGGTAACAGTACTCGCTAATGAAGTATGAACGGGGAAGGCAGTCAATGACTATCGACACACCAATTGAGACGTCGTCCGGCAGCGTCATATCACCGCCGTCGCGTACCGCCGCTTGGTTGCCTTGGGTGGTCGTGGCAGTGTTGGCAGCGATCGTGGTCGGCACCCTGGTGCTCACAGACAACAGTGCCACGGTGGTCGCGCCGCCGTATCCTCATGATCATCTCGACAATCCGCATCTGCCGTGGTTGTGGGGGTACGGATTCCAGGCGATCTGGACGGCCATGTTCATCCTCTTCGCGATCCAGACGTTCCGCGCCAAGACGATCTCCATGCCGGCGATGCTGTTCCTCGCGGGAACCACGATGTTCTGGATCGAGTGGCCGGCAGACTGGGGGTCTTACCTGGTCTACAACCGCGAATTCTGGACCTTCACTGGTTGGACCTCGACCTGGTACCAGACGTACACCAAGCCGGTGATTGCCATTTTCGGCTACGGAATCTTTTTCGCCGTCGAATGCGTCATCCTGCTGAAGCTGGTACCGAAAGTGTCCGCCCTCCTGCAGCGTGCTGTACCGAAGGCATCCCCGACGGTCCTGCTGGTGGTATCGGCCATGGCGGTGTTTTACGCGATCGACATCCTCGGCGAGCGTCTGATGACTGTTGCCGGCTGGTACTCCTATGTCGAGGCGGTCGGACCCAAGTGGGAATCCGCGCATGGGACACTGTCATTCGTCTGGCCGGCGATCCCGTTTATGCTGTTCGCCGTCTTCATCTCGCTCACCCTGCGCGAAGATTCCGATGGAAACTATCCGAACGAAAAGCTGTTCAAGGTCCACACGTTGACGCCGGGATGGCAACGGGAATCCGCCAGGCTGGCGGTGTGGATCATCACGATGAACATCGCGATCTTCATCGCCCAGCCACTGATCCTGTGCCTCGGTCGCGCGTTGTTCCTGCACGACAGCGTCTACGTGCCGTGACCAACACGCAGACCGCGCTGCCTCACGAGGGCCGTACTGCGCTGGTGACCGGGGCGGGTCGGGGCCTCGGGCGAGCGTCGGCCATGCAGCTTGCATCCGAGGGTGCCGCGGTGATCCTGGTCGGCCGTGGCATGGACGCGCTAACTGCGGTGGCCGACGAGATCGACGCAGCGCGGGGACGATCCAAAACTATTGCCGCCGATGTGTCCAGCGATTCCGACGTGGCACGGTTGGCCGCGGAGGTGGGTCGGGTGGACATATTGATCAATAACGCGGCCGCCGAAGAGCAGTATTCTCCAGTCGCAATGGCCGACATCGATTCGTGGAAAACGATTTTCGACGTCAACGTATTTGCCGCAGTAAGACTCATCAGCGCGTTTGCGCCCGGCATGAGCGAGCGTGGCTTCGGCGTCATCATCAATATGAGCAGCATCGGTGGCAGTCAACCCGCGCCATTCCTGGCTACGTACGGTGCGAGTAAGGCCGCGCTGGACATGATCTCGCGCACGGCGGCCATGGAATTGGCCGCCAGCGGTGTGCGGGTCAACAGCATTGGATCCGGGATCACCGACATGGGAAAGACCTATGAGTTGCTCCCGCCCGGTCTGCTCGCCGACATTGGCAAGATCATCCCGGCGGGCAGGTTGGCCAGTGAACGGGATATCGCCGCCGCGGTGTCCTATCTGTGCAGTGACGGTGCGGCTTTCGTCAACGGCCACGTCCTCACCGTTGACGGTGCGATGACGGCGGGCCAGTGGTCGACAACCACGGTGATGGCGGGCTTCCTAGCCTAGGCGACGTAGGTCGATCCCGCGTCGTCAAACCTTGGCTACCCTGACTTCGACGATGCCGAAGGCGGGAGTCCCCGAAAGCGGGTCGACGTCCGCATCTGCTACCAAAGCGTTGCGATTGACGCCGTAGGCGGCTGGCGGCTCGGCACCATGCGGGTCGAAAACCCGCGACCCCCAGCCGTGGCCGAGGATCACCACCCCTTGACGCGGTGCGGAACTCACTTCGGCAGTGCACTCCAACGTTGCGGTGCGGGAGGACACCCTCACGACATCGCCGCTTGAAATCCCGAGTGGTGCAGCATCATCGGTGTTGAGGTAGACAGTGTTGGCCGACTGCCGCTTCAGTGCGGTCGGGGTGTCGTTCAGCCACGAGTTCATCGCCGACTTCCAGCGTTGATTGGATAGCAGCAGCGGCCAGTCCGGTGACGGTGACGCTGGTGCGGCGTCCAGGACCGCGCGTACCCGCTGGAGGAACGGTTCTGGAGCCAGATGCACGGCTCCGTCAGACGTGGCGACGGCCTCGGCGAGCCGACCGTATTCCTTGTCGCCGTAAACCACTCCGTGTGGGCTGCCCTCGACATCGGACCACGAGAGCTTGCCGCCGTCGTCGACGAGCTTCTTCCACATCGCCCGTGGTGTCATGGAGGCCGTCGCCGGGCCGAACATCGGCAGCTCCAGGGCCAACGCCAGGTCGCGGAAGAACATCCACTCCTCGCGAGCATCGTCAGGGGGTTGCACGACTGCCTGGGCGAGCTGAGCGAACGGTTGGTCCTCGAACGAGGAGTAGATCGGCAGAAAGTCATCCCGCTCGAGGAAGTGCGCGGCCGGTAGCAACCAGTCGGCGTGAGCGTGGCTTTCCCGCTGAACTAAGTCGATAGCCACCAGCAGATCCAGTTGAGCGAGTGCACCTTCGAGGCGGTTGCCGTGTGGCCCGCTGATCACTGGATTGCCGCTGTTGCAGATCAACGCTTTGATCTGTCCATCGCCTGGTGTGAGGATCTCATCCGCGAGTTCGGCAAGCGAGCGGGCACCCGCCACGGCGGGTAGGGAGCGCACTCTGCTCGGCTTAGGTGGGCTCGTGCCGAAGGAGTCCTTGATCGATGTGTAGCCCGGCTCGAACCGCCGTCCGCCCACGGTGTCGAGGCGACCGGTGATGGCGTTGAGTACGTGACTGAGCCACTCGGCCAGCACACCTTCGCCGTTGTGTGCTACGCCAGTGTGGGCGACACACATCGCCGTACGTGCTGAGGCGAAACCGCGCGCAGTGGATTCGATGACGTCGGCGGGAACTCGGCAACGCATGGCGAGGTCGGTGAGATCTACTTCGCGGGCGAGGCGATCGAGTTCGCCGAGGCCAGTCACCGCGGGTTGGTCAGGGAAGCGCGCCAGTCTGTTGCGGACGATGACGGCAAGCATGGCTAGCAGCAATGCCCAATCTTGGCCCGGCCACACCGAGATATGCCGACTGGCCTGTTCGGCGCTTTGTGTGCGATTGGGATCCACGATCACGACCGTTGCTCCGTCGGCCTGCCGCGTCAGCACTCGTCGCCATCCGTTCGGCACGTTGTGAATCCAGCCGAACGTGGAAACGGCTGGGTTCATGCCAACCAGAAGGAAGTAGTCGCACTCGTCGACGTCTGGAACGAGAGGTATGAGCCACCGGCCGTACATCTCGTAGCACACCCGTTCGAGGTTGTTCTGATCGACCGACGACACGGAGAACATGTTGTTGGTACCCAGCGCACGGACGAAGCTGGCGAACCATGCAACATTGGCGCCGTTGAAACCGACGGGATTTCCCAGGTACGCGGCGATCGAGTCGGGGCCGAACCGATCGCGAATCGCGTTCAGCCGCCTAGCGATATCCTCGGTTGCCTCGGCCCAGCTGGCGCGGCGATAGCCGCCGTCGACCCGGCGCATGGGCCACTTCAGGCGGCGGGGGTGATACACCACCTCCGCCGCGGAACGGCCCTTGGAGCAGAAGTCCTGCCACGAATAGGGATTCGCCTTGTCCGGTCCGATGCGAGTGATTCGCCCGCCCTGCACCTGCACATCGATCCCGCAGCGGGATTCGCAGATCCGGCAGAAGGTCGACCTGACGATGGTTGTCTCGGATTCGGTGGCCATATCAGCCACGCGCCGAACGAAGCTTGGCGATCACGGGCGGCAGCGCCGCCGCGCCGATTCCAGATCCGCCGCCTGTGACGATCACTCGTTCGCCGCTCATCGGGCGGGCGCATTGCTGAACGTTCGATCGCGTCACACGCTCTATTCCTCCGTGGCCGATCGCTGGGATGCATCTGCGTCGACTTTAGGCGATCGCTGACCACCTGGCTACCAAAATCAGTGCAACAATCTGACTCTATGGGCCTTAGCGAGGACGACGGGCCTCACACAATTCATTCTGGTCGCTCAGCTCGAGCGCCGTCTCGATGCGAGGCGGAACAGCGGGTACACGACCCGGTGGGCACCAGCTCGAACTCTGCCGACGTGTGTGTCCAGCTTCGGAGGTGTCGCTCTCGGCGCGCAGCCGGCACGGTACTCGACAAGCAAGCCGATTCCATCATTCTATTTGGCGCATCGATCGCCGCAGCGTGTTACATCGACTGGAGGGATGACCGACAGCACATACTTGACAAGTGCGTCGATAATTCCTACGGTCAACTGACACCGCCCGTGAACGATGGAGTGGCACGTGGTCAACTATCCAGACGGAATCTCGCGCAGCTTGCCGAAGGTGAACTCGGGCACCCGAGAACCGCACCGCGTGGCGATCATCCAGGACTGGGGAGTCGGCCTGCAGCCGCTCTACGATCAATACGACGCCACCCAACTCGCCTTCGACGAGGCGCATCAGAGCGGGTTACTCGACCGCCCGGTGGAGCTGAAGGTCGTCGAGGTGGAGGGGTTGCCCTACGCGCGGGCGACGACGATCTTGGACGCGGTCGAGCGATCGGTGCGGGAGTTCGCACCGATCGCCATCATCGGCCCCCATACGTCGGAGAATGTGCCTGTCATCAATCCCTACGTGGAAGAGGTCGGGATCCCGTTCATCGCGATGTGCGGCGGCCTGGAACTCGCAGGTCCGTGGACGTTCTTGACTCCGAACGGGACCTTCTGTGACGAGGCGGTTCTGATGGTGGACCACGCGGTCGACGTGGCCGGTGCGCGCAAGCTCGGTGTCATCCGCGAGGACAACCTTCTCGGCGACGAATACACGACGTATATGAAGAAGCGCGCTCACGAGCGGGACGCATCATTTGTGGCAGACGTGCGCGTCGGGTCGTTCATCGACGCCGACACCGCCGCGGCCGCAGTGACTATGATGCGTGACTCCGGTGTCGAGGCCTACATGTACGTGGGGTTCGGTGCCAATGCGTTCTCGGTGCTCGGCGCTTCTCAGAAGCTTGCGGCCGAAGGCTACGCCGCTGCACGCATCACGATGTCGATCTTCATGGGCACCATTGACGGACTTTCTCAGTACACCGGGCTGATCGACAACTTCGAAGGTTGGGTCGGCGTCGATCAGTTCGACGAACGGAACACCACATTCACGTCCATGCTTGACCGTTTCGAGAAGCGGTTTGGGCGACGGCCGGTGCACTGCTACACCGCGCAGGGATACGACATGGGCAACGTGGTGGCCCATGGATTGGCAACGGCGAAGCCGCATTCGCGCGACGGCTTGCGCCGAAGCTTGGAGAAAATACGGAGGTTGGACGCCGCCGTCGGCGGCCCTGGCAACCATATCTCCTTCGGTCACTACGACCATCGCGGTTATAAGGGCGACTACATCACCATGCGCACGGTCGTAGGTGGAATAAATGTGCTCGCCGCGGATTGACGGACCCTTTTCTTGCTCGAAGTCCCGCAACACTCCCAACGATGCAGAGGAGCTGGAGATGACCCTGACGCTGCGGGTAGATCCGGACAGTTATGACCGGCGATTGGAACGGCTTGGCGCTTGGTCGGGTATCGCCTGGGTGATCATCTGCGGCGGAGGCTTCGGCGCTTCGGGTTTGTTGCCTGTTTGGTCGCCCTCGACGAAGCCCAGCGAATTGGCGGCGCACCTATCGGACATCAAATATCAGATCTTGATCGGTATGCTTCTGGTCCTCGTCGGTGGCCTGACGTTCTTACTCACATGGTCGCTGACGCTGGCCTATCAAATTCGCAAATACGCGAATTCATCACCGCTGGCCGCCGGAGTTCTCATCCTGGTGGGCTTTTTAGGTGCGGTGATCGCCATGCTGTGCGCCGTCTTCGGATCGGCGATGGCCTTTCGGGTCGGCACACTTGCGCCGGACACCACCCAGTTGCTCTTCGATCTCATGTGGTTCTTGTTCCTGATTCCCTGGCCGCCATTCATGTTGTGGCAGTTGCTCACCGGGTTCGCCATTCTCAGTGACACGAACAAGCAGACGATGTTCCCGCGTTGGACCGGCTACTTCTCGCTGTGGGCGTCCGCACTGGAAATGTTCTCCGCGCTATCGGTCTTCTTCTACCGGGGTCCTTTCAGCTACAACGGCTTGGTGACGTTCTGGGTGCCCGGGGCGTCCTTCTTCGTCTGGGTTCTCGTGCTGGCCATCGTGCAGGTTCGGCGGCTTGCGCGTGCACGGGAGGCGCTCGCCAGCGAATCGTCCGCCGACCACTTGAGGCATGATGACGCCGAAGTCGAATCGACTCGCATCCCGTCGCCAGCGGGGATCTGACATGACTGCGACGCCTTCTCGGGTCAGGCGCGACGGTCGTATGGGACTGCGACGTATTCCGGGGGAGCCGGGAATATGGGTCTTTGCAATCTTGGACATGCTGATCTTCGCCGAGATGTTTGGCATTTACGGCTGGTATCGGGCTGATCACTACGAAGTCTTCCAAAATGCGCAGAGCAAGGTGATCCCTGCGTTCGGGCTGGCCTATACCGTGATCCTGCTGACCAGTTCGTGGCTGGTGGTGTTGGCGATCGGTGCGGCGCGCAAGGGCGAGATCGAGTTGGCCGACAAATTGGCCGGGGGCGGTCTGGCATTGGGTGTGTCTTTCGCCGTTCTGAAGCTGATCGAGTACGGAATCAAGCTGTCGCAGGGCATCACTCCTGTCACCAACGACTTCTTCATGTTCTTCTTCGTCATGACATTCGTGCACCTGTTACATGCTTCGGTGGGCATCGGTGTGCTCGCCTACATGCGCCTGAGGATTCGCAGGCTGACCCCAGGCGCCCCTTCGGGCTCCAAGAGCTTCGGGGTTATCGAGACCTGTGGGATCTACTGGCACATGGTGGATCTCCTGTGGATCGTCCTGTTCGCGCTGTTCTACCTGAGAGGCTGAGTCATGAAGGAACTGGTGCGCCAGCGGGCAACCGTCTCGTTCGCTATGCTGCTCGTCGCCACCCTGGTGGCCTTCTGGCTGACGGTCGGCCATGGCGGCACGGTGCTGAGCGAGGGGCAAGCACTGATCTGGACAGAGGTCATCGTGCTCGCGTTCGTCAAGGTGCGGTGGGTGCTCCTCGATTTTATGGAGTTGAGGTCTGCGCCAATCGGTTTGAGGCTGCTATATGAATCGTGGGGGGTCGGGGTGGCGGCGGTGCTGATCGCCTTCGCGTGGTTGGTGGCCTGAGCCGGGACTGCTGGCGTGCCATGAAACGATGAGCCATCGCATATCGCCAACAGTCGGAATACCGTTGGCACTCAACGCCTCCGAGGCCGCTTCCACCGATGACGGGGTTGACGTCGATGTCCCCAGCGACGGCGTCCTGCGAATATCCTTGAACCGTCCGCGCCGGCTCAATGCGTTGGACGATGCCGCGATCGAAAGTATCCACGCCGCCCTCGATCTCCTCACGTCTGACTGCGCTCATCGGGTCGTACTCATTCGGTCACATGGACGTACATTTTGCTCGGGCTTCGACATGAACGATTACGATGGCGATCCCGAAAGCCGCGGCGGGGCAGCAGCTCTGGTCGATCAGATGAACCGGCTCGCCGACATACCGTTGAGGTTGCGTGCATGCCGCGCCGTTGTTGTCGCAGCGGTTCGCGGGCCCGCCGTCGGCGGAGGATTTGCATTGGCGTTGGGCGCAGACATCGTATTTGCCGGAGAATCCGCAGTATTCAGCCTCCCGCAGACCCGCCTAGGCGTGCTCGCGGCTGAGATGGGCATTAGCTTTCTCTTGCCTCGAGTCGTCGGTATGAACCGCGCCGCCGATCTGATGTTGCGTGGACACAGCCTGGATGCCGCGGGCGCACTGGCCGCGGGCCTGGCAGCAGAGGTATGGCCCGACGAGGACGTGGACGACGCGGCATTACGCGCCGCCATCGAGCTGTGTCACCACAGTGCCGACGCGTTGGCGACGACCAAGCAATTCCTGCTTGCCGGCCTTGAGAGCGGCAACCTGACGACGACGGTTCGACGTGAAACAGATGCCCAGGTCCTTTCGAACTACCGACCCGAGTTGAGGGCCTCGATAGCGCGCCGGAGGGCCGAACAATCCACGCCGCGATGAGTTGTCGCTATAAGCGTGTCGACGCGCTGCTCGCCGCACCGGCGGGAGGGGCACGGCCACCTCCATGACCTTGGCATCGGCAGGCTTGGCCCCTTCACGGGTTGGCCAGTGAATTGATAGGCGCTGCAGCGTGATAGCTCTAGGCAGGCGTACCGCCACATTTGCTGTTCGAGAAAGGGTAGTCGATGTCGAAGACGCTGATGTTAGTTTTCAGCAACGCCGTGGAGGGTCAGGATGAAGCGTTCAACGAGTGGTACGACACTCGGCACCTTGCCGATGTGGTGGATTGTCCCGGCGTGGTGGCCGCCCAGCGTTATGACATGACCGAGTTCGACCCGCCCGCCGGCGAAAACCTGCCGACTCTGCCGCCTCCTGCGCATCGTTATCTCGCCGTGTACGAACTCGATGCGGAACCCAACGATGTGATGGCGGCGTTCATGACCCGCATGGCGCAAGGCAAGATGCCGCTGAGCGAAGCTCTCGACCTGACGACGATCTCCATGACCATTTGGCGTCCGCGCCGTCGAGATGGATAACACTGAAGATCGCGATGAGGAGCGGCAGGCGTGAATGACATCGAAAAACTATTAGCCATCGAGGAAATCAAGAATTGCCGGCGTCGATCACTGGCGGGTCGCATCGTGCACACTTCGCCGTGAGGCGGCTGGGCCCGAGCTGATTCAGGTTTCGCAGGTTGGGGAGACCGGTCGCGCGCGCGATCGACGTGCACAGCGGGCTCAACGCGCTGATCAACCCGGCGCGTAGCAGGAGATTCCCACGACTTCGGACACTTCCGGAGCCGCTACAGAAGCGCTAATCTGTAGTGTCACGCAGGCCCTCGACCGCCCTCGGTTCAGTTCGCATTCCGGTCAACTGGCGAGGCGACTTTTGGCTCTGGCGTGTCACGGAATCGACTTCGGAAGGATCATCTGATCACCATGAGTGTGGAGACCATGACGGCTGCCCCGTTTTACGTGCCGTCCGGCAACGAGATCGAAATGTTCGAGGCCGCTCACCGTCAATCGCTGCCGGTCATGCTCAAAGGCCCGACGGGCGTCGGCAAGACACGGTTCGTCGAAGCAATGGCTTACCGACTCGGGCGCGAATTGATCACGGTGTCCTGCCACGAGGACCTGACCTCGTCAGACCTTATTGGACGCTTCCTCCTCGAGGGTGACCGCACTGTATGGACCGACGGCCCACTCACGCGTGCGGTGCGAGATGGGGCGATCTGCTATTTGGACGAAATCGTCGAGGCTCGGCAGGACACGACGGTTGTCCTGCATTCCCTCACTGATCATCGGCGCATACTGCCGATCGACCGCTTGAATGTCATACTCCAGGCGCCGCCCGAGTTCCAGCTGGTGGTGTCCTACAACCCGGGATATCAGAGTCTGTTGAAGGATCTCAAAGACTCGACTCGACAACGGATGGTGGGCATCGAGCTGGGCTTTCCGTCCGAGGAGGTCGAGCTGGAAGTGCTGCGGCACGAGACGGGCATCCCGCATGCGGCGGCACGCCGGCTGGTGCGGATGGCGGCCGCCATCCGGCGGGTCGAGGCATCGGGCCTACGCGAAGTGGCTTCCACGCGGACGCTGGTCACTGCCGGTCGGCTGATGGCAGCAGGCGTCGATGCGCGATCGGCCGCGTGGGGAGCTCTCGGTGCTCCCATGACCGATGACCCGCAGATATCTGAAGGGCTCCGCGTCCTGATTGACAGCTATATCGACGCGGCGGAGTAACACATGACCAGCTGGCCCGGTCCGTGATCGGGGATGTGATGGGATGGCCAGATGTCCGCTGATACCCGAACCGCCAGCTCAGGCATGTGATGTCGACGCGAGATCGCATCATCGTCGCGGCCGGCGACTGCGTTGACCGTCTCGGACTGGAACGCTGCACGGTTGCCGCGATCGCGCAATCCGCCGGAGTCCATCGCGTGACGGTTTATCGTCACTTCGCGGACCGGGAAGCGATCATCGTCGAGTTGTTGGACCAGAGGTCTGCCCCGTTGTTGCAGCGGGCCAAAGCGAAACTTGTTGGCTTGGAGCCATTTCCCGACAAACTCGTCGACGCCATCTCTAGCGCTGTCTACGACGCGCGCATAACGCCCGGGCTAAAACAAGTGATGGGCTTCTGGATAGAGGGCGGGTCATTTCGCTCCGCAGGGATGTCGGAACGCTTGAAGCAGCGAGCGATCGACGTCACCTCCCGATATCTACTGGAAGCCCAACAGCGCGGCTACGTCCGGGCAGTCCTATCGGTAGAAGACATGATCCAGTGGCTGCTGGACGTTAGCCTCATCCTTCTACTGTTCAAGCCTGACTACGATCTGGACGAGATCCGCCACTACGTACGGACTTTTGCGCTACCCGGCATACAAGCCCCAGCGTGACCTGGCCGGCGCCACGGCGCCGCCTCTCGCCGTGCCGCACAACACCGCCTCGATATCGCAGTTGGGCCAGTCCGGCCGCGAAAATAGCTAGATGATTTTAAGGCTACATATTGCATAATATGTAGCTATCGGCGTATCGTTCGGTTTTGTGCCAGACGGTGATGCGGCTCACGTCGACGGGACAAACGTGGCCCGATTCATAACCGACATCGGCCGGTACTCACTGCTGGCAAGCGCCATCGCCGGGCGCAGGCTGGCGCTCAGAGCGGCCGCCGCCGGCACCCTGCCCTACACCGACGCTCAAAGCATATTCATCCCTACGGACTGTCCCCTGTCCGAAGTCGTCAATGTGGTTGTGTTGCATGCCAGCATCCTGGGAGCCGGAACCTGTCATCCCGACGTGGTCCGTCGGCTCAGAGGAAAGCCTCGTCCCACTCGGCGCTACTTCGCACTCGAAGCACGCCGCGCGACCAAGGAATTGGCCTGGCTGCTTCCCTGCATGTCGAAACCGGGTGCCGGTGTTGAGCAGAAATTGAGTTGTTCTGCAGTCGAGTCGCTGGAAATCGCCTTGAGTCGACGAACCGTCGCGGAACTGCCGACATCGCTGGGCGAATTACGCCCCAAGGCGTTGTTGCGTCAGTTAGAGAAACAGACGCCGTTGGGCGCGCCGAACACGCTTAGATCCGGTGCACCCAACTTCCAGGAGAGCGACGCCGACGACGATGAAGACGCGGAGCGATCGCGTTTCCTGGAGCTGATGTCTTCCCCGCTGGGGGGTAACGGCCGGTTGGCACGGCTGTTCGCAGCCCTGTCGGGTGCCTCACGGAAATCCGCGACGGCCGGCGGTGGCGCCAATGACGACTCTCCGACGAAGAGTGTCTACGGTCGTCGCTGGGGCGGAGGCGGAATTCGGGTACCCATGCGCCTCCCCAACGCATCATCCACCACAGGGGAGGTGTCCGATGGTGGCACCCGTTACCCCGAATGGGATGTCAACCGCCGCCGCTATCGCGAAAACTATTGCGTGGTACGTGAGCTCGATCCGGTGGGCGAAATTGATCGGGTTATCGGCGCGGCGCAACTGCGCTATCCCTTGGGGCGTTCCAACTTGGACTTGCGACGCTGCCGCCATGAAAGTGAGGGCGAAGAATTCGACCTCGATGCAGTGGTCACGGCGCGCGCCGATGCGCGAGCGGGACAGACTCCCGACGACCGCCTGTTCACTTCCATTCGCAGAGTCGGCCGCGACTTGGGTGTGCTGATCTTAATCGATGCGTCGGGTTCGACCGGCGAGAGATCGGCGAACGGACGAACCGCATGCGAGGCCCAGGTGCACGCCGCGGCGCGGATCGCCCGCACGCTGGAGTTGCGCGGCGACCGGGTGGCGATCTACGGATTCAACTCACGAGGCAGGGCCAGCGTCTACCTCTATCCCATCAAACTCTTTGAGAAGCCACTTGATTCACGCTGGCGGACGAACATTGCGCGTCTATCGCCTGCGGGGTTCACGCGCATGGGGGCAGCGATCAGACATGCGTCATCGATCCTCGTGAAGCACTCGGGTACCTCTCGAAAGCTTCTGGTGGTGCTCTCCGACGGGTTTCCCTATGACGACGGCTACGAGGCGATCTATGCGATGGGCGACACGCGACGCGCGCTTGACGAGGCACGCAGGAGCCGCATCGGGTCGGTTTGCTTGTCGCTTGGCTCGCAAAGCGGCGATTCGGAGCTGCAGAAGGTATTCGGCTCATCCGGCTTCGGTCGCGCCGAAAGTGTCGAGGCTCTCGGGACTGACCTCAACCGATTGTTCAACTACGCGATTGTTACCGCAGAGCGCAGCGCCGATCGGTCCAAGTCCAACAAGTACGCCCGTGCACCGCGACGTCGGGCCACGCTTACCCAGCTACAGGAGGAACAGGTATGAGCATCACGGAATCGCGCGGAAAGACCCAAGCGGCGGCGGCCAATCCGGCGGAGACGAGGCGGATTACACCCGTCAAGGCATGGGCGTTGGTTGGCCTCGCATTCACGGTCCTGCAGCTGTACATATACATCCGATGGTTTGCCTCGCCGCAATTCCATCATCCCCGGACGGGTGCCGACCCGGTACCCGGCATCGTCAAGTTCTGGGCGTGGTTTGTGCAGATCGCCACGCTGATTGCCATCGGGGTGGCAATCGGGTGGGCCGTTCGTCAGGCTCGACGTGAGCGACGCCTGACCTTCGACGGCATGCTGCTGATCGCATGGTTCAGCGTGATGTGGCAGGACCCGGTGCTCAACTACATCCGCCCCACGTTCTTCTACAACAGCTACCTGATCAGCTTTGGATCATGGGTGGAGCAGATTCCGGGCTGGATCAGCCCGCACGGGGGCAACCTGCCATCACCATTGCTGATGTCGGGTTTTGGTTACCTGTGCTGCCTGTTGTTCAGCATCGCCGTCTCGACGGCGATGCGCAAGGCGAAGCAGATCCGACCAAGCATGGGAGCGCTCGGTCTGATAACTGTCGCCATGATCGCCGGGTTCTTCATGGATTTGGCCTATGAGGTCTTCATGTGCCGGACATCTCTGTATGCCTACAACGGTGCCGTATACAGCTTGTCGTTGTGGGGCGGCGAGCGGTACCAGTTTCCGCTCTACGAGTCGCTTTTCTGGGGTTTTGTCTGGGCGTCGAGCGGGATCCTGCGCTATTTCCGTGACGACAAAGGGCGTTCGGTCGTCGAACGCGGCGGAGAATCGCTGGCCGTTTCGCAACGGGCCCAGACTGCCATCCGTACGTTCGCGATCGTCGGCTTCCTCAACGTCATCTACGTGATCTTCAACGTCGCGATCAACTTCATGGCATTGCAGATCGACTCGACGCCCAAGGGTTACCCGACCTACCTGAGGAACGACATGTGCGGGGCCGGAACCGAATACGCCTGCCCGGGCCCAGAGGTGC
This sequence comes from Mycobacterium paraseoulense, assembly GCF_010731655.1. Lineage (NCBI taxonomy): Bacteria > Bacillati > Actinomycetota > Actinomycetes > Mycobacteriales > Mycobacteriaceae > Mycobacterium > Mycobacterium paraseoulense. The sequence continues at coordinate 1,848,512 of NZ_AP022619.1, read as the reverse complement.
CAATCCCCATGAGCCCCGGCGCGGTCAACCAGCCTGAGCCAGGAACGACCGGTTAGATGGTGCACACCGGCGATCGGGTCGGCGTGGGATGTTACGTCGACCCGATCACCCCTCTCTGGAGTCTGCGCGCGAACATCCGGCTCGCTAAATTGCTCGGTGCGGAAGATATTTGGTTCGGCGATCACGCCAAGTCCATGTTCCCGTCCTCGGCATGGGGACCGCATCTGTCACCTTTCGCGCGGTGGATCCCCAGTCTGGACGCCTTTTTGGATCCAACAGTGGCCATCGCGAAGTATGCCGGGCGCCGCGGTCCGCGGATGGGTACGTCGGTCACTGACGCCGTGAGACGTACGCCTGCCGATCTCGCTCGGGTGTGGATGTCGTTGCACCACCTCACTGGGGGACGGGCGGTGCTCGGCATCGGTGCGGGTGAGGCTGAGAACACCGAGCCCTACGGCCTCGACCTTCAACGAAGCGTGAGTCGACTGGAGGACGTCGTCGCTGCGGTTCGTGCGGCGTGGGAGTCCTCTGCCCCCCTGACGCATGAGGGCCAATTTCATGAATGGCATGACGCAACCTTCGCGCTTCCGCAGTGGCGGCGAAGCTCACCAGACGTGTGGGTGGCCGGCCAGGGACCGAGGACCTGCCGGCTCGCGGGCCGCGAAGGGGATGGCTGGATATTCATTCTCAATCTCGGAATCGACGGTTGGCATGCCGGTGCAAAGCAGATGGCTGAGGGCGCCCGCGCCGCGGGGAAGGATCCAGAGTCCGTCACGCGCAGCGCATATTTCGCACCGTTGCTATGCCGCGGTGAAGCTGCGGCGGTGGAACTGTCCCGGCAACCCATGGTGCAGGCGCTGCTGCTGACGTTACCGGCTTCCGCATGGGCCGCCGTTGGTGTGGACCATCCGCTTGGGGCGGACTACAAGGGCTTTCCAGATTTGGACCCAGCGGTATTGGAGGCCGACAACCTCGCACACCACGGCCGAGTGGTCACACCTGAGCTGCTCAGAAGCCTCATTCCGTGTGGCAGAGCTGAAGATGTGCTGGGTTACCTCCAGCCGCTCATCGACGAGGGTCTCAACCATGTAATCATCTACAGCGCGGCTGCGGCGCTGAAACCTCGCCTGGCAGCGAGCCATTTGTACGAACAGCGTCGTCTCATCCGGATGCTCAAGAACAGCACCCCGGGTCGGTTCAATCCGTAGCGGCGGGACGCCCATACTCGGCGCGATTGTCTCGTCGGTCCTAAGAGGTCAAGGCTTCCTATCTAATCGGGAGTAGGACGTCGAAGGCTCTAATGAAAGCGGTACTGATGCTCGTGCCATCCCTGTGTTCGGTTGTCTGTCAGGCGAATCGCGCGGCACGCTTCGCCGCGAACGCGTCGACGCCTTCGATACCATCCGTGCTTGCGGCGTTCCGCGCTATCAACTGGCCCTCGGCCTCCATCTGTTCCTCGAGGCCGCTACCGAACGTAGCGAGCAACAGCTTCTTCACCGACGACTGAGCGCCCGCTGAGCCGCCTGCGATCGTCGCGGCAAGTTCGGTCGCCCGCGCCTCGAGTCGGTCGTCGTCGACCACCTCATTGACCAGATTCCATTGCAGTGCCTCATCTGCGCTCAGCGTTCGGTTCGTCAGCATCAACTCCTGCGTGCGACGCAACCCGATGAGGCGCGGCAAAGTGAAGGACGCGCTTCCATCCGGACTCAACCCCACCCCGGTATAGGCCATGGTGAACGAAGCCGACCGGGCGGCCACGACGAGATCGCCGCTAACCGCGAGTGACATTCCCGCGCCGGCGGCGACACCGTTGACAGCGGTGATGACGATCGCGTCCATCCGGGCGAACGTCGACATCGCGCGGTGCAGTGCGTCCGCGACCCTCTTGATGTGCGGTCCCGGATCGGGCGCTGTCGAGAAGTCCGCGAGATCGCCTCCCGCGCAGAAGAATCGGCCGGTACCTGTCAGCAGAACAGCCTTGACGCCGGCGAAGGCGCAGCGAGCCGCGACATCCGCCAGTTCCTCGGTCATGGTGAGGTTCATGGTGTTCGCCGCCGCCGGGCGATTTAGCGCGATCTGCGCGATGGGTCCGCATGTGCTATTCCTGGCTCTGTCTCGCCGGGGACGAGAGCCCCGCCAAGCTCCTGGATGTCTGCAAAACCTACGTCATGCCCGCACTGGTGGCTCATCAAGTCCCTTAGCCGGTCAATTACGTACACACGCGTGCCGCAGTACGACGTTGCCCGGCCTGCGAAAGCTCACGCAAGAGAATGGCGTTGAGCAAGCAGCTTCCAACGCAGCCACCGGCCGACTGGACCGGATACCGAGTAGTTAAGCGGCATCGTTTAGGACTGTGGGTGTGCCGACGAAAGATGAGCAACTCTCGGGCCCGATGTGGTCCGGGCGGTGCAGGCGGCAGATCGAGTCGGCCGTCGAAAGTGTGCTCGGCGCTGAACATTTCCTTGTCGGCACGCAACACCCTGACAGCTCAGACGGGCACTTCGTAAGCATGGCCGCGACTTTCGGAGAGCTGAGGCCCAGCGTGTCGGCGACGCAAAAACTCGCGCCAGAACTCGAAGGACTCACCGGCGATCTGCTTCTCGGGTAAGTGCGCTTGCCGTGTGGCCGATGGCCATCCTCATCGCGAGGCGGATGAGATTGCCCGTGCCCGGGATTCGCGGTGTGAAGCTTGCGCCCCAGGTGATCGATGAGCCCCCGTTGCAAGGCTCGATCCGAACGTCGCCGACATAATCACGCACGGGCAGGCCCGACAACATGGTGTACGTCTGAATGTGGGGCACGTCAGTGGCGGTGATCTGTTCCCGCGTCGTGAAACCGGCCGCCTTCATCGCGCGAATCGCACCTGGCCCCGTTGTAGTCGGGCCGCCGTTCTGTTCCCACCGCGCAGACGTGACGCCGGGCATCCAGCGGGGCCAGTTCGTCACATCGTCCAGGACGGCGTAGACGACCTCCGCTGGTGCGTTGCAGGACCGGGTCACCGAGAATCGCAGTGTCATCGCCGTGGCTTCCTTCGAGGGTCACGCCTGAGCCCCTCCAGCAACAGGTCCAGGCCATAAGAGAATGATTCCTCGCTCTCCGTCGCAGATTTTCGCGAAGCAGTCGCGCCCACCGCAGCCGCTTCGAGATTTGGGTAGCCCTTCACCTTTCGGGTCAGGGAACGGCGCGACAGTCGTGCCCTGGCCTCCCGTCGTTGGACATCACCGGTGATGAACGTCATGAGTGCCTCCAAGGCGCGACTGGCGTCGCCCGCCTCGAAGCCGCCATCCACCAGAAGTCCCATCGCCCCGTCGGCGAGTCGGAGTCCCTCGGGAGTGAAGAAGTAAGGCACGTGCTTCCAGATGAACGACGCCAAACCGGCGGCCTGACTCATGGCTCGCCAGGTCGAAAGGGATAGCTCTGTAAGCGCCTGATCCCAGGGACCGGTGGGGACGACGACCCTGGCCATCAGGGCGTCGGCGACGAGGTCGAGGAGAGCCTCCTTGTTCGGCACGTAGGAGTAGAGGGTCATCGGTGCCTTGCCGGTGGCCTCCGCCAACCGTCGCATGGTGAGGGCGTCCAATCCCTCCGACAGTGCGATGGTCACCGCCGAGTCGATGAGAGTGTCCAGGGTGAGCGACGTTCTCCTCGACAAGACCTCGCTGTCGATTCGCTCCGCAGCCACTTCGTCTCCTGTGCATAGATCCTGTTGGGTCCGTTGCTCGTGAGCGTACCCAGAAGGTCAGCTCGCAGCGTAGCTGTGCGATTCACGAATCCTTGACGCATTCTATTCGTACATAGTACGTTCCACGTATCGTACAGCGTACGGTTCATCAGATCCGCATCGAAGGGGACTGACTTGGCGGGAGACTTCGAGCGGCTGTTCGGCCTCACCGGGAAGGTTGCGGTGGTGGTCGGTGCTGCGGCAGGGATCGGTAAGGCGTCAGCCTTGTTGCTGGCCGAGGCTGGCGCAAAAGTCATTGCGGCAGACCGTGATCGATCTCGAGCGGAGCCAGTGGCCGCTGCAGTGACCGAGGAGGGTGGCATGCCGAGGCTGCGTGGGTCGACGTCACCGAGGAGCCGTCGGTCTGCGATCTGTTTCAGGGGATCGCGGGTGTCGACATCGTGGTGAACTGTGTCGGCATTTACCCGAAGACGCCTCTGCTGGAGACGACCACAGACGACTGGGATGCTATCCACGCCGTCAACCTGCGCGGCGCCTTCCTTTTGCGTGAGGGAGGCGGGACGGTCGATGGCAGCGAACCGCGGTGGCTCCATCGTCAACGTGTCATCGATCAGTTCGGTCCACCCTGCAGTGATCGGCAACGCGGCGTACGGAGCCTCCAAAGGCGGCCTGAACGTGCTCACGAAGGCCGCGGCACTTGGGTTGGGACCGCGTGGAATTCGGGTGAACGCACTTCTGCCCGGCGGAACTCTGACCGAGAACGCGCTGCGGCCAAGCCCAGTTCAACGATCTGGACCAATCCTCGGCGAAGGTCGAGTCCTACTGGGCCGCATGGCGCAACCGGTCGAGATGGCGGCAGGGATCCTATGTCTCGCGGCTGCCGCTTCCGGTTACATGACCGGTCAAACCCTGGTCATCGACGGTGGATTCCTGGTGACGTGATGTGCGTCCCGTGCCGAGTTACCAGCAGCAGGAGGAATGGTGGTCTACCGCGTAATCCAGTGTTATACAGGTCAAGTCGGCAGTCGGGTCATCCGAAATCTGATCAAGGACCCCGCATTCGAGATCGTGGGGACGCTCGTATCGAGTGAAGCCAAGCACGGTCGCGACATCGGTGAGTTGGCCGGACTCGATCCCATCGGACTCGCTGCTACCAGCGACTTCGATGAAATCCTGGCCCTGCAGGCCGATTGCGTCATCTGGAACGGCATCGTCTCCAGCTATCCCACCGCGCCGGTCGCGTCGTCGGAGCCCGGAGCGGCGGGATCCGACGCCATCGTTCGCCTTCTGCGATCGGGAAAGAACGTGTACTGCGGGGTCGGCGCATGGTTCACGGAGGGGCAACCCGAGAAGCCGGAACTGGAAGCCGCATGCGCCGAGGGCAACGTCAGCATCGTGGGAGGCGGCAACATGCCCGGCCTTGTCAGCGACGCGCTGCCCCTCTTCCTGTCGGGGTATTCCGGGCAGGTCTCGAGCGTCTGGTGCAAGGAGACCGATCACGAAACCGAACACCCCTCCGCACACGAGCTCGAGCTCTATGTCGGATTCGGTCTGCCGGTCGGTGAATCGACGCCCGCTGAGGAACTCATCAACCGGCTCTACGAGTGGGCCTACCGGCAGGCGGCCAACCAGGTGGCGTCGGCAATGGGAGTCGTGCTGGACGACTTCCGCCTGGTGTTGAAGGAGAACGCACCCGCCGCTGAAGACATCAAGCTCGACAACGGATTGCTCATCCGCAAGGGCACCGCCGCAGGCGTACGTTTCACATTCGGTGGCTTCGTTGGCGGGCACCAGTGGTACACCTTGGTCTGCGAGTTCACGTGCGCTTACGGATTGGGCCCGGACTGGCGGCAGACCGAACACGATCCCCAGTTCACCGCCGTGATTGAAGGCACTCCATCGCTGCGTGGGACCGTCACGACGCTGGGCAGTGCGCACGACGTCGGACCGGTGCTGGACATGAACGCCGCGCGCGCGGTGAACCTGGTTCCGCTGGTCGTCGCCGCCGCTCCAGGCTGCCGAAACATCCTCGAACTTCCGTTCGTCACCAGCACATCCGCAACGACCTAAGGAGTCAGCATGACTGAAACGTCTCCACCGATCTACTTGCACGAATTACCCCACGCAACTGTGGGCCTGGAACAGGAATACCTCGACGGCATCGAGAAGAAGTTGTACCCCGCCACCATCCGGGAGGGCAGCAGCCTGGCGATCCGACCGGTGGGTGCCTTCAAGGTCGACGCGAACGGAGCGGAGTGGCCGTCGTTCGCCTTCCTATGGCGCTACGGCGGCGGGTGGAAGGCGTGGATGGACGAACGGAAGCCGATCAGCGATGATCTGGAGAAGACCGGCGCGTCGGCGGAGCTCAGCGCGGACCCCGGGATGGTGGAATTCGTACGGGGTGCGACGAAGTGGCGGAAGCGCTCGATCGAGACGGTCCTTGTGCCGCTGTCATTCTCACCGTTGCCGCCGGAGCTGCCCACTCGGACCGCACCGGGCAGCATCTTGCTCGAGCAGCGCTACACGATCGGCCATGGGCGCGTCGCCGATTTCGTTGCTGCAATGGAGAAGTCAGTCTTGTCGGCGGTCGGAGACGCCGGATTGGAACTGCAGCTATTCAGCCGTGTCGGGCATAGCCCGTTGGAGTTCGCGGTGTTCTGGTCCAGTTCCTTCGATGCATTGGGCGAGCTGTTCGCCGGCCGCGACCCACGAGACGAGAGTTCGTTTCTTCCCGGCCTCGAAAAGGCCTGGGAGCACGTCGTCGAGCTCACCGAAAACACGCTGATCCCCATGCCGTTCTCGCCGCTCGGGGGCACGACGTAACACATGGAACACCACGTAGGCGATTTCGACCACATGTCCGAGGCTTTTGCGAATGACGTGCACGGGTCGTTCCGTGAACTTCGCGAAAGGTGCCCGGTCGGCTACTCGGAAAGGCATGGCGGACACTGGCTGATCAGTCGGTATGACGACGTCGCACGAATTCTGAAGGACGACGAGAGCTTCTCGTCGGCCCGGCCTCCGGGGACCGACGGTGTGGCCGTTCACATTCCGTCCATGCCCGCGCCGCTGAATGTGCCGATCGAGCTCGATCCACCGGAATCGCTTCTGTACCGTCGAGCACTACATCCGTTTCTCTCGCCTGCCGCCGTGGAGTCGCGGCGCCCGCGGATCGCGGCGCTAGTGGGAAAGTGCGTGGACGGCTTCATCGAATGCGGTGCGGGCGATCTGATCACGGATCTCGCCAGCCCTGCACCCGCCTACGTCATCACCGACATGATAGGACTCTCGCCGGAGCACTCACCGCGGTTCTCGACGATGATGCATGCGCTCACGTCGCACATTCCCCACAGTCCGGAGTGGGAGGAGGCGGTCGCCGATGTGCCCTGGGCGATGGGGCTGATCCACACCGCGATCACCTCCCGGTCCGACACGGGAGCCCCGGAGGATCAGGATCTGATCTCCTGGCTCAAACAGTCGCGGGTCAACGACCAGCCGATCAGCGACGAGATGATGCAGTCGATGGTGATGTTGGTCATCGGAGGCGGTGTGGACACCACCACGTCGCTGACCGGACAGGCGTTGATGTGGTTGTGCCGAAATCCCGAGAAGCGAGAATGGTTGCGGAAGAACCTCGATCAGATCAAGTGGGTCACCGAGGAGTTTCTCCGGTACAGCTCCCCAGTGACCACGCAGGCCCGTACCGCCATCCGCGAGGTCGAGGTCGGCGGCCATACTATTGCGCCCGGCGACCGGGTACTGATGTGCCTTGCCGCCGCCAATCACGACCCCGCGCAATTCCCGTCGCCCGACGATGTCGTCGTCGACCGGGAGGTCAACCGGCACTTGGCATTCGGGGTCGGCACGCATCGCTGCATCGGTTCGAACCTGGCCCGGGCAATGTTCGAGGCGATGATCACCGAGGTGCTGACCAGGCTTCCCGACTATTCCGTAGACGAGGAGCTGGCAACGCTCTATCCCGCTCAGGGCCTAGTCAACGGTTACGTTCGGCTGCCCGTTACGTTCACGCCCGGGTCCCGCGCGGCGTCGAGCACATGACCACGCCCGCACCTGTCAAGACGAGTTCTCGGGACCGCGATCCGTTTCGCATCGGCTATATCCAGGACTGGGGGATCGGGGTCGGCGCCGTCGACGAGATGATCGCCGCCGCGAGGTTCGCCTTCGACGAGGCCCATCGGCACGGCGTCATCGACAGGCCGGTTGAACTCGTACTGCGCGAGGTGGACGGCATGCCGCTGCGTCAGTTCAACGTGATGCGGCAGACCTATCTGGACCTCGTTCACGCCGAGCACTGCATCGGAATCATCGGTCCACACTTCACCGACCAGGTGACTAGCCTGTTACCCACGATCGAGCAGGCGCAGGTGCCGATGCTGACGATGTGCAGTTCAGCTGACGTACCGAGCGAATACTGCTTCACGCTGGGCAATATCTCCACCACCGATGAGGCGGTGGTGATGGCAGGATATCTGCACGAGAAGGGCGCCACGGCTGTTGCGATCCTCCGGGAGGACAACTACCTCGGGCAGGAGTTTCACCAGTACTTTCGGCTCGCAGCGCGACGGGTCGGTCTGCCGGTCGTCGCGGACCGGCTGTTGCCGAACTTCGTCGACACCGAGGCGGCCGAAGTCGAAGTCGTCGAAACCCGGGCCGCCGGCGCCGATGCGATCGTGTACATGGGGCTCGGATTGACCGCGCGGCAGGTGCTCACTGCCGTGAACAGACTGATGACCCCCGGGTGGAACCCGATCCGATTATGCAGTTCGATATTCGTGGGTTGGCCGTTGGACGGATACTTCGGGCTGACCATCGCCACCTACGAGGGATGGACGGGCACGGATGAATTCGACGAGCGGAACCCGGTTTTCGCGAAGCTGACTGATCGGCATCAGAACGCGACCGCGCATTGCTATTCGGCGCTGGGATACGACGCCGGACAAACGATGGCATGGGGTTTGTCGTTGGCCAAACCGCATGATCCCGAAGGTCTGAAGTGCGGGTTGGAACGCATCCATCGATTGCCTGCTGCCGTGGGAAGCCCGGGAACGTATATCAGCTTCGGCCGGTACGACAGACGGGGTTACAAGGGTCCGTTCGTGGTTCTGCGCCGCATTGAGGACGCCAAATGTGTCCTGGCCCAGTGACTGTCTCCGATCGGAAGGAAGCGACATAAATGAGGATCGGCGTCGACCTTGAAAAGTGCCAGGGACACACGCTGTGTGCGATCGCGGCCGCAGAGGTCTTCGACCTCGACGACCACGACGGTCACGCGATCGTCAAGCATGCAAACGGGTTGATTCCCAGCGAACTGGAACAGGCCGCCGCACGGGCAATGATGACCTGTCCCGAGCAGGCGATCCACGAACTTCCATGAGTAGGAGCTTCTCCATGCCGACGTATATGCCGCTGCGGGGAGTGCGGGTACTCGACCTAGGGATCCTCGTCCCTGCGGCGCTGACATCAGGCAAGTTGGCGGCGTTGGGAGCAGATGTCGTCAAGGTCGAGCAGCCGCCGACCGGTGACCGCATCCGGCTGATACCCCCATACGCCGATGACGGCAAGAGCCCGCAGCACATGGCGCAGAACTGGGGTAAGCGCTCGATTGCCCTGGACGCGAAGACGAACGAGGGCCTGCGGACGCTCCTGGAGCTCATCGCCATCGCGGACGTCGTCATCGAAAACCAGCTGCCTGGATTCTGGAAAGGGTGCGGAGTCGATTTCGTCGAGCTCCGAAGGAAGCGGCCGGAGCTGATCGTTTGTTCGATCACCGGTTTTGGCCAGACCGGTGCGTGGTCGCGATTGCCTGCCCACGGTTTGAACATGGATGCCCTTGGTGATGGCCTGAACGTGGATTGGCGTGACGGACAACCTCATCTGGGGTGGGCTTTCACCAGCTGGGGCAACGAGTTGGGCGCCACCTCGGCGGCGATGGCGGTGTGCGCTGCGCTCGCGTGCGTTCGCGGGAGCGGAGCGGGTGAGTGGATCGACGTCTCCTGCTGGGATGCACTCGTCGAGTCCCATCGCACCGAGGTCGCGATGACGCGCAGAACCGGGACACCGTTCTCGCTGCGGCAGATGCCGTCGATGGCGTTGTACGACACCTACCTCGCCAGCGATGGGCGGCCGGTCATGCTCGGTGCCTTGGAGCCAAAGTTCTGGCGACGCTTCTGCGAGGGAGTGGGTCGCGAGGATTTGGTCGCCGCTCACGATCAGACGGCCATCGCCTTCGCGTACGACCAGTTCGAACTTCGTCACGAACTCGAAACGATATTCGCCACAGCGACTTCGGACGAGTGGCTGAGCCGTTTCCTGGAGTGGGACATCCCGGGCGGCCCCCTCTACGACGTCCCGGCCTTGATGGCCACCCAGCACTACGTCGACCGTGGAATCGTCGACGGCGACGAAGGGGACTGGCCGCATGTCAAACTACCGTTCCGGTGGCAGAGTGCGGACAGCCGGGCAGGCGCAGGTCTGGAACAACCGCCGGAGTACAACCAGCACGACCTCGAGGTTCGGTCCGATTGGCTCGGCCACGGGTCGCCCGCCGATTAGTCGAGCGGTAGTTCGACACCAATTGGCTCCGACGGCGTGAAGGTTGCAGGTAACGCGGCGGGCGGTGGGTCCGGTGGATCTAGGATCCTGCCGGTGCGAGCCGCACCAACCAGGCCCCGAAATGCTTGCCGTGTAGGTCGCTCAGGTACGTTCGATAGAGGCGGCGGCCACGCCGGTCAGGAGGCATCGCAAGCCGTACTCGGCGATGTGTTCTGCGTCCAAGCCCTTGATGGCTTGCCGCGTCAGTCCGCCTATAGCCGGAAATTCCTTGGCCGAAATCCCAACGGGCAGCCCGATATTGGTGTGTATCAGACCGGCGACGAAGCAGAGACAGGTCGTGTAGATCTTCAACGCGCTGCGCTGATCGAACCCGGCTTCGAGGAGCACGGCAAAGATGTGGTCGGCAATGCGCATGGATTGGTGCCCGTAACCGAAGATTCCGTGGTCCAAGATGTGCGCGGCCGTGCCGGGATAGACCTGGAACACCCGCATCGACTCGAGCGCTTGGGACACCAGCCAATCGGTCCACGGCTCGTCCCCGCGGGGTTGTTGTCGAACTTCGCTGAGCGCAGCGTCGACGACCGCCTCGTTCAATCGCCTCTTGTTTGGGAAATGCTGGTAGAGCGCCATCGGTGAAACCTGAAGCAGGGTAGCGACTTTGCGTATCGTCAGCGCCTTCAGTCCGTCACTGCGAACGCATTCGAGGGATGCCTGGATGATCTCCGCGTGGCTGAGGTCAGCGACGCCGCTGCGGCGAGTCGGTCGGCCGCGCCGCCGCGGAGCCTCAGCCGCGGTCGCGGGCGAGTCGTCGGCTCTTGACGTCATCGGCTCAATCTACCTGGCGAATGCCGCGAACTGCAGACAGGACGTACCCAACCGATCTATATTTGTGTACACAGTACGTAAATATTGACGGAGAGAGGTCAACTATGCGCGTGGGAGCCTATGGAGCGATGTATCCGCCCTTCGATCGGTGTATCGAGAGCGCCGTGCAGGCGGAGGCCGCGGGGATGGACTGGGTGATCTATGGCGATCAGATGTGCTTCAGCCATCCTATTTGTCTGTGGACGCCCGACATCACCACGGCTGCCGAGTACATTCCGTCCTTCGACGCGTTCTACGAGCCGGGCACGCTGATCACTGCCGCCGCCGCCAAGACCTCGAAGGTCAAGTTCTTCTATGGTCCTGTCGACGTCGTTCGACGCGCGCCAAACGTGTTGGCGCAGACGCTGCTAACACTCGATCACGCGACGCAGGGCCGAATCATGATGGTGCTCGCCAACGGCGAGAACAAGCAGATGAAGCCCTACGGCATCGCGCGAAAAGGGGCCAATGACAAGCTGTGGGACGCCTCGCACATCATGCGATCGTTCCTGGATACGAACGAAGAGGTCGATTACGACGGCCGGGTATGGAAGATGCGGCGCGCCAAGTTCGATCTGGGCCCCTACGGCGCTGAACCACCACCGTTCTGGGTTGCCGGCGGGAGTCCAGACAACCTGTACTTGGCCGGCGCCGTCGCGGACGGCTGGATCACCGCCGCGCCGGGTCACACCGAGGACGACCCACAATCGTTCATCGACAAGGTCAAGATCGTCCGCGACCATGCCGAGCGCGCGGGCCGTGACCCCGATTCACACGCGATCGCACTGCTGGTATTCCTCGTGGTCGACGACGATGAGGCGACCTGTGACAAGCTGCGCGACCATCCGTTCATCAGGTGGAACACCCTGGCGTACACGCCAACTACCGCGACCTTCAAGAAATGGGGCCTCCAGCATCCGTGGGGTTACGATTGGATCTTCTCCCGTGACGCCATGTGTCCGTGGTACGACCGCGACTATGTCCTCGATTCGTGCAACAAGGTGCCCAAGGAGGCCGTCGACAAGGTCAATTTCGTCGGCACTCCCGAACAGGTGATGAAGCGCCTGTCCCCGTATCTGGATTCCGGCTTCGTCACCGATGTGATGATCTGCAACTTCAACGCGCTGTGCGGTATCGAGTACGCGGAATCCTCCGGGCGTGCCATCAATCGGTTGGTGGGCATGATCAAGGGCGTCGAAGTCGATGCGGATGCACCAGGTTTCGCATCTTTGGTGTGACACTCACTGCGTCGGATCGACGAGCACCTTCATGACGCGAGCCTCGTGAAGGGCCTCGAACCGTCCTCGATCACTCGGCTCAGGCCGATCGTCTGCACCCAGTGGTCCATCGGATAGTCGCCTCGCCGGACCCCTTCGATGACGCTGCACTTTCTCCAGCATCACTTGGAACATCACCTTCGCGAAGTGTGAACCGAGGCAAGGGTGGATGCCAATGCCGAACGCCATGTGCTTGCGGTCCACCTCGAACCGCCGAATCGAAGGTCGCCTGAAACTCACCGATCCGCAGGTATTGACTATTCCTCGCGCAAGGACACGCGTTACTAATCGCTGTTGCTCTCAACAGCTTAAATATATACCTTATTATCGAGTGGAGGTGCAGGCAGATGGGCTTTGCTGACGTGAGATCTGAGGGCTTGGTGGTCGGCCCTACCTGCCTGCGAACAGCACCGTGGAGGTGTGGGCGCAGTGCCTAACCCGCCGTCGATAACTGCATGGCGGGAAGCCACGCTCGGTGATCTACTCGATGAGGCCACTAACCGATGGCCTGACCGCGCCGCTCTCAAATGGCCTACTGGCGAAGGCCTCGCATCGTTGACGTGGACACAGGTTTCGAAGCAGTCCCGCGCCGGCGCGCAGCTGTTGCGATCTATCAGCGACGGCCGTGCCCCGGTGGCGGTCTACGCATCCAACAGCAAGTCGTGGTACCTGGCGATGTGGGCCGCGGCGCTGGCCGGACGCCCGCTGGTCCCGGTCAACCCAGCGCTGACCGGACCGGAACTGAAGACGGTGCTCGCTGACAGCGGCGCCAGCACAGTGTTGGCGGCCGAAAACTATCGAGGGCAACGCCTCGTCGAGCTGGCCCGCGGCGCGGCCGGGGAGCTGGAGTCTGTCAACGAAGTGTGGTGCATCGACGATTGGCTGAAAAATAGGCCGACGGGTGCCCAACGCAACGACGTGGTGCGCCCGGCGGATTCGTTCCTTATCCAATACACCTCGGGTACCACGGGCGTGCCGAAGGGCGCGGTGCTCTCACATCGGGTATGCCTCAATGCCGCCGCTGCAATGAACCCGGCGCTCGAGCCGACTGAGCATGAAATCTATTGCAGCGCTTTGCCGCTCTACCACATCGGTGCCCTTGTCGCGCATGCGCTGGCAATGGCGTGTATTGGGGGAACCTATGTCATGCTTGACGGTTTCTCGGCAGGCCAATTCCTGGCGGCAGCCGCCGAAAGCGGTGCCACCATACTTGGCGGCGTACCGACGATGTACTTGCGCATGCTCGATGAGTCGAGTGGCGGTCCCGTTCCACTACCCCGCGTCAGAGTGCTCATGGTTGGGGGCGCTGACATTCCGGAGTCGCTGATCGCTCGTCTGGAGGAGCATTTCGCAGCGTCTGCCTCCGTGATGTACGGCCAGACGGAGGCGCCGGCGATCACCCAGACACGGCTTAGCGACACCGCGTCGGTCAAAGCCACCACGGTCGGGCGGGCTATGGCTCACCGTGAACTGCGCATCATCGACGCAACCACCTCGCGGCCGCTTCCTTTCGGCCAGATCGGCGAAGTGTGCGTGCGTTCCCCGATCCGGATGGATCGTTACCACAACCGGCCCGAAGCCACTGCGGCGACAATCGATCCCGACGGGTGGTTGCGGACCGGCGACCTCGGCTCGCTCGGCGCCGACGGCCTATTGCGCATCCGTGGACGGATACGCGATATCGTCGTGCGCGGGGGGGAAAACATCTACGCACGCGAAGTCGAGGATGCGATCGAGTCTCATCCCGACGTGGCACAGGCCGCGGTTGTGGGACTTGCGGACCCCGATTGGGGTGAAATTGTGGCCGCTGCGGTGGTGCCTCGGGTCGGCGCCAGGCCGTCGGTTAGCGAGCTGAGCCAGTGGGTGGCGCAACGACTGGCGGCATACAAACGACCGACGCATTGGCGCTTGGTCGATCAGCTACCGATGACGGCGACGGGCAAACCACAGAAGTTCAAGATCGTCGAGGCGATGCGCGTGCACGCGGGTCTTTGACCGCTGCGGGACGGGTGATCGAAGGCGCTTACCGGCGCCGTTCCGGGAAAGCTAAGACTGCACATGGCTCAACCCGCGAAATGGGACGAACTAATCGTCGGCGCTGCCGAATCACGGAGCGACGCGGGTCTCACAGTCACCGACTTCGTCCGTTACCGAGGTGCCGCTGGTGACATGAATCCCCTTCATCGCGGTGTCGACTTCGCACGGGCCGCCGGCTTTTCGGGACTGATCGCCGTCGGCATGCTGTAGGCGGTGCGCATGGCGGCCTATTGTGACCGACTGGCTGGGTCCGCGGAATATCCGACACTTCTCGGTGATGTTTCATGAAGTGGCTTGGCCAGGCGACATACTCACGTACACAGCCGAAGTGGTAAGCCGCGACGCAGCCGCGAAAACGGTCCAATTGAATCCTGCGTGCAGCCGCCAAACCGCAACGTTTCATCTGAGCGGCAGCGCAACGTTCCAAGTCGAGTGAGCTCCAACCGCTGAGAACCCATGCTGCGTGAGGCTTGAACGGCCGGCGTAGGCTCGTCGAGCAGGGGCGCCAACGAGCGTCGTCAATTGACCCGCTGCCAGCAAGCGGGGAAGTGCCGACGTGCCCGTGTCGATCACGACATGATTCGACCCGTCGTTCGAAGAGCGGCTTCAGCTATGCACGTATCGCTTCGACTGTCACGACCGGTCTCAGAAGCGGCCTACACGCACCCCTTGTCGATGATCTCCTGCTGTTCGAACGGCATAAACCTTCGGCGAACCCGACGACGGCGCCAACATAGCTCGCCGGGATATCCGGTGTATTGGCATCACTGACGGGATGTGTGGAGGCTGACTTTCGTCGGCTCAGGGCCGCCCTGTGCCGTCCCGCCGGGCCGGTGCCGCGGATGGTGTCGAGCGTCTGCAGATCCTCATCGGTGGAACATTTGGCCGATGGTCAGCTGAAGCCACGACTGGTCGGACAGTCGCACCCTGCAGTAGATGTTGACAACACGCCGACGGCCGGGTGGCGAAATGACTATGCCCCACCCGCTGCGCGAAGTACGTCGCCGTTGGTCCACCACCGCCAGGGATTCTTGTGTATCAGGCGAATTGCGCGGCGCGCTTCGCCGCGAACGCGTCGACCCCTTCGATGCCGTCCGCGCTGGCGGCGTTCCGGGCTATCAGCTGGCCCTCGGTTTCCATCTGTTCCTCGAGCCCGGTACCGAACGTGGCGAGCAGCAGCTTCTTCACCGAGGATTGGGCACGCGCTGGGCCGCTTGCGATCGTCGCAGCCAGTTCGCTCGCTCGTGCCTCGAGTCGATCGTCGTCGACCACCTCAGTTATCAGATTCCACTGCAGCGCTTCATCCGCGTTCAGCGTGCGGTTCGTCAGCATCAACTCCTGCGTGCGACGCAACCCGATGAGGCGCGGTAGAACGAACGACGCGCTTCCATCGGGGCTCAACCCGACCCTGGTGTAGGCCATAGTGAACGAGGCCGACCGGGCGGCCACGACGAGATCACCGCTGGCCGCCAGTGACATTCCCGCGCCGGCGGCTACACCGTTGACGGCGGTGATGACGATTGCGTCCATCCGGGCGAACGTCGACATCGCGCGGTGCAGCGCATCCGCGACCTTCTTGATGTGGCGCCCGCGATCTGGCGCTGTCGAGAAATCCCCGAGATCCCCGCCCGCGCAGAAGAATCGGCCGCTCCCTGTCAACAGGACGGCCTTGACCCCGGCGAAGGCGCAGCGAGCCGCGACGTCCGCCAGTTCCTCGGTCATGGTGAGGTTCATGGTGTTCGCCGCTGACGGGCGATTCAGCACGATCCGTGCGATGGGTCCGGATACGTCGGCGGTGATCGTCGTGTACTCGTCCATGGTGTACTGCCCTCCCCGCTCAGTCGGCTAGCCCGCGCGCGATAACGAGCCGCTGAATTTGGTTGGTGCCCTCGAAGATCTGCGTGATCTTGGCCTCACGCATATAGCGCTCCACGCGGTAGTCGCGGGTATAGCCGGCGCCGCCGAATACCTGCACGGCGTCCGTCGTCACCTTCATCGCGGCATCTGTGGCGACGAGCTTGGCAACGCTAGCCTGTGCGCCGTACGGCCTGCCGCGGTCGCGTCGGCGTGCAGCATCGAGATATGTGGCGCGGGCGCTGACCACCGCGGCGCTCATGTCGGCGAGTAGGAAACCGAGCCCCTGGTGGTCGATGATCCTGCGGCCGAAGGCCGTTCGTTCGTTGGCGTATCGGGTGGCCTCGTCGAGTGCGGCCTGCGCCAGGCCGACGGCGACTGCGGCGATGCCGAGCCGCCCGCCATCCAGCGCGCTGAAAGCGATGTGCAGGCCCTGGCCCTCTGCGCCGATGCGCCGATCGCCGTCGATGCGGGCGTTGTCGTAGAACGCCGATGTGGTGGGCACGGCGTGCAGACCCATCTTCTCCTCGGGTCTGCCGAAGCTCAGTCCGTCCAGCTCGCTTGGCACCAGGAAACACGAGATGCCCTTTGAACCTTCACCCGTGCGTGCGAACAGCGTGTAGAAGTCCGCGACACCACCGTGTGTGATCCACGACTTAGACCCGTTCAGGATGTATCCGTCACCGTCCGCCTTCGCGGCGCACCGCAGTGCGGCCGGGTCGGAACCGGCCTGCGGCTCGCTCAAGCTGTAGGCGCCGATCCGGTTGCCGGACAGCATGTCCGGGAGCCAGCGTCCCTTCTGCTCCTCGGTACCGAAGGCCAGCAGCGGGTGCGACGACAGGCTGTGCACGCTGACTGCGACCGCGACGGCGGCCCAACGCGCGGCGAGTTCCTCGAGTACCTGAAGGTAGACCTCGAATGGCTGGCCGCCGCCACCCCATTCCTCGGGCTGCGGCAGGCTCAGCAGCCCCGCCGCCCCCAATTGTGCGAAGACGCCTTCGGGATACGTCTCGTTCTTCTCGTGCTCGTCGACGATCGGCTCCAGGACCTTGTCGGCGACGTCACGGGCGAGCGCGATCAGTTCGGCGGCTTCGTCGCTGGGCAACAGCCGGTCGACGGACATACGAGCTCCTCTCGTCGGTCATCTCGGCGGGGCTATACGCAAAACCGTACTATAGTGCCTTTCGCAGTATCATTCAGTCGTGACCGGCAGGCCTCCTTCAAACATCGATCGTCGCGCCGAGCTATTCGAGGCCGTCGTGGAGATGTTCCTCAGTCGCGGATTCATCGAGGTCACCCTGGACGACATCGCAACGCATTGCGGTTGCTCGAAGTCGACGCTCTACAAATTGGTCGACAGTCGCGAGCAGCTCATCCGAGCCGTCGTCGTCCACTTCTTCCGCCGGGCTACCGAGGACGTCGAACGCGAGGTCGCCGGCGCGACGGGCGCACGCGATCGGATCACCGCGTACCTGTCCGCCGTGGGCGCCGCCCTGGATGTCGCATCAGACGCGTTCATGGCGGACGTCAACTCCCACGCGGCGGCTCGGGAGGTGTACGCCAGAAACACGCGCATCGCGACACGACGGGTCTCGGAACTTATCGGCGAAGGCGTTGCGGCCGGCGAGTTTCGACCGGTCCACGCGGCGTTCGCCGCCGACATGGCCGCCACGATGATGGTCCGGATACAGCGGGGTGCGGTTCGCCACGAGGTGGGCCTCGACGATGCGAGTGCGTACCGCGAACTCGCGGCCATGCTCACTGCAGGTTTGCAGGCTTGATGTTGCGGTCACCGCGGCATGGCGGGTACGGCGAAGTCCCCGCCATATCGGTTGCAGTTCGCAGGAATTACAACCGGGCGTTGAAGCCGGCGTCGACGGGCAGCGTCACGCCGGTGATGTACTTCGCCTCGTCGGAAGCGAGGAAGGCTACGGTGTGACTGACGTCCCTGGGGTCGAGTGCGGGCACCGGCATCGGGTTGGTCATCCGGTCGGCGATCTCTGGGTGGGTTGCCACCCACGCGACGAATGACTCATTCATGATCATCGGAGTCATCACACCGGTCGGATGGATGGTGTTTACCCGAATATTGTGCGGGGCAAGGAGGTTGGCGTAGGTTCGCATGAGCCCGACGACGCCGTGCTTGGACGCCACGTAGCCGTCCGGGCCGCCGTTTCCGTCGGACATGCCCTTGAGTCCGGCTGCTGAGCTGGTGATGATGATCGAACCGCCGCGCCCGCCGTCGATCAAGGGCTGCCTGGCCACCTTGATGGTGTTGCGCACCCCGCCCAGCAGGACGGCGACTGCGAGTTCCCACGACGCGTCGTCGTCCTCGTGGTTCTCATCCACGTCGCCGAAGTGCATGATTCCCGCGTTGGCCACCACGATGTCGATGCGCCCACCGAGTTCCGCCACACCCTCATTGAACGCAGTGCGCAACGCGTTGATGTCCCGCACGTCGGCAACTTTGGTCACGACGCGTGTCCCGGCCTCGGCGACGAGCTTCGCGGTGTGCTCGAGATCGTCCCGTGAGGCGAGCGGATACGGGACGGTAGGAAGGTCGGCGCAGACGTCGACGCCGATGATGTCAGCACCCTCTTCGGCCAGGCGGACGGCATGAGCGCGTCCCTGGCCGCGGCCAGCGCCGGTGATGAATGCAACGCGGCCGTCCAACTTACCCATGATCCGTCCCTCAGTTCGTAGTAGTGAGTTCTGCTCAAGATGCGTCGCCGATCGCGGCTCAGGCGGCGTTTTGCCAGGCTAAGTTTCTTTCGACGCACTTGTCAACTATTGGAAACCAGCGCTGTCCGTGCCGCTCACCAACGGGGCTCAGGGTGATGTGTTGCGCCAACGTCGAGCGATAGCCGACGGACTTGTCAGGTATGTCCGTCAAGAGGCCGGGACCGCCGTCGATCAGCGTACGGACTGAGCGCGCTGCTGCCGAAGTAAGGTCTGGCGTGATTACATACCAATGCGGTATATTATTAAGCGACACGTTAAGGATGGAGAATTGACATGGCCTTGATACAGGACACCGTCGGACCACTGCCCTACAAACTGGTCGACTTCGATCAGCACTCCTACGAGGCCAAGGACTGCTTCACCAGATTCATGCCCAAGGCGAAGCTCGACACCGCGGTGCATCTGATCGATACCCCGACCGGTGGCAAGGCGCTCCTCGCCAACCAGCGCATCGTCACCGCGTTCGAGACCGACCCGGACAAGGCCTACGTTCCGGGCTCGCTGGTCGAGATGCTCAAGCAGCGAGCGTCGGGTAACGCCGCCGACGCCGAACGGTTCTTCGAGCCGGTCCAGATCGAGTACCTCGACAGAGACGCGCGGATCAAACAGCTCGCTGAGCAACAGATCGAGCGGTCCATCATGTATCCGGGCGGCTGGGCGCTGCTGGCGGAGCCCTTCCTCGACGGCATCGATCCGCTGTATGACAACTTCGAGTCGTTCAACAAGTGGATCGACGAGGACTGGGGATTCAACTACAAAGACACCATCTATGCGCCGGCGCTGAACTCGCTGCGCGACCTCGACCGCGCGGTCGCCGAGCTCGATCGGGTCCTCGATGCCGGAGCGCGTTTCATCTACCTGTGCACCGGACCGGCGTACGGCCGTAGTCCCGGTGACCCGTACTTCGACCCCTTCTGGGCTCGCATCAACGAAGCGAAAGCGGTGATTTGCTATCACATTTCGGAGAATCATTATCAGGAGCACGTCGCTTCGCAGTGGGGCTGGAAGATGGGGCCGCCGTTCCAGTTCTCCGCCTGGCAGTGGCAGAACACCTACGGTGAGCGGCCGATCACCGACACCCTGTCAGCGCTGATCTTCGACAACCTCTTCGGGCGGTTCCCCGACATTCGGGTTCTGGTCAGCGAGCACGGTGCAGCGTGGATTCCTCACTTCATCAGCCACATGGACAAGAGTCGCGGCATGGCGCGGCTGGGCCCGTGGCTCGGAGGGCCACTCACCGAACGGCCCAGCGAGATCTTCAAGCGACACGTCAACGTCGTGCCCTACCCCGAGGACGACACGGTCAAGCTCGTCGAGGCGCTCGGCGGAACCGAGGCCCTTGTCATGGGGTCCGACTGGCCGCACGCCGAGGGGCTGCGCGAGCCGGCCGAGATGTATCTAAAGGTCGAGGGTCTCGACGAGACGCGTCGCCGGGAATTCTTGCGCGACAACGGGCTGGCCTTGCTGAAATAGCCAGGAGCCTGACATGGACGTCCACCCGGTATCGGCTCCGGGGCGGCCCCGCGATCCGTCGACGGAAAACCGTGTTTACGCCGCGGCCAAGCAGGAACTGGCCGCGCGCGGGTTCGAGGGGTTCAGCATGCGCGGCGTCGCGCGCCGTTCGGGAGTCGCCCGCCCGAGCCTGCTGCTGCGGTGGCCGAATCGGGATGCGTTGATTCTCGACACGCTGGAGCGGCTCATCGAGTGGCCGCGGCCGCGACCGGAGGCCGGCGTGCGAGCCGAGCTCGACGCCATCGTCGCGCACCTGGGTAGGGTCATGGCACCGGAGATGCTGTCTATTCAGCTGCGCCTGATCGCGGACGCTCCGCGGCACCCGGAGCTCTACGCCGCATTCCAGGACAAGGTGATCGCCAAGGCGGGTAAGCGGCTCGTGGGTCTGTTGGAAAGCGCCGTACGGGAGCGGCTTTTACCGCCCGATGCGGACGTCCGATGGGCGGCAGATGCGCTGATCGGCGTCATGTACATGCGGACTATCCGGGCCCCGGGCCGGCAACCGCCGTCGCCGGCCGCCCAGCGGGAAATCATCGACGCGCTGTGGGAGGGATTGACGGCGGTACGCGGCTGAAGCCCGCCACTGAGGCGATGGACCGGAGGGGCGCGCTGCTCAGAGCCGCCCTGCCTACCCATCGATCAAGAGCCGGGTGTTTAAAGTAGAGCGATGCCGGTGAAGGTAAAGGGCGATGGCGAGCCCGTCGGACGCGCTGCGGACGTCATCGCACGCCAGCTGCGCCGCAGAATCATCCGCGGCGAGCTCACCGAGGGGGACGTGCTGCCTAGTGAAGCAGATTTGCTCAACCAGTTCGGCGTTTCAAGGCCCACGCTACGCGAGGCGATCAGGGTGCTCGAATCCGAGTCGCTCGTCGTCGTCAAACGAGGCTCGCGCGGCGGCATCGAGGTAAGCGTGCCGCGCGTGCAGAAGGCCGCTCATTACGCCGGACTGCTGCTGGAGTACCGCCAGGCGACGACCGCGGACGTGTTCACCGCAGCCGCGGCCATCGAGGGACCCTGTGTTGCGATGCTCGCGCGCAATCGGAGCGCCGACGACTTGAAACGCCTGCGCGAAGCGGTGACCGCCGAGCGCGACGTGAACGTGGACCCCGGGCACCTGCTCGAACTGCAGAACGAGTTCCACCGGTTGGTCATCGACATGGCGGGAAATCAGACGCTCGCGGTCCTCAGCGATGTGATCCGCCACATCATCGAGCTCGCGACGCAGAGCTACGTCGATGACAACGGCGGTTCGAGTCCTTCGTCGGCCGCCAGTGCGGCGGCGGCCACCCGCACTCACGCGAAGGTCGTCGAACTCATCGCGGATAAGGACGCGGCCGGGGCGGAAGCGCTGTGGCGCAAGCATATTCTTGCGACCAGCGCCCGGTTGCGCAGCTCCGGGGTCGCGGGTTCAGTCGTCGACCTGCTCGAATGAGCCCCCATCAGACCGGCAGGTGCTCGAGAAAACTGATCATGCCGACGCCCTTGAGACTCCATATTCATGAATTCTCATCGCCATAACAGCCGCTTCCAGATGGTGAAGCTCGGGTTTCCCGAGGTTCACACTTGTTGCGGCATAACGGCGTCGGGTTCCGGCGGCGTGGCGCCCATTTCGATATGAAGTTTCATGAGGAACTCGCCGTAGGCGACCTGGTCCTCGAACACGTGGCTGCTCCCGAGGTCTCCGAATTCATCGATCTCTGCGAAGTGGTCGCGCACATCGTCGACTGTGAGATCGAGGTGACACAGACCGCGTGACTCGACGTAGTCGAACCTCGCTACTCGGCTGCCCATCGCCTCGTAAAACCGGCCGTTCGCCGTGCAGTCGGGGTGAACCAGCCACGCCGCCGCGGCACTGACCAGCTCCGGGCGATAATAGTTCTCCCAGAACTTCTCCAGGTTGGGGCTGTCCTTCAGCATATGGGCGGTCATCCGGGTATGCGCACCGACGGCGAGCACGTTGGCGCGGATGTTGGCCGAAGCGCCCTCGTGGGCGGCCACGCGGGCCAAACCCATCATTCCGGTCTTGGCCGCACCGTAATGCGCGAGTGTCGGCGACCCGTACAGGCCGGCTCCGGAAGAGATGTAGAGAACCGACCCGCCGCCCTGCGCGACGAAGTGCGGCCACGCTGCGCGAGTCAGGAACAGCGACGCGTCTAGCGAGACGCTGCGGATATGGTCCCAGGTGCCGTCGTGAATTTGCGCCAGCGGGGTGAACGTGAACACCCCCGCGTTGTGCAGCACCGCGTCCACCCGTCCGAATTCGGAGACCGCCGCCGCAACCAGCGCATCGCATCCGCGAGACGTCGACACATCGTCGAAATTCGCGATCGCGTTGCCGCCCCTGGTTTGGATCTCGGCGACGACGTCGTCCGCCGGGCCAGTATCGCTGCCGCTGCCGTGCATGCCGCTTCCCACGTCGTTCACCACGACAGTGGCTCCGCGTTCGGCCAATAGCAGCGCATGCGCTCTGCCCATACCTCGTCCGGCGCCCGTCACGATCACGACCTGGCCATCGAAACGCACCTCCGTCATGGCTCCCTCAGCTCTCGATGACCTCGGCCGACGCCGAGGTTTCATTTCTTGCGATGCTTGCCCGCCGCAGAACGGGCACCAGAACTTTGAAGCCATGCAATGTGTCACTGTATTCGCGTACTGAGACGACTTGCCCGGAGGCGGGATCGACCCGCACGACGAAGGAGTACGCGTTCCGGTAATACTCGTTGGCGTCGATGTGGCCCTCGCTCTCCGCCAGGAGCACGGCCCGGTTGCCCTCCACGATCGCATCGATCAAGGTGAAGCGAATCGGAACGATCGAGAGCAATTGCGCGATAAAGGTTTTCATCTCAGGCATGGGGCGCGACTCGCGGCTGGACACTTCCCAGAACGTTCCGTCATCGGACAGCAGACTCAGGCCTTCGTCAATTTTGCCCTCGCTGAACAGATGCCAGGGTTCCCATGCAACCCCAATGAGCTCGTCTCGGCGCGCGTTTGATTCAGTCACCAGTTAATGTGCCTTCCTCTTCGGGGAGTCGCGAATTGTGTCGGGCGCCGAACAGGATCCAGCGCAAGCCCTGCAAGTGGGTATCTCCAGGGTCGAGATGTCCTGTTACCGAACGGACCTCTGATAAGGAGCGATAGCGCGCGGGCGACTTTCCGTGGGGCAGGAACGTGGGATTGACAGGCCGCCCTTTCGACGCCGTCTCTGCACCGTCGATGAGCATCTGCCCCATGTTGTAGACGGTGATGACGTGGTAGGCGGTCAAGGCTGTCGAGTGGTCGAGCTCCTCGAGGAGTATGCCTATGGTTGCGTCGGCGAGTCCGATCGCCGCTGGCAGAGGGTGATGACCGTTGACGAAGGCGGCAACTCCGGGGTGGCGGGCGAAGATGGCGCGGGTCCGCGCGACAAGGTCGATCACCCTGTCTTGCCAGCTACCCTCGAGGGGAACCTCGATCTGAGCTATGACAGCGTCACTGACCAATTCGTACAGCTCCTGCATGCTGCCCGCGTGGTAATAGACGGTCGGCGCTCCGACCGACAGCTCGGCGCACAACCGCCGCACGGTAAGCGCCGAGAGCCCTTCTTCGTGAGTGATCCGCAACGCCGCCATGACAACGGCGTCCCTGCTGAGGGGGGCTCGGGCGTGCCTGGTTCGCGCAGCTGTCACGATCGGCTCCTCCAGATGATCAGTACTGTTTGCCAATCCATATATCAGCGCTATAGTAACAACGCTATAGACGCGGCGCCATAGCCGTACGAAAACTGGGAAGGGTTGTGCTGCAGGATGTTTACTCGCGACGAGGTCGAGGCTGCGTTCAAGACGTACTACATGACCGGTCCGGTACTCGAGGATTGGGCGTCCTGGGCGGCGTTGTTCACCGATGACGCCGTCTACCGCGAACATTTTTGGGGCAGGTTCCGCGGTCCGGCAGAGATCAAGGTGTGGGTCGAGGGTGCGATGGCGGCCGTGCCGCAGATCTACACGCCGCTGAAGTGGTACAACATCGACGGGGAGCGGGTCGTCTTCGAGGTTGAGAATTGGGCGGACAACCCTGAGCCCGGGGGTGCCCCGATCGGCTTTCCCTCGATGCAAGTGATTCAGTACGCCGGTGATGGGAAGTGGCGTTCGGAAGAGGACTGGTGGATCCTGCCCGAGGCGCGCAAGGCGGCCGAACGGTACGCCGCCGCCGCGGCCGCGCATGACCCTGACCATGCGAGCAAGATGACCAGGCAGGACTGGGGGCCATGGGTGGACTGGGCCAGGCCGCCGGCCGGCTCGCATCCCGCGCCTTCGTGGTTTGGTCGCGATGACGTTCTGCCGGTATTGCGTCCGCGGGACCTGACCGTGGGAGTGCGCAACCAATGAGCGGGAACGGCAAACGTCGGGCCGACACCGTCGTGTGGATCTCCGGTGCCACGAAGGGCGTCGGAGCCGGCCTGGCCCGCACAGTCCCGTATCCGGACGCACGCATCATCAACATGTCTCGCGGCACCGCTGGACAGCTGGAGAACATTCCGCTCGATCTGTCCGTGCCAGCTGACTGGGAACGTGCCGCGGAGAGCATGGCGAAGGAACTCAGGCAGTTCGATGGCAGCCGGGTCGTCTTTGTTCACAACGCATTCATGGAAGGGCCCTACGGGTACGCCGGCGAGGTCGATAAGGGGCGCGTGCGCGAACATCTGATCGCCAATCACGCTGCGGCGCTGTGGCTGGGCAATGCCTTCCTCGAGGCGGTGCCTCCGGGACTCGAATCGACCTTGGCGATGGTGTCGTCACTGTCGGCCAAGATCCCGATGGAAGGTGCGTCGTTCTACAGCGCGTCCAAGGCGGGCATCGAAATGTGGGTACGCACAGTTGCACTCGAGCGCAGGCGTCGAGGAGTCGGTCCGCGGGTGATTGGCTTCCGGCTTGGCCTGGTCGAATCGCCCGGCGTGCACCACATCGCCGAGGTCGACCCCCGAGACTGCCCCGCGGCCGGTGCAACCAGGGACAGCATCGGCCGCGGCGAGCCCATGCCGGCAGAGCAGGCCGGGCGTCAAATGTGGGGACACATCACGGAGCCTTCCGAAGCCGGCCCTATCTTCGAGATTGGAACTCTCCCAGCCACAATCAAGAATTACTGAATGGGAGTACAGCGACACCTGCGACACCCGATCTCGTATTCAGACTATGCGCGCGCCATCGTGGCCTGAATGGCGGTGACGTGACGCACCGTTCGTCTGCGCGTTCGTCCACGAGTGAGCCCTTGAAGGTCCGGCCGATCGGAGTATGAGCGGTCGCGACGATGACCGCGTCGCGCGGGCCGCTCAGAATCCCAGCCCCTTGCCAACGATGTCGAGCATGATCTCGTTGGTGCCGCCGTAGATCCGCTGAACGCGAGAGTCGCGCCACAGGCGCGCGATCTCGTACTCGTTGATGTAGCCGTAGCCGCCGTGCAGCTGCAGGCACCGGTCGATGATCTTCCACTGTGTCTCGGTCGCGAACCACTTCGCTCCGGCTGCTTCGTCGGCGCTGAGATCGCCACTGTTGACCGCCATGATGCATTTGTCGATATAGGTCTGCATGACGTCCAGCTCGGTGCGCATCTGGGCGATCGCGTGCCGGTTCACCTGGAAGGTGCCGATCGGCTGACCGAAGGCCTTGCGATCGCGCGCGTACTGAACGGAGAGATCCAGGGCCCGTCGAGCCGCCGCCGCCGCGTGGATTGCGATACCGAGGCGTTCGGCGGGCAGGTTGCGCATCAGATGGTAGAAGCCTCGCCCCTCTTCGCCGAGCAGATTCTCGGCGGGCACCCGAACGTCGGTGAAGATGAGTTCGGCTGTGTCGGCGGACTTTTGACCGATCTTGTCGAGCTTGCGGCCGCGTTCGAATCCGGGCATTCCGCTCTCCACGACGATGAGACTCAAACCCTTGTGCGGCTTGTCGGCGTCGGGATTGGTGCGGCAGGCGACGACGACGAGGTCGGCAAGCAGTCCGTTGGAGATGAACGTCTTCGCGCCGTTGACGATGAAGTCGCTGCCGTCGCGGCGCGCCGAAGTCTTGATGTTGGCGAGGTCAGAGCCGGCGCCGGGTTCCGACATCGCGATCGCGGTGATCAGCTCACCCGAGACGTAACCGGGCAGCCAGCGCTTCTTTTGCTCGTCGGTGGTCAGCTCGGTGAAATAGCCGGCGAGGATGTCGTTCTGCACACCCAATCCCAGCCCGACGCTTCCGGTGAGCCAGAACTCCTCGTTGACGATCGCGTTGTAGCGGAAGTCCTTGATGCCCATGCCGCCGTACTCCTCGGGCACCTCCCAGCCGAGCAGCCCAAGCTTGCCGGCTTCCAGCCACGGCTCTCGATCGGTGTAGCCGCGCTGCTCCCACTCCTCGACGTGGGGCACGCAGCTGGTTTCGAAGAACGCCCTGGCGGTCGCTCGAAATTCGTCGTGTTCGGGTTCGAAGATGTCTCTCCGCACGATTCCTCCGGTTCCAGATGACTAGCTGACTACGTTGTTGGTCGGACTAGAAGACGCCGCTGCTCAGTGCGGTGACGACTTCCCATACGCCGTCGGGTGATTCGAGCACCAGTTCGCCGAGACGGTGTTGCCATTGCCGCTGCACCCCGAACTCCGCGCGCCACGCCAGTGCCCGAGAGGTGAAGTGGCGTAGCCGGTGGTCGAGGGTGAACCCGATCGCACCGTGTACCTGATGCGCGTTGCGCGCCACCAACGTGGCGGCGCGGGCGGCTTCGATCTTCGCGATGGACACCGCGAACACGCCGGGTGGGGTATCGAAGCCGTGGGCGGTCACGGCTTCGACGGCAAACTCCGAGGCCGTCTTCGCCAGCGCGATCGAACTCGCGGCGTTGGCGATGAGTGCCTGCACCGCCTGGAATTTCGCGATGGGCCGGCCGAACTGTTCACGCTGCTGGGCGTGCTCACATGTCAATGCGAGCGCACGTGAAAGCGCCCCGCATGTCTGCACCGACCGCGCCAGCGCGCCGCGCAGGCGGAACTCTCGCGCCGGCGACCCCGCCACCTCGATGCACCACTCGGGCTCAAGCTGAATATCGATGTGCACCCGACCGCCCGGCTGGCCGGCGATGTCGAGGACCGGGTCGATCCGAGCCGCTGCCAGTGGGACCTTGGCGATAAACCCGTCGCCGGCGACGACGAGCGCCTCTGCTGCACCGGCCCAGGGCACATAGTCGAGCACGGCGGTGAGCCGGCGCTCGCGCAGCTGCTGATCGGTCACCGCAGCCGTCATGACGCCAAAATCTGCGGGCAGGTCAGCGATACCCAGTAGCCACGATGCCAACAGGTCGTGCTCGGCCAGCGGGACCGGGGCCGCGTGGTACCCGCACGCCTCGAGCACCACCGCTAGTTCCCGCAGACTCGCGCCGGCGCCCCCGCGCGCTTCCGGTGTAGTCAACAGAGTCAGGCCGGCGCCGGTCAGCGTGCTCCAGAGTTCAGGGCTGTACTCGAGATCCACGCGCTGCACGTCGAGCAGGGGCTCGGTGCTCGACGCGAGAATGTCATCGGCCAGTTTGCGAACCGCGAGCAGGTCGGCGTCGTCGGTCGCCGTCGTCATCGCAGCCCCAAACCGCGTGCGACGACGCCGCTGAGGATCTCGTTGGTTCCTCCCCGAAGCGTGAAGCCGGGAGCATGCAGGATGCCCTCGGCCAGCAGCCGGGCCACGTCGTCATCCGCGTGCACGCCCGGGCGCACGACTGCCGCCGCGCTGGCCGTGTCCACCACCGCGCCCTCGTAGCGCGTGCCGAGATCCTTGATGACCGCGGCGGCGATCCCAACCGGCTCGCCGCGGCTCAACGCGGCGGCCACCGAAGCGGACATCTGCCGCAGGGTCGCAAGCTGGGACACCAGATCACCGAGATCGGAAGCCGCCCAGGGATACTCCCGATGCATGTCGCTCTTGAAAGTGCGGGCAAGCGCCTCGAGCAGCGGTTGGGTGGAAAGGATGCGCTCGGGCCCGCTGCGTTCGAATCCCAACTCGGAGGTGACCTGCGCCCAGCCGTCCCCGATATCGCCGAGCACCATCTCATCGGGCACGAAAACCTTCGACAATGCCACCTCGTTGAAGTGATGCGCCCCAGTGAGCAGCCTGATCGGCCGGATGTCGAGGCCGGGGGAGTCCAGAGGGACCACGAACTGACTGAGCCCCTCATGACGCTTCGCGACGTCGAGTTCGGACGTGCGGGCCAGCACGACGAACGCGTGGGCGTGGTGTGCGCCCGAAGTCCACACCTTGGTGCCGGTCAGCTCCCAGCCGCCATCGACGCGGACGCCGCGTGTCTTCACGCTGGCCAGGTCGGACCCGGACTCCGGTTCGCTCATGCCGATCGCGAAATAACACTCGCCGCGGGCGATGGCCGGCAGGTAGCGCTGCCGCTGCCGCTCGTTCCCGTACTTCAGCAGCGATGGCCCCGCTTGGCGGTCGGCGACCCAGTGCGCGGCCACCGGCGCGCCGGCGGCCAGGAGCTCCTCGATCACGACGAATCGTTCGACGTGGCTGAATCCGCCGCCCCCGTATTCGCGGGGAAACGTCATGCCCAGCCAGCCTTTGGCGCCGAGTCGGCGGCTGAATCCGGGATCCCACGAGGCGATCCACGAGTCGACCCGCGGCGTCCAGCCGTGTTGGGCACGGTCGTCGTGGATGTACTGCCGCACCTCGGTGCGCAGGCCCTCCGTTTCGGGTGGCAGCGCGCGGAAAGGCGGCACCAAGGCACTCGTCATCCGGTACATCCCAACCAGTCGTTAAGCGGCAGCTAAACCGTTTACTTATTCAGAAGGTAACTCACCCGGTGCTGGGCGCCCAAGGTGGTGTACAAAGTATCTAATAAATTCAACTGATTTGGCAAAGAGAGGGATTTGCGATGCGAGATGCGGTCATCGCCGCCGCGGTGCGGACACCGATAGGCAAGCGCAACGGCGGTCTGGCGGGCCTGCATGCCGTCGAACTCTCGGCCACCGTACTCAACGAACTCATCGCGCGCGCGGGGCTGGATCCCGCGCTCGTCGAGGATGTGCACTGGGGGAACGTCATCAGCATCGGCCAGCAGTCCGGAAACATCGGTCGCATGGCGGTGCTCGCCGCCGGATGGCCGGAATCGGTGCCGGGCTTCACGGTGGACCGGCAGTGCGGCTCGTCTCAGCAGGCCATCTCGACGGCGGCGGCGGCTGTGGTGTCCGGGCAGGCCGACATCGTCGTCGCCGGAGGCGTGGAGATGATGTCCAACGTGCCGATGGGCGCCGCCACCGTCCCCGGTACCGGCGACATGGGCGGGCCCGCGGTCGAACGGTACGCGTCCGAGCTGACGGCGCCGGGCTTCAACGGAAGGTTCAACCAGGGGGCGGGCGCCGAACTCATCGCCGAACAGTACGGGCTGTCCCGTACCCAGCTCGACGAGTACTCGGTCGAATCGCATGAGCGTGCGGCGGCGGCGCAGGACGACGGGCTCTTCGTCGACGAGATCGTTGCCGTGCGCACAGCGGCCGGCGACGTCATCGCTGACGAGGGAATCCGGCGCGGGTCGACGGTGGAGAAGCTGGCCACGCTGAAAGCGCCGTTCCTCGACGGCGGAAAGATCACGGCGGGCAACGCATCACAGATCTCCGACGGGGCCGCCGCCGTGCTCATCACCACGTCGGAACGGGCCGCCGAACTCGGCATGACGCCACTCGCGCGCGTGCACACCGCGGTCTGCACCGGCGACGACCCGGTGAAGATGCTGACCGGACCCATACCGGCGACGCAGCTGGCCCTGAAGCGCTCCGGCTTGGACCTCGGCGACATCGCCTTCTTCGAGGTGAATGAGGCGTTCGCCCCGGTTCCGCTGGCGTGGCAGGCGGATACCGGCGTGTCCCGCGACAAGCTCAACCCCGTTGGTGGCGCGATCGCGTTGGGCCACCCGCTGGGCTGCTCGGGCGCGCGGCTCGCCACGACCTTGATCCACCACATGCGTCGCACGGGTGGCCGCTATGGCCTTCAGACCATGTGCGAGGGCGGCGGAACGGCGAACGCCACCATCTACGAACTGCTCGGCTGATCAAGTCGGTCACCGCTCGCGCCCGCAGCTCGCCGCGCTGTGCCGTATGTTCGGCATCACCCGCGTGTTTGGCCGTGGCGGTCGCGCGCGTAGCTTGCGGCTTGCTCACTGCCTCGGCAAACCAGGTCGGCGTGATCTACACCCGGTCCCGCGTGAATCCCGCGGCTAGCCCCTCCGTAGGTGACGCATCGGTCATGGAGCGCCCTATAACGGCAAAAATGTTAACTAATTTAGTGCCCGGTGGACGAGTGGAGTTCTGTCGACAGGACTCCGGTCTGGAGGAGGCTCGTGTTGGACGAACTGCAATGGTCGGTGCGCGACGGCGTGGGCACCATTCGGCTCAACCGGCCCGAAGCGCGCAACGCATTCACTTTCGAGATGATCCGCGAGTGGGCTGAACTGCTACGGGCTGCCAAGCACGACGACGAGGTGCGGGTGCTGGTCCTCACCGGCACGGGGGACAAGGCCTTTTGTTCGGGCGTCGATCTCTCCTCCATCTCAAACGCCAATCCCAACCTGACGCCCCTGCAGCGCAAGAGCCAACTCCACGACGAGATCCATCAGATTGCTCACACACTCGCGGATCTGGACAAGCCGGTGATCGCATCGATCAACGGCGTCGCGGTAGGCGCAGGTCTCGACATGGCTCTGATGTGCGATATGCGCATCATGTCGATGTCGGCGAGAGTGTCCGAGGGCTACGTCAGGGTCGGATTGACCCCCGGCGACGGCGGCGCCTACTATCTTCCGCGCATCGTGGGTACGTCCAAGGCCCTTGAGTTGCTCTTGACGGGGGACTTCATCGACGCCCACGAGGCGCTTCGCATCGGACTCGTCAACCGTTTGGCCACTCCGGAAACCCTGGAAGAGGAGACGGTGAAGTTCGCGCAGTCGATCGCCCAGCACGCCCCGGTGACCGTCCGCATGATCAAACGCGCCACCTACCAGTCCGCCGACGTCGACCGGCGCACGGCACTGGATCTCATCTCGTCGCACTTCGCGGTGGTCGCTGCGACCGAGGACGCGGCGGAGGCGTTGGCGGCCATGCAAGAAAAGCGCCCACCGAAGTACGTGGGCAGATGAGGAGCACCCGGTGAGCGGCGATACCGCCCACGTAGGCGAGTAGAACTAAGGTCTGGCCCAAGCGGCGCCATTGCGCTCGACGCACCCGCAGATCAAAGTCACAGGTCACCTGGTGGACTTTCCGTATCCGGCGCGGAAACTGGCATCTCCACGCGGCAGCCGCATTGGCCAGAACGCGCGCGATATGGTCATCAGATTACAATCAATCAAATGATTCCGATAGATGGACTCATTCCTATCGGGTAGGCGGTGCTGGTGTCTGTGGCGACGAGGAACGGTGTGACGCGATGAAGAAGTCCACGATCGTCAAAATTCCGAAGGCCAGTGAACTGGTGGCAGCAACCCTTCGGCGCCAGATCGTCACCGGTGAGCTGAAGCCGGGCGAACTACTCCCGAACGAAGCCATCCTGATGCAGCAATTTGGTGTCTCCCGGCCAACGCTGCGTGAGGCTTTCCGGATCCTGGAGTCCGAGGCGATCATCACGGTCCTGCGGGGGGCACGCGGTGGCGGACGCGTGCTGGAGCCTGACGGGGCGGTCGCCGCACGTTACATGGGAATCCTCCTGCAGTACCAGGGCACCCCGCTGACCGACGTGTACCAGGCGCGCACCGAGATCGAGGTGTCCGCGGTGGGGATGTTGGGTGGCTCCAAGCGCAGGTCCGCCATTCGCACGCTCGGGGAATTGGCGGCCGAGGCCGAGGAACTTGTCGATGACGACGACGCTTTCGCAGCGCACGATCTCAAGATCCACTCCGCCATCGTCGAGGCGACCGGTAACATGACGCTGGCGGAGCTGAGCAAGATGCTGTTCCACATCATCGACGCGCACAACGCGTTGTTCATCGCGTCGCACCCGCGCGGATCCAGCAGCACCGTGAACAAACAGGCCCAGCGCGCATACGCCCGTCTGGTCAAACTGCTCTCAGACGGCGACTTCGAAGCCGCGCAACGCCATTGGCGTCGCTACCTCGAAGCAGCTGAAACTTTCATGGTTGGCGAAGCCGACTCGACTCTCATCGAGGTGCTGTCTTAGCAGATCACGGTCTGGCCAATCGCTCTGCGAGCAGGTGGCGTCTCCTACCGCGCGACGTTGGCGCCGCCCGGATAGCCGCCGCCGCCGTAGGCCGCGTCGAGCGCGTCGTAATCGGTCACCCCGTTCACGGTCGGGATCACCTCCACGAACTCGACGAACTTCGGCTTCTTGTATGACGCGATGCGTTCACGGCAGTGTTCGATGATCTCTGCGGCGGTGAGCGTCCGCCCCTCCTCGAGGACCACGATCGCCTTGACCGACTGCGTGAACGTCGGATCGGGCACCCCGATAATCGCCGCCTGCTTGACGGCCGGGTGCGCGGCCAGGCAGAACTCGACCTCGGGCGGATAGATATTCTCGGCCGCCGACTTGATCATGCGCGTCAGCGTGCCCATGAATTCGATGGTGCCGTCCGCCTCGCGACGCCCTCGATCGCGAGTGTGCCACCAGCCGTTGCGCATTCGCGCCGCGTTGGTCGCCGGCCGGTTCCAGTATCCGAGGTGAACGGTGTCACCGCGGATCGCTATCTCGCCGGGTATGCCGTCGGGTACCTCGTTGCCCTCGGCGTCCACGATGCGCACCTGGCATAGCGGGGAAGGCCGGCCGGAATTGCCGATCCCGGACGTGCCCCACGCGTTGAGCAGGGCCAGGCCGGAGACCTCGGTCTGACCGAACCCGCCGGTGTGCTGTGCCCACAGGCGGTCGTCTGGGGGCAACGCGTCGCCCCACACGGGAGCGAACGGACCGGGGCGCAGCGAGCTGATGTCGTGTTCGGCCTCCTTGTTGAGTTCCAGCATCTTGATGATCGTAGGGGGCATCAGGAAGGCCGACGTGACCTTCTCCGCCTCGATGAGTCTTAGCAACTCCGCTTCGTCCACCCGGCGGACATAGACGTTCGTTCCTCCCATGACGAACGTAGGAAGCGAATCGAACTGGAAGTTGCCGATGTGGAATAGCGGGCCGGAGTTCACGAACACGCTCGAGTGGTCGGTTTCGGTAACCCTGCCTGTGAGCATCGCCATCGTCGTCAAATTGCGCTGGGAGAGCATCGATCCGGCTGGGCGGTCGATGATGGCGGCGGTGTAGATGACGAGGAGGGCGTCGTGCGGGTCGGCCTCGGATTCCACTGGATCCGTGGCGAACTCGGCAACACGGCGGTCATAGCCGTCGGCATCGTCGGAGTCGTGTCGGATCCAGACCGCGGACCCGCCGGCGAGGGTGCGCGCTTCGGCGACCTGAGGCGCGATTTCCTCCTCCTGCCACACGATGATCTTCGGGTCGAAGTCGTCGATGACGAAGGCGAGTTCGTGGCCCGACTGCCGCCAGTTGGCCGGGCAGATCATCGCCCCGAGGCGGGCGCATGCGATCATCAACTCGAGAAATCTGGACGAGTTCTGCGCAAGCCACAGCACCCGGTCGCCGCGCCCAACGCCGTGGTGCACGAGCAGTCGCGCGGCCTGATTGACGCGGTTGTCGAATTGCGGCCAGGTGTACCGAACCGGCCCGTCGATCACCGCCAGGCGGTCCGGATACCGTCGCCGGTGTTCACTGCATATGTCGGACAGAGTGAGGTCGGGCATCGCACTCCTGGTTCGCTCGCGTGTCGGCTCGACGCGACGCCGGCCTGAGGCGATGCTCAGATCCGGCAATCGCTTAGACCACATTACACTGTAAGGTGATGCTGATCACTACCGCGTGGTGCCGGTGACGGCCTTGTCAAGCTCCTCGTCGGCCAGGCGAGGTGACGTTAGTATCTGAACCGACGTCACCGGAGGATCGGAGCCTGCGATAGCCGAGAACAGTCGGTCAACCGCCGAAGCGCGTCGGTCCGCGGCTCGCAACAAGCCCCCGGCGCTCACCGAAGAACAGATCGTCGCGGCCGCCCTCGAGATCATTCGCGCCGAGGGGCTGGAAGCCCTGTCGATGCGTCGGCTATCGCGTCAGCTGAAGCGTTCGGCGATGGCCGCCTACTGGTACGTCTCCGACAATCGGGAACTGCTGGATCTCGTGGCCGGCAAGCTCCTGTCGCGCGTGGAGATACCCGATCCGGATTCCGGCCCATGGGATGAGCGACTTCGTGCGGTCATCGACGGGATCGACGCGCAGCTGCACAGTCATCCGGATATAGCGACCATCCTGTTGGAGCGGATGCGGAGCACAGATCGACGGCTGATGAACGGCATCATGCAGATCCTGATGAGCGCCGGCTTCGAGGGGCCCGAGGTTTTCTTGTCGTACGCGATGATCCACACCTACCTGTTCGGGCGGTATCAGGTCATCGAGTTCGAGGACGACCTCGACCCACCCGACTTGGAGGACACCATCGTCGAGCTCAGACCGCACCTCGCCGGGTTGCACGGCCGGGACTTCTTCAGCTACGGGGTCGACACCATCATCGAGGGACTACGTGCCCGTCTGGCCGCACCGCGCGGCGCCGCCCCCGGGCGCAAACCGCGAGCTGCGCGCCCCAAGAAGTGATTCGGATCAGCTGGTTCCCGGCCGGCGTCACGGGTATGACTGTACGGTGTACGGTCACATGACAAGGCCCGGGTGGAAGGGATGCAAATGAGCGACACCGCATGGGAGTCCGATCTGGGGTCGTGGGTCGGCGCCGACTTCCAGGCGATGCCTCGCACGGAAGGCGGAGTCGCTCTCTGCGGGGCATGCATGCGGACCGGTGAGTGCCGGCTCGGCGTAACGCAGGAGGAACTGCGTACCGACGACGTTCTCACGTCGAACCTCGCGTGCCCACCCGATCACGAAGGTGGGCCGAACGTGGCCCACGGCGGATGGACCGCTTCCGTGATGGACGAGATATTGGGCCACGTCCCAATCGCTCACAACCAGCTGACGGTCACCGCGACACTCACGGTCAACTTCAAGAAGCCGGTGCCCATCGAGCGCCCGCTGCAAGCGCGCGCGTGGATCGACAAGATCGACGGGCAAAAGTGGTTCATTTCGGGCGAATTGGTGCTGTTGCCGAGTGAGGCCGTCCTCGCGACGGCTACAGGCATCTGGATCGCGCGAGACGTCGGCCATTTCGCCCGACACCGCGCCTGGCTCGCCGAGCAGGACGCGTCGGCCGAGGACTTGCGTTGACTGCGCACCGATCAGCTCGGAGTCGAAGGCTGCCGTTGAGGAGGAGCGGGTAGTGCAAATAGGTCTGATGGCGACGGCATGGGACGACCCGCGCGACTGTGTCCGTCTGGCGGTGATGGCAGAGGAGCGTGGCATCGAGTCGATCTGGTTCGGTGAGCACAGTCATCTGCCGGTCGGTGAAGACCACGCATTCGTTCGCCAAATGCCTGAGTTCTACCGCCGGATCCCGGATCCTTACGTCGTGTTGGCCGCGATCGCTGCGCGGACCAGGGTTATCCGGCTCGGTACCGGCATCGCTTTGCCAGGTCAAGGCGATCCACTTCACCTTGCCAAGACCGTCGCCAGCCTTGATGTCTTGTGCGGCGGGCGCTTCGAGTGGGGAGTGGGTTACGGCTGGAACGAGACGGAGCTGCGCGATCACGGGATCGATCCGAGGTATCGGATGAGCCGTTTCGGGGAGGTCCTCGCGGCGGTGCGCGGACTCTGGACACATGATCGTTTTACGTTCGGGGGCAAGCACATTCAGTTCGCCGAGTGCTGGTCATACCCGAAGCCGGTACAGGCGCCGGGCCCGCCGATTCTGCTGGGCTGCCGTGCAACCGCACGTGCCTTCGAGCAGTTGGTCGACCACTGTGACGGTTGGCTGCCCAGCATCGAGCAAGCGCTCGATACAGCCGATGTGTCCATCGCGAAGCTGCGCAGCCGGTTCGCAGAAGCCGGCCGCGATCCGGCCTCGCTTCAGCTGACCTTCATGGACTCTCGCGGCTTCTGGCTTGACGTCGACACGGACACTTACAAGACCAAGCGTCGAGTGAAGCGGGCGACAGTCGAGCGG
Organism: Mycobacterium paraseoulense; assembly: GCF_010731655.1. NCBI lineage: Bacteria > Bacillati > Actinomycetota > Actinomycetes > Mycobacteriales > Mycobacteriaceae > Mycobacterium > Mycobacterium paraseoulense. Next base: position 1,811,876 of record NZ_AP022619.1, on the reverse strand, counting down.
GTTCGCGACCTCGGGGCCGATCGGTTGATCGTCGGAATGCCGCTGTTCACTGTCGACACCATAGAGCCGATGCTCGACGCCGTTGCCGAACTCATCCCCGCAGCGGCCTGAGGAATTGCGGACCGCAACGAAAGGCATCCCGTGAACAAGAGATTGACGGGCAAGCTTGCCTTGGTGACCGCCGTCTGGCAAGAGGTTGGGCGGCGCCACATTACGGCGTATAGTCGAGAGTTCGACGACAGGGTCCTTCCACCCCACTTCACCGCCGAATGGCTTACACCATCGAAAAGAGTGATCAGCTTGAGTCAAACGATCGACTCCCCGGTGGATGTCTCCCTCGAGCCGGAGAAGAGCCTGAGGCAGAAGTGATCGCTCGAGTGGGTATCTGGATTCGTTCTACGCCAATAACGTTCATTCTTGGTCGGTGCAGGACATTCCGCTCTAACGTCAATCCATCTATCGGCTTCGGATAGGAGCGCATCATGTCGGTCAGTGACGAGGATCTGGTCAAACGCTTTCCCGGCCAACCGATCACACACGACAACGCGGACCATTATCGCGGTCGCCTGGATCATCGACTTTTGCTGGGCAAGTGCCGCTCCTGCCAGCGCTGGCAGTCCCCACCCAAACCCGTGTGCCCGCAGTGCTGGTCGTTCGACGTCGAGTCGGCACCGGTTTCCGGCGATGGCACCATCTACATGGCGATCTTCCTGCGCCAGGGTCCGCCTGCCCCCGGTGTCGACTACTCGACGCCCTACCCGGTCGTGACCGTAGAACTGGACGAGCAGCCGGGGTTGCGATTCACCGCGACCGTGTTAGGAGCGGAGAACGACGCCATTCGCATCGGCGAGCGGGTGCGGCTGGGTTGGATCGAACGTGCCGGCATGCCGGTTCCGGTCTTCGAATTGAGCGGGGCGGCCTCGTGAGGAACGCCCTGAAGGACAACGTGGCAATTGCCGGTGCAGCGACCACCGGATTCGTCGCGAAGAATTCCGGACGCAGTCAGACCTCGCTGGCCGCGGAGGCCGCGATCGCAGCGATCCGCCAGTGCGGTTTAGGGAAGAACGACATCGACGGGCTATGCGGAAGCTGGCCCGCGGCACGCGAACTGCAATCGGCACTCGGCTTGCCGCGGCTGACGTGGTTCGGAAACCCCTTCATCCCGATGGTGGATCACGTTGCGACGGCGGCGGCCGCCGTCCACGCCGGTTTGTGTGACACGGTGCTGGTGTATCACGCGGCCTATCGTGCCGCGTGGAACACCGCCGGAGCGCTGAAGGATCCGTTTCGACGTATCGCTACGCCCGGACTCTCGGATCCCCACCCGGGGCCCGATACGGTCGCCGCGGCTGCCGGCTACACGGCGTGGGCATCGCGCTACATCTACGAATTTCACACGAAGCGGCAAGATTTCGGCATCGTTGCGCTCAACGCCCGAGCTAATGCCATGCGTAACCCGGCCGCCGCGATGCGTGAACCGATGTCGATGGACGACTACCTCAATGCCCGAATGATCCGCGACCCATTGTGCCTGTACGACATGGACGTCGCCGTCGATGGCGCCGACGCATTCATCGTGACCACCACCGAGCGCGCCCGTGACTTACCGCTGCCGCCGGTCCTCATCAATGCAGCTGTGCTGGGGCAGGTTTCGCCGAACGAGGAGGACCAGACCGCGAGCCTGCGGGCGAACGGTCAACCCGTGGTCATCGAAACCCTAAAGGCCAAGGGCGACTTCTGGATCGACGACATCGATGTCTACTTCCCGTACGACGGTTTCTCGCCGATCGCGCTGAACTGGATCGAAAACGCGGGGTGGTGCGGGCCAGGCGAGGCGGGGCCGTTCCTGCGCCGGCACTGGATGCCGGACGAGGGCCGGGTTCTCATCAATGGGCGGATTCCGGTCAACCCGCACGGCGGTTCGCTTTCAGAGGGCGCCACGCAGGGGTCCGGTCACATCCGTGAAGCCGTCCATCAGCTTCAGGGTCGGGCGGGGGAGCGGCAGGTCAACGGCGCCAAGCGTGCACTGATCACCGCGGGCGGGTTCTTCTTCAACGCTCAGGGCCTCATGCTGCACACCGGCTGACGACGAAATGGCCCGCCGACATCACGATCGGCGGGCCACCATCGTCAGGCTTTCAGCGGTCGATCCGCTCGCGAACGTCGTCGGGGATCGCGCCCGCCGTGATGTCGCCGGATGCCCCGGTATCGGTCGGGAAGATGATCGACGTGCGGGCGAATTGGCCGCCGTCGGCCGAGTGCAAGGTCTGTCCCGACATGTACTCCGACTCGTCCGATGCGAGGAAGAGCGCCACGTTCGCGTTGTCCCGCAGCGTTGGCGGGCGGTTGAGTCGAAGCGGCATCGCACGCTTGTCCGGATCCCAGGGCGACATCTCCTCGTAGGACTTTCCGAGCACCTCGGCATGCGGGGGCAACGCGAAGTTCACGGACATGCCGTGCGTCGGGGCGAACCCGATAGCCCGTATACCGAACTTCCCGAACTCAAACGCGGCAGCGCGTACCAGCCCATTCGCCGCCGCTTTTGACGCCGCGTACATGGGGAATCCCGGGTACGCGGTGAACGCCGCGGCCGAGGTGGTCGCCAGAAGCGTGCCGGTTCGGCCGTTGGCGATCATCCACTTCGCCGCGTGCTTCCAGGCGAGATAAATGCCGGTCACATTCACCGCGAAGATGTTGTTCCAGTCGACGAGTTCGGACTCGGCCAACGGCGTCATGCCAAACCCCGGCTCCGGGATCCCGGCATTGCCCCACATCACGTCCACCCGACCGAACCGTTCGACCGTCGTCGCGACGAGACGCTCCATGTCCGCCTCGACCCGCACGTCGGCGTCGATCCACACTGCCTGGCCCCCGGCGTCGATGACCTCCTGCGCCACCCGCTGTGCCCTGCCGGTTACCACGTCGCTGGTGACGATCTGCGCGCCCTCGGCCGAGAACAGCAGCGCGGCTTCGCGACCCAGTCCCGAACCCGAGCCGGTGATCGCAATTACCTTGTCTTGCAGCCGCATTGCAGTGCTTCCCTCGCAGATAAGGTCAGTGAACCGGGCTGGCAATGGTCTTGATGCGAAGGTAATCGCGGAATCCCGCGATACCGTGCTCGACGCCGTCGCCGCTGATGCCATAGCCACCGAAGGGTGCATCCGGAGCGAGATAGAACGAGTTGTTGATGTTCACCGTTCCGGCCCTGAGCTTGCGGGCTACCGCCCATGCGCGCTCCTCGTCGCCGGATTGCACGTATCCCGATAGGCCGTACCGTGAATTGTTGGCGATCCGCACAGGTTCGTCGTCGTCGCCCTCGTAGCGGATGACGCTGAGAACCGGGCCGAAGACCTCCGTCTGCGCGATCTCGGAGTTTCTCGTCGACGTCGGCCAGCACTGTCGGCTCGTACCAGAAGCCCTTGCCGTTGCGGTCGCCGCGCTTTCCGCCGCACAGCAGGCGCGCACCCGCCTCGACGGCGCGGTTCACCAGACCCTCCATGCGCTCCAACTGCTCCAGGCGGATGATCGGACCCACCACGTTGGCGGGGTCCTTGGGGTCACCCCATGGAAGGCTGCCGACCTGGCCGGTGAGGCGCTCAAGCACTTCGTCGTAGATGTCGGCGTGCACCACCAGCCTGGTCCCGAGGGCACAGCCCTGACCACTGCTGGACATGCACATCGCCACGCCCATACCGCAGGCCATGTCGAGGTTGGCGTCGGGCAGGACGATGTTCGCGGACTTGCCGCCGAGTTCGAGTACGGTGTGGCGGATGCCGTTGGCGGCCCGCTCGGTGATGCGCTGGCCGACGGCGGCCGAGCCGGTGAAGTGGTAGAGGTCGATGCGTTGGTCGGCCGTCATCGCGTCACCGACGAGGCTCTTGTCCGCGCCGCTGAGCGTGTTGATCACGCCGGCCGGAATGTCGGTGGTCTCTGCGGCGATCTTGGCGAGCAGCGCTGCGGTGAGTGGCGTGTCGGGCGCGCTCTTCAGGACGACCGTGTTACCCGTGGCCAATGCGTGGTGCATCTTCCAGATGCCGGTCATGAACGGTGCGTTCCACGGCGTGATGGCGCCGACGACTCCGTACGGCTCGTACCGCACCCGGTGGGCGCTGGGCATGCCCATCACCTCATAAGGCGGTAGATCCTCTTCCCACGGAAAGGACGTGCAGAGGTCGTTGAAGTAATCCATGCCGTCGATCCAGAAGTCGACGTGCGTGTAGATCACCGAGCTCACCACGCCGGCCTCGGCGGTCACGACGTCGCGGAGTTCCTGACTCTCCTTGCGCAGGCCGAGTTGCAGCTGCTCGAGGCAGCGCCGCCGGAACTCGTGGTTGGTCCCCCAGTCGGTTTCGTCGGCGGCTCGGCGCGCCGCGGTGATCGCGTCGTCCACGTCGTCTGCCGACGCGTCGGCAGCCGTACCGACGACGGACTCGTCGGCCGGGTTAAAGACGTCATAGCGCTCTCCCGAGCGGGCTTCCCTGAACTCTCCGTCGATGAAGAGTCGGCCCTCGTAGTCATCGGGCATCTGAGCAGTCCTTTCTATTCGGATCTACGCGGAGATCGCGTTCCACGCGGCGGAACGGATGGTCGCGCGCGTCAAGGTTCGCCGCGCTCAGGGTTACGCCTTCGGCAACTAAATCTTACGCTGTAACGTGATGTCAAGCACAGCCGTTGCAGGTCGTTTTGTCAGATAGATTGTTTAGATCAATAACGCTCCCGGCCCGGCCATGCGAGACTTCGCAGAGCCAACACGTAACCCGGAGACCAGGGAGTGCGAATATGCCAAAGACCGCAACCACGAACGCGATCCGGCATGATCTCGCCGTGGATGTGTCCGGCAGTTGCGAGATCGACCGTCGGCTGACGGTGGCGGCCACCGTGTACCTACCGCCGGCGGATTCGGTCGCCGATGGCGCCGCAGTCCTGTTCGCACTGCCGGGCGGCGGATACAGCCGCGGCTACTACGACATGCACTTTCCGGGACATCGCGGCTACTCCCAGGCCGAGCACCACGCGTCGCGTGGGCTGGTCCTGGTCGCGATCGACCACCTCGGGGTGGGGCAGAGCACCCCAGCGGTGTGTGGCGATCTGCGTGCCGAGGACATTGCCGCGGCGAACCACGCCGCGGTGAAGCGGATTGCGGAGCTACTCGAATCCGGGCACGCCGTCGCGGGATATCCGCCGTTTCGCATCGCGCGGCGCATCGGAGTCGGCCAGTCGATGGGTGGCGCAATCACGATCATCATGGCCGCTCGCCACCGCGCTTACGACGCCATAGCTGTGCTCGGCTTCAGCGCGGTACGCACCGTCCTACCCTTCCCGGAGCAGTCGGTATCCGCCGAGGTCGCTGAACGGGTCGGCGACAGCCGACGCGATGCCGATCCTCACACGCAGTCCGTGGCCGACACGGCTGCGCGCATCCCGGACTTCCTCTATCCGTTCTTCTGGTCGGACATTCCCGCCGACATCTTGGAGGCCGACACCCGCCATGGCTATCCATTGCGGACCGAGGCGCCGCCGTTCGGGAGTGCCACGCTACCCAGTTGTGCTATCGCGATGCTGTCGCCCGGCTACGTTGCCGAGGATGCGGCGGAGATCGACTGCCCGGTGTTCGTCGGTGCGGGCGAACGCGATGTTCTGCCGGCGCCGCACCGAGAGCCCGCAGCGTACGAGAATTCGTCTGACGTAACGATCTTCGTTAGCCCGCGGATGGCCCACATGCACAACTTCGCATCCACAAGGAAGATGCTGTGGGATCGGCTTGCCGCATGGAGTTTGGTCCTGGCATGACGGGACCGCCGGGCGGTTGACGCCGGGTTGACGTCTGCCGACATCCGTAGCTAAATTATTTAGATAATAAACTTGGCGCTTCGTTGCGCTTCGGGCGCGGTGAAGCGGTAATGATGGGAGCAACGTTGGGTGCGAATCAACAGCCGGTCGCGGAGGGCCTGTTCACATGGCCATCGGATGAGCCGCAGCTGATCGCCTCTGAACACGACGGCCGTTTGACCTTTCCGGCCAAGCCCGGGGAGGCGCAGGTTCTGCTCAAGCGCCGTGGCACGTTATGGGGGTTCACCACCCAGCAGTTCCGGCCTCCGGCTCCCCCGTACGACGGCAACGACACGGCGGAGACATTTCAGCCTTATGCGCTCGGGTACGTCGAACTGCCCGGACAGCTGCTCATCCAGGCTCGGTTCACCGAGTCCGACCCGGCGAAACTGTCCATCGGCCAGCCGATGGAACTGGTAGTCGTCCCATACACCACGCGGCCCGACGGGACCGAAGTACTGACTTACGCATTCGCTCCCGTGGAAGGGGAATGACCGTGACGGACGTGGCAATCGTCGGTGTGGGCTTACATCCGTTCGGCCGCTACGGCGACAAGCTCGCATTGGAGATGGGCGCGGAAGCGGCTAAGCTGGCCCTCGAAGATGCGGGCACCGACTGGACTCGTGTCCGGGCGGCGTACGCAGGAAGCTACGAGGTGTCCAACCCCGATGCCATCGTGAGTTGGCTTGGCCTGACGGGCATTCCCGTGCGTGGAGTGTTCAACGGGTGCGCGACCGGCGGGACGTCGCTGCAGATGGCGGAGCAGGCGATCCGGCACGGCGAGGCCGATGTCGCGATGGCGATCGGCTTCGACAAGCATCCGCGCGGAGCGTTCGCCGCCGATCCGTCGGTGGTGGGACTGCCCAGCTGGTATGGCCAGACGGGCCTGTTCCTCACCACGCACTTCTTCGGTACCAAGATCAACAAGTACATGCACGACCATGGGATCTCCGTTGAGTCGCTTGCGCGTATCGCGGCTAAGAACCTCTCCAACGGGGCGATCAATCCCCAGGCATGGCGGCGCAAGGCGATCTCCGTGGAGGAGATCCTGAATTCCCCGGTGGTGAATTACCCACTGACGCAGTACATGTATTGCAACCCCGACGAAGGTGCCGCGGCGCTGGTCCTGTGCCGTGCCGATATCGCACACGAGTTCACTTCCGCGCCGGTCTACGTACGTGCCGCGGAACTTCGTACCCGTCGCGAGGGCGCCTTCGAATTGCAGAGCCCATCGTTACCGCTCGACTCCGCCCCCAGTCCCACGGTGGATGCGTCGCGCGCAGCATATGAGAGGGCAGAAATCGGCCCCGAGGACGTCGACGTTGCGCAGCTGCAGGACACCGACGCCGGATCGGAGCTGATTCACATGGCCGAGAACGGCTTTTGCGCCGACGGTGAGCAGGAGAAGTGGATCTCCGAGGGTGACACCGAGATCGGCGGTCGCCTGCCCGTCAACACGGATGGGGGGCTGATCGCCAACGGCGAGCCCATCGGCGCATCGGGCCTTCGCCAGGTCTACGAGATCGTGCTTCAACTCCAGGGCCGGGCCGGCCAGCGTCAGGTGCCCAACGATCCGCGGGTGGGCTACACCCACCTCTACGGCGCACCGGGCGCGTCGGCGGTGTCGATCCTGTCACGCTGATCACAACCACAGGTACATGCCGGACAAGACCAGCCACAGGACGACGCAATAGCCCTCGAACATCACACGCAGGATGAGCGGCGCTTCCCGCAGCTCCATAAAGTCGAGTCCGATGAACCGAACCTTGACTATGGCGAGGCCGAGAACCAAAATTGCAATGGCCGAGCCGGTCTCGTGTTTGGCACCGAGCATCCACGACAGAATCGTAACGAGGATGAGGGCCAGCCACACTGGCGTGGAACGGGCGCGCAGGAGTGAAAGCGGCATCGTCAGCTCACCAGGTAGAGAAGCGGGAACAGCACTATCCACAGCAGGTCGACGAGATGCCAGAAGCACGCGCCGCCTTCAACCATGGCCATTCTCTTTGTGCCGAAATCGGTCCGGCCCGCTTGCGCCAGCAAGAGCAGCAGAACGGTGATGCCGATCAAAACGTGGAACAGGTGCAATCCGGTCAAGATGAAGTAGTAAAGGTAAAAGTTGTTCTGGCCCGGTGTGTGACCCTCGCTGACCTTCATGGTGTATTCGACCGCTTTGAGCCCGACGAACGCCAGTCCGCACATAGTCGCCCCGACCAACAGCAACCTGGCGGTGAATCTCTCCGATGAGCGGATCGCCCGGATCGCCGTCACGACGAACAGCGAGCTTGTCAACAGGACAAGCGTGTTGATCAGGCCGATGGTGATGCTCAGGGTCTGGCGTGATTCGTCGAACGTTTCCGGCGCTCGGCTGCGTTCGTACATAAAGCTCGCGAAAAATACTCCGAACACGAGCATGTCGCCGAACAGGAAGACCCAAGTGCCTTCTTCACCCGGGATGCGACGATCACGCTTTCTGGCCGCAAGCGGCGCGACCCCGCCCGCCTTGGCGCCGGGGCCAATTGCCGTCTGGCTCACGCGGCGGGTTCCCGGGCCCGCTCTGCGGCGCGCGCCGTGCGTTCGGCGGCTTCGACATCCACTGCTTTGACGAGCATCACCGTCACGACGACCATCCAGATAGAGAACACCGTCAACGGGATCCAGAACGCGAATATCCCGTTCCAAGCCAGCGGTCCGTTCTTGAACAGAAAGATGGCGCAGCTAGGTATCCCGAGCACCGCGTACCAGATGTTGAAGTATCCGAACCAACGCGGAAAGCTTGGCACGTCGCGTTTGTCGATGAACACGGCGAAGGCAAGAATCACCACCTGGGTGATGAGCGGACCAACGAGCCCGACGAACATGAACCAGAAGATGTCATTGAGCGCCTGGGTAACGTCGGGATGGCGTCCGGGGCGGTATGCGGCGGCGACGGCAAAGATCGAACAAAGCGCGAACCCGAAAGGGAACGTCGCGCTGAGCAAGATCTGAGTGAGCGACATGACGCCCCAGTAGCCCTCGATGCGTCGAACCTGCCTTGACAGCAGCGCAAAGAAGGGCGCGAAGAGAAACGCCAGGAGGATCATCATTGTCAGGCCGATGCTGAGGCGAAGGTGGTGCTCGGAGTAGACCTTGGCGATTTGTTCGGCGCTCGCGCCGGGGTCCATTGGCGGTATCAGCCCGGCGATGCCCCAGAAAATTACGAAGAATGCTCCCAGCATGGCCAGTCCCAGCCAGGCGGCACCCTTCTCAACCTTGACATGCATCGTGATTCCTACCATGCGTGCGGGATGGGATGTTCCTCACGTTAACCGAGGCTTCGGAAACTAGTCAATCATTTAGAGATTTATGTACTGGACGTGCGGAGCCAACGGCTGCCGATCAAATCGAATGCGAAACTCACTAATCCCGTTAGCTATCCGCGGGGGCTCCGACCACATCAGGCGCGCGATTAGTGACGATCCCGCGCCCAGGTAGTGGATGTTCAGGCTCTTCTGCCAAATCGGCCGGACCGGTAACTGCGGCGTATCCACCGCTCAACGTCTAGTTGATTTAGCGATTTTAAGACCTGCATCCATTGACAGCCGCTTACCCCAACTGCGGAGCCGTGTTCATGCGGGCAGTCGGCCGCGGGGCAGCTGACCGCTTCCTCAATCCGGCTTCCCCTGCATCACGTAGCAGTGCCGCCTTACCCGCGCGCGCCGACTCTGGGGTCGTCCCCTTGGTTGTACTGCGCCAGCATCTCGACCAGCCGCCGCAGATGCTGCTGGGCTTCTTCGGCGTCTCCGCGGTCCAGTGCATCGACCAGAGCGACGTCCACCGCCCGCATTCGGGCGGCCGCGGGCGCGGGCATGCGCCGCGCGCCCGCATCGGTCGCGATCGCGAAAAGTGTTGCCAGACAGAGCTCAAGCATCGGGTTGCCCGTCATCCGGGCGATTTCGACGTGTACGTTCGGACGTCCTGCGGTCAGCGCTCCAGTCTGTTCATCCCACTGTCGGGTGCGTGTGATGACGTCCCGTAGTCCGTCGAGCGGCCGCCGGTCCATCTGCGCCACCGTCGTCAAGGCGAGCGACTCCAGTGCGATCCACGTGTCGTACAGGTGACTGAGCCGGGTGTGCCGATAGTTCAAAAACATTCGTGCCGATTCGACGACCCCCTCCGCGTCTGGCGCCACGACGACCAAGCCGCCACCCGGACCTTGGCGGCGCCGCGCCACCCCGTGGGTCTCCAAGATCCGCATCGCTTCACGCAACACATTGCGCCCGACGCCATAGTGCACCAGGAGCTGTTCCTCGGAGCCGATCACTTCACCGACGGGCCAGCCGCGCGCGACGATGCCGTCTTCGATCGCCCTGGCCAGCCTCGCCGCTGTCAACCTCACTTAGCTGTTCTACCAGGGTGGCCGGACACAGTCCGAGTGACCGGCCGCACGCTTGACGACTGAAAAAAGGTACCTTATTGTCCTCTTTAGTGAGTGGTGCTCATCACAAACCAGGGTGCACCTGGTCCTGCGCCACAGTCTCTCTGCGACGAATTCAGCCGTCCGCCGACCATACGGAGTGAGGCATGGCCGTTCCCGAGAAGTTCACCGAAGCCTTCGAACCGCTGCATCAAGCGGCAGCGGCGGCCGCTGGGCTCGATGATTTCGGCCCTCCGACCTACCACGAAGGCTTGCATCAGCTGCTGACCGCGCTCGATCAGGACGGACGTGTGGCAGGCCCCCGCCGAGAAGCTCTGTTCGGAATGCTCACCGGGGTCCTGGTCCGTCGCCTCTACACCCAGGAAGGTTGGCGCCGCAACCCCGGGTACCGAGACGTGCGGATCGAACGTCCGCTGGTGATCACTGGGATTCCACGCACCGGCACCACCGCGCTGCACAAGCTGCTGGCACTCGACCCGCAATTCCAAGGCGTCGAACGCTGGTTGGCCATTACTCCAATGCCTCGACCACCGCGCCAAAACTGGTCGCAGAAAGCCGAATTCAACGCTTGCGTTGCCGGGCTGGAGGAATTTTTGGCGGCCATGCCCGGCTTTGCCGACGCCCACGAGATGACCGCCGACAGCGTCGATGAGTGCCTCGAGGTGTTGCAGCAGGACTTTGTCAGCAACACCTTTCCCTCGCAGCTTGCGGTTCCTGCCTACCTGCACTGGTGGCGCGAAGAAAGCGAGACCACGTCCTACCAGCGCTACGCAGACGTCTTGCGACTGATCGGCCTCGACGATCAGGACCGCCGCTGGCTGCTTAAGAACCCCGGCCACATCTGGGGCATCGACGACCTGTTGGCGCTCTTCCCAGATGCGCTCGTGGTCCAGACCCACCGCGATCCGGCCAAAGCGATGCCCTCGGTGTGCCGAGTGCTGGAGATGCCGCAGTCGATGTACCTCGGCGAGAACGTCCGCCCCGAGGAGATCGGTCCCCCCGAGGTCGACAAGTGGCGGTCGGCGGTCGATCGCACCGAGCGGGCTCGGCGGCGTCACCCAGACAACTTCCACGACGTGCGGCACGCTGACTTCCGGGCTGATCCAATCGCCACCATCGACAGCGTCTATTCCAAGCTCGGCCTGAGTTTGCCTGCAGATGTCGAGACCACTATGCGCACGTGGCTCTACGAGCAGCCGGAGGAACGTCGCCGGGGCGCCGACGCAGATCCCGCACGTTACGGACTGTCCGCTGCCGCGCTGCGTGAGCGGTTCGCCGACTACATCACCACCTACGCGCTGTAAGGAGAAACGATGAAGGCTCCCGTCTTCAATGGCGTTGGTAAACCGCTGACCATCGAAACGATGCCGGATCCGGTACCCGAGGCCGGCCGACTGGTCCTCGAGATCGGCCGGTGCGGAATCTGCGGAACGGACCTGCACATGACGTCGGGTGAGGGTGAGACGTTTCCCGAGGGCATGGTTCTCGGTCACGAGTTCGCCGGCGAAGTTGTCGCCAAAGGAGCCGACACCGACGGCTTCAACGAAGGCGATATCGTCGCGGCCCTGCCAGTGACAGGCTGCGGCAACTGCGCGAGCTGCAAGGCCGGTGACCCGGCGGTGTGTAGCGCCGGATTTATTGGATCGGCGGGCGGCTACGGTCAGTACGCGATTGCCAAGGCCACTGCCGCCATTAGGCTGCCCGCCTCGATGTCGCTGGAGGACGGTGCGCTGGTGGAGCCAATGGCCGTGGGCTTGCACGGCGCGACACTGGCGCAGCTGAGCCCGGGAGCCAAGGTGCTAGTGATCGGCGCGGGTCCGATCGGGATCGCTTCGACATACTGGGCCAAGCGCCTGGGCGCCGGCAAAATCGTGGTCGCCGCCCGGTCCAGGCGAGGCGAACCGTACGCCATCGAGATGGGCGCCGACACGTTCGCGCTGACCGACGAGAACCTCGACGCGGCTGTCACCGAAGGTCTCGGCGGCCCGCCCGACGTGATCTTCGAATGCGCAGGCGTGCCAGGAGTATTGGCCATGGCGATCAATATCGTGCGCCCCCGAGGCACTGTCATCGTGCTGGGCAACTGCATGGTGCCCGATACCATCTTCCCGGCGCAGGCCATGTTCAAGCAGGTGCGCATCCAGGGATCGAACATTTACTCCGTGGGCGAATTCCAGGTTGTCGCCGACTCGTTCGATGCGGGACACGTCGAACCACGGTCGATGATCAGTGACACCTGGAACTACGACGAGCTGCCCACCCGCTTCGAGGAGCTGCGCAGCGGCAGTGACCAGTGCAAGGTCATGGTGAATCCGTGGGCCTAGCCGACTGGGACGAGTATCTCGACCTCGCCAAGGACGCGGTGGAGGTGGAATCACAGCTGTGGGACAGTGGCGACGAGCAGCTGCGGGCGGCGCTATATCGCCAGTTCGCCATGAGCCTGTCCCAGGGGTACTTCTTATACTTCGTCGCCGATCCGAACTACCCGGATTTTGTGCCGTTCGAGAACTCGGCGTTCTTAGCCCAGCCCAATCCTGACGCTGTATACCACTATTCGGCGATTGACGGCGCTGGCGTTTACCGCATCACCGGCCGCCGCGGAACGGTACCTGTGATGGGCTTCGCCACCGGGGCGAACCTCTTCGGTATGTCCGAGCCACCCGGACCGGGCTATGACAACTACGACGCCGATGCCTTGGCCCTCGATGCCGATGGAAACTTCGAGGTGATCCTGAGCGCCGAGCGTCCGGAGGGTTACGGGGGCGACTGGCGGTACCTCAACCCGTCGACGCAATTGGTGATCGTGCGGCAATTCTCGTACGACTGGGTCAATGAGGTGGATGGTCGACTGGCCATTGAACGCCTCGACATCGACTACCTGCGACCGCCGATGAGCGCCGTCGAAGTCGATAATCGACTGCGTGCGTTGTTCGGCCAGTATGTGCGTGGGTTGTCCCGGGTATGCCTGGGCTATATGAGCGCGTTACGCGCACGCCAGGACGCAGAACACGTCCATCTGCAGTCATTCGACGGACTTGGCAACGGCGAAGACTGGCCGCAGGCGTATTGGGAATGCCTCTACGACCTGGAGCCCGGTGAGGCGCTGGTACTCGAGACGGACCTGCCCGACGAGCACACCTACTGGAATGTCCAGGTGATCGACGCTTTGTGGAACCAGGTCGATATCCTGCACCGGCACAGCAGCATCAACGGATTTCAGGCACAGCTCAGCTCCGACGGCAAGTTCCGCGCGGTGCTCTGCCCGCAGGACCCAGGCGTCCCGAACTGGCTGGACACCGGCGGTGGTTTGCGGGGCATGATGATCGGCCGGTGGTACCGGTGCAGTTCCCACCCGGTACCGACGGTCAAAAAGGTTGCGCTCTCGGAACTCTCGACCCACCTACCGGCAGACACCCCCAAAGTCACCCACGCAGCGCGTGCAGAAGCATTGCGGCTTCGTCGAACCGGAGCGCAACTGCGCCGCCGCTGGTGAAGATCACTCATCGACCGAGATATGAGGTAAAGGGCAATGACCGAATCGTCACCAGCAGCGACGTTCCCAACGTTCGCACCCTTTCGGAGATTCTTGCAAATAGCCTATGTGACAACGGATTTAGATGAAGCCATGCGCCGTTTCGGCGCTGACTACGGTGTCGCGAACTGGATGCCCATGCCCGGGATGGAAGTGGAAACCGCACCGGGACGCAGCTGTCACAACAACATCGCGCTTGCATACGTAGGCCCGATGCAACTGGAACTCATCGAACCGCTGAGCGGAGACGATGCCATCTACCGAGCAGCGCTACCCGATGACGGCTCCGGAGTCCGGTTTCACCATGTCGCCCAATTGTTCGGTGATGCCGACGAACTGGAGTCTGCTGAGGGCGATGCGCGACGGCTTGGCATTCCGATCGCCATGGCGGGCTCGTCTGCAGGCGGTTTGGTTCGCTACTTCTACACCGACCACCGAAACACATTGGGCCACTACATAGAACACATCTGGTACGCACCGGAGATGATGGCTTTCCTCGAGCAGATCCCACGTAACTGATTGGGCGATCCGGCGGTGGGGGTCCAGCACCGGTCGGATCACCGGCCTGGCGTTTGGGCTCCCGCCGCTGATCAAAGGTCGAACTCGACCACCGTGCCCAAGTCGACCCGTTTACCCGCGCGCCCACGGAACGTCGATCTCCACCTCGACAAATCGTGCCCGACGTTCGGCTGCGGTCGACCCACGAACTGCTTCCGTCGACGGTCTCGACGTTCCACTCGGCAGAATTAACCACCGCGCCAACCCGGGGGACCCCGATGGCCAGGGCGCCAGCCGGTTTCGAAGTCGTGGATCTCAGTGCCTACCTTGCACGACCCGATGCCGTACAGGTCGGATCGAGGTGGCGCCGCGGACGCCGCGGCCATTGTCGCTCTGCTCATCGCTGACCTCTCATGCCTTCACCGTGCGCGGGAACTTCGCGACACTCGACGATGTCTTCAGGATGGCGTCAACCGTCATGAGTTCGACGACGGACTTCACGCCCAGTTCTTCCTCCAGAATGACGGTCGCGCGGGACTGCAGCTCAGCGAGATCGGCGGTCTTCTCCGGTGTGTAGCCGATCCTGATCCGCAACTCGTCCATTTCGGGCGCGTACTTGATGATCTGGAACAGCGCGTCGCCGCACTCGGGCAGGGATTCCACGAGACCCCAGATGTCATTGACCACGAACGACTTCCCACCGATTCGAATCTCGTCGCCGGCCCGGCCGAGCACCCAGATTCGGGTGTGGGTGCGGCCGCTGTCCGCGGGCTGGCGCGTGACTCTCACCAGATCTTCGGAGCGGAATCGGACGTAGGGCGCCGCGTTGTTGTCCAGGTCGGTCGCAACGAGCTCACCGGCTTCACCGTCGCAGACCGGCCCGCCGGTCACCGGGTCGACGACCTCGGACAGGATAGTGTCCTCCTGCAGGAAGTAACCGTCGCATTCGATATCTTGCCAAGCGGCTCCGGTGTCGCCCGCACTCGTCCAGATGAACAGCTTGACGCCCCACTCCTCGCGCACTTTGCGTGCCAACGTCGCGCTCATCGGCTGGCCGGCGAACGCGGCACCTTTCAACGACGAGAGCATGTCTCGTATGTCGTACTTGGCCTCGAGCGCCTCGAACTCCATCAACGTGGACATGATCATCTGGAAGTAGTGGACTTGGTGGCGCTTGATGGCGTTGAGAATGCGCTCGCCCTCGCCGATCCAACCGTCGATATAGACCGGCGTGATTCCCAGCAAGTGGTAGTACTGGTCCCAGTACCCGCGGAAGGACCCAGCGGCAACCAATGCGCGGTCTCCGGGTCGCAATCCCATCTCCCACAGCGCCTTCGCCGAGGAGATGGGCATGGGCCAAGTCGCATCCCAGATTTCGGGAAGAAAATTCAGGCAGCGAGGTGGTGCCCGAGGTCGAGCCAATCGATGTCAGCTCAGTGGGGTCCACGCAAAGGACGTCTGCGAAGGGATCGCCTGTGCGCTCCCGGTAGGCCTTGAGATCGGCCTTGCGGAACATCGGAATTTTGGCATAGAAGTCATCGAGCGAGGTGATGTCGTCCGGAGTGACGCCCGCCGCGGACCACAGGTCACGATAAAAGCCGGACCGCTCCCACAGGTAGGGGATCAGCTCGAGTACGCGACGTTCCTGCCAGTCGCTGATCTCGCCTCGGCTTGCGGTCTCGATCTCGGGCTCGTAGAAGTACCGGTCCGCGCTCTCGGTTCGAGATTCCGCGCTATCGGACGCGGTAGGGCTCACGAGTTGCGCACCAGAGGGTTGGTGTCCTTGCCGCCCGCTTCGAGGACCAGCACGCGATTGGCTGGGTCGGCGCTGAGCCGATCGGCCAGTACACAACCGGCCGAACCCGCACCCACCACGATGTAGTCGAAGTCGCTCACCGGTCGCTCCTGTCGCCATGTGCCACCGTCTGCACTCTGAATTCATCGCCGACTAGTTAAAACAATTGAACGGAATATACTGCCACCTGGTATGGCCGTCGAACAGGAATCCGTTGTCCGCATCGAAGGCTGGAGGCCCTCCGTGGCGTTGACTACCGTGGCCACCGTGAGTGCCTGCGCGACCGAACAGCGACCTCTGACAAAAAAATCTTCGCGCAAACAGCTCGAGCAGCTCCTGCTTATCATTGATATACCAGTACGCCGCCATCGCCGAGCGGCCGAGCTCGCGGGACAACCGCCGCCTCGACAACGCTTCCAACCCTCCGGTACGAATTGATCGCGAGCGCGGCGGCCACGACCTCGTCCTCGGTCAGGTTGGGTGTCTTGCCGCGGCGAGGGCGGGGCTCCGGCGGCCTCGGAAGCGGAGATTTGGCGAATCCGTCCTTCTAGTCGAATTATTCGCCGGATGCTGGATGAATGACTTGTCGCACAGGCCCTCCTTAAGTGCCGATGTCGACGCCGCCGCGGCCGAACATCTCGTCGAAGACCTCGTGGCCGGTCTGACCGGCTTCTCGCTGCAAAGCATCAAGAAACTCCACGGACTCGGGTTTCGTGTAGGAGGCCATGTGGGTGCGACGGCGTAGACATGTCGTCAGCCTCGATCGGCGGTACCCGCTCACCGGGGATCCTCCGGCAAACGAGTTGGCAAGTACCGGGCCTGCGGACCCAGCACCGACGATGATGTAGTCGAAATCACTCACTTCGTAGGACTGGCAATGGTTTTGATTCGCAGATACTCGCGGAACCCGGCGACGCCATGCTCGGAGCCCACGCCGCTGATGCCCCATCCACTAAACGGCGCATCGGGACTCAGGTAGAAGGAGTTGTTAATGTTCACCGTTCCGGCCCGTAGCCGATGAGCTACGCGCCAGGCACGCTCCTCGTCTCGCGATTGCACGTATGCCGACAAGCCGTAACGCGTGTTGTTCGCGATGCGTACCGCCTCGTCGTCGTTGCCGTCGTAGCGGATCACGATCAGCACCGGTCCGAATACCTCGTTCTGAGCGATCTCGGCGTTCTCGTCGACGTCGGCGAGGAGAGTCGGCTCGTACCAGAAGCCTTTGCCGCCAAAGTCCGCTCGCTTGCCGCCGCACACCACCCGCGCTCCGGCGTCCCTGGCGCGGTTCACGAGCCCTTCAATACGTTCCAGTTGTTCGGCGCGGATGATCGGGCCGACGACGGTGGTCGGCTCGGTGGGGTCGCCGAACGGAAGCACGCCAATCGTCGCCTCCAGGCGCTGCAACACCTCGTCATAGATGTCGGCGTGCACGATCATGCGTGTCGGCAGTGCGCACCCCTGGCCGCTGTTGGCCATGCACATGGTCACACTCAGGCCGCATGCCATGTCGAGGTCCGCGTCAGGGAGCAGGATGTTTCCGGACTTGCCGCCGAGCTCCAGGACAACTTTGCGGATGCCGAGTGCCGCACGCTCCTGAATGCGCTGGCCAACGCCGGGAGATCCGGTGAAATGAAAGAGGTCGACCCGAGGATCACCGGTCATCGCGTCGCCGGCGATGGCCTTGTCTTCTGAGCTGATCGCGTTGAAGACGCCCGCGGGGGTATCGGTAGCCTCAGCCATGACCTGTGCCATCTTCGCCGCGGTGAGCGGGGTGTCCGGCGCGCTCTTGAGTACCACGGTGTTGCCCGTGGCCATGGCATGAGTCACCTTCCAGATCGCGGTCATGAACGGAGCATTCCAAGGCGTGATCGCGCCAACGACCCCATGGGGCTCATAGCAGACGCGTCGGTCGCTCGGCATGCCCAAGAACTCAAAGCTTCCGAGGTCTTCTTCCCACGGGAACGACGTTGTGAGATCGTTCCAGAAGTCCATCCCGTCGATCATCGCGTCGACGTGGCTGCCGATGAGCGCAGTTCCGAGGCCCGCCTCGGCGGTGACCAATTTCCGGAAACCATCGACATCGCTGCGCAACGCTGCCTGGAACTGCTCGAGGCAATGCCTGCGGAACTTGTGGTCTGTTCCCCAGCTTGTTTCGTCTGCAACCCTGCGCGCGGCCGTGACCGCATCGTAAACGTCCTCGGGGCCTGCATCAGCAGCTGAGCCAACGATAGATTCGTCAGCGGGGTTGATGACGTCATAACGCTTGCCGGACTTGGCTTCTCGAAACTCGCCATCAATGAACAGTCGGCCTTCGTATGAGGTCCCGGTCATCTGGTTCCCTTCCTTCCGCAATGCACCGCTCGGTGTCGAAGTGTTTCTTACCTTACACCGTAACGTGATGACCGTCACCGCACAATGCGTCGCCCATATTGCCTATGCACAGGCAAAGCCTGCTGTTGCCGCGCGCCGATCGCGGTACAGATCACATCACAAAGTAAGGGCAGCCTGGAACCGAGCGAGGGATGATAACGCAAACCATTCGTGCCGTCCGGAAGGAGACATTCGCGTCAGCTTCACGATAGGGGACGGCGAGCCGGCGCACCCGATCTTCCGATTGGGCCCCGTGCTGTTAACGCGGTCAAACATCGGCTCCTTGCCAACCGTCTGCGACAGAGCAGTGCAATATTTGCCTCGCGCCAGTCCAGTATCGCGGGTGATCAGTGTGGCGGACGGAATCGCGCTTCACCCTCCGTTAGCATCAACCGGACGTCAGTTAGAGGAGGTGGAGTTCGCATTCCCGCAGCCAAGAGATCCTCAAAGTCGGTAGCTGGCTCCTCTCGATTGGGGAAGCCGCCGACGTTGACGGAAGAGCAGATCGTCGATGCCGCGCTTTCGGTCGTTCAGGCCGAGGGGCTAGAAGCGCTGTCAATGCGTAGGCTGTCGCGCGAACTGGGCCGTTCCGCGATGGCGCCGTATTGGTACGTTGCGGACAAGAACGAGTTGCTCGACCTGGTCGCCCGCAAGCTGCTGTCGAGAGTCCAGTTGCCTCCGGCGGACTCCGGGCCGTGGGATGAGCGCCTTCGCGCCGTGATCAAGAGCATTGATTACCACGTTCACCGCTATCCAGGAATCGCGTCGATCTTGCTCGACAGAATGAGCGTTACCGACCAACGGGTGCTGAATGGCATCTTGGAGATTCTGGTCAGCGCCGGTTTCAAGGGGGCCGAGAACTTTCAGTCTTACGCAATGATCCACACCTACCTATTCGGCAGATATCAGGTGTTGGGGCAGTTTGACGTTGCGAATTTTGGGGAGCAAGTCCCTGATCTTGACGACACGCTGGCTTCACTGCTTCCTTATTTGCCGAGCCTGCGGGGGAGTGACTTCTTCGACTGGGGTGTCGACGTCATTATTGAAGGCCTCCGCGCCAAGCTCGCAGCCAAGCCGGCTTCGCGACGTACCACAAATGCCGTCAACGCGAGCCGTCGAGGCTGACGCGGCACCTTGCCTAGTCACAGTGCGGTCGCTGCGCAAACGCGGCAAGTGCTGCAGCATTGGCTGGGCCACCGAGCAGTTCCCGGAACTCGGCATTCTCGTAGACACTGGCTTGTTTGATATGCGGCCGGTCGGGTGCGGCGATGGTCCGCTTGGCGGCGACCAGGCTCGGAATCGGTTTGCTAGCAAGGATAGTTGCGTGCCGATTCGCCACGGAGCTTAGGTCGTCTGGCGCGCATACCTTCCAGACCAAACCCATCTGGCGCGCTTCGTCGGCGCCGATCCACTCGGAGGACATCAGTAGCCAAGCCGCGTTCTGCCGGCCTACCAGGCGAGGCATCAGATACGACGACGCGGCCTCTGGCGCAACGCCCAACTTGGTGAAGGGGCATTGCAGCCGCGCGGTCGACGACATGAAGACCAAGTCGGCGTAGCCCAGAATCGTCGTTCCGACACCGACACCTATGCCGTTGACCACGCAGATCAGCGGCTTGGGGAACTCGGTCAGGGCATTGATCATGCCTTCGAAACCTTGAACGCCGCTGCGAAAGGCGGGGTCGGTGAACCGTGCCTGCATTTCACCCAGGTCATTTCCCGCGCTGAACGCCCGACCGGCGCCTGTTACCAGTACCACTGCCACGGCATCGTCGTCCGCGGCGGCTCGTAGCGCCACCGTCATAGTGTCGTAGAGCGCTTCGGTGAATGCGTTGAGCGCTTGGGGCCGATTCAAAGTCAATGTGCGGACACGATTGTCGTCTGACACCAGCAGCGGCGCGATATCGTGAACGGTGGATTCGCAAACTTCGACTGAATCCGCCACGGTGCCACCCCTTCATCGCCGACTGTGAAGCCCGATAACTGCGATACCATCGTACGGCGTAAAGTCGAGCGCCATGCCGGGCGCGACGCATACCCGAATTCGGCGAGCTGGCGCACCTTCTGGAACGTCAACGACTGTGTCAGCGTGCACCACGGTAACTGTCCTGAGATTGCATTGGCGTCCGCCCGGCGACATCCGAGTTGCTTCCGGTGACGAGTGCGCGGTGGCCCCGCAAGTTCAAGTCCATCGGGGCTCCTCGGCCTCTTCGCGCATGTCAGCCTGAGGTTCCGGTCATTTGTCGTCTTCCTTCTGAAGTGCACCGAGCTCCAATAAGCGATGCGCCTTACACTGTAAGGCAGAGCAGAGTGCCTTTGCGCAAAGGGTCGCGGGAGATCGACCGTGTTCGCATCATCGGACACGACCAGGAGCGGGGAATGACGACGGCGTACTCCGAAGGGCCTCAAGTAATCTGGTCGGCGCGCCGACGGCCGCGGGTTAATTGCGTAGGTGTGAGGCCGGGGAAGATCTTAGGGAATCTCTACGACTTCGATGCGAACGCCTGTGACAGAAGCGCTGCCACCTTGCCTGGCTCCGTGTGCGTCTGCGCTCGGACGACTGCAAGCCTCTAGGGAGCGTTATGGATTGGCCCACTATTGATGTAGATCCGGACCTGGCTGCACGTTATCGGTCCGAAGGCTGGTGGGACGGCAAGACCCTGCCCACTCTCGTTGCGGAGAGCCTAGAGCGATCCGCCGTGAGCACATTTCGATTGCACTCGCGCACGCGCCCATGGTCGGGCAAGCTCAACGATGTCGCCAGCCTAGGACAACTCATCGCCGGCGGGCTCAAGCGCCGAGGCATCCGACCCGGTGACGCAGTTGCCTTCCAGCTACCCAATAGTGTCGAGGCCGCCGCAGCGTTCTACGGGTTGGCGATGTTGGGAGCAGTCCTCGTACCGATCGCCGCCTCCGCCGGGTGCCGCGACCTTTCACTGGTGGTACGCGAATCTCGGGCGAAGGCGCTCTTTGTCACGAACTGGCGTGATGCACCGTTCGACTTCGAGACACTTGGCGAGCTTTGCGGCCGGAGTCCTGCGCTGGAGAGCGTTGTAGCAGTGGGTGACTCGTCATGCCCCGCAGGCGTCGTGCCGTTCACAGCGCTGACATCGGGACCAGCCGAGGTAGGGATCGCCGCGGTCGATGCCGCGGCACCTGCGGTAATCGGCTGGACGTCGGGGTCAACCGATAAGCCGAAGGGCGTCATTCTGAGCCATCGGGCGCTGTGCGCCGAAGTCAGTTCGCATATCGGGCCGTTTACCGCGTTCCGCAAGCGACCGCTTGCCAGTACGTCCCCGATTGCGCACGTCACCGGGATGCTCTTGTCGGTTTTGGCGCCGGCATTCGCGGGGCATGACATCCACCTGCTCGACTACTGGGATGCCAGTGATGTCCTGAAAATCATGGAAGAGGAACGTGTCTCGGCTGGTAGCGGAGTACCGTTGTTCCTGTCGTCGCTTCTCGACCACCCGTCTTGTACGGACAGCCATCGGTCATTGATCGACCTGAGTTTCCTTGGCGGCGCCTCGGTGCCACCTGAACTCATATTGAGGGCATCAGAGCTCGGAATTGTGGCAGTCCGCGCTTACGGATGCACCGAGCACATCACGATCTCCATGTGCACGCCGAGGGATCCGCTTGCGCGGCGCATTCGCACCGACGGACGCCTTTGCGCGGGCGTTGAGGTTCGTATCGTGACCGATGCAGGCACAGGTCAGCCGCATGGACGGCCGGGCGAGGTGTTGAGCCGTGGGCCCGAACTCTTCAGTGGGTACACAAACCCCGCGCTCAACGCTGACGCCTTCCTGGATGGCTGGTTTCGTACCGGCGACATAGGCGTTCTCGACGACGACGGATATCTGCAGATCCTCGACCGCAAGAAGGACATTGTCATTCGTGCTGGAATGAACATCAGCGCCGCGGAAATCGAATCAGTGATGATCTCCATGCCGAACGTGGCTGAGGTCGCGATCGTTGCGGAGCCGCACCCTCGAACCGGAGAACGAGCGGTGGCTGTCATTCGGACCGCCCCGGGTCTAGCCGTGCCGACCGTTGAGCAACTGCGTGCTCATCTCGCTCAATTGGGAGTCGCGAAATACAAGTGGCCAGAGGACATTCGCGAAATCCGAGGTGACTTTCCGCGCACGCCGGCCGGGAAGATTCGCAAGCCCGACCTTCGTGCCGACCTGAAGCGAGATCAACCCATATGGGTCACCGGCCGAGGTGGGCTCAGCGTTTAGCTTGGTGTCAATCCTCGGACACGGCGGGCGAGCGGCCGTAGGATGGCGAACCCTACGCGAACGCCGCGGCCAAGCGGCGCCATTGCTCGCGGGGGAACTCGCGTTGGTCGGCGGTCAGAACCTGGATGCAGACGTGGTCTGCTCCGGCTGAGCGATGGTCTTTCACCCGCTGCACAATCGCATCTTCGTCGCCCCACGCGATGGTAGCGTCGAACAACCGGTCGCTGATCTCCGACAAGTCGTTCTCGCTGAAGCCGGAGCGCACCAGGTTGTTGGCGTAATTGGGGAGCACGACATACGTACGCAGCCACTCCGCGCCGATGGCCCGCGCCTGCGCTCGGTCGTTGGCAAAGATGACCGTCTGCTCGGGGGCCAGCAGAGGCCCTTCTCCGAGCGTCTGTCGGGCCTGGCCGCTGTGCTCGGGGGTGGCGAGGTAGGGATGGGCGCCGCGGGCACGGGTGGCCGCCAGTTCGAGCATCTTGGGGCCGAGCGCCGCGAGCAACCGGTTCTCTATGGGCACGGGTCGTGGTGCGTCGTCGATGGCGTCGAGGAATGCCTTGGTTGCACTCAGCGGCTTGCTGTAGCGGACAGCCGCTTTGGCATCAACGATGGGCGCGTGGCTGCAGCCGATTCCGAGCAGGAGCCTTTCACCATAAGCCTCGGTTGCCGACGCATACCGAGCAGCCGTATCGGCGGCGTCATTCAGCCACAGATTCAGGATTCCCGTGGCGATTGTGACCTTCGTGGTTGAGGCCAACAACCGTTCGGCTGTGTCGAGGATCGGACCGCCACCGATATCGGGAATCCACAGGGCGGTGAAGCCTAGATCCTCCAACTCCGCGGCAGCTTCGGCAGCTTTGCCGGGATTGCCGTACCGCAGATGGGTACTCCATATGCCGACGCCCGATAGGTCCATCCGGCATCCTTTCCGATCGCGAAGTTCTGCTTCGATGAGGGTCCAAGTAGCGTGTCGCCCGGAGTGCCTCAGACTTCAGTTGATATTCGCCGAGCCCGAACTGCGGGCAGCTGCCGTGACGGATGTATGACGCAGTTCGATCTCCGTCGGAATGAGTGTGCCGGGGGTCGCATTGGTGGCCGCGTCGGGTGACCGAATCGAATCTCAGCTGCGATTGGAATCGATCCACGCGGTGTTCTTGTCCAGCCGTGGTTCAGGCGGCAGCCCGAGAATTCGCTCGCCGAGGATGTTGCGCATGATCTCCGAGGTTCCACCCTCGATTGAGTTGGCCAAAGACCGCAACCACACCTTGCGAACATCACCCCGACCCTGTGGCGTCGCGTACTCCGGGGCCACATAGTCGTATCCATCGATCTGCAGCCCGTCAGATCCGCAGAGGTCGACACAGCACTCGTAAATTGCCTGATTGAGCTCAGCCATTTGCAACTTGGCGATAGAACCCTCAGGCCCCGGACCCTGGTCGCGCGGTCGACTGGCGCGAATGTTGGTGAGTCGCGCCGCTTCGGCGCGGGACCACAGGAGCATCACCCTATCCAGCGCTTCCTCGCCGACATCCTCTCTGGCCAGAGCTGAGCCGTAGATGTCCAGAAGCTGCCTGATCGGGCCGGTGCCTCGTTCGACGATTCGCGCGCCGAGCGCCACTCGCTCATTGGCGAGAGTTGTCATGGCAACCCGCCACCCGTCGTTGACCCGACCAAGAACGTTCGCGACTGGAATGCGTACGTCGGTGAGGTAGACCTCGTTGAACTCGGCTTCTCCGGTGATCTGCCGTAGCGGTCGGACCTCGACGCCCGGCGACCGCATGTCGACCAGAAAATAGGTCAGACCCCTGTGCTTCGGAGCTGCAACGTCAGTGCGCGCCAACAAGATCGCCCAGGAGGCGACGTGACCCAACGATGTCCAGACCTTCTGGCCGTTGACGAGGTACGCGTCGCCGTTGAGCACTGCCCTTGTGGAGAGGGAAGCCAGGTCAGATCCGGCACCGGGCTCGGAAAAGAGCTGACACCAAATCTCTTCTCCGGAGAAGCAGGGACGCAGGTAGCGGGCTTTCTGTTCCGCTGTTCCGTGCTCTGCAATCGTGGGGAGGGCCATTCCCAATCCGATGGTATTGCGGCCCTCGTGGTCGTCGGCGCCGGCCGCTGCAAACGCGTTATCGACGACCTGCTGCATGGTCGGGTCGAGGCTACGACCTCCTAGTCCCTCCGGCAGGCTGACGAGGGCCAAACCGGCGTCGAATCGGGCCTCACGCATCTTCCGATCGCCCATGCGGTCATCCGGGTGGGGGACGGGATACTTGCCGAGGAAGTCGGCGACGGCCTGGGCGAGCGCTTCGGTGTCCGTGTGGTCCTGTGTTTGATCCTCCATGACCGGGGTCTGTCCATCGCCGGCTCCGATGGACCGCTCCGTCTGGTCAGGATGTCCAATACCGAGCAGCCCTGCGAGCCGCGCACGGTGATACGAGGGCGAGCCGAACAGCAGCTGGGTCGACTTGGCCCGCTTTACGTAAAGGTGGGCCGAGTGCTCCCATGTGAACCCGATGCCGCCATGAATCTGGAGCGTCTGTAGTGCAACCATGCGGCAGCACTCTGAGGCTACAGCTTTCGCGAGACTCGCTGACTGCGACACCAGATTACTGTCCGCAGGGCCGTAGTTTGCGGCCATCCACAGTCCGTGGTACACAACGGATCGCGCACTCTCAACGGCTACCAGCATGTCCGCGCACCGGTGTTTGATCGCCTGGAATGAGCCAATTGCACGGCCGAATTGTGTTCTGGTTTTGGCATATTCGACTGCCAACTCCAGCTGCCGCGCCGAGGCACCTAGTTGCTCCGCCGCAACGTAGAGCAGCGCCAAGTCGTATGTCCGGGTCATCGATCGAATTGCGTCGTCACCAGAGCAGACGAGGCGCACCGGCGTCGCGTTGAATTGCACGCTAGCCAATGGTCGTGTCTGATCGAGCGGCGTCAGTGACTCGATAGCGAGGCCAGGCGCTGTCGACTCGACGACGCCGACAACAGGACCATCAGCGGAAGCTCCCGCAACCAGTACGAAATCCGCGGCGGTTGCCTCGACGGCGACAGGGACACGACCGCTCACTGTCCATCCGGCATCCTTGTGCTGAATTCTCAACTGAGACTTGGTGGGCGACGGCCCCTCCCAAACCAAAGTGGCGGTGCGATCGCCACTCACGATCGCAGGTAGGAAATCCCTGCAGGCTTCGGAATTGCCGGACTCGACGATCGCCGTGGCCACCAGCCCAACGGTAGATAAGAAGGGTGCACAGAAGAGCTTCCGCCCCATCTCTTCAAATGCAATTCCCACCTCCACGGGACCCGCACCGCTTCCACCGTGTTCCTCAGGTATCGCGAGTCCTGTGAGACCTAATTCTGTCGAGAGGCGATGCCAGACCGGCGCGTCGTATCCCGGGCTGGTGCCCATCAGATTTCGAACGTCTTGTTCGGTAGAGAATTTGGCGAGGAAAGCATGAATGATCTCGCGAAGCGATTCTGCACTTTCATCGGGCATGTAGTTCATCGATTGCCTGCCGTTCGGTGTAGCTGACGGGGCTTTTCGTGCTGCAGCTTGGTTGGATACATCAACGATCAGACGCTGGAGACGTGAGATCAGAACACCGAGTAGCCGCCGTCGACCACGACGGCATCGCCGGTGTGGAAGATCAACGTCGGATCGGCGAGAAAGACTGCGGGCGCCGCGAAGTCGCCGGCGGTTCCCCAGCGTCCAGCGGGCGTGCGCGCAATCGTGGCGTTGACGAACCGCTCGTTTTGCTTGCCCATATCGAGCATGTCGGTATCAGACCATCCGGGAACCAAGGCATTGACTCGGATTCGGTCAGCCGCGAGATCGATCGCCGCCGAGCGGACCAAGCCCACGAGGCCAGCCTTCGCCGCCGCGTAACTCGGCGAACGGGGAGCCCCGAATGTCATGGACGTCGAACCGACGGCGACCAGAGCGCCACCGTTCCCGAATGCGACCATATGGCGAGCCCCTTCGCGGAGCGTGAGGAATACCCCGTCGAGGTTGATGGATTGCACACGGCGCCACTCAGCGAGGCTTGTGTCGATCAAACGAGCTCGGGCGAAGATGCCGGCGTTGGCGAACACACTGTCGAGTCGGCCAAATCGTTCAGCAACTGCTTGGAAGGCGTTGACGACATCATCTTCGAGTGCGACATCGCATTGCCATGACGCAGCAGAGACGCCAAAACTCTCGAGTTCCGCACACGCGCGTTCGTTGGCCTCTGGTCGTCGCGCGAGGACCGCTACGTCCGCGCCGGCCTGCGCCACACCCCGTGCCAGCGCCAATCCAATACCCGCATTGCCCCCGGTGATTGCTACGACCTTGCCGCGCAGTGGCGATGCGGTTTGTTCCGAATTGCGTTCTCCGACATCGAAGTGCTGACGATCGCTTGGCAAAGTGGGGCACATATGTAGGCCTCCGACGAGACGAAGAAGCAGACGACTTCAGGAATCTAACATATTAGTTTCTCAGGATCGGCGGCCAGCACTCCCTTGGCGTCGAGATGCGCAATCAACAGCTCGCCGCACTGTCGCCACATCGCGGTCTGCGCGTCGCCTGCGCGGTCCGCCGCATACGGGCCGCGGCCGAAAGCCACCTGCAACACCCTGGTCCTCGCCTCCTCGATCAACTCCACTGCGCCCTCGACCGATTCGACGAAATACATCGGCGGAATGAACCGGCTCATGCTGTGCAGCACAGCTCGAAGTCGACGATAGGGGCCAGCCTGGTCGAGGACGTACATGTAATCGTTCGCTGCCGTCACCAGGTCGTCGCGGCTGTTGGCATTTGCCATAGCTTCGTCAACGGCTCGAAGGCGATCTAGCGCGGGCTTGTAATTGGCCGCGACTATGAGGCGGAGCGCATAGCCGTGGAGGCGGCCGTGGAGCTCGGCATCTTCGCGCAAGAGGTCGGCATCCACTGGTTGCACATAGGTTCCGCTCTTAGCCTGTGCTACCACTAATCCGTCGTGTTCGAGCTCGAGGACTGCGTCGCGGACCGGTTGGCGACTCACCTCTAGGATCTCTGCGATTTGATCAATGGGGAGCTGGTCACCGGCGCGCAGTATGCCGTCGAAGATCAGTGTGCGGATGTAGTCGGAGGCCACTACGGCAGCCCGGACCTGCCGTCCGGGTCTCCGTACAACAGAAGGCGGTAGCGTCTCGATTAGGCGAGCGGGGCGCCGCCCCTTGGACCTTGATTCCTCACTGGACTTGGTCATCAGGAACCGTTGTCCTGCTGTCGCTCAAGGCTCTTGGTCGGCATCAATCTTCCTAACTGGCAGGAACTCGGTTCGACTCGCTCGTGGAGAACTGAAGCATTGGATTCTGTAATACTAGTCAGCTACTAGCATGTTAGTGTTCCTTCGCCCCGGAGATTTCGGGGCCAGGAGCGCGTCTAGGTTTGCGGCCCCAGGAACCAGTGGACGGGCGCTTCGGCGAACCCCCATCTCGGCGAGGAGTGACTCTGACCATGACTAAATCGTTCTCCGCTCTCACAGCTACACGTGAGGGCGGCCGGGTTCTGCGCAGGCTGGAGCGCCTGACGGCGGACGACTTGCCGGCTGATGGCGTCCTGATCGACGTCCAATATTCGAGCGTCAACTACAAGGATGGCCTAGCGACCATCCCGAATGGGCAGGTGGCGGCTATCTCTCCGCTCATTCCCGGGATCGACCTCGCCGGGGCAGTGGTCGAGTCATCGGACGATCGGTTTCGTGCGGGGGACCTCGTCTTGGCCCACGGGTACGGTATCGGCACCGCTCGTCACGGGGGATACGCAGGCCAAGCCAGGGTTCCAGCTGATTGGCTCGTCGCATTGCCGGAAGGTCTAAGCCCGCGAGATGCGATGGTGATCGGGACGGCCGGCTTTACCGCGGCGATATCGGTTGTGGCGCTGGAAGAACATGGCATCACGCCTGATTCTGGCCCCGTGGTCGTCACCGGTGCGAGCGGTGGTGTCGGAAGCTGCGCCGTCGCCATCCTTGCGGACCGTGGATACGCTGTCACCGCTACGACGGGAAAGGCCAGCTCCGAGGCTCTCCTACGTCAGTTGGGAGCGGTGGAAGTGCTGGGTCGAGACCGCTTCGGTCGCGACGCCGACAAACCACTGCGTCGCCCACGTTGGGCGGGCGCTGTGGATTGTGTCGGCGGCACCACCCTAGCCAATGTGCTATCGGAGATGGACCTGGGTGGTGTCGTTCTGGCGAGCGGTCTGACTGGTGGCTTCAACCTGCCCACCACGGTGTTTCCCTTCATCATGCGCGGTGTGACGCTGGCGGGCATGGACTCCGTTCAACTCGACATCGAACGGCGCCGCAATATCTGGGCCAGACTCGCAACGGACCTACGCCCCGCCCGCTTGGACGCGATCAGCGCGCCTGAAATAGCGCTAGAAGAGCTCGAGGGCGCTCTGGACGCCATCCTTGCGGGGGATGTGAGCGGACGCGTCGTCGTGCGGTGTCAGGCCTAGGCCGATCGCAATCGTGCGGCGGGCTCCGAACATTGCAACCACGAGCTCACCAAATCTACTGTACGTAGTAAAGCTGATGTGACATACTAGAAATCAGCCAGCCCTCAGTGTGGTGCTTGGCGGCAGCCCAAGTTTGTCTTGACGAGAGGGAAAACGTCACATGAATGACAGCATCCTCGCCGACCCGGCGAGCCTTGGGTTCGCAATGGTTGACGCCGACAATCACTTTTACGAGCCACGAGATTGCTTCAGTACGTATGCCGATCCAGGTGCGAAGGACTTAATCTTCCACTCTGAGGATGTTGACGGCGAGGAGCAGTACTTCATCGCAGGGAGGCGATTCACCTACCTGGAGGAGCCATTCGAGGACATTCAGGTGAAGCCGGGGGCTCTCGCCGAGATGTTGCGGTCTCGGTACCGCGAAATTCCGCCGGACAATGATGAAAATGTCGGGCCGCGGCACCCTGATTTCGAAGGAAGCTCAGCATTCACTCCGATGCATCCCTCCTGGCAGAACCGCGATGCTCGCATCGCTGTTATGAACAACCAAGGGGTGCAGGCATCGGTCATGTTGCCGACCCTTGGCGTCACTGTCGAACACTTTGTGAAGGACAACCCCGCGGCCACTTACGCAAACCTGGATGCCTTGAATCGCTGGATTCGGGAGACGTGGGGTTTCGCCTATCAGGACCGGATCTACTGCCCGGCCATGGTGTCGCTGCTCGATGTCGACGAGGCCGTGCGTCAGGTCGACGAGGCGCTGGCTCACGGCGCACGCTTCGTGTCGATGAAGCCAGGTCCCGTTGCGGGACGTTCGCCGGCCCACCCAGACTTCGATCCTGTCTGGGCGCGCTTGGAGGAAGCCAAGGTTTCGGTGATCTTCCACGTGGGTGAGGCTGGTTACAATGAGTTGTTCTCCGCTGCGTGGGGTGAAGCGGCCAATCCCAGTGCTTACCGCGCATCCGCATTCCAGTGGTGCAACTTCATGGTCGAACGACCGATCATGGATACCGTCGCCGCACTGATCTTCCACAACCTGTTTGGCAGGTTCCCGGGGTTGCGCGTGATGAGCATCGAGAACGGCTCCGCATGGGTTCCGTACCTCCTTCACACGATGGACAAGAAGAAGGGGATGGGCCGCAATGGCCCGTGGCTTGGCGGACGTGTCGCCGGTCGGCCGAGTGACATCTTCAAGGAACACGTGCGGATCACGCCGTTCCCCGAAGACGACCTTGACGTGTTGATCGCTGAAATCGGTGCAGAGGCTGTGCTTTTGGGATCCGACTATCCGCATGCGGAAGGACTCGCCGAGCCCGCTGACTTCGTGCCTCTGCTCAAGAATCAGTCTGAGCAGACGATCAAGTTGGTTCTCAGGGAGAACGCCTTGAAGTTGATCGAGGGAACCTGGTGAACGGACTTGTGCTGTATGTCGGCGTGATCCCACGGAGTGATTCGTGATCAACGCGCAAGTTGCGGTGCAGGCGACCCGCTTTCTCCATGTAAACCTCAACACCGCTTTACCCGATGCGTCGGTGAACTGGTATACGTCGCAGCTCGGCTTGCGAGTTGGCATGAAGACGTTGTCGCGCATCGAGAACACGCGTGGAATGGGCTTCGACCACCCAACCGAGGTCAACGCACGTTTTGCATTCGACCACAGAGGCGGCAGGCGTGCGCTTGCCCTTGAGATCGTTGAGTGGCTTACCCCGCCGACCGTCGATTATGGTGCGGTCGATCACGAAGCGCTCGGCATCGCAGCGATTGGATTCCTGGCTCCGACCGCTCATCCATTGCTCCAATCATCGCCCCGCACAAGGCGTTTGCTGGGGAACGATGGTGAGCAACTGGTGGCAGCGACCGTTGTGGATCCGGACGGTGTCCACGTTGAGTTGGTCGCCGATCCAACAGTGGAAGCTCCTGAGTTCTCCTACGCGCGTATCAACACTCATGATATCGGAAGATCAGTGGCGTTCTACGAGACCATCGGGTTCACGCCAAGAGGCGGTCGCAGAAACGCGACGTGGCAAAGCGCGGCAGGACCCGGCCGGGCTGTCGAGATTCAAGCGTTGCGACTGCCTGGCGGCGCTGACTTCTCCCTTCAGCTGACGACATCGTCATCTGAGCGCGATGCCGGACGGACCGCCAATGCTCGCGGTCTTTTCCGTATTGCGCTCGCAGTTGACGATATTGAGGCGGCGGTGAAGGCAGCGCGCGCGAGCCACATCGAGGCGTCGGACCCGGCGTGGGTGCCACTGCCTGATACCCCGAGGGAAGGTATCGATGCATCCTTCTTCAGCGACCCTCAGGGAGTAATGGTCGAGTTCGTAGGTGTTACTGAAGCAGCCGTCGAAAGGCGGCCGTGACCTTGAAAAACCATAATTGTCCGGCTGTAGGTTCGAGACTGTCAGCGAGGTTCTGATGACGCAATTCAAAGACTATGATCCCCGGTTGTCGCCCATCACGATCCACGTCAAGTCCATGGCCTCGCCGCAAGAATACTTCGCAGCGAAGGCCGGCGACGTCCGCCACGAATACCTGGATGGCGTTCACGTGCTGTATCGCCACGAGGATATTGTCAAGATCAACCGCCATCCCGCCGTCCTCGGAATGGGCGCTGCCCCGAAGCGCATGTTCGCCACCGGCAGTCCGTTGATTCCGCTGGAAGTGGACGGCGAAGAGCACAGGAAGTGGCGTCGTGTACTCGATCCCATGTTCTCGCCCAAGAAAATGGCAGAGCTGGGCGAGTCAGTGCGCGCGCTGGCCGGCGAACTCCTCGATCAGTTCGCGGCAGACGGCTTTGCCGAGCTGCACGATGCCTTTTGTGTCCCACTGCCGTCACTGACGTTCCTTCGCCTCGTCGGCGCCCCGGTGTCGGACCTTGACTTTTTCATCTCGTTCAAGGACGGCGTCCTCCACCCGGAGGGGGAGACCCTTGAGGAAATGAATGTGAACATGCTTGAGGCGGGTACCAAGCTGCTTCAGTACTTCGTTACTTTCCTCGCGGAGCGTCGCCAGGATCTCGAAGGTAGAAACGACGTCATCTCCAACTTGATCCGGACGGAAGTCGATGGTGAACCCGTCACAGATGACCTTCTGTTGCGGATCCTCTTCTTGTTCATGTTTGCGGGCCTGGATACCGTCACAGCGTCACTGTCGTGCGTATTCGCCTGGCTTGGACAACATCCCGAGGAGCGGGATCGACTTGTCGCTGATCCTTCGCTGATTCCCGCAGCGACCGAGGAGATCTTGCGGTACGAGTCTCCGGTGCCCTCCGGGCTTCGGTATCCCTGTGAGGACATCGACCTCGGGGACGGGCTCATCGTGAAAGCCGGCGAGACGATTCATACGCTGTGGTCAGCGGCGAACGTCGATCCGACCTTCCACGAGGATCCTCTTCGTGTCGACTTCGATCGTGGCCGCACGAACCACATTGTGTTCGCGAGCGGTGCGCATAGGTGCCTTGGATCGCACTTGGCCCGACTGGAGATCCGGATCGCAGTCGAGGAACTCCTCGCTCGCGCACCCGATTTCACCACCGACCCCAAGGAACTCAGGTTCGACAACGTCTCGGTGCGTGTGGCCAATCACCTGCCGATCAAATTCACCCCCAAAACCGCGGGAGTCTGACCAGAGATGCCATCAGAGTTTGAAACTGAGCTCGTGGCAGAGGGTCTCTTCACTTGGCCCTCGGATGAGCCGCAACTTATTGGGTCGGAGCGCGACGGCGTCGTCTCGTTTCCGGCGCGGCCGGGCGACCCGACCGT
This sequence comes from Mycobacterium paraseoulense, assembly GCF_010731655.1. NCBI lineage: Bacteria > Bacillati > Actinomycetota > Actinomycetes > Mycobacteriales > Mycobacteriaceae > Mycobacterium > Mycobacterium paraseoulense. The sequence continues at coordinate 1,778,946 of NZ_AP022619.1, read as the reverse complement.
CCTTCTGCATCGGCGTGGAAAGCTCTGGGGGTTTACGACCCAAGAGTTCCGGCCGCCGTCGCCACCCTACGACGGTAACGACACTGCTGACACATTCCAGCCATTTGCAATCGGCTACGTCGAGTTGGATGGACAGCTTTTTGTGCAGTCCCGATTCACGGTGTCTGACCCTTCGCAGCTGCGCATTGGCCAGGAAATGGAACTGCGAATCGTTCCGTACACCACCCGTTCGGACGGCACTGAGGTCCTGACATTCGCATTTGCCCCGGTGGAAGGGAACTCTAATGACTGACGTCGCGATTATTGGGGTCGGGCTGCACCCGTTCGGCCGGTACGGAGACAAACTCTGCTTACAAATGGGGGCAGAGGCGGCCCAGCAAGCCCTTGGTGATGCAGGTATTCCATGGTCGGGCGTCCAGCGCGCATACGTGGGTAGCTTCGAGGTAGCCAGCCCGGATGCAGTGGTCGGCTGGCTCGGGCTGACGGGCATCCCGGTTCGCGGGGTGTTCAACGGATGCGCCACCGGCGGTACGGCACTGCAGATGGCTGTCGAGGCAGTGCGTCACGGGCAGGCCGACATCGCCATGGCCATCGGCATGGACAAGCACCCGCGCGGCGCGTTCGCCGCCGATCCATCAATAGTCGGGCTGCCCAGCTGGTATGGACGTACCGGACTGTTCATGACGACGCAGTTCTTTGGCACCAAGATCAATCGCTACATGTACGAACACGGCATCTCCGTCGAGTCTCTGGCACGTATCGCCGCCAAGAACTTCGCTAACGGTGCGATCAATCCAGATGCTTGGCGGCGTAAGCAGGTGTCGGCCGAAGAGATTCTGGCCTCCGAAGTCGTCAACTATCCGCTCACCCGGCTTATGTACTGCGGCCCCGATGAGGGGGCGGCCGCGGTGGTCGTGTGCCGCGGCGATCTCGCCAAGAAGTACACGGATACACCAGTTTTCGTGAGGTCGTCGGTACTTCGAACCCGGACTGACGGCGCGTTCGAAGTACAGAGCCCGTCGATGCCGCTGAAGTCCGACCACAGTCCGACTGTCTATGCCTCGCGGGCGGCCTTTGACGAAGCGGGAATTGGGCCCGACGATGTCGACGTCGCGCAGCTACAGGACACCGACGCCGGTTCGGAGCTGATCCATATGGCCGAGAACGGGTTCTGCGTTGACGGGGAGCAAGAGAAATGGATCAGCGAGGGTGTCACTGAGATCGGTGGGCGTCTGCCAGTCAATACCGATGGCGGATTGATGGCCAACGGTGAACCGGTCGGTGCATCGGGTCTCCGGCAGATCCGTGAGATCGTGCTACAGCTGCAGGGTCGCGCCGGGGAGCGCCAGGTTCCCAACAATCCCAGGGTCGGCTATACGCATCTCTATGGCGCGCCGGGCGCTTCAGCAGTATCGATACTTTCGCGATAACGCACAGCCTCCAAGCTTCACCCTCCAGCAACCAGCTACATCCAGATCGAAGGACTACCATGATCGAGAACACTATCGGCCAATTGCCTTACAGGTTAATTGATTACGATCAACATCTCTACGAGCCGCATGACTGCTTCACAAGGCACATGCCCAAGGCTAAGCTCGACACCTCGATCTACCCGGTCAAGACTCCGAGCGGTCAGCAGGTGTTGTTGGCCAATGATCGGGTTGTCACGGGTTTGGAACGTGAGCAAAGCGATATGGCGTACCTCCCGGGCTCGCTCGTCGAAATGCTCCGGCAGAGAGCATCAGGGAACGCCTCTGACGCGGAGCGGTTTTTTGAGCCGATTCAGCCGGAGTACCTGGATAGGGATGTGCGGTTGCGCCAGCTCATTGAGCAGCAGATCGAGAAGACGATTCTCTATCCCGGCTGGGCGTTGATGGCCGAGGCGTTCCTTGACGGCATCGATCCGCTGTACGACAACCTCACGTCCTACAACAAGTGGATCGACGAGGATTGGGGCTTCCACTACAAGGACAGCGTGTACGCCACGGCGGTGTTGTCCCTGCGCGACCTGGATAGGGCCGTGGCCGAGCTAGACCGTGTGCTTAACCAGGGAGCGAAGTTCATTCTTCTGCCCGCTGGCCCAGCGTATGGCCGCAGTCCGGGAGACCCGTACTTCGATCCGTTTTGGTCCCGGATCAACGAGGCGAAAGCCGTTGTCTGCTACCACATCACCGAGTTTCACTATCAAGAGAATGTGGCCTCGCATTGGGGTTGGCAAGTTGGCCCGCCTTTCCAGTTCTCCGCGTGGCAGTGGCAGAACACGTATGGCGAGCGGCCGATAACCGATACGTTGTCTGCACTCATCTTTGACAACCTGTTCGGTCGCTTCCCCAACATTCGGGTGTTGGTCAGCGAGTACGGTGCCGCTTGGGTGCCACACTTTGTCCGCCATATGGATAAGAGTCGGGGGATGGCACGGCTGGGCAAATGGCTGGGCGGTCCGTTGACGGAGCGTCCGAGTGCGATCTTCAAGAAGCACGTTCGTGTTGTTCCGTACCCTGAAGACGATACGGTCGCCATCGCCAGTCAACTCGGTGGAACCGACGCGCTTGTGATGGGATCGGACTGGCCCCATGCCGAAGGCCTGCGTGAACCGGGCGAAATGTTCAACCTGGTAGAAGGATTGGGCGACGCCGCGCGTAAGCACTTCCTGCGCGACAACGGACTTGAGCTCCTGACTGGATGACGATCGCCTGCTCACGACAAGCGCGGCAGTGGTGGGCACGTTCCAAAAGGAGGTCGCCCAGGTGTCGTTGACAACGTGGACTGCTTTTGCCAACCACCTGGGCCGGGGATGACGGAGACCTGTGTGAGCAACGAGTTCCGTGGCGCTGTTGCGCTCGTCACGGCGTCAGCGGGTCCTGGTATTGGACAAGCCACTGCACGTCGCAAGTGCTCTCAACACGCTGACAGGTAGCCTCGCGCATGAGGGCGGGCCTCGCGGTATCCGCCCACCGTCGCGATGGGAATGGTTCGGGGCGCCAAATTGATTGACGACCATCCCGAATTGCTTTCGAGGCCGGAAGCTAACCGACCGATGGACACTTTCTGATGATGTCGCGAGGCGATCGCGTCCTTGGCTGGGCCGCAAGGGGGCAATATCACCGGCGAGGTGGCCAACGCGACCAGCGGTTCCTACATGCGCAGCCGAGCCCCATTCAACGGGAACCGGCGACAGTCCATCTCCGGAGCTCGATGGGGATCCTCGTGCGTGCGGCCAGTGTGCGCGCTGGTAACTCAGGAGAAATCTGAAGGCGGTTGGTTTCCCCAAGAATTCCACGAAGTCACCTTCTTGGGTGATCGGTTCTTTGCGCGGGCGAATGTGCCCTTGGTGTATGCGACTGGCAAGAGTGCGACTTGGGCGACATTGTCGGGTATGTCGAGTAGTGCTGCGACTTCGTTCTCGTACTTCAGATGCACAGTGGTGAACACGGATCCCAGGCCGCGGCTGCGCAACGCCAGCTGAAGTGACCAGATCGCCGGGATCACCGAGCCCAAGTACCCCGACCACTGCGAGATGGGAGCGCCGGGCTGCAAACGACCCTTCAGGCACGCGATGACCAACACGGGGACCTCAGCCAGATGGTCGGCCAGGTAATCGGCAGACGAGTACACGCGGCGTTGTTGGTCCTGTCTCTCGGTTGGCAGGCCGTCAACGAATGAGTCAATGCTTTCGTACTCGGAGCGCCAACCCTCGCGGTAGTATTTCGCGATCTCGCGCCGCTTTTCAGGGTCGTTCACGACTATGAACCGCCAGAGTTGGATGTTCGTTCCGGTCGGAGCTTGCAGGGCGATCTGAAGGCACTCATGGAGCACAGCCGGCTCGACGGCACGATGTAGATCGAGCCGTTTGCGTACCGCCCGTGTGGTGGTCGCGACCTCATCGAAATCCATCCGTGCCCCTATCGAATCGCCAGAACGACCGCCGGCTCATGCCCTCACAGCGAAGGCCGCAGCCGACGGGGAGAGTCATGCTTGGCATTGGTCTCCACTCCTGCGACTGGGCGGGGCGAGGGCCCGGGACGCGGCCTTAATGTACAAAACTATCTACCAGTATAGAACGTGTCCGCAATCACGTTACGATGTACTGTAGGTGCTACGGCGATAGCAGCGCACCTTGATTACTAACGCCGAACTCGAGGAGAATCGTGGCGAGTCCGACCGAGAGCCCGCTGGCACCGTTCAACGCGTCGTTCCCGGGCGACGACATGGGCCGCTACTTCTATGAGCCCGGGATCGAGACGGCAAGCCGCGAGGAGATCCATGCGTGGCAGGAGCGGCGCATCCTCGAACTTGTGCCGTATGTGTGGGAGCGGTCCGGTTTCTATCGCGAACATTGGGGCGGCGCTGGCGTGCAACCGAGCGACATCCGATCCCTAAACGACTTCTTCGCCAAGATCCCCACGTTCAGCAAAGCTGATCTCAGGGGGTATCGCGAACGCACGGGTGATCCCTTTGCCGGGATCCTATGCGTGGATCGAGCGGAGCTGTCCTCCATCACCTCGACTTCCGGCACCACGTCGTTGCCCGAATTCCTTCCCGAGATCTGGGATGCGGCACCGCCGCTGCCCATGACGTCCACCCGCGCGCTGTGGCAGCTCGGGCTGCGGCCGGGTGATCGCGTGCTGGTCGCGCCGGGGGCGTTTCGTGGGTTCTGGGACGATTACTACCGCCTGCTTGGCCTAGTGCCGGTGTACATCGACACCTGGATCGGTGAGGGCGAGCGGGTCCTGAACGCCGTCAACCGTCATCAGGTCGCATACCTTCAGTTGTTCATGCCGATCGTCATGGAGTTTGAGGCGCTCGAGGCGAAGTACGACATTCGCGACATGCTTTCATCACTCAAAGGCGCCTCGTTCGCAGGCCAGCCGCTGAGCGCGACTCTCGCTCGCAAGGTCCGCGACGAGTGGGGGGTGCACTTGGTGACGTGGACAAGCGCAGGCGACACAGGTGGCGCATGGGAGGGCAATGAACGCGATGGCTACTTCCTGCAGGAAGATACCGTGCTGGCCGAGATCGTTGATCCGGTGACAGGCGTACCGGTGGGCGAGCGCGAGACGGGTGAACTCATCGCGACAGACCTCGACAACGACGCCGCCCCCTATATCCGATTCCGCTCCGAAGATCTCGTACGCGTCAGCCGCGAGCCGGCCATCAGTGGCTGTACCCATACACGAATCTGGGTCATGGGCCGGGCTGGTGACCAGATCCGGATCGGTGGTAAGACTTTTGTCCTGTCAGATATTTGGGCGCCCATAGAGTCGTTACCCGAATGTGCAGACGCGATCTTCCAGATCGTCAAGTACGCCGATGAAATGGGTGCTCTGCGCATCCGGATCGGATATGCGCCCGAACGCACGGCCGACATCGACGAACTGCATAGCCGCGCGGTGCTCACGCTCAAGAACGCCCTCGATGTCGAGGTGGAAGCCGAGCTGATGGCCGTTGACGAGCTGATGAAGCACTCGACGAGTGTGGCGAAGTTCCTCAGGGTGGTCAAGGAATGAACGAAAGCGCGGGAGGCAAGTTATGAGCAGAGCGACCATGGCAGCGGCGTCGGTGACGGTTCCGCGTGCCAGCCTCTATGGCATCGGTTCGTGTCGGGTCGGCACCGAGTTCCGCGACTTCGAGATCGGATGGGATGAAGTCGATCGTGATATCGAGTGGATGACTGCACTCCTGCGCGAAGCCGGTCTAAAGAAGGGCGACCTGGCGCAGATTACCCTGCCGAATTGGGAAGGGCCTTGGTTCACTCCCCTCATTGCCGGGCTAAAACGCATCGGCGTGGTCGTCGCGCTGGCCGAGCAGTTCTCGTGGGATGCGCGTCGCGTCGCCCATTTCGTCGGGAGTCTGCGTCCGCGTGCTTATTTCGGTCTGTGCGCGGAGACGCTCCAGGGGTTGCGCGGGCTCGAGATCGACACCGCGGAGCTGTTGAGCGATGTCGAGATTATCTGGGCGCGTCACGATGCGCTCGCTGAGACCCCAAACCTGGGCTTTTCGGCGCAGCCGCTAGTGCCGCTGGGCCCTGCCCTGGCTGTTGGTGTCCCTGGTGTGGGCGCGGTCGTGAACACCGGTGAGTGGGAAATACGCACCGCGGAGGGGGAATTCGTCGTGTCGACGGCTTCCGATCGCGCTATGCGATTCACCGATGTCGGCACGGGTATCAAAGGAACCGTCGGCAAGCAAACCGAACTTGGCACGACCGTCGAGTTTGAGTTCTGAGCGTGACTGTAATCGGGTAGGGTGCCGGACCCCGTGGCGCTGGCGGTGGCGCGCGATGAATGGATCACCTCAGAGAGGGCCGTCGCAAAGGCCAATCGCACCGTCAGCACGGAGCGGTGACCTGAGATTTGCAGTCTCGCGCAAGCCGATCTGCTCGCGTGGAGTACGCGTACACCTCCCAGGTTTCAGCTAGGTCGTCGATGAATCGCCCTACCGCGGCCGGTGATCAATGTCCGCAGGTCGGGCATCAGGCGTGGCAGCGCCCAGTCACCCATCCTTTGACCTATCGAATCTTCGCTACGGTGGGCCTTGCCATGAGCGGTTGGGAATCCACGCAGAAGCAGCTGACAAATGACTGAGGCCACGACGGCAGGCGCCGCCAAAGGGCCTGCCCTCGGCGCGCTCCCACAGCCTGGCCAGTCGTACGTGCGTGCCACCGACTCGGTCGCCCTGTCCGAGGAAACCATTGATCAGGCACTCGCTCGCCTAGCCCGCGACTGCGGCCAGGATCCGGCATTGCGCTGGCTCGACGAGACAGGGCCCCATACCATGTCATGGGCCGAGGTGCATTCGCGTGCCTGCGCGGCCGCCGCTACCTTCCTTGAACTGAATCCACGGCGTGCGCGGACCGCTATCGTCGCGCCGAATTCGGTCGACTGGATCGTCGCGATGTTCGGATGCGCGATCGCGCGAATGACCGTCGTCCCAATCAGCCCGTCATCAGCTGACGCTGAAGTTGCCCACATGCTTTCGCTCTCGCGGGCGGGACTCGTCTTGGCTTCGAAGCGCTTCGGCGATCGCGAGGTGCTACAAAGGATCGGGCGCGTCGCCGAGACGATTTCAGTCCGCCCGGTGGTGCACGACATCGCTGACTACGACGCGGCGTCGTGGAAGTCCACATCGTACGTCGGCGGGCGTACCGGGGCGGATGAGTTTCTTGTGCAGTTCACATCGGGCACTACCGGGCTACCCAAGGCCGCTGTCCTGTCACATCAAGCGGTGCTGAATACGGCGCGGCTGTTTGTCGATGCAGTTGGGCTTCAGCCCGGTGACATTTTCCTGAATCCACTGCCCTTGCATCATGTCGGCGGCAGCGTGACTGGTCTGCTGTTGGCCTCGGCTGTCGCTGGCACGTACGTAATCATCGAGCGCTTCGATAGCGTCAGTGCCTTGCGCGCGATCCGTGAATTCGCGCCGGCGGCGATAGGATCAGTGCCCACCATGCTGGCCGACATACTCGCCCTGCCGGATGTCTCGCCATCTGACTTCGCGTCCGTGCGCATCGTGATGACTGGTGCAACAGCGGTCGACTCCGGGCTTATCGAGGAGATGGAGCGTCGTCTAAATGTGAAGTTCGTGGTGAGTTATGGCCAAAGTGAGGCCCCTGGCATGGTGACGAGCGCGCCCTCGGACCCGATTGAACTGCGACTTCGGACGCTTGGACACTGTGTGCCGGGCCGCGATTACTACATCTGCGACCCCAACGGTTCACTTCTGGCAACAGGGATGGTTGGCGAATTGTGTGTCCGCGGCCCGCTCACGATGTCTGGTTACCTGAGGGACGACGGTGCCCTTGAGCCTGCGACCGATGACGCCGGTTGGATGCACACAGGTGATCTCTGTTCGATGGATGACCACGGCATCGTGACGTTTCGCGGGAGGATTCGAGATGTGATCATCCGTGGAGGCGAAAATGTCTACCCCGCCGAGGTCGAACATGTCATCACGGCCCACCCATCGGTTGCCGAAGCGGCAGTCTTCGGAGTGCCCGACACCCGACTGGGGGAGCGAGTCGTTGCTGTGGTGCTGCCCGCCGCCGGCGCGACTGTTGACGTAGACGACCTCAGCACGTTCGTCGCGAAGCGGCTGAGCCGCTACAAACGGCCCGTCGAGTGGATGATCGCTGCGACGCTGCCGCGGACGAGCACAGGCAAAGTTCTCAAACATCAATTACAGCAGTGGTACGAGGCAGGCAGCATCACAAATTATTGCCGCGGCCGCGACTCGTTGTGAAATATGGCTAACACCAGCGACTTTCGGCATTCCTCCGCGACGGCTATCTGCAGATCGTCGATCGAGAGAAGGACATCAGCGCCGACCTTCGCGTGGACTTGAATTACCGGCAGTCCGCGAGGATCGAAAGACGGTCAATTCGTCGCTGCGAAGTTCTCAACGAATGGATTGACCGCCGGTGTTCATCCGCTGCAGCCGCTGGTTGGTGCGTTGCAGCCATGCGTCGTAATCGGTGGCTTTGCGCAGGAATGACTCCCCGACGCGGGGGTGGGGTAGTGCTAAGAACTTTCCGGCCTGGGCGGCGTCAAGCGTCAGCCTGGCGCAGTCCTCAGGCTCGACCACGTCGCCAAGGGCAATGAGATCTTGTGTCGCCCCGATGCTTTCGTCGTCCTCGTTGCGGCCGAGCATTCCGGTGTTGACGGCGTTCGGGCACAGGCAGGTGACCTGGATGCCTCGGTGGGCATAGTTCAGGGCCAGCCATTCGGCGAACCCGAGGGCTCCGTGTTTACTCAGGGTATAGCCCATGAAGGATGGTCCGGTGATCAATGCCGCAGACGAGATGGTTTGAATGAGCCAGCCTTCGCCACGTTCCAACATGCCGGGAAGCACTTCCTGCGCAGCCCAGACGTGGGCGAGCAGGTTTACGTCGACGATTCGACGGATTTCCTCGGGCGACTCGGTCAGCCCGTCTCCGGTGTCGCTGAATCCTGCATTCGAGCAAAACACGGCGACCGGCCCGAAGATGTCTTCGGCACGGGCGACAAGGGCGGTGATGGAGTCAGGGGAGCCGACGTCGCTGCGCACGGCGATGCCTCCGACGCGGGTGGCGATCTTCTGCGCGCGTTCGCCGTTGAGGTCGGCGACGACGACCCTTGCACCCCGCGCGGCGAGTTCTTCTGCTAGCGCTCGCCCGATTCCGTGACCGCCGCCGGTCACCACCGCACACCGTCCGTCTAATTGCATGGCTGTTGCTTCCTCAGAGATGCCCGCCGTCGACAGCGAGTACTTGTCCGGTGGTGAACGTGGCCGCATCGGAGGCGAGGTACAGTACTGCGCCCGAGATTTCGTCTGGCTGACCGACTCGGCCGAGTAGCGCGGTGCTGGCCGCGAAGTCGCGTTCGGTCTGCGGCCATGCCTTCATGACGTCGGTGTCGACGGCGCCAGGCATGACCGCGTTGACCCGTACTTTGGGTGCGAAGGCCCGGGCGAACGACTTGGTGAGATTGTTGAGGCCCGCCTTGGCGGCGGCGTACACGATGGCGTGCGAGGCCCCCATGTGTGCGGAGATAGTGCTGATGTTGACCACGGTGCCGCCGCCGTCGGCCGCCATCCGGGTGCCGATGGCGGCGGTCAGTCGGAACGGTCCCTTCAGGTTCAGCGCAATGGTCTTGTCGAAGAGCTCTTCGCTGATCGCATCGACACTGTCGTAACGCACTGACGATCCCGCGTTATTGACCAATATGTCGATGCGCCCAACGGCCGCGTAGGCTTCGTCAACCAGGCGGTCACATTCGGCCCATCGGTTGACGTTGGCGGGCAACGAGAATGCGCGCCGACCAGTGGCGGCGATCTCGGCTGAGGTCTTTTCGCATGCCTCAGAATTGCGGCTGACTACCACGATGTCCGCCCCCGACGATGCCAGCTGCGCGCAGATCGCCCGGCCGATGCCGCGGGTGGCGCCGGTGACAAGTGCAGTGCGTCCGGTCAGATCGAAGAGATTGGTCACTGGTTGTCTCCTCCTCCGTCGAACTTGCCGATTCCCTGCTCGAGCAGGGACAGTGCCGCCCGGATTCGCTCGGCCGGGTCGCCCCGCCCGCCGCCTTGGACCCAAGCGCCGAACTCTGCGGCGGCGACGGCGTTCATCGCCGTTACGACGATGCGCGCGTGCATCGTTGACTCCTTGTGTCCCTTGGGGAAACGTCCCGCCACCAGCGCGACGAGCTCGTCGTCGTTGACCAGGCGCTGGCCGCGGCTGCGGGCATTCAACTCCGGTGCCTGGGCAAGAATGCGGCCCAGTTGCACGACGCGTAGACGGTCTGCTGGTTCGACGTGGGAGGTGGCCAAAAAGGCTTGCCGTAGCGCGGTGACCGGACCCTCGTCGGCCGGGCGCGAAGCCAGCGCGTGGATCAGTCGCTCCCACACATGACGTTCGTAGTCCAGCAGTACTTCGTCCTTGGATGCGAAGTACCGAAAGAAGGTCCGTTCGGAGATTCCAGCGGCGGCGCTGATGTCGCCTACAGTAACCGTGTCAAAACCGCGCTCAGCGAACAACGCGATAGCGGTACGGCCGATGTCGGCGCGTAGCAGGCGCCGTCGCCGATCGGTCAGCGGTTCGGTCATAGCCGTTGCCCGCGCGCAAATTCCGCTGCGCCATGAAGCAATCGAATCACTCGCGGGCCCATGTCTGTGCGGTCGGCATCGACGCCGGATTTGACCTGCCGGGCGTGCGAGCCTTCGAGGATGATGGCGAGTTTGAACAATGCCAGCGCCTCGTAGTAGGGCAGCGCCGAGAGATCACGTCCGGTGCGCTCGGCATAACGAGTCGCCATTTGGGAGCGAGTCGGATAGCCGTCGGCGCCGCCAGCCTGGAGGGTGATAACGGGTTCCTCACCCGGCTCCGTCCAGCGCGCCAGCAGATGTCCGATGTCGAGCAATGGATCACCGATGGTGCCGGTGTCCCAGTCAACGATTGCGGCGAGCCTAGCGGGCGGTTGCGGGCTGACCATGACGTTGAACGGACTGTAGTCGCCGTGAATGATCGCTGCCGGGCTCATCGCGGGTATGTTGGCGGTGAGCCAGTCACTAAGGAAGTCCAGCTCGGGAAGGTCGCGTGTGCGATAGCGGTCGAGCTGAGCCAACCACCGCGGCACCTGGCGCTCCAGGAATCCCTCCGGCTTCCCGAGCCCATCGAGAGCCCTTGCCCGCCAGTCGACTTCGGCGAGATGGACGAGCCCGTCCACGTAGGCCATGGCCAAGTCGTGCCGCAATTCGGGATCGCCGGCGAACGGCTCGGGCAAGTCGAAACCGGGCGTGAATCCGTCGACGACGCCCATCAGCATGAATTCAGAACCAAGTACGTCGGTGTCAGCACAGTACAGCACGGGCTGCGGGTGCGGAACCGGTGTGCCTTCGAGGGCGTGCAGAATGCGCCACTCGCGGTGGGTGTTTGACGCGCTCGGGTCATTCTTCACCACGGGTGGGCGGCGCAGGACCCAGGCGTCGTCGCCGCGTGCTACGCGGAACAGTGCATTGGCGATTCCGGTGCTTGCCCCGATGCGTTCAGCCGTCAGCGGCTGACCACGGCCAGGGAGGCGGTCGCCGATCCACTCGTCGAGCCGGCCAATGTCGACAAGGTGTGCGGTGGTGGTCATCGCTCCGAAGATAGCAATCTTGACAGTGGGTGTCAATGATGGCAGGGTATGACACATGATCAACTTCGAGTTGCCTCATGAGGTTTGTGAACTGCGGACGCGTGTCGCCGCATTCATCGACGACGTTGTGCTGCCAGTCGAGCCTCAAGTCGGCGCGCGGCCCTTCTTCGAAATCGTTAAAGAGCTTCAGGCCGAAGCGCGCGCTGCCGGGTTGTGGTGCCCGTTCGTTCCGGTCGAATACGGCGGAATGGGCCTCGGTCATCTGGCGAACGCGGTCGTGCAGGTCGAGGTCGGGCGCGCCTTCAGTCACCTGGGTGCCTGGGCGATGAACTGCATGGGCCCCCAGGACGCGACGATGCTCACGCTGATCGAGCATGGAACCGACGAGCAGAAAAAGCGCTATCTGGAGCCGCTGGTCAACGGTGACATTCGGGTCTGTTTTGCGATGACCGAGCGTGCGGCCGGTGCCGATGCAACCGGTATGCAGACCGCGGCCGTGCAGCGAGGGCCGGATTGGGTTCTCAATGGCGAAAAGTGGTTCACCTCCGCCGCTTCCATCTCACAACTGGCATTGGTCATGGCGAAGACCGATCCCGACGCGCCGCGCCATCGCCAGTACACGACGTTTCTCGTCGAGTTGCCCAATCCTGGCTTCGAGATCATCCGCAACATTCCGGTTATGGGAGAGACCGACGTGCCGGCCTTCCACGGTGAGGTGACCATGGGTCACGCGGAAGTCCGCATCCGCGACCTAGTGGTCCCCGACGAGAACATTCTCGGCGGCCGTGGCGAGGGCTTTGCGATGGGGCAGCATCGGCTCGGATACGGCCGGCTCCGGCACGGGATGTGGAGCGTGGCCAAAGCTCAGGCAGCCTTGGATATGGCCACCGCACGTGCGTGCGAGCGTGTCACCTTCGGCAAGCGCGTCGCCGATCGGCAAGGCATCCAGTGGATGCTCGCCGATTGCGCCGAGAAGCTCTACATCACGCGACTGATGATCCTGCACCTGGCCTACAAAATGGAGCACGGGCACGACCTGCGCATCGAGAACTCGATGGCCAAAACCTATATCGCCAACATGCTGATCGAGGTGATCGACACGGCGTTGCAGATACACGGGTCCTTGGGCTACACCCACGACCTGCCGTTGGCGGCCTGGCTCTCAGAGGCGAGAATGAGCCGCATCGTCGACGGCCCCGATGAGGTGCACCGGTGGACCGTCGGGCGCAATGTCGTCAAGGCTTACGAAGCGACCGGCACCACGGCGACCGCAGCAGGCGGGGAGCTGTTTTGACCCAACGATGGCCTCCAACAATGTTTCGGGCCCATGCCTCTAGCCATCAACTGCCAGTGCAGCCCGGTGAACTTCTGTGAGCGGCTCGAATGAACATTGAGGGCACTGTTGGGCTAATTGCCGGGGCCGCAGGTCGCGCCTCTGCGCTTTGTCGCCGATTCGCGCGCGACGGCGCTAAGGCCGCGGGCGGTGGATCTCGCACTGCACCTTGCGATACGTGGCCTTGCTATACCAACGCCGAGGAGAACGAGAATCTATGCGCGACTCCGTAATCACTGCAGCCGTCCGGACCCAATCGCCAAACGCAACGGCGGTCTGGCCGGCGTTCATGCCGCGGAGTTGTCGGCCACGGTGCTGAACGGTTGATCGAACATGCCGGTATCGCGCCGGAGTCGGTTGACGATGTGCACCCGCACTAAAGCACCACCATTCTGGCAGATAATTCGGTTGATTGCCGGATCGCCCTCAGCTCAAGTTGCCTGGCTTGTCGAAGGACTCGCACGGCTGCGTGGAAGTGTTCCGAGGCCGATCGCGCCCACCTGAGCGGATCGAAACGTCATCGGCCGGTATCGGATGGCGACCGGCAGATGGTACTGTGCTATCCATCACGTTACGACGTAAAGTCAACGCTCCGTGCCTGGTCCAACAGTGAGGTACCGATGACGCAAGCCACCCGATTCGACCCCCGCTTTGCCCCGCTGACTCTGCAGGTCAAAGATATGGCCGAGCCGCAGCCGATCTACCACCAAAAGGCCGCCGAGGTCCGTGCCGAGCGGGTCGAGGGTGTGGTGACGCTGTATCGGCTCGAAGACATCGTGGCCATCAATCGACACCCGGGGATTCTCGGTACCGGTGGCCGCGGTGGTTCCTTCGGCCACGAAGGCAAGCTGATTCCGCTCGAAATCGACGGGGAGGACCACCGCAAGTGGCGCCGTCTCCTGGACCCGATCTTCGCCCCGAAGAAGATCGCCTTCCTCGAAGACCAGATCCGTACGCTGGCCCGCGAACTGATCGCACAATTCAAGGCAGCCGGGCATACCGAGTTGCACGACTCCTACTGCGTTCCGTTGCCGTGCCTGACATTCCTGCGTTTGTTCGGGGCGCCGGTCGAAGACCTTGATTTTTTTGTAGAGTTCAAGGACGGCGTGATCCATCCGCAGGGGGAGACCATGGAGGAAGCCGAGGCCAACATGATGGCCTCGGCGATGAAGATCTACCAGTACTTCGCGACGTTCCTGGCCCAGCGCAAAGCTGAGACTGAGACCAAACCGGACATCATCTCGACATTGCTGCACTCGGAGGTCGGCGGCAGGCCGTTGACCGATGAGGAGATGGTCAACATCATGTTCCTGTTCATGTTCGCCGGGCTGGACACGGTGACCTCGTCGATGTCGTGCGTTTTCGCCTGGCTTGGGCAACATCCCGAAGAGCGTGACCGGCTGGCCGCCGATCACTCGCTGATCCCGGCTGCCATCGAGGAGTTGATGCGCTACGAGTCACCGGTTCCGTCCGGGCTGCGCTACGCCGAGGAGGACATAGACCTCGGTGACGGGTTGGTGATCCGCGCGGGGGAGTCCATCCATGCCGTCTGGGCGGCGGCCAACGTCGACCCGAATGCCTTCGAGGACCCGCTGACCGTCAAACTCGACCGCGGCCGCACCAACCACATCGTGTTCGCCAGCGGCACCCACCGCTGCCTGGGTTCGCACCTGGCGCGCCTCGAACTGCGGATCGCCACCGAAGAACTGCTCGCAGCGATCCCCGACTTCGCGGTCGACTCCACTGAACCGCTGCAATACAACAACGCAGCGGTACGCGCCGCGCTGAAGCTACCGGTGGCGTTCACGCCGTCGGCCTGATTTCATAACGCCTGATCGCGGGCCGGATGGTGTCGAGCTGCACTTGAAGGCCCGCGATCAGCGTGCTTCGTCGGCGGTCATGTCAGGGAGCGACCAGGACCTTGCACTGCCGACCGGGATCGGTCAGGTCGACGAAGGACTGCCCGATCTCGCCCAGATCGACGACGGCGGTGACCATCGGCGTAACGTCGATCGCACCATCGGCGATTAGCCGCAGCGCCTCGCCGAACTCCTCGGGCGAGTAACCGTTGGCGAATGTCATCACCAATTCCTTTGATGCGCCGTAAATCATGTGCAAGGTGTCGGCCTGCATGCATACCCCCGCGATGAGGATACGGCTGCCGCTCGGTGCTCGGCACATGGCTTCGTCGAGCACCCCCGGCGCTCCTGCGGCCTCAAACGTGACGTCGGGGGTGACGAGATCGAACGGGGATCTCACGGCGGGGTCGACAGCATGGTGCGCGCCCATCGATATCGCAATGGTTCGGCGCAGCGGGGAAGGGTCAGCCGCCACAATCGACTCGACGCCGCGTGCTCGCAGCACCGCAATGATTGCCAGACCGACTCCGCCGCAACCGAGCACGAGCGCCGACTCGCCGGGCCGCAGCGCCGCCTTGCTCACCGAATGCACGCCGACGGCAACGGGCTCGGTGACGGCCGCGGCGGTCGGCGCCACCCCGTTGGGTACGGGAAGCAGCAGCGGCGCGGCCAGCAGCATCCGCTCGCCGAAGCCGCAAGACGCCGTATTGCTGTACACAAGGGGCTCGATCCCGGAGTCGGACAGCAGCGCAGGCATGGAGGTAACGATGGTGCCGCGCTTCGGCCCGTCGGTGCCAGGCCCGTACTCGAGCACCTGGGCGCAGAACTCGTGACCCATATACACATCCCGACTCAGGTCGACAGCGAGCTTCGCGAATGGGGCATCGCCGCCAATGGTTTCGGCGATGGCCACCATCTCGGGGCCGTGGGCGGCGAACTGCAGGTCCGATCCGCAGATCCCGCAGGCCTTGACCTCGACCAGTACCTGCCCGGGCCCGGGAACCGGTTCAGGGACGTCGTCGACCACTGTCATCGCTCCGTGGCGGAGCACCGCGGCTCGCATCACTGGACCCCATTCTTGGATAGCTAGATACTCGGACTCGACTGCTTTGTTGCCCTGGTGTGTCGAACGCTGACACGCAGCGTGGTGCCCTGGCGCGCGACAGCTTCGGTATCGCCGACGGCTCCTTCGAATCGGCAAACACGGCTACGGTAGCCAACTCAGCCGACTGTGTCGACGCCTGCCCGAGTCGTCTGTGGCTGAGTCGCGCTGTGCTGGTGACGCTGCTCAGAAGAGGTCGCCGCCGGCCGCGCCGGCGGTGGTGCCCGTTGCCTCGAACGCCTTGATCACGCTGCGCCCCACCGTCCAGCGGTGCACTTCGTCGGGCCCGTCGACAATGCGGTTCATCCGCGCCTCTGCCAACCAGGCCGCTAGGGGCAGATCGTGTGAGTATCCGAGTGACCCGTGAATCTGCAGGGCGGTGTCGACGACATCGATGAGCATGTTGGCAATGTAAGTCTTGGCGATGGAATTCGCGATCCGCAAGTCGAGCCCGCGTTCCATCTTGTAAGCCAGGTGCAGGATCATCAGCCGGGTGATGTAAAGCTTCTCGGCGCAGTCGGAGAGCATCCACTGGATTCCCTGACGATCAGCCACCCGTTTGCCGAAGGTGACTCTTTCACATGCCCGCGCGGCCGCCATGTCAAGCGCTGCTTGGGCTTTCGCGATGCTCCACATGCCGTGCCGCAGCCGGCCGTAGCCGAGGCGATGCTGGCCCATGGCAAAGCCCTGTCCAAGTCCGCCGAGAATGTTCTCGTGGGGGACAACGAGGTCGTTGATGCGCACTTCGGCGTGGCCCATCTGGATTTCGCCTTGGTAGGTGGGGATATCGGATTCGCCCATGATCGGGATATTGCGGACGATATCGAAACCCGCGTTGGGCAGCTCCACCAAGAAGGTGGTGTATTGCCGATGACGAGGGGCGTCGGGATCGGTCTTGGCCATCACCAGTGCCAGCTGAGAAATGGACGCCCCTGAGGTGTACCACTTCTCGCCGTTGAGGATCCAATTATCGCCCTCGCGCACCGCGCTGGTCTGCATGCCGGTGGCATCGGCGCCGGCGGCTCTTTCGGTCATGGCAAAGCAGACCCGGATATCGCCGTTGACCAGCGGGACCAGGTAGCGCTGCTTCTGCTCCTCGGTCCCGTGCTCGATGAGGGTCAGCATGGTCGCGTCCTGTGGGCCCATGCAGTTCAACGCCCACGCACCCAGATGGCTGAACGCGCGGCCCACTTCGACTTGCACGACGGCATTGGCCAAGTGTCCCAACCCCATTCCGCCGTACTGCACCGGTACGAAAGGGCACCACAACCTTTCCGCGCGGGCCTTGTCCTGGACCTCCTTGACGATGTCGAAGAAGGGACGCGTGCCGATCTGTGGCTCCGCCGGCAGCACCACCTCGTCGATGAAGGTGGCGACCCGGCTGCGCAGTTGCTGAATCTCAGCCGGGAGCTCGAAATCGATCATGTGACATAGACTGACAGTATTGACAGTGACTGTCAACAACCGTTAGCTTCAGTGCATGGCTTCGACCACGACGCTGCTCGACGTCGACCGGCTCGACTCGTGGATCGGGGACCAGTTGCCCGGTTGTGGGACCCCGATGACGGCTGAACGGATCGGCGGGGGGACCGGAACGGCAAACGTGTTATTCCGGGTGGCGCGCGGTGAGCACGCCTGGGTGTTACGTCGGCCGCCAGCGGTAAAGAACCACCCAACTGCCTCGAATACATTGCGGGAGTGGCGTATCCTGCAGGCTCTGGACGGCACCGACGTGCCCCATCCACCGCCGGTGCTCTACTGCGAAGATGCCGAAGTGCTGGGCACCGAGTTCATGTTGATGTGCGTGGTGGATGGATTCACGCCGGGGTTCGAGCTGCCCGAACCCTTTCTCGGTGACATCACCCTGCGGCACGGCCTAGCGATGGCCTACGTCGACGGACTGGTCCACCTGGCCGCGGTGGACTGGCGACGGCGCGGTCTGGCTGACCTTGGCAAGCCCGAGGGATTTCTGGAGCGCCAAGTGCCACGATGGCTCGCCCAGCTGGAGCGCTACAGTACCCGCGAGCTCCCCGAACTCGAATTCCTCGCCACCTGGCTTTCCGCCAACACCCCGACCATGAGCCCGGCCGCGCTCATCCATGGCGACTACAGCCCATTCAATGTAATGGTTGCCCCGCAGCCGCCGGCCCGCTTGGCCGCAATCGTCGACTGGGACACCGGCACCATCGGCGATCCGCTGCTCGACATCGGGCACCTGCTCGCGCGGTGGACCGAGCCCGGTGAAGATCCGATCATCACCGAACGGGCGGGCGGCTCGGCCGGCTACCCGAGTCGTCAGCAGATGGCGGACCGATACGCCAACCTCAGCGGACGGGACCTCACCGCGCTGCCCTACTACCAGGCTCTGGCGTTGTTCAAGCTGGCCGTGATCCTGGAGGGGTCGCACGCTCGGCAGGTCAAGGCGGGCATCGACCCGGACCGAACCGACATGGGACCTCGGGTGATTCGCCTGCTCGCCGGGGCTGCGGAGTTCGCCCGCGGGCAGCGCAAGTGAGGTTGCGAGCATGACCGAACCACTCACCGAGCGACGCCGACGACTCGTGCGCGACGACATCGGCCGGGCCGCCGTGCGTCTGTTTGCCGACCAGGGCTACGACAACGTCACCGTCGCCGACATCGCCGCAGCGGCGGGTATATCCGAGCGCACCTTCTTCCGGTACTTCGCGACTAAGGACGATGTGCTGTTGGCTTACGAACGTCACCTGTGGGACCGTCTCGTCGCCGCGGTGGCCGCCCGCCCGGCCGACGAAGGCCCCGTCACCGCGTTGCGTGAGGCATTCCTGTCGACCTCTCGTGTCGAACCGGCCGACCGGTCGCGGGCTGCGCAGCTGGGCAGCATCCTCGCGCGGGCACCCGAACTCAACGCCCGCAGCCGAGGCCATCGCCTGCTCAACGACTCCGATCTGATCGAGCAGGTCGTGGCCCGCTTCCCGACGAGCACCGCCACGACGCGTGGCCAGGCCCGGGTGATCGTGACCGCGATGAATGCGGTTGCGGCAGCGGAATTCGGCGCTTGGTCGGAGTCCGGCGGCCGCGGTGACCCAGCGGCTCGCATCGGCGCGGCGCTGGCCGTGCTAGAAGAGGGACTCGCTCGATTCGACCGTCCCAAGGAGTGCATGTCGTGACCGACGGCTTCGACCTGTCCGGACGTACCGCCTTGGTCACCGGCGCTACCCGGGGCATCGGGCGCGCGATTGCCGCACGACTGGCCGCTGCCGGCGCCGACATCATCGTGACGAGCCGAAAAGCCGACGCCTGCGAACAAACCGCCGCCGAGATCGCCGCCAGCGGGCGGCGCGCGTATGCGTTGCCCGCCAACGTGAACCGCTGGTCGGAATGCGACGGCCTGGTCGCTCAGGCCTATGAGACAGCCGGCCGGATCGACATCCTGGTCAACAACGCGGGCTCCTCATTGCGCTACGACAATGTGAATTCGATCGGCGAGGAACTGTTCGACAAGACAATCGCACTCAATCTCAAGGGTCCCTTCCGACTCAGCGCGCTGATTGGTAGCCGGATGGCCGCCGACGGTGGCGGCAACATCGTCAACATCTCGACCATCTCGGCCCAAATCGGTGCCGGCCACGCCATCGTCTATGCAGCCGCCAAAGCCGGCCTGAACAACCTCACCAAGTCGTTCGCGCAGACCTTTGCCCCTAAGGTGCGCGTGAACGCGGTAATGCCAGGCGCCGTGGAGACCGACGTGATGAAGGCGTGGCCGCAATCCGAGCGTGAACTGGCCAGTGCTACAGCAGTGCTGGGAAGATTCGGAACCCCTGACGAAATATCGGGCGCCGTACTGTATCTGGTCTCCGATGCCGCGAGTTTCACCACCGGGCAAATCCTGGCCGTCGACGGCGGACACCTCTGAGAGCGGGAACCGATATGGAGCTGAACGGACGCTGTGCGGTTGTCACCGGCGGGGCACACGGAATCGGCCGGGCGCTGGCCGAGGAACTCACCGATCGAGGCGCCCGCGTCGTGGTAGCCGATCTCAATGTTGAACGCGCGCAACGGGTCGCTGCGCGGATCGGTGGTCTCGCCGTCGCTTGCGACGTCGCTGCAGTAGATGACATCACAGCACTGGTAGCGCAGGCCGAGGACGCTTTCGGACGGGTGTCGGTGTTCTGTTCCAACGCCGGGTACTCCGACAGCGGCGACGGCCTGACCCAGACCCCAGACCAAGTACGACACATCGTCGACGTCAACCTGCTCAGCCACGTGTGGGCCGCCCAGGCGGTCCTGCTGGGCATGCTTGAACGCGGGGAGGGATGGCTGGTCAGACGATTTCGTCGGCGGCGCTGATCACGGGCCCGTCGTTCATGGGCTACACGCTGAGCAAGCACGGGGCTCTTGGATTCGCCGAGTGGGTGGCGCTGAACTATCGGCGTCGCGGCATCCAGGTCACCTGCCTGTGCCCGAATGCGCTGAACACCGGGATGCTGGGGCGGAACGAGGATGATGAAAGCCTCACGCCCACTGCCGATATCGCGGCTCTCGGAGACGTCGTGGAACCCGAGGAATGCGCGCGCCAGGCGCTCGACGCCACTGCCGCTGGCAAGTTCTTGGCGTTACCCCCATCCCCCGGTGGGGGAGTCTTTTCTGCGCAAGGCGACCGATTATGACGCCTGGCTGGCCCGCACCAACCGGCGGCTGCAGAAGATGCAGACGGCGGGACGCACCCCGGCCGGGCGGTGAAGCTTCGTTGTCCACAGCCGTCGGGGGGGTCATGATCGCCATACCACCCGGCAGTCGATCAGCCTGTCCTGTAGTCCGTGATCGATGCGAGCGGGATTCCACGCGAGTCCGATCGAGCAGTGTGGTGCCTCGAGTCGGCGGAAGATGAGGTCGCTTCGCTGCCACATGAGTGGAATGAAGGCGGGCAGAGTCAGAAACCCCGCACCGTCGGCGATTTCGCTGAGGAGATCCGACACGCTCCTCGGACGCCGTGCCAGTCGCCGTGGGGGCCATCTCATCGTGGTTGTTATATGCGGTCTTATTCCGGCACTAGCCCTTCCCTCCGTCGGCTTTGGCCGCCAAGTCACGCGCGATTCTGGCCACCTCGGGTTGGCTGAAGGAGACCTCCTCGGCGGCAAGCGCATACGGAAGGACCCGCCCTGCCGCGGCATTGAGGTGCAAGTTGACTGCGCGCTTGGTGTCCTGCAACGCCTGCGCCGGATGTGCGGCGAGCTTGTGGGCGAGTTCGAGTGCGGCGGGCATGAGCTCCTCAGGAGCTAACACCTTGTTGGCCAAGCCAATCTCCTTGGCGTCTTTTGCGTAGATGCGTTCCCCGGTGAACAGATACTCCTTGGCGCGCAGGATGCTCATCATTGCGGGCCATGTGATAGCTCCACCGTCGCCGGCGACCAGACCCATGGTGACATGCGTGTCGGCAATGAATGCGGTATCCGCCATGTACACGATGTCGGCCATCGTGGCCAGGCTGGCACCGAGTCCGACTGCGGGGC
The DNA here is from genome assembly GCF_010731655.1 of Mycobacterium paraseoulense. NCBI lineage: Bacteria > Bacillati > Actinomycetota > Actinomycetes > Mycobacteriales > Mycobacteriaceae > Mycobacterium > Mycobacterium paraseoulense. Next base: position 1,757,557 of record NZ_AP022619.1, on the reverse strand, counting down.
CGTTGATTGCCGCGATGACCGGCAGGTGGAAGCGCAGCATTTCGGTGACCAGCCGGCCGGCTTCGCGCATGCCGTGTCGCCGCCGGTCAACGTTGGTGACCTTCTCGAGGAAGCCGGACACGTCGCCTCCGGCGCAGAACGCCCGCCCCGCACCGGTAAGCACCACGACGCGGGCCTCCCAGTCGCTGGCGATCCGCTGCCATACGTTGCACAGCTCCAGATGGAGTTCATAGGAGAGCGCATTGAGGCTGTCGGGTTTGTTCAGTGTGACGATACGGACCGCCCCGTCAGACTCGATCTTGAGGATTTCGTCGCTCATGGTGCCTTGCTCCTTAGGTCGGGCCCTTCGTGAAGGGCTTGCGCTTCCGGGTCACCGGAGTGGTGGATAAAGACTCCATGCCGCCGGCGAAGAATGCAGAGCTCATCCCCGCGGCAATCTGTCCGGCGCCGATCGCGATCGCCGAAAGACTCGAAGCGCATTGCCGATTCACGGCCACGCCGGGGATGTCGGTCAGGCCGAGCTCGACGGCGATGTATCGGGCGGAGTCTCCACCGCCCTGCGTTACCTCGGCCAGGACGAAGTCGTCGAAGTCGCTGAGCACAAGACCAGACCGTTCGATGACCGCCGTCGTCACGGGCTTGGCGAGCTCGACCGCGGGCATGTTCGCCAACGTTCTCTTGCGAGCGGTGCCGATGCCGCTACGGCCGACGGGGATGATCGATGCCTTGGAACGTGACCGCACGGTTCCTCCGAGGTCGGACGTTAGATCTCAAGATAGCTTTCTGAGCAAATTGCGCGTTGGGAGCGTATCCCGCGCCAGGGGAGTCATTGCACCGCCGAATTGCGTTGTGCTTGCGCTAACTCACCGAAACACCATCAATCGTTGCGCGGCACCGCGACCGCGCCTAATCCTCGTCAAGGACGAGCGCGCGTTCGGGGCAGGCGCCCGCTCCTGCGCGTGCGGTCTCGACGTCTTGCGGTGCGACCTCCGTCGTCGTCAGCGACGAGTAGCCGCTGTCATCGAGTGGGAACATGTCCTGATTGACGGCGTAGCACTGCGCGTGGCCGACACAGTGTTCGCGTTGCAGCCGTAACTTCATGGCGAATCACCTCCGGATCGCGTCTTCTCGCCGCGTCTACGCGACGGCGACGCTCTAAAAGAATATAAACATTTGCCTTTTCGACCTCATTCTATCCAACCGCGCCGGCGGTCGCCCGGCCGTGGGGAAGGCCCCGACCGTGCCGCGTGCCCTGGGGTACCCGGCACGGTCGGGTTCGACGGGCGCTGTCCTGGCTCAGCAGGGGCTGGCGATGGTCTTGATACGGAGATACTCCGCGAAGCCCTCGACGCCGTGCTCCACACCAACGCCGCTGATGCCCCATCCGCCGAATGGTCCGTCGGGCGAGAGGTAGAAGGAGTTGTTGATATTGACCGTGCCTGCATTGAGTCGTCCGGCGACCGCCCACGCCCGCTCCTCGTCGGCAGACTGGACGTAGGCCGACAGACCGTAGCGGGAGTTGTTGGCCACTCGCACCGCCTCATCGTCATCACCTTCGTAGCGGACGACCGTCAGTACGGGGCCGAAGACCTCGTTCTGGGCGATCTCCGCGTTCTCGTCGACGTCGACCACCAGGGTCGGCTCGTACCAGAACCCCCTGTCGCGATCGCCGCGCTTACCGCCGACGGGCACTTTGGCTCCGGCCTGCTTCGCGCGGTTGACGAGACCCTCCATCCGATCGACCTGCTCGGCCCGGATGATCGGGCCCACGATGTTGTTCGGCTCGGTCGGGTCACCCCAGGGCATGTTCCCGATGTTGGCCGTTAGCCGCTCGACGACGTCGTCGTAGATCGATTCGTGGACCACCATGCGGGTTGGCAGTGCGCATCCCTGACCGCTGGTTGCCATGCACATGAATGTCCCCATAGCGCAGGAAGAATCGAGGTCGGCGTCGGGAAGCAGCACGTTGGCCGACTTACCGCCCAACTCCAGGACGACCTTGCGGCTCCCGATGGCCGCGCGCTGTTGAACTCGTTCGCCGACGCCGGGGGAGCCGGTGAAGTGATACAGATCCACACGCGGATCGCCGGTGAGGGCATCACCGGCGATGGCCTTGTCCGCTGAGCTGATCGTGTTGACTGCGCCGGCCGGAATGTCGGTGTGTTCGGCGATCAGCTGAACCATGCGCGCTGCGGTCAGCGGTGTATCTGGGGCGCTCTTGAGCACGACGGCGTTCCCGGCGGCGAGGCTGTGGTGGATCTTCCAGATGGCGGTCATGAAAGGGGCATTCCACGGGGTGATAGCCCCAACCACGCCGTACGGCTGGTAGCGCACGCGCCGGTTGGACCGCATCCCCAGAAGTTCGTAGGGCCCCAGCTCACGCTCCCAGGGGAACGACGTGGCCAGGTCATTGAAAAAGTCCATTCCCTCGATCATCGCGTCGACGTGCGTGCCCATCACCGCGGTGCACACACCTGCTTCCGATGTCACGATGGTGCGCAGTTCCTCGACGTCCTTGCGGAGTGCTTGGTGGAATTGCTCGAGGCAGTGGCGCCGGAACGCGTGGTCGGTGGCCCACGTCGTCTCATCGGCTACCCGCCGGGCAGCTGTGACCGCGTCGGCCACGTCCTCCGGGCCGGCATCGGCGGCGGCGGCCACCACCGATTCGTCCGCGGGATTGATTACGTCGTAACGATTGCCCGAGCGGGCTTCTCGGAACTCTCCGTCGATGAACAGCCTGCCCTCGTATCCAGCACCCATGGCACCCAAAACCTCTCTCGCGAAGCCCAACGGCATTCGCACGCTCTAATAGGACACTCATTTAGCAGACTAGCGTGATGGCAGTCACCGCACAATGGTGCCCCTGCGAGTGATGCGACAGTTAACGGAATCTACTGTCGAAGCAGGTGTCGACGGCGTTGTCCACGGCCCGAGCGTGTGGAGCAGGAACCACCGATTTACCTGATGGGTATCCTTAATTGGCCGGACGGTAGCACTCGCCGCGGTGCTGTCGTTGCACCGTCGGTTAGGCCTACGTTCGCCCCTGGCAGATGCCGTCACCGCGGCGCCCGCAAGCCCGTGGCGCTGCGCCCCGGCCTCTGGATCCTCGACACGACCGGGGCAGCTGGAAGGCGTCGTGGTCTCGAGGCTGGCCTTCAGTGGTAGCTCCTTGTCGGGCAGCGCGTCGAGAGCGGCCGGATCGTCGCCGGAGACGCGGGGGGACGGCGTCTCCGTCGACACACATCATCCGAGGGTGAACGGGTCTCGGGTGGCGCCGCTCAGCTCGACCCAGATCGCCTTGGTCTCGGTGAACTCGTGAATGGCGTCGGCGCCGTTCTCGCGGCCGATTCCGCTGTGCCCCATGCCACCGAAGGGAACTTGCGGGGCGACCGCCCGGTAGCAGTTCACCCATACCGTTCCGGCGCGCAGTCCCGCCGCCACGCGGTGGGCACGGTGCACGTCGTTGGTCCACACGCCGCTGGCAAGACCGAACGGGGTGGCGTTGGCCATCTCGACCGCCTCGTCCTCGTCGGTGAACGTCATCACAGCCAGGACCGGGCCGAAGACTTCCTCGGCGACGGCCCGCATCGACGGGTCGACACCGGTCAGCACGGTGGGTTTGACGAAGAAGCCGCCGAATTCGGTCGCGGGTTCACCGCCGCACGCGATTGTCGCGCCCTGTGCCCGGGCCGCGGCGAAGTGTTCGAGCACCTTCTCGTACTGGACCTTGTTGGACACCGGCCCCATCTCGGTGGTCGCCGCTTTCGGATCGCCCAGTCTGATGCTCGCGGCGCGGGCGACCACACGATCGACCAAGGCGTCGGCGACGTCGCGATGGACCAGCAGGCGGGACCCGGCCAGGCAGGTTTGCCCCGTTGCCGCGAAGACGCCGGCGATGATGCCGTTGGCCGCCGCGTCGAGATCGGCGTCGGGGAACACCACCTGGGCGGACTTGCCTCCGAGTTCCAGCGTGAAGCGCGCCATGTGCTCGATTGCCGCGCGCCCTACCGCGATTCCGGTCGATGTGGAACCGGTGAAGGCGATCTTGTCTATGTCAGGATGGGCGGCCAGCGCGGCACCGGTTGCCGGGCCCCAGCTGGTGACGACGTTGACCACTCCAGGTGGAAACCCGGCCTTGGCGAAGAGCTCGGCAAACGCCAGCGTCGACGTAGGCGTGTGCTCGCTCGGTTTGATGACGAACGTGCATCCGGCGGCCAGGCCCGCGGCTAGCTTCCACGTCAGCAGCAGCAGCGGGGAGTTCCACGGCGTGATGGCCCCGACCACCCCGACGGGCTCGTTGCGCGTATAGACGAGGTAGTTGGGTTTGTCGGTGGGGATGACTTGACCGTGTACCTTGTCGGCGAGTCCACCGAAGTACCTGTAATAGTCAGGCAGCGAACGCATTTGGCCCACCATCTCGCGGGCCAACTTGCCTCCGTCGCGCACTTCGAGTTCGGCCAGCGTTTCCGCTTCGGCGGCGATGACGTCCGCGAGCCTGAGTAGCAGGGCGCCGCGCGCCGTCGGTGTGAGCTCCCCCCATGGCCCCCGCAACGCCGCGCGCGCCGCAGCGACGGCGGCGTCGACGTCTGAGGCGCCACCATCGGGTATCCGCACCCATGGTTGTCCGCTGTAGGGGTCGATGCTGTCGAATGTCGCCCCTGATTTGGCAGGGACGCGTTGCCCATTGATGAGCAGCTGGTACTCGGGCAGCGCGTCGGTGAGTGCTCGCGTCATGGTTGATCCCTCGCCTAGTCCGCTGATCGCTGGTGGCCGATCACGGCCTCGGGCTGCGTCGCGTCGAGGTCTTCGCGGATCCGGCCCTTGAGGATCTTGCCCGCCGGCCCGAGGGGCAATTCGTTGCGATAGGCGAATCGACGGGGTTGCTTGTAGCCGGCTAGCCGTTCACGACATGCGGTGGTGAGCTCGGCGGTCAGTGCATGGAGGTCGGTGTATGACGGGTGCGGCACGACGACGGCCACCGGGGTCTCGCCCCATTCGGCGTCCGGCACGCCGACCACCGCCACTAGCTCGACTCCGTCACATTGGGCGATGACCCGTTCGATTTCGGCCGGGTACACGTTGAAGCCGCCGGAGATGATCATGTCGGTTTGGCGTCCGGTGACGTGCAGATAGTTATCTGCGTCGAGGTATCCCATGTCCCCGGTGCGCACGCCGTCAGCGCGGAAGGTGGCGGCGGTTTGCTGGGGCTGGTTCCAGTAGCCCATGGCGTTGGCCGGGCTTTCGATGACGATCTCGCCGACTTCGTGTGCCGGAAGTGATCGTCCGTCGGCGTCGCAGATGCGGATCACGCACATCGGGGTTTCGCGTCCACACGACGTCAGGATAGAAACCCGTCCGGCGACGATGTCGCGGTGGTCCTGTGGCGTCAAGATGGTGGCCTGTCCACCGCACTCGGTCAGACCATACCGTTGCTGTAAGTCGCAGCCGAGCAACGTCATTGCCCGTTCGGCCAGGCCGGGTGGGACTGGTGCCGACCCGTAGGAGATGCGGCGCAGGCTCGAAAGGTCGCGGGGTGGACCCGACTCGATCATGGCCAGCGTGCGTTGCAGCATCGTGGGGATGAATGTGGTGAAGGTGATTTTATGGTGCTCGATCTCGTCCAAGACGCGTTCAGGTTCGAAGCGTTGATGGATCACCATCGTCTGGCCGAGGTATAGCCAGGAGACGGTGCGCAGCATTCCGCCGGCGGTGAAGAACGGCGTGGTTGCCAACATGACGTCGGATGCCTGCGCCTCGGTCACCAGATTCGTATCGGCGGCCTGGTAAAGCAGGGCACGGTGAGCGTGCATGACCCCCTTGGCCCGGCCGGTCGTCCCGCTGGTGTAGAGGATGACGGCCATATCGTCGGGCGCGGTCGGGCATGGCGGTGCGGCGGGGGACGCGTTGGCCAGGCGGCGTTCGTAGTCGTTGCCAATGACGAATGGGTCCAAGGCCTCCAGCGCGACGGCGAACCTGTCGAATTGGTCGCCGTGCACGATGGCGGCGCGGGCACCCGAGTCATCGACGATGTGTGCGACCTCGTCGGGGGTGAGCCGGATGTTGACGGGGATGGCGACGAGCCCGGCATAGGACAGGCCGAAGGAGATCTCTGGCCATTCGATGCAGTTGCGGGCGATCACGACGACGCGGTCGCCGGCCTGAAGACCCCGGTCGAGCAGGACGTTGGCCAGTCGACGGGCACGGTCGTCCAGTTGCGACCAGGAATGCCGCCGGTCACCATCGATTAAGGCGATCTTGTTGGGGTAGCGGCGGGCGTTGTTGGCGGTGACGTCATGGATGAGCAGCAACGTTTCCCCTAGATCAGGAAAGCGAGCGTGTCGACGGGCCCGCTCGCGTCGATGAGGTGAACGATCTTGCGGACCAGCCACAGCTCGCCATCGGCGTCGGCGCGCCTGACGGTATGTACCACCCGGCCGGCCCAGACGCGCTGTCGCACACGGTATTCGAACAACGCGAAGTTCGACTCCACGGTTACGGTGTCAGCGGTCGTGCCGACAACCTCGGAGTTGGACAGCAGCCGGCGCAGATGTGACGGTGGCACCTGCGAGTGCCGGTTTCCGGTGTTCAACTGCGCGACGCGGCTTTTGATGCGCCGCCGGTTGTCGTTGATGTAGGCCAACGATGTGCGCGGATCGTCGTCGGGATTCATCGGTACTCGGTACTCGGCGTCGTCGGCCCACAGCGACTCCCATTCCGAGTACCGGCCTTCGTCGGCCAGTCTTGATTCCAGGTAGAGGAACGACAGGATGTCGGAATCGGGTACGGCGCGCATCGCGGCCGCGATCGCGGCGGGGCGATCGCCGGTAGCGGTGTCGGCGTTCGTGCTCATGAGGCTGCTCCGCTGACGACCTGCGCCCAGCGCGCGTAGAAGCCCCGCTGCGGCGTCTCAGCGCTCTTGTCCGAGTTGACCGTTCCCGTCTCGTCGACGACGTCGGTGGTCATCCCTCGGGACAGCACCAGCCACTCCGGCGTCGTGGCGGCCAGCCCGGCCTGGTTGCGCATCCCGATCTCGCCGTCGTCGGCGATCAGGAACCCGGCCGGGCCCATGGCGCCCTCGGCGCGGCGCATGGTGCGCTGGTTGAGGTCGTCATGGCCCGGTATGAGCACTGCGGTGGTGTAGGCCACGGTGCGGTTGACGGCCTGCGGTTCGACGAACATGACGTTCATCTCGGCGAGGAAGAGGTTGGGCCAAATGAGCGTGTGCGGGGGTCCCACCACGAGGGCGTCGTGGGTCTGGTCGGGTCCGTAGGCGCGCTCGAGGGCATCGACATAGCCGGCCAGCTTGGCTCGGGGAATGCGCCCGTACCAGACGAATTCCTCGTCCAGTTTGCGGTATTCGTCGGAATAGTCGATCTCCGAATGCCCGTTGCCCATGTCGCGGACGACGACGTCGACTTTGGTCGGTACGTGCGACACCTTGGCGGGGCGAATCGCGTCGTACACCGATGCGTGGGTGAACAAGGCGTGGTAGCCGTCAACGTTGTTTTCCACCACCATCTTCCAGTTGGCGTGGTGGAGATGCTTCATCCAGTTGGCCCGCAGATCGATGCTGCGGGTGGGGGACAGGTTCAGCAACCTGTCGATGGCGTGCGTGGCGTTGCCCAGGTGCTCGGCCAATGTCGGTCCCTCCGGGCTCAACGATGCGAAGATGAATCCGCCGTAGCTGTCCACCCGGGGGGCGAGGGCCAGGCCGAGCTCGCCACGTACCTGTTCGAAAGCATCGCCGTAGGCCTCGCGCATGGGGACGCCGCTGAGCTCGCCGGTGTTCTTGAAAGTCCAGCCGTGGTACGGGCAGCGAAACGCGTTGGCGTTCCCCTTGTCTGCGTTGCATAGCCGGTTGGCTCTGTGGCTGCAGCGGTTGAGCAGCACTCGGACCACGCCGTCGCGGCCGCGCACGACGATCACCGGGTCGGTGCCGATCATCCGCGTGAGGTAGTCACCGGATTCGCTGACTTCGCTGTCGTGGGCGACGTAAACCCAGCCCTTGCGGAAGATGGTGTCCATTTCGCGCTGGAAGACGGCCGGCGAGGTATAGACCGATCCGTGCACTCGGTCTGGTCGCACGATGTCGGCGATGTCGTCATGGGGCGGGGGTGTGGGCTGCTTCGGTTTCTCGACTGTGGTCACGACGATCCTTTGCTGTACTCGATGGCCGGGATGGTGGCCGCTCCTAGGCGTCTGAAGCCGAGGAAGACCCTGGCTCCGATCGGGGGAGCAGCGGGGCATGGCGTCACTGTTGTGACGACGATGCGGTGACTGCTGACAAGTTCCACGTCAACGATCGGATAGGGCTGCTCGGCAACGACTAGCCCGCGTTCGCGGCGATGCATCATGGTGGCGGCGTGGACCTCCCCGACGGGTTCGACTTGGCGCCAAAGCATTTCAAGTGCGCCGCAGCCGTCGCACCGCTGTTGTTCGAGCTCGAGCGCCAGGTCGCAGTGCGCACAAAAAGGCATTGCCAGTACCCCGCGCGCGGCGAAGTCGTACAACGGTTGCAGGGGATCGCCTTGCACGTGGGGTGCTAGTGATTCTGCAAGTAACCAGTCGGCTGCGCAGTGCGCGGTTGTCGGGTTCGCGGGTGGGTTCGAAATGCTCATGCGGCACGCTCCAGGACCACGGCCGCGTGGTGGTCCATTCGCCCGCCAAGCCCGCTGACCAGTGCGGTGGACGCATGCGAAACCTGGCGTGCTCCACCGAGTCCGCGCAGCTGCAGGATGGCTTCGGCGAGCGGTGTCATGCCCTGAAGGTAGAAACCGGCCAGCTGGCCTCCGCCGGTGTTGACCGGCCGATCGCCGCCGGGTGCGATGCGCCCTTCTTGGACGAATGCGCCGACGGGCGCGTCGTTGGTCAACCCGTATTCGGCGAGCAGGATGAGTGTCACGATCGAGAACGGGTCGTAGAGTTCGACGACGTCGATGTCCGACCTGGCCATGCCGGCCTGCGCCAATGCGGTGTCCACGGCGCTCCGTCCACCGCCGAACCATGACTCCGCCCCGGCGCGCCTGCGCCGCACGGGGTGCGACCGGCCGAATCCGCGCAGTCGAATCCTATTGTGGCCCAAGGTCGTGTCACCAGTCACTACCACGGCGACGGCACCGTTGACTGGGCGGGCGCAATCCGGGCGGCGCAGCGGCTCGGCGATCATCGGGGCGGCGTGATAACTGTCAGCATCCAGGGGACTGTGATCCACGGCGTCGGGATTGTCGGCTGCCCAGCGGCGTGCTGTGACGGCGACCGCGCACAAATCCATCGCAGACCCACCCATGACGTGGAACCAGCGCTGGGCCAGCAGCGCGTAGGTCGGCACCGAGCCAAGCAGTCCCGAGGCCCGCTCCAGGCCTCGGGTGCCCCTGTGGCCACCGCTGTGGGCGTAGGTCGAACCGGAACCGCGTCCTGTCACGATCGGGGCGTCGGCGAATACGCAGACGACGGTGTGCGCCTCACCGGAGCTGATCGCGTAGTGGGCTCGCTGCAGCATGGCTAGGGTGGTGGCGCCCTTGATCTCGAGGTGCTCGAGCAATCGCAGGTCGACAAGTCCCGCGGTGGCAGCCAGCCCGACCCCCACCCGCTCGGGTCGCACGCCCTGGGAGGAGGCCACCAGAAGGCCGTCGACGTCGGCATGGCCGATGCTCGCGTCGCGCAGCGCGGCGACGATTGCGTCGCATGCCAGGCGGCCCGGAGTCGCGCCGGGTCGCAAGGACATCGGCGTCATGCCCAGGCCCGCAATGTCGACGTCGGTGACCATCAGCCCCCGCTGTATTTGCGTTCTGCGCGGTAGGTGCCCACGTGCAGCCACCGCTCGCGATCGCTTTCGGTGGACCGCGTCATGCTGGCCAACTCCAAAGGGCATAAGAACACCAGATCCCCGCTGTCGAGATCTTCGATCGCCAGCCGGTCACCGTTGCCGTTGGAATCCAGCCACAGGCGCACCCCGGCGAACTCATTGACCACGTCGGCTAGTGGTTTGCGGCGAACGGACGCTGGATGCGGGACGTCTGCCCGCGCATCCTTGTCGCCGCTCATCGATACCGCTTCTTTCGACTCGTCTGGATCAGGGTCACCCCAGTATTACCGCATAGCACTGTCAGAATCAACGCTGGGTGAGTTGGGGGCGTCGTTGCGCTTCACCCGCCTGGACATGCAGACTATCGGTACCAATGTTTGGTGATTGAGTAGTGACACTAGTGTCAGAAACGTATAGATGAGGGAGCCCGTCCCAGTGACACAACCCGCCACGGTTGGACCCGCCGCGCCCGAAGAGGCCTACCGCAGCATCTGGATGTACCTCAAGCAATTGTCGTTTTCTCAGCGCTATCTGACGGTGCCTGTCAACGGGCAGGCGGTGCGCACTCGGGTGGCCGAAGCCGGCGATCCGGCGATGCCGCACCTAGTGCTCCTGCACGGCACTGGTGGTCATTGGGAAACCTTCGCGCCCAATCTCGGCGAGCTGTCTGTGCACTTTCATTGCATCGCGCTGGACATGGTCGGTAACGGCTTCACCGACAAGCCGGATTTCGACTACGAGATCCCGGTCTACGTCGAACATGTGCTTGCGGTGATGGACGCGCTCGGCATCGAGCGGGCGCACCTGGTGGCGATGTCGCTCGGGGCCTGGGTGGCCGCGGCTATCGCGGTTCGCCATCCGGAGCGGGCTGACCGGCTGATCCTGATGTCGCCGGCCGGCAAGGAGGCGTCGGCGACCAATATGGCCCGTATTCGCGCCGAGCGGACCAAGGCGGTCAACGAGCCCACGTGGGAGTCGCTGCACGCGGTGTTCGCCCATCTGATTGCCGATGAACGCAACCGGCTGCCTGATCTCATCGGGCTGCGGCAGGCGATCTACCAACGTGAGGACACCCGGGCCAGCATCGATCATCTGCTGATCCTGCAGGATCCGGAGGCACGAGACCGTAATCTGATTGCGGAGGCGGATTGGCGATCGATCAGCTCGCCGGTCACGGTGGTTGCCTCGGGGCGCGACCACGGTGTGTATCAGGAAACCGCTACTTCGATCGCGGCACTGATCCCCGATGCCAGGGTTTTGGAGATGCCCGAGGTGCGTCATTGGCCACACTTTGAGGATCCGGACATGTTCAACGCCGCGGCTGTCGCGTTCCTCGTAGGCCGATGACTCGGCCGTCGCCCGCCGATATCGACGTCCTCGCTGCGGAATTGCACCGTGCTGAGCACGAACGCCGCACGATTTCTCAGCTGTCGCTGCGGTTTCCCGAGATGACGGTGGAGGACGCCTACGCAGTGCAGCGGGCACTGGTGGAACTCAAGGTTGCTGATGGTCGAGTCATTAAGGGCCGCAAGGTAGGTCTGACCTCTAAGACCATGCAGCGGGCGGTGTCGATTGATGAGCCTGACTTCGGCGCGCTCTTTGATGACATGTTCTTCGCCGACGGGGGGCGGGTGCCGCTGGGCAGATTTATCCGCCCACGAATCGAGGTCGAACTGGCCTTCGTACTGGGCCACGCACTGCGTGGTCCCGACGTTACGGCGGCTGATGTAGTGGCGGCCACCGACCACGTCGTGCCGGCTATGGAGATCCTTGATGCCCGGGTGGATATGACCGACCGCGAGACCGGGCACCGGCGCACGATCGTCGATACGATCGCTGATAACGCCGCCAATGCGGGATTGGTCCTGGGTTCTCAGGCGGTGCGTCCTGCGGAGCTGGACTTGCGGTGGGTGCCGGCGCTGCTGTTGCGCAACGGTGTCATCGAAGAGTCCGGGGTATCGGCGGCGGTGTTGGACAACCCGGCTCACGCGGTCGCGTGGTTGGCCAATCGCATTGCCGGATACGGAATCTCGCTTTCTGGGGGTGATGTCGTGCTATCAGGGTCGTTCACCGCGGCCATTTTTGCCGACCCTGGTGACGAATTTGTCGCTGACTTCGGGGAGCTGGGAACGGTGTCGATCACGTTCGCGGAGCTGTAACGATGAACAATCAGTGGACGCAGCGTATGCGTAGCGGGACCCGACAGATCGGCATGTGGGTGGCGTCGGGCAGCCCGTATGTCACCGAGATCTGCGTGGGCTCGGGGGTGGACTGGGTGTTGCTCGATCAGGAACACGCCCCCAACGATTTGCGCAGTACGCTCGCTCAATTGCAGGCCGCCGCCGGGTATCCGGATACCGAGGTGGTGGTTCGGCCGCCCATTGCTGATCCGGTCGTGATCAAACAGCTGCTGGACATCGGAGCGTGCAATCTGATGTTGCCGATGATCGATTCCGCCGAACAGGCTGTGGCCGCGGTGGCTGCGACTCGTTATCCGCCGGTGGGCATTCGAGGCGTAGGCAGTGCGTTGGCGCGGGCATCGCGGTGGAACCGTCGGGTTGACTACCTGGGCACGGCGGATCGTGATGTCTCGGTGACGGTCCAGGTCGAGTCCGACCGTGGCCTTGCTGCGCTTCCGCAGATCGTTGCCGTCGAGGGTGTGGATGCGGTATTCATCGGCCCGGCCGATCTGGCGGCGGCACTGGGCCACCTGGGCGACCCCGAGCATCCCGAGGTGGTGGCCGCCGTGGAACGTGCCCTCGTGATCATCGCGGCGGCCGGAAAACCTGCAGGTGTCAACGCATTTAACGAAGTTCTTGCCCGCCGATATCTTGCCGGGGGGGCGAGCTTTGTGCTTGTGGGCGCCGACGTCACGTTGTTGGCGCGCGGTGCGGAGCGGCTTGTTGATACTTACGAAGAGGTGCGTGAGGCGCCCACTGGCTCTGCGGAGGTGTGGCGGTGAGCCGCGCTGTTGCCATTGCCGGGGTGGCACTGTCGGAACTGGGTACCGCCGGTGACCGCAGCCCCTATGACTTGATCGCGCATGCGAGTCGGCGCGCGCTGGACGATGCGGGGCTAACTGCTGCTGACGTTGACGGGCTGGCCTCCACTGGGCAGGGAATGTTGGCTCCCGTTGAGGTGGCTGACTATCTGGGGTTGCGACCGACGTGGCTGGATTCGACGTCGGTGGGCGGTGCGGCCTGGGAGGTGATGGCATCGCATGCTGCCGATGCGATCGCCGCCGGTCACGTCGACGTCGTGCTGCTCACCTACGGGTCAACTGCCCGTTCGGATCTGCGCCGCGGGTTGCGTGGGGCCGGAATCGCGTGGGGCGCCCGCGGCCCGATGCAGTGGGAGGCGCCCTATGGGCACACGCTGATCTCGAAGTACGCGATGGCCGCTCGCCGGCATATGCACCAGTACGGCACCACCATCGAGCAACTTGCGGAGGTCGCGGTGTCCGCGCGGATGAACGCCGCGCTCAATCCGGAGGCTTTCTACCGGGATCCGATCACGATCGACGACGTGCTGGGCGGTCCGATGATTGCCGATCCGTTCACCAAACTGCACTGCTGTATCCGCAGCGACGGCGCGGCGGCGGTGGTCTTGGTTGGTGCGGACCGGGCCAGGGACCTGCCGCGCGATCCGGTGTGGATACTGGGCTCGGCGGAGACGACGTCGCACATGCTGACCTCGCAGTGGGATGACCTGACTGTGGGGCCCGCCGCGGTGAGCGGCCCGTTGGCGTTTCAACGCGCCGGGGTGCGTCCAGACGATATTGACGTGGCCGCGATCTACGACGCCTTCACCTACATGGCTCTGCTCACGGTGGAGGATCTCGGGTTCTGCGCGAAGGGCGAGGGGGGTCCGTTCGTCGAGTCCGGTGCGTTGCGGCTCGGTGGCGCCTTGCCGACGAACCCGGACGGTGGCGGATTGTCGGCCTGTCACCCTGGCCAACGCGGGCTCTTTTTGCTGGCGGAGGCGGCCCGGCAGTTGCGCGGAGACTGCGGTCCGCGCCAAGTTCCGGGCGCGACGTTGGCCTGCGTGAGCGCCACCGGCGGCTGGTTTTGCTCTAGCGGCACGATGATCCTTGGTCGTGGAGCACCCTAGCCTGATGGCCGTTTCGCCCCTGAATCCCGACGAATTCGCCGGTACCGGTGAGTTGTTTGCGGCCGCCGCGCGAGTTTATGGCGATCGGATCGCCTATGTCGATCGCGGTGAGCGGATCGGCTTCGCGGAGTGGTACCGGCGGTCCCAGACGGTGGCAGCGCAGATGCGCAGTCGCGGGGTGGGTGTCGGTGAGGTTGTCGCGTTGTTGCTGCCGTCCGGTATCGACTACGCGGTGTGTTATGGCGCCGCCGCGCTGCTCGGCGCGATCACCGCCGGTATCAATCCGCGGCTGGGCCCCTACGAAGTCATCGGGATTCTCGCACGGGCGGACCCGGCGTTGGTGGTGGTCGACGAGGTGACGGTCAAGGCCGAGCTCGCGGGCTGCCCAACGTTGCGCCGTGCCGAACTGGCGTCGGCTGTCGGCGCGGTGGTGACGCCGGCTGTGACTACGCGCAGTGATCCTGTGGCACTTATTTTCTCGAGCGGGACGACTGGGCAGCCTAAGGGTGCGATCTTTGACGGTGACAATCTCGCGGCCGGGGCCTTGGCATCGGGGGTGATGAGCGAGCCTTTTGACCGGCGGCTTACCTCGACACCGTTCTCGCATGCGGGCTACATGTTCAAGTTGTGGGATCAGCTCGTGTGGGGTTCGACTCTGGTCATCCCGGATACGCCGTGGTCGGTGCAGTCGATGGTGGCTCGGCTGACCGACGAGCGGATCACGGTCGCCGGCGCGGTGCCCACCCAGTGGGAGAAGCTTTTAGATAGCGATGTTAGCCGAGAGTCGTTGGGCCATCTGCGAATTGGAGTGGTTGCCAGTGCTCCGGCTTCACCCGAGCTCGTCCGGCGGGTCGGCGAGCGGATTGGGGTTCCGCTCGTGGTGCGGTACGCGATGACGGAATGTCCGACGATCAGCGGCACCGATCCCGACGATCCGCCCGATCTGTTGTGCACGACGGTGGGCCGACCGGCCCCGGGGATGGCGGTTCGGATTAACGACGGGTTGGTGGAGGTCAGCGGTCCGTGCGTGATGCGTGAATATTGGCGCCAACCTGACTTGACGGCCGAGACCGTACGGGACGGCTGGTTGCGGACCGGGGATGTCGGCGAGATCGGAGAGGACGGCTGTTTGCGCCTGCTGGGCAGGAGCGGCGATATGTACATTCGCGGTGGCTTCAACGTGCACCCGTTGGAGGTCGAACGGGTGTTGGCCCGGCATCCTGGCGTCGCGCGCGTCGCGGTGGTGTCGCGGCCGGCCCCTGTTATCGGCGAGATCGGTGTGGCCTTCGTCGTGCCGGCGGGCGAACCGCCATCGCTTTTGGATGTTCGCCGCTGGGTGTCGGACCGACTGGCCGACTACAAGGCTCCCGATGAGCTCGTCATCGTCGACGAACTGCCGCTGACGGCGATGTTGAAGCCTGATCGTGCTGCACTGCGCCGGCGGCTCGAGGCGGAGTCGGGATGAATTGCTGAACGGAAGGGACACGAGGTGGTGTGGGAGGGGATGAGCCGTGGCTTGCTGATGTGGGCGGTGGGGCGAGACTGCGACGTGATGCGGCTGACCGGATGCGCGCCTGTGGTGGCTTTCATTCCGGAAAGGGGCCCTGCGCTATCAGCATTCGCTTCTGTTGACGACGATCGGCGCGCGCACTGGGGTGCTGCGTACGGTGACGCTGCCGTTTTGGGCTGTTGACGATCGTGTGGGCGTGTGCGGATCCAATGCCGGCGCGGCGAAGGACCCGCACTGGGTGGGTAACATCCGCGCGGACTCGCGCTGCTGGGTCGACCTGCGCCGGCGTCGAGTGCCCGCGCTGGCCCGGGTCAGCGAAGGTGAAGAGCGCGAGGTGCTGTTTGACCGGATCGGACCGAGCCACCCGCACTTGCACCGGTATCGGGACAGTGCGGCGAAATCGGGCCGGGAGTTGCCTTTGGTCGTGATCACAGCACGCTCAGCGCAGTGGTGACGTAGCGGCGGTGGGCGTGATTTGTGCGGTCGGGTGTGGGTCAGCCGCCCAGACGCAGGCCGGCATTGCGCGTGCCGAAGATTTCGGTAGCGAAGATGGAACCCAGTTTGTTGGCGTCCCAACGCGTTCCGCCGTTGGAGGCCGCGGCGACCGGATGCCACCCCTTTAACAGCTGAAGATTCTCGCCCATAGCGCGGACCACCTGCCCGCTGACGTGCCCTGCTTGTGGGCTGGCCAGCCAGGCCACCACGGGTGAGCCCAGGGAGGGATCCTTGGGGTCGAATTGGTCCTCACCGTGTTCGTCGGGCTCGATGGCCGGTGCCGCACCGGGCATGGATGCCGACATCCGCGTGCGTCCACCCGGGCTGATCACGTTGGCGGTGGCGCCGATCGAGGCCAGTTCCAGGCTTAGTGTCTGGGTCAGCCCGACGATGGCCGACTTCGCGGCGCTGTAATTGGTCTGTCCGAAGTTGCCGTGCAGGCCAGCGCCCGAAGTGGTGTTGATGATGCGGCCGTACACCGGGCCGGCGTTGTTTTTGGCTTCGGTTCGCCAGCGGCGTGCCACCGCCCGGCTCAACAGCCAGCTGCCCCGCACGTGTACGCGCATTACCAGGTCGAAGTCCTCTGACGACATATTCCAAATCGCTTTGTCCCGAACGATTCCGGCGTTATTCACCACGACGTCGAGTCGGCCGTGGCGCTCATATATTCGGCTCACCGACTGTTCGACCGCGTTCTCGTCACCGACGTCGGTGAAATCGGGGAACGCCGTTCCGCCGCGGTTTGTGATGATGGCGACGACCTCGTCGGCGATCTTGCCGGAGCCTGTCCCGTCCAGGGTGGTTCCCAGGTCGTTGACGATCACCGTGGCCCCATGCTTGGCAAGCTCGAGCGCATGGCCGCGGCCTATGCCGTGGCCGGCCCCGGTGACCAGCGCGACCAGTCCATCGAGCAGGCGGCTCATTTGTGCTCCTCATCAGTGGTGTCGGGGGTGAAGATCGTCAGGTATGGCGATTGGTCGTCGGCGGCGTCGACAGGCCGAAAGCCGGCGGTCACCGCCATGCCGATGGACACGGCGCCGGGGTCGACGCCTTCGATCAGGGTCATCAGGCGGGGGCCCTCGGCGAGTTCGACGATGGCTGCGACGTAGGGCACCCAGTCGCGAAACGGCGCCATGTCGTTGAGGTGGATCGTCGAATAGGTGTAGATCGTGCCCTTACCGCTTGCGGGTGTAGGGGTCAGGTCGGCACTCCAACAGCGCGGGCACAGAGGCCGCGGGTAGTGATGCACCGACGAGCAGGCCCGGCAGCCGGCGATGAGGAGTTCACCGCGTCGCGCGCCGTCCCAATAGGGTCGGCTGGTGCTGTCGATCACCGGAATGTCGTTGCGCGCCATCGGGTCACCACCCGGTGAACTGCGTCGGGCGCCGCTCGACGAAGGCGCGCACGCCTTCGGTGGAATCGTGTGCGTGCGACTGGATTTCTTGCGCCATCGCTTCCGCGGCGAACGCGCCGGCGCGGTCGCAGTCGGGGGAGTCGTTCAGTAGGCGCTTGGTCAACGCGATCGCGCTGGTGGGCCCCGTGGCGCAGCGCGAGGCAAAGTCGCTCACCGTCGAGTCGAATTCGGACTCGGGTACCACGCGGTTGACCAGTCCGAGGGCCAGGGCGTCTGGGGCCGACAGGCGCTCGCCGAAGAAGGCCAGTTCTTTGGCCTTCTGCATCCCGATGCGGCGGGGAAGCAAGTAGCACCCGCCGCCGTCAACGACGAGACCGCGTTTGACGAACGACTCGGCGAAGTATGCGTGCTCTGTGGCGATTACGAGATCTGAGGCGTACGCGAGGTGGGCACCGAGGCCGCTCGCCGCGCCCTGCACCGCCGCGATGACTGGCTTCTGGCAGTCCAGCACGCTGCCGACCAGGCGCTGGGCTCCCGTCATGATCCTGCGCATCGGATCGAGCACGCGTTTGGGCGAGGCGTCGCGTCGTTTGGCGAGCGCGGCGACGTCGGCGCCGGAGCAGAAGTGTTTGCCGGCGGCGCGCAGCACGACGACCCGGATGAGCTCGTCGGCATCGGCGTTGTGCAGCAGAGCGATCAGTTGATCGCGGTCTTGTGGGCGGAGCGCGTTGGCCGCCTCGGGCCGGTTGAGGGTGATCGTCAGGACGCCGTTGGCGGAATCATTCACAATTGCGTTCATCGCTGATCCTCCCTGGCCGCTGGAAACACCAGTACGCCACGCACGTTGGCGCCCGACCGAAGGTGCTCGAATGCCTCGTTGATCGCGTCGAGTGGGTATTCGCGGGTGACCATGGAATCTAGATCGACGTGGCCTTGCGAGGCGAGCTCGAGAATCTTGGGAATGTCGGCGCGTGGGTTGCCCGAGCCGTACAGCGTTCCGACGAGCTGTTTTTCGGTCAGTGTGAGATCCATGAAGTTGGCTGTGATCGACCGGTCGAGCATCGGGTGAATGTTGGTGATCACCACGCGGCCACGTTTGGCGGTCATGGTTAGCGCCTTGCCCACTAACTCGCCGTCACCGACTCCCATCGCGCAGATGAATCGGTCGACTCCGCGGTCCCAGGTCGCTTCTGCTACCACCGATGTAGCGTCATCCCAGTTGCGGGTGGTGTGGGTGGCGCCCATCGTCAAGGCGGTGTGGCACTTGGTTTCCGAGGGGTCGATCACGACGATCGCGCGGGCACCAGCGAGCTTGGCGCCCTGAACGGCGGCTGCGCCGATGCCCCCGAAGCCGGCGACCGCCACAGTGTCGCCTGGGCGGACGTCGGCCGCGTATACCGCCGAGCCCCACCCCGTGACGAAGCCGCATCCCAGCAGGCATGCCCTGGTCAGTGGGACGTGGGACCCGACCTTGACGCAGCTGGCCTCGTTCACCACCGTGTGGTGTGCGAACGACCCGACACTGCATGCCAGTGCGAGGTTGACGTCGCCGAGGTGATGGCGGGCGGTGTTGTCGTGCAGCTGGGTCCCTAGATACATCCGGGCTCCCAGGTCGCACAGGCTCTGATGACCGGTCGAACATGAGTGGCAGCGGCCGCATGACGGGACGAAGCTGAAGACGACATGGTCACCCGGCTGCAGCCATGTCACGTGTTCGCCGACCTCGCGCACGACACCTGCGCCCTCGTGACCTCCGATGCAGGGCAGCCGCAGCGGCATGTCTCCAGTGACCAGATGCTCATCGGAGTGGCAGATTCCCGAGGCGTGGATCTCGACGAGTACCTCGGGCGGCTTCGGCGGATCCAGTTCGATCGTTTCGACCGTCCATGGCTTCCCGCGTTCGCTGAGAACGGCGGCTTGTGTGTGCACCCTGCGATCCCTCCTGCGGATGCTGTTGGCTGCCGAGTCGGCAATGACCATCACCCGCTTGGTCGACCCGATTCTGGCATCCTTGTACTGTTACCACAACTAGCTGTACTGCTGATACCTGCTTGACACTCCTTCGGTTTCTGACAGTATTGACTACTATGGACGACGCTGATGGCGCCGAAGAACAGGCGCCTGTCGGAACGGTGAGCGAGGCGTGGGAGATGGTCGTGGAGCGGGGCAAGCTGATCGAGTTTGCGACCGCCATGCAATCCGAGCATCCGGCCTATCGCGGACCCGATGCGGTGATAGCGCCGACGTTCTTGATCAGCGCGGCGCGCTGGGCGCCGCCGGGGGCGCGGGTGGCCGTCGGGTTCAACCGCAAGCGGCTGTTGCACGGTGAGCAGGAGTACACGTTTCACGGCGCGCTGCCGCGAGCTGGTGATGTGCTGACGGTGCGCGAACGGGTGGCCGATCGGTTCGATAAGCCCGGAAAACGTGGCGGTGCCATGCGTTTCGCCGTCGTCGTTACGGAGTTCCGGCGCCCCGACGGCACGTTGGCGGCGGAGGCTAAGGCGACCTACATCGAACGCGAGGCCAAAACATGACGACAGATGCTGCGGTTTTGGCGCGGCTCGCGGTCGGTGACGAGGCTCCGCCGCGGGTGTTCGGCCCGTTGTCCAAGGACATGTTCGTGCGTTACGCCGGTGCTTCCGGCGACTTCAACCCGATGCATTACGACGACGATCTCGCGCGATCGGCGGGCTACCCGTCGGCCTTTGGGCAGGGCATGTTGACCGCCGCGCTGCTGGCCACGTTCGTGACCGATTGGCTGGGCCCGTGGCAGCTGCAACGCTACGGCGTGCGATTTAGGGGCCAGGTGTGGCCGGGCGACACGCTTACCTGCACCGGCCGCGTCACTGCCGTCGATCATGACCACGATCGGGTGACCGTCGAGATGAGCGTGACTCGGCCCGACGGCGCCGTGGCGGTGACGGGTTTTGCGGACTATCGGCTGGCGTCGTGAGGCATCGGCCGGCAGCGGTGGCGGGCAGCCCCGCCTAAGCTGGGTGACCATGTCGGAAGCTGAGGTCGTTCGTCGATCGAGTTACGGCCCGACCAGTCCGCGCATCGGCAGGCGTGGCGCTACGACGCGCAAACGCATCGCCGAGGTTTCCCTCGAGCTGTTCGGACGCGTCGGCTATGTCGACACCTCTGTCGATGCTCTGGCCAGGGCGGCAGGCGTGTCGCGTGCCACCTTGTATCAGTATTTCGGAGGTAAGGACGACATCTTCCTCGAGTTGTTGGAGGAATGCCGTGAGGCGTTGTACCGGGTGTCGCGCCGCATCGGCCCGCTTGGCGCCGATGCGACTGGTTTCGACAATCTGCACTGGTGGTTGGGGGAATGGAGCTGGGTCTTCGAGAAGTACTCGACGATGTTTATCCAGTGGTCTGCTGTCGCCTCGATGGATCAGACCGCGCGCGATCAGATCACGCGGTCGATCCGCGGGTATAACCACCGCATCGCCGCTAGGTTGGAGGCGTCGGAGATGGCTGGCCTCGATGCAGAGGCGGCCGCGATGATGATCACCGGACTCGTTCACGACGTCAACTTGTTCGTGCACACCGACCGCGCGTATGGGCGCGGTACGCAAGATGTCGTCGATACGCTTTCGGTGTTCCTGCAGTCGATGCTGTATCCGGAAACGCCGCCTGAGGTGTTTAGCGGTCTGGATCGTCCTGAGCGCAGCGAACCGCGCGGGGGGATTGCGTTCGCACATCCTGCGCTGCCCGACCTGGCCGGCTTGTCGGTCGAAGACCGGATCGCGAATCTGAGCAGACGCTCGGCGCAGACCGTCCAGGGTCTTGTTCGTGCCGGGACCGCGCGGTTCAACGCGATTGGTTATCGCCGCACATCGGTGGAGGACATCGTCGAAATGGCGCAGGTCGCGCGGGGAACGTTTTATAAGTACTTCACCGACAAGTTGGACATGCTCGTTGCCATCAGTGTCGACATGCATTCTCAGCTCGCCGCGCTTGCGATCGCGGCCGATGCGCTCGATCCGGTTACCGACCGTGATGGGTTGTCAGCTTGGCTGACGCGCTCTTATGACTTCTATGAACGTCATTTCGGTTCTATCGAGGCGTGGAACGGCGGTGTCACAGACAGCGCGCTGATCGCGGCGATAGGACGCGCCAGCGACGCTCAGTTCGACTCTGCGGCCGCGGCGATGCTGGCGCGAGCCCCGCAGCACTACCCCTTCGATCCGGTGGTGTCGGCGCTCATTTTGCGGGCGTCATCGACCAGCGTCTTGAACAAGGCGAAGGAAATTCTGCATCCCATTTCGGGTGAGGAGCTTGTGAGGTTGTCGGCCAGTTGCGTGCGTCGGGGGTTTTTCGGTGAGGCGGGCTAAGCCGACATTGCCACGGCCATGCCGGTAATCCATTCCGGTACTGGCTGATAGACCAGTTTGCGCAGCGGCGTGCCGCCGCCTGCTGCCGCAGCGGCCAGCCAGGTCCGCACCTCGTTGGCGCCCGATCCGCCGCGCATGCGCGCTACATCCACTAAGTGGGTCAGCGCGGATGTATCCCAGCGCGCGAATGCGGCGAGGACCTCCTCGTCCCAGTCGGGGCGGATCTTTTCGCGTGCGGCGGGCATGCCTTCGGTGATAAGCCGGCGACGCTCATCATCGGTGAGCTGGTAGGCATCGACGTCGAGGCTGGGAGGCGAGTGCGATAGTCCTCCGGTACCGATCACCAATGCGCGCAGCTGCTGCTGGTCAAGGAACTCGGCTACCGCCGCCCCGAAATCCAGTACCCGCGCGGCCGTGGGCAGCGGGGCGGTGGCGCAGTTGATGGCGATCGGGATGACTGGCTTGGCGGCGAGGTCGCCTAGGAGGTCTCGTAACGGTTGGCCGAAGGCGTGGTCTAGTGCGATGTCGCGGCAAACCGCCACGTCGAAGTTCGCCCTGAGCAGGTACTCACTGGTGCCGAGGGCCACCTCGCTCGCGACGTCGAGCGTGCCGGGCGGGTACGGGCCCTCGGCGATGATCGTCGCAGAGAGCACCACTGCGAAGGTGGGCACGACGTGGTTGAAGGCGCGGCGGTGGTCGCCGCCGAACAACACCACCACGTCGGGATCGAAGCTCGTGCACCGCTGCGCCGCGTCGGCAAGGGCTGCGCGAAACTTTGTGCCGTGAAGACATTGGGTGTCGCGGTCTTTGCCGGGGCTGTGGCTGGCACAAACGACGAGGCGGTCGGCCGCGCGACGGCCCGTCGAAGCCCGCCGCGCCAGGGCGGCCTTATTAAGGATGCTCATTGCCGCGTTATCCTACACTGACGGGGACTGCCTGGTTATCCCGTAGTGTTCATGAGTATCATGATTGGGATTGCTCGCCTGCTGATGGGCAGCTCGATGACGATGGTGAGTGAATGGACCTAACGTTCTCAGCGGAGCATATCGAGTTCCGCGACGAGGTGCGTAGCTGGTTGGCCGAGAATGCGCCCACCGAGCAGCGCCCCGATGTGCCCGCGGAGATCCGTGAGTATGACCTCGGGTGGCAGCGCACGCAGTGGGGTGGTGGCTGGGCTGGGATCTCCTGGCCGGTCGAATACGGTGGGCGTGGCCTGTCGCTCGTTGAGCAGCTCATCTGGTACGAGGAGTACGCGCGGGCCGGACTTCCGCCTATTGACGCATGCTTTGTCGGTCTTAGTCACGCCGGTCCGACTTTGATGACGAAGGCGACTCCTGACCAACGCAGCTTTCACCTGCCGAAGATCCTTGGCGGCGAGGCCATCTGGTGTCAGGGGTTCTCTGAGCCGTCGGCCGGTTCTGACCTTGCCGCACTGCGGACGCGGGCGGTGATCGACGGTGACGAACTGGTCATCAACGGGCAAAAGATCTGGACTAGCTTCGCCAACATCGCCGATTATCAGGAATTGCTCGTACGAACCACGTCTGGCGGCAAGAAGCACCACGGCATCACGTGGGTGATCTGCGACATGCACTCGCCGGGAATCGACGTCCGTCCCATCAAGACCATCGATCGCGGTGCGGAGTTCTGCGAGGTGTTCTACGACGATGTGCGGATCCCGATCGCCAACGTCGTCGGCGAGATCGACAACGGTTGGGCCGTTGCCATGTCGACGCTTGCTTTCGAACGTGGAACAGCTTTCACGGCAAGCCAGGTCCGCTTGTCCAACACCGTGGAAAATCTCATCGCACTGGCCCGCGAGACTACCGGGCCGGACCAGCGGCGGCCGGCGATCGCCGATGATGAGATCGCACGCCGGCTAGCGACTGCACGAGCTGAGGTCATCGCAATGCGCGCGATGACCTATGCCAGTGTGAGCGCCAATGCACGTACCGACACCCCGGGCCCGGGCGGATCGATGCTGAAGTTGTTCTACAGCCAGATCGCCGTGTCGGTTGCCAAGCTGGCCATGGATATCCTTGGACCGCAAGGGCTGCAATATAATTCGCGTTGGGCACGACCGATGGGCTGGTCGGGTCACTACCTGTACTCCTATTCGGTGCCGATATCCGGCGGTACATCGGAGATCCAGCGCAACATCATTGGGGAACGTGTGTTGGGTCTGCCCAGGTGACGGCGAGCGCGAAGGACTGATCGACAGATGGAGATGTCGGCGTCACAAGAGCAGCTTGAATTAGCTGCAGCCGCTGCAGAGTTCTGCGCTGAGTATGGTGCGCTCAGCGGTCTGCGGGAGCGGGCTGATGCGCCCTCGGCGGTCGAACCGAAGGTGTGGCACGCGGCTGCCGAACTTGGTTTCCTCGGATTGAGCGCGCCCGAACACGTCGGCGGCCAAGGGCTGCGACTGGAGGACCATGCGCTTGTATTCCGTGAGTTGGGAAAGTCCTTGCTGCCGGGCCCCTTCGTGGCAGGTGTGGTCGCTGCCGAGCTCGCCTGTCAGGGCGGCGACGCACAGTTGGGCGCCCGGTTCGTTGATGGCTCGACGCGAGCCGGCGTGGTCAACGCTGTGGGCGCCGGTGTGGATGCCTCGCGACTGACCGGTGCTGTTCAACTCGTCGATGCGGCCGATGCCGAATGGGCCGTGGTCGGTGGCGAATCCGGGATCGGTTTGATCAGGGTGGCCGACCTTGCTGACGTGGCTTGGGTGTCGTGCATCGATCCCGGGAGCCGCATCGCCGGCGCGCATGCGGCCGCGGTGCCGGTGTTGTACTGGGCCGCGTCGGCCTCGCATCCTGCGCTGCATATCGCGCGGGTGCTGGCGGCGGCGCAGCTAGCTGGTATCGCTGAGCGCGCGTTGGCGATCACCGCCGAGCACGCCAAGACGCGAATTCAGTTCGGCCGGCCGATCGGGGTCAACCAGGCTGTCAAGCACAGGTGCGCTGACATGGCAGTGGCGGCGGACGCCGCGCTGCAGCAGACCCTGTTCGCTGCGGTCACCGTGTCCGAGGGACACCCGGACGCCGAACTACAGACTCGGGCGGCCAAGTTCATCGCGGGCCGCGCGGCAATCGAGAACTCCGCCAGTGCGATCCACCTGCATGGCGGCATGGGGTTCACCTATGAGCACGACATCCATTTGTATCTTGAGCGGGCGCATGTCCTGAATCAGCTATTTGGTTCGGGCGCAGCTCAACTCGGCCCGATCCTGGCGTTGCCGCAGCCCTGAATGGCTGGGCCGGTCGACCCGGTGCAGTTGGCCGCGTGAGCCATCAGCGGTCCGAGCAGTTCTGGGGTCGCGCCGTGCAGCACGAGTTCATCGGCTCCGGCGGCGAGGTACTCGGCGAGTCGTTGGGCGCAGTGCCGAGCCGAGCCGACCGCCGCCGCCGCCTTGATCCAGGCGCTGGGAATGCACTGCTGGGCGACGTCGGTGAGGTCGTATCGGGTGAACCGGTAGTCGGCAATGGCGGTGCTGCCGTCAAAGAAGGGGTGCGCGCGCAACTGTGTCAACGGGGACGGATCCCATTGGTTGGCGGTGGTCAAGCTCTCGCCATAGCCGACGATCTGGAAATAGGTCACGGCGCGGGCGGCGATAGCGGCAATTTCTTGCTGCTCGGGCAGTTCGGGGGCCACCAGCACTGAGGCATACACCCGCATCTGGCTCGGGTCGCGCCCGCTTCGCTGCGCGGCGTCGCGCACCGTTGCGGCCGAGCGGGCCACCGCGTCGACGGTGAGCATGGGGTGCAACAGCACCCCGTCGAAGTGGGTGCCCGCCAATTCGAGGCTTTTGGGCCCGATCGCTGCGAAGACCAGCGGTGGTGGTGCGGTGTCGGGCAAGTCGGTGAGGCGAAGCTTGGGAAAAGTGCCTGCGGGGCCCGAATAGGACACCTTCTCGCCCCCACAGAGCCGGCGCAGCAGTTCTGCGGTGTCGGCGACGACTGCGTTGGTGACGAGGGGCAGACCGTAGGCCTTGGCCGCCGCCGGATTCAGGCGGCCTAATCCCAGGATGAAGCGGCCGCTGGCCAATCCCTGCAGCGTCATGGCAGTCGAGGCCAGCTGAATCGGGTGGCGCAACCCGATGTTGGTCACGCCGGAGGCGACCTTGATGGTGGTCGTCGCCTGGGCGACGGCGGCCGCGAGCGGCCCGATGTCCTTGTTACCCAACCGTTCACCGATCCACGCGGTGGACAGCCCCGTATGTTCTGCGGCCCGCGCCTGCCCGATGGCAACGCGTGGATCGTGTACTCGTCCCGGCAGGAGGTATGCGCCGAACCGGTCCTGCGTCGAACCATGAGGTTCGAAGGTTTCCATCCTTTCCTTATACTCTATTATCGTCGTGGGTCAGGCATCGGTGTCGGACTGGGGAGGCGACGTCTGTGACCATTGCCACGCAGCGCGACATCGATGCCACCGGTCGCACGCTGCGCCGCTGGTTCGTTGCCAAGGCGGGTGCGCGCGTCGTTCACGATGTGGAAGTGACGCCGTCGAAGAGCGGATTTTCCAACGAGACGGTGATGTGTCGTGTGCGGTGGTTGGATGCCGCGTCGACCGAACACGATGACAGCCTGGTGCTGCGCATTGAGCCGACCCGCCATCAGCTCTTTCCGACCAGCGATGCGCTGCATCAGGCCGCGGTCATGCAGGCGCTGGCTGGCGCGTGCCGACTTCCGTTGCCGCAAATTCGCTTCGCCGAACCCGAGTCGCGGTGGTTCGGTGCCGCCTTTTACCTGATGAATCGAATCGACGGCCGGATACCGACCGATGTGCCGAGCTATCACCAGCGTGGCTGGGTGGCCGAGTTGTCAGCCGCCGAGCGCGCGCGCTTGTATGACAATGCGCTGGCACGGCTGGCCGAGCTGCATCAACTAGATCCGCGGCGGGTCGCATCGGTGCTTTCGCCCAAGTCATCGACCGGTAATCCCTTGCAGGACTACGTCGAGCATGTGACAGCGTGGGCGAGGTGGGCCGATGCTGATCTGCAGATCAACCGGTCCTGCATCACTGATGGGCTGCGTTATGTGCAACGCGCCCGACCCGCCGATGTCGCACCGGTGGTGGTGTGGGGCGATGCACGCATCGGCAACATGATCTTTGGAACGGATCTGTCTGTGGTGTCGATGCTGGACTGGGAGGCCGCTACCATCGGCCCGGCCGGCATCGACGTCGGGTGGTGGTTGATGTTCGAGGAGTACATCTGTGAGGCCGGCGGGCTGAACAGACTGCCGGGTATTCCGTGTCGTGAGGCGATACTGCAGCACTACGAGTCCTTGCGGGGTTGCCCGGTTAAGGACGTGAGCTACTTTGAAGTGCTTGCCGCTCTGGTGTTCTCATTGATCAATAGTCGGCTGGCGACGCTGTTGCGCAATGGGGGATTCGACGAACAGCGGGCGGCGCAGTTCGCCGAGCGCTCGACGGCGATGTTAGGGCGAGGGCTCGATGTCGCCGGTGCCTGAGCCCGATCGGCGGGTCTGAAGCGCCAGGATCAGGCTTGCCACCAGTCGCCGAGTGCACGGAGGTAGCGGCGCAGTCGGTTCTTGGCCAGGCCGGAGTCGTTGGCCAGCAACGCGTCGACGATCGCGGCGTGCACGGCGGCCAGCTCCGGGGCGCGGGGCCCGGCGGCGGGGTTTTTCACCGGAAGCGCGGCGCTGTGACGTACCCACAGCTCCAGCAGCACCTTGAGGAAGAGTTCAAGAATCGGGTTGCCGCTGAGGTCGGCGAGCTCGGCGTGGAATAACCGGGCGGCTTCCAGCACGTCGGATTCCGGTGTGTGCTCGTCGATCAACAGCGATCCGCGCAACCGGTCGGCCACGCCGGGTTCGTTGATACGCGCCGCGACATTGTCTATACAGCCCAGCTCAATGGACTCCTGCACCCCGAGCAGATCGCGGACCTCGATGTGGCGGTAGTCAAGGTATAAGCTCATCGTCTCCACGCTCGCCTCGGCGTCGGGTGCCGACACCACGAGTCCGCCACCAGGTCCCCTTCGCATCTGGGCGATGGAGTGATATTCGAGCAAGCGGATGGCTTCGCGCAGCACCGAGCGGCTTACGGCGTAGCGGTCTTGCAGGATGGTTTCCGAGCCCAGTACATCGCCGACTCGTCCGTCGGCTTGACGGATGTCTTGTCGAATCCGTTCTGCTACAACCTCGGCCAGCTTGTCGCCGCTGATGACATTGTCGAAGGCCGAGGGGCGTGCGTGATACGACAGCAGCTTCGCCTGATCGGCTAACCAAGCGCCCAGGGCCTCAAGGTGGTTCCGCATGGCGAATTGGGCGCGCGCCACGTCGCCACCGATGATCGCTTCGACGACCGCGCGATGGGCGTTGACGCCGTCGTGGCCGATCGCCGCCGAGGTCGCGGCATGCTCGCGGCCGTTGGTCACCTTCGAGTAGCGCTCAGTGAGCTGAGCGAGAATCTCGATGAACAACGCGACTGCGGGATTGCCCGATCGCTCCCCGATCGCGACGTGTACGACGTGGCCGGACTTGCCGCGGTGGGGCAGGTCGGAATCGTCTGCCGCCAAGACCGCACGCAGATGTTCGATGCCTTGCTCGTCGACGCGCTCAATGGCCAGTGCCACGGCCAGCGGCTCGAGCAGGAGCCGCGCTCCGATGAGGTCTTCGAGGTTGGTGCCAACGCTTTCCAGATAGATGACCATCGCTTGGGTGGCGCCGCTGGGCTCGGGGGCTCGGACCACCAATCCGCCCGCGGGGCCGCGACGCATTGTGGCGGCCTGGTGATGCTCGGTGAGGCGGATGGCTTCGCGCAGCACGGCCCGACTGACCCCGTAGTGTTCGCGTAGTTCGGCCTCGGAGCCGAGTAGGGCACCGACGGGCCACCGTCGGCGGATAATGTCGGCTTCGATGCGTTTGGCGGTCAACTGGGCCAGCTTGCCCCTCGAGCCCGGTGCGCCGGTCGTGTCGGCCGGCGGCAAGCTAGGCGAAGTCATAGCTAGGCGAAGTCATTGAGTGTGCTCCATGCGGTCGGTGAGTTGCACAGAGCGTACTGCTAGCCGGCCCGTCGCGGTGGATCCCGCGCTAACCAGTGCTTGATCCCGCTTTCTTCGGCGAAATCCGGGCGCATGCTATCCTCCCGATTAAGGATACTTAATAGATTCCCGCGATGCGCACTTTCCGTCCGCTCCAAAGTCGCGCCGAAGGCCTGATCCATGAGGAGTGTCATATGTATCGGTTGACGTTGGGTGATGTTCTGGATCAGAACAGTCGCACCTATCCCGACAAGGTCGCCACCGTATGTGGCGAACACCGCTACACCTATCGCCAACTGCGGGAACGGGTCGACCGGCTGGCGGGTTGCCTTAAGAATGCCGGCGTCGGCGAGGGCGATCGGCTGCTGTGGCTGGGCCAGAACTGTCACCGGTTGCTCGAGTTGATTTTGGCAAGCGCGAGGCTGGGCGCGATGACATGCCCGGTGAACTGGCGGCAGTCCGTCGACGAGTTCGTGTTCGTGATCGAAGATCTCGACCCCAAGGTCGTGGTCTGGCAGGAGGACATCACCGGCGACGTGTCGAAGGAGGCCCGCACCAAGGTCGGCGGCGAAGCGCTGTGGGTTCAGCACGACGGCGATGGCGAAGACGGCTACGAGCGTTTGCTCGCAGCGAACGAACCGAACTCCTCGTTCGGCGATGTCGATCCGGCATTGCCGGTCGTGGTGATGTATACGGCGGCTTTCGGTGGTCGCCCCAACGGTTCAATGATCACCCAGCTCGGGCTGCTAACGCAGGACGCGAACCTCTTCTATCTCGCCGAGATCACTTCGGAATACGTGTATTTGAACTGCGGACCGCTGTTTCACATTGGCAGCCTCATGTTCACAGTGGCCACCTTTCACATCGGCGGAACGAATGTATTCATCGCACGAGCCGAGCCGCAGTATGTGATGGAGGCGATCAGCCGCGAGCGTTGTGTGTCGGGATTCGTGCTCCCCCCCACCATCGAGAAGATCGTCGAACTCAACGCCGATGGCGCGCACGACTTAACGAGCTTCCGGTCGCCGTTTCCAGTGCCCGGCTGGGTCGACATGGTCTCGCCCGACACGTCGGCGTTCTTCCGTGGTGGATACGGTCAGACCGAGGCGACGGGATTCAACTGCTTCGCCGGATACGGCGGTAAGGCAGGGGTTTCGACGGCTGGGCGTCCATCGCCGTGGACGCGCGTCTACATCCTGGACGAAGACGGTCGCGAGGTGCCGCAGGGCGAAGTCGGCGAGATCACGTTCGACGGTCCGATGGTTCACGCCGGGTACTGGAACAGGCCGCAGATCAATGCCGAACGCACCCGCAGTGGCGGCTGGCGAACCAACGACCTCGGATTGCGGGACGAAGGCGGCATCATCAACTTCATCGGACCCAAGACACAGATGATCAAGTCCGGTGTCGAGAACATCTATCCCGCGGAAGTCGAGCGGTGCATCGAGGAAATCGATGCGGTCAAGGAAGCGGCCATCATTGGTGTGCCGGATGCCCAGTACGTGCAATCGGTCAAGGCGATCATCGTCGTTGAACCGGGACACACGGTCACGGCAGAAGACGTCATCGCCCACTGCAAGGCGCGCATTGCGTCGTACAAGAAACCAAAATTCGTCGAATTCCTCGACGCGCTCCCACGTTTGGTCACCGGCGGCAAGGACTATGCGCTGTTGGACCAGAAGTTCGGTGGCGGTGGCTACCCCGGCGGCGGTACCCGCAGTCAATAGGCGCCTGCCAACGAGCGGCGGGCCGCCCCTCCGTACTTCTTGAGCTGCGGCCGGGGACCGCCGTTCAGCCGTTCAGGAATTTGAGGGGCAGGTACTCCGCGCTGCGCACCGGCAGGTTAACGTATCGGACGTCTTCGCCAGGCGCGAGCTCATAGTGTGGCAAGCGCTTGTGCAGTTCTTCGATCGCGATCTTGAGCTCCATGCGGGCGAGGTTGGAGCCCAGACAACGATGCGTGCCGCTGGCGAAAGCGATGTGCTGATGACGCGGCCGATCGATGTTGATACGCAAGGGATCGTCGTGCACCGACGCATCGAGGTTCGCTGTCGCCCACGATGCGAGGATGGCCTCGCCGGCCTTGATCACGAGGCCGTCACCGAGGTCAACGTCCTCGGTCGGGTAGCGCGTGCCGACAGGCACCGGCGACTCGTAGCGCAGTAGTTCCTCAACCAATCCGCGAATCAGCGACGTATCGGCGATGACCCGGGCGCGTTCGTCGGGATGCCGAGCGAGCCAGTCGAGCATCAGCGAAAGTGACGATGTCACCGTGTCGAGGCCGGCGAACATCATCAGCGTGATGATGTTCATCAGCTCCATGTCGTTTAACCGTTCGCCGTCAATCTCGGTCTCCAGCAGGATGCCCAGGACGTCATCGCGGGGCTCGGTGGCGCGACGATTGGCGAGGTGCTCGGTGAAGTAGGTGACCAGGCGCATGCCGGCGGCAGCCCCGATCTCCTGGTTCTCTTCGGCGGTCTTTCCGGTGGGATGAAGGATGTCCTTCATGAATTGCAGGAAGAAATCGAGATCCTTTGTGGGAGCACCGAACAATTGCAGAAATGTCAGACAGGGCAGCGGCACGCAATAGCGCTGGGTGATGTCCACGATGTCGTCTCCTGCGAACCCGTCGACGAGCTCACCGGCCAGCTGGCGCACCGCATCCTCGAGACGTGCCACCTGCTTGGGCGTGAACATCGGATCGAGGATGCGCCGCCACTTGGCGTGGTCGTCGCCGTCGATCTCGAGTGGGATCAGTGGCATGGGAACCCCGAATGCCGGTCCGCGGCCACCAACGCCAAGGACCTTGGGGTGTCGATTGATTTTGATGATGTCGTCGTGCCGGTAGAGATAGACGACACCCTCTTCGACACGCTCGTACCGAAGATCGGCGACCTTTTGTGCGAGATACGGCTGTGGAGGCTGGACATATTCGGTCGCCTTGCCGTATTCCGAGAGCCGGAAATCGAACGGCTCGAGTTTGGTCTCCATATTCTTTGATCTCCTGATGTTTGATCTCTCGATAAGTACCGTGGTCGTTTCTAACGGACGTCGAGCATGTCGCAACCGGTGACGCCAGTGGGCGCATCTTTCGCCCTGGGGCACACCGGCCACACGCTCGTAGAAGTCGGCGGGCTCTCACCACGCGGGTCGCCGGCCAGCGGCACTTCGCGTCCGGACGCCTCGTAGCTGTGTCGGTCGAAGCTCACCCAAACGCCCCGACGGTAGGGCAATTCGCCGACGGCGTCTTGTACGAGCGCCATGTGGGTCTCCTGTCGCATGCTGGCGAGACCAGATCGTAGGTGAACGTTGGTCAACCGCTCATCGAGCGTACAACAAAGAGCACTTTATTCGAACCCTGTTCCCGTCGGTGCCGGGCACCCGGATATTCGCACCAGGGTGAGGTCTACAGCGCCGCGTCGCGGCCAGCTGAGCCGGTCTCAAGAATGGTTAAAAACCGAGGTAAACCGCGGTATTGAGAGGATTCCTTCGGTCAGCGCTGCCGCGGTCTATCGGCCGGATTGGGCGCCTGCAGGTCGACCCTGTTGATGTTGAGAGGAACGCAAGCGAGCCGCAGAAGCGCAATCTAGGACACTATTTTCGCCACCCGTATACGTGCCGAATATAGTGCCGTATCAGTGGGTGATGACAGATTGCTGGAGGTAGCGATGGGCAAGGTCGACGGTCTGTCGTTGTGGCTGCGTGATCCCGACTTCCCCTGGATCGACGAGTCCGTTGGTGCATTACTGCAACACCGCGCGCGCCACGATGCGGGCCGGGTTGCGCTGTACTGGTCGGCCGCCGGCGACACGATCACCGCTTTGACGTACGCCGACGTCTATCGCGACGCGTGCAGGATGGCCCGGGGACTGCTCGAATTCGTCGAACCAGGCGAGGCGGTCGCGGTCTGTGGCCCCAATTCGATCGAGTGGGTATTGCTCGAGTACGCCTGCGCCCTCGCGGGTGTGGTGCTGGTGCCGATGAATCCCGCGATGCGTGAAGACGAGTTCGTTCACATCCTCAGCATGACCGACAGCCGTGTCGTGCTGGCGGTGAACGAGTTCCGTGGACGAGGCGTCATCGACTCCCTGCGGTCGGCGGCGGGCTCATGCGCGGCGCGCCCGCAAGTCCTGGAGTTGGTCGAATGGGCGGGATCGACCGACGGCACCCACTCCTTGCCCACCGTCGATCCCAAGGCGCCCTTCATCATTCAGTACACCTCCGGCACGACGGGACGACCAAAGGGCGCGGTGCTCGACCACGCTGCATCGGTCAACGCGGGGGCACTGTGGGTAGGGGGCTGGGGGCATACCGCCGATGACATCCTGGTGACCGCGGCGCCGTTGCACCACGTCGGCGGTTCGGTGGCGATTGTGCTGGGTGTGCTTGCCGCCGGTTCGTCGTTCGGCACCTTGGCACGTTACGACGTCGATCAACTGATCGCCTTCGTCAAGAACACCGCGGCGACCGTCGTGGCGGCGGTGCCGACCATCCTCTACGACCTGCTCGAGCGGCCCGGCTTCAGCCCGGATCAATTACCCTCCCTACGCACCGTCATGGGGGGAGGCGCCTACGTTCCGCCGGAGACGATCCGCACGGTCGAATCGCGGTTCGGCGTGGAGTGCATT
Source organism: Mycobacterium paraseoulense (assembly GCF_010731655.1). Taxonomy (NCBI): domain Bacteria; kingdom Bacillati; phylum Actinomycetota; class Actinomycetes; order Mycobacteriales; family Mycobacteriaceae; genus Mycobacterium; species Mycobacterium paraseoulense. The sequence goes on along the minus strand of NZ_AP022619.1, from coordinate 1,724,312 downwards.
GTCAGCTATGGGCAGAGCGAAGCCCCGGCGTTTTTGCAATCGAGCCGCGACGACCCGCCTGAGCTAAAGGCGACATCGCTGGGACGACCGTTGGCAGGCCGCGACGTACGCATCGCCCTGCCCAACGGCCGTACGGCTCGCGACGGTGTGGTGGGGGAGATTTGTACCCGTTCGGACATGCGCATGGTCGGCTACCTTGGCCAACCTGAGGCGACCGCCGAGGTCGTCGACGACGACGGATGGCTGCACACAGGGGATCTCGGAGCGATGGACGAAAACGGGTACGTGACGTCGCACGGGCGCGCGCGAGACGTAATCATTCGCGGCGGCGAGAACATTTACCCGGATGAGGTCGAGGCTGTGTTGTCCACGCATGAATCGGTGGCTGCCGTGGCGGTGGTCGGTCAACCCGACGTCCGTTGGGGTGAGGTGCCTGTGGGATTTGTCCTGCTCAATCCCGGTTACGACATGGACGAGGCACGGTTGATGGAGTACGGCCGGGAGCGGCTCGCCTCGTTCAAGGTGCCCAAAAAGTGGATTCCTATCGAAGCCATGCCGTTGACGTCGTCGGGCAAGATTCGCCGCGTTGAGCTGCGAAAAGCTTTGTCCGAGAAGGCATGACATGGCTAGACCCCGGTGTGGGGTATCCGTTGGCGGCCGTGCAGGTGTTGGCGCGAATATACCCCGGCCAATGCGCGATTGATCCGTCGCCGATTTGGATTGTCCGATGTCGTTGCCCGCGAACCCTCCGGACTCGAGCTCGATCTCAAACGAGGGCTGCTCGGGGTCTAACAGGCCGTCGGCGTCAGCGCACCGAATCCATTCTCCAGCCACGGTAATGCGCGCGGGAAGCGGCAGCAGCGGGTGCGATGTCAGCGCCGGAGCGCCTTGACTCGCCCGGCTGCTCAAGCCATGATGTGGTATGCAGAATGAGTATACTGTTTAACTATCGACGGCGAATCCCCGGAGACCGATGAGTAAAGAAGATCTGTTCGAACCTGAAATAGAGGCCATGCCGCGGCCGGAACTCGAACAACTGCAGGAGCAACGCGTTCTCGAGCTGATTCCGTATGTTTACGAGCGGTCGGACTTCTACCGCATGCACTGGGATGAAGCGGGGGTCAAGCCAGCCGACATCCGGTCGTTGCAGGATTTCAAGGAGCGAATCCCGTTCATCAATAAGGACATGATCCGCGATTACCGGGAGAAGACCGGCGACCCGTATGGAGGGATCCTGTGCGTCGACCCGGCCGATTTGACGTCGATCGCGTCGAGTTCGGGGACCACCGGTGACCCGACGTTCTTCAACGAGCAATATGACGAGTACATCCCGCTGATGGTGGGTTGGGTACGGGCACTTTGGGAGCACGGCCTGCGCCCGGGCGATCACGCGATCACCGGGTCGGCGACGTTTCGCGGTGCGTCCTGCCACGAGCACCGAATACTCGGTGTCGTCCCGATCGCCATCGACAGCTGGTTTGGCCAATGGGATGCGGTGCTGGACGCCATCAAGCGGTACGACGTCAGGCAGGTCCATGTTGTGGGGCCGCTGATTTCGGAACTCGAGCGTCTCAGTCATCACCGCGACATGCGTGAGGCGTTGGCTCCGCTGAAGTTCATGACCTTCGCCGGTGAGCCGATGGGGTCGCGCATGCAGCAGACCGTCAGGGAGGAATGGGACACCGACCTGGTGCTGTGGACGAGCGCCGGCGACACCGGAACCGCGTGGGAATGCAAGCAGCACGACGGATACCACGTCCACGAGGACACCGTGTTGGTGGAGGACCTCGTCCCCGACCAGAACGAGTCGGTGATCGAAGGGGAGGTCGGCGAATTGGTCACGACCGACCTCGATAACGTCGTTGCGCCGTTGATCCGCTATCGCGCTGAGGATCTGGTGCGAGTGAACAGGCAGCACTGCGAATGCGGTCGTACTCATGCCCGGTTCTGGCCGCTGGGGCGGGCGGGCGACCTGACGATCGTACGGGGCAAATCGGTCATGCCGCTGGAAGTATGGGCGGTTATCGAGCAATTCGACGAGACCCGCTCGGCGCTGTTCCAAATCATCCGGCCGCAGAAAGAGGTGGATGAGCTGCACTTGCGTGTGGGTTATGCACCGGATTTGACCAAGGACACCGGCGAACTGCGTGAGCGGATCTGCGCAGGCTTGGCCGAAGCGGTCGGTATCTCCCCGACCGTCGAATTGCTCGAGGAGAAGGAAATCGTCGCCCGTGCCTCGTCGGCGGCCAAGATTCCGAGGATTGCGAAGTCATGAGCCAACAATCGACCATCGCCAGGGCTGCAAAGCTTCAGCGGCCAGGAATCGCTTGGATCGGGCGCTACAAGGTAGGTGACGATGTCATCGACTTCACCGTCAGCGAAGACGATTTCGCACGCGACAGTGCCTGGGCTGCGCAGGTCTTACGCGGTCACGGCATCGGCAAGGGCAGTCACGTTCTGGTGACGGCCACCCCATCCGAGACGCCGTGGATTGATGCGTTTCGCGTCGGTGCTGGCGTGGCGGGCGCGGTGCATTCGAACGCCGAACCGTGGAACTGGGACGCGCGTCGTTCGGAGATGTACATCCGCCGGCTGAACACCGAAATGGTGATCGGTTTGAGTGCCGAAACGGTCACAGCCATGCGGCAACTCACCGATGCCGCCGTTCGGCTCGGCTCCGTTGGCACCATCTTGGCCAGGCCGGAGGCGCTGCCGGTGCTCAACGACCTCGGCATCGAGGCGGGTTTGTACGTCCGGTTGGGTCCGGCCGTGGCCGTCACCGCGCCTGATCGTGCGGGATTGCAGTACGACGAGGAGGAGTGGGCGGTCGAGAGCGTCGATGGACAGCTTGTCGTGTCCACGGTGGGACCACGCGCGACGCGGTTCGACCGGCAGCCTACTGGCGTGGCGGGTGAAGTGACATCGACGTCGGGCGGCGCTCGTATCACCCTGCGCTGACCTCGCGCGGCAACAAAGCGCCGGCCGGAATCTCCGGCCGGCGCTTCATCTCGTCAACAGACCGGCAGACCTAACCGCCTGCCCTGGCCGAGACCGCTTTGGCGGCCGCGGTCTCGGCGGTGTGTTTGCGGGCCAGCTCGAGCCCGGCCTGCAGGCTTTCGGCGGTCATCACCCAGTCCTTACACGAGCAGCCGCAAGAGTAAGTCCCATCGTCGAGCGGAATGACGGACTGCACGTCGCATTCACCCGAGGACACCGCGTCGGATAGGAACTCCCTCGGCGAATCGTGCAGGACATTGTCGGACATCAGGCGCCGGCACCCACGGGCTCCTCGACGGGAACCTGCGGCACATCGGGGAACAGTTCGTAGAACGTGCCGCGCATGACCCGCTCGGCCACCTTCGGATCGGCGTCGTCGAACAACTCGTGCAGAGTCTCCTGCGTGTGGCCGAACGTCCCCTCCATGTGGGGGTAGTCGCTGCCCCACATGACGTTGTGGTAGCCCATGTAGGTCGCGGCCGCGACCGCGCTTTTGTCGTGCTGGAACGAGGCGTACACCTGGCTGAAGATCTGCTCGCGGATCGGACGCTCGAGCTTGGGCCGCACCGCCATGTGGTGCTGACGGTAGCCTTCCTCCATGCGGTCGGCGATGAACGGAACCCATGTGGCGCCGCCTTCGGAGACCAACACCTTGAGGTTCGGTCGCTTGTCCAGTGCGCCGGACGCGACCAGCTTCATGACCGCCCGCTGGCCTTCGAACGTCGTCTCGGTGTAGTTGAGGACGGCGCCGCCTGGACCGCGGTACTTCTGGCCAGGGTTCCGTGTCTTGTCACTCAGATCGACGGGCTCGCTGCCGATATGGAAAGCGATGACCATGTTCGCGGCATCGCATGCGTCCCAGAACGGTTCCCACTCGGGATAGTTGTAATCCTTCTGCATGGGATGAGGCAGGGTCGGCAGGAAGACCGCGCGGTAGCCCATCTCGGCGATGCGCTCCAGTTCCTTGACCGCGTCGCCGACGTCGAGTGTGGACACTTGACCGACGGTGACCAGCCGCGGGCTGGCTTTCTCCAGGGTTTCGTACGCCCAGTCGTTGCTGACCCGCAAAGCCTCACGCAGCAGTTCTGGGCTGCGGAACGACGAGCACCACAACCCAAGTGAAGGGTAGACGACCTCGCCCCACACGCCCTCGTTGTCCAGGTCGTTAATGCGCACCGACACGTCCTTGCCGCCCGGAGCGCCGACGGTCATCTCCATAAACTTGCGTGCGGCACTGGTGGGAAGTTTGCGCCGGAACGCCATACTGTCGATATGGACAGTCTCCCACTCGCCGTCGGGATCCTTGACGGACCTTGGTACGCGTTCGGCAAGGTGAGGCGGCAAGTTGTCCCGCCATAATTCGTCGGGCTCCAGGAAGTGCGAGTCACCGGAATTGGCCCAGAGTTTCGTCATCATGTCCCTTCTCTGTTCGAAGCTGAGGCAACCAGCTCGCCAGCACGGATCGGGGTCTCAATCCATCGTCGACAACAACTATACGCTGTCAAGTGGCGCTGCGCGAGAGCCGCCACGACCGCTGTCCGGTCGCCGGACGGCCCCTAAATGAGTAGTCTGCTTAGACTGCGGTGCAAGTCGCCGGTTCGACGACGGTGGGCCTGTAGCGGTCAGGGCAGCGCAGCTGCGGTTCCTCGTTGCGCCGCACGCCGGCGCGTCGCAGGCCATCGAACTCATATCGACGTCGGTGTGAAACGCTGTTTCTCTGGACCTCGATCGGTGGAATGCCGCAAGACATGGTGGCCCAGGACGTGCAGACGATCTGCGCGCCGCTCGATCGGTTGCTGCGTGGACCGACAGCCGCCGCGCACGCCCAGTATCGATCGGCCGGCGCGCAGGCGCTCGGCTTCTCACCGGTCACTCGCGGTCAGCTCGGCATGTACTCGACCTGTAGGTGCTTGATCCCGTGCACGAAGTTGGCCCGCAGGTAGTCCGGCTCGCCCACCGTGCGGATATCTGGCAGCGTGGAGAAGAGCTTGAGGAAGAAGATGGAAAGCTCGAGTCGGGCCAGGTTCGCGCCCAGGCAGTAGTGAGGTCCGGGGGCGCCGAATCCCAAGTGCGCGATTTGCTTTCGGGTGATGTCGAATTCCGTGCCGCGTTCGAAGTAGGTTTCGTCCTGATTGCCCGAGCGGTACCAGAGCACTACTTTGTCTCCGCGCTCAAATACCTGGTCGCCGAGCATTACACCGTCGCGGGTGACCGTGCGCCGCATGTGCAAGACCGGCGAGGCCCACCGGACGATTTCTTCGACCGCAGCCTTGGTATGGGTCTGGGGATCCGACAGCCACAGCGCCCGCTGATCGGGAAACAACGTCAAGGCGTGCATGCCGTGCGCGATTGCGTTACGGGTGGTCTCGTTGCCTGCGGTGATGAGCAGGATGAAAAACGCGGCAAGTTCCTGGGGGCTTAGGTTGTCCTCATTGCGCGCCGCGACAAGTGCGGTGATCACATCGTCACGGGGATTGTTGATCCGATCGTTGGCGAGTTCTGCTAGCAGCGCGGCGAGTTCGTCGCTGGCGGCGTAGATGGCCGAGCCGACCGCTCGCGGACTCTGGTCGGGGACGTATTCAGGATCGCTTGCGCCCATGATGATGTTGGTGAGGTCGAATATGCGCCGTTCATAGCTGCGCGGAACCCCCATCATGTCGTTGACGATGCGGAGCGGAAGCAGGGCCGCAACTTCGGTGACGAAGTCGCATGCACCACGCTCGCGCACGCTATCGAGGATGGCCCGGCTCTGTTGATCGACGTCGGCGCGCACGCGCTCGAGCGAGCGGGGAGTGAAGCCGCGGGAGACGATCTTTCGTACGCGGGTGTGCTCGGGGTCGTCCATAGTGATCACCGAACTGCGGTACTCGAGCATGGCCTGCGACTGATCGAAGATGAGCGTGCCTTGCCCCGAGCAGAAGTCTCCGGCGCGGCGGCTTACCTCCCGGATGTCGTCGTAGCGCGTCAACGCCCAAAAGCCGCCGCCGCGCGGGTTGCCTTGCGTGTCGCGCTCTGGACAGTACGGGCGGGGTTCGTTGGCGCGTAGCCATGCGAACGCGGCGTCTCGCTCGTTGGCCGGTCTGGTCCACCAGCTCAGGTCGTCGAGGTCAATTGTGGGTGTGCTGTCAACGGATGCCATCGCGCGCTACCTTTTGTCGGTCGGACGGTCGTGGGTTCGGGTCATTCGTCGGTCCCGCCTAGCAGGATCGATTGGTATTCGATGAAGCCGGTGACGCCCTCGGGGCCACCTTCGCGGCCGATGCCTGATTCTTTGAAGCCGCCGAAGGGACTACCTAGATCGATTGGGGCTGAGGAGTTTACGGCGACTGAACCGGCTCGTAGCCGGGCAGCGAGGCGTTCGGCGCGGGTCGGGTCGGAGGTCCATACGCTGGCCGCCAAACCGTAGGGCGTGTCATTGGCGATCCGGACGGCCTCGTCGTCGTCGGAGTATTCGATAGCAAGCGCCACCGGGCCGAAGATCTCGTTACGGGCCAGCGCGGACGTGGTGTCGACGTCGGCGAACAACGTCGGCTCGAAGTAGTGGCCGGTGGTCAGGTCCGCCGGTCGGCGTCCGCCGGCGACGAGTCGGGCGGTCTTTGCGCCCTGCTCGACGGTGGCTTCGATCCGTTGCAGTGCCTGTGCCGAGATGACGGGGCCGATTTCGGTGGCGCGATCCGCCGGATCTCCGACGCGAAGGGACCGGACACGGTCGGCGAGCGCGCGGACCATTTCGTCATACCGTGTGCCGGGAATCAGTATGCGGGACAACGACGTACATACTTGGCCGCTACCGGCCATCGCGCCGAGCACTAGCGCGTCGATCAGCGCCTCGGAGATTTCGGCATCGTCGGTGACGATGGCGGCGGACTTGCCGCCGAGTTCCAGGGTGAGGCGGCGCAGGTCGCGGCCGCAGGCCTCCGCTATCCGGCGGCCCACTGCCGTCGATCCGGTGAAGCTGACCTTGTCGATTTCCGGGTGAGCCACCAGATGTGCGCTGACGGAGTCGTCGGCGGGGACGACGTTGAGGATGCCCCGCGGGATTCCCGCTTGTTCGGCGGTTTCAGCGAGCACGAACAGCGACAGGGGGGCCTCCAGCGACGGCTTGAGTACCACCGGGCAGCCGGCCAGCAACGCCGGCGCGATCTTGAGTGCGGTGGTGAATAGTGGTGCGTTCCATGGGACTACGGCGGCGACGACACCGACCGGCTCACGTCGGACCAGCACGGTCCCGCCGGTCAATGCCGGGCGTGTCTCCCGCCATGGATAGGTGGTGGCGAGCCGTTGATGCACGCGAAGTACGCCGATCGCCGAGCCGACTTGGGCATTGGCGGCCCAGGCGCGCGGGCTGCCCACCTCGTCGGAGATGAGTTCGGCCAGTTCGTCACCGCGCGCCTTGAGCGCTTTGGCCAATCGGGCGAGGCGCTCGCCGCGCTCGGCGGGCCCAAGGTCGAGCCACTCACGACTTTCGTGGGCCGCCCGGGCCGCGCGCACCGCGCGATCGACGTCAGCGACAGCGGCCAGCGGCACTTGGCCGATTGGCAATTCGGTGGCGGGTGAGTGAACCTCGACGTGGGTGTCGGTGTGCGGCTTGAGCCACTGTCCGTCGATGAATAGTCGGTCGTATGTCCGCATGCGGTGTCCTCCGCGGTTGGCTAGCTATCGGGGCGCTCAGCGGAGCAGGGTGCGGCCACCGTCGACCATGAGGGTGGCCCCTGTGACGTAGCGCAGATCGGTGGCCAAAGACACGATGACCGGTGCGATGTCGGTTTCGGAGTCGCCGAGCCGTCCAAGTGGGACCTTCTTCAGCACACCATCGAACCAGCGGGAATGCTGCTCGGCGTATTTCGCCACGTTCTCCGTCAGGGCGGCAGGGCACAAGACGTTGACCGTGATCCCGTAGCGGCCCCATTCCTTGGCAGCGTGCTTTGTGAGCCCGCGGATCGCTTCCTTGTTGGTGCCGTACGCGGAGAACCCCGGGTCGCCGTCGACGCCAGTGGACGACGCCATGTTCACGATGGTGCCGCCGGTCTGCTTCATGTACGGCAAGCACATTTGCATGGCATGGAAGGTGGGGAACAGCCCGCCATTCATCGCCGATTGCACCATGTCACTGGTGGTGTCCTCCAACGGGACCGGTACTCCCGCGCTCACCCCGCTCTGAGCGTTGTTGACCAAGATGGTCGGTGAGCCGAATTCGGACACGGTGCGGTCGATAACGCCCTTCAGCGCGTCGATGTCGGACACGTCGCAGCCGATGGCGATCGCCGTCCCACCGGAGGCGGTGATCTGCTCGACGACGTCGGCCACCCGGGAGTGCGTGCGGCTCGCCGCGCACACCGATGCGCCCTCGGCGGCCAATCGCACGGCGATCCCTCGGCCGATGCCCTGGCCGGCGCCGGTCACGATGGCCACCTGTCCCTTGAGTCTGCTCATTGCGGTGCTGGCTCCCATCCGTGCTCGTGGTCGAATGCGCTCATCGGCGGCCGGCGGGCCGCGAAACGGCATTATTCTCGGCGTTTCGGCCCACGGGGCTTGCGGTAATCGTCCGTGGGCCACGGCCAACGGGCCAATAAAGAGTGTACTATATGCCTGATGCGGGACTGCTGCGGTGGCGAGATCGCGTAGGTAGCCTGACACGATATCGTTCTGCAGAGCGATGCCCAGCCCACGGCGCCGGTGAGCCAGAACTCCTCGGCGATGACGCGTTGAAGCGGAAATCGACGATGTCGGCACCCCCGTACTTCGCGGGCATCTCCCAGCCCAGCAGATTTAGCTTGCCTACTTCTCGGTCGACGTGGCCGCGTTGCTACGACTCCTCGGTATGCGGCACACGGGAGGTTCGAACCACGAGCGTGCGGTGTTGCGGAACTCATCGTGTGCGGGCTCGAGAATCTTGCGTTTCACCTGACCTCCATCGGTGCGGGCATCCGATGGTCGCCCGGCGTGATCGGCGACTGACCCATGAACCCAATAAGCTGATACTCAAAGCAACAGCCGATTCCTACACGTTATACCTAATATATGGGGTGGTTGATCGCATTAATCTCATCCTAAATCTTGGCCCCTGAGGATCTGGACGAGACTACCCGGCTGGTCGAGAAGGCCGGGCGCCGGATCGTGGCCGGACAGGCCGACGTTCGCGATGGGGATCAGTTGACGACGCTGATCGATCGGGGAGTTGATGAATTGGGACGGCTGGACTTCTTCTTGGCCAATGCCGGGATCATGCCCAGTATTGGCGAACCGTCGCAACAACTCTCGGCGTTTCGTGATGCCATCGACGTCATGCTCACCGGCGTGTACCAGACCATCGAGGCGCAGGGCAGGTCATCAGCGTTGACGGCGGCATCGGTACTCAACGGGCGTATCTGGCCGACGTCGCCGAACTCGTTGGGATGAAGTGGCGCAGCTAGGACGTGGATGGATTGAGTCAGCGGGTGCAGGTGGCCAAGGCGCCCATCTGGGTTGGGTTGACCGGCGGTTGGGAGGGCCACATCGACGGGGGGGTATCCCATGGGCACGACGGAGGGTGTCGGTAACGTCGCGCAGCGCGCGAGGATCTTCGGTCGCTGTAAACCGCAGTGGAGCAAACAGGTGTGGGGGGCCGCATCGACGGTGCGGGCGGGTGTTGGTGGCACTAAGTGGTGGTGCGGTGGTGATGGGGGTCGGCTCCCATTAGGACCCACAGCGAATGCGTTGTCGCGTGGTGGCGTCTGCATCGCGGCGCTTTACCATTACCATTCAGCTACTGAGGTTGCGGTGAAACACCGATTGGAGACGTGCCATAGTTCGCAGTGCTGCTACCCCCGCTCGGGCGGCGAGGGGCCGTCACGTAGCAAGCCGCCGGCCCTGACTGAGGAGCAGATCGTCGAGGCGGCGCTTCAGGTTATCCGCGACGAAGGCTTGGAGGCGCTGTCGATGCGTCGGCTGTCGCGTCAGCTCAAGCGATCTGCGATGGCCGCATACTGGTACGTCGGATAAACAAGAGTTGCTGGACCTCGTTGCGGGCAGGTTGTTGTCGAGGGTCGAACTGCCTGATCCAGAGTCTGGCCCGTGGGATGTGCGAATCCGCGCCGTCATCCAAGACATCGATACACAGTTGCACAGTTATCCCGCGATTGCGGCGATCCTGTTGGAGCGCATGCGCCGAACCGACCGACGCCTCATGAACGGCATCATCGAGATTCTGCTCAGCGCTGGTTTCGAGGGCCCCGATGTGTTCCTCTCGTACGCGATGATTCACACCTACCTCTTTGGTCGGTACCAGGTGGTTGGGCTTGGCGACGACCTCAACACCGCCGATCTCGAGGACACGTTGGCGGCGTTGGTACCCCATCTTGCCGGCCTGCACGGCGCCGACTTCTTCAACTACGGAATCGACACCATCATCGAAGGTCTGCGGGTCCAACTTGCCGCGCGCCGGCCCGCCGCGCTCCGGCGCAAGACGCGCGCGTCCGAGTGACAGCGCCTTAGCCATTACGGGTCACCCGAAATTGGCGGGCGAGGATCTATGCGGCGTCCGTAGGTTGCTAGGGCCGTTATGCGCTGTATAAGTAGTCGGCGTCGCGTGAGCTCAGTGTCAGGGCCGCGATCAGGCTCGCTTTCTGCATGCCAGATCTAGGTCTAAAGGTGTTTCTTTTCAGGCGAATTGGTAGTGCTTTTGCCATCGGGTTGTTGACCGACGTGGATCGGATCGGTTAGCGATCGATCGTTTCGCGGAGATCGTCCGGCAGGGCGCCGGCGGTGATGTCTTCAGATTGGCCGAGGCCGGCGGGAAACATGATCGAGGTGCGCACGAATTGGCCGCCGTCGGCGGAATGGAGTACGCGACTAGACATGTACGCCGATTCATTGGACGCGAGGAACAGCGCGACGTAGGCATTGTCGCGCAGGTCGGGTGCTCGATCCAGCCGCACCGGCACGGCCCGCTTGTCGGGATCTCAGCGCACCGTCGGGCAGGTCCGCTTACAGATAGGGATGCAAGACCGATAGGAATTGGCGAGCGAGGACGAATTCGGAGATCTTCGGATCGTCGTGATGCGCCTGCAGCGCAACCCGGAATGCGCTGATCACCACTGATGACAGGAAATCAGCGGTCGGCGAGTCTGGCTGAAGTCCCAGGCGCGCGGCCAGCAATGGCCGCAACGCGCGTTGAGAGTCGGCGTGGATCCGCAGCCAGGTCGGTTCGAGTTCGGGTGAGTTGGGCAGTGTGACGAGAAACTCGCGATACCGCTCGGAGTACTCGCCCTCTGCCGCTTGCGCGAAGGCGGCGATGAGGTTCTCGACCAAAGGGGCGTCTGGATCGGTGTCAGCGAAAGCTTGAATGCAGGTCCTCCACATGGTGTCCAGGATGGGCGCGATCGCGTCAGCTTTCGTGCGGAAGTACCGATGGAAGGTGCGCACGGATACGCCCGCGGCGACGGCGACGGCGTCGATGGTGGTGTTGTCGAAGCCGTTGGCGGCGAACAACGCCAAAGCGACTGTCGAGATCTCTAATTCGGTGGCCTGCCGTCGGCGACGCCGTAAGTCACCCAACTCCATCATGCAGTGATGATACACACATTACGCCAACATGACATTTTCTGCCATGATGGCGTAATGTGAAGTTGCTGCGGTTGGTGGGTGCGGACCTGCAACGTGGCCGGATGCAAGAACCCTGGCGTCGAGGCGTCAGGCATCAGATGACAACAGGAGGAGGCACCCATGAACCGGGTAATTGGCAAGGTCGCTCTCGTTACAGGTGCGGCGCGCGGGCAGGGTCGAGCCGAGGCGGTCAAGCTCGCCCAGGAGGGCGCCGATGTGATCATCACCGACGTGTGCGCCCGGGCCACCGAGACCGACTACCCGCCAGCCACTGTCGAAGACCTCGCCGAAACCGCTCGGCTGGTGGAGAAGACCGGTCAGCGGGTTGTTCATTCGGTTGCCGACGTACGGGACCTTGCCGCGTTGGAAAGCCTTGTGCGCGAGGGTGTTGCAGAACTCGGGCGATTGGACATTGTCGTGGCCAACGCAGGGATCGTTAGTTGGGGCCGGTTTTGGGAGATGAGCCCACAAAGGTGGCAGGACATGATCGATATCAATCTGACCGGGGTCTATAACACGTTGCGCGCAGCCGCGCCGGCGATGATAGAAGCCGGTAACGGTGGGTCGGTCATTGCCACCAGCTCGGTCGCCGGAATCAAGTCGCTACCGGGGCAAGCCCACTACAGCGCCGCCAAGCACGGGGTCGTGGGGCTGGCCAAGTCGGCCGCCATCGAACTCGCCCCGTATCGCATCCGGGTCAACACCGTGCACCCGTGGGCGGTGAACACGGCCATGGGTCAACAGGGGACCGAAATGCAGAAAATCTTCTCCGACAACCCTTCCTACGCCGCGGCGATGGGACAGTACTGGTTCGATCCGGCGATCTCCGAGCCCGACGACATCGCCAATGTCGTGGTATTCCTGGCCAGCGACGAGTCGCGGACGATGACCGGCGCCCAGATCGCCGTCGATCACGGCGCCACCAAGATCTGATCTCAAACCCCACCGCAAAGAAGGACCTCTAGTCATGGCAAATCCATGGTTCGAAACCGTCGGCGAAGCTCAGCGCCGCGCGAAACGCAGACTGCCGCGCTCGGTATACTCCGCCTTGATCGCCGGAACCCAGGCTGGCGTTACTGTCAATGACAACGAAAAAGCCTTCGCCGAACTCGGATTCGCACCACACGTGATCGGTGTTCAGGCCCAACGCGATCTAACCACGACGGTATTGGATCAACACCTTTCCATGCCGGTTTTGATCTCCCCCACCGGAGTTCAGGCTGTCGATCCCGACGGCGAGGTCGCGGTGGCCCGCGCCGCCGCTGCGCGCGGGATCGCCATGGGGCTCTCAAGCTTCGCGTCCAAGCCGATCGAGGAGGTGGTTGCGGCCAACGACAAGACGCTCTTCCAACTCTATTGGGTGGGATCGCGCGATGAGATTCTGGCCAGGGCCGTGCGCGCCAAGCAAGCCGGCGCAACAGGATTGATCGTCACCACCGACTGGGTTTTCAACGTCGGCCGCGACTGGGGCAGCCCCGAAATACCCGAGCGGGTCAATCTGAGGGCACTGATGAAGCTCGCACCCGAGATTGCGGTGCGGCCGCCGTATGCGCTGCGCTGGGTGCGCGGGGGAAAGGTCACCATCCCGGATCTGACTGTCCCGAACATCAATGGCAAAAACGCCCCCGCGCCAACCTTCTTCGAAGCCTACGGTCAGTGGATGAACACCCCGCCGCCCACGTGGGATGACCTTCGATGGCTACGCGAGCAGTGGGATGGACCGTTCATGGTCAAGGGAATCACCCGTATCGACGACGCCAGGCGGGCTGTCGACATCGGCGCCTCTGCCATCTCGGTGTCCAACCACGGTGGGAACAACCTCGACGGAACGCCGGCGACGATCCGCGCTCTGGGTCCTGTCGCAGACGCGGTAGGCCACGAGGTCGAAGTCCTTCTCGACGGCGGCGTGCGCCGAGGTAGTGATGTGGTCAAAGCACTCGCCTTGGGTGCGCGCGCGGTGATGATCGGGCGCGCCTACCTGTGGGGCCTGGCGGCCAACGGCCAGGCCGGAGTGGAGAACGTGCTGGATCTGCTACGCATGGGCATCGATTCGACGCTGATGGGGCTGAGCTGCAGCAGGGTCCAGGAGGTCAACCGCGAACACATCATCGTCCCCGCAGGATTCGAGTCTGCGCTGGGCGTTTCTGCCTGACCTGCGGGTCGCAGGGTCACGGTCGGTCGACGCAGCCTCGACCGGGAGGCAGTCAAGTCAGACGACGGCAACTGCACGCAATCGACTTGGATGCACCGGCTTTCGGTTGCAGCGTCAGGCGCAGTGCGCCGCTGTGAGCGCCCTCCCCATCGTGATCTGACAAGAGGCCCGCCCCGCGGGGGATCTATTTGGAGTGGTGGCCGCCCGTTGGTGCCGATGAGGGCGGCCACCCCGGCCTGATCGCTGCGCATTGTCGATGGGGTGCGGATTGTCCGTCGCGGCCCACAATCCGCTCGGGGCGACCACCGAAGCCGCCGTGGGTGATGACGGCGTACCTGAGCGTGTCGAGTTCGCTGGCCTTAGCGATGGCGCCAGCGACGCTGTCGTCGTTTGCGACGTCGGTGTTGACGAAGACTGTCCCCTCACCAAGCTCGTCGGCGAGCTTATGGCCTTTGTCGTCGGCTAGGTCGGCGATGACAACCTTGAGACCGTCGGCGTGAAGCCGCCGAACGGTGGCCTCCCCCAGCCCGCCCGCACCACCGGTCACGATGGCCGATGCGCCGCTGAAAACCTGCTGGGTCAATGCGAACTCCTTGTGTCGGTGAAGCCATGCTCGATGTCGCTGGGCGCGTTCCAAACTCATTGGCGGCCCTATCATCTAAACCATATAGCGCATTGCGGTGCGCTCGTGCACCGCCTCTGGGGTCGGCCCTCGCCGCGTGTGCGATGTTTGGGGCGTGGTCTGCGACGACGATCTCGTGCCGGTGCCGAGCGAAAGGCGATTCAGCCGTGGGTGGGCGTTGGCCTGGCCAGCAGCATCGAGTCGCTGCCTGTCGGTCGGTCCGTACCGACTTGGGAGACGATCAGTATCCCGAATGCGATCAAGCAGCGAGCCGCCGCGACCAGCGGAAGTCTTCCGGCGGAGATCGGTGGCGGCTGCTGGCGTGTTCGGCGAGCGCCTCCATTGATACCCGCCGCGTCAGCGGTCGGCGAGGATGAGGTCTGCAGCCCGCCAGGCCATCGCCATCACCGGCCCGTTTAGATTGCCCGACACCATCGTCGGCATGACCGAGCAGTCCATGACGCGCAGACCGTCGACTCCACGCACCCGCAGTGTCGCGTCGACGACATCATCGTCGGCGGAGCCCATGGCGCAGGTGCCCACGGCGTGGTAGCCGCAGTAGCCCTGATCGAGCGAGGCGTCGATGATCTCCTGATCGGAAATCACTTCAAGTCCGGGCCGCGTTTCCTCAACGATCTCGTCGGCGATGGGCGACTGCTCGAAGATGGTGCGCAGGGTGCGGAACAGGCCCGTGATCGTGTCCCGATCGTGCCGAGTCGCATAGAAGTTGGGGTCGATGTCCATCGGCGCATTGGGATCGCGGGATGTGATCGTCACTGAGCCTTCGCTGTCGGGCCGAGAGATGAACCCGATCACTTGTAGGCCCGGTTGGCGCTCCACGCCGACGTCTTGTCCGGGCTCTAGCGGTTTGGCGGAGAAGGGCGCCATGAGCAGTTGAGCGTCCGGACGGTCTTTATCGGGGGACGTCTTGAAGAAGCCCAGCACGTCGTATGCCGAGGTAGACATCGGCCCCTTGTGGGTGGCGAGATACTCTATGCCACTGAGCGCTTGTGCCAGCGGTGTTGCCAACTTCCGGTTGTATCCGACGTCGCGCTTGAGCCGGTATTGAACCGCACAACAACGGTGTTCTCGCATCCGGCGCCCGACGTTGGGGCTGTCGACAATGGTGTCGATCTTGAGGCGTCGCAGTTCGGCAGAATCACCGATCCCGGACAGCTGCAGCAGCTTTGGCGTCGCCAGGCTGCCAAGGCACAGGATGACCTCGCGACCGGCAGTGAATGTGACCGGCATGTTTTTTGCGACGGCCGTGACGCCGGTCGCCTTATCGCCCTCGAATACCACTCCGGTGACTTGTGTATTCACCGAGATCGTCAGGTTGGGGCGTTTGCGGACCGGGCGCAGAAACGCCCACGCAGAACTGATCCGGCGCCCGTTTTTGATGGTCCGGGTCGCCGGCCCGACCCGGCACGAGTCGTCGGCGTTGAGATCGTCGGTGATCGTCATCCCCAATCCGGCGGCCGAGCTGATGAATTCGGCACAGATGGCGGGGAGGTGTTCGTCGACGGACACATCGAGTGGGCCGCCGACACCTCTGGTGGCGGCTGCGCCGAGCCCATGGTTTTCCATCTGCAGATAGATGGGCAGAATGTCGTTCCATCCCCAGCCAGGGTTGCCGAGCTTCACCAGGGTGTCGTAGTCGGCTGCGGCTCCCCGGTTGTACACCATGCCGTTGATGGCACTTGATCCGCCAAGCATGCGACCGCGCGTCCATTGCTCGACCAGCTGGGACGGGCCGATCGGCCGCACGGGATAATGCCAGGCGAGGGTGGGATGACCGACGAGCTTCCCAAAACCCTTCGGAATACGCACCAATGGGCTGCGGTCGCGCGGGCCGGCCTCGACAAGCAGCACTCGGTTAGCGGGATCCGCAGACAGCCGGTTCGCCAGGACGCATCCCGCCGAACCGGCACCGACGATGATGTAGTCGAAGTGGCTCATGGCGGCGACGCTCTCCTTTGTGAGATGTGACTTTTGCGCTGCGGAGCGAGTACGCGGTGTCGATACCGAGCGCTACTGGCGTGACGCATATAGTACACTCTTTACTGATCTGCTGGCGGGCGCTCTATTTGGGGCGTCGGGCGCTGCGTCGAATCGGGGTCGTGTCCAGCGTGTTGGCACCTGTCAGGTCGGGTGATGTGGGGTGTGGGCAGCGTCGTGACCCGAAGGCATTTGCGCAAGTGCGCTCGCCGATGACAGGTGCGACCATCGCTGGCGGCGGCTGGTAGTGTGCGGCCGAGTTGCTCTACTGCCAGATCCAGCTAGGGCACGATCGTGATGTTTTGCCGCGACAGTCGCTTCGCTTTCAGCGCATGTTCGGCGTGCTGCCGCTGATCGCGGTTTGTCTGGCCATAGTTCGGAGACTCTATGATTTGAGGACTCAGTGGGCAACCGGCCCAGGAGACCCCGAATTCAAGCTCATCGCTGACGTCATAGTCCGGACTGGGATCCCAGGGTCACCTCCACGGAGATTCAAGTCAACCCGTACCGTGTATAAATTTATCTGTTTTGATCTAGTGTGTGTGGCCTGCGTGCCGCAGGCACGGATCGGCGCTCAACGGGCCAGTTTGGAATCGTGACGGCCCTGAGATAGGGCAGAGGTCGGTGCGAAGTGGTAGACCGGGGGCCATGCGGACGTCTCAGGTGCGGAGCTTGCCGCCGGATTCCCGGCGGACCTATCACTACTACAACAGGCCAGTCGTTAGGCGCCGTCGTGGTGGAGTTGGCGGGGTGTGTGCGAGCCTGCCAGCGATACAGAATCTCGCCGTAGTGTCACGCGGTAGGTGTAGTGCTCGGGCAAAAAGTAGCTAATCGATAATTCGACCGGTTCACCGAGGTCGTTGGAGTAAAGCCGGTCCACCCGCAAGACGGGATGGCTGAGGGGGCAGCGCAGTTCGGCTGCAACCTGGTCAGAGGCCAGCGCCACCGTAATGGACTGCGCCGCTTGGGTAATAGGCCGGTCCAGGCGGGGATCGAGCAATCCGATCACGGTCGCCGTGCTGACAGCGTCGGCTTTGAGTTCGGGGGCGTCTGCTAGAAGTTGGGCGCACGGGGGAGTGAGGTGAACGGTTGTCACGACGAAGGGGACGTCGTCGTGCAGTCGTATAAACACGATCGTGTACTGGGCGTCGGATTCGAGGCGCAATCGGCCCGCGGCTTCGATGTCAATGCAGCGTTGCAGTGGGCTGACGACCCGCATGGTGGTGTCTAAGGACAGACACATCAGGTCTTCGATTGAACCCAGTTGGCGCAGGTAGCGGCCTGCCCTGCCCTCTGCGGCGAACGTGCCTCGGCCCGGGACTCGGTAGACCAGGCCCTCGGCAACCAATTCGGAAAACGCATGCCGAACTGTTTGCCTGCTCAATCCGTAAGACTGCGAGAGCTCGGATTCTGTAGGCAATTGCTCGCCGTTTGAGTAGCGGCCGGAGGTGATCTGGGCGCGCAGGTCGCGGGCGACTTGCCGGTACGCCGGTCCGCTGTCTGATCGGCTGAGTGTCATCGTCTCGAGGGTATTAGCCGCTCGCCGGGATCGCGGTCGATCCGTCAGATGGCATCGACGCCACGCTCGATGAGTTGCGTGGCAATGACGTTGCGCTGGATCTCGTTGGTGCCCTCTCCCACGATCATCAGCGGGGCGTCGCGGAAATAGCGTTCGACGGGATACTCCGTGGAATACCCATACCCGCCGTGGACGCGCACCGCGTCCAAGGCGATCTGCATGGCGGCTTCGGAGGCGAACAGTTTTGCCATTCCCGCTTCCATGTCGCAGCGCTGGTTGCTGTTGAAGCGTTCAGCAGCCAGCAAGGTGAGTTGGCGCGCGGCGGCAAGTTTGGTGGCCATGTCCGCCAGCATGTTACCCACGGCCTGGTGTTTCCAGATGGGTTTATCGAAGCTCTCGCGCACTTGGGCGTATGCCAGCGCGTCCTCAAGAGCCGCGCGTCCGACCCCCAGCGCTCGTGCGGCGACCTGGATGCGGCCGGTCTCCAGGCCTTTCATCATTTGACTGAACCCTTTGCCGGTGGCGCCGCCGAGAACGGCGTCTGTGCTGGCCCGGTAGTCGGCGAAGCGCAACTCACAGCTCTCCACGCCTTTGTAGCCGAGCTTTGGTAGGTCGCGGGAGACTTCGAGGCCGGGCCCATGCTGCACAAGGAGAATTGACATGCCCGTGTGAGGGGGCTTTGCTTGGGGATCTGTTTTGCACAGCAAGGCGATGAGGCCGGCACGGCGAGCGTTGCTGATCCATGTCTTGGCTCCGTTGATGACGTAGTTGTCGTCGAGCAGCGATGCGGTCGTCGTCATGGCTTGCAGGTCAGACCCACCGCCGGGTTCGGTGAGGGCCATGGTGGCGCGCAATTCGCCAGTTGCCATGGGCGGCAAATAGGTTTGTTTCTGCTCCTCGGTGCCGAAATCCAACAGCAGCTTAGCCACGACGGTGTGTCCGCCCATCGCACCGGCCAGGCTCATCCAGCCTCGGGCGAGTTCTTCGGTGACGTGCACGTAGCAGGGCATCGAGACCTCGGCACCACCGTATTGTTCGGGTATGGCGAGACCATAGATGCCAATCCGCTTCATCTGTTCAATAAGTTTGTCCGGGTAGGTGTTCGCGTGCTCGAGTTCGGTGACGACCGGCTTGACGTCGCGGTCGACGAAGCGCCGCACGGTCTTGATGAGCAGTTCCTCTTCTTCGGTTAAAGACGCCATGGTGGTTCTTTCTTCGCAAGGGTTTATACGGTGCGCGAGGTGCGCAGGTGGACGATTTGCTCACTGGTGTAACCCAATTCGGTGAGGACTGAATCGGTGTGCTGGCCTAGGCTTGGCACGGGTCCCAGCACCACCGGGACACCGGACAAGGTCGCAGGTGGCGACAGTGCGCGTATCGGGCCGTTAGGGGTGTCCACCTCACCCCAACGGTGCCGTTGGGTCAAGGATCGGTGCGCGATGAGGTCCGCGACCGAGTTTATCGATGCAGTGGCGACGGCTGCTTCCTCCAGCAGGGCGAGGGCATCGATCGTCTTCAGCTTGGACAATCGGTCGGCGATGATGGCATTGCACTCGTCGCGGTGGGCCACCCTGGCGGAGTTGCTCGCGAAGCGTTCATCGTGCGCTAGTTCGGGCAGCGCCAACACGATTCGACAGAAGCTGGCCCATTCGCGTTCGTTTTGAACTGCCAGCAGTATGGAGCCGTCGGCGGTTTCAAAGGGGCCGTATGGGGCGATCGTGGCGTGCTGGGCGCCAAAGCGGGCTGGTTGACGGCCGCTGTAGTGGCTGTAATACATTGGCGCACCCATCCATTCGGCCATGGCGTCAAACAACGACACCTCGACTGGGCCGGCCTGACCGGTTTTCGCGCGGCGCAGCAACGCCGTCAGGATGCCGCTGAAGGCGTACATTCCGGCGGCGATGTCGGCGATGGAAATGCCGACTTTGGCCGGCGATGACGGCGTGCCGGTCAACGACAGCAGGCCAGACTCGCCCTGCACCAGCAGGTCGTAGGCTTTTCGCTGGGCGTCTTGGCCGACGGCGCCATAGCCCGAAATGCTGCAGACGATTATGTTCGGGTGACGTCGGGCTACCGCGTCGGCATCCAGATCGATCCGCCCCGCGGCCCCTGGGCCCAGATTGTGCACTAGCACATCGGCTTTGGACAACAGCGCTTCCAAGATTGCCCGGCCCGCTGCGCATTTGAGGTCGATAGTAAGGGACTCCTTGGACCGGTTGAGCCACACGAAGTAGCTGGACTGGCCCAACACCGTCTCGTCATAGTGGCGAGCGAAGTCGCCGCCGTCGGGCCGCTCGATCTTGATCACCCGGGCACCCAGGTCTGCCAGTTGCCGGGTCGCGAATGGCGCGGCGACGGCCTGCTCAACGCTGACCACGGTGGTTCCTTCTAGTGGCAACGGTTCCTGCAACGTCGACGATCTCCTGGGGCGATGAAGGCCTACTGACCATGTACGGCCAAATATACATTTGGCCGTATTTTGATCTGCCAATGGGTGGGCCAGCCATGGCTTCAGGTTCGGCATATGCGTCCTTGACCTGGTGGTATAGGCCCAGCGGCACCCCAGTACGGCCAAGGATAAACGTTAACCTTATTTGGCGATTTGTCTGGCGGCTGTGGGATGGAGCGCTAAACGGCCGCGATGGCCCGCGGAGCCAGGACGCGCGGCCAAGACGGGTTCCTCTCCCTGCCCGCACGCATCAGCGAAACCTCCGCGATCCGGACTGTTGGTGCCCCAAAGCAAGGGCCGGTATTTTGCGGTCACGTTCGGTTTCGGTCGCAGCCTGCTTGGCCGGGCAACCTCGCAAATCGCTGCCCAACTCCGAATCGTGCTGATCGCTGATCTCGACGACCATCCGAACCGCCCGCTCCCGCAGCTCGGGCGGGTAACGCCTCGACGTACTCCCTGACATGACTCCAACCTTCCCAAGAAGTGGAGTCTCCGACACGCCGGTTCACTTTGAACCAGGACCGTTCTGCTGCGGACCTCATCAAGGGCTGTCAGGCTGACAGTATCGACGTGTCGATCTCAAGTTCGCGTAGCCGGGCTACATAGCGGCGAAGGTTATACATCTTTACCTCTTCGTACCCGCGGATCAGGTCGGGGGCCGAGGCGATGGCTATAGCCCTGTCGTAGCTATCGCGAGTGAGGGTGGCCAGAAGTTCATTTAGGCATGACTCGTAGTGGGTGATCAGCTTGCGCTCCATACGCCGGATCCGCGTATACGCGAAGGGATCGAAAGGGTGACCGCGTAGGAGCTTTCCCTTTGCGAGCAGCCGCAGCGCGAAGTGCACGCGGGGTCCCATGCTGATCTTCTTCTTGCGGCCAAGGGCTTTTAAGATCGGTGGGTGCAGCTTGTAGGTCAGCCCTTTAGCCCCGGGTATCTGTGTCGTCACCGATTCCAGGAATGCCGGGTCAGTGAGCATGCGCGCGACTTCGTATTCGTCTTTGTAGGCAAGCAGCTTGAAGAAGTTGCGCACGACAGCTCCAGAGAGTTCGGTGCGGTCGGTGATCGCGCGCTCCTGCGACCATACGTTTTGAGTCAGAGTGATTAGCCGACTGGCCAAGCGCTCGCCCTGGTATGCGATGAGGTCTGCGCTGCGGTGCTCCAGCACGTCTCGTGTTGTACCGGTTACAGAACAGGCGGCGAGTAGTCGCCGGGGTAACGCGGCCGAGTTGTTGCACGAGACAGCTGCAGGGGCTGTTGCGCTTTGGAAGAACTCCGGCTCAGCGACGGCCACGCGCCCCCAGTGGAATGCCAAGCGGTTAGCTTGAACCGCGACTCCGTTGATGGAGATCGCTTCTTCGATCGCGGCGGCGCTGATGGGGAGTGCTCCGGCTTGGTACGCGGCCCCCACTAAGAGAAAGTTTGCGGTGGTGGTGTTGCCGAATAGGCGCTCAGCGATGGCCAGGGCATCGAAGGAAACCAAAGAGCGGGTCCGAACATCCAATCGTGACAACAACGTCTCGTCGGCGGGATATTCGATTGCGCTGTTGTAAATCATGTCACCGGTGGGTGTCTTGCTGGTCGAGGCAATCGCGATTGTGCGGTTGGGGTTGCCGTATCCGATGTTCCTGGCATCGACAGCAGTAAGCAGGTCGAACGCGAGGATGCAATCGGCCGACTCCGGGCTGACGCGATTTGACCCCGACGCCGCACCGGTGCTGAGGCGCAAATGGGACGTTACCGGGCCGGCTTTTTGGCTCAGGCCTGTCTGGTCGAGCCCGTTGGCGTGTAGTCCCGCGCGCAATGCCGCCACTGCGAGCACCTGATTGACGGTCACGATCCCGGTACCGCCGATGCCGGCCAGAAATACGTTGTAATCACCTACGATCGGTGGATGTATGGGTTCGGGGACTTCTGGCGGAATCGGTAGCTCCAGCGCCGATTTGACCGCGGTCGACTCAGGGACTTCTACGGTGACAAATGACGGGCAGTTGCCGTCGAGGCACGTGTAGTCGGTATTGCAGGTTGTTTGGTCGATGCGGGTTTTGCGACCCAGCTCAGTGTCGACCGGTTGCACGGATAGGCAATTGCTCTTTATTCCGCAGTCACCGCAACCTTCGCAAACCGCCTCATTGATGAGCACACGGGTGCGTTTAGCTGGCAGCTTGCCACGCTTGCGTTTGCGTCGTGCCTCGGCCGCGCACTGCTGGTCGTAGATCAGAACGGTGACGCCTTTGATTTCGCGAAGAACACGTTGTGCCTCATCTAGGCGGTCGCGATCCCATAGCAGCACCTTCTTGGGCAACGTGGCGCCTGCATACCTTTCCGCTTCTTCTGCGCAAACGATGATTTTGGTGACCCCCTCGGCAAGCAGTTTGTGGGTTAGCTCGGGAACAGCCACCCCTGCCTCAACGGTTTGGGCTCCGGTCATCGCAACGACGGAGTTGTAGAGGATCTTGTACGTGATATTGACCCCAGCAGCCACACAAGCCTGCACTGCGAGTTGCCCGGAGTGGAAATACGTTCCATCGCCCACATTTTGGAAAATGTGCTCGACGTCAGTGAATGGCGCCTGTCCGATCCACTGTGCGCCTTCGCCGCCCATCTGCGTCAGCCCGGTGACCTGAGAATCGGCACGCGAAGACATCGTGACCAACGTGTGACATCCGATCCCGCCTCCGGCAAGGGAACCTTCCGGTACCGCGGTGGATCGGTTGTGCGGACAGCCTGAGCAGAAATACGGAGTGCGCGGGGTGGGCAAGACGGTGAGCTCGAGGGCGGGTGGGGGAGAAATCGTCAATGCCACGCGGTCCTTCAAGACCTGTCGCAGCGGGCCCAATAGGCGCGCGGCGGTCAATTCGCCATCCGACGGTATCAGCGCACGGCGATCTGGGCCGCGCTTACCGAAAACTACTGGTGCGCCGCTACACGCGTAAAGGATGTCTTTGACTTGCATTTCAACGAAAGCTGTCTTGTCTTCTACCACCAGGATCTGTTGTACGTCGTCGGCCAGGCGGCGCAACTTGTCCGAACCAAGCGGGTAGGGCATTCCGACGCGGAGAATCCGGATCCCGGCACGTAGAAGATCGATGTCACCCAAGCCGAGATTGGCAAGCGCCTCGCGGACGGCGTCGTATGCGGTGCCGACCGCCACAATGCCCAGCCACGCTTGCGGAGGGTCTATTTCGATGCTGTCGATCTCGTTGGCGGTGTTGAACGCTTCCACCATTGCCCAGCGCGGCCCGTAGAGGTCGGCCTCGGCCAGGAGACTATCCGGTGGTGCGGCGCAGATGCGCTGACGATATGTCCAGGGGCGGCCGTCCCATTCAATGGTCGGGGTCGCGATGCCGAAGTTGGCGAAGTCGCGGTCCAGTGTCCAGACGCCATCGGCGACATCGGCGACGATCTTCATCGCCGACCAGCAGCCCGAGGCACGAGACAGCGCGACGCCGTACATCCCGAAAGCGACAATCTCCTCGGCATTGCGGGGAAAGAAAATCGGCATGGACAATGCGGCCATTGACCTTTCGCTCGCGACGGGCACGCTCGACGACTTCGAGGCGGGATCATCACCCACCAAGACGAGCGTGCCGCCCGCCGGGTTGGCACCATACAATGCTCCGTGGCGCAGTGCATCGCTCGCGCGGTCCAGCCCCGGTCCCTTGCCATACCAGACGCCGATGACGCCGTCGTAGTAGCGGGTCCCCGACGGAAGATTGAGCTGACTTCCCCAGACTGACGTCGCCGCGAGTTCTTCGTTGACTGCGGGCACCAGATGCACATGGTGATCAGCACGCAGCGCGTGCTGACCGGCCAGAAGCTGGTCGAGGCCCGCCAGGGGGCTGCCCTGGTACCCGGAGACGAAAGTAGCGACGTGGCGGCCGGCGCGGCGGTCACGTTCACGCTGCTCGACCAGTTGTCGAGCAATCGCCTGAACGCCGGTCAACACAACCGGTCCCGAAGACGTCCGGTAACGCGACGCGAGGCTGTCGGCGATCGCCATCGGCTCCGCCGCTTGCAGTTCTGTCATAGCTTCCACACCGTCCAAGATCGGGTCACGTTCGTTTACGGAATACAATGAGTAGAACTAATACTGCACTTTATGCATAATCAGATCAATTAGAACCGGATTAGCTGAGCTGATGGTTCAGCAGCCGACTCCTGCGACCAGGTGAGGTGAATCAACTGCTCAGCATCGACCGGCTCGACGTCGAACTGCTCGAGATGCTCGCGCGTGATGCGCGCAGGGGTGTTGTCGAGCTGGCGTCGACCCTCGGCATTTCGCGCAACACCGTGCAGTCACGTTTGAGACGGCTGGAGGACGGTGGCCTCGTGACCGGTTACCGGCCAGTGGTGGATCTGCAGCAAGCTGGAATCGCCACCCAGGCGTTCATCGGTCTCGAGGTCCAGCAGGGCCGGCTCTCGTCAATCTTCGACGCGCTCGCCGCGATACCTCAGGTGTTGGAGGTGCATATCACCACTGGGCGCGAAGATCTCCTGGTCCGCGTCGCCACGCAGACCCAGGCCGGCTTGCAGGAACTCATCGAACAAATCGTCGTGATCCCCGGGGTCGTCCACTCAACCACCACATTGGCACTTACAACGCCGTTGCCGTACCGAGCGATGCCCCTGCTCAAGTACATGACCCGGAATGCCGGTTGGGGGCGGTCGACACCGCCGCAGCGAAGTTGAATCCCCCGCGTTGCCAGCGCGGAGTGCTGACGTATCACCACTGGCGACGCCCGGCGGTCGATGCCATGCTGACCGCAGCTTGAACATAAGCTACGGATAGTGTTTTATTTATTCGATATGTTTCAAAGCCCGGTGAACCCGATTTTGCAGTCGTCAGGAAGGCTGCTGTGAAACGCGGCTTGTTCACCGATGACCACCAGGCGTTCCGCGCCACGGTGCGCGGGTTCTACGCCGAGCAGGTGGTGCCCGAGTACGCCGACTGGGAGCGCGCCGGCGCGCCGCCGCGTCATTTCTGGATTGCCGCGGGCAAGCTTGGGCTGCTCGGGATTCAAGTCCCTGAGGAGTTCGGCGGGGGCGCACAGGACAGTTTCCTCTTCAATGTGATCCTCACCGAGGAATCCCAGCGTGCGGGAATCGCACTAGGCGGGCTGCGGATGCACACCGACATCGCGATGCCGTACTTCTTGCGGGTAACGAACGCCGAACAGAAGAGCCGCTGGCTGCCGCGACTGGTGTCCGGTGAAGCGGTGTCGGCACTGGCGATGTCCGAGCCGGGGGCCGGCTCCGACTTGAAGGCGATCGCCACGCGCGCGATTCGTGACGGCGACCACTACATCGTGAACGGGTCGAAGACCTTCATCTCCAACGGTGCAAACGCCGATCTCATCATCACTGCGGTCAAGACGGATCCCGGGGCCGGTCGAGCGGGTATGAGCCTGCTCGTCATCGAGGGCGACAGCCCCGGGCTGGCCCGGGGCCGCAAACTGGAAAAGCTCGGACTGAAATCCCAGGATCTCGCAGAGCTGATCTTCGAAAACGTCGCGGTGCCCGTCGAAAACCTGCTCGGCGAAGAAGGCCGTGGGTTCGCCTACCTGGCGGAGAACCTGGCCCAGGAGCGACTTTCGATCGCAATCAACAGCCAGGCCGCCGCAGTTAAGGCGCTCTACGACACGGTCGATTACACCAAGGACCGCAAGGCTTTTGGAACGACGGTTTCGGGATTTCAGAACACCAAATTCGAGCTCGCGGCCTGCGCGACCGACATCGAGGCGGGCCAGTCACTATTGGACCGCGCGCTGCTTGCCCACGAGGCAGGCGAGCTATCGGCCTCCGACGCGGCAATGGTCAAACTGTTCTGCACCGAGCTGCAGGGCCGCGTGATCGACCGCTGCCTACAGCTGCACGGCGGCTATGGCTACATGATGGAGTATCCGATCGCCCGTGCCTACGCCGATGCCCGCGTCTCGCGCATCTATGCCGGCTCCAGCGAGGTCATGAAGGTGATCATCGCCCGGTCACTGGGGCTCTAGTGAATTCGTTGGCGCGCTCAAGGCGCTGTAACTACCCAAGCGAGGGTGGGAGAGGATCGTCATGACACAGTTGCGCAGCGTGCTCGACGATGTGCGGCGCGGAATGATTCCGGCGCACATCTACAACGACCGCGCGATTTTCGAACTTGAAAAAGAGCGACTCTTCAGCCGGGCATGGATCTTCGTCGGTCACGAATCCGAGATTGCCCAGCCCGGTGACTATGTCGTGCGCCGCGTGCTCAACGACTCGTTCATCGTCGTCCGTGACGAAGAAGGAGGTGTGCAAGCGCACTTCAACATGTGCTTGCACCGCGGCATGCAGGTTTGCCGCGCCGAAATGGGTAACGCCTCGCATTTCCGGTGCCCCTACCACGGCTGGTCCTACCGCAACGACGGGAGGATCGTTGGGCTACCGTTCCACAAGGAAGCCTATGGTGGCGAAGCCGGGTTCAAGCGCAAGGGGGAGCGACTGCTGCCGGCGCCCAACCTCGGCATCTACAACGGGCTGATCTTCATCAACCTAGCCAAAGATGCACCGCCGCTTGATGACTACCTCGGCGACTTCCGGTTCTATTTGGACTTCTATACCAAGCAGAGCGGCAGTGGGATCGAACTTCATGGCCCGCAGCGTTGGCGCATCAAGGCGAATTGGAAGATCGCTGCTGAGAATTTTGCCGGCGACATGTACCACACGCCACACACGCACACCTCGGTCGTCGAGATCGGTCTGTTCCGTGAGCCCAGTGCCCAGAAGCGCAAGGAAGGAGTGATCTACTGGGCGGGCAGTGGCGGGGGCACCACCTATAAACTCCCTGACGGATCCCTGTGTGAGCGGCTGCGTTACGTCGGCTATACCGACGAGATGATCGGTCGGATGAAAAGCTCGTGGTCAGCCGCTCAACTCGATGTGATCGGTCGCGACGGCCATATGTTCAGCGCCGCGTCGCTGTACCCCAACCTCGCCCTCGTGCACAACTGGCCGAAAGTCGCCGATTCAGATGATGTGCTGCCCTTCATCACGCTGCGACAGTGGCAGCCGATCGCCGAGGACGAGACCGAAATCCTGTCCTGGTTCGCCGTGGATGCGCAAGCGCCGGAGGAGTTCAAGGCGCTGTCCTACAAGGCCTATCTGATGTGCTTCGGCAGCACCGGCATGTTCGAGCAGGACGACGTCGAGAACTGGGTGTCGTTGACCAACACCGCCGCCGGTTCCATGGCGCGCCGGCTACTGCTCAACAGCAGGATGGGGCTGCTGGACGACGGCACCGAACTCACCGCGCCGTTATCCCGCGAGTGCTTTTCCGGCCCGGGCATCGCGCGCAAGGGTTACAGCGAGTTCAATCAGCGAGAGTTCTTGCGGCGTTGGGCTGATGACCTGGAGTCGGGGGGCCGGTCATGACAACCGACACAAGCCATTCGGGTGCCTCGCGCCTCGGCGCGACAGCGCCGCGGACCGCCCGCATGGGTAACAGTCTGCGCTTCGACGACGACCGCCACCTCGAGGCGCACCGCTGGCTCGTCGACGAGACCTACCTACTCGACGCGCAGGCCTACACCGAATGGCTTGACCTGCTTGCCGACGACATTCACTACCTGATGCCGGTGCGGGTGACCACAGCGCTGCACGCCGGATACGACACCAGCCCCGGCATGGCACATTTCGACGAGGACAAATACTCGTTGTCCCGCAGGGTCGCCCGGTTCCTGACCGAACACGCATGGACGGAGGATCCGCCGTCGCGGTTGCGGCATCACCTGTCGAATGTGCGCAGCTTTGCCACCGCGGACCCGGACTGCCTCGTGGTCGACTCGGCGCTGCTGCTGTTCCGCAGCCGGGGTGACGTCCGGGAAGGAGCATTCCTGTCCGCGGGCCGCGAGGA
The DNA here is from genome assembly GCF_010731655.1 of Mycobacterium paraseoulense. NCBI lineage: Bacteria > Bacillati > Actinomycetota > Actinomycetes > Mycobacteriales > Mycobacteriaceae > Mycobacterium > Mycobacterium paraseoulense. Next base: position 1,696,112 of record NZ_AP022619.1, on the reverse strand, counting down.
CCTGCTCCGCCGAGAGGAAGGCCGGTGGAAGCTGGCCCGCCGCACCATCCTGGTCGACGAGTCGGTGATCCGGATGCAGAACTTGGCGATCTTCCTATGATCGAAGCCCCGTTTCAGGTTGTCGGTGAACCCATTACGATCGCCAACGAGTTCGCCGAGGTGCGTGTGTCGCGTGTACAGACCCGCAACGGGGCGCGGTTGCTCATCGAGTCCAACAAGTCGGGCGATCAGGTGCTGTTGTGCCCGCTGGAACTTGAGGCGCTGACTCGGCAGAGCACCGCGACATTCTCGGCGATGATCAGCCGGCCGTTCGGATCGCTGCTTGCCGATGCCTCCGCCGACCCCTCGGCCGAGCAAACATGACCGGTTGGCTCGAGGGCCGATCCGCGCTCGTCGTCGGCGCCGGATCCGGGATCGGACGGGCCGTTGTGGACGCGTTCCTGGCCGAGGGCGCGTGCGTCGCGGTCCTCGAGCGTGACCCGGAGAAGTGCGCCACCTTGTCGTCGGAGCTTCCCGACGTGGTCGTGACCACAGGCGACGCGGCCACCCGAGTCGCCAACGAACGCGCGGTTGCCGCCGCGGCGAACGCGTTCGGCGGCCTCGACATCCTCGTCAATTGCGTTGGCATCTTCGACTTCTACCGCAGCATCGAGGACCTCGACGCCAATCTCATCGACGACGCGTTCGACGAGATGTTCCGCACCAATGTCAAGAGCCACCTCCATTCGGTCAAAGCCGCGCTGCCGCAGTTACATCGCTCCGCGCACCCGGTCGTGGTTCTCACTGAATCCACCTCCTCCTACTATCCCGGTCGCGGTGGCGTCCTTTACGTCGCATCGAAATTCGCCGTCCGTGGAATGGTGATAGCGCTGGCACATGACTTGGCGCCCGACATCCGTGTCAACGCCGTCGCCCCCGGCGGGACCGTGGGCACCGATCTGCGCGGTATGGCGAGTCTCGGATCAACCCAACGCAGTGTGCCCGACACGCCGGCTCGTCGTGCAGAACTGGCGGAGCGGGTGCCACTTTGCGTCGCGCTGTCCGCGGAGGACCACGCCTGGGGTTACGTCTTTCTCGCATCCGACCGGGCGCGCGGCCTCACCGGCGAGGTCGTGCACTCCGATGGCGGAATGCGTGTCGCCGCAGCACCGAGGAAGCGGCAATGACCGCGTCCGGAGAACCACACGGAGCGACGATGGAACCCAGCTCGACTGCCGTCATTGTCGGATCGTCGGTCGCCGGGGTGCGCACCGCCCGCGCCCTGCGATCTCAGGGTTTTAGCGGCCGCATCTTGATAATCGGCGAGGAAGCCGAACTGCCCTACGACAAGCCACCGCTGTCCAAGCAGTTCCTCACCGGTGTGTGGGACGAGGACAGGGTGAGACTCCTGACCGCCGACGCCGCACAAACCGCCGGCATCGAGCTGCGGCTCGGCAGCCCAGCGATACGCCTCGACATCGCAAGCCGCACAGTGCTTCTTGCCGACGGTTCCTCCGTTCCGTATGACGTCCTGGTTATCGCCACCGGCGCACACGCACGACCGGCGCCATGGCCGGTGGAGTCCGGTGTGCACGTCGTCCGCACGCTCGACGACAGCCGGCGGCTCGCCCGCGACCTGCACTCGATGTCCGGCCCGGTAGTGGTCGTCGGAGGCGGATTCATCGGCGCGGAAGTCGCCGCGACCGCGCGCGCGACGGGCCGCGACGTGACGATCGTCGACCCGCTCCACGCACCGATCGGCCGCATCGTGGGCGACGAGCTCGGGGTGATGTTCACCGATCTTCACCATCGTCATGGCGTGCGGACGCGGTTCGGCGACGGTGTCGAAGCCGTCGACGGCGTCGCCGGGGCGCTGCGGGTCACGTTGACCAACGGCAAGGTGTTACCGGCCGCAACGGTGATCGTCGGGATCGGCGCGGTACCCAACGACTCCTGGCTGGCGTCGTCGGGGCTTCTGATCGACAACGGCGTGGTATGCGACCAATTCTGCCGCGCAGTCGATGACGGTCGCGTCTTCGCCGTCGGCGACGTGACTCGCTGGCATCACCTTCGGCACGGCGAAGACGTCCGGGTCGAGCATTGGACAAACGCGGCCGACCAGGCCGCATGCGTTGCGCACAACATCGTCCACCCCGACCACCTGCGGCCTTACACACCGACCGAGTACGTCTGGAGCGATCAGTACGACTGGAAGATTCAGATCGCCGGGCGGCCCGCCCGGGCGGCGCTGCTGAAAATCATCGGCGGCCTGGGTTGCGAGAAGCCCCGCGCCGCAGCAGTGTTCGGCGATAAGTCGGGCATTCTGCGAGGCGCGGTAACGGTCAACTGGCCCAAAGCACTTTTGATGTGCCGCACGATGGTCGGCTCCGAGGCAACCGCCGCAGCGGCGGTGGAGCAGCTCGAGCTGTTGCCGCTCACGACCGCCGCGGCGCCCTCCTCGACTTAGGCTTCGTGCAACGAGAATGAAGAGCAGATGACATGCCACAACCGCTCGAACTGACCTACGGTGGAGAGCTCTACGACCGCACCCTGCGTCTCTACACCGGCCAGGTGCGTCCCGAAGGGGTGCGCCTGCGGTATCTGCATACGCGCATCGAGGACTTGTTCTGGCGGCAGGGACGGTTCGCCGAATTCGACGTCGCGGAATACTCGATGGGCGCATACCTGTCGACGTTGAAGGCTCCCGACCCGCCCTTCATCGCCATTCCGGTGTTCGTATCCCGCGCCTTTCGGCACGCCTCGGTGTACCTCAACGCGGACGCCGGCATATCCGCAGTCAACGACCTGGGGAACCGGACCATCGGCACCCCGGAGTGGAGTATGACGGCGTCACTGTGGATGCGTGGCATCCTGACCGAGCACTATGGCGTGGAGCTGACCTCGATCCATTGGCGGACAGGAGGTTTGGAGCAGCCGGGCCGACAGGAGAAGTCGCCGGTCACACCACCCGACGGTTTCGATGTCACCCGCATAGGTGACATGGAGACGCTGACCGACCAACTGCTGTGTGGCGACATCGACGCATTGATCACCGCGCGTACGCCGTCGGCTTTCTTGCGGTGCGATCCGCGGATCACCCGACTATGGCCGGATTTTCGCAGTGCGGAACGTGCGTACTTCAAAGCCACAGCGATCATTCCGATCATGCACGTGGTGGTGGTGAAACGCGAACTCGTCGCGGCACATCCCTGGTTGGCGAACAACTTGGTCGACGCGTTCGAGGCGGCACGCAGACCCGTCCAGCGCGAGCTGCTCGACACGGCGGTGTCCACGAGTTCCCTGATCTGGGAGTCGGCGTACGCGCAGGATGAAGCCGCGGTCTTCGGGGACCCGTTCCGCAACGGTGTGGCCGAGAATGCTGCCACGCTGGATGCGCTGCTGACCTATGCCCATCACCAAGGCTTCACCGACCGGGTGCTCGCCTATGACGAGGTGTTCGTCCCGTCGACGGTGAGCTCAGCGCGGGTGTGACCCTACGCGGTCCTGGCTCAGCCCCAGGATTGTGGTCGCGGTGGTCGAAGTCACCGAGGTGGTCACCGCTTCGATGAGTCCGGCGGCGAATAGCGCTGCACCCGCTGGCCTTTCGGCGATCATAAATGGGTAGTCGGTGCCGATGGCCACCCGCTCGGCACCGACCCGTGCGATCAGCGCCGCCAACGCATCCGGGTCGAAGACCAGCGAATCGTAGTAGAAGCGACCCACATACGACGACGGCCGGTCACTAGTATCTCCGGCCTGCGGAAGGCACTCCCAAATCCGGTCGATCCGCGACAGCAGGCCCAGAAACGCCCCTCCGCCGTGGGCCAGCAGAATCTTCAGACCCGGGTGGCGATCCAACACCCCGCCCAGCACCAACGAGGCCGCTGCCGCGGCGGTTTCGGCTCCCATGCCGATCGAATGCGCCAGCCCGTGTTTGGACAGCCGGTCGGCGCCCAGCACATTGCACGGATGGACGAAAATCAACGCGGATTCTTCGGCGCAGGCGGCGAAGAACGGCTCGAGCGCAGGGTCGTCGAGGCTACGGCCGCCGACGTTGGATCCGATCTCCACGCCGGCCAGCTTGAGGTCGCGCACGATGGCGACGGCCATCTCGGCAGCCCGCGCTGGATCTTGTAGTGGCACGGTACCCAGCCCGGCGAATCGGGACGGGTGGTCGCGAACCAGACCGGCGATCCACTCATTCTGGATGCGCGACAGAGTCGCCACACCTTCATGGTTCAGACCATAGGAGAACGTGATGGGGATCGGCGAGACCACCTGCATTGCGACTCCGTCGGCGTCCATGTCCTCCAGTCGCCGCTGCGGATCCCAGCAATGATCGGTGATTGACCGGAAGTGCCTGCCGCCGACCAGGATATCGGCTGTGCACGATCCAGTCTGGACGAGTTCAGGCCATGAACCACCGAAGCGGTTCGTGAAATTCGGGAGATAGCGCGGCAGGCCATGCGTATGCACATCGACGATGTGCGGCCTGTCGGGCCGCGCGGCACCGAGCGTCACGACACGGCCACGCGTTTCGCCCGACCCGACCGACCACGGCCCGCCAAGGAATCGGGGTTCACACCATTGGGGGTGTTCGCCTCGATCGAATCAAAGAAACGTTCCAGCAGCGCCCGAAGCTGTTGCTTCTGCCTCTGGGTGAGCCCATCCATCAGTTGCTGCAGATACGTCCAATGTCCCGGCAGAAATTTGCGCAGGAACGCGCGTCCCTGGCTACTGATCCGGATCAGAAACGAACGCCGATCATCGGGGTTTGAGATCCGTTCGAGGAGCTGCCGCTCCACCAGTCCATCGACCACGCCGGTCAGGTTCGCCGGGCGCACCGCCACGGCCTGCCCCAGCGCCCCCATCGTCAGAGGCTCGGGCGCGCGGTCCAACACGGTGAGGATGTTCAGCTGGCTGGTGTTGAGGCCATGCGGCAGCAGCTCGGCGGCGTGAGCTCGCTCGAAAGCGGTCGCGGTACGAAACATGGTCAGGGTCAACGCCAGAACCGTAGGGTCGAATTCTGGGCCTTCCAGTTCGGCCGCTCTGGCAATTTGTTCGGCGACGGACGACGGCGTGCGAGCAGATCGGGGCATCGGACCTCCTTTCACCGCAGCGGAATGTTGACGGTCTTGGATTGCAGATAGCTTTCCAGCTCCTCGATGCCCTCTTCGGTCCCGATACCGCTGTTCTTGTGTCCGCCGAACGGTGCCCCGAGGAAATGACTGCCGGAACCGTTGATCCAGACGTAGCCGGTATCAAGCCGGTCGGCCACCGATATCGCGGTGGTGATGTCGTTGCTCCACACCGCACCCGTGAGTCCGAATGGCAGCTCGTTGGCCTGTTCGATCACGGTGTCCAGATCCGTCCAGCGGAAGACCGAAAGCACAGGCCCGAAGACCTCCTCGCGCGCGATCCTCATCGACGTGTCGACATCGGCGAAGATCGTCGGTTCGACGTAGCAGCCGTTCTCGAATTCTTCACCGTCAGGTCTGCCGCCGCCGGTGACCAGACGCGCTCCATCCTCGTGCGCCGATTCGATGTACCCTATCACCTTGTCGTATTGCGCTTGCGAGACAAGGCAACCCATCTCCGTACGCGGGTCGAGCGGGTGCCCGATACGGATCGACTTGAGCCGGTCGCTGAGATCGGCGACCACCTGGTCGTGCAGTGATTCGTGGACGAAGAGCCGGGTGGTCGACCCGCACGACTGGCCCTGACTCCAATGGCAGTTCATGCCAAACGCGGCCCCTTCGACGACGGCAGCCGGATCGGCGTCCGGGCAGACGACCATCGCGTTCTTGCCGCCCAACTCCAGCGTCACGTGCTTGATTCCCGCCGATGCCGCCGACGCCAGGACCCGTTGCCCGGTCTCGACGCTGCCGATGAGCGCCAGCCGCTTGACGGCGGGGTGGCGTACCAGAGCATCGCCGGTAACCGCGCCGGGCCCGGACAGGATGTTGACCACCCCGGGTGGGAAGGACTCGAGCACGACCTCGGCCATCAGCAGCGACGAAAGTGGGGCCTGATCGGGAATCTTGAGTACCAGGGTGTTGCCGGTGATCACGGGTGCGCCGACTTTGGCGGCGGCAAACAGTATCGGATGGTTGTAGGGAATGATCCGTCCTACGACGCCGTACGGTTCCTTGCGGGTCAGCAACCAGCTGCGGGTCATCGAGGGCAGCGTGGCGCCGGCGAGGCTGAACGCGACCCCGGCGTGATAATCGAGCCAGCGCGCCGCCATCATCACGTCACCGACCATGGCGGTGACGGGATTACCGGTGTCGATGGCGTCGAGCAGTCCGAAGTCCCTGGCGCGCGAGCGCAATCGCGCAGCGAAATCACGGATCATTTGCGCCCGCTCGGTAAGCGGGGTGTCGCGCCACGGCGTAAAGGCTGCCGTGGCGGCCGATACCGCGGCGGCGACGTCGCTTTCACCCGCGCAGGGCACGTGCGCGATGGTGGTCCCGTCGTGCGGTGTCGTGATCTCCATCGTCGCACCGTCATGAGCTGCCGCGGCTGTGCTGCCGATGAGCATGCGCCAGTCGCGGTCGAGCAGCGCAGCCACGGCCTCGGTGTTGTCAGCCAGTGAAGACTGCATAGGGTTCGACCCACTTCCCACGTGCTCGCCTCTTTCTCGGGACGCGACTCTGGTGCGCGCCAAGGTCATGATGCCCATCTCGTGGACGATTGTGCATCAGTCAGTATAGTCTAGAATAGTTCAGAGTGATAAATATTGTTCAAGTAAACTAATGTTGGAAACAGACGGTTAGGGCGTCGGACCGTATGGGGAAGAGGTGCTTGGCGGATGATCGAACTGCACGACATTGCTTATGTCCGATCCGGCGTCACCGACCTGGAACGTGCGGAAGGATTCGCCGTGCACGTCGTGGGTCTTGAGCCCGTGGCGCGCGAACCGGGGGTGACGTATCTGCGAGCAGACCATCGCCACCACTGCGTGGCCCTAATCGAGAGCCCGCAGGCGGGTGTACACGCCTCGGCCTTCACCCTGAAGGACGAGGCGGCCCTGGAAGCCGCTGAGATCGAGCTGACACGGTATGGATGCGCAGTGCGGCGTGGTTCGGCCGAAGAAGCACGGCAACGACATGTGCGGGCGTTCATCGCCTTCGAGGATCCGTTCGGCAACCAGGTGGAACTGGTTACCGACCAGAGCACCTTGGCTAGACCCATCGAGTTCGGGCGTCCGGCGGCCGGAATCGCGGAGTTCGGGCACCTGTGTCTGGATGCTCCCGATGTTCGAGCCGCGCACGAGTTCTGGTCGACCGTGTTCAGCGCCAAGGTTTCCGACTGGATCGGTGATGCGGCATGTCTGATGCGAATTGACCCGGTTCACCACAAGCTGGCGCTCTTTCAGAATGACGCCGGGCCGGGGCTCTGCCACATCAACTTTCAGGTGCACAGCCTCGACGACGTGATGCGCAACTGGCGCTTCCTGCAACGGAACGACGTGCGTATCTTGCACGGGCCGGGTCGCCATCCGACGTCGACGGCGATCTTCGTGTACTTCGTCGGACCCGACAACTTGACCTACGAATACTCGTTCGGCGTCCGGCGCATCGAAGACGACGCGGCATGGCGGCCGCGGACGTTCAACCTCGAGGAGGACGGGTCCATCGACATGTGGCTGGGCCCGACCCAGCGCACCGTGACACAGCCCCAACTGGCTCGCGAAGCCCAGAACGGCTCGGCAGCCGGGGTTCCCACGCCGTCGGGGCAAGCGCGGTGAGCCGCAACCGCACGGACGACGCTTGCACCGTTGAGTGGGCGGCCAGCGAACTGCTGGAGGCCGAAAGCACACGGACCGACCGCGATCCGCTCACCGACGAATGGAGCGATCTCGACCTGGCGACCGCCTACCGCGTTCAAGACGAAACGCTGCGGCGCCGCATCGAGCGCGGTGAGCGGCTCATCGGTGTGAAACTTGGTCTGACATCGCGTGCAAAGCAACTCCGCATGGGCATCGACGTGCCGCTGGTCGCGTGGCTGACCGATGCGATGAGGCTGCCGGCGGGCGCGCCCGTTCCGCGGGGAGCGCTCATCCATCCCCGTGCAGAACCAGAGATCGTGTTCGTCATGGCCGAACGGCTCACCGGCCCTGGCATCATGGCCTCGCAGGCACTGAGCGCGGTCGGTAGGGTCTATTGCGGGATCGAGGTCATCGACTCACGCTACCGGGATTTCCGGTTCACGCTGCCCGACGTTGTCGCCGACAATGCATCCTCCGGCCGGTTCGTCCTGGGGTCGGCGGGCATGGCCCCCGACGCTTTGGATTTGGTGCAGGAGGCCTGCCGTCTCGAGGTCGATGGTCAGTTAGTCGACCGCGCGACCGGCGCGGCGGTGCAAGGCCATCCGGCCGAAGCGCTGGCACTCGCGGCAAACGTTCTTGCCGAACGCGGATTGGCAATCGAGCCCGGCTGGATTGTGCTGAGCGGCGGCATGACCGATGCGGTCGGCGTGCCCCCCGGAGCGCGGGTGGCCGCCCACTTCACCCATCTCGGTTCGATCGCGCTGGACGGAGGACAGTAACCATGCCGCTCGTCGAGGTGACGCTGGTGCAAGGCCGCACGCCCGAGCAGCTACGGGCCCTGATCACCGGCCTGACTGATGCCGTCGAGGCGGCCATCGGCGTTGCGCGGGGCAGCATCCGGGTGGTTCTTCGCGAGGTGCCCGCAACGCACTGGGCCGCCGGCGATGTCACGATTGCAGAGCGCGAAAAAAGCTGAGGGTGAACGTGATACGCCATTTCATCGACGGTGCGGAAACCGAGTCCTCCAGCGGCGCACGCTTCGACACTGTCGATCCATGGACCCGGGAACCGTGGGCGCAGGTTGCGCTGGGGGGCGTCGAGGAGGTCGACCGGGCGGTGACCGCGGCCCGGCGCGCCTTCGACGAGGGCCCCTGGCCACGAATGGGGTATGCGGAGCGGGGCGCCATTCTGCACCGCCTGGCCGATCTGATCATCGAACACGCCGACGAGCTTGCCCTCGCCGATACCACCGACATGGGCAAGCCACTCGTTGACGCCAGGAACAATGACGTCCCTCGGTCGGCGCAGAACTTCCGATTCTTCGCAGACCATGCCCGATTGGCGACCGGCGAAGTTTTGCCGATGGATACGGGACACCACGCCTACACCATGTTCGAGCCCGCCGGTGTGGTGGCGGCGATCGCGCCGTGGAACTTTCCCTTGATGCTCGAGACATGGAAGATCGCTCCCGCGCTGGCATGGGGTAACACCGTCGTGCTCAAACCCGCCGAGGACACACCGGCCTCGGCGACCATTCTTGCCGGGTTGGCGTCGCAGGCCGGCATGCCGCCAGGGGTGCTCAACGTCGTGCATGGCTACGGTCCCGCCTCGGTCGGCGCCGCGCTGACCGCCGATGGTCGCATCGACCGCATCACCTTCACGGGGGAATCGGGCACCGGGAAGGCCATCGCGGCCGCGGCGGCAGCGCATCTGACACCCGTAAGCCTTGAGCTCGGCGGCAAGGGCGCCAATGTTGTTTTCGCCGATGCGGACCTCGATACGGCCGTGAATTGGTCTGTGCGCGCGGTGTTTTCCAACGCGGGGCAGGTCTGCCTTGCCGGTAGCCGACTGTACGTGCAACGCGAAATCTATGATGACTTCCTGGCGAAGTTCGTCACTGCTGCGGAGTCGATGCGAACGGGGGACCCCAAGCTGCCGCAGACCCAGGTAGGGCCGTTGGCTTCCGAATCGCATTGGAAGAAAGTGCGCTCCTATCTGGACGACATCGGCGCCGGGGGCAGCACCATGCGCACCGGCGGTCTTGGCGAGGGTTGGGCCATCCGGCCGACCGTCGTCACCGACCTGCCACCGGATGCCCGGTTGTGGCGCGAGGAGGTCTTCGGTCCGATTGTGGTCGTGGCGCCCTTCGACAGCGAAGCGGAGGCGATCGCCGCAGCGAATGGCACCTGCTACGGGCTCAACGCGATGCTGTTCACCGAGAACCTATCCCGGGCGCACCGCGTCGCGTCCGCGCTGCGGGCGGGCACGGTCTGGGTCAACTGCTTTTTTATCCGGGACCTGCGCGCGCCGTTCGGCGGTGTTGGCGATTCGGGAATCGGCCGTGAAGGTGGCACGTTCAGCCGAGAGTTCTTCACAGAGCCCAAGGCAGTGTTAGTGGCGGTCGACGGGGCGGACGACGCCGCCCAGTAGCCGCTATGGTGTGCCGCGGTACTGGTGTTCCAATTGCGCCCAGCGGCGTCCCGTCTCCTCGCCACCAGCGATCATGTCGGCCGGCGCTTCGGTATACGGCGGCCGGCTAGGACCCGGATCGATCAGCCCGGCGGCGCGGAACCTGGCCCGTCCCACCGGGATGCTGTAGTCCATGAAACGTGCCATGTCGCCGCCGAATTGCGGTGCCAGCGCCCAGTTCACCTTGTCCGAGATCGCTTCGGCGGCGGTCCATTCGCGGCTGAGTACAGCGCGTGAGAGTGCCGCCAGAGGAGATGGCGCGCAAGCGACATTGCCCGACCAGCACGCCGTGGCGAGCTCAGGGAAGCGCCGCGCAATCGAGTACCAGTCGGAGTCGAGCGGCAGGACGGCCACCTTGTCACCGATTGCTTGCGTATCGCGCTCCAACGTCGGGCCGCCCGCGTGTTTGGTTGCCACGATCTCGGGCAATTCGGCCAGCTTTCGGTAGGCCTCGACGCTGATCTTGCCCTTGAACGCGGCGGGATTGTCATACACGACGATCGGAACGCCGGGCAGGGCCTCGGTGAGGTCGCGGTAGAAGCGGTATATGCCGTCGTCGTCGAGTGGCAGCCACATCGGGCGCCCAGTGAAGAGCCCGTCGGCGCCGGCGGCAATAGCCTCACGTCCACGGGAGATCGTGTCACGGGTGTTTAGCGTCGTGACGCCGGCGAAGAACGGCACTCGGCCCCGGATCACCTTGGCGATGCAGGTGGTGAAGGTCAGCCACTCGTCGTGGGTCAGCGTCGCGCATTCGCCGAATGTGCCTGCGGACATGATGAATTCGATGCCAGCGTTGACCACCTCTTCGATCATCTTTTCGGTCTCGGAGGTGTTGATGGTGCTTGCAGCACGCCAGCTCGCGGCGTCGCCGGTTGCCGGCGTCGGCACGATGCCTACGACGCCGTTGATGTCGGCCCGGGTGAGGGTCATATGACCGACCCCTGCCGCGCCAGATCCGCCGGTACCGCGGGGTACTGGCCGGTGCCGAAGGAGTCGTGCGGCTCTTCGCGATACATGCCTAGCGCCACAAGCAGCGGGGCGTCGGTCGCCGAAAACAGCACCGCGTCGGAGTTCGCCGACCGATTGATGTGTTGATGCCACATCCAATTCGGGACGACAAACGAGTCGCCCGTGGCCCAGTCGAGCGTGTCGTCGCCCACGACGGTGCTGCCTTCGCCCTCGACGACGTAGTACACGGCGCTGGCGGTGTGCCGGTGACGCTGCGTGGCCCGACCCGGCGGCAACAATTGCGCGAAGCAGTCGATCGTGGGCAACGTGGGGCCACCGGTGATCGGGTGGCTGTAGTGCAGGATCACGCCGTCGAAGGGACTGCCCGCGCTGCCGGCGAAGTCGTGAAGCGCTCGTCGGACGTCGGTCCAGGCATACCGGAACGGGATCCGGGTGCTCGCCTGTTGTTCCCAGGCCGGCCGTACAGGTGCCGAGCGAGTGCTGATGAAGTCGGCCGGTTCGCAACGTAACGGTTGCGTGCTGGATCCGAACGGCTCGAAGAACATTTGATGCAGGTAACCCATGACCGGAACATCGAGGATGTCTATCCAGACCCCTGCCTTGTCGCTTTCGTTGTGATGATCGTGCCAGGAATAGGCCGGAGTAATGATCAAGTCGCCGTCGTTCATGACTAGCCGCTCCCCGTCGACGGCGGTGTACAGGTCGGGACTGCCGTCGACGACGAAACGCAACGCGTTGATGGAATGGCGGTGCGCCCAAGCGATTTCACCCGGCAGGGTGATCTGCATGCCCATCACGAGCGTGTGGCTGGTGCCGTCAACTCCAGGTGCTGGGTTGATGAAGCTGAAGTTCCGCCGTGCGGTATCGCTCGACATCACCTCGCACATGTCGCGCAACGCGTGCAAGACCAGCTGCCGGTCCCAGAGAAACGGCACGCCGGCGGGCCGGGGACCGTCGGTCAACTGCATCAACTGCGCGTCGTACTGCCACTGTCCCCGAAGGTGCAATGCGTCGAGATGTTTGTCGAAATCGGCAAGCGTTCCGAAGACGCCCCGCGTCTGTGTCATGCGGCATTCCCTTCCGGTTCGAGCGAGCGCGAAGTAAAAAGAGGAACTCCCTCAGGGCGAGTCTGTTGACGTCTGGACGTCTTCAATAGCACTACCTCGCAACGCTTTTGATCGAGCTACTTACTTATCGAGTCGGTAGTTTCCGCGGAGGGCTCCGTGCGGCTCAGCACGATCGCACTCTCAGGGCAGACGTCAGCACCCCGGCAGGCCTGCTCTTCGAGTTCCTCCGGCACGCTTTCCGGCGCCACCGCGAAACCGTGGTCGTCGATCGAGTAGACCTCTGGCGCCTCGGCGGCGCACAACGTGTATCCGCAGCACTTCGACCGGTCGACGGTGATGTGCAATCGTCGTTCATATGCCATAGCGGCCTCCCTGCCCGGCCTGAACCGCGCGGAATGATGGTGTCTTCTCCTGATGAGGCACTCTAGTTAGTTTGCATAGTTTTTGCCTCAAACGTGCAACATGCCTAGCAGCGTAGCGCTGCACCAAGGGTTGGGGGAAGACCGGGGGCCGGCTCGGCTCCATGACTAGGCCGACCGCCGACCTTGCTTTGTCGACCGCCTTGCGCGGCCGGCCCCGGGCGACGAGGCGGACCGACCCCTGAACGATCCGATCGGAGGCTTTTCGGAAGAAGTTTCGGCGAGGTCTTGACCAATCGGCTTGTTGAACAGAAGATACAGTTTATATTCAACGTGATCTATCACTCACACTCTGATCCGCACCGGCATCGGAGGGAGTTTTGTCAGTATGGAGGCACTGCATGACCATCGTTGAGGCCAGCACGACGACCGTGCTCGAGGCCGTCCGCAAGTTGAGCCCGGAGATCGCTGAACGATCTGGCGAGATCGAGAAGGCCAAGGTGGTGCCTCCGGACCTGCTCGCGCGGCTTGCCGACGCCGGCGCCTTCCGCATGTTTGTGCCGCGCCAGTACGGCGGCGAAGAGCTGAGCTTGCCTGATGCGATGGCCGTCATCGAGGAGTTATCGCGCGCGGACGGCTCGACGGGTTGGACGGTGATGGTCGGTGCCGATTTCGCGCCGGTTTTTGCTCGCTTCCCCAAGCATGTCGTCGACAGCGAGGTCTACCACGACGGGCCGGACGCGATGGCACGCGGCGCGCTCGCTCCTAAGGGCATCGCGGTGCCGGCCGACGGGGGTTACGTCGTCAGCGGTCAGTGGCCCCTGGCCAGCGGGAGTTATAAGCACGACTGGATGATGGGCAACTGCATCGTGCTGGACGACGGCCAGCCGCGGATGACAGAGCTCGGTGCGCCGGAGATGAAGCTGGCCATGGTGCCCACGGAGCAGGTGCAATTCCTGGACACCTGGGATTCGGTGGGGTTGCGGGCGACCAACAGCCATGACTTCGTCCTGAAGGAAGTGTTCGTGCCCGAGCACCACACTGCCGAGCTGTTTGGACCCGCCGGTGTGGATGTTCCGATGTTCCGACTGCCGATCCGGTTGTCCTTGGGGCCCACCCATGTCGCCGTAGCGCTCGGCATCGCCGATGGCGCGCTGGCCGACTTGCGCGGGCTGGCCAAGACGAAGCGCCCCGCATTCAATCCCGGCATGCGACTGGCCGAGGACCCTGTCTTCCAGTTCCGGCTGGGACAGCTCGACACTCGGCTGGCCGCGGCCCGGGCGCTCGCGGAGAAGGAAACCCAGCTGATGTGGGATATCGCTGTGGCCGGCGGTCAGATCGATCCGCTTGTTGGGGTGCGCAATCGAGCGATGGTGGCGTACGTGCATACCGCATGTGTGGAGATCGTCAATGAGGCATTTGGCCTGGCCGGTAGCAATGCCATGTACAACACCTCCACGCTGCAACGACGCTTGCGCGATATCCGGACCGCGGCGCAGCACGTCGCCGCCAGCGCGGAGATCTACCAAATCGCCGGCGCCTTACTGGTTGGCGAAGACGTGCCGCCGGCGGCCTTGATCTAGGGCGAGGCGAAGGGGACAACGAGCACATGACGAGTACCGAGGCAATGACGAACATCGAAGCAATGACGACCGAGTGGGAACTTACCCGGCTCAACAACGATTTCGTCTATTACATCGACAACGGTGACTTCGAGTCGATGATCGCGCTGTTCACCCCCGAGGCCGCGTTCGACCGCGCCGGCACCGTTCATCGGGGGCACGACGAGCTGCGCCAGGGCATGAGTGACCGACCGAAAGTCACGGCGCGCCACCTGCTCACGAACTTCCACTTCAGCAACGTCGGCAAGTATTCGGCGGAGGCTGTCGTCACCGCGATGGTCTATCACGGACCGGTCTCGGAGAACGGCGGGCCCGTCGTTTACGCCACTGATAATGGCCGCGTGATCGAGTTCCACGACAAGTACACCAAGACCCCCGGTGGCTGGCGTATCTCGGCGCGGACCGCGCGGCCCATCTTCACCCCGAAGATTTGGCCCTAACGGGCCCTTAGCGGAAAGCAAAGCGATGGTTTCAAACCACAACGATGTGCAAGCCGCGGTGGAGAAGTTCTTCTCGGCGTTGGCGGTCGGGGATCGAGCGACCTGTGAGGAGCTGTTCACCGACGACGCGGTGATCTGGCATAACTACGACCAGCTGAACCAGCCGAAAAGCGAAGCGCTCCAAGCACTGTCGGGCCTCGCGCAGCTGCGGCCCCAGTTCGATCTTATCGGCCGTGACTTTATGGACGATGGCAGTTGCGTTCAACGGCATGTGGTGCGGCTATCGCTGCGCGACGGTGAGACAGCCACCATTCCGGTGATTCAGCGGATCTACTTCGTCGAGGGCCGGATCCGCCGGATCGAGGAGTACATGGATTCGGCCCAGATGGGGGCCGCGGTCCAAGCCCTACAAGCCGGCGCCTGATTAGCCCGACTATCGGTAGGAGGAAGCCCAAATGCCAGGAATCACAGACAAGTACGCTGGCCAGCCCGTGCTGAAGGTTCAACGCCTTGGGCACGGCACCCTCGAGGTCGTCGACCTAGCCAGATCGCGGCGGTTCTATGAAGAAGTGCTTGGTCTCGAGGTCATCCAGCCGAGCAGCCGGTCCATGATGATCCGGCTCAACACCAACCATGCGTATGCGGTAGTGGAGACCGGCAAGGAGAGCTCAATGACGATGCTGGCCCACAACGGCCTCGACGTCGGCAGCGAGGAAGAGGTGCACGCCGCCCACAAGAAGTTGCTCGAGCTTAAGGACGAATGGGGCCTCAAGACGATCACCGAGCCGCGCCACATGCACGGAGACACGTCGTTCTACTTCACCGACCCGGACGGTAACTGGTGGGAGATCGTCGCGGTCCGTGAAAACGGCTATGCCGCCGACTTCGCCGACCGGGAGCGGGATTTGACCGGTCTACACGAATTCGACGGGGAAGCGGGAAATGTGAACTTCAGCCACACCCACGACCCCAACTTCCGCGCACGGGTCCGCGAGGTTCTTGACGCGAAGAGCAGGGCGTAACACGTGAGCCGTCTGGATGGAAAGGTCGCCGTCGTCACCGGCGCCGGCAAGGGTATCGGGCGTGGAATCGCCCGCAGGTTTGCCCGCGAGGGTGCCAAGGTGGTCATCGCCGAGTTCGACACCGCCGCGGGTAAGCAGGTCGCTGAGGACCTAGGTGCGCTGGGCGGCGAGGGTTTGTTCGTCCAGACCGATGTGTCGCACAAGTCAGATATCGAGGACGCGATCACCGCGGCCCAAGACTCCTTCGGTGGTTTGGACATCCTTGTCAACAACGCGGTCTCGCTGACACCGGACGTTCCGTTGGAGCTAAAGACCGACGAGATGTTCGAGCAAATGCTCGTAGTTGCCCTGTGGAGCGTGTGGTGGGGGATGCAGACTGCGTTCCCCGTCATGAAGGCTCACGGTGGTGGCCGCATCATCAACTTTTATTCGATCGACGCCGATAACGGAAACTGGGTGCACGGTGACTACAACACCGCCAAGGGTGGTGTACAGGCGCTGACCCGCACGGCCGGTTTGCAGTGGGCCAGGCACAACATCCTGGTGAACGCGATCGCACCGATCGCCGCATCGGCTGCCTTCGAGGAGATGGTGTCCGCCAATCCTGCACTGCTCGAGGCGGTTCCGTTGATGATCCCCTGCGGGCGGATGGGTGACCCGGAAGAGGACATCGCCCCGGTGGCGGCGTTCTTGGCCAGCGACGATGCACGGTTCATCACCGGCGCGACCATCCCGGTCGACGGTGGCCTGCACATACCCCGGCTGAACACCCGGCCACCGGACCTCTCGGTGTTCGACTCGATACCCGGTAGACCAGGGACAACACACGTAAGGAGCACAGAGCCGTGACACTTGACGAGGTCAAACACGCTTCCACAGGACCTGTCCTCATGGACGGAACACCCCTGTCGGATCTGATCGACGAGGAGTATCGCGAGGTGTCGCTGCGGGTCCTCACCGACGCGGAGCTTTACCAGCTCGAACTCAAACACCTCTTCGCGAAGGCCTGGACGGTGGTCGCGCACGAGGATGAGATCCCCAGAGCCGACGACTACGTCTTGCGCTATGTCGGCGAGGACCAGGTGATCGTCAGCCGCGCAGCCGACGGCAGTATCAGCGTGATGTTGAACGTGTGCACACACCGCGCCGCGCGGGTGTGCCGGTTCGAAGCCGGTAATGCCAAGCAGTTTCAATGCCCCTACCACGGTTGGGCGTTCAAGTCCGACGGCACCTTCTTGGCCGCACCCATCGGCCGGGAGAACATGCAGGGCCTGCTGCGGTCCAAGAAGGAGCTCAGCTTGCTGCGGGGCCGCGTGGAGACCTACACGGGCATGATCTTCGTGACCTTCGACGAGCACGCACCATCACTGCGCGATTATCTCGGACCGATGACGTGGTACTGGGATCTGATGTTCGACCGAACCCGCCGTGGCATGACTGTCCTGGGCCATCCGCAGCGCTTCATCATTCCCGCCAACTGGAAAAGCGCTGCCGAGCAGTTCGCCGGTGACATCTTCCACACCCTGTCGCTGCACCGCTCCATGCAAGAGTTACAGCTGCTTTCATCGGAAGGGCCGTCGCAGGAACCGGCGATGGCCGGCGTGAGCGCAAGCTTTAAGGGCCATTTCGTGCGGTGCTTCGACCTCAGAGAAGAGCACTACATCAATGCCCTGAAAGGAAAGAACCTGGCCGCGTTGACGCCGATGGAGCGGCTGCGGTTGGCACCGCCGCCGGGCATGTCACCCGACATGGTCGAGGACTTGCCGCAGCGCTTCGACGAAGGCCAACTGGAAGTCTTGACCCAGTTCACCCCGCAGGTTGGCCAGCTGTTCCCCAACGTCGGTGCGTTAGCCATGCCATTCCAGTTCCCCGACGGCACACCATCGGCGTTCTTCAGCTGGCGGGTCTGGGTCCCGAAAGGCCCGGACCACTTCGAGCTGTTCCACTGGTGCGTGGTAGAGCGCGACGCACCGAAAGAGCTCGCCGAATCCATAAACATGATGACCGCTGCTACGTTCGGGATCAGCGGGTTCGTCGAGTCGGACGACACCGACACTTGGCCGATGCAAAGCCAGGCCGCCCGCGGTGCGCTGGGCCGTCAGGCGAAGCTTCGCTATCAGGCCATCACCGGCGAGAACAAGCCCGCCGACTGGCCCGGTCCCGGACAGGTTTATGCCGGGTTCCCGAAAGACGACACGCAGTGGAACTTCTGGCTGCGCTACACCGAATTCATGGAAGGGAGCCCGTGGTGACCGCAGAAGCTACCCCAGCAATCGACGCGCAGTCCGCGGCAGGCGCGCAGGCGGGTATCGGCTATCCGGCGCCGCGGGGGGAGCGGGTCCCCGTGACTGACCCACGTCATCTCGAGATCCTGGCCTTCCTCGAGGAGGAATCCGCGCTGCTCGACGCCGACGACTTGACCGGTTGGCTGGGCGTATTGGCGCCCGACATCGTGTATCGGGCGCCGGTGCGTACCACCCGTGATCACAGGACCAGGGGCGTGTTCGAGCCCGATATGTACCTGTTCAACGAGAACATCATGACTTTAATGATGAAGATCATGCGGATGACACAGACTGACAGCGCCTGGGCGGAGAATCCCCTGTCACGTACCCACCGGATCGTCCACAAGATTCGGGCATATCGGACCGACATGCCCGACGAGTACGAAGTGCACAGTTCCGTGTTGCTTTTGCGGTCGCGCTATGACGATCCGAAGCTGGAAACCCTTCCGGCGCGGCGCGTCGACATCATCCGCACTGGGGAGGAGTGGAAGATCGCCTCGCGGACAGTGTTTTTCGATCAGGCGACACTGGGCGTGCAAAACCTGGCCATCTACCTGTAGGTTAGGGACGCGAATTGTCTTCTGTGACACCAGAAATAGCGGGCTATGCACCGGGCACCTGGACGGTCGATTCGACGCGATCGTCACTAAGGTTCTCCGTGTCCCATCTGAGCGTGTTCAGTGCACGCGGCACGCTCGGCGTGCGCGGGCAGGTCGTCGTCGCCGACGATCCGGTGGATTCCTCGGTGGCTACGACGATCGACCTCACATCGGTCAATACCAGCAACCGTCGCCGTGACAAGGCAATCGGGTCGGCATCACTGCTGGATGTAGGCAACAACCCGACAGCATCCTATCGCTCGACGGGGGTGCGTCTGGACACGGCTGCCAGCGATCCCGCCGCCTTTCTGTTGGATGGCGAGCTGACGTTGCTCGGCGCCACACGACCAGTTCCGCTGCGGATTCGAGTGGAGTCGTTCGCCACTGACGACGGCCGACCGCGATTGGTCGTCACGGGACGCGGCCAGTTCGATCGACGTGATTTTGGGCTGACCTATCACGTTCGTCCCCGGTTTCTCGATCGCGCCATTGGGGCCGTCGTGGACGTTGAGGTGCACCTGGAGGGATCTTATGAAAATTGCACGAATCCGTCTGCAGGACAGTGATTCCTGGGCACTAGTCAACGTCGAAACCGCGACGGTGCAGCCGATCAGCGGCGAGATCTCCGACTGGGGCGCCGCAGCCGCGGAAGGTCGGCCCGACTTCGAACTCAGCGGTCCGCCAATCGCGTTGCACGATGTCCGGCTGCTGCCGCCCATCACCGCAACCTCGACGATCGTAGGCGTAGGAATGAACTACTGGTCTCATCTGGAGAAGCTCGGCGTTACCGAAAGACCTGAAACGACAGTCGGATTCCTCAAGCCGCGTGTCGCGATCATCGGCCATGACGACGAGATGGCTAACCCCGGGGTCACGAACCAGCTCGATTACGAGGTCGAATTAGTCGCAGTGCTCGCGCGTTCAGTTCGAGAAGTTGCCGGCCAACTCACCGACGCGGTGTTGGGGTACACCGTCGGCAACGACGTGAGTGCACGTGACACTCCCTCGCCTTTGGGCGGGATAGACCTGTTCACGATGAAGGCGCTCACCGCGGCCACCCCGCTTGGGCCCTGGATCACCACCAAGGATGAGTTCGGTGGTTCGGGTCAGATCGACGTTGAGATTTCTCTTCGGGTCAATGGAGAGGAACGCCAGCGCGACCGCACCGGGAAGATGATCTGGACCATCGACGAATGTTTGGAGTACGTGGTCGCCAGGATGGAGCTCAACCCCGGCGATGTCCTGTTCACCGGCACGACGCACGGCGTCGGCTTCGAGGACGGTCGCTATCTCCGCGAAGGCGACGTGGTGGAGGCCGAGATCGAAGGGATCGGTGTGCTCCGCAACGTCGTCGGTGCCAAACCCTGAGGCGGCGGCCGGATGATCAGCTTGCCGCCTTACGGCCGGCCCGGGCACGCGCCTTCTTGGGCTCCAAGCCGGCGGCGGTCCACAGCGCTACACAGAGGTCGCGCAGTTCGCGGTAGTCGCGAACAGGCAGGAAGTAGTTCGAAACAGCGACGCGCATAATGAGATCCACTACCTCGTCCACTGTCGCCGCACCAAGTTGGATTGATGGGCTTTCGACGAGGGCGGGCTCGAGAGCATCGTGAAGCACCCTCGACAGTGGCTGCCACACGCTCTTGATGTAGCCAATCACCCAGCCAGGTTCCATCTCGCCGAGTCGCAGCAATCCTGGAGTTTCCTCCCAGTAACGCAGCATGACATCGACAACCACTCGAAGGCGATCCTCGGGCTTGGGCTCGTCCTCGATTGCCTGCTGGAGCACGCGCCGCAGTCCCATCACGTAGTAGTCGCTAAGCGCCCGCAGGATGTCGTCTTTGTTCTTGAAGTACCGGTAGAGCGTCCCTGCGGACACGCCCGCCTCGCCGGCGATGTCACTCATCGTCAGCTTCTTTGGGCCTTGGCGAGCCAGCGCGTGAAGTGTGCCGTGGAAGATGCGTGCCTCGGTGGTTTCCTTGGATGCCAACAGCCCGGCCCTTCGTCTCGAGTTTGTGGAACGGCTCCTGTGCTTTGAAACATGATAGCCCAACATGACTTAATAAGACGCATTGAACGAAATCCATATAATCGATATCATTTCTTTCGATCGAAAACTGACGTCTGGGCGGCCGGTGTTGCGGCTGCGAATGGATCAAGGAGGATCACCGATGGGCGCCGTACTCGCCGCAGGTGTGACACATTTCCCACCGCTGGCGCTCCCGGACGAGCGAATGGCCGACGTGTTCCGTTGGGCGCTTCGAGATCCCGAGCTGCCCACGGAGAAGCGGGTCCCAGCTGCACTGTCAGCTCTCCTAGCCAAAGAGTTGGCAGACGACGATGGGCTGGCCGCCGCGGCGGCTCATCGCGAGGAGCTGCGGCGACACTTCGAACGGGTGCGGACTACTCTCGACGAGTTCGCTCCCGATGTGGTCTTGATCTGGGGTGACGATCAATACGAGCTGTTCCACGAGGATTGCGTACCGCCGTTTGCTGTATGTGCGTTCGACGACCTCGAAACCCGGCTCTGGCAGCGGCCGTTCTACAAGGGACGGCCCAACGCATGGGGGGAGCCCGAGGACACGGCGTACCCGATCAAGGGCGCGGCTCGAGCCGGCAAGAAGCTCACCACCGAACTCCTCGGCCGCGGTTTTGACATCGCCTACAGCTACCAGTCGCTGCCCGACCGGCCGATGCCGGCTGCGTTCGCCAACACCCTGCGCTACCTCGACTGGGACGGTGCGGGATTCCCGTATCCGGCGCTGTTCTTCTCGATCAACTGTTACGGCCGGCGGCTGGTCAAACACAAAGGGGGACTGGCCTATCTGAGCAGCATGCCCAAGGACATCTCCGAGCTGGACCCGCCGGCGCCCTCGCCGGCACGCTGTTTCGATCTCGGGGCGGCAGTCGCCGAGATCAGTCTGCAAAGCGCCTCCCGGGTCGCGCTGGTCGCGTCGTCGAGTTGGTCGCATGCATTCCTCAACGAGGCGAGCCATTTCCTGCTGCCCGACACGGTGCGCGACCGCGAGCTGTTCGAGTTGCTCAAGGGCGACAAACCGGGCGCGTGGCGCGATGTGACGCTGGAAGAAGTCGAGCGCGCGGGCCAGCACGAGATGCTCAACTGGTTCTGTCTCGCGGGCGCCGTGGATCAGCTCGGAGTTCGCCCGAACTGGCTGACGATGGTGGAAAGTGACCTCTTCACCTCCAACAAGGTGTTCGGCGTCTACGACGTCGCCGGAGGCAACTGAAATGGGCGCTTTCACCGACAAATGCGTCATCGTCACCGGTGCCGCGGGAGGCATCGGAACCGCGCTCAGTGAGCGGTTCGCGGTCGCCGGGGCATCGCTGGTACTGGCCGACATCAACGAAGAGGGGCTGACCAAACTCGCTGAAAAGCTGGAGGGCGACTATCGTGCGCCGGTCGTCACCAGCGCGGGTGACCTGAGCACGCCAGAGGCGGCCGAGCAGATGGTGCACAAAGCGTTGTCGGTGTTCCACCGGCTGGACGTCCTCGTCAACAACGCCGGTGGTGGTGTCATCCAGCCCACCCTGAAACACACAGAGGACACGCTGCAGGCCACCATCAATCGCAATCTGTGGTCGGCACTGCGGTCGACGTTGGCCGCGCTGCCCGTAATGCTCGAGGCCGGCAAGGGTCGAGTGATCTTTATCGGGGCGGACTCGGTCCGCAACGGCTTGGAGGATCACGCGATTTACAACGCCGCCAAGGGCGGCGTGCATGCGGTGGCCGGCAGCCTGTCACGGGAATTCGGCAAGCAGGGCGTGACTTTCAACGTGGTGGCACCGCCGGCGGTCCGGTCGCCTGAGTTCGAGCGGTTCCTGCGGGAACAGCCGGAGCTCACGCAGCGCTTCGTCTCTCAGATCCCGATGGGCAGACCCGCCGAAATGAGCGAGGTGGCGGCCGCCGTCGAGTTCCTCGCCGGCGATGAAGCTGGCTTCATCAACGGTCAGGTGATCGGGGTAAACGGCGGATCGACGCTTGCATGACCGCCAGCTATGCACCGGGAGAAGGGACTCCACCCGTGCGAGGCCAAAGATGAGCAATACCAACGGATACAAGGATTTGGTCGTAGAAACCCCGGGCGTGGATTTCCGGGTGCACCGGTCGGTTTTCACTGACGAGCTGTACCTGCGACGCGAGCAGAAAGCGATTTTCGCCAACAGCTGGCTGTACCTCGGACACGCCTCGGAGGTTAACCGACCAGGCGATTTCGTCACCCGAAAGCTTCTCGGCGAGCGGCTGATCATGTGCCGCGACAGCAACGGCACGCTCAGGGTCTTCTTCAACTCGTGCCGGCACCGGGGAGCCCTGGTCTGTCGCGAACGATCGGGTAACACCGAGAGGTTTCGGTGCATCTATCACGCATGGACCTACCGCAATTCGGGCGAATTGATCGGTGTCGCGGAGCGGGCATCGTTCCCGCCGAGCTTCGACGTCGAAAAGTTCGGCCTGGACTCGCCGCGGTACGAGATCTACCGCGATTTCGTGTTCGTCACGTTCAACAAGGCGGCGTCGTCGCTGAAGGAGTTCCTCGACCCCGTCCTGCCGTACCTGGATTCGGTCATCGACCAGTCGTTGACAGGGCAGATGGAGGTCGTCGAGGGGACGCATTTCTATCGAATGGGCGGAAACTGGAAGCTGATCGTCGAGAACAGCCTCGACGGCTACCACGGCATGGCGGTCCACAAGACGTACTTCGCCTATCTGAACGGGCGCGGCTACAGCCTTGGTGGCGGGCTCGACGGTGTCGGCCTCGAGTTGGGTAACGGGCATGCCGCAATGCATTACTACGCACCCTTCGGCCGTTCGATGGCCCGCCCGGCGCCGGTCATGAGTGAGCGCGCGAAGAGCCTGGTGGACACTCTCGCCAAAGAACTGGTGGACAAATTTGGCGAAGAGACCGCCGAACTCGTTGGGCAGCAGTCGAAAAACATTCTGGTGTATCCGAACCTGCTGATCATCGACGCGGCGTCGCTGCAGCTGCGGGTGCTGGACCCGATCGGCGTCGACCACACCGACGTCACCGCCTGGTGTCTGGCCCCGGTCGGTGAAGACCCCGAACTGCGCCGGCACCGTATTGAGGGCTATCTCGAGTTCCTCGGCCCCGGTGGGTTCGCCACGCCCGACGACAACGAAGTCATCGAAGCCTGCCAAGAAGGCTACGGGCAGGTGCGTGGCACCGAGTGGTCGATCGTCTCAAAAGGTATGGGCAAGGAAGTACAGAACCTGACCGATGAGGAACAACTGCGCGCGTTTTGGCGCCAATGGCAGAAGGACATCGCCGGAGCCGACGACGCGCCGACCGAGCGGACGCCGAAATGACCGGCACTCTGCCGGTGGGCTCGACGCGTGCCGGCCAGCAGACTACCCACGAAGTCGAGAGCTTCCTGTATCACGAAGCCGAGTTGCTCGACGGGTGGCGGCTGCGGGAGTGGCTGCAGTTGCTTACCGAGGACTGTTCCTACCTGGTACCGGCCACCGACGCGCCGCACTCCACCACCCCGGACCGAACGGTCTTCATCATCGCCGACTCTCGCGCGCAGATCGACGGACGGGTGCAACGGCTGGAAAGCGAGCAGGCATTCGTCGAACAACCACGGTCGCGAACGCGCCGACTGGTCACCAACGTGCGCGTGCACGAGGACGGCCCCACGGCCTACGAGGTCTTTTCCAACTTCGCGGTCTACCGCTACCGCCGCGGGGTATCCCACGTATTCACCGGCGAGTATCGCCATCTGCTCGTGCGGGGCACCGACGGGGGTTTCCGCATCCGTGAGCGGAGGGCAACCCTCGACTGCGAGGAATTGCGCCCCCAGGGCAAGGTCAGCTTCATCCTATGAGAGGTGTGCAGTGCGGATAGCCAACATCGGCAATCGGCTTAATCTGGTCGTCCCCGGTGGTGCGATCGACGTCGAAAAAGCAAGCGGTGGTGTCTTTTCCGCCGACCCGGCTGAGGTCTACGACCGCTGGGCGGAATTTCGGCACTGGGTGGATTCCGGGTCAGAATTTACCCCTGACCCGATCGACGAGCGGGCTCTCGGTGCGCCCTCCCCCCGTCCCCGCCAGGTGTTTTCGATCGGGGCGAACTATCCCGACCACGCGGCGGAGGCCGACTTCGCCCTGCCCGAGGTCATGGAGGTCTTCTGCAAGTTCCCATCGTCCATCACCGGTCCGAATGCGGATGTCCCTCTGCCGAAGCCAACGGTGGACTGGGAGGCCGAACTGGTGGTGATAATCGGTTCCCAGGCGCATGGGGTGAGCGAGGGTACGGCCTGGAGCTACGTCGCCGGCGTGACGGCTGGCCAGGACTATTCGGAGCGGGAGCGCCAAATGGCCGCCACGCAATGGGGTTTGGCGAAGTCATATCCCGCGTTCGGGCCGACGGGGCCCTGGCTGGTCACCGCTGACGAGCTGCCCGATCCCGATGACATCGAGATCAGCTGCACACTCAACGGCAAGCTGGTCCAGCACGCCAGCACGTCGCGGATGATCTACTCGGTCCCGCAGATCGTCGCGGAACTCTCGTCTTTCTGCACGCTGTACCCGGGTGACGTGATCTTCACCGGCACGATGTCCGGCGTCGGCTTACTCCGCAAACCACCCCGCTACCTCAAGGTCGGGGACGTCGTGGTGACCGAGGTCAACGGGGTGGGACGGCTCCGGAACACCATGGTGGCCGGCGGGAACCTGTAGATGGCGGCCAGCAGGGTCATTCGGCGCTGGCACGACGAGGCGCGGACGCAGAGGTACCGACGCTTGGGGATCTGGGGTGACCGGACCCTGCCAGAGATCTTCGACGGGAACGCGCAATGCGATCCGGACCGGCTTGCGGTGATCGATGATCATACGTGTTGGACCTATGCCGAGTTGTCCGAGTTGACGTTGCGCGCGGCTAACCTGCTGCGCGAACTCGGAGTGCAGCCAGGTGATCCGGTCGCCGTACAGCTACCCACGAGTGCGCTTCTGCCGCTGATCAACCTGGCCGCCAACCGCATCGGTGCCTACATGGTGGCCATGCCGACGCGATGGCGCAGGGCTGAGGTCGGCTCTTTGCTGTGTACCACCGGTGCGGAAATCTTGATCGGCGTCGAATCCGACGATGCCATCGATGTGAGGGCCCTGCACGACCAGCTGCGGCCCGCGCTGCCCGATCTGCGCGAGGTGCTCTACGCCCGAACCGGGACACCTGAGGATCTCGAGACTCGGATCCGTGCCACAGACCCGCTCGATGCCGATGTAGCACAACGGCTTCGGGCCGACCCCGACAAGCCGGCGCATGTGATGTGCTCGTCGGGCACCACCGGAGTGCCCAAGGTCTCCCTGTGGAGCGCCAACGACATGGTGACGTTGCTTGTGCGCCAGGCTGCACAGGCGCTCCGCCTTACCCGCGACGATGTAGCGGCCGCCATCGCACCGGCCGGCCAGGGGTCGACCGGTTACGTATTCCCGATCCTCGCGCCGCTGCTCATCGGCGCCACGAGCGCAATGCTCGAACGCTGGAAGCCACAGGCGGCGCTGGATCTCATCGTCCGCCAAAAGTGCACCTACGCAACGGCAATCCCGACCCAGATGGTTATGCTACTCGACCTCGACCTCGAGGCCGTCGATCTCGCGGCCTTCACTCGATTCAACAATGCCGGTGCGCCATTGCCCTCTCATGTTGCCCAAGAGATCGAGCGACGGATGGGCGCCATGGTGCAAAACGTATACGGGACAACCGATGGCGGTGTGCCGACGATGACCACCCTCGACGACCCGGATTGGGCACGGTGGAACACCGTGGGCAGGGTGTGCATAGGCGAGGAGGTCGAGTTGCGGGATCCGGTCGGCACCCTCGTGGCGCCGGGGCAGAGCGGCGAGGTGTTCTGGCGGGGAGCCAACAACACGTACGGCTACTGCAACCAGCCGGATTACGATGCAGCCAACTGGGATTCGGGAGGCTGGTACCGATCGGGCGACCTCGGCGTGCTCGAAGACGGATACCTGCGCATCGTCGGGCGCGTCAAAGACATGATCCTGCGTGGCGGGATGAACATCTTCCCGTCTGAAGTCGAAACCGTCTTGATCAACCATAAAGGTGTCTCCGCGGTTGCAGTCATCCCGATACCGGACGAAAGGCTGGGCGAGAGGGCTTGTGCGGTCGTCGTGCCCACCGGTGAGCCGCCGACACTGGCCGGTTTGGTCGACTTCCTCGACCAACAAGGACTGGCGAAATTCAAGTTCCCCGAGCGACTGGTGATCGTGGACGAACTACCGATCAATCCCGGCGGGAAAGTGGATAAGGCACTTCTGCAGGAGCTGGTCGGCGCCCAAGCCGATTCGGCTTGACGTTGGCGATGAGTCGGATTCCCTACGTTGGTGCTGCTGATGCGCCAGATGAGATCGCAAAGCTCCTAGCGGCCCTTCCGGACCTGAATGTCTTCAAGCTCATGGGACACGCACTCGGCACGTTCGAGGCATGGCTTCGGTTCAGTGGAAGTCTGTTCACCGGGCTCGCGCTCGACGAGAAGCTGCGCGAATTGGCGATTCTGCGGGTTGCCCACTTGACGCCCGGCGCGGAATACGTGTGGGTTCAGCATGAGGCGATCGCACGGGAGATCGGCCTCAAACCAGCCCAGATCGCTGCAGCGCGATACGCGGCGGCCGCCGGCCCCGACGACGAAATGCTGCTGTCGTTCACGGAGCAGGTGGTCCTCAATGCGACACCGGACGACGCGACCTTCGCCGCCTGCGCCGATCGCTTCAGCAGTCGAGAACTTATCGAACTTCTCATGGTTATCGGCCAATACATGATGCTTGCCCGCGTGATGGCGACCGCACAGGTAGATATCGACCTTCCAACCCGATTGGACCGCTTACTCCTCAACCGAAAAGGCGTACATGACTGACTACGAAGACATCCTGTACAGCGTGGTCGATGGGGTCGCAACGGTCACGATCAACCGTCCACAGTCACTGAATG
Source organism: Mycobacterium paraseoulense (assembly GCF_010731655.1). NCBI lineage: Bacteria > Bacillati > Actinomycetota > Actinomycetes > Mycobacteriales > Mycobacteriaceae > Mycobacterium > Mycobacterium paraseoulense. Next base: position 1,668,549 of record NZ_AP022619.1, on the reverse strand, counting down.
CCTTCAGGCGCACCACACTCCTCGAGATGATTGAAGCGATCGACCACGCGGGAGCCGACCCGCGTGTCGGGGTCATCGTTTTGACCGGCGCCGGAGATCGGGCCTTCTGCGCCGGCGGTGACGTGAACTGGGAGGCGGACGGAGGCCTGGAGAATCGCGGCGAGGAGGACCGTGGCGCCGAGAACTACGTGAAGGACGTCTATGCCGCGATTCGGCGCAGCCTCAAACCCACCATTGCCCGGGTGAGCGGTTACGCGATCGGCGGCGGGAACCACATGGCGTACTTCTGTGACTTCACCGTCGCGTCCGAGAATGCGATCTTCGGTCAAAACGGGCCGCGTGTCGCAAGCCCCGCACAAGGGTGGCTGGTCTCCTATCTCGTGCGCGTCGTCGGCGCCAAACGCGCCCGAGAGATGTGGTTCCTGTGCCGCCGATACACGGCGGCTCAAGCCCTGGACTGGGGTCTGGTCAATGCGGTCGTCCCCGCAGTGGGCCTCGACGCCGAGGTGCGACGGTGGGCCGACGAACTACTGGCGATGAGTCCTACGGTGCTCAAGTTGCTCAAGATGTCGTTCGACGAGGAATATGCACCGCTGCGCGAACTGCAGGAGAAGGAATACCTGCCCTTGGTCAAACCCGATTTCTTCGCCAGCGGAGAGCAAGATGAGGGCGCGCGCGCATTTCTGGAAAAACGCAAGCCCAATTTCGACGCCTGGCGCTGAACATTCCGGCGTCACTCACCCGTAAAGATCGGACGCTTGCGGGCAAGGCTGGCTTCGATGCCGATTCGACTGTCCGCGGTGGCCCAGAGGCGCCGTTGTTCGGCGAGCTCGCGTTCGAGGACGCTTTGCACGCGCTCGGCCAAGGGCTGCCGGAGAGTCGTCTTGATCGAGCGGACGGCCAGCGGCGCGGCCTCGGCGATCTCGGCGGCAAGCCGCAGTGCTCCACCACGTTCGTGGCCCTCGGGGACCAATCGGTCGACTAGTCCGATTTCGAAGGCCCGCTGGCCGTCGATCCTCCGACTGGTGTACAGCATGTCCATCGCCTGCTGGCCACCCACAATCGCCGGCAATGTCACGCTGAGCCCGAAGCCGTGATGAAACCCCAGCGCCGAGAAAGTCGGGTGAAACCTCGTGGCGGGCGACGCGACTCGGAAATCTGCGGCACACGCCAGACCGAGGCCGCCGCCGACCGCCGAACCCTGGACCGCGGCAATGACGGGGACGTCGATCTCGAACAACCGGATCGCCTCTCGGTAGAGCAGCTCAGCGGCCCGATGACGGTCGTCGCCCATCGCTGCGCCGGCGAAGTCGGCGCCGGCGCAGAAGTGTTTGCCTTCAGAGCACAAGACGATCGCGCGAATCCCTCGGCCCGCCAGAGTCTTTGCGGACTGAACAAGCTCAGCGATCAGACCGTGATCGAAATAATTGGCAGGCGGCCGGCGCATTTCGATCACGGCAACGTGCCCTGTGACGGTATTCGCGACGTCACCGGACACCTCAGACCCCGAACGTTGCGTCGACGGATGTCACAGCGGCCATGATGTCGCCGCGACTCGCTATCGCTGTGCCCAACCTCAGATTCAGGGACGTTTCGTCGCCGAAGTCACCTCGCCAGGTCTGTAGTCGTCGGGTCAGCAGCTGCAATGGATACTCCCGCGTCATCCCGATCGCGCCGTGCGCCTGATGGGCGGCTCGGGCGGCCAGGGCGGCATTGCGGTTGGCCACCGCTTTCGTCGCAACGATCTCCAAGGATGCCCGGCCGTGCAGCGCGGCGGCCCCGGCCCGCTGTACGCACAGACCTGTCAGGGCTGAGACCGCGGCAAGTTCCACGACATGGGCCTGCACCGCTTGGTTGGCGCCGATCGGCGTACCGAACTGGATGCGTTGCTCGACATAGCGATTGGTGAGCTGGAACGCGGCGTCGATGGCGCCGGCAATCTGCGCAGCGCGCAGCAGGGCCCCCCGTAGCAGCACGGCATCGACATCCACGTCGGCCTCGTAGGCATCGACTTCAAGGTCGATTGCTTCCACGGTGTCACGCGGCATGCCGGCCAGGTCGGCACCCGCCGTGATGTTCAGAGACGCCGGATCGATGGAGACGACTCGGTCTTCTACAAGCGCCACGACTTGATGGGCCGTGCGAGCCCATGGCACGTCTGTTGCCCGTCCGGACAGCCGCTTGCCGGTCAGCGACAGCCCGGCCGCATCGGGCACGACGGCCAGCGGGCCCGTCGGTACCTTCGCACCGGCACATGCCAAAAGCCACGCAGCAACAGCGGTTTCAATCAGCGGTAGCGGCACAGCATGTCGGCCGGCCCCCTCTGCAACAGCGAGCAAGTCCAGAATCGACCCGCCCGAGCCGCCCTGCCGTTCGTCAATCCCGATCAGCGGCAACCCAAGTTCTTCGGTGGCCGTCCATAGTGGCGATGGGAAGCCTTTCTGCTCCGCCGCAGTGACCGTGTCCGGATCGAACGTCTTCGAAAAGTAGTCTTCAACAAGTCCGACGAGATCGGGGTCGGGGCCTAAGTAGGCGGTCATGGCTGGATCAACGCCTTCGAGATGATGTTGCGGAGGATCTCCGTCGTGCCACCGCGGATTGTCCACGAGGGGCCGGTCAGAATGGCGCGGGCCAATAGGGACTCGTAGGGATCCGAGGAGGTGAGGTGGGGTGTGCGTCCGTAATGGCGTGCAACGATTTCAATGCATTCCTGCTCGAACCTCGTGGCCATCTCCTTGGCCAGTGCCGCCTCGACGGTTGGCGACTCACCGCGGTCCACGGCTCGGGCGATCGACATCGACAGGCCGTGAAACGCCCAGCAGCGGGCCACCACGAGCCCCAAATCGGTCTGCTCCCAGCCGGCTACGGACCCGTGGAGGTGGGCGGCCCAATGCTGCAACACCGGCATCAACGACATCCATCGATCTACACCACCACGTTCGAGGACGAGTTCGGCAGTGTTTTGCCCCCAGCCCGCACCGACCTCGCCCAACCGCATCGTGTCTGGGACGAAGACGTCGGTGAAGGACACTTCACAGAAATGCCGGGTGCCGTCGATGAACGGAATGGGCGAAACCGCCAAGCCGTCGGCCGCGCGGTCAACGATGAACTGCGTCAGGCCGAAGTACCGGTCCTCGGACGTGCGAATGAGAGCCAGCAGGTGGGTGGCTTCGCCGGCACCCGATGTCCATATCTTCGTGCCGCTGATCAGCCAGCCGTCTTCAACTTTCACTGCTTTGGTTCGCACCGACGCCAGGTCCGAGCCGGCATCGGGTTCACTCATGCCGATGGCGAACGACAGCTCTCCCCGGGCGATCCGCGGCAGGAAATACTGCTTTTGCTCAATGGTGCCGTTGGCTGCGATGTTCGGTCCAGACTGGCGATCAGCCACCCAGTGCCATCCGATCGGCGCTCCCGCGGCCAGCAGTTGCTCCACGACGATCAATCGCTCGACCGCCGAACGCCCGCCCCCGCCATACTCCTTCGGCAGCGCCATTCCTACCCAGCCGCGCGAGGCGAGATCGCGCGAAAAGACAGGGTCCATCTCGGCCGAGATGCCAAGGCCAACAGGGTAACTGCCGGGCGGCAGCCGCTCTGCGAGATAGTCGCGTACTTCGTCACGCAGCCCGACCTCTTCGGCGGTTAGTTCTGTGGCACTCAACCTCAATCGACTGTCACCCATCGTGCTGATTCGACTATGTGTCCCTTTGCCTAGCCCATCGGTAACGATGTAGCGGATAGCATGGAATGTACACTCTATACAAAAAGCGCTATAAGTGTCTTGTCACGGGTCGTTGCCATTGCTAGGCTGGCGTGGCCGTGGTCGTTGGTAGGGACGCAAAGAGTTGGGGGAGCGGCGCCATCGTTCGCTGGATCGCGGTTACCGCGATGCGTTCGGGCGATTGTTCTCCGAGCGGATGGTGTCGCGCGATAAGGAAATTTCCGGAGGTAGCGGTTGACGGTTAGAGGCAGCACGTCAGCGGGGACTATGCCACCAGCCGCGAAGGGTCTGCGTTGACCGCGTCGCAGGTGGCGCTAAAGCCGCTGCGTGCCGTCGGCGGTTTCGTTGCGATGACCCTCGACGTGTTGTTCTTGATTCCACGTCGCCCGTTCGCCTGGCGCGAATTTGTCACGCAGATCTGGTTCGTGACGCGGGTGTCGCTAGTGCCGGCTATAGCGCTGGCGATTCCGTTCATGACGTTGACGCAGTTCGTGCTGAACGTGCTGCTGGCGGATGTCGGGGCGATCGACCTGTCCGGCGCCGCAGCCGCAATATCTAGTGTCGAGCAGAGCGGGCCGATTGTCACGGTGCTCGTCGTCGGCGGTGCTGCCGCTACGGCGATGTGTGCCGATCTGGGCGCGCGAACCATCCGCGAGGAAATAGATGCGCTGCGGGTGCTTGGCATCAACCCGGTTCAATCCTTGGTGGTGCCGCGGATCCTCGCCGCCACGGTAGTTGCTTTGATGCTGTCCGCGCTGGTCATGATCGCTGGTCTCTCGGGCACGTTTCTCTTTTCGGTCTATGTTCAGCACGTCACCCCGGGTGCCTGGATCAGCAGTTTGACGCTGCTCGTGCACTTACCGGCGCTGATTATCGGCTTGCTCAAAGCCATGCTGTTCGGGCTGGCTGCTAGCTTGATTGCCTGCTACCAGGGCATCTCCGTCGGTGGTGGGCCACAGGGCGTCGGGAATGCGGTCAACGAAACAGTCGTGTTCTCGTTCATGGCGCTGTTTCTCATCGATGTGGTCATGACCGCCATCGGAGTCAAAGTGAGTCCGCGATGAGCCACAGTGTACCAAGCACGCTGTACCCGCGGATTAACCGTGCCGCAAGGGGATTCGCCAAAGGGTGGAACCGAGTCGGTGAGCAGACGCAGTTCTACGCCAGAACGATCGGCGCGGTCGGCGACGTGCTCATGAACTATCGACTTGAGATGCTGCGGCTCATTGCCCAGATGAGCCTGGGCGTTGGCGCACTGCTTATGGTTGGCGGCTCCGTGGTGGTCATCGGTTTCTTGACCGCCGCTGCGGGTTCTCTTGTTGCGGTCCAAGGATATGGCGCGCTGTCCGGCATCGGTATAGAGGCGCTGATCGGCTTCTTCTCGGCATACTTCAACACCCGGCTGGCCGGGCCGTTGATCGCCACAGTGGGGTTATCGGCCACGATCGGTGCGGGTGCCACCGCGCAACTGGGTGCGATGAGGATCAACGAGGAGATCGACGCACTGGAAGTGATCGGTGTGCGGTCGGTGGCCTACCTCGCCTCTACCCGGCTGGTCGCCGGGGTGATCGTGGTGATACCGCTGTACTGTGCGGCCGCTGTGATGGCGTTCCTGGGGTCGCGGGCGAGCATAGCTCTTTACGGACAGTCCTCCGGCGTTTACAACCACTACTTCAACACGTTCCTGGTGTCGAGCGATTTGATCTGGTCTTTCTTAATCGTGCTTTGTTCGGGGACTGTGGTGATGCTGATACACACCTACTACGGTTACAACGCGTCCGGCGGGCCGGCTGGGGTCGGCGAGGCGGTTGGACGGGCGGTGCGCACATCTCTGGTGTTTGCCGTGATCGTGATTTTGTGTGTCTCACTTGCCATCTACGGGCCCACTGGAAACTTCCACCTCTCGGACTAGCAGTGAATCCCAGACACGGCGTAGGCCGGATTCGCCCGGCATGGTGGACAGTAATCCTGGCTGTCGTGACGATTGGCTTTGTCGCATTGTGCTCGGTCCTGTACACGCGCGCCTTCACATCTTATGTTCGAGTCACTCTTACATCTGATCGCGCGGGCCTGATGATGGATCCCGGCGGCAAGGTCAAGATGCGCGGGGTCGACGTCGGGCGGGTCGCCTCGATCATCAGCGGCAAGCAGCCGGTAAGCCTCCAGTTGGAAATCGACCCCGCACAGATCCGCTACATCCCGGCCAATGTTGAGGCGGACATCAAGGCCACCACCGTGTTCGGCACCAAATACGTCGACCTGATTTACCCGGATAATCCCAGTTCAAAACCGTTGTCTGCCGGTCAGATACTGGTGTCGCGAAATGTTTCCACCGAGGTGAATACGGTCTTTGAGAACCTGGTTGATCTGCTGGATCAGATCGATCCGGCCAAACTCAACGCGGTGCTCACTGCGCTCGCGGAAGGTCTTCGTGGTCACGGGGAAATGATCGGTGAAGCGATCGCCGACACCAACGAGGTCCTAAGGGCGCTGAACCCACGAAGCGAAACGGTTCGGCAAGACTGGCATTCGCTTGCCTCGGTCAGCGACACGTACAGCACTGCCGCGCAACACATCCTGGCAGCCCTGGACGCGGCGAGCACGACCAGTGCCACGATCACCAGCCACACCACCGACGTCGACTCGCTGCTGGTGAACCTCATTGGGCTCGGCCGTTCGGGTACCCAGGTGATCGGCGCGAACAACGACAACCTAATTCACGCGATCAACATCCTGGAGCCGACCACGAACCTGCTGATGAAGTACAACCCGGAGTACACCTGCACGCTCATTGGCACCAAGTGGTATTACGACAACGTCGCTTACCAAGCCGCGGGTGGAAACGGTCGCACTGTCGTCATAGACGCCAGCCTCTTGTTCGGCAGCGATCCCTATGTGTATCCGGACAATTTGCCGATCGTGGCTGCCAAGGGAGGCCCGGGCGGCAAGCCAGGCTGCGGCTCATTGCCGGATGTATCGAAGAACTTTCCCGTCCGGACACTAGTGACCAACACCGGGTGGGGAACCGGCATGGACATCCGGCCCAACGTCGGCCTGGGCCACCCGTGCTGGGCTGACTTCTTCCCGGTAACCCGTGCGGTGCCCCAGCCGCCAAGCTTGCGGTGTCAGGGATCACCGTCGCCCGGGTTGCCGATTCCGGCATCGGGACCGCTACCGCCGTCCGCACCACCACCACCACGATGAGCTACCGAAAGATCCGAGCGAGCAACTAGCAATGAGACAGAACCTGACGGGCACTTTCTGGCGAGTATCCATCTTCATGGTGGTCTGCTTCTTCGGCATTTTCGCGCTCGTTGCGGTCTTCGGTGAGCTCCGGTTCACGTCTGCGACGGCCTACAATGCGGTATTCACTAATGTGAGCGGCCTAAAGGGCGGCAATTTCGTCCGCATCGCCGGGGTCGAGGTCGGCAAGGTTCGCACCATCACCGTGAACGATGACGCGACTGTCAATGTCGAGTTTTCCACCGACAAGTCGGTCGTGCTCACAGAGGGCACCCGGGCCGTTATCAAGTACGAAAACCTGGTCAGCGATAGGTATTTGGCCCTTGAAGAGGGCCCCGGGCACGTCAAGACGCTAAGGCCCGGACAGATCATCCCTGTTTCACGTACGCAACCGGCTCTGGATTTCAATGCGTTGATCGGCGGCTTCCGGCCCTTGTTCCGCGCCCTGGACCCGCAACAAGTCAATGCTTTGACTGGTCAGTTAATCGCGGTATTTCAGGGTGAAGGTGTCACGATCGGCGATTTTCTTTCCCAAACGGCCTCGCTGACAAGCACTTTGGCCGACCGTGACCAATTGATCGGCCAGGTGATCGGCAACCTCAACACTGTCCTCGGGTCATTTGGGGATCAGAACAAGCAGTTCGACAAAGCGGTTGATTCGCTATCGGAGCTGATGAAGGGCTTGGCCGAGCGCAAATCCGACATCAGCAACGGCGTGGCATATATGAATGCGGTCGCGGGCTCGGTCACCGACCTGCTCTCGCAGGCGCGTCCGCCGTTGCAAAACACCGTTCACCAGCTGGACCGCGTCGCCGGCATCGTCGCCGCCGACCACGAATATCTCGACCATCTGCTCGAGACGCTCCCGGACAAGTACCAGGTGCTGGGCCGGCAGGGCCTCTACGGTGACTTCTTCAGCTTCTACCTCTGCGATGTGGTGCTCAAGGTCAACGGCAAAGGCGGACAACCCGTCTATATCAAAGTGGCGGGCCAGGCGACGGGGCGGTGTACGCCGAAATGAAAAGCTTCGCGGAACGCAACCCCGTGATCGTCGGGGCGATCGGCATCGCCGCCGCCGTCGCCGTGGTTGGAGCTGCACTGAATTACGATCGCCTGCCGTTCCTGTCCGGCGGCAAGACTTACTGCGCCTATTTCGCCGACGCGGCCGGCGTTCAGAGCGATGCCGACGTTCAGGTATCCGGCTACAAAGTCGGGTCGGTCCAAAGCGTGGAGCTCGACGGCCCAAAGGTACTCGTCACGTTCAAGATCACCGGCGACATCCGGCTGGGTGACCGTACCGAGGCCGCGATCCAGAACAGCACCTTGCTGGGTACCAAGATCGTGCAGGTGACCCCGCGCGGGAATGGACACTTGTCGCAGCCAATCCCATTGGAGCGCACGATGTCTCCATACCAGATACCGGACGCCCTTGGTGATCTGACGAAGACCATCAACGGGCTCAACACCGACCAGCTGTCGGATGCATTGGCCACCCTCGGGGATACCTTCAAGAACACCGCCCCAGACTTCAGGATCGCCGTGGCGGGAGTGTCGCGCTTCTCCCAAACACTCAACGTTCGCGATCAGCAGCTGCGTAATCTGCTGGCGAACGCGAACAAGGCCACCACGGTACTTGCCCGGCGCAGCGACCAGGTGGCAGGCCTGGTGGCTAACACGAATGCGTTGTTGGCGCAGCTGCTCACCCAGAGCGGAGCGTTGGATCAGGTCGCGAAGAACCTTTCCGCGCTGGCAACGCAGCTCTCAGGATTCATCGCCGAGAACCGGGATCAGCTGCGGCCGGCACTGGACAAGCTCAACGACGTGCTGACCATCGTCGACAACCGTAAGGAGCGGGTGCAGAAGTCGATCAAGCTTCTGAACGCCTATGCAATGTCACTCGGTGAGGCCGTGTCGTCGGGGCCCTGGTTCAACGCCTACGTCGCCAACCTCCTACCCGGACAGTTTGTTCAGCCGTTCGTCGATGCCGCGTTTTCCGATCTGGGGCTTGATCCCCACACGCTGTTGCCGTCACAGCGGACCGATCCGCCAACCGGACAGCCCGGCACGCCAGCCCTTCCGGTTCCCTTCCCGCGCACCGGGCAGGGCGGGGAACCGCGTCTGACCCTGCCCGATGCCATCACCGGCAACCCGGGAGATCCGCGCTATCCCTACCGTGAACCACCCCCGGCCCCCCCGCCGGGCGGTCCTCCGCCGGGCCCGCCGGCGCCGGCACCACCCGGACTGGCATCGGTTCCCGAGCCGACACCTTCACCGGTCTACGTGCCGGCCCCTGGTGAGGTGCCGCCCGGGGGTGGTGGCCAATGACCCGTCCGGTGGCGATCCCTCGCGGCGGCAAAATCGCGCTCGCCATATCCTTGGTCATCTGCCTGGCAGGCGGGATCACCGTGGTGGCGCTGAAAAGCTTTGGCGCTCCACCAACGAACGTGATCGCCTATTTCGAAAACAGCAACGGCATCTTTGCCGGCGACGACGTGATGATCCTTGGCGTGCGCGTGGGCAAGATCGACAAAATCGAACCCCAGCCCGACCGTGCCCGGATTTCCTTCCACATCGACGGCAAGCACAAGGTGCCCGCTAACGCGAACGCGGTGATCATCAATCCGACCCTGGTGAGCGCGCGGGCTTTACAGCTCACGCCCGCCTACGCTGGCGGTCCGGTGATGTCTACCGGCGCGGTCATCCCGCAGCAGCGCACCGCGGTGCCAGTGGAGTTCGACGACTTGCGCAAACAGCTGGAAAAGCTGACTCAGTCCTTGCAGCCCACGGAACCGGGCGGGGTGAGCACCATGGGTGCATTAGTCGATACTGCCGCCGATAACCTGCGGGGACAGGGTGCCGACATCCGCGATGCCATCATCCATTTGTCGCAAGCGCTGTCGGCACTCGGCGACCACAGCAACGACATCTTCGGCAGCGTCAAGAACCTCTCGATCCTGGTGTCTGCGCTGCGGTCGAGCAGGGATCTTCTGCGTCAGCTCAACAGGAATCTGGCGGCGGTGACCGCCCTGCTGGCCGACGACCCCGACAAGGTAGGCGGCGCCCTGCGTGACCTCAACGCCGTCGTCGGCGATGTACAGAGCTTCATCGCCGACAACCGCGAATCGCTTGGCACTACCTCGGACAAGCTCGCCTCGATCTCCGGCGCCGTCGTGAATAGTCTCGATGACCTCAAGCAGACGCTTCACATTGCCCCCTCGACGTTCGCGAACTTCAATGCCATTTACGACCCGGCGAATGCATCGCTGACAGGCGTGCTGGGCATCAACAATTTCGCCGACCCGATCGGATTCCTTTGCGGGGCAATCCAGGCCGCGTCCCGTCTCAACAACCAGCAGTCGGCGAAGCTGTGTGTGCAGTACCTCGCGCCGATCATAAAAAACCGCCAGTACAACTTCCTGCCACTGGGTGAGAACTTCTTCGTCGGACCGAAGGCCCGGCCCAACGAGGTCACCTTCAGTGAAGACTGGCTGCGGCCGCTGACCGAGCCGGGCAGGATCCGGGACCGCTACGAGGGGCCGCTCCCCGACGAGGGCCCGCCCCAGCCGCCGGCCACCGGCGCACCGCCGCCCGATACCGTGCCGGCGCCGATCCCCGCCGGGGCCACGCCGAGCGGTCCGGCCGCCGGACTGTCTCAAATGATGATGCCGCCCGGAGGCGCATCGTGATGCGTCGTTGTCGGCGACGTTTGATCGTCGCCCTGTTGGCTGCGCTCGTATTCGCCTCGGTGTCCGGGTGTTGGTGGCGCGGGCTGAACTCGCTGCCGCTGCCGGGAACCGGCGGAAGCGGCCCGGGTTCCTTCACCGTCCAGGCCCAGATGCCGGAGGTGGCAAACCTCAAGCAGAACTCCAGGGTGCGCGTCGGCGATGCCGTGGTGGGGACCGTCACCAAGATAGAGCGGCAGGGTTGGCACGCGCTGGTGACGATGCAGCTGGGTGGCGACGTCAACCTGCCAGCGAACGCCACCGCCAAGCTCGGCCAGACCAGCCTGCTCGGCTCAATGCACATCGAGCTTGCACCCCCGGCCAGGGTGCCACCCGAGGGCACACTTCGTGACGGCTCGCTGATTCCGCTGCCGTCAGCCAGCGCCTATCCGAGCACCGAGCAAACGCTGGCCGCGGTATCGCTGCTGCTCAATGGTGGCGCCATTGGCCAAATCCAGGACATCACCAGGGAACTCACCACCTCGTTCAACGGTCACGAACAGGACCTCAGAAGCTTGATCGAGGAATTCAACAAATTCGTCGGCCATCTCAATGACCAGACGGGTGACATCATCGCCGCCACCGAGAGCCTCAACAACTTGGCCAGCCAGTTCGCCAACCAAGAGCCGGTGATCGACCGTGCCTTGAAGACCATTCCCGAAGCGCTTGCCATCCTCAAGGACGAACGGGCGAACCTCACAGACGCGGTCGACCAATTAGGCAAATTCAGCGCCGTGACCACCCAGGCGGTCAACCAAACCAAGGAAAACCTTGTGGCTGAGCTCAACCAGCTTGGGCCCGTGCTGGAATCATTGGCCAACGCGGGCCCCGCGCTGACGCGATCGCTGAGCGTTCTTTCCACGTATCCGTGGCCCAACGAAACGGTGGAGAAGTGGTTCCGCGGTGACTACGCCAATCTGACCGCCGTCGTCGACTTGACGCTCAGCCGACTCGATGCCGGCCTGTTCACCGGCAGCCGATGGGAAGGCCACCTCACGGAGTTGGAGATGCAGTGGGGCCGCACCATCGGCCAGCTGCCCAGCCCCTACACCGCGGGCAACCCGTTGATCGCCCCATACCACTGGGATCAGGGACCGTGACATGCTGAGCAGGAAAATCAAGATCCAGCTGATCGTGTTCTTCATCGTTGCCGTGGGTGCGATGGCGACCATGGGTTTGGGCTACGTACGGGTGCCGGCGATGTTCGGCGTCGGCCAGTATCGGGTCAAGGTCCAGCTACCGGAATCGGGCAACCTATACGCGAACGCCAATGTCACGTACCGTGGCACCGAGGTCGGCCGGGTGACGGCAGTGCGTTTGACGGATACCGGTGTGGAAGCCGATCTTTCGCTGCGCTCCGATGTGCGCATCCCGTCCGATCTTGACGCCCAGGTGCACAGCCAGAGCGCGATCGGCGAGCAGTATGTGGCGCTGTTGCCCCGCAATGGCGCATCCGCCCCGCTACGTGACGGCGATGTGATAGCACGCAGCCGGACCTCCGTCCCGCCCGACATCAGCAGCCTGCTCGATGCCGCCAACCGCGGCGTGCGCGCGATCCCTAACGACAACCTCAAGACTGTCATCGACGAGAGCTACACCGCGTTCGGCGGCATGGGTCCCGAACTGTCCGAGATGGTCACCGGAGCCAGTGCACTGGCCACGGACGCGAAGAAGAATCTCGCCGCGCTCACCACGCTCGTCGATGGTGCAAAACCGTTGCTGGACAGCCAGTCCGACACCTCGGATGCGGTCCAGGCGTGGGCGGCGCACCTGGCCACCATTACCGGTGAACTAAAAAACCACGACGGAGACGTTGCCGGTCTGATTCACCAGGGCGGGCCAGCAGCGGCCGAGGGGCGGCGACTGTTCGACCGTCTTAACCCCACGCTGCCAATCGTTTTGGCCAACCTCGTCAGCGTCGGTCAGGTGGCGGTCGTCTATCACAACGACATCGAGCAGTTACTGGTGCTACTGCCGCAGGGCATCGCACAGCTCCAGGGCATCGGCTTGGCCAATCTGAACACCAAGCAGGACTACCGGGGGGCGTTCCTGAGCTTCAAGCTCAATTTGAACCTGCCGCCGGTGTGCACGACCGGCTTCCTTCCCGCCCAGCAGCGCCGGGTCGCAACCTTCGTCGACGCCCCCGACCGGCCCGCCGGTGATGTGTACTGCCGAACCCCGCAGGATGCGATGTGGAATCCGCGTGGGGCGCGCAACATTCCGTGCGAGACGGTGCCGGGCAAACGCGCCCCCACGGTCAAGATGTGTGAGAGCGATCAGGAATACGTTCCCCTCAACGACGGCAACAACTGGAAGGGTGACCCCAACGCGACGCTGTCGGGTCAAGACGTCCCACAGCTGGCGCCCGAAACGCCGCAGGCACCGGTTCCACCGCCGCCACCCGCACCCGCTCTGGCGGCCGCCGAATACGATCCGGCCACCGGTTCCTACGTGGGACCCGACGGAAACGTCTACACCCAAGCCAACCTCGCTCAGACCGCACCAAAGGAGCACACATGGCAGTCGATGCTGATACCGCCGGGCAATTAACCCAGCTCGGAGAAGATCAACCCGACGAGATTGACGAGACAACCGACCCGGCCGCTAGCCAAGCCGATTCGGACTCGCTAGTCGCGCCTGATATGAACGCTCACGATGCCGACGAAGCGCACCCTGCCGGCGGCAGCCCAAAAGCGTTGACAGGGAAGAAATCCGGTATCCGGACGGGCTTAGTCATCGGGCTGCTCATGATCATGGCACTCGGCGGACTTGCGGGGTGGTTCGGTCACCGTATCTATCTATCGCAGCAGGATGAAAAGCAGCACCAGCTGTTCTTGCGGGTCGGTCGCCAAGGCGCGATGAATCTGACATCCATCAACTACGCCGATGCCGATGCCGATGTCCGGCGCATCCTCGATTCGGCGACGGGAACGTTCTACGACGATTTCCAGAAGCGCTCCCCGGCCTTTGTCCAGCTCGTCAAACAGGCGCAGTCGAAAACCGAAGGCAGCGTCACCGAAGCCGGCCTGGAGTCGGTGGGCCGTGACTCGGCCCGGGTCCTGGTGGCGGTAACAGTGAAGACGTCGAGCCTCGGTGCCACAGACCAGCAACCCCGCAAATGGCGGATGCGCATCGATGTGCAGAAAGTGGGTGACACAGTGAAGGTGTCGAACGTGGGGTTCGTGCCGTGATCCGACTGATCCGGCCAAGGTCGCGAACCGGCGACGACGCAGATAAAGTGACGGGGCCCGAAACCGTGACCGTCGAAACGACTCCTGTAGAGCCCGTGTCCGATTCGAGCGAGGCCAGCGGGACAGTTGCGTCCGCCGAGCACGACGGCACCGCCGATCAGGACGACTCCACCAACGGCGGGCAAGAAGAGCCGACCGAATCGGCGACCAAACGGAAAGCCATTTCATGGCGAGCTGCGCTCGTGTATGCCGTGCTACCTGGGCTGGCGATGCTGCTGGCCGTCGGCGCCGGCTTCTTGAAGTGGAAGGATTCATCGGCGCACAGCGCCGATGCCGCCCGCATCGAATCCGTGCGGGCCGCAACCGATAGCACGATCAAGATGCTGTCGTATCGGCCCGACTCGGTTGAGGCCGACCTCGGCTCTGCGCGGGACAGACTGACGGGCTCGTTTCGCGATGCGTATATCCAGCTGACGCGTGATGTGGTGATCCCGGGATCCAAGCAACGACAGATCTCGGCGGTAGCGACCGTGCCCGCCGCGGCGTCGGTATCAGCAAGCCCCAATCACGCGGTGGTGTTGATGTTCGTCAACCAGACGATCATGGTCGGCAATGATCCGCCCAGCAGCACTGCCTCCAGCGTCCGTGTGGTTCTGGATAAGTTCAACAACCGCTGGCTGGTGTCCGACTTCACACCGGTCTGATAACGCGACGGTTCCCGAGACGATGGTCATGGTCAGCATGTCAGGGGTACCACCCACAAGGGTGGCTCCGATCGCTCCCCAATTCCGGAGTGGTTGCGGACAAACGGGATTCAGCGGCGCGCGAAGCGTTTCTGGCAATGCGGTTTCAACTTCGCCCACGCCAAAGATGTGCCGGCGCAAGCGCAAAGAAAGGGCAAGCTAATGATGCACCTGTCACGCGGCAGTCGGCCTGGATCGGCCATTGCGGTGATCCTGACGGCCGCGACAGCGCTGACAATGTCTGCCGCACTCGCCGATGGCAACGACAACACGCTCATACCGAACAACAAACGACTCAATGACGGCGTAATCGCCAACGTCTACACCGCGCAGCGGCAGGCCGGTTGCAACCACGACGTCAACAGCAATCCACAACTTCAATTGGCCGCACAACGGCACACTGAAGACCTGATGAACAACCGCGTCCTCGACGGAAATGTCGGTTCCGACGGTTCCACCCCGCAGGACCGCGCCAACGCTGCCGGCTACCACGGCAAAGTAGCCGAAACCATAGTGATCAACCCGGCGCTGGCCATCGACGGCATGGACATCCTCAACCAGTGGTACGCCAACCCCGCCTATAAGGCGACCATGTCCGACTGCGCCTACAGCCAAATGGGCGTCTGGTCAGAAAACAGTGTGGACCGTAGCGTTCTGGTGGCTGTCTACGGCCAGCCACCGCAGCCGCCGCCTCCACTCGCCTCCGGCCAACCGAGCCCGATAGACCCCAGCCCCGACTATGACGCCAGCGATGAATTGGAATTCGGCATTAACTGGTTTCCGTGGGTCCTGCGAGGGGTCTATCCGCCGCCTGCGTATCCACCGCAGTAGGCAAACGTACGAATAATGGCGTTCGAGAGATCTATTGGAATGTCAGCGATTACACGTCGCAGCTTGCTGATTACATCGATCGTCGCCGCGGCTGCCGTCGGCGGCGCCACACCGACGCTGGTACCGCGGGCGTATGCCGCCCCGACGCCCGCGGCGGAGTATCTCTATGACGTGGCGGTGCGGCGACATTACAACTTTCGGAACAACGATGCGATTGGCTACGGCCACGGCATCTGCGACAAGGTGAGTGGCGGCCAAAGCTATTCCCAAGTGATGGGTGATGTCAAACGGGATGTAACCCCTAATGACGAGCGCGCGGCAAATTACCTGGTCTCCTACGCGGTGAATATCCTTTGCCTCGAACAGATCTGGCAACTCCGCCGCGCACTACCAGCCGCCAGCGCCGTAATCCCGGGAAAGTACGGCGTCGTGTTGCGTCAGGCCGGGCCGTACCTGATGGGCACAGGGCCGATCTCACCGAGCACCTCGGCTGCGTTCCGGTGTAGCCCGTGTTGCGCCCGGCCGCTTGTTATGCGAAGTGTTCGAGCGGCCGTTCGACGTATTCGATGACAGTGCCCTCTGGTGCGGTGAGAAACGCGATGTGTAGGCCGGCGATCGGGGTGCCGGGCAGGGGGCACCAGATCGGTCCGCGCACGACGACGTCCTCGGCCGTGGCGGCGATCGCGCGCGGCGTGTTCTCCACACGTAACGCGCACCGGTAGAGCCCCTGTTCATTGGGCTGCCTGGCAGCCGGCCGCGCGCCTGCGGCCGCTTGCGTCAGGCATAGCCTCACGGTGGGACCGTCTTCGGCCAGCCCGACATGGCACACCTGCACATCGTCGGAATCGTCGACGTCGAGACCGAGATCGCACAATGGCAGCGTCCGGGTGCGTGTCTCACCGAGCGGGTTGAATCCGATGCCCGTGTAGAACCGTAGCGACTCGGCAAGGTCGGCGCAGGTGACCCGCGCTCCGGCGAATTGCACGCCGCCGGTCGCGCCGCTCCGCATATCCGCGAGTTCGACGACCAGTCCGTCGGGGCCGACCGCGACGGCGGCCGGCCCACCGGTGACCAGGCCGACCGCATCCTCGGACAGGACGCGGTAGCCGTGGTCGCGGATCGTCTCGACGGTGCGCCCACGATCGGCGACGCGGAAGGCCAATGCGCTGAGCCCGCCCGAGGCAGCGTCGAGCGCCCGGCAGGCCGTGGTAGGCGGATCGAGCCAGTGGATGACCTCGATTGCGCAGGAGAACCGAGGGCCGCGGCTGTCGTAGAAAAACCGGGTGTCACAGCGGACCTTGCCCGGCAGTCCCAGGATCTCACCGTCGACCAACTCCTCTGGATCCGTTTGCATCTGCAGACCCAGCCCGAGGCAGTCGGTGAGGAACGCCTGCGCGGCTTCGGCGTTGACGGTGTTGAGGTTGATATGCAGGAATCGGCGGGCCAGATCGGTCGCTGTCATGAAGATCTTCCGGGCTGCGCGACATCGACGGTCCATGACCCGATGAGCTCGTCGATAGTGGTCAGGCGACCGAGCTTCGCCATCGTGTGGGTGAGCACCTGCTGGCCATAGTCGGGCGGTGTCCCCGCGACGGCGTCACGGGCCACGATGAGGTGGAAGCCCGCTTCGGACAGGTGCGCGGCGGTGACGGGGAGCGCCAGATTCAACGAAACCCCGGCCAGCACAACAGTGTCCACGCCGAGACCCCTCAGCACCGCAAGCAGGTCGGTGTCCAGCGTCGGAAACAGGCCGTGGCGGCGCGGCACCACCACGTCAGAGGGTGCCAACAGCTCGGACATGACCTGTGTGGCCGGTGCGCTGGGCTCCCAGTCCGCGGTGGCTGGCGCCAATACCCGCCAAATTCTCGCCGTACCGACTGTCTCTGCTTCGCACGCTCCCTCGTAGGTCGCGTGCACGACGTGTACGCCTGCGATGCGCGCCGCGTCGAGGAGGCGCTGCAGATCGGTGACGAGGCGTGGGCAGTCCTGCGCGAGCAGCGGCAGCACCGAATCCGGTCCCAGCACACCGGTTTGGCACTCGACACATAGCACGGCGATGCGGCGGCGGTCGATAGCATGCATTGGCGCCATCACTTAGCGTCGATCGCCCATGCCGGCGTCGACCTTCAGAACACTTCCGGTGAACGACCGTCCGGCCTCCGATATCAGAAACAGCACCGCGTTGCTGACGTCCTTCGGTTCGATGAGCAGGAGATCGGGCAGCGCGGTCTGCATCGCATTGACGAGATTCGTGTTCTGTTCGATCACCTTGAACAGGACGGGATTGTCGGTGACCATCGGCGTGGCACAGTTGGTCGGTGCGACGCGTCGGCGGCCACGCCGAGGATCTCCTCGGTGGCCGGGTTGATGTTGTCGATGACCTGACCGCTCGACGCGTCGCGCAGCCGGCGGTCGATGAACATCCGAGGTTCGGGATGGAAATCGACAGCACTGGTCGGCATTGGTGCGATCGTCATTGGCGTTACCTCCGTGCTGGCGTTGTCGGTGCTGTCTCAACGTGCTTCCCAGTGCAGCGGCAAACTGGTGAGCGAATAGGTGTTGGCCGGCCAGCCGATCCGCGGTGTGAAACCTGGCTCGAGCTCGAATTCCGGGATGCGGCGCAACCACTCTTCGATGATGAGGTTCAGTTCCATGCGTGCCAGGTGGGCCCCAAGGCATCGGTGCGGTCCACCGCCGAAACCCCAGTGTCGGTGAACTTTTCCGTCCATCAGCACCTCGTTGCCCGAGGTGGCGTCGCTGCCGTCGCGGTTGATCGCGGCGATCAGTAACCGGACCGGAGTGTCGGCAGGCAGCGTGATGCCGCCGACGGTGACTTCCCGGGTCGTCATCCGCGGTAGGATCGGTGCCGGTGGCTCCAGCCGGACGATCTCCTCGACGAAGACCTTGATCAGCTGGGGATCTTCCCGCAGCGCGGACCGCAGGTCGGGCCGGCGGGCCAGCTCCAGTAGCGCGAAACCGATTGCCGCCGTGACGGTGTCCAGTCCGGCCAGCACGAACAGAAAGCTCAGCCCGACCGCTTCGGCGTCGTCGAGGGGCTCCTCGCCCGTCAGCACCGCCGACAGGACGTCGGAGCCCGGGTTGGCGCGGCGTTCGTTGATGGCGGCTCCCAGGTAGGCGAACAGCTCCAGGGCAGGCCCGAGATCGTGGCCTTCCAACGTCGTGCCGCTGTCGGCGAGCTCGATGACGGCGTCCTTCCAGGTCAGGAGCTTGGCGCGGTCAGCCAACGGCAGGCCGTAGAGGGTGAGGAACACCTGCGACGGGTACGGCATTGCCAACTCGGTGACGACATCGGCATGCCCATGCGGGGCGAGGGCGTTGATCATCCCGACCGCCTGCTGCTGCAGCGCCGGCAACATCGCGCCCAGGGTGTGTGGGCTGAAGAAGGGCTGCAGGATCTTGCGGAACCGGGTGTGCTCGGGCGGATCGAACGAAATCGGCACCAGCGGCAGGGGACTGCCAAGGGTGTCGAACGCCTTCTTCGACGAGAAGATCTCGGGGTTGCGCAGCGCGTGTAGCACGTCGTCACGGCGGGTCAGGTAGTACCAGCCGTGCATCAGGACGACGGGCCCCATGGCGCGGAGGGCGTCCCAACCGACTTTTCGGTCGTCGGCCATCGGCAACGACTCGTACTCGAGCTCCGGCACTGCATGCACGCTGGTCATCCGAATAACTCTCCTTGCTTAAGAATCAGTCCTGGTTGTGCAGATAGGCGTCGTATTCACCGCGAACCGACTCCATGGCGGCCAGCCGCCGTGTGACCGAGCGAATCTCGGCCTCATCGGCGGGAAATTGCAATGCTGCAAGCCGGTTTTGGGCGCGGACGATCGCGTCGTCGAGCCGGTCCCGCGCCTCGTCTTTGGTCAGCAGATCCTGGTCGGCCCAGTCCTCCACCTCCGGCGGGTCCATCAAGCCGCCCGTGGGAAGTTGTAGAACTCGCGCGCGTTCAATTCCACCATCCGGTGTGCCTCGTCGTCGGGCACGTCCCTGAGGGTCTCGGCGGCGCGTTCACGGCTCTGCGGCCAATACGAGTCCGAATGCGGGTAATCGCACTCCCACGTGATGCGGTCGACGCCGATGAAGTCACGTACATCAACCCCGAAGTCGTCTTCGATGAAGCAGCCGTGGATGTGCTTATTGAACAGTTCGCTCGGCGGATGCTCCTGGTTGATGTTGTTGTAGAAGCGGTGCTTGCGCCACACGCTGTCGCAGCGTTCCAAAATGTATGGAATCCAACCTATTCCGCCTTCGGACAGACCGATCTTGAGCCTCGGATGACGGTAGAGCGTGTTCGAGAACAGCCAGTCGGTCATCGCCGTCATCGACATCGTCCCCATCAGGGTGATGAACACGGCGAACGGCGCGTCCGGCGCGATCGGTGGGGGAAAGCCGCCGGACCCGAAGTGCTGCGCCAGCACCATCCCGGTCTCTTCAACGGCCGACAGAACCGGATCCCAGTGGTCGGAATGCACCGACGGCAGTCCCAGCCTGTCCGGCAGGTCGGGGAACGTCACCGTCTTGGCGCCCTTCTCGGCGACTCGGTGGATCTCCGCGACGCTTGCGTCGATATCCCAAAAGGGCAGCATCGCAACGGGGATGAACCGGTTCGGCGCAGTGGCTGCCCACTCGTCGAGATGAAAATCATTCCACGCCCGTGAGCATAGGCGGGCGAGCTCCTTGTCCTCCCCTTCGGCGAATACCGCACCGGCGAACCGTGGGAAGGACGGGAAACAAGTCATCGCCTGCACGCCGTCGATATCCATGTCAGCCACGCGCGCCTTGGGGTCATAGCAGCCCGGGATCATGTCGTCGTAGCGCACCGGCTCGACGCCGTAGTCTTGGGGCTTCTTGCCGGCCACCGCGTTCAGGCCGATGTAGGGATAGATGCGGCCCTCGTACTGCCATACCTGGGTCAATGCCCCGGTGTCGGGGCGTTCGAAATCGATGATCTTCGGACCCGCTTCGAGGTATTTGCGGGGGAGCCGGTCGCTCCACACAGTCGGGTGCTCGATCAGATGGTCGTCGACCGAGATCAGCTGCATCCACGGCTGCAACGGCATCGGCGTTCTCCTTGCGTCGCTTCGAAGTTCTCAGGCGGAGGCCAGCTGCGGTGGTCTCATGGCGTCCGGGTTGGGATTCGCAATCGGCAGCCCCATGAAGCGGCGGGCGTTGTCGCCCATGAAGTCGTAGGTGCGTCGTTCGTCCATGCCTTCGGCGTATTCGTAGAACCGTTTGGGAGTTGCCAGGCCCTCGGGATGCGGGTAGTCGGAGCCGAACAGCACCTTGTCCCAGCCCACCGTCTCGACCACCTCGGCCACCGAACCCTCCCAGAAGGGGCTGACCCAGATGTTGCGGCGGAACACGCCAAGAGGATGCTCTGCGAAGTTCTGCGGCATCTTGGTGTAGATGTCGTCGAGATCGTGGAAGAGGGGCTTGATCCATGAACTGCCGTTCTCCACGCTGGCGATGCGCAGTCGTGGGAACCGGGTCAGTGTGCCGTGGCATATCAGACTGGTGATCATGTCGGCGATCTCCCTGTGCCCCAGCGCAACCCATCGGAATGCGCTCATCTCCATGAAGCTGTTTGTGTCGGGCGGTTCCCACTGATTGATGTAGCCGTCGAGCGGCGGCTGGCTCGCGTGCAGGACGATCGGCAAGCTCGCGGCTTCGACGTCGCGCCAGAACGGGTCGAACTCGGGCAGTGCGGGAGAGCGCCACCCGCGAAACCCCTTAACCGGGGAGGGTTTGATCAACGCCACCTTGGCGCCGTTGTCGAGGATGTAGTCGAGCTCCCGACGCGCGCCGTCGACCTCGGCGCAATTGATCACCGGCGTCATGAATAGCCGGTTGGCGTAGGTGAACTGCCAGTGTTCGAGCATCCACTGGTTGAGCGCGTGGATCATCGCCATAGTCAGTTCGGGATCCTCGGCCGCCGAGTGTTCCACGAGATTGGCCAGCGTCGGATAGACGAGCGTCTCGCGGACCTCTTGGCGGTCCAGCTCCCTGATCCGGTCCTCGGGATTTCGGCTCGCGGGCGGCGCGTCGATCGCCGCGCCCTGCATCTCGCGCAACGTCAGTCCTTCGGGATTGTGACCCGAATAGAACTTCTCGTGCGAGCCCGGTGCAGCGACCCGGTCGAAGGTTGGGTTGGGGATGTACTCGGTGATCTTGCCCAGTATCGCGATGCGAGTCCGCCGACCCATCTGGACGAACTGCACGGCTTTGGCGAACCGGTCTGGCAGGTATTTCGTCAGCGCACCGGGCGTTTCATACATGTGCTGGTCGGCATCGAATATCGGCGCGTCGGTGATCGGTTTCATCGCTGTCTCTTTCGGATCGGCTTTCAGTGTCGAGCTTTGATCAACTTGACGATTGTGTCAAGTCACTAGCGTGGATTTCACTATTGATGGTTTCAACTCGATGATTGGTACTTGACACTTATGTCATATATGCTGGTGGGCATGACGGTGACGCAGGGGAACGGCCGCGCCGGTGCGGCGGAGGAGGCCGGCCGTGGGGAGCGGACGCGGGCGCTGATCCTTGAGGCGAGCCGACAGTTGTTCCTACAGCGCGGCTTCGCCGGCACGCCCATCAACGCGATCACCGAGGCATGCGGAATTTCGCGCGCTGGCTTCTACACGTACTTCAAGGACAAAGAAGAGATCTTCGCCGTCCTGGGCGAGAGCGCCTACCGCGACGTGATGGCGGTGTTGACTCGGTTGGACAGGTTGCCGCGGCCATTCACTGCAGAAGATCTGCGCGGTTGGGTCGGCGAGTACTTCGCGTTCATGGACCGCCATGGAGCATTTGTGTTTGGCGCGTGGCATTCGTCGCCCGACCGGGAGGCGTTCCGGCGCTCGCGCAACCGCACGGTCACACGATCTGCCTTCAAGCTAGGGCAGGCGATCGTCGGGCCGGGTGACCACTCGCCCGAGGTCGTCGGTATCGCAGTGCTCGGGATGATGGACCGTGCCTGGCACGCCGAGCAGATCCAGGCCGTCGCCGTCGAAAGGGACGAGGCGATCAGCGCGCTGGCCGACATGATCCTGCGACTGGCCCACCAGTAGGTGCACTGGCACGACAGCGAAAACGCCTTGGCCCAAATACTTCAACGGTCCGATGACCCGGGCGTCTCAACCCACTACGGGCGACGGGCGGTCTGCCGTAAAAGATGTGCGCAGTGGCGTCCGCAGTCGCGCAGGGCGAACGATTGGACAGCTCGGCTATTGCTGGCGTCGCACGAACACGCGGTAGCCGAGCTGTCGGCGATCGGCGCAGCAGCAGACCATGGACTGGTCTGGTCGTCGTCTGGGGGTCCATGGTCGAATTGCCCGCAAGCCATGCGGCCAATATGCGGCCAAAGCGGCGGATGGGTTAGTCCAAGAGGGCCAGTTTAGTGACCTACTACGGGTAACCAGCTGAAATACATTGATGTAAGCTTAAACTCCGCTTTGGTCAGAAGCCTCGCCGGTGGCGTCGGCCCGCGTCGATGTCGCCGATCCCACAGTGACGCCCTAGCCCACGCCGGGTCTGATGACTGCTTCCGGGCGGTTGCCATCGCATCAGCCATAAGTAGCGAGCGCTGCTGAGAATATGCCTGCGGCATGATGGACGGGGGTGCACCCGCACTCGCCCAATCAGCGAATGGTTCCGGCGATATCGCCCGACATGGCACCCAGCTGCGGGCCCCATGAGCCCCAGCCATGGTCGCCGTCGGTTGGGAAGTCAAAGTGGCCGTTGCGTCCGCTGACGTTGCGGTACTGCTGGTAGAACGTTCGGTTGACACCCTGAGCCTGGTCGCCAGCTCCCAGCATGGATGCCGGGTCGCTGGCCGTGGGCGTCGTCGGGCTGAAGACCCACACGCGCGTGTCGTTCTGGGCTAGCAGTGCGGCATGGACCTGAGGGTCATGCCACTTCCACCGACCCAGCTGCGGGGGACCCCACATGCTATTGCCGTTGATGCCGCCGAACTGCTGCAAGCCTGCGAGGATCGCGCCAGCGAACGCGGTTTCCGACGGGTACAGAAAGCCCGACATGGAACCGGCGTAACGGAAGCGGTCGGGATGGAAGGCGGCCAGCGCCATCGCAGCGTAGCCACCCTGAGCGGCTCCGACGACTGCGTGGCCACCGGGAGCCAGGCCCTCGTTGGCGGCCAGCCAGTCAGGCAGCTCGCTGGACAGGAAAGTATCCCACTGCTTGCTGCCGTCCTGCTCCCAATTGGTGTACATGCTATATGCGCCCCCGGCCGGGGCGACTACCGAGATGCCCTTGCCGGCCAGCGTGTTCATCGCATTGCCCGCGGTGACCCAATTGCTGACATCCGGGGCGGCATCAAAAGCGTCCAACAGATAAACCGCGTGCGGCCCGCCCCCCAGGAAGGCCACCGGAATATCGCGGCCCATTGCTGCCGACGGAACCATCAGGTTTTCATATCCGGCTGCCCTGGCTTGTCCGGTGAGCCCGCTCGGCACGGTCACACCGCCCAGACCAGCCAATAGCGCGGCGACGCAGAACGCCCGCAGAACCGCTAACAAACCCCGCCTGGGTCCCATGTCCACTCCATCGTCTAGTCGATCCGCTACATCGCTACGATTTCTCACCCCAACTGGCAGTAAACAGTTATATGTATATATCATAAGATCTGGGTCAATTTTAAGGGCCGACTGCCAGCCTGGGTACGGGCCAAGTCAGGGGAGGTTGGGATGATGCGGGGTCTCGCGTCGGAAGTTCACCGCGACTGGTCCACGCAAGTCCTGGCCGGGATCGCCCGCGTCGTTCTGTGGTTCGCGCGGCCAAATTCCCCGGTCGTCGTGGAGCTGCGCGTCGCGGACCGTTCGTACGTCGTTACGGCAATGCCGACCCTATAGGTCGCGTTCGTCGCGGCGTAGGAACAGGTGAAAATGGCTCTCGATCGATTGTTGCGCCCCGAGGGGGCGCTGATCAACTTCCGCGGTGCTTCAGCCAACCAGTTGCGGTGACGACAACACGTGCTGGCAGCCCCTTCCGCGGAGCTGTCGGACGGCAGGCCGCTGCCGCTGGGGCGGGCGCCACGGGCAAAGCACGGTCGCCAGCGACGTCGATTTGCTACGAGCGGCACACACAGATTCAGTGGATTTACCCCCCATCTGTTGTCGTCTAACCATTCTGCGATGAGGTCATCGACGGTGGTTAACCGGCCAAGAACGGCAATGGTGTTGTCCAGCACCCTGATTTCCATAGTCGACAGGGGTACCCGCGACGGCGTCGCGCGGGACAATGAGTTCGAAGCCGGCCTGCGTAATGTGGCCGGCCGAGATCGGCAGCGCGAGGTTCAACGAGACACCGGTCAGAACGATCGTCCGCACACCGAGGCCCTGAGGATCGGCAGCAGCTCGGAATCGATGGTCGGGAACAAGCCATGGTGGCGGGGCAGCACCAGGTCGGTCGATGCGAAAGCTTGGGCAGTACCTGAGTTTCAGGAGATCTGGGAGCCCACCCCCGCGATGGCTGGCCCCAGCGTTGTCGGCTCTTGTCGAATCCTGAGCAGTTTCTTCCGGTCGAAAACTGAGCAGGTGTGTTTACGGGGTTGAGTCTGCCTGACGGTCGGCTTCGACGGAGGGCAGGGACTCGATTGCGGTGTGTTTGATGCGGTAGCTGGCGCCTTTGAGGGCGATGACGTCGGCGTGGTGCACGATGCGGTCGATCATCGCCGAGGCGATGGTGGCCTCGCCGAAGACCTGGCCCCACCGCGAGAACGGCAGGTTGGAGGTCAAGATGATCGAGGACTTCTCGTATCGGGTGGACACCAGTTGGAAGAACAGGTTGGCCGCTTCGGTGTCGAAGGGGATGTAGCCGACCTCGTCGATCACGATCAGCCCGGTGCGAGAGATTTTGCGTAGTTCGGCATCTAGCCGGCCGATGCGATGGGCTTCGGCCAATCGGGTGATCCAGCCGGTGGCTGGGGCGAACGTGACGCGGTGTCCGGCTTGGGCGGCCGCGATCGCCAAGGCGGTGGCCAGATGTGTCTTGCCGGTGCCCGGTGGGCCCAGCAAGACGATGTTGCGGGCTTCGGCCAACCAGCCGCCGGCTTCGAGGCGGGCGATCTGGGCGCGATCAATATGGGGTTGGGCGGTGAAGTCGAAGTCGGTCATCGTCTTGATCGCCGGGAAGCCGGCATATCGAATACGCTGGCGTGCCCCAGATTCGGCGCGAGCGTTGGATTCCACGGCAAGTACTGCGGCCAGGTAGTCCTCCAATGACCAGCCGGCGGCGCGGCCCTGCTCGGCTAACCGCCCGTAGTGGGCGGCGATCCGCGGGGCTTTAAGCAGCCGGGCTTGGTGGGCGATCAGCTTGTCGGCCTCACCGGGAGCAGGGGCGCGTTTAGCGGCCATCAGGCGACCTCCCCGGTTCCAAACACCGCGTCATAGGCACTCAGATCAGCGACTTGGACCTCGACATCCAGGTGAGTACCGGCAGGTGGTCGGTTCCGGAAGTTCTCGCGCATGATCGAGGCTGCGGCCAGATGCTCGGGGTCTGAGGCTAATCCTGCTGTGCCCCAAAGCCGTTGGTGATCGGCAACCACTCGGTCTGCGCAGCGGGCCATGACCCGATCCAGCGATGCGGTCACGGTGATCATCCGGCCGATCGCTTCTGGATGCACCGAATTGGCGTTGCCGCCGATGCTGACGTAATAGTCGCGGCCCAACCGGGTGGTCACCGTGGTGCCCGTGGTCGGGGCCACCGGCGGCAGCGCCGCCATTGCCTGCCGATCGGTGCTCAAAGCCTGGTCAGGGATCATCTTGGTGGTGGCGTGCTTGCGTGGGTTGGCCACCTGCGCCAGCCAGTCAGCAAGCTGGGCGTTGAAGTCGTGCGCCGAGACGAAGCGGCGGCCCGGCAGAAACGACGTCGCAAGATAACCGTTGGCTCGCTCCACCAGCCCCTTGGTTTCGGGGTCGTAGGGTCGGGCTTGGATGAGCCGGGTCCCGAGCACTCCGCAGAACCCGGCCACCCCTTCAGCCAGGCGGCCGCGTTGACCGATCCCAGCCTCGTTGTCCCACAACAGTGTTCGAGGAACCGCACTGATGCGTTGTGAAAGCAGCTGCCACATCGCGGCCAAAAGATCGCCGGTGACCCGTGACGGGATCATCATCGCGGCGATGAACCGCGAGTAGGCGGCCACCATCACCAGCACCGGAAACGACCGCAGGACCCCGGCATGGTCGGGCATGACCCGACCGGGCAGCCACAGATCACACTGCACCTGCTCACCGGGCAGATGAACCAACCGGTCGCACGGATCAGCCGGGGCGTACTCGGGGCGGATCCGCGCCACGTTTTCCCCGAACCACGAGTGCCCGCCCATCCAGCCAACGCGTTGGGCGATCACCGTCGCCGGCATCGTCGGGTACCGGCTCAACATCATCCGCACCGCAGGTTCGATTTGCGCCCATGCCGAGGTCGTCACCGGTGTCCGCTCATAGCGCGGCGGCCCATCGGACTGCAATGCCTTGGCCACGGTGTTTCGTGACAGACTCAGCCGTCGGGCGATCGCGGCCTGCGATAACTTCTCCGACCGATGCAGCCGGCGGATCTCGGCCCAATCCTCCACAGTGATCACTCTCCAATCGAAGGGTGCTCACTTTTCGACCGGAATCACCTGCTCACTTTTCGACCGGAACCGACAAGCGTCCGCCATATCCGTGCGGTGCCATGGTATGCGCAGCCCAGTGTGCCTCCGTAGGTGGCATGGACCACCCTCACACCAATTGCGCGCGCCGCGTTGAGGAGGCGGCAGAGGCTCTCGACGAGACCCGTGCTTTCCGCGGCAAGTTGTCGGAGTACCGATTCGTGCCCAAGCAGGCCATTCTGGCGTTCCACGCAGAGGACGGCTGTAGTGGCCGATGGGGCTCACTTGTACTGGAGGGGTAGCGACGCGAGTAGCCAGCTGCCAAGGGAGTCGAATGCCTTTTCGACGAGAACACGCCCGGATCCCGTAGCGCACCAAAGACATCCACGCGACGCGTCTGGTAGTACCAACCGTTCATGAACACGACGGGTCCGGCGTCCCGGGCAGTCTTTCACCCCACCCACAGATCGGTCGACATAGGCAATAGGGCCCATTCGAGTTCTGGCACGCCACCGATGATCGACCGGGTCTTCTGTTGCCTTCAGCGGCGCACATCCATGCCGGCATCGACCTTCAGCACGCTTCCGGTGAAGGAACGTCCCAAATCCGAGATCAGGAACAGTATCGCGTTGCTGACGTCCTTCGGTTCGATCATGGGGAAGTCGGGCAACGCGGTCTGCATCACGTTGGCTAGATTTGGAGTCTTTTCGATGACTTTGAACAGCGCCGGGTTCTCGGTCACCATCGGTGTGGCGCAGTTCGTAGGTGCCACAGCGTTGACCCGGATACGGTCTGGGGCAAGCAGGTTCGCGTATGAACGCACCAAGCCCGTGATCGCCAGCTTGGCCATGTTGTACGCATCGGATCCGCCGCGGCCATCGGTCAGGTCCAACAGCGCCGCCATGGAGCTGGTCGCCACCAGGTTGCCCCCTGTGCCACGCTCCTTCATGTGGGGGATGGCGACTTGGAAGGTGTTCCAGACGCCGATCTGCATGATGTCGATACCCAACCGCAGCGTTTCGGACGCGTCCACCTCGTCGAGATTCGTGAGGATGACCCCAGCATTGGCGATGGCGGTGTCGATGTGGCCGAACTCTTTCACACCCTTGTCAAAGGCCGCCTGCAGCGCCGCCTTCTCCCGCACATCGGCCTGCTGGAAAACCATCTGCTGCCCAGTCTTCTCAACAAGGCGGGCGGTTTCTTCGAGATCCTCGAGACTGCCCAGCTTGTATGGGACCGCGTCAATGTCGTGGCAGATGTCCACACCTACGATGTTCGCGCCTTCCTCCGCGCACATGACGGCGTGTGACCGTCCCTGACCGCGCGCGGCTCCGGTGATAAATACAACCCGGCCGTCCAGCAAAGCCATCAAGTGCTCCCATCATTGTGGCTTCCATAGTCAGAAGCGCGGCGAGATGACTGCGCTCTGAGGAGGATTTTACGCCCACGATCTCAAATCATCCAACTATTTCGCTAATTTAGTCGGCGCAGGTTATGGACGGCGGCTTCGCGACACGCGCCTTAGCTCACCGCGGGGTGAAGCGTTGTGCGCCGTCGAGGCGCATTACTTCACCATTGACGTATCCGTTGGTCAGCAAGAAGGTCGCAGCGTCTGCGAACTCGTCCGGCGCGCCGAGGCGCTTAGGGAATGGAATATTGGCGGCGAACTTCGCGATCGCTTCTTCTCCGACCGACTCCATGATCGGCGTCTTCATCGTCCCGGGGGCGATCGTGTTGACTCGGATGCCGAGGGAGCTGAGGTCGCGTGCGGCGGCGATCGTCAATCCGATCACACCGGCTTTGGCCGCGGCGTAAGCGCTTTGACCGATCTGGCCTTCGTAACCGGCGATGGATGCCGTGAGTACCAATGCGCCCCGCTCGCCGTCGGGCAGAGTCGGCGCGGCTGCGATGGCGGCGGCGACCAGCCGAGCGACGTTGTAGGTGCCGTTGAGATAGAGGTCGATGGTCTTGGTGAAGGCGGCGAAATCAGCCGGGCTGTTGTCGCGTTGCACGATGCGTTGGGCGACGCCGAATCCTCCGTGGGCCACGACGGCATACCGCAGCTGGCCCAGTTGGTGGGCCCGTTCGATCGCTTCCCCGATCGAGTCTTCGCTCGTCACATCGGTAGTAACGAAGCTCGCGCGGCTGCCCAACTCGTCTGCGAGCGCCTTGCCCTTGTCGGCGGCCAGGTCGGCAATGACCACACCGAGGCCTTCGGCGTGCAATCGCCGCACCGTGGCCTCACCGAGGCCGCCCGCGCCTCCGCTGACGATCGCGGACGCACCGTTGAATTTCTCGACTGTCACTAGCTCTCCTTTTGATGTTGACTGGACCGCGGTCACAAATTGCCGATCACCAGGTCCCACGGATCGGCGGCATTTAGGGCCATCCGGCCGAGCCGGCGCGCATAGCCGGGGGTCGTGCCGTAGTCATTGCTCCAACTCTGCGCGCGCAGTGTCACCGACGACAACGGATGTTCAGCGGTCACGCCGATCGCGCCATGAAGTTGGTGGGCGATGGTCGTGACCGGTCTGACGGCTCGTCCGGCAGCCACCCGCGCGACGGCAACCGCGTATTCGGTTTCGCCACAATTGAACCCATAATCGGTGGCAGCCGCGACGGCCAGCATGGTGGCGGCTCGGGCACGTTCGACGTCGCCGGCTATCGCGGCAAGGGCATGCTGAACGGACTGGAACTTGCTCAGCGACCGGCCGAACTGGGTTCGTTCCCGCGTGTGGGCCACCGACATCGCTGCGGCGGCATCCAGTGCCCCGATGACCTGTACGCAGCGACACCATGCGCCGCGCACCGCCAACTCGTCGGCGACGGCCGGTTCGACGACGGCCAGCTCGTCGGCGGCCACGTCGAAGGTCAGTCGATCGCGTGGCTCCCCGGCCAGATTGTGGCTTTCCGCCAGCTCGGCGGGATTGATGTCGACGACACCCACGCGCGCCTCCTCGTGGCCTCGTGCGAGAAGCAGCACTGCCGAGCACGCGCGCGTCCATGGAACGCCAGTCGCCGTTCCGCGGATGCGCCCCCGAGTCGCGGTCGCGTCAGCGATCGCGACTGTGAGTGGTCCTTCCGGCAGTTCGATGCCTGCCAGGTTGCCGAGCCAGCCTGCCAGAGCGTCGGTTTCGGCCAACGGGACAGCGCCCGCGTGCCGGGCGATACCCCAGAGCGCAATGGCAAGCTCGCCAGGCCCCGCGCCCAAATCCGCGGTGCTCGTCAACCGCGCCAGCCCGGTCTCCTCGAGGTTGCGCCACAATTGCGCGTCGAATTGTTCGGGAATCCTGCGCTGACCAATCCGGGCATCGAAGGATCGCCGGCCGATGTCGTCGACCAACTGCCGCAGCTCGGCATGCTCGTCATCGGCGGTGTCGCCGGCGAACGCACCGCTCGAAAACGCCATCATCGCAACCCCATTCCGCGGGCGACGACACCGCGCAACACCTCATTGGTGCCACCGCGCAAAGTGAACAACGGTTTGTGAAATGTCGCTGTGGCCATTAGCGCCACCAGTTGCGGTGTCATCGGTATGCGGTCGAGCACGTCGTTGACCAGGTCGATCGACTGCTGCTCGAACCGGGTGCCGAGATCCTTGACCAGCGCTGCCTGGTTGGCTGCGTCCTTGTTCTCATTGAGCGTGCGTGCCACCCAAACTGACAGCTGTCGCAACGAGATCAGCCGTCCCACAAGGTCGCCGACGATGCCGGCGGTCGTGTCATCTGTTTCGCCAGAGCTGTTCAGCACTCGGACCGCCGCCATGATCAGCGGTGCGGTCGACAAAATCCGTTCCGGTCCGCCGCGTTCGAAGGAGAGTTCCGCGGTCACTTGGTGCCATCCTTGGCCGACCTCGCCCAGTACGTCGCTGTCCGGTACGAAGACCTCCTCGAATCCGACTTCGTTGAAATGATGGTCGCCGTTCATCAACAGGACCGGCTCGATTCGCACGCCCTCGGCGTCGCAGGGAACCAGGAACTGACTCAAGCCGTCGTGCCGTTGTTGTGGGTCCGGCAGGCTTGTCCTGGCGAGCACCACAACCTGATGGGCGTGGTGCGCCCCACTTGTCCATACCTTGGTCCCAGTGAGCAGCCAGCCGCTGTCGGTCTTGGTCGCCTTGGTCTGCACGGCAGCGAGGTCGGAGCCTGCGCCGTGTTCGCTCATCCCGATGGAGGAGTAGAAAGTTCCGGCGCCAATGCGTGGCAGCAGCCGCTCTCGCTGCTCTTCGCTGCCATAGGCCAACAGGCCCGGGGCCACCTGCCGGTCGGCGACCCAGTGTGCGGCGATCGGAGCACCGGCCGCCAGCAACTCCTCGGTCACCACATAGCGATGGAGGTGGGTCAACCCCCGTCCGCCGTACTTCTCGGGGATGATCAGCCCGACAAGACCGGCCGCGCCGAGGCGCGCACTGAATCCTTCGTCCCATTGTCCGAGCCAGGAGTCGACGGCGGGCACCCAGCCGTGTTCGGCCCGGTCAGCCTCGAGGAACTCCCGTACCGATGCGCGCAGCTTAGCGAGCTCGGGTTCGTCGGCGCGCAGCGCGTCGAATTGACTCATCGATCACCTAGGTGGTCGGAAGCGGGGTCGAGGGCAGATAGAAGTTCGGGACGAGGTCGTCCTCCGTGGCGGCCAACAGATATGCGGACAGGTCGTCCACTCCCTCTTCGGCGAGCACCTGCTCGTCGGTGTAGAAGTGGCCGCTGCAGTCGGTAGACCGGGTGATCAACGCGTGCGCCGCGTCGGCCACGATGCGCGGGTCACGTGCGTGCGCGCGGATAGCGTCGCCCATCGCGACGACCATCCCGGTGCTCCCCACGGTGGCGGCTGGCCACAGCGAGTTCACTGCGATCGGGATCGACGCGAACTCCGCAGCCCACCCGAGCGTCAACAGGCTCTCGGCATACTTGCCCACGGTGTGGCCGACGTGGGCCCCGACCCAGCGCGGATCCAAATTCAACGGCGGAGAGATGTTCACGATGTGTGCGTTGTCGGACTGACGCAGGTGAGGCAGCGCGGCCTGCACGACTGCGAACGGTCCCTCGACGTTGACCTCCAGCAGCCGGCGAAAGTTCCCGGGCGGCAGCGTCGGGGTCGCACGCAGATCCAGCGCACCCGCGTTATTGATTACGATGTCGATGCCACCGAACACATCGGCCACTTCCGCCACGGCAGAGGCGGTGGCGTCGCCGTCGCGTACGTCGCAGACCACTGGCAGGGCGCGACCGCCCGCCTCGCGAACTGCGTCGGCTGTGTCACCAATGGTGCCGGGCAGTTTGGGGTTAGGAGACGCCGTCTTGGCGAGCAGTGCCAGCGCGGCGCCATCGGTGGCGGCCCGGATCGCGATCTCACGCCCGATGCCGCGGCTGGCGCCGGTCACCAGCACGACGCGGTCCTTCAGCGTGCGGGGACCCGTTATTCTCACGCGTTGCTCCTCCCACAGGCAGGCACGTTGCCTAGAATGCTATAACTATATAGCTTATTAAAGCGGGCGTTTCTTCTCCGGGGCGCCATAGATGAAGCGAGGCTAGATGACCCACGTCGTTTCGATCGGCTGCTATCTCCCGCCGTGGTGCAAGGGGTCGCGCCGAGTGAAGGGACCCGACGAGGACGCGGTGACAATGGCCGTGGCGGCCGGCAGGGCCGCCGACACCGTTGCGTCTGCTCGGCGAGTAGTCCTGGTATCCCGCGACTTTCCACTGCTCGAAGGCGGGAACGGAGCCGTCCTGCTGGCCGCGCTGTCGCTACCGGCCGATACGCCCATCGCGGAGGTACTCGGCGGTGCGCCCGCGGTGTTGGACCAGATTGTGACGGCGTCGCCCGGCACGCTGGTGATCGCGGCCGATGACAACGCCGCGGCGGTGGGTGCTGCTGCGGTGTTGACCGGCGACGGCGAGTCGCACCTCACTCCGGTCGGACGACAGACTCGCAGCCTGCCTCTGGTGGCGCGAGGCGACGACGGCGTCCGCCACGCCTACCCGGACTCACGGCTGCAGCGCGAGGTCGGAATACGCGCCACCTTCGACAAACTCAGCCTTACCGGAACACCCGCGGCGGTCGCCGTGGCTGGTGTTCCCGCCGCTCAACTCGGCGGTGCGGTCGACACCTCGGGCGCCGCGGAGGAGCCGCGAGTCTCGGCCGCGGGGGTGGTGCGGGTAATAGCAGATGCGATCGAGCGTGAAGCGTGCGGTCTGGTGCTCGCCGCAGAACAGTCGACGATGAGCGTCGCGGCGCTGCAGGACACCGACTCGCCTCCGAAAATCAATCGTGACGAAGTGCCCGCACGCGAGCTGCCCGCGACCAAAATCGCAGACGGCGTCGGCATTCCGATCTCAATGCCAGCCTACGCCCGGGCGTTTGAGCCGAAAATTCGTTGGGAGGCAGCCGTTTTCGACGAGCGGCCCGGTATCGACCCGGCTCCGCAGTTCCCCCCGAGAGTTCGAGTCGACAACTCCGGCGCGCTAGCCACCGATTACCAGCTCGAAGCGTTGCCGCGCACGGGCACGGTCTACACCCACACGACCATCCGGATTTCGGTGCCTGACTTGCCCAGCCCCTACTCGCTGGCGGTAGTGCAGCTGGACAACAGTCCGGTACGGGTCCTGATGAAGGTTACCGGGGTGCCGGCGGGCGAAGCCACCATTGGGCAGGCCGGATCGGTGGTTCTGCGCAAGATCGCAACCCGCGCAGGTGTACCCGACTACGGGTACGCGTTCTGGCCGGGCCGCGTCAAAGAAGGAGTCCAGGCATGAGAAATGTCGCGATCGTCGGCGCGGGCATGACACCGTTCGGCGAGCATTTCGAGCTCGGGATCAAGGACCTCGTGCCGATGGCCTACGCCGAGGCCGTTGCGCGTGTCGACAAAGGGATCCAGAAGTCCGAGATCGAAGCCGCGTGGTTCGGCGAACTCTCCACCACCGATGGCTTCCCGGCGGGCATCCTCGCCGATACTCTAGACCTCACCGACATACCTGTTACCCGCGTCGAGAACGCCTGTGCCACAGGCAATGACGCGATCCGCAACGGAACCATGGCGATCGCGTCCGGCCTTTACGATGTCGTCTTGGTAGTGGGCGCCGACAAGGTACGGGAAACGTCGTCCACCACCACCTTCTGGGACTGGGCTGCGATGACCCGCGACAATGCCTGGGACTACCCGCTGGGGCTGGTCGCTCCGGCGAACTTCGCCCTGCACGTCATCCGATACCTGCACGAGTCTCCCGCTACCAAGGAGCACATGGCGATGGTCGCGGTGAAGAACCACTTCCACGCGCTGAAGAATCCAAAGGCGCAGTTGCGGTACGAGATCACCGTGGAACGGGCGCTGGCCGCTCCCATCGTGGTCGAACCCTTCGGGTTATACGACTGCACGCCGCAGAGCGACGGCGCCGCCGCGGTGATACTGGCGGCCGAGGACGTGGTCGACCGGTACACCGACAGCCCTGTGTGGGTACGTGGTGTGGGGCTGGGGATGGACCGGGTGATGCATCAACACAAAACGGACATGACGACCTTCCCGCCGACAGTGCGCGCGGCCAAGTCGGCGATGAAGATGGCGGGCTTGACACCTCGCGACATCGATGTTGCCGAGGTTCACGACTGTTTCACCGGGGTTGAGCTGATCAGCTACGAGGACCTAGGATTTGCCGAACGGTTCGAGGCGTACAAACTCGTCGAGCACCGGGAGCACTATGTCGGCGGGCCGCTACCTATCAACCCGAGCGGCGGCCTGAAGGCCAAAGGGCATCCGCCGGGTGCCACGGGGGTGGCGCAGTGCTATGAGCTATTCAACCAGCTGCGTGGCCAGGCGGAGAATCAAGTCGACGGGGCGCGAGTCGCGTTGGCGCACAACATCGGTGGTCCAACCGCGGTGTCTGCGGTGACGATCCTTTCCAACAAGAAGAACTGACAGGACATCACATGACGACTTCCGCGATCGCTACCCTCGCCGGCTACGAACAGTTCGCCCCATGGCTGTTGGTGGAGAAGCGCGGCAACGTCCACGTCGTGAGCATCAACCGACCAGAAGCGCTTAACGCCGTCACCGAGGAGGTGCACCACGCATTCGCCACCATCTGGAAGGTGCTCGACGCCGATGGCGACGTCAAGGCGGTGGTGACCACCGGTGTCGGCAAGGCGTTCTCGGCGGGTGGGGACATGGTGATGTTCGGCCGCCTCATCGAGGACGAGGTGGCGCGCGCGTTTCAGATCCACGAGGCCCGCACCGTCTTCCTCGAGGTGATCAACTTCCCGAAGCCCCTGGTTTCCGCGGTCAACGGACCGGCGGTCGGGCTGGGTTGTTCGATCGCCCTGTTGTCCGACCTGCTGGTGATGGGGGAGAACAGCTACTTGGCCGACCCGCACGTTGCCGTTGGGCTCACTGCCGGGGACGGCGGCGCCGCCATGCTGCCCTTGCTGATCGGCATGATGAAAGCCAAGGAGTATGTGTTGCTTGGCGATCGGATCACCGCGCCGGTCGCGGAGAAGCTGAATCTGGTCACTAAGGTCGTCCCCGACGACGCGGTGCTCGAGGAGGCGTTAGCACTCGGCGAGCGGTTCGCCGCACTGCCGCCGCAGGCTCTGCGGTCGTCGAAGGTGGCGCTGAACATGCACCTTGCCCGGGCTGCTCAAGGTGTCCTGGAGTATGCGCTCGCCGAGGAACTGACGTCCTTCTCGACGCCGGAGTTCAAGGAGCGCGTTGCCGCGTTCCGTGCTCGATCCAAGAAGTAGCCGCTAACTAGCGGTAGGCGGTGACGCGCGCCGTCACCGCGGGCTTGCCGTCCTCCCCGATCGCACGCGCGTCGGCGACGGCAGTGCCGCGTCCGATGCGCAGCGGCGCCGCTTCGTAGCGGGATCGGTCGCCGCCGTAGAACGGGCGCAGAAAGTTCACCCGGACCGACGCGGTTCGCATCGGCGCGCCACCCGTGTTCACCGTCGCGGACGCGGCCAATTCGAGTCCCGCCGAAGCGACTCCGCCGTTGATGACACCAACGGCGTTGTTGAGGAACGGGTCTATGTGCTGGCGCAGGACGCGCACAGCGTCGGCAGGTGGCATGGGCTCCACGGCCATCAGCTCCGCCAGGGAGGTGTTGTGACTCTTGGACACCGTCTCGGGGGGCTCGTTCAGGTCGAGGGTGTCGGGCGTGACGTAGTACGACCGCACGGTGCCCGCGCCGATGACGACGCCGTCGCAGGTCAGGGTGCACACCGAAAGCGCTGACCCGCTGCCGCGAGGACCTAGGAGGCGACCGGATGCGACGACGGGGGAAGCGCCGATCGCGGTCGCCCGCTCGCTTCCTTCGGGGCTCAGCTCGATGGCCAATTCGGTGGACACCGTCCATTCGGCGTCGCGACACCGGAAGTGGTTGGATAATCCGCTGACCGCATCGACGAGCACGCCGAGCGGGCCGACGGTCGGCAAATCGGTGAAGGGGTTGCGCATGCCCGCGAGCGGCATCGACATCTCCACGACCGCGGACTCCTGGTCCGCGATCAATACCTCGATCCCGAACCGCCGAAACAGATGGATCGGGGTCTCGATGTCGTGGCCGGCGTCCCGGCTGACATCTGTCATTCGAGAAGATCGACGACGGTGGACAATTCGGAACCCGACAGCACGAATTCCTCCGCCTTCTGCAGGTGCTTTTTCCACAGCTCGCCGGCCTTCTCGGCCTCGCCCGCCTTGATCAGGTCCAGCACCATGCGGTGTGTCTTCGCGGACCGGCGGACCGCCTGCTCTGCGCGAGCACCTTCGGTGGGCTGCAGCGAGCGATTCGCCTTCTCGACGATGTGGTGCAGCATATCGCTGACGATCTGCAAGGTCTTGTTGCCCGACAGCCGTGCGATCGCGGCGTGGAAGTCCGTCAGTTGGACCACGGCATCGCTGCCCGGTTTCAACTGCTTCTCGGCTTCGACGATCTGTTCCAATTCCGCGATCACTTTGGCGCTGCGCTCGTTGGCCAGCTGAACGACGATCGGCGTCTCGAGCGCAATTCGCGCGTCGTAGACATCTTTGAGCGTCACGCCTTCGTACTCGAGAATCAGTCCGGCATAACGGGCAAGCGTCTCGCGTCGCGGTCGGGTGACCCGGGCGCCACCGTGCACGCCGCGCTGCACTACGATCAGCGACTCGGACTCCAGCACCCGGAATGCTTCGCGGAGCGTTGGCCGGGACACACCGAACCGCTCCATCAATTCCGATTCGGGCGGCAGCATGGTGCCTTCGGAAATCTCACCGCGAATGAACATGCGCCGCAGCACGGTGGCCACCCGATCGGCCATCTTCGGCTCCCGAAGACTGGTGACCTCCATATCAACCTCCGCCGGTATTGAAAGAATTAACTATTTGGTAGGTTAACTGATGTAAGTCGGCAACCCGGTCATCCGGGTCCGCAGAGCGAGCGAACTCATCTCTAAGTGTCTAGTACGCCATGGCCCGGCCCATCAGATCCTTCATGATCTCGGTGGTGCCCGCATACAGTCGCTGCACCCGCGAGTCGCGCCACAGCCGCGCCACCTCGTACTCGTTGATGTAGCCGTACCCGCCATGAAGCTGCAGGCACCGGTCGAGGATCTCCCACTGCACTTCCGAGGTCCACCACTTCATGCCGGCCGCGTCGGCGTCGGCGAGGGTGCCCTCGTTGACAGACAGCACACATTGGTCGAGATAGGTCTGCGCCGCGTTGAGCTTGATCTGCATCTCGGCGAGGAAGTGCCGGTTGACCTGGAACTTGCCGATCGGCTGCCCGAACGCCGTGCGTTCGAGCGCATACGCCTTGGTCAACTCGAGCGCACGTCGCGCGGCGGGAAGCGCGTAGCACGCCACACCGACCCGCTCGTTCGGGAGATTCGAGACGAGGTGGTGAAAGCCGCGGTTCAACTCGCCGACGAGGTTGTCCTTGGGCACCCGGACGCTGTAGAAGAACAATTCGGCGGTGTCGGCAAGACCGTTGCTAATAAAGGTCTTCTGCCCGTTGACCACCCGGTGGTCGCAAGTACTGTCGGAAGTCACGGCGGTACTGCGCGACTTGCGACGCATAGCCGGGGGAAACTCTAATATCCCTTCTCCGATCGCCGTCCCGGTCGTTGCGCCGAATTAGCTAAACAGTTATCTATAACAGGTACACTGGCGCACGTCGCGAGTCCAGTAAGAGGAAGTGCCAATGATCGCTTCGCCAGTATCCGCATCAACTGTCCTCGGCTACCCGATTTCATGACCGACTTGCTCAATAGGGTTCACGTGTGCGAACTCGTGGCATGGACCCTCGTCCCGGAGACCGGCACGCTGCTCACCGTCCGGGGGGCCGACGTCATTAAGCTCGAGCACCGGTTGACCCGTGATCCGCAGCGGGGACTGAACGGGAGGCAGTACGCGTCCGCAGGCAAGCCAGTTCGGCTCGACGAGACGCCGCTGTCGCAGAAGTGTGCCCGCGGGCGAGGGAAGCACACGGCCGCGCTGGTCGCTGAACTGGGCTGCGGCGAGGAGGGGATCATCAACTGCGAAGTCAAGTCGGTGGTGTTGTAGTGGGATCGGACAATCTGGCTCGGCGGTTCCTGCACGTCAACCTCAACTGCGATTCACTCGACGCGGCCGAGCGGCTGTATGCCGGCCGGCTGGGACTGTCGCCTCGGATGCGTACGGATCCCACGGTGGCGACTGACGGGACCATTCTGGGGATGGACGGCGAGGCGTACTGCACCACATCGTTTCTCTACGATACGAGGGGGCCACGAGCCGGCTGTGCCCTCGAGGCAATCGAGTTCGATTCACCCGCACTTGTGCGAGACCACAGTGCCGATCCGGTGCGCCCGGGCATCCGGTCGATGCTGATGTGGGTAATGGACTTGGAGGCTGCCGTCGGCGGATTGCGAGCTGACGGCTTCGCAGTCGGCGACCCTGTCGACGGGCTGATATCCGGTACCAAGTCGGTGCTGGCCGTGGATCCCGACGGTGCGATCGTTGAGATCGCCCAGCGCCCAGTCGATGTCAAGGCGTCGGAGGGGACGCTGTTCTCCGGGATCCGCATCATGGCGATCGACGCGCTAGCTACCCGGGAGTTCTTCGGCGCTATTGGTTTCGTCGAGGTCGAGGCGCCGGCGCGCAGGGAGGTGGCCTCCGAGCAGCTCGCGCCGTATGGGTCGGCGGAACCTCTGGCGTGCGTCGTGGCGCGATTCGCCCTTCCCGAGGACGCACACCAGTTCACCGTGGTGCTCGTGCAGCATCCCCACACCGCGCAGACGCCGGTGCCATGGGGAGGCAACCGCCAGGGTCTCTATCGTTGCGCCCTGCGGGTGGAGGATGTCGAGAAAGCACTAGCTGAGATGCCGGATTCGGTTGAGCGGATGGGTGATCCGGTGTGGTGCCCGCTACCGGGAACCAAGATCGACGGCTTGAAGATTGCGTTTCTGCGGTCGCCGGACGGTGTGATCTTCGAGTTAGTCGAGCGCCCGCTGAAGCTGTTTAGCCGCTGATTGAGCGCAAGCAGCTGCCACCGGAACTGCGCTCCGCCTTCTCGGTTATCGCTGCTCAATTATGTTGTGCTGCACCGCTATTGATGGTATGTGCGCACCGCTGTTGACGGCTGAGCGACATCCCACTGAAAACAAGCCACGGCACGGAGCCGTCAGAGAGTCGATTCGGCTGCGACTCAACGCGTCCCAGGAGCCTCGTAGCGAGATAATGGATCAATGGTTGACTAGCGTTGCGACGCGCAGTTAGTGTGATGTGCGTCGCACCGCCGATCGAAGATTGAGGGTCAATGAAGATCATCCAGTGGGCCACCGGCAACACCGGCAGTCACGCCGTCCGGGCAATAGCTAACCGTCCCGCCTACCAACTAACGGGTGCCTTTGTCTATAGCAAAGAAAAAGCCGGCAGAGACATCGGCGAAGTCTGCGGGACAAGGCCTCTCGGAGTCCTGGCAACGACCGATCGCAGCGAGATCATGGCTGCCGAGGCAGATTGCGTACTCTACATGGCATTTGCCGAACGTGGATTTCCGGAGGCCGCGGGCGACGTGTGTCAACTGTTGGAATCGGGCAAGAACGTCATCGCCACCTCGACGCCGTTCCTACACCCTAAGGCCATGGACGAACAACTCGGCGCCGCAATAGAGGGTGCATGTCAGGCAGGCGGCGTGACATTCCACGGGCTCGGCATCGCACCTGGCTACATGAGCGAAATGCTGCCGCTGAGCCTGTCTCGGCTCTGGGGTCGTGTCGATAAGTTGGTTGCGAGGGAAACCCTCATGTACAACGAGTACCCGAGCCACGAAATGATGTTCGACTTCCTGGGATTCGGCTACGAGCCCGACGATCCGACACCATTGTTCACCGACCTCGAGGTTGTGGGCACCGCCTATAAGCCGTCGTCCGTTTTGCTTGCCGACACACTCGGGCTCAAGGACTACGAACTCGTGCATTTCCGTGACATTGAATTGGCTCCCGAAGACTTCGACGTTGCGTCGGGACACATCCGCAAAGGCACAGTGGCCGCGATGCGCTTCGGCACCCGGGTCCTTCACGAGGGCAGAGCGGTCATCGTGCAAGAGCACTGCACCCGTATGCGCGAGGACCTCGGCTCATCGTGGCCCCGCGGCGACGGCTGGTCGATCGTTGTGGAGGGAGAACCGTCGATGTCGGTCAGCGTGAACATCGGGATCCACGGGGAAGACCACACCGATCAGGCGTGCTTAGCCACCGCGATGCACGCCGTCCATGCCATTCCCCAGGTGGTCAATGCGGCG
The DNA here is from genome assembly GCF_010731655.1 of Mycobacterium paraseoulense. Lineage (NCBI taxonomy): Bacteria > Bacillati > Actinomycetota > Actinomycetes > Mycobacteriales > Mycobacteriaceae > Mycobacterium > Mycobacterium paraseoulense. Next base: position 1,627,733 of record NZ_AP022619.1, on the reverse strand, counting down.
CCGGGCATCCATACCCTCGTCGATCTAGCGCCCTTCTACGGCGGCGACGCCTTCACTGTCGCCCAACCTGCCGCCGTAGACACCAAGTGAGGACACGATGAGCCAGATCAGCATCGAGGGCAAAGTCACCATTGTTTTCGGCGGCACCAACGGCATCGGCGCAGACATTTGCCGCTACTTCGGGCGCGAAGGTGCGACCGTAGTGGTCACCGGGCGCAACGTGGAGCGCGGCGAGCAAGTCACCAAAGACATCACCGCCGCAGGCGGCACAGGAATCTTCATACGCACCGACATCGGCGTGGAAGTCCAAGTCCAGTCCGCGGTCGAGGAGACCGTCTCACGGTTCGGACGCCTCGATGCGATCGTCAACAATGCCGCGCCCACCGACGTTGCTGCGGCAGGTGGCGACGTGCCCATCGCCTATCAAACGGCCGAGAATTTCGAATCCATGATCCGCGTTGGCATTTGGGGCCTGTTTCATTGTTGCAAGCACGCCATCAATGCGATGGTCAAGACCGGCGGCGGATCGATCGTCAACATCTCATCTGCGGCAGGGGTGACCGGTGTTGCCGGCCTAGCCACCTACGCCATGACCAAGGGCGCGATGAACGCCCTGACCCGTAGCGTTGCCGTGGACTTCGGCAGCCAATCCGTTCGATCCAACGCCATCATCGTCGGGAACGTCCCGGTGAGCGACATCGTTCAATTCCTGGCCAACCACCCCGTAGCCGGGCCAGAATTGTTGGGAGTGAACTCGATCCCGCGCCTAGGCGTCGGCGACGACATCGCGGCGGCCGCGGCATTCCTTGTCTCCGACGCATCGGCATGGATCACCGGATCCTTAATGGCCGTCGATGGCGGGTACACTGCGCGGGCGCCGATAAGCGACCTCAGCGCGGCCCTCGCCGACTACCAGGCCGCGCAAGGTGCCTGACCGCAGCTGCAAGACGTCGGGTCTTTCCCCCTGAGACGACTTGCGTAGCTGTCGATTGCGGTCGCGGTTTCGCAACTAGTACGAATGATCTCAGGGTGCCTCTGTCTATAGATTCACGTAGCTGCTTTCGGGACGCTCGACACGGCCGACGAACAGCACCCGGGCATAGCTGGGCACGGTTCCCAATCGACAGTCGACGTTGGGATAGCCGTCGGCTGACCGCGGCGGGAGTGTTTCTACGCAGCGGTCCTCGTCCCGTGGAGCCCGCCGTGGGGGCCTTCCGACGGTGGTCTCGGCGCGCCTGTCGTCGTCGCGGGAAATCGGCGTGGCAGGCTCGCTGACGTTGAAACGCTGGTGCAGGATCACTGTATGGCGCGGGCTCGCAAGACAACACGAGGGGCAGCGACTGGGCCCGGCCGCCCACGGGGATCTGACGGAGCGGAGACCCGGCGCCGGATCATGGTGACGGCGATGAAGCATGTTGCCGAACGCGGCTATGCCCGAGCCACATTGCGTGAGATCGCGCGCGAGGCCGGTCTCACCGGCGGGACTGTCTTCTACTACTTCCCGAGCAAGGTTGAACTCGTCACCGCCACCTTCACTGAGCTGGCAGAACCGGTGATCACGCAGTTTCGCGCGGCGGCGACCGTGAAGACTTCATTTTCCGAGGCATACATTGCGTGGCTAGAAGCCGGAGTCGAAGTAATGAAAACTTACCCGCATCTGGCGTCTTTCGTTGCCGCCATCGGTGTGGCCGGGGAAGTGGACCCAAACCTTCGTGCTCTGCACGATCGTGCTAATGATGCACAACATCGGCTGGTCGCCGATCTGGTTGCCAGCGGTCAGCGTGCTGGCCAGTTCCGCGACGATCTGGACTCCGCCGCGATCACCGACATGCTGTTCGCGATCATGCTCGGTCTCACCGACTTGGCCGCGAGCACGTCGGCAGACCGGTTCAGCGCAGCCATGAAAGCAGCGGCGCACCTGGTGGATGGGACGTTGATTCGCCGGCCGTAACCCCTGTGATGCGAAACGCCACTTGACGTGGATGTGACGTGCAACTTACCTTTAATCAGTCAGCCGACTGATTAAAGGGATAGTGATGGTGCATTTCAATGTCATGACCGATATGTCCGCAGAACCGTGGGAGGCTTTGGCGAAGGATCGCCAGCATTGCCCGGTGGAACGCGTCGACGTCGGCGGATTCGTCTACCACCAAGTCAGTGAGCCACACCTCATCCGGCAACTGTTGCGCCGTCACGACGTCTTCTCCAACGAGATGGGTGTGCTCCCGCGTGGTCCCGAGCCAGTGGGCGAACGCGTTTTGGAGTTCGCCGATCCCCCGGCCCATCGGACCCATCGACAACTGGTGGCCAAAGCGTTCTCGAAGGCGCAAATGAACGAACGCGTCACCCACATCCAGGCGGTCGCCGACGACCTCGTAGACGCTATCGCGGCCCAAGGCAACACTTTTGAGCTTCGACGCCAATTCGGCCGACCTCTGCCCTCGACGATCGTCGCTGAGATCCTCGGCGTCCCGGTACAGGACCGTGATCTGTTCATGGATCTGACCGAGCGCGTCGAGGCGCTACTGGCAGAGGAGCAAGCCAGCCAGGAAACCACCCAGGTCATGCAGCAGTTCATTGACTACGTTTACGAGCAGTTCCGTATCCGAGAGACTGTCCCGACCGATGATCTGCTGAGCTCAATCCTGTACGCCGAAGTCGATGGCAAGAGATTCACCAGGTTGGAGGCCGCCGCGATGGTGCGTCTTCTATTGGGCGCGGGCAACGGGACTACCTCCATCGCCATCTCCAACACCGTTTGGCTGATCGAAACCAATCCCGCGGAGAAGGCCAAACTACTGGCTGACCTCGACGGACTTGTCGAGTCCACGATCGAGGAAGGTTTACGATTCGACTGCCCCGTCGGAGGGAATTTTCGCGGTGTAACACAATCCACCGAGCTGGGCGGGGTCAGCCTCAAGGCAGGGGACCGGGTCTTCGCGAATTACCTTGCCGCTAACCATGACCCCGACCGCTACGACGACCCCGACTCATTTAAAGTTGACCGCGCTTGGGGCGAACTGCCTCCGCATTTCGCGTTCGGCCATGGTATCCATTACTGCATTGGCGCGCCCTTGGCGCGCGCCGAAACCGCAATCGGACTCAAGACACTTTATCGGCGTCTTCCTCGGCTGCGCCTCGCGGACGGCTTCACGCCTGAACGGGTACCCGGTGCGATGTTTCGAACGTGGACAGCCGTGCAGATGCAGTTCGACGGCCCAGTAGGTCCTAGGCTCTCAGATGGCTGAACATGGCATGCACAGCGGCACAGCAGGTTTGGTGACTGGCGCATCGTCGGGCATCGGTGAAGGTGTGGCCAGGATGTTCGCTTCGCGCGGCGCGGCGGTGACGTTGGCTGACATCGACGCCGAGGCGGGCCAGCGAATCGTCGACGATATCGTGAGCGCGGGTGGGACAGCGCGTTTTGCGCTCTGCGACGTCACAGATCCCGAACAAGTGAAGCGAATGGTCGACGAGGCCGTGGACGTCTACCAGCGACTGGATTTCGCGGTCAATAACGCTGGGATCACTGGGCCCGTCGGGCCGACGGCGGAAATTCCGCTCGATGGTTGGCATCGCGTGCTGGATCTCGATCTCAGTGCGGTCTTTTACTGTATGAAATACGAGATCCCGCACATGGATGCCGCTGGTGGTGGGGCCATTGTGAACATCTCCTCGGATGCGGGCTTACAGGCCGTGCCGGGCATCGCCGCCTACGTCGCGGCAAAGCATGCCGTCATCGGGCTAACCCGAACGGCCGCAATGGAATACGCCCCGAATGGCCTGCGCATCAACGCTGTGTGTCCGGGTGCGACGAACACACCGTTGATGGCGTTGTGGTTTCAAGGTGACCCGTCGGCTGAAGCCGCCGCCACCCATGCGATTCCGTTGGGGCGCATGGCCGAAGTGGATGAAGTCGCCGAGGGTGTGCTGTGGCTGTGTTCGCCAGCGGCAAGCTATGCAGTGGGCATGGCGATGGCTCTTGAAGGTGGGTTGACCATCGGGGTGGCTCACCCGAAAGGCTGACCCGACGGGAGATTTCAGCCGGCGGAGAGCAGCGAGACCAGTGCCTCGGCGTCGGCGATGCTGCGTAGCAGGTCGTTGAGGTGCGTACACGTCGTCGTACCATGGAGCTCGTGACGCACACGGGTGTGCAATTCGTTTAACCTCATGCCGGCGAGGCGGGTCGCGCTGGCGACGGCGCCCGGACATTCCTGCCAGGGGAGTACCCGGGGTACGGCCTCCGAGCGCAGGATGGTCTCGGTATCGAGATCCACCGCTGCCTCGATCGTGTACTCGTGGATGATGGTTTCCGTACCGTCGGCCCGGACATAAGTGTCGCGAAACATCGCATCGATCACCATTTCCCGACTATCCGACCCTTGGTGGACGTCCAGCCTGCGGCGACGGCGCATCCCGTGAACAGGAAGCGCTGTCAACTCGTGCCAAGCCAGCGGGTCGTTGGGGTCTTCGAGGCTCGGCGCCGGCGGACCGGTCACGACGGCGGGATCCCCTGTCTCGAACGAGGTCATCAGCAGACCGCCGGTCACGAAGCCGGCGCACCGGTCGGCGACGGGCAGATAGCCCGATGTAACGCCGTTTCCCAGTGCGCCGGATGCAGACAACGCATGTCCGGAGATCAGCGTGGCGACCGGGACGTCGTCAAGCAACGTGTAGCGCAAGTCGCGTCGCTGCCTTAGTTCGGGGGCCGTCTTGTCGACCGCGGCTCGGAAACCACTCATCGCCGGGGCGCCGGCCAGATGCATGCCCGCGACGCGCGGTTCGAGGTCAATGTACTGGACCACGCGGGCGACCGCCTCGACGGTCGCCCGTATCCGGGCGTCGCCGAGCTCGATGGTGGTACCGTCGTGCGCGGTCATGAGGTCGCGTGCCCGCCCAGATAGGTGCACAGGGTCTAGCGAGCCCGGTTCACGGGTTATGTCAATAGAACTCGTTCGCCGCACCGAACCCAATTGCCGCGCCGGTGTGCCCTTCGTCGGCGCGTGTATACCGTGCAGCGGATGCATCCCGATATGGGGTGTGCCCAGGTCGCTCGCCCTCATGGCCGCGTCACGAGTTCGCCGTCCCAGCCCTTGTCAGTCCGGCGTGTGACGGGTGTGGATGCGTGCCAGCCTGAGGCCTTCTTGGGAGTCGTCGACCTCGACGCTCCAGTTGCCGCACGTGCACCATGCACGGAAGTGCCCGTTGTCGGGCAGAATGACCTGTCCGTCACAGTCGCCACCGGTGTTGGCGATGCTGGTGAGGAATTCGAGTGGTTTCTCGTGCAGAGCGCTTTCGTCGTCAGCCATGCCGCCTCACTCCTTCGGAACATCGGCGGCTCGAAATACCGGAAGCATCCAGCCGTCCGCGATCGGCGAAAAGTCCACGCGCAGAGCCATTCCGATCGTCACGTCGGTCGGCGCGATGTCGACGACGTTGCTCACCAGCCGGGCACCCGGCGCGTCGGGCAGGTCGACGACCGCTGGTACCAACGTCAGCTCAGGCATGCCGGGGATGCCATGCACGACTGCGAAGCTGTACACCGTCGCCTCGCCACAGAGCTGAACCCAGTTGACGGCAGTGGACTGGCATTCAGGGCAGAATGGTGTGGGCGGGAGCCGGAAGTTGCCGCAGTCGGCGCACTGGGGCGCGACCAGTCGCCCTTCTTTGGCTGCGTGCCAGAACGGTTCGGTGTCTTTGTTGACGGCGATCCGAACATGTTCCCCGGGAAGGGTTGTCGCCAGCGTCGCCGGAGGAGCGCTCATGCTGCCCGACCCAGGATGAGGCCGCTGACGGGCAGACTGGCCGGACCGCCGGTGACTAGCGCGAGTTCGGCGTCGGGCACCTGGTTGATGGCGGTGCCGCGCATCTGCTCGACTCCTTCCATGATGTGGGTCATACCGATGATGTAGGCCTCCGACAGCTGGCCGCCGTGGGTGTTGAGTGGAATGGAGCCACCGTCATAGCGAATCGCTCCGCTCTCCACGAACGCGCCGCCCTCGCCTTTCTCGCAGAACCCATAGTCCTCGAGTTGCATCAGCACCATCGGGGTGAAGTGGTCGTATAGCAGTGCCACGTCGATGTCTTCAGAGGTGACTCCGGCCTGGCGGTAGAGCCGCTCGGCGATCGGCTTGTTTCCCGAGGACGCGAAGTATTCGTCGGGCATGCCCATCCACGCGAACGCCCGACCCCAATCCTTGACTCCACCATGGGCGGCGGCGATCACCGGAACTGGTGGCTGACGAAGGTCGCGCGCGCGGTCGGCGCTCGTCGTGATGACGGCGACCGCACCGTCGGTCTCCTGGCAGAAGTCATAGAGACACAACGGGTCTGCGATCATCCGCGCATTGAAGTAGTCATCGAGGGTGAGCGGCTGCCGGTGCATCGCCTTGGGCCGGTTCAGCGCATTCGCCCGCGTCGAGATCGCGATCTCGGCGAACGCCTCGCGCCGCGTGCCGTACAGATGCATATGCCGGCGCGCCAACACCGACATCAGCTGACCCGGGCCGAACAGACCCGACGGCTGCAGGAACGAGTTGATCGGATCGGGCTCCATCGCCGAAAACACCGATCCGAGACGCTGTTTGGACTGTTGCAGCGCCATCACAGTGACCACGACGGAAGCATCGCCGGCGACAATGGCCGCCCGCGCCAGTCCGATCGCCCCGGCCGAACCGCCACCCCCCGCCGTCAGCGCTGCGGTGAACCGGACCTCGGGAATACCGAGGGTTTCGACGAAATCACCGGTGTCCATCTTCTCGGTGTAGCCCGCGCTGGCACCCGAGTAGTAGGCGAAGCCGTCGACATCGCGGACGGACAGCCCGGCATCCTCACAGGCGGCCAGGATCGCCTCCCCGGCGAGTTCGGTGGTCGTCTTAGGAAGTGATCCGCCGCGCTTGTAGTACGGGGTTGCACCGATACCGACGATGGCGACGTCACGCAGTCCGTTCGAATTCGACACTGGTTCAGATGCTTTCGGCTGGGATAGGCGGTACATCGGGGAATAGCTCGAAGAACGCGCCCTGCGTGATGCGCAAACGTGTGTCGTCGCTGACCCCGTCGAACAGCGTCTTCAGGGTGTCCTGCGTGTGGCCAAACGTGCCCTCCATGTGGGGATAGTCGCTACCGAACATGACATTGCGGTACCCCATGTGCTCAAAGGCAGCGACCGCGGTTTCATCGTGCTGAAACGATGCATAGACCTGGCTGTAGAGAATCTCCTTCGGGCTGCGGCTGAGCTTGGGCCGCACCGCGATATGGTGTTGGCGATACCCCTCGACCAAGCGGTCACCCAGGAACGGAACCCACGTCGCGCCGCCCTCGGAAATCAGCACCTTCAAATTCGGATGCCGGTCCAGCGCACCCGAGGCCACCATCTTCATGGCGGCCCGCTGCCCGGAGAACGTCGTCTCCGCGTAGTTCATGATCGCCCCACCCGGACCGCGGTACACCTGACCTGCGCCGCCGCTCGCACTGTTACCGGCCTCGACGGGCACCGGATCGGTGCCGATGTGGAAGGCGATCACCACGCCGGCCTCTTCGGCGGCGGCCCAGAACGGCTCCCATTCCTTACGGTGCCAGTCCGGAGCACTAGGGTGCGGCATCGTCGGCAGAAACACCGCCTTGTAGGACTTGTCGGCCGCCCACTGCAACTCCTCGATGGCGTCCTCGACGACCAGGGTCGACACCTGCGCGGTCACCACATACCGGGGCGAGACCGCCGCAATCTCCTCAAGCGCCCACTCATTGCTGGCCCGCATGCACGCCTTGAGCAACTCCGGCGTGCGGAACGTCGAACCCCACATTCCCAGTGAGGGGAAGATGACCTCCCCCCAGACGCCTTCGGCGTCCAGGTCGCCGAGCCGCGCACGGGCATCTCGCACCCCCTGCGGCTTCGAGCTCAGCTCGGCGAAGGCGACCATCGCCGACGATGGGAGCTTGCGCCGGAAGATCTGACCGTCGACGTAGACGGTCTCGTACTCACCGTCGGAATCCTTTTCCGAGCGCGGGCACAACTCGGCCAGCCGCTTCGGCAGCCGGGACTGCCAGAGGTCGTCGGGCTCCAGAAAGTGCGAGTCACCGGAATTCGCCCAGATCTTGGTCACGCGGTCCTCCAACCGTGCACGGTCCGAAAAATTGTTTTTCATAAGAAGGTTAGGACGCCCGGGTGCTATGCGTCAACGCCGATGCGCGAAAAACTGTGTTGAACTCGCGGGCTGCGAGAAGCTAAGCTGCAATCCGCGTCACTCCAGACACCTATCGTGGCAGCGGCGAAAATAGACTTTTCGAAGGAGTTGCATCAAATGTCCTCTCCCGTCGGCGACCAGGCCGCCCCCGAAGCGACGACACCGCTAGCCGGCATCCGCATCGTCGACCTGTCCACCACGCTGCCTGGCGCGTTCTGCACGCAGTTCCTGGCGGATTCCGGTGCGGATGTTCTGATGGTCGAGGCGCCCGGCGGAAGTCCGGTGCGCGCATTGCGCGGCTGGCCGGCGTTCGGGCGCGGCAAGAGTAGCCGGGTCCTCGATCTCAAGTCGGCCGAAGGCCCGACCGAACTAGATGAGACCCTGCGCGGTGCCGACGTCTTGGTCACGACGTTCAGTCCCGCCGCACTCATCGATCTGGGCATTGACTCGAATGCTCTGCTGGCGCGTTATCCCCGTTTGGTGATCGCGCATATCACCGGTTGGGGGCGCAGCGGTCCCTGGCGCGACCTCAAGGGCTACGAGGGGCTTGTGCTCGCCAAGGCGGGTCTGTCGCATGCGGTGCGCCGGATGGCTCAACCTCCGCGTCCGTCGTATGTCGCAGTCCCGTATGGGAGTTACGCCGCTGCACACATTGCAGTGCAAGGCATTCTCGCGGCGCTGCACGAGCGGGATCGCAGCGGACTCGGTCAGATCGTCGACGCCGACCTCCTGCGTGGTGTACATGCGATCGACGCGTGGACCTGGTTCGGGGAACTCGTCGGCATTCGCTGGCCGGAGGCGTACAACAGTGTGGAGGCTTGGACCGAACAGGGGACCCCGCAGAGCCCGATGCTGCTCGCGCTGTTGTCGGCGCCGACCAAGGACGGTCACTGGTTGCAGTTCGCCCAGGTTCAACCCCACCTGTTCACCGCGATGTTGACCGAGCTGGGCATGATGGAGCTTCTCGCAGACGCGAAGTGGAAAGGCTTCCCCGTACTTGAGAGCCCGGAGCTGTATCGCGAGTTCTGGTCGATGATGCTCGCCAAGGTGGGTGAGCGCACCCTCGTCGAATGGCAACGAATCTTCGACGACAATCCCAATCTGTGCGCGGAGTTGTTCCGCTCCGGTCCACAGGTTTTCGATCACCCCCAGCTGGTTCACGACAGGCGATCGATCGTCGTGGAGGATCCCGAGGTTGGTCCCGTCCGCCAACCCTCCACGCTGATTCACACATCGGCTGGCCTCTTGCGCCAGCCGTCGCCCGCGCCTCTGTTGGGTGACCGCCAAGGTAAGTGGTCTGCTGACGCTGCGGTCGCCGATCCCGGCGAGAAGGGACGATCGACACCGCCATTGACCGGGACTACGATTCTCGAGTTCGGCGAGATGTTCGCCGCGCCTTACGCATCCAGCGTGCTTGCCGACCTGGGCGCCCGCGTCATCAAGTTCGAGAACATGGGTGGCGACAACATCCGGAGCCTTCTGCAGTTTCCCGAAGCGGCTGGTGCCAAGGTGATGCAAGGCAAGGAAAGCATCCAGGTCGATCTGCACACCGACGAGGGACGCGCGGTTGCTCACCGGCTCGTCGCGTCGGCCGACGTTGTGCTGCAGTCCATGCGGGCCGGCGTGGCAGATCGACTGGGTATCGGCGTAGAGGCGTTGCGCGCCATCAATCCGGACCTTATCTACGTCTCGGCACCGGGCTACGGAGTCGACGGGCCCTACGGAAGCCGGCCAGCCTACGCGCCCAGTATCAGCGCAGCGGGCGGGGTGGCGTTGACCAACACACCCGATGCCGAGTGTGCGACGTCATCCCTCGATGAAGTGATGCACCAGGTGCCCCGTATCACGACGGCCGGTACCTCAGCGGAGTTGCAAAGCGACGGTTTGGCGGCGCTGAGCGTGGCGTCGGCGATCCTTACCGCGCTCGTCGGCCGTGACCGGGGCCGACCGCTCCACGAACTGCGGACCTCGATGCTAGCCACCGTTACTCATGTGCTGACCGATTGGCTTGTCGATTACGAGGATGCGCCAGCGGCCGCGGTGCCCTTGCCCGGCGGCAACGGTCTGTCGGCGCTGTACCGAATCTATGACGCCAGCGAGGGACACGTTTTCCTGGCCGCGCCGCAGCCGAAGGAATGGACGGCACTAGTCGAGGCGCTACGCGACTTCACCGAACTCGACGAGGAGCGCTTCGCCACACCGGGCGCTCGTGCGGCCAACGACGATGACTTGGCCGGACGGCTCGAGGCTGTCTTCAGCAAGGAGCCGGCCGTGTTCTGGGAAAGGCATCTCGGTGCGGCGGGTCTTGGGTGCGTGGAACTCTACGAGGGCGCTCCGGCACGGCTCATTCAGACCGATCCGCAGTTGGCGGCGGAATACACCGTGTCTGCCGTCAGCCCCGTCTTCGACGAGCACCTGCGATTTTCGCCATTGGTCCGGTTCAGTCGGTCGGAGGTCAGGGCGCCTGGCGGATGCCTGGCCGGCCAGCACACCGTCCCGGTGCTACGGGAGTTCGGCTACGATGACGCGACAATCGCGAAGTGGCAGGATGCCGGTGTAATTCATTGTGGCTGAGACTCGGACGATCAATCGCTCATCGGAGCGGCAGCACATCATCGACGCTGCCTACCGGTGTCTGGATCGCAACTCCGACGCCTCGGCATCCATCACTGAGATACTCGATGAAGCTGGTCTAGGGACGCGGGCCTTCTACCGGAACTTCAGCACGAAACACGATCTTGTGTTGGAAATGTTCCGTAGGGATCGCGAGGCGGTGCAGGCGCAGCTGCGCGAGGTTGTGGCGCGCGCCCAAACCCCCGTTGAGGCCCTGCGGTCGTGGATGACGCATATGTTCGAGCTGGTGTCGAATCCGCGAAAGCGCAAGAGGGTGGCCATTTTCTACTCCGAGGAGCTGCGGCGCACTCCGGGTTATGCCCGCGAACTCGAAATCGTCATGGCGGCCGATCGAGCGTCAATCGCTGCGATCCTGCACCGAGGTAAAGCCGACGGGATCTTCACCGTGTGCACTCCGGAGGTGGATGCTCGGTCGATACGGGCGGCTTTCGAGGCTGCGCTCCTCGACCGGTTCCATCAGAAGTCGACACTAGAGGCCGCCGACGAGGTCGAACACCTGCTGGGCTTCGTACTGCGTGGTCTGGGCGTCGCTTGACCTTTCAGCAAAGGTGCGAGCTTCGCGCAGATCGTCTGCACATGCCGTAGCGCCCACTTCTCGGACATCCCGCCCTGCGACGCCCAGAAGAACACCGTCTGGGTGGGAGAGTCGCCGATCATCGCCCGCACCTTCGAAGCCATGGATTGTGGTTTCTCACAACAGAAATAGCTCAGAAACCCCGAACGACAACGGCGAGCCGAGGTGGCCGTCGTCGAATTGGTGGTGCTCGGTGACCCAGACCGAATGCGCGCCCAGCTGTTCGGCTTCCTCGCCCAGCTCCAGTGGGAAGGCGTGCAATCGCGCAGGCTCCTGCCGCCGCCGAGGTGGATTGCGGAGATCGAAATATAGCCCGACGTTGATTGGGGTTGAGGATGACGGCATCGGCCCTCCGGACAACCGAATGCGTAATCATATAATTATATGCCTTGTTGGCGCGGTAGACTGGTGCCTACACCGTTTGAAACTGAAGGAAGGTCGGCATAGTGAACAAGGACGACATGATCCTGATCAGCGTTGATGATCACGTTGTCGAGCCGCCGGACATGTTCAGGAACCATCTGCCGAAGAAGTACCTCGCTGAGGCACCACGGCTGGTGCACAACCCTGATGGCTCGGATACCTGGCAGTTCCGCGATGTGGTGATCCCCAACGTCGCGTTGAACGCCGTGGCCGGTCGGCCGAAGGAAGAGTACGGCATCGAGCCGGCCGGGCTCGACGAAATCCGGCCCGGCTGCTGGCAGGTCGACGAGCGGGTCAAGGACATGAACGCCGGTGGCATTCTGGGGTCGATCTGCTTTCCGTCGTTTCCCGGCTTCGCGGGGCGGTTGTTCGCCACAGAGGATCCAGAGTTTTCTCTCGCACTCCTGCAGGCTTACAACGATTGGCATGTCCAGGAGTGGTGCGGGGCGTATCCGGCGCGGTTCATTCCGATGTGTTTGCCGGTCATTTGGGATGCTGAGGCCTGCGCCAAGGAGGTGCGGCGCAATGCCGAGCGGGGCGTGCACGCGTTGACGTTCACCGAAAACCCGGCCGCGATGGGCTATCCGTCGTTCCACGACGATTACTGGACGCCGTTGTGGGAGGCGCTGGTGGACACTGACACGGTGATGAACGTGCACATCGGCTCGTCGGGACGGCTGGCGATCACCGCCCCGGATGCGCCGATAGATGTGATGATCACGCTGCAGCCGATGAACATCGTGCAGGCCGCGGCGGATCTGTTGTGGTCCAAGCCGATCAAGAAGTACCCCAACCTCAAGATCGCCCTGTCCGAAGGCGGCACCGGCTGGATTCCATATTTCTTGGAGCGTGCTGATCGCACCTATGAGATGCACTCGACGTGGACAGGCCAAGACTTCGGCGGGAAGAAGCCCTCGGAGGTGTTCCGGGAGCACTTCCTGACATGCTTCATCTCCGATCCGGTGGGGGTGGCGCTGCGCAGTCAGATCGGTATCGACAACATCTGCTGGGAGGCCGACTATCCGCATTCGGACAGCATGTGGCCCGGCGCCCCGGAGCAACTCCACGAGGTGCTCGAAAAGAACAATGTGCCCGATGACGAGGTGAACAAGATGACCTTCGAAAACGCCATGCGCTGGTATCACTGGGACCCGTTCACCCACATCAGCCGCGAACAAGCCACCATCGGCGCACTACGCAAAGCCGCCGAAGGCCACGACGTCTCCATCAAGGCCCTTTCCCACCATGAAAAGGGCAACCGCGGAGATGGTTTGGAGGGCATGGTACGGGTGAACTCCGGCGACTAACGCGCCCAACCAGTAGCGGATCCTTCGCACATTGCGACCGCCGACGAAGGCGGTCGCAATGTACTGAGGAGCGTCGGTGAGTTGGATTGAATCGGGCTGCGGCACGAGTACCTGAATAGCTGTTGAGCTCCATACTTTCGAAGACATGTGCGACGGCTCCTGGACCGGCGCGGCGTGTGCTTCACTCATGGCGATGAAGCCACGCGAACGCACGCCGCCGTGGGCGGCAGGGGCCAAGACGGATCGGACTCGGGAGCAGATCCTCGAAGGAGCTCGCCTGACTTTCCAGGAATTGGGCTATGCGACCACCCGGGTCGAGCAGATCACAAAACGAGCAGGTGTTTCCCGTCCAACCTTTTACGTCTACTTCGCGACCAAACGAGATGCGTTTCTGGCGGTCGCTGAGCGGTCCGTCGAGCAGCTGAGCCTCGTCCTCGAGGCGTTCGATGCGCTGCCCCAGCAGCCTGATGATCGTGACCTCGCGTCTTTCGTGGAGGAGTTCTTTTCATACTTCGACGATTTCGGCGCGTTCGCCACGGTATGGCGGCAGGCGGCATTTGCCGATCCCACGTTGCAGCAGTCCGGCTGGAAGGCGCAACGGCGGTGGGCGACCCGCATCGGCCGAAACATCGACCGCATCCGCGGAAGCTCGCTCGGCGATCCCGTCTCCCAGGGCCTGGCATTCGAAGCGATGCTCGAGTCGCTGTGGTTCTCCTCGGTCGTGGATGCTCCTGGAGCCAGCCGACATTCGGCGCACGCCACCGCCACCGCGATGGTCAGGGCGCTCATCAGAAATACTTGACATATATGTCTAAGTATCGTAACGTTCAAGCATCTAGGCGCTTGAGAGGTGGCTTGTTGTGCGTAAACCGATCACCGTGACCGACATCGAATCGGAGGTGCGGATCCCGGCGTGGATGGCCCCGAGCGGTTGGTTCGTGGTTGGCTGGTCGCACGAACTCGCATCCGGCGATATCAAACCGCGCAAGGTGTTCGGTCAGGAGCTCGTCCTCTACCGGAAGATCGGCGGGGAGTTGGGCTGTCTGGAGGCGGCCTGCCAGCACCTCGGCGCGCATCTGGGTTACGGCGGCAGGGTGGTCGACGATTGCATCGTGTGCCCGTTCCACGGGTGGACGTGGGGACCGGACGGGCGGAACGTGGCGGTACCGGAAGGACGGACGAGTAAACGGCGTATCGAGCCGTGGCCCGTGTGCGAGCGCAACGGCATCATCTACCTGTGGCACGACGTGGCGGGTCAACCGCCGGCGTGGTCGGTACCGGATCTGTTCGAAGATCTGCGCGATGAGTACCCCACAGGTGAGTTTTGGGACGTGGCAACCGCAGGCAGTGCCTTCGGATACGGCGAGTTGCCCATCGAACCACGAGTCGTCGCCGAGAACATCGTCGATCCCATCCATTTCCGCTACGTGCACCACACCCGCGATCTCCCCACGCTGGTGGATTTCCAAGTCACCGACGCCTCCTTCATGACCAAGCTGCGTGTGCACTCCCGGGGTAAGCGCAAGGTCGACGGTCCTCGGCGGGAGGACACGGTGACGCTCAAACAGTGGGGTATCGGGATGGCGTTCACGCGGTTCTCCGGACGCGACAACACGCATTCGGTGATATCAGTTACGCCGGTGGATGCCCAGACCTCGACGCTGCGCCAGACGCTGTTCGTCGAGAAGGTCGATGGTGAAAGCGACGATGAACGCTCCGCAAGGATCAAGGCCATCGAATCGGTCTTCCCCGAAGATCTCGCGATCTGGCAGCACCAGCGGTTCATCGAGCCGCCGTCGCTGCAGACGCAGGAGGCCAAGCTGTTCCGCATGATGCGCACTTGGGCCCAGACTTTCCAGCCCAAGCCCGGTGAGTACGGCAGCCTGCGCGGCAATCGTGGCGCCGACGGCCCTTTGTCGATCAACGAGGGTTAGCAACGGCGCCGCTGCGCCGGGGCGGCCCGCACGTCGGCGCGTCCAATCGGCGGCCTTGCCGATAGAGTCCGTATCTTATGGCGATTGAGCGGAAACCGCGGGCACGCCGAGGGTCTGCGCCCGGATTGATACGTGATGCGGCGCGCGAGCTGTTCGCCGAACAGGGATATCGCACCACCACCCGCGAGATCGCGGAGCGGGCCGGAGTGTCACACGACCTGATTTTCCGATACTTTGAGTCGAAAGGAAATCTGTTCGTCGAGGCGGTCCTAAACCCGTTGCTAGACGCAGTGGACGAGCTACACCGCCGCTGGCTGACTGACGTGGCGCAGAGTCGTGGTAGCGAAGAGGAGCATCTGCGGCGATTCGTCCTGGCGTTCTTCGACTTCCTGACGGACGAGAGCGCGATCGCGCAGGCGATGGGCCGCCTCATTGCCGAATCGACGAACGATGAAGAGGTTCAGAACGTTCGACGGCGAATCGATGCCACGTTAGAAGCCATGGTCAACCCGCTGGAGGCATATTTGGCGGGCAGCGATTTCGCCCCTGCGCGACCCGGACTGAATATTCGGGTGATGTTGCTGACCATCGGTGTGACTGCCAACTTCCTTCCCTACACCTATGCGAGCGACGACAGGGTTCCCACTAGAGCAGAGATGTTCGAGGTCATCTTGAAATCTACCTTCGCGATGTGGGGTCTAAGTTTCGAAGAAGCCGAGGGAGCGGCGACCTCCACGCGGCGCAAACGCCCTTGATTCCATGGCGTGGCTTACATGTTCGGCGGCCCTGTGGACCTGCCTCCGTCGTGAATACCGTTGATTGGCAATCCAACTCGATGCAGATTGGATGCTGGCATTCGCCTTTGGCGAAATATACAACCAATGGTTGACTTTCTGCTCTGCGTCGCTTACCGTGACGTACGTCACCGAACCCAGCGGCAAGCAGAAGGCGTTCACAGCGATGGCTACAGGCTTGGAAGGCGAAGTTGCCTTCATCACTGGTGTGGCTTGTGGACAGGGTTGAGCTCGTGGATTGGTTACTCAGCGACGCAGCCAAGTATGTGACCGGAATACAGCTGCCCGCCGATGCCGGATTCACGGTCGGCTGACAACGGTCTGCTGGACCGAAGGATCCCTTCCCGCAGTACACACAACGAGGAGACACTTGTGACGACCGTTCAGCGAGCTGCCATCAGCGACGTGACTCCGGAGGAGGCGCTCAGTTATCGAGACCAGTTGGGTGAGCCACACTTCACGGGTAAGCATCTGCTGGAGGACAACGCGTTTCTGATTACCGGTGAGACGGACGATCACGACGTCTTCGCGGTCAGCTTGACTTTCAATGTCGACGGCGAAGCGTGGGGTGGAAGGCCGGCTACGTTGCGACAGACGAACTTCATGGCGTTGCCGAAATCTCAGCGGTACAAAGGAATTGACGATAACGACTACATTGGCGTGCGTTCGGACCCAGTTCGGCCACAGCCACTCGAGGTCATACGCGACGGCGACAAGGTGGTCTGGACGGAAGGTGATCTTGTCACCACGGCTGACGTACCCTACTGGACTATCAAGGGTGAGCATGCCGGCGTCGACTTCGATGTGACGATGGGTGGTCTCTGCGACGCGTCTCGCTTCCTGGGAGCATTCTCCGACTTGCAGACAAACGGTATTGCCGGGATTGAACAGCCGCTGTGGGTGGAGGGCTCGGTCTCCTCAGGTGGGCACACCTACGCACTGCAGCGCGGGATCGGGATGCACGAGAAGGTCATCATCGGCGACCAGTGGGTGCACGGTGCGAGCGCCATGCGGAAGTCGCGCCACTATTGGATATGGCTCCTCGACGAGGAATTCCGGGTCTTCAGCTACATCAAGGAAGCCACCGGTGTGACGTTCGGGCACACCAGCATCGGCAACGAGCACAGCCACTTCGGCGAGGGTCAGATCGAGGTCACCGAGCTCGACTACTGGACGGATCCCCGCACGGGACAGTCGATCCCGTCGAAGGTGTCGCTGACGATGAAGTCCGACGACAGTGTGGTCGCAGTGGTCATCGAGGCCTACGGCCGATTCATGTACACGTACTGCCAGGCCAAGGCGAGTATCTCCTACTATGGGCTGGCGTGCCGAGCCAACGGGACGATCGCCACACCCGAAGGCGTTATCCCCATCACGGACGTACGCACCTATGTGGAATCAGGCATCTACCCAACGCCGCTTCCGGTCAACTGACCTCGCTAACGGAGAAGATATGACGACAACCGAGTCGGACACACGCGCTGTCGGGCTGTGGATTGGCGGGGAGCGGCGCACCCAAGGCTCCGGCGGAACCCATGATCACATCAACCCGGCTACAGGTCTGGTGGGCAGCACGATCCCGCTGGCCGGTGCGGCCGAGGTCGATGAGGCAGTGGCGATAGCCGATAGGGCTTTCGCGAGCTGGCGGAATACGGCTCCGGCTCAGCGCCAGGCGTTGCTGTTCAAGCTCGCTGACCTCGTGGAGGCCAACGCCGCCAAGTTCGGGGAGTTGAGCGCCCGGGAGAACGGGTCGCCGATAATGATCGCGACGACGATGGTCGGCAAGGTAGTGGAGTGGATTCGCTACTACGCGGGCTGGCCGGGCAAGATCGACGGACAGGTGACCGGTACCTATGGTCCGGACGGCGTGTTCTCCTACACACTGCCGCAGCCCCTCGGCGTGATTGGGGCGATCATCACCTGGAACGGTCCACTGATGTCGCTGGCCATGAAGGTTCCCGCCGCGCTCGCGGCCGGCAACACGGTGGTGGTCAAACCGTCCGAGCTGACCCCGTACACCGGCGAGCTATTCGCAGAGCTCATTTCGTGCGCCGGCTTCCCGCCGGGGGTGGTACAGGTTCTGCCAGGCACGGCGGAGGCCGGCGGTGCCCTGGCCTCGCACCCCCTCGTTCGGAAGGTGAGTTTCACCGGTGGGCCGGACACGGCGCGCAAAATCCTGCACGCCTGTGCCGAGAACGTGACGCCGACGGTGCTCGAACTCGGCGGCAAGTCGGCCAACATCATTCTCGACGACGCCGACCTCGACAGCGCGTGCAGCCACGGGGTGATGATGGGTATTGGGCTGCTCAGCGGCCAAGGTTGCTCGTTCCCAACGCGAATGCTGGCCAACCGGACGATCTACGATGAGGTCATCAAGCGGGCCAAGACCCTCGCGGAGTCTATCGTCGTCGGGGATCCCATGGCGCCCGAAACGATGTCGGGCCCGGTGGTGAGTCGTCCATCCTTCGATCGAATCCTCGCAGTGATCGAGCAAGCCAAGCGCGACGGCGCGCGGCTCATCACCGGCGGTGGTCCACTGAACCGACCGGGACTCGGCGGCTACTACCTGCAGCCGACGGTGTTTGCCGACGTCGACCCTGACTCGGCTCTTGCGCAAAACGAGGTGTTCGGTCCGGTCCTGGCGATCTCAGTCTTCGATACCGATGAGGAAGCCATCGCGATCGCCAACAACAGCCGGTATGGCCTTTCGGGCTACGTTCACACCAAGGATCTCCGGCGTGCCCACGTGATCGCGGAGGGCATCAGAACCGGTGAAGTGCTGATCAATGGTGCTCTCAACCTCGCCGCCAACCAGCCGTTCGGAGGCGTTGGCGTCAGCGGTTTCGGCAAGGAGGGTGGCCGCGACGGCATCTACGAATTCCTGAACATGAAATCCGTAGCGGTCAATTGAGACGGGACGAAACTCCGTCCAACCGCACAATTGACGTCGCCCGTCGTCAGTGACGGTAGGGCATTGACGTACGTCATCGGATGCCGGGAGAAGTCTGTCCAAGCCCGTCAGACGGCGACGATGCATGTGAGTACGGCGGCCATTCCTCACAATCGGCTTCCGATGTCCGGCGAATGCGCCCCCGGGTCACGAATCAGATAAATAGTTATCTATTAACGGCTACACTCATGTGCGGCGCCACTTCCAGCGAGAGGATGTCTTCATGACGGCTTCGCCAGTTTCAACGTCGTCGGTCAAATTCAACCCAGAGAGTCGTCTCTACATTGACGGCGAGCTACGCGACTCGGTGTCCGGTAGGACGGCCGACAACATCAACCCTGCGACCGAAGAGGTGCTGGGCGTCGCCACCGACGCCGGCGCAGAGGATATGGAGGTAGCGGTCGCCGCAGCGCGGCGCGCCTTCGATAGTACCGATTGGTCGACGAATCGCGAGTTTCGTCAGCACTGCTTGATGCAACTTCACAATGCCCTTCAGGAGGAGAAGGAGTACATCCGCGCCGAGTTGATCGCCGAGGTCGGTGCGCCGCTGTCGTCGACATATATTGCGCAGCTGGAGTGGCCGATCGCTGACGCCGTTGGGTGGCCCGCCCGGTACATCTCCGAGTTTGCTTGGGAGCGGGCACTTCCCGACGGTGCGCTGTTGGGCTCACCGTATCACCGTAAGGTTGTCAAGGAAGCGGTCGGTGTCGTCGGTGCTATCACGCCGTGGAATTTCCCGTTTGAGATCATCAGCAACAAGGTGGCGCAGGTCCTGGCCACGGGCAACACGATGGTGCTCAAGCCCGCGATCGAGACGCCATGGAGTGGGCTGCGGTGGGGTCGTATCGTCGCGGAGAAGACCGACATCCCGGCGGGTGTATTCAATGTCGTCGCGACGTCTGACAATGGCGTGGCTCAGCTGCTCGCCACCGATCCGCGCGTCGATATGGTTTCTTTCACTGGCTCGACGGCTGTGGGCAAGCTGATTCAAAGTCTGTCCGCTGACACCATGAAGCGCACCTTGCTCGAGCTCGGCGGGAAGTCGGCGTACATGGTGCTCGATGACGCTGACATGGAGGCGGTCCTGCCGGGTTGTATGGGAGCGCTGATCCATTCCGGCCAAGGCTGCGGGCTGACTACGCGAATGCTGGTTCCGCGGCAGGTTTATGACCAGGCGGTCGAGGTCGCCACCGCGACTTTTGCGGCGGTTCCCGTCGGAGACCCAACCGATCCTGCGACGTTTTGCGGTCCTGTGGTGTCGGCCAAGCAGCATGAGCGCGTGTTGAATTACATCGAGATCGGCAAGCAGCAAGGGGGGCGGGTGACGGTCGGAGGCGGAAGGCCCGACGGGCTGGACCGCGGGTACTTTGTGGCGCCGACTGTGTTCGCCGATGTGGACGCACGCCACCGTCTGTTCCAGGAGGAGATCTTCGGGCCGGTGATCACGATCACGCCCTATGACGGCGGCGACGATGGTCTGGTCGAGCTGGCGAACAACTCGACCTATGGTTTGTCGGGTGCGGTGATGGGCTCGCCTGATCGAGCTATGGCGGTGGCCGGGCGAATCCGCACCGGCACGTTGAACCTCAACGGCGCCATGTTCTACGGCGCCGACGCTCCGTTCGGCGGTTACAAGATGAGTGGGCTCGGCAGGCAAAACGGTCACGAAGGCTTCGAGCAGCATCTGCAGACCAAGACGATTGGATACACCGGCGCATGACTGGTGTGCTGAGCGGCATTCGCGTCGTCGAGCTCGCCGCATGGACGTTCGTTCCGGCCGCTGGCGCCGTGCTCGCCGATTGGGGCGCCGATGTCATCAAGATCGAACATCCCGAGACCGGTGATCCGCAGCGCGGATTGATCAATTCCGGAGTCGTCGCCGGAGCGGGCGGCGTCAACCACTTCATTGAACAGCCGAACCGCGGAAAACGCAGCATCGGTCTGGACACTTCCAGTCCGGAGGGCCGCGAGGTGTTGATGACGTTGATTGAGACAGCCGACGTGTTTCTCACCAACCTGCTGCCGGACTCGCGGCGGCGCATGGGAATCGACGTGGATCAGGTGCGTGCGCGCAACCCCAAGATCATCTATGCCCGCGGTCACGGGTACGGCATCAAGGGAGACGAAGCCACCCGGGGCGGATATGACTTTGCGTCGTATTGGGCGCGCGGAGGGATCGGAATGGGATACGCCGCCGGCGACGGGTCCTATCCGCCGCTTCAGCTGCCGGCCTTTGGTGACGTGTATGGCGGCTTGACAATCGCCGCAGGCATCGCCGGAGCGTTGGTGAAGCGCGAGCGGACGGGTGAACCGTCTATTGTCGACGTCTCACTGCTCAGCGCTGCCGTCTGGCAACTGGGACCCAACATCGTCGGCGCGGGGGTCACCGGTCAGGACGTTCCCAGGTTCCAGCTCGAGGAGATGCCCAACCCGGGTGTCAACCTCTATAAGACCCGCGACGGCCGGTTCATCGCGTTTGTACTTCTTCAGGCCGATCGGTTCTGGTCTGATTTCTGTACGCGCTTGGATCGCACGGATTTGATTTCGGACGAGCGGTTCGCCACTGCGCCCGTGCGTTTCGAGAATCGCAAGGAGTGCATCGCCGAGCTGCGGTCGACGTTTGCAGCCGCGGACTTAGCGCACTGGGAGAACGTCTTTGCAGATTTCGAGGGCGTATGGGACGTGATGCGCACCGCGCGCGAGATCCACGACGACCCCCAGGTGATTGCTAACGGATACCTGCCCCGCACTACTGATACCAACGGCAATGAATTCGCGTTGGCCGGCAGTCCGGTTCAGTTCGATGAGACGCCGTTGTCACTCAGGTGTGCCCCGGGACACGGTGAGCACACCGATGAAGTACTTGCCGAACTCGGATACGACGAAGAGCAGATCATCGACCTCAAGATCAAGTCGGTCGTATTGTAGGTTCCTGCTGGGCGGAGCAATCCGGAGACGCTTCGCCGACGGCCGATACGGTGTTTATGACATTCATCGCGCAGGCGTCGGCGGCCGGGTAATAGCCAGCCGCGGTGTTCACCTTTTAAGCCGGGTATGCCGATATTGCCTGTGCCGCAGTGAATTGTGCGCTTCTTCAGCGTCCTCTAGTGCCTCTCGGCGGTGGCGGTTCAGCGAATCGTCACTCCGGCATCGACTTTCAGTTGAGTGCCGGTGACGAAGCGGGCTTCGTCGGAGAGCAGATAGAGCACCGCGTTACTGATGTCGACGGGCTCGACCACGTCAACGGGCATCGCGTTGTGGAAGATCGGCGCGAGATCCTGGCGCGTGTTGGCCAGCAAGTCCAACAACTCCAGTGCTTCCATACCTGTGGGTACGCCGGTGGGATGCACGGTGTTCACCCGAATCGAGTGAGCCGCCAATTCGTTGGCCAACGCCATGGTCAAGCCGACCACGCCGTGCTTGCTCGCGGTGTACGGAAGTTGCAGCGGTGTCCCTTTGATACCGGCGGCCGAACTGATGTTGACCAGGCTGCCTCCTCGTTCCATCAAATGCGGGATCGCGGCCAGGCACGTATTCCAGGTACCAATCAGATTGACGTCCAACACGATCCGCCAATCTTCGTCGGTCACCATATCCCAGGTCCCGCTGGTCAATACTCCGGCGTTGGACACCGCTCCGTGCAAACCGCCAAGCTGATCGACGCCGGCATTGACAACGTCCTGCAACATCGTGCGGTCTCGCACATCGGCGTGAGCGGCGTGCACTCGCTGGCCTAACGCCTGCACTTCCTTGGCCGTGGTCTGCAAATCCTGCGGCGTGCTCATCGCATAGGTCAGCCCCTCGATCGGGGCGCAGATGTCAACCAGGATGAGGTCGGCCCCCTCCTGCGCCAACCGCACGGCGTGGCTGCGTCCCATACCGCGTGCAGCGCCGGTGACCAGAATGACCTTGCCAGTCATGCGTCCCATCGAAAAACCCTTCCTCAGAAATGGATTCGGACACCTCACGCCTCAAACACCGACAATCGGCACCGCACCAGGCGCTCATACGGCGCCGCCCGTGTCTATGACCTCGCCGCGTCACATGGATGATGGCGGACCGGCCGGGAACTTGAGATAGGAACCGGCGTCGACGCGGATCTGCTGGCCGGTGATGTAGCGGGATTCGTTGCTGGCAAGGAACACCGCGAGGTTGGCGACGTCCTCGGGTTCGATGTAAGGGATTGGCATCGCCTGAAAGAAGGTGAACGCGGGTTCGGCATCCTCACGTGTCGGATTTTCCAGGTCGGGACGGAACAGCTTGTACATGCCTTCGTTGTGGATGAGGTGCGTGTTGACGTTGGTGGGATGGATCGCGTTGATCCGGATGAAACGCGGCGCGAGGTGCTGAGACATCTCTTCGACGAATTGGTGGTGGCGGCGGGCATCATGCCAGCAGTTGAGCCCGTCGCGATGATCGACGATCCGTCTGCGAGGTGCGGAATCGACACGGCAACCGCATTCATCACACCGACCAAGTCCACATCGGTTGCGTCGACGAAATCGCTCGCCTCCGGCTCTCCCAACGCCATGGGAAGGATGCCGGCATTGGCGACCACGATATCGAGGTGGCCGAAATCCGAAAGGCCCGCCTCGATGGCTGCGCGCAGCTGATCGCGTTCGCGCACGTCGGCCTTGATCGCCAGGATGCGGCGGCCACAGTCCTTGACCAGCTTGGCCGTTTGGTCCAGATCCTCAGGGGACGCCAGCGGATACGGGTTCGACTTGATGTCTTCGCAAATGTCGACCGCGATGATGTCGGCACCTTCCTGCGCCATCCGGACGGCGTGCGCGCGGCCCTGGCCGCGGGCCGCTCCGGTGATGAACGCGACTTTGCCGTCAAGGCGGTTGGTCATAGGGCCTCGCTGTCCTCGAGTTGCCATCGTTGGCCACGCACCGCTAATCCGCTAAACAGTTATATACTAATCAGCTGCGACACCCGCTTCGCAAGTGGGCGGCATCGACCATAAGGTGGCGGCACCCAAGCACATATTGACTTTAACATCAGTGTTAAAGTACGGTGAAGCCATTGCGGCGGCTGCGGGCGATCAAGTGCATGTGCGAGGCGCTGGCAGGACTGGCCCGCCATGTCATTGGATCATCACCGCATCGTTTAAACGGATGCTGCGACTCCCACGAGGGACCTGCAGTGAACCACCGAGACCTCTGCAACGGAGACAAGGCCATGACTGTCGATATCTTCGATTCCGACACCCACTACTACGAGCCGCCTGACTGCTTCACTCGCTATATCGATCCGAAGTTCCGTGATAGCGCGATTACGGTGGAAGATCCTGACTCGGGCAATGAACGAGTGATGTGGCGTGGCCAACAGCTGCACCTGATTAATCCGGGGTTCTTCACAGAGGCGCTCAACCCAGGGTCTTTGAAAGAGTGGTTCCAGGCGATCAAGAAGGGGATCGCCCCGGACGATGCGCGGCTGCTTGCGCCGATGGCCGCTGAATGGCGGGACCGGGCAGCGCGGATCGCGAAGATGGACGAGTTGGGTGTCGCTGCAATGACGTTGTACCCGACGCTCGGACTGCTGTGGGAGCATCACCTGCGCCATGACACCGAGGCGCTGTACGCCAACCTGCGGGCCTTCAATCGATGGCTCGCCGACGACTGGGGATACGCGCGCGACGACAGGCTCCTCGCGGCACCGATGGTCTCCCTGCACGATCCCGAGCTCGCCGTCGCCGAGCTGAGCCGCGTATTGGATGAAGGCGCTCGCGTCGTCGTCATGAAACCTGGCCACGCGAACCATCGCTCGCCCGCCGATCCGATCCATGACCGGTTCTGGGCGATGTGCCAGGAGGCCGAAGTGCCGGTGGCATTCCATATGTCGGAGTCCGGCTACAACGAGTTCTACTCGACGGATTTCGGGGAGAACCCGACGCCACGACCGCATGAGAAGTCGGCGTTGCAGTGGGCGATGTTCTATGGGGACCGACCCATCATGGAGACCTTTGCAGCCTGCATTCTTCACAACCTGTTCGGCCGCTTCCCGCGGCTACGGCTTGTGAGCGTCGAAAACGGTTCCGGCTGGGTGGGATACCTTCTCTCGGTCATGGACAAGATGAAGGGCATGGGACGCTCGGGCCCATGGCTCGGTGGGCGCGTCGAGGGACGGCCGAGCGATATCTTCCGCGAACACATCTATGTTTCTCCATTTCCGGAAGACGACGTCGGCGCACTCGTGGACCTGATTGGTGCGGAACGGGTGCTCATGGGCTCCGACTTTCCACATGCGGAGGGAACCGCCACCCCGATGGACATGGTGAAGACGGCGGCCGGGTTATCGCCGACTGCTCAAGCGCTTTATCTAGCGGGAAACGCGCGGCGGCTACTGAAGACAGAGCGTGCCGCTGTCGCGTAGCCACCAAGGCTCACACGACCCCGACCGTTACCACTTACCAAGCGGCGCTGTCGGCTAACGACGCGTGGCGGAAGGACATTTGTGCCGTGGATCTTTCGTTGTCATCCGAGCAACGCGACCTCTGTCGCGTGGTCGGGGCGCTGTTGACGAAAGACTGTTCGACCAGTCGGGTGCGTGCCGTCGAGGTCGACGGTGGATTCGACGCGGACTTGTGGAAGTCGCTGTCCGCGATCGGGGTTGTCGGCAAGGACATCGACGATGCGCCGGATCCGCTGCTCACAGTCGCACTTGTTGCGGAGATCTGCGGTCGCCACCTCGCACCGGTCCCACTCATCGAAACCTATGTCGGTCGCCGACTGTTGTCGATGGTTTCTGCAGAGTCGCTCGTCCCTCGAGCCGATGAAGCGGTCATCGCGGTGGCCTTAGCGCCGTGGCAGAGCCCCGATCACGAAGTCCTCGTTCAGTATTCCGGTGTCGCGGATGGTGTAGTCGGCCTGCTCGGCGATGAACTGTTGTGGTTGACCGGAATGGACTGCTATCCGGTGCAGCGCAACTTCGCGGGCGCCGCCCTCAACAGAGTTTCCCCGAAACGGGCGACCGGGATCGAGGTTCTCCAGAAGGGTAGTGCGGCCCGCGCAGCCTACACAGAGATGGTGACGAATTGGAGGCGTCTGGCCGCCAGCATGCTCGTGGGCGTGGGCCTGCGCGCGGTCGAACTGGCAGCCGAATTCGCAAAAGAACGTTCGGCATTCGGTGTTCCGATAGGTCGATTTCAGGCGGTCGCGTTTCCTCTGGCTGACGACTTGACGGCCCTCGATGGGGTGCGGCTGCTGTCCTGGAAGTCTCAGTGG
The DNA here is from genome assembly GCF_010731655.1 of Mycobacterium paraseoulense. Taxonomy (NCBI): domain Bacteria; kingdom Bacillati; phylum Actinomycetota; class Actinomycetes; order Mycobacteriales; family Mycobacteriaceae; genus Mycobacterium; species Mycobacterium paraseoulense. The sequence continues at coordinate 1,601,702 of NZ_AP022619.1, read as the reverse complement.
GCCGCGCAGAAGCAACTCGATTCGGCCGGTCTTCTCGCTTTGATGGCATATGCGTCGGCGGCGGAGGCTGCGATGAGGGCTGTCGCGCACGCCCTGCATACGCACGGCGGCCAGGGCTTGACCGAGGAGTGCGACATCCAGCTCTATCACCGCCGGGCGAAATTCCTGGCTGTGATAGCGGGCGACCCCAAGCACCAGTACGCGGCTATCGCCGACGCTCTGCTGCCACAGTTGGAGGCGGTCCGATGATCGAATTCTCCTTGCCGGACTCGGCCGTCCAACTCGTGAGCGAAGTCAAAGACTTCCTGGATGAGCACTTGACACCTGCAGTGCGGGAGCATGAGCGACGCACTGGCGATGGTCACAACTGGGAGTTCAACCGTGCTCTGGCTCAAAAGCGTTGGGTTCTGCCCACGTGGCCTGTCGAAATGGGCGGGGCCGGTCTGGGCGACTTCGCATACGCCCTGCTCATTCAGGAGTTGTACCGAGCCGAAGCCCCTCTGGTCGGTGTCAACACCACGCAGATGCCGGCCGCGGTGATCAGGGATCTCGGCCCCGACCATCTGCAGCGCCGAATCCTTCCCGAAATCGCTGCGGGGGAGGCGATTGTCTGCCTCGGCCTCACCGAACCTCATGCCGGTTCGGATCTGGCCGCGGTGACAACGCGCGCACGCCGGGACGGCGGCGACTGGGTGATCGATGGGCAGAAGATGTTCACCACACTCGCCCACATCGCGCAGTATTGCTATCTGCTGGCACGAACGACTCCCGATTCGGTCCGACACAACGGCTTGACCGTGTTCATGGTGCCGATGGATACACCTGGCATTCAGGTGACTCCCATCCTGACGGTCGCAGGCGAGCGAACGAACGCGGTCTTCTACGACGGCGTTCGAATCCCCGACGAAGCCCGCATCGGTCAGGTCGACCGTGGCTGGGACGTAATGCGGCACGCACTGGGGCTGGAGCATCAGGCGGGGTCCTTCTGCGGAGCGGCGCAACGGCTGTGGTCGGGCGCCGTTGCCGCCTCACAGCGGTACACCGACACAGAGGGCAGGCGCCTGATCGACTTGCCCGCCAGCCGAGAGCGCCTAGCCCGGGCAGCGGTACACAATGAGATCACCCAGCTATTGCACCACCGCACCATCTGGCTGGCGGCCAACGGGCAAGAGGCGCACGTCGCTGGTGCCGAAACCAAACTCTACTCAGCAGAGACCTTCATCGAAGATGCGACCGCGCTCGCAGATATGTTGGGGCCGAACGTGCTATGTGCATACGACGGAACTGACGCAGACGCCGCGGGCATCGTAGGTCACTCCTATCAGTACTCGGCGGGGACGAGCATCTACGGGGGGACCAGCGAGATCATGCGAGGCCTGATAGCCGAACACGGGCTGGGACTGCCGAAGGCGAGGTGACATGACATTCACGACTGCCAAGGACCCGAACGAGCTGCCAGTCTGCTACATCGATGCGATCAGTAGCCGAGACTTCGACGCCCTTGGAAAACTTTGGACTCCTGACGCCCGATGGCAAGCGCCCGGCATCTCGGAGGTATCCGGGATCGAGAACGTCCTCGCATTACTCGAAAATATGAGTGAGAGCGTGACATTCGCGTTCCAGGGAATACTCGGAAACATCGTCCGGGTCGACGGTGATGTCGGTGTAGGTAGATGTTACATCGAGGAGCGCGGTCGCTACACCGACGGCAACGACTTCACCATCAATGGCTACTTCGACGACCAACTGAAACTCGTGGATGGATCTTGGCTCTTCGCGAGTCGGAAGTTCAACTTGCTCTACCGGCGGATCTCGCCGAGCGAGGGCAAGTTCTACCGACATTCCGAGTGGGAAGGAAACATTCTCGGCTGATCCGGCGGCCTCTGGGCACCCGGATTGGTACGGCGAAGCGGGATTGTTCCTGACGACGCATTACTTCGGCATGAAGATCAATCGGTACATGCATGATTTCGGGATATCGCACCAGACGTTGGCCAGGGTTGCGGCAAAGAACCTGCGCATAGGTGAGATGAACCCAAAAGCGTGGCGGCGAAAGGCGCTCGGCGAAGAGGAGATCCTAGCGTCGCCCATGCTGAACTATCCTCTGCGGCAATACATGTTTTGCGGGCCCGACGAGGGGGCCGCGGCGGTAGTGCTGACCCGGCCACAGCTCGCCCACAAGTTTGCACAGCCACCCGTCTATGTGCGAGCGGCTGAACTCCGGACCCGCCGAGTGGGCGCGTTCGAATTGATGTGCACATCGTTACCGCTGGATCGAGTGGACGGACCAACGCAGGAAGCGTCTCGGGCGGCCTTCGAAAAGGCCGGCATCGGTCCAGAAGAGGTCAACGTGATCCAGTTGCAGGACACCGACGCCGGTTCCGAGATAATTCACATGGCCGAGAACGGATTCTGCGCCGACGGCGATCAGGAGAAACTTGTCGCCGCCGGCGATACCGAGATCGACGGCCGGCTGCCGATCAATACCGACGGCGGACTGATCGCCAATGGTGAGCCAATGGCCGCCTCCGGGCTGCGGCAAGTATATGAAATTGTCCACCAATTGCGAGGCTCCGCAGGAGACAGGCAGGTGCCCGGCGATCCTTCAGTTGGATACGCCCACCTGTATGGGGCGCCGGGCGCGGCGGGCTGTGCCATTCTGTCGCGCTGATCCATGAAATAGTGCCGAATGGACCGATCGAACGCGGGATGTCGACTTTTCATTCCGGGGGCGCCCGTTGGGAGTCGTTCCGGCCGAGCTGATTAAGCGCGCCGAAACCGATCCAGCGGTTGTCGGTCAGGTCATCGGTGGATGGTATCGGTGCGATGGGCGCAAATAATCGCCGTGGCGAGCGTCTGCCATCAAAGGCTGAGCTGTCACAACTATTCGGGGTAGGAACTTACCACGTGAGTCAACATCTGATCGAGACCACACGCGGTGTGCGAGGTGGTTCGTTCATCTCCGACCCTGATCCCGCGCACGCGATCGCTCTTGGAGCTGCGGCAGCAAGGTGGCCGCCCAGCGCCACCGATTTCTCCGCCGCTGCGGTGGACGAGGGTGCACGTGCCGCCGGGGACGCGATTAATCCCAGTGGCCTTTGTGCCGCCCATTAACTTCACACCCAGATTCTGACCACGACTGGCAATCCGATGCTGACCATGACGCTTGAACCCTCAGCGAAGTCCTTCGCACGCGTGTGGAACGGTCCAGGGCGCACGATCGTTCGTTGTGGACGAATCGACAGATGTCATCCTGACCTCGTGCAGGCAATCTCCGCTGGCGACGCTGATCTGGCCGAACACCTGATGCGGGAGCTTCCGCGCGGTGCAACCTCGTTACAAGGGGATCGACCTTCTGGGCACGGTCGCGCCGCCAATAGTCCCGATGTTATGCAGACGGCTACGTCAGTTGATGAGTTCGGCGACCAGGATCCTGATCGTGTCGACAAGCTGATCGCGACTGTTGCTGCCGTTGTTACCGAGCCAGCGGCTGCGAAACCACAGACCTTCTGCAATAGCCAAGAACGCGACTCCCGAACTGGCAGGATCCGTGGGCGACCGCCCACGGAGGCGATCAAGCTCCACGCCCAGCCGCCGCTCCATTCGCAGCTCGAATCGAGCGCCCTCCTGACGCAACTCGACATCGGCCATGCTGACTTGACGCCAGAGCCGGATGAACGCGCCGAACTCGTCGAAATAATCAACAAGCTTTTCGCTCAGGTCGACCAGATCGGCGGGGTTCCATTCCGTGGGAACGTCTTTCAATGCGTTCAGAAGGCTGTAGCCGCCCTGTGCTGAGTCTCGGCCGAGGGCCAAGAAGATGTCGTTCTTGGACGGAAAGTAAATGTAGAACGTTCCGCGCGACATTCCTGCCGCGACCGCAATGTCTTCGGCTCGGGCACCATGAAATCCACGGTCGAGAAACACTTGCTTGGCGGCATCGATCAATTTGCGCCGGGTGCGTTCGGATCGACGCCCCGGCTGCCACGTCAGCTCTCGGTTCTCGCCCGGCGGCAACGGCGATCGGTCCATGCGGCCCAGCATATCCGGGTATAGACTTTAACAACTACGTTCAAGTACGCTGGTCATCAGGGGCTGAGGCCCGCTGGACCTGCGGTGCCGCGCAGTCGGGCTGTTGGACAGGATCGGGTTGGACGTGTCGATGGAGACCTGCCCCGCACGGGCGGCGCGTCGGCCGGGGCACGCGCCCCTACCGCATCGGGCCGGTCTGGCCCCCTTAGTGGATGGGATCTGAGACGGTGCTCAACAGCAACACCATCCTCAACGTGCCTGAGACCAGCTATGCATCGTTGCCGATGGCTGCAGATCGGAAGATCGGCTGGGACCATCTGCGGAGCATGGGGCGTGTTGTCCTAATCGATGGCTGGTATTACCTGACTCATCGGGACGACGTCTTGGGCGCGCTTCGTCGGCCAGAGCTGTTTTCATCCAAGGACGCCTTTGAGATACTTGGCAGTCCTGTCCCGCTTCCGCCGCTGAGCACCGACCCCCCGGAGCACACCCGCTACCGCAAGATTCTGCAGCCCTTCTTCAGCCCGGGCGCGCTCAAAGAAATGCTGAAGTCGCTTCGGTTACAGGCGGCCGAGATCGTTGACGCTGCGGTCCAAAGCGGTCAGTGCGATGCGATCTCCTCGATCGCGATCCCATATCCGTCGCAGGTTTTCCTCACGCTCTTCGGGCTTCCGATCGAAGATCGAGACCGGCTCATCGCATGGAAAGACGCAGTCATCAACCTCACCGAGCGAGCGAGTCTCGAGGGAGCGGACTTGACTCCTGCTCTTGAATTATTTGCCTACGTGCAGCAGGCGCTGGAGGATACCCGGAAATCACCGAACGACGGGATGCTGTCTCAGCTCCTGACCGGTGAGGAACGCCTTGATGACACCGAACTGATGGGCTTTTGCTACCTATTCGTATTAGCCGGCCTGGACACCGTCACAGCGACTATCGGCTTTGCCTTGCTCGAGTTGGCGCGAGACAAGAGACTTCAGGACCGGATCCGCCAAAACCCCGAAGATACGGTTCCTTTCGTTGAAGAGATCGTCCGCCTTGAGCCTACGGTCGCCATGCTCCTGAGGGTCACGACGGAAAGTGTGAGGGTTGGAGACGTGACCTTGCCTGCTGGCACACCCGTGCGACTATGCGTGGGTGCCGTCAATCGTGACAGCAGCGACGGGACGTCGACCAACGATCTGGTTATGGATGGAAAGATCCACCGCCACTGGGGCTTCGGCGGGGGCGCCCATCGGTGCCTAGGATCACATCTTGCGCGTATCGAGCTGGCCGCGGTGATTGATTCCATTCTCGAAAAGACAAAAAACATATCGCTAGCAAAGGATTACACCCCCTGTATTAAGTTCCCCGCCAACGCGTTTCAACTCGGCGAACTGCCACTGATCATGGAGGCGTGAACTGCTTGGCCCGGCAACCGCGCACGAACGGAAACTGGTGGGTGAGCACCCCGATGAGCCTCATCAACGACATCCCGACCCGCGCCGAGCTGGTAGCTCGCATCGTCAGCGAGGCCGACAAGCGCATTAATCGGCTCGGCGCCATGATCACAACGGCCAACGGAAGGCTTGCCAATTAAGCGCCCTCGCTTCTGATTGCACGGACCGACGATCCCTGCAGCCCGGTTCAGCGGGTCGGGTCCACGTGACCCGCACTGCGGGCAAGGCATCGGCGCGGCGGTTGGAATCCTACAACTATATATCTATTTTGGAAGGGCAACGTATCCAGCTCACGGAAGGAGCCCCGCATGTCTCAGGATGCCGACGGCAGTCCCCGTCCACCCGACGGCGATTGGCTGGGTACACCGTTTCTGACGTTTGAACGTGTTGGTGCAGTCGCGGTCTGCACGATCGATCGCCCGCAGGCGCGCAATGCCATGACGCCCGCGATGTACTTCGGAATTCGGTATGCGATCAGTCAAGTTAATGCGGATCCCGACCTCGCCGGACTTCTGATCACCGGTACCGGTGACGTCTTTGCGCCGGGTGGTGACCTCGGCAAGCAGGGTGAGGATGACTGGATGGACTTCGCCTCCACCTTCGGCATGGACGTGACGCCGTTTGACCCGCTGCGCCAATCGGCCAAACCGGTGGTCTCGGCCGTCAACGGGCTTTGCCAGGGTGGCGGCCTGCAGATTGCCCTGTGCAGTGATCTCGCTGTGGTAAGTGACCGCGCGACTTTTCGCGTGCCTGAGCTGTTCCGCGGCATCGCCGACACCTATTACAGCCAGGTGCTCGCCCGCTTGATCGGTCCGGTGCGCACCAGAGATCTAATGTTCACTGGTCGCACGCTGAGCGCCGATGAGGCGTTGGATTGGGGCTTGGTGACCAGGGTGGTGCCTCATGACGATCTGCTGAAGGTCGCCAGAGAGCTACTGGAGCAGTGCTGTCGGACCGCTCCGGCGGCTCGCGGGTTGGTCAAGGCAAGCCTGGATAATTACCTCGGTCTCTTTGACCGGATCGGCATGCAAACGAGCATGTTGGGTCCGGAAGCATGCGAAGGCTTCCGGGCGTTCAAGCAGCGGACTTCACCAGATTGGGTGCATCCAGAACTGCGGGTGCCGGGCCGACTTTGACGAGTTCCCGTACAGGCGACGGTTGATGCAGCGCCTGAGCGCGCTGCCGGATGGCAATAGCTGCTGCGGGGATCGCATGGTCGGGTCGATGGTGCGGCGCAATGGCCTTCCCTGTCAGCCTAGTTTGCGCTTAAGGGGTAGATCGCAGCCGGTGAGTTCGGCGGAGATCTCCCATAGTCGACGTCCGGTGTCGGGATCGTGTGCCCGGCGGTTGAGGTCGACAACCTTTGGCTTGCCCCATAGATGTAGTAATCCACGGGGGGCCCAGTACGTCGGCGAAGGCAAGTTCATGGTGGCTGCCAACACGGTGGAACGTGCGGCGAGGTCGGCTGGCTGGGCTATGTAAGGCTGTAGATGCCGAAGCACGAACGCCGCGATGCCGGGCAAGTCGGACAGGATGTCGCTGTCGCTTACGCCGGGGTCGCTGAGGTGGGCGGTGAGGCCTCTACGCGCCAATTCCACGGTGAATACGGCATTGGCGAGTTTCGATTCCGTGTAGGCCGACCACCAGTCATACGTGCGGTGTTCCCAGTTCAGGTCGTCCAGGTGCAGCCGCGTCATCGCGTACGTGCTGCTGGTGACGGTCACCACGCGATCGGTGATGCGGTCAGCCAGCAGGCAGGTCAGGGCGAAGTGGCCGAGATGGTTGGTTCCGATATGGGCTTCGAAACCGTCGGCGGTGTGTGTCAGCGGCAGCCCGAGCACGCCGGCGTTGTTGATCAGCACGTCGACGGAGTCCACCGAATCAGCGAACGCGCGCACACTGCTCAGGTCTGCCAGGTCAAGGCGAGCGACCGACACGTCCCCGCGCATCTCACGCGCGGCGGCCAGGCCCTTGCTCGGGGTTCGGCAGGCCAGCACCACCTGATGGCCGGCAGCGGCCAGGATGGCTGCAGTAGCCTTGCCGACGCCGCTGTTGGCGCCGGTCACGATGACTTTCATCGAGCGGTGTCACCCCGTGACCACGGGCAGGTTTTCCCACCCGCGAACCGTCGAAGTGTGTGCCTGGACCGCGTTGTCCCAGTCGACCTCCCACGCCGGAAAGCGTTTGAGCACCTCTTCCAACGCGACGCGCGCCTCGAGCCGGGCCAGATGGGCACCCAAACAGAAATGGATACCGTACCCGAACCCGAGGTGGGACTTCTTGTTGATGCGGTGGATGTCGAAGCGGTCCGGCTCGGCGAACATCCTTTCGTCGCGGTTAGCCGATCCATTGAGTAATAGCATGACGCTCTCCTTCGGCACCGTGACGCCGTACAGCTCGACGTCACGGGAAAGGTAGCGCGCGTTTACCGGCGAGGGCGCCTCATAGCGCAGCAGTTCTTCGATCGCGTGGGGTATCAAGCTGGGGTCGGCGACCAGCTCGCGCCGCTGATCGGGATTTTCGGCCAACACCTTTCCCGCCCACCCGATCAGCCGTACCGTCGTCTCATTGCCGGCAGCTGCCAGCAACCCGACGTAGTTCAGGATCGTTTCCTTGTCGAGATGTCTGTCCACGCCGCCGCTGTCGGTGTAGGTCGCGTTGAGCAGGTCGGTCATCAAATCATCGGCGGGGTTTTGGGCGCGGTAATCGATGTAGGCGCTGAAGGTCTCGGGGTCCAATGCGGTGAGGACCCAGTCCATGTCCTCATCGCCGGTGGCGTGGAAGCTGTCGTCCACGCGCTGGCGGTACTTAACCTGATCGGCTTCGGCCATGCCCAGCATCATCCCGATAGTGCGCATCGGTACCTCAGCGCCCAGGTCGGTGATGAAGTCAAAGCCGCCGCGCTCGACCATCGGCTCCAGTGCGGCCGCGCAAAAGGCGCGAATCTTGGGTTCCATTTCGGCGATCCGACGCGGCGTGAACACCCGCGCCAGCAGAGCGCGATGCTGATCATGTTCGGGTGGATCCTCGAACAGAATTATCCCCGGTGGGACGGGAAGATTGCTCTTGATCACCTCGAGCACCGAGCCCTTGCCCGACCGGTACGTGTCCCAGTCGGTAGAGGCGTCCTTCACGTCGGTGAATCGACTCAGGGCATAAAAGTCGTACTGATCGTTGTAATACAGCGGCGCCTCGTCACGGAGCCGACGCCACATCGGGTACGGGTCGACATCGAGTTCGGCATCATAGGGGTCGTAACGGACGCTCGAGGTTTCAACGGTGGTTGCCATGGCTGCCTCCCTACACCGCCGCCAGCGTGGGCACGGTCATCGACTCAATAAAGCTGCCCGCCCCATCGGCAACCGCTTTGCTAGCCACGCGTTGCGCCCCGTATTCATGTGGCGTGGTGTCAACGTCGAGCGCGCTCGCGCGCAGGGCCCCAACTGTGCATTCTTCCCGCTTGCGATGCTCGAAGGGATCAAATCCGTACCACTGTGACGCGTTTTTCCAGGTGAACAGGTCGATCTCGTCGTCGTCGAGACCGGCGGCCACAAATCCCGCCATCGCCGTCTCCGGGCCCCTCGGCCACGTGGAGTCCGAGTGTGGGAAGTCGCATTCCCACGCGATCGTCGTCGGGCCGATCATCTCCCGGTTCTTCAACCCGACGACGTCGTCGATGAAGCAGGTCAAGACCGAACGGCGGAAGGCGTCGCTCGGCCTGATGTCGCCGAAGTCTTCGTGGGTCCACGCGCGGTGGTGGTCGTAGACGAAGTCGGCCTTCTCCAGGAAATACGGTACCCAGCCGGCCCCGCCCTCGGCGAGGGCGAAACGGACGTTTGGGAACTTGCGCATCACCGGTGACCAGAGCAACTCGACGGCGAACAGCGCGGTGGAAAAGCCCATCGAGTGCGATATCACCGAGAACGGTGAGCGTGGCATGAACTTGGGAAAGGCGCCGAAGTGGAAAACGGCCACCGTGCCTGTGTCCTGGCATGCCCGCCACACCGGGTCCCACTCGTCGCCGTGATAGTCGGGGGCGCCGAAGCGATGTGGTTCGGGATGCATCGAGACGGCGCGGACCCCAGATGCGGCCATCCGGTAGATCTCCTCGGCGACGAAGTCGGCACCCGCGGTGAATCCGGACAATGCCAACGGGATGAAACGACCGGGGTAGGCGCCGCACCATTCGTGCAGATGCCAGTCGTTGTAGGCACGAATCATCACCTTGACGAACTCCGCATCACATCCCTGTTGGGCGAAGAACTGACCGCCCAAGCCTGGCCAGGACGAAAAGTTGAGGCTGGCCAGCACGCCGTTGGCGTTCATGTCCCGCACTCGTTCGTGCACGTCGTAACACGATGGGCGCACCTCGTCGAAGTTATGCGGATCGCGTCCCCAGTCCTCGGCCGGCCGGCCCTGCACAGCGTTGAGCCCGAACGTGGAGATCTCGACACCCTCGACGAGCCACGCGTCGGCGCCGTCTGGCTTGCGCACCACCCTAGGCACGCGATCCTTGAATGCCGCCGGGACGTGATCGCGGTAGAAGCTCGACATGGAGGGGGGCTCGACGACGTGGTCGTCGACGCTGATCAGAATCTGGTCTTCGATGCGCATGCGTTGAGGCCCTTTTCTTTACGTTCGCCGACCACTGAGCGCGTCGGGTGCCCTTAGTGTGAACAGCACCTAACCGTTCGAGATATAAATGGTTGAATAGTTTGCTCGCTCTAAGGCTAGTTGTACTTGAACATGTGTGTCAATGTCCAAGCCCTTCGGCTGTCACAAGAAGACGTGATCACACCGACGCAAGAGGATGTGTGCGTGCCTGCGCGATCGGATGGTTCGACCAGATCCGCCTCAGCGGCGGTGGGTTCACCAACAGAAACCTGTAATCGATGGAAAAGGTTCTGCGGTGAGCGACGGTAAGTCATTCGCTTCGGGCACGTCGCGGTGGCCAGGTGCTGCCGCCGAGTTGGCCGCGGGCGTCTTCGGCTCCACCGTAAGACCAACTCGCGCGAAACTCCGGCTCGATCGGCGATCTCCCGCGTCGTCGTGCGGTAGCCGTGGTCGGGCCGAACACCTCCGGCGCAGCAACCTCGGCGCGCGGGCGCTAGCCCGGCATGCGCGTCGAGACTTCGTCACCGCCACCCACTGTGGTGCGGGTTGATAGTGAGACCGGTCAGGACTCGGTGCGCCGGCTCGGCCGTCAGCCGGCGACCGGCGCGGGGACGTGCCGAGTCGCCCTACTGTAGAAGTGCGGCAGGTCGAGCTGGCCCAGGATTCCGGGTGCGGCGGCGCATACCGCATTGATGGCGTTGATGGGATGCAGCGCGGTGATGGCACATCCGTCATACAGGCTCAGGGCGATGGCCGTCTCGAAACTCGGCTCACCCTTGACGACAACCTGGTAGCCGGCCTCCGCGTCGTTCAAGGCGCGCTCCCAATCGGGGGCGGCGTCGGGATGTGTGCGTTCGACCTTCTTGTAATAGATCACCGGCCGACCGTTGGCGATTCCGGTGACCGTCCACCGCACGGCGGCGATGGTGTGGGCCAGCCCCCGACCCCAGGCGGCGTCGTAATCGACATCGAGGGAGGCATTCTCGACCGTCGAGGTGATCTCGTCCAGCTCGACGCCGAGGTAATCGGCGATGCCCCGCACCGTACTCTCGTGCCAGCCGGTGCCGACGTCGCCGTAGAACATCGGTGCCCGGTAGTCGAGCGGATGGTTGAATCCCCAGGCGCCGACCTGGTCGTAGCTGGGATAGCCGTTGAGGTCGCAGATCTCGGCGACCGACACGCTGTCGATCCGTCCGGCCCCGCTGAGCAGGTTGAACAGATGGCCCGTGGTCATGAAGCCCGGATCGGTGCCGCCGCAGAACACCGAGGACCCGCCCGTGCGGCAGGCGGCGGCGATCGGTTCGACGAACTCGGCCCGACCATGTTGCGGCGCAATGAGATCCATCAGTGCCGCGGTCACCACGTTGGTACCGGCCTCCAGGAACGGCACCACGTCGGCGACGCATTCGGCTTCTCTGGAGGCGTAGTTGCCGAAGTAGGCCAGGCAGTCCGCATTCAGCGCGAGAAGCGCCGCGACATCGTTGGTGGCGATCACACCGGTGGGGCCGAGCCCGACGAGTTCGCCGGCGTCGCGCCCGATCTTGTGCTCGGCCCAGGCGTGGACGCCCACCAGTTCGTACTCGGGGTGGTCGATGAGTGCGCGCAACCCGGTCGCACCGATGGGACCCGTACCCCACACAATGACGCGCTTACGAGACATGGCCTGTCCTCCTATCTAGTTCACCGGAAGCGGCGTCGGGTAGATGCCGTTCTCGAGATAGGTGACGGTATCGACGATCTCGGTGGTGGTGTCTGCCGGTGCCCTTGATCCCGGCCGTGGAACTGGTGATAACGATCGAACCTCCATGCCCGCCATCAATGATGGGTTGGCGGACGAGGAAGCAGGTATTCCATACGCCGGTCAAGTTGGTGTTGATGACGTCGTTCCACGTTGCGATCGGGTCGTCGTCTTCGCTGTAGCGCACGACCCCGGCGTTGGCGATGGCAATGTCGAGGCGACCGAAATGCGCGAGTCCCTCATCGAGGACGGCCCTAAGCGCTGCCTGGTCGGCGACGTCGGCAACCCCGGTGACGATCTTGGCGCCCTCGGCTTCTACGAGATCTCGTGTCTCGTCGAGGTCGGCGCGAGTCGCGTTCGGGTAGTCGATGGCGGGCAGGTCCCGGCAGATGTCCACCGCGATGATGTTGACACCGCGGCTGGCGAGCCGAACAGCGTGAGCGCGGCCCTGCCCGCGGGCAGCACCGGTGATGAAGGCGACTTTCCCGCTGAAGAAGTCGGACATGGTGACACTCCTAACTGTCATTACTCGACAACAGGGATAAACCGGGCAGCGGCGGACCCAGCCGATGTGGGTGGATTAAATTGTCAGTGCTGCTGCGCGGCAGCAGAGGCTACGGTCGGGGCCGAGCCCGTCGCTCGATCGGGGTAGAAATTCGACGCCCACTCGCGCAACGCGGTGAAGCCCTTGTCTCCCGCTCCAGCCAATCCCGGCTTGACGAGATACCGTTGCCGATTCCAGATGTTGATGTCATCGGGAAGCGCGGCCATTGCCTCCTTGAGCCTGCGGTCGCGGCGCGCCTCGTCGTCGTCAGGACCGTGGTCGACCCAGTAGCCGGCGAAGATTTCGGTGGTGTCCTCATCGACCGGTGTGGTGTTGATGGTGATGATCCGAATGCCGTCGGCGGTCTTTTCGATGTTGACGCTCGTACCAAGACCGGAGAACCAGAGGCGCAGTGTGTTCATCGTGTCGGTAACCGGGCCCTCGTGTTGGGCCCAGCGGCGGCCGAACCCGACAACTGCGTGCCACGACGTGTCCGTTGTCTCCTCTGCCAGTACCACCGGAGCCAGTTTGGTGCCGTGTACGAAGCGGAAGTGCTGAGGGTCGACGGCGTTCTCGGCGACCATCTGAGGGTGTACCTCGAGTCCCGTCAAGTGCTGGGGAGTCACCGGATAAAACTCGTAGCCTCTCAGCGCATCGCCGCCAACGTCGATCGCGTCGAAAACGTCGAAATACGGTCCACGCCCGTCAACATCGTGCCAGATGTGGATGGATTCATTGCGCTCGCAGACAGGCCACGAGCGAATGCGTCGACCTCGGTTGGGGCGATCCAGGTAGGGGATGCTCACGTTCTTGCCGTCGTGTCCCCACACCCACCCGTGAAAGGGGCATTGGATGCCCTGCTCGGTGACACACCCGCCGAAGGCGAGGTTGGCGCCGAGGTGCTGACAGTAGGCATCGAGAACGTGGACCTCGCCCCGTAAATCGCGATACGCGACCAGATCCTCGCTGAAGTAGCGCAATGGCATCACGCTTCCTTCGGCCAGATCGGACGACCAGGCGACCTGGAACCATCCCGTCGGCTTCATGCTGAGGGGAGCGCGCATCAGATCCTCCCAAACGGTTGAAGGGCGGTACTGCACGACCGTCGGTGGCGGTGGAGCTACTTGATGAAGGTAACGCGATTCTACAGTAGTGTCAAATATGTATCGAGTAATCCGCAGGCCAGGGCGGTAATTGCAGATAGTGTGTCGATTCACATACCGTTGACGGGACGTTGGCCTGCGGCCCCGGATCGACTGAAGGATGGGTGACGAAATCAGCGGCAAGAAGGAACTGGCGTCCAGCGACGCGGCCCGCGGAGCGTCAGCGCGCAGCGCCTTGCCGCGCGAGCCGCGTTGGGAGCTCAACGCGAAAGCGTTGCAGACCCGGCAACTCATCCTCGACCAAGCTCGAACACTGTTTCTCGAACGCGGCTATGCGGGCACTCGGATCGAACACATCACCACCGCATGTGGGTTGTCTCGCGGAGCCTTCTACGCCTACTTCGCATCCAAGCTCGAAGTTTTCGAGGCGCTGGGAACATCGACTTACAAGAGCCAGCTGGCGGTGATCGCACGGCTGGGTGAGCTGCCGAAGCCGTGTGCGTTGTCCGACGTACGGGCCTGGGTCACGGAGTACTTCGAATTCATGGCCGAACACGGCGCCTTCATGCTGTCCTCGGCGCAAGGAGGCCCGCAGGACCCTGAGTTCAGGGATCGTGTGCGCATACTCACCGTGAGGACCGCACGGCGCTTCGGTCGACTGATCGAGGAGCATTCCGGTCGCTCGGAAGGTGCAGATGCGGCGCTTGGTGTGGTGGCGATGTCCACACTGGAACGATCTTGGTTCTATGTGTATGGAACGCAGCTGAAATTGAAACCGAATGAAGTGATGAATGCGGTCGCCGAGACATTGCACGGGCTCCTGCTGCCCGTCCGCTCCGATACCGCAGCCGACGCATCCACGGTCGCAAAGAATTAGCCGCTAGGTAAGGGTCCTAACAGGCCTCGTGGCGATGTCCCATACAGCCAGCTGACTGCCTGGCCGACCTCCGAGAAAGCCAGCGCTGCACCATCTTTGGCGTGATAGCGGGCGATGGACTCGGTGAAACCGTCTATGCGACTGAGCTTATGGCCGTTGACGCGCAGAATCTGGCCCGTCAGCCAGCCCGACTCCGGCCCCTGCAGCCACGCCACCACCTCCGAGCTACGCGCGGGGTCCAGCGCAGGATCATTGGCCCTTTCTCCGCTGAAGAAGCCTTCGCTGATCCGGGTAACTGCCAGTGGCGAGATCGCATTCACCGCAACGCCGTAGCGGCGCGCCTCCATCGCCGTGACGACGGTGAGGTTCGCGATAGCGGCCTTGGCTGCACCGTAGGCGCTCTGTCCGATGTTCCCCCACAGGCCGGCGCCTGACACCGTGTTTACGATTCGGGCGTCGATCGGGTTCCCGGCCTTTGATTGCGAACGCCAGTACTCACACGCGTGCTTCGTCACCGCGAACGTCCCCTTGAGATGCACCGCGATCACCGCGTCCCAGTCGTCCTCGGTTGCGTTGGCCACCATTGCGTCTCGCACAATTCCTGCATTGTTCACCACACCGGTCAGGGTGCCGAAGGTGGAAACGGCCGTGGTGATCATGTCGGTGACGTCGCTCCATGAGGCGACCGAACCGGTGTGTGCTATCGCCTTGCCGCCGGCGGCTTCGATTTCGGCGACGACGTCGGCGGCTGGCCCGGCGTCACTCGCAGAACCGTCGCGGCTGACGCCTGGGTCGTTGACGACGACCGCGGCGCCATGCGCGGCCAGCGCGAGGCAATGGCCGCGTCCGATGCCACGTCCGCCGCCGGTGACCAGCACGACGCGTCCTGACAGAGGTCCAGTCATGTGTTTTCCCTTCATTCGAACAGTGCGCCGATGAGTCGCCTGCGCTGGCCCCAGTCGGCGCCACGCAAGTCCGCGTGGCCTGACTCGGTAACGATGAGGTCGATGTCGTGCGCCGGTGTGGAAGCCGGTCGGCTCAACTTCTCAACGAAGGGAGAGCGGCCGTTCACCGTGGACGGGACCGCGATGATGGACAGGCCGCCCCGGCTCATGCTCGCCGCGGCGCAGTAGTCCGGGTGTCCGCCAATGCCGCCGACGATCTTATCGCCGGTTCCCTCGACGTTGATTTGACCGAACGGATCGACTTCGAGTGCGGTATTGACCGCGATCAATGGAATGCCTCGCGACAGCCGGGTGAGGTCGTGGGTGTAGTCGATGCCTCGCAGGATCGGCTTGCCGTCGGCCCAGCGGTAGAGCGTTTGGGTGCCCAACAGGTATGCGGCACTGGGTATCCCGATGAGCAGCCCCTTAGTGTCGAGGTCCACCACGGCGTCGGTCAACAGGCCAGTGTCGATGCGAAGTGGCCGTTGTGTGCGGTTGAGCAACGCCGTGCCGAGCTTGCCGGGGCCGTACTGCAACCGCACACCTTGGGGCACGAATCGCAGCACCGCGTCGGCCAGGGCTTCGTGAACCGCATCGGGAACGACGCTCGGCATCTCGACGGGACCGTCGGAGGTCTGGCCGACAAACACAATCGTCTCGGTGGCGAGCGGCGGACCGGCATCGGCGAGCGGCGCGTTCGCATCGGCGATCGCGAAAACGGCCGTACCGGCGTCGACGACCTCGCGTTGCCAGGACACCTCGGTGCTGAAATGAAAGCTGCCTGCCCGATCCGCCAAGCGAGTGATGAGTACGTCGGGGCGCAGCACACCACTCATCAGCGAGGGCACGGAACTGAGCCGTGTTGGGACGAAACATGCTGTCGGAGAGGCCAGTATGTTCCGCACACCCCAGCCCGGCATGATCGCGACCACTTCGGCGAAAGCATCGACCTGCAGCCCCTGCAGGGGCGACGGTAACCAGCCGACGACAAGTCGAACCCCACCGATCCGGCGAGCCACCGCGCTGAGCGTGGCACACACCGATGCGCCGTCGTCGAGACACCGCGGTGCGCCGACACCGTCGCCGAGCGCGACAGTCATGCCTGGGCGCAGGTGGTCCTGAAGTGCGGCAGAGAACTCTGTCAGCTCTAGATCGACAGTCACCGCGGCTCTTTTGGAAGTCCCAGTATCCGCTCGCCGAGAATGTTGCGCTGGATCTCGCTGGTGCCGCCGAGGATCGTCTGCGCGCGTCCAACCAGCATCGCACGCACCAACTCGGCCTCGTCTGAGTCGTCGGACGGGTCGACGCAGACATCTGTGCCGAGCACTTCGGTGGCGAGGTCACCGAGGTCGCGATCGGTCTCCGAGGTCATCAGTTTGAGGACCGAGAAGGCCGACGAGGACGTACCGCCTTCCTCGATCGCGCGCTGCCACGTGAACCGCAACAGCCACATTCGTGCCCACAGCTTCGTCATCGATTGAGCCAGCACGGGGTTTAGCTGGTCGTGCTCACGGGCCGCCTGCGCCATCCGGTCGAGGAGTTTGAACATTCCCACGGCCTGCGAGCCGAGCGTCAGCCGCTCTCGACCCAGCGTGACCAAGGCGATGGGCCACCCTTGGCCCACGTCGCCGATCAAGTGATCATCAGTCAACTCGACGCCGTCGAAGAAGACCTCGTTGAATTTGCTCTCGCCGTCCATCTGCCGAAGCGGCCGCACCAAGACACCGGCAGAATCCATCGGAACGATGAACATGCTCAACCCGCGATGTGAATCCGGTCCCGTGCGGGCGAGCAGCAGACCGAATTGGGCCGAGTTCGCCGCCGAACTCCAAACCTTCTGTCCATCTATCCGCCACCCCGACGCGCTCTTCACCGCTTTGGTCCGTACACCGGCCAGGTCGGACCCCGCACCCGGCTCGGAGAACAGCTGCGTCCAAACGTGATCGCCAAGTCGGATGGGTTCGAGGTAACGGGAGCGCTGTTGTTCGGAACCGAACTTGATCAGGACCGGTCCGACCAGGTCGACGGCGGTGATCGCGAGCTGGCGAGGCACGCCGGCCCGAGCACACTCCTCGGCGAACAGCGCCTGATAGGCGACCGACGCGTCGGCACCCCCGAACTCGACCGGCCAATGCAAGCACACGTAGCCGTGTTGGGCGAGGTGCTTGTGCCAGGCGCGGCCGGGCTCGATGTCCTCGGCGGTCGGCGTGGGGCCATAGTTCCGAAGTCCCGGCGGTTTCGGTGCGCTCTCTAAGAAAGAACGGAACTGTGACCGCAGTGTCGCGATGTCCTCGGTCACCTCCCTAACCGTCGATCCGCCAGCTGACGTCGAGGTACATGCCGTATTCGTCAAAGAACCGATTCCATCGCGTTGAGAGGGACCGCCCCCGGAATGTGGGTGCACAGTCGAGACCGAACCAAAATCGCCAAACATTTAGTTATTTTAAGGAGTGTAGCGACTGGTCCGACGCTTGGGCAAGCCGACTGCGCAGAACGCGAGGAGACACCCGCGCACGGACTCATCGCGAGATCGGCAGGACGCCGAGTGCGCCGCTGCAATGACGCCGCGAGCGGCGAGCAGCGTTAGCGCGATCGGCTAATAGTGGCTGGGCTTCGCAGCATAGCTCCACAGGTGCATCCCGTCCTTCTCGAGGATCCGCGGACCGGCCTCGCGGAACTTCTCCGGCAGATGGTCCTGCCACACCCGGCGGATACTCGATCAGGTGATCGTCGACGGAGACGATCTGTGTCGTCGCGTAACGGCGCGGTCTGTCCTTTCTGACGGCAAGTCTTGATTTCTGACGCTTCGTCTCACAAGTGGCCAAGGCGATTGCCCAGCGGCGCGGGCTGAGAACGCCCGACGGCGACTGCGGGCTGCTTGCGGCGGTGAGTCTGCTACTCCTCGAACGTGCGCTCGCGCAGTGGCTGTCCGCCCTCGGCCTCGGCCTTGACGACCTCATCCGCGCAGAGTTCTCAGCTCTGCCTGTTGCTCCCACGTAGAGACCACCGTGCGGCAGTCAATCGTTCCTACGGGTGGGGAGGTTCCATCTCCGCCGCTGCCTATACAGCCAAACATTTAGCTATAACTTGTTACAATATGAGGTGCGCGCAAACACGACGACACGAGGACACGCATGAACCTGGATCTGACCGGCAAACCGCTCATCACCGCCAGCAGTCCGGGAATCGGTGCGGGTATCGCCACGACAACTCAATCGAGGGAGAATCGGTGGTAGTGCGCGCCCGTAAGGCCTATGCGGCCGCGTTTCTCGCCAGGGTGCGAGCCGACTTCGTCAACGGCGTCAACCTCCACCTCAGCACCCCGGCAACTGGGTCGATCTACTGAGACATGAACTTCACAGTCGAGTTTCCCAGTGACGTCCCCACCGCCGATAGAGAGCTACGCCAGCCGACGGCCATGCGTGCGTTGGCGATCCACGCCGAGGGCGTCGGCTTCGATGCCATCGCCCTCGCCGATCACCCTGCGCCGTCAGCGAAGTGGCGGTGCGCCGGCGGGCACAATACCTTCGACCCGGCGGTCGCGCTCGCCTTCTTCGCGGCCGCGACCAGCACGATCCGGCTGATGACACACCTGTGGGTGCTGCCGTTTCGCAACCCCTATTTGACCGCCAAGACACTGACGTCACTGGACGAGGTGTCCGGTGGCCGGCTGATCGCCGGCGTCGGGGCCGGCTACCTGCGCTCCGAATTCGCCGCACTCGGAGTCGAATTCGACGATCGAGTCGCGCTTTTCGACGAGTATCTCGCGGCGTTGCGCGAGATCTGGCTGCATCCCGACCGTCCGCTCACCGGAACCACCTTCGCGGCGAGTGCGGAACCAGCGGTGAATTCACCGGTCCAGATGCCGCATCCGCCGCTGTGGATCGGGGGCAACAGTCCCGCAACGTTGCGCCGCGTCGCCGCACACGGCAGCGGGTGGTGCCCGATGGTCAACCCCGCCGCCGTAGCCTCGTCGGTGCGCACTGCGGCGATCGAGACGGTCGACGATCTCGCGCGCTCTGTCGATAAACTGCGCCACCTGCTCGCCGATGCGAGTCGTGATCCTGGCGGTGTCGAGATTCAAGTCGCGGTGCCCGCAATAGATTTCGATGATGCCGCCGCGGTGGACTCGCTCGATCGGTTCGTCTCGGCCATCGGTGACGTGGGGGCGACCCGGATTCTGGCCCACGTCGACGCCACGTCGGTATCAGCGGCTGAGACCTATATGAAGCGGTTCGCCGACCACTTCGCCATGGGCTAGCTAGCGATCATCATTCTGGGGACTGCCGATGCCCGGATAGCAGAGCGTCAGACGATCTTTGCTTCTGCCCTTAGCCGTTCCCAGTGTTCGGCGGGCTTGCCGAACAGCACCTCGTCGGTGCGTGCCCGACGCACGTAGAGGTGCGCCGAGTCCTCCCAGGTAAATCCGATGCCGCCGTGGATCTGAACATTCGCATGTGCGGCGTTTCGGAGCGATTCCGAGCACACCGCCTTTGCCATGCTTGCCCGCCAGGCGGTTTCGTCGGCCGGGCCGGCGTCATGGGCGTCCAGCGCGCCCTGCGAAGCGGACCTGGCCCACTCGAGGTCTAACAGCATGTCGGCGCATTTGTGCTTGATCGCCTGGAAACTGCCGATGGGGCGGTTGAACTGTTCGCGCGTGCGCGCGTAGTCGGTCGCGATCTCCAACAGGCGCTCACAGGCGCCGACCTGCTCAGCGGACAACACTGCCATCGCCAGGTCGACGCTGCGGGAAACGACGTCCTCAACCGAGGTACCGCTCGACAGGCGGGTGGCAGGTGCTGAGGTGAAGGTGATGGTCGCCATCTGCCGGGTGCCGTCGAGCACGCTCTCCTCGGCAATCACCACCCCTTGGGTCGTCGCATCGAGGACGAATAGGGCGAGCTCGCGTCCGGCGCGGGCGACGACGATCAGGTCGTCGGCCGAACCGCCGTGAAGGACATGGTGCACAACGCCGTTGAGCGTCCACGATGAGGTGGCGTACTCGGCCGACACGGACACATGGCCGCGCTGCCACAGGCCGCAGTCTCTGCTGAGTGCGGCGGCGGCGGTGCGTTTCCCTTCGATCAGCGCCGACAGCCGTTCATCTGCATCCGGATCGTCGACGGCCAGCAAGAGACTGGTGGCCAGTACCGCGGACGCGAGGAACGGCACGGACGCCAAAGAGCGCCCGAGTTCGTGCGCAACGACGCCCATCGCGGTCGCGCCGTAGCCGGCGCCGCCGAATTGCTCGGGAAGCCCGATCGCGGCGACCCCGACCTGACCGCACAGCACTTTCCAGAGTTCGGCGTCGAAGCCGCGGTGCTTTTGACGTCCGCCATAGGCGACCGCGCGAACCCGATCCTCCGGCGACAGCCGCTCGCAGGCTGCACGCACGGACTGGGCGAGCTGTTTGCGCTCGTCGACGCTCAGGGATGTCATCGATCGTCTCCTGTGATCTGTTCTACGAGTGCGGGTTTCGCGACCTTTCCCAGTCCTGTCATGGGGAACTCGTCGACAACCATTAGGCGCTCTGGCCACTTTTGTTTCATCAGTCCGCGCTGGTCAAGAAAGGCGCATAACTCTTCGAGGGTGATTTCGCGACGACGCGGAGATCGGCGCACGACCGCACACACCATTTCGCCGCGCTCCGCGTCGGGCTGGCCGATCACCGCCACCTCGTCGATGAGCGGATGGGCCAACAACTCGTTCTCGATCTCATCAGGCGAGATGTTCTCACCCTTACGGATGATCAGGTCTTTGACTCGGCCGGTGATCACGATGCGCCCGTCGGGCCGCAGATGCCCTCGGTCACCGGTGCGCAACCAGCCATCGGATGTCGTCGTCTGTGACCACTGTGCGGCGTCGAGGTAGCCCGGGGTCACGTTGGCGCCGCGCAGTTCGATCTCGCCGCGGGCCCCGATCCGTACCTGCGCACCCGGAATCGGCCTGCCGCACGTGTGCGACTGCTGCTCCTCGGAATCGGTCGCGTCGCTGACGCAGATCGTGGGGGCTTCGGTCATTCCGTAGGCGTGTACGATCGGCACGCCCATGTGGGTACGCACCTTGTAGTGCAGTTCGGGCGGGCACGGCGCCCCCCCGCCGATCAACATGCGCAGCGAGGGGATCAGCGGCTGATCACCGCCGGAGGCGAGTTGGGCCGCAAGAAGCATCTGATAGAACGCGGTGCTGGAGCCCGAGATCGTCACGCTGTTCTCTGCCAGTTGACGGGGAAGTTCGGTAGCGTCGATCTTCGGTATCAGCAACGCGGGAAACGCTCCGATCAAAGCGCTTGCCAGATAGAGGATTCCGCCGATGTGCGCGATGGGGAACCCGATCGTTCCGACATCGTCGGGGTGGCTGCCGAGTCCGAGATGGGTGGTGTAGCCGCGCGCCGCGGCCAGTAGCGTGGCGTCGGTGTGGCGGACACCCTTCGGTCGGCCGGTCGTGCCGGACGTGAAGTAGATCCACCGTGCGTCATCCGGTGAGCGTGGCGCGGCCAACGTCGGGTCGGAACCGCCAGGGGCCCCTCGCACGACCTGAAGGAAGTCGGCGGGCAGCGTGACGAGTGAGACGTCGGGTGGGGCGTTGATCGCCGTGGCGTCGTCGACGATCAGCATGTCGGCTGCCGCAACGTCGAGCGCGGCGCGGACTTCGCGCTGCCGGCAGAGGTGCAGCACCGGCGCCTGAATTGTGTCGGTGCGGGCCAGTGCCAGCATGAGCACCGCCGCGGCGCTGTGTGACGCCAATTGCCAGGCGACGGTCATTCCGGGGCGTACCCCGGAGTCAGCCAGCCAGCGGATGCACGCGGTCGAAAGCCGCGCCACCTCCGCGACGGTGAACACCCCGCCGTCGACGTCCAGCAGCAGTCGCTGATCCGGTCTCGCCTCAGCTACGTCGTCGAGCAATCCGGCGATGGTGGAGGTCATGGTTGCGATCCTTCAACGAATGCTGCGATGGCCTCCGCGGTTTCGACCGGCCGGTCCATCATCACGTAGGTGGAACTTCCCTCGACAAGGCGTAGCGTCGCGTCGGGAAACGCTTCGGCGAGCCGCTCGGCATGGCTCACGGGGAACAGCTCGTCGTGAGTTCCCCACACCACCAGCACCGGCTTGGACCACTTCCGGATAGCGGACTCTGCTGCTTTCGTGTGCCGTGGATTCAGTGCCGCGCTGAATCGGACAGCCTCGCGGCGTACGTCGGCCGAGCCCAGAAAGCCGCCGAAGATCGCCGAATCGCGGTCTTTGGCGATGCCGTCTTTGGTGACGGCACGCTTGAAGAACGCCAGACCGGGCCGGCTGGCCAGTGCCCGCAAGGCGATGGCGCCGGCGCCGCCGCTGATCCGGCACAGCTTTACCAGCGGTGCGAACGATTTCGGTGGGAAGTGCTCGAAACTGTCGCAGTTGGTGAACACCAGCCGCGATACCCGAGACCAGTTGAGGTCGGGAATCGCTAACGCGGACAACACGATTCCGCCGCCGGTGTCGTTGGCGACCAGTGTTACGTCGCGCAGATCCAACTGTTCGAGTAGGCCGATGATGCGCCGGCCCGCGGCAACCACCCCGACGTTGACGCCGTCGCCGACCGGTCGCCGCTGCGCTCCGAACGGCCACGTCGGTGCGATGCACCGGTGGTTATCGGTCAGCCGCGCGATGACGTCGTCCCACAACCCGCCGGTGACGTACGCCCCGTGCACGAACACGATCGGCGCGCCGGCGCCGACATCGGCGTACTCGATCTCGGCGTCGTCGACGACGACGTCCGCGATCGTCATCTCGACAGGATGGCGACGGCGGCGGTCCCCGGTGAGCCGTAGAGCTGGGCCAGCGCGACGCGCGGATTGTTGGGCACCTGACGGTCGCCCGCGTTGCCGCGTAGCTGGTGGACTAGTTCGTACACTTGGCGCAGGCCGGACGCGCCGACCGGCTCCCCGTTGGCCAGCAGACCGCCGTCGGTGTTGATCGGCAGCCGCCCACCTATCTCGGTAGCGCCGTCGTGCAGTAGCGACTCCTGCTCGCCGTCCTTGCAGAGCCCGGTTTCGGCCATGTGAATGACCTCGGACCCGGCGTCGGTGTCCTGCAGCTGCGCGACGTCGACGTCCTCGGGTCCGATGCCGGCCTGCTCGTACGCGGCTTTCGCGGCTTCCGCGGTGGTTCCCGGAACGATCGGCAGTTCGATCGACGTGCGTAGCAGCTCGAAGGCGCCCTCGCGACGGCTGCGCAGCGCGGATGCCCGCAGGTAGATCGGGGTGTCGGTGTATTTCTTGGCGACGTCGGCCCGACACACCACGACCGCCGCGGCGCCTTCGTTTGGGTTGCAGTACATGAACTGACGCAGGGGTGCGTTGACGATCGGCGAGCCTAGGATGGTCTCCACGCTCATGGCCTTGCGGCGCCACGCATGATCGGCCAGGGCGCCGTTGGCGAGGTTCTTGGCCGCGACGCGGGCCAGCGTCTCGTCGGTGACGCTGTGGTCGTGCATGTAGCGCATGATCTTGGTGCCGAAGTAGTGAGTGGTCAGGAACATGCCCTGATCGCCATACCATTGCGGGAGCCCGGCTACCGCGGGATCCGCGCCGAATGCACCGCGCGGGTGTTTGTCCAGGCCGACCCCGACTGCGATCTCGGCCTCGCCCAGCTGGACGTCTCGGGCCGCAAGTGTCAGCAATGTGTTGCCCGTCGCGCACCCGCTCAGCGTCGCCCGCGCGGGGATACCGGTCATTCCGGCGAGACCGGTTACGGCCTCCGGGTTGGCCACTTCGAGGCTGCCCGCGTAGAGGCTGCCGACGTCGGACCAGTGCACCCCGGCATCCTTGAGCGCACGGCCGATCGCAACCGCGCCCATCTCGAGTGCCGAGCGATCCGCGTACCGCCCGAAGGGGTGGATTCCGACGCCGATGATCGCGATGTCCGGTGTGCTCATGGGTCTCCTTGGGTCAAGTGGACTCCTGCCAGCTGCTAAGGATATAACTATATAGCGGATTTACGAAGGGTTGAGGAGTTGAGTATTGCACTGCTGCTCGAGATGGCAGTCTCGGGCGACCCCGATCGGCTGGCGGTCATCGACCGCGAGAGCCGGTTGACCACTACCGAACTGAGTGCGCTAGCCAGCGGGGGAGCCGCGGTCCTTGCGGATTCCGGCGGACAGCACGTGGCGTATATCGGGACAGGCGGGACCATGCTGCCGGCGTTGATCTTCGCCTCGGCGCGGGCGGCGGTGCCATTCACCCCGTTGAACTACCGGCTCGGTACCGAGGGCTTGCATCAACTCCTCGACCGCCTGCCGTCTGCGCTGGTGGTCGCCGACGACGACTACGTCGACATGGTGGCCGGAGCGGGCAAGCAAGTTCTGCGCTCCGAGGACTTCCTTGCCGCTGCCCGCGCGGCCGATCCCGCCCAGCAGTTCGCCGATCCCGACGACGTCGGCATCGTGCTGTTCACGTCCGGCACGACGTCACGCCCCAAGGCTGTTGAGCTGACGCACAATAACCTGACGAGTTACGTGACGGGCACGGTTGAGTTCGCTTCTGCTGGCGCCGAGGACGCGACGTTAGTGTGTGTTCCGCCGTATCACATCGCCGGTGTCGGTGCGGCACTGTCGAATCTGTACGCCGGCCGAAAAATCGTGTACCTGCCCAGGTTCGATGCGCGGGAGTGGGTGCGGCTGGTTCGTGAGGAGAAGGTGACAACGGCGACCGTCGTGCCGACTATGTTGGACCGGATCGTTGCGGAGTTGCGGGCCGCGCCGACCGGGTTGCCTACACTGCGCAACCTGGCCTACGGCGGCTCGAAGGTGGGTCTGCCGCTGGTGCGCAAGACGATGGAGTTGCTGCCGGATGTCGGGCTGGTCAACGCGTACGGGTTGACCGAGACGAGTTCGACGATCGCGGTGCTGACCCCCGATGACCATCGGCTAGCATACGCCGCCGAGGATGAGTCGGTATCGCGGCGGCTCGGTTCGGTCGGCCGGCCGGTGCCCGGCATCGAGGTTCAGATCCGCTCCGAGGACGGTACCGCGTTGGGTCCGGGTGAGCCGGGGGAGTTGTTCGTGCGGGGACCGCAGGTGTCGGGCCGCTACACCGAACAGGGATCGGTTCTCGACGCCGAGGGTTGGTTTCCTACAAGGGATGTCGCGATGGTCGACGACGATGGTTACCTTTTCATCGGTGGGCGCTCTGATGACACGATCATTCGGGGCGGCGAGAACATCGCGCCCGCCGAGATCGAGGATGTCCTGATCGAGCATCCCGCGGTTCGTGAGGTAGTTGTCGTCGGGCTCGACGATCCGCAGTGGGGGCAGATCATCGTTGCGGTGGTGGTGCCCGAGCCGCACTCCGAACTCGACGCCGATGACCTGCAGGCGTTTGCGCACAAGGTGTTACGAGGTTCACGCACCCCGGACCGCATCGAGATCGTCGATCAGCTGCTGACCACTGACACCGGCAAGGTGTTGCGCCGTGAAATTATCCGAGAACTGTCCGAAAAGCTCAGGAGTGCAACATGATCAAGAACGGTACCCGCCTGCAGAGCCAGGTCTGCGGCACCCAGGTGATCGTAGTGCGGGCCACCGACAGCCTTGACGACCTACGCTGCGGCGGCGAGCCGATGGTGACACTGGATGCCGAGAAGTCACCGCACGCGGGCCTCGATCCCGCGCTGGCGGGCGGGAGCGCGATGGGTAAGCGGTACGTCGACGAGGATGGCGCCGAGGTGCTGGTCACCAAAGCCGGAGTCGGCACGCTCAGCATCGGCGGGACGCCGCTTTCGCTCAAAGAGGCCAAGCCGCTGCCGGCCAGCGACTGAGCGCGCGCCACGATGAGTGCCCAGCATGACCGTACTGCGAGAATCTGGCGCGCGGCTTTCGCGGCGGCTTCACACTCAGTGACTAGTTGCGGAGCGACATGAGCACCTCCCAAGCCTGGCCACCACACGCGGCGCTGAAGATTCCGGCGGGTGACGTCACGATGGTCGCGGATGCCTATGGTGATCCGTCGGATCCGCCGGTGGTGCTGCTGCATGGTGGTGGCCAGACCAGGCATTCCTGGGGTTCGACCGCTTCCGATCTGGGCGCCAAGAACTGGTATGCCGTCACGGTCGACCTGCGTGGGCACGGCGACAGCAGCTGGTCGCCGGACGGCTATTACGGGCTGGACCGGTTCGCCAACGATGTGGCCCGGGTGGCCGACTTCCTCGGTCGCCCACCGGTCTATGTGGGTGCCTCACTGGGCGGCAACTCCGCGTTGGCGGCGATCGCGGGCCGGCCCGATCTCGCGCTCGGCCTGGTCCTGGTGGACGTGTCGCCGTTCCTGCAACCCGCGGGGACGAGCCGGATCCGCGACTTCATGGTGTCACACGCCGAGACGGGGTTCGGCACGCTGGAGGAGGCCGCCGATGCCGTCGCTGCCTACGTCCCGCACCGTCCCCGCCCGCGCAACTTCGACGGTTTGAAGAAGAACCTGCGCTTCCGAGACGGCCGGTGGTACTGGCACTGGGACCCCGCATTTATGGCATCGCCGACAGATCAGGCCGTGCAGCGCGATCAGCTCATCGACCCCGCCCGGCTCGGTGCGGCCGCGCGGGACTTGCGGCTGCCGACGCTGCTCGTGCGCGGCGGCGAGTCCGATGTCCTCAGCGTCGGCGACGCGGTGCGTTTCCTGGAGTTGGTGCCACACGCCGAATTCGCATCGGTTGCCGGTGCGCACCACATGGTGGCCGGTGACGATAACGCGGTCTTCGAGGGCGTGCTCGACGACTTCCTCGAGCGCCGGGTGCGCTCGCGGCTCAAGCTGTTCAACGCTGCGAGCTGACGATCGAGCTCGCAGGTTGATCGTGTTGCGTTGATTCCGGGCGGGCCCCTAGGGGATTCACCCTCGGCGCTGCTAGGAAACGGTCTGTAGCAGTGGCGGGTTGACGGCGTCCGGATCTGGGTTGGCAATGGGAAGCCCCATGAACCGACGGGCGTTGTCCCCCATAAAGTCGTAGGTACGGCGTGTGTCCATGCCCTCGGCGTACTTGAAGTAGCCGCGTGGAGTTTCCAGGCCTTCCGGGTACGCCTCCATTCTTCGCTGAGCCTGCCCTGAGCTTCCCGCAACTTGACGAATGTGTCAAGATACTATCCGATGGCGACACAAAATATCGATCTACATGGGGAAACCGACTTCCGACGTTTTCGTCATGTAAGTTGCGACCACGACCGCGTCTGAGGGCGTCCGTGCCGGGGACCTGCTCGATATGAGCCGTGGCGAACGAACGCGTTCGGCGATACTCGACGCCAGTCGGCGGTTGTTCCTCGAGCGTGGCTTCCGCGGCACGCCGATCAACGCGATCACTGAAGCGTGCGGGATCTCACGCGCGGGTTTCTACACGTACTTCAAGGACAAGCGCGAGGTATTTAGCGTGCTCGGCGAGACTGCGTACCGCGATGTGCTCACGGTGATTGGGCAGTGCGGTGATGCGGTCATGTCGGGAAGGCCGGACGCTCTGAGGGCTTGGGTGGGCGAGTACTTCGGCTATATGGACCGCCACGGCGCGTTCGTGACGGCGGCGGCGCATACCGCACCCGACGACGAGGAGTTCCGTCGATCCCGCAACCACATGATGACGCGCGCCGCATGGAAGCTGGGACAGGCGATCTGTGCCGAAGGGAAGCATTCCCCGGAAGTCATCGGCATCGCCGCCATGGGGCTACTCGACCGCGCGTGGTATGCAGTGCACACGCAATTTGTTCCGGTGGATCGCGCCGAGATGATCGAGGTAGTAGCGGAGACGATTGCCGCGATGACCGCTACGCCGGGCGAAACGCGTACGTGAGCAACGATTCGCCGGCTTCCGTCTCGAAGGTGCTCGTACAGCTCACCATCGGCTGACCGATGCGCAGTTCCGCCGCATCAACACCGATGATCAGTGACTCGACAAGAACGCGGTCTCCGAGCTGGATAAATCCGACGATGTATGGCCGGAATGCCTCCGGCGAGCGGTGACCCTTGTAGGGCAGAGGTGGGGGGAACTGCTGGGAGGTGAAAGTGAAAAGCGTTCCCTCCGTCGGCAAGTCGATTGGCTCGATGTCTGCCTGAACGTCGGGATCGGCGTCGAACAACTCCGGCCGTTCCGCCGGGAATTTCACCACGCCCGTCGACCGTCGTCGAGAGCCCTGGAGCACGGCGCGATCGCCGTCGATCCGGAAAAGATTGTCTGCGATGAGTTGACTCATGTCATGCCACCTCGATTACCATTGCTGCTCCCATTCCGCCACCGGCGCACATCGACAACACGCCGATGCCGCCGCCGCGGCGGCGGAGCTCATAGATTGCCGTCGTCACCATCCGCGCGCCTGTCGCAGCGATTGGATGGCCCAGGCTAATGCCGGATCCGTACACGTTGACGATTTCCTCGTCGAGGCCCAGTTCGCGCGAACACGCCACCGCCTGAGCGGCGAACGCCTCGTTGATCTCGAACAGCGCCACGTCCGCGAGTTTGCGCCCCGCCAACTCCAGCGCTTTGGGGATGGCCCAGATCGGTCCGCTCCCAGTCCGATTCGGCGGCACACCGACCGCACCCCACGACAGCACGTCGGCCAACACGTCCTTGTCGGTGTCCGGCCTGGCCAGCGCGAGCACCGCGGCCGCGTCGTTGAGTCCCGACGAATTGCCTGCGGTCACGGTGAACCCGTCGATCTCGGGATGCAGGACGTTCAGGCCGGATAGCGCCTCCAGGGTGGTGGCCCGGCGCGGGTGCTCGTCCTCGGCGAAAGTGACCGTAGTTCCGTCGGCCTGCGGAACCCGTAGTGGCACAATCTCGTCGACGAAGGAGCCGGCGTCAATGGCCTTCACCGCGCGCTGGTGGCTGCGCAGCGCCCACTCGTCTTGGTCCTGGCGCGAGATCCCGTACTGGACAGCGCAATTGTGCGCCACTGTGATCGACATATCGAGGGCCGGCGCGTCCGCTGTCGGCGGGTGTGAGAGCGGAGACCAGGGGTCCTCGTAGTCGTCCAGCGACTTACCGGAGGTGAACGGCTTGCGTTTGCGCAGCAGCGGTGTTGTCGATAATGACTCCATCCCGCCGGCCAGGATCGCTCGACTCATTCCCGCCGCGATCTGGCCTGCGGCCACCGCGACCGCGGAAAGGCTCGAGGCGCATTGCCGGTTGACCGCCATCCCGGGAATGCCGGTCAGGCCGAGATCGACGGCGACGTAGCGGGCGCTGTCACCGCCGCCCTGCATGCTCTCGGCGAGCACCAGGTCATCGAACTCGGTGGCATCAAATTCTGATCGTTTGATGGCCGCGGCGATCACCGGTTTAGCCAGCTCAACGGCAGGCATGTGGGTCAGCGTTCCTTTGCGGGCGGTACCGATAGGGGTGCGGGCGGCGGCCACGATGGCTGCGCGCGACGTCGTCGGCGTCATGTGTCTCCCGAAAGGTCGTCGGATACCCCGGTTTGGGTGTCCTGGTTCGCGCCTAAGAGTATACCGTTAAATAGATATCTGTATTAGCGGTCTGACGGGAGTGAAATGAAGACAATCGGATCGGTCGACGACGCAGTCGAGGCAATAGGGGCCGAACTCGGCGTCAGCCAGTGGTTTGAAGTGGAGCAGTCGCGCATCGACGAGTTCGCCGACGTGACCATGGACCACCAGTGGATCCACGTCGACGTGGAGCGCGCGAAAACCGAAAGTCCCTACGGCGCAACCATTGCGCATGGCTTTCTGACCCTGTCGCTCATTCCCGGCCTCAGCAAGGACAACTACCGCGTGGAGAACGCCAAGATGGGCATCAACTACGGGCTGAACAAGGTCCGGTTTCTGGCCCCGGTGACGGCGGGCAGCCGGGTGCGGGTGCGCTCGGAACTCGCCGACGCGGTGAGAGCTGGTGAGGACGCCGTTAATCTCACCGTCCGGCACACCGTCGAGATCGACGGGTCGCAGAAGCCCGCCGCCGTCGCCGAGTTGATCGCCCGGTACATATTCTGATGAGCGGCGGCCCATTCGGCGGCAAGGCAGTCCTGACAGGTGCGGGCAAGTCGCAGGTCGGCCGCAGGTTGGGCCGGACCGGCCTGGACCTGACGCTGGAGGCGGTGCTGCGCGCAATCGCCGACGCCGGGCTCGACGTCGACGACATCGACGGGATCGCCAGCTATCCCGGACCCGGAATGCCTGATCCGGGGTTTTCCGGCGCCGGCATCCACGACGTACGCAACGCGCTTGGGTTGCGGAGTCGCTGGTACATGTCCGGGATCGAGACCGCCGGACAGATCGGCCCGGCGATCGAGGCGTGCATGGCGGTCACCCTCGGGTTGGCGAACCACGTCGTGGTGTTCAGGTCAGTGTGGGAGTCGACCGCAGCACAGCAACGGGGCGGGGGCAGGGCGTCGGTGTTGTTCGGGGGTGGCAAGCTGCCTCCCCACCTCGAGTGGGTCGCGCCGTACGGGGCGTTGTCCGCAGCGAATTGGCTCGCCATGCCCGCGCAGCGTTACATGCACGACAACGGGATGACCCGAGAACAACTCGGCGCGATCGCAATCAACGCCCGCCGCAACGCCCGGCTGAATCCTGACGCCATCTATCGCGAGCCGATGACCATGGATGACTACCTCGACGCCCGAATGATCTCCGAACCACTATGCCTTTACGACTGCGACGTCCCTTGCGACGGTGCCACCGCAGTCATCATCTCGCGCCGCGACGCCACGCACGGACTGCCGCGCCACCCGTTGACAGTAGAGTCCGTCGGCCCCGGCATGTTCGAGCGCGCGACCTGGGATCAGCGCTTCGACCTCACCACAATGGCCGCCCACGATTCAGCCGAAACCCTCTGGCAGAACACGACCTTGATGCCGGGCGACGTCGACATGGCGCAGATCTACGACGGCTTCTCGTTCCTGACCGTGATGTGGCTGGAAGCGCTCGGCTTCTGCGAAAAGGGCAAGGTGGGCGAATTCATCGAAGGTGGCGAGCGCATCGCGCGCGACGGCGAGCTACCGATCAACACCAGCGGCGGACAGTTGTCGGCTGGGCGACTGCACGGCATGGGTTTTCTGCATGAGGCATGCGTGCAGATGTGGGGCGACGCCGGCGACCGCCAGGCGTCCAAAACGCCCGAAGTCGTCGCGGTCGGGGTCGGGGGCGGACCCGTGGCCGGATCGATGCTCCTGAGCAGCCGGTAATCGGGTATTCGATACGGGCGACGCTTCGATGACACTGGCCGACAGCGTCACCGACAACGCCCGCCGATTCCCCGACGTGGCCGCATACCGTCTCGAAGATCGCGAGGTCACTCACGCGTCGCTGCGCGAGCGCGCCGCGCGCCTGATTTCGGCGATGGCATCTGCCGGTGGGCGGCGCCAGGACGGCATCACGATACTGAGCCGCAACAGCGTCGAGCTCGGCGAGGTGATGGCAGCCTGTCAGCTCAGCGGAATCATCATGGTGACCCTCAATTTTAGGCTGACCCGCGATGAGGTGCGCGACGCGCTGGTGCGCGTGCGGCATTCCATCGTGTTCGTGGTCGACGTGTTTGCACCCATGGTTTCTGAGCTCGCGCCCGAACTTCAGAATCAGCCGCTGATCGTATGCATCGGCAGCCAGGACCACTGCCAGATGGTCGACTTCGACGACTTCCTCACGAGCGGCGCCAGCGGCGCGGCCAAAAGCTGCATCCTCGGGCAACGAGAACGGCGACACGTCGCGTTCACCATGAACGCCGAAATGCGCACCGGCTCGGCCGATCGCGCGGTGGCGATCAAAGGCGTCTCGGTAAACCGCACTAGTGCGGTCCTGCATGTGGTGCTGGACCGGGCCGACAAGCACCGGCCCGAGGGTCGGCTTCGGCTGCCCGCGTCGAGCTGGCCGCACTGACCCAGACGGTGGCCGGCGGCCGACGCAGTCGTACATCTTGTCGTCTGTGTCATTTCGTTCCAACGGGATTGAGTGGAAGTGGGCCGTCGGCGACAACGTCGCCGAGCAGGCCGAGATCGGCACCTGCCTGCGCAGCGGCCGCAAGGCATGCGGCGACGTCCTTGCGAAGGAAGGGACCCGCGATCTCGGCGAACGAGTCGGTGCCACCGACTTGCTGCATGTGGGTGGCGGCGCGACTTCCCGCGCTGCACACCTGGAGTGCGGCCAGCAGAGCATCGGGGTTTACGCCGATCGATGCCCCCAATTCTGTTGCGGCAGCGACTAGCTGGGCGTTGGCGGCGAAGAGCACATTGTTGATGAGTTTGAGCGCTAAGGCGCTGCCCAGTTCCCCGGTGGGCACGATCGTATTCGCGTAGGCCGCCAGTGTTGGCGTCACCAATTGCACGGCCTCGGCGGGGCCGCCGATCAGCACGGTGAGGGTGCCTGCGGCGATGTCGTCGGCGGTGCCGCTGACCGGCGCATCGAGGATCGTCGGAGCGGAGGGATCGTCACGCAAGGACTCGAGCGTGGTCAGCGTGCCGGTGGTGTGGGAGACCACGATGCTGCCGGGCTTGGCGTTGGCGACGAAGCCGTCAGGACCTAGACCTACCTCGATTAGCTGCGCGTCGGAGAACAAGCACGAGATCAGAATGTCGCTGCGGGTGGCGAGTTCGGCCACCGAGGCGGCAATCCGGGCGCCGCGTGATGCGAGTCGATCGCGTACCTCTGACCGTCTCACATACACCGCCACGCGCACCCCGACGTCGAGCAGCCGAAGCACCATAGGCTCGCCCAACCGACCCACTCCTATGAAGCCGACGGCGTTGGTCACATGCGCTCCTCGGGCATTCGATATAACCAATTTAGTTAGGCGGCCTAGGCTCCCGCTAAGTCCGCGGGCACGCCGAGTCAAAGGACCTACCGACTATGTATCCCGCTCGAAGCGAAGTCAATCGATGATTGACTACGAGTGAGAACGGCCGATAACGTGACCTCGGTCTCAAAGTCGGCGCGAGGAGTCAGAATGCACGTGAGGATCGAAAAGGGCGCGGCATGGCTAGGACTGGCGATGTTGGGCGGTTTCATGGTGATGTTTTGGTTCATCGCTGGACTCATCCCGCCGATGAGTCCAGCCCTGACCGCCGAACAGACGGCACACATCTACGGCGACCACAGCTTACGCATCCGTATCGGTCTCGCCCTGATGATCCTGTTTGCCTGGCTCTTCGCGCCGTTCCTTGCGCTGCTGTCACGCCAAGTACGCCGGATCGAAGGCTATTGGGGGGTCATGTCATTGACCCAAGTGATGCTGAGCGTCACCTTCCCGTTCGGCTTCTCGCTATGCGCACTCTTCGGGGTGGCGGCCGCCTACCGCCCAGAGCGCAATCCCGATGTGACACAAGGACTCAGCGACATGTTCTGGTTCATGTTTGTCGGGTTGGTCGGCCCGTTGATCACGCAGGTGGTCATCCTGGCGTTCTGCGTGTTCATTGACAGGCGACAGGTGCCGAGCTTCCCGCGGTGGTTCGGTTACTTCAACATCTGGTATGCCGTTCTTGGCGTACCCGGATGCGCGATCTACCTGTTCAAGACCGGTCCGCTGGCGTGGAACGGAATATTCGCCTTCTGGATCCCTCTGACCGTGTTCTGCATTTGGTGGATCGTGACAGCAATCATGTTGACCCAAGCGGTCGATGTCGAAGCGGCCGAACGTAAAGCGCGCGCTGCGAATCGGGAGTGGGAACCGGCCGCGTGAGTCAGACGTCCCTCCGGCCGGTTGGCGGCGCGCCGTCAAGCAGGACGCGGCCGACCCCCCATATGCCTGGCGAATCTGGCGTGTGGATTTTCCTGTTCGGCGACATGGTCGTGTTCGGCGTCTTCTTCGCGACCTTCATGTGTCAGCGCGCACAGGCACCCGAACTGTTCGACGCATCGCGGCACACGCTCAGCATCGGCATCGGCCTGACGAACACGCTGGTTCTGCTGACCAGTTCGCTGTTCGTGATGACCGCTGTCCGCGCGATCCGGCTATCCCATCGGGTTGCGGCGCAATGGCTGCTCGTCGGAGCGCTGATTTGCGGGCTCATTTTCATTGCGCTCAAGTCCGTTGAATACACGGCCAAGGTCACTGCCGGTCACGTCCCGACAGAGAACAACTTCTACCTCTACTTCTTCATCCTGACCGGCCTGCACCTCTTCCACGTGCTGATCGGCGTCGGTGTGCTGATCCTGCTGATGACGCAAGCGCGCCGAAGGCAGCTCAGCGCCCTGAGGATGGCGGTTGTCGAAGGCGGTGCATGCTTCTGGCACCTCGTCGATCTGTTGTGGATCATGCTGTTCGCGCTGCTGTACCTGGTGAGTTGACGATGACCGTCTCATTGCTGCGCGCGCGCTCCACGCTCGTGTGGCTGCTGCTGGTCGTGGTAACGCTGCTGTCGTGGGCGCTGGGCGCCGACCACGGCGTTGGCTCGACAGTCGCAGTGGTCGTCCTCGGGCTTGCCGTGGTCAAGGTTCGGTTTGTCGGCCTCGACTTCATGGAGTTGCGCACCGCACCGCTTATTCTGCGGGCACTTTTTGAGGCGTACTGCATCATGTTGTGGATGGTTCTCGCCGGTATGTACTTGTTGCTCTGAGCGCCGATGGCTGGTCAAGGGTAACGTGCCGCGAGCGAAGCACGCCCCGATTGATCCAGACGGTCGCCCGCGAGCTGTTCGCAGAGCCGGGGACGGCGCCACGACGCGCAGGATTGCTTCACACGCACGGGGATTCGCACATTTGAACCTGAGGCGCCGGCACGGATGAACCAATGGCCGGTGAGCGGGAAGGACGCGCTGGACCCGTCAGGTGCTGGCGTATCGAGTTCTCGATTGCGGTGCTAAACGCCGAGGAGTCCGCAGAGCAGCGTTCGCCGAGCCCGATGCACCCATGTCCACTTTTGGTCCGTCGTGCTCACCGCGCTCGCCGCGCGGTGTTGTCGAGTCCGCCTCCTTGATCGGCATGACATCGCTGCTGCTGCCAGCGTCGAAATGCTGAGATTGATCAATGAGCCCGCCCTCCCGTTTCTGATGCCTCCAGATGAGCGTCTCTGAGGCGGCATCGCAGCAGCTTGCCGGCGGTGCTGAGGGGCAGTTCGCTGATGATGTGCCAATATGCCGGCACCTTGAAGCCGGCCATGCGTGGGCGCGACCAGGCATACAGCTCCTCGGCGCTAGGGGGATCGTCGATGTCGCAGGGGACGATAAATGCCGCGATCGTCTCGCCGAGCCGATCATCGGGTACACCGACCACTCCAACGACCTTCACCTTCGGGTGTGTGCCGATCACGTTCTCCACTTCCAGAGGGTAGACGTTCTCACCTCCTCGGACGATCTTGTCGTGTTGTCGGCCGCGCAGTCGCAGATATCCTTCGGAATCGATCTCGCCGAGATCGCCGGTGTGGAGCCAGCCATCGGGTGCGGTAATCACAAGGTGCGCAGCCGAAGCCAGGACTTCTCCAGTGCCGCTACCGTCGGGCGCGTGGATGCGCAGCTGTAGACCAGGCACCGCGCGGCCAACCGATGTCAGTAATTGAGGTCGCGCAACTGCTCGGCGGTGGTCCTCGGCATTCAGACAAGTGATCGGGCTTCCTTCCGTTTGGCCGAACAGGTTGATCAAGTCCACGTTGGGCATGAGGTCAATGAGCCGGCGCACGGTCTGGGGTCGCATCGGAGCGGCGCCGTAAACAAGCGTGCTGAGGGGGACCCTGTCCAGGACGCCCCAGCCGAGCAACATCTCGATCATGGTGGGCACTAGCAACGCATGGGTGACACCAACCTTCGATAGCGCACACCACCAATCCGCGCTGAACCTCGTAGTGGATGCCGCGGCTCCGCCGGCTGTCAACGCCGCCAATAGGTTTCCCACTCCGCCGATATGGTGAATCGGAGAGCCCGTCGCAAAAGTCGTTGTAGGTCCAAAACCGATCAGTTGCTCGAGGAGGAGCGCGCGGCCGAGCATAACCGAATCTGTCATCGCGACAGATTTCGGCACGCCCGTCGTTCCTGCCGTGTGCAGGACGAAGGCGGCGTTGTGAATTGCGGTGGGTAACGCGCTAGCCGACAGCTCAAAAGTCGGCACCGTGACAACACGCACACCGCTGCGCCGCTGCACCTCGGAGGCAATGTCGCCAAAGGCCGGTTCGGCCAGGAGAATTGGCGAGCCAGTGCCGACCACCATGCAAGACACCTCGTCTATGGCGAGTCTGGGCCCGATAGGCGCCAGTGGCCGGTCGGTCGACGCCCCTCCCAACAGCAGGGCTATCGTGTCGGCGCTTGTGGTGACCAGGGCCGGAACCGCCGCACCCGCCGGCGTGTTCAGCCCAACGAGGAATTCTGCGGCGCTCACCGCCTTGCCGATCAACTGGGCCCCGGTGACTGCACCGGTCGAGTCGTGGAAGGCGGGCCGGTGATTGCCGTGATGTGCTTCGTGAATTCGCGAGATCCACGAAGACGTGCTGTCGGCTAAGTTGAGGGGGGATATGATTTGCTCCTACATGCTCGAAGCCACGTCTGCTCCAACCGCTTTGACCACTCTGTACTGCGTGGTGTTGATCGGGTTCTCAGCGTCATTGATGAATCGCGGTACCAACGGTTCGACCGTCGGTATGCGATGCTCAGTCCCATCGCCGGGCCAGCCCACGAGATCTTGGCCTTCATGTCGCCGCCCTCATATACCTCTGGGTCGCGGACGCCTAAAAACGCGCGGCATCAATGACATTCGCACCCCGATCGATGATCCGTACAAATTCGCGTGACACCGGGTTGCCTGCAACCCGCCCCGTGGTGCGCAACGGGCGGAAGGTGCGTCGGTTCCACGCTCGTCAGGCATCGGACTGTGAAAGGCGGTAAGCGCCGATCGATGTGCGGCCAGCATTGACCTCATCAGGGGAGTCAACGAAAGTCCGTCCCCCCGTCCACATTGAGATCGGCACCAGTGGTGAAAGTATTGCGTCGAGAACCTAGGACCGTGATCATTGTGGCGATTTCATCGGGATCCCCTGGCCGTTTGAGGTTTCCGAGCGCGTCGCCGAACATCTCTTCGAGAACCATTCCGGCATCGACGGCGGCGTCGATATCTAGGCTTCGAGCGCGGATCTCCCTTTCGACGAACGCATGGATCTGAGTGGTGAGAAAGGTACCGGGTGAAACCGTATTCACCAGTATCCCCTCGGGGGCCAGAGTCATTGACAGATTCTTGGTCAGACTCGTCAGTGCGGCTTTGCCGGCGGTGTAGGCAATCAGCCTCGGCGATTGCCGTTGAACCGAATGCGCCGACAGGTTGACGATGCGTCCCCAATCCGCTTTGCGCAGGAGTGGCAATGCGGCGCGGCATGTACGCACCACACCCATGACCATGAGATCGAAAGCTCTGAACCACGTCGAATCGTCCAGATCATCGAAAACACCAGTGATCTCGGCGCCTGGTCCGACGGTGTTTACCAAAACATTGACCTCTGCCCATCGCGATCCAATCTTGTCGAACGCGGCGGTGATGCTTTCCGGATCAGTTAGATCCGTGACGATCCCCAGCGCATCCGGGCAGCCGGCGCGTGTCAGTGCGGCGGCTGTGTCGTCAAGGGCTGACCGTCGGCGGGCGAGCACCGCCACTCGTGCCCCTTCTCTTGCAAAGCATTCGGCGGTCGCCTTGCCCATGCCTTCAGTACCACCGGTGATGACCACGGCGGAGCCCGCCAGTCCAAGGTCCATTCCCAGGCCTCCAATTCGACGGATTGACGCGGACCGCCGGTCATGGAGGTCCCCTTACATCTGGGATGCGTGCTGCAATTTCCCCGAAGCTTCGCACCGTACTGCTCCCTTCGCGATCCAGTTGCCAAGTGTCGACGCGGGTAATAACAGCCAGCGCCGCGGAAGAAATTCGCGTGGCGGCAGACAACGGCGGGTACCGGTCCTCCCGTGATCAGTTGGAGCTCGTCACCGACGGTGATTGCGCGGTCCGGTGCGGTCCGGCAAGCTGCCACCCTCCCTTGATCGGGGCGCCGACTGGGGCCTGGAGCGCGGGTTGGCCAGGGGCGTGTGCCATCCAACGCCGTAGCAACCTTGCTTGTCCTGATAGTTCCACAACCGGTAGCACCTGTGAATGAACCGTCCAGGCCGTGACCTTGCAGTGTCATCATTTGACTTCTCACGGCTCTCAGGTCGACCGGTTGATAGTGGCGGAAGCGGTTCTGGCCCAGCCTCGTTCGAGGTTCTGCAGTGAAATCACCGACGCTAACATAGCGATCGTGTATTGGAGTACCTGCACGCCGTATTCGGCCGGCGTCCCCACGACGGCGTCCCGGACCACAACGACATGGAATCCCTCTTCCGCTGCGTGCGCGACACTGACCGGAATCGCGACGTTCAGCGATACTCCGGCAAAAATGATGCTCTCAATGGCGTTGCCGCGCAGAATCTTCAGCAACTCGGTGTTCAGCGTCGCCGAGAATCCGTGGTGTCTCGGCACAATGAGGTCACCGGTTGCCAACAGCCCCTTGACGATCTGGGTCTGGTGATGGTCGGCGCTCCAGTCTGCCGTGGCCTGCGCGGTCGTGCGCATCAGTGGGGTCGACTCCGCGGCGCCCCCAAGAGCGCCGACATACGGGGCGTGTACGACGAGAGCGCCGGCAAGTCGCGCTATCCTCAACAGCTCGGCTATCGAGTCGATCACCGGTGATGCTTCCGCGGCAAGTGCCGGCAATATCGATGTGGATCCGACCACACCGTTCTGGCATTCGATGCACACCACGGCTGTGGTGGACGGATCAGGCGGCGCTGGCTGCGGCGACATCGCTCGCTCTCGAGATGCCTTGCTCATATCCAACTCGCTCCACGGGCCGCCGCGGCGCGGAATTCGCTCTCGCGCAACGACGAAGAGGATTCTACGGTCGCCGACCGCAGTCGAACCGGTTGCCGGCGGTGACAGGTCGTCATGACAGTCGCGTGGCGCTGGAAGTCATTTGAGCATGCCCGCCGAAATGCATCACTGCGGAGTGCAGGGATGCGTTGCTGCACAAATTGCCATATAACTGTCATCTTGTTGTGATCGGTCGTGTCGCCGAGTGCACCCGCATGCGCGCCACACGTCGATTGGCTACGAGCGCCGGGGGTTCGACGCATCGATTCGCTTGTGAGCGATCCCAAGGCAGTGGCACAGAAATCAACTCGACCGGGGCCGGAATAGCGGGAGCCAGACGCGGCTGTTCTCCTCGCCCGTCACGTCTATCCAGTCCTCGAAGAAGACCTCGACTTGCAGGCCGACGTGGATGTCGGCGGGCGTTACGTCGACCACGTTGGTGATGAGACGCACGTCCGGCTCGTCTTCGAGTTCCACCATGGCGACGATGTACGGCGGATCCAAACCGGGAATCCAGGGTTGACGGTTCACCGTGTACGCGGCCACGGTGGCTCGTCCGGACACCGGCTGTGGACCAACGTCGGTGCTGCGGCAGCGCCAGCAGGCCGGTCCCGGCGGGTGAAAGAAGCGCCCACACGCACCACATCGGCTGATCATCAGCTGACCGCATTCCCCGCCGGTCCAGAAGGCGTGCGATTCGACTGAGGGATTGGGGGCCAGCCGAAAATCGGGCCTGTGGTAGACGGAATCGATCGACACAACTTAAACCATAAACTATATATTGGTTTACGGTGGTGCACTGGATCTGTAACGTGATCAGCGGTGCCGGACACGGAGATCGATGAAGCGCTGGATCAAGCTGAGCGGTTGTGGGTCGATACTCTTTCGGCAGTGGCCCCGGGCGATCTTGACAAGCCCAGCGGATGCGATGGATGGACGATTGCCGACGTTGTCAATCACGTTGCAGGAGGGGGACATCGTTACGTGATGCTGCTTCAGGTGAGGACGCGGCTGCGACAGCTTTGACCAGAAACAATGACTACATTGGGACCTATGCGGCCGCCCAGTTCTGGCATTACGAATGGATGATGCGCAAGACTGCCGCCGTTGTTGACCTTGGCGCGACGGTTGACCATCGAGCGGGCCCCCGGTCGGGAATGACGCTGCTGAAGATGCTCGTCTATTGCACACCAAGGATTTGTGCGACGGACTCGGAAGCCGATGGGAACCGCCCGGCGATCTTGCGTCGTAACTCTTGGAGGAGAAGCTGCGTCGACGATTGAGGAGCTTCGGTCGAAAATCTGTTCGGGCCAGCCAGGACCGCTCGATCTGCTGCAGCCGCCGACCGGTTGCTCGCGCTGGCTGGACGTCGCTGAGAGGCGTTGTCAACGCACCGGATCGGTGAGTCTTCAGCCGACCCCGCCCCGATCGTTTCAGGCTTCACCACCGGCGGTTCGGGTGTGACGTCGACGGACCGATCGAGCAGCTTGCCACGTGCCGAAATGGCAGATCCTGCGAAGGCCCCG
Organism: Mycobacterium paraseoulense; assembly: GCF_010731655.1. Lineage (NCBI taxonomy): Bacteria > Bacillati > Actinomycetota > Actinomycetes > Mycobacteriales > Mycobacteriaceae > Mycobacterium > Mycobacterium paraseoulense. The sequence continues at coordinate 1,561,109 of NZ_AP022619.1, read as the reverse complement.
GTGCCATTGACACGCGGACTCGTCAGGTGCAAAAGCTCAAACCGGCTCTATCGGTCCTCGAAAACGTTGCGGTGCTCACCTATTGCGCTGGATAGCCAGGCGGCGGATACACTCCCCGCAGGATCCAGGGCAACCAGTCGATGCCGAATTCAAGTTCGTCGCTGGCATCGTAGTCCGGGCTGGGATCGGGTGGAACGTTCCCCGTTGGGCATGCCGCCTGCGCCGGCCGGCCGTAGACGGCCACCACAACGGTGCGATCCGGACTGTTTTCCGACCACACGCCGATTTGGCAATTGCCGCAGTTGGACATGATCGCCGTATAGGCGGGGTTGTAGTACCACCGGTTGATCAAATCATTACCGCTGATTGCAATGGATTGGTTGATCGCCACCGTTTCTGCCGCCTGGCCCTGGTAGCCGGCTGCGTTGGCGCGGTCCTGTGGGGTGGACCCGTCGGAGCCGATGTCGGCGTCGAGGCTTCGGTTGTTCAGCACGTCTCTTGTATGCCGTTGGGCGGCGAGTTGCAGCTGCGGGTTGGGCCTAACGTCGTTGGTGCATCCAGCGTGATGTTGGATGGTATAGACGTTGGCAATGACGCCGTCGTTGAGTCGTTTGTTGTTTGGTATGAGTGTGTTGTTGTCGTTATCCGCATGTGCGGCGGGCCCCAGCACGGTGCAGGCGGCAACGACCAACGCAGCCACGGTAAGCGGCCGATATTGCATGCGTAATGACCTCCTTGTCAGCCGCCGGCTGGGCGGTAGTGGGCAGCGGCGCGTCGCCGGTCGAGTGCGGCCCTGGTAATCGCATAGTCACACTCGACGGCGTCGAGGCGGCGCGCGGCTGCGGTCGCCACAGCCAATGTCACTGCGGCGCGGGATCGTTCGATATCGTCTGCGACCGCCGGTAGAGCATGCCGGACCGACCCTAGGCAGGGTAGCCGCCGTATTGACGCGAACCACCCTGTCATCGGAGTGCATCCAACTGAATATCGGCCCGGCGTTTTAGCAATCTTGATCCACTCCGTCTCACGGGGCGACAAATTAGTGAGATATTTTACACTTTAACTCCGATGGGGCCAAGAGGAACCTTGGCGGCCGTGAAGGCGACGTTCGAAACGGGCTGATCAGGTGGCGGGTAACAGGCGACCTGGATCGTGAACTTGCCTGTTGCCCTTTGGCCGGGGTTTTCGGTGTCGAACCCTGCGGCCCAGCCGCGGATCGTGAACGTCTGACCGTGCACGGCGGCAGTGAATTCGCTCAACAAGCAGAGGTGGCGGCTGAGCGAAACAGCGCTATCCACATATCGGGCGGTAGCCCGGCCAAGGATGAATCCCGCATGAGCGTAGCCGCTTTCGGCTCGGCGCAGCCGCACGAAGAGTTTCGTCATCGGTCCTAGCGCCGGCGGCAGGATGTCAGCCGGCACCAGGGACAAGGCCCCACGCATGTGAATTGATGTCGCAGATCGGGCTAAGGCCGCGGACTCAACGAGGCGATCAGAAGGTTTCGCAGCACACCCTCGTTACCCCCGTCAGCAGTCGTGGCGGGTTCACCGACGAGGCTGAAATTGACCCGGACAATCCAGCGTGCCAAGGTGTCGGCCGGAAGATCTCGACGAATTGCGCCGGCGGCTGCAGCGACTTCCAGTCGACGCACGAGCGCGTCGGCGAGTGTGGCCCGCCACAACTCGGAGCCTTCGGCAGCATGGTAGGCAGCCCCGACGGCTTGGTGGTCCTCGACCAGCGACCGCAGGATCGGTGAGCTCCGGGCGACTTCGATGCCACGAAGGCATGCAACGACCAGCTGATCCAGAAATGGCTCATCAGTCTGCCAGCACTTTTCAACGGCGGCCGCAGTGGCAGCAAGCACCCGCAGAAAGGACGCCGCTAACAGTGCGTCCTTGCTCGGGAAGTAGTAGTAGACCGTCGACCGGTGCACATGCGCACGCCGGGCAATATCGCCCATACGGGTGTGCACGGGCCCCTTCTCCGCGTAACAAGCATCGGCTGCGGCCAGCAACCGTTCGCGTGCTTCGTCCTCATCGGCGGGGGAGTCGGCGGCCCACGAACTCACCCGGTGTTGGTTTGGCTGAGCGGCCACAACAGCAGAGTATGGCCTGCCAGCCACGCCAGCGACCCGACGACCCCACAAGCCCGCACCATCGACATTGGATCCGAACGGGTTAACTGGGCAGCAACCGTCGAGTACAACCGTAAGCCACTGCGGTCCACCGCTCGACTCATGCGAACAGACCGCTCAGCAACGCGTTAAAGCCACGAGTCAATTAACTCGATATATAGATATATGTTTAGCCGAATGAGGGTGCGTTAGCGACTGCTTTCGTTCGCATGTTTTGCGTCGACCCTCGGTGCCGTAAAGCCGAGTCGGGCTGACCGGCTACCTGTTGGCGGCGACCGTCTGCCAAGCGGGATGTTGGCCAGTAGTTGACACGGTTTATTGATTTGGCGTGGCGCTTGCAGGCGTCGGGGCCGCACCGGCCGACATTAGATTCGCTCGCTTGGCGCCACCGATAAGCGCTGGTCCTGGCGCCGGCAGCGCGTTTACATAGGTCAGTTGCCGCCGACTCGCTACCGGATCCGCGGCCTGCCTGGCCCGTCCGGTCGTACCCGTACGGGCGCTGCCTGATCGGCTCGCTGGATGCAAGGCGGCGCCATGCGCCATCACTGGTTTGCGTGATTTCTGTTGTGAATTCCTTATCGCCGTTGCCTATATGCGGATGTCAAAGAAAAGCTATAGATGTGCTCATCATGCCACATGAAATTTATTGTCCTCCGGTGTGCTGGTAATCACTGCCGTCAGCTCCCGGGAGATCGATTCCGCAAATGAGGAAAGTTTTGACTACCATTGAGAATGGATGGATTATTAAGGGATATAACTGACCTCAGCAAATGATTGAATATGACAGTGGGGTTTCATCGTGGTCACACGCCGCTCCAATCCAGCCGCCCAGAACAGGGTTGGACTAGAACCAGCCCCGTGCTGCCACAGGGATTGTGACAGGTCGACACGCTCTCGCGGGAGCTGTGGACCTCCAGGCGGGACGGGCGGTGGGAGGCCCAACCGGTGGATGATTGCGACAATCGGACCAATTTTGTCGGACGTTGCAGCAAATATATGGTAGTTGCACAGATGTCGCATGATCGCCAAGAGATTTTCTGCGAGATCTCGAATATCGCGGCCGAAAGAGCATATGTTGCTTTTCGTGAAGATCGTGGTGTACGGTCCCTGTGCTGCCCATCACACCAAGGTAAGACGGCGGATTGTCTTTAACCGCTGCAGGGAGGATTCATAGGTCTAATGACAACTGCGACCAGCTCCGGAGAGGCGCGCTAGTGGTTGCGATGGACGTCGAACCTGCTCCGGTCCCCACGAGCGCGCCGCCGCCTACTTTGGCCTCCCCAGGTGGCGCTCGTCCGACGTCGGGCGCTTACCAGAAGCCCCTGCGCGAGGTGGGCGCCTTTTTCGCATTGTCGCTCGACATCCTGATGCAGACGGTGCGCCCGCCGTTTGCCTGGCGAGAGTTCATCCACCAGACCTGGTTTGTGGCTCGGGTCTCGATCTTCCCGGCCATCTTCTTGGCGGTCCCGCTCAGCGCGCTGCCGATATTCATCATCAACGTCTTGCTGGTCGAGATCGGGGGCGCCGATGCATCCGGCACCGGCGCCGCGCTAGCTAGCGTCGTCTACATCGGGCCCATCGCGGCGGTGCTCGTAGTCGCCGGTACCGGCGCCACAGCAATGTGCGCCGATCTGGGTGCTCGCACGATCCGCGAAGAACTTGACGCCATGCGCGTGATGGGAATCGACCCGATCCAGCGACTGCTGGTGCCCCGGGTACTGGCGCTCGGGCTCAACGGGATGTTACTGAACTCGATCATCACCACCGTCGGCTTGGTTACCGACTATTTTTTCTCGGTCTACTTCCAAAATGTCAATCCTGGTGCCTTCGCGGCGAGCCTCACGTTGCTCGTCGGACTTACAGAAACGGTCATAGCCTTCGCCAAAGCGATGCTGTTCGGTCTGGTGGCTGGCCTCATCGCGTGTTACAAGGGCGTGACCGTTGGCGGCGGTCCCCAAGGCGTCGGCAACGCAGTAAACGAAACCGTGGTGTACACGTTCATGGCGTTGTTTGTGATTAACGTGGTGCTGACCGCGATCACGACGAAGGCGACAATGTGAGCGCCGCGCCAGCCGCCGCACGGGCGCCACGGCTGACCAACCGCGTGCGCGGCTTTGTCGACGGGTGGAATCGGATTGGAAGCCAGACCGCGTTCTACGTCAGGGCCTTGGGCTCGACGTGGGAAGCAGTGGTCCGCTACAAAGTTGAGACGCTGCGCCTGATCGCCAGCATGAGTCTTGGCGTCGGGGCGCTGGCCATTATCGGCGGCACGGTGGTCATCGTCACGACGTTAACGATGAGCGTCGGTGGACTTGTCGGCATCCAGCTGTTCCGATCGTTGTCTGATGTCGGTGTGCAGGCGTTGAGCGGCTTCGCGTCGGCCTTCATCAACACGCGTATCGGATCGCCGCTCATCTCCGACGTCGGCCTGGCGGCAACCATCGGCGCCGGTGCCACCGCGCAGTTGGGCGCGATGCGGATCAATGAAGAGATCGACGCGCTGGAGGTGATGGGCATTCGAACCATCAGCTACCTGGTCTCCACCCGGGTGGTTGCCGGTGTGCTGGTTGTGGTTCCGCTGTGGTGTATGGCGTCGCTGGCGGCATATTTTGCGACCTGGAGCCTCATCGTCTTCGGTTACGGGCAGGCGCCAGGTGTCTACGAGCACTACTTCCACACGTACCTGCAGCCACTCGACTTGATTTGGTCATTGCTGCAAGTCATCGCCTCGGGAACAGCGGTAATGCTGGTGCACACCTATTACGGATTCAATGCCACGGGCGGACCTGCCGGCGTCGGTGAGGCGGTCGGTCGTGCGGTGCGCGCTTCGCTGGTCGTGGCGACGGCGGTGACGCTGGCGGTCGCGCTCGCCGCCTACGGGGCATCGGGCAACTTCCACCTGTCCGGGTAGCGATCATGCCAACGAAACGCCGCGAAGCGGGCCTGCACCCGGCAATCTGGACCTTTATCCTCCTCGGCTTGATCGTCGGATCGACCGTGCTGACGATAGCGGCGTTTCACAGAGACCTCAGGCCGTACGCCCAGGTGACCCTGGCGTCGGACCGTGCTGGTCTGATGATGGACCCCGGCGCGGCGGTCAAGTTGCGTGGTGTGCAGGTCGGCCGGGTCGCGTCGATTGAGCCGGGCAATCCGGTGAAGCTTCGACTGGAACTGTACCCAGAGCAGCTCAAGTACATCCCGGCCAACGTCGGGGCTAAGATCACCGCCACCACGGCATTCGGCGCCAAGTACGTTGACCTGTTTGCTCCCCCGAATCCGAGCCCGAAACGGTTGTCGGCCGGAGCGGTAGTCAAATCGGACAACGTCAGCGTCGAAGTCAACACGGTCTTCCAGAACCTCGTCGGGGTGCTGAACCAAATCGACGTACCCAAATTGAACGCGGTGCTCACCGCGGTGGCCGACGGATTTCGCGGCAACGGCGAAGCTATCGGCGAGGCCACCACGGACGCCAACGAGGTATTGATGGCTATCAATCCCCGCAGCGAGACGATCCGAGCCGACTACCGCGCTCTCCAAGGATTCAGCGACACCTACAGCGCAGCGGCGCACGACATCGTGGCGGTGCTGGACGCCGCCAGCACGACAAGCGCCACGATCACCAACCAGGCCAAGCAAATTGACTCGTTGCTGCTCAACGTCAGCGGGATTTCCCGGGCTGGCGTCAACTTGATCGGCCCGAATAAGGACAACTTGGTGCACGGCTTCAATCTGCTCGAGTCCACCACGCGTCTGCTGATGAAATACAACCCTGAACTGACGTGCACGATCGTCGGCGCCAAAGCCGTGCTCGACGAGTACGGCTTCACCGACGCGGCCGGCGGAGCCAACGGATATTCGGTGATCTTGGACGCCGGTCTGCTCTTCGGGGACGACACCTACCGATACCCCGACAACCTCCCAATCACCGGCGCGAAGGGTGGCCCGGGCGGCCAGCCCGGCTGTGGATCGTTGCCCGACGTCGCCAAGAACTGGCCGCAGCGCTACCTGGTCACCAACACCGGGTACGGCACCGGGCTGGACATTCGGCCCAACCCCGGCATCGGTTTCCCCGGGTATGTCGACTACTTCCCCGTGACCCGCGGAATACCGCTGCCCCCCAGCATTCGTCACCCAGGGGGACCGGCGCCCGGCCCGGTCCCTGGAACGGCCGGATACCAGGGCCCTGGACCCTACGGTGCCCCGCAGTACGCCCCGGACGGAACGCCGCTCTATCCGGGTTTGCCGCCAGCGCCACCGGCGGGCAGGCCGCAAGAGCCCGGCCCTCCGCCGCCGGGGTCGGAACCGTTCGTGCCGCCGGTGCCATCCGGACCTCAGGCAACCTGCGGTGTCCTCAACCAAGTGTGCGCACCGGTGCTAGCGCCACCCGACGTCCCAGGTCCCTGACCGCCGCCCCAACGCGACAGAGAAAGGCAGAGATGCGAGAGAATTTGGTAGGCGCTCTATGGCGCCTCGCCATCTACCTGGTCGTATGCCTGCTCGGCGCGTTTGTCCTGATCGCCATTTTCGCCCAGTTGCGCTTCGAGCCCGAGAAAACTTATCGGGCCGTGTTCGCCAACGTGTCCGGCCTCGAGGGCGGAAACTTCGTCCGCGTGGCCGGTGTCGAGGTCGGCAAGGTCGAAAACATCACGGTCCAGCCAGACTCCACGGTGCTCGTTGAGTTCACCGCTGCCGATTCGGTGGTGCTCACCGAGGGCAGCAGGGCCGCGATCCGCTTCGCAGACCTAATCGGCGGCAGATATATGGCGCTCGAAGAAGGGGCCGGAAGTGTCAAACGGCTTCATCCAGGTGAGACTATCCCATTGGCGCAGACGGAGCCGGCGCTCGATCTCGATGCGCTGATCGGCGGCTTCCGGCCGCTGTTCCGGGCGCTCAACCCAGAACAGGTCAACAAGCTGACCGGTCAGTTGATCGCCGCATTCCAGGGCCAGGGCGGCACCATCGGCTCGTTTCTCACCGAGGCCGCCGCCCTGACCAACACCCTGGCCGACCGCGACCAGCTGATCGGTCAAGTCATCACCAATCTCAACACCCTGCTCGGTTCACTGAGCGGCCAAAGCAAACAGTTTGCCAAGGCGGTCGACTCCCTGGCCGAACTCGTGGACGGCCTCAAAGCCCGCAAACAAGACATCAGCAACGGGGTGGCATACGCCAACGCCGCTGCCGGATCGATCGCCGATCTCCTCGCGCAGGCCCGCCCACCGCTGCGAAAGGTGGTCAATGAGACGGATCGAACTGCGGCGACCGTGCTGGCCGATCACGACTACTTCGACAACTACCTCAATACCTGGCCCGACGCGATGCAGGTACTCAACAGGCAGGGCATGTACGGAGACTTTTTCAGCTTCTACATCTGCGACCTCTTCCTCAAGCTCAACGGAAAGGGCGGCCAGCCGATCTACGTCAAGATGGCCGCGCAGGCCAGCGGGAGGTGCACGCCGCGGTGAAACGCTTCTCTGAACGCAATCCACTTCTCATCGGCGCCGTGGGCCTCGGGGTCATCTTTGCTCTGATGTTGCTGGCACTGAACTACGACAAGTTGCCGTTTTTCGACCGGGGTAAGACCTATTCGGCATACTTCGCCGAGGCCGGCGGCCTGGTTCCCGGCGACCGCGTTCAGGTATCCGGTTTCCGGGTCGGGCAGGTGTCCAGCGTCGAGCTGGACGGACCGCGGGTCCTGGTCAAGTTCAGCGTCGCCGACAACGTGCGCCTCGGGGACCGCACCGAGGCCGCAATCAAATTGAGGACTGTGCTCGGAAGCAAACTCCTCGCCGTGACCTCGCGCGGAGAGGGGCAGCTGAGCGGGCCGATACCCCTCGACCGGACCACGCCCGCCTATCAACTGCCTGACGCCCTCGGGGATCTCGCCACAACGATTAGCGGGTTGAACACGCAGCAACTGTCCAACTCGCTCGCCGTACTGTCCGACACCTTCTCCAAAACCCCGCCTGACTTGAAGGCCGCAGTGCAAGGGGTAGCACGATTTTCCCAGACACTGGATGAGCGCGACACCCAGTTGCGAAACCTGTTGAGTAACGCCAGCAAAGCGACGAAGGTGCTGGCCGAACGCAGCGACGAAGTGGTCAAACTGGTCGCGGACACCAACACACTGCTGGTTCAACTGAAAAGCCAAAGCAGCGCCCTCGACCAGATCTCCAACAACCTTTCCGCAGTGGCCCAGCAAATCAAGGGTTTCATCGCAGAGCACCGCGAGACGTTGAAGCCGGCGTTGGACAAGCTCAACGGGGTATTGACAATTGTCGACAACCGCAAGGAGCGCGTACAGAAGGCGATCGTAGGTATAGACAGGTACGCCTTGGGGCTGGGTGAAGCCGTGGGATCGGGACCGTTCTTCAAGGCCTACCTCGCGAACCTGCCGCCCGGCCAATGGATGCAGCCGTTCATCGACGCGGCCTTCTCCGACCTCGGCCTCGACCCGGCAACCCTTCCCCCGAGCCAGCGGGCGGACCCACAGACCGGCCAACCCGGCACACCGCCGCTGCCGCTTCCGTATCCGCGGACCGGCCAGGGTGGCGAGCCTCGGCGGACCCTGCCGGACGCGATCACCGGAAACCCGAACGACCATCCGTGCGGTGTGCCGGGCGTGGCGTTGCCCGGCCCGGGCTGCTACCCCTATCGGCAGCCGCCGCCCGCTCCGCCACCTGGTGGGCCGCCGCCGGGACCGCCCGCTCTCGCAGGTCCAGGCGAGGGCCAGTCCGCCCCGCCGTCGTCCGTGCCGGTCGAGCAGCCCGCGCCCGGGCAAGTACCGCCGGTCCAGCCTCCGGTGCAAGCTGGTCCGGGACCGATCGACACTCCGCCGGGAACTCCGCAACAGACTGAAGGTGGTGGGCGATGAGTTCCCGTCATGCCAAGATCGGCTTGGCAATCGCCCTGGTGGTGTTGCTCGTCGGCGGCGTCCTCGCGGTGGTGCTGCCGGCTAGCGGTGTCGGCCGGACACATGTCACCGGTTACTTCGCGGACAGCACCGGCCTCTACAACGGCGACGACGTCGTTATCCTCGGCGTGCGCGTCGGCAAGGTGGAGAAGATCGAACCACAGCCTGATCGTGTCAAGATCACCTTCTGGTACGACGACAAGTACAAGGTGCCGGCCGACGCTAAAGCTGTGATCCTTTCGCCGTCGTTGGTGACACCGCGCTCCATCCAGTTGACGCCCGCCTACGCCGGCGGGCCGGTGCTGGCCAATCAGGCGGTGATCCCGCAGGACCGCACCGCGGTGCCGGTGGAATACGACGACTTTCGTGCGCAGCTCGAACGGTTGACCCAGACATTGCAACCCACCGAACCGGGTGGGACCAGCACCCTGGGGGAATTCATCAACACCGCAGCCGACAACCTGCGCGGCCAGGGCCCCGACATTCGTAACACCATCGTCAAACTGTCACAGGCGATTTCGGCGCTCGGCGACCACAGCAACGACCTATTCTCCACATTCAAAAACCTGTCGATCCTGGTGTCCGCACTGCACGACAGCAGCGATTTGCTGCGGCAACTGAACCAGAACCTCGCCGCGGTGACCAACCTGTTGGCCAACGACCCCAATGAGGTCGGAAACGCGGTCCGCAACCTCGACGACGTAGCCGACGACGTCCGCAGCTTTGTGGCCGACAACAAGGAAGCCCTCGGCACCGCCTCGGACAAGTTGGCGTCGGTGTCGCAGGCGGTGATCCAGAGCCTCGACGACATCAAGCAACTTCTGCATGTGGCCCCCAACGCCTTCGGGAACTTCCTGAACATCTACCAACCCGCACAGGGAGCCCTGACCGGCATCCTGGGGGTCAATCAATTCGCCAACATCATCCAGTTCCTGTGCGGGGCGGTGGAGGCGGCCTCGCGCCGCGGCGCCAAGGAATCGGCCAAGCTGTGTGTGCAGTATCTGGCGCCGATCATCAAAAACCGTCAGTACAACTTCCCGCCGCTGGGAGAAAACCTCTTCGTCGGCGCAACTGCGCGTCCCAACGAAGTCACCTACAGCGAGGACTGGCTGCGACCCGACTACGTTCCCCCGCCACCACCAGGGTCGCCGCCCGCGCCGGCAAACCCCGAGCCACCGGCCAACGGGCCGCCGGTGCCCGGCCCCCCGCCGCTGGCCGCGGAGGCGCCGGCGAAACCGCCGACCAATCCGGCCGCTGGCCTGCGCGGAATGATGGCACCGCCCGGAGCTGGACAATGAGCCGACCGCAGTATTTGTGCCGCGCAGCCATGGGGCTGCTGGCCGCGCTGGCGCTGACCGCGCTCTCCGGCTGCGGCTTCCACGGTGCCAACTCGTTTCGGCTGCCCGGAACCAAGGGTGGCGGTTACACGATTCAAGCCCAGATGCCCGATATCCAGAACCTGCAACGGAATTCCCGGGTACGGGTCAACGATGTCACCGTCGGCACCGTCACCAACATCGAGGTTCAGGGTTGGCACGCGCTGGTCACCATGACGATCGACGGTGACGTCGACCTGCCCGCCAACGCAACTGCCACGATCGGGCAGACCAGCCTGCTGGGATCGGTGCACCTCGAACTCGCGCCACCCACCGGCATCCCGCCGCAGGGCAAGCTCAAAAATGGATCGCTGATTGCGCTGCCATCGGCTAGCAGCTATCCGTCGACCGAACGCACGTTGGCCGCGCTGTCCCTCGTGCTTAACGGCGGTGGCCTGGGCCAGGTTCAGGACATCACCAAGGCATTGAGCACCGCCTTTACCGGTCGCGAACAGGACCTGAGAAGTCTGCTTACCCAGCTCGACAAATTTGTCCGCTATCTCAACGACCAAAAAGACGACATCATCGCGGCGACGGACAGCCTGAACAACCTGGTCGGTCAATTCGCCGACCAGAAGCCGGTGATCGACAAGGCGCTCAAGACCATCCCGGGCGCGTTGGGTGTGCTCAAAGACGAGCGCAACGCTCTGGCCGATGCGCTCGGTGATGTGAGCCAATTCGGTGCCCTTGCCGCCGACTCGGTCGACAAGACCAAAGAAAATCTGGTCAAGGAGCTCAAGGACCTCGGCCCGGTACTGCAGTCGCTGGCCGACGCGGGACCGGCGTTGACGCGCTCGCTGGGTTTTTTCGGAACCTTCCCGTTCCCCACGGCCACGCTCAGCAAATGGTTGCGCGGCGACTACGCGAACTTGACCGCGGTCTTCGACCTGACGCTCAGCCGACTCGACGCGGGCCTATTCACCGGCACCCGGTTCGAGTGCAACCTGACCGAGCTGGAGCTGCAGTGGGGCCGCACCATCGGCCAGATGCCCAGCCCGTGCACGGCGGGCAGCCAATACAACCCCGGCAACCCGCTGGTTGCGCCCTACCACTTCGACCAGGGGCGATAGCAGTGCTGACTCGGCGAATCAAAATCCAACTCATGGTTTTCGGCGCGCTCTTCATCGCGGCGGCCTCCATCATGTTTTTCAACTACATGCAGGTCCCGACCGTCTTTTTCGGGGCCAATCGCTACACGGTCACGCTCGAGCTACCCCAGGCCGGCGGCCTGTACCCGGGCGGCAACGTCACCTACCGGGGGGTCGATATCGGTCGGGTGCAGGACGTGCGGCTGACCAATACCGGCGTCGAGGCGGTGATGGCGCTGGATTCGGATGTCCACGTCCCCGCCGATCTGAGCGCCCAGGTCCACAGCGTATCGGCGGTCGGCGAGCAGTATGTCGAGCTGTTGCCACGCGATGCGAAAGGCCCCTCGCTGAAAAACGGCGACGTGATCCCTGTGAACCGCACGTACGTACCGCCCGACATCAACTCGCTGCTGGGCGCGACCAACCGCGGGCTGAATGCGATCCCGCGCGACAACGTCAAAACGGTGGTCGATGAGTCGTACATCGCTGTCGGTGGGCTGGGGCCGGAATTGTCCCGGCTGGTGAAGGGAACCACCACCCTGGCGATCGACGCCCGCAAGAACCTGGACGCGCTCGTCACGTTGATCGACCAGTCCAAGCCGGTGCTCGACAGCCAGACCCAGTCCTCGGATGCGATCCAGGCATGGGCCGCCCATCTGGCGACCATCACCTCGCAACTGCGCAAAAACGACTCCTCGGTCGCGGGCCTGATACAAAAAGGCGGGCCGGCAGCCGACGAAGCCCGGCAGTTGTTCGACCGGCTGAACCCCACGCTGCCGATCGTGCTGGCCAACCTGGTCAGTGTGGGCCAGGTGGGGGTCACCTATCGGGACAACCTTGAAGCCTTGTTGGTGCAACTGCCGCAAGGCGCCGCCGACATCCAGGCCATCGGCGTGGCCAACAAGGACACCAAACAGGCTTTCCACGCCCCGTACCTGAGCTTCAACCTGAACCTCAACTGGCCGCCGCCGTGCACCACGGGATTCCTGCCGGCCCAACAGCAGCGAGCCGGCAGCTACGAGGACTACCCGGACGTTCCCAAAGGCGACTTTTACTGCCGGGTGCCGCAAGACTCGATGCTGAATGTGCGCGGTGCGCGCAACATCCCGTGTGAGACACGGCCGGGAAAGCGCGCCCCGACCGTGAAATTGTGCGAAAGCGACGAAACCTACGTGCCCCTGAACGACGGGTGGAACTGGAAGGGCGATCCAAACGCGACATACACCGGGCAGGGTGTCCCCGACTACAGGCCGGGCGAGGAACCGCCCGGGCAGCAACGTCCACCGTCGCCACCCGGTCCGCCCCCGCCGCCGATCGCAGCCGTCCAATACGATCCAGCAACCGGCATGTATGTGGGGCCAGACGGACGAATGTACACCCAAGCCGACCTGGCCCCCCGTGCCACAAAGGAGCAAACATGGCAGAGCATGCTGATGCCTCCCAAGAGCAACTGAACAACACAGACCATCCGCATGCGCCGGCGGCGACGCCCGGACAGAGCGGCGACGATCCATCGCAAACGCCCAACGGGCTCGCAGCGCATGAGAACCACACCGCGGCGGCGCCCGACTCGGAGCCGAAGGCACAAGTGCAGGATGACGAAGCCGAGGAGTACGACGCCGCGGTTGACGGAGAGGCCGACGCAAAAGACGCTGCTGCGCCGGCCAAGAAAACAATGTCGCCGGTGCGGCTGGCAACGGTGCTGGGCATTGTCCTGGTTGTCGCATTGGGTGCGCTGGTCGGTTGGCTGGGATTTCGGGCGTATCAGTCGCATCAGGCCCAACAGCAGCGCGACGTGTTGGTTCAGGTCGGCCGGCAAGGCGCGCTGAATCTCACGACGATCGACTGGCAACACGCCGACGCCGATGTTCAACGCATCCTGGACTCGTCGACCGGCGCTTTCTACGACGACTTCTCCAATCGATCCAAACCCTTCCTCGAGGTGGTCAGAAAGGTGCAGTCGAAGTCGGTGGGAACCGTGAACGAGGCAGGTCTGGAGTCGCAATCGGGCAACGAAGCCCAGGTGCTGGTCGCAGTGTCGGTCAAGATCACCAATCTCGGTGCGGACGAACAGGAGCCGCGGCATTGGCGAATGCGAATAACCGTGCAAAAGCTCGGGAAAGAGGCGAAGGTCTCTAACGTCGCGTTCGTGCCATGACGAAGCACAGACAACCAAGCCCACGAACCAGAAAAGGAACCATCGCAGTGCGGGCTGAAACCGATACCGCCACCGAGCCCGACGAAGGCACGCTCGCCGACGAGACGGCTGCCGTGGACTCGCCCTACATCGACGAGTCGGAGACGACCGGCGACGCAGCGAACGCTGAGGGCGTCGCTGAACCAGACGGAACGGCATCAGCGGACACCTCCGTCGAGAACGATCCCACCGAGGACACCAAAGGTGTGAAGTCTCCGCCACGCCGGCGTCGCATCATGTGGTCGCGGCTCGCGGTGTTCTGGGTGCTGCCCATGTTGGCGTTGTCGCTGGGGGCGGCCGCAGGCTATTTGAAATGGCAAGGCACATCGGTGCAGGAGTCAAAAACTGCCGGCATCGAGGCAGTCGCGGCGGCCAAGGACTCCACCGCCGCGCTCCTGTCCTATCAACCCGACAGCGTCGAGAAAGACCTCGGAGCAGCCCGCGACCGGTTGGCCGGCAAGTTCAAGGACTCCTACACACAGTTGGTCCACGACGTAGTGGTACCCGGAGCCAAAAAGCAACACATTGCGGCGGTCGCCATTGTCCCTGCAGCGGCCTTGGTGTCGGCGACGCCCAACCACGCGGTAGCGCTCGTGTATGTCAACCAGACCGTCACAGTCGGTAACGAGGCGCCCAGTGATACTGCGTCGTCTGTCCGGGTGACTTTGGACAAGGTGGGCGGCCGCTGGCTGATCTCAGCCTTCGACCCTGTCTAGCTCGGATGCCCTGGCGAAGCCCACCGTCACGTTCACATCGGTGTCTGCGACGGGCCGAAATTCTGGCAGAGCGTATAGGGCGGCGTCACAGTGCTGGCGCATCCCTGGCCCTTGACAACGTATGTGGCACCCGGCCGGTAAGCGTAGTAGACAGACACCGTAGACGGGCCGCTGTTCGAGGCGCACTGCGCAGGCGAACCGTCGCCCGCAATAGACAGACACACCACCATTGAATTGGGGAACGCTTCCATGGTGCATGGCCCCGGATGCATCGTGACCATCACCGAGTTTGCACCCGACCACTCCACGACTTCGGGCGCCGACAGCACGAAGGAGCACTGTCCGGTTTCGTCGCCGTCCGATGGCGACGCGTGCGATACGCCCGCAGAGCAAACCGCAACAAGCGCTATCACCGGAAGAGCTCGCAGCACGGCAAGATAGCTAATCATTTAAAGATTATAAGCGATGGCGTAGACCCGGATGCCGGCCGAGCCGAGATGCCGGCGATCACGAGGGCAGCCGTTGAAGTTCGTCCTGGTAGCGTTCCCGTCTCAGGGGCCGTCGTGCGAAAACGTCCAAGACCGTGGACTTCTCGGCGCCCTAAGCGCGTATTCTTTCGCCTTTCTCAGGTGGCGGCTCGACAGTTCGGCGGCCTTCTGCGCATCGTCGACCCAGATGAGGTCGACCAGCATCTGATGTGTCTCACTGGACCGTCGCCCGACCGGCTTGCCGCGCGCACACCCGTGGCCAGCTGTAGCGATCGGTGGGCTGTTCGGTGATGTGGTGCAGCATCGAGCTAACGATCTCCAGCATTTTATTACCGGACAGCCAGGCGGTAGCGGCGTGGGATTCGGTGGTTTGTCGACGCCCCCGCTTCCTTGCTCTTCGGCCTCTTGCTCGAGAATCTCCTCAAGCTCGGCGATAGCCTTGGCGCTGCGAATCGTGGCCAGTTGCACCACCATCGGCGTCTCGAGCGCAGCGCACCGAAGCCCAACTTGTCAGCGGCCAGCGCCAGTTGAAGACCTAGGCGCCGTCTTGCCCCGCGAGCCGCTCCAGCGGTGGCATCGCCTCAAAGAGGATTGCCCGATCCTTCGGGCTGAGTGTAATCAACATCGCTGCAAGTTGTGCATGCCTCGGTGCCAGCGATTCGCAACACACCGCCAGGCCATGCCGTGTGATCCCGACGAGCGCGCTCCGCCGGTCTGTCGGATCGTCCGACCGCGTGACAAGGCCAAGGTTGGCCAGCCGACGGATGCCAACGGTGATCGTGGGTCCGCGCACACGCTCGTGAACGGCCAACGCAGTCATTCGCATCGGACCGTGCTCTTGCAACGTCTTCAGTATGGACAGCTGCGCTAGTGTAAGTTCGCCTACCGGAACGCTACGAGCCTGCCGACGGCCCAGTACGAGAAAAACGCCAAATAATGTTTCGCAGAGCTGCTCGGCGAGCTCGTTGACGCGAAGGGTCGGCGCGAGTCTCGTGTTGTTCTGCGCGCGGCCTGACTTGACGGTAACGTCAGACACCGGAGTATCTCTCCACTAGTGCTCCGTCTGCGTTTTGATCTGGCGCAGTGCATCGCGAGCGCGTTGGACCTTGGCGGTGATGTCGTCGGCGGTGCGCCTCCATATGAGGGGCCTCTTGTCGCGATTGCGATGCTCGGCCCCAGTGGTGATTGTCGTGTTGGGCTCGGCGAAACTGGTGAGACCTCCACCGCGCAGCCCGCTGGTGGTAGCGGCTTTTGGCCGCGCGGATTCCGTGTTGGGATACCCGAGAGCGCAGTCGAACGCGGCTAGACACAATTCGGTGAGGTCCGCCCGCGAGATATCCTGCGACTGAATCCATTTCGCGGAGGCTGCGCGAACGAATGCCAACCAGCCCTCGACGGCGATCGCGGTGGGATCGCGTAGATACCCCTCCGTGACGAGTTGATTGATCAGGTGTTGGCCGACGACCCTGAGCTCTTCGGAGATGATCGGCTGGATTGCCGCGTCGTACGACAATGCGCCCCGATTAATCGCGACTGCTTCAAACGGATGATCGACAAAAGATTGGATGTGGGCCTCGAGTCCGGTGGCAAGCTGTTGTGCGAGTGGTAAATGCCCGTGAAGATTCGAACCCATGCCGCTGCCCCACTTGACCGCATGAATGTGCTCGTTGTTCTCCGTGAGGACTGCGATCGCATCACCTTCATGCAATCCGGACCTGCGGAAGTACTGCGCGAGCTGATTGGCCCGCGCCTCAAGCGCACCAAAGGTCAGCACCTTTCGGGATGGGTAAAGAATGGTGGCCGCCTCCCTCGCGGTCGTAACGCGTGCGAAGCTGCCGGTAGACCAACCCGCCAGCCCGGGTCGGAAATACCGGCCAGCCCGTTCGAGCCGCAGGTCTTATAGGCTGACATGGCTGGATCTTATCCGTTATATAGTTTAATATACTGGGCCATGGCGATGGCGATGTGGAGGCTCATCACGTCGGCTGATCGACCGAGCACCGGTGGACAACGCCTCGGCTACGGTGATGCCGGCCGATTGTCTGAGACGCCAGCGGTAAAGTGTCGCAAGTCGCTAGTCGCCTTGCTCATTGCGGGGGCTGCGGTCGGCGGGGTCACGCTGACGCTGGCACCGAGGGCGCATGCCATGCCGGCGCCTGAGGTGGAATATACGTTTGATGTGGTGGTGCGAAAGCACTATGACTTCCCAAACAATGACGCGATCGGCTATGGCTATGGGATCTGCGACAAAGTCAGCCGAGGCGAGAGCTACCCGCAGGTTATGGGTGATGTGAAGCGTGAGATCACGCCCAACGACGAGTTCTCGGCCAACTACCTGGTCTCGTATGCGGTTAACTTGTTGTGCCCTGAGCAGATCTGGCAGCTGCGGAACTCGGCGGGAGGCTACCGACCGCCGGGCGGAGCAACCGGGCCTGCTACCTATTACTGAAGCTGGCCACGCGTGATCGCTCGGGCGCGGCGTCGCTCTGTGCGGGTGTTACGATAAGTGAGCCGTAGCGCTCAGTTGCGCCAGCCCAATGACGATTGGGGCGCGAATAGTGTTGGTGTTCATATTATTTGAGTACTAAGAATCGCTGCCGTCTCTGGACGGTAGGTCGTAGGGTGGGTTCAGCTCGGCACCAGAACGCGTCTCCATGTGTGAGCGTGACGCTCGGCGAATTCAGCCGCGGCGCGCAGGCTCCGCGATGTGCGGCAAACTGGGCGGCGACCGCCAGCGCGCGGGCGACGGTCTCGTCGGGGCCTTCAGCTGCAATGGCCAGGTGGTGTGCCTGCGATTCCTGATCGGGCGTGGCCTGACCCCGATCGGTTGATCCAGGAACAAAACCTGGGGTAGTCCAACTGCGGCCTATGACCGTCCGCCCGGCCTGACGCTCATCAACTTGCTGAATTGGCCCACGAACGGTTTGCGCAGCGACATCCCTGCGTTGACTGCCGGCCCGGGGGCTCATTCACGGCCCGCCAGGCGGTGATGATCGGGTGTGCGCAGGCCTAGCGAGTTACCGGCGATCGGGTCCGGCAGCACCGCAGGGGCAGGTGACTGCCGGCAGCACAAGCGTATTGATGAGGTTTCGCACAAGATCGGCGTCGACGGTCTGTCCGCTCACGGCCCGTAGCAGACCCATTGCCACCATCACGTCGGCGACCAGTGACCAATCGCGGTCGCCGGGTATCTCGCCGCGGTCGGCAGCTTGGGCGAAAATGGCGGACAGCACGCGGCGGCCTTTGAAGAGAAGCAAATCGTCGAGCGCATCAGCCAGATCGGGATCCTGAGCAGTTTCCAACCCGACGCGCAGGATCAGGTCATTGGAGATCAGGCCGTCGTCGTTGCGAGCTGTGCGCTCGACGATGACCTCCAGATCACCCGATAGGCTGCCGGTATCGGGCGGGTCGTCGTCCAACAGATCCGGTCGCCAATAGACCAACGCGTCGGTGATCAGTGCCGTCTTGGATGACCAGCGGCGATAGATAGCGGCTTTGCCGACACCGGCCCGTGCGGCGATGTCGTTCATGTTGGTGGCGTTGTAGCCGTGTTCGGCCAGAATTTCCAAGGCAGCGTTGAGGATTGCGGGATCACGTGACCGGTCCAGGCGCCCGTTGGTGCGTTGGCGCAGTCTGGACTGGGGTTCGGCGATCAACTCGGGTCGACCCGACGTTCGGGTGGTCCTCACGTGGTTGGGGGCCGCGGGATTGGCGCGGTGCTGTCGTCGGAATCCTGCCCGGGACGCGTCCTCTTGACGATTTTGAAGGTGTTCAGCGGCCACCAGAACCAGCGGCCGAGTGCCGCCGCGATCGATGGGGTCATGAACGCACGCACGATCAGCGTATCGACGACGAGGCCGATGCCGATGGTCATGCCCAGTTGGCCGATGACGCGCAGGTCGCTGACGATCATCGACATCATGGTGAACGCGAACACCATCCCGGCCGCGGTGACGACGCGTCCGGTTGCTCCCATGCCTCGGATGATGCCGGTGTTGAGTCCCGCGTGTATCTCCTCTTTGAGGCGCGAGACCACGAGCAGGTTGTAGTCCGAGCCCACTGCCAGCAGGATCACTATGGACAGCGGGATCACGATCCATTGCACGCCTAAGCCCACGATGTCCTGCCACAGCAGCACGGATAGCCCGCATGCGGTGCCCAGCGAAGCGGCCACGGTGCCGACGATGACCAGTGCTGCCACCAGACTGCGGGTGATCACCAACATGATCGCGAAGATCAGGATCATCGACGCGATGACAGCGATCATCAGGTCGGTCTTGACGCCGTCCTGCATATCGCCGTACATCGATGCGGTGCCGGCAAGCGAAACCTTCGCATTGGCCAATGGAGTGTTCTTGACGGCGTCCGCGACGACACCTTTGAGGTCCCGGACGTGTTCGATGCCTTCGGTAGAGGCGGGGTCGCCCTGGTGGGTGATGATGTAACGGATCGCTTTGCCGTCGGGCGAGACGAACATCTTGAGGCCACGTTTGAAATCAGGGTTCTGGAACACATCCGGTGGCAGGTAGAAGAAGTCGTCGTTCTTGGCCTGGTCGAAGTACAGGCCAATCTCGGTCGCGCCCTTGGCCAATTCCTGTTGCTGGGCCTGGGTGCCGGCCATGGTGCTGTGGGTCGCGATCATGAAGTCGCGCATCTTCTTCATCGAGTCGATGGTCGACTGCAGAATTGGCAACATCTGTGGCATCAACTGATCCAAGCGGTCCAGATCGGTCGTGAGCCCCTGGATCTGGTCGCTGAGCGTGTCGACGCCGTCGATGGCATCGAAGATGGAGCGCAGTGACCAGCAGATCGGGATGTCGAAGCAGTGCCTCTCCCAATAGAAGTAGCTACGCAGCGGCCGGAAGAAATCCTCGAAATCGGCGATGTTGTTGCGCAACTCCTTGGTGGTTTCCAAAAGCTCGTGCGTGCGGCCGACCATGCTGTGTGTCGTCGCGGTCAGTTCGGAGGTGATGGTGTACATGCGCTCCATGCTGGCGACGGTCCTGCTCAGCTCGTCGGCCTGCTCGAGCATTTGAGCCGAGTTGTCGTTGTTGAACTTGGCCCCCTGCAAGGTGCCGGCATTTTGCGCACCGAGCATGAATGGGATCGAACTGTGCTCGATCGGCGAACCCAATGGGCGGGTCAGGGTCTGTACCCGATCGATGCCCCGCATATGTGCAACGTTCTTGGCGACTCGGTCGACGACGAGCATGTCGGCGGGGTCACGCAGGTCGTGATCGGCCTCAAGCATCAACAATTCCGGGTTCATCCGGGCCTGGGAGAAGTGCCGGTCCGCGACGCCCATTGCAAGGTTGGCGGGCATGTTGGCGGGGGTGAACTTCTGGTCGTTGTATTGCGGTACATAGGTCAGCAGGCTGGCGAAACCGATGACGGCGACCATGGTGGTCACAAGGATGATCGGAATTGGCCACCGAACGACCGCGGTGCCGACCTTGCGCCAACCCCGCGTCGAAAGTTCACGTTTGGCGTCGAGCAAACCAAATCTGGACCCCACCGTGAGAACCGCCGGTGCCAGCGTCAGCGCCGCGGCGATGATCACCAAGACCGAAATCGCACAAGGCAAACCCATGGTCTTGAAGTACGGCAATCTGGTGAAGCTCAGACACATGGTGGCGCCCGCAATCGTCAAGCCGGAACCCAAAATGACGTGTGAGACACCGTGATAGGCCACGTAGAACGCGTCTTCGCGATCTAGGCCTTTCGATCTTTCCTCCTGATATCGGCCGAGCAGGAAGATCACATAATCCGTTCCGGCGGCCAGGGCCAGCATGGTCACCATGCTCACCGCGTACGGGGTCAAACCGATGATGTGCAGGTAACCCGCTGCGGCGGTAACACCCTGCGCGGCAAAGAGTTCCAGCCCGATGATGACCATGGACACCAGCATCGTCACGACCGAGCGATAGATGGCGAGCAGCATCACGATGATGACTGCGACCGACACTAACTCCATCGTCGCCATGCTTTGATGCCCGGCGACGCTGGTATCGGCGTTGAGAACGCTGTTGCCGGCGACGTGGGCCTTGATACCCGGCGGCGCCGCCACCGAAGCGACGATGTGACGAACAGCAGCCACCGACTCATGGCTTGCACTGGTCCCCTGCGAGCCGTTGAGGAAGATCTGCACGTACGCCGACTTGCCGTCCACACTCTGCGAGCCCGCCGCGGTCAGCGGATCACTCCAGAAGTCCTGAACGTTCTGCACATGCTGGTGATCGGCCGTCAGTTTTGCGACGATCTCCTCGTAGAACTTGTGCGCGGAATCGCCGAGCTTGTCGTTACCCTCGAGCACGACCATCGCCGAAGAATCCGAATCGTACTGCTGAAAGACCTTGCCGATGTTCAGCATCGCCCGATAGGACGGCGCATCGGTCGGGCTCATCGGCACCGACCGGCTCGCTGCGACCTCATCGAGAGACGGAACCAGGATGCCCAGGCCGACCGCGGCCAGCACCCAGAACACGATGATCGGCAGCGAGAAGATCCGGACTGTCCGCCCCAAGAGCGGGCGATGGGGCTTCGAATGCTGAAGGCTCATACGGATTTCACCAAGCAGTAGATGAACGGTTTGACCAAGTCGGTGCTGGTCCGGGCGTCGCGCACGTCGCCGTCGACCGTGACCCGACATCGAAGGTCGCTGACGTTTCGGTCACCCTGAGCCATGATGTTGGCCGACATCGACGGCAGTGTCGTCACGATGGTGAACGACCAAGGCAGCGGCGTGTTTTCGATGAGATGGGGTTGACCGTTCTCATCGAGGTAGTTGAGGCTCGCGGTGCCCCCGGAACCGGTGATCTCGTACGTGATGTGCTTCGGGTTGAAGTTCGCGGTAATCCCTGACCCCTCAGCTGACTTCGGCGCTCGCGGTCCCGCCGATCCGTGAATACGGACGATGGCATAGGCGCCGAGCGCGACCACGACCACAAGAAGCATTGGGATCCAGAAGTGCTTCATCAGCCGGTACAGCACTGCATGCCCCCTGCCCCCTCGCTTCGTTCATCCAAGACATGGCAGTCGCGTAGCCATGCCCGCTCGCCATAACGGAACCCGAGTTCTCTGACGGGAACGTAAAAAACGTACCCCATAGCGGGCGGACGCCCCGCCAACGCGAGGTGAGCGGCATCACCGACGCCGGCCACGGCTGCCTGAAGCGGCACGGTGACAAGGCCCAAGTTCTACGACTAGCTCACCGACGAGACGTCGTCGAAAGACCCAACACCCTGCGCTTATCTGCCGCGATCGGGGCCGTTCAGCAAGAATCTGGCCCTGCTATGATTCAGATCACTTCAGGGTGTGTGTTATGGCTGAACTCATAGATGAGGTGGGCAATGATCCGAAGGCGTAACCGTGCGGCGATCGTCGGTCAGTCTCCAGCCGTAGGGACGTTGATCACCGCTCACCGGCTGTGGATAGCCATGCTATGGATGCTGTTCATAGCGTCCGTCAGTGCCGTCTTTGTGACCGCCGCGCTCGGGCAGGTGCTAACGGCCATGATCATCGGTCTCATTACCGGCGCGTTCTTCGCCGGCATGGCCAGCTGACCGATCTACGGTGGCACGCGCTGCCGTAATCCGTTCGCGCGCACAGCGCTTCGATGGACCGCCGAACAGAACAGAACTCGGGTCCGCCCTAACGAGCGGGCACGCCATCAAGTCTCCGGCGCCAAATCCGATGCAACCGACGCCGTAGCGTTAGCCAACTTCGTGCGCGCTGACATACCAGCACAGCGACCCTTCCCGCCGGTACTGAACTGGCCCAAGCAATCCCGGTGTGGCCCGTGCACAAGACGCCGTCTGGGCACGCCAGAACCTCGGTTATGAAGTTCGGTCCCTGCTCCACGAGTCCTATCCGGCCGCCGTCTCGGCGGCGGGATTGGCACGGGTCCGCCTCGCGGCATCCGGCTCATAGCGCTGCGGTGACCTTCTTGACGACATCCTGCAATAGGTCGCGCAGGTCGTCGTCGGTGATTCCGCTCAGGCGGGCGTCGGCCGTACATCCGTAGATTCCGGCGGTGAGTAGCGTCATGGCGACCAGATCAGAACAGCTCCGTTGCGCGCCGAGCAGCAGGTCGGTGAAGTTGTCGACAGTGTGGCGCAGATCCGGGTGGGTGTTGATCAGCTCGGTCATGGCCGGATCGCCGTAGATGACGTTGGCCACTTGGCGGTGTCGGATGACGAGGTCGATGAGGCCGCTGAGGGCGACGTCGCGGCGCGCTTCCGGCGTGGGAAGCCCGTTTGCGATGCGCTGGATGCGTGCGAGGTCATCAAATATCGGTTGGGCAACTGCTAGGGCGATGTCGTCCTTGGACTGAAACTGGTAGTAGACGGAGGCTTTCGTAACACCGAGCCGCGCGCCGATCATCTGAATGGAGGTGCCGCGGACGCCGTATTGGGCGAACAGCTCAAGCGCCGCCTCGAGCACGCGCTCGCGCGCGAAACCGCGAGCAGCCACGGGTTTGGCCATCCCGAACGCCTCCTTTCGTGCAGGCTACCGCCGGCGGGAAGTGGTGACTTGGGCCACCCTGACCGCGGCGGCGTGGCGACGCTCACAAGTCTTACTCCAATATAGACGGTACTCATACGACCGTATAAGTTGAGTCTGCCGATCGGCTAATAACGTTGCGGTCCAGTGGTCGAGGGAGGGTCGGGATGAAAGTGCTCCAACGTGTGTGGCTGCCGTTGGTGATGGTGGGCGTCGTTGCCCTTGGCGGGGTGGCTGTCAGCCGGATCCGGGGGATCTTCGGCTCGGATCCGGTGCTGGTAACGCCGATGAACTTCGCCGGTGATGCCAAGCGGTTCAACCCGAAGGTGGTGCGTTACGAGGTCTCCGGTCCCGCCGGTGCGGTCGTCGACATCAACTACACCGACCTAAAAGCGATACCCCGGCGGGCGAGTAACGTCGCACTGCCCTGGTCATTGACCCTGTCGACCACCGATCCATCCGTGTCTGCGACGCTGGTCGCCCAAGGTGATGCCGACTCGCTGGGCTGTCGCGTTTACGTCGACGACCAGCTGCGCGCTGAGCGCGTCGTCGACGGGTACGACGCCCAGACCTACTGCATTGTGAAGTCCGCGTGAGCGCGCCGGTCGCAGAGGCGGTGACCGAGGAGATCTCGGTGCCGACCCGGCCGCGCCCGCATTTCGGCGGCATCGCGCTGGCGATGCGCAAGCTTTCGGTGCCGATCATCATTGCCTGGATCGGGTTGGCGATATTCCTGAATACCTCGACGCCGCAGCTCGAGAAGGTCGGTGAGTTGCGCTCGGTGTCGATGAGCCCCAAGGGCGCGCCCGCGGCTGTGGCGATGCAGCGAATCGGCCAGGTGTTCGCGGAGTTCAAATCCGACAGCTCGGCGATGATCGTGCTCGAGGGCAAGGACAAGCTGGGTGCCGAGGCCCGGGAGTATTACGCGAAATTAGTCGCCGCCCTGCGCGCCGACACCGCGCACGTCGAGCACGTCCAGGATTTCTGGAGCGACCCGCTGACCGCCTCGGGAGTGCAAAGCGGCGACGGCAAGGCCGCCTACGCCCAAATCAACCTGGTCGGCAATCAAGGTGAGGCCAAGGCTAACGATTCGGTGGCCGCCGTGCACCGGATCATCGAGCAGACCCCGGCACCCGCGGGCGTGAAGGCCTATCTCACCGGCGGTGCGGCGACGGCCGCCGAGCAGCAAGCGATCGGCCACAGCAGCATGAAATCAGTGGAGAAACTGACCATGGTGGTCATCCTGGTCATCCTGCTGGTCTACTTCCGCTCCATCATCACGACCCTGCTGATCCTCGCGATGCTCGGGATCAGCGTGGCGACCGTCCGCGGGACGATCGCCTTCCTGGGCTACCACGACATCATCGGGCTCTCGACCTTTGCCACCAGCCTGGTGGTGACGTTGGCCATCGCCATCGCCGTCGACTACGCGATCTTTCTGATCGGCCGCTATCAGGAGGCGCGCAGCCTGGGTCAGGACCGAGAATCGGCGTACTACACCATGTTCGGTACCACCGCCCACGTCATCGTCGCCTCCGGCCTCACGATCGCGGGGGCCACCTTCTGCCTGAGCTTCACCCGGCTGCCGTACTTCCAGACGCTCGGCGTGCCGTTGGCTATCGGCATGCTCGTGATGGTCACGTTCGCGATGACCGTCGGGGCAGCGTTAGTGGTGGTGGCCGGCAGGTTCGGCCTGCTCGATCCCAAACGCGCTTTGCGCTCGCGGGGCTGGCGCAAGGTCGGTGCCGCGGTGGTGCGCTGGCCCGGACCGATTCTGGCTGCCACCCTGGTGATATCGCTGATCGGACTGATCGCGCTGCCCAGCTATAAAACGAGTTATAACGACCGTAAGTACCTGCCGGCGAGCATCCCCTCGAGCCAGGGCTACGCAGCGGCCGAGCGGCATTTCGCCCCCGCCCGGCTCAACCCCGAGATGCTGATGATCGAGACGGACCGCGACCTGCGAAACCCGGCGAACTTCCTGGTGATCGACAAGATCGCCAAAGCGGTGTTCAAAGTGCCCGGGATCGGGCGCGTCCAGACGATCACCCGGCCCGACGGACAGCCCATCGAGCACAGCACCATCCCCTACGCCCTGTCCCAGCAGAGCATGTTGAGCAAGCTCAACGACCAATACCAGGGTGACCGGACGGCCGACATGTTGAAACAGGCCGAAGACATGCAAACGAACATCGACACGATGCAGAAGATGCAGAACATCACCGTCCAGATGGCCGATACCACCAACAACATGGTGACGAAGATGAAAGACATGTCGATCACGCTCGCGCAGGTGCGAGATCAGCTGGCGAATTTCGACGACTTCTTCCGGCCGCTACGCAGCTACTTCTACTGGGAACGGCACTGCTACGACATCCCGGTCTGCTGGGCGTTGCGCTCGATCTTCGACGCACTCGACGGCATCGACGCGATGACCGACAACATCCGAAACTTGATCCCGGACATGGAACGGCTCAATTCCCTGATGCCGCAGATGGTTGCGTTGATGCCGGCCATGATCGACACGATGAAATCGGTCAAACAGATGATGCTGACGCTGTACCAAACGCAGAAGGGGATGCAGCAGCAAACGGCCGAGATGCAGCAGACCTCCCACGCGATGGGGGAGGCGTTCGATGCAGCCAAGAACGACGACTCATTCTATTTGCCGCCGGAAGCCTTCGACAACGCCGACTTCAAGCGCGGCATCAAGCAATTCATGTCCCCGAACGGGAACGCGGTGCGATTCATCATCGCCCACGAGGGTGACCCGATGTCGGTGGAGGGCATCGAAAAGATCGACGCCATCAAGCAAGCCGCGAAAGAAGCGATCAAGGGCACACCGCTGGAGGGGGCACGAATCTACCTCGGCGGTACCGCGTCGACCTTCAAAGACATGGCCGACGGCACGAAGTACGACTTGATGATCGCGGGTATCGCCGCGCTCGCGCTGATCTTCCTGATCATGCTCATCATCACCCGGGCCATCATCGCCGCGGCGGTGATCGTCGGCGCGGTGGTGATGTCGCTGTGCGCCTCATTCGGCATCTCAGTACTACTGTGGCAGTATATCATTGGGCTCGAACTGCACTGGATGGTGCTGCCCATGGCAATGATCATCCAGCTTGCCGTGGGCGCCGACTACAACCTGCTGGTGATCTCGCGCCTCAAGGAGGAAGTCAGCGCAGGGGTCCGCACCGGCATCATCCGCACCCTGGGAGGCAGCGGTTCGGTCGTCACCGCCGCCGCGCTGCTGTTCGCCTTCACGATGATGACCATGGCGATCGGCGAGCTGCGGGTGATCGGTCAGGTCGGCACCACCATCGGACTGGGATTGATCTTCGACACCCTGATAGTCCGGTCGTTCACGACGCCGGCGATCGCTACCCTGCTGGGGCGGTGGTACTGGTGGCCGCAGCGGGTGCGGGTGCGCCCGCTGCCCACCCCGTGGCCCAAAGTCGAGCGTTTGCAGAAAGATCCGGCGGTAGGAGTGGCGCCATGAGAGCGTTGACCGCAGTCCTCGCGACCTTTCTCACCTCGGTGCTGCTGGCCGCACCCACGGCCGCCGATCCCGACACCGACTTCACCAACGAGCTGCACACCTACGGCATCTACGGGCAGCCGGACTACCACGCCTGGATCGCCAAGACCACCTGTGAGCGGCTGCACCGCGGAATCGACAAGGACGTCTATGCGTCAGCCACATTCGTCGGACGCAACCTCACCCACGACACCACCACCGGACAAGCCTGGCAGTTCCTGGCCGCAGCGCTGGGAACCTACTGCTCTGACCAACTGGTGCGTTTCGATGCGGCTACACAGTAGCCCGAAGACACCGGGGATGGCACGAGTGCAAAAGCTCACTGAGTTGGTGGATATGCCCGAAGCGTTCATCGCGAACGCGGTGGTATCCGCCCCAGCGACCCTGGCTGATGCCATCAACCAATGCCCGATTTCACACCACATGCTCGAGACCACCTGTACCGCAGAGCAAGTCCTGGCCGCTGCATGCGGCGACGAACCGGTCTGCCACCAGCCATACATGATGGACTACAACGGCAAGTCAACTCAGATGATGCGCGCGGCAGCAGACCGCACCCACCCGGTCTATTCGATGAATTACGACCGCGGGCTGGCTTATTCACATCACATCCCTACCGACGCATTGATGAACAACTCACGTTGCGTCAGTACACGCCAAGACGTCGAGAATTGAACAAAGAAAGGAACTCAGGACAGTGTCGTCAACTAACGATGTCGTAGTTGTCACTGGTGCGAGTCGCGGCTTGGGCCGCGGTATCGCACGAGCGTTCGGCTCGAAAGGCGCCACGGTGTACGTGACGGCGCGCGGAGCCGAAGAGCTTGCGAGAACGGTCGACGAGATCGAGGCGCGAGGCGGCACAGGCATCGCGGTGCAATGCGACCACCGCGACGACAACGCCGTCAAAGCACTGTTCGTGCGGGTGGCCGAGGAGTGCGGTCGCCTCGACATCCTCGTCAACAATGCCGCCGCAGTCGACTACCTGGCCAACTCTGCGCCGTCTCCCTTCTGGGAGAAGCCGTTACACGTCGTCGACATGATCGAGGTGGGCCTTCGATCCAACTATGTGGCGTCCTACTACGCAGCGCCAATCATGGTGGCAGCCGGGAAGGGACTGATCGCCAGCGTGTCGTTTTACGGAGCGGTATCGTACTTCCACGGCCCAGCCTACGGCGCGGCGAAGGCCGGCACCGACAAGATGATGGCCGATATGGCGATGGAACTGGCATCCCATGGCGTCTCGGCCGTCTCGATCTGGCCGGGCTTTGTTCTCACCGAATTCATCGAAGCCGTACCCCCAGAGCAACTTCCCGACGCCGTGCGCCAATCACTTCCGCAGTGGGAGCATCCGGAGTTCACCGGTTTGGTGATCGATGCGCTCTACCACGATCCACAACTGTCCCGCTTGTCTGGCCGTGCGTTAATCGGCGCTGAACTCGGCAGACGCTACGGCGTCAAGGATATCGACGGCAAACAGCCGATCGACTACCGAGCGACGATGGGCAGTCCGGTGGAGCCATTACATCTGTCGTGAACACGACCTAGTGGCGTGAGCCATTCAATGCATCGCTAGCGTTCTGATCCCCTTGATCATCGGCGGTGTCGAGACGGTCCTCAGATGTGTCGATGAATTCGTCAAGGCGCGCACGCTCCACGACGGCGGCCAATAGTCGGAGCAAAATCTCGCCGGCCCGCGAAGCGACCCGACGGAACGACAGAAGGAAAGTGTCGCGGTGCTCTTCGGCGGGTTCATCCGTATCCGCGGCGTGTTCGCCGGTAATCGAATCGTTCCACCAAACCTCGGCTCCGAACCGGGAGGTTTCCTGGGGATGGTCGAACAACGCCCGGTCGATGTCGATCCTCGTTATGGCGTACTTTCCCGGCCAGACGTGGATATGCGCAGCTCGAATCGCCCCAAGCCGTGCGGCCAATATGCGGCCAAAGCGGCGGATCAGTACGTCCAATAGGCCCGATTACGGGCATCGCTACTGGTATGACCAGCGAAAACACATTGATGTAAGCCGGAACTCCGCTTCACACGTAGAAGGTTGATCCCGCACGCCAAGGTGCGCTAGGCAGTCCGTTCGCCAGTCCGCACACAGTCCGCAGTAGTCTCGACGAACCTCTTCAAGCCTCGGCGTGTTTCGGCAGCGTATTCCGTTGTGCCCGTTCGGAATACCACCGTTTGACGGCGCACCTCACAAAAGGCCGTCAAATCTCGTCTCCCCAGGTGGGACGCTCTCATAATCCGTTGGTCGCGGGTTCGAGCCCCGCCCGCCCCACAACGTATGTGTATGACCTCGGCTGATTCGGTATTTAGTCTGATTAGGTGGACGATCAGGTGCTTGGGTTGGACGGGCTGCCCCGACCAATCGGGTATGTGCTTGGCGGTGGGGGCAGCCTTGGCGCGATCCAAGTGGGTATGCTTCAGGCGCTGAGTGAGTACGAAGTCACTCCCGATCTCGTCTCCGGAACCTCGGTTGGGGCGCTTAACGGTGCGGTGATCGCCGCGGATCCGAAAGGTGCGGCCAACCGGCTCTCGCACGTGTGGGCACGGATGTCGCGGGATCAGGTGTTTCCGGGCGGTTTGCTCGCCCAAGTCTTGCTGCTGCAGAAGGTCAACACGCACCTGTTCCCCAATACCGGACTGGCCGCAGTGATCGCCGACTTCATAAGTCAAACAGCGACATTCGCGGATCTGACACTGCCGTTCGCCGCAGTCACCACAGACGTTGCCACCGCTCGGCCACACGTTGTGTGTGACGGTCCGCTGCTTCCCGCTCTGTTGGCCAGCGCCGCGATCCCAGGCATCTTCCCGCCTGTTGACCTCAACGGCCACCAGCTCTACGACGGTGGCTTGGTGGCCAACGTCCCGATGCGGCAGGCGGTCGAGATGGGGGCACGCTCGTTGGTGGTACTCGACTGCAATTTTCCTGGCCAGCTGCCGGCCTCGACCAAAACCATCGCTGACATTCTGCTCTACACGGCGATGGTCGCCATGCGCGCACAGGCCGTGCTCGAGGCTCCTGTCCTCGCCGCCGGGATCCCGGTCGTGTACCTTCCCGGGCCCCCGCCCAGGCTAATGTCGCCGCTTGACTTCACCTACACTGCTGCGCTGATCGAGGCCGCGTATGAGGCCGCTCGTTCGTTCCTACACCAACTTCGCATCACAGGTCCGGGCTTGTACGGATCGCCATCTCCCTGATCGTGCTGATGAGCGCCATTGGTCGTCCTTCGCAAACCACGGCCGGGCCATCCTCGGCGCCGGCATCGATGACATCGAAGACAAGCTCGCCACGCCGGAACTGATCCATCGGGGAAGCCTATCGTCCGGCTTGACCGGCAGATACCGGCGACCGAGGGCAATTTGCGGGGCGACGGTTGACATTTTGCCTTCGGCTGATGCGTGACGGTGTTTCGGCTGATGGTTGACAGTTACTTCGGCTGATCCTTGACGCTCCCTGGATGGGGAGTGAGCGTGGCGGGACACAACGATCATCCTGGTTGCCGGCGGGGCCCGCATAAGGCATCCGATCGGCTGTCTTGCGGCGCCGTGTGGCCGGTGTTGCGAATAGACTGTCGGCGTCAGAGTCCCAGGTGGCGCCGTTAATGCGGAGTTCGCAGGACCCCCGGTCGTGAAAGTCGGTGTGTGTGGTGATCGGGTCTGGTGGCGAGGCCGCTTTCGCCGCGGTGGAAGTCATGCGGTCCGACGACGAGGCGGCCGCGGGTTACCGGGAATGGCTGGCCGCCGCCCAACGGGCCGGCCAAAGAGTGCTCCGGCAGCCTGACGGTACCTACGTGTTATGGCGGCGCGACGATGTCCTCGCCGCCCTACGTGATGGCGACGTTTTCGCCAGCCGACAAGGCGAACTGATGCCCGGCCAACCGCCGTTCGCGCCCTACCGGAAAATCATGGTCGACCTGTTGTTCACGCCGGGCAATTCGCGGGAAATGCTGAAGCCCGTGCGTGGGTTCATCGAAGAACGTGTCGGCACCCTGGCGACACAACTCGACGCCTGCGACGGTGCGGCTGTCGCTGACGCTGTGTGGCGCGCGGGATTCGTTACGGTCGCTGGGTTGCCGGCGGACGTCGATCTGCAAGCGCTTGACCCCAAGCTGGTCGGGACGATCCGCCAAGCGCCGCAGGGCGGCCCCGATGTGATCAGCCGCCTCGCCAGCGAACCGCTCACCGACGAAGAAGTGCTGGGAATGATCGGGTCGGTGCTTCGCGGCTTGATCTTCGCATCGTTCCCTATCAAGGCCGGACTGGCGATGCTGGCACGGCAACCGATGCTCCAGCGGGAGTTACGCGGAAGTCCGGACCGGCAACGCAAATTCATCGAGGAGTTGTTGCGGTTGGATGGCGGGGCGAAGACGGTGTCACGAATAACCAGTTGCCGCGTGACAATCGGCGAAACGACGATCCCAGCCGGGTCCCCCGTCGAGTTGTGTGTCGGACTGGTTCATCGGGATGAGGCTGACGAAATGTCAGGACCCGGCATCAAACTCGTTGGTCCGCAACGCCATTGGAGTTTCGGTGGTGGCCCTCACCGGTGTCCGGCCTCGCACTTGGCGCGCGACCTGCTGAGCGCATTCTTTGAGGTGTGGCTTGCCGAGGTCCCATTTTTCTGGTTCGACTGGAACGGGGGCGACGTCCCCAAAGCGTGGTATCCCAAACCCTACAGCCCTTTGCCGGCCGAGATTTTCGACGGTTGGTTCCCGGGTCACGTGCCGCTCAGGTGGCGACCAGAGCGGTGATGAGGCACCGATCAGGGGGGCAAGCCATAGATTGGGTGAATGACCCGACGTCACGACGATGATGCGCCCGATAGCCCATCGGTAACTGAGCCGTTCGGGGTGAACGAACCGTGTCCCTGCGGCGGCGGCGGCGCCTATGGCGTGTGTTGCAGGCCGCTTCATGATGGCCAGTCGCAAGCCGGTTCGGCCGAGCAACTGATGCGATCGCGCTACTCCGCGTTCGCATACGGTGACGCCGACTATCTGTTCCGAACATGGCACCCGCGCACCCGCCCAGCCGATGTGACCGTCGACCCGCGCATTAGATGGACCGGCCTGGACGTGATCGACACGCGCGGGGGTGGACCGGATGACGGTTTCGGGGAGGTCGAATTCACGGCCCGGTTCGAGTCCGCGGGCCGGGCGGGAAGCCTGCACGAGCGCAGTCGCTTCGAGCGCCGCGCCGGCCGATGGTTCTACCTCGACGCCGAGCCGGAATGACCGGAGAAACGTGTTTCGCCGCTCCCCGCATGAACCGTCACCCTCTCAGCGCAAGCGGCTAGCGGCCACCGTTTTCCTCATCCCGATCGTTTTGGCTCGGCGGCAGTCTCCGCCCCACCGGGAATCGGCGGGCTAAATTACCCCTATGCGCGTCGTCCGCCTGTTCGGTGTAGTCCTGATCGTTCTCACTGCGGGGCTGCTGTTGGCCGCCCCAGCAAGCGCGCAACCTCCTTCCAAACTCACCGATCACATCACCGACAGTGTCGGGGCGTTGACGGATCCCGGCCGGGCGGCGGTCAACGCGGCGATCGACCGGCTCTACCGCAATCGGCACATCCAACTGTGGGTGGTCTACGTCGACAACTTCTCCAGGTACAAACCCGACAACTGGGCCGAGCGGACCCGCAGCGCCACAGCCATGGGTGATGACGACGCGCTGCTGGCCGTCGCCACGAACACCAGGCTGTACGCGTTCACGGTGCCGCCGGATGTCGACGGCGTCACGACGACCGAGTTGAACAGTCTGCGCGGCAACCAGATTGAACCTGCGGTGGCCGTGAAAGACTGGAGCGGTGCTGCCGTCGCCGCGGCCGATGGGTTGAACAAGGCGGCAAGCACGTCAAAGCCGATCTGGCTGCCGATCGCGATCGGCGTCATCGTCGTCGTCGTATTGATCGTCGTGGTGCTTCTCGTGCTCTATGTCGCGCGCCGCCGCCGCGCCGCCCACCGGGCCGAGGCGGGCGACGCGCAGGTCAGCATCGAAGGGCGCGACGAGTCGTTGGGGCACGCGTTGTCCACCGCGGACACCCGCTTGCACCAAGTATCCGACTACGTCACAAGGCATCACGATCGCGTCGGCGCCGAGGCACAGACCCGGTTAGAGGAGGCGAGAAAACATCTTGCGGCGGCGCGTGGCAAGCAAGCGAGCAATGCCGCCGAAGCGATCGCCCACGCTAACCGGGCTTCGACGCTGGCCGCTCAGGCGCAGACGCTCGCAAACACCGACGTGCTGGCAGCGCACCGCCCACCACGAGGCGGAGGCGCCGCATCCACGCGGTGATCCCGGAGTCAACGCCGGCTCAGAAGCAGCCGCTTACGTGAACCCGCCGGCCGCCTCCCACGCAGACGTTGACCGGTGGAGGGGGCGGGGGCGGAAAGTCTTGCGGCAGTGGCGCATACGCGTCCGGCGGCGGGACGTTGGCGTTGATCGTATCGGCAACGTTGGTGCACCCGCTCACCGAAACCCGCCTGCCGACGCTGGCGCAGACGTCCGCGTTGGCGACGCCGGAGGGCTGCACGAGGCCATACATCTCGGGAATCGCGGCCAGGGTCAACACCGCCATCCCCCCAACGATCCACGACCGCACGTTCATCGCGATCTCCTTCCCAGTACGGCAGCGCTTGTTCGGACCGAAGGCGGATTGACGGTCGCTACGGGACATGCTTGCATGGCCCGTCGCTCAGGAAGTCCCGCCGCTTTGCCCCAGTAGCGGTGTCCAGTTGCACCGTTGCCGGATGTCCGCCAGCGGCTGACGGATGTTCTCAAGATCGGCTTGCTCCTGCGGGTTGGCGTTGAAGTAGTTCTGCACCTCGTCGCGGATCTGGTCTTTGGGCCGATCCTGGAGGCCGGTGTAGAAGCCGTTGAGGTCCGGATGGGTGTACAGGTAGGCCGAGAGCGCCGCCGCCACACCCGACGCGACGCCGGCTACGTCCGCTGCCGTGCAGTTAGCGGGCCGAGGAGGCGGTGGGTCGGCAGCGGCGATCCCCGCGGTAGCGCACATCAGCGTGCCGGTAACCGCGCCGGCACCGAGTGCCCCGACGAGCAGCCGGCGCGAGAACAGATCTGCGAGGAACATGACTGGCTCCTTTATCCGGCGATTGACCTGGCCGGGACGGATGTCGTTTGCCGCCCGGTCAAGTTGAGCCGGGCCGCGGTTGGCATGTTATTAACTCTGGATACGAAGCGAGGGTCTTTGCTCGGGCCGAAAGTCACTACTGGGACGGCCAACCGTCACCACGCCGACTGCGCCTACCCGAGGGGCACCCGCGAGTGCACGGTGCGATGGCCGTCGAAAACGACTCTGTGCGCCGGGCGGCGCAGGGACTCGACGGTGCCATCGGTGTGCACGATTGCTCCGCCGCCCGAGGGAATTCCGAGCCCGGTGGCCGCTCCTTCCAGCGATTCGATGGCTCGCGCCAGCCGCGCCCACCCGCCTCGCTCATC
This sequence comes from Mycobacterium paraseoulense, assembly GCF_010731655.1. Taxonomy (NCBI): domain Bacteria; kingdom Bacillati; phylum Actinomycetota; class Actinomycetes; order Mycobacteriales; family Mycobacteriaceae; genus Mycobacterium; species Mycobacterium paraseoulense. The sequence goes on along the minus strand of NZ_AP022619.1, from coordinate 1,526,692 downwards.
GTGCGCGTCGACGACCATGGGGACGAGATTGAACACATCGACCAGTTCCGGTGCGGGGGTTTCCGGCGTCGCGACGGCAGCATAGCGCCCGAGCTGGACCGCGCCGGCCGATACACCCACGAGAACCGCCCCTTGGGCGTACTGGCCCAGGATTACGTCCCTCATGCCGGTTTCCTCGAAGGTGTCCCAGCCGAGGCGCACGTCACCACCCGCGAGGACGATCAGCCGGGCGCCTTCGAGGAAGGCCCGGTCGGCCGCCCCGAACGACGATTCGATCATGCGGCGGTCGGTGATTCCGACGGCGTCCACCGCCGCATCGAAGATTTCGTAGAACTCCGGACGATCCCCGTTGGAGGCACCGATGTAGGCCGCGCTCAGCGGTGCCTCGCGCGCCAATCCCTCGAGGGCCTCCTCGAGGAGAAGTCGGCCCTGCCGCCTCCAGAACAGCAGCTGGCTGTCCGCCAGCAGATAGAGCGGCTGAAGTGTCGGCGCCGTCTCAGTCACCGCGGCTGAGTTCGTCGAACCTTGCGAGCGCGGCGTCGAGATCTGTTGCGTCGAAGATTTCGCAGCGGTTGATCAGGTGACCGTCGACGGTCTGGACTTCGATCCCGCGCCACTCGGCATCGAAGCCGTCCTGTGAAACGCCTTGCGCCACATGGGAGCAAACCATGCCGAGGTCAGTCAACCGATGCACGGCTTCGATTCGGAAGGTGAGGTCCGTCGTCAGTTGCCACAAGGAAAGGAGTGATGCGTCGAGACCGCCTTCCTCGAAGATGCCCGGTCGCCGGTGATCGACGTTCACCCAATCCGGCGTCGTCGGAAATAGCTCGCGCCGGTTCATCGCAGCATAGGAACCGGCGATGATCGACCACGTCCGCGCATGGGCGGCCGCCTCACCGGCGACATAGCGAGCATCGAGCTCATCAAAAGCGGCATCGGCGTCGTCGACGTCGAAAAAGACGTGGGCCGCAATTTGCCCGTCGGTGTCGGTCTCGGCGATTCCCAGCAGCTCGATGACGAATTCTCCGCGTTGCGAGTCGGGTTCAAAGGAGCGGATACGAATGAGGGCGAGGCGCTCCCCACGGGTCGCAATGACCGTCAGCGTTACCTGCACGAGTCCCTCGGCCAGGGCTCGCATGTTTGCCATCACGGCATCGCGACCGTCCCAGACGCCGACATTCACCACCCGGCGACGATCCTCGACAAGACTGTCGTCGGCCAGGATTTCGGCGATCGCCGCCCAATCGCCTGCCGCCGAGCGCGCAAAAAGTTGGTCTTCCGCTCGGCTTGCTGCGTTCTCCAGCCGCCGCGGCCGCTGGTGCAGTTCGTCAAAGCGGGCGAGGGCGGCGTCGAGCTCCGCCTCGTCGAAGACCTCGTATCGACTGAGCCGGTCACCTTCGAAGGTGAAAACAGTGATCGTCTGCCACTCGGCGTCGAAGCCCTCTTGTGAGGTCCCTTTCACCACTTGGGTGGCGACGGCTCCAAGTTCGGTCACCCGATGCACGGTCTCGACGTAAACGTGCACCTGCGGAAGAAGATCCAAATTGGCGCGAACAGTTGCGGCCAGATCGGCGCCCTCGATTGTCACGCCCCGTCGATGGTCGATGTAAATCACGTCCGGCGTCATCGTGGGGAGTTCGTGCCGATTGAACTGAGCGTGGCCTTGGGTGACCAGCGACCACACGCGCGCGTGGGTGGCCGCTTCGCCGGCGATGTACCGGGCTTCGAGTTCGGCGAAGGCGGCGTCGACGTCGTCGGCGTCGAATATGGAGTGGACGATCATCCGGTTGTCCCCGTCGATCTCCACGACGCCGATCATGTCCGCGCTAATCTCGCCGGGCTCAAGTCCGTGGGCGGAGGACCGAATGCGGGAGAGGACAAGGCGTTGCCCACGAATCGCGAGGGCCGTCCAGACAACGCCCTCGAAACCGACCTCAGCGACTGCCCGCAGGTTTGCGAGGTTCACATCGCGCCCGCGCAGTTCTCCGGAGTTGACAACCCGACGGTTGTCATGCGACACAACGCTCTCGGCGAGTATCTCGGCCATCGCCGCCCAATCGTGCGTCGCGAGGGAGATCCAAAACCGTTCAGTCACTTGGCTTGCCGCGTTATCCAGGTGGTGTGGCCGCGTTTGCAATTCGTCAAAGCGGGCAAGGGCGGCGTCGAGTTCTGTTTCGTCGAAGATCTCGGAGCGCTTGATCAGATCACCTTCGACTGTAGAGATGCCGATCTCTCGCCATTCGGCTTGGACGCCGTCGCTCGTCGTCCCCTCCACAATCCGGGTGACCACTGCGCCGAGCTCGGTCAACCGATGCACCGTTTCGATGTAGGCGCTGGGCCCCGGAGCGAGCAGATCCCAAGACGCTTCGAGGTATGCCTCCAAGTTGCCCGGTGCGAACGCTATTCCTCGTCGGTGGTCGACGTTGGACCAGTCCGGCGTCGTCGGCGGTAGCTCGTGACGATTAACCCCGGCATACGACTGTGCGATGACCGACCACGTGCGGCCGTGCCCGGCGGCTTCTCCGGCGATGTAACGCGCATCGAGCTCAGAGAACGCTGCGTCGAGGTCGTCGGGGTTGAACACAACGGTCGACCCGAGTCGGTTGTCGTCGTTGACCTCGATAACGGCGAGCGCCGCAGCTTGAAACGATGCGGGTAGCGAATCTTGGCTCGCGAAGGTGAACCGGAGTAGCGCGAGGTTCTCTCCGCGAGTCGCAACCACGGCCGCGCGCACATCGCTCATCCAGACCTCCGCGGTGGCCCGCCAATTCGCCATCTCGATATCACGACCGCGTCGGATTCCGGCGTTGATGACGGAGCGGCGGTCGTCTGAGCAGAAGTCACCCGCGATTAGTTCCGCCATGGCCTCCCAGTTATGGATGGCAAAATGCGTCAGGAACTGCTGGACGGTCTGGCTTGCCGCATTCTCCGGCGGGAGTGGCGGCTGGCTGACCTGATCGAACTGCTCGATCGCGGCGTCCAAGTCTGTCTCGTCGAAGAGCTCGCAACGGGTGAGTCGGTCGCCTTCAACGGTGAGAAGTTGAATCATGCGCCATTCGACGGCTAGGCCGTCGCGTGACGATCCTTGCGAATCGATGGTGACGACTGCTCCGATTTTGTTGAGTCGATGCACAGCCTCGATGGCGACCCGGAATTCCGGCGTGAGATCGAAGAAGGTCTGCAGAGCTGGGGTCAGCTCGCCCGACGCGAACGGCGTGCCCCGGCGGTGGTCGACGAGGGCCCAGTCCACCGCGGGGAGTTCATGTCGGTTGAACATGGTGTAGATACCTGTGATTACCGACCACGTATGGGCGTACGCGGCTGCTTCACCTGCGCGGTATCGGGCGTCGAGCTCTTGCAAGGCCGCGTCAACGTCCCCATTGTCGAACACAACAACCGCAATGATCCGCTCGTCGGCATCGACCTCGACAATGCTGAGGGCGTCGTTTTGAATCGCCTCGGGGTCGTGGCCCGAGACGCGAACTCGTGTGAGGGCAAGGCGCGCGCCGCGGATTGCCAGGGCGCCCACCATCGCCATCGTGAAGCCGACATCAACGGTCGCTTGCGCGTCTTTGATGTTGGCATCTCGACCATGCAGGATCCCGGCGTTCACCACTCGCCGGCGATCGTCGACGGAGACATCCTTGGAGGTTATTTGAGCCACGGCGTGCCAGTCGCCCGCTGCGACGTACGAGTAAAGGCGCTCGAATATCCGCGTTGCCGTGTTCTCGACGCGCGGCGCCGGCCGGCTGAGTTGTTCGAACCGCGCGAGCGCTTTGTTCAAACCCGCTTCGTCGAATACCTCGGTGCGGTTGATCATGTCGCCTTCTATCGTGAAGACGGCGATCCCTGACCACTCCGCGTCAAAGCCACCTTGTGAGGTTTCATGGGCCGCGTAAGTGACGACTGCTCCGAGAGTGTTCAGCCGATGCACTTCCCTGACATATACGTGGTTGTTTGGCTCGAGTGCCAACCCGGCGCGGATATACGCAATCAGGTCACCGGGACCGAACGCCGTCTCCTGCCGGTGGTCGACGTTGACACAATCGGGCGTAGTCAGCGGCGGCTCGCCCTGGTTGAGCGCCGCATAACTACTCGCGACGATTGACCAGGCCCGCGAGTGGGCAGCCGCTTCGCCGGCGATGTATCGCGCGTCGAGTTCTGCGATGGCGGCGTCGAAGTCGTCGAGGTCGAACGAGACAGCGGCGAGGATCCGCTCATCTGCATTGATTTCGCTGAGACCAAGCATCTCGCCAAGAAATGCCTCTGGCCCTCTATCGCGAAAGGAGAATCCGACTCGCATGAGCACGAGGTGCTCACCGCGGGTCGCTATGACCGTCGACGCCACATTGACGATCCCCAGTTGGGCGATCGCCTGCAAGTCTGCGATCTCGGCGTCTCGACCGTGTCGAACACCCGCGCCCACTACGCGACGGCGATCGTCTTGAGAGAAGTCTTTAGCCAGGGCCTCCGCTAGCGCATCCCACTCGCAGGCAGCGAAGTCAGCGAGGAAGCGCTCAGACGCCCGGCTCGCCGCATTCTCCAGTCGGGGCGTTGGACGGCTGAGTTGTTCGAACCGTGCCGTCGCGGCGTCAAGCTCTGCCTCGTCGAAAACCTCAGTGCGGTTGATCAGGTCGCCTTCGACCGTGATAACGCTGATCACTCGCCACTCGGCGTGGAATCCGTCTTGCGAGGTCTCGTGCGCGACGTGGGTGATGACCGCGCCGAGGCCATTCAGACAGTGCACCGATTCGATGAAGCACCTCAGATCAGATGTAGTACTCCATGCGGCGCCCATCAACGCCGCCATTTCACCAGGCGCGATCGACGTACCTCGCCGGTGGTCGATGTTTACCCAATCCGGCGTTGTCGCTGGCATTTCGCGCCGATTGATCGACGCGAAGCTTTGCGTGATGACCGACCACGTGCGCGCATGAGCCGCTGCTTCGCTGGCGATGTATCGCGCGTCGAGTTCTGTGAGGGCGGCCTCGATATCGTCGGGGTCGAAGCCAACGTGGGCCGCCAACCGCTCGTCGGCATCGACTTCGATGACGCTGAGAAATTGGATACGGAATTCCCCAGATTGCTCGCCTCGCCCGACGATCGACGATCGACAGAGCGCTAGGCGCTCACCGCGGGTGGCGATAACCGTCGACATTATCTTCTTGCCGCCGATCGCCGCTGTGGCTTGACTGTTAGCGACCTCGACATCCCGGCCACGTCGGATCCCGGCGTTCACCATGCGTCGACGATCGTCATCGATCATGTTTTCCGCCATGGCGTTAGCCGTCGCATTCCAGTCCCGGGCCGCGAAATACGCGGCCAAGCGGCCGTACGCCCGGCTCGCTGCGTTCTCCAGTTCGGGTGACGGACGGGTGAGTTGATCGAACCTCGCGATCGCAGCGTCCAAGTCTGTCTCGTCGAAGAGCTCGCTGCGACTGATGTGATCGCCATCGAACGTCACGATGTCGGTCACCCGCCACTCGGCGTCGAAACCGTCTGGCGAGGTCCCGATTGCCACGTGGGTAATCACCGCGCCGAGATTGTCCAGCCGGTGCACAGCCTCAATGTAGATGCGGGACTGGGGCGAGAGTTCCCAAGTGGCAAGGAGATATGCGCCCAGATCACCCGCACCGATTGGTGCGAGTCGCCGGTGGTCGATGCTCGTCCAGTCGGGTGTCGTCTTCGGGATTCTCCGCTGGTTCAGCGCTGCGAATGCGTCCGTAACGAGCGACCAGGTGCGGGCGTAGGTCGCCGCTTCGCCGGCCAGATAACGGGCGTCGAGCTGTGCGATGGCCGCGTCGATGTCTTCCATGTCGTACGTGGCGACGTTCGCGATCCGGTGGTCGGTGTCGATTTCGACGACGTTGAGCGCGTCGTTTTCAATCGCCTTGGGGTCTTGGCCGGCCGCGCGAACACGCGCCAGGACGAGGCGCTCCCCGCGGATCGCCACCGCGCTGACCATCGATATCGTGAAACCGACGTCGGCCGCCGCGCGCAAATCTCTGACCACGTCGTCTCGGCTAAGTTGCGTTTCGGCACTCACGACTCGCCGGTGATCGATGCCGACAAAGTCATCGGCCACGGTGTCGCCCAGGGCTTCCCAGTCGCGCGTCGCGAAGTGTGACCAGACGTGGTCGAATACGCGCGCCGCCGTGTTCTCCAGTCGTGCTGCGGGCCGACTGAGTTGTTCGAACCTCGCGATCGCGGCATCCAGGTCTTTATCGTCGAAGACTTCTAAGCGGTTGATCAAGTCGCCTTCGATCGTGAGAATGTTGATCCCTCGCCACTCGGCTTCGAAACCCTCTTGTGAGGTTTCATGCGTCATAGAGGTGACCACAGCTCCGAAGTCGTTAAGCCGATGAACCGCCTGGACGAAGTTGCCGAGGTCAGGGGTGGCGAGCCAATTAGTGAGTAACGCAGACACATGACCAGGCGCAAAAGCTATCCCTCGACGGTGGTCGATGTTCACCCAATCAGGTGTCGTCGCCGGATGCTCACGCCGATTGAGCGCGGCATAGGCCCGAGTGATCACCGCCCAGGTGTGCGCGTGGGCCGCAGCTTCGCCTGCAAGATACCTGGCATCGAGCTCCGCGATGCCGGACTCGACGTCGTCGAGGTCGAACATGACAAGCGCCGTTATCCGCCCGACGTCGTCGACCTCGACTAACTGAAGGACATCGACGCCGAATGTCTCGGGTTGCTCGTCGCCCTGCGAGAATCGGGCGTGAGTCAGGACGAGCCGCTCCCCACGGGTGGCGACCACGTTTGACGTCGCTTGAGTGACCCCGAGGTCGGCGGCCCAGCGGACATTTCCCATCGCGGCGTCTCGGCCGCGTTGGACGCCCGAATTCACCACGCGACGGCGATCTTCGTTGTGAACGTCGTCAATCAGTGTTTGCGCCAAGCCGTCCCAGTCGCGGGCCATGAAGCACGCTTGCATGCGCTCATACGTTCGGCAGGCCGCGTTCTCCTGCCGCCTTACCGGTGCGGGTGGCGCCTCTAATCGGGCGTGTGCGGCCTCGAGCTCGGCCAGCGCGGCATCCATGTCTTCGAGGTCGAACCACACCTGCAGGGATATCCGGTCATCTTCGTCGATGCCATAAAGCAGGAGGAATTCGTCCTGCGGTGCCCCAGGGCTGACGTCATCCGCGCCTATCACCAATCGAGCGAGCGCTAGACGCTCGCCTCGCGCGGCGATAACCACTTGGGTCACCCGCATAGGGACCGTCTCCAAGACGCGCCTGTTCACATGTGGAAACTCGCCCGGTGGGACGTCGATCCGTCCAAAGCCGACAATTTTCCGGCGGCTCTCGATGAATCCATCTGGCGCGAACAGTTGCTCGAACTCGTCCCAAGCCTCACGATTTATTGCGGCCGTGACGCGTTCGCCCGCTCGGACGCATGAATTGTCGAGTTCGACAAAGCTCGCCTCAGGTGGCGTCGGTACGGGCGGAACGGCCCGTTCGCCGAGAACCCGACGCGCCCTTTCGGCAAGCGCCACAGCCCCTTTTCGTTCGTAAAGCTCGACCGCCCGCTCGGCGGCCGACCGCGCTCCCGCGACGTCGCCGGCCGCACCCAAAGCCGTTGCCAGCCCAAGGCATGCATCCCCATGATCGACCAACGCGTCGGTGCGCTCGGCCAGTGCGACGGCCTCCTCAGCGAGCCGCCGGGCCTCGTCGTGGTCCCCGCCGCGGGACAGCAGCCGCGCCCGAAGGGTGCGCCAGGCGATCGCCGCCTTCAACGCGTGACCAGCCAGGCGCTCACTCTCGGCGCACAATTCGTCCGCCTCGGCATCCCGGTCGAGCGCGAGGCACGTGCGGCCCAGTAACGCCGCGGTTTCGGCGGTGTCGGCGTCAAGACCCATGCGGCGAAAACCGTTGTAGGCCTTGCGCAGGTGTGCCTCGGCCGCGGCGGGTTCGTCGACCACCAGCTCGACAATCCCGGCGAACTGCTCGACCTCGACAAGGGCATGGCGCAGGCCCAGCTCGGTGACCGTGCGCCGGGCCGAGTCGATCATCCGCCGTGCTGCCGCCGCCCGTCCGCGGAAGGCTTCCAACACGGCTTGGCAGCGCGTCGACGTCGCTTCGACCGCCGGGGAGTCGGTGGTGATGCGGAGCAGCCGCACCACGTCCAGGCACCGCCCGCCGGCGCGGGGGACCGGGTTGGGGCCCCAGAGCGCGGCGAGTGGCGCTTGCGCCAGTACTGCGTTCACGCGGCGGTGTTCACGCGCGCGCCGCGCCGCCGTGAGAGCGTCGTCCAGGGCGATCTCGCAGTCGCCGATCCTGCCCAGCCGGGCCAGGCACCCGGCGCGCACGGTGTGCGCGTTGGCTTCTCCGGCGGCGTCGCCGAGTTCGGCCAGCTTGTCGGCGGCCGCGCCCACCGCGGCCTCGACCTCGTCCAGCCGCTCGGGGTGAATGAGCATCGACAGTTGGCCGTCGAAGCATGTCGCCCACGCCGCGAGTTGGGCGGAATCTACTGTGGCCGTTTGTAATTGAGTGACCGCACCAGCCGCCGAAGCCACGTCACCCGCGGCCAGCAGGGCCTCGCAGCGCGCGATCAGCAGCGCCGCAACTTGGTCGTCGCGGTCGGGCAGCTCGTCGTCGATCTCCTCCAGCGCGTGCAGGGCACGGTCATAGAGGTCGGCGGCACCTTCGTAGGCGAGTCGGGCCATCGCCTGATCGGCGGCACGCCGGCAGTAGAGGACCGCCTTGGCCGCATTCCCCGCCCACGCGCATTCGAAGTAGTGATGGGCCAGCTCGGCGAGCCGCTCATCGTCGGGACCGGGCTCGTTCTCCAACGTGGCGGCGATGCGCTGGTGCAGCCGCATGCGCCGCACGGACGGCAGCTCGGCGAGCAGCGACTGCCGGACTATCGCGTGGTTGAACCGGTAGCGGCCGCCGGGCTCTTCGATGACGATGCCGGCCTTGCACGCCTGGTCGAACGCGTCGACCAGGTCGTCTCCCACCACGCTTTCCACCAGTTCCAAGGCGAACCGACTGCCGACGACGGCGGCCGCGGCAAGCGCCCTGTTCGCCTCCACCGGTAGTCGCGACAGCCGGCGGCTCACCGCCTCGCGCACTCCCTGTGGCAGGGTGCTCTGGTCCCAGCGGCCGCCGCTTTCATCGACGTGACGCAGGGCCTCGATGAGGAAGAACGGATTGCCACCCGTGACCGACGCCAACGCCCGGGCCAGCTCTTCGTCGTCGTAGCCGGCCTCGGCGACGTAGGCGGTCACGTCGTCCTCGTCGAGGCCGCTCAGGCTGAGCCGGCTGGCGGTGCCGTCGCGATGAAGGTCGGCGAGCATCGCCGCCAAAGGGTGCGAGCGGTCCAGGTCCGTGCTGCGGTAGGTGCCGATGATCTGCACGCGGGCGTGTTCGCCGAAACGCAGGAGGTGTCGCAACAGCAGCAGCGTGGGCTTGGCCGCCCAGTGCAGGTCATCGAGGATCAAGACCACGGGCGCGCGCGCGGAGGCCAGTGCCAACAGCGCAACGACGGCGTCGAAAAGGGCGTAGCGCTCGGTGTCGGGGTCGGCGCGGGTCGGCGCCGCCAGGTCGGGGACGACGTCGGTCAGCCCGGGAACCAGGGTGAGCAGCGCCTCCACGCCGCGCAGGCCGCGAAGCCCGCCCGCACCGAGACACGGCACCAGCGAACGCAACGCCTCCGCGAAAGGCTGGTACGGCGCGCCAAGGTCCTCGTCGCATCGGCCGTAGATGACCAGGGCGCCCAGGTCGTAAGCCTGCCGGGCCCACTCACCGGCCAGACGCGTCTTGCCGACACCGGGTTCGCCCGCGATCAGCACGGCGTTGGTGCCGCCGGCAAGCGAGGTCTGCCATGCCGAAGACAGTTGCTCCAGCTCGTCGCCGCGCCCGACGAACGGCCCGCGGCCGGCAAGCACCGCGGGCAGGCTCGGGCGTGGTAGCGGCGCGTCGGTTGGAACGTCTTGACGAGGCCCGCCGGTGGTTTGCAGTTGAAGTTCGAAGACGTGTTCCGGGCGCGCGAGGTTGCGCAGCTGGCGGGTGCCCAGGTCGGCGAGGATCACGTCGTCGGGCAGTGAGTCGATGACGAGTTCCGCGGTGGCGCCCGAGCACAGGATCTGGCCCCCCATAGCCAACGACCGCAGCCGGGCGACGCGGTTGACCGCCCGGCCGAAGTAGTCGCCGTCGCGCAGTTCGACCTCCCCGGTGTGCAAAGCCACGCGAACGCGCATCGGATCCCGCAGCTCCCACGGCTCGGAGACGATCGCCTCTTGCAGCTCGATGGCGGCGGCAGCGGCCGCCGAGGGCCGCTCGAAAACCGAGAACGTGGCGTCGCCCTCGCCGCGCGTCTTGATCAGGCGGCCTCCGCGGGACGTGACGACCTGCTCGACGAGCTCGTCGTGCCGCGCCAGCGCCACCGCCATCGCTTGGGCATCCGCCTCCCACGCGGCCGTCGACCCTTCGATATCGGTCAGTAGGAATGTCACGGCGCGAGTCACCGACGAGAGTTGTTGCGCGGCAGGTGCTTCCAGCGCAGAGTCCTGCGAAACGATTGCCGCCTCCAGTCGGCGCAAGTCCGGTCCGGGGTCGACGCCCAGTTCCTCGGCGAGCAGCGCACGCGCCCGCTGGTATGCGCCAAGCGCCTCGCCCTGCCTGCCGGCCCGGTACAGCGCGAGCATGAGCTGACCCCAACGCCGCTCACGCAGCGGCGCCTCGGCCACCGCGGCCTCGAGCTCGCCGATGATCTCGGCAGCCCGGCCCGTGGCGAGCAGCGCATCGGCTCGATCCTCCACCAGCGCGGCATGGCCCTCGATCCACCGGGTCTTCTCCGACGTTCCGCGCCGGCCGTCGGGCAGCTCGGGGATTCCGCGCCATAGGGCGAGTGCCTCCTCGAAGCGGGCCACCGCCTGGCCGGTGTCGCCGGCGGCAGCGGAGTCGCGCGCCAGTCGGGCGGCCGATTTGTACCGCGCGGCATCGACCTGGGCCTCGGCCAGCGTCCACCCCGCGCCCGCCGTCAGGACAAAGCCGTCGCCGAGGGTGCGGCGTAACGAGGAGATGTGGGTTTGCAGGGCCTTGGCCGCGGTGCGGGGCGGGTGCTCGCCCCACAGCAGCTCGACGAGCGTGTCGGCAGCCACGACGGAACCGCCGTGCAGCCCGAGCATCGACAGGATCGCGCGAGGTTTGGCGCCCGGGATAGCGACGGGCGCCCCGTCTCGCCGGACCTGGAGAGGCCCCAAAACCCCCAGTTCCACCGATGGAAGCGTACTCATAACCGCCATCGTCGGTGGGGCGATTCAATGCGTGGTCAAGATCGAGTAAAGCCGTGCGACCGGCCTGCAAGGCCGCCGCCGCCTGTAGGGATTGCTCAGGTGGAGGGTTAGGTTTGTATCCATGGGCAACGAAGGGGGTGGATCGGCGTTCACCTGGCAGGGCCGGCGCGAGCTGGTGAGCCAGATACATGAGCAACTCGAGGAGCTGGTGGCGGCTCGCGACCAGATGGAACATCTGGTGCGGGTCATCAGCGCGGTTGGTTCCGATCTCGACCTGGACGTGACGCTGCATCGCATCGTCGAGGGCGCGATGGAGCTGACCGGCTCCCGCTACGCAGCCCTGGGCGTCCGCGCTCCCGACGGCACCCTGGCCGCTTTCGTCCGCGCGGGCATGGACGAACCAACGGCGCGGCGGCTCGGCAATCTGCCGGTCGGCGACGGCCTGCGCCTCGACGATGTCAGTGCCCATCCGCAGGCGGGCGAGCTGCGGGCCCACGGTCCGCCGATGCGGGCGCTGCTCGGGCTACCGATCACGGTGCGGTCGGCCGACTTCGGGAGCCTGTATCTGGTGGACGACCGGCCGGGCCGGGTCTTCACCGACTCCCAGGCCGCCGCCGTGCGGGCGCTGGCGATCGCGGCCGCAGCGGCCATCGACAACGCGCGGCTGTTCGAGCGGGAACGTGAATCGGCGAAATGGACGAAGGCCAGCCGCGAGATCACGACCGCGCTGCTGTCCGGCGACCCCCAGACCCGGCCGTTGCAGCTGATCGTGAACCGGGCGCTGGAGTTGGCCGGCGCCGAGCAGGCGATTCTGCTGGTGCCCAAGGAGCCCGACCTGCCCGCCGACGAGGTCGACACCCTCGTCGTGGCGGCCACGGCCGGGCGGTACTCCTCGGAGGTGATCGGTCGCCAGGTGCCGATGGACGGCTCCACCACGGGCGGTGTGGCGCGGCGCGGCCTGCCGCTGATCACCGAGTCCTTCCAATATCCGATCGAGGGATTCACCGACGTCGGTGAACGTTCAGCGATCGTCATGCCGCTGATCGCCGACGGCGCCGTGCTCGGCGTCATCGCCGTTGCCCGCGACCCGCAGCAGTCGCCGTTCGGCGACGATTACCTCGAGCTCGTCAGCGACTTCGCGCGGCATGCGGCCATCGCCCTGGCGCTGGCGGCGGGCCGCGAACATGCGCTCAACCAAGAGCTCGCTCAGGCGGACACCGTCGACGACGCGGTCACCGCCGCGGCCGAGGAGTTGCGCCGGCTGTGGCGGGCCCGCCGGGTCCTGGCCGTCACCTTCCCGACCCCCAGTTCCACTACCGAAACCGCCGATGGCGTACCGCAAGTCGTGTCGGTCGGCGAGGCCGCACAGTGGAACGACCTGCCGTCGCATACCCAGCAGGTCCTGAGCTCGCTGCGCAACGGCGAGTTCCTCACCCCGAGCTCCGGGGAAGCCGGGACGGCGGGCATCGCGCTGCAGCATCCGGAGGGCGTGCTCGTCGTCTGGATCGATCTGGCCGAGCGGCGGCCGTTCACCCTCGAGGACCAGACCTTGCTCACGGTGCTGGCGGGCCGCCTGGGCCAGGGCCTACAGCGGGTCCACCAGGTCGACCAGCAGCGCGAAACCGCCCTGGCGCTGCAGCACGCGATCCTGGGCCCCGCTGACCTGCCGCACGGCTTCGCGGTGCGCTATCAGGCCGCCAGCGCTCCCCTGCAGGTGGGGGGTGACTGGTACGACGTCGTCGACCTGGACGACGGCCGCATCGCGATGGTCGTCGGCGACTGCGTGGGGCATGGCCTGGCCGCCGCCACCGTGATGGGCCAGGTGCGCAGCGCCTGCCGCGCGTTGCTGTTCGAAAACCCCAGCCCGGGCGCCGCTCTCGCCGGGATGGATCGGTTCGCCGCGCGGTTGCCCGGCGCCCAATGCACCACCGCCGTCTGCGCGGTGCTCAACCCCGAGACCGGTGAGCTGGTGTACTCCAGTGCCGGGCACCCGCCGCCCATCCTGGTCCACGCGGACGGCACCACCGAGATGCTCGACGCCGGCCACACCATCGCCCTGGGAGTGCGAGCCGACTGGTCGCGCCCCGAGGCGCGGGTGACCCTGCCGGCGCGCGCGACCCTGTTGCTCTACACCGACGGGCTGGTCGAACGGCGCCGCACCGCGCTGGGGCAGGGCATCTCCCGCGCCGCCGCGCTCGTGCAGGAGGGCCGGGCGTCCACGCTCGACGACTTGGCGAACCAGATCATGTCCGGGCTGGCCCCCGGCGGGGGCTACCAGGACGACGTCGTGCTCCTGCTGTATCGCCATCCCGCGCCGCTGGAGCTGACGTTCCCCGCCGACGTGAGCCACCTCGCCCCGGCCCGAACGGCGTTGCGCACCTGGTTGACTCGGACCCGGCTGGACCCGGAACAGGCGATGAACGTGCTCGTCGCCGCGGGGGAGGCCGTCTCCAACGCCATCGAGCACGGTCACCGCGACAAACCGGAGGGCACGATCAGGCTGGGCGCGACCGCGCTGGTCGACCAGGTGCGGTTGACCATCACCGATACGGGCTCGTGGAAGCCTCCGCAACCGGCCAGCTATCCCCATCGGGGCCGGGGTATCGCCCTCATGCGAGGGCTCATGCACGACGTCACCATCAACCCCGACGCAGCGGGAACCACGGTCCACCTATCGGCGAGGATCACATGATGGCCACGACGCTCACCCTCGACACCGCGCGCCGCACCGACGGGGAATTGATGCTGGTCGCCTCGGGGGAGATCGACCTGAGCAACATCGACGCCTTCGTCGATGCCCTCACCAGCGCCAGCGGCGAGGCCGCCGGTGGCGGCCCGCTCACCGTCGACCTCAGCGGCGTCGAGTACCTCGATAGCGCCGCGATCAACGCGTTGTTCACCCACGCCAACCACATCCATCTGATCGCCCACCCGATCCTGATGCCCATCCTCACCATCAGCGGCCTGACCGAACTCGTCGCCGTGCAGCCCGCGTCACCGGTCGCGGAAGGCTGACGAACTTCGACGCGCCGTCAGGTGTTGTCGGCGATCCAGGTGGCGGTGAAGCGCTGCAGCGCCGGAATGCTCTCTGCCAGATCGGCTTCCATCGACTTTTCGAGCTTGCGGCCGACGAGCGGGATCTTCACCGCCACCTGCACGGCGAAGCGCAGTCGCGCGCCGTCGCCCGCGGGGGCCATCCAGGCTTCCGCACGGCCCGATCCCACCCCGCCGGACGACACCACGCTGATCTGCCCACGGACCTCGCCGTCGCCGGCCGGTCGCCACGTCTCGCTATGCACGATCTTCAGCTCGCCCGGAATGGCTTTGGCGATGAACGTCGGCATTACCTGGCGGGACACGTGTTGGGTGGCGCGGATCGCCACCGTGCCGTCGGCGTCGACGACCAGCGAATCCAGCGTGGTGGGAGCGTTGCTGGCTCGAAGGCGGGCCAGCCAGTAGTCCTCGCGGCCGAACGTCGTGTGGATTTGCTCCACGCTGGCCGGCGACTCGATCAGGATGTCGAAGGAACGCGACATGCCACCCATCCTTCCAAATTGCGCGGCGTTCCGGCTGAGACGCCCGCCACCCGCGTCATGTTTCGAACGTACGTGCGACGGTTATTCCTCCCCGCGGAGGTGGATGATGACGACTGACGACACACGGCAGGCGCCGAGTGAGAATCCCGAGAAGGACACGTCCCAGTGGGTGACCGGCGACGAGCCGATGACCGGTCCCCAGCGCAGCTACGTGCACACGCTGGCCCAAGAGGCCGGGCGCGACGTTCCCGACGACATGACGAAGGCTCAAGCCTCGGAGCTCATCGACGAGCTCCGGCAACAAACCGGCCGCGGCAACTGACTAACCGGCGGGC
Source organism: Mycobacterium paraseoulense (assembly GCF_010731655.1). NCBI lineage: Bacteria > Bacillati > Actinomycetota > Actinomycetes > Mycobacteriales > Mycobacteriaceae > Mycobacterium > Mycobacterium paraseoulense. Next base: position 1,511,573 of record NZ_AP022619.1, on the reverse strand, counting down.
CGGCTGCGGATGGTCGGAGGCTTCGGCGTCCGGGGCCGGCTCGCCTTGCGGGCCAGGTCCCCGAATCTGACGCTGACGCGCTGAAACCCCTTGAAACGCTCGGCCTTTGCCTTCTTGGTGTAGGTCTTGCGGTCGGCCGGTGTGAGTTCGGCGTCATCGGTGAATGGCGTGAGCAGAGCACGCGGGTAAAGCCGTTCCACCAGGACGACATTGATTTCCGCGCACAAAACCAGCGTCGACGAGACCAGGAACAGGAAGGCCAGCAATCCCAGCACCAACGCGAAGACGCTGTTGGTGGCGCTGGCCGTCTTCACCGTGTGCCGGATGTATCCGGCACCGCCCCACTGCAATACCTGCCAGATCGCCGCTGCCGCAAGCGCTCCCGGCAACACCTGGCGATAGGTGAGCCCCCGCGCGGTGGTCACACGAAACGCCACAAGGCAGATCAACGCGTTGATCCCCACGGCGACCAGAGCGACGCCGATCTTTCCGAACATGCCCAGCGCTCCGGTAGCCTGACCGGCCGCGGACAGGGCGGTGGCGGCCAGGGCGGCCGAGCCGAGGACCACCAACAACACCAGGCTGCGCAGGCGGGAACGGACCGGGTCCGGACGCTTGTTCCTCGGTACGGCCCATACCGAGTCCATCGCGTTCTGCACCGCCTGACCGACGCCCAGGCCGCCGTACAGCGCCCCCGCGACGCCGACGACCACGGCGACGGTCCCTCCGCTGAGGCCCGCGGGCTGATGCAGCTGGCTGCCGATCACGGGGAACTGGCTCAACGTGCTGTGCAGCACTTGTTCCTGCAGATCGGGGCGACCGGCCAGGACCACCCCGAGGCCCGTCGTCAACAGCAGCAGCAGGGGGAACAGCGACACGAACCCGTAATAGGTGATCAGGGCGGACAGGTAGCCGCCTTGGTCGTCGACGTACTTGTAAACGACGGCAATCGCCACGCCCGCGGCGCGGTTTCGTCGCTGCAGCCTGTCCAGCCAGCCGACCATCTCGTGCTCACTTCGTTTCTACGGAAGCGGATACCCCCCCGATGGGGCTGCCAGGTGATACCCGAATCCGGCGACGGTCAATCGCGCGCCGGTCACGTCCGCCTCTCATGCCAAGATGGGCGAATGGACGACGACAAGAGTGCGGAGCGTGAGTTCAACGAGCGCAACATCGAGGAATTCCGCCGCAACGGGGGCAAGGTGGGCGGACAGTTCGAGGGCTTCCCGTTGCTGCTGTTGACGTCGACCGGTGCGCGCAGCGGTGCGCAGCGGGTGAACCCCGTCGCCTACTTCGACATCGACGGCAAGCTCTATATCGTCGGATCTGCCGCGGGCCGGGACACCAACCCCGCATGGGTGCACAACATCCGCGCCAACCCCCGGGTGACTGTGGAGATCGGCTCGCAGGCCCCCCAGCCGGCAACCGTGCGCGAATTGCCGCGCGGCGAGCGCGATTTCGTGTACGGCGTCGTCGTCGAGCGGGCGCCGGGGTTCGGCGAGTACCGGGAGCGCACCGACCGAGTCATCCCGGTCTTCGAACTAGTCACCGAATAACAACGCGGCCAACGGGTTGCGTGTCGCAAAATGATGTGCATCGTGTCGCCGGCCGGGAGGAGACCGACATGACAATCGCTGTGATAAGCGATTCGGTGCGGGGCTGGGCATTCGGCGCCGTCGGGCTCGCTTTGGCGATGTTGGCGGCGATCGCGATTTCGGCGCCGGCGATCGGCCGGGCCGACCCCAATTGCGCTGCGGGTTTCGTGTGGAGCGTGGACCAGAATCAATGCGTGCCCGGGGTCCCCGCCGTGAACGGACCGGGCGGACCCGGTGGCCCCGGCGAACCGGGCGGAGCGGGTGTTCCGGGCGGATCAGGGGGGTCCGGCGGTCCGGGTGCACCCGGCAACCTTGGTCCGCGGTCGGGCCCCTAGCCCAGAGCCGCGATCACCGCGGCGACCTTCGGCGAAACGCTCGGGAACCAATCGCCCCTCGCGGTCGTTATAGTGGCTAAGTATCGCTTCACTCCGAGGGGGAACAGGCGCATGCCACGCACAGACAACGACTCGTGGGATTTGGCCACCAGTGTGGGCGCGACGGCCACGATGGTTGCCGCGGCCCGGGCGATCGCGACCAAGGCCGACAACCCGCTGATCCAGGACCGGTTCGCCGAGCCGCTGGTCCGCGCGGTCGGTGTGGACTTCTTCACGCGATGGGTCGACGGCGACCTTGTCGCCGCAGACGTCGACGACCACGAATCCGGTTGGAAACTCGAGCACATGCCCGCGGCGATGGCCGCCCGGACCCGGTTTTTCGACACCTTCTTTCGCGACGCGGCGCAAGCCGGGATCCGTCAGGCCGTGATCCTGGCGTCCGGCCTCGACGCGCGCGCCTACCGGTTGGCGTGGCCCGCCGACATGGTGGTGTTCGAGATCGACCAGCCCGAGGTGATCGAGTTCAAGGCCACCACCCTGGCCAAGCTGGGTGCGACCCCGCAGGCAGACCTGCGCACGGTGGCCATCGATTTGCGGCGCGACTGGCCGAAAGCCTTGCTGGAAGCGGGTTTTGACAACACCCGCCCGACCGCGTGGATCGCCGAAGGCCTCTTCGGCTACCTGCCGCCGGACGCTCAGGACCGCCTGCTGGACAACATCTCCGCGTTGAGCGCCGAGGGCAGCAGGGTGGCTGTCGAGGCCATCCCGCACCGGCCGCAGCAGGACCTCGAGAAGGCGCGGGAGATGATGCGCAGGGCCACGGCCAAATGGCGGGACCACGGCTTCGAGCTTGATTGGGAGGAGCTGGGTTTCGAGGGTGAACGCAACGATGTCGCCGAGTACCTGAACAACCTCGGCTGGCAGACGGTCGGCACCATGATGAGCGAGCTGTTGGCCGACAGCGGTCTTGCGGCGATTCCGCAAACCAACGACTCGGTGTCCGTCGCCGACACCATCTACTACAACTCCGTACTGGGCAAATGACGGCGCCAAGCCGTCGAGCGCTCAACGACGCCGTCACCACGCTGTGGGGCTTCCTGGCCCCGGCCTACGATCTGCCGTTCCTGCAGCAGTGGGTATACCGCCCGCCGCACGACGAGGTGATTGCGCAGCTAAGGGCTCACCGAGCCCGCAAGATCGCCGATATCGCCTGTGGCACAGGCATCCTCAGCGATCGTATCGCGCGCGAGCTGCAGCCCGACGAGATCTACGGTGTCGACATGTCCGAGGGCATGCTCGCCCAGGCGCGTGCCCGAACCGACCGGGTGCAGTGGCTGCGCGGGCCGGCCGAACAATTGCCCTTCGACGACGGCGCCCTCGACGCGGTGGTGACCACGTCGGCGTTCCATTTCTTCGACCAGCCGGCGGCGTTGCGCGAATTCCATCGTGTGCTGGCACCCGGCGGGTTGGTGGCGGTCGCGGCCCTCAGCACGCGGCAACCGCAGCTACAAGCGGCCTCGGCGAGTAGATGGAAGCCGCAGCACAACGCGTCGCCGGCGGAGATGTGGGCGTTATTCGAAGGCGCCGGGTTCGCCATCGGCGATCAGCACCGCATTCGTCGACCGGTTTGGACGCGGGTCATTTCCGACCTGATCACGGTCGGCACCAAGAGCTGACCGGATGGTCAGGCGGCGGATTTGCTCACGACCCGTGGAGCCGGCCGCGAGAAGCGCTCGCAGCGACCGGCGTACACCACGCGGGAGGGTCGGTAGACGGGGGCCGGCCGGGCGACGGTGGCTACACATCGTTGAGCGACACGCTGCTGCCCGGGCTCAATTGTTCGTTCGCTGAAATCGGCGGCGATCCACCCGGCGCCGAATATCGCCAACGCGATTCCGAACTGAAGCGGCGAGCCGGCGGCAAGTGCGACCAACGCGCAGATTCCCGACATCACGGTGACGACGACGGTGGTCGCGTAGAGCGGGGTCGCGCGGGGCTCTCGTGCGTGCCCCCGAATTCCGGGCGTGAAGTCAGGCGTCGGCATCGCGCCTCCTCTTCGGTCGATCGCTCGGCTCCGACAGGTGTGGAATCCCCAAACCGTGACCTCTATGTTTCGCGATCGAGACACTTCAAACGAGGGCCGTACGGCATCGATGAGGTGGCGTAGGGCCCCTACCAAGAGGCCAAAGGTCCCGACAGCACAACGCCCGCCTCGCCGGATGGCGAAGCGGGCGGCGTGCTCACCGCTGCTTACAGCGGAATCCAGACTCCGAAGAACCAGAACCCCCACTGATTGAATCCGGGATCCCACATGGGAGTTTCCTGGTATCCCCAGTAGTTGATCGGGCCATATCCCCAGTGCCCACCGGGCGGCGGGAGCGGCCTGTCCCAATCGGGACGCGGCGGCTCACCGGGCCCCCAAGGCGCCGGCCCGTCACCCCACGGCGCGCCGCGGAAGTAACCACGTTGTGGGTCTCCGTGCCATGGCCCACCGGGTCCGCCCGGCCCACCGGGCCCGCCCGGATGATCGGGTCCACCCGGTCCGCCCGGTCCACCGGGTCCCCCAGGGTGGCCGGGTCCGCCCGGGCCGCCGGGCCCCTCCTGGGGTCCGGCAGGGCCCCCGGGTCCGCCCGGTCCACCAGGACCGCCGGGTCCACCCGGATCACCGGGTGCGTTCGGCGGATGAATGCCTCCGGGAGCCGGCCCGCCATGACTGCCCGCCGGACCGGGCGCTGGTGCGCCCGGAGCGGCGTTGGCCGCACCGGCACCCATACCCAGCGCGGCGGCTCCCAGGGCGCCCGCGACGGTGATCCCCCCAAGTAATTGCTTAAGTTTCATAGTCCTTCACCTGTCGAGCCGCTGGTGAATTCCTCGGAATCCCCCCTTACACGAACGACCCTAGATAGCTTTTCTATGCATCGGCTGTCAGCGGCCCATGCGGAACTTGTGGGGCACGCCGACTTGCGTGGTGGGTAGCCGAAGGACGGCCGGCGCGGGGACTCGCGATGAGGCCGAGGACCCCCGCGCATGAGGCTTTGGCAAGGCTATGTTGGCTAGTCGGGCCGGTCTTTGATGTATATCGTTGCGGCCGTGTCGAGTCCGTCGCATCCGCATCCTGCCGAACCGCATCAAGGGTCGGTATCGTCGAGGTTGAACTGGCTGCGCGCCGGGGTGCTGGGCGCCAACGATGGAATCGTCTCCACGGCGGGCATCGTGGTGGGGGTCGCGGCAGCGACGATAGAACGCGCCCCGGTGTTGACCGCCGGTAGCGCCGGACTGGTCGCCGGAGCGGTGTCGATGGCGCTGGGCGAGTACGTGTCGGTCAGCACCCAGCGCGACACCGAGAAGGCGCTGTTGCACAAGGAGCGTCAGGAGCTGCGTGACGATCCGGCCGCCGAGTTGGATGAGCTGGCCGCCCTCTACGAAGCGAAGGGCCTGAACGCGGCGACCGCCCGCACCGTCGCCGAGGAATTGACCGACCACAATCCGCTGCTCGCGCACGCCGAAGTCGAACTCGGGATCAATCCCGAGGAACTGACCAACCCCTGGCTGGCGGCGTCGTCCTCGGCGCTGTCGTTCGCGGTCGGCGCCTCCTTGCCGCTGGTCGCGATCCTGGCGCCGCCGGCGGCGTGGAGGATCCCGGTCACCGTCGCGGCGGTCCTTATCGCGCTGGTGATCACCGGGGCGGTGTCGGCGGGTTTGGGCGGGGCGCCCAAGAGCCGGGCGGTGCTGCGCAACGTCATCGGGGGCGGGCTCGCATTGTCGATCACCTACGCGATCGGCCACCTGGTGGGTGCGGCCATCGCCTGAGGGCGCAACGCCCTTGCTCGGCCACAGAATTGACCTCAGACCAGGTCGGCCCGTTGGCACTGGAACGCAAACCGTAATATCTACTGTTGCCATCCTCACATGAGGGATCCATCTCCGGGCGGAGCGTCCTGCATTGACCGAAACGAATTGCGCGCCGGATGACGTTGGCGCGGCGGCGCAGACGCCGTACTTCTCGTGTGATGGAAGCCGTTTCGTGCCAAACCAGATCGGCCGCGGCGGCTGGGGTCCATCGCTCAGCGGGCATGTGGTCGGCGGACTGCTGGGCTGGGCGGTCGAACGCGCGGTCGACGACCCGCAGCTGTTACCCGCCCGGCTGACGGTCGACCTTCCCGCACCGGCCGCGCTGGAACCGATCGAGCTGCGCACCACCGTGCACCATGATCGCCGGCGGCTACGCTTGGTCGAGGCGGTCCTCACCCAGGGGGGCTCGCCCGTCGCGCGGGGGAGCGCGCTGTTTCTGCGGCGCGGCGCCCAGCCCGAGGGGCGCGTATGGTCCCCGGACGTGCAGATGCCGCCGTTGCCGGTCGATGATGGCGTCCACCAGACGCTGTTCATGCGCACGTACGGCTGGGGCGCCGAATTGCAAAATCCGGACCCCGACTGGGTCGAGAGCTCCGGCCCGAAATACACCTGGCTGCATGAGACCCGATCGCTCATCGACGGTGAACCGCTCACTGCCTTCACCCGGGCGGCCATGGCGGCCGATATCACGGCTTCCCTTGCCAATTGGGGAACGAACGGTCTGCAGTTCATCAATGCCGACTACACGCTCACGCTGAGCCGGCTGCCGGAAGGTCCTCACATCGGCATGGCCTCGCTGACCCACCACAGCCACGACGGGGTGGCCACCGGATCGGCCGTCCTGGTCGACCGCAACGGTCCCGTCGGCAGTGCGGTGTCGGTCGCGATAGCGCATTCCGGATTCCGCCCGGCACAGGTCAATTCGACGAACGAATGAGCCGCGGAAGCGACGCCACCTACTGGGCATTGATCGGCGGTACTGCGCAAGCGGCATCGGCGCGCCCGCTGCTCGCCGACGACCAGGGGCGCAGCCTGACCGTGCGTCAGTTCCACGATGCCGCCTGCGCGACGGCCGCCGTCTTCGCCGACCGCGGGATACGCGCGGGAACCGTCGTGTCCTGGCAGCTACCGACCACGCTCGAGACCATGGTCGTCATGGCGGCGCTGGCCCGGCTCGGCGCGGTGCAGAACCCGATCATCCCGATCCTGCGCGAGCGCGAGGTCGGCTTCATCACCGACCAGCTTTCCTCGGAATACCTTGTGGTGCCCGAGATTTGGCGCGGGTTCGAACACGGAGCGCTGGCGCGGGCCCTGGCGGCGACTCGCGGCTTCGAAGTCATCACCCTCGACTTGACTACGCCGCCGGTCGACGGCGAGCTTCGGCTGACCCGCGCCGGCACTGGTGCGCTGCCGCCCCCGCCCACATCGACCGGCGACCCGCGATGGGTCTACTACTCGTCGGGAACGACCGCGGCGCCCAAGGGGATTCGTCATACCGACGCGTCGGTGATCGCCGGTGCCACGGGGCTGGTCGGCGCGATCGGCATCACCGACAGCGACGTCGACCCCATCGCCTTTCCGGTCGCGCACATAGGCGGGGCCGTGATGCTGGCCGCCGCGCTGCAGACGGGCATGCGGCTGGCGCTGTTCGAAGTGTTCGACCCGGCGAGGACACCGTTTGCCATCGCGGCGCACCACCCGACATTTCTGGGTACGGCGACGCCGTTCTTCGTCGGCTTCCTGGAGGCCCAGCGAGCCCACGGCGACGAGCCGTTGTTCCCCTTCCTGCGCGGCTGCCTGGCCGGAGGCGCGCCCATCACCGCAGAACTGGGCCGACAGATCCGGGAAGCCTTCGGCCTGCCCGGCATCGCCAACGCGTGGGGCCTCACCGAGTTTCCCGTTGCGGCCTCGCCGTCGCTGACCGCCTCACCCGAGTCGCTCGACCACACCGTCGGCAAGCCGACACGGGGCGTCAGCGTCCGGGTGGTCGGCGGGGACGAAGCCGAACTGCCCGCCGGGCAGGAAGGGGAGTTGCGGCTCAAGGGGCCCCAATGCTTTCTGGGCTACGCGGACGCCGCGCTCGACGCCGACGCCTTCGATAAGGACGGTTGGCTTCGCACCGGCGATCTGGGACTGCTCGACGAGGACGGCAACGTCCGCGTGACGGGTCGCATCAAGGATGCGATCATCCGCAACGCGGAGAACGTCTCGGCCCTCGAAGTCGAAAATGTGCTGGCCACCCATCCCTCGGTCGCGGACGTCGCGGTCATCGGCGTCCCGGACCCGCGCACCGGCGAGCGGGTATGCGCGGTGGTGGTGCCCGCTCCGGCCGAGGACGTGTCGTTGGAATCGCTGGTGCGGCACTGCCATTCGAACGGATTGAGCCGCTATAAACATCCGGAGCGCCTGGTGATCGTTGATGCGCTGCCGCGTAACCAATTCGGCAAGGTGATCAAGAAAGACCTCCGCGAGGCCTTCGGGGGAAGCCCGGGGCTATAACCCCTTGGGCGCGTCGCGGACGGCCTGGACCGCCGCCGGGTCGCCGTCGAACTCGACTCGCGCGGATCGCCCGACCGAGAACAGCAGCAGCTCCTCGGGCGGACCGGTCACGGTGACGGCCGGGCCGCGTCCCGCGGTCAGCAGCGTCTTGCCCTCCGGTGTCCGCAGCGCCACCCGACCCGGCACCTTGGCGAGCGTGAGCCGTGCCATCAGCGGCAGCGTGCGGCGCAGCCTGGCGCTCAGCTCGGGTTCCAGGGCGCGCGGCTGCCAGCCCGGCTGGGCCCGACGCACGTCCTCGTGGTGGATGAACATCTCGGCGACGTTGGCCACCGGATCGAGCAGCTTGAGCGGCGAGTAGATCGGCGGGCCGGACGCGACCTTGTCGACCAGCTCGTCCCACTCTGCCTGCTCGGCGACCTGGTTCTGCACCTTTTCGGTGTGCGACGCGAAAAACGGGATCAGGATGCCCGGAGCGGCGTCGGGCCGGTACTCCCGGATGACGAGGTGGGCGGCCAGGTCCCGCGCCTTCCACCCCTCGCACAGGGTGGGCGCCTCCGGCCCGGCGGCGCGCATGGTCTCCACGAGGGCGGCTCGTTCGCGTTGAGCAACGGACATGTCTTCAGCGTAGAGGTCGACGCGACGAGCGCGAACCCCCGAGCGCGCGCGCTTGGCAACTCGGTAAATTTGGAACGTCAATGTCCTCGAGTGGACCTGGGAAGAGACGTAGGGAATGTCATGAACGCGCGTGTCGAGCAGCTGGAGTTTCAGGCGGAAGCACGGCAACTGCTGGACCTGATGGTGCACTCCGTCTACTCCAACAAGGATTCGTTTCTGCGGGAGTTGATCTCGAACGCTTCCGACGCACTGGACAAGCTGCGCCTGGAAGCCTTCCGGAACAAAGAACTCAAGGTCGACACCTCCGACCTGCACATCGAGATCGACGTCGACAAAAGCGCACGGACGCTCACCGTCCGCGACAACGGCATCGGCATGACCCGCGACGAGGTGGTGAACCTGATCGGCACGCTGGCCAAATCGGGCACCGCCGAGCTGCGTCAGCAGCTGAAAGAGGCCAAGAACGAGGCCGCATCGGAGGAACTGATCGGCCAGTTCGGCATCGGTTTCTACTCGAGCTTCATGGTCGCCGACAAGGTCGAACTGCTCACCCGCAAGGCCGGCGAGAGCGAAGCCACCAGATGGGAATCGAGCGGCGAGGGCACCTACACCATCGAAGCGGTCGACGGCGCTCCGCAGGGAACCTCGGTCACCCTGCACCTCAAGCCGGAAGACGCCGAGGATGAGCTGCACGACTACACCTCGGAGTGGAAGATCCGCGGCCTGGTCAAGAAGTACTCCGACTTCATCGCCTGGCCCATCCGCATGGAGGTCGAACGACGAGAACCGGCCACCTCGGACGAGGAAGGGGCGGGTGGCGAGGAGACCGTCACCAAAGAGGTGGAGACCCTCAACTCGATGAAGGCGCTGTGGGCCAGGCCCAAGGAAGAGGTCTCCGAGGAGGAGTACAAGGAGTTCTACAAGCACATCGCGCATGCCTGGGATGACCCGCTCGAGGTCATCGCGATGAAGGCCGAGGGCACCTTCGAATACCAGGCCCTGCTGTTCATTCCGTCCCACGCACCGTTCGACCTGTTCAACCGCGACTCCCAGATCGGCATCCAGCTGTACGTCAAGCGGGTGTTCATCATGGGTGACTGCGACCAGCTCATGCCCGAATACCTGCGCTTCGTCAAGGGCGTCGTCGACGCGCAGGATATGTCGCTCAACGTCTCCCGCGAAATCCTGCAGCAGGATCGGCAGATCAAGGCCATCCGCCGGCGGCTCACCAAGAAGGTGCTCTCCACCATCAAGGAGCTGCAGTCCGAGCGGCCCGACGACTACCGCACGTTCTGGACGCAATTCGGCAGAGTCGTGAAAGAGGGGCTGCTGTCGGACTTCGACAACCGGGACACCTTGCTGCAGATTTCCTCATTCGCCTCGACGCACAACGAGGAGGAGGCCACCACCCTCGCCGAGTACGTGCAGCGCATGAAGGAGGGTCAGGAGCAGATCTTCTTCGCCACGGGGGAGACGCGGCAGCAGATCCTGAAGTCGCCGCACCTCGAGGCGTTCAAAGCCAAGGGCTACGAGGTCTTGTTGCTCACCGACCCGGTCGACGAAGTCTGGGTGGGCTCGGTGACCGAGTTCGAGGGCAAGCCGCTGCAGTCGGTCGCCAAGGGCGAGGTGGACCTCAGTTCCGAGGGCGACGAGAGCGAGGCCGAGCGAGAGGAGCAGCAGAAGGACTTCGCCGACCTGCTGACCTGGATGAAGGAGACGTTGAGCGAATATGTCAAGGAAGTACGGCTCTCCAGCCGCCTGACGGACTCGCCGGCCTGCCTGATCACCGACGCCTTCGGCATCACCCCGGCCCTCGCACGGCTCTACCGCGCGTCCGGGCAGGACATCCCCGTCGGCAAGCGGATTCTCGAGCTCAACCCGAACCATCCGTTGGTCACCGGACTGCGTGAGGCGCAAAAGAAGGCCGACGGCGACGAGGCACTCGCCGAGGTGGCCGAGACTGCCGAATTACTCTACGGCACAGCACTTCTCGCCGAAGGGGGCGCGCTCGACGATCCCGCTCGGTTCGCCGAGCTGCTCGCCGACCGGTTGACCCGTACCGTCTAGCGCGGATTTGCCACAGCCGCGATAGGAGCGGTCGTCGCCGGCTTTGCCCGCAAATGGGCGATTAACTCGATTGAAAAGCCGCTGGCAGGGATAATCACATCCCATGGTTGAGTTTCGCGTCATCGACCCACGCGGCCGGGTCGTCGCGACGAAGGATTTTGCCAGCGCAGAGTCCGCGCACGCTTGGTTCATCCATTCGATCGGCGGCAGCACCGAGCTGGGTTGGCGCATGGAAGTCAACGACGACGGCCAGTGGGCCCACTTCGACGACACCCAAGGCTTTACCGCACCGGTGAGCCACCGTCACCAAAAGCGCTGACCACTGAGCGGCGCCCGGGCGTCAGCCGCCGGGCCCGATCACGAAGCAGCGTCCGCTGCCGCTGCTGAACAAGACCTCTTGCACCACGGCCGGTGCGACGTCGGGGAAGCCGAAGCGATGCACCTGTTGGCCGGCGTCGATGTCGGCGTCCTGGGATGCGGTGGTGCCGTCCTTCTTGCGCACCAACGCGGTGACCTTGTCCGGCGTCGACGGGTTGTGCGGGTCGCGGAAGAACCACACTTCGATTCCGGCCCCCGAGGAGTCGGCACGCCACCCGTCGGCGTAGTAACACGCCGGATTGCCCTCGGCGTCCGGCGGTGGTGGCGGGCATATCGACAATCCGACGCACGCCGGCGTGGTCGTGGTGGTGGCGGGCGGAACCGGGCTACTCGGCGCGCTCGGCGGGGCGCTCGCGCCGGACGACGTCACCGGCTTTATGCCGGTCGAACCGGAGGTATTGGCCGGGGCGGCGTGCTGGGACCCGCACGCCAGGAGACCGGCACACGCCATCGAGACGACGGCGGTCAGTCGGGCGGTTGGCGCAGACATCGCGTGTACCGGCCTCAGTGGCAGACTTCGCAGGCGATGCCGTCGCCGTCGCGGTCAAGGCCCGGCCGGTACCCCGGCTGCCCGCGATAGATCGGAGCCACGCCGTCTGCGCACGCCGCTTTGCAGTTCGGGTAGTAGGCGCTGGCGCCCGTTGTCGGCGAGGTCGTCGTCGTTGTCGAGGGCGCCGCCTGGGCCGGAGGAGCCACGGCAATTCCCACTGCGATTGCTCCAGCCATAAACCATCCACGAAGCATGTTCGCGAACCTCCTATTAGCGAAGCGGCGGTGGTTGCTGTCGACTACAGAGCTAACACCGTGAAGCAGCCGCCGAGCAAGAGGGCGGGCATCGCCGGCGCGGCGTACCCCGGCCGGCTTACGGCTCGGCCCCACGTAGGCTCCGAGGAATGCACGTCGATGCGATGACGGTCCCGCAGCCGCTTCACCAGATCGGCGACCTGGCCCGGCGAACGCAGGCCGTTGGATTCTCCGGCCTGTTGTTCACCGAAACGGGCCGGACGGCCTACCTCAACGCCGCCGTCGCGTCGCAGGCCGCGCCGGGCCTCGAGCTGTCCACGGGGGTGGCCGTGGCCTTCCCGCGCAGTCCCTTCGTCACGGCGGCCACGGCCTGGGAGCTACAGGAAGCAACCGGCGGCAACTTCCGGCTGGGGCTGGGCACCCAGGTACGCACCCACGTCGTCCGGCGCTACGGCGTGGCGTTCGAGCGGCCCGGTCCGCGGCTGCGCGACTACCTGTTCGCCGTCAAGGCGTGCTTCGCCGCGTTTCGGAGCGGGACGCTCGAACACCACGGCGACTTCTACGACCTCGACTTCATCACCCCGCAATGGAGCCCGGGTCCGATCGAGGTCCCGGATCCGAAAGTCGATATCGCAGCGGTCAATCCATGGATGCTGCGAATGGCGGGCGAGGTGGCCGACGGGGTGCACGTGCATCCGATCGGCGAGCCGGGCTACATCGCCCGGCACGTCCTACCCAGCATCTCCGAAGGAGCGGCGAAGGCGGGGCGCTCGCCGTCGGATCTCGCGGTGATCGTGCCGGTGATGACCATCGTCGGCGACACCGACGAGGAGCGCGACAAGCAACGGGAAGTGGTGCGCGCCAGCATGGCGTTCTACGGCAGCACACCCAACTACGCGTTCATCTGGGACCAGGCCGGGTTCGAGGGCACCACCGCCCGGATCCGCGAGAAGCAGAAGGCCGGCGACGTCGCCGGCATGGCGGCCCAGGTGAGCGACGAGCACATCGCCGTCTTCGCCACCGAATCGACGTGGGACGGGCTGGCCGACGCGCTGACCGACAAATATGCCGGAAAGGCCACGCGCCTGGTCCTTTACAACGCCGTGGGCGACCCGGCTCGTTTCGAGCGGTACGGCGAGGTGGCCCGTCGCGTGCGAGAAGCCGTCAGTGACTGAGTTGTACTGCCTTGACCACCAATAGCAGCGCGCCGAGGATCAGGTAGCCGCGCAGCGCGATCATCCCCAGGCGGGTGCCCGGTGACCAGGTGACCGGCTCGAGCAGTGTCAGGGGCGGCATCCGCCACGTGTTGCGGTCGACCCCCCGCACCGGCAGTCGTGCCACGGGCGCTGGGGGTTGTCGGCGGCTCATCCAGCGCAGCAGCGGTACCGCCGCGGCGGTGAGGACCACAAGCGCCAGCGCCAGGTATCCGGCCACCGCCACGACGTTGAGGTCGCGGAACAGCGTGGTAGCCATCAGGATCCCCGACAGCAGTAGCAGCGTGCCGACGATCAGTCCGGCGACCCAGTTGAGCCAGGCACGATTGACCCACGGCCCCAACACTTCCCGGTCGTTGCACAACAGCAGCAGGAAGACGCTGGCGCTGGGCAGCAGCAGACCGGCCAGGGCCTGCACGGCGGTGGTGATCAGCCCGAGAGGCGCGCCGGGGATCAACACGACGGCCGCGGCCACCACCACCATCGCGGTGTAGGACAGGTAGAACTGCTTGGCGTCGGCGAACCCGCGGTGCAGCGAATGCTTGAGGCCGAACACGTCACCGAAGGCATAACTGGTGGCCAGTGTCACCGCGGCGGCGCCGATGATCGAGGCGTCCATCAGCACGATCGCAAAGATCCAGCCCAGCGTCCCCCGATGCTCGCCGAGTAGGTGCGCGGTGGCGCCGGCGTCGGTGAAACCGCCGACGGTGTTGGTGGAGCGTGCCGCCCATTCGCCGGTCATCGCCAGCGCCGCCGCGCCGACGACGACGACGAAGGCGCCCAGCACGGTGTCGGCGCGCTCGTAGCCGATGAAGCGCGGGGTGATGCGCTTGTCGACAACGTTGGACTGCTGGAAAAACAGCTGCCAGGGCGCCACGGTGGTGCCGACGATGGCGATGATCAGCAGCACCGCATCCGAGCTCACGCCACCCGAAATGCTCGGTATCACGAAGGATTTGGCTACCTGGCCCCACTGCGGGTGGGACATCAGCAGCATCGGGATCTGCAGCAGGGTGACGGCGATGAAAATGAACATGGCGCGCTCCCAGCGTCGGAAGCTCCCGCTCGCCATGATCGCGACCAGTGCCACCGCCGAGACCGGTACCACGACGTATTTGGACACGCCGATGTATTCGGCGGCCAGGCTGATACCGATGAACTCGGTGACGATCGTCAAGAAGTTCAGCAAGAACAAATCGCCCACCGAGAACCAGCCCCAGCCGCGGCCGAAGCGTTCGTTGATCAGCCGCGCGTGCCCGACGCCCGTGACCGCCCCGAGCCGGACCACCATTTCCTGGTTGACGATCAGCACCGGTATCAGCAGCAGCAGCACCCACAGCAGGGAGTAGCCGTAGTTCTGCCCGGCCTGGGCGTAGGTCGCCACGCCGCCGGCGTCGTTGTCGCCGACCATCACGATGATTCCCGGACCGACGATCGCCAGCAGGGTCAGCAACCGTGTCTTCCAGGTGCGGGGGTGCTCGGTTTCGCCGACGCTGATCCGTCCGAACGCGCCCTCGATGTCACCCAGGTGCGCGGTGTCGAGCACCGCGCTGCGGGCCGTCTCGTCGCGACCTGCGGTCACAGCCCGTTACCTCCGGGCACGCGCGTGTGGTGGTCGCCGGGTTGGGTGGGCTCGCGGACGGGACGCGGTGCCGGTTCACGCCGACGCCAGTCTTCGGGGATGGTCGCCTCGAGCACATCGTCGACGGTGACCACTCCGAGTACGCGGTCCCGGTCGTCGACGACCGGGATGGAGTAGAGGTTGAAGTCGGCCATCAACAGCGCGACGTCCGTCAGGTCGGCGTCGGCGGTGACGCGTACCGGGTCGGAATCCATCAGCCGCTCAAGGGTTTCACCGGGTTGAGCCTGCAACAGCGTGATCACCGAGGCCACGCCGTCGAGCCGTCTGTCCTCGTCGACAACGTGCACCTTGATGAGCGCCTCCGGTTGGATGGTGTGGGCGGTCGTGATGAGCCCCACCGCTTCCGCCGCTGTCGTGGTGGCGCTGCACGCGACGAAGTCGACATTCATCAGCCCGCCGGCGCTCTCGGGGTTGAACCCCATCAAGGTGATGACCTTGGTGCGCTGCGGGCCCGGCATCAAATCCAGCACGCGGCGGCGCCGCGACTGGCGCAGATCCGCGATCGCGTCGGCGGCGTCGTCGGCCCGCATCCGGCCCAGCAACGCGGCGACCTCGCTGTCGGGCATGCCATCGAGGAGACGGCTCGCCTTCTCCGGCTCCAGTTCTTCGAAGACGTCGGCTTCGAGTTCGGGGTCGCTGCGCACGCGGTCGAGGATCTCGCCGCCCTCGGCTTTGTCCGCCTCCTCGAGAAGGTCGGCGATCTCGGCGGCTTTGAACTCGCCGAACCGGTCCGACAAGCGCCGCACGGCGTCGGAGCGGGCGTCGCCGATGAGCGGTTCGAACGACTTCCAGTCGCGGGCCGCGTGCCCCCCGGACGGCTTGATCAACCCGAACAACCGTGGTGGCCGGCGGGTGTCGACGCGCGTCAGCATCCAGCCGGCGCCGGTATCTTCCAGCTCCACGTCGTAGGCCCGGATCAGCTCGACGTTGGCCACGTCGATCAGCCGGTGGCCCAACACGTCGGCGCGCAACAGCACCTCACCGTCGCGGCGCTCGAAGCCGCGAAGGTCAACCTTGTTCTTGGTCAACAGAACTCGGTCCGCGTTGTACTCATCGATGGATTTGTCACCGATGAAGACCCGGCGCCCGCCGACCCCGGCAACGATCCCGGTCACCAGCGGGTACTCGTCGGTGCCGCGCAGTCGCACGATCACGTCCTCGACGCGGCCCACGGTCTCGCCCGCCCGGGCCAGTACCGGGGCGCGCAGCAACTGCGAGAGGTGGATCACCGGCCGTTCCCCGCCACCGTCGGCCGCCGTGTCCGATGCGTTCATTCGCTCCCTTTCGACACCGCGCGACCGACCTTCGGGCAGACCGCACGAAACCAGGTCGCGACATCGTGTGTAGCTACGGCTTACCGCCAGAATCGGTGGTGGCGCAAGTGTCGTCGCTTGACCGGGTTCGGCCGCAAGATCGTACGCCGGGGTCGCGGCGGGCAGCTACCGCAGGTGGGTGAACGCGGGACGGCCAACCGAGTTCGCGGGCTCGCGCCGGTATGCCACCCCTGTTGCACCACCTATTGCTTGTCGACCTTTGCAGCGATCTGGTTGGCAATGTTGACGCCGAGATCTCCGACCTCCTTGCGGCACGCGTCGACGTCGATGACGACGTTGTTGCGGACGGTCAGTGCCCGCTGACACGGCATGGTGACGTTCCCGCCGCTTCGGGTGATGGTGACGGTGACGGGCGCACGCAGAACTCCGTTGGTGTTGGCAACCGGTCCCACCTTCCACTGCAGTTCGGGCTGGCCGCCCTCGGCGGGCACGGTGTCCTGGCGGTTGGCGCAGGCCGGCCAGC
This sequence comes from Mycobacterium paraseoulense, assembly GCF_010731655.1. Taxonomy (NCBI): domain Bacteria; kingdom Bacillati; phylum Actinomycetota; class Actinomycetes; order Mycobacteriales; family Mycobacteriaceae; genus Mycobacterium; species Mycobacterium paraseoulense. Next base: position 1,494,835 of record NZ_AP022619.1, on the reverse strand, counting down.
GCTGGGACGAGGCAGTGAAGAACGCCCTCGCCTGCTCCGGCGAGGGAAACAACACCACGAACTGATCCACGTCCGGCCTTTCCATTTCGGTCGCACCCGGGGGAGCGGGTGCGACGTCGTGGTAGCCGTAAACCGCGCTGTTCCCGCTGTCGGCATAAACGGGTGCCAGGGCCGCGCGGATGGCGTAATTGCATTCGGCGGGAACTGTATAGTCGCTGCGCTTGACCGGGTCTTCTTCCAGAGCGGTTTTCGGCGGGTCGCTGTAGGTACCCGTGACGCCGAGCGCGGTGTCCAGTTCGGTCGGGCTGAGCATGAGGGCGGCCAACTGGTCCTTCGTCAGGGGATCCTTCGACGACGCCGCGGTGGCCGTCGTGGTGGACGGCGTGGCCGTGCCGCCCCCGCCGTTGTGGCCGCAACCGGCGACCAGAAGTCCGGCGGAGGCGGCTACGGCGACTGCAGTTTTCAGCTGGCGCATGTCGAGGCCCTTTCTGCTTGAGGCCCCTCTCAAGCATTTCGCGCGCCCCCACCGCGCCGCGTACTCACGAGTTATTCGCCAACGAAGCCTACGACAGCAGCCTTCTGCCGCGAGGACAATCCGAGCCAAGCGATATGTTCGCATGCGTGTCCGCAGTCACCTTCACCTCGGTGGCGCCGATCGTCCCGGTCCGAGACCTCGATGCCGCGATCGACCGCTATCGGCGACTCGGGTTCGACGCGCGCAAATACGACGGTCCCGAGCGCTATGGGTTCGCCGACCGCGGATCGGTGTCGATCCACCTCACCGAATGGGACGAGCACGATCCTTTGCGCACGGCCGCAAGCGTGTACCTCTACGTCAGCGACGCCGATGCGCTCTACGCGGAGTGGAATGCACTGGAAGATCTCGGTGGCCGCCTGATGCCGCCGCACGATACGGCTTATGGAATGCGCGAATTCACCTATGTCGATGCGGACGGCACCGCGCACCGCGTCGGGTCGCGCACCTGATCAGGTTGATAATGCGGGCTTTTCGTCGGCGGGTGGGGCCGTCGTGGCTTGGCTGTGCGCCAGCGCCACCGTCGCGGCCGCCATCACGGCGACCGACACGCCCAGTGCCACCAGCCCGACGTCGTTGGTCCGCAGTGTCTCGCCCAGCACGGTGACACCGAGAATCGATCCGACGATCGGCTCGGCGACGGTTACCGCCGGGAGCGATGCGGTGAGCGGCCCGGCCCGAAACGCCGACTGCTCCCAGGCGGTGGCCGCGATCGCCACCACCACCCACACGTAGACCTCGGGTATGCGCAGCAGGGCCGGGATGCCGTGGTCGAGCTGGTCGACCACGCCCTTGGTCAAAACTGAAAACAATCCCCACAGCGAGCCGGCCATCAGGCCCAGCAATAACGCGCCGACCGCGCCCGGGAATATGCGCGCGCCGATCACGCACAGGATGAGGGCCGGACCCATGACCAACGCCACGATGGTCCACGTGTGCACCGACCCCCGCGGGGTGCCCTCCTGAGGATCGCCGACGGTCACCACCACCGCGACCGCGGCTGCCAGCAATACCGCCCAAAGCGCTTGCCAGGCAGTGATTCTGCGGTGGTTCACCCGGGCGTTGATGAGCAACGCGAACAGCAACGACGTCACCAGCAGCGCCTGCACGAGCACCACCGACCCCAGGTCGAGCGCCGCGGCCTGGAACCCGAACCCGGCGCCGGCCACCAGGCTGCCGGTCCACCATCGACGGTCACGCAGCAGCCGGCGAAACAGGTCCAGGGTGCCGACCGGCTTGTCCGTGACCTGTTGGGCGGATCGCTGCTGGATGACGTCCCCGATGCCGACCATCAGGGCGGCGGCGATCGCGAGAACCGCTGCGATGTCTGTCTTGCCCACCAAGGCCTCCTGGGTAGCCGGTGTTGTGCCCCTAGACTTCTGGACGGTACGTGACCCGTGCGTGCGCCCTACCAAGGAGATCCCACGACATGGACGACACAACCTCCCGCATCGGCGTGCTGGCTGCCGAGGCGCTCGGCCTGCTCATCGACGCCGTCGACCAGATCCCGTCGGAGGGGTGGGACCGGCCGTCCAACCTCGAGGGCTGGAGCCTGCGCGATCTGGTGGGTCACGTGACCGGCAGCGCGGCGAAAGTGGTGACGCTGGTCGAGGACGGCGAAATCTGGGATCGTCCCTCTCAACCGTCGGACTGGGTTTGCGACGACCCGGCCGCGCGGCTTCGTGAACTGGCGACGCGGCTGCACGAAGCACTGCCGGGCGCCGACCTCGACGGGATGCGGAAATCCCCCGAAGGTCAGGTTCCCTTACGCCGAGCGCTGATGTTTCCGGTCTCGGACCTCGCCCTGCACGCGTGGGACATCCACCGCTCACACGGGCGGCTGATCGAGCTGCCCGATGACCTGCTGGGGCTGTGCCGCGATCTGGTGGAGCCGCTGCCGGAGCACATGTTGCGGCGACCCGGTGGATTCGGACCGGCCCAAGCTGCGCCGGATGACGCGACACCGACGGCGCGACTGCTGGCCTACCTCGGGCGCTCGGTCGAGGTCAGCGTATGACGCCCGTTCGCGCCGACGATGCGGCGGTGTTTTGTCAGCGGCCTGAATTGCCTTGCTGCTCAGACACTCCCAGCTGACGAGCCATGCTGGCGGCGTCCCAGTACTCCCGTGCGCGATGAATCTTGCCGTTCTTGATCTCGCATACGAAGCAAACAGGCAGCTCGAACACGTCGCTGGTCGGTGCAGCATTCGAAATATCGATTCCGTGCAGACCCCATTCCTTCTCGAACCGGCTCACCTCGCCCGTCATCGGTACGACGGTGACGTATTCCACGCACGCAGCCGTTTCTGTGGCGAAGACCTGCGTCAGTCTCTTGTGACTCTTGCGGGAATAGGCCAACCGGGCGAGGTTCTCCATGTCCTGCCGCCCGCGCCAGACGACACCGGTTGGCATCTCGACGATCTCGACATCGTCCGACATGTAGTCGAGCGCGGCGATGTCACCGCGGTTGTGGGCGTCCAGCCACGCCTTGAGGAGTTCGACATTCGCTTGCGCTGAATCCATGGTTTGTCTTTCTGCGAGGGACTTCTTGTTTCCGCGAAATCGAGTCTGCTGACCTCTCATCGGTCACAGCCGCCACACGAGTCCCCGCGCTGGGAGACCCACAAGTTGCCCGCCTCAGAGCGACAAACCCTGGCGACGAACGCAGAGCCGGTCCCACATGCGCATTGTCGCTGAGAGGCGGGCACTTCCAGTGTCCCGTCCGGCAGGGACGGCTGTGGCACATGTGACAGCCGTGGGCATCAGCCGTTGCGGCTGATCTTGAGCGCGGTGGTGACCATGGGAATCTGCAGCGGCAGCCGGGCCAGGGCGGCGGCCCGCATCGGCCAGGGCTTGTTCCACCACAACCGGCACATGTTGACGTTCGCCGGGAACACCCCGAGGAACAACACGGCCGCCGCGAGCGCGGCCGGTCTCCGGGTGCGTCGTGGCAGCAACGCCGCCCCGACGCCCAGTTCGGCCACTCCCGACGCGTAGGTGTAGAACCGGGGGCTCCCGGGCAGCTCGGCAGGCACGATGCCGTCGAACGGTTTGGGCGCCACAAAGTGCAACGTCCCAACGCCGAGGAGCATCGCCGCGACGCGGTAAGCGGCCCGCTGGGTGGTGTCACTCTGAGTGGGTGGTGCCGTCATCGACCCATTGTGTCGCAGGCTTCTGGCCGCTCATGAGTCGCCCGGCGCCACGGCCCAGCCTCCCGAAACTGTAGTGAAACCCCTGATGCGCTGCGGTCGTCCTGCTCAATAGCGTCGTGTTCGTCTGACGCCCAGCTGAAACCGAGAGCGGACCGGGCAGCGGCATTCGGACAGGGAAGGCGGAAGGACCTCTCATGCGCAGGCTCATGATCATTCGGAAAGGCGCATCGGTCATAGCCGCGGCGATTGGCGTTGCCGGGACATCGCTGCTGCCGGTCGCGTCCGCGGACACGCTGCCCAATGGGTACACCGTGACCTGCACGCCCAGCGGCAGCAGTTTGGTATGCAATTTCACGGGGTGCCCGCGTGTGAATGGCGACGAGGCCGGCGACGTGTTGCACCTCAGGACACCTGGTAACTCACAAGAAGAAATCAGCAAGGATTGCAACAACGCCGCGACTGAAACCTTCAACAACATTCCTGCCGATGGGCTGACCATTTCCGTTCAGGGCTGCCGCAAGCATCCCCTGGGTTCCGACGATTGCGGCGCGTGGTCGGATTACAAGTACACGCCGCCGGCCAAACCTGCCGCGCCGGCTGCCCCCGCGCCGGCGCCGGATCCAAACAGGCCGGTGAGGTGCACCGGTGACGGGCGGATATTGCCACCGGGTTCTGATTGCGGCAAGACGCCCGCGCCCGCGCCGGCGGCGGCGCCGGTGACCAACGCGATCCAGTTGTCGTTCGGTCCTCCGCATATCGGCGGCATCACGGCGACGGTTTCTAACTCGTCGGACCTGACTGCCACGTGCAGCTACCACTCGACGCCCATCGATCCTGGAATTCCCGACTTCACGGTTGGCCCGCACGCGAGCGCGAACGTGCCTATCAAGGGTTTCAACACCGGAACCAGCTACCACGTAACAGTCTCGTGCCACGATGCCAGCGGCAAGCAAACTCAGGAAATCGGTCACGCGGAGACGAATGTGACGTTCTAGTCGCCAGTCAACCCTGAACCGGAACTTGGATTCTCGGCGCTTGACGCGGTGCCTCGCGGGCGCGGGACTCCGCGGGCCGGTCCAGGGTTGGGGTCGTTACTATTGCCCATACGGTACTTGATACGATTGGCGGCGCGGCGTCCGACCGCACATCCCGCCAGCGCTGCCGACTGTGCAGCCCAGACCGTTCGAGGTTGAGAACATGGCCACACCCGTCATTGTCGGAGCGGTTCGGACCGCGATCGGCCGTTCCTTCAAGGGCACGCTCGTCAACACGCCGCCCGAGACGCTGATCACCTCGGTGCTTCCCGAGGTGGTCCGCAGGTCCGGCGTCGACCCGTCCGCGATCGACGACATCATCTTCGCCGAATCACACTACGGCGGTGGTGATTTGGCGCGTTATGCGGCGACCGCAACCGGCATGGAGGACATTCCCGGCCAGTCGGTGAACCGGCATTGCGCGGGCAGCCTGACCGCCATCGGCAACGCCGCGGCGCAGATCGGCTCCGGAATGGAACGCGTGCTCATCGCCGGCGGCGTGCAGTCGTTGTCGATGACACCGCTGACCAACTGGCGCATCCCCGGCCCGGAGCTGAAGTTCCAGGAGCAGTGGATGCCGCCGACCCACGTCGAGACGCCCGACGCTCCCGCCAAGGACATGTCCATCACCGTGGGCTGGAACACCGCGCAGGCGGTCGGCATCACCCGCGAGGAAATGGACTCCTGGGCCGCCCGGTCACATCAGCGCGCCATCGCCGCGATGGACGCGGGCAAGTTCGTCGACGAGATCGTCCCGTTGAAGGTCACGCAGCTCGACGGCTCGGTGATCGACTTCTCCGTCGACGAGCATCCCCGCCGTGACACCACCGTCGAAAAACTCGCCGCGCTCAAGGTGCTGCACCCCGAGATCGAGGGATTCTCGATCACGGCGGGCAACAGCAGCGGCACCAACGACGCGGCGGCGGCGGTGGCCCTCGTCGACCGCGAGTATGCCGCCGCCGAGAACCTCAACGTGATGGGCACGGTGCGGGCGTGGGCAGCAGCGGGCGTCCCGCCCCGGGACACCGGACTGGGTGCGGTCAAGGTGATCGGCAAGGTGTTGCAGCGGGCGGGTTTGTCGGTGGGCGATGTGGCGCTGTGGGAGATCAACGAGGCGTTCGCCTCGGTGCCGATCGCGGCGTGCCGGGAGTACGGCATCGACGAGGAGAAGGTCAACTTCTCCGGCAGCGGCTGCAGCCTCGGCCACCCGATCGCGGCCTCGGGGGCGCGCATGGTGACCACGCTGGCCTACGAGCTGGCGCGCCGGGGCGGCGGTATCGGTGTCGCGGCCATGTGCGCGGGCGGTGGCCAGGGCGGCGCCGTCGTCATCGAGGTCTAGCGGCGTCGTCGGCTCGAGCTAGTTGCAGAACGTGTAGCCGATGAATTGGGTCCCGCGGGTATCGCCGCTCGAGTAATTGGCGAAGTGCACGGCAGGCAGCCCGTTGTACTGGGCGTTCATCTTCTGCACGTTCGGCGGGGGGACGCCCTTGGGGAAGGCCAGGATCATGTCGGCAAAGATGTCCAGGCCCGCCTGGCAGATGGCTTCGCGCCGCGGTGGTTGCGGATTCCACGCATGTACGACAACCGGCTCGGTCAGCTGATACCCGGCCGCACAATTCGGGTCGCAGACCTTGAAGACGGCGGTGCCGGTCCCGTCGGCGCCCTGCGACCCCCACGAGCTCCACGACATGTCTTGCAGCGCAACGGCGACGCTCGCGCAGCCCAGCACGTTGAGCCGCTTCGGACGCTCGACCGGCGGAACGGACAGGTTGTAGCAGCCCGGGATCGCGAAGCTCTGCGGTGGGGGCGGCTGCGCGCTGGGTGGTGCGGCGTCTTGATGGCCCTGGGCGAGTTTCACCCCCGCCAAGGCGAGTACACCGCCCAGCGCGACCGCCGAGACGATGCCGATCACGATCAGACGCCCCCGTGGAATGCGTCCCAGTCGGCTCAACAAAGGAACGTTGCCCCCGCTCACGTTCAACAGATTACGACCGAACCGTTCCTCCCGGGGTGGTGCCCGTCGGCGTTGCCCAGGCAGGGTAAAGTTGGTCAACGCTACCAACTTAAGGATTGTGATGGCCCAGAATCTGACGGATGACCACGAACTGGCGGCGCGGTTGGCGACCGAGGCCGGGCGGCTCCTGCTCACGGTCCGCGAAGAGTTCGCCGATGCGGACGCAAGCGAGCGGAAAGCCGCGGGGGACAAGCGATCTCACGATTTCCTGATGGCGGCGCTCGCCGACGCGCGGCCCGAGGACGCGGTGCTGTCCGAGGAGGGGGCGGACAACCCGGTCCGATTGCGCTCGGAGCGAGTGTGGATCGTGGATCCGCTGGACGGCACGCGGGAATTCTCCGAACTCGGGCGCGACGATTGGGCGGTGCACGTCGCGCTGTGGGAGGCGGGCGAGCTGGTCGCCGGTGCGGTGGCATTGCCGGCGCAGGGCATCACCCTGGCCACTCCCGACGTCGATTCGCCACCCGCGGCGCCGGGCAAGCCGCGCATCGTGGTGTCCCGCACCCGCCCGCCCGCCATCGCCCTGACCGTCCGCGACGCGCTGGACGGGGTCCTGGTGGAGATGGGCTCGGCCGGAGCCAAGGTGGCGTCGCTCGTCCAGGGGTTGTCCGACGTCTACGTGCACGCCGGCGGCCAGTTCGAGTGGGACTCGGCCGCCCCGGTGGCAGTGGCCCGCGCAGCCGGTTTGCATACGTCTCGCATCGACGGCTCCGCGCTGGCCTACAACCAGCCGGACCCCAAGTTGCCCGATCTGGTGGTCTGCCGGCCCGAGCTGGCCGAAGCCGTGTTGGCGGTCACCGGCTGACATGTAAAGCCTTCCGCGGGGCTGTCGATGCGCGAAAATGTAGTGAAACCCCTGATGTGACGGACGTTCCCGGACCATAGCGTCGAATATCGCAACGCTTATTCACCGGAGAGGGATCCGAACGTGTTCAGGGGTCAAGCCGTGGCGGCCGGTCTGTCTTTGTCCGCGGTCATCGGCGCAATTGCAGTCGGCGTTCCGGCGCTGGCACCCGCCGACGGCGGATGTCCCAACGATCTGGTCCCACGCAACGCGCGTCCGGGTGATCAGGTGTGCGTTACCAAACAAGTTGCCGCTGAAATCGCACAGGAGAACGCCAACGCTGCCAACCTCCGCGAGCCGAACGGGGGCGCATACGGGCCCCAGACCTGCAAGTCGGGATATGTCTGGCGCGAGGCCTTTGACGGGGATGCCGTGTGCGTCGTTCCGCAGCGCCGCCAAGAAACGTGGAACGAGAATGCCGGCGCGGGGTACGGCCCAACCGGCGGGAATCCGTATGGGACCAGACCGCCGGACGTGACCCATCCCAACGTCCCGGTTGTTCCCTTAGGGCCGAGCCAGCCGGTAGGCACCCCACCCCCGCCGACACCAGGCGCTCCACCGCCGGGATCGCCCGGGCAATCACACCCGCCGGCTCCTCCCGGTGCGACCACTTCCAACGCTCCGCCGAACAACGTAACCACCGCACGCCCGACGCCCAACGTCACGACGCCCTTGCCGAGCCCCAAGGCGACCACTACCCAACCGCCGTCGACGACAACGAAGAAGCCGTCCTGCGATCCCAAGGTCGATATCTGTGTCAACTAGCGTTTCGGTGAAATACATTGTGCGATAGCAGAATTGGCCTTTATGTTGTGGTCGGGATGCTGGCTGCGGCCGCCGCCGCTGTGGGATACCTGCGAGGCGAAGTGCCGGGAAGGTACGGCCTGATCTCGACGTCCACCCCGTCGGCGCCGCCGGCGATTCCGCTGATGCCGAATGGTCAAGGATACGTGCGCGTGCAAACCACGTCGGGATCGACCGGCTGTTCGATCAACACGGAGCTGGTTGCCTGCCAAACTGCGGCGAACAAATGGCCTACGACGCCAGGAGGGCGGCATTACCACGCCGTCAGTGTCACATCCGATGGCCAATTGCACTGGGTGGAAGCCGATCTCGGTGCGCTTGAAGGTCGCGTTGCGCTCGATGATCAGACCTACAGTGCACAGGGATGGACCATTGTCGCCACCCCGGAGAGCACGCGGTTCACCAATGATCGCAGCGGTCATGGCATGTCGGTTAGCGATCAAAGTGTGACATCGTTTTGAACCCCTCAAGGCTTCCGAAAGTGTAGGGGCAAACCTGATTCGGCGACCGATTCGGGAAAGTAACGTTGAGAACGAGTGTTAGGAGTCCTCATGAGGACGAATATCAAGCGGGTGGTGCTCGCGACGGTGCTGTTGAGCAGTACGGTGGTCGGTTGCCAATCGCACACGAATACCGCAAGTGGTGCGCAAAGCGGTTCGGCCAACGCAGCCCCGAGCGCAAGCAAGTCCGCCAAGCCGATCGATGCGTGCTCCATGCTGTCATCGCAAGATATTTCAGGCCTATTGGGCGTGGCCGTCCAAGGCAAGTCGACCGGCAGTGATCCACAGATGGGTGACTGCTCCTGGGAGAACCCATCGACGATGGAATCGATATCACTTCAAATCAGCAATCCCGGCACGGCACGCAATAACACCTTGCCCCCACCGGAAGCTGGCTTCCCCGACCCGTCGAAGCCGGGGCCCGATGGCATGCGCCTGCTGGGCGGCGGCCAAGTCGAGTTCGCTGCCGGCAACAGGGTCAACACGATTCAGGTTGCGGTGCTGAGACTTTCTCCGGACCAGGCCAATTCGGCCGCGATTGACCTCGCGCGAAAGATCAGCCCTCTGGTGCCCCAGTAACGTGGGCCGCGATCAACAATCGACATGCCTCGCCCAGCCAACAGCAGCGCTGACCCGTTCAGCGGGCGCACCGGCGTCGTCGCAGAGCTGCGCAACAGCATCAGCCGATTCGGCCGCGAAGACGCCGAAAGCGTAATCGTCGTCCGGGACCGCCATCGCCATCAGCAATCGGATCGGCTCACCGCGGGCCGAGGCCGAAGCGGCGCCATCGTTGAGACGGCCAGCGGTCTCGCCGATCGAGCGCCCGGGCGCCCGGGCGCCATACCACTCGACGAGGAACCGCTCCGCTTCTGCGTCCATGAGACTCATCGCCTCACGTTATCGATCCGCACCGCGCCTGACATCAGGGATCTTCCTACTCTTTGGGCGATGCTGGGTCGTTTGTGGATTCGAGTGCTCGGTAGAGCTCCATGCGGGAGCGGATGCCGAGTTTGCGGTAGATGCGGCTGAGGTTGACCTCGACGGTTTTGGGGCTGATGAACAGTGCGGCGGCGATGTCGCGGTTGGTCATGCCTGAGACCGCCAGGTCGGCGACGCGTTGTTCGGACGGAGTTAGTCCCTCGGCTCGGCGTCGACCCGACATGCCTCTAGCGAGTTCGGCTCTGACGCGGTCGGCCCACAAGGTGGTCCCGAGTTCTTCGAAGGTTTGTAAAGCCTCGCGCAGTGTGGCTGCCGCGGCGTCGCGGTGGCGCTGGCGTCGTTGGAGTTGACCGAGCAGTAGTTGCGTGCGGGCGCGTTCAAACGCCATGGGCAGGCGTTCGTGTTCCGTCATTGCGCGTTCGGCGGTGGCGGTGGCCGCGGCCAGGTCGCCGCGTCCGGCGAGTAGCATCGCCCGACAGCGCGCACCCACGGCTAGCATCCATGCGCGGTCCAGCCGAGTGCCGTTGCGTTCCAGGGCTGCTACCAACGGCTCAGCCTCATCAAAACGGCCGAGACCGATCAACGCCTCCGCGGCGTCCGGAATGAAAGAGGCCGAAATAATCTCCGTGGCTTCGGGGAAGATCTGCGTCAGGGGCAACAGCGGCGCGAGCGCGTTGACCGCGGCCTGGTAGTCACCGCATGACACCTCTACGAAACCCCTCAGGGTCGCCGGCCATTCGGCGAGCCGCATGGAGCCGCACCGTTGCGCGGCCACGATCGAGTCGCGAAGATCGCGGCGGGCGTCGTCCACACGGCCTTCGTAGGCGGCGACGGCGGCCCGAATCGTCAGCGCTATGAACAGGGGGAAGTCACCGCCGAGCTGCGCAGCAAGCTCCATCGTTTCGTCGGCGATTATCGCCGCGTTCGTCAGGTCACCGCGCCAGATATCGATCAGCGCGAGGTGGAACGCGGCAAAGATCAGCTCGCCTTCCTCACCCCGGGTGATACAGCTTTGGCTCACCGCCGCCATCTCCTGGTGGGCGCCTTCAAGCTCACCCGTCCACGCGCGCAACAGTGTCAGCTGCACGCTGGGGCGAAAGGCCAACGGCACCTGTGGGTCTCGCTGTTCAAGGTTGGTGGCGCGTTGTAGGGTGGGCTTGTCGAAGCCGCGACCGCCCATGAAATCCATCATCGCGCGCATGCCGAGGGCGGGACTGAGCAGCGGCGCGATATCCAGGCGTTCGGCTTCGACGACGGCTTGCTGAACCCGCTCGTAGGCCTGCCCGGGCCGCCCCGCGTTGAGCAGGGCGAATGACAAGGTGATCAGAATGCGCACCCGCAGTTCGGCGTCGTCGGCGCTATCGACCAGTCCGGCTTCGAGCAGCTCGGCCGCCTCGAGGAAGCTGTCGTCGTACAGGCGAACCAGCCCGAGAATGTGCAAAGCCTCCGCACGCACTGGGCCCGCCGGTAGCTCTGCGACGACGTTGTCGAGGATCTGCCTCGCATGTGTGGGATCGCTGGCATCAAAATAATATGTCGCACAACGAATTCGCCGAGCCGGGTCATTGGCGCCGAGGTCTATGGCCAGCTCCAGCAATTCGGCTGCAGCGGCGGGAGCTCCTCTGCCGCGGGCGATCTCCGCGGCCGCATCAAGGGCTGCTATGGTCTGCTGCTCGCCGGTGGGATCGGACAACGCGAGGTGGCGGGCGTGCAATTCGGGTTCGGTGATGAGGTCGGCCAATCGTCTGTGCATGGCGCGACGGACAGGCGGACGGGCACCGCTGTACACGCCGTGCGCCAAAACCGGGTGGGTGAAGCGGAGCCGGTTTCCGTCGATTGCCACCACAGCGCGATTTTCGGCCTCCGCGAGCAACTCGACGACGCGGTCCGGTGTGGCGCCGAGTGCTTGGGCGACAAGCTGCACCGTCGGGTCAGGAAGGCTGGCCATCGCAAGCATCGCGTCTTTGGCCGATGGGGCGAGCTGGCCGATCCGCGATCTGACCAGGTCGTCAAGGCTACCCGGCAGGCTTAACTCGCTGGTGCGAGTATGGGCGCTGATTTCACGCGCCAACTCCAACGCGAAAAACGGATTGCCGCCTGCTATTTCGTGGATACGCAATAGCAGGGGACGGCTCAGCGAAAGTCCCAGGTGAAGCAGGAGGACCTGGCGCAATTCGCCAACGGTCAATGGCTGCAACCGGAGTCGACGCACGGCGTCAGGGCTCGGCAGCTGCAGTCGCGATGCGGCTTCTTCGATGCGCGTCGTACACAACAGGGCCGCACCAGCCGGAAGCCTCCGCGCCGCGAACGACACGACGTTGGCGCTGGACGTATCGAGCCACTGAAGGTCGTCGATCGCGATCAGCAGCGGTCCCCGGGCGGCGAGCCGGTCGGTGACAGCGAGGAAGGCGGCCGCCACCGCCCGGGCATCGATGTTTTGCGCGTCATCGCGCCGGCGGAGCAGGGCGGCATCCAAGCCTTCACGCTGCGGCGCTGGCAAGTCAGCCCATATCGACTCGTCGAGTTCGCTCAGCAGGTCCGCCATGGCGGTGTAGGCCAGCACCGATTCGGCGGCGGCCGTGCGGCTGGTAAGCACGCGGAAGCCGCGACGGCTGGCCCGGCTCACGGCATCCAGCCACAGCGTCGTCTTCCCGATGCCGGGGTCGCCGGTGATGAAGATGGCGCGCTGCTGTTGGGGCGCCGAATCGAGGAATTCGGTGAGAGACTGCTCTTCTGCCTGCCGGCTTACAAAGCGCTCCAGCATCATCGATCCGTGCCTGGCCCTCAGAAGGTCCAGTCGGCCCGGGTGCAATCAGCACGAACGAAGCGTGTGAACATTTGTTGTTCCCCATATGAGGTTGCTTTGAACAGTTAACCAGCGTATTCAAGCGGCGCGAAAGTCCCCACTCGTATGCTCAATCTGGCAAGTCGCTGAAGGCTGGCTGTGTCGCCGCCTTGGAAGGCCATTTTGGCGGTCACCCGCTGATCCGCAGTGGGGCCGGTTGGTTGGTCAGCGCAGGGCTTGCTGCCAGGACAGGATGCGTTCGGCGAGTTCGGGTCCGGAGTCTTCCTGGATGAAGTGACTGGCGTTGATGCGGGCGTGCGGCTGGCCCGCGGCGCCGGGGACGTGCTGGATCAGGGGGCGGTCGGCCCGCCCGAGGATCGGGTCGCGCGCGCCGAAGATCGCGAGGAACGGTTTCTCCCATTGGCCCAGCGATTTCCATGCGGCCCTATTCGCCGGGATCGCTGGATCGTCCGGTGAGGTCGGCACCAATTGGGGGAAGGCGCGGGCCCCGGCCTGATAGGTCTTGTCGGGAAACGGCGCGTCGTAGCCTGCCCGCACCCGGGCGGGAACCCGCCGGACGGTCCCGACCGAGACGATGCGGCCGGCGGGCAACACGGGGGAGTAGCGCGCGAACGCCCGCCAAGCGTAGAAGGCGGGTGGCGTCGGACGATCCGCGGTGGGCAGGAAACCGTTCGCGACCACGAGCCGGGCGATGCGGTCGCCCTGCTCGGCGGCGATGCGCAGCCCGATCAGCGATCCCCAGTCCTGCACGAACAGCGTCACGTCCTTGAGGTTCAGGCGCTCGAACCAGGAGCTCACCCATTCGACGTGCCGCTGGTAGGTGTAGTCCTCGATCCGGCCGGGCTTGTCCGAGCGGCCGAAGCCGATCAGGTCGGGCGCGAGCACGCGGTTCCCGGCGTCGGCCAGCGGCTGGATCATGGTCCGGTAGAGATAGCTCCAGGTGGGTTCGCCGTGCAGCAACACGATCGGCGGGCCATCGGCCGGGCCCTCATCGAGGAAATGCATGCGTAGCGACTGGGTGTCGCTGGCCGCCACGTCAACGTAGTTCGCTACGAACGGATAGCCCTCCAGGTTTTCGAATCGGAAGTCCGGGGTTCGTAGCACATGCATATTCAGCTCCTCCGGTGGGCGGGCGCCTCTGTTAGCCTCTCTCGGCGACGCGAGTTCGTCTAGGGGGAGATTTCATTGGGCTAGACGCCGAGTGGACATTAAACTGGCTTGTTCATGGCGATTCGGCGCGCGGTCCTGATCATTGCCGACATCGGCGGCTACACCCACTACATGCAATGGAACCGCACCCACCTGGCACACGCGCAACTGACGGTGGCGGGGCTGTTGGAGTCGGTGATCGACGCGGGCAGGGGCCTGAAGCTGGCGAAGCTGGAGGGAGACGCCGCGTTCTTCTGGGCGCCCGACGGCGACGCCAAAGTGCTGGTGTGTGACCGGCTGGCCCGAATGCGGGCGGCGTTCATCGCGCGCCGAGAGCGCTTCCAGAAGGACCTCGCCTGCGAATGCGCCAGTTGCGCGCAACTGGACAAGTTGTCGTTGAAGTTCGTCGTCCATCAGGGTGAGGTGGCCGAACAACGGGTGAAGCGTCACCTGGAGCTGGCGGGCTTCGACGTCATCCTGGTGCATCGCATGCTGAAAAACCTCGTGCCAGTGGTCGAATACATTCTGATGACCGATCCCGTGGCGGCTTGCCTCGACGAACCGTTGCGCGCGCAATGCACACCATTGATCCACACGTTCGACGACATCGGGGAAACGTCGACGCACTACATCGACCTTGCGACGTCGCAGGCTTCCCTTCCCGCCGCCGAGTCCAACTTCTTTCGCCGTCTCGGGGCGACGATGAAGCTCGAGTTGAACTCGCTGCCGTTCGTGCTTGGGTTCAGGGAGCCCGCCAAGGGCTTCCGCAACCTTGGCCGCGGCGCCGAGGAGATCCCCGCCTAGCGCGCTAGGCGATATCGCCGAGCGCCCGGCCCATCCGGGACACGGCCTCGGTGAGAATGCTCGGGGAGGTCGCGAAGTTGAGTCGCACGTGCCCCGCCCCGCCGGTTCCGAAGACGTGGCCCGAACTGAGCGCCACCCGGGCGTGGTCGAGGAACCACCGGGCGGGCCCCGACAGATCGGCAACCACCGCAAGGCCGGCGGCGGCCTCCTCGACGAAACCGAGCTCCCGGCAATCCAGCCATGCCAGGTAAGTCCCTTGTGGCCATAGGTATTTCACCGTCGGCAAGTGCTCGGCGACCAGCTCACCGAGCAGGCCCCGGTTGCGGTCCAGGCCGCGCAGCAGCTCGTCGAGCCACTCACCACCGGTGCGGAAGGCTTCGGCGTGGGCGATGACGCCCAGGTGGCTCGGCCCGTGACTGACCTCTTCCGGCATCCGGTGCAGGTCCGCGGCCGCCTCGGGGCCGGCGATGGCCAACGCCGCCTTGAGGCCCGACAGGTTCCAGGCCTTGGAGGCCGACGTCAGGGCCAAGGCGTTCTCGGCACCGGGGACGGTCAGGTACGGGGTGAAGCGCGCCCCCGAGAGGACGACGGGCGCGTGGATCTCGTCGGAGACCACCCGGACGCCGAACCGGCGGGCCAGTTCGGCGACCGCGCCGAGTTCGTCCACGGTGTGCACCGACCCGGTGGGGTTGTGCGGATTGCACAACAGGTAGGCGACCTTCGCCGTCTTTCCGGCCGATGCGCGGGCACGCGTGAACGCTTCCGCCAAGGCGCCCAGGTCAATTCGGCCTTCGCCGTCAAGCGGCGCCTCGACGATTCGACGCCCGTCGTGAGCGATGAACGCGTAGAACGGGGCGTACACCGGCGGGTTGACGATGACGGCGTCACCAGGGTCGGTGACCAGACGTAACAGCTGGACGGCGCCGAGCATGACGTCCGGGACGATCGCGGTGCGGCTGACGTCCAGGTCGTGCCACTGCCAACGCTGGGACGCGAATTGACTGACCGCTTCGGCCAGCGCGGTGCCGCATGGGTATCCGGTGTCGCCGTTGTCGATGGCCGTCCGCAGCGCGTCGGCAACGGTGGGGGGCAGCATGACGTCCATCTCGGCGACCCACAGCGGTAGGACGTCGGCGGGATGCGCGCGCCATTTCATGCTGGTGCGACGCTGCAGCTGCTGCAGCGTGAGCTCCTCGAGGGGGTTAACGGTCACTCCGGCAGACTAAGCCGAGTCGGCCGTCCCGGATCAACCCCTGGCGAACGCGTGCCTCGGGATCGTCAACGGCAGGTCCACCGAACTGAGCAATCCCGGTTCCGCCGCAACGACATACGGCACGGCGTTGACGACGCGCATCGCGGTGGCGACCATCGCGCCGGCGCCGGAGGTCATCCCGCCAACTCCGGCCTTGCGTGGGTCCTTGAGCGTCGCCGCCAAGGTGCAGTCGATGTCGGGGTCGCCGCTGATCATGACGCGGTAGGACAGGTCGCCGATCCCGGTCGGCCAGTCCGGGGCGACGTCGTGCGCGAGCCGGGTGACGTGCTCGATGACGATGGCCTCCCGGCCGTCGACGACGCCGATCGCCCGCATCCGCAGGGCGCCGCACGTGCCGGCCTCGACGGTGCCCATGGCGACCTCCAGCGTCCGGTGAGTGACTGCGCGGTCGAAATATTCGCGGACTTCCTGGACTTCGACGCCGAGCGCGTCGGCAACCAACCGGATCTGCCCCTGCCATTCGCCGGCGATCGCGCCCGGGAAGCCGATCCAGGGCTGATAGTCGAGCGGCCGGCCGAAACCCAGCGCGTCGCTCATGATGTCGGGGACGCCGTAGTCGTCGTAGAGGCCGATCTCGAACGCGTGGATCTTGTCGATGGACGACGACTGGGTGGACAACACGAGCGGCAGGTAGTCCGCGGCGAAGCCGGGCTCGATCCCCGACGCGTAGAGCGACACCTGGCCCTGCTTGGCCGCGGCGACCAGTTGGTCGCGCCACTCGGCGGGTTCGTAGGCGTGCGGGTTGACCAGTCGGGTGGTGCTGGTCGTGACGACGTTGATGCCGGACTCCAGCAGCCTGACGTAATCCGGGATGGCCAGCGCGTCGCGTTCCGGGCCGCTGGCGGCGTAGATCACGCAGTCGGGTTTCAGCGCAATCAGCGCCTCCGCGTCGGTGGTGGCTTTCAGCCCGATCGGCTCGCCGTTGGCGAGTTCGCCGGCGTCCTTGCCGTCCTTCTCCGGCGAGTGCACCCACACACCGACCAAGTCCAGATTGGGGCGATGCTGGATGGTGCGGATGGCGATCGATCCGATGCCGCCGGTTGCCCACACCGCCACGCGATGAGTCGTCATCTTGTTTCCTCCTCAGGTGCGTGCGCGGTGAAAGCTGAGGCGGCCGTTGCCCTTTACGCCGGCAGTTACCCAACGTTCGATTCGGAAGCTAGCAGCCGCGAGCAACCGGGGTCAAGGGTTAAGAGAGCACGCGCTATCTTAACGAACAAATTTTAGGTTAGTCTGCAGCCGTGCGGGTATTTCAGCCGATTCCCAGAGGCGACGTGGGCGGGCGCTGATGTTCACCCTTCGGTTCGACATGCGTGCGCCGAGTTGGGCCGGGCCGGCCGCCGATCTCTATGCCGCCGCCATCGACATGTGCGCGTGGGCGGAAACACGTGGCGGTCGGCCGTTGCCACTGCACCCGCTGCGCGGTGGGGTCGCGCCCGATGTCGCGTGGCCGTACCTAGAGCGCGCGGCGGCCGCCGCCCGGGCAAACGACCAGTAAGGAGAATGCCGGTGCGTGTTGTCGTGTGGTCCACCGGGGGAGTCGGGACAATCGCGATCGACGCCGTCGCCCGCCGGCCCGACCTGGAACTCGTTGGCGTGTGGGTGTATTCGCTGGACAAGGTCGGCAGGGATGCTGGCGAATTGGCCGGTGGCGAACCGCTGGGCGTGAAGGCCACCAACGACGCCGATGCGCTGATCTCCCTGTCGCCCGACTGCGTGGTGTACGCGGCGAGCGGTCCCGAACGTGACGGGGCCGCCGTGCCCGACTACCTGCGGCTGCTGGAGGCCGGGATCAACGTCGTGTCGACGTCGTCGACGAGCCTGGTGTACCCGCCGTCGTATTTCGCCCCCGACTGGCGCGACCAACTCGAGGCGGCGGCCAAGGCCGGCGGCGCTTCGTTCTACGTCTCGGGCATCTTTCCCGGCTTTGCGTCCGACCAGCTCGCCCTGCTGATGACAACGCAGTCCAAGAACATCCGTACCATCACGGCCAGCGAGGTCGCGCTCAACGACCACTACCCGGTCGCCGACGTCATGATGGACGGGATGGGGTTCGGGCGCCCGCCGGATTTCGAGCCGATGCTCAAAACGCCCGGTTTCATCGAAATGGCCTGGCGGGCACCGATATACCTGATCGCCCAGGGTCTTCGGGTGGAGGTGGAGCAGGTGCGCGGTTCGCTCGACCGCCGGTTGACCGATCGCGACATCGAGGTGGCGTTCGGCACCATCGCGGCGGGCACCTGCGGTGCCGTGCGGACCCGGGCCGCCGGGGTGGTCAACGGCCGCGAAGCCATCGTGATCGAACACGTGATCCGGATGGCCCGCGATGTCGCACCCGACTGGCCGACCTCGGACTTCGACGCGACCTATCGCGTCGACATCGAAGGCGATCCCGACATCCACTGCGTGATGACGCTCGGGGCCGCAGAGGGCCACGCCGCCGGACATGCCGCGATGGTGTCGACGGCCATGCGGGTGGTCAACGCGATTCCGTACGTCGTGGACGCGCCCCCCGGCCTGCTGAGCTCGCTGGACATTCCCACGACGCTGCCGCTTTACGCCTTCGACTGAACGTGTAACGTGCACCACAGAGTTTAGGCCACCTAGGAGTTTGCCGTGTACACGCTGCGCTTCGACATGCGCGACCCTCAATGGGCCGCGCCCCCAACCGATCTGTACGCCACGGCACCCGAAATGTGCGCCTGGGCCGAAGAACACGGCGGTCTGGCCACCGTGCTCTGCGAACACCACGGGTCCGAGGACGGCTACCTGCCATCACCGCTGTTGCTGGCCTCAGCGGTGGCCGCGCGGACCCAGCGTCTGGCGCTGAGCCTGATCCTGATTCTTCCGTTCTACGAAACCGTCCGTCTCGCCGAGGACATGGCGGTCCTCGACATCATCAGCAACGGGCGGGCGTCCTACATCCTGGCTTTGGGCTACCGGCCCGAGGAGTTCGAGCACTTCGGCGTGCCGATCAAGACCCGTGGCCGCCTCTGCGACGAGAAACTCGCGCTGTTACGGCGGTTGCTTGCCGGTGAGACCGTCGTCGAAGACGGACGGCGGATCTCCGTGACACCGCGCCCCCTGACTCCCGGGGGCCCGGGGCTGATGTGGGGCGGCGGAACTCTGGCCGCGGCCCGGCGGGCGGGCAGGTACGGCCTGGGCATGCTGGGCAACGCCAACGCGCCGGGCATGCAGGAGGCGTACGAAGAGGCTTGTCGCGAGCACGGCCATCAGCCCGGGCCGACATTCTTTCCCGACCGCGACACGCCCTCTGTCGTCTTCGTCGCGGACGACGTGGAGCGGGCGTGGAAGGAGATCGGCGAGCACCTGCTGCACGATGTGCGCACCTATGCCGCGTGGAATCCCGGGGACGAGACCACGGCGGGATTCAGCCACGTCAACACCGTGGACGAGTTGCGCGCGACCGGGAAATCGCACGTGATTATCTCTGTGCCCGAGGCGGTTTCGCGGGTCCGCGCCGGCCAGGTGCTCAACTTGTCGCCGCTGTGCGGCGGACTGCCACCGGACATCGCGTGGCCGTATCTGAAGCGCGTGGGTGAGGTCGTGCTGCCCGAGGCTCTTTGAACGCCGATATTGGCTTTGTACTTCGCCAAGGTGGGTCTCGCGAGTAACCGGATCAGCCCGAGCCTGAGATTCTTCCGCGATATGAATTCGGCCGCACGGGCGACGCATCTCTGCCATTCCTGAGGACTGATGTGTTGGTTGATGAGCGGCACAATATTCCGCTCTTCGTCGGCGATGGCGCAGCGACCTTCGGGGCCTCGTGCAGCTGCTCGCGGAAGCCGGGCCGCTCCGCGTCTCCATCGACGACCCAGTGGACCTGTGGTGGGCGCTCGGCCTCCCCGCCGGGCCGTACCGCGCACTGACCGTCGACCGAAGATGGAGCGACCGACGGGCGTGGGCCGCACTCATCGACATCGTGGCCCGCGCCCTCTTCGACGAGGCATAGCCGACGGTCCGCCGTCTCCGCTTACTTGGGTTGGTTCGGCACGCCCGGGAACAACTGCTCCGTCGGCCCCGCGGTCACCCAGCCGCCCAACTTCGTCACCAGGTGCGGCGCGAAAACCGCGCCATAGAGCACGTTTCCGACGACGACCACGGCGACGACGGACAGCAGCGACGAGCCCAGGCGGCTCTTCGCCCTGTTCTCGGCCCACATCTCGATGACGTTTCGACCTTGCGGGTCGGTGCGGCCCAGCAGGTAGGTGAAGACCATCATCTGGATCGCCATCGCGAGGGAGTCGTACAGCGGGTACTGATGGACGGTGCCCTCGCGGATCGCCAGCCCGGGAATGACCCGGCCGTAGTAGAACACGCCGAGCTTGGCGCCCAGGAACCCGTTGAAGAACAGCGCCCAGCAGAAGCCGACGATAAGACCGACCACCAACAGCGTTGGGGGCCTGCGCCATCCGAACCGTCGGCTCAACCATCGCCCGAGCGCCGTGCCCGTCACGGCCGGCAGCACGAAATAGGAGATGTAGCCGACCGGAACGAACAACGGCAGTCCACCCCACGTCACGTTCAACGGCCACCACGACGGCATGCGGGGGATAGCAGGTGGGAACTGCGCGTACATCGCCCAGTCGTAGGGCGCCTCGATCCACGAAAACGACATCGCCGATATGCACAGCAGCAGGAGCGGATGTAGGCGGCGGCGCCGAACGCTGAGGTACACGCCGAGGGCGGTGAACCCGATACCCCCGATCAGCGCGAAGTCACTGGCCGCCTGCATCACGGGCGTCATCTGGGAGCTCACCGGTCGTGGCCTTGAGTCCGGCGTGCCTGCGGGTCAAAGCGCAGCACCAGCCCGAATATCAGGGCGATCAGCCCGAACAACGTGCCCAGCATGATGACGGCGCCCACGGTTGCACCCCTTCCAACGCTCGACTCTTTAGATAGTGCACACTATCCTAAAAGCAGTCAACAATCGGGCGAGGAGCGAAACTGTGCCCCAGCGGCCACCCAGGACGAAGCCCGGCGCGGCGGAAGAGCCGGCCCCGGCGAACCGCCGCCCGCGAGGCGCTCCGCGCCAGCTGCTGCTCGACAGCGCCCGGGCCCGCTTCGCCCGCCAGGACTACCGCAGCACGACGACGCGTGAAATCGCCCAGGCCGCAGGCGTTACCGAGCATCTGTTGTTTCGGCACTTCGGTTCGAAGGCGGCGCTGTTCCGCGAGGCGCTCGTCCAGCCGTTCACCGACTTCGTCGACGAGTTCGGCCGGACCTGGCAATCGGTGGTCCCCGAGGAGACCGACGAGCAGGAGCTGGCCCGGCACTTCGTCGGAGCGCTCTACGACGTGTTCGTCGAACATCAGGGTCTGCTGCTGACGCTGATGGCGTCCGAGGCGCTGAGCGAGGAGGAGAAGACCGACGCCGGCATCGCGGAGATCAGGCGGGCGGTCACGGCGCTCGGTGAGATCAGCGCGGAGGGCATGCACCTGCGGGGTCTGCGGTCCGATCATCCCGACCTGCCCGCTCACTCGACGGTGGCGATGATCGCCGGGATGGCCGCGTTGCGCTCCACCTACTTCGGCACCAAGCCGCCATCTCGAGAGGTGATCGTCGAAGAACTCACCCAGGCGATCCTGCACGGCTTTTTACACCGAAACGACTGAGCGAAGGGACTGACAATGGCGGGCGCCAGCACGATCGACTTGTACTACGACCCGTTCGACTCCGACATCGACGACAACCCGTACCCGGTGTGGAAGCGCATGCGCGAGGAAGCGCCGCTGTATTACAACGAGAAATACAACTTCTTCGCGCTGAGCCGGTACGACGACGTGGCGCGCGAACTGCCGAACTGGCAGACCTACCGGTCCGGCCGCGGCACCACGGCCGACATCTTGTTCGCCAATATCGAAGTGCCGCCGGGCATTCTGCTGTTCGAGGATCCGCCGCTGCACGACCTGCACCGCCGCCTGCTGTCCCGGGTCTTCACGCCACGCCGGATGCTGGCCGTGGAGGACCTGGTGCGCGGCTTCTGTGTTCGGGAGCTGGACCCGCTGATCGGGGCGGGCGGCTTCGATTTCATCGCCGACCTCGGGGCGATGATGCCGATGCGGACCATCGGTTACCTGTTGGGCATTCCCGAGCAGGATCAGGCCAAGATCCGCGATCGCGGCGGGGCCTACATCGAGTTGTCCGAGGAGCGTGACCCGGCCGCGGTCAACGCGAAGCTGTTCGAGGAAAGCATCGTGGTGTTCGCCGAGTACATCGACTGGCGGGCCGATCACCCGTCCGATGACCTGATGACCGACCTGCTGCGGGCCGAGATCGAGGAACCCGACGGCACCCGGCGGCCCTTGTCGCGGACCGAGGTGCTGGCCTACACCGCCATGATCGCCGGCGCCGGCAACGAGACCACGGCCCGGCTGATCGGCTTCATGGGTCAGCTGCTGTCCGATCACCCGGATCAGCGCCGCGAACTGGTCGCCAACCCGTCCCTCATCCCCGGCGCGGTCGAGGAGACGCTGCGCTACGAGCCGCCGTCACCGGTGCAGGCCCGGTACGTGGCCCGGGACGCCGAACTCTACGGCCGGGTCGTGCCCGAAGGCTCATTCATGTTGCTGCTCAACGGCTCCGCCAACCGGGACGAGCGCCGGTTCAACGATCCGGATCGGTATGACATCCACCGCGAAGGCGGCCACCTGAGTTTCGGCCAGGGCCTGCACTTCTGCCTCGGCTCGGCGCTGGCCCGGATGGAAGGTCGGGTGGCCCTCGAGGAGGTGCTCAAGCGCTGGCCCGACTGGGAGGTTGACTACGCCAACGCCC
The DNA here is from genome assembly GCF_010731655.1 of Mycobacterium paraseoulense. Lineage (NCBI taxonomy): Bacteria > Bacillati > Actinomycetota > Actinomycetes > Mycobacteriales > Mycobacteriaceae > Mycobacterium > Mycobacterium paraseoulense. Next base: position 1,472,187 of record NZ_AP022619.1, on the reverse strand, counting down.
AGCGCGCGCACACCGCGAGCGTGCGCGGGTGGGCCCGCCTGCCCGTCGTCACGGGCTGACGCGTTCGCTCGGCCTGGCTCGGCGAGTGTGCGGCCAGCCGGGCACTCGAGCTCGAACGTGCGGCCAGCCGGGCGCTCGGCCGGGCTAGGAGGCGGTCTGGTCCACCAAGACCGCGCCGTCGGGCTGGTTGCCCAGCGTCTGCAGCGGGATGTCCCCACCTTGAGCCGTCAGCCGGACGATCTCGGCGAGCTGGCCGGGGGCGTCGCATTGCAGGTAGTGGTCCGCGCCCGGCACCACCCAGTAGCGGTTGCGGCCGGGTTTGGTCTTCAGATACGTCTGCCAGACATGGTTGGGGACGCGCAGCGGAGCGACGTTGTCGTGTAACCCCCACACCACGGTGGTGTTGACCGGGCTCTTGGAAAGCGCTTCCAGCCAACCGGTTTCGTCGGCGGCGCGCTCGTGCAGGTATTGGATGGTGTCGGGCAGCACCCGGATTCCGTCGTTGTGGGCAAAGCACTTCGCCAGCGCGGCGATCTCCGGGTCGTCCAGTGTCCGCCGCGGCATGAAGGTGCTGGCTCCCAGGCCGGCAGCCAGCAGCTCCGGCGTCGCCGCCGCCGCGGTGGGCCGCCCGGTGGCGGGGTCGAGCAACGCGGTCTGGAATGCCGTGAGGTTGGACAGTGGCAGGTAGATGTTGGCGTTGGTCATGATGAGGTCGACGGGTACGGCCGGCGGATCCAGGGCGGCCAGCATCTCCAGCGCGATCATGCCGACGCTGCTACCGCGGTCATGGGTGAGCATGCGGTATTCGGTCAGATTCCATACCTGAGTGATCGCGTGGACGAGCAGACGCGCGTCGTCGTAGAGCGAATACACATAGGGCTCAGCCGGTTTGTCCGACAGGCCGTAGCCGGGAAAGTCCAGCAGGCAGATGTCGAACTCCGAGCCCAATTCACCGGCCAGCGCGAAGTAGTCGATGCTCGACGTCGGGAAGCCGTGCACGAGCACCAAGGTGGGCGCGCCGGGTGTGCCGCAGCGGCGACTGAACACCGCGACTTCGTGCGCATCGTTGACGGCGGTCGTCGACCGCCACCGCAGTTCCGTGCCGCCGGTTTGCCACTCCGCGAAGATGTCCAAGCTGCCAGCATCGCAGAGGCGATGGCGGTAGACAACCACGCCGCTACCGAAGTGACGACGCCTGTCCCGCGACCGCGGTCACGGGCAGGTGATGTGCACCCCGAATGTCACCGTGCGCGTGCCGCTTTGGCCGGGGGTCGTCGCATCGCCCGTCCCGGTCACCGTGTAACTCTTGCCCTCCTTGGCTGCCTGGACCTGGGTCGCCGACTTGGTCGCCTGGTAGGGGAGTTGATACTGCCCGCCGGCCAGCGTGAGCGAGATCGCGAATCCGTCGACCATGGGCGGTTTCTCGTCCGAGAGGGCCAGCGAGACGGACGCCGTGTCGTCGTGCACGCTGATGTGGGTGGTGAGGTCACCCGATTCGGGCGGCGACGCATTCGGTTGCGCGGCCGAGCTGGTGCAGTCGACTCCCGCGGTCAGCGTGTGTTTGTTCCCGTCGACCATGACGGTCGTGGTCACGGCAACCGGACTCGAACTCGGGGTTCCCGCCGGCTGGCCGCTCTTGCCCGAGCAGCCCGACAGGCCGGCGGCCAGCGCGATGCCGGCGGCCGCGATCAGGTATCGATTCGCCATCTCACCTCCTTTGCCAGCGAGGACTATAGGTCCCATTCGTTTCGGGAAGGTCTCATTTCTCTGGCGGCCAGTCAACCGCAGGGTTTATCGCCAGGCCTCCCAACCGACCATGCTGCGTAGCGGTCCGGCGAACAGCGGCCGCACGGCGGCCGATCGCCAGCGTTGTTCGATGACCGGCGCCAGGCCGTCGGTGGTGGTCAGCGGGTCGTCGTCGAGGTAGACGACGGTGATGTACTGGTGCTCGGTTCGCCATCCCCGGGGCAGGTGGCTCCAGCCGGCGCTGGAACCGAAGGTCCACGCACCGGCGGTGCCCGGCACGGCGAGCAGCGCCGGAAGGTGCTCGGCGTGCAGCCATTGCAGCCACGCGTCCGGGCGTCGTCCGTCGACCGGTTCTTCGACGATGAGCACGACGCCGCGGTGCGGCCGAAACGGCACCACCTCGGCGGAGACGAATGCCCGCGGCGAAGACTGCCACTGCAGCAAGCGCAGGCCGGCGACTTGCAGCGACGGCCGGACGACGGGGAATCGACCGTTCTCGCGCAGCGCGCGGCCGAGCGTGACGAAGTCGTCGAAGGTTTCCTCGACGGGCTCACCGACCAGGTAGTGCACCGCGTTGCCGATCTCGGCCAATGGGCCGGTTCCGGCCACGCGGTGCTGCGGATAATCGCCGTCGGCGATCCACCGCAGCCCGTGCACGATGCCCGGCAGTTGGTACTGCTCGGGCATGTGATCGAGCAGGTGCCACCGCAGGTAGCTGCCGTCGTCGTCGGCCGGGGCGGCGGCGGTGAGGCTGAATATGCCCGCCCTGACGCGTATCACGCGGTACCGCCGGGGGAGTGCAGCTCGGCGAGCGCCTGCAGGTTGTCGAGATAGTGCTGCAGCGACGTGTGCCGGAAGACGGCGGGCACGACGGTGGCGCCGTGCGCGGCGGCTTCGCCGACGGCATCGCGGGTCCGCTCCGGTTGGTCGATCGGGTCCAGCGGTGCCGGCGGTGGCAGGACGACTTCGAAACCCGGCTGAAGGTCGAAGCGGCTCAACCAGTCTCGTGCTTCGTGCAGGCTCACGTTGAACGGTGCCCAGCCGTCGGCCAGGGTCGCGGCGCGGCGCAGCGACCGCAGGGTCCGGCCGCCGACCCAGATGGGGACGCGCTGCTGTACCGCGCACGGGTCGACCACCATGCCGTCGAACGAATAGAACCCGCCGTGGTAGGCGGGTTCGGGAACGGACATCGAGGCGCGCAGCGCCCTGAGCGCGTCGTCGCCTCGCGGTCCGCGGTCGTCGAAAGGCGCGCCGATCAGGTCGAACTCCTCTTTGAGGCTGCCGACGCCGACCCCGAGGATCAGCCTGCCACCGCTGACCTTGTCGAGGGTGCCGTAGCGCTTGGCGATTTCGAGTGGATGGTGGTATCCGAGCACCAGCACGTTGGTGGCGAACCGAATTCGTCGGGTGCGCGCGGCTAGGTAGCCGAAGGTGGCCAGCGGATCCCAATAGCGGGTGCCGCGGCGCTGGGTCTCGGCTGCGGGCAGCGCGATGTGTTCGCTGCAGGTCAGGTGGTGGTAGCCGAGCCGGTCCGCGGCTTCGGCGATCCGCGCCAGGTCCTCGATGGAGGCGTGTTTCTCCCACTCGCCGCTGGCTTTCGGAAACATCGTCACCACGGGCGTGGCCACCGAGAGTCGTGGGGCGCTCATCCCTGCATGTACCCTCCGGCGTCGACGGGAATCGATTGGCCGGTGATGGTCCGGCTTTCGTCACTGGCCAGGAACAACGCCAGGTTGGCGACATCATCGGGCGTGGAGATATCCTGCAGGGCAACACCTTTGACGGCTTTATCGCGCTGGGTGGCGAAGTCGACTCCGCGCTCGTCGGCGGTGCGTTGCACCCATCGGCGCCACAGGTCGGTATCGATGGACCCAGGCACGATGCAGTTGCACCGGATGCCGTACGGGCCCACCTCCAACGCCACCGTCTTGGTGAACGCCCGCAGCGACGCCTTGGCGGTGACGTAATGGCTCTTGCGGACGATGCCGGAATAGCCTGCCGTGGAGGAGAAGTTGAGGATCACGCCGCGGCGGCGGGCCAGCATCGACCGGTTGAGCACTTCTCGGGTGCACAGCATTGCCGCGGTGACGTCGATGGCGAACGTGGCGTTCCAGTTGTCCAGGGTCTGTTCCCAGATCCAGCGGTCCTGTCCGGGGGCGGCGGCGTTGTTGCACAAGATGTCGACCTGGCCGAACTCGTCGACGGCGCGCGCCACCATGGCCGCGACGTCATCCTCGTCGGTCACGTCCGCGCGCATCGCGATGGCACCGGGGCCGGAGGCGTCGGCGGCCTCGCGGACGAGCTCTTCGCGTCGCGCCGCCAGCAACACCTTGGCGCCTTCACCGACGAACCGCGACCCCAGCACGGGCCCCAGACCGGTGCTGGCCCCGGTGATGATTGCGACCTTGCCGTCGAGCCGGCCCGTCATTGCGCAGTCAACTTGCGGGCACACATGTTTCGAGCCACGCGTGGATTCGTTCGGCGACGGCACGCCACCCGGGGTCGAGCATCATGTCGTGGCTCATCTTAGGGAAGAGCTCCGCGTCGGTGTGGTAGGCGGCGGCGGTTGCCCGCACTTCCTGCTCCGTGAAGCAGACGTCGTCTTCGGCTCCTAGCACCAACAGCGGGGTGGTGACGAGGTGCGGCCTGGGCAGGTGGAGCCATAGCATGTCGATCGCGATCTTCAGGGCGTACTCCTCGCACAGTGCCGCGGCATAGCGCGCCACGTCGGCTTCCGAGTGCGACTGCGAGAAGAACGTTTCGCGGGCCAATTCCGGTGTGGCACCGACGCCGCGCAACGACCTGGTCATGGCCAGGCCGCTGGCGGTGTACCACGGGTGTCGCTTGAGCCTGCGCGCCAAGAATCCCAGGATGCCGCTCGGAGGCGCGGAGGCGAGCAGTACGGCGGCGGCGGCGCCGTGCGACTCGAGGTATTTCTGCACCACGAAGCCGCCCAGGGAGTGGCCGACTACCACCGGTCGTTCGGGCAGGCCGTCGGCAACCGCGGCGACGTCGGCGACGAAGTCCGCGATCGAGCAGAGCCGCATCGACCTGGGCGCCGGGCTGTTTCCGTGACCCCGGAGGCTCACCGCCAGCGCCCGGTGGCCGTTGTCCGCGAAGAAGTCCAGGAAATGCTCGTCCCAACACCAGGCGCCATGCCAGGCACCGTGCACGAATAGCACCGGCGGCTTGTGGGATTCGCCGCGGGGCGTTCGTTCGAGCACTTCGAGCATGAGCGTGACTCCTCGTCGGGCCGCGCCTTGACTGCAACGCCGCTGAGATTAGCCGCTGGCGTGCCCGTGGAGGGCCGGAATCGGCGAAGCCGCGGTGCTCCTGGCGTTTACTGGTGCGGTGGGTGTTGCGGGTGACGGCGAAGGGCGCACGTTGGTGCTGTCGGCCTTTCCGGCCGAAGCCGACGCGGTGCTGTCACACACCACGCTCGATCCCGACCCGGTGGTGATCGTCGACCGCCGGCACTTCTATCTCGGCTCGATCGCCGGGAAGAACGTGATCATGGCGATGACCGGCATCGGCCTGGTGAACGCGGTCGACACCACTGAGGTCGCGCTCGCCCGTTTCGAGATTGGCGCGGTGGTGTTTTCGGGCGTCGCCGGTGGGGCGGCGCGGACCAAGATCGCGGATGTGGCCGTGCCGGCGCGGTGGACACAGGACAACGGCAGCACGTTTCGTCCGGTTGATCCCACCATGTTGGCGACGGCCGAAACGCTTTCTGTCGCACTGGAAAGCGTCGCCCGGCGGATCGATCTGCGGCGCCGGCCGCAAATCGTGGTGGGCGGCGACGGTTGCAGCTGGGACAACAACAACGGCGTGGCGTTCCCCTGCATCCCGAACGGCGGCGACGTCTTCGGCTGCCAACCGCGCAGTGCGCCCGATCGGTCGTTCCGATACACCGGCAACTTCCGGGAGGCGGCGGGCCGTTGGGTGCGAAGCGCCCTGATCAGCAACCTGAACATCGTCTCGACGGCGGACCCGGCGTTCGATGCGACGGACATGGAGACCGCGGCCGCGCAGGCGGTCGCCGATGCCCACGGTGTTCCCTTCCTCGGCATCCGCGGCATCACGGATGGGCCGGGTGATCCGCTTCGCTTGCCGGGCTTTCCGTTTCAGTTCTTCTGCTACAAGCGGATCGCGGCGGCCAACGCGGCCCGGGTAACCGCGGCCTTCCTGCAGAGCTGGGCCGGGGTCTGATCGTTCACTCGGGGCCGCGGGCGACCGCGCGGCGCGGATCCGAACACCACTCGGACCACGAACCCGGAAACAGCGCCGCGTCTAAGCCCAGCGCCGCGAGCGCGGCGACGGTGACGCTGGCCGTCACGCCCGAGCCGCAGTAGGCGCCCAACGTGCCGTCGCGTTCGATCCCGTGGTCGGCGAGCAGTTGGGTCAGCGCTTCGTCGCCGATAAATGTGCCATCGGTGGCCAGGACGGCGGTGCTGGGCAGGTTGCTGGCGCCGGGGATGTGACCGGCGGCGGGATCGATCGGTTCGACCTCGCCGCGGAAGCGTTCCGGCGCCCGCGCATCCAGCAGCGTCACGCCACCGGCGCTCGCCTGTTCGGCCGTCAGGGTAGGGAGGCTCCCGGCGTACAGGTCGTCGTGCGGCACGGCCACGTTCCCGGGTTCCGGTGTCACTGGGCCGGTTTCGAGCTTCCGCCCGGACGCTCGCCAGGCGGCCAGGCCGCCGTCCAGGATGCGGACGTTGGGGAGGCCGGCCGCCGTCAACACCCACCACGCGCGCGCCGAACCGGACCGATTCCAGTCGTCGTAAACCACCACCGCCGAGCCCTGCCGGATTCCCCACCGGCGGGCGGCGGCCTGCACATCGCTTGCCGACGGCAACGGGTGGCGACCACGTCCGGCGATCGTGTGATCGCTGAGTTCGTCCTCGAGGGAGGCGTACACGGCGCCCGGTAGGTGGCCCTGCAGGTAGGCGGGGTGTCCGTCCGGCTCGTCGAGGCGCCACCGGACATCGAGGATGGTCACCGAGTCGCCGGCCTCGATGAGATCGGCCAGCTCCGCCACGCTGGTCAACACCTGGTCTCGGGCTGTCACCGATTCGCCTCCCTGATGGTCTGTCGCGAGCCTAGCGGCCGCCCGAAAAGCGGCACCCTCAGCAAAGCGGTGGCGTAGCGTCCTGATGGGTAGTAGGGCAGATGGAGCAACCCTGGGCCTCGCGGTCGTCGGCCCGGATCCTGGGCAGCCTCCGACTTTTAAGGACATCACCGGCGATGAGTACCTCCGAGCAATCGCAGACCCGTACCCGCATGTTCGCCCGGGTGCTCGGCCCGTTTCTCACGATCGTGCCGATCACGGTCGCGGTGCGCGGTTCCCACATGCAGACGCTGTTCACTGAGTTCAAGGCAAATCCCATGTGGGCGTGGCTTTATGGCGCGATGCTCTTGATGGGCGGCCTCTTCATCATCGCGCTTCACCAGTACTGGGGCAGCCTCGCGGCGATCATCGTGTCCGCCGTGGGCTGGTTTTTCGCGATACGCGGCGTGCTGTTGTTGACCATTCCCCGTGCCTACGATGCTGCCGGCGACGCGATGTACAGCTCGGGTATGTATGCCGCGATATGGGTGTTGTTCGCGTGTCTCGCGTCCGCCGGGCTCTACCTGACCTACGTCGGCTGGAAGCCGCGGCGCAGCGCCCCGCCCCCCGTCCCGGAAGGGCATTGATCGCGGCGGTGGCCGCGCGGTGCCGTGACTTTCTCGCCGGTTTCGGCAATGACCGTCTTATCGTTGGCGGATGCCGCCCGAAACGCACGATGAGGCAAGCGCCCATCGCCCGTCCGGTGAACTTGGGGTTGCCGCGCTGGTGTCCATCGGTATCGGCGGCATGGTCGGCGGCGGCATTTTCTCGGTTCTGGGCCTGACCGTGCAGATTGCCGGCGCCGGCGCCTACCTCTCATTCGTCGCCGGTGGGGTGATCTCGGCGCTCACCGGGCGGTCGTATGCGCTGCTGTCCGTGCGCATCCGCAGCCGCGGCGGCACCGCGTTCTTTCTGGACAAGTGCTTCGGCACCGCCATCGGCGGGCCATTGAATGTGCTGTTGTGGCTCAGTTATTTCGTGATGCTGGGCCTCTACGCCGTCGCGTTCGGCAGCTACGGCGCAGCGTTGCTGGGCGCCGATCCCAATGGTCCGTGGCGCCGCGTCCTGGCCAGCGGCGTCGTGCTGGCATTCATGGCGCTGAATCTCGCCGGCGCGCGCATCGTCGGGCGCACCGAAGCCATCCTGGTCTACGGCAAGCTTGCGATCCTGCTGCTCTTTTGCGTCGCGGGGCTGGCCTTTGTACACGGCGACCGCGTTTCGCCGGCCCACTACCCGTCGATTGGTGTGATCGTCTACGCCGGCGGGTTGATCTTCCTGGGATATGAGGGCTTTGAGCTGATAGCCAACGCGGCCGAGGACGCGCGTGATCCGCGGCGCAGCCTGCCGCTGGCGTACCTGATCTCGATCGGCGTGGTGATCCTCCTGTACGTCCTGGTCGCTTTCGTCGCCGTCGGAAACCTCAGTGTCGTGCAGATCGACCGCGACCGCGACTACGCGCTGGCCGCCGCTGCGCGTCCGTTTCTGGGGTCGGCCGGTTTCATTCTGATCGGCATCGCCGCCGTGATCTCCACCGCGAGCGCGATCAACGCAACCCTGTACGGCACAGGGAAGTTCACCTACCTGATGGCCCGCAACGGCGAACTGCCGCCCGGGCTGGCCAAGCCCGTGTGGGATCGGCCGATCGGCGGGCTGCTCTTCACGACGGCGGGGACGCTGGTGGTGGTCAACGCCGTGCAGATCGAGGGCATCAGCCTGATGGGGTCGGCCGGATTCCTGCTGATCTTCGCCGCCGTCAACCTTGCCGTGCTGCGGTTTCGGGTCTCCCGCACCACCAAACTGCTGGCGGTCCTCGGCGCGGCCTGCTGCCTGGGCGCCCTCGGTGCGATGACGACATACACCGCCACGAAGATGCCCGGCCAGCTGTGGGTTCTCGGCGGCTTCCTGCTAGGCGCGGTGGGCGTGGAAGGCCTGGTCCGGCTGCGTGGTCGAAGAACCAGCCATCCGCCGCTGCCGTTGCCGTAATCACCGTGGCGATTGCCCTGACAATTCTTCTCCAAGATTCAGGGCCCGCAAATAATGCGCTAACCAATTGGCCAATCTGGGTTTTAAGACGGTTGAGGCCAAATGGCTCTATTGGGGAAGGCGCCGCGGTGGACACGATCAAGTTTCTGGAGTCGATTGGCCACGAATAAATTCGTTGCTCAAACGAGTAGGGAGAAGCACCCGTGAAGATCACAAAGATGCTGGTGACGGCGCTAGCGGCCGTCGCCGCTGCAATGGTAGTCGCAACACCGGTCGCGGCGACCGCCTACCCCATCGTCGGCAAACTTGGCAGCGAGCTGACGATGGATGACAGCGTCGGCCAAGTCCTCCTCAGCTGGAAGGTCAGCGAACTCAGACTCAGCACCGACCCGACGCCGGGTTACCAACCGACCGGCCAATTGTGGGAAGCCACTGCCACTGTCAGGGCACTCCGGGGCAGCGTCACCCCGGCCATTTCGCAATTCAACGCCGTTGCCCCGAACGAAGCCGCCTACCGGGTGCTGTGGTATGTCGCGAGCCCCACCAACATCAGTGGGGCCACCATTCCCCAAGGCGCACAGTCGACCGGCAAGATCCACTTCGATGTGACGGGCCCACCGCCGAACACGGTAACGATGAACAACGGTATGGAGGATCTCCTTATTTGGGGGCCATAAACTGACGTGCGTCGGGTCTGAGCAATAGCGATACTCCGCCGCTTGGTACACCTACGCGGTGTGTTCGGCGTCGCCCAGGTCCAGCGCCGGCGCCCCCAACGAGGCCAGCATGCCCTTCGCCGCCCGGTGCCAGGTGAAGTCCTCGGCGCGACGACGCGCGGAGATGCGGCGGTGGTGCTCTGGCCGGCTGGTGACCGCGCGGACCGCCCGCGCGATCGCGGCGGGGTGGTTGTCGGCCGACGCGCCGCTGTCCGGCGTGATGATCTCGGTCAGCGCCGAGGTCCGCGAGACGACCGCCGGAGTCCCGCAAGCCAGCGACTCCAGCGCGGCCAGCCCGAATGTCTCGTGCGGCCCGGGAGCCAGCGTCACGTCGGCCGAGGCCAGCAGCCCGGCAACCGTGTGCCGATCGGAGACGAAACCGGTGAAGTCCACCGGCAGCCGGGCGGCCTGCCGCTCCAGCCTGGACCGCAACGGCCCCTCGCCTACGACGACGAGCCGGGCGTCGACGCCGGCGTGGCGCAACTCGCCGATCGCGTCGATGCTGCGGTCGACGCGCTTTTCCACCGACAGCCGCCCGCAATGGACCACCAGCAGCTGCGTCGGCGAGGCCCAGCGCCGCCGCACCAGATACGAGTGCCGGCGCGGGTGAAAGGTTTGCAAATCCACGCCCAGCGGGACGGTCACGGTATTCGTCGCGCCGATGCGGTCGAATTCCTCACGCGCGAATCCGGTGGTGCACACCACCGTATCGTAATCGGCAGCGGTGCGCGCGTTGGCGAGATCGGCGAACTTGACCGCGACGCGGCGCGGAAGTATTTGTCCCACAAGGCGATCCAGCCGCTCGTGGGAAATCATGACAGTTGTGGCGCCATGGTCGTGGCCCCACCGGCCGAGTGACCGCAGCGTGAGCCGGTCGGAGACCTCCAACGCGTCGGGCCGCAAAGCCGCTAGCAGCGCCTTGACCGGCCCGGGCAATACCGCGCGATAGCCGCCGGTGAGGGGAATCAGCCGCGCCGGCAAGGTGATTCGCACGACGCCGGTGCGCAGCTGGCTGCGCTCGGCGCGCTGACCGGGAACGATCAGGAACACCTCGTGCCCGCTGGCGCAGTATTCGGCGCCCAGCCGGTCCACCGCGGTGCGAAGGCCGCCCGAGCGAGGGCCATAGAAGTTGGCGACCTGTACAACGCGCATAACGTGAGGACACGCGGCGCGCGTGTGCACTCAACAATGGGGACCTGACGCCGGCCTGAACAGTCCATGAATTCCGCCGAACGGGCAACGATCGCTCGCTCTCGGGGCCTTCGGGCCTGTCGATGCGGCAATATTGCCTAGCGGGCAAGTTTCATCGTGCGCTGAGGGCTTCGGGTGTGCGCCCAGGGCGGCGACACGCCGCGCGGCGCCGCCGACGATGCACACGGGATGCGGCGGCCGAGGCTAGCTGTACTCGGCCACGAGGTTGGTCACAGTCGGCTGATGGGTGGTAGTCCGTCGAGTGCGCTGTGGCGTCGTTGAGTGTTGTAGAACTCGAGCCATGGGGCAAGGGCGTTTGCCCGCTCGGCGTTGGAGGTAAAAACTCTGCGGTAGCACCACTCGGTTTGCAGGGTGCGGTTGAATCTCTCTACCTTGCCGTTCTGCCAGGGGCAGTGCGGTTTGATGAACAGATGCCTGGTGCTGAGCTGGGCAATAACGGCTGCCACAGCAGCTGACCGACGATAGCTGAGATGGTTGTCGGTGATGATGCGTTCGATGCGTGAAATGCCTTGCGCCACAAAATAGTCAGCGGCCCGCTCGATGAAGCCCGCACACGTTGGACCTTTCTCGTCGGGCAGGATCTCGGAATAGGCGAGTCGGCTGTGGTCATCGACCATCGAGTGCACGTAGTCATAGCCGTTGCCGCGGCCGCGGACCTCTTCGCTGCGCCCATGAGCTCGCCACCCACCACCGTCGGGGATGCGGCTGAGTTTCTTGACATCGACGTGGACCAATTCGCCGGGACGGTCTCGCTCGTAGCGCACCGCGGTAGCCTTCGCGGCCTTGATCACCGCTCCCGTCATCGGATCACAGTCACGCAGGTAGGGCTGGCCGTGGCGGCGCAAGATGCGTCCGACCGTGCGGGCCGGCACTCCCAATTCTGGACCCAGCCAATCCGGGCCACGCCGATGCTCACGGCGTGCCGCCAGGACCTGCTGCTCAACAGCCGCCGGTGTGCGCCGGGGTGAGCAGTGCGGACGCGAGGACCGATCAAACAGCCCGACTGATCCCTCAGCGGCATAACGGCTGATCCAGGTGTGGACACACTTGCGGGAGATTCCCATCGCCTCAGCGATCTGGGCTTGCTTCCATCCGCTTTGGTGACGTTCGACGATGAGCAGTCGACCATGAAACGTCGTGCGGGCATTACGGTGGGACACGAGAACCTCCGGAGCAGGTATGGGCCTTCGACAAGCCACACCCCACCCGGGGGTTCTCCTCACATCAAGCCGACACGCCTGCTACCAACCTCGTGGCCGAGTACAGCTAGCGCTTGCCCCAGTCCCACGGGGGCGTGCTCAGCAGGCCCTGACCGGCGACCCGCGTCTCGCCCCACTCCTTGTACAGCTCGATCTCGACGGCTCCGTCGAAAGCCTCGGCCTCGGCCACCGGCACGGTGTCGAGGAATTCGAGCAGGGCGCCCGAATGCGTGACGACCAAGACCTGCGTCCGCGCGGCGGCGGCCCGGATCAGCCCCGCGAGCGGACGCACCAACTCCGGGTGCAGCGACGTCTCCGGCTCGTTGAGCACCATCAGCGACGGCACCTGCGGGCTCGACAACGCGGCGGCCCACAGCAGGAATCGCAATGTGCCGTCGGACAATTCGGCCGAGCGCAGCGGACGCAGCATGCCGCGCTGCCGCAGCTGCAGGTCGAACAGCCCGTCGTGAACGGCGACCGAGAGCGTGGCGCCATCGAAGGCCTCGGCGACCGCGTCTCCCAGGCCGTCCATGCCCGCCTCGATGATCGTCTGGATCGCGGCGGCCAGGTTGCTGCCGTCGTCGGCGAGCACCGGGGTGCGCGTTCCCACTTGGGGGTGGCGGGCGGGCGCGTCCGCATCCACCCGGAAGCCGTCGTAAAACCGCCACCCGCGCAGCCGCTCGCGCACGGCGGCGAGTTCGGGATGCGCACGCGGGTGGGCGTACTCGGCCAACACGCTGCGGTACAACGGCAGCGACCGGGACAGCTCGTCGAATCCGCGGCCGGTGTCGGCGCTGACCTCGACGAAGCCGGCGGCGCGGCGCACCAGCGTCGTGCCGGTTCGCAACACCGGGCCGGCGAACAACGCCTCGCGCTTGATCTCTGGATCGCGGGCGAAGAACGAGTCGGCTCGCCCCGCTGACACCGGCATCCCCAGGTCCACGAGGTAGCCGAAATCGCTCGCGGCAAAACCCAATTCAAGGGAAACCGGACGGGTGCGCACGGTGCCCTCGGCCTTCCCGGTCCGGCGGGCGCCCGTGAGTTGCTCGGGTCCGGCCCACAGCGCGGACTGCAGACCCCCTTCGCGGGCGAGCGAGGCGATCACCTCGCCGCGCCCGCAATCGGCGAGCAGCCGCAATGCGCGGTACAGCGACGACTTCCCGGCGCCGTTGGCGCCGGTGACCACCGACAGCCGACCCAGCGGCAGGATCACCTCGCGCAGCGAGCGATATCCGCGGATCGCCACCGTCTGCAACATGGGGCCGACTGTACGGTCGACGACCGACGCGCCTATTCGTTGTCGGCGGCGTCGAGCAGTTGTACCTCTTCGAGGTCCATCTCGTTCTGCAGTTCGCGCAGGACGATGTCGTCGATGAGGTTCTGGTTGCGCAGGGCGGTAATCTCCCGGCGCTTGCGGTCGAGGACGCCGAGTCGCACGCGGCGCACCAGCTCCCTTTTCTTGACGAGGTGGTTGTTGGTCGAGCCGTCCTCGGTGGCGAGGGTCAGCGCGGCCTTCTCCTCGTATTCCTTCTGCAGCCGGCGCCGCAGGTCATCGCTTATGCCCACCTCGTCGGCGACCGTCGGCAGCGCGTCGAGGCAGGCCCGCACGCCCCGGGTGCGGGCCAGCTGCAATTCCTCGGCGTGGGCGAGGTCCTCGGGCATCTTCGCCCAGCGCACGACGGCGGGCAGCGTGCTGCCCTGGACCAGGACAGTCACCAGGATGACGACCACCACGATGAAGATGAGCAGGCTGCGGTCGGGGAACGGCGCGCCGCTGAGCGTGGTGGCCGGGACGGCCAGCGCCGCAGCCAACGACACCGCCCCGCGGAATCCCGCCCAGGCCGTGACGAAGCGCTGACGCCAGTTGACGCGACGTTCGCGCTGCGCCTCTCGGCGGTCGATCAGCCTGATCAGCAGGACCGTGAGCTCGCCCCAGAAAACGCGCGACAGAATCACCACGGCGGTGACGGCGAGCGCGATCAACAAGGCGTTGCGAATCCCGCCGTCGACACCGGCGATGCCGCGCAGCGCCCCGGGTATCTGGACACCGACGAACACCCACAACGAGCCGTTGAGCAGGAAGGTCGCGCTGTCCCAGAACGCGTAGGCCTGCAGGCGGGACCGGGCGCGGATCACCACCGGCCCGGCGTAGGCGAGCACCAGGGCCGCGACCATGACCGCGACCACCCCGCTGCAGTCCATGCTTTGGGCCAGCAAGAACGCCGCAAACGGCGTCAGCAGGCTCAACGCCATTTCCTCCTGGGGGGCGTCGATTCTCTTGCGCAGCAGCGTGACCGCGCCGCCGACGAGCAGCCCGGCGGCGATGCCGCCCAGGTAGGAGCCGACGAAGCGGCCGACCAGGTCGACCGGCGTGATCGCCGATCCGCCGATCGCGACGTGAACCGTGACGGCAAAGAGCACGAGGGCCGTGCCGTCGTTGATGAGACTCTCGGCCTTCAGCACGGTGACCGACCGGCGGGGCAGCTTCTTCGCCAAGCCTGCCACCGCGGCGGCGTCGGTGGGGGAGAGCACGGCGCCCAGGACGGCCGCCGCATGCGAGTCCATGCCCATCGCCCGCGCCGTCCACGACACCGCCACGGCCGTCGCGATCACCAGGGCGACACTGAGAAAAACGATGATGCGCGCATTCGCCCGGATCTCGCGGAAGCTGGTGTTCAGGCCCTCCCAGTAGAGGATCGCCGGCAGGAACAACAGCAACACGATCTCACCGTTGATGTGTACGTGAGCGAAACTGGGCACCAGACCCAGCAGCGTGCCCATGACGATGAGCAACACCGGGGGGCCCACGCGATAGCGCCGGCCGATGACCGTCCCGAGGATGACGGTGGAAACGAGCGCGACGATCAGGACGAGGCCAAACACCAGCCCATCCTGCCGGACTTGGTCGGGTTACGCGGCTTGGGGTTTGGGCGGCCCTGCGGTCAGCCCGTCGCGCGCCCAGTCTCACCAGTCACATGAGCACCCTGCGCGGGGCATGCGCTGAATGCGGAAAGCGATATCACCGGCGATATCAGATTCGAGGGGCGCGTCATGGCCGAGCGCCGGGCTCACGTGCAGTCGCAGCAGCAATTGCAGCCATCGCAGCAGCACCGCCGACCGGTCCCGTCTCCGCCCCGCGACTTGCGCCCCGGGTTGTGGGTCTCCTCGTCGGCCCCGGGCTTCTGCTCCTGCATGCGGTCGGGGATCGCGGCCGAGCGCCAGACGCCATAATGGGCTCGATGACTGTCGGGAAGATCAGGCTCTTGGTGACCGTCGCGCTGCTCGTTTCGCCGATGTTGGTGGGCTGCCACTTCGCATCCAGGAACCCGCCGTCGACCAAGACGCTGCAGGTGCCGATGAACCAGGTGCTCACGGAGGACGCGATCACACAGAGCATCACCCTGGCCGTCGGCAACACGCTGATCGTCAAGTTGGGCTCGAATTACACCACCCCGTACCGGTGGACGCCGGAGACGAAGATCGGCGACCCTGCGGTCATCCAGCAAACCAGTCACGAGTTCGTTCCGCCGAGTTCCGACGCGTTGGGGGCGCCCGGCACCGAGGTGTGGAAGTTCACGGCGTTGAGGCCGGGCACCACGACGATCGGCACCTCCTACACCAGCTTCGTCGGCAAGGACTCCAAACCGGCGTGCACCTATACGGCCACCGTCACGGTGCAGTAAACCTCTTCGGCAAACGCGTGCGCGCCGGCCTCGTCTCGGGCTACGTTCGTGGGCGTGTTCGGCTTTCTCCGCAACTTGTCCGAAATCCGCCGGCTCCCCCCAGCGCTGCGCGACGAACTCGAGGCCGAGGGAATGATCTTCAGCGCCGGCAAAGTCGGGGTGGTCCGACATTTCGGCGGTCATGTGCCAGGGGTCTATTCGGCTTCGGGTGTGTCCCGCTACGCGGGCGCGTTCGCCTTCACGGCCGCGCGGATCGTCGCCACGTTTCCCACCCGCGGGGACGCCAACCTGCGCTCGATCGATTGCTCGTGGGACAGCAGCACGGGGCCGGCCAGGGCAACCATCACCGGCAACGGGCTGAAGCTGGAAATCGACCTGCACGGTGTCGACCACGCCTTCAGTGGGTCGATGACGCTCAACTACAAGAAGAAGATTCCCGACGACGTCCTGGAAAAGCTGCCCACGACGACGCTGCGCTTTTCGGTCCAGCCCGTTTTCGTCTACCGTGCCGCCGGCGTGCGCCCTAAGGCCTAGGCTGCGGGACAACGGTTTCCGTCACGCGGCCGCGGCCGGCCGCAGCATCCGTGCGCTGACCAGCGACGAGGCCCACCCGGGCATCAATCGTGTGCTCGTCACCATCACCCGATAGCGCCACCCCGGCACGACGACGGCGCGGCCCCGGTCCAGGGCGCGCAGCCCGGCGGCCACGACGGGCTCGGGCGCCGCGAGCCGGCGATAGATCGCGGTGTGCGAGACGTCCGACCCCAGCGCGTCGACGAATCCGGTCCGGGTGGGCCCGGGGCACAGCGCCGTGACGGTGACCCCCGAGCCGCGCGTCTCCGCCCATAGCGCTTGGCTCAGCGACAGCACGAACGCCTTGGACGCGCCGTAGGTGGCCTGATACGGGCCGGGCTGAAAGGCGATCGTGGACGCGACATTCAGGACGCCGCCCCGGCCGCGGTCCAGCATGCCGGGGAGCACCGCGTGGGTCAGCCGCACCAGCGCGTCGACGTTGACCGCGACCAGCTCGTGCTCGCGCGCGGCGTCGAGTTCCGCGAACGGGCCGTAGGTGCCGAAGCCGGCGTTGTTGACCAGCACGTCGACCTCCCGCCCGGCCAGGCGGGCAACGAGGGCGTCGACGCCGGCCTGCGTGCCGAGATCGCCGACGACCAGTTCGGCCCGCGGGTCGACCCGCTGCGCCACCGCGCTCAGCCGAGCTTCGTCACGCCCGGCGAGCAGTAACGACATGCCCCGGCGCCCCAGCTGGTCGGCGAAAATTGCGCCCAGCCCCGAGCTGGCGCCGGTGATCACTGCCCATGACATGGCTAAGTCCTTACTTCGCAACGGTTTTCACGGCCGGGTGGATGCCCAGCGCGTGGCTGGCGAGGCCGATTCCGGCGCCGAGGATGGGCCATATCGGCCAGAAGTACGTGGCGCCGGTGGTGGCGGCCACGGCCGCCCACACGGTGAGCACGACGACGGTCATGGCGAGGTAGGCGGCGAGGTGCACACGCACGCCGCGGCGGGCGGCCTCGATGCGGGCGGCGCGACGGCGTGGATCCGCGCGCCGGATCCGCTCGAGCGGCAGGTCGGAAAGGAGCTGGTTGAGCTCCCCGGTCGTGTGCGTACCGAACACGGCCTGCAGTCGCTGCTCGTACTCGTCCAATTCCAGGTAGCCCTGCGCGAACGCTTGGCCGAGGCGTGCGGCCGCCCTCTCCCGGTCGCGGTCGCCGGCGCGGGGGGTGATGAGTTGCTGGTCCATTTTCGTCCCCTTCCCAAGGATGTGAATGGCCTTAACATAGTCCGGAATGTTAATGTCGTCAACATGGCACGTGAGCGGAAATCGTCGGCCGGTGTGACGCGGCGGGACAGCTATCACCACGGCGACCTGAAACGCGCCCTGACCAGCGCCGCGCTCTCGCTGGTGGCCGAGAAGGGGCCGAAGGGGTTCACGCTGACCGAGGCGGCGCGGCGCGCCGGGGTCAGCGCCGCCGCCCCGTACCGGCACTTCGCCGACAAGGCCGCGCTGCTGGCCACGGTGGCCGAGCAGGGCTTCCGCGACCTGCACGCCGAGATGACCGCGGCCGCCGACACCGCGCCCGACCCGAAGTCCCGGGTGGTCGAGCTCGGCCGCGCGTATGTGCACTGGGCCATCGCCCACCCGGACCACTACCGGGTCATGTTCGGCGCCGAGCTCTCCAAGGCCGACCATCCCGACCTCGCCGTCGCCGGCGAGCAGGCGTTCGGTGACCTCCTCGACGCCATCGTCACGTGCCAGGGGGCGGGCATCGTCGAGGGTCAGGACCCGCGTGACCTCGCCGCGCCGCTGTGGTCGCTGGTGCACGGCATCGCGTCCCTCGCGATCGGCGGCGAGTTACGCGCCGTCGGCATCGAGCAGGACCCCGAGGCCATCATCGCCGGCGTGGTGGCCCAAATGCTCGGCGGCTAGGCCACATTGGCCTGACGGCGCGCCGCGTAGATCTCGGCCAGGAATTGCTCGACGGCGACCGCGGTGTGCGCCGCACGCGCCGAACCGAAGATGTCGAAAGCGTGTTGGGTGAACGGCAGTTCGGCATACACGACGGTCTGGTTGCTGACCTGGCGCAGCCGCTCGACGAAGGCGCGCGCCTGCTCCACGGGCACCAACGAGTCGTTGCGGCCGTGCAGGACGAAGAACGGGGGAGCGTCGGGCGAGACGTGGTTGACCGGAGAGGCGTTGACGAACGGCTGCAGGTTGGTCGACGGCCGTTGCTTGACAACGGATTTGACGAGCAACGCCGGCATCATCGGGTGCATCGCGTCGTTGAACCGGGTGAAGTCGTAGACGCCGTAGAACGGGACGGCCGCCTGCACCCGGGTGTCGGCGTCCTCGAAGCCGGGCTGGAACTGCGGGTCGTTGGGGGTGAGCGCGGCCAGTGACGACAGGTGACCGCCGGCCGAACCGCCCGTGATGGCGATGAATTCGGGATCGCCGCCGTATTCGGCGATGTGGGCCTTGACCCAGGCCAGGGCGCGCTTGACGTCGACGATGTGGGCGGGCCAGGTGTTGCGCGGGCTGTGCCGGTAGTTGATCGCCACGCAGACCCAACCCAACTCGGCCAGGTGGCTCATCAATGGATGGGCTTGTCCGCGTTTGTTTCCCGTCGTCCAGGCGCCGCCGGGAATCTGGAAAAGCACAGGTGCCGGGCCCGACGGGTCCAGATCGGGGCGGCGCCAGATGTCCAGGTGGTTCGCGCTGCCGAATTCGCCGTAGCTGATGTTGGAGTCGTGCGCGTAGTCGCGGTAGATGCGCATCATCCGCAGCAGCCCCGGCGTCTTTGCGGTGCCGCTGCCGGCCGGCCGGCGCCAGAGATCCCCCGATTCGGTGAGCCGAGAGGGACCCAACCCGGCGTCCAGCGCCTCGGTCAGCGGCACGTTGGCTCGGTGTCCGGCGCGACTGAAGTTCAGCAGACCCAGCGCCGAGACACCCGCCACCGCCCACGCCGCGATCCCCACCGGCCGCGTCAGGCGTCGAGCCGTCAACGCCAGCCCGCCGAGCTGGCTGACCAGGGTCTGCAGCGGCAACTCCGTGACGACCAGCCCGAACATCCACGAGAAAAGCGACGCGTAGCCGCTGCGCGCCAGCGGCCGGTAGGCGTTGAGCGTGGACACCGCGGTCACCGCCGTGACGATCAGCGACCCGATCTGCCGGATGACGTGGGTGATTCGAGCTGTCCGCATGGGCTCACCTTACGAGGCGTGGTGTTGGGATCGGTAGCCGCGCGTACGGTGCCTACTTGTCGCGAACGACCGCTGCAACGTGCAGCGCACTGACAGAATGCATGCGGGCACCGATGACCATCACCATGAAGGCTTCCACGGCGGCGCTGATCGCGACCATCGCGTTGGCGCCACCCGCGCGCGCCGACGACAGCGGCGTGTTCCTGTCCCCGTCGGGCAACATCATCTGCAGTATGGCGGCGGGGCCCGACGCGAAAACCGGCGCCACGTGTGAGATCCGCGACCACACCTACGTGCCCCCGGAGCCGACGGCGCCGACCTGTCACCTGGCGCGGGGCGACCGCGTCAGCTTGTTCCAGGGCAGCGCACCGGTCCTGAACTGCCACGGGGACACCGAATTCGGCCTTGCTGCCGGACAACCCACGCTGCCGTACGGCCAGACCCGCACCGTCGGCACGGTCACCTGCGACAGCGAACCGAACGGAATCACCTGCACCGACGACAGCACCGGCCACTACTTCCGGATCTCGCGCGAGTCGCTCGATCTCGGCTGAACGCAGAAGGGACCACTACATGAACCCGCTGAGAACGCCGCTCCTCGCGGCGTACGCACTGGGCATCCTTGTGCCGATCGTCGCCCTGCCCGCGACCGCGGCCGCCGACGACAGCCCGCAGCAGTTTCAGTCCCCGTCTGGAGACATTCGCTGTCTGCTCGAGCCTTCTCGCACGTCGGCGCCCGTAGCGCTCTGCCAGATCAAGCATCACACCTACGTGGTGCCGCCCGGGACCCCCAGAGACGACGTCACCGGCGGGGCCTGCCCGCCGGGGGCCAACGCGGGCGGTGACTTTCGACTCGACCAGGGCGAAGCCGGATTCATCCGGTGCACGTACTCCGCGCTCGGTTCCGGCACCGGTTCCTGGCCGGTCCTCGACTACGGTCAGACCAGAACGCTCGGTCCGATCAGCTGCGCGAGTGAGCCCTCCGGCATGAGGTGCACCGACATCTCCACGGGGCACTATTTTCGGGTTTCCGACGATGCGTACGAACTCGGGTGAGGGGACCGACGGGCGCCTGCTGGCGGTGATGGCGTCCGTCGTTGTCCTGACCGGGTTTTCGTGCGGTGGGACGGCCGGCGCGCAATCGGCCTGCGCCGACCTCGGCGGAACCGTCGACCAAAACCAGATCTGCCGGGGTCACATCGTGACTTCCGACTACACACTCGACTTGAGCTTTCCCGTCAGCTATCCCGATGAGCAGCCCCTCACCGACTACCTCATCCAGACGCGGAACCGATGGGCCGACGACGCCAAGGCGTCTCCGCCGAGTGGCCGGCTGCCGTACCTGCTGACGATCTCGGGGAAGGCGTACCGGTCTGCGACGCCGAATTCCAGGACCCAGACCGTCGTGCTGGACATGAACCAGGACTTCGGCGCGCACCCGGTGACCTCGTTCAAGGCGTTCACCTACGACGTCGGCAAGGGTGCTCCCATCACCTTCGACACGCTGTTCAAACCGGGCACCCACCCGCTCGACGTGCTCAACCCGATCGTGCGGCGCCGGCTGGGTCCGCTTCCGTTCGGTGACCCGGGAGTCGACGCGTACCAGAACTTCGCGATCACCGACGACGCCGTGATCTTCTTCTTCAGCCAGGGGCAGGTGCTCTCGCAAGTCGATGGGCCCCAGCGGCTTTCGGTGCCCCGCGCCGAACTCGCAGCGCTGTTGGCGTGACGGGTCCTACGTGGCCCCGGCCCGGCTCTCCAGGTTCTTGACCGCGGCCGGGTCGTTCTCGGTCAGCCCGACCTTCGCCGCGCCGCCGGGCGAGCCCAGTTCGGTGAAGAAGTCGGCGTTGATCTGCGTGTACTGGCTGTATTCGGCCGGCAGGTCGTCCTCGTAGTAGATGGACTCGACGGGGCAGACCGGCTCGCAGGCGCCGCAGTCGACGCACTCGTCGGGGTGGATGTAGAGCATCCGCGCGCCCTCGTAGATGCAGTCGACGGGGCATTCCTCGATGCACGCCTTGTCCTTGATGTCGACGCAGGGTTCGCCGATCACGTATGCCATGGATGTTGTCCTTCCCTATCAGCTATCGGAGATTAGCCGTGCCCGATTCGCAGCAGCTCGGCGAGGCTGGCAAGTTTGGCG
This sequence comes from Mycobacterium paraseoulense, assembly GCF_010731655.1. Classification (NCBI taxonomy): domain Bacteria; kingdom Bacillati; phylum Actinomycetota; class Actinomycetes; order Mycobacteriales; family Mycobacteriaceae; genus Mycobacterium; species Mycobacterium paraseoulense. Next base: position 1,450,678 of record NZ_AP022619.1, on the reverse strand, counting down.
CGGGGGCGCCCGTGCGGCTCGCCGGCCTCTCGCTCGAAGCGGTCGATGGCCCGCCAGTGCGCGGCGGTGACCAGCTGCGGCTGGCGCGAAGTGAGCCATTCGGCTAGCTCGTCGCCATAGGCGTCCGGGCGGTCTGCCGACCCGCCGGCCAGGTCACCCAGCACCGTGTCGACGGTGTCCTGGGAGCACTTCTTGTTGGTGCCGATGACGCCGGACGGGCCGCGTTTGATCCAGCCGGCCACGTATTCGTTGCGGCTGCCGTCGATCCTGCCGCTGGTGTGCGGGATCGTGCCGGTCTTCTCGTCGAACGCCAGCCCCGGTATGGCCACGCCCCGGTAGCCGACCGCCCGCACCACCAGCTGCGCGGGCAGTTCCTCGCGCTCCCCGGTGTCTTTGGCGATCATCCGCCCGCCGGCGTCGGTGACCAGCTCGTTGCGCCCGAGCACGATGCTCTCCACCCTCTCGGCGCCTTTGAGCTCGATAGGGGAGGTGAGGAACCGCAACACGATTCGGCGGTGCCCGGGCCGGGGCGCGCGCCCGGCGTACTCGCGCAGCACCTTGATGTTGTTCTTGGTGACCTTGCCGGCAGCGGCGGCGTCGTCGTCCGTGATGCCCTCCAGATCGGCGGGTTCCACCACCACGTCGACGCCGTCGAGCTCGCCGAGCTCTCGCAATTCCAGTGTGGTGAAGGCGCTTTGCAGGGGGCCGCGTCGACCGATCAGCACCACTTCCTCAACGCCGCAGGGCCGCAACGACTCCAGCGCGTGATCGGCGATGTCGGTGCGCGCCAGCACGTCGGGGTCGGTGACCAGCATGCGGGCGACGTCGACGGCCACGTTGCCGTTGCCCACGACGACGGCGCGCGCACCCGACAGGTCGGGCGTCATCTGCTCGAAGTGCGGGTGCGCGTTGTACCAGCCGACGAAGTCGACCGCGGCCACGCTGCCGGGCAGGTGTTCGCCGGGGATGTTGAGGGCGCGGTCGGACTGGGCGCCGACGGCGTAGATCACCGCGTCGTAGCGCTCGGCGAGTTCGCCGGCCGAGACGTGCTCACCCACCTTGATGTTGCCGAAGAAGCGAAAGCGCGGGTCTTCGGCGGTCTTCTCGAACTGCTGGCTGACCGACTTGATCTTCGGGTGATCGGGTGCCACGCCCGACCGCACCAGCCCCCAAGGGGTGGGCAGCATTTCGAGCATGTCGACGGCGATGCCGAACCCGGAGGCGTCGGCGGCCTTGAGCAGTGACGCGGCCGCGAAGAACCCGGAAGGGCCGGAACCCACGATCGCGACGTGGTATGGGGCTGTGCGGGTCATGTTTCCTATGGTGCTCGGCCGGCCGCCGCGCGAGTAGAGGTTCCGGTGTTGTGGAGTCACAAGCTATGGTTGTGTCACGCCTACCGATTGTGATTGACCACCCATGCCGCTCAGCCCCCGCATGCCCGAACTGGCCTCGTTCGAGGTCTTTTTGGCGATCGCCGAGACGGGCAGCCTCGGACGCGCCGCCCGCGAGCTCGGGATCACCCAGCAGGCCGTGTCACGGCGGCTCGCATCGATGGAGGCCCTGGTCGGCGTCACGCTGGCCGTGCGGACAACGCGCGGTTCGGAATTGACGCCCGCGGGTTTGATCGTGGCGGAGTGGGCCGCGCGCTTGCTTGAGGTCGCCAACGAGATCGACGCGGGGCTGGGCGGACTGCGCAAGGAGGGCCGCGAACGCATCAGGGTGGCTGCCAGCCAGACGATTTCCGAGCAGCTGATGCCGCATTGGCTGCTGTCCCTGCAGACCGAGGCGACGCGGCGCGGGGGAGCCGCACCGCAGGTGATCCTGACCGCCACCAACAGCGAGCAGGCCATCGCCGCGGTGCGCGACGGCACCGTCGATCTGGGCTTCGTCGAAAACCCCGGCCAGCCCAAGGGATTGGGCAGCTGCGTGGTGGGGCAGGACGAGTTGGTGATCGTGGTCCCGCCGGGGCACAAGTGGGCTCGACGCTCGCGGGTGGTGACCGCCCGCGAACTCGCCGAAACACCCTTGGTGGCGCGCGAACCCCATTCGGGCATCCGCGATTCGCTGACGGTGGCGCTGCGTCAGGTGCTGGGCGAGGACATGCAGCAGGCGCCGCCCGTGCTGGAGCTGACGTCGGCGGCGGCGATGCGCGCCGCCGTGCTCGCCGGGGCGGGGCCGGCGGGGATGAGCCGGCTGGCGGTGGCCGACGACCTGGCCGTCGGGCGGCTGCACGCGGTCACCATCCGAGACTTGGACCTACGGCGTAAGTTTCGCGCCATCTGGGTCGGCGGGCGCACACCGCCCGCGGGAGCGATCCGGGACATGCTGAGCCACATCAGCAGTCGCGCATTGAAGCCCTAGGTGTACTCGGCCACGAGGTTGGTAGCAGGCGTGTCGGCTTGATGTGAGGAGAACCCCCGGGTGGGGTGTGGCTTGTCGAAGGCCCATACCTGCTCCGGAGGTTCTCGTGTCCCACCGTAATGCCCGCACGACGTTTCATGGTCGACTGCTCATCGTCGAACGTCACCAAAGCGGATGGAAGCAAGCCCAGATCGCTGAGGCGATGGGAATCTCCCGCAAGTGTGTCCACACCTGGATCAGCCGTTATGCCGCTGAGGGATCAGTCGGGCTGTTTGATCGGTCCTCGCGTCCGCACTGCTCACCCCGGCGCACACCGGCGGCTGTTGAGCAGCAGGTCCTGGCGGCACGCCGTGAGCATCGGCGTGGCCCGGATTGGCTGGGTCCAGAATTGGGAGTGCCGGCCCGCACGGTCGGACGCATCTTGCGCCGCCACGGCCAGCCCTACCTGCGTGACTGTGATCCGATGACGGGAGCGGTGATCAAGGCCGCGAAGGCTACCGCGGTGCGCTACGAGCGAGACCGTCCCGGCGAATTGGTCCACGTCGATGTCAAGAAACTCAGCCGCATCCCCGACGGTGGTGGGTGGCGAGCTCATGGGCGCAGCGAAGAGGTCCGCGGCCGCGGCAACGGCTATGACTACGTGCACTCGATGGTCGATGACCACAGCCGACTCGCCTATTCCGAGATCCTGCCCGACGAGAAAGGTCCAACGTGTGCGGGCTTCATCGAGCGGGCCGCTGACTATTTTGTGGCGCAAGGCATTTCACGCATCGAACGCATCATCACCGACAACCATCTCAGCTATCGTCGGTCAGCTGCTGTGGCAGCCGTTATTGCCCAGCTCAGCACCAGGCATCTGTTCATCAAACCGCACTGCCCCTGGCAGAACGGCAAGGTAGAGAGATTCAACCGCACCCTGCAAACCGAGTGGTGCTACCGCAGAGTTTTTACCTCCAACGCCGAGCGGGCAAACGCCCTTGCCCCATGGCTCGAGTTCTACAACACTCAACGACGCCACAGCGCACTCGACGGACTACCACCCATCAGCCGACTGTGACCAACCTCGTGGCCGAGTACACCTAGGCCGCGGCGTGGTCGGCGCGCGCCTCGTCGAAGCGGTCCAGCACCGTCTCGGCCACCAGTCGGTGTGCGCCCAGCGGCGCCGCCATCGGAATCCTGTTGTCCCGCGCATAGGTTGACACGCCGTCGGTGATGAGCCCCGGGGCCAGGAACCACGGCGCGATGACCAGCCGGCTTGCGCCGCGGCGGCGCAACCGGTCGGCCGCCTCGGCGACCGACGCCTCGGGCCGGGTGGCGAAGGCCATCGCGGTTGCGGCCCAACGGGTCCCGGCGGACAACCGCGCGGCGACCTGGGCGGTGCGCGCGTTGGCGGATGTGTTGGATGACCCGATCGCGACCACCATCACCCCGACTTCGTCGTCGAGCGGGGACACCCCCACTTCGGCGAGCCGTTCGCGCAGGACCGCCAGCAGCCGATCGTCTTCGCCCAGGACGTCGGCCTGCCGGACGCCGTAGGCGCCGGCGCGCGCGATCTGCTCGGGAAGGTCGCGGCGCGCGTGGTAGGCGCTGGCCAGCAGCAGCGGGGTGACCACCGCGTCGCGTTTGTTCGGCAGCCCCGAGAGGACGTCGACGAAGCTGGGCGCGCTGAGCTCCAGGAAGGCCAGCCGCACGTCGAGGCCGGGCCGCATGCCGCGCAGCCGTTCGGCCACCGCCCGGGCGTTGGCGCCGGAGCGCGGATCGCGGCTGCCGTGCGCGGTGAGGACGAGTGTGCTCATGAGGCGTGCAACCCGCATTCGGTCTTGTTTCGGCCCGCCCAGCGGCCGCTGCGCGGGTCCTCGCCGGGGGCCGGCTTCCGGGTGCAGGGGGCGCAGCCGATCGACGGATAGCCCTCGTCGACGAGCGGGTTGACCAGCACGCCGTTCTTCTCGATGTATTCCTGCACGTCGTCGTCGGTCCACGCCACGATCGGATTCACCTTGACCAGCCCGAACGCCTCGTCGTAGCCGACCACCGGCGCATTGGCGCGGGTGGGCGACTCGACCCGGCGCAGGCCGGTGACCCAGGCCGCGTAACCGTTCAGCGCCCTGCCCAACGGCACGACCTTGCGCAGCCGGCAGCACTCGTTGGGTTCGCGGGCGAACAGGTCCTTACCCATCAGCTCGTCCTGCTCGTGCACCGTGTGTTCCGGGGTGACGTTCAGCAGGTGGATGTCGTAGACCGATTCGACTGCGTCGCGGGTGCCCAGAGTTTCGGCGAAGTGGTAGCCGGTGTCCAGGAAGATGACCGGCACGCCGGGCCGCACATCCGCCGCCAGGGACACCGTCAGCGCCTCCTGCATGTTGCACGCCACCACCCACTTGCAGGTGGCCCAGTCGCGCGGGCCGTCGGGGCCGCCGAAGTGCCTGTCGGCCCAGCGCAGGATGTCCTTGGCGTCCGCGCCCTCCAGCTCGGCCGCGCCGCGCTCGGCCAACTCACGCAGCTCTTCCTCGGTGAAGTTGGTCACCACTTCGCTCATCTGGTTTCGTCCTCGGTTCGTAACGTCAGCGCTCGGTGTGGCGGTGTTGGTACGGGCTAGCGCAAGTCGGCCTCCTCGGCGCGCAGCGCCCAGTTGGCGAAACGCTCGCCGCTTTCCCGTTGTTCCAGGAACTTGCGCGTCACCCGGTCGATGTAGTCGCCGAGCTCGGCGCTGGTGACCTTGTGCTGACGCAGCTTTCGTCCGAAGCCGCTCTCCTCGCCCAGGCCGCCGCCGAGGTGAACCTGGAAGCCCTCCACCGACGTGCCGTCGCCGTTGTCGATCCACTGGCCCTTGAACCCGATGTCGGCGACCTGGATTCGGGCGCAGGAGTTCGGGCAGCCGTTGAGGTGCACGCTGATCGGCACGTCGAGCTTGTCGTTGACGTCGGCCAGTCGCTCCTCCAGCTCGGGCACCAAAGTCTGTGCGCGAACCCGGGTTTCGGCGAACGACAGCTTGCAGAACTCGATGCCGGTGCAGCCCATCGTGCTCTTGCGCCAGTTCGACGGGTTCGACGGCAGGCCCAGCTTGTCCAACTCGGCGACCAGGAAGTCGACCTGGTCGTCGGGCACGTCGAGGATGATCAGCTTCTGGAAGGGGCTGAACCGGGCCCGGTCGGAGCCGACCTTCTCCATCAGGTCGGCCACCGCCTGCAGGGTGGTGCCCGAGACGCGCCCGGCGATCGCGGCGACGCCGACGGCGTTGCGGCCGTTCTTGATCTTCTGCACGCCCACGTGGTCGATGGGGTGCTTGGCCGGCTCGGGTGCTGGGCCGTCGATCATCTTGCGGCCGAGGTACTCGGTCTCCATGACCTCGCGGAACTTCTCCACCCCCCAGTCCTTGACCAGGAACTTGATCCGCGCCTTGGCCCGCAGCCGCCGGTAGCCGTAGTCGCGGAACACCTTGGTGACCGCTTCCCACACGTCGGGCACCTCGTCCAGCGGGACCCACACGCCGACCCGCTGGGCCATCATCGGGTTGGTCGACAGGCCGCCGCCCACCCACAGGTCCATGCCGGGTCCGTGCTCGGGGTGGTTGACGCCGACGAACGCGACGTCGTGGGTCTCGTGGGAGACGTCCTGCAGGCCCGAGATCGCGGTCTTGTACTTGCGCGGGAGGTTGGCGTAGTCGGGGTTGTTCATGAACCGCCGGATGATCTCGTCGATCGCGGGGGAGGGGTCGAGCACCTCGTCGAGCGAGTCGCCGGCCAGCGGGCTGCCGTGGATGCCGCGGGGGCAGTCACCGCAGGCCTCGATGCTCGACAGACCGACGGATTCGAGCCGGCGCCACACCTCGGGCACGTCCTCGATCTTGAGCCAGTGGAACTGGACGTTCTCCCGGTCACCGATGTCGGCGGTGTCGCGGGCGAACTCCGACGACACCTGGCCCAGGACGCGCAGCGTCTGCGCCGTCATCGGCTTGCCGTCGGAGCGCACCCGCATCATGAAGTACTTCGCTTCGAGCTTGTCGATGTTCTCGTCGCCGGTCCAGCTGCCGTCGTAGCCCTGCTCGCGCTGGGTGTACAGGCCCATCCACTTGAACCGCATACGCAGATCGGACTTTTCGATGCTCTCGAAGCCGTCTTTGGCGTATTTGTTGATGATTCGGTCGCGCACATTCAGCGGGCCGTCGTCGTGCTTGATCTGCTCGGTGTCGTTGAGCGGTTCGCGATTGCCCAGCGCCCACTGGCCCTCGTTGCGAGTCTTGGCGGGAGGTGCTGTGGTCATGTGATGTTCTCCTTCGCGAACAATGCTGGCCCGCTGCGCCGGCCGGGGCTGTGGCGGCTGAGGCTCGACGTCGGCGGCCGGTGCGCTGCCGGGCAGGGCTGCGGGGCCGGGACGTCGACGGTGACGTCGATCTAGTCGATGGCTCCCGTGGGTACGCCGTCGGACCCACGGGCCATGACTTCATGGTGCATTTCCTCCGGCGACAGTAGTAGAGGTGTAGAGGTTGTGAGCACACAACCGTTGGTTGTGTGCTCCGCTTCACTTTAAATGCGTTACCCGCCATTGAGATTCCCGCTTTTCCAAGTTTGGTAATCCCGGGTTGTTTGGCAAACATGGCCTGGCAAGACGATCTGAGATATGTTGTGCCGCAGACGATCTCGCGAGTCGCTTCGCTAGAGTCCGTGCGTCGTAAGGCCGATCGCACCCGCCTTCACATGAGACGGTCAGCGATCACCAGTAGGGTGGGCCCCTGTTGGACACTGACTGAAAGGTTCCTGATGACTGCCTCCGATGTCCGCGATGTCATCGTCATTGGTTCGGGTCCCGCGGGGTACACCGCGGCGTTGTATGCCGCGCGGGCGCAGTTGGCGCCCGTGGTGTTCGAGGGGACGTCGTTTGGTGGCGCGTTGATGACCACGACCGAGGTGGAGAACTTCCCCGGTTTCCGCGAGGGCATCACGGGCCCGGAGTTGATGGATCAGATGCGCGAGCAGGCGCTGCGGTTCGGGGCCGATTTGCGGATGGAAGACGTCGAGTCGGTCTGTCTGCAGGGCCCGGTGAAGTCGGTGACGACGGCCGAGGGCGAGACGGTGCGGGGGCGAGCGGTGATCTTGGCCATGGGCGCGGCGGCCCGCTATCTGGGGGTGCCGGGTGAGCAGGAGCTGCTGGGCCGCGGGGTCAGCTCGTGTGCCACGTGTGATGGATTTTTCTTCCGCGACCAGGACATCGCGGTGATCGGTGGGGGAGATTCGGCGATGGAGGAAGCGACCTTTCTGACCCGGTTTGCCCGCAGCGTCACGCTGGTGCACCGCCGCGAGGAGTTCCGCGCCTCGCGGATCATGCTCGAGCGGGCGCGGGCCGACGACAAGATCACCATCCTGACGAATGCGGCCGTGCTGGCCGTGGAGGGTGGCGACACCGTCCGTGGGTTGCGGGTGCGCGACACCGTCACCGGCAAGGAATCGACCCTGCCGGTCACGGGGGTGTTCGTGGCGATCGGGCACGACCCGCGCTCGGCGCTGGTGCGTGATGTCGTGGACACCGACCCCGACGGCTACGTCCTGGTGCAGGGCCGCACCACGGCCACCTCGATCGAGGGGGTGTTCGCCGCCGGCGACCTGGTCGACCGCACCTACCGTCAGGCCATCACGGCCGCCGGCAGCGGCTGCTCGGCGGCGATCGACGCCGAACGCTGGCTGGCCGAACACGAAGCCTCCAGCGCCGCCGCACAGGGCGACGCCACCGAGATTCCCGGAAGCGATACCGACTCCGCCGCTTAGGTTTTGGGCCTACCCTTGAGCGATGTCCCGGCCGGCCCTCGATGCGCAGGAGCGCCTTGCGCTCTGCTCCCTGTTCGACGAGCTGGGGCCCTCCGCACCCACGCTGATCGAGGGTTGGACCGCTGCCGATCTTGCAGCGCATCTCGTGCTGCGTGAACACGATCTCGTCGCCGGACCGTGCCTGGTGCTGCCGGGCCGTTTTCAGCGGTTCGCCGAGCGGCGGCGGGCCGCATTGGCCCGGCGCGAGGATTTCGCGTCGCTCGTCGCACGGATCCGGTCCGGCCCACCGATCGGGTTCTTCCGCATCGGATGGGTCCGCGCGCTGGCGAACGTCAACGAGTTCTTCGTTCACCACGAGGACCTTCGCCGGGCGAATGGGCTCGGGCCACGCGGTCTGACGCCCGAGCTGGACGCGGCGTTATGGCGGAACGTTCGCCGCGGGGGTGGGTTTCTGAGTCGGCGGCTCGACGGCTGCGGGCTTGCGGTCGAGTGGGTCGGCACCGGCGAGCGGGTGACGGTTTTGCGGGGCTCGCCGGTGGCTTCCCTGAGCGGTCCACCGGGAGAGCTACTGCTGTATCTCTTCGGCCGCGTCGGCGTGGCGGAGGTCGAGGTGAGCGGGCCGCCCGATGCCGTCGCGGCGGTGGGTCGCGCGCACTTCGGGATGTGAGCCCGTCGGCGACTTGAGTCACAGGGACCACAGGCGTCGCTGGAACGGGAGGCATCCAAAGTGCCCGCCTCATAGCGACAATCAAAACCCGTGTCGTCGCACGACCGGCGGCGTAGCATCGGTTCACGCTCAACGACGAGCGAGGACGACATGAGCGACAGCCGCATGGATTCGACCGACGTCGACAAATGGGACCGCGGTCTGACCGAACACGTCGTCGCGCTGACCCGCCCGATCGTCAAGCACTATTTCCGCTCCGAGGTGCGGCGCCTGGACAACATCCCGGACGGACCGTCGCTGGTGGTGGGGAATCATTCCGGCGGTCTCACGTCGTTCGACCTCTCGGTGTTCGCGGTCGACTACTACGACCGGTTCGGCTACGACCGCCCGCTCTACGCGCTGGGGTTCGACACCATCTTCGCCGGGCCCGCCGGTGACTTCTTGCGGCGCACCGGAGTGATTCGGGCGACGCGCGAGAACGCCGCCAAGGCGTTGGCCGCCGGTGCGGTCGTGCTGGTCTTCCCGGGCGGCGACTTCGACGTCTACCGGTCGACCTTGCAGGAGACCGCCATCGACTTCGGCGGGCGAACCGGCTACATCACCACTGCCTTGGAGGCCAACGTCCCGATCGTGCCCGCCGTCTCCATCGGCGGCCAGGAAAGCCAGTTGTTCCTGACCCGCGGCAGATGGCTGGCACGTGCGCTGGGGTTGACCAAGTTGGAGCGCAAGCTCTTCCGCACGGACATCCTGCCGATATCGTTCGGTTTCCCCTTCGGGCTCAGCATCGTGGCGCCGGTCAACATGCCGCTGCCCACCAAGATCGTCACCGAGGTGTTGCCCCCCATCGACATCGCCCGGCTCGCCGAGGTCTCCGACGTCAAGCAGCTCGACGCGCACGTGCGGTGGGTGATGCGCAGGGGACTCAAAGAGCTTGCCGCCCAACGCCGCTTCCCCGTGGTCGGCTAGGCGTCCGCCGCAAAGACGACGTCGGGGTTGAGGATGCCCGCGGGGTCGAAGCTCTGCTTGATGCGGCGCATGAGGTCGACCTTGACCGGGTCCTCCAGCTCGAGGAAGTACGGGGTCTTGGCGCGGCCCAGGCCGTGTTCGCCGGAGATCGCGCCGCCCAATTCCATTGCCAGCGCGAAGATGTCGGTCATCAGCTTCTTGCGGGTGGCCGGGTCCTTGCAGAAGATGGCCAGGTGCACGTTGCCGTCGCCGGCGTGTCCGCAGCCCGCCGCTCCGCCGCCCGCTGCCGCCGCCAGACCACGCGCGGCGGACAGGAATTTCGGCATCGCGCCGCGCGGCACCACGGTGTCGATGAGGTCGTCGGCGCCGACGGCCTTCAGCGTCCAGAACGCCTTCTCCCGCGCCTCGATCAGCTTGCGCGCCGAACCCCCTTCCAGCACGTAGGCATCGACGGCGCCCAGCTCGGCCAGCAGTTCGCCCGCCTTCTCGACGTCCTCGTCCAGCCGGTCGGCGGTCCGGTTCTCAAGCGCCACAACCAGATAGGCGTCGCAGCTGTCGCGGACGCTGTCGGGGACGCCGAGCTCGAGGTTCTGGGTGTGGACGAGCGCGGCCATCGTCACGTTGTCGATGTACTCCAGGATGTAGGGTGCGAGGCCGCTGCCCACGATCTTGGGCACCGCCGTCATGACCTGGTCGAAGTCGGCGAACGGGGCCAGCACGGCGGCGCTGTGGTCGAGCCGCGGGTGCAGTTTGACGGTCACCTCGGTGGCCAGGGCCAGCGTGCCCTCGGAGCCGACGATGAGCTGGGTGAGGTCGTATCCGGTGGAGACCTTGGCGATCTTGCCGCCGGTACGGATGAGCTCGCCGGTCGGCAGCGCCGCCTGCAGCCCGAGCACGTTGTGGCGGGCGATGCCGTACTTGACCGCGTTCATGCCGCCGGCGTTGGTGCCGACGTTGCCGCCGACGCTGGAGGACATCTCGCCCGGGTGAACCATGTAGCGCAGGCCGGCGTCGGCCGTCGCCGCGTCCAGCTCGGTGAGGGTGACGCCGGGTTGGACGACGGCGACCTGGTTGGTGGTGTCGACCTCGAGGACGCCGCTCATGCGCTCGAAGGAGATGAGCAGCCCGTCGGCCCGGGGGATCGCCGCTCCGGAGAGGCCGGTGCCGGACCCGCGGGCCGTCACCGGGATCTTGTTGTCCGAGGCGGCCTTCAGCAGCTGCGAAACGGCTTCCGCGGTGGCCGGTTTGGCGACATAAGCCGGCCGTTGCGCCGGCTTGGTCAACACCTCGTCGTGCCAGTAGTCCTCGGGGATGGCGTCGCCGGTCAGCAGGTTGTGCCGGCCGACGATCTCGGAGAACCGCGCCGTCATGTCGCTCATTGGTCCCACTTTCTCACCGTGCGATTCACCTTAGCGCCGCTTGGGCCGCCTCAAACCGCCGTGAGGTGATCGACGGGTGTGCGCATCTCACCGCGGAGGATCGGCACACAGTCGTCGGGGAGGTCGGTGGTGACCTCGAGACCGGAATCGCTGAGTTGATCGAGAAAACCTGGTAGACGCTCCATCGCGCCGGTGGGCAGGTCGTGCAGTACGACCACGGTGTGCTGCTGGTTGCGGGTATCGGCGAGCGCCCGGCTGACCCATCCGTCGGGGTCGGCCCAGTCGCGCGGGACGCTGTTCCACAGGACGCAGGTGTACTTCTGCGCGAGGAGGTAGTCGACCGCCGTCGGATTTAGGCAGCGCCGTTCGAGTGCGCCTTCCGTTCCCCACGGCCTGAAGTAGCGATCGGTATTGCCGAAATCGTCCAAAAGCTGTTGTGTGCTGAGGATTTCGTCGATGGTCTGCGCCGGGGAGAGCTCGCCGAGGGGGCGGCCGTGGGTGAAGGAGTGATTGCCGATCCGGTGCCCCGCACGCACGGCCCGCTCGAGTAACCGATGTCCCGCCGGCGAGCGGACATTCTCGCCGACGACGAAGAAGATGGCGGGCATCTGACGCTGGGCGAGGGTGTCGAGAACCTGATCCGTGACGCCGGGTGTCGGGCCGTTGTCGAAGGTCAAGGTGATCTTGGGTCGCATCGATCCCTAGCGTATCGCGCCCACCCTTGCCTGACTGATCGATCAGGCAGTATTGTGACCGAAAGCGGACGTGAAGAGACGAGGCGACGTTGACCGCGACAGTGTCCAAGCCAGAGGAGCCCGCCGGCCCCGCGGCCACCGCCGGTGACGCCCGACAGCGAATCCTGCAGAAGACGATCCAGTGCTTCTGCGCGTACGGCTACGAAAAGTCCTCGATGAAGCTGATCTCGACCAAGGCCGGCGTCTCGCAGACGCTGCTGCACTATCACTTCGAGACGAAGGAAAAACTCTTCCAGGCGGCGATCGACGACATGGCCAAGCGATTGTTCGCCACGGCCTCCGCCCAACTGCCGCGCGGGGCGTCGGTGCGTGATGATCTGACCGAGGCGGCCAATCTGATGTACGCCCTGTTCATCGACAACGTCGACGCGGTCACGTTCATGGTGGAGTTTGCCGCGGCGGCCAACCACAACGAGTTTTTACGCACCGCGTATGTCGACTATCGCGATACGCAGCGTCGGCAGCTCGCCGGGGCGCTTCGCCATATCGCCGGTGACGATGTGCCGCAGCGCTTGATCGACGAGTCGGTGCGTCTCTTCGAAACCGTCCTGCTGGGCATGTCCATGCAGCGCCCGTTCGTTTCGGACACGTCGGGCTTCCATCGCGACTTCGACGTGTTCGCCCAGATGCTCGCCGCCCGCATCACCGAAGGATTGGAACCCAGGCGATGACAAACATCACCGATCAGGCAGTGCCGCCGATGGTCCAAGACACGGTGACCGGATCCGGCGGTAAACGGATCTTCGTGCGCCGCTACGACAATCACCACGCCGACTACGTCTTGGTGCTGGTGCACGGCACCGCCGGCAACAGCGAGAGCTACGACGCGTTCGCCGAGCACATGCGCCGCAATTATCGTGCGGCCGTCTATTCGTTCGACCTGACCGGGCACGGCCGCACCGAAGGCGCGCCCGGCGTGTTCAGCTTCGACGCCTTCCTCGAAGACACCAGGGCGGTCACCGATTACGCGGCGCGGCGCACTTCACTGCCCGTCGTCCTGCACGGTGCCAGCCAGGGTGGGGAAGTCGCATTCCATGCGCTCGACGCGTGCCCGGACGTGACCGCCGGTGTGTGCATGAACATCTTGTTGAACCACGAGGCGCCGATGAGCCCGGCGATCCGGCTGTTCCAATCGCGCCCGGCGAAGTGGGCGGCCGAGGCGATCGGTGATCGGCTGCGGGTGCCGCTGCGGCGGGTGATCGACTTCAAGGCCGCCTACCAGGAAGACCCCGGGCTGCTCGACGCCAAGAAGAAAGACCCGTTCTACGTCTGGCGGTACGGGCTCAAGAGCTACCACTCGGTGTTCAACTACGTGCCGCCAAAACCCGCCGCCGCCAACACAAAGCCCGTCCTGATCACCTGCGGGGAGCACGACGATGTCGTCGGCGCCGAGCACTGCCGAGCGTGCTTCGAGCGGATCGGCGGGACCAAGGATTTCTTCATGATGCCCGGTGGCGGCCATCAGCTCATGCTGTTCGACACGATCGTCTACACCCGCGTGATCGACTCGTGGATTCGGGAACGCGTGCTCGGGCACGCCCCGTCGTGGGAGCCGCCGATCGAACCCGAGGAGCGACGCTTCTTCGAGTTCCTCGAGCGGGAATGGGCCAACGATGCGACGGGCGAGCCCGAGTACCGCTATTCGATGATCGATCGGGTGCTGATGCGGATCAGCAACGGCACGATCGAGCGCGGGGTGCGTTACTTCTCCAACGCCGAGGTCAGCGACCAGTGGCGGTTCACCGCCGAGCTCGTCGGCGAGATCGACTACGCCGCATGGGAGTTCCTGCGCCACTACCTCCCGTCGATAGGCGATCGGCGCCCCAGGATGGCCGTGGTCGGCTGCGGCGGTGGTGGGGCGATCGGAGGATTGCTCGAAAGATTTCCGGAGTTGGGCCAATGGGACATCGTGGGCGTCGATGTCGACTACAAGTCGATCGACGCGGCCCGCAAGCGTTTTGCCGGCCAGGCCGGGGTGACCTTCGTCGTCGGGGACGCGCGTAACCCGGAGGTGTTGGGGGACAATCGATTCGACCTGGTCTACCTGCACGGCGTGCTGGACCACTGCACCGAGCACCGCCGCCTGATGGACAGCGTGTTTCGCGCGCTGAAGCCGGGCGGGCGGATGTTCTACGTCGCACCGGATCGCAACCTGTGCACCTGGCTTTGTTTCGTGACCGTCGGGCCGCTGTTCGTGTTCGGTCTGCACAAGCCCAACCACGACTTTCGCCGGTTCCCTCGCCCCGCCGAATTGAACACCATGCTTGCCCAGGCCGGTTTCGAGGCGCTGCCCAGGCGGGGCCGGCCGGACGCCCCCGCCATGGTCGGGGTCGAGTACAAGACGGGGATGAACCCGTTTCCCGTCAAGAGGTCGGTACGCGATCGCGCGCTCGGCGAGGACATCTTCGAGTACACCGAGCCCAGGTGGTGGTTGAGGAACGGCTTCGTCGGCGAGTACGCGGGGGCGGTGCAGAAACCGCGCGGATGACGTGGTCTCCCGTTGTTGACCGCCCGTCGGCGTTTCGATCTGCGGGCGTGTGGTTATTCGGAACCAGCAGGGCAGTCAGCTTTCCGACAGGAGATCGACACGGACCTCCCAGGAACTCAGCCTTACCGCGGCCAGGGCAGTGACGGAGTGCTTGTGGTGCCGGGCGGGCGCCTTGGCGACGGTCGGTACGAACTGCGCGGGGTCCTGGGCCAGGGTGCGATGGCCGAGGTGCGTGACGGTTGGGATCGGAAGCTGAACCGGCCCGTCGCTATCAAACTCCTCTATCCGGGAGTGGCCGACCGGCCGGACAGCCGCTTGCGGTTCGACGCGGAGGCGCGCGCGGCCGCGCGGCTGACGGGTCGGCACGTCGTGGTGGTCCACGACGTCGGCGAGCATCACGGGTTGCCGTTCATCGTCATGGAGCGGCTGCCGGGCGTGTCGCTGGCCGACCACATCGCCCGCGGGCCGCTGCCCCCGGCGTTCGTGCACGCCGTCCTCGTCGGCGTCCTGGACGCGCTGGCCGAGGCGCATCACGCCGGCATCCTGCACCGCGATGTCAAGCCGGGCAACATCCTGTTCACCGCCACCGGCGAACCCAAGCTCGCCGATTTCGGCATCGCCAAGACGTCCGGCGCCGCCTACACCAGGACGGGCGAAGTGGTCGGCAGCATGGCCTATCTGAGTCCCGAGCGGCTGACGTCCAAGCCGGCCACGGTCGCCGACGACCTGTATGCCGTCGGCGTGGTGGGTTATGAGGCGCTGACCGGGCGTCGGCCGTTCCCGCAGGAGGACTTGGGTCCGCTGGCGCACGCGATCCTGCACGAGTCGCCGCCTCCGGTTGCCGCGCTGCGCCCGGACGTGCCACCGCCCCTGGCCCCCGCGATCGAACGGGCGATGGCGCGCGATCCCGCCTGGCGGTTCGACCAGGCCGGCGCGATGCGCGCCGCGCTCGCGGGCAACCACCCCCAGCCCAGCCCCGTGCGCCCGCCGACGTTGGTGATGGACGCCCCGGTCGTCGCGCCGATGACCTACACGTACGTGGGCGCGCCGCCGGAGCCGGCCACGCCGCGGCGCAAGTGGTGGGTGGCGGCGATGGTCGCGGCCATCCTGCTGGCCCTGCTCCTGTTCGCGATCGACCCGCCGTTCTCGGCGCCGCCGCCGACGCCGGTCAACACCACGACCACGCCCGTGCCCCCGCCCACGACGACCACCACCACGCCCACCACGACGATCGAACAGGCGGAGCCGCCGGCTCCGCCGCCGCACCCCGGCAACAAGCACAAGGGCGGGCACGGGCGCTGACTTGAAAACGCTTCATCCAACGGCGAGATAACCGCCACGTTTTGGGTGTTGATTTCTTGCCGGGTACCAGGGGCGTCTGAGTGACTGGCAGGCGCGTGACGTGCGGCCTACGCTCGCGCTGTGCGGCACCCCGGAGGGTGGGGACCAATGCCAGGTTTCGGCGGGCTGCCACCTAATTCACCCGCTACCGGTCCTCACCCCATCCATATCCCGCACACCTTGGACCACAAGTGGCCGTTGCTAGGCGAGATCCCCGAAGAATTCGAAGGGCCACGCGAATGACGACCGAGGCCGACGACTACCAGCTGTGACAATGGAGACACCGTGACACAACCCGATGACCGGCGTCTTGGTCACGACGAAGCCGAGCGCAACGCACAGGATCGTTTACGTAGGCGGCTGTTATTCGATGCCGTGGGAAACTGTCTGCCAATGGCGCACGTCACATCCGTCATGAGACGCGAACAACTCGCCGACACTGTCGCTGCGCAGCAGGAACTGGTGCTGCGGACGATTCGATCCCTGCTCGACGACGGCCTCATGAAGATCGGAGACATACTCGGCGCTTCCGATGAACGAGTGGTGCCTTGGGATCTCTCGATCGATGCCGCCATGGATCGCCTCCGCGACCTTTTCGTCGGCCACTACGACGAGCCCACGCTCTGGGATTTGGCGGTCTGGCTCCAATTGACACCCGACGGCGAAAGACTGGCCGAGTCGCTGCAAGGCGGGCAGTAGTTCGGCCGATGAGCGCAGCGTGCGCCACGGGCCCGCGCCGCCGCCGCACCCCGGCAACAAGCACAAGGGCGGGCACGGGCGCTGACGTCGATATGGGATCGGTAGTCGGCCGGCCGGTGTGTGCTTGCGACATGAACAAGAAGTGGGTGGCCGGCGCGTTGCTGACCGCCGGCATCGGGGTGGGGCTGGCCGCGGGTGTCGCGCAGGCCGACCCCTATGGCCACGTCGGCGGCAACTGCCCGGCCGGGCATACCTGTGGCAAGTGGTGCCCAGGCGAGCGCGTCCCGGACAACTTCATCAGCTGGGACGTGGGCGTGTGCCACCTCTATTACTACGACTACCGCGGGGTCATCGACGCCGACACCGGCGCGGTCTACGGGTGGCCGAGCGGCCCGATCAACGCCACGCCGCGGGCGCCGGCCGGCCCGCCGAACTTCAACTGCGGCCTGTTCTGGTGCCCGGTGCCGCCGCACGCGTGAGCCGGCGCACGTTAGGTCGGCGGCGGATTTGGGAACCCGGCGGGCTGGACCTGTTCGACGCACCGAAAGGATTTGCCCATTGACCTCGCGGCTCCGCACCCGCCTCGGGCCCTACGAGCTGCGCTCGCTGATCGGGACGGGCGCGACGGGCGAGGTCTATCGGGCGTACGACACGGTTAAGGACCGCACGGTCGCCCTCAAGCTGCTGCCTGCCGAGATGGCCGCCGAAACCGGCTTCCAGCAACGCTTTCGTCGGGAGTACGCGATCGCGTCCCGGCTACCGGAGCCCCACGTCATCCCGGTGCACGACTATGGCGAGATCGACGGCGTGTCGTTCGTCGACATGCACCTGGTCGAGGGCGGCAGCCTCGAGGACCTGCTGCGCGAGCGGGGGCCGCTGGAGCCGCCGCGGGCCGCGTCGATCGTCGGGCAGGTGGCGCGGGCGCTGGACGCCGCGCACGCCGCCGGGTTGGTCCACCTGGGCGTCCGGCCCGAGAACGTGCTGCTCACCCCGGATCACTTCGCGTACCTCGCCGACTTCGGGGTGGCGCACGGCGACGCTTCTCGTGCGTATATGGCGCCGGAACGCTTCACCACCGGCCGGGTCGGGCCGCAGACCGACGTCTACTCGCTTGCGTGCCTGCTCTACGAGTGCCTCACCGGTCAGCCGCCGTTCGAGGGCGCCGACCCGGCGGAGCTGAGGAGCGCGCACCTGTTGTCGCCGGCGCCGCGGCCCAGCATCATGCGCCGCGGTATCGGCCGGGCCTTCGACGACGTCATCGCCCGCGGCATGGCCAAACAGCGCTCGGCGCGGTTCGCGTCCGCGGGCGAACTCGCCCGGGCGGCCAGCGAGGCCGTGTCCGAGGTCTACGAGCCGGTCGCGGTCGGCGCCGGGGCGGGGCCGCTGCGCACCCGGCCCTTTGAGGCGGTCTATCCCAATCCCGACGACACCGGCTTCAGCCCGTATCCGCCCGCCGAGCCGCCGCGACCTTCGCGGCCGCCGCGGCCGTCGCGGCCGGAGGGTTGGCCCGTCGGCGGCCGGGGGGCGTTCGTGGTGACCGCGGCGGCGGTGCTGCTGGTGCTCGCCGGGCTGATCGTGGCGCTGGTGTCGGCGTTTGTCGACCATGGTGCGCGGCCGCCGCAGCCTTCGAATGCCTCGCCGGCGCCGTCGAGCGCGCCGCCGAAGACGCCGACGCTGTCGGCTCTCGTGCGGG
Source organism: Mycobacterium paraseoulense (assembly GCF_010731655.1). Classification (NCBI taxonomy): domain Bacteria; kingdom Bacillati; phylum Actinomycetota; class Actinomycetes; order Mycobacteriales; family Mycobacteriaceae; genus Mycobacterium; species Mycobacterium paraseoulense. The sequence continues at coordinate 1,432,570 of NZ_AP022619.1, read as the reverse complement.
GCGCCGACGGGCTGGGGTTCGTCGGCGAGCCGGCGCGCTGCGACCCGGGCAACCCGCCGGCAGCCGTGGTGCGCACCGCCAAGTCACTGGCGGTGGTGTGTGAAAACCTCAGCGGCAGTTACTACTACCGCGGTGAACGGATCCGCGACGGCGCGCACATCGAGCTGTCCAACGCCGAGCGCGTCGGGGACGGGTTCGATGTCACCAACCCGGTCAATGGCGTGCGCTACGAGGTGCGCCCGGATCGGTTGCGGATCATCAGCTTTGGGCACGTCGATTCGTCGGAGCCCGTGTTGCAGTACGCGACGGGGTCGTGATCATCTAGGCCGGCCGGCTGCCGATCTCCAGGCCGGCCAGCTCGCAGGTGCCGTCGAACACCACTCGGCCGTATTCCCGCACCCGGCAATGCAATCGGCCGGCGAGGTGCTCGAAGTCGGTGTCGATGTTGCGCCGCTGCGCGGGCAGCGGCACCGGTAAGACGTGCGGATCCGCGCCGGTGCCGTCTCCGTCCAGCTCGATGTGGTAGCGCAGTGTGCGTGCCGACACGGCCCAGTGTCCGTCGCCGACGTCCGAGCGTACGGGCGCCGGCGGGGTTACCCGGATGACGCGGTCACCGAGACGCACGACGACTCCGGTGACGTCCCTGCGGATTGGGCCGAGCTGAAGAAGGCCCCCCGAGAACGCGACCGAGACGTCGGCGTCGCCGAAATCGTGCGCCTGACCCCACCACCAGCGCTCGGGGAAGCCCGCGCCCCAGTTGCGTTCCGTATAGAGCCGGGCATCACTGAACGACCAGGTGTCTCCGCCGAATTCGACTGTGCCGGTGGCTTTTCCGCCAAGACGGTAGGGATGCCAGTATTGGTTGAGAAACGGGACCGAAGAGAAGCCGCCGCCTCCACCAAAGGCCTTGGGCCACTTGAAGGGATCGGCGAAATGCAGGTCTAGGCGGACGCCGCCCAGGTCGATCTGGAGCCGATCGAGGCTCGCCGCCAAATGGCAGTCGGGAAAATTCCCAGCGTGCACGGAGAACGTGGACGATTCGGCGTGGGCACCGTCCATGGCCGCGGAGCGCACCATGCCGCCGGGATGCAGAGCGACCGCGACGGTCGCCCAGTCGCCAGCCGGGTGCCTGTTCACGCTGCACAGCGCGACGACGACCCGACCCGAGGCGGCATCGGTGAGGCGCCAGAACCAGCCCTCCATCTCGGTCCCGTGCGAAGGAACCGGATCGCCGAAGGGCACGTCGGCACCGGTGCGCCGATACGCATGGACGAGCGGCTTGGCCGTATTCGTCGCTATCCAGCGCAGGTAGGAGGCCGTCATCTCTTGTCGGCCAGCCCCGACTGCACGAGCGCGGCGTCGATGAAGCGCTGCACCGGCCGCGAACGGAAGAATCCGGTGTGACCGCCTGGGTACCACTGGATTTCGGGTTTGCCCCAGTGCTCCCAGAGTCGGGTGACCTGGTCGCGCGGGTGCACCAACCGGTCGGCGAGCCCGGCATAGATGAAGCGGCCCTCTTTCGGCACGCGTGGGGTCAGCGCCAGCGGCGAGATCATCCGGCCGAGGGGCTTGGCCGAGTTCATCGTGTGGCGCAGGGCGGCGTGGCCGCTGAGGCCGGCGTGGCGGCCGACCAGATTCACCAGGTCGACGGCCGGCACGCCCAGGATCGCGCAGGTGAGGTCGTCGTCGAGACTGGCGACCAGCGACGAGATCAGACCGCCGAGCGAGATGCCGTTGACCCCGATCGCGGCGTCGGGCTGCTGCGCGCGGATCCAGGCGATGAGGCGCCGGATGTCCCAGACCGCCTGGGCGGCGCCGTGGACGTCGTCGAGCACGTCCTCACTGGGGAACTTCGGTCCGCTTGCCCGTGGGCCGTGCAGGGGAAGCACGGGAAGCACGACGTTCAGGTCGAGGTCCCGGTACAGGTGCCAGGCATGAAACAGCATGGGGTCGAGCGCGGCCCGGCCCATCTCGGCGCCGTGGATGCAGACCAGCCAGGGCCGCGGCCGGCGGTGCCGGAACATCAGGGCGTATTCGCGCTTGTTGCCGGAATAGCTGAGCCAGCGTTCCCGGCCGGGTTCGCCGTCGAGGGGCGCGTAGTCGCTGTCGAAGGACAGCCGCTCGTAGTTGCGCCCCATGCTGCTGACGCGTTTGACCATCACGTCGGTGAGGGGTGGGGGTGGGGCGAAGAATCCCTCGGGGTTGTCGAGCCAGCCCTTGTCTTTGTAGAAGTCTTGTGCGGCAAGCACTTCGCTGTCGATGCGGTCGAGCGTTTCGGCGTCGGGCGCTCGGCGCAGCAGGCTGAAGCCGCTCAGCAGGATTTCGTCGCGGAATGCCTGCGCCGCGAGCGCGATGGTGGGCCGGGCGACCGGTAGCTCGTCGGGCTGACGATCCAGGTAGGTGCCCCAGGAGCGGGCGTAGAAGCCGCCGGTGCGGGCGAACGGACCCAGCATGTGCGTCATCGGGTTGGCAGGCATCTAGTCTCGCTTCGCACCGGGGGTGAAGGTGACCGGCAGTGTGCCCAGGCCGGTCATGCTCGGATTGCCGAGGTATTGGTGGACGTTGTCGAGGTCGACCTGGTAGTCGGGGATGCGGTCGAGGACGGCTTTCACCATGACCTCGGACATCAGCCGCGCCAGGTGTGAGCCGATGCAGCGGTGCGGCCCAAGTCCGAACGCGACGTGCCGGTTGGGCGCGCGGTTCAGGATGATCTCGTCGGGGTTTGCGAATTCCTTTTCGTCGTGGTTGGCCGAGAGCCAGCTGATGACGACTCTGTCGTTCTTTCTCAGGTGTTGGCCGTCGAGTTCGACGTCGTGAGTGACTGTGCGGCTGAGGGTTTGGTTGACCGAGAAGTAGCGCAGGAATTCGTCGGTGGCGGTGCGGTAGAGCTCGGGGTGGTCGATGAGTTGTTGCCTGAGGGCCGGGTGGGTGCCCAGGTGGTGGAGCGTGAGCGCGGTTTGGGAGGTGGTGGTGTCGACGCCGCCGCCGATGAGGTTCCACAGGATGTTGAGCAGCTGTTCGTCGGTGAGACGCTGGCCCTCGAACTCGAACTGGATGAGGAAGCTGGTCAGGTCTTCGTCGGGCTTGGCCCGTCTGGTGGCCGCGTACTCGAGGACCTCTTGCATCATGTTCGGGACTTTGGCGATGGCCTCGAGGTACTGCGGGCTGTCCTGAGGGACGGCCATGACGGAGTGGAAAAGGTTGGCATACAGGTGCCAGTTGTCGAGGGGCAGGCCCATCAGCTTCATGGTGAGGATGGCCGGGACCGGGCTGGCGTAGTCGAGGACGAGGTCCATCTGCCCGTCTTCGATCTTTTGGTCGAGGAACTCATGGGCTTTGTGTTCCATGAACGGCTTGAGTTTCTGGACGGCGCCGGGGGAGAAGAACGGGGCCAGCGCGTGTCGGAGGGCCTGGTGGTAGGGGCCGTCGACCTCGCCGATGCCCAGGGCCGGCTGGCCTTCCGGGCGCGGGACGCCCATCTCGCCCTGGTAGTCGACGCCGTCCGCGGCGTGGGGCTCGTATTTGTGGGCGAAGGTGTCGCCGTCCCTGGCCGTGCGGCTGACCGCGTCGTAGCTGCTGAGGAACCAGAAGCCGCCGTAGTTCTCGTTCCAGGCGACGGGGCATTTTTGTCTCAGCTCGGCGTTGATGGCCAGCTCGTTGAGGTTGAACGCGTCGGAGTGGTGGTCGAAGTCGACGATGGCGTCGTCGGTGACGTCGGGTCGGGTTGTCATCTGGTCCGTCCTCCACCGTGCCGAGCGCTCGGCTATCTGCACTATCTTTGCATTATTACGCTCGTCGGTTCTGCGAGAAAGGCCGCGATGAGTAGTCACCGGACGACCTTCAACCACGTCGGATTGTGTGTCTCCGATCGTGAGCGGTCGCGGCGGTTCTACGAAAATGTGCTCGGGTTCCAGTTCTGGTGGGAGCTCGATCCGCCCGACGGTCCCACCGCCAAGCTGGTGCAGCTGCCGGAGCCGCTCGGGGTGCACGCGACCTACTTGGTGCGCGACGGGTTTGTGCTCGAACTGATGGACTATTCGAAGCGTCAGGTTCATGTTGGCGGGGAGCGCGTCATGGATCAGGTTGGGCTGACGCATATTTCGTTTTCGGTGTCTGATCTTGCTGGGGCGTTGGCTCGAGTGGCGGAGTTTGGGGGAGCGGTGGTGGACGGGACGGTGACCGAGGCGATGGCGATGATTCGCGATCCTGATGGGCAGCTGCTGGAGTTGCTTTCGGACGGGTGGCTGTCCGCGCTTCCGCCTCGGCCTTAGCCAGGTTATTGCCGTGTAGTTTTGAACGACTCTTGCAACACGCCAACGTGGGCATCGATCACCGCCTTCGCCGCGCTCCGGCACGAGCGGACATGCGCGAAGGCGCGAGTGCCCGCAAGGGTGTGACGTGTCAACGGGCGTCGAGCCGCCTAGGTCGCCCATCGGCTCAAGGTTTGACGTTCGACGCTGCTCGGACGACGTCCCACCAGGTCGAGACAATTGGCGCCCCGTCACGGACCTTCGATGTGAGACGCTCGAGGTCGATGGAGCCGGCCCACGTAGGCAGATGTTCGACGAACTCAAGATCGGCAAGGAAGTAGATGTCACCGCGAGGGCTCGGGTACCCGGTGGCCAACAAATCGCCTGCCGTCGCTGGCCGCCAGCGCGTTACCTTTGCTACGCGAGCCACATGGAGGGAGCCGTTCCGGTTCTCGTACAAGATGAGAAGCTTGGCGCCAAGTTCTCGCCCACCGATTTCGACGGCGCCAACCCGATCTCCCGCACGAATGTTGTACTGCTGCAACCGTTCTATCCGTCGAAGGTGCTCAACATTTCGGACGAAACCGAGCAGCACATCCGAATCCGCAGGAGGCGAACCTCATCCATGGTGTCCCAGTGGTATTGCGGTCGGCCAGCCTTATCCACCATTGGCGCCCAAAGGAACCCGCCATCGCGTTCTTTCGCGTAAGTGACGTTTTGATTCACCCACCAGACCGAAGCCTGTCGTCCGAGGAAGGTGACCCCTTGCTCGGTGAGTTCACCTTTTCGATCGATGAGACCGCTCTCACGGAGAAGTTCTCGGTAGCGGGCACCTTGCGATTCGAAGGTTCGGTCCGATTGCCATTGGTCGGAATTCGAATGCTCCGCTAGCGCGCGCCCGAGATCGTCATTGGACCAGCCGGCGGTGATGTCACGCACAATTTGAAGAGCGATTCGGGCGTCGTCAGCCAGCTCAGCGCTACCAGACAGCTGGTCACGAAGGACGCCGGCCTGGGCCTCATCGACAATCCAAGGATTGGCGGGGTCAACGTTTTCGGCGTACGTGATACCTGATGCGGTCAGCTTGAACCTGCGCGCGTCCTCCACCAACAGATCAAGCATTCGCGCGAACCGGAGACAATCACTGGCCCGCGCTTTGGGGTTCTCAACTGACTGCCCAGACTTGAAGAGTTGCGTTGTATGGTCGCCCAGGAGTTCTTCGATACTGGCCGAGCCAAGCTCGTGAAGGCGCGCGAGCAGCAGATTGCCATAGCTGAACTTGAGGGTCGGAATGGCCAGCACGATCTCAGGCTAGCAATTCGTCACGCAGCCGGCCGTTGAACGACTCGATCCAGGCGTTCTGCCACGGCGACCCTGGATCGATGAAAAGTGAGCCAGCACTGTGGAATCGGCACCAGTCATGCACGGCGTGCCCCACGAACTCCGGGCCGTTACGCCTGGTTTATGAATCAGTTGTACGCCGTACTGCCCTCGACCGGATGTGTCGTGCTGACGATCTTGGCCGCGCAGTGGTCCCGGTCGAATCCTTGTACCCTGCACCACGCCAGTGCGCCCGCGGAGTCCGCGAACGTGATACCGGCGACCGTCACCCAGAAGTCCGGCGCTGAGAATGTCGACCAGTCGCCCGACCAAAGGAGCTTCACGTTGGGGTATCGCTGCCTCAACTGAAGATGCTCTTGGAGTGTCATCGCGTTGTCCCACACGTGGCCGTTGTCGAAGACCCCTGGACGCTTGGAACTGAGTTGCGGCACCCAGTGGTCTGCGAGTCGCGCGCTCACCCAGGGGCGGTCGTCACTTGCGATCTGACGCAGCTCTTGCGCGGGATCTTGTGGTGCAGGGTTCGCGGTGGTGGATCGCTGGCTTGGCCTTAACGTCGAGGACGACTCCGCCGGATACGAGGTGGGTACCGGGTTGGTGTAGGGCACCACCGAAGAGGTGGGGGACTCCGAGTCGTTGGAGTCGCGGTGCGCGAGTAGTCCGATGACCACCCCGACGCCGCCCACCAAGGCCACCGCTATCCCGATAGAGACCCCCACGATGAATTGTCGTGAGCGTCCTTGGCCGGTGCCAGGGATCGGCGTCGGACCCGTTGCGGGATAAACGTATTGCGCATTGAACGGCGGAGAGCTGGGAGGCCCGTTGATGTATCGGGGCGCAAGCAGCGTGTCCGCGAGGGGCGGTCCGGATGGTTCTGCGGACAGAGCCCGCTTGGCGGCGCGCCCCAGGGCGCCGGCACTCCCGTAGCGGTCATCGGGGCACTTTGCCATGCCGCGCGCGATGACCTCGTCGAAGGCCGCGGGAACTCGTCGATTTACGGCGCTCGGTCGTGGAGGTGGCGACGAGATGTGCGCCCCAATGACCTGCTGGGCGCTGTGCGCTGGGAACGGCTTGTCACCGGTCAGCGCCTCGTAGAGGACGCACGCCAATGAATAGACGTCAACCGACGCCGTCACTTCCTCGTCGCCAAATCGTTCCGGGGCCATGTAATCGAAGGTGCCGACCTGATACCCCGCCATCGTCAGGTGCGTATCACCCTTGACTTCGGCGATCCCGAAGTCGACCAAGTACGCAAAATCGTCGCGCGTGACGATAATGTTCTGTGGCTTGACGTCGCGATGGATGAGTCCCTCGCCGTGGGCAGCGTCCAGCGCCGCCCCGATCTGGCCGACGATGTCGGTCGCTCGCTCCGGTTCGAGTGGGCCCTTCTCGAGCATGTCGTGCAACGTCTGTCCCCGAACCAACCGCATGTCGATGTACAGGACGCCGTCGATCTCTCCCCAATCGTGGATCGGGATGACATGCGGCTCCTGCAGAACCGCCGCGGCGTGCGACTCCCGCAGGAACCGTGCTCGATACGTTTCGTCCTCGGCGTACCGGTCCGTGAGTAACTTGAGCGCGACCGTTCTGTCTTTCTTGGTGTCGTATGCCTCGTACACCTCGCCCATACCGCCCTGGCCGAGCAGCCGCCGGATCTGGTACCGCCCAAACGTCCCGCCGAGGAGTGACGTCACAGCACACTTCCTTATCTTCGCTGCGAACAGTGTCCGTCCAATTGACTCCCGTTACGGAGCAGTTTGCCCGGGATGAGTTGGATTTATGCGATAAAGGCTCAATGGCAGCGCTGTTCTGGACAAAACGGCGCTGCCGGCTGACTCGCCTTATGCGGACATCTGATTAATGAAAGGCGACGACACAGAACCGGGTCCTTTGCCCGGAGCATGAGCTTTCGAGCGTCACGGCGCACACGCCGGCGATGAGATCAACCGCAAGAACGATGAACTGCGCTCGCCCTAGGCCCGCTTGAACCACAGTCCGCCGTAGGGCGGTCGAGAATTGGACTTGATACAGATTTGATGGGCGGTCATCAGAGCGGCCTGGCTGATAGCGCCGGAGGCTTCATCGGAAGCGCCTGACCACTCGTGGGGATGCAAGTCATGCAGGTTGAACAGCGGCCCCCCGTCGCGAGGCGTGACTTCCCCCGTCGACCTATTCACATCGACGTTGCCGTGATCGAGATGGATGCACCAGAGGTTGTCACTCTCGGCGAGTCGCTGGAGGAATGTCCGCAACTCCTGGACGTCGCCGAACGTCGCCGTGTAACCGGCGTAGCCGTCAAGGCGAGTGACCTGGTAGGCGCCGCCCTGCAGGGTAGGCGTCTCAAGCTCGTAGCCGAAGCGGCCCAACTCTTCGTTGAGTTCGTCGTCGATGCTCATATCACCGCGAGGTTAGCCCGATTCCGCCACCGATCGTGAAAATCGGGGGAATCAGATCCGAGGCATGGCTCTCGTCCCCGGGGGGCATTCGGCTCGAGGTTCCTGGCCAGTCTGGGGCGCGCGTCCGGCTCCGACTCGCAGGCGCTCCGACCGAACGCGTGGGCCGTCGTCAAAATAGCCCGCGACTGGGACGTCGTCTTTCCGCCCGCGGATAATGCCCGGCATGGGTGAGACCCTTGCCGTCACCGGTCTGCATCCCGTCGGGCGCGGCGTGGAACGGCCGGAACACGTTATGGTGGCGGGTGATGGTCGCGTGTTCGCCTCCGACAAGGCCTCGGCAGTCGCCGAACTCATCGATGAGCACACCGTTCGACACATCGGCGAGGCGGGCGGGGAGCCGAACGGCATCGCGCTCGACCGCAACGGCCACTTTCTGATCGCCAACTTCGGCTCGAGCGTGCTGCAGGATCTCGATCCGCAGACCGGCGAAATCGCGACGCTACTCAGCGGACAACTCGACGGACGCCCGCTGCGATGGCTGAACTTCGTTCTGGTGGATTCGACTGGCGCCCTGTGGTGTTCGGTGAGCACAATTGCTGAGGACCTCATGGACACCATCGCGCGCGGCACCGCCGACGGGTTCATCTTTCGGGTCGCACCAGATCGCCAATCGGCGCAAGTGGTCGCCGAAAAGGTGAACTTCCCCAACTGTATGGCCCTAGACCGCAATGAGGACTACCTGTACGTCGTCCGCACGGTGCAGGCAGACGTGGTGCGGTTTCCGATCGAGGGCGAAACACTCGGTCCGCCAGAGCGATTCGGCCCGCCGCTGGGCGGCCGGCACCCCGACGAGTACGGTCCCGACGCCGGCCGGTTCCTGGCCGACCCGCAGGTGGGCCGCCGTTGGGGGATGGCCGACGGATGCGCATTCGACGCGGAGGGAAATCTCTGGGTCACGCTGGTTTTGGCCAACAGGATCGTTGCGATCAGCCCGGACGGCACAGCGACGGTAGTCCTGGACGATCCCGAGGGCGCGTTATTGAAAAGCCCGACCAGCATCGCCTGGGGCGGCCACGACATGCGCGACATCTACATCGGCTCGATCACGACCCCGTACGTGCTCAAGGGGCGAAGCTCGGCGCCGGGCTTGCCGCTAATCCATCAGCGCTAGCCGTCCGACGGCCCGGGCCTCATGAAGTCCGGCAGTGCGTCCTCCGGGTTGGCCGGGATCGATGATTCCCGCAGCCCCCACAGCTGCCGAATGGTGGCACCGCCGTCGACGACGAGCGTCTGACCGGTGATGCGGGCGGCCAGCTCGGAGGACAGGAACAACGCGGCGTTGGCGACGTCATGCGCGCGGGGCGCCGCCAGCGGATTGATCCCGTTGACGTTGTACTCATCAGGCGGCTGATCCTCGTTGCCGGAGCCCACATTGCCCGGCGCGACCGCGTTGGCGCGAATGCCGTATCGCCCCAGTTCATCTGCGAAGGTCTTCACGAGCGAGATGACGCCGGCCTTGGCGGCGCCGTAGGCGGCGTGGTAGGTCGCCGACGCGATGCCGTCGACCGATGCAATCGCGACCAACGATCCACCGCTGCCCTGGCCGATCATGTACCGTGACGCGGCCTGAAAAAGATAGAACACCTGGGTCAGGTTGTAATGGATTGCCGCGTCCCACAACTCGGTGGTGAAGTCCTCGACCTTCGACCAGGTCGCCCCACCGATGATGTCGACGCACACGTCGATGCCGCCCAGCGCCGCCTCGACATCGTCGATCGCGCGGCCCACCTGCTCGGCGTCGGTCATGTCGGCGACGATCGGGACGGCGGTGCCGCCTCTGGCGACGATCTCGCCGGCAATGCGCTCCGCGCGCTCCTCATCGATATCGATGCAGGCCACCGAGGCACCCGCCTCGGCCAAGGCCAACGACGTGAACCAGCCGTGACCTGCGCGCTCGGGGATGTAGCCCGCCCCCGAGACCACCGCACGCTTGCCCGACAGTCCCAAATCGATCACGCCGACTGGTGTTCCTCGAGTCCAGAGCTGCTCGCCTGAGAGCCATCGTCGCTATGCCCGCCGCGGAACGGCTCGACCAGGTGGGCGCCCAGCCAAACGAGCCCTCGGCCCACGCCCACAAGCGCCTGGCCCGTCACGGATCCGGCGGCCCCCAATGTGGCGACCGTGGCATCGAGCAGGCTCGGGATGTGGAAGTCCTCCCACGTCTCGACCTGGTGCTGGCGAGCCTCCGCGAAACGGTCGAGCTCGTCGCGCAGCGCGGCGCGCTGCTTGGCCAGCTCGCGCACCGCCCGGAAGCGAAAGCCGTCGATCGCATGGGACTTCGCGAACCGGTCGAGGATCTCCTTCGCGCTGCCGTAGATCTCGATGTCTTCGCGCAGATGATGGTCGACGAGCGCGCGGGCCTCGTCGATCGCCCGCAGCAGCTGCTCGGGTTGCGTCGACTCGATGCGCGCGAGGTTCAGCCGCTGCCATTGGTGCAGCGATTCCTCGGTGATCACCAGCAGGCTCAGCGCGTCGCCAAGCCGGTTGTCCTCGAACGCGTTTCGCAGCGTCTCCGCGCGCTGCTGGACGGGCAGCTTGGGATCGAAGGAGGCCAGGATGCGGCTGACGTGGTTGCGCAGCTGCTCGACGGTGACATTGAGCGCGGGGCCCAGGACGGCCACGGAATCCCAGTACGCGTCGGGCAGCGACCCGTACTTCTCCAACGAGTCGACCATCCGCGAAATCGTCAGGTGGTTGCCCAGGACGTCGCCGGCGCGCTGGGCCCGGGCCACGTCGAGCACCGCTTCGACCTTGTCCTCCACCCGGCGGACCGCGTCCTCCACCTGAGCGACCGCCGACTTCAGCGCCACCTGCACCGCGATCATCTGCGCCGACATCATCGCTTCGGCGCCGAGCACGGCCGGTTGCCACTGGAGTTGCGCCAGGAGCTCGCCGGCGTCGACGCCGGTGGTCATCCGGAAGAAGCCCTCGCCGAGGGGGACGAGGTTGCCTTCCCGCAACGCGTCCACGGTGTCGCGATGCAGCTGCACGTACTTGCCGGAGTCGGCCAGTAGCGAAGCCACCCCGACGAGCCCGCCCGCGAGCGAGGCGGCGTCGATCCCGGCGACCCGCATGCCCTGCCCGGCGATCGCGCGCAGCCGCGTCAGGTAGGACTCGACGGCGGCGGGGTCGCCGCCCAGCAGCAGCGCCTCGTCGTGGCACGCGACCACGACCTCGTCGACATCGGTCCCGGCCGGCACGTCGAACACCTCGGTCGTGCTCACGGCACCCCCTGATCCTTCGGCCCAAGCAAGCGGCCAACAGTTAACAGGAATTTGTCGGCTAGCAAATCCGGACGTTACACCCATGTGTCGGGCCGACCGCTTGCCTTTGCCGTGTGTTCGGGAGGAATTCACCGACGACGGCGGGCGGCCGTGCCGGGCGCGACCGTGCAAGCCTCTAACCTGCGCTTCCGCGCACCCGTAACCTTCACCTATGCCCGCGCGCAAGCCCCGCCGCCTGTCGGTGCAGGACTGGCTGCAGGCCGGCTACAGCCTGCTCGCCGAGCAGGGGCTGCGCGCGCTGAAGATCGAACGCCTGTGCCAGCAGGCGGGCGTCACCCGCGGCAGCTTCTACTGGCACTTTCGGGACATGGACAGCTACCGGGCCGCGCTGGTCGAATCGTGGAACACCTTCCTGGAACAGGACCGGCAGTCGCTGGCCGAGCTCGACGCGCTGCCGCCGCGGGAACGGCTGTCGGCCATGATGACGGCGCTGACCAGCCCGGGGCATTGGACGCTGGAGCGCGCGATGCGCGAATGGGCCCGTACCGACCCGGCCGCCGCCGCCAACGTCCGCGCGGCCGACCGGCGCCTGCTGCGCGCCGTGACGAAGGCCTACAGCGACTACGGCTTCGGCCCCGACGACGCCACGTTGCGCGCCCAGCTGACTTTCGCTGCCGGCATCGGCCTGCTGCACCTGGCCGGCTCGGCCCAGCAGGCGGCAAGAGCTGCGCAGCGCGAAGAATTCCTTGAACTGATGCTCAAGGACTAGACCATCGCGATCGGGGAGATCTTGGCGCCAATCGCCAACGCCCCGGCCAACTCCCGGCTCACGTCGTAGTCGAACACCACATGCCCGGCCGCGATGTCCACGTCGCGCTTGAAGCGCTGCAACGGGTTCGACAGGAACTGCGCGCTCGCGCCGGAGGCCTCCACCAGATCGGCGATCACGGCCTTACTCTCGTGCACCGTGTGGGCGGCCGCCAGCCGCGCCTCGGCCCGCACCGATCGGCTCACCCGTTCACCGCGGACCACAAGGTCCTCGATGCCGCCGGCGGTCTCGTCGACCAGCGCCCGCAGGCCGCGCAGGCGGACCCGCGCACTCGCCAGTCGGATCTGCGCGGCGGGCTGATCCTTCTGCGCCACACCGCTATACGCCAGGACCCGGCCGCCGAGCCGCTCGGCGAACAGCTCGGTGACCCGTTCGGCGGCGCCGAGCACCGGCATCGACGCGACCAGCGCGAGGGCGGGCACCATCGGCCAGCGATACGTCGGCGCGTCATGCGCCCGCGCACCCGGCGCCGTCCCGGCATAGATGTCGGCCACCGAGACCATGCGATCGTCTGGGACGAGCACGTCGGTGACGATGACGTCGTGGGAACCGGTGCCCCGCATGCCCGCGGTGTGCCAGGTGTCGGCGACCTCGACCTGGTCGGCGGGCACCAGCGCGAGCACCGGGTCGATCCGGTCCGGCCGCTCGACGAGCGCCCCGACCATCACCCAGTCCGCGTCCATCGCGCCCGTGGCCCACGACCACCGGCCGGTCAGGCGCACCCCGCCGTCGGCCGGGGTGCCGCGCCCGGTGGGGGCCAGGGGAGCCGGCGCCAGCACCGGTCCCGAGGCGAACACCTCCTCCTGGGCCCGCATGTCGAACAGCGACAGCATCCAGTTGTGCAGGGCGTAGAAGCCCAACGTCCATGCGCTCGAGGCGCAGCCGTGGGCCATCCGCCGAATCGGTTGCAGCAGTTCGGGAAACGACGCCTGGATGCCGCCGAAGCGGGCCGGCAGCAGCAGCCGAAACAGGTCGGTCTGCCGGAACTCGTCGACCGTCGCCGCGGGCAGCCGGCGCAGCCGCTCGGCCTCCTCGGCGCGCTCGGCCAGTCGGGCGACGAAGTCGTCGGTGATCCCGTGCAGGTGACGGTCGTCGACCACGGACATGGCGCCGACCGTACCATACTATTTTGTACGGTCACGACCGGCGCCGGCGCGAGCAAACTTCACCGGCCGCGGCCGAAAAGGGCTACAACTGCAGCATGGAAGCGAAGGGCCTGGCGGCGGTGGCGGTCGCCATCGCGATCGGGGCGGGCCCGGCGACCGTCGCGTATGCGGATCCGTTTCAGCAGTTCCAATCGCCGTCGGGCGACGTCACCTGCGTGATGGCGGCCTTCCGGGGCGACGCGCCCCGCGCGTCCTGCGGCGTGGTGGACCCGACCTACGTGATGCCGCCGCGCCCGCAGTCGTGCATGGGGGCGTTCGGCGACCAGATCGACCTGGTGCAGGGCAGCTCACCGGCCATGGCCTGTCACACGGACACCACTCGCGGCAGCGGACTGCCGACGCTCCCGATCGGCGAGACGCGTTCCGTCGCTTCGCTCACCTGTAAGGGCGAGCCCGCGGCCATCACGTGCACGGACGCCGGCACCGGCCACTTCTTCCGCATCTCGCGTAGTTCGTACGAGCTGAAGTAGCTAGTTCGACCTCAGCCGGAGTTGCTCGCGGGTGTGTTTCTCCACGAACAGCGGGACGAAATCGCGGACGCGGCTGTGTGTGAACCGGGAATGCTCCTCGCGGATGAGGGCGTCGATTTCCTTTTTTGGGACCCGCGGGAACTCGTCGACGAGTTGCCGCTCGAGGTCCGCCAACAGCATCTCTTCGTTGACCTGAGTGACCTTTCCCATGCGCAGGGGGTTCCCGATCGTCGCCCGCCGTCAAACGGGTGCAGTTAGTAACAGAACATTCGCTCTGTTACTATGCCGGAATGCCGCGTCCACGGGTTCACGACCAGGACCAGATCCTGGATGCCGTCGAACGGTTGGCCGTGCGGTCCGGGCCCGCCGCGGTGACGATCAGGGCCGTCGGCGACGCGATCGGGGTGTCCAACGGCGCGCTGTATCACACGTTCGGCTCGCGAGCGGGACTCGTCGGGCGCGCCTGGCTGCGGGCCGGGCACCGATTCCTCAGCGCGCAGGGCGAATTGATCGACGCCGCACCCGAGGGGGACGGCGTCGCCGCCGTGGTGGCGGCGGCCGAGGCGCCGGCGGTCTTCGCCGCAGGCTATCCGGAGTCGTCGCAGCTGCTGCTCACCGTGCGCCGCGAGCAACTGCTCGGCCCGGAGACCCCGGCGGATATCGCCACCCAGTTGCGCGAGCTGGACCGGCTGCTGGTGGAGACGATGATCCGGCTGGCCCGGCGCCTGTGGGACCGCAGGGACGCGGCGGCCGTCGACGTCATCACGATGTGCGTCGTCGATCTTCCGACGGCGATCCTGTTGCGCCGCAACCGTATCGACGACCCGGACGCGCGTCAGCGGTTACGCGCCGCCGTTCACGCCGTGCTCGACGCCGGCGCGCCCCCGCCCAAGACCAAGAGAAGGGACACGACATGACACCGACACTCAGTTGGGACGACAAGATCGCGGTGCTGCACCTCGGCGAGGACGAGAACCGGTTCTCCCCGCAGTTTCTCGACGCCATCAACGGGCGGCTCGACGAGATCGAGAAGGCCGGCGCCCAGGGGCTGGTCACCACCGCGGCCGGCAAGTTCTACACCAACGGGCTCGATCTGGACTGGCTCGGCGCGCACGCCGACCAGACGCAGTCCTACGTCGCGCGGGTGCAGGCTCTGCTGGCCCGCGTCCTGACCTTCCCCGTGCCGACCGCCGCCGCGGTGACCGGGCACGCCTTCGGCGCGGGCGCCATGCTCGCCATGGCCCACGACGTGCGGGTGATGCGCGCCGACCGGGGGTTCTTCTGCTTCCCCGAGGTCGACATCCGCATCCCCTTCACCGACGGCATGGCCGCGCTGATCCAGGCCAAGCTCACGCCCCGCGCCGCGGTGGCGTCGATGACGACGGGGCGGCGCTTCGGTGGGCAAGAGGCCGCCGACTTCGGCATCGTCGACGCCACCGCCGCCGAGCGCGAGGTGACCGCGGCGGCCAGCGACCTGCTGCGCCCGCTGGGCGGCAAGGACCCCGGCACGCTCGGCGCGATCAAGCAGACCATGTTTCGCGGGGCGGTGCGGGCGTTGACCGACGTCTGAGCGGCCCGCGCGTTAAGCGGCTGATGCGATCGTGTGAAATCCGCCGCACGCCGGGCCGTTTCGCGGCGGCGGTGAACCGAGCAGCGATCGGCGCCGTCTGCTCGGTATGCCCCTCGAACAAGCCACGTTGATCCGTCCGATTGGTGCTATGGAACGGCTTTTCTATCGCTACGGCGAGCGTCATCCAGTTCATTTCGCGCTCGTGGCGGAGTTTGACGAAGTGATTGCCGCCAACAAACTGAGGCCGGCGCTCGCCGCCGCCCAGCGACGACATCCCGTGTTGTCAGCACACATCGAGGACCGACCCGGCACGCGGCTCGGCCTATATCGCGCCCCCACGGTCGCACCGATCGAGTTGACCGTGCGCCGCAGCCCGGAATCGTCGTGGGAGACCGCCGCGGCCGAGGAGCTCAGCCGCCCGTTCGACCGTTCGCGGGCGCCGCTGATGCGGGCGTCGTTGCTGCAGGGGCCGGCAGGCAGCGTGCTTCTGCTGACCTTCGACCACACGGTCGCCGACGGGATTTCCTCGGTGCTGGTGCTCAAAGACGTACTCGCCGCGCTCAACGGCGACAGCGTGCCGAATTTGCCTGTGGCGCAGGCACAAGAGGATCTGACCGCCGGAACGCTCGGCGACATGGCACCGTTAGAGCTGCCCGACGATCCGAGGATGCGCACGCCCAGCTCCATCCGGCCCTTCGACGGCGCGCTGACGAACGTGCACACCCTCGCGATGTCGGAAGTGGACACCGCGAGACTGGCCCAGCGGTGCCGCGCGGAACGCACTACGGTGCACGCGGCGCTGGTGGTCGCCATGTGCCGGGTGCGCGCCGCCGAGCGCGGCGAAGACTTTCTGCGCGTGCTGAATCCGATCAACTTCCGGGCGCTGATCGGCGTCGGAGACGACTGCGGGCTCTACATCCAGGCGACCTGGACCGGATTGTCGCCGTGGGACGGAACGCCGTTCTGGGACCAGGCGCGCGCGACGACCGCCCACCTCGACGCCGCGCGGTCGGCGCGGGGAATCCGCACCGCATCGCTGGCCGTCGAGCAGGCGATCACCGTCGACGCCGAAGCCGACCATGCCGAAGAACTGTTCACCCGGGTGTGCCCGTTCGACATGCTCGTCACCAACCTCGGCATGCAGAACCTTGACGGCACCGGTCCGCTGCGGCCCACGGCGGTGTGGGCTCCGGTGGTTCAAAGCCAGACCGAGGGCGAGCACGTCACCGGGATCACCACCTTCGAGGGCATGCTGCGGATGACGACCTGCGGCTACAGCGTGCCCGCCACCTTCTTGAAGAGCGTCGGGGACGCCCTGGTGGCTGCCGTCGAAGAGCACTGATTGTTACCATCGCGCGGTGAGCGACCGCGCCGGCCTGGGACCCATTTCGCGGCGTGACGTGCTGAGATTCGCGCCGGTGCTGCTCGGTGCCGGGGCGCTGACAACCGCCCCACGCGCCTCCGCCGGCCTGGCCGGGGCGGCCGTCTTCCTCGACCCGGGCCACAACGCCGTCAACGACGCCTCGATTAACCAACAGGTCCCCAACGGCCGGAGCGGGACCAAGGCGTGCCAGACCTCGGGTGCCGTCGCCGACGACGGCTACCCCGAGCACGCCTTTACCTGGGCCGTCGTGACGCTGATCAGCCAGTCGCTCAACCAGATGGGCGTTCGCACCCAACTCTCCCGCGACAACGACAACTCGGTGGGCCCCTGCGTGGACCAGCGCGCGGCGGCGGCCAACGCGATGCGCCCCGATGCGATCGTGAGCATCCACGCCGACGGCGGACCGGCATCCGGCAGCGGATTCCACGTGAACTATTCCACCCCGCCCCTGAACGACGTGCAGGCCGGCCCGGCCGTCCAGCTGGCCACCATGATGCGGGACGCGTTGGTGCGGGCGGGTTTTCAGCCCGCCAACTACATCGGGTCGGGTGGTCTCAACGGCCGCGACGACCTCGCGGGACTCAACCTGGCCCAATACCCGGCGATCCTCGTCGAACTCGGCAACATGAAAAACGTCGAGGACGCCGCGCGCATCCAGAGCCCCGACGGCCAAGCGAAGTATGCCGCCGCGGTCACCCAGGGGATCGTCGCCTACCTGAACGCCAAAGCCGGGTAGCCGAGCGGTCGCTCAGCCGACGAAGCCCCTGACCGGCGGGGCGCCGCTGGTGCCGGCGTCGAGGTGGCTGGAGGCGAAGGCGACGCCCTTGTCGATCATGGCGCCGTCGTCGGCGTAGGTGTTGTGGGCGGCGAAGTTCATTCCGTCGGAGCACACCGGGTCTTCGGTGGCGCAGACCTTGATGGTCTTGTTCTGGTATGCCGGGCCGATGACGACCGGCGGTTCGCCGAGGAAGTTCATGGCGCGCACGTTGGGGGTGCCGAACAGCACGACGGAGGAGACGTGGTCGGCCACCGAGGGGTCCAGGGGTTTGGGCACGGTGTTGGGGTCGACGCCGTCGGGGACCGCGGGGGAGGTGACAAAGCCCATCACGGCCGCGCCCTGGGAGTAGCCGCCGAGCACCATTTTGGTGTTGGGGCAGTCGTGGGCCATCGAATTGATATGGACCGCGGCGTCTCTGATGCCGTCGACGCCGGTGTCCCATTGGTCGCTGGCGGGGTAGTTGACCGGGTAGACGTCGAAGGACTTGGTTCCCAGGCGTGCGTGCAGGGCGTCGACGAAGGCTTGTCCGGTGGGGCCGACGCCGGGGGCTTCGCCGGTGCCGCGGGCGAACACGACTTGGACGTCGGGGCATTGGGCGGCGGCGGTGGGTAGGAGGGAACCGGCCAGAGCCGAGGCGCCGAGGCCGGACGCCGCGGCGACTGCCGGAACAACGAAACGGGCTATTTGACGTGCGATCATGCCGCAGGATGTGCCCATGCCGGGAGCCTCCCAAACTATGCGTTTTGCGAACAAATCCGTTGTCGTTTCCTGTATACCGCTGTGCGGCGGCGCGCGCCGGATGAGCGGCGCGTGTCGGCGCACCAAATGAGCCCATTTTATGGTCCGCGCGAGATGCCGTCATCCCGAATCGCCCCGGACCGTCGTTTGGCGCCGTTTCGCGTGGGTAGCCGGTCCGGCGAACACGCTCACGACACGGAAGGGTGATGACATGGTCACGGGCGAAACGGGTTTCGACGACGTAACTTTCGACCTCATCCCCGGCCGGTACCACTCGCTGAGGGCCGGACACGACCACGTGCAGTACGTCCCCGACGCGAAAAGCGCTGGCATGGGCGACGTCGCGGCCTTCTTCAGCGACGCGATGGCGCAAGATTCCGAACGCGCGCGGCGATGCCACGGGTTTGCGGGCCGCCTGCGGACGACGAGCTCGGCGGGGCCGGCGGGGCCGGTAACGAGAACGGTGACGCCTCGCGCTGATGTCGGCAAGGTCACATGCCGGCAAACACGCATGCGTCCCACGCACAGCTCTATTAGAATTCCGTAAGATTAGTGAAAGTTCTTTGTGTGTAAGCGCGGAGCAAGACCAAGTAAGCACGGAGCGAGGCTGTGAACACGGACCGTTTCGACGCCGTTATCGTAGGCGCCGGTTTTGGCGGCATCGGCGCCGCGATCCAGCTCAAGCGTCTCGGGTACGACAACATCGCCATCCTCGAACGTGAGGACGACCTGGGCGGTACCTGGCACGTCAACCACTACCCGGGGATCGCCGTCGACATCCCGTCGACCACCTATTCGTACTGGTTCGAGCCCAACCCGGACTGGTCGCGGCTGTTCGCGCCGGGCGCCGAAGTCAAGAAGTACGCCGTCGACATCGCGGACAAGTACGACGTGCGCCGCTACATGCGGTTCAACACCACGGTGGAAGGTGCCCAGTGGGACGAGGACGCCGCGGTGTGGCGGGTGGCACTGGCCGGCGGGGAAACCCTGACGACCCGCCTCCTCATCACCGCCACGGGTTTCCTGTCCCAGCCGCGCATGCCGGATATCCCCGGGGTCGGGAGCTTCGAGGGCAAGGTGGTCCACACCACCGCCTGGGACCACGACTACGGCTATCAGGGGCGGCGCATTGCGGTCATCGGGACCGGGGCGTCGGCGGTGCAGGTCATTCCGGAGCTGGCCAAAGAGGCCGCGGAGCTTACGGTCTACCAGCGCACCGCAACCCACGTGCTGCCGAAGTTCGATTTCGAGTTCCCCATGGGGGTGCGGCGGCTGTTCGCCCGGGTGCCGGCGGCCCAGCGTGCGCTGCGGTGGGTGACCGACGTCATCCTCGAGGTCATCATGGTCGTCGGGGCGCTGCACTTCAAGGAGTCCCGCGGGCGGGGCAACATTTCCGCCTCCGACCTGGCCAAGATCAACCGCTTCCGGTGGATCCGGGACAAGGCACTGCGCGAGAAGTTCACGCCGGACTACGACCTGGGCTGCAAGCGGCCGACCTTTTCGAACACGTTCTACCGCGCGTTCACCCAGCCGCACGTGCACCTGGAGACCACCGGGATCGCGCGGATCGAGGCCGACGGCATCGTCACCGCCGACGGGCGTAAGACCGTGATCGACACCTTGGTCCTGGCGACCGGGTTCGACTTGTGGGAGGCCAACTTCCCGGCCATCGAGGTGGTCGGCCGCAAGGGCCGCAACCTCGGAAAGTGGTGGCGGGAGACCAGGTTCCAGGCCTACCAGGGCGTCACCATGCCGTACTTCCCCAATTACCTCAGCCTGGCCAGCCCGTACGCCTTCTCCGGGCTGTCCTTCTTCCACACCATCGAATACCAGATGCGGCACATGGACCGGCTGCTCGGCGAGGTCAAGCGTCGCGGTGCGACAACCTTCGAGGTGACCGAAGAGGCCAACGACCGGTTCATGGAGCGGATGACCAAACGGCTGGACAACACGGTCTTCTACTCCGGCAACTGCGCGACGTCGCGCTCGTACTACTTCAGCCCCAGCGGTGAGGCGTCGCTGCTGCGGCCGACGTCGACGTTGAACTCGGTGCGGGAAGCTGCGACCTTCCCGTTCAGCGACTACGTGATCGCCTAGCCACACCTGCCACACCAGCCCCGGGCCGGGGCTGGTGCGGCGAGCGTGGCTGAGTGCGTCATTACGCCGGCGGCATCAGCACCGTGTCGATCATGTACACGGTCGCGTTGGCTGTGGGCACGCCACCGCACACCAGACCCGCGTTGTTGACTCTCAGGCCGTTGCCCTGGCCGGTCACGGTCACGTTCGCGCCTTGAACCGTCTTATGCGAGCCGGCGACCATCGTCGGACTCAACTGACCCGGCACCACGTGATAGGTCAGGATGCTGGTGAGCAGCTGCGAGTCGGTCTTGAGCTTGTCGATGGTGGCGGCTGGCAGCTTGTTGAATGCGGCGTCGGTCGGTGCGAAGACCGTGTACTGGCCGTTGTTCAAGGTATCGACCAGGTTGACATTCGGGTTCAGCTTGCCCGACAGCGCAGCGGTCAGGGTGGTCAGCACCGGATTGTTGGACGCCGCCACCGCCACCGGAACCTGCGACATTCCATCCACCGACGCCGGGCCGCTGGGGTTGGTAGCCGCGTAATCAGAGCAGCCGGGGCCCACCAGATCGGCCGCCGCCGCGCTCGGAGCGGTCACCACACCCAGACCCAGCATCGCCGCTACCGCGAACCCTTTCGCTGCCACCGACGTCCCGTGTGCTTTCATCGCGTTTGACTCCTTTGGTTGGTCCGACATTTGATGAGTGATTCGGAGCCCGGACACCTTCGGATTGGTGCAGGGGTAAAAGTTTCAGCCGTACGTGAACGAATACACCTGCAGCGCTCGGTCGGCGCGCACCTCGAGGGTTCCCGATTGCGAGTGCTCGCCGGAGACGATCTGGTGCGACGTCGGCGGCCCGCTGATCGGAATCGCGACGGATCGTCCGTCGCGGGTGACCGTGAGGGATCCGGTGCCGCCGGCGACGATGTAGACGTTCTTGGCGTGGTAGTTCAACCTGATACTGGACTGGTTGCCGGCGGCGGTGGCGCCTTGGTAGTCCAGCGACCACGGACCTTTCAGGGCGAAGCTATCGGCGGCCAGGGTGGGCGGATAGTCGAAAGTTGTTGTGCCTTCGTCGTATAGCCCGCCGCCGCCATAGTTGACGACCTTGCCGACGCCGAAGTAGGTCTCGGGCGTGGTCTTGTCTGGCAGGGTCGAGCGGCTCGTGTCTGTTGGCGGTGGCAGCTTGAGCCCGGGATGCGTGGCCACGATCAGCTGCCTGATCAGATCCTCGGTCACGTTGTAGTCGCCCTCCCCAAATTTGATGTGGCGCACTTGGCCGGTGGCGTCGATCAGATACTCCGCCGGCCAGTAACGGTTGCGGTAGTTCGTCCACGAGGAGTAGCCGTTGTCCAACGCGATCGGGTAGGCGACATCCAAGTCAGCGGCGCCTTTGGCCACATTGCCGGGCACCTGTTCGAACGCGTACTCCGGGGTGTGGACCCCGATGACCTCGAAACCGTCGCCCTTGTAGGCGTTGTACCAGCTGACGACGTGCTGGATGGCGCGTTGGCAGTTGATGCACGAGTACGCCCAAAAATCGATCAGCACGACCTTGCCGCGCAGGGACGCAAGTGTGATCGGTTGGTTGCCGGGAGTGTTCAGCCAACCGGCGATGCCCTTGAGATCGGGTGCTTGGCCGCAGCTTTCGAGCTCCCGGCCGCTGTCGCTGCAATTGGACAGCTGCGCGTTCTGGTCGTTTACGATGCCACCGAGGTTGAGCTTCTCCCGGACCCCGCGGTCGGCCGCCAATCGTTGTTGCAGCCCGCTGGTGTAGTCGGGAACGGCCCGTTGCAGAGCCGCGGGAACATTGAACACCAGTCCCACCGCAAGCGCGATCATCACGATCCCGGCCGCGACCCGGATCTGCCGCTGCCGCCGTCGAAACGCTCCCACCCGCTGAGCCACCCGATGGCCAGCCAGTGCGAAGACGAACAACGGCAAGGCGGCGCCCAGCGCGAAACTGCCAGTCAATACGACGGTGCGCAGGCCGAGGGGAGCCGTGGCGCCGGCCACCACAATCGCGGCGAGAATGGGCCCGGCGCACGGGACATACAACACACCGAGCGCCAGGCCGAGACCGAACCCGCCGCCGCCGAACCCCAACTGCTTCTGCGGGATACGCGCAAACGGACGCTCCAGTAATCGCTCGACCCGCGGGAAGATCAGGCCGAGACCGATGGCGACCAAGGCGACCAGAGCGACCCAGCGGATGGCGTCCTGCGGCAGGTGCACCAGCGACAGCAGTGTCGAGCCGGCCAACGTGACCGCGGTGAAGCTGAGCACCAGACCGCCGATGACCAGGTAGGGGCGCGCACTGCGCGACGTGCGTTCCGGCCTGACCGCGACGTCCACGCCCGCGCCGGAAACCGGCTGTGGGGCAGGGTCATCGGCGCCACCCTGCGCGCCGGCGAAGAAGATCACCGGCAGTACCGGCAGGATGCACGGCGATACGCCGGTGATGAGACCTCCGACGAAGCCGATCAGCGCAATGGTGAGCATGAACGTCATTCGCTGCCAGGGGCGCCGCGGATTGGTGCTGCCGCAAAGAAAAACAGCCCGGCCGAAGCCGGGCTGTTCATCCCCGATGGGCAGGCGAGCTCACTGGCCTGGCGGCATCAGCACCGTGTCGATCATGTACACCGTGGCGTTGGCGGTGTGCACCCCGCCGCACACCAATCCGGCGTTGCTGACCTTGAGGTCGTTGCCCTGACCTGTCACGGTCAGCTTGGCGCCCTGCAGGGTCGTGTGGTCACCGTCGACCTTCATCGGGCTTGCCTGACCCTGCACCACGTGGTAGGTCAAGATGCTCTTGAGCAGCTGCGAGTCCGTCTTGAGCTTGTCGATGGTGGCCGCCGGCAGCTTGTCGAAGGCGGCGTTGGTCGGTGCGAAAACCGTGTACTGGCCGTTGTTCAACGTGTCGACCAGGTTGACGTTCGAGTTCAGCTTGCCCGACAGCGCCGAGGTCAGCGTGGTCAGCATCGGGTTGTTGGACGCGGCCGTGGCGACCGGGTCCTGAGCCATCCCGGCGACCGACCCGGGGCCGCTGGGGTTCTCCTTGGCGTAGTCGCCGCAGCCCGCACCGATGAGGTCGGCCGCCGGATCGGCCGCGGCCGACGTCGTCGCCGGACCCGCCATGCTGCTGGTTACCGTTGCCGTGCTGCTGCTCGTCATCGGTCCAGACGCCGACTTGTTGGTCGAACACGCCGAAAAGCCAACTACCGCAATCGTCGCGAGCCCTGCCGCAGCGATTGTCCTGGCCCGAACGTTGATCATCGCGTTTGCACTCCTTCTCCATGGACGGCATGAAGCGCCGCCTTTCGACCGGACGGGAGTGATTCGGAGACGACGCGGCCGCGGACGGGTCAGAGTTGAGATTCAGCCCAGGGGCAACGCGGCCAGTATCGTTCCGGTCGGCCGCGGCGAGCCGGTTCCGGGTTCGACGGTGAACGCCAGGGTGGTCGACGATCCGAGGTTGGTGAGCGTCGCGGTGGTCGACGGCGCCACGGCCGCCGTGCTCATCGTCCCGGCCGAGGTCGGGCCCTTGTCGCTCAGTAACCACATTTGGTAGACGGTCCCGGGCTTCGGCGGTGGGACGTTGTTCATCACCAGCACACCGGCGTTGCGGTCGTGGGAAAAGACAACGGTGGCAGTGCCATTGCCGAGCGGCCCGGAAACGGTGCGCACGTCGGGGGCCGCAAAGACCTGCTCGGCGATGGTCGACGGCGGGTGCGGACGCATCAGTATCCCGACGCCGAATGCGGCGGCACCGACCACCACCGCTGCCGCCGCGGCCGCCAAAACGGCGGTGCGCCAACCGTATTTGCGCTCATCGCGGGCAGGTATCGCCGCCAGCGTGGCGGCCCGCAGGCGCGCCGGTGGTTCGACGGCCGTCGTCGCCGAGACGATCGTCATCGTCTCGCGGATGGCACGGACTTCGTCGTCGAAGGCCGCCGCCACCGCTCGTGGCGCGGCCGCCACCCGCCGCTCGATTTCGGCGCGGTCCTCGTCCGACACGGCATCCAACGCGTATGGCGTTGCGAGCTCGAGCAATTCGAATTCGTTCGGTTCCGTCATGGCACTTCCAGGCAATTACGCAAGGCGCGCAGCGCGTCGCGCATGCGTGACTTGATCGTCGACAGATTCGCGGCCAGCCGGTCCGACACTTGGCTGTAGGTGAGTCCGTCGTAATAAGCCAACTGGATACACTCCCGCTGCGTGTCGGTCAACGCGCCCAGGCATTCGACGACGCGGCGGCGCTCGTCACCGGCGATCGCCGAATCGGCGACGACGTCACTGGCGGGGTCTGCGCTGGTCGCGGCGTAGCGGGAATCCCGCTTGCCGGATGCCGCCTCGGCCCGCACCCGGTCGACGGCCCGCCGGTGCGCGATGGTCAGCAGCCACGACAGAGCGGAGCCCCGACTGGAGTCGTAGCCCGGCGCCGTCCGCCACACGTCGCAGTAGACCTCTTGGGTGGTCTCCTCGCTGTACCCGGAATCGCGCAGCACCCGCATCACCATGCCGTACACCCGACTCTTAGTGAGGTCGTAAACCGCGGCAAACGCGTCCCGGTCCCCGCGCGCGACCTTGTGCAGCAGCGCGTCCAGGTCCTCGCTGGGCGTGGGCGGTCCGGTCATCGATCGGTAGCCTAGCGCCAGGCAGCTGTCCACTCCCGTAATTCGTTGCCGAAGACCGGGCGGACGATGTTTCGTCCTCTGTGAGGACGAACACCGTGCTAGATCAGTTGGGCGAGCGCGGTGACGACGGTGAGGGCCAGCACCGCCGTCCCGATGATGTACACCTGACGCCGGGGGGTGAGTCGCTGCGGGAGGGGCCGCTGCTGCAGGGTGTGCTGGCGGTGAACGGCGATGGCGAAGGTGCTCAGTGCCAACGCGCCGGCCAGGGCGGCGGGGATCAACCCCCTCGGCCCGACGGAGCCGTGCAGGTTCCTGATCATCAGCAGCGCGCCGTTGGCCAGGAACGCGAACGACGTCCGCGTCCAGGACAGCGTCGTCCGCTCGGCCTGACCGCCGTGGTCCGCCGTCGACTCGCTCAAGCGATGACCGACTTCGCGATCACCAACGCGATCGCGATCAGCCCGACCACGGTCAGGCCCACCGCCAGGTAGGTCGGTGAGGGATGACGCGGCAACGGGTCGCCGCGGCGCATGGCGCGATCCGCCTGGTGCCAGCGCAGCAGCCCCATTCCGCTGGTGAGGACGGCCAGCACCGCGAGCCCGACGCCGAGGACGCGCCGCGCGCCGGGGACGGCCAGCTCGGGGACCAGCTGCACGAGGGCCACCGCCGCGGCGAGCAGCCCCAGCGCCGTGCGCTGCCAGGCCAGGAACGTCCGCTCGTTGGCGAAGGTGAACCGGTAGTCGGGCTCGTGTTCATCGGCGCTATCGGCCACCAGGACATCGTAGATTCATGCGCGCTACAGGTTGCATGATTGCGCGTGTGGTCAAGGCGCTGCTGTTCGACGTGCAAGGCACGGCGACGGACTTCCATTCGACCGTGTGCGCGGAGGCGCGGCGGATCAGCGCCGGCCGGCACCCGGGGGCCGACTGGCCCGAGCTGGTGCGCCGTTGGCGCGCAGCCTACTTCGCGACGCTCGACGTCGCCGAGCGCCGGGGCACCTCATGGGTGCCGGTCCACTCGGTCTATCGCCGCGCGCTCGACCGCGTCCTGGACCAGCTGGGCATCCGGTTCTCCGACTCCGAAAAGGACGACCTGACCCTGGCCTGGCGGCGGCTGACGCCCTGGCCGGACGTGGTGCCCGGGCTGACGCGCCTCAAAGGCGCCTACACGCTGGCCACCCTGTCCAACGCCGACGTGTCGGCGGTCGTCGAGATCTCCAAGCGCGCGGGCTTGCCCTGGGACGCCATCTTCACCGCGGAGATGGCCGGGGTGTTCAAACCCGACCCGGCGATCTATCGGATGGCCGCGACCTATCTGGGTTTTGACGCCGGCGAGATCATGATGGTGGCCAGCCACAAGTACGACATCAGCGCCGCCGGGCGGCTCGGGTTCCGGACCGCCTTCGTCGCCCGCCCGCTGGAGTTCGGCGCCGGCGGCGAGGCCGACGTGACCTATTCCGACGAGTTCGACGTCAACGCGTCCGACTTCCTCGACCTGGCAGGGCAACTCGGCTGCTGATCAGCGATGCGCCGATCCGGTCAGGGGCTGCCCATTGGCGGCCTGCAGCAGGCAGATGACGGTGCTGGGCGTGGGATTGGCCCCGGTGCGGTCCTGATTCGAGTCGATCAGGTAGGTGATCGAAAACGGGCTGCCCTCAGCGGGTCGGCCGGTGTACGGAGCGAACCCGGCGGCGCAGTCCTTGTTCGCGACGCCCGCGACCGCGGTGTCGACGGCCATCGGTGCGCGCAGGTACACCTCGGCCAAATGCGCCGTCGCACAATCGACTACGGTGACGGTCACGCGGCTCAGGTCTGGCGGGGGCAGGTCGGCCACGCACTCGCCGGCCTGCAGGTCGATCCACTTCTCGGTGTGCGAGCCCTGGGGAAACGGCGCGGCGGTGGCCGTCGCGCACCAGCCCAACGCCATTAGGGCGGTCAGGCCGCATACCGGGTAAAACGCCCGCATGCACGCAGTTTAGGCACCCGCGAAGGCCGGTGGCACGGTATTCGTCAGCGCCGGATCCGGCTTTTCCGACGACATCGACAGGAACCCGCGCGCGCAGCGCGCGGCCAGCAGCCAATTGGCGGGCTTCTTCATGTCCAGGCCGCCGAGGAGCTGTTTGATCATGGTCAGCGTGTCGAAGTAGATGCGTTCACACACAAGCGTTTCGGTGTCGTCGAAGACGAAGTATGCGGTCATGCGGACCCGGAAGCGGCTGCCGGTGGGCGGCACCTTGCCCAGGTATCCCAGATGGGTGCCCATCAGCCAGAACTCGACGATCACCGCGTCGGCGCTGTGCCGCAGCGCGATGATCTCGTGGTCCTGGTCGGGAAACGCGGTGCGGGTGTAGGCGTAGTAATCGCGCACCGCCGTGTCGCCGTCGTGCACGATCATCTGCGGGATCAACTCGTAGCGCGGGTGCGGGAAGGTCGACAACACGTCGTCCCAGTCCTGGCGGACCTCGTCACGGAAGTGGTCGAGCACGAGCTTCTGCCGGGCGGCAAGCACGTCGGGGGCGGGAAACGCGGGAATGGTCACGGGCTGCTAACCGCGCGGCGGGGTCCAGGCGACCGGCAGCGTCTTGATGCCGTGGATGAACTGCGACAACAACCGCGCGGGTTCGGCGGTCGCGACGAGATCGGGTATCTCGCGGCGCAACTCGTCGAAGACGACCCGGATCTCGCGGCGGGCGAGGTTGGCCCCGAGGCAGAAGTGCGCCCCGCCGCCGCCGAAACCGAAATGCGGGTTAGGGGTTCGCGCCAGGTCGAAGAGCCAGGGGTTGGCGAACGTCGACTCGTCGCGGTTGGCCGAGTTGTACCACAGCACGGCCTTGTCACCCTCGGCCATCTTGGTGCCACCCAGCTTGTAGTCGCGGGTCAGGGTCCGCCGCATGTAGACCACCGGCGAGGCCCACCGCACGATCTCCTCGACGGCCGTGGGCGCCAGCCGGTCGAAGTTGGCCCACCACTTGTCCCGTTCGTCGGGGTAGCGCGACAGGGCCAGCACGCCGTGGCTGATCGCGTTGCGCGTCGTCTCGTTGCCCGCCACCACCAGCAGGATGAAGAACGACGCGATCTCCGCCGACGACAGCCGCTCGCCGTCGACCTCGGCCTCCACCAGGCTGGTGGTGAGGTCGTCGTGATGGTGGATGCGGCGGTCCTCGGCGAGCGCGCTGGCGTAGGCGCCGATGTCCATCGAGATCTTGAGGAATTCGTCGAAGTCGGTCGTCAGGTCGGGATCGCCGAACCCGAGGATCACGTTGGTCCAGTGGAAGATTCGCTGATGGTCGTCCTCGGGGATCCCCATCATGTCGCAGATGATCTGCAGCGGCAGCGGGCCGGCGAGCTCGGTGACCAGGTCGGCTTCCCCGTCGGGATGATTGGCGATCAGCGACGCGACCAGCCGGCGCGCCCGCTCGCGCACCGACGCCTCGATGCGCGCCACCACCTTCGGGGTGAACGCCCGGCTGACGATCGAGCGCAGCCGCTGGTGCCGCGGGTCGTCGAGCACGATCATCGAGCCGAAGTATTCGGCGATCTCCGGTGCGTTGTCGTTGACCGTGATGTTCGGGGTGGAGCTGAAGATCTCCGGATGACGGCTGGCGAAGTACACGTCGTCGTGCCGGCTGAGCGACCAATACCCCTCGCCCGCCTCGAACCCCTCCATCTCGATCGCGGGCCAGAACGAGATGGGTGCCTCGCGGCGCAGCGTGGTGAAGGCGCCGTCGCGGAAGTCGTCGTCCAGGGCCCAGAAATCCAGCGAGTCGAGGTGGATGTCGGAGAGGGGGACCTCCGGCGGCGGGGTCCCGTTCGTCCGTGTCGCGATACCCGTCTTGAGACTCACCGGCAACCTCCTGCAAAACCGCTAGTGGGCACAGACCGTCCTGCCGCCGGCCGATTGCGCGTCGGCGACCACGTTGCCGTCGAGCAGGATCCGGCAGCGCAGGGGGCCCACCCCCTGCACGCTGACCACGAACACCTGGCCCCCGAACGACGTGAATTCCGTCGACCAGGGCAGGGGCACATTGACCTGGTGCAGCTGACCGGTATCGGTCTGATACGAGATGTACTGCGCGACGGGGCCGCCGGTCACCTCGTACCGGGCCTGCGGCATCTGGGGGATGGCGTGGGCCACGCCGGGGAGCGTCCCCGCGCAACCGACAGCGACGGCGAACAGGAGCGAAAGCCCGCGCACATGCTTGGTCATGATTTGCATCGTGTCACCACACGCGGTGCTACGGAAGCTTTCCGCCCAGACGAAGCCGGGCCGCTCTAGTGTGAGTCCCACGGGGGCTGGTACGGGAAGGTGAGTATGTCGGAACACGGCTCAAAGCGCGTGGTGGTCTGGGGCACCGGCTTCGTCGGCAAGATGGTGATCGCCGAGATCGTCAAGCATCCGCTGTTCGAATTGGTGGGCGTCGGCGTCAGCAACCCCGACAAGGTCGGGCGCGACGTCGGCGACATCTGCGGGCTGCCCGAGCCGGTCGGCATCGTCGCCACCGACGACGTCGACGCCCTGATCGCGCTGAAGCCCGACGCGCTGGTGCACTACGGCCCGACGGCGATGCACGCCAAGGACAACATCGGGCTGATCACCCGCTTCCTGCGGGCGGGGATCGACGTGTGCTCGACGGCGATGACGCCGTGGGTGTGGCCGACGATGCACCTGAACCCGCCGAACTGGATCGCGCCGATCACCGAGGCCTGCGAGCTGGGAGAGTCGTCCTGCTTCACCACCGGCATCGACCCCGGGTTCGCCAACGACCTGTTCCCGATGACGCTGATGGGGCTGTGCTCGGAGGTGCGCCGGGTGCGCGCGTCGGAGCTGCTGGACTACACCAACTACGAGGGCGACTACGAGGTCGAGATGGGCATCGGCCGCGAGCCCGAGTACAGCCCGCTGCTGGAAGACTCCAACATGCTGATCTTCGCGTGGGGTGCCACCGTCCCGATGATCGCCCACGCGGCCGGCATCATGCTCGACGAGATCACCACCACCTGGGACAAGTGGGTGACGCCCACCGAGCGCAACACCGTCAAGGGCGTGATCAAGCCCGGGCACGTCGCCGCCGTCCGGTTCACCATCAACGGAATCTACAAGGGCGACACCAGGATTCAGCTCGAGCACGTCAACCGCATCGGCCTGGACGCCGCCCCCGACTGGCCCTCCGGGCACGACAACGACGTCTACCGGGTGGAGATCGAGGGCACGCCGAGCGTCTTCCAGGAGACCGCGTTCCGGTTCACCGACGGTTCGGGCCGCGACGCGGCCACGGCCGGGTGCCTGGCGACCGGGATGCGCGCCCTCAACGCGGTGCCGGCCGTCAACGAGCTGCGGCCGGGCTGGGTCACGCCGCTCGACCTGCCGCTGATCGCCGGGGCCGGCAACATTCGCTGACCGGCGCACAGCCAGCACCTAGGTTCCGCTGAGACTCGGTACAGGTTTGCACGGCACAATAACGGCTAGCCGGGTGCGAGTCGGGTGAAGTTGGGGTTGGGACATATGGCCAATGGAGCGGGGACCGCGCTGGGCTTGTCGATCGGGGCCACCAACCTGGCGGGGGTGGCCGCCGGACGCTCCGTCACCCGTAAGCCTGTCCTGACGCTCTACCCCGACCGCGCGCCGGAGGTGGGCATCCCCGCGGAGAATCCGCGGCTCGATCGGCCCGGCCTGGTGCTGACCGGCTTCGTGCAGCGGGTGTCCGACCCGCGGGGGGTGGTGGCCGCCGACGGCTCGGTGCACCGCGGCGAGGAACTGATCGCCGACGCGATGCGCGGGCTGGCCTTCGCCGTCACCGGCGGGCTGGCCCTGCCCGACAGCCTCGCCGTGACCTATCCCGCCCACTGGGCCTCGCCAACGGTGGACGCGCTGGGCACCGCGCTGAGCGCGGTGGCCGAATGGTCCCACCGGGCGCGGCCCCTGCTGCTGATTCCCGACGCCGCGGCTGCGTTGCTCGCCGTGCGGACCGACCCCGGGATGCCGCGCACCGGGACCGTGGCGGTGTGCGACTTCGGCGGCACCGGCACCAGCATCACGTTCATGCGCGCCGACGGCGACTACCAGGCGCTGGCCCCGACCGTGCGCCTGCACGATTTCTCCGGCGACCTGATCGACCAGGCGCTGCTGAGCGCCGTCATCTCCAACATGCCGAGCACCGCGTCCTTCGACCCGGCGGGCACCGTGGCGATCGGCTCGCTGAGCCGGCTGCGGACAGCATGCCGGGCCGCCAAAGAAGAACTGTCGTCGAGCACGGTGACCACGCTGACCGACGGGCTCACGGGCGAAGTCCGCGTCGGCCGCGACGAGCTCGACGAGGCGATCCGCACACCGCTGGACAGGTTCGTGGCGGTGCTGGAAAACGCTTTGGCGCGCAACGGGATCGATGACCTGGTCGCCCTCGTCTCCGTCGGCGGCGGGGCGAACATCCCCGCGATCACCACGACGCTCTCGCAGTACTTCCGCGTCCCGGTCATCACCACGCCGCGCCCGCACCTGACCGCGGCCACCGGCGCCGCGCTGCGGGCCGCGCACGGCCCCGGGGAGAACGCGGCGACGGCTGCGGCGCCCGAGGCGACCGCGACGGCCCAAGTCGTTCCGGCTGCGGCGATCACCGGCGCCGCTCCCGTGCGGGCCTGGTCGCAGACCGGGAACCAGCCGCAGGTCACGCCCGCCCCCGCCGGCGAAGAGACCACCGACGGGCCGGCGTCCGCCAAGCGCAAGGGCCGCCTGTTCCGGCTGCCGGTCCTGGCCGCGATCGTCGGCGCGGCGGCGGCCGTGGCGCTCGTCGGGACCGCCGTCACCATCGGCCTGACCTCGGCGAACAAATCGGCGACGACACCGGCGCCGGGCGTCACCACCCCGGTTCCCGCGCCGCCCGCCAACACCGCGACCGCTCAGCCGCCGCCGCCCGGCGAAGAGGCTCCCGCGCCGTCGACCACCGACACCAACCCGCCCGCCAACACCGAGACGCCGTCGACCAGCGTCCCGTCAGCCAAACCGCAGAAGGCGCCGCCGCTGGCGGCCGCGCCCGCACATCCGGCGATCCCGCGGCAGGTGCCGCCGGTTCCGGCGGTGCCGGGCCTCAACGAGCCCATCCCCGGCATGGACCGGGTCAACCAGATCATTCAAGGGATCGGGGGCGACTTGGGCATCGGCGGCATCCCCCAGCTACCCTCTCAGTTCGGAACGGCCCAGTAGGTCAACGCTTTTCGCCCTTGTTGTCCGCCGTCGCCGCCTCTTTGAGTTGCTCGTTGAGGGCCTTGTCCTTCTCGATCTGGTCCTGCAGAGCCTGCTCGTCGCGCGAATCGTCGCCTTGCGCCTGGCTGTCGGGGCCGCCCTCGGGTTTTTCGTGCCGGGGATTGCCGTCCTCGTCCAACCAGTCGTTGACGGCGGTGCCGGACACGCTCCCCCCGGTGCCGGGCAGCACGATGGTGGGCTTCTCTTCGTAGGCCTCCATCATCTCGGCGGCCTTCTCTTTGTGGCCTTCGTCCGGCTCCGGCTTCTCCGTCAGCTTTTGCTCGGTCTCTTCGTTGTGATCGGCGTCCTGAGCAGCCGATTCATCGTCCTGGACGCTCATGCATCAAACCCCCTCGTCATCGCGGGTCGCGATCTTTTGGGGGTTACCCGTTGCGGCGTTGTGTCGAAACTCTCATCAGCGGGACGGTTCGTGCTTGACCAGCTCGACCAACGCGAGCGGAATCCGCATCGGCTCGGGCGCGCTGGACAGCCGGGCCGCGACCGCCCGCTCGAGCTGATCGACGAATTCCCCGGCTCGCGCGTCGCGGGGCCCGCCGTCCAGGCCGCGCGCCAGGGCGGGGAACAACGCCGCCCTGGCGAAGGCCGCCCAGTGTGCCCCGAAGGCCTCCGCGTCGCCGTCCACCCGGAATCGCGCCCAGAATCGGTCCTCCGCGTTGAACGTGTCCAGATGCTCGATCGACAGGCCCTCGAAGCGTCCGCTGGGCGAAAACGGGGCACGAAAGTCCTTCTCGCTGCGCGCAAATGTGGGAATGGTCATGCGCCGGGCCTCGTCCTGGCGCAGCAGCCCGTCGCGCACCTGCTCACGCAGCGCCGCCAGCATCGCGTCGAGCAGCGTCGGGAACCCCGGTGTGCCGTCGTCGAGGGCGATCGTCATCACCACCAGCCGGCCGCCCGGGGCCAGCTCGCGGCCGCGGAACGCCACGAAGTTCAGCCAGTCCAGGGCGGCCTGGTGGGCGTATGCCGCGCGCGCGGTGTCGTCGCCGCTGTAGCCGACGTGCACGTGATCGTGCACCTCGCACGGCATCGCGCTCAGCCACTGCGTCGCCCACGACGACCAGCCCAGGTTGACCGTCTTCGACGGCACGATCTGGTCGTAGAACGAGCGGCCGATCGACGACGCGAACGTCGCGGTGTCCAGGTGCAGGTAACTCTCCGGGTCGTCCTCGAGCGTGTGGAACAGCGCCGAGAAGTCGTTGTCCGGTATGTCGGTGTGCGCCACCAGGATTGCGTGGTCGTGACGGGTGCGGCGACGCAGCACCGCGATCGCCGCCGACATCGGCTTGAGCGAATTGTGCCCGTTCGCCGCGCCGTAGTCGGCGACGACGATGGGCTGCGGGGGCTTGGGCAGCGGGACCTGCTCGGCGGCCCGCTCGAACAACGCGATGGCCGGCGCCAGCCCGGCGGCCTGCAGCCGCGACGACTGGGTGTAGACGGGTTCGGGCCGGACCACAATGCTCGATTCGGGCATCCGAGGTTCAGGCCGCATGGCCCAACGATAGTCGTCAGTTCGGCTTCGGGTAGCCGACGCCGGTGAGCTGCTCGGAAAGCTCCCAAAGTCGTTGGCAGTCAGCCTCGTTGCGGGCGGGTGCGGGCACCTTGGCCGGCCGCACCCCGCCGCCGGCGGCCTCGTAGAACCCGCGGGGCCCGTAGAACGCGCCGCCCTGGGCGTGCGGCGCGGCCGCGGCGTACAGCGCCGGGAGGATGCCCTCGTCGATCTCCTGCCACAAGAACGGCGTGAATCGCCAGGACGCCCTGTACAACCGCTCCATCAGCGCGGGCTTGTCGCGGCCGTGCGACGGCCCGGCGATCTGCAGGTTGGTCTTGGTCAGGCCGGGGTGCGCGGCGTTGGACATGATGCCCCAGCCGGCGGCGCGGCTGCGCCGGTCCAGCTCGAGGGCGAACATCAACACCGCCAGCTTCGACTGCCCGTACGCCGACATCGCCGCGTAGGACTTCTCGAACTGCGGGTCGTCGAAGTGGATCTTGGCGCTCTGGCGGGCCGCCAGGCTGCTCAGCGAGACGACGCGCGCCTTGCCGGCGGCGCGCAGCAGCGGCAGCAGGTGGCCGGTGAGCGCGAAGTGCCCGAGATGGTTACTGCCGAACTGCAATTCGAAACCGTCGGCGGTGGTGTCGCGTTCCGGCGGCGTCATGACGCCGGCGTTGTTGATCAGGATGTCGATGGGGCGGCCCTCGGCGTTGAGCTGTGCACCGAGCGCGGCGACGGCGGCCAGCGACGACAGGTCCAGCGACTTGATGATCAGCTTGGCGTCGGGGACCGACTTGCGGATTTCGTCGATCGCCTTTTCGCCTTTGGCGCGATTGCGGATCGCCATGACGACGTCGGCGCCGGCGGCCGCGAGCCGCCGGGCCAGACCGAATCCGAGGCCGCTGTTGGCGCCGGTGACGACCGCCAGCTTGCCTGACAGGTCGGGCACCGTGGCGACGAGATCGTTGGCCATGGGTATCACTCCTTACCGGTAGGGCGGCATCCTGGTCAGCATGCCGCGACGCATTCCCGGTTGGCTAGTGGCGTTGGCCGCCGGCGCGCTGCCCGCCCTCGCCTTTCCCGCGCCGTCGTGGTGGTGGCTGGCCTGGTTCGGCCTGGTCCCGCTGCTCCTGTCGGTGCGGGCCGCGCCTAGCGGACCGGATGCGGCCGTGCGGGCCTGGCTCGGCGTCACCGGGTTCGTGCTGGCCACCCAGTACTGGCTGGCGCCTTTCCTCGGCCCCCTGCTCGCGGGGGTGGCCGTCGGCCTCGGTGCGCTCTGGCTGCCCTGGGGGTGGCTGGCGCATCGGTTGCTGTCCGCTCCGGCCGGGCCGGGCCGGACGGTCGCCGCCGTCGTGGTTTTGCCCAGCGCGTGGGTGGCGGCCGAGGCCGTGCGGTCGTGGCCGCCGCTGGGCGGGTCGTGGGCGTCGCTGGGCGCGTCGCAGTCCGCGCAGCCCGTCACGCTGGCATCGGCGTCGTTGGGCGGGGTGTGGTTGACGAGTTTCCTTGTCGTGGCGGCCAATACCGCTCTGATCGGCGTCGTGGTGCATCGCGAGGCGTCCGGCCGGCTCGTCGCGCTGGGGTGCGCGGTGGCCTGCGCGGCGGTGGGCCCGGTGTGGTATCTGTCCGGCCCGTCGCCCGCGGTCGGTCCCACGTTGCGTGTGGCGCTGGTGCAGCCCGGCGACATCGCCGACTCCGGCGCGCGCCAGGCCGCCGGCGAGCAGCTCACCGATTCGGTCGCCGGCCAGCGCCCGGATTTGGTGGTCTGGGGAGAGAGCAGTGTGGGATCTGATCTCGCCGCACACCCGGACGTTCTGGCGCGCCTCACCGACGTGTCCCGGCGGGTCGGCGCGGACCTGCTGGTCAACGTCGACGCGCCCGCGCCCGGCGGAGGGATCTACAAGTCGGCGGTGCTCATCGGGGAGCGCGGGTCGTTGGGCACCTACCGGAAGTCCCGGCTGGTGCCATTCGGCGAATACGTCCCGCTGCGGCCGCTTTTCGGCTGGATCACGCGGCACAGCGGGGCCGCCGCCGAGGACCGCCGACGCGGGTCCGGGCCCGTCGTGCTGCACGCGGGCACCCTGCCGATCGGACCGTTGGTCAGCTACGAGGCCCTGTTCTCCGACCTTGCCCGCCGGGAGGCCCAGCTCGGTGCGGAGCTGTTGGTGTATCAGAGTTCCACCTCGTCATTCCAGGGGAGTTGGGCGCAGCCGCAGCTGGCCGCCCAGCCCGCGGTACGTGCCGTCGAGGCCGGCCGCCCGGCCGTGCACGTCGGGCTCTCCGGTGACAGCTCGGCCTTCGACGCGCGGGGCCACCGGGTGGCCTGGTTCCCGTCGGGCTTCCGGGGCGCGGCCGTGGTCGGCGTGCCGTTGGGGTCGCGCGTCACGCCCTATCAACGGTTGGGGGACTGGGTGCCGGCGCTGGCCTTCGTCGTACTCGGCTTTGCCCTATTGCGCTGCCGTCGTCCGGCCCGCAGTGACACACTGCCTGGATGAACGGCAGGCGGCTCGCGAGGGTTGGGCTGGCCGGCGCCGTCGCGCTGACGATCGTGTCGGTGTGCGGGTTCATCGTCGCCCTGGTGCTCAACGCGTTCTTCCTGGACAAGTACAGCGCCTACGGCGAGGTGCCCGTCCCCGGCTCGGGCAGCCTCTACCTACCCGCCGGTGACGTCACCGTCAGCCTGCACACCGTCGTCATCAGCGGCCCCGACCGTGGTCTTCCGGTACCGCCGCTGGGGGTCACGATCGCGCCGCCCGATGGTGTGGCGCAGCCCGTGCTGACCGAAAGCATCGGCAGCACGACGACCGTCAACAACGACGCGCATGTGCGGGTATGGGTCGCCCGGATCGCCTCCAGCGGCACCTACAACATCACCACCGACGGGCAGGTCAACGGCTATATCAACCCGCGACTGGCCTTCGGGCACAAGGGTTCTTCGGGTTTGGTGATGTGGGTGTTCGCCGGGCTGTTCGTGGTGGGTCTGGTCGGTTCGATCATGTCCGGGCTGTGGTTGGGCCGCATCCGGCGCCAGAGGGTGGTGGCGGCAAACCCGTATTACCCGCGGCCCGCCGCATCACCGGTGCCGCTCGCGCACGAACTCGGTGACGAGGGGGTGCGGCTCGAGCGGCTCAAAACCCTTGTGGCGCTGCGGGACTCGGGGGCGCTGACGCAGGAGGAGTTCGAGGCCGAAAAGCGCAGGATCCTCGAGGGGCATTAGGAGTCGTTGTCGCGTTACCGGGCTCTGCCGACCAATCGACGACGCTCGAATTTGATATCGCCGGCGATATCGAGTTCGGCGCACGCGTGGTGGTCTACAAACTGGTACTCATGTGACCGATGTGGCCGGGGCCCGTGCGCCACGGCGGACCGCTCAATGCCCGCGGGCCACCCACTCCTCGTAATGGACGATCTCGTCGCCGATCGTGGTGCTGTCGCCGTGGCCGGTGTGCACCACCGTCTCGTCGGGCAACTTACCCAGCCGCTCGGAGATGGACTGCAGGATCGTTGGGAAGTCCGAATACGAGCGGCCGGTCGCGCCCGGGCCGCCGGCGAACAGGGTGTCCCCGCTGAACACCACGCCCAGGTCGTGCGAGTACCAGCACACCGAACCGGGGGAGTGGCCCGGGGTGTGCAGCGCCCGCAGCTCCGTCCCTCCGACGCTCAGTGTCTCGCCGTCGCAAACTGCGCGAAAGTCGCTGTCGGGGTGCGTCATCCGCCATAGCACCTCGTCGGCCGGATGCAGCAGCACCGGTGCGTCGAGTGTCTTGCCGAGTTCCGGCGCGACGGTCACGTGGTCGTTGTGGCCGTGCGTGCACACCACCGCGACCACATGGCGGCCATCCACGGCCTCGACGATGGGCGCCGCGTCGTGGGCGGCGTCGAACACCACCACGTTGGAGTTGTCGCCGATCAGCCAGATGTTGTTGTCGACTTCCCAACTGCCCCCGTCGAGTTCGAAGGTGCCGTGGGTCACCACCCGCTCGATGTTCACCATCAGAGCATCACGACCGAACGCAAAACCTTGCCCCCGTGCATCTTGTGAAACGCCTCCTCGACGTCGTCTAGCCCGATTCGCTCGGAGACAAACTTCTCCAGCGGCAGCCGGCCCTGCAGATACAGGTCGATCAGCGTGGGGAAGTCGCGTTCGGGCAGGCAGTCGCCGTACCACGACGACTTCAGCGACCCGCCGTGGGAGAAGAAGTCGACCAGCGGCATGTCCAGCTTCATGTCGGGCGTCGGAACCCCCACCAGCACAACGGTTCCGGCCAGGTCGCGGGCGTAGAAGGCCTGCTTCCAGGTCTCGGGCCGGCCGACGGCGTCGATCGCGACGTTGACCCCGAACCCGTCGGTGAGGTCCTGGATGGCCTGCACGACGTCGGCCTGGCGCGCGTTGACGGTATGGGTGGCGCCGAACTCGCGGGCCCAGTCCAGCTTGGTGTCGTCGGTGTCCACGGCGATGATGCGCCTGGCCCCGACCAGCGCGGCGCCGGCGATCGCGGCGTCGCCGACACCGCCGCAGCCGATCACCGCGACGGTGTCGTCGCGGGTGATGCCGCCGGTGTTGATCGCCGCGCCGATGCCGGCCATCACCCCGCAGCCGAGCAGGCCCGCGACGGCCGGGTCGGCGGCCGGGTCGACCTTGGTGCACTGCCCGGCGTGCACCAGCGTCTTGTCGGCGAACGCCCCGATGCCCAGGGCGGGCGTCAATTCGGTGCCGTCGGTCAGCGTCATCTTCTGAGCGGCGTTGAAGGTGTCGAAACACAGGTGCGGACGTCCGCGCTTGCAGGCCCGGCACTGGCCGCAGACGGCCCGCCAGTTCAGGATGACGAAGTCGCCCGGCTCGACCGCGGTGACACCGGG
This sequence comes from Mycobacterium paraseoulense, assembly GCF_010731655.1. Taxonomy (NCBI): domain Bacteria; kingdom Bacillati; phylum Actinomycetota; class Actinomycetes; order Mycobacteriales; family Mycobacteriaceae; genus Mycobacterium; species Mycobacterium paraseoulense. The sequence continues at coordinate 1,394,053 of NZ_AP022619.1, read as the reverse complement.
CCCGACCGCCTCGACCCGGCCGGCGGCCTCGTGGCCGAGCAGGAACGGGTACTCGTCGTTGATGCCGCCCTCGCGGTAGGTCAGGTCGGTGTGGCACACCCCGCAGGCGATGACATCGATCAGCGCCTCGCCGGGCCCGGGGTCCGGGACGACGATGTCCACCAACTCGACGGGTTCACCCTTCTTTCGTGAAATCACGCCGCGCACTGTCTGACTCATGGCCACCAACCTACGGTGTACCGTCGCTGACCATGACGGCACCCGAGACCGCCTCTGAAAGCACCAAAGACTTCGCCGAACGAATCACGGCGGCCATCGACGGCGCCAGCCTGACCCTGCTGCTGAGCATCGGGCACCAGACCGGTCTGCTGGACACGATGGCCGGACTGCCGCCGGCCACCAGCGCGCAGATCGCCGACGCGGCCGGCCTCAACGAGCGCTACGTGCGCGAGTGGCTGGCCGGCATGACGACCGGACACGTCGTCGACTACGACGCCGCCACCGACACCTACTCCTTGCCCGCGCACCGTGCCGGCGTGCTGACCCGCGCGGCCGGGCCGGACAACCTGGCCTTGGTGACCCTGTTCGTCCCGCTGCTCGCCGAGGTCGAACAAAAGATCATCGGCTGCTTCCGCGACGGCGGCGGATTGCACTACCGCGAGTTCCCCCGATTCCACGCGCTGATGGCCGAGCAGAGCGGCGTCGTCTACGACCGTGCGCTCGTCGACACGGTGCTGCCGCTGGTCGACGGGCTCGTCGAGCGCCTGCGCGACGGAGCCGACGTGGCGGACTTCGGCTGCGGCAGCGGCCACGCGATCAACGTGATGGCGCGGGCGTTCCCGGCCAGCCGCTTCACCGGCATCGACTTCTCCGACGAGGCCATCGCCGTCGGCGCCCGCGAGGCGGCCGATCTCGGCCTGGCGAACGCGACCTTCGAGAGCCACAACCTGGCGCAGCTGGACAAGCCGGACGCCTACGACGTCATCACGGTCTTCGACGCGATCCACGACCAAGCCCAGCCGGCGCGGGTACTGGAGAACATCTACCGCGCGCTGCGGCCCGGGGGTGTCCTGCTGATGGCCGACATCAAGGCGTCCAGCCGGCTGGAGGACAACATCGGCGTCCCGATGAGCACTTACCTTTACACCACCTCGCTGATGCATTGCATGACGGTGTCGCTGGCGCTGGACGGTGCCGGGCTGGGCACCGCCTGGGGGACGCAGCTGGCCACCTCGATGCTGGCCGACGCCGGATTCGACGACGTGCGGGTGGCCGAGATCGAGTCCGACCCGATCAACAACTACTACATCGCCCGGAAGTGATGGCTGCCCTCGACGCTCTGAACGACTGGCCCGTCGAGGCCGCCGCCGCGGCGGTGATCGGACCCGCCGGGGTGCTGGCCAGCCACGGCGACACCGAGCGGGTGTTCGAGCTGGCTTCGGTGACCAAACCGCTGGTGGCCCGCGCCATCCACGTGGCCGTCGAGGAGGGCGTCGTCGACCTGGACACCGCCGCCGGACCGCCGGGCGCCACCGTCCGGCACCTGCTGGCGCACGCGTCCGGCCTGGCCATGCACAACGATCACGTGCTGGCCGCGCCCGCAACCCGGCGCATCTACTCCAACCACGGCTTCACCGTGCTGGCCCGGACCGTGGAGCGCGAGTCGGGGATCGATTTCGGCCGCTACCTGGCCGAAGCCGTCTGCGAACCCCTGGGCATGGCGGCCACCCGGCTGGACGGCGGCGCGGCGGCCGCCGGGTTCGGGGCGACGTCCACGGTGGCCGACCTGGCGGCGTTCGCCCGGGACCTGCTGCGTCCGGCGACGGTCTCGCCCGGGCTGCACGCCGAGGCGACGACGGTGCAATTTCCCGGCCTGGACGGCGTGCTGCCCGGCTACGGCGTCCAGCGGCCCAACGACTGGGGCCTGGGTTTCGAGATCAGGGACGCCAAATCGCCGCACTGGACCGGCGCGCGCAACTCGCCGCGGACGTACGGCCATTTCGGTCAGGCGGGTGGTTTCATCTGGGCAGATCCCGAACGGGACCTGGCGCTGGTGGCCCTCACCAACCGCGATTTCGGGGAGTGGGCGAAGCGGCCGTGGCCGGCGATTTCCGACGCCGTGCTAGCCGAATACGGCTAGGGGAAAATGCACACTAGCGCAACAGGGGCATCACAGGGCACAATAGACACGCACGACACACAAAATAGTTAGACATCCTGCTCGCCAGGTCCCGCCAGGTCGTTGGGGAAGACGTCCCTCGCGGAACCGAAGGAGCAGCATATGCGTGCGTCGAATCAATTCGCCGACGTGACGACTGGCGTGGTGTACGTGCACGCCTCGCCCGCGGCGGTGTGCCCGCATGTCGAGTGGGCGTTGTCGTCGACCCTTGGGGCGAAGGCGAACCTCACGTGGACGCAGCAGCCGGCCATGCCCGGCCAGCTGCGCGCGGTCACCAACTGGGTCGGGCCGGTGGGCACCGGCGCCAGGCTGGCCAACGCCTTGCGCTCGTGGTCGGTGCTGCGGTTCGAGGTCACCGAGGACCCCAGCCCCGGCGTGGACGGCCAGCGGTTCAGCCACACCCCGCAGCTCGGCCTGTGGAGCGGGGCGATGAGCGCCAACGGCGACGTCATGGTCGGGGAGATGCGGCTGCGGGTGCTGATGTCGCAGGGCGCCGACACCTTGGCCGCCGAGCTGGACACGGTGCTGGGAACGGCGTGGGACGACGCCCTGGAGGCCTACCGCGACGGCGGCGAGGTCGGCGAGGTGACCTGGCTCAGCCGCGGCGTCGGCTAGCGGCAGGCACCGATCAGGAGAAGGTCCGGCTCGACCAGACCAGCGCGCGCGACGGCTATGAGGGCTCGTGGGCGTCGTCTTCTTCGGCCAGGTGGCGCAGCACTCGTTCGTTGAGGGCGGCGAGCATGTCAAGCTCAGCCGGGCTGAGCAGGTCGATGAAGTTCCGGCGGACGTTCTCGACGTGCCCGGGTGCCGCTCTCTCGATGGCGGCGCGGCCAGCCGGCAGCAGGCAGACCATGGTGCTGCGAGCGTCGTCGGGGTTGGGCTCGCGGCCGATCAGCCCGTCCTGCTGCATGCGCCGCACCTGGTGGGAGACACGGCTCTTTTCCCATCCGAGGGTGGTGCACAGGTCGTGCGCGGGCATGCGGTCCCCGTCGTGAGCCGATAGCACCGCCAGGATCTCGTAGTCGGCCGCGGACAGGCCTGATTCCTGCAGACCCCGGGCCAGGTGCACACCGAGCTGATGATGCGCGTGCATGAAGGCCCGCCAGGCGCGGTCTTCACTAGGGCTCAGCCATTTCGGTTCCATCGACTGCCCATGCTAGCGGATTGGTTGACGCATCAACAAGTTCTGCTTAAGGTTGAGTCGTCAACCTTTTCAAATCGTCAGTTAGGACGGGAGACCTCATGACCAGCATCAGCATCATCGGCACCGGGAATATGGCCCGCGCCATCGGCGCGCTGGCGGTAGCGGGCGGCAACAAGGTCGAGGTGATAGGCCGCGATCAGTCCAAGGCCGCTGACCTGGCGAAGGCTCTCGGCGGCAGCGCCACGACGGGAGAATTCGGCGCCGTCCCGGCCGGGGACATCGTCATCGTGGCCGTGTTGTACGCCCATGTCGTGCCGGTCGTCGTCCGGTACGGAGACGCCCTCGCGGGCAAGGTCATCGTCGACATCAGCAACCCGTTCAATTCCGCGGCCGACGGGCTGGCCATCCCCGATGACACCTCGATCGCGCAGGAAGTTGCCAAGGCCGCTCCCGCAAGCGCCAGCGTGGTGAAGGCCTTCAACACCATCTTCGGTGTGGTCCTGGCCCAGGGCCGGCCGCTCGACGTCTTCATCTCCGGGGACGACGCGCAGGCCAAGGGGGCCGTGGCGGAGTTCATCGAGAGCCTCAAGCTGCGCCCGCTGGATGTCGGCGGCTTGAAAATGGCGCATTGGCTGGAAGGGACGGGCCTGGTCGTAATGGGCCTCGCCAGCCATGGGGTGGGGAACTACGACTTCGCCCTCGGCGCCACCGTCCCCGGATGAGCCCACCGCCTCGGCCGTGAGAATAGTTGATAGGTCACCAAAGGAGAGAATTCTCGCGATGAAGCTTGGTTTCGCAATTCCCATCGTCGGGCCCGCCGTCAGCAGCGCCGCCGGTTTGAGCGCGTTCTGCCGTGGACTCGAGGACCTTGGCTACGACACGCTGTGGGTCGGCGACCGGCTGGTCACGCCGGTCGATATGCACAGCACCTATCCGGGCAAAGAGCAGCCGTACCCGCCGCAGATGACCCGTTACCTCGATCCGGTGCTGCTGTGGACGGTGGCCGCGACGGCGACGAGCCGGGTGCGGCTGAATTCCAGCACGCTCAGCACGTTCTACTACGAGCCGCCGCACCTGGCCCGGCTGCTGACCACGCTCGACGTGCTGAGCAACGGCCGCCTTGACGTCGGGGTGGGAATCGGGTGGATGAAGGACGAGCACGACATCGCCCGCGGCGCGGACTGGCACCGGCGCGGGAAGATGCTCGATGACCTGCTGGCGTTCCTACACGCGTGGTGGACGACCACCCCGGTGTCCTGGGAAAGCGAGTTCTTCTCGCTGCCGCCGGTCCATGCCGACCTGCGCCCGGTCCAGGCCGGCGGCCCGCCCATCTGGATCGGCGGTGCCAGCGAGGCCGCGATGCGCCGGGTCGGCCGCAGCGGCACCGGCTGGCTCGGCGTGGAGGGGCTGCAAGATGAGTTCACCGACCACTTGTGGTCGATCGCGCGCCGTGCGGCGCAGGACGCCGGCCGCGATCCCGATGCGCTGAAGACGGCCATGCGGATCAACCTCGAACCGGGCACGTCCATTGGTTCCGTGGAAGACAGGCTCGAGCGCTTGGCCGGGTCCGGTGTTGATGAGGCGATCGTGGATGCCTTCGCAATGTTCCCCAGCCTTGACGAGTTGCTCGACTTCGCCAGTCAGGTGATCGCCCGATGGCGTGATCATCGGAAAGCTTGACGGCAAGGTAGCGGTGATCACGCGTGGATCAAGCCCGATGGCCCACCTGCGGGGCCGGACGAAGGATCTGCAACGCAGCGGGCACCACCGATATCTCGGCGGGCAGTGGGCAGGCGTAGTCGCCGTCGGCGTAGACGTTGATGCCGGGGCATTCGACGTGGATCGACCGGGCCCGCGTCGTGGTCACGTCGTCGAGGTTGACGTGGGTGCCTTTCATCACGGTGGGAAACAGTCGCACCAGCTTGGTCCGCGACGCGGAGTGCACCATGGTGATGTCGAGTAGCCCGTCGGTGGGATCGGCATGCGGGCAGATCAGCATGCCCCCGCCGTAGCTGCGGGTATTGCCGAAGGCCGCCAGCGTGATGTCGGCATCGATCTCGCGTGTCCCGTCGAGCACCATGCGGAACGGCAACAGCCGCAGCTGCGAGAGTTCGGCGAGCATCGCCAGGTAGTACCGCAGCCGCCCGTGCGGCCAGGTCATCCGGTTGGCCCGGTCGGTCACCAGGGAGTCGAATCCGGTGGCCGCCACGGTGCCGAACCATTTCTCGGCTCCGTTGCCCTCGCGAATCTTGCCCAGGTCGACGGTTTCGGCAAAGCCGTCGACGATGATGTCCGCCGCGGCTTCGGGATCCTTTGTGGGAAGCCCGAATTCACGGGCATGGTCGTTACCGGTGCCCGCCGCCACGATGCCGAGCGGAACGTCGGTGCCCGCCAGCACCTGCAGCGCGTTGGAGACGACGCCGTCGCCACCGGTCACCATGACCGCGTCGGCGCCCTTCTCGAGTGCCGCGCCCACCAGGTAGCGCGCGTCCTGTGCGTCGTCGCCGATGATCTCGACGACCTCCACCCCGCGGTGGTGCAACCGCGCGATCGCGACCTCGGCCGCCCGGATCGCCGCGCCGTGCCCCGAAACCGGATTGGTCAGCGCGATCACCTTCGCGACCTCGCGCCGGGTCACGGAATCAGCTTGCCCGGGTTGAGGATTCCGGCCGGGTCCAGGGTCGCCTTGACCGCGCGCAGGACGTGCACGCCCAGCTCGCCCACCTCGTCGTCCATCCACGGCCGGTGGTCGGCGCCGACCGCATGGTGGTGGGTGATCGTCCCGCCGGTGGCCATGATCGCGTCGCAGGCGGCCTTTTTCGCGGCCCTCCACTGCTCGATCGGGTTGCCGCGCTGCCCGGCGACGACGGTGAAGTACAGCGACGCGCCGGTGGGGTAGACGTGCGAGATGTGGCACATCACCAGCGCCGGCGTGCCGCTCTCGCCTAGCGCATCCGTGAGTGCCTGCGTCACTGCGGCTTTGAGGGCGGGAACGTTGGACCAATCGGTGGCGGTCTCGAGCGTCTCGCACAGCGCACCCGCCGACAGCAGCGAGTCGCGCAGATACGGCGCCGCGAACCGGCCGTGCTCCCAGGCCCGCGCGGGCGCTTCACCCAGCGACGTCGCGCCGTGGGCGGCCAGCAGGGCGGCGGTTTCGGTGTGCCGGCTTTCGACGTGTTCCTTGGTGCCCTCGAACACGGTGATGCCCAGGCAGCCGCCGGTGATCTGGTTTTCGCCGATCGCTTCGGTGGTCGCGAGGTTGACCCCGGTCTCGGCCTCGTCGGAGAGGCGGATGACGGTGGGGCCGGTGGCCGTCTGGGTGACGGCGCGCAGGGCGGCGGCACCGGTTTGGAAGTCGGGGAACGACCACGCCTCGTAGCGGACGGCTTCCGGGGCCCGGTGCACGCGCAGGCGCACCCGGGTGATGACGCCGAAGACGCCCTCCGAGCCGATCATCAGCTGGCGCAGGTCGGGGCCCGCCGCGGATTCGGGGGCGCGGCCCAGGTCCATGGTGCCGGCCGGGGTGACCACGCGCAGCCCGCGCACCATGTCGTTGAACCGGCCGTAGCCCGCCGAATCCTGCCCGGACGAGCGGGTCGCGGCGAAGCCGCCGATGGTGGCGTATTCGAAACTCTGCGGAAAATGCCCGAGCGAAAAGCCTTGGGCGCCAAGCAGACGTTCCGCGTCCGGGCCGGTGACGCCGGCCTCGAACACGGCCTGGCCGGACACCTCGTCGAGCGAGATCAGTTGGTCGAGGCGGCGCACGTCGAGGGCCACGACGGCGTGGAATTCGCCGCGGATGGGGTCCAGGCCGCCGACCACGCTGGTGCCGCCGCCGAAGGGGACGACGGCGATGCGGTGCTCGGTGCAGTAGCGGAGAATCCCGGCCACGGCCTCGTCGTCGCCGGGCAGCAGGACGGCGTCGGGCGCGTCCTGGACCCCGGTGTCCTTGCGGCGCAGCAGGTCGAGGGTGGACTTGCCGCCCGCGTGCAGCAACCGGTCCCGGTCGTCGGTGCGGCAGTACGGCGCGCCGACGATGCCGGCCAGCGCGTCGCGGTCGGCCTCCGGCAACGCCGACGGTCGCAGCCGCACCTGGTCGGGTTCGAGTTCGTCAGCGCCGGAATCCTCCACGCCCACAGCCTGTTTCAGCAGCGCCCGGATCCCCTCCGAGAGCGGCTTGGCCGCGGCGGGGTCGCCCCACGCGTTCCACTTCATCGGCGGGAGGAGGCCCTCGGGTTGCGTCATGCGTTACAGTATTACACATGCTGTCAATCAGTAACGCACGCGCTCAGGTGGACACCGGGGAGCGCATCCTCGCGGCAGCAGCCAGCTGTGTCGTCGACTTCGGGGTGGACCGGGTGACCCTGGCCGAAATCGCCCGGCGCGCCGGCGTCAGCAGGCCTACGGTGTACCGGCGTTGGCCCGACACCCAGTCGATCGTCGCGGCGTTGCTGACCCGGCACGTCACCGACGTGATGCGGGACGCGCCGCTGCTCGGGGACGACCGCGAATCGCTTGTGCGACAGATCGTTACGGTGGCCAACCGGCTGCGCCGGGACCGGCTGGTCATGTCGGTGCTGCACTCCGAACTCGCACCGATCTACATCACCGAACGCCTGGGGACCAGCCAGCACATGCTGATCGACGCGCTTGCCGCCCGGCTTCGCGTGGCCCAGCGCAACGGCAGCGTCCGCGCCGGCGACCCCGTCCAGATGGCCACCATGGTGTTGCTGATCGCCCAGTCGACCATCCAGTCGGCGCAGATCGTCGAACCCATCCTCGACGCCGACGCGCTGGCCGGCGAACTCGCCTACTCCCTGAACGGATACCTGTCGTGATACCCGACCCCACCGCGCTGAACGGCGCCCGCCGCGCGGCCGACCTGACCGCGCTCGCCGAGGGCGAGCCACTGGACGTCCTCGTGATCGGCGGCGGCATCACCGGCGCGGGCATCGCCCTGGACGCCGCGTCCCGCGGGCTACGCGTGGCGTTGGTGGAGAAGCACGACCTGGCCTTCGGCACCAGTCGCTGGAGCTCCAAGCTGGTCCACGGCGGCCTGCGCTACCTGGCGAGCGGCAACGTGGGGATCGCCCGCCGCAGCGCCGTCGAACGCGGAATCCTGATGAGCCGCAACGCCCCCCATCTCGTTCGCGCGATGCCGCAACTGGTTCCGCTGCTGCCGTCGATGGGCCGGGGCAAGCGCGCCCTGGTGCGCGCCGGGTTCGCCGCCGGCGACGCCCTGCGGATGCTGGCGGGTACGCCGTCGTCGACGCTGCCCCGGTCCCGCCGAGTCGGCCCGGAGCGCGTCGTGCAGATGGCGCCCACCGTGCGGCGTGAGGGCCTGGACGGCGGCCTGCTGGCCTACGACGGGCAGTTGATCGACGACGCCCGACTGGTCACCGCGGTCGCGCGCACCGCCGCGCAACACGGCGCCCGGATCCTGACCTACGTGGCGGCGTCCCGGGCGACCGGCAAGTCGGTGCGGTTGACCGACCAGCGCACGGGGGATTCGTTCGACGTCGCGGCCGGTGCGGTCATCAACGCGGCCGGGGTGTGGGCGGCCGAGATCGACGGCCTGTTGCGGCTGCGGCCCAGCCGCGGCACCCACCTGGTGTTCGGCGCGGCCGCCTTCGGCAATCCCACTGCGGCGCTGACGGTTCCGATTCCCGGCGAGCTGAACCGGTTCGTCTTCGCGATGCCCGAACAGCTGGGCCGGGTCTACCTGGGGCTCACCGACGAAGCGGCTCCCGGTCCGATCCCGGACGTGCCCGCACCGTCGGGCGAGGAGGTCGCGTTCCTGCTGGACACGGTCAACACCGCGCTGGGCGCCGCGCTCGGCCCGGCCGACGTCATCGGCGCCTATGCGGGCCTGCGACCGCTGATCGACACCGGCGAGGGCCGCACCGCCGACGTCTCGCGCGAACATGCCGTCGTCGAGTCGGCATCCGGGATCATCAGCGTGATCGGCGGCAAACTGACCGAATACCGCTACATGGCCCAGGACGTGCTGGACCGCGCGGTCAGCCTGCGGCGCCTGCGGGCCACCAAGTGCCGGACGCACGACCTGCCGCTGATCGGCGCGCCGGGCAACCCCGGGGCGGCCGGTGTCGCCGGTCTGCCCGTGTCGCTGGTGCAGCGGTACGGCGCCGAGGCGGCCAAGGTCGTCGCGACCGCAACGTGCAAGCGCCCGACGGAACCCGTCGCGGAGGGCATCGACGTCACCCGGGCGGAATTCGAGTACGCGATCACCCACGAGGGCGCGCTGGACGTCTCCGACATCGTGGATCGGCGCACTCGCATCGGGTTGGTGGAGGCCGATCGCCAGCGGGTGGTCGCGGTGGCGGAGGAGTTCGTCGCGCGGTTCGGCTAGGGCGCCAGGCCGATGTCCTCGTGCCACAGGTCGGGATGCTCGGCGATGAAGGCCGTCATCATCGCCGAGCAGCGGTCGTCGTCGAGCACCGTGACCCTGACCCCGTTCTCGGCCAGCCAGTCCTGCCCGCCGCTGAAGGTTCGGCATTCGCCGACCAACAGCGAGCCGATGTTGAACTGGCGCACCAGGCCGCTGCAGTACCAGCACGGCGAGAGCGTCGTCGCCATGACCGTGGAGCGGTAGTCGCGCTGTCGGCCGGCCGCGCGAAAGGCGTCGACCTCGGCGTGCAACGAGGGATCACCCTGTTGCACACGGCGATTGCGCCCGCGCCCCAGCAGCCTGCCGTCCGCGGCGAACAGCGCGGCGCCGATCGGGATGCCGCCCTCGGCAAGCCCGGCCTGCGCTTCTTCGTACGCGATGTCGATCATCGCCGCCGGCGAGAGGGTCACGAGCCCATCTTCCACCACGGCCGGGTGGTTGGTGAATTCTGACTGTAAATGTCTAATGATAGAGACTATCGTTTAATCTATGACGACCACTCGCGTGCCCGTACTCATCGTCGGCGCCGGCGCCGGCGGCCTCGCCACCTCCGCGTTGCTCGCCAAACACGGGGTGCATTCGCTGCTGATCGAGAAGCGGCGTGAGGTGTTCATCTATCCGAAAGCGCGCAATCTGAGCTTCCGCAGCCTGGAGATTCTGCGGGGCCTCGGTCTGAGCGACGAAGTACATGCGGTCGCCGACCATGTTTCGGAGATGAAGGTCAGGCCCGCGCTCAACAGCGCCGAGGAGAAGCTGGCCATCGATATCAACGCGATCTTCGCGGGGCTCGACGCGCTGAGCCCCGAGCCCGCGGCGCAGTACTGCCCGCAGAGCAGGCTGGAGCCGATCCTGCTGGCCGAAACCCGCCGGCGGGGCAGCGAGGTGCGGTACGGCACCGAACTCTCGTCGTTCGAACAGGACGACGCGGGCGTCACCGCGGTGGTGCGCGATCGGGACACCGGGGAGTCAGAGACTATCCGCGCCGACTACCTCGTCGGCGCCGACGGCGTGCACAGCCCGATCCGAAACTGGTTGGGCGTCAAGACCTCCGGTTACGGTGCGCTGCCGATCTACGTGGTCTTCATCTACTTCCGGGCGCCCTGGACGAAGTTCGTCTCGCACCTGGCCGACGGCGATGCCGTGCAAGTCAAGAACGCCGACGTGGACGGCATCTTTCTGCTGGTCGACGGCGAGCTGGGGATGTTCATCACGATGTATTTCCCGGGCAAGGGCGAGTCGGCGGACCAGTTCACGCCGCAACGGTGCCGCGAGCTCCTCACCGACGCGATCGGCGAAAAGATGAAGATCGACATCATCGAGGTCGCGGCCTGGCAGCCCTACGAACAGGTGGCCGACCAATTCCAGTGTGGCCGCGTCTTTCTCGTCGGCGATTCGGCGCACACCATGCCGCCGTTCAAGGCCGGGGGAGCCAACACCGCCATCCAGAGTGCGCACAACCTGGCGTGGAAGCTCGCCGCCGTGCTGGGCGGGACGGCCGGTCCCGCGCTGTTGGAGACCTACCACGCCGAGCGTCACCCGGTGGGGCGGTTCGCGGCCCGACAGTCGCTGACCGGCCCGACGCTTGCCGTGCTCCCGATGGGCGACGACGGACCCCAGCTGCCGGCCGACGAAGAGTGCTCGATGTTCGAGTTGCTCATCGGATACCGCTACCACTCGGCGGCGGTTGTGAACGGGCCGGGCGAGCCGGATGCGGTGCAACTGGTCTCGGAGTTGCGGGCCCAACCCGGCACCCGGGTCCCGCATGTCTGGGTGCGCGACGGCGTGTCGACGCTCGACCTGCTGGGGCCGGGGTTCACCCTGCTGACCGGCGACGAGCGCTGGTGTGCCGCCGCGGCTTCGGCGTCGGTGGCGGCGCATCGCGTCGAGGGCGACGAGTGGGCGGCGGTCACCGGACTCGCGCCTGAGGGCGCGATACTGGTCCGCCCGGACGATTTCGTCGGCTGGCGGGTGGAAGCCGTGCCCGCGGATCCCGAAGTCCAACTGCGCCGGGCGGTGACGACGATCCTCGGCCGCTAGAGCCGCCAGCGTGCCAGCCGCTGGCCTACAGCGGGATGTTCTTGTGGCGCCCGCGGCGCGCCGGCGCCTGGGCCAGCGCTTCGGTGAGCTTGCTGCGGGTGTGCGACGGGTCGATCTTCTCGTCGACCACACCGATCTCGATCGCGCTGTCCACACCGCCGGCGATCTTCTCGTGCTCGGCCGCCAGTTCGTCGTGCAGCGCCTCGCGCTCGTGGTCGGCCGCGGCGGCCAGCTTCTTCTTGTGCAGAATGCCGACGGCGGCCTTGGCGCCCATCACGGCCACCTCGGCGTCCGGCCAGGCGTACACCTTGGTCGCGTTCAGCGACCGGGAGTTCATCGCAATGTAGGCCCCGCCGTACGTCTTTCGGGTGACCAGCGTGACACGCGGGACCGTGCACTCGCCGAAGGCGTGCAGCAGCTTCGCGCCGCGGCGCACCACGCCGCCCCACTCCTGGTCGACACCGGGCAGGTAGCCCGGCACGTCGACCACCACCACCAGCGGGATGCCGAACGCGTCGCAGAGCCGCACGAAACGTGCTGCCTTCTCGGCGCTTTCGGAGTTCAGGCAGCCGCCCAGCCGCAGCGGGTTGTTCGCCAGCACGCCCACCGTGCGGCCCGACAGGCGGCCCAGCCCGATCACCATCGACGGCGCCCAGTTGGCCTGGAACTCGTCGAACGGCGTCTCGTCGTCCAGGATCGCGGTCACGATCGGACGCACGTCGTAGGCCCGTCGTGCGGACTCGGGCAGCAGCGCGTGGATGTCCGTGTCACCCGCTTCGGCCTTGCTGCGGTCGAAATGCCCCTGCTGGCAGAACAATCCGACCAGCCGGCGGCCGCGCTCGTAGGCGTCGAGCTCGTCGTCGGCGACGATGTGGCACACCCCGGACTTCTTGTGGTGGGTCTCCGGTCCGCCGAGGGACGCCATGTCCACGTCCTCGCCGGTGACGCTGCGCACCACGTCGGGCCCGGTGACGAACACCCGGCTTTCCGGCGCCATCACGATGACGTCGGTCAGCGCGGGGCCGTAGGCGGCCCCTCCCGCAGCGAAACCGACGACCACCGAGATCTGCGGAACGTATCCGGACGCGCGAATCATCGCCTCGAACACGGTCCCGACCGCGTGCAGGGCCTTGACGCCCTCGGCCAGCCGGGCGCCGCCGGAGTGCCAGATGCCCACGATCGGGCTCTGCTCCTCGATGGCGGTGTCGTAGGCGTTGACGATGTGCGCGCAGCCCTCGACGCCCATGGCGCCGCCCATCACCGTGCCATCGGTGCAGAAGGCGATGGTGCGCACGCCGTTGACGTCGCCCGACGCCGCAAGCACACCCGAGCGGTCACGCTCGTGCAGCAGCTCGACGCTGCCCTCGTCGAAGAAGTTGCTAAGACGCAGCAACGGGTCCCTGGGGTCGAGCGACTCGCCAACCGACGCGGGGGCCATGATTGTCATCGCAAGGTCTCCTGTTCCGGGTGTGCTCTCTGGTGAGGAAGCGCTGATCAGTACCGCCCGAAGACGATCGCGACGTTGTGCCCGCCGAATCCGAACGAGTTGTTGATCGCGTACTCGTAATTGCCCGGCCGCGGCTTGCCCGCCACCACGTCCAGATCGATTTCCGGATCGAGGTTCTCGAGGTTGAGCGTCGGCGGAACGACCTGGTCGCGCAGGGCGAGCACCGTGAGGATCGACTCGACCGCACCCACCGCGCCGACCGAGTGGCCCAGCGCGGCCTTGGGCGCGTAGACCGCCGCGTTGCCGCCGTGGGGGCCGAGCGCGTTGTTGATCGCCTTGCCCTCGGCGACGTCACCCACCGACGTGCCGGTGGCGTGGGCGTTCACGTGGTCGATATCGCCGGGTGTCAGGCCGGCCAGCTGGATCGCCCGGCTCATCGCGTGCCCGGCCCGCAGGCCGTTGGGATCCGGCGCCACCATGTGGTAGCCGTCCGAGGTGATGCTGGCCCCCATGATCCGGGCCAGGATGTTGGCCCCACGAGCCTTGGCGTGCTCCTCGGTCTCGATCACCATGAGCGCCCCCGCCTCGCCGAACACGAAGCCGGTGCGGTCCCGGTCGAACGGGCGGCAGGCGCCCACCGGGTCGTCGTTCTTGGTCGACATCACGATGCGCATCTGGGCGAACGCCGCGATCGGCACCGCCTCGATCTTGGTCTCGACACCACCGCAGATGGCGATGTCGGCCTCGCCGAAGACGATGTTGCGCCACGCCTGGGCGACACCCTCGGAACCGGACGCGCACGCCGACACGGGCGTGATCACGCCGGCCCGGGCGTGCCGCTCCAGGCCCACCGCCGCCGCGGCGCCGTTGGGCATGTACTTCTGCACCCCGAGCGGAGAGACCGCCTTCATGCCACGAGCGCGCATGTCGTCGTAGCTGAAGACCATCTCCTCCGACGAACCCAACCCAGTGCCGATGGACACCAGCAAGCGGTCGGAGTCGACCTCCGGCGAGCCGGCGTTCTCCCAGACCCGTCGGCTCAAGATGGTGGACATCCGCTGCAGGTAACCCGTCCGGCGCAGCTCGACGCGGGTCATCTGGCTGTCGAATTCCTCCCGCAGGTGCCCACCGATCTTGACCGGCAGGTCGAACTCCTCGACGAACGGGTCCTCGAGCCTGCGGATACCACTTTGGCTGTCCAGCAACAGCTTCCAGGTGTTCTCGGCGTCAGTCGCCAGTGCGGTCGTCATGGCGACGCCAGTGACGACCACGTTCGGGAGCGTTTTCCCGGTAACCAGCTCTGTCATGGGTCTTGCGAACGTTCCTTCCGTACTTGTCCGGCGACTCGCCGGGCCGCTCGCGGCCCTCGTCGTCGCCGGATGCCGTGCTCAGTACCGCCCGAAGGCGAGCGCCACGTTGTGGCCACCGAATCCGAACGAGTTGTTGATGGCGTAACGGAAATCGCCGTAGCGAGGTTCGCCCGCGACAACATCAAGGTCGATCTCGGGATCGGGGGTTTCGAAATTGAGTGTTGGCGGTATCACGCCGTCCCGAAGGCTCAATACCGTGAGAACAGATTCCAGCGCACCGACCGCCCCGATGGAGTGGCCCAGTGCGGATTTGGGTGCGTACACCGCTGCCTGCTCGCAGCCGGCGACCCGGATGGCGTTGGCTTCGGCCGTGTCGCCGATCGGTGTCGCCGTCCCGTGAGCGTTGACGTGGTCGATGTCCTTGGGGGACAAGCCAGCCAACTCGAGCGCCCGTTGCATCGCCCGGCCGGCGCGCACGCCGTCCGCGGCGGGCGCCACCATGTGGAACGCGTCGGAGGTGATGCCGGCGCCCATCAGCCGGGCCAGCGGCTTGGCGCCGCGGGCCTTGGCGTGCTCCTCGGTCTCGATCACCATGAGGGCCCCGGCCTCGCCGAACACGAAGCCGTCGCGGTCCTTGTCGAACGGTCTCGATGCACGTTCGGGCTCGTCGTTGCGAGTGGACATGGCCCGCATCATGGAGAACGCCGCGATGGGCAGCGCCTCGATGGGACCCTCGACGCCGCCACAGACGGCGACGTCCGCGTCACCCATGACGATCTGACGCCAGGCGTGGGCGATCGCCTCGGATCCCGACGAACAGGCCGACACCGGGGTGATGACCCCGGCCCGGGCCCCGAGCTGCAGGCCCACCACCGCCGCGGCGCCGTTGGGCATGATCATCTGAACGGCGAGCGGCGACACCTTGCGGGGGCCGCCCTCGTTCATCAGGTCGTAGCTCTCGACGATCCTTTCGGCGCCACCGAGCCCGGTGCCGACCACGACCGAGAACCGGTCGGGGTCGAGCTCCGGGTTGCCGGCGGTCTCCCACAGCTGAGTGCTGAGCAGCTTGGCCAGCCGCTGGACGTACGACATGCGCCGCAGATCCAGCCTGCTCATGTGCTCGTCGATGGGCTCCTTGAGGTGACCACCGATCTTGACGGGCAGGTCCCACTTGGTGACGAACTCGTCTTCGAGGACGCGGATGCCGCTTTCGCCGGCCAACAAACCCTTCCACGTGCTCTCGATGTCCGGCGCGATCGACGTCGTCGCCGTGACGGCGGTTACCACAACGCTGGGGTAACCGCCATTAGCAGTGGAAGGCTTGCTCACTTGTCCGCGTCCATCCTCGCCTTGACGTTGGCGACGGCGTCGGGGTTCTCGGTCTCCAGCTTGGCGCGCAGCGCCTCGGCAGCCTCGGGGTTCTCTTCCTCGAGCTTCTGGATGTAGGACACGACGTCACCGACGGTGCGCAGACCGGCGAGGTCCTCGTCCGGGATCTTCACGCCGTACTTGTCCTCGGTCTGCACCGCGATCTCGACCATCGACAGCGAGTCGATGTCCAGGTCGTCGACGAAGGACTTCTCCGGGGTGACCTCGGACGGCTCGATACCGGTGACCTCTTCGATGATCTCCGCGATACCGGCGATGATTTCTTCCTGGCTGACGGCCACAGCGTCTTCCCTTCTAAATGTGTTGTGTTAGTCGAACAGAGCGTTCTTATAGAGCGTTATGTGGTTGTACTGGATGCGGCTGTCAGAGTTCGGCCACTGCGTCCAGGTCTGCGGGTGCCTTGACGGCGCGGGTGGTGACCCCCCGAAGTTCTCGTTTGGCGATGCCCGTCAGAGTGCCCGCGGGGGGGAACTCCACGGCCGCCGTGACCTCGCGGTCACGCATGGTCGCCGTGCACAGGTCCCAGCGGACCGGCTGGGTCAGCTGAGCGACCAGCGCCTCCATCGCCGCCGCCGCGGAGGCGACGGGCTGCCCGTCGCGGTTCGACAGCAGCGTGGCGGTGGGCTCGGAGGTCGCGACCGCGGCCGCCGCGGCGGCGTAACGGTCGAGGGCCGGAGCCATGTACTTGGTGTGGAACGCCCCCGCGACACCGAGGGCGCGGATCCGGGCCTTCGCCGGCGGGTCCTCGGCCAGCTTCTCCAGCGCCGTCAGCGGGCCGGCGGCGACGATCTGGCCGGCGGCGTTGCGGTTGGCGGGGAACAGGTCGAGCTGCTCGAGACGGGCCAGCACCTCGGCCTCGTCACCGCCGAGCACGGCCGACATGCCGGTCGGCTCGATGGCGCACGCCTTGGCCATCTCGGCGCCGCGGGTGGCGGCCAGCGCGACGGCGTCATCGGCGGCCATCACACCGGCGATCGCATACGCCGCGATCTCGCCGACGGAGTGGCCGGCGACGATGAGGTCCGCGTCGGACAGCAGGCCGCGCTTGGTGAGTTCCTGGTGGGCCAGCAGGGTGGCGGCGACGACCAGGGGCTGAGTGACCGCGGTGTCGGTGATCTCTTCGGTCGACGCGGTGGTGCCCAGCCGGACCAGGTCGAGGCCGCTGGCCTTCGACCACAGGTCGAGCTGGTCGGCGGCGCCGGGCAGGTCGAGCCACGGCGACAGCATCCCCTCGGTCTGCGAACCCTGTCCGGGCGCAAGCAAAGCAATCACGTGTTTAAGAGAACACTGTGGAAACGGTTTTG
This sequence comes from Mycobacterium paraseoulense, assembly GCF_010731655.1. Classification (NCBI taxonomy): domain Bacteria; kingdom Bacillati; phylum Actinomycetota; class Actinomycetes; order Mycobacteriales; family Mycobacteriaceae; genus Mycobacterium; species Mycobacterium paraseoulense. The sequence goes on along the minus strand of NZ_AP022619.1, from coordinate 1,376,834 downwards.
GCGGGTGTAACAGATTATGAACCTGGTCTTAGGTTTTTGTGTAGTCCCTACAAAATAGCTCCGTAAGCTACATGTTCGATACCGTGCCGCGATCTGTTGTCTGGATCACTATGACTCGGATTGACCCACGATAGCCGCCCTGACCGGCAGTGGAACAGGGGGAATCGGTTTGGTGGCGACGCCGGCGGGAGCGGTGGGGTAGTTGAGCTGGCCGACCGTCGCCGCCACTCGCAGCACATACGCGTCGCGGGGCTGGGTGGGATCGCGTCCGGTGAAGTCGGTGATCCGCTTGAGTCGGTAGCGCACGGTGTTTGGATGAACGAACAACTTTCTGGCACAGGCTTCAATCGCGCCCCCACAATCCAAGTAAGCGTCCAGGGTCTCGATGAGGGTGGGCCCCGCGTCGGCCAACGGCCCCATGACGTCGGTGTGCAGGGCCACGATGGCCGAGGCGTCGCCCATCAGGGCGCGTTCGGGCAGGAGTTCCCGCGCCTGCACGGGCCGGGGCGCCCCCCGCCAGCCGCCGACGGCGTTCATCCCCGAAATCGCCTCGCTGGCGCTGTGATAGGCCGCCGTGAGCATGGGCGCCGTGGGCCCGATGACCACGGGGCCGTCGGAGAACGCGTCCAGCAGCTCGCCGAGGAATTTGTCGGTAGGCGACAGTTGGCCGGACACGATGGCGACCAGCCAGGTGCCGTGCACGTCCGTGAGGGCGGCGCGGCCGTGCCGGGCGGCGATGTCGCGGACGTGCTGGCTGGCCCGCTGGCTGTCGCCCGGCCCGGTGGTCCCGTCCCGGCCGGGCGCCGGGGCACCGACCACGACGGTCGCCGGGGCGGTGGTGTCCCAGTTCAGCGCGGCGGCCCGGGACAACAGCTCCGGCCCGGTGTCGCCGCGGACCACCGCGTCGACCACGCTGGCCTCCATCCGGCTGTCCCAGGTGCCGCGGGCCTCCGCCGCGTTCGCGTAGGCCGAGGCGGCGGTGAACGCCAGGTCACGGCTGTACTTCAGCACGCCCACGGTCAGGGAGGTCAACTGCTCCTCGGAGCGGGCCACCAGCGGCAGGACCTCTTCGAAGAACTCCATGGTGACGCGCACCATGTCCACGCTGTGCCGCAACGCGATCCGGCGGGCCAGGTCCTGGGGCACCAGCTCGAACGCCTGGGCGGTGTAGCTGACGTTGCTGTGCGGGTCCTGCATCCACTCGACGAAGTTGTTGATGGCCGTCTGGACCACCAACGCCACGCTGGCCCGCTGCGACGCCTCGAGGTCGGCGAAGAAGGGCAGCCGGTCCTGCATGACCGAGACCGCTTCGGTGGCCAGTCGCCCGGAGTACTGCTTCAGCCGTCGCAACACCGAGTCCGGCACGGTGTCCAGCAGTTCGAGTGGCGACCGGGGCTGCTTGGCGAAGGGGCCGGCGAACGGGTTGTCATTCACCCCTAAAACCTACGCCACTTTTCTGGAAGTATCCGCCAAAGGAGTGGGCGGTTTAGGCGTGTGCCGGGCGTTGCGGCGCTCGAGTGCCCGGCCGGCCGGGCGCTCGACACCCAATGTGCGGCTGGCCGGGCGCTCGGCGGAGGGAGCGTCGCGAAGGGACGACCGTCAGGCCACCCCGGGGTCGGAGGTCTGCTCGGGCGCGGCCTGGACGTCGTCGATCTTGTACTGGCGCGCGGCCGCGACCGGCACCGAGGGGTCGATCTCGCCGTCGCGCGCCAACGCCTCCAGCACTGCGACCACCTGCGACTCGGCGTCGGTGTTGAAGTAGCGGCGCGCGGCCGGACGGGTGTCCGAGAAGCCGAACCCGTCGGTGCCCAGCGTGACGAACGTGTTGGGCACCCAGGGCCGGATCTGCTCGGGGACGGCGCGCATCCAGTCCGAGACGGCGATCACCGGGCCGGCCGCGTTCGCCAGCGCCTGGGTCACGTAGGCGGTGCCGGCCGGCCGGTCGGGGTGACGCAGCCTCGCCTTCTCGACGGCCACCCCATCGCGGTTCAGTTCGCCCCAGCTGGTCACCGACCAGACGTCGGCGGCGACGTCCCACTCGGCGGCCAGCATCTCGGCCGCCTGTAGCGCCGACGGCATCGCCACGCCGGAGGCCAGGATGTGCGCCGTGTTCGCGCGCTGTTCGGTGGCGGGCCGGTAGCGGTAGATGCCGCGCAACACGCCCTCGGGATCGAAGTTCTCCGGCTCCGGCGGCTGCACGTACGGCTCGTTGTAGATGGTGATGTAGAAGTACACGTCCTCGGGGTTGTCCCCGAACATCCGCGCCAGCCCGCTTTCCACGATGTAGGCGATCTCGTAGGCGAACGCCGGGTCGTAGGCCACCACCGCCGGATTGCTGCTGGCCAGCAGCAGTGAGTGGCCATCGGCGTGCTGCAGGCCCTCGCCGGTCAGTGTGGTGCGCCCGGCGGTGGCGCCGAGCAGGAAGCCGCGGGTCATCTGGTCGGCGGCGGCCCACAGGCCGTCACCGGTGCGCTGGAAGCCGAACATCGAATAGAAGATGTAGATCGGGATCATCGGCTCGTTATGCGTGGCATACGACGTGCCGGCCGCGATGAACGAGCCCACCGAGCCCGCCTCGTTGATGCCCTCGTGCAGGATCTGGCCGATTTCGCTTTCCTTGTAGGCCAGCATCAGCTCGGCGTCGACGGCGGTGTAGAGCTGGCCGAGGCGGTTGTAGATCTTCAGCGACGGGAACCACGAGTCCATGCCGAACGTGCGCGCCTCGTCGGGGATGATCGGCACGATGCGCGGGCCGATCTCCTTGTCCCGCAACACCTCCTTGAAGGTCCGCACGGTCGCCATGGTGGTGGCGACCTCCTGGGTGCCCGACCCCTTCTTCAGCGCGGCGTAGATGTCACGCGAGGGAAGCTTGAGCGCCTTGGCCTTGGTGCGGCGCTCGGGCAGGAAGCCGCCGAGGGTGCGGCGACGGTCGAGCATGTAGCGGATCTCCGGGGCGTCGGGCCCGGGGTGGTAGTAGGGCGGCAGGTAGGGATTCTCTTCCAGCTGCGCATCGCTGATCGGGATCCGCATGGAGTCGCGGAACCACTTAAGGTCTTCCAGCGCAAGCTTTTTCATCTGGTGCGTGGCGTTGCGGCCCTGGAAGTGGGCGCCCAGCGAATAGCCCTTGATGGTCTTGGCCAGGATGACCGTGGGCTGGCCCTTGTGGTCGACGGCGGCGCGGTAGGCGGCGTACACCTTGCGGTAGTCGTGGCCGCCGCGCTTGAGGTTCCATATCTCGGAGTCGGTCATGTGCTCGACCAGCGCCTTGGTGCGCGGGTCGCGGCCGAAGAAGTGGTCGCGCACGTAAGCGCCGTCGTTGGCCTTGTACGTCTGGTAGTCGCCGTCGGGGGTGGTGTTCATCAGGTTCACCAGTGCGCCGTCCCGGTCGGCGTGCAACAGGGCGTCCCACTCGCGGGCCCACACCACCTTGATGACGTTCCAGCCGGCCCCGCGGAAGAACGACTCCAGCTCCTGGATGATCTTGCCGTTGCCGCGCACCGGGCCGTCCAGGCGCTGCAGGTTGCAGTTGATCACGAAGGTCAGGTTGTCCAGGCCCTCGAGCGCGCCGACGTGCGCCAGCCCGCGGCTCTCCGGCTCGTCCATCTCGCCGTCGCCGAGGAAGCACCACACGTGCTGATCGGAGGTGTCCTTGATGCCGCGGTCGTGCAGGTAGTGGTTGAACCGCGCCTGGTAGATGGCGTTGAGCGGGCCCAGGCCCATCGACACCGTGGGGAACTCCCAGAAGTCGGGCATCAGCCGCGGGTGCGGATAGGACGGCAACCCGCCGGCGGCGTGGCTGTGTTCCTGGCGGAAGCCGTCGAGCCGGTCCTCGCTGAGCCGGCCTTCGAGGAAGGCGCGCGCGTAAATCCCCGGGGACGCGTGGCCCTGGATGAAGACCTGGTCGCCGCCGCCGGGATGCGACTTGCCCCGGAAGAAGTGGTTGAAGCCCACCTCATAGAGCGCCGCGGAGGAGGCGTAGGTCGAAATGTGGCCGCCCACACCGACTCCCGGCCGCTGGGCGCGGTGCACCATGATCGCGGCGTTCCACCGGATCCACGCCCGGAAGCGCCGCTCGACGTCCTCGTCGCCGGGGAACCACGGCTCCAGTTCGGTCGGGATCGTGTTGACGTAATCGGTTGAGGTCAGCGACGGAATGGCGACACGCTGCTCGCCGGCCCGCTCCAGCAGCCGCAACATCAGATACCGCGCCCGCGACGGTCCCGAGCGCTCCAGGAGCTCGTCGAACGACTCCAGCCACTCGGAGGTCTCTTCGGGGTCGATGTCGGGCAGGTACGAGGCGACGCCTTCGCGGATCACCCGAACGCGATCGGGTTCGCTTGCGCTGCTGGGGGTTTTCGCCAGATCGTGGCGCGCGAACTCGGTTGTCAACGCACTGCTCCTGTAGTTGGCGGGGGTTGTGCCCTCGGGTGCTGCGCACCGTCTCCCTCTATCGTGCCGCACCGGCGTTTCGCGGGGCCAGCCGACGCCTGCTAGCCGATGCGCGTTCGCCCGGCGGACACGAAGTCGTGCGTGGCGGGACTTTCGGCAAAGGCACCCGGTAACGTCAGGAGCCGTGCTCATCGGATGGCGTGCCGTCCCTGCGGGGATCTTCCCCAGGCGAGGCGCTCTGGCGCTCGGATGTATCGCGGCGACGCTGATGGGGATCGTGGGGTGTACCACCGTGACCAACGGCACGGCCACGCCCGACACCCAGGTGGCCCCGGCCTACCGCCAGTCGGTGTCCGCGTCGGTGTCGGCATCGTCGGCGACGTCGCGGGTGCGCGAGTCCCAGCGTCAGCAGTCGCTGACCACCAGGGCCGTGCGCACCTCATGCGACACGCTGGCCACGTCCAGCAAGGACGCGATCGACAAGGTGAACATCTTCGTCGGCGCGTTCAACGCGGGTCGCGGCACCGGCCCCACGGAGGGACCGGCCATCGACGCGCTGAACAACAGCGCCGACACCGTGAGCAACAGCTTCAACGATGCGCTGTCCCAGCAGCTGAAGGACGCGTTCAACACCTATATCGACGCCGCGCGCGGGGTGGCCAACGCCATCGGCACCCATGCGCCGACGGGGGAATTCAACCGGCGGGTGGACCGGCTCAACGACGCCAAGACCAAGGCGCTGAAACTCTGCCTGGCGTCCTTCTGAGGCGCCTCGTGAGGCACGAGTGACGACCGGGTTGCGGCTGTGCGACGATAATCCCCAATCGCAGAGCGCGCAGATGGCTTGCGAACAGATGCAAGGAGGCTCCACGGTGGTCGCGGCGGATCACGCCCCGGGCTACGCCCGCAAACTGGGCATCCAACGAGACCAAGTTGTCCAGGAATGGGGCTGGGACGAGGACACCGACGACGAGATCCGCGCTGACGTCGAGGAAGCGTGCGGCGGTGACTTGCTCGACGAGGACACCGACGAGGTGGTCGATGTCGTGCTGCTGTGGTGGCGCGACGGCGACGGCGACCTGGTGGACACCCTGATGGACGCGATCGGCCCGCTGGCCGAGGACGGCGTGATCTGGGTGTTGACGCCCAAGACCGGCAAGCCGGGTCACGTGCTGCCCGCCGAGATCGCCGAGGCGGCGCCCACCGCCGGTCTGATGCCGACCTCGTCGGTCAACCTGGGTGACTGGAGCGCCAGCCGGCTGGTGCAGCCGAAATCCCGAACCGGGAAGCGTTGATGCTGCCCGTCGGCGCCACCGCCCCGGACTTCACCCTGCGCGACCAGAATCAACAGCGAGTCACGCTGAGCGCCTACCGCGGCGCCAAGAACGTCCTCCTGGTGTTCTTCCCGCTGGCCTTCACCGGCATCTGCCAGGGCGAGCTGGATCAGCTGCGCGATCACCTGCCCGACTTCGAGAACGACCACAGCGCGGCGCTGGCCATCTCGGTGGGGCCACCGCCCACCCACCGGATCTGGTCGCTGGAGAGCGGGTTCACCTTCCCGGTGCTGTCGGATTTCTGGCCGCACGGCGAGGTCAGCCTGGCCTACGGCGTGTTCAACGCCGAGGCCGGCTACCCCAACCGCGGCACCTTCGTCATCGATACGTCCGGCGTCATCCGGTTCGCCGAGATGAAACAGCCCGGCGAATCCCGCAACCAGCGGCTGTGGACCGACGCGCTGGCGGCTTTGCGCGGCTGACACTTTTGGGTACTCGGGCTTGGTGCGTGTAGCCTGCCCGGCGGGCATGGGGCGCGTAGCTCAGTGGTAGAGCTCTGGTTTTACACACCAGCGGTCGGCGGTTCGATACCGTCCGCGCCCACTCATTCACCTTGGGCTTCACGACCGTAACGCCATGGCGTCTTTCGGCCCCGATTTTCGCCCTGGCGTTACGCTCGCGCAGTGAACGCGCAACCGGTGGAACCTTTTCGCATCGACGTGCCCGACGGGGTCCTGGATGACCTGCGCTCGCGGCTCGCCCGTACCCGCTGGCCGGATGCCGAATGCGTGGACGACTGGAGCCAGGGCATGCCGCTGGCCTATACCCGCGAGCTGGCCGGCTATTGGGCCAACGACTACGACTGGCGCTCACGCGAGGCCGCGCTCAACCGCTTCGACCAGTTCATCACCGAGATCGACGGGCTCGACATTCATTTCATCCACCGGCGCTCGCCGCACGACGACGCCTTCCCCCTGCTGATCACCCACGGCTGGCCCGGCTCGATCGTGGAGTTCCACAAGGTGATCGAGCCGCTGACGAACCCGGCATCCGGGCGCGCCGAGGACGCCTTCCACGTGATCTGCCCGTCGCTGCCGGGGTATGGATTCTCGGGCAAACCCACCCGCACGGGCTGGGGCGTCGAGAGGATCGCCGCGGCCTGGGAGACGCTGATGCTGCGCCTGGGCTACGACCGCTACGGCGCCCAGGGCGGCGACTGGGGCGCAGCGGTGACCACGCAGATCGGCCGGAACGGCGGCCACTGCGCGGGGATCCACCTGAACATGCCGATCGGGCGGCCCACGCCGGAGTCCCTGAAGAACCCGACCGAGGAGGAGCAGCGGGCGATGGCCGCGCTGGCCGAGCACCGCAAGTGGGGCACCGGCTATTCCAAGCAGCAGTCCACCCGGCCCCAGACGCTGGGCTACGGGCTGGCCGATTCGCCGGTGGGGCAGCTGGCGTGGATCGTCGAGAAGTTCTGGGCGTGGGCCGATTGCGACGGCCACCCCGAAAACGTGTTCACCCGCGACGAGCTGCTGGACAACGTGATGGTCTATTGGGTCACCGACACCGGCGCGTCCTCGGCCCGCCTTTACTGGGAGAGCTTCAGGGTGTGGGGGCAGCTGGACCGGGTCGAATTGCCCACGGGGGTGGCGGCTTTCCCGGGTGAGCTGCTCAAGGCGCCGAGGAGCTGGTGCGAGCCGGTCTACAACATCACGCACTGGACAAGGATGGAGCGCGGCGGGCACTTCGCCGCGTTCGAGCAACCCGAGCTGTTCGTCGAGGACGTCCGCGCGTTCTTCGCGACCGTGCGGGCCTAGACGATCCGCCAACCGCGTCGCGCGCGAAATCGCATGTCCCACAGGTAGACCTGGTAACCGAGGAGCCAGATCCCGTGCGGCAGGAAGAGGTCGGCCAGCCGCAGCGCCGACAGCAGCCACTCGAAGCGGCGCCGCTGGCCCGGCGACCAGTCGAACTGCATCAACGCGCGAAACTCCGGAGCCAGGAATCCCGTCGTCGCGAACAGGTTGAACCGGCCGGCGAGGACCCGCAACGGCCACGGCAAAAACGCCAGCGACGCCACACCGCGCAGATGCGCTCGCACCGGCGGGTCGATGCGCAGCTCGTCGAGCGAGCGCTTCCAGTACTCGCCGAACGCCGCCCGGTCCGGCGGCCACATCGATTCGGGCACCTGCAGCGTGGTGGCCAGCCGCCTGGCGTCGAGATAGACGGCGTCGGCGGACGCCTCGTCGAGCGGGCCGTGGAGGACCTCGTGCTGGTCGACGAAATAGCGGTACAGGCACGCCGCCACCCAGAGCTGCAGCTTGGGGTCGAAGGCGTTGTAGGACACCGGGCTTGACGGCGTGGAACGGACCTGCCGGTGCGCGGTGTCCACGGCGGCGCGGATCAACGCGCGGTCGGACTCGGTCCCGATGGTGGCGACCGCCAGGTACGTGCCGGTGGTGCGGGCCCGTTTGAACGGATGCTTGTAGACGTTGCCGCTGTCCACCGGGCTCTCCAGCACGCCGTAGCCGACGCCGGGCAAGGACAACTGCATGATCACGTTCGCGGCCGGCAACAACAGCGCCGCCGGGTTGAGCAGGTCGGCGACCCGGGTCGCGGGCCGCTTCATCGCCGACGACGCCATGTCCTCGAGTGAACCACGTGTGAGACGCTGCCGGGATGGTTGCGACGCGGACCAGGCTCGCCGGCGTGCTGGCCGGCTACCTGGCCGACGTCGCGCTGGGCGACCCGGCGTGGGGCCATCCGGTCGCGGTGTTCGGCCGCGCCGCCGCCTCGTTGGAGCGGGCGACCTACCGCGACAGCCGGGCCGCGGGGGCGGTGCACGTCGTCGTGCTGGTCGGGGCGGTGGGCCTGCTCGGCGCCGCGCTGCAACGGGCCGCCGGGCGCGGCGGCCCGCCCGCCTCGATCGCCGCCACCGCCGCCGCCACCTGGGTCTCGGTTGGCGGAACCTCGTTGGCCCGGACCGGCCTGGCCATGTCGGAACTGCTGGAGCGCGGCGACGTCGAGGCCGCGCGGCGGCTGCTGCCGGCGCTGTGCGGGCGCGACCCGGCCTGGCTGGACGGCGCCGGGTTGACGCGCGCGTCGCTGGAATCGGTCGCGGAAAACACGTCCGACGCCGAGGTGGCGCCGCTGCTATGCGCGGCCGTGGGCGGGGCGCCGGGGGTGCTGGCGTACCGCGGCATCAACACGTTGGACTCGATGATCGGTTATCGGTCGGCGCGCTATGCCCGATTCGGTTGGGCCGCAGCGAGATTGGATGACGCGGCCAACTATGTGGCCGCGCGGGTGACGGCGGCGCTGGTGGTGGTGTGCGCCCCCTTCGTCAGCGGGTCACCATCGGGCGCGGTGCGGGCCTGGCGCCGTGACGCCGCCCGTCACCCCAGTCCCAACGCCGGTGTCGTCGAGGCGGCCTTCGCCGGGGCGCTGGGGGTGCGGCTCGGCGGTCCCACCCAATACCGCCACGAGCTGCAGATTCGGCCCACACTGGGCGACGGCCACGAGCCGACCGTGGCCGACCTCCGTCGCGCGGTGGCGCTGTCGCGCATGGTGCAGGCGGGCGCGGCGCTGCTGGCGGGTTTGTTGAGCTATCGGCGGCGGCCGTAGCGGTCGGCGAGTTTGGCCTCCACGGTCGGTGGCGCCGGCGGGGCGTCCGGGGCCGCCGTGGCCGCGCCGGTCGCGGTTTGCTGCTGCTGCTTTTCCCGGCGACGGGCGCGGAGCTCGGAGTACGCGAAGTAACCCAATCCGAGCGGGGCGACGATGCCGAAGGAAATCCACTGGATGCCGTAGGACAGGAACGGCCCGGCGTCCAGGTGCGGCACCCCGATGACGCCCAGCCCGCCCGGCTGGTCCTCGGTCAACTGCAGATACGACCCGGCCAGGGGCACCTTGGTGAGCGCCGCGACCTGTCCGGTGTTGATCGAGTACACCTGCTGCACACCGTCCTCGGCGAGGGGTTCCCTGCCCGGGGCCACGGGTTCGGAATCGCGCAGCCGCGCGGTGACGGTGACCGTGTGCTGGGGCGGACGAGGGATCGGCGGGACGTGCGAGCCCTGTTCGGGCCGCACGTAGCCCCGGTCGACCAGGACGGTCGGCCCGTCGTCGACGACGAAGGGCGCCAACACCTCGAACGCCGGTTTGCCCTCGATGACCCGCAACCGGGCCAGCACCTGGACGTCGGGCAGATAGTGCCCGGTGGCCGTCACGCGGCGCCACTGGGCGTTCGGGGCCGACGAATCCTGCTGCGGCAGCAGCGTTTTGAGCGGGACGGGGTCGGTGTTGAGGGAATACTCGATCTGCCGGTTCTCCCGCGACGTCCGGTTGTGCTTGCCCAGCTGCCAGGGCGCGAGCACCGTGAAGCACAGGTACGTGAAGGCGATGACCACCAACGCCAGCGCTATCCAGCCCGGCCGCAGCAGGAACGCCAGCCGATGCAACGGCCCGGGCGTCATGGCGATCCGTTCCGGTCGAGTCGGTCGTCGACCCACGCGTGCAGGCCGGGCAACGACGCCTCGATGACGGTGAAGACGTCCTCGAAGTCCTGCGCGTCGCCGTAGTAGGGATCCTCGACGTCGAGGGCGTGCGCGCCCGAACGCGGATCGAAGGACCGCAACATCCGCACCCGCTCCTCGTCGACGCCCAGCTCGCGCAACATCCGAAGATGGTTGCGGCCCAGGGCCACCACCAGGTCGGCCGCGAGATGGCCGGCGTCGACCTGGGCGGCGCGGTGGTCGGTGGAGTAGCCGTGGGCGCGCAGGACGTCGGCCGCCCGGTCGTCGGCGCATTCGCCGACGTGCCAGTTGCCGGTGCCCGCGCTGGTCACCCGCACCGCGTCGGCCAGGCCGCGGCGGCGCAGCTGGTCGGCGAACATCTTCTCGGCCATCACCGACCGGCAGATGTTCCCCGTGCAGACGAACGTGACGTGCAGCGGCTCAGACACCGAGCACCCCCCGCAGTTCGTCGACGGTCGCGGCGTGCGTCACCACGGTGGACCCGGCCGCCGTCGCCCCGTCAGGGAAGTCGTCGCGACCGTAACCCCAGCCCACCACCACGGTGTCGATGCCGTGGGCGGCCGCACCGTGCACGTCGTGGCTGCGGTCGCCGACCATGAGCACCCGCCCGGGCAGCGGCCGCAGCTGCTCGAGCGCGTGGGCGAGCACCTCGACCTTGGTCTTGCGCGAGCCGTCGGGGCTCGCCCCGGCGATCACCTCGAAATGCCGATCGAGCCCGAAGTGGGCGAGGATGCGCCGGGCCGTCGGTTCCAGCTTCGAGGTGGCCACGGCCAGCCGGACACCGGCGGCCTCCAGGTCGGCCAGCAGGGGCTCGATGCCGTCGAACAGGGTGTTCATCGCCCAGCCCCGGCTGCCGTATTCGGCGCGGAAGGCGGCGATCGCCCGCTCGGCGTCCTCGCCCAGCATGGTGCGGAAGGTGTCGTCCATCGGCGGGCCGACGATCTGCGCCACCAGGTCGCCGTCGGGCACCGCGACGCCGACCTGGTCGAGCGCGTGCAGGAAGCTGGCCACGATCCCCTCCGCGGAGTCGGTGAGCGTGCCGTCGAGGTCGAAGATCACCAGCTGCGCCGCAGCGGGCGACGACGACGCTTCGCGGGGGGAAGCCGGCCGATCCGCCGACGTTGTGCCTGTCACCTCACCATTGTCCTCGATGGTCCGGACCGGCTGTGACGGTGTCGCTGCCACACGGCCAAGCCGCCCACTAGTGTTTCTCGGATGGCGAGTCTGAACCTGACCCCGCCTGCGGCGCGCTATCACGGTGATCAGGCCGTCGCGCCCGGGATGCTGGATTTCGCCGTCAACGTCCGTCACGGCCAACCGACCGAGTGGCTGATGCGGCGGCTGGCCGCGCGGCTGACCGATCTGGCGCGCTACCCGAGCGCCCACGACGTGGGCTCGGCGCAGGACGCGGTCGCCGAGCGGCACCGCCGCGCCCGCGACGAGGTGCTGCCGCTGGCCGGCGCGGCGGAGGGGTTCGCGTTGTTGCCCAACCTGCGTCCGGCGCGGGCGGCCGTCGTCGCGCCGTCGTTCACCGAACCGGCCGACGCGCTGAGCGCCGCCGGCGTGCCCGTGCACCACGTCGTGCTCGAGCCGCCCTTCGGCTTGGCGGGAGTCACCGTGCCCGACGACGCCGACCTCGTGGTGGTGGGCAACCCGACCAACCCCACGTCGGTGTTGCACACCCGCGAGCAGGTGCTCGCCCTGCGCCGGCCCGGGCGGATCCTGGTGGTCGACGAGGCGTTCGCGGATTCCATTCCCGGCGAATCCGAGTCGCTGGCCGCGGACTCGCTGCCCGACGTGCTCGTGCTGCGCAGCCTGACCAAGACGTGGGCGCTGGCCGGCCTGCGGGTCGGCTACGCCCTGGGCTCGCCGGAGGTGTTGGCCCGGTTGACGGCCCGGCGCGCCCACTGGCCGGTGGGGACGCTGCAACTGACGGCCATCGCGGCATGCTGCGGCCCGCAGGCCGTCGCCGAGGCGGCGGCCGGTGCGGTGCGGTTGGCGCAGGTGCGCGCCGAGATGGTGGCCGGGCTGACATCGGCGGGCGCCGAGGTGGTCGACGGCCGGGCGCCATTCGTGCTGTTTCGCATGCCCGACGCGGTTGCGATACGAAAGAGCTTGCGGGACAGGGGGATTGCCATCCGTCGCTGTGATACGTTCGTCGGCTTGGACGGGCGCTACCTGCGGGCCGCGGTGCGCCGGGAGTGGCCGCTGCTGGTCGAGGCGATTTCGGAGGTGCACCGGTGAGCGTGCGGCTGGCCGACGTCATCGGCGTGCTGGACGAGGCCTACCCGCCGCGGCTGGCCGAGTCGTGGGACTCGGTGGGCCTGGTGTGCGGCGACCCCGACGACACGATCGAGGCGGTGACCGTGGCGGTCGACCCGACGCCCGCGGTCGTCGACGAGGTTCCCGAGGGTGGCCTGCTGCTGGCCCATCACCCGCTGCTGCTGCGCGGGGTCGACACGGTGGCGGCCAGCACCCCCAAGGGCGCGCTGGTGCACCGCTTGATCCGGACCGGGCGCTCGCTGTTCACCGCGCACACCAACGCCGACTCGGCCGCGCCGGGGGTGTCCGACGCGCTGGCCCAGGCCCTGGGCCTGACCGTCGAAGCGGTCCTGGAGCCGCGCGCGGGCGGGCCCGACCTCGACAAGTGGGTGATCTACGTGCCGCGCGAGAACGCCGACGCGGTGCGGGCGGCCGTCTTCGAGGCCGGCGCCGGGCACATCGGGGACTATTCGCAGTGCAGTTGGAGCGTCAGCGGCATCGGGCAGTTCCTGCCGCACGACGGGGCGTCGCCCGCCGTGGGCAGCGTCGGAACCGTCGAGAAGGTCGCCGAAGACCGGTTCGAGGTCGTCGCGCCCGCGCGCATCCGGCCCGCCGTGCTATCGGCGATGCGCGCCGCCCACCCCTACGAGGAGCCCGCCTTCGACGTCTTCGCGTTGCTGCCGCCGCCCGGCGACACCGGGTTGGGCCGCGTGGCCACCCTGCCCCGGCCCGAACCGCTGCGCGACTTCGTGTCCCGCGTCGGCGCCGCCCTGCCCGCGACGGCGTGGGGTGTCCGCGCGGCCGGCGACCCCGACATGCCGGTGTCCCGGGTCGCCGTCTGCGGCGGGGCCGGCGACTCGCTGCTGGCGGCGGCCGCCGGCGCGGGCGTGCAGGCCTACGTGACGGCCGACCTGCGGCACCATCCGGCCGACGAGCACCGCCGGGCCTCCGGTGTGGCGCTCGTCGACGTGGCGCACTGGGCGAGCGAATTCCCCTGGTGCCGGCAGGCCGCCGACGTGCTGCGGTCCCATTTCGGTGCGGCGCTGACGGTGCGGGTGTGCACCATCCGCACCGACCCGTGGAACATGGGGCAGATGGACCAGTGCGGCGACGACAACGGGGGTGAGCGGTGATGAAGGCCGAAGTCGGTCAGCAGCGCTCGCTGCTCGAGCTCTCGAAGCTGGACGCCGAGCTGTCCCGCATCACCCACCGGGCCAGCCACCTGGCCGAGCAGCAAAACCTCGAGCGGGTGCGGGACGAACTCAGCACCGCCGGTGACCGCGTGGGCGCCATTCGAATCGCGTTGGAGGACATCGACGTTCAGGTGTCGCGATTGGAGTCCGAAGTCGAGGCGGTCCGGCAGCGCGAAGACCGCGACCGGGCGTTGCTGCAGTCCGGCGCCGCCGACGCGAAGCAACTGTCGGATCTGCAGCACGAGCTGGAGACGCTGACGCGGCGCCAAGCCAGCCTGGAGGATTCGCTGTTGGATGTGATGGAACGCCGCGAGGAGCTGCAGGGCCAGCTCGATGCGGCACAGGGCGACGTCGAGGCGCTGGAGGTCGAATTGGCCGGCGCGCAGCGGGCTCTCGACGCCGCGCTCACCGAAATCAGCGAGGCCCGCCAGGCGCACTCCTCGCGCCGTGACGTCCTGAGCGCGGCCCTGGACCCCGCGCTGGCCGCGCTCTACGAACGGCAGCGGGCCGGGGGAGGGCCGGGCGCCGGGCCGTTGTTGGGGCGGCGGTGCGGTGCCTGCCGGCTCGAGATCGACCGCGGTGAAATGTCCCGCATCACCGCCGCCGCCGAGGACGACGTGGTGCGGTGCCCGGAGTGTGGCGCGATCCTTTTGCGGGTCAAGGGGCTCGACCAGTGAAGGTGGTGATCGAGGCCGACGGTGGGTCGCGCGGCAATCCCGGGCCGGCCGGCTACGGCGCCGTGGTGTGGACCCAGGACCGCTCGACGGTGCTGGCGGAGACCAAGCAGGCCATCGGCCGGGCCACCAACAACGTGGCCGAATACCGGGGCCTGCTGGCCGGTTTGGGCGACGCCCTGGAACTCGGCGCGACCGAGGCCGCGGTCTTCCTGGACTCCAAGCTGTTGGTGGAGCAGATGTCGGGGCGATGGAAGGTCAAGCACCCCGACCTCATCGAATTGCACGCGCAGGCGCGAAAGCTGGCCGCGCGGTTCGAGCGGATCGACTACACGTGGATTCCGCGGGACCGCAACTCCTACGCCGACCGGTTGGCCAACGAGGCGATGGACGCCGCCGCGTCCGGCGACGCGTTGGAGGAACCCGAACCCCGGCAGCGGGCCGCCGAGCCCGCGAAAACCGCTGCGCCGCAATCCCCGCAGGCGCCCGGCTGGACCGGCGCGCGCGGCACCCCGACCAGGCTGCTGTTGCTGCGACACGGCCAGACCGAGCTCTCGGCGCAGCGCCGCTATTCGGGCCGCGGCAACCCGGCCCTCACCGAAGTGGGTCGCCGGCAGGCCGACGCCGCGGCGCGTTACCTGGCGCAACGCGGCGGAATCTCGGCGGTGTTCGCCTCCCCACTGCAACGGGCCTACGACACCGCGGCCAGGGCCGCCAAATCGCTCGGCCTGGACGTGACCGTCGACGACGACCTGATCGAGACCGATTTCGGCGCCTGGGAGGGGCTGACCTTCGGCGAGGCCGCCGAGCGCGACCCGGAGCTGCACGGCCGCTGGCTGCGTGACACCGGCACCACGCCGCCGGGCGGCGAAAGCTTCGACGACGTGCTCGACCGGGTCGTCCGCGCGCGCGAACGAATCATCGCCGCGCACCAGGGCACCACGGTGCTGGTGGTGTCGCACGTGACGCCGATCAAGATGCTGCTGCGGCTGGCGCTGGAGGCCGGGCCCGGCATCCTGTACCGGCTGCACCTCGACCTGGCATCGCTGAGCATCGCCGAGTTCTATCCCGACGGGGCGTCCTCCGTGCGTTTGGTGAACCAAACCGGATACCTTTAGCCGGAGGTTTAAGGAGACGTCGATGCAGCCGTCTGAGCCGGTCCGTGAATCGGTGCCCGCGGATGTCCGGGCGCGGGTGATGCCGGCGGTGCTCGACGAGTTGACCCGGTGGGGGGTCGAGCGGTTCAGTGTCGAGGCCCTGGCCGAGCGTCACCGTCTCGATGCGGCGATGGTTTACCGGTATTGGGGAGACCGTCGCCAGCTCATCGTCGATGCGGTGCTTTCCGATGTCGAGAAGATCAGTTCGGGCACCGACACCGGATCATTGCGCGGCGACCTACAGGCCTTGGCCCACAACGTGACCAATCGAATCAACAGCGAAGTCGGCCGCACACTCCTGCGCGCGCTGGTGATGGACCGGCGCGGCGGGCACGACGAAGCCACCCGGTCGCGGTTCTGGCGGGCGCACTTCACCGCGGTGCGCGCGGTTGTGGACCGTGCCCGGGAGCGGGGCGAACTGCGCGAGGGCGTGAACACTCTGGCCGCGGTGCAGATCGTGCTGGCGCCGCTCAACATTCGTGCCCTGTTCTCCGACGTTCCCGTCGACGACGACTATTGCGAGGCGATCGTCGACATGGCATGGCATGGTCTCGCGCGGCGCTGAGTGTGGGCGCGTTGCAGTTGATCGCGGCCGCGTAGCATCCCGGTATGAGAAGGACATTCGTCGCCACGTTCGCCTTCGGTTTGATCCTGGCCTTGTTCGGTTTGATTTGGGCGCTTCAGGGATTCGGGGTGCTTGGCGGGAGCCCGATGAGCAACACCACGACGTGGTCCGTCATCGGCCCCATCACGGTGGTGATCGGCCTCGTGATCGCGGTAGCCAGCTGGCGGAAACTCTCGTCGAAATAGCGCGTCAGGACCCTGCCACGGTGAAGTCCACCGTGTGCCAGCCGGTGGCGCCGTCGGGGACGGTGGCGACCCGATCCGCCGTCTGGGTGGCGCCGGTGTTGTCGGTGGCGCGCACGGTGATCGAGTGTTTCCCGGGGATTTTCGCCTGCCAGGGGAAGCTCCACAGCCGCCACGTCTCGTTGGAATAGCTCGCGCCCTGCTCGGCGGGCTGCCACTCGCCGCCGTCGATCCGGACTTCCACGGCCCGCACGCCGCGATTCTGCGCCCACGCGACACCGCCGAACACCACCGGGCCTATCGGGACCTGCTGCCCATCTCTCGGTACGTCGATCCGCGATTCGGTCTTGATGGGTGCACGCGCTGCCCAGCCCTGCCGCGTCCAGTAAGCCTCTGCTTTGTCGAAGCGGGTCAGCTCCATCTCGACGACCCACTTGGTGGCCGACACGTACCCGTAGAGCCCGGGCACGACCAGCCGGGCCGGATAACCATGCTCGATCGGCAGGGGCTGACCGTTGAGGGCGACCGCCAGGAGCGCGTCACGGCCATCGGTGAGTGCCTCCACCGGCGTGCCGGCGGTGAAGCCGTCGATCGATGTCGAGAGCACCATGTCGGCGTCCGGGTGCACGCCGGCCGCCGCCAGCAGATCGGCAACCCGGTAGCCTGTCCAGATCCCGGTTGAAATGAGGTCGCCGCCAACGGGATTAGACACGCAGGTGAGCGTCGTGCCCTTTTCGACGACGTCAAAACCGGCGAGATCGGCGAAGCTGTACGTGGCTTCGCGGTTCACCATGCCGTGGATACGCAACCGCCAGTCGCCGTGGCTGAGTTGCGGAACGCTGAGCGCGGTGTCCACCCGGTAGAAGTCGGCGCTGGGGGTGACAAAGCTCGGCAGGGCAACGCCTTTCGGTTGCACATCAGCTGGTATCGGTGCCGCGGAGATGCGCGGCCGGGGAAGCGTGAAACCACTGCGGTCGGCAGCCACCGAATGCACCAACCGCGTGATGACCGCGCCCGCCACGCCGCTCGCCACCCCCAATCCGAGCAGTCCGAGCGCGACCAACCTGCGCCTGCCGACATCGGTTTCGTCGTGATCGGCTCCGTCTCCGGGGTCTTGCGCGGCGGGCCGGAACCGACGGGTGAGCAGGCGTAGCGCCGCCACGCCGCAGGCCGCACCCGCGACGGTGGGTATGGTGTCGAGCGCTGTCGCGCCCTGCCGCGACAGCACCGCGACGCAGCCGAGCGCGCCCGCGGCGGTGATCGCGGCGCTGCCGAGCGGGCGGCGCCGGGTCTCGAGGGTCCCGGCGATTGCGGCGATCGCGGCGATCACCACGAGCACCGCGACTGCGACGAAGAGTTTGTCCAGGGAACCCAGGGTCTGAATCGCCCACTCTTTGACGGGGCCCGGCGCGAGGTCGACGACCGCCGAGCCGATCGCGGCACGCGCGTCGGCGCGAGCGCCGAAGGGGATGCCCACCAGCTGAGCCACCCCGAGCGCGATGGCCGCGGCGGCGACCCCGGCGATCATCCGCTCATTCGACGACGCGTCAGCCACTTGCATTCTGTTTCAACGAGATAGGGAGATGGCGCCCTCGGGGCAATTTTGCTCCGCGGCGACGGCCTGCGCCTCGAGTGCGCCGGAGACCTCGGCCACGAGCACGACGGAGTGGCCGAACTCGTCGGCGTCGAAGACGTCGGGCGCCAGGGTGTAGCAGCGGCCGTGCCCGGTGCAGCGGTCGGCGTCGACGACGATGCGAGTCATCAGCGGCGCTCCTCTCCCCAGCAGACGGGAGGTATCCCCGCGCATCGCGCGCGGATCATGGCAGACGAATCGTAAACCTGGTTTGCGCCTGGCGCACGAACTTGTCCTGGAGATGGCCGGTGTCTACCGGTGGCCGTCTGCGCCGGCGCGCGCCGGGCGGCGTTGCCGTGCAGGCCGCTCAGCCCAGCACGGCCAGCGCGGAGTCGTAATTCGGCTCCTGCTCGATTTCTGGCACCAGCTCCGTGTAAGTGACCGTGCCGTCGGGGCCGATCACCACGACGGCCCGGGCAAGGAGCCCCGCCATCGGACCGTCGGTAATTGTGACGCCGTAGTCTTCGCCGAAGCTGTCACGGAACGCCGAAGCTGTCGTGACGTTGTCGATGCCTTCGGCGCTGCAGAACCGTTGAAACGCGAACGGCAGGTCTTTTGACACGCACACCACGGACACACCGGTCGCGGCGGCGCGTTGGTTGAAGGTCCGCACGGTCGTCGCGCAAATCGCGATATCGACGGACGGAAAAATGTTCAGCACAAGGGGCTTGCCGCGGAACTGCTCGGCATCGACCACCCACAGGTCGGAGCCGATCAAATTGAAGGCCGGGGCTTTGGATCCGATGGCAGGCAGCTCGCCGACAGTGTTGACCGGTTTTCCACTCAGGGTTATCTGTGCCATGGGCACAGTGTGCCAGGCCCGCTTGAGCCAGGTCCGGGTGTTCCACTGAATTAGTGGAGCGTTGCGGACAATCCGTAGACACCCTCCGGACGACACAAGATCCATCGGCAAACCCGCGGAGCCTGGGACAAAGCCTGCGGATTCGACAGGCGCCACCACTCACTAAGTCGCCGTCGAGAGCAAGGCGGCTAAAGTTCAGCCCGTCGGGGCGTGTCTGGGCAATAATCACCACATGAGTGATGGACTCAAACGCCGTTGGCAGCGAGCAACTCAGCTCAGCTATCTCAGCCCGTTCGAACGCAGGCTCAATCGATCGCTCTGGGCGCTGGCGTGCGTTGCCCTGTCCTACTGCATTGCTCAACATGTTTTGCTCGCCAACGTGCCCGAAGTCTTCCGAGGTGGTGAGCGACTCGGCAGCGTCCTTTTCCACCTCGCCAACGGCTACGTTGAAGCGTTCATCTTTTACCTGCTGGTGGTCCGGCTGCCGTTGCGGCGGGATCGCCGGAACATCTACAGGAACCTGGAGCCGCTGATTGCTCGCGTCGTTGGCGAGGCGATCAGCCTCATGGCCACATTGAACCGGGCGGCCGGCTTCGACAGCCATCGGGAGAATACGTTGGCGAACGTTCAAGAGACGTGTAGCAGGATTGGACCCCAAACGCCTACCAACATGCTGATCGCGTCGGCCAGCCCGACTGCTCACGCGCCAATGTTGGATGCGATCAACTATCACATGGACCGTGCCCGCCGGGTGAATCGAGAGATTCTCGACCTGTCAGCGTTCGTCGCGTCGGAAGTCATTTGTCTGGTGAACGACATCGAAAGCCAGGGTTATTTCAGGGCCTTCGAGTTCGTCTACCCACTATTCAAGGCCGACCAGCTCAACAAGTCCGACCTGTCCTTTCTCTGTCGACACATCTTCGACTATCTGTTGATTGTCGACCGACTTGACGCCTACCGCCGCGACTTCCTTCCGGCGCCGTCACCGCGACCCACCTACCTCATTTCGGGCTCGATGCGCGAGAGCGACGAAGTTCCGCTACGACACTTCTCCGCCCCCGAGCGCGGGGGCGACGGCAACGGGATGCCCACGAGGCCCGGTGAGGAGCACCGAGCCTCTCGCGCCGTGAAGGTCTGAGCGGGGTCGTGACTGCCGCAACGCCGTCCGGCTAAGGCACCGGAAAGACCAGCGGCAGCGATTCCACGGAGCGCAGCGCGGCGGTGTAGGCCAGCTGGGTGCCGGGCTTGATCTCGTAATCCGGTATGCGCCTATGGAATTCGCGCAATGCCACCCGCAGCTCCATGCGGGCGAGGTGGGAGCCGAGGCACCGGTGCGGGCCGCCGCCGAACGCGCGGTGCCGGTTCGGGTTGCGGGTGAAGTCCACCAGCTCCGGGTCGGCGAACTCGGCCGGGTCGGTGTTGGCCGCGCCCAGCAGCGGGCTGACGCGTTCGCCCTTGCTGATGGGACAGCCGCCCACCTCGACGTCCTGCATGGCGACTCGAGCGACGCCGGGAACCGGTGTCTCCCAGCGCAACAACTCCTCGATGGCGCTCGGCAGCACGTCGGGCTGCTCGACCAGCTGATGGCGGTGGTCGGGGTGGCGTGCCAGGTAGACGAAGAAACAGTCGAGGGAGTCGGTCACCGTGTCCAGGCCGGCGATCAGGAATAGGAAGCAGATGTCGAGGAGTTCCTCGCGCGACAGCGGCCGCCCGGCGATGTCGGCGGCGATCATCGCCGACAGCACGTCGTCGCGGGGGCTGGCGATGTGGTCGTCGATGGCGCGGTCGAAGTAGTCGTAGATCTGTTGGGCCACCGCGGCCGAGCTCTCGTGGCGCCGGTCGAAACCGGAGTCACCCTCCGGGCGGATCACGCCGTCCTTCCATGCCAGAAACTTGTCGAGGTCTTCCAGCGGAAGCCCGAGCAGTTGCAGGAAGACGGTGCACGGAAGGGGCACGGCGAATTCGGTGTGGAAGTCGCACTCGCCCCGGTCGGCGAAGCGGTCGATCATCTCGTTCACCAGCGCGGTGACGCGCGGTTCGCGCCGGGCCATCTCGCGCGGAGTGAACAGCGGATCGAGGATGCGGCGGTACTTGGCGTGTTCGGGCGGGTCGATCTGCAGGGGGATCAGCGGCCGCACGTTACCCAGGTCGACCGCGTCCATGTTCGACGAGAACAACTCGGTGTGTTTGAGGGCCATCTCGATGTCGGCCAGGCGGCTGAGCACCACCGCCTGCGGCGACCGGAACACCGGGCTCGATTCGCGCAACGCCTTGTACATCGGCTGTGGGTCCGCCAGACCCGTCACCGTTTGGTCGACGAACCCTTCGGTATCTGTCATCTGGTCAGACTGGCACCAACGTGCCCGCCGGGCAATGGTCAATGCTAAGCGGTCGCCCAGTCGCTGTGCGACGGTCAACTGTGCAGGTGAAGCCGTTCGCCGGCGGTCCGCCCTCAGGCCGCGTCGTGAAAGATCAGGCCCAGGGCATACCGTTCGCCGGAGCGCACGAGCGATACACCGTGGCGCACCGGTGCCGCGGACCAGCCGCGGCTCGAGGCGACCGGCCGCTCCCGCGTGGTGAAGACGAAGCCGTGCCCCTGGGGCAATTGCGTTGCCAGGCCGCGGGACTGGGCCCGCAGCCGCTGTTCGACGAGGAGGAATTCCCCGCCGGTGTAGTCGGCGTCGGGCGAACTCAGGTTGATCACCACCTGAAGCGGAAACACCAAGTCCCCGTACAGGTCTCGATGCAGGGCGTTCCAGTCGCCCGCGCGGTACCGGAGCATCAGCGCGGTGGACCTGGTCTGCGCGGCGGCGCGGCAGGTCGCCAGCCAATCGTCCAGCCCGTCCGGCCAGGGCGCATCGCGGCCCAACTTGCCCCACCAGTCGCGGGCGATCGGCAGCAGCCGGGGGTAGAGCGCCTGTTTGAGCTCCTCGATCGGCGCGGGATAGGGCGCGTCGAAGTAGCGATACTGCCCGGCGCCGTATCGCCTGGGCGCCATGTCGATGGTCGAGCGGAACAGGGCGTCGTCGTCGTAGAGCTTGCGGAGCCGCGCCGCCTCGCCGGTGGTGACCAGCCGCGGCAGCAGCGCCCCGCCGTACTCGTTGACGGCGGCGGCGATGGCCGCCCAGTCGCCGGAGTCGACGCGCTTCTTCCACCGGGACATCCGCACCCTTCCCTATGGCTGCCTGCGAGGTCCACGATAGAGCCCGGGTTGCGGTCGTTGCTGGCAACGGGATCGCCCAGGTAGTAGCCTGGATCGTCGCGGACGAGTTGGCCGGGCGGCCGCGGGCCGCCGCGAGGCGGTTCGAGGAAAGTCCGGACTTCACAGAGCAGGGTGATTGCTAACGGCAATCCGAGGTGACTCGCGGGACAGTGCCACAGAAAACAGACCGCCACCTTCGCGGTGGTAAGGGTGAAACGGTGCGGTAAGAGCGCACCAGCATCCCGGGTGACCGGGGTGGCTAGGCAAACCCCACCCGAAGCAAGGCCAAGAAGGCCGCACCGAAAGGTGCGGCCGCGCAGGCGTTCGAGGGTTGCTCGCCCGAGCCTGCGGGTAGGCCGCTCGAGGCACCCGGTGACGGTGTGTCCAGATGGATGGTCGCCACCGTGCATCTCCGGCCGCGCCGGAGGTGTGCGGAACAGAATCCGGCTTACAGGCCAACTCGTCCGCCCCGCTCAGGACCGGGCCTTGCGCACCGCCTTGGCGAGTTTGCGCAACGCGTCGTCGAGCTGCTGTTCGCACCGCTCGGCCAAGTCGGCCTCCTGCTGGTACAGCAGGCCGTAGGTGAAGGTGTCCTCCCCGGCGGCGTGGGCGGCTTCGGATTCGTGGCGCAGGTGTTCGCGGCTGACCACGCTGTCCTGGTGGTCACCGAGCAGCGACTGAACGGCCTTCGCCTGCTCGGAGACCCTGTCGGCTCCGGTGGCCGCGGCGGTGTAGCGAAGTCGCTTGGCCCGCTTGCGAATCCGGTGGACCGCTTCGTCGCGCCCGTGCTCGTCGTCCGGGCGCTCCCGCTCCACCTCGGCGGCGGCCTTGGCGGCCTTGCGGACTTTCTTGTAGGCGGCGTCGATGGTGACCGGCGGGTGCTCCTCACCCGCCGCGATGCCGGGCGGTTGCGCCGCTATCGCGTCCAAGGCGTCGAGCAGCCGGAAGTAGCGCTGGGACCGCATGGCGATCAGCGACCGGCGCAGCCCCGTCTGGTAACGCCGCTGGGCACCGCCGACCAGGCGCTCGTGCACCGGCCCGCGCACCAAATCCGATGTGAGGCCGTCCAATTGGCGTTCGTAGCGCTCGGCGAGGACCTCGGCATCGCGTGCGATGCCGAGGATGCCGGCCAGCTCGCGCAGTTCGTCGAGCACCCAGCCGTCGTCGGGCAGCCCGAACGACTCCTGGTAGTCGCGCAGCAGGCTGCGCAACTTGCGGGTGGTGACCCGCATCTGGTGGATGGAATCGAAGGCGTCGGCCCGCACTGCGCGGTCCCACACCAAGAGTTCGCGAATCTGCTCGGCCACCGCGCGCTGCAACGGGTGCTCGGCGGGCGGCGCGCCATCGGGCTGCGGCGTCGTGCCGAGTACCCGCGCCAGCTTGGAGGCATGACCGGCCGGCGCGGCGCCGGCGTCGAGTAGCCGATTACCCAACCGGTTCAACAACTCGGTGTCCGGCGGCCCGTTCGATTCGACGAGTTCGAGTTCCCACTCGCGCCACTCCTGCTGGGTGGGCTCCAAGTCGGCGTCCTCGGAAGTGGCGGCCGACCAGGCGGTGACGTGGTCGTTGCAGAACTCGGCCAGTGGTGTGCCGTCGGCCGCCTTCAACACCTGGGTTTCGCGCTGGGTGGTGATGCGCGCGACCGGTTCCAGCGGGCGGTCGCGCACGATCGCCAGCACGACGTCCACCAACTCCTCCGGCACCGTGTCGGGCCCGCCCGGGCCCGAGGCGTCCAGCGGTGCCCGGACTTCGGTACGCGCTTCGGGCCCGGCCGGCAGCTTCAGGTGCCAACCCGCATCCGAGCCGCCGGTACGGCGGCGCAGGGTGATCTTGTTACGGGCGAGGTCCTGTGCGGGGGTGTCGAAGTACGTGGCGTCCAGTCGCTGCGCGGGTGACTTCTCGACGTGCGCCACCGCGGCGATGCCTTCGAACGAAGGTGACACGGTGGACTCGCCGACATCGAACTTGCGCTCCACCTCGCGGTGGCGCGAGGTTTGCGGCGCGTTTGCAGGCATTTTCGACTCCGTTGAGGGCGCGGTGCGGCGGCCTTGAACGTCGGGACGGTGGTGAGGTTCCCATAGCCTGCCATACCGCGGTTACGCGAATGGCGGTGACGGCTGGCCGTCCGGGGTGGGCCGTTCCCGGCCCCGGCGCTACGGGGGTGGCGGCGGGTCTTCGCGCAGATGCATGGCCAGGCCACCCAGCTCGCGGATCGTTTGAGTCTCGGGGTCACGGAAAGGCCGTCCGTCGGGTGCGAGCAGGTCGTGGAACCACTCGGCCGGCATGGCGGGGTACGGGTGCTCCCAGGAATCCCATGGAAAGAACGTCTGGGTTTTCCCGGCGACCAGCCCCCAGTTGAACGCGCCGACGTTGTAGCGCTTCGCGATGGGCAGCACACCCTGAACGGTGCTGCCCAACGGCCGCGCCATGTATTCGGTGCACAGGATCGGTCGCCCCTGGGGTGCGAGCTCGGCGATGCGGCTCTCGAATTCCGAGGGCTCGGCATAGGAGTGGAAGGTGATCACGTCGGAGTTGTCCAGCTGGATGCCGCTGATCACGCTGCGGCGCCCGGGGTCCGCCCACTCGCCGTCCCAGACGCCGCTGGTCAGCGGCTGAGACGGGTCGACCGCGCGCGCCCAGCCGAACACCTGCGGCAGCAGGTCGGCGACCAGGTCCAGCTTGTCGGCCCGCTCGACCGAGCGGTAGTACTTCGACGGGTTGTCGGGCTCGTTCCACAGGTCCCAGCCCAAAATGCGGTCGTCGGTGCGGAATTGGGTCAGCACTCCGGTGACGTAGCCGCGCAGGGTCTGCAGGTAGGCGCGGTCGTCGAGGCGTTGCGCGCCGGGGGCCTGCACCCACCCGGAGTTGTGCACGCCGGGGGTCGGCGCGCGCTGCGGACCGGACTGGGGATGCGGATCCCAGCAGGAGTCGAACAGGACGAACAACGGCCTGATGTCGTGGCGGGCCGCGATGTCGACGAACTGGCCCAGGCGGACTTGGAACCCCCGATGGTCCTGCGCCCACAGCAGGTCGTGCAGGAAGACCCGCACCGCGTTCAGCCCGTTGGCCCGGGCCCAGCCCAGCTCGGTGGCGATGCGTGGCGGGTCGAACGTCTCGGCCTGGAACATCTCCAGCTGGTTGATCGCGTTCGACGTGATGTAGTTCGCCCCGACCGGCCAGCCTTGCGCCTGATACCACCGGTTGGCGCGCTCGGGGGACCAGCGGCTTGCCTGCGGCGAGGTGCCAGGCGCGGGTTGCGCGGCCGCGCGAGGTGCTCGGGTCAGTGCAGCGCCTCCTGCCAATAGCAGCGGTATCTTCAGCACCGTCCGACGGTGCACGAAGTCACCAGAAATCCCCCGGTCGATGTGTTCACCCTTGCTCTCGGAGTCGAGACTTCATCATCCAAGAGCAATCGTACCCGCCTGCCACACAAGGATTTTCGGAATTGACAAAGATCGGTGGGCAACCGGTGGGTGCCGGTTCACGGAAACCTCTGGTCGCGTCCGTCAGAAGCAGTGCTCGTCGGCCGGGAAGACCCCTTCGGCCACCTCTTGCGCATATTGCATTGCCGCCCGGCGCAATTCCCCGCCGATGTCGCCGAACCGCTTGACGAAGCGGGCGGCCTTGCCGCTGCTGACCCCGGCCATGTCCTGCCACACCAGCACCTGGCCGTCGCAGTTGGGGCCGGCGCCGATCCCGATGGTCGGGATGGTCAGCTTGCCGGTGATCTGGGTGGCCAGCTCGGCCGGCACCATCTCCATCACGACCGAGAACGCTCCGGCTTCGGCGACCGCGATCGCGTCGGCGACGGTCTGTTCCGCCGCGTCGCCGCGGCCCTGCACCCGGAAGCCGCCCAGGCTGTTCACGCTCTGCGGCGTGAACCCGATGTGCGCCATCACCGGGATGCCCGCCGCGGTCAGGCAGGCGATCTGCTCGGCGACCCGTTCGCCGCCCTCGAGCTTGACGGCGTGGGCGCCGCCCTCCTTCATGAACCGGGTGGCCGAGGCCAGGGCCTGGGCCGGGCCCGCCTCGTAACTGCCGAACGGCAGGTCCGCGACGACCAGGGCGTGGCGGGCACCGCGCACCACGCCGCGAACCAGCGGGATCATCTCGTCGATCGAGACCGGCACCGTGGTGTCGTAGCCGTACACCACGTTGGCGGCCGAGTCGCCGACCAGCAAGACCGGAATGCCGGCCTCGTCGAAGATGCGGGCGGTCGAGTAGTCGTAGGCCGTGAGCATGGCCCACTTGTGCCCTTCGGCCTTCATCTTCTGCAGGTGGTGCGTGCGGATTTTGGTGAGCGGCTGCGCCTGCTCGGATGTGCCCGCACCGTAAACGTTCTGCTCAGACATCATTGTCCCTATGGGTGGTCGGGTCGATCCTCGAGGCCCTGAAGGTTGGAGTAGTCCTGGGCGGGTCCCCGGGTTCGTCTGACGGTGCCATTCTGCCACCTCTTGTGTGCGGTCGCACCGTCGGTGTGATGTGAGACATACCATGCCCGGCACGACCACCGCGCGCCGGTGGCAATCCAGGAGCCGCTCGCGGCCACCCGGTAACCCGCTGGTGGTGGCGCTCATGAGGATCTCAGCTTTCCTCTGGCAGCATATGTTGGCATGGGTCTGTCTCGCCGCGGCAAGGTCGCGCGCACGCTGCTGGTTTGGACAACGGTCGCTGCCGTGGCGCTCCTCGTCGCGGGTTGCGTTCGCGTTGTCGGTGGGCGCGCCGTCCTGGCGGGGCCCAGGCTCGGGCAGGCTGTGGAGTGGACGCCGTGCCGAAGCTCGAACCCGAAGGCCAAGATCCCCGCGGGCGCGCTGTGCGGCAAGCTGGCGGTCCCGGTCGACTACGACCACCTCGACGGAGACGTCGCGACGCTGGCGATGATTCGTTTCCCCGCCACCGGGGACAAGATCGGCTCGTTGGTGATCAATCCCGGCGGTCCCGGTGAATCCGGTATCGAGGCCGCCCTGGGGGTCGTCCAGTCGTTGCCGAAGCGGGTCCGCGAACGGTTTGATCTGGTGGGCTTCGACCCGCGGGGGGTGGGGTCGTCGCGGCCGTCGGTCTGGTGCAACTCCGACGCCGACAACGACCGGCTGCGCACCGAGCCGAACGTCGACTACAGCCCGGCGGGCGTCGCCCACATCGAGGACGAGACCAAGGAGTTCGTCGGCCGTTGCGTCGACAAGATGGGCAAGAACTTCTTGGCCAACGTCGGCACGGTCAACGTCGCCAGGGACCTGGACGCGATCCGCGCGGCGCTGGGCGACGACAAGCTGACCTACCTCGGTTACTCCTATGGCACCCGGATCGGCTCGGCCTACGCCGAGGCCTACCCGGACAAGGTGCGGGCGATGATCCTCGACGGTGCCGTCGACCCCAACGCCGATCCCATCGAGGCGGACCTGCGCCAGGCCAAGGGTTTTCAAGATGCCTTCAACGACTACGCCACCGATTGCGCCAAGCAGTCGAGCTGCCCGTTGGGCACCGACCCGGCCAAGGCCGTCGACGTCTATCACAGCCTGGTCGACCCGCTGGTCGACCCGAACAACCCGATGGTCGGCCGGCCGGCCCCCACGAATGACCCGCGGGGACTGAGCTACAGCGACGCCATCGTCGGCACGATCATGGCGCTGTACTCGCCGACGTTGTGGCACCACCTCACCGACGGGCTGAGCGAACTGGTCAACCACCGCGGCGACACCCTGCTGGCTTTGGCCGACATGTACATGCGCCGCGACGCGCACGGTCACTACACCAATGCCACCGACGCGCGGGTCGCCATCAACTGTGTCGATCAGCCGCCGATCACCGACCGTGCCAAGGTGATTGACGAAGACCGCCGCTCGCGGGAGATCGCGCCGTTCATGAGCTACGGCAAGTTCACCGGCGACGCCCCCCTGGGCACCTGCGCGTTCTGGCCCGTTCCGCCGACGAGCAAGCCACACACCATCTCCGCGCCCGGCCTGGCCCCGACCGTGGTGGTGTCGACCACCCATGATCCCGCCACCCCCTACAAGGCCGGGGTGGATCTGGCGAACCAGCTGCGCAGTTCGCTGCTCACCTACGACGGGACCCAGCACACGGTGGTGTTCCAGGGCGACAGTTGCATCGACAACTACGTCACCGCCTATCTGGTGGGCGGGGCGACGCCGCCCAGCGGCGCAAAGTGCTAGGGCGCGTAGAGGTCTGACGCGCAGCGCAATCTGACGCTCGGTGCGGGCCGCAGGCGAGACCAAGGCGTGACCGTTTCGCGCCGCTTCGGGTACCCGAGGCTGACACGATGACAGCCATGTCGCGCCTGAGACCGCTGAGTTCGGCGCTGCTGTCGTTCGGGCTGTTGGTCGGGCAATCCGCGATGGGATCGCCGGTCGTGGGCGCCACCCCCGAACCCGGTGCGGGGCAGACCGCGGCCCCCAGGCCATCGGCCGCGACGCCCCAGGCGTGGGGGAGTTGCGGTCAATTCGCCACGGACACAAGCGATGTCCCGACCGCGCAGTGCACCACCGTCTCCGTTCCGGTCGACTACGACAATCCCGGAGCGGGGCAGGCCAGGCTCGCGGTGATCCGCGTGCCGGCCACCGGCCAGCGGATCGGTTCCCTGCTGGTCAATCCGGGCGGTCCCGGCGGGTCGGCGGTCGACATGGTGGCCGGGATGGCGTCGAACCTCGACGGCACACCCATCAGGCGCAATTTCGACCTCGTCGGCTTCGACCCACGGGGGGTGGGGCACTCGACCCCGGCCCTGCGCTGCCGCTCGGACGCCGAGTTCGACGCCTACCGGCGCGAGCCGATGGTCGACTACAGCCCGGCCGGTGTGGCGCACATCGAACAGCTTTACCAGCAGCTGGCCCAGCAGTGCGTGAGCCGAATGGGGCCCGGGTTTCTGGCCAACGTCGGCACCGCCTCGGTCGCGCGCGACATGGACACGGTCCGCCAGACGCTGGGCGACGACCAGATCAACTACCTCGGCTACAGCTACGGCACCGAGCTGGGCACCGCATACCTGGAGAAGTTCGGTGCCCACGTCCGGGCGATGGTGCTCGACGGCGCGATCGACCCCACCGTCGGGCCGGTCGACGAGAACGTCCAGCAAATGGCGGGATTCCAAACCGCTTTCAACGACTACGCCACCGACTGCGCCCGATCGGCGGGCTGCCCGTTGGGCACCGACCCGGCCCAATTCGTCAACCGCTACCACGCGCTGGTCGACCCGTTGGTCGCCAAGCCGGGTCGTACGTCGGATCCCCGTGGACTGAGCTACGCCGACGCGACCACCGGCACCATCAACGCGCTGTACACGCCGGCGCACTGGAAGTATCTGACCAGCGGTCTGCTCGGGCTGCAGCGCGGCACCGATGCGGGCGATCTGCTGCTGCTCGCCGACGACTACGAGGGCCGCGACCGCGGGGGGCACTACACCAACGATCAGGACGCTTTCAATGCGATCCGATGCGTCGACGCGCCCACGCCGAAGGATTCGGCGAGCTGGGTCTCCGCCGATCAGCGCATCCGCCAGGCGGCGCCGTTCCTCAGCTACGGGCAGTTCACCGGGAACGCGCCCCGCGACCTGTGCGCGCTGTGGCCGGTGCCGGCGACGTCGACGCCGCACGCCGCGTCGCCCGCGGCGCCGGGCAAGGTCGTCGTGGTCTCCACCACGCACGATCCGGCCACCCCGTACCAGGCCGGGGTCAACCTGGCGCGCCAGCTGGGCGGCCCGTTGATCACCTACGACGGGACGCAGCACACCGCGGTGTTCAACGGGGACCAGTGTGTGGACGCCGCCGTGATGCGTTATCTCGTTGCCGGCGCGTTGCCGCCCCCGGCCTACCGATGCCAGTCATGACCACACTGAGCAGCTTGTTTGCAATGTCCGCAATAGTTCCGATTGTGCGTCGGTAACACAGAATTAACAGCCGTTGCCTACTGTTTCGGTTATGGATCGCCAGAAGGAATTCGTCCTCCGCACGCTGGAGGAACGGGATATCCGCTTCGTTCGGCTGTGGTTCACCGATGTGCTCGGTTTTCTCAAGTCAGTCGCCATCGCCCCGGCCGAACTCGAAGGTGCCTTCGAAGAGGGCATCGGCTTCGACGGATCCTCGATCGAGGGCTTCTCGCGGGTCTCGGAATCCGACACGGTGGCCAACCCCGACCCGTCGACCTTCCAGGTGCTGCCGTGGGCTTCCGGCGGGCACCACCACTCGGCGCGGATGTTCTGCGACATCACCATGCCGGATGGCTCGCCGTCGTGGGCGGACCCGCGCCACGTGCTGCGCCGCCAGCTGCAGAAGGCCAACGACCTCGGCTTCTCCTGCTACGTCCACCCCGAAATCGAATTCTTCTTGCTGAAACCCGGCCCGGACGACGGGTCGGTGCCCGTCCCGGTCGACAACGCCGGCTACTTCGACCAGGCCGTCCACGACTCCGCCTCGAACTTCCGCCGCCACGCGATCGAGTCACTGGAATTCATGGGCATCTCGGTGGAGTTCAGTCACCACGAGGGAGCGCCCGGACAGCAGGAGATCGACCTGCGCTTCGCCGACGCGCTCTCGATGGCCGACAACGTGATGACGTTCCGCTACGTCATCAAGGAGGTCGCGATCGAGAACGGCGCCCGCGCGTCCTTCATGCCCAAGCCGTTCGGGCAACACCCCGGCTCGGCGATGCACACCCACATGAGCCTGTTCGAGGGTGACGTCAACGCCTTCCACAGCCCCGACGACCCGCTGCAGCTGTCCGACGTGGGCAAGTCGTTCATCGCCGGCATCCTCGAGCACGCCTCGGAGATCAGCGCGGTCACCAATCAATGGGTCAACTCGTATAAGCGGCTGGTGGTCGGCGGCGAGGCGCCCACCGCGGCGTCGTGGGGTGCGGCCAACCGATCCGCACTGGTGCGGGTGCCCATGTACACCCCACACAAGACGTCGTCGCGGCGCATCGAGGTCCGCAGCCCCGACTCGGCGTGCAACCCCTACCTGACATTCGCCGTGCTGCTGGCCGCCGGGCTGCGCGGGGTCGAAAAGGGCTACGTGCTGGGGCCTCAGGCCGAGGACAACGTGTGGGACCTGACCCCCGAGGAGCGGATCGCGATGGGCTATCGCGAGCTGCCGACCAGCCTGGACAGCGCGCTGCGCGCCATGGAGTCCTCCGAGCTCGTCGCGGAAACCTTGGGAGAGCACGTTTTTGACTTCTTCCTGCGCAACAAGCGCACGGAATGGGCCAACTATCGCAGCCATGTCACGCAGTACGAGCTGAGTACCTACCTATCGTTGTAGCCACGTCGGCGTCAACAGGGCGCCCGACTTGCCCCTGCCGATCGGGCGGGTTGCGATACCGTCGTGATCGTGACCAAACCCGCGACCCAGCGCCCCCGCCTGCCCAGCCTGGGCCGGCTCGGCCTGGTCGATCCGCCGGCGGGCGATCGCCTGGCGCAGCTGGGTTGGTACGACCACGACGACCAGGCGCACGTCGACCTGCTGTGGTCGTTGTCGCGCGCGCCCGACCCCGACGCCGCCCTGCGCGCGCTGATCCGGCTGGCCGAGAACCCCGACACCGACTGGGACGAGCTGAACGCCGCGCTGCTGACCGAACGCCCGTTGCGCGGGCGGCTGTTCGCCGTGCTCGGCTCGTCGCTGGCCCTCGGCGATCACCTGGCCGTCCACCCGCAGTCGTGGAAACTGTTGCGGGGCACGGCCAGACTCCCTACGCACGAAGAGTTGGGCGCGGCGTTCATCGCGTGTGTCGAGGAGGCATCGGCCGATCCCGGTGCGGTGGTGCCGCGCCTGCAAATCCTGTACCGCGACCAGCTGCTGGTCTTGGCCGCGCTCGATCTGGCGGCGACGGTGGAGGACGAGCCGGTGCTGCCGTTCACCGCGGTGGGCGAGCAGCTGTCGGACTTGGCGGACGCCGCGCTGGCGGCCGCGCTGCGGGTGGCCGAACTGAGCGTGTGCGGCGACCGCACGCCGCCACGGCTCGCGGTCATCGCGATGGGCAAATGCGGTGCCCGCGAACTGAACTACGTCAGCGACGTCGACGTCATCTTCGTCGGCGAGCGCGCCGACCCGCTCACCACCCGGCTCGCCGGCGAGATGATGCGGGTGGCCTCGTCGGCCTTCTTCCAGGTCGACGCCGGGCTGCGGCCGGAGGGCCGCAGCGGTGAGCTGGTCCGCACCGTCGAATCGCACATCGCCTACTACCAGCGCTGGGCCAAGACCTGGGAGTTCCAGGCGCTGCTGAAAGCCCGCGCCGCCGTGGGTGACACGGAGCTCGCCGAGCGTTACCTGAACGCATTGATGCCGATGGTGTGGGTCGCCTGCGAGCGTGAGGATTTCGTCGTCGAGGTGCAGGCCATGCGCCGCCGGGTGGAGCAGCTGGTGCCGGCCGACGTGCGCGGCCGCGAGATCAAGCTGGGCAGCGGAGGGCTGCGCGACGTGGAGTTCGCGGTCCAGCTGCTGCAGCTGGTGCACGGCCGCGGCGACGAGTCGCTGCATGTGGCGTCCACGGTGGACGCGCTGGACGCGTTGGGGCAGGGCGGCTACATCGGACGCGAGGACGCGGCGAACCTGACGGCCTCCTACGAATTCCTCCGACTGCTCGAACACCGCCTACAGCTGCAGCGGCTCAAGCGCACCCACCTGTTGCCCGAGGTCGAGGATGAGGAGGCCGTGCGCTGGCTGGCGCGCGCCGCGCACATCCGGCCCGACGGGCGGCACGACGCCGCCGGCGTGCTCCGCGAGGAGCTGCGCCACCAGAACCTGCGGGTCTCCCAGCTGCACGCCAAGCTCTTCTACCAGCCGCTGCTGGAGTCGATCGGCCCGGCCGGGTTGGAGATTCGGCACGGCATGACCTCGGAAGCCGCCGAACGGCAGCTCGCCGCGCTCGGCTACGAGGGGCCGCAGACCGCGTTGAAACACATGTCGGCGCTGGTCAACCAGAGCGGCCGGCGTGGTCGCGTGCAGTCGGTGCTGCTGCCCAGGCTGCTGAACTGGATGTCGTACACCCCCGACCCCGACGGCGGGCTGTTGGCCTACCGCCGCCTCAGCGAGGCCCTGGCCGGGGAGAACTGGTACCTGTCCACGCTGCGCGACAAGCCGGCGGTTGCCAGGCGGCTCATGCACGTGCTGGGCACCTCCGCGTACGTGCCGGACCTGCTGATGCGCGCGCCCCGCGTGATCCAGGACTACGGCGACGGCCCGACCGGGCCCAAACTGCTCGAGACGGACCCCGCCGCGGTGGCCCGGGCGCTGATCGCGTCGGCGGGCCGCCACCCCGACGCGGTGCGCGCCATCGCCGCGGCCCGCACCCTGCGCCGCCGTGAGCTGGCCCGCATCGGCTCGGCCGACCTGCTGGGCTTCCTCGAGGTGACCGACGTGTGTCGCGGCCTTACCTCGGTATGGGTGGCCGTGCTGCAGGCCGCGCTGGAGGCGATCATCCGGGCCAACCTGCCCAAGGACGGCTCCGAAAAAGGGAAAGCGCCGGCGGCCATCGCGGTGATCGGCATGGGCAGGCTCGGCGGCGCCGAGCTGGGCTACGGGTCCGACGCCGACGTGATGTTCGTCTGCGAGCCGGCCCCCGGTGTCGAGGAGCCCGCGGCGATCCGGTGGTCGACGATGGTCGCCGAGCAGGTCCGCACGCTGCTGGGCACGCCCAGCGTCGACCCGCCGCTGGAGGTCGACGCCAACCTGCGGCCCGAGGGCCGCCAGGGCCCGCTGGTGCGCACCCTGGGTGCCTACGCCGCCTACTACGAACAGTGGGCGCAGCCGTGGGAGATTCAGGCGTTGCTGCGCGCGCACGCGGTGGCCGGCGACGCGGAGCTGGGCGAGCGGTTCTTGCTGGCGGCCGACAAGACGCGCTATCCCCCCGGCGGGGTGTCCGCCGAGATGGTGCGCGAGATCAGGCGCATCAAGGCCCGCGTCGAGTCCGAGCGGTTGCCGCGCGGCGCCGACCCCAACACGCATACCAAGCTGGGCCGCGGGGGCCTGGCCGACATCGAATGGACCGTGCAGCTGATGCAGCTGCGGCACGCGCACGAGATTCCCGCCCTGCACAACACCTCGACGCTGGCGTGCCTGGACGCGATCGCCGCGGCCGGCCTGGTGCCCTCCGAGGAGGTCGATCTGCTGCGGCAGGCGTGGCTGACCGCCACCCGGGCTCGCAACGCGCTGGTGCTGGTCCGCGGCAAGCCGACCGATCAGCTGCCGGGGCCGGGACGCCAGCTCAATGCGGTCGCGGTGGCGGCGGGCTGGCCGACCGACGACGGCGGGGAGTTCTTGGACAACTATTTACGGGTGACACGGCGGGCTAAAGCCGTGGTGCGGAAGGTGTTTGGGAGTTGAGTCAGGAGGCCGGCGCGTTGGACGCCATATTCGAGGTGCTCGACGCGGCGGAGGCTGATCGAGTGACAGCGCTCTACGCCCCGTTGGCCAACGCGGTGCGCGAGCTGATCGACGCCACCATCCGCACCGAGGTCGACGACGACGCCGTCGCGCAGGCGCGGTCGGCGATCGAGGCGGTCACCGCGTCGTTGCGGCAACGGACGCGCCCGGTCGGGGTGAGCTACCGCGTCGACGGCCGCCCGTTGCCGCTGGGCAACGCCGCGATCGGGGTGTGCAACCCGATCGCGCCGCCGATCGTCGTCCACCACGACGGCGGCGGCCGCTGCTGGAGTGAGTTCGTCCTCGGGTCAGCGTACGAGGGCCCGCCGAAGCTGGTGCACGGCGGCGTCAGCGCCCTGGTGCTCGACCACATGCTCGGCGAGGCGGCCAGCGAGGGGCTGTCCAAGGCGCGGTTCACCGGAACGATCACCGTGAAGTACCTGCGCGGCACCCCGCTGGGCCCGCTCCGTTGTGAGGCGTGGGTCGACGGCAAGGAGGGCCGCAAAGTGTTTGCGCGCGGCAACATTTCGGATGCTGCCGGGGTCACCGTCGAGGCCGAGGGCGTCTTCATCGAGCCGGCGTGGGCGCGGGACGCGCAGTGAAGTTCTACATCAGCAGCGCGTTCCTGAACACCCGGGAGATCCTCGAGCTCGCGAAGGCCGCCGACGAACTCGGCTACGACGGCATCGGCATACCCGACCATGTCGTCAACCTCGAGACCCTCGAGACCCCGTACCCGTACACCAAGGACGGGGAACGCCGCTGGCAGCCCTTCACCGACTGGCCCGATCCGTGGGTCCTCATCGGTGCGCTGGCTCAGGTCACCATGCGCCTGCGGTTCGTCAACACCGTCTACATCCCCGCGATGCGCAACCCCTATTCGGCGGCCAAAGCCATTGGCACCGCGGCGGTTCTGGCCTCTGGCCGGGTGGAACTCGGCATCGGCGTCGGCTGGTGCCGGGAGGAATTCGCGTTGATGGGCGAGCGGTTCGAGGCCCGCGGCAAACGCACCGACGAGATCATCGAGTTGATGCGGGCGCTGTGGCGGCCCGGCTGGACGGAGTTCGAGGGCGCGTTCTACCGCGCGCCTCGACTGGAAATGGAGCCCACGCCGCCGCCGATACCGGTGTACGTCGGCGGCCTCAGCGACATCGCGCTGCGCCGCGCGGCCCGCAACGACGGCTGGATCGGCGATCTGATCAAGACCGAACGCGCCATCGCGGCCGTGGAGCGGCTGCGAGAATTGCGCGCCGAAAACGGGCGGTCTATGGACGATTTCACGATCCTGACGCCGCTCACCGACGCCTTCACCACCGCCGACTATCGGCGCGCCGCCGACGCAGGCATCACCGGGATAATCACCATGCCGTGGATGTTCTATGCCGGGCCGGACGCCTCGCTGGACGACAAGATCGACGGCATGCAGCGCTTCCGCAAGGACCTGGCGCTCGACGGCTGATCGTCGGCTTTTCCGCTTTTTCGCTTTTCGTCACGCGAGCGCTTAACCTTGGCGACGACACGCCGGAAACCGCCGCCGTGGTTTATGTCTCGCGGTTCGGGGTTGAATGCGTGCGGTGCTGACAGCCGCCATGATCCGGCTGCCGCTGATTGACGCCCGACCTGCGTTCTGTGTGGCGATCTTCCCAATAATAGAGCGACCCTCGCAGCCCTGGCGCACAATACGGAGACGACTAGAAGGGTGGGCATGACGTCCAAATATGACACCGATGATCAAGCTCCCTCCACCGGCTGCTGCGCAGAACCCGCCAGCCATCGAATGAAATCGACGCACGCCAATGCCCATCAAGAACACCGCAACCACTGTGTGGGCTACGACGACGAGCTGTTCTTCAAACACTCCGGGAACTGCTCCCGATCAATCGCCAACTGGCCGTCGCTGATGCGCGATTGGTTCGCACCCGGAATCTCATGTGATTCGCCGAGCCGCAGCTGGATCGCGGTCGAAGAACCTGAACCACGGCCCGAAGGTGACTTCTGCCCGCTCGAGGCACTGACGTGAAAGGGAAACCTATAGAGCCGGGGGCGGAGACGCTCAGTGACGGCGCCGCGGCGAGTGGCCAGCGCCCGCGACGTCCGGGATTCCGACAAGATATCGAGGGTTTACGTGCCGTCGCGGTGCTGGCCGTTGTCCTCTTCCATAGCAATATGCCTGGCTTGGGTGGTGGGTTCGTCGGCGTGGACGTGTTCTTCGTCATTTCGGGCTTTCTGATCACTGGGCTGCTCTGGCGCGAGGCGAGCAGTGGCGGGACCATCCGGCTCGGTCGGTTCTACGGTGCGCGAGCGCGCCGACTACTGCCTGCGTCGGCCACGGTAGGCGTCGTTACCGCGATCGCCTCGGCTGTGCTGTTGAACCCCTTGCAGGCCAGGACCGTTATCGGTGACGGTATCGCCAGCGCGCTCTATGTCGGTAACTACCGGTTCGCTGTGCAAGGCGTTGACTACCAAATCGCCTACAGGCCGCCGTCGCCGTTTCAGCACTACTGGTCTCTTGGTGTGGAGGAGCAGTTTTACCTCTTATGGCCCGCGATAATTATCGGCACGGCGTGGCTCATCCGGCGGACCCGTCGGCACGCGGAGGTGCGCGCGGTGCCCACGTCAGCTCCGTACCTGTTGGTCTTGGCGCTGGTCGGTGCGGCGTCGTTTGCTGTGTCGCTGGTGGCTACTCATGTGGCGCCTTCTGTGGCATTCTTCTCGCTGCCCACCCGTGCGTGGGAGTTGGCAGTAGGCGGCCTGGTCGCCCTCAGCGCCAACCAATGGCGCCGATTACCGGTATCCGCGGCCGCGATCGCGGGATGGGCAGGTCTGGTTCTGATCCTGCTGTCCTGTAACACAATCGGTGCAACCACTCCTTACCCGGGGACAGCCGCGCTGCTGCCCGTGCTCGGCACAGCGCTGGTGATAGGCGCGGGCTGTGCTGGACCTGCCTGGGGATGCGGCCGACTCTTGGCGTTGGCGCCCATGCGAGCGGTCGGCCGGGTGTCGTACTCGTGGTACCTCTGGCACTGGCCGGTACTCCTGCTCGCGCCTCCATTGCTGGGCCGTTCGGGCCTGGGACCCGTGGATGGCCTGGCAGCGCTTGCCGTCTCCCTTGGCTTGGCCGTGCTCACGTTGCGCCTCATCGAGAACCCCTTCCGGTATGCCGCTTCGGTGCGCCGATCGGCAACCCGCAGTCTGGCTCTCGGCGGTGCCACCACCGCGCTAGCGGTGTGTGTGGGTGTGGCCCTGCTGGTATTGGTGCCTGACCCGGTCGGCCGCGGACCGGCGGCGCCAACCCTGACGGTCGCCGTCGGTCCTTTGCCGACGGGGCGAAACGCCGAGTTGTACGACGCGGCGGTGCAGCATGCGTTCGCGCAAGTACAGTCCGCGGTTGCGGCATCCGCCGAACTTAAGGCCCTACCGTCGAACCTCGACCCATCGCTTGCCGACGCGGTTAAAGCAGGAACCAACTCAAAGAGTTGCGTGCTCAATCTGTTAGAGATCGACCAGCCCGAGTGCGCATCGGGCGACACTGCCTCGACGACCACGGTGGCGTTGATCGGCGATTCGACTGCCGGGATGTGGGGCTCCGCGCTCCAGCAGGTCGCCGTCCAGCGGCACTGGCGGCTGGAGACCCTGAGCAAGGCTTCCTGCCCGATGTTGGACCTGCCCTTTACCAACGCTCTCCTGCAGCGGAAGTACACGGAATGCGATCAGTGGCGCGGACGAACCCTCGGTCGCTTACAGAGTGAGCACCCGCGGCTGGTCGTGCTTAGCATGTTGCGCCACGATCTACACACGGGTTTCCCTCCCTACGGCCGGGCGTGGAATGACAGCCTTACCCGCCTTTTGCGAGAGTTGCGGGGTACCGGCGCGAATGTGTTGGTGCTAGGGCCAATTCCGGATCTGCATTCAGATGTGCCGGAGTGCCTGTCCGTTCACCTAGATGACGCGACGGCCTGTTCGTCGCCGAGGACGACCGCGGTTGACGAACCTGGTATGGCCGCTGAGAGCGCCGCCACGAAAGCCGCTGGCGGACAATACGCCGACGTCACCGAGCTATTCTGCACGGCCGATCGCTGCCCGGCCTTCGTGGGCAACACCCTCGTGTACCACAACGAGTTTCATCTGACATCCAGGTATGCGCAACTCTTGGCGCCGGTAATTGATGCACTGGCCGACCGCGCGGTCGTCCTCGGCTAATATCTGCAGCATTTCGGCGGGACTCGCGCCGAACCATTGGTGTGAGGGGTTGTTTCGGGTCTCGTTTACTCCGCACCGGGCGACCCCACCGCACAATGTCAGTCTCGCGGGATCAAGAGGCCCGCGTTCCTTGATCGTCGTTTCCCCGCGACACTTAACCCACGTGAAGACACGACGGAAACGGTCGCCGTGGCTTATGTGACACCGACGGATGGTGGGAGCGTGCGCCGACGAAACCGCTTGCAAGCCTGGAAGAATGCCGGGCATGCCAGCCAACCTCGGCCGGGTGCGTCCGGCGTACGCGGAGGACGCCGCGGGATGCCTCGCGGTCTATCGCCCGTATGTCGAGGACACGACGATCAGCTGGGAAATCGAAGTCCCGAGCGTGGGGGAGATGGCCAGTCGCATCGCCGCCGCCCGCGAAGCCCACGAATGGCTCGTCCTCGAACGTGCGGGCCGGGTCGTCGGCTTCGCCTACGGCCACGCACTCGTGCGCCTGCCCAGTTTCCAGTGGTCGGCCGAAACCGGAATCTATGTCGACTCAGACCAGCGGCGCACGGGCGCCGGTCGCCGGCTCTACACGCGACTGCTACGCCGGCTCACCGAGCGTGGCTACCGCAGGGCTTTCGCCGGCATCACCCAACCGAACGAGGCCAGCGTGGAGTTTCACCGGTCATTCGGGTTTCGAGACGCCGGCCTGTATCGGCGCGTCGAATGGAAACACGGCCGCTGGCACGACGTCGCGTGGATGCAACTCGACCTGTTCGGCGCAGCCGAACAGGTCGACGAGCCGCCCGGCCCGATCGTGTGATCGGTTAGCGGCCCGCGCCGCCGCCGCCTCCGCTAACGCGGCCCGCGCCGCCGCCGCCTCCGCTAACGCGGCCCGCGCCGCCGCCGCCTCCGAAGCGGCCGCCGCCGCCCCCTCCGAAGCGGCCGCCGCCGCCCCCAACCATTACCTGTGCGGTGCTGATAGTCATGGCCGAAAAGTTAACGCCGGATCCCTTGCCGCCGCAAGAGTTTCAATCTTAACTTTCGGCGTCGACGAGCACCGTGCCGTGGCGCCGACGGACGCACGGGGCGGTGGGGCTCCGCACAGACGAAACCACCCGCGTGGCAATCGGCGATGCGATCGCGGCGCGGGTGGCGTCGTCTAGCGGATGCCCCTCGACTCAGACGTCGTAGTACAGCGCGAACTCGTACGGGTGCGGCCGGATCTGCACCGGCATGATCTCGTTCTCGCGCTTGAAGCTGATCCACGTCTCGATCAGGTCGGGCGTGAAAACGCCGCCCTCAGTGAGGTATTCGTGGTCCTCTTCCAGCCGGTCGATCACCGCGGACAGCTGGGTGGGCGCCTGCGGGATGTTGGCGGCCTCCTCCGGCGGCAACTCGTACAGGTCCTTGTCCACCGGGGCCTGCGGCTCGATCTTGTTCTTGATGCCGTCCAGCCCCGCCATCAGCATCGCCGAGAACGCCAGGTAGGGGTTGCCCGACGAGTCGGGGCAACGGAACTCGAGGCGCTTGGCCTTCGGGTTGCTGCCGGTGATCGGGATCCGCACACACGCCGAGCGGTTACGCTGGCTGTAGACCAGGTTGATCGGCGCCTCGTAACCCGGGACCAGTCGCTTGTAGGAGTTGACGGTCGGGTTGGTGAAGGCCAGCAGCGACGGGGCGTGGTGCAGCAGGCCGCCGATGTAGTGGCGGGCGGTGTCCGACAGGCCGGCGTAGCCGGTCTCGTCGTACATCAACGGGCTGCCGTCCTTCCACAGCGACTGGTGGGTGTGCATGCCGGACCCGTTGTCGCCGAACAGTGGCTTGGGCATGAAGGTGACGGTCTTGCCGTTCTGCCAGGCGGTGTTCTTGACGATGTACTTGTACAGCTGCATGTCGTCGGCGGCGTGCAGGAGGGTGTTGAACTTGTAGTTGATCTCGGCCTGCCCGCCGCTGCCCACCTCGTGGTGGCCCTTCTCCAGGCTGAAGCCGGCCTTGATGAGGTTCGACAGCATCGTGGCGCGCAGGTCGACGTAGTGGTCGACGGGAGCGACCGGGAAGTAGCCACCCTTGGGCCGGACCTTGTAGCCACGGTTGGGGGTGCCGTCGTTCTCGGTGGGCTCGCCGGTGTTCCACCAGCCCGAGATCGCGTCCACCTCGTAGAAGGAGCCGTTGGTGCGCGAGTCGAAGCTCACCGAGTCGAAGATGTAGAACTCCGCCTCAGCGCCGAAGTAGGCGGTGTCCGCGACGCCGGTGCTGATCAGGTAGTTCTCCGCCTTGCGGGCGATGTTGCGCGGGTCGCGCGAGTACGGCTCGAGCGTGAACGGGTCGTGCACGAAGAAGTTCAGGTTCAGTGTCTTGTATTCGGTGAACAGGTCGATCTGCGCCGTCGCGGGGTCGGGCAGGAGCAGCATGTCGGATTCGTGGATGGACTGGAATCCGCGAATCGAGGAGCCGTCGAAGGCCAAGCCGTCCTCGAAGACGCTCTCATCGAAAAACGAAACCGGAATCGTGAAGTGCTGCATGATGCCTGGCAAATCACAGAACCGGACGTCGACAAACTCGACGTTCTCGTCCTTGACGAGTTTGAAGACGTCGTCGGGCGTCGTTTCCGTCACAGAAATGCTCCTTTACTGGTGAGATCCGCGGCCTGACGCTATGGAGCAGATGTTGCCCGCCAGTCAACCCCGTGTTGCGCGCAGGTTACGCGACCAGTGTCATCCACCAAACAGGTGGGGTCGGCGGCGGGTTCTATTGTGGGGCCATGGATCGCAAGATCGTATCTGGTCGGGCGCGCGAGCGCAGCGCTCACTCTCGACTACAGGCCGTGCACGCGGGGAAGCCGAACGCCGGTCTGGGCCGATGACGCCGGAACCGCGATCCGCGTTCCCCGGCGAGAGGCTGGGCCTGCCGGCGAGCGGACCGGGATCCCTGGCCCCGATGGGACGCCGGCTGGGCGCGCTCATGATCGACTGGCTGATCTCCTACGGCCTGGCGGCGCTGGGCCTGCGCTTCGGCGTCTTCTCCGAACACACGCTGGCGACGGCGGTGCTGGCAATCTGGTTCGTGCTCGGCGTGGTCTCGGTCCGGCTGTTCAGCTTCACGCCGGGGCAGCTGGTGCTGGGTCTGCACGTCGTGACGGTCGACGGGAGGCCGTCGGTCGGCATCGTCCGCGCGGGGGTGCGGGGCGTGCTCGTCGGCACCGTCGTCCCCGCGTTGTTCACCGACTGGGACGGTCGCGGCCTGCAGGATCGGCTGACCGCAACGGCGGTCGTGCGCCGCTGAACCCGACGGCGGCGACCCGCGGCGCCCGGCTGCGCCGCGCTTGCGATCACCGCGGAGTTGGATGGCGGCGACCCGCGGCGCCCGGCTGCGCCGCGCTTGCGATCGCCGCGGAGTTGGATGGCGGCGACCCGCGGCGCCCGGCTGCGCCGCGCTTGCGATCGCCGCGGAGTTGGATGGCGGCGACCCGCGGCGCCCGGCTGCGCCGCGCTTGCGCTCGCCGCGGCTACTTGCGGCGCACGGTGCGCTGCACGCCGCGCATCTTGCCGGCGTTGGGCAGCGGCCCCTTGGGTAGGACCGCGGCGCCGGCCCGCGTCCCCAGCGCGGCCAGCCGGGACTCCAGCGTGTCCATCTGTTTGGCGGTGATGTTGGCCGGTAGGCGGTTGAGGTGGCGCTCCAGCTTGGCCAGCGGAACCTCGTCGTCGCCGTTGCCGACGACCAGGTCGTAGATCGGCACGTCGCCGATCAGCCGCGCGGTGCGCTTCTTCTCCTGGGCCAGCAGCGGCCGGACCCGGGCCGACGACCCTTCGGCCACCAAGATGACGCCGGGGCGGCCGACGACCCGGTGCACCGCGTCGAGGTGGCCTGTCGCCGCCACCCCGGGCGTCACCCGCCACTTGCCGCGCAGGTTGTCCAAAGCCCATGCGGCCGCGCCGGTTTGGCCCTCGGCCTTGCTGTAGACGCTCTTCTGGGCGCGGCGGCCGAAGATGATGAAGGTGACCAGCCCGCCGAGCAGCACGCCGAACGGGATCAGCGTGATCATCGTCAGCCCGCCCGCCCAGACGCCGACCGCCACCGAAATGCCCACGATCAGCACGAAGGCGCCGATCATGTAGGGCAACAGGCGCTTGTCCTCCTGGCGTTGCAGGTTGAACGCCTGCCACAACTGGGCGCGCCGCTCCTTGGCGGCGGCCTTGCGCGCGGCCTGCGCCTGCGCCCGGGCGGCCTTGCTCTGAGCGGCGGTGCGGGGTTTAGCCATAGTCAAAGAATACGTACCGGCGCCGCGGACAACCGCGCCCACGGCGCCGCGGGGTCTTCAGGCGCGGGTGCGCGCGGCTTGCTCGTAGAGCCGGCCCGCCCGATACGACGACCGCACCAGCGGCCCGGCCAGCACCCCGGCGAACCCCAGCCCCTCGGCGTGCCGGGCGAACTCGACGAACTCCTCGGGTCGCACCCAACGTTCGACCGGGTGGTGACGCGCCGACGGCCGCAGGTATTGGGTGATGGTCACGATGTCGCAGCCGGCGCTCCGCAGGTCGGCCAGCGCGGTGCGCACCTCGTCGGGGGTTTCGCCGAGCCCGAGGATGAGGTTGCTCTTGGTGACCAAGCCGGCGTCGCGCGCCGCCGTGATGACGTCCAGGCTGCGCTGATAGGTGAAGGCGGGCCGAATCCGTTTGAAGATGCGGGGCACGGTTTCGACGTTGTGCGCCAATACTTCCGGGCGCGACTCGAACACCTCGGCAAGCCGCGCCGGCTCGCCGTTGAAGTCCGGGATCAAGAGCTCGACGCCGGTCGACGGGTTGAGCTCCTTGATCGCGCGCACGGTCTCGGCGTAGAGCCAGGCCCCGCCGTCGGGCAGGTCATCGCGGGCCACCCCGGTGATGGTGGCGTAGCGCAGTCCCATGGTCCGCACGCTGTCGGCGACGCGTCTCGGCTCGTCGCGGTCCAGCGCGGCGGGCTTTCCGGTGTCGATCTGGCAGAAGTCGCAGCGCCGGGTGCACTGGTCACCACCGATCAGAAAGGTGGCTTCCCGGTCCTCCCAGCACTCGAAGATGTTGGGGCAGCCGGCCTCTTCGCAGACCGTGTGCAGGCCCTCGCGGCGGACCAAGCCCTTCAACTGGGTGTATTCGGGCCCCATCCGGGCCCGGACCCTGATCCACGGCGGCTTGCGCTCGATCGGGGTTTGCGCGTTGCGCACCTCGAGCCGCAGGAGTTTGCGGCCTTCGGGTGCGACAGTCACATGGCTGATGCTACGCGCGTGCCGGGGTGTTCCCGGACCGGCAGGGCGCCGTCAAGGGCGTCGCAGACGGCGGCGGCGACCGCCGCGCGGACCTCGTCGACGAGTACCGGGCGGCGCAGCTCGGCCGACAACGAGGTCACGCCGGCGTCGGTGATGCCGCACGGCACGATCGTGGTGAACGCGTCGAGATCGCAGTCACAGTTGAGTGCGAACCCGTGCAGGGTGGTCGCGCGCGAGACCCGGACTCCGATGGCGGCTACCTTGCGGTCGGGCCGGCCGGCACCGCCCGCCACCCACACCCCGGACCGGCCGTGCACCCGGCACGTTTCCAGGCCCAGGTCGCCGCACACCTTGATCAGCGCCTCCTCCAGGCGCCGAACGTAATTGACCACGTC
Source organism: Mycobacterium paraseoulense (assembly GCF_010731655.1). NCBI lineage: Bacteria > Bacillati > Actinomycetota > Actinomycetes > Mycobacteriales > Mycobacteriaceae > Mycobacterium > Mycobacterium paraseoulense. The sequence continues at coordinate 1,332,716 of NZ_AP022619.1, read as the reverse complement.
GAGCGGTTCGCCCAGGCCGATGATCGGGTAGCCGACCAGTTGACCCGGGCCGTGCCAGGTGATCTTGCCGCCGCGGTCGGTGTCGACGACGGGGGTGCCGTTCACCGGCCGCTCGTGCGGCTCGGTGCGCCGTCCCGCGGTGTAGACGGGAGGGTGCTCCAGCAGCAGGAGGGTGTCGCCGCCACCGGCGATCCTGGCGTCGGCCAGCTCGCGCTGCAGCTGCCAGGCGGCGCGGTATTCGACGGTTCCGAGCTGGCGGACGTCGATCGCGGCCCGGCTGGACCGGATGGAATCGATCACGTTCGCGACGGTACTCGCCGGGCGATCGTGCCGCGGGCCGGACCCGCGACACCGGATGGCGGCGATCGGCGCCGCTCAGTGTGGCGACCCGCTTCGGCCGCGCTTGCGATCGCCACTAGTCGTGTTCGCGCCGGGCGGTGGCGTAGCCCAGCGCCTCGCCAATGGTGTTGTGGTGGAACTGAAAACCGGCCCGCTCCAGCGCCGACGGGATGGCGCGCTGGCCGATGAGCACGCCCTCGTCGGCGAACTCGCCGAGCGCGGCCCGCACCGCGAAGCCCGGCAGCATCAACGGGGTCGGACGGTTCACCGCCCGACCGAACGCGGTGGTGAATTCGGCGTTGGTGACCGGGGCGGGCCCGGTCATGTTCACCGGGCCGGACAACGCGGGGTCGGAGATGGCGAACAGCAGCGCTCGCACCTCGTCTTCGAGCGTGATCCAGGACATGTATTGACGGCCGCTGCCCAGCCGGGCCCCGAGGCCGGTCCGGAACAACGGCCGCAACCGCCCCAGCAGACCGCCCGCCGGGGCGATCACCAGCCCGGTGCGGGCCAGCACCACACGGGCACCCCCGTACTGCGCCGGCAGCGTGGCGGCCTCCCAGTCTTCGCACAACTGGGCCAGGAAACCCTTTCCCGCCCGGTCGTTTTCGTCGACCACGCGGTCTTTGGTGTTCCCGTAGTATCCCACCGCGCTGGCATTGACCAGGGTCGGCACCCCGGCCTCGGCGACGGCGTGCGCCAGGACTTCGGTGGGAGCGATGCGGCTGTCCCGCAGGCCCTGCTTGAAGGCGCCCGACCAGCGCCGCTGGCCGACGTTGACGCCGCAGAGGTTGACGACGACGTCGACGTCGCTGATCGCGTCGACGTCGAGTTCGCCCCTCTCGGGGTTCCAGTGCAACTCGTCGGAATTCGACGGTGCCCGGCGCACGATGCGCAGCACCCGGTGATCGGCCGCACGCAGCGCCGCCGTCAGGGCGGATCCGATCAGCCCGGACGAACCCGCTATGGCGATGACGGGCTTGGCCACGGTTCGGCAGCCCCCCTAAAGACCCAAGTCGGCCTCGAACGCTCCCTCTTCCAGCCGGTGCTTGATCGTGGTGAGGAACCGTCCGGCATCGGCGCCGTCGATGAGCCGATGGTCATAGGTCAGCGGGAGGTAGCAGATCGAGCGGACGCCGATGGATTCGTTGCCGAATTCGTCGACGATCACCCGGGGCCGCTTGACGATCGCCCCGGTGCCCAGCATGGCGGCCTGCGGCGGAACCAGGATGGGGGTGTCGAACAAAGCGCCCTGGCTGCCGATGTTGGTGATGGTGAAGGTGCCACCGGACAGCTCGTCGGGCTTGAGGTCGCCCGAGCGGGCGCGCGCGGCGATGTCGGCGATCGCCCGGGCCAGTCCGGCCAGCGACAGGTCGCCGGCGTTGTGGATGACGGGGGAGAGCAGACCCTGCTCGGTGTCCACGGCGAAGCCGAGATGTTCGGCGTCGTAGTAGGTGATCTCCTTGGTCTGCTCGTCGTAGCTGGCGTTGATGTTGGGGTGGATCTTCAGCGCGTCGATCACCGCCCTGGCGATGAACGGCAGAAAGGTCAGGTTCACGCCTTCGCGCTCGGCGAACGCGGACTTCGCCCTGGCCCGCAACCCGACGATCCTGGTCATGTCGACCTCGTGCGTCTGGGTGAGCTGGGCGGTCGCCTGCAGGGATTCCCGCGTCTTGTTCGCGGTGAGCTGGCGGATCCGGCTGGCCTTCTGCGTGGTGCCGCGCAGGTGCGCCAGCGCGGGCGCCGGGGTCGGCGCCGCGGCCGGGGCCGCCTTGCCGTCCGCCGCCGGCGCGGCGGGGGGTGCCTGCGGCGACGCGGGCGCTTTCTGGGCCTGCTGCTTCTGGCGTTGCTTCTCCTCCGCCGCGGCGAGCACGTCCTGCTTGCGGATGCGGCCGCCGACACCGGTGCCGGTGATCGCGGTCAGGTCGACACCGTTCTCGGTGGCCAGTTTGCGCACCAGCGGCGTCACGTACGGCGCCCCGTTCGGTCCCGAGTCGCTGGGTGCTTGCGCGGCCGGCTGCGCTTGCGCCGGTTGGGCTTTCGGGGCCGGCTCGGGCTGGCGTTGCGGCTGGGGCTCGGGCTTGGCCTCGGCCTTGGGCGGTTCGGGTGCCGGCTCGGGCTTGGATTCCGGTTTGGGGGCGGGCGCGGGCGTGGGAGCGGACGGGGCCTCGGAACCGGTGCCGATCCGCGCCAGCTCGCCGCCGACGGGCACGGTGGCGTCCTCCTCGGCGGTGATGCTGATCAGGACGCCGGCCACCGGTGACGGGATCTCGGTGTCCACCTTGTCGGTCGACACCTCCACCAGCGCGTCGTCGACCTGGACCGGGTCGCCCACCTTCTTCAGCCAGCGGGTCACCGTGCCCTCGGCGACGGACTCGCCGAGCTCGGGCATCAACACCGGCGTCGCGTCGCCGCCACCGGAACTCTGCGGGGCGGGCTCGGGTTCGGGCTCCGGCTGGGCCGGGGCCGGCGCTTCGGGCTCGGGCTCCTGCTGGGCCGGCGGGGCGGATTCAGCCTGCGGCTCCGGCTGGCTGGGCGCCTGCGCGGCCGCGTCCGAGCCGCCGCCCTCGGACGATTCGCCGCCCTCGGACGAGTCGCCGATGACGGCCAGTTCGCCGCCCACCTCGACGGTGTCGTCCTCCTGGGCGACGATCTTGGTCAGCACGCCCGCCGCGGGCGACGGGATTTCGGTGTCGACCTTGTCGGTGGACACCTCGACGAGGGGTTCGTCGAGTTCGACCGTGTCGCCCTCCTGCTTGAGCCAGCGGGTGACCGTCCCCTCGGTGACGCTCTCACCGAGTGCAGGCATCTGGACGGAGATGGCCATCGTTTTGACTCCTCGATCGCTCGTGGGTCGGGGCGGGTCGAACATCTGGCTAGCCGTTCGAAGTAACTATCCAAAACTATCCTGTCACTGCGTCCGCGCCGGCACACATCCAGGGCGGACCGCGCGGTTGCCGGGGCGGGCAGAATCCCCTTGCTACGGTGTGGCCACTGCAGTCGAAGCGGGGAGGTCCGATGCCGGGAACACAACAGCTAGCCCAGCATCTCGTCGAGAGCGCCGACGGCGCGCGAATCGCGGTCTTCGAAGAGGGCAACCCCGACGGCCCCACCGTCGTGCTGGTGCACGGCTTCCCCGACTCGCACGTGCTGTGGGACGGCGTCGTGCCGCTGCTGGCCGACCGGTTCCGCATCCTTCGCTACGACAACCGTGGCGTCGGTGAGTCATCGGTGCCCAAGCCGGTGTCGGCGTACACCATGGACCGGTTTGCCGACGACTTCGCCGCGGTGACCGGCGAGCTCAGCCCCGGCCGCCCCGTGCACGTGCTCGCCCACGACTGGGGCTCGGTGGGCGTGTGGCACTACCTGAAGCGGCCCGGCGCCGGTGACCGGATCGCCACGTTCACGTCGGTGTCCGGCCCGAGCCAGGACCAACTGGTCGACTACATCTTCAGCGGTCTGCGCACACCCTGGCGCCCCCGCACCTTCGCGCGGGCGATCAGCCAGGCGCTGCGGCTGACCTACATGATCTTCTTCTCGATACCGGTGCTCGCTCCGCTGGTTCTCCGGCTGACGCTGTCGATCCCGGCGCTTCGGCGCAACGCGGTGGACAACATCCCGGCCGAGCAGATCCACCACTCGCCGCAGCTGGCCCGCGATGCCGCCCGTTCGGTGAGAACCTACCCCGCCAACTACTTTCGTTCGTTCTCCGGCCGCGGGCGGGGCATCCACGTCGTCGACGTGCCGGTGCAGTTGATCGTCAACACCAAGGACAAGTACGTGCGGCCGTACGGCTACGACCACACGCCGCGCTTCGTGCCGCGGCTGTGGCGGCGCGACATCAAGGCCGGTCACTTCTCGCCGATGTCCCACCCGCAGGTGATGGCCGCGGCCGTGCACGACTTCGCCGATCTGGCCGAGGGCAAGCCGCCCAGCCGCGCGCTGCTGCGCGCGCAGGTCGGGCGTGCGCGCAAGTCCTTCGGCGACACCCTGGTCTCGGTCACCGGCGCCGGCAGTGGAATCGGCCGCGAGACGGCGTTCGCGTTCGCGCGCGAGGGCGCCGAGCTGGTCGTCAGCGACATCGACGAAGCGGCCGTCAAGGCGACCGCCGCCGAGATCGCCACCCGCGGTGGCGTCGCCCACGCCTACGTGCTGGACGTGTCCGACGCCCATGCGGTGGAGGCGTTCGCCGAGCGGGTCAGCGCCGAACACGGCGTGCCCGACATCGTGGTCAACAACGCCGGCATCGGACAGGCGGGTGGCTTCCTGGACACCCCGGCCGAACAGTTCGACCGGGTGCTCGACGTCAACCTGGGCGGCGTGGTCAACGGGTGCCGGTCGTTCGCGCGCCGCCTGGTCGAACGGGGCACCGGCGGCTACATCGTCAACGTGTCGTCGATGGCCGCCTACGCCCCGCTGCAATCGCTGAACGCCTACTGCACGTCGAAGGCGGCGACCTACATGTTCTCCGACTGCCTGCGCGCCGAACTCGACGCCGCCGGGGTGGGGCTCACCACGATCTGTCCGGGCGTCATCAACACCAACATCATCAACACCACCCGGTTCGACGCGCCCGCCGGCAAGGGCCAACAGGTCGACGGGCGGCGCGGCCAGCTGGGCAAGATGTTCGCGCTGCGCCACTACGGGCCCGACAAGGTCGCCAACGCCATCCTGTCGTCGGTGCAGAAGAAGAAGCCGATTCGCCCGGTGGCGCCGGAAGCCTATGCGCTGTACGGCGTTTCGCGTCTGGCGCCCCAGGGCTTGCGGAACTTCGCTCGGATGCGGGTCATCTGACGCGAGCTGGCGGCGCCCCCCTCCGGCTCAGGTGCCGGCCCGCGCCGCGCCCTGGCGGCCCGTCAGCAGTGTCCCGCCGATGGCGATGAGCCCGATGACCGCCAGCGGAATGGACCACGTTCGTCGGCTGCCCACCGACGACTGGCACTGCGCCACGTAATCGGTGTGCGGAACGACCTGGTTGAGGATCGGGATGTTCGCCACGCTGTTGTTGTTCGCGCTTCTGGCCGCGGACAGGTCCGTGGCGACGGCGTTCCCGCAGCCGATCGAATGGCCGTTGCCGTCGGAAATCGACACCGGCGCCAGGAGGCCGATCACGCCGGCCAGTAAAAGTACGGCCCCCACTCCGAGGATCAACCGTCGCACCGTCACGATCTCGCCTTTCTTCGTACTGGTTTTCGATCGGAGGGAGATTAGCCGCTGGGGGAGGCCGGTAAACGCGAAGTTGGCCGGATATCGCGCCCGATTCCTGGGTATCCCGCCGCGGTAGCCGAGAGGGGAATGCAACGTGGTGCTGAGTGCGACGCGGGACGTGGACGTGCCTTGCGAGCGGGTGTGGGAGGTACTGGCCCAGGGCTGGACCTACACCCAGTGGGTGGTCGGCAACAGCCGCATGCGGGCCGTCGACCCGAACTGGCCGGATCCGGGCTCCTCGATCAGGCACTCGATCGGGATCTGGCCGTTGGTGATCAACGACGCGACGATCGTGGAGGAGTGCGAACCGCCGCACAAGCTGGTGCTGTGTGCCCGCCTGGGGCCGCTGGGCGCCGCGAGGATCACGATGCTGCTGCACGAGACACCGCAGGGCTGCCGGGTGGAGATGATCGAGGTGCCCGTGCAAGGCCCGATGGCGGCCGTTCCCAATTCGCTGGCGCTGGCCGCGGCCTACCCGCGCAACAAGGAGTGCCTGTGGCGGTTGGCGGCTCTGGCGGAACGCGTGGAGCCGAGCCAGGTGAAGTGAGCGCGCGCGACACCGCCGACGCCGTCGTCATCGGGGCGGGGCACCACGGGCTGGTCGCCGCCTCGATGCTGGCCGACGCCGGATGGGACGTGCTGGTGCTCGAAGCCCAGCCGGAACCGGGCGGCGCGGTTCGCAGCGCCGAGCTGACGCCGGGCTACATCACCGACCTGTTCAGCTCCTACTACCCGATGACGGTCGCCTCACCCGCGATCGCGGCGCTGGGGCTCGAGGACCATGGCCTGCGGTGGTCACACGCCCCAGCGGTCGTCGGACATCCGCGCAGCGCGGCCGATGAGGACCCGCCCATCGTCTACCGCGACCCGGCGCGCACGGCAACGGAATTCGCGCGCCGGGAACCCGTCGACGGCGACAACTGGTGGCGGCTGGTGGAGTTGTGGCAGCGGATCAACGCGCCGCTGCTCGACGCCATGCTGGCGCCCTTCCCGCCCGTGCGGCCGATGCTGCGGCTGCTGACCAAACTCGGCACGTCCGAAGCGCTCCGGGTGGCGCGGCTGCTGGTGCAGCCGGCCAACACCATGGCGTGCGAGCTGTTCGCCGGCGAGGCTCCGCGAGTGTTGTTGCTGGGCAACGCGATGCATGCCGACGTCCCGCCGGACGCGCCCATCAGCGGCGCCATGGGATTCCTCATGACGATGCTGGCCCAGGACCGCGGCTGGCCCGTGCCAGTCGGGGGTTCGGGCCAGTTGACCGCCGCCCTGGTCAGCCGCGCCCGCTCCGCGGGCGCGCGAATCGAGTGCAACCAGAACGTGTCCCGCATCCAGGTGCGGGGCGGCCGCGCGGTCGGCGTGACCACGGCCGAGGGGCGCACGGTGGCGGCGCGGCGGGCGATCGTCGCCGACGTGACGGCGCCGCGCCTGTTCCGCGACATGCTGCCCGCGGATGCGCTGCCGCCCAAGCTGTTAGATGACCTCGAACACTTCGAGTGGGATCCGCCGGTGGTGAAGGTCAACTATGCGCTGGACCGGCCGGTTCCCTGGCGCGCGAAGAGCCTGCACGGCGTGGGCACCGTCCATCTGGGGGCCGACGGCGACGGGCTGGTCCGCTGGATGGCCGACCTGAACACCCGGGTGGTGCCCGAGCACCCGTTCATGTTGCTGGGGCAGACCACCACGGCCGACCCCAGCAGATCTCCCGAGGGAACCGAAAGCGTATGGGCCTACACCCATTTGCCGCGTAACGTCGCCGACGACGCGTCGGCCGACCGGCTCGCCGAAGCGGTGGACCGGGTCATCGAGGAGCATGCGCCGGGCTTCGGTTCGGCGGTCGTCGACCGGTTCGTGCAGCGGCCGTCGGACCTGGAGGCCAGTGACGCCAACCTGCACCTGGGTGCGCTCAACGGCGGGACCGCGCAATTGCAGCAGATGCTGATCTTTCGCCCGGCGCCCGGCATGGGCCGGGCCGAAACCCCGGTGCAGGGCCTGTATCTGGGCAGCGCTTCGGCCACCCCGGGTGGCTCGGTGCACGGCGCCTGCGGGCGCAACGCGGCCAACGCCGCGTTGGCCGCCGACGGCGCGAGCGGATGGCCGCGCCGCCAGGTGAGGCGCGCCGTCTTCTCGCTGCTGACCGGGAAGCGCTGAGGGCTAGCCGTTTACTAGCCTTTTTCGCAGATGTCTTCGAGCACCGCGAACATGGTGCGGGTCGGCACACCGGTGCCGCCCTTGGGCGTGTACCCCCACGGGCCGCTGGTGTTGTACGCCGGGCCGGCCACGTCGATGTGTGCCCAGCCCACCCCGTCGGCGACGAATTCGCGCAGGAAAACCCCGGCGACCAGCATGCCGGCGAAGCGCTGACCGCTGATGTTGGACAGATCGGCCACGGTGGATTTCAGGTCGTCCTTGAGCTCGTCGGGCAGCGGCATCGGCCAGCCGTTCTCGCCCACCTGCTGCGAGATCGCCGCGACGCGGTCGCGGAACTCGTCGCTGCCCATCACGCCCGGGATCCGGGCGCCCAGCGCCACCGTCTGCGCGCCGGTGAGGGTGGACGTCTCGATCAGGTAGTCCGGGTTGTCCTCACACGCGCGCACGATGGCGTCGGCCAGGATCAGCCGGCCCTCGGCGTCGGTGTTCTGCACCTCGACGGTGATGCCGCCGTATTGCGTCAGCACGTCGCCGGGCCGCTGCGCGGTGCCAGACGGCATGTTCTCGGCCATCGGCACCGTGGCGATCACGTCGATCGGCAAGCGCAACTGCGCGGCCAGCGCCACCGTGGCGATGACCGCGGCCGCGCCGCCCATGTCCGAGGTCATGTGGTGCATCGATGCCGCGGGCTTGATCGAGATGCCGCCGGTGTCGAACGTGATGCCCTTGCCGACCAGCGCGACGCGTTTCGCCTGTTTGGCCTTCTTGGCCAGCTTCGAACCCCGGTGGGTCAGCCGCACCAGCCGCGGTGGCCGCGACGAACCCTGGCCGACGCCGATCACGCCGCCGTAGCCCGCTTTCTGCAGCGCCTTCTCGTCGAGGACTTCCACCTCGAGACCCACGGATTCACCCAAAGCCCTTGCCCGCCGGGCGAATTCGGACGGATACAGGTGACTCGGCGGTGTGTTGACGAAGTCGCGGGCGGTGGCCACCGCGGTCGCCACGGCCGCGCCGTGCGCGCTGGCCGCCTTCGCGTCCTTCGCGGCGGACAGCACGGTGATCTTGCGCAGCCCTTTGTCTTTCGGCGCGGTCTTGCCGCTGCGGAACTCGGTGAACCGATAGCTGCCGAGAATCAGTCCCTCGACGGCCGCCGAGCACACGCCGGCGCCGGGCAACCCGCCCAGGGTGGTGAACACCGCCTCGGCGGTGCCCAGGGACCGCGCCGCCACACCGGCGGCGCGACGGATCACCTCGGCGGGCCATTCGGGCCGCGGTTTGCCCAGGCCGATCGTCAACACGCTGGACACCGGCAGCGACGGCACGACCAGGCGGTGGACCTGCTCACTGCCGCCGGTGGCGTCCAGCGCCCGCAGGCCGGATTCGATTGCGGCGACCGCGTCCGCGGTCAGCGGCGACTCGCCCTGGGCGACGACCGCCCCCGGCCTGTCCTCGTCGCCGGCCGAGACCACCGGCACGATCAACACCGAAGAGCCCGCCTGGCGTTTCGGCAGCGATGCGGCGACGTTGACGGCGGGGCTGCGATAGCTCAATTCGGTGGTCACGGGCAGTTACCCTAATCGCCGGAGCCCGCGCCGAGGTCGGCGGCGCCCCCGCCGTGCAGCTCGAAGGCGACGACGGGGTCGTCAAAGCCCTTGAGGTCAAAGGGGCCACGGGCGGTCGCCGGCCACTGCGGAAGTTGCTCGTGCAGGGCCGAATCGGCCAAGATCTGGGACGGGGCCGCGGCCCCGACCAGACGCGCCGCCAGGTTGACCGGACTGCCGAAGTAGTCACCGTTGATCGCCAGGACGGCGCCGTACGCGAGGCCCGCCCGCACCTGCAGACCCTCCTCGCGCGCCCGCGGATGCTCGACGAGGTCGACCGCCGCCCGGGCGAGGCGTTCGGGAGACGCGCTCACCCACATCACCTCGTCACCGATGAACTTCACCACCCGCCCGCCGTCGCGGTGCACCACGTCGGCGACGGTGCCGGCGAACTCGTTCAGCAAATACGAAAGCTGCGCGGGGTCGAGCGCGCGGGTGAGCACGGTGAAGCCGGACAGATCCGCAAAACCGATGCCGCACACCACGCTTGCCGAGGTATCGCGAAGGACGCCCTCGAAGTGGGTGCGGGCGCCGGTCAGATGGTGGCGGTGGACGACGTCGATCAGCGCCGAAATCCGGGGGACGAACTCCGCGACCGCGCGGTACGCCTGGGCCGTGGCGAGTTCGTCGTTGGTGTAGGTCATCTGGATGTCGGGCGTCCCGGCCCGGATCGCCGTCGACTCGGCCTCCGCGAGCCGGGCCATCGCGGCACCCAGCACCCGCAGCAATCCGAACGCGCCCTCCTCACCCACCACCGTCTTCAAGCCGACCCAGGTCGCCAGCGCGTCGACGTCGGCCTGGCTCAGCACCGGAACGTCGGGGCCGGCGACCGTCAGGCCGAGCAAACCCCACGCCTGGGCGACCTCCTCGGGCGACAATCCGAGTTGTTCGGCCGCGGTCGCAATCGTGTGGATCGGGCGCCCGGACCATTGCAGGACGTCGCCGGCGAGCCCGAACAGCCGTCCGCGTTGTTCGGCCTCCACCATCTCCTCGACGGTGAAGCCGAGCTCGTCCAGGTACTTGATCAGGTCGGCCCGCTCGCGCGCGTTGGCGATCCCGGCGGCCTCGAGCGCCGCGAAGTCCGGGGAATCGACCACCCACCCAAGTGTGCCAGCACACGGGATTAGGGTGAACCGTCGTGACCGATGACCTACAGCACGGCCCGCTGGAAGACCGCCACCGCGACCTGGGGGCCAGTTTCGCCGAGTTCAGCGGCTGGCTCATGCCCGTGTCGTATGCCGGCACCGTCAGCGAGCACAACGCCACCCGCAACGCGGTCGGCCTGTTCGACGTCAGCCACCTCGGCAAGGCGTTGATCCGCGGACCCGGTGCCGCCGAATTCGTCAACTCGACGCTCACCAACGACTTGAGCCGCATCGGCCCGGGCAAGGCGCAATACACGTTGTGTTGCACCGAATCCGGGGGCGTTATCGACGATTTGATCGCCTACTACGTCGGCGACGACGAGATCTTTCTGGTGCCCAACGCGGCCAACACCGCCGCGGTGGTCGAGGCGCTGCGGGCGGCGGCCCCCGCCGGCCTGACGATCACCAACGAGCATCGCTCCTATGCGGTGCTGGCGGTGCAGGGCCCGCGATCGGCGGCCGTGCTCGGCGAGGTCGGCCTGCCCACCGACATGGACTACATGGGCTACGCCGACGCCTCCTACGCCGGAGTGCCGGTGCGGGTGTGCCGGACCGGCTACACCGGAGAACACGGCTACGAGCTGCTACCGCCGTGGGAATCCTCGGGTGTGGTGTTCGACGCGCTGGCCACGGCCGTTGCCGCCGCCGGCGGCGAGCCGGCGGGCCTGGGCGCGCGGGACACGCTACGCACGGAGATGGGTTACCCGCTGCACGGGCATGAACTGGCGCGCGACATTTCGCCGCTGCAGGCCCGATGCGGGTGGGCGATCGGCTGGAAGAAGGACGCGTTCTTCGGCCGCGACGCGCTGCTGGCGGAGAAGGCGGCGGGGCCGCGGCGGCTGCTGCGCGGGCTGCGAATGGTCGGCCGCGGTGTGCTGCGCCCCGGCCTGACGGTGCTCGCCGGTGAGACGCCGGTGGGCGTCACCACGTCGGGGACGTTCTCCCCGACGCTGCAAGTCGGGATCGGGCTGGCGCTGATCGACGCCGACGCCGGGGTCGAGGACGGCCAGCGCATCACCGTCGACATCCGCGGGCGCGCCGCCGAGTGTGAGGTCGTGCGGCCGCCCTTCGTGGAAGCGAAGACCCGGTAGTGCCGCAGGTTCGGGTGAAAAGCCCGGTCGCAGGCGGATATACAATCACGCCATGACCAGCGGCTCCCTCGAGTTCACGGTTTCCCGCTCGGCCCATCCGGTGACCGACGCCGACCGTGAATCCATCCTGGCCGAGCCCGGTTTCGGCAAGTACTTCACCGACCACATGGTGTCGATCGATTACGACGAGGAGCAGGGCTGGCACAACGCGCGGGTCATCCCGTACGGCCCGATAGAGCTGGACCCGTCGGCGATCGTGCTGCACTACGCGCAGGAGATCTTCGAAGGGCTCAAGGCGTACCGCTGGGCCGACGGCTCGGTCGTGTCGTTTCGCGCCGAGGCCAACGCCGCGCGCATGCGGTCGTCGGCGCGGCGGCTCGCGATGCCCGAGCTGCCCGACGAACTGTTCATGGGCTCGCTGTGTCAACTCATCGCCGTCGATAAGCCCTGGGTTCCCGCCGCCGGGGGCGAACAGGCGCTGTATCTGCGCCCGTTCATCATCGCCACCGAGCCCGGGCTGGGCGTGCGGCCGTCCAAGCGGTACCGCTACCTGCTGATCGCCTCGCCGGCCGGGGCGTATTTCAAGGGCGGCATCAACCCCGTCACCGTCTGGGTGTCGACGGACTACGTGCGGGCCAGTCCCGGCGGCACCGGTGCGGCCAAGTTCGGTGGCAATTACGCCGCCTCGCTGCTGGCGCAGGCCGAGGCCGCCGCGCACGGGTGTGACCAGGTGGTGTGGCTGGACGCCGTCGAACGTCGCTTCGTCGAAGAGATGGGCGGCATGAACATCTTCTTCGTGTTCGGCAGCGGCGGGTCGGCGCGGTTGGTCACCCCGGAACTGTCCGGCTCGCTGTTGCCGGGGATCACCCGGGATTCGTTGCTGCAGTTAGCGATTGACGCGGGATTCTCCGTCGAGGAACGCAAGATCGACATCGACGAATGGCAGAAGAAGGCCGCCGCCGGCGAGATCACCGAGGTGTTCGCCTGCGGCACCGCCGCCGTAATCACCCCGGTCTCGCGCGTCAAGTACGGCGACACCGAGTTCACCGTCGCCGACGCCCAGCCCGGTGAGGTGACGATGGCGCTGCGCGACACGTTGACCGGGATCCAGCGGGGGACCTTCGCCGACACCCACGGCTGGATGGCGCGGCTGGGCTGATCGTCTCGCCCGAACGCCCGCCCAGCCGGGCCGCCGGGCCCGAGCGCCCGGCGGCCCGGGCGCTCGCGGCTAGAACCGCACCAATCCGGCGAGCGCCACGGCGCTCACCGTCGTGGTCAGCTCGATGGCGGCGCCCAGCACGTCACCGGTGATGCCGCCGAAGCGGCGCACGCAGTGCCGCACCAACACCGCGCCGCAGCACAGGCCCGCCAGCACGCCCGCCGGCCCCTGCCACGGCCGCGGACCGGCGGCCAGCGAGGCGGCCAGCAGCACCGCGACCCAGGCCACCACCACGGGCCCGGACTGGCTGCCCGCCACCCGCGCCCCCAGGGCGCTGCCCGCGGCCGCCGGCACCGACCGCCGTGCGGCCAGCACCGCGGCCACCCGGCCGGCGAACACCGCCACGGCGATGCCGACGATTCCCGGCCTGCCCGCCGCCCCGAGCGCGGCGAAGGCCAGCCCCTGCAGCGCGATCACCACGGCGACCGCCGCCGCGCCGAACGGTCCGGTCGACCCGTCGCGCATCACCGCCAGCGCACGCTGCGGCGGCCCGTAACAGCCCAGGCCGTCGGCCGTGTCGGCCACCCCGTCGATGTGCAGGCCACGGGTGGCCAGCAGCAGCGCCGCGACCGCGAGCAGCCCGGACAGCGGACTGGACGCCCCGAACGCCCACGCCCCGCCCCACGTCACGGCCGCGGCCAAGGCGCCCAGGACGGCGCCCACCGCGGGCAGCGCCGTCATGCCGCCCGGGCCCATCGCAGCGTCGTGCGCACGCGGCACGGGCAGCACTGTGCCGAACGCGAAAGCCGTTGCCAGCGAACGCATCACGACGGGGGAGCGGCCCGGTCGGACACGCCCGCCTGCGCGAACGTCGCCATCGACGACAGCGTGGCCACCGCGGCGCGCAACACCGGCAGCGCCAGCGCGGCGCCGCTGCCCTCGCCCAGCCGCATCCGCAGATCCAGGATCGGCTCCAGGCCGAGATCGGTCAGCGCCAGGGCATGGCCCGGCTCGGTGGACCGGTGACCGGCCTGCCACCACAGCCGCGCGCCGGGGGCGAGCCGTTCGGCGACCAACGCGGCGGCCGTCACCGCCATCCCGTCGAGCAGCAGCGGGGTGCGCCGCACGGCGGCCTGCGCGCAGAACCCCGCCAGCGCGGCCAGGTCGGCACCGCCGCCGCAGCGCAGCAGCGCCACCGGGTCGGGCAGCACCAGCCGCGCCCGGAACAGGGCATCGCGCACCGCGGCCGTCTTGCGCGCCCATCCGGCGTCGTCGATCCCGGTGCCGAAGCCCACCACCGCGACCGGTTCGGCGTTCGTCAGCGCCGCCACCAACACCGCGGCCGGGGTGGTGTTGCCGATCCCCATGTCCCCGGCGATCAGCAGGTCGGCGCCGGAGTCGACCTCCTCGTCGGCGATGGCCCGGCCCGCGGCGATCGCGGCGACGGTCTCGTCATGGGTCAGCGCGTCCTCGACGGTGATGTCGCCGCTGCCGCGCCGCACCTTGTGGGCGCCGATGCGGTCCGTGAACGCGTCGCCCGCCACCGCCACATCCGCGACGCGCACCGTGGCGCCGGCGACCTCGGCCAGCACATTGATCGCCGCTCCGCCGGCTTCGAAGTTGGCGACCATCTGGGCGGTCACCTCCGGTGGGTAGGCCGATACCCCGGACCGGGCGACCCCGTGGTCGCCGGCGAACACGACCACCCGGGCGCGCTCGAATTGCCTTGGCGGGCAATGCCCCTGACATGAGGCGAGCCACACCGACAGATCCTCGAGGCGGCCCAGCGCTCCCCTTGGCTTGGTCAGGGTGTCCTGGCGGGCGCGGGCCGTAGCGGCGACGCCCGCATCGGGCGGCGATACCGGGGCGAAGTCCATCAGGTCCCCGACGGCTTGATCGGCACCGCCTGCCCGGCCACCACCAGGACCACCCGGTCGCAGACGTCGGCGACGCGCTGGTTGAGGCCGCCCAGTTCGTCGGCGAACCGGCGCCCGGACGCGGTGGCCGGGACGACGGTCAGCCCGACCTCCGGGCTCACGACCACCAACGTGGAGCTGAATGAGCCGATCGCGGCGAGCAGGTCGCGGACCGGAGCCGCCACCGACCCGCCGTCCCACCCGCCGTGGCGGTCCAGCGTGCCGGTCAACCAGGCGCCCAGGTCGTCGACGAGCGTCGGGGTGTCCGGCGACCCGCGCAGTTGGCTTGCGATGTCGTCGGTTTCGACCGTCGACCAATGCCCCGGGCGGCGGCTGCGGTGCTCGGCGACCCGGTCCGCCCAGGCCGCGTCGTCCGCACCGGTCGGCCCCGGGGCCAGGTAACACACCGATCGGCCGGCCGGCAGCGCCTCGGCGATGGCGCCCTCCGCCCACCGGGATTTGCCCGATCGGATCCCGCCGAGCACCAGCGTGCGCACTCGCTCAGGCGGCTTTCCGGCGATGTCTAACGGACATCGCTGCCGCGCCCGACCTGAGGCCGCGGCGTGCGCAACCGCCGCATCTGCGACGCCCGGCTGGCGGCGTAGAGGCCCAGCTTCCAACGGGTTTCGGTGTTCTCCGGGAACTTCGCGTCCACCAGCTTGCTCACCTTGCGGCCCAGGAGCAGCCCGTCGACCATCATCACGCCCATCAGCAGCAGCATCGCCGGGGAGACGTAGAGCTGCAGCTGCGGGGTGGTGAACATGGCGAACATCAAGAACAGCGTCGCCGGCATGAACAGGCCCAGCAGGTTGCGCCGGGAATCCACCACGTCGCGCACGTAGCGCCGGACCGGGCCCTGGTCGCGCGGCAACAGGTATGCCTCGTCGCCGGCCATCATGCGCTCGCGTCGGTTGGCCATCTTCGCGCGGCTGGCCACCCGGTCGGCCTTGCGCTCCTCGCGGCTGAGCTTGGGGCCGGCCAACGATTTGCGGCGGGCCCGCGCCTCCGCCGCGGTCATCGGTGCGGGCGCGACCGGGCCCTTGCGCGCGGTGCGCCGCGCTTCGCTGCGTTTGGGCGTGGGGCGGCCCTTCGGGGTCGTCCCACGCGAGCCCCGAGAGGTCGCTTCTCCGGCTCCGGTGGCGTCGACCGCCGCCGCGCCCCCGTCAAGATCGTCCTGGCCCTTCTTACGGCCCATCAACTTCACAGAGGCCAGGTTACTTCGCGGATGTCCCGTCCCGGAATTGGCTTGGAATGCCTCGCTATTAGACCTGCGTCAGCGCCTCACTTGGCCCTACTCTTACCAGTGATGAACGGCTGCCTGTGATGGACGACGGGTCGATGGCCTCGGATGATGTTGCCTTTGGCCTCGCTCCCGGCCGTCTGCAGCTGCCCGCCATGCTCGTCCTGGTGGCCCCGGATTGCTATGGCGACAGCATGACTGCGGTGGAGGCCGCGGCGGCGATCGCGACGGGGTGGACCCGGTCCCGTCCGGGCGACCGGTTCATCGTCGCCCCGCAGTCCGACGGCGGCCCCGGCTTCCTCGAGGTGCTCGCCAGCCGGTTGGGGGGCAAGACGCGGCGCCTGCGGGTGTCCGGGCCGCTGTCCACCATGGTCGAAGCGCACTGGCTGTTCGACCCCGCGACGACGACCGCCTACCTGGAGTGCGCGCAGGCGTGCGGCCTGGCCCTGCTGGGCGGTCCGCCCACCCCGGAGACCGCGATGGCGGCCCACAGCAGGGGAGTGGGCCAGCTGATCGCCGAGGTGATGCGGGCCGGGGCGACGCGGATCGTGATCGGGCTGGGCGGCAGCGCGTGCACCGACGGCGGGCAGGGCATGATCGCCGAGCTCGGCGGCCTGGATTCCGCCCGTCGCCAACTGGGCAACGTGGAGCTCGTCGCCGCCTCCGACACCGAATATCCGCTGCTCGGGCCGTGGGGTGCGGCCAGGGTGTTCGGGCCGCAGAAGGGCGCGGACACGGTCACCGTCGCGGCTCTGGAAGTCCGCCTGCAGGCGTGGGCGCTCATCCTGGAAGCCGTCGCCGGACGCGACGTGAGTGCCGAACCGGGCGCGGCCGCCGCCGGCGGGATCGGCGCCGGGCTGCTGGCCCTGGGCGGCCGCTGCGAGTCGGGGGCGGCGATCATCGCCCATCACACCCGGCTCGCCGACGATCTGGACACGGCGGAGCTGATCGTCACCGGCGAAGGGCGCTTCGATGAGCAGTCGCTGCACGGCAAGGTGGTGGGCTTTCTCGCCGACGCGGCCCGCCCGCGGGGATTGCCCGTGATCGTGCTGGCGGGTCAGGTCGGCCTGGACAACGCCACGGTGCGCTCGGCGGGCATCATGGCCGCCTTGTCCATCGCCGACCACGCCGGATCGGTGCGGCTGGCGCAGGCCGACGCGGCCAACCAGCTCATGGGGCTGGCCTCGACGGTGGCGGCGCGACTCGGGAATAGCGGTCCGTCAAGGTACCGTTGATGCAGTGGGCTTTTTCCTGGCGGATTGGGCCGCCTAACGCGAGACCACCCGGCTCGACCTGAACGAACCCACCCAACGATGAGGCATGTAGGAGAAGCAATGACGGTGCAAAACGAGTCGAAGGCCAAGACGCACGGCGTGATCCTGACCGAGGCCGCCGCCACCAAGGCAAAGTCCCTGCTGGACCAGGAGGGACGGGACGACCTGGCGTTGCGTATCGCGGTCCAGCCGGGCGGGTGCGCAGGCCTGCGCTACAACCTCTTCTTCGACGACCGGACGCTGGACGGCGACCTGACCGCGGACTTCGGCGGCGTGAAGCTGACGGTGGACCGGATGAGCGCGCCCTACGTGGAGGGCGCGTCCATCGATTTCGTCGACACCATCGAGAAGCAGGGCTTCACGATCGACAACCCCAACGCCACCGGTTCGTGCGCCTGCGGCGACTCGTTCAACTGACCGGGTAGGCCCGCCAGCGCACCGGCTCAGTACGAGCCCCCGGTGCGCAGCACGTACGAGCACACCATGATCTGGCCCCGCTGAAAGAGCAGCTGGGCGATGCCCTGCAGGTCACCGCGCAGGGGGCCCCCGGTCGCGGGCGACGCCTTCATGGTGAACAGCGCCTGGGCCTGGTACTGCGACAGGTAGACGATCTTGTCGATCGAGGTCACCTCGACCTGGGAGAACTGCTTGCGGAACGCGTCGCTGCTCAGCTTGGCCAGCGCCTGGTCGGACCGTTTGTCGCGGACGCCGTCGTACATGCCGCACAGCGCGTTGCGTTCGATCTCCTCGATGTCGCGGTGGTCGAGCGCGTCCAGGTACCCCTGGATGGCCGTCTTGGCGGCGCCCTCGGAGAACGTGGCGCCGGTGTTGGCCCCGTTGGTGCGAACGCCGTACACGATCGCCACCGTCAGGGCGGCGACCACCGCGACGGCCAGCAGAACGCCGATGATCAGCCGCCGCTTGGGCCGGCGCTGCGGGTAGGGCATCGGCGGGGGCGGTTGCCCGGCATAATTGGCGGGGGCTGCGTCGCGGGCGCGGGGATCTTCGGGGAAATCGAACGGCCGAGGTTGGGCCGGCGGCTCGGGTCCGCTGGGTCCGCTACCGCCGACAGTGTGGTTCGGCGAGTGCGGACCTGCCATCGTGGTCTCCTACGGTGGTAGACGGGACTTGTACACGGGCTGGGTGCCGGGTAACCCCGACCGAGCGTCGTGTCCCGGCGACTTGAGCGAGTTCCCTAGGGAGGCTAGCGCACCGCTTCGCGCCGGCCGTGGACACAGCGACGGTCCGGACGCGTGGGTAAGCTAGATAACCTTACTAACGAAGGGCGGAGACATTCGTGACGATCGCGGTGACAGGTTCGATTGCGACCGACAACTTGATGCGGTTCCCGGGCAAATTTTCCGAGCACCTGCTGGCGGAGCACCTGCAGAAGGTATCGCTCAGTTTTCTGGTCGACGACCTGGTGATTCACCGCGGCGGCGTGGCGGGCAACATCGCCTACGCGATCGGCGTGCTCGGCGGTGACGTGGCGCTGGTCGGCGCGGCCGGCGACGACTTCGACGACTACCGGCAGTGGCTGCAGTCCCACGGTGTCAACTGCGACAACGTCCTCATCTCGAAGACGGCCCACACGGCCCGCTTCACCTGCACCACCGACGTCGACATGGCTCAGATCGCGTCGTTCTACCCGGGCGCCATGTCGGAGGCCCGCAACATCAAGCTCGCCGACGTGGTGTCGTCCATCGGCGAGCCGGACCTGGTCATCATCGGGGCGAACGACCCGGACGCGATGGTGGTGCACACCGAGGAGTGCCGCAAGCTGGGCCTGCCCTTCGCCGCCGACCCGTCCCAGCAGCTGCCCCGCCTGTCCGGCGCGGAGATCGACAGGCTCGTCGACGGCGCCGCCTACCTGTTCACCAACGACTACGAGTGGGAGCTGCTGCTCAACAAGACCGGCTGGTCGGAGGCCGACGTGCAGGGCAAGGTCGGCCTGCGGGTGACCACGCTGGGCCCCAAGGGCGTCGACATCGTCGAGCCCGACGGCACGACCACCCACGTGGGCGTGGTGCCCGAAACCAGCCAGACCGACCCGACCGGCGTCGGCGACGCCTTCCGCGCCGGTTTCCTGACCGGCCGCAGCGCCGGCCTGAGCCTGGAGCGCTCGGCGCAGCTGGGCTCGCTGGTCGCGGTGCTGGTCCTGGAGTCGACCGGCACCCAGAATTGGGACTGGAACCGCGAGACCGCGGTGAGCCGGTTGGCCGGTGCCTACGGCGACGACGCGGCCCACGAGATCGCCGCGGTGCTGGCCTAGGTTCCCGCCCCGGCTCGCGGTAGCACCTCAGAGCTGCACGGGGTACTGCGGCTCGCTGATCTGCGGCACCACGCTGTGTTCGACGAAGATCGCGTGCCAGAGCATGAAGATCAGCAGCGTCCACAGCCGGCGGCTGTGATCGCCGGCGCCGTTGCGGTGCTCGTCGAGCATGCGGCGGACGGCGGCCAGGTCGACGAGGTGACCGGCCTGGGAGGACGCCACCAACCCGTAGGCCCAGTCCAGCAATTCGCCGGCGCGCAGCCAGTGCCGGATCGGCACGGGAAACCCGAGCTTGGGCCGGTGCAGGACGTGCGGGGGGACGATCGGTTCCAGGGCCCGGCGCAGCGCGTACTTGGTCGTCGTTCGCGTGATTTTGGCCTCGACCGGCAGCCGCGAGGCGACGGCGAACACCTCGGGATCCAAGAACGGCACCCGCAGCTCCAGCGAGTTGGCCATCGTCATCTTGTCGGCCTTGACCAGGATGTCGCCGCGCAGCCAGGTGAACAGGTCGACGTGCTGCATGCGGGCCACCGGGTCCCAGCCGGCCGACTGCGCGTACACCGGTGCGGTCACGTCGGTGTGGGTCCACTCGTCGCGGAACCCCGGCAACACGTCGCGCAGCTGCGCGTCGGAGAAGCTGCGGGCGTTGCCGTAGTAGCGCTCCTCGAGCGTCAACGAGCCGCGGTGCAGCAGGCTCTTGCCGCGCATGCCCTCCGGCAGTGGTTTGGACACCTTGCCCATCGACCGCCGCAGCGGCCGGGGGAGATAGTCAAAGGGCTTGAGCGACAACGGCTCCCGGTAGATGGTGTAGCCGCCGAACAGCTCGTCGGCCCCCTCTCCGGACAGCACCACCTTGACGTGCTTGCGGGCCTCTCGGGCGACGAAGAAGAGGGGCACCAGCGCGGGGTCGGCCACCGGCTCGTCGAGGTACCACACGATTTCGGGCAGGGCGGCGACGAACTCGTCCGGGTGGACGACCTTGGCGATGTGGCGGGCGCCGATCGCCTCGGCGGAGGCCACCGCGACGTCGATCTCGGAGAAGCCCTCCCGCTCGAAACCGGTGGTGAACGTAATCAGCTTGGGGTTGTGCCGGATGGCCAGCGCCGCGATGGCGGTGGAGTCGATGCCGCCGGACAGAAACGCCCCGACGGTGACGTCGGCGCGCATGTGCTTGGCCACCGAGTCCTCGAGCACCGCGGTGATCTCGTCGTAGCGGGCCTGTTCGGTGTCGCGGGTGATCGGCGTGGCGGCGAAGCGCGGCGTGAAGTACCGGGTGACCTCGGGCCGGCGCCCGGGCCGGATCCGCGCGGAGCAGCCCGACTCCAGTCGGCGCACCCCGCGGTGCAGCGTCTCGGGCTCGGGCACGTATTGCAGCACGGTGTAGTGCTGCACGGCCCGGTCGTCGATGCGGGTGTCGAACCCGACCAAATCCGCCAGGTCCAGCAGGCATTTCTTCTCGCTGGCGACGGCCGTGCCACCCGGGCCGGTCGCCATGAAGAGCGGCTTGATACCGAAAGGGTCTCGGGCGCAGAACAATTCGAGGGTGGCGGTATCCCATAGGGCGAAGGCGAACATGCCGCGCAGCCTGGTGAGCACGTCGGCGCCCCAGAAGTGGTAACCGGCGACGATGGCCTCGGCGTCGCCGTCGGTGGCGAAGACCGCGCCGTGGGCGGTGGCCAGCTCGTCGCGCAGCTCGAGGTAGTTGTAGATCTCGCCGTTGAACACCAGCACGTAGCGGTCGGGCGCCTCCGGCGGCCCCCACCGCAGCGGCTGGTGCGAATGCGCGATGTCGATGATCGACAGCCGGTTGAAGCCGAACACGACGCTTCCGTCGGCGCCCGGGTCGGTCCACGTGCCCGCCTCGTCGGGCCCGCGGTGGCGCATCAGGTGCGCCGCGCGCGCGATCGCCCCGTCGGCCCGGGCGGCAGCGTCGTCACTGGCACTGTCAGGGGCAGCGACGAACGCCAGCAGACCACACACGGCGCCCCAGTATGCCGCACTTCGACCCCGGCCGTGGCCGTCGCACCCGGCACGTCCGCGATCCGCCGGGCGGGCCGGTGGGCCGGGGTTTCGTCGCTCGGGTCAGCGGCGTGGTCTACGCTGCGTAGTATTCGATATCCGAGCAGGAGGCGCCAACGTGACACCTCGCGAGCAGGTCCGTTCGCAACGTTTGTCGCAGGGCAGGTTTCGGGGCCTTTTCGGCGGCCGTTCCGCGGCCGTTCGGCGGGGTCGGTCCCGTCGGCTGCGGCCGGTGGCGCTGGCCGCGACGTTCGGCGTGCTGGCGGTGACCCTGAGCGGATGCAGCTGGTCGGACGTGCTCGGTCTGGGCTGGCCCAAGGGCATCACCCCGCAGGCCCACCTCAACCGCGAGCTGTGGGTCGGAGCGACCATCGCCTCGCTCGTCGTCGGGGTCATCGTGTGGGGCCTGATCTTTTGGGCGTCGGCCTTCCACCGCAAGAAGGCCACTGACACCGAACTGCCCCGCCAGTTCGGCTACAACATGCCGCTGGAACTGGTGCTGACGGTGACGCCGTTCCTGATCATCTCGGTGCTGTTCTACTTCACCGTGGTGGTGCAGGAGAAGATGCTGCACGTCGACAAGGACCCCGAGGTGGTGGTCGACGTCACGGCCTTCCAGTGGAACTGGAAGTTCGGCTATCAGCGCGTCGATTTCAAGGACGGCACGCTGACCTACGACGGTGTCGACCAGGCCCGCAAGAACGCGATGGTCTCCAAGCCCGAAGGCAAGGACGCCCACGGCGAGGAACTCGTGGGACCGGTCCGCGGGCTCAACACCTCGGACCGGACCTACCTGAACTTCGACAAGGTCGAAACCTTGGGCACCAGCGATGAGATCCCGGTGCTGGTGCTGCCGACGGGCAAGCGCATCCAGTTCCGGTTGGCGTCCGCGGACGTCGTCCACACCTTCTGGGTGCCGGAGTTCCTGTTCAAGCGCGACGTGATCCCCAATGCCGAGGCGAACAACTCGGTGAACGTCTTCCAGGTCGACGACATCAGCAAGCCCGGGGCTTTCGTCGGGCACTGCGCCGAGTTCTGTGGCACCTATCACTCGATGATGAACTTCGAGGTTCGGGTGGTGCCGCCCAACGACTTCAAGGCTTACCTGCAGCAGCGGATCGACGGAAAGACCAACGCCCAGGCCTTGCAGTCGATCGGTCAGGCGCCGCTCGCGGTGTCCACCCACCCGTTCGACACCCGCCGCGGCCAGTTGGCCGGACGTCAGTAGGTTAGGACACCAAATGCATATTGAAGCCAGGCTTTTCGAATTCGTCGCCGGGTTTTTCATTGTGGTGGCGGTCCTCTACGGCGTACTTACCGCGCTATTCGCCACCGGCGGTGAGGAGTGGGCGGGCACGACCGCGCTGGCGCTGACCGGTGGCTTGGCATTGATCGTGGCCACCTTCTTCCGGTTCGTGGCGCGTCGCCTCGATACCCGCCCCGAGGACTACGAGGGCGCCGAGATCAGCGACGGAGCAGGCGAATTGGGCTTTTTCAGCCCGCACAGCTGGTGGCCGATCCTGGTCGCGCTGTCGGCCTCGGTGACCGCGGTCGGGATCGCGCTGTGGCTGCCGTGGCTGATCGCCGCCGGGGTGACGTTCGTGCTCGCCTCGGTCGCGGGCCTGATCTTCGAGTACTACGTCGGGCCCGAGAAGCACTGATTCGCGCCAAAAGGTCACAATCCGATCACGTGAGCTGTGGCCGGTTCGCCAGGACTTCTCTGCCCCTCTCGGTTCGGTAATGTTTTGCCCAGGCAAATGACAATTTCTCAAGCGCGCGCGCAACGGTATGGCCGCCGGGCCCCGCGCGCTGGTGAGGCAGTCGGACAGGGCAGGCAAAGATGAGTGGGCCGAAACCCCCGGAATGGGAACCTGAGGAACCCGATTCCGTGAACGAGGCTCCCCACCAACCGGATTCCGACATCGAGCCCACGGGCGGCCCCGAGCCGGGGGAGGAACCCGGTCCCGTCGACGAGATCGAACCCTTCGACGACGGCGCCGAGCCGGCGGTCGACCAGACGGGCCAGACCGACGCCTATTCGCGGGCCTATTCGGCCCCCGAGTCGGAGCACTTCATCAGCGGCCCCTACCTGCCGGCCGATCTGAGGCTTTACGACTACGACGCCTTCGACGAGTCGGCCGACACCGACGACGAGCACGGTGCGCCGCGCTGGCCCTGGGTGGTCGGGGTCGCCGCCATCGTGGCCGCCATCGCGCTGGTGGTGTCGGTGTCGCTGCTGTTCGCGCGCACGGACACCACCAAGCTGGCCAACCCCAACACCACCACCGTCCCGTCGACGCCGCCGATGCAGGACGAGATCACGACCACCAAGCCGCCGCCCCGCCTCCGCCGCCCCCACCCACGACCGAACCGCCGCCCCCGACAGCAACGGAGACACAGACCGTGACGGTGACGCCTGCCCCGCCGCCGCCACCCCCGCCGCCCGCGCCGGCGCCGCCCCCGGCCACCTCGACCGCGGCGGCCCCGCCGCCACCTCCACCGACGACCCCCGCGGGGCCGCGGCAGGTGACCTACTCGGTGACCGGCACCAAGGCGCCCGGTGACATCATCTCGGTGACCTATGTCGACGCGTCGGGCCGGCGGCGCACGCAGCACAACGTGTACATCCCGTGGTCGATGACCGTCACGCCGATCTCCCAGTCCGACGTGGGCTCGGTCGAGGCGTCCAGCCTTTTCCGGGTCAGCCGGCTCAACTGCTCGATCACGACGAGTGACGGAACGGTCCTGTCGTCGAACACCAACGACTCGCCGCAGACGAGCTGCTGATGGTGAGCAGGTATTCGGCGTACCGCCGCGGGTTCGGCGACGACACCATTTCGCCCGACGTCATCGACCGCATCCTGATCGGCGCCTGCGCCGCCGTCTGGCTGGTCTTGCTGGGCGTGAGTGTGGCCGCGACCGTCGCGCTGGCGGACCTGGGTCGGGGCTTTCACAAGGCGGCCGGCAGCACGCACACCACCTCGTGGGTGCTCTATGCCGTGATCATCGTGTCCGCGCTGATCATCGCCGGGGCGATCCCGATGCTGTTGCGGGCCCGCCGGATGGCCCAGACCGAGCCGGCGGCCAGGGGGATGGCCGTGGCCAGTCGGCCCCCGGTGCGCCTGATGTCCCAGGCGCCGCGGACCGCGGCCGAACGGGCGCGCCTACCGCGGGGCCAGGCGCTCGCTCAGGAGACCGACTCCGAGTGGTCGGGTGAGGCGGTGGATCGGGCCTGGTTGCGCGGCACCGTGCTCCTGGTCGGCGCGATGGGAGCCGCGCTGGTCGCGGTGGCCACGGCGACGTACCTGATGGCCGTGGGCCACGACAGCCCGTCCTGGGTCGCGTACGGCGTGGCCGGCCTGGTGACCGCCGGGATGCCGGCGATCGAATGGCTGCACGTCCGCCAATTGCGTCGCGCCGTCGCCGCTCAGTAAGTCCGCGTCACGACTTGGCGTACCTGCGGACCAATTCGTCGTCGCCGAACGTGCCCGTGTATTGCTTGCCGTGGTCGTCGCGGCCGAAGAATGTCCAGCGCCGGGGAGTGGTCTGCGGCCCGCTGATCATCTTGACGGTGTAACGCAGTGCGGTGGGACGCAACGTGCCGATGATGTCACCCACGCGGATCTTCGATGGGTGGATCTCCGGGGCGTCGCCCCAGTCCTGTATCGCCATTGCCCATCCTCACCCTGTCGCCCCCCGCTCACCCGGACAGCGCCACGGTCGGACCCTCGCCACTGTAGTCCACCAGACGGCGCCAGGGCGGTCCGCGCGGCCCGACCTGCCCCGCTACGGCGCCTTCCGGTCCGCCGGCCGGGACGACCGAGCCCGCGCCGTGCGGCCCCTGGCCGCCCCGTGGGGTGGCGGTGGCGTAGCGTTGACCCCGAGCCGTTTCATTGTCAGCGGCGGTCCGCAGCCACCCGTGCGGATGCCGGCCACGGGCAATGCGATTCCTCCGTCCGCCCCGCGCCCGCCGGGGTGAACGACGCCGACGTGAAGGGATCCGCCCGTGATTGTCGCGAATCTGCCTCGCCCCCGGGCTCTCGGATGACCGAATCGTTCGAACGCCGACGCCGAGCCAATCCAGTCCGGGTGTCGGTGGCCCGTGAACTGGGCCGTGCCATCGACGGAGCGTGGTGGCCGCGCGCGGACCGCATCACCAACGAATTGCCCGAGCTGATCGCCGTCCTGACACCCCTGCTGGGAGACGTCAGCTCCATCAACGTCAACTGGCCGCCGCTGCAACGACCACCCGACCTGAACTGGGCGGGCTGGGAACGGAAACGCCAGCACGTGATGACCATCATCGGGGGCGACGCACGCGTCAACCTGCTGATCATCCCGTACACGACCTATAGCGCGCTCGGCCTGATGATGCTGCGCTGTGCGGCCAACCTCCCCGTCGAGTCGCACGACCAGACCAAACCGGCATTCCTGACCGCCGGCTCCATCCTTCGGGCGGCCCACCAACAGTGCGGCGCGGTCTTCAGCGAACCAGCACGGAGCTAGTGGTGCTCGCCGTTCTTCCCGTTGGTCGAACCGGCGATGCTGTCCTGGTGCTCGCGCAGCGCGGTGAGGGCACGTTGCTCGGAGCCGTGTGCCGCCTCGCGCAGGGCCGCGTCCTCCGACGCCGGGTCGGCGAACAGGAAGCTGCCGTGCCCCGGTGAACCGGCCGAGCCCAGCTTGTTCATCCGCTTGGGCAGCGCCGCGCCCTGGTACTCGAGCGGTATCGGGTGGCCGTGGTCGTCGACGGGGCCGAGCGGCTGATGCAACTCGATGTACGCCCCGTGCGGCAGCCGCTTGATGATGCCCGTCTCGATCCCATGCGCCAGGACCTCGCGGTCGCTGCGCTGCAGCGCGACACACCACCGGTAGGTGACGAAGTAGACCACCGGCGGCAGGATGACCATCCCGATGCGGCCGATCCACGTCGTCGCGTTCAACGAGATGTCGAACTTGAACGCGATGATGTCGTTCATCGCGCTCAGCGTCAGCACCATGTAGAACGCGATCGCCATCGCGCCGATCGAGGTACGCACCGGCACGTCCCGCGGACGTTGCAGCAGGTTGTGGTGGGCGTAGTCGCCGCTGAACCGCTTCTCCAGGAAGGGATAGATGATCAGCAGGACGAAGATCAGGCCCATCAGCAGCGCCACCCACACCGGGGCGGGAACGGTGTGGTGCCAGAAGTAAAACTCCCACGGCGGCCAGATGCGGGCCAGGCCTTCCGTCCACATCATGTAGAAGTCCGGCTGCGAACCGGCCGAAACGTGAGATGGCTTGTAGGGCCCCAGGTTCCAGATCGGGTTGATCTGCAGCAGGCCGCCCATCAGGCCGAGCACACCGACGATCGCGGCGAAGAACGCACCGGACTTCACCGCGAAGATCGGCATCACCCGCACGCCGACCACGTTCTGCTCGGTGCGGCCGGGGCCGGGGAACTGCGTGTGCTTCTGGAACCACACCATCGCCAGGTGCAGCCCGATCAGGGCCAGGATGATCCCCGGCAGCAGCAGGATGTGCAGGGCGTACATGCGCGGGATGATGATCCCCACCGTGGCGCACTCGTTGCCCACGCCGCCGCACGGGAAGTCGCCGCCGAACAGGGCCCAGTGCAGCCAGGTGCCGATGATAGGCATCCCCAGCGTGATCGAGGACAGCGCGGCGCGCAGCCCGATGCCGGACAGCAGGTCGTCGGGCAGCGAGTAGCCGAAGTAGCCCTCGAACATCGCCAGGATCAGCAGCAGCGAGCCGATGACCCAGTTGGCCTCACGCGGCCGCCGGAACGCGCCGGTGAAGAAGATGCGGGCGAGGTGCACCATGATCGCCGCCGCGAAAATCAGCGCGGCCCAGTGGTGCACCTGACGGACGAACAGGCCGCCCCGCACCTCGAAGGAGATGTCGAGGGTCGACGCGAAGGCCTTGGACATGTCGACGCCGCGCAGCGGCTGGTAGGCCCCGTTGTAGGTCACCTCGGCCATGGACGGGTCGAAGAACAGCGTCAGGTACACGCCCGTGAGCAGCAGCACGATGAAGCTGTACATCGCGATCTCGCCCAGCAGGAAGGACCAGTGGGTCGGGAAGACCTTGTTGAGCTGCCGGCGTACCGCCGCCGAGGGGTGATAGCGCGTGTCGATGTCTTCGCCCTGACGGGCCAGGACGTCGCCGATCTTGGGCGGTTTCGGGGGACTCAGTTTTGGACTCATGTTGTCGTCCTCTCCCAGAATGCCGGTCCGACGGGCTCGATGAAGTCACCGTTGGCGACCAGATATCCGTCGGTGTCGATCGTGATGGGCAGTTGCGCCAGCGCGCGCGCCGCCGGGCCGAAGATCGGCTTGGCGAAGTGCAGGGCGTCGAACTGCGACTGGTGACAAGGGCACAGGATCCGGTAGGACTGCTCCTCGTACAGCGACGCGGGGCAACCCAGGTGCGAACAGACCTTGGTGTAGGCGAACAACTCGCCGTAATTGAAGCTCTCCTGGCCCTGCCGCTTGACCACCCGGGGCATGTCGGACGGCCGGATGCGAATGAGCATCACGGGATTACGGACGCCCTGGTTGATCGCGCGGAGCCTTTCCTGCGATTCCGGGGTGGTGCCGTCACCGTCGGACTCCCGCCACGGGAAGACGGTTTCCATGCCGCCGGCGTCGAGGTCCTCGGGACGCATCTTGATGAACGGCGACGCACCGGCCGACCCGGTCGCCCGCGCGAGGAAGATGGTCTCGCCCGCATAGCGCGGGGTCCAGCCGGACGTCCACAGCACGGCCTTCTTGCCGTTTGCGGTGGGCACCACCGGCTTCCACGGGTTTTTGATCAGGCCGCC
The DNA here is from genome assembly GCF_010731655.1 of Mycobacterium paraseoulense. Taxonomy (NCBI): domain Bacteria; kingdom Bacillati; phylum Actinomycetota; class Actinomycetes; order Mycobacteriales; family Mycobacteriaceae; genus Mycobacterium; species Mycobacterium paraseoulense. The sequence goes on along the minus strand of NZ_AP022619.1, from coordinate 1,304,487 downwards.
GGCGAACGCGACCAGCGTCGACAGCCCGAACGCGCCCAGGCCGAGTCCCAACGACAGCCCGACCACCTTGCGCCGCCGCACCGTCGAGCCCTCCAGGGCGTCGGTGAGGTTCGCCACGACCGTCTTGCGGTCGACCTCCCGGGAGGCACCGTCGTGCCGCTCCTGGATCGAAATCTCTTCGGGGATAAACCTTTTCTGGTACAGGATGGTGCCGATCGCGATCGACAGGATCGACATCCCGAAGGTCAGCCCGTACAGCGGCGTGGTCAGCGTGTACAGCAGGCTGCCCGGGGCGCTCTTCGGCTTGTACTCCCACGGCCAGAACAGGAAGATCAGCAGCAGCGCCAGTCCGAAAACGCCACCGAGCAACAGCCACAGGGCGACTCCGCGCTCGGCGCGCTTCTCGGCCTTGGTGCCCTGCACGGGCCAGCGGGGCTCCTTGACGATCGTCTCGACCCCGTCGAGCTTCCCGCCCAGTGCCACCAGCTCGTCGCGCGACATCGCTGCCAGCGCCGCGTCGTCGGGTTCCTTCTCGCCGACACCGTGGGTGGTTCCGCCGGCGTCGGCGCCGCGAACGTCGTCTTCGCTCATGATGCTCGTGCCCCAATCCACAGTGCCAAAGCGATGGCGGCGACCATCCCGATGATCCACGCGGCCATACCCTCGGGTGCGGGCCCGAATCCACCGAGGCCGTAGCCGCCGGGCTGGCGCTCTTCGGTGACCGCCTTGATGTAACCGATGATGTCCTTCTTGGCCTCGAAGGACAGCTGACGGTCGGAGAACTTCGGCATGCTCTGCGGGCCGGTCCGCATCGCCGCCAGGATCTGCTGCTCGTTGGCCGGGTCCAGCGGCGGCGCGTACTTACCCGACGACAGCGCCCCGCCCTTGCCGGTGAAGTTGTGGCAGGAGGAGCAGTTCAGCCGGAACAGGTCCCCGCCGCGGCCCAGATCGTCGCCGCGCAGCGACTTCATGGCCAGGCTGCCGTCCGGGTTGCGCACCGTCGTCGGGCCGCCGCCGTTGGCCTGCACGTAGGCGCCCAGCGCGTCGACCTGCCCCTCGTCGAAGATCGGCTCCTTGCGGGGCGCCTGGGCCTCGCCGGTCATCGCGGGCATCCGGCCGGTCGAGACCTGGAAGTACACGGCCTCCTCGCCGACGCCGATCAGGCTGGGCCCACGGTCGGGCACGCCCTGCAGGTTGGCGCCGTGGCACGACACGCACGACGTCTCGAACAACTGCTTGCCGGTCCGCAGCAGCGCCGAAGACGACTCGTCGGCCACGGCGACCTGCGGGCGCGGTGTCAGCACGGCGGCCAGCCCGCCGGCGACCGTGAGCGCGATCAGCAGCAACAGCCCGCCCGACAGGCGGCGGCGCAGCCGCCGCCGGGAGCGATCACCAGCGGCTTTTCGCGGCTGCCCGGGCCGCGCACCGGATCGGGTAGACCCCAGTTTCTTCAACCCAGCACTCCTGTTCGTCCAGCGTCGGCTCATCGGATGAAATAGATCACGGTGAACAGCGCGATCCACACGATGTCGACGAAATGCCAGTAGTAGGAGACGACGATGCTCGCGGTGGCCTGCGCCGGGGTGAACTTGCTCATCCGGGTGCGGGCGAGCAAGAAGATGAACGCGATCAGACCGCCGGTGACGTGCAGGCCGTGGAACCCGGTCGCCAGGTAGAACACGCTGCCGTAGGCGCTGCCGGGAATCGTGGTGCCGTGGGTCGCCAGGTGGAAGTACTCGTAGCCCTGTCCGCAAACGAAGAACAGGCCCATCAGGAAGGTGATCACGTACCACCGGCGCAGCCCGAAGACGTCGCCACGTTCGGCTGCGAACACCCCCATCTGGCAGGTGAACGACGACGCGATCAGCACCAGCGTCACCGGGACGGCCTGATAGAGGTTGAGCTCGGTGGGCGGCGGCGGCCACTTCCCGCCGGACTGCGCACGCGCGGTGAAGTACATCGCGAACAGGCCGGCAAAGAACATCAGCTCGCTGGAGAGCCAAACGATGGTGCCGACACTGACCATGTTGGGTCGATTCAAGGAATGAACCCGCGACGTGATTGCAGTACCTGAGGTCCCTACAGCGCTGGTCACATCCGCAAGTATGACGCTTTGTAGTTGTTCAACTCCACCCGGGGCGGCATTTGATGTTTTCGCGTCGCGGCCGGGTCCGGGGCGGGCGCCTTTCCGCGCCGGTTGGGGGAGGTCCGGTCCGCGTGGGACCATCGGCGCGTGGCTGTGTCACCCGAGGCTTCGCCCCCCGGCGGTTCCACCGCGGGCCCGGGGGCGGCGCCGTCGTGGCCGCAGGTCCTGGCCCGGTTGACCGACGGCCGGGACCTGCTCCGCGGCCAGGCCGGCTGGGCCATGGAACGGGTCATGGCGGGCGACGCGAGCCCGGCCCAGGTCGCCGCCTTCGCGGTGGCGATGACGATGAAGGTCCCCACCTCGGCCGAGGTCAGTGAGCTGGCCGACGTCATGCTGAGCCACGCGCGCCCGATGCCCGCCATGGGTGCCGACGCGGTGGACATCGTCGGCACCGGCGGGGACGGCGTCAACACCGTCAACCTGTCCACCATGGCGGCGATCGTGGCCGCGGCCGCGGGCGTGCCCGTGGTCAAACACGGCAACCGCGCGTCGTCGTCGTTGTCGGGCGGTGCCGACACGCTCGAGGCGCTCGGGGTGCGCATCGAACTCGAACCCGAGCAGGTCGCGCAGAGCCTGACCGAGGTGGGCATCGGGTTCTGCTTCGCGCCGGTGTTTCATCCGTCGTACCGGCACGCGTCGGCGGTGCGCCGCGAGATCGGCGTGCCGACCGTGTTCAATCTCCTTGGGCCGCTGACCAATCCGGCCAGGCCACGGGCGGGCCTGATCGGTTGCGCGTTCGCCGATCTGGCGGAGGTGATGGCGGGGGTGTTCGCCGCACGGCGGTCCAGTGTGCTGGTGGTGCACGGTGACGACGGGCTGGACGAGCTGACCACGACGACCACCAGCACGATTTGGCGGGTGCAGGCCGGGACGGTGGACAAGCTGACGTTCGATCCGGCCGGATTCGGTTTCGCCCGAGCCGATCTCGACGATCTGCTGGGCGGCGACGCGCAGGCCAACGCGGCGGAGGTACGTGCGGTGCTGGGCGGCGCCAAGGGCCCGGTCCGGGACGCCGTGGTGCTCAACGCCGCCGGGGCGATCGTCGCGCACGCCGGCCTATCCAGCCGCGCTGAATGGTTGCCGGCGTGGGAGGACGGGCTGCAGCGCGCGGCCGCGGCGATCGATTCCGGGGCGGCCGAACAGCTGCTCGCGCGATGGGTGCGGTTCGGCCAGCAGGTCTGAATCGTATTGCGCCGCTTGCTCGTAGGCGAGCCGCGCCGAGCGCGCCGATGCCGCCCACGCGGCCCAGGCCCCGGCCGAACGCAGCGGCGAGGCCCAGCCCGCGGCGTCGGGGGAGTCGTCGACGCGGACGATGCGCACCCCCGGAGCGGTCAGCCAGCGCGCGATGAGAGCGGATTCCTCCACCAACGCCCCGCCGAGGGGGGCCGCCGTCGGCAAGATCGCCTGCGCCCCAGCCACAATCGCGTCGACCACCGGCATCGGGGGCACCCCGCGCGCGGCGGTACCGGCCGCCGCGAGCTGGCCGTGCCGGACGACGGCCAGGTGATACCCGCCCTGGCCGTCGGGGGCGGCGGCGATCAGCTCGGGCAGCGTGGCCAGCGCGCGCAACCGCTGGCCCCGCCAGAGGATCTCGACGGCGGTGGCGGTGCGGTCACGCAGGCGCGCGGCGCTCTCGAAATGTCGTCGCTCGGCCAGCGTCGTGACCTGATCCACGGCGGCCGACAGGGCGGCGTTCTCCATCCCGTCGATCAGTGCCGCGCCGCGCGCCACCGCCGCGGCGTATTGCGTGGCCGTGATGCCGCGCCCGGCGGGACAGGGCGAGATCTCCGCCTCGGCGCAGACCGGCCCGTGCAGGACCGAGCGCCCCAGCCGCGTGGTGCACGTCCGCAGCCCGGTGCAGCGGGCCAGCAGTTCGGCCGTGTCGGCGGCGTCGGTGCGCGACCGGAAGGGCCCGACGGCCCGGTCGTGGCGGGGTGCTCGCACCACCGCGAGCCGCGGGAACGCCTCGTCGGTGAGCGCCACCCACCACCACCGGTGCGGGAACTTCGACCGGCGGTTGTAGGGCGGGGCGTGCGCGGCCAGCAGCCGCAGCTCGCGGACGCCGGCCTCCAGCGCGTGGGCGCACTCGACGTGGTCGACGGCGGTGGCCAGGTTGACCATTTCCTTCATTCGGCCGCGCGGGTCGGCGCCGGTGAAGTACTGGCCGACCCGGCGGCGCAGATCGACGGCGGTCCCGACGTAGAGCACCTCGCCCGACGGCCCGCGGAACAGGTAGACCCCGGGCCGGCGGGGCAGGCCCTCGGCGAGGGCCCGCTTGCGCCGCTGCGCCGGCGTCACGTCCGGCAGGTAGGAGCGCAGGTCGGCATACGTGTGCACGCCCTGGTTGCCCACCCGTTCGATGAGGGCGTGCAGCACGTCGACGGTGGCGCGGGCGTCGTCGAGGGCCCGGTGTGTGGGCCGGGTGGCCACGGCGAACAGCCGCGCCAGGGCGGCCAGCCGCACGCTGGGGGCTTCCTCGCGGCTGAGCACGCGGCGGGCCAGCCGCACCGTGCACAGGACCTGCGGCCGCGGCCAGGGCAGATCGCAGCGCGCCGCCGCCGCGCGCAGGAATCCGATGTCGAACCCGGCGTTGTGCGCGACCAGCACCGCCCCGCCGGCGAACTCGAGGAACATCGGCAACACGGCGTCGATGGTCGGGGCGTCGGACACCATCGCGGTGGTGATCCCGGTCAGCTGCACGATCTGCGGGGGGATGCTGCGCTGGGGGTCGACGAGCGTGGCGAACTCGCCGAGCACCACGCCGCCGCGGACCTTGACCGCCCCGATCTCGGTGATGGCGTCGGGGGCGTTTCCGCCCGTACTTTTCGTGCGACCCCCCGTGGTCTCCAGGTCCACCACGACGAACGTGGTGTCGCGCAGCGAGACGTCGGCGGTTTCGAAGGACGACCCCAGGTCGGCGAAACTGAGCTGAGTCGCACCACCGGCACCCATGCCGCGACGTTAAGCGCGGCCACCGACACCCGGGTGGCTCCCACGCCGAACGAACCCCGGCCGTTTACCGCCCGAACGCGGCGCCGGCCGGTTGTCGGTGGCTGCGGTTACCGTTTGGGCAGTCCGACCTGACGTTCGCCGAGCCTTGACCGAGAGGACCGATCCTGATGGCACGAAGCAGTGGACCCGACAGCAACGGCGCGACCGTGCCGGAAGCGGGGGCGCCGGTGGTGATCGACTGCGACGACTGCGCGGTCCGGGGGCCGGGTTGCCGCGATTGCGTCGTCAGCGTGTTACTCGGGGTTCCGCAAACTTTGTTGGAGGACGAATGCGCTGCATTGGCGGTACTCGCCGATGCGGGCCTGGCACCGCGATTACGGCTAGTGCCTATCCGCCGCGAGCGCGATTCGGGCGTCGCCTAAGATGCTTTGCGTGCCAAAGGTTTACGAGGGGGTCGGCGTCGTTCACATGATAATGACAGAAATCTTGCCAATTTCTTAACCGCTCGCTTTGGACAAACGTCGATATCGTTTCGTAACCTGTTTGAGACCTAAACCCAGCTCGACGACGCGCGTGGTCGTCGATGGCCGTTTAAGGAAGCAAAATCTTGAGGCTTGACTCTAGATACCCGTTTGCGCGTGTCGTCACACGATCTGCCATCGGGGCGCTAGCGGGCTTCACCCTGTTATCCGGTGTCCTTGCCGCCCACGTGTCGGCCGACCCGGCCGAGGACGCGCTGGCGAAGCTCAACCAGTTGTCCCGTCAGGCCGAGCAGACCACCGAGGCGATGCACAGCGCGCAGCTGGACCTCAACGCCAAGCTGGCGGCCCAGCGCGCGGCGGACAAGAAGCACGACGACGCCCAGGCCGCCGTCGATGCGGCCAAGGCCCGCTTGGCGTCCTTCCAAAGCGCCGTCAACAAGCTCGCCGCCGCCACCTACATGGGCGGCCGCGTCGACGGCATGACCGCCATGTTGACCGCGGGATCGCCGCAAGGGCTGATCGACAAGCTGGCCATGCAGCGACAGATGGCGACGCAGATGGCCGACCAGATGACGAACTTCCGGGCCGCCGGCGAGCAGGCCGCCAAGGCCGAGCGGGAGGCCGCCAAGTCGGCGGCCGACGCGAAGAGCGCGGCCGAGCAGGCCGCGGCGGTACGGGCCAGCCTGCAGTCCAAGCAAAGTCAGCTGCAGGTGCAGATCGCGGTCGTCAAGTCGCAGTACGTCGCCCTGTCGCCCGAGCAGCGCACCGCGCTCGCCGATCCGGGTACCGTCCCGGCCGGTCTCCCGGCACCGGGCGCGCCCGCGCCGGAGGCCGCGCCGCCCGGCGCGCCGCCGCCAGCGGGGCAGGCACCCGGTGAGGCGCCGCCGCCCGGCGGAATGCCCGGCCCGTTCGGCGGCCCGTTCGGCGGCGGTGACCGTGCGACCGTCGTGCAGGCGGCGCTGACCCAGGTCGGTTCGCCCTACGTGTGGGGCGGCGCCGCGCCCGGCGGGTTCGACTGCTCCGGGCTGGTCATGTGGGCGTTCCAGCAGGCCGGCATTTCGCTGCCGCACTCCAGCCAGGCGCAGGCCGTGGGCGGCCAACCGGTGTCGCTGTCGGACCTGCAGCCCGGGGACGTGATCACCTTCTATAACGACGCGTCACACAGCGGCCTCTACGTCGGTGACGGCATGGTGATCCATTCCTCCACCTACGGCCAGCCGGTGCGGGTGGTGCCGATGAATGCCGCAGGCCCGGTCCACGACGCCCGCCGCTACTAGCGGCCCCGGCCGGCGTCGCCGCCGGCTCGCGGTGCTGCTTGGCTGGGTGTTCGCCGTCGAGCTCGTCGTGGCGGCCGCCGTGCCGCTCGAAGCCGAACGCGGTATCGGGATACGGCCCGCGCAACTGGTCACCCCCCCACACGGCCAGATCAGTCCCGCGACGAAGTCGCTGAACGTGGGCGACCGCACCGTCCGGCTGACCGCCCTCGGCGGTCCGGCCGGTGACCGGCTGCTGTCCCGGGTGGCGTCCGGGATCGGCGCCGCGATCACCGCGGTCGAGGCTTTCTGGGGCGTCGATTGGTCACGCGACATCTCGGTGGTCGCGACCCGCACGAACGAGGAGTTCCGCGCCGCCGCGGGCGGGGGACCGGCGGCGCAATGGGCCGACATCGCGGCCGTGACGGTCGTCGACCGCGTCGACCCCGCGCACCGGGTGGCCGCCGGTCAGCGGATCGTGTTCGCGCCGGGAGCGGCCAACATGACCGCGGAGGCGCTACGAATCGTGTTGACCCACGAGCTTTTTCACTACGCGGCCCGCGTGGACACCGCCCCGGACGCGCCCCAGTGGCTGACCGAAGGGGTGGCCGATTTCGTCGCCCGGCCCCCGGCCCCGGTGCCCGCCGACGCGCTGCCGGTACCGCTGACGCTGCCTTCGGACGCCGAACTGGACGGACCCGGGCCGCAGCGCTCGCTGGCATACGACCGCGCGTGGTGGTTCGCGCGTTTCGTCGCGGACACCTACGGGCCGGCCAAGCTGCACGACCTGTACCTGGCCGTCTGTGGTGTCGGGCGCACCGACGTCCCCTCGGCCGTGCACGACGTCCTGGCCACCGACTCACCCGGGCTGCTCGTGCGCTGGCACGCGTGGCTCGCCCACCCGGGGTGAGCCACGCCCTCCCACGGTCCTCGCGCACCGTCAGGCTAGCCTGACGCAGTGAGTCGGGTCCTGCTGGTAACCAACGACTTTCCGCCCCGGCCGGGCGGCATCCAGTCCTACCTGAGCGACTTCGTCGGTCGGCTGGTCGACGCCCGGCTGCATTCGGTGACGGTGTACGCGCCGCAATGGAAGGGCGCCGACGCCTTCGACGCCTCGGCCGAGGCGGCCGGTTACCGGGTGGTCCGCCATCCCGGCACCCTGATGCTGCCCGGCCCGGCGGTGGACGCCCGCATGCGCCGGCTGATCGCCGCCGACGACATCGACACCGTCTGGTTCGGCGCGGCCGCGCCGCTGGCGCTGCTGGCGTCGCGGGCCCGGCAGGCCGGGGCGGGCCGGGTGGTGGCCAGCACGCACGGGCACGAAGTCGGCTGGTCGATGCTGCCGGTCGCCCGCTCGGTGCTGCGCCGCATCGGCGACACCACGGACGTCGTCACGTTCGTCAGCCGCTACACCCGCGGCCGGTTCGCGCCGGCGTTCGGACCCCACGCCTCGCTGGAATACCTGCCGCCCGGGGTGAACACCGAAAGGTTCCGGCCCGACCCGGCGGCCGGGGCCGGGCTGCGCGACCGGTATGGGCTGGGTGAGCGGCCCACGGTCGTGTGCGTGTCCCGCCTGGTACCGCGCAAGGGCCAGGACATGTTGATCAGGGCCATGCCGTCGATCCGGCAACGCGTCGACGGGGCCGCCCTGGTCATCGTCGGCGGCGGTCCCTACCTGGACTCGCTGCGCAAGCTGGCCCGCGATTGCGGGGTGGAAGAGCACGTGACGTTCACCGGGGGCGTGCTGGCCGCCGAACTGCCGGCGCACCATGCGCTGGCCGACGTCTTCGCGATGCCCTGCCGCACCCGCGGCGCCGGCATGGACGTCGAGGGCCTGGGCATCGTCTTCCTCGAGGCGTCCGCGACGGGCAAGCCGGTGGTCGCCGGCGACTCCGGCGGAGCGCCGGAAGCCGTGCAGCACAACAAGACTGGGTTGGTGGTCGACGGGCGTTCGCTGACCGCAATCGCCGACGCCGTCGCCGGGCTGCTCGGCGACCGCGACCGCGCCGCGGCCATGGGCGCGGCCGGGCGCGAGTGGGTGATGGCCCACTGGCGGTGGGACACGCTGGCGGCGCGGCTCGCCGAGCTTCTGCGCGCCTGACGGCTCGAGCGACGCGCTGGTGTGACGCTCGGACGGCCCCGCGTCACGCCCGGCGACTCACGACAGGCCCGCTACTCCTTTTCGTAGATCGAGTCGATGTCGGAGGCGAACTTCTCTGCGACGACGTTGCGCTTGACCTTCATCGTCGGCGTCAGCTCACCGGTGTCCTCGGTGAAGTCGACCGGCAGGATGCGGAACTTGCGGATCGACTCGGCGTGCGACACCGCCTGGTTGGCGTGCTTGACCGCGGCGTCCACCTCGGCGACCAGGTCCGGGTCGTTGGCCAGGTCGGCCACCGAGGCGCCGGCCGCCTTGTGGTTGCGTTCCTTCCAGGCGCCGAACGCCTCCGGATCGATGGTGATCAGCGCGCCGATGAACGGCTTGGCGTCGCCCACCACCATGGCCTGGCTGATCAGCGCGTGCGCGCGCAGCTGGTCCTCGAGCACGGCCGGGGCGACGTTCTTGCCCCCGGCGGTGACGATGATCTCCTTCTTGCGGCCGGTGATCTTCAGGAAGCCGTCCTCGTCGAGCGTGCCGAGGTCGCCCGTCTTGAACCAGCCGTCGGTGAACGCGTCGTTGGTGGCCTGCTCGTTGTGCCAGTAGCCGCTGAACACGACGCCGCCGCGCACCAGCAGCTCGCCGTCCTCGGCGATGCGCATGCTGTTGCCCGGCAACAACGTTCCGACCGTGCCGATCCTGACGTTGCCGACCTGGTTGACGGTGATCGCCGAGCTGGTCTCCGTCAGGCCGTAGCCCTCGTGGATCGTCAGGCCCACCCCCCGGTAGAAATGGCCCAGCCGTGCGCCCAGCGGTGCGCCACCCGACACGGACGCGTGGCATTCACCGCCCAGCGCGGCACGCAGCTTGTGGTACACCAGCCGGTCGAACAACGCATGCTTGGCGCGCAGCACCAGCCCCGTCCGCCCGCGGTCCCGCGCCTGGCTCCAGTCGACCGCGGTTTGCACGGCGGCCGCGAAGATCCGCCCCTTGCCGTCGTTGACCGCGTTCTGCTCGGCGGTGTTGTAGACCTTCTCGAACACCCGCGGCACCGACACCACCACCGTCGGCTTGAACACCGCGAACATGGGCAGCAGGTTCTTGATGTCGCTGGTGAACCCGACGGTCACCTTGTTGGCGAAGGCCGAGAGCGTCAGCGAGCGCGCCAGGACGTGGGCCAGCGGCAGGAAGATCAGCAGCCGCTGCCCCTCATCGAGCAGGGTCGGCAGGCACTCCTTGGCGCCGCGGGTCTCGTACAGCAGGTTGGCATGGGTGAGCTGGCAGCCCTTGGGTCGTCCGGTGGTCCCCGAGGTGTAGATGAGTGTCGCCGGGTCGTCGGAGCGCAGCGCCTGCTGGCGGGCGGTGAGTTCGGCCGGCTCGACCGACGCGCCCGCCTCGTCGAGCTGATCGAGCGCCTTGGGGCCCGAGCCGTCGATGTGCAGCACGCGGCGCAGCGCCGGCAGTTCGGCGGTCAGCTCGGTGACCATCGCCGCGTGCGCGTCGGTTTCGGCGAAGGCCAGCACCACCTCGGAGTCCTGCAGCACCCAACGCACCTGCTCGGCCGACGACGTCTCGTAGATCGGCACGGTGACCGCGCCCACCGACAGGATCGCCAGGTCGATGATCGCCCACTCGTAGCGGGTGGCCGAGAAGATGGACACCCGGTCGCCGGCCTGGACCCCGAGCGCGATCAGGCCCAGCGCCGCGGAGCGCACTTGACTGGCGACCTGCGCGCAGGTGACGTCGGTCCACTCGCCGTCGACCAGACGCCGGAAGATGCCGAAGCTGGGGTCCTCGCGCTCGTGGTCGAAGACCATGGCCGCGATGTTGTCGTGCTCGCCGACGGAGAAGCGGGCGGGGACACTGTACTCACGCACTCTTACTGACCTCGTTTGGCTTGGGTGACGTTCCGGGGGGGACGGCTTGTTGTCGTCCAGCCTAATCCGCGCATTCGCGCAGGAACGGTGGCACTCTGCCGTCCGGGGCCCGCATTGCCGGCCGCCCTCGGCGTGGCCATCGGGATCGGTGTGTGAAGCTGGGGTGGTGAACAGCATCCAGATCGCGGACGAGACGTTCATCGCCGCCGACGGCGCGCGGGTCGGTGCCGCGGTCGCGGATCGGTCGTGCTGGCGTCGCTGGTGGCCCGACCTGCGGTTGCAGGTCATCGAGGATCGCGCCGACAAGGGCATCCGGTGGGCGGTCACCGGTGCGTTGACCGGCACCATGGAGATCTGGCTGGAGCCGTCGCTGGACGGGGTGGTGTTGCACTATTTCCTGCACGCCGAACCGACGGGGGTGGCCGCCTGGCAGCTGGCCAAGCTCAATCTCGCGAAAATGACGCACCGCCGTCGGGTGGCGGGCAAGAAAATGGCCTTCGAGGTCAAGACGACACTGGAACGCACACGTCCGGTCGGAGTTTCTCCGGTAGTTTAGCCGGGTCAGGTTGCGGGAAGAGTACCGTTTCGGACCGGAGGCCCGGGGGCTGGACCCGCACGGTAGTTTCCCCGCCGGCGGTGTCGACCGCCAGCGGGAGAGAGGGCAGCACCAGGTGGCGGAGAAGACGTCGCAAACCATCTACATCGACGCCGACCCGGGCACGGTGATGGGCGTCATCGCGGATATCGATTCCTACCCGCAGTGGATCTCGGAGTACCGCGAAGCCGAGGTCAAGGAGAAGGACGCCGACGGCTACCCCAAGGTCGCGCGGGTGGTGCTGGACGCCGCCGTCCTCAAGGACACGTTGGTGATGTCCTACGAGTGGCCCAAGGACCGGCAATCGGTCAGTTGGTCACTGGTGTCCAGCTCGCTGCTGCGTTCGCTGGAGGGCACATATCGATTGTCCCCCAAGGGATCTGGCACCGAGGTCACCTACGAGCTGTCGGTCGATCTCGCCGTCCCGATGATCGGACTGCTCAAGCGCAAGGCCGAGCGCCGGTTGACCGACACCGCGTTGAAGGATCTGAAGAAACGAGTCGAGGGCTGAGTGAGTCCAGCGAATTGCGGGCGCCCTCCCCGGCACGGATCAGTCTCTTCGTTGGCAAGGGTGGGGTAGGAAAGTCCACGCTGGCATGTGCCACCGCGGTCGGCGCCGCGGGTGCGGGGCAGCGGGTGCTGGTGGTGTCCACGGACCAGGCGCACTCACTCGGCGACGTGCTCGGTGTCCCGGTCCCGCCGAGCCAGGGTGAACTGGTCCGCGTCCTCGCCGATGACGCGCAGGCCGGCGGCGGCTTTCTCGACGCGCTGGCGTTGGACACGTTGGCCCTGCTCGAGGCCCGCTGGCGCCATGTGGTGGACACACTGGATCGGCGGTTCATCGATTCCGAGCTGAGTACCATTGCGCCCGAAGAACTTTCGGCGTTGCCGGGCGTTCAGGAGGTGCTCGGGCTGCACGCCGTCGGTGAGCTGGCGGTGTCCGGGCGCTGGGATCGCATCGTCGTCGACTGCGCGTCGACGGCCGACGCGCTGCGCATGCTGACCCTGCCCGCCACCTTCGGGCTCTACGTCGAGCGCGCCTGGCCGCGTCATCGCCGGCTGTCGGTCAGCGCCGACGACACCCGGTCGGCGGCGGTGGTGGAGCTGCTGGAGCGCGTCAGCGCCAGCGTGGAGGCGCTCAGCGACCTGCTGACCGACGGCGAATTGGTCAGTGCGCATTTGGTTTTGACGCCCGAGCGGGTGGTCGCCGCCGAAGCGGCCCGGACGCTGGGCTCGCTGGCGTTGATGGGTGTGCGCGTCGAGGAACTCATCGTCAATCAGGTGCTGTCCGAGGACGAGTCCTACGAATACCGCAACCTGCCCGAGCACCCCGCGTTCTATTGGTACGCCGAACGCATTTCCGAACAACGTGGTGTTCTCGACGAGCTCGACGCGACCATTGGTGAGGTGGCCCTGGTGATGACCCCGCACCTATCCGGGGAGCCGATCGGCCCCAAGGCGCTGGGCGCTTTGCTCGACAGCGCGCGGCGCCGGGGCGGAACGGCGCCGCCGGGTCCGCTCCGTCCGACGGTGGACCTCGAATCCGGAACGGGACTTGGCTCCATTTACCGAATGCGGCTAGCGTTGCCGCAACTCGATCCGTCGGGGCTGACGCTGGGGCGCGTCGACGATGACCTGATCATCAGCGCGGGCGGATTGCGGCGCAGGGTGCGGTTGGCGTCCGTGCTCCGGCGGTGCACGGTGCTGGACGCGCACCTGCGGGGTACCGAGCTGACTGTACGTTTTCGACCAGACCCGGAGGTGTGGCCTAAGTGAGCGGGGCTCATCCCGAAATTGGTCCGGAGCTGCGCAGGCTCGCCCAGGCGATCCTGGATGGGATCGACCCGGCGATGCGGACGGCCGCCGCGCTGACGGCGGGCCGGGGCGTGGGGACCGGCAAGTGTCAGCAGGTGTGGTGTCCGGTGTGCGCGTTGGCCGCCTTGGCGACCGGCGATCAGCACCCCCTGATCACCGTGATCGCCGACCACAGCATCGCGCTGCTCGAGGTGGTCCGCGCGATGCTCGACGACATGAACGGCGCGGCGAAACCCCCGCCCGACGGTCCGCCCGGCGATGGCGCGACCGAGGCGGAGGCTCCCGACGCCGCGACCAGAACCCGCTACCAGCCCATCCCCGTCACCGTCGAGGAGTGAGCCGGCTGCGTCGAAGGTGGTCCCTTGCGCATGCGATGGGTACAGTTGGCGCAGAACACCGGCGGGCGGGCGAGAGGGCGGGCCATGTGGTACTGGCTATTCAAGTACGTACTGCTCGGCCCGCTGCTGTACCTGCTCGGTCGGCCAAAAGTCGAAGGGCTGGAACACATTCCGAGTTCCGGCCCGGCGATCTTGGCCAGTAACCACCTCGCGGTGATGGACAGCTTCTATCTGCCGTTGGTGGTGCGTCGCCGGATCACCTTCCTGGCCAAAGCGGAGTACTTCACCGGAACCGGCCTGAAGGGTTGGTTCCAGCGCTGGTTCTTCACCGCGGTGGGCCAGGTTCCGATCGACCGCACCGACGCCGACAGCGCGCAGGCCGCGCTGACCACCGCCGAAAGGCTGCTGTCGGCGGGCAAGCTGCTGGGGATGTACCCCGAAGGCACCCGTTCGCCGGACGGCCGGCTGTACAAGGGCAAGACCGGCCTGGCGCGGCTGGCCCTGCACACCGGGGTGCCGGTGATCCCGGTGGCGATGATCGGTACCAACGTCGTCAACCCGCCCGGCACCAACATGCTGCGCTTCGGGCGGGTCACCGTTCGCTTCGGCAAGCCGATGGACTTCTCCCGTTTCGAAGGGCTGGCCGGCAACCGTTTCATCGAGCGGGCCGTCACCGACGAGGTGATCTACGAGCTGATGGGGCTTTCCGGCCAGGAGTACGTGGACATCTACGCGGCCAGCCTCAAGGAAAATCGCAACGGCTCGAACGGTCACGGATCGACCGGCGAGGCAGCGCGGATCCCCGAAACCGCCGCGGGTTGATCCGCGACGTCGACTAGCCGACCGCTGTTGCCGGCGTCAATTGCTGCGGCGGCGAATCGCGGGCGGCTTTGCGGGCGGTGACCGTCAGCCCGGCCGCCACGATGACCGCCAGGGCCCACCACACGTACGACATCCCGACGAGTTGGCGCCACCAGACCGCCGTCGTCTCGTGATGCTTGGGCAGCAGGTCGATCGGCGACCACCTCATCAGCGCCACCCCCGCGACGGCGACCACCGCCAGCGCCGCGTTCCGGCGCCGCCAGGCCAACACGGCCAGCACCACGACCGTGGGCAGTCCCCACACCCAGTGGTGTGACCAGGAGACCGGCGAGACCACCAGCCCGAACAGCGCGACGCACACGACCGCCAGCACGGGCTCGTCCGCCCGCAGCACCCTGCGCATCGCCCACACCGTGAGCGCGAGCACCAGCAGCGAGGCCGCCACCCACAGCAGGAAGCGTTGTTGCTCTCCCAGCCCCAGCCGGGCCAGCGCCCCGGCGATGTTCTGATCGGTGTTCAGTGCCGCTTCACCGATTCGGTCGGTGTGAGCCAGGGTGTGCGTCCAGTACTCCCACGAGTCGCTCCACGCGAGAACGAAACCCACCGCCGTCGCACCCACGAAGGACGCCAGGGCCGTCAGCGCCGCGCGGTTGTCGCGACGTAGCAGGAAATAGAGCAGGAACACCGCCGGCGTGAGTTTGAGCGCTATCCCCACGCCCAGCAGCAGGCCCCGCGGCCACGGGGTGCGGCGGGGCAGGCAGTCGGCGATCACCAGGGTCATCAGCACGACGTTGATCTGGCCGAAAGCGAAGTTCGAGGTGATGGGTTCCAGCCAGGTCGACGCCGCCAGGGTGATGACGACCGCCAGCCACCAGCGCCGCAACCACGCCGGGCCGGGCAGGGCGGTCGAGGCGGCCCAGACGTCCAGGCGGGTCAGCACGATCACCGTCGAGACGACGAGCAGCACCAGCGTCAACGCCGTGATCGCGACGCTGGCGGCCGGCATCTGCAGCCAGGCGAACGGGCAGAACACGATCGCCGCCAGCGGGGGATAGGTGAACGGTAGGTCGATCCCGATCGGTGTGTGGAACAACACATCGCCGTGGTACAGCGAATGGCCGTGCATCCAGGCCTGCGCGCCCATCTGATAGACGTCGATATCGATGCGATAGGGGATGTGCCCGAACAGTTGCCAGGCCACATAGCCCAGTCCCGCCGCCGCCAGCAGCCAAAGACCGCACCACAACAGGACCTGCCCGGGGCCGCGTCTGCCTGGGAAGCCCACGCCGTGCACCCGCCATCTACTCATGTCGCACAACAGCGTAATCGGTGTGCGGGTGTGGCAGGTGGCCCGCGCGGCTCCCGCGGGGTCGACGGCCGCAGGCGTACGTTTCAAGAGTGCTCCACTGGTTCGTGCAGCGGGTGACGCACTGGTTCGCGCAGGACATCCTCGCCGGCGGCAGGTTGCCCCTGCTGTGCTGCCTGGTGGCGTTCATCATGACCTTCTTCGTCACGCGGACCTTCGTGCGCTTCATCCGGCACCGCGCGGACGCCGGCCGCCCGGCCAGATGGTGGCACCCGCGCAACGTCCACCTCGGCGGCGTGCACATCCATCACGTGACGTTCGGAGTGGTCCTGGTGTTGCTCTCCGGCCTGACCCTGGTGACCCTGTCCATCGACGGACACGAGCCCGAATTCACGTTGTCCGCAGTCTTTTTCGGGATCGGCGCGGCCCTGGTGCTCGACGAGTACGCGTTGATCCTGCACCTGTCCGACGTCTACTGGGAAGAGGACGGGCGCACGTCGGTGGACGCGGTGTTCGCTGCGGTGGGAGTCGCCGGCCTGTTGATCATGGGCCTGCACCCGCTGATGTTCTTCCTCCCGGTCTGGGAGGGAGCCGGTTCGTGGCCGCTGCGGGCCGCGGTGGCCGGCGGCCTGGTGCTGACGCTGCCGCTGGCCGTGGTGGTGGTGCTCAAGGGCAAGGTGTGGACCGGTCTGCTCGGCATGTTCATCGTCGTCTTGCTGGTGATCGGCGCCGTCCGGTTGTCGCGCCCCCACGCGCCCTGGGCGCGCTGGCGATACACCACCCAACCGGAGAAGATGCGGCGCGCGCTGCAGCGCGAACGCCGGCTGCGTCGCCCGATCGTGCGGGCCAAGCTGTGGGTCCAGTGCGCGATCGCGGGCACCCCGGGCCTGCCCGACGAACGCGCGGTCGACGCCCAGCTCGACCACGACGTCCACGCCGCCCCGCCGCCCACAGAGCCCATCCTGATCAGTCGATAGGCTTCTGCCGGTGCGGTACTTCTACGACACCGAATTCATCGAGGACGGCCGCACCATCGAGTTGATCTCCATCGGTGTGGTGGCCGAGGACGGCCGCGAGTATTACGCGGTGTCCACGGAATTCGATCCCGAGCGCGCCGGCGGCTGGGTGCGTGCCAACGTGCTGCCCAAGCTGCCGCCCCCGGCGTCGCAGCTGTGGCGCTCGCGCCGGCAGATCCGGGAGGAACTCGAGGATTTTTTCGGCGTCCGGGGCACCGACCCCATCGAACTGTGGGCGTGGATCGGCGCCTACGACCACGTGGCCTTGTGCCAACTGTGGGGCACCATGCCCGAGTTGCCGCGGGCGCTACCCCGCTTCACCCGGGACCTGCGGCAGCTGTGGGAGGACCGGGGGTGCCCGCCGATGCCGCCGCGCTCGCGCGACGCCCACGACGCGCTGGTCGACGCCCGCGACCAGCTGCGGCGGTTCCGGCTGATCACTGCGGACGACGGGAACGGGCCGGGCCGCGATCCGAGCGGGGGAGCGTCGGCCTGAGGCCGCCCGCACGACGTTCGCGCTGATCAGTCACCGTCGCGCCCCGGTTACCATGGACCGATGAACTGGACCGTCGACATCCCGATCGACCAGCTGCCGTCGCTGCCCCCGCTGCCGAGCGACCTGCGGGCGCGCCTCGACGCCGCGCTGGCCAAGCCGGCCGCCCAGCAGCCCAGCTGGCCGGCCGAACAGGCAGCCGCGATGCGCACGGTCCTCGAGAGCGTGCCCCCGGTGACCGTGCCCTCGGAGATCGTCCGCCTGCAGGAGCAGCTGGCGCAGGTCGCCAAGGGTGAGGCGTTCCTGCTGCAGGGCGGCGACTGCGCGGAGACGTTCACCGACAACACCGAACCCCACATCCGGGGCAACATCCGCGCCCTGCTGCAGATGGCCGTGGTGCTGACCTACGGCGCCAGCATGCCGGTGGTCAAGGTGGCCCGCATCGCGGGCCAGTACGCCAAGCCGCGCTCGGCCGACATCGACGCGCTGGGGTTGCGGTCCTACCGCGGAGACATGATCAACGGCTTCGCCCCCGACGCGGCCGCGCGGGAGCACGACCCGTCGCGCCTGGTCCGCGCCTACGCCAACGCCAGCGCGGCGATGAACCTGGTGCGGGCGCTGACATCCTCCGGCCTGGCGTCGCTGCACCTGGTCCACGACTGGAACCGCGAATTCGTCCGGACGTCGCCGGCCGGTGCCCGCTACGAGGCGCTGGCCACCGAAATCGACCGCGGCCTGCGCTTCATGAGCGCCTGCGGCGTGGCCGACCGCAACCTGCAGACCGCCGAGATCTACGCCAGCCATGAGGCTTTGGTGCTCGATTACGAGCGGGCCATGCTGCGGCTCTCGGAGAGCGACGACGGCGAGCCGCAGCTGTTCGACCTGTCGGCGCACACCGTCTGGATCGGTGAGCGGACCCGCCAGCTCGACGGCGCCCACATCGCGTTTGCGGAGGTGATCGCCAACCCGATCGGCGTGAAGATCGGCCCGACGATGACCCCGGAGCTGGCCGTCGAATACGTGGAACGGCTTGACCCGCACAACAAGCCCGGGCGGTTGACGTTGGTGAGCCGGATGGGCAACCACAAGGTGCGCGATCTGCTGCCGCCCATCGTCGAGAAGGTGCAGGCCACCGGTCACCAGGTGATCTGGCAGTGCGACCCCATGCACGGCAACACCCACGAGTCGTCCAATGGGTACAAGACCCGGCACTTCGACCGCGTGGTCGACGAGGTGCAAGGATTCTTCGAGGTGCACCGCGCGCTGGGCACCCACCCGGGTGGCATCCACGTCGAGATCACCGGCGAGAACGTCACGGAGTGCCTCGGTGGGGCGCAAGACATTTCGGACCTGGACCTGGCCGGCCGCTACGAGACGGCGTGCGACCCGCGGCTGAACACCCAGCAGTCGCTGGAGTTGGCGTTCCTGGTCGCCGAGATGCTGCGCGACTGAGTCGATGGCGTGCTCGCGGGCGAAGGCCTAGAGCAGTCCGTTCAGGTTGCTCCCGATCGTCCACGCCGCGGTGGCCACCAGGCCGGTGAGCGCCAGCACCAGCGCCACCCAGACCAGCACCATGCGCCGGCCATGCTGCCGGGCGAACGCGAATTCGCTGATCGGGATGCCCGCGAATTCCCCTGTGACAGGCCGATATTCGTATTCCTCGGGTTCGTCGTCGGACGGCGGTAGGCGCGGTGGCCCCGACCAGTCCTCGGGGCCGCGGGTCAACTGCCGGGTGGGCTGACGAACCGGTGCGGCCGCGGGCGGTGCGGGCGGTTGCGCGCCGAGGGGCCGTTGGCTCGCGCGGCTGTGCTGCACGGCCGCCGAGCGGTGTAGCGCGGAGTTGCGCGGCGCCGGGACCCGAAAGCCCGGCAGCGCAAGTTCTTCGGCGATCGCGTCGAGTTCGGCGCCCATCTCGATCGCGTCGGCGTAGCGGTTCGCGGGGTCGCGTGCGGTCGCGCGCTGCACGAACTCGTCGAACTGCGGGGGGACACCGTCGATCGCGGCGCCGGGCGCCGGCACGTCGGTGTCCAGCCGTTGGTAGGCGATCGACAACGGCGAGTCACCGGTGAAGGGGGTGCGCCCGGTGAGCAACTCGTAGGTGAGGATCCCGGCGGAATACACGTCGCCGCGGGGACTGGCGTCGCCGTGGCGCACCTGCTCGGGCGACAGGTAGGCCGCCGTGCCCAAAATGACGCTGGTGGAGGTGATTCCGGCGGCGGCGACGGCGCGGACCAACCCGAAGTCGGCGATCTTGACGTCGCCGTCGTCGGAGATCAGCACGTTCTCGGGCTTGACGTCGCGATGGACCAGACCGGCCCGGTGCGCCGCGGCCAGCCCGCCCAGCACCGGGCGCAGCACCGCGGCCACGGCATACGGCGGCATCGGCCCACGCTCGGCCAGCAGCTCGCGCAGCGTGCCGCCCTCGATGAGCTCCATGACCAGAAACGGGTGCCGGGCGTCCAAGCCCTGGTCGTAGACGGCGACCAGGCCCGGGTCCTTGAGCCGGGCGACCGTCCGGGCCTCCCGCTGGAACCGGGTCAGGAACTGGTCGTCGCCGGCGTAGCGGGTATCCATCACCTTCACCGCGACGGGGCGGTCGAGCCGGGTGTCGAGGCCGCGATACACCGTCGACGTGCCCCCGCTGGCGATCTTGGACTGCACCAGGTAGCGGCCATCCAGCAACGCGCCGTCCAAGGCGTCTGCCGTCGCGGCTTCACCCGGGCGGCGATGCGGGCCGGGACGGCCCGGGAGGGACCCGGGCAATTCAGCTTCGGCCACCGGGCCATCGTAGGTGCGACCCCGTGATTGGGCGGAAAACCCGGGTTCAATCCGCGTGCCAAGGCCTACACTTGCGCCGTGAGCAGTATTCCTGCCGGCGACGATGTTTTGGATCCTGACGAGCCAACCTACGACCTGCCGCGGGTCGCCGAACTGCTCAGGATCTCGGTCAGCAAGGTACAGCAGCAACTCCGCGAGGGTCACCTGGTCGCGGTGAAACGCAACGGCGGCGTGGTGGTGCCGCAGGTGTTCTTCACCAAGTCCGGCGAGGTGGTCAAGAGCCTGCCGGGACTGTTGACGATCCTGCACGACGGCGGCTATCACGACACCGAGATCGTGCGGTGGTTGTTCACCCCCGACCCGTCGCTGACGATCACCCATGACGGCAGCCGGGATGTGGTCAGCAACGCCCGTCCCGTCGACGCCCTGCACGCGCACCAGGCCCGCGAGGTCGTGCGCCGGGCGCAGGCCATGGCCTACTGAGCGCAGACTTCCCCGGTTGTGCCGGCCCGCCGGTCGGGGGCACGGCAGAGGCTGTACCACGCCATCAGCGCGCAGGCGGTGGCCAGCGAGACGTGCAGCCATGAGTACATCCCGTGCGAGCCATCGGGTTTGAAGATGACCATCACCCACGTCGACAGGCCCGCGATGACGGCGATCGCCCGTCGTGACTGCGCCAGCGGGGCCGCCACCGCCAGCGGCCAGGAGTAGTACCACGGCAGGGCCGCGGGCACGAACAGCACCACGACCAGCATCGAGAACGCGATGCCGGTCAGCGCGGCCCGGTCATCGCGCCGGAACCGCCACCACAGCAGCGGCAGCGACACCGCGATGATCGCGATCCCGACGAACCGGGTGATCCGCAGCAGGGGGTAGAAGTGCACCGCGAAGACCCCGCTGAAGACCGCGTGGATGAGGTTGGCGGCCGCGGTCGGCACCGTCAGCCAGTTGATGATCTTCACCGACCCGGCCAGGGCCGTCAGCCAACCCAGGCCCACGTGGGCCGCGGCCGACAGGATGCCGAACACCACGGCGAAGATCAGCAGCGACATCGCCGTGGCCGCCACGAACGCCCAGGCCTGCCGGTAGCCGCGGCGGTCGCGCAAATGGCGCGTCCACACCCACACCATGAACGGCAGGGCGATTCCGGCGGTGGCCTTGACCGCGATCGCCACGGTGATCAGCGAAGTACCCGAAGCGTGGCGGCCGGCGAAACTCAGCGCGATACCGGCGGCCATCAGTCCCACCATGAGCATCTCGTTGTGCACCCCACCCATCAGATGGATGAGCACCAGCGGATTGAGAACACAGATCCATAGCGCCGTCGGGCCGTCGGTGCCCAGGTGGCGGGTCAAGCGTGGGGTGGCCCAGATCAGCAGCGCGAGCCCCGGCAGCATGCACAGCCGCAGCAGCGCCGTCCCGGCCACCACGTTGTTGCCGACGGCCATGGTGACGAACTTGGCCACCAAGATGAACGCCGGGCCGTAGGGGGCGGTGGTGATCGTCCAGATGGGACTCACATTGTCCAGCAGGATGTTCGGGTTGGCGACCGGCCCGACCGCGTAGGGGTCAAGGCCGTCGCGCAGCAGCGCGCCCTGGGCCAGATACGAATAGGTGTCCCGGCTGAACACGGGAACCGACAGCAGCAACGGCGCCAGCCAGAAGCCGGTGGTGGCCTTCATCATGAACTCGGTCATCTCGCCGGCCAGCACGCGCCGGCCCAGCCCCACCCAGGCGATCAGCATGAGGCCCACGCCCGCCCACAACACGATGGACGACAACACCAGGCCGTGGCCAAAACGCAGCCACGACATGTGGATCGACTCCAGCAGCGGGTCGTGCTGCCGGATGCTGCCCGCGCCCAGGCCGCCCACAGCGATCAATAGCGAACCGAGCATGCCGAGCTTCGCCGGCCGGGACTGCTCGGCGGTGGCGAACGCGCGCAGCCGCGAAAACCCCTCGCCGACAGGCGGTTCCGTCGCGGGGGTGTGCGACGGTGGGATGTGCGTGGGACTCGTCATCGGCTCAGGCGGACCGGTCGGTGGCCATCCTGGCCAGCTCGGACAGCCCCTCCTTGGCGGCCGCGTCGATCGGCGCGGACGCCAGCGCGGCCAGCGCCCGCTGGGTCAGCTCGGCGATGCGTCGCTCCGCTGCGGCCAGGGCGCCCACCGACTCGATGACGCCGCGCAGCCGGTCCACCTCGGCGTCGGTCAGCTGCGCCCCGATCGAATCACGTATCAGCTTGGCGGCCAACGGGTCCGACTTATCCGCCAGTTCCACCGCCTCGGCCAGCAGCACGGTGCGCTTGCCCGAGCGCAGATCGTCCCCCGACGGCTTGCCGGTCACCGCCGGATCCCCGAACACGCCCAGCACGTCGTCGCGGAGCTGAAACGCCACCCCGAGGTCCACCCCGAACCGGCCGAAGACGTCGTGCACGTCGGGACGGTCGGCGGCGGCGGCCGCCCCCAATTGCAGCGGTCGCGACACGGTGTAACAGGCGGTCTTGTAGGTGTCGACGTTCATCGCGGACGCGATCGACTCGGCGGCGCTGGCTTCGGCGACGATGTCCAGGTATTGACCGCCCAGCACTTCGGTGCGGATTTCGGCCCACACCCGCTGGACCCGCCGCGCGGCGTCGGGGGACAGGTCGGCGCGGAAGACGATGTCGTCGGCCCAGGACAGCGCGAGGTCACCGAGCAGGATCGCGGCCGACATGCCGAACCGCTCCGCCGAGCCGCGCCATTGCCGGTTGCGGTGCAACTCGGCGAACTGGACATGAGCGGTCGGCCGGCCTCGGCGGGTGGAGGAGTCGTCGATCACGTCGTCATGCACCAGCGCGCAGGCATGTAGCAGCTCGAGCGCGGAAAACAGCAGCAGCGCTTCGGAAGTGGGCTCCCCGGTGGCAACGGCGCGCCAGCCCCAGTAGGCGAAGGCCGGCCGCAGCCGCTTGCCGCCGTTGAGCACGAATTCCTCGAGGGCTGCGACCAGCACCTGGTAGTCGCCGCCGATGTAGGCGGTGTCGGCACGCCGGTCGTGCAGATACCGCCGAAGTCGATCGGTGATCGCGCCGGTCAACTCGACGGTTGCCGCTGCCGCTGGGGCTTTCGGGCTCAGCGCGGCGCCCCTTTCTCCCTCGACGTGGCTCGATGTGTGGCGGGCCCGACCAGTGTATTCGGCGCGGTACCGGAGATCTTGCCCACATCGCGCGGGCGGGACACCGCGTTTGCTTCGACTGCCTCACTATTCCCCCGTAAGTGGGCGGTACCCCCACGCCTATGCTGGCGGGGGTGTCGGGGCCGTCCGCCGCTGTGCGGCCGGGAGACGCCCCAAAGCCACTAGTCGTCGGATGGAGAGAGGCCGCGTGACACTGAACACCATTGCGCTCGAGCTGGTGCCGCCCAACGCCGACGAAGGCCGGGAGCGGGCGCTCGAGGACGCGCGAAAGGTGGTGCAGTACTCGGCGGAATTCGGTCTGGCCGGCCGGCTTCGGCACGTGATGATCCCCGGGATCATCGCCGAGGACGACGACCGTCCCATCGCGATGAAACCCAAGCTGGACGTGCTCGACTTCTGGTCGATCGTCAAGCCCGAGCTGGCGGGGCTGCATGGCCTGTGCACCCAGGTCACCGCCTTCTCCGACGAGCCGACGCTGCGCAAGCGGCTCACCGATCTGCTCGGCGCCGGGATGGAGGGCGTGGTCTTCGTCGGCGTCCCGCGCACCATGAACGACGGCGAGGGATCCGGCGTCGCTCCGACGGACGCCCTGTCGATCTATCGCGACTTGGTGCCCAACCGCGGCGTGATCCTGATCCCGACCCGCGACGGGGAGCAGGGCCGGTTCGAGTTCAAGTGCGACCAGGGCGCGACCTACGGCATGACCCAGCTGTTGTATTCCGACGCGATCGTGGGATTCCTGCGCGAGTTCGCCGAAAACACCGATCACCGGCCGGAGATACTGCTGTCGTTCGGTTTCGTCCCGAAGATGGAGAGCCGGGTCGGCCTGATCAACTGGCTGATTCAGGACCCGGGTAACGCGGCGGTGGCCGACGAGCAGGAGTTCGTCAGGCAACTGGCCGGCAGCGAACCGCCCCGGAAGCGCCGGCTCATGGTCGACCTCTACAAACGCGTGATCGACGGGGTGGCCGGGCTGGGCTTTCCGCTGAGCATCCACCTCGAGGCGACCTACGGGGTGTCGGCGCCCGCCTTCCAGACGTTCGGCGAGATGCTGGCGTACTGGTCACCCGCCGGGCAGGGTTAGCCCGGAGGCTGGTCGCGGGGTGTGGTGACCCGCGGCGAGCGGTCGCGGTTCATCCAGGCCAGCAGCGCGACCACGCCGGCGGCCGCAAACGACGCGATGCCCAGCCATACGCCCGCCCCGGTGAACGAGCGGGTGTTCGGGTCGGTGTAGCGGGCCTGGGCGGTCATGGTGCTGACCACGCCCGGCTTGAGCTTCCAGGAGACCACCGTGGACTCGACCCGGTCGCCGTTGGTGGAGGTCACCACGCCCGGGAAGGCGACGGTCAGCTCGACGTCGGCTTCGGAGTCGGTCAGCGAGGTCAGGTCCGCGCGACCCTCCAGGATCACCAGGTTGCCGTTACGGCGCAGCGACAGGCTCACGCCCTGCGCGTCGGAATTCATGTTGGCCAGCTGCGGCAGCTCGGCGAAGGTCAGATCGGAGAACACCGCTTGGGATCCCACGTAGCCGTCGCTGTCGTAATTCGACACCGCCACCTTCTGGCTGAACGGCAAGTTGTTGCTGTCGAGCTGGGGGCCGGTGTCCTTGGGAGTCTTGGGTTTAGCGGCGGCGACGATCTCGCCGGACACCAGGTCGTCGGGCGAAATGGTCAACGATGCCCTGACCCGCAGGCACCCGGTGGCCAGCGGCACCAGCATGAGCAGCATCGCGATGGCCACCAACCGGCGCCGCCGCGCGGTGAATCCTCGGCTTCGGGACGGGGCATGGCTGGCGCGCACCAGGTCATCGTGCCAGATGCCGACGCTCACAGCGGCAGCTTGCGCCCCAGGATCGCGAATGCCCGTGGGTCGCCTGCGAAGTGGTAGCGGCGGATGACGTCGGTGAACCCCAGGCGCCGGTACAACCGCCAGGCCCGGTTGGGCTCGCCGGTGGTCTCCGGCGTGGACAGCAGGACATTCTCTTCGGCCCGGCCTTCGAGAAGCCGCCGGGCCAGCGCCTCGCCGAGACCACGACCCTGCGCCCGCGGATGAATGTGCAGCTCGGTCAGCTCGAAATAACTGTTCATCAGGCCCGCGATCTCCTGGGGCGGTAGACCGCCGCGTTGCAAGCCGAGGATGACCTGCTGTTGCCACCACTGCCCGGGCGCCCCCGGGTAGCCGTAGGCCACGCCGAGCAAGGGCGCGTTGCTCAGTTCGGCGGGCGGCGGGTTCGCCGCGTCCGCGCCCTCGCCCAGCTCGGCATCCACGACGCCCACCCCTCGCCAGCCGCGCCGGCGGATGTGCTCGAGCCACATCCCGGCACGCTGATTTTCGGTGCCCCGGGGGTAGCGCATCGCGTCGACGTACACCTTGAGGGCGTCACCGAGACGACGCTCCATGTCGGTGGGCGGCAGATCGATGAGGAAGATCGCCAACTCGCGGTGTCCTCCTCGTCCGTGCCCGGGTTCGCTGTGCTCCGGGGTTTCGCGCGGCCCCAGCCCTCACCGCCATTATCGGACCCGGGGGAGGTGCGTTGACGAGCGGTCGCGGCAACGAACCCACGGGCCACCCCTGGCGCAAGCCGGTTGTAGCGCACGGCCGTTGCGGCTCGGCTGAGGGCGCGGCCGCGGCCGGGATAGAATCGCCACGGAACCAGTGGTATGGCGCAGAATGACCTCGTATCATTCAATTAGTTGCCCGGCAACGGGCATCCGCGTGCTATCGATAGTTACGCGCCAGACTGTCGGCAAGGAGGGACGAATGCCACTCTCCGATCATGAGCAGCGGATGCTCGATCAGATCGAGAGCGCTCTCTACGCCGAAGATCCCAAATTCGCGTCGAGCGTCCGCGGCGGAGGGTTCCGTGCACCCACCGCGCGCCGCCGCCTGCAGGGCGCGGCGCTGTTCGTCATCGGACTGGCAATGTTGGTTTCCGGTGTGGCCTTCAAAGCGACCATGATCGGAAACTTCCCGATTCTCAGCGTCTTCGGATTCATCGTGATGTTCGGCGGCGTGGTGTTCGCCATCACGGGCCCCCGGTTGTCCGGCCGGCCCGACCAAGCAGGATCGGCGCCCGGGTCGGTGCGCCAGCGCCGCGCCAAGGGCGGATCGTTCACCAGTCGTATGGAAGACCGGTTTCGCCGCCGCTTCGACGACTAGCGGCATCTCCAACCCATCGGGGTAGCCATCGGCTACCCCGTTTTCATGCCCGGTCGTCTACCGGCCACGCCCGGCGGCCGGCGCGATCATCACAGACACACCCCGGCTGCGAGGCGATCGCCGGGCCGTCGATGCCGTTTTGACGCCGGATCGAGCCCGAACCGAGCTTCGAGGCAGGACTTGAGCCCCACCGGGCCCCACTGTGGCCCCCCACTTCACCCCACACGCCCGTCCGCAGCCCTGTGAAGTGCGGTTTTCCCCCGATCATCGGGGGGTCCCGCGTGAGCACCGAACGCCCTGTCCCGGAGTGTGGGCGCCCGTAGGTGGCAGATAACCCGGAAAACGACGCCACGACACTCCACGAATGGGGCGAAGTGGGGGATTGTGGGGTATGGTGGCTGCAGTGTTTGGGTGACCCCGAGCGGGAGGTGAGCTGGTGTTTCTCGGCACCTACACGCCCAAACTCGACGACAAGGGGCGGCTGACATTGCCCGCCAAGTTCCGCGACGCACTGGCAGGGGGGTTGATGGTCACCAAGAGTCAAGACCACAGCCTCGCCGTCTACCCGCGGGGGGAATTCGAGCAGCTCGCGCGCCGGGCGAGCAAGGCCTCCCGCAGCAACCCCGACGCCCGCGCGTTCCTGCGCAACCTCGCGGCCGGCACCGACGAGCAGCATCCCGACGCGCAGGGACGCATCACGTTGTCGGCCGACCACCGCCGCTACGCCAACCTCTCCAAGGATTGCGTGGTGATCGGGGCGGTCGACTACCTGGAGATCTGGGATGCACAGGCATGGCAGGACTACCAGCAGACCCACGAAGAGAACTTCTCCGCGGCAAGCGATGAAGCACTCGGCGACATCATCTGAGGCGCATGCCCGTGCAACGTGGCCTCTGCCCGAACCGACCCTGGCGTACTTCCCCAACGCCAGGTTCGTGCCTTCGGACAGGGACCTCGATGCAAGGGCGCCGGCCCGCCGGGCCGCCGAGGGGTCAGGGGCATTCAGCCCGACCCGGGGAGGTGTTGGGGTGGTTGACGATTCACCGGACTTCGGGCATGTGCCCGTCCTGCTGGACCGCTGTGTCGAGCTGCTCACCCCGGCGCTGACCCGCGACCACGCCGACGGTGCGGGCGCGGTGCTCCTCGACGCCACCCTGGGCGCCGGCGGGCATGCCGAACGGTTCCTGACCGACCTGCCGGGGTTGCGGCTGATCGGACTCGACCGCGATCCCAGCGGACTGGAAATCGCCCGGGCCCGGCTGGCGCCATTCGCCGATCGGGTCACCCTGGTGCGCACCCGCTACGACGGCATCGCCGCGGCGCTGGCCGAATCCGGTTACGGCGCAGCCGGATCGGTCGACGGGATGCTGTTCGACCTCGGAGTGTCATCGATGCAGCTCGACCGCGCCGAGCGGGGCTTCGCCTACGCCCAGGACGCGCCGCTGGACATGCGGATGGATCCCGAGTCGCCCTTGACGGCGGCCGACATCGTCAACACCTACGACGAGGCGGCGCTGGCCGACATCCTGCACCGCTACGGCGAAGAACGGTTCGCGCGCCGCATCGCGGCACAGATCGTGCGCCAGCGCGCCCGCACCCCCTTCACGTCGACCGGGGAATTGGTGGCCCTGCTGTACCGGGCGATTCCGGCCCCCGCCCGGCGCACCGGCGGGCATCCGGCCAAGCGGACCTTCCAGGCCCTGCGGATCGCCGTCAACGACGAACTGGACTCGTTGCGCGGCGCGATCCCGGCCGGGCTGGACGCGCTCGCCGTCGGTGGACGGATGGTGGTGTTGGCCTATCAATCGCTGGAAGACCGGATCGTCAAACGGTTGTTCGCCGATGCGGTCGCCTCGCGCACGCCGGTTGACCTGCCCGTCGAACTCCCCGGCCACGAGCCGCGATTCCGGTCGCTGACCCACGGCGCCGAACGTGCGGACGCCGCCGAGGTGGAACGCAATCCCCGCAGCGCAGCGGTGCGACTACGAGCCGTGCAACGGGTCCAGCAGGCAACCGGAAAGGGCGACGCATGAAAGCAAAGCGGGAGACGCCGAATCGCCGTGGCGGGCGTGACGGTTCCGCCCGGCGGGGCGTGCGCTCGGCCACCGATCCCGGCCCCGTGCGACGGACCCGGCCCGGGCGGGCCTCGGCGCCCACCCGCGAGAGCCGCGCGCCCAAGTCCGGACCGCAGACCAGTCCCGTCGCCCGGCCGGTCGAGCGGCCGGCGCGGCCCAAGAGCACCAGTCAGGCCAAGGCCCGAGCCAAGGCGCGGAAAGCTAAGGCGCCCAAGGTCATTCGCCCTCGCCTGACTGAGCGTTTGGCGGCCCGGCTGGCTGCGATCGATTTGCGGCCCCGCACATTGGCGAGCAAGGTCCCCTTCGTCGTGCTGGTCATCGGCGCGCTCGGCGTCGGGCTGGGCCTGACGCTGTGGTTGTCCACCGACTCCGCCGAGCGCTCGTACAAGTTGAGCCACGCGCGGGAGAAGACCCGGCTGCTGCAACAGCAGAAGGAGGCGCTGGAACGCGATGTGCGCGAGGCGGAATCCGCACCGGCGCTGGCCGAGGCGGCCCGCAAGCAGGGCATGATCCCGACGCGCGACACCGCGCACCTGGTCCAGGACCCGTCGGGCAACTGGGTGGTGGTCGGCACACCCAAGCCGGCCGACGGGGTGCCGCCCCCACCGCTGAACAGCAAGCTCCCCGAACAGGGTCCGCCGCAGCCCGTGGCGCCGCCGGCGCCTCCCGCGGAGGTCCCGGTGCGGGTGCAACCCAACCCCGCGGGGCCGCCACCGGCCCGCTCAGGACCCGAGGCGCTGTTGCGCGCACCGGACGGATCGTCGACGCTGGGCGGCCAGCACCTGGCACAGGCCGGGCCCCAGCTGCCGGGCATGCCGGGCTCGCCGGCCATCGGGCAGGCACCGGGTGCGCTGCCCGCGCCGGGTGCGCCGGTACCGGGGCTGCCCGCTCCGGCGCCGGGACCCGCGCTCGCCCCGGTGCCCGCCGAGGTGCCGATCCCGCTGGGCGGCTTGCCCATTCCGCCGCCCGGCCAGGTGCCCGCGCCGTTACCCGCGGAGGTGCCGGTTCCGGTGCAGCGCGCGCCCGCGGTTCCCCAAGGGATCGTCCCCGCCGCCCCCGTGCTCGTGCCGCAGCCCGCCGCCCCGGCGCTCGTGCCGCCCGCGGCCCCGGCCCCCGTCGTGACACCGGGTGCGTCCCGGTGAGCCGCGGCGACTCGAAGCGCACCCGCCGGTCGCAGCCGACGCGCGGCCCCGGTAAGGCGCAGGACGCCAAGGGGCTTCGCCAGCCCAAGCGGCGCGCGAAGCAACAGCAAGCCCAAGATGTCCGGGAGCCGAAGAGGTTCCGCAAATCCAAGCAGCCCAAGGATGCCGGGAAAGCCAGGCCGGCCGACCAGCCGGACGCGGTGGCGACCGGGCACTCGGCGCGGGAGCGGCGCACCCGGCAACTCGTGCAGGCCGGCGGCCGCGGCGCGTCGTTCGTCTTCCGGCATCGAGCCGGCAACGCGGCCATCGGGGTCTTGATCGTGGTGGCGGCGGCCCAGTTGTTCGTCCTGCAGGTCACCGAAGCCCCCTCGCTGCGCGCCCAGGCCGCGAGCCAGCTCAAGGTCACCGACGTCGAGAAGGCCGTCCGCGGCAGCATCGTCGACCGCAACAAGGATCAGCTGGCGTTCACCACCGAGTCGCGGGCGCTGACGTTCCAGCCCAAGAGGATTCGCAAGCAACTGGAAGAGGCCAAGAACAAGAACTCGGTGGCCCCCGATCCCCAGCAGCGGCTGCGAGACATCGCCCAGGAGGTCGCCACCCGGCTGGGCAACAAACCGGATTCGGCGACCGTGTTGAAGAAGCTGCAAAGCGACGAGAACTTCGTGTATCTGGCACGCGCCGTCGACCCCGCCGTCGCCAGCGCCATCTCCGACAAGTTCCCCGAGGTCGGTTGGGAGCGGCAAGACCTCCGGCAGTACCCCGGCGGGTCGTTGGCGGCCAACATCGTCGGCGGCATCGACTGGGATGGTCACGGGCTGCTGGGATTGGAGGAGTCGCTGGACTCCGTGCTGTCCGGAACCGACGGCTCGGTCACCTACGACCGTGGGTCCGACGGTGTCGTCATCCCGGGCAGCTACCGCAACCGGCATCGGGCGGTCAACGGTTCGATGGTCCAGCTCACCCTCGACGATGACATCCAGTTCTACGTGCAGCAGCAGGTCCAGCAGGCCAAGAATCTCTCTGGCGCACACAATGTCTCGGCCGTCGTGCTGGACTCTAAGACCGGCGAAGTGCTGGCCATGGCCAATGACAACACCTTCGACCCGTCCCAGGACATCGGGCGCCAGGGCGACAAACAGCTGGGCAACCTGGCGGTGTCCTCACCGTTCGAGCCCGGCTCGGTGAACAAGGTCATCACCGCGTCCTCGGTCATCGAGTACGGCCTGTCCAACCCCGACGAGGTGCTGCAGGTGCCCGGGTCGATCCAGATGGGCGGGGTGTCCATCCACGACGCGTGGGACCACGGCGTGATGCCCTACACCACCACCGGCGTGTTCGGAAAGTCCTCCAACGTCGGCACGTTGATGCTCGCCCAACGCGTCGGTCCGGAACGCTTCTACGACATGGTGCGCAAGTTCGGGCTCGGGCAGCGCACGAACGTGGGCCTGCCCGGCGAGAGCGCGGGGCTGGTGCCGCCCATCGACCAATGGTCGGGCAGCACCTTCTCGAACCTGCCGATCGGGCAGGGCCTTTCAATGACGCTGTTGCAGATGACCGGCATGTACCAGACCATCGCCAACGACGGGGTGCGCATACCGCCGCGGATCGTCAAGGCCACCATCGCGCCGGACGGCACCCGGACCGAGGAGCCGCGTCCCGACGGGGTGCGAGTGGTTTCCCCGCAGACGGCCCAGACCGTGCGAAACATGCTGCGCGCCGTCGTGCAACGCGACCCCATGGGTTACCAGCAGGGCACCGGGCCCGCCGCCGCGGTGACGGGTTACCAGATGGCCGGCAAGACGGGCACCGCGCAGCAGATCAACCCGGCCTGCGGCTGCTACTTCGACAACGTCTACTGGATCACCTTCGCCGGGATGGCCACCGTGGACAACCCGCGTTACGTCATCGGCATCATGATGGACAACCCGGAGCGCAACGCGGACGGTACGCCGGGCCACTCGGCGGCCCCGCTGTTCCACAACATCGCCGGCTGGCTCATGCAGCGCGAGAACGTGCCGCTCTCGCCGGATCCCGGCCCGCCGCTGACGCTGCAGGCCACCTAGCGGCCGGAGACCCCCGGGCCATCGCTCCTGCGGTGACGGCGTCGGGTGTGCGCCCAGGGCGGGATTCGGGCCCAAATCACGCCCGCAGCGCACACTGAAGGCCCTCAACGCACGCTCAATTGACGAGGCCACCGGGGTGGCGGGTGCCTCTCGGTAGGGTGTCATGGCCGATCATGAGGATCACGCGGCGTCTGCAGGGAGGTGTGAACGGGTGGTGCCGATGCCCACTGATTTGCGCCCCGGCGCGGGCGCGGGGACGCGCCTGCCCGCGCTGGCGGCCCAGGTCGGGGCGGTGCTCGCGGACCGGGGCACCGCGGTTCCCGACGTGGCCGTCACCGGCGTGACGCTGCGCGCCCAGGAGGTGCGGCCCGGCGACCTGTTCGCGGCGCTGACGGGCTCCTCGACGCACGGCGCCCGCTACGCGGCCGAGGCGATCGAACGCGGCGCCGTCGCGGTGCTCACCGACGCCGCCGGGGTCGCGGAGATGGGTGGCTCGGCGACGGTGCCGACGCTGGTGCACCCGGCACCCCGCACGGTGCTCGGCTCGGTGGCCGCCACGGTGTACGGCAACCCGTCGGAGCGGCTCACGGTCGTCGGGATCACCGGTACCGCCGGCAAGACCACCACGACGTATCTGGTCGAATCGGGGCTGCGGGCCGCCGGCCGGACGGCCGCGCTGATCGGCACGATCGGCATCCGCATCGACGGCGCCGACGTTCCCAGCGCGCTGACCACCCCCGAGGCGCCCGCCCTGCAGGCGATGTTCGCCGCGATGGCCGAACGCGGGGTCGACACCGTCGTGATGGAGGTGTCCAGCCACGCGCTGGCGCTCGGCCGGGTGGACGGCACCGGGTTCGCGGTGGCCGGCTTCACCAACCTGTCCCGCGACCACCTCGACTTCCACCCGACCATGGCCGACTACTTCGAGGCCAAGGCGAAGCTGTTCGACCCCGCGTCGCCGCTGCGGGCCCGCCGGGTGGTGGTCTGCATCGACGACGACGCGGGGCGGGCCATGGCCGCCCGGGCCGGTGACGCGATCACCGTCAGCGTCGCCGGCCAGCCCGCGCACTGGCGCGCCATGGACGTGCTCCCGATGGGCGCCGGCGGGCAGCAGTTCACCGCGATCGATCCCCCCGGCGTGCGCCACCGGGTCGGCATCCGGCTGCCGGGGCATTACAACGTCGCCAATTGCCTTGTCGCACTGGCGATTCTCGATGCGGTGGGAGTGTCGCCGGAGCAGGCGGCGCCCGGGCTGCTGGAAACCCGGGTGCCCGGCCGCATGGAAGAGATCGACTGCGGCCAGGATTTCCTCGCGCTGGTCGACTACGCCCACAAGCCCGAGGCGCTCCGTTCGGTGCTGGCCAACCTGCGCCGCCCCGGTCGCCGGCTTGCGGTGGTGTTCGGCGCGGGCGGTGACCGCGATGCGGGCAAGCGGCGACCGATGGGTGAGATCGCCGCGGAGCTGGCCGATTTCGTCGTCGTCACCGACGACAACCCGCGCAGCGAGGACCCCGCCGCCATTCGGCGCGAAATCCTGGCCGGGGCGCGCGGCGGCAACGCCGAGGTCGTCGAGATCGGCGACCGCCGCGCCGCGATCGATCGTGCGGTGGCCTGGGCGCGCCCCGGGGACGTCGTTCTGGTCGCGGGCAAGGGTCACGAGACCGGCCAGCGCGCCGGGGGCGAGACCCGTCCCTTCGACGACCGGGTGGAGCTCGGCGCGGCCCTGAAAGCTTTGGGGGCGCGGCCGTGATCGACTTGACCGTCGCCCAGATCGCCGACATCGTGGGCGGCACGCTGGCCGACATCTCGCCGCAGGCCGCCGCAGAGCTCCGCGTCACGGGCACAGTCGAATTCGACTCGCGCGCCGTCGGCCCCGGTGGGCTGTTCCTCGCGCTGCCCGGCGCGCACGCCGACGGGCACGACTACGCGGGCGCGGCGGCGGCGGCCGGCGCGGTCGCCGTGCTGGCCGCCCGGCCGGTGGGGGTGCCCGCCGTCGTGGTGCCCCCGCAACCGCGGGCCGGCCGCCTCGACGGTGGCCTGGCCGGGGTTCTCGAACACGATTCCGACGGCTCGGGTGCGGCGGTGCTGGCGGCGCTCGCCAAGCTGGCCAAAGCGGTGGCCGCGGAGCTGGTGGCGGGCGGACTGACCATCGTCGGGATCACCGGCTCGTCGGGGAAGACATCGACGAAAGACCTGGTGGCGGCCGTGCTCGAGCCGCTGGGCGAGGTGGTGGCCCCACCCGGGTCGTTCAACAACGAGCTGGGGCACCCGTGGACGGTGTTGCGCGCGACGCGTCACACCGAGTACCTCGTTCTCGAGATGTCGGCCCGCCACCCCGGCAACATCGCCGCGCTGGCCGACATCGCCCGGCCGGCGATCGGCGTCGTCCTCAACGTCGGCACTGCCCACCTGGGTGAGTTCGGCTCGCGGGAAGCCATCGCGCGCACCAAATCCGAACTGCCCCAATCTGTTCCGTCCTCCGGTGTGGTGATCCTCAACTTCGACGACCCGGCCGTGGCGGCGATGGCCCGCGTCACCGATGCGCGCGTGGTGCGCGTCAGCCGGTTCAGCCACACCGATTCGGGGCCCAGCGACGTCTGGGCCGACGGAGTGTCGCTCGACGAACTGGCCAGGCCCCGCTTTACCCTGCACGCGATGGACAGCCGAGGTCCCGTGGAGGTCGACGTGCAGCTGGGCGTCTACGGCGACCATCAGGTCACCAATGCGTTGTGCGCGAGCGCCGTCGCGTTGCAGTGCGGCGCCACCGTCGAGCAGGTCGCCGCGGCGCTGGCGCACGCCGGGCCGGTGTCGCGGCACCGCATGCACGTGACGACCCGCGCGGACGGGGTCACCGTGATCGACGACGCCTACAACGCCAACCCCGACTCGGTGCGGGCCGGGCTGCAGGCGCTGGCCTGGATCGCTCACGCGCCTCGACAAGGCCACAGCGCCGGCGCCGGCGAAAAGCGCAGGAGTTGGGCCGTGCTGGGCGAAATGGCCGAGCTCGGCGAGGACGCGGTGGCCGAGCACGATCGCATCGGCCGGCTGGCGGTGCGCTTAGATGTGTCTCGACTTGTCGTCGTGGGAAGTGGGAGGTCGATGAGCGCCATGCACCACGGAGCGGTCACGGAGGGCTCGTGGGGGGCCGGGGACGATCGGGGGGCCGTCAACGTGGCCGACGCCGATGCCGCCCTGGCGTTGTTGCGGGCCGAGATCCGGCCCGGCGACGTGGTCCTGGTGAAGGCCTCCAACGCCGCCGGTCTGGGTGCGCTGGCCGACGCGCTCGCCACGGAGGGTTCCGCGACCGCGAACGGGGGGACGGCCTCGTGAGGCAGATCCTCATCGCGGTGGCCGTCGCGCTCGCGGTGTCGATCCTGTTGACTCCGGCCCTGATCCGGCTGTTCACCCGGCAGGGGTTCGGACACCACACGCGCGAGGACGGCCCGCCCAGCCACCACACCAAGCGCGGCACGCCGTCGATGGGTGGGGTGGCCATCCTGGCCGGCATCTGGGCGGGTTACCTGGGGACGCACCTGGCCGGGCTGGTGTTCGACGGGGAGGGTGTTTCCGCTTCTGGTCTGCTGGTGCTGGGCCTGGCGACCGCGCTCGGGGGCGTCGGTTTCCTCGATGACCTGATCAAGATCCGCCGGTCGCGCAACCTCGGGCTGAACAAAACGGCCAAGGCCTTGGGGCAGGTCGCGGCCGCGGTGCTGTTCGGGGTGCTGGTGTTGCAGTTCCGCAATGGCAGCGGGTTGACGCCGGCCAGCTCGGACCTGTCCTACGTGCGCGAGATCGCCACCGTCGCTTTCGCTCCCGCGCTGTTCGTGTTGTTCTGCGTGGTGGTGGTCAGCGCCTGGTCCAACGCGGTCAACTTCACCGACGGGCTCGACGGGCTGGCGGCCGGGTGCATGGCGATGGTCACCGCCGCCTACGTGCTGATCACCTTC
Organism: Mycobacterium paraseoulense; assembly: GCF_010731655.1. Classification (NCBI taxonomy): domain Bacteria; kingdom Bacillati; phylum Actinomycetota; class Actinomycetes; order Mycobacteriales; family Mycobacteriaceae; genus Mycobacterium; species Mycobacterium paraseoulense. The sequence continues at coordinate 1,268,956 of NZ_AP022619.1, read as the reverse complement.
TGGCAGTACCGCAACGCGTGCGTCACCGCGCCGGGTCTGGGCTGCTACAACGTGCGCGACCCGCTGGACCTGGCGCTCGTCGCGGCCGCCACCGCGGGCGCCTGCATCGGCTTCTTGTGGTGGAATGCCGCTCCCGCAAAGATTTTCATGGGGGACACCGGGTCGTTGGCGCTGGGCGGCATCATCGCGGGCCTGTCGGTCACCAGCCGCACGGAGATCCTGGCCGTCGTGCTGGGGTCGCTGTTCGTCGCCGAGGTCACCTCGGTGGTGCTGCAGATCCTGGCGTTTCGGACCACCGGGCGCCGGGTGTTCCGGATGGCGCCCTTCCATCACCATTTCGAGCTGGCCGGCTGGGCCGAGACGACGGTCATCATCCGCTTCTGGCTGCTGACGGCCATCACCTGCGGTCTGGGCGTCGCCCTGTTCTACGGTGAATGGCTGGCCGCGATCGGTGCCTGACGTGCCCGATCTCGACCCCCTGGTGCCTGGCGCGCCCGTGCTGGTGGCCGGCGGCGGCGTCACCGGCAGGGCGGTGCTGGCGGCCCTGACCCGGTTCGGCGCGGTGCCGACCCTGTGCGACGACGACCCGGCCACGCTGCGCCGCTACGCCGAAACCGGCGTGGCGACCGTGACCACGTCGACGGCCACCCGGCGTCCCGCGGACTATGCCCTGGTGGTCACCAGCCCGGGGTTTGCGCCGGACACTCCGCTGCTGGTCGCCGCGGGGGCGGCGGGCGTGCCCGTCTGGGGCGACGTGGAGCTGGCCTGGCGGCTCGACGCCGCGGGCCGGTACGGACCGCCGCGCCGCTGGCTGGTGGTCACCGGCACCAACGGCAAGACCACCACGACGTCGATGTTGCAGGCCATGCTGATCGCCGGGGGCCGGCGCAGCCGGTTGTGCGGCAACATCGGCGATCCGGTCCTCGATGTGCTCGCGGAGCCGGCGGACCTGCTGGCCGTCGAGCTGTCCAGCTTCCAGCTGCACTGGGCGCCCTCGGTGCGGCCCGAGGCGGGCGCCGTCCTCAACATCGCCGAAGACCACCTGGATTGGCACTCCAGCATGGCCGAATACACGGCTGCGAAGGCGCGGGTGCTGCGCGGCCGGGTCGCGGTGGTCGGGCTCGACGACGCCCGGGCGGCGGCACTGCTGGGCACCGCCCCGGCGCCGGTGCGCGTCGGCTTCCGGCTCGGCGAGCCCTCGCCGGGCGAACTGGGTGTGCGCGACGGCCAACTGATCGACCGGGCCTTCGCCGCCGACCTCCCGCTGCTGCCCGTCGACTCGATCCCCGTGCCGGGACCCGTCGGCATCCTGGACGCCCTGGCCGCGGCGGCGCTGGCGCGCAGCGTCGGCGTGCCCGCCGATGCGATCGCCGACGCGGTCGCGGCCTTCCGGGTGGGTCGGCATCGGGCGGAGGTGGTCGCCATCGCCGACGGAGTCACCTACGTCGACGACTCCAAGGCCACCAATCCGCACGCCGCCGAGGCGTCCGTGCTGGCCTATCCGCGCGTGGTGTGGGTGGCCGGCGGTCTGCTCAAGGGCGCATCGGTGGACGCCGAGGTCGCCAGGATCGCCCCCCGGCTGGTCGGCGCGGTGCTCATCGGCCGGGATCGCCATGAGGTTGCAGAGGCGTTATCGCGACACGCGCCGGATGTCCCCGTCGTCCAGGTTGTGACAGGCGAGGATGCTGATATGAAAGCGACGCCTGTGGTTGTTGGTGCAGATGTGACAGAAGTGAAACATTCGGGCGGGGATCTCGGCACTTCCGTCATGACCGCGGCGGTGGCCGCGGCCCGCGACCTGGCACGGCCCGGCGACACCGTGCTGCTGGCACCGGCCGGCGCGTCGTTCGACCAGTTCACCGGGTACGCCGACCGCGGCGACGCCTTCGCCGCCGCCGTCCGCGCGGCCACTCGGTAGGCGGGCGTGGGTAATCCGCTGGCCCGGCTGCGACGCCGGGACAAAGCAACCGAGGCGACCGCCGGCACCGCCGCGGCCGAGCCGGGGGAGGCCGACGCCGACGAGGCGACCGGCCCGGTGAGCCCCGCCGGGACATCGGAGGCCAAGCCGGCCGCGAAAACCCCGGTCAAGACCGACGAGCGCAACCGGTTCGGCGCCTGGCTGAGCCGGCCCATGACCTCCTTTCACCTGATCATCGCGGTGGCCGGGCTGTTGACGACGCTCGGCCTGATCATGGTGCTCTCGGCGTCCGGCGTGCGGTCCTATGACGCCGACGGATCGGCCTGGGTCATCTTCGGCAAGCAGGTGTTGTGGACGTTGATCGGCCTGATCGCCTGTTATGCCTCCCTGCGCATGTCGGTGCGGTTCATCCGCCGCGTCGCCTTCACCGGCTACGTCGTCACCGTCATCTTGTTGGTGCTCGTGCTCGTTCCCGGCATCGGAAACCTGGCCAACGGGTCGCGGAAGTGGTTCGTCGTCGCCGGCTTTTCCATGCAGCCCTCCGAGCTGGCCAAGATCGCCTTCGCCATCTGGGGCGCGCACCTGCTGGCGGCCCGCCGGCTGGAGCGGGCCTCGCTGCGCGAGATGCTCATCCCGCTGGTACCCGCCGCGGTCATCGCGCTGGCGCTGATCGTGGCCCAGCCCGACCTCGGGCAGACCGTGTCGCTGGGCATCATCCTGCTGGCGTTGTTGTGGTACGCCGGGCTGCCACTGCGCGTCTTCGCCACCTCGCTGCTGGCGGTGTTCATGGCCGGGGCCGTCCTGGCCATGTCGGCCGGTTACCGCTCCGACCGGGTGAAGTCGTGGATGAACCCCGAGAACGACCCGATGGACACCGGTTACCAGGCGCGCCAGGCGAAGTTCGCGCTGGCCCACGGTGGCATCTTCGGCGACGGCCTGGGCCAGGGCGTGGCCAAGTGGAACTACCTGCCCAACGCCCACAACGACTTCATCTTCGCGATCATCGGCGAGGAGCTGGGCTTCGTCGGCGCCTTCGGGCTGCTCGTCCTCTTCGGGCTGTTCGCCTACACCGGGATGCGCATCGCCCGCCGGTCGGCCGACCCCTTCCTGCGGCTGCTCACCGCCACCACGACGATGTGGGTGCTGGGTCAGGCGTTCATCAACATCGGTTACGTGATCGGGATCCTGCCCGTCACCGGCATTCAGCTGCCACTCATCTCCGCGGGCGGAACATCGACGGCGGCAACGCTTTTCATGATCGGGATCATGGCCAACGCGGCCCGTCACGAGCCCGAGGCGGTGGCCGCCCTGCGCGCTGGCCGCGACGACAAGGTGAACCGGTTCCTCCGGCTGCCGCTGCCCCAGCCGTACGTGCCGACCCGGCTGGAGTCGTTCCGCGACCGCAAGCGGGCAGGCAAGCCGCCGGCCAAGGGCGCCCCTTCGCGCAGCGGCGCGCGGAAGGCCGCCCAGGCGTCGACCCGCAAGGCCGCCCGCAAGGCCGAGGAACCGCTGCGACCGGCGTTCTCCCGCACAGCCGCACGGCCGGCCCGCGCGGCGGTGCATCATGGATCTGGCCAGCGCTCCGCCAGTCGGCGAGCCGGCCAGCGTCAACCACGGCGCGCTCGCGCACTGGAAGGTCAGCGTTACGGGTGAACCACACGGTCAGCAAGCCGACCGGCGGGCGGGGGACAAGTCCCCAGCCCGCCGGTGCCGCGTTGTCGGCTTTTAAGCCGCTGTCGGTCGTCCTGGCCGGCGGCGGCACCGCCGGCCACGTCGAGCCCGCGATGGCCGTGGCCGACGCGCTCAGCGCGCTCGACCCGCAGGTGCGGATCACGGCGCTGGGCACCCACCGCGGCCTCGAGACCCGGCTGGTGCCCCAGCGGGGCTACCACCTCGAGCTGATCACGCCGGTGCCGCTGCCGCGCAAGCCCAGCGGCGACCTGGCGCGGCTGCCCCCACGGGTGTGGCGCGCGGTCCGGGAGACCCGCGCCGTGCTCGACGCGGTCGACGCCGACGTCATCATCGGTTTCGGCGGATATGTGGCGCTGCCGGCGTACCTGGCGGCCCGCGGGATCCCCCGCGGTCTCGGCCGCAGGCGCCGCGTCCCGGTGCTGATCCACGAGGCCAACGCCAGCGCCGGGCTGGCCAACCGGATCGGCGCCCGCCGCGCCGACCGGGTGCTCTCCGCGGTACCCGATTGCGGGTTGCCGCGCGCCGAGGTGGTGGGGGTGCCGGTGCGGGCGGCCATCACCTCGCTGGACCGCGCGGCCCTGCGCGCCGAGGCGCGCAGGCACTTCGGCTTCGCCGACGACGCGCGGGTGTTGCTGGTCTTCGGCGGGTCTCAGGGCGCCGTGTCGTTGAACCGGGCGGTGTCCGCGGCGGCCGCCGACCTGGCCGCCGCGGGCGTGTCGGTGCTGCACGCGCACGGCCCGAAAAACTCTCTCGAGCTGCGCGAACCCCGCCCCGGCGAGCCGCCCTACGTGGCGGTGCCCTACCTGGACCGGATGGACCTGGCCTACGCCGCCGCCGACCTGGCGATCTGCCGGTCCGGCGCCATGACCGTCGCCGAGGTCTCGGCGGTCGGCCTGCCGGCCATCTATGTGCCGCTGCCGATCGGCAACGGCGAGCAGCGGCTCAACGCGCTGCCGGTGGTCAACGCCGGGGGCGGCATGGTGGTCGCCGATGCCGCGCTGACGCCGCAGTTGGTCGCTCGCGAGGTGGCCGGGCTGCTCAACGACCCGCCGCGGTTGGCGGCGATGACGACGGCCGCCGCGCGCGTGGGGCATCCCGACGCGGCGCGCCACGTGGCACAGGCTGCTCTGGACATCGCCAGGAAGGCAGCGGAGGGAGGGCGGCGGTGACCGCCGGACAGCTGCCGCCCGAGCTGCAGCGGGTGCACATGGTGGGCATCGGGGGAGCCGGCATGTCGGGCATCGCCCGGATTCTGCTGGACCGCGGCGCGCTGGTGTCCGGGTCGGACGCCAAGGAGTCGCGCGGCGTGCACGCGTTGCGGGCCCGGGGCGCCTCGATCCGCATCGGCCACGATGCGTCGTCGCTCGACCTGTTGCCCGGCGGCCCCACCGCGGTCATCACGACCCACGCCGCCATCCCGAAGACCAACCCCGAGCTCGTCGAAGCCCGGCGGCGCGGCATCCCGGTGATCCTGCGGCCCGCGGTCCTGGCCAGGCTGATGGACGAGCGCACCACGCTGATGGTCACCGGGACCCACGGCAAGACCACGACGACGTCGATGTTGATCGTGGCGTTGCAGCACTGTGGACGCGACCCGTCCTTCGCGGTCGGCGGCGAGATGGGGGAGGCCGGCACCAACGCGCACCACGGCAGCGGTGACTGCTTCGTCGCCGAGGCCGACGAAAGCGACGGCTCGCTGCTGGAATACACGCCCGACGTCGCGGTGGTCACCAACATCGAGACCGATCACCTGGACTTCTACGGCAGCGCCGACGCCTACCTCGGGGTGTTCGACGCCTTCGTGGAGCGGCTCGCGCCCGGGGGAGCGCTGGTGGTGTGCGTCGATGATCCGGGCGCGGCCGCGCTGGCCGAACGCACCGCGGAGCTGGGGATCCGGGTGCTGCGGTACGGGTCCACGCCGGATGAAGGCAACGCCGCGACCCTGCTGTCCTGGGAGCAGCAGGGCACCGAAGCGGTCGCGCACATCCAGCTCGCCCCGGACCTGGACCCGGAACCGTATCCCCGCGCGATGCGGCTGTCGGTGCCCGGGCGGCACATGGCGCTCAACGCGCTGGGCGCGCTGCTGGCGGCGATCGAGATCGGCGCCTCGGTCGACGCGGTGCTCGACGGGCTGGCCGGATTCGAGGGGGTGCGCCGCCGGTTCGAACTGGTCGGCAACGCCGGGTCGGTGCGCGTCTTCGACGATTACGCCCACCATCCCACCGAGATCAGCGCCACGCTGGCCGCGGTCCGCACGCTCCTCGAGCAGAGTGGCGGCGGGCGCAGCCTGGTGGTCTTTCAACCCCATTTGTATTCGCGCACAAAGGAATTCGCTGCACAATTCGGCCGTGCGCTCGATGCCGCCGACGAGGTGTTCGTCCTCGACGTCTACGGCGCCCGCGAGCAACCGCTGGCCGGCGTCAGCGGCGCCAGCGTCGCCGAGCACGTCACCGCGCCGGTGCGCTACCTGCCCAACTTCTCCGCGGTCGCCGAGCAGGTGGCGGCGGCCGCCGGCCCCGGCGACGTGATCGTCACGATGGGCGCGGGTGACGTCACCCTGTTGGGGCCCGAGATCGTGACCGCGCTGCGGATCCGGGACAACCGCAGCGCACCCGGCCGGCCGGGAGTGCGGCAATGACGCGGCCCAACGACGCGACGCCGACGGACGGCCCGGAGCCGGGCAATCTGGGCGTGGTGGGCCAGCCGGCCGACGCCGGGGAGGCCGTCACCGAGCCGCTGTTCGTCGGAGGACCCGAGGCCGAAAAGCAGGCGCCCGCGGACGAATTCGAGGGGCCGCGCCGGCGGGCGCGCCGCGAACGGGCGGAACGCCGCGCCGCGCAGGCGCGCGCCACGGCCATCGAGGAAGCCCGGCGGGAGGCCAAACGCCGGGTCAGCGGGCGCGCGGTCGACGAGCCCAAACCCGTCGCGCGCGGCGTGGTTCGTGGCTTGAAGATGCTGTTGGTCACGGTGCTGCTGGTCGTCGTCGGCATCGGCCTCGCGTTGACCCTGTATTTCACCCCCGCGATGTCGGCCCGCAGCATCGTCGTGGTCGGCACGGGGGAGGTGACCCGCGAAGAGGTGCTCGACGCGGCGCGGGTGCGGCCCGGGACGCCGCTGCTGCAGATCAACACCAACCAGGTCGCCGACCGGGTGGCGGCGATCCGGCGCGTGGCCAGCGCGCGGGTGCAGCGCCAGTATCCGTCGGCGCTGCGTATCACCATCGTCGAGCGAGTTCCGGTGGCCGTGAAGGACTTTCCGGACGGTCCGCACCTGTTCGACCACGACGGCGTCGACTTCGCGACCGGGCCGCCGCCGCCGGCGCTGCCCTACCTCGACGTCGCCAATCCCGGCCCCAACGACCCGGCGACCAAGGCCGCGCTCCAGGTGCTGACGGCGCTGCGGCCCGAGGTCGCGGGCCAGGTGGCCCGGGTCGCGGCCCCCTCGGTGGCCTCGATCACGCTCACGCTGGGCGATGGCCGCGTGGTCATCTGGGGGACGACCGATCGCACCGACGAGAAGGCCGAGAAGCTGGCGGCGCTGCTGACCCAGCCCGGGCGGACCTACGACGTCTCCAGCCCCGACCTGCCCACGGTGAAGTAGCGAAGCCCGCGGCGACCCGCGTGTGACGTCGGCAACAGAAAAAATTTGCGAGCCGCGCGTCGGCGCGCCTGCGGGGTTCGCGCGCGCCGTGCCCATACCGTTCTGGTTGCGCGGAACTACTTGACATAACTCTAACTCTATGGTTGAGGTTGAGGGTTTGCCAGGGCGGACCGCGAACGTTCGGGAGAAACCCCGTCGCGAAGAACTTGAGCCCATCAGGGAGGAAACCGAATGATGACCCCCCCGCATAACTACCTGGCCGTCATCAAGGTCGTGGGTATCGGTGGCGGCGGTGTCAACGCCGTGAACCGGATGATCGAGCAGGGCCTCAAGGGCGTGGAGTTCATCGCGATCAACACCGACGCGCAGGCGCTGTTGATGAGCGATGCCGACGTCAAACTCGACGTCGGCCGCGACTCCACCCGCGGGCTGGGCGCCGGCGCCGACCCGGAGGTCGGTCGCAAGGCCGCCGAGGACGCCAAGGACGAGATCGAGGAGCTGCTCCGCGGTGCGGACATGGTGTTCGTCACCGCCGGCGAGGGCGGCGGGACGGGCACCGGGGGCGCACCCGTGGTCGCCAGCATCGCCCGTAAGCTGGGCGCGCTGACCGTCGGCGTGGTCACCCGGCCGTTCTCGTTCGAGGGCAAGCGGCGGGGCAATCAGGCCGAAGCCGGCATCGCCTCGCTGCGCGAGAGCTGCGACACCCTGATCGTCATCCCCAACGACCGGCTGCTGCAGATGGGCGACGCCGCGGTGTCCCTGATGGACGCGTTCCGCAGCGCCGACGAGGTGCTGCTCAACGGCGTGCAGGGCATCACCGACCTGATCACCACGCCCGGTCTGATCAACGTCGACTTCGCCGACGTCAAGGGCATCATGTCCGGGGCCGGCACCGCGCTGATGGGCATCGGGTCGGCCCGCGGCGAGGGACGTTCGCTCAAGGCCGCCGAGATCGCGATCAACTCGCCGCTGCTGGAGGCGTCGATGGAGGGCGCACAGGGCGTGCTGATGTCGATCGCCGGCGGCAGCGACCTGGGCCTGTTCGAGATCAACGAGGCGGCGTCGCTGGTGCAGGACGCCGCCCACCAGGACGCCAACATCATCTTCGGCACCGTCATCGACGACTCGCTGGGCGACGAGGTGCGCGTCACCGTGATCGCCGCCGGCTTCGACGCGGTCGGTTCCGGCCGCAGGCCCGTCGTCGGCGGCACGGCCGGCGAGAAGCCCGGGGCGCACCGGATCGAGTCGGCGAAGGCCGGCAAGCTCACCTCTACCTTGTTCGAACCCGTCGACGCCGTCAGCGTGCCGGTCCCAACCAACGGCGCCACGCTGAACATCGGCGGCGACGACGACGACGTCGACGTGCCGCCGTTCATGCGCCGCTGAGGGTCTCGATTCGCTTGCCAGTGCGCGACAAACCGGCCACGAAAAATGGGGGCCGGATGGCGTTGCCCTCAGGCAGTGAGTGCGGTCCGGATACTGAACATGTGAGCGTGCGCATCCGGCGGGTGACCACCACCCGCGCGGGCGGTGTCTCGGGCCCACCGTTCGAGTCCTTCAACCTGGGCGACCACGTCGGTGACGACCCGGCGGCGGTGTCCGCCAACCGACACCGGCTCGCCACCGCCATCGGCCTCGGGCCCGACCGCGTGGTGTGGATGAACCAGGTCCACGGCGACCGGGTCGAGGTGGTCGACGGGCCACAGCGCACCGCGGTCGGTGGAAAGGTGGGCACCGATGCGCTGGTGACCACCACCCCGCGGCTGGCGCTGGCGGTGGTGACCGCCGACTGCGTGCCGGTGCTGCTGGCCGACGCGCGCGCGGGCGTGGCCGCGGCGGTTCATGCCGGTCGCGTCGGGGCGCAGCTGGGGGTGGTGTCCCGCACCGTGGAGGTGATGCTCGCCCTGGGCGCGCACGCCGGGGACATCTCGGCCCTGCTGGGTCCGGCGGTCAGCGGGCGCAACTACGAGGTGCCCGCGGCCATGGCCGACGAGGTGGAGGCCGCGCTGCCCGGCAGCCGCACCACGACCACGGCCGGCACCCCCGGACTCGACCTTCGGGCCGGAATCGCTTGTCAGTTAAAGTGTTTGGGCGTCACGGCCATCGACGTCGACCCGCGGTGCACGGTGGCCGAGCCGAGCCTGTTCAGCCACCGCCGGGACGCGCCGACCGGGCGGCTGGCCTCGTTGGTGTGGATGGAGTGACCGCGATGGCGGTAGACATGCCAGCCGGGGGCGACCGTGAAACGGAATTGATGCACGCATTAGCGGCCGTGCGCTCGCGCCTTGCGGCGGCCGCGGAAGCGGCGGGTCGCAATGTCGGGGAAATCGAACTTCTGCCCATTACCAAATTCTTTCCAGCAACCGATGTCGTGACTTTGTCCCGATTGGGTTGCCGCGCCGTCGGCGAATCGCGTGATCAGGAAGCGTCGGCGAAAGTGAGCGAAGTCACCAAACTCTTGGCGGCCTCTGCGCGGGCGGACGCGCCGGGCCTGCGCTGGCACATGGTGGGCCACATTCAGCGAAACAAGGCCCGCTCGGTCGCGCGGTGGGCGCACACCGCCCACTCGGTCGACAGCGCGCAGCTCATCGGCGCCCTCGATCGGGGGGTGTCGGCGGCCCTGGCCGAGGGTCGCCGCGCCGACTCGATGCGGATCTACATCCAGATCAGCCTCGATGGCGACGATTCGCGCGGCGGCGTCGACATCTCGACGCCGGGTGCGGTCGACGAGTTGTGCGACCGGGCCGAGGAGTCCAAGCACCTGGAACTGGCCGGGCTGATGGCGATCCCGCCGCTGGGATCGGACCCGGAAGCGGCCTTCGCGCGCCTGCGCACCGAGCACCTGCGCGTTCTCGAGTCGCATCCGAACGCCGTCGGCCTGTCCGCGGGCATGTCCGACGATTTCGAAGTCGCCGTCAAACACGGTTCCACATGTGTGCGTGTCGGTACCGCGCTATTGGGCCCACGGCCGCTACCGTCACCGTATTAAGTCACTGTAGTCACATCTTCATCACTGACACCAGCATCAGGGGCTAGAAGGGGTCAACGCAATGAGCACACTGCACAAAGTCAAGGCCTATTTCGGTATGGCCCCGATGGACGACTACGACGACGAGTATTACGACGACCACGCCGCTCCCTCCCGCGGTTTCCCGCGGGCGCGTTTCGACGACGGCTATGGACGCCTCGAGGGGCGTTACGAGGGGCGCGACTACGACGACCCCCGCGAGCCCGCCGACTACCCGCTGCCCGGCGGCTACCGCGGCGGTTACGGGGACGAGCCGCGCTACGGCGCCGTCCACCCGCGCGAGTTCGAGCGGCCCGAGATGGGCAGGCCCCGGTTCGGGTCCTGGCTGCGCAACTCCACCCGCGGCGCGCTGGCGATGGACCCGCGCCGGATGGCGATGATGTTCGAGGAGGGTCACCCGCTCTCGAAGATCACCACGTTGCGGCCGAAGGACTACAGCGAGGCCCGCACCATCGGCGAGCGGTTCCGCGACGGCACCCCGGTCATCATGGACCTGGTGTCGATGGACAACGCCGACGCGAAGCGCCTCGTCGACTTCGCGGCCGGCCTCGCCTTCGCGCTGCGCGGCTCCTTCGACAAGGTGGCGACCAAGGTGTTCCTGCTCTCGCCCGCCGACGTCGATGTGTCCCCGGAGGAGCGTCGGCGGATCGCCGAAACCGGCTTCTACGCTTACCAATAACGCTGAGCAATAACCCCTACCGGTAGCCCTGGGTCGGCGGCGCCGTTCCGGTGGTCCCCGGTGGCTGGGCCGGCTGAGATGTGGGCCGGGCCCCGGAGTCGGTACGCTGGCAGGCGCCGCGCAAGCCCGCGGCGCTTGACATCTCATCGGTAAGGTCGGGGCTGTTCAGTTGGTGCTGTTCTTTCAGATCCTTGGGTTTGCGCTGTTCATCTTCTGGCTGCTGCTCATCGCCCGGGTCGTCGTCGAGTTCATCCGCTCGTTCAGCCGTGACTGGCATCCCACCGGCATCACGGTGGTGATCCTCGAGATCATCATGTCGATCACCGACCCTCCGGTGAAGCTGCTGCGCCGGCTGATCCCGCAACTCACCATCGGGGCCGTCCGCTTCGACCTGTCCATCATGGTGCTGTTGCTGGTCGCGTTCATCGGCATGCAACTGGCATTCGGGGCCGCGGCCTGAGCCGCCCGGCGCGGCGCCACCTTCCGGGCCGGCGACGGTTCGGCCACGTTTTAGCTTCGGTTTGGCGCCTGCGATTTAAAAATTCTAAGGTTTCCGATTTTATTGCCCTCAGTGTTTGAAATTGGTTCTTATTTATTGGCCTCAACAGCAACGGTCGCGCCTGGTGTGACAGGATGGACGGCAGTTGCACGACGGCTACCACTGCGTTCTACACTTTCCAGAACGTTAGACAGGAACTTGAGGGGACGAAACAATGCCGCTTACACCAGCCGACGTCCACAATGTGGCGTTCAGTAAGCCACCGATCGGCAAGCGGGGCTACAACGAAGACGAGGTCGACGCCTTTCTCGATCTGGTGGAGGCGGAGCTGACCCGGCTCATCGAAGAGAACAGCGATCTGCGCCAGCGCATCGAGGAGCTGGACCACGAACTTGCCGCCGGCGGTGGCGCCAGCGCCGCCCCCGCCGCCGCGCCCACCCAGGCGATTCCCGTCCCCGAGCCGGAGCCGGCGCCCAAGGCGGCGCCGGTGGCCGCCCCGGCCGCTCCCGCGGCACCGGGGGCCAGCAACGAGGAACAGGCCATGAAGGCCGCCCGGGTGCTGAGCCTGGCCCAGGACACCGCCGACCGGCTGACCAGCACCGCCAAGGCCGAGTCCGACAAGATGCTGGCCGATGCCCGCGCCAACGCCGACCAGATCCTCACCGAGGCCCGCCAGACCGCCGAGACCACGGTCACCGAGGCCCGGCAGCGCGCCGACGCCATGCTCGCCGATGCGCAAACCCGCTCCGAGACCCAGCTGCGCCAGGCCCAGGAAAAGGCCGACGCCCTGCAGGCCGACGCCGAGCGCAAGCATTCCGAGATCATGGGAACGATCAACCAGCAGCGCACGGTCCTGGAAGGCCGCCTCGAGCAGCTGCGCACCTTCGAACGCGAGTACCGGACTCGGCTCAAGACCTACCTGGAATCGCAGCTGGAGGAGCTCGGCCAGCGCGGATCGGCGGCTCCCGTCGACTCCAGCGCCGACGCCGGCGGGTTCGAGCAATTCAACCGGGGTAACAACTAGCCTCACAGGCGTGCCGGGAGACTCGCCAAGCTGCGCGGTTGGCACACTGGATCTGCACACGAACTGGCTGTCCCGCTCGTCGCTTGGAGGATGACCGATGCTGATCATTGCGCTGGTATTGGCCCTGGTCGGGCTCGTCGCGTTGGTGTTCGCCGTCGTCACGAGCAACGAGTTGGTGGCCTGGGTGTGCATCGGCGCCAGCGTGCTCGGCGTCGTGCTGTTGATCATCGACGCGTTGCAGGAGCGGCAGCGGCGGGACGCGGGCGGCGCAGCCCAGCACGAGGCCGAGGTCCAGGACCAGGACGGCGCCGGTGAAGAGGCCGTCGACTATCCCGAGGACGCCTCGCAGGAGGGCGGCTACGAATCGTCCGGGGAGCCCGGCACGGACTCACAATCCGGGGCGACGGAACAGTCTGCGGTGTCGGCGGAGGGCCGCGGCGACGAGGCCGCCAAGTAGCACTCAGCCGGTCGCAGTGGCGAGCGCCTGACGCACCTCGTCGTCGCTGACCTGGTGAAAATCGGCGTACACCTGGCCGACGGCCTCGAACCCCGGCGGCATCGTCACGCAAACCACTTCGTCGGCCTCGAGCGCGAGCTCGCGGCAGGTCGACGCGGGTCCCACCGGGACCGCGACGACGACGGACTTCGGAGCCGACGCCCGCACCGCCCGGACGGCGGCCAGCATGCTGGCGCCGGTGGCAATGCCGTCGTCCACCACGATCACCACCTTGCCGCGCGGGTCGGCCGGCGGGCGACCGCCTCGGTACGCGTCCTCGCGGCGGGCGAGTTCGGCCGTCTCGCTCTCGATCACCTCGCGCACCTGCTCGTCGGTGATCCGCAGGCTGGACACCACGTCGTCGTTCATCACGACCCCGCCGCCGCTGGCTAGCGCGCCCATCGCGAGCTCCGACCAGCGCGGCACCCCGAGCTTGCGGACCAGGAACACATCCAGCGGGGCGTGCAGGGCCGCGGCGACCTCCCCGGCCACCGGCACGCCGCCGCGGGCCAGGCCGAAGACCAGCACGTCGTCCCGGTCGCGGTAGGACATCAGCTGTTCGGCCAGCGCGCGACCCGCCTCGCGACGGTCGCCGAACGTGCGCGTCGCAGAGTGCCGGAGAAATCCGTCGGGTGTCATCGGTCGCAATCCAGCCTACGGCTTCGTAGCGGCCCCGCGCCGGTCAGCGAACCCGCGTCTGTCCCGGAGCGTTCTCGCCGCGCCGGTCCGCGCTCGACGTGCCCGACTCGGGGTCGGACGCGGCGACGAGGTGGTCGAACGTGCCGGTGACGTCCAGGATGCGGTCAAGGAATAGCGGCCGATGGTCCAGGTGCAGGCGCACGCCCGCCTGAGAGCTCTGGCGATGGACGAGGAGCAGGCCGGACAGGCCGGCGGAGTCGCAGAACGCCAGCCCGGAGAGGTCGAGATGAAGGTGCGCCGGGGCCGGTCGTTGGCTGAGCAGCCGACCGACGGCGGCGACCATGGCGTCCACGGTTTCGTACACCAGGTCGCCGGAGATCTGCAGGCGGGCCGACGGCCCCGTCGTGGCGACGTTCAGGGAGAGGTTCATGCCGACGCTCCAGGCTCTGCGACGGTGGTGAGGGCATCGTTTGCTGCTCGCAGTAGACGCAGGCTGCGGGGAAACTCCTTGAGTTGCACCGCCAGCAAATCCAGCGCCGGGTGAAGCGACGCCGCCGGAACGCCGCGCGCGGTGAGGATGTCGGCGGTCCAGGTGATGAAGTCGGTGAACAACGCGTCGTCGTCGGTATACAGGCTCACGGTGAGGAAGTCCACGATGTGGGCGATGTCTTCGACGGTGCGCTGGTGCTGCTGCGTGGAGTAGGCGCGCATGGCGGGAAAGCGGTCCTCCAAATCGGCGACGGTGGTCTTGACCAGTTGCGCCGCGCTCCGGCTCACCATGGTGAATTCCTGGTCGACCAGGTGCGGCAAGTCATCGACCGGCTGGCGGTTGGGAATGCGCCGGACGGCGGGGAATCCGCGAGTCAGTCGTTCGTGGGCGGTGCGGGCGTCGGGGGCCCAGGCGTCGGCGCCGAGCCTGCGGGCGAAGCGGCCGTCGCGGCCGAAGGCCGCGCCGCCGGCCAGGACCGGGAACCCGGCGGACTGGCACGCGACGATCGCGGCGTGCGCGTTGGGCAGCCGGGTGGGAATCGAGCAGGAGAGCGCCACGACGTCGGGGCCGTGCTGGTGCACGTGGGCGATCAGGTGCGGGGTCGGGACCTGCGCCCCCAGGAAGTCGACCTGCCAGCCGCGCAACCGCAGAACCTCGGCCAGCAGCCGGGCGGGCAAAGCGTGCCACTCGCCGTCCACGCAGGCCAAAGTGACTCGACCGCCGCCGCCCTGGACTTTGCCGGCGGGGTGATGGGCCAGCGCGGCGATGACGCGATCGTTGATGGCGGTCGCCGCGTGTTCCTGCGCGACGCTGATGCGGTTGGCGGCCCACTCGGTGCCGACCTTGTGCTGGACGGGGGCGATCACCTGCAGCAGCACGTCCTCCGGCGTCATGCCCGCATCCATCGCGGCGAACACCGTGGCCGCCGCCGCGTACTCGTCGCGGTCGGCCAGGGCGCCCCAAAGCCGTTCGCGGACAACGAGTTCGTCGGCGCCGGTGGCCTGGGACGCAGCCATGTCGGTGTCGTGGGGCCTCATGCCACGTACCTGCCCCGGGTGTGGCCGTCGACGGCGCTGAGGTGGGTCCGCTGCGGGGCGGTGATGGCCACCACCGCGATGTCGTCGTGCACGCGCTGCCCCACCCATTGCGCGGCCAGCATCAGGACGCGTTCGACGACCGCTTCGGCCGGGAGCCCGGCACATCCGGTGAGCGAGGCCGCCAGCCGCTGCTCACCGAAGAAGTCGTCGCCGTAGGGACCGCCGCGCGCCTCGGTGATCCCATCGGTGTACAGCAGGCAGGTTTCGCCCGGCGCGAGGGAGGTCTCGAAAGACTGCACGGTGATGCGCTCCAGGGCGCCGACCAGGGTGCCCTTGGTGTCGGCCTCTTCCACCTGCCCGTTGTCGCGCACGATCAGCGGGGGCGGATGCCCGGCGCAGGTCAGCCGCAGCGCCACCTGCCCGTCCCGGTGCGCGACCGAGGCCAGGACCAACGTGGCGAACCGCGTGTGGTCCGACGACAACATGGCGCGGTTGAGCAGCGTGAGCACACCCTCGTGGTCCTGCGCCAGCGGGGTCAGGGCCTGCAGCGTGTTGCGGATCTTGCCGGTCATCACGGCGGCCTCTAACCCCTTCCCGCACACGTCGCCCAGCACCACCAGCGTCTCGTCTTCGGGGCGCGCGGCGGGATGAAAGTCGTAGAAGTCGCCTCCGACGACCTCGTAGTCCTTCGATGCCCGGTATCCGCCGGCGAATTCGATGCCGTGCAACCCGTGCAGCGGCGGAGGTAGCAGGTCACGCATCAGCGTGCGGGTGATGGCGGCCTGCTCGGCGTAGAGCCGTGCGGCGGACAGCGCTGCCCCGGCCCGGGCGGCGAACAACCCGGCGAAAAGCTCATCGTCAGCGCTGTAGACCGGGCGATCGGCGCGTCGCAGCAACACCAGCGCCCCCGCTGAGACGCCGTGGCCCGGCAGCGCCAGGATCATCACGGACCCGACGGCGCCCGAGAAATGGTGTGGGACAAGCCAGTCCGGTACCGTCACCGGGTCGATCCAGCCGGAGGAGACGGGCGGGAATCCGTGTAGCGCCTCGCTCAGCCCCGCGATGTCCGCGGGGTCGGCGTCGACACTGGACTGCTCCACCACGCCGGCTGCGCCGCTGTAGAACACCGGCAGCCGCCGCCCGCGGCCCGTGGGCGCCACCAGCGCCGCCGCGTCGGCCAGGTGCCGGGCGGCCATCTGAACGGTCGCCTCCCGGCAGCGGTCCACGTTCAGCGACGCCGTCAACACCGACGACGTTTCCAGCAGGATCGCCGCGCGCTGCTGCTCCCGCGCGAGCGCTTCCTGCGCGTCGCGCAACAGCTGGCCGGTGTCCTCGACCAGCGACCACGCCACCTCGCCGCTGGGCAGCACCGCGGCGTGGGCGTCGAATTTGCGGCCGCCCACGCTTCCCGAGGCGACGGACGCGTCCCGGTTGACCGAATCGGGCGCGATGTGGACGAGACGATCGTGGGCCCGCCACAGCCAATCGACCGACTCGTCGATCCGGGCGCCCTGCAGCGCGCCGGGCAACAGCGATTCGGCCGACCCGCTCAGTGCCCGCACGATCCCCTCGCGATCGAGGAGCAGCGTGGGGCACGGCACCGCCGCCCACAAGGCGTCAAGGTCACTCTCGACGCCTACGTGGGCACCATCATGCATGCGGTTGACCTGTCAACGGAGAATCCGGTTTCGGCTGATACCCCGACTGTACGCGGAGTGGGTTGGGGGAGAGGTTCGTTCGCGCCGCGGCCGGGGTGGCCGCGCGTCGAAAGAGCAGCGGAGGAGCCACTTCTCGACCCCGTCGCATGGACTTCGGCAGAGCCGCCTCTCGAGGCGGGAAGCGGGCCTGCACCACGCGTGTCCGAGGGGGGACTTGAACCCCCACGCCCATTAGTAGGGCACTAGCACCTCAAGCTAGCGCGTCTGCCATTCCGCCACTCGGACAAGACCAACCGCATGGGTTGGCAGCTAAGGCTATCGGATTGTCGCACGCGGACCCAATCCAGTCGGGCCGCTCAGCACCGAGCCGAGCGGCCTCCGCAATGGTAGGAAAGGTGGTTGTGACCGCCCAGACCGAGTTCCCGACCGACCCGAGTGACGATGTGGTCGAGGTCGTCAGCAGGTTGATCCGGTTCGACACCACGAACACCGGGGAGCCGGAGACGACGCGGGGCGAGGCCGAGTGCGCGCAGTGGGTGGCCGAGCAGCTCGCCGAGGTCGGCTACCTGCCGCAATATGTCGAGTCAGGCGCGCCGGGCCGGGGCAACGTGATCGCCCGCCTCGCGGGCGCCGACAGCTCGCGCGGGGCGCTGCTGATCCACGGGCATCTCGACGTGGTGCCGGCCGAGCCGGCCGAGTGGAGCGTGCACCCGTTTTCGGGCGCAATCAAGGACGGCTTCGTCTGGGGCCGCGGCGCGGTCGACATGAAGGACATGGTCGGCATGATGATCGTGGTGGCCCGGCAGTTGAAGCGGGCCGGGATCGTGCCGCCGCGCGATCTGGTCTTCGCCTTCCTCGCCGACGAGGAACACGGCGGCAGCTTCGGGGCGCAATGGCTGGTCGCCAACCGCCCCGACCTGTTCGAGGGCATCACCGAGGCGATCGGCGAAGTCGGCGGGTTCTCGCTGACCGTGCCGCGCCGAGACGGGGGTGAACGCCGGCTCTATCTGATCGAGACGGCGGAGAAGGGTTTGTCGTGGATGCGGCTGACCGCCCGAGGTCCGGCCGGGCATGGGTCGATGGTGCATGACCAGAACGCCGTCACCGCCGTCGCCGAGGCGGTCGCCCGGCTGGGCCGGCACCAGTTTCCGCTCGTGCTGACCGACACCGTCGCCCAGTTCCTGGCCGCCGTCGGGGACGAGACCGGGCTGACGTTCGACGTCGACTCGGGCGACCTGGCGGGAGCGATCGAGAAGCTCGGCCCCATGGCCCGCATGCTCAAGGCCGTGCTGCACGACACCGCGAACCCGACGATGCTCAAGGCCGGGTACAAGGCCAACGTCGTCCCGGCGACTGCCGAAGCGGTGATCGACTGCCGGATCCTGCCGGGGCGCAAGGCGGCGTTCGAGGCCGAGGTCGACGAGCTGCTGGGCCCGGACGTGAGCCGCGAGTGGATCAAGGACTTCTCGTCGTATGAAACCAGCTTCGACGGCGACCTGGTCGACGCGATGAACGCCGCCGTGCTGGCGCTGGACCCGGATGGCCGCACGGTGCCCTACATGCTTTCCGGTGGTACCGACGCGAAAGCCTTCGCGCGCTTGGGGATTCGCTGTTTTGGTTTCAGCCCGCTGCGGTTACCGCCGGACCTCGATTTCACCGCGT
Organism: Mycobacterium paraseoulense; assembly: GCF_010731655.1. Taxonomy (NCBI): domain Bacteria; kingdom Bacillati; phylum Actinomycetota; class Actinomycetes; order Mycobacteriales; family Mycobacteriaceae; genus Mycobacterium; species Mycobacterium paraseoulense. Next base: position 1,250,534 of record NZ_AP022619.1, on the reverse strand, counting down.
TGTTCCATGGGGTCGACGAGCGGGTACCCGTGGATGCGCTGAGGTTCGGCACCGATGTGCTGGCACACTTCCTGACACACTGCTGAAGACACGACACGCAACGAGAGGATCGCCCATGAGCACCGCGCCCGACCCGTACGCCGCGCTGCCGAAGCTGCCGTCGTTCACCCTGACGTCGGAATCGATCGCCAACGGCCAGGCGCTGGCCATGCCGCAGGTCAGCGGAATCATGGGCGCGGGCGGAGAAGACGTCAGCCCGCAGTTGAGCTGGTCGGGGTTTCCGGGGGAGACGCGCAGCTTCGCCGTCACCGTCTACGACCCCGATGCGCCGACGGCCTCGGGGTTCTGGCACTGGGCGGTGGCCAACCTGCCGGCCGACGTCACCGAACTTCCCGCGGGCGCGGGGGATGGGAGTGACCTGCCCGGCGACGCGCTGACGCTGGTCAACGACGCGGGCATGCGCCGCTACATCGGCGCCGCGCCGCCGCCGGGTCACGGGCCGCACCGGTACTACATCGCCGTGCACGCCGTGGACGTGGACAAGCTGGACCTCAGCGAGGATGCCAGCCCCGCGTACCTGGGCTTCAACCTGTTCCAGCACGCGATCGCGCGCGCCGTCATTCACGGCGTCTACGAGCAGAAGTAGGCGCGGGGCCGCGGCCCGGATTTTCTGTCGGTGGCCGGGCGTACTATTCGAACATGCGTTCGAGTGATGCTTACGGCCGCATAGCCGCCCTGCTTTATCAGTTCGAGGCGGCGTTGGATCGGCTGGATGCATTGATCTATGAGCTGAGCAGCCCGTTCGTGTGGCCAGTTAGGCGGCGGACATGGCTGTGACCGACCGTGAGGCGATTCAGCACGACGTCGACGCGTTGCGCGCGGTGGTCTCCCGCTTCCAGGGGCATTCGTATGACCCGCTGACCAATCCGGAGCGGTTGCGGTTGTTGGAGATGTTCGAGTGCGAGACGCGCCGGCTGCAAGTGCCAAGTCATCAACTCATCAATCAGGTTGCCGAGCAGGCTGATTCCGCCGAGCTGGGCGGCAAGCTGAGCTGGGCGCTGGCCGACCGGCTGCACATCACTCGGGGGGAGGCCAGCCGCCGCGTCGCCGAGGCCGCCGAGCTGGGCCCGCGGCGGGCGCTTTCCGGTGAGCCGTTGGCACCGGTTTTGCCCGCCACCGCGGCGGCCCAGCGCGACGGGGCCATCGGGTCGGACCATGTGGCGATGATCCGGCGGCTTTTTCGCCAGCTGCCGGAATTGGTCGACATTGAAACGCGCGAGCACGCCGAGAAACACCTGGCCTCCGAGGCCACTCGGTATCGCCCGGATCAACTGGCCAAGCTGGCCCGCCGCCTGATGGACTGCCTCAACCCCGACGGCAATTACACCGACGCGGACCGGGCGCGGGCACGGGGGCTGGTGCTGGGCAACCATCAGGCCGACGGTATGTCGCGCCTGAGCGGGTGGCTAACCCCCGAGGCGCGCGCCAGCTGGGAGGCGGTGCTGGCCAAGCTGGCCGCCCCCGGGATGTGCAACCCCGGCGACGAGGCGCCGGTGGTCGACGGCGCCGCGTCCGAAGAAGCCATCGAGCGCGATACCCGCAGTTCCGCCCAGCGCAATCACGACGGCCTCAACGCCGCCCTGCGCGCGATGCTGGCCAGCGGCGAACTGGGCCGACACAACGGATTGCCGGCATCCATCGTCGTGACGACCACGCTGACCGAGCTGGAAGCCGCCGCAGGCAAGGGCTTGACCGGCGGGGGCACCATCTTGCCGATGTCCGACGTGATCCGCCTGGCCCGCCACGCCCACCACTACCTGGCCGTCTTCGACAGGGGCGAACCGCTCGCCTTGTATCACGGCAAGCGTTTGGCCTCACCCGGCCAGCGAATTGTGTTGTACGCCATGGATCGTGGCTGCTCCCATCCGGGTTGTGATGTGCCGGGCTACTACTGCGAAGTCCACCACGTCGACGATTGGGCCAGCACCTGCCGCACCGATATCGATCAACTCACCCTGGCCTGCGGACCCCACCACCGGCTTCTCGAGAAGGGCTGGACCACCCGAAGACGCGCCAACGGCGACACCGAATGGATTCCGCCGCCGCACCTGGATCGTGGACAGCCGCGGACCAACACCTTCCACCACCCCGAGAAGGTCCTGGCCGAAGACGATGACGAAGATGCCGACGAAGCGGGGGCGGCCTAACTCGCCGGGCCGCCGGCCCTCGGCGCCGCCGACCCGACCGCGTCGCTGAGCGAGGCGAATCCGCCGTCGCGGAGCCGGCGGGCGATGCCGTCGTGAATGCGCTTGGGCCACAAGCCGCCCCCGTAGATGAAGCCGGTATAGGCCTGCAGCAGCGACGCGCCCGCGGTGATCCGCTCCCACGCGTCGTCGGCGGTTTCGATGCCGCCGACACTGACCAGCACCAGGCGGTCGCCGACCCGGGCGTAGAGCCGGCGCAGCACCTCGGCGGCGCGGCGCGCCACGGGTCGTCCGGAGATGCCGCCGGGGCCCAGCGCGTCGACGCCCGGCGTCTTCAGGCCGTCGCGCGACACGGTGGTGTTGGTGGCGACGATTCCGGCCAGCCCCAACTCGACGGCCAGGTCGGCGATGTCGTCGAGATCGGCATCGGAAAGGTCGGGCGCGATCTTCACCAGCACGGGTTTCGACGTCTCGGCCAGGACGGCCGACAGGATGGGCCGCAGCGACTCGACGGCCTGTAGGTCGCGCAGGCCCGGCGTGTTCGGCGAGCTCACATTGACCACCAGGTAGGACGCCAGCGGGGCGACCAGGCGGGCGCTGGCCCGGTAGTCCTCGACGGCGTCGGCGGCCGGCGTGGCCTTCGTCTTGCCGATGTTGACCCCGATCGGGATGTCGGGACGGTGACGGGCGAGCTGGATCGCCAGCGCGCCGGCGCCGAGATTGTTGAAGCCCATCCGGTTCAGCAGGGCGCGGTCGGCGGGCAGCCGGAACATCCGCGGCGGCGGGTTGCCGGGCTGCGCGTTGGCGGTGACGGTTCCGACCTCCGCGTACCCGAACCCCAAAGCACCCCAGGTCAGCAAACCCTTGCCGTCCTTGTCGAAGCCGGCGGCCAGCCCGAGCGGCCCCGGAAACCGCGCCCCGAACACCGTGCTCCCCAGCACCGGATCGGTGGGGGCGAGCAGGCGGTGCAACAGCCGCCGCGTCAGGGCGACGGCGGTGGCCCCCCGCAGCACCGCGAAGACCAGCGTGTGGATGCGTTCGGGCGGAACCAGGAAGAACAGCCGTCGCACAAGGCCGTACAGCACGCCTTCGCGCGGTTGGGTCACCGTCACAGTTGCGGCTGGTCGGGTCGCCGGTTGTCCAGCCGAGACTTCTTGCGGCGCAACAACACCCGGCGGCTGCCGTCGGTGTAAAGCCGCACTCGGGTCAACTCCCAGCCCCGGTATTCGGCCTCGATGGACAGGCGGATGGACGCGCTGAGCCGGGTCACCTCGGGCGGCAGGCGCAGCGGCACCCACTCGTATTCGTCGGACAGTTCGGTGTCCCAGCCCGGGGGCAACTGACTTCGGCGCGGCGCGCTCAACGCGTACCCGCCGCGTGTTCGATCACCTGCACCCCCGCACCGGACCCCGACACCACGTACAACGTGTCCGACGCTTCGTCGAAGGCCAGTGAGTTCGGTTGCTGCACGGTTGGGTAACGCACCTTTTCGACGGGAATTCCGGTGGACAGATCGTAACCAATGACCATATTAGAAGCGGTCTGCGAAACCCAGGCCAATGCGCGCGAGCCGGCCAGGCCGTACGGCGCCTGCGGCACCGGATAGGCCTGACGCAGGATCAGCGGGTCGACGCCGTAGGCGAGTAGCTGGCCACCCCGGGTGTCGGCGACCAGGATGCGGCCCCACGGGTCCGCGGCCATGGTGGTGGCGCCTTCACCGGCCCGCAGCGCCTGTTGGACCTGACCGTCGGCGCCGATCGTGGTCACGGAGGTCTGTCCACGGTCCAGGACCGCGGTGGTGTTCCCTTGCGTTGCAAGACAATCGACGCGTGCGAAGATCTTGCTCCGGCCGGCGACGGTCGCGGTGGCGGCGGGTGTCGGCGCGGCGGGCGCGGGGGAAGCGAGCGTGTAGACGGCCCCGTCGGCGCTGCCCAACACCAGCTTTCCATCGGCCCGTTGGGCGACCGCGGTGAATTCGGTCTGCTGGGCGTCGGTCACGTTCACCTGTCCGGTGTGGCCGGTCACCAGGTCGACCACGACATAGCCGCCCCGGGCTGCCAGGAAGAGCGTGCCGTGGCCGTCGTCGGTCAATGCGTTCGCCGGTCCCGGCAGGTCGATGACGCGCGGCGGGGCCTGGGGGTCGTCGAAGACGGTGACGGTGGCCGGCTCCGCCGGGCCGGCGCCCGGCGCCAGCACGGCCAATCGGTGCGTGCCGCCGTCGAAGGCCGCCGCGGACGCGCGGGCGGGTAGCGGTCGCACCGCGCCGGCCGGGTTCTGCGACTCCGGCGGAGAAACGGCGGCTGACGCCGGTTCGATGGTGGGCGGCGCGGATTTGAATGTATTCGACGAACATCCCGTGACCGCGGCCAGCAAAAGGGCGACGCCGACCGCACCGCGGTGAGCTGCCATTTGATTACGGACTTTCCTTGACAGCAATTATTTTCCCTCGCGTAACGACTGTGGACTTCCTACTCTAAGGAACGCCTTCGCATCCAATATGGCCATGTCGCGCGCATCAAGGCCCACGCGCGAGGTATGGTCGGCTTATGGCCGTCATCGTTGACCGGCAACTCGCGGAAAAAGAGTTTGCTGTCGAGGACATGTCGACAGGAATTTTCGCGAGCGGGTATGGACAAGTCGGTGATGGGCGCAGTTTTGCGTTCCACATCGAGCACGGCTCGCTCGTCGTCGAGATTTACCGGCCGCGCCTCGCCGGGCCGGTGCCGCAGGCCGACGAGGTGGTCGCCACCGCGGTCCGCAGCCTGGTCGACATCGACCTCACGGACGAGCGGAGCCTGACCGCCGCCGTGCGCGACTCGGTGGCGCACGCGGTGCCGGTGGCGCACTAGGCACGCGCTGATCCATCGCCCGCGCTCGCAGCGGGTACGGTCGTGTTCGTGGTTGCCCCAGCGTCTCGGACGTCCCGGTCGGACACCGCGGCATGACGGTCATCCTGTTGCGGCACGGTCGCTCCACCTCCAACACCGCCGGCGTCCTGGCCGGTCGCTCGGAGGGCGTCGACCTCGACGACAAGGGCCGCGATCAGGCCGCGGGCCTGATCGACCGGATCGGTGATCTGCCGATCCGCGCGCTGGTGAGTTCGCCGTTGCTGCGCTGCCGCCGCACGGTCGAGCCGCTTGCCGCCGCGCTGTGCCTGGAGCCGATCATCGACGAGCGGCTCGCCGAAGTGGACTACGGGGACTGGACCGGCCGCAAGATCGCCGAGCTGGCCGGCGAATCGCTGTGGAAAGTCGTGCAGGCCCACCCGAGCGCCGCGGTCTTCCCCGGCGGCGAGGGGCTGGCGCACGTGCAGGCCCGCGCCGTGGCCGCCATCCGGGAACACGATCGACGGCTGGCCCTAGAGCACGGCGGGGAACGCGGCGGCGACGTCCTATGGGTGGCCTGCACTCACGGTGATGTCATCAAGGCGGTCATCGCCGACGCGTACGGCATGCACCTGGACGCGTTCCAACGGGTCACCGCCGACCCGGCGTCGGTGAGTGTGGTCCGATACACCGAATTGCGTCCGTTTGTGTTGCACGTCAACCACACCGGTGCAAAGTTGGCCGCGGCGCTGCGGGCCGGGCCACCGCCCCAGGACGAGGCGAAGGCGAAGACCGACGGCGAGTCCCCGGCGGCACCAACGGAACAGCCGACGGAACAGCCGACGGAACAGCCGGCCGCGGTCGTGCCGTCCAGCGACGCGGTGGTCGGCGGCTCGACCGATTAATTCCGCTTAAAACACGTGGGGCGGGGCAATCGAATCGCACGGCGAAGGCAACAGCCGGTATTTTGGAGGTGCCATGGCCCGCGCAATCCACGTCTTCCGCACACCCGACCGCTTCGTGGCCGGGACCGTCGGCCAACCCGGAAACCGCACCTTCTACATCCAAGCGGTGCACGATTCCCGGGTGGTGTCGGTGGTGTTGGAGAAGCAGCAGGTGGCGGTGCTGGCCGAACGCATCGGTGCGCTGCTGCTCGAGGTGAATCGGCGGTTCGGCACGCCGGTCCCGCCGGAGCCCGCCGAGGTCGAGGATCTCAACCCGCTGATCACGCCCGTGGATGCCGAGTTTCGGGTCGGAACCATGGGGCTGGGCTGGGATTCGGAGGCCCAGACCGTGGTAGTCGAGTTGCTCGCGGTCACCGACGCCGAGTTCGACGCGTCGGTGGTGCTCGACGACACCGAGGAGGGCCCCGACGCGGTTCGCGTGTTCTTGACGCCGGAGTCGGCGCGGCAGTTCGCCACCCGCTCCAATCGCGTCATCTCGGCGGGACGGCCGCCGTGCCCGCTGTGTGATGAGCCGTTGGATCCGGAGGGCCATATCTGTGCGCGCGCCAACGGCTATAGGCGCAGCGCGCTTCTCGGGCCTGACGATGAACTCGAGGCCTGACGACCGCGAGGTGTTGCGCAACGGTGAGCTGACAGTCCTCGGACGCATCCGCTCAGCCAGCAACGCCACCTTCTTGTGCGAGTCCACGCTCGGCGAGTCGATCGTGCACTGCGTCTACAAACCGATCTCCGGTGAAGCCCCGCTGTGGGATTTTCCCGACGGGACGCTGGCGGGTCGCGAACTTGCCGCGTACCTGGTGTCGACGCAGTTGGGGTGGAACATCGTGCCGTACACGGTGATTCGTCACGGGCCGGCCGGCCCGGGCATGCTGCAACTGTGGGTGGAACAGCCCGGCGACGCGGCCGACTCCGACCCGAGGCCCGGCCCCGACCTGGTCGACCTGTTTCCCGCCAACAAGCCCGAGCCGGGCTATCTGCCGGTGCTGCGGGCCTACGACTACGCGGGCGACGAGGTCGTCTTGATGCACGCCGACGACATCCGGCTGCGGCGGATGGCCGTCTTCGACGTCCTGATCAACAACGCCGACCGCAAGGGCGGCCACGTTCTGCGTGACATCGAGGGCCACGTCTACGGCGTCGACCACGGGGTGTGCCTGCATGTCGAGAACAAGCTGCGCACGGTGTTATGGGGCTGGGCCAACAAGCCCGTCGACCGGAAGATGCTGGAGGCGGTGGCCGGGCTCACCGAGGCCCTGGGCGGCTCGCTGGGCGATGAACTGGCCGAGCACATCACGCCGGCCGAGGTCGCGGCGCTGCGCAGGCGCGCGCATGCGCTGCTGAACGATCCGGTGATGCCGGGCCCCAACCGGCACCGTCCCATTCCCTGGCCGGCCTTCTAACCCACGGCTTCTGAGCCGTGGGCGGGCGTCGGGAATACTGAGCCGGTGAGCCAGGGCCCGGAAGAGCTGACCGACGCCGCACTGGCCGCCGAACTCGCCGCGGACGCGGGGGAGCTGCTACTCAAAGTGCGCGACGAGATCGGCTTCGGTCACCCGTGGGCATTGGGTGACGCCGGCGACACGCTGGCCAACGAGCTGATCCTGCGGCGGCTGCGCGCCGAGCGCCCCCACGATGCGGTGCTCAGCGAGGAGGCATACGACGACCGGGACCGCCTCCGGCGCGACCGGGTGTGGATCATCGACCCCCTGGACGGCACCCGGGAGTTCTCCACGCCGGGCCGCGACGACTGGGCGGTGCACATCGCGCTGTGGCAGCGCCCCGCCAACGGCCGGCGGGAAATCACCGACGCGGCGGTGTCGTTGCCGGCCCGTGGGAACACGGTGTACCGCACCGACACCGTCACCGCGGACGCCGCCCGCGTCGGCATCCCCCACACGTTCCGGATCGCCGTCAGCGCCACGCGGCCACCTTTCGTGTTGCACCGCATGCGCCAGTCGCTGGCCATCCAGCCGGTGGCGATCGGTTCGGCCGGCGCCAAGGCGATGGCCATCATCGACGGCGAGGTCGACGCCTATCTGCACGCGGGCGGCCAGTGGGAGTGGGACTCCGCCGCGCCCGCCGGGGTGGTGATGGCCGCGGGCATGCACGCCTCACGGCTGGACGGCTCGCCCATGCGCTACAACCAATTCGATCCCTACCTGCCCGACTTCGTGATGTGCCGCGCCGAGGTCGCGCCCATCCTGCTCGCGGCCATCCGCGACGCGTGGCGCTAACGACGCGCGTTTAGAGTCGATGCCATGCAGTCGTGGGTGTTTCCACCGGTGCCGGTGGTGCCGGGGCGTGGCCCGGAGCTTCGCCTGTATGACACCTCCGACCGGCAGGTGCGCCCGGTGGCGGCCGGTACCCGCCCGGGTGCGGCCGCGACCATGTACGTCTGCGGCATCACCCCGTATGACTCCACCCATCTCGGTCATGCGGCGACGTATCTGACCTTCGACCTGGTCTACCGGCTGTGGCTGGATTTGGGCCAGCCGGTGCACTACGTGCAGAACGTGACCGACGTCGACGATCCGCTGTTCGAGCGCGCCGAGCGCGACGGCGTCGACTGGCGCGAGCTCGGCGATCGGGAGGTCGCCCGATTTCGCGAGGACATGGCGGCGCTGCGGGTCCTCCCGCCGCGCGATTACGTCGCGGCCACCCAGGCGATCCCCGAGGTGGTCGAACTCGTCGAGAAGATGTTGGCCTCGGGTGCGGCGTACGTCGTCGACGGCGACTACCCGGACGTGTACTACCGCGCGGACGCCACGCCGCAGTTCGGCTACGAGTCCGGCTACGACCGCGAAACCATGCTGCGACTCTTCGAGCAGCGCGGCGGCGACCCGCAGCGGCCCGGCAAGACCGACGAGCTCGACGCGCTGCTGTGGCGCGCCGCGCGGCCGGGGGAGCCGAGTTGGCCGTCGCCGTTCGGCCCCGGGCGGCCCGGCTGGCACGTCGAGTGCGCGGCGATCGCGCTCAGCCGCCTCGGCAGCGGACTGGACATCCAGGGCGGGGGGAGCGACCTGATCTTCCCGCATCACGAGTTCACGGCCGCCCACGCCGAATGTGTCCGGGGCGAGCGACGATTCGCCCGGCACTACGTGCACGCGGGGATGATCGGCTGGGACGGGCACAAGATGTCCAAGAGCCGCGGCAACCTGGTGCTGGTGTCGACGTTGCGGGCGCAGGGCGTCGAGCCGGCGGCCATCCGGCTGGGGCTGTTGGCCGGGCACTACCGCGCCGACCGGTTCTGGAGCCAGCAGGTGCTCGACGAGGCCAACGCCCGGCTGCGGCGCTGGCGCACCGCCACCGGGCTGCCCGCCGGCCCGGACGCCGCCGACGTGATCGCGCGGGTACGCCAGTATTTGGCCGACGACCTGAACACACCCAAAGCCATTGCCGCACTTGATGGTTGGGCCACCGACGCCCTCGAATACGGGGGTCACGACACCGATGCGCCGCGGCTGGTGGCCACCGCGATCGATGCGCTGCTCGGGGTGGAGCTGTGAACACGGAGCTGTAAAGGCGTACGTTGTCGGCCATGACGTCGCTGCAGGACCAAGTCGTGTTCATCACCGGTGGTGCCCGGGGAATTGGCGCCGAGGTCGCCCGCCGGCTGCGCAAGAAGGGCGCCAAGCTCGTGCTCACCGATCTCAACGACGCCGAGCTGACCGCGCTGGCCGCCGAACTCGGCGAGGACCACGTGCTGACCGCGGTCGCCGACGTGCGGGACCTGCCGGCCATGCAGGCCGCCGCCACCCGGGCCGTCGAACGCTTCGGCGGCATCGACGTCGTGGTGGCCAACGCCGGCATCGCCAGCTACGGGTCGGTGCTGCAGGTCGACCCAGAGGCGTTCAAGCGGGTCATGGACATCAACGTGCTCGGCGTCTTCAACACCGTGCGCGCCACGCTGCCCACGGTGATCGAGCGCCGCGGCTACGTGCTCATCGTCTCGTCGCTGGCGGCCTACGCCGCGTGCCCGGGCCTGGCCCCCTACAACGCGTCGAAGGCCGGCGTCGAGATCCTGGCCAACGCGCTGCGGCTGGAGGTGGCCCACCACGGAGTCGCCGTCGGCTCGTCACACATGTCGTGGATCGACACCGCGCTGGTCCGCGACAGCGAGGCCGACCTGCCGGCCTTCGGCAAGCTGCTCGCCAGCTTCCCGTGGCCGCTGAACAAGACCACCACCGTCGACAAGTGCGCGGACGCCTTCGTCAAGGGCATCGCGGGCCGCCGCAGCCGCATCTACTGCCCGGGCTGGGTCGCACTGTTCCGCTGGATCAAGCCGGTGCTGTCCACCCCGCTCGGGGAGCTGCCCCTGCACAAATCGACCGCGGAACTGTTGCCCCAACTGGATGCCCAGGTCGCCGCGCTCGGACGCTCCACCAGCGCCTATAACCAGGGTCTGGGCAAAAAGCAGCCTTAACGTCCAAACCCGGGCCGGCGGCGGCGCAGATACCGCTCGAACTCGGCGGCCAGCGCGTCGCCGTCGATCTTGCCCAGGGCTTCGTTCATGTCGACCTCGGCGTCGCCGCGCTGTTCCAGCGACAGCACGTACTCGGCCAGGTCCTCGTCCTCGGCGGCCATCTCGGTGATCGCCTGCTCCCACTCCTCGGCTTCCGTCGGCAGGTCGGCCAGCGGAACCTCGATGTCGAGCACGTCCTCGACGCGGCGCAGCAGCGCCACCGTCGCCTTCGGGTTGGGCGGTTGCGACACGTAGTGCGGCACCGCAGCCCAGAACGTCACCGCGGGGATCCCGGCGGCCACGCAGGCGTCCTGGAACACCCCGGCGATGCCGGTCGGGCCCTCGTAGCGGCTTTCCTCGAGCCCGAAGCGCTTCGCCGACTCGGGGCTGTAGGCCGCGCCGGAGACGGGAACCGGCCGGGTGTGCGGCGTGTCGGCCAGTAGCGCTCCGAGGATGACCACGGTGTCCACGTTCAGCTTGTCGGCGATGGCGACCAGCTCGGCGCAGAAGGTGCGCCAGCGCATGTTGGGCTCCACGCCGTGCATCAACACGACGTCGCGGTCGCTGCCCGGGGGCCGGCAGTGCGAGATCCGCATCGCCGGCCACACCAGCTCGCGCGTGACACCGTCGACCTGCCGGATGACCGGGCGATTCACCTGGTAGTCGTAATAGGCCTCGTCGTCGATCTCCAGGATCGGGTCGGCTTCCCAGATGGCCTCGAGGTGCTCCAGCGCGTCGCTGGCGGCGTCGCCGGCGTCGTTCCAGCCCTCGAACGCCGCCACGACGATGGTGTTCTGCAGTTCGGGCAGCGCGGCTCCTCCATACGGGGCGCCCTCGGGCGGGGTCACAGAATCAGCGTACGGCCTCGCGGCCCGATGTTCGGGGCGCGGTGGCCACGGATTGCCGGCCGATCGCCGCTCGACAGGGGGCTTTGCATAGGACGACTATTCTTATGGGGTGACGCCGCCGACGGACACCGCGGCCGAGACGAAATACGGTTCGGCTGCAAACCCGTTAACCTTGGTAACTACGACATTGCCGGCAAGATCCCGCGAGACAGCGCGCAGAGGGCAGCGCGAGCGCCAAGCGGGTCGGGTCGAGCTGGGCGTCCAGACGTCGGGTGACGACGTAGACTTTTCACCGTCGAGAGGCGTTGCAACGGTTATTGGGGGGACCCGGGTCCCCGCCGGTATCCGCCACGCTCGGCAGAGTCAAGGACGCCTTCCGTAACGGAAGGAACGTGCGTGAACTCCTCTATTTCAGAGACCTTCGTGCCGAACATCCGCCCAGACTGCACCGACGAGCTCAAGGCGGCTCTGCGCCGGCGGATCATGGTGATCGACGGCGCGATGGGTACGGCGATCCAGCGCGACCGGCCGGACGAGGCCGGCTACCGCGGCGATCGGTTCACTGAGTGGCCGACCGCTCTGCAGGGCAACAACGACCTGCTCAACCTGACTCAGCCGCAGATCATCGAGGGGATCCACCGCGAGTATCTCGACGCGGGCGCCGACATCCTGGAGACCAACACGTTCAACGCGAACGCGATCTCGCTCTCCGACTACGACATGGCGGACCTGGCCTACGAGCTGAACTACGCCGGCGCCGCCCTGGCGCGGGCGGCCGCCGACGAGTACAGCACACCGGAGAAGCCGCGTTACGTCGCCGGCGCAATCGGGCCGACGACGCGGACCGCGTCGATCTCGCCCGACGTCAACGACCCCGGGGCCCGCAACGTCTCCTACGACCAGCTGGTCGCCGCCTACCTCGAAGCCGCCAACGGCCTGGTCGACGGCGGTGTCGACCTCCTCATCGTTGAGACGATCTTCGACTCGCTGAACGCCAAGGCGGCGGTGTTCGCACTCGAGACGCTGTTCGAGGAGCGCGGACGCCGCTGGCCGGTGATCATCTCGGGCACCATCACCGATGCCTCCGGGCGGACGTTGTCCGGTCAGGTCACCGAAGCGTTCTGGAACTCGATCAGGCACGCGAAGCCGATCGCGGTCGGCCTCAACTGCGCGCTGGGCGCGCCGGAGATGAGGCCCTACATCGCCGAGATGTCGCGGATCGCGGACACCTTCGTCTCCTGCTACCCGAACGCCGGACTGCCCAACGCCTTCGGCGAGTACGACGAGTCCCCCGAGCGTCAGGCGAGCTACATCGCCGACTTCGCCGAGGCCGGCCTGGTCAACCTCGTCGGTGGGTGCTGCGGGACGGCGCCGCCGCACATCACCGAGATCGCCAAGGTCGTCGAGGGCAAGCCGCCGCGCAAGGTGCCGGAGATGCCGGTGGCGACCCGGCTCGCCGGCCTCGAGCCGCTCAATATCACCGACGACTCACTGTTCGTGAACATCGGTGAGCGCACCAACATCACCGGCTCCGCCCGGTTCCGCAACCTGATCAAGGCCGAGGACTACGACTCCGCGCTGTCGGTCGCCCTGCAGCAGGTCGAGGTCGGCGCGCAGGTCATCGACATCAACATGGACGAGGGCATGATCGACGGCGTCGCCGCGATGGACCGGTTCACCAAGCTGGTCGCGGCCGAGCCCGACATCAGCCGCGTCCCGGTGATGATCGACTCCTCCAAGTGGGAGGTCATCGAGGCGGGCCTGAAGAACGTCCAGGGCAAGCCGATCGTCAACTCGATCTCCATGAAGGAGGGCGAGGAGAAGTTCGTCCGCGAGGCGCGGCTGTGCCGCAAGTATGGCGCCGCCGTCGTCGTGATGGCCTTCGACGAACAAGGGCAGGCCGACAACCTGGAGCGCCGCAAACAGATCTGCGGGCGCGCCTACCGGATCCTGACCGAACAGGTCGGCTTCCCGGCCGAGGACATCATCTTCGACCCGAACTGCTTCGCGCTGGCGACCGGTATCGAAGAGCACGCGACGTACGGGATCGACTTCATCGAGGCCTGCGCCTGGATCAAGGAGAACCTTCCCGGGGTGCACATCTCCGGCGGTATCTCGAACGTGTCGTTCTCGTTCCGGGGTAACAACCCCGTCCGCGAGGCGATCCATGCGGTGTTCCTGTACCACGCCATCAAGGCCGGCCTGGACATGGGCATCGTCAACGCCGGCGCGCTGGTGCCCTACGACTCGATCGACCCCGAGCTGCGGGACCGCATCGAGGACGTCGTCCTGAACCGCCGCGCGGACGCGGCCGAGCGGCTCCTGGAGATCGCCGAACGGTTCAACCGCTCGGAGAAATCCGAAGACCCGGCGGCGGCGGAGTGGCGATCCTTGCCGGTCCGCGAGCGGATCACGCACGCCCTGGTCAAGGGCTTCGACGCCCACGTCGATGCCGACACCGAGGAGTTGCGGGCCGAGATCGCCGAAGCGGGTGGCCGCCCGATCGAGGTGATCGAGGGCCCGCTGATGGACGGCATGAACGTCGTCGGTGACCTGTTCGGCTCGGGCAAGATGTTTTTGCCCCAGGTCGTGAAGTCGGCCCGGGTGATGAAGAAGGCCGTCGCGTACCTGCTGCCGTACATCGAGGCGGAGAAGGAAGAGTCCGGCGCCGCAGCTGGCAAGGACACCAACGGCACGATCATCATGGCGACCGTCAAGGGCGACGTCCACGACATCGGCAAGAACATCGTCGGGGTTGTCCTGCAGTGCAACAACTTCGAAGTGATCGATCTCGGTGTGATGGTGCCTGCCGAGAAGATCCTGGCCGCGGCGAGGGAGCACGACGCCGACATCATCGGGCTGTCCGGCCTGATCACCCCGTCCCTGGATGAGATGGTCAACTTCGCCGCCGAGATGGAACGCGAGGGTATGGAGATCCCGCTGCTGATCGGTGGCGCGACCACCTCGCGCGCCCACACCGCCGTGAAGGTGGCGCCGCGTCGCAGCGGTCCGGTGGTCTGGGTCAAGGACGCGTCCCGCTCGGTGCCGGTCGCCGCCGCGCTCCTCGACGACAAGCAGCGGCCGGCCCTGCTGGAGGCCACCGAGGCCGACTACGCATCCCTGCGGGAACGGCACGCCCAGAAGAACGAGCGACCGATGCTGACGCTGGAGAAGGCCCGCGCCAACCGGACGCCGATCGAGTGGGACGGCTACACGCCGCCGGTGCCGGCTATCGGTGCGGGAGTACGGGAATTTCAGGACTACGACCTCGCCGAGCTGCGCGAGTACATCGACTGGCAGCCGTTCTTCAACGCGTGGGAGATGAAGGGCAGATTCCCCGACATCCTCAACAATCCGGCCTCGGGGGAGGCGGCCCGCAAGCTGTACGACGACGCCCAGGAGATGCTCGACACCCTGATCAAGGAGAAGTGGCTGACCGCCAACGGGGTGATCGGGTTCTTCCCGGCCAACGCAGTCGGTGACGACATCGAGGTCTACACCGACGACACGCGTACCGAGGTGCTGACCACGCTGCACAACCTGCGTCAGCAGGGCGAGCACCGGGACGGCGTCCCGAACCGGTCGCTGGGCGACTACATCGCGCCCAAGGACACCGGTCTGGCCGACTACGTCGGCGCATTCGCCGTCACCGCGGGGCTCGGCAGCCAGGAGAAGATCGCCGAATTCAAGGCGGACCACGACGACTACAACGCCATCCTGCTGGAGTCGCTCGCCGACCGGCTGGCGGAGGCGTTCGCCGAACGTCTGCATGAGCGGGTCCGCAAGGAGTTCTGGGGATTCCAGCCCGACGAGCAGTTGGACAACGAGGCGCTCATCGACGAGAAGTACGTGGGAGTCCGCCCCGCCCCCGGATACCCGGCGTGCCCGGAGCACACCGAGAAGGTGACGCTCTGGAAGTTGATGGACGTCAAGGAACGGACCGGCATCGAGTTGACCGAGTCGATGGCGATGTGGCCCGGCGCCGCGGTCAGCGGCTGGTATTTCTCGCACCCGCAGTCGCAGTACTTCGTGGTCGGCCGGATGGCCCAGGACCAGGTCGCCGACTACGCGAAGCGCAAGGGCTGGACGCTGGCCGAAGCCGAGCGCTGGCTCGCGCCGAACCTCGGCTACAACCCCGAGGACTGAGCCCTACCATGATTGAGTTCGCACCGGGGGAGGGACGTTGATGCTGGAGCGGGAGTTGAACCGGATTGCCGACACCGCCGTGGAAGCCGTCAATGTCACGGTCCTGCACGTCCGGCGCACCGTCGGAGCGCTGTGTACCGCGCTCGACCGCACGAAACGCGAAGTCAGCGATCTAGCCTGGGACTACGGCGATCTGGTGACAAGCGTCCGTTTCTCGGCCCGCGGCAGCCGCGCATCCACCGGCGACGACGCTCAGGCGATGCGCAGCGAGCACGTTGCCGACGTGATATCGATCGACCTCCGGCGCCGAAAGGCCAACTGAGACAACCCGAGAGGCGCATGCGCTAGACGCGCAGCACCGAACTCAACGCCGACAGCGGGATGTGCGCCTGCACGGTGCCCCCGTCCATGAACCACTGCATGACGCCGGGCGTGAAATTGAGCGGCTCGTCGTGGGCCACCGGATAGTCGGGCATGTACAGGATCAGCTCGTCGGGCGTCACCGCCCACGCCTTGTACGCCCCCGAGTAGACCTTGTCGGGCGTCCAGCGGTCGACGGTGAAGGGATAGGTTCCCGGGTCGTGTGGCGGCGGCGCTTGGTTGAGCGCGGTTTCGATGAACGGCTGCGCCAGTGGGGGAAGGGCGGTCAGCGGATTCGACGTCGTCAAGTCGGCGAGCTGCACCCGCCGGCCGCCGACCATGTCGAACGTGAAGGTCCGGTAGGCGTTGTTGGGCTTCGGCCCGTCGGCGTGGTAGTCCTCGTGGAAGACCGCGCTCAGCAGGTTGCCGTGCCGGAAGACCTCGAAGTTCTCCTCGCCATAGCTGTCGGCGGCCATGCTGCCGTTGGCCGTCTTCCAGTTGTTGACCAGGGTGCGCAGGTAGTCGCGAATCACCGGCCCCGCGGTCGGATTGTCGACCAGGTCATCGGGTACGGCGACCTTGATGTCGCGTACGGCGTTGCGTTCCGACGTCACCGAGGTGTGGCAGTACTGGCCGTCCCAGTCGCCGCCCAGCTCGCCGCAGAACGAGGGGGCGGATGCGTGCGCCGGGGCGGTGCTGGGAATCGTTGCGGCCGCGACCAATACGGCCGCCGCGAACAATGTCTTGAGCATGAGATGGGTCCGCCCGAGCTCAGAGGAGTTGGACTTTGCTTGCCCGCCAGCGACCGTCGACCTTTTCCATGGTCATCTTGATCCGGCTGCGATCGATGCGTGGGTCGGGTGCGGCGGTGTTGGTGACGGTCTGGTCGATGAAGACGAGCACGACAACCTTGTTGGTGGATTGCGACTGGATCGCCGAGTCCACCACCACGCCGTGCGCGGTCGCCTTGTTGTCGATCAGCAGCTGCCGGAGCTTGACGCTGGACTGGGTATACATGTCTTTGAACTCGCCCGTCGCGCCATCGAGGACCTGCCTGAAGTTCTCGTCGACCTTGTTCGAATCGATGCTCGTCAGCACCTGTGCGTAGCCGATGGCCGCCTGTTGGGCCTGTTCGCCGGCCAGTTTCACCTGATGATCTTGCCACTGCCGCCAGCCGAGAAACCCCGAAACGGCAAGTGAGGCAACGAGTAAGGCGGGCAGCGCGCTGCGACGAAGGTAGTGCCGCCAGGGCCGCTTGCGGCGCTCGGGACGTTTGCGTTTGAGCAGCGCGCCCCCGCCCTCGTCCTCATCGTCCCCGCCGGCCGCTGCGTCGGCGTCGCCGGTGGCCACGTCGCCGGGCTCGTCGGTGCGTGAGTCAACGGCGTCTTCGGCTGCGGCTTGCGGTGTTTCGGCATCCGGTAGCGCTTCGGCGCGCGCCTTAACTTTCGGGTTCTTCACGGTGGTCACGATCACGATCAGCTCCTAACGATCGGCTCGGCTGGTTTACGGCTCTAGTGCGGCGGTTCGATCGGTAGAGGCGGGCCGCCGTAGGGGGTGGGAATGGTGTACCGACCCCGCGGGGTCGGGTCCGTGCGTTGGCCCAGGTTCGCCCCGGGCGGCGGGCCGGCGGTGTCGTCGCCGCCCGGCCGCGGCGCGTTCTTGGCGCCGCGGATCGAGACCGCGGGGTCGTCGTCGCGGCAGTAGGTGTACAAGAACGGCTCGTAGTAGTCCGCGGCCGAAGAGGGGTGCGACGGCGTCCCGTAGTCGCACACGTAGCGGGGGTAAAGGTCGGCCGTGGCCCAGACGCCGCCGTCGTGAAAGGCGCTCGTCACGGCGTCCAACACCGACCCGCGGTAGTCGGGAAACAGCGCGTTGAGCGCCGGGACCCGCAGGTAGAGCAGCTGCGACATGGTGGCCATGCTGCCCAACAGTTGCACCATCGTGTCGGAATTGTCGGCGAACAGGTTGTCGACGGCCGACAGGGTGCGCGGCGTCTGCGCCGTCAAACGGCGGTAGCCGGCCTGCATCCTGGCCACGCCGGCCAGGGTCCCGTTGAGTTCCGTTGCGGCGGCGCCCAGGCCGGCGTTCTTGTCGCTCGCCAGGGTGAGTACGACGCGACTGGTCTTGAGGATGCTGGTGGTCTGCGGCAGCACCGAATCAAGCGTGGAAAGCAGGAACGTGCCGCCGTCCACGATGGCGGTCAGCTTCGCCGGGCCCTCCTTGCTCAGGCTCAACTCCTTTTTGATCGACTCGATCTTGTGGGGGTCGACCTGGGCCAGTAGCCCGTCGGCGTCACCGAGCAACTGTGCCAGGCTGACGGGGACGTCCGCGTGGTCGGAGGTGATGACGCTGCCGTTGTGCAGATACGGCCCCGCGTCGGATGCGGCCTCGAAGTTGATGTACTGCTCGCCGGCCGGCGAGAGGGCCGACACGTGCACGACGCTGTTCGCCGGGATCCGCACCCTCGACGTGATGCTGGCGATCGCGTTCACCCCGGTGTCGGTGATCTGCAGCGACTCGACCCGGCCGACGCGCACCCCCCGCAGTGCGACATCCTGGTTGGGCAGCAGGCCACCGGATTCCGCCAGTTGCACGGTGACCCGGTAGGACGAGGCGAAGGGCTTCACCCGCAGCGCGCCGATCATCAGGTAGGCGGTCGCGACGACCAGGATGAGCACCAATCCGGCCACCGACAGCCAGACCTGCCGCCGGTGACCGGCCCGCACCGCCCGGACGGTGAGGTTGGCGAAGTCGTTGACGGCGCGGATCATGGTCGCGGTCCTGGCGCCGGCGGGGGGCCCGGCGCGACATCGATCTGGCCCGGGATATTGGGGTCCGGTACGACGGGAACCTGCGGCGAGTCGGGCCCCCGCCCGACGACGCGTTCCTGCAGCCGCCACAGGGTGTACTTGAGGGTCCCGACGAGCAGGTTCACGTTGTAGTGGTGCGGTCCGTGCAGCCCGATGTCACCGGGGAATCCGATATCGGGGAGCGAGCCGAGCATGATCTTGTCCACGCTCACGCGCACCGAAATCGAGTTGCCCGCCGTCGATTTGACCAACGCGGGGATCAACCGGTTCAGCGCCAGCCAGCTGGTATCCGGGCTCACCGCAACGTCGTTGGCAGCCCCGGCGACGGTGTTCAGGTCGCGGATGATGCTGCGGCCGCTGGTGTCGGTCCCGCCGATCGACGGGAACCTGGCCAGCAAGCGGGAGGTGTCGCCCACCTGCACGGCCAGATCCGAAATCTGCGTGGTGTTGTCGGCCAGGGCCGAAGTGGCGGGACCGGCAGCCGCCATCAGGTCGCTGATAGTCTGATTCTCGCCGTCGAGTTGATCGGCCAGCCGCGACAATTGGGTCAACGCGGTCGAGATCTGATCGGACCGCGAATCCAGGGTCCCGAGCAACTGGTTTGACTTGCGGATCATGTCGCCGAACGCCTGGCCCTGGTCACCGGTCGCCTTGCCGAAACCGTTGATGATGTTGGTGAAGTTGCGCACCGCGCCACCGTTCACCAGAATCGCCGCCGAGCTGAGCACCGACTCCACGGTCGCGGCCGCCGCCGTCGACTCCAGGCCGATGGTGTCGCCGTCCTTCAACAGCGGCCCGTCCGGTTCCCCCGCGGCCGGCGGCTTCAGAGCGACGAACACGTCGCCCAGTGGTGTCGCGGTCCGCAATTCGGCGGTGCTGCCGCGGGGCAGTTGTACACCGTCCCTGATGCGCAGCCTGGTGACCGCCGTGTAGTTACGGGCGACCATCGATTCGAGCTGTCCGACGTCGGCACCGGCCAGCTTCACCTTGGCGTTCATCGGCAGGTTGAGCGCGTTGGAGAACACCGCGTTCAGCGAATAGCCTCCCGAACCCAGTCCCGGGGCCGGAAGGGGCAGGCTGGCAAGGCCGTTCGTGGCGCATCCCGCGGTCACCATCGCCACCGCCGCCACCGCGACCGCCACCATTCCCCGCGTGCCCGGGGTCGTCATTTCTGCCCCATGGCGGCCAATCCGTCCAGCACATAGGTCAAGCCGAAATCGGGACCGAAATCCTGGATGGTCCCGGTGCTGCAGCCCAGTTGCCGCAGGCCCATCAGGTTGCAGATCTCTTTGGTGTACTGGCTGTCGAAGAGCAACCGGTCGGTGAGGAAACGGGCGCGGACGCTGCCGTTCGCGCGGTCGATCATGTTGTAGGCGTTGTCGGCCACCAGCGGAGCCAGATCCAGCAGTTCGGCCAGGTCGCGACGCTGGTCGGTCACCATCTTCAGGGTGGCATTGCCGTTCAGCACGCCCTGCTTGATGTTGTCGCGGTTGGCGTCGAGCAGGTCGCCGGCGCGCTGGATCAGCTGGTCGAGCTTGCGTCCGGTGCTGCCGCTGCCGATGTCCTCGTCGGCCATGATCTGGCTGACTTGGTGGATGGTGGAGGCGAATTCGCGCAACTTGGCGTCGTTGGCCGACACGGCATCGAACAGCGTGCTGATATTGTTCACGATCGTGGTGATCTGCTCGCGGGTCGCCGCGCCGCCGTCGCTGGACAGCCGGAGCGCCTTGGACAGCTCGCCCAGCGCCGCTTTGATCCGTTCGCCGTTGCCCTTGACCACCTCGGCGCCCCCGCCCAGCACATCGGCGATCGGTCCGCCGCCGCGGCCGTCGCCCTCGAGCGATTTGGTCACCTTGTCCAAAACGTTGAGGACGCTGCTGAATTCGACTGGCGTCTTGGTCCGGGGCAACCCGATGGTGTCGTGGTTCTGAAGGGTCGGTCCGCCGTGATAGGGCGGCGTGAGTTCGATCTGCCGGTCGGTCAGGATGGAGGTCGACACGGTGACGGCTTGCGCGGCGGCGGGAACTTTGACGTGGCGGTCGACGGTGAATTCGACTTCCACGTAGCCGCCCTTCGCGGTGATCTTGGTGATCTTGCCGACCGACATGCCCAACACCGCAACCTCATTACCCTCGTAAAGACCTGAGGCGCTGTCGAATTGGGCGGTCAACGTGATCGTGTCGTCGTCGGAACCCAGGTACCACCAGCCGACGCCGATCATCGCGGCGATGACCGCAACGGCGGTCACCACCGTCAGCACGTGGCCCCTCACTTGCAGTCCTTGAAATACTGGATCATCCCGAACTGCTTGGCGCGGCCGCTGATGGCGCACATCCACGAGTCGATCAGCGGAACGTTGGGGGCGTTGAAGTTGATCGCGTTGCCGTCACCGGTGAGGTTGGCCGCCTCACGGAAGAAAATCGGGCTGGTTTGCAGCATGCTGTGCAGCAGGTCGTCGTGTTGAGACATCAAGTTGGTGAAGTCCCGGACGTCCTTGATCAGCGCGTCCAGGCCCGAGCGGTCGCTGACCACGACCTGGCTCATGGTGTCGACCAGGCTCGAGAGCGATTGCATCATCGCGTGGAAAACCGCACGCCGCGCCACGAATTGGCCCAGCAGATCTTGGCCCTGGTCGACCAGGGTGCCGATGCCAGCCTGCTGGCGCCGCAGCGTGTTGGTCACCAGTTCGGTGCTGCGCAGCAGCTGTCCCAGTTGGTCTCGCCGTGTCGCGATGATCGAGGAGAGCGTGTTGATGTTCGAAATCGCCTGGGGCACAACCGCGGGCAGGCCCTCGAGCTGCTTACCCAGCACCGCAAGCGATTGCGCGAACCGGTCGGAGTCGACCTGCTCGAAAGTGGTGGTGGCGTCCTGCAACGCGGCCTGCAGGTCGTAGGGCACCTCGGTGTGGGCGAGATCGAAGGTGTTGTTGGGCAGGTGCGCCGGCCCGTTGGGTTCCAGCGCGAGATAACGCGAGCCCAGGATGGTGGTGACCTTGATCTGTGCCCGGGAATCCTTGCCCAGCGCGATGTTGTCCCGGATCTTCAGCCCCGCCTCCACATGGTCGCCGACCAGTTTCATGCTGGTGACGTTGCCCACGGGGATGCCCGCGACCACGATCGGGTTGCCGGCCCGCAACGAGGCCGCCTGGAGGAACTCCGCGGTGTAATGGCGGTATCCGGCGCCGAGCGCGTGCACGAGCAGCATCACCGCGATGATCACCGCCACCACCGCGACGGCGACGAACCCGAGCCACGTCTTGTTGTAGCTCTCCAGCGGACGCTTCGTCATCCGCCGCCAAACGGACGGGTCAGCCATCGGCCGTGCTCCTGCATCTCGGTGTGTGCCACGCCTTGTTACCGGGCGTGGCGGCGTTGACGATGATCGGCACCACGTCGTTGAGGCCGGGGAAGAACCCCATGAAGTTCACGTCGCAGACGTAGGCGTTTCCGTAGGCGCCCTGGTTGCCGACCCGGGTGAGCCCCTTCAGCAGCAGTGGGATGTTATCGCCGAAGAACGCGACCTGTGGTTCGACGTCCATGATGTGTTTGGTGACGCCGGGCTGGCGATCGATGAATTCGCGCAGTGCCGGATAGACGTCCGTGGCCGAGGCGGACAGCCGGCCGGTCACCCTGGCCAGGGAACCCACGGAGGCGACCAGGTCCGGGCGCCGGGCGTCGAGCTCGCCGACGACGCTGCGGGTCTGCGCGATGACCCCGTCGAGATTGTCGTTCTGTTCGGCGAGGTTGCCCATCACCTTGTCGAGATTGGTGATCACGGCGCCCAGGGCCTGGTCCCGTCCCGCGAATGTCTCTGTGAGCGTCGAGGTCTGGCCGACCAGTGTGGCCAGCGACGACGTGTCGCCCTGCAGCGAGGCGATGATGCCCTTGGTGAGGTTGTCGGCATCGTGGGGGTTCAGCAGGCTGAACAACGGCTCGTAGCCGTTGAGCAGCGTGGTGACGTCGAACGACGCTTCGGTGCGTTCCAGGGGGATGGTGCTGCCCGGCGGAAGCAGCTGAGGGCTGCCTTCCTTGCCCAACGACAACCCGAGGTAACGCTGGCCCACGATGTTCTGGTAGGTCACCGACGCGAGGGTGTTCCCGAACAACCGCTGTTCTTGCTGCACCACGAACGAGACTTTCGCCAGCGTCCCGTCCAGCTCGATCTTCTCGACCCGGCCGACGCGAACGCCGGCCATGCGCACGTCGTCCCCTTCGCGAAGCCCGTACACGTCGCTGAAGACCGCCGAATACTTGGCGGTGTTGCCGGCCACGTCGCGCCGCAGGCTCACATACACCAGCCACGTCAGTGTCAGCGAGACGATCATGAACAGGGTCAAGGCGATCAGCGGGCCGCGGAACCTCATTTGGCCTCCCCGGATGGCTGCGCCGGTGCGCGGGTCAGGGACACCGTGGTGCCCCGGGCGACCGGACCCAGCAGCAGCTCGGTGGCTTCGGTCGTGGGCGCCCCGGTGATGACGCCCAACATGTTTCGTTCGTACTGGCTCCCCACGGGTCCCACGTTCCCCCCGAAGCGAGAGACGCCGAACGAGGCCTGCGGAATCCACGGCGCCTTGGGCGCCACCGGCGCGACCCACGGCTCATGCGGTTGTGGCGTCGCGGGCGCCCCCGGCGAGGGGTTGTCGGGATTGGCACTCCCCGGCACGGGTGGTGAAGGCGTAACCCCGGCGGGCAGCGGGGGATTCGGGTCGGACAGGTTGGGGTTCGGGCTGATCAGCGGTGGACCGACGGCGACAAGGTTTCCGTCGGGGCCGATCACCGTCCCGGGGGGCGGCGCCAGATCCTTGGGCGGCTGGTAGTTCTGCGGCAGCAGCACTTCGGGCAGATCCGGCCGCACCGGAACCAGCGGGGCGGTGAAGCAGCTGGGCCCCTTCAGTTCGCCGTAGTGCGGGCAGTCGGCGCGGGTGTAGGTGGAACTGGGGGTGAACGTCAGCATCGCGCGCATGTTGCCGAGGTTGGTCTCGGGGTTCCAGACCTGCTCCATGAACTGGTTGGCCAGGTTGTCCAATTTGGTCACCGCGGGCACAAAGTTGTTCGACTTCTGCGCCAGCACGCCGAGGACGGGGGTGAAATCGGTGGTGATGCGGATGAGTTGGTCGATGTGGTTGCCGAACGACTGACGCGTCGTGCCGACCGTGTAGTCGGCGCCCGACAGCAGCGACGCCAACTGTCCGCGTGTTTCGGCGAAGGTCCGCATCGGCTCGACGGCCTGGTGCAAGGCGTCGAGAAGGTCGGGGGCCGTCTGTGCGAGCCCACGCGTCGCATCCAGCAGCGCGGACACCGTGGACGGGCCGGCGTCGGTGCTGACAATCGAATTCAGCTGATCGAGAAGGCGATTCAATTGTGCGCCGGCGTTGAGCAGGCTGACGCGGCGGTGGTCGGTGGCGGCACCCAGCGCGGCCAGGATCCCCACTGACCTGTCGTCGCGGCCGCGTCCCGCCGCGGCGAGCACGTCGCGCAACTTGCTCACCGTCGTCTGAAAGAGAACGGTCGGAAGCCGCCGGTCTTCTGAGATATGCGCGCCGGCCCGGATCGTCGCGCCGGGGCCGTTGCCGACCAGCTGAACCGACGAGACCGCGAACACGTTGCTGGGCACCACGCGCGCGGTCACGCTGGCCGGAATCGACTTGGCGTACTCCGGTTTGAGGTCGATGTGGACATAGTTCGGTTTGCCGTGCTCCGCGGGGAGGACGCCGTTGACCATCCCGACGAGCACGCCGTGGTACTTGACGTCCGACTTTTGCGGCAGGCCGTCGCCCACGTTGACCAGATCGGCGATCACCCGCACGTAATCGTTCAGCCGGCCAGTGGATTTGACCAACATTGCGGTGGTGAGCAGGGTGCTCACGAGCACCACCGCGATGCCGATGCCGAGCAGCTGGCGGTCGGAGGGGCCCCGTCCGTCCAGCTCAAAGGAATTGGGCATGTTCCACCGACCTCGCCACGGGGCCTACCCGCCGAACCTTGCGCCGGAGTCGACGCCCCACAGCGCCATGGTGAGCAGCATGTTCACGATGATCACGACGGTGATGCTGGCCCGCATGCCATGTCCGGCGGCGACCCCAACACCCTCGGGCCCGCCGCTGGCGTAATACCCGTAGTAGCACTGGATCGTGGACGCGATCCAGACGAAGACGACGGCCTTGATCAACGAGTAGACGACGTCCTGGCCCGCCAGCATCAGCGTGAAGTAGTGCAAGTAGGAACCGGTCGAGCCGCCACTGCCGATTGCCACCACTATCTGCGTGCTCAGGTATCCGATCGCCAGGCACGCGGCGTACAACGGGACGATCGCCACCACCGAGGCGATGAGCCGGGTGGTCACCAGGTAGGGGATCGGGCGGATCGCAATGGATTCCATCGCATCGATCTCCTCGGCGATGCGCATGGATCCGAGTTGGGCGGTGAAGCGGCAGCCGCCCTGCATCGCAAAGGCGAGTGATGCCATCAGGGGAGCCAACTCGCGGGTGTTGACCAACGAGGAGACGAACCCGGTGGCGGGCCCGAGCCCCAGCAGGTCCAGGAAGTTGTATCCCTCGATCCCGACGAGCGCGCCGACCGTCATGCCGAGCACGACCGCCACACCGGCGGTGCCGCCGCCCACCACGATCGAGCCGTTGCCCCAGGTGATGTTGGACAGCAGCCGCAAAAACTCGCCGCGGTACTGGCGCAAGGCGAGCGGCACGGCGACCAGCGCGCGGACGAAGAACACCAGCAAATGGCCGAGCCGGATGACCGGCACGGTGCCCCTGCGGTAGAGCCGGACGAGCGGGACCGAGATCGGCGCAAACGGTCGATAGGCGGAGGCCGTCACGTCACAGCCCCGTCCTGGGCGACAACATGATGTAGAGCTGGCTGATGGCGACGTTGACGATCATCAGCAGCAGGATCGCCTCGACGACCGCCGCGTTCACAGAGTTGGCGACTCCCGTCGGTCCGCCCTTGGTGGACAAGCCCTTCTGGCTCGACACGATCGCCACGATGGCGCCGAACACGATCGCCTTGAGCAGCGCCAGGATCATGTCGCCGGTCGTCGCGAACGACGCGAACGTCGACACGAAGCTGCCGGGTGCACCGTTCTGGAAGTACACGTTGAACATGTAGCTCGCGAAGAATCCGGCGAAACACACGACGCCGGTGAGGGCCACGCCGATCATCACCGCCGCGGCGAACCGAGGGACGACCAGACGGCGGATCACCGAGACGCCCATCACCTCCATCGCGTCGGTTTCCTCGCGCATCGTTCGCGAACCCAGGTCGGCGGTGATGGCCGACCCGACAGCCGATGCCATGAGGACCGCGGCCACCAGCGACGCCCCCTGCCGGATGACCGCGAGCCCGCTCGCGGCCCCGGCCAGCGACGTGGCCCCGACCTGGCCGGCGAGCAGCGCGAACTGGATGGAGAGGGTGACGCTGATGGGCAGCGACACCAGAATGGTCGGCAACACCGCGGTGCCGGCCATGAACGCGCCCTGGCGGACGAACTCTTGCCATTGGAATCGGCCGGACACCAGGTCGAAGAAGAAGTATTGAACGGTGCGCACTCCCAGCACGAACTGCTCGCCCACCGTCGTCAGCGACGCGAGCGGGTGACGTCGCACGTACCCCACCGACCAGTCCCGGATGGCGACGACGCCGTCGACCTGCGCCGTCATAACGGCGTGGCCCGGCGCGCAGCCAGCAAACCCGTGGCACCGGTCATCGCGTACCAGCTACCGCTTCCATCGGCCCTCTCCCCACCCCGAATCCCTGAGTGCCGAGCAGAGGACCTCGAGCGCCATTGAAGGCTATTGTTATTAAAATAGTGTCAACAAGCCCTTAGACTCTGCAGTTCATTGGTGTGTGCCGCATCACGTTAGCCTACTTGATAGGGACTTTCAATAGTGTAGAGTCACTCATCTCGGTTCGTCGCTGGACTGCGCCGCGGGTTGGAACGTCGGAATGACGAAGGTGATGGCATGCCCTCAGCAAACACCGGTTCGTTGCGGGACCGACGGCGGGCCGCCTTGCTGACCAAGATCCAGCAGACCGCGCACAGGCTTTTCGCCGAACGCGGCTTCGAGGTGGTGACGACGGAGGACATCGCCGCGGCCGCCGGGATTTCCATCAGCACCTATTTCCGGTACGCGCCCACCAAAGAGGGTTTGCTGGTCGATCCCGTCCGGGAGGCGGCCGCCGAGATCGTCGGTTCGTACAGCGCGCGGCCGCCGGATGAGTCGCCGGTGGAAGCCTTGATCCAGCTGTTCGTCACGCGCGCCAGAGATGTCAGCGGGGTTGACAACCTCGACCCGTGGCGCAACGCCGTCGCGACCGCGCCCCACCTCTTGAGCAAGTCCGTGCTCGTCAGCCAGGCCGACCACAGCAAGTTGATCGAGCAGGTCGCCCAGCGCATGGGCGTGGACGCGGCGGTGGACATCCGGCCCGCGCTGTTGGTCCACACGAGTTTGGCGACAGTGCAATTCGTTCTCGACGGGTGGCTGGCATCGGATATGGCCACCAGCCCGCCCTTTCACGAGCAACTGGAAAAAGCGCTGCGGATCACCCTCGCCGGTTTCGACTGAGCGTGGGTTCGGATCCGGCCGGAGTGAAACCGCCGTGACTTTGCTCGCCGCCGCGTGAAACAATCGCTGGCCGTGAAGACCTTCGAGGACCTGTTCGCCGAACTGGGCGAGCGCGCCCGTACTCGCCCGGCCGGCAGCGCCACGGTCGCCGCGCTGGACGGCGGCATCCACGGGCTGGGCAAGAAGATCCTGGAGGAGGCCGGCGAGGTGTGGCTGGCCGCCGAGCACGAATCCGACGACGCCCTGGCCGAGGAGATCAGCCAGTTGCTGTACTGGACGCAGGTGCTGATGGTTGCCCGCGGCCTGTCCCTCGACGACGTCTACGCGAAGCTGTGACCATGTTGCGCGTCGCGGTTCCCAACAAGGGCACGCTGAGCGAGCCGGCGAGCGAGATCCTCGCCGAGGCGGGCTACCGGCGTCGCACCGATTCCAAGGACCTCACCGTCATCGACCCGGTCAACCAGGTCGAGTTCTTCTTCCTGCGGCCCAAAGACATTGCGATCTATGTGGGTTCGGGTCAGCTGGATTTGGGCATCACCGGACGGGACCTGGTCCGCGACTCCGACGCGCCGGTCCGCGAACGATTGGCGTTGGGTTTCGGGTCGTCGAGTTTCCGGTATGCCGGCCCGGCCGGTCGCGGTTGGACGACGGCGGATCTCGCAGGCAAGCGGATCGCCACCGCCTACCCGAACCTTGTCCGAAAGGACTTGGCGGACAGGGGTATTGAAGCAACCGTCATCAGACTCGACGGGGCGGTGGAGATTTCGGTGCAGCTGGGTGTGGCCGACGCGATCGCCGACGTGGTCGGTTCCGGGCGCACGCTGAGTCTGCACGACTTGGTGGCCTTCGGCGACCCGCTGTGCGACTCGGAGGCGGTGCTGATCGAGGGCGTCGACCCGGACGGCCAGGGCGAGACGCGGGCGGCGCGCGACCAACTGGTGGCGCGCATCCAGGGCGTGGTGTTCGGCCAGCAATACCTGATGCTCGACTACGACTGCCCGCGTTCGGTCCTGGACAGGGCCACCTCGATCACGCCCGGGCTGGAGTCGCCGACCATCGCGCCGCTGGCGGACCCGGACTGGGTGGCCATCCGCGCGCTGGTGCCGCGTCGGGGCGTCAACGAGATCATGGACGAGCTGGCCGCCATCGGCGCCAAAGCGATTCTGGCTTCCGACGTCAGGTTCTGCCGGTTCTGACCGAACGGGTGCGGTGCCCGCGGCTGTGTTAGCGTCCGCCTAGGGCTGCTTGCCCGTGTTGCTCCCCATGGGCCGTCATCCCTTGCCGTTACCGGGTCGTCCCAGGAGGGTCTTCGTGACACATGCGCTTATTCTGCTGCTGGCTTTACTGATCGGTGTCATCGCCGGGTTGCGCTCGTTGACGGCTCCCGCCGTGGTCGCCTGGGCTGCTTTCCTGGGGTGGATCGACCTGCATGGCACGTGGGCCGCCTGGATGGCCAGCATCATCACGGCGGTCGTCTTCACCGTGCTCGCCGTCGGCGAACTGGTCAACGACAAGCTGCCCAAGACGCCCGCCCGCACGGCGCCACCGATCTTCGCCGCCCGGATCGTCACGGGCGGGCTGGCGGGCGCGGTCCTGGGCGCCTGGCCGCACTGGACGTTTTCCGCGCTCGGCGCGGGCGTCGTCGGGGCGGTGCTCGGCACCCTCGGTGGTTACCAGGCGCGCAAACGCCTGGCCGCCGTGGCCGGACGGGACCTGCCGATCGCGCTGCTGGAGGACGCCGTCGCGATCGTCGGCGGATTCGTCATCGTCGCGGTGACCGGCCACGTGCTGACGGAGTACCTGCTGACGGCGGTTAAGTGACGGAGCATTTCGACGCGATCATCGTCGGGGCCGGACAGGCCGGGCCGCCACTGGCGGGGCGGCTGACGGCGGCGGGGCAGCGGGTCGCGCTGGTGGAGCGCAAACTCATCGGCGGCACCTGCGTCAACACCGGATGCATCCCGACGAAGACACTGGTGGCCAGCGCGTACGCCGCGCACCTCGCGCGCCGCGGTGCCGACTTCGGGGTGGCGACCGGGCCGGTCAGCGTTGACATGGCCAAAGTCAAGGCGCGCAAAGACGAAATCATGCTGGGCGACCGTAAGGGCGTCGAGGACTGGCTGGCGGGCATGGACGGCTGCACCGTCGTGCGCGGGCACGCCCGCTTCGAGGATCCGCACACCGTGCGTGTCGACGGCACCGCCCTGCGCGCCGACCGGATCTTCCTCAACGTCGGTGGCCGCGCGGTGGTGCCGGACATCCCGGGCCTGTCCGGCGTCGAGTTCCTCACCAACGTGTCGATCCTCGAACTCGACGCGCTGCCGGATCATCTGGTCATCCTCGGCGGCAGCTACATCGCGCTGGAGTTCGCGCAGATGTATCGGCGCTTCGGGGCGCGGGTGACGGTCGTCGAGCGGGGGTCGCGTCTGGCATCCCGGGAAGACGAGGACGTGTCCGCCACCATCCGCGACATCCTCGAGGACGAGGGCATCGACATCGTCGTCGGCGCCGACGACGTGCGGATCACCAAGACCGACAACGGTTTTGAGCTTACGCCCAGCGGCGGCGCCGCCCCGATCGCCGGAAGTCACCTGCTACTGGCCGTGGGCCGGCGACCCAACACCGACGACCTGGGCCTGGAGGCGGCCGGTGTGCGGACCGACGCCCGCGGCTACATCGTGGTCGACGACCAGCTCAAGACCAACGTCGACCACATCTGGGCGATGGGGGACTGCAACGGCAGGGGTGCCTTCACCCACACCTCCTACAACGATTTCGAGATCGTCGCCGCCAACCTCCTCGACGGCGACCCGCGGCGGGTGAGCGACCGCATCACCACCTACGCGCTCTACATCGACCCCCCGCTGGGGCGGGCGGGCATGACCGTCGACCAGGTCCGCGCGTCGGGACGTCGCGCGCTGGTCGGTAAGCGCCCGATGACCAGAGTCGGCCGGGCCGTGGAAAAGGGTGAGACGCAAGGCTTTATGAAGGTGGTAGTCGACGCCGAGACCCAAGAGATTTTGGGAGCGGCCATCTTCGGCGTCGGCGGTGACGAGGCGATTCACGCCATCCTGGACGTCATGTCGGCCAAGGCGCCCTACACCACGCTGGCGCGCACCATGCACATCCATCCCACCGTCAGCGAGCTGGTGCCCACCATGCTGCAGGAAATGGCCCCGCTTGCGGGGGACGGGTCGCCACCATCAAACTAGCGCGCTGCGGTGGCGGGGCGACGGGAGCGGCGTCGCCTGCTGCGCCCCGCCGTCGAACCGTGGGTGGCAACAGGGGTCGGCGCGGGCCGAGGGGCCGCCACCGGCACGGCCGCGATGGTCTCCCGGGGCGCGGCCTGGCCGGCCAGGTTGTGAATGACGGGGGAGGCTGCGGTGACCTGCTGGGGGACGGCGCGGATGGCCGCCTTGCGCATCATCGATTCGGTGTCGCGGCGTTGCTCGGGCAGCGCGATGGTGACCACGTCACCGGAGGCGCCGGCCCGAGCCGTGCGGCCGGAGCGATGCAGGTAGGCCTTGTGCTCCGCGGGCGGGTCGACGTGGACGACCAGTTCGACGTTGTCCACGTGCACGCCGCGTGCGGCGATGTCGGTCGCGACGAGCACTCGCGCCTGTCCGGCCGCGAACGCCGCCAGGTTGCGGTCGCGCACGGCTTGGGAAAGGTTGCCGTGCAACTCCACCGACGCGATCCCCGATTGGCTGAGCTGGCGGGCCAGTTTCCGCGCCTGGTGCTTGGTCCGCATGAAGAGGATCCGCCGGGAGTCCCCCGTGGCCAACCGATGTACCACGTCCTTCTTGGCCTGCGGCCCGTCGACACAGAACAGGTGGTGCGTCATCGCGGGGCTCGCCGACTTCGGTTCTGCGATCGACCGCGTCACCGGGCTGGTGAGGAATCGCTTCACCAGGGTGTCGACCGCCGCGTCCAGGGTGGCGGAGAAGAGCATCCGCTGGCCGCTGGCGGGAGTGGCCGCCAGGATGCGAGTGACGGTGGGCAGGAAGCCCAGATCGGCGAGGTGGTCGGCCTCGTCGATGACCGTGACCTGCACCGCGCCCAGGCTGACGAGGCCTTGCTTCATCAGATCCTCCAGCCGCCCGGGGCAGGCGACGACGATATCGACCCCCGACTTCAGCGCGGCGACTTGCTTGTTTTGCGGCACCCCGCCGAAAATCGTGACCACGCGCAGCCCCCGTACCGCGGCGAGCGGCGCGATGGTCGCGGCGATTTGTGTGGCCAGTTCGCGGGTGGGCGCCAACACCAGCCCGGTGGGCTTGCGTGGCCGTCGATCACCGGCATCGAGCCGGCTTACCAGCGGAATCGCGAAGGCCAGCGTCTTGCCGCTGCCGGTCTTGCCGCGGCCCAACACATCACGGCCGGCAAGCGTGTCCGGCAGCGTCTCGATCTGGATGGGAAACGGCCGGTGGGCGCCGCGTTTGGCGAGCGCGTCAATCAACGGAGGGCTCACCCCGAGGTGAGCAAAAGTTATGTCTTCAAGCATCTTTCAGTGTCCTACAGCTTCGGTGGTAGCGAGATTGCCCGTCTGGCAACATCGGTCGTCGCGACTCGAGGCTGTGCGGTGCGCACCTAGTCATCTCGGACTCGGCGCCCCGCGGGGATCTGAGAAGAAATAACGAATCGATCACGACTCGCCGGCCAAGCCATTCGGCGGCCAACGTTGACACGAGCTTACCGCATCCGTCGATGCGGGCCTATTCGGCGGCCGCTACACCGCAATGACCCTCATCACAGCGGCGGGACCGTCGACGGTCATGCCGCCGGTTCGGTGGGCTGCGGAACCCCTTGTGCCAGTGCGTAATCCGGCCACCCGGGGTAGGGCGGCGGTGTTCCGCCGAACAGCGGGCAGTGCTGCCGGTGGGGGCACCAGTCACACAGCCGCGACTGGCTGGGCCGGAAATCGCCCGTCTGGCCCGCGGATTGGATGGCACGCCAGATCGCCATCAGGGTTTTCTCGAAGCGCACCAACTCGTCGTGGTCCGGCGAGTAGTCCAGCACCTGCCCGTCGGCCAGGTAGATGAGCCGCAGCCGGGTGGGCGGCACGCCGCGCGTGCGCAGCAGGGCCACCGCGTAGAACTTCATCTGGAACATCGCCTTGAACTCGGCCAAGGCCCGCGCGGCCGGCGGCGACTTGCCGGTCTTGTAGTCGACCACCCGCACCTCTCCCGTGGCGGCGACGTCGATCCGGTCGATGAAGCCTCGCAGCAGCGTGCCGTCGGCGAGCTCGACCTCCACGCGCTCCTCACAGCACTGCGGGTCGAAGCGGGTCGGGTCCTCGAGCCGGTAATAGCCGGACAGCAACGCCCGAGCCTCGGCGAGCAGCTGGCCGCGCTGCTCGGGACCGAACTCGCCGACCATGTCGGGCGCCGCGGCGACCACCTGGTCCCAGGCCGGCTCGACCAGCGACAGCGCGGTGTCGGGACCGCGCTGCGCGGCGGGCAGCCCGTAGAGCTGCTGCAGGGTGGCGTGCACCACCGAGCCGCGCAGCTGCGCGGCCGACGGCGCCTCGGGCAGCCGGTCGATCGCCCGGAACCGGTACAGCAGCGGGCACTGCTTGAAGTCCGCCGCCCGCGAGGGGGACAGTGCCGGTTTCGAAGCCGGTCTTGCTGCCGGCCGCGCAAGTGTCAGCGGCTGGTCGGTCATGCCCGCAGCGTAGAACCGGAGGCCGACAACCCCGGGCACCGCCCGCGGCGAGTCGGCTGGCACGCTAGACGGCGTGTCCGCAACCGGCCCGTTCACCGTCGGGGAACGCGTCCAACTCACCGACGCCAAGGGCCGGCACTACACGATGTCGCTCACGCCCGGCGCGGAGTTCCATACCCATCGCGGGTCGATCGCCCACGATGCGCTGATCGGGCTGGAACAGGGCAGCGTGGTCAAATCCAGCAACGGCGCGCCCTTCCTGGTGCTGCGCCCGCTGCTGGTCGACTACATCATGTCGATGCCCCGCGGGCCGCAGGTCATCTATCCCAAGGACGCCGCGCAGATCGTGCACGAGGGCGACATCTTCCCGGGCGCGCGCGTGCTGGAGGCCGGGGCGGGATCGGGGGCGCTGACCTGTTCGCTGCTGCGCGCCGTCGGGCCCGACGGGCGGGTGGTCTCCTACGAACAGCGCGCCGACCATGCCGAACACGCCCGTCGCAATGTCTCGGTGTTCTACGGCCAACCCCCGGACAACTGGGAACTCATCGTCGCCGACGTCGCCGACTCGGAGATGCCCGACGGTTCTTTCGACCGGGCCGTGCTCGACATGCTCGCGCCGTGGGAGGTGCTCGACGCGGTCGCCCGGCTGCTCATCCCCGGCGGCGTGCTGATGATCTATGTCGCTACCGTGACCCAGCTGTCGCGGGCCGTGGAGGCGCTGCGGGCTCAGCAGTGCTGGACCGAGCCGCGGTCGTGGGAGACGCTGCAACGCGGCTGGAACGTCGTCGGTCTGGCCGTGCGGCCGCAGCACTCGATGCGCGGCCACACCGCGTTCCTGATCTTCACGCGGCGGCTCGCGCCCGGCGTCGTCGCACCGGCGCCGTTGGGTCGCAAACGCGAGGGCCGCGACGGCTAGCGCCAACCGTCAAGCACTAATCATCGCTGCGCCGCAGGCCGCGCCGTACCGACAGGAGCTCGAACTCGGGATGCGCGGCCACCAGCCGTTCCGCCGCGTCCAGGACGTCGACCGCCTGGCTGCGGTCGCCGGACACCGTGGCCACGCCGATGCCCGCGCGTCGATACAGCTCGCGCGAACCAGTCTCGGCCGCCGAAACGCTGAACTTGCGCTGCAGCTCGGCGACCACGGGGCGGATCACCGACCGCTTCTGTTTCAGGGATCGGACATCGCCCAGCAGGACGTCGAATTCGAGCCAACCGATCCACATGCCGCGCGTCACCCGGGTGGACCCGGGGCCGGACCGGGCTCCGGCCCCGGGGCCGGTTGCTGGGCAGGCGCCGGCTCGGGAGCCGGGGACGGCGCCGGGTTGGCCGGCGGCGGCACCGTCGGCGACTTGCCCAACGCCAGCAACATCTCGGCGGTTTGCCGGGACAGCTGCCAACCGCCTTGAAAGGGCGTGAATTCCATAGGGAAGTGAAAGCTGGCGTTGGCGGCCCGGGCCGTGTTCACGTCGATGGTCGCCACCACGTCGGAGGACGTCTTGTCCGACCACGCGATGTCGTGCGCGACGAAGTTGATGGGCAGGTAGCCGTTGTCGCGCAGCGCATTGGTGAACTTGTCCAGGTTTTCGGCGCTTTCGGGCGTCGCGCCTTCGACCAGACTCACCTTGTTGATGCCGGGTATCTTCGGGTCGACCAGCCGCGTCAAGATGTCGGTGAGGGCTTCGGGCGGCGGCAGTGGGGTAGTCGGAGAGATGACAACCGTGCTCGACGTCGCCGGCGCCGCCGCGGGCACGGAGGAGGCGATTCTGGGTTGTTGATGCGACGAGCATCCCGAGATGCCGACCGCCGCCAGGACGGCGGCGGCGGTCAACGTTGCGGACAGGTGCCGGTGCATCCAGTCGGTCAGGCCGGCCGGCGGGTCGTGGCGCTTCTCGGAGCGGGCACCCGCCGCGCGGTGGGGCCAACGGGTGCAACTGAACTCACACCCGCGGTCGCCGCGCCGTCGGCGCCAGTGCCGACCAAGCCTGTGGCGAGGCTTTTTGCGGTCACGGCGGCCCTTTCGATCGGCGAGATTAGTGGCCGAGATTACCAGCGTGACGAAAATCTTAACTTTTCGTGGGTATTTGACTCAGCACATCATCGGTCAATCGCCGGTAGCTTTGAAGTATCCACCGCGCCAATTCGGTGTGGGAAAGGAGCGCAACATGGGTGGCTCAGAGCGTTCTGAATCATTCGGTACCCCCCGCGAGTCAGGCATGTCCCCCGGCGATGCTGCCGAATTAGAAGAATTGCGCCGCGAGGCAGCGTTGCTGCGCGAGCAACTCGAGCACGCAGCCGGGGCGCAGGGCGGCACCCGCTCGGCGCGCGACGTGCATCAGCTCGAAGCCCGGATCGATTCTCTGGCGGCCCGTAACTCGAAGTTGATGGAGACGCTCAAAGAGGCGCGGCAGCAACTGCTGGCGTTGCGTGAGGAAGTCGATCGGCTCGGGCAGCCGCCGAGTGGCTACGGCGTCTTGCTGGGCTCGCACGACGACGAAACCGTCGACGTGTTCACCTCGGGTCGCAAGATGCGCCTGACCTGCTCGCCGAACATCGACGTGGCGTCGCTGCGGAAGGGCCAGACGGTTCGCCTCAACGAGGCGCTGACCGTCGTCGAGGCCGGCACGTTCGAATCCGTCGGCGAGATCTCCACGCTGCGCGAACTTCTTGCCGACGGGCACCGGGCGCTGGTCGTCGGGCACGCCGACGAGGAACGCATCGTCTGGCTGGCCGAGCCGCTGGTCGCCGAGGACCTGCCGGAGGGTCACCCCGACGCGCTCAACGACGACAGCAGGCCGCGCAAGCTGCGGCCGGGCGACTCGTTGCTGGTCGACACGAAGGCGGGCTACGCGTTCGAGCGCATTCCCAAGGCCGAGGTCGAAGACCTGGTGCTGGAAGAGGTGCCCGACGTCAGCTACTCCGACATCGGTGGTCTGACGCGTCAGATCGAGCAGATCCGCGACGCCGTGGAGCTGCCGTTCCTGCACAAGGAGCTGTACCGGGAGTACGCGCTGCGCCCGCCCAAGGGTGTGCTGCTCTACGGCCCGCCCGGCTGCGGGAAGACGTTGATCGCCAAGGCGGTGGCGAATTCGCTGGCCAAGAAGATGGCCGAGGTCCGTGGCGACGACGCGCGCGAGGCGAAGTCCTACTTCCTCAACATCAAGGGCCCCGAGCTGCTGAACAAGTTCGTCGGTGAGACCGAACGTCACATCCGGCTGATCTTCCAGCGGGCACGGGAGAAGGCGTCCGAAGGAACGCCGGTGATCGTGTTCTTCGACGAGATGGACTCGATCTTCCGCACCCGCGGCACCGGGGTCTCCTCGGACGTCGAGACCACCGTCGTCCCGCAGCTGCTGAGCGAGATCGACGGCGTCGAGGGCCTCGAGAACGTCATCGTGATCGGCGCCTCCAACCGTGAGGACATGATCGACCCGGCGATCCTGCGGCCCGGCCGTCTCGACGTGAAGATCAAGATCGAGCGGCCCGATGCCGAAGCGGCGCAAGACATCTTCTCGAAGTACCTGGTCGAGTCGCTGCCGCTGCACGCCGACGACCTCGCCGAGTTCGGGGGAGACCGCACCGCGTGCATCAAGGCGATGATCGAGA
This sequence comes from Mycobacterium paraseoulense, assembly GCF_010731655.1. Lineage (NCBI taxonomy): Bacteria > Bacillati > Actinomycetota > Actinomycetes > Mycobacteriales > Mycobacteriaceae > Mycobacterium > Mycobacterium paraseoulense. The sequence goes on along the minus strand of NZ_AP022619.1, from coordinate 1,214,066 downwards.
AGGTCGTTGAGCGGATGTACGCCGAGATCGACGACAACCGGTTCCTGGAGGTCACCTACGCCAACGGCGACAAGGAAGTCATGTATTTCAAGGACTTCAACTCCGGGGCGATGATCCAGAACGTGGTCGACCGGGCGAAGAAGAACGCGATCAAGTCGGTGCTGGAGACCGGGCAACCGGGTCTGCGCATTCAGCATCTGCTCGACTCGATCGTCGACGAGTTCGCCGAGAACGAGGACCTGCCCAACACCACCAACCCCGATGACTGGGCGCGGATTTCGGGCAAGAAGGGCGAGCGGATCGTCTACATCCGCACCCTGGTCACCGGGAAGAGTTCGAGCGCGTCGCGGGCCATCGACACCGAATCGAACCTCGGCCAGTACCTGTAGGCCTGCAAGCCGCGCCGACACTCAAACCAGGCGCACCACGCGCCCGTGGCTTGAGTGTCGGCGCGGTGCCGTGTGAGATCAGCCCGTCACCAGCGAATAGCTGTTGGTGAGGTTGTCCTGCAACACCTGGGCCGCCCTGGTCCTCGTGTCCACGCGCAGCTCGTCGGTGAGCACCCGCGGCTGGTAGGTCCAACCCGCCGGCAGGTCGAGCCGGTCGGCCAGTCGCGGCAGGTCCGCCCGGGTCAGGCTGGGGTCGGCGACCTGGCTCAAGGTCTGCATCACCCAATGCTGGCCCTGCGGATCGATGAGTTCGTAGATCTGTTCGCCGGCGTTGAAGACGAACACCGTGTGCCGGTTGACCTTGTTGGGGATGTAAGGCGCCGGATTCATCGACGACAGCAGGACCGTGGCCTGCTGGATCATTTCGATCCCGCCGAAGGTCTTCGTCACCTGCGGGCCCTGGGCGTCCTTTTCGATCGCGTTCATCAGCCAGTACCGGGGACCGTTGAGCAGGGCCGCGGCCACACCGTTTTCGGCGGCGATGGCGTGCGGGTCGAGCGCGGACCACAGCTCGGCCGGGCAGTCGTTGAGCGGGAAGCTGTTGTAGACCGTTGCCTGCGGGCCGGCCTCGCCGGCGGTTACCAGGAGCACTTCGCCGTAGCGTTTTCCCGCCAGGTCGCGTGCGTGTTTACCGACGTGGTCGGATTGGGGGGCGGACACACGGTGAAGCTAGTCACTACCGCCGGTGCCGTCAACAGTGCGCGCGGACAGCGCGACGGCGCCCCGGTAGCGGTTGCGCGCGATCAAGGTGGTGTGCAAGTCCTCGATCAGTGGGTCGAGGAAGGCGGAGCGGTATTCGGCGTCGCCCGCCGCGCGGGCGCTGATGTACATGAAGGTCAGCGCGCCGAGGAAAAGGCTCATGTGCACCAGCGAATCCGGAACCGGCAGCGTGAATCCCAACACCGTCGCGGTGCTCTTGTAGGTGTGGGTCCATTCGTTGAGCAACTCGGGGCTCAGCACGATCAGGCCCAGGATCAGGTAGATCGCGGCGGTGACCACCGCCACCACCAGGATCTGCGCCAGCTGGGACGCGACCAGGACGAAGACGACGTTGAGGCGCTCGGCCTTTTTCAGCGGTGGGCAATCCGGGGCGGCCGGCATGGCCGCGAACGGCGTGCCGGCGAGGTGCTCGGTCTCTTCGGGCAGGGACGTCGACCTCAGCATCGGGCGGACCCGCTCCACGGTGGCGGACACGACGAACACCGCGGCGATGGACATCAGGAATGCCATGGCCAGCCCCAGCCGGTTTCCGCTGATCGTCGCCGCCATCAGCCAGACGTAAGTGTTGAAGAACACCAACGCGGTCAGCAGCACGACCGGCAACGCCCGGACCGCAAGCGCGCCCACCATGGCGAAATGCGACAGCATCATTCGCACCGCCCAGCCGACCACCGACCCGACGCCGAAGCCGGTCAGAACCAGCACGACGGCGACCACGACGGCCTCCTGCTGCAGGTCCGCGACGTCCGCCGTCGTCAGGCCCACGCACGCCACCAGCAGAACCGACGCGGCCGCTATTGCCGCGCGGACCCGGCCGTTTCGTGACCGGGACACCAGCCAGCCCACGACGGCCATCAGCGGGAGGGCGAGGCCGACGATCACCAGCACGGCCAGCTCGGAAGTCGTTGGCGCGCCGGTGATCTCGACGTCGTGGCCGCCGGTGATCAGATACACCGGCAGGATGCAGGCCTGCAGCGTCGCGTACGCCGCCAGCATGGGCGCCGAACGTGGCCAGAGTCGTCGCCACCGCGCCCTCCTGGTCAGCACCGACGGCAAACCCCGCGCCAGGAACCAGCTTTCGGCCGCACCGCTCGCCGAACCCCGTCGGCGCTGCGCCCGGCGCAGAGTGAGGTCCATGCCGGCTCACCCTACGGCGGCCGAGTCGCCCGCGCCGGTCGTTCAGCGACTACAGATCTTCGTTGTTGCCCGCCCCGTCGCGCGGGGCGCATCGTCGGCGGGCCTAGCCCGATTGCCCGCCTTCTCAGCGCCCCGCCGCGCGGGGCGCATCGTCGGCGGGCCTAGCCCGATTGCCCGCCTTCTCAACGCCCCGCCGCGCGGGGCGCATCGTCGGCGGGCCTACGCTTAGGTGATGCAACGGATTATCGGGACGGAGGTCGAGTACGGCATTTCATCACCGTCGGACCCGACGGCCAACCCGATCCTCACCTCGACCCAGGCGGTCCTGGCCTATGCCGCCGCCGCCGGCATCCAGCGCGCGAAGCGCACCCGCTGGGACTACGAGGTGGAATCACCGCTTCGGGACGCCCGCGGTTTCGATCTGAGCCGCTCGGCCGGCCCGCCACCGGTGGTCGACGCCGACGAGGTCGGCGCGGCCAACATGATCTTGACCAACGGGGCGCGGCTCTACGTCGACCATGCCCACCCCGAATACTCGGCGCCCGAGTGCACCGACCCGCTGGACGCGGTCATCTGGGACAAGGCCGGCGAGCGGGTGATGGAGGCCGCGGCCAGGCACGTCGCCAGCGTCCCCGGGGCCGCCAAGCTGCAGCTGTACAAGAACAACGTCGACGGCAAGGGCGCCTCCTACGGCGCGCACGAGAACTACCTGATGTCGCGGCAGACGCCGTTTTCGTCGATCATCGCGGGCCTGACCCCTTTTCTGGTGTCCCGGCAGGTGGTGACCGGCTCGGGCCGGGTCGGTATCGGACCGTCCGGTGACGAGCCCGGGTTCCAGCTGTCCCAGCGTTCCGACTACATCGAGGTCGAGGTCGGCCTGGAGACCACGCTCAAGCGCGGCATCATCAACACCCGCGACGAGCCGCACGCCGACGCCGACCGGTACCGCCGGCTGCACGTCATCATCGGCGACGCCAACCTCGCCGAGACGTCGACCTACCTGAAACTGGGCACCACGGCGCTCGTGCTCGACCTGATCGAAGTCGGCCCGGAACACGGGATCGACCTGAGCGACCTGGTACTGGCCCGGCCGGTGCATGCGGTCCATGCGATCAGCCGAGACCCGTCGCTGCGGGCCGTCGTCGCCCTGGCCGATGGCCGCGAATTGACGGGGCTTGCCTTGCAACGGATTTACCTGGATCGGGTGGCCAAGCTGGTCGACAGCCGCGACCCCGATCCGCGCGCGGCCGACATCGTGGAGACCTGGGCGCACGTGCTCGACCAACTCGAGCGCGACCCGATGGAATGCGCCGAGGTGCTCGACTGGCCCGCCAAGCTGCGACTCCTCGAAGGATTCCGGCAGCGGGAGAATCTGAGCTGGTCGGCGCCGCGCCTGCACCTGGTCGACCTGCAGTATTCCGATGTCCGGCTGGACAAGGGTCTGTACAACCGGCTGGTCGCGCGCGGTTCGATGAAGCGTCTGGTCACCGAACACCAGGTGCTGGAGGCGGTCGACAACCCGCCGACCGACACGCGCGCCTATTTCCGCGGGGAATGCCTGCGCAGGTTCGGCGCCGACATCGCCGCGGCCAGCTGGGACTCGGTGATCTTCGACCTGGGCGGCGATTCGCTGGTGCGCATTCCGACGCTGGAGCCGCTGCGCGGCAGCAAGGCGCACGTCGGAGCGCTGCTGGACTCGGTGGACAGCGCCGCCGAACTGGTGGAACAACTCACCAGCTAGCCCGGTTAGACCGGGGAACGTCGGGGTTGACCGGTAGGGTAGAGAAGTACCAGCGGGCAGCGTGGCTCTCAGGAACCAGGCAAGCCGCTGAACAAGTTCAGATGAAGCAGGAGGCCGGCGATGGCTCAAGAGCAGACCAAGCGTGGCGGTGGTGGCGGCGACGACGACGACTTCGCCGACAGCACGGCCGCGGGCCAGGAGCGCCGCGAGAAGCTAGCCGAGGACACCGACGACCTGCTCGACGAGATCGACGACGTCCTCGAAGAGAACGCCGAAGACTTCGTCCGGGCATACGTCCAAAAGGGCGGACAGTGACCTGGCCCTTCTCCGATCGCCTGTCTACTAACCCCGCACTCCCGGCAAATCCCGCCGTAGACCTGTCATCGTTTGCTGACTTTCTGCGCCGCCAGGCGCCGGAGCTCTTGCCGGCGAGCCTCGGCGGCGGCGCCCAGGCGGGTGGGGCCGGCTCGCAGCTGCCGCACGGCACCACCATCGTCGCGCTGAAATATCCGGGCGGCGTAGTGATCGCCGGGGACCGGCGCTCGACCCAGGGCAACATGATCGCCGGGCGCGACGTGAAGAAGGTGTACGTCACCGACGACTACACCGCTACGGGCATCGCGGGGACCGCGGCCATCGCCGTCGAGTTCGCGCGCCTGTACGCGGTGGAACTCGAGCACTACGAGAAGCTCGAGGGCGTGCCGCTGACGTTTGCCGGCAAGGTGAACCGGCTGGCGATCATGGTGCGCGGAAACCTGGCCGCCGCGATGCAGGGGCTGGTGGCCCTGCCGCTGTTGGCGGGCTACGACATGGCCGCACCCGACCCCGAGGGCGCCGGCCGGATCGTCTCGTTCGACGCCGCAGGCGGCTGGAACATCGAGGAAGAGGGCTACCAGTCGGTGGGTTCGGGGTCGATCTTCGCCAAGTCGTCGATGAAGAAGCTGTATTCGAGGGTCGTCGATGCCGATTCCGCGGTGCGGGTGGCGGTCGAGGCGCTGTACGACGCCGCCGACGACGATTCGGCCACCGGCGGCCCCGACCTGGTCCGCGGTATCTACCCCACTGCGGTCACCATCGGCGCCGAGGGGGCGGCCGAGGTGCCCGAGAGCCGGATCGCCGAATTGGCCCGCGAGGTCATCCAAAGTCGTTCGCGCGCAGACACGTTCGGCCCAGACGGCGGTGAGAAGTGAGCTTCCCGTATTTCATCTCGCCCGAGCAGGCGATGCGCGAGCGCAGCGAGCTCGCACGCAAGGGCATCGCCCGGGGCAAGAGCGTGGTGGCGCTGGTCTACGCCGGTGGTGTGCTCTTTGTCGCGGAGAACCCGTCGCGCTCCCTGCAGAAGATCAGCGAACTCTACGATCGCGTGGGCTTCGCGGCCGCCGGCAAGTTCAACGAGTTCGACAACCTGCGCCGCGGCGGAATCCAGTTCGCCGACACCCGCGGTTACGCCTATGACCGCCGCGACGTCACGGGGCGCCAGCTGGCCAACGTCTACGCGCAGACGCTGGGGACCATCTTCACCGAGCAGGCCAAGCCCTACGAGGTCGAGCTGTGCGTTGCTGAGGTGGCGCATTACGGCGAATCGAAACCTCCTGAGCTGTACCGGATCACCTACGACGGCTCGATCGCCGACGAGCCGCATTACGTGGTGATGGGCGGTACCACCGAGCCGATCACCACCGCGCTCAAGGAGTCCTACGCCGAAAACGCCGACCTGCGCGACGCGACACAGATCGCCGTGAGGGCGTTGCGGGCCGGCAGCGCCGACGGATCCAGCGGGGATCAACCCTCGCCGGACGTGGGCAGCCTGGAGGTCGCCATCCTCGACGTCAGTCGGCCGCGGCGGGCGTTCCGGCGGATCAACCGCGCCACCCTGGAAAGCCTGCTGCACGAGGGGGATTCGAAGCAGCCGGAAACCAACGGCGAAGGGCCGGATTCCAACGGCGATTCCGCGGGCTGAATCGGGCCGCATCGGCCCGGCCGGTGGCGTTCGCTCAGGGCGAAACACGCGGCTCGGTACCACGAGGCCGGCGTTGCTGGCAACCCGTCGCGACGGCTGAGACGCGGCGCCGCGAAACTCGTCGGGAGCCGTAGGCGCGGCTTCCGCACCGTCCCGGTCGCAGAACCAGTACCCTCGATTACGTGCAGCGGCGAATTATGGGCATCGAGACCGAGTTCGGTGTCACCTGCACCTTCCACGGCCATCGGCGCCTGTCTCCGGACGAGGTAGCCCGTTATCTCTTCCGGCGCGTCGTGTCCTGGGGGCGCAGCTCCAACGTTTTCCTGCGTAACGGCGCCCGCCTCTACCTCGACGTGGGCAGCCACCCCGAGTACGCGACGGCCGAGTGCGACAACCTGGTGCAGCTGGTCACCCACGACCGCGCCGGCGAATGGGTGCTGGAAGACCTGCTCATCGACGCCGAACAGCGGCTCGCCGACGAGGGCATCGGCGGCGACATCTACCTGTTCAAGAACAACACCGATTCGGCGGGCAACTCCTACGGCTGCCACGAGAACTACCTGATCGTGCGCGCCGGTGAGTTCTCCCGGATCTCCGACGTGCTGCTGCCGTTCCTGGTCACCCGCCAGCTGATCTGCGGGGCGGGCAAGGTGCTGCAGACCCCCAAGGCGGCGACGTTCTGCCTGTCGCAACGTGCCGAGCACATCTGGGAAGGCGTCTCGTCGGCGACCACCCGCAGCCGGCCGATCATCAACACCCGCGACGAGCCGCACGCCGACGCCGAGAAGTACCGGCGGCTGCACGTGATCGTCGGCGACTCCAACATGTGCGAGACCACCACCATGCTCAAGGTGGGCACCGCGGCACTTGTCCTGGAGATGATCGAGGCCGGGGTTCCCTTCCGCGACTTCTCCCTGGACAACCCTATCCGGGCCATCCGCGAGGTCAGCCACGACATCACCGGCCGGCGGCCCGTCCGGCTCGCCGGCGGCCGACAGGCCAGCGCGCTGGACATTCAGCGCGAGTACTACACCCGCGCCGTCGAACACCTGCAGACCCGGGAACCCAACGCCCAGATCGAGCAGGTGGTCGACCTCTGGGGGCGTCAGCTCGACGCCGTCGAGAGCCAGGACTTCGCCAAGGTCGACACCGAGATCGACTGGGTGATCAAGCGCAAGCTGTTCCAGCGCTACCAGGACCGCTACAACATGGAGCTGTCCGACCCGAAGATCGCCCAGCTGGACCTGGCGTACCACGACATCAAGCGCGGGCGCGGCGTGTTCGACCTGCTGCAGCGCAAGGGCCTTGCGGCACGTGTCACCACCGACGAGGAGATCGCCGAGGCGGTCGACACCCCGCCGCAGACCACCCGCGCCCGGCTGCGCGGTGAGTTCATCAGCGCCGCCCAGGCCGCGGGTCGCGACTTCACCGTGGACTGGGTCCACCTCAAGCTCAACGACCAGGCCCAGCGCACCGTGCTGTGCAAAGACCCCTTCCGCGCGGTGGACGAGCGGGTCAAGCGGCTGATCGCCAGCATGTAGCTCGCCCCGCTCGTCGTCGGCCGCATCAGTCACACCAGCCTCGCCGGTAGGCCATGTTCCCGCGGAAATGTGATAGCGCGGGCGCTATCAACTTCGCCGAGGCGGTACCGCCCGTCGACTCGTGACCGATGTGGCCGTTGTGAATGCTGCGACGCGCGAACCGGTGCAGGCGCGGAGCGGGCCCCGGCTATAACCTGGTGTGAATGGCGACCTCCAAAGTCGAGCGGTTGGTCAATCTCGTCATCGCCCTGCTGTCCACGCGCGGCTACATCAGCGCGGAGAAGATCAGGTCCAGCGTGGCCGGTTACGCCGACAGCCCCAGCGCCGAGGCGTTCTCCCGCATGTTCGAGCGCGACAAGAACGAGCTGCGCGATCTGGGCATTCCGCTCGAAGTCGGCCGGGCGTCGGCGTTTGATCCCACCGAGGGTTACCGAATCAACCGCGACGCCTATTCGCTGCCGGCCGTGGAGCTCACTTCCGACGAGGCGGCCGCGGTCGCGGTCGCGACGCAGCTGTGGGAATCGCCCGAACTCATCACCGCGACCCAGGGCGCCCTGCTCAAACTGCGCGCCGCCGGGGTGGACGTCGATCCCGACGCCCCGGTGGCCATCGCCTCGCCGGCCGGCGTGCCCGGCCTGCGCGGGTCGGAAGAGGTTCTCGGAATCCTGTTGTCCGCCATCGATTCCCGACAGGCGGTGCAGTTCCTGCACCGCCCGTCGCGGGCCGAGCCCTACAGCATGCGCACGGTGGAGCCGTGGGGCGTCGTCACCCAGAAGGGACGCTGGTATCTCGTGGGCCACGACCGCGACCGCGACGCCACCCGCACCTTCCGGCTCTCGCGGATCGGCGCCGAGGTCAAGCCGATCGGCCCGCCCGGGGTGGTGGTGGTGCCCGAGGATGTCGACCTGCGCCAGATCGTGGCCCGCACGGTTGCCGAGACCCCCACCGGCGGGCAGGCGCGCGTGTGGGTCGCCGAGGGGCGGGCCACCGCGCTGCGGCGTGCCGGAAGGACCACCGGCGCGCGGCAGCTGGGCGGCCGGGACGGCGAGGTGATCGAACTCGACATCGGCTCCAGCGACCGGCTGGCGCGCGACATCGCCGGCCACGGCGCCGACGCCGTCGTGCTCGAGCCGCAGGCACTGCGCGAGGACGTGCTGACGCGGCTGCGCGCCCACGCCGAACGGGGGGAGCTGGCATGACTGCCGTATCCACCCGCCTGATCCGGCTGCTCAACATGGTGCCGTACTTCCAGGCCAACCCGCGGGTCACCCGGGCCAAGGCGGCCGCCGACCTCGGGGTGTCCGCCAAGCAGCTGGAAGAGGACCTCAACCAGCTGTGGATGTGCGGCTTGCCCGGTTACTTCCCGGGCGATCTGATCGACTTCCAGTTTGCCGGCGACACCATCGAGGTGACGTTTTCCGCCGGCATCGACCGGCCGCTCAAGCTCACGTCGCCGGAGGCCACCGGTCTGCTCGTGGCCCTGCGCGCGCTCGCCGACATTCCCGGTGTCGTCGATCCGGAAGCGGCGCGCAGCGCGATCGCCAAGATCGAGGCGGCGGCGGGCGAGGTGGGGAACGACGCCACCGGCTCGGCGGCGGCCGTCGATGAGCAAGCGCCCGCGGAGACCCGCGCCGCGGCCGCGGTGCGCACTGCGGTGCAGTACAGACGCGCCCTGGCCATCGACTATTACTCCGCGTCGCATGACACCCTGACCAGCCGGATCGTCGACCCCATCCGGGTGCTGCTGATCGGCGGACACAGCTACCTGGAGGCCTGGTCGCGCGAGGCCGAAGGGGTGCGGCTGTTCCGCTTCGACCGGATCGTCGACGGCACCGAGTTGGGTGAGCCGGCGGCCCCGCCCGAACTGGCCATGCAGGCACCGCCGGATACGTCGCTGTTCGACGGCGACCCGGCACTGCCGTCGGCCAAGCTCCTGGTCGCGCCCTCGGCGTCGTGGATGTTCGAGTACTACCCGATGCGCGAGGTGCGGGAGCTGGCGGACGGATCCTGTGAAGCGGTGATGACCTACGCCTCCGAGGACTGGATGACGCGCCTGGTGCTGGGCTTCGGGTCGGCCGTGCGGGTGCTTGAACCGGAGTCGCTGGCACGACGTGTACGGGATGCCGCCGCGGCGGCGTGTGAGTCCTATCAGGCGCTTGCCCCGTAGGCCACGGCGCGGGCGGCCCGGTGTATCGCCGCGCTGCGGTAGCATCGGGTAGACGTCTGGAGGTAATCAAAGTGGGCAGTCTTAGTCCGTGGCACTGGGCGATCCTCGCGGTGGTGGTGATCCTGCTTTTTGGTGCCAAGAAGCTCCCCGATGCAGCACGTTCGTTGGGCAAGTCGATGCGCATCTTCAAGTCCGAGCTGCGCGAAATGCAGAGCGAGAACAAAGCGGAGCCGTCGGCGCTGGACGCCAACAGCGCGCCTCCCGCCGCGAACCCCACTCCCGTGCAGTCGCAGCGGGTCGACGCCCCGGCGACGGCGCCCGAGCAGGGGCACTCCGAAGCTCGCCCGGCGTAGCCGGTCATCATTGTCGCGGTGCCCGAACGCCACTGAACGAGCGTCGTGAAATTTCTCAAGGTTTCAGCGCGCACTGCCGGCGTGCTGAGGCGCCTCAACCCGCGTAACCGGCGCAGTCGCACCAATCCCGACGCGACGATGTCGCTCGTCGACCACCTGACCGAGCTGCGCACCCGGTTGCTGCTGTCGCTGGCCGCCGTCCTGGTGACCACGATTTTCGGGTTCGTCTGGTACTCGCATTCGATCTTCGGCCTGGAAAGCCTCGGCGAGTGGCTGCGCCATCCCTACTGTTCGCTACCCCAATCCGCGCGCGCCAGCATCAGCGCCGACGGTCAATGCCGGCTGCTGGCCACGGCGCCGTTCGACCAGTTCATGTTGCGGCTCAAGGTCGGGCTGACGGCCGGGGTCGTGCTGGCCTGCCCGGTGTGGTTCTACGAGCTGTGGGCGTTCATCACGCCGGGGCTGTACCAGAAGGAGCGGCGCTTCGCGGTCGGATTCGTCGTGCCCGCGGCGGTGCTGTTCGTCACGGGCGCGGTGCTGGCTTACTTCGTGCTGGCCAAGGCGCTGGGCTTCCTGCTGACCGTGGGCAGCGACGTGCAGGTGACCGCGCTGTCCGGGGACCGGTACTTCGGGTTCCTGATCAACCTGCTGGTGGTGTTCGGGGTCAGCTTCGAGTTCCCGTTGCTGATCGTCATGCTCAACATGACGGGTGTGCTGCCCTACGAGCGGCTCAAGTCCTGGCGGCGTGGCCTGATTTTCGCGATGTTCGTGTTCGCGGCCGTCTTCACCCCCGGTTCCGATCCGTTTTCGATGACCGCGCTGGGTCTGGCGCTCTCGGTGCTCCTCGAGTTCGCCATCCAGATCGCGCGCCTGCACGACCGGCGCAAGGCCAAACGCGAAGCCCAGGCCGTTATCCCCGACGACCAGGCATCGGTCATCGAGCGGCCCGCACCCGTACATGAGTCGGTCCCGGAGCCGTCGTTCACCGCCGGCCAGCATGACGATGTCACCTGAGCCGTCGGTGCCGAAGGATGTGGCAGAGCTCGTCGAGCTGACTCGCTTCACCGCGGAATTGCCTTTCGCGCTGGACGGCTTCCAGCAGCGGGCGTGCGCGGCGCTGGAACGAGGGCACGGTGTGCTGGTGTGTGCGCCGACCGGCGCCGGCAAGACGGTGGTGGGTGAATTCGCCGTGCATCTGGCGCTGGCCGCCGGGGGCAAGTGCTTCTACACCACGCCGCTGAAGGCACTGAGCAACCAGAAGCACACCGACCTGACCGCGCGCTACGGTCGCGACCGGATCGGCCTGCTGACCGGTGACATGTCGGTGAATGCCGACGCTCCCGTGGTGGTGATGACCACCGAGGTGCTGCGCAACATGCTCTACGCGGATTCACCTGCGCTGCAAGGGCTTTCCCACGTGGTGATGGACGAGGTGCATTTCCTGGCCGACCGGATGCGCGGCCCGGTATGGGAGGAAGTGATCCTGCACCTGCCCGACGAGGTGCGGGTGGTCAGCCTGTCCGCGACGGTGAGCAACGCCGAGGAATTCGGTGGGTGGATCCAGACGGTGCGGGGCGATACGACGGTGGTGGTCGACGAGCACCGCCCGGTGCCGTTGTGGCAGCACGTGTTGGTGGGCAAGCGGCTCTTCGACCTGTTCGACTATCGGAACTCCGACGCCGGCGAGCAGGCGGGCGCCGGCCGCGAGTCGCGTGTCAGCCCGGATCTGGTGCGCCACATCGCGCACCGCCGTGAGGCGGACCGGATGTCGGACTGGCGAAGCCCCCGCCGCGAGCCGGGAAGGCGTGGTGCCGGCCGCGGCGCCCCCGGCCGGCCGCGCTTCTACCGACCGCCCGCGCGGCCGGACGTGATCGCGACGCTGGACTCCGAGGGGCTGCTGCCTGCGATCACGTTCGTGTTCTCCCGCGCCGGCTGCGACGCCGCCGTCCAGCAGTGCCTGCGCTCGCCGCTTCGCCTGACCACCGAGGAGGAACGGGCGCAGATCGCCGAGGTGATCGACCACCGGTGCGGCGATCTGGCCGACGGTGACCTGGCGGTGCTGGGCTACTACGAGTGGCGCGACGGGCTGCTACGCGGCCTGGCGGCCCACCACGCCGGGATGTTGCCCGTGTTCCGGCACACGGTCGAGGAACTGTTCACCGCCGGGCTGGTCAAGGCGGTGTTCGCCACCGAGACCTTGGCGCTCGGCATCAACATGCCCGCCCGGACGGTGGTGCTCGAAAGGCTGGTGAAGTTCAACGGCGAGCAGCACATGCCGCTGACGCCGGGGGAGTACACGCAGCTGACCGGGCGCGCCGGCAGGCGAGGCATCGACGTCGAGGGCCACGCGGTGGTGCTGTGGAACCCCGCGGAAGAAACCACCGAACCGGCCGCCGTCGCGGGCCTGGCCTCCACCCGCACCTTCCCGCTGCGCAGTTCCTTCGCCCCGTCGTACAACATGACGATCAACCTGGTGCAACAGATGGGGCCCGAGCAGGCGCATCGCCTGCTCGAGCAGTCGTTCGCCCAGTATCAGGCCGACCGCTCCGTCGTCGGCCTGGTCCGCGGTATCGAGCGCGGCAAGGAGATGCTCGCCGAGATCGCCGGTGAGCTGGGCGGCCGGCACGCGCCGATTCTCGACTACGCCCGGATGCGGGCACGCATCTCCGAGCTGGAGCGCGCGCAGTCGCGCGCCTCGCGGCTGCAGCGGCGGCAGGCGGCCAGCGACGCGCTGGCCGCGCTGCGGCGTGGCGACATCATCAACATCACCCACGGCCGGCGCGGTGGGCTGGCGGTGGTGCTGGAATCGGCCCGCGACGGCGACGACCCGCGGCCGTTGGTGCTCACCGAAAACCGCTGGGCGGGGCGGATTTCGACGGCCGACTACTCGGGAGCGTCCGCTCCGGTCGGCTCGATGCCGTTGCCCAAGCGGGTCGAGCACCGCCAGCCGCGGGTCCGGCGTGACCTGGCGTCGGCGCTGCGGTCGGCGGCCGCCGGGCTCGCCATCCCGGCCAGACGCCGCAGCGGCCGCGGCGACCACGACGGCGCGTTCCACGACCCTGAGCTGGAATCCTTGCGCGACGAGCTGCGCCGGCACCCGTCGCACAACACTCCCGGCCTGGAGTCCCAGGTCCGGCAGGCCGAGCGCTACCTGCGCATCGAACGCGACAACGCCCAACTGGAGAAAAAGGTTGCCGCCGCGACCAATTCGCTGGCGCGGACGTTCGACCGGATCGTCGGCCTGCTCACCGAGCGCGGTTTCATCCAGGGCCCGGACACTGATCCCCATGTCACCGACGACGGCCGGCTGCTGGCCCGCATCTACAGCGAGAGCGACCTGCTGGTTGCCGAATGCCTGCGCACCGGCGCGTGGGCCGATCTGCAGCCGCCCGAGTTGGCGGCGGTGGTCTCGGCGGTGCTGTACGAAACAAGGGGCGGTGAAGGCCCGCGGGCGGCGTTCGCCGGCGAGGCGCCCACCCAGCGAGTACGTCAGGCGCTGCAGCAAACATCGCGGCTGTCGTACGCGCTGCGCGCAGACGAGCAGACGCATCGAATCGCGCTCAGCCGGGAACCCGACGACGGGTTCGTCAACGTCATCTATCGCTGGGCGAAAACCGGCGACCTGGCCGCCGCGCTGGCGGCCGTCGACCCGGTCGGCACCGGCTCGCCCCTGTTGGCGGGGGATTTCGTGCGTTGGTGCCGCCAGGTCCTGGACCTGTTGGACCAGGTCCGCAACGCGGCCCCGGACGCGGAGCTGCGGGCTACGGCCAAGCGCGCCATCAATGACGTTCGGCGCGGCGTCGTCGCTGTTGACGCCGGGTAGGCTGAGCCGAAGCTACCGTAGATCCAACAACCACAACGCCGATAGTTCATGCCAAGACATAAGGGGCTGAGGAGAAACGATGAGCGGACCGCAGGGACCGGACCAGCAGTGGCAACCGCCCGGCCAAGGTAGCGATCATTCCTCCGAACCGACCCAGGTCGGTTCGCCCTGGCAGCAGCAGCCGGGCCAGGAGGCGACGTGGCAGGCCCCGGCGTACACGCCGCCCGCCGACTACCCGCAGTACCAACAGCCGGCCGAACAGGCGTACCCGCAGCAATACCCGCAGCAGCCCGGCTACGGGCAGCCCGGCCAGTACGGCCAGCCGGGTCAGTACGGGCAGCCCGGGCAATACGCGCAGCCGGGTCAGTACGGGCAGCCCGGGCAATACGCGCAGCCGGGCCAGTACGGGCAGCCCGGGCAATATGGCCAGCCGGGCCAGTACGGGCAGCCGGGCCAATACCCGCAGCAGTACCAGCCCTACGACCAGCAACCGGCCAAGAAGCGGTCCACGGCGGTGATCCTCGGGGTGGGCGGCGTGATCGCCTTCCTGCTGATCGCGGTCGTGCTGATCCTGGGCTTTTGGCAACCCGGCTTCTTCGTGACCACCAAGCTGGACGTGAACAAGGCGCAGGCCGGCGTGCAGCAGGTGCTGTCGGATGAGACGAACGGCTACGGCGCCAAGAACGTCCAAAACGTCAAGTGCAACCACGGCCAGAATCCGACCGTCAAGAAGGGAGCGACTTTCGACTGCGACGTCAGCATCGACGGCGCGCCGAAGCACGTGACGGTGACCTTCCAGGACAACAAGGGCACCTACGAAGTCGGGCGCCCGCAGTAGTCGTCATCCCGGCAGCGCGTCGAGCGCCTTCTGCAACCGGGCTATCGACGACCCGACGCCCAGCCGCGTCGCCAGCTTGGCGGTGCGCTGCGGATCCTCGGCCGCCAGCGGTAGTGCGTCGGTCGGGGCCGACAGGCTGACGGGCGCGTCGGTGGCCACCCGGACCACCCGCCCCGCGGCCTCGATGTAGTCGGTCGCCCCCAGCAGTTTCGAGCGCAGCCCCTTGGCCATCGTCGACTTCGGGTCCTGGGCGGCCGTCAGGATCTGGTCGAGCGAGCCGTGCTGGGCCAGCAGCGTCGCCGCCGTCTTCTCACCGACACCCGGCACGCCCGGCAGTCCGTCGGACGGATCTCCGCGCATGAGGGCGAATTCGGCGTAGGCCGGTCCGGCCCGATGTGCCGGCAGGCGGTAACGGTCGGCTACCTCGGCCGGCCCGAACAGGGTGGCTTTCGTCAGCCCGCGGCCCAGGTAGAGCACGCGGACCGGGACCGGATCGTCGGACACCACCTGCAGCAGGTCGCGGTCTCCGCTGACCACCACCACCGGGTCACGCCGTTCGCGGGCGGCCAGCGTGCCGAGCACGTCGTCGGCCTCGAAGCCATCGGCGCCCGCGGTCGGGATCCCGAAGGCGTCCAGCAGCTCCATGATCATGTCGATCTGCGGCGTCAGGTCGTCGGGGACCGCTTCGACGTCCGGTTCGCCCTCGGGTTCTGGCTCCGCGACGCGATGGGCCTTGTAGGACGGGACGAGGTCGACGCGGAACTGCGGCCGCCAATCCAGATCCAGGCAAACGACCAGCCGGCCGGGGCGGTGCTGATTGATCACCACGGCCATCGAATCGATGAACCCGCGCACGGCGTTGACCGGCCGGCCGTCGGGGGCGGTGATCGAGGACGGCACCCCGAAATACGACCGGAACCACATGCTGGCCCCATCGAGCAGCACTAGCGGTGCGGACATGCGGCTATCCTGCCAGCGCCGTCGCCACGCGGTTAGCCTGGCTGCCATGGAATCCGATCGGTTCGACGCCGGGGTGTATGCCCGCCGGTTGGCCGCGGCGGCCGCCGCGACCGCCAAGGCGGGGCTGTCGGGGCTGGTGATCACCCCGGGGTACGACCTGCGCTACCTCGTCGGGTCGCGCGCCCAGACGCTCGAGCGGTTCACGGCGCTCGTCTTGCCGGCGGCCGGCGACCCGGCCGTGGTCATCCCGCGGCTGGAGCTGGCCTCACTCAAGAAATCGGCGGTTGCCGAACTGGGTTTGGCGGTGCGGGATTGGGTCGACGGTGATGACCCGTACCAATTGGTGGGGACGGCGTTGGGGGGCGCCCCGGCCGCGACGGCCGTAACCGATTCCATGCCCGCGCTGCACTTGTTGCCGCTGGCCGGTGTGCTCGGTGTGCTGCCGGTGCTGGCGACCGACGTGATGCGCACACTGCGAATGGTCAAGGAGGAAGGCGAGATCGACGCCCTGCGCAAAGCCGGTGCGGCCATTGACCGCGTCCATGCCCGCGTACCGGAGTTCTTGGTCCCCGGGCGGACGGAGGCCGACGTGGCCGCCGACATCGCGGAAGCGATTGTCGCCGAGGGTCATTCGGAGGTGGCGTTCGTCATCGTCGGCTCCGGGCCGCACGGCGCCGATCCCCACCACGGGTACTCCGATCGTGAACTGCAAGTCGGTGACATCGTCGTCGTCGACATCGGCGGCGCATACGGGCCGGGGTATCACTCGGACTCAACCCGCACCTACAGCATCGGTGAACCGAAACCAGAAGTAGCACAGCACTATTCGGTGCTGCAGCGGGCGCAGCGCGCGGCCGTCGATGCGGTGCGTCCGGGCGTGACGGCCGAGCAGGTCGACGCGGCCGCGCGCGACGTGCTGGCGGAGGCGGGGCTTGCGGGGGCTTTCGTGCACCGCACCGGCCACGGCATCGGACTGTCCGTTCACGAGGAGCCTTACATCGTCGCGGGCAATGACCTGCCGTTGGCCGCGGGCATGGCCTTCTCCATCGAGCCGGGCATTTATTTCCCGGGCCGATGGGGCGCCCGCATCGAGGACATCGTCATCGTGACCGAGGACGGCGCGCTGGCCGTCAATAACCGGCTGCACGATCTGATCGTGGTGCCGGTGGCATAGCATCCGGGGCTCACCGGCGCGTACGTTTGGCCTTGATGTCACTTCTGGATTTGACTCTCCTTCCGATCCGCATCGCACGCCACATCGCCGACACGCTGACGCATCCCGCCGCGACGGCGCCCGCGCCACCGGCCGAACTCGTCGTCGTCGACGGGATGCCCGAGGGGGTGCCGCCGGCGGCCTTGCGCCCCGAACCGCAACTCCCGGCGCCGTCGGGATGGCCGTTCGGCGAGGAGTTTCCACGCACCTGTGGCGCAGGCCGCATGGCGGGCGGGGCCCTGTTTTGGACCGACTTCCTGTATGACGACCACGGCGCAACGGGCCTGCCGATCGGCGACCTGAAAGTGCAGGTGCCCCCGCGCGGCACCTACATCTATCCCGACGGCCCGGCGGCGCGCAACGGCGCCGACATCTTCCGTGCCGCGATCGGGCTCACCGCCACCCACACGTGGTGGCGGATCGACTGGAACACCTTGCTGGACGCGTCGATCCCCATCGCGCTGTTCACCCTCGACACCGACCCCGTCCGCACCGCGCCGGAGCAGTGGCCCGCCGGGGCCGGGGTGCGTTCGATCGGAATCGACATGGCTCTGCTGATTTCGGGCAGTGGCGCCGCGCTGATCGACCTGATGACCGGATCCACGACGCCGGTACAGCACA
Organism: Mycobacterium paraseoulense; assembly: GCF_010731655.1. NCBI lineage: Bacteria > Bacillati > Actinomycetota > Actinomycetes > Mycobacteriales > Mycobacteriaceae > Mycobacterium > Mycobacterium paraseoulense. The sequence goes on along the minus strand of NZ_AP022619.1, from coordinate 1,196,543 downwards.
GCGTCGACATGGGATCGCGAACGTTTCTGGCCCAGGTGCCGCGGGCTGTGCTGGAGCCGGCCGGCGCCTGGACGGTGCGGCTGGCAGCGGGACTGGCCAACCCGGCGGGGGACGGGTTCGCCGACGTGCCCGCCGAGCACGGCGCGCTACCCGGGCAGCCCAACGTCTACAACGTCGCCTTCCGCGCCAACGAGCAGGAGCCGCCCCACCTGAACTTCTGGTCGGATTCCGCCCAGGCCGCGGCCCTGACCGCCGGCGACGTGTCGAAGTTCGCCGTGACGGTGGAATGGGCTCGGCTGGCGGCCGACGAGACCTCTCCCGAGCCGGTGATCACCGGACCGTCGACGCGGTGGTACGTGTCCTCCGTCGAGCTGGGCCAGGGCTTGGAACGAGGGTGGGCCGCCGACGATATCTTGAGCACCAAGCCGCAGTTCCTCGGTCGGGTGCAGCCGTATTCGGTGTGTCTGCCATCGAGTTTCAAGCCGGGCCGGCCGCTGCCGTTGACCCTGCTGCTGCATTCGCTTGCCCTGGGGCAGAACCAGTTCGCCGCGATCGACCCGCGTCTGCTGCACCAAGTGTGCGAGGGCCGCGACTCGGTGGTGATCACGCCGCTGGCCCGCGGACCGTCGACGTGGTACTTCGACACCGGAGAACTCGACGTGTGGGAAGTGTGGGCGCGCGTCGCCGAGCAACTGGGCACCGACCCCAACCGCACCGTGATCTCGGGTTACTCGATGGGCGGCTATGCGGCCTACAAGCTGGGATTGACCTACCCGCAGGTGTTTTCGCAGGCGGTCGTGCTGGCCGGTCCGCCGACGTGCGGGGTGCGGCTGCTTCCCGACATCGATATCCCTGCCGACCTCGACCCGGACTCGCCCTGTGCCCGCGAGGGCGACACGTGGAAGCTGTTGGTGAACGCGCGCTGGCTGCCCTACGTCATCGCGCACGGGCTGGTCGACGAACTGGTGCCCTTCGCGTCGGCCGCCGAGCAGGTGCTCGAACTCGACCGGTTGGGCTACCGGCACCGCTTCACCGTGTATCCGTTCGAGGATCACATCGCCTGGGTGCTGCAGGACAAGTTCGAAGACCCGATCGCCCACATGGAAACCGGCCTGAGGCAGGCAGATCCGGGACACATCACGTTCGCGTGGCACCCGCAGCTGGTGCGCGACGACCTGGGTATCGGGCCGCATCAGGTGTGGTGGTTGTCGGGCCTGACCGCGGACGCGGCCGTGACGGCGCGACGCGGGGCGATCGCCGAGGTCGACGCGCGTTCGTATGCGCGCCCGGACCCGACGCACACCGTTCGGCATCATCGCGGGTTCCTGCTGAACTTCGACCCGACCCCGGGCGTGTACAGCGAACTGGACTGGCGGGTGGGGACGCCGGTGGGTCCGCTGCCCTACCTGACGTTGCGGCTGACCGGCGTCGCCGGGGTCACGGTGGATGTTCAGCGCGCCGGGCTGGGCGCGTTACCGAAGTCGACGATCGCCGTGGCCACCGACACCGCCGCACGGATCACGCTGAGTGCATTGCCCGCCGGGTTCAGCGTGCACCTCGACGGTCAGCCGGCCGAACCGACCCTGGCGGTGTCGGCGGGACGGCACCCCATCACGTTGGCCGCGCGGGCTGTGGATGAATGAGTTGTGCCTGCTTCGTGGCCGCGGCTAGCTTGGGCAAGGCCATCATTGGGTGAATAGCTTCTGCGTGCGGTCTCGACGAGAATTTCGCGCGTGGCTCCGTTGGCTGTCGATCCCGAGGCGATGTTCGCTGCGGGTAGCGCGGTGCAGGCCGCCGGCGAGGGTTTGGCGGCGAATCTGTCGATATTGACGGCCGGCTTTTCCGCGCACACCGGTGTTGACCGGGCGGGCGAAGTGTTCGGCTTGACGTATCAGGAGAAGGCCGAGTCGGTGCTGAAGGCGGCCGCTGCCGCCGTCAACGCTTGCCGCACAAGCGGGGCCGTCATCCAGCAAGGCGCGTCGAACTACTCCCACGTCGAGGCGGCTTCGACGCTGGGCGGCGGAAGCGGAGCTTTAGAGCCACCGTCCCCACCGGCCGAGCTTGCCGCGCCGGGGCCGCCCGGGACGTGGGGGCCCGGCCAGCCGCCCCCACCGCTGTGGTCGCTCGTGCAGTCGTTCGTCCTCGAGGCATGGCCCGATGGTGATGTGGCGGGTCTGCGTGCAGCTGCATCTCGTTGGCGTGCCTTCGGGGCCGCGGCTCACGGTGTGAAGGGAACTCTCGACGCATCGAAGACGCTGTTCGACAGCCAACACATTCCTGAAGGCGAGAACATCGACAACGCTTTGAAGGAAATCGGCTCGTCGACGGCGACCATCGGCGAGCTGTGCGGCTCACTGGCCGACACCGTCGACACGTTCGCGAACAGGGTGGACCACGCCCAAACGGCGATCCGGGATCTGTTGAGTCGGATCGAGTCCCTTGGCGACCTCGGTCACGACGTCATGCTCCTCATCGACGGTGACGCGTGGGATGAGATCAAACAGATCGTCAAGGACATCAACGCGGTGCTGCAGCACCTTGGGCAGGAAGCCAGGGCCTGCGAGGATGCGATCAAGTTCCTCGTGCAAGCGGCCGATCGCGCGGTCGTCGCATGCGAGAAGTACGCGCGCCGCGGGCTCGTCCGATTCCTGGGAGAGAACGTCGGTAACCCCGTCGCGACCGTCGCCGACACCTGGATCAACGGGTATGAGGGTGTCCTCAAAGGTGCGGTTGGCGTGGGGCTGGGCCTCGTCGACCTGAGCCCGCACTGGATCGCTGCCGATCCCCACGGTGCAGCCGCCACCTGGACGGGCTTGGTGAAAAACGCCTGGAAAGAAAGTCTGATCAATGCCGCGGTCAATCCCAAAGAATTCTCAGAAGCGAGGCTGCAGGAGCTGAAAGGCCTTGTGCATGCCAAGGATTGGAGCACGGCTCGCCCGGGATTGGGCGCCGGTGAAGTCGCATTCGACGGCGCCACGCTGATCGCCCCGGGCCTCGGTGAGGCAGGTGCGGCGGCCGATGGTGCGGGAGCCGCTGCACGTGGCGCAGGGGAAGAGGTGGAGGCCGCGGGTGGCGCTGCCGGGCGTGCCGGTGGGGAAGGCGCAGCGGGAGCGCGCGGCGCGCTGACCGACATCACCAAGGCCGGCGGCGACGTGACCAAGAACCTCGAAGGCGCCACCCGTGATCTGCCGGAAATCAAAGCTCCGCCCGCTGGCGGTACTCCTGTCGGTCTGCCATCCGGCAAGCCGCTCGACGCGCCCGTCGAGGCGACGCCGCACCCGCCCGACGCCGCACCGGGTGCGCCGCATGATCGGCCCGCCGCTGCGGGGCCAACGTCCCCGGAGGCTCCGGGATCTGGGGCCGGGAGCGGTCCGCATGAGCCTGCGCCCGGGCCGGCGGGGGGTGCACCACACGATCCCGCAGCGGCTCCACCAGCAGCACCGGCGCCGGCGGGTGGTGTTCCGGACCGGCCCGGTGAGCCCGCGCCCGCTCCGGCGCCGGCGTCAGCGTCCCCAGGTGGCGGCCCCCACGATGCGTTGGCCGCGCCGGGGGAGGCTCCCGCACCTGCTGCTGCGCCTTCGGGTGGTGGTCCGCATGATCCGGGATCGGTTCCCGCTGGGAGTCCCCACGACCCCGTGTCGGTGCCTTCGGGTCGCCCCCATGAATCGTTGCCCGCGTACGCGGGTGATCCGCGGGAACCGATACCGGCCACGGCACCCGGGTCAGCCCCGGCAGCCGTCCCCGCCGCAGTGGGCGATCGAGTGCCAGCGAGCGTGGCGCAATTAGCCGAACATTCGCCGGCGCGTGCGCCAGTAGCGCCGAGCGGATTGCCGGTCGAGGCCGCGCCGGTCGGCGCGAGCACGCCAAGGCCGGCGCCTGCTGTCGCACCCCCGATGTCTACGCCCCATTTCACCGCCATTGGCCGCCCGGCGGAGATGCCAGCGCCGGGTCGCGCGTGGCACGGTCCTGGCGAAGGTGGGCCAGACGGACAGCCGCCGCATGGCGGACAACCTAGCGGTCCCGGCGACGGCGATCCGGCAGGCGGTAAGCCAGACGGACAGCCACCGGACGGTGGCGGTCGGCATTTGGGTAACGGTCAAGATGAGTCGCGCTTTCCCGACGACAGCTCCGAAGGCCGGGACAGGACCTCTCACGAGGGCGATGGCGCCGGTGATGAACCACCTGGGGGGACGGATGTCAGCGGTTCACCCGGGACACCGGTTCCCGAGAAGATTCCGGGCGTCGACTACTCACTGCCCGCGGCGGACGCATTGCGCTTGCTCGAGCGTCCCGGCGCCGAGATCGAACGACTTTTAAGCGGGGGCGTCCCGCACGGGTTGTTGGATGGCTACGAACCGCTAGCTGGCCGAAGCCTAGAAGAATTTAAAGACGAATTCACAATTCAGGGCCCAAATGGTGAGCCTTGGTGGGACTGGGAGGGTCAAGCGCCTCGGAACGGGTTCGCGGGAGAACCCTCAATTGGCAATTGTATTCCGACTGAAATCCGCCTCGACCGCCTGGGCTCAAACGCTGGCGGGTTCTTGTCGCCCGAGGGAGTCCCGTTAGCAGAGCGTGCGACTCCGCCTGGATTGGCCACGCAGTACCATACATTCGAAGGTACGGGTCGAGAAATACCTCCGGGCAAAGATTGGGTTGTCCAACACGGCCCAGCCAAGGAAGCATTCGGTCAGCCGGGCGGTGGCGAACAGTGGATTGTCCTTGATACATCGACAAAAAAGCCCGTCCCTGTAGATGAATTGATTCAGGCTCGACTTCTCAGAGAGATAACTCCACCGAGGTGATATCCTACTTATGGAGATTGAAGGAGTTGGGCCAGTGACGCTGGAAAAGGACGATCCAGACATCCGGGAGCTCATTGCCCGATACAATAAATGGAGAGAAATATACAGTGTTGTCGGAGAGCCGCCTCCCGACGAAGCCAGCTGGGACGGAGGCAGGTTGTACCTCCGTTTTGGTTACCCGCATCCGGACTGGTGGACATATATTCTCGCCGAAAAGAATGATGGGCTGTTTTCGGTGCTCCGTGGATCGACTGAGCGAAGTAGGAGTCTCATAGAATCTCCCAAAGGGAGTTTCTCTCGCTTGTACGATGCGGGAAAATTTCTCATCTATGAAGTAGGGGAATGGCTTCGAATTAGTCGCCGGATGGAGCCGGTTAGTTGGAAGTGGGATGACTCCGGTCTTGATCCTCGAGTAGATCAAGAAGTTCATAGCGACAAGATCGTGAAATATTCGCTGCGGAGCGATTCCGATGCATACTTTATCATGACACGTGGCGATGTGGCTTACAGTCACATCCTTCCCCTCTCCTATGATGAGTTAGATGCTCAGCTTATCGATGGCTTTCCCGATAGCGTCACATCGGGCATCAGCATCGGATCACGTTAATCGCCCAACGGGACAAACGGAGTAGAGCTTTGAAATTCCGTGACGCTTATACCTCGGGGGCTGGCAGATACTCAATTGGAGTCTAGTCAGAGTCAGGCCGCTACTACGCGTCGATACCGGTGAGCAACGGTATCGTAGATTATGAAGAATATTACGAGCTTACGCCGGACCAATACCGTCATTTCCTACGTGACCGGGAAGCTGCGGTCGACTTCATAGACGCATGTCCGAAGGCGAGAGCATGACGACCTTCTTCTACAGAGGCCCGGCAGTAACCGAGGAACGCCTGTCTAAAGGCGGAGTGCGAAATCGTTTGAGCGCCAAGCGAACCCAGAGAACGGCGGATACGGTGTTATGAGTAGGAAAATCGCCGGGAAAATCTTCTCTACGCCCGAAGGGGCCGGCGTAACTCCGCCGACAGCAGAGGAGTTGGCGAAAGCCCGGAAATCCTTCGATGAATTTCAGGCTGAGGTAAATGCGGTCGCCGATGAAGACCGGGCAACCGAAGTCTCGCCGAAGTTCTGGGATGATATTTCAGGGACTGAGTACGACCCTCGGAGAAAAGGCAGTTAGCAAGGGTCCGATATGGCGGATCGGCGGGCGTGGCCTACGTCTCGCCCCGGTCCAATAAACCCGACGAGCCCAGCACGCGCTCCACTTGCACCTCGATGACCACCCGCCGCGGGTTGGGGCGTGGGGTGCGGTAGCGCTGGGCGTACCGCAGTTCGGCATCGCGGACGGCGTCGACATCGCTGTTGACCTTGGACCGGCCCTCCAGCGACAGCCACCGCGCGCCGTCGACCTGACTGAGCACGGCCACCCCGCCGCGGTCGGCGTTCACCGCCTTCTGCGAGCCGCCGGTCGTGATGACCCGCGCGATGTGCGTCTTGGGATCGAAGGTGAAACCCACCGCCACCACATGCGGCGAATTGTCGGCTCGCAGCGTGGTCAGCATGGCCAGATGCCGTTCGGACAGAAACGCCAAAGCATCGTCGGTGAGCCGAGTAGTGGTATTCGCCATCAGAGTCCACGCTAGCGCAGGACATAATCGCACCCGTGGACGACACGGGCGCAGGACCAGTACTGATCCTGGGCGGGCGCAGCGAGATCGGCGTCGAGCTCGCGCGCCTGCTGGCACCGGGAGCGACGGTGGTGCTGGCGGCCCGCAAGGCCGATCAACTCGACGAGCAGGTCGCCACGCTCAAAGTCGCCGGGGCCAAAACGGTGCACACCGTCGAGTTCGACGCCGACGACCTCGCGTCACACGGACCGCTGGTCGACGCCGTCGTCGCCGAGCACGGACCCATCGCGACGGCGGTGCTGGCCTTCGGGATCCTCGGCGACCAGGCCCGTGCCGAGACCGACGCCGCGCACGCCGTGGCGATCGTGCACACCGACTACGTCGCCCAGGTCAGCATGCTCACCCACCTGGCCACAACCATGCGCAACGCCGGAACAGGCCAACTCGTGGTGTTCTCCTCGATCGCCGGCGCGCGCGTCCGCCGCGCCAACTACGTCTACGGCTCGGCCAAGGCCGGCCTGGACGGCTTCGCGAGCGGCCTGGCCGACGCCCTGCATGGCAGCGGGGTCCAACTGCTGATAGCCCGTCCGGGTTTCGTGATCGGACGCATGACGCAAGGTATGGATCCGGCGCCGCTGTCCAGCACGCCCGCGCAGGTGGCCAAAGCGACCGCGCGTGCGCTGGCGAAGGGCCGACGCGCCGTGTGGATCCCCTGGGCGCTGGGGCCCGCCGCCGCCGTGATGCGGCTGCTGCCGCAGTCCTTATGGCGCAGGATGCCGCGATGATCATCGTGGTCGGCATCGGGGCCGACGGCATGGCGGGACTCGCGGACACGTCCCGCGCTGAATTACAAAGGGCGACAATAATCTACGGCTCGAAGCGGCAACTCGACCTGCTCGACGACACCGTGGCCGCGCCCCGCCGGCAGTGGCCCTCGCCGATGCTGCCCGCCCTGCAAACCCTGCGAGACCGCCACGCCGAAGACATCCACGTCGTCGCCAGCGGCGACCCGCTGCTGCACGGCATCGGGGGCACCCTGACCCGGCTGTACGGCCCCGACCAAGTCCGGGTGCTGCCGCACGTGTCCTCGGTGACGCTGGCGTGCGCGCGGATGGGCTGGAACGCCCACGACACCGAGGTGATCAGCCTCGTCACCGCGCCGCCGCACACCGCGGTACGCCGCGGCGGCCAAGCGATCGTGCTGTCGAAAAACGGCGCCACACCCAAGGAACTCGCCGGACTGCTCGACGCGCATGGCCGCGGCGATTCCACGTTCACCGTCCTGGAAAACCTCGGTGGCCCGGCCGAACACCGCCGCGACGCCACGGCACGCCAATGGGCGGGGGAAGGGCCCCACGACGTCGATGACCTCAACGTCGTCGCCATCCGGTACCTGCCCGACGAACGGCTGTCGCCACTGCCCGACGATGCGTTCGTCCACGACGGGCAGATCACCAAACACGGGATCCGCGCGGTGACCCTGGCGGCGCTGGCCCCACGCCCGGGAGAGGCGCTGTGGGACGTCGGCGCGGGCTCGGGCAGCATCAGCGTCGAGTGGTGTCTGATCGGGAGTGGTTGCCGTGCAGTCGCATTCGAGCGCGACGAACGACGCCGCCACAACATCGGGTTCAACGCCTCGGCTTTCGGCGTCAGCATCGACGTCCACGGGGACGCCCCGGAGGCGTTCGGCGGGCTGGAGCCACCATCGGCGATCTTCATCGGCGGTGGCCTGACCCAACCCGGCCTGCTCGACGCCTGCCTCGAGGCCCTGCCGACCCGCGGCCGCCTGGTCGCCAACGCCGTCACCGCGGAATCCGAAGCCCTGCTGGCACAGTCATACTCGCGCCTCGGGGGTCAGCTGCGACGCTTCCAGCACTACCACGGCGAGCCGCTCGGCGGCTTCACCGGGTGGCGCCCGCAGATGCCGGTCACCCAATGGTCGGTGACGAAATGACGGTGTATTTCATCGGCGCGGGTCCCGGTGCTGCCGATCTGATCACGGTCCGCGGCCAGCGGCTCCTCGAAAGGTGCACCACCTGCCTGTATGCCGGTTCCATCATGCCCGATGACCTGCTGGCGCTCTGCCCGCCCGGCGCGAAAGTCATTGACACCGGCCCGCTGACGCTGGACCAGATCATCGCCGAGCTGGCCGACGCCGACGCCGCCGGCCACGACGTGGCCCGGCTGCATTCCGGTGACCCGTCGCTCTACAGCGCGCTGGCCGAACAATGCCGAAGGCTCGACGCGCTGGGCATCGATTACGAAATCGTGCCGGGCGTACCGTCTTTCGCGGCGGCGGCGGCAGCGCTCAAACGCGAGCTCACGGTCCCCGGCGTCGCGCAGAGCGTGACCCTGACCCGCGTCGCCACCCTGTCGACGGCCATGCCGCCCGGGGAAGACTTAACGACCCTCGCCCGCTCCGGCGCCACGCTGGTGCTGCACCTGGCCGCGGCCCAGATCGATGCCATCGTGCCGCAACTTCTCGACGGCGGCTACCGGCCCGAAACCCCCGCCGCCGTTGTCGCTTTCGCGAGTTGGCCGCAGCAGGTGGTGCTGCGCGGCACGCTCGCCGACATCGCCGGCCAGATGCACGGGGCCGGTGTCACCAAGACGGCGGTGATCGTCGTCGGTGACGTGCTGGTCGCCGAGGGATTCACCGACAGCTACCTGTATTCGGCCGGACGATCGCGGGGGAGTAGGCACTGATGCGAGTGCTGCTGCTGGGCGGCACGGCCGAAGGTCGCGCGCTGGCGAAAGCCTTGCACCCTGGCGTCGACATCGTCAGCTCGCTGGCGGGCCGGGTGCCCGACCCCGCGCTGCCGGTCGGCCCGGTACGCATCGGCGGCTTCGGTGGCGTCGAGGGCCTCCGGCGCTGGCTGCTCGACGAACACATCGACGCCGTCATCGACGCGACCCACCCGTTCGCGGCGACCATGACGGCACACGCCGGGCAAGTGTGCGCCGAACTGCGCCTCCCGCATCTGGTCCTGGCCCGCCCGGCGTGGGAGCCGGGCGATGCGACCGTCGTCAAATCCGACCACGAGGCAGCGGAAACCGTTGCAAAGGAACACTTCTCACGGGTATTCCTCACCACCGGACGGTCCGGGACGACGGCCTTCGCGGACAGCGACGCCTGGTTTTTGATCCGCGCGGTCACCGAACCCGACCCCGCGTCATTGCCGCGCCGTCACCAGCTGGTGTTATCCCGCGGGCCGTATCACTACGACGGTGAGCTCGCGCTGCTGCGGGAACACCGCATCGACGCCTTGGTCACCAAGAACAGCGGGGGGGATATGACGAGAGCGAAGCTCGACGCCGCTGCGGCAGTGGGCGTTCCGGTGGTGATGGTGGCGCGACCACCGCTACCGCCCGGGGTCACCGCAGTGAGCAGCGTCGAAGAGGCAGCCGAATGGGTGACGCGGCTGAATTAGCCGGTCAGGTCGTCCCGCTCGGCGTCGGAGGCCAGCAGCGCGTCGCGGGCGCGCGCGACGCGGGATCGGATGGTGCCCACCGGGCAGCCACACACCGCCGCGGCATCGGCGTAGGGCAGCCCGAGTAACTGAGTGAGCAGCAACGCTTCCCGTTGCTCGGGGGTGAGGCTCGCGATCATCGTCGTGACCTCGACCAAATCTTCGAATCCGCGGGCGTGGCGGTCGCCACGCACAACGTGTTCGGGGTCGGCCCCGAGGGCGGCGCGCGGCCGCGACTGCACGTGGCGGATGTGATCGGCCACCACGCGGCGCGCGATGGACAGCAGCCAGGTCCGGGCACTCGAGCGCCCGGAGAACCGCTCGATGGCGCCGATCGCGCGCAGAAAGGTTTCCTGAGTCAGGTCGTCGGCGCTGCCCGCGTCCGACAGATACGTGACGAACCGCCACACGTCTTGCTGGGTGGCTTTGATGAAAGCCTCGAGCGCCCGGTCGTTCCCACGCGCGGCGGCCAATGCGAGCTCGGTAACGGCCTCGTCATCGCTTGACGCGATCATGGCGAACCACCTTTGTTTCGCGGGCTCACTGAGTCTACGACGGTCTGTCGTAGCAGATGCGGCGGGGTCGGAAGCCGATCGGTTGATGGGCCAGAGGTGACCGCGGCGTCGGGCGACGGGAGACTCTGGCGCCCAGGTGGCATCGTCGGCCGCCTCGGAAGCGCCCGCTCTGTCCGAACTCACCCGTTCCCGCGCGACGAGCAGCGCGAATGCGAGGCCCAGCAGCAACGGCATGTGGCTGGCGATGCGCGTCGCCGTCACCTCGCCGGCAAAGGCGTCGATGACCACATAACCCAGGAGGGCGATCGAGTAGACGCCCGTGATCGCCGCCACGCCAATCGCGGTGACGGGCCAGAAGCCGGCGGCAACCATCGCCAGACCCAGCGCCAGCAACCAGGCGGTGGACTCGTGCATCAAATGCTCACCGGACATCGCGCCGTGCATGTGGCTCGACACCATGCCGAAATCGATGCCGCTGATCTGCGCGGCGGCGATCGCCACCTGGAAGAGCCCGACAGCGATCAGGCCCCAGCGCCGGTAGTGTGCGCGCAGCCAACGCATTCTGCGCTGGCGGCCGGACGATTCCTCGCCGATGTTCGCCATGATCTTCGCGACCAGATCGGGTCCGTCGCCCGCCTGGACCGTGGCCAGCCGGCGGGTCTGGGCCGCGGCGCCGATGAGCCAGGAGCGGCAACGCCGGCACGATTCGAGATGGGCATCGACCTGCTGCGCGAGCACCTGGGGACGTTCGCCGTCCAGTCGAGCCGAAAGCGCCTCACGCGCCGCGTCACACCGCATCCCTGCATCGTTGCGCATGCCTCGTCCGCGTGCAAAGAGCACGCGAAATCAACCCGCGGGAACTAATCCGCGCGGCCAACCGACCACTGAACATCAGCAGCGCCAGCCCACCTGCCACCGAAGAGGTGCCCGTGTTCGTGTCCGAAGACCGCCGACGATGACCGCCCCGATCTGGATCGCCTTCCCTCCCGAGGTGCATTCGACCCTGCTCAGCAGCGGACCCGGACCCGGGCCGCTGCTGGCTGCCGCGGCGACGTGGTCGTCGATGAGTGCCCAATACGCCGAAGCCGCAGAGGAACTCATCGGGCTCCTGGGCGAAGTGCAGGGCGGCGCGTGGCAGGGGCCCAGCGCCGGACAGTACGTCGCGGCCCACGCCCCGTATCTGACCTGGCTGCTGGAGAGCTCGGCCAAGAGCACCGCGGCGGCCACGCTGCACGAGACCGCGGCCGGCGCTTACACCGCCGCGCTGGCCGCCATGCCGACGCTGCCCGAGCTCGCGGCGAACCATGCGACCCACGCGGCGCTGGTCGCGACGAACTTCTTCGGCATCAACACCATTCCCATCGCCGCGAACGAGGCCGATTACGCGCGCATGTGGGTGCAGGCCGCCGCGACCATGACCACCTATCAGGTGGCGGCCGAATCCGCCCTCGCGGCGGTCCCCGCGACCACGCCCGCGCCGTTGATCGTCGCCCCGGCCGCGGAGGCGAGCGTCACGACCGCACAAGCCGCCGACACCCAACAAGCGGCCCGGACCTACCCGTCCTGGCAGGACCAGCTCACGGCTTGGCTGCAGCAGTACACCAAGAATTTCGCCTGGCCGGTGTCCAAAGACCTCAACCCCGGTGGCTGGCCGTTCCCGCCGGTGCCCTTCGTCAACGGCCTCGCCTCGTTCTTCAGCCAATTGGGGTTCTCGCCGGCCCTCTCGAGTGCGCTGGGCTGGGCGATTTTCCACACGCTGATGATCTTCTGGCCGTTCATGCAGGCCGCCATCCAGATGGCCGTGGTGCTGGCACCGATGGTCGTTTCCGTCCTGGGCGCCGCGGCGGCAGGAGGTGCGGCGGCGGCGGTCACCGCGATCAGCGTCGCTGCCCCGCTCTCGTTCGCGCCGCCGCTGCCCGCGGCCGGCGCCGCGCCGGCGCCGACGGCGCCCGCGCCGGCCCCGACCGTCAGCACCGCTCCGGCGAGCGTGAGCAACGCCCCGACGGTGTCCAGCGCTCAGGCGTCGACCGTGGCTACACCGGCCGCTGGCGGGCCGGTCGGCGGCGGGCCCGGGGTCGGGTTCGGTCCGACCGCGACGGACGGCGTCGGCGCGGGAATGTCCGACGCGTTGTACGCCGCGGCGCTGTCGGGGCTCGCCGCTCGCGGCAGCGCCAGCGGCCGTGCCCGGCGCCAGTCGGGGGAACCGGCGCCCGACAGGGTCGACGCACCCGCCGCGGCCGCGGCGGCGGCAGCGGCCAAGAAGAAGGCCCGGGCGCGGCGGCGCCGCGCCGGCACCGCCAAGGATCGCGCGTATCGCTACGAATTCATGGACCTGGAGCCGGATTTGGGTGTGGACCAGGACGACCCGGACGCCGTGTGCGCCTCGGATCAGGGCGGGGGGGCTTTCGGATTCGCCGGGGCCACAGCGAAGTCCGGCGTCACCCAGCCGGCCGGGTTGGCGACGTTGACACGCGACGGTTTGAGCGACGGGCCCACCGTGCCGATGATGCCCGGCAGCTGGGGAAGGGACTAGCCGACGGGGTAGCGCCGAGGCGTGAACACCCGGTCACCGGAATCGCCTGGGTACCACTGGGTTTGCGAGGAACCCACGATCAGCAGGCAGCGCATGTCCACGTCGGCGGGATCGAGATCGGCCAACCGCACCACGCGGACGTCCTCGTCGGGGCCGGAAACGCTGCGGCCGATCACCACCGGCGTCCCGGGTTCGCGGTGTTCCAGCAGCACGTCGCGCATCGCGCCGACCTGCCATGTCCGGGTCTTCGAGGCCGGGTTGTAGATGGCCAGGACGAGGTCGGCGGCGGCCGCGGCGGCCAGCCGCTCGGCGATGATCGCCCACGGCTTGAGCCGGTCGGAGAGCGAGATCACCGCGTAGTCGTGGCCCAGCGGGGCCCCGACCCGACTGGCGACGGCCTGGGCGGCGGTCATCGCCGGAATCACCCGCACCCGCACGCCCGGCCATTCCTTGGCCTCCTCCAATACGGCGGTGGCCATCGCGAAGACCCCGGGATCGCCCGACGACACCACCGCCACCGAGCGCCCTTGCTCGGCCAGCGCGCAGGCCAGCCGGGCACGCGCGGGTTCGTCGGTGTTGTCACTGGGATGGCGCCGTTGGCCGTCGCGAACGGGGACGCGGTCGAGGTAGCCGCCATAGCCGATCAGGTCGGTGGCGGCGGCCAGCTCGCGCCGGCTCTGCGGCGTCATCCAGTCGGCGTCGCCGGGCCCCAGTCCCACCACCGCGACGGCGCCGGCCGCGGGCGACCGCCGTCCCCGCCGCCCGCCCGGCAGCATGGCCAGCGAGAAGTACGGCACGCCGGCCTCGTCGACCTCGGCGGCGGGCAGGATCCGCTGCCCGGTGGTGCTGGCCCGCTCGACGTAGTACGCGTCGTCGAGCTGGCCGGATGCCGAAAGCGCGTCGCGCACAGCGTGATACGAGCGACCTAGTTTGAGCACCACGGCGGCGTCCGCGTCGGCGAGGCGGCGGGTAAGCTCGGCCACCGGCAGCGTGCCGGGCAGCACCGAGAGCACCTCGTCGCCGGCCACCAACGGCGTCGCGATCGCCGCAGAGGCGGCGCTCACCGATGTCACACCCGGGACGATGACGGCGTCGAACCGCTGCGTCAGCCGGGTGTGCAGGTGCATGTAGGAGCTGTAGAACAGCGGGTCGCCCTCGGCGAGCAGCGCCACGTTGCGGCCCGCGTCGAGGTGGGTGGCGATGCGGTCGGTGGCTTCGACGTAGAAGTCCTCGAGCGCCCCGGCGTAGCCGCCGGGATGGTCGGTCACCTCGGTGGTCACCGGGTAGATCAGGTGCTCCTCGATCTGTCCGGCCCGCAGGTACGGTTCGGCGATGCCGCGGGCGATGCTGCGGCCGTGCCGGGCGCTGTGGTAGGCCACCACGTCGGCCTCGCCGATCACCCGGGCCGCCTTGACGGTGACCAGTTCAGGGTCGCCGGGCCCCAGCCCGACGCCCCATAGCGTGCCCCGCGCGGTCATTCTCGGTCGCTCGCGATCGCGTTGACGGCGGCGGCGGCCATCGCGCTGCCGCCGCGACGGCCCCGCACCACCAGGTACGACATGCCGCGCGGACGGTCGATGAGCTCCTGCTTGGACTGCGCCGACCCGACGAAGCCGACCGGCCCGCCCAGCACCCCGGCCGGCGGGCAGACCCCGTCGTCGACCAGCTCGAGCAGCCGGAACAGCGCGGTCGGTGCGTTGCCGATCGCCAGCACGGCGCCGGACAGCCGCTCGGCCCACAACTCCACCCCGGCCGCCGAGCGGGTGGTGTGCCGGCGCGCGGCCAGCTCCGGCGCGCGCGGATCGGCGACCAGCGACACCACCTCGTTGCCGGCCGGCAGCCGCGCGGCGGTGATTCCGGCCGCGACCATCGAGGAATCGCACAGCACCGGGGCGCCGCCGCGGAGGGCATCGCCGACGCGGTCGACGACATCGTCGGTGAACGCGACATGCTCGGCGACGTCGACCTGGCCGCAGGTGTGGATCAACCGGACCACCACCCGCGCGACGTCGTCCGGGAACCGGGTCAGGTCGGCTTCGGCACGGATGGTCGCGAACGACTGGCGGTAGATCTCCGCCGCGTCGCGGATGTAGTCGAGCACCCGATTACCGTAGCTGGCGGTATCCGTCGCCGGTCGCCAGCAGCACCTCACCGGCGAGCGGGCTGCCGCAGGCGCGCTCGCAGCCGACGAAGTGACGATGCACTCCCGATTCCGTGTCCAGCGCGCGGGTGGCGTCGGCCCGGACATCGGCGGCCGAGTGCGCGCACCCGGGGCTGCCGGTGCAGGCGCTGACGTTGAGCCAGGGGGAGTTCTCGTCGAACACCAAACCCAGCGGCGCCAGCACGCGAAGGACGACGTCCGCCACCTCTTCACTGAGATCGCACACCAGCACCGAGCGCCAGGGCGTGATCACCAGCGGCGCCTCGATCGCCGCCAGGTACTCCGCGACGCGTGCAGGCAGCACCCCCAGCGGCACCGCGGCGCCGAGCGCCACCCGGCCGTCGTCCTGGTGGATCCAGCCGACCGGCGGCTTGGTGACTGCGGGAAGGGGGGCGGCGGCGAGTTCGGCGCCGGGCAGCAGGCTCGCGATGTCATCCAATTCGTTGATACGCCAAGCGGTTCCGCGGGTGGCCACGAAACGTGTCGCGATGATGACCAGCGTCTCGACCACCTCGCCGGCGCTCAGCCGGACGCCGGTGTCGCGCCCGGCCAGCAGCAGCGCGGAACCCTCGGGCAACGCGTGGACGCCGACGTCGGCACACAGGCCCGCGACGTCACCGCGGCCGTCGTCGAAGCCGAACCAGAACCGGCCGCCCAGCTCGACCAGGCTCGGCTCTGCGCAGATGGCCGCGTCCAGTTCGGCGACCCACGGCCGCACGTCGGCGCCGCCGCCGGCCCGGCCCGACAGCGGCGACGCCACGATGTTGCGGACCCGCTCATGGGTCGCCGACGGCAGCAGCCCGGCATCGGCGATGGCCGCGGCCGCCGCCGTCACGTCGGTGATCCCACGCACCTGCACGTTGCCGCGGGCGGTGAGTTCCAGCGTCGCCGAGCCGTATTCGGTGGCCACCCGCGACAGCGCGGCGAGCTGCGCGGCCGTGAGTGCGCCCCCGGGCAGCCGGATCCGCGCCAGGGCGCCGTCGGCCGCCCGGTGCACCTGCAGCGCGCCCGGGCAGGCGTCGGTGTCGCGGGCTCTGGCCATCCGTCCACGGTACGGCCAGGACGCGGAGCGTCAGTCGCGGTGTTGAAGGGAGTTACTTGCCGGGCGCTCTATGAGGGGTCCGTTGCGTCTCACTGGCGACGTCGACCGGTGCACGGTCGGTGGCGTCGGACCCCGCACCGGCCTCGTCACTTTCGACGATGTCCGCCACCGCGGTCATTGTGTCCGGCTGGCGTCTCTGCCGACCAGGGGATTGCGCAGGGTTATTCCCTGAATGATTCGACATTTGCATCAATGCGCCGAGGGTTGGCATCGCGGCGGAATGTGCGTGCTCGCCTTTCGCGTCCTGGGGGCTCTCCGGGATCTCTTTCGTGCCTGTCAGGCTGCCTTCGGATTCTTGCTCAGCCGCCTTTCGCTGCGCTGATTGTCGGCCGCTGGGCGCGGCGAGCGTCGGGGACGGCCCGCTGAAAAGTGTTTGGAATTCGGAAACCCGCGACTCGGGTGCCGCAGGCACCACGCTGTGGGCCGTCGACTCAACCGCGATTCGCGCCGCGGCCGCACCCAGGCGTTCGAAGTCGGAGGCCACATTGTCCGCTTTATTGCCGTTTTCTACCGACAAGCCGATGAGGGCGCCGAGCATGCCGAGCGCGGCAGCCATCGCAAGCGAAGACGCCGCGATAGCCCAGCCGCTCGCCCACAGCGCTCCGCCCGGGACATAAGCCAGGGCTATTCTCAGGACGACTTCAATGGCGATCGCTGCGGTGAGCAAGTTGAGCAATATCCCGAAACCAAGGCGAATGTGGGTGACCCATTCCGCTTGATTCGCCACAATCTCTTCCAGTTCACGGTCTAATCCGGCCAGTGTCTGCGCGATGTCCTGCAGTGCCGCCAGCTGTGCTGTGTAGGCCTCTGAGGCCTCACCCTGCCAGCCCTCGTCTGGTACGGCCGATTCGAGCTGCTGCTGGAGCGCGCCCCACAGCTCCGCGCCGACTTCGAGATCGCTTCCCTCGTTCGGTGGCCCGAATCCCGTTAACAGCTCCAAATACCCGACAATGCTGGCAGTCCACGGCAGAATGTTTACAGCCGCGCCGCTAAAGCCTTTTGTAGCGCCTTTTAAATTAGCGGCTACGTCACCGTCGCGCGCGATCTGCAGTCGACGGGTGGGGTCGTATAAGTACTTGGAATGCTTCTGCCATCTCGCATCGTTGAAGGCTGTACGTACCCCTTTGTCGCGGTCGTATTTCGTGATGAAATCGGCCGGCTCAAACATTCCCGTGAGAATCTGCCGCGATGTCAGCGAGCTACCCAGGCCTCCGGTCATGCCGGTCACGCTGGCCGCAAGGTATTCACTGCCGCCCACGGTATCGGACGTGGGGGGCGTGAGGTTGGTGTCCAGGCCGATGAAATGCGATCCGAAGTTAGCCAGATTGCTCAGCATTCGGAGAGCATCTGAAATAATCGACATTCGGGAGTCCTCGGGTTAGCTTGTCGCTCTTCGTGTTCAAACAACGCTAACACCGGTTAAGGTACGCGAGCGCCACCAATTTTTCGCATATGGGATTGAGTCCCCGCTGTCACGGGCACACTCGTGCCCGTGAGGACAGTGGAGTACGCCCCGGGACGATTCGCCGACGTCTACGGCGACTCGACGCAACCCACGGTCGTGCTGTGGCACGGCATGCAGACCGATGCCCGCGCCGCCTTCCGGCCGCTCGCCGGCATGCTCGCCGACCGCGGCGCGGCCGTGGTGGCGCCGGATTGGAATTCCCACGCCCACGACGGCGGGCGCGGGGATCTGCTGCGATCGCTCGACTTCACCCGCAACTTCGCCGACCACCCCGACGGCATTGTGCTGGTCGGGTGGTCGATGGGAGGTGTCGCCGCGGCGGCAATGACACTACGCGGCGATGCACACTTGGCGCATACCGTGTGCCTGGCGGGCGCTTTCATGGTTCCCGATCCGATTTTCGGTCGACGCGTGATCGACGACCTCTCGCCCGAGCGCGTCGGCACGCCGTTCACACTGCTGCACGGCCTGGCCGACGACGTCGTCCCCGTGACGGCCAGCAGGGAGTTCGCCGAGGGCCTCGAACGGGTCGGCTGGCCGGTCGAGTTGGTGGAGCTGGCGGCCGACCACGGGTCCATCGCCGGCGCCGACTACGACCCGGTCGCCGACCGTTATGAGCCCGGCACCAGCGAAGAGGCCTTGCGGGTGGCCGGAGAGGTCGCCGCCCGGATCGCGGCGACGCTGCTGTACGAATGAGGGGTGGCTGAGCCGACCATCCTGCTGCTGTCGACATCCGACACGGACCTGATCAGCGCCCGTTCCAGCGGCAAGAACTATCGGTGGGCCAACCCCTCACGCCTGGACGACAGCGGACTGCCCGGCCTACTGGACGGTGCCGCGGTCGTCGTGGTGCGCATCCTCGGTGGCTACCGCGCCTGGCAGAGCGGCATCGACGCGGTGCTCGCCAGCGGCGTGCCGACGGTGTTGGTCAGCGGGGAGCAGGCCGCCGACGCCGAGCTGACCGGCCTGTCCACGCTCGCGGCCGGCATCGCGGTGCAAGCGCACATCTACCTGGCGCACGGCGGCGTGGAGAACCTGCGACAGCTGCACGCCTTCCTGTCCGACACCGTGCTGATGACCGGGTTCGGGTTCGGTCCGCCGGTGGTCACGCCGACGTGGGGCGAACTCGAGCGGCCCACCGGCCACGCCGACGGCCCCACGATCGCCGTCCTGTACTACCGTGCGCAGCAGCTGGCCGGCAACACCGGCTATGTCGAGGCGCTGTGCCGGGCCATCGAGGACGCCGGCGGGCGGCCGTTGCCGGTCTACTGCGCGTCGCTGCGCACCGCCGAACCCGCACTGCTGCAACGCCTGGCCGACGCCGACGCCATGGTGGTGACCGTGCTGGCCGCCGGGGGGCTCAAGCCGGCCACGGCGTCCGCCGGCGGCGATGACGACAGCTGGAACGTCGAACACCTCGCGGCCCTGGACATTCCGATCCTGCAGGGATTGTGCCTGACCAGCTCCCGGGCCCAGTGGGCCGACAACGACGACGGGCTCAGCCCGCTCGACGTCGCCACCCAGGTGGCGGTGCCCGAGTTCGACGGCCGCATCATCACGGTCCCGTTCTCGTTCAAGGAGATCGACGACGACGGGCTGATCTCCTACGTCGCCGACCCGGAACGATGCGCGCGGGTCGCGGGCCTGGCCGTCCGGCACGCCCGGCTGCGCCACGTCGCCCCGGCCGACAAGCGGGTGGCCCTGGTGTTCTCGGCCTATCCGACCAAGCACGCCCGCATCGGCAACGCGGTCGGACTGGATACCCCGGCCAGCGCGGTCGCCCTGCTTCGGGCCATGCGCGATCGCGGCTACCAGGTGGGCGAGCTGCCCGGGGTCGAGGCCAACGACGGTGACGCCCTGATTCACGCGTTGATCGAGCGCGGCGGCCAGGACCCCGACTGGCTCACCGACGGGCAACTGGCGGGCAATCCAATCCGGTTGTCCGCCAAGGACTATCGCGACTGGTTTGCCACCTTGCCCGCCGAGCTGAGAGACACGGTGACACGGCATTGGGGCCCGCCGCCGGGCGACCTCTTCGTCGATCGCAGCAACGACCCCGACGGTGAAATCGTCATCGCCGCAATGCAAGCCGGCAACCTGGTGCTCATGGTGCAGCCGCCGCGCGGTTTCGGCGAGAACCCGGTGGCGATCTACCACGACCCGGACCTGCCGCCCAGCCACCACTACCTGGCCGCCTACCACTGGCTGGACGCCGGTTTCGGATCACACGCCGTGGTGCACCTGGGCAAGCACGGCAACCTGGAGTGGCTGCCCGGCAAGACGCTGGGCATGTCGGCGGCCTGCGGATCCGACGCCGCGCTGGGCAACCTGCCGCTCGTCTACCCCTTCCTGGTCAACGACCCCGGCGAGGGCACCCAGGCCAAGCGGCGGGCGCACGCAGTGCTGGTCGACCACCTCATTCCGCCGATGGCGCGCGCCGAAACCTACGGCGACATCGCCCGGCTCGAGCAGCTACTCGACGAGCACGCCAACGTCGCAGCACTGGATCCCGGCAAGCTACCCGCCATCCGCCAACAGATCTGGACGCTGATCCGGGCCGCCAAGATGGACCACGACCTCGGGCTGACCGAGCGGCCCCCGGAAGACTCGTTCGACGACATGCTGCTGCACGTCGACGGCTGGCTGTGCGAGATCAAGGACGTCCAAATCCGCGACGGGCTGCACATCCTGGGTCAAAAGCCCTCGGGGGAAGTCGAACTCGACCTCGTGCTGGCGATCCTGCGGGCCCGCCAGCTGTTCGGGGGCGAGCAGGCCATCCCGGGGTTGCGGCAGGCGTTGGGCCTGGCCGAGGACGGCACCGACGAACGGGCGTCGGTCGACCGGGCCGAGGCCGCCGCCCGCGAACTCGTCGCCGCGCTGCAGGCCAGCGGCTGGGATCCCGACGCCGCCGGACGGATCACCGAGAATGAGGACGTGGCAGAGGTCTTGCGGTTCGCGGCCACCGAGGTAGTGCCCCGGCTCGGCGGCACCGCGGCCGAAATAGATCAGGTCCTCAACGCGTTGGACGGCCGGTTCATCCCGGCCGGCCCGTCGGGATCGCCGCTACGCGGCCTGGTGAACGTACTGCCCACCGGCCGCAACTTCTATTCCGTGGATCCCAAGGCGGTGCCGTCGCGGCTGGCCTGGGAAGCCGGTGTGGCCCTGGCGGATTCGTTGCTGGCCCGCTATCGCGCCGACCATGGGCAGTGGCCGCGGTCGGTGGGGCTCTCGGTGTGGGGCACCTCGGCGATGCGCACCGCGGGCGACGACATCGCCGAAGTGCTTGCGCTGCTGGGTGTCCGGCCCGTCTGGGACGACGCCTCGCGGCGCGTCGTCGACCTGACGCCGATCCCGCTCCCCGAACTGGGCCGCCCGCGCATCGACGTGACCGTGCGCATCTCGGGTTTCTTCCGCGACGCCTTCCCACACGTGGTGACGATGCTCGACGACGCGGTGCGGCTGGTCGCCGGCCTCGACGAGCCGACCGACGACAACTACGTGCGCGCCCACGCCCAGGCCGACCTGGCCCAGCATGGCGATCAACGACGGTCCACCACAAGGATTTTCGGGTCCAAGCCGGGCACCTACGGGGCCGGGCTGCTGCAGCTGATCGACAGTCGCAACTGGCGCGACGACGCCGACCTCGCGCAGGTGTACACCGCGTGGGGCGGCTTCGCCTACGGCCGGGACCTGGACGGTCGCGAGGCGGTCGACGACATGAACCGCCAGTACCGGCGCATCGCGGTGGCCGCCAAGAACACCGACACCCGCGAACACGACATCGCCGACTCCGACGACTACTTCCAGTACCACGGCGGCATGGTCGCGACCGTCCGGGCGTTGACCGGCCAGGCGCCGGCCGCCTACATCGGCGACAACACCCGGCCCGACGCGATTCGGACCCGCACGCTGTCCGAGGAGACCGCGCGGGTGTTTCGCGCCCGCGTGGTCAACCCGCGGTGGATGGCGGCGATGCGGCGGCACGGTTACAAGGGCGCGTTCGAGATGGCGGCGACGGTGGACTATCTGTTCGGCTATGACGCGACCGCGGGGGTGCTGGCCGACTGGATGTACGAGCAGCTCACCGAGCGCTATGTGCTGGATCCCGAAAACCGAAAATTCATGGCGGAGTCCAATCCCTGGGCTTTGCACGGCATGGCCGAACGACTGCTGGAGGCCGCCGGCCGCGGCATGTGGGAACAGCCCAAACCGGAGACGCTCGACGGGCTGCGCCAGGCGCTGCTGGAAACCGAGGGCGACCTGGAGGGCTGAAGCGTCAGATGAAGTCCGATCCGCCGTCGACGTTGACGGTTGCGCCGGTGACATAACCGTTTCGCCGTGACACCAGGTAAGCCGTGATGGAAGCGACCTCTTCGGGAAGTCCGGCCCGGCCGAGGTCGCACGGCTGGTGAAAGTTGTTGTCGATCCAGGTCATCACGTCGGCCGGATCGGTGGCGTCGAGGCCGTCGGCGGCAAGGATGTCTTTGAGGGCTTCGGTGAAGCTGGCCGTCACGATGGTTCCGGGGCATACGCAGTTGACCAGAATGCCTTCCGGGGCAAGGCTTTTGGACAGGTTTTTGGTGACGCTGGCCAATGCCGCCTTCGATGCGGTGTAGGCGACGATGCGCGGGTTCTGCCGTTGGATCGAATGTGCGGACAGCGTCACGATGCGGGCCCAGTCCGCGGACCGCAGCAGCGGCAACGAGGCGCGGATCGATCGCACGGCAGACATCGTGCCGAGTGTGAACGCTTCGTCCCATTGCGAGTCGTCCATCTGCTCGAAATAGCCGTCGCCCGGACCGATGGTGTGTACCAGGCAGTTGAGCCGGCCCCAGCGCTTCCAGACTGCCGTGAAGCCGTCGGCGATGGAGGCGGCATCGGCCATATCCACGCTGATCCCGACGGCGTCCGGAGCCCCGGCTTCGCGAAGGGACGCCACCGCGGCATCGAGGGCTGCGCGGCTTCGGGCCATCACTGCGACGCTGGCTCCCTCGGCGGCGAGGGCTTCGGCGATGGCCAGCCCCATCCCCTTGCTGCCGCCGGTGACCACCGCCGTCGATCCGGCAAAACCCAGGTCCATTGGTACTCCCTTGGTCAGTCGTTCGAGCAGATCTGATTGATCGCTTCAGGGGCCACGCCGAGCGCGCGCAGACAGAAACGGAGCGCGTCTTCGCGGACTTCGGCGCGGTCGCAAGTGCCGGTCCGCCACTGCCGGTTCGTGCTGGCCCATACCACGCCGTGGATGAACTCCGCGTCGGTCACTGGATCGATATGGTGGAACAGCCCACCCCGCAAGCCCCGCTGAAGCGCTTCGGTGAGCGGCTTGAGCATCTCGGCGTAAGCCGGCTGAACCAGACCGGGTGAGGAGAACGTCTGGGATTGCGCTTCCAACGACAGGCGACGCAAATCGGATTTGATGTTGTCGTCGAACGCCAAGTCGAGCCGCCCATCGATCCACGCCGCCACCGCGTCGATCTCCGTCGCGGCGTTCGCCATTCGACGTCGCAGCCGTCGCTTTTCCGCGCGGGCGGCCTCCAGGAAGACCGCGGCAACCAATTCATCCTTCGAGCCGAAATGCCGGTAGAACGCCCGGGTGCTCAACTTGGCGCATTCCAATACAGCGGCGACGCTGAATCCCTGGATACCGTTCTCGCGCAGGACTGTTGATGCGGCACTCAGAATCTGTCGATGGACCGCCGGGTCCGGGTCCAGCTTGTCGCGTCGCCGCGTCCGGGGAGCGCTCACGTGGTCAGGCCGTCGCATCGTAGGCGGCGAGGTAGTCCGCAAACCGCTCGCGTACGCCTTCGGGTGTCAGGCCGTAGTCGGCCAGGTCGTAGTCGTGTGCGCCGCGGGAGCCGGGCTTATGCGCTTTGGCCCACTGCCCGACCGCGTCCGCGGTGGCCTGGGTGAACCTCAATCCCAGGCGCTGGTAACTGGTTTGCAGGGTCTGCACCGGATCGGTCTGCAAGTCGGCGAAGGAGACATCGGCGAACCGTTCATGGCCCATTCGGGCGCGGAAATCCATCGCCCGCCGGACCGCTTCGACCCAGCTGTCGACCTGCTCGGCGCCGAGTTCCTGAGGATCATTGCGGTCGCTGCTCCAGCTGCGGACGTACCGGATCAGGCTGCACACCGACCCCATCACTTTCGCCGGATCGCGATGACTCCACAGGAATTTGGCGTTGGGATACGCCTCGACGAGCGCATCGAGGGCAAACATGTGCACGGGCGTCTTGAGGTGCCAGAGCACCGGCGGGCAATGCCACTGCAACAGCTGGAGCACCCGACGGTGAAAGATGTAGGTCTCGCGCATATCGCAGTCCATCAGCCACGCGAGATACCGAGGTGCGCGAACCGCCCCGTCAAAGTGGAAGGTACGAAAGCTCATTCCCATCAGGTCCTGGCACTCGGTCGGGGCCGTCGGCTCGGAGTTGTACAGCGTCTTCATCAACGGGAACATTTCGTCGAGCATCTTCAGACCGGCCTCGGCCTGTGCGATCCGCGGATCGGTATGTTGGGTGGCGGCTTCCGGCGGCGGGGTGGGCGCCTGGGATTCCCACATCCGGAGCGATCGGAATTGAGGGTCCGCGGCCACCAGTTGGCTCAACGCGGTGGTGCCCGTGCGGGGTAGGCCGATTACGAAGACGGGGCCGCCGACCTCCTGGTCGTTGATTTCGGGGTGGCGGCTGTAGGCGTCCTCGATCTTGAGGCGTTGAATCAGGGCGTTACTGATGGTCGCGTGCTGGATGACCCGCCCGATGTCGTTGAGGTCGGCCTCGGTGTTCAGTGCATCGACGATGCGCTCGAGCCCCTCGCGATAGTAGGAAGACCCGAAATCCTCGAGACCTGTTGCGGCACGGGCGCCGTCTTCCAGCTGGTCGGCGTCGAACATCACCGTTCGAACCTTTCGCGCACGGCCCGGCGACGCGCCGCGAGGACGGACCGGCGCTCTTCGGGAGTGACGTTGGTGGTGTCCGGCGGCAACTCCGCATGAATGTTGTCGTGCGGCACGACTCGGGTCGTCGGTGTGGGCGCCGTTTCGGTGCGCACGCAGCGCAGAATGATCGGGCCGTTGCTATGGCCGGCGGTGTCGAGCCAATTGGCGACCCCGGGGTCAGCCTCACACAGCACCACCCGCACCTGGCCGTCGGAATCCACCGCTGCCTGATGGGCGTTCAAGCTGGACTGGTGACGCCCGTAGTGGATGGTCTCCCACCACGGGTTGCCGATCGAAAAGCTCCAATAGATTCCTTGGGGTGGTTTCACTTCGACGATGAGCGCCTCGTCGGGCTGCAGCTCCCAGCGACCTATTACCGGCCGGTTCTCTGCCGCGGCACCGATGTCAGTGCGATCGATCGGGGGCAGGAAGCCGTTGGTCGGCGCGGCGGCACCGAACTGCAGGAAGAACGCCAAGTTGTCTTCGACGAAGTCGCCGAGGGCCACGAGCTGCCTCGATAGCGCAGCGTCCGCGCCGACCGCAGGCCCGTGAGCATCCACCGCGTCGCCGAGCCGCTCGATGTGCAGCGAAGATGCGACTTCGGTGTCCCAGTCGTAGAAGAAGTGCCGAACCGTCAGCGTGGGATGGTCGCCTGCTATCCGCATCCAATTTCCCGGTCGCTCATCAACCGACAGCACCACTTCAAAATTGCCGTCAGGGTCCACCTCGAGCTCGTCGACCAGTTCGTTCGCGGTTGCCGCGATGCCGTTCATCGTCTGCAGCCCGACGTAGCGGGCGGTGCCCCGGTTGCCGAACAGTCGGTAACTCTCCCCGCCTCGCAGCACCGCGCGGGTGTAGAGGCAATCCGGACACTCCATTCCCCAGGTGACGATGTCGTCCGTGCTGGTGCGCTGGACGCACAGGTTCGGATCGGGGTCGAACCGCAACACCTCGTCGATGCCCACGGTGAGCAGCACCAGCAGATGCCGCATTCCTGCGGCGAGATCGACCCGATTTCGACTCGCCGCGTCGGACTCCACCACCCGGGCGGCTTCGCGGAGTCGGTCCTGCAGATACGCCCACGCCAGCCCCAGATCCAGATCACCGCCGTCGGATCCCGCCAGCGCTGCCTCGGCGATTGAAAACGGCAGCCACGCCATCGTCTTCCTCGGAGCGCCCACGCGTTTCCCCGCTCGGTCGGAGTTGAAGAGCCCTTAAACGAAAATATTGTTTTCAGTTAATGAGCCGACTATCGCAGCTGACTGCCGAGAATGCAATGTGCGCGAGTAGGTTGGCACCGTGACGCCCACCTTCGCCGATCTCGCCAAGGCGCAATACATCCTGCTGACCACCTTCACCAGGGACGGCAAGCCCAAGCCGACGCCGATCTGGGCCGCCGCAGAGGGGGACCGGCTGCTGGTCATCACCGGAGAAAAGTCGTGGAAGGTCAAGCGGATCCGCAACACCCCCCGGGTCACGCTGGCCACCTGCACCATGCAGGGCCGCCCGACCAGTGAGGCCGTCGAAGGCACCGCCGCCATCCTCGACAAGTCGCAGACCGCGGCCGTCTACGACGCGATCGGGCGTCGGTACGGCATCGTGGGCAAAGTGTTCAACTTGTTCAGCAAGCTGCGCGGCGGCATGGAGAACAACGTCGGCCTGGAACTCAAAGTGGCCGCCACATAGGGCCCATGGGCACCGTCCTCATCCCGATCCCCGATCGCGACTTCGACCCCACCGAGGTGGCCGTCAGCTGGCGCGTCCTGACCGACAACGGTCATCGGGTGGTCTTCGCCACCGAAAGCGGGTCGCCCGGGGCGGCCGACGACATCATGGTGAGCGGTCGCGGCCTGGACATGTGGTCCGCCCTGCCGCTGCTGGGCGTCGTCCCGGTCATCGGGCTAATGTTGCGCGCGAATAAGGACGGGCGCTGTGCATACCGGGACATGTTGGCGTCGAACGAGTTTCAGCATCCGATCGCGTGGGCCCAAGCCGGCCTCGGCGGCATCGATGCGCTGCTGCTGCCCGGCGGGCATCGCGCCCGCGGAATGCGCAGCTACATCGACAGCGACATCCTGCACCGGCTCGTGGTAGCAGCCTTCAAAAGCGGTAGCGTCGTCGCCGCCATCTGTCACGGTGTACTGCTCGCCGCCCGCAGCGTCGACCCGGAAACGGGCCGCTCGGTGCTCTACGGGCGCAAGACCACCGCCCTGACGTGGGCGATGGAGCGCCTGGCGTGGCGGTTGACGCGCGTCACCCGATTCTGGGACCGCAACTACTATCGCACCTACACCGAGGAACCCGGCCAGCCCGGCGGTTACATGTCGGTGCAGGCGGAAGTGACTCGCGCACTTGAAGATCCGATGGATTTTCGCGATGTGGTGCGCGGTTCACCGGACTGGCGGCGCAAGACCTCCGGCATGGCGCGCGACACCGCGACGGACTCGCGGCCGGCGTTCGTCGTCGTCGACGGCAACTACGTGTCGGCGCGCTGGCCGGGTGACACTCACACCTTCGCGACGGTCCTGTCGCGAAAACTCAACTGAGGCAACTACGTCGTCGTCGACCCCGCCGCCAGATGTTCGCCGAAGAACGCGAAGACCCGGCTCCACGCGTCCTCGGTGGCCGCCCGGTCGTAGCCGAAACCGGTGATCCGAAGCAGCGGCTGAGCGGGCAATTCGTTGGCAAAGCTGTGACCGACGCCGGGATAGACCTTCACGTCGGCGGTGATGTTCTTGCGGGCGACCACCTCTTGCAGCTTCTCGGGCGCACCCCGGCCCAGCGGGTCGCGGGCGCCGAAGCTGGCCACGATCGGGCACGCCCCGTCGAGTGTCCTGTCGAGGTTGCGGGGCAGGGGAGCACCGTAGAACGGCGCGGAGGCGCCGAAACCCTTGGGCGACATCACCAGCGCGAACTGGCCGCCCATGCAGAAGCCCGCGATGCCGACCTGGCCGGAACATTGGGGCATGGCTTTCAGGTGATCGCGGGCGGCCACGATGTCGTCGAGGGCGCGGCCGCGCTGCGTCTGCAGCTCCTTCATGACCCTGGTGATACAGCGGATGCGCCCGCCCCGCGCGTACATGTTCGGAGTGATCGCCAGGTAACCGGCCTGGGCGATGCGCTTGTTCGTCGACTCCTTGTCCCGGCCGTATCCGAACGCGTCGTGGATCACCACCACACCGGGCCACGGGCCCTGACCCGAGGGCAGGTCCAGCAGCGCGTCGATCGGTCCGTCGGGCGTGTCGATCTCAATCGTGGTCATAGCGTCATCTAACTGCAATCGGCCCGGACACCACCATGGGAACTTCGGCTTGGCCGGCGCACGTTGGCGTGACATGTTGTCACGGCTGTTTCTGGTCTACGCCGTCGTCGAGCTGGCGGCGGTCATCGCCCTGGTATCGACGATCGGGTGGGGTTGGACGCTGCTGGCGCTGGTGGGCAGTTTCGTGCTCGGCTGGGTGCTTTTGGTGCCGATGACGGGCTCGCACCTGCTCCGCCAGGTCGGCCACCTGCGGTCCGGTCTCGCCGAGTCGCGCGCCGCGGTGCGGGACGGGACATTGGTGACGCTGGGCGCCCTGCTGGTTCTGATACCCGGACCGGTCACCACCGTGTTGGGGCTCTTGTTGCTGGTGCGGCCCGTCCGGTCGGCCGTCGGCCCGGGGTTGGCCGCGCTCGCGATGCGCGGCCTGCGGCGGCGGATGCCGCTGCTCGCCGAGACCACGCTGTTCGGTGCCGGCGTGCGTCACCGTGGCGCGGCCGCGGGTGACGGCTACCTCGACGGCTACATCGAGGGCGAGGTCGTCGACGTCCGGGACATCCGCCCGCCCGCCCTGCCCACCGAGCCGGTGCGCGGCGGGTACCCGGGGCGGCCCGCCTGGGACTGAACACTTCCCGCCGGCACACGTAGTTTTGCCCTGTGAGCGAGACGTCCACCACCCTGCTGGTCAACGGCCGGGTGTACAGCCCGACCCATCCCGACGCCACCGCCATGGCGGTGCGGGGCGACGTCGTCGCGTGGCTGGGCGGCGATGAGGTCGGCCGCGGCCTGTTTCCCGGCGCCGAGATCGAGGACCTGGACGGGGGCTTCGTGGCGCCGGGGTTCGTCGACAGCCACATCCATCTGACAGCGACCGGCCTGACGCTCAGCGGGCTGGACCTACGCGCGGCGCGTTCGCGGGCGCACTGCCTCCAGACGGTCGCCGACTACGCGGCCGCCCACCCTGACCGACCCGTGTGGGGGCACGGCTGGGACGAGTCGTCGTGGCCCGAGAACCGTCCGCCGGACACCGCCGACCTCGATGCCGTCCTCGGCGACCGGCCGGCCTATCTGTCCAGGATCGACGTCCACTCCGCGCTCGCCTCGACGGGGTTGCGCCGGCTGGTCGCGGACCTACCGGCGGCGGCCGGCTTCGCAGCCGACCGGCCGCTCACCGGCGACGCTCACCACCTGGTCCGCGCCGTCGCCCGCGAACTGTTGACGCCCGGCCAGCTGACCGACGCGCGCGCGGCCGCCCTGCGGGCCGCCGCGGCGGCCGGGATCGTCGCGGTGCACGAATGCGCCGGGCCCGATATCGGCGGGCTGGACGACTGGCTGCGGCTGCGGTCCCTCGATCACGGTGTCGAGGTGACCGGCTACTGGGGTGAGGCGGTGAGCACGCCCGCACGGGCACGCGCGCTGATCGAGCAGACCGGGGCGCGCGGGCTGGCCGGCGACCTGTTCGTCGACGGCGCCCTCGGATCACGCACCGCCTGGCTGCACGAGCCGTACGCCGACGCCGCGGACCGGCTCGGCACCTGCTATCTGGACCCCGACGCCATCGAGGCGCATGTGCGGGCCTGCACTGAAGCGGAGGTGACCGCCGGCTTCCATGTCATCGGCGACGCCGCCGTGACGGTGGTGGTCACCGCCTTCGAACGCGTGGTCGCCCAGCTCGGGCCGGTGGCCGTCGCCCGGTGCGGGCACCGCCTCGAGCACCTGGAAATGGTCACCGCCGAGCAGGCCGCCCAGCTGGGCCAGTGGGGCGTCATCGCTAGCGTGCAGCCCAACTTCGACGCGTTGTGGGGCGGGACCGAAGGCATGTACGCGCGCCGCCTCGGCGCCCACCGAGGCAGTCAGCTCAACCCGCTGGCGCTGTTAGCATCGCAAGGCGTGCCCCTCGCGCTAGGTTCCGACGCGCCGGTAACGGGCCTCGACCCGTGGGCGAGCGTGTGCGCGGCGGTCAACCATCACACCCCGGGCAGCGCGATCTCAGCGCGGGCCGCGTTCGCCGCCGCGACCCGTGGCGGCTGGCGGGCCGCCGGCGTCCACGACGGCAAGACGGGAACGCTGGTGCCCGGCGCACCGGCCTCCTACGCCGTCTGGGACGCGGGTCCCCTGGACGTCCACGCACCCCGCGACGCCGTCGCGCGCTGGTCGACCGACCCCCGCGCCAGGGTGCCGGCCCTGCCGCGCCTGGGCCCGACCGACACCCTGCCACGCTGCCGTCGAACGGTGCATCGGGGCGCTGTCATCCATGGCTAGGGAATGGTTCGGCGGAAAGGACCGTCCCGACCCGCTCGATCCGGTGGAGGACGTCCTCGCGGCGCACCCCGACACCGACCCGATCAGCGACGAGGCCGAATCGGAGCGCGACGACGAGCCGGCCACCGTCCTGCCGGGGCCCGAACCCGGCGCCGAGCCAGCCGACGACGGCGCCGCCGCCCCGCAAGCCGGCGGCGCGCCGCCGACGGACCGGATGGGGGCCGTGGGGCGCCGGGTGTTCGCGCGGCTGCCGGCCCTCGGGGCCGCCACGGTGCCGCGGCTGCCCCGGTTGGCGTGCGCGGTGGCGGGCGGCGCGCTGCTGTTCGCCAGCTTCCCGTCGCTGAACTGGTGGTGGGGCGCGGTCGTCGCGGCCGCGCTACTGGCGTGGGTGCTCAAGCACCCGGCGACCACGCCGGCGGGTGGGTTGGGCTACGGCTTCCTCTTCGGGTTGGCCTTCTATCTGCCGCTGCTGCCGTGGATCAGCATGCTCGTGGGTGCCGTGCCCTGGGTGGTGCTGGCGATGACGTGTGCGCTGTTCCCCGCCATGTTCGGCCTGTGCGCCGTGGTCGTGCGCCGGCTGCCGGGCTGGCCCGTCTGGTTCGCGCTGGTGTGGACGGCCCAGGAGTGGCTGAAGTCGATCGTCCCGTTCGGCGGCTTCCCGTGGGGGTCGGTGGCGTTCGGTCAAGCGCAGGGACCCTTCTTGCCGTTGGCCCAGCTCGGGGGCGCCGCGCTGCTCTCCATGGCGATCGTGCTGGTGGGATTCAGCGCGACCGCCATCGAGCTCGAGATCGTGAAGTGGTGGCACACCAGCCAGGCGGCGCGTCGCGGGCGCGAACCGGCCGACGCCGCTGCGACACCGCCCGCGGTGGTGCTCCCGGGCGTGTGCATCTGCCTGGTGATGTTCGCGTGCGTCGTCGTCTGGCCGCAGGTTCGGCACGCCGGCACCGGGTCCGGCGGCGAGCCGTCGGTCACCGTCGCGGTGGTGCAGGGCAACGTGCCGCGGCTCGGCCTCGACTTCAACGCCCAGCGCCGGGCGGTGCTCGACAACCACGTGCGCGAAACCCTGCGGCTGGCGGAGGACGTGCGCGCGGGCCAGGCGCCGCAACCGCAATTCGTCATTTGGCCGGAGGACTCCTCGGACATCGACCCACTGGCCAACGTCGACGCCGCGCTGGAGATATCGCAGGCCGCGACCGCGGTCGGGGCGCCAATCCTGATCGGCACCGTGTCGGAGCTGCCCGGCAGCCCGCCGGAGAATCCGCAGTACACCAACACCATGATCGTGTGGAATCCGTCCACCGGACCCGCCGATCGGCACGACAAGGAAATCGTGCAGCCATTCGGCGAATACCTGCCGATGCCGTGGCTGTTCAAGCATCTTTCCGGCTACGCCGACCGCGCCGGGAACATGGTGCCCCGCCCGGGCCGGGACGTCGTGCACATCGCGGGGGTTCCGGTGGGGGTCGCCACCTGCTGGGAGGTGATCTTCGACCGCGTCCCGCGCAAGGCGGTCCGCAACGGCGCCCAGTTGCTGGCCGTCCCGAGCAACAACGCCACCTTCAACAAGACCATGAGCGAACAGCAGCTGGGATTCGCCAAGGTGCGTGCTGTCGAGCACGACCGATACGTGGTGGTCGCCGGCACCACCGGGATCAGCGCGGTGATCGCGCCGGACGGCGCCGAGCTGGTGCGCACGGACTTCTTTCAGCCCGATTACCTGGACATCCAGGTACGCCTGAAGACGAAACTGACGCCGGCAACTCGCTGGGGTCCGCTGCTGCAGTGGTTTCTGGTCGCGGCGGCCGGCGCGGCCATCCTGGCGGGGATACGGCACAATGGATGGTTCCCGCGTCCGATTCGGCGGGGTTCCGAGGCCCCGGACGAATCCCCAGACGCCGGCCCGCCGCCGGCCGCAACCCCACCCGCCGAGGCCGACTCGGCCGGTCCGCCCGACGAGGGCGGGGACCAGACGCCGCCGGATGACGGCGGTGACTACACTCCGCTCCACGAGGGCGGCCGACGACCGTCGCGTAATTTCGGGCGACACAGAGGAGCTACATGACCACCGGCCAGCCGGCGCCCCGGGATCCGGGAAGTCGTCCCAGCGAGCGCGTCCTGGTGATCATCCCCACCTACAACGAGCGGGAGAACCTGCCGGTGATCCACCGGCGCCTGAAGGACGCGTGCCCGCACGTGCACCTGCTCATCGTCGACGACAGCAGTCCCGACGGCACCGGTGAGCTCGCCGAGGAACTTGCGGCCGCCGACGCCGGTCGCACCCACGTGATGCACCGCACCGCCAAGGACGGGCTGGGCGCGGCGTATCTGGCCGGCTTCGCCTGGGGCCTGAGCCGCGACTACTCGGTGCTGGTGGAGATGGACGCCGACGGCAGCCACGCTCCCGAACAGCTGCACCGCCTGCTGGACGCCGTCGACGCCGGGGCCGATCTGGCCATCGGGTCCCGCTACGTCGAAGGCGGGGCGGTGCGGAATTGGCCGTGGCGGCGCTGGGCGCTGTCGTGGACGGCCAACACCTATGCGCGGCTAGCGCTGGGAATCGGTGTCCATGACATCACCGCCGGATACCGCGCCTACCGGCGCGAAGTCCTCGAAGCGATCGGTCTCGACGCGGTGGACTCCAAGGGCTATTGCTTCCAGATCGACCTGACCTGGCGCACCGTGTGCAACGGCTTCGTCATTGCCGAGGTGCCGATCACCTTCACCGAACGTGAACTCGGCGTCTCGAAGATGAGCGGATCGAACATCCGCGAGGCCCTGGTCAAGGTCACCCGCTGGGGCATCGAGGGGCGCAAGACCCGCGCCGGCACCCAGCGCGCCGACCACCGCAGCTAAGCGGCCGGGTCAGCCGCGGCGGCGTGTCCGGATGATTTCGAGCCGCTCCTTGAGCAGCTCTTCGAGTTCTTCGACGCTGCGCCGCTCCAGCAGCATGTCCCAGTGCGTGCGCGGCGGCTTCACCTTCTTCGGCTCGGGCAGGTCGCCCTCGATCAGGGTGCCTTCCATGCCGTTGCGGCACAGCCAGGTGCCGGGGATCTCAGCGTCATCGGCGAAGGGAACCTCGAACTCTTCGCCGTTCTCCGTGCGGTACCGCGCGATCTGGCGCGGCGCGAGATCGTGGTTGCGGTCGGTCTCGTAGCTCACGGCTCCGAGACGACTGCCCCTAAGGACGCGATCAGCCATGTTGCTACTCCTCTAGGTATTTCGAACTTCTGGGCTGCTGCTCTTTTGGGCTGCTGTAGTGCAATTCTGTCCGCTTGGCAAACGTCGTGGCGCTCTGCGCAGTTCCCGGCTCGGTTGCCGGCGTACGCGACGCGACCTTCAATGATACCGGGATCGCCGCGCGATCCCGACTAAAGTCGGCAGGCGTGAGTCGTCGCACCCACCCGCAGCCGTGCCGCTGGTGCGGTCGAGACGTGTCCGACGCCGGGATGGGGCGTCGCCGCCAGTACTGCCGGCAGTCGTGCCGGCAGCGGGCGTACGAGCAACGCGCTTCTTTGACCCGGGGCGCCGCCGGGGCCGCACTCGCGTTGCCTGCCGACGCGGTGGTGCTGTCGGCCGACGACGCGGTCGACCTGTCCGACCGGGTCTACCAGGTGCGGTGCGCGGCCGAGGACGTCGTCACCGCCCTCGAAGAAGGAGCCCGGGCAGCCGAACTGCGCGAACTGTGCGACGTGCTGATCCGGGCCGCCCGAGCGGCCGACGGCTGGCGCCGGGCTGGTGTCTGAGCCGTCCTGACCACTGTCGATGCCCGGCCGGGTACAGTCGCGCCATGGCAGGCGCGTCGGTTGTATCCCGCTCTACCCAGGTCTGGACGGACCCCGGTACCCGCGGGCGCAACGACGCGTTTCGATCCCCTTGGACAAGGCGTTCCGCACGCCGAAGCCGGTCCTCCCGTAGCAGCCGGGAGCATCGGACGTTTTGAAATCCCGTCGGAGTTGGCCATACTCACCAGCGACATTCTTGGGCCGGAGAGCGGCACGGCATCGCATCGTGCAGCAATTTCCGTGACTCGGCGAGAGTCGCATCGGGGCAGCTGACGGCCAAGTTAGGCGAGAGGTAGTGGTGGTGGATCAACTCCAGCATGCGACCGAGGCGCTGCGGAAAGCGCTGGTCCAGGTCGAACGCCTGAAACGGACCAACCGTGCGCTGCTGGAGCGGTCCAGCGAACCGATCGCGATCGTCGGCATGTCCTGCCGTTTCCCCGGTGGGGTCGAGACACCCGAAGACCTGTGGCAGATGGTCGCCGACGGCCGCGACGTGATCACGGACTTCCCCGCCGATCGCGGCTGGGACCTGGCGGCCCTGTACGACCCGGACCCCGACGCGCGCCACAAGACCTACGCGCGGACCGGCGGTTTCGTGGACGGCGTCGCCGACTTCGACGCGGCCTTCTTCGGCATCGCTCCGAGCGAGGCGCTCGCGATGGACCCCCAACACCGGATGCTCCTGGAACTGTCGTGGGAGGCGTTGGAACGGGGTGGGATCGACCCCAGCGCGCTGCGGGGCAGCGCGACCGGCGTGTTCGCCGGCCTCATCGTCCAGGGCTACGGGATGCTCGCCGAGGAGATCGAGGGCTATCGCCTGACCGGCATGACCTCCAGCGTCGCCTCCGGTCGGGTGTCATACGTGCTGGGGCTCGAGGGCCCGGCGGTGTCGGTGGACACGGCGTGTTCGTCGTCGTTGGTGGCGTTGCACATGGCGGTGCAATCGCTGCGTTCGGGGGAGTGCGATCTGGCGCTGGCCGGCGGTGCGACGGTCAACGCCACCCCGACGGTCTTCGTCGAATTCAGCCGCCACCGGGGGCTGGCCCCTGACGGCCGGTCCAAGGCTTACGCCGGAGCGGCCGACGGCGTCGGCTGGTCGGAGGGCGGCGCGATGCTCGTCGTCGAGCGGCTCTCGGATGCGCGGCGGTTGGGTCATCCGGTGCTGGCGCTGGTCCGCGGCTCGGCGGTCAATCAGGACGGCGCATCCAACGGGTTGACCGCGCCGAATGGTCCGTCGCAGCAGCGGGTGGTGCGCGCGGCCCTGGCCAATGCCGGATTGTCGACGGCCGACGTCGACGTGGTCGAAGGCCACGGCACGGGCACCACGCTGGGCGACCCCATCGAGGCCCAGGCGTTGTTGGCGACATACGGCCAGGACCGGTCCGAGCCCCTGTGGCTGGGGTCGATCAAGTCCAACATGGGTCACACGCAGGCCGCGGCGGGTGCGGCCGGTGTGATCAAGATGGTCCAGGCCATGCGCCACGAAATGTTGCCGGCGACATTGCATGTCGACGTGCCCAGCCCGCATGTCGATTGGTCGGCGGGTTTGGTGTCGCTCCTGACGGAGCCGCAGCCCTGGCCGGCGAGTCGCGTCCAGCGGGCCGGCGTGTCGTCGTTCGGGATCAGCGGCACCAACGCACACGTGATCATCGAGGCGGCCCCCGCGCCCGAGCCGCCGGAGGACCGCCCGACGCCGGCGGCCATGCCTTGGGCGTTGTCCGCTAAATCCTTGCCGGCGTTGAGGTCTCAGGCTGATCGGCTGGCCGCGCATGTGCGCGGCCACGGTGAACTCGACGTCGCCGACGTGGCCTGGTCGCTGGCGGGGCGCGCGACCTTCGAGCATCGGGCCGTCGTCGTCGGCGGAGATCGGGACGGGTTGCTGGCCGGGCTGGACCAGTTGGCCGGCCCCGACGGTGAGGTCCCGACCGCTTCCGTCATCCAGGGCAGCGCCGGGCCGGCCGGCAAAAACGTCTTTGTGTTCCCCGGTCAGGGTTCCCAATGGCTTGGCATGGGCGTCGAATTGCTGGACACCGCACCGGTATTCGCCCAGCAGATCGACGCGTGCGCGGAGGCGTTCGCCGAGTTCGTCGATTGGTCGCTGATCGACGTCCTGCGGGGCGCCCCCGGTGCTCCGGGGATGGATCGCGTCGACGTGGTGCAGCCGGTGCTGTTCGCGGTGATGGTGTCGCTGGCCGAACTGTGGAAATCGATCGGAGTCAACCCGGACGCGGTGATCGGCCATTCGCAAGGGGAAATCGCCGCGGCGTACGTCGCCGGCGCCCTGTCGCTGCGCGACGCCGCGCGGGTGGTCACACTGCGCAGCACGTTGTTGCGGTCGCTGGCTCATTCCGGCGGCATGCTGTCGATCGCATGCAGCACCGAGCGGGCACGGGAATTGTTGGCGCCCTACGGCAATCGCGTCAGCATCGCGGCCGTCAACGGCCGTTCCGCGGTGGTGGTATCGGGTGAGGTGGCCGCGCTGGAGGAACTCGTCGGCTTCTGCGCGGACCTGGAGCTGCGCACCCGTCGGATCGACGTGGACTATGCGTCGCACTCGGTCGAGGTCGAGGCCATTCGTGACGAGCTGGCCGAGGCGCTGGCCGGTATCCAGCCGAGTTCGTCGCGCATCGCCTTCTTCTCCACGGTGACCGGAAACCGCTTGGACACAGCGGGTTTGGACGCAGCGTATTGGTATCGCAACATTCGGCAGACCGTGCAGTTCGACCAGGCGGTGCGCGCCGCATGCGAGCACGGGTACCGGACTTTCATCGAATCCAGTCCGCACCCCGCGCTGATCGCCGGCATCGAAGACACCTGCAACGACTGCACCGGCGGCGAGACCGAGGCCACCGTCATTCCCACCTTGGGCCGTGACGACGGCGGCCTCGAGCGGTTCCTGACTTCGGCCGCCGGCGCGTTCGTCGCGGGCGTGAGCGTGGATTGGCGCGGTCTCCTGGCCGGCGCGAGCTTCGTGGAGCTGCCGACGTACGCCTTTGACCGGCGCAGGTTTTGGCTGTCGGGAGAGGGTATCGGGGCCGACGCCGCGGGCTTGGGGCTGGTCACCAGCCAGCACGCGTTGCTCAGCGCGGTCGTGGAGCTGCCGGCCTCCGACGGGGTGCTGCTGACGGGTCGGCTGTCGCCCAGCCTGCAGGGTTGGTTGGCCGATCACGCGGTCTCCGGCGCCGCCGTGTTCCCGGGCGCGGGGTTCGTCGAGTTGGCGATCCGGGCCGGCGACCAAGTCGGCTGTTCGGTGGTGGACGAACTGACTCTCCAGGCACCCCTGATGCTGCCCGCCGCCAGTTCGGTTGCCGTGCAGGTGGTTGTCGGTCCCAGCGAAGAAGCGGGCCGGCGCGCCGTCTCGGTGTTTTCCCGCGCCGACGCCGGTTCCGGGTGGGTGTGTCACGCGGAGGGGGTTCTGAGCTCCCGGTCCATCGAGCCGAGCGCCGACCTGGCCGTGTGGCCGCCGGAGGGCGCGATCGCCGTGAATGTGGCCGACGGTTACGAGCGGCTGGCGGCGCACGGATACGGCTACGGCCCGGCCTTCAGGGGATTGACCGCGACGTGGATCCGCGGCGACGAGGTGTTCGCCGAGGTGAATTTGCCGGACGCGGCGGGCGGCGTCAGCGGGTTCGGAGTGCACCCGGCGTTGCTCGACGCGGCCATGCACGCCGTCATCATGGCGCAGCAGGCGGCAGGCCAGCCCGTCGAAGTGATGCTGCCCTTCTCCTGGCAGGACGTCTCCTTGCACGCCGCTGGTGCCAGCGCGGTGCGCGCCCGGATCGCGCCGACCAGTCCGGCGGCCGGTGGGGGCGCCACCGCAATCTCGATCGAGCTGGCCGACGGGCTCGGGTTACCGGTGCTGTCGGTGGGCGCCATGGTGGCCCGCCCGGTGAGCGAGCGGCAGCTGCGCGCGGCGGTGTCGGGTTCTGGCCCCGAGCGGCTCTTCGAGGTGACTTGGTCACCGGCCACTGTGGCGGCCGCTGGCCAGCCGGCGCCGCCCTACGAGATACTGGAATCGGTTGGTTCCGAAGGTGATCCGGTCCTCGCGACTTATCAGCGGACCCACCAGGTGCTGACCGCCGTGCAGGCGTGGTTGACCGAGCGCGATTCCGGTGTGCTGATCGTGGCGACTCGCGGAGCCGTCGGACTGGCCGGCGAGGACGTCGGCGACCTGCCCGGCGCGGCGGTGTGGGGACTGGTGCGCTCGGCGCAGACGGAGCACCCCGGGCGTATCGTCCTCGTGGATTCCGATGGGCCACTGGATGATCGGATGGCGACGTCGGCGCTCGCGGCGGGCGAGCCGCAGGTATTGCTGCGCAACGGCCAGGTCTATACGGCGAGGGTGCGGCCCAGCCGCGCGGTCGACGACCTCCTGGTCCCCCCGGCGGACGGACCCTGGCGCTTGGGTATCGGTAACGCCGGCACCTTCGAAAACCTGCAATTGGAGCCGGTTCCCAACGCCGGCGCGCCATTGGAGCCGGGTCAGGTGCGGGTGGCGCTGCGCGCGATCGCCGCCAACTTCCGCGACATCATGATCACCCTCGGCATGTTCACCCACGACGCGCTGCTCGGCGGCGAAGGCGCCGGCGTGGTGACAGAGGTCGGCCCGGGCGTCACCGAATTCGCCGTCGGCGACTCGGTTTACGGCTTCTTCCCCGACGGCAGCGGCACGCTGGTCCCAGGCGACGTCCGCCTGCTACAGCCGATGCCGGCGGATTGGTCATACGCCGAAGCCGCCGCCATCTCCGCCGTCTTCACCACCGCCTACATGGCCTTCGTGCACCTGGCCGATGTCAAGCCGGGGCAGC
This sequence comes from Mycobacterium paraseoulense, assembly GCF_010731655.1. Taxonomy (NCBI): domain Bacteria; kingdom Bacillati; phylum Actinomycetota; class Actinomycetes; order Mycobacteriales; family Mycobacteriaceae; genus Mycobacterium; species Mycobacterium paraseoulense. The sequence continues at coordinate 1,157,819 of NZ_AP022619.1, read as the reverse complement.
GGGTGCTGGTGCATGCCGCCGCCGGTGGTGTCGGCATGGCCGCGGTCCAGTTGGGCCGGCACCTGGGTCTCGAGATCTTCGCGACGGCGAGCAAGGGTAAGTGGGACACGTTGCGGGCCATGGGGTTCGACGAGGACCACATCTCGGATTCCCGCAGCCTGGACTTCGAGGAGAAGTTCCGGGCGGTCACCGGTGGCCGGGGCATGGATGTGGTGCTGGATTCGCTGGCCGGCGACTTCGTCGATGCCTCCCTGCGACTCGTCGCCCCCGGTGGCGTGTTCCTGGAGATGGGTAAGACCGACATCCGTGACCCCGGCGTCATCGCCCAGGAGTACCCGGGCGTGCGTTACCGCGCGTTCGACCTCTTCGAGCCCGGCCGTCCCCGGATGCACCAGTGGATGATCGAGCTGGCCGGGCTTTTCGACGCCGGTGTGTTGACGCCGTTGCCGGTGACCACTTTCGACATCCGGCGCGCTCGTGCGGCGTTGCGGTACCTGAGCCAGGCCCGCCACATCGGCAAGGTCGTCATGACGGTTCCGGACGGGTGGGCGGCGGGCACGGTGCTGATCACGGGTGGGACCGGAATGGCGGGTTCGACGCTGGCCCGCCACTTGGTGACCCAACACGGAGTGCAGAACCTGGTGTTGCTGAGCCGCAGCGGTCCCGACGCGCCGGGCTCCGCCGAGCTGATCGCCGAACTACGGGAAGCCGGCGCCCGGGTGCGCGCGGTCGCGTGCGATGCGGCCGACCGTGCGGCCCTGGCCTCGGTGATCGACGATATTCCGGCGAGCCATCCGCTCACCGGCGTGATCCATGCCGCCGGCGTCCTCGACGACGCGGTGCTCACGTCGTTGACTCCGGAGCGCGTGGATGCCGTGTTGCGCGCCAAGGTCGATGCGGCCTGGAACCTGCACGAGCTCACCCGCGAGCTCGACCTCTCCGTGTTCGTGATGTTTTCGTCCATGGCGGGTCTGGTCGGGTCTTCGGGCCAGGCCAACTACGCGGCGGCCAACTCGTTCCTGGACGGATTGGCCGCGCATCGGCGGGCCCATGGGTTGCCGGCGATCTCGCTGGGATGGGGCTTGTGGGATCAGGCCAGCGCCATGACCGGTGGGCTGGACGCCGCCGACCTCGCCCGGCTCGGCCGCGACGGCATTCAGCCCTTGACCTCCGACGAGGCGATGGACTTGTTCGACACCGCACTGATCGTCGATGAGCCGTTCATGGCGCCCGCGCGCATCGACCTGAGTGCGCTGCGTGCCCACGCCGCGGCGGTGCCGCCCATGTTCGCCGATCTGGTCAACGCGCCCGTGCGGCGCCAGGTCGACGACTCGCTGGCGGCCGCGAAGTCGAAATCGGCTCTGGCGCACCGTCTGCACGGGCTGCCCGAAGCAGAACAGCACGCCGTGCTGCTGGACCTGGTCCGCTCGCACATCGCCACCGTCTTGGGGAACACCACCCCGGAGGCGATCGACCCGGACAAGGCGTTCCAGGACTTGGGTTTCGACTCGCTGACGGCCGTCGAGATGCGTAACCGGCTGAAAACCGCGACCGGGCTGGCGCTTTCACCCACCCTCATCTTCGACTACCCGACACCGAACGGCCTCGCCGGCTACATCCGCAGCGAACTCGCCGGAGTGCCACGGGAAGTCACGCCAACCCCGGTGGTTCGCGCCGCCGGCGACGACCCGATCGTGATCGTCGGCATGGCGTGCCGCTATCCGGGCGGGGTGAATTCCCCCGATGACCTGTGGCGGATGCTCGTCGAGCGCCGCGACGTGCTCTCGGACTTTCCCACCGACCGTGGCTGGGACCTGTCGGGCATCTACAACCCGGATCCCGACGTCCCGGGCACCTGCTACACCCGCACCGGCGGATTCGTGGAAGGTGTCGCGGACTTCGACCCCGCCTTCTTCGGGATCGCGCCGAGCGAGGCGCTGGCAATGGATCCCCAGCAGCGGATGTTCCTCGAGCTCGCGTGGGAAGCCTTGGAGCGGGCCGGAATCGAACCCGGCGCGTTGCGCGGCAGCGCGACCGGCATGTTCGCCGGGGTGTACACGCAGGGCTACGGGATGGGCGCCGCCCCGGCCGCGGAGGGTTTCCGCCTGACCGGGCAGTCGTCGAGCGTGGCGTCGGGCCGGGTGTCCTACGTGCTGGGCTTGGAGGGCCCCGCGGTGTCGGTGGACACGGCGTGCTCGTCGTCGTTGGTGGCGTTGCACATGGCGGCGCAGTCGCTGCGCTCGGGGGAGTGCGACCTGGCGCTGGCGGGTGGCGTCACCGTGAATGCCACACCCGACATCTTCGTGGAGTTCAGCCGGATGCGCGGGCTGTCCGCCGACGGCCGGTGCAAGGCGTACGCGGGGGCCGCCGACGGCACCGGATTCTCCGAAGGCGGCGGCATGCTGGTCGTGGAGCGGCTCTCGGATGCGCGGCGGTTGGGCCACCCGGTGCTGGCGGTGGTGCGGGGTTCGGCAATCAATCAGGACGGCGCGTCCAACGGCTTGACCGCGCCGAATGGTCCGTCGCAGCAACGGGTGGTGCGCGCGGCGTTGGCCAATGCCGGACTGTCCGCGACCGAGGTCGACGTGGTCGAAGGCCACGGCACGGGAACCACATTGGGCGATCCCATCGAGGCCCAGGCGTTGCTGGCGACTTACGGGCAAGACCGGGCCGAGCCGCTCCTGCTGGGATCGATCAAGTCGAACATGGGCCACACGCAGGCGGCCGCCGGCGTGGCCGGTGTGATCAAGATGGTGCTGGCGATGCGTCACGACCTGCTGCCGGCGACGCTGCACGTCGACGAACCCAGCCCGCACGTCGACTGGTCGGTGGGATCGGTGGCGTTGCTCACCGAGCCGCAGCCCTGGCCGGCGAACCGTCCGCGCCGGGCCGGCGTGTCGTCGTTCGGCATCAGCGGCACCAACGCGCACGTGATCATCGAGGCCGCGCCCGCGGAGGCCGCCCCTGTCGTGCAGCGCTCCACAGCGCCGGTCGTGCCATGGGTGGTGTCGGCAAAGTCGTTGTCGGCATTGGGTTCCCAGGCGGCGCGGCTCGCAGGGCACCTGCGCGAGCGGGACGGGCTCGACGCCGGCGACGTGGCCTGGTCGTTGGCGGGCCGATCCAACTTCGAGCACCGCGCCGTCGTCGTCGGCGGTGACCGCGAGCAGTTGCTGGCCGGCCTGGACGAGTTGGCCACCGGTGAAGCCGGATCGGTCGTTCAGGGGACGGCGACGCCCGGCGGCAAGACCGTTTTCGTCTTTCCCGGGCAGGGCGCCCAGACACTCGGCATGGGAATGGGCCTGCACGCCGCCTACCCGGTGTTCGCCGAGGCGTTCAACGCGGTGGTTGCTGAGCTCGACCGGCACCTGCTGCGGCCGTTGCGCGAGGTCATGTGGGGCCACGACGAAAACCTGTTGAATACCACCGAATTCGCGCAGCCGGCGTTGTTCGCGGTGGAAGTCGCCCTCTTCCGGTTGCTCGAATCCTGGGGTGTCCAGCCCGACTTCGTGCTGGGCCACTCGATCGGGGAGTTGTCGGCCGCGCACGTCGCCGGCGTCCTGTCGCTGGAGAACGCGGCGGTCCTGGTGGCCGCCCGCGGCCGCTTCATGCAAGCCCTGCCGCAGGGCGGGGCGATGATCGCCGTGCAGGCGACCGAAGACGAAGTGCGGCCGCTGTTGGGGCCCGAGGTCGGCATCGCCGCCGTCAACGGGCCTGCGTCGGTTGTTATTTCGGGCGCTGAGGACCAAGTGGAGGCGATGGCGGACCGACTGCGCGCCGACGGCCGCCGCGTCCACCGATTGGCGGTGTCCCACGCGTTCCACTCGCCGCTGATGGATCCGATGATCGATGAATTCGGCACGGTGGCAGCCGGGCTCGCCGTCGGCAAACCGGCGATACCGATCGTGTCGAACCTGACCGGCCAGCCGGCCGCCGACGACTTCGCTTCGCCGGCCTACTGGAAACGGCACATCCGCGAGGCGGTGCGGTTCGCCGACAGCGTGCGCTTCGTACACTCGGCCGGCGGAACCCGCTTCCTCGAAGTCGGCCCCAACAGCGGCCTGACGGCATCGATCGAAGAAACGCTTCCCGACGCCCCCGCGATCACCATCTCGGCGCTGCGCAAGGACCGCCCCGAACCGGTGACCCTCATGCGCGCCGTCGCGCAAGGATTCGTCGCCGGGATGGACGTGGATTGGCGCGCGGCCGTCGGTAAAGCCAATTTCGTGGAGCTGCCCACCTATGCGTTTGAGCGCCGGAGGTTTTGGCTGTCCGGCGAGGGCGCCCCGGTTGACGCCGCGGGGTTGGGGCTCGCTCCCGGCGAGCATGCGCTGCTCGGTGCGGTGGTGGAACTGCCGGCGTCGGGCGGGGTGGTGTTGACCGGCCGGCTGTCGCCCACCGCGCAGGGCTGGCTGGCCGACCACGCCGTCGGCGGTGTGGTGCTGTTCCCGGGCGCGGGATTCGTGGAGCTGGCGATCCGCGCCGGCGACGAAGTGGGCTGCGGCGTGGTCGACGAGCTGAATTTGGCTGCGCCGCTGGTGTTGCCGGGTTCGGGATCGGTCGCGGTGCAGGTAGTGGTCGGTGGTGCCGACGAATCGGGCGCCCGCGCCGTGTCGGTCTTTTCGCGTGCCGACGCGGGTTCGGGTTGGTCGTTGCACGCCGAGGGTGTGCTGCGCGCCGGCTCCGTCCAGCCCAGTGTCGATCTGTCGGCGTGGCCACCGATGGGTGCCACCCCGGTGGACGTCGGCGACGGCTATGAGCGCCTGGCCGCCCGCGGGTACGGATACGGGCCCGCGTTCCGAGGCCTGACCGGGATGTGGCGTCGCGGCGACGAGGTTTTCGCGGAGGTCACCCTGCCCGCCGACGCGGGGGTCTCGCCGGCCGGTTTCGGTGTCCACCCGGTGATGCTCGACGCGGCGCTACACGCCGTGATCTTGACGTCTGACGGCGACGATCTCCCCGAAGGTTCGATGCTGGTGCCATTCTCGTGGCAGCAGGTGTCGCTGCACGCCGCGGGCGCGACGGCGGTGCGGGCGCGGATCGTGCCGGTGAGCGATTCGGCGGTGTCGATCGAGCTGGCGGACGGTCTGGGGCTGCCGGTGCTCTCGGTCGCCTCGATGGTGGCCCGGCCGGTGACCGACCAGCAGCTGATGGCGGCGGTGTCGAATTCGGGACCGGACCGGCTGTTCGAGGTGGTCTGGTCGGCGCAGCGGTCGACGTCGGTGCAGCCCGTCACGGTGTCTGGTTGGGGCGCAACCGAATCGGATGACTCCCGGCCGCAACCGTCGGCGGTGGTCTTCGAGTCGGCGCCGGTGTCCGACGATGTTGTGGCCGAGGTCTACGCGGCCACCCGCGCGGTGTTGCCCGTCCTGCAGTCCTGGCTGGCCCGCGACGGGGCGGGCACCTTGATAGTGGCGACGCGCGGCGCGATGACGTTGCCGGGGGAGGACGTCACCGACCTCGCCGGCGCGGCGGTGTGGGGCCTGGTGCGGTCGGCGCAGACCGAACACCCCGGCCGGATCGTCCTCGTCGACACCGATAGCCCGTTGGACGATGAGTCGGCCGCCGCCGCCCTGTCGGTCGGCGAGCCGCAGGTATTGCTGCGCGGCGGGGCGGTGTACACCGCCCGGGTGCATGGCAGCCGCGCCGTCGGCGGTCTGCTGGTGCCCCCGGCCGACGGGCCGTGGCGACTGGGCATGAGCAGTTCCGGCACGTTCGAGAATCTGCGGTTGGAACGGATCCCGGACGCCGACGCCGCGCTGGAGCCGGGGCAGGTGCGCGTCGCGCTGTCGGCGCTGGCCGCCAACTTCCGTGACGTGATGATCGCGCTGGGGCTGTATCCGGATCCCGAGGCCGTCATGGGTATCGAGGCCTCCGGCGTCGTCGTGGAAACCGGCCCGCAAACGGGCTCGGACGAGCCACGTTTCGCGATCGGCGACCGCGTGATGGGGCTGTTCCCCGACGGCACCGGAACGATCGCCAGGACGGATCAGCGCCTGCTCGCCAAGATGCCGGCCGGCTGGTCGCACACGGCGGCTGCCACGACCACGGTGGTGTTCGCGACGGCCTTCTACGCGCTGGTGGACCTGGCGGCCGCCAAGCGGGGCCAGCGGGTGCTGGTGCACGCCGCCACCGGTGGCGTCGGCATGGCCGCGGTCCAGCTGGCCCGCCATCTGGGATTGGAAGTGTTCGCCACCGCCAGCCGCGGCAAGTGGGACACGCTGCGGGACATGGGCTTTGACGAGGATCACATCTCGGATTCCCGCAGCCTGGACTTCGAGGAAAAGTTCCGGGCGGTCACCGGTAGGACCGGCGTGGCGGGGATGGATGTGGTGCTGGATTCGCTGGCCGGCGACTTCGTGGATGCCTCCCTGCGACTCGTCGCCCCCGGTGGCGTGTTCCTGGAGATGGGCAAGACCGACATGCGCGAGCCCGAGGTGGTGGCCCAGGAACATCCCGGCGTGCGCTATCGCGCGTTCGATCTGTTCGAGGCCGGCCCGGACCGCATTGCGCAGATCCTCGACGAGCTGGTCGCCTTGTTCGGTGACGACGTGCTCCGGCCGTTGCCGGTGACCAGGTTTGACGTGCGGCGCGCGCCGGCGGCGTTGCGGTATCTGAGCCAGGCCCGCCACGTCGGCAAGGTTGTCATGACCCTGCCGGACGCCTGGGCGGCCGGCACGGTGTTGATCACCGGTGCCACCGGGATGGCGGGTTCGGCGTTGGCCCGCCACGTGGTGGCGCGCCACGGGGCGCGGAATCTGGTGTTGGTGAGCCGGCGCGGTCTGGACGCGCCGGGGGCCGCGGAGTTGGTGACGGAGCTCGGCGCCGCCGGTGCCCAGGTGCAGGTGGTGGCCTGCGATGCCGCCGACCGCGAGGCCCTGGCCAAGGTGATCGCCGATATCCCGGTGCAGCGGCCGCTGTCGGGAGTGCTTCACGCGGCCGGCGTCCTCGACGACGCGGTGATTTCATCGCTGACCCCGGAGCGGGTGGCCGCGGTGTTGCGGGCCAAGGTCGACGCGGCGTGGAACCTGCACGAGCTGACCCGCGACCTGGATGTGTCGGCGTTCGTGCTGTTTTCATCGATGGCCGGATTGGCGGGAGCGTCGGGTCAGGCCAACTATGCGGCGGCCAACTCGTTCCTGGACGGGTTGGCCGTGCACCGGCGCATGCACGGGTTGCCGGCGATGTCGTTGGCCTGGGGACTGTGGGACCAGGCCAGCGCGATGACCGGCGCGCTCGGTGCGGCCGACCGTGCCCGGTTCGGGCGCGACGGGATTGTCGCGATGTCCTCGGACGAGGCGTTGGAACTGCTCGACACCGCGCTCGTCGTCGACGAGCCGTTCCTGTTGCCCGCCCACATCGACCGTGCCGCCCTGCGGGTCAAGTTCGACGGTGGAACGTTGCCGCCGATGTTCGTCGATCTGATCAACGCGCCGACCCGTCGCCAGGTCGACGATTCGCTGGCCGCGGCGAAGTCGAAATCGGCCCTGCTGCAGCGCCTGGAAGGATTGCCCGAGGACGAGCAACATGCGGTTCTGCTGGACTTGGTGCGATCCAACATCGCCACCGTGCTCGGCAACTCCAGCCCGGAGTCCATCGATCCGGACCGCGCATTCCAGGAGCTGGGCTTCGACTCGCTGACCGCTGTCGAGATGCGTAACCGGCTGAAATCCGCTACCGGCCTTGCGCTGTCGCCGACGCTGATCTTCGACTATCCCAACTCCGCCGCGCTGGCCGGTTACATGCACCGAGAACTCGTCGGAGCAACCGAGCAACAGAGCCCTGTCGCGGCGCCCGGGGAGGCCGAGATCCAGCGCGCGGTGGGGTCGATTCCGGTCAAGCGCCTGCGGCAGGCCGGGGTGCTGGAGCTGTTGCTCGCGTTGGCAAACGAGGCCGACGGCGGTCGGGCCGACGGGCAGTCCCCGGGGGCGGCGGTGACCTCGGAGAAGGATATCGCGGACATGGACCTCGAGGACTTGGTCAACGCGGCGCTGATGGACGACGACGACGAGTAACGATGAGCTTGAACAAGGGCATTCAGTGAGGATCGCCATCACCGGGGCGAGCGGCGTGCTCGGCCGGGGCCTGGCCCTCCGCCTGCTCAGCCAGGGCCACGACGTCGTCGGGATCGCCCGCCGCAGACCCGAAAGCTGGCCGAGCGCGGCCGAATTCGTCGCGGCCGACATCCGCGACACCGATGCGGTCAGCCGCGCGGTCGCCGGCGCCGAGGCCGTCGCGCACCTCGCCTGGGCGAACAGCCCGGGTCCCGAGGCCCGCATCAGCGAGCAGGTCAACATCGAGGGCACCCGCAATCTGCTGGCGGCGGTGGCTGGCACCGGAGCCAGGAGGATCGTCTTCGCGTCGTCGGCACAGGTTTACGGGGGCGGAAACGCGCCCCGGACCGAGCACGACGAGACAACACCGGTCAGCGCCGACGGTCGACACAAGGCTCGGGTCGAGCGGATGCTCGAGGAATCGGATTTGCAATGGGTCGCCATCCGCTCCGCGCTGATTCTCGGCCGAAGCGTCGATAACTGGGTGCGTCGGCTGCTGGCGCGGCCGGCATTCCCCGACGGGTCGGCCGACCGTCTCATGCAGGTCGTCCACCTCGACGACGCCCTTCGGCTATTCAACCGGGCGATCGTGGACAGCGAAATCGGCAGCGGCCCGGTCAATCTCGCGGCCCCGGGCGAGCTGACCTTCCGGCGGGTTGCCGCGGCGGTTGGACGCCCCGTCGTGCGGTTGGGCCTTGGACCGGCCGAGCTGCAACTCGTGCACGGCGCGGCGTTCATGGATACCGCGCGGTTGCGTGAGCAGTGGGGATTCCGTGCCGCGTGGAACTCCGGTGAATGCGTCGAGGATTTCGCGCGGTCGGTGCGCGGCCGGGTCACCCTGGGCAAGCGGGTGGTGTCGCTACCGTGGCGGATGGCCACCGTCGACGACCTTCCGTCCGTCGACGCGCCGACCGAGGACGGGGTGAAGCCCGATTGGGCTGGCCCAGCCGGAGACAACGGCGAGTTCGATACCCCGATCGACCCGCGCTTCCCGACTTTTCTGGCCACCAATTTGTCGGAGGCGCTGCCGGGCCCGTTCTCGCCGGCGTCGGCGTCGGTGACCGTACGCGGGCTGCGCGCCGGCGGAGTCGCCATCGCCGAGCGGCTGCGCCCCGGCGGCATTATCCAGCGTGAGATCGCCACGCGGACCGTCGCCGTGTTCGCCCACCGGCTCTACGGGGCCATCACCTCGGCGCATTACATGGCCGAGACCGTACCGTTTGCCAAGCCCGCGACGATCGTCAGCAACAGCGGATTTTTCGGCCCCAGCATGGCGTCGCTGCCGATCTTCGGTGAGGAGCGGCCGAGTTCCGAAACAAGCCGAATCCGAAAGCAACTGCGGACCATTCGCAACATCGGGGTATTCGGCGTCAACCTCATCGGGCTGTCCGCCGGGTCGTCGAGGGACACCCACGAGTTCGTCGGCGATGTCGATCGCCTCGAACGCCTGGCCGACGACGCCACCCGGCTGGACGATCGTCGGCTGCTCAGCCTGATCTCGTTGGCGCGCGACGATGTGGTGTACGGCTGGGTGCTGGCATCGGCGTCGTTCATGCTGTGCGCCGCGTTCAACGTCCTGCTGCGCGGCCTGTGTGGGCGGGAGACCGCTGCGCCGGCGGGGCCCGAATTAGTCAGTGCGCGATCGGTCGAGGCGATCCAGCGGTTGGTGGTCGCCGCACAACGCGACCCGAAAGTGACCGCGCTGCTGGCCGAACCGGGGGAGCGGCTGGGCAAGCTGGCCGTCGAGGCGCCGGAGTTTCACGCCGCCGTGCTGGCCGAGCTGGCGTTGATCGGGCATCGCGGCCCGGCCGAACTCGAGATGCTGTCGATCAGTTACGCCGATGATCCCGAGCTGGTCGTCCGGATGGTGACCCGAGCGATGAGCGTCCCTCCGGCGCCCCAGCCGCCGCGTGCCGTGATCCCCATGCACGCCAAGCCAATTGCTCAGCTGGCGGGCCGCCAACTGCGCGACCGCGAGGTCCGTCGCGACAAAGTGGTGCGGGCCAACTGGGTACTGCGCAACCTGATGCGCGAGTACGGGCGCAGGCTGGTCGAGGCCGGAATCTTCGATACCGCCGACGATGTGTTCTATCTGCTGGTGGATGAGCTCGATGCGCTGCCGGCGGATGTCGGGGCGCTGGTGGCCCGTCGCCGCGCCGAACAACGCCGGTTGGTCGCCGTGGTTCCGCCGACGGTGTTCAGCGGGACCTGGCAACCGACGACGACGGCGACCGCCGTTCTCACCAGCGGGGAAACCCTGCGCGGTGTCGGCGTATGCGGGGGCAAGGTGCGCGGCCGCGTGCGAATCGTGCGGCCCGACACCATCGACGACCTGCGACCCGGCGAAGTTCTGGTCGCGGAGGTCACCGACGTCGGGTACACCGCGGCTTTCTGTTACGCCGCCGCTGTGGTGACCGAACTCGGCGGCCCGATGTCACACGCCGCCGTGGTGGCCCGCGAATTCGGCTTCCCCTGCGTGGTGGACGTGCAGGGAGCCACCAAGTCGTTGCCGCCCGGCGCCCTCGTCGAGGTCGACGGCGCCTCGGGCGAGATCCGCCTGCTGGAACTGCCGCGGCGGACAGCCCGTCCTTGATCCGCTGAGCCGGTGCCTCAGGGCAGGTTGGTCGACAGGAAGGTAAGCGGCAGGCCGCACACCGACAGGTCGATTTCCTCCAGGTAATTGCCCTCGCCCTCGAAGCCTTGCCGGAAGCGCGTGATGGACCCGTAACGCTCGGCGATCTCGTCGGCCTGTGACGCCGCTTCGACCTGCACCACCACGGTGTAGACGCCGTCGCCATGGCTCGCCAAGAACTCGGCCACCGAGGTGGCCACCGTGGCGGTGGACGAGGGATGCGGGCTGATCAGCTCGATCCCCCGATTCCAATCCAGGAGCACCCGAAGCCCCAGTTCGTCCAAGTTGATCTCGTCGAAGCTGAAGCCCAGCTCGGTAAATAGTCGTCCCACAGCGTCATGTCGTTCACTTGCCACCGCGAAGACGACGTGATGCAGGCGCGGCGATGAGTCATTCATCGGTGACCTCCAAGCGCACTCGTGAGATCGTCATTGGCGGTCGAACTCCACGAGAAGGCTTGTCGGACCGCTCATGCCGAGCATCGGTTTCCACGGAGCCGGGCCGACACGGTGGGCATTCGGCAGCCGCTGCGCCAATATCTTGAGACCTTCGGCCAGCTCCAGTCTGGCCAGGCTGGCGCCCAGGCAATAGTGCACGCCGCCACCGAACGTCAGCACCGCAGGCGCTTCCGTGCGGGTGATGTCGAAGCGGTCGGGATCTGGATAGATGGCCGGATCACGGTTGGCGGCAAATGAATTCACCACGAGGTAGGTGCCGCTGGGGAACGAGTAGCCGCCCAATTCCACGTCTTCGTGCACCGTGCGGACGGTGTTGCACACTGCGGGGGAGTGGCGCATGCTCTCCTCGACCGCCGGTGCGGCGAGCTCGGGGTGCGCACTTAACATGGCCCACTGCTCGGGGTGATCGAGGAGTACCTGCATGGAGGCGGCCAGCTGGTTGCGCGTGGTATCCGTTCCGGCAAGCAACAATCCGGCCACGGTCATCCGCAGTTCGTCGGCATTGAGCCGATCGCCTCGACGAGTCGGGTCCTCGGCGCGGATGAGATCGGACAGCAAGTCGTCCGTCAGCCGGTGTCGTCGTTCGGCCACCATTTCATCGACATAAGCGTCGAGCTCGGCCCAGCCCTCAAGGACCGCGGGCATTTCGTCGACGAGATTCACCGAAAAGTTCACCATCTTGAAAATGGTTTCGGCCCAGTGGGAGAACTGTTCCCAGCTTCCGCGGGGCGCACCCAGCAGCGCGCAGATGATGGGGATCGGGTACTGACGGGCGATATCGGTGACGACGTCGCAGCGGCCGGTGTCGGCGACGCCATCGACGAGTTCGTTGACCACTTCGTCGATGGTGTCGTACAACCGCGCGGTCGCCCGCGGTGTGAAGGCCCTCGACACCAGGCTTCGCAGTCGATGATGTTCGGCGCCCTCGGCGCAGATGATGCTGCCGACGACTCTGTCCCAGAGCGGACCCGAGGTCACGCCTTGCGCCGCCAGATGCAATCCGGGGGGGATCACAAATCGGGTGTCGCGCAGGATGGCGCGGGCGAGCTCGTAGGAAAGGACTTCCGGGCCGATCGGGCCGATGGCGATCGGGCCCTGCCGCTGCGCGGCCCGGATGCGGGGATACACCTCGTGCGGTGATTCGGTGATGTCATATTCGAGCGTCGGGAGGCCGGCGTCGAAGACACTGGGCGCACCGGGCCCGGGGGCAGGCGGCGCGTGATGTTTGGTCTGGGGCATCAAAGCCACGTCCTCTCAATTTCGTGCCAGCACTCCGCGGGGAAGGAGCAGCGGTAGGTCGTTGTAGGTGGCGATGCCGGGTGGGGCGGCGACGACGGCGGGTATCGCGGTGATCGCCGGCATGGCGGTGATCGTGAGACCCAACATGATGTAGTCGTCCAACGTCTCGCCCTGAAAGTCTGGCGGTGGAAGGAAACTCAGCGTGGTCTTGATGGTCGGTCGCCCTTGAACCTCGATGGTGTAGCCCATGTCCAGCGGCCAGTCCGGGTCCAACGTTTGACCCTTGCGCCAGCGCCCACGGATTTCGATGACCTCGCGGTCGAGGGCGATCCCCTTCCACCGGACGTCCACCCCCGCGACGCAGCCTTTGGCGATCGTCCAGTCGCCGGGAAGATGGAGGTCTTCGGTGGTGCTGGCATACTCGACTTCGCAACGCACGTCGTCGAGGTCGGCGCCCAGAGCGTCGGCGACCAGCAACACGGCGTCCCGGAAGACGCCCGAACCCTTGGCGGTGATCGCCGGCAGATCGGGCTGGTCGACGGGATAGCCGAAGCCCATCGGTATCTCGGTGGCCGGCGAGTTGTAGATCGTCGTGTCAACGGATTCCAGCATGGATACCTTGTCGACTCGATCCGACAGCCCGGCCGACACGATCGCGAACAGTTGCACGAACCCCGGATTGATGCCGCTGCCGAAGATGGTTGACCCGCCCTGCCGGCAGGCCTCGGCGATGCGATCGCGACCCGCGCCGAGAAAGTGGCCGGTGATGAACCCGGCCGTGCCCACGACGTTAACGCCCGCACCGAGGATGCGGACCAGCTCGTCGACGTCGGCGAACATCGGGTTGTAGACCACGCAGTCGGGCTTGAGCGCGAGCAGGGCCTCGATGTCGTTGGTGGCCTTCACATCGAGGGGTTCAATCCCGCACAGCTCGCCCACATCGCACCCGACCTTCCCCGGCGACCAGGCGTAACATCCGACCAGCTCCAGCGCCGGGTTCGAGGCGATCGCGCGCACCGAACTCTTGCCGACGTTGCCCGTCGTCCATTGCACGACCCGATAGGTCACGGGTGCGGCGCCGAATGCTGTTGGGCGGCCTGCCGGGCCAGCCGTTCGTTGTGGATCTTGACGAGCTCGCGGAACCCGAGCCGGTGATACTTCGGTATCGGCTGGATACCCCACACGTCCTGCGCGGTGGCCTTTCCCTCGGCGCCCTCGGGCGGCCCGAATGGCGGGTAGGGGTACTTGCACTCCAGCGTGTCGTTCGAGTAGCGAATCTTGAGCAGTTCGCTGCAGATCTGGGTGAGGCTGAGCGTGGGGTAGCCGTAATAGACCGCCATGAACGGCAACGTGAACGCGCCTTCGATCACCAGTGCCACCAGGCAGACCAAGACGGCCCGCTTGATCCATTTGTGCATACGCGCGTAGTACGGAGTGGTTCCCGGCTCGAGATCCGTGGCCGGTTCCTGTTCTTCCGTGGGAGATGAGGCGGTCATGGCAACCCTCCTTGAGACCTAGTCGGTGAAGATTTCGCGGTTGACGGTGTGCAGATACGGGATGGCGAGGAAGGGGGTGATGTAGAAGATGTCGTAGAGCCACCAGCCGACGACCGGGAAGACGACGCCGGCGTAGCGCACGTCGGCGAACATGGTCATGTTGAACACGTAGGCCGACCAAATCACCACGCCCATCCAGCAGGTGACGATCATCCACTGATGGCCCCACCGTTTCATCTGCAGGAACCCGATTGCCGCGGCCACCCGCATCGAGAACACCGTGAGGATCAGCCCCGCCACGTAGGCCTTCTCGCCCGGTCCCGCCGCACCGCCGACCCAGAGCTCGTTGTAGTGCCAGAAGTAGCCGGCATCAAACATGTTGCCCCACCCAACCATCAGCACCCGGTTGATCAGCGTGTGGTTGGCGACCAGGTCCAGAGCCCAGCCGAGACTGTTGAGCATTCCGTCGATCAGGACCAGATAACCGATCAGCGTCACGATCATGGGCCGGACCGACAAGCCGGCGCGCAGCGCTTGGCGCTGCAGCCACACCCCACGCATGAAGATGGGAAATCCGATGAGCCCCGGCGCCCACATGCCCATCAGGGCGGCGCCGATGATCATCCACTTATCGGCCCGACGCTGCGCTTGGCGGGACTCGTCGTGGTGATCCTCGAGGCTGACCGATCCGGTGCCGGTCGGTCCTCCGTCCGAATTGCGTTTGAGCAGAGGCAGGTTCACAAGTCCCACCACCCCCGGGCGAACGACATGTACAGCTGGATGCCGAACATCACCAGCAGGTAGCCGTAGATGAAGATCTGGAAGACGATGAGCGCCCGTTTGCGCTTCTGCTCCTGTCGGTCCATGCCGGACTCCTTTCCTAGGGGGTTGCGCTCGGGGTGTCCGTGGCGGCCAGGCTGGCCGCCGCGACTTCGCGTAGGCCGTCGGTGACCGCGCCGTCGGTGCTCAGTGGCGCGAGTATGCAGGCGTCGGCCGCATCCAATTCGGTTGCGCCGGCAGCGATCATGTGTGCGGCCGTGACCAGCACCCGGGTGGACGGCGGCTCGAAGTGAAAGGCTTCGTCGGCGGTGCGAATGGCAACCGCGCATCCGACCAGCCGCCGTGCCGTCGCGATGGGAATTCCGGCTTCGGCGACAATCACTTCGGCCTCGCGCTCAGGCGGCAGATACCTCATCGTGAGCGTGACGAACCGTTGCCGGAATGACGGTTTGAGCTCCTTGAGCGAGCTGCGGTACGCCGGGTTGTAGGAACACACCAGCATGAACTCCTCCGGCGCGGTCACGACTTCGCCGGCTCGATCGAGATACAGCGACCGGCGGTGGTCGGTGAGCGAGTGCAGGATGGCCAACGAGTCGTGGCGAGCTTCGACGACTTCGTCGAGGTAGCAGATAGCGCCGGCCTTGACGGCGCGGGTCAGCGGTCCATCGGTCCAGACCACGTCGCCGCCGGTCACCATGAAGCGGCCGACGAGATCGGAGCTGGTGAGGTCGTCGTGGCAACTGATGGTGACGACCGGTCGTCGCAACAGCAGGCCCATGTGCTCGACGAATCGTGTTTTGCCGCATCCGGTCGGTCCGGTGAGCATCACGGGCAGGCGCTGACGGAAGGCCTGCTCGAACAGCTGGACCTCATTGCCGTTCGCGAAATATATGTCGGTGGCGGCGTTCATGCGGCGACCAGTTCACGGTGGACGTGAGCCAACACCCGCGGGAGCTCCTCTACGCGCCGGATCCGTTGGGAACGCCGGGGCCCGAACACTTCCGGAAGGGGATCGACGCGGGTGGGTCCTACGCCGACGTAATACATCGACACCCCGGCGTCGCCGGCCTCCTCGACGGCGTGCGCGACATCCGCCCAGGCGTAGCGGCCCTCGTAACCTTCGTCGGAGATCAGCCCGTCGCCGATGACGATCAGCAGTCGCCGCTCGGAGGGCTGCGCGAGGAGTCGGCTGGTCAAATGGCGCAGCGGCGCACCGAGTCTGGTGTATCCGCGGGTGGACAGCCCGAGCCCGCTCGGAACTACGAAGCGGCGGTCCTCGAAGTCCTTCAGGCACTGGACTTCGACTCGGTGGCGGGTATTGCCGGTGAAGACGAACACGCCGTGTCGCTCGTGCGCGAGCGTCATGGCCCGTGAAAGCGCGTCCGCGCAGGCCAATTCCAGTTGGAAGATGCGTCCGCGGTGTACCCCCAGCGACGAACTGCCGTCGAGCAGCACGGCCGTGGTGACGTCGCGGCCGCTGGGCAGCAAGTCGCGGAAGATCTTGGGCTCCTTGGCCTCGCCGGTGGTCAGGTCGACGTAGTGGTTGACGTATTGGTCGACATCGAGATCGGAGCCGTCTTCGAGGCGGTTCGTCATCGCGCGATGCGTGTGTTCTTCGAACCACTTGCGCACGTCGACGGCTACGTGCACCGGACGGCGGGTGCGCCGGTCATCCGTGCGCTCGATCACAGCCACGTGATCGCGCATAAAACGCTGTGTCCACATGTTCCATTCGGGATAGGGGATGCCGGGCCGGTGTTCTGGCGTGACGTCCAAATCGTTGTCCTGCGGACGGCTCGGTGGCGGCAGGTTGGGGTTGCGGACGCCCCCGTCGCCGCCGACGGGAACCGAGTACGGCCGCGGCAGACGTTTCTGCGTGCTAGTCCAGGGCATCCGGCCAACGCTGCGGCGCAGCCTGTCCGTCAGGCCGTGCGGCATCGTGTGGGCCAGCGGCAGATGGCCCAGCAGCGGATCAATCGTCAAGCGCCGCTTCGTGCGCGCCAACGCCATCGCCCGGCCGAACATCTGCCCGGCGGGCGTATCGCCGGGTTCGGGACGAAATTCCGGAAGTAACCGTTGCAGCTCGGGCAGCAGCCCCGGCCACCGCGAGGCGATCCAGCCGAGCGCGACGGCGCCTTCGACAAGCGTGAGCGCGCGCAACTCGCGTGGGGACAACTCGTTCAGGCGATGTTCGAGAACGCGTTCTTTCGACGGCGAACATTGCAGGGCCACACCGCATGTCAGGGCCCTGCGGGTCCAACCCGGCAGCGCTGGGTAGGGGACATGAACGAACGTCAGCGCCGCGTTCAACCCGAAACTGCGCCGCTCACCGGTGACGAGCCGGACACCCTCGCGACGACACTCACTGAGCGCGACCGCCGTCACCGAGCAACTCCGCTCCAGCGCCATCGCGTGTGAATCCTCAGGCATCGACCGACATCCTCGCCGTCCGACCGCCGGTTCCACCGGTCAGAACGTGCCGATGTTGGAGAACAACCAGTACCAGAACCAGATGATCAGCCCGGTGCCGCCCCAAGCGGCGACATAGCGAAAGATTTCCCACAGATAGCCCACGACGTGACCTCCTCGGTGACGTAATCGATTTCAGCTCGCGCATGTCAGTCGGAGAACAGTTCTCGGTTCACGGTGTGCAGATACGGGATGGCGAGGAACGGGGTGATGTAGAAGATGTCGTACAGCCACCAGCCGACGACCGGCAGCACGACGCCGGCGTAGCGCACGTCGGCGAACATGGTCATGTTGAAGACGTAGCCGATCCAGATCACCACGCCCATCCAGCACGTGACGACCATCCACTGATGGCCCCACCGTTTCATCTGCAGGAAGCCGATGGCCGCGGCGATGCGCATCGTGAACACGGTCAGGATGAGCCCGACTTCCCAGGCCTTTTCGCCCGGACCGGCCGCGCCGCCGACCCACAGCTCGTTGTAGTGCCAGAAATAGCCGGCGTCGAACATGTTGCCCCAGCCATTGAGTAGCACGCGTGCCAGCAGTGTGTGGTTTGCCACCAGGTCAAGCGCCCATCCGACGGTGTTGATGGCGGCGTCGATGATGACCAGATATCCGAGCAGCGTGACCAACATCGGCCGTACGGACAGGCCATCTCGCTGGGCCCGGCGCAGCAATCGGACCCCCCAGAGAAACAGCGGCAACCCGAAGACACCCAGGGCCGCGGTGCCGATCAGGAGGCTGCCGGAGATGAGCCACTTGTCGGCCCGACGCTGCGCCAGTTGCGACCGCTCCATGTGCTCGTCGATGGTCAGACCGGCGGCCGGGCGGGTCGGGCCGGCGGCCGTGCCGATGCCGGCATCGCGGTGGTCCAGCTTCGGCGGATTCACACACCCTCCCCGTCGTCGACGCTTTGGATCGGCCTGTGCACTATAACAGGCTGACTGTAGTCAGCAGAAGTGCTAACCAAGCAGGGCTGGGGATGCCCAATGCGCTGTCGGCTCGCTGCATTAGCATGCATTCTAGGAGAACGACTGGCATACCGTCCGGGCCAGGACTGACGGCGATCGGCTCGATGTACTCGTGTCATTAACTGACGTAAGTCAGGTGGTTGGTCGTTGACACATCAATCGGCCCGCGCCTACGCTCGGCAGGCGCCCTGCCATTCAGGCCTGGTGTGCCGGCGAGAACGCTCGTTCGTGATAGCGCAGCCGGTGCATGCAAAGGAGTAGCGATGACGCTCACCCAAGACAAGACCGCGGCCCCAAAATCGTCGGCCGAGCGGAAGTACCGCGTGATCCAATGGGGCGTCGGCAATGTCGGAACGGTGGCGCTTCGTCACTTTGCCCATAACCCCGCCTACGAACTGGTCGGGGTGCTCTGCAATCGACCCGAAAAGGTCGGCAAAGACGCCGGCGAGCTGTGCGGCGCGCCACCGACCGGCGTGCTCGCCACCGACGACAAAACGGCCATCGAGGCTCTCGATGCCGACTGCGTGTTCTACGCGCCGCTGTGGTCCGATCCCGACGAGGTCTGCCGGCTGCTGCGCGGGGGGAAGAACGTGGTCGCGTCGGGCGGCGCGTGGTGGTACCGAACCGAGCACAGTCGGGCGGATATCGACAAGATTCACGCCGCGTGCCTAGAGGGTGGTACTTCATTCCACGCAGGGGGAATCAACCCCGGATTTGCGGGCGACCTGCTAGTCCTGACGTTGGCCCGGATCGTCAGCCAGATCGACACCATCCACATCTACGAGGTTGTGAATTTCGGCAGGGACACCCTGAAGTACTTGTTCGAGATGGGGATGGGGAGCGATCCGGCCGGTTTCGAGGACGGCCCGAATCTGCTGGGCCAAGCGTGGCCCCTGTTCGCACAGTCGATGGCGATGATCGTCGAGCACATGGGCGAGACGGTCGAAAGGTACACGACGGAGGTTGAACTCGGGGTCGCGACGCGCGACATTCCCTTCGAGGGATCCGAGACCAGCGACATGCCGGGCTTCAAGGGAGTGATCAAGGCGGGCACCGTCGCCCGCCAGCATCACAAATGGACCGCCTGGGTCAAGGGGCGCCCGCTCATCGTCTTTCACGAGATCTACACGATGGACACCTACGATGCCATTGAGCCACCGGAGAATTGGCCTCAGCACTATCACTACCGCATCGTGATCGAGGGTGACTCGTCCACCGAGCTGATCCTCCAGGGGGCCCAGGACCCGCATGGCGGTTACGCGTTGCCCGGCTATACCTGGACCGCGATGGGCCCCGCGAACGCCATTCCCGCCGTCTGCGACGCCCCACCGGGCTTCATGTCCCACAACGAACTTGGGCTCATTCCGCTGCGCGGCGTGATTCGTCCGTGAAGCGCCTGCCTCAGGGCCGCATACTGCGCAACGTCCGCGCGACGTAATCCTCCAGCAGTGCGCGGCCCGTCGGCCAGTGGTTGGTCGTGATCAACAGGGAGTAGAGGCCAAGCAAGAAGAAAACCGCGCTGTTCATCGGGCTGACGTCGGGATCAACCTCGCCGCGTTCTTGAGCCTGCGCGATCTCCTGGGCGACCAAGACGATCAAGGGGTGATCCCTGCCGTCTTCGGTCGGCGGACGAGTTTGTGAGAAGTGCAGCGCGAGAAAGTCGTTGAAGAGCAGATCGCCCAGCCGGCGTTCCAGTCCGATGACCAGGCGGACCGCCTCATTCAGAGCGGAAGCCAGATCGTGCTTGGCCTTGAGGAATTGCGCGAACTGCTTGGCGATGCGGTCCTCTTCGCGGCGTTCCAGCTCCAGCAGCACGTGCTCCTTGGTGGGGAAGTGGAAGAAGAAGGTTCCGTGGGCGACGCCTGCGGCGGCTACGATGGCACTGACGTCGGCCTCTGCCATGCCGGCCCGGGCGAACTCCGCGATCGCGGCGCCCATCAATCGTTCCCTTGTCTGCAGGCGCTTCGCTTCTCGTGCCGACAGCCGGTCTGTGACAGCCATTTCGTTCCTCACACGTTGACCTGACTCATGCCTGAGTTTCAGGGTTACCTCGATCAGTATGCCGTGTCCTGGTCAGAAAGGCTTGCACTACTTGGACATTGTCGGACTGGGCACACCGCGTCTGGTCCCGACCGCGTGAATTCGTTGACTTTAGTCAGCAACGTTCATAGATTGAACGGCGCACCCGTCGCACGCGGTCGAAGGAGTCCCGGCATGGCATTGGAGCAGTTCCGGTTGGACGGACAGGTTGCGATCGTCACGGGTGCCGGGAAGGGCGTCGGGGCAGGCATCGCCCGGGTATTGGCGGAGGCCGGGGTCACGGTTGTCGGGACCGCGCGTACCGAGGCCGATATCGTTGGCACGATCGAGGGTATCGAGTCCGCGGGCGGCAAGGGGCTGGCGGTCGTCGCGGACGCGATGTCTCGTCCGGACGGAGAACGGGTCGTGAACACGGCGATGGAGCGCCTCGGCCGGATAGACATTCTGGTCAACAACGTCGGTGGGTCGACCTACGCGCGGTTTCTGGATATCACCGACGAGGATTTCCGCCACACGTTCGACTGGTGTGTGACCTCCGCCTTCATCATGAGCCAGCTCGCTGCCCCGCACATGCTCGCCGCCGGGCGCGGTTCCATCATCAATATCTCGTCGGGCTCGGCCAGGTTCGGCATACGGGCGCTGACGGCGTATTGCGTCGCGAAGGGGGGCCTCGAAGCGCTTACCCGCGCGATGGCTCAGGAACTCGCCCCGAAGATTCGCGTCAACGCCATCGCCCTGGGTTCGTTCGCCACGGACGGCCTGAAGGGCAGCCTGGATCTGATGCCCGGGTCGCTGGAGAAGATGCAAGAAGCCACCCCGCTGCACCGCCTGGGCGACGTCGAGGACCTCGGCCGGCTCGCCGTGTACCTCTGCACACGCGATTGCTATGCGACCAACGCGATTTTCCATGTCGACGGCGGCATCGACTCGAATAATTCACCGCTGCCGATACCCGACTACTGACCCGCGCTGTGATTGAACGCGCCATGATGGGTCATCACCCGCCGCTGGAAGGACGAGGGTAGCCGTGCGCAGAGTCATTCAGTTCTCGACCGGAAATGTGGGCCGGCACTCGTTGCGGGCCATCATCGGCAGACCGGACCTCGAACTGGTCGGCGTGCACGCCGCCAGCGCCGAGAAGATCGGCCAGGATGCAGCGCAGTTGTGCGGACTGGACAAGCCGACCGGCGTCATCGCCACCGACGACATCGACGCGCTGGTAGCCCTCGGTGCCGACTGCGTGGTGTACACGTCTCAGGGTGAGACTCGGCCGATGGAAGCCATCGCAGAGATGGCCAAGTTCCTTGCGGCGGGCACCAACGTCGTCGGCACGTCGATGGTCTGGCTCGTCACGCCTCGCCACGCCGACGACTGGCTCCGCGAACCCCTGGAGCGTGCCTGTGCGGCCGGTGAGACCTCGCTCTACGTCAACGGCATCGACCCCGGTTTCTCCGGCGATACGCTGGTGCACGCCGCCGCCAGCCTGACCACCCGCATCTCGTCGATCACCGTGCAGGAGATCTTCGACTACGCAAACTATGACGACGCCGAGTTCACCGGCGCAGCAATGGGATTCGGGACAACGCCGGACGACGACTCGCCGATGATGTTCCTGCCCGGGGTGATCGTGTCGATGTGGGGCGGTCAGGTCCGCAGCCTGGCGGACAATCTCGACATCAAACTGGACGACGTGCGCCAGCGCGTCGAACCGTGGTATACGCCGGAACGAATCGAATGCACGATGATGACGGTGGAGCCGGGACAGATGGGCGCGGTGCGCTTTGCCACCGAGGGGGTGATCAATGACAACCCGGTGATCACCCTCGAGCACGTCACCAGGCTCACCCAGGCCGCGGCGCCGGACTGGGAGTTCCCGCCCGAGGGGCACACCGGGGTGCACCGCGTCGTCGTGGAGGGCGAACCGCGGGTGGAAATCAACACCCACGTTTCCCACCCCCTCTTCGATTCCACTGATGCGGGCTGCATCTCGACGGCGGGCCGGGCCGTCAATGCGATCGACTGGGTGTGCCGCGCGCCCCAAGGACTGATCGGGGTGGAGGACATCCCGCTGTCCGCGACGATGCGTGGCCTGATGTGGAACGAGCGGTAGCCGGGTGGCGCCACATCCGGGACGTGTTGCCGGTAAACGCTTTCTGATTACCGGTGCCGCCCGCGGGATGGGGCGCAGCCACGCGCTCCGGCTTGCCGAGGAGGGCGCCGACCTCATCCTGGTCGACATCTGCCGATCTCTGCCCGAGATCGAATATCCCTTGGCCACAGAGCAAGACCTCGACGAGACGGTGCGGCTGGTTCGTGAATTCGGCCGCCGTTGTGTGAGTCGGGTCGTCGACGTCCGCAACGCGGCCGAGCTCCGCGAGACGGTCGATGACGGTGTCGCGGTTCTCGGCGGTTTGGATGGCGCCGTCGCCAACGCCGGTGTGCTGACGGTTGCGCCGTGGGACAAGACGACTCTCGAGGACTGGCGCACCGTGGTCGACGTCAATCTCATCGGGGTGTGGAACACCTGCGCGGCGGCCATACCCCACTTGCTTGACCAAGGCGGCGGCAGCCTGGTCAATATCAGCTCTGCCGGCGCCATCAAAGGCTTTCCGCTGCAGCTGCCTTACACAGCCGCGAAGCATGGTGTCGTGGGTTTGACCTTGGCGTTGGCCAACGAATTGGCCGCCCAGAATGTTCGGGTCAACTCGGTGCATCCGACGGGATCTCCCACCGGCATGATCCCGCCGTCGATCGGGGCCGCTCTGGGCGAATTGCGGCCCGACCTGATCCCCATCTTCGTCAATGCGATGCCCACCCCGGCCATCGAGCCCCTAGAGGTCAGCCACGCGGTGCTGTTCCTGCTATCCGACGAGTCCCGCCATGTGACGGGCTTGCAGTTCAAGGTCGACGCCGGCGTAACAATCAACTAGAACGCTTACAGCGGCCAGCTATTCGGCCCGACCACATACCGCAGCGGCGCGGGCGGGGGCAACGGCTGGCGTGCGTTGACCGATATCGCATCGACAACGAGGGCGACGTAACGTCGCCAGCCGTCGCTGTCCGCATCCATGGTCGACAGCACGCTGAAGAGCATCGCGACCAGGCGAGGCAGGTCGTCGGTGACCAGATCGGCGCGGATGCTGCCGGCTCGCTGGCCCTCGCGGGCCAGCTCGCCAAGCGCGGCGTTGAGCGAAACCGAGATGTCGGACGTGAGTGACCCGGCGCGGCGCGCGGCGGTGAGTAGGTTATGCTCGCGGGCCCCCAGCGAGATCGCCGCTTCGATCAGTTGGGTAAGGCCCCGCAGCGGGTCATCGGCACGGCGGGCGTTTTCGATCACCGGCGTGAGGTCCTCGGCGATGCTTTGATCCAGGGCGGCCCGCACCAGGTCGGCCTTCGTCGGAAACCTGCGGTAAAGGGTGCGCTCACCGACGCCCGCGCGCCGTGCGACCGCCTCCGCCGGCGCATCGGGCCCCAGCTCCCCATAGACGTCCCGCGCCGCGCGCAGAATGCGCTCGACGTTGCGCGCCGCGTCCGCCCGCAACGGCCGGTCCTCAACCGCGGTCATCCCGACAGCCTAACTGACGGTTGACTGCCAACTAGCCCGGCCTTACGCTGCTACAACTGGCAGACATCTGACACTTAACGAGAAATACGGGTCATGTCAATATCTTCCGAGATTTCCCAATCCTGCTCCGACGCGGACCTTCCCGTGCTGCCCGTCCGGCGGCCGTCGCACTGCCCGCTCGCGGCCCCGCCCGAGTTCGCGGAGTGGCGGGAGCAGCCCGGGTTGCGGCGGGCGATGTTCCAGGGCAATCCGGTCTGGGTGGTCAGCCGCTACCAGGACATCCGGGCGGCGCTGGTTGACCCGCGCTTGTCCGCGAAGACCATTCCGGACTCGATCCTGCCGACGGACGCCGACAACAAGGTCGCGGTGATGTTCGCGCGGACCGACGATCCCGAACATCATCGGTTGCGGCGCATGATGACGAGCAACTTCACCTTCCGGCGTTGCGAATCGATGCGGCCGCACATCCAGGAAATGGTTGATCACTATCTCGGCCAGATGATCGCCCATGGTGCGCCGGCCGACCTGGTGCGCGAATTCGCCTTACCGGTGCCGTCGATGGTGATCGCGCTGCTGCTGGGGGTGCCGCCGGAAGACCTCGCGCTCTTCCAGCACAACACCACGAAGGGGCTTGACCAGAGATCCACCGACGAGGAAAAAGGCCAGGCGTTCGGGGTCATGTACGCCTACATCGAGGAATTGGTGCAACGCAAAGCGCGCGAACCGGGCGACGACTTGATCAGCCGCCTGCTCACCGAATACGTGGCGACGGGCCAACTCGACCACACCACCACGGCCATGAACAGCGTGATCATGATGCAGGCCGGCCACGAAACCACCGCCAACATGATCTCGTTGGGAACGGTTGCGCTCCTGGAACATCCCGACGTGTTCGAGCGACTCGGGCAGACGGAGGACCCGGCCGTCATCGCGAACGCCGTCGAAGAGCTCATGCGCTACCTCAGCATCGTGCACAGCCAGGTCGATCGCGTGGCGACCGAAGACCTGATGATCGGCGGTCAGCTGATTCGCGCGGGGGAGTACGTCATGATGAGCCTGCTCGCCGGGAACTGGGATGCCGAATTCGTCGACAAACCCGAATCCCTCGACGTCGACCGAAACACCCGCGGGCACTTGGGCTTCGGTTATGGTGTGCACCAGTGCATCGGAGCCAACCTGGCCCGCGTCGAGATGCAGGTCGCGTTCGCCACGCTGGCGCGCCGCCTGCCCGGGCTCAAACTCGCGGTCCCGCCCGGGGAGCTGAGGTTCAAAGACGCCAACATCTATGGCATGAAAGAACTTCCGGTCAGTTGGTGAGGACGGCCATGCGGTTCGACGGGCAGGTCGCCGTGATCACCGGCGCGGGCGGCGGCCTGGGCAGGCAATACGCGTTGCTGCTCGCGTCGCGTGGCGCGCGCGTCGTGGTCAACGACATCGGCGGGTCGGTGACGGGGGATGGCTCCGACGCCGCGGTGGCGGACGTCGTCGTCGACGAGATCCGCCGACAGGGCGGTGAGGCCGTCGCCGACAGCCACAGCGTGACGACTCCCGAAGGCGCAGAGGCCATTATCGACACCGCCCTACGCGGGTGGGGACGCGTCGACATCGTGATCAACAACGCCGGCATCGTCGGCGACGCCTCCTTTGAGGACATGACCGCCGATAGGCTCGAACCACTCGTCGATGTGCACCTCAACGGCGCGTTCTATGTGACTCGGCCCGCGTGGAAGGTCATGCGTGAGCAGCGGTACGGCCGGGTGCTCAACACCTGCTCCGCCGCCGGACTCCTTGGCGCCGAACGCATGAGCAACTACGGCGCGGCGAAGACCGGGATGATCGGCCTCACCCGCGTGCTGGCCTCCGAAGGGGCCGAGCACGGGATCAAGGTCAATGCCATTGCGCCAATCGCCCACACGCGGATGCTGACCCACTCGCTCGACGGCGCCACCGAGGCAGACGATGCGGCGGCGCGGGCCGTGTTGGAGGACCTTGCGGGCCAATACCTGCGGGAGCTCGACCCAGCGCGGGTCGCGCCGGTGGCGGCCTTCCTGGTGCACCGGGAGTGCCCGGTTTCCGGAGAGATCTACACGGCGGGCGCCGGACACGTCGCACGGTTCTTCATCGGCAGGACAAAGGGATTCCGTAGCCCTGTGTTGTCCATCGAAGACGTGCGTGACCATCTCGACGAGATCCGCGACGAAACCGGCTACACGGTCCCGGGTGGACCCGCCGACGAGATAGCCGAGTTGTTCGCGACCATCAAGAACAGCTGAACGCCGTGCCGACGCCGTCCGGTGCCGGCCCTGGCCGTAGGCAGCCGAACGGTTCGACGCCCGCGGGACTCAAGCGTGCCGCGGACTGGTGGGCATAGTTCACGCAATACAGCCCGGTTTGATCGGCGCGGCAACGATAGTCGCCGAAAGCCAGCGAATCACCGTTCGCGAGTTCCGAACCGTTGCCGTTGATGAATGGACCGGGGTCGGCGCGGGACGCGCCCACTTGCAGGTTCACGCCGTCGAAGGTCACCCAACCGCCTTGCCAGTCGCCGTAGGAAGTCGGGGGAGCGGGCGGTGGATTGGTCAGGCTCACCAGGCAGACCAGGGCGCCACCGGTGTGCTTGGAATCGGTCAGGCACGAGACTTTGCCGGCGACAGCCGTGAATGCGATGTCGTCGCCGAGCGCGGTGGTCGCCCCGTCGCGAATCGCGTTGTGGTAGCGGCCCGGATCCGCGGGGCGGCCCGCCTCGATCCACGCGATGACGTCGGAGATCGGCGCCTTGGCTGCGGGTGCAGCCGACGGGGCCGGTGGTTTGCCACCCGGCGAAGTGGTGGACGGGCTCGTGGATGTCTGAGTTTGCTGAGACTGGCCGCCGATCGTGTGGGAACACCCGGCGACCAGTAACGACGCTGCAAGCAGCGCGGCAATCCGCATCCAGTCAGGCTAACCGCCATGCGCGAAGAATAAGGCGCTGCGCGCGCGTTACGCCCGCCATGTCCGCTAACGTCGGGTTATGCATCAGCGCACCGTCCGCGCACGCACGACGATCGGCACCGTAGAAGGCTTTACCCGTGACGGGGTCCACCGCTGGCGATCCATCCCGTACGCCCGGCCGCCGGTCGGACCCCTGCGGTTGCGGGCGCCCCGCCCGGCGCAACCGTGGTCGGGTGTGCGGCACTGCCACGGCTTCGCCAACTGCGCACCCCAGCAGCGTCGCTACACCATGCTCGGTGTCGGCCGCTACCAGCCGATGGGGGAGGACTGCCTCACCCTCAACGTCGTCACCCCCGAAGCGCCCGCCGACGAACCGCTGCCCGTCATGGTCTTCATCCACGGGGGCGGCTACATCCTGGGCAGCTCGGCCACGCCGCTGTACGACGGTGCGGCGCTGGCGCGCCGCGGTTGCGTGTACGTGTCGGTGAACTACCGCCTGGGCGCGTTGGGATGCCTGGACTTGTCGTCACTTTCGACGCCGGAGATCCCCATCGACAGCAACCTGTTCCTGCGCGACCTGGTGATGGCGCTGCGCTGGGTGAAAGACAACATCTCCGCGTTCGGCGGCGACCCGGACAACGTCACCATCTTCGGGGAAAGCGCCGGCGCGCACATCACCGCCACCCTGCTGGCGGTGCCCGCCGCCGAAGGATTGTTCTCCCGGGCCATTTCGGAAAGCCCGGCCGCCGGCATGGTGCGGTCGCCAGAGACCGCTGCGGAATTCGCGGCGCGCTTCGCCGCCCTGCTGGGCGCTTGCCCGCGGGACGCCGCCGAGACGCTGATGCAGGCGTCCCCGGCGCAACTGGTGGACGCCCAACACCGGCTGATCGACCAAGGGATGGAGGACAGGCTCGGCGCCTTCCCGATCGGTCCGGTCGCCGGGGACGACGTCGTGCCCCTCGATCCCGTCGAGGCGATGCGCGGCGGCCGCGCGCACCGGGTGCCGCTCATCGTGGGCACCAACGCCGAAGAGGGCCGCCTGTTCACCCGCTTTCTCAAGATGCTGCCCACCAATCAAACGATGATCGAGGAGCTGCTGGCCGATACGGAACCGGCTGCGCGCGAACGCATCACTGCCGCCTACCCGGATTACCCCGCCCCGTCGGCGTGCATCCAGCTCGGCGGCGACTTCGCGTTCGGCTCGGCGGCCTGGCAGATCGCCGAGGCCCACAGCGCGCACGCGCCCACGTACCTCTACCGGTACGACTACGCTCCCCGCACGCTGCGCTGGTCGGGCCTGGGCGCCACCCATGCCACCGAGTTGCTGGCAGTCTTCGACGTCTATCGCACCCGATTCGGCGCCCTGTTGACCGCCGCCGCCGACCGGCGCGCGGCGCTGCGGGTCAGTAACCAGGTACAACGGCGGTGGCGCGCCTTCAGCCGCCATGGGGCGCCGGGCGACGACTGGCCCGCGTACAGCACCGCCGACCGTGCCGTCATGGTGTTCGACCGCAAGAGCCGCGTCGAGTTCGATCCACATCCGCACCGCCGGATCGCCTGGGATGGCTTCTCCCTGGCGCGGTGACCTGGCACGCTGACCCTCATGCATGCCGACATCGCGCAAGTCATCGAACGCCCCGGCGACCTCACCACCGCGTGGCTGACAGCGGCGATCGGTGCGGGACCCGTCGCCGATTTCTCCGTGGAGCGGATCGGCACCGGGCAGATGAGCGAGTGCTACCGCATCCGGCTCAGCTACGCCGGCGGCCCCGACGGGCCCGAGTCGGTGGTGCTCAAGGTCGCGGCTACCGACCCGGTGAGCCGGCAAACGGGGCTGGCGCTGGGCCTCTACGAGCGCGAGGTGCGCTTCTACGGCGACATAGCGCCACGGCTGGGCGGGCCGATAGCGCCCTGCTATCACGCCGCCGTCGACACCTCGACGGGTGCGTTCGATCTACTACTCGGTGATGCCGGGCCGGCGGTGGTCGGCGACGAAATCGCCGGCGCGACAGCCGAACAGGCGCATCTGTGTGTCGTCGAGCTGGGGCGGCTGCACGGCCCGCTGCTCGGCGACACCGCACTGGCCGAGGCGCCGTGGCTGAATCGTGAATCGCCGCTCAACCAGGCGATGATCGCGCCGCTGTACGCCGGATTCGTCGACCGCTACGGCGACCAGATCGCGCCGGAGCACCGCGTGGTGTGCGAACGCCTGGTCGCCTCCTTCGACGGCTACCTGGCCCAGGAAGCGGCCCCGGACCGCATCCAGGGGCTGATGCACGGCGACTACCGCTTGGACAACTTGCTGTTCGGGACGGCCGGGGCCGACCGTCCATTGACGGTCGTCGATTGGCAGACGGTCTCCTGGGGGCCGGCCCTGACCGACCTGTCGTACTTCCTGGGCTGTGCGCTGCCGACGCAGGATCGTCGGGAGCACTACGACGCGCTGCTGCGCGATTACCACGAGGCGCTGGGGCCGACGGTGCCGCTGTCGCTCGCCGACGTCGCCGAAGGCGTTCGCCGGCAGAGCTTTTTCGGCGTGATGATGGCGATCGTGTCCTCGATGCTGGTCGAGCGGACCGAGCGCGGCGACCGGATGTTCATGACGATGCTGCAACGGCACTGCGATCACGTGCTCGACACGGAAGCGCTGGCGACGCTGCCGATCGCGCAGGCACCCGAACCATTGCGGCCGTCGGAGCAGGACGAACTTGCGCACGCTCCGACCGCCGAACCGCTGTGGAGCGAGAGCTGGTACGCCGACTTCGCCGACGTGGCACAGGGATTGGGCGGCTGGTTCCGCCTCGGCCTGGTCGCCAACGAGCAGACGGCGTGGGTGCACGCGCTGCTGTGCGGCCCTGACATGCCGACCGTGGCCCTCGACGCGCAAGTGCCGCTCCCCGAGAACCCATGGGAATTGCGCACCGACTCCTTCGAGCTCGGCCACTCCGCGACGGCGCCGCTGCAGGCCTACCGCGTCGACGTGCGTGCGCGGGCTCAGGCCTACCCCGATCCGTCGGCGTTGCTGCGCGGGGAGCCGGGCACCCCGGTCGAAATGACGATGAACTTGGTGTGGGCCACCGATGGCACCCCGTACAAGTACCGGTTGACGACGCGGTACGAGATCCCGTGCACGGTGTCGGGCACGGTCACCATCGGCGACGCCACCTACCGGGTCGAGGCGGTTCCCGGTCAACGCGATCATTCCTGGGGTGTGCGCGACTGGTGGAGCATGGACTGGATCTGGAGCGCGCTGCACCTCGACGACGGCACCCATCTGCACGGCGTGAACATCCGGATTCCTGGCGCACCGGCCTTCAGCATCGGCTACCTCCAGGATGCCGAGGGTGCGGTCACCGAACTGCAATCCGTGGAATCACGAGAGTCATTCGACGCCAACGGATTACCGCTGGCCGCCACACTGTCCCTCGACCCCGGCGAGATCACCGCGGACGTCGAGGTCCGCGGCCAGGCGCCGGTGCGCCTGACCGCCGCCGACGGCCGGGTGAGCCAGTTCCCGCGGGTGTGGGCCACGGTCAAGACGGCGGACGGCCGCGGCGGGGTCGGCTGGGTGGAGTGGAATCGCAACCTCGGCGAACGGTCCGAGTGAGCGGGGCGCCCGTCGTGGTGATGGGCGTCTCGGGCTCGGGCAAGTCGACCGTGGGACCGGCGCTCGCGCAACGGTTGCGGGTCCCCTTCGTCGACGCCGACACGCTGCACCCGCGGGCCAACGTCGCCAAGATATCGGCCGGCGAACCACTCGACGACGACGACCGCCGGCCCTGGCTGGACAAGGTCGGCGAGTGGTTGGCCGCCCACGGTGACGGCGGCGTGGCGAGCTGCTCGGCGCTCAAACGCGCATACCGCGACCAGCTGCGCGCCCACTGTCCGCGCGTCGAGTTCCTTCACCTGGCCGGTTCACCGGCGCTGATCAGTGACCGGCTGGAGAACCGGACCGGTCACTTCATGCCGGCCGCGCTCCTGGGATCGCAATTCGACGCGCTGCAGCCGCTCGCCGCCGATGAGACCGGCGTGACCGTCGACGCCGGCCAGGACGTCGGCGCGATCATCGACGCGTTCCTGTCGGGGCGCAGACCCCTAGCCGACGGGTGATTCGCTCACGAGGACAGCTTGCGGCGGCCCGTCTTGACCTGCTCACCCAATCGCTCGCGTGCGGTGTCGGCGAGGTAGCCACCGCGCGCGCGGGCCGTGTCGGCGAGGTAGATGCCACGTGCGCGTGCGGTGTCGGCGAGGTCCTCGCCGCGATCCAGGGCCGTGCTCGCCAGCTCTTCGCCGCGCTTGCGCGCCTTCTTGGCCATCTTCTCGCTGCGCTTGCGGGCCTTCTTCGCCAGCGGCGCGGCCCAGTCGGCGGCCTCGTCGGCGAGTTCTTCGCCGCGCTTGCGGGCCTTCTTCGCCAGCGGCGCGGCCCGCTCGACCGCCTCGTCCGCGAGCTCTTCGCCGCGCTTGCGGGCCTTCTTGGCCAGCGGCTTGCTGCGTTCGGCCGCCGTGCTGGCGAATTCGCGACCGCGTTCGAGCGCCGCCTCGGCGTACGGCGCGCCTCGTTCTGCCGCCGTGCTGGCCAGTTCGCGGCCACGTTCGGCGCCGATCTGCAGCCCGTGCACGATCTTCTCGCCCAACTCCGCGAAGTCGGTGTCGAATGCCGCGTCATCTGAGCCCGGTAGCGCCGACGACACGCGCTCGGAGAGCCGCTCGGCCGCCCGGCGGCCGCGCCACCCGAGTGACGGCTTGCCGGCCGTGTCGGCGGACGCGATCAACAACCCGCCGACCAGGCTGAGGTCGGTGAGGAATTGCTGGCGCTTCTGCGCCTTCGCCTGCGGATCGCTTTCGTTCCAGAACGAGTGCGCCCCGAGGTTGGCGGGGAGCACCGTGACCGCCAGCGCGGCCGAGGCGATGCGGGGCAGCTTGCCGGTGGCGAGCAGCAGGCCGCCGCCGATCTGGACAGCCGCGGTGATCTGCGCGAACGTCTCGGGGTCGCTGGGGATGGTGCCGCTCACCGAGTTCGGCAACGCCTGTAGACCGTCCACGGCGGGTGCGGCGGCCGCCGCCGCCGATTTGGGGTTGAGTAGGGAATTGACTCCTTGGCCGATGAATGCCACTGACAGCAACGGGCGCGCTATTCTCCGGATCACCATGGCCGGGGATTACCCGACTGGTTGGTGAACAAACCGCCCCGCCCATATGCCCAGCTGAAGTGCCGCGGCGGGCGACACCGATAGGGTGAGACCGTGAGGGCGTTGATCATCGTCGACGTGCAAAACGATTTCTGCGAGGGCGGCTCGCTGCCGGTGACCGGCGGCGCCGCCGTGGCGGGCGCCATCAACGACTACCTGGCCGGGGACCCGGGCTATCAGCACGTGGTGGCAACCCAGGACTTCCACATCCAGCCGGGCGACCACTTCTCCGAACGGCCTGACTATTCGTCGTCATGGCCACCGCACTGTGTCGCCGGAAGCCCTGGCGCCCAGTTGCGGCCCGACCTGGACACCAGCCGGATCGAGGCGGTCTTCCGCAAGGGTGCCCACACCGCGGCGTACAGCGGCTTCGAGGGCATCGACGACGACGGGACCCCGCTGCTGGAGTGGCTGCGGCAGCGTGGGGTCGACGAGGTCGACGTGGTCGGTATCGCCACCGACCACTGCGTCCGGCGGACGGCGCAGGACGCCGCGCGGGCGGGCCTGTCCACCCGGGTGCTGGTGGACCTGACTGCGGCCGTGGCGGCGGATTCGGCTGAAGACGCGCTCGCGGAGATGCGGTCCGCGGGCATCGAGCTGGTCGGGGGACCGTGATCCGGGGGGATCGGGAATCGCTGCTCGCCGCGGTCGAGCGCTCGCCGCGGGCGGCCGCCGCGCACGACCGCGCGGGCTGGGTGGCGCTGTTCACCGAGGACGCCCGGGTCGAGGACCCGGTCGGGTCGCGGCCGCACGTCGGGCGGGAACAGATCGGCCGCTTCTATGACACCTTCATCGGGCCGCGGGAGATCAAGTTCCACCGCGACCTCGATATCGTCTTCGGCACCGTGGTGCTGCGCGACCTCGAGCTCGAGGTCGCGATGGGCTCGGCGGTCACGATGTACATTCCCGCGTTCCTGCGCTACGACCTGCGAGAAACCAACGGGGAGTGGCTGATCGGGGAGCTGCGGGCCTACTGGGAGCTGCCCGCGATGATGCTGCAATTCCTGCGAACGGGATCGCGCGCGCTGGCACCGGCGCTGCAACTCTCGGGGGGCCTGCTGAGCAATCAGCGGCTGCGCGGCACCGCCGGCTTCATGACGGGCTTCCGGCGGGTGGGCGCGCGGCACCAGAAACTCGCCGAGGCGTTCCTGCGCGCCGTGGCACGGCAGGACCACAACGCGGCCGCGCGTGCGCTATCGCCAAGTGCCACAATAACTCTCGGTGACCACGACACCCTCGACCTCACCGAGCTCCTGGAGCGACTCGACGGTGCGGCCCCGACCAAGATGAACAGCGCGGGCCCCACGGTGACGGTCGCGGTCACCTCCGGGCGCGGGCGCGGGATCATGTTCGCCGACATGCCCTGGCGGGGCGACACCATCAACCGGATTCGGTACTTTCCGGGCTGAGCGGGCTCCGGTCAACGCAGCACCAGCAACGCCAGTGACCCCACCGACATGCAGAGGTATGCCCCTGGAAACGCGATGTTGTACAGCACGTGGGCCCGCAGGTGTGTCACGACCGCACCGACGAAGAACAGCACTAGGCCGGAGGCGGCCGCGATTCCCAACGCCGGCAGGCCCACCAGGCCCACGACCAGCCCGGCTGCGCCGGCCAGTTTGACCGCGCCCAGCGCCGGCAACCACGAACGCGGCACCCCGACCTCGGCCGAATTCGCCAGGACGAACCCCGCCGGGATGAGATCGGCAACCGCGAT
The DNA here is from genome assembly GCF_010731655.1 of Mycobacterium paraseoulense. Lineage (NCBI taxonomy): Bacteria > Bacillati > Actinomycetota > Actinomycetes > Mycobacteriales > Mycobacteriaceae > Mycobacterium > Mycobacterium paraseoulense. Next base: position 1,124,281 of record NZ_AP022619.1, on the reverse strand, counting down.
CCCGGCGGTGATGGCCGCGGTGGCCAACGTGACCACGATGTATGCGGTGTTCATCGGCGCCGAACCCCCGCCGGGGAGCCGGTTTTGCGGCGGCGATCCGGACGGTCCCCGCACGCGCTGAGGCGGACAATCGATAAGGTCATGATGCTGGCCTCCTTTGCTACAGAGAGCTCGACGGACGCGGTCAATCTCTTGACGGCTCCTGTGCAGAAAAGGTGACCCATGACCGCCCCGAAGAACTTGGCCGACCTCGCGCAGCGTTTCGACGCGGACCGGCGACACCTGAGATCCGTCGCGTTCCAACTGCTGGGCTCGGCCGCCGACGCCGACGACGCCGTTCAGTCGGCATGGCTCAAGGCCAGCCGCGCGGATTTCGGCGCGGTCGACAACATCACCGGCTGGTTCACCACGATCACCGCCCGCGAGGCGCTCGATCAGCTCCGGGTGCGCAAGAGGCGTGCCGAACAACCGCTCACCGCCACCGACGAACTGGACCGGCTCACCGCGACCGTGTCGGCGGCGGACGAGGACACGCTCCTGACGGAGTCGGTGAGCAACGCGCTGCTCGTGGTGCTCGGCCGGCTCTCACCGGCGCAGCGCGTCGCGTTCGTGCTGCACGACGTGTTCGCGGTGCCGTTCGAGAAGATCGCCGGTGTGCTGGACCGGTCGCCGGAAGCCGCGAAGAAGCTGGCAAGCCGGGCGCGTGGGCGGCTGCAGGCCGACCCCGTCGGCGCACCCGAGCGCGCCGCGAAGCACCTCGAGATCGTCGAGGCGTTTCTCGCGGCGGCGCGTGGCGGTGACATCGCCGCGCTGCTCGAGCTGCTTGCACCGGACGTGGTCCGCACGGTGGATCGGGCGCTGGTCCCCGACGACGTGCCGACCGAGCTGCGCGGCGCCAAGCGGGTCGCGGAGGAGACCCGCCGGTTCACTCAGCGGGCGCGCGCGGGCGCGGTCGTGCTCATCGACGGGGCACCCGGCGTCGTCCTCGCGCCGCAGGGGCGCGCTCAGGCGCTGTTGCTGGTCGCCGTCGGAGCCGATGACCGCATCCACGCAATCGACATCGTCGGGGATGCCGACCGCATCGACAGGGCCGTGGTGGCGCTGCCGCGTTGGCCAATCCAGCAACACCACAGCCGCATCGGGTACCAAGGACATCAGACACCGCCGGCCGGGCGGCCGGCAGCGGGGCGAGAACGGGAGCACCATGCTCGATAAGCCGTTCGGGCGGCGCGGTCTGCTGCGCGGTGCCGGCGCGCTCACCGCGGCATCGCTGGCGCCGTGGGCAGCCGGCTGCGCTCCCGAAGAAGACGCGCTGACGTTCTTCTTCGCGGCCAACCCCGACGAACGCGACGTCCGGATCCGCATCGTCGACGAGTTCCAGCGCCGCCATCCCGACATCAAGGTCCGCCCGGTGCTTTCGGCGCCGGGCGTGATGCAGCAGCTGTCGACGTTCTGCGCCGGTGGCAAGTGCCCGGACGTGTTGATGGCGTGGGATCTGACCTACGCCGAGTTGGCTGCCCGCGACGTGCTGCTGGACCTCAACACGATGCTGGCCGGCGATCGGGGCTTCGCGGCCGAGCTGAAGTCGGACGGCATCGGGGCGCTGTATGACAGCTTCGCCTTCAACGGCGGCCAATACGCCCTCCCGGAGCAGTGGTCCGGAAACTACCTGTTCTACAACAAGCGGCTGTTCGCCGAGGCCGGCGTGCCGCCCCCGCCCCGAACGTGGCAGCAGTCGTGGAGTTTCACGGACTTCCTGAACACCGCCACCGCCCTCACCAAGCGGGACCGTTCCGGGCGCGTTACCCAATGGGGTTTCGTCAACATCTTTGTTTCGTACTATTCGGCAGGCCTGTTCGCGATGAACAACGGCGTGCCGTGGGCCACCCCGCTGAAGAACCCGGCCCACTTCAACTTCGGCGACGACGCCTTCATCGAGGCGGTGCAGTTCTATGCCGACCTGGCCAACAAGCACAAGGTCGCGCCCAACGCGTCCGAGGTTCAATCGATGTCCACGCCCGACCTCTTCGCGTCGGGCAGGGCGGCGATGGCGATGGGCGGCCACTGGCGCTACCAGACCTTCATCCGGGCCGACGGCCTGGATTTCGACGTCACCTCGTTGCCGGTGGGTCCGCGCCGGCTGCGGCAGCCCGCCCATTCCAACATCGGTTCCACCGGACTGGCCATCTCCGCGAGCAGTCCGCGCAGGGAGCAGGCATGGGAATTCGTGAAATTCGCGACGGGCCCCGTCGGTCAGGGGTTGATCGGTGAATCCAGCCTTTTCGTGCCGGTGCTGCAATCCGCCCTCAATTCGCCAGGATTCGCGAAGGCCCACCGGAACGTCGGCAACCTCGCCGTCCTCACCCAAGGACCCGAATACTCCGAAGGCCTGCCGGTCACCCCGGCGTGGGAGAAGGTCGTGGCGCTGATGGACCGCAGCTTCGGGCCGGTGTTGCGTGGGTCGCGGCCCGCGACATCCCTGGTCTCCCTTTCACCCGCCATCGACGAGGTGCTGCGCACCCCATGACATCCGTCGACACCAGCCCGGCACCCCTCACCCGCAAACCCGCCAAGGGCGCGGGCCCCTGGCGACGGCGGGCCCGCGCCGGCCGCCTTTTCGTGGCGCCCAACCTGGCCGCCGTCGCGGTGTTCATGCTTTTCCCGCTCGGATTCTCGCTGTACATGAGCTTCCAGCGCTGGGACGTCTTCACGCCGCCGAAGTTCGTGGGCCTCAAGAACTTCCAAGACCTGTTCACCTCGGATCCGCTTTTTCTCATCGCCATCCGCAACACCGTCATCTTCACCCTGGGAACGGTCGTGCCGACCATCGTCGTCAGCCTCGTGGTGGCCGGCGTGCTGAACCGGAAGGTCAGGGGAATCGGCATCTTCCGCACCGTTGTCTTTCTGCCGCTGGCCATCTCGTCGGTGGTGATGGCGGTCGTATGGCAGTTCGTCTTCAACACCGACAACGGGTTGCTCAACATCATGCTGGGTTGGGTCGGGATCGGCCCGGTCCCGTGGCTGGTCGAGCCCCGATGGGCCATGGCCTCGCTGTGCATCGTCAGTGTCTGGCGCAGCGTGCCGTTCGCCACCGTCATCCTGCTCGCGGCGATGCAGGGGGTTCCCGAGACCGTCTACGAGGCGGCCCGAATCGACGGGGCGGGCGAGATACGTCAGTTCGTGTCCATCACGGTGCCCTTGATCCGGGGGTCGATATCATTCGTGGGCGTCATCTCGATCATCCACGCGTTCCAGGCTTTCGACATGGTGTACGTCCTCAACGGAGCCAACGGCGGGCCCGAAACCGCCACGTATGTGTTGGGCATCATGCTGTTCCAGCATGCGTTCTCCTTCCTGGAATTCGGGTACGCGTCCGCGCTGGCGTGGGTCATGTTCGCCATCTTGCTGGTGTTGACCGTGCTGCAGCTGCGCATCACCGGCCAACGGTCTTGGGAGACGTCTCGTGGCCTCAGCTGAGCGCTTGTTCACGCGCCATGTCCTTCGTGGCGTGCTGGTCTATACCGCGTTGATCGGAATCGCGTGGTGCTGGTTGTTTCCGATCGCCTGGGCGGTGTCCGGCTCGTTGAAGAGGGAAGGCGAGATCACCGAGCCGAGACTGTTTCCCGCGCACCCGAGGTGGTCCAACTACACCGAGGTGTTCTCGTTGCTGCCCTTTGCGCGAATGTTCTTCAATACCGTGCTGTACGCCGGGTGCGTGACCGCGGGGCAAGTCTTCTTCTGCTCACTGGCCGGATACGCGTTCGCCCGGCTGCAATTTCGCGGTCGCGACACGCTGTTCGTGCTGTACCTGGGCACATTGATGGTGCCGCTGACCGTGACAGTGATCCCGCAGTTCATCTTGATGCGGACCGTCGGGTGGGTCGACACTCCGTGGTCGATGATCGTGCCCGGGTTATTCGGCGGCGCATTCGGCACCTACCTGATGCGGCAGTTCTTCCGTACCCTTCCGACGGACCTGGAGGAGGCGGCGATACTCGACGGTTGTTCGCCGTGGCAGATCTATTGGCGAATCCTGTTGCCGCATGCCCGGCCCGCGGTGTTGGTGCTGGCCGTACTCACCTGGGTCAACGTCTGGAACGACTTCCTGTGGCCGCTGCTGATGCTCCAGCGCAACAGCCTGGCCACGCTGACCCTCGGCCTGGTACGGCTCCGAGGCGAGTATGTCGCGCGATGGCCGATCATCATGGCGGCGTCGATGCTGATCATGCTGCCGTTGGTCATCGTCTACGCGGTCGCGCAGCGCTCGTTCGTCAGGGGTATCGCCGTCACGGGACTCAACGGATAGCCCATGGCCTCGGTAACTTTCGAGCAGGCGACGCGGCGCTACGCCGGAGCCGATCGTCCGGCCCTGGACGGCCTCGATCTGGAGGTCGGTGACGGCGAGTTCGTCGTGCTGGTCGGCCCCTCCGGATGCGGGAAGACGACCTCGCTGCGGATGGTAGCGGGACTGGAGACGCTGGACTCCGGACGCATCCGGATCGGCGACCGCGACGTCACCACCGTCGACCCCAAGGACCGCGACGTCGCGATGGTCTTCCAGAACTACGCGCTGTACCCGCACATGACCGTCGCGCAGAACATGGGGTTTGCCCTGAAGATCGCCAAGACACCGAAGGCCGAGATTCGCGACCGAGTCCTCGACGCGGCGAAACTGCTTGATCTGCAACCATATCTGGACCGCAAGCCCAAGGACCTCTCCGGCGGGCAACGCCAGCGGGTGGCGATGGGACGCGCGATCGTGCGCCGACCGCAGGTGTTCCTGATGGACGAGCCGCTGTCCAATCTCGACGCCAAACTGCGGGTGCAGACCCGCAACCAGATCGCAGCGCTGCAACGGCGGCTCGGCACCACCACCGTCTACGTCACCCACGACCAGGTGGAGGCGATGACCATGGGCGACCGCGTCGCCGTGCTGTGCGACGGCGTGCTGCAACAATTCGCCGCACCGCGCGAGCTGTACCGCAACCCCGTCAACATCTTCGTCGCGGGTTTCATCGGTTCGCCCGCGATGAACCTGTTCACCCTGCCGATCGTCGATTCCACGGTTTCGCTGGGGGATTGGCCCATCCCGTTACCACGGGAGCTGGCCGGCACCGCGAGTGAAGTCGTCGTCGGCGTCCGTCCCGAGCATTTCGAACTGGGCGCCCTGGGCGTCGAGATGGAGGTCGATGTGGTCGAGGAGCTCGGCGCGGACGCCTACATCTACGGCCGAATCACCGGCTCCGGCAAGGTCATCGACCAGCCCGTCGTCGCGCGCGCCGACGGGCGCCGACCACCGGAAAAGGGCAGCCGGGTCCGCCTGCACCCCGAACCGGGGCACCTGCATTTCTTCGATGTAGACGGCCAACGAATCTGCTGAGGGGGTAAGGCTATGGAGGCGGCCGTGAGCGCGTCCCGCGCGGATCTGGTGTGCGAGGGGGGCGGCGTCCGGGGGATCGGGCTGGTCGGCGCGCTCGACGCGCTGTCCGCGGCCGGCTACCGGTTTCCGCGCGTCGCGGGGAGCAGCGCGGGCGCGGTCGTCGCGTCGCTGGTAGCCGCGCTGCAGGTCGCGGGCGAGCCGCTCAGCCGGCTCGCGGAGGTGATGCGGACCATCGACTACCGGAAGTTTCTGGACCGCAACCTGATCGGCGCGGTGCCCCTGATCGGTGGGGCGCTGTCGCTGTTGGTCTCCGACGGTGTCTACCGCGGTGCCTATTTGGAGCGGCTGCTCGCCGGCCTGCTGGCCGACATGGGTGTGCGGACGTTCGGCGACTTACGCACGGGCGAAGAGCCGGACCAGTTCGCGTGGTCGCTCGTGGTGACGGCCAGCGACCTGTCGCGGCGCCGGCTGGTGCGCATCCCGTGGGATCTCGGTTCCTACGGGATCGACCCCGACGACTTTCCGGTGGCCCGCGCCGTGCACGCCTCGTCGGCGATTCCCTATGTGTTCGAGCCCGTCCGGGTGGGCGGCGCCACCTGGGTCGACGGCGGCTTATTGTCCGATTTCCCGGTGGAGCTGTTCGACCGGCCCGACGCGGAGCCGCGATGGCCGACCTTCGGCATCCGGTTGTCCGCACGACCCGGCATCCCGCCCACCCATCCGGTCCACGGGCCAGTCTCCTTGGGAATCGCCGCGATAGAGACACTGGTGAGCAACCAGGACAACGCATACATCGACGATCCGTGCACCGTACGGCGCACCATCTTCGTTCCCGCCGACGAGGTCAGCCCGATCGACTTCAACATCACCGCCGAGCAACGCGACGCGCTGTATCAACGAGGATTGCGGGCGGGCCAAGAGTTTCTGCGGACCTGGAACTACCCGGACTACCTGGCCGCATGCGGCGGTCCGGCGAAGGACGCGCCGTAGCAGAGTCAGATCCCGCGGGGACGCCTATCCCCGCGCGCAGCGGATCGCATGAAGGCGATGCTCGACCCGCTCGACGTCGCCGGGCAAGGGCAATTGGTTCGTGATCCGGGTGATTTCGACGCCGATATCAACGGGATTGATCGGCCAGAATTGGCGCCTCATGAGTTTGGTTGCGATGGCCTTGATCTCGTCGTCGCACAGCCGTCGGCGAGCCAGGGCGGCCAGGGGCGCATACCCGGTCGTGGGCATTCCGGCGGGGTAGCCGGCCCGCACGAAAGCCAGAATGCTCGACACCCAAAGTGCCAGGTCCATAATCCCACCTCGCTCACCGCCGCGATTTGAGAACGAGCGGCAGTTCTCACCACTAGCAACGTAACATCGGCAACGCCATCAGCTCAGTAACGCCACACAGTTAAAACGCATTTTTTACCCGCCGGTATTGCATCGCCGACACGGGCGATCTCGGTCACGATGCTCCTCAAGCGGGCGTGCCGTAACGATGTTTGGCCGCAAGGCTTTCTAGTATGGCCGCGTGGTTGATCGCTATGGAATCGATGTGCTTGCCGCGGGCCGGCGCAAGCCCCGCTCTGCCGAGCACCCCGCCGAACTCGGTCTGGTGGTCGAGGACGTGCAGAGCGGATACGTGGGCGCGGTGGTACGAGTCGAGTACGGGCGGGTCGAACTGGAAGACCGGCGCGGGCACGTGCGCGGATTTCCGCTGGGCCCAGGCTATTTGCTCGAGGGCCGTCCGGTGATCCTCACGGCGCCGCGGCGGGCGGCGCCCGCCGCCGCCGGACGGACGGCGTCCGGCTCGGTCGCCGTGCCGGGCGCGCGCGCCCGGGTCGCCCGCGCCAGCCGGATCTACGTCGAGGGCCGCCACGACGCGGAACTCATCGCGCAGGTATGGGGCGAGGACCTGCGGATCGAGGGTGTCGTCGTCGAGCACCTCGGCGGCGTCGACGACTTGGTGGACATCGTGTCCGAGTTCGCGCCCGCACCCGGGCGCCGGCTCGGTGTGCTCGTCGATCACCTCGTCACCGGTTCGAAGGAAGCGCGGATCGCCGACGCGGTGCGGCGCGGGCCGGGTGGTACCGACACCCTGGTCGTCGGTCATCCCTATGTCGACATCTGGCAAGCCGTGAAGCCCCAGCGGCTCGGGTTGGCCGGCTGGCCGGATGTGCCGCGGCACATCGAGTGGAAGCACGGTGCGTGCCGGGCGCTCGGCCTGCCCCACGCCAACCAGGCGGACATCGCCAGGGCCTGGCGCCACATTCGGTCCCGGGTGCGTGACTGGAACGACCTGGAGCCGGCGCTGATCAGCCGCGTCGAGGAACTCATCGACTTCGTGACGCAGCAGTCCCCGTGACGCAGCGGGATCGCACCAAGCCGGGAGCCCGGCTTTGGCATCGCGAGTGTTGCTTCGCCGCAACAGCACTGGCTCTGATGGCGGCGTGTTCTGTGACCGCCTGCAGTCATCCGAGTGGCAACGCGGGGCGCCTCGAGGACGGGAAATCCGGCGGCGGCACCCACGCGGTCAAGGTCACCTTGGCCAATGACGGCGGCAAAGACGGCTGCGCCCTGGACATCACCAGCGTCGCCGCCGGGCCGGTGACCTTCACGGTGGCGAACAGGAACGCGCCGGGGATCAGCGAAGTCGAATTGCTCAGCGGCCAGCGGATCGTCGGCGAGAAAGAGGACCTCGCTCCCGGCCTGGATCCGGTGTCGTTCACCGTCACCCTGGACGGCGGCCCGTATCAGCTGTATTGCCCCGGCGCGAGCAACGAATACCAGACCTTGACGGTGACGGGCCGGGCGGCGGTGGGGCCGACAGGCACCGTCGCAAACATCCTCAGCCAGGGGACCAAGGACTACGCGGCTTACGTCGTCAATCAGATCGCTCAGCTCGGTGACGGGGTCAGGGCGCTGGACGCCGCGGTGCGGTCGGGCAACATCGCCGCCGCAAAGGCCGCCTACGCCAAGGCGCGCCTCTTCTGGGAGCGTTCGGAGTCCGCGGTCGAGGGTTTCATCTTGGTGGGATTCGCGGTCGGCGACAATGCCGGCAGCCTGGACTACCTGATCGATATGCGCGAGTCCACGCCCGTCGATGCGAAGGTCGGCTGGAAGGGATTCCACGCCATCGAGCGCGACCTGTGGCAGGGCAAAGCGATCACCCCCGCCACGTTGGCGTCCAGCTCCGAATTGGTCGGCAACGTCGTCAAGTTGACCGCTATCGTCGCCCTCCTGCACTACCAGCCGGAAGACTTGGCCAACGGTGCCAGCGATTTGATCGAAGAGATCCAGAACACCAAGATCACCGGGGAGGAGGAGGCCTTCAGCCACATCGACCTGGTCGACTTCTCCGGCAACGTGGAAGGCGCCCAACAGGCCTACGCGTCGCTGCGGCCGGGCCTGCAGCAGATCGACGGCAAGCTGGTCAGCCGGATCGATGAGCAATTCCGCACGGTGCTGGCGACTTTGGACGGGTACCGCGACTCCTCCGCGCTGGGCGGCTTCCAGACCTACACCGCGGCGCTGAAGGCCACCGACGCGCCGAAGCTGACCGCGGTTGTCCAGCCGCTGCACCAGAGCCTGTCGACGATCGCGCAAAAAGTCGTCTCGGCGGGCTGACCGTGACCGACGACACGACCGATCCCGAGGAAGCAGCGGCGGTTTCACGCCGGCGCATGATCGGCGGCGCCGTGTTGGCCGGGCTTACCGGCGCCGCGGCCGGCGGCTTCGCGGGTCACGCGATGGCGGCCGGGCGCAACGGCGGCCCGGGTGGCGGCGACGACAACGTCGATCTGCGTCGTAGCTATCCTTTCTACGGCCAGCCGCACCAGGGCGGAATTGCCACGCCCCCACAGCGTTACGCCATGTTCATGTCCTTCTCGCTGGCCGCCGGCACGCGCACCGAGCTGCAGACCCTGTTGGCACGCTGGTCCGCCGCGGCGGCGGTCCTGCAGCAGGGCAGGCCCGTCGGCACAGTTCAGCCGCAGGCCGAGGTGCAGCCCCCGGCGGATACCGGGGAGGCCTACGGGCTGAGCCCGGCCAGTCTCACCGTCACCATCGGACTGGGGCCGTCGCTGTTCGGTGATCGGTTCGGGCTCGCCCCGCGCCGGCCCGCGGTGTTCAGCGATCTGCCGCCACTCAACGGGGACGACCTGGACCCCCGGTTGCGCGGCGGCGATCTGTCGGTGCAAGCCTGCGCCGATGACCCGCAGGTCTGCTATCACGCGGTGCGTAACCTCGCCCGGCTGGGCCGCGACATCGTCTCACCGTCCTGGGCCGTGCTGGGATTCGGGCGCGCCTCGGCCGGCCCGGGCCAGCACACCCCGAGAAATCTTTTGGGATTCAAGGACGGGACCCGCAACATCGCCACGGATGCGGAGTACGACCGGTTCGTCTGGGTCGACGACGACCAGCCGTGGATGCGCGGCGGGACGTATCAAGTCGTGCGGAAGATCCGGATGCTGCTCGAGACCTGGGACGTCGACCGCATCGGCAACCAGCAGCGGATCTTCGGTCGCACCAAAGAAGAGGGCGCGCCGCTGAGCGGCAAGACCGAGTTCGATACTCCCGACTTCGCCGCCAAGGGCGCCGACGGCAATCCGCTCATCGACCCGATGTCCCACGTCGGCCTGGCCGCCCGGGAGAACAATGACGGCAGCATGATCCGGCGACGGTCCTACAACTACACCGATGGCCTCGACGCCGACGGACAACTCGACGCGGGCCTGCTGTTCATCTCGTATCAAAAGGATCCGCAAGATTTTATTCGTCTGCAGAACCGGTTGGGCGCCCACGACCTGCTCAACGAATACATCCGCCACATCGGTTCAGCAATCTTCGCGGTGCCGCCCGCGCCCGCCGAAGGCCACTACATCGCGCAAGACCTTTTCGGCTAAGCAAATCTCCCTCAAGGTCCGTCCGCCGTTGGACGGCGCCGCGTTTCGGCTGTGTGATGTTTCGTTGCGCCCAGGTAAACGCGTCCCGTCCACCGTCACACATCGGCCGCCGCAGAGCACTAACTCCGTGAAGCCGCAGAATCAGCGAAAACGGAGGAAGTCACATGACCGACGCGCTCGTCATCGACGCCGAAGGCCTCGACAAGTTGTCGTGTAACGCCAGGGCCAACCCGGAGACGGGCAAGAAGACCCTGAAAGCCAAGACGGTGTGCGAGACCGGGTTCCGCAACATGACCTACGTCCGCGACCTGGCACCGATGCTGGTGGGCGAGCCGCCCGCGCTGCTCGGAGACGACTCGGCGCCCAACCCGTCGGAGACCGCCCTGGCCGCGCTGGGTTCGTGCGTGTCGGTGGGCTTGCTGGCCAACGCGACGCACCGCGGGGTGACGCTGACCAAGATCGAGGTCGAAATGGAAGGTGACATCGACATCTCCGCGGTCTGGGGTGTGGGTGACACGCCCGAGGGAAAGCGCCTCGGTTTCAGCGCAGTTCGCTGCCGGGTGACGCTGGCCGGAGACGCCGACGATGCCACCCTCCAGGAGATTCACGACAACGCGATCGCCTGGTCACCCGTGGTGAACACGTTTCGCAACCCGGTGAGCGTCGACTCGACTCTGTTCACCGGATAGGCATGGGGGAAGGGAAACCGGCTATGGCAACTCCATTGACGAAGGCGGACCTAGGCCAGGCCATCAGGCTGGGCCGCGCCAGGCGGGGACTGAGCTGGGCGAAAATCGCCGAATCCATCGGCAAGGACCCGGTATGGACCGTCGCGGCGTTACTCGGGCAGCATCCGCTCCCGGCCGCCGACGCAGCCACGGTCGCATCGCTTCTCGACCTCGACGACGAGGCGGTAGCCGTACTGCAAATGATGCCGTATCGCGGCTCCGATGCGACCATGGCGACAGATCCCACGATCTACCGGTTCCACGAGGCGCTGGCCGTCTACGGGCCGGCGATCAAGGAACTCATCGGTGAAGAATTCGGTGACGGGATCATGAGCGCCATCAACTTTCAGGTGAGCGTGCGGCGGCGTCCGCACCCCGAAGGCGACAGAGTGGTCGTCACTTTCGACGGCAAGTTCCTCGACTACGCGTGGAAGCACTCGGCCCAGGAGGTATCGAGATGACGGCGACGATGGACCCGGCTGCGGGTCAGGTGGATGTCGAACTGTTGGAAGACATCCGGGCCCACGCCGGCGCGTTGGACCGCGGCGAGCATCCGTCTCGCCGTAGCTTCACCGCACTGGGTGCGGCCGGCCTGCTCGGGGTTGGCGCACCCGGCAACGCCGACGGTGGGTTACCCGAGATGGCCGAGGTCATCCGGTTGATCTCCGGAGAGTGCATGAGCACCGGGTTCTCGTTGTGGGCTCATCGCATGGCGGTGGAGTATCTGCTCTCGGCGGCAACGCCTTTCGGTGCGGAGGCGGCCAGGCCCCTGCTTGCCGGGACCACGCTGGGGGTGACCGGCATGGCCTCGGCGTTCAAGGAGGCGGCGGGGTGCGGAAGTTTGGAGTTGACGGCTGCGCGCGTCGAGGGCGGCTACGCGGTGTCCGGACCGATTCGGTGGGCGAGCAACCTCTACGCCGACTCGACCATGGTGACCGCGGTGCGTACCGATGCCGGCGAGAGGCTGATCGTGGCCCTGTCGCTGGACACGCCGGGCGTGACGGTCGGCGATCACTTCGACCTGCTGGCAATGGGTAGCACCGCCTCGTCGTACCTGAACCTGGCCGACGCCTACGTCCCCTTGGAGCGGGTGTTGTCGAGTGACTTCGAGGGTTTCCTGCGGGCGGTCCGACCGACGTTCCTCGTCTTGCAGTCGGCGATGTGCCTGGGGCTGACCGGAACCGCGTTGCGGCAGGCCAAAAACGGCCTCAGCGGGGTGAACAAGGTCTTCAGCGCCCAAGTCGACGAGGTCGCGGAGAAGCTCGCCGCCGCCGAATCGGCGTTGGCGCGTCTGGCCGCCGCGGTGGGCGGGGACGAGCCGCCGACCAAGCGGGAGCTGTTGTCCCTGCGGCTGGCCGCGGCCGAACTCACCAGCGTCAGCGCGGATCTCGAGATCCGCACCGCGGGTGGTAAGGGGTATGCGAGCAGGACGGCGGCGAGTCGCCGCTACCGCGAGGCGGCGTTCATTCCGGTCCAATCCCCGTCGGAAGCGCAGCTGCGCTGGGAACTGGCCGCGTGCGCTTGAGTGCGAGTCGATGGTGACCCCGGTGGCGGTGCCATCGGGGGGCACCGAATCCGAACGCGTCGTCGGCGGCATCCCGCTGGCCATCCTGGTGCGCGACTTTCACCGGCCGATGGTCAATTTTGCCCGCACCATGGTGGATTCGGCGACGGTGGCCGAAGAGGCCGTGCAGGAGGCGTGGGTGCAGGTCCTGCAGTCCGCGGATTCCTTCGAGGGCCGTTCCTCGGTTGGGACATGGTTATTCGGGATCGTCAAGAACACCGCCTCGCGGCACCGCCGCCGGGAATCCCGCATCCGCGACCACGAGGTGCTGTCGACGGACGACGCCGACCCGCTGGCGGGCCGCATGCATCCCGCGGGCCATCCCGACGCGGGGCACTGGAACCTTCCGCCGTCACGGCGCTTTTTGCCGGAGGACCGCACCGTCGAGAACGAGCTCGTCGGACACGTGCGCACGGCGCTGGACGCGTTGCCCGAGCGGCAGCGGCAACTTGTCATCTTGCGTGACATCGTCGGCGCCTCGGCCGAAGAGGCGGCCGAACTCCTCGGGCTCACCGCCGAAGGGCAACGCGCGCTGCTCTACCGCGCCCGGGGAAATCTTCGCAACGAACTGGAAAAGCGGTATCGCCGATGACCGTGCACGACAACACCGTCCCCGCCATCGACTGCGTCGACTTCGTCCGCCTCGTCGACGAACTCGTCGACTCCGACCCCCAACAATGGGGCCCGATCGTCGCCAAGCACCTCGACGAATGCCCGCCCTGCCTCGTTTACCTGCAACAAATGCTCGACCTGAAGATTCTGCTCAGCCACGTCTTCGAGGGGGAGAAGCTCAGCGAGGAGCACATCACCGGGGTCATCAACGCGATCAACGCTTTACGGAAAGGCCAGCAATCATGACTCTCGAAGCGCAATCGCCGCGGTTGAGCGGTGAAGCGTCGCCGCGGAATGCCCTGCCCGGCTTGACTTCTCGTGTGACGACGAATGTCGTCCCGGATGACCCTTTCGAACCGCTCGGCGTCGGCGCCATGGTGGACCGGGTGGCCGCCATGGCCGTCGAGAAGGTGACGCACCCGTGGGCGTTTCTGGTGCGCTCCCTGGTCGGCGGGGTGATGGTCGCGTTCGGGGCGCTGCTGGCGTTGATGGTGAGCACCGGGGTCAAGACCCCGGGCGTCGCAAGTCTGTTGATGGGCCTGGCGTTCGGCATGTCGTTCGTCCTGATCCTGGTGTCGGGCATGTCGCTGATCACCGCGGACATGGCGGCGGGCTTCCTGGCAGTTCTCAATCGCACCATGAGTGTGCGCAGCTACGCCTTCCTGGTGATCGCCGGCCTGATCGGCAACGTCGCGGGCGCGCTGGTGTTCGTCACCGTCTGCGGTGCCGCGGGTGGCCCATACCTGGGCCCCTTCGCCGAGCGGGCGGCCGCCGTCGGGGCGCAGAAGGCCGGCCAGCCGTTCTGGACCGCGCTGCTGCTCGCCGTGGTGTGCACCTGGTTCCTGCAGACCTCCATGTGCATGTTCTTCAAGGCGCGCAGCGACGTGGCCCGAATGACGTTCGCGTTCTACGGGCCGTTCGCATTCGTCATCGGCGGCACCCAGCACGTGATCGCCAACGTCGGCTTCCTCGGTCTTCCCCTGCTGCTGAACCTGTTTCACCCGGCCGCACCGCGCGGCGGCATCGGTTGGGGGCTCGGCGGACACGGCCTGCTCACCAATGTGTGCATCACCACCGTGGGCAACCTCATCGGCGGCACGCTGTTCGTGGCGCTGCCGTTCTGGGTCATCGCGCAGTTACAGCGGCGTCGCATCTAGCCGGGGCGTGACCACAGCGTTACGGGTGCCCTAACGGGTGCCGGCGAAAGCCGTCCGACCCGTTGGTTAGGGACTTAAGCCTCACGACCGATCCCCCGCGGGTTTGTAGCGTCGCTCGTGATGGAGGGAGAACGAAATGTCAGCACCTGACCACCACCGCGGCATCGTCGTCGCGGTCGACGGCTCGTCGGCATCGAGCGCGGCCGCAACCTGGGCCGCCGGCGAAGCGGCGATGCGCAAAGTTCCACTCACCGTCGTCCACGCGGTGACGACGCCCACCGCCACCTGGCCGCCGGTCCCATACCCCGAGTCTCTGGCGGTGCGGCTCGAGGACGAGGGCAAGAAGGCGATCATGCACGCGATCAAGCTCGCCGAGGAGGCAATACCGGCGGACCGAAACGTCACGATCCATCGGGAACTCGTGTACTCCAGCCCGGCGCTGGCGCTGATCAACATGTCCGATGTGGCCGAGATGATCGTCGTGGGCACGGCCGGACGAGGACTGCTGGCCCGGGGCGTGCTCGGTTCGGTCAGCGCGACGGTGGTGCGGCACGCGCACTGCCCGGTCGCGGTCGTCCACGCCGACCATGTCGCGGCCGCGCAAGATGCCCCGGTACTGGTCGGGGTCGACGGCTCACCGGCCTCCGAGCTCGCGATCGAGGTGGCGTTCGACGAAGCGTCCCGCCGCGGTGTCGGCCTGACGGCCTTGCACGCGTGGAGCGATATCGCGATCACCGAGCTTCCGGAACCGGATTGGTCATCACTGGAAGCGGAGGCGCACCGGAGCCTGGCCGAGAACCTGGCGGGTTGGCAGGAGCGCTATCCCGACGTGGCCGTGCAGCGTCTGGTCGTGCGGGATCAACCGGCCCGACAGCTCGCCGAAAAGTCAGGGACCGCAGAGCTTCTGGTCGTGGGCAGTCACGGGCGGGGGGGTCTGACCGGTGTGCTGTTGGGATCGGTCAGCAACGCGGTCCTGCACTCGGTTCGGATACCGGTGATCGTTGCGCGGCCCCCGGTGCCGGCCTGATCCGCTCGCGCCGAAAGGACGGCCGCGGTCCACGCACAAACGCCGGTGACGTCGCGTCCGGCACGGGCCACGGTCCGGTCGGGGCGCACCAGCGCCGCGGTGGCATGGCCCCGGTGTAGCCATGCCGCCAACGGGCTGTCGGCTTCGGCGATCAGCACGGCGACGTCGCGTCGGCGTAGCGCCGCCTCGTCGGCAGCACCGGGGCGAGCGGTGCTGATCAGCGCGAAGCCGGTGCCGAGCACGTCGTCCAGCCGCTGACGTTCGCCAAGCGGCGGATTCGGACACAGCGTGCCGCCCAGCCGGCGCGGTCGCAGGGAGGTGCGCACCAACGCCGAACGGTGCAGCGCCGGCGTCCGCGAGTCGACCACCTTGTCACGCAGGCCCGGGAAGAGCCGCAGCCTCGGCAGCACCGCCCGGCGCGCCGCATTGCCCGGGCGCCCGCCCCCGGTCATCGCCCAACCGACACCAAGCGCCAGCCGGATCATGGATCGGGTATGCGGTTTACGTTCCCGCTCATAGCTTTCCAGAAAGTCCGGGGCCAGGGTGCCGTGGTGGACCCCGGCGATCTTCCACGCGAGGTTGTCCGCGTCACGCAGCCCCGCGCCCATGCCCTGGCCGATGAACGGGGGAGTGAGATGCGCCGCGTCGCCGAGGATGAAGACGTTCCCGCGGCGCCAGCGGTCGGCGATCTGGGCCCGGAATGTGTACTCGGCGACCCGCACCAGGGTCAGCTCGCCGACGGGCACGGTGCTGGTCCACGGCCTGATCAACGGGCGCAATCGGTCCAGGGTGCCGAAGTCGTTCGCGCTCTCACCGGCCAGCAACTGGAACTCCCACCG
Source organism: Mycobacterium paraseoulense (assembly GCF_010731655.1). Taxonomy (NCBI): domain Bacteria; kingdom Bacillati; phylum Actinomycetota; class Actinomycetes; order Mycobacteriales; family Mycobacteriaceae; genus Mycobacterium; species Mycobacterium paraseoulense. Next base: position 1,108,079 of record NZ_AP022619.1, on the reverse strand, counting down.
GTAGCGCGCCGGGCCGATGCGCATGTAAGTCCCCGCGCGGTTCGGATCACACAGTTGATGGACCCCGTCCCACTGGCCCAGGTCCGCGTCGGTGGCGATGTCGACAACCAGCCAGCGTTGCTGAAAGTTCAGGTCGCGCATGGCCGAACCAATCCGCGCGCGCACCAGGCTGTTGGCGCCGTCGCAGCCCAGCAGGTAGTCGGCCTCGACCTGGTGACGCGCCCCGTCGGAGCGGTCGGTGAACGTGACCCGGATACCTGGTCCGCCCGTTACGACATCGGTGACTTCGGCGTTCCCGCGGAGTTCGGCGGCGGGATGGCGCTCGAGGTTGGCCCGCAGCAGGGCCTCCAGTTCCGGCTGGTCGAACATGTTGGCCTGCGGGAAACCGTGCACACTGTGCTCAGGGTCGCGGTTGAACTCGGCCAGCGTTCGAAACCGGCTGTCCACCAACCGCAAGCCCAGCGTCGGCCGCGAGATCGCGGCGAACTCGTCGGCCAGCCCGAGGCGGGCGATGATGCGATAGATCTCGTCGTCCAGGTGCACCGCCCGTGGCTGCGGGTACACGCCGGGCCAACGGTCGAGCACCAGGCAGTCCACGCCGTGCTGCGCCAGCAGGGTGGCCGCGGTGACGCCGGTCGGTCCGGCGCCGACGATGACGACGGGGACGCGCCGGGTGGGTAGAGGGGTCACGCGAATCGGATTGCGGTGCGCTGGGTTCCGAGGTCGATGGCCGCGTCGTCGGTCGCCACCGACGCCTCGACGACATCACCGTCACGCAGGTAGTTCCGGTTGGCGGCCTGGCGTGAGAAGAACATCTTCCATTTCACGGGCGGCGGCAGCAGATTTCCGATGAACTGCACGGGCTTCGGCGGGGCGCTCAGCGCGGTGCCGGCCGGCGTGCCGGTAAGGACCAGGTCGCCCGGGGCGAGTTCTTGGAATTGGGTGAGCGACTGCAGCGCCTGCAGGGGCCGGTAGAGCATGTCGCCCTCGACGAGCGCGTTCTGGCGTTCCTGGCCATTGACACTCAGGCGCAGTCGCAGATCACCGAAGCGTTTGAGCTCGTCGGGGGTGAGCAGGACCAGCTCCGGGCCGACCGGGGTGAAGGTCGGATACGACTTGGCCTCGTAGAACTGGGTCTGCGGGAGTTGGATGTCACGCGCGGAGACGTCGTTGGTGACGACCAGGCCGGCGACGAAATCACTGAGGTTCGCCTCGGAGATCGCGGTGCCGATCGGCACCGCGCGGCCGATCACCAGGCCGATCTCCACCTCGTAGTCGAGCAGTCGGACGTGTGCGGGCTTGATGATGTCGTCGAAGGGCCCGGTGATGGACGCCGACGCCTTGCGGAAGAAGGTGAGCGGGATCGACGCGGGGTCCATGCCCGCGTCTTTGACGTGCGATTCGTAGTTGGTCATCTGCGCTATCACCCGGCACGGCCGGGTCACCGGCGAGATCAACGCGAGGGTGTCGACGGCAACGGTATCGGTGCTCGTGGCCGCCTTCTCGATGGCGACCCGGTCGGCCAGCAGCGCGGCGGTGCTGGTGGCGGTGGTGTCGATCTTCGCGGCACCCTCGGCGGTTTTGAGCCACCACGCGTGACCGGTTTCAGAGGCGGTGTGCAGCACGGAAAGGGTCATGAGGTGGGAACTTTCAGTAGGCCGATCAGGCGATTGACATCGAACTCGTTGCGCGCCCGAAGCGCGGTAAACATCGAAACAAATTCGCGGCCAGCCGATTTCGGGTCGGTGCCGAGAAAATCTCTGGTTGCCGGCGGGCCCCACTGAGCCAACCCGGATGCGGTGAAGGGCGCCCAGCCGGGGTCCAGCGTGTTGTCGAACATGTCGCCGTCGGTGAAATGCTCGAACAGGTAACCGTCGGGATCGCGCCAGTAGTCGAAGATCTGGCTGCCCTGGATGTGCCTGCCGATTCCCCAGGAACGCGAATAGCCCTGCGCACCGAGGTATTCACCGCCGGCTGCCAGCGCATCGAGGTCGCTGACCTGATACGCGGAATGGACGTAACGGTTGGCCGGGCCGAGCGCCATCGCCAGGGTGTGGTGGTCGGCCGGTGTCGGCCCGCGGTCACACCGGATGAAACTCATGGTCGGCCCCCGGTCGCGCTGACCCGGAAAGTACAAGAAATCGCTGACGATCATGCCCAGGTTGTCCAGGTACCAGTTCAGCGTCTCGACGTACTTGGTCGACTGCACCACCAGATGGCCCAGCCGCTGGACCCGGGCGGGCGCCCGCGGGGGACGCTGGCCGGTGTTGATGCGCCGCACGTCGCGGCCGAAATTGAAGGTGTGGATCTGTTGGCCCGGCAGCTCCGGGAGTTCGTGCATGCCGGTGACCACGCGGACCGGCATGCCGCTGGGGTCGACCAAGGCGACCGACACCCCACCGATGGTCTCCGGCAGCGGTTCGACCGGCGCGCCGACGGTCCCCGCCAACCGGAGCACGTCGGCCTCGTCGCACGCCCGAAAGGCCGCACCGGCGAAGCGGTTGCGCCGGCCGCGACGCATGATGACGCACGGCGAGCCTTCCTGGGTTCCGCGCAGCTGCAGTTGGTGCGGGCCATGCGACATCGCGTGGAAGCCGAATGCCCGCGCGAACGTCTCGGCCCGCGCCAGGTCCGCCCGCTCGAACTCCAACCACGCGATGTCGGCGACTTTGATCACCGGGTTGCGGGACCGGCCGGGATGCTCGCCGCGCCGCGCACCCTGTTCGCTGTGCGCGTGCCCGCCGGCATTCTTCGTCAGATGCATGACCACTCCCAGAAAACGTAACTGACGAAATCGTCACATACGAGAGAACCTTCAGTCAAGGATCTGACGGAATCCTCACTACTGATGCATACTTCTGAGCATGAGCGCGATGGTGGAGCCGTCCAACCGGCTGGAGCGGCGCAAGTGGCGGACCCGGGCGGCGCTGGTCAAAGCCGCGCAGCGACTGATCGCCGAGGGCAAGGTCAATGTGCCGGTCCTAGAGATCACCCAGGCGGCCGACGTCGGGATGGGATCCTTCTATAACCACTTCGACAGCAAGGAGCAGCTGTTCGAGGCCGCGGTGACCGACGTGCTCGACGCTTACGGGTCGATGCTGGACCAGCTCACCGAGTCCATCGAGGATCCGGCCGAGACCTTCGCCACCAGTTTCCGGCTGACGGGCCGGCTGTTCCGACGCCGCCCGCAGGAGAGCCGCATCCTGTTGGCCAACGGGATGGAGTTGTTGTCGTCGCGCCGGGGTTTGGCGCCGCGGGCCCTGCGCGATATCAAAGCCGGGGTAGCGGCCGGGCGGTTCGACGTCGACGATCCCGAGTTGGCCCTCGCCATGGCGGGCGGTGCGCTGCTCGGCCTGGGCAATCTGCTGCGCGACGAGCCCGATCGCGACGACGCGCGCGCGGCCGACCTCGTCACCGAGAACGTGCTGCGCCTGTTCGGTCTGGGCGCCGCCGAGGCGCACGCGATCTGCCAACGGCCGCTTCCCGACGTCGGACTCGACCAGGGTTAACGGGCGACGACGCCAACGGAGAACGCGACGTTTCGCCCCACGCCGCCATCATCGCCGGGCGCGCCGGGCGTGGTCCACCGCAGGTGCGCCGTCCCGGTGACGTGCAGCGCGTCGCCGGTACGGAAATCGAGGAACAGCAAGGCGGCCTCGTCGTCGACCGCCAGATTGCCATAGCTGCTGAACATGTTGTTCCCCGGAAAATCCGGCCACCACAATAAGTTCGGCGAGTCCACCCGGACGAATCCCGGCGGACCGCCGCGGTGTGACGCGTCGCTGCCGCGGGTGGGATGGCTGGTGCCCAGGAAGAACGTGTCCGACGCTGCAATCAATGCTGTGTCGGAGGGGGTCAGCAGCGTTGCGCGGCCTCGCGACGCCGGGGCGGCCAGGCCGGCCACGTCGATGGGGTGGCGGTGAATGTACTTGGGGCAGTTGCCGTACGACTGCTCGACGCGGATCGTCATGCCCCCGCGGTCGGCACCGAGGAACTCGCCGTTGACGCGCAACCTGCGTCGGGTGGCGAAGTCGACGGCGATCAGTCCGACCTGTTGACCGCTGGGCAAGCCGTGCAGGGGATCGCCCTCGCGCGGCGAGGCCGACACGTGCAAGACGTCACGTCGTCCGCGGAGGAAACCCGGCGGTGCGGCCAACGGCGAGATCCAGAGGAGCCCGTCGCGGTCGCGTCCGGTCAGCGCGGCGAACCGCTGTGACGCGAGAAACCGTGCGGCGCCGGGGGACAGGCCCGACGCGTCGAGCATGCCCTCGAGCCGCTTGGCCTCGGCTTCGACGCCCGCTCGCCGCTGTGTTGCGGTCTCGCCCTCGTGGAAGCCCGTAGCGGTCATACGAGCCGTAACACCGCCGCCACGGCAAAACTTCCGCAGTGCGGGGACGATCGGCAGCCGGTGATGGCGCGGGCGTCGTTGCTAGGCGACCGACACGATGCGGGCGACCAGCTTGCCGCCGCGGATGACCTCGATCGTCTGTCCGGCCGCGACCTCGTCGAAGTAGCGCCCCGCGCGCTTGCGCAGTTCGTCGAGCTCGATCCCGCCGCTCGCGTCGGCCGGAATCGGGGCCCGTTCGGCGTCGCCGGCGGGCACGATTTGCGCCAGCAAGCGACCACCGCGAACAACGCTGAGCGTCTCCCCGGTGGCGACCCGGTCGAAGCACCGCCCGGCCCGCGTTCGCAGTTCGTCGAGCCCTACCCACCCGCCGGCGGCCGCTGCCGCGGTGTCGACGGATTGTGCCGGGATCGGGGCGACCCTCCAGTCACCGACGGACACGATCCGGGCCACCAGTTTGCCGCGACGGACGACGTCGATCGTCTCGCCGGCCGCAACCCGCTCGAGGTATGTGCACGCGTTACTCCGAAGTTGGCCCAGGCCGATGGTTTCCCGCATGCCTCGCCGGTCGCCGTCGTCACCGACGGGCCGTGGGGATGCCGAACCAACGGCGCGGGCCCGGCTCAGCCGCGCGGTGCCAGCATGTCCTTCCATCCGTCGTCTCCTGTCTTACTCGAATTCTCGACCGTGTATTTGGCGCCGTCGGGGCCTACCAATTCGCCGCTCTGGGGAAGGTAGACGGCCGGGGGAGGACCGGCGGGGGTGTAAACGCACGGATTGGGTTGCTGCCCATTGCATTCGACGGTTCCCGATCCCGGCCGCTGCAGTGCATCGCTGACGGGCGGCGGTGTCCCCGCCACCCGGTCGGAGGGCGCGGGGTTGAGGCCGTTGTTGACCGACGGCGCGGGTATGACCTGGCCCGGCTTCACCGGCTGGTCGCAACGCGCGGCGGGCGCCGGGCAGGTCAGGATCTGGTTCGGTTCGCCGTACCAGGGGTTGGTGCCCAGCGGAACGTATGGTTTGGGGTCGCGGCACTCCCGTGGCGTCGCGGCGCGTTTACCGGGGACATCGACACACGGAAGGTTGCGTGCGCCGCGCACGGCGTTGGCGGGAGTGTCCTGCGGGATCTTGCAATAGGTTCCGGACGGCATCGGCGCCAGGCTGGTGTCGGCGGGGGACCGCCATTGAGATGCCGGGAGAAAACCGGTCAGGCACGGCGGGGGGCTGGTTGATCGTCAGCGAGGTGCCGAGCGACGCGTAGCCGGGGAAAGCCGCCGTGACCGCCTGGCCTTCCGAGGCGCCCTGCGGATAGGCCACCAGCAGTTGCTCGACACCCTTGTGGTAGCGCTTGAGCATGTCGAGCACGATCTCGAGATTGGCCAGTGTCTGCGGCAGCGAATCGCGGACGTCGCCGAACACCTCGTTGACCTGATCGGCCGTCGGTGCGGCTTGGGTCAGGATGCTTTGCACGTGCTGGTCGTTTTCCGCACTCTGCGCGGCCAGGACGTTCAGGTTGTGCGACCAGCGCTCGATCGAGTCACCGGAGTCGACCTGGCTGTCGATGATCGGCCCGGAGTTCTGAATGATGTCGTTGACGTCGGAGATGTTGGTCTTGAAGTCACCGGCGATCGCCTGAGTCGCGTCCACCAGCCGCTGCAGCGCGGGGCCCAATCCGCCGACCGCCTGGGCTGTTTCGTCGAGCAGCGAGGCGATCTTGTCCTTGGGCAGCACGGCAAGCCCGCGGTTGGCCGCGTCCAGCGCCGGCCCGATCGCGGTCGGCACCGTGCCCTTGGTGATCGTCTGTCCCGGCGAGAAGTATCGGCCGGGGTTGCCGACCGACACCAGGTCCAGATACTGCTCACCGACCGCCGACACCGAATGCACGTTCGCCGACGCGTCGACCGGAATCTTAAATCGGTCCGCGATGCTCATGGTGACCCGCGCGCCGGTCTTGGTCGGCTCGACGGCGGTGACGGTGCCGATGGTTTCACCGCGATACGTCACGTTGGACGTCTTGTAGAGACCGCCCGACGCGGGCAGCTCCGCATTCAATGTGTACTGGCCGATCCCTACCGCGCTGGGAATCTGCAGGTAGTACCACCCCAGCGCGACCGCCGTGACCGCAGTCAGGATGGCGAACATCACCAGTTGGCGCTTGATGAACCGGGTCAGCATTGCCGGTCCGCCCTCTCGACCAGCGGCCCGCCCGGCGCATCGTTGGGGTTCGGCGTGTACCGGACGTCGGGGATCATCGTTTCGGGGTCGCGGCCCCACGATTGCTCGAGCGCGCGCAGCGCTCCGGAGAAGCCGGTCCCGGTGAGGACCGCGTTGTCGACGGCGCTCATGGTCAGGTCCAGCGTCAGCGACAGGTTGAAGTAGTCGCCACGGAACGCCTTCGGCACGGAGTCGATGTCGAACGGCCGGACGAGGATCAGCTTGAGTGCGCGAATCAGATACGGTGCCGCGCGGCCGAGCTCCCGCAACGGGCACTGCAGCGACAACAGGTCCTGGTGGATGTCACCGCGCGAGGCCGACAGGTATTGGTCGGCAAGCTGGCTGAGCCGTCCCGTCGCGTCGACCGCGTTGATCAGAAGGTTCTGCTTGTCGGCGAAATGCTTGAGTAGCGGCGGGAATTCGGTCAGGACCCGATCCAGGACGTCCGAGCGGGGACCGACATACGCCAGCAGCCGGTTGGTGGAATCGATGGCTCGGGTGATGTCGGCGCGTTGCTCGTCGAGTCGGGCGGTGAAGGTGTCCAGCTTGCCGAGGAAGGCACGGATCTGCTCGGCCCGGCCGTTCACGATGTTGTAGACCTCGTTCTGCAGCACTTCGAGGTTCGGGATGCCTCCGCCGCGCAGCACGATGGCCAGACTTGCCAGCGTCTGCTCGGTCGTGGGGTAGGTGGACGAATTCTTAAGTGGGATGGTGTCGCCGTCCCGCAGTGGTTCCGGTGAGGGGTTGGGCGGCGCGGCCAGCTCCACATGTTGAGAACCCAGGAGGCTGGTCTGCCCGATCTTGGCGGTCGCGTTCTTGGGCAACTTGACTTCCTTGCCCAGACGTAACGTCAGGGTCGCGACCCAGTTCTTCAGTTCGATCGCGCGCACCGTGCCGACAAAGACGTCGGCGACGCGCACCCGGCTGTTGTCGTTGAGCGCCAAAGTGTCCGGCAGCTGCACGTAGACGGTGTAGGAGCCGGGCCCAGAGCCGGGGCCGCCGGGCATCGGCACATTCGCAATTCCGTGCCACTTCGCGCACGACGTCAGCGCCGCCGCAGCGCTCAACAGTGCCAGCCCCTGCCAGGCTCGGTGCCGGGCGCGAGAACCGAACGCGCGCAGCGTCTTTAGCGCCTTCGTGTCACGCGCGCCCGTCATGATCCCGATCCTGTCGACGTGGCCACCGGTGTGGGCGCGACCGGGCCCGGGACCACACCCGGTGCCGGTGGCGGTGGCGGGATCGGCACCTGCGGGGCCTGCAGGCCGATGGGCGGCACGACCGGGTTCTCGTCGTAGGCGTTGGGCGGTCCCGGCGGGGTCTGCAGCCCTGACGGCGGGGGCGGACTGTCCGGGCCGCCCATCAGTTCGGCCAGAGACGCGGGGGTCAGCAGGCCCCCGGTGATCGGCCCGACCTGCGTGCCCTGCATGCCCGGTGCGACAACCCAGCCGGGTTGAGTGTTGCGATGCGACAACGGTGTATCGGGCACCCAGATCCCGGGCACCGTGGTGTCCTTGTACCCGTTGGGCGGCTGCAGCCGGGGCTCGGAGTAGGCGACTTCCTTGGGCAGCGCCTCGGCGGTGCTGAACAGGTTCAACCCGAACGGCAGGTAATTGAACTTGATGGCATCGAGGATCGGCGCCAGGTACTGCGCACACAGTTCGGCGGAATCCTGATAGCCCAGCCGGCTACCGGCCTGAATCATGCTGCAGACGAACTGCATTGGGTTCGCGAAGTTCGGGATCGCCGGGATGGACATGACGGCGCCGTGCGACGGGTGATAGATCTGGCTGAGGTTGGTCTCCAGCGTCGGCAGGACGTGCAGGGCCGTCTCCAATCCGTTCAGCGGATCGGGTTGAACCAGCGTGGTGGTCAAGGTGGCGAGGTTGTCGACGTCGTGCGCGAGCACCCCGCGGTTCTTGTCCAAGAACGGACGTAGCGTGGAGAGCAGGCTGTCGAACTGCTGTATCGCGTTGGCGAGGTCCCGGTCGGAACCGGTCAGCTTGTCGGTGAACTGGGCCAGGTTCTTGTTCAGCGCGACGAACTGCTGGTCGTCTTTGTGCAGGGCGTTGACGAACTGAGCCAGGCTGCGCACCACCGCGAAGAAGTCGCCACGGCCCTCGTTCAGCGCGGTCAACGACCGCGACAGGCTGTTCAGCGTCGTGTTGATCTGCTTGCCCTTGCCGGCCAGCCCGTCGGCGAACGACTCGATCGCCTCTCCGAACGGACCCTTGGGTTGCTCCGGTGTCGGGCCGAGTTTGGAGATGATGGTGGCGACGCTGTCGCGCAGTTCGTCCCACTCCGTCGGCACCTGGGTCCGCTCGATGGGGATCACGGCGTGGTTGCCCATCACCGGGCCGCCTTTGTAGGGCGGTTCAAGCTGGACGCTGCGCGACGCCACCAGGGTGGGATTGACGATCACGGCGGACGCGTTGGCGGGCACCTTGTACTTGTTCTCGTAGTGAAACGTCACCTTCATCTTGTCGCCGGCCGGTTCGATCTTGTCGACGGAACCCACCCGAACGCCCATGATCTGGACTTTGTCCCCGGAATAGAGCGCATTCGCCGCCGGGAGATAAGCGACCACGGTGTTGGTGGTCAGGTTCTGGTAGAGCCGCCAGCCGACGAACCCGGCGACCAGGCCCAGCAGCACCACCACTGCTCCGATGACGTTTCGGGGGCGCAGGTGGCGGACATTGAAGACGGTGCTCAATTCTGGCTACCTCCCGTGATGCCGCTACCTCCCGTGCCGCCGGGATTGATGAACGGTGCCGGCAACTGCTGTCCCGGTCCCGGCGGCGCGGGGGGCCCCGGAGGCAGCCCGGGTGCGAACGTCGACGGTGGCGGCGTGGGGCCCGCGGGTTGCAGATTTTCGGTGCGTGCGCCCGGCGGTGCCTGGGCGGGAAGCGGCACCGGTATGCCCGGGACGTCCGGTGGCGGGTCGCCGGGCCGCCCGGCGATGGGGATTCCCGGTGTCGGTGGCAGGCCGTTCGGGTTCGGCGGCGAAGCGGCGACGTCGATCGGTGCCGGGAAACTGCCGCCGAACGGGCCGACGCCTACGCCCGCGCAGGGCAGCGGATTCCCCGGCCGTGGCAGCGCGTCGGCCGGTGGTGTGTACGAACACGCTGTTCCCGGCGGGACGGCGGGTCCCGGATGATCCGGGGTCCCTTCCAGCACCGGAGGTGCGGGCGGCGGTGCCCCGTTGGGGAATCGGGTGCCGTTCGGGTCGGGCCAGCGGAACTCGGGAAGGCCGGCGCTGCGCCAGAAGTCTTCCGGGTCGATGCCGCGCTTCTTGAAGGCGGCGTCGACGAATGGCTGCAAGATCCAATACGGCAGCAGGTTGGACAGGACGATCTTGAAGTACGGCCCCGACGCGACGGATTCCCCGAGCGATGCGGCGAACTGGCTGACGTACGTGAGGGTCTGAGCCAGGTCGTCTTTGCGCGCCACCAGCACGTCACTGATCGCCCGCAACTGCTCCAGCACGGGATTGAGGTTCGGGTTGTCATTGATGAACCCCTGCACTTCGGCCGAGAAAGCCGAAATGTTCTGCAGCAGGGTGCCGATGGCGCGGCCACGCGCGTTGAACGCGGCCAGCAGCGTCTTCGTGTTGACCAGCAACCGGTTGATCTGTTCGCTGCGATCACCGAGCACACTGGCCACTTGGTGGGCCTGGGCGAGTAGATGCTTGATCTGTTCGTCGCGCTTACCGATGCTGTCGGAGAATTTCGTGAGCCCGTCGAGCGCGGCACTCAGATGGGGGTAGGTCTGATCGACGGTCTGCGACAAGACATTCAGCGACTGCTTGACGGTGTCGATGTCCCAGCCGGTGGCGGCCTTGGTGACGTCGAAGGCCGCGTCGTACAGCTGATAGGGGGTGGTGCTTTGGGCCAGTGGCAACACATCACCGGGTCGCAACTTCTTGGTTCCCCGCGGCTCGATCTCGAGCACCTTCTTGCCGAGGATGGTGTCGGTCTTGATCGCGAGCCGGCTCTCGGTGCCGATGGTGTTGCCGCCCACGGAGAATTTGATTCGGACGTGGTCGCCGTCGATCTCGAACCCCTCCACCTTGCCGACGTTGACGCCGGAGATGCGCACCTTGTCGCCCTTGTTGAGTTGACCGGTGTCGGTGAACTGGCCGTAGTAGCTCGGGCTGGCGAACATCATCGGGATACTGGTGAAGCTCTGCCCAACGGCGACCACGAGCACCAGCACCGTGATGCCCATGAGCCCGACCCGGTTGCGGTTGAATTCCGTCAGCGTCCTCATTGCGGCGTGCACCTGCCGGTGGGCTGCTGCCAGAGCCGGACCGTGCGCACTGGGCCTCCGGCCTGCAGTCCGTTCCACTTGATGGTCAGGTCGCAGACGTAGAAATTGACCCAGTCCCCGTAGAGCCCGATGCTGCGCCCGATCAGGTTGAGCGCCGTCGGCGTCTTGTGGATCAGATCGCCGAGTTGGTCGCGTTGGTCGACGAGCGGTTGCTGAAGAGCCTGCAGGTAGTTGATCGCCTTGTGGATCAGCGCGCGGTTGTCCGCCAAGAGGTCGGCCACCGTTCCGGCGGCGTTGCTGATGTTCGCGGTGCCGGCGGCCAGCGGGTCGGCGTGATTTTGCAGCCCGGTGATCAATCTTTCGAAGTTGTCGACGGTCTGGTCGAACTCCTTGCGATGCCGAACCGTGGTGTCCAGCACCGTGTTGAGGTTCTTGATCACCTCGCCGATCGCCTGGTCGCGTTCAGCGATGTGCGCGGTCAGCTGCGCGGTCTGGTCGAGGATGTCGTTGATCGTGCCGCCCTGACCCTGGAACACCGTGATGATGGCCGACGCGATGGTGTTGACCTTTTCCGGATCGAGCGCCCGGAACAGCGGCTTGAAACCACCGATCAGGGCGTCGAGATCCAGCGCCGGTGAAGTTCGGGACAGCGGGATCCAGCCGCCGGGCGGCAGGACCCGGTCAGAGCCCTCACCGTCGCCGCGTTTGAGTTCGAGGTAGCGGTCGGCGAACAGGTTGAGGTAGCGGATCTGCGCCGTCGTCGACTGGTAGAGCGGTATCGAGCGGTCGACGTCGAAGTCCACCCGGACCCGCTGCCCCCCTTCGATCAGCCGCACCGCTTTGACCTTGCCGACCTCCACCCCGGCCGCGCGGACGAACTGGCCGTTCTTCAGCCCGGTGGCATTCTTGAACTCCGCGTGATAGCTGTTGGTGCTGTTGAATCGCATTTGCGCGAACACCACGACGATCGACATGGTGATCAGCAGCAGCACCAGCGAGACGATGCCGAGTTTGATAGCGGAGCCGGTGATTTTCATGGGTTGATCGTGTTGTCCCCGACCTGGCGGCCCCACACGTACTCGATTGCGTACGGTGAGCCGGTTTCTAGGTGGTTGTACGGCGCGAGGCTGGCGCCGGTGTCTACCACCAGACTCGGCGCCGGCCACAGGTCATGGGTGATGGTCTGCCAGCAACCCGGCGCACCCCCCGGACCGCCGTGGGCGTTCACCCGCGGCAGATTGTCCGGGTACACAAAGGGATTCGGTGCGCCGCCGACCAGCCCGGCCAGCCCGAGGAGGCCCATGGTGGCCGCGGTGCCGGCCAGCCCCGGGAGCGTCAGGATGCCTCCCAAGCCCGACGTCAGCTCGGTCATGGTTTTCAAGGCGTAGCCGTTGCCGCCGCCGGTCGTCGCGTACGCCGCCGGTTCCTCGTCGTAGTAGTTGCGGATGGTGCAGAAGAACTCGGGGCTGTAGGTGTCCAGCAGCTGGGCGGTGGGCACCAGATCGGCGGCCCCACGCTGCAGGTAGGGCCCGCCGCGGGCGAAGATGTCTGCGCCGGTGTTGCCCAACCCGGCCGCGGCCAACAACGCCGCATCCAGGTCGCTTTCCTGCCGGTGCACCGTGCGCGCGGTAATCACCGCGTTGTTGAGCGAGTCGAGCAGATCCGGCGCGGCCTTGGCGTAGACGTCGCCCAGGTCCGCCAGCCGCTGAATGTCATGCCGGATCTGCGGCATCTGCGGATTGATGTCGTCGAGGATGGCGTTGGCGTTGACGATCGACTGCCCGAATTTGTCGCCCAACCCGGTCAGCGCCTGCGCCGCCGCGGCCAGCGTCAGGTTCAGCTTGACCGGATCGATCTTCTCCGTGATCGAGGTGAGCGTCTCGAACAGCGTATTGAACTCGGTCGTCACCGATCTCGCATCGATCACGTGCTGTGGCGTAATGGGTTGCGGTGCCGGATTTTTGGGCGAAGTCAACGACACGTACTTGTTGCCGAAGACGGTGGTTGCCCTGATGTTGGCATCCACGTTGGCCGGAATGAAGTCGATGTACTTCGGATTCACGTTCAAGACGAACTTGGCCGCCGGTGATCCGTCGCGCTCGACCTCCGAGATGGTGGCCACCCGGCCGATTTCCACGCCGTTGTAGGTGACCTTCGACCCCGGGTCCATCACCAAACCGGCCCGGGGAGCCAACATGGTCAAATGTGTCGTCGGCGTGAGCTCGCCGCGAAACTGCAACCACACGAACCCCAACACCGCCGCAGCGACCATCAAGAACACCAACGCCGCCGTCCGGTACGGCGGGATGCGCTGCGGGTTCTGCTTCACGGGGGTCGTCATGGCGGCTACACGGTGAGGTTGAAGTTCGGTGTTTTGCCGTACACGGCCATCGCGGTCAGCACGACCACCACGACGATCGTGATCAAGGACAGGCGCATCGACCGGCCGACCGCTTCGCCAACGCCGACCGGCCCGCCGGTGGCCGTGTAGCCGTAGTAGCAGTGGGTGGTCATCACGACCACGGCAACCAGGATCACCTCTGCGAACGACCAGGCCACGTCGTTCAGGCGCAGGAAGGTGTGGAAGTAATGGTTGTACGTGCCGAGGGACTGGCCGTAGAAGAAGACCGTGGTGACCTGCTGGGACAGGAAGGCCATGGTCATCGCCAGCCCGTAGAGCGGGATGATGACGATCAGACCGGCCACGACCCGGGTCGACGCCAGGTAGGCGACCGACCGGATACTCATCACCTCCAGCGCGTCGACCTCCTCGCTGATGCGCATCGCGCCCAATTCGGCGGTGGCACCCGCGCCGACGGTGGCGGCCAGCGCCTGGCCGGCGGCCACGGGCGCCACAAATCGCACGTTGACCAGTGCGGCCAGAAATCCCGTGAAGGCCTCCACGCCGATATTGCCCAGCGTCGCGTAGCCCTGGATGGCGACCAGTGAGCCCGCGGACAGGGTGATAAAGCCGACGATGGCCGCGGTGCCACCTACCACGGCCATCGCGCCGGTGCCCATTCCCATCTGGGCGACCATCCTCAACAGCTCCCTGCGGTAACGGTGCAGGGCGAAGGGGATCTGCCCGACTGCGGTCAGGGCGAACCAGACCATTTGCCCGATCTCGACCAGCACCCGGTCGGGCGCTTCGCCGTATCGGCTGAGGGCGGCCCGCGGGAAGTGGAGATGGCGTGCGGGAACCCCGGTAGCTGCGGTCATGTCAACGTCCCGTCCCGAAGCGGACACCGATGGTGGTCAGCGCGGCGTTCACCGCGAACAGCGCGATGAAGCACAGCACCACGGTCTCGTTGACGGCGGTGCCCAAACCTTTGGATCCGCCGCGGACGATCAACCCCCGGTAACAGCCGACCAGGCCGGCGATCAGGCCGAACGTCGCGGCCTTGATGAACGCGATCACCACCTCGGGCAAGCCGGTGAGCGCCGTCAACGTGGAGAGGTAGGCGCCGCTCGAGACGTTCTGCAGATACACGCTGAACAGGTAGCCACCCCCCAGACCGACGGCGACGACGAGGCCGTTGAGCAGGATCGCGACGAGTGTCGAGGCGACGACACGGGGCAACACCAGCCGGTGGATCGGGTCGATGCCGAGCACCTCGAGCGCATCGATTTCCTCGCGGATGGTTCGCGCGCCGAGGTCCGCGCAGATGGCCGTACCGCCCGCGCCGGCGACCACCAGCACCGTCACGATCGGGCCGAGCTGGGTGACCGCGCCGATCGCCGCGCCGGCACCGGAGACGTCGGCGGCGCCGATCTCGGCCAGCAGGAGGTTGAGTGTGAAGATGAGCAGCACGGTTTCCGGGATGGACACCGCGATGGTGGGCAGCAGCGACACCCGCATGAGAAACCAGCCGTTCCAGATGAACTCGCGCCACTCGAACGGCTGCCTCAGCGCTTTGCCCGTCAGCACGCACATCCGGAAGAATCCGCCGGCCACTTCCGTGCCGGGCCGGATTCTGCTGCCCACCTTGCTGGCAACCATGTGCGAGGTAGTCATCCGCGCCGTCCCTCACGTGATCGCCGATTCGCAGGCCGGCTCGTCCGACGAATAAACCTCGAAAAGCACTGCGCTGCCGAGTGTTCCGAACCCGAAGAGAGTGGGAACGGCTCTGGATTTGTTCTCGGACGGCTTCGCTGCGGCGATGTGCGGTGACCCCCGCGGCGTGCCGCATCACCTCGTTTCCGACGCCCGTCGACCAGGTGATCCCCCCGACCGGCACTCCGGGACCGTGTTCTCAGCTCCATGCCACCCTCGCCACGCAGCCACTATCGCATTAACCGTACGGTCAGTCAATAACGCCACGCCAGCGTGTGATCGCACCACCGCATGTCCCGGGCATCGCCTCGCGCTCCGATAACGTTGTTCGCACAATTACCAGGCATTTTCGGCTTTCGCCCGATGGGCCGAGACCATCTCCGACCTGCAGGCGACTGGAAACATCAGCGCAGAAAACCGACCGGCCGTACAGTGACGGCTACGGCGCTTTGGCGCGCGGCTTCGGCCTGCGAGGGCCGGCTGAACACGTCAGGCAGGGAACTGATCGAAGCCAAATGCGCTGCTGTGCAACGAAGTTAAGGCAGTGCGGTCAACCAGCCGGGCTGGTGGCCGCGGCAAGGCAGTCGCGCACCACGGAGACGACGCCCGCCGACGGGTCCGCCCACTTGCCGAGCCCCAGTCGGTCGAGCAGCAGCCCGCCGAGGAACACGTCGACGAATGCGGCCCCGACTTGTTCGGGCGTCCGGGAGCCGCTGGGATCGAACCACACCCACATCCACTGCAGCGATCCCCACAACTGCAGCGCCGCCAGTTCGACGTCGACGTTTCGGAACACGCCGCTCTCGATTCCGCTACGGATCTCGTCAACCGCCAAGGCTTGCAGCCGATTACGCAACTTGCGCACCTGCTGCATCGCCGGGTCATCGAACAACTGAACCACCTCGCGCTGGCTAGCCACCGTCGCGTCGCGGGCGACCACCTGCAGCAGTGCGGAGGCGTAGATGATCGCGGCGATGCGTTCGTGCGGCGCGGACAGACGAGCCCATATCATCTGCAGCGCATCGAGTTGGCGGACGAGGTGGCTCTCTTCAAGCTCGCGCAACATTTGCGCCTTGGTCCCGAAGTGGTGAACGATGGTGCCCTTCGACATGCCGAGCTCGTCGGCGATGTCGCCCATATTCGTTCTCTCGTAGCCGCGTTCGGCGACATAGCGGACGAACGCGTCGAAAATTTCGCCACGTCTCCCGGGTCGGGGCATCTTCCACCTTCGGGTCAAACTAACCGTACGAACGGTCTATCATAAGTTTCGCGATGTCAAGGACCCGCGCGGCTGTGCCTACGGGGCGATAGTCTTTGTGCGCCGCCACCCGCCCGGCTGTGCGACGCGGGTGATGCTCTTAGGCAATCAGGTCAGCGAAAATTCTGCCACCCGCCAAAAAAGCGCGGTGGAACCCGCTGCCGGCACGCGGTCCGTCGGTCAGCGGAGGCTAGAGCGCGCTGGGCCCAATTAACCTGTCCGGCGCGGTGACGACATACGTGTTCGCCTTGGCTGCCGGCTTGATCTCGCCGGCGGTGTACACGGTCATCAGCTCTCTGCCATCGTTGTCGGCGACGCACACATAGGTATCCGTCTCGGCGTCGTAGTCGAAGCTTTCCCAAGCCAACAGGAACGCCAAGCAGTTGCCGTCGCGGTCTGTGACGACGAGCTTGTGTACCCCGGATTCCTTCAAAAGCTGGGCATCCTGGGCGCGGTGCTGAGGGACGTGGGTGGTGCGGAGGGTGGCGTGTGACATTTGTGTACTCCCTTAGCGAGGGTATCTCCTCGTAGCCTAGGCTCAACTGTTCAAGGAATCCGAGCCTTGGGGAAACGTTTTCTCCCCGGGTACTCGCCCGCCCAGGGCACTACGGCCCCAATGAAGGGGTCGTAAGTCGTTTAGCGAACCGACCGTGCTGCCTTGGGCGCGTCCAGCGTCTCGGCGAGGCGGTTCCGACGATGCCGGGCGTCACTTTGTCGCAACCCGGGTCGGCTATCTTCGGCGGGACTTGTGGGCGAGGGGAGTGGGCATGACGCAGGAAACCGAATCCGACATCGAGAATCCGTCCGCGGCCGAGGTGGACCTGGACACCATGACGGCCACCAAAGAGACGCTCGAGGACTACACGCTGCGGTTCGCACCGCGCAGTTATCGACGATGGTCGACTGCCGTGGTTGGTATCTCGGCGCTCGGCGGCATCGCGTATCTGGCCGACTTCGCGATCGGCGCCAATGTCGGCATCTCTTATGGAACCGGCAACGCACTGTGCGGTATCGGGATCTTCGCCCTGGTGATCTTCGCGACCGGGCTGCCGTTGGCGTATTACGCGGCGCGCTACAACCTCGACCTGGATCTGATCACCCGGGGTAGCGGTTTCGGCTACTACGGTTCGGTCGTCACCAACGTGATCTTCGCGTCGTTCACCTTCATCTTTTTCGCCCTCGAGGGTTCCATCATGGCGCAGGGCCTCAAGCTCGGACTGCGCCTCCCGCTTTGGGCCGGGTATGCCTGCTCGACGCTGATCATCTTCCCGCTGGTGATCTACGGCATGAAGGTGCTGTCCCAGCTCCAACTCTGGACCACGCCGCTGTGGTTGATCCTGATGGTCGTTCCGTTCGTCTACCTCGTGGTGCGCCACCCGGACTCCATCCACCAGTTCTTCGGGTACGGCGGCCGCGGCGACGGCGCCGTGAACATCGGCTCGACGTTGTTGGCGGCGGGCGTCTGCCTGTCGCTGATCGCACAGATCGCCGAGCAGATCGACTATCTGCGTTTCATGCCCCCACGGACCCCGGCGAACTCGCGCAGCTGGTGGACCTGGGTGCTGCTCGCGGGACCCGGCTGGGTCGTGTTCGGCGCCATCAAACAGATCATCGGCCTGTTTCTGGCCGTCTATCTGATCGCTCGAGTTTCGGGTTCGACGTCGGTAGCCAATCAGCCGGTGCACCAATTCCTGTTGATCTACCGCGACTTCATGCCCGGATGGCTTGCACTGACACTCGCGGTGGTCCTGGTGGTGCTCAGCCAGATCAAGATCAACGTGACCAACGCGTACTCGGGCTCGTTGGCGTGGACCAATTCGTTCACCCGAGTCACCAAGCATTACCCGGGGCGCGTCGTCTTCCTCGCCGTCAACCTCGTCATTGCATTGATCATGATGGAAGCCGACATGTTCGACGTCCTGAACACGATCCTCGGGTTCTACGCCAACTGCGGAATGGCATGGGTGGTGGCCGTGGCGTCGGACATCGTCTTCAACAAGTACGTGCTCAAGGTGTCACCGAAGACCCCGGAGTTTCGGCGCGGCATGCTGTATGCCATCAATCCGGTGGGCTTCGGGTCGATGCTGTTGGCCGCCGGGCTGTCGATCATCGCCTTCTTCGGCGGCCTCGGTGCGGCGCTGCGCCCTTACTCGCCATTGGTGGCAGTCGTCCTCGCGTTGGCCATGCCGCCCATCCTGGCGGTCGCGACCAAGGGCAAGTACTACCTGCGTCGCACCCACGACGGCATCGAGCTGCCCATGTATGACGAGTATGGCAATCCCTCAGCGGCGCAATTGAAGTGCCACGTTTGCCATCACGACTACGAGCGGCCGGACGTCGCGGCCTGTGAAACCCACAACGCGCATGTGTGCTCGCTGTGCCTGTCCACCGACAGGCTGGCCGACCACGTGCTGCCGGCCCACCATTAGGCGCTCGGGCGCCGCCGCGCCTCAAGGCCGGTGACGGGCGACGGCGTCTTGGGCCGCAACGCCACCAGGACCACGCCCGCGGCGAACACCGCCGCGGTCGGCCAGGAGAATCGCCCGTCCGGTGCGAAGCCGCCCTGGGCCAGGAGGTGCAGACCAACCGCGGCCAGGACGGCGCCGCAGAGCATGATTGCTTCGCCCCAGCGATCGCCGAGTGGCAGTCCGAACGTCGGGAGCGGAACCGCGAAGAACCGCCGTTGCCACCACAGCAGCACCATTTCGGCCGCCGCCACCACGCTGAGGATCGTGATCCACTCCAATCGGACCAGCCACCAGGCCGCAGACCCCTCGTGGGGCTGCGGTATCAGGCCGGCCGGATAAGCGACGATCGCGACGAGGACCACCGGAATCATGTGCCAGAGGTAAAGGGCCATCACGTTGGCATTGGCGGTCGACAAGACGTGTCGCACCGGGCGGTGCCGCAGGACGCGGTCGAGTGTCGCTGCGAGTGCCATAGCCAGCCCGGCCTGCGTGCACGCGAACGCCATCATCGCCACCGTCGGTGGCGTCGTGTTCTCGATCGCTTCGCCCGGAACGCCGATCATGCTCACCGGATACGGCCCCACCCGGATCAGCAGTGCCAGAGCGACTGCCGAACCGGCGGCGATCAGCACCGGTCTGCGGCCGGCCAACAGCCCGCCCTGCCACGCGATCCCGAGCTGGTAGAGCAGGCCCCAGCACAGCAGGTAGTTGAGCGCGCCGACATAGGGGACATGGCCCGCGAGCGAGACGGCATCGATCAGCACGACCGCCGCGGCCAGCACCACCGGCACTCTGAGGCCCCAACGCCGGTGTGCCGCAACGGCAACCGGTGTCAGAGACACCACCAGCACGTAGACGGCGAGGAACCACAGGTGCATGGCCACCGCCCAGCCCGCGTACTCCAACACCGTGCCCGGAGCATGGCGGACCTGGAGCGCCACCACGAGGACCGAAATCAGCGCGACGTAGACGGTTGTCGGCCCCAGCACCCGAGCCAAGCGGTGGCGAATCCACGCCTGGCGCGAGAAATTGTCGGCCTCGCGGCGGTGCGCCCATGACACGGCTCCGGCGTACCCGGCCACGAAGAAGAACACCGGGACGGCCTGGAATATCCAGGTCAGCCATTGCGTCCACGGCATGTCGAGCAGCGGGTTCTCCCGGCCGAATTGACCGTCGCGATAGGTCACGGAACCGGCCAGCCAGTGGCCCAATACGATGGCCACCACGCCCGACGCGCGGTAGAAGTCCACCGCAAGATTGCGGGCCGGTCGCGCGGTTTCTACGTCGTCCATCGGATCGCGGCGAGACGGATGCGGTGCACTCGCGCAACGGTACCCGTCCCATGGCCCGAAGTCGCTGAGCGCACAATGACGGCATGAAACAAGCGCGCCTCGCCAACCTGGAGGTCGGCCGCCTGGGCCTGGGCGCCATGGGCATGTCCGTGGCTTACGCCGGTGCCGGCAGCGACGACGCCGAGGCGATCCGCACCATTCATCGCGCCATCGACTTGGGCGTCACCCTGATCGACACCGCCGAGGTGTACGGCCCCTACGTCAACGAAGAGCTGCTCGCCCGCGCCTTGCAGGGCCGGCGCGATCAGGTGGTGCTGGCCACCAAGTTCGGCCTGATCTCGCACACGGGCCGCAACGGCCTGGACAGCAGCCCCGCCAACATCCGGATCGCCGTGGACGGTTCGCTCAAAAGGCTGGGAACCGACCGCGTCGATCTCTACTATCAGCACCGACTCGACCGCAACACTCCCATCGAAGAAACCGTGGGTGCATTAGCCGACCTCGTCGCCGCGGGGAAGGTCCGGCACATCGGCCTTTCGGAGGTCGGCGTGCACACCATCCGGCGGGCGCACGCCGTGCATCCCATCACCGCGGTGCAATCCGAATACTCACTGTGGACGCGTGACCAAGAAGACGAGATATTGCCGCTGCTGCGCGAATTGGGGATCGGGTTCGTCGCCTACTCGCCGTTGGGACGCGGCTTCCTCACCGGCGCTATCCGCTCCACCGAAGGGTTGCCCGACAGTGACTACCGCAAGACCAATCCGCGGTTCTTCGACGAGAACTTCGAACACAACCTGCAAAGCGCCGACGAACTGGGCGCCATCAGCGCTGACGTCGGTGCCACCCCCGCGCAGGTCGCGCTGGCCTGGCTGTTGGCGAAAGGTTCCGACATCGTGCCGATTCCGGGAACCAAGCGTGTGACGCGGCTCGAGGAGAACGTCGGCGCCGACGCCATCGAACTGACACCCGACCACCTATCCCGGCTCGACCGGCTCACTCCGCCGATGGGCGGCCATCACGCCGACGCGCAGATGGGATGGATCGACCGCTGATGTCGACGACGTGTGAGACATGCTGCGGCGCAAGAGCTTTTGGATGGAGCGGACTAGCTACTCGGCGGCGGCGAGCGCCGCGGCGCCGTAGTGCTTTTCGATGAGCGTCCACGGGTCGGCGTAGGGGCCCCGTCCCTCGAGCCGGCGCTGCACCTTCAGCACGGTACGCAGGAGCGGCCGCAATATCGGGCTCAGCAGTCGCACCACTGTGCGCGTGCGGCCCTGGGTTTCGGCGATCCAGGCCAGGGTCTGCGACCAGTCGTGTTGCTGGAAATCGAGCAGCGCCTGCGCTTCGGTGGTGTCATACCAGCCGGTGAAGCTCCAGCCGCGGTCGTCGCTCGGGTCGCCGGGCAGGCTGGCGGATGGGCCGAGGCCACCAAGGCCGACGGCTTCCATCAGGCCGTCCTCGAGTTCGCGCTGAGTGAGCACGTACGACTCGTTGCCGCCGATCAGTATCACCTTGCCCGCGATGCTGGCTTGCCGATCGACGCCGTTGGCGAAGGCCAGCGCAACATCGCGCGCATCCACCGCGTGCATGCGGTTGTCGCCGGGCATCGATCGCATCAGGAGCAGGGAGTCGCCGTTGACCGTCGTGTGCGTGTCCGGCGAGATGACCCCACCCAGCCGGAAGAGCGCAAACGGCAGGCCGCTGGCGCGGATCGCCGCCTCGGCGAGCACTTTGTCCTGACCGTATTGATCGATGGGATTGACCGGGGTGTCCGGGGTGATCCGCTCGGGCTGGCGGTAGGGGTTGCGAGAACCGTAGACCGCGGCGCTGGACGCCATCAGGAACAACGGCGGTCGGGGGAGTGCGGTGCACGCCGCCAAGAGATTCTCGGTACCGCCCACGTTCACCCTGCGGGCCAACGCGGGTTTGCGATACGACAGCGGGGACACGATCGCGGCGAGGTGAACGACCGCGTCGGGCTGATGGGTCGCGACGAGATCCCGTACTGCCTCGGCGTCCAGCAGATCGGCATAGGCGGGGATCAGCGTTCCCGAGTGCCGGGCGGCGACCAGCTCCCGTTCAACGGCGAGGGTGTTGTCGCTGCGCAGATCCATCGCGATGACGGTGCGTTCGCGGTCCAGCAGGATCTGCGTGCAACGTTTGCCGATTTGTCCGAATGCGCCGGTGACCAGAACGGTGGAGGCCGTCATCGGCTCATCACCACATTGGCGACTCGGCCGATCGTCCGGCGGATTCGGTCAGAGACGTAGAGGGAAAACACGGGAGTGACGATATCCTCTCGCAGTCGAGTTAGCTTGGAGCTCTTGATGAACCACTGCCCGGCGATGTTCTGGTAGGTCTCGTGGTAATGGCCGTAGCCCACCAGGGTCACGCCGGGGCCGAATCGAACCACGTCCTGCAGCGCCCACACGCCGCGCGCGGTCGTCGGGGACGTGAGCGTGATTTCGGGGGCATGCACCTGGTGGGCGGTGGCCTGGCCCGGCCGCCCGAGGGCCCTGCGCGTGAAGGTCACGAACTCGTCCGCACCGTCGATCACCTTGCCGCCGGCCTCGGCCGTGTCGCTGACGAAGTCATCGGTGAAGATGGTTCGCCACGCCGCCCAGTCCTTGGCGTCGAGGTGCCGGCAGTAGCGGGCCTTGAGCTGCTTGATGGATTCGATGGCCAGCAGCGCGCCGGCGTCCGCTTCGGTGACGCTGGGCTCCGCACGCTCGGTCATTGCGCCTCGATTCTTTCCCTGAGCATCCCGGCGTGACGTTTCACTGGCGAAGTGTAAACCTCTCAGCCTTTGAAGTAGACGACCTGATGCGTGGTGGCCAGCAGCACTCCGTCCCGTGCCCACACTTCGGCGCTCTGGTCGAAGTAGCCACCGCTGAATGTGTTGGCGTGCGCGGTGCACAGCACGAAGTCGTTGCCCAAGCCGTCGAGTTGCTGCTGGTCGGCGTGGAAGTAGGTCGTCAACGAGATCGTCCCCGCCGGGATGACGCGGCCGCGCCGCAGGAAGATCCGCGGGTAGAAGATGTCGCACAGCGCGGCCAGCGCCGGGTAGTCGACGGGTCGTTGGGCTCGGTCGCGCACCCACAAGGTGGTCGTCGAGGAGGCGCTGGGTTGCCCGTTCTTGCCGGGCATCGGACCTTCGACGTACCGCATGTCATAGAGGCTCGTCCATTGCACCAGGCCCGGATCGGTGGCAGGCAGCTGCTCCGGGTCCGGCACGCTCGGCGGGGCACTCTCGGTATCGGCCCAGCCGTCGCGGCGCACAGCGAACAGCGCCGTTGCCGTGGTCTTGACGCCGCCGTCCTGGCTGAGTTCGGCGATCCAGTGCTGGTTGGTGCGGTTGGTGCGCGCGGCCCGAAGTGAGAGGTCGAAGTCCCCGTCGGCGATGGGCGCGGCGTAGTTGACCGTCAATGCCAGCGGCTCGCCGACGCGCTCGGGTTGCGACTCGATGGCGCGCAGCATCACGGCGGCGGTGATACCGCCGAAGGGCCCCACCATGTTGGCCCATTCCGGATGGGTGCGCCCGCGCCGCACGTGCGTGCTCGTCGCTTCGAGGCGGATGGCGTCGTCGAAGGGATGTGTCATGAGTCGACCGCAGACTACCGACGGCGGACGCGCCGCCTCGCCGAGGGCGGGGTCTCGACTGCCTCAGCGCGCTGCTGTACAGTCGCCCAGCACAAGGTCGACGCTCGAATGAGAGGTCATCCGGTGACGTCGGAGTCGGTTGAGGAATTCCGGGGACGGGCCAGGGCGTGGCTGGCCGAGAACCTGCCGCGGCTGGATTCCGGAGACGCGATGGTCCTGCAGCGCGACGAACTGACCTCCTGGCAGCGCGCCCGCGAACTGCAGAAGAAGCTGTACGACGGCGGATTCGCCGGCATCTGCTTTCCGCGCGAATACGGCGGCCTGGGCTTGGGTTACGAATACAAGAAGGCGTTCGATGCCGAGGCGCTGGCCTACGAGACGCCACTGATGCTCAACGTTCCCTCTTTCGCCATCTGCTGCGCGACGATCCTCGACATGGGCAGCGAGGAGCAGAAGCGCACGCACATCGCGGCCGCGTTGCGCGGCGACGAAGTGCTGGTGCAGCTGCTGTCCGAACCCAGTGGGGGATCAGATCTGGCGGGCATCCTCACCCGCGCCGACCGCCGTGACGGGCGGTGGGTCATCAACGGCGCCAAGACGTGGAGCACGTGGGCGTTCGCCGCCGACTACGGCCTGTGCCTGGCCCGGACTGACTGGAACGCGCCCAAACACGAAGGGCTGACGATGTTCCTGGTGCCGCTGCGGCATCCCGGCGTCACGATCAACCGCATCAAGCAGGTCAACGGCTCGGTCGAGTTCTGCGAGGAGTTCTTCGACGACGTCGACGTGGGCGACGACGCCGTGGTGGGGGAGCCGGGGAAGGGCTGGGACGTCGCGTCGCGCCAGCTCTACCACGAACGCCGCAGTATGGGCGACGGATCGGAATACACCAGCGGACCGGGAATCGCTGAGGCTGAAGACATTTCGGTTGACCTGCTGGCCGTGGCCGAGAAGGCGAACCAGGCCGGCAGCGAACGAGTCCGCGAGATGGTGGGCAGGGCCCTGGTCCATCGGGCCGTGCACGGACAACTCAGCGAGCATGTCTTCCACGCGGTGACCGACGGATCCCTGCCGCCCGCCGCGGGATCGATCATCCGGCTGTTCATGGCCGAGGTGCACGACGTCGAAAACGACACCGCGTTGGCCGTCGCGGGCCCGGCGGCCGTGGTCGACGACGAGGCGGGGCTGCTCGACATCGGCGTCCGCTACCTGGGCCGTCAGATCGCCAGCATCGGCGGCGGAACCACCGAGATGGCGCGCAACGTGATCGGGGAGCGGGTCCTGAACCTGCCGCGCGAATACGCCGCCGACCGTGGCGTGCCGTTCAACCAGGTGCGGCACGGAAAAGCCTGAAGGGGGCCGGAATTGGGCGACCAGCTTCGTGACATCCGCGAGTTGGCGGGCGACTCCGAGGCCTACCGCGACGAACTGTATCGACGCTGGACCGGCCTGCTCAGCTACCGCTACATCGGCCGCAAACACTCCTCGATGGACCTCGGAGAGGTCGACGACACCGTCACCATCCGCCGGGACATGCGCAACGAAGCCGGGGGAATCATGGTGGCGCCGTTGGCCATTTCCTCCCCGGAGGGCTGCCAGACGGACATGGTCGCGGTCCCCAACCCGGTCATCGCGTCGGTTCAGATCATCGACCCCGGCTACGACGTCAACCGAGTCGAGATCCTCGGCTCCGGCATCGTGCACCAGGGCCGCACCATGGGTTACGGGCGATGCAAGATCGTCGACGCCGACAACCCCGGCCGGGTGATCGCCTTCAACGAGGGGCAGGGGGCGATCATCGGCATTCCGCCGGAAGGCCTGGGCCGGATGGACGTTTCGGGCACGGAACTGGTGATCGAGGACTCGCCGGACCTGCCGCCGCTCTGGCGGGCCTTCGGCGCCAGCAGGCGCACCGACGGCTACTGGGTGCTACCCGAGCTCAGTACCGAACTCGCTTCCCCGGATGCCGCGCTGCACATCGGACCGCAACACGTCGTCCTCGAGACCGCGGCGATCGATCTCGCCGCCGACATCGCCGGCACGCGAAAGCTGCAGGTGGTCAGCTGGCACGTCATGTTCATGTCACGCGGCAAAGTGGGCCCCTTCCGCGTCGAGGGCAGCGCGTATCGGGGCGGCCCGGGACGCGTCGGCGTGCGCATGCTGCTGCACGACGAGGGGAACGCGGACAAGGCCGTCACGTCGGCCGCGGCGATCTTCGACATCGTGGGCTAATCAGACTCTGGTCATACATCTGCCCGCGTCTGTATGGTGCTAAAGACCCACACGACAGGAGTACGCAGTGGCAGAACGGTTGGCCGGCAAGGTCGCGCTCATCAGTGGGGGCGCGCGGGGGATGGGTGCCTCGCACGTGCGGACGCTGGTGGCCGAGGGGGCCAAGGTGGTGTTTGGTGACATCCTCGACGACGAGGGCAAGGCGGTCGCGGCCGAGGTCGGGGACGCGGCCCGCTACCTGCGCCTCGACGTGACCAAGCCCGAGGACTGGGACGCGGCGGTAGCCACCGCGCTGAACGAGTTCGGCGGCATCGACATCCTCGTCAACAACGCGGGCATCATCAACATCGGCACCTTCGAGGACTACGCGTTGTCGGAATGGCAGCGAATCATCGACATCAATCTGACGGGTGTGTTCCTCGGCATCCGCGCCGTGGTGAAGCCCATGAAGGAAGCCGGGCGGGGATCGATCATCAACATCTCCTCCATCGAGGGGATCGCCGGCACGATCGCCTGCCACGGGTACACAGCCACCAAATTCGCCGTCCGGGGGCTCACCAAGTCGGCGGCACTAGAGTTGGGGCCCAGCGGAATCCGGGTGAACTCGATCCATCCGGGGCTCATCAAGACGCCGATGACCGAGTGGGTCCCCGAGGACATCTTCCAGACCGCGCTGGGGCGGATCGCCCAGCCCAAGGAGGTCTCCAATCTCGTCGTCTACCTGGCCAGCGACGAGTCCAGCTACTCGACCGGCTCGGAGTTCGTCGTCGACGGCGGCACCACCGCGGGCCTGGGCCACAAGGACTTCTCCGCGGTCGACACCGCAGGGCAGCCCGACTGGGTTACCTAGCGGGAGCCAGGGATTCGGTTTCCTGGGACACCTTCTCGTCGCTCGGCTTGGGCCAGGGCGAGGGCACCGGGCGCTGCCGCACGCGTTGGGGCCACCAGAACCACTTGCCCAGCAGGGCGGCGATCGATGGCGTCATCAGCGACCGCACGACGAGGGTGTCGAACAGCAGGCCCAGTCCGATGGTGGTACCGACCTGGCCGATGACCGTCAGCTCACTGACCGCCATCGTCATCATCGTGAAGGCGAAAACCAGGCCCGCCGAGGTGACCACCGAGCCGGTGCCGCCCATCGAACGGATGATCCCGGTGTTCAGGCCGGCGTAGATCTCCTCCTTGAACCGCGCCACCAACAACAAGTTGTAGTCCGCGCCCACGGCAAGCAGGATGATGACCGACATCGCGAGCACCATCCAGTGCAGCTCGATGCCGATGAGGTGCTGCCAGATCAACACCGACAGACCGAACGACGCGCCCAGCGAGAGCAGCACGGTGCCCACGATGACGGCCGACGCCACCACGCCGCGGGTGATGAGTAGCATGATGATGAAAATCAAACACAGCGAAGAGATCCCGGCGATCAGCAAGTCATAGGTGTTGCCGTCGCTGAGGTCTTTGTAGATCGATGCGGTGCCCGCCAGATAAATCTTGGAGCCCTCCAGCGGCGTGCCCTTGAGCGCCTCGTAAGCGGCCTTCTTGATGGCGCTGATGTGCGAAATGCCTTCTTGCGACATCGGATCACCGTCATGGCTGATGATGAAGCGCACTGCATGGCCGTCGGGGGAGATGAAGTTCTTCATCCCCTTCTTGAACTCGGCGTTGTTGAAGGTCTCCGGCGGCAGGTAGAACGAGTCGTCGTTTTTGGACGCATCGAACGCCTTGCCCATGGCGTTGGAGTTCTTCTGCGCCTCGTTCTGCTGATCTTGCAGGCCCTTCTGGGTCGCATACATGGTCAGCATCGTCGTTTTCATGGCCTTCATGTTCTCGATCATCGAAGGCATCAGCGCCACCATCTGGGGCATCAGCGTGTCGAGATGATCCATGATCGGCAGCAGGCTCTCGATATCGTCGGTCATGATGTCGATGCCGTCCAGGCCGTCGAAGACCGAGCGCAGCGACCAGCACACCGGGATGTCGTAGCAGTGCCGTTCCCAGTAGAGATAGCTGCGGATGGGCCGGAAGAAGTCCTCGAAATCGGCCATGTGCTGGCGCAATTCGTTGATGTCGATGGTCATGTCATGCATCTTTTTAACCATCTGATGCATGTCGTCGGCCATCTGCGCGGTGATGCTGGACATCTTTTCCATGCTGTCGATGGTCGTCTGCATCATGTCGGCCTGGTGCAGCATGTCGGCCATCTGGTCTTCCTGGTACTTCTGGTTCATCTGCTGGGTGACGCCCTGCATGCTGATCTGGAAGGGGATCGACGTGTGCTCGATCGGCGTGCCCTGCGGCCGGGTGATCGCTTGCACCCGGGCGATTCCCGGCACCCGGAAGACGGTCTTGGCGATCTTGTCGATGACCAGGAAGTCCGCGGAATTGCGCAGATCGTGGTCACTCTCGATCATCAGGACTTCGGGATTCATCCGCGCCTGCGAGAAGTGCCGGTCGGCGGCCGCGTAACCCTCATTCGCCGGGAGATCCGCGGGCAGGTAGTTGCGGTCGTTATAGTTGGTGCGGTACCCGGGCAAGGTCAGCAAGCCGACGAGCGCGATCCCGATCGTCACGACCAGGATGGGACCGGGCCACCGGACCACAAGGGCGCCGATCTTGCGCCACCCGCGAATTCGCTGGGCACGCTTGGGCTCGAGCGTCTTTCGGAAGCGCGACGCTACCGAAATCACCGCGGGGCCGAGCGTCAACGCCGCTGCGACCACCACCACCATGCCGATGGCCAACGGGATCCCGAGCGTCTGGAAATAGGGCAGGTTGGTGAAGTGCAGGCAGAAGGTGGCGCCGGCGATGGTCAGGCCCGACCCGAGCACCACGTGGGCGGTGCCCTTGTACATGGTGTAGTACGCGTCTTCGCGTGACTCGCCCACGGCGCGGGCTTCCTGATATCGGCCGATCAAGAAGATCGCGTAGTCGGTGGCTGCCGCGATCGCCAACGTGACCAACAGGTTGGTGGCGAACGTCGAGAGCCCAATGATCTTGTAATAGCCCAGAAAGGCGACCATTCCGCGGGCGGCCGACAGTTCGAGCACCACCATCATCAACGTAAGTAGCACGGTGACGACCGAACGGTAGACCAGCAGCAGCATTCCGATGATCACCGTGAAGGTGGCCGCGGTGATGAGCTGCAGGCTGCGGTCGCCGGCCGTGTGCTGGTCCGCCGACAGGGCCGCGGGGCCGGTGACGTAGGCCTTCACCCCCTTGGGTGGGGTCAGGCTTTTGACGATGCTCTGGACGGACTCGACCGATTCGTTGGCCAGGGCTTCGCCCTGATTCCCCGCCAGATACACCTGGACGTAGGCGGCCTTGCCGTCGTTGCTCTGTGCGCCCGCCCCGGTCAGTGGATCGCTCCACATATCCTGCACGTGCTCAACGTGTTTGGTGTCGGCGTCGAGCTTCTGCACCATCTTGTCGTAGTAGGCGTGAGCGTCGGCGCCGAGCGGCTTTTCGCCCTCCAGCACGATCATGACCGAGCTGTTGGACTTGTACTCGTTGAAGATCGCGCCCATCCGCTTGGTCGCGACGACAGATTGCGCATCGTCGGGGGCCATCGACACCGAGCGCATCTTCCCGACCTCGTCCAGCTGGGGGACGACGACGTTGAGCACCGCGATGATCGCGATCCAGCCCAGGATGATGGGCACGGCGAAGGTTCGGATGATTCGCGGAATCTTGTCCCGCACCGGTTCTTGGGCGACGGGGATGGTGTCGGTGCGGGCGTCGTCGGGGTGTGCGCTCATGCGGATTTCACCATGCAGAAGGTCAGGGCGTGCACGCGGTTGGTCAGGTTCTCGGCCTTGACTTCGTCGTCGATGGTGATGCGACAACCGAGGGAATCACCGTCGCTTTGCGCCGAGAGGTTCGGGAAGACGGAGGGGGCGGTCGTGCTGAGGACCAGCGTCCAGGGCAACGGCGCGCCGTCGACCCGCTTCGGGTCGGCGGACAGGTCCAGGTAGTTCACGTTGGCGGTGCGGGCCGAGCCGAAGACCTCGTACTTGACCACTTTCGGCTTGAACGGCTTGGAGTCATCCAGCCTCGGGCTGGTCATGATGCCGGTGTCCTGGGCGCCGAAGAAGGACTTGACCCTTGCGACGGCGAAGCCGCCGACCACCAGCACCGCGACGATCAGCAGGGGCAACCACGCAGTGCGCACAACCTTCGATATCTGCACCTGGGGGACTCCTCCTCATCATCCGATCATGATGCGGTCAGTTGTGCGCAACGACTTACGGTGCACCGCAACGGTTTCGACGGCGACCATGGTCGGTACAGGTTCGACGGTCAGGAGCAACGAGTGCCGCAAGGAGAGCATAGTACATACTGTGCATATGTTGCACACCATGCAACAATTGCTCGCGGTGTTTCAAATCACTCGGTGAAGATGCTGTTGACCAGCGCGGCGGCGCGTTCCACGTGCGGCATCGGCGTGTCGTCGTCATCGCCCGCCTCGCCCCTCGACCACCGTTCGATGCCCGACCGCACCGCCGTCAGCGCCAGGGCGGCGATCAACGCGACGATCTCATCGTCCGGCCGCATGCCCTGGCGGCGCGCGACCACGTCGGTCAGGTGAGTCTGAAACCGCTCCAGGTCTGCGAGGAACGCCGCCAGCACGGCGGGGGAGGTCTTGGCGAGTTCCAACATGTGGGCCGCGTGTTCGCGGCGGGGCGGCACGTCGCGAAGGTGGTGTGCCGCCAGCGTGATCAGCTCCGCCAGCACCACCGAATAAGGAGCCGGACCAGCGGCGACGAACTCCGCGACCAGCTCGGGAGGTATGTCCGACGGGCCGTAAGCGATCGCCGACTCTTTGTTGGGGAAGTAGTTGAAGAAGGTGCGCGTCGATATCCCCGCCTCGGCGCAGATCTCGTCGATGGTGACCTTGTCGAATCCGCGGTCCAGCGTGAGGCGCACCGCGGCGTCGCGGATGTCAGCGCTCGTTTGGCGGCGACGGCGCTCACGCAGACCCATCTGATTGACGACCACGGCCTCCATCGTTGCACATTCTGCACACTTTGCAGTCAAAAGGCGCGGCTGCGGTCACCCGATCGCCTCTCGAACTGCCGGGGCTCGCGGCTATGCCGCGGATGCGGCGAGGGCGTCCCGCAAGTGCTCGCACTGGCTGTCGAAGAATTTGACCGACAACGGCGCCTTCTCGGCGATCTGGTCGAAGGCGTGAAAGGCGCCCGGGGCAATCTCCTCGTGCACCGGAACGCCCGCCTCGCGCAAGCGTCGCGCGTACTGCACGCATTCCTCATAAAAGAGGTCCAACGTGCCGACGCCGATCCACGCGGGTGGCAGGCCGGACAGATCGCGCCGGCGTGCCGGAGCGGCCTCTTCCGGGTCGGCGCCGTTGAGGTACCAGCGCCACGCCAGTTGGTTGTCGGTCTCGGTCCACATGATGCGCTTCTGGCCGCTGTGTTGGGCGCCGGTCCGATCGTCCAGCATCGGGTACACCAGCATCTGGAAGGCCAGCTTGACGTCGCCGCGGTCGTGCGCCCGCTGCGCCAGCGCGGCCGCGAAATGCCCGCCGGCACTGGCGCCGCCGACGGCGACCCGCGCCGGGTCGGCCCAGGGTTGGCGCGCCAGCCACAGCAGCGCCGCATAACAGTCCTCGATCGGTATCGGATAGGGATGCTCGGGGGCGAGTCGGTGTTCGACCGCCGCGACCGTGATGCCCGTGCGGCCGGCGAGCTTGCGAAGGTACTTGTCGTCCTGGGAGGCGTGGCCCATGATCGTGCCCCCGCCGTGGACCCACAGCAGGGCCGGTGCCTGACTCGGCGGATCGACCGGACGATGCAGGCGAACGGTGACGTGCTCGTTGACCGTCGCCTCCGGCACGTCGCGCAGTCGTCCGGCGCTAGCGAACAAGTTCATGATCGCCCGCTGGACCTTCAGTCCCCGGTGCAGGGCATATCCGCGCGGCAGGAATCGGGCAATCTTCCGCAGATCCGGATCCAGCGCCTGCCGTGACGTAAAGGCATTGTCCGGGAACCTGTTTGCCATCGATCCCTCAATCCCTCAAGCCGGCAGACACGCTGACCATACAGGGCCAGGATTGCCCCGAGGCATCTTCAGCCCACTGACCAGCGACGCGTCCGGGGCGGCTGATTGGTCGGCCCGGTGACAGGGTATCCGCAGGCGTGGCTTCGACCCTTACCAAGATCATCAGCGTCCTGGACCCGCGTACCGGCGACACCGTCACGCAGGTGCCCATCACCGAGCCGGCCGACTGCGACGAAGCGGTCAGGCGCGCGGCGGCAGCGGCCGGCGCCTGGGCGCGCACCCCGCCCGTCGAACGGGGCGCCGCGATCGCGGCGGCAGCGGGCGATGTTCGGGACGCCGCCGACGAACTCGCCGAACTCAACGAGCGGGAAACCGGCAAGTTGCGTGACGAGGCGCGCGCCGGCGTGGACGCCGGAGTGGCCACGCTGTTGCAGTACGCCGAACTCGGGCCGCTGCACTGCGGGCGCGCCCTGCAGGGGGGATGGTCCGCCACCGATCTGATGGTTCCGCAGCCGCGCGGGGTGGTCGCGGTGATCACGTCGTGGAACGATCCCGTCGCGGTGGCGGCCGGGCTGCTCGGTGCCGCGCTCGTGACCGGAAACTCCGTCGTGCACAAGCCCAGCGAGCGGTCGCCACAAACCGGCAGGCGCTTCGCCGAGCTGCTGGCCGCCCGGCTGCCCGACGGTGTCCTCGAGATCGTCGATGGAGACGGGACGGTCGGGGAGTACCTGGCCGCCGCGGAGTTGGTCGATGTCGTCGCACACGTAGGCACCAGCGTCACCGGCCGACAGATCGCCCGGGCTTGCGCCGAGCGCGGCGCCAAGGCGCTGCTCGAGAATGGCGGGAATGACGCGTTGATCGTCGACGCCGACGTGGACGCGGCGTGGGCGGCCGGCCAGACCGCGCTGGGTGCGTTCGCGAACGCCGGACAGATCTGCGTCTCGGTGGAGCGGGTGTATGTCGTGCAATCGATCGCGGACGCGTTCCTCAACGCGTTGGTCGACGAGGCGATCTCATGGGCCGACCGCATCGGACCGCTGGTCGACGAGCGGCACCGTGAGCACGTGCACGCACATGTCGAAGATGCCGCGCGGGCCGGGGCCCACATTTTGGTCGGCGGCGAGCCCAAACCCGGACCGGGCTCGTTTTACCCGCCCACGGTGTTGACCGACTGCACACCCGACATGCAGATCATGCGCGAGGAGACGTTCGGCCCGATCGCGCCGGTGCGGGTCGTGCCGGACTTCGCCGCCGCGTTGACCGAAGCCGCCGATGACCGCTACGGCCTGGCCGCCACCGTACTGACCGGCAGCATGGCGCATGCACAGGAGGCGTGGCGCAGCCTTCCGGTGGGTACCGTGAAGGTCAACGCCGTCTTCGGCGGGGCGCCCGGCGGAGCGGCCGAACCGCGGCGTGCCAGCGGCACGGGCTTCGGCTTCGGCCCCGAGCTTCTCGACGAGATGACGGCCACCAAGGTGGTGCACTGGTCGCCGCCCGGCGACTGACCGGCCGGACTACGTAGCGACATGACTGTCCGTTCTCATTGAATCCGGGGCACGGTGTGGCCTCTGACCAGCCCCGGACTACCGCGGACGAGACCGCGCCCGATCATGAGTCCGGCGTTGTCGGCGCACGAGGCGCCGGGCCAGCACCCGCTGCCCGGGACCGGCCAACTCCACGATGGCACTGTGCCGACCGGAGACCGCCATCAGCACGGCTTCCGCCGGTCCGGTCAGCTCTGGCCCCCTGCCGTGACTCCAGTCCAGGTCGGTCGTTGTCAGGCGTACGCCGCGGGCGAGGTGCCACCCAGGCAGCTCAGGGGTGCGCAGGCTGTCACGCAGCACACAACGCAGCCGTTCGGCCGGGATCTGGCGCGGCAAACCGAGCGGGCGGCGGATGTCTTGATGATGGATGGTGACGTCGAGCAGCGCGAGCCGGCCTCCGAATGTCGTGGCCAGCCCCTGCGGCCGCAGCCGAGCCTGCAGCCGGTCGAGGAGCTGTTCGGTGCTGAGCGATGCGAGTTCGTCGACCCACACTTGATTGGCGTCAATGCTCCGACCGCGGATGACGCGGCCAATCATGCCGAGCAGACTGACGCCGTCGAAGCTCATCACATGAGCGACCACGTCGCGCACCCGCCAGCGCTCACACAATGACTGCGCCTCCCACTGCTCGGGCGTCAGAGTCGCCAGCAGATCGGCCAGGTCTGTCCGCTCGGCGGTGGCCATCTCGAGACCGTCCATGGGGTCAACTCTTCCTGACGCTTGTGCTGACTGGTTCACCTATCATGTGACGTCGGGACTGGACACGCCAACGTGCCGCCGCTCGGAGTGGTGAACCGTACTACCAATACCGCTGGGGCAGTGCATAATTCGTCACAGTGACGTAATGCGGGCATGCGCGCGGACGTTGGCTGCATCCGTTGTGCGGCGGCTGGCCGACCCAATCCTGGCGTTTGGGTTTACGTCGGCGCTTGACCGTCATGCCGCTACGCGAGAGCGGGGGCCTAGCGGCCCACGCGGTACACGAGCGCGTCATGGCGTTCGGGGCGTGAACGGCCGGCGCTTGATCACCGCGTGCGGGTCCGGTGCGGCGATCGGCGGTTGGGCGGCCGCGCAGTGCGATGGTGAGGCGGTTGAGCCCGCACCGCCAATACCGCTGGGGCGGTGTTCAATTCGTCACCGTGACGTATCGAGGCTGCCCGCGTGGAAGAGGGGCCGGGCGCATCCGTGGCCGGGCTAGCCGCCCAATCGGGCCGCTTGTTGTCTTCGGCCGCCATAGCTGGTCATCGAGCGCTCCGAGTCGTGGTTTGCACGACATGGGAAATGCGTGCGAGTGTCGCCGGAATGGCGTGCGAGTGTCCCTTCGTCTGGGGTGCCTGGTAACCGTTGTGCCGATAAGCGACATTATGTCAAGTTGGGCACTGCATGGTGCATCTGATGAATCATCGCCAGTCTCCTTATCGACCACCACCCTCTCCCCTGAAAGCGGGATCGAACTGGACTGCCCTTTTCGAAACCAGCTTCGGCAACTGCGCTCGGCGATCAACCAGACGTTGGCGCGGATCAAGACCGATGTTCCCGAGGCGTCGGGTACGGTGGGTGGCGTAAATCAGGGCCGCCGTGCGGCGATTATCCGCTGGCGCGGGAGGGGCGCCTGATGCCGCGCCGGCTGTCGACTACGAGCGGTGTGCGGCAACGGTTGATCGACACCATGCAGGCGTCATGGGACCGGTGGCGCATTGAAGGCCGGATGTGTGAGCTGGATCTCCGGGAGTGAGTTTGGGCGCGCCGGGTTGCCTCACGGAGGGAGCGGCGTGCGCGTGAGCGGCTGTACCTGTTGGACGAGTTCGACCAGATCCGCGAGTACTTCGGCGATGTGTGAGTGTGCCGGCGCAGGTGCGGCCTGGGATAGATCACCTCTCACCGATCGGCGACAAGTTGCTGCCTGATTTCTTCACAGAGGATCGCAGCGAGCTTTGGGACGCGCTGCGCAAGCGCGGGCCGGTCGTGTTGATCGAGGACGGCGTGTTTATGAATGGCTATTGCCTGACACGGGCCGATGACGTGCTCGCAGCGCTGCGTAACCCGGAAGTATTTTCGCTTAACGCTTTGGATCGGCCGGACCATGCGCGTTGGCGCGCAATCTTGCAGCCGTTATTGAGTTCCCGCGCGGTGAAAGAGATGCAACCCGCGTTGCAAGATCAGGCCGCGGCGGTGGTCGAAGCGGTGGCCGCGCAGGGTAGTTGTGAGGTGATCGCCGACGTTGCGGAGCCATTCGCGGCTCAGGTTCTTCTCACAGTGTTGGGGTTGCCGCCGCAAGACGGGGATAGGTTGCTGCGCTGGGAGAAAGCGCTTTGGGCGATCCAGCGGGCGCCTCTGACGGTCGAAGGTGTCCGTTTCGAGGATGTGGTGCAAAAAGTTGAGATGCTCGCCTATTTGGCGGAGGCTTTCGCGCAGCGCCGCGCCAGCCCTGATATTGCGGGTGTGATGTCCGGGTTGGTTGCCGGTGACGATGGGTTCGACGACGCTGACGCGTGCGCGGTAGTTGAGATGCTGATCGCTGCGGGCATTACGCCGTTTAGGAGCGCGGTGGGTTTCGTGTTTCTTGACCTTGCCCGCGACCCGCGGCTATGCGCTTCGCTGCGCGAAAACCCAGCAGGGATTGAAGGATTCGTCGAAGACGTGCTGCGCCGCGAGCCGCCGGCCCCGATGATTATCCGCAGGGCCGCTCAGAACGTCACCGTGGCGGGTGTCGAGATACCGGCAGGGGCCCGGGTCGGGCTGTGCGTAGGGGCGGCCATCCAAGAAGACATCGCGGACGGCCACGGGTCGCGGGCGGACTACTGGGCGTTCGGCGGGGGCCCGCACCGCTGCGTGGCCGTCAGTCTGGCGAAAACAGCGTTGACTGTGTTGGTCGGCGAATGGTTACGCACGATCCCCGCGTTCGGGTTAGATGCTGAGTCCGTGCCGCCGGTTATCCTCGAAGATGCGGTCCGGCTGTCGAGTTTGCCGCTGCGCTGGCATTAAGTCAGACCGCGGGCGGGTAATTGCCGTAGATGCCACGCTGGTCGCCAGTTTCAGCTCAGCGCCGCGCGACACACAGTCCAGGTACGGCCGCCGCGCCCGTGGCCGTAGCGACCGTGATGAAGCCTTCCGTTTCGCCGCGCCGCTCCCCTGCCGGAGGCGCGTTTCGAGGACAGTGGATGGGAATGACCCTCCATGTCGACCCGGCGCGATCGAACTCCGTGCGCAAGTGCCACGTTAAGCCGTGGTCGTTCGGCGATGACGGCGGGCCCGGTGGCTCAGTTGACGATCCAGCCAGCGTTGCACATCGGCGGCGGGCATTGGGCCGCCGTGTCCGATGTGCAAGGTGTGCGGACCCATACGCAACGCCGCCTGCAGGCTGTCGAGGGCCTGATCCGGGTCATCGTGGAATGGCGGATTGGACGGGCGGTACTGCAGCAGACCGAGGAAGCCGCCGGTAAGCATGTCACCGGCGATCAAGTCGCCCTCATCGAGCAGGATCGACACCGAGCCTGCGGTATGGCCGGGAGTGTGAATGATGCGGGCGTCGAGTCCGTGGTCGTCTAGACGGTAATCGCCAGTCAGTACGAAATCGGGGTGCAACGGTCGAGTCACTTCGTTAGGCGGCGGCGTCCGGGTAAAGACGTGTCCGAACAGTCCGATCGGTTGGCGCTGAGAACGGTCGGAGTGCCCGGCGCGGTATGCCGCCAGATCGCCCTCGTGAGCCGCCACGGGAGCGCCGGTTCGCGCCTGAAGTTCAGCAGCAGCACCGAAATGGTCGACGTGCCCGTGAGTGATGACGATCATTTCGAGATCAGTTGGGTCGACACCGGCAGCGATGACGCCGTTCCAAATGCGGTCGGCACTGTTAGGCATTCCGCAATCGACGAGAATTGGGCGCCGGCCGATCACAAGGAAGGTGTTCACGAGGTGGTCGCCGAGGACCGGAATCTTGACAGTCTTGCTGTTCACGAGGTTCTTTCCGCCTTTGTCCTGATTACTTCCAAAGTGGAAGTCATCCCGAGCGTAGCGCGGTTGCTTCCATAATGGAAGTTGCTATCGTGGAGCAATGCGGAACTCCCTTGCTGCCGACAACTGTCCCGCAGCGCGCGCGTTGGACGTCGTCGGCGAACGGTGGTCCCTGCTCATCGTGCGCGAGGCGCTCGGCGGCGCTCGCCGCTTCGACGACTTCCGAGGTCGCCTACCGATCAGCGACCACACGCTGAGCCGCCGACTGGCCGAACTCGTCGAGCGAGAGATCCTGGAACGTCGGCCATACCAAACCGAACCGGCTCGCTATGAGTATGTCCTGACCGACCGAGGGATGGCATTGGTCGATGTACTCGCAAGCTTGGCGGCTTGGGGCGACCGGTGGACGGACCCCGATCCCGCCGGGCCGACACCGCCTCCGATCCCGGCCTGGCTGCCTGCCGCCGCCAGTTTCTGCGAGACGCCTGACAGCTGATTCACCGGACGCGTACCCGCCCCTTCGGGAGTCGTTCGTTCCGCCCAGATTTGATTGAGCAGGCGGTTTCCGTGGCCCCCATGTCGGGCATGCCCAGCGTCGTTCCGGGGTGGTTTCGAGGCGTCGTCAACACACCGCAACAGGTAGGCACACGGCAGAGTCGAATATGGCGGGTTACCGCGCACGCACTGCGTATTGCTTTGGCGCCCAACAGTTCTCGCCTATCGAGCTGTCGGGGTCGCATCGGGCCTGGCGGTGTTCTCGGGCGTCACCCGAGCCTGCGAGTGCGCCACCGCGACAGATCCGCGTCGAGCACCGCAGGATCCCGTTCGGGAAAGACCTCTTCAGTGATCTCCAGGTGCAGGATGCGGTCGAGGTGAAATCTCTGCACGGGGCCACGAACACGCGCGTACGGTAACGTGTCGGCGGGCGACGCTGCCGGTTGGAGGGATCGCGGGTGAGAACAGGGGTGGCGGCGGGGGTCGCGCTCGGGGCGACCGCGGTGGTGAGCTGGGCCGCGGGACGGGAGATCACCATTCGCATCGGGCGAAACCCCGACCCCGTCCCCCGTGAACGGCTGATCGTCGAGCCCACCGGGAAGCGCGTCACGATCTCGCGCCCTGACGGTACCGTGCTGCATGCGTTGGTGGCCGGCGAGGGCCCGCCGGTGCTCCTGGTCCACGGCTACAGCGCTAACGTCGTGGAGTGGAACCTTGTGTGGGATGAACTGCAGGCCCAGGGGTTTCGCGTCATCGCGTTCGACCAGCGCGGCCACGGTCGCTCGACCCTCGGCTCCGACGGAGTCGGATCGGAGCCTATGGCGGCCGACTTGGCCGCAGTCGCAGAGTATTTCGATCTTCGCGACGCGGTCCTTGTTGGCCACTCGATGGGCGGGTTCGTTACCATCCGCGCGGTGCTCGATCACGTCGGCTTGGCGGCCCGGCTGCGCGGTCTCATCTTGTTCGCCACCTGGGCGGGCCGCATCCTGGACGAGGCGCCGCAGAACCGGTTGCAGATCCCGTTGCTGCAACTGGGCATCATGCAGCGGTTAATGCGCAACAGTACGGTCGCGACGCTGTTCGGTGCCGCGCAGTGCGGAGCGCGCCCATCGCCGGCCATGATCTCGGTGTTCGTCGAATTCTTCAACCGGCACATGCAGCACCACGGGCCACTACTGCCGATCGTACGGGCGTTCTCGCGTGAGGACCGCTACCCGCGGCTGGGCGAGATCACGACACCGACGGTGGTGATGGTCGGCACCGCCGATCGCACGACGCCGCTCAGCCATTCGCGCCGGCTCGCCGAGGGCATTCCCGGTGCGCGACTCGTCTCGGTGCCCGACGCCGGACACCTGCTGAACTGGGAGGCGCCCGACGAGCTCGTCGAGACTGTCCAATTCTTTGCCCCGCAACGCGTCTAATCTGGCTCTGGGCGATGCCCGACCGAGGTAGCCTCGGCATCCGATCCACTATGTTCGAATGGCGAATGCTGTTGTGCATCAGTACCGTTCAGTATTTACCCAATCGCCGGAACTAGTGCTGCCTCGTGCGGCCCCTTGCCGCACCGCCTTCCAGAGCGCGCGGGAATGAGCCGTCGGGACGACAAGGTTTCATCAATGAATCAACCCTGATGGTCCTACGACGGTTCGGCGACCGGGCCGCCGTGGTCGAGGAACATGCGCATGGGCGTGGATGCTCAATGCGGGCAGGTCGCTCTGAACGTGAAATCAGTGAGCTTGGTGTAGTCGTGAAGCTGTTTGATCTTCCCAGTCACCGTGTAATTGTCACCGTCGTGTGTCAGCGTTGGGGTCGGCGCTCCCCCAGTCGATGTCGGCTCCCAGAAGTAGGCGATGCCATCGGCGCTGAAGTCCAGAGTTTCGAGCTTGCCGCCCGCGGCGTCGACGATGACACTGTCGCCGGACTGCGTTTTGGCCGTGACGAGCACCGCGTCGCCCATGCTGCCGCGGCATTGGACGTCGTGCAGTGGGGAAGCTTTGCCGGCCAACGTCAATGAGTCGCTTTGCGCGGTGGGCGTGGTGGTTGAGTTGACCGAGGCAGCCGGTATCGCTGGGGGTTGATGGCCGCAGGCGGTGGACGGCGTGCTAGCGACAAGAAGTAGCAGCGCAACTGTAGCTGCACCGGCGGACGTCAATCTGGGCAATGCTGAGAGCCGTCCTCTGCAAAATTATTCGCAAGCGAACTGCGCACCGACATTCCGGAAGTATCGGCAGCATAACGGATACAGAGGTCGTCAAGGTCGCGGACTCGCAGTTGCAGCGGTGGAAGCAACCTAAGCAGTGCCGCTACTAGCCCATTGTCAAGATCGCGACCGCCGCGACGCCGATCACCGCCGCCAGGGCTACCAAAATCACCGTGATCGCCGCGCGCACGATCTCTTCTTCCGTGGGTCGCCAGCGCGGCTTCAATTCGGCGGGAACAGTGTGCCCTCGCCAGGCACTACCGTTGACGCTCGCTACCGCCAAAGCAGCATCGTCGTGCGCGTGCGACGCGTATTTCTCGATTGGCTCGTGCGCGGCGATTGCGCTCGTCATATCAGCCCTCCAGGCTTGCGGACGCCGATCGGCGTATTTGAGTTGGAAAGCGTCGGGTTTCTCGTAAACCCAATGATAGGAGTGCGCAAATCACGATTGCGGTAACGATCCTTAACGGTCACAGCACAGAGTCGTGCTCCGCGCCAACCATCCCTCCGACTGACGGCGCCCCTACCTCGCCGTGGCGGCGAAATGGGTTGGATTTCCGGCCGACCGGGCGCTCGCCCACCGCAAGGAATTCGCAAGCGGACCGGCAGCAACTGATGGTGCCTCCTATAGCCGAGCGCGGGTGCCGACCATGGCGGCACCAAGGCCGAGATTGGGATTGGTAGCGACGGCCACGTTATCTACTTCAACTCGAAAGCGGCCCACCACGGGCGCGCACCCGACGGAAAGGCAATCATGATGCGACGAATCGTGCGGTTAGCGACCGCCGCCCTGGTGGCCGGCGGTTTGGGGGTCGCGGGTGTCGGGCTCGCCGCGGGCACCGCCAACGCCGATGGCGGTCCGCACCGCTGGTGCCCAGGGGAACCTCTGCCGCCGACCGGTAACCACGTCACCAATCCGGTCATTTGGGACAACAACATCTGCCACACCTACTACTACGTTTACTTCGGGCAGGGCAACGTCGCCCAGAACATTTGGGACGGCGACAACCCGCCGGCACCGCCGCCCCCGCCGCCGCCTGGGCTCATCAATAAGGACAACTGCCAACAGATCCTGGGCATCTTCTGCCCCCACGCGTAACGGAACGGCGCCCGCCGGCTGCGTCGCGACGCAGTGACACCGACCGCC
Organism: Mycobacterium paraseoulense; assembly: GCF_010731655.1. Lineage (NCBI taxonomy): Bacteria > Bacillati > Actinomycetota > Actinomycetes > Mycobacteriales > Mycobacteriaceae > Mycobacterium > Mycobacterium paraseoulense. The sequence continues at coordinate 1,066,992 of NZ_AP022619.1, read as the reverse complement.
CATGACACCTGCCGTCCCCGGCGGTTGACAGAGGACGGCTGATCGCCGACGACGTGGTTCCGCGCGGCACGGTCAACGATTAGGTTGATCGCGTGGCCGCAAACAGTCTCCGTACACGCAGGACCGCCCGGCGGTTGCTGACGATATGGTGCGCGGCCGTGGCCGCCGCGGGTCTGTTCGTTGCGTGGCGCATCGATGAGCGGGCGCAACCTTGTTGGAGTGTGCGGCAATTCATCGATTTCAATCGCGACATGCAGGCCTCGTTGAAAGCCAAGACACGGTTCGCGCCGCCGGGTTCCTACGAACAAAACTCGGTACCCGCTGACGCCGACTATCAGGCATGGCTCGACGGCCTCCAGCGGCGAGCCGACCAGGTGACCGCGCCTGGCCTGTCGGGCCACGCGCAGCGGGCTGCGGCGCTGGCGCGCGAATTCATTGAAGACGCCAACCAGATGAACGACGACCTGGGCAAGCAAGACCCGCTGAAAGCGCAATTGCCGCCATCGGCGAAAGCGGTGGCCCGGGTCAACCAGGAGTTCGGCGACGAGATGGCCGCCTTGGCACGCGCCTGCCCCACCAATGCGGCATAGGCACCTCGAAGGTATATGGCGGGTGACAATAAGAACTGCGAGTTCGCGTCTGACACTGCACGACCCCGCCGCGTAGCTCTATTCGACTGCAGCCCAAGGGGTTCCGGCTCTGTGGTCCCAATGCGGTTGACGATTCGCGCCATCTTTCCCGGCGGACGGCGCACCTGGCTCCCATGTCAACCTGGCGGTCACACTGGCGTTCACAGATCGCGGGAGCGCCCGAAAGAGGCGACTGTGATAGGAAACGACTATGCCTACCATCACCACGTCGGACGGCGTCGAAATCTTCTACAAGGACTGGGGCTCTGGCCAGCCGATCGTTTTCAGTCATGGCTGGCCGCTGACGGCCGACGACTGGGACGCGCAGATGATGTACTTCCTGCTTCAGGGCTACCGGGTGATCGCTCATGACCGGCGCGGGCATGGCCGATCCGAGCAGGTCGGCACCGGCAATGACATCGAGCACTGGGTGGCCGATCTGGCCGCGCTGACCGAGCGGCTCGACCTGCGCGACGCCATCCACATTGGGCACTCCACCGGCGGCGCTGAAGTGGCCTGCTACGTGGCGCGCCACCAGGAGCGCGTCGCCAAGGCGGTACTGGTGTCCTCCCCGACCCCGAGCATGATGCAGGCCGAGAACAATCCGGGCGGGCAACCCCAGGAGTGGTTCGACGCGGTGCGCGCGGGGGTCTTGGGAAATCGGTCGGAGTTCTTCCGCGCGGTGCCAGAGGGGCCGTTCTACGGATTCAACCGCCCGGGTGCGGAGGCTTCCGAGGCGGTCATCGCGAACTGGTGGCGTCAGGGCATGTCCGGCAGCGCCCAGGCTCACTACGAGACGGTGGTGTCCTGGCTGCAGGACTACTCCGAGGAGCTGACGAAGATCACCGTCCCCGTCCTGGTGATGCACGGCGATGACGACCAGATCGTTCCGTTCGCCAGCGCGGTGCCCCGAGCGGTCGACCTACTTCCGAACGGCGTGTTGAAGACCTATGCCGGCTACCCCCACGGCATGCTGACCACGCACGCGGATGTCCTCAACCCGGACCTGCTCGCGTTCATCGCGTCGTGATCGGCAGCGCCGCACCGGGTGGACGTCAATCGGCGGCCGGGCGATGACGCCAAGTAGCCGCTACGGCTCCGCTTTCGATCCCCGATAGTCGATTGCCGACGCCCGGCGGCTAGGGCGCGACGATGTCAGTCAGGTCGGTGGCCCGACCGAACAGATGGCCTTGCGCCAAGCCGCATCCGGCCATGAAGACTGTCTCAGCCTGCTCGGCGGTTTCGATTCCTTCAGCAATAACGTTGAGGCCCAGGGCTTCACAGAGCCCGATGACTGAGCGATACAGCGTCAGGTTTCGTCCCGGCTCGACACCCATCGCCAGCCCGCGGTCGAGCTTCACAATCTGCACCGGCAACTCGTGCCAATAGGTCAGCGAATTGTATCCGGCGCCGAAGTCGTCCAAGGCTACTCTGATGCCGAGGTCTTTCAGGCGTCTGATGGCCGCCGCGGCGTCGGCGAGATCCACTATGGGAACCGTCTCGGTGATCTCCAGGACGACTCGTTGCGGCGGCAGCCCGTGCCGGGCAAGCGTGCGGCTGATGACCCGTTCGAAATCGACGCTGCCCAACCGCGCGGCGCCGATGTTGATATGAACGTCCAAGCCAAGGCCGGACGATTGGATGTCGGCGCAGGCCCGATCGAGGACCAGGGCATCGAGTTCTGCCCCCATGCCGTTGGCTTCGGCCAGGGAAACGAAGGTCTGGGGAGGAATCTGTATGCCGCTCGGTGTGGTCCAGCGCGCAAGCGCCTCGACGGCGACCGGGTTGCCCTGTGGAAGACCGACGATGGGTTGGTATTTCAGCCGAAAGCCTTGTGGAGCACCACCTTTGGCTTGCCGAAGCGCGGTCGGAAAATCCTCGGCGACAGTGAACGCCGGCCGGTAGACCACCGCGGTGTCCTTACCCAGCCGCTTTCCGGTGTACATCGAGATGTCGGCCTGCCTCAGTAGATCATCGGAGGTGCGATGCTGGCCGTCGCATCCGGGACTGACCAGGCCCATGCTGGCGCGCACCCGCACCGACGTCCCGTGTACCGAGAACGGGCTGCGAAGCGCTACCCGCAGCTGGTCGGCGACGAGTTCGGGTGCCTCCACGACGCCCGAGATGAGGATGGCGAACTCGTCTCCCCCGACACGAGCGAGCGTGTCGTCGGCACCAAGACAACTCCTGAGCCGTGCACTGATCGCGCACAGCAGCTCGTCACCGGCGGCGTGCCCGAATCGGTCGTTGACCTCTTTGAAATCGTCGATGTCGACGAAGATCAGCACGAACGGTCCGTCGCGTATCGCATCGTCCAGCCGCTGCGCCAAGAACAATCGATTGGGTAGGTGGGTCAACGGGTCGTGGTGAGCCTGATGGGCGAGGCGGCGTTTGGCGTCGATGAGCTGTTCGGTGAGCATCCGCTGCACGCGCATCGCCACCAAGTATCGGGTCGAGACAAGCACGGCCATCGCAACGTAGGTGCCGATGAAGACGGGGTCGACCCGGCGTCCGATGAGCTCGTGGAAGGTGACGAGAGCGGTGCTGCCCATGAACCCCACGTAGGGCAGGGTGAGCTGCGCCCAGTTGGTCGGCATTTCGTCGTCGTGCTCGGGGCGCGCGCGTGGAGGAAAATCCAGCAAACTCCATGCGATCAGCAGCGGAGCCATGACGAATCCGGTGCCGACCCACAAGTCGAGCTGCGCCACTTCGACGCTGCGGAGGTAGGCCAGCAGCCGGTCCGAAGACGTCAGGGTGATCACCGCGGCGGCAAGCAGCATGTAATTCGTCCGGCCCGGCCGATACGGCGGATACCACATCGCCAGCAGAAGGGCGCTCACCACCACGACGAGCTCGACCGCCGCGATACCGGTTACGACTGCGGTGTTGGTCGACCTGGGCAGCGCGGCTCCATGCATGGCCCCGAGCCGGGCGACATAGACCAGGTGGAAGAACGCCAGTGTCGCCAACAATCCATCAAGGCCGGCGGTAATTACGCGCTGCCGTCCCCACACCCAAGTTCGCGCCGGCGCCCGGTGGCCGGACCGTACCAGCAGAACTATCGCCACACCGAACAGCAGTCCGGCAACGAAATAGCCGACGACCGCTGACGGCGGTGCGGTCGCGCCGCTATCGGCCGCCCGGAGTCGCTGAGAGAGGGCCTCAGCGGCCAGAAAGGTGGCGATGGCCGTCAGGAGGGTCACCCGCCACCACCGCGCGAGGCCGGCCACCCGCCGAAGGACAAGCAGCCCGGCCAGTAGCGCCACAACGCACAACGTCGCCTCGAGGACGAACTGCACCCGCTGTGCCGTCGCCACTCCCCACAAACCGAGCGCGTTGAATCCTGCCGCAGCAACGACGACGGCAGACAGCCCGTAACCCGTGCGGCGGCTCAGAAACCGCAACGCGCCCCCTCCAGCCCGCGGTATGACGTGTAAATCTTGGCAGAACCGGGCGGCACCGGGACCGTTATCGCTGATGCCAGAGAAACGTCAGCGCCTTTTCAGCAAAGTGGACGCAGAATCGCCTAAAACGCCAGTCAGCATGAGCCGGTGGACCCGGCATCGGCGTCGGGTCTGCGCCGGGCCGAAAGTTAAGAGTTCGAGCCCGGACGGTGAGCGAGCATGTGCCGGTCGGCCGTCGCGGGCCTTGGCTACACCGCGGTCGCCTCGACGATGCTGAGCGGCGACACGGTGTCGATGACGCGGTTCAACCGGAAGCCGGCGTCGTCGAGCAGCCGGCCGTACTCGTCCGCGGTGCGTTCGCGCGCGCCGGCGACGACCAGCATTTCGAGGTCCACCCACTTGCCGTGGAAGTCGCGATCGTGGCCGGGAATGACGAACTCGCAGAGCAACAGTCGCGCGCCGGCGCGGGCCGCGACGCGAATGTTCTTCAGGATGCGCACCGCGTCATCCTCGGGCCAGTCGTGAATGACGTTCTTGAGCACATATGCGTCGCCGCCCTCCGGAGCGGAATCGAAGAACGACCCCTCTTCGATCCGGACGCGGTCGGCCACACCGTACTTGCGAAACAGCTCTGGGCCGTCCGCGACGACCTCCGGAAGATCGAACAGCACGCCGCGGGAATTCGGGGCCGCCTCCAGAATCGCCGCCAGCAGCCGACCGTGTCCGCCCCCGACATCGACGATCGTGCCGAATGCACTGAAGTCGTAGGCCGCGGTCAAAGGCGCGATCGCAAACTCGGACACATTGGTCATGGCGGAGTTGAAAATCCCACCCAGTTCCGCTTCGTCGGCCAGGTATTCGAATACCGGTTTGCCGCGGAGTGCTGGGACCACCGGATTCCCGTTCCGGATCGCGTCGGTGAGGTGGCTCCAGTGCTCGCGATGCTGAGGCGACCCGACCCACCGCGCCATCCCGGCCATTGACACGGGTGCGTCGGTGCGCAGGGTTGCCGCGAGCGGGGTCAGCGCGTAGCGCCCGTCGCCGTGTTGGCGGAAAATTCCGATGCCGATCAACGCGCGCATGAGTCGCCTCAGTGCGTCGGCGTCCGCGCCGACCCTCTCTGCCAGTTGCTCGCCGGACAGAGGGCCACCTGCCAGGGCGTCCGCCACGCCAAGGTCCGCCGCGGTCGTGATCGCCTGAGCCACCCACGCGTTCAGAATCAATTCCATCATCACCGCCGCAGGCGGAGCGGAGCGCTGGCGCAGCCGCGACAGGTGGTGGCGGGCCCGTTCGACGGCTCGCGCGACCTGGGGCGGTGGAACCTTTGATGCCAAGTGATTACCTTCTCCCGCTGCGGGACCGATCGATCGGTCCGGATAGGAACTATGCCGGGAATCCGGCTATATTTCAATAGCAGTTGAAATACATGCCGGTCGCGTCTAGAGTCTCGACAGGAGTCGGATGAACGGAGTCGCCATGTCTCGTCTAGCCACGAACGCCGTCGTTGCGGCGATGCTCGTATTTACCGCCGCGGCAGCGACCGGATGCGTTCCCACGGCAAGTGTCCCGGTGGTCCAGGTTCCCCCGGACGGGGTTGCAGCGGGGTAAGGCTGCATCGCAGGCGGGGCCGAAAACCATGGGCCCGTGCCTCTCCCCTGCCTGCGGCCAATGACCACACTGCATCACTCCGCTGCCACACGTCCGGCGGGGCGGCCAGCAGTTGCCGAGGGCGAGTCGCAGGCGACGAGCCCAGTCGTTCCTAGGGGGCAAGCAGGAGCGCGGTCGTGACGAGCATGACGGCGGCGGTCACGCCATGGACTCCCCAGGCGACCGACTTCGAGCCGCCGTTGCGTAGCACGATGGCGGCGTCGACGAGCGGAATGACGGTGGCGGCCAACATCACCCAGCCGACCAGATGGGTCGCGCCTGCGACCATCATGATGATGACGAACAGCCCGGTCGCGATGTCGCGCACGCCCTTGACGCTCAAATAGGCGCCCGCGCCCGGCTCGTCCAGATCCGGTAGCACGCCGTAGCCGGCGGCGGCGACGCGCGGCGCGACGAGAAAGCGTGCGCCGATGAAGATGATGCCCGCGGCGAGGAGTCCGGCGAGAACGTAGCCAACGATGGCGGGGGTGGTCATTTCGAGCCCTTCTGAGTTTCGCTAGTGAATGGGTGAAAACGGTGTCGGGTCACTGCCCGGCGGATAGCCGATCAGCGCGACGAGTCGATTCGCGCCGCCGCTTGCCTCGGTCCACACACCGTGGGTGGTGACGCCGAATGCCGGGAAGGTTTCCAAATGGCGGGCCCAGGTGAACTGTCGCGTAGTGCTGCAGGGCTTCTGGTGATCGCAGGGTGTAGATCCTGAGCTGAAACATCGAAGACCGCTCTCCTCGGTGGAAGTCGGTTGGGTGGGCTTGAGCCGGGCGTGTCAGGCCATCAGCGCCACGCACAAGGCCGCCACTGCCAGACCTTGCAGTGTCGCGCGGACGTTGATGATTCGGTCCCAGTTTGCTTGCAGCGCACGCGCGTTCGGTAGCGACTGGCCGGCGTCGGCGGCCGCGGTGAGTTGCCGATTGATGGGTGCGCTCACCCGCGCATAGAGCACAATCCACATCAGTAGCAGGATCAACGCGGCGCCCGCGGCGATCGCCTGTACCCGGTGTGCGGCGACCGTGGCCAGCAGCGCGCTAGTCGCGGCGGCGACAACCCCGAGCGCTCCGGGCACCGGCATGCGCCGGTCCCCGTACCGATGGACGCTACCCGCGACCGCGACCAACGCACTGTCGTCGATCAATGCCAACGCCGGTCGCAGCACGATTGCGCAAAACACGTCGGTGCCGTAGACGACCCCGGTGCCCAGCACCGCGATCAGTGCGGCGGCCCGTGTGATGACGTCCAGATTCATGACCGACTCCCCTTATTCGCAACTGCTAGCAACGCTAACCCCCGTCCCCCTCGCTGTCAATAGCGTCGCTAGCATTTCTATCGGTGCTACCATGGGGTATGGCTATCGAGGACCGTCGTGAACGCGAGCGGGCCGCCCGGCGGCGGCTGATCGTGGCAACTGCCCGCAAGTTGGCCGAGGCCGAAGGGTGGGAGGCGGTGACCACCCGTCGACTGTCCACCGAGATCGAGTACAGCCAGCCGGTGCTGTACAAGCACTTCAGCGGCATGGAACACATCGCTGACGCCGTCGCCGTCGACGGGTTCGGTGAGCTTGGCGATACGCTTCGTGCCGCCCGCTCCGGCGCCGGCGCGGCCAACGACGTCCTGACCCGGATTGCAGGCGCGTATCTCGACTTCGCCCGCGACAACCCGGCGGTTTACGACGCGATGTTCACCCGCGCGACCAACTTGCGCTTTGCCGCCGACGACACACCGCCGCAGCTGGAGGACGCCTTCGCCGAGCTGCGCGCGGCGGTCGGACTCGTCGCCGACGAACAGGACGCAGACACTCTCACCGAAGTGTTCTGGGCCGCACTCCACGGACTGGTCACCCTGACCCGTGCCGGCCGACTACGCCCTGGCTACGACTCGGACCGTCTTCAGCTGCTCGTCAACCAGTTCACCGGCAGACGGGAGCCGGCGCGCTAGGCCGGACAGAACTTTTCCTACCTACTCGAGGGTTCAAGAGCTGCAGGGCGAGAAACGCCGTGGGTGCGGCGAGGGGCGACCCCTTAAGTTTGCGGCGAGCTAAGCAAACTCGGATCCTTGAGAATCGCAGCTCCCGCTCCCAGGAATTCCCTGCACCACGAATCGCCTACCGCGACAGACCAGTCGGGCAGCACCGTGGACCTGTGTCCTCTATCCAATGCGACCTGAACGAGGGGGCCGAGGACCTCGCCGAATGCCGCACCGCATGGCGATTCAAGATCTGCCTCGCCTGCAGACACCATCCATGGCTCCAACACGCTCCCCAAGTCCGCATCCGCGGCACGGTCAAAAGACGCAAGGTATTGCCCGACAACGAGCGGCGCCACGGGCCGACTCACGACGTGGGCGCGCTCGAGGGCGGCCGTGCCCTCGTCCGAATTGCGCTGAGCTTCCACCTCGCGGAGGTCAAGTTCTACGGACGCCACGCGTCGATAGTCGGAAGCCACCTGTTCTAAGAAGAGTCGTGCTGTCATCCCGGGGTTGGCGCGCTCCGGCATATCGGAACTCGATGGCAGGAGCGGGCGGGAGAAGCGGTCGACCCGGTCCAGCTGACCGTCCCAGGCCAGCGATGCGGCCGACACGACACGAACCATCTCTGATTCCCGTGGGTCATTCGTCGAAGGTGCGGCCATCACAACGCCGGCGCGCAACGTGCGCACCTCGTCCTCGAGGGTTCGCTGTTCGCCTCCGGGCGTCATCGAGATTCCCAAGAGGGTCGCGATCGCGCCAACCAGCTCGGGCAAACCTGCTCGCAGAAAGCCGAGTTGATCCTCCTCGGTTTGATCTGCTTTGTCGCTGAGGGCATCCGTGACGACGCGCAGGACAAGCACGCGTTCGCACAAGCCCAACGAGCGCATGGCAGAAGCGATACCGAAGGACTCCATGTCGACGAGGACGGGGTGAGTCGCCATGCCGGAGTACAGCGCAAGCGCCAGAGAGTATGTCCAGTCCTCCCTGGCGTAGACGGGACCGCTGGAGGGGGTCTCGATTGGCACGGGCGCCACACCCGGCGAGACCTTGATTACCTTGTCGGTCGCCAGAACGTGGGCGTCGGGAAGATCCAGCCCCGACACGGAACCCGGGGCGCCCGCTGAGCCGGCCCGCATCTCAATCGCGTCAAGCGGTGCCTGATCGTCGGGCTGTGTGCGGACGATCCACTTGTTTTTCAACTTGACGACTTCGCCATCGGGCGAGGCGATCACCACTCCCAACGACAGGTATGACACCCTTGCGGCCCGAAACACCTGGCCAACCAACCTCGCGTCGAGGGTTCCACAGCAGCCGTAGAAGACGTAGTAGTCCGCCCGGTTCTCCCGGGTTGATCTGCTCAGAGCGGCCGCCGCGACGACATTCCCCTGCGCGCTCAATGGATGGTGCTCCACCCTGGCGGTCCGGCCGTCGGACAGGCGGCCCTCCAGAGCCTTCTCCCCGTGCTCCGTCGGCGTCCATACCGTTGTTCCCAACACCGGTAGGTCGACGTAAAGGCGTGCCAGCAACTCGGTTACGGCGGTCGCTTCGTTCCTGGTGAACGTAAAGATCGCCACGGTCACATCCGCCACGGCGACATCGTAAGCCTGCGTAACGCACGTGTGCGGCGTTATCGGCTATCGCTGAGATTCAGCCAACGGAGTCAACTCCGCGTGGATCGTGCCGCCATACTTGGACCGCATGAGCCGGTGCGCGGTCGGCACCAGCACGCCATGCAGGAAAGGATATTTCTGCCGCAGCAGACGTGCTGCCCTCTGACATTCGGGCCCCTCAAGCAGACGCGCGCGGCCGGGTAGCGCGGCCCCCGTCGGCTTGCCGGATGCCGTTGCCGGGCCAAATTCGACGCCCGGATTACGCCGGATTCGTCGCACTTTGACGGCCCGCTCGAAACTTCGGAAGTAGGCGTGGTCGCCGTCCACCACAATGCTGACCGGACTGGAGCCCGGAGTGCCGTCCTTGCGAAAGGTGGTGAGCGCGATGGTCTTCTGGCGCACGAATGGCGCCAATGCTGAATTAGCTGCTGTTCCAACGGAACCCAGCACGTAGCCGAGTTGACGGAGTCGCAGGACGAACGCGAGGGCAAGGGCAACGGACACGACACCGAGCGCCCACGCTTGCCCGACGGAACCGCCCACGTCGAGGTCCACAAAGTGGTTCACCGTGTGTACGGTATTCGCCACAATGAATCCGGCGAGCGCCGTGGCCAGCGCGTCCGCCCAGATCACGGCAAGCAGCAGGGTCACGCCGAGGCCCAGCTGGAACGCGCCCACGTCATGTAAGAAGTGCCGGTGCGCGTCGAATCCGACGGCACGGGCAAAGGAATTCGGGTCGCCGATGCACCAGATCCCAATCCCGGCGGTGACCGCCCCCACTGACGCTGTCACCGCGACCAGGTAGATCCGCGCCGGCGTGCTCAAGCGATTCATCGTGTCCTCCTTCGGTGGATGCTGCCCGCTCACCTCCTCGCTAGACGGAATTGGACGTCGCTATGTGACACGACCAGCGGCGGTGTGGGCGGCCCACCGCCAAACACACCCACGCGACGCTCAGCGGCTCACGCGGAAACGTTTGAGGCGCGAGGTCGTTCCGGATATCAATTCGACCCGGCTTCTTGGCAATCGAAGGTGAGCTGCCAGCACCCGGGCGACGGCGTCATTAGCCTTGCCGTCAATCGCAGGCTCCCGGACATAGATTGTCAGCGCACCGTCGGGGCCGGCCTCGACAAAGGGTCCCTTTCGGCTGCCGGGCTTGACCCTGACGACGACGGAGTCGGTCATGGCGCGCAAGGGTACCGGCCGGGCGACACCGCACTAACCGGGCGGTGGTACCACCGGCGGACGGCATTCGTTCGCGCCGGGATCCCACCACCAGCCGTTGTCGCACGCCAGAGGTTGCGGCCCGACACCGAGCGGCCGGCATACATTGGCTGTCGGGTCCCACCACTGCCCCGGGTCGCATGCCAAGGGTTGTGGCCCGACCCCGAGCGGTCGGCAAACCTTGCCCGTCGGGTCCCACCACTCGCCGTCCGCGCAGCCGGCCGAACTCACCGGTGGTGTCGCGATCGTCACGGCTGCCATCGACGCAAAGACCATCATGGCGACGACTGCAAGGTGGCGAACGAATGTCCTCATGGTGGGCTCCCCTCGTGCCTAACCATCATCGAAGCGAGCCCGGGCATGCGGGTCAAGACCATCGTGCACGTCGCAAACGCCGCGATGAATTCCGGCCACGCCACCGGTCAGACCTTCCAGACGGACAAACCGAACGAGAAGGTGGAACCATGTCGTCCCAACACCCGGCCCTGCCGCCAGTCGTCGATCAGCCAACCTGGCGCCGCGCACTCGATGAGTTGCGCAAACGCGAGAAGGCCGCCACCCGCGAACTGGATGCGATCGCCGCCCAGCGTCGGCGTCTGCCGATGGTCGAACTGGCCGACTACGTGCTGGTCGGCGCTGACGGACCGATCCGCCTGGTCGACGTGTTCGACGGCCGATCGCAGCTCATCGTCTACCACCACATGTGGTCCGATGGCGCCGAATGGCAGTGCGGCGGGTGCACGGGCTTCACGTCGCAATTCACCCGGCTGGAGTTCCTCGACAACTACGACGCCCGGTTCGTCATCGTCACCAACGGACCGATCGAGGAAGCCCTGGCCTACAAACGGAAGGTCGGCAATCGCATGGAGTGGTATTCGTCTTCGGAAAGTCCCTTCGCCGCCGACATGGACGCGCCGCCCGGCGGGGGCTTCGGGGTCAACGTGTTCCTGCGCGATGATGACACCGTGTACCGCACGTGGCATACGGACGGGCGGGGCACCGAGCAACTCAGTCACACGTTCGGGCTGATCGACCTCCTGCCGTGGGGACGGCAGGAGGAGTGGCTCGATTCACCTGAAGGGTGGCCCTCGCGCCCCACTTACTCGGGGTGGCTCGGCTCCGCCGACATTGCAGCCGCCTATGGCCCCAGGGGTGACTCATGACACGCGCCGCCGAATCACTGCGCAGCGAGCATCGAGTCCGCAGGGATTCGCGGGATCTCGGAAGCGGGTAGCGGGGGGCAAAAGAAGTTCCCTTGCACCGCGTCGCAACCATATTCCTTGAGTCGCTTGGCTGTTGCGTAGTCTTCGACCCCCTCGGCAACGCTGGTGATGCCGAAACCGGATGCCAGCTCGATCACCGAGCGCGCGATGGTGGCGGCGCGCTCGTCGTGCAAGATCGGTGCGACGAATTCCCGACCGAGTTTGACTTCGTCGGCCGGCAGCTCCCGCAGATAAGTCAAAGTGGCATAACCGCTGCCGAAGTCGTCGATCGCGACCCGGATGCCGTTCTCACGAAGACGATTCAGCACTGTGCGTGCCTTCGCCATGTCGGCCACCACCAAATCCTCGGTGATCTCGATCGTGAGGGAAGTGGGAGACATTGCGTAGGTGTTGAGCACAAACATGATCCGGTCGGGCAGCGCGTCCTTGTCGAGGGACGGCGCTCCCAAATTGATCGCGACGGGGATGGCGGCGTTTGCCGCCTGCCACGCGGCCGCGTCGGCGACAGCCTGCCACAGCACCAGCTCGGTGAGCGCATCCATCAGGCCGTGCTCTCGGACCAGGGGCAGAAACTGATCCGGCCCCAGGATGCCGAATCGTGGGTGCTGCCATCGAACAAGCGCCTCGACTCCGGTCACGTTTCCGGTCCACATGCCGAATTTCGGCTGGTAAAGCAGGGTCAGCGAGCCGTTCTCGATGGTGCGTCGCAGTTCGCCGAGCAGTTGCAACCGCGCCATGGCAACGTCATGCGCCGCCGCCTGGCCAAGGTGGCCGTCCATCTCGGGCGTGAACACCCGCACGTTGGTCGAGCTGGCCAGCCGGGCCCAGGAGCGTGCCGCATCAGCCCGTCTCAGGAGATCGCCTGGCGCCGGGACGGTGACGAGTTCTGATCCCGCAGAGGCCACCCCGATGCTCAGACGGACGTCCAGGCTGTGATCCTCGAGGTCGACGGGCTCGTCGAACGATCGGGCCAGCCCGTTGGCAACCTCCACGGCAACGTCGGGGCGGTCTTCGACCAGGATGGCGAATTCGTCCCCGCTCATCCGCGCGACGGTGTGGCTGTCGTTGACGTTGGCCTGGATCCGCTCGCCCACGCCGCGCAACAGTTGGTCACCAACGTCATATCCGAGCGTGTCGTTCACCAACCTGAAATCGTCGACACCTACCGTGAGCACGCTGACCGGCACGCTGTGCTGAACGTGTAAGCGCAGCGCATGCGCCAGGCGCTCATCGAACAACCGCTGATTAGCCAAACCGGTCAGCGGGTCCCGCAGGGCGGCATCAGACACCGCGACAAGCAGACGTCGCTTGCGGTCTAATAGCAGGACGTGACGGATCAGGGTGGTGAGGACCAGCACCACACAAACCAAGAAGATGAACCCTTCGCCCCGGTACTTGGGCCAAAAGTGCACGGCGCCAACGATGATGGCCAGCAGCACGGGCAGGTACGGCAGCCACACCGACACCCTCGACGAGGGCTGAGAAAACCCGAGGTCGGCTTCCGGCGTTGGCCGAGAACTGATTCCGGACAATGCGAAGAAATACGTTCCGCCGACCCAGCCGAGAACGACCAGGTTGTTGGGCACCTGGTCGGTGTAATCCTGGTAGACGTGCACTATCCCGGCCACCGCGATCACTCCCCAGCCCAGCGTCATCAGGGTTGTTGAGAGCTTGCGGTCCGCCTCCGCCTTCTTGACGATGATGAAGCTCATGACGACCAGCCCCACGTACACGCCCGCGGCTGTGGCCAACAAGATCCGTGGAACGCTGAGCGTCTGGGAGGGGTGTGCCGCGTGACCTAATGGCAGAAGGACGATAACGACCATCAGCGACGCTGTGATCAGGATGCCGTCGAGCAGGAGGCCGATTCCGAATCTGGAGTCGTCCCGACTGGGAATCGCAAGCGCGGCGACCAACGCGCCCAGCGGCAGTATCAGGTAGCCGATGTTGGCCGCGGAGAGCTCTGCGGCCGGAAGAACGCCACCCACGGCGACGTACCACCAAACCGCTTCGCCGGCCGTCCAACCGACCAGAGCGATTGACATGACGGTCCACGCAAACCGTTGGCGGCCTCGAGACATGTAGGCGGCAGTGAGCGAACAAGCTGTCGCGACTATGCCCCCGATAACCGTCCCCGCCGATGCGATCACCGCGCGGCGCGAGGCATCGCTGGCGCCGAACAACATAGCGGCGAACACGAGAACACCGATGGTTGCCAACACGACTACCACTCGTCGGCTTCGTGTCACTGACAACGTTCCCCTCGATCGGTTGGGTGGCGTTGCAAGCAGGATATGGCTATGTCCACATCGCAAGAGCAGTTCTGCTCATTGCTGGCGTGTTTCTCGGTCAGGGCGCGCCGGACTAAAGCGGCCCTCCCCGGCCCTGCCCGCTCTTTCGATCCGCCCCTTCGGCGATTGAACGTTGTCTCCCCCGGCGCGCCCTCATGTGCACAGGGACGGGGCGTCGCACACATTGCCGGGGCAATACACCGAGTGAGCGGCGTCGACCATGGTGCCGACGTCTAACAGCGTGACACCCCTGGCGTTCAAGTGCGCATGAACGTCGTCGGCGATCTGTTGCGGCGTCCAACCCCAAGTGAGGTCGTAACAGATGAGGTGGGCTTCCCCGATGAGCGCCTCTTCCGTCTGGGGTGGCCAGGAGAGACCGACGGCGCGCAGTTGCGCAAGGTACGCCTCATCTTGGGGAGTGGTAGCGCTCGCGAGGGCAGCACCGCCGACCAGGGCGGCGCCGGCCACCAGGGGGACGGCGAGTCTGGCCGGCCAGCGAAGTGAGGGCATTCGATCCCTTCCTTTCTGCGCGGCAGCCGGTCAGCGCGGTCGCCGGTCGGCGCGGCCGAAAGCAATACCGAATATGAAGAATAACCAAAGCTTGGAAAGGTGGCGCGCCGAAATTGGATCACGTCGCTGCAGTGTATAAGCGTGCGCCTCTATCTCTACGGCGCGATGAAGGCGAACAATGTCGGTGTGGACGTCAAAGCCCGGTCGCATTGGCTGTTGGGATATGGATTACCGCGTGCGCTGCTGAAGCTGCTCGCTCACCGGGGTGATCCTTTTGCCCAGCTGTTGATCGACAGCAGCCGGCCCCAGAACGTTTACGGCCTCGTTGAGCAGATCCGCCGGCGGGGGCGAATCTCCCCGGTGGTCGGTCATGGCTGGGTGACCGCCGACGCGCGGATTGTCCGTGATGTGTTACGTGACAGCAGGTTCCCACGTCGGGGCGGGGCCACCAATAACAGACTCGGTGACCGGCTGTAGCGTGACGGCCGTGAAGTCCTCCCTGGTGTATTCCTCCGTCGCGGCTTGTGTCGCGGCAACCGTCCTGGCGATTGCCGCGTCGGACCACGCAGCGGCGGCCGGTTCGTGCCCAACCGCGCCACCGCAAGGCGGTGGAACGCCGGAGTGGACCCTGACCGGGGCCACCGGCAGCGTCGCGGTCACCGGATCCACGGATACGACAGCGCCGCGCATCGACGTGACGGCACCGTTCAGCGTGACCCAGACCCAGGTGCATACGCTGCATGCCGGAGACGGACCGGTGGTCCCCGGCACGGCGACGGTTTCCGTCTGCTACATGGGCGTCAACGGACGTGACGGGTCCGTGTTCGACAGCAGCTACCAGCGGGGCGCCCCGATCGACTTCCCGCTCAACGGTGTTGTGCCGGGCTTCCAGAAGGCGATCGCGGGACAAAAGGTCGGGTCCACGGTCGCCGTCGCGATGACCTCGGCGGATGGCTATCCCAACGGTCAGCCCAGCGCTGGGATACGGCCGGGCGACTCGCTTGTTTTCGCGATCAAGATCCTGAGCGCCTCGGGCTAGCTCCGCGCCCCAAATCCCCTGCCGCTCAATTGCTCAGCGGCGCGAACATGAGCGCGGGATCAATGCCGAGTTGCGCAGCGACGTGGGTTGTATCCCAATACTCACGCCAGTAAGTGATCGCGCCGTCGCGAACTCCGAAGAACGCCGTGACGTAGAACGTGACGGTGACACCGTTCATGGCGTTCACGTCGACGCGTTCGACGACGACTGTGTCACCGTCGGACGGGATCGTGCGGATCTCACTTCCCTCGACCATCCCCGTCGACAACGTGTTGTGCTTCTCGAGTTCCGCGCGCGCCGCGTCGCGTCCCCGGACCACGGGCGACAAGGGCACGTGCAGTTGCCAGACAAAGTCGTCGGCCATGAGCGCGGCCATCGCGTCGATGTCCATGCTTTGGCCGTAAGCGGCGTGTATGAAATCGAGCACGACTTTCTCGTTGTCATTCTTGGCCGCAACACTTTTCGCCATCGCATTTCCTTTGAGGTGTCCGTCCGTTGTTCGCTGAACTGTAGACGGCAACAGTCGCTTGTGTGTGGCTTCGCGTGAGTTCCGCCGTCATCTGATCCGTGGTCATGGCCTACTTGGGTCCGGGACGCTCACCGAGGTCGGAGAGGTCGGCGTGTACCGAGCTGACGGCCGCTCGGTATTGGTCATCGGTCAGCGTTTCGTTGTGGTAGCGATTCATGCGCAGCCGGTATTGCAGATCCGGCAACTGCCGCCTGCGAGGTATTCGAAGTACGGCTTGAGGTACGCCCGGCGACGCCGGGCGGATAGTGGCGAGATTTCGACCAGGTCGTCGACGGTGGCTGAAGCGGGGAAGACCCAGAAAACTCGATGGGACTCCACGTCGTCGCCCATCGCGACGCTGCCTCGATTCGGCGTCACGTGTACCGCATCCGTCATGCGTGGGATTATGTCTCGACGTCAGACGCGCACGCTGTTCACTAGAAGTTGAGTCCCGAGAACATGATTCGGCCGGGATCGTACTTCTGCCGTACGGCGGTCAGCCGGGACAGATTCGAGCTGAAATAGCGCGAGGCCGGTTGGTTGGCCTCGATGTAGTTCACATATCCGCCGACCGAATACGGTTGCACGGCTTGGTGCGCGGTGTTGAGCCAATTGGTCGCCGCCTCCGCGTCGCCGGTTTCGACGTACCACTGCACCAGCGCATACTGGCGGCGCCACGGGAATGCGGTGGCGCCCGGCGCCACATCGGCGAGGGCGCCGTCCAGGGCATGCATGATCGCCAACATGCGGCCGGCGCCCCGAGGGAACGCCCCGACCGCCTTGGCGATCCCCTGGGCGGTGGCCGCGTCGACGACGGGCAGCACGTCGGATCCGCCGACGTATCCGAGTGGTGACGGGTTGAGGTTCCCGACGGCCAGATACCGCACCAGGTCCAGATAGTTGAAAGTGTGGTTCTCGGTCCCCGTCGGTTGCACGCCAACGGCTTTGGCGATCGCGGCCGCCGCGCTGCCTCCCGATCCGACCGGGCACGTCGCCATGATGCGGCAATGCGTTCCCGTGGGATCGACGGTGGCATCCGCCAGCGCCCAGCTGTTCCGGTCGGCGGTGCGAAGCCAGTTCTGCCAACCGACTAGAACCTGCGCGAACGCCTCGGGCGCAAAGTTGAGGTTTACGACGTCGAGGTCGGTGGTGGGAAACGTGGCGAAGGTCAGCGAGGTGGTCACCCCGAAGTTGCCGCCCCCGCCACCGCGTAACGCCCAGAGCAGATCGGGATTGCTGGAGTTGGATGCGGTCACCGCCTGGCCGCCCGGCAACACCACCGACGCCGACACCAGTTGGTCACACAGCAGGCCGGCGTGGCGGGAATTGGCGCCCAGTCCTCCGCCCAGGGCGTGCCCGGACGCGCCGACCGACGGGCAGGTACCCGTCGGGATGCCCCGCCCTGCGCCGGCCAACGTCTGGTGCATGGCATACAAGCTGGTCGCGGGCGTCACCGTGACGGTGCCGGAGGCGGCGTCGTAGTTGATTCCCCCGGGCAGCTGGCGCAGGTCGAGCACCATCACGCCGTTTGCCGTGGACGCGCCGATATAGGAATGCCCGCCGCTGCGTGGAGCCACTTTCAGGTTGTGGGCGGCGGCGAAGGCCATCGCCTTCTGCACGTCGGCCGGCGACGCCGGAGTGACGATCGCGGCCGGCGTCAGGCCGTTGTAGTTGGTATTGAAGACCTGCTTGGCCGAGCCGAAAGCACCGTTGTCCGGGAGCAGAACCTGCCCCCCGATGGCGGTCGACAGACCCTCCCAGCCGGTTGGATTGGGAGCGGCGGTGGCCCGGGCCGAGCCGAAGACCGCGCCGGCGGCCAGTGCACCGGCGGTGCCCCGCAGGAACGTCTGCCGTGAGAATTCACGCGCCACCGTCGGGCTCCCGCGTCTGCCTCATGTCCCGCATTGTCGGACGCGCGACGAGCAAAGCCGCGGTGCCCCATGCCGTGTGACCGGATCGACACTGATGCGAGCTGCCCTGGTGATGTGCCCGCCGAGCCCGGCGCACGCAACCTCGGACAGACACGCCGCTCTGCGACTCGTATTGTCTGCAGCATGGTCGCCGCTTCGATGGTTGTGCCGTTGGCTGAGCTCAGCCGGCTGCGGGCCCCCGGCGAGTTCGTACGGTAGGCCGGGGCTCAGTCGGGTGGGACCTGTTGTGCTGGCGCTTGCGGGTCTGGCGCTTCTCGACTCGTTGAACGTCCTCAATCTGGGCGTGGTCTCCGCGGTTATTTTCGACAGCCGGCTGAGTCGCCGGTCACCGGTTCCGGGCGCTCTGAGCTTCATCGTGGGCGTGTTCGCCGTGACAACCACGTTCGGGCTGTGCACGGTTCTCGGTCTCAGCTTCTTGACCCATGCCGTTGGCTTCCACGTGACACCGGCCATCCGTTTTCGCGGCGAGCTGGTGCTCGGCCTGGTGCTGACGGGGCTGGCTTACTTTCCGTTGACCGCCCAATCGTCGGCTCCCGGCTGGGCATTGGCTGCGATGCGCCAGCGTCCATGGCTGCTCGGGTTCCTCGGGTTGGCGATCGGCAGTGGCCAAGCGCCAACCGCCATCCCCTATCTCACCGGGCTGGCCATGCTCGCCGCCCTGCACCCGAGGCCGGCGCTGTGGCCGTTGGCCATCATCGCCTACTGGGTGATCGCGCTTTCCCCGCCGTTGCTGATCCTTGCCCTCTCGATGCGGAAGACGATGCGAGCCAAACGTATTCAGCGCCGGCTCGTGCGCGCCCTCACCCGTTACGGTCCGATATCGGTGCGGCTGTTGTTCCTGGTTTTCGGAATCGGGCTGGTGGCCGACGCACTCGTCAATCATAGTGCGCTGTGGTGAAGCACAAATTGTTCTCATGTCTTGCCCAGCGGGCCCGATTACCTTGGCGGATATGACTGATCGCCTAGAACGCGCGATGTCCTTCGGCTCGATCGCCGAGGACTACGACGGCTTGCGTCCACAACCCCCGCGCCAAGCGGTGGACTGGCTGGTCCCGCCCCGGTGCGGTGTGGCCGTCGACCTGGGCGCGGGCACGGGACTATTTACCCGCGCGCTTGTAGGCAGGGCGGCCGAGGTGATCGCCGTCGAACCTGACGCCCGCATGCGGGCGGTGCTGACCGAGCGGTCTCCCGACGTTCGCGCCGTCGAAGGAACGGGCGAAGCTATTCCACTGCCCGATGCGACCGCGGATGCTGTCTTTGTCTCGTCGGCGTGGCACTGGATGGATCCCCAACGCGCCGTTCCGGAGATCGGCCGGGTACTGCGCGATGGCGGGCGATTCGGCCTCATCTGGACCAGTCGGGATCGTGATGTGGATTGGGTCCGCGACCTCGACCTGCTGCCCGGCGAAGACACGCCCGAGGCGGAATCACCCGACCGCTTCCGCCGGCGTCACGAGAACGTCGCGCTCCCCGACCCGCAGATCTTCCACGACATCGCCCGAGCGACGTTCACATTCACCAAGACCATGAAACTCGACGACGTCGTCGCAATGGTGGGCACCTACAGCCGGCTGATCATGGCGTCTGCGGACGAGCGCACAGAGCGACTCGCCAACGCGCGCACCGCGTTGCATCGTCGCTTCGCCGATGCCGAAGCGATCGATATCCCCATGCAATCCCGGTGTTGGCGCGCCGACCGGATCCCCCGTTGCGGCAACCACTAAGGCGTCGAGGCCTCAGGCCTGGGGACCCTCCGACGGCGGCCAGACCGATCCCGGCGACGCCTCGCCGGGTAAGTCGAGTTCGCCACGGGCCAGCGGCACCCACCGCTCGCTCGGGGCGGGTTGCTCGGACGACGGGAAGTCCCGCAGCTGGCCCGACGGCTTGGCGTCCCATTTGGCGAAGGTCAGCGGCGTCTGCAGCCAGGTATGCAGCAGGCAGTACACCGCCTGCAGCGAATCCAGATGGGTGCGCTCCCAACCGTGGCTGCCGTCGAGCCCGAAGCCGACGAGCGCTGCGCGGGTGCCCGCGCCCGCCTCGATCGCCGCGGCGGCATCGGAGCGGTAGTAGCGGAACACATCCCGCGCGCAGGGGATGCCCTGCTCCGCGGCGAGCCGGCACAGCTTCCGGGTCAGGTGGTAGTCGAACGGGCCGTGCAGATCGGCCATCGGAATCGTCACGCCATCCTCGATGGAGTGCTGGCCGGGGGCACACACCGCGTTGTCCACCGAAACCAATTCGGCGACGTCGGCGGGCAGGCCATGGCTCGCCCCGTGACCGACCTCCTCGGTGATGGTGATCATGAGCATCGTGCGGTGCGGCAGCACCACGTTGTTCTCGGCGAAGTTCTTGGCCAGCGCCAGCGCGACCGCGACGCCCGCCTTGCCGTCGAGGTGGCGGGAAACGATGTAGCCGTCGGCGGTCAGTTCGGGGCTGGCGATAAAGGCGACGAAGTCGCCGATCTGCAGGCCGAGACGGATGAGGTCCTCGCGCGAGGAGACCTTGCGGTCGACGCGGACCTCGACGTGTTCCCAGTCGGTGGGCTGCAGGTCGATCTCGTCACCGAACGCGTGGCCACTGGCCTTGAGTGGCATCACCGTGCCGGTGATGAACTCGTCCGGGTCGTCGGAGAAGATTCGGACCCGGGCGCCCGCGGCGAACCGGGCCGAGAAGGTGCCGACCGGAATCACCTCGAGGCGTCCGTTGTCCTTGAGCCGACGCACCATGCAGCCGATGGTGTCGGCGTGAACGACGAGCGCGCGGTCGGTCGTCGCCGACGCTCCCGGGAGTTCGGCGGTCAGCGCCCCGCGGCGCGTCAACGAGAACGGCACGCCGAAGCCGTCGAAGATGTCGCCGATGTGCTGCATCACCGCGTCCGTGCGTCCCGCCGGGCTTGGCGTTTGCAGCAGCGCGAGCAGCGTGTCGACCATCCACGTACGGTCGGCCTCGGTCATGGCCGCGGTTTCGCGCAAGGTATCTCCTCTCGAATCACCCGGGACCGGGACTAACCTACCGCGTGGTCACCGTTGATCCACCGGCCCGGGCCGCGAGACCCGCGCCGCAAGAGGGCACCCGTCCCCCGTTGCCATCACGGTAGAGGACGTCGTATCCGGACGCCCGTTGGCGCAACCCGATTCGCTGGCGCAGAAGTGGCGGACTTAGCGGATCAAGGGTTCACGTTGGGGCATACCTGCTTGATCCAACTTGTGAGTGCGTCCCTGTTGGCGTTGAGGTCGGGATCGTTGGGCTGCGCGCCGGAGGTGGTGACGAAGTGCTCGATCGCCGCCTTCACGTTGTCGGGCGGGCCGTACTTCTCCAGTGTGTCGGCGTACTTGCGGGCATTTTCGGGGTTGTTGGCCACCATCAGATTGTCTTTGGCGAAGGAGATGTCCAAGCAGGTGGATTGGTCTAGAGGGCCGCCCTGTGCGGATTGCGAGGGTGGCGTCGTCGGCGCTGACGAAGTGCTTGACGCCGGCGAACTCGACGGCGTCGTTGAGCTGGACGAGGAGACTGACGACGATGAGCCGTTCGAGCACCCGGCCGTGACGATTGCGAGGGTGACCATCGCTGCGAACGTAGTTCGGTCTAGCCGCATCGGACGCTCCTTATCCCGAGAATGTGTTTGCTGTAGGCACCTTACCGGCAGTTGGCATCCGGGCGGACCTGTTTCCGCGGGTATTCAAATCAGAGATATTTTCCAGAGCATGAGCTGGCGGGATCCATACCATTCGCTTCTGTTGCCCTAGGAAACCCTTGAAGTGCGAACCATTCTCTGGCTTCTGACGCGCACGTCCCCTCGTCTTCAGCGCTCACTCTGAGCGCGCGATGACATGCCGGCGCGAACTATGAGCGCTCGAACAATAGCCCAATGAAATATATTGCGTTGATTGACGCAATTTGCTGTCCCAACAGATATGCTGCGTCCACCCCCAGCATTGGAAAGCGGATGAGCCCGGCCGCACTGAAGCTCGAGGGCTCAACGCGACCACAGAGGGTGAGCCACACCATGCGCCAACTATCAGCCGTAGTCTCTGCCGTCGCCATCGGGTTTCTGGGTGCCGCGTGCGGCAACAGCAATCAAGGCGGCTCCGGCTCGTCGACCACGACCTCGACCCGCCCCCCGGTCGCACAAGCGGCGCTGGCGGGCTTCTTGCTCACCTCGGCGGAGATGGACAGCGCGCTGGGCGCCACCGGATCGAAGAGCAAAGAGAAGAACGACAAGCTGCAAGACGACAACGCGAAGCAGCCGTGGCCCGCGGGCTGGAAATTCCCTGATGACTGCCTCTACGCCATGGGCCCCGGGGAGGCTCCCGTCTATGCCGGCAGCGGCTACACCGCGGCCAGCGGTGACGAACAGGTGGCGACCCTTCCCGCGAATTCCAACGAACCCGACCCCGAGGTGGACCAGGTGCTGGTGCTCTTCCCGTCGGCCAAAGAGGCGAACGCCTTCTTCACCACCTCGGCGCAGCGATGGCCGGCATGTGCCAACCGCCAGTTCACCACACCGGCGGGAACGGACACCCCCGAGACGGCATGGCAGGTGGGACCGGTCTCCAACGCCCGCGGGGTGTTGAGCACGACCCTGACCATGACACTGCGCGACAACGGCAACGTCCTGCTGAGCATGACCTGCCAGCGCGCGCTGACGGTGCGCAACAACGTTGCCATCGATGTCGGCGCGGTCCGCAAGGACCCCGCGGACTTGGCTGTCAAGCTCGTCGGCCAGATCGCCGGCAAGGTCGACAAGCAATGAGCCGCCTGCGCTGTACGCCTGGCGCCTAAGAGGCGGATGCCAGTTCGGCGATGAGGTCCGCAAGGGCGAGGATCCGCTCGGCGTTGCGGACGTGCAGGCTCTCGATCATCCGACCGTCCACCGTGATGACGCTGGTCCCGGCCGCCCGCGCCTCCTCGTAGGCCGCGACGACCTTGCGCGCATCGGCGAGTTCCCGTTGCGAGGGACCGAACAGGTCGTTGGCGGGGCCGATCTGCGACGGATGGATCAAAGTCTTGCCGTCAAAACCCATTTCACGGCCTTGTCGAGCCTCGGCTCGGAAGCCGTCCTCGTCGGTGATGTCGTTGAACACGCCGTCGAGGATCGCCTTTCCGGCCGCCCGGGCTCCCAACACCGCCAGCGATAAGGCGGGTACGACCGGCGCGCGCCCGGGCACGTGCACTGCGTGCAGATCGTTCACCAGGTCGTTGGTGCCGACCACCAGCGCGGCCAATCGATCGCTGGCCGACGCGATGTCCTCGGCCCTCAGAAAGGACCGCGGCGTTTCGATCATCACCCACAGCTGCAACGACTCCGGTGCCTGGAGCTGATCCAGCATTGCGGCCAGCGCTTGCACCTGATCGCCCGACTCGACCTTCGGCACCAGCACGCCGTGAGCGGTCGAGGCCGCCACCGCTGCCAAGTCCGCGTCGTGCCACTCGGTGGCTAAACCGTTGATGCGCACCACGACCTCGCGGGCCCCGTAACCGCCCGACGAAATCGCGTCGCACACCACCGCCCGCGAATCGGCTTTGGCGTCGGGTCCGACGGCATCCTCGAGATCGAAGATCACCACGTCCGCGGCCAGCGATTTGCCCTTCTCCAAGGCCCGGGGCTTGTTGCCGGGCAGGTATAAGGCCGAGCGGCGCGGGCGCAGGGTCGGTGCCATCAAGTGATTCGCTTCCTGTCGTCGGGCTCAGTGGGGGCGCGGCATAGCCAGAAAGTACCCTCGACAAGGATGGTTGAGCCGCACGGCCCGTCCGCGGTGAACCTCGCGAAACGCGAATCGGCCGCAGCGGCGGCGGTATCCCCGGAGGGAGTGGCAGGTGTCAGCACTTGGTTCGGCGCGCGCCGAGGGTGACAGCTGGGATTTGGCCTCCAGCGTCGGGGCGACCGCGACGATGATTGCCGCGTCCCGAGCGCTGGCCTCCCGCGGGCCGGATCGGCTGCTCGATGACCGGTTCGCCGAACCGTTGGTGCGCGCGGTCGGACACCCCTTCTTCGTGCGCATGCTGGACGGCGAAATCCCGCTCGACAGCGACGACATGCCCTTGACCCTGCAGCAGCGCCGCGAGCAGATCGCCGCGCGCACCAGGTTTTTCGACGATTTCCTCACATCCGCGACCGGCGCGGGCATCCGGCAGGCCGTCATCTTGGCCGCCGGACTCGACGCCCGTGCCTACCGGTTGTCCTGGCCGGCGGGCACCGTGGTTTACGAAGTCGATCAGCCCGAGGTCATCGCGTTCAAGAGCGACGCGCTGGCCCGGATCGGCGCCGAACCGACCGCCGAACGCCGAGCGGTAGGCATCGATCTGCGCGATGACTGGTCGACAGCGTTGCGCGACAATGGTTTTGACGCGGCAGCGCCGACGGCCTGGATCGCTGAAGGGTTGCTCCCCTACCTGCCGCCGCAGGCCCAGGACCGGCTGTTGGACAACATCACCGCGCTCAGCACACCGGGCAGCCGGCTGGCCACCGAGAACATCACCGACATGGGCGTGTTCACCGACGAACGTGCCAGGGCGATGCGCAGCACCTGGCGCAAGCACGGGCTGGACATCGACGTCGCCGACCTGGTGTGGCAGGGGGAACGCCAAGCCGCGGCAGAGCAATTGGCCGCCCACGGCTGGGCCGTCACCCCCTACCCCACCGAGCAGCTGTACGCCGAGTACGGGTTCGCCGTTCCCGACAACGAGATCCTCGAGGCATTCCGGCATGCCGTCACCTACATCAGCGCCCAACTGGGCTGACGGCGACGTCGTCGGTGGTGTTGGTTCTACCCGTCAGGTGCCCCGGGTTGCCCAGGACCGATCCGGCTGACCCGGGTGTAATTAGCCCCTGACGTCACGCCACTCCCGCTCGAAGGGCAACCGCCACGCGTTGGGTGCGATCAATTGATGAATGGCGTTGGGGCCCCAGGTGCCAGGCTGGTACATCTTTGCCGGCGGCGGGTCGTCGAGTAGCTCTTGCGAACGCTCCCACAATGATTCGATGCCCTCCGCAGTGGTGAACAGCGTGTGGTCACCTCGCATCGCGTCGAGAATGAGCCGTTCGTAGGCCTCCAGCACGTCCACGACGGTGCCGATCTCCTGGGAGGAGAACTGCATGGACAGCTTGTCCAGCTTCATACCGGGGCCCGGTCGCTTGCCGTAGAAAGACAGCGACACCTTCGAGTTGTCGGCGAGGTCGAACGTGAGGTGATCAGGACCCTGAGTGCCGACCCCGGAGCCGGGGGGAAACATGGTCCGGGGTGCCTCTCGAAACGCGATCGAGATGATGCGGATGCCTTCGGCCATCTTCTTGCCGGTACGGAGATAGATGGGCACGCCGGCCCAGCGCCAGTTGTCGATGCCGACCTTGAGGGCGATGAACGTCTCGGTGTCGGAATCCTGCGCCACGCCTTTTTCGTCGCGGTATCCGTTGTACTGGCCGCGCACCACGTTGGAAGGCTTGACCGGCAGCATCGACCGGAACACCTTGTTCTTTTCTTCGCTGATGGCAAAGGGTTCAAGCGCCGTCGGCGGCTCCATGACCACGAACGCCATCACCTGAAACAGGTGGGTCACGACCATGTCCTTGTAGGCGCCGGTCTCCTCGTAGAAGTTCGCCCGCTGATCGAGGCCGAGGGCTTCGGGGATGTCGATCTGGATGTGGTCGATGAAGTTGCGGTTCCAGATCGGTTCGAACAGGCCGTTGGCGAAGCGGAACGCCAAGATGTTCTGGGCGGCCTCCTTGCCCAGGAAGTGGTCGATGCGGAAGATCTGGGATTCTTCGAACGTCTCGTGCACGAAGTCGTTGAGCGCCACCGCGCTGGCGTAGTCGGTCCCGAACGGCTTTTCCATCACCACCCTCGAACGCTCGACGAGCTTGGCGTCGCTCAGCATGGTGATGACCTCGCGCGCCGCCTTCGGCGGCACCGACAGGTAATGCAGACGCCTGACGTCGGGTCCCAGTTCGGCTTCGGCGTCGGCGACCGCCGCGGCCAGTGCTTCCGGCCCGGCGCCCTGGGGGACGTAGGTGAGGATCTTCGCGAAGTTGGACCACTGCTCGGGCGTCAGCTTGTGCGCGCCGAACGAATCGATCGCGTCCTTGGCGATCTCGCGGAATTCGTCGTCACTCATGTCTTCCAGCGACGTCGCGACGATATGGATATCGGGTGCGAGCTCGGACTGGTCCAGATAGGCCAGGCCCGGGATCAGCTTGCGTTTCGCCAGATCCCCCGTCGCGCCGAACAGCACGATGACGTGCGGGTCGAGCCGTTCGGTCTGGTGGCGGCGCGGACGTCCATCGGCCGCCGGGTAAGAAATGGTCTGCGGTTTCTTGTCGGCCACACCTGCGATACTTCCATCGCCGCGCCGTTATGTCGCGTCCGTCACTCTCAGCGGCGACTGACCCGGCATATTGACATGGTGAACGCCGGATCACAATCCCCACCCGGTTACCACGCGGCCGACGGGGTACTGGTTACCGACGGGGCGGAACCCGACCACAGCCGATGGAAAGCGATATGACCACACCCGATAAAGACCTGCTCGGTCACTCCCAGAAGCTGGAGAACATCGTCGACCAGCTCGAAGAGAAAGTCGCCGACGACCGGGAAGCAGAGGGCGTTGCCGGCAAGCCCAGCGACGGGGAAAACGCCCCTACCCGCGGCTCGGACGACGAACCGCCCGATTAGAAACGTAGGCGACGCATGGGGCGCCGAACCACGCGGCGAGGGCATCGCTGAGTTTGGAATCGTCGCATCCTTCCACCCAGGCGACATGCCCGTCCGGCCGGATCAACACCGCGGCGGGAGGCCTAACCGCGCCGACCACGGGTAGCTCCCAGCTGCCCGCATATCCCGCATCGATCAGCTGGACCCGATCCGCCCACGCGGTGCTATCGAATCGGCCGGGTTCGCCGAGGTTGAGCAACACGGATCGGGCCCGGTGTAGCAGCGTGAAAACCCGCAGCGGGCCGTCTGCGGTGAGCACGTCGAGATCGGGAACGCGTCGTCCGAGCAGTGGGTGTCCGTCGCCCAAGTCGTAACGGATGTCGAGGCCCGACATCATGCCGGCGAACCGTTTGCGCGGTTCTTCCATGTCGAGGAGCTCAGACATGGTGTCGCGCAGCGCTTTCGTGCGGTCGTCCGGGCGAAGAAGCGCCATTTGCGCGATCGAGTTGCGCAGCACCCGCGCGCCGATCGGGTGCCGTTCGGCGTGGTAGGTGTCGAGCAGGCTGTCGGGCGAGAACCCGTTGACCACCTGTCCCAGCTTCCATCCCAGGTTGACCGCGTCCTGCACGCCGGTATTCAGGCCCTGTCCGCCGACCGGGTGGTGGACATGCGCGGCGTCACCGGCCAGCAGGACGCGTCCATCACGATAGGTCGCGGCCTGTCGCGCCATGTCGGTGAATCTGGAAAGCCAAGCGGGATTGTGGATCCCGTAATCCGTCCCATAGACGGCGGTGAGCGCCTCAGCCAGGTCGCGCAACGTGGGTTCGCCGCTGGGCTCGAGGCGCTGCTCGGTGACCATCACCCGCACCCGCCCATCATCCGCCGCGGCCAGGGAATGAACCCCGAGGCCATCGTGGCGAATTCCCCATTCCGGCGGTTCGCCTGTCCCCCAATCCATTTCGACCTCGCCGAGCAGGTAGCTGGTGGTCGGCTCCCACCCCGGGAAATCGATGCCGGCGGCTTTGCGGACCACGCTGCGCCCACCATCGCACCCGACGAGGTATCCCGCGCGCAGAGACCGACCGTCGGACAACGCGACGTCCACCCCGCCGCGGTCTTGGGCGATGCCCGTCACCTCATGCCCGCGATAGAACCGCACCCCGAGCTCGTCGACCCAGTCGGCGAGAATGCGTTCAATCTCGTTCTGCCACAGCGCGAGTCCGTACGGGTGGCGGGTGGGAAAGTCGCTGATGTCCAGGCGAATCTGGGAGAACCCGGTGACCTGGGCGACTTGGCCGCGGGCGAGGAACCGGTCGGCGATTCCCCGCTGATCGAGAACCTCGATGGTGCGCGCGTGCAGACCGCCGGCGCGCGCACCGATGAGGTCCCGGCCGGCGCGCCGCTCGACTATCGCCGTATCGACCCCTGCCAACGCCAATTCACCGGCCAGCATCAGCCCCGTCGGGCCGCCTCCAGCCACCAGCACCGCGTGGTCGACGTTCTCGTGCGACGACATTTTCAACCCCCCAGAACCAGAGCGAAATTCGGCTTCGGCCAGCGATTGTGCGGCATCACCCGGCCCTTGCCGCAAGCCCCCCAGTGCGCTATAGGTTGAGAGTGGGAGGGCGATGATTCGCCGATCAGCCCCAAAGCGCATCGATGGCCCGGTAGATCCGCTGCTCGCTCACCGGTCGCGGGGTGCCCAGCTGCTGGGCCCACAGGCTCACCCGCAGTTCCTCGATCTGCCGCGCAACGTCGCGGATGTCGTCCGCCGCCCGCCGAGTGGCTGGCAGCGAGTGCCACAATTCGTCGTAGGCGCGCTGGACGGCGCGCACCCGCCGCATCCGCTCTCGGTCCGCGTCGATCCCATGCGGCAGCCGCTCGAGGCGCCTGCGGATTGCGGTCAGGTAGCGGGCGAGATCGGCCAGGTGGGTGCGTCCGGTCGCTGTGACGAAACCCGGAGGCACGAGCCGATCCCGCTGAGCGCGGATGTCGGCGATCGCGTCGGCCTGTGCGGGCGGCGGTTGGCCGGGCAGGAGCAGGTGCAGTTCCCGTGCGGCGGCCACCACCTCCTGCACGCGGCCTGCGATGTCGGCCGTCGTCGACACCATATTGGCGCCCACCCGATCGCGCAGCGTGGCGAACTCGTCGCGGGTCCACACCGGCCCCGGCATCAACGTGTCGGCCGCGGCGTCGGCGCAGTCCTCGAGCAGCGCGGTCAGCGAGCCGTCCGGGTTTGCGCCCAGCGCCAGCCGCGTCTGTGGGCTTAGTTGTCGCTCAACCGCTTTGACCGGCGACGCCAGACTCAAGCGCAGCAATCGGCGCGTGCCCGGTCCCAGCATGCCGTCCCGCTCCGCCGATGTCGCAAACACCCGCAGGTTGACCGCGCCACCCGCGTCGACGAAACCGGGAAAGCCACGCACGGCGCGGCCGTCGACCGTTCGCTCGACGACTCGCGGCAGCACGTCGAGGTCTTCGGGCCAGGCGCGTAGGCCGGTGCGTTCCAGCTCGCCGGCGACCGCCCGGGCGACCGCCCGGCGAGCGGGTGCGGCCAGCCGATGTTGTAACGCGCCGAGGTCCTTGCCGCGGGCGATCTCGCTGCCGTCGGCGGATTCGACGGCGAAGGTCACCCGCAAATGCGCGGGCAGCTTGTCCAGGTCGAAGGCCTCGATGGGCACTAAAACCCCGCTACGGCGCCGTAATTCGCGCTGCACCGCCTCCAGCAGCGGCTCTCCCCCGGGATCGATCCCGGCCAGCACGGCGCGTGCCGCGTCGGGAGCGGGAACGAAGTTGCGGCGCAAGTCCTTCGGCAGTGAGCGGATGAGCGCGGTCACCAGCTCTTCGCGCAGCGCCGGCACCTGCCAGGCGAACTCGTCACCGCCCAGCCGGGCCAGCACGTCGATCGGCACGTGGACCGTGACGCCGTCGTCGGCGGCGCCCGGTTCGAACCGGTAGGTCAGGGGCAGCGCAACATCGCCGGAATGCCAGGCGGTGGGCCGCTCGGCGTCGGCGGTGTCGCCTGTGCGCAACAGGTCGGCGCGAGTGAAGGTCAGCAGCTCCGGGGTCTTGTGGCGCTGCCTCTTCCACCACGCGTCGAAGTGCCGCGCGGAGACGACTTCGGCCGGGATGCGTGCGTCGTACAGCGCGTAGACCTCGTCGTCGCCCACGAGCAGGTCGCGGCGGCGGGCGCGCTCCTCCAGCTCTTCGAGCTCGGCGCGCAGTCGCGCGTTGTCACGGAAGAAGTGGTGGCGCGTCTGCCAGTCGCCCTCCACCAGGGCGTGCCGGATGAACAATTCCCGCGCCACCGCGGGCTCGACGCCGGCATATCCGACCCGGCGGCGCGCAACCAGCGGCAGGCCGTACAGCGTCACCCGCTCGTAGGCCATCACCTCGCCGCGGCCGGCGTTCCAGTGCGGTTCGCTGTGGGTGCGCTGCACCAGGTCGCCCGCGACGCGCTCGACGACGTCCGGCTGGATGCGGGCGGCGGTGCGCCCATACAGGCGGCTGGTCTCGACCAGTTCGGCGACGACCACCCACCGCGGGGGCCGCTTGGTGAGCACCGAGCCCGGCGCCAGGACGAATCGCGAGTTCCGCGCGCCGAGGTAGTCGCGCGCGTCCTCGCGGCGCATTCCCACATGCGAGAGCAGGCCGGCCAGCAGAGCCGCATGCACCCGCGCCGGATCGGCCGGTTCATCGGACTCGACGACACCGAGATCGCGGGCGATGCCGCGAAGTTGACCGACCAGGTCCTGCCACTCCCGGATGCGCAGATAGTGCAGGAACTCGTCTCGGCACATCCGGCGAAACCCATTTCCCGACAAGGTCTTCCGGCGTTCCCGTAGGTAGCGCCAGAGGTTCAGGTAGGACAGGAAGTCGGAGTTTTCGTCGGCGAAGCGGGCATGCTTCTGGCGGGCCGCATCCTCGCGGTCGGTCGGCCGTTCCCGCGGGTCGTGGATGGTCAGCGCCGCGGTCAACACCAACACCTCTGCCACGCATCCCTCGGTCTCGGCCTGCAGGATCATCCGGCCCAGCCGGGGGTCGACCGGCAGGCGCGCCAGGCGACGGCCGAGCTCGGTGATGGCACCTTGGCCGTCGAACGCACGCAATTCCTGCAGCAACTGCACACCGTCGCGGATACTGCGCCGGTCGGGCGGGTCGAGAAATGGGAAGTCCTCCACCTCGCCGAGCCGCAGCGCCGCCATCTGCAAGAGCACCGCGGCGAGGTTGGTCCGCAGGATCTCGGGCTCGGTGAAGCGCGGACGGGCCGCGAAGTCCTCCTCGGAATACAGGCGGATACACACGCCGGCCGCGACCCGGCCGCAACGACCCGCTCGTTGCGCGGCCGACGCCTGGGAGATGGGTTCGATCGGCAACCGCTGCACCTTCAGTCGGCGGCTGTAGCGCGAGATGCGGGCGTTGCCCGGGTCGACGACGTAGCGGATGCCGGGCACGGTCAGCGACGTCTCGGCGACGTTGGTCGCCAGCACGACCCGGCGCCCGGTGTGGGGTGCGAACACCTTCTGCTGCTCGGCGGTCGGCAGCCGCGCGTACAACGGAAGGACTTCGGTGTGTTTCAGCCCAGCCAAAGCCTCTGCGGTGTCCCGGATTTCGCGTTCACCCGAAAGAAACACCAGGATGTCCCCGGGCGCCTCGGCCTCGAGCTCAGCGATTGCGTCGACGATCGCCTCGACCTCGTCACGGGTTTCGGTGCGCACGATCTCGTTGTCGGGGTCATCGGGATCCTCCCGGGGGCCACCGGTGATCGGGATCTCCAAAGGGCGATACCGGATCTCCACCGGGTACGTCCGGCCGGACACCTCCACGATGGGCGCACCGCCGAAGTGGTCCGCGAACCGGCGCGGCTCGATGGTCGCCGAGGTGACGATCAGCTTGAGCTCGGGGCGGCGCGGCAGCAGCTCGCGCAGGTAGCCCAGCAGGAAGTCGACGTTCAGGCTGCGCTCGTGGGCCTCGTCGAGGATCAGCGTGTCGTAGCGCAGCAGGCGGCGGTCGCGCTGAATCTCGGCGAGCAGGATGCCGTCGGTCATCAGCTTGACCAGGGTGCGGTCGCTGACCTGATCGGTGAACCGGACGGTGTAGCCGACCGTTTCGCCCAGCGGGCTGCCCAGTTCGTCGGCGACGCGCTGCGCGACCGTGCGCGCGGCCAGCCGCCGGGGTTGGGTGTGCCCGACAGTTCCGCGGACACCGCGGCCGGCGTCGAGGCAGATCTTGGGCAACTGGGTCGTCTTGCCCGAACCGGTTTCGCCGGCGACCACGACCACTTGGTTTGCCCGCAGCGCGTCGATGATGTCCTGCCGCCGTTCGCTGACCGGCAGGTCGGGATAGCTGATCGTCGGTACGGCGGCTTGCCGGATGGCCACGAGCGCTTCGGCGTGGGCGATCTGCTCGGCGAACTGCCGCAGGTTGCCGGGTTTAGCCTCGCGCACATTCTTCAGGCGCCTGCCCAGGCGCGCGGCGTCGCGGAGGGTGAGGCCGTCGAGACGTTTGCGCAACTGCGCGACGGACGGTTCGGCCACTCGGGTCAGGATAGGCCAGGACGGGCGAGGTGCGGCGTGCGCCGAGGCGACTGAGCGCTCCCGAGCAGGTAGTGCCAGAATGGCCGCACTCCGCAGCATCGTGCGCGACGAGGAGTTGACGAGATGGGTCTTACCCTGGCCCGCCCTTTCGGTGGTGGGGTCGCTCGCCGCAACCGTGTGCCGCTGCGCACGGACGCGGGGAGCGCCTTGTACCGCGGGCAACAGGTTCGACTGCTCCGGATTTACTTTGGTGCCACCACGTTCCTCTACCTCTACGGTGTGGTCTTCACATTGTTCCCGATCCGCCGGGGGCTGACGCTGTCGAATCCCATCGGCGGCATCGTGGCGATCGGCCTGGGTGTGACGGCGCTGGCCCTGCTGGCCGTTCGGCCCGACAAACCGGGGCTGGCGACGGCCGCTGCGATCGCGGCCACGCCCATCGTGATGGCGTTCCACCGGACGATCACCGCCGAATTCGCGTGCCTGATCGGCCCGATGTTCCTGGCCATGTATTTGCGTGCGTTCTACCCGGCACGCCGCGGCGCGGCCCTGGTCGCCGTTCTCACGGCGGCCTGCGCGGTTGCGCTGGCGGCCGCTCCCACTCCGAAACTGTTCATCGACTACGCGATCTTCGTGATCGCGATCCTCGGAGCCGCCGAGTCGTTCGGGTTGCTCATGCGGGCCCTGGTCACCGCGGCATGCACCGACCCGCTGACGGGCCTGCTCAACCGTGCCGGCTGGGAGATTGCCACCGCGGACCTGCGGGCGCGATCGCGGTCGGCATCATGCATCGTCACGGTGCTGGCTCTCGACATCGACAACTTCAAACGAATCAACGACACCAGGGGGCACCTGGCCGGGGATGAGCATCTGATCGGCCGGGCGAACCTCTGGCGAGAAGCGTTGCCGCCCAAGGCTGTTCTTGCCAGACTCGGCGGTGACGAGTTCGCGGTGTGCATCGCTGAGCGCTCCGCCGCGACACCGGCCACGGCGGAGCGGTTCATCGCCGACGTCCTGGACCGCACGCCGGGCACCAGTATCGGGCGAGCGTCGTGTGACGGCGCGAGCGCCGACATCGCCGCGCTGCACGAGGCCGCCGACACCGATCTCTACGCCGTCAAGCACAAGCGATCTCCCTGACCGGCGGCCCCGAACCCGGCTAAGCGCCGCCCGCGTCACCCGACGACCACGGGGTTGCCGAGATTCGCGGGTCGGAGCAAGAGCCGCCGGACTGAGCCGTCCCCCCGGAGCCCGCGACGAAATTAGGGTGAAGCGATGAGCCTTGTCACCTATGAGCTGGACGACCACATCGCCACCCTCACCCTCAACCGCCCCGAGGCTCGCAACGCCATCAACGGTGCGCTCCGCCAAGACCTCAACGCCGCCTGGGAGCGGTTCCGTGACGACCTGGACGCGTGGGTGGGGATCCTGACCGCGAACGGCAGCGTCTACTGCGCCGGCGGCGACCTCAAGGACGGCGAGGGCTCGGTCGGCACGTTCGGCGGCACCTTCTGGGAGAAGCCGACGATCAACTCCTTCGAAAGCGGGATGGAGCTGTTCAAGCCGACCATCGCCGCCGTGCACGGCCCCTGCATCGGCTACGGGCTGACCGGGGTACTGTTCTGCGACTTCGTCATCGCCAGCACCGAGGCCAGCTTTTGTTACCCCGAGGTGTCGATCGGCGTGCCGACGATCGTCGGCGCCATCCGGTTGCCCCAGCGGGTCGGCTGGGCCAACGCGATGGAGCTGCTGTTGACCGGCAAGCCGATGAGCGCGCAGCGGGCCAAGGAAATCGGTCTGGTGTGGAAGCTCGTCGAACCCGAGCAGCTGCAGGCCGAGGCCAAGGCGTGGGCCCGCACCCTCACCGAGGCCGCGCCCCTGGCCCAGCGGGCGACCAAGGAGGTGGCATGGCGGACGTCGGACATGGGCTGGATCGAGTCGGTCCGCTTCGGCGAGACCATGCGCAAGGTGGCCGGGGCGACCGAGGATGTCGCCGAGGGGCTGCGGGCATGGGCCGAGAAACGCAAGCCGCAGTGGCGCGGCCGCTAGGGGCGGGGCGAGAGATTGCGAGCCGAACCGTCGTCGATCCCAGGGACGAGTGGCCGCCGGGACGGCCGCGGCCGGTGATGTGACAGGATCTCGGCATGAGTGCACGCAGACTTGCTCGCATTGTTGGTGTCCCCGTGGTGGCAACGTGGGCGGGGCTGAGCGCTCCCCTGTGGGGATCTTCCGCACTTCCCGCCGCCGTTGCCGACCCGTGCTCCGACGTTTCGGTGGTCTTCGCACGCGGCACTCACCAGGAGCCCGGTCTCGGCAACATCGGACAGGCCTTCGTGGACTCGCTCACCTCGCAACTCGGCGGGAAGTCCGTCGACGTCTACGCGGTCAACTACCCGGCCAACGACGACTATCACAACAGCGCGAACGCCGGCTCCAACGACGCGAGCACGCACATCCAAGACACCGTGGCCAGCTGCCCGAAGTCCAGGATCGTGCTCGGCGGATACTCCCAGGGCTCCACGGTGATCGATCTGGCCACCAACGCGATGCCGGCCTCGGTCGCCGACCACGTCGCCGCTGTAGCCCTGTTCGGCGAGCCGAGCAGCGGATTCTCGACGATGCTGTGGGGTGGCCAGCCACTGCCGACGACCAACCCGGCGTACGGATCCAAGACCATCAGCCTGTGCGCCCCGGACGACCCGATCTGCTCCGGGGGCGGCAACATCATGGCCCACGTCTCCTACATCGACGCCGGGATGACCGCCCAGGCGGCGACGTTCGCGGCCAACAAGATCAACCAGGGTCCGTCACCGCGCGTCTGACGCCTCAGTCGTTCGCCCGCTCCTCTTGGCGCTGCCGCTTCTGGGCGGCGACCAGGCGTGTTCGCTTCCTTGCGCTCATGCGCCCGGGTCTGCTCGAGTTGCCCCTCGGGCAGGGTGATTCGCGCGCGATGCCTTAGCAGCAGTCAGCGCCGCTTGCCGTCGTCGAATTAGGCGACCTCGCGGTGCTGTTGACGTCCGGCACACCGGGTGCGGCGCTCGCCTCAGACTTCAGCGGGAAGGCGTTGACCGATCGGCTACCGTCGACGGTATGTCGAAAGTCTCCGGTAACGACCTCATCGACGACGTCACCCCTGGCGACATCATCGTCGTCGACCCCGGCTCTGGTGAACGGCCCTACAAGGTGGTGTTCAAAGACGCCACCGACGGGGGTTACGTCGTGACCTTCCAGGACGACGACGGGCAGACCTTCCAGCTCGATCTGGCCGCCGGCACCACCGTGACGAGGTCGCTGGGGTCCAAGTGGGAGTCTGCGCAAAGCCCCACGCCGCATGCCGAAGGGTAAGTAACGCCGCGATCGCGGGCCGTATCGACCTCTCCTCACCGGCTGATGGTGACGCGATCGCCGACGCGGACGACGCCCTCGGTGGTCACCGCAAGATATGCACCCGCGCACGGCTGAGCCCCGTGACCGCCCGTGTCCCAACGGTTCTCGGCCGCAGGTGTCCGTAGGGCCTGTGGGGCGCGAGGCAGTGGGCCGTGCTCGAGCGTCGGCACGACACACCGTGACGTGGCCGTCAGGACACGCAACCAGGTGTTGCCGATCGCGATTTCCCCTCCGACCCAATCGTTTTCGGCGTAGGGCGGGTAACCAGGTGGGGTCGCGACCACAATGTTGGGTCGGTACCGCAGCGCCTCGACGCCGATGTGCTCGAGCGTGGCCGTGGTGATGGCGTGCAGTGGGGCCTCGTCGGTGAACGCGTCACCCGGGGTGGCCTTGGCTATCTGAAGGATGCGCCCGCCGACGTCGGCGTCCAAGCCCAGCTCCAGCAGCTTCTCCGGATCCGGGCGCACCAACGTGGCCCCTTCGGGGCGCTGCGTGATCAGTCGGACCGCCCGGCCCAACAGCCGTGAGAGGAGGTCGTCGATGCCAGGGTCGTCGGCCGTCACAGTGGTCCCGTCGGGCAGGCCGATGTTCACCCGCCCGGTGTCGCCGTTGGCGGTGCACTTGAGCAGGCCCCGCCACAGCCGGGCGTTCTTGGCGCTTGCCAGGTGCCCGGTCTCGGCGTCGAGCAGCGCGAGGCGCCGATCCCCTTCCGCCCCGTGCTCGTCGACGAACATGCTGGAGACGGTTTCGCCGAGCATCGACTTCACGGGGTAGCGGAGCAGGCTGTGCACCCGCATGTCCACCATTGCGGGACGCGAAAAGGCCGTCGAATCCGCCAACTGCCACCCTCACTCGGCCAGACCGCACGAATTATCCCGCTCAGCCTATGCGGAATCGGCGCGAAAACCGGAGACGGGTCAGGAGGCGATCAACCCGGGCAGTACGTGGACTCCGCCGCGCTGACCCAGCCGGTCATGTCCGCGAACGTGAATCCCTTCGAGCTCATGCCGGAGTGCAGGTCGGCGGCGATCGCATCGGGCGTTTTGCCGGCCATCCGGTCGGCGCAGACCGCATGCCCCAGCGCGATCATGTCGGAGTCGCTCGACGAGGGCCACGTGAATCCGAGGGTGTGCAGTTTTGCCAAATACGCGTCGTCGGTGCTGTCGGCCGATGCAATCGCGGTGCTTGCGGTGAGGGCAGCGCCGACCATAACGGGAATGGTGAGTTTGGCCAGCCAACGCGGAGGAAGCATTTCGTGCCCTTCTTTTCTTGTCGGTGTCGAGATGGCGTCAGTATATGGGTGAGCGATGCCGACAAATATTAAAACTGAGAAAATTGCTGCCCATCGGTGAACCGGCTCCCGGCGTGCGGGCGGTGGCACATTTCGGAGTACTCCAGACGCGCGCCGAGTTGCGACTCCCGGCACCCGCATGCCAGGCGCTCAGCCGGGAGTCGCCGTGACGACGATCGACTCCTTCCCGGTTTGCCAGCCGGTGATGAACGTCGAGATGCTGACCTGTTCGTCCGGATGATCGGCGCCGGGGTCGTTGAGATGGACGATCTCCTTGTCGGTGTCAATCCCGGTGACCACCAGAAAGTGGTCGGCCTTGGTCCGCTGGTCGCTGGTGTTCCAGATGACGGCGGAGTTGACCCAGGCGATGATCCTTCGCTCATCGGCCAGGTAACGCTTCAGCGCGGGCAGGCCGGTTTGATCCGGATGCGCAGCGTAGGTCATCTCCGATTTGATGCCGAAATGGTCGAGTAGCACCACCGCGTCGGCCATTTCGATGCCACCGTCGCCGTTGGTGTGGCTCGGGTCGCCGCGCGGTGCGTAGATGGGCCCGGGATTGGTCTGTGAGGGGGTCGACTCCCCGAGCGTGATCATCTGCTGCTCGGTCGGTGGTGCGCGGCCGGTGACCTCGCCAACGACATCGGCCACCGACATCAACCCGCAGTTGTCCTCGAGCGATTGCGCCTGCCAGTACTTGGCGGCTGCGGTGGGATCGCCGTAGATGCCGCTTTCGGCGGGCGTCCCGCCGGAGGACCGCGCGGGAGGTTGATTGCTGGTGGTGCCGCCGGCGATGGTGCTCGATGCGATCGCTCGCGGCACGCGTGGCGAGGGACGGCACGAAGAAACGAGCAATACACCGGTCAGACTGACGCATGTGATCAGCACCGCGGTGCGGATCGCGGACGCCGTTCGACATGTGAACATGATTCGCTCGAAAGGTTCGATCAGAAAATCAGAAGAGCTCGCAAACGGTAGCACTTCAGCTTCCCGGTTATCGCGAATAATACCGTATCGGTGGGGTGCGCCCAGCCACTCGACAATTCATGACCTCGCGCAGCCGGCGGTCACGAAATAGCGCATCGAGATACAAAAATCGCGCGAAACAATTTCCGATGACATCTGTCGATATTGGACGTCGTTCAGCCCCCTTCGAAAAGGCGCGCCACCATGTCGGTGCACGTGGACTCGACGTCGGACTCAGTGGGGAAGCAACCGCTGTTTTTGCTCGAGGAACTCATCCTCCGTGATGATCCCCGCGTCGCGCAGCGATGCCAGCTCGCGCAGCTCGGCGGCGATGCTGGTGATCGGGCCACCCGCCGGTGGCGGCGGGGCCGCGCCGTCCCTGGTCGCCTTTTGCGTCGCGGCCCTGACCCGTTCGGCGCGGCCCGCGCCGCCGGTGCCGGCCATCGCCCGCCCGGCCATGCTGGCGGCGGCCATCTCACCGAACAGGCTTCCGGTGCTGCCGGAGGAGGCCTGCGCGGCGGCGCCCACGCTGGTGGCCGGCAGGGCCTGGGTGGTTGCACGCAGCGCTGGGGCGGCCGCCGTCCAGCCCGGTGGCACCGACAGACCGCCGACCATGTTGGCCTGGCCCAGGCCCGCGGTCGCCGCCGATCCGCCCGCCAGGTTCGTGATCACCGGGAACGGTGTCGGGGGCACCGGGGCCGACCCCGGCCAGGCCTGGACCCCCGCCCAGCCGGCCACGATGTCATCGGTGTGGAAACCCGTCAGGGCACCCGCAACGTCGAAGGGAAGCGCCGTTACGCCGGTGGCGAGGCCCGCCGCCCCTAGGCCCGGGTCGACCGATACCGCGCTGATGTCCGCCGCCAGGCCCAACAGGTCGCGTCCGCCGAAGCCGAAATCGAGGGGGCTCGCGAGGGTGGTCAGCGCGTTGGGCGTGGCGGAGAATGCTTGCTGCGTCGAGGTGAGGGCGCTTTGCACATTGCCGGCCGAGGTGCCGGTGGCCTGGGTGACGGCGGCCGCTTGCCTGACCGTCCCGCCCGCGTCGGTGCTCTGTTGCGGCGAGGCGAACGGCGTCAGCCTCGTCGCCGCCGCCGACGACGCCGCATAGCCGTACATGGCTCCCGCGTCCTGGGCCCACATCTCCGAGTACTGCGCCTCGGTGGTCGCGATCGCCGGCGTGTTCTGCCCGAAGATGTTCGTCGCGATCAGGGACATCAGCAGGCTGCGGTTGGCCGCGATGACCGGCGGTGGCACGGTTTCCGCGAACGCCGACTCGTAGGCGGCCGCCGCGGCTTTGGCCTGGTTGGCCGTTTGCTCGGCCTGCGCCGCCGCGGTCCTCGTCCAGTCCACGTAGGCCGCGGCCGCGGCCGTCATCGCCGCCGCGGCCGGACCCAGCCACGGCCCACCGGTCAGGGCCGCGATCTCCGACTGGTAGGAGGTCGCCGCGGAATGCAGCGCGGCTGCTAGTGCGTCCCAGGCCATCGCGGCGGCGAACATCGGTGCCGCTCCTGGCCCCGTATACATGCGCGCGGAGTTGATTTCCGGAGGCAGTGCTGCGAAGTCCATGTAGTCGTCTCCTCCGGACGGTTCAACAGGGAGCCACAGTGTTAACGGCTCACGGCGGGCCGTTAAGGGGTAGCCCAACGGACAGCAAACAAATCGTGATCTCTCTAGTAGTACATGGCCCGCGATGACGCACGACCGAGTGCTGCCTCCTGACCATGCCGAATTCGCCTCAGACGCTCGAGTATCGCCGGTGACGAGGAATACTGCGACTTCAGCCGCCCCAGATCACCGGTCAATTAGCTCCGTATCGCGGCGGATGCCGTCAGCCCCGCGGACGGCACCGAGATAACCGGTCTGCTTGGATCGATGCAATCACCGCGAGTTAGGTCGCTAATGAAAATTGTGCTGGCAGGCTACGGAAGCCGGGGCGACGTCGAGCCCTGCGTCGCCGTTGGTCGCGAGCTGCTCCGCCGGGGTCACGACGTCCGCATCGCGGCCCCGCCCGACAGCCTCCGCTTCGTCGAATCGGCCGGGCTGACCGCCGTCGCCTACGGGCGGGACACCCGAGAGCAGATCAACGCGGCCACGGATTTCGTTCATCGCGTCCAGGATCCGATCAGCGCGTTACCCCAAGTCATGGAGCGGGTCACCCGGGTGTGGGTGGAGAAGGGCGCGGCGCTGGCGTCGTTGGCAGAGGGTGCCGACCTGCTGGTGGCCGGCATGAACGAGCAGCGCCTGGCCGCCAACGTCGCGGAGTTCCACGGCATGCCGTTTGCCGCGCTGCACTTCTTCCCCGCGCGCGCGTTGGATCTCGGCGGGTTCCAGGCGCACGTGACGAACGTCGCCGAAGGCGCGCAACGCGAGGCGCTTGGCTTGTCCGACGGCGGCGGATCGTCCACCGGACCAGTGCTGGAGATCCAGGCCTACGAGGAGCTCTGCGTGCCCGAGCTGGCGGCCGAATGGGCGAAATCCGGGCAGCGACGGCCGTTCGTCGGCTCTCTGACGCTGGAAATGCCGACCGATGCCGACGACGAGGTGTTGTCGTGGGTCGCCGAGGGACCCCCGCCCATCTACTTCGGCTTCGGATCCACCCCGGTGACCTCGCCCCCCGAGACGGTCGCGGTGATCACCGGGGCGTGCGAACAATTGGGCGAGCGGGCGTTGATCTGCAGCGGCCCAAACGATTTCACCCACGTCGCACCGGCGAGCCACACCAAGATCGTCGATGCGGTCAACCATGCGGCGGTCTTTCCGGCCTGCCGGGCGATCGTGCACCACGGGGGCGCCGGCACCACCGCTGCGGGCCTGCGGGCAGGAGTCCCCATGTTGGTCCTCTGGCTCTGGCTCGATCAGCCGATCTGGGCAGACGCGGTCAGTCAGCTGGAAGTGGGCATCGCCAGGCCCTTTTCGGAGTCCACCTACGATTCATTGGTCGCGGATCTGCGCTCGCTGCTCGCCGCGGATTACGTCACCCGGGCCCGCGAGGTCGCGACCGCGATGACCAAACCCGCCGAAAGCATCGCGAGGGCCGCCGACCTCCTCGAAGGCGCCGCCCGCTCGGGCTGATGGGCGCTGCGACCAGTGGTGCAAAGCGACCCGGTCGTGTAGAAGGTTCTGGTGCAGGGTCCGCTGTCTGAGCCGTTCGATCCGTCGATGCTTTACGAAGCGATGATCAGGCGGTTGTACCGCCGTTCGTCGGCCGAAGGTCAGATCAGGGTGCCGGCCGTGCCCGCCTTGATCGACGAGTACGTCCAGTTGTGCGGGAACGTCTGCGCCACCCTGGGCGTCTGGCACACCCCCGAACAGTCGTCTCAGCTCAGGGCGGCGCTGGAGACCGAACTGACGAAGGGTTTCACGGCCTCCCCCCGTTCCGACATCGTCATCTCGTTCAGCGCCCCCTTCGGCACGAGCGTGAACTTCCGCGTCAAGGCCGAATGGCGAACGCTAGACGCCGATTACGACGAATGGGTGGCGGTCCGTCCGCCTCCGCTGTTCGGCACTGAGCCCGATGCGCGGGTGATGGCGCTGGCTGCCGAAGCGGCCGACCCGACCACCTACCGCGTGCTCGACGTCGGCGCCGGAACCGGACGCAACGCGCTGGCTCTCGCCCGACGCGGCCACCCGGTCGACGCGGTCGAGATGGCGGCGAAGCTTGCCGATGTCATGCGCTCGGAGGCGCAGGGCGAATCGCTGGCCGTGCGGGTGATCCAGAGCGATGTCTTCACCGCGATGGAAGGTGTTCACTCCGAATATCAGCTGATGGTGCTCTCTGAGGTGGTGCCCGACTTCCGGACGACCCATGAGTTACGCGGCGTGTTCGAACTCGCCGCCGAGTGCCTGGCCCCCGGCGGGCGCCTGGTGTTCAACGCCTTTCTGCCCCGGAACGGCTACGTCCCCGACGATGCCGCAGTGCAATTCGGTCAGCAGTGCAACACCATGATTTACACCCGCGACCAGATGGCGAGCGCGGTCGACGGACTCCCCCTCGAGCTGGTGGCCGATGACTCCGCGTACGACTACGAGAAGGCCCACCTGCCCGAGGGCGGCTGGCCGCCCACGGGCTGGTTCGAGGGATGGGCCAACGGTCTCGATGTGTTCGACGTCGGGCGCGAGCACTCCCCTGTCGGGCTGCACTGGCTCGTCTACCGAAAGGCGGGGTGAGTCAGGCGGTCAGATCGCGGGTCGCGGGCCCCTCCAGCAGGGTGCCGTCCGGCGCGAACCGCGACCCGTGCAGCGGACACTCCCACGCCTGGTCGGCGTCGTTCCAATTCACGATCCCGCCTAGGTGCGGGCACACCGGGGAAACGACATGCTCGGTGCCGTCCACGCGGCAGCGTGCCTCCAGATGCCACGGCGGCCCGCTCACCACGCCGCCCTCGTCGGCGCCGGGGCTGCGACGGCCGGTGCGCACCAGCGGGGTGATCCACCCCTTGGCCAGATCGAATCCCACCTCGAGGTTGGCCTGTAAGGCCGTCGGCAGGCCCGACAACTCGTGGGGGCTCCAGCTGGCGAACGCCCTGGCCCAGTCCATCCGACCACCGAGGATC
Organism: Mycobacterium paraseoulense; assembly: GCF_010731655.1. Taxonomy (NCBI): domain Bacteria; kingdom Bacillati; phylum Actinomycetota; class Actinomycetes; order Mycobacteriales; family Mycobacteriaceae; genus Mycobacterium; species Mycobacterium paraseoulense. The sequence goes on along the minus strand of NZ_AP022619.1, from coordinate 1,024,623 downwards.
CGGCCCGCCAGTGCCATGGCCGCGGCGGCGCCGTTCGTCATCCCCCATTTGTTGAATCCCGTTGCCACAAAGATGGTTTCGGTGTTCGGCAGGATGGGCCCGACGTAGGGCAGCTGATCGATGGGCGTGTAGTCCTGCGCCGACCAGAAGTGCGTCTGCTCGGCGCCCGGATAATGCTTGCGGGCCCACGACGCCAGTTCCTCGAGGGCCTTCGACGGGCTCTTCTTGCGACCGACGGTGTGGCCGGCCCCGCCCACAATCAGGCGCTCGCCGTCCGCGACAGGCGCGTATCGCACCGAACGCGTCGGCGAGTCGGTGGAGATCATCATCGGCCTGGTGATGGGGCCGGGCACCTTGAACGCCAAGCAGTAGGACCGGCTCGGCTTCACCCGCGCGAAATACCCGCCCCTGTCCAGGATCGGGATGCCGGTGGCCAGAACAAGCTGCCCGGCTTCGAGTTCCACGTCGCGCCGGGCGGCGTCGTTGACATGCACCCGCACGCGCTCGCCGCGGGTGGAAACCTTCCGGACCCGCGTGCGCTCGACGAGTCGGCCGCCGCGGTCGAGCAGTTCCTTAGCCAGCGCGTCCAGGAACGGCATGGGATCGAACTGCGCCTGGTCGGGCAGTCGCACCCCACCGTGATACGGGAACGGAACCCCGGCGTCGTCGTCCCAGACGGCGGGCAGCCCCACCGCCTGGCACGCGCTCAGCTCCCGACGAGCCGACGGCACTCCCTTGGCGGCCTGGGCGTAGGTGTAGGCGTCCTCGCGCTGCACCGCGATGCCATGCGACTCGCAGTAATCGACCACCCAGTCTTGGCCTTCGCGGTTGCCCTCCACATAGGCGCGGGCCAGCTCACTGCCATGCCTGGTCAGGATTTTCGACAGGTGGGTGCCCTGCAGCAGGCTGATCTTTGCGGTGGTGTTTCCCGTCGCGCAGGCGCCCACCGTGCGCGCCTCGAGTACCAGCACGTCCTTGCCCGCACGGGCGAGCAGGACCGCGGTCATCAGCCCGGTGATGCCCGCGCCGACGACGATGACATCCGCGGAACGGGTGTCCCCGGCAAGCTTGCTTGGGGCCCAAGGCGGTTCGGCCCGGTTGTCCATCCATAAAGACGTCACGCGAGGGCTGATACCCCTGCTGGGCCGACGGAAACACCGCCGCGGCCCGGTGCCCGCCGTCACGCCCGCTTCAACTGCGCTTTCGCCTCTTTGACCGATTCCCCCGCGGCGCGGCGTGCCTCCTTGCTGCGCTCGTAGCCTTTCTCGGCGTGCTCGAGGTCGCGCTCGGCACTTCGCAAAGCCGCGGCCGCCTCGTCACGTCGCTGCCGGGCCGCGTCCCGCTCGGCGCGGCGCTCGGACAGCCGGGCGTCGGCGTCGGCCTTCTCGCGCTCGGCCGCCGCCACGGCCGAGGCCAGCCTTTCGAGCCGCCGCTGCGCGGCCCCGTCGCGGGCGCGCTGCTTCGCAGGCTGCGGCCGCGCTCGCGCCGGCCGCTCCTTCGCCTTTCCGGTTCGCGCGGTCGCGGTTACCGGCGCCGCCGCGCCGAAGTCACCGAAACCCGACCACTGCTCGGGCCGGGCCAGACGGCCGAGCCGCTCCCTGACCTCGGGGTCGGCGACGGCCGCTTGCAGCGTGCTGGTGACGGCGTCGCGCACCGCGGAGGACGGGTTGCTGACGTCGGCCGCTTGCAGTGCCGCCCGCGTCAGCTCGTCGATGAGCTGATGCTGCTCGGCGGACAAGTCCCGGATGCGTGCGCCGTCCATCGCTGCGTGCGCGGCGCGCAGCCGGTCACTCAGGTCCGCCAGGCGCTGCCTGGAGTCGTTGTGGCGCAGCGCAAGCCGGTTGACGATCCACGCCGCGGTGGTCGGTTTGTTGGCCGCGGCAATGCGCTTGGCGGATGCGTCGTCGCCGCGGCGTTTGGCCGCGGCGGTCAATCTGGTGCGCTCCGCGGTGAAATCCTTCGGCGGCGCCCAATAGAGACTGTCGAGTTCGTCGTCGGCCATGACGCCATGATCCCCGCGCCGGGGTGCCGTCGGTTTAAAAACCGCACGACCGTGGCACCTGATGGACAACATCGTCTCCGCTGGGCTGTGACTTGGACCGGCGACCAACAGAACGCAAGGATCCGACAGTCAGTGACGTCCAACAACAGTGATCGGCCGGCCCGCCGGTTCCTCGGAGATCGCAGGCCCCGCCGGTTGCTGGTAGCCGCCCTGGTGGTTGCCGCGGTGGTGGGCGGCGTCTTGGTCGCGGCGTCGCTGGGCTGCTTCAGCGGTGGCTGCGGACACGGCGGCGCCCCGTCGAAAACGGCGGGACCGGCGCACATCACGATCACCCCCGGCCCCGACGCCCGCGACGTCGATCCCGTCGCACACGTGATGGTCAAGGCCGACGCCGGGACGCTGACCGACGTCCAGATGGTCAACGAGACCGGCAAGTCGGTGCAGGGCGTGATGACGCCGGACAACACGGTCTGGAAGCCCACCGTCCCCCTGGGCTACGGCCGCACCTATACCCTGACGGTCATCAGCCGGGGCTCCAATGGCATTGAATCGAAACAAGTTTCGTCGTTTTCGACGTTGAAACCGTCCAACCAGACCAAGGTCTCGTTCACCACCACCTCGGAGGCCGCGCTCAAGGATGGCGGCTCCTACGGCGTCGGGACAGTGGTCGTCGCCCACTTCGACGAACGGATCGCGAACCGGGCCGAAGCCGAGCGGCACTTGGCGGTGACCACCGATCCCAAGGTCGAGGGTTCCTGGTACTGGGTGGACGACCAAACCGCCCACTGGCGTCCGGAGCACTACTACGCGCCCGGCACGACCGTCACCGCCGAAGCCAAGATCTACGGAATCGCCCTGGGCAACGGGCTGTTCGGGCAAGACGACACCAAGGTGTCGTTCCGGATCGGCGACGCACACGTCTCCATCGCCGACGACGCCACCAAGCAGGTCAGCGTCTTCAGCAACGGGACATTGCTGCGCACGATGCCCACCTCGATGGGCATGGGCGGCACCGAAGACGTCGGCGGCAAGGTCATCTCGTTGTGGACGCCGCCGGGTGTCTACACCGTCCTGGACAAGGGCAACCCGGTCATCATGGACTCCTCCACGTTCGGGCTGCCCAAGAACTCCCGGTTGGGCTATCGCGAAACCATCAACTACGCCACCCGGATCAGCACCGACGGCATCTACTTGCACGAGCTGGATGCCACGGTGTGGGCCCAGGGGCATCAGGACACGTCGCACGGATGCCTGAACCTCAACGCCGACAACGCGAAGTGGTTCTACGACTTCTCGGTGCCCGGTGATGTGGTCGAGGTCCGCAACAGCGGTGGCCCGCCCTTGACGCTGGCGCAGAACGGCGACTGGACGCTCAGCTGGGACGACTGGCGCAAAGGCAGCGCGCTGAAGCCGACCTGATCGGCGTGACGCAGCTCATTCGTCATCTACAGTTGTGCCCCACTTCACAGTAAACTCTTGACTCGTTCCAAATAAGTGCGTCATATTGGTGCGGTGTCATCGACGGCCGATTACGCGGAACGACTGCGGATGGCCGATCTCCGGGTGACCCGTCCCAGGGTCGCCGTGTTGGAGGCGGTGGACGCCCACCCGCACGCCGACACCGAGACCATCTTCTCTGCCGTGCGCGTCGGCCTGCCGGATGTCTCCCGCCAGGCCGTATACGACGTGCTCAGCGCGCTGAGCACGGTGGGTTTGGTCCGCCGGATCCAGCCGTCCGGGTCGGTCGCCCGCTACGAGTCGCGGGTCGGCGACAACCACCACCACGTCGTGTGCCGATCCTGCGGGGTGATCGCCGACATCGACTGCGCGGTCGGCGCGGCGCCCTGCCTCACCCCGTCTGACGACAACGACGTTCTCGACGGCTTCGTCCTGGACGAGGCCGAGGTCATCTACTGGGGCGTGTGCCCCGACTGTTCGACTGCAGGTTCCTAGCTCGCAGCCCAATCACCCCTAAGAAAGGAATGCTGTGTCATCTGATATTTCCCAAGGGCGGCCGCCCCACGAGGACAGCAAGACAGCTAGTACCAGCGAGAGCGAAAACCCCGCAATCCCCTCCCCCAAGCCGAAATCGAATGCGCCCCTGACCAACCGGGACTGGTGGCCGGACCAGGTCGACCCGTCGATGCTGCAGCCGCACAACCCGCGGTCCAACCCGCTCGGTGACGACTTCGACTACGCCACCGAGTTCGCCAAGCTCGACGTCGAGGCGCTCAAGGCCGACGTGATGTCGGTGATGACCAACTCCCAGGACTGGTGGCCCGCCGACTACGGCACCTACGGCGGGCTGTTCATCCGGATGAGCTGGCACTCGGCGGGCACCTACCGCATTCACGACGGGCGCGGCGGCGGCGGTCAGGGCATGCAGCGCTTCGCCCCGATCAACAGCTGGCCGGACAACGTCAGCCTGGACAAGGCCCGCCGGCTGTTGTGGCCCGTCAAGAAGAAGTACGGCAACAAGATCTCCTGGGCGGACCTGATCATCTTCGCCGGTAACTGCGCCCTGGAGTCCTTCGGGTTCAAGACCTTCGGCTTCGCCTTCGGCCGCGAGGACGTCTGGGAGCCCGAGGAGATCCTCTGGGGTGAGGAGGACGAATGGCTGGGCACCGACAAGCGCTACTCCGGCAAGCGCGACCTGGCCGAGCCGTACGGCGCGACCACGATGGGCCTGATCTACGTCAATCCCGAAGGCCCCGAGGGCAAGCCCGATCCGATCGCCGCCGCGATCGACATCCGCGAGACGTTCGGCCGCATGGCGATGAACGACGAGGAGACCGCCGCCCTCATCGTCGGCGGGCACAGCTTCGGCAAGACCCACGGCGCCGGCAGCGGCGACTTGGTCGGACCGGAGCCGGAGGCCGCCCCGATCGAGCAACAGGGGCTGGGCTGGAAGAGCTCCTACGGCACCGGCGTGGGCAAGGACGCCATCACCAGCGGCCTGGAGGTCGTGTGGACGCCCACCCCGACCAAGTGGGACAACACCTTCCTGGAGACGCTCTACGGCTACGAGTGGGAGCTCACCAAGAGCCCCGGCGATGCCTGGCAGTTCGTCGCCAAGGACGGCGCCGGAGCGGGCACCATACCCGACCCGTTCGGCGGGCCGGGCCGGGCGCCGACGATGCTGGTCACCGACATCTCGATGCGTGAGTCCCCGATCTATCGCGACATCACGCGGCGTTGGCTGGACCACCCCGAAGAGCTCACCGAGGCGTTCGCCAAGGCCTGGTACAAGCTGCTGCACCGCGACATGGGTCCGATCAGCCGCTATCTGGGCCCGTGGATTCCCGAGCCGCAGCTCTGGCAGGACCCGGTACCGGCCGTCGACCATGAACTCGTCGACGAAAACGACGTCGCGGCGCTGAAGAGCAAGGTGCTGGGTTCGGGTCTGTCGGTTCCGCAGCTGGTCAAGACCGCCTGGTCCGCGGCCAGCAGTTACCGCAACACCGACAAGCGCGGCGGCGCCAACGGCGGACGGCTGCGCCTCGAGCCGCAGCGGAACTGGGAGTGCAACGAGCCCTCCGAGCTCGACAAGGTGTTGCCCGTGCTCGAGAAGATCCAGCAGGACTTCAACGGCTCGGCATCGGGTGGCAAGAAGATCTCGCTGGCCGACCTGATCGTGCTGGCGGGCTCCGCGGCGGTCGAGAAGGCGGCCAAGGACGCCGGCTACGAGATCTCCGTGCACTTCGCGCCCGGGCGCACCGACGCCTCCCAGGAGAACACCGATGTGGAGTCGTTCGCGGTGCTCGAGCCGCGGGCCGACGGCTTCCGCAACTACATCCGGGCCGGCGAGAAGGCGCCGCTCGAGCACCTCTTGATGGAGCGGGCGTACCTACTCGGTGTGACCGCCCCGGAGACCACGGTGCTGATCGGCGGCCTGCGTGCCCTCGGCGCCAATCACGGCGGCTCCAAGCACGGGGTGTTCACCGATCGGCCCGGCGCGTTGACCAACGACTTCTTCGTCAACCTGCTCGACATGGGGACCGAGTGGAAGCCGTCGGAGACCGCGGAGAACGTCTACGAGGGCCGCGACCGGGCCTCGGGCGCCGTCAAGTGGACCGCGACCGCGAACGACCTTGTCTTCGGGTCGAACTCGGTGCTGCGCGGACTCGCCGAGGTCTACGCCCAGGACGACAACCAGGGGAAGTTCGTCGAGGACTTCGTCGCGGCATGGGTCAAGGTGATGAACAGCGACCGGTTCGATCTGAAGTAACACCCGGAAACCACGCGGCGCCCTGCGGGCCATCGGCTCGCGGGGCGCCGTGCGTCGGGTCAGCGCGGGAAATCCCACTGACCGAAGTCGGGCGCCAGCACATCGTCGATGTCGACGTTGATCCCGCCGAGGAGCGGGCTCGGGTTCGACGGGCTGTTGACCACGGCCTGGTAGAGCACCGCCGCGGGTTCGCGCGCGCCGTGCGACCACGACTTCGTCTGCCACGCCCACCGGTGGCCCGCGGTGGACGAGCTTCCGATGACGCCGTCCCGAATCGCCCAGCCGCACGCGTTGGCATGCCCATAGATCCCGGTGCGGCCCACGCCCAAAGCGGAGTTGATCCCCCGAAACCATTGGACGGCAATGCTGTTCCAGGTGTTCTCGTCGATGTCGTCGTCGACGCTGAAAAAGATCGGCGCCGACCCCGGGCCCCCGGCCGCGCCGTGCAGCCGCTGAGCCGTCTGCGCATCCGCCACGCCGCCGTCGAATCCCCGGGTGTAGTCCGACGGATCGGGCCACCCGGGTTTGCCGTACTGGAAGTTGCTGACGATGTGCAGGCCCGCCGCGCGCAGCGCGTCGGCGTATCCGCGGGTGAGTGGTTTCGCCTCGAAGTTGGCTCCCGGCCGCGAGTCCGACACGTAGTTCACCACGCCGTCATAGCCCGCCGATTTGATCTCGTCCGGTGCAATCCTGCGTTCGGCGAAATCGATCAGCCGCATGTCGGCGGCGAATGCCTTCTGGTCGTTGAAGGGGGTGGTCGCGGCGCCCAGGCCCAGGAAAATCGGCGCGGCCGCGAATTTGAGTACGTCGCGCCGCGATACCGATCGCCACCCGCCGCGTTCGCCCGACGCGGCCGCATCCTGCACGGGCGTGATGCTAACAAACTGCGAAGAAGCGGTGCTCGGCCGCCACGAACCGGGCTGTGGGGCGCGGGCGGCGGGTGCCCATCCGGAGCCGGCTATAGGTGCTGATACCCCGTTCGACGCGGGACGGGGCTGAACGGTTCGAACCCATTCGGCGCCGGGTGGCATGATCTTTGCGTGCCGGATTTCCGTGAGACCGCTTACCCGGGAACCGGTGGCGTCGGGGCTCGTTGCGCTCGATTAGGTGGTCGAACTATAGTCTGGACACATGTCCAGTTTGCTGTCACGGAGTTCGGGAGCCCGTTGACCGCGATGGATTCGGCGCTTTTCCGCGGTCATTCACCAGCACAGAAGAGTTGAGTATGCGAATTGCCCTGCTGTCCTACCGTAGTAAGACCCATTGCGGCGGACAGGGCGTCTACGTGCGCCATCTCAGCCACGGACTGGCGGAACTCGGTCATGACGTAGAGGTGTTCTCGGGCCAGCCCTATCCCGACCTGCTCGACCCGAGGGTGCGGCTGACCAAAGTGCCAAGCCTCGATCTCTACCGCGAACCCGACCCCTTCCGCGTGCCGCGGCCCAGCGAGATCCGCGATTCCATCGATCTGCTCGAACTGCTCACCACCTGGACCGCGGGCTTTCCGGAGCCGCGGACGTTCACCATGCGGGCCGCCCGCCTCTTGGCGGGCCGGGCGGCCGATTTCGACGTCGTGCACGACAACCAGAGCCTGGGCACCGGCCTGCTCCGGATTGCCGGCGCCGGGCTGCCGGTGGTGGCGACCGTGCATCATCCCATCACTCGCGACCGCGTGCTCGATCTGGCCGCCGCGCGGTGGTGGCGAAAACCTTTGGTGCAACGCTGGTATGGGTTCCTGGCGATGCAGCAGCAGGTGGCGCGCCAGATCCCGGACCTGCTGACGGTTTCGTCGTCGTCGGCCGCCGATATCGTGAGCGACTTCGGTGTTTCTCCGGAGCAGCTGCACGTGGTGCCGCTGGGCGTGAAGACCGAGCTGTTCAAGCCGGGGTCGCGGCCCCGGCATCCCGGGCGTGTCATCGCGATCGCCAGCGCGGATACCCCGCTCAAGGGCGTGCGCACCCTGCTGCAGGCGGTCGCGCGACTTCGCACAAGCAGGGATCTCGAGCTGCGGCTCGTGGCGAAGGTGGAACCCAACGGCCCGACCCACAAGCTCATCGCCGAGCTCGGAATCTCCGACATCGTCCACATCACCAGCGGACTTTCCGACGCCGAATTGGCCGCGTTGTTCGCGTCGGCCGAGGTCGCCTGCATTCCCTCGCTCTACGAAGGGTTTTCGCTGCCGGCTGTGGAGGCCATGGCCAGCGGCACGCCCATCGTGGCCAGCCGGGTGGGTGCGCTTCCCGAAGTCCTCGGGACGGACGGCTCGTGCGCAGAGCTGGTACCGCCCGCCGACGTCGACGCGCTTACCCGCGCGCTTGGCGACCTGCTGGACTCGCCGGAGAAGCGACGGAATCTGGGCAGGGCGGGAAGAACCCGCGCGGTCAACGTGTTCAGCTGGGAAGCCGTGGCCGCTCAGACCGTGCGGATCTATGAGCGGGCGATCGCACGCAACGCCGCCTCGGCCGGCTCTGAAGGCGAAGCCCAATGCTGACGGTCGATTTCGACCGGCTACCGGTCGGTCCGGCCGCCAAGGTCATCGACGTCGGGTGTGGGGCCGGCCGGCACGCATTCGAAGCGTATCGGCGCGGTGCCGACGTGATCGCATTCGACCGCGATGCGGACGAATTGCGTTCGGTGGACACCATTCTGCGCGCGATGGCCGACGGCGGTGAGGCGCCCGCGGGTGCGTCGGCAAAGGTGGTGCTCGGCGATGCGCTGAAATTGCCGTACGCCGATGAGACGTTCGACTGCGTGATCGCGTCCGAAATCCTGGAGCACATACCGCACGACGACGCCGCCATCGCCGAACTGATCAGGGTGCTCAAGGTCGGCGGCACCCTGGCGGTCAGCGTGCCACGCTGGCTTCCCGAACGGGTGTGCTGGCTACTGTCGGACGAATACCACAGCAATGAGGGTGGCCACGTACGCATCTACCGTGCCAGCCAATTGCGCGCCAAGATCCTCGATGGCGGAATGCAATTTACGCACGCCCACCACGCGCACGCGTTGCATTCCCCCTTCTGGTGGCTGAAATGCGCTGTGGGCGTATCTAACCCGGATCACCGTGCCGTGTCGGCATACCACAAACTCCTGGTGTGGGACCTGATGCAGCGACCGAAGATAACGCAGCTGGCGGAATCGCTGCTCAATCCGCTGGTGGGCAAGAGCGTCGCGATGTATTTCGTCAAACAGCCGGAGGCGGAAAGCCCCGCAACGGTGGGATATTCAGTTGCGTCGGGCTAACCCACCATCGGTCGCGGGCATCCTCAGCCCCGAGCAATGCCACCAAACCGCGCTGTCAATCGCTGCCATCCAGGAGTCATCAGGAGCCATCCCCTGGTCCGAGGGCGGCCACACCGATCCCTGGGATCACGTGGAGTGCGCGATGGCGCTCACCGCCGCCGGGCTGCTGGAACCGGCGCGCGCAGCCTTCGATTGGAGCCGTCGCACCCAGCGGCCCGACGGCTCCTGGCCCATCCAGCTGCGCGCCGGGGTCGTCGAAGACGTCAACAGCGACAGTAACTTCTGTGCGTACATCGCCACCGGTGTCTGGCACCACGTGCTCGTGACCGGCGACCGGCGCTTCGCCACCCGGATGTGGCCGGTCGTGTGCAAGGCCATCGACTTCGTCATCGACTTGCAGGTTGGCTATGGCGAGATCTGTTGGGCCCGAAGCGAAGCCGGTCCGTTAGAGGAAGCGCTACTCACCGGCTGTGCGAGCGTGTTCCACAGCATCCGGTGCGCCCTGGCTCTCGCCGCCATGGTGGGCGAGCCGCAGCCGGAGTGGGAACTGGCGCTGGGCCGCCTCGGGCACGCGATAGCCGTGCACCCCGATGCCTTCACCGAGAAGGACCGCTACTCGATGGACTGGTACTACCCCATCCTCGGTAGCGCGCTGCGCGGGCCTCAGGCGACCGTGCGGATCAGGCAGCGCTGGGACGACTTCGTGGTCGGAGGTCTCGGCATTCGCTGCGTGGTCGACAGACCCTGGGTAACCGGCGCCGAGACATGCGAATTGGTGATGGCGCTGGACGCCATCGGCCAGCGGCAGGCCGCCCATCAACAGTTCGGCGCGATGCAGCATCTGCGTGAACAGGACGGCTCCTACTGGACGGGGGTGGTGTTCGCGGACGGGAAAAGGTGGCCCGAGGAGCGCACCACGTGGACGGCGGCGGCGATGATCCTCGCCGCGGACGCGCTGTCGAACACCACGGCGGGCGCCGGCATCTTCCGCGCTGACGGATTGCCCATGGGCTTGCAGACTGACTTCGACTGCGAATGCGTCGCCGCCGGCCCCGGGCGCTGACCTGAGCTAGATCGCCTCGCCCGGCTCACCGCTGACGCGTTCGAGCACGCGCAGCGATCCGGTGGCCGAGACCTCCCGAAACTGGCCGGAATCGATTGCACGACAGTAGATGTAGTAGGGGGGGCGTCCGCCGTCCTTGGGGTCCGGGAACACGTCGTGGATGGCGAGCGCGCCACCGGCGGCCACCCACTTCGCCCAGCCGTCGAAGTCCCGGTTGGCGGCGGCCTCACTGTGGCCGCCGTCGATGAACAAGAACCGCAGCGGCGACCGCCAACCGGAGGCCACGACCGGCGACTTGCCCACGACGGCAACGACGTGGTCGTCCAGCCCCGCGGCATCGAGCGTGCGCCGGAAGGTCGGCAGCGTGTCGAACAGTCCCGTGACCTCGTCGACCAGCGAGGCGTCGTGGTACTCCCAGCCGGCCTGGTGCTCCTCGGAGCCGTGGTGGTGGTCGATCGTGTAGAGCACGGCGCCCGTCTGCTGGGCCGCGGCTCCGAGCAACAGCGTGGATTTGCCGCAGTAGGTGCCGATCTCGACCCCGACGCCGCCGTCGAGATAGCGCAGCGCGGCGTCGTGGAGGGCGCGCCCCTCGTCGGCGGGCAGGAAACCGCGCACCTGCTCGGCCAGGGCGAACAGGCGCTCGGTTGATCTGACGTCGGAGTGACTCACATCCCGAACCTATCGGTCACCGGCGTCACGCCGGCAGGGTGGTCTGCGCCGGCCGGCAACATTGGCCAGCGGTCGTGTCGCGATCGCTCTACGATCGTGCTGTGCTCGTCCGCAGACTCGGTGACGTCGGCCTGGCGGCGGTTCTGACCGCGGCCGCGCTGGCCTTGCCCGCTGTGCTGCCGCCGTCCGCCATTCCCAATGCCGCCGCGGCGAACTGCCCGCCGGTGCAGGTGGTGTTCGCCCGCGGCCGCATGGAATCGCCGGGCGTGGGAGCGCTGGGCAACGCGTTCATCAGTTCGCTGCGGTCCAAGGTCAATAAAAACATCGGCGTGTATGCGGTGAACTACCCCGCCGACACCGAGGTCGCCCAGGGCGCCAACGACATGAGCCACCACGTCCAGGACATGATCACCAATTGTCCCAGTACCCGACTGGTGCTGGGCGGCTACTCGCTCGGCGCGGCGGTGACCGACGTGGTGCTCGCCGCGCCCATCGGTGCGTTCGGCTTCGACAGTCCTTTGCCGCCGGGCGCCGACCAGCACATCGCGGCGGTCGCCTTGTTCGGCAACGGCAGCCAGTGGGTCGGCCCGATCACGAACTTCAGCCCGATCTACAACGACCGGACCATCGAGTTGTGCCACGGCGCCGACCCCATCTGCAACCCGGCCGACCCGAACACCTGGAAAGCCAACTGGCCGCAGCACCTCGCCGGTGCCTACATCGATGCCGGGATGGCCAACCAGGCCGCCGACTTCGTCGCCGGCAAGCTCTGACCGGTCCGGCCTGAGCGCGGTGCCCACCGGCGCGAGGGCGAATACGCTTACGCTTCAACGGGTTCGACGGCCAGCCGTCCTCGCATGCGCAGACCAACGTAGCCGAGCGCCACGCCGGCGCCGATCTCGCCGACGGCGGTCAGCCAGAAGAACCATGTCCCGTTGATCCGGGGTCCAGACGTGAAGCTGTCCTGCAAGCTTGGCAGGAACGTCGGGAACACGTGCGCGTAGCCGAACAGCGCGGCGCCGGCGAAACCGGCGGCGATCGCGCCAGGGAGCCCGCGGATGGTCGCGCAACACGAGTACGGGTGCGAGTATCACGATGATCCCCTGAATCGTGCCACCGACCATGATCGACGGCGGCGATGCCGACATCCCGCGGCGAAAATGATCATCGCCGCGGGATGCGGGCGGTGTGCACTCCCCCGAAAATGCGTTGCCGGACATCGCGTCCCCAATCAGGCTTCTACTACCCACGGTAGTAGAAGCCGGGATCGATGGAAACGCCCGATCGCAATTCGGAAGACGATTCCGCGCCGGCTTAGCGCAGCCGGATCACCAAGAGGCCAAGTTTTGCGGGTAATTCGCGCGGAATGATCAGGCTGGTGTGTTGGTGCTCGAGTACAGCTTGAAGTCGCGGATGAGCGGTATGACCTCGCCGCCGGGAACCGCCGCGCTGCGGGCTGCGCGGAATGCGGGATGACGGCGCATCGCCTCACCGCGTTCACGCTCGTGACGCCGAGCCGCGGCCCATGACGGATGGGACTGAAGGAAAATAACCGTCGCTCCCGTTGTATCAGCCACGATCGTCAACTCCTCTCAGCGCAACCCGCTATTAAAACGACCAGTGATTATCGGCTTGTGATCTCAGAATGCCCGGCCGATCCTGAGACCAAACCATCCATGAAGTTGAGAATTAGCCATGAATTTCCATTAATCCGTCAACCACCGTCGCGCCGCCGTCCGTGCAGGCCCGTCGGCAATCCGAAACGTTAGCGGCGGCCACCGACACATTTCGGTTTCGGCTGCGTACGGCGGGGGCTGCTATGGTCCCTTGCGTATGGCCAAGATTGATCGCCGCCGCCTGATGTTGACGACCGGGATCGGCGTGCTGGCAGCCGCGCTGCCTGCGCCGCAAGCCCGGGCCCAGCCGGCAGACCGCACACCCGTTCCTGCCGCGCCCAGCGGCCAGACCGGCAGCTACATCTTCCAGGATGACTTCACCGGACCCGCCGGCTCGGCCCCCGACGCCTCGAAGTGGACGGTGGCGAAGGCCCGCGAGACGATCAAGGACCCCACGTATTGGGAGCAGCCCGAGCACATCGGGCAGTACCGCGACGACCGGCGCAACGTCTTCCTCGACGGCAACTCCAACCTCGTGCTGCGCGCCGCCAAGGATGGACCCACCTACTACAGCGGCAAGGTGCAAAGCCTCTGGCGCGGCGGCGTCGGCCATACCTGGGAAGCCCGTATCAAACTCGACTGCCTGACCGCGGGCGCGTGGCCGGCCTACTGGCTCGGCAATGACGACCAGGGCGAGATCGACGTCATGGAGTGGTACGGCAACGGCAGTTGGCCTTCGGCGACCACCGTCCACGCGAAAGCCAACGGCGGCGAATGGAAGACCCACAACATCGCGATGGACGGCGGGTGGCACACCTGGCGCACCCAGTGGGACGAGGCCGGCATCCGGTTCTGGAAGGACTACGCCGACGGCGCCCAGCCCTACTTCGATGTACCGGCGAGCTCGCTGCCTGATTGGCCGTTCAATGCGCCGGGCTACACCGTTTATCCGGTGTTCAACCTGGCGGTGGCCGGTTCGGGCGGCGGTGATCCCGGGCCGGGCACCTACCCCGCTAACATGCTCGTCGACTGGATACGGGTCTGGTAGTCCAGCGCCCGGCAGCGTTCGAGGAGACCCGCCGTCGGCGCCTCGCGGAAGGCCAGCACCATGTGCTGGCAGCCGAGTCGCTCGAATTCGGGTAACAACGCCAGCTGTTCATCCACCTGGCCCGGTTCGGCCGGATGCAGTGACACCTGCGCGGAACGCTCGATCTCGCTCGGGTCCCGGCCCACGACGGAGCACGCGTCGGAAAGCCTGCCGTTGATTTCCGCCCACCTCTGGGGCCCCTCGTGCCCGGGCATGTTCCACATGTCGGCGTGGCGCGCGACGACGCTCAACATCTTCGGCTCGGTGCCGCCGATCATGATCGGTGGGTGTGGCCTCTGCAGCGGCTTGGGTTCGCACAGCGCGTCTTGGAGGGTGAAAAACCTGCCGGCGAAGGTCACCGATTCCTCGGTCCAGAGCCGACGGATCACGGTCAGCGCCTCGTCAACCATCGCGACGCGGGTGCCGGGGCTGGGAAACTCGATCCCATAGCCGCGATGCTCGTCCTCATGCCAACCGGCCCCGATCCCGAAGTCGAGCCGCCCGCCGGAAACGTGGTCGACGGTGACCGCCATCTTGGCGAGGATCGCCGGGTTCCGGTACGTCACGCCGGCTACCAGGCAGCCGATGCGCGCCTGTCGAGTCACCACCGCCATGGCGGCGAGCGTGGTCCAGCCCTCAAAGGTCGGGTCGGTGTGTTCCATCGGCCCGTAAAAATGGTCGTAATCCCACACCGCTTCGAAACCAAGACGATCGGCGAGGCGCCACAACTGCTCGAGTTCGGGATATTTGAAACCCTGGTCGAATTTGACCGTGATGCGCATGCGGCGATATTAAGACCGGCACCGCGCTTCCGCAGCGCAAATAGCCAGATCCCCGAATCGTCGGGCGACCGTAAGATGCCGGACCCGCCGCATTAACATTTTGGCGCACCATGTCGGCTGAACGCCGATGTAATCTGTTGTGCGCGCTACTAATCGGGCTACTGATGCGCGGCTCAACGGGTGAGGAGGGTCACCGCGCTCCACGCCCTTCCGCCCGGGTGACGCGGATCCGGCTGGGGTAGCCAGGCCAGCGGGCGCATCCACAACGGCAGGCGGTGAAACCGGTGGGCGGCCATATACAGCGCCTCCACGTGGACGGTGCGCCAGCCCAGGCCTTCGAAATATGCCAACCCGTTTTCGGGCGCGAACTTAAACGGTGCGTTTTGCAACATGCCGGCCATTTTCTTGTTCATCATCTTCTTCAGGCCGGGCCCGGCGAAGTCGAGCATCCACCACGAGATTTCGGGCCGCGTGAGCGCCGCTGACAGCGACTCGACGTCCGTTTCCTCCAGATACATCAACAGGCCCTCGGTCAGCACCAGCGCATTGGTGGCGCCGCGCAGCGCCTCGTCGAGGAACGCGCCGCGGGCCGCGGGGTCGGCCAGATCGACGGCGATGCGGGTCAGCCGGCACCGCGGCACCTCGTCGGCGAGCAGCTGCGTCTTCTCGGCGAGCAACTTCGGCAGATCCGCCTCCACCCAGGTCAGATCGGCCGGCAGCGCCAGCCGATAGGGCCGGGTGTCCAGACCGGCGGCAAGATTCAGCACCCGGTCGCAGCCGCCTGCGATCGCTTCCGCGATGGTGTCGTCGATGATTTTGGTCCGCGCGACGAGCCACCAGCCGTTGCGCGTCGACCGCGGGACGGCCGCGACGATCTCGCGGCCGTGTTCGCCGGCCAGGCGTTCTGCGAGCGGGTCGTTGAACAGAGCATCGGGCCGGGCCGATTCGGTTGCCCGGTGCAGCGCGGTCCACCGGGCGGTATCGGAGACATGGGTGATCGTGTGATCGGGGCTTGACATACCTTGCGTTATAGCAGCGCTGTCGCCGCTTTACTGACCGGCCTTGCCGCCCGCGAACCAGGCGCTGGTCACCGCGCGGGTCTGGGGCGGCGGGAAGGCGGTGCCGGGTGTGCCGAGTTGACCGACCTTGACCGTCCACACCGCCGAGGAGCGGTCGACGCAACTCCCCGCGCCCTGGCTGGGCAGCCATAGCACCGCCAGGTGCGCGCCGGTGCCGCTGCAGCTGTAGGCGCCCTCGTACCCGTCGGTGCGTGCTCCCCACGCACCCCCGTTGCGCAGCAGGCAATGGGTGCCGTCGTCGAGGGTCAGTGCGAACGGGTCCGGGGTGGCGGTCGGCTGCACGGGCGGGAGCGGACGGTCGTAGCTCACCCGGTGCAGACGCTGCTGCCACGGATCGTCCACGCACAGCATCGATCCGGGCGTCGACGGCCAGCAGGTGCCGGCGCCGGCCACGCTGGGCGAGCAATAGTAGACGTCCTCGGCGACGGCCGACGGCGACGGAGTGCTGCAGTCGCTGACGGCGTAGACGTTGCCCTCGGGGGGCGTCTCCTTGTAGCCGTTGATCGGTTGGCCGCTGGGCCCGACGGCCACGACGGTGATCTGCTGTGTGGGTGGCGGGTCTGCGGCGGCCGACCCGGGCAGCGACAGGGCCGCCATCGTCAGAACGGCGACGGGAACTACGACGATTTGCGACACCACGTTCATCGAGGACAACCTTCCGCTCGGCGGCCCCCTGACTGAAGGGTACGGTGCGCTAATGACCGGACGAAACCGTCGTTTCCTGCTTCGCGAACGTCCCACCGGCCGTATCGGCCCCGGCACTTTCGAATTGACCGAAGAGGCGATCCCCGACCTCGGCGACGGCGAGGCGCTGGTGCGCGTCGACTGGATCTCGCTGGACCCGACGAACCGCATGTGGATCAACGACACCCCGACCTACCTGCCTCCGGTAGGGATCGGCGAGGTCATGCGCGCCGCAGCGCTCGGCGAGGTGGTCGCGTCCAAGAGTTCCACCTACGCCGTCGGACAGCGGGTGCAGGGCCTCCTCGGCTGGCAGGAGTACGCGGTCGTCTCGGACACGTCGCTCATCAATCCGGTCGACGTCGCGCAGGGCATCTCGCCGAGCGCCTACCTGGGCGCGCTGGGGATGACGGGACTCACCGCGTGGATCGGGATCCGCGATATCGGCAAGCCGCAGCCCGGCGAGACGGTCGTCGTTTCCGCGGCGGCCGGCGCGGTCGGCTCGGTGGCCGGCCAACTCGCCAAGGCGGCCGGTGCGCGTGTCGTCGGGATCGCCGGGGGGCCCGAGAAGTGCTCGCTGCTCACCGACCGGTTGGGCTTCGATGCCGTCGTCGACCACCGTGCCGACGACTGGGCCGCCCAGCTGGCGGCGGCAACACCCGACGGCATCGACGTCGACTTCGAGAACGTGGGCGGGGAGATCATGGACGCGATCTTCGCCCGCCTCAACATCGGCGCCCGCGTCGCGCTGTGCGGTTTGATCTCCGGGTATAACGCGGAAGACCCGCCGCCGGGTCCGCGGGCGTTCGGGAATCTGCTCATCCAGCGCGCCACCGTGCAGGGCTTCATCGTCCTCGACCACTTCGGGCGCGCCCCGGAAGCGCTCGGCGAGATCGCCGGCCTGATCGAGGCGGGAAAGCTCACGCCGCTCGAGACCGTGGTCGAGGGGTTCGATCAGCTGCCCACGGCGATCAACATGCTGTTCGACGGCAAGAACGTCGGCAAGCTGGTGGTCAAGGTCGGCTGACGCTCAGCCGAATTCGAGCAGGGCGTAGACGCCGCGATACGGCTTCACCGGTGGGAAGCGCCAGAACGCGGGGTAGAGCGTTCCGAAGAACATGCCCCGGCCCGGCGGCATCGGGACATCGTGGAAGGCGCGGACGCCGGGCATCGTCTGCGGTAACTTCGCCAGTTGACGCGCCGAGAGGCTGAACGGCATCGGCGGCACCCGGTAGCGCTTGGACGAACGCAACCCCTTCCGTGCAATCCTTTTGACGAGGGTCGGCGGGAGGTCGAAGAACATCTGACCGCCGGGAAAGCTCTTGGCACACCGGGCGATCAGTCCCAGCGCCGCGTCGGGCTGCAGATACATCAACAGGCCTTCGGCGGAGACGAACACGCCGTTGCGGGCGTCGACCTTGTCGATCCACGTGTAGTCGAGGGCGGATTGTGCGAGATGGGTGATGCGCGCGGAACGCGGGAGTAGGCGCTGCCGAAGTTCGACGACGGGAGGCAAATCCACTGAGACCCACCTGAATTGCGGCTCGGCCAGTGAGCGGTCCAGCCGCCAGAAGGACGTTTGCAAGCCTTCCCCGAGCGCGACGACGGTCGCCGCCGGGTGGGTGGTGAGGTAGGCGCCGGCGCATCGGTCGACGGCCAGCGAGCGCAGCGCCATCTCCTGACCCCTGCGGCCGAACTTGTCGAAGTCGAAGTCGATGGCGTCGACGAGCTTGATGGCCATGGGGTCGTCGATGATCGGGTCGGGCTGCGCGGCCTGGTGTGCCCTTCCGTAAAGCGTCAGCAGCGCCGTTTCCGATACGCCGGTCAGCAGCCCGGCGTCCACTTTGCGATCTTCCTGATGAGTCATCTCCGCGACACGGTACCGGCACCCGACCCGGTGAGCCGCGCACGCGACCGTGGACCGATCCGCCGCCCCATCTGGGCTACTCCGGTGTGGTCGCCGGATCGATGGGAATCGCGATCTCATTGCGACGCCGCATCGGCAATGTCCAGGGCGGATCGTAGAACCAGGCTTCGGGGTCTCCGGCTGGCTGAATCCCCTTGTTCCGCAAGATGTCCAAGAGCTCGCGGGTGCGAGAGGCGACCGCCTTGGGGCTGCGGTCACCGCTGAACCGCAGCACCGCGACCGTCGCCGGCGGCACGGTGACGAGGCGGACGCGGTCATCGTCGGGGGCGGGCAGGGTGTCCATCGTCCACTTCGAGGGCATGAAAAACCTGATCGTCCAGCCGGTCTCGGCGCCGGCGGACTGAACGACGGGCGCGGTCATCGCGATCTGTTCGCCGCCCCGGCTCGACTGCTGGCCGACGGGTGCCGTCATCGAGATCGATTGATCGCGCCGATTGCCGCCGAATATGTAGCCCGCCAATCGTCGGAACCCGGCGTCACGAGCGCGGTTTTCGTCAGCGTCGACCGTCGTCTCGGCGGCGATCCGCGGACCGTAGCGGCGGATCTCGACTGTGGCGGTCAGTGGCTGGCGCGTGAACTTCGGTTCCTCGGTACCGATCCGGATGCCGCCAACCGCCAACACCGATTCGGCCACCTGCTCGGCGAGCTTGAGCGGATTGATCATCGGGACCGTTCCTTCCTCGATTCAAATGGCGGACGACGCCCAGCGTCGCCAACCCACGCCCCGGCGGATACCCGGTGAGGGGCTACGCCACGCCGCGGTGTGGTGTCCACCTGAATTGATCCACCCGCGCGGGTGGTCCGCAAGTGAGGTCGTTCCCCAACGGCGGTGTCGCCCGACTCTCGCCTTATCGCGCGAATCAGGGGCACCGCGTGCCGTCGGGTGGGCTGTTTGGGATCGGTAGCGGGTTCGCGCGGCTGTACTTGGCCCAACGACGACGCCAACCCGGCGGCGCCCCACGAAAGGAAGTCAGAAATGAAGATCGTCCCGGCCGGCATCGAAGAGCAGATCAATCGGGTGGACCGGCAGCGCAGCCTCTACATCGGCCTCAGCACCGGCGCCGTGGCGCTGTGGAGCGCCTTCCGCCTGTTCTGGGCCCTCTACATCGGGATGACATTCGGCTGGTTCCTGGGTTCGATGGTCTTCCAGCTGGTGCTGTGGGGCGTGATCGGTGCCGTCTCGGGGGTCGCGGCCGTCGGGTTCCTGACTCGGTACGCCAAGGGATCGTGAACGCGACCGTGAGCTGACGAAAGCCCCGAACCCTGATGGTTCGGGGCTTTCCCGCGTCGGTGGTAACTCAGAGCTGGGCCCAGACCGACTTCGTCTTCAAGTAGATGTCGATGCCCTCGCGACCGAACTCGTGTCCCCAGCCGGACTGCTTGTGACCGCCGAAGGGCACGTCGTGGTCGAACACCAACTGGCAGTTCACCTGGACGCTGCCCGCTTGCAGCCGCTTGACGATCCGGTGGGCGCGGCCAACGTTCTCGGTCCAGGCGGTGGCGGCCAGGCCGTAGGTGGTGTCGTTGGCCATGGCCACCGCTTCGTCTTCGTCGTCGAACGGCAGGACGGTCACCACCGGCCCGAAGATCTCCTGTTGGTAGAGCCGCATGCCGGGGTCGACGTTGGTCAGCACGGTCGGGTGGACGAAGTAGCCCTTGCGGTCGAGCCGGTGGCCGCCGGTGACGACCTCGACGCCGTCGCGTTTGCCCTCGTCGATGAAGCCCATGACGCGGGTCAGCTGCTTCTGGCTGATCAATGGGCCGCTGACGCAGCCCTCCTCGCTCGGGGCGCCCAACTTGAAGGTATTCGCCATCATCGCGATGCCTTCGACGACCCGGTCGTAGACGCCGCGCTGCGCGAAGATCCGCGATCCGCACACGCACCCCTGCCCGGAGTGCACGAAGATGCCCAACGACGCCATCAGGATGGCCTTGTCCAGGTCGGCGTCGTCGAAGATCAGCACCGGCGACTTCCCGCCGAGTTCGAGCGTGACCTTCTTCAGGTTGCCGGCCGACGCCCGCACGATCTCCTTACCGACCTCGGTCGACCCGGTGAAGGCGACCTTCTCGACGCCGGGATGCGCGGTGATCGCCGCGCCCGCGGTGTGGCCGTAACCGGTCAGCAGGTTGACCACGCCCTCGGGCACACCCGCTTCGTGGACCAGCCTGTTCAGCAAGAGCGCCGACAAGGGTGTTTCCTCGGCGGGCTTGACGAGCATGCTGCAGCCGGCGGCCAGCGCGGGTGCCAGCTTCGCGCTGGCGTTGAAGATCGGGCCGTTCCACGGGAAGATCAGCCCCACCACGCCATAAGGCTCCTTCAGCGTGTAGGCGTGCATGTCGACGAAGGCGTCCGTCGCGATGCCGTCGGTCTTCACGTCGTATGCGACGCCGTTGATCTTGGAACACCAACCGGCGTAGTAGCGGAAGAACTCCGAGCAGGTGGACATCTGCAACCTTGCCTGCAGCAACGGCATGCCGGTGTTGAGCGAATCGAGCTGAGCGAAGTCCTCGGCGTGTTCGTCGATCAAGTCCGCTATGCGCCAGATGATCTTGGCGCGTTCGCGGCCCGGGAGTTGGGACCAGACGCCCGACTCGAAGGCATCCCTGGCCCGCCCGACGGCATCGTCGACCGCGGCTTCCCCACAGTCGGTGAATTCGGTGATCATCTCCTCCGTGGCGGGGTCGATGACCGCGATGACGTCCCCAGTCCCCGGGCGCTTGCGGATGTCATCCAATACCGTCTGCAGCGTCATCTGATCCCTCCCGTATGGCGGGCCATCCGGCCGCCGCTGAAATGCTGAGCACTTGCTTAGCATTGTGGGCGCGGCGCGGTCAAGGGCCGCATTCACGGATGAGTCCGCGGTAGGGTGCCGCGAAACGGGCAACTGCCCTACCGATGCCCGGCGGCGGTTAGCGCAATTCTTGAATGCGGACCAGGTTGCCCGCCGGATCGCGGACGGCACAGTCACGCAGTCCGTAAGGCTGGTCCGTCGGCTCCTGGACGATGTCGGCGTCGCCGGTCTGCAGCTGCTCGAAGGTGCGATCGAGGTCCTTGGTCGCCAAGAGCAAGGTGGCGTAGCTGCCCTTGGCCATCATTTCGGCGATGGTGCGCCGCTCGTCTTCGGTGATGCCCGGGTTCGCGGCCGCCGGGCTCAGGACGATCGACGTGTCGGGCTGGCTCGGGGGGCCGACGGTGATCCAGCGCATCTTGCCCTTCCCGACATCGAGGCGGACTTCGAAGCCGAGGGTGTCGCGATAGAACGCGAGCGAGGATTCCGGGTCGTCGTGCGGCAGGAAGCTCGAGTGAATCGTGATGTCCATGGCGTCAGGCTAAATGCGGCCCGGTGACCGCTGCTTCTCGATTCCTGATCGGTTTGGTGACCTGTTTGGCCACGCACGGCGGCATGCCGGCCAGCGCACCCGCCCCCCGGCGCCGGTACGTGCTCGGCGGCACGCCGACCAGTTCGGTGAAACGAGTGCTGAAGGTGCCCAGCGAGGAGCAACCGACGGCGAAACACACCTCGGTGACGCTGAGGTCACCGCGCCGCAGCAGCGCCATCGCTCGCTCGATGCGCCGCGTCATCAGATAGGAGTAGGGCGACTCGCCGTACGCCCGGCGGAACTCGCGGCTGAGGTGGCCGGCGGACAGGTGCACGTCACGGGCGAGCGCCTCCACGTCCAGCGGCCGCGCGTACTCCCGGTCGATGCGGTCGCGGACGCGGCGGAGCAGCGCGAGGATTCGCAGCCGCTGCGCATCGTCGGGTCCCCCGCGCACCGGTAATTCCTACGCGCCGACCAACTCTGGATGAAACTTGGCGGCCATGCGCCGCAACCCGTCGCGCCAGTCCACCGTCGTGCCACCGATGAGCTCATGCATCCGCGCGCAGTCGGTGGGATTGCCGCGCAGCGCTTGAGCGCTCACCTCGAAGACCGGCTCCTTGCCCACCAATGAACCGAGGTAGCCACACCACTCCTGGATGCTGACCGTTTGGTCGCCGCACCAGTTGACCGTGGTCGCCGGTACCGCGGCCACCTCCAGCAACTTCGGGATGGTCGCGATGATGTCGTCCTCGTGAATCGGGTTGTAGCGGGCGGGTTCCCCGGGCGGGACGGGGATCGGGATGCCCGCGAGCATCATCTCCATGTGGTAGAAGGGCCACCCCCCGTTGTCGCCATAAGGGACGTTGAGCCGGGCGATGGTGGTGGGCACTCCGAGGGCCCGCGCCATCGACCGCGCAACGACTTCCCCGGCGATCTTGGAGATGGAGTACGTGGGAAACAGCGGCTT
The DNA here is from genome assembly GCF_010731655.1 of Mycobacterium paraseoulense. NCBI lineage: Bacteria > Bacillati > Actinomycetota > Actinomycetes > Mycobacteriales > Mycobacteriaceae > Mycobacterium > Mycobacterium paraseoulense. The sequence continues at coordinate 1,001,958 of NZ_AP022619.1, read as the reverse complement.
GTGGTTGTCGCCCAGGGCGGCGTCCTCGGCTCGGGGGTCATCGCCGGGTGGGTCATAGACGGCGGCCGAAGAGCAATGCAGGAACGCCCTGGCGCCGCGGCAGTGCGCCATGAGCAGGCCCACCGACTCCGCATTGGCCGCGAGGTCCTTGTCCCAGTGCCCGCTCTTGGCCACCGCGAGGTTGAGGACGTACTCGAAATCGTTTGGCAGCTCGCTGAAGTCGCCGGCCGCCAGGTTGACCGTCTGGCAGTGGACGCCCACCTTCTCCAGACCTTCCCGCGCGGCCGGATCGGTGAAGCGGGCGATGCCCCACACCTCGTTGTCGGCCGCGAGTGCCCGCGCAATGGGGGTTGCCAGTTGACCGGTCGGGCCGGTGATCAGGATCTTTGAGCCGCGCATGGGCTGATAGTAGGCGACGATCGCAGGAGGCCGACAATTTCGGGCTTTTGCGCCGTGCGCTCGAGCCCGAGACGACGGCCGGGTGGGGCCCGGCTGAAAGTGTGGGCAGCACACCGCCGGCGCCCTTAGACTTGATTCATCGTCCGGCGCAGCTGGTCTCGACGTACCGGCGCTCATCGCTCGCACAGGAGCACACGCACATGGAACCGCTGTCACATGACCCGGCCGCCGGCGTCATCGGGGTGCAGGTGGTGGACCTCGCCACCCGGGGTCTGGCCTCCGGCGCGGCCGCGGCCGGCCCGGTGACCGCGCTGGCTCCCGCCGGCGCGGACGAGGTCTCGATGCAGGCGGTGGCCGCATTTGCCGCGGAGGGCGCGGCGATGCTGGCCCTCAACACCGCGGCTCAGGCAGAGGTCGCCCGGACGGGCGCCGCGCTGACCGACATCGCCCGGATGTACGCCCAGGTCGACAGCGAGACGGCCGGCTCGTTGCACTCGGCCGGCGGCCGAATCGCCGGCCAGACTTTCGTCGGACCGGCGGGCGGAAGCGGACTGATGTCCGCGGGGCCGCCGCTCGGCGCGGGCGGCCCGGCTCCCTGGGACACGTCACCGGTCACCCCAGGCCCGGTCGCCAGCCCGGCGCCGACCGTGCCGACCACCTCGCCGGCGGTCCCGAGCGCTGGCCCCGCGATGCCCGCCGCCGGCACCGTCGCGTCGACATTGCTGGGCGCCGGCGCCGCCCCCCTGAGCTCGCTCGGCTCGATCGCCCAGGGCGCATCGGCCGGAAGCACCGCCGGACCCGGCCTGGCCTCGTCGCTCACGGGCAACCAGGACGAAGGCCAGCGCGACGAGCTGGGCGACCAACAGCCGGGCGAACGCCTGGTGTAGTCAGCGAGTCACAGCCCCGGCTGGTCATCGATGATGCCGAGCCAGATCTGCGCGACGTCGATGGCGACCTTCTCACTGATGAAGGCGTGCTGCGTCCCGGTGTAGATGTCGCGGAAAGCGCGCTCTAGGCGGCTGCCCTCCCGGATCGAGCTGGTGCCGGCGACCAGGTGTGCCCACTCCGCGCAGCCTCGGGCCGTATCGGTCGCGTAGACGGCCGCCACCCGCATGTCCGCGCGCAGGGCAGGTGTCAGCTCCTCCCCCGACGCGACCGCGGCCTCGGCGGTGGTGAACGCGTCGATCACCAGCAGACGGGCGGCTCGCCAGGCCGCGCGGTGGTGCGCCAGGCCCTTCTGGAAGGTGGGGCGGCTGGCCAGCGACGCCATGTCACTCATCCGGAACTTCGTCGCCGCAAGCTCCTGGACGTCGTCGAGCATGCTTTTGGCGACGCCGAGTGCCCACGACGCGTGGCCGGCGGCGGTGACCGGCATCAGCCCCATCCGGGTGGCCGGCGACATCCCGCGATGCGGCTGGCGCGCGAACAGCTCGAAGGTGCGGCTCGCCGGCACGAACACCTCCTGGGCGCTGTAGTCGTAGGACCCGGTTCCCTTGAGCCCCTGCACAAACCAGCCGTCGTTGAAGCTGATCTGGTCGCGGGGAATCACCGCGACCAGCATCTCGGGGAAGCCCTCACTGATCCAGCGCATCTCGCCGTTGTCCATGGGCAGGAACCCGGCCGCGACGTACTGCGAGTGCCCGGTGCCCGAGCCGAAGTTCCAGGACCCGCTCACCAGGTAGCCGCCATCGACGGCGGATCCCTGACCGTTGGGGAAGAATTGGCCGCCCATCGTGACGCGGTTGTCGTGCGCAGTGAACACCTCGGCGAAGCCCTCGTCGGGTAGATACGCGGCCGCGGCGAACGAGGACGGCAGGTTGGCGATCCCGATCCAACCGAAAGAGCCGTCTTGCCATGCCATTTCGATCCAGGTCTCGATCATTTGAGCGAACGACGGTTCCATGCCGCCGGCCGCGACCGGGTTGAAGGCGGACATCAGCCCGGTCGCCCACATCTCCTCGACGATCGCGGGAGTGAGGGTGCGCATCCGCTCGGATTCGGCGGCCTCGGCCTGCACCAGTTCGCGCATTCCGCGGGCCAGCGAGACCACCCGGTCATCGGTGTCGGCAATCGACGTCATTCACCTGTCCCATCGTTGCGACGGCATCAGCGGGAAACTGATATCGGTGACCGTACCAACCGCTTAACGTGGAACAGGATGAAATCGCGCGCCGTGCAATGCCGGGCCCGTTCGCGTCCCGGCGAAATCCTCGCCCTACGGTAGGGGTTGTGCGGTGGATCGTGGACGGCATGAACGTGATCGGCAGCCGCCCGGACGGTTGGTGGAAGGACCGCGGCCGCGCCATGGTCGCGTTGGCCGACCGCCTCGACCGATGGGCCGCCGGGCATGGAGACCCCGTGACGGTCGTCTTTGAGCGGCCGCCGTCGACCGCCATTGCCGCCTCGGTCATCGAGATCGGTTATGCGCCCAGGGCGGCCGCAAACTCGGCCGACGACGAGATCGTCCGGCGCGTCGAAGCCGACCCCCGACCGCACGAGATCCGGGTGGTGACGTCGGACAAAGGGCTCAGTGACCGCGTGGTGCGTCTGGGCGCCTCGGTCCACCCCGCCGCCGGATTTCGCGACCTCATCGATCCGCAGGACGCATGACCGCGCGCCCCACACCGAACCGCGTCTGCGGACTCGCCGGGATCGACGTCCCGATCATTCAGGCGCCCATGACCTACATCGCCGGTGCCCAGCTGGCCGCGGCCGTGTCCAACGCGGGCGGGCTGGGCATCATCGAGACCACGTCCGAGCAGGGCCGGGCCGATCTGCGACGCGTGCGTGACCTCACCGACCGTCCGGTGGGCGCGAACATCGCGCTGATCATGAACCGCGACCCGGCCACCGTGGATCTGCTGGCAGCCAACGACATCCGCTTCGTCACCACCTCGGCCGGCGATCCCGCGTTGTTCACCCACCGGCTCCACGACGCCGGCATCACCGTGTTTCATGTGGTGGGGACCCTCGCCGCGGCCCGCAAGGCCGTCGACGCCGGGGTGGACGGACTCATCGTGGAAGGCGTCGAGGGCGGCGGCTTCAAGAATCGGTTCGGCGCGTCGACCATGGTGGTGCTACCGCTGGTGGCGGCGCAAATCGACGTTCCGATCGTGGCCGCCGGAGGGATCTGCGACGCGCGGTCGATGGCGGCCGCTTTCGTTCTCGGCGCCGAAGGCGTGCAGATGGGCACGCGGCTGCTGGCATCGGCGGAATCCCCGGTGCACGACAACCTCAAGCGGGCGGTCATCGCGGCCGACGAAACGTCCACCGTCCTACTCCCCCTCGACGGCCACCGCATGATGCGCGTCATCCGGACGGCCGCCGCCGAAAGGCTGGACGAGGAAACGTCTTTCGGCGGCGGCACCGCCGCGCTGCAACGGGTGCAGCGGCTGTATTTCGAGGGTGACATGGACGCCAGCGTCGCCAACACCGGGCAGGTGGCCGGGCGGATCGAAGACATCGCGCCCGCCGCCGACATCATCACGCGGATGTGGGCGGGGTGCCGCGAGGTGCTGGCGGGCGCGGCGGATCGCCTGGGGCCGCCCGGGCCTACCTGGGGCGGCTCTTGACGTCGAAGACGACCTGTTCGCCCTCGACTTTGGTGATGCGCATGTTGGCGGTGTAATGCTTGCCCTCCGGCCCGGTGAAGGGACAGTCGAACTGCCCTCCGACTTTGGCTTCCACCCCGGATGGACAGCGCGCATCGGATGAAAGCCGGTCTTCCCGGACACGACGTCGACGACCGATTGCGCCGCCCCGCCGGGTTTGATGGTCGTTGAGGGACTGCAGCCGATTCACTGCAGCGCTAGCAACCCGACGAATACACCCGCCGCGACGCGAATGGCGGTCAGCCGGGTCGCACAGCGCTGCGCCCGGATGATGCCTGTCACATGCGTGCCTCCTCGGGTGCCGGTCACGCTACCGTGCCAGGCATCGGTTTGCCGCCGCATCGACGACGACATACCTATTGTGGCGGCATGGCGGGCGGGGGGTATACGCCCCGCAGGATCCACGGTAGCCAGTTGATGCCGAATTCGACCTCATCGCTGGCGTCGTAGTCGGGGCTTGGATCCAGTGGCACATTCTCTTGCAACACAACCGGAGACGGAAGTCCTGATTCCGGACCCATAGGTCTGGCTGGCGTCGGTCTCGAGGGCTGTCCATAAACGGCCACCACGACGGTGCGATCCGGGGTGTTCTCGGACCAAACCCCGATCTGGCTGTTCGCGCAATTGGACATGATCGCGAAATACGCGGGGTTGTAGTACCACTGGTTGATCAACTCGATGCCGCTGATCGCCACCGCAGGATTGGTCGCCACAGTTTCGGCCACAGCGCCACGGTAGCCCGCCGCATTCGCGCGGTCTTGCGGCATAGAACCATCAGATCCGATGTCCCCGTTGAGGGTTCGGTTGTTCAATAGGTCGACGGCGTGCTGCTGGGCGGCCAGTTGTAGCTGCGGGTTGATCTTGACGTCGTTGGTGCAGCCCGCTTGGTGCTGAACGGTGAAGACGTTTCCGACCACACTGTCGTTGAGCCGCTTGTTGTCGGCGTACGCGGCCTGCGTACCCGCTACGGCAGCGGATGCCACGGCGAACAATGCGGGCAGGGTCAGCGTATGGTGTTTCATGTCGATCTCCTTAGTGGGCCGCGGAGTTTCGCAACTGCCAGATCAGCGCAGGACATAATTCGTTGACCGCCTGGCTTATCAGGTATGAGGCTTGATATTCATCGCCCGTGTTGAAGTCCGTTTTCACCTCGCTCACGACCTGCGCGTAGGTGCGGCCCTGAGACACCTTGTCGCAGACGCCATGTCCGTAGCCCAGGGCGGCGTCAGCATTGGCAAAGTGGTAGCCCGGACGCATCGTCACGTTCACTAGGTAGGCCACCTCGTCAGCGCGTGCGTGTGGCGTCACCGATGGCGCGAGCAACAGAACACCCGCCAAAACCGCAGCTGCGACTGGTTTTTCGAGTGCGCGCGGTCGCCACCGTTCCATTGCGGACAACTCAGACCGGATCGAATTGGGATATCAGCCAGCGCCCATCGACCCTCTCGAGGGTGACCCGAACGCTTGATGACGTGTTGGTCGGTGCGTCGTGGCCAACGATGATGGTCTGATTCACGAACAGCAGGACGACGGCGTGGTCGGTGGCTGCCGATACCGACGCTGCGCCCGGGACGGTGGCTACGGCCGAGATCTGCTTTTGCTGTGCGCCGGGGATCACAACGTCGTGGGTCAGTTTTGTGTAGGCGTTCAGGAACGTGCCGGTCAATCGCCCTCGCGCGGTCTCAAGATCCTTCTGCACGGTGTCGGGCCGGTACGACAGCAGTGCGACGGTGCCGTCTGTGGCAGCCTGCACGGATTCCGTACGGGCGACCGTGGCGCCGCGGATGGAGGCGTCCCACCACTTCACAAAGGCTGCAGCAGATGCCAGCGACAACGCCAGTGCGGGCAGCAATCCGTAAGCGATCACCCGTGACCAGCCAACGCCACGCCAGGGTCTGGTAGAGCTCCCACGCGGTTCTGGCGTGTCGACCTCGGCGGCCGCTGCGATCTGATCTTCGATTCGCTCGGCTCCGCCGGATTGCGTTGCCTCCAAGGCCATTTCCAGTTCCTCGCTCGTTTCATCGTACTCGCCCCTCCGTGGCGACGCGGCCGCACTCACTGCACGAATCCGACGTTGGAGATCTTGACCTGGTCGCCGACCTTCTGGACCGTGATTCGCATCCGCCACACCCGCGGAACCGGGTCGGCCTCGCCGGCATTCGTGGTTTGCACCGACACAGCTACCAGCGCCTGGGCGGTGTCGGCGGTCTGCGATTCCAAGCCCGCCTCGGTGACGGTGCCGACTGTGGTGGCCTTTGCTTGCTGAAGCACTTCAATGAACGGTTGTGACCGCTTGGAGAAGTCGTTGTAGAACTCGCCTGTTGCGCTGTCCAGGATGCGACGCACATCAGCATCGGCATGCCGCCAGTCGATGGTGGTCAGGTTCAGGGCGCCCTGCCTGGCCACGTGGAGCAATTGACTCCGCTGGTTCTGCGCCTGCTGTGACTGGTAAGCACGAAATCCTAACCAGCACAATACTATCGTCAACGCTAGGGTGACGACCAGGCCGAACAACGTTGCCGGGCACACCGCCGGTTTGCGTTTTTTCATCCGAGTTTTCGGCGCGCTATCCGGTTCGGCCGCCGCGATTCCGGAGACATCGTCCTCGAGGTCGGCATCGGGCAGGTCGACCTCCGCCGCCGGTTCAGACTCAGTTGTGACCGACATACCGTCCTCCATCGACATCGTCTTGGTGAGATTCGTCATCGTTGTCAGCTCCCGGGTGGCAGCAACAGCGTCTGCCATGTCTTGTTTTTAGGCGCGGTTTGAGCCAGGTCCGATCGCGTGTATTGATGGCCGTCCGGTCCGGTATAGGTGCCGGTGGTCGGGTCGTACGGGGCGGCTGCGACGGGTGGCGGTGCCGGGCCAGGTCCAGCCGGGCCGGTGGCCGGCGGTGCCGACTCGGGCGGCAGCTGCGGGATGTCCTGACCGGATAACGTTGCGTTGGGGTCGCCCTTCCAGTTATAGCCATCATTGAGCGGCACATACTGTTCTTTGCTCTCACACAACTTCACGGTGGGTGCACGCTTGCCGGACACGGTTTCGCACGGGATGTTCCGGGCGCCACGGACATTCAGCTGCGAGTCCTGCGGGACCCTGCAATACAGATCACCGGCTGGGCGGTCCGGATAGTCCTCGAACGTGGCGATGCGCTGCTGTTGGGCCGGGAGGAACCCCGTGGTGCACGGCGGCGGCAGGTTGAGGTTGAGGTTGAAGCTCAGATACTGACCGCGATATGCCTGCTTGGTATTCAGGTTGGCCAGGATGCCGGCCTGGTCGGCGCCGATGGCCATAGGAAACACCACCAGTAGCTGTTGGATGTCGTTTTGGTAGGTGAGTGCGACCTGGCCGACGCTGACGAGGTTGGCCAGCAGGATCGGCAGAGTAGGTTGCAGTCGCTCGATCAGTTTGGTCGCCTCGCCCAACGCTGGGCCGCCCTTGTCGATCGCGCCGGCGACGGCCTCGTCGTGGGTCCGCAATTCCGTGGTGACGGTGGCCAGGTGTGAAGCCCACCCGGCAATCGCATCCGACGTGTCGGTCTGCGAATCGAGGACCGGCGGCGATTGGTCGATCAAAGCAATCAGCGGGTCGAGATTCTTGCGCGCATCGATCGCCAGACTGGTCGAACCCGTGATCAGGCGCGAAAGTTCTGGCCCCAGCCCGCCCACCGCGGTATAAGACTCGTCGACGACCGTCTTGAGGTTGTCGCGCGGTATCGCCGCCAAAGCGGAGTTGGCCGCGCCGAGCAGCGTGTTGATGTCGGGCGGCACCGAGGTGTCGGCCAGCGGAATCACGTCGCCGTCCTTCAGCGGCGGCGAGGTGGCGTTGCGCGGTAACAACTCGACGTAGGTTTCGCCGATTGCCGTCTGGCTGTGCACCTCGGCTTTGAGGTCCGACGGGATAGCGATGCCCGATTTCAGTGACAGCACCGCTTCGACGCCGGCATGGGTCAGCTGCACCGATTCCACCCGGCCCACCTCGAAGCCGCGATAGGTGACATTGCCGGTGCGATACAGCCCGCCGGCTTGCGGCAGCTCCACCGTCACGGTGTAGCGGCCGACCCCGAACAGCATGGCCGGCAGCTTGACGAAATGCAGGAAGGTGACCGCCAGCACGGCCAGTGCAATCACGGTAAAAGCGGCCAGCTGAAAAATGATCCGTCGCGGGAGGTGCAGCATCTAGGGCCCCTGGTCCCAGCGATAGGGCGTGGTCAGCGGATTGCCAGGAGTACCCCGGTAGCCCGCGGTGCACGGGCTGGGGAACTGGCCGATGGTGCGACCCCACTGCAGCTCGAGCTGGGTGAGATGACACTCCCACCGGGTGCCCGTTAATAGTCCCTGGTCGATTCGGCTGAGCGTGAGGTCGACGATCGCTGTGAGGTTGGCGTAGTCGCCGCGCTGGAAATTCTCGAATGTCTCGTTCGGGAAGGGAAAGGTGGCCAGCAGCGACAGCGATCGGGTCAGGGCGGGACCGGCGTTGGCCAGCGACTCCAGCACCGGTCCGAGCTGCCGTAATTCCTGAATCAGGTTGGCTTTGGTTTTATTGACCGAGTCGACCGTCAGGGCGCTGAATCCACTGAGCTGACCGGCAGCCTCAACGAGCTTGTCCCGCTCGTCGTTGAGTACCGCGAGCGCATCGGGGATGGTCGCCAAAGCGCGGTCGAGGACGGGTTGCTGGTCGGCGAACTTTGCGATCAGGCGGTTCAGACTCTCGCTGGCCGAGATGATGTCACCGGATTGGTCGTTGAGGTGAGCGGTGAATATGTCCAGCTGCCGGATCAGGCTGTGCAGATCGTGCTCGCGGTCCCGAAACGCGATGCTCAACGCCTCGGTGATGTCCTGTACCTGGCCCAGCCCGCCGCCGTTGAGAACCAGCGACAGCGCCGCCAGCGTCTGTTCGGTGCTCGGGTAGGCCCCGCCGTGTGACAGCGGAATGAGCGAGCCGTCGCGCAGCTTGCCTTGCGGCGGTTGGTCTTTGGGCAGCCCCAGCTCGATGTGGTAGGAACCCAGCAGGCTGGTCGTGCCGATCTTGGCCGTTGCGTTGGCGGGCAGGTCGACGTCGCCGTTGAGCTGCATGGTCACCAACGCATGCCAGCCCTGCCGCTCGATTTTGGTCACGTGGCCGACAGTGACGTCGGCGACGCGCACCCGCGAGTTTGGTTGGATGTTGTTGACATCGGGCATCTGCGCCCGAATCGCAAACGAGTCTGGGCCGTTGCCCTGCGTCCCGGGTAGCGGCAGCGAATTCAGTCCGTGCCAGCCGCAACCGGATATCCCGACCACGACGACGGCCATCACCAGGCTCGCCGCTGGACGGCGCCATCGGCGGGTCATCACGAACCACCTCCCGGCGGCAGCATCATGCCGCGCAGCCCGGCCGCGGGGTCGGAGGCCACCGTCTCAGCGGCCGGCGCAGCCGGAGCTGGCGGAGGTGAATTCTGTTCTGGCGGAACGTAATCAGGCCGCATCCAGTCCTCGCTGTAGGTGACCTCGTTGGGCCTGGCCTGTGTGCCGACGAAGAGGTTCTCCCCTAGTGGGGGGAAGTTGTACTGGCGGTTCTTAACAATCGGCGCAATGTACTGCGCGCACAGTTTCGCCGCCTGTTCGCCTCCCAACCGGGACGCGGCCTGGATCGCCCCGCAGAGGAACGCGATCGGGTTGGCCATGTTGACGCCCGCCAGCGCGCCTGTTAACGCACCGTTGGCCGGTTCGAAGATGTTGTTGAAGTTCTGCAATACCGTCGGGCCTATGTGCAGTGTTTGCTTGATGTCGTTGAGGCTTTCGACCAACGCATTGGTGATCGAGGTGAGCTTGTCCGATGCAGTGCCGATCGCGTCGCGGTTGTCGGCAGCGAAGCTTTTCACGTGGGCCACGACCGCGTTGAGGTCCTCGGCCGCCTGACCAACCTTGTTCGGGTCGTCGGCCAGCAACGCCGACACCGTGGCCAGATTGTGGTTGAGTTGCTCGAGCAGATCTGTACTGTCGTGCAGCGCGGTCACCAGGGTGGACAGATTTTTCAAGGTGGAAAAGATGTCATCTCGGTGGTCGCTGAGCGCCGACACCGTCTGCGACAGCTTGATAATCGCGTCGCGGATGGTGGGGCCTTGCCCGCGCAGGTTGTCGGCGGCGGTATTGATCAGTGCACCCAGCGTGTTCACACCGCCGGGCCGCGTGGGCTTGAGCAAGTCGGTAAGCCGCTGAAGTTGCGCCCGCAAGTCATCCCACTCGACGGGCACCGCGGTGCGCTCTTGGGGGATGACCACGCCATCGCCCATTGCGGGCCCGCCGGTGTAGGGCGGAGTGAGCTGGATCGCTCGGCCCGTCACCAGTTGCGGCGACAGGATCGCCGCGTTGGCGTCGGCGGGGACCTTGTACTTGCGATCGAACCAGAACGAAATCTTGGATCTCAGGGGCTGGGGCTCGATCTTGAGGATCTTGCCCACCGGGACGCCCCGGATGAGGACGTCATCCCCGGCGAACACGCCGTTGCTGTTGTCGAAGTAGGCGACCACGACGGTCCGAGCGCCGCCGTCCGCTGTTCGCATGGCGACGATTACGCCCGCGACGAGCATCAAGGCAAGTACGGTTGCCAACACCGAGCGGGCACGTCGCAACTTGGCCATCACGGGCGGCCTCCGGGCTGCTGTGTGGGTGGCGCCTCGCCCGGTGCCGGCACATACACGGGCGAAGGGGTCGGCTCGGGCGTGGATTGCAGCCTGGGTGGCGGCGACGCGGGCGGTCCGGGCGGTGGGCCGCCGGGCGGCGGAGCCGGCGGTTCCGGCCGGTAGGGATAGCGTGGGTCGCCGGGACTGCCTGTGATCGCGTCGGGCAGCGTCGACCGCGGCTCGCCGCCCTGACCCGTGCGCGGGTACGGCATCGGCAACGGCGGGGTACCGGGTTGGCCGATGGGTGGGTCGGTCAGCTGCGAGGGCAGCAAGGTGGCCGGGTCGAGTCCTAGGTCGGAGAACGCGGCACTGATGAACGGCTGCACGAACTGACCGGGCAGCAGGTTGACCACGTAGGCCTTGAAGAAGGGTCCGGAAGACAGCGACTCACCCAGCGACATGACATACGTGTTGATCAGCGGCAGGGCCTTCTGTATGCGGTCCTTGCGACTTTCGACAATGGCCAGCACCTCGTTGAGCTTGTCGAGCGCCGGCCGCAGCTGCTGGCCGTTCTCGGTGATAAAGCCCTGCAATTGTTTCGAGACCGCCGAGATATTGGCCCAGATCTGATCCAGCGCGGCGCTTTGGGTGCGCAGCTGCGCCAACAGCGCATTGGTGTCGCGTACCAGGCCGACGATCTGGTCGGTGCGCTTGGCCAGTACCCCCGTGGCTTTGGCGGCGTTGTCGAGCAGGCTACGCAGTTGGGCGTCGCGCTGATCGAGGGTCTGGGCGAGCCGGGCCACACCGGTTATCGCCTTCCTGAAATTGGCAGGGGTATCGGCAAAGGTTTGCGCCAGGGTGGCCAGCGAATCAGATAGCTGGTTGGTGTTCAATCCGCTGATCGTGGTCGCCAGGTCACCCAGTGCGTCGGGTAGCTGGTAGGGCGACGTCGTCCGCTCCATCGGGATGGGGCCTTCGAGGTGGCCTTCCCCGCGGGGTGTGACGTCGAGGAACTTGCTGCCTAACAAACCCTTGGTTTTGATCGCGGCCTCGGTGCGGTTTCCGAGCCGAACGTTGGTGTCGACCGTGAACGTGACAAGCACACCCGACCCGTCGAGCGCGATGCTGGAGACCTTTCCCGCCGGATAACCAGAAACCTCAACGGCGTTGCCGGTCCGCAGCCCGCCCACGTCGGCGAAGTAGGCCGAGACGCCCTTGCCGTGGCTGAAAAAGGGCAGATTCTGGTACTGCAGGGCGGCAACCACCATCCCGGCGACCGTCACGATGCCGACGGTGCCGATGGCCAGCAGGTTGCGTTCGGAGAAGGATTTCATTTCGGCGCGCACCGTCCCGTGGCCTGGCCGGCCACCTTGACATACACCGGTTGTCCACCTTTGCCGTTGACCTTGAGCACCACATCGCACAGGTAGAAGGCGAAGAAGTCGCCGTACATCCCCTGGCGGACCAGGGCCTGATATTTGTCCGGCAGCGTGTTGAGGAGATTGTCAAGGTAGTCGTGGTCGGCCGCCGCGATGGCCGCGACCCGGTCGGTCTCGTGAACCACCTTGCTAAACGGCGTGCGGGCCTGTGACAGCAGGTCGGCGATCGAGCCGGCAGCGGCGTTGGTGTAGGCCACCGCGTTGGAGATGTCGGTCTTGCGTTGCGCGAGCCCGTGAATCAACTGCGATAGCGACATCACCGCCTTGTCCAACCGGTCGCTTTGGCCACCCAGCGAACCCAGCACCACGTTGAGGTTGGTGACCACCTGCCCGATGAGCTGATCCCGGTCGGCCAGCGTATTGGTCACCGCGGCAGCCTGATCCAGGAACGACCCGATGGTCGGGCCCTGTCCCTGAAACGCCTGCAGCAACTGTTCACTCAGCGCATTGACTTGGTCGGGGTTCAGGGCGCGGAACAGCGGCTTAAAGCCGCCGATCAGCGAGTCCAGATCCAGTGCCGGTTTGGTGCGGGCCACCGGAATCGTTTGGCCGGGATGCAGTATCGTGAGCCCGCCGGGTCCTTCTTCGAGCGCCAGGTAGCGGTCGCCGAACAGGTTGTCGTAGCGAATGACCGCCCGGGTGCCCTCCGTGAGGGTGACCGAATTGTCGGCGGTGAACTCCACCCGCACCGTCGCGTCCGGGTTGATGGCGATGGACTTGACCTTGCCGACCTCGACCCCGGCGATACGGACCAACTTGCCCTCCCTGAGATTCGACACGTTGGTGAACTCGGCGTAGTAGCTCTTGCCGTCCTCGAACCGGAGTTGACCGAAGACAGCAACCAGCAGGAGCGCGGTCAGCAGGCAAACCGTCAGGAAGATGCCGAGGCGCACTACGACGCCTCGCAGGTTCGCCCTCATAGCTTCGCCTCCTTGTGTGGATCTTCGGCCGTCACGGCGGTGGTGGACCCGTTTCCGCTTGGGGCGGAACGGGTTCCGGTGGTGCTGGCGCGGGTGTGGCCGGCGGTACTCCCGGCCACAACGGCACTCCCCCGGGCCCGTACAGTGCCGCCCCGTACGGCGGTCCCCCGGGGCTGGGCCCGATCGCCGGCCCGGGGATGCACTGACGCACCGACGGTGGTCGGGGCACGGCGCGGGTCACCGGGAAGTAGTCAGCCCAGCAGGGGTGGCCGATGCCGGGGTTGGGCCGGATGTCGAGGCCGGTTCCCCATCCGGTGTCGGTGACGAGCTCCCGCACCGGGAAGTTCTTTGTGGCATCCGGTAGTGACCCACACCCAGGCTTTCCGCCGGGGCCGCCCTTGGCCGCGACGATCGGCAGGTTGTCGGGATAGACATAGGGGTCGTTGCCCAACAACAGCGCCACGTCGAGCTGCAATGTCCGGCCATCCGCGCCGCCCCACGCCGAATAGCCCCCGTGGTCGAGATACCATTTGGCGCCCTGCAAAAAACAGGTGTATTCGGGGCTGTACCTCAGTAGCAGATTGGTGGTCGGCTCCAGGATGTTGACCGATGCGACGAGATCGTCTCTGCTGTGTCCGAGCAGGTTGGTTCCCGCGTTTGACAAGCCGATTACGTTGAGCAGCAAGGCATCCAACTCTTTTGAATGATTGACGACGGTAGTACTGGTGGTGCTGGCGGCATTCAGGATGGTCACGATGTCCTGGGCGGCCCCGTCATAGGTGTCGCTGAAGTTCTTCAGGGAACGCCAATCCTGGCGGATGGTGTCGCTACGTGAGTTCAGTGCCTCCAACACCTGGTTGAGGTCGGTGGTCGCCTTGCCGATCTGTTCACCTTTTCCGCGCACGCCCTCGGCCACCGCCGTCAGCACCGCGTTGAGCTTCACCGGATCGATCTTGTCGAGCAGGTCGACGACGTTTTGGAAAACCGTGTTGATCTCCGTGCTGACATTCTTCGAACGCAATACCGCCCCAGCGGCCAGCCGAGCGCGGCTGGGGTTCTGCGGCATTACCAGGTCGACGAACTTGGCTCCGAACGCGGTAGTGGCACTGATCTGTGCCTCCACATTGGCCGGGATATAACGGATCTGATCGGGTTCGAGCTCCAGTTTGAGGCGGGCCCCACTCTTGTCGTTGCCGATCTGGCTGACCCGGCCAACCGGCACACCGCGCAGCATGACCTTGGCGCCGGTGTCCATCACTAGCCCGGAGCGGTCGGAAGTCAGTGTCACCGGCACATAGGAGTGAAGGGTGCCATTGAAGGACACCGCCGTCACGAGGACAGACACACCGATCGCCGCGAACAGGATCAACGTCCACCATGCATCGTGGAGCCGGTGTCCCTGTGGCCCCTGCTTCATGTCGCTAGCTCGCCAGGTGAAAGTTCGGGGACTGGCCATAGATCGCCAGTGTCATGATGACGATCGCGATCGACGCGACCACCATCGAGGCGCGCACGGCGCGTCCTACAGCCTCACCCACCCCGGCCGGCCCGCCGTGCGCGGTGTACCCGTAATAGGTGCACACCAGCATGATCATGAGCGCGACCACCACCACTTCAAGCGAAGACCACAGCACATCGGTCGGACGCAGGAACGTGTTGAAGTAATGGTCGTAGACGCCGGCCCCCTGGCCATAGACCGCGGTGGTGCCGGCGCGAGCGGCCAGATAAGCCGTCATGAGCCCGACACAGAACAGCGGGATGGCCACCACCACCCCGGCCAGCACTCGGGTGCTCGCCAGGTAGCTCACACTCCGAATTCCGATCACCTCGAGAGCGTCGATCTCTTCGTTGATCCGCATCGCGCCCAGCTGAGCTGTGGCGCCGGCCCCAATGGTGGCCGCCAGCGCCACCATTACCGTTCCTGGCTGAATTTCCCGAGTGTTGAAGAAGGCCGACGCGAAGCCCGTTAATGCCTCTACTCCCACAGAAGCGAACTGGTTGTAGCCCTGTACCGCCACGATTGCGCCGGTGGTCATCGCCAAGAACCCGACGATCACGACCGTTCCGCCGATGACCGCGAGAGTCCCGGCCCCCAACCCCATTTGCGCGATCACCCGCAGCAATTCGCCGCGGTAGCGCATGACTGCGTCGGGAATCCCAGTTACCGTGGTGACATAGAACCGCATCTGCGATCCCATCCGATTCCATTCGCCCGCAAAACGTTTCGTCATTCGCTGCATCCGCGGATGGGGTTTGCTCGCAATGCTAACCGTCATGGGGTTCACCTCATGACACCATGAACGGGACACCGACGGCGGTGACGATGATGTTGATCAGGAACAACACGACGAACGCGAACACCACGGTTTCGTTAACCGCCCTGCCGACGCCGGCCGGGCCGCCGCCTACCGACATGCCCTTGTAGCAGGCAATGAGTCCTGCCATCAGCCCGAATAAAGTCGCCTTGATCATCGCGATGATGACGTCGACCACGTGGGTCAGCGTGGTGAGACCCGTCACCCACGCACCCGCCGAGACATGCATGAGAAATACGGAGCAGAAGAACGCTCCGACAAGACCTGTCGCGATCACCACCGAACTCAATGCCAGCGACACCGTAGTGGCCGCCAACACGCGAGGAACCGCCAGCGCTTGGATCGGATTGATGCCCATTACCCGCAGCGCGTCGAGTTCCTCGCGGATGGTGCGCGCACCCAGGTCGGCACACATGGCGGTGGCGCCCGCGCCCGCGACCACCAAGACCGTGACTATCGGGGCGCTCTGATCCACGGTGAAGATCGCGCAACCCGTTCCGGAAAAATCCGCGGCACCGATATCGGTCAGCAAGACGTTGAACAGGAACCCCGAAATAACCGCCCAGGGGATCGTCATCAAAACCCCGGGCAGCGTCGACACCCGCGCCACGAACCAGCACTGAAAAAGGTATTCGCGCCAGGCGAAAGGCGGCCGGAACATGGACACAAAGGTGTCCAGTGTCATCGCGAAGAAGCCGCCAATCGCGCGCACCGGCATGGTGGCCGGATACGCCAGCATCAGCATGTCTGCCCCCAAAGCCCGCTCGCCAGGTCGGCGCACCCCGGTATGCCTGGGCGCGGCGCCGCGGCGAGGATGCCCCGACTCGCCCGCACTCGCAGATGGGTACGGCCGGTCGGCCGCATGATCGAGCACGGCTTCTTTAACCGTGCTGCCGTCGGAAAGACACCCGCCCACCGAAAACGACTGCGCCGCGCACCACGTGGAATCGATGACGTGTCGTTGGGTGGAGTTGCTCACGCTGACCCCCCAGGACAGGTCGAAGTGGACGAGTGATACCGCGAGCGTACGCGGCCCAGCGGCCAGATGTCCATAGACAATACGCACATCATCTACTGACGTATTCGTAAAATACGAAGCAAACAGCCACTTGTGGCTACTGAAGTATCTTGATAGTACTGTGTTGCAAGTCGCAATCTGAGTGCTGACTCCGGCGCGCGGCTTGACCGCATCTCGCGCCCTGCGCACTTCGCCGGCCGGGCACCTCATCGGAGGCGAGCGGCAGCCGATGCCTTAGGCGTCCCGGGCGAACAATGCGCCGGTGTCATCACGCAATACCGGACGCGACGCAGATTTCGCGGCCGACCATGACCCACGTCGGACCTTCATCGGGGCGACCCAGATTCCGGACAGGTTTGGGCGCATGCGCTTCTGCGATTGGGCAGCCCGGAGGGCCATATGTCTATGAACGATACGCCTAGGCGAGGGGGATCAACTCAGCAAATAACGATGTAATGTCCCGCATAAGCAAACTAATGTATCTTGCTAGTACGATGATATGGATGGCTGTGGGTGGCGTGCGGCGGGGTACCCCGATGTGTCACATGCGACCACATCCGCGCAGTGACACCGGAGGAGCCATTCGCATGATCGATACCAAGGAAGCCAGCGAGAAGCTCGTCCGCGGCTTTCTCGGCTCCTGGCGGGGGCGCAGCCTCGAAACCATCTGCAGCGCCTTTGCCGACGACGCGGTCTACCACAACGTGCCCGTCGACCCGATCACGGGCATTTCCGGCATCCGCGCGATGTTCCGGGCGTTTCTGGACGCGTTCTCGGATGTCCGGCTCGATATCGTCACACTGGTTGCCGAGCCCGCCCGGGTGCTCGTCGAGCGCGTCGACTACTTCACGATGAACGACGGTCGCAAAGTCGCGCTGCCGGTGACCGGCGTGTTTGAGGTCAAGAATGGCAAGATCACGCGTTTCAGCGACTACTTCGACCTTGCGGACTTCGAGCGCCAGAGCGGGATAGAGCTGTAGGCAATGCTTCTGGCAGGATTTGTGGATCCGATGCGCGAGAAGGGGGTTGGAGTCGATGGAGCCCGTCGTCACGCCCGTTAAGCGCCGGCCAAAGGACCGAAAGAAGCAGATCCTGGAGCAGGCCGTTGGGCTCTTCATCGACCGTGGCTTCCATTCGGTCAAGTTGGAGGACATCGCCGAGGCGGCAGGAGTCACCGCGCGTGCCTTGTATCGTCACTACGACAACAAGCAGGCGTTGCTGGCCGAAGCGATCCGAACCGGCCAGGAGCAGTACCAAAGCGCTCGTCGTCTCACCGATGGAGAGGCGGAGCCGACACCTCGGCAGCTGAGCGTCGATCTGCCGGACCTGATCGCCGCGGCCGTCGCATCTCGGGCCTTGACGGTGTTGTGGCAGCGCGAGGCCCGTTACCTCAATGATGGCGACCGAGCGGAGGTTCGGCGCCGCATCAACGCGATCGTCGCCGGCATCCGCGACAGCGTCCTCCTGGAGGCGCCTGGCCTGAGCCCGCAGCACTCGGAGCTGCGGGCCTGGGCGGTATCCAGCACTCTGACCAGCCTGGGCAGACACAATCTGAGCCTGCCGGGCGATGAACTGAAAGATCTTTTGTACCGAGCGTGCATGGCCGCGGCACGGACACCTCCCACTCGCACCTTGGAACCACTTGACGAGCCGCTGGACGACGAGGCTGCAAGATTCTCCCGGTATGAGACCCTGCTTGCCGCGGGCGCACGCTTGTTCCGTGCGAAAGGGTATCCGGCGGTCAGCACCAGCGAAATCGGCAAGGGAGTGGGAATCGCCGGCCCGGGTCTGTACCGCTCGTTCTCCTCGAAACAGGCCATTCTCGATGCGCTCATTCGGCGTCTCGACGAGTGGCGAAGCCTCGAATGCATCCGCGCACTTCGCACGAAACAGACTGCGGCCGAGCGTTTACACGGGCTTGTCGAAGGCCGCGTCCGAATCAGCCTGGACGGTCCCGATCTCGTTGCTGTTTCGGTGACCGAGCTGTCCCATGCCTCCAGCGAGGTCCGCGAGACCTACCTGAGAAACCAGGCCGACCGCGAGGCCGTGTGGACCGATCTCATGCGCAAGTTGGTGCCCGAAACCACCGTCGCAGAGGCCCGGCTGCTCGTCGCGGCCGTGGACAGCTTCGTGGATGACGTCGTCCGCACCTGGCACCTCACGCGATACACGGGCGTCGCGGATGAGATCACCGCCATTGCGCTTTCGATCCTGACGAGCCGCTCCGAATCGATCGGAGCGGACTAGCTTCAGTTGTCCTCTGGCTCAGCCGTTGTAGCGACTATCCGGGACGGCAACCCGACAATGGGCGGCAATTACGCGCGCACCGGCCGGGATTGGTGAGCGGATGAGGGGTTCGATAGCAGCGCTTTCATGATGACCGACGGTCGCATCAGGGTCATCGGCGCGCGCTGTAGGTGCATCACGTCGATGAACTCCCGAGCGACACCCACATCGCGCCAGGTGGTTTCGGTGACCTTTCCCAGGTACCAGCTGGCAAGTTTCGATACCAGCCGCCCGCCCCCATTGGCGGAAACCGCACCATAGTCCTCCACGGTCGACGTAAACCAGCACTCGTCGAGGAATCGGCTGTATGCACGATGGAATCGCTTGGACAGTCCATCGATTCGGCCGGCGCCGACAGCTAGTCGTTGGTCGCTCAGACACCTGTCCAGAATGCTCGCTCCGACGGCGCCGTGTGACATGCCCTGCGCATAAAGCGGATTCAGCGAAGTGTTGGCATCGCCGACGACGACCAAGCCCTCGGGTGCCGTCGTCAGCTTGTCATAGTGGCGACGCAGATTCGCCGGAAATCGCCAGCGATGGACCTCTTCCACGCAGGTCGCCTCGCGCAGGACCTCGTACAGGTCGGGGACGGGCAAGCCTCTCGTCCAGTCGAGGAAGCTTTCGATGTCTGCCCCCGCGTAGTCGCCCTGCCAGCCGAGCAAGGTAACGATCCAACGGTTACCTTCGGTAGGCAGCAGTGCCGCGGTCCGGGTGGCAGGCGGTCGGGAGTGGATCAACATGGCTTTCCAGTCGCGGGGACCTTCGGGGGGCGTGAACAGGGTGGTGGAATAGCCGATATCGACCTTGAGCTCGCTGACTTCGGGAGGTTCGAATCCGAGGGAGCCCAGGTGCCGCGGGGTGTCGGAGTTGCGCCCGCTCGCGTCGATGACCAGGTCCGCCTCCAAGGGCGTCCCGTCGGCGAGCTCCACGCCCGTTATGCGACCGCCATGGACGCTGTAGCCCTGCACCTTGGTGTTCTGCAGCATCGTCACATTAGGCACCTGCATCAACCGCCGGCGGATGTAATGCTCGAGGAAACCGCGGGTTTGGCACAGCATCGTCAACCCGCTGTCGAAGCGTCTCTTCCATCCCCCGGAGTGGTACCAGCAGATATCGTTCGCCATATCGACTTCCACCGAGCCCTTGGCGAGCAAGTCGGTGGTCAGTCCCGGGAAATAGTGGTTGAAAACGTTTTGCCCGCCTCGCAGGAGGATGTGGCCGTGGTGCGACTGAGGCACGCCCTTTCGCCATTGCGGTTCATTCGGCAGGCGGTCCCGGTCGATGCTGATCACGGAGTCGAAATGCCTTGCGGCAACCGCGGATGCGGCCATGCCGGTGGTGCTGGCGCCGATGACTATGGCGCGCCGTCCGCCAAAGCCGCCGTAGCGAACCAAGTCTTTCCCAGTCATGATCGAAGTGTGCGAACCGTGGCGGTGTGGCGTCTTGGCTCACCTTGCGCCGTTCTTGGTACAGACTTGCGCTCAGCGGGAAACGTTGCGCAGCTCCGCGGGTGTCATGTCGAATGCGCGCTTCAACGACTTGGTCATGTGGCTCTGGTCGCAGAAGCCGGTCGCACCAACGACTTCCTTGAGCGCCATGTCACTGTGCAGGATGAGCTGATGCGCCCGCTCGAGGCGCCGCTGCCGAACGTATGCATGCGGTGGAACACCGAAGCGTTTCTTGAATAGCCGTGCGAAGTGGTACACGCTCATTCCCGCGATTCGGGCGAGTGAGTGCAAGGACAGGTCCGCCGCGAGATTGCCGTCGATATACTCGGCGACTTGGCGAGCCTGTACTGCGCTCAACGCTCCGGGGCATCTGGGTGCCCGCAGCCGTGTTTCGGCGTGGTATCGGAGCATGTGCACGCACAGCTGCGTCAGCAGCGCCTCCCTGTAGAGCGCACCTCCGAAGGCGTCTTGGCGCAGCTCCGCTGCCAGCGTCGCGATTCCGTGTTGGATGACCGGGTCCTGGACCTGGAACGTTTCGCGAATCGCAACCCTGTCGACGTGGTGGTCGAAGACCTCCGCGGCGAACTCGGTCAGCCGGCGCTCGTGGAGATACAGCACGGTCGCCTGGAACGACCTGCTCCATTGCCAGGCCGACTCATAGCCGGGCCGGAGGATGGAGAAGTCCCCGGGGGTCATCTGTGTCCTGCTGCGAATGGTGCCGCATCGCAGCGCGATCTGTGCGTGGGTGTGCCAGGCTATGACCGCGACATCTCGCAACGGGGGAACCTGGGTCTGAAGCGAATGAAATTGGTAGACACGCAAGTCCGCCCCCGGCAGCTCGCCGTCGCGGGTGGCCAGCACGCACTTGGCAGGAACCCGGCGATCGACCCCCGTGGCATCCACGTTCTTTAGTCCCTTGGGCGCCGCCGCAGCACCGAACTGCTCCGTCATGTACAGAGTGTAGATCCGCCGAACCAGGTCTTACCGGGAATCGCAAGGTATTCGCGATCTTAGGCTGACCTTCGGCCGGCGTGGGATTTACTTGCGCATGATGTTGTACGTCCTTGCTATCACATATACACCGACATCCACTCAAAGATATTGTCAGAGAGGCTGTTTCAAGATTATCGACCAGGACGGCGATCGTGAACGAGCGATATCTCGGCAAGACGGTGTTGGTGACCGGGGCGGCCTCCGGCATCGGCCGCGCCATCGCCTGCGCCGCTGCCCGCGAAGGCGCCCGGCTGATCCTCGGCGACATTCGGCACGATCGGCTGGCCGACACGGCCGCCGAGTTGAGGTCCGAAGGGGCAGCGGCCTATCACGCACGATGCGACGTCTCGAACACTGCCGAGGTCGAGAAACTCGTCAATCGCGGATCCGACTTGCTCGGGGCGATCGACGTCGCGTTCGCCAACGCCGGTGTCCTCGGGACCCTCGGAGACGTGTGGACCTATTCCGAAGACGAGTTCACCAAGATCCTCGATATCAACATCACCGGCACCTGGAGAACCATCCGGGCGGTCTTGCCGCGAATGATCGAGCGACGGCGCGGCGTCATCGTCGCCACGGCGTCGGCGGCCGGGGTGATCGGACCCGCCGGGCTACCCGCGTACGTCGCGAGCAAGCATGCGGTCGTGGGCCTGGTTAAGTCGACCGCCATGAACGTCGCACCCGATGGCATCAGGGTCAACGCCCTGTGCCCGCACCTGGTCGACACACCGATGCTCGATACGATCACCAACGAAAACCCGGCGCTCCGTGAATCGCTGGGGCGGCAGACTCCGCTCGGCCGCATTGCGACATCCGAAGAAGTGGCCCGTTCCGCACTGTGGCTGGGCTCGGACGAGTCGAGCTTCGTGACCGGGCATTCGCTGCTCGTCGACGGCGGACTGGTGGCTCAGTAGCCATGCCGGAGCGCGCCACCGAAGGGTCTCTGGCCGACCTTGCCCACCGAAGAGTTCCCCGAGCTGCATCGGGGAACATCAGCAAAGACATTCTACGGCAACGCCTTTGCGATTACCGATACCGAATCCATCCCCCGCCTCAGAGAAATGAGCGTGACAATGATTCACAAGAACGTCGATTGCGGCGGCGCGCGCATCCATGTCGTCGAGCAGGGATCGGGACCATTGGTCATTCTCCTGCACGGGTTTCCGGAGTCCTGGTATTCCTGGCGTCATCAGATTCCGGCGCTGGCGAACGCGGGCTATAAGGCGGTCGCGATCGACCAGCGGGGATTCGGAAGGTCGTCGAAGTTCAGGGTCAACAGCGCATACCGCATCGACGAAGTCGTTGCCGACGTCGAAGCGTTGATCGATGCGTACGGCGAGGAACAGGCCGTCGTGGTCGGGCACGACTGGGGCGCCCCGGTTGGATGGACATTCGCCTGGCTGCACCCGCAGCGGTGCCGAGGGGTGGTCGGGCTCAGCGTTCCGTTCGCGGGACGCGGGCTGATCGGATTGCCCGGTTGCCCTTTCGGCGAGATGCGTCCGCGTGACTACCACATCGAACTCGCCGGCCCGGGCAGGACGTTCTACCAAGATTACTTCTCCGAACAGGACGGGATCATCAACGAGATCGAAGAAGACCTTCGAAAGTGGTTCCTCGGACTGACGTATACGGTGTCGGGCCAGGCGGCGGCCGCCGCGCTGGCCGCCGGCCCCCTGCCGACGGATCCGATCGAGGCACTGCGCTTTGGGCCGTTGTGCATGGCGGACGGAGCCAGGCTTGACGATGCATTCGTCTGGCCGGATGCCATGCCCGAGTGGTTCACCGAAAACGATCTGGACTTCTACGTCAACGAGTTCGAACGCGCGGGCTTTTCCGGCGGTCTGGCGTTCTACCACAACGTCGATGCCGGCTGGGAGGTGCTTGCAGACGTCGAGCATCAGAAGCTGACGCCGCCGGCGATGTTCATCGGCGGCGAGTACGACGTGGCGACGATCTGGGGCGCCGAGGCGATCGCACGCGCCGACGAGAAGATGGCTGATTACCGGGGAAGTCACATCATTCCCGGTGCGGGCCACTGGATCCAGCAGGAGAACCCCGCCGAGACCAACCGGCTGCTGCTGGACTTCCTGGGCCAGTTGCGGTGACGAGCCCGCAGTGGCTCACCAGAGAGCGGCGACGGTCCCGCCGTCGACGAGCTGCGCGGTTCCGTTGACCATCGAGGCGTCGTCTGACAGCAGGAATGCCACCACGCTCGCGATCTCCGCCGGTCCGGCCATGCGGCCTTGCAGTCGATCGATCATGGTGTTCGCACCCCCCTCCCCGAGCGCCTGGTCGAACACCGTCATCGCGGTCTGTTGCATCGGCGTGTCGACGAAGGCGGGCAACACCGCGTTGGATCGCACGCCTGCTGACCGCAGCTCGGCGGCGGTGACCCGGCTGAGGTGGATGACACCCGCCTTGGACATTCCATAGGCTGCGGTGCCGCCAGCCCCAACGAGGCCGGCCAACGATGACATGTTGACGATGGCTCCCCCACCCCGCTCGATCATCTTGGGCGCCGCATGTTTGGTGCACAGCCATGCACCGCGCAGGTTGACCCCGATCACGCGGTCGAAATCCGATGCCGCGGTGTCGGTGAGCGGGGCGAAATGGACGATGCCCGCGTTGGCAACAAGCTTGTCTACGCCGCCGAATGCGTTGACGCATGCCTCGACCATGCCGATAACCTGCTGCTCGTCGCCCACGTCGACCCGGTGGCCGACCGCGCCGCCACCGATTTTCGCCGCGGCGGCGTCGGCGGCGCCACCGTCAATGTCCGCGCAGAGCACCCGACAGCCCTCGGTGGCGAGTCTTTCCGCGATCGCCAGCCCGATCCCGGCCCCGGCGCCGGTCACGATCGCCGCCTTGTCGGCCAGGTCTCGATGGGTCATCGACTCACCTCGCCATCATGTTGGGTCATGCTATTTCTCAACCTGCCGCGCGCAGACCGTATTCGCGTATCCCCCCGAACATCACCATGCCGAAGCCCGGCGTTTCCTCTGACAGCCGGATGGTGTACACGCCCAGATCACGCAATATCCACGCGACGGTCTCCGAGGTGAGATCCGTTGCCGGGGAGTCGCTTTCCGGGAGACCACATGCGCGCAGCGAGCCGGCGGGGCGCAGGTAGACGATCACGCCACCGCCCTGCGCCGCCATCGTGCTCAGCGCGCTGTCGAGTTCCCCGCCGCAGCGGCAGGCCGCAGAGCCGAACACGTCGCCGGTGAGGCACTCGACGTGGACGTGCAAGGGCACGGGCATACCGGGGCCGACCGTGCCGATGATGACGGCCAAGTGCTCGCCGCCGGGGCCGGCCGCACGTACGTCGCGGAAACCGATCACCCGGGAATCGCCGCCGCTTAGCGGCAGGATCGTCTCTGCAAGACGGACTACCTGGGGCTCGGTCCGCCGCCGATACGCGACAAGTTCACCGATCGAAACGATGGGCAGCGCGTGTGCGACGGCGAACTCGAACAACTCCCGGCGGCGCGCCATTGCGGTGGGACGGTCGAGGGACACGATCTCGCACAGTGCCGCCGCAGGTCGCCGCCCCGCGAGGCGAACCAAGTCGATCGCCGCCTCGATCGGCCCCTGCCGCTCTAACACTCCCCCGGATCGAGCATGCGCGGGAACCACATGTCCCGGACGAAGGAAATCCGAAGCCGCGGAATCCGCCGACGCGAGTGCCGCGATTGTCCGGGCGCGGTCGGTCGCTGAGATCCCCGTGCCCGGCCCGTGGTAGTCGACGGACACGCGATGCGCGGCGGTACCGAACTCGGCGCCGTTGGTGTGGCACATCGGCGGTAGGTTCAGCCGCTCGCACTCGTCGCCCGGCAACGCGACACGGACATAACCCGAGGTGTGTCGGATGGTGAACGCGAGCAACTTCGGGGTGGCCCCGTCGGCGGCGAAGACCAGATGGCCGTCGGTGTCGGGCGCGGTGTCGTCGGTGAGCACGACCGGGTGGCCTGCCGCCACCGCCGCGATCGCGCGCCGCACCCGGACGTCGGTGGTTTTCATGTCTGCTCCTTCGTTGCCGCCACCGCCGCGAGGCGATGGAACCGACTGCCGTGGAATACAAGTGGCGGTGTGTCGGGGTCCGCGCGCAACGCGCAGATCTCCAACAGGACGATGGTGTGGTCGCCCGCCGGGACCTCGGCGTGCAGGCGGCAATCCAGCCACGCGCTGGCGCCGTGGACGAAGACGCTCCCACTGGACCGCTGAATCCAGCTCACTCCAGCGAAGCGGTCGCCGTCCTTGCGCGAGAGACTCCGGCATGCCCCGGTGTGGTCCTCGGCCAGCACGCTCACCCCGAGCGCGGCGCGGCCCCTCAGCGTCGGCCAGGTCGCCGAGCTGTTCTGGATGCAGATCGACACCAGCGGCGGCGTGAGCGAGACCGTGGTGAACGAGCTTGCGGCCATCCCGACCGGTTCGCCGTCGACCATCGCGCAAACGGCTATGACCCCGGACGGGAAACAGCCGAACACCCGGCGCAATTCGGTGTCGTCGACGCATTGCGAGGTGACTAGTTCCATACCGTTCGCGACCTACCCGCTAACGCAGCCCGTGCAAGAAATCGAGCACCAGCCGGTTGGTTTCCTTCGGTTCTTCCTGCTGGATCCAGTGACCGACATCGGAAACCAGGTGAGTGCCACAGTAGTTCGGCATCACTTCGCCCGCGCGCTCGATGGCTTCGGCTCCCCAGGCGGTGCCGACGTCGTACTGTCCGCCGATGAACAGTGCGGGCGGGGTGAGCGGCCTGCCGGCCTGGTCGGCCAGGTCCTGCCAGTCATTGTCGATGTTGTGATAGAAGCTCAGCGGTCCTCCGAAGCCAGAGCGCTCGAATTCGCCGGTATAGAAACCGAGATCGGCTTCGGTGAACCAGTCCGGCATCGTCTCCGGATAGGCGAAAGCGTCCTTGAGCCTTGCTCCCTCGGGCATGCACAACGGACCCGCACGGATCACATCGAGCGGGTCCAGGGATGCCAGATCGACACCCGCCGCCTCGGCCGCGTTGGTAGCCGCGATCATGCCTTCCCCGGAAACCGTGTACGTCAGACCCAGCAGCCAGCCGCGCAGGTCCTCCTCGATCTCGGCGATGATTTCGTCCTGCGCGGCGAAGTAATCCTGGTACCAAACCTTGCCTTCGCCGGCGATTTCCCGGTGATAGTCGTTGGGACGGCGCTCGCCGAAGGGACTGCCCGGCAGCGCGATCACACCGCGGCCGGCGAAGGGCACGCTGACGCCCACCACGCCCGCGCACCTGTCCGGGTGCAGCCACGCGAAGGTCCAGGCCACTGGCGCGCCCCAGTCGTGGCCGACGACGACGGCCGTCTTCTCGCCGTAGGCGTCGATGACTCCGAGGACGTCGCCGACCATTTCCCTGATCCGGTAGGCCGACTGCACCCGGTACTTGGACGACCGCCCGTAGCCGCGCTGGTCTATGGCCACCACGCGGTAGCCGGCGGCGGCCAGCGCGGGAATTTGGTGACGCCACGAGTACCAGGACTCCGGAAACCCGTGGATCAACACCACCAACGGTCCCTCGCCATCCTCGACGGCGTGGATCCGAGTGCCCCGGCAGTTCAGCATCCGATGAGTCTGTGGCATCTCAACCGCTCTCCTAGAGGATATGGGTTCCCGCCAAACCGACCGGAATCTTTTCGGTTTGGACAAGATGGTCGGCAGAGGGTACTTCGCGATTCTCGTAGTTGCGGGCGATGAGCGTCTTGCGCCCAGATACCCTGGTGCGCGCCCACTTGCCGATCACCCGTCCGGCAACCTTCGGCCTCATCAGCGCCGACGGCGGCTTGACCAGGTGGACGACCGCCAGAAACTCGCGGTAGGTGTCCAGGTCGTCGTGGACCAACTCGATGACGCGGTCCATGTACCAGGTCAGGGCGCGGAAATAGAACGGGCGCTTGGAATCCACGTCCTTGATCCAGTCGAAGCGCAAGTTTTGCTCACGGATCACGAACCAGGCCGTATCGGCCAGGCGGCTGATCTTGCGGTAGTAGCGGCGCGGTAGATCGCGATGTCCGGGACCGTACTTCGCCAGCATGAGGCCCAATTCGCGAACTTCCTTGAGGGCCAAACTCATCCCCAGTCCGGACACAGGATCGGCGCTGGTATACGCGTCGCCGACGGCCAGCAGTGCGCGTGGGAGGTTGCGCTTCTTCTCGTAGCGCAGCCGAAGCATGTTGGGATAACGGAAGTTGTAGATCGGTGACGCCGGCTCCAGCCCGTCGATGTTCTCCCCGACCACGGATGAGGGCATGAGATCGGCGAATTCGCGGAACTCGCGCGCGGTACGCGGTGGCGAGTAGCAGTTGTAGGCGACCAGGGAGGTGGACAGGATGGTGCGCGAGTTATCGGTGTAGTACTGCGCGGCGTAGGTGTCCTCGTACGGCCGGTAGGCGTAGCAGATCACCATCACCTTGTCCTTCCACTGCCGTTCGGGCGGGACGCGGTGCTGCATGGTGGAGTAAAAGCAGTTGATGATGTCCTGTTCGACCTCGGGTGCTCCGATTCCGATGCGTTCCAGGAACTCCGGTACACGGGTGTTCTTTCCCGAGGCGTCGACAACGAATTCGGCGGGTACGGCCTCCAATTGACCGTCACGGTCTACGGCGACGCCCACAACGGTGTTGGTGTCGCGGTCATAGACGAGGTCGGCCACCTCGGACTCGTAGCGGTAGCTGATGCGCGGTTCGTCGTCCAGCCGTCGTCGCACGCACCACTCGAGCAGCGGCCTTCCGGCGCAGACGATTTGAATGTCACTGGTACCGGGCTTCTTCCAGGTGCCGCCTAGGCGGATGCGGTACTGGGCGGCCATGTCGACCTTGAACGCCCCCTCGCGCACCATGTCGTCTACGATGCCGGGGAAGATGCGCTCCAGCTCGATCTGTCCCGCGGTAAGCAGATGATGCAGATGCCAGCCCTGCGCCGCGCCCGGTCTGCCCTCGCGGCGAGAATGGGGGCTGTCCTTCTCCAGCACGATCACCCGCTCAAAGGACTCGCTGCATACCTTGGCCGCGGCGATTCCGGCGATACTGCCGCCGATGACCACGGCCGTACCGCGGCCGCTGCGGCGCACGCCGGCCAGATCCAGGTCCGCGTACTCCACTCGCGGCGGCGTACGGCGACGCACCGTACCGCTTGGCACGAACTTCTCGTAGTACAGGCCGATACGATGAATGCCGTTGCGGGCCAGCCAGTTGCGGGTGGCTTCCACCATCGCGGCCGGACCGCACAGATAGACGTCGGCGTCGCCGGCGCCGAGCATGTCTTCGTTCAGCAGATCTGTGACAAGTCCGACCGGCCCGTCCCAGTTCGCGTCCGGACGCGAGACGATCAGGTGTACCCGCAGGTTCGGGACTCGCCGTGCCAGCGCCCTGAGTTCGTCCAGCTTGCACAGATCATCGACGGCGGTCACCCCGTACAGCAGCTGGACCGGCTGTGCGACATCGGCTTCCAGGCTCTCGGCCATCGCCAAGATCGCCGACAGACCGGTGCCGCCGGCCACCAGGACCACCGGTCGCACAACCGGGCGCAGGTAGAAGCCGCCCTTGCTGCACCGCAACGCAATGCGGTCACCGGGCTTTGCGAGATCGCGCAGATAGTCCGACATCACGCCGCGGGGCAGCAACCTGATGATGAACTCCAGTTCGTCCCGGCCGTCGGCGGGATGCGCGTAGGAGTAGTTGCGCCAGGCGTCGGTACCGGGCACCTGCAACTGCGCGAACTGTCCGGCCTGGTAGACGACGGGGTCGGACATGGCCGAAACATCCACTCGCAGAATCGCGGTGGTCGACGACACCCGATCCACCGCGGTCACCACTCCGTGCCCGGTGACCAGCCGCGCCGCATTGTCGTCGGCGGGGTATTGAAGCTCGATGAGGCAATCCGATTTCGCGAACGTCTGGCACGTCAGGATCTTTCGCGCGTCGCGCTCGACCTCGGACAGACCCTCGGTGCGCCCCATCTCGTACTCTCCGGACGCGCAGGTGGCGACACAGGTGCCGCAGATGCCGCTTTGGCATTCGCTGACGATGGCGACGCCGTGTTCCTCGGCGGCCTCCAGGATCGACTGGTCTGGCTGCACCGGCATCGTCTTAGACGTTCCGTCCGAATACCGGACCGCTACCTGACGAGCCTCCATGGGGTGCCCCTTCGATCGGTTGCCGACGGCTAGACGGTCGCGATTGCCGGTTTCTTCGCGAGGCGCGCGTTGAGCCTGGGCATGACCTCCTCTGCGAGCAGCCGCATGGACTCCTTCCACGGGCCGGGATTGTCGCTGTAGTCGAACCCGAGGATCAGCAGATGCCCGAATCCGCCGACCTGGTCATAGGTCGCCTCCAGCTTGTCGACCACCGTCTCGACGGAGCCGACCACGAACGTTTTCTCGGCGAGGTATTCCGGTGTCACGTCTGCGTCGGGCACCGCGGGGCTGTGTTTGTAGAACTTGGTCATGCCGAACATGCGGAAGGTCGGCAGGACGTACTCGCGCATGTTGCGTCCGATGATGCCGTCGACCGCGTACCGGAATGCCTTCTCGTCAGTTTCGGCGACGACGACCTCACGCACCAGTCGCCAGTCGCGGCGATCCGGCGTGCGCCCGCTGCGCGCGGCGCCTTCCAGCACCGCGTCCCAGTGCGTCGCCACGTACTCGGTGTTGAGGTCCAGGCTCATGGGCAGGTAGCCGCGCTCGCCGGCGAGCTTGAGTGTCTCCGATCCGGCGGAAAACCCCGTGACGCCGATGGGCGGGTGGGGCTTCTGGAAAGGCTTGATGTGGCGTTTCATCAAACCCTCGAACATCGGTGCAATGCCGTTGGCGTTCCAGTACTTTCCCCGATGTTCCCAGGGGCCGTCTTCGGTCCAGACACGCAGCATGATCTCGAGGGCTTCGCGCGTCATCTCGCGGTGCTCGCCGTTTTGTCCGTCGACATCGAACAGCGCCCAGTCGCCCGGGATACCACTGGCACCGACGCCCAGCATGTAGCGGCCCTGGGCCAGGTGGTCGAAGTAGGCCACTCGGTGGGCGAGTTCCACCGGGTGGTGGTACGGCAGCAGATGCGCTCCGGGAGCCAGCTTGATCGACTTCGTGCGCAGCAGCGCCTGCGCCAACAGCAGATCGGGCGCACAGATCGGCTCCCATGGCACGGTGAAGTGCTCCCCGACCCAGGCCTCCACGTAGCCCAGCTGGTCGGCAAGCTCGATGATCTCGAGGTCCCACTGCGTCGCGTCGTAGAGGTTTCGCTCGGGCGGATGCGCCGGCATGAGAAAAATCCCGATCTCCATCTTCAACCTTCCTCAGTAGTGACCGAACCCAGCCCGAGACGGCACTCGGCGATCTCTTGATTGCAACCTACAACACAGTACTAGCAAGATACATCATTGCGCGCAAGACGCATTTGTCATGGGAATTTACGTTTCACATAGTTTCCAGTCTGCGTATCGCTAATGGACATTTTGTTCTAGGACGCGTAGCCTCACCGACGTCAGCCCGGCCACGCGCAGTTGGGGCGGCGACGACAGGCCGAACCGCGCGAGGACACTGCCGTCGACATGTCCGCGCGGCCCCGTCCACTCCTCGAAAGGAGCATTCCGTGCAGGATTTCGACTACATCCAATACGAGGTCGTCGACCAAGGCCGGATCGCCGTCATCACGCTCGACCGCCCGAAACAACGGAATGCGCAGAACCGCGGGATGCTTGTTGAGCTGGGCTCCGCTTTCGCGCTCGCCGAAGTAGACGATGCGGTCCGCGTGGTGATCCTGCGGGGGGCGGGGCCGTCGTTCTCCGCGGGGCACGACCTCGGCTCGACCGACGACGTCCGCGAGCGCTCACCGGGCCCGGACCAGCACCCCACATATCGGTGCAACGGCGGAACGCGCGGCGGGGTGGAGTCACGGCATCGGCAGGAGTGGCACTACTTCTTCGAGAACACCAAACGGTGGCGCAATCTCCGGAAGATCACCATTGCCGAGGTCCACGGCACGGTGTTGTCGGCCGGCCTGATGCTGGCTTGGTGTTGCGATCTCATCGTTGCGGCCGAGGACACCGTTTTCGCCGATGTCGTCGGGACGCGGCTCGGGATGTGCGGGGTGGAGTACTTCGGTCATCCATGGGAGTTCGGTCCGCGTAAGGCAAAGGAGCTCTTGCTCACCGGCGACTCGCTTGACGCCCACAACGCGCACGCCATCGGGATGGTGAGCAAGGTCTTCCCTAACGACGAGTTATCAGATTGCACAATCGATTTCGCCCGCCGTATCGCCAAGTTGCCGACGGTCACGGCGCTGTTCATCAAGGAGTCGGTGAACCAGTCCGTCGACGCTATGGGCTTGTCCGCGGCGCTCGATGCCTGCTTTTCCATCCACCAGCTCAATCACGCGCATTGGGCGGAGGTGACCGGAGGAAAGCTGTCCTACGGCACGGTCGACAACGGTCTGGAGGACTGGCGCCTGGCCCCCGAGATCCTGCCCGCGGCCAAGCAGCGCCCCTGAACTCCGGAGGGAAATCACCGTGGATGTCGTCTACCCGCCGGAAGCGGAGGCGTTCCGCGAGCAGATCCGCGCGTTTCTCGCCGAGTACCTCCCGCCCGATTGGTCCGGCGGTGGGGCGTTGCCGCCCGACGAGCGACGGGCCAGCGCGCACCGGTGGCGCCAGGCCCTTGCCGAGCGCGGCCTGGTAGCGGTGTCCTGGCCGAAAGAGTACGGCGGCGCCGGTCTCTCCGCGATCGAGCAGGTGGTGCTTGACGAGGAGGTTGCCCGTGCGGGCGCGCCGGAGGGGTTGGAGAACGACCTGCTGGGCATCCAGCTGCTGGGCAACACGCTGATCGCGCTGGGCTCCGAGGAGCAGAAGAAATATTTCCTGCCCCGCATTCTGTCCGGTGAGGATCGCTGGTGCCAGGGTTTCTCCGAGCCCGAGGCGGGCTCGGACCTGGCATCCGTTCGGACCAAAGCGGTGCTCGATGGCGACCAGTGGGTGCTCAACGGACAGAAAATCTGGACGTCGGCGGGGGCATGCGCGAACTGGATCTTCGTGTTGGCGCGCACCGACCCGGATGGGCTCAAGCACGCGAGCCTGTCGGTGCTGCTGGTGCCGATGGACCAGCCGGGCTTGGTGGTGCGGCCTATCGTCAACGCGGCCGGGCACGCCTCGTTCAGCGAGGTGTTCCTGACCGATGCCCGCACGCCGGCCGCCAATGTGGTCGGTCGGGTCGGTGATGGATGGGTGGTGGCGATGACACTGCTCGGATTCGAGCGCGCCTCACAGGTCACGACGGCCGCGATCAACTTCGGGCGAGAGCTCGACAGGCTGTGCGAGCTCGCCCGCGAGCGCGGATTGCAGCGCGACCCCCGCATCCGCGATGCGTTGGCGTGGTGTTATTCGCGCGTCCAGATCATGCGTTACCAGGGCTACCGCGGCCTGACCTTGTTGGTCAACGGGCAGCGGCCCGGCGCCGATGCCGCGATCAGCAAGGTCGTCTGGAGTGAGTACTTCCAGCGATACACCGAGCTCGCCGCCGAGATCCTCGGGCTCGAAGTGCTGAGCCCGGAGGGCCCAGGCAACGGTGAAGCGCTGATCGTCCCGGAACCGGGCACGCCTAACTCGGCCGCGTGCTGGACCGACGAGCTGCTCTATGCGCGTGCCGCGACTATTTACGCGGGCAGCTCGCAGATCCAGCGCAATGTGATCGGCGAGCAATTGCTCGGGCTCCCCAAGGAGCCGCGACCCCAGGCGGTGGGCTGAGATGGATTTCCGATACAGCATCGAACAAGACGCCTTTCGCGCATCGCTGCGCGGTTTCCTGCACGACCAGGCGCCGCCCGGTCGGGTACGTGAGGTGGCCGCCGCCGACGGCCACGACCGCCGGCTGTGGCAACGGCTGTGCGGCGAACTCGAGCTCCCCGCGCTACACGCCCCGCCGGAGTACGGTGGGGCGGGCGCCACGCTCGTCGAAACCGCCATTGCATTCGGTGAGCTCGGCCGGGCGCTCACCCCGGTTCCCTTCGCGGCGACCATGTTTGCGATCGATGCGATCCTGCGCATGGGCGACGAAGAGCAGCGCAAGGGCCTGCTCACCGGCCTGCTCTCGGGTGAACGGATCGGAGCGTTTGCGGCCGCCGGCCCTCACGATGCGGACCCGGCTACGACACCGGTCCGGGCCGACCGGCGTGGCGGCCGTGTCGTCCTCACCGGGGAGTGCACCCCCGTGTTGCACGGACACGTCGCTGACTTGTTCGTGATCCCTGCGGTGGCCGACGGCACCGTCGTCTGCCACGTTGTGGCGGCCGACGCCCCCGGCGTGACGGTTGTCCGGCTGCCTTCGTTCGACATCACCCGTCCCGTCGCCAAGGTGCGGCTGTCTCAAGCCCCGGCAGAGCCGTTGACCGCAGGTTCGCCCGACGAGGTCGAGCGGCTACTCGATGTGGCCCGGTTGCTGCTCGCGGCCGAGATGCTCGGCGGTGCCGAGGCCTGCCTTGCGCTGGCAGTCGAATATGCAAGGACCCGACGGCAATTCGATCGACCGATCGGTTCGTTCCAGGCGGTCAAGCACGCCTGCGCCGAGATGATGATCGAGATCGACGCGACGCTCGCAGCCGTGATGTTCGCCGCGATGAGCGCCGCTAACGGGGATGACCTGCGCATCACCGCGCCTTTGGTGAAGGCGCAGGCGGCGGACACGTTCGTGCTGTGCGCCGGCTCCGCTATCCAGGTCCACGGCGGTATCGCCTTCACGTGGGAACACGACTTGCATTTGTATTTCCGCCGGGCCAAGACCACCGAGGCGCTGTTCGGTAGCAGCGCCCAAAACCGGGCACTGCTTGCCGACCGCGCAGGCCTGTAGGTCAGCGATGGGCACTTCGCCCGGTACGGGTATCACGCTCAGCGACGTTCTGGCTCGGCACGCCCGGGTGCGGCCCGGCAACGTCGCGTTCGTCGATCCGTATCGGCGGTGCACTTTCGCGGAGTTGGACGATCGGGTGACGCGGCTGGCGAACGCGTTGTCCGCGAGGGGAATTGGCATGGGCGATCGGGTCGCCGTGGTCGGACTGAACAGCCTTGACCTCGTTGAGGTCTGGTTCGCCGCGCTGCGTCTGGGTGCAATCGCGGTGCCCGTCAATTTCCGGCTGGTCTCGGACGAGATTGCGTATGTGCTGGCAGATAGTGGTTCGAGCGTCGTGGTCGCGGATCTGGCGTGTGCGCCCGCTGTGGTGCAGGCGCGCACGAAGGCGCCATCGGTGCAAGCGGTCCTCACGATCGGCGGCGACTTGGATGGAATCCGGACCGCCGCTGCCGGTCGCGCGGTCGACGTCACCGTCGCGGACGAGGCGCCCGCGTTCATCATGTACACGTCCGGGACCACGGGCTTCCCGAAGGGCGCGGTGATCACGCACCGCAATCTGTACCTGCACGCACTCAGCGTGATCGCCACACTCGGTCATCGACATGACGACGACTGCTGGTTGGCGCTCGCGCCGCTATTCCACGTCGCGGGCGTCTCCGGGATGCTACCGACATTCCTCGTCGGAGGGAGGGTCGTCATTCCCCCATCGGGCGGCTTCGATCCGGCGGCCACGTTGGCCACGATCACCGAGCAGCACGTCACATCCTGCTGGATGACACCCGCGCAATGGCAACTGGTCTGCGCCATGCCAGACCTGCGCTCGTGGGATCTCAGCGGACTGCGCCGCGTCTGGTGGGGCGCGGCGCCGGCATCGACGGCGTTGCTGCGCAACATGATCGACACCTTCCCAATGGCCGAGATCATCGCCGCGTTCGGGCAGACCGAGTGCAGCCCTATCACCTGCATGCTTCGCGGTGAAGACGCCATCCGCAAGATCGGTTCGGTAGGCACCCCGATGCTCAACGTCGACGTCCGCATCGTTGATGACGAGATGAACGACGTCCCCCAGGGCGAGATCGGCGAGATCGTGTATCTCGGGCCGCTGATCATGAAGGAATACTGGGACAAGCCCGCGGAGACCGCAGAGGCCTTTCGGGGCGGCTGGTTTCACTCCGGTGATCTCGTCAGGCAGGACGGTGACGGCTACATTTATGTCGTCGACCGGAAGAAGGACATGATCATCTCGGGTGGAGAGAACATCTACAGCGCCGAACTGGAGAACGTTCTGGCCGCCCACCCCAAAGTCGCCGAGGTTGCGATTGTCGGAGTGCCCCACCCGAAGTGGGGCGAGACTCCGATGGCGGTGATCGTGCCGCGCGATCCGAATGATCCGCCGACCGACGCCGAGGTCGAGACGCACTGCCGTGCGCATCTGGCGCACTACAAACGTCCTGATCGTGTCGTGATCGTTGATGTGTTGCCGCGCAATGCCAATGGCAAGGTGCTCAAAACCATTCTGCGTCAACGGTACAGCGGGGTGGATTCCTATGATGCGGGCCCCGTCGATACTCCCCTGCTGGACGAGACAATCGGGGTGAACTTCGAGCGCACCGCGCTGGCGTACCCCGACGTGGAGGCGCTCGTCGACGTGGCCGGCGCCCGGCGCTGGACATACGCCGACCTGAACGCCGAAATCGACTGTCTGGCACGCGCCTTAATTGCCAGTGACATCCAGCGCGGTGATCGGGTCGGTATCTGGTCACCCAACTGCCCGGAATGGACGATCCTTCAGTACGCGACGGCAAAGATCGGCGCGATCCTCGTCGCCATCAATCCCGCTTACCGCACCCACGAAATGTCCTACGTGCTGCGGCATTCAGGCACCCGCCTGCTGGTATCGGCGACGGCGTTCAAGACCTCGGACTATCGAAGCATGGTCGACCAGGTACGGTCCGAGGTTCCCGAGCTGGCCCGTCAACTGAACGAGGTCGTGTTCCTGGGGACCGGCGATTGGGATGCCCTAAGGCAGCGTGCCGAGACGGTGTCCGAAGAACAATTGCGGGACCGGATGAGCGCGCTAGGCCCCGGTGACCCGATCAACATCCAATACACTTCGGGCACAACGGGTACGCCGAAGGCCGCCACCCTGTCGCACCGAAATATCCTCAACAACGGCTTCTTCGTCACCGAGCTAATCCGGCTAGCTCCCCGGGACCGGCTGTGCATCCCGGTGCCTTTCTACCATTGCTTCGGCATGGTGATGGGCAACCTAGGTTGCACTTCCCACGGCGCGACAATGGTGATTCCGGCACCGGGTTTCGATCCCGCCACCACTTTGCAGGCAATCGAGACGGAGCGGTGCACGGCTCTCTACGGTGTGCCGACGATGTTCATCAGCATCTTGGGCCACCCCGACCTCGCCAACCGCGATGTGTCGTCGCTGCGGACCGGAATCATGGCAGGCGCGTCGTGTCCGGTAGAGGTCATGAAGCGCTGCGTCGACGAGCTGAACATGTCCGAGGTGGCGATCGCCTACGGCATGACCGAGACCGCCCCGGTGTCCTGTCAGACGTTG
The DNA here is from genome assembly GCF_010731655.1 of Mycobacterium paraseoulense. NCBI lineage: Bacteria > Bacillati > Actinomycetota > Actinomycetes > Mycobacteriales > Mycobacteriaceae > Mycobacterium > Mycobacterium paraseoulense. The sequence goes on along the minus strand of NZ_AP022619.1, from coordinate 965,497 downwards.
ATTGACGACGACCTGCACCGCAGAACCGCCACGGTGGGCCGGGCGCATCCACACGTCGAGGTCAAGGTCGTCGACCCCGACACCGGCGAGATCGTCAAACGGGGTCAGCCCGGTGAGCTCTGCACCCGCGGCTATTCGGTGATGCTGGGCTATTGGCGCGATGAGAACAAGACGCGCGAGGTCATCGACGACGACGGCTGGATGCACACCGGCGACCTGGCGGTCTTGCAAGACGACGGGTATTGCGTGATCGTCGGGCGGCTCAAGGACGTCGTCATCCGGGGCGGCGAAAACCTGTACCCGCGCGAGGTCGAGGACTTCCTGCACACCCATCCCGACATCGACGACGTGCAGGTGGTCGGCGTTCCCGACGACACGTACGGCGAGGAACTGTGCGCCTGGATCAAGATGCGACCGGACCGCCGGCCGCTGGACGCTGACGCGCTGCGCGCCTTCTGCTCCGGAAAGCTCGCGCACTACAAAATTCCGCGCTACGTGCGCGTCGTCGACGAGTTCCCGATGACCGCCACGGGAAAGGTCCGCAAGGTGGATATGCGGGCCGAGACGATACGGCTACTCGGGCTCTGAAACGGGCCGCGAAAAGCTAGGCGCCCGCCGCGGCCAGCGCCGCGTCGTAATTGGGCTCCTGGGCGATCTCGGGGACCAATTCCGTGTAGGCGACCTTGCCGTCGGCGCCGACCACCACGATGGCCCGGGCCAGCAGACCCGCCATCGGTCCGTCGTCGATGGTGACGCCGTAGTCCTCGCCGAAGCTGCTGCGGAACGCCGACGCCGTCGTGACGTTGTCGATGCCCTCGGCGCCGCAGAACCGGGCGAACGCGAACGGCAGATCTTTCGACACGCAGACGACCCTGGCGCCGCTGGCGGCGGCGCGCTCGTTGAAGGTCCGGACGCTGGTCGCGCACACCGGCGTGTCCACGGACGGGAAGATGTTGAGCACCACGGCCTTACCGCCGAGCTGGCCGCTACTGACCTCCCCCAGGTCGCCGCCCGTGAGGCTGAAGGCCGGCGCCGGAGATCCGACGGCAGGCAGCTCGCCGACGGTGTTGATCGGGTTTCCACGCAACGTTATCTGTGCCATGCGGGACAGTCTGCCAAGCCCGCCACGGCCGCGATGGGCCAGGTCCCATGTCCTAATTGGTGGGTTGCCCGGCGTAGACGACATGGGCGGGTGTGCCGAACACTGAGATCCATGCCTCGCAGAGTGGTCATCGTCGGCTATCCCGGCGTGCAGGCGCTCGACGTGGTCGGGCCGCACGACGTCTTCACCGGTGCGGCGCTGCTCACCGAGGGCGGGTACGACGTCGTCCTGGCATCCGTCGACGGGCAGGCCGTCCCCACCCTGACCGGGCTCGCCTTCGTCGCCGCACCGCTGCCGGACCCGGACAGCCCCATCGACACGGTGGTGCTGCCCGGTGGCGGAGGTGTCGATGCGGCGCGGTCGGATGCCGCGCTGATCGGCTGGATCAAGGACGTGGCCCGCACCGCCCGCCGCGTGGTCACCGTCTGCACGGGCGCCTTCCTGGCTGCCGAGGCGGGGCTGCTGGACGGGCAGCGGGTGACCACGCACTGGGCCTTCGCCGGGCGGTTAGCCCGGGAGTTCCCGGCGATCGACGTCGATGCGGATCCGATTTTCATCCGCAGCTCGGACAGCGTATGGACGGCGGCGGGTGTCACCGCGGGGATCGATCTGGCGCTCTCACTGGTGGAGGACGACCACGGCACCGAGTTGGCGCAAACCGTCGCCCGCTGGCTGGTGCTGTACCTGCGCCGCCCGGGTGGGCAGACGCAGTTCGCGGCTCCGGTGTGGATGCCGCGCGCCAAACGAAATTCGATCCGCACGGTGCAGGAGGCAATCGAGGCGGATCCGGGCGGTGAGCACCGCATCGACGAGCTGGCCCGCCGGGCGGCGATGAGCCCGCGTCACTTCACCCGCGTGTTCACCGCCGAGGTCGGCGAGGCGCCCGGCCAATACGTCGAGCGGATCCGCACGGAGGCCGCGCGCCGGCAGCTCGAGGAGACCGACGACACCGTCGTCGCGATCGCCACCCGGTGCGGCTTCGGCACCGCAGAAACCATGCGGCGCAACTTCCTTCGCCGCGTCGGCATCCCGCCCGACCAATACCGCAAGGCGTTTGCCTGAAAAGACGCCTGAAATCGAGAGGACGACATCATGACCCAAATCGCGATCGTGACCTATCCGGGCTTCACCGCGCTGGACATGATCGGGCCGTACGAGGTGCTGCGCAACCTTCCCGACGCCGAGGTGCGGTTCGTCTGGCACCAGCCGGGGCCGATCACCGCCGACTCGGGCGTGCTGGTCATCGGGGCCACCCACTCGCTGGCCGAAACGCCCTCACCCGACGTGGTTCTGGTGCCGGGTGGCCCGTCGACCCCGGTGCACGCCCGCGACGAGGCGCTGCTGGACTGGCTGCGCCAAGCCCATCGGAGCGCCCGATGGACGACGTCGGTGTGCTCCGGGTCGGTGATACTGGCGGCCGCGGGCCTGCTCGCGGGCCGGCGCGCAACGTCGCACTGGCTGACCGTTCCGGCGCTGAAGGCGTTCGGCGCCATCCCCGTGGGCGACGAGCGGATCGTGCGGGACGGCAACGTCGTCACCTGTGCCGGGGTGTCGGCCGGTCTCGATTTGGCCCTGTGGCTGGCCGGCGAGATCGGCGGCGAAGGCCGCGCCAAGGCGATCCAGCTGGCCATCGAATACGACCCCCAGCCGCCCTTCGACTCCGGCCATCTCTGCAAGGCGTCGGCGACCACGAAGGCGGCCGCGACCGCGCTGCTGTCCAGGGACAGTGCGAAGCCCGCCAACATGAAGGCCGCCGCCATCCTGGCGTGGGAGCAGGCGTTGGCCGCCGTGCGCTCGCGCCGGCGGGGGCGACAGCCGGACCTGTCGTCCGCCTAGGCGCCCGGCTGCAGGATCTCCTCGGACGCGAGCTGGCCGCCGGCCTGCAGCCAGGCGGTCACCACGCCGGGAGCATCGCGGTTGGGGTTGTAGATGTCCTCCTCGCTGGAGAACAACCCGTTGCCGGCATAGACCAGGCGGGTCCAGTTCGGAAACCAGAACGGTTCGCCCTCGGGGTCGGTCGGGTGGTCGAGCAGATTCTTGATCATCACGACGACGGCGTCGTTGTCTTCGTCGTAGGCGGTCCAGTCGGACGGAAATCGCATGTGCGGGAACGGCGCCATGACGGCGACGATCCAGTCGCGTACGGCCTCGCGGCCGTGAAACACCCCGTAGTGGTGCTCGGTGTAGACGACGTCCTCGGTGAAGAGGTCGGCGAACGGCCGCCAGTCGCCGGAGGCGCTGCACCCCTCGACGACCCGCGTGTAGTTCTGGACGGCCTGCTCGATTTCTGCCCTGGTGAATTTGCCCATGGCGGACACACTAGAACGTGTTTCGGTTGTCGGTCGCTCGGATGGATGGGGATATCGCATGAACGTGTTGGACTTGTTCGATCTGCGCGGCAAGCGGGCGCTGATAACGGGGGCATCCAGCGGCATCGGCAAGAAGGTGGCGCAGGCGTATCGGCAAGCCGGGGCCGACGTGGCCATCGCGGCGCGGCGTCCCGAGAGTTTGGAACAGGTGGCCCGGGAGATCGCGCCGGACGGCGAGGGCAGGGTCGTGACCATCCGCTGTGACGTCACCCAGCCCGATCAGGTGGCCGAGATGCTCCAGCGGGTGACCGCCGAGCTGGGCGGGGTCGACATCGCGGTCTGCAACGCCGGCATCATCACCGTGAACGGGATGCTGGACATGTCGCCAGAAGAGTTCGGGCGCATCCAAAGTACCAATGTCACAGGCGTTTTCCTCACCGCGCAAGCGGCCGCCAGGGCGATGGTCCGGCAGGGTCAGGGCGGCGCCATCATCACCACCGCCTCGATGTCGGGCCACATCATCAACGTCCCGCAGACGGTGGGTCACTACTGCACGTCCAAAGCGGCGGTGATCCACCTGACCAAGGCCATGGCCGTCGAGTTGGCGCCGCACAACATTCGGGTCAACAGCGTCAGCCCGGGTTACATCCTCACCGAACTCGTCGAGCCGTTGACCGAATACCACCGCCTGTGGGAGCCGAAGATTCCGCTTGGGCGGATCGGCCGCCCCGAGGAGCTCACCGGCCTGTATCTCTACCTGGCCAGCGCGGCGTCCAGTTACATGACCGGTTCCGACATCGTCATCGACGGCGGGTATACCTGCCCGTAGCTCAGGTGACCCGGACGGGTCGGCCGAAACGGGTTCGGACTCCGGCGGAGAAGAGCGCACGCAACCGCTCGCCCGCGGGGCGCACCGCGGCGGCCGCTACCAGCTCGTCGTCCAGCTCGACGATGTCGGCCGCGTGCAACGGCCAGGTCTCGTGCTCGTTCGGTATCCACCAGGTCCGGCCGGCCTTGCGGGTGTGCGCGCCCCACCGGGCTGTGAGCCAGACTTCCAGCGGGGTGGGCTCCACCGGCGCGCCGACGGCGACCTCGACCCGGCTGCGCAACCCATGGCGGGGCCACCGGCGCACGCTGTCATAGGTGACGCGGTCGCCGAGCCGGTGCGTGCGCATCCTCGCCCAGGTGTAGGGGACGCCGAGCCCGGCCCGCACGACCGGCACGACGGCCAGCCGCGCTGTTTCCAGCGACCGGAACAGCACGCCGTGCCGGCCGGAGCCGTCGACGCTATACAGCCGGACGTTGGTTTCCGGGAAGCTGCCGAAGTACGGGAGCCGAAGTGACGTCCCGACTTTGGTGCTGGCCATGACGAACGGGACCAGTCCGACGTAGGTCATCCCGTCGGCGAAGACGTCGGGACGGCTGCCGGGCGGGTACATCCCTTCGACGGTGTGGGGCAACACCGGCCAATGGATGAAGGTCAGATCGCGCCAGCGCTGATCGAAGGTGACGGGGCCGCGAAGCGGCGGCGGCGTGACCGGGTAACCCGCGAGGCCCTCGCCGTCGCCGGGTTCGGCGGCCGGCGGGCCGGGGGACGCGGTCATCGGACCATCGTGGCACGCGGACCGGCCGCTGGGCTCAACGCACTGTCAACCGCTGATGATCCACTCTCGCGCCTTCTCGATCTCGCCGGCCGGGAAATGCTCGATCGTGGCTGACACGAAATGCGACGTCAGGTGTTCGGCGACGTCCCCGAGGAGAGAGTCGGTGACGACGGCGATCTTCTTGACGCGCTTCTGATGGTCGCGAACAAAGCGGAAATGGGTGACCATGGCCCCGAAACTGTCCCATCCCGGGAAGGACGAGACATTGAGAATAAGGCCGGCGAGCTCCCCCTTGGCCTCGATCTCGGGGTCAACGGCCTTGGCGAGTTCTTCAAAGTCGTGTTTGTCGAGCGCGGATTTTGGCCGCACCTCCAGGATGGAGTTTTCGCCGTCCAAGTCGTATTCAATCATGTTGTGCTCCAAGCGGATCGCTGCGTTGAGCCGAAGTGGCGATGACTCCATCCTGCCGGCCGCCGGGCCTTGCGCGTAAGGGGCCAAAGTCACCGACCGGACGCACAGTGTCCTATTTCTCCAGCTCGCCGGAGATCCCGCGCTCGATGCTGGCTTGGGTGGTGACCGGCAACACGAGGAGGCCGTCGAGTTCCTGACGCGCCAACTCGTGGGCGCGCCGGCGTTCCTGAGGTGTTGCGGCGGCGTCCGACGCGACCCTTAGCAGGTTCTGGGCGCGCGCGATTCGCTGTTGGTCCGCCCGGGAGAAGTCGCTGCGTCGTCTGCGCATCGCTTCCATCTCGGCGGCGTTGAAGGCGGTCACGTAATCCTCGACGGCGCCCCGGTATTGCGCCGCCGCTTCCCGGTCGTCGAGAAGGTCTTCGGCTTTGACGGGGCGCAGGAAGTCGGCCCGGAGCTTGGCTTTGTGGAAGGCGACCGTGAGTGGATCGCGCATGTCGGTCATGAGGGGGAAGTCGAGCAGCCTGGCGACGTCCAGTTCGTACTCGAGCCATCGCGCGTCGGTGCGGCCGTGCTCCTCGAGGACGCGGCGCAGCGACCGCCACTGGGCGACGTGATTGTTGCCGGCCTCCGGTGTTTCGGTCCGTTCGGCATCCGGCGGAGGCTGGGGCCGTCGACGGTTGGCGCCGAACGCGCGCACCGCGGCGACCGTCGCACCCGCCAGAGGCAGGATCACGATCAAGAGTTCCGCCAACCGGATGAGCAAACCCACACGGCCAGGATGCCACCGCCGAAGGCCGACATGCCGCCGAGCGTGGGGCCTATGCACGAATTCAGGACGGTTTCGGCACGCAGGGCCGCACTCGCGCCGCGGCGGCTCGGTGACGCTATAGAACCCCGAGGCCGCGCAGGGCTTTTAGCCCGAACCAGATCCCGAAAACCACTCCCACGACGATCACGATGGGCCGGTCGTGGTCCTGTAGCCAGCGCAAGACCCGATCCAGCAGTTCGCGTGACCGCCGCGGAAAAAATGCCGCCGCACCGACGATGAGCAGATTCACGCCTGCCGCGAGCGCGACGAAGAGAACGTACGAACCGATATTGGCGGGCCGGCTCAGGTTCGCGTCGCCGATCACGCTGATCGCCGCCAGCGTGAAGACCCAGGCTTTCACCGACACGGTGATGACGCCGGCGCCGATGAGGAAGGCCTTGGGAGGCGTGGCCGACGTCAGCACGGTCATCCACTTGGGCGGTGGGGCGTTGGGGTCGTCGTCGCTGAACACCTCCCGCGCCGCGGTCACCAGGAACAGCACGGCCACTACCAACAGCACGGTGGACACGACCCAGTGGTGTGGGTGATTCGCGTCGGCTTCGCGCTTTCCCCAATGCAGAATCGTGCCGAAGATGAGCCCTTGCAGCAGGCGCGTGCTGACGTGCCCTGCGACCCAGGCGCCGGCCGCGCGCACGCGCGCCGGGGTGCCCAACAACATGATCGTGATGACGATCTCGATCGGTTCGAGTGCGCAGCCAAGGATCAACGGGACCAGGCTGCCCCACATGGCGAGCACTATTGCGCTCCCAGCGCCGCGCGCAGCTCCGCGTCGGCGATCGCCGCGGCCAGATCGGCGGGCTGCGGGCGCACGGTGGCATCGATCCGGTCGATCCGGCCCGTGAACCGGAAGTCGTGCCCGTACGGGGCAACCGGGGAGCCGGTATCGGTGCCGACATCCAAGGTTTCGCCGCTCATCGAGAACCGGAACGGCACCGTCCGCTCGACGCGGCCGCGGGCTACCTCGGCGTCGTCGACGTGCAGCGACACCCACGCGCCCCTGCCCAGTCCCCCACCGTCGTAATCGAACGAAAGCCCCAGCGCCACAGTGCCTTCCGGTAGCGGCTCGGTGGCCGCAACGGTGGTGCGCTCATGCCCGAGATAGTTGTAGACAAACCGCGGAATGCCGCCGCGCAGGTACAAACTCCACCCGGCCATCGCGCCGCCGATGCTGATGACCACCCCCTGCGCGCCGCCCGCCGGGATGGTCACCTGTGCCCGCAGCTCGAAGGAAGTGCTGGTGAAGCCCAATGTCACCGGTTCGGGGATGCGCACATGCCCGGCAAAGTAAGTAACCGAGGTGCGCTCGGCCAGCAGGCTTGGGCGGTTGGCGGGCAGCGCGCGGGCCAGCGTCGCGTCGCTGAGCGGATACACATTGTATTTGCGCGCCTCGCCGTCGAACACGGCCTGCAGTTCGGCGAGCTTGTCGGGGCGCTGGGCGGCGAGGTCGACTCCCTGGCTGAAGTCATCCGCCAGGTGATAGAGCTCCCAGCGTTCGGTGTCACCGAACGCGGTGGTGCGCTGGGCGCGGACCCATGGCAGCCGGCCGTGAAAGCATGAGGCGATCCAACCGTCGTGATAGACAGCGCGATTGCCGAATATCTCGAAATACTGTGTGGTTCGCCGGCTGGGCGCCTCGGCGTCGTCGAACGAGTACCGCATGCTGACACCCTCGATCGGCTTCTGTTCGACGCCGTTGACACGCGCGGGCATCTCGATGCCGGCGGCTTCGAGGATGGTGGGGACGATGTCGATGACGTGGTGGAACTGGCTGCGCCGCTCCCCCGCCGCGGTGATCCCCTGTGGCCATGAGATCGCCAGTCCGTTACGGGTTCCCCCGAAATGCGATGCCACCTGTTTCATCCATTGGAACGGCGCGTCGAGCGCCCACGCCCAGCCGACGTTGTAGTGGTTCTCGCATCGTGGCGTGCCGAAGTCGGCCACGTGAGTCAGCAGCCATTCGGGATCTTCGGGCAGCCCATTCTGGAACGCGGGCGAGCTCCAGGCGCCGTGTACCGTTCCTTCCCCCGACGCGCCGTTGTCGCCGCACAGGTAGACGAATAGCGTCTTCTCCCAATGCCCCAACTCGTCGATGGCGTCGATGACCCGCCCGATCTGGGCGTCAGTGTGGGCCAGGAAGCCCGCGTACACCTCCATCAGCCGGCTCGCCACGGGCTTGTAGCGGTCGTCGTAGTCCGCCCACGCGGGTATCTGCTCGGGCCGCGGCGTCAGGCGGGCCCCGGAAGGAATGATGCCCATGTCGAGCTGGCGGGTATATATGCGTTCCCGCAACGCATCCCAACCGTCGTCAAACCGGCCGGCGAATCGGTCCGACCATTCCGGCCACACGTGGTGGGGACTATGGGTCGCGCCGGGCGCGAAGTAGAGAAAGAACGGCTTGTCCGGCGCCGACGTCTTCTGCAGCCGGATCCAGTCGATCGCCCTGTCGGCGAGGTCCTCCGTCAGGTGGTAGTCGTCGCGGCCGAGGTACGGCTCAATGGGTGTGGTCTGGTCGTAGAGTGCGGGTTCGTACTGGGAGGTGTCGCCGCCCAAAAAGCCGTAGAAGCGTTCGAAGCCGAGTCCGGTCGGCCAGCGGTCGAACGGGCCGGCCGGTCCGATCTCCCACGTGGGCGTGAAGTGCGCCTTGCCGAACAGTGCCGTGCTGTAGCCGTTCATGCGTAGCACCTCGGCAACCGTCGCGGTGCTCTGCGGTATGACGCTGTCGTAACCCGGGAAACCGTAGGCGATCTCACAGATGGTGCCCATGTGCGCGCTGTGGTGGTTGCGTCCGGTCAGCAGGGCGGCGCGCGTCGGGGAGCACAGTGCGGTCGTGTGGAACTGGTTGTAAAGCAACCCGGCACCCGCGACACGGTCCAGCGCCGGTGTCGGGACCGGGCCGCCGAACGTTGATGCGGCGCCGAATCCGACATCGTCGAGCAGAACCACGACCACGTTGGGGGCGTCGGCCGGCGGGTAGACGATCGAGGGTCTAACGGGGGTGGAATCGGCCGCCGAGGGGTTGATGACCCCGTCGAACCGTTCGCCCTTGGGGGGCTGGTTGACCATCGCGCCTCCTGGTGCTGGTGCAGCGGATTTCTCGGCCGTCCCCCACGCAACTCGGCGCATTCACCGTAATAGGCGGCGATTGGCCGCCGGCGTCAGGTCTGGGAACGCACCCCGAGCACATCGCGAAACAACGCCTGCCGCAGGGCTAGTTCGCGCGGGTCGCTCCACAGGTGAAAACCCAGCCGGTTCATGACGTAGCCGAAGCCGACGCCGGTGTCCGGGTCCGCGCAGCCGAACGAGCCGCCGAAGCCGGGAGTTCCGAAGGCCCGGCCCGAGGAGCCGAATGCGAAGTGCGGCACGGGTTTACAGAAGCCGAGGGAATACGCCACGTCGACGTTCATGACCTTGTCGCGAATGCCCCGGCTCGGGGAGACCGGCACCGCCGCCAGCGCCTCAAGGGTGTCGCCGCCGAACCCGAGCTCGGCTCCGCCGGTGGCCGCGCTGCCGTACATCCGCGCGACCGCCCGGGCGGTGCCGATGCCGTTGGCCGACGGGATCTCGGCCATCCGTACCTCGTCGCGGTTGTAGTCGCCGTTGAACGCGTTGACGCCGCGCGGGACCCCGATGGTGCGCGCCGTCAGGCCGACCGGGTTGAGCGATGCACCGACGAACCCGGGCGGCATCACGTTGAGATGCAGGAGTGTTTCCGCGCGCACCCAGTTGTGGACGTGTGCGACCCGCTCGCGGTTGACCGAATCCGGCAGGCCGATGTGCAGGTCCAGACCCAGCGGCCCGGCGATCTCGTCGGCCATGAAGCGGCCCAGCGTGCGGCCGGCCGGGTCGGTCCGGCGGATCAGCTCGGATTCGTACCAGCCGAGCGTGATCGCGTGGTAGCCGTGCCGGGTGCCGGGCCGCCACGCCGGCGCCTGGGCCGCCAGGATCGGCGAGAGCCTGGCGGGGTCGGCGACGTCGGCCAGCGTCGGCTTGGGTTTGAGCGCGCACAGCCCGGCCTGATGGCCGAGGAGTTGGCGGACCGTCACATCGCCCTTGCCGGCTTGCGCGAATTCCGGCCAGTAATCGGCCACCCTGGCGTCATAGGAGACCAGCCCGCGGGACACCGCCGCGGCCACCACCAGGGCGGCGACCCCCTTGGTGGTGGAGAACATGTTGACCATCGTGTCGTGGCGCCAGGGGTCTTTCGCCAGCCCGTTGCGGTAGCCGCCCCACAGGTCGACGACCTTGACGCCATCGCGGTAGACGGCCACGGCGGCGCCGACTTCCGCTCCGTCGCGGAAGCTGGCGCGGAAGGCGTCGGCGACTTTTCCGTATCCGGTGTCGACATCGCCGTGGATCTGATCCGCCGGCACCGCGATCTTGAGAACCATGTTCGCCTCCGAACGGAGACTAAGTCAGCCGCGCCGCGGGGAAGGCGTTTTCGGGTGCTCCCGCGCCAGCGAGGTCAGTGGCTGCCCAGAGTGTCACCCAGGTACTGGGCACGGCACGCCCGGCGCGCCAACTTGCCGCTGGTGGTGCGCGGAATGCCGCCGGCGGGCAGGAACCGCACGTCGGTGACCGGCACACCGTGGCGGCGCAAGACCGCCGCCCGGATGGCCTCGATGGCCGGCTGCGGGTCGGCGCGGCTGGTACCCGTCGCGCGCTCGGCGATGACCACCAGTCGCTGGTCGGTCCGCCCGGCCGGCACGGCGAAAGCGGTCACATACCCGCGCCGGACGATCGGGGACGCTTCGGCGACGGTCGCCTCGATGTCCTGGGGGTAGTGGTTGCGACCGTCGACCGTGACCATGTCGGCGATCCGGCCCGTGACATACAGCTCGCCGTCGAGATGGGTGCCCAGGTCGCCGGTGCGCAGCCACGGGAGTTCGACGGCGGAGCCCTCGGCGTGGCTGCCCTCGGCGAGCCGCGACTGCAGCCTGGCGCCGAACGCCCGGCGGGTGTCCTCGGGCAGCCCCCAGTAGCCGCGGCCGACGTTGTTGCCCTGCACCCAGATCTCGCCGACGTGACCGTCGGGCAGTTCGGTCCGGGTGTCCGGGTCGACGACGACGGCCCATTCGCTGCGGCCCACCTGACCGCAGGAGACCTGAGCCACGGCTTCCGGGGCGTCCGCGGCGACCCGCACGGCGCGACCGGCGCCCAGCTCCTCACGGTCGAAATAGGCGGGGGTGGCCTGTGCGGCGGGGGCGATGGTCGCGATGAACAGGGTGGCCTCCGCGATGCCGTACGACGGCTTGAACGCGGTCGGCGGTAAGCCGTACGGGGCGAAGGCCTTGTTGAAGGCGTTGATCGCCTCGATGCTGACCGGTTCCGATCCGATGATCAGCACCACGTCGCTCAGGTCGACGTCGTCGTCCGGTGCGGGCAGGCCGCGCTGGGCGGCCCATTCGTAGGCGAAGTTTGGTGCGGCGGTGATGGCGCGGCCCGCCTGGGCCGACAAGGCTTTGATCCAGCGCTGCGGCCGGCGGACGAACGCGGCCGGCGACATCAGCGTGGAGTGACCCCCGTACACCGCCGGGAAGCCGATCATCGACAGCCCCATGTCGTGGTACAGCGGCAACCAGCTCACACCGTGCGCGTTGCGGTCCAGCAGGTCGATCGAAAGGATCATCTGGACGAGGTTGGTGCCCACCGCTCGGTGCGTGATCTCGACGCCGACCGGGGGCCGGGTCGAGCCCGAGGTGTACTGCAGGTGGGAGATGTCGTCGTGGCGCAGCTCGGTGGGAGCGAATGAATCGCGCGCCGAGTCGGGGATCTCGTCGATGACGATGACCCTCGGCCGATGCCGGTGCGGGAGGGTGCTCAGAAAACCCTCGACCGCGCCGCTTGCCGGCGTGGTAGTCAATACGGCCGTGGGCTGTGAATCGCGCAGGGCCGTATCGAGACGCTCCGCGTGTCCGGGCAACTCGGGCGCGAATAGCGGCACGGCGATGGTTCCGGCCTTGATCGCCGCGTAGAAACCCATGACATAGTCCAGGCTCTGAGGGGCCAGCACCGCGACCCGCTCGCCACGGCCGGCCGCCTCTTGGACTCGCGCGCCGATGGCTTCCAGCCGGACACCGAACTGGTTCCAGGTGACCTCTTCGACGAGCCCGTCAGCCGAGCGGTTGTAGTCCAGGAAGCGGTAGGCCACGGCGTCACCGACGTTCGCGATGTTGCGGTCGACCAGGGAGATCAGCGTGACGTCCGGCGGCACCATGATGTTGCCCTCGGCATCCAGGCAGTCCTCGATCTCGAGCAAGCCGCCCGGGACACCTTTGGCGTGCGGACGCGAACCGGATTCCATGGACCCACTGTAGGCACGGCGCTGCGGAAACCCCCGTACCGCGAGGGTGATGATCGGCACCGCGCGCGTGAAGGACGTTCAATGGGAACCGAATTCGGGAAGGTCTCGGCGTTCGCGCATCTTCGTCACGGTGCCCGCGGTGCGGCCGGCAAAACCCCGCCGGGGGGGCGCGCGGCGTGAGCGGTAGCCTACCCGCGAGCGGCCTCCAGGGCCGTCGATGATTTCACGGGGAGTTGGTCATGGCAGGCAAGACGTTTTCCTTCGAGATCAACCGCACCAGCACCGCGCCTGCCGCGACGCTGTTCCGGCTGGTGACCGACGGCGCGAACTGGTCGAAGTGGGCCAAACCCATCGTTTTTCACTCGAGCTGGGCACGGCAGGGCGATCCCGCCCCCGGTGGGATCGGAGCCGTCCGCAAGGTGGGGATGTGGCCCGTGCTGGTACAGGAGGAGACCGTCGAGTACGAGCAGGACCGCCGGCACGCCTACAAGCTGGTTGGGCCGCCGACCCCGGCCAAGGATTACTCGGGTGAGGTGGTCTTCACGCCCAACCCGGCGGGCGGAACCGACATCCGTTGGAGCGGATCGTTCACCGAGGGCGTGCGCGGAACGGGACCGGTGATGCGCGCGGCCATGGGCGGGGCGGTCCGGTTCTTTGCCGGCCGGCTGGTGAAAGCGGCCGAGCGCGAATCGAACGCCCAGCGCTAGCTGCTTCCAGCGCAACCGGCCGCCACGCCCTCGGGCAGGCTACGGGTTGTCGGCCTGCTGCTCGTCGAGCTGAGCGACCTCGTCCTGATACTTCTTCGTCATGTGCGCCACGGCGTCCAGCTGGGATTGCGCGAGGCTCTCCCTTGCCTGCCCGGCCCGCGCGGCGGCATCCAGCGTCGGCTGCGCCTGACCCTGGAAATGCGGCATCACTTCGGCGGCAAACAATTCGGCGGACCGTCTGGTGGCGGCCGGGTTGGCCCACTCGTGGCCCATCTGCAGCATGCAGCCGAACCCGCCGGATTGATCCCACAGCCGCTGCACCTGTTCCCGCGCCCGCTCGGGCGTGCCGATCACGCCCGCCCCGTTGTCGTTGATGACGTCGATCATCTCGTCGAGCTGCTCGCCCGGCATCGTCATCTGCGGGAAGGCGGCCACTTTCTGGAAATAGCGGAACCATGGCTCGATGCCGAACTTGACCTCCTCTCGGGCCTGCTTTTCGGTTTCGGCGAGGTGGAACAGGCCGACCAGGCTCCAATTCTTGCGGTCGACCTGCGTGCCGAAGGCCGCCGCGCGCTCCTCGACGATGCCCCAGTGATAGGAGAGCGCATTGAAACCCTCGACGGTCAACGTCGCCCCGATCGACAGCAGGCCGATGCCATGCCTGCCCGCCAGCCGCGCACCAGTCGGCGATGCGACCGCGGCGACCGATAGGGGGATCCCGCCGTCGGAGTACGGGGCAAGCTGCAGCTTGGCGTCGAACAACTGATGCGTGGCCGTCTTGGCGCTCACCGTCTCCCCCGCCAGCAGCCGGACGACGATATCCAGATTGGTTTCGAGCAGCTCACGAGTGTCCGTCGGGGTGAGTCCGATCATGGAAGAGTCGCTGGGCAGCGAACCCGGTCCCACACCGCCGATGATGCGGCCATGCGTGAGGTGATCGAGCAGCATCAAGCGATCGGCGACCCAGAGCGGGTTGTGATACGAGAGCGAAATGACCCCGGTGCCAAAGCGAATCCGCTTGGCCCGTTCGGCCGCGGCGGCGATGAAGATCTCGGGCGAGCTGATGATCTCGCTGCCGGCGGAGTGGTGTTCGCCCAACCACACTTCGTCGAAGCCGAGCGTGTCGAGGTGCTCGATGAATTGGAGATCGCGCTGCAGCGCGAGCGTCGGGTTCGTGCCCGCCCGGTGGAACGGGGCGATGAAGTATCCAAATCTGAGCTTCGCCATCGAAGTCCCCTTGCATTCGAGTTGGGCAGAACCATAACTCGAATGCGGTGTTCGGCCTAGGCCGTCACGTCAGAACGCTCGGTGAGTGTGGCGTTTTCAGCCGGCGGGGCCGGGTGATCCCGGCCCCGCCGACTAGGGGAGCAAGTCTTTTCGCGCGTGCGTTACGGCGCTGAGCGCGCGGATGTCAGTAGCCGCCGCAGACGTTGCCGACGCAACCGCCGCCGCCACCCGGGCCGCCCCCGCCACCGCCGACGCCGGGGATGCTGCCGCCACCGCCGCCGGGCCCGCCACCGCCGCCGGGCCCGCCACCGCCGGTCGGGCCGCCGGGGACACCGCCGCCACCGCCGCCCGGTCCGCCACCGCCGGTCGGGCCGCCGGGGACACCGCCGCCACCACCGCCCGGTCCGCCACCACCGGTCGGGCCGCCGGGGACACCGCCGCCGCCACCGGGTGTCGATGGCGCGACGCTCGACGACGGCGTCGTCGTCGGCGTGGTGGTGCTGCTCGGCCCCTTGTTGCCGCCGCCACACCCGACCGCCAGCACGAGCATGGCCGCGCCGCCGAAGAGCGCGACCGAGGTCCTTGCCGCAGATCTCATCGCCAGTCCCCAATCCCCACGTGCACCGCGTGGTCCACTTCTCCTTACCCCGGCAGGCGTCGTGGCAAACGAGTTTCGGTGCGGGACTGCTGCCCTGGAAGACGCCGATGGCCCATCACCGGGATGGGCCATCGGAATATCGGCGGAGCTAGCAGTCGAGACCCGACACGCAGCCCACCAGTGTGGCCGCATGGGTGGTTGAGGGGGTCGCGACCGTCGCGGCGGGGCTGGATGACGAGTGCGTCGCGGTCGCCGCCGGGGTGGCACCGCTGCTACCGAATCCGAGCGCCAAGGCCACCGCGGAGATCCCGCCGACCACTGCCACCGCTGTCTTCATCTGCGCCCTCATCGGTCGCTCCCTTCTGTCACCGCGCGTCAGGGGGTGGCGCGCATCCATGACCGATTCTACACCTGTGCAACTGTTGCAACCGACACATTTTGTGGGCGCGGTCGATGCCGCGCCCGCGCCTGCGGCATCGACCGCAATCCGGGTTGTTCAGGTGCTGATGCGAGCAGAAACGCGAGGGCGTCAAACGCGTTGGGGACCGATGGCCCATCTCGGGCTAATGGGCCATCGGTGAGCCAAATCGTATCCGCTGACAATTGTTGTCATGCGGGAACTTACGAACCGGGCGATAAGAAATTTTCTTATTCGTAAATTGGACAGCTCGTGCGGCCCGGAAGCCGGCCGGACCGGATGCCGTTGCCGTCCAACGGCTTCGCCCGACTCAACGAGCGGCCGGAGTGCAGCTAATCCTCCTTGGTGATCAACTTCCGCAGCGCCACGCGGTCGGGCTTCAACAGCTCCTCGATGCGCGGGCGGTTCACCTCCGCGACGATGATCTCGCCGACCTCCTGGTTGACCTCGCTGAAGATGCCGTGGGACTTCATCTTTGAGGTCTGGTACAGGTTGTCCTCGGTCGGCGTCACGTAGTAGACAGCGTCCGCCTTGAAGCGGTGGACGAGCCACAAGTGGATCAGCGTCATCAGCCGCTTCTGCCGCAGCTTCTCGGCGAAGGTGTTCTGGTCACGCACCGTGAGGATGCTGCGCCCGTGGCGGTCCTTGATGGGATCGAACACGACGTTGGCCAGCTGCTCGTCTCCGTTGCCGTAGATGCCCAAGACGAGCACGTCCGAACCGGCGCGCCGCGGCCGCAGCTGAACCCGCAGCTTCTCGCCGAGCTCGTAATGCTCGCTCCACAGCGTCAGCCATTCCTCCAGCAGCTTCTTGGGCACCTCGGTCTGCACCAGATGCTGATGCTGGGTCGACCCCTTGCCCATCGCTTTGGTGGTCGCCGTGCGCCCGGAGGACGCCTGCAGCGCCGCGTCGCTGCGGGGTCCGCCGACCAGCGTCTGCGGGGTGCGGTACGGCGACTCGACCAAGCGCATCTTGCGCTGCAGGCGAGCCAGCGCCAGCATGCCGTCCTGCCTGAGCGAGGTGGCGAATTCCTCGGCCGCCACGCCGTCGATCTGGTGGCCGCCGTAGGTGATGAAGTTGAAGACGAAGCCCATCTTCCCGAGTTCCTCGGGGAAGCGCTTCATCTCGTCGTCGGTCATGCCGGTGGTGTCCCAGTTGAACGATGGCGAAAGGTTGTAGGCCAGCATCTGGTCGGGGAATTTGGCGTGGATCGCCTCGGCGAACTGCCGGGCGTCGGCCAGGTCGGCGGTCTTGGTCTCCATCCAGAGGATGTCGGCGAACGGAGCCGCCGCCAGCGACTTGGCGATCGCGTAAGGAATTCCGCCGCGAATCTGGTAGTAACCCTCCGGCGTTTTCGCCAGCTCGCAGTCCCACGGCGGGTCGGCGCCCAGCTCCTTCGCCTTTTCCCGCGCGGCGTAGAGCGACGCGGACTCGGAGAACCTGCGCCACTGTTCGGGGCTCATGTCGACGGGCTCGTCCTCGCTTTCGCCGAACGCGAGCACCTCCGCGACGGCCTCGCCGTAGGTCATCAGCCCGGCGTCGTCTTCCCAGGCCGCCACGAACCGCGACTCGACCTGGTCGAAGAGGTCGTCGATCGAGTCGTGCCCGTCCTCCCGCCGCGCGTTCACCGCGTCGGAGATCAAGCCCTGGATGCCCTGTCGCTCAAGCCAGGCGGTGGCGGCGGCGTACTCGGAATCGGCCAGCGCATAGAGCAGGTGGCCGTTGAGCTCCTTGACGCCCAGCTCGTAGAAGCGCCGGACCATCGCCAGGAAACAGGACTTGTAGGAAGGGATATTGAGGTTGGTGGCGCCGAGCAGGAAGGGCTGGTCGCGCTCGTCGGCGCGGCTGTCGATCAGGTTGGCGGCCTCGGCGTCGGTGCGGGCGACGATGATGCCCGGCACGCGCATGACGTCCAGCTGGAAGCGGGCGGCGTTGAGCCGCTTGATCTGTTCGTCGGAGGGCACGAGCACCTTGCCGCCCTGGTGGCCACACTTCTTGGTGCCCGGGCGCTGATCCTCGATGTGATAGCCGGCCACGCCGACCTCGACGAAGCGCCGGATCAGGTTGCGCACGTGCGGATCACCGCCGTGGCCGGTGTCCGCGTCGGCGATGATGAACGGGCGGTAGTCGTAGGCGGGTGTGCCGGCTCGTTGCGCCTCGCTCATGTTCAGCCGTTGGTACTGCTGGTTGCGGTCGGCGGTCAGCAGGGCGCGGACGAGTACCGCGGCGTCGTCGGGCACCTGGCTCAGGGGGTAGCTCGCGAGGTCGGGGCCGGGGTCTTCGGTGGTGGAGCCCTTGGCCGAGGTTGCCCAGCCGCCGAGGTAGATGCCCTCGATGCCCATCCGCTTCATGGCGACGGCTTGGCCCGGCGAGTAGGGCCCGAAGGTGGTGATGCTCTTCTTGGCGGCGAACAGTTCGCGCAGCCGGTCATAGAAGGCCGCCGCCGCGTTGCGTGCCACCGGGTAGTCGGTGGGGATGGTGCCGCGTTGCTCCACTACCTGGCGCGCGGTGTAGAGGCGGGTGATGCCGGCGAAGCGCGGGCCGTCCATGTAGCGCTGCGTGGCAGCCAGCTCGTCTTCAAACGAAGTCCGGACCTCGATGTCCGAGTCAATGATGGCCATGGCCTTACGCTCCCTGTTCGGCACGATTCCCTTGGACGTGAGTCTATCCCCGGGGATGACCGTTCAATCAGGGGTCAAAAGACCCATGCCAAAACTATTGCCTCATGCCCTACTCCGGCGCGTTCGCGCCGTTGGGGCCGATGGGCACACAAGACCATCGGTATCGACCGCGCGGCCATCGCCGGGTCTTCACGCCGCCGGTCAGTGGATCGGGTAAGGCCTTCGTGGCGTTGACGATTGCGCCACCGGTGCACGCGAAAGCCGTCGGCCGACCGATATCCCCGCGCGAGCTGTGGTCAGTGTCACCGACTTGGACGCCCTCACTGCGGCCTGCACCGGTCCGCGCGTTCAGCCCGGGTCGACACCCGCGCGTCGGGCCAACCAATCCCGCTGGCGGCGGACGAATCCTGCGTCGACCACTTTCCCGTGGCCCGGCACGTAGATGGCATCGGGGCCGCCGACCGCGAGTATCCGATCGAGGGTCGACGGCCAGGCCGCCACATCGGAATCGGCATCGATATAGGGGTCGGCGGACTCCTCGACGAGATCACCGGTGAAAAGGACAACCGGGTCGCCTTCGCCGTCGACGCCAGGCGCAATGACGACCAGGTCTGCGGTCGTGTGTCCCCGACCCAGGTGGGCGATGGTCACGCACCGGTCGCCGAGGTCGATAACCGCGTCGTAGACACCGCGGTGTGGTGGCTTCAATGCCGCGATCGCGCGGTCGACTTCGGCGGCGTCCGCGCCGTAACTCACGGCATGCGAACGAAGGTCATCGACGCCGGACGACAAGTACTCGACAACGTCGGGCGCACAAAAAATTTCAGCTCCGCCGAACGCCGACGAGCCCAGGACGTGGTCGAAGTGCTTGTGCGTCAACACCACATGAGTGACCGGTCCTTCCGCGATCTGGCGGACGTCGGCGTCGATCGCATCGGCTTCGACCAGCGTGGTGCCGGTGTCGACGAGCAGCGCCCCGGTTCGGCCCCGCACCAGCCCGATGGTGACGTCGCAGAACGCCAGCCGGCAGCGGTGCACGCTGGGCGTCAGCCGCTCCCAGGCGAAGTGCATAACCGGAAGATAGCGGTCACCGGGGCGCGTCGTGAGCACTCGTCGGAAATCGTTGACATGTCGGAAATCCCCGACATATATTGCGGGGTGTGGCGAGCACCGACCGCGTCTTTCTCGCGCTGGCCAACCCGGTGCGGCGGGAACTGCTGGAGATCCTGTCCCGCCAGCCACTGTCGGCGGGGAAACTCTGCGAGCGGTTTGACCTCAGCCGCCCCGCGGTCGCCGAGCACCTCAAGGTGCTGCGCGACGCCGGGCTGGTGGCCGACGAGCCGCGGGGCCGCCATCGCATCTACCACCTGACCGCAGAACCGCTGGCGCAGCTCGGTGACTGGCTGCATCCGTTCGAGAAGTTCTGGCGGGCGCGACTGGCCAAACTCGCCGAGACGGCAGAGGAGTTGGAATGACGAAGACATCGATGCCCGCGACGATCCGGGTCGATCAGTTCGTGGCGGCCCCGCCGGCGAAGGTGTGGCGATTGTTGACCGAGCCCGCCCTGATGCGGCTGTGGTGGGCCGAGGGCGAAGTGGCGGCGGTGGTCGGACATCAGTTCACCCTCGACATGCCGGGCTACGGCAAGCAGCCATGTGAGGTGCTCGAGGTCGAGCCCCCGCACCGCTTCGTGTATACCTTCACCCCCGCCTGGACGCTCACCTGGCGCCTTGAACCAGAGGGCGACGGTACCCGGGTGTTCCTGGAGCACAGCGGATTTGACCTCGACGACAAGAGGATGGCCGAGGCCTTCCGCCGGATGGGGGCCGGCTGGTCCGGCGTCGTCCTCCCCCGCCTGGTCGACGCCGTCGACCAGGCCTGAGCGAGCGGGAGGATTTCACCCATGCGCGCAGTCGTCATCACCAAGCGCGGCGGTCCGTCGGTGCTGCGGGTTCAGCAGCGGCCCGATCCTCCGCCGCCGGGCCCCGGGCAGTTGCGGGTTGCGGTGCGCGCGGCGGGCGTGAACTTCGCCGATCACCTCGCCCGCGTCGGCATGTACCCCGATGCGCCGAAACTCCCCGCGATCGTGGGCTACGAAGTAGCGGGGACGGTCGAGGCCGTTGGCGCCGGTGTCGATCCCGGCCGCGTCGGCGACCGGGTGCTGGCGGGCACCCGGTTCGGCGGCTACGCCGAGATCGTCAACGTGGCCGCCGGCGACTCCGTTCCGCTGCCGGCCGGGATGAGCTTCGAACAGGGCGCCGCCGTTCCTGTCAACTACGCGACCGCGTGGGCCGCGCTGCACGGTTACGGTTCGCTGCGCCCCGGCGAACGGGTGCTGGTGCACGCCGCGGCCGGCGGGGTCGGCATCGCGGCCATTCAGTTCGCCAAGGCCGCCGGGGCGCAGGTGCACGGCACCGCGTCGCCCGCCAAGCATCGGAAGCTGGCCGAACTGGGGGTGGACCGAACGATCGATTACCGCCGCGACGGCTGGTGGGAGGGCCTGGAACCATACGACCTGGTGCTCGACGCGCTGGGCGGCACGTCGTTACGGCGGTCCTACGCGCTGCTGCGGCCTGGCGGAAGGCTTGTGGGATACGGGGTTTCGAACCTGCAGCACGGGGAGAAGCGCTCGCTGCGGGCCGCGGCTCCGCACGCGCTGGCGATGCTGCGCGGGTTCAACCTGATCGACCAATTGTCGGAGTCCAAGGCCGTGATCGGCCTCAACATGCTGCGGCTGTGGGACGACCGCGGCACTCTCGAGCCGTGGATCACCCCGCTGGCCAAGGCACTCGACGACGGGACGATCGCTCCCGTCGTCCACGCGGTGGTGCCATTCGACGAAGCGCCCGAGGCCCACCGGATCCTGGCGGCCCGCGAGAACGTCGGCAAGGTGGTTCTGGTGCCGTGAGTTTTTAGCGGCGCCGCAGTGGTTATCTATCCCCCATGGCTGTCACCGAATCCCGCGAGGTCGTCATCGAAGCGACACCGGATGAGATCCTGGATGTGCTGTTCGACATCGAGTCGCTGCCGGAGTGGTCCTCGGTCCATCAAAAGGTGGAGGTCCTCGAGCGGGACGATCAGGGCCACCCCACCCGGTCGAAGCAAGTGGTCAAACTCGTCGGGGTCAGCGACGAGCAGGAGCTGGCATACACGGTCCACGACGACGGCGTGAGCTGGACCCTGGTGAAGGCCAAACAGCAACGCGCGCAGGATGGCCGTTACACGCTGACGCCCGACGGCGACTCCACCAAGGTGAGCTTCGATCTCACCGTTGACCTGTTGATGCCGGTGCCCGGGTTCTTGGTCAAGCGCGGGTCCAAGAGCCTCATGGACACCGCCACCAAGGGCCTGCGGAAACGGGTACTGGAGTTGAAGAAGCGCGGCTCGTAGCGGCAAACCGGGTCTTACCGGACAGCCGCCGCGCGGTCCACACTGTCCCTATGGAATCGACAAGCGCGCGCAGCCGTCAACGGATCGCATCGGTCATCGGCGGGCTGGCGATGGTCGGGGCCGTGGCCGGTTGCGGTGGGCACGGCGACACCCGCATGACGGCGCCGTCGACGCCGAAGGTGACCACACTCGGGCGGACCGTCGCGGCCGCACCCGCCGGCGCGCCGTTGACCATCGGCAGCCCGGCGTTCGCCGACGGCGCGCCGATCCCCGTGCGGTACACCTGCAAGGGGGCCAACATAGCGCCGCCACTGGCGTGGTCGGCGCCGCTGGGCGCGGCGCTCGTGGTCGACGACCCCGACGCCGTCAACGGGCTCTACGTGCACTGGGTCGTGACCGGAATCGCGCCGGGTCCCGGCAGCACCACCGACGGTCAGACGCCGGCCGGGGCGACCACGCTGCCCAACACCGCCGGACAGCCCGCATACCAAGGCCCCTGCCCGCCGGCGGGAACCGGCACGCATCATTACCGGTTCACCCTGTACCAGCTCCCCAACGACTACGGGCTGCCCGCCGGCCTCGCCGGCGTCCAGGCGGCGACAACGATCGCCGCCGCAGCGACCGCGCAGGCCCGGCTCACCGGTACCTTCGGCGGCTGACCGCGCTGTCAGGCCATATCGTCGAGGGCCTGATAGCCGGCGTTGTAGCCGGGCGTGAACGTGATACCCGGGCCGCCGTGGCATCCCGCGCCGCCGAGGTAGAGGCCGTCGATGGGAATCGGGAAGTCGAGGAATCCCTTGGGCCCGGGCCTGTTGGGTCCCATCAGGTCCGGGTGCAGCAGGCCGTGACAGAAGTCGCCGGCGGGCGCCCCGAACATCGTGTTCATGTGGTAGGGCGCGAAAGTGATGTGGCGGATCACGATGTCCTCGAAGTTGGGGGCCAACCGGGTGATCTTCTCGATAACGCGTTGTGCCATTTCGGTTTTGAGTCGTCCGTGGTCGTGCCGGTCGACTTCGACGGGGAAGGCGTACGCGTACGCGCTGGCGGCGTGCTTACCGGGCGGCGCCATGCTCGGATCGTGCACGGACGGGATCTGCATTCCCATCGACGGGTTGTCCGGCACGATGCCCCGCCGGCAATTCTCCCAGTGCAGCTGTTGTTCCTCCGGGGCGCCGAAAATTCCGACCGACTGCTGCATGCCCTCTTCGTTCAAGAACTCATACGGCGCGGCGAATTCGGGCAGGCCGTCAAGGGCGAAGTGGATCTGTACGAAGCTGGCCCGGTGGTCGCGGCCGGAAAGCCGCGAAAGCAGCTCGGCCGGAACGTGTTCCGGTGCGATGAGGTCGGTGACCGTGACGTCCGGCGCGAGGTTGGACACCACGATCGGCGCGGTGATCGTCGACCCGTCGCGTAGCCGCACCCCGGTCACCGCGCCGTGATCCACGAGAATCTGGTCCACCTTGGCCCGGAAGCGGATCTCGCCGCCGTGGGCGACGAAGAGCTCACGCAGGTGTTCGGTGAGCGCGCCGATGCCGCCCTTGAGTTTGGTCATCATGGCCGTGCTGTCGTCGGGCACGGCCAGGGCGAACGCCAGGCACGTGGCGCTGCCCGGCGTGTAGGGGCCGCGGTAGGTCGAGTTGATCGCGAGAAACGCGAGCATCCCCCGCATGACCGCGTGCTTGTCCTTGTCGGGCAGGTAGCGGTCGATGACGTCCATCGCCGACCCGAACAGCATTTCGTGGATGGCGCGGCGCTCGGCGTCGTTGGCCGCGCAGGCATACATCTCGTCGAGCGTCTTGGGCGGTGTGCGGACATCGAAGCGGCCCAGGGCCTTTGCCGGCCCCTGGCTCCACCCGATCAGTTCGGCCATGCCAGTGACGGCTTCGATGCCGTGCTTGTCGCCCAGGTGCGTCATCAGCTGCATCGGGTCGCGGTAGAAGACCATCGGCTCCTCGCCGTGGTCGCCGATGTTGGTGGACATCACCTCCGGCTCCACCGTGGGCAGCGTGTCCAGCCCGAGGTCCTTGGTGATCCGGCTCGCCGTCGGGAACTGGACGGAACCGGCGATCTCGTACCGGAAGCCGTCGATCAATTCGACGGTCGCCGCCATGCCCCCCGCATAGGTGTTGGCTTCCAGGCACAGCGTGCGCAGGCCGCCGCGCTGCAGCACCGCGGCCGCGGTCAAGCCGTTGTGGCCCGCTCCCACGACGATCGCGTCATAGTCCGACATGGCTTCCTCCCTGGGGTCGGCGCGTGACAAGAATATGTCAGTACTGACATAATTGGAAGATGTCAGTTCTGACTAATTCCCCCGGGGTGGGATACCATCCCCGTGGGATGAGCGCGCCGACGAACCGCCATGAGCTACGCCGACGATCGACGCACGAGGCGCTGCGCGAAGCGGCATTGAAAAGCTTTGCGCGCAAGGGATTCACCAATGTCACGGTGACCGAGCTGGCCCGTGCGGCCGGCGTCACCGAACGGACCTTCTTCCGCCACTTCCCCACCAAGGAGGCGGTGCTCTTCCGGGACTACGAGACGCAGCTGGATTGGCTGGCCGAGGCGCTGGCCGCCCGCCCCGCCGCCGAGCCGATCTTCGAAGCGGTGCTCGCGAGCGTCGCGGCCTTCCCACACGACCTCGAAGTCGTCCGCCAGGCGGCGACGGCCCGCGCCGAGCTGATCAGCGCGGAGCGCATCGCCGGTCACCTGCGGGTCGTGCAAGCGTCCTTCGCGCACGTGCTGACCGACTTCGTCCGGGACCGCAACCCGGGCGTGCCGAACATCGATCTGCTCGCCGAGGTCACCGGTTCAGCCCTGGCCGCCGCCCTGGTTGTGACGGTGGAGAATTGGGGCCGCAACGGCTGCGCCGGCGATCTCGGTGAACTGGTGGCGTCCAGCCTGGCGCTGCTGCGCTCGGGCTTCGATTTCCCGCCACCGCCTTCCGCTCCCCCTTCGTCGGCCTCCCCTTCGCGCTGAGTGTGCGCCCGGGGCGGCGACACGCCGCGGAGCCCCGCCGTGGCCGCACACGCAAAGCCATGAGCGCACACTCACACGGTTTCGGCGGACGCCTGCACGCTTTCGAGGGCCGCCTCGACGAAGCGGCGCAGCACCGCGTTGCGGGCGCGGGGCAGAAACGCCAGCGAGACCGGGCTCCGCGGGGCCCCGCGCAGAGCGACGAACCGGACACCCGGGTGGATGTTGCGCCGGACCGCGACGTCGGGGATCACACCGATGCCCCGATCCGCCGCCACGGATTCCAGCCACTCATCGAAATTAGCAGTCTCCACAATGGTTTTCGGCCCCTCGCCCGCCGGCCACGACCACGGCCCGGTGGTCCCGCTGGCGGTGTTGACGACCAACGGCCAGCGCGGCACCTCGGCCCAGGCCAACTCGGACCTGGTGGCCAGCGGCGAGTGGACCGAACACACGGCCACCCGGGTCTCGTCGAACAGGTGCACCACCCGCACGGCGGTTGACGTCACCCGCCCACGCACGACGGCGACGTCGACCCTGCCCTGCTGCACAGCGCTCAACGCGTCGTCGGTGCGCACCAGCTTGACCGTCGTGCCGGTGGCCCGCTCGAAACGGGCGACGGTGTCCTGTGCCCACGGATCGGGAAGCAACCAGCTGAACCCGAGGCCGATGCTCGCCTGCCGGCGTACGGCGCCGAACGCGCGCTCCAGCTCCGCGAGGACCCGCTCGACGTGATCCAGGAACGTCCGCCCGGCCCGGGTCGTCCCGACGTGGCGCGACGTGCGATCCACGAGCGTCACGCCGAGCGCGTCCTCCAGCTGGCGGATGGTGCGGCTCAGCGCCGGTTGGGTGATGCGCAGTTCGGCGGCGGCCTGAGTGAACGACTTCAGCCGTGCGACCGCCTCGAACGCGCGCAGGTGGCGCAACTCGACCCTGCCACTACGCAACGCGTCCATGCCTGAGAAGCATAGATCGATGACAGCGGGCATTTCACACCCGGTCTCGACGTGCTTAGCGTCGTAGCCAGGACATAGATCAGAGGAGTCAAAATGCCGCTGCTGTACATCGACCTCATCGAGGGCCGCACGCCGTCGGAGGTCAGCGCGTTGCTCGACGCGGTTCACGCGTCCGTCGTCGAAGCGTTCGGCGTGCCCCCGCGTGACCGCTATCAGGTGGTGCGGACCCATCCCGTCCACGAGATCGTCGCTTTGGACACCGGCCTCGGCATCACCCGCTCGTCTCACCAGGTGATCGTGCACGTGGTGAGCCGGCGGCGCGCGCGGGCGATGAAGGAGAAGCTCTACGAACTGCTGGCCGGCAACCTCGCCGGGCGGTGCGGGCTCGACCCGGCCGACCTGATCGTCTCGGTTACCGAAAACGGTGACGAGGACTGGTCTTTCGGCCACGGGCGGGCACAGTTTCTCACCGGGGAGCTGCAATGAGCCTCGACACCCGGATCGCCAGATTCTTCGGCATCGAGCACCCCGTCGTGCTCGCCCCGATGGCGGGGATCTCGGGCGGCCGGCTGGCGGCGGCGGTGACGTCGGCCGGTGGCCTGGGGCTGATCGGCGGCGGATACGGAGACGCCGAATGGCTGCGGCGCGAATTCGGCCGGGCCGACGGCCTGACGGTGGGATGCGGCTTCATCACCTGGAGCCTCGCCCGCCAACCCGCGCTGCTCGACGAGGCCCTGGAGCGACAGCCGGCCGCGATCATGTTGTCGTTCGGTGAACTGCAGCCGTTCGCCGACCGCATTCACGCCGCCGGCGTGCCGCTCATCGCGCAGGCGCAAACGCTGGACCACGCGCGCCGGGCGCTGGACGCCGGCGCGGACGTCGTGGTGGCGCAGGGCGGCGAGGCGGGTGGGCACGGCATGACCGCCCGGTCCACCTTCACGCTGGTGCCCGACGTCGTCGACCTCGCCGCCGAACGGTCGCCGGGCACGCTGGTGCTGGCCGCCGGCGGGGTCACCGACGGCCGCGGACTCGCCGCCGCGCTGGCGCTCGGCGCCGACGGCGCCCTCGTGGGCACCAGGTTCTGGGCGTCCCCCGAGGCGTTGGTGTCGCCGCGGGCACACGAGCGGGCGCTACCGGCCAGCGGCGACGACACCCTTCGCACGCGGGCCTATGACCTTGTGCGGCGGCTGGATTGGCCCGCCGGCTACGACGCGCGGGCGTTGGGCAACACGTTCCTGGACACCTGGCACGGCAACCAGGACCGGCTAGCGGCGTCGCTGCCCGACGTCGTCGCCGAGTATGAAAAGGCGGTCGCCGCCGAGGATTTCGAAACGGCCGCCATCCTCGTCGGCGAGGGTGTGGGCCTCGTCCGCCAGGTCCGGCCCGCGGCCGACATCGTGACCGACATGGTCGAGCAGGCCGGCCGGATCCTGAGCGGGGCCACGGGGCCGAGCTCAGTACAGCGGTGACCAATCCGACGTCCGCAGCAGGCGGCTCTGCCACTGGTCGCGGTACCGCAGGGCGGCGAACATGTAGCTGCCCGGCGCCCGGTGCTCCGGGGGGATCTCCTTGGTCAGCAGGTGGACCAGGGCCGCGTAGTTGTTGGAGTCGTCAATCTTCTGCCACAACATGGCCTCTCGTCGCCGGTGGCTCCCATGCGCCACCTGGAAACACGCCTGGATGTCGAGGATGCGCATCCTGGCCGGCGCCCGCGACAGCGGGCGGTAGTAGATCTCGTCCCACGAGCGGATGTAGTCGTCGAGCGGCGCGGACGGCCAGCCGGTGTCCTCCATGAACATCGTCAGCGGGTGCGTCTGCCCCGTGGTCGGCACGCTGGCCAGGTCGACGGTCTGCAGCGGTGACCAGGTCACCGGCAGCAAGAGCTTGCCCGTCACTTCGTGGCGCAGGGTGTCCAATTCACGCATCCACGACCGCAGGTCGCCACTTTGTGCTCGGCGCGCGAGCCGTTCCCACGCCGCGCCGTCGGCCACGCCGGTGATGGTGACCACGTTGTAGGACAGCCCGGACCCATGGGCATGGTTCGTGTACCAGAGCAGCCGCGCGTCCTCGCCGGCGGCGAGCATGGGCATCCAGCCCTCGCGGTATGCGGCCTCGAATTCGTCCTGACGTGCGCCGACCACTTTGTGGGTCTCGTGCAGAAACAGCATCGGAACTCCTTGCCGTCAGGACTCTTTGGCGATCAGCGCCGCGAGCTGGCCGCGGTTGACTTTGCCGGTCGAGCTGTACGGGATGGTGTCGACGAGTATCAGCCGCTCGGGCAGTTTGAAGTAGGCGATCAGTCCGCGACAGTGCGATCGCAGCTGGTCGAGAGTCACCGGGGCGCAAGCCACCACCGCAGCCCCGACCCGCTGGCCGAGCTCATCGTCGGCGATTCCGGCCACCGCGACGTCACGCACCGCCGGGTGGGAACGAAGCGCTTCCTCCACTTCGATCGGCCCGAACTTCTCTCCCCCACGGTTGATGGTGTCGCTGAGCCGCCCGCTCGGGAAGAGGTACCCGTCGGAGTCCTGGCGGGCGAGGTCACCGGTGCGCAGCCACCCCGCGGTGACGTTCTGGGCGCTGTTCACCCACAACTCGCCGACCCTTCCCGGCTCGACATCCTCGCCCGTCGCGGGGTCCACCACGCGCACGTCGACGCCCGGCAGCGGTCGGCCGACGGATCCCGCGCGGGCGGGATCGCGGTGATCGGCGGGCATCAGCGTCGTGTAGGCGCCGAGGGTCTCGGTCTGGCCGAACACGTTGGCGAAAGCCACATGTGGGAGAGCGGCCATGGCTCTGCGCACCAAACTGACCGGCGCGGCGGCGGCCCCGTACGCGATGGCCACCAACGACGACAAGTCGGCGTCGCCGAAGTCGGGATGGTCGAGGATGCGCTGCAGCATCGTCGGAACCAGAAACGTCGTGGTCACCCGATTCTCGGACACCAGGCGTAGCCACTCGCCGGCGTCAAACCGCCGCTGTAGCACCGAGGTGTTGCCCGAGTACAAACCGCCGAGCGTGCCGAGTGCGCCTCCCACGTGAAAGAAGGGGACGCACATCATCCCCACCGAGGGTTTGGCGTCGGCCCGGAATGGTGCCGCCATCCCCTTGATCCGCCGTGACAGCTGCCGGCCGGTGATGCCGACGGCCTTCGGGAGTCCCGTTGTCCCGCTGGTGAACAGGACCAGGGCATCGTGGTCGGCGTCGTCGGCGGCCGGCGCCGCCGAACCGAGGCCCTCCAGCAGGTCCTCGCCCGTCACGACCATCGGCGCGCCGGCCTCGCGGAGCCGGTCGGCGGATGGCTCCCCCGCGACGGCCACGTCGGCACAGCCGGCGTTCGTCAAGAGTCCGTGAAGCTCGGACGGGGTCAGCGCGGGATTCATCAAGGCGGCCGCGGCGCCGATGCGAGCCGCTCCCAGCACGGCCGCGACCGACAGCACGCTTGCCCCGTCGACGACCGCAACGCGTTGGCCGGCCACCACGCCACGGCCGGCCAGGCCCGCGGCGCACCGGCGCACGGTGTCCGCCAGCTCCCCGTAAGCGATCGGGCACCCGTCGACGATGAGCGCGACGCGAGCGGGATCGTCGGCCGCGGCGGCTTCGAGGATGGTTCCGATGTTCATGGGCCGGCTCAGTGCAGGGGTGACCACGCGGAGGTGCGCAGCAGCCGACTGGTCCACTGGTCGCGCAGCTCGAGGGCGTCGTGCATCCAGGTGCCCGGCGCGCGAAATTCACGGGGAATCCTGGTCCGCAGCAGTGTGAGCAGTTGCTCGGGCTGCTGAATGCGCTGCATCAGGATGACCTCGCGGTGCAGGTGGCTGCCCAGGGCGGGCTGAAACGCCGCCTGAATCAACAGCATTGACGACGGCCGCGCGAGGCTTTGGGCGTACACGTCGCCGCTGCGAGCGATGTATTCCTCGAACTTGTCTGGATAGGGCCACATGGTGTCTTCCATGTAGAGACTGAGTTCGTGCTCCCGCCCGTCGACCGGCACCTCCCCCAACGGGATCTCTTGCAGCGGCGACCACGGCAGCGGCGCGAGCAACTTGGCCTCGACGTCGTAGCGCAAATCGTCCAGCTCGCGCGCCCACGGCTGCAGATCACCCCGTTGCACCCGCAGCGCGAGTCGCTCCCACGCCGCTCCGTCGCGGACGGCGGTGACGGTCACGACGGTGTAAGACGGGCCGCTGCCTTGGGCGTGGTCGGCGTACCAGAGCAGCCGGGCATCATCGCCGGCGGCGAGCGTGGGCATCCAACCCTGCCGAAACGCGGCCTCGAAGTCGTCCTCACGGCGCCCGCGCACTTTGTGCACCTCGTGCATGAACAGCATGCCGAGACCTCCCACCGAGTGCGCTCGGCCCTGAGCGCCCTCGTCCAACGGACGCTAACCCCGACCGGCTGCGGTGTCCATCGGCGGTTCACCGTCCGGGCGGACGTGACCGCCCTGGACAGCCGCGGTCCGAACTGGTTTGCTCGACTCAGTAACTACCTCACCGCAGGAGTCGCCGATGGCCCGTCTCAACGTGCCGGACGGGCCGGGCGGCGAAGCCGCCATGATCTGGACGCTGCGGCCGCAACTCGGCGACATGGTCGAGCGGATGATTCGCGGCGCATACCAGCAGAGCGTTCTGCCTGCCGACGAGCGCGAGCTGGCCAGGATGCGCATCGCCCAGATCAACGACTGCGCCGCCTGCGCGGGCTTTCGCGCGCAGTCAGTGCTGAACGCCGGCGTCGCGCCGGAGCTCTACGACAACGTCGCGGCGTACGCCAGCTACCCCGGCTACACGCCCCGCCAGCGGCTCGCCATCGAATACGCCGAGCGGTTCGCCACCGACCATGCGTCGTTGGACGACACCTTCTTCGGGCGGCTGCGGGAGTCGTTCTCCGACCCCGAGATCCTCGATCTCACCCTCTGCGTCGCGGTGTTCCTGGGCCTGGGGCGCTCGTTGACCGTGCTGGGCGTCGATCAGTCGTGCGCGATCGATCTCTAGTAAGGAACCGAATGGACCTGGCGACCGTCGACGAACTGTTGACGACGACGCGGTCGGTGCGCAAGCGCCTCGACCTGGACCGGCCGGTCGGTCGCGACGTGATCCTCGAGTGCATCCGGCTCGCGATGCAGGCGCCCACCGCGAGCAACGCGCAGGACTGGCGCTGGCTGGTGATCACCGATGCCGACAAGCGCGCCGCGATCGGCGAGATCTATCGCAGCATCGGTGCCGAATACCTCGCGCACGCGGCCAAGGAGGCGTCCGATCCGCAGACCCAACGCGTGTACGCCGGCGCGCTGGCCCTGACCCACACCCTGGCCAGGGTTCCCGTACACGTGATCCCCTGCCTGGCGAACCGCATCGACAACTCCACGCTGCTGACCGCCGCGTCGGCCTGGGCGTCGATCATCCCGGCCGGCTGGAGCTTCCTGCTCGCCCTGCGGTCGCGCGGCTTGGGGTCGGTGTGGACGACGATGCATCTGGCCAAGGAAAAAGAGGTGGCCGAGTTGCTCGGCATTCCGGACACCGTCACGCAGGCCGCGTTGTTCCCGGTGGCCTACACGATCGGCACCGACTTCCGGCCGGCCGCGCGGCCGCCCGCCGAAACCGTGACGTTCTGGGACAGCTGGGGAGACGGCTGATGCAGTCCTACACCGTGCGATTTCACGTCGAGGCGCCGCCGGCGAAGGTGTGGCGGGTGCTGCACCCGCCCGCGCCGCCCGACGCGCCGCGGCCGCGCGTCCTCACATGGCCCTCCGGCAGCATGGAGATCCTCAACGAGGGCAACGAGGCAGGTGAGGGTCTGGTCCGCACCTGCGTCTACCCGGTCCCCAAGTACCTGCTGTCGGGTGGCAGGGCGCGCTCGTGGGAGACCGTCACCGAGGCGGAAACCAACAAGCTGTCGCGCTACGTGGCCGTCGGCGCGCCGCTGTGGTCACGGGCCGAGGGCTATCACCGACTCGAGGAGCAGCCGGACGGGACCACCGTGTTGACCTTCCACGAGACCTACCACGCCTACAACCCGGTGCTGCGGTTCTTTCTCGAACGCCCCGTGCACGCGAGGATTTCTCGCGACAACCTCGAAACGTACGAGCACGCGCTCGGATATGCCGGCCGCGTGCGGCGCCTGACCTAGGGTCCGCCAGGGCCGACGACCAGGGGTTACGTGTCCGCAGTGGGCAACCGCGGTACGCCGCATCATGTGATTTAAGGCGCTCACCCCGGTACGCTGGCGTGCTATGGGGTTCGAGGGTGGTGTTCCTACCGCAGCACGGTTGGCCGTCGCGGGACTGATGATCGCGGGCTGGACCGCGTCGGCGGGATTCGCTTGGGCCGACCCGGACCAGACACCGGCGCCGTCACCGGCGCCGGCAGCGTCGCAGGGTCCCCCGCCGGGCCCGCCACCGTCGTCCGCCTCGCCGTCGGCGTCTCCGGGGGCGTCCCCCGCCGCCTCGCCGGCACCCGCACCGAAGACGAGCATCGACAAGGACGGCATCTACAACGTCGGCACCGACATCGTCCCCGGGATCTACAGCTCGGGCGGACCCGCCGACAACGGCACGTGCTACTGGAAGCGGACGGGCAATCCCGACGGCAACATCATCGACAACAACATGAGCAAGAAGCCGCAGGTGGTGCAGATCGACCCGAGCGACAAGGCGTTCAAGACGTCGGGCTGCCAGCCCTGGCAACTGACCCCCGACGCCGCGCTGCCGCCGACCGCGCCGCCCGCCAGTGTGCAGGGCACGCTCGGCCTCCTCAACGGCCTGCTCGGCGGCGGGCAGCAGCCGCCGCCTCCTCCGCACAACTGACGAGGCGCTGACGCGAGCCGGCCGCAACCCCCGGCCACTTTCGCTACGGTGGCGCCGTGGCCAGTGCGCAACAGATCGTCGTCGTCGGTGCCGGAGTCAGCGGACTGACGTCGGCGGTGTGCCTGGCCGAGGCCGGCTGGGCGGTGCGGGTCTGGACCGCCGCCCCGCCGCAGCGCACGACGTCGAAGGTGGCGGGCGCGGTATGGCTGCCGCCGCGGCCCGCCGAACGCGCCAGCGACACACTGGGCTGGACCGAACACTCCCTGCGCGTCTTCCGCGAACTCGCCGCCGATCCCGGCTCGGGCGTTCAGCTGGCGCCCGCGCTGGCCGCCGGCGAACTCACGGCGGCCGAGGCGATGTCATCGGCCGCCGCGCTGATCCCCGACCTGCGGCCGGCCGACCCGACCGACCTCCCGGACGGCTTCGGTAACGGGTTTCGCGCCACGCTGCCGATGATCGACATGCCGCACTATCTCGACTACCTGACCCGGCGGCTGGCCGCGGCCGGCTGTGAAATCGAGGAGCATCCGGTGCGGTCACTGGCCGAGGCCGCCGACGCCGCGCCGATCGTGGTCAACTGCACCGGCCTCGCCGCGGGACACCTGACCGGCGACGACACGCTGCGTCCCCTGTTCGGTCAGCACGTCGTGCTCACCAATCCCGGTCTGCGGCAACTGTTTCTGGAGATCAACGGCGGCCCGGAATGGACCTGCTACTTCCCCCATCCGCGGCGGGTCGTGTGCGGCGGGATCAGCATCCCCGACCGCTGGGACACCACCGCGGACCCCGACGTGACCGACCGAATCCTGCACCGGTGCCGCCGAATCGAGCCGCGGCTCGCCGAAGCCGAGGTGATAGAGACCATCACCGGGCTGCGTCCCGACCGCCCCTCGGTGCGGGTGGCGGCCGAACGATTGGGGCCGGCCCTGTGCATCCACAACTACGGCCACGGCGGCAACGGCGTGACGTTGTCGTGGGGTTGCGCCCGCGACGTGGTCCGCCTCGCCGGTCAGCCGGAGGCGCGATGAGCATCGACTACGCGCTCGACGCCCACATCGTCACCATCACCATCAACCGTCCCGAAACCCGCAACTCGCTCGACATGCAACACTTCCGCGACCTGGCCCACGCCTGGGCGTCGTTCCGCGACGACCCGGGCGCCCGGGTCGCCGTGGTCACCGGTGTGGGGCAAGACTTTTGCACCGGCGCCGACCTCAAGAAGTTCATCCCCGAGCTCACCGGCGACCTGCCGCAACCGGAAGGCTGGAACAAGGACGACGCCATCCACGCAGTCCTGCACCGCTTCCCCGTGTACAAGCCGATCATCGCCGCGGTCAACGGCACCTGCGTCGCGGGCGGATTCGAGATGCTGAGTTCCACCGACATTCGGCTCGCCGTGCCGGCCGCGCGATTCGCGGTGATGGAGCCCAAGCGCGGCCTATTCGCCGGCGGCGGGAGCACCGTGCGGCTGCCGCGTCAAATGCCCTACCCGCTGGCGATGGAGTTGCTGTTGACCGCCGACATGGTGGACGCGCAGCGGGCGCTGGCGATGGGCCTGATCAATCGCGTCGTCGCGCCCGAGCGGCTGATGGACACCGCCTACGACTACGCCGCGCGCATCGCGGCGAACGCACCGCTCGCGGTGTTCGCGACGAAGCAGTCCGCCGTCGAGGGTCTGGCGCTTGACCTCGAGTCGGCGTACGACAACGAAACCCGGCACAGCGACCGCATTTTCGAGACCGAGGACGCGAAGGAGGGGCCGCGCGCCTTCGCCGAGAAGCGACCGCCGCGCTGGCGGGGGCGCTAGCGGCGGCTGACGTCGCGAATGATCAGCGACAGCAGCCAGCTCACGACCGACAGCACGACCGCGGCCCAGATCGCCGTCCACCAGAAATGATCGATCTGCAAACCCCAGTGCGTGGTGTGCTCGGTGATCCACGCGGTGATCCACAACATCAGCGCGTTGACGACGACGTGGAACAGGCCGAGGGTCAGGATGTACAGCGGGATCGACAAGAGCTGGACGACCGGCTTGATGAAAGCGTTGACCAGACCGAAGATGACGGCGACGACGAAGATGATGCCGACCCGCTGAAGCCTCGTGTCACCGCCGACGAACGTGATCCCGTGGACGAACTTCGTGACCAGCCACAGCGCGAAACCGGTCAGTGCGGCGCGAAGCAGAAAAGGGCCCATGGTCCAAGATCCTGCCACCGGGCGCCCGCCAAGGGCAGCCCATTCGCGTTGATGATTGTCGCTAAGCGTCGCCGCGCTGGCCTTGTGCTGCCAGGTACTTCACCATCTGGCACAGGTTGACAACAGCCGCGCTCAACTTCTGGATGGTGGCGTCTCGATCCGCTACACACGCCTGCCAATCGGGAAACTCCTGCGGCGGTTTCTGGTTGTCCGCGTTGACGTGGATTTTCTGCTCGATTTGGTCGCACAGGTCCGCAAGGGTCAACTGTCCCGGCGCGCTGATATCGGAGAACCATTTATCAGTCATGTCAGATCGTCGCCTCCCAAAAAGCCCTGGTGTCACGAGGCTATCGGGTCGTCCCCAGGGAGGATCGTCGGGGCGGAAGTTTGTGCGGTGAAAAGGGCCGAGTTGCCCAGTCGGTGAGCCGCGCGGGCCTAATTCAAGTTGTAGAAGCGCTGCGCGTTCAGCCCGCCGATCTTTTCGCGGGCCTCTTCGCTGATATCCGCGCGGGTCCGCAGGTGCTTGGTGCTTTCCGGCCATTCGCCGTCCCAGTGCGGGTAGTCGCTGGCGAACATGATGAAGTCGGCGCCGAGCACGTCGATCACGCCCGGCAGGATCGGTTCCTCCGGCTCACACGTCACCCAGATGTTGCCCGCGGCCAGGTACTCGTGCGGGTCGCGGCGCCAGCCGCGTTCGACCCAATCGCCCCGCTTTTCGTAGTGCTCGTGCAGGCGATCCATGAAGAACGGGACCCAGCCTGCGCCCGCCTCGAGGAAGGCGACCCGCAATCGCGAGTGGCGCTCGAAGACCCCGCCGGACACCAGCGCCGTCATGGCCGTCATCTGGTCGAACGGGAAACTGATGCAGTGCACCTGAATGTAATTGGTGAAGCGGTCCACCCCGATCTTCGGCAGGTGTATGCCGGGGGCGCCGTGAATGCCCAGCGGCATCTCCAGCTCTACCGCGGCGGCGTAGAAGGGGTCGAGGTCCGGGTGGTCGAGGTTGCGGGTCTTGAGCGCCGGCGGCACCAGGGTGGCCACCAGCCCAAGGTCTTTCGCTTCCGTCATAACGTCGATCGCCGCCTGCCCGTGCTCGATCGGGGTTACCGCGACGCCGCGTAGCCGGCCCCCCGACGGGGCGCAGTAGTCCGCGATCCACTGGTTGTAGAGCCGGGCGAACCCGGCGGCGAACCCGGGGTCTTCGAGGCTGGGCGTGCACAGGCCGAGGCTCGGGTACAACACCATCGTGTCGATGTGGTCGCGGTCGGCATCGCCCAGCACACCGTCGGTCGATCGGCAGTTGATGTCCGGGGCGGTGCTGATGCCGTGCTCGGGCGGACAACCGGCACCGGGCCCCTGATCCTCCGGGTAATTGCGGCCCTCGAACGTCAACCGCATCCGCCCGTCGGCGCTGGGCTTGACGTGCTGCGGCCAGCGCTTGATCGCTTCGATTGCCAGCGACGGGTTCTCGGCGACGTGTCCGTCGGCGTCGATGATGCGCATGTATTCGGAACTTACTCTCGCGGACCGCATGGTGAAACGGCTCGCGCGGTCGCGTCGGCGCGCAGACGAATGCGATCGGCGTCGACCCCATTCAACGCAATTGCTGGACCGGGCGCCGGCGCGAGAGGGTGATGAGTGTTCTGCTTTCGGCCCGCCCAGCCGCGTGTCGATTTCGAACCGGTGACAGAAGAACAACGGTTCAAGACAACGGCGATTTGTCCCGTACCCTTTTCATGGCAAACCTAGAAAGGAAATCGATGAGCGATTCTCTTTCGAGGACAATGGCGCGGCGCGACTTCCTGGCAAAAACGGCTTTACTGAGTGGCTCCGCAATTATCGCGCCATGGATCTCTCCGGTGAACGCGAACGCTGCTCCCATTGGCCCGGCCGCTCTGTCTTCGACGGGTTTCGATCCGGCTTTCGCTCTCAATGTGGCCATTCCCTTGGCTTTCTCCGCGTACAGCGCGATGTCCGGCGGCGCGTTGAACCTTCCGCCGGGATACCAAGCGACGGCACTGATCCAGGGTGACCGTGCTCTCGCGGCCGCATTGGCTGCGCAACACCCCGTGGCAGCAAAAATGGTGTTGCGAAACAACATCTTCGGCCTGATTGGCAATAACCTCTCCACCGGTACCGCATTCGTGGCCTTTCGTGGCACGACCGACCTCGACGACGTGCTCACGGACTTGGACATCATTCCCACGCCCTACGGATTCGTTCCCAAATTCGGCCGCGTGCAGAGTGGCTTTCACGCCGTCTACCGCATGGTGCGCGCCAGCATCGTGGCCAACCTGGGCGCAGCATGCGCGGGATGCACGGACCTCCTGATCATCGGGCACAGCCTGGGCGGGGCGCTTTCCGTTGTCTCCGCGCCCGACATCTTCGCCAACATCCCGCCGAATCTCGCGCCCCGCCTCATCACCTTTGCCGGGCCGAAATCCGGATTCACCGATTTCGTCAACCCATTCAACGAGACCATCACCTCCTGCTACCGAGTGGTGAACTATTCCGATCTCATTCCGCTGCTACCGCCGTGCCCCTACGAGCACGTCGGCGCCGCGATCTACATCAACAGCGGCGGTCTCGGCGCACTATGGCGCCACAGCCTTTACGCCTATCGCCAAGGGCTGCAAAGGTTGGTGGGATGAGCGCCGGGTGACCCCGCCGTCATGGCGCGCGGGGCGAAAGGCTCGCCATCGCATGCTCGGTATTGCACGATGCTGACGTGACCACACAACGGTTGACCGCCGACCAGCGGAACTCATTCGTCGCGGCGTTGTTGGGCTGGACGATGGACGCCTTCGACTACTTCATCGTCGTGCTCGTCTACGCCGACATCGCAAAGACCTTCCACCACAGCAAAGCCGAGGTCGCGTTCGTCACCACGGCCACTCTGGTCATGCGCCCCGTCGGCGCGCTGCTGTTCGGGCTGTGGGCCGACCGCGTCGGTCGCCGGCTGCCGCTGATGGTGGACGTGATGTTCTACTCGGTGGTGGGCTTCCTGTGCGCGTTCGCGCCGAACTTCACCGTGCTGGTGATCCTGCGGCTGCTGTACGGGATCGGCATGGGCGGCGAGTGGGGCCTGGGCGCCGCGCTCGCCATGGAGAAGGTTCCCGTCGAGCGCCGTGGCTTCTTCTCCGGGTTGCTGCAGGAGGGCTACGCATTCGGCTACCTGCTGGCCAGCGTCGCCTCCCTGGTGGTGATGAACTGGCTCGGGCTGTCGTGGCGGTGGCTCTTCGCCCTGAGCATCGTTCCCGCGCTGGTCAGCCTGATCATCCGCTACCGGGTGGAGGAATCCGAGGTGTGGGAGGCCGCCCAGGATCAGATGAAGCTGACCAGCACCAGGATCCGCGACGTGCTGCGCGACGGGGCGATCATCCGCCGGTTCTTCTACCTGGTGCTGCTGATGACGGCCTTCAACTGGATGAGCCACGGCACCCAGGACGTCTACCCGACCTTCCTGACGTCGACCGCCAACCACGGCGCCGCCCTGTCCAGCGCGACGGTCAAGTGGATCGTCATCGTCTACAACCTCGGCGCGATCATCGGTGGACTGGTCTTCGGCACCTTGTCGCAGCGGTTCAGCCGCCGCTACACCATCATCTTCTGCGCGCTGCTGGGGCTGCCGATCGTTCCGCTGTTCGCCTACTCACGCACGGCGGCGATGCTGTGTCTCGGTTCGTTCCTGATGCAGTTGTGCGTGCAGGGCGCGTGGGGCGTGATTCCCGCCCACCTGACCGAGATGTCACCCGACGCCATCCGCGGCCTCTACCCCGGCGTCACCTACCAGCTGGGAAACCTGCTGGCCGCGTTCAACCTGCCCATCCAGGAACGCCTGGCGGAGTCGCACGGCTATCCCTTTGCGCTCGCCGCGACGATCGTGCCGGTGCTGATCGCGGTCGTCTTCCTGACCTTTATCGGCAAGGATGCCACGGGAGTTCGATTCGGCACCGCCGAAACCGCTTTCCTACCAACAGAAGTGACGTGACCGCTAGTCGGCGGTGCTCAGCAGGCGCCGCAGCAGGTGCATCGCCACCGTTGTCGAGCGCTCCCGGATGTCGGAGCGGTTGCCGGGCAGGCGCAACGTGCGGGTGTCCTTCCGGCCGTCCCCGAGCGCAACCGTGAAACACACGGTGCCAACCGGCTTTTCGGGAGTGCCTCCGCCCGGGCCGGCGATGCCGGTGATCGCGACGGCGGTGTCGGCGTCGAACCGGCGCAGCGCGCCGGCCGCCATCGCCTCGGCCACCGGCTCGGACACCGCACCGTGCGACTCGATCAGCGCCGGGTCCACGCCCAGCAGCTCGGCTTTCGCGTCGTTCGAATAGGCCACCACTGCGCCGGCCACGTAATCCGACGATCCCGGCCGGTCGGTCAGCCGAGCAGCCAGCAGCCCCGCCGTGCAGGATTCGGCCGTCGCGATCCGGCGACCGTCCAGCGCCCGGGCCACCAGGTCGTCCACCGTCGAACCGTCTTCGGAGAAGAGCTGCTGAGCGTGCCGGTCGCGCACCAGCTGCATCAGCTTCCCGTAGCTGGCCGCGGCGTCCGGCTCGTAGCGCGTGACCATCTCGACTTCGCCCCGCCGCAGACACGTGGTGATTTCGAGCGACTCGAAACCGGGCACCGATGCCTCGGCGTCGCGCAGCGTCTCTGCCAGACCCGACTCGGGCAGCCCGAACATGCGCACGGTGTCCTGCCGATAGAGCGTCCGGCCGGCGATCGCCTGCTGGGCCGCCGGTGTCTCGATGGCCCGGCTCCACATCGGCTGCAGCTCCCGCGGTGGGCCCGGGAGGACGATGACCGTCGGCGTGCCCGGGACGACGACGCCGGGCGCGGTGCCGACGGGGTCGAGCACCTGCGCTCCGGCGGGAATCATCGCTTGCTTGCGGTTGGCGGCGCGCACCGCTTCGAAGTCGACGCCCTCGAAGCGGGCCATGAGCTTCTTGAGGATGTTCGCGATCTTGTTCTCGGTGTCGTCGTCCAGCACCAATTCACGGCCGCAGAACCGGGCCACCACCTCCACGGTCATGTCGTCGGCGGTGGGCCCCAGCCCGCCGCTGGTGACGATGAGGTCCATGCCCTGCTGCGCCATGAAGCGCAGCTGCGCCTCGATGTCGGCCGGGCGGTCGCCGCAGATGGTGGTGTGGGCCAACTCGACGCCCAGCTCCAAAAGGCGGTCGGCGATCCACGGACCGTTGGCGTCTTGGACGCGCCCGGTGAGAACTTCGGTCCCGGTGACGACGATGCCTGCGCGTGCGCTCACCGCCATGAGCCTACTGGCACGGCCGGAAGGCGGAGCCGAGCCAGGGCATCGCGGTGCGGGACGCCGTTGCGGGCTAGCCGTCCTCGAGGTAGCGCTCGACGGAGGCGATCTTCTGCGTCATCGCGTCGCTGACTCCGGACCGCCAGTCTGCCTTGATCACCGTGCTGACCCGGGGCGCGCGAGCGGCCACCGCCTCGACCGCGCGCTGCACGACCGTCATCACTTCTTCCCAGGTCTGCCCCTCGATCACGGTGAACATCGAGTCCGTCTTGTTGGGCAGGCCGGAATCGCGAACCACCCGGACCGCTTCGGCGACAATCTCGCCGACGCCCTCGCCCACACCCATGGGCGTGACGGAGAACGCGACGAGCACAGACACTCAACGAGCCTACCCAACCCGTCCGGGGGCGGCCTGGCAGCATCAGGGGCCATGCGGGTCTTGGTACAACGGGTCGCGTCGGCGACGGTGTCGGTCGCCGGCGAAGTCGTGGGCGCCATCCGGCCGGACGGTCAAGGCTTGCTGGCCTTCGTCGGCGTCACCCACACCGACGACTCCGACAAGGCGCGGCGGCTGGCTGAAAAGCTGTGGTATCTGCGCATTCTCGCGGACGAGAGGTCCGCCGCCGACGTCAACGCGCCGATCCTGGTGGTCAGTCAGTTCACCCTGTACGCCGACACCGCCAAGGGCCGGCGACCGTCGTGGAACGCCGCCGCTCCGGGCGCGATCGCCGAACCGCTGGTCGCGGTGTTCGCCGATGCGCTGCGGCGGCTGGGCGCCGACGTCCAGACCGGGATGTTCGGCGCGAACATGCGGGTCGAATTGGTCAACGACGGCCCGGTCACGGTGTTGCTGGAGCTCTGACATCGCGACTGCGGGTACGTTGGACACGTCGAATTTTTCGGCCGCTTTGTGACGGGAGGGGCGACCATGAGCACGACGCCCGAATTCGGCTCGCTGCGTTCCGACGATGACAACTGGGACATCATCAGCAGCGTCGGTTACACCGCCCTGCTGGTTGCCGGATGGCGTGCGCTGCATGCCATGAGCCCGCAACCGCTGGTCCGGGACGAGTACGCGAGAGTCTTCATCGAGGCGTCGCGGGATCCGTATCTGGCGGGGGTGCTGGCCAACCCGGGGACCTCCGAGGACGAGACGGCCTTCCCCCGCCTCTACGGCGTGCAAACCCGATTCTTCGACGACTTCTTCGTCGCCGCCGGCGCCGCGGGCATCCGACAGGCGGTGATCGTCGCCGCCGGCCTGGACTCCCGCGCATATCGACTCGAATGGGTGCAGGGCACAAAGGTTTTCGAGATCGACCTGCCAAAGGTGCTGGAATTCAAGGCACACGTGCTCGCCCGGCACGGCGCCAAACCCAAGGCGCCCAGGGTCGAGGTCGCGGCCGACCTGCGCGCCGACTGGTCGAGGGCGCTGGAGGCCGCCGGCTTCGACGTGGAACGGCCGAGCGCCTGGTCGGTGGAGGGAGTGCTGCCCTACCTGACCGACGAGGCCCAGAACACGCTCTTCACCCGGATCAGCGGGCTCAGTGCGCCCGGCAGCCGAATTGCCATCGGCGCACTGGGGTCTCGCCTGGACCACGACCAGCTTATGGCCTTGGAGGCGGCGCATCCCGGCGTCAACGTGTCCGGTGACGTCGATTTCTCCGCCCTGACCTACGAGCCCCAGACCGACCCGGCGGAACGGCTCGCCGCGCATGGATGGGCGGTGGACCCCGTGCGCAACACGCTCGACTTGCAGACCGGTTACGGGATGACCCCGCCCGACGTCGACGTCAAGATCGACAGTTTTATGCGGTCCCAATACATCACGGCGACGCGGTGAGGGGTGGTCCGCATGGCGCGGGTCACCACTGGCACTGGCTAGGGCGTCAGCAGGATTTTGACGTCGTCGCCCGATCGCGACGCCGCGGTCGCGTAGCCCTTGGACGCCTCCGCCAGCGGCAGCGTCGTGGTGAAGATGCCGTCGACGTCGAGGCGCCCGGACTGCAGCAGCGGGATCAACTCCGGCCAGGTGCGCTGCACCGGCGCCGTCGTCATCCGAAGAGTGATGCTGCGGATCAGGCAGCCCAGGGCGTTGAGCGGGAACGGATTCATGTCGTGCACGCCGACCACCGAGACGGTGCCGCCGGGCCGTACCGCGTTGAGCGCGTCGGTCAACGACGCGTCCGTGGCGACGGCATCGATCACCGCGTCCGCGCCGCGGCCACCGGTGGCCGCGAGGATGGTCTCGAGCGCGGGCGCCTTGACGGGCGTCGCTCCCCACCGGGCGGCGCGGTCCAGCCGGCCCTGGACCCGATCGACGGCGAAAACCGTTGCGGCCCCTTGAAACAGTGCACTGCGCAGCGAACACAGGCCGACAGCGCCCAAGCCGATGACCGCCACGGTGCCGCCGTAGGGAATGTCGGCGCGTTGCGCCGCCGCCCAGCCGGTGGCGAGATTGTCGGTGAGCAACAGTGCTTGTTCGGTGCTGATACCTTCCGGCATCTTGAGCAGCTGGAAGTCGGCCGCCGGCACGGCCAGCAGGTCGGCCTGGGCGCCGCCGAGCACACCCCCGCCGAAGATCTGAAAGCCGTTGTGGCACATGACCGGATCGCGGGTGGCGCACCCGGCGCAGGCGCCGCACCCGGTCACCGACGAGACCATGACGGGGTCGCCCACCCGGACCGTGCGCACGTCGTGGCCGACTTCCACGACGGTGCCGATCGCTTCGTGGCCCAGCGCTATCGGGTCCGGCATCGGGAAATCCGCCTCGTAGAAGTGCAAATCCGAACCGCAGATGCCGGCGGCGGTGACCTCGACGATCGCCCCGTCGGGGCCGGGCAGGATGGGATCGGGCCGGGTGTCGACCCGGATGCTGTGTGGCCCGTCGGCGACTACCGTACGCATGGTGGCGCGCTCACTTCCTTCGCCGTACGACGAATTGTGACCAGTCGGGTTCGCGCACCGCGGCCCAGTACTCGTTGAGGCGCCAAGGACTGACGGTGTGGATCTCCCCGTCGGCGTTCTTGAAGTAGGAGTGTTTGACCGCGGGGTGCGCCCACACCATCTTCTTGATCTGGGTCTGGGTGCGCTCATGCCAATCGGTGGCGGCCTCGGGCTTGGGTTCCAGCGAGTGCACGTCCGTGTCGGCCAGCCGCGCCAGGCACTGGTCGATGTAGCGCATCTGCAGTTCGGACTGAAAGATCAGGCTGCCCCCGTGCGCCAGGTGGGTCCCGGGCCCGTAGATGATGAAAAAGTTGGGGAACTTCGGCACGGTGATGCCGAGGTAGGCGTACGGCCGGCTCCCCCACAACTGGTGC
The DNA here is from genome assembly GCF_010731655.1 of Mycobacterium paraseoulense. NCBI lineage: Bacteria > Bacillati > Actinomycetota > Actinomycetes > Mycobacteriales > Mycobacteriaceae > Mycobacterium > Mycobacterium paraseoulense. The sequence goes on along the minus strand of NZ_AP022619.1, from coordinate 922,473 downwards.
AGGTCGACCCCGTCGCGGCCGGTGATCTCCAGCGGCCGCAGCACGTCGGTGTGCCGGAAACCGGTGGCGTACACGATGATGTCGACCTCGTGCGTCACACCGTCTTCCGTGACGATGCCACGGGGCGTGATGCGCCGGATCGGTGTGCGCACCAGTTCCACGTTGTCTCGTTGCAGCGTTTGCAGCCAGCTGCCGTTGTCCTGCAGGGTCCGTTTGCCGCAGGCCGGATAGTCGGGCATCACCTTGCTCAGCAGCTCGTCCCCTTCACCGACCTGACTGGTGATCCACTGGGAGAACATCATCTGGGCGGCCGCGTTGATGTCGCTCACGGCATGGTCCTGGTCGGCATAGTCCGGATCGCCCTCCGCGGCGTCCAGGCCCTTGTCGGAGCCGGGCCAGAGCACGAGGAAGCGGTACCACCGTCCGTAGTACGGCAGGTGGCGCATCGCCCAGCGCATGCCTTCGCCGACCTCGTCGTGATACATCGGGTTGGGGAACATCCACTGCGCGGTTCGCTGAAACACCGTGAGGTGCTCGACTTTCGGGGCGATCGCGGGGGCGATCTGGAAACCGCTGGCGCCGGCGCCGACCAGCGCGACGCGCTTGCCGCCCACATCGACGGAGTGATCCCATGCGGCGGAATGGAACGAAGGGCCCGCGAACGTCTCGGCCCCGTCGAGGTCGGGAATGTTGGGCCGGTTCAACTGACCGACCGCGGTGATCAGCGCGCGGGCGCGTACCGTGCGCGTCCGGCCGCCGGCGCCGCGCAGCCGGATTCTCCAGGTCGCGTCGTCGTCGACCCACTCGGCGGCCAGCACTTCCGTGTTCCACTGCACGTGCCCGGCCAGGTCGTGCTTATCCATGACCTTGGTGAAATAGTCCTGGAGCTCGTGTTGCTCCGCGAAGAAGTGTGTCCAGTCGTTGTTGGGTTCGAAGCTGTAGCAGTAGAAGTGGTTGGCCACGTCGACGCGGGCGCCGGGATAGCTGTTCTCCCACCAGGTTCCACCCGGCCCGGGGTTCTTCTCCACGATGGTGAAGGGAATGTTGGCCTGCTTGAGCCGGATTCCGGCCAGGATGCCCGATTCGCCACAGCCGACGACGAGAACCGGGACGTCGGCGGCGCTTTCGGGCGGCAGGGCCGGCGGGCGGCGCGGATCGACGGCGTCGAGGTCCATCTCTTCCAGGACCAGGGGCAGGTAGTCGTCGGTCACGTGCTCGCAGGCCGCCCAGTCCATCATCTCCCGGATAAGGTCGAGGCTGAGTGGCCGCGGCTCGGGGCAACCGCGGTCGCGGTAGTCGGTGATCACCGGCAAGGCCGCCGCCCTGGCGCGCGCCTTGTCCTCCTCGGACATGAACCCCTGGATCTCGTTGAGGAAGACTCCCATCTGCTTGAAGTCGCGGATGAAGCGCGGGTCGCCGGTGATGTGCACGAGCGAGAGCAGCAGCGTCGGAATGCTGACATCGGCCAGGGCGGCCTCGATCTCCGCCGTCGACGTGGTGAAGGGAACGCCGGCATAGGCGCTGCGCATCGAGCCGATCCTCTCGGTGAACGGGGCCGCAATTACGCTACCAGCGGTGTCGTAATTGGCAGCACTACGCTACCCGCTGGCGAGGGAGCGGATCAATAGCCCGATCGCTACGGCGCGTCAGCGTCCTCGTCCCTGCGTCTTGCGCACTCGCCGCCTATGTGGTTCTTGCCGTTAATCCATAATGCGGCTCGCCACCAATCAGGTGAGAGCCGTCGCCGGTGATGTCTCGTGTCCAGAGTTCCGTAACGGCCACCGAAATGTCGCTACGGTCGACGGTATGGGGAGCGGCTTGTGATCACGTTGGACCGCTTAGTGAATGTGTTGGGCGATTACGGAGTCCGCCTTAAATGGTCATCTGTGCCGCGGTCGACGGAATTGCGCAGCGTCGTCATCCACGAGTCCGTCGGTAGCCGCGCCGTCGTCGGCGATGTCTTGTTGGCCATCGGTGCCGACACGGTGACCCAAGCTGTGCATTGGGCAACCTCGGCTCGGGCCACCGTGGTGCTACTGCGCGGCGACGGCCAAGAGATGACCTTCGCCGGTGCGTCCGACCTCGCGATCATGGTTGTCGACGAGGAGATGGCCTGGAGCGAGGTGGCGGCGGTCGTCTATGGGCTGGTGCTAGAGGGCCGTGAGACAGAGTCCGGTCGTGGTCCCACCGATTTGTTCGCGCTGGCGGACAGTTTGGCCGACGCCATCGGCGGTGCACTGGTCATCCACGATCGGCTGTTGCGGGTGCTGGCGTATTCGCGGCAACAGCAGGACGCGGACTCTGCGCGGGTCGCGACAATCCTGGAACGACAGGCACCGGAACAGCTGCGCGCATTATTCGAGGCCCGCGGGGTCTTCGCGCACCTGGCGGTCTCCGACGATCCACTGTTTGTCGCCGAGGACACCGAGCAGGGGATGACCGGCCGGATGGTGGTGGCGGTGCGCTCGGGACGAGAACTCCTCGGGTCGGTGTGGGTCGCGTGCTCGGCGCCGCTGGACGGGGTCGCGCTCACCGCCTTGGCCGACGGCGCGCACACGGTGGCCTTGCATCTGCTGCGGTCACGAGCCAGCGCGGACCTGGAGCGCCAGGTCGAGTCCGAACTGGTGATCCGGTTGTTGGAGGGCTCCGCTGACGCCGCCACGCTGGCCAGCAGGCTGGGCCTGCCGCACAGTCAGTTGCGGGTGATCGCACTCCAGGCGTTCACCAGCGCCGAACGCGATGCCCCTCTTCTGTTGGCGTTCGAGCGCGCCACCACCGGGTTCGGTTGGTCACGTCCAGGCCGCAGCGCCTTGGCAGGCAACACCGTCTACACCGTGCTTCCCGGCGACCAGGTAATGACGGCCCGACGCTGGATCACCGGCTTGCGGGCAGCCCTACCCGAGCGGGTAACCGTGTTGGCCGGCATCAGCGGGGTAGCCGAGGTGGCGGACCTCGCAGCCGCCCGCCACGAGGCCGACGAGTGCCTCGCGCTGCACGAGGCGACGTCGCGGGCCACGCCTCCTGCTTACGACGAGTCATGGGATGAAATCCTGCTGCAGCGGCTGCGCATCGGGTCGCGGTCAGGCCGGTCCCCCGACCGTGGACCGGTGGCCGAGCTGCGTCGCCACGACCGCGCCAACGAGACCGACTACGTGGCGACACTGCGGGGCTGGCTGGAGGCCCAGGGCGACCCGGTCGAGGCCGGTCGGCGTTTGGGAGTACACGAAAACACGGTGCGATACCGGCTACGCAAGATGGCCGAAATCACCGAGCTGCCGTTGGACGACGCCCGAAAGCGGCTGGCCATGATGATCGACCTCGCGGTCGCGGACAACGATTAACCGTCGACGCTATCGAAATGCAACAAAAGGCCGCGACGCCATTGTTGAGTTTCCGCAAAGCCTGCCGGGCCCACCCACGCCACGATGAAGCCATAGCGACCCGCCGACAGGAATCAACCAATGACTATCCCGCATCCCAATTGTGGCCGGCCGACGAGCCATCGGTCGGACGAAGATACGGCGCTGGACACCTTTACCGTGCGCTTGCCGCGGTGGCGATTTGCGCAACTATTTGGCTTCAACCCACTGGTACGCATCAGAGATCGAGTCGAGGCGCTCGTTGTGGTGCTGGCCGTGGTCATCTCGGTCGTCGCCGTGCCGATCGCCGCCGCCGTGGGCACCGTGGTCTACGACTCCCGCAGCCGCCAATACGCCGAGCGGGCCCAGATCAGCCGCGTGGTCACTGGGACAGTCACCAGCCTCAAGGTCGCCTACCACGAATCGCTAGGACCGACTATTACCGTACTTGCCCGATGGGTTGATGGCGGGACCGAACACACCGGCGCAGTGTCGGCGCCTCGGGGAGTCAACATCGGTGATTCGATTGACATCTGGGTGGGTGAAGACGGTTCGCATGTCGGCCCACCCCCCGCCACCGCCGGCGACGAGGCAGTGGCGGCCGCATTATTGACCTGGTTCAGCGTGGCCATCGCGGCAGGCGTGCTGGTCGCCGGTACCCGGGCGGCCTTTAACCGGGCCCGCCACGCGCAATGGCAAAAAAGCTTCGACAATCTGGTCGTTGACGGCGACGGGCGCACCAACCAGCGCTAAACCCACTACCCGTTTCGTCGCCGCGACTTCCCCGCCGCGGCGTCCGGGGCGAGCCCGAGATTCGCAGTATCGGCTTCCAGGCCACGATCACGACATCCGCGTTGTCGGATGGCGACAATCGACCACCGCGGTGTTGTCCGGTTCTGGCAAACACTGCAGCTTCCATTCACGCCACCATGGGAATTGACGACCAAAGTTCACGCCGAACAGGCAACCCGAAGCCCCTGCGCGAGTTCGACCCGCTGCACCGAAAACGGACGCTGACACCTCGCGATAGCCGCGGGTTCAAACGCGCCGGAATTTGCCCACCACGGGCCCTGCGAGTCGTCAGTGGCGGCTGCCCGCATTGGGCCCGCCCCTGACGACACTCCTCGACAAGAGAAAGGACACCACTCAAAATGAAAATGACTAGTACCGAACGCATCTGGATGACGCGACGGGACTACGCGCGACTGCACAATGAGCTCGCCGCGCTGCGCTCGCGGCGCAGTATCGAAGTTCCCGACGACTTCATGGATTATGACGCGAATCTCGTCGCGGGCTACCCGGCGCGACGAGCACGCATATGCGAGATTCAGGATCTGCTGACCAACGCAGTCGTCGGTGAGGACGCCGTCGGCGCCCGCATCGCCGAACCGGGCATGGTTCTTACCATCCGCTACGACGCCTCCGGCGAGACGGAAACCTTCCTGCTCGGCCGGCGTTTCGGCGAGGGCGCCGACGTCACGGTCTACTCGACGCTGTCGCCGCTGGGCCACGCGATCGCTGGCGCACGTCCTGGCGAGCAGCGCATCTACCCGCTCCCCGACGAGAGGGGACGGCTGGTGACGCTGCTAGAGGCCGTGCCCTACGAGATGTACGTGGCGAAAAACCCCGGCCACTGGCCGCCACCGCGACGCAACGGTGACCCTCGGGCACCAGGGGCCACCACAACGACGGACAAGCAGCCGGAACGAAGTAGGCGTCAACGACATCGCGTCGCGGCGTAGATCGGGTGGCGACATCAGCGACCAGGCGTCATTTATGATGTGCCACAACCATATACGCCGCATATTGGCATTCACCAGCCGTTCAATCTTATATGGCTGACGGCCCCGCCGAGGCAGTGGTGATCGCATGATGTTCGAACTAATCGACCCGGTGGCGATGGTGTTTCTTCTGATGGCGGTGATCGGCCTCATGATGGCCGTTGCGTACGGGCGAATGTAGTCGCCGACGAAATCGATGGTGCCCAATGTCCCCCACAGCTGGGCTGCTGGTGCACGCGCGGCGGTCGCACCGGGTACGCCTGCAGTCGGGGCTGCCGTCTACGACGGGGCGGCACCACGAAACGTGTCGTGGCGCGTGAACGTGGCGGTGCGCATCGAGAACGAGGCCAAGCTGATTCCACTTCGACACGGTCCTGAGAAACAATGGATTCACGTCGAGGGAGTGCTCCCAGTGAGCCGGAGATGGAGGAGCGTCATGGCCTCGTTGCTCACGGCCTGCGCCGGGTTCCTGCTCGCCGTCTTGTGGATGGATCTGATATTCGACGTGCAGGTTCTCCGGTTTCGTTCTGCGCCGGCCGATCTGCCCGAGCCCGTGCTCGCATCCGTCGCGGCTTACTACCACCGCGCCACCACCACGTCCCGCCCGATGAACCGGCTCATCGCCCTCGTCATGGTGATCCTGTTGGCAGCGTTGACCTTCCAGTCCGCCCGCGGCCTGGAACCGTGGTGGCTGCTGGTGCTCTCGGCCGTCCTCGCGGGGATTCCGATCATGCTGGCCTTGACGCAAACGGTTCCCGACGCGGTGCGACTCGGGCGCCGGGTGGACGATGCGCCCGAGCAGGCGCGGCTGGCCAGGTCGGTCTGCCGGGATCATCTCGTGTGCGCCGGCTGCATGTTCGCGTTCGTGGTGCTGTGGGTTGCCCACAGCGCGGCAGTCTGAGCAGCCAGCGACGGGTCGTAGTGACGAAACGCAGGTCAGGACCCGCTGGCCACGTCAATGGGGTCCGTACTAAACTAGAACACGTTTCAATTCGGCCGGGTCCCAGGAGTAGGCATGCACACCGCCATCTGCGATGAGCTAGGTATCGAGTTTCCGATCTTCGCGTTCACCCACTGTCGTGATGTCGTGGTCGCGGTCAGCAAGGCCGGGGGGTTCGGCGTGCTCGGCGCGGTCGGCTTCACCCCGGAGCAGCTCGAGATCGAGCTCAACTGGATCGACGAGAACATCGGCGACCACCCGTACGGGGTCGACATCGTCATTCCCAACAAGTACGAGGGGATGGACTCGCACCTGTCCGCCGAAGAGCTGGCCGAAACGCTGCGCAAGATGGTGCCCCAAGAGCACCTGGACTTCGGCAAGAAGATCCTCGCCGACCACGGCGTGCCGATCGAGGACAGCGACGGCGACAGCCTGCAGCTCCTCGGTTGGACCGAGGCGACCGCCACGCCTCAGGTCGAGGTGGCGCTCAAGCATCCCAAAGTGAAGATGATCGCCAACGCGCTCGGCACCCCGCCGGCGGACATGATCAAGCACATCCACGACGCCGGACTCAAGGTGGCCGCGCTGTGCGGCTCGCCGTCGCAGGCACGCAAGCACGCCGACGCCGGCGTCGACATCATCATCGCCCAGGGCGGCGAGGCGGGCGGGCACTGCGGCGAGGTGGGCTCCATCGTGTTGTGGCCGCAGGTGGTCAAGGAGGTCGCCCCGGTGCCGGTGTTGGCGGCCGGCGGTATCGGCAGCGGTCAGCAGATCGCGGCGGCACTGGCGCTGGGTGCCCAAGGGGCGTGGACGGGCTCGCAGTGGCTGATGGTCGAGGAATCCTCGAACACCCCGGTTCAGCAGCAGGCGTACGTGAAGGCGGGCAGCCGCGACACCGTGCGCAGCCGGTCGTTCACCGGCAAGCCGGCCCGCATGTTGCGTAACGACTGGACCGAAGCGTGGGAGCAGCCGGACAACCCGAAGCCGCTCGGCATGCCGCTGCAGTACATGGTGTCCGGCATGGCGGTGCGGGCAACGAACCGGTACCCGAACGAGAGCGTGGACGTCGCGTTCAACCCGGTCGGTCAGGTCGTCGGCCAGTTCACCAAGGTGGAGAAGACGGCGACGGTCATCGAGCGCTGGGTGCAGGAATACCTGGAGGCGACCAACAGGCTCGACGAGCTCAACGAGGCCGCCTCCGTCTGAGGGCCGCTAGATTTCGTCGTCGTCGACCTCGTCGCGGCCGGTGAGCATCTCTTTGGTGCGGTCCACCGCGTACGTGCCGATGTCGATCGAGTTCTGAACGATGCCGCTGGCGCCGCCGGCGATGTCGCCACGGATGATGTCGCTGGCGTGTTCCACGATGTCGGAAGCCTTTTCGACCGCGTTGGTCGCGATATCCCTGGCCGCGTCGACCGCATCCTTCGGGGTGAAGCCCATCTCGATCTCCTCTAGTCGCAGGACGGTTGCTATGACTCTAGCCCGGCCGGGCTGCGCTAGTAGTTCACCAAGGTGCGCCAATAGGATTCGGGGACCTCGGCGCCGGACCGCAAGATTCGGGCCAGCCCGACGGCCATCGCGATGCCCAGCAGGCCGAGCCACAGCCCGGCCACCCCGATGATCCCCCACAGCACCGCGGTGATGCTGGGCCACGGCGACAGCACGGCGAGAACCGGCGCGAAGAAGAAGCCCGTCCCGATGTACCACGCCGAGCCGGCACGATCGGACGCGAGGACGAACCGCAGCCAGCGCGGGACCGGGGTCTCACCCGGCCGGCTGTCCTCCATGGCTCAGCCGGTCATCCGGCCGGCGGGAAGAACCCCGCCCCGGTGAACCATCCCTCTTGCCAACCCCGCTCCCCTAGGCACAGCATGGGCAGCCCGCGATCGGACTGCGCCGCCGCCTGCGGCCCGGGGCACTTCGCCCCCGCCTGCTGCACGCCGTACAGCGGGTACGAGATGACCCAGTACCCGGTGGTGGCCGCAGGGAACTGGTTGGGCGGCGGGAAGTGGCACGCCTCGGCCTGGCCGCTGGGGCCTCGACCGAAGATGAAGCGCTCGTAGTTGTCGCACGGCGCGCCCAGCGACGCCTGATAATTCATGCCCGGCACGTCGCCGTCGTACCCCGCGGCCGCGCACGGCGCCATGCCAATCGCGATGCCCGCTACAGAAGCGGCGCTGAGCAGTTCCCGAATCATGTTCCACCCCGCCTGTCGTCGCCGGTGACCTGCACCAAAGCATATCCATCGGGGTGCCCGCCACAAGACCGTATCGGCCGGCCGGGCGCGGAACGCTGAACACGTTCCAATTCGGCCCCGGCGATCTTGCCTCAATGCTTCCCAACCGTGGTGCGGCAATGGTTTATTTGCACAAAGACGACTAGACCACTTCGTCATCGAGGAGCGGGCCATGCCAACCGTCGAGCCAACCGCCAAGCCGGTCCCCAACCTTCCGCCCGGATTCGACTTCACCGACCCGGACGTCCACGCCGAGCGGCTGCCGGTTGAAGAGCTGGCCGAGCTGCGCCGAACCGCGCCGATCTGGTGGAACGAGCAGCCGATGGGGGCGGGCGGATTCGACGACGGCGGCTTCTGGGTGGTGTCCAAGCACAAGGACGTCAAAGAGGTTTCGCTGCGCAGCGACGTGTTCTCCAGCCTGCAGAAGACCGCGCTGCCACGCTACAAGGACGGCACGGTCGGCGAGCAGGTCGAACGCGGCAAGTTCGTCCTGCTCAATATGGATGCACCCCAACACACCCGGCTGCGCAAGATCATCTCGCGCGCCTTCACCCCCCGAGCCATCGAGCGCCTGCGCGGCGACCTCGCCGAGCGCGCCCGGCGCATCGTGGAGGAAGCGGCCGCCGAGGGGCGCGGTGACTTCGTCGAGCAGGTGTCGTGCGAGCTGCCGTTGCAGGCCATCGCCGGGTTGATGGGCGTGCCCCAGGAAGACCGCAAGAAGCTTTTCCACTGGTCCAACGAAATGGTCGGTGACCAGGACCCCGAGTTCGCCAGCAACGACGCCATGACCGCGTCCGTCGAACTCATCATGTACGGCATGCAGATGGCCGCCGAGCGGGCCAAGAATCCGGGCGATGACCTGGTCACCAAGCTGGTCCAGGCCGACATCGACGGCCACAAGCTGTCCGACGACGAGTTCGGTTTCTTCGTGATCCTGCTCGCGGTGGCCGGCAACGAGACCACCCGCAACTCCATCACCCAGGGCATGATGGCCTTCACCGATTTCCCCGATCAGTGGGAGCTGTTCAAGCGGGAGCGTCCCGCCAGCGCGGCCGACGAGATCGTCCGGTGGGCCACCCCGGTGACGTCCTTCCAGCGCACCGCGCTTCAGGACTACGAACTGTCGGGCGTGCAGATCAAGAAGGGGCAGCGGGTGGTCATGGTCTACCGCTCCGCCAATTTCGACGAGGACGTGTTCGACGACCCGTTCACCTTCAACATCCTGCGCGACCCCAACCCGCACGTGGGATTCGGTGGCACCGGTGCGCACTACTGCATCGGGGCGAACCTGGCGCGGATGACCATCGACCTGATGTTCAACGCGATCGCCGACGGCATCCCCAACCTGGAGTCGATCGGAAAGCCGGAGCGGCTCCGGTCGGGCTGGCTCAATGGGATCAAGCACTGGCAGGTCGACTACCACACCGCCGGCGCGGCGAAATGACCTGTGGCGCACTAGGCTAAGCCAATGCCGACACATCAAGCCGTCCGGATCCAGTCCGTGGGCGGCCCACTCGAGCTCGCCGATGTCGAAACAGCGCCGCCCGGTCGTGACGAGGTGCGGATAGCGGTCACCGCGTGTGGGATATGCGGCACCGACCGTGCCTTCGTGAACGGCGGCTTTCCGAACATGTCGTGGCCGTTGACCCCGGGGCACGAAATCGCCGGGAGGATTGCCGAACTCGGCGACGGCGTCGAAGGGTTCGCGGTCGGCGACCGGGTGGCGGTGGGCTGGTTCGGCGGCTGCTGTTATCACTGCGATCCGTGCCGCAAGGGGATTTTCATCCACTGCGCGAACGGTAAGGTGCCGAGCTGGCACTACCCCGGCGGGTACGCGGAGTCGGTGACGGTACCGGTCAGCTCGCTGGCACGCATTCCGTCGGAGCTCTCCGATGTCGAGGCCGCGCCGATGGGCTGCGCGGGCGTCACGACCTACAACGCGCTGCGCCACACCAAGGCGTTGCCCGGTGATCGGGTGGCGATCCTCGGCGTCGGCGGGCTCGGCCACCTTGGCCTGCAGTTCGCCCGCGCGATGGGATTCGAGACGATCGCGATCGCGCGCGGCACCGGCAAGGCCGAGGACGCAAGGAAATTGGGCGCCCACCACTACATCGACTCCACCAGGCGTGACGTGTCCGAGGCGCTGCAGGCGCTGGGCGGGGCGACCGTCGTCCTGGGCACCGCGGGCAACTCGCAGGCCATGGCCGACACGGTCGGCGGTCTGGCGCCTCAGGGCGAACTGGTGACCATCGGCGTGACCCCCGATCCGCTGCCGATCAGCCCGGTCCAATTGATCACCCCGGGGCTCAGTGTGATCGGTCATCCCTCCGGCACGGCGAAAGACGTTGAAGACACCATGCATTTCGCGGTCCTGTCCGGTGTCCGGGCCTGGGTCGAGGAGTTGCCGCTCGCGCAGGCCGTCGAGGGCTACGCGGCGTTGGAAGAGGGCCGCGCGCACTACCGCACGGTGTTGACGATGTGATGGCATTCCGTCCGTGAGCGAGCTATGGACCCTCACCCCATCCGACGGTGAGTTGTCGATCCGCACCGGCGTCACCGGCAGGGCAGCGCGGATGGGCCATCGGCTCACCATCGCGATGACGCGCTGGGAGGTCACGGTGGCTTGGGCGGGCGCCGAACCGCTCAGCGCGGAGTTGGCCGTCGAGGTCGGCTCTCTCGAGGTGGTGCGCGGCGAGGGTGGGGTCAAGGGCCTGTCCGGCCCGGAAAAGGCCGTGGTGAAATCGAACGCGTTGAAGTCGTTGGACGCTGGCAGGTTTCCCGAGATCCGTTATGCCGCAGAGACCATCGAGAAGGCCGCCGACGGGTACCGTCTGACCGGCAAGCTGCACATCCGCGGCAAGTCCCGAACGCACGTCGTCGATGTGCGCACCGAAGATCTTGGTGACGCGTGGCGGATGACGGTCGAATCCACGGTTCGGCAAACGGATTACGGTGTCAAGCCGTACTCACTGCTGATGGGTTCGCTCCAGGTCGCCGACGACGTTTCGGTGTCCTTCATCGCGACTCATGCGAAAGACGCCTGAGCCGCCGGCCCGGCGCGGGTGTCAGGGCTGCGGCTGGGCGGGCGGCTGCGGCGCCGAATCACCCGTCGGGTCGCCGGCGTCGGCCGGTATGTGCTGGAGCACTCGGGTCAGGTAGGAGTGCTGGCCGTTGGGGTCCGGCTGCTGCACGTCCGGCGCGGCGGATTCCGTGATCGGTTCGCTGACAGGAGCTTTCGGCTGCGGTGTCAGCGGCGCGACGACCGGGGGCGGCGGCGCTACAGCCTCAGCGATCTGTGTTGGCGGCGTATGCACCGCGTGCCGCGGGGCGGCGTTGCTGGCCGGAGCCAGCTGAAAGCCCACCGCGAGCGATATCGACGAGACGAAGGTGAGCACCCCGGCGGCCAGGGTGGTCACGGCCCCGGTGTACGGCATCTTGCGCGGTGCCGTGGGCGTGGTGACCGGTACCCCGGGGTGCACGACCAGTTGGTCGTCGGTGAACTCGGTGCTCCGGGCCGCAGCGAGCGCCGCGCCCCGCGCGATGGTCACCTGCGCCATCGATTGCACGAAAACCGGTACGGGCAGCGTATTTTCGAGGTGCCAGGAGAAACCGTCGATGTCGCTGTGCGCGCCCACGACCACAACGCCGCCCGGCTGCCATCCGTTGCGGTCGAACATGCCGGTCAGCCAACGAGTCAGCCCGTCGAAGCCGCCGCGTACCCGCTTGGTGGCCGTTTGCGTTTCGCCGCCGTGGGTGTCGACCATGACGACGGCCGTCGAGTCGTGTTCGAGGATGCAGACCGCGGTCTGCTCGTAGCCGATGACCGGTGCGATGGCCTGGGCCAACGTCTCGACGGCTTCGAGTTGCCGGACGGGCACGATGTTGTCGAAGCCCGCGTCGGTCAGCACTTCGAGCAGCAGGGCGGCCTGCGCGGATGCCTCGTCGCTCCAGGTGACCCCGATGATCCGCAGCCGATGGTCGCTCGCGGCCGCCTGCGCTTCCACCCGCGCGATCTCGTCCGCCACTTGCTCCGCGGTACCGGCGGCGCGCGCACCGCGGCCGGCGTCCAGCGCCAGCTCCCGATGATCCAGGATGGTGCCGTCCGCGCCGTGCCCCTCAGCGAGCACCCACCCAATAGCGGTCGGCGTCACTGACAGCCCAAGTACCGTGTCCAAACTCATGCCCCAATCGGCCCCGGACCTCCGACACCCTCAGACGCACCCACGCGCACCAGAAAACCCTGGTGAGGTGGTTCGTGAGAGCCGGAACGGACCGAGATAACGTGGTCTCCATCGGCTTGCTTCGTGAGAGCCTACGCGGTCGACACAAGTCCGGCCGCGCCGGTTCACCATCACCGGTCGATTGGCCCGACGACAACAAGCGCATGACGTCGACCGGGCGCGCAGCTGAGGGAACTAGCCGTCGACGTTGGAAACGTCGCCTTCTTCGCGCGGCGATAAACGCCGCGGGGAAACCGAATCGGCGTTTTCGGCGGCACTTCGACGTCGCGGAGCGGCCCGCCGCCCCGGCCGGGCCGAAAATGGGCGCTTTGTCCATTCCGGCGCACCCGGCGCCCGACCCCGCTGCCAGGCGTTTCTGGCCATCCGGTGGTGACGGCGGGCCGCCGGGGAACCGCGATGAACGTCGTCGCGCTGTTATCCCGGGCGCGAAATTGCTGCCGGAAAAGCGATACCAAACTGAGATGTCCCCGCGTCCAGATCGACATTCGGCCTATTCGCACGGTAAATTCCTGCCTGAGACGACGATCACATCCGACAAGGGGCAGGTATGACAGATCTGAGCGAGATGGTCCGGGCCTGGGGGCGCCGGCTTTTAGTCGGTGCGGCAGCGGCTGTCACCCTGCCGGGCCTGATCGGTCTTGCCGGCGGCGCGCCGACCGCGGGAGCGTTCTCGCGCCCGGGCCTGCCCGTCGAATATCTGCAGGTGCCGTCGGCGGGGATGGGGCGCAACATCAAGGTCCAATTCCAGAGCGGCGGCAACGGCTCCCCCGCGGTGTACCTCCTGGACGGCTTGCGCGCCCAGGACGACTACAACGGCTGGGACATCAACACCCCCGCCTTCGAGTGGTACTACCAGTCGGGCCTGTCGATCGTCATGCCCGTCGGTGGCCAGTCCAGCTTCTACAGCGACTGGTACAGCCCGGCGTGCGGCAAGGCCGGCTGCTCGACCTACAAATGGGAGACCTTCCTGACCAGTGAGCTCCCGCAGTACCTGGCCTCCAACAAGAGCGTCAAGTCCACGGGCAGCGCCGCGGTCGGCATCTCGATGGCCGGATCGTCGGCGCTGATCCTGGCCGCCTACCACCCGAACCAGTTCATCTACGCGGGTTCGCTGTCGGCCCTGATGGACCCCTCGCAGGGCATGGGACCCTCCCTGATCGGCCTCGCGATGGGTGACGCCGGCGGCTACAAGGCGAGCGACATGTGGGGCCCCTCGAGCGACCCCGCGTGGCAGCGCAACGACCCCTCACTGCAGATCCCCAAGCTGGTAGGCAACAACACCCGGCTCTGGATCTACTGCGGTAACGGCACACCGTCGGAGCTGGGCGGGGCCAACATGCCCGCCGAGTTCCTGGAGAACTTCGTACGCAGCAGCAACCTGAAGTTCCAGGACGCCTACAACGCTGCCGGCGGCCACAACGCGGTGTTCAACTTCAACGCCAACGGCACCCACAGCTGGGAGTACTGGGGAGCGCAGCTCAACGCCATGAAGCCGGACCTGCAGGGCACCCTGGGTGCCACCCCCGGCGGCGGCGGATAGCCTCACCTGCCCCGAGGTCGCTACTGCGCCCGACGACGACGCCGTCGGGCGCAGTAGCACGTCATGGCCCTTTGTACCCAGCCGTTCAACTCGCCCTGGGGAACTGGTCGGTGACATCGGTCCACGTCGCCGCGTCCCGGCGATGGTCGTTCATGTTCCGGCACTCACCGTAGACGCGTAGGACGCCCAGCCGGGGTTCGTCGTCGTGGCGGTAAACGATCACGGTGACGGCATCCTTGGTGAGCGTCTTGGCGAACGCGTGGTTGTTGGGCGGCAGGCCCTCGGTCCAGCCGTGCTCGGCCAGCGTCGCCGCGATGCGGGTGAAGTACGTGTCGGCGGGTGCCCCCGCCGGCAGCGAGAAGGTCAGGTATATCGAGCCTTGATACGGCGGGTCGTCGCGGTCTTTGCAGGACATCAGCGAGTACCCGGCCGACGAAGTCTGCAGGCCCGTCGTGCTCACTACGCTCTGGGCCGACTGGACGGCCTGAGCCCGCGACTGCTCGTCGTTCACCGGGCTGGCGGGATGCTCGAGCGCGTCGCCGGGCGTCGAATGGAGGCGATCGATGAGCAGGAACGCCGCGCCCAGCAGCAAGGGGATCGCCAGCGCAAGGGCCATCAGCGCGCGAATTCGCTTCGAGCGCAACGACTTCCCGCGCTTCCCGCCGACCCGGCGCGGGCCGCGGCTGCCCGTTGACGACGACATCAGCAATTCAGGCTAACTCCCCCCGTGGCTGCCGCAGAATCATGGTCATGGCCAACCGCCGCACCACGCTCGTCGCCCGCTGCTGCGGCGGCGTGGTCGTCGGGCTGGCGATTCTGGCGGCACCGCCGGCGAGAGCGGACGGGACGAGCTCACTGACCAAGTTGGTCGACGCCGCCGCGCAGCGCCTACAGATCGCCGAGCCGGTGGCGGCCTTCAAGTGGACCACCCACGGGGTCGTCGAAGACCAGGGCCGCGTCCAGCAAGAACTCGCGAAAATGGCCGCCCAGGCCTCGGCCCAGCACATCGACCCCGATTACGTGACCTCGGTCTTCGGCGACCAGATCAGCGCGACCGAAGGCATCGAATACAGCCGGTTCGCACAATGGAAGCTCGATCCGGGATCGGCCCCGACCGAGTCGGCCGACCTGTCGGCGTCGCGGTCAGCGATCGACGACCTCAATCAAGTGATGCTGTCCCAGGTGGTGGCCCACTGGGACCTGCTGCATTCGCCGGCGTGCGCCGCGCAGCTCGACGTCGCCAGGCGCGACGTGGTCCGCGGGCGCGGCCTCGACGGCCTCTATCAACGGGCGCTGGCGTTAGCAACGCGGTCATATTGCCAGCAATAATTTAGTTTTTCCTCATCGGTTTCTAACACTTTCTTTTGGCTCCGCGAAAAGGCCGTTTTCGCAGATAGACGGCATATCTCGCGGCATTTTCGAATAGGTAACGCTTTGGCCACAGCGGCCGAAATCCATGACATGAAAATTCTCTGCAAGCCTCTCGTCAAGTCCCTGGCGGTCGGCGGGTTCGTTGCAGCGTCGATAGCTTCGTCCACCGGTGTGGCCACCTCGGCCCCCACGCCCAACTGGGACGCGATCGCCCAGTGCGAGTCCGGTGGCAACTGGCACGCCAACACCGGAAACGGTGAATACGGTGGGCTCCAATTCAAGCCTGGCACCTGGGAACGGTACGGCGGTGTCGGCAACCCCGCAGCTGCGTCCCGGGAGCAGCAAATCGCCGTCGCCAACCGGGTTTTCGCCGACCAAGGGGTCGAGGCGTGGCCGAAGTGCGGCACCGCCTCGGGCCTGCCGATCGGGTGGTACTCCCACCCCGCGCAGGGCATCAAGGAGATCATCAACGGGCTGATCCAGGCGGCGACCCCACACTGACGATCAACCCCCCTCGCGCGCTATGACCGAACCGGAAGCTGTGTTTGGATCAGGCCATGGAAGGTTCGGCCACCGTTCACATGGCGGCGTCTGCGGACAAGATCTGGGATCTGATCGCACACGTCGGCAACATCGGGCGGTTCTCCCCCGAGGTGTTTGAGGCCGAATGGCTGGGCGACGCGAGCGGCCCGGTCCTTGGCGCCAGATTCCGCGGTCATGTGCGGCGTAACGAGATCGGGCCGGTGTATTGGACGACGTGCGAGGTCACCGCGTGTGAACCGGGCCGCGAATTCGGCTTTGCGGTGCTGCTCGGCGACCGGGCGGTCAACAACTGGCACTACCGATTGGCGCCCAGCGGTGGCGGCACGGACGTGACCGAGTCTTTCCGGCTCAACCCCGCGCCGTGGATCGGCCTCTACTGGCTGTTCGGTGGTTTTCTGCGCAAGCGGCGCAACGTCCGCGACATGACCAAAACCCTGAACCGCATCAAAGATGTGGTCGAGGCGGACTGACGCGTCGTGAAATCGGTCTTCATCACGGGCGCGGGCAGCGGCATGGGCCGGGAGGGCGCAAAGCTGTTCCACGCCAAGGGCTGGCGGGTCGGCGCCGTGGACCGCAACGCCGAGGGCCTGACCACCCTGCAACAAGAACTGGGTGGCGAGCGGCTGTGGACCCGCCAGGTCGACGTGACGGACAGGGCGGCGCTGGAGGGCGCCCTGGCCGACTTCTGCGCCGACGACCGCGGCCTCGACATGATGTGGAACAACGCCGGCATCGGTGAATCCGGGTGGTTCGAGGACGTGCCATACGAGGCCGCCATGCGCGTCGTCGACATCAATTACAAGGCGGTGCTCACCGGCGCCTACGCATCGTTGCCGTACCTGAAGAAGGCGCCCGGCAGCCTGATGTTCTCGACGTCGTCCTCGTCGGCGACGTACGGCATGCCGCGCCTGGCCGTGTATTCGTCGACCAAGCACGCGGTCAAGGGCCTGACCGAGGCGCTGAGCGTGGAGTGGCAGCGACACGGGGTGCGGGTCGCGGACGTGCTGCCCGGCCTGATCGACACGGCAATCCTGACCACGACGACCAACCACTCCGACGGCGGCACGCCCATGACGGCGGCGGAACTGCGCGCCGCCGCGCCCAAGAAGGGCATGCTGCGGTTGATGCCGGCCAGCAGTGTGGCGGAAACGGCATGGCAGGCTTACCACAACCCGAAGCGGTTGCATTGGTACGTGCCCCGGGGCATCCGGTTGATCGACTTGTTCAAGGGGCTGAGTCCGGAATTCGTGCGACGCAGCATCGTCAAGTCGCTGCCCGCGCTGATGCCGAAGCGGCAGTAAGGAGGTCGGCTGGTGCAAAATCGCTTGCTCACAGTCGTTTTGGTCCTGGCGGCGGTGGTCAGCGTCGCCGGTTGCGGCGGTGCGCAGACGGTACCCCGAAAAGCGGCCCGCCTGACCATCGACGGCGCCACCCACACCGCACGCCCTCCGGCGTGCAGCCAGACCCAGCAGTACCGCACCATCGACATCAAGGACCGTGACGGCGGCGTCGAGGCGGTCGTTCTGACCAGTGGTTACCGGGTGATGCCCCAGTGGGTGAAGATCCGCAACGTCGACGGGTTCACCGGCAGCTTCTGGGAAGGCGGCGTGGGCGACGCGCACGCCGACGTCACCAACGACGCGTACACGATCACCGGCAGCGCTTACGGCATCAACAGCAGCAACCCCAACAAAACCGTGACGACAGAATTCAAGATCATCGCGGAGTGCTGACCCGGCCGGGGGTTCGGGCCTAGGCTCGGGGGCATCGATCGATGGAGGGGCCGGTGAAGGAACGATTGCACTGGTTGGCGATGCACGGGTTCATCCGGGGCGTCGCGACGCTCGGGGTCCGGCGGGGTGACTTGCACGCCAGGCTGATCGCCGACCCCGGGGTGGCCGAAAACCCGGCGCCCTTCTACGACGAACTTCGGGCCGCGGGGCCGTTGGTCAAGGGCCGCGTCAGTTACCTCACCGCCGACCATGCGCTCGCCCACGAGTTGCTGCGCTCCGACGACTTCCGCGTGCTGGTGTTCGGCGCGAACCTGCCGCGGCCGTTGCGCTGGCTGGAGCGCCGCACCCGCGACGACCTGCTGCACCCGCTCCGCGCGCCGTCGCTGCTCGCCGTCGAGCCGCCAGACCACACGCGCTACCGCAAGACGGTCTCGGCGGTCTTCACCCCCCGGGCGGTCGCCGCGTTGCGGGATCGGGTCGAGCAGACCGCGGCCGAACTGTTGGATTCGCTGGCCGCCGAGTCGGGCGGCTCCCAGGTCGTCGACATCGTCGGCCGGTATTGTTCGCAGCTTCCGGTCGCCATCATCAGCGACATCCTCGGCGTCCCCGAGCGGGAACGGCCGCGCGTCCTGGAATTCGGTGAACTCGCCGCACCGAGCCTGGATATCGGGCTGACGTGGCAGCAGTACCGCCGCGTGCAGCGCGGACTCGCCGGCTTCAGCTCCTGGCTCGCCGGGCACCTGAGCCAGTTACGGCGCGCACCGACCGACAACTTGATGAGCCAGCTGATCCAGATAGCCGAAAGCGGCTCGGCAGAAACCTATTTGGACGCCAGCGAGCTCCAAGCGATCGCCGGGCTGGTCTTGGCGGCCGGCTTCGAGACCACGGTCAACCTGCTGGGCAACGGGATTCGCATGCTGCTGGATACTCCCGATCACCTCGACACATTGCGCCGACGGCCCGACCTGTGGCCCAACGCCGTCGAGGAGATACTGCGGCTGGAGTCGCCGGTGCAGCTGACCGCCCGGATGGCGCGGGGCGAGGTCGAGCTGGCCGGCGAGCGGCTGGACCGGGGCGACTTGGTGCTCGTCTACCTGGCCGCCGCCAACCGCGACCCCTCCGTCTTCGACGAACCGCACCGCTTCGACATCGAAAGAGCCAACGCGGGAAGACATCTTGCGTTCTCCGGAGGCCGGCACTTCTGTCTGGGCGCGGCGCTGGCGCGCGCCGAGGGCGAAGTCGGACTGCGGACCTTCTTCGAACGTTTTCCCGAGGTGCGCGCGGCGGGCGCCGGCAGCAGGCGCGACACGCGCGTGCTGCGGGGCTGGTCGTCGCTGCCGGTGGCACTGGGGCCGGCGCGGTCGATGGCCCGCGTGACCGGCTAGGGCTGCACTGCGCCGTACCGCCACCGCGCCACCGGAAAGCAAACAGCGCCAGAATGATCGCCGTCGGCACGGCGCCCGCGGCGAAGACCGCCAACTGCCAGGCCCGCCCGAGAGCTTTAGCGGCGAGGCCTTCGCCGCGGATCACCTCGTCGCCGGCCGCCGTCCCGGCGACGCAACCGCGGTTCTTCGCCCACAAATCGTCATGCACCAGCCGGTGGCCGTGGCCGCCCACCCGTTCGCGACACTCGTGGCCGGCGTCCCCGAATCCGTAAGATCCCGGCGGGCGTTGCGCCGACGGCCAAGGCGATCAGGGTCGTTGTCCGTCGGCTCACGGATTTCATCCCCTACCGTCTCGGCGGTGTTGACACCCGTCCGGTTACCGAGTTTATTTGCGCTATGACAGACGTTTCTATGATCTCGGTCGAGGATGTCGTCCTCGGTTTGTGGCAGGCACTCTCCCGGCGGGACTGGGACGCGGTCAAGACCTTCCTGTCCGATGACTGCCTCTACGTCGACATGCCGGTTCCGGCCTTGTCGGCGCGCGGACCGGAAGACATCGTCAAGCGGCTCAAGATGGGCCTCGAGCCGCTGGCGGGCTACGAAAACCACGACGGTGTGCTGGTGTCCAACGGTTCCGACGTCATGTACGAGCATTCCGAGACGTGGACGTTCACGTCGGGCGAGCAGGGTGTGCTGAGATTCGTCACGGTCCACGAGGTCGCGGACGGCAAGATCACCGTCTGGAAAGACTATTGGGACATGAACAGCCTGGTGGCCTTCGCTCCCCCGAACCACTTCGAGAACCTGGCGAGCGCGGACACTAGCTGGGTGTTTGACGCCACAGGGATGGTCTGACGCCCTTCTGCAAGCCCTGCGCTTCGCACCAAGAGTTGTCGGTATCGACCGGCTGGGCCGCAATGCAGCCGGCCGCCATCGAACAACGTCTTCAAAATCTGTACGACAAGTTTCGCTATCCCTGCCGACGGTAATCGCCGGGTCCGTCTGGCCAACGAGGCCCTCCGACGCGGGGCGGTCACGCTCGCGATGCTGCGCGACGACGGTACTCGAGACGGGTAACCGCGGCGCCACAGCAGAGATTTCGGGTGCGGTCGTCTGACAACTTCAGGGCGGGCGCCTCAACCGACGCTGGTCGCACTCGATCACGCCATTGCTTGCTGAATGGATAGGAAACCCTATCTCTAGAGGCAGCCCAATCTGGCTTCCCGGCCATTCCGGAAGCAGTGCCTCGTCCATGACCATTTCCTTATGAATTCGTCGTGAACTAGGCCACGACAATGCACATGACCGAAGGAAGCCAACGAGGTGAATGCCATGACCGCCAGTAACATCCGCCCGTCGACAGCCGTCGACCAGCAGAACCCTCTCCGGTCGGCGCTCTCCACGGGCTTCCGGGTCGCCTTCATCGTGACCGTGACCCTGGGCACCTTGGCGGGGACCGGGCTGGTCCTGTGGCTGTTGAAAGCGCTCGCGACGAGCAGGTACGGCGTCTACTTCGGGGTCTAGCCCGAAGTGATCTCGGCATCTTGAGGAGGTCCCGTGTTGAAGTCGGATATCGCGGTTGTGCTCGCCCTGTGCGCCGCGCTGGCATCCGCGATCGGCGCGGTGAGCCGTCAACAGTCCGCGCATGAGGTCACCGACGGACCAGTCGGCCACTGGGAGTTGTTCCGCATGTCGTTGCGCGACTCCCGGTGGTGGCTCGGCGGCGGGGGAGCCGTTGCCAACTACAGCCTGCAAGCCGCCGCGCTGGAGCTCGGGTCGGTGATGTTGGTGACGGCGCTGCAGGTGACGGCGCTGCTCTTCGCCCTGCCGGTCAATGCGCGGCTGACCCATCAGCGGGTGACCCGCTGGCAGTGGATGTGGGCGACGGTGCTCGCCGTCGCTTTGGCGATGGTCGTCACGGTTGGCGACCCGAAGGCCGGGCAGTCGCAGGGGTCGCTGACAACCTGGACTGTGGTGGCCCTGGTGTTGGGTCCGCTACTGGTGTGCTGTGTCCTGGGTGCGCGCATTTGGCCCGGTCCGCGGGCGGCTGTACTGCTGGCGGTGGTGGCCGGTTCGTCGCTGGCCCTGTTCGCGGTGCTAACCAAAGCTGTCGTCGCGGCGGCCGGACATGGTTTCGGGGCGCTGCTGTGCGCGCCAGAGTTCTATGTCTGGATACTGGCGGCGTTGGCGGGGATGATCTTTCAGCAGTCATCGTTTCGCGCGGGTGCGCTGACCGCCTCAATGCCGTCGGTGACCGTGGCCAAACCAGCGGTGGCATCGGTTCTGGGCATCGTGGTGCTCGGCGAGACCCTCAACGCCGATGGCGTGGGCATGATCGTCCTGGCGTCGGCCGTGATCGTGGTGATCGTCGCGATAGTGGCTCTAGCCCGCGGCGAGGCCCATACGGCGGCGCTCAGTAGCGAGCAAAACGCGGAGACCTCTGATCAGGCTACGGGGCCCGAGACGCTAACCCGGCCGCGCGTAACGTTCGGTCCGCGGCGCCATCGACACCTGTTCTTGGCGAGCGCAGCTGCTCGTGCCGCATGAGCGCTTCTACGCGCTGACGGTTCGGGAACCAGTTGCTGCCCGATCACATTGGGCGACAACTAGGTTGAGCCGATCACCGAGCGGACTAAACTGCTGCTATTTGGCCATAAATCTAGCTCCCGGCGCGTAAGGCAGATCGCCGCCCGTGCCGATTCGACTTCCATGATTCTCGGGGAGTTCGTTGCGTCCTACCGGGAACTCCTCCACTACCCGCCACTTGGCGATGTCCGTCTTGGTGCCAACACCGCGCCGCGGCCCGAGGTCTCACGAGGTGTGCCCGGACTGCTTCTTGGTCCACAACGGCGAGTGCCCATGATGCAATCGTGGTCATCGACGCGCCCGCGCAGTTGCTGACAGTCGGTAGGCGTCGGGGCCTATGAAGCAAAGAGTTCCGCAGCGATCTCTAGAAGCCGAGAACGAAAGTCTCGAGACGCTGGCGCCCAGGACGTTTGATTACTGCGGCTGGCGACTCTTGCGCGGCAGGCGGCTCGTCAGCTCTCTGACCGCCTACCAAGTACCGCGCCGATCGACCAGCTCCTCGGCGAGCGCAACGGGACGCTTTGGAAAGAAGCGCCATCAGCGCCTCCTCGCGGGAGTACGGTCGATGGCTAGTCGGGCGAACACGAAGCATTCTGGGGCGGTTCGATGCAGCTTGTCTGGCTCAGCGTCGCCGATCTGATCGGCCAGGCTGGCGGTGATCCCTGGGAAATCAACCGAAGCCTGCAGGCCGGGAGCCCTTTTCAAATTTCCCAATTGGCGGAAGCCTTCCATGCCGCCGGCCGATGCTCCGCTGAAGCCGAGCACGCATTCGAGCAAGCCCGTAATCGCTTCGACGCGGCCTGGAATCACCAGGATGGTGATCATCCAATCAACGGCTCGGCCGAAGTGCAGCGCCTCACCAAATCCCTTGGCATTCAGACCGAACAGCTTCCGAAGATCGGCTGGGACCTAGAAAACATCGCCGGCATGCTGGCCGCGGCGCAAAAGGAAGGCGCCGGAGAGATCGCCACACTAGAACGGCAATTGCAGCTGCTCGACAAACTCATCGGCGCGGCTAAGAAGGACTTACAGCAGTCCTTGGACCCGAAGAGCCGGGTCCAGTTGGAGTCATTAATCAACGACGCGAAAGCCGACGCCGCCGACGACACCCGCGATGCTCTTAACCAGATGAAATCGATTCGCGACGTCTACACCAGATCGCTGCGTCAAGCCCAAGCTAACGGAAACCTCACTCCCCAGGATGCTCAAGCGGTCAGCGAGTTCAAGCCTGCTGGTTTCGGGGACGGACAGGGGCCTGCCCCCGATCCTCGGATCACTGGTCCCGCCGGCCCACCCCGACATGAGCAGAACACCTATGACCTACAGGACCAGTTCCAAGATGGCCAAGGCCCCACCTTCGGGGGTGATCCGCGAGACGGCTTTCCACGCAGTCCGGCTTCGGAACTCGCCCAAGGACCCCCGGGCACGCGGCCACTTCCCACCGGAACAGCGCTTGGACCTGACGGCCACCGGTACGCGTTCTTCAGCCACCCGGACGGGAGTGTCCAAGATGGGGTCAACGAGTACGCAACGAATGGATCGGTGTGGGATTACACCGACCCTGCACACCCCGTCAAAGTCGGTGACCTGCCCGGGATTTACCAAGCGAGCGGTGTTTACGATCCCGCCACCAAACAGATGGTCATCATCGGCAACACCAGCAACCGAGTAGGTGATACCAACCGGGGTTTATGGGTGTCGGGACCCATCGATCCGTCGAAACCGAATAGCTGGGTCAATTCGTTGCAGCGCGTCGGCAATGTCAGCCTGCCCGGTGACCGCGAGAGCCAAGTAGTTGCCCTTCAGGGCGGCGGCTTCATGCTTGTCGGCGCAACCAACGGCGGACCCGTGCAGGCCATAACCGCCGCAACCCCACAAGGACTGATGGGCGCCACGCCCCAAACGCTGATCGGCCCCGACAAGCTTCCGACCGTCTACGGCCCCACCGTGACCGGCACATCCCTCAACCCGGCGACTGGGCTGGAGACTGTTCAGCTGAGAGTCAGCACATGGCCGCCAGGGCCGATCTACGATCCCAACACGTGGACGACCAGCTTCGGCGTCCAACACTAGGAAGGCGACACGGGGTGCTAGGCAAGGTAGCCATAGCGGTGATGACGGGGGTCGTTGCGGTTCTGGGGCTGGGTTGTTCGCGCTCCACACCCGGCGTCGCTACGGCCACGCCTCCACAGTTTCCCGACCTGAACTCGTTTCAACCCGTCGATCCCGGCCCCTATACCTCCGCCGCCCGCGCTGGTGGCGCCACCTACTTCGCCACCCCTGACGGGCTGCAGTGCATCTTGCCTAATCCGGCCAAGCCGGCTGATCACGTCAGCGCAAGCTGTAATGGACCGCTACCTGGCTTGCCTGAGAACGCTCCAGTGGGCAGCGATGGCTGTTCGGTGATTGGATCACCAACATCGCTTCCGACGGACCTCGGCCCCTACACATTTCAGAAGGGCACAGGATGTCCAATCATCACCTCGCCGCTGCTCAAAGTCGGTCAAAAACTCACCAAAGCAGACATCACCTGCGTGGTGGGCGTCGGCCGTCTTACGGCTTGCATCGACCCAATCCTGAACCGAGGTTTTGTGCTCCAACCCTCAGGGTCGTGGACCTTCTAAGTACTCATAGCTGTCACATAACAGTCGGGGCTGGTTAGAGACGATTCGGATAGTAGGATTTCCACCATGGGCGGCAGTCGCGGATTGACTCTGGCAGCGGTTATTGGTGCCGTCGCCTTCGTATTCGCGCCTGCTGCTTGGGCCGATCCCAGCTCGCCGTCTTATGGACAAGGCAAGCAGGCCATTGAGGAGCAGGTCCAGCAGTACCACGTGCAATTGAACCCCAGCACCGACTTAGGCCAGTACTGCCAAAGAGTGATGATGAGCGATCTGAAGAGCGGGAAGATAGGCCGAGTCGACTCCCCGCCGGACTTCATCGCCGGTTGCCAGGACGAGGGTCGCACGCTCATCGCGTCGCCATGAAGCAGAGTCGCATTTGTTGCAGCAGCGCGTGCGCATCACCGGTAGTTGACGAGTTTTCGCTACACACCAGGAGCACGTCGAGTTGACCGTGCCGGCGCGATGATCGTTGCCGCCGGGCGGGTGGTCATCCTCGGCAACACGGCGAACGGACAGCGCGCGTTGTGGCAATCGGCACCTGTGGGCCAAAACTCCGCTTGGGACGCATGCCTTGACACCCAGCGGCCAGCACGGATTCGTGCTCAAGCCGTCGGGCAGCGCCGGATTCTGAGCCCGGCGCCGAGCGACTCCCGCTGCCCGGTTACGACTCGGCGAGTTTCTTGAGCCGCTTCAACGTATCGGCGAGCGTGCGGCCCACCTGGCGCACGGCGATCCGGTCGGCGATATAGCCGAGCAGCCCGCCCGGCGCCTGGTACGACAGGCGAAACGTCACCTTCGTCCGGCCGTCGCGGGCATCGCGTAGGCGTATCCGCCCGCGCAGCGTGATGCCGGTCAGTCCCACGAAGGCCAGGTCGCGGTCGTCGTCGAACTCGACCACCTCGATCAGCCCGCCGACCGGGACGGAGCCGATCTTCCAATGCACGGTGTAGCGGGCGCCGACACCGGACGGCTTGTCGTTCGACGACTCCCACCGCTCCAGATTGGTCATGAACGACGGGTAGCAGTCGGGGTCGCTGACGATCTTCCACACCGCGGAGCGGGGAGCGTTGATGACGCAACGGCGTTGGACGCGCATCAGCCGATCACCGGGAATCGCCGTTCGGCGGCCAGCCGATCGACCCCGCCCTGCAGGCTGGCCATCACCTTGTCGTGCACCGCCTGGTCGTCACCGTCGACCTCGATCGGGTCCTGGACCTCGATCACGATCTTGGTCGGCAGCGGAATGTGGCCCGCCAGGTCGCTGATGTTGAGCCCCCAGGGCAGCGCCAGCGATATCGGGACGCTTTTCAGCCGCAGCAACCGGTCGGCCATCAGCAACTTGGCCAGCCACTGCCCGCGGTTGAGGAACAACGCGCTTTCCTGGCCCCCGACGCTGGCGACGGGGACGATCGGCACCCCCGCCTCCCGGGCCAGCTTGACGTAGCCCATGCGCCCCCCGAAATCGACCTTGTGGCGTTCCCACGAGGGCCGGAACACCTCGTAGTCGCCGCCGGGGTAGACGAGCAGCGCGGCGCCGGAATCCAATGCGAGGCGGGCATTCTCGGGGTTGGCCGCGACCGTGCCGAATTTGCGCAGCCAGCCCAGCGGCGGTGCGGACACGACGAGGTTATGGGCCAATTGGTAGAAGGGCCGTTCGACGCCGAAATAGGAGCAGAAGGCCAGCGTGAACACGAAGGTGTCGGGCGGCACGTTGCCGCCGCTGTGGTTGCCGACGAGCAACACCGGCCCCTCGGCCGGAATGCGATGCATGCCCCGCACGTCCGCCCGGAAGTAGAACGACGCCAGCAGCCACGTTCCGGGGAGCTGGTCGCGGATGTAGTCCGGGTCCCGCTGGTCGAGGTCGGCCTTGGGCACCCACGACACGACTTTGTCGCGGGCCCAATCCAAGACACCCCTCGCGGTCGGCATAACCGCCCGTATACCCCGCCGTCGCCAGGGGTCAAACGCCGTAGAGCCCGGCGGCGTTGTCGTGCGCGATCAGGTCAACCACCCGGATCGCGTCACGCTCGCTCCAGTCGTCATCGGCAACGAAATCACCCAAAACGCGATGAATTGCCTTGCGCCACAATGCCGCACCGAGGAAATGGAGTTCGGCGGGGCCGAACCCGTCCGACGAATAGAGGATCTTGCCGAAGGGCGCCAGCTCCAGCAGCCGGGCGACGAATGCCGGTGCCCGCGCTCCGAGCTGGTTCACGCTCAACCCGCCGTCGACATAGACGTTGTTGAAGGCCTGCGCCAGATAGCCCGCCTCGCGCTCGTAGGGGTAGCAGTGCAACAACACGATCGGGGTGTCCCCCGACCGCCGCAAGAAGTCGAGCAACAGCAGCGGGTTGGTCTTGTGGAGGTCGCAGTCACGGTCGCCGAGTCCCACGTGGAACTGCAGCGGCTTGCCGAGCCGCAGCGCGCGATGCAACCCGAAACGCAGCAGCACCCGGTCCCGTAACCGGATACCGCCGTCGTCGCGCCACCGGCCGGCGGCCTCGGCGACCTGCCCGGCCGACGGTTCGCTCAGGTCCCCCTCAAACCCGCCCCGGTAGGCCAGGATCGACTTGGTGCCGACCGCGCTCGCCGCGCGCCGCTGAAGGATGTCGTCGAACGCCGCCGCGTAGTCGCCCGGCGTGCGCGCGGCCTGCTCGGCCACCTCCTCTAAGCGAACGACCTCGTGCGCGCGGCCGCCGGACAGTTCGGCCATGCGGGCCAGGCTCGCGGTGTCGGCGGCTATCCCGGTATCCACCAGCCAATCGCTCACTCCCGCCGCCGGCAGGAATGTGCGGGCCAGTTCCGTCTCGCTGAGCCGGCTGCGGTGCTCCCAATAGGATTGCGGATCAACGTGTTTGGGCAGGCCCAAGACGGGCCCGCAGTGGGCGCGCACCGCGAAGCCGAGTTGCGAGTCGAAACCCGAGCCCACGATGGGTTCGGTGTTCGCCTCGTTGAGCGCGTTCTCGAACCGCCGCAGATCCCCCGCCGCCGACCAGCAACCGTGGACGTGTTGATCGATCAGCGTCACTTCGCCGATGTGCTGGGCCAGCGCGTCGGACGTCATCGCGGGACCCGTCACAGGCTCCAGGCCATGCGAAACTTGTCCGCAAGTTGCTCGGTGTCGAGGCCGCCGTAGCGTTCGTGTTCGAGACGGCGGACCGCAACCACCATGTCGACCGCGGCGTCGCCCAGAATGCCCCGCAGCAACTCCGAACGGTCCAGTGCGGCAATCACTTCGGCCTGCCCCCGATGCAGGCCGACGACGCCGTCGCGCACCCGGTCGGAATCGGACAGCGCCGTCGGGTCGATCGTGATCTCCGGTGGCAGCGCGGCCCGGCGTTTGATTCCATCCACCGCAAGCCCCAGGATCGCCGCCGACGCCAGGTAGGGGTTTGCGGAGGGGTCGACGATCTTCACCTCGACGTTTCCCCCCCGGGGGTTGGCCGGACCACCCGCGATGAATCGCACCGCCGCCTCGCGGTTCTCGGTCCCCCAGCACGCATACGCGCCGGCCCAATTGCCGGGCTGCATCCGTAAGCCGGACACGATCGAGCCGCACAGGACGCCCTGCGCCTCCGGCAGTCCGGCAACCACCCCCGCCACCGCGCTCTCCCCCGCCGCCGTCATGCCCCGGGCGCACGGGCCGTCGGAGAACAGGGGGCCCTCCGGCATGGTCAGCGAAAAATGTTGATGCGCACCGGATCCGACGCCACCGGCAAACGGTGCGGGTGACAGGCTGATGCGAACCCCATGGCGGCGGGCCACTCGCCCGACGATGAGCCGCACCAGCACCAGTTGGTCGGCGGCGGCGACCGGGGATTGTGGCGCCAGGGAGAGTTCGAACTGGTTCGGACCGTACTCGGGATGAAACTGCTCGATCGCGATTCCCGCCGCGGCCATCGACCGGACGACGTCCCGGACGAACGCTTCGTGCTCCAGGACGCCGGCGAGGCCGTACTGCGCCCACAACGTCGACGGGAGGCGGTCACCGTCGGGAGCGACGAGGAGAAATTCGACCTCGTGCCCGATCATCGCCTCGATCCCGGCTTCGCTGAGCGCGGCCTCGATCCGGCTCAGCGCGCCGCGGGCGCAGGCGGGGACGGGTGCACCGTCCTGGGAGAAAAACGCGGCGGGCGCCCACGCGAGCCCGTCGCCGACGATGCGCAGGGCCGAAAGGTCGATGCGGACGCGTTGGTCGCCGATCACGCCGACCTCGCCGGTGAAGGCGATACCGGTCTGGTCGATCGCGAAGGCGTGCCACGAGGGGCTGGCGCCGAGGCCGGGGTCGGCGAACGTGTTCGTCCGCCGGATCGGAACCGTCTTGGCCAGGGTGAGCCCGGCGGGGTTGACGACCGTGCCGATCACGGTGTCGACGCCCTCGGCCTCCAGGTGGGCGATCGCCGCGGCGGCAAGCGGTGTGCCGGTCATGGCAGCCATTGTGCAGGCTCGAGGCGGTTCCGCCGGCGAATTCAGTTCTGGCGGCCGAGCAGCTCGGTGACGAACCGATCGAGGAAACCGTCCAACGGCGCGCCGCCCGCCGGCCGAATGACGAATTTCGTCAGTCCCGCGTCGATGTAGGCGTCCAGTTGTCGGTGCAGCTGATCCCAGTCGGCGGCGATCAGCTCGGCGGGGTCGACGTCGGGCCGCCGGCTCCGGACCGCCGCGGCCAGGCCCGTGGGTAGCTCGCCGCCGGCGCCGTCCACCACGGCCAATGAGATCCCGAAGTGATCGGGATCGATGTGCCGGCCCGCTTGCGCCGCGGCCTGTTCGATCGCCTCCCGGCCCGCCCGCGCCTCCGCCGGGGTCAAGAAACTGCCCAACCAGCCGTCGGCCAGCGCGCCGATGCGCCGGAACGCCGCCGGCGCCGAGCCGCCCAACCAGATGTCCAGCGGCGGGTTCGGCCGCGGCATGACCGCGGCGCCACTGACGGTGAAATACCTGCCGCTGTAGTCGGCCGCATCCTCGACCAGCGCCGAGCGCAGCACCCGCAGCGACTCCTCGAACACCGCGGCCCGCTCTCCGTCGGGGACCACGAACACCTCACGTTCGGCCGGGATCGCCGACCGTAGGCCGAAGACGGGAAGGACCCGCTTGGGCGCCAGGGCCGCCAGGGAGGCCAATTGCTTGGCGACCAATACCGGGTGCCGCCCCGGAAGCACCGCCACCGAGGTGCCGACCTTCAACCGGGTCGTCCTGGCGAGCGCGTAGGCCATCCCCACCACCGGATCGACCGCCGGGGTGTATACCAGCTCGGAGAACCAGAGCGAGTCGACCCCGCTGGTCTCCAGGTGATCTACGATGGGGCCCAACTGATCTGGAGCGGTGTCCGCACCCAGGCCGACGCCGAAACGAATCTTCACCCACCGAGCAACACCGCGGTGCCGCGGTTTGTGCCCACGAATGCCCGCGGCGTGGGGTCGGCTATGCGCGGCTGGGGATGGTCAGCTTGCAGGCTTGGCCGATGTCGAGGGTCCGCAACACGCGGCCCATGCCGACCCACAGCGCGCACGACAGGGCCAAGTCGGCCAGCAACTCGTCGGAGAAGTGTTCGGAGCAACGGCTCCAGAAATCCTCGTCGTCGCGCAGCGCGGTGTGGTCGGTGGCGAATCGGTCCGCGAACTCGGCCGCCAGCCGCTCCTGCTCGCTGTAGCCGGGCCAGGTGCGCCACTCCCGGGCGTGGTCGTAGAGCTCTTCGTCGACACCGGCGGAGGGCCCGTCCTCGTCACGGGTGTTGACGCAGACGACGCATTCGTTGCGGTGGGCGATCACGGCGCGGGCCAGTTCGCGGGTGCGCAGCGGCAACCGGTTCTTGGTGTAGACCGCGTTGCTGAAGCCGCCGAGTGCGCCGCCGATGTCCGGAGACTTCGCGAACCAGCCGGCCAGGTCGTCGTCAGCAAATGTTCCGATTCGGCTCATGGCGTGATGGTACGCCCGGAGCGCCCGTTTCAGGGTGTGGGCACCGGGATCTTCGTGGTGGGACGGTCGTCGTTCCAGTCCCGTTGCGCCAGAACGCGACCCGCGACCCGATTCAGCGCCGCTTCGACCACGCGACGATCCGGCCGTCCGTCGAATCCCGGTGACCGGGCGAGCTTGTCGACCAGCCAGCCCACCAGCAGCGAGTGCACGTAGTCCACCTGCTGGGCCCCCGCGGGTGTCAGCCACAACTGGTTGCCGTCGCCCCGGGCGTATCCGGTCGCGATCAGGCGCGAGAAGGTGGGCTCCAAGACCTCGAACGGTATCCGTAGGTAGTCGGCGATGTCGGTGAGCCGGGCCGTGCCGTACATCTGTCCGTAGCGGTTGATGCGCAGGACGCCCCACAAGCCGGCCACGTCGAGTCGGCAGTCGGGCCGCATGGCGATGCTGCGCAATCGCATGCCGGGCACGCCGCGCAGCATGCGTTCGACCGCGCCCTCCAGCATCTGATCCGGGGTCTCGGTGTTCGGCATGCCGAACGCGTCGCCGAGATCGATTGTGCTGTCGTGCAGTTCCCGCAGGGGGACCTCCCGCAGGAACAACGCCAGCACGAACCCCACCAGCGCGACCGGAACCGCCCATCCGAACACGTGGGTGAGCGACTCGGAGTAGGCGGCGACGATCGGAGCGGCCGCCTCGCGGGGCAATCGGTGCAACGCCTCGGGCGACGCAGCGGCCGCGGCCGGCGCGCGGCTGGCCACCAGCGCCGGGCCGATCCGGCTGTGCAGGAAGTTCGTGAACAGTGAACCGAAGATGGCTGCGCCGAACGAGCTGCCGATCGTGCGGAAGAAGGTGACGCCGGAGGTCGCTACGCCGAGGTCGTCGAAGCCCACGGTGTTCTGCACGATCAGGACGAGCGTCTGCATGCACATCCCGATCCCGGCGCCCAGGATGACAAGGAAGAGCGATTGAACCAATACCGATGTCGACGGGTCCATCCGCGACATCAGAAAGAACGCCACGGCCATGACGGCGGTACCGGCGACGGGAAAGACCTTGTATCTGCCCGTGCGGCCGACGATGACGCCACTGCCCATCGAGGTGGTCAGCATCCCGAGCACCATCGGCAACGTGCGCAGGCCCGACGTGGTGGCCGAGACACCGTCGACGAACTGCATGTACGTCGGCAGGAAGGTCAGGGCGCCCAGCATCGCGAAACCGACCACGAAGGACAGGACGCAGCACACGGTGAACACCGGATTGCCGAACAGCCGGGTCGGCAGGATCGGCGCGGCGGCGCGGCTTTCCACCCAGGCGAAGAGGCACAACGCGATCACCGAGCCGGCGAACAGGCCGATGATCACCGGCGATCCCCACGGGTAGGTGGTGCCGCCCCAGCTGGTGGCCAGGGTCAGCCCGGTGGCGCCCAGGCCGACCAACAGGATGCCGGTGTAGTCGATGACCGGTTTGGTGCGGTCGGAGAGCGCCGGGATGGCGGCGGCCGCCACGAAGAAGACCACAACGGAGATCGGCACGTTGATCCAGAACGCCCAGCGCCAGGTGAAGTGGTCGGTGAAGTAGCCGCCGAGCAAGGGACCGATCACCGTGGTGACGCCGAATACCGCGCCCATCGCGCCCTGGTAGCGGCCGCGGTCCCGCAGCGGGATCACCTCGCCGATCAGCGCCATGGCGGTGACCATGAGCCCGCCGCCGCCGATGCCCTGCAGCGCTCGTGACGCGACCAGCATGCCCATCGAGCTCGAGAGCCCACACAGCACCGATCCGGCGACGAAGAATACGACGGCTGCCTGGAACACCCGTTTGCGACCGAACAGGTCACCGAACTTGCCGACGAGGGCGGTGATGATGGTCGAGGCGAGCAAGTAGCTGGTGACCACCCACGATTGATGGCCTGCGCCACCAAGATTGGCGACAATGGTGGGCAACGCGGTCGCCACGATCGTCTGGTCCAGGGCGGCCATCAGCATGCCGAGCAGGATCGCCACGAAGATGAAATTGCGTCGCTGCGGGTCGCCCAGCGCGCCGCTGGGCGCGGCGTCCGTCGATGAACTGCCTCGAATTGCTGCCGGGCTCGTCATGCCTGCCTTCCGTCGGCGACCGTTGCCCAGGGATGCCCACGGTTGACCAACGGCAATCTAACCGCGGCAGCGAAGTGGTCCGCGGAGCTTGATCCGCCTCCCCTAACCAGCGGAATCAACCCGCGCGCCGGCCTCTTGCTCGAGGCCGAAGACCTGCACCGGGGCTGACTTACCTTTCAGGGCGTGCGATCCCCGATCGATTAGTGCGGATGGTCGAGAACCCATGGCGTTGACGGACTGCCGGGTGAGAAGGATCGCATCGCCCGTGGTCTTGGTGAGCTGCTCGACGCGGGCAGCGACGTTGACGGTGTCACCGATCAGGGTGAACTCGAGCTTGCCTCCGCCGCCGATGGTGCCGGCGATCACCGCGCCGGTGTTGATGCCGATGCCGATCCGAAGTGTGCCGCCGAATCGCTCGGCGACACGACGCTGAATCAGCACCGCGGCGCCCACCGCGGCGTCGGCATGATTCGCAAGGTCGTTCGGCGCGCCGAACACCGCCAGTGCGCCGTCGCCGAGGAACTTGTTGACGTGCCCACCGGCGGCGACAACCGCAGGCACCACGATCTCGAACAGGGCATTGAGGCGGGCCACCGTGTCTTCGGCGGTATTCGCCTCGGCGAACGGCGTGAAGTCGCGGATGTCGACGAACATCACCGTCACCTGGCGCCGTTCTCCCGTGAACACATCGTCACCCTGCTCCAGCAGGCGCGCCGCCAGGGCTGGATCGACATAAGTGCCGAAGGCCGCGTGAAGTCGTTGCCGCTCGGCCAATCCCGCTTGCATGCGGTTGAAGGACGCCGCCAGTGCGCCGAGATCGTCGTCTTGAACCACCGGGAGGCGTTGGCTGTAGTTGCCGGCCGCAACACGTTCGGTTCCTGCAGCAAGGTCGCGAAGGGGTTGCAGGGACGGGGCGAACGAGGCGCCGACGGTGATCGGCACCGCGAAGATGAGCACCAAGCCACAACCGATGACGACGAGGAGGACGGGGGCTTCCCGGACCCGATCGATCGCGACTGCGAACAGCGCGCCGACAATGGCGAAAACGAACGCGGTCCCGAGTACGGTCACGTTCGACCACGCGGCGAAAGTCGGGCGAGAGCGGGGCATGGCGTCACCCATTCCGGTGTCACCGGCGAGAGCAACCCTGGCGGGCCGCAGGGCCCCTTCGGGGTAGCTGTGCACGGCGATCAGCACCACCGAAATTCCTGTGGCGGCGCCGAGTATCGCGAACTGGACTAATCGTGACCCGGTCGCCCCGGCGATGGCACCCACGATGAGGAACAACGCGGCGATGAAGACGGCGTTGGTCGCCACCCCCCGAGGCCCGGCCGTCCGGCTCCAGGCGTACGTGGCGTCCAGTGCCCTCGCCCGATCGACCTGGCGCCCGGCCGCCCACCGCTCAACAAGACGGCTTCCGCCCAGTCCGGGGAGATTGGTGACGTACACCATCACCAGCACGGTGCCAACGGTCACCGCGGCCGCCTCGACGTAGTGATCGGACCTCTCGAACGCGACGATCAGCAACGAGAAAGCGAGGTAGACCGACAGCAACTCGGAGACGCTGACCGCATAGATCGCCCACGAATATCGCGTCCCGAACCGATTCCATGCCCACTGCCAGATGCGATCCATGCCGGGAGACTAATCGGCCGGCTACCCTGCCATCCGAGTTTGAACGTGGCCGCTTCGAGAGGTGGACCCGCCCGAGACTGCAGCCAGTGCGATGTGGCCGGGCCTGACCGAGGCTTAGCTCGGCGGCCTCGAGACGCACTGCGCCGAGTAGAGCTCCACGCCGAGCTTGTCCATCAGCTCGAGCTGCGTCTCGAGGTAGTCGATGTGCTTTTCCTCGTCTGCCACGATCTCTTCCAGCAGATTGGCGCTGGTGGTGTCCTGCTTCTCGCGGCACATGATGATGCCGGGCTTGAGCCGGTCCATCACCTCGTATTCGATGGCCAGGTCCGCCTCGAACTGCTCGCGCAGCGTCTGGCCGATGCGCAGCGAAAAGAGGCGCTGGTAGTTGGGCAACCCGTCGAGCAGCAGAATGCGGTCGGTGATCGCCTCGGCGTGCCGCATCTCATCGAAGGACTCGGCCCGGGTGTGCTCGGCGAGCTCGGTGAATCCCCAGTTGTCCTGCATCTTGGAATGCAGGAAATATTGGTTGATCGCGGTGAGCTCGCCGGTCAACTGCTCGTTGAGCAAGCGCAAGACATCGGGATCCCCTTGCATGATCACTCCCCTACGTGACGTGTAAACGGTGGTCGTTCTCGGCCGCGGGCGGGGTGCGCGGGGCTGCGCGCACCTTGTCGGGCCGTAGTCGCACTTTGCCATGCCGAGGTGCAATCTTCCAGCAAGGTATGGCTGTGCTCAGTGGGTGTCCTGCGCGGCTCCAGTGACCGACGTTGCTGGCCACTAAGGTTAGACTGCGCTAACGAACTTAGGTTAGACTCAACTAATACTGGGTCTCAGTTCGGCGCTTTTTCTGGCGACTCCGGTGACACGGGGTCCGAGAGGGAGGACGAAGTGCGCTCGCTTGGCCACGCCGTCGACGATGGGAATGCCGCCCGCATGCAGGGGATGCGCTGATGTACGTGTGCCTGTGTGTCGGCGTGACCAATCACACGGTGTCCGAGGTGGTCGCGCGCGGCGCCTCCACCTCCAAAGAGGTTGCGGCCGCCTGTGGGGCCGGCGGCGACTGCGGGCGGTGCAAGAGGACGCTGCGGGCGATCATCGCCGCGTCGGCCAACCTGGAAACCGCGCGATCGCTCTGAAGCGCCACCCGCTCAGCGGGACTTGTTGAATTCCGCCAGGGCCGCGGCGTTGGCCTGCGCCCCCATCAGTTCGGCGAAGTGGGCGTTTTCCCGCGCGGTCGCCGCCCTGATCTCGGGGCGAACCGGTTCCATCATCGTGTGCTTGACCGCCATCAGGCTCGAAATGGGTCGACTGGCAAGGACTTCCGCGTGACGACGGGCTTCGGGCAACAGGTCCTCGGGGTCGCAGACTCGCCAGACCAGGCCCATCCGCAACGCCTCGTGGGCGTCGACCCACTCCGAGGACATCAACAGCCAGGCGGCGTTCTGCCGGCCCACCAGCTGGGGCAGCAAGTATGAGGAAGCCGCCTCCGGCGCCACGCCCAGGCTGGTGAAGGGGCACTTCAGGCGGGCGGTCGACGACATGAACGCCAGATCCGCATAGCCCAGGATCGTCGCGCCGATGCCGACTCCGACGCCGTTGACCGCGCAGATCAGCGGCTTGGGGAAGGCGCTGAGGGCATCGATCAGTCCGGTGAACCCGTGCTTGCCGGGGGTGAAACCCGGATCGGTGATGCGCGCGTGCATCTCGGCGAGGTCGGTGCCGGCGCTGAAGCCGCGGCCCGCGCCGGTGAGGAGCACCACGGCGACCTCGGGATCCTCGGCGGCGGCGTGCAGCGCTTCCGCGGTGGCGTCGTACAGGGCCTCGTTGAATGCGTTGAGCGCCTCGGGCCGGTTCAGCGTGAGGGTGCGCACCCGCTTCTCGTCATCGATCTGCAGCGTCACGGCTGCAGCCTAACGAGGTC
Organism: Mycobacterium paraseoulense; assembly: GCF_010731655.1. Classification (NCBI taxonomy): domain Bacteria; kingdom Bacillati; phylum Actinomycetota; class Actinomycetes; order Mycobacteriales; family Mycobacteriaceae; genus Mycobacterium; species Mycobacterium paraseoulense. Next base: position 886,566 of record NZ_AP022619.1, on the reverse strand, counting down.
AGCCGTTGCTGTAGACGCGGGTCGGCGCGATCAGCACGACGGCCCGCCGCTCCCGCGCCATGACGCGGTCGTAGGTGTCCCAGTCGTCGTGGGTGCCGCCCGCGGCGGTGAAAACCTCGCGGAGCAACAGCCGCAGCTGGTCGTCCGTGGTGAGCCAGGGCGGGGCGTCGTCCGGGCCGGCCAGCTCCGCCCGGCCCTCGACGGTCGCCCACTGCCATCCGGCGCGGAAGGTGACCGCCAGCTGCGGCCGCTCCCGGAGGTTGGCCAACTTCACCTTGCCGTAGGTGGTGAAGCCCAGGACGTCCTGGCCGGTTTCCGGATGCGCCAGCAGGCCGACGTTGACCAGCGAGGCCTGCACCGTGGTGTCGGCACGAACGGTGGACACCACCGCCAGCCCATTTTCCGCGGCGGCCAGCGCCACGGCGTCGCGCAGAGTTGTCATGTGAGTTCCTCGATGAACGGTGTCCTGAAGACGTAGCGGCTGGTGGGGACGGTGTCGATGTTCTCGTTGGCGCCGAACGCCGTGGTGCTGGCGACCATTCGGCCCAAGCGGTCCTGCAGGTCGTCGTCGTCGGCGGCCCCGAAGAACGCCTGGAGATCGGTGATCGCCTCCGCGGGGAACAACTCTTCGACGATGCCCGCGATTCCCGGAGCGTCAGGCGTGAGGGTCCGCACCACCCAGTTCTGGGTGTAGCCGAAGGTCGACTGCGTCTCGATGGCCACCGAGGTGTGGTCGCGCTGCCACCGGGTCAGCCAGCTGCCCTCGTCCAGGCCCGCGGGTCGGCGCAGCAGCGCAATGTTGGCCAGACCCGTTGTGCGAGTGCCCGATTCGGTCGCCGGCGCCTTCAGCGGAACCGATTCGGTCACCAGGTAGGCGGCGAGGTGTTCGCATTCGGCCTCGAGCAGGGCCAGCGCGGCCGTCATCTGCTCGCCGTAGCACTGTTGGGTCCACATGCTCACCACCGCGGCGACCGGCGGGTCCAGCGTCGTCAGCGTCATCAGCGAATGGCGCACCGCGTCGTCGCGAACGTTGACCGACAAACCCGGCAGGCCCAGCTCCAGCAGCGAGTTGGCGACGGGGCCGCGCTGGCGGGCGCACCACCGGTCGTCCGAATCGGAACGCATGAGCACGGCGATGACCTTTTCCATAGGCAGAACCTACCGTCGGCGCCCGTGCTATTTGACCAGCCGCACCTCGTGCCGGCCGCTGATCAAGGTGCCGATGGTCTTCGCCAGCCGGCGGTAGGACTCGTCACGGCCACTGGACGACCGGTACACCAGGCCGATGCGCCGTCCGGGGCGGGGCGCGGCGAACTGCGCCAGGCCGAGGCGGCTTCGCGTCGCCTCCACCGGCACGGCGCTCTGCGGGATCAGCGTGACCCCCAACCCGCCGGTCACGCATTGCACCGCGGTGGCCAGCGACGCCGCCCGCGTGTTGGCCAGCTCCGCGCGCACGCCCGCCTTGTGGCACACCTCCAGCGCCTGATCGCGCAGGCAGTGCCCCTCGTCCAAGAGCAGTAGCGGCAGGTCGGCCAGCGCCGTCGCCGGAACCCGGCGCTTGCCCGACAGCGGATGTCCGGGCGGTAGCGCGAGGACGAAATCCTCGTCGTAGATGGGGATCGCGGTGACCCCGCTCGCGTCGGCGGGCAACGCGATCAGCGCGGCATCCAGCGCCCCCTCGCGCAACACCGTCATCAGCCGCTCGGTCTGGTCTTCGGTCACCCGCAACGCCACTCCGGGGAATTGCTCGGCGAGGCCGGCCAGCACGGTCGGCAGGACGTAGGGCGCCACCGTCGGAATCAGCCCCAAGCGCATCCCGGCGCGCAGGGGATCCGATGATCCCGCGGCGGCGGCGGTGAACCCATCCATCGCCTCGATGACGGCCAGGGCGCGCGGCAGCAGCTCCGCGCCCGCCGGCGTCAAGAAGACACGCCGCGTCGAGCGCTCGACGAGCTGGGTGCCGAGTCCCGCCTCCAGCGCCGCGAGCGCCTGCGACAGCGTGGACTGGCTGACACCGAGAGTGGTTGCGGCGGAGCTGAACTGACGCTTTTCGGCGATGGCGGCGAACGCGCGCAGGCCGGCGATCGTGGGCTGATAGATCCTATCGGGCATACCTATAAGTGTAGTGGGAAATATCACCTTTACTTCAGGCCGGTTAACCGGGCACGATGGGCGAGGAAGGCTAATCTTGAGTAAATCCAATAAAGGAGCGACATGCCTCTGCTGACCATCGGCGACCAGTTCCCCGCCTACGAGCTCACCGCGCTGATCGCGGGCGACCTGTCCAAGGTCGACGCCCAGCAGCCCGAAGACTACTTCACCACCGTCACCAGCGAGGACCACGCCGACAAGTGGCGCGTTGTGTTCTTCTGGCCCAAGGACTTCACGTTCGTGTGCCCGACCGAGATCGCCGCGTTCGGCAAGCTCAACGACGAATTCGCCGACCGCGACGCGCAGGTGCTGGGCGTCTCGATCGACAGCGAATTCGTGCACTTCAACTGGCGCGCCCAGCACGAGGACCTGAAGAAGCTGCCGTTCCCCATGCTCTCGGACATCAAGCGCGAGCTGAGCCTGGCCACCGGCGTGCTCAACGCCGACGGCGTCGCCGACCGGGCGACCTTCCTGGTGGACCCCAACAACGAGATCCAATTCGTTTCGGTTACCGCGGGATCCGTGGGACGCAACGTGGAGGAAGTGCTGCGGGTCCTGGACGCGCTGCAGTCCGACGAGTTGTGCGCCTGCAACTGGCGCAAGGGCGACCCGACGCTCAACGCGACCGAGCTGCTCAAGGCCTCGGCTTAGTCGGCCCGATCCCATAGGGTCTGATCAGGAGGCGAGATGAGCGTAGAGAATCTCAAGGAGGCGCTACCCGAGTACGCCAAGGACCTCAAGCTGAACCTGGGCTCGATCACGCGCACGACCGAGCTCAACGAGGAACAGCTGTGGGGCACCCTGCTGGCCTGCGCCGCGGCGACGCGAAACACCCAGGTAATCAGCGAGATCGGCGCCGAGGCGGCCGACGTCCTGTCCGCCGAGGCATACAACGCGGCGCTGGGGGCCGCATCGATCATGGGCATGAACAACGTGTTCTACCGTGGCCGGGGCTTCCTCGACGGCAAGTACGACGACCTGCGCGCGGGATTGCGGATGAACATCATCGCCAACCCCGGGGTGGCGAAGGCCAACTTCGAGCTGTGGTGCTTCGCGGTGTCGTCGATCAACGGATGCCCGGATTGCGTGGCCTCCCATGAGCACACGCTGCGCGAGGCCGGTGCCACCCGGGAGAGCATCCAGGAGGCGCTGAAGGCCGCGGCGATCATTTCCGGCGTGGCGCAAGCCCTCGTCGCCTCCCAAGCGCTGACCACCGTCGGCTGACGCAGTGACGGCACCGGCCTGGGTCGAACACGCGATCTGGTGGCAGGTCTATCCGCTTGGGTTCGTCGGCGCCTTTCCCGTGTCGGAGCCGCCGCAGCCGGACGAACACCGGCTGCGGCGGCTCGTCGACTGGTTCGATCACGCCATCGCACTGGGCGCGTCGGGCGTCGCGCTGGGACCGATCTTCGCCTCGCGCACACACGGTTACGACACCACCGACCACTACCGCATCGATCCGCGGCTCGGTGACGACGCCGATTTCGACCACCTCGTGGCCGAGGCCCGTCGCCGTGGTCTGCGCATCCTGCTCGACGGCGTGTTCAACCACGTCGGCGTGGATTTCGGCCGCTATCAGCAAGCCCCGAGCAATGAGGCGGCCGCGCGCTGGTTTCGCGGACGCCCCGGGCGCTTCCACACCTTCGAGGGCCACTCGGAGCTGATCACGCTCAACCACGACAATCCCGAAGTGACCGACTACGTCGTGGACGTGATGGCGCACTGGCTGCAACGCGGCGCCGACGGTTGGCGTCTCGATGCGGCATACTCTGTGCCAGAACACTTTTGGGCGTCCGCGCTGCCGCGGGTGCGGGAACGGTTCCCGGACGCCTGGTTCGTCGGCGAGCTCATCCACGGTGACTACGCCGCGGTGGTGCGAGCCGCCACCTTCGACTCGGCCACCCAATACGAGCTGTGGAAGGCGATCTGGAGCAGCCTCAACGACGGCAACTTCTTCGAACTGGACTGGGCGCTGCAGCGGCATGGCGAGTTCGTCGCCGCCTTCGCCCCGCTCACCTTCGTCGGCAACCACGACGTCACCCGCATCGCCAGCCGCCTCGAGCGCGCGGAGCACGTGGCGCACGCGCTGGTGATCCTGCTGACCGTCGGCGGCGTGCCCAGCGTGTACGCGGGCGACGAGCTGGGACTGCGCGGCGTCAAAGAGGAACGCTACGGCGGCGACGACGCGGTGCGACCGGAGTTCAGTGCTCCCCCAATGGAATTGGATGCCTTCGGCGCCCAGATGTGGGCGTTGCACCAGTACCTGATTGGGCTGCGTCGCCGTCACCCGTGGCTGCACAGGGCGACGACCAGCGCGCTGCGGTTGGAGAACCGGCACTACGTGTACGAGACCCGCAGCGGCGACGACGCGCTGCTGGTCGCGCTGAACATCGGCGACGAGCCGCTGCGCCTGGCGCTGCCGGAGCTGGGTACGGCCCACCGCAAGGTCATCGGCGGTTCGGCGGCCCCGCCGCAAGAAGTGGTGGACACGCTGGTCGTGGAACCGCACGGCTGGCGGATTTTAGGCCCGTCCTAGGCGCTCCAGCGTGAGCTGATCCTGCCGGCCGTCGTAGTACTTGTCGAGCAGCGCAACGAAGTCCTCGTTGTCGTCGGTCGCGTGAGCGAACAGCGTCATCGACGAGCGCAGCTTGAGGTCGTCGGGCGAGCCGAAGATGTCGCGGACGGACCGGCCCTGCACCTCGTTGACCAGCCGGGTGCACTCGCGCAGCCGCGGTCCCAGCACGTCATGGCGCAGATAGCCCTTGGCTTCCCCGAGCGAGGAGATGCCATACCGATCGGCGGTCGGACTGCTACCCAGGCCGCGCAATTGCGGGAACACGAACCACATCCAGTGACCGCGTTTTCGGCCGTCGCGCAACTCCGCGACGACGTGCGGGTAGACCGCAGCCTGGGCCTTGGTGAAGCGATTCAGATCGTAGGGGTCGCTCGCCGATTCCATGTGACTACGGTGGCACAGGTGGGAGTCCAACGGCGAGTGCCCAAGGTGCGCGACCTCGCGCCGCTGATCCAATTCAAGCGGCCGCAGTTCGACGCGACCAGGCGCCGCCTCGACGCCGCGTACACCATCGAAGATCTGCGTCGCATCGCCAAACGGCGCACCCCCAAGGCGGCATTCGACTACACCGACGGCGCCGCCGAGGACGAGCTTTCCCTCCGGCGGGCCCGACAGGCCTTCCGCGACATCGAGTTTCACCCGACGATCCTGCGTGACGTCACCAACGTCACCGCCGGCTGGAACGTCCTTGGCCAACCGGTCGTCCTGCCGTTCGGCATCGCGCCCACCGGCTTCACCCGGCTGATGCATACCGAGGGCGAGATCGCCGGCGCGGCGGCCGCGGCCAAGGCCGGCATTCCGTTCTCGCTGTCCACTCTCGGCACCTGCGCCATCGAGGACCTGGTGGCCGCCGTTCCCCAGGGCAGGAAGTGGTTTCAGCTGTACATGTGGCGCGACCGCGAACGCTCGATGGCGTTGGTGCGGCGCGCGGCCGAGGCCGGTTTCGACACCCTGCTGGCCACCGTCGACGTCCCGGTCTCCGGCGCCCGACTGCGCGACAACCGCAACGGGATGACGATCCCGCCGACGCTGACGCTGCGCACCGTGCTCGATGCGGTGCCGCATCCGAAGTGGTGGTTCGACCTGCTGACCACCGAACCGCTGGCGTTCGCGTCGCTGGACCGGTGGCCTGGCACCGTCGCCGAGTACCTGAGCACCATGTTCGACCCGAGCCTCACCTTCGACGACCTGGAGTGGATCAAGGCGCAGTGGCCGGGCAAGTTGGTCGTCAAGGGCATCCAGACGCTCGATGACGCCCGCGCCGTCGTCGACCGCGGTGTCGACGGCATCGTGCTGTCGAATCACGGTGGGCGCCAACTGGATCGGGCCCCGGTGCCGTTCCACCTGCTGCCCTCGGTCGCGCGTGAGTTCGGCAAGGACACCGAGATCCTGCTGGACACCGGCATCATGTCGGGTGCGGACATCGTGGCGGCGGTCGCGCTGGGCGCGCGGTGCACGCTCGTCGGGCGGGCCTACCTGTACGGGTTGATGGCCGGCGGCGAAGCCGGGGTCACCCGCGCCATCGACATCCTGGCCGAAGGGGTGATCCGCACCATGCGACTGCTGGGTGTCACCTGCCTCGAGGAGCTCTCACCGAAGCATGTGACGCAGCTGCGGCGGCTGGGGCCTGTCGAACCGCCCGCGTGACGGCGCTACCGCAGGCGTGCGACCCGTTCGGTGCGGTTGCGTACCAGGTCGTTGAAGGCCTCGCCGGGCCCGATGTGCTCGAAGAGTTGCGGCGGATAGTGCGTGACGTACATCGTGCGGCGGCCGCCGGCGCCGGTCGGCCGGGGTGAGGCGTGCATCAGGTCCTGGATGTGGACGGTCACGTCGCCGGGGGCGGTGTCGATGCTCACCACCGGTACCTGTTGGAGCCGTTGTTCCCACCGGTAATGGATGGCCTGACCGTGGCTGCCCGGTACCACCTGAAGGTTGCCGGTGCCGGCGTCCGAGCCGGTCAGTTGAATGCCGATGCTGACCGCGGGGCACATGAGAGCGTGTCCGCCCATGCCGCAGTCCTGATGCCATGGGATGTTCGCCAGCCCGCTGGTGTTCCCGGGCACTTTGAGCAACACCGCGCTGCCTTCCATCCGGTCGGGCGCGGTGCGCAGCGCGGGATCGATAAGGGTGCCCAGCCGGCGCACCCTGGGATCGTTTTCCAGCGCGGCGAGGGCGGGCGAGCGCAGCGTTGCGTAGACCAATCGGCACAGCACGCTCGCGCCGTCCTCGGCGGTGGCCCACCACGAACGGTCGTCCCCGGGTCGGGCCTGGGCCGCGAGGCGGTCGACCTCGCGGTTGGCGGCCCGCATCTCGTCGGCGTCGAAGACCCCCTTGACGTGCAGGTAACCCATGGTCCGTAACTGAGCGGCCAACTCGGCGTCGTCGGCGTCGAGCGTGAACGTGGCGAGCGGGTCGCGCCCGCCCAAGTCGGCCCGAGCCGGGTCGTACGGCGGGACGCCGGCGTGCAGGTACCGCAGGACCGGGTCCCAGTCGGCCAGCTGGTCGAAGCCGCCCCGCTCGAAGGACAACTCGTCGCTGAGCAGGAGGTTGATGACCGTGCGGATCTGGCCGACCATGTCGTCCCACGCCCGCCGGGAAAGGCGCACGACGGCGTCTCCGCTCCGCTGCCCCTCGCCGACGCGGATCGTCGAACCCTCGACGGCATAAGTGACGGCGTCGTCGTCGACGAGGAAGGTGATTGCGCCGGTGGAGGCGAGGTCTCCGGCCGCGGATTCGAGGACATCCGGGTCAAGGGCGGTCGGGGCGGGGTGCGTCAGCGGCACGGGCCGATTATCCAAGACGGCCAGTGTGATCGCCAGCACTCAGCCGCAGCGGAGGCTTACAGGGGAACAAACCGGGGCCGGGCTGGGTTGAGCGCATCAGACTCAGATTTTGGAGGATTGATGGCTGAAGCCAAGTCAATGCCGGTGCTGTTCGTCACCGACACCATCGTGTTGCCCGGCATGGTCGTCCCGGTCGCGCTCGACGAGGCCGCGCGGGCGGCGATCGACGCCGCCCAGGCAAGTGAATCCGGGCAGCTGCTCATCGCGCCCCGGCTAGACGACCGTTACCCGTCGCACGGGGTGATCGCGAAGATATTGCAGGTCGGACGCATCGCCGGCGGCGGCACCGCGGCCGTCGTACGCGGTGAGCGCAGAGCCCAGATCGGGACGGGGGCGTCCGGGCCCGGCGCGGCGCTGTGGGTCGAGGTGACCGAGGTGCCCGAGGCCCCGACGACGGACGAAATCAAGGCGCTGACGTCGGAGTACAAGAAGCTGCTGCTGGCCATGCTGCAGCGCCGCGAGGCCTGGGAGATCGTCGACTACGTCAACCGGCTGACCGACCCGTCGGCGCTGGCGGACACCTCCGGTTACGCGTCCTACCTGTCCAGCGAGCAGAAGCGGCAACTGGTCGAGACGGTCGACGTCGCCGAGCGGCTGCGGTTGCTGATCGACTGGACCAGCTCGCATCTGGCCGAGGTCGAGGTCAACGACAAGATCGCCGAGGACGTGCGCGAGGGCATGGAGAAGACGCAGAAGGAGTTCCTGCTGCGCCAGCAGCTGGCCGCGATCCGCAAGGAACTGGGCGAGGGTGAGCCCGACGGATCCGACGACTACCGGGCCCGCGTCGAGGCTGCCGATCTGCCCGAGAAGGTGCGGGAGGCCGCATTGCGCGAGGTGGGCAAGCTGGAACGGTCCAGCGACCAAAGCCCGGAGAGCGGCTGGATCCGCACCTGGCTGGACACCGTCCTCGACCTGCCCTGGAACGTCCGGACCGAGGACTCGACCGACCTGAAGGCCGCGCGCGGCGTCTTGGACGCCGACCACCACGGGCTGGACGACGTCAAGGACCGGATTGTCGAATACCTGGCCGTGCGTGCCCGCCGCGCCCAGCGCGGATTGCAGGTCGTCGGCGGCCGCGGCTCCGGCGCGGTGATGGTGCTGGCCGGTCCCCCCGGCGTCGGCAAGACGTCGCTGGGTGAGAGCGTCGCCCGGGCCCTGGGCCGCAAGTTCGTCCGCGTCGCCCTGGGCGGTGTGCGCGACGAGGCCGAGATCCGTGGGCACCGGCGCACCTATGTGGGGGCGTTGCCGGGCCGCATCGTGCGTGCCATCGGCGAGGCGGGTTCGATGAATCCCGTTGTCCTGCTGGATGAAATCGACAAGGTCGGTTCCGACTACCGGGGTGACCCGTCGGCCGCCTTGCTGGAGGTCCTGGACCCGGCGCAGAACCACACGTTCCGCGACCACTACCTGGATCTCGACCTCGACCTGTCCGACGTCGTGTTCCTGGCCACCGCCAACGTCGTCGAGAACATCCCGTCGGCCCTGCTGGACCGCATGGAACTGGTGCAGATCGACGGCTACACCGAGGACGACAAGGTCGCCATCGCGCGGGACTACCTGCTGCCCCGGCAGCGGGAACGCGCGGCGCTGACCGAGGACGAGGTCACGCTGACGGATGCCGCGCTGCGCAAGATCGCCGCCGACTACACGCGGGAACCCGGGGTGCGACAGTTCGAACGGCTGCTGGCCAAGGCGCTGCGCAAGGTGACCACCAAGCTGGCGGAAACTCCCGAGCCGATCACCGTCGACGAGCCGGATCTGGTTGACTACCTTGGCCGCCCGCGCTTTACGCCGGAATCGGCCGAGCGCACGGCGGTGCCCGGGGTGGCCACCGGCCTGGCCGTCACCGGCCTGGGCGGCGACGTGCTGTACATCGAAGCCGGGGCCACCGACGGTGAGCCGGGATTGCAGCTGACCGGACAGTTGGGTGACGTGATGAAGGAGTCGGCGCAGATCGCGCTGTCCTACGTGCGCTCACACGCCGGCCTATTGGGCGTCGACCCCAAGGCCCTGGACCGGCGCATCCACGTGCACGTGCCCGCCGGCGCCGTGCCCAAGGACGGCCCGTCGGCCGGTGTCACCATGGTGACCGCCCTGGTGTCGATGGCGACCGGGCGCCAGGTCCGCTCGGACGTCGGCATGACCGGCGAGGTCACGCTGAACGGGCGGGTGCTGCCGATCGGCGGCGTGAAGCAGAAGCTGCTCGCGGCGCAACGGGCCGGCCTGTCAACGGTTTTCATCCCGGCACGCAACGAACCCGACCTGGACGACGTTCCCGCCGAGGTGCTCGACGCGCTGGACGTGCGGCCGATGACCGACGTGGCCGACATCGTCGCCCAAGCGCTGGAACCACGGGCCGACACCGTGACCGTCGCCGCATAAACGTGAATTGGGCCGGGACGCGAGCGAAACGGCTTGCGTCCCGGACCTGGACCGACGCCGGCAAACGGGCCGAAAAGGTTTTCCCCGTCCATCCGCCGGGTAACTGGGTGGTTGGAGGTTCGACTGCCCGTGAGGGCGATGGGGTGAGCGAATCACCAAGTCAATGGTTCAGCTGCGTAGGCAGCCAAACTGCTCGACAAGGGGATTCATCATGAAGTTGAACACAATCGCAGCCGGCGCGGTCATGGCCGGCACCATCACGTCCGCGGCGTTCGGAATTGGCGCCGGTTTGGCACAGGCCGAGCCCGGTGGCCACGGCCCCGGTCCCAACGTGCCGGGTCCGAACGTGCCGGGCGTCCCGGACCGCGACGGGCCGGGTCAGGCTCCGTACGTGCCGGGGCAGCCGATCTGTAACGGTGGCCCGGGTGCCAACTGCAACGGGCCGGGCAGCCCGCTTCCTCCTGGACAGGACCGGTTCCCGCCGCCGGGGCACTATGACGACCCGGGCCGCTACGGGCTCCCGACCACGTGGGTTCCACCGGTGGGCGACCCCGACGGCACCCGGCTTCCGCTGGTCTTCAACCCGCAGTACAACGCCTGGGGCGTCAACACCTCGACTGGCTTCCAGGTGTACACGCCCGCAGGCGGGGCCTCAGGCTCAGGCCAGGTCCGCGGCGGCATCAACCCCGGGACCTAGAGCCGGTACCTAAAAGCCGGAATGTGGCAGCCGCCCCCGAAAGGGGGCGGCTGTTCCCGTCGCACGGTGACAGCGGCGGCGGGCTCGGCGTTGAATAGCCACATGACTCTCAAACGCCAAGTGGTCCACCGCGTGCAACGGCTGCTCGTCAACCCAGTGGGCCGGCAGATGCCGGGGATCATCCTGGAAACCACCGGCCGCAAGAGCGGCAAGCCGCGGCGGACCGCCGTGGGCGGGCGCGTGGTCGACAACCAGTTCTGGATGGTCTCCGAACACGGCGAGCACTCCGATTACGTCCACAACATCAAGGCGAACCCCGCGGTTCGGGTCCGCATCGGCGGACGCTGGCGCAACGGCACCGCCCACCTGCTGCCCGACGACGACCCGCTGCAGCGGCTCGGCGACCTCCCGCGGCTCAACAGCGCGGTGGTGCGCCTGATGGGCAGCGACCTGCTGACCATCCGGGTGGATCTGGACTGACGCCGCGCGCATGGCCTACGACGAGGAGCTGGCCAACGAAATCCGCGAGCTCGTCGCCTGCGAGGGCGGCATCGAAGAGAAACGCATGTTCGGCGGGCTCGCCTTTCTGGTCAACGGCAACATGTCGGTGGCGGTCAGCGGCCAGGGCGGTCTACTGGTCCGCGTGCCGGCCGACGAGCTCGACAATGTGCTCCGGCGCGCCCACGTCAGCCCCATGGTGATGGGGGGCCGCGACGTCCGCGGCTGGGTGCGGGTGGACGTCGCCGGCGTACGGACCAGGCGCCAGCTCCGGTTTTGGGTGACGCGCGGAGTGGGATACGCGCGCAGCCTGCCGGCCAAGTGACCGCGGTTTGCTGAAACTTGGCGCGGGTAGGTGATCAGGTATGTCCGAAGGCACGCGATCGGTGCGAGGGCTGCTTGACGCTGCCGGAACCACCTATGCCGCCGAGGCGCGAATCAAGCTCAGCGACAAGCCGATGCCGCTGTTTCAGCTCCTGGTTCTCTGCATGCTGGCCAGCAAGCCGATCGATGCCGCGATCGCCACGAGCGCCGCGCGCGAACTGTTCAAGGCCGGCCTGCGCACGCCCAGCGCCGTGCTGGCCGCGCAGCGGCAGACCATGATCGACGCCTTCGGCCGCGCGCACTACGTGCGCTACGACGAAAGCTCGGCGACCCGACTGGCCGACATGGCCGAACGCGTGCGCGACGAATATTCCGGCGATCTGCGCAGACTGGCCGAACGCAGTCGGCACGACGTCGCCGCGGCGAAGCGTTTGCTCAAGGAATTCAAGGGAATCGGAGACACCGGCGCCGACATCTACTTGCGCGAGGTGCAGGACGTGTGGACCTGGGTGCGGCCGTATTTCGACGACCGCGCCACCGCCGCGGCCAGGCGACTGGACCTGCCCACGCAGCCGGACAAACTGGGAGCCCTTGCGCCGCAGGGCAATGCGCGGCTGGCCGCCGCGCTCGTCAGGCTATCGCTGGACGACGACGTGCTCCGGCAGGTGAGCGGTTGACCGTACGGATCGGCACCTCCGGGTGGTCCTACAACCATTGGGCGGACGTGCTGTACCCGCCGGGCCTGCCGGCCGCGCGCCGGCTGGCCCGCTATGTCGAGGTGTTCGACACCGTGGAGTTGAACGCGAGTTTCTACCGCTGGCCGAAGGATTCGACCTTCGCCGGATGGCGCGACCGGCTGCCGGACGGCTTCAGGATGTCGGTCAAGGCGCATCGAGGGCTGACCCACTACCGGCGCCTGGCGTCGTCCGGGCCGTGGATCGAGCGCTTCGAACGCTGCTGGGAGCTACTGGGCGATCGCCGCGGGGTGCTGCTGGTGCAACTGCATCCCGAGCAGCAGCGCGACGACGCGCGCCTGGACGCCTTCCTGGGCGGCATGCCGGAGCCGATCCGGGTGGCCGTCGAGCTGCGCCATCCGTCCTGGAACGACGCCGCCGTCTACGACCTGCTGAAGCGCCACCGGGCCGCCTACGTGGTGATGAGCGGCGCCGGGCTGGCGTGCGTCCCGACGGCCACCACCGATCTGGTGTACGTCCGCATGCACGGGCCGGATCAGGACGCCATCTATGCCGGCAGCTACACGAGCGACCAGCTGCGGGAGTGGGCCGACCGGATCGCCGCGTGGCGGGACGATGGCAAGGACGTGTGGATGTATTTCAACAACGACCTGGGCGGGCACGCGGTGCGCAACGCGCTGTATCTGCGCGAACTCCTGGGTTAGTCGACGGGGGCCCACGTCCCGTCGATGACGTCGGGTGGGCGCTGCACCTGCAACCGTTCCCGTTCGGCGCGGCGGCGTTTGATCCGCAGCCGGGCGTCGCCCGGCATGGTGACCAGCTCGTCGCACGTCAGGTAGTAGACGTCCTCGGCGACGTCGATCAGGTCCGCCGCGACTCGACGGGATCCCAGTTCCCGCAGCGTCATCCGCAGTTGATGGGTGAACCGCAGGGTCGTGTCGTGGGCGAGCTCGCGGGAGTCGCGGGCGTTGGTGGCCAGCCGCTGGGCCAGGGTCGACGACGGCGGTTCCGTCGATCCCGCGGCCTCGACGGCGGCATCGCCGGCCGCCCTGAGCAGCATCGCCGGATCGTCGGCGTACGTCGGGCTGGCCAGCTCGGCCTCGCCCGGCCCGCGATGTCCGACATGGGCCACGGCGGCGTCCACGGCGGCGGCGGTGGTGGGCGACAACGCGCGGATGCTGGCGAGATTGCCTTCCCGGGCCAGCTCACACAACGGCGGGTCGGCCCGCAACACCGCCGCCAGCTGAGCGGTCTGGGTCGCGACGCGGGTGCTGTCCATGATCATGTCCACCCCGGGCACGCTGCGCGCCGCCCTGCTGCGCTCGAGGGCCGCCGCGGTGACGCCGGTGTCGAGCAGCCACAACGCGGTGAGGATCCAGCCTTGGTGAATGCGGTCCCGCAACAAGGGAATCCGGACTTCGAGGCCGGCGTCGGGCAGCGTCGCCAGCCGCGCGGCGTCGAGGAGTTCCGCTTCGGCGGCCGCGCCGTATGCCCGCGTGTCGGCCTTGAGGTGGCGCAGCAGGGCCAGCGATCGTCCCGCGACGACGGCTTTGGCGATGGAACCGAGGGCTCCGCCCGCCAGCGCGGGCTCGCCTAACGGGAGCAGGTCGCCCACCTGCGGCCGGCCGGCCACGGCGTTGCGTGCGACGGCGTCCCGATCCCAGCCGGGCAGTTGGGCCGCCGCGACCATGTTGACCGACACCCCGACGTAGGGCCGGTGACCGAACACGGCGATGGCCCTGCTCCCCCACTCCTGGCCCACCACCCCGCCGAGCGCCAACACTTGACCGAGCACCCGGTTCGCCGTCCGCAACCCGCTCAGCTGGACATCGAGCGTGATCGGGGTGAGCGGCCCGGGCAGCGCTTCGGCGAGGGTGCCCGCACTGAAGACCGGGAAGCGGGGGTCGATCCGGTCGTCGAATTCACCCTCGACGCCCTCGGGCGCCGCGCTGTGCTCCTCGCCGGTAGGGCGGGGGCGGGGGGCGACCTCGACCGGGAGCGCCAGTCGGGGTCCGTGGCGGATGGCGCCCGCGGCGCCAATCCGGCGGCCGACGAGGCCGCGGGCGGTGTCGGCCACCGCTTCCAGCGCCTGCCAGCCGAACTCGAACGCCCAATCCTCCTGTACCGCAGCAACATCCATCTCCGGAGTGAGCTGGGCCCAGCTGCGCACCCGATTCAGCCGCGATCGCGGGTCGGCGGATCGCAGCATCCGCCATGCCGTGACCACGTTGACGGTGTCCGGAGAGGCGAGGTCCACCACGCCGGTGCGGTCGGAGTTCAACGACGACACCAGGAAGCGCACCAGATCGTCGACGTGCAGCACCCGCATCGGCGCCGCAGAGACCCGGGTACGCAGCAGCGTGGCCACGGTACGGCACACCGTCCAGTCGAGCTGGCGGCCGACCGGCGGGGCGCTGCGGACGACCAGGCTGGGCCCCCAACTCGTGGACACCAGTTCCTCGGCCGGCCGGTACAGCTCCGGTCGCCCCGCGGCCTGGGACACGAACAACAGCCGGGCGCCGGCGCGCGCCGCCACATCGGTCACATGCGCGAGGCCGTCGATGTCGGTGCTGCCGGGCGCGGTGGTGTCGACGGGGGCCAGGTGGATCACCGCGTCGGCTTCGTCGGCGAGCTCCTGCAGGACGGGGCTGCGCAGCGGCGCGCAAACAAGCTCGACGTTGCGGTTCAGGCAGGAGTGCGATCGCTCAGCAATCCCGATCACCGTGTGACCGGCAGCAAGCGACTGCCGTGCAACCAGCCGCCCGAGTGCGCCGGTGGCGTCGGTAACCAGGATCTGCACCTGGGCTCACCTCCCCCGACCTCAAACTCAACAATAGGCAAGACGGGACGACCTACGCGACCGTTACGGGGTTAACAACGCCGTGAGCCGGCCGGGTCGTCCCGGTCGGTTTACTGCAGCCCGGCGGAGCCGTCGGCGGAAACGGCCACCTTCGCGCCGCCGATGTCCTCGCGCACCGTCGCCTGCGCCTCGGTGCTGTCGGTGATCTGCGCGAGCGCGCGGGAACCGTCGGGCGTGCGTACGGCCACAAAGGCCTTCTCCGGCCGGCCCTCGCGGTCGAACGGCGTCGTCCACGCCTCGACCGTCCCGACACCCTCCCACTGCACCAGGCCGTCCCGGGTGGGCTCCCGGTCGACGGCCGGTTGCACGTCCTCCCAGCAAAACCGGCCCGGCGGCTCGGCGCTGTAGACGCCGAAGCTGTGCTTGGTCAGGTAGCCGCCGTTGGCGGTGATCAGCCCGCGCCGCCCGGGATTGGCCGCCAGCAACTGCGCCATGGTGGCAATCGAGTGCATCACATAGTTGCTCCAGGGGCCACCCGCGAACGTCAGCCCCCCGGTGACGGTGAGCGGGCGGGCCGGATCGTCGACCGGCAGGCCCAGTTCGGCCGCCGCCACCTGAACGGCGGAGGGAAAACAGGAATACAGGTCGACGTGGTCGACCTCGTCGATGCCCACCCCCGCCAGCTCGAGCGCGCGGCCGCCGGCGATCCGGATGGCCGGAGAGCGGTGCAGCTCGTCGCGTTCGGCGATGGCCGAGGTGTCATGCGCATCGGTCCCCGCGTGCGGGTAGATCCAGCGGTCGGCGGGGACCCGCAGGCGCCTCGCCTGCTCCACCGACGTCAAGACGAGCGCGGCACCCTGGTCGACCATGTTGTTGGAGTTCATCAGCTTGGTGTAGGGCCAGCTGATCATGCGGTTCTGCGGCCCCGGCTCGCAGATCTCCTCGGCGGTCACCGGTTTGCGGATCCATGCGTGCGGGTTGCCGACCGCGACGGCGTTGAAGCGGGCCCACAGTTCGCCGATGCGCCTGCGGTGGTGCTCGACTGACTCGCCGTTCGCTATCCGCAGCGCCTGCTCGAAGAGCGGGTAGACGTAGGCGGGCCGGTCCAGCCGGATCCTGATCTCCGCCTCGCCGGCCATCGGGACGTCGACGCCGCTGACCTGTGCCATCGGGACCGAGTCGTCCTGAACGGTCCACTCGAGCTTTGCACCCCTGGCCCGCAGGCCCCGGCGGGTGCGCCACGTCTCGGCCCCGGCCAGCAGCACCACCCCGGCGCTGCCCCGCTGGATGTCCAGGCACGCCTGGTTGACCAGCGACTGCGGCACGTTGCCGCCGACGGGACTGTACAACGTGGTGAAGTCGCCGGCACCGAGCCGCTGGCCGAGCAGCAGCCCGGGATCCCGGTAGTGCGCGGACAGGATGTTGACGACGCGAATGGAATCCACGGCCTCGATGACCCGGGCGTCGGCGGCCTGCCGGGCCGCGGCCACCATCAGGTCTACCGGTTCGACGGACCGCTTTTCCGGGTCGATCTCGTCGCGGTGGTTGACCTGGCCGTAGCCGATCAGCACGGGTGTCCTGGGGTCCACGGTCATACGACGAACGTAGCGTGGCGACGATGCGGGCCGTGTGCGGACCGCGGAGGAGCCGCGCCGTCGGATCCAGCGTGGCGACGATGCGGGCCGTGTGCGGCCCGCGGAGGAGCCGCGCCGTCGAACGTAGCGTGGCGACGATGCGGGCCGTGTGCGGACCGCGGAGAGTCAGGGCGGCCCGAACAGCACGCCCTCGGCGACGAGCCGGTCGATGTCCCGGGGGCTCATGGCGAGCAGCCTCCGGCAGATGTCGACGGTGTCCTGGCCCGGCAACGGCGCCGGCCGCTGCGGGGCCCGTGGGATGTGCTGGAAGGGGGCCGGGCCCGTTTCCGCCGGCAGCGGGCGTTCGACGAGTGGATGCAGCATCTCGGAATACACTTTTCGCTCGACCAGCTGAGGGTCCTCCAAAATGTCCGGCGGTCGGTTCATCGGTCCGGCTGAGACTCCGGAGGACTGCAGCAGCTGCGCGGCCCGCGGCGGGGTGCGCGTTCGCGTCCAGGCCGACACCGATTCCACCAACTCTCGCCGGTTGGCCAGCCGCGCCTCGCCGGTGGCGAACCGCGGGTCGTCGGCCCATTCGGGATGATGGAAAACATCTGCCGCGCAACGCCATTCCTCGTCGGAACCGATCGAGATGACGCACCATTCGTCGTCGCCCGCGCACGGGTAGACGGCGTGCAGGCTGGTGTCTTCGGAGATTCTGGGTACGCCCGCGGCGAGCGCGGCCTGGGTGATGTACAACGTGTCGAGTTGGTTGATCACGGCCTCGGCCTGGGAGATGTGCACGTGCGACCCGCCGCCCGTCCGGTGGCGGTGGATCAGCGCGGCCAGCGCCGCGATGGCGGTGATCCGTCCGACCACGTGGTCGGGGAAGATGGTGGTCGCGTCGTAAAAGGCGTGGCGCGCAGCGCCATCCCGGTCCTGCGGCTCGTCGGCCGTCCACAGCCGGGTGACGCCCGTGGCGGCGCGGACCAGCGGCCCGTATCCCATGCGCGTGCTCCATGGCCCTTGGTCGCCGTAGGCGCTGCTTTCGGCGAGGACGATCCGCGGGTTGACGGCACGCAGTTCGTGGTAGGAAAAGCCAAGCGCGGTGAGCGTTCCCGGCTTGAAGTTGGCAAAGACGGCGTCGGCCTCCGCGACCAGCCGGGTGAAGATCTCCTTGCCCGTGGCGCTGCGCAGGTCCAGGCCCATCGCCAGGTGGTTGCGGTGTGTCCAGGCGAACGACTCGCTCATCGCATCGCCGACGCGGGCCTGCCGCAGCCCGTCGGGGTAGTCGGCGCTCTCGATCTTGATGACCTCGGCGCCCAGGTCGCCGAACAGCCGGCTCAGCTCGCCGCCCGCGACGATGATGCCCAGATCCAGGACGCGAAGGCCCGCAAAGGGATACTCGCCGACACGGCCGGAGGGTGAGGACACCACGGCCGGGTTTCCGCGCCAGCCCGGTCCGTCCTGTCCCGCGGCGGGGGCCGGGGTGCGGAAGCCCGCGTGCCGTCCGTCGACGACGAAATATCCGGTCGGAATGCTCACCCGACCGCCTGGGACGAGCTCCGCGTCGGTGATCGCGCCCACCGCCCGGAAATGTTCGGCGTCCATCGCCCACGACGGCGTCAGGACCGCGGCGATCGGCACGCCGTGGGCCTGCCCCGCGGCCACCAGCTCCTTCATGGTCTGTCCGGCGAACAGTGCCTGCACCAACTCGCTGATCTGCGGCCACGCGGCGAAGCGCGCGCCGATCACGTCGTATTTCGGATCTTGGAAATCGTCCGGCTCGCCCAGCCAGCGCCGCAGGCCACGCCACTGGCGCGGCGCCATCACGCAAAGCCGGACGTAACCGTCTTTGCACGCATAGATCGGGTAGGCGTCCTGGTTTTTCGGGCGCCCGCGCCACTGCCCGGTGCGGCGGATCCCGGCGGCGACCTGTCCGTGCGCCCCGAACGCCGGGTCGAGCGACATGACCACCGCGTCGAATCGCGAGAAATCGATGAACTCACCTGTGCCGCAACGCAATCGATTGTAGTAGGCGACGAGGGCCGCCCAAGCGGCCTGGACGGCGGCGGTGGCCGACGCGATGCCGTCCGGCGGCAATACGGGGGTGCCGGTGGCGGGGCCGGATCGCGACAGCGAGCCGCACATCGCGTACAACACCGGATCGGTGGCCCGCCACAACGACCGTGGGCCCGTCGCGCCGAAGTCGGTGATCGACAGCACCACCAGATGGGGGTGCTGGGCCGCCAGCTCCTCGACCGACGTCCCGAACGTGGGAGCCTCCCCGTAGAAACCGTCGTCGACGACGATGTCGGCCTGCGCGGCGAGGTCGAGGAAGACTTCGCAGTCGTCCTCGTCGAACGGGTCCAGCACCACGCTGCGCTTGTTGGCGTTGTGCACGGCAAACGGGATGCTCGCCCCGGCCAGCGTCGGCGGAGCATCGCGCGCGGGGCTTCCGCTCGGGGGTTCGACCTTGAGCACGTCGGCGCCCAGGTCGGCGAACAGGCGCGTCACCGCGTCGCCGTTGCCGCTCGACAAGTCGAGGACGCGCACGGCGTCGAGCAACCCGTCGGACATCAGCACACCGTACCCGCAGGTGCCGGGCCCGGACGGGCCGACTATTGTGCCACCCGCCAAAAAGCCAACTGGGCAAGCTGATTGGGTGGGTGCACGCGCCGTCGACTATCGTCACAGGCCGATCGGCGCGGCCGTATCCGCCAAAACGATCCGACGGAGGCACCCCAGATGAGCGCGCACTTGACCTATATCGAGGCCGTGGTGGTCGGCGCGTTTCAGGGCGTGACCGAGCTGTTCCCGGTGTCGAGTCTGGGGCACGCGGTGTTGGTGCCCGCGGTGGTCGGGGGTCGGTGGGCCCAAGACCTGAGCGTCTCCGCCCCCGAATCGCCCTACCTTGCGTTCATCGTCGGCCTGCACGTGGCCACCGCGGCCGCGTTGCTGGTCTTCTTTTGGCGGGATTGGCTGCGCATCGTTGCCGGATTCGTGTCGTCGCTGCGATATCGCCGGATCCAGACGCCCGACGAGCGGCTCGCCTGGTTGATCGTGGGGGCCACCATCCCGGTCGGGCTGGCCGGACTGGCCCTGGAACGGACTTTTCGCACCACGCTCGGCAAGCCCGTTCCGGCGGCGATCTTCCTGCTGCTCAACGGTATCGCCCTTTACGCGGGAGAAGTGCTGCGCCGGCGCGTCGCACCCGACCACGACCAGCCGGCCGGCGACACAGCCGCGCACACCGGCGAGGCCGTCGACAATCGCCTGGCCCAACTCCCCCTGCGCCGCGGCGTCCTGATCGGCGCCGCGCAGATCCTGGCCCTGCTGCCCGGAATCAGCCGCTCGGGCATCACCATGGTGGCCGGCCTGTGGCGCGGCTTGTCGCACGAGGACGCCGCCCGGTTCTCCTTCCTGTTGGCCACGCCCATCATCCTGGCCGCCGGCGTGTACAAGATTCCCGAACTGTTCGGCCCGAGCGCCACCGGAATCCACGGCCAGGTGCTGGCCGGCAGCGTCGCGTCGTTCGTCTGCGCCTACCTCGCCGTGCGGTTTCTGACGCGGTACTTCCAGACCCGCACGCTCACCCCGTTCGCCATCTATTGCGCGGTGGCCGGCGGCGCCAGCCTGGTCTGGCTCGCGGTCAGCTGACGGGGCGATCGCGTACAGGATTTCTCCTGACATCGCTTCACCGACTCGGTCACCAAATGGCAACCGCTGGGTATCGATTCGCGCAACGGCATATGTGCTGGGCGTGGCGTAGCTCACCATCGACGGAGCAATGCGCGGCGTCTCGACCACAGAGGTGATGCCTGAATGTTCTGTCGCCTTTGTCGAGTGGCCGGCGCCACCGTCGGGGCTGCCATGCTGGTGCTGTCGACGTTCGCCGCGCCCAGGGCCGCCGCTGCCGCCACGATGAGCCCCAACCTGTTGGTCAACCCGGGTGCCGAGGTGGGCGACCCGTCGTTGTCGGGCTACAGCGGCGTTACGATCCCGGGCTGGACCGTGACCGGCACGCCGACGGTGATCAAATACAACACGCTGGTACGGCTGCCGTCGCCGCTCGGGTCGCCGGGCCCGACCATGCCGAAGTTCCTGGCGTTCCCCTCCGCCCAGCACGGCCCGCCCGACGGCGGCGCGCAGTACTTCGGTGGCGGCAATGTGGCGACGTCCACCATCACCCAGGTCGTCGACCTCAACGGCGCGGCGGGGGCCATCGACGGCGGCGCCGTACCCTACACGCTGAGTGGCTGGCTGGGCGGCAACAGGCTGGAACTGTCCGAGGCGTCGGCCACCGTGGAGTTCCTGGCCGCCAGCCAATTGCCCTTGGGCACAGGTGTAATCGGGCCGGTCTCCATACTCCAGCGCGGGTTTCAGACCGAGCTGTTCCCACGCGAGACCACGGGGACGATCCCGGCGGGCACCCGCAGCGCACGCGTCACCGTCACCTTCAAAGACACCCACTGGGCGGGCGGCGCGTACAACCACTCGTACGCCGACAACCTGTCTTTCACCATCGGCGCCCCCCTGCCCGCCCCGGGGCCGCCCACGCCGCCCAACTCGACCGTCGGGCCCCTCGACCACGTGTTCCTGGTCTACATGGAGAACCACGGTGTGAAAGACGTCGTGGGCAGCCCTAACGCGCCGTACATCAACAGCCTCATCAGCTCGTACGGCTACGGGTCCAACTACTTCGCGCTGACGCACCCAAGCCTGCCGAATTACTACCCCATCCTCGGGGGATCCGATTTCGGCGCCAACTACAACTGCGAAATGAACTGCTTCGATGCGCCGAACCTGGCCGACTCCGTCGAGGCGGCGGGCAAGACGTGGGCCAGCTACGAGCAGTCCATGCCTACCCCGTGCGCGACCGCGTCCAGCGGCCCCTACACCCCGGGGGAACTACCGTTTCTCGCCTTCCACGACATCGTCTCCAATGCCGCGCGCTGCCAGGCGCACGTCCTGCCCCTGACGCGGATGGCCACCGATCTCGCCTCGACCTCCACCACCCCGAACTTCGTGTGGTTCGCCGCGGACGAGAACAACAACATGGAAGGCCCGATCAACCTGCGCTTCGTCGGCAGTGAGCTCACGTCTCATCAGTACAACATCAAGGCCGGTGACCGGTTTCTGCAGCAGGTGTTGCCCACGATCGTGAATTCGCCCGCGTTCCAGACGCAGCGCAGCGCCATCTTCATCACCTGGGACGAGGACTTCAACAACCTGTCACTGACGATCGGCAACGAGGGCAACCACATCCCCATGATCGTCATCCCGTCGCCGAATTCCGGTATGCGCCAAGGACATCTGGTGGCCGCCGCTCACAATAACCACTACAGCCTGCTGCGCACCATCGAGGATTCGCTGCAGCTTCCCCGGCTCACCAACAACGACAAGTACGCTCAGCCGATGAACGAATATTGGACGCCTTAGCTTGAGGCGGCCCGCATGAGCCGATCCGGGCCGGGAGGCGCCGGTCCCCAGGTGGAGTCGGTGTGGGATTACCCGCGCCCACCCCGTGTCGAGCCGTTCACCGGTGCGATCACGGTCGAGTTGGGTGGTGCAATGATCGCGCGCACCCCTCGCGCCTGGCGGGTGCTCGAGACCAGTCATCCGCCGACCTATTACCTCCCACGCGAGGCTTTTGCCGACCGGGCCCTGCGCGAGGCGTCCGGAAGCTCCTGGTGCGAATGGAAAGGCCGGGCAACGTATTACGACCTGATCGGCGGCGGCGTCGTTGCCCCGAAATCCGCCTGGAGCTATCTGGACCCAACGCCCGGATTCGAATCGATCGCCGGGGCGGTCGCGGTCATGGCCGGCGACGTCGACCGCTGCACGGTCAACGGAGAGGTCGTCGTGCCCCAGCCCGGCGGCTTCTACGGTGGCTGGATCACCAGCTGGGTGACCGGCCCGTTCAAAGGCGGTCCCGGTTCGGCGGGTTGGTGATTGTGCCGGCGGCGCTACAGCGGCTGTAGCCGATAACGCACCAGACGCAGCGTGTCGTTGCCGTAAACCTCTGTGCGGCAACCCCCGTCGGCCCACCAGCCGTCGCGCTCGTAGAAGCGCCGGGCGCGGGTGTTCGCGTCCAGCACCCACAGCACCGCGCCCGTCACACCGACCAGTCGCAGCCGCTCACGCGCGGTCGACATGAGCAGTCGCCCGACGCCCGTCGACACATACGCCGGGTCGACGTACAGCGCCATCAGCTCACCGAAATTCGGCAAGTCGCGCTCGCGAGACAGACCCGTGGTGGCGAAGCCACGGATCGCGGACCCGTCGACCGCGACCAGGGTGGCCGGCATCCGCAACCCCACGCGGCCGAAGGTGTATCGGGCGGCCAGCACCTGCGGGGTGAGGCTGTCCAGGTACTCCCGGGCGATGAGCCCCCGATAGGCGACCCGCCAAGACCGCGCGTGCAGGCGGGCCACCTCGTGGGCATCCGCCGGGACCGCCGCCCGCACCTCGGTCATCGTCGCAGTATGTATGTGCTGGGCCGGGCGGGTCGTTGCGCGGCGTAGATTGCCTAGTTGACACCCGTCAAGAATCCGGAGGGTACGGAAATGGCAGACGCGGCATCGATTGGCCTGAAGGTCGGTGGCAAGGTCATCGTGATCACCGGCGGCGCCCGCGGCATCGGGCTGGCCACCGCCACCGCGCTACACAAGCTCGGCGCCAAAGTGGCGATCGGCGACGTCGACGAAGTGCGGGTGAAGGAATCCGGCGCCGCGCTCGGCCTGGACGTCTACGGCAAGCTCGACGTCACCGACCCGCATTCGTTCTCGGACTTCCTGGACGAGGTCGAGCGCCAGCTCGGCCCGGTCGACGTGCTGGTCAACAACGCCGGCATCATGCCGCTCGGCCGGATCGTCGACGAGCCGGACACCGTGACCCGGCGCGTCCTCGACATCAACGTCTACGGCGTGATCCTGGGCAGCAAGCTGGCGGCCCAGCGGATGGTCCCCCGCGGATCCGGCCATGTCATCAACGTCGCCTCGCTGGCCGGGGAGACGTATATCGCCGGCGCTGCCACCTACTGCGCCAGCAAGCACGCGGTGATCGGGTTCACCGATGCCGCCCGGATCGAGCACCGCCGCGCGGGCGTGAAGTTCTCGGTCGTCATGCCCACGTTCGTGAACACCGAATTGATCGCCGGGACGGCTGGGGCCAAGGGCATCAAAAACGCCGAGCCGGCCGACATCGCCGAGGCGATCGTCAAACTGGTCGCGCATCCCCGGCCGCGAGTCCGGGTCACCAAGACCGCCGGCGCGATCATCGCGTCGCAGAAGTTCATGCCGCGGGCGCTGTCTGAGGGGCTGAACCGCGTGCTCGGCGGCGAGCACGTCTTCACCGACCACGTCGATACCGAGAAGCGCAGGGCCTACGAGGCGCGGGCCCGCGGCGAAGAGTGAGCGCCGCGTCGGGCGCCGTTCACCGCAGGCGCGGACAATCGGCGGGGTGAGCCTAGAAACCCAGACGAACGCTCCCCTGACCGATAACGACCTCGACCTGATCAACGCGTACTGGCGCGCCGCCAATTACGTGTCGGTCGGACAGATCTACCTGCTGGACAACCCCCTGCTGACCGAACCGCTGTCCCCCGAGCACGTCAAACCGCGGCTGCTGGGGCATTGGGGCACCACCCCGGCGCTGAACCTGATCTACGCGCACTTGAATCGGGTCATCCGCGCCCGCGACGCCAGCGTCATCTACGTCACCGGGCCCGGCCACGGCGGCCCGGCGCTGGTCGCCAACGCCTATCTCGAGGGCACCTACAGCGAGGTGTACACCGGCATCGAGGAAGACCGCGAGGGGCTGCGAAAGTTGTTCCGCCAGTTCTCTTTTCCCGGCGGCATCCCCAGCCATGTCGCGGCCCAGACGCCCGGCTCCATCCACGAGGGCGGTGAACTGGGCTACGCGCTGGTGCACGCCTACGGCGCGGCCTTCGACAACCCGGACCTGGTGGTGGCCTGTGTGATCGGCGACGGCGAGGCCGAGACCGGGCCGCTGGCCGCCAGCTGGCACTCCAACAAGTTCCTCAACCCCGTCACCGACGGCGCGGTGCTGCCCATCCTGCAGCTCAACGGCTACAAGATCGCCAACCCCACGGTGCTGGCGCGCATCCCCCACCCAGAGCTCGAGGCGTTGCTGCGCGGCTACGGCTACCGGCCCATCACGGTCGCCGGTGACGACCCCGCCGACGTGCACCAGCAGCTGGCCGCCGCGTTCGACGATGCCTTCGACGACATCGCGGCCATCCAGGACGCCGCGCGCAGCGGCAACCAGACGCGGCGGCCCGTCTGGCCGATGATCGTGCTGCGCACCCCCAAGGGCTGGACCGGCCCAAAGGTGGTGGACGGCAAGAAGGTCGAGGGCACCTGGCGGGCGCATCAGGTTCCGCTGGCCGAGACGCACGACAATCCCCAGCACCGGGCGCAGCTCGAGGAGTGGTTGCGCAGCTACCGGCCCGAGGAACTGTTCGACGGCGACGGCAGGCTCCGCGCGGAGCTGCGGGCGCTGGCCCCCGGCGGTGATCGCCGGATGAGCGCCAACCCGCACGCCAACGGTGGCCTGCTGCTGCACGACCTCGACCTGCCCGATTTCCGTGACTACGCCGTGCCGGTGGAGCGGCCGGCCGCCGAGACGCACGAGGCGACCCGGGTGCTGGGCACCTTTCTGCGCGACGTGATCGCCCGCAACTCCGACCGGTTCCGGCTGATGGGCCCCGACGAGACCGCCTCCAACCGGCTGGACGCCGTGTACGGGTCGACGGCCAAGGTCTGGCTCTCCGATATCGGGCCAGACGACGAGAACCTGGCCCCGGACGGCCGGGTGATGGAGGTGCTCTCCGAGCACCTGTGCCAGGGCTGGCTGGAGGGCTACCTGCTGACCGGGCGCCACGGCCTGTTCAACTGCTACGAGGCGTTCGTCCACATCGTCGACTCGATGCTCAACCAGCATGCCAAGTGGCTGGCCACCAGCCGGGAACTGCCGTGGCGGCGGCCGATCGCGTCGCTGAACTACCTGCTCTCCTCGCATGTGTGGCGCCAGGATCACAACGGCGCGTCGCACCAGGACCCCGGCTTCATCGACCTGGTGGCCAACAAGAGGGCCGAGCTGACCCGGGTGTACCTGCCGCCGGACGGCAACACGCTGCTGTCGGTCGCCGACCACTGCCTGCGCAGCCGCAATTACGTCAACGTCATCGTCGCGGGCAAGCAGCCGGCGCTGGCCTACCTGGACATGGACCAGGCGATCGCGCACTGCGCGCGCGGGGTGGGCATCTGGCCGTGGGCGAGCACCGCGACCGCCGAGCCCGACGTGGTGCTGACCTGCGCGGGCGACGTCCCGACGCTGGAAATCCTGGCCGCCGCCGACATCCTGCGCCGCGAATTGCCCGAGCTGGCGGTCCGGGTGGTCAACGTCGTCGACCTGATGCGGCTGCAGCCGGAATCCGAGCACCCGCACGGCCTGCCCGACCGGGAGTTCGACGCGCTGTTCACCCGCGACAAACCGGTCGTCTTCGCCTACCACGGCTACCCCTGGCTGATCCACCGGCTCACCTACCGCCGCACCAACCACCCGCACATCCACGTGCGCGGGTTCAAGGAGCGCGGCACCACGACGACCCCGTTCGACATGGTGATGCTGAACGACCTCGACAGGTTCCACCTGGTCATGGACGTCATCGACCGCGTCGACGGGCTGGCCAGCCGGGCCGCCGAGCTGCGCCAGCGCATGGTCGACGCGCGGCTCGCCGCGCGCGCCTACACGCGCGAGCATGGTGAGGACGACCCGCAGATCGCCGGCTGGACGTGGCGGGTGGACTGAGCAGGAGGCCCGTTTAGCTCGGGAGTCGCGCTGATGTGGACGCCGAGATTGCCGTGACGGCTGGGCTTCGGGCCCAAACACGACCGCGGCGGCAATCTCGGCGAATCGTCGGGGGCCGGGCGCGCCGGTAGACTGGCCCGATGCTTGACGCCACCGGGACAGCCGACACCCATCCGGTGCTCTCGCAGCTCTGGGCGCTGCACAGGTTCCGGATTCATCTCGACATCGCCGTCGTCGTGGTCGTGCTGGTGCTCACCAACCTGGTCGCGCACTTCACCACGCCGTGGGCGGGCATCGCCGTCGTTCCCGCCGCCGCGATCGGCCTGGTGTTCCTGATGCGCGCCAACGGCCTGGACTGGGCCGACCTGGGCCTGGGGCGTGCACACTGGAAGTCGGGACTGGGCTACGCGCTGGCCGCGGTCGTCGTCGTCGCTTCGGTGATCGCCGTCGGTGTGCTGCTCCCCATGACGCGGCCGATGTTCCTGAACCACCGCTACGCCACCGTTTCCGGCGCGCTGATCGCCTCGATGGTCATCATCCCGCTGCAAACCGTGATCCCGGAGGAGCTGGCCTTCCGTGGAGTCCTGCACGGCGCGTTGCATCGGGCCTGGGGATTCCGCGGGGTCGCCCTGGCGGGGTCACTGCTGTTCGGCCTGTGGCATGTCGCGACGTCGCTCGGGCTCACCAGCAGCAACGTCGGCTTCACCCGACTGTTCGGCGGCGGCATCGTCGGGATGCTGGCCGGCGTGACCGGAGCCGTGCTGGCCACCGGGGCGGCCGGCTTCGTCTTCAGCTGGCTGCGCCGCCGCAGCGGCAGCCTGATCGCACCGATCGCGCTGCACTGGTCGCTGAACGGGCTCGGGGCACTGGCGGCCGCGCTGGTCTGGCACCTGACGGCCTGACGGCCGTCACACCAACAGCACGGCCGCACCGGCGATGCGGCCCGCACTCAGGTCGCTGAGCGCGCGATCCGCCTGGCCCAGTGGGTATTCCGGCGTGGTCACCTCGATGCGGTGCTCGCCCACGAAGTCGAGGAAAGCCCGCGCGTCCGCGCGGGTGTTGGACGTGACCGAGCGGACCTGGCGTTCCTCGAACAGGTGACGCTGGTAGTTCAGGGGCGGGATGTCGGAGAGGTGAATGCCGGCGATCGCCAAGGTGCCGCCGCGGTCCAGCGCCTCCAGCGCGGGCAGCACCAGGTCGCCGACCGGCGCGAACAGGATCGCCGCATCCAGGGGGACCGGTGGCGGGTCGGCCGCGCCCTGCGCCGACGCCGCGCCGAGCTGCATCGCCAGTTCGCGCGCCTCGGCGCCGCGGGTCATCACATGCACCTCGGCGCCCTGCGCCAGCGCGACCTGCGCGGTGATGTGGGCGCTTCCGCCGAAGCCGTAGAGCCCGAGCCGTCCGCCCGGCGGCAGATCCGCGCGTAGCAGCGAGCGGTATCCGATGATGCCGGCGCACAACAACGGCGCCAACTCGGCGTCGCTGTAACCGGTCGGCAGCGAATGCGCGAAAGCGGCGGGGACCGTGGCGAACTCGGCATAGCCGCCGTCGGCGTCCCAGCCGGTATAGCGGGACTGCGGGCAGAGGTTCTCGTCGCCCCGGCGGCAGTACTTGCACACCCCGCACGTGTGGCGCAGCCAGGCGATGCCCACCCGGTCCCCGACCCGGAAGTCGTTGCCGGCCTCGGGGCCGACCTCGACGACCTCGCCCACCACCTCGTGGCCGGGCGTGACATGGTCGCGGTGCACGGGAAGGTCGCCCTCGGTGACGTGGAGGTCGGTGCGGCACACCCCACAGGCGCGCACGGCGACCAGCAACTCCGACGGCCCCGGGCGCGGCACGTCGGCGGTGACCTGCTCGAGCGGGTCGGTGTCCATCGGTCCGGGGCGACGCACCCGCCACGCGCGCATGGTCGTGGTGGTCAGCGGTGGAACCATCCGTCCATCATGCCGCCAACCACCACGGCCGCAACGTGCTAGCTCACTAGGTCCGTCGCACCATGCCGACGATCCAGAGCAGGATCACCGACCCGAGCAGCGCCGTGAGGAAGGTGAAGATCAGGCCACCACCGGCGGTGTTGACGAAGAAGCTCAGGATGAAGCCGCCGATCAGTGCACCGATGATGCCGATCACGATGTCCATCAGGATGCCGGCGCCGCTGCCCCGGATGATCTTGCTGGCGAGCGCCCCCGCCAGGCCACCGATGATGATGTATCCAATGAGGCCGACGCTCGTGAACGTTGTTGAGCGGGCCAGATATTCGGTAGCTGCCATGACGTCCATGCGGATCTCCTTATCGCTGGCAAAGCCCAGCATGTTGCTGGGCCGTCACTTCGGTATACCCGCTTCGCGTAACGAAAAAGGATCCGATTTGGAGACGGTTGGCCGCCTATCCTGACGCGCTGATAGCGCGTCAGGCCGATTGCGTCCGCTGCGGTGACGGCACGGGGGTGGGGCTGACCTCTCCCGCAGGCGCCGGAGCCGGGGCTCCCGGCGCGGGAGCGGGGGCCGGCGCTCCCGGAGCCGGTTGGGCGTCGGGGGGCGCCGGCGCTGGAGCGGGGGCCGGCGCGGCCGGGGCCGTCCAGGGCTGGATCGACTCGGCCAGCGCCTTGGCCGCGCCCTTGTCGACCGGGTCGTTGGCCGTGCCGAGCCAGACCACGAACCAGCGTTGCGGCGGCCCGCCGTTGGACGTGCTCGCCGCGGGCGCCCCGACCACGCCCGTCCAGATCTGGCCGTTGGGCTTGGACGCGTCGCTGAACTTGACCTCGTAGTACGAGGCGCTGCCCGTGATGCCATTGGCCCCGGTGAGCGGGGTCGATTCCTGGTTGATCCGCGTGCCGGGATACGGCAGGAAGAACTCACCCATGTCGGAACCCAGCCGCACGGCGGCCTTGGCGTTGTTGGCTTCGGCGCTGGCGTAGAGCTTCTGGTCCAGCCGGCCCATCACGATGCGGGTGTCGTTGGCGACGGGCGGCGGCTGGTCGGGCAGCGGCGGCTGCCCGGTCGTCTTGCTCAGCAGGGCCGAACCGTAGTCGAGGTGCGAGGCGTCCGACTCCACCCAGCCGGGGGGCAGGACGTAACTGAAGCCGCCCACGGCGTTGCCGACCCGTCCGGCGTTCGGGTCGACGGGGGGCGGCGGTGGCGGTGCGTTCGGGTCGACGGGCGGCGGCGGTGGGGCGTTGGGATCGGTCGCCGCCGGCGGCGCGCCAGGCGGCGGAGCGGTTGCCGGGGCGGCGGGGCCGGCCGCCGGGGGCGGGGCCGCCGTAGTGGTCGGCGGGACCGGGGTCGGAACCTCGGGGTCGGCGTGCGAGGTCGCGGGCAATGCAATCGTGACGGCGCTGGCACTGGTCACCGTGGCTATCGCCAGCGTCGCCCACAGGCCTTTGCGACGCGTCGAGTTGGGTTCCACCTGCTCCATGGCGACGAACCTACCGTGTTACGGCTGTGACGCAAGGAGCCTTGCGGACAATTGCCACGTCGTTTTGCCGATGTTGCCGATCCGCAGCCCGGCGCCCGGCCGGGCAGGTGATTGGGCCTCTCAGTGCGCCGCCGGATACAACGCCACCTCGTGAGCCTTCACGGAGAACCACACCCGCTCGCCGGGCGCCAAGCGCAACTCCGACGCGGCGTCGACGGTGATCTCTGCGGCCAGACCGGGGGCGCCGTCGGGTTGTTGCTCGCCCCGCACCAGCACCGCCGACCCGCGAATGTCCAGCTCCGCCACCGTCACCTCGACGGTGTTGCGCGGGCTGCCGTGCGGTTGCTCCCGGTATACCGCCACCGCCGTGGGCGGAAAGACGGCGATCGCGTTCTGCCCCGCCGCCAGCTCCTCGCCTCCCTCCGGCACGATGGCGTGCCAGCGGGCCCCGGAGCGCGCGTGCAGGGAGGCGTCGCGGGCGACGGTCCCGTTGACCAGGTTGATGCCGGCGATGCGCGCGCCGAAGTGACTGCGCGGCGCCGTGAGCACGTCGGAGACCGGGCCGGTCTCGGCGATCTTCCCGGCCTCCAGCACCAGCACCCGGTCGGCCAGCGCGAACACGTCGAGCAGGTCGTGCGTGATCAGGACGATCGCGCACCCGGTGCGGCCGACCACGCCGCGCAACACCGCGCGGATCCCGGCGGCCGCGGCGACGTCGAGACCCGTCAGCGGCTCGTCGAGCAGCAACACCTCGGGCTCGGCGGCCAGCGCCCGGGCGATCGCCACCCGCTGGGCTTGACCGCCGGAGAGCTGGCGCGCCTTGCGGTCGGCGAGCCGCTCGGCGTCGACCTCGCGCAGCCAGCGCAACGCCGTCGCCGTCTCCGCGGCCCGGGTCGGCCGCAGCCATCCGCGTCGGCTGCGCGGCCCGAAGGCCACGTTGGCGGCGACGCTCATGTGCGGGAACAACAGCGGGTCCTGCAACAGCAGGCCGACCCGGCGGTCATGGGTCGCCACGTTCACCCCGGTCGCGGTGTCGGTGAGCACCCGATTCCCCACCCGCACGACCCCGCGATCCGGGCGGATCAGCCCGGCGATGACATGCAGCGCGGTCGACTTGCCCGCGCCGTTGGGCCCGAGGATCGCCAACACTTCGCCCGCCGAGACCGAGAACTCCACGTCGAGGCGCCGGTCGGTTACGACGGCGCGCAGCTGCAATTCGCTCATGGCCCCGGCCGCCCCGCGTCGATCCCGGCCAGCCGGCGGGCGCCCAGGACCAACACCACCAGCGCCGCCGCCGCCACCAACAGGATTGACAGCGCCACCGCCGCGTCGGCGTTGTCCACCCGCTGCAGGTAGATCTCCAGCGGCAACGTGCGGGTGACCCCTTGCCGGGACCCGGCGAAGGTGAGCGTCGCACCGAATTCCCCCAGCGCGCGGGCGAACGCCAGCACCGTCCCCGACATCACGCCGGGCAGCAGCAGCGGCAGGGTGACCCGCCACCAGACCGTGCTCGGCCGCGCCCCCAGGGTGGCCGCCACGATCTCGAAGTCGGCGCCGGCGGTGCGCGCGGCACCCTCCAGGGAAATCACCAGGAACGGCAGCGACACAAAGGCCTGCGCCAATACCACGGCCGTGGTGCTGAACGCGATGCTGATGCCGGCGGCCTCGAGGTACCGGCCGAGCAACCCGAGCCGGCCGAACGCGTAGAGCAGCGCGATCCCACCCACCACCGGCGGCAGCACCAACGGCAGCAGGATCAGCGGCCGCAGCAGCCGCACCACACGCGCGGTGCTGCGGGCCAGCACCAGCGCCATCGGCACGCCCAGCAACACGCAGAGCACGGTGCTGGCCGCGGCGGTCTTGAGGCTGAGCAGCAGCGCCGTCCGCGACGACGAGCTGGTGATCAGCGACCAGAAATTCGGCCAGTCGAGCTTGACCGCGATGGCCAGCAACGGCAGCACCACGAACACGGTCCCCGCGGCGGCGGGGACGTACACCCACCGCGGCAGATCCGTAGGCCGGTGCACGATTCAGGGTTTGGCGAAGCCCGACCGGGCCAGGATGTTCTGACCGGTGTCACCGGTCACCATGGCCACGAACCGTTGCGCCAGGGTCGGTTGGGGCGCGTTCTTGAGCACCGCGATCGGGTAGACGTTCACCGCTCCGGCGGCCTCCGGGAAGCTCACGGTCGTCACCTTGTCGCCCGCGCTGCGCGCGTCCGTCACATACACCACCCCGGCATCGGCCTGCCCGCTGGTGACCTTGTTGAGGACGTCCGTGACGCTCGGCTCCTCGCTCACCGGGTTGAGGCGAACCCCGGTGCTGTCCTCGACGTGCCGGGTCGCCGCTCCGCACGGCACCGGCCGCTGGCAGATCACCACCCCCAGCCCGGGCCGGGCGAGGTCGCCGAAGGAGCCGAGGCTTTTCGGGTTTCCCGGCGCGGTGACGATCACCAGCGTGTTGGACGCGAAGTTCGTCGGGTCGCCGGACACCAGGCCGCCCTTGGCGACCGTGACCATCTGCGCGGTGTCCGCCGACGCGAAGACGTCGGCCGTCGCGCCCTGCGTCAACTGGGTGGCCAGTTCCGAGGAACCCGCGAAGTCGAATTCGACGTTGCTGCCAGCGTTTTGGGCCTTGAACTGTGCGCCGATCTGACTGAATGCGGATTTCAGCGAGGCCGCGGCGAACACCACGAGCCGCCCCGGGCCGGCGGCACCCGGGGAAGACGGGTTCGAACCGCACCCGGCCAGGCCCGCCGCCAGCGTCACCGCAACCACGCCGGCCAGGATCCCGATCTGCCGCATGCATGCACCCTAGACCGCCGACGATACGGCCCGCTTGCGGGCTGAATCGTCGCAAAAAAGTGACGGACAAAATAGTTATCCAAATGATCCGCGCGTCACGCCGTCAAGAATTTCGCCGACTAGCTACTGTCCAGTAACATCAAGGAAAACTGATGCCATAACGCGCTGAGCTCCCAGGCAGGTCCCCCTCAGCGGTCCGGTGGGTGGCCCCACGGAACTGCCCGGGTCTGGGTTCAACGTCGAAGACGAGGAGGTCATGGCAGTGGAGGTGTTGGTCACCGGCGGAGACACCGAACTGGGGCGCACAGTGGCCGAAGGCTTCCGCGATGACGGTCACAAGGTGACCCTCGTGGGTGCGCGGCGCAGCGACCTGGAAATCGTCGCCAAGGAGCTGGACGTGGACGCCATCGTGTGCGACACCACCGACGCGGCGAGCCTGACCGAGGCCCGTGGCTTGTTCCCCCACCATCTGGACACCATCGTCAACGTGCCGGCGCCCACCCGCGAAGCCGGCGACCCACGCACCTACTCCATCGCCGACACCGCCGACGCGTGGCGGAATGCGTTGGACGCCACGGTGCTGTCGGCGGTGCTGACGGTGCAGACCGTGGGTGATCACCTGCGTTCGGGCGGCTCCATCATCAGCGTGGTGCCCGAGAACCCGCCGGCCGGAAGCGTCGGCGCCGCGATCAAGGCGACGCTGTCGAATTGGGTCGCCGGACAGGCCGGCGTCTTCGGCACCCGCGGCATCACGGTCAACGCCGTGGCCAGCGGGCGCAGCGCCCAGCCCGGGTACGACGGCCTCTCCCGCACGCCCCCGTCGGTCGACGGCGAGGTCGCGCGTCTGGCGCTGTTCCTGACCACCCCGGCGGCCCGCCACATCACCGGCCAGACGCTGCACGTCAGCCACGGCGCGCTCGCGCAATTCGGCTGAGGGCGTAATTCGGCGCCCAGCCGTGCCGCCTCGCGCGGAGCCGCACTACGGTAGGTCGCGTGGCTATCCGACTCGGACTGCAGATTCCCAACTTCTCCTACGGCACCGGGGTGGCGGAGCTCTTCCCCACCGTTCTGGCCCAGGCCCGCGAGGCCGAGTCAGCCGGTTTCGACTCGGTCTTCGTGATGGACCATTTCTACCAACTGCCCATGCTGGGCGATCCGGACCAGCCGATGCTGGAGGCCTATACCGCCCTGGGCGCGCTGGCCACCGCCACCGAACGAGTTCAGTTGGGCACCTTGGTAACCGGCAACACCTACCGCAACCCCTCGTTGCTGGCGAAGATCATCACCACCCTCGACGTGGTGAGCCAGGGCCGCGCGATCCTGGGCATCGGTGCCGGGTGGTTCGAACTCGAGCACGACCAGCTGGGTTTCGAATTCGGCACCTTCACCGACAGGTTCAACCGGCTCGAGGAGGCGCTGCAGATCATCCTGCCGATGATCGCGGGCGAGCGGCCGACCTTCTCGGGCAAGTGGTACCGGGTCCGCGAGGCGATGGCGAATCCCCGCTTCCGCGACCACATTCCGCTGATGATCGGCGGCAGCGGCGAGAAGAAGACGATCCCGCTCGCCGCGCGCCACTTCGATCACCTCAACGTGATCGCCGGATTCGACGAGCTGCCAGGCAAATTGGAGGTTGTGCGGCGGCGCTGCGAGGACGTCGGCCGCGATCCGGCGACGCTGGAGACCAGCACGTTGACCACCGTGCTGATCGACGAGAACGCGAAACCCGATCAGATCCCGGCCGAAATGACGCAGCGCATGGTGGTCGGCAGCCCCGACTCGGTCGCCGACCAGATCAAGACCAAAGTGGTGGACGCCGGAATCGACGGCGTGATCATCAACCTGCCCTTCTACACCCCCGGCGTGATCAGCGCCGTCGGCGACGCGCTGCGCCCGGTCGTCGGCCTGTAGCCGCCCCCCGCGGGGTCGCGGATTGGCCCCGGCGCGGTAATACTTCTGTGTAGCAGCGTTTACCCGCGCCACACCGGCGCAGCGCAGAAGAAGACCGGGGAGGACATGAAGAGACGAGTCCTGGCGGCGATCGCCGCGGGTGTGGCATTCGCCGCCCCCCCGATCGCGCACGCCGACAACAACTGGATCGCCATGGCAATCTCGGACTCCACCGGCCGCATCAACATCGCCGATGGAGCGGCCAGCCAGGGCGCGGCCGAGAAGGCGGTGATGGAGACGTGCCGCAAGAGCATCAGCGACTGCCGGTTGCTGGCCAGCGGGCAGGGCGGGTGCGTGGCGCTCGTGTTGAACGCGGCCAAGTCCCGATACTTCGGCGGCTGGGGTCCGACCCGCGAAGAAGCCGAAGCCCAGGCGCTCGAGCGTGCCCCCGGCGGAACGATCCAGGCGGGCCACGACCACTGCGCGGGCGAGGGTTCCAGCCAGTGACAACGGCGGCGCGCCGGGCCGGCTGAACCCCTGATAGTTACGCCACACCGCCCGATGCCCACCAGGCATTACGGCGCCGCACACCGTTAGTGTTGCAAACAACACATACTTATCAATTAGGTTTCCGGGTACCCGCCTGACTAGCGTTGTGGCTAACTGCAGTCGCGTGTCCAAAAGCCCCCGTCAGGAGCAGCGGAAACATGAGCCCCCCACCGGAAACCACAGCTGGAACCGAACGTCGCCACCAGGTCGTCATCATCGGTTCGGGGTTCGGTGGACTCAACGCGGCAAAGAAACTCAAGCACGCCGACGTCGACATCAAACTGATCGCCCGCACCACCCACCACCTGTTCCAGCCGTTGCTGTACCAGGTGGCCACGGGCATCGTGTCCGAGGGCGACATCGCCCCGCCCACCCGCGTCATCCTGCGCAGGCAGCACAACGTGCAGGTGCTGCTCGGTGACGTCACGCACGTCGATCTGGCCAGGAAGCTCGTCGTGTCCGATTTGCTCGGCCACACGTACGAAACCCCTTACGACAGCCTGATTATCGCCGCGGGCGCGGGGCAGTCCTACTTCGGCAACGACCACTTCGCCGAGTTCGCGCCCGGCATGAAATCGATCGACGACGCACTCGAGGTGCGCGGGCGGATCCTGAGTGCCTTCGAACAAGCCGAACGATCACGCGATCCGGAACGGCGGGCCAAGCTGCTCACGTTCACCGTTATCGGTGCCGGCCCGACCGGCGTCGAAATGGCCGGGCAGATCGCCGAATTGGCGGCCCACACGCTGAAGGGCTCGTTCCGTGGCATCGACTCCACCAAGGCGCGGGTGATCCTGCTCGACGCCGCGCCCGCCGTGCTGCCGCCCTTCGGCGACAAGCTGGGTATGCGGGCGCGGGCCCGGCTGGAGAAGATGGGCGTGGAGATCCAGCTGGGGGCGATGGTCACCGACGTCGACCGCAACGGCATCACGGTCAAGGACTCCGACGGCACCATCCGGCGCATCGAGTCCGCCTGCAAGGTATGGTCCGCGGGCGTGCAGGCCAGTGGGCTGGGCCGGGACCTGGCCGAGCAGTCCTCGGTGGAACTCGACCGGGCCGGGCGGGTCAAGGTGCTGCCGGATCTGTCGGTCCCGGGGCACCCGAACGTGTTCGTGGTCGGCGACATGGCGGCCGTGGAAGGCGTTCCGGGCGTCGCGCAGGGCGCGATCCAGGGCGCCAAGTACGTCGCCAACACGATCAGAGCCGAACTCGGCGGCGCCGATCCGGCGGAACGCGAGCCGTTCCAGTACTTCGACAAGGGGTCCATGGCCACGGTTTCGCGGTTCTCCGCGGTCGCCAAGGTCGGCCCGCTGGAGTTCAGCGGCTTCATCGCCTGGCTGATGTGGTTGGTGTTGCACCTGGTCTACCTCGTCGGGTTCAAGACCAAGGTCAGCACGCTGCTGTCGTGGACGGTCACCTTCCTGAGCACGCGGCGCGGCCAGCTGACCATCACCGAGCAGCAGGCGTTCGCCCGCACCCGCCTCGAACAACTGGCGGTGCTCGCCGCGGAGACCAAACGCCCCGCGGCCGCCAAGCGCGCCAGCTAGCCGCCCAGCCGGTCGGCCTGCCACGTACTCAGCAGGCCACCGCCGGCCAACGACAGCACGGTCGAACCGGCGTCGATCGGGGTGTCTACAAAAGCCGTCTCGGGGTAGCGCAATTCGTGGATCGACGCACGAGGCGCCGCGATGACATCGTCGCCCGGCGATCCGGCTCCCAGCTCCACGCGGTGGCGCAACAGCGGGCGGCCATCGCAGTCGGCATGCAGGGATCCCGACCAAAACCCTTGGCGCTCTTCGTATCTGCCGACCTGCACCCGCTCCCGAAAGCGCACCTGGGCGCCGTCGCGCAAGCAGAAGGCCGCGCTGGACACGTGCCGGGCGCCGGCGGCGACCACCGTTGGCTCCAGGTCGATGTCAAGGCTTCCGGTCACCGTCACATCCCAATGGGCATGCGAGGTGGGAATCTTCGCCCCGGGCAGCGCCACGGTGGCGGCGGCGCTGCGTAGTTTGAGCCGGGCACCGCGTTCGACGATGACGCGAAAGTCGATGCTGTCGCCGCCCAATGGCGTGGCGGCCGCCGACACCAGGTGGACGGTTTCGGGCGCAGTGCAGCGTGCGGCCACGGCGCCGCCGCACTCGATCCGCGGCAGCCGGTTCGGATACGCGACCACCAGGATCCGCGATCGCATCACACGGTGGCCGCCTCGCGCAATTGCGTGCGGACCCACGCCAGCACCTGCGAGGCGGCCGGGTCGTCGGCGAGGGACTGCAGCACGGTCGGCCGGCCGCCGCGCACCGCGTTGGCGTCGCCGGCCATCACCTGCAGGTCGGCGCCGACGAGCGGCGCCAGGTCGGTCTTGTTGACTACCAACAGGTCCGAGTAGGTGACGCCGGGGCCGCCCTTGCGCGGCACTTTGTCGCCGCCGGCGACGTCGACGACGAAGATCTGCACGTCCACCAAACCCGACGAGAAGGTGGCCGTCAGGTTGTCGCCGCCGGATTCGACGAGGATGAGGTCCAAGTGCTCGTGCGCGGCGACCAGGTCGTCGATCGCGTCGAGGTTGGCGGTGATGTCGTCGCGGATCGCGGTGTGCGGACATCCACCGGTCTGCACGGCCGCGATCCGGTCGTCCGGCAACACCGCGTGCCTGCGCAGGAAGTCGGCGTCCTCGGTGGTGTAGATGTCGTTGGTCAGCACCGCCAGCGACAGCTCGTCGCGCAGCTGCCGGCACAGCGCGGCCACCAGCGCGGTCTTGCCGGACCCGACCGGGCCGCCGACGCCGATACGCAGCGGCTCCCCCGGCCGCCTCACCCGCCGCGGCCGATCGACCTGTGGATGCGGGTGGCTGTGTGAATGTGTTGGCATCTTGTGTCTTTCGGCAGATTGATGGAAGCGATTCGCGCGCGGGCGTGTTGGTAGGCAGCGTATCGACCACATGATGGCCAAGTCGTACAGGTGGTCCTGCGACCGACCCGGTCGTTGCCAGGAAAGTCACAGCTGTCTTCTGGCTACGTCAAAGTTGCGGAGGGTGGTCGACCGGGTAGCTTTTATGGCGGCGCGCCGAAACGGCCGCCCGGACGAGTTCGCCGTACCCGGAGAGCGACAAGACGGTGACCGCGGGATGCCTGGCGTGCCGGTCAACCGAAAACGGTCTGCGAACTTCTTCTCCGTTTAGTTTCGGTCCTCTGGGCATCCTCCGCCGTGAGTTGAAACGCGACGAGAGGATTTCCATTGTTCAACCCGTTTGCCGGCCAGGCCGACATCCCCAACCGTGAGGGTGCGTGGGCGCAGCAGGCCGAAGCCGAGCTGTCCACGCGGCGTCACCGCGAAGAGATCGACCGCTGCATCAGCCATGGGCTGGAAGCGGCCCCCACCATCAACGACCGCACCCTGTCGACCTTCGCGCGCGGCGAACTTCCCCATTTCGCCGGGGAACGCGGGACGTTCCTCAAGGCCCCGTTTCTCGAGGATGTGAACGACGTCGCCGACGCCGAGGTGGCCGTCTTCGGGGCGCCGCTGGACGCCGGGACGACCTACCGTCCGGGCACCCGGTTCGGGCCGATGGGGATCCGCCGGTCCACCAACCTGTTCGGCACGTATTGCTACGAGCTGGGCGTCGACCTGCGGGAACAGCTCAACATCGTCGACATCGGTGACGTGGTCACGATCCCGGCCAACATCGAGAAGTCGTTCGACCAGATCAGCCAGGCCATGGCGCACGTCGTCTCCAGGGGCGTCTTTCCCGTCGTCCTCGGCGGTGACCACTCGATCGGCTTCCCGACGGTGCGAGGCCTGGCCCCCTACCTGGACGGCAACGTCGGGATCATCCATTTCGACCGCCATGTCGACACCCAGGAGACGGATCTCGACGAGCGGATGCACACCACCCCCTGGTTCCACGCCACCAACATCAAGAACGCCCCGGCCACCAACCTGGTGCAGATCGGGATCGGCGGGTGGCAGGCGCCGCGCGCCGGTGTCCAGGTGGGTCGGCAGCGCGGCAGCACCGTCATCACCGTCGGTGACGTCGAACGCGTCGGGATCGAGAAGGTCGCCGAAATCGCACTCGAAACGGCATGGAAGGACGCCAAGGCGGTGTATCTGTCGTTCGACATCGACGTCATCGACGCCGGGTTCGTACCCGGCACCGGCTGGCCCGAGCCCGGTGGTCTGCTGCCGCGCGAGGCGCTCAACCTGATCCGGATGATCTCCGAACCGGGACTGAACGGTATCGAGGTGGTGGAGTGCTCGCCGCCCTACGACTGGGCGGAGCAGACCGCGCTGATGAGCAGCCGGGTCATTCTGGACAGCCTGGCCGTCATGGTGCGGGCGGGCAAGCTCGGCAAGAAGCCCGCCGCGCTCAAGCGGCACGCGTGGGGGCCCTTCGCCGACTGAACGTCGGGCTTGGCCTGCCGCCTACGGCGCGAGCACCGAGCCGAGTGAAAGATTGACGAGTGAATAGCTCGTTAATCATATAGCAAATAATGCTGCCCGCCAGCGGGCGGGCTGGAGGCTGCGCCGGGTGACCCCGGGTCGCGTTGCGCCCGACCGGGCACGGCGGGACGGCCGGGCCACTGGCGCGGCGCGGGCTCTTTCCGGCAGTGGGGGCGCCCGCGCTGCGCCTCGATCCAGAGTGGCTGCTGAGAAGGCACTCTCGTATCAATGGCCGAGCGCGCGTACCGGTATCCGGGCCGGCGGACTTCCCGCCTAGCTGGGTGACACAACCCGGTCCGGGGCGCGGTAAAGGTGCCCGCAATCGAGCGTGGCGCCGGGCACTCCATCCGCTCATCGCCATTTCCAGCAAATTCTCAGGAGTTAACCATGGTTGTTCCAGTTACAACCATGAAGATTACCTATCGTGCGGCAACGAGACGGCGGTCCGTCGCTCTGCGCCGCGGCATGGCGATGCGGGCGTCTGGGCGCTGCATCGCTGGTGCGCGAGTCCATCGCGCACGGAACCGGGGCACCAAGCCGCCGCCCGACTTCGGGCTTGGGCTGGGCGATTTGGCGCCTGACCGGCTTGCTACGGGGGTTTTTGTAGTGGATTTTGGGGCGTTACCGCCCGAGGTCAACTCAGGGCGGATGTATGCGGGCGCGGGGGTAGGGCCCCTGGTGTCGGCTGCGGCGGCCTGGGACGCGCTGGCTGCGGAGCTGAGCTCGGCCGCGGCGTCGTACCGGGCGATCGTGTCCGAGCTGACGGGTGGGCCCTGGGTGGGCCCGTCGTCAAGCGTCATGGCCGCCGCGGCGGCGCCCTACGTGTCGTGGATGAATACCACCGCGGCTCAGGCGCAGCAGACCGCCGCGCAGCTGGGCTCGGCGGTGGCGGCTTACGAGGCGGCGTACGCGGCCACCGTGCCGCCGCCGGAGATCGAGGTGAACCGGGCGTTGTTGGCCGCACTGGTCGCGACCAACCTGCTCGGGCAGAACACGCCGGCGATCGCGGCCACCGAGGCGCAGTACTCCGAGATGTGGGCCCAGGACGCCGCCGCGATGTACGGCTACGCCGGCGCCTCGGCGGCGGCCACCAGGCTGACACCCTTCGCCGCACCGCCGCAGACCACCAACCAGTCCGGCACGACGATGCAAGCCGCCGCGGTCAACCAGGCGGCGCAATCGGCGGCCGGGCCCAGCACCCAGTCGGCGCTCAACACCGTGCCCAACATGCTGCAGAACATCTCGGCGGGCTCGATCGTCAGCCCGTCGAACCTGGATCCGCACCTGGGCAGCCTGTTCAGCCCCAGTAGCGGCCCGACCGGCCTCAACGAGTTCACCCAGAACATCGGGAACTGGGCGCTGGTCGTCAGTGGACCGCTGTTCACGGCGTCGGGCATCACGCCCCTCCTGGGCGGCCTGTATGGGCTCGCATTGCCCACTTCGGCGGCCGCGGCCGGCGACGTATCCCCGTTGGACGGCGGCCTGGGCACCCTGGTGAATTCGCCGGCGTCGGGAAGCCTCGGCAACGCGGGGGTTTCGGCGAGCCTGGGCGAATCGGCTGCCGTCGGCAAGTTGTCGGTGCCGCAAACCTGGGCGGAGTCCCCGGCCATTCGCCTCGCGGGCAGCGCGTCGCCGTTGACGACGGCGGGCCTGGGCGGCGTGCCGCACGCCGAGACGGCCGCGCCCGGCGGATTCTTCGGTGGCATCCCCCCGGTGGGCAGCCTGGTCAACGCGCCCAGGGGCGAGCAGACCCGGGCCCGCCCCGGCGCCGGCCAGAAAGTCGTCCCGACCGGCCCCGGCGAGTCGGGCGCGGACGTGCGGACCCCCGTCGCACCGGTACCGCCCCAACAGGCTCAGCGGCCTCGCAAGCACGTCGCCAGCGCGCTGAGCGAACGCGAACGCGAAGAACTCGAGAAGCTGCGCAAAGAGATCGCCGAAGTGGCGACGGAACGTGACGCGGCGGCCCGCCTCATCAAGGAGGCGATGCTGTGACCCTGGATTTTGCGGCGTTGCCGCCGGAGATCAATTCTTCCCGGATGTATGCGGGCGCGGGGTCGGCGCCATTGGTCACGGCCGCGGCGGCCTGGGAAAAATTGGCGTCCGAGTTGTCGGCGGCCGCCGCCTCGTATCGCGCTGTGGTGGCACAGCTCAGCGGTGGGCCGTGGGTGGGCCCGTCGTCAAGCGTCATGGCCGCCGCGGCGGCGCCCTATGTGTCGTGGATGAATACCACCGCGGCTCAGGCGCAGCAGACCGCCGCGCAGCTGGGCTCGGCGGTGGCGGCTTACGAGGCGGCGTACGCGGCCACCGTGCCGCCGCCGGAGATCGAGGTGAACCGGGCGTTGTTGGCCGCACTGGTCGCGACCAACCTGCTCGGGCAGAACACGCCGGCGATCGCGGCCACCGAGGCGCAGTACTCCGAGATGTGGGCCCAGGACGCCGCCGCGATGTACGGCTACGCCGGCGCCTCGGCGGCGGCCACCAGGCTGACGCCCTTCGCCGCACCGCCGCAGACCACCAACCAGTCCGGGACGACCAACCAAGACTCCGCCGTCGTGAAGGCCATGGCGACCGGCGGCTCGAACACCACGTCGACGCTGTCCAATATCCCGAACCTGCTCCAGAATTCGTCGACGGGCGCCACCGGGTCGTCGGCCTCGTCCGCCGGATCGGGTTCGCTGGTGGATCTTTTCAACAACTTCAGCGAAAACACGATCGGCTACCAGATCCTCTCCGAGGGTCTGAACTTCGACGCCTCCGGTGCCTTGTTGACCCTCGCCCCGCCGGTGGCCGCGGCCTGGAATCCGTTGGTCAATTCGCTTTCGGCACCGGCGAGTGCGGCCTCCCAGGTATCCGGTGGCGCGGGATCCGGCTCCGCCCTGGTGAATGCGTCCGGTTCCGGGGCGGGCGCCTCGCCGGGGGTGTCAGCGGGCCTGGGCGAGGCGGCGTCGGTCGGCAAGTTGTCGGTCCCGTCATCGTGGGGCACGTCGCCGGCGATCCGCCTGGCCGCCACCGCCCTGCCGAGCCCGGGGCTCGACGGTCTGCCGCATGCCGGCGCCGTCGCGCCGGGCTTCTACGGCGGCATGCCCCCGATGGGGCCGGTGGCCAGCGTCGTCAACGCGCCGCGCGGCGAGCAGGGGCGTCTGCGCGCGGGCGCGCGCCACAAGGTGATTCCCGCGCTGGGCGGCGAGACCGGGATGCAAGACGATCCCGCGGGCCGCTGGGTCGCAGCGAATGCCGCCGCAGAGGACGGCGGCGGCTCCAGCGAACGCGAAGAGCTCATCGCGCTGCGTAAGGCGATGGCCGACGTCACCCGACAGCGAGATGTCCTCAAGCGCACGGCCGCGACCTTGATCAAGGAGGCGACGCAGAAGTAGCGAGCCGACAGGCACCCCTCTTTTCTCGACGACGATTGGAATCAGTGCAGATGTTCTTCACAAAGCCGGCCAAACGGTCCCCGGTGGGCTGGGAAGGCGATTTGGCCGTCGACCCGAAACCGATTGCGGCGCAGCGCGAAAAGCGAGCCGCCAGTTCGGTGTCGGACCCCGCCGATGTGACGGCACAGATCACGCCGGACGACGAGGACCTGGCCCAGCTGAAGGCCCTGGGCTTCCAGTCCGACTTCAAACGCGACATGAGCCCGTGGGCGAACTTCTCGCTGGGGTTCACCTACCTCTCACCGGTGGTCGGCATCTACACGGTGTTCGCGTTCGCGCTGTCCACCGCAGGCCCGCCGATGATCTGGAGCCTGCTGGTCGCGGGCGCCGGCCAGATGCTGGTCGCGCTGGTCTTCAGCGAGGTGGTGGCGCAGTTCCCGGTCGCCGGGGGTGTCTATCCCTGGGCGCGCCGGCTGTGGGGGCGCAAATGGGCATGGATGACCGGGTGGGTATACATGTTCACGCTGCTGGCACTTCTCGCGGACGCCGCCTACGGCGCGGGCCCCTATGTCGCAGACGTGTTCGGCTTCAAGCCTTCTCCGCATGCCACGGTGCTGTGCGCGCTCGTCATGCTGGCCCTGGCCACCGCCATCAATCTCACCGGCACCAAGATCCTCGGCTATTTCGCCATCTTCGGTTTCAGCGCCGAACTGATCGGCGCCATCGTGGTCGGCGTCTGGCTGCTGTTGACCCAGCGCCATCACAACCTCGGCGTGCTGTTCCATACCTTCGGCGCGCAGGGGCACCACAGTTACATGTACGCCTTCCTGGCCGCCAGCCTGATCGCGCTGTACCAGTTCTTCGGTTTCGAGGCCTGCGGCGACGTCGCCGAGGAGGTCCGCAATCCCGGCGTGCAGATCCCAAAGGCCATGCGTCGCACCATCTACGTCGGCGGTTCGGCGGCCACCTTCGTCTGCCTGAGCCTCATCCTCTCGGTCACCGACTTCGGCGCGGTGATCAGCGGCAAGGACCGCGATCCCATCGACACGATCCTGAAGACGGCGTTCGGGGGCGTCGGCGCCAAGATCGTCC
The DNA here is from genome assembly GCF_010731655.1 of Mycobacterium paraseoulense. Classification (NCBI taxonomy): domain Bacteria; kingdom Bacillati; phylum Actinomycetota; class Actinomycetes; order Mycobacteriales; family Mycobacteriaceae; genus Mycobacterium; species Mycobacterium paraseoulense. Next base: position 842,626 of record NZ_AP022619.1, on the reverse strand, counting down.
TGTGCATCGTGTTGATCTCGTTCGTGTCGTGCGCGTTGAGCCTGCAGGCGGCCGCCAGCCGGCTCATCTACTCCTATGGCCGCGACGACATGATCGTCGGCTCGAAGCTGTTGGCGCGCTTCGACCAGAAGCGACACGTGCCGCCCTACTCTCTGCTGATCGCGGTCATCATCCCGGCCGTGTTGATCGTGGGGTCGCTGATCTCCAGCGACGCGCTCACCAAGCTGGTCAGCTTCGGTTCGGTCGGTGTCTACATCGCTTTCCAGATGGTGGTGCTGGCGGCGCTGCGCGCACGGATCAAGGGTTGGGTGCCCACCGGGAAGTACCGCCTGGGCCGGTGGGGGGTGCCCGTCAACATCGGCGCGCTGATCTACGGGGTGGCGGCCATCGTCAACCTCGCCTGGCCGCGGGAGCCCTATCAGCCTTGGTACGACGACTACATCATTCTGCTGATGTCGGTGACCATCATCGCCCTGGGGATTCTCTACCTGGTGTTCACCCGGGCCCACGCCAAGAGCGACGCGCCCCATGCCGACGCCATTCCGGAACCGGCCCGAGGATAGTTGCGGCCCAACGGGTTCAGGACACGAAGAGCGGACGTTCCCGTTCGGCGTGGCGTTGTGCGAGCGTGTCGAGCAACGGATCGGACAAGTCGGCCAGCCCGGTAGCCGCTTCGACGGCGGCACGCTCGCACAGGCCCGCCAGCCGAAACGTGCACGCCGCAACGTCGGCCGGATCCAGAGCCAGCAGCCGCTGGGCGGCCGTCGCCGATCCCGTCATGGTGGTGTAGGTGATCGTCAGGGCGGTCTGCTCGGGGACCAGCCCGCTCACGGCGCCCACCCGCCCCGCCGTGACGGCGAGGTGCGGCTGGAAGCCGAGGTCGTCCCAGGGAGCGTCCGGCCAGACGCGTCGCGCCAGCCGCGCCAGCCCGCGGCCCTGGCTGCGCGACGCCTCCCGGGCGGCCGGGGCCGGCGTGCGGGCATCGGTCTCCCGGTCGGCCGCATCAGGGCTCAGCTCGCCCCGGTGGACCGCCGCGGCGATCGACGCGGTGACCAGCCCTGAGGTGCGAATCCGGCGGCGCAAGAAGGCTTCCAGCGTGTCCAGACCGGTTACCAGGCCGCTGGTGACCGCCTCCTCGACGCCGCCGGAGTGCACGTGGGCGCCGGCCGGCAGTCGGGAATCGGCCAGGGCGAGCAGCGTGGCAAGTGCGGACATGCGTCGTTAGAACAGGAAGTAGCGTTGCGCCATCGGCAATTCGTCCGGCGGGTCCTCCTGCCAGACCTCGCCGTCGATCCGCACGGTGAACGTGTCGGGGTCGACGTCGATGTCGGGCAGCGCGTCATTCAGCGGCAGGTCCGCCTTGCCGAGCCCGGTGGTATTCCCCACGGGGACAAGTCGCCGGCTGACCGCGATCCTGTCGGCCAGGCCGGCCTCGATCGCTTGCGGTGCAACGAAATGCACGGACGTCGCGGCCGCCGGCGCCGGGGCGGCGCCGAACATCGGACGCGGAAGCACCGGCTGGGGCGTCGGGATCGACGCGTTGGCGTCCCCCATCGCCGCCCACGCGAGCATGCCGCCTTTGAGCACCGCGTGCGGGCGGACCCCGAAGAACGCGGGCTCCCACAACACCAGATCCGCGAGCTTGCCCACTTCCACGGAACCGACCTCGTGGTCGAGACCGTGGGCGATCGCCGGACAGATGGTGTATTTCGCGACGTAACGGCGCGCCCTCATGTTGTCGGCGGCCTGTTTGCCCGAGGGGTCGCCGGGCAGCGCACCGCGGCGGCGCTTCATCACATGCGCGGTCTGCCAGGTGCGCAGCACCACCTCGCCGATGCGGCCCATCGCCTGTGAGTCGCTGCCGATCATCGAGATTGCGCCGATGTCGTGGAGCAGGTCTTCGGCCGCCATGGTCGACGGCCGGATCCGGCTCTCGGCGAAGGCCAAGTCCTCGGGCACTTGGGGATTGAGATGATGGCAGACCATCAGCATGTCGAGGTGTTCGTCAAGGGTGTTACGCGTGTGCGGCCGAGTCGGATTGGTGGAACTGGGCAACACATTGGGCTTGCCCGCGACGGTAATGATGTCGGGCGCGTGGCCGCCGCCTGCGCCCTCGGTGTGATAGGTGTGGATCGACCGCCCCGCGATCGCCGCCAGGGTGTCTTCGACGAACCCCATCTCGTTGAGGGTGTCGGTGTGCAGCGCTACCTGGACGCCGGCGGCGTCGGCGACGGTGAGGCAGGCGTCGATGGCCGCCGGCGTGGACCCCCAGTCCTCGTGCAGCTTGAAACCCGAAGCGCCGCCGCGTAGTTGCTCCCACAGTCCCTCGGCGCTGACCGTGTTTCCCTTACCCAGCAGTGCGAAGTTCATCGGCCAGCCGTCGAGCGCCTCGAGCATCCTCGCCAGGTGCCAGGCGCCCGGGGTCACGGTGGTGGCCTTGGTGCCCTCGGCCGGGCCGGTGCCGCCCCCGATGATCGTCGTGATCCCGGCGCCGAGCGCCTCGGCCATGAGCTGCGGGCAGATCAGGTGCACATGGCAGTCGATGGCGCCCGCGGTGACGATCCGACCGTTGCCGGCGATGACCTCGGTGGAAGGCCCGACGACCAGGTCGGGGTGCACCCCCGTCATGGTGTCGGGATTGCCCGCCTTCCCGATCGCCGAGATGCGGCCGTCACGAATCCCGATGTCGGCCTTGATGATTCCCCAATGATCGATGATGACCGCGCCGGTGATCACCGTGTCGGGTGCGCCCTCGGCCCGGGTGGCCCGCCCCTGGCCCATCGATTCGCGCAGCACCTTGCCGCCGCCGAACACCGCCTCGTCGCCGGCCAGCCCCGGTCCACCGCTGCGGTCTTCGGTGATCTCCACCAAAAGGTCGGTGTCCGCCAGCCGGATCCGGTCACCGGCAGTAGGGCCGAAAAGCTGGGCGTAGCGCTCTCGCGACAGGCTAGACATCAGGCGTCGAGCCGTCCGGGCGGGGTCAGGCTCAGGCCGTGTACTTCCCGACGGCCGCGCAACGGGACCAGCCGGACGTGTTGGGCCACACCGGGTTCGAATCGGACGGCGGTCGCCGCCGGAATGTCCAGCCGGTAACCGTGGGCGGCGGCGCGGTCGAACGAGAGCGCCGCGTTGGCCTGGGGAAGGTGGACGTGGCTGCCGACCTGTACCGGACGGTCACCGGTGTTGACGATCTGCATTCCGATCCGCTCCGCGTCCGCGTTGATGTCGATATCGCCGCTGCCGTAGAGGATTTCGCCGGGGATCATGGGATCGGGTGGTGGACGGTGACCAGCTTGGTGCCGTCAGGGAACGTCGCTTCCACCTGCACGTCGGCCAGCATTTCCGGCACCCCCTCCATGACGTCATCGCGGCTGAGCACCCGGCAGCCGCTGGCCATGAGCTCGGCGACGGTGCGGCCGTCGCGCGCTCCTTCGAGAATGTGGTCGGTGATGATGGCAACCGCCTCCGGGTGATTCAGCCGCAGGCCACGGGCGCGGCGGCGGCGTGCCAGTTCTGCGGCGTAGGACAACAGCAATCGCTCTTGTTCGTGCGGCGTGAGGAGCACGCTCTCCGATCCTGCCACGGCGCCCGGTGGCGTCGCCGCCCGGCCACGCTCAACGCCGGTCCGCCTACGCCTCGAGGTTCTGTAGCCGCACCTGCCCGCGGGCGACCACCTTGTCGTCGCCGTCGGTGATGGTGACCAACCACAGCTGTTGGCGCCTGCCGCGATGGATCGGCTCGGCCCTGCCGTACACCATGCCCGAGCCGATGGAACGCAAGAAGTCGGTGTTGTTGTTGACCCCCACCACATTCCCGCCCCCGCGGGTGGCCAGCCAGGTGTAGGCGGCCACGCTGGCCATGCTTTCGATGATCGAGCAATAGACGCCGCCGTGCACGAGGCCCATCGGCTGCAACAGCTTGGGGGTGACCTCGAGCTGCGCGCGGGCGCCGTCGGGGCTCAGTTCGGTGAATCGCAGCCCGATCTCCTGGTCGAAGGGCGCGGTGAAGTCCGTCGGGGCGGGCGTTTCGGGAGGCTGTGGCACGTTCTGTGTCTACACCATCGCTCGGGCGGCGGCCTTTGCGGCGGACGCTCGTCGGCAACGCTGCTCCAGAAACGGCGCTGCTCCAGAAACGGCTGAGCCCCGTGCCGTGGGCACGGGGCTCGCCGATCGAGTAGACCGGGGGTCACTGCAGCCCTCAGGACTCTGCCGCGGTCGTTGTCGCTCGACCCGGTTAGCATAGGCAAGGCTGCCCTAATTTCGCAAGCGTCTTTTCGGTGAAAGGGTAAGCAGCTTCGGTACGACCGTCGGTAGTACGCGGAGTAAGATGGTGTCGACGCTCAGGAGAGAACGCACTTATGGCGAAATTGACCCGGCTGGGGGATCTCGAACGCGCCGTGATGGATCACTTGTGGTCCACGGCGGAACCTCAAACGGTGCGCCAGGTCCACGACGCGCTGTCCGCTCGACGCGACCTTGCCTATACGACGATCATGACCGTCCTGCAACGGCTGGCCAAGAAGAACCTGGTCTCCCAGATCCGCGACGACCGCGCCCACCGATACGCGCCCGTGCACGGCCGCGACGAGTTGGTCGCCGGGCTCATGGTGGACGCGTTGGCCCAGGCGGAGGACTCCGGCGGCAGGCAGGCCGCACTGGTGCACTTCGTGGAGCGGGTGGGCGCGGACGAGGCGGACGCGCTTCGGCGAGCGCTCGCCGAACTGGAAGCCAGTCAACGCAACAACGCGCCATCCACTGGCGCGCCGGTGGAGGACTGAGGGAGACTGGCAGCGTGTCCGCGCTGGCCTTCACCATCCTCGCGGTGCTGCTGGTCGGCCCCGTGCCGGCCTTGTTGGCACATGCGAGCTGGCCGCTGCGCGCGCCCCGCGCCGCGATGGTGTTGTGGCAGGCCGTCGCGTTGGCCGCGGTCCTCTCGGCGTTCAGCGCCGGCATCGCGATCGCCACTCGGCTGCTGATGCCCGGTCCCGACGGCCGGCCCACCGCGACCATCGTCGGCGACGCCGGCCGGCTCGGCTGGCCGCTGTGGACGGCATACATCAGTGTTTTCGCGTTGACGGTGCTGGTCGGTGTCCGATTGATGGTCGCGGTTGTCCGGGTGGCCATCGCGAACCGGCGGCGGCGCGCCCATCACCGCATGGTGGTCGATCTCGTCGGGGTCGGGCACGATGCGGCGCTCTCCCAGCCCTGTGCCCGCACGCGCGACCTGCGCGTACTGGACGTTGCGCAGCCGCTGGCCTACTGCCTGCCCGGGGTGCGCAGCCGGGTGGTGGTCAGCGAGGGCGCGCTGAACACGCTCGACGATGCGGAGGTCTCGGCGATCCTCACCCACGAGCGGGCTCATCTGCGCGCCCGGCACGACCTGGTTCTGGAAGCCTTCACCGCGGTGCACGCCGCATTCCCGCGGCTGGTGCGCAGCGCGAACGCGCTCGGCGCGGTGCAGCTGCTCGTCGAATTGCTCGCCGACGACGCCGCCGTGCGCGCGGCGGGTCGCGCTCCCCTGGCGCGGGCGCTGGTCGCCTGCGCGGCCGGGCGGGCGCCGTCGGGCGCGTTGGCCGCGGGCGGCGCGAGCACGGTGGTCCGCGTGCGCCGGCTCTGCGGGTGTGGCAACAGCTGGGCGTTGTCGGCCGCCGCATACCTCGCCGCGGTCGCCGTGTTCGTGGTGCCGACCGTCGCGTTGGCCGTACCGTGGCTCACCGAGCTGCGCCGGCTGTTCAACCTCTGACCCGGTACGGCCGCCATCACCCCGGGCGGGCACATGTCCGCTGTGCCACAGTGTGACGGAAAGCTTTTCGGCAAAGTTCTCCGACTTGAGAGGCGAAGACATGGGTTCGTCGGATACCGCCCCTGGTTCCAAGACCGCTACCGCGCAGATCGGCGTGACCGGTCTGGCGGTGATGGGGTCGAACATCGCGCGCAATTTCGCCCGGCACGGCTACACCGTGGCGCTGCACAACCGGTCGGTCGCCAAGACCGACGCGCTGCTCAAAGAGCACGGTGACGAGGGCACGTTCGTGCGGTCGGAGACCATCGCGGAATTCCTGGACGCCTTGGAGAAGCCGCGCCGGGTGCTCATCATGGTCAAGGCCGGCGACCCCACCGACGCCGTCATCAACGAGCTCGCCGACGCCATGGAAGAAGGCGACATCATCATCGACGGCGGCAACGCCCTCTACACCGACACGATTCGCCGCGAGAAGGCGATGCGCGAACGGGGCCTGCACTTCGTGGGGGCCGGAATCTCGGGCGGGGAGGAGGGCGCGCTCAACGGCCCGTCGATCATGCCGGGTGGCCCCGCCGAGTCGTACAAGTCGCTGGGCCCGCTGCTCGAGGAGATCTCCGCCCACGTCGACGGCGTCCCGTGCTGCACCCACATCGGCCCCGACGGCGCCGGTCACTTCGTCAAGATGGTGCACAACGGGATCGAGTACTCCGACATGCAGCTCATCGGCGAGGCCTACCAGCTGCTGCGCGACGCCCTCGGCAAGACCGCCGACGAGATCGCCGACGTGTTCGACGAGTGGAACTCCGGCGACCTGGACAGCTTCCTCGTCGAGATCACCGCCCAGGTCCTGCGCCAGCAGGATGCCAAGACGGGCAAGCCGCTCGTCGACGTCATTCTCGACGAGGCCGAGCAGAAGGGCACCGGCCGCTGGACGGTCAAGTCGGCCCTGGACCTCGGCGTTCCGGTCACCGGTATCGCCGAGGCGGTGTTCGCCCGCGCGCTGTCGGGTTCGGTGACCCAGCGCAAGGCCACCACGGGGTTGGCGTCTGGCGAGCTGGGCGCCAAGCCGGCTGACACCAAGCAATTCGTGGAGGACGTGCGGCAAGCCCTGTACGCGTCGAAGATCATCGCCTACGCCCAGGGGTTCAACCAGATTCAGGCCGGCAGCGCCGAATACGACTGGGGCATCACGCCGGGCGACCTGGCCACCATCTGGCGCGGCGGCTGCATCATCCGGGCCAAGTTCCTCAACCGCATCAAGGACGCGTTCGACCAAGACCCCGACCTGCCGACGCTGATCGTCGCGCCCTACTTCCGCACCGCGATCGAGGCCGCGATCGACGGTTGGCGCCGCGTCGTCGTGACCGCCACGCAGCTGGGCATCCCGATCCCGGGCTTCTCCTCCGCGCTGTCCTACTACGACGCCCTGCGCACCGAGCGGCTGCCCGCAGCGCTGACCCAGGGTTTGCGCGATTTCTTCGGCGCGCACACCTACGGCCGCATCGACGACGACCCGGACAAGCGCTTCCACACCTTGTGGAGCGCGGACCGCAGCGAAGTACCCGCCTAGCGGGTACTCCGAAGGACACGAGGGGGCGCAGCGACAGCGATGAGATTTCTCGACGGGCATCGGCCGGGTTACGACCTGACCTACAACGACGTCTTCGTCATGCCGAACCGCTCGGAGGTCGCGTCGCGCTTCGATGTCGACCTGTCCACCCATGACGGGTCGGGTACCACCATCCCCGTGGTGGTCGCCAACATGACCGCGGTGGCCGGGCGGCGGATGGCCGAGACGGTCGCTCGGCGGGGCGGTCTGGTCATCCTGCCGCAGGACATCCCGATCACCGCGGTGCAGCAGACAGTCGAGTTCGTCAAGAGCCGGGATCTGGTTCTCGACACCCCGGTCGTGCTGGCGCCCGACGACTCGGTGTCCGATGCCACCGCGCTGATCCACAAGCGCGCGCACGGGGTCGCCGTCGTCGTCTTCGAGGGCCGCCCGATGGGCTTGGTGAGCGAAGCGAGCTGCCTGGGCGTGGACCGATTCACCCGGGTGCGCGACGTGGCCATCACCGATTTCGTCACCGCCCCGGTCGGCACCGATCCGCGCAAGGTCTTCGACCTGCTCGAGCACGCGCCGATCGGGGTCGCGGTGGTGACGAACGCGGACGGGACGCTGGCGGGCGTGCTGACCCGCACCGGGGCCGTCAGGACGGGCCTCTACACCCCGGCGGTGGACACCGGCGGCCGGCTGCGGGTGGGCGCGGCCGTCGGCATCAACGGCGACGTGGGGGCCAAGGCGCGCTCGCTGGCCGAGGCCGGCGTCGACCTGCTGGTCGTCGACACCGCACACGGGCACCAGGTCAAGACGCTCGACGCGATCCGCACGGTCGCCTCCCTCGACCTCGGGGTGCCGCTGGTGGCGGGCAACGTCGTCTCGGCCGAAGGCACCCGCGACCTGCTCGGCGCGGGGGCGAACATCGTCAAGGTCGGCGTCGGGCCCGGGGCGATGTGCACCACCCGGATGATGACCGCCGTGGGCCGGCCCCAATTCTCGGCCGTGGTCGAATGCGCCTCGGCGGCAAGGCAATTGGGTGGGCACGTGTGGGCCGACGGAGGCGTCCGGCACCCGCGGGACGTGGCGCTGGCGCTGGTCGCCGGGGCGTCCAACGTGATGATCGGGTCGTGGTTCGCCGGGACCTACGAATCGCCCGGGGACCTGATGCGCGACCGCGAAGACCAGCCCTACAAGGAGAGCTACGGCATGGCCTCCAAACGGGCGGTGGTCGCCCGCAGCGCCGCCGACACCGCGTTCGACCGCGCCCGCAAAGCACTGTTCGAGGAAGGTATTTCAACGTCGCGCATGGGGCTGGACCCCGACCGCGGGGGCGTCGAGGATCTGCTCGACCACATCACCTCGGGCGTGCGGAGCACGTGCACGTACGTCGGAGCCGGGAATCTGACGGAGCTGTACGAGCGGGCCGTCGTCGGGGTGCAGTCGGCCGCCGGCTTTGCCGAAGGCCATCCCCTGCCGCTGGGTTGGTGACCGCCGGGTCACGCGTCGGCGGAGGGGCGTCGCAGCGCGTACAGCGACATGCGCCGGTTTGTCGTTTCGTGCTCGCCGAGGAACTCACATCCGGCCTCCTCGCACAGCCGGCGCGCCGCGGCGTTGCGGTGATCGGGATCGAACATGATGCGGCGGCAGCGGGGCTCGGCGGAGAAGACGCTGGCGACGATCCGCGGCAACAGCATCAGGCCCAGTCCCCGGTTCACCAGGGCCGGGTCGGCGATGGCGGCGTGCAGCCCGAGGTCATAGGGCTCGGCGTCGTAGTGCTCTGAAATCAGATCCTTTGCCCCCCAATACAATTCGAGGTACGCAAAATCCCTGCCGCGGATGCTTCCCACCAGCGGAAGCGAGTACGTTCCGTCGAGTTGTGCGCCCAGGTGCCGCTTCCATCGGGGGGTCGGCCAGTCGTATTCCCAGGCCGCCGCCAGGTGCGGAAGGTTCATCCATTCCGACACCATGGCCGCGTCGTCGCGCTCCGCGACGCGCAGCGCGAAGGGCGGATCCAGCGCGGGAAGCGGCGGCCGGCCCATGCGGGCGATCTCGTCGGTGAGGTAGAGGCGCTCGCGGGGCAGGACGTGGGCCGATCGGGTTTCGGGTGGGGCTTCGGACGCCATAGTGCGCAGCGTAGCTGGGTAAGGTTAGGCAACCCATAGTCGGGTCGCCCGGGCGCGGCGGTGCCCACGGCTTCCCGAAAACGGTGGTCGACCGGGGGCGGGGGGCGATCCGGCTACCATAAATCAGCAACGACGGAGGCGACCGCGTCCGCACCGGCTTTTCAGGCAGCGAAGGGATCGACGTGCCGCAGGCACCCATGCAGGTCATGGGCTTTCGGGCGCGGCGGTCGCCGGACGAATCGCCCGATGCGGAGCCTCCCCCGGCCGTTCGGACATGGCCATCCGGCGGTGGTGATCGATGAACGCCACTGTCACCGTGATCAGCGTCGTGGCCATCGCCGTGCTCATCTTCGGCAACGCGGTCTTCGTCGCCGCCGAGTTCTCGCTCACGACGCTGGACCGCAGCGCAGTGGAGGCCAACGCCCGCGGCGGCGGACGTCGCGACCGCGCGATCAGGCGCGCGCACCACAACTTGTCGTTTCAGCTGTCCGGCGCCCAATTGGGCATCTCCGCAACCACACTGGCGGCCGGTTACCTGACCGACCCGATGCTGGCCAACCTGCCACACCCGTGGTTCGACGCGATGGGGATTTCAGACCGGGCCGCCGACGCGATCATGGCGTTCCTGGCGCTGGTCATCGTCACCTCGGTGTCGATGGTGTTCGGCGAGCTGGTTCCGAAATACCTGGCCGTCGCGCGGCCGTTGTCCACCGCACGGGCCGTGGTGGGCGTTCAGCTGCTGTTCTCGCTGCTGTTCACCCCGGCGATCCGGCTCACCAACGGTGCCGCCAACTGGATCGTGCGCCGGCTGGGCATCGAGCCGGCCGAGGAGCTGCGCTCGGCGCGCTCGCCACAGGAACTGATGTCACTGGTGCGTTCCTCGGCGCGCAGCGGCTCCCTGGACGCGGCCACCGCGTCGCTGGTGCGGCGCTCACTGCAATTCGGCGCACTGACCGCCGAGGAACTGATGACGCCCCGGTCCAAGATCGTGGCGCTGCAGACCGACGACACGGTCGCCGACCTGGTGGCCGCGGCCGCCGACTCCGGGTACTCCCGATTTCCGATCGTCGACGGCGACCTCGACGAAACCGTCGGCATCGTGCACGTCAAACAGGTCCTGTCCATCCCGGCGGCCGAGCGGGCGCGCACGCTGCTGACCACGGTGGCGCAACCCGTCCCGGTGGTGCCGTCGACGCTGGACGGCGACGCGGTCATGGCCGAGATCCGCGCCAACAGCCTGCAGACCGCGATGGTCGTCGACGAATACGGCGGCACGGCGGGCATGGTGACCGTCGAGGACCTGATCGAAGAGATCGTCGGCGACGTCCGCGACGAACACGACGACGCCACCCCGGATGTGGTGGCGGCCGGCACCGGCTGGCGGGTCTCCGGCCTGTTGCGCATCGACGAGGTGGCCACCGCCACCGGCTTCCGCGCCCCGGAGGGACCGTACGAGACCATCGGCGGGCTGGCGCTGCGCGAATTCGGCCACATCCCGGTTGCCGGCGAGACGGTGAAGCTGCCGGCCTTGGACGCCGACGGGCTGCTGGACACCTCGCTGCCCTGGCAAGCGACCGTGATCAGGATGGACGGCCGTCGCATCGACCTGCTGGAGTTGACCGAGCTGCACGGTCACGGCGAAGGCCCGGCGGCAGGGGGGCACCGATGAGCGACCCGATGGGCGTGTTGCTGGCGGTCCTGCTGATCGGCGCGAACGCCTTCTTCGTGGGGGCGGAATTCTCGCTGATCTCGGCCCGGCGTGACCGCCTCGAAGCGCTGGCCGAACAGGGCAAGGCCCGCGCGGTCACCGTCATGCGCGCCGGAGAACAGCTGCCGGCCATGCTGGCCGGGGCCCAGCTCGGGGTCACGGCCGCGTCGCTGCTGCTCGGGCGGATCGGCGAGTCGGCGGTCTCCAGCCTGCTGCGCACGGCGCTGGGGCTCACGGGCATTCCGCCGGCGCTGTTGCACACGTTGTCGTTCGCGATCGCGCTGGCGATCGTGGTGACGCTGCACGTGTTGCTCGGCGAGATGGTGCCCAAGAACATCGCGCTGGCCGGTCCGGAGCGCACGGCGATGCTGCTGGTGCCGCCCTACCTGGCCTATGTGCGCGCCGCGCGGCCGTTCATCGTGTTCTACAACAAGTGCGCCAGCGTGGTGGTGCGCGCGCTGGGCGTGGAACCCAAGGGAGAGCTGGAGATCGCCGTCTCCCCCGTCGAGCTGAGCGAGATGATCGCCGAGTCGGTCTCGCAGGGCCTGCTGGACCGCGAGGAACACACCAGGCTGACCCGGGCGCTGCAGATCGGCACCAGGGTGGTCGGCGACGTGGCGGTCCCGCTCGCCGAGGTGCACGCGGTGTCGGTGGCCGCGGCGGGCAGCGGCCCGACCGTCGGGGCCGTCGAGCAAGCCCTGGCCCAGACCGGCTACTCGCGGTTTCCGGTGGCCAACGTCAACGGCGAGTTCATCGGCTACCTGCACATCAAGGACATGCTGACCCTCGGCGACGACCCTGACACGGTGATCGACCTCGCGATGGTGCGCCCCCTTCCGCGGCTGCCCAAGTCGCTGCCCCTGGCCGACGCGTTATCCCGGATGCGCCGCAGCAACAGCCATCTGGCGCTGGTCACCGACGCCGGCGGCGACGTGGTCGCGATGGTGGCGATGGAAGACCTGGTCGAGGACCTCGTCGGCACGATGCGCGACGCGTAGGGCTACTGGTCGCCGGGTCGGTCGGCGGGGAGCCCGTATGATTTCAACGGCTACCAGTCAAGAAAGTGCTGGAGGGCGCAGGATCACCGGCGCGTCGAGGCGTTGCTGGGACTTGATCCCCGGGCTCGCCGCAGCGGCATGGGTTTCAGCTGTCAGCGCGGTCTGACCTGGTGTGGTAAATCGGGCGGATACGCTCGCCGGGCTGCTGCTCGGTACGCTGAAGGCATTGCCGCTCCGAGCCAATGGCGGCTTGAAGAGGCTTCATTATGGAGGAGAAACATGACTGATCGCGTGTCGGCGGGGAACCTGCGCGTCGCCCGAGTGCTCTACGACTTCGTGAACAACGAGGCCCTGCCCGGCACCGACATCGACCCCGACAGCTTCTGGGCCGGGGTCGACAAAGTCGTCACCGACCTCACCCCGAAGAACCGCGACCTGCTGAACCGCCGCGATGAGCTGCAGGCCCAGATCGACAAGTGGCACCGGCAACGCGTGATCGAGCCGTTCGACGTCGACGCGTACCGGCAGTTCATCACCGAAATCGGTTATCTGCTGCCCGAACCCGAGGACTTCACGATCACGACCTCGGGTGTCGACGACGAGATCACCACGACCGCGGGCCCGCAGCTGGTGGTGCCGGTGCTCAACGCCCGGTTCGCGCTGAACGCGGCGAACGCGCGCTGGGGGTCGCTGTACGACGCCCTCTACGGAACCGACGTCATCCCCGAGAGCGACGGCGCCGAAAAGGGCACCAGCTACAACAAGGTTCGCGGCGACAAGGTCATCGCCTACGCGCGCAACTTCCTCGACGAGGCGGTGCCGCTGGAAGCCGGCTCCTGGGCCGACGCGACGGGACTGTCCGTCGAAGGCGGCCGGCTGAAGGTCGCGACCGCCGACGGTTCCGTCGGCCTGGCCAGCCCGGAGAAGTTCGCCGGTTACGCCGGCGAGCTCGGCTCCCCCGACTGGTCGGTGCTCCTGGTCAATCACGGCCTGCACATCGAGATCCTCGTCGACCCCGAGTCGCCCGTCGGCAAGACCGACCGCGCCGGCATCAAGGACGTGGTCCTGGAATCGGCCGTCACCACAATCATGGACTTCGAGGACTCGGTGGCCGCCGTCGACGCCGACGACAAGGTGCTGGGCTACCGCAACTGGCTCGGGCTGAACAAGGGCGACCTGTCCGAAGAGGTCGCCAAGGACGGCAAGACCTTCACCCGGGTGCTGAACCAGGACCGCACCTACACCACGCCCGACGGCGAGGGCCAGCTGACCCTGCCGGGTCGCAGCCTGCTGTTCGTCCGCAACGTCGGGCATCTGATGACCAACGACGCCATAGTCAGGAGCGAAGGCGACGAAGAAATAGAGGTGTTCGAGGGCATCATGGACGCGCTGTTCACCGGCCTGACCGCGATCCACGGGCTCAGGACGGGTGACGTGAACGGTCCGCTGGTCAACAGTCGCACCGGGTCCATCTACATCGTCAAGCCCAAGATGCACGGCCCCGACGAGGTCGCGTTCACCTGCGAGTTGTTCAGCCGCGTCGAGGACGTCCTGGGCCTGCCGCAGGCCACCCTCAAGGTCGGCATCATGGACGAGGAGCGGCGCACCACCGTCAACCTCAAGGCGTGCATCAAGGCCGCGGCCGACCGCGTCGTGTTCATCAACACCGGCTTCCTGGACCGCACCGGCGACGAGATCCACACGTCGATGGAGGCCGGCCCGATGATCCGCAAGGGTGCCATGAAGAACACCACGTGGATCAAGGCCTACGAGGACGCCAACGTCGACATCGGCCTGGCCGCCGGCTTCAAGGGCAAGGCGCAGATCGGCAAGGGCATGTGGGCGATGACCGAGCTGATGGCCGACATGGTCGAGCAGAAGATCGGCCAGCCCAAGGCGGGCGCGACCACCGCGTGGGTGCCCTCGCCGACGGCGGCCACCCTGCACGCGATGCACTACCACTACGTCGACGTCGGCGCCGTGCAGGAGGAGCTGGCGGGCAAGAAGCGCACCAGCATCGAGGAATTGCTGACCATTCCGCTGGCCAAGGAACTGGCCTGGGCTCCCGAGGAGATCCGTGAGGAGGTCGACAACAACTGCCAGTCGATCCTCGGCTACGTGGTGCGCTGGGTCGCCCAGGGCGTCGGCTGCTCGAAGGTGCCCGACATTCACGACGTGGCTCTCATGGAAGACCGTGCCACGCTGCGGATCTCGAGCCAGTTGCTGGCCAACTGGCTGCGCCACGGCGTGATCACCGAGGAGGACGTGCGGGCCAGCCTGGAGCGGATGGCGCCGCTGGTGGACGAGCAGAACGCCAAGGATGCGGCCTACCTGCCGATGTCGCCCGACTTCGACGACAGCCCGGCATTCCTGGCCGCCCAGGACCTGATCCTGACCGGGACGCAGCAGCCCAACGGCTACACCGAGCCGATCCTGCATCGCCGCCGGCGCGAAGCCAAGGCTCGCGCGGCGCAATCACATTGAGTTCGGGCGTTGATCGGGCTCGCCACGCATCGATCCCGCAGGTGACTAAGATCAGCGGCGGGTTGACGACAAGTCGGACGGATCAACGGAAAGGCGACGGGCACCACTATGGGTAGGCACAGTTTGCCCGACCCTGAGGACTCCGCCGACGAGCCCTACCGAAGCGGGGAGACGGACGACCATCACCCGGACTCCGTCGCCGACGACTACCCGGACGAGGGTCACTATCCGCCCGACGAGGACCTCTCGGCCGACGACTACTCCACCGGGGAAGACCTCTACGCCGAGGACGCGTTCGAAGACGGCACCGCCGACGAGTACCCGGACTTCCCGCCGCGGCGGCCGGGGCCGGCGGCGTCGGAGCCGCCGGCCTCCTCGCCGTCGATGTTCAGCCGCGGCCACCGCGGACTCGGCGATTGGCGCGGCGGTCATCGCAGCGAGGGCGGGCGCCGCGGGGTCAGCATCGGCGTGATCGTGGCCCTCGTCGCCGTCATCGTGGTGGTGGGCACCGTGATCCTGTGGAGCTTCTTCGGTGACGCGCTGTCCGACCGCTCGCACAGGGCCGCCGGGCGCTGCGTGGGCGGCAAGGAGACGGTCGCCGTCGTCGCCGACCCGTCGATCGCCGACGCGGTGCGGCAGTTCGCGGAAAGCTACAACTCCTCGGCCGGCCCCGTCGGCGACCACTGCATGGAGGTAAGCGTCAAACCGGCGGGCTCCGACGCCGTCCTGAACGGTTTCATCGGCAAGTGGCCTGCCGAGTTGGGTGGGCAGCCGGCGTTGTGGATCCCGGGCAGCTCGGTCTCGACCGCGCGGCTCGCCGGGGCAACGGCGCAGAAGACGATCACCGACAGCCGCTCGCTGGTGACGTCGCCGGTGGTACTGGCCGTCCGGCCGGAACTCGCGTCAGCCCTCGGCAGCCAGAACTGGGCGGCGCTGCCCGGGCTGCAGACCAACCCCACCGGGCTGGCCGGCCTGAACCTGCCGGCGTGGGGGTCGCTGCGGCTGGCCGTGCCGACGAACGGCAACGGCGACGCGGCGTTCCTGGCCGGGGAAGCGGTAGCGGCGGGCACGGTGCCCCCCGGCGCACCCGCGACACAGGGCACCGGCGCGGTCCGCACGTTGCTGAGCGCCCAACCCAAACTGGCCGACAACTCGCTGACCGAGGCGATGAACGCGCTGCTCAAGCCCGGTGACCCGGCGACCGCGCCGGTGCACGCGGTGATCACCACCGAGCAGCAACTGTTCCAGCGCGGGCAGTCGCTGCCAGACGCCAAGGGCGCGTTGGCTTCCTGGCTACCGCAGGGACCCGTTCCGGTCGCCGACTACCCCACGGTGCTGCTGAGCGGCTCGTGGCTGACCCGGGAGCAGACCTCGGCGGCCAGCGAGTTCGCCCACTTCATGCGCAAGCCCGACCAACTCGCCAAGCTGGCCAAGGCCGGCTTCCGGGTCGACGGCGTCACGCCGCCGAGCAGCCCGGTCACCACGTTCCCAGCGCTGCCGCCGACGTTGTCGGTGGGTGATGACGCGATGCGCGCCACCCTGGCCGAGGCGATGGCGGCTCCGTCGAGCGGGCTGGCGGCGACCATCATGCTCGACCAGTCGATGCCCGGCCAGGAAGGCGGGAAGTCCCGGCTGGCGAACGTGATCGCGGCGCTTGAGGACAAGATCAAGGCGTTGCCGCCCACCGCCGTGGTGGGGTTGTGGACGTTCGACGGTCATGAGGGTCGGTCCGAGGTGCCCGGTGGGCCGCTGGGCGACCCCGTCAACGGCCAGCCGCGTCCGGCGGCGCTGGCGGCCGCGTTGGATAAGCAGTACTCGTCGCCCGGCGGCGCGGTGTCGTTCACCACCCTGCGGATGATCTACCAAGACGTGCAGGCGAATTACCGTGCGGGGCAGACGAATTCGATATTGGTCGTCACGGCGGGCCCGCACACCGACCAAAGCCTGGACGGCCCGGGGTTGCAGGATTTCATCCGCAAGAGCGCCGACCCGGCCAAACCGATCGCGGTGAACGTCATCGACTTCGGCGGCGACCCGGACCGCGCAACGTGGGAAGCCGTCGCCCGGCTCAGCGGCGGTGGCTACCAGAACCTCGCCACGTCGGCGTCCCCCGACCTCGCCGCGGCCATCAATGCCTTTCTGAGCTGACGTCTGACTACGCTCGCGGTAAGGACCGTAAGCGAACTTCGCGCGGGGTCTTCACGGTCGCGACCGCAACTTGGGGCTAGGCTCGATCGAGGTTGATTCCACGGCCCACGCTATGGGGAGCAGTGCGAGGTTCCGGAATTGAGCGCCCTCGTGTCCAACCTGGGGGCGCCTTGACGACGCGCGGGTCCGTGACGAGGGTCCCGGTGGCGCTGCGAAAGGATGATCCACGAACGCAATGACGAATCTGATTACTGGGCAGGCGCTTCCGAACGTCGTCGTCACGGGGATGGCGATGACCACCGCATTGGCCACCGATACGGAGACCACCTGGAAGCTGTTGCTCGACTGCCAAAGCGGAATCCGTGAGCTCGACGACCCGTTCGTGGAGGAGTTCGACCTGCCGGTCCGCATCGGCGGGCACCTGTTGGAGGAATTCGACAGCGAGCTGAATCCGGCCGAGCTGCGCCGGACGGGCTACCTGGCGAGAATGTCCGCCGTCGTCAACCGCCGGGCGTGGGAGAACGCCGGCGCCCCCGAGGTCGACCACAATCGCCTGCTGGTGTCCATCGGCACCGGATTCGGTTCGGGCGAGGAGCTGGTGTTCACCCGCGACACCCTGCGCGCCCGCGGCGTCAGGGCGGTCTCGCCGCTGGCTGTCAGCAAGTACATGCCCGACGCCGCCGCCCAGGCGGTGGGGCTGGAACGGCACGCCAGGGCCGGGGTGATGACACCGGTGTCGGCGTGCGCGTCGGGCTCGGAGGCGATCGCCCGCGCCTGGCAGGCCATCGTTTTCGGGGAGGCCGACGTCGCGATCTGCGGGGGCGTCGAGACCCGGATCGAGGCCGTGCCCATCGCCGCCTTCGCGAACATGCGGATCGTGATGTCGACGAACAACGCGAATCCGGCCGGGGCCTGCCGCCCGTTCGACAAGGACCGCGACGGTTTCGTGTTCGGCGAGGCCGGCGCCCTGATGGTGCTCGAGACCGAGGAACACGCCAAGGCGCGCGGCGCCCGCATCCTGGCCCGGCTGATGGGGGCCGGCGTGACCTCCGACGGCTACCACATGGTGGCGCCGGACCCGAGCGGGAAGCGCGCCGGGCACGCGATGACGCGCGCCATCCAGCTCGCGGGCCTCACACCCGACGACATCGACCACGTCAACGCCCACGCCACCGGAACGCAGATCGGTGACCTGGCCGAGGGCAAGGCCATCAACAACGCGCTGGGCGCCAACAAGCCGGCGGTGTACGCGCCCAAATCCGCGCTCGGGCATTCGGTCGGCGCGGTCGGCGCGGTGGAGTCGATCCTGACCGTGCTGGCGCTGCGCGACCAGGTCGTCCCGCCGACGTTGAACCTGGAGAACCTGGACCCCCAGATCGATTTGGACGTGGTGGCGGGGAAGCCGCGGCCGGGCAACTACCAGTACGCCATCAACAATTCATTCGGGTTCGGCGGCCACAACGTCGCCCTGGCCTTCGGCAGGTACTGAAAACACCACGAGATCGGTGTTGTCACCGTCGGCGCCTAGCATCGTGAGCGCTACCGAAGGAGCGCCATGAGCATCGATTTCACCCCCGACCCCACGCTCTATCCGTTCCAGTCGCGCTGGTTCGACAGCTCGCAGGGACGCATGCACTACATCGACGAGGGTGACGGCCCGCCGCTCCTGCTGTGCCACGGCAACCCGACGTGGAGCTTCCTGTACCGCAACATCGTCATCGCGCTGCGTGACCGGTTCCGCTGCATCGCGCCGGACTATCTGGGGTTCGGGCTTTCCGATCGACCCGCGGGGTTCGGCTATAAGGTCGACGAGCACGCCCGGGTGGTCGGCGAGTTGGTCGACCATCTCGGCCTGGACGACTTCGTGACGATGGGCCAGGACTGGGGCGGCCCCGTCAGCATGGCGGTCGCGGTGGAGCGTGCCGACCGGGTGCGCGGGGTGATCCTCGGCAACACCTGGTTTTGGCCCACCGACGAATTCACGACGAAGATGTTCAGCCGGGTGATGTCCAGTCCGCCGCTGCAATACGCGATCCTGCACCGCAACTTCTTCGTCGAACGCCTCATCCCGGCGGGCACCGAGCATCGACCCAGCGACGCGGTGATGCAGCATTACCGGGCGGTGCAGCCCAGCCCCGAGGCCCGCAGAGGCGTCGCGGAGATGCCCAAGCAGATCCTGGCCGCCGCCCCGCTACTGGCGCGACTCGCCCGGGAAGTGCCGGCCAAGCTGGGTGCCAAACCCGCCCTGTTCGTCTGGGGGATGAAGGACTTCGCGTTCCGCCCCGGCCCCACCCTTCCGCGCATGCGCGCCGCGTTTCCCGACCATGTCCTGGTCGAACTGCCCAAGGCCAAGCACTTCATCCAGGAGGACGCGCCCGATCAAATTGCGGCGGCCATCGTCGAGCGTTTCGGCTGACCCGCCTGCGCGGGCCACGCGGATTCAGGCGAAGGCGTCCACCGGCGGGCACGAGCAGACCAGGTTGCGGTCGCCGTAGGCGCCGTCGATGCGCCGCACGGGCGGCCACACCTTCGGCCGGAAGTCCTTGCCCAGCGGATAGGCGGCCTCTTCGCGCGTGTACGGGTGCTGCCAGTCGGCGACCAGCAGGCACTCGGCGGTGTGCGGCGCTCCCCGCAGCGGATTGTCGTCCACCGTCCACTCCCCCGACCCGACCCGGTCGATCTCACCGCGAATGGCGATCATGGCCTCACAGAAGGCGTCCACCTCGGTCAGGGTCTCGCTCTCGGTGGGCTCCACCATCAACGTGCCGGCCACCGGAAAACTCATCGTGGGAGCGTGAAAACCGTAGTCGGCCAAGCGCTTTGCGACGTCGTCGACCGTCACGCCGGTGGATTTGGTGATCGGCCGCAGATCCAGGATGCATTCGTGGGCGACCATGCCGTTCGCTCCGGTGTAGAGCACCGGGAAGTACTCGTCGAGCCGGCGGGCGATGTAGTTGGCCGACGCGATCGCGGTGAGCGACGCCGCGCGCAGCCCGTCGGCGCCCATCATCCTGATGTAGGCCCAGCTGATCGGCAGGATCGAGGCGGACCCGTAGGGCGCCGACGACACCGGGTGTCCCTGGGGCAACTCGGGGGCGTGCGGGTGTCCCGGCAGGAACGGGGCGAGATGTGCACGCACCGCCACGGGCCCCACTCCCGGTCCCCCGCCGCCGTGCGGGATGCAGAACGTCTTGTGCAGGTTCAGGTGGCTGACGTCGCCGCCGAACTTGCCCGGCCGGGCCAGGCCGACCAGCGCGTTGAGGTTGGCGCCGTCGACGTACACCTGGCCGCCGGCGTCGTGGACGGCCGCGCAGATCTCGGCGATGTCGTGCTCGTAGACGCCGTGGGTGGACGGGTAGGTGATCATCAGCGTCGACAACTGGTCGCCGTGCTGGGCGACCTTGGCGCGCAGGTCATCCAGGTCGACGTCGCCGTTGTCGTGGCAGGCCACCACGACCACCCGCATGCCGGCCAGGGCCGCCGACGCGGCGTTGGTGCCGTGCGCGCTGGACGGGATCAGGCAGATGTTGCGGTGCGGCTCGCCCCGGCTGGCGTGGTAGTCGTGGATGGCCAGCAGGCCCGCGTATTCGCCCTGCGAGCCGGCATTGGGCTGCAGCGAGACGGCGTCGTAGCCGGTGATGTGCACCAGCCAGGTCTCCAGGTCGCTGATGAGCCGGCGCAGGCCCGGGGTGTCCGACGCCGGGGCGAACGGATGCTGGCGGGCGAACTCCGGCCAGGTGATCGGTTCCATCTCGGCGGCCGCGTTGAGTTTCATCGTGCACGAGCCGAGCGGAATCATGCTGCGGTCCAAGGCGATATCTTTGTCCGCCAGGGTGCGCAGGTAGCGCATCATCGCCGTTTCCGTGCGGTACTGCGTGAACGCGGGATGGGTCAGGAACTCCGAGGTGCGGGTCGCGATGTCCCGGACCTCACTGGCGACGGGCTCGGCAGCCGACACGCCGAAGGCCCCCAGGACGGCCGCGACGTGGGCGTCGGTGGTGGCCTCGTCGCAGGCCACCGAGACGTGGTCGGCGTCGACGCGCCACACGTTGACGCCCTGCGCCTTGGCGGCCGCCACCACCTCGTCGGCGCGTCCGGGCACGCGAGCCAGCACGGTGTCGAAGAACTCCTCGTGCACCAGCGCGTCGCCCAGCGCGGCGGCCAGGGTCTCGGCGTGGGCGTGCACGCGGCGGGCGATCCCGGTCAGTCCGTCGGCGCCGTGATAGCTGGCGTACATGGCGGCCATGACCGCCAACAGCACCTGCGCGGTGCAGATGTTGCTGGTCGCCTTGTCCCGGCGGATGTGCTGCTCGCGGGTCTGCAGCGCCAGCCGGTAGGCCGGGGAACCGTCGGCGTCCATCGAGACGCCGACCAGCCGGCCCGGCAGCTGCCGGGCATGATTGGCGTGCACCGAGAGGTATCCGGCGTGCGGGCCGCCGAATCCCATTGGCACACCGAATCGTTGGGTCGTCCCGAACGCGACGTCGGCGCCGATGTCGCCGGGCGGAGTGAGCAGGGTGCACGCCAGCAGGTCGGCGCCGATGGCGACCAGCGCGCCCCGGTCGTGGGCCTGCTTCACCAGGGGCGCCCAGTCGGTGATGCGGCCGCTGGCGCCGGGCAGCTGGGCGAGAACGCCGAAGAATTCGCCGTCGGGAATGCCATCCCGCAGGTCGGCGGTGACGATCTCGATGCCCAGCGGACGCGCCCGCGTGGCCAGCACGGCCGCCGTCTGGGCGAACAGGTCCGCGTCCACGGCGAGCCGGTTCGACGTGCCACGCGTCGCGCGGTGCATCAGCGTCATGGCCTCGGCGGCCGCGGTGCCCTCGTCGAGCATCGATGCATTGGCGACCTCCAGTCCGGTCAGGTCGGCGACCATCGTCTGGAAATTCAGCAGTGCCTCCAGCCGGCCCTGGCTGATCTCGGGCTGGTACGGCGTGTAGGCCGTGTACCAGGCGGGGTTCTCCAGGACGTTGCGCAGCAGCACGGGCGGGGTGAGCGTGTCGTAGTAGCCCTGCCCGATCATCGAGACGGCCACCGTGTCGGCCTCGGCCAGCGCCCGCAACTCGGTCAGCGCCTCCGTTTCGGTGACGGCCGGCGGCAACTCGTCGAGACCCGGTGCCACGCCGCTGCCGGTGAGCTTGTCGAGGATGCCCGCGGGAACGGCCTTGGCGGCGAGTTCGTCCAGCGACTCGACTCCGATGACGGCCAGCATGGCCGCGACGGCCTGGGCGTCCGGTCCGATGTGGCGGGCTGCGAAAGTTGCTTGATCGGGCACTGGCGAACTCCTGGGTGTGGCATCGACAAGGCAGAGGACTACCGCCCTCTCCCTCTGTCTTCACCCGTTCGCCGGGCGCCTGAGAGATTCGGCGCCCGTTGGTGTCTGAGCGCCTTTCCCCATCGGCGGGTGCTGACCCGCGAGGGGTCGGCACCGCTTTCCAGAGGCATCGTTAACCCGCGCGGTCCGGGTGCCTGAGAGGTTAGCGGAGAGGTGTTGCTCCTTCGGCGTCCGTGGCTGGCCGCCACGAAACTCTCCCGCACGAGTGCGATGCGTGACCCAGTTTACCCGGCCGGGCCGCGCCGGTCCGCTCAGCCGATCTTGCGGTCGCGGTGCTTGCGCCGGGAGGCCAGCTCGTCTTCCGGCGCGGCGATCGACTCGCCCCCGTCGGCCCGCTCGCCGGGGAAGTCGGCGATCACGCCGGTCAGCTCCCGCATGGCGCCGGACACCGCGATGCCGAACACGCCCTGCCCGCCCTGCAGCAGGTCGACGACCTCTTCGGCCGACGTGCATTCGTAAACCGTGGTGCCGTCGGAGAACAACGTGATGTTGGCCAGGTCCTGCACGCCGCGCTGGCGCAGGTGGTCGACAGCAACCCTGATGTTGTGCAGCGAGATCCCGGTGTCGAGCAGCCGCTTGACGATCTTGAGCACCAGGATGTCCTTGAACGAGTAGAGCCGCTGGCTGCCCGAGCCCGCCGCGCTGCGGATCGACGGCACCACCAGCGACGTGCGCGCCCAGTAGTCCAGCTGGCGGTAGGTGATACCGGCGATCTGGCACGCGCTGGGGCCGCGGTAGCCGACCAGCTCGTCGGGGACGGAGTCGTCGGGGAACAGCCCGGGCTGCACGGGTGCTTCCGGTGCGGGGGTCGCGTGGTCAGCTAGGTCCAGCTGTTCTTGGCGTGGCTGCTCGCTCACGGTGCTTCCTCTCGCCGATCGCGCTTTCGTTTCCAGCTGCGTCACTGGCTGCGTCGCAGCCACGTTTGCTCGGGCCCGAGTGCTAGAGAGCTTACGCTGTTCGATAGCTACCGCACCCTTAAGTCGTGATCAAAGTATGGCCGCCGCCGGGCCAACTGGGCGCGCTATCCGCCAGGCGTGTCGACATCCCGACGCCAGTTGAGACGGATCCGTGATGTCGACGTCCAGGGTAGTACGCGTACGGGGCGCCCCGCCATGCCCCTCGGACGGCGCGCGACGGGCCGGCAAACGGCCCGCAAAACCGACTAGGTGGCCTTGAAATCGTCGGGAGACACGCTGTCGAGAAATTCCTTGAACTTCTCCACCTCGTCCTCGCGGACGGTGGTGCCCCCCTCTTCGTCGGTCTCGTCGGGGATCAGCAGGCCGGCCTGGGCCAGCACGGCCTCCTCGACGTAGATGGGAACGCCCACCCGCAGCGCTATGGCGACCGAATCCGAGGGTCGCGCCGACACGGTGATGTTGCGGTCGAAGACCAGATCGGCGTAGAAGGTGCCCTCTTGCAGGTCGACGATTCGCACCTCTTTCAGCGAATGGCCAAGCGCGGCAATGACATCTCTGATCAGATCGTGTGTCAGCGGGCGGGGCGGCTCGACCCCTTGCTGCTCGAGCGCGATGGCGGCAGCCTCGGATTGACCGATCCAGATCGGCAGGTATCGGTCGCCGTCGGTCTCGCGCAGTAACAGGACAGGCTGGTTCTGCGGCTGCTCCACGCGAATGCCGACAACACGAACTTCGCCCATTTGTGTCTGCCCTCCGCATATGCTGCCGTGTCGGTTCTTGGCGCAACGACGACGCCGAATTCTCGCTGTGCCGCCGAAAACCAAGCTATCGACGAAGTCTAGTCCTCAGCGATGCAGAACGTCGCGAACGGCGGATTTGATCAACGACGTGTGCAAGGTGATGGCAAGGGCCGCCACCTCGCGGGCCAAGTCGTCGGCGCGATCGCGGGCGCCGGCCTTGTCGGCTTTGACTACCGGCCCGGCGATTTGGGCGATCAGGTCCGATTGCCGGTCGGCCGCCGAGCGGAAAGCGCGCAGATGCCGCGGCTCCACCCCGTAGTCCGACAGCGCCCGCGCGCATTGCAGGATGACGACGGCGTGCTCGTCGAAGAAGCCGCCCGGGCCGGTGGTGATCACCCCCGCCTTCAACAGCGCCGTCAACAGCTCGTCGCCCACCCCGGAGCGCTCCAGCAGGTCTTCGCGACTCAGCCGGATGCTCGACGGGGCCACCGCGGCCGTATCGGATCCGGCGCCGGGGCCCGGTTCGGTCTCCCCGATCCCCGCCACCGACACCAGGCGCGGCGTCGCGTAGGGCGAGCCGAAGGGCGGTAGCTCCCCGTCGGGTTGGGCGTCCAACTGTGCCCGGATGACCTTGAGCGGCAGGTAATGCTCGCGCTGCGCGGTCAGGATGAAACGCAACCGGGCGCAGTCGTATGCGGTGAATCTCCGATAGCCGGACGCGGCGCGCTGTGGCGTGACCAGTCCCTCGGCCTCCAAGAAGCGAATCTTGGAGATCGTGACATCGGGAAAGTCCGGCCGCAACATTTCCAGGACCGTCCCGATCGACATCCCGGCCAGTGCCGGGCTATCGGGTGCGCTCACTAGCCTCCGGATCCTCCATCCTCACCCTGCTTGGGCCCGGTCAAAAACACCAAGCGGAACTTGCCGATCTGCACCTCGTCGCCGTTGGCGAGCACCGCCGAGTCGACGGGCTCCCGGTTGACGTAGGTCCCGTTAAGGCTACCGACATCGACCACGCTGAATTCGTTGTTTTCCAACCTGAATTCGGCGTGGCGGCGGCTGACGGTGACGTCGTCGAGGAAGATGTCGCTGTCGGGATGCCGGCCGGCCGACGTGATGGGCTGGTCGAGCAAGAAGCGCGACCCGGCGTTCGGCCCCCGCTTGACGACCAACAGCGCCGAGCCCGCCGGGAGGCCTTCCACCCCGGATACCGCACTCTCGGTGCCCGCCTGCGCGGGGGCGTCGAGTTCATTGAGGAAGTCGGCACGGAAGACCGAGGTCGTCTCCACCGTGACTTCGTCAGAGGTCTGGTCGTTGTCCATATCCGTCACGCGCTGCTCCTCACTGGCCGCTGTGGCGTTGTCTGACCGGGCCGCTCGGCCGGCTGCTCGCTGGGTTTCTCCGCCCGGTACTGCCGATTACCGAAACCGGTGCCTTCAAGTGTCGATGTGTCGACGGTACCGCGCATAGGTCTGCGATGTGCCCCCCACCCGACGATCGGAAGACCGAGTGCCCGCCTTCCCCCCGCCGGCCTGCCGCGTCGCTCGCGTCGCCGCGCGGGGCTGGCAGGCAGATTAGCAATCGTCATTCGGTCAGTGTTCCGCGGTAGGCCTCGGCGTCGAGCAACGACGAAATGGCGGACTCCAATGCGGCGACGTCCGACACCTGGACGTCCAGCAACCACCCGGCCCCGTACGGGTCGGAGTTGACCAGCTGCGGGCTGCCGTCCAGGTCGGCGTTGACCGCGGACACCGTGCCCGACACCGGGGCGTACAGGTCCGAGACCGATTTCGTCGACTCGACCTCTCCGAACGATTCACCCGCGGTCAGTTCGGTGCCCACCTCGGGCAGCTGGACAAAGACGACATCACCCAATGCCGACTGGGCGAAGTCGGTGATCCCGACCCGCGCAGTGTCCTCACCGCTTCGGCGAACCCACTCGTGTTCGGCGGTGTAGTGCAGGTCGGGTGGGATGTCGCTCACGAGTAGTCCTGTTCTGTTGGGTAATTGCTCACTTGACGGGCTGAGCGTATTGGTGCGGTTTTGGTTGTCGCAAGGTGGTCACGTCGACCCGGTCGTCCTGCCGGACGGACATCCTTGCCCCGACCCGCTTGATGCTGTCCTCCGCGCCGCCCGGAATGTTCATCGCCGCGGCCAGGGTGGGTGGATCGCCTATCGCCAGAATGGAATACGGGGGCGACAGCGTCTTGGCGTCGATGGTCAGCGAGCCGGGCATGCCCACCACCCAGGTGTCCACGCCGACCCGCACCGACTGGTGCGCATCGTTGATCTCGATCGCCTCGGCGCCGGCGGCCCGCAGTTCGTTGACCACGTCGAGCATGACCTCCGGTGCGACCCCGGGCCCCGGGTCGTCGATCGTGACGGTGACGCCCGGCCCGGTGGCCCCCACCGCGCCGGCCAAGATGGACAGCGCCGCCAGCCGGGCCTGAGCGGCCGCGATGGCGGCCTGGTCGTTGTTGCCGGACGCCTGCAGCGAATTCAGCGTGTTCTGCAATTCGTTCACTTCGGCGTTGAGGGTGGCCTCCCGCTGCCGCAACGAATCCAGCAGCACCAACAAGTCCGCGGGGCGCGCGGTTTCCAGCGAGTCGCCCGATTCGTTCTGGCGGACCTGCGTGACGATGGCGATGCCCAGCAGCAGACACAGCAGGGCCGCCAACGTCCCGAACGCCATCCGGGACCGGCCGCCACGGACCAGCCCGGAAAGTCCCGTGCGGCGCACCGGCCCGATCTCCGGGCGGGGGCTGTTCGTCGGCAGCTCGTGCCGGCCGCGCTGGGCGCGGCTTGCTGCTTCCCGGCCTTCGGCGGCGCCGTCCGGCGGGTCCTGGCTCATGCTGGCCCCATCGGTATCACAGCGCCGCTCCTCCTCATCACTGGCTCTGCATCGTCGCAGGCGCGGTCATGCCCCGAACAACCGGCGCCGCAGTGCGGCGGCGTTTCCGAAGATGCGGATGCCCAACACCACGATGATCGCCGTGGACAACTGCGTGCCCACCCCCAATTGGTCGCCCACATAGACGATCAGGGCGGCCACGAACACGTTGAACACGAACGAGATCACGAAGACTTTGGGGTCGAAGATCCGCTCCAGATACGCGCGCAAGCCGCCGAACACCGCGTCGAGCGCCGCGACGACCGCGATGGGCAGGTACGGCTGAACGACCTCGGGCACCGCGGGGTGGAAAACCAGGCCGAGCACGATGCCGATCGCCAGCGCGGCGATGCCGATCATGCTCGATTCCCCATCCGAGACTCGCACGCGGGGCGCCGTCTGCCGAGGAGGACTTTTCTCACTGTGGCCCAATCTGTTTGGCGAACTTGATATCCCTGATCGATCCGGCGGGGAGCGTCAGCCCGTCGGCGGCGTCCACGGTGACGACGACACCGTAGGAGGCCTCGAGCAGCTTGAGTCGCTGTCGGCCCGAGCTCTGGTCGAAGGCGTCCCGCATCGCCCGTGGCGGTCCCACCGCAAGGATCGTGTACGGGCTGCTGGTCGGATTGTTGTCGACCAGGATCGCCCCGCCGGCCTGCCGGATGGTCGCGTCGGGCCCGATGCGGACGCCGCCGACCGAAATCGCCTCGGCGCCGCTCGCCCACAACGAGTTGACGACGAGCTGCAGGTCCCGGTCGAGGATGATCTGCCTGCTGCCGCTGACTCGTTGCTTGGACACGTCGGAAAGGTTCGGGCTGGCCCCCGGATCCGTCACGGTCACCTTCAGGCCCGGGCCGATCACCGCCGTGCTGGCCGCCGCCAGGCCGAGGGCGTCGAGGCGCGCCAACAGCCGCTGCCCTTCGGCGTCGTCGGCCAGCGCCCGGCGCTGCACGTCGTCGACTCGCGCGGACAGCGCGTTGCGCCGCTGGGCGAGAGTGGTCGCGGTCTTCTCCGCCGAGCGCACGTTGCCCAGCAGAAGCTGCTGCGCGGAGCGCACGCCGGGAGCCACCGAGCGTGCCTGGGCGACCGCGGCGGCGAAGACCGTGGCGATCAGCAGCGCCGCCAACGCCTGCCACAGCCAGCCGGCGGCGCGTCGGCGCGCGCCGCCATCCGGGGTGGCGTCGGCGCGTTTGGCGGCCGCCGCGGCATACCCGGGGTCCAGGTGTTCGGACAGCAGCGCGCGCAACAGGGAGGGCACCGGGATCAGCTTCGGTCGCGAGGCCACATGGGCGCTGCGGCCGGCGTTCGGGTCGTAGCCGCCGAGCAGGCGGTCCCCGTCAGCCACGCTCGACCGCCTTCGGTGTCGGGGGCCGGCGCGCACCGTGGTCGAGCCGGGGCATCCGGCGCACCACCAACGTCAACTGCACCACGTACAGGGCGAACGACCACAGGTAGGCGTACATGCCCCAGATCAGGAACGCCCAGCCGCACGCCCCGACGACCCGGCTCCACAGGGCGTCCCACGTCCCCAGCAGCACCAGCGGAAAGCCGGACATCAACGCGAACGTGGCGGCCTTCCCGATGTAGGTCACCGGCAGCGCGGACAGCCCCCGGCTCCACAGCAGCGGCAGGGTCGCGGCCAGCACGCCGTCGCGGGCCAGCAGGACGGCGACGAACCACCACGGCACGATCCCGCTCATCGCCATCACGACCGGAACGCAGACCATGTAGAGGCGGTCGACCGCCGGGTCGAGCAGCACACCCAGCCGCGAGGACTGGTTGAGCAGCCGGGCGATCTTGCCGTCGGCCCAGTCGGACGCGCCGCTGAACATCAAGATCCCGACCGCCCAACCGTTGGCGTGCGCGCCCAGCAGGGCGTAGGTGAACACTGCGATCAGCACCAAGCGGAGGGCGCTCAGCGCGTTGGGCACCGTCAGCACCCGGTTGGGCGGAAGCGCCGGCTCCATAAGCCGTGACCTTAGCCCGACGACGATGCGGCCCGCAGCGCGGACCGCGGCGCAGTCGGGCAATCGCCGGCGATCTAGCGGAAGACCCCGGGCAGGCTCAGCGTGGAAAGCGTGTCGTCCGACAGCGGGTTGTCGTTGACCATGTAGGTCCACGTCGACGTCGGCCGGGCCAGCTTGGACAGATCCAGGCCCTGTTCCTCTTCCAGGACGTTGGCGGTCTCGAACGTCTGCTGCGCAGCCTCGATCGCGTCCGCGGCCAGCGACGCGAACGCGTCGACCGCCAGCCGGTGGAATTCGTCCAGCGGGTTCTGCCGGCCCAGCGCACGCAGGTGGATGCTTTCCCGGATGTCGGCCAGGTAAGCCAGATGATCGGCCCAGCCGCGGTCGAGGTGATACAGCATGATCTGCCGGCAGATGGTCTCCAGGCGATCCTCGGAGATGTCTTTGGACAGCTCCTTGTACCGCTTGGGCGCCAGTTCGGCGAGCTCCTCGCGCGCGGTTGCGGTGCGCAGCAACGTGTTTCGACGATCGACGATGATGGCGCGCTGCTGGGCGATCAACTGGTTGTAGCGCCAGGTGTTGGCGTGCACGTCGAGCATCCGGCCCTCGGCGACGCGCTGGGCGTGGTCGAGCAGCCCGGCCGCCTTGGGGCTGACGATCCGGCCGTCCTCGTCGGTTTCCATGGGCAGCTTGTTGTCGTCGAGGTTGGCCGCCACCACGTCGTCTTCCCAACTCGAGAAGAACACCGACGAGCCGGGGTCGCCCTGGCGTCCGGCGCGCCCGCGCAGCTGGTTGTCCAGCCGCTCGGTGTGATGCCGTCCGGTGCCGACCACGTGCAGCCCGCCGAGTTCGGCGACCCGATCGTGGTCGGCCTCGTCGGAGCCGCCGAGCCGGATGTCGGTGCCGCGCCCCGCCATCTGGGTCGACACGGTGACGACGCCGTATTTGCCGGCCTCGGCGATGACCTCCGCCTCCTCGGCGTCGTTCTTGGCGTTGAGCACCACGGCGGGCACACCGCGGCGCAGCAGCCGTTCGTGCAGTTCCTCCGATTCGGCCACGTCGCGGGTGCCGACCAGTACCGGCTGCCCGGTCTCGTGCACCTCGGCGATGTGGGCGACGATCGCGTCGTTCTTGGCGGCCGCGGTGATGTAGACGCGGTCGGACTCGTCCTCGCGAATGTTGGGCTTGTTCGGTGGAATTGGGGAAACCCCGAGCTTGTAGAACTGGCGCAGCTGTTCACCGGCGGCCAGCGCGGTGCCGGTCATCCCGCACACCGTTTCGTAGCGGTTGATCAGCGCCTGCACCGTGATGGTGTCGAGCACCTCGCCGGTTTCGGTGGTCTCGATCCCCTCCTTGGCCTCGACGGCGGCCTGCAGGCCGTCCGGCCAGCGCTGCAGCTGCGCGATGCGCCCGCGGGAGGAGTTGATCAGATGCACCGCGTCGTCCCGCACGATGTAGTGCACGTCGCGATGCAACAGCACGTGCGCATGCAGCGCCACGTTGACCTCGGTCAGGGTGGTGCCGACGTGCTCCTCGGAGTACAGATCGATGCCGCCGAGCGCCTTCTCCACCTTTCGCGCGCCGACGTCGGTCAGGTGGACGTTGCGGCTGTCGGAGTCCGTGTCGTAGTCCGTGCCGGCCTCCAGTTCACCGACCAGCTTGATGATCTCCAGCCGCGGTGTCTCGCGGTGCGTGGTGCCGGCCAGGACGAGCGGCACCAGCGCCTCGTCGACCAGCACCGAGTCGGCCTCGTCGATCAGGGCCACGTCGGGGTTGGGCGAGACCAGGTCGTCGACGTCGGTCACCAGCTGATCGCGCAGCACGTCGAAGCCGATCTCGTTGACCGAGGCGTAGGTGACGTCGCAGCCGTAGGCGGCCCGGCGCTCCTCGCTCGTGGACTCGGCCGTGATCCAGCCGACGGTCAGCCCCATCGCCTCGATGAGCGGGCCCATCCATTCCGCGTCGCGGCGGGCCAGGTAATCGTTGATGGTCACCACATGGACGTGCCGACCCGCCAGGGCGTATCCGGCCGCCGCGATCGCCCCGGAGAGCGTCTTGCCCTCACCGGTGGCCATTTCGATCACGTCGCCGGCGAGCATGCGCAGCGCCCCGAGCAGCTGCACGTCGAACGGGCGGAGCGTGGTCGCGCGTTCGGCCGCCTCCCTCGCGATGGCGAGGAACTGCGGAATGTCATCGGACTCGGCGAGGTCGTCGAGATTGAGCAGCCCGGCGGCCTTGCGCAACTGCTCGTCGTTGAGGCCGGCGGCTTCCTCGTCGTATTCGGACGACTCGGTGACCTGGACGAGGGACCGGCTGCGGTTCTTTTCGGTGCTGGCGCCGAGCAGCCGCCAAAATCGGCTGCTCAGGCGGCCGGGTTGCGCGCGGGTGGTCTTTGGCACAGGTCAACGGTACGCGAACCGTGGGACGACGCCGCGGGGCGCGACACGCCGCCCGCGGGGCCCTCAGGCCAAGTTGGAGCGGCGCGGGTAGGCGACGCTGGGGTCGGTCAGGACATTGACGACGGAGGGCAGGCCGCTGGTGAAGGCGCGTTCCAGCGCGGGGCGCAGCTCGGCCGGGGCGGAGACCAGCTCTCCGTGGCCGCCGAGGGCGCGCACCACCTCGTCGTAGCGCGTTCCCGGGCGCAGCTCGGCGGCCACCGAGTAGCCGTACAGCGCCTCCATGGGGTGCTTTTCCAGCCCCCAGATGCCGTTGTTGCCGATCACCGAGACGACGGGCACGTTGTGCCGGACCAGGGTGTCCCACTCCATGCCGCTGAAGCCGAACGCGCCGTCGCCCTGCAACAGCACGACCTGACGGTCCGGACGGGCCAGCTTGGCGGCCAGGGCGTAGCCGGGGCCCGAGCCCAGGCAGCCGAAGGGGCCGCTGTCCAGCCAGCAGCCCGGCAGGTAGCTGTCGATCACCCGTCCGGCGTAGGAGCCGAAGTCACCGGCGTCGATGACGACGATGGCGTCGCGGTCCAGCATCGGCGCGAGCTCCGCGTACACCCGCATGGGGTGCAGCGGGACACGGTCGTCGGCCAGCTCGGCCTTTTCCTTGCCGCGCGCCGCCGTTTCGGCCGTGCGCAGTTCGTCGATCCAGTCCTGGTGATCGGCCGCGCCGCCGGCGGCCAGCGCCGCCAGTACCGACAACAGGTCGCCGTAGAGCTCCGCCTCGACGGGGCGCGGATGTTTGCGCTCGGGTTGGACCCGGTCCGCCACGATGAGCCGGGTTTGCGGCCCGAACACCGCGCCGAAGCCGAGCCGGAAGTCCATGGGCACGCCTACGATGAGCGCAACATCGGCCTCCCCCAACGCTTTTCCCCGCACCCGGGAGAACGCCAACGGGTGATCGGCGGGCACCGCGCCGCGGGCCATCCCGTTCATCAGCACCGGGATCCGCAGTTCCTCGGCGAGGCGCAGCAGGGCCGCCTCCCCGTGTCCCCACCAGACGTTGGTGCCCGCCATGATCACCGGCCGCTTCGCCGCGGACAGCAGGGCCGCGGCCCTGCCGAGCGCGGCGCCGTCGGGCGCGGGTCCCGGCGGCAGGTCGGCGAGCGCCCCGGGGCGGGCGTCATCCTCGGACGTCGAAAACACGTGATCCATGGGGAAGTCGACGAACCCGACGCCGGAGGGGGGACCGACCGCCGCCCGCAGCGCCTCGTCGACGAGCCGGCCGGAATCCTCGGCCGACTGTGCCGTGGCGGCGAAGCGGGCCAGCGGCGCCACGAACGGCACGTGGTCGATCTCCTGCAGCGAGCCCATGCCCCACCGCCCCGCCGGCGCGCGGCCGCCGAGCACGACCAGGGGCGACTGGTTCTGCTGTGCGGCCGCCATCGCGCTCATCCCGTTGGTGACGCCCGGCCCCGCGGTGAGCGCGGCGACGCCGGGCACCCGCGTCACTTTCGACCACCCTTCGGCGGCGAAGGTCGCGGTCTGCTCGTGGCGGGTGTCGATCAGCCGGACGCCCTCCTCGCGGCAGCCGTCGTAAACGGAGAACAGGTGGCCGCCGGACAACGTGAAGATGGTGTCGACACCGCTGGCGCGCAGGCGCCGCGCGATGAGCCGGCCGGCGTGCAATGTTTGGGTGGGGATGGCGTCGGTGCTCATAACCGCAGCCTATCCAGATCCGTCCGGTACCTTCGCCGGAGGATTTGCAGTTCCAGCCGAGTCCACCAGCTCGACCGTGAGGAGACAGCGACCATGGGTCCAAAGCCGTTCAAGCCCTCGATCAACTGGTCGACGGCGGCCGTGGATTCCTTGCGATGGGTCGCCATCGCGTGGCTGATCAGCGCCGTGGTGCTCTTCATCGTGCTGGTCGCCTTCAGGTATCTCACGCCGTGGGGCCGGCAGTTCTGGCGGATCACCCGCGGATACTTCGTCGGTGCGCGCAGCGTCGGTGTGTGGCTGATGCTGGGCGTCCTGTTGTTCTCGGTACTCCTGTCGGTGCGACTGATGGTGTTGCTCAGCTACCAGGGCAACGACCTGTACACGGCGGTGCAGAAGGCGGTGCAGGGTCTTGCGGCCGACGACGACGCGGTCAAACAATCCGGCATTCACGGCTTCTGGATGTCGATCGCGATCTTCAGCGTGCTGGCGGTCTTGTACGTCATCCGGTTCATGATCGACATCTACCTGACGCAGCGGTTCATCATCGCCTGGCGCATGTGGCTGACGGCCAATCTCACCGACGACTGGCTCGCCGGCCGGGCCTATTACCGGGACCTGTTCATCGACAACACCATCGACAACCCCGACCAGCGCATCCAGCAGGACATCGACATCTTCACCGCGAATGCGGGTGGCACCCCGAACATCCCGTCGAACGGGACCGGCAGCACCTTGCTGTTCGGGGCCGTCAACGCGGTGGCGTCCGTGATCTCGTTCGCCGCAATCCTGTGGAACCTGTCCGGAAGCCTCACCGTGCTGGGGGTCGAGTTCCCGCGCGCGATGTTCTGGACCGTCCTGGTCTACGTGCTCGTCGCCACGCTGGTGGCGATCTGGCTCGGCCATCCGCTGATCTGGCTCAGCTTCAACAACGAGAAGCTCAACGCCGCGTTCCGCTATGCCCTGGTGCGCTTGCGGGATGCCGCTGAGGCCGTGGGCTTCTACCGCGGCGAGCGAGTCGAGCGGGCCCAACTGTGGCGGCGCTTCACCCCGATCATCGACAACTATCGCAAGTTCGTGCGCCGGACCATCATCTTCAACGGCTGGAACTGGTCGGTGTCGCAGGCGATCGTCCCACTGCCGTGGGTGATCCAGGCGCCGCGCCTGTTCGCCGGCCGGATCGACTTCGGCGACGTCGGCCAGAGCGCGACGGCCTTTGGCAACATTCAGGATTCGCTGTCGTTCTTCCGCAATAACTACGACGCGTTCGCAGCCTTCCGGGCGTCGATCATCCGTTTGCACGGGCTGGTCGACGCCAACGACAAGGGTCGCGCGCTGCCGACCATTTTGGTCAAGCCGAGTGAAGAGGCAGCCGTCGAGCTTCGTGACATCGAGGTGCGCACGCCGGTCGGCGACCGGCTCATCGACCCGCTCGATATTCAACTCGCCGAGGGTGATTCGCTGGTGATCACCGGGCGCTCCGGTGCAGGCAAGACCACGCTGCTGCGCAGCCTGGCGGAGTTGTGGCCGTACGCTTCCGGAACCCTGTGCCGTCCGGACGGCGACAACGCGACGATGTTCCTGTCCCAGTTGCCATACGTGCCACTGGGCAGTCTGCGCACCGTCGTGTGCTATCCGAACTCGCCGGACGGGGTCTCCGACGCCGAGCTGCGGGAGGTCCTCACCAAGGTCGCCCTGGCGCCCCTGATCGACCGCCTCGACGAAGAGCGGGACTGGGCGAAGGTGCTGTCCCCGGGCGAACAGCAGCGTGCTGCCTTCGCGCGCATCCTGCTCACCAAACCCAAGGCGGTGTTCCTCGACGAGGCCACCTCGGCGCTGGACGAGGGGCTGGAATACGCGCTCTACCAACTGGTGCGCACCGAACTGCCGGACTGCGTGGTCGTCAGCGTCAGTCACCGGCCCACCGTCGAGCAGCACCACGAACAAGAGCTGCAATTGCTCGGCGGCGGCCCCTGGCGGCTGGGCCCGGTGCAGGAGGAGAAGGAACCCGCGCGGGTCTAGCGCCTTCGGGCCGCGCTCGCACCGGCGCAGGGTTTGAGCGCGCCTACCCTCGCCCGGCCCTTCGGGCCGCGCTCGCACCGGCGCGGCGCCCGAAGAACGAGCCTTCCCCCAACTGTGTGCCGCTGGCGTAACCCTTGCCATCCTGGGCGATGTTGGACGCGCAGGCCCCGGCGGCGTACAAGCCGGGCACGACGGTCCCGTCCTGACGCAGCACCTCGCCGTCCACGGACGTGGCGAGCCCGCCGATGGTGAAACCGGCGTACATCGCCTTACCCAGCGACATGTCGAACGCGCCCCACGGCCCCTGGTCTTGTGCCGCAAGGAATTCGGGCTGCTTGTGAAAGTCGGGATCCTCGCCGCGGGCGGCGTTGGCGTTGTACCGGTCCAGCGTCGCCACCAGGTTGCCCTCCGGAATGCCAAGCGCTGCTTCCATTTCCGGGACGGTCTCCCATCCGTCGATCAGGGGGACGAGCGGCATCTTGGGGTGTTCCAGGTGCGCCTCGTCGACGATGAGGAACGCCGCGCTGTCCGGCTGGTCCATGATGAACCCGGAAGTCCGCGAATGATACGAATCCTCGGCAACGAAGCGCTGTCCGAGCTTGTTCACGATGATCCCCGTCAACAGGATCGATGGCGGGTACGGCGGGGCCGTGATGAAAATCTGATCCATGTGCTCGGTGGCGCCGCCCGCCGATACGCCCATCCGGATGCCCAGGCCGTCGTCGTAGGTGTTGCCGAGCACGAACGGTTTCTCGGCCAGCTTCGGGGTGTACTCGGCAACCATCTCCGGGTTCATCACGAATCCCCCCGCAGCGATGATCACCGACTTCGCCTTGACCGCACCGGTTTCGGAGAACCGTTTCCACATGACGCCGGTGACCGCGCCCGACCCGTCCACGATGAGCTCGGAGGCGCCCGTCTCGTACCGAATCTGCACGCCCAGGGTCGCGGCGCGCTTGAGCAGCAGATCGATCACCATGCTGGCGCCGCCGGTATCCCCGGGCACCGGCACCTTGTGGCCACGCGGGGCAGGCACCGCCTGCTCCAGGAAGGGCCACACCTTCTCGTTGCCGGTGAACATCAGGCCCTCGGTGTTGGGCTGGATGACCGCTTTGCCCGGGAAGTAGCTGCGCTCGAATTGGAAACCCAGGTCTTCCAGCCAATCGAAATGCTCGACGCTGCCCTCACAGTAGGCCCGAATCTTGTCGTGGTCGGGCTGCCGGGACACGGCGACCAGGTATTTGTACATCTCTTCGGGCGAATCGGGGTGACCGGTGGCCTGCTGAACCGCCGTTCCCCCACCCAGGTAGAAGTGCCCCCCGGCCAGCGACGTGGTGCCGCCCGCCGCCGCGGCGCGCTCCAGCACCAGCACCCGCGCGCCGGCGGCCGCCGCGCTGACGGCGGCGCAGCCACCCGCGATGCCGAAGCCGATCACCACCACGTCGACGTCATCGGACCACGATGTGACGTCGTCCGCGCTGACCGTTGCAGGTATTTCCGTGCTCATGTGCGCCACTCCTCTCCCCGCGCAAGCGGGTGGTAACCCGACATCACCGCGTCCCCCTGGCCGTCCCCCGCAAGCGGGAGGCGCGCCACCGTCTGCCGGGGTGCTCCCAGTGCGTCGTCGCTGGCGCGGCTCACCGCTGCTCCCTTTTGATGTAGTCGTAGAACGCCCTCATCTCGGGCGCGATGTAGGCGATCTCCACAAACGGCACGGCCGCCTGCGGCGCCGACACATAGGCGAATCGGATCCCTCCGGGCATCACGCCTTGCTGTACCACCGTCGCCCCGGATTCCACGGCCCCCGCCAACGCCGCCTCCAATTGTTCGGGGCTTTCCGTCTCCATGCAGATGTGGTGCAGACCGGGCCCGGATTCACGCAAAAAGTCACTATAGATGTTCTCGCCTCGGACCGGTTGGATCAGTTCCAACTGCATGTCGCCGAGGTAGCTCAGCGAGATGCTGGCGACGAAATCGGCCGGCTTGCCACGGTAGCTGCACGAATCCGGAGCAAAGTGCACGTCGGGTATCCGGACCCATTTCCGCACACCTAACAAGCCGGTGAGAGCGGTTTCGGTGGCATCGAGGTCGGGGGTAACCCACGCGATCTGGGTCGGCGATTCAACGGGAAGGGTCATCGTCTCGCAGGATAGTCCAGTGGCTCGGCCTCCAGAAAGGCCCGGGAAATCTTTGCCATGACGAGCCGCCGCGGTCACGCCACAGCTGGCTGAACATGTTCTAATTTGTGGCCCGCGACGCTCAATGCCGGCCCAGCACGTCCACCAGCAGCCGAAGCTGCGCGTCGAACACCGCCTCCGGGTCGGTGAGAGTGTCGGTGCCGTATTGCCCGAACACCTCGAGACTGATCGCGCCCAGCACGCCGGCCCAGAGCAGGAAGCACTTCGTGACCACCTGGTCATCGCCGGGAAACCCGAACTCCTGGCGAATCCGGTCAAAGTCCGACGACATCGGTTGGGGCGCAACGGCATCCGTCAGCCTGATGTCTCCGGTGGCGATCCCGGACGCCACGGCGTCGAAGAAGGCCGCCACGACCCGGGTCCCAACGCCCACGGTGCGCTCGGGCGGCGCGTGATACCCGGGGACGGGGCTGCCGTAGAGCAGGGCCCACCGGGCCGGGTGAGCGACGGCCCAGCGTCGCGCCGCCCGGGCAATGGCGACGACGTCGTCACTCCACAGCTCCCCGACCGCTTCGCGGGCGCGGTCCACGGCGTCGGCCAGGTCGGAGTAGGCGTCGACCAGCAGCAAGGTCAGCAGCTCGTCCCGGCTGGACACGTACCGGTACACGGCCGACGACACCATGCCGAGATCCCGGGCGATCGCACGCACGGACAACCCGGCCGCCCCGCGATCGACCAGTTGCCGGCGGCCCAGCTCGATGATGCGCGCCTCGATCTGCTCCCGCGTTTCCCGGCGTTTGCCCACCCGGTCAGTCTGACATGACCGAGATCACCGCTCTTGCTTTCTGGCCAGGACTGTGGCAGCGTGCCGATCTAAGAGAGCGGTGCTCTCGGATGCTTGCGAGAGAGGACGGGACATGTCGACGCGATACGACGAGCCGAACCGGGCCGCGCGGGCCGCCAACGCGGTGATTCGCTGGCTGGCCGAGATGGGGGTCAGCATCGCCGGGACGCGCGCGCTGCGGGTCCGCGGGCGCAAGAGCGGAAAACCGCGGGCGGTGGTGATCAACCTGCTCACCGTGGACGGCGTGGACTACCTGGTCTCACCACGCGGCAACACCCAGTGGGCGCGCAACGTCAGGGCCGCGGGCGTCGTCGAGACGGGCCCCCGCTGGCGCAGGCGGCGCGCCCGGGTCAGCGAGGTGGCCGACGCAGCCAAACCGGAGCTGCTGCGGCGCTATCTGGACCGGTGGTACTGGCAGGTCAAGGACTACGTCGCGGGGCTGACCCCGGACAGCTCCGACGAGCAGTTCCGCGCCGCGGCCCCCACGATCCCGGTGTTCGCACTCGCCGAGGCGGACGCGCCCCGCTGACTCACCTAGCGGGCGCCGCCTCGCGCCACCCCGAGGTCCTCCCGGACCTCTTCGGACGTCGCCCGCCACGACACCGCGGCCGGAAAATCCCCCCAGACACTGTTGAAGATCCCGACGAGTAGCCCGGGACCGGCGCTGGACGGCAGGTACACGGGCCCGCCGGAGTCACCGTTGTGGCTCTGCACGCCGTGCGACATGGTGAACCAGCCGTTGTTCACGCTTTCCACCGTCCCGCAGGTCTCGCCGGTGCTCACGCCGAAATGGCAGATCGCCTGGCCCGGGGCGAGTGCCGCCGCCGGATTCGAGATCAGTTGACGGCCGCCAGGCAGGACGTTGTTCGCCATGACGCCGTTGTCCAGCACGATCGCCTCGTAGTCGGTGATCAACTGGTCGGTGGCCACCGTCGTCCCGCTGGGCGTGTTGTCCCGGAAGGCCGCCAGGCGGCCGATGACCGCCCCGCCCCGGTCGGTGACGACCCCCTCACCACCACGGCAGTGCCCCGCGGTGAACGCGATCTTCAGGCCGGGGTCCACGTAGCCCAGCGTGCAGACGCGGTTGCCTTGATGAATCTCCATGCCCGGATAGACCACGACCGGGTCCGCTTCCGCCGGCGCAAGCGGCAGCCACTGCGCTAGCGCGGCGACGGTGACCGACGCGATGAATGCGCGCATTGCCAGGCGACGCACCATGAACTCCGATCCGTCGGGGCCAAATCTCGACCGATTTGAGATTACGGCGTGACTTTCGGTTACGCAGAAGTCTTCGCGGCGCCCGGGGCCGGCGTTACGGCGACGTCGCGAGCTGGACGGCCGACTCGGTGTGGCTCGCGCCGCGCGGCGCCCAGCCCGGCGGGCCGAAGACGTAGCCCAGGCGATCGCGCAGGCTGGTCGCCGAACGCCAGTCGTGCGCGATGGCGACGTACTCGCGCGTCTGTAGCTTCCAGATGTTGAACGTGTCCACCCGCTTGGTCAGGCCGTAATGCGGGCGGAACAGCTCGGCCTGGAAGCTGCCGAAAAGCCGGTCCCAGACGATGAGGATGCCGCCGTAGTTCTTGTCGAGGTAGATCTGGTCCATCCCGTGGTGCACCCGATGGTGCGACGGGGTGTTGAAGACGAATTCGAATGGCCGGGGCAGCTTGCCGATCCGCTCGGTGTGCACCCAGAACTGGTAGATCAGGCTGACGGAGAAACTGAAGAACACCATCCAGGGCGGGATCCCCACCAGCGGCAAGGGAACCCACATCAGGATCTCGCCGCTGTTGTTCCACTTCTGGCGCAGTGCGGTGGCGAAGTTGAAGTATTCGCTGGAGTGATGGGCCTGGTGCGTCGCCCAGATCAACCGGACGCGGTGCGCGATCCGGTGGTACGCGTAATACAGCAGGTCGACACCGAGGAGCGCGATGACCCACGTGTACCAATGGGTCGCCGAGAGGTGCCAGGGCGCCACGTAGGCGTAGATCGCGGCGTAGCCGAACAGGGCCAGCGTCTTCCACGCGGCGGTGGTGCCCACCGAAACCAGTCCCATTGAGATGCTGGCCAGCGAGTCGCGGGTGAGGTACGCGCCCGAGACGGGGCGTTCGCGCTCGACGATGCTTTCCAGCTTGCGGGCCGCGGTCCATTCCAGGGTCAACAGCAACAAGAAGAACGGAACGGCGAGCAGCACCGGGTCCCTCAGCTGCGGGGGCAGCGCCGACACGAAGCCTGAAAGCGTACTCACAGGCATAAGAATACGACGACCAACCGGACGGTTGGGTCGCCTTGGTCCCTAGCGACGCCCGTCCTGCTGAGATTCGTCGCCCGCGTACCACTGCACCGCCCGGACTCCCGGTTGCAGGGACAGCTCCGCCACCAACCGCTCCAGCCGGGCAGGAGCGTCCCCGTCCATGAGCAGGTGCGCGGTCAACATGATCTCGTCGTCGCCGGCCTGCCCGGTATGGATGCCGCGGAGCGTGATGTCGTTGCCGCTCGCGTGCTGGATGATCTGGGCGCGCGCGTACTTCTCGTGTTTCGGCCGCGAGATCACCTGGACCAGGTAGGGCCGCAGACTTTCGTCTTCGTCGCCGGTGTTGTCGCGGTCGATCAACCGGCCCAGCGGGCGCCCGAGCACGTGAATGGCGATGACGGTCCCGGTGCCGATCAGCGCGAAGACCAGATGTCCGGATGCGGCCAGGACACCGATCGCCGCCGAGCACCACAGGGTGGCGGCGGTATTGAGGCCGCGGACGTTCACCCCTTCGCGCAGGATCACGCCACCGCCGAGGAAGCCGATACCGGACACCACGTACGACGCGACCCGCGTGGGGCTGGTGTCCGTGGTGGCGGCGGCGTACAGCACGAACAGCGTCGCGCCGCCGGCGACCAGCGCGTTGGTGCGCAGGCCGGCCCGCCGCGCCCGCCATTGCCGCTCCAGGCCGATGAGGGCCCCACAACCCACCCCGACGGCCAGTCGGAGCGCGAAATCGGCGACACTCAACGTGTCCATCGGCACTCCTTCCCCCGGGCCGGCACAGCAGCCCGGAGCTAACCATGCACAGGTAAACAACGGGTGCACCCCATCGGAACCGGATGCGATGCGGCCACGCGCGCGCAACCTGCGGGCAACCGGAGGATGTGGGGGCGGCGCCCAGCTAGCTCCTGTTGAGTTGCTGGGGACAGTAAAACTTCGCGGCG
Source organism: Mycobacterium paraseoulense (assembly GCF_010731655.1). Taxonomy (NCBI): domain Bacteria; kingdom Bacillati; phylum Actinomycetota; class Actinomycetes; order Mycobacteriales; family Mycobacteriaceae; genus Mycobacterium; species Mycobacterium paraseoulense. The sequence goes on along the minus strand of NZ_AP022619.1, from coordinate 801,711 downwards.
ATCGCCAGAAACGACGCGGCGTGGTCCGTGGTGAGCCCGGGGTTTTGGCCCTTCAAATCGTTGACCATCTGGGGGCCGTACTCGCCATTGCCCATGGCGGTGCACACCGCCTGGGCGAACTGGACCGCCGCCTCCGGCGTCTTGTAGGTGATGCCCGCGCTGCGCAGCGACGCCAGAAAGCTCGCCTCGTCGACGCCCGCGGCATCCGGGTCAGCGCCCGCGGGGGCGGCAAGCGCGAGCACGGCCGAAAAGCCGATCAACGCCGGTAGCAGCCTCATAACCGGTGATTGTCTCATGTTGCGCTGCCGATCGCAGCGCGGGCGTCACTTGACGTAATGCCCTACGGGCCAACGTAATACGAGGATCGTTCCGCCCCGATCACGCTTTGCTGAGTTGGTGCGGGCAATAGTATTTCGCGGAAAGCATCGCGAAGTTGGAGGCCATCTCCATGTCCATTCCCGGGTTGTGTGTCTTCACGTCGTGCACCAGCTCCAGGCCAGATTCGCCGTTGTTCAGGCACGAACACACCGCCCGGCCCGCCCCAACCGCCGCCTCCGGATTGGCGAAGGTGAAGCCGGCCTGGTGCAGGGCGGACAGGAAGGCCCCGTCGTCACCGTCGGGTACGGGCGGAGGACCGGCGTACGCCGGTGCGGCCAGGCCGATGACGGCGGGGACAGCCAATAGCGCTAGCAGCCGTTTCATTTCTACTCACCTTTCTCTTGGCGACGGGAAGATGCCTTACCCACATCTGCCGCCGGGCGTTTTCCTGGTAGACGACGAATCACGTTGGCACTCAACCCAACTGGGCATCGGCAGGCAAGACTTTGGACTTGTCGCCCTTTTTCAGGTGCACAGCGTGGATGCCGGGTTTCTTCGCCAGCTGCTCTAGCAGGGCGTCGAGGCCTTCCTGGTCGACGTTGTGGTGCTGCACCGTTTCCGGTTTCTCCGATATCTGCGCGACCAGACGCTTGAGCTGTTCGGGCGATTGTGGGTCTTTGAGGTCCTTGATCGGTTTCATCCGGTTGCGCACACCGGCGCCGACCACGGTGGGTCCTCCGGCGCCGAGCGCGCTTCCGAGCATCCCCGCCATCCCCATCGAACTGAACAGGCTGCCCTCACCGAGCGCGGCGGCGGGCACCGCCTCGGGCCCGGCGGCCGACAGCGCGGCGGCAACGGTCCTGATGGCCGGGGTGGCCGACGCCCAGCTGGGTGGAACGGTCAACGACCCCACCAGCGTGCCGCGGGCGAAGCCCGCCGTCGGGCTGAGCGCGTCGAAGAGTGTTCCCCGGCTGAAGCCCAACGCCCCGAGCCCGGCCCCAAGCGCGTCCTTCGGCAGCGCGCCGTAGGCGACGGGCGGAGCGAATTTGAGCCACTGCGACACGGGGAAGTTGATGAGCAGGCCGATGTCATTGAACGTCGTCGTGAGGCCGAGGGGCACCTTGACGGCGTTGTACATGGCCGTATAGAAGTTCGCCCCGCCCGGGATCGTGTTCAACAGGTTCGTCCAGAACGTCTGGTAGGCGGTGCCGAGGTCGGCGAGCCAGGCCAGCGGCCCAGTGGCACCGGTGGCGGTGCTCGCCAGGTTGGCCGTTCCCGCGACGCTCTTCGTCACGTTGCCGGCCGCGGTGTTGGCGGTCTGGGTCAGCGCGGCCGCCTGCATCGGCGCCGCCGATTCGTTGGTCGTCTGGGGAGCCGGGCTGAACTGCTGCAAGCTGTTGGACGTGGTCGCCGAGGAGGCGAAGTAGGTGTCCATCGCCGTCGCGTCCTGGGCCCACATATCGCCGTACTCGGCCTCGTTGGCCGCGATCGCCGCGGTGTTCTGCCCGAACAGGTTGGTCGCCACCAGCTGCGCCAGCAGCGCGCGGTTGGCCGCGATCACGGGCGGCGGCACGTGCGCGGCGAAGGCGGTCTCATACGCGGAGGCGGCCTCCGTGGCCAGGGTCGCGGTTTGGGCGGCCTGGGCCGCGGTTTGCTGTAACCAGGCCACATAGGGTGCCGCCGCGGACGCCATGGCGAGCGACGACGGGCCAACCCAGGGCCCAGTGCTCAGGCTTGAGATCACCGACGAATAGGCGGACGCCGTGGACTGCAGGTCGGCGGCCAAGTTCTCCCAAGCCGTAGCCGCGGCGACCAGCGACTCGGCTCCCGGGCCGCTGTACATCCGGCCTGAATTGAACTCCGGCGGAAAGGCTCCGTAAAACATGCTGTCTCCCTACTCGGGCGCGTGGGCGGACGGTGCTGGGTGGCTGAGCGTGGCGGTCATCGGCGTCACTCCTCGATGCACGGGATAACGATGATCGTGGCCGCGGCCGGGTCAGCCTCGGCGACGACACCGCCCAGCGAACCGGCGGCCTTGGCGGCAGTGGCGCCCACCGAGTGGGTTGCGCTGCTGGCGACGGCGCGTCCCAACAAGCTGGACAGTCCCATCTGGCTGAACATCCCCTCCTCGCCGGCCAGCGTGGCGGCGGGCGCGGCGGCGAAGTTGGTGGGTATCACTTGCGCGATCGTCCGCATTGCCGGGGCCGCTTCCGTCCAGCCCTCGGGCACTGACATGCTCCCGACCAGGGCCGCTTTACCCATGGACCCCGATACCTGGCCGCCGACCGCGGAGCTGAGCATGGGCTTCACCGCACTGGGACCGCTGGTCAGCGGGGCGAGCGCGCCGCTGATCGCCTTCGGGCCGGACAAATAGGCCGCGGCGCTCTGTCCGTTCTGGCCCCACGCGTACGCCTGCCCGAACGACAGGAACGGACCGCCGGGAATGGTGCTCCACGACTGCGGCGAGTACACGCCGGTGACGGCCGACCAGAAGGTGTTCCAGTTGGTTATTGCAGGTGGCACCGTGAGCGACGGGCTGGACGCCGCGGTCGTCGTTGTGCCGGCGCTGTTCACGGTTTGCAGTGCCGGTTGCAACGTGGTGCTCAGCTGCGACAGCTGCGCGGCGGTGTTCGAGCTGGACTGCGCACTGGACTGGGTGACCGCGGCCGCCTGCATCGGTGCGGCCGACTGGTTGGTGGTCTGCGGCGGCTCGGCGAATGGGGCGAGCTGCGACGCGGTCGCCGACGAGGCCGCGTAGCCGTACATCGCGGCGGCGTCCTGCGCCCACATCTCCATGTATTGGGCTTCGGTGGCGGCGATCGCCGGGGTGTTCTGGCCGAGGATGTTCGTGGCGATCAAGGTGGCCAGCAGCGCCCGATTGGCCGCGATCACCGGCGGCGGCACCGTGGCCGCGAACGCCGCCTCATAGGCGCCCGCGGCCAGCTTGGCCTGGGCGCCGGTCGCTTCGGCCTGAGCGCCGGTGGCGTTCATCCACGCCACGTACGGTGCCGCGGCGGCAGCCATCGCTATCGACGACGCTCCCGTCCACGGTCCCGTAGCCAGCGCTTCGACCGCCGAGCTGTACGACGCTCCGGCGGCCTGCAACTCCGCGGCCAACTCGTCCCACGCCGCCGCGGCGGCCAACAGCGGACCCGACCCCGCACCGACGTACATCCGCCCCGAGTTGATCTCCGGCGGAAGCGCCCCGAAATCCAGCATGTACTACCTCCGGTCCCCTAAGTGGCCGCCATGGTAGGTGCGGCTTTGCGGCCCTGGCCGCATCCGCGCCATGGTTCTAATGAAATGCATCAAATCCGCTATTGAAGCCATGAGCTTATTTCACACACGTCAGACAACACGCCATTACCTTCCTCACTGAAAACCCCACACAGATTGGTATTCGGCCCGTTCGTCCGACCGCTTCACGAATATAAGTCAGCGTCACCGCAACGTATTCGTTCGACGTTTCCTGTCGGGTAACGCGGTGTAAAAAACGAATGTCACAGCCTCCCCGCATGGTGTGAGAACTCTGCAATTCTGGCAATGTCGATAGTCGGGTATCGAACCAGCTAACGCGGGTTGCGCGCAGCACTTGGCAACGCTTCAGAACGAAATTCGTAAAGCGTTGAACTTAGAGATCCCAATTAACGGGATCGGCGCTCGTGCCGATTTCCCAGGTTCGATTTCAATGAAGAGGACGACGGGATTACCCGCTCAAAAACCTCCTAATTGGTATATCGCGAAATAGCGAAATGAGCCGATGCCTCACTACAAAACGTGGGCGGCTTAAGTGCGCAATCTCATCGCGGGCCTGTCGGCCGAATTGTTAGTGTCGCCCGGGCCTCAAGCCACATCCAGGCCCTGGGTAACCGACCGCGCTGTCGGTGCACGTTGCGGCCGTCGAGGCCCACCACCCCTAGGTGTCGGACTCCTGGCGCAACGCGGGCGCAACCGGCGGCGGGCGAGTGCCCGTCGCCGAGTTGATGGCCCGTTGCCATGTCGTTTCGCTGCTGTTCACCAACACGAAGGGTAAACGGACTACACGGCCGCGCCGCTGATTAGCTGCTGACAGTTTCCTGGGAGGCCCATTTCCGCTGTTCAGCCCAGCCTTTCGGGAGCCACGGCGACCTCGCGACGCGCGATATGACGTTGCCGAACGTCCGATTTCCCGACGCACTCCCCGGCGCGATCGGGCGCCGGTTTACGTCGTCTTATTCTCGGCGACCGCGGCGCTCAGGCCCTCGGCGAGATCCTCGTGGGTCAGCTCCTTGAACCGCAAGAGCTGGCGTTCGCTGAACTCGGTGACGTCGCTGGCGAGCACCGCATCGAGGTCCTCGTCGTCCAGCCGGAAGCTGCGATGATCGCGGGCCTTCTCCACCACATTGCGCACGAAACCGGCGTTGCCCAGCGTATCGATGCCGCGGATCAGGTCCCCGTCCTCGGAGTAGCTCTCGTCGAGATAAAACCTGGTGTACGAGGGCAAGAGCGAGTGGGCGGCTTCCTCGGTGATGACGTCCTCGTTTTCCTGGCCCATCAACCGGGTCAAGGCGACCAGCTCGTCCGGTGTGTAACTGAAGAACTCGATGACGGTCGAAAAACGCCGCCGCAGACCCTGATTCACGTCGAGCATCTTCTCCATCGCCTTGGCGTACCCCGCGCCGAAGACCACGAGTTCGTCGCGATGGTTCTCCATGTACAACAGCAATGTATTGATGATCGCGTTGCCGTAGGGATCACCTTGCTGGTAACCCTTCTCGTGCAACGTGTGCATCTCGTCGAAGAAGACGGCCCCGCCCAGAGCTTCCTCGAGCATCTCCTCGGTGTTCTTCTCCGCGTCCGCCATGTATCGGCCCAGCAGCTTGGTGCGGCTGGTTTCCACCACCACCGGCTTGCGCAGCACCGTCAAGCCGCACAGCTGCTTGCTGAAGGCCCGCGCCACCGACGTCTTTCCGGTGCCGGGCGGTCCCAAGAGCAGGGTGTGGCGAGACGTCACCGGCACCGGCAGGCCCATCTTGGCGCGCGCCAGGTTCACCTTCGTCGTCGCCTTGATGAGCTTGATTTCCCGCTTGGCCCGCTCCATGCCCAGCATCGCGTTGAGCTCGGCGTCACCCTCGGCGAGGTATCTTGCGGCCTCCTCGGCGTGGCGGGCGGCCTCCGTCTCCGCCCGGGTCGGCGCGCTGTCCGCGTCCCACGGATCCGTGCGCGCCTCGATGGTTTCCGGGTCGGTCAAGACCAGTCGATAGTTCGGGTTGTCCAGCGCCTCACGGGCCGGGCTGAACTTCGGATCGCGCGAATACACCCGGCGCAAAAGTTCGACGGCCTCGTCCTCGCGGCCGAGATGCCGCAAGCACATCCCCTGGGTGTACAGGGCGATGTTGGCCGCGCCCGGGACGCGGTCTCCTTCGATCGCGTCCTGGCCGCGCCGGATCGCCTCCTCGAAGACGCCGAGCGAAGCCAGCGCGGTGGTTGCCATCGCCGCGCCGGCGGCCTTCAGCTCGGGCTGACGCCAGACCTTGCCCTCCGGGAACTGATTGAGCACATCCGGCCACCGGCCGGTGCGGAAATACAGCACACCCCGCACGTAGTCCACCAGCTCCTGCTCGAACGCCTGGCGGGGTTCGATCCCGTCGAGCAGCTCGGAGGCCTCCTCGTAGCGCTTGGCCTCCGCGAGAACGGCCGCGTACGCACACGCGAGTGACTCGACACTGGTGACCGCCAGCTGCAGGAACAAGCCGTCGGAGACCTGGGGACGGAAGTGCACATCGGTGACCCCGAGCCGGCGGGTCTCCCACCCGAACGTCCGGATCGATGCCCAGGCGCCGGCGAGCACCTCGATGCTCCGCTCCCCCGCCAGCAACCGTGCCAGCCAGGCGTCGCACATCCCGGGGTCCAGGTTGCTGGCCGTCGTGAACATCTGCGACGCCACCTGCGGGTTGTGACTCGGTTGCAGCCCGTTGACCGATATCCCGGATGCCAACAGGCCCGCGACCATCGCGTTGCGGGCGCCCTCAGCGGTCGATTGCGGCCGCGTCATTGCGCTACGGGCACGCCGGCCGGGCTCCCTCGCAGCTGATCGACCGACAGCACTAAGTCGTCGTCGTCACGCAGTCCGCGACTCGGCACGACAAGCGGGGCGCGTGGTGCCGGGGCGGGCAGGCTGGCGCGGACCGCGGCCAGCTGGCGCCCGGTGAGGCGGTTGAGGCCGGCCGACACGTCGCGGGGCAGCCGCTTCTCGGTGTGGTAGCGCACCCAGGCCGAAACCTGCGGCCGGCCCGCGCGCGCGGTGAGCCGGATGGTGAGCACGGTGGCGACCGTGTCGGCCTGCCACAGCTCGTCGAGCGTGTCGGTGGTGATGTCGGCGGGCGTCACCCAGAAGCTGGTGGTGAAGCCGTTGAAATGCTTGAGGTGGCGCCAGCCGGGCCGGCTCCAGGTCGGCTCCAGGTCTGCCAGCACCGCGCGGTCGACCTCGGCCAGCTGCTCGGCGGTCAACGGCCTTGCGGCGCAAGTGAGTCCGTCGAGATCCTGGGCAAGCCGCTCGGTGGCCGCCACCAACGTCGAGGCCAGCGAATCACGGACCGCGACCGCGGCGATGTTGCGCTGCGGGTTCATCCGCAACACCAGCCACGTCCGGCGGACGTACGAGGTGGGCTCACCGTTGGCGACCTCCCACTCCTCGGGGCCCCAGTCGTCGAGCTTGGACAACTCGGCGGCGTTGCCGCCACGGCGCACCTTGACCGACACGATGTCGATGTCGTCGAGGTGAATGTCGAACTGCCGCAACCCATCAGCCACCGCCTGCACCAGTAGGGTGGGCGGCGATGTGCGGTGTCGGTGCCGCGAGGCCGGGTCGTCTTCGCCGCCGTTGACGGCGATCACCGACACCAGCTGGCCCTCGTACTCGCGCACGCCGACCTTGTCGCGGCCGAATCGGCGCTGGTAGTCCAGCGCCGGCGTGCAGCCCGCGCCCAGGGCGGTGCCCGGATCGGCGGACCAGTCCCACAGCCAAGTCCCCAAACCGGACGTCACCGTGATGCCGTGGTAGGTGACCAACGACAAGAGCGCGATCAACGCCGCGAGGCCGACACCCACCCAGAACGCGATGCGATAGGTGCCCTGCCACGACTCCGGGCAGTGGCTGGCCACCACCAGGATCGCGATGTCGACCAGGAACACCGCCGTGACCCGTGGCCACGACAACGACAACCCGATTCTGCGCTGAGCTTTCATGACCGTTGCTGCTCCGCCCTCATTGCTGCTTCCGCGATCGCTTCATCAGCATCGCCGTACCAAACACGCCCCCACCGATCAATAGCGCCCCGAGCAAGCCCCCGGCGGCCACCCACACCGGCACCATATCCCGGGGCGGGGCCGGCTTCGGAATGTTGAGTGGCGCCGAAAGCTGCTGTGGCGGCTTCAACGGCCCCTCGGGCACGTCCCACGTCAGCGCCGCCACCGGGTCGACGATGCCGTGGCCGATCTGGTTGTCCACGCCGCGCGCGGGTGCGCGCGCGGTGCGGGTCAACCGGTTGATGACCTGGTATGCCGACAGCTGGGGGAACTTGGCGCGAACGAGCGCGGCGACGCCGGACACGATCGCGGCCGAGAAGCTGGTGCCCGACGGAACCAGCAGCGTGTTGTCCGGCCCGTCGATCGCGTTGATGACGCCGTCGTCCCGCGGCGATAGCCCGACCACGTCGGTGCCCGGTGCGGCGATGCCCACCCATGGACCGGCCACGCTCGTCGAGGCCTGGCCCTGGTTGCCCTGGGTCAACGGCCGGCCGTCTTCGTCGACCGCCCCCACCGTCAGCACGTAGTCGCTGAACCAGGACGGCGTCACGACGGTGGTGACCGAGCTCCAGTTGCGAGGGTCGTTGGGCTGCAACGGATCATGCGGCGGGTTCTGCTTGCAGTCCTTCTTGTTCGTGTCCCCCGCCGCGGCCACGATGACGGCGTTCTTGTCGACGGCCGCGTAGCGCACCGCGGCGCCCAGCGCGCGCTGGTCGATGATGTTGCGTGCGCTCATGCAGGTCACATCCGAGATGTTGATCACCTGCGCGCCCATGTCGGCGGCGTGGACGATCGCCCGCGCCATCGTCTGAACGTCGTCGATCTTCGCCCGGGTCTGCGGGTCCTCGTCGCCGGTGTAGGCGTCCTTGAGGCCGAACGCCTGGCTCGACTGGCGGATCGCGATGATGTCGACGTCCGGCGCGATGCCGCTGAACGCGTCGGGACCGGCCGCAGGAGCCGGCGGCGGAGGGGGCGGGGGCGGCGGTGGGTCGAGTGGGCGCGGGTTGTCAACCCGGACCACGTGGCCGCCGCCGGCATAGCTTGGGATCGTCACCGTGCCGCCCGCGCGGTTGCCCGCCGGAGCCTGCCCGCCGGGCTGCGCCGGTTGAGCCCCGCCCTGCGGTGGTCCCGGCGGCGGACCCGCCGGTTGCGGCGGCGGCGGTGGGGCCGCTGGCGGCAGCCCGAAGGGTCCCGGCGGCGGCTCCTCGGTCGGCGGAACCATCGTCACGGTCTGTGGCAGGGGCGACAGCGTCACCGTCTGGGGTGGCGGCGCTTTCGGTGGCGGTTCGGTGGTGGGAATGGTGACCGGCCGTCGGGGCGCGGCCGGTGGCAGCCCCGCGCCGTTGGCCGGGGCGGCGCCGATCATCGACGCGACGATGGTGCCGTGCGCGTCACAGTCCGACAGCCCGTCACCGCCCATGACATAGTCACCGCCGGGGATCAGGTGGGGAAACCGCGGGTGCGGGCTCACGCCGGTGTCGATGACGGCCACCTTCACGCCGGCACCACGGCCGAACTGCCATGCCTCCTGCAGGTTCAGCATGTCCATGTACTTGGGCTGCAACCGGAAGTCCGTGCCCGGCAGCACCCCGACCTCGGTGCAGTACGAGTTCTGTTTCATCGGCGCCGGCGGCCCGGGCGGACCGTCGGGCGGGACCGCGCCCGGGTCGATCGTCGGCGGCGAAATCGCATAGGCGGGCGGCAAGCCGGCCAATGCTCCTGAGGCGAGCAAGACTGCGGCGAGGGCCGCAGCGGATGCGCGCCCTCGCCACACCTTGCTACTACCGGTAGCGGATAGCTGCATAGACATTCATCAACCACAATGCCAGCGGGAAGATCGGCATCAGGCAGAGGTATTCGATCCATTCCACGAACTTGCGGAACAGCGGGCTGTAGATCGTGTTGGGCACCACGGCCGCGGACGTCAGGCCGGCCGCCGGCAGCAGAACCAGGATCGCCGCGCAGATGGACACCGCCAGGGGCGACTGCAACACGAGTGCGTACCGCGCCACCACCGCACCGACGATGAGCACGGCGGTGACGGCCAGGGTGATCGCCTGCCAGCGGTCGACGTAGGAGCGTCCGCGCAACATCAGGAACCCGGCGCTGAAGCCGGCCAGCAGCAGCGGCAGCCAGCGCTGGCCGGTGTGGGGGTCCGACAACGCCGTCAACGAGACGACCATCAGCACGCCCAGCCCGATCAGCAGGCCCGTCAAGAAGGAGCGGGCGCGCTCGGCCTGCACCAGGACGTCGCGCACGGACGCGGGCCCCTCGAGGACCGGGGGTCCACCGTCGGAGCGAACCACGGTGGTGGGCAGGTCGGGCCGGGCCTCGAACACCCACCGGCTGGTCGCCGAGGGGAACACCGGCAGACGGATGCCGGCCAACCGGCGCGAGAGCGCCGGAGCGGTGTGATAGACGAGCACGCACAGGAGGACGACGCTGGTCAACAGCGTCACGGCGCTGGTCATCGCGACCATGCGCGCCAACGCCGCAAGCGCGGTGACCACGCTGACGGTGATGAGCGCGGTGTAGAGCCCCAACCGGCGGCCGGTGAAACGCACGGCGAGCATCGCGGCGATGGTGAGCACGCCGAAGCCCAACACCGCATGCGGGGAACCGACGCCCCCGGGCGGAGCCGCCGCGGCGGCGACCGTGAGGGGCGCCAGGCCGCTCAGCAGCATGATGTCGGCGATGCGGCGATCCTGGTCGGTGCGCGCCCGCATCAGCAGCATCAGCGCAACGCCCAGCACCACCGCGGCGATCACCGCGGAGTACGCCGTCGGCATCCAGGAGTTGTGGTGCCACCGGTACCAGAGCAGCAAGCCTGAGGCGGCGGTGACGCCCGCGGCCACCATCGACGCGCCGACCTGCACCGCGACGGCGGGGTCGATCGCGGCGAACCGCTTGCTCAGGTCCGCCGCGACGGCGGTGGAGATGTGCTCGATGACCTGTGAGCGATGCTCGGTGTCCTGGATGAACCGGATCCACAGCCGGTCGCCGTCGTAGACCTCCTGGTCGGTCAGGGACTGGGTGGCCCGCAAGGGGCTGCCGTCGACGAGGCAGAGCGCCCACCTGCCGCGGCCCGTGGCCTCCAGCGGGGTCTCGCCGAGTTCCCTGAGGCGGCTGTTCACCACCTTCAGCAGCGGCTCGGTCATCACCGAGACGGGGGCGTTGGCGTCCAGCAGGACGCCGATCTGTACGCCCGCCCCGGCCATGACGCCGACCACGACCGCCCGAGGCTGCGAAATCCCCTCAACGTCAGGCTGTAGCGCTTCAACAACCGCAGTCATCGCCCTGAACCCCTTACCGTCGTGAACGTGTAACCCCGCGCCGCCAGCCGGGCGAGGGTGTGCGCCGGCCCGCCTTCCGAGGGGCTGCGGCCCCCGGGAAAGTGCAGCTCGACTATTCCGAATTCCATCTACCCCGCCTTGCGATTAAACCTGTCGTGACAGTGGTTAGAGATTTGCTGAATCTCTTAGAGAAGTATGCCGTGTTGGCTTCTCAACCGCATGTTGAGTGCAAAGACATTGGTGAACTTTATGTTTCGTCGAATGTCAGACCCTGCTGTGGGTTTTCCACTCGCCGTAGGGAAGCGTGTCCAGCACGGTCTTGACGCCCACCTGCACCAACTGGGGGGTCGCCGGGCAGATGGCCAGCCAGGCCTCGCCCGACCCGGCCGTCCGCGCCTGCTGGTAGAGGGCGATGCGACCACCGGAACCGTCTTTGAGCGACAGCACCGAGGCGCTGGGCCCCTTCGCGTCGTCCCGGTATTGACGCGCGTACACCGCGACCTCGGCAGCCGGATCCGAGAGGGCCTGTCCCAGCGCGGCCACGGTGGCGGCGCTGATGCCCATGCGCCGCAGGTCACCGCCGGAAAACACGTTGAAGCCCGACTCCTGCCACGACTTCGTCGCTTCCAGCATCTCCTCCAGCGGCACGTTCACCGCATTGATCGCCGCGGGTTCGGCGTGGTGTATCGACTCCAGCGCGTCCAAGACCAGGGACGCGATCGATGCGCTGTCGGCGATGGCGACGTCATCGACGGTGATGTCGCTGCCGACCCGCACCGCCGACACCCAGTGCTGACCACGACGCGCGAGCACCACGCGGAACTCGTTGTCGGGTATGTCGCGCGAACCGGGTGGTTGATTTTCGTCGTCGACCACGCCGTAGAGCAGCTTGCCCCGCGACAGCAGGGCGATGACCTCGAGGTCCGGCGCGGCGAGCACCCTCATCCGAGCGGCCACATGTTCATTCACCTGGTCGTTTTCGACGATGCCCTGCTCGCGCATCACCGCCATGCCGGGATGCTCGTTGAGCCAGTCGCTCGAGTCGGTAGAAACAAATGGCCGGCAGCGCAACTCCGGCGCGACGTGCCGGATGTCCAGAAGAGCCTGGAGCATCCAGAAACCGTCGACGTTAACGGTGATGTCGGTGCGGGCGGTCTGTTGGTCCATCACTACCTCAAGGGTTCAAAGTGCACGGTAACCGCAGGACGCGGCAGCACACCGGTGTGTGGTGTGCTGCCGCGCCTGAAGTTGGGGTTAGGCCCAGCTGGACCCAACGGCGCTGTCGGTGCTGGCCATGTTGCTGCCGGCACTTTGCACCTTCTGCCCGTGGGCGTTGGCCTGCTCGTAGATCACCTGGAAGTTGCGACCCAACTGGGTGATGAACTCCTGGCAGGCCACCGAACCGGCGCCGCCCCAGAAGTCACCCGCAGCAAGCACATCGCGAACGATGGCCTGGTGCTCAGCCTCCAAAGACGCGGCCTGGGCGCGGATCAAGGCACCGTGGGCGTCGACATCGCCGAACTGGTAATTGATTGTCATAACGGTGTTCTCCTAATGTCTGGAATGGTACGCAGTCGCGGTTTTTAGCGCTAGCTGCCGAGGATTTGCTGCGAGGCCTGCTCTTGCTGCTCGTAGTTGTTGGCGTCGCGGATCAGCCCGTCGCGCACCCCGTGGAGCATGTTGACGATGTTGCGGAAGGCCTGGTTGACCTGACCCATGGTGTCGTACGAGGTCGCCTGCGCCTGACCGCTCCAGCCCGAGCCGGCGATGTTCATCGACGACGCCCACATCTTGCGGGCCTCGTCCTCAACCGTCTGGGCGTGCACCTCGAAGCGACCCGCCATCGCCCGCATCTCGTGCGGGTCAGTCATAAAACGTGTTGCCATGCTGGCTGTCTCCTTAATACGTGAGTACTCAGATACTTGATGTGGTTACGACGATGGCCGGACCGGTTACGCGCTGGCGAACCGCCGAGCCGAATACAAAAGGATGATCCCCCCTTCCCGTCAGCCGGCGGCCACCGGTCGCTGTAACACGGTGAGACGGACGTCAAACCCGAACCCCGGCGTTTGAGTTGTCCGGCCGTCAGCCCCCGAGATCATCGGTAGCTGGGCGGTCAGGCGGCGGAAGACCACGTCGATGACGTCCGTCCCCAAACCATCCAACCGCCGGTCCGATCAGCCCGCAGCAGCTGCGTTGGCTGCCTCGGTCGCAGCGTAGGAGCCCGAGCTCATCGACAGAGTGTTCACGAACGCCTCGTGAATGGCGGCGGCCTGAGCGCTGACCGCCTGGTACATCTGCGCGTGCGCCGCGAACTGCGCCGCCGTCAGCGCCGACACCTCGTCGGCCGCAGCCGGAACCACCCCGGTCGTGGGGGCGGCGGCAGCCGCGTTCTGAGCGCTCAGCGTTGAGCCAATGGCCTGCAGGTTTCCGGCCGCCGCAGCCAACGCCTCCGGCTGTGTGGTCACGAAAGACATGCCTGATTCCCTCCTAAGTTCAATCCCCGACTCTGCAGAGAGTAGATGACCGCGGCCTGCGAAGCTCTTTCGGAAGCCGCCTGTTTGCAACTGTTCACGTGACGGTACGACGAATTCATTTTTAGTAACGCCACAGTAACAGCGTCCGGCCCGGACCGCCTCCCTTTCAGCTCCGTCACAGCAAACTGTGACGGAGTCGGTGGGTAAAGAACCTGGTCGACGTCGGCCGGGGCGCTGCCGCAGGGCAAGCCCCTTAAAAATCTGTTTGCCATTATGTCCCGACGATCCGCTAGCAACGGGTGGACGGCCCACCCGCGATGGCCCCACGGCTGATCGCGGCGGGCCCGGAACTGCGGAGCGCCGACCCGTGTCCGACCCTCTCTGTTAACCCCTAGGTCATCCTGGCGAGCCGTCGGTCGGGGCTATCCGGCGAAGGGGGGGCGGGCCATGACGGTGGGGCGGAACCCGTATCGGGGTCCGGCACCGGCGTGGGTGCCGCTGCCCACCCCGGCCAGGGGCATGCCGCCGAGCAGGTTGCCCGGTCCCCCGGCCCCCTCGGGTGCGGCGCTGATGGCGCTGACCGGGATGGCCGAGTGGGTCATGGCCGGAAGCCCCGGGGCGCCGGTCCAGGCCACCGGCACCGACAGCTTGCCGCCGATGGAGGCCGCACCGCCGATGGCCGCCGCCGGGTGCACCGCGCCGGCACCACCGCCGAGCAGGCCACCCAGCCCGCCCAGGCCGGGCAGGGCCTTGGCCGCCGCCGGGGCCGCGCCGCCGATCACGCCCAGGGTCTTGGCCATCTGCACACCGAAGTTGCCCATACCGACACTGAAGTACGGCAGACCCTCGGTGCTGTAGAACAAGCTGGCGAACGGGCTGTAGCCGTTGACGGCGGCCCCCAGGCTGGTCGGGAACGCGGTCTGCCCGGTCAGCAGATACCACAGTTCGCTGTACGTTGCCGGGGGCGGCCCCGACGCGGCCGGCGTCGCCGCGGTCTGCAGCGTGTTGGGCGTCGTGGTGACCACCTTGGACAGCGCGGACGCGGTGTTGCTGGCCGTGCTGTTGGTCGTCGCGTTGGTGACGGCCGCGCCCTGGGTGGCCTGAGACGACGGGCTGGCGATCTGGGGTGACGCGCTGAACGGTGTCACCTTGGTCGCCGTCGCCGACTGGCCCGCATAGCTGTACATCGCGCCGGCGTCCTGGGCCCACATCTCGCCGTACTGCGCTTCTAGCTGCGTGATGGCCGGGGTGTTTTGGCCCAGCACGTTGGTCTGGATCAGCTGCATGGTTTGCGCTCGGTTGGCCGCGACCAGCGGCGGCGGCACCGTGGCGGCCAGCGCCGCCTCATAAGCGGCCGCGGCCGCCTGCGCCTGGGTGGCCGCCTGCTCGGCCTGGGCGGCCGTCGTCGTCATCCAGGTCACGTACGGCTGCACCGCGGCGGCCATCGCCGCCGACGCCGGGCCCATCCACTCCTCGCTGCTGAGCGCCGTGATGATCTTGTCGTAGCTCAGCGCCGCCGAGTTCAGCTCCGCCGCCAGCGCATTCCACGCCGACGCCGCGGTCATCAACGACCCCGACCCCGGACCGGCATAAATCCTCGCCGAATTGACCTCCGGCGGAATCGCCCCAAAATCCAACACCGAATACCCCTTAACCCGTTGTGGCCGCTTGGCTTCGAGTAGCCACTGACGGTAGTGCGAATGTGATCGGCCGCCCGCCCGTGAATTCGGTGGTCACGGCTGTGACCGGGCGCGAGCGTCGCTCGGCTGGTTGCCGCGCTCCGGTCGCGGAGAATTGGGCAGATGTTGGGCGACGGGTCGCTTGCGGGCCATGAGCTGGAACAAGACACGCGTGGCGATCTCCCAGCGGCGTCACCGAGCGAAGCGCGAGCCTCGCTGCCGCTGGCTCAGCGCGGCCGGGGCGTAAAGCGCCCGGGAAAAAATCCTGTCGCGGATAAAGCGAACGGCGGGTGGTCATCAGCGCTGCTATCCGGCCGATGGTGGGCGGGTCAGGACGCTGTAGCGGAAGCCGTATTTGTGCGAATAGCCGGCGGCGGCGCCGGCCCGACGGCCCACCGCCCCGGTCGGCATGCCGCGCAGCAGGGCGTTGCCCGGTGGGTTGCTGGCCGACACGGTCTGGATCGGGGCGCCCTCCGCCTCGGCGGCCTCGGCCGGACTCACCGTGGAGGCCAGCGTGGCCCATTGCTGGGGCACCGACAACCCCCCAACCTGAGCGGCCTGTCCGGCACCAGCGGTCACCGCACCGGCGGTGTGGCCCAGGTTGCCAAGGTTGCCCAGGCCCAACTGGGCGAACTGCGGGGTCGGGAACCAGGCACCGCCGGCACCCGCGGTCCCACCACCGGGACCGAAGGTCAACTGCTGGCCTATCGACCAGCCGAAGTTTCCGATCCCCACCCCGAAGTACGCCTGCAGCGTCTGCTTGATGATCGCGGTGTAATCACCGGGACCAAGCTTCCACCACCAGGTATTCGGGGTAGGCAAAATGTCCTGCAGCGAGGTGCCGGTCGTGGTCGGTGCCGTGGCCGCGGTCGTGAGTTGCTGCGTCGTTTGCGACGTGGTGGCCGACAACAGCTGCGGCGTCGCGAGCTGCGACGACGTGTTGGCGGCGGTCTGCGCGGTATTGCCGGCCTGCTGCGTGCTGGCCTGCGAGACGGCGGCGAACTGTTGGGCCTCGCCGTCCGGCGTGGTGGTCTGCGGCGGCGCCGCGAACGGCGCCATCTGCGACGCGGTCATCGACGACGCCGCGTAGGCATACATCGCCCCGGCGTCCTGCGCCCACATCTCCATGTACTGGGCCTCGGTGGCCGCGATGGCCGGCGTGTTCTGCCCGAAGAAGTTGGTCGCGATCAGCGTCGCCAGCAACACCCTGTTGGCCGCGATCACCGGCGGCGGGACCGTCATCGCGAACGCGGCCTCGAAGGCGGCCGCGGCCGCACGCGCTTGACCGGCGGTCTTCTCGGCCTGACCGGCGATCGTCGTCAGCCAGCTCACGTAGGGCGTGACGGCCGCGATCATCGACGTCGAAGCCGGGCCCACCCAGGGCCCGTTGGTCAACTCGTCGATGATCGAGTTGTAACCGCTTGCCGCCGTACCCAATTCGGCCGCAAGCACATCCCAGGCGGCCGCCGCGACCATCATCGGCCCCGAGCCCGGACCCGCATACATCCGACCGGAGTTAATCTCCGGCGGTAACGCCCCGAAGTCAAACACCTACGAAACGCCCGGTTCGAACGGCATCTGTTTTCCCCGCAACTGGTCTTCGTCGAATGACGGTCAAGCGATTGCTTGCATGTTGCGAAGGCTAAGTTGCCGCGATGCCTCGGCGCTGTCCGCTAGCGGACCGCGCGGATGGTTTATGGGCTGCGCGGCCGGCGTCGCGGCGCGGGCACGAATGCACACCGGCGGTCGGTCGCGTCGAGAACCCATGCGACCACCTGCGGAAACCCGGCGCCAGCCGGACCACTCATGCCCGGCGGGCCGCGCATCTACGCGCGGATCATCCCTGCGGACCCGATAAAAATCCGGCCGCAGAAAACCTCACCACGGCAACGGCCCGCTCAGCGGGCGCGCAAGATCCGCGCCGGCGAGTCCCGTCCGGCAGCACACGCCAAAGACGCTTCAGCGCGGCACTTTTCGCGCGCTAAAGCGTCTTTGGCGTGCTGTGGACGGCTATCCGGCGAAGGGGGGGCGGGCCATGACGGTGGGGCGGAACCCGTATCGGGGTCCGGCACCGGCGTGGGTGCCGCTGCCCACCCCGGCCAGGGGCATGCCGCCGAGCAGGTTGCCCGGTCCCCCGGCCCCCTCGGGTGCGGCGCTGATGGCGCTGACCGGGATGGCCGAGTGGGTCATGGCCGGAAGCCCCGGGGCGCCGGTCCAGGCCACCGGCACCGACAGCTTGCCGCCGATGGAGGCCGCACCGCCGATGGCCGCCGCCGGGTGCACCGCGCCGGCACCACCGCCGAGCAGGCCACCCAGCCCGCCCAGGCCGGGCAGGGCCTTGGCCGCCGCCGGGGCCGCGCCGCCGATCACGCCCAGGGTCTTGGCCATCTGCACACCGAAGTTGCCCATACCGACACTGAAGTACGGCAGACCCTCGGTGTTGTAGAACAAGCTGGCGAACGGGCTGTAGCCGTTGACGGCGGCCCCCAGGCTGGTCGGGAACGCGGTCTGCCCGGTCAGCAGATACCACAGTTCGCTGTACGTTGCCGGGGGCGGCCCCGACGCGGCCGGCGTCGCCGCGGTCTGCAGCGTGTTGGGCGTCGTGGTGACCACCTTGGACAGCGCGGACGCGGTGTTGCTGGCCGTGCTGTTGGTCGTCGCGTTGGTGACGGCCGCGCCCTGGGTGGCCTGAGACGACGGGCTGGCGATCTGGGGTGACGCGCTGAACGGTGTCACCTTGGTCGCCGTCGCCGACTGGCCCGCATAGCTGTACATCGCGCCGGCGTCCTGGGCCCACATCTCGCCGTACTGCGCTTCTAGCTGCGTGATGGCCGGGGTGTTTTGGCCCAGCACGTTGGTCTGGATCAGCTGCATGGTTTGCGCTCGGTTGGCCGCGACCAGCGGCGGCGGCACCGTGGCGGCCAGCGCCGCCTCATAAGCGGCCGCGGCCGCCTGCGCCTGGGTGGCCGCCTGCTCGGCCTGGGCGGCCGTCGTCGTCATCCAGGTCACGTACGGCTGCACCGCGGCGGCCATCGCCGCCGACGCCGGGCCCATCCACTCCTCGCTGCTGAGCGCCGTGATGATCTTGTCGTAGCTCAGCGCCGCCGAGTTCAGCTCCGCCGCCAGCGCATTCCACGCCGACGCCGCGGTCATCAACGACCCCGACCCCGGACCGGCATAAATCCTCGCCGAGTTGACCTCCGGCGGTAACGCCCCGAAATCCAACATCATTGACTCCTTTAACCCGTCGCGGCCGCGTTGGCCGCCTCAGTCACGGCATACGACCCCGAGCTCATGCTGAGGGTGTTTACGAACATTTCGTGGATCGCCGCCGCCTGAGCGCTGACGGCTTGGTACATCTGGGCATGCGCGGCGAACTGCGCCGCTGTCAGCGCTGACACTTCGTCGGCCGCGGCCGGGACCACACCCGTGGTGGGGGCCGCAGCGGCTGCGTTCTGAGCGTTGAGCGCCGAGCCGATGCTCTGCAGGCTGCCCGCCGCCGCGGACAGCGCCTCCGGCTGCGTCGTCACAAAAGACATCTGAAGTCCCTCCCTACTTTCCCGGCTCGCCGGCTCTCGATTATCCGTTTGCCTTCGGGCCCACCGGGGGCTTGGCCTACTCGTGAGATTAGATGGGTCACGCGGTGCCTTGCCTCCCTAGTGCCGACTGTTCATTACTGGACAACTTCCGTTCACTTGGACGTTCCCTATCCGGCCGATGGTGGGCGGGTCAGGACGCTGTAGCGGAAGCCGTATTTGTGCGAATAGCCGGCGGCGGCGCCGGCCCGACGGCCCACCGCCCCGGTCGGCATGCCGCGCAGCAGGGCGTTGCCCGGTGGGTTGCTGGCCGACACGGTCTGGATCGGGGCGCCCTCCGCCTCGGCGGCCTCGGCCGGACTCACCGTGGAGGCCAGCGTGGCCCATTGCTGGGGCACCGACAACCCCCCAACCTGAGCGGCCTGTCCGGCACCAGCGGTCACCGCACCGGCGGTGTGGCCCAGGTTGCCAAGGTTGCCCAGGCCCAACTGGGCGAACTGCGGGGTCGGGAACCAGGCACCGCCGGCACCCGCGGTCCCACCACCGGGACCGAAGGTCAACTGCTGGCCTATCGACCAGCCGAAGTTACCGATCCCCACCCCGAAGTACGCCTGCAGCGTCTGCTTGATGATCGCGGTGTAATCACCGGGACCAAGCTTCCACCACCAGGTATTCGGGGTAGGCAAAATGTCCTGCAGCGAGGTACCGGTCGTGGTCGGTGCCGTGGCCGCGGTCGTGAGTTGCTGCGTCGTTTGCGACGTGGTGGCCGACAACAGCTGCGGCGTCGCGAGCTGCGACGACGTGTTGGCGGCGGTCTGCGCGGTATTGCCGGCCTGCTGCGTGCTGGCCTGCGAGACGGCGGCGAACTGTTGGGCCTCGCCGTCCGGCGTGGTGGTCTGCGGCGGCGCCGCGAACGGCGCCATCTGCGACGCGGTCATCGACGACGCCGCGTAGGCATACATCGCCCCGGCGTCCTGCGCCCACATCTCCATGTACTGGGCCTCGGTGGCCGCGATGGCCGGCGTGTTCTGCCCGAAGAAGTTGGTCGCGATCAGCGTCGCCAGCAACACCCTGTTGGCCGCGATCACCGGCGGCGGGACCGTCATCGCGAACGCGGCCTCGAAGGCGGCCGCGGCCGCACGCGCCTGACCGGCGGTCTCCTCGGCCTGACCGGCGATCGTCGTCAGCCAGCTCACGTAGGGCGTGACGGCCGCCACCATCGACGTCGAAGCCGGGCCCACCCAGGGCCCGTTGGTCAACTCGTCGATGATCGAGTTGTAACCGCTTGCCGCCGTACCCAATTCGGCCGCAAGCACATCCCAGGCGGCCGCCGCGACCATCATCGGCCCCGAGCCCGGACCCGCATACATCCGACCGGAGTTAATCTCCGGCGGTAACGCCCCGAAGTCAAACACCTGTTCTCCTCAGTTGGTCGCGATCTCTGCAATCTCGACCGTCGCATCGGAATCAGTGGTGGCCGTAGTCACGGCTTCGTAAGCAAACGCCACCCCCCGGGCCCCTGACCTCGGGAATCATCGACCCAGACCTCGCGGTCCGCCACCCCGGCCGACGGGCTCGCCGGTGCATCCTGCATATCCCGGACGCGGCGCCCAAATGTGGCCTGCAGCCACCCGATTCGGACGTCCGGTCAGGAACAACGTGCACCCTTAAGCCTCGATTGATCCCCGTTGTCAGCAACCGAGCGACAGCTCGCGTATAGCCGAACTGTCGCTCGCCAATGAGATTAGTTTGTTACCGCGGGTGCGCCGATACGCGAAGCCAACTGTTCATTCCAGGCCAGCCAATGTTCACTCCCCGTCGACTGGCGTTCATGTCCGGCAACCGGTTGTTCATCGGTGGTTTGCCTATCGCGCACGCCGTCAGCCCTCTTCGAGCACCAGGGCCATCTCGGGGCAAGAGGCGACGCCGTCGCGCGTCAGCTGCTCGTCTTCGGGCCTCACCTCGTGTTCTTCGAGGGTCGAGTAGCCCGAGTCGTCTATCGGGAACAATTCCGGATCGACGGCATAACACTGCGCGTGGCCGACGCACTTCGACTTGTCGAGACGAACCCTCACCGGCGTCCTCCCTGGACGACTCACTGAACAAATCGAGTCGTAGATTAGTCGGTCGGTGCAGCCCGCGACACGGTGCGGCCCGTCACCGGCCACCGGAAACCGCGCGATCGGCCGGCACTTCGATTCGTGTCCCGTTGCGGCGGATGCGATATTGGTGTGCCACTAGACAGACAGACAGGCGGAGACTGGGCGCATGACCACTCCTGGCGAGGGCCAGTACGGCACGTTCCACCTTCCGCGGCTCGATTACGAGAAGCTGCCCATGGCCGTGGATCGGGGCGTCGGGTGGAAGGCGCTGCGCGACGCGGGGCCGGTGGTGTTCATGAACGGCCACTACTACATCACGCGCCGCGAGGACGTGCTGGCGGCGCTGCGCAACCCCAAGGTCTTCTCGTCGACGATACTTCAGCCTCCCGGCCACCCATTGCCGGTGCTGCCGTTGGCTTTCGATCCCCCACAGCACACGCGCTACCGGAAGATCCTGCAGCCGTTCTTCAGCCCGCACGGACTGAGCGCGTCGCGACCGGTGCTCGAACGGCACGCCGCCGAGATGATCGCCACGCTTGCCGGCCAGGGCAAGTGCGAGGTGATGGCGGATTTCGCGCGCCTGTACCCGTTTCAGGTCTTCATGGACCTCTATGGGCTGCCGCTGGAGGACCGTGACCGCCTGATCGCCTGGAAGGACGCCGTCGTCGCGGACAAGCCCTATCTCACCCCGGCCGATCTCGAGCAGGGCAAGTACCTGCTGGCCTACCTGGTCGACGCGATCCAGCAACGCCGGCACAACCCGGGCTCTGACATGCTGTCGCGGGTCATGGCCAGTGACGGTGACTTCAGCGACCTGGAACTGCTGGGCATGAGCCACCTGCTGATACTGGCGGGTCTGGACACGGTCACGGCGGCGATCGGATTCTGCCTGCTCGAATTGGCCCGGCGCCCACAGCTGCGCGAGTTGCTTCGCGACGATCCGAAGCAGATTCGGGTCTTCATCGAGGAGATCGTACGACTGGAACCGTCGGCGCCGGTGGCGCCCCGGATCACCACCCAATACGTCGAAGTCGGCGGCATGACGTTGCCACCCGGCACGTCGGTGCGGTTGTGCATGGCGGCGGTCAACCGCGACGATAGCGACGCCACATCCGTCAACGAGCTCGTCATGGACGGAAAGGTGCACCGCCACTGGGGTTTCGGTGGTGGGCCGCACCGCTGCCTGGGTTCCCACCTGGGCCGGATCGAGCTGACGGTGATCGTCGGAGAATGGCTGAGACAGATCCCCGACTTCGACGTGCCGGCGGACTACGTTCCGGAAATCAGATTCCCGTCAAAGAGCTTCGCGCTCAAGGAATTACCGCTGCGCTGGGGCTGATCCGGCCAGCCCCGGCGCAGCGGTAACCGGCAAACCTATTTCCGCAATTCGGTCGCCGCGACCTGGACGAACACACCGGTGTCCTCGGCCATCAGCAGCCCTCGGCCGCGGGGCAGCGGGCCACCCTTCATCTTGCCGCGGATGAAGCCCTCGTCCGGGTCGGCGTCCATCACCAGCAGCGGCGCGTTCGCCTGGGCCAGCGCCCGCAGCATCGGGTCGCTGCCCGCGGACGACCAACCACCGAACGTGCGCGTGACGATCACGTGCAACCCGACGTCGGCTGCCCTAGTCACCCATGGCGCGGCCTTGTGCAGCGGCGAATCGAATCCTGCCGGCAGTTGCTGGATGTCGTCGACGATCAGGAAGATCTCCGGGCCGCTCCACCACGACCGCGACAACAACTCTTCGGCGGACAGACCGGGCGGTGGTTCGCGCCCGGCCAGGACCGCCGCGAGCTCGCCCATCATCGCCTGGACGCCGTCGAGGTTGTAGGCGAACTTCTCGACATAGTCCGAACCCAGTGCGGTCAGCAGCTGGCGTCGTGGGTCCACCAGCCACACCTGTGCCGACGGCTGGCCGGCAGGCGGCGGCGGTGCGCTGCTCGCTCCCGGTGCATACAGCCGGCCGATCTCGGACATGATGGTGGCCAGCGTGGTGGTCCGCCCACATTCCCGTCGGCCCGTCACCATCAGGTGCGCGTTCTCGGCGAAATTGAGGTAGACCGGCGACAGGTCCAATTCGGAGATGGCCCAAGCGATTCCGCCCGCGCCGACCCCTTGGCGGGTGTCTTGCGCCGCCAGCTCCCGCAGCTGCGCCACGTCGAACCGGGCGGGCAGGCGCCGCACCGGCGGGGCCTGCCCGGTCGTGAGGCGACTGACCGCGTCGATGACGCTGTCGGACTCGAACACGTAGCCCGGTGTGGTGCCGAGCGCGGGGCGGGCCACCAGCGTGTGCAGACCGGCCTGCGGGTCGGAATCGAGGCGGACGTAGTTGACCGCGACCATGCCGCGGCCCGGCTTGACCGGAACCTCCTTAGCGAACCGGGACCGCACCAGTTTGGCGTCCTCCACGGCGGCCAGCCGCAGCTCGACCCGGGATCCGAACCCGCTGCGCACCGGCGGCCGCAGCTCCGATTCGCGATCGGCCGTGACCACCACGTGGACCCCGAAAGACGGGCCCTGGTTGATGATCAGGTTCACCTGCTCGATCAGCACCTCGTTCTCTTCGGCCAGCGCCCGGTAGTTGTCGACCACCAGGTAGACGTCGCCGAACCCGTCGTTGGGGACGGGGCCCGGCTCGCCGCCGAACTTGCGCCGGCGGAAGACCTCCATCGAGGCGATGCCGTACTCGAGGAACGTGCTCTTGCGCTGACGCACCAGCGCCAGCAGCTCGGCCACCGTCCGGCGCACGCCGTACGGGTCGGTCGGGCCGGCGACCTCACCCACGTGCGGCAACCGGGCGACCGTGGTCAACGCGGTGCTGCTGTAGGCCAGGCAGTAGAACTGGACCTGCTCGGGCGTGTGGGTCAGCGCTGCCGAGCAGATGAGCGTCTGCAGTGCCGTCGTCTTGCCCGAGCCGCCGGCGCCCAGGATCAGGACGTTGGCGCCCGGCCCGGACGTGTCGACGGTCCACGGTGGCTGGTCGTGCTTGAACGGCCGGTCGATGATCCCGATCGGGAACACTAGGTCGCGCGCCGTGCCGTAGTCCTCCTGCCACGGGTGGCCAAGGAATCGTTCGACCAATTCGTCGATGGGAACCGGCTGGTTCAGCGGCGGCTGCCACAACCGGTACGGCTCGAAGTCGATCTTGCGCAGCTGATCGATGATGACCGTGCCGACCTTCGGAACCCTGATGCCCTCGATGTCGTCGTCGCCCGCCTCATCGGCCTCGAGCGCCTCGCCGTTCGTGATGGCCGCCGGGGTGAGCTCCGGTCCGCCCACGCTGACCTCGAGCGGGGTGAACGAGTTGGTGAACAGCTGCGGGCGAACGTAATCGATGCTGTGCACCAACGCCGGGGCGTCTTCGCCGTCATCGGTCAGCCCGCGGGGGAAGTAGTCCCGCCACAGGAATTCCGCCTGGAACCGGACGATGTCCTCCAGGCTGCGGCGGAAGTAGCCCAGACCCGCCTGCGCCGGCAGGTTCACCGCGTTCGGCACACCCGCCGCCTGCGCCGCACCGGCGGTGCGTGCCTTCAGCACCAGCCGGTAACCCATGTTCTCCATGAGCTTTTCGGCGCGGCTCTCGATGGTCTGGGACGCCATCATCAGGTGGATCCAGTAGGCGCGGCCCTGCCGGCCGATCGAGTCGAGCACGTCGACCGCGGTCGGCATGATGCGGAACCATTCGTAGAACTCGTCGATGACCACCACGAGCATCGGCAGCGGCGGCATGTCCTGGCCGCGGGCCTGCATCCTGAGCCGGACCGAGTTGTACTCCTTGGCGTCGTCGACACCGGCGCTGTCGCAGATCGCCTTGCGCCGGGCGATCTCGCCCCACAGGGCGTCCAGGAAGCGCTCCATCAGCGCCTGGTCCTCTTCCAGGTCGGTGATGATCCGCGACACGTGCGGGACCCCGGCGAACGGCTTGACCGCCGATCCACCCTTGAGGTCGGCCAGGACGAATTGCAGCTCCTCGGGCGGGTGGCTGAGCATCAGCGACTCGATCACGGTCCGCACGAGGGTGGATTTACCCGAACCCGTCGTTCCGGACATGACGCCGTGCGGACCGTCACCGCCCTCGTCCAGTGACTTCATGTCCAAGAACAGCAACTCGCCGTTGTCGGAGCGATTCCCGAACGGCGCCCGCAGCCGCGACCGCCCCATCGTGTCGGTGCGGGCGCCCCAGAGCGCCTGGAAGTCGATGCGGCCCGGGTCGTCAATTCCGTAGTAGGTCAAGATGTCTCGGGCGCCGATGTGGGCCACCCGCTGACCGATCTCTTCGTAGGCCTCGGCGAGCCGCCAGTGCGCCAGCGCCTGGGCGAACTCTTCGGCCTCCGCGACGCTGATGTGGTCGGTCAGAGCGAAGAACCACGGCTTCTCGTCGATCACCATCCAGGTGTCGCGGTCTCGGGGCAGCGCCTCGATCACGCCCTTGTCGTCGAATCGCAAGGTGCGCTCGGGGACCGACGTCCACATCGAGGAGCCCGTCAGGTCGAAGAAGGTCACTCCGTCGATGCCTTCGGCGCTGATCACGAATTCCCATTGAGGGTCGACGACGTCGGCGACGATCACCGTGTGCGGCGTCGGGGTCTGCGCCGACGAACTCGCGTGCCGGGGCGTGAAAGATCCACGGCCGGAGAACAATTCGGCCTGCTCGGCGGCGAACTCGCGCACCGAGCTGTAGACCATCCGCGCGTTGCCGGCGGCGTCCTGGCGCCGCGGGTCACCGAAGTGCGGCAGCCACTTCACCCAGTCCCACTCATCGAGGTCCGAGGTGACGACGACCATCTGCACGTGGTCGGGCCCGTGCGAGAACGCCAGCTGGCAGATGATCGCGCGCATCAGGCCCAGGACCTGCTCCCGGTCCCCGTCGAGCGC
Organism: Mycobacterium paraseoulense; assembly: GCF_010731655.1. Lineage (NCBI taxonomy): Bacteria > Bacillati > Actinomycetota > Actinomycetes > Mycobacteriales > Mycobacteriaceae > Mycobacterium > Mycobacterium paraseoulense. The sequence continues at coordinate 776,144 of NZ_AP022619.1, read as the reverse complement.
GTACCACGGTTCGACGAGCAGCGAGATCATCTTGGGCAGGTTGTAGACGACGCTCTGGTAGCGACCGAACTCCTGCAGCGCCTTACCGGTCACCGGCTCGAGCTCGATGTCGGTCGGCATGTTCTGGGGCTCACCCCAGGTCACCTCGGGACGCGTCATGCCGACGCCGACTCGCACCACACCGAAGTTGAGGTCCTTGCCGTCGGGCTTGCGTTCCCACATCCGCGGGGTTCCCACCGCGGCGGCCAGCGTGGTGGGCGCCGGGTGGAACCACCGGTAGTTGGCGTCCATGCTGTCGGCCGACTCGTGGGCGGTCTCGCGCAGCATGTCCAGCATCAGCATGAACTGGGCGCGCATCGAGTCCAGCTTGGGCCGGCTCATCTGCTGCTGCCCGCCGAACCGTCCGCCGAACATCATCATGGCGACGCCGCCGATCATGAAGATCGGGAAGATCGAGCCGGCGCCCCCGAAGACGTGGGAGCCGCTGGCGAACGTCATGGCGACCATGCCGATCAGCAGGCCGACCACCACGACACCGACGACGATCAGCCACCAGGGCTTGCCCTCCGGCGGCGGAATGCTCAGGGGCGTGGGCAGGACGATGTTCTCCGGCTTGATGACCGGAGGCTTCTCCGGCGTCGGCCGGGCAAACCCGCGTTTCACTTTGGTACCGCCAATCCTGCTGGGGACATATCCATCGGTAAGGTGTCGTGCTCCACGAGCGCGTCCGCCCGCGACAAGGTCGGACCTTGCGGGAGCAACCGCAGCGCCACCCATGGCGCCAGGCTCGGTTTCGTCTTCAATCCCAGCGCCTCCCGGACGTCGCGGGTGTCGTCGACCCCGAACCGGGCGCCGGCATCGGTCAGCCACCACAGCGATTCCATCGTCTTGGCGCCGGGATCGTTGCCGGTGACGGCCACGAAGTTGCCGTAGTCGGGCCCGAAGAAGACCTGGTCGGCTTCGCGACCGCTCGTGTCGGCCTTGACCAGCGACACGACCTTGTTCTCGTCCTTGGCCGCGACCGGGATGGTCGCGCCCGACACGACCTGGATACGGGCCCGGTTCTCACCGGCCGTCTTCTGCCACCACCAGCACGTCGCCGGGTTCTCGCGGATGTCCGACACGTTGAGCGGGGCATCCGGGTAAGAGGACAGGTCCAGCTTGTTGACCACCGGCATCTTCGCCAGCGCGGACGGTTCCACCGTGACCGGTTTGGTGTTGCCCGGCCCGGCGTTCTGCAGGATCTGGGCCACCAACGGCGGCAGCGTCTGCACGCCGTCGGCCAGCACCAGCGAATACTGTTGCGGCCCACTGATTTGCGGCGTGACGATCACCGTGCCGATCGGGCCGGGGGCGCCGGGGAACGACGCGGCGGCTCCGGCGTTCTGCACCTGCGGCACGGTCAGTTCCGGGCCAACCGGCAAGGCGTCGAACAGGGCGCGGCTCATCGGCTTCGCCTGGCCGACCTGCTCTGGCGTCAGGCCCAGCGGCAGCAGCACCGATCGGTTCGTCGCGTCGATCCGAGACCGGCGTCCCTCGCGGATCACCCACGCGTCCCCGCCGTAGCTCAGGACCACGGCGTCCGACCCGCTCAGCACGCGGCGGTGGTTGCTCAGGTCGGGATTCCCGTCGATGACGGTCACGGTCACCCCGGACGGCGCGCCGACTCCGGTCGAGGTGGCGACGGTGTCACACACCAGCCACGACGACGTGGACGGACTGGTGGTGTGGAAGTTCGACGGTGCGCCCGGGATGCCCACCATCGGGCCGCGCGGCAGGGTGGCGATCTGGCTGGACCGGACCAGGTGCGGATTGTCCGGCCGGCCGGTGATCAGGCGTGCCGAGGCCAGGTTCAGCGCCGGGTACAACCTGTCGCCGACGCGGACGTACAGCGCGCCGGAGTCCCGGTCGGCGATGATCGGCGACTCGTTGATCTGGCCGGAGGGGCTGATGAACGACCACAGCAAGGCGCCGAGGCAGATCACCATCGCCGCCGACACCGAGGCCACCACGGCCAGCGTCTGCCGCCGGCCCGGCTCGACCTCCATGCGGACGCGCCACCGGGTGAGCGCCATCGCCGTGCGGCGGGCGAGGAACTGGTAACCGGTTACCTGGGTCCGGGTCGACAGCCCGAGGCCATACCCCGACCCGCGTTGCCCGCGACTCTCTTCCGCCACGTTATTTCACCGTCCGGTCTGCTAGAAGGCCTGGATATTGTCTCTTGAATACGTGATCCAGCGCGAATTACATCGACAACCGTAAGGCACCAATAGGGGCCTCGCCACGCGGCGCCGACGGCGTTCGCTGCCACATCCGTTTATCCGCAGGTGTCCGGTCGTCGGCGGCTCGCCGGATCGCGCCGACGTCCGCACCGCGCCAGGCGCCGTTGAACTGGCACTTTCGGATTCCCCCGCCGATCCCCGCCCGGACTCCTGATGTCTCCTCAGGGCATCGTAATGGCGAATGGCCGGCTCGTCCTGTTGAGCGTGCGCCCTCGGCGAACCGAACGGGCGCCACCGGCCAGCAAAACGGGCGGGGCGCCGCGCGCCGAGTCGCCGCCTCTCCCCGATTGGTCGGACGGTGAATTCTGGCAGCAAGATGAGCGGTATGAGTGAGCTCGCGCCGTCGCTGGTCGAACTTGCCGGGCGATACGGCATTGCGACCGAGTACGAGGACTGGACCGGGCGGCGGGTGCAGGTCCCGGCGTCCACCTTGGTGGCGGTGCTGGCCGCCCTCGGCGTGGCGGGCGGCACCGAGCAGGAGCGCAACGTGGCGCTGGTCGCGAAGCTGCGGTCGCACTGGGCGCGCCGGTTGCCCGCGACCATCGTCGGTCGCACCGGTGAGCAGACGCGGTTCTGGGTGCACGTGACCCACGGTGATCCCGCCGAGGTCTGGTTGCAGCTCGAGGACGGCACGCAACGCGGCGGGATCCAGCAGGTCGACAACTTCACGCCGCCGTTCGACTTGGACGGGCGCTGGGTCGGCGAAGCCAGCTTCGTGCTGCCGCCCGACCTGCCGCTGGGGTACCACCGGGTGCATCTGCGTTCGGCCGATGGTGAGACGAGCACCGCGTTGATCGTGACGCCGGATTGGCTCGGACTCCCCGAGCGGCTCGGCGCCCGCCGGGCCTGGGGGCTGGCCGCCCAGTTGTACAGCGTGCGCTCAAGACAGTCGTGGGGGGTCGGCGATCTGACGGACCTGACGGACCTGGCGGTATGGTCGGCGTCGCGGCACGGCGCCGACTACGTGTTGGTCAATCCCCTGCACGCCGCCGCGCCGACGTGCCCGATGGAGCCCTCGCCCTACCTGCCGACCTCGCGGCGCTTCATCAACCCGATCTATCTGCATGTCGAGGCGATTCCCGAGTTCGCCGAGCTGCCCAAGCGCAGCCGGGTGCGGCGCCTGCGTTCCGACGTACAACACAAAGCCGCCCGACTCGACGCGATCGACCGCGACGGCTCGTGGGCGGCGAAGCGGGCCGCGCTCGAGCTACTGCACCGGGTGCCGCGGACGTCGGGTCGCCAGTTGTCCTACGAAGCCTTCCGGGCCCGTGAAGGCGGCGCGCTCGACGACTTCGCCACCTGGTGCGCGCTGGCCGAGAAGTACGGCGACGACTGGCACTCCTGGCCGGAATCGCTACAGCATCCCCACGCCGCCGGGGTGGCCGCCTTCGTCGAGCAGCATTCGGAGGCGGTCGATTTCCATCGCTGGCTGCAATGGCAACTCGACGAGCAGCTCGCCGCGGCGCAGTCGCGGGCGGTCCGGGCCGGAATGGCGCTGGGCGTGATGCACGACCTCGCGGTCGGCGTCCATCCCAACGGCGCCGACGCGTGGGCCCTGCAGGATGTGTTGGCGCTGGGCGTCACCGCCGGCGCGCCGCCCGACGAGTTCAATCAGCTCGGCCAGGACTGGTCGCAGCCGCCGTGGCGGCCGGATCGGCTGGACGCGCAGGAGTATCGCCCCTTTCGCGCGTTGATCCGCGCGGTGCTGCGGCATGCCGGCGGCGTGCGCATCGACCACATCATCGGGCTGTTCCGGCTGTGGTGGATCCCGGACGGAGCGCCGCCCACCCACGGCACCTACGTGCGTTACGACCACGAAGCGATGATCGGCATCGTTGCCCTGGAAGCGCACCGCGCCGGGGCGCTCGTCGTGGGCGAGGACCTCGGCACCGTCGAGCCATGGGTCCGCGACTACCTGCTGTTGCGCGGCCTGCTCGGCACCTCGATCCTGTGGTTCGAGCTGGACCGCGACGGCTCCGGCGGCCCACTGCCGGCCGAGCGCTGGCGCGAGTACTGCCTGTCCTCGGTGACCACCCACGACCTGCCGCCGACAGCCGGCTACCTGGCGGGCGACCACGTGCGGCTGCGCGAATCCCTCGGTTTGCTGACCCGCCCGCCCGAGGACGAGCTCGCCTCGGGCCGGGCCGAACTCGCGGCCTGGATGGCCGAACTCAGGCGGGTGGGTTTGCTAGGCGACGCCGAGGACGACGCGGAAAGCGTCGTGCTCGCCCTGTACAGGTATCTCGGGCGGACGCCGTCGCGGCTGGTGGGTGTGGCCCTGACCGACGCGGTGGGTGACCGGCGGACCCAGAATCAGCCGGGAACCACCGACGAATATCCGAACTGGCGGGTACCGCTGACCGGCCCCGACGGGCGCCCGATGCTGCTCGAGGACGTGTTCACCGATGCTCGGGCGGCCACACTGGCCGAGGCGGTGCGCCGGGCGATCGCGCCCGCGGCCGTCGAAAGCGAGCCTGTTAGCTTCTGAGGCCATGAAGGTCTCAGTGGTGGCCCCGGTCGCCGACGGTGTCACCGCGAATCCAGAATGGATGGCGGCCTTCGCCCGCCACCTGGAACGGTGCGGTTTCGAGTCGATCGTCGTCGTCGAGCACACGGTGCTGGCCACCCGCTACGACAGCGTCTATCCGTATGACAGTTCCGGACGCGTCGGACTGGCGGCCGACTGCCCCATCCCCGACCCGCTCGATCTGCTGGCCTTTCTGGCCGGCCACACCACCACCCTCGGACTGGCCACCGGCGTGTTGGTGCTGCCCAACCACCATCCGGTGGTCCTCGCCAAGCGCGCCGCCACCGTGGACGCGTTGTCGGGTGGACGCCTGCGGCTGTGCGTGGGCGTGGGGTGGCTCAAGGAGGAGCTCGAGGCGTGCGGCGCCGATTTCGAGAACCGCGGCAGGCGCGCCGACGAGCAGTTGGCCGTCCTGCGGGCGCTGTGGGCGGACCAGCCGCAGGGGGCCGGCTACCACGGTGAGTTCTTCAACTTCGACAACGTCATGTGCTACCCCAAACCCGTTGCCGGCGAACGCCTCCCGATTCATATCGGCGGGCACAGCCCAGCGGCGGCGCGCCGGGCGGGACGCCTCGGCGACGGCTTGCAACCGCTCGGCGTGGCGGGGACCCGCCTGGCGTCGCTGGTCGCGCTCATGCGTGACGAGGCGGCGTCGTCGGGTCGCGACCCGGCGAATCTCGAAGTGTCACTGGGCCATGCGGTCGACAAGATCGATGCCGAGCGTGCCGGCGGCCTGATCGAGCAGGGTGCCGACCGGCTTGTGTTGGCCATGCCGGCGACCGCCGACATCGGGCAGGCCCAGGACATGCTGTCGGCGTGTGCGCAACGCTTGTCGCTGATCGCGTGACCCCGATGGCCCCGCCAACCGACCACCGATCCGCCCTGAGCGATTTGGTGCACCGATACGCGGCCTACACCGATGAGCGTCAATTCGATGATGTCGCTGCGCTATTCACCGAAACCGCGGTGCTCGCGGTGCCCGAACCGCCCCAGGTGCTCGAGCCGATCCACGCGCATCACGGCCGAGCGGCCATCGCCGCCGCGGTCGCCACCGTCGCGGCCCTCGCCCGCACCGAGCACGCCATCGTCGGCGAGGTCTACGACCGGGGCGCCCGGCCGGCCGCGGCCCGCGGCCGTATCGCATGCATCGCCCACCACTGGGACCGACGCGGCGACGAACTCGTCGACGTGGTCTGGCACCTGCGCTACGACGACGAGTACGAACTGACCGACCGCTGGCGGATCGGCCGGCGGGCGCTGACCATCAACGCGATTGAGACCCGTGCGGTCCGCCGGGTGCGCTGACAGGGCCCGGCCTAGCCCGCTGGCAGAAGACTTTGCGCAAATTCACAGCGACCGCTCATGAACCGAATCTGCGGCGAGAATGCACGGTTCGTTGAGCAGTTGCGGCTATCACCGCGCCGGCCGGGGCGGAATTCGCCCATCCCGCGCCGAGGGCGGCGCTCGTGGGGTCCGGCGAGGCCGCGGACGGTGCATTTCTTCCTGATCGTGTCCAATTTATACAAGTCGATCCGTGTATTTTCGGCCGCGTGACGAACACCGAACATCGGACCATGAGCGTCAATCCCGCGGAGCCCACGGCCGCACAGGCGAGGCCGAGCGGCAACGTATCGACACTGGCAGTGGGCACGCCGCTGGAGACCCCCCCGGATTACCGCAGCGAGATTCACACCGCCGAAGACGTCATCGACGTCGAGACCTACGGTGGCGGCTTCGATCTCAGCCGGCGGGCCACCGCCCCGAAGCTGCGTATCGGACGTGACCGGTGGTTCAACCTGCTCTGGCTGATCCCCATCGGCTTTGCTCTGCTGATCGTCGGGGTGGCCGTCGGCAAAGGCCTGCACAACATGCCGGCCGTGCAGTCGTTCATCCAGCGCTACCCCGGGACGGACAGCTCCGGTGTCACCCCCGGCCTACCGGCCTGGATCGGTTGGACGCACTTCTTCAACCTGTTCATGATGATGTTCATCATCAGGACGGGGATCCAGATCCTGTGCGACCATCCCCGGCTCTACTTCAGCCGCAACGCCACCCCCGGCAAGGACGAGTGGCTGCGGGTCGGCCCCCCGGTGCCGGACGACGAGCTGTGGACCGCCAACGCCGACACCGTCGCGCTGCCACCACAATTCGGGTTGCCCGGCTTCCGGCACTCCATCGGGTTGGCCCGGTGGTGGCACCTCGGCGTAGATGTCCTCTGGCTGGTGAACGGCGCGGTCTTCTACGTGCTGCTGTTCGCCACGGGACAGTGGCGGCACATCGTGCCGACCAGCTGGGACGTCTTTCCCAACGCGGCGTCGGTGGCGGTTCAGTATCTGTCGCTGGACTGGCCGACCGACAACGGCTGGGTCGCCTACAACGGCCTGCAGTTGTTGTCTTACTTCACCACGGTTTTCATCGCCGCGCCCGCGGCGTTGATCACCGGGCTGGGCATGTCGCCCGCCCTGTCGCAGCGCGTTCACTGGCTCAGCAAGCGGCTGAGCATCCAGCACGCGCGGTCGCTGCACTTCGTGGTGCTGGTCTATTTCCTGTTCTTCATCCTCGTCCACGTCACCATGGTGCTGACGACCAGCGCGCTGCGAAACCTCAACCACATGTTCGCCTCCCGCGACGACAACAGCTGGGTGGGCTTCGGGATCTTCGCCGCGGCCATGGTGCTGACGGCGATCGCGTGGGTCTGGGCCACTCCGTTCACCATTCGCCATCCGCGCGTGATTCAGCGGGTCGGCTACGCGCTGGTCGGCCCGTTCCAGCGGATACTCGAACAGCTCGACCCCAAGCCCGGCGCGTTCACCGAGAAGGACATCTCACCGCACCACTGGCGCAACGGCCGGCTGCCGGAGACCGTGGAGTACAAGGAACTCGAGCAGAACGACTTCCGCGACTGGCGGCTCAAGGTTTACGGTCTCGTCGAACACCCGATGGAGTTCTCACTCGACGACCTGAAGGCGCTGCCCTACCACGAGCAGATCAGCCAGCACTTCTGCATCCAGGCCTGGTCGGGCGTCGCCAAATGGGGTGGCGTGCAGATGAAGACGATCATGGACATCGTCAAGCCGCGGCCCGAGGCCAAGTGGGTGGTGTTCTATTCGATGGGTCTGGGCGCGACGGGCGGCATCTATTACAACGCCCACCACATCGGGCAAATGGACCATCACATGACGATGCTCGCCTACAACATGAACGATCAGCCCCTCCCCTACATGCACGGCAAGCCGCTGCGGCTGCGCAACGAATTGCAGCACGGCTTCAAACTCGTCAAGTGGATCAAGGGGATCGAGTTCGTTGCCGACTACCGCGACATCGGCAGCGGCTACGGCGGTTACAGCGAGGACCACAAGTACTTCGGGCGACACCAGACGCTGTAGTCGAACCGCCGGCCTCGACGCCTCGTCGTTTGTTCCGACGGCATTCCGGGTAGCTCCACCAAGCGGCCCAAAGGAATTGACCGGAGGAGACGCCCCGATGAAGTATAGCCCAGATCATGATCGGACGAATCGCCGTGAATCGGCGCGGGACGTCGGGCGCACGTCCGGGCTGGTCTTCGTCGGGGCTGCCGCCCTGGCGTTCGTGGTATGCGTGGCGACATTCGCGCTCGGAGACGCCGGCGCGGGCGTGGCCGCCGCGATCGTCGCCCTGCTCGGATTCGGGGCCGGCCTGGCCTGGCTTGCCATGGACGGCAGGCGGATTCGCCAGGAGGAACGGGGGTGGCCGATCGGCCACCCGGCGGCGCGGTAGGGGCTTATTGCAGCGCGACGAGGTTGCGCACCGACTTCTCCACATCGGAGCGGAGCACGCGGGCGACCAGCCCCCCGATCGGGCCGCTGAGCAACCCGCCCCTGATGTCCGCGGTGAGATGAAAGTCGGTGCCGGGATCGTTGTCCGTCACCGTCATCGCCACCCCGAGGCGTATCCCGCCGCGGCCGCGGCCTTGCAGCTCAATCGCTTTCGGCTCGTCGTAGCGGGTGACCGTCCAGTGGATGACATTGCGGAACCCCTTGACTTTCACGCACGACGAGACGCAGGTGCCCTCCTCGATCGTCTCCGGGACGGTTCCGCGCCAGCCCGCGAAAATGGTCATCCATTCGTCGAATCGGCTCAGGTCGGACGCCAGCTTCCACGCGGCCTCCGGCGCTACCTGCGACGTCACCGAAACATCTACTCGTGCCAAGTCTTCTCGCTCCTCCCCAGACGATGATCGCGGTCGGCGCCGTTGCGGCCCGCGCACGACAATTCATGGGGTACCCGGGGATGGCCGCAGCTACGCGTCAGCGCCGGGGCGTCAGGGCCACGCCTGCGCCAGCTGGTGCGCCACGTCGATCACCTGGGCGGATTGGGACTGCGGCGCGTCGATCTCCTCGGCGACGTACTGGGCGACGAATCGGCGGATCTCCCCGTCGACGCCGGCCAGAATGCGCAACACCTCGCCGCGGAAGGACTTCGATGACACGTTCACGGTGATGTCGGAGGGCCGTGGTTTCGCGACGTCGACGATCAGCAGCAGCGGCTCGGCGGCTCGCGCCGTGGCCCGCAACGCAATGTCCCCCGAGACGACGAACCGCTGCTTGTCGAGCCGCAGGTCGAGCAGCAGGTCGATCGACAGGGGGATGTGGATGACGAACGTGATGCTGTCACCGATGCGGCGCGTGACTTTCGGTTCGTGGATCTTGACGTTGGCGCTGACCTTGGCGATCCCGCCGGGCCCCTGCGCTATGGGCTCCATGGCGAACTCGTTGCCGGCGATGTCGGCGAATGCGGCGGCGACACGCTCGGGGGTGACAGCGACCTCGAAGAATCGGCGGCCGAACTCTTCGTAGGTGACATAATCGTGAGTCTCCATAGGCTTATACCGTCTCATGACGGCCGCCGGAACCGTCGCTGATCTGCACGCGTCGCCGGAAATCGGGGCCCCAGGCTCGCCCGCAGGTTTGCCGGCGATCCGGTCGCGTTGTGAAGCACGCCACACGCGCGGGGTTTCGATTCGATGCGACGGGGGGTGGCCTGGGAGGCTTGTCGATTTGGGAGGTGTTTTCGATGTGCGCCCAGAAAGTCACCGAGCGGGGCTCGCAGATGTCGCCCGCGAGCCTGCTCAACTGGCTTGGCGGCGGGCAACGGCGAGAGCCGGCTGAGCGCCGCGAACGCTCCGGTCACGCCGTGCAAACCGCGGTCGGCGCGGTGGTGTTGTTCGGGGCGGTGCTGGCCTGGCTCGTCGCGACCCTGGCCGTGAGCGAGTCGACTCGCTGGTCGCTCCTTTCCGTCCTGCCGCTGACCCTGGTGTTCGGCCTGCTGGTCGGCGCGGTCACCCGCGCCACCGCCGCCGGGTTCAACGGGGGCCGGGCCGGGCTCGCAGCGCGTGCGGTGGTCGCCGCGGCGCTCGGCGCCGTGGTGGGCGAACTGGCCGCGATCGTCCTGCTGTCGGGCTCGATCGATCACCGCCTCGACGAACGCGCCCTGCGCAACGCCGGTTCGGCGCCGGCGGTCGCGCAAGCGTCGGCGTCGCTGCAACAGAGCAGGGACGCGCGCACCACGCTCGACAGCGCCGTCGACCGGGCTCACCAGCAGCAGGATCAGGCCCTGGTCGTCGCGCGCTGCGAATACCATCCCAGCCCCGCCTGCCCGCAGACCCGGATCACCGGTGTCCCCGGTGCGGGACCCGAAACACGAACGGCCAACGAGCTTCTGGCGGATGCCCAGCGCGAACTGGACAATGCGCTGGCGGCCCGCGACCGGCGAGCGCCCGAGTTGGACGCCCAGATCTCCCGCGAGCAGCAAGCGCTCGACGAGGCGCGCCACGGCGTGGTCGCCGGCGCCGATCGTGGCCTCGGCGCGCGCTGGGTCGCCCTCAACGACCTCACCTCCGCCGACGTCGGGGCGCTCACGTTGCGGCTCACGACGATCGCGTTCTGCGTGCTGCTCTACCTGCTGCCCTTGATCCTCGGGCGGTGGCGCCCAGAGACCACCCACGATCGCCATGCGGCGGCCCGCGCCCAGCGCGAACGCGCGGAACTCGAGGCCGACACCGCGATCGCGATCAAACGGGCCGAGGTCCGCCGCGAGGCCGAGATCATGTGGGCCGAGCACCAACTCACCCAGGCCCGGATGGCGATCGAGGCCCAGACCGAGATCGACCGCGAGCAGCAACGCCGGCGAATCGAGGAGGCCTTCGAGCCACCGCTCCCCGCGCCACCGCAACGCGCTTTCCAGCCGGCCGCCGAGGACGTCTACCTGCCGATCGCCGCCGAAGCGGAGGCCGCCAGCCGGGCGCTCCTCGGCCTGCCCGGCCCGGCGCAGGCCCCGGTTGCCGAGAACCTGCCCGCGCCCGTCCAACGCGAGGTCGCGCCGCGCGAAGACCGTGGCGCGTCGCTCATTCCCTCGATTCCCGATGCCACCAAGGCCGCGGCGCGGTGGGTTCGCCCGCTGGTGCCGCCGTTCGTGGCGCGGGTGCTCGACACCACGACCGCGCCGCTGCGCACCGCGCGTCACGTCTTCGAAGAGGTCGAGGAGATCACCTTCGCCCTGCGGCGCACGCACAGGATCACCACGGACTCCGAAAGCTCCGACGCCGGCGAGCGGCACACCCATCCCGCCGCCGCGGCCGGTGAATCCCCTTCCCCCGCACCAGGATTCGTCAACTCGTCGCGCGTAGAGCACACCGCCGTGGCCCGGGGGCGCTCGGGCGGCCAAGAGCCACAAGCCCCGTCGCTGGGCGCGTCGCAGCGCCGACACGATCCGGAATTGAGCAGGCGGGACGGACCGGCCCAACTCGATTCGCCCGCGGGCCCGCGGCAGCTGCCGCCCGCTTGACCTCTTGCCGCCCCCGGGTGCCTATTCGTGGCCGAAGGCGTCGTGGAGCGCCGGCAGGAAGGCGGCCAGGTGATTCATCTCCTGGGCACAATGCACCATCAGGTTGCGAGCGCTGGTCTGCGCGTCGCCCAGCACCCGCGTCGCGATCGGGCGCACCGCCCGTGACGCGACGCCGGGAACGTTGCGCACCTCGATGTGCCGACCGCCCATCCAGAACCGCGACCGCATCTCGGCCCCGTTGGCGGTCGACCGGACGTGGTGAACGAACCATCCGACGTCTACCGGGGCCTCGCTGGATCCCAGCCGGGCGCAGATAGCCACCGCGTCGCCGCTGTCGGGTGGGCAGCCCATCCTCGCCGGATCGACGAATTGGATTGCGCCATTGAGCATCGTCGAGCCGATGTACTCGCTGATCAACGAGGAGCGGCCGATGTAGCGTTGGGCGCCGAGGCGGCCGGCGTCGTCGCCGTCCTTCCACGCGGCGCGCAGATGAGCCCGCGGATGCCACAGCTTGTAACGGCGGGTGTCGCAGCCATGCCAGCCGAACCACCAGGACCACATGGCCGGGGTGACCCCCGGCATGTCGGTGCGTACCGACACCTGATAGCCGCCGTCGTCGAGCACGCCGTAGCCGTTCTCGGTCTGCTGGTATCCGTCGTCGGCGACGCGCGCGGCGTCGTCGAACGCCAGCAGCGCCATCGCGCCCTGCGGCCCGTGTTCCAGCGCTTCGACGACGTGGCGTGGCAGCGGCGCCATCTCGGGTGTGAAGAACTTGCCGAACGGCGTGTTCGCGTCGTCATCGCGGTAGCCGAGGTACAGGTCGTTCGCCATCAGAGTCGTCCCGCCCAGGCGTTGAAAAGGCCATCGGGGTCATAGACGGCGCGGGCCTTGTCGAGGCGTTCCATCGCCTCGTCGGTGGCGAACCTCGCCGGACGCTGGCCGAGGTTCTCGTCGGCGAGCTGGATCCCGGTGGCGAGGCTCGACATCGCGGCCATGTTGGAGCCCGACCAGTCGCGGTACTTGGCGTCGTCGGCGGCGTCCTTCCAGGAGCCGTAGAGGGCGAGGTAGATCTCGTCTTCGATGCTGTAGGCCATGTCCTGGCGCGCCGGTGACGGGCCCCAGTTCAGCCACAGGAAGTGGGAGGGCGCGGGCGGCATCGTGTCGAGAATGTTGCGGATGCCCGGCAGCAGTTCCTCCGCCGACGCCGAGGTCCACATGTTGTCCGCCGTGTAGCGGTGGTCGTCCAGGTAGTGGGTCATCACGGCGGTGTACCAGGTTGGCAGATCGCTCGGCATATATGGGACCGCGAGCAACGCCTTGTCCACGACCGGGCAGCTGCCGAATATGGCAAGGGCCTCTTGCGCTTCCGCCTCGGTGTTGGCGAACGCCGGCGACGCGAAAATGATGGCCGGGCCGTCGATACCCATTTCGGGGGCACTGCGGGTCGCGATGGCCTGCATCTCGACGCGGCGGTCCACCTCGGCGCTGATACTTCGGGCCCAGGTGTAAACCTCGTCGGCGACGTCCCACGGGTAGACGTACACGCTCGTGCCGCAGGCGGCGGGGCGCGGGTACAGCTTCAGGTAATACGACGTCACCACACCGAAAAAGCCGGGCCCCGCCCCGCGCGCAGCAAAGTAGAGGTCGGGGTGATTGTCGGCGTCGCAGTGGATCTGCTCACCGTCGGCGGTGATGACGTCGAGCGCGACGACGCTTTCGCACGCCGGGCCATAGATGCGGCTGTTCCAGCCGTAGCCGCCCTGCAGCAGGTAGCCGCCAAGGCAGACGCCCTTGCAGTGGCCACCGGGGAAGAACAAACCCTGCGCCTCGAGGTCGGCCATGAGCAGGCTGCCGCCTTTGCCGGGACCGGCGACGGCCGTCTTGTGCTCGGCGTCGATCGTGGCGTGGTCGAGGCGGCTGACGTCGAGCAGCACCGCGCCGTCGCGGAGATGGTTGGCCGCGAAGCTGTGCCCACCCGAGACGATGCTGACTTTATGCCCGTTGGCCTTGGCATAGCGGATTCCCGCAATGATGTCGTCGGCATCGATGGCTTGAACAATCACCTCGGGGTAGCGCTCGGGGACTCGTTGATGCCACACGGTGTCGCGGCGGGCGGCCTCGTAACCGTCATCGCCGCGGAAAAAGTGCCGCCCGGCCGGTAGCGCGCTCATTTGGACTCCTCTGATCCACATTTCGGTTCTTTGTGATTCGCGATGCGGAACACTATAGTGGACTTGTGCCCAATACGGGGGGAAATTCTTCGCCTGGTCGCGACGAAGGCATCCAGGTGTTACGCCGCGCCGCCGCCGCGTTGGACGAGATCGCCGCCGAACCCGGGCGGTTACGGCTGGTCGACCTCGGGGAGCGGCTCGGCCTGGCCAAGTCGACGGCTCGCCGGCTGCTCGTGGGCCTGGTCGAGGTGGGGCTGGCCAGCGTGGATCCGCAGGGCCGGATTTCCCTGGGTGACCGGTTGCTGGGTTTCGGCAATTCCGACGGCGCGCACGTCTCGGCGATCTTTCGGCCAACCATCGAACGGGTGGCGCGCGCGACCGACGGGGAGACCGTCGACCTCTCGATATTGCGGGGCCAGCGCATGTGGTTCGTCGACCAGATCGAATCATCGCATCGCCTGCGCGCCGTCTCCGCCGTCGGCGTCCGGTTCCCGATCGAGTCGACGGCCAACGGAAAAGCGGCCCTCGCGGCCCTCGGCGATGCCGAGGCCGAGGCGGTGATCTCCCGCGGCGATCCCGATGTCGCCGACCGGCTTCGCGCCGAGGTTGCCGAGATCCGGTGCACCGGAGTGGCTTTCGACCGCGATGAACATACGCCGGGAATTTCGGCGGCCGCGATCGCCCGCCGCGCCGTGGGTGACAACGTGGTTGCGATCTCGGTGCCGGCACCGACGGAGCGCTTCCTGGAGAAGGAACAGCGCATCGTCACCGCGCTGCGCGCCGCGGCCGAATCGCCGGCCTGGGCGCGCTAGCGTCAGCGGACCGAGCGCGCACCCGCATTGGTCAGGGCGAAGTTGGAGACGGCCGGGTTACCCCTCGAAAGCTCGGCCGTCCCAACGTCTTGGGGTCCGCTCAACAGGGCACTGCGGCGGAGGAGAACAGCGGGCCCCATTCGTGCCGGGCCGCGGATTGCGCATCGGTGAAACTCGGTGTCTTCTCGCCGTCGCCGGCCAGGTGTACCAGCGCCCAGGCCATCGCGAACACCGGCACCTTGTGCCGCAGGGCCGCGCTGTGCAATTCGTCCAGCGCGGCTTCGGACGGGCACCGGCGAAGTCCGATGAGAATGCCCCGAGCGGTGTCGAGGATGCGACCGGAATGCGGGCCACACGAAGTCTGGGCGGGGACCCAGTTCGTCGTCATGCTGTGGATACCTCCTGCAGCGCCGTCGTGAATCCGCCAAGGCTCATAGCGGACGAGGAATTCCTGCGCTACGCGTCGTCGCGGCCGCAAACCTCAAAGGCGCCCTGTGTCATGATTTGTCGCTTCACCGCGTTGTGCCAGAGCGCCGCCGTGATTGATACCTCCCCGTGACCGTTTCGGAATCTGCTGCTAACCAAGAACTCCCGTACCATTGCGATCCGCGCCGGAGCCCCACCACTGCGAATTACGTTGCCAAAGCCAGTATTTCGTCGAAGCCAGCGGCGATGGCGTCGTGGAAGACGTCGTAATCGGGGATGGCGGTGGTGTCGATGTTCATGCCGAGCCCGCAGGTGTCCACGTAGGTGAGCAGTGTGACGTTGACGGCCGAACCGATGGTGGGACCGAAAGCGTATTGTGCGCGAACCGCGGCGCCGCCGAGAAAAACGGGCACCGGCACACCGGGCACATCGCTGGCCACGAAATCGACGTGGCGCAGGACGGATCCGATGTACCACCGGGGCGCGAGATTGAGGACGCCGGCGATCAATTGCGTGTAGGGCAGCGATTTTTCGTGGCGCACCGCCGAGGTGCGCTGCCGTATCGCCGCGATTCGCTTTGCCGGGTCGACCTCGCCGACGGGCACGTCGAAGCGCATCAGTGTGATCCGGTTCCCGCCGATGCCGTCCTCCTGGGTGCGCAGGCTGATCGGCATCGTGATGTGCAGGTCACCCACCGCCACGCCGTGCTTTTCGTGGTAAAGGCGCAATCCACCCGCGACGCCGGCGACGAAGGCGTCGTTCAGCGCCCCACCGCAGCGGTGGGCGGCTTCGCGAAGCGGACGCGTCGGCACCTGATGCACCCCGAGACGGCGGATCAGGCCGCGGTCGGTTGCCAGCGGCGAACCGGGCCGGCTTATCGGCCGGACGGTCCGGTAGACCGATGCCGCGGTGGTCGCCGCGGACCGGAGGGTGGCGACGGGACGCCGCACGCCCTCGTACATCAACCGGGGCACCCGGGAGGCCGCGCCCGCCAGGGCGGTGTTGAGCAGGCCGGCGTCGTAGCGCGCGGCATCGCGGTAACCGCCCAGCAGCGCCGGCCCCGCGACCTCCGGCTCCGGCGGCATCGGTTCGATGGGGTAGAGATCTTCGGACAGATCGAACAGGTGCATCGCGATCTGGACCCCGCCGACCCCGTCGGTGAGCGCGTGATGGAACTTGCAGATCAACGCGGCGCCATCGTTTTCCAGGCCGTCGATGAACGTCGCTTCCCACAGGGCGCGGGCCCGATCGAAATCCTGCATCTCGGCCACTCGTGCCATCTCGAGCACGTCGTCGAGGGTCCCGGGACCGGAGATGGATGCTCGCCGCAGGTGGTAGTCCAGGTCGAAATCCCGGTAATGCTCCCACCGCGGCGGGGCCGGTGGCGGTGACTGCACCACGCGCTGCCTGAACATGGGCAGTTTGCGGCTGATCAGGTCGAATCGTTTGCGGACTTCGTCCCAGTCCGGGGATCGGTCCAGCAGGACGACACTGACCACGGTCGATCGCAGCCGTGGGTCGCTTTCCATTGCCCAGGTGAATGCGTCACTGGCGCGCATAAATGCAGTCATGTCTGTGCTCCTCGCACTGAACGTACGACTGCCGGCGCCCCAGGTCATCGGGTTCTCGGCAGTCGATGACTTTGGTCCCCACAGATGACGGCTTTGGTCGACTGCCCCCCGGGCCCCTACAGAATCGCCTTGAGGTCCTTCGCCCTGGCGATGTCGTCCCAGTCGACGTCGAGTTCCAGCAGGATCTCCTCCGTGTGCTGGCCGTGTTCCGGCGCACGCGCGGGCGCCGGCGGAGTCTCGTCGAACTGCACGGGCGCGGCGACGATCCGGTACTTCTCGCCATGGTCGTCGACGTTGGTCACCACGTATCCGTTGGGTTCGACCTGCGGATCGTTGAGGGTCTCCCGCGGCGTCGCCAGAGCACCCCACACGCCGGGTTCGTCTTCGAGTGCCTTCTGCCAGTGGGCGAGGTCGTGCCGGGCGAAAACGTCGGTCAGGATCTCGGTGGCCACCGCGGCGTTGGCGATCAGGTTGCCCGACGGCACGAATCGCTCATCGGTGGCCAGCTCGGCCAGGCCCATGCGTGTGCAGAAACCCGCCCAGAACTTGTCGGGTTGCAGGAAGACCAGCTGGATCCACCGGCCGTCGCGGGTCTGGTACCTGTTGACGAGCGGATTGATGGCCAATCCGGGCGGTGCGCCGGGTATCCCGTCGATGTCGAAGAAGTCGGCCGCCGAGATGGACGGCGCGATCGCCCACATCGCCTGGGCCAGCAGCGAGGAGTCGACGATCGTCGGCTCACCGGTGCGTTCGCGATGAAACAGCGCGGCGCACACTCCCCCGGCGAGCGTCGCCCCGGCTTGCAGGTCGCCGAAGCCCGGACCCTGCACGGCGGGCGTATCGGTGCCGAACGGCGTGAGCGTGTAGGCGACGCCGCCCCGCGCGAGGTACGTCGCCGCGTCGAACCCGCCGCGGTCGCGGTCCGGACCCCGCACTCCCAGCCCGGTGCCGCGCGCGATGATGATTTTCGGGTTGAACGAGCGGATGTCGTCCACCGTCAGCCGGGCCCGTTCGAGCGCGCCCGGCAGCCAATTGGTAAGCAACACATCGGCACTGGCCAACAGGCGGCCGAACAGGTCGCGACCGGTGTCGGATTTGATGTCGATGGCGATGCTGCGCTTACCGCGGTTGCCCAACTCGAGGATGAAGTCGGCGTCCGGGCGGGCCGCCTGCCGGGTGAACCCGCCGACCACCAACGCGCGCCCCGGGTCACCCGAGGCGACCCCTTCCACCTTGATCACGTCGGCGCCCCAGTCCGCCAGCGCCGCACCGGCCGAGGGCACGTAAGTCCACGAGGCCAACTCGACCACCCGCACCCCTGCGAGGACACCACCGCGCACGCCGGACATCGCCACTCCCTCGGTCGCCCCGCCATTCCTTGCTATTTTAGATATTCTAGCTAGTCTAGGGCGTAGTGGTAGCCCAGCTGCAGGTCAGCGCAGTTTTCCTGGAAGAGATGCGATGGAGTGCGACCGTCGGCCCGATTCCGACATCCGTCACCGCGCGCCCTACGCACGACGGCGGCCCGGCCGCTTCATTCCCGAGCTGAATACACGGACGGAGGACGGGCGATGGGCAGGGTAACGGGCAAGGTGGCCGTCATCAGCGGCGCCGCGCGTGGTCAGGGCCGTTCGCACGCGCGACTGCTGGCCGCCGAAGGGGCGGACATCATCGCGGTGGACCTGTGCGCCGACATCGAGACCAACGAGTATCCCCTGGCCCGGCGGGAGGACCTGGACGAGACGGCCCGGCTGGTGGAGAAGGAGGGGCAGCGGGCGTTCACCGCCGTCGCCGACGTCCGCGACCGCGCGGCGCTGTCGGCGGCGATCGACGAGGGCGTCGCCGAGTTGGGGCATCTCGACGTCGTCGTCGCCAACGCCGGCATCTGCCCGCTCACCGCGGGCCTGCCGCCGCAGGCTTTCGCCGACGCCGTGGACGTGGACCTGGTCGGCGTGCTGAACCTGGTGCACGCGAGCCTCAAGCATCTGCACGCCGGCGCGTCGATCATCGTGATCGGCTCCAACGCCGCGTTCATGTCCTCGATGAACACCACGGGCATCGACGGCGGCCCCGGCGGGGCCGGGTATGCCTTCGCGAAACTGGCTGCCGCGCACTACGTCAACGATTTCGCCCTGGCGCTCGCCCGGTTCTCCATCCGGATGAACGCGGTGCACCCCACCAACGTCAACACCGACATGCTGCACAGCCCGCCGATGTATCGGGCCTTTCGCCCGGACCTGAAGGATCCGACCCGCGAGGATGCCGAACCCGTCTTCCCGCTCGTGCAGGCGATGCCGATCCCCTACGTCGAACCCGAGGACATCAGCGAGGCGGTGCTCTTCCTCGCCTCCGACGCGGCGCGCTATATCACCGGGCAACAGCTCCGCGTCGACGGTGGCGGCTTCCTCAAGGTCAAGCCGTGGTCGGGTGCGTGATCGCATGAACGACGGCCCGGACGTCAAGCGCCGCCTGTACGAGCTGATGGTGCTCATGAAGGCGGCCGACGACCGGCTGTCCAAAGGCATTGGCACCGGCGAGTTCATGTGCGTGTACTGGCCCTCGCGCGGCCAGGAGGCCATCGCCGCGGCGATGGGCGTCGCCCTGCGGGCCGACGACCAGTTGGTGACCACCTACCGCGGCCTGCACGACCTCATCGGCAAAGGCGTCCCGCTGGAAGAGATCTACGGCGAGATGATGGGCCGCACCGTGGGCGCGAGTCGCGGCAAGGGCGGCACCATGCACATCGCCAATCCCGATAGGGGCGTGATGCTTTCGACCGGGATCGTCGGGGCCGGTCCGCCGGTGGCGGTGGGACTGGCCATGGCCGCCAAACGCAAGCGCTCCGATCGCGTCACGGTGGTCAGCTTCGGCGACGGCGCCACCAACACCGGGTCCTTCCACGAGGCGGCGAACATGGCCGCGCTGTGGGACCTGCCGGTGGTCTTCGTCTGCCAGAACAACCTGTACGCCGAGATGACGCCGACCGCCGACACGATGAAGCTCGAACACGTCGCCGACCGGGCGGCGGGCTACGGCATGCCGGGAGTGCGCGTCGACGGGAACGACCCGCCGGCGGTCAAGTCGGCGCTCGACGACGCGCTGCGACGGGCCCGTGCCGGCGAGGGCCCCACGTTCATCGAATGCGTGACGTTCCGGTTCCGGGGCCACTACTTCGGCGACCGGATGGCCTACATCCCCAAGGAGCAGCTGGCCGCCGCGATGGACGCCGACCCGGTCCCCCGGTTCCGCAACCACCTCGCCGAATCCGGCATCTGCGCGGGGGACGAACTCGACCGCATCGACGACGAGGCGGTGGCGGCGGTCGAAGCGGCGCTGCGCACCGTGATGGGCGCGGATACCCCGTCGATCGACGAGCTGGACTCCGACGTGTACGCGGCCCCCATCAAGTTCCCGGTGTGAGCATGCAAGAACAAGAGATGACGATGCGCGAGGCGCTCAACCTCGCGCTGGATCAGGCGCTTGCCGCCGATGACAGGGTGTTCCTGCTGGGTGAGGACATCGCCGATCCCGGCGCGTCCGGGCCGACGGCCGGCCTCTCCACGAAGTACGGTCACGACCGCGTCCTGGACACGCCGATCTCGGAGGCGGCGATCGTCGGGGCGGCCATCGGCGCCGCCATCGACGGCCTGCTGCCGGTGGCCGAGATCATGATCATGGATTTCATCGGCATCGCCGCCGACCAGCTGATCAACAACGCGGCCAAGCTGAGGTTCATGACCGCCGGACGCACCACGGCGCCGCTCACCATTCGCACGCAGGTCTACGCCGGGCTGGCCACCGGGGCAACGCATTCCCAGAGCCTGGAGGCGTGGTTCATGCACATCCCGGGCATGAAGGTGATCGTGCCGTCCACACCGCGCGACGGGAAGGGTCTGCTGACGGCGGCGATCTTCGACCCCGATCCCTGCCTGTTCGTCGAAACGATCCGGCTGCAGGGCAGGAAGGGTCCCGTCCCCGTGGATCCCGGGTTCTCGATCCCGTTGGGGCAGGCCGACATCAAGCGGCCCGGCACCGACGTCAGCCTGATCGGCTACGGACGCTGCGTGCACGACGCGCTCACCGCCGCGGCCACGCTGCAGGACCAGGGGGTGAGTGCCGAGGTCGTCGATCTGCGCACCCTGGTGCCACTCGACGTCGAGACCATCATCGGCTCCGCCCGCCGTACCCGCCGGGCGGTCGTCGTTCACGACGCGGTGCAATTCGCCGGGCCCGGAGCCGAGATCGCCGCGATCCTGCACTCGGAGTTGTTCTCCGAGCTGGCCGCTCCCGTCGAGCGGGTGGCCGCCCGGTTCGTCCCCAACCCGGCCGCGGCGGCGCTCGAGGCGCAGGTCTACCCCTCGCCGGCGCGGATCGTCGCGGCCGCGCGGCGGACCCTCGAGGAAACCGGCGCGGGGGCGAGGGTGCATGGCTGACTTCGTCATTCGCATCCCGCGCGTCTCGGTGGCCGTGTCGGAGGCCGAGCTCACCGGCCTGCTCGTCGACGCCGGCCAGCACGTGGAAGCCGGCACGCCGATCTACGTCATCGCCACCGAGAAGGTGGAACAGGAAATCGAAGCCGGAGCGTCGGGCACCGTGCAGTGGACGGGCCAGGTCGGGACCACCTACGACATCGGCGCCGAAATCGGCGTCATCACTTCTTAGGAAAGGTGAGCACTTATGGATCTCAACGAGACTCGCGAGAGAATCATCTACCAGAAAGAGGGGCCCATCGCCCGCATCACGCTGAACTGGCCCGAAAAGGCGAACGCCCAGGACCAGAAGCTGGCCGAAGAGGTGGACGCCGCGCTGCTGGACGCGGACCGCGACTACGACATCAAGGTGCTGGTGCTCAAGGCCAACGGTAAGGGCTTCTGCTCGGGGCACGCGATCGGCAACAACGCCGTCGACTATCCGTCGTTTGTGGAGAACGCCATGGTGACGGGCCACCCGTGGAAGGCGCAGTCGGACCTGTTCGTCAAGCCGACCCTGAACCTGTGGGAGTTCTCGAAACCCACCATCGCGCAGGTGCACGGCTACTGCGTGGGCGGCGGTACGCACATGGGGCTGACCACCGACATCGTCATCGCCTCCGAGGACGCCTATTTCTCGTACCCGCCCCTGCAGGGGTTCGGCATGCCATCCGGTGAATGTTCCATCGAGCCTTGGGTGTTCATGAATTGGCGTCGCGCCGCCTACTACCTGTTCACCGCGGAGGTGATCGACGCCAAGAAGGCGCTGGAGGTCGGCCTCGTCAACGAGGTGGTCAAGCGGGAGGATCTCGACGACCGGGTGGACGCCATCGCCCGCCACATTGCCCAGGCCCCGTTGACGACATTGATGCTCACCAAGGCCAACCTGAAGCGGGCCTGGGAGCTGATGGGCATGCGGGTGCACTGGCAGAGCTCGAACGACCTCGTCGCGCTGGCCTCGATCAGCAAGGATGTCCAGCAGTTGATTCAGACCGTGTTCAAGGACAAGGTGCTGCCGTCCGAGCACGCCCGGCGCCAGGCCGCGGCCGCCGCCCAGACCGACGGCGCCGCAGCCACTTAGGCCTGCTGGTGAACATCGCCGATCACGCGATCGTGGCCGCACAATCGCCGGCACTGCTTGCCGACGGCGGCGTGATTTCCTTCGGCGAACTGTACGAGAGGAGCCAACGGGTCGCCGCCGCGCTGCACGCCGCCGGGCTGCGCCGGGGCGACGGTGTGGCACTGATCTTGCCGAACCGGCCCGAGTTCCTCGAAATCACCTGGGCCTGTCAGCTTTCCGGTCTCTACTACACCGCGGTCAACACCCACTTCACCCCGGACGAGGTCGCCTACGTGATCGACGACTCCGACGCGCGGGCGGTGGTCGTCGACGCCACCATGCCCGAACTTGCCGCCCACGTGCGCGCGGCCAACGCGGCCGTCACCGTCCACCTCGCGGTGGGGGGACCCCTGGCGGGCTGGAGCGCGTACGAGGATGCGGCGGCGACCGCCGGTGGCGCGCCGCCGATGTCGGACGGGTCGGAGATGCTGTACTCGTCGGGCACCACGGGGCGGCCCAAGGCCGTCCGCCGGCCCCTCCCGACCGACGGCAACGGCTCATGGGCTCAAGGGGTCTTGGAGCTCGCGCTGACCCACAAGTACGGGATGGGCCGGGACAGCGTGTACCTCTCCCCCGCGCCGCTCTACCACGCCGCCGGGGTGAACTACACCATGGCGGTCAACCGGGTGGGGGCGGCGGCCATCCTCATGCGCAGGTTCGACGCCGAGACCGTGCTGCGGCTGATCGAGACCCACCGGGTGACGCACGCCCAGTTCGTGCCCACCATGTTCGTGCGGATGCTGAAGCTGCCCAGGGAAGTCCGGAAACGTTACGACGTCTCGAGCCTGCGGTGCGTCATCCACGCGGCCGCACCCTGTCCGGTCGACGTCAAGCACCAGATGATGAAGTGGTTCGGACCCATCATTCACGAATACTACGGTGGCACCGAGGGATTCGCGGGCACCACGATCGGCCCCGACGAATGGCTCGCCCATCCCGGTTCGGTCGGCAAACCCATGTCGCCGGTGCACGTCATCGGGGACGACGGCGTCGAGCTTCCCGCCGGCCACGCAGGCGAGCTCTTCTTCGAGGGCGGACCGGATTTCGAGTACTTCAAGGACCCCGCCAAGACCGCGTCGGTGTCCAACGACCGCGGCTGGCGCACCCTGGGCGACATGGGCTACGTCGACGAGGACGGGTACCTCTACCTCACCGACCGGTCCACGTTCATGATCGTCTCCGGCGGGGTGAACATCTACCCGCAGGAAGTCGAAAATCTCCTCATCATGCATCCCAAACTCGTCGACGCGGCCGTATTCGGCGTCCCCAACCACGAGTTCGGCGAGGAGGTCAAGGCCGTCGTGCAACCGGTCGACGGCGTCACACCCGGCCCCGGCCTCGAGGCCGAGCTCATCGAGTACTGCCGCGCACACGTGGCGGGTTACAAGTGCCCGCGCACCGTCGAATTCGTCCCGGAACTGCCCCGAGACCCGAACGGGAAGCTGTACAAGAGACGCATGCGCGAACGGTACTGGCAGGGCCGGGCATCGCGGATCGTGTGAACCGAACGAGGGATGGCGAGATGGCTGCCAAGACAGATCCAGTGACAGGCGCGGTGAACTGGACACCGCTGCCGGTGCCGTGGGCGGTGCAGACCGCCGATCGCATTCCCAAGCAGCGCTACTACGACGCCGAGTTCTACGCGCTCGAGGCCGAGACCTTCTGGCCGCGCGTCTGGCAGATGGCCTGCCGGCTCGAGGAGATCCCCAAGGCGGGCGACTTCGTCGAGTACGAAATCCTGGATCAGTCGATCATCGTGGTGCGCGTCGACGCCGACACCGTGCGGGCCTACCACAATGCGTGCCGCCATCGCGGGGTGAAGCTGGTGGAGGGCAGCGGATCTCGGCGGACCTTCGTCTGCCCCTTCCACGGCTGGTGCTGGGGCATCGACGGACGCAGCACCTTCGTGTTACGACCCGAGGTGTTCGCCCAGGAGAACCTGGATCCGCCGGATTTGCAGCTGGTTTCGGTCCGGTGTGAGACCTGGGGAGGCTGCGCGTGGATCAACCTCGACGACGGCGCCCCCGCGCTGCGCGACTGCCTGGAGCCCTTCGCGTCGATCTATGACGCGTGGAAGGTGGAATCGCTGCGGGTCGAGTGGTGGCAGTCGTGCCGGTTGCCGGTCAATTGGAAGCTGGCGACGGAGGCGTTCATGGAGGGATACCACGTCCCCCAGACTCATCCGCAGTTGATGCCGTCCGCGCAGAGCGGCGGGGCGGTGAAATCCCCGGTGCATCCGGTCATCGCGAGCAGCCTGTACTTCATGCGCACGCTCGGCACGGGAATGGGCGGCATGACCCACGACAACGACATCCGGATCGCCGAGGGGCTGCAGCACATCGAGCTGCCGGCCGACCCGGCCGGGGCGGCGGGCGCGTGGCGCACCGCGCTCAACGATGCCGTCGTCGCCTGGCATCGGGCGAGGGGCAGCGATATGCCCGACCTCAACGACCTGGTCCGCCGCGGCATCACCGACGCGATCGGGTTCTGCTTTCCGCACTACTTCAT
Source organism: Mycobacterium paraseoulense (assembly GCF_010731655.1). Taxonomy (NCBI): domain Bacteria; kingdom Bacillati; phylum Actinomycetota; class Actinomycetes; order Mycobacteriales; family Mycobacteriaceae; genus Mycobacterium; species Mycobacterium paraseoulense. Next base: position 751,436 of record NZ_AP022619.1, on the reverse strand, counting down.
CCTGCCCACCTACAGCAGCGCGTCGTCGTACCGGATCCGTCCGCTCGGGCCCGAGGACACGCTGTTCGAGATCTGGTCGCTCACCCGGCTACCCGACGACCTCTCGGCGGGCAGGCCCCAGCCCCCCGAGCCGATGGCGCCCGACGACCCGCGCTGGCCGCCGATCCCCGCCCAAGACTTCTCCAACCTGCCCAGGCAGCAAAAGGGGTTGCACTCCAAGGGGTTTGCCTACATGCGATTGTCCGACCAGATCGAGGGGCTGATCTCCAATTTCGAACGTGTCGTCGACGGATTCCTCGCCGGCCTGCCGTACGACGAGCTGGTGCCCGGGATCCAGAAGACCAACACCACCATCGACGTGCCGGTCGCCGACCTGGGTTTCAGCGCGGGGCCACGATGACCACCCGATGGGACCGCTCGGTCGATCTGCTCATCGCAGGCAGCGGCGGCGGCGGCATGGTCGCGGCCCTGGCGGCGCTCGACTCCGGGATCGACCCCCTGGTGATCGAGAAGCAGCCCCTGGTGGGCGGTTCCACCGGGCTTTCCGGTGGCATGGTGTGGCTGCCGAACAACCCGCTGATGCGCGCCGCCGGCGTGCCGGACTCGCACGAGGACGGTCTGGCATACTTCGACGACGTCGTCGGTGACATCGGCGCGGCGTCGTCGCCGGCGCGGCGCGAGATGTTCCTCTCCGCGGGCTACGAAATGATCACCTTCCTGACCCGCAAGGGTGTCCGGTTTGTGCGGTGCCCCGGCTGGAGCGACTACTACCCGAATCACAAGGGCGGCAACGAGGCCGGCCGCGCGATCGAGTGCGTGCCATACGATGCGGCCGCGCTGGGCAGCTGGCGCGACAAGGTTCAGCCCTCGATGGCCAAGGCCTACGGCGGATTCGTCCTGAAAACCAACGAGCTGCGGTCGGTGCAGTACTTCAACCGGTCACCGCGGGCCTTCGCCGTGGCCGTGCGGGTGTTCGCGCGCACCAGGGCCGCCCGGCTCCGCCGCCGCGAGATCCTCACCAACGGCGCATCACTGATCGGCCAGATGCTCAAGGTGCTCATCGATCTGCGCGGCGAACCACCGATCTGGACCGGCGCCGCAGTCGAAGACCTGATCGTCGAGGACGGCCGTGTCGTCGGCGCGCGGGTGTCGCGTAGCGGCACCGCCCTGAATGTCGAGGCCCGCAAGGGCGTCCTGCTCGCCGCGGGCGGCTTCAGCCGCAACGCGGACATGCGCCGCCGCTACAGCGGCGAGCAGCCCAACGAGGGGCTCTGGTCGATCGCCAACGCCGGCGACACCGGCGAGGTGCTGCAGACCGCGATCCGGCTGGGGGCCAAGACCGACCTGATGGACGAGGCCTGGTGGCTGCCATCGGTTTTCATCGCCGACGGTGGTGACGCGGCGAAGGCGCTGGGCAGCGGCCGGCAGCGGCCCGGGGCCATCTACGTCGACGGAACGGGCCGGCGGTTCTGCAACGAGTCCAACTCGTACGTCGAGGTCGGCAAGGCGATGTATGCGAACAAGGCCGTGCCCTGCTGGATGGTGTTCGACGAGGGCTACATCAGCCGATACGTTTCGGGGGCCAACCCGTTCAAGAGGCGTCGCCTCCCCGAAGAACTCATCACGAAGGGCGCGGTCGTGCGGGGCGAGACCATCGCTGACCTGGCGCGCCAGATGGGCGTTCCGGCCGACGCGCTCGAGCAGACGATCAAGCGGTTCAACGGTTTTGCGGCCAAGGGCCTCGACCCGGACTTCGGGCGCGGGCAGTCGGCGTACAACGACTGCCTCGGGGACCCCGGGTACCGCCCCAACGCCGCGCTCGGTCCGCTCGAGCGGTCGCCGTACTACGCCACCAAAGTCGTTCCGGCCGACGTCGGGACGTGCGGCGGGGTGATCACCAACGAGCACGCGCAGGTCATCGACGAGGACGACTGCGTGATCGACGGACTCTACGCGACGGGGAACATCACGGCGACGGTGATGGGCCGGAATTACCTGGGCGCGGGTGGAAGCATCGCCTACACAATGGTGTTCGGCTACGTCGCCGCCCGCCACGCCGCCGGCCGCAGGGTTGCCGGCGATCCGGGCCGCTAGCCGCCGGCGTCCGTGTCGTCGCGGCCGACGAACTCCCGCGGCTTCATGCCCGATTCCTTCAGCTGGGCGCGGCGCGCCTGGACGTCGGAGGCGGCGCCGACCATGTTGGTCAGGATGTGGCTGACTTGCAGGTGCACCCGCATGCCCATCAGCTCCCACGCGCGCTTCACGTTGTTCTTCACCGCCATCAGCGTGGTCAACGGGATCTGGGCGATTTTGTGGGCCATCTCCTCGACGACGCCTTCGAGGTCTTCGCGCGGCACCACCCTGTTGAGCAGCCCCCAGTCGAGGGCTTGCTGCGCGGACAGGGTGGGGGCCAGCAGCAGCCAGTCCATCGTGCGATGCCAGTTCATCAGCAACCACGGCTCGATCATCGTGTGGCCGCCGGGCTCGCCGAGGCTCTGGGCAAGCGGCATCTGGAAATACGCGTCGTCGGACGCCACACAGAAGTCGGTCAGCAGGCCGAGGTAGATCCCGCCGCCCATGCAGTAGCCGTGGATCGCCGAGATGGTCGGTTTGGGGAATTCCCACAGATACAGCGTCGGCCACAGGAACAGGTCGGCGGTGCCCTTGTACAGGTCCTCGAAGGTCTCGCCGAAGTCCGGATACGGATTTTCGTCGGGACCCCAGCGAGCCACGTGCCCGCCGCAGAACCCTTTTCCGTTGGCCTTGAGGATGACGACCTTGATCTCCTTGTCCCGGTCGGCCTCGTGCAGGCATTCGTCGACTTCGGTGACCAGGACCGCATCCTTGGTGTTGGCCTTGTCGACCCGGTTCAGGATGATCCGCGCGATCGGCGGTTCGCGCTCGTAGATGACCGCTTCGAGGACGCGCCGCTCCATCTGCGTGACATTACCCGGCCGGGAGCCAAAATGGCACCGTCATCGGCGATTCCGCTGCGGTGTGGTCCGCGCGGCGAAAGTGCTTGCCGGTCAGCGGCGTTCGCGTCCGGCGCGCGCCAGCAGCCAGGCCTGCCCCGCACCCTCGCCGGCGGCCAGCAGATCGAGTTCGGCGAACGCCGCGGGTAGCTCACCGGCGGCCGCGCGAAACGGCCCCGGGGCGGCCCCGACTTCGCTCAGCACGGCGATCGCCAGCAGCCCCCCGGGCGCCAGGCGTTCGATGATCGCGCGGTCGAGGCGACGGTCCCGGAATCGATGGCAGAGGATGACGTCGGCGGGCGGCCCGGCCGGCAGCCCGTCATCGAGGTCGACGACCGCGAAGCGGCACCGATCGCTCACCCCCACGCGCTGAGACAGGTCGCGCGCCCGGCCCACCGCCACCGGGGATACGTCGAATCCCTCCACCTGGAGCCCCCGCCCCGCCAGCCAGACCGCCGCGAGTCCGGGCCCGCACGCGAGGTCGAGAGCCCTTCCCGCAGTGGGGAGCACCTCCGCACGGGCCGCCAGGAACTCGGGCGGTCCCACCGCGTCCACCGACGGAGGCGCCATGGTCCGGTACCGCTCGTCCCAGTGCCGCCGGTCCGCCTCGGCCACAGCCGCAACTCTAGAACCCCGAAGGAAGTTGTTGGTGATTTCAGCGCCTTCCTACACTGGGCGGGTGTCTAACGATGCGGTTCGCCGGTCGGATCGCCGGCCGGGTCAGACGATCCGCAAGGTCCTCGATGCCGGCCTCGAGGAGCTACGCGAGTCGTCGTACGCGAATCTGACGATGCGCTCGGTGGCGACCCGCGCCGGAGTGTCACCGGCGAGCGCCTACACCTACTTTCCGTCGAAGAGCGCGCTGGTGGCCGCGGTATACCTGCGGTTCCTCCGCGAACTGCCGTTGCACACCGACGTCAATGACACGACCGAGGCGCGGGTCAGCGCGACGCTGCGCGACATGGCCGTCGTGGTCGCCGACGAGCCGGAGCTGACCGCCGCGTGCGGCGCGGCCCTGATGGCCGACGACCCGGCCGTCGCGCCGATTCGCGAGCAGATCGGCCACGAGGTCGCCACCCGCATCGGCGCCGCCCTGGGCCCCGGTTGGCCCCGCGCCGTGAAATCCACGCTGCAGATGACCTTCTCCGGCGCCCTGATGACCGCCCGGTTCGTCAGCTTCGACGAGATCGAGGGGCAACTCGACGCGGCGGTCAACCTGATTCTCGGCGCCACCGTCGCGTGAACCGCGGCGGCGCAACGCATTAGCCCAACAGTGTTAGCAGGACCCGGCCGCGGGCTGGGCCACCGTCGTCATGCTCCTCGACGGCTGGCCCGCCCGCAGGAACCGCCCGAACTTCTGCCTGCCCAACGTCGGTGCGGCCTGGCCCGCACCGAACGCGAACCGCCCCGCCACGAGCACGGCGGTGACGGTGTCGTCGTTGCGGTTGACCATCCGGGACAACCCACCGTAGGACGCCACCGGATGTTCGGCATAGCGATCCAGCGAGCCGTCGAGCTTGTCCGGATTGATCACGACGACGTCGGCGCGATCCCCTTCGCGCAGGGTGCCCGCCTCGATTCCGTACCACGCCCCGAGCTCGCCGGTGAGCCGGTGGACGGCGCGCTCGACCGACATGAACGGGTCGCCGCGCCTCTGCGCCTCGTGCACGTGGCGCAGCAGACGCAGCCCGGAGTTGTAGAACGCCATGTTGCGCAGGTGTGCACCGGCGTCCGAGAAGCCCATCTGGACGGTTTCGCTCTGCGCCAGCTTCTTGAGTACCTGCGGGCGATGGTTGGAGATCGTGGTGCGCCAGCGCAGCTGTTCACCGTGCTGGACCACCAGGTCGAGGAACGCGTCGACCGGGTGCAGCCCGCCGCGGTCCAGCCCCACCTGGCCGAACGACTTTCCCACCACCGACGGGTCGGGACAGGCCACGATCTCGGCGTCGAAGAAGTCACGGTGCCAGACCCGCGGACCGAACTTCTTGTCGTAGTCCTCACGAAACCACCGGCGGTAGTCCTCGTCGCGCATGAGCTCGTTGCGCTCCAGCTCGCCCTGCAGGTGCAGCGCCGCCGCGCCTGCGCCGAACTCCTCGAACACCACCAGCGAGATGCCGTCGGCGTAGACCTCGAACGGCACCGGCAGATGCTGCCAGCGGAAGTCGCCGCCGAGGGCTTTCACCACCCGGGCAAGGGAGTCCATGAGGTGAATCACCGGCGGTATGGCCTTGATGTCGGCCGCCGAGAGCAGGCTGGTCTTCAACCGGGGGCGGCCGAACCCGAGCGACGTCGCCAGCTGCGACACCACCGACAGCGGATTCTTGATGTCCGGTCCCGACTGCAGAATCTTGTTGCGGCGCCGCAAGATAGCGTTGAGCCGGCGCAGTTCGCGCGGTCCGGCGTAGGTCGACGGCAGCGTGCGCGACCGGCAGACCTCGCCGTCGAGCTTGTCGAATAGCAGTTGCTGCGAAGACATCCCGACGAAACCTTCGTCGAGCGCCTCGTTCAGCATCGACTCCATCCGCGCCAGTTCCACCGCCGACGGCCGGACGTCCTTGCGCGTCGCCCGGTCCAGCCCCATCGTCGCGGCGCGCATGTCCGAGTGGCCGATGAAGGCCGCGACGTTGGGACCCAGGTTCCGCCGGTCCAGTGCGGCGGCATACTCCGCGGGATTGGTCCACGAGCGCGCCGCGTCCAGGTGCTCGATGACATGGCGCCGGGGAATCGCTTCGACCCGGCCGAAGATGTCGCCGGCGTCCACGTTGTCCAGATAGACGGTGGACAACGAACACGATCCCAGCAGCACTGTCGTCACGCCGTGCCGTAACGATTCGGAAAGCTCGGGCTCGCAGAGGATCTCGACGTCGTAATGGGTGTGGATGTCGATGATGCCGGGGATCACCCACTGGCCCGTCGCGTCGATGACGTCGGCGCCCGCCGTGTCGAGCGGTTCCGGGCTGATGGTGGCGACCCGGCCGTCGCGCAGCCCGAGGTTTCTGCGCGCCGACGGCGCGCCCGTCCCGTCGAACCAGCGTCCGTTCGCGATCACGGTGTCGTACTGCAATGTTCGGCCCTTCTGCCGCCGGACGCCCCGGTATCCGCAGTGATCATACATACTTTCCGAAGTGTCTGGCCATGCTCTTCGGGGCCGCCGCGCGGCGTTAACCAGCGACGATCACGGTCCACCAGACGCTATGATCCAGCTGTGGGGTTCACCGACTACGGGTTTGCCACTCGTTAAATGCGCAGTCACGGTTGGGCTGGAAACACGCCCGCCTCCGACGAGGAGGCGATCGAGCGCATCCTCGATGCCGCCGACAGGATCATCGAGGAACGCGGGTCGGCGATGCGGATCGCCGACGTGGCGCGGGCGCTCGGAGTCACCCGGCAGACCGTGTATCGATACTTTCCGGGGACGCAGGCGCTGCTGGTGGCTTCCGCGATGCGGTCGGCCGACGGCTTCCTGGATCGGATGGCCGCCCACCTCGACGGTTTCACCGACCCCGTCGTGGCGATGACGGAAGGAATGGCCTTCGCCATCGAAGAGCTGGCCTCGGACAACCAGGTCGATTTCGTGCTCAATCAGCGCCATCGCGGCGGTCAGAAGGTTTCGATCATCTCGGACACCGCGCTGGCGTTCGGGCGGTCGATGCTGCACCGTTACGACATAGATTGGGAGAGCTACGGTTTCGACGAGGCTGGTCTCGACGAATTGAACGAATTCAGCCTGCGGGTGCTGCACTCGTTCCTCGCCGACCCGGGGCGTCCCGCGCGCAGCGGTGCCGATCTGCGGCGGTATCTCACGCGTTGGCTTGGGCCGGCGATCGCCTATCCGCAGCTGCTGCGCGCGATGGACGCGCTGCAAAGCCCCGAGCCGCCACGGACGCGGCGACGCCCTTCCAAGGCGTCCTGACCGTCATCGAACGACGTTGACGACAACCACAAGGAGCGGGCATGACGGGCCTCGGACAGATCGCGCTCAATAGTGCCCCCGTTTTCGGTGGCGCGATGCTGGCCGTCGCCGCCGGCCAGTTCCGCGCCCCGGATTTCCGGGGGCTGATCAAACAGGACATGGATCTGCTGGACCGGCTCCCGGCCGAGGCGGGCGCCAGGCGCGCCGAGCTGCAGCGCACCATCGACGAGCGCATCGACGACCTGATCGACACCGCGGACCGGAGCCGGGCGCTGCGCAAGGCGGCGTTGTCCTACCAGGGGAACTGGCGGGACTTCGTGCTCGTGCTCTGTGTGGTGCTGTTCACCATCATCTGGTGGGACATCGACCACAGCCGGGGCAACTGGCTGCCGATGTTCGTCCTGCTGATCATCCTGACCGTGGTGACCGCCGCCTATGCGTTTCGCGGCGTGCTGCGGGCGGCCAGCGCGTTCATGCACCGGCCTCCCCAGGGGACGGACGCACCGCGGTAGCCCGGCGCCGGCCAAAACCGCATAACGCGCGCACTTCCCCACCCTGTGACAAGATCACGATGTGAAAGCGCATACCCTCGGCGGTCTGATTTGTGCTGCGCTGGCACCCTTTTGGACCCTCCCGGTCCTTCCCAGCGCGGTCGCCGAGCCGTGCCCCGATGTCGAGGTGGTGTTCGCCCGGGGCACCAACGAACCGCCCGGCGTCGGCCGCATCGGCCAGAGTTTCGTCGACTCCCTGCGCTCCCACGTCGGCGGCCGGTCCCTCGGTGTGTACCCCGTCGATTACCCGGCGACCACCGACTTTCCCAGGGCCGTGGATGGCATCAGCGACGCCGGCGCGCACGTCGAACACATGGCGGCCTCCTGCCCCGGGACCAGGATCGTGCTGGGCGGATACTCCCAGGGAGCGGCCGTGATGGGGTTCGTCACCGAAAGCGCGGTGCCGGACGGGGTGCACCTGGTCCAGGCGCTGCAGCCGATGCCGGCCGGCGTGGCCAGCCACGTCGCCGCGGTGGCGCTGTTCGGAAAGCCATCGAGCCAGTTCATGAGCATCCTCAACGAGCCGCCGGTGACGATCGGCGCGGCGTATGCGCCCAAAACCATCGAGTTGTGCGTGCCCGGCGATCCGGTCTGCTCGGACGCCGCCAACCCCGTCGCGCACCGGCAGTACGTCGAGGCGGGCATGGTCGACCAGGCGGCCGATTTCGCCGCCGGTCGCCTGTAGCCCGGCGCTTAGACTGACCCCGTGGCCGGGCTCGAAGGTGTCGGAAGCGCGGCGTTCGACGTCGCCGATCGGTTGGCGATCATCAACTTGTTCGGCGCCTACGCCTATACCTACGACCACAACCGGCTCGACGATTTCCGCACGCTGTTCACCGAGTCGCCGGAGCTGGTCCTGTTGCACGAGGGCCAGCCGCTCTCGGCCGACATCGAAACCGTCATGAGCCTGCTCGCGGCCAGGAAGGCGGCGTTCAAGGCCGAAAACAATCAACGCCGCCACGCGCTGAACTCGTTTTGGTTCGCCAGCCAGGGGCCCGCCGAGGCGACCGGGCACTGCTACGTTCAGGTCTTCGCCATCAAGGAGGGTGGCCCGCCCACACCCGACCTGACCGGGTGTTATGACTTCACTGCGGTCAAACAGGACGGCAGCTGGCGGTTCAGCCGGTGGGTGGTGGGCATCGATCAGACACCACCGGGCGCCGCCGGGTGAGCGTGCGGGGTCAGCGTGGCCCGGTCCCGGCATCGAGGACCTCGAGGGCCGCATCGATGTTCGGGACGATCGTCGGACCGTAGCTGCTCACCAGCCGCCCGAGCGCGCGGGCGATGTGCGGTCCGACGGCGCCGGCGGCGAGGACCTCCTCGGCCAGGACGATGCCGTTCACCACGTGGGCGGCGCTCAGGCGGCCGTCGACCGTGACCTCGTAGCGCCAGTCGCCGATCTGCACCCGCTCCGGCTGCGACCGGAAGAAGCCGCGCCGCGCGGGAACGACGATCACCCCCGGAACCCCGCCGAACACCTTGAGCACCAGCCCGACTCCGCCGGGACCGGACAACGCCGTTCCGACGGCCTGGGCAACCCGCTCGTGATCGAGGCCCGTCATCAATCGCTCATGGGCAGGACGAACGACGGTGTCAGCGTTTGCGCCTCACCGCCGCGGCGCACCGCGGTCCCGGCCACATAGAACTCGACGGTGTGATGCCCCCACGCATAGTTCGAGATCGCGAAATGCACTCCGACGACACCGGTTCCGCCGTCGCGCTCGGCTTCGCTCTGCATGCGTGACATCGCCAGCTCGCGGGCCTGATAGCTGCCCTGCGTCCATTGCGGCATCTCCGCGTTGCGGCCGACCTGGCCGAGCGTGCGCAGGAACCCCTGTACGGCGACGTGAAACACGCAGTTGCCCATGACGAACGCCACCGGGGCGAACCCCGATCGCAGGAGGATGGTCAGATCCTGCCCGGACAGGTGACTGGTGAACGCCTGACCGTTGGGGCGCCGATAGGCGCCGGGCTTCTGCGTGTAGCGCACCGCGGTGCCGACCGCGATGAACTCGAGATGCTCGCCCTCCCCCTGGTGACGCCATTCGAGGCGGACGCCGACCACGCCGTCGGCGCCCAGGGAATCGGCCTCGGCCTGCATCCTCGACATCGCATTCCAGCGCGCCCGGTAGGTCGCGTCGGTGAGCACGGGCAGTTCGGATTGTTGCCGGATCCCGGTGAACTGGTAACCGACGTGGTAGACCGAGACGCCCATCACGAGTTCGATCGGCTCGAACCCGGCCCCGTGCAGCAAGGCGAATTCGTTGATCGACAAATCGGAGGTGAACACTTTGCCTGCGTGCGACAGCCGTTCGCTGGCAACTGGGTCGAGCGGGTTCGGTTGCATTGTCAAAACATCCTCCTGCGGTTCGCAGGACAGCGTAGGACGCGGGGCCGCCTCGCACACCCATAACGTGCGACTTTCGGGTGGACGGGCCGCTTCAGCGCGCGGCTTGCGCGGCGCCGATCATGTTGTGCAAATCGTCGACCGACCACGGCGCCGCGTCATGATGATCGCGATAGCCCAGCAGCCGCGGTGTCGGCCGGTCGAAGCAACCGACGAATCCGCCTGCGGCGACGAAGATCTGGCCCGTCACGGCCCCCGCCAGGTCGCTCGCGAGATAGGCGTACAGCGGGGCCACGAAGGCCGGTGGGGCGCTGTCCAACGAGGCTTGCATGGTCACTTCGTCCAGCAGCCCGCGGCGGTGCAGGTCCTCGATGTGCTCTTCGTACTCGGCGCCCGTCGACAGGCGCGTGCGGGCGCCGGGACACACGACGTTGGCTCGCACGCCGTGCGACTTCAATTCGGCGGCGACGGCCAAGGTCAGGGCGTTCACGCCGCCTTTGCCCGCCGGATAGCCGGTGCCGCCGTAGTCGCCCAGAAACGCCACCGAGCTCGTGTTGACGATGGCACCGTGTCCCTGCGCCGCCATCACGCGCGCCGCGGCCCGCGACGTGTGGAACGCCGAGCCGAGGTGGGCGCTCACCAGGCGGTCGAAGTCTTCGGGCGAGATGTTCAGGATCGAGGAGCCGGGCGGCTCGGCGATCCCGGCGCAGTTGATCATGGCGTCCAGCCGCCCGTGGCTTTGCACGCAGTGGTCGACCAGCGTTTCGGCGACGCGCTCAAGGTCCGCGGGTCCGACCACCGCGCTGGCGTGCCCTCCCGCCGCCGTGATCGCGGCGACGGTCTCCTCGACGGCGTCCCCGTCGCGCCCGTTGACGACCACGCCGGCGCCCAGGTCGCAGAGCAGTTCGGCGACCGCGCGGCCGATCCCGCGGCTGCCGCCGGCCACCACCACGCCGCGTCCGTCTAACAGGCGCCCGCCGTCGTTCATTGCTGTCGGGGCCGTAAGGTGTTGTGCGCGAACCGCGTTGGGCATCGATCGAGGCCACCTCGCGGGAGGTCGGTGGTGAGCATCAGTCGAACAGTACCCAGCCGGCACAGAACTGAGAACCGCGGCCGGTGCGTTGCGCCCGGCTCCGCGCGTTTTGCGTTCGACCAGCGGCTGGAGCCGGGGAACGCGGTGAGCGATCGCGGGCGGATGCGATGAGGCGTATAGTCACCATTGAAGTCCGTTATGGACGTGTCGCCGTTTAGCTCAAAGCGGCCAGTCAGCCGCACGGCTACTGAGCTCGATATGGCTCCGGCGACGAACACCCCGAGTCATCTCCCCCTCGTAGGCCGAGCGCGTTGGATAACCGACCAGTCCCGCGGATAAGGGTTGCAGTGAGGCGACCGTGCGCATAGCTGCCGTCTCTCGCTGCAAGCGACTCGAGGAGTGAGTCAGCAATGCAGAAATGTTCGTGCGCAAGACTTTTCAGGATCAGCCGCGCCGGCACAGGGCGCGTGCGCCGATGACCGATGTAATAACTCCCACCCGTCCGGCTCCACGCCGCGAGACCAGGTCCGACGATTCCTACGACGACGTAGTCGAAATGTTCGTGCTGCTGCGCCAGATGCCGGCCGAGTCGCACGAATACGGTCGCCAACGCGAACGGATCGTGGCCCGCTGCCTGCCCCTGGCCGACCACGTGGCCAGCCACTTCGCGCGCCGCGGCGAAGGTCTTGACGACCTGGTCCAGGTGGCGCGGCTGGGACTGATGAACGCCATCAACCGATTCGATCCCGCCAAGGGACCCAGCTTCATCGGCTTCGCGGTCCCGACCATGATGGGCGAGGTTCGGCGTTACTTCCGCGACCACAGCTGGGGCATGCGCGTACCGCGGCGGCTACGGGAGCTGCATGTCCAGATCAGCAGGACCACTGGCGACCTGGCCCAGCAGTTGGGCCGCGCGCCCACCGCGGGCGAGCTGTCGCAAGCGCTGGACGTTCCCCGCGAGGAAATCGTCGAATGCCTGGTGGCGGGCGATGCTTACCGGCTGGACTCCCTGGACGCGCCGGTGGGCACCGACAGCTCGGGCACACCCCGACTGGTCGCCGATGCGGTAGGGGGCCTCGATCCGCAGATCGAGCACATCACCAATCGGGAAGCGCTACGCGTCCTGGTTGCCGACCTCCCCGAGCGCGAACGCGACGTCTTGCGCATGCGGTTCTTCGAGTCGATGACGCAGAGCCAGATCGCCGAGCGCATCGGCGTGTCGCAGATGCAGGTCTCCCGCATCCTGGCCAGCACCCTGCGCTGCTTGCGCGACCAACTGGAGTAGCCCTTCATCACCCCCAGGCCCTTCGGCGCCGCGCCCGCGCCCCGCCGCAATGTACTGTGCGATTCGGGAACGGACTCGACTGTGGCGCCGAAGGCGGCCTGGAAGGGAGCTCGAGCGATGAGGACTGCACGAACGCTGGTCGCGGGCGTGGCGGCGACGACGGCGCTGGCGGCGGCGGTAGCGGGGTGTGGCGGCAAGACTTCGACGCCGTCGACATCCAAGCCCGGCTCGTCCAGCTCGGCTACCAGCGCCCAGAGCTCGGCGCCGACGTCGTCGGCGTCGGCGTCCGCGCAACCGAGCGAGTACACCGGACTGTTGATTCAGGCAAGCGACATCAACGCGCCGATACCATTCACGGCCACCCCGCCGACCAGCAACCCGAACGGCCAACCGGGCGTCGCGACCACGTTCAAAGACGAGGACGGCAGCCACGTCATCAAGGACACGATCCAGGTGTTCGCCGACCCCGGCGCCGCCACGAACGCGTTGAACGCGGCCAAGGGCGCGCAGGGTGACCTGGTCAAGAACCCGACGACGCAAGCCGCCAACGTCGGCACGGGCGGAACGACGCTGTTGGGCAACTCTCCGGACAAGAGCAAGGGCGTGACCATACTGCTGTTCACCGAGGGCAGGGCGTTCGTCACGCTGGAGTTTGACGGGCCCCCCGACACGCTGGCCCCGGCGGATTTCGTCAACGACGTGGGCCAGAAACAAGACGCGGCCATCAAGAAGGGCCTCGGCGGCTGAGCGCGAACTGACGCTGACCAGCGAGGAATCACATGACCGTTGTCAACGGGATGCCCGCCCATGTCCTGCTGCTGCACTTCGTGTTGGTGCTGGTGCCGCTGATCGCCCTGCTGGAGATCGTGTGCGCGCTCTGGCCGGCGGCGCGGCGGGGCCAGCTGTTGTGGCTCACCGTGGTATTGGCCGCCGGCAATATGGTGTTGACCCCGATCACCATCAACGCCGGGGAATGGCTTATCGACCTGAGGGCCAAACCGAGCCCCATCCTGCAGGAACACGCCGACCGGGGCGCCATGATGATCTACTTCTCCGCCGCACTGCTGGCGGCGGCGCTGGTGCTCGTCGCGCTCCGCCTGGCCGAACGGCGCTCGGGAGCCGGCCGCGCGGTCGCCCGGGCGGTCGTCGCGGTCCTGGTGCTGGTTGTCGCCATCGCGTCGATGGTCCAGATCTACCGCGTGGGCGATGCTGGGGCTCAATCGGTTTGGGGTGACGAGATCGCCCACCTGAAGAAGTCTCACCCGGGTTAGCGGTCCGGCGGGCGAATCCTGGCCCGAGGCCTGAGTCCTGGCCCGAGGCCTACGGGATCGGCGTGAGCAGGAACAGCCGGAATTGCCGGCGACCCGCCCGATCCTGGGCGACCTGATAATTCGGCCAGTGCGCCAACGCCGTCGACCACGCCTCGTCGCGCTCCTCGCCGGTGAGCAACCGCACCGTTGCCACAAAATGCTGGCCGCGCCGGCGGACGGTAACGCGCTGCGTGGCCTTCAGATTCGCCGACCACGACGGGTGGCGATCCCGGCCCCAGTTGGAACCGACCAGCAACAGCCCGTTCTCGACGGGCACGCACTGCACCGTCGCCGTGCGTGCGAGCCCCGTTTTGCGACCCGAGGTGGTGACCTGCACGTTGGGCAGGCCGGCGAGGTCGAGGACGCCGAGCCGCCCAGCTGTCGCGAACCGCAGCAGCGCCTCGATGCCTTCTGCGACCGGCCGGCCATTCAGGACGAGCCGGCGGTAGGCCGCCGGACGACGCGCCACCCGCTGGAGCGGATTCATACGAAGACTGTATTCCCGGCGGGGCGGGCCCGGGGCGTCGTCGCGATGAAATCACCTTGACGGGCCGGGGATTGGCGAATCCGGGCGCCGGCCGCCGCGCGCGGCTCGGCCACCTCGCTAAGTAAATTGCTTGATTTAATCATGGGCGCGGTGTTCACTGAGGCGATGACCGCCGAGCGGGTCGCCCGCTCCGACAGGTCGACAGGCACCCGGGAGGCCATCCTGTCGGCCGCCGAGGTGCTGTTCGCCGAACGCGGCATGTATGCGGTGTCCAACCGGCAGATCAGCGAGGCTGCCGGGCAGGGCAACAACGCCGCGGCGTGCTACCACTTCGGGACCAGGACCGACCTGCTCCGAGCCATCGAAAGCAAACATCGGGGGCCGATCGAGGAACTGCGGGCGCAGATGCTGAGCGCCATCGACGATTCGACCGAGCTGCGCGACTGGGTGGGCGCATTGGTGCGGCCACTCACCGATCACCTGCACGCGCTGGGCACGCCCAGCTGGTACGCCCGGTTCGCCGCCCAGGCCATGGCCGATCCCACGTACCGCCACGTCGTCACCAAAGACGCCCTCACGTCGCCGCTGCTGGTGCGGACCATCGGCGGCATCAACCGCTGCCTTCCCGACCTGCCCAGGCGGGTGCGCTCCGAACGGATGGTCATGGTGCGCAACCTGCTCATGCACACCTGCGCCGAGCACGAAGGCGCGCTGGCCGAGCACGGCCCGCGTTCGCGTTCGGCGTGGCCGGTCGCCGGGGAAGGCCTGATCGACGCGATCGTCGGCCTGTGGCGGGCACCCGTCCACGTGGGCGCGGCAGGCGGCGTGTCCACCGAAACCCGAACATCCCCGACGCGAGGAGAACGATGACCGACGTCTCGACCGCCACCGACATCCCGGAGTTCCCGATGTCGCGCGCGCCCGGTTGCCCGTTCGCGCCGCCGCCAAAGGTGTTGGAGCTCAACGCCGACAAGCAGCTGAGCCGGGTGCGGATCTGGGACGACAGCACGCCGTGGCTGATCCACGGCTATGAGGCGATCCGGGCGTTGTTCACCGACTCGCGCGCCAGCGTCGACGACCGGCTGCCGGGCTATCCGCATTGGAACGAGGGAATGCTGGCGACGGTGCACAAGCGCCCGCGTTCGGTGTTCACCTCCGACGCCGAGGAACACACTCGATTCCGCCGGATGCTGTCGAAGCCGTTCACCTTCAAGCGGGTTGAGGCGCTGCGGCCGGCGGTGCAGAAGATCACCGACGACCACATCGACGCGTTGCTGGCCGGCCCCAAGCCGGGCGACATCGTCAGCACGTTGGCGCTTCCCGTCCCCTCGCTGGTCATCAGCCAATTGCTGGGCGTGCCCTACGAGGACGCGGATTTCTTCCAGAGCCAGGCCCAGCGGGGCATGGGCCGTTACGCCACCGAGGAGGACACCGCCCAGGGCGCCGCATCGCTGGCGAAGTACCTGGCGAACTTGGTGCGAACCAAGATGGAAAGCCCGTCGGAGGATTTGGTGTCCGACCTGGCCGAGCGGGTCAACGCCGAAGAGCTCAGCGTGCGCGAGGCGGCGCAGTTGGCCACCGGGGTGCTCATCGCCGGGCACGAAACGACCGCCAACATGATCAGCCTGAGCGTCGCGGCCCTGCTCGACCATCCCGACCAGCTGGCCCTGCTGCGCGACACCGACGATCCGAAGGTCATCGCCGCCGCGGTCGAGGAACTGATGCGCTACCTGAGCATCATTCAGACCGGGCAGCGCCGCATCGCCGTCGAGGATATCGAGGTGGGCGGCGAGACCATCCGCGCCGGCGAGGGCATCATCCTCGACGTCGCGCCGGCGAACTGGGATAGCAGGCAATTCCCCGACCCGGACCGGCTCGACCTGCGCCGCGAGGACGGCCCGCACGTCGGGTTCGGCTACGGCCGGCACCAATGCGTCGGACAGCAGCTGGCCCGGATGGAGCTGCAGATCGTCCTGCCCACCCTGCTGCGCCGCGCCCCGACCCTTCGGCTCGCGGTGCCGGTGGAAGAGCTGCCGTTCAAGCACGACGCGCTGGCCTACGGCCTGTATGAGCTTCCGGTGACATGGTGAACCCGGGGCGGCTGCTACCCCGTACGCCGTACCCCGAGGGTGTGATCGGCGCGCCCAAGCACCGTCGCGGTCACGCTTCGGCATTCGACACCGGCCTCCCACCCGGCACCGAGGTGTTCTCGGCCGACAACCACATCTCGGTGGCCGACGACATCTTCTACGAGCAATTTCCCGACGACCTCAAGGATTACGCGCCGCGGATCTGGTACGAGGACGGCGCCTACCTGCTCGGCCGGCCGGGGCAGTCGATGGTGGTCGGCGATTTCAGCGCGGTGCTCATGCAATACGACGACCTGGCCGGCGCGGTCAGCAACAACATCGATGCCCGCGTGCGTGAGCTCGCCGAGGACGGCGTCGACAAGGAACTGGTGTTCCCCAACGCGGTCCTGGCGCTGTTCCACTACCCCGACAAGGATCTGCGCGAGCGCATCTTTCGCATCTACAACGAACACATCGCCGCGGTGCAGGAGGGCTCCGACGGCCACTGCTACGGCGTCGGGCTGATCAACTGGTGGGACCCGCGCGGCACCCGGCGCACACTGTCGGAACTGAAGTCGCTGGGGCTCAAGACGTTTCTGATGCCGATCAGCCCCGGCATCGACGACAACGGGCACGCCATCGACTTCTCGGGCACCGCAATGAGCGCGGTGTGGGACGAAATCGAGGACGCGGGCCTGCCCGTCACCCACCACATCGGCGAGAGCCAGCCGAAGGTCCCGAGCGAGATCAACAGCGTCGCGGTGGCCATGATGGTCAACATCGACTCGTTCCGGGAGATGTTCTCCAAGTACATCTTCGGCGGCATTCTGGACCGCCATCCCGCGCTGCGGGTCGGCTGGTTCGAGGGCGGTATCGCCTGGGTCCCACCGGCTTTGCAGGATGCCGAGCATGTGCTGGCGTCCTACCGGCACATGCTCGCGCACCAGCCCGAACACGATGTCCGCTACTACTGGGACACCCACATGTGCGCGTCGTTCATGGTGGACGGTCTGGGGCTCGCCCAAGTCGGCGAGATAGGAATCGACAAGGTGATGTGGTCCTCCGACTACCCGCACAACGAAAGCACGTACGGTTACTCGGAGCGGTCGCTGGCCGCCGTGGTCGACGCCGTCGGTCCCGAGGACGCGGTCCGCGTCGTCAGCGGAAACATCAGAAATTTCCTGGGGCTCTGAGATGACCGATTCACTCACCACCCACGGCTCGGTGATCGAGATTCCGGACGAACCGGACCGGGCCCGCATGCGTGCCGAGATCGGGGCGCGGCTGCGGTCCGCGATGGCCGACCACGGCGTCGACGTGCTGGTCCTGCTGATGAACGGTTACGTGGGGTACGCGACGGGTGCCAGTTGGCCGCTGCTGGACGCGGGCCTCTCACACGTGGAGCGGCCGGTCGCGGTCGTGCTCGCCGACGACGAGCATCCGCACCTGTTCATGCCGTTCCGCGGCGGGGCGTCCGCGGAGGCGCCGGTTCCGGACGACCATCTGCACGGCCCGGTCTACCTTGAATTCGACCACGGCGTCGACCAATTCGCGCGTGAGCTGGCCGGGCTGATCCCGCCGGGTGCGAATATCGCCGTCGACGAGCTGACCGGGGCGATGCGCAGGGCCGGCCCCAAGCTGTTCCCCGCGGGGGTGCCGACGGATGCGGCGATCGTGCTCGCCGACGCGCAACTGGTGAAAACCCGAGACGAGTTGTCCTGCCTTCGCCGCGCGGCCCGCATCACCGAACAGGCCATGGTGGACGTGCAGCGGGCCCTGGCGCCCGGGGTGCGCCAGATCGACCTTTCGGCCAAGCTGGTACGCCGCGCATTCGAGTTGGGCGCCACCACCAACATGCTGGAGGCCATCTGGCAGGTGATGCCCAGTTCGCGGGAAGCCGGGGTGTGGACGACGCATGGCGACCTCGCGCTGCCGCTGCTCACGACCGATCGTGAGCTGGCCGCCGGTGACGTGCTCTGGACCGATATCAGCATCACCTACCTCGGGTACTGCTCCGACTTCGGCCGGACCTGGGTGGTCGGCGAGCGGCCCACAGCCAAGCAGCAGGATCAGTTCCGGCAGTGGCGGGCCATCCTGGACGCGGTGCTCGCGGTGACGAAAGCCGGTGTCACTTCCGGTGATCTGGCGCGCGCCGCGATCGCCGCCAACGGCGGCCGCAAACCGTGGTTGCCGCATTTCTATCTGGGCCACGGTATCGGCACCTATCCGGCCGAGGCGCCGATGATCGGAACGGATCTCGGCGAAGAGTTCGACGACAACTTCGTCTTCCCGCCCGGGATGGTTCTGGTCCTGGAACCCGTGGTGTGGGAGGACGGGACGGGTGGTTATCGCAGTGAGGAGATCGTGGTGATCACCGAAGACGGCTACCTGCCGATCACCGACTACCCCTATTCCCCTTATGGCGACTGAGGTTCTGCCCGACGCGTACGAGTTGCGGTCGGGCCGCCGGGAACGGGCGCTGGCCCAAATGGATGCGCACGGGCTCGACATCCTGGTGCTCGGGCGGCAGGCGAACATTCGTTACGTCACCGGCGCACCGCAGCTGTGGATCGCCGGGACGCGGCCGTTCGGCCCGATATGCGCGCTGGTGCGCGCGAGCGGGGACATCTACCTCAATAGCACGTGGGACGAGGGTGTTCCGGAGGAGATCGGGCACGATCACCTCTACGGACTGGCCTGGAACCCGATGACGCTGATCGACGTGCTAAAGAAGATCGACGGCGCCGAGACGGCGCGGCGGGTCGGGACCGACGCGATCACACCCACTTTCGCCGCGTTGCTGCCCGAGGCGTTCCCCCACGCCGAACTCGTCGACGCCGAACCGGCGATGCGGGCGGCGCGGCGCGTCAAGACGCCTGACGAAATTGTGGCGATGGGAAGGTCGTTGCGGGTCGCCGAACGCGGACTGGCCGCCGCGCTGGGCGAATTCACGCCGGGAGTGCCGGAGCGGACGCTGGCGGGGGCCATGATGGAGGCGATGGCCGCGGGCGGGGTGAGCACACCGGCCACGCAGGACGCCGCGTGGGTGACGTCGAAAGAACACCCGTGGCGCCGCGGCGATTCGGGCGAGGTGCGCCCGGGTGATCTGGTCGCGTTCGCCGCCGGGGCGCTGGCCAATGGTTACGTCGCGGAAGTGGGTCGGACCTGGCCGGCCGGCGACCTGGTCGACGAACCGACCCGCAAACTGTTCGGGCGGTCGAACACGTTGTACGACAACATGCTTGCGGCCTGTCGTCCCGGTGCGCCCACCTCCGACCTGCTCGGCGCGTATCAGGCGGCCGGCGAACCGATACCGCCGATGCCGATCGCACACGGGTTGGGTTTGGGCTTCGATCCGCCGGTGGTGTCCGAAACATTGCTGGCCGCCGGTGAACTCGACGAGCTCGAGGCCGGCATGGTGCTGGCCATCACCGGGTACGTCTGGCAGGAGGGCGCCGGCGCGGTGTTCCGGCGTGACACCGTGCGCATCACCGAGGACGGCGTGGAGGTGATGACGGCCAGCCCGTCCTGGTCTGACCGAGACTGATGCTCAAGACACCTCATCGGGACAGCCCGTGGGCGATGAGGGCAGTGTTCTGCGCAACCCACACGTCGTCGAGGACTCGCTCGTTGGCCAGCGCCATCACCACTGTGCCACCGATCATGTCCACCAATACGCGGGCGTCGACGTCGCCGGCGGCACGTCCCTCGGCTGCGGCCTCGTCGAGGTAACGCTGTAGCAAGAGGTACGTGCCGCCCTGAAGGCGGCTGAGCAAGCGTGCCGACAGGCCTGGCTCCGAGGGCAATTCGGCCATGAGTCCTGATAGCGCGGTATGTACCGCTGGCCGGCTGAACAGGTCGATCGCCGCTTGTAGCAGGGTGCGGACAACGTCGGCCGGATCGCCGGTCAACGGGAGCTCAGCACTCGGCGGCGTCGGAAATACCGCCTCATAGACCAATTCGACCTTGTTCGGGAACCGTCGATAGACCGCCGGCGGGGTTGCGCCGGCGCGTGCGGCGACCAACGGGATGGTCAGTCGTGCGTAGCCGATTTCTTCCAGCAGTTCGACCGTCGCAGCCAGCACCGCCTCGTCGATGCGGGCGTCCCTCGGACGTCCTTGTGACCGCACGCCATTGCGCCGGTCTTGCCCGTCAGCCTCGCTTATTGACTCCATTACGTTAAGATCGTAATGTTTTTCGCGGCGGTAGCCAATCGCGCGGTCCCAGGAGGCGCTTCCCCCACCATGGCGATCGACTCACCGCCCAGGCCCGTGCCTTTCCGGATCCTCAATGGCGGTTACCGGGCGGCGCGCCGACTGGGTGCCCATCCGCTGCCCTTGCGCAAGCACGCGTTGATGGATCGGGCCACACGCCGCGCGAGAGGCCTTACCGACTTCGGTGATCCCCGCTTCGAATACGGCCTCGACCGCCTGATCGAATCGCTCGAAAGCGAGGATCGCCTCAACGGTTTCGGGCGGATACTCGCCACGTCGCACATCACCAATCTGTTGCGCCAGCGGCTGCTGTTCACCGAGCACCTGCGCCAGCACCCCGGGATTCGTGACGAAGTGATCACGAAGCCGATTTTCCTCGTCGGCGCACCGCGCACGGGCACCACCGTCACCCACCATCTGCTGAGCCGGGACGACCGTTTCCGCTACCCGATCACCTGGGAATGCGATGAACTCCATCCGCCGCTGAATCCGGCCACCATGCGTAGTGACCCGCGAATCAAGCGCAGCGACAAGCAGATCCGCCGTATCCTGTCGCTGGCCCCGGACCTCGACGCCGCGCATCCGATCGGCGCGTGGGAGGCGCAGGAGTGCGCGCTACTCCACGCCTATGCCTTCCACAGCGCGACTTTCCACGTCATGTTCAACTGCCAGGGCTACGACCGGTGGCTGACCGGGCAGGACCTCACCTGGGTCTACCGGGAACAGAAGCTGCTGTTGCAGTACATGCAGAGCGGTGGCTTACGCCCCAAGGAGAGCTGGCTGCTGAAGACACCGCCGCACATGGAGAACATCGACAACATCTTGGCCGTCTTCCCCGACGCGCGCTTCGTCACCACCTACCGCGAGCCGACCGAGATCGTCGCCTCCAGCTGCAAGCTGGCCGGGACCGTTTTCGGCATGGTCGAAGATGACGTTGATTGGCACGACCATGGCCGCTACATGCGGTGGCGCACCGGCAGGATGCTGACGCGCAACGTCGAGCTGCGTCGGCAGTTCGCGCAGGAGTCGAAGCGGTTCATCGATTTTGCGATGGAACGGATGGTGCGCGACCCCATGTCGTGCGTACAAGAGATCTATGACTTCTTCGGCATCCAACTCACCGATGACGTGCATCGCAAGATGAGCGTGTTCATGGATGAGCGCGGCCTGGCGAAGCGCAAGCCCAACATCTACGAGGCGACCGACTACGGGCTCGACATCGACGAGCTGTGGCCGCAATTACAGTTCTACCGCGACTTCTACGGAATCGAGGGCCGCCGTGACCGATGACTCACAGCACCTCCTGCGTGCGGCCTGGCGACGCTTTGGAGATCTTCACGATGAGCTGCTCGAGATCGCATTGGCCGAAGGCGATCTCGACGACGGTGCCGCGGCGGCCTTGCTGGGACGCCTCGTCGGCCACATCCAATACATGGGCCTGCAACTGCGTAGTGATCCCGCGCGGCCCAAACTCATCAACGGCCAATACGCGCCGTGGAACTGGGGCCACTCCAACCCCGACACGCTGTATCTGACCGCGCGTATCGACGCTGGCCACGACTACCGCGTTCACGGGAAGCTGGGTTCCGCTGCGCAGACGACCTTCGGCGTCTATGCCGGTAGGGACGACCAAGCCGAAGCGGTGAAGGTGCTGTCCGAAGAACTCGTTGTCGGTGATGACGGTTGGTTCGAGATCTACTTCAGTCGCCAGAAGATGGGCGACACGAACTGGTACCCGCCCCCGGCGGGAGCCGACTCGTTCTGCTGTTACCAAACCTTCGGCGACTGGGACAATGAGGCCAAGGGCGCTATTCGTCTCGAATGCCTGAACCCAGGCGATCCGCTCGAGCCGGATTCACTCAACCAGGCCATCGCCGCCTTCGATGCGCACCTCCTGGCGTCCCGCGAGCTATTCACGATGTGGGTCAAAGACATTCCGGCACGCGTGTTCGGTGCACTACCCAAGAACTTCGCCATTCCCCCGCTCCAACCTCCTTCAGCGATGGCTGGTGCATGGTTCGTTCCCATCTCGTGGGAACTCGAGGACGGCGAAGCGCTCGTGATCGACTACGAGATACCTCCCGGTTCGCCGTACGTCGGAATCTGCTTGACCAATCGGTGGAGCGAGATGATCGATTTCGAAACCCGCCAAACCAGTCTCAACCTCGCCCAATCCCAAGTCGACGACGGACGGGTGCGGGTCTTGTTGTCGACAGAAGATTTCGGCGTACACAACTGGCTTGACGCCCGCGGGTATCGCAATGGCGTGGTGACGTGGCGGGCAAGCGCACCGCATCAGCCGGCAACACCGACCCTGACCGTCGTCCGCGCGGATCAGCTGGGCGAACACTTCGGACCGCGACAGCGGATCAGCGCGGAAGAACGACGGCGCGCCCTCGAGGCCCGGACTCGTCATTTTGCGGAGCGGAACGCTCTTTAGGTCACGAATTGCCAGTGCCTGTTTCGCCCGTTTTTCCGCCGAAATCACTTGCGTCACTGTGGCTTCAGCCGTCTCAGCGAGACGCTTTTTGTCGGTGGGCGCCGATAGTTTCGGAGTGTGAGTGTTGATCCGGAGGCGTTGTCGGCGGCGTTCGACGTCATCGACGCTGCGGTCAAAGATTTGATCGGCCATGACTGTGACGCCTTGGCCACCCGCGAGCAGCTGGCCATGTTGGCGCGCTGCGAGAAGGTGCGCCGGCAGCTGCCGGCCATCGAGCATCCGCTGATCAACGACCTGGCCCGCCAGGCCACACCGGAAGAGCTCGGCGGCAAGCTGTCCCATGCGATCGCCGAGGCCACGCTGATCAGCCGCGCCGAGGCCTCCCGTCGAATCAAAGAGGCCACCGACCTGGGGCCGAGGCACGGGCTGACCGG
Organism: Mycobacterium paraseoulense; assembly: GCF_010731655.1. Taxonomy (NCBI): domain Bacteria; kingdom Bacillati; phylum Actinomycetota; class Actinomycetes; order Mycobacteriales; family Mycobacteriaceae; genus Mycobacterium; species Mycobacterium paraseoulense. Next base: position 728,381 of record NZ_AP022619.1, on the reverse strand, counting down.
AGAGCCGATGGAGCCGATCTTGGCCGCGACCGCCGCCGCCCAACGCGACGGCACGCTCGGCACCGGGCAGGTCGCGGTGATCCGCCGGTTCTTCCGCCAGCTTCCCGGCTGGGTGGACTTCGCCACCCGCGCCGCCGTCGAAGCCGACCTGGCCACCCACGGAACGCAATACCGCCCCGAGCAATTGGCCGAGCTCGCCCATCACGTCGCCGATTGCCTCAACCCCGACGGCACCTACACCGACGAGGACCGCGCGCGGCGCCGCGGCCTGACGCTGGGCAAGCAGGGCCCCGACGGCATGTCCGAGCTGCGCGCCACCATCACTCCCGAGCTGCGCGCCACCGTGGAGGCCGTGCTGGCCAAACTGGCCGCCCCCGGCATGTGCAACCCGCTCGACGACACCCCCTGCGTGGACGGCGCACCGAGCCAAGAGGCGATCGACCGCGACGCCCGCAGCGCGGCGCAGCGCAACCACGACGCGCTACTGGCGGCGAACCGCGCCCTGCTGGCCTCGGGAAAACTGGGCCGGCACAACGGGCTACCGGCCTCCATCGTCGTCACCACGACCTTGCAGGAGTTGGAAGCCGCCGCCGGGCGGGGCCTCACCGGCGGCGGCAGCATGCTACCGATGAGCGACGTGATCCGCCTGGCCCGCCATGCGCGCCACTATTTGGCGATCTTCGACAGAGGCAAGGCGCTGGCGCTCTATCACACCAAGCGGCTGGCCTCCCCCGGGCAGCGAATCGTGCTGTACGCAAAGGACCGTGGCTGCTCGGCACCCGGATGCGCGGTGCCCGGCTACTACTCGGAGGTGCACCACGTCACCGACTGGGTCAAATGCCGGCGCACCGACATCGACGGCCTCACCTTCGCCTGCGGGACCCACCATCGTCTGCTCAAGCCCGGCGGCTGGACCACCCGCAAGAACGGCAAGGGCGACACGGAATGGATACCGCCACCGCACGTGGATCGTGGTCAACCCAGAACCAACACCTTCCAGCACCCCGAGAAATTGCTCCGGGACGGCGACGACGACGAGCCCTAGCTCAGGTGGTCCCCTCCGCAAGGGCGGCGTCCAGCAGCTCCCCGACCCGATGCCGCTCCCAGAGGAACAGCAGGTTGGACAACATCTGCAGCGGCGCGCGCACGCTCTCGTCGTTCCTGATCAAGGGATGCATGCGGCTGTCCGGTATCGCCTCGAATCGGCTGCGGATCAGCGCCGGAACGCCCAGCAGCCACGCGACCCCCATCGCCGCCGCGTAGAGCAACGCGTGCCGGAGCAATCGCACCGGGTCGAGTTCCGGACCGCCGCATCGGCGAAATTCAGTAACGAACAGCCGCAGCAAGTCGTCGAGATGGGTCTCCCACAGGTCGGTTTCGGCGCCGGACATGGCTCCCCAGAGCGCCATGCCCAGGTTCATCTGGCCCACACATCCCCAATCCATCAGGCCGCAGCGCAGAAGGCCGGTGTCGCGCCAAAACCAGGCGTTGTCGATGTTCGCGTTCCAATGGCACAGCGCGACATAGTCCGAGTCCTCGGCGAGCAGGCGGGCGATCGTCCGCTCGTGCTGCGCGAACCGCGGCACGTCGTGTCGCAGGCGCGCGATGAACTCCGGTGAACAGACCGGAAGCAACCCACGACCTCGTTGGGCTAATTCGGCCAGTTGGTCCACCCGGCGTTCCAGCTTGGCCGGCGACAGCGGCGCCCGCTCGCCTACCGTCGCGGCCCCCACGTCGAGCGGGAAGGCCGCGGTCAGCTCCGGCAGCCGCCCGGATCGCTGAGTGCCGGCAAGCCGGGCCAGCGCGGTGAGCAGCGCGGCGTAGTGCTCGAGCGGTTCGGGCATCTCGTAGTCGAGGCACTTGTGATATTGCCGATCGATTCCGTTGGCGCCAAACGATATTCGTTCGGTGATGAGGACGCCGGTGCCGGTGTCGCGGTGATAGTCGGCGAAAAGCGCCCTGGGCACGGCGATGGGAAACTCGGGGCGGCGCGAGAGGGCGGCGAACCGCACTTCCGGCTCCATCTGGGTCTTTCCCCGATCACGCGTCGGGTCGTCGAAGTCGCGCGAGAACTTGACGAACAAGTCGGTGGGCAGATCCGGGGCCGGCCGGGCGTACGCGACGGAGAGCACGACCTTGCGTCCCGTGCTGCCGCCCGCTATCTCGCGAAACCCGGCGACGCTTGTGATGCGGTTGTCCCGCAACACTCCCGAGGCTTGGAACGCCTCGGTGAGGATGCCCACCCCGGCGCTTTCCAGCGTCGCGGGGTCGGCCGGAAACGGCGAACCATAGCGGTCGCCGACAACCCACCTCGCAACCAAGCCGTCACCAGGTCTGTTCGGCCGCGCGAACCAGCATGTGATTGACGGCAACCCGGCGCTCCCGCGTCACCATGAACAGCACCGCGTCGGCGATGTCTTCCGGCCGCAACTTGACCATGCCCGCGGTCTGGCGCTCGAACGCCTCGCGCGACGAGTCGGCAAGGTGGCTGAAGATCTCGGTGTCGACCGTTCCGGGGCCGACCACGCCGACCCGCACTCGCTTGCCGAGCACCTCCTGGCGAATGCCCTCGCTGAACGCGTTCACCCCGAACTTGGTCAGCGAGTACACCGCGGTGTTGGGCCGGGCCACCCACCCGGCGGTCGAACTGATGGTGACGAGATCTGCGACGCCCCGGGGCGAGTCGGCGGCGGCGTCGATCAGGTGCGGGAGCGCCGCGCGGGTGACATACAGCACCCCCTGGATGTTGACCGCCACCATGGCGTCCCAATCCCGCAGCGGCGCCTCGGCAGCGGGCCCCGACTGCATCAGCCCGGCGTTGTTCACCACGGTGTCGAGGCGGCCGAACTCCGCGACGGTGCGCCGCAGCGCCGTCGACACCTGCTCGGCGTCGGTGACGTCGGCCGCCACGGCCAGCGCCGTGCCGCCGGCGGATTCGATGTCGGCCTTCAATTCGGCCAGCCGGTCCGCGCGGCGCGCGAGCAGGGCCACCGCCGCGCCTTCGGCTGCCAGCGCTTTGGCCGTCGCGGCCCCGATGCCGCTGCTGGCCCCGGTCACCAGGGCCGCGGTGTGCGCAAGTGTCCCCGTCATGCGCCAAGTATTTCCTGTAGGACGTATTCGGTGTGCTCGCCCAGGTCCGGCGCGCCGCGAGCGATGCGCGCCGGGTCACGTGCCATCCGCCAGGACGGCCCCACGATCGGCCGCTGGCCCTCACGGTGATCGCTGACGAATCGATACAGGCCGCGGTCCCACAGTCGCTGATCACCGATCACGTCGAGGGCGGTGGCGCTCTTGACGGCCGGGACACCCGCCGCACGCAGGCGATGCGCGAGGTGCTCGGCATCCTGGCTCCGGGTGAGGCGCGACAGGTCCGCATCCAGGGATTCGGCGTGGCGCCGCCGCTCGCCCATGGTGGCGTAGCGGCGTTCTCGGGCCAGCGCTCCCGCGCCGAGCACGTCACACATCCCGCGCCACTGTGGGTCGCCGGCGACGGCGATCGCGATCCAGGCGCCGTCCGCGCAGGGGTAGCAGCCGTGCGGGCACAGGTCCGGGTGATGGTTGCCGTTGGGCGCGAGTTGCCGCCCGGTCAGGGCTTCCTCGAGCAGGCAGTCCCCGATCATCGACGAGAGGGTCTCCACCGCCGACAGGTCGACGAACTGCCCGGCTCCGGTGAGTTCGCGGTGCAGCAGCGCCACCACGGCCGCGTACGCGGCCGCTGCCCCGACGGTCGAATCGCCGTAGCGCATGCTCGTCCCGAGCGGCGGCCCGCCGGGGTAGCCCACCAGCGGGGCGAGCCCGGCGAGTGCGGCGAAGCATGGCGCGTAACCGGTCTGATGGCCCAGCGGTCCGTCGTTGCCCCACATCTTGATCGACACCGAGATGACGTCCGGCTTGATCTCCTCGAGCCGCGCGTAGTCCAGGCCCTGGCGCTCCATCGCGCCCGGGCGCAGGTTGTTGATCACGATGTCGCTACGGGCGATCAGCTCGCGCAACCGCGCCATGCCCTCGGCGGACTTGATATCGAGGTCCACACTGAGAATTTCCGGATTGATGCTCAGGAAGTACGGCGCGTGGTTGACGTCGGTGCCGCCGTAGGCGCGCATCTCCTCGGGGCTGCCCGCGGTTTCGACCTTGATGACCTCGGCGCCCAGCATCGCCAGCAGCTTGCCCGCGTACGGGCCGGCCCACACTTTGGTGAGCTCGACGACCCGCACCCCCTCCAGCGGCCCACCGCGCCGATCCCTGGGCGGCTTGAGTTGTGCGGATTTGGCCCGCGGCCGCCGGCGCCGGCAGCCGATGGTTTCCAGCACCCGTCCGGTGTGCTCGCCGAGAGTGGGCGCGGCTGCGGTGATTCGGGCCGGTGACGCGCTGAACAAGTACGGCACGGTCGGATATGCGGCGTCGCCCAGCACCGGGTGCGTCACCTGCTGGAAGAATCCCCGGTGGCGGTACTGCGGCGAATCATGCAGGTCCGCGGCGCCGTTCACCGGCACCAGCGGCACACCCAGGCGCTGGGCCCGGTCGGATGCTTCGTTCTTGGCAAGGTCGCGGATCCAGGCCGCGAAGCCCCGCCGGAATGCGGCGACCTTTTCCGCGGTGACGGAGAACTCCAGCCAGTCGTCCTCGAAGGCGTCCAGCCAGTCCGCCTGACCCAGCAGTTCTCTCAGCCCGCGCCAGTGGGCGCGGCTGGTCATGTAGAGGTAAACGAAACCGTCGGCGCACGCGAAAAACGCCGCGGGGCCGGCCTGGTCGTAGTCGGCGCGGTCGCCGTCGGGCGTCACCTCCCCGGTAATGAATCGCCCGATGATGCAGTCGGCGCGGGAGGCCAGCACCGCGTGTGCGGAAACGTCGATGGACTCGCCGTGGCAGTTGTGCAGGCGCCCGAAAAGCGAGGCCGTCACGCAGAGCGCGGCTTCCAGCCCCGCTTCGTAGTCGGGCAGGAACCGGCCAGGCCCCTGCAGCGGCGGCTTGGTGGGGTCAGGGTGGCTGGGCGTGTGGTACCCCCAGCCGCTGGCATGAAAGACGTTGATGCTCTTGGCATTGCCGTACTCGGCGGGCGCGTCCTGGCCGAACGGCGAGATCGAGCACCACACCACATCCGGGTGCCGCGACGACCGGTCGGTGGCCCAATTGAAGGCACGGTCGTCGATGACCGCGTCCGCGGTGCCGATGAGCTGGTGGGCGGTCTCGAGGCCGTCGTCCGAGCCGAGGTCCAGCACGACGGACCGCTTGTTGGTGTTGAGGTACGCGAAAAGCCCACTACCGTCGCTCCCGCCGGCCACGATGGGCGCCATCGCCCGGGTCGGGCTGCCGCACTCCGGCGCCTCGACCTTGATGATCTCGGCGCCGAAGTCGGCCAACAGTTTTCCGCAATACTCCCCCGCCACCGACCCGGCCAGCTCGATAACCCTGAAGCCCGTCAGCGCGGACATGCAAGCTCGGCGGTCAGGGCTTCGCGCGTCCCGAGCGGCTCAGGCGCCACTCCGGCGGGAAGTTCAGGTCGTTGTCCTTGACCACGTTGTTGAGGCCCTTCTCGAACGTGCCCGCGGTCAGGTCGACCTCCTCAGCGTCGTTGGCGATCATCGGCAACATGCCCTCGACCATGCCGGTGAGCAAGCTGCCGAAGTATTCGCCCTTGTGCTGCTTGTAGAGCTCCAGGAAGGTCTTCTGCACCGCGACGGTGTCGGTCGGGCGGGAGCGGGAGCAGGCCATCGCGTATTTCAGCGTCTCCTCCTCCAGCTTCTCCCGCGGCACCACGCTGTTGACGAAGCCGCACTCGTACATCTCTTTGGCGGTGAACGGTCGCCCGGTGAACAGCATTTCGGAGAACTTACGCAGGCCCATCGTCTCGGCCCACCACCACAGCCGCGGTCCCCAGCCCACGTAGCGGAAGGCCGGATGCCCGAAGAGGGTGTCGTCGGAGGCGACGACGAGATCGGCGTCGCCGGCCTGGTAGAAGTGCCAGCCGTAGCAGTAGCCCTTGGCCTCGATGATGCTGATCTTGCGCAGCTCCTGAAGCGGGCGGTTCCCGGCGCGCGCCTTGGCGTAGAAGTCGGTCACGGTCGACAGGTAGCGGTACGATCCGCCGGGCGGGTACTTGACGTCGTCGTCGTTGATCGCCAGTTCATGCAGCAGGGGCATGCCGGGGTTTTCCAGCATTCCGCGCTGTTCGGGCAGGTCGCCGCCGCTGCCGAAATCCTGCCCCTCGCCGCGGATCACCACGACCTTGACCTCGTCGTCGACGTTGCACTTGTGGATCAGATCGGCGTAGTTCTGCCGCATTCCCAACGTGGTGGAGTTCTGTGCCTCCGGCCGATCGAAGGTGATGTAGGCGATCCGGTTCTTCTTGTCCTTCTCGAACTTGATGTACTGCTCGGCTTCCTTCTTCATTTCTTCGTAGTCGTATTCGGGCATGGCCTTCTCCAACTTCTCTTGAATGAGCGCTATTTGAGCAAACTGCCCGCGTCGACGGGAAGCGAAACGCCGGTGACATAACGAGATTCGTCAGAGGCGAGGAACAGGACCGCGTTGCTGATGTCCGCGGCTTCCACCCATGGCACGGGCAGGGTGTGCATCAGCTGCGAGATGGGGGCGAAGTCGTCCGGCCCTGGATTCTCCAAGTCCGGGCGAAAGAGGCGGAAGGTGTTGTCGTTCATCACCATCGTCGTGCTGACCTGGGTGGGGAGCACCGCATTGACGCGGATCATGTGCTGGCCGAGCTCTACGGCGAACGCACGCATCAAGCCGATGACGCCGTGCTTGGCCGCGATGTAGTGGCCGGTGTTCGGGTAGGCCTTGCGCCCGCCGACCGAGCTGGTGAGCACGATAGATCCACCGCGCCCGCCCGAGAGGACGTGCGGCACGGCGGCCTTGACCGTGTGCCAGACGCCGGTCAGGTTGATGTCGATCATGTCCTGCCAGACGTCTTCGCGGATCTTGTGCAGCTTCCTGCCGTCGGTGCCGACGCCGGCGTTGGCGACGATGACGTCGAGCCGTCCGAGTTGTTCGACACCATTGTCCACCGCGGATTTCAGCGCCTCGTAGTCGCGAACGTCCACCTGCGCGGTCACGATGCGCCGGTCCTGGGCCCTCACCAAGTCGGCCGTCTCGGCCAGGTCTTCCGGCGTCGAGTGCGGATAGGCCAGGTGCTCGACCGGCCCGCAGATGTCGACCGCGATGATGTCGGCGCCCTCCTGCGCCAAGCGGACCGAGTGGCTGCGCCCCTGACCGCGGGCGGCGCCGCTGACGAACGCGACCTTGCCCTCGACGCGCCCGGTCATCAGGGCACCACGGTGGGCAAGGTTTCCCAACCTCGCACCGACGACGTCGGGCTCAGCTTTGCGTTAGCCAGGTCGGGCTCCCACTCCGGGAAGCGCTTGAGGATTTCCTCGAGCGCGACACGGCCTTCCAGCCGGGCCAGCGCCGAACCCAAGCAGAAGTGGGCGCCAACGCTAAAGGTGAGGTGCGGCCGGGCGGCGCGATGAATGTTGAATTCGCCTGCGTCGGGACCGAACTGCCGCTCGTCGCGGCACGCCGAACCAATCAGCATCAGCATGACGCTGCCTTCCGGCACCGTCTGGTCGTAAATATTGACGTCGCGGGTGACATAGCGTGCCATGTGCGGCGCGGGCGGCTCGAAGCGCAGCAGCTCCTCGATGGCCTGCGGGATGAGTGCAGGGTTCTCGACGAGCTCTCGACGCTGATCGGGATGTTCGGCGAGAACCTTGCCCGCCCAACCGATCAGACGCGTGGTCGTTTCGTTGCCCGCTCCCGCCACCACGTTGAGGTACACCAGGATCTCCTCGCGCCTCAACCTCCGCGTGGTGCCGGTCTCGTCGACAAACTCGACGTTGAGCAGTTCGGTCATGATGTCATCGGACGGATTGTCGGCGCGCCAATCGATGTAGGCCTCGAACTGCTCCCCCACCGACAACCCATGTTCGGCGGCGCTCATCGGCTTGCCGGGCTCGGTGCGCAACTGAGCGTTGCCGCGATCGCGGATGTATTCCTGATCTTCTTCGGGGATGCCGAGCAGCGCGCTGATGACCTTCATCGGCATGATCGCACCCAGGTCGGTGACGAAGTCGAACCGGCCCGACCCCACCAGCGGATCGAGCGATTGTGCGCAGAACTCGCGGATCATCGGCTCCAACGCGGCGATCTTGCGAGGGGTGAACATGCGCGACAGCAGCTTGCGGTGCACGTCGTGGATCGGCGGGTCTTCGAAAATCAGCATGCCCGAAGGGATTTCGAGGTTAGCCTTGATCAGTTCCATGATCACGCCACGCGCGGAACTGTAGGTGCCGTGGTCGATGATTCCCTTGTTGACATCGGCGTATCGGCTCAACGCGTAGAAATCGTATTCGGAGTTGTAATACAGCGGCGCCTCGTCGCGCAGGCGCTTGAACATGGGGTACGGGTCGGCGATCAGCTCGACATCGTACGGATCGAAACGCACATGGCTATCGGTGCTCGTCGTCACGAAATCCCTCCTACGGCTGCCGTTCCACGGTTATCCGGCAGCGCCGGATCCAGGTCGGGCATCTATACACTCCGCTTAATTGCATTGCTATGACATTGCGCATCGGGCTGGGCTGAAATCGGCCCGTCAGCGTGGCCTAACTCTATTCTCGTAGAGAACCATACGGGGAATGGTCTGGCAAGACCCCATGCCGTGCTCATCCGAGCGCCGTGGCTCGGTTCCCGCCCGCAGGGCCCCGCCCGGCCGCGCCGGTGAGCCGGCCCTGCCGTGGGCTGTGCAGAATGCCGGCGGCGATCGCGGACAAGATCCCGTCGAGCTGTTCGGGACTGTCGACGACCCGGTCGCCGTGCGCGAACCGAACCAGCAGGCCGTTGATGAACGTCAGCGTCACATTGCTCAGGTCCTCGACCACGGCCGGGTCGAGGTCCGCGCCGTGCGGCATGAGTTCAACCAGGATTTCGCGGTGCAGCTTGGTGAACTCGTCGGTGGCCCGCTGCAGGATGGCGGCCAGCGACGGATCGCGGGCGGCCTGCATGGTCAGCTCGTAGCGGGCCTTGGTCCGGAACAGCTGCGGCTCGTTGCCGGACCTGATGACCACCTGGGACAGCCTCGAGGGTGAGGGGTTGGCCCCACGGCCGTCGGAGTCGTCGGCGACGGACTGCAGGTCGGCGAGATCGAGTTCGGCCAGCCGCTCGGCCACCGCGCGCAGCAGCGCCGAGCGGGTGCGGAAATAGAATGACGTCGTCCCGTCGGGCACGCCGGCTTTGCGGTCGACCTTGAGATGGCTCACGCCCTTGGCCCCGTCGTCGGCCAACAACTGAATCGCCGCGTCGCACAAGTCGCGGCGGCGCTCCCCGGGATTAGGCTTTCGGCGTCTGTCCATGGCCCTTCGTCTCGGACCAACACTTTACTCTATATTCGTAGTGTTGCTGAAGATCTGCTTTGATAACCGACGGCGGCGGGCGCGTGGCCAGCGAGCGGGGCCTGCACCTCCGAGCGAAACGGCTGCCGGACAACGGCCGACCACTCACCAACTCTCGACTACAAGAATGGTCGGATAATTCAACGCGCTTTGCACGCCGCCGCGAGTCACCCGCTCCCGTCCGCATCGCCGATCGCCCGGCCGAGATCACTGATCCTGGTCAGGCCGTAGCGCGCCGCGGTCGCGGCGGTCAGGACGATGCCGTTTTTGTTCTCGGCCGGCGCCGGCTGCAGCGCGACGAGGCCCGTTCCCTGCAGCGCCCGGGCGAGCACCCCATGGGCTTGGCGCGCATCCGAGATCTCGCCCCGGCCCCCGTCCAGATACGCGAGCAGGCTACCCACGTACTCAGGGACGAGTCCCACTGCGGCGTCGCGGAGCAGCGGAAAGTACGTGTCGCGGTTGCCGATCCCGAGGCGCCGCTCGACCGGGAAGCCGGCGTCCGCCAGCGCGTGGGCGTAAAGCTCGGCCACGGTCACGCTCTCGGCGAAGTTGGCCGAGCCGACGACAATCGCCGGTCGGTTTCTCCGCGATACGCGGGGCGTCGGGCTGCACCGCCGCTCGGTGAGGAATTCAGCCGCCGCCGCCGCGGGCGACCACCCGAGAAGGACGCGACGATTGAGCTCGGCGAGGCGCTCGGTCGTGAGTTCCGCGCTCACCGCATCGATGGTCGCGGCGAGGTGCGCGCCGTGCGCGACACCTAACTCTTCGCGCAGAATCGGCGTCACGCTCTCGGCGGGCTGGGCGTGCCGGTCATCCTCGAGCAGGACGAAGTCGCCGGCGAGAAGGCGTGGATCGGTCGTGAAGAGCACGCCAACCTGAATCGCGCCCGTTTCGAGCGCCTCGACGGTGCGTGGCCCCCCAGCGTCGGTAACACGAAACTTCTTGAAGGTGAGCCCATACCGCGCGCGCAACAGCGGCAAACAGAGCAATTCGGTTGGACACTCGGGGCCCGAGCCGAACACCAACGTCTCGGCCAGGATCACGTCCGCTTCCGCCCCTTCACGGGTCGAGCTTGCTGCTTTCGAAGACCAGGAAGCTCGCCCCCTGGGGGTCGCGCAGGAAGCTGAAGCGACCCTTCGGCTGCTCCGTCGGCCCCGCGAGAACCGCGCCGCCGCCGGCGATGGCGACTGCCCCGGCCTCGGCGACGTCGGCCACGACGAAGTAGGGCAGCCAGCGCGACGGCACGCCGGCGTCCGCCGCCGTCAGACCGCGCAGTCCGCCGTTGTCGCCGGAAAGCACCGGCACCGCGGGCGCTCCCACGCGGATCACCCAGTAAGGCACGGGCATGCCGGCGAGGAACTCGATGCGCCAGCCGAACAGTCGCGAGTAGAAGGCGATCGCGGCATCGACATCCAGGGTGGCGAGCTCATTCCACGTCAGGCACCCGGTCTCGTTCACGCACGTCGCGCCGAAGTGCCGGCCGGGCTGGCAGAGATGGATAACGGCCCCGTGCGGATCGCGGACGACCACCAACCTCCCGCGGTCTCCGACATCCAGCGGCCCGGCTAAGACGGTGCCTCCCAACGAGCGGGCGCGCGCGGCCGCCGCGTCGACGTCGGCGACCGATACGTGCGAGTTCCAGCGTGGCTCACCGCCGCCGGGGTCGGTCGCATGGAGCGCATAGAGCCCAGCGACATCCTGCTGCTCGCGGCGCAGCACCGTGTACGCGCGACCGTCCGACATACGCCGCTCGTCCGGCGTCCAGCCGAAGAGCGTCCCATAGAACACTGTGGCCGCCTCCGGGTCGGAAGTGGCGAGGTCGACCCAGCTGAACGTCCCCTCCGCGTACCCGGTGCGGACTCCCATCCGCCGCAGCCTACCCACGCGCCAGCCGCGCGACAATCGCGTATGCAGGCCGGATCGAGATGCGAGATTTGGTGCGATGACGCAGGACGGCGGACGTGAGTGGCCACCAAGCGCGTGTGCGCCGGCGCGGGCGAAACCGACCGCCGGACAACGACTGGAACAATGACCGAATGGTTCAACGCCGAATGGATGTCAAAGCCGGCGCTTGGCTCGCGTGCGTCGGCCTGCTCGTGGCGCTGACATGCGGGTGCCACCCGACGCGGCACCCGGCCGCACCCACCACGTCGACAACCACCAACGCGGCGCCCACCACGACACCATCGGCCGCGCCGGCTGCACCCATCGTGAAGATCGCGCCGTTGCCCGTCCGCCCGGTCGACAAATCGCAGCCGGCCAGCCCGCAGAAGTGCCCGGCCAGCGATCCGAATCACGGGGTGGCGCCTACTGATGCGCTCACCGCATGCGACATCGGCCGGATCACCTCGTACCTGCTCGCTCCAGAGACCCTGCAGCTCGGGCTGATACACGTCGACCCACCGAAGTCGCTGACCGCGGGTTTCTACGAGGTGACCCTGATCCTGGACCAGCCATCGGCGGCCGCGTGGGCGTCCTACACCGCGGCGCACCTGAAGGACCATGTCGCCTTCGTCCGCGACAATCTCGTTCTCGAGGCACCGATCATCGAGGAACCGGTGACTTCCGGCCGAATCGTGCTGACCACCCAAACGGCCGAGGTCGCCGCGCAACTGGCCCAACTGGCCGCCCGGCCCACCTGAACCCGCCCCGCGCAGAAGCGCGGCGGGTCGGCTCCATCAACGTCCCGGAGATCAGGTACAGGGAACGCCGTGCGGGCCACCAACCCAATGACCGGGCGGCGCCTGCCAGGGACAAATCTGCTTGACTTGCCCAGGTGGCAGCGGATTCCAATGACCACCGTCGACGACGTGCGGACCCGGTGGGCCCGGCGGCGGCCACGGCCCGGGGTGGGCCTGTGCCATACCCGCACCGAAGCCGAGCGCCACGGCACTCAACGCACCGGCGACCGCGGCTTTACCTGCAAATTTCTTGAGATCCATTAGCACTGGCCTCCTCTCGGTCCCATGGCTCGCCAGAGGCGGCGTCCGCACCGCGGAGACAGGACCGATTTCACGACCTCACATCGTCGGCAGAGGTTACCCTCGCCCGCGAAACATCAAACCGCCTCCACGGGCCGGCGATCGCTCTTCCCGCCCTGGGCGCTGACTCAGCCATCGTGGTCGATGGGCGCGCGGCGCGCGAACTCCGGGGCGTGCTCGGGCCGCACTCCGACGCCGACGAAGTAAGCCGGCACGGCCGACAGCCACGGGAACCGCCGCATCAGGCCGAGCAGCGCGGCGGGCGGCGTGGGATCCGCGCCGCGCAGCAACGGCCCCAGCAACAGCCGGTGCAGCACCTGCTGGACCAGTTGCGTCACCACCGTGGGGAACACGCGCCGGCGGTGCACCGCGGCGAGCTCGCGGGTGCGGACCCGGTGTCGCCGCAGCGGTTCGGCCAGCACGGTGGCGGCGGCGACGGCATCCTGAACCGCCAGGTTGATACCGACACCGCCCAGGGGCGACATCGCGTGCGCCGCATCCCCGATGCACAGCAGCCCGTCGGTGTGCCAGCGGCGCAGCCGATTCACATGTACGTCAAGATGTTTGACGTCATCCATGGATTGCAACGCCGCCACCGACTCCGGCATATCGGGCAGCAACTCTTCGACGTCGCGCCGGAATGCGTCGATGCCGCGCGCCCGCAGTTGGGCGTCGACGCCTTTGGGCCCCAGGTAGGCGATCTGGAAGTAACCCTTCCTGGGGATCACGGCCAGACCCTTGCCAGGGCCGAGGCGGGGCAGGAACGAGTATTCGGTTTCTTCCTTGTGCGGCAACCGGAACCACCACACGTCGAACTTCACCGGGAACTCGCGCGCCGTCAGGCCCGCCGCCCGGCGCGCGATCGACCAACGGCCGTCGCAGGCTACGGTCAACTCCGCCCGCAGTTCGCCGGGGCCCTCCGGTCCGCGGTAGCGCACCCCGGCAACCCGGCCGCCCTCCCACAGGAGCCCGGTGACTTCGGTGTTCATCCGCAGCGAGAAGCTCGGCTCCGCCTGCGCGGCGTCGGCGAGCAGGTTGAGTAGATCCCACTGCGGCACCATCGCGACGAAGGGATGGGGCTGGCGCAATCGCTCGAAGTCGACGTAGGTCACCGACCGCCCGTTGGATTCGAGTTTCGCGGTGCGGACCTCGGTGAAGGGCAAGGCGGCGAAGGGTTCCCACAGGCCCAGCTCGTCGAGGAGCCGCATGGTGGTCGGGTGGACGGTGTCGCCGCGAAAGTCCCGCAGGAAGTCGCCGTGCTTCTCCATCAGGGTGACCTGCACGCCCGCCCGAGCCAGCAGCAGCCCCAGGACCATGCCGGCCGGGCCGCCACCGATGATCGCGCAGTTCGTTGTCTCAGCCATCAGCGCCCAAGCATAAGCGCGGCCCAATTCGGCTACCGGGCGCGGTTCGCGGTCGCGCGTTCGCACGCCTGGGCGCCCGGCGGCCGCAGTGACGGGGGACGGCGAAAGGTCATTCCGGCCCCCGCGACGCGGGCCATAATCATTGGGCTCAGCAGTCGGCCGGGCCGCTCGATCAGCCCGACGACGCTGGAAAGCCGCTCCGCGACAACGATATCCCGCTCGGCCGTTGCCTGCACCCGTCCCACGTAGTTGTTGATGATCCGCACCGGAAGCGGTCGTGGCCCCTCGACCTCGGGCAGGCTCAGATCCGCGCCGGTCGCCAATTGCCAAGCATCGTCGACTATCTTGGCGGCCGCGCCGAAGAAGTGTCGCGCCAAGTCTGCTTCGCCTCGTTGAAGGCAGCGTTGCAGCGCCAATGCTTCCAGGGCGGCCACCGTCATACCCTGGCCGTAGATGGGGTTGAGACTGCATATCGCGTCCCCGAGAACGAGTAGGCCGCGCGGAAATCGCCGCATCTTGTCGTATCGACGCCATCGACTCGTTGGCAGACGATGGCCCACAACGGCTCCCAGCGGCTCGCCCTCACGCATCGCTGCCACCACATGCGCGGGAGCAAATTCTTCGATGTAGGAGAACATTTCGGGCAACCCGCTCGGGGGTTCACGCCCGGCCATCCCGGACACGGTGAACATCCACGAGTTGTTTTCGTTGCGCAGGATTCCCACCCCGGTGGGGCGTCCCGCCACGGGGCCGACAATGACCGCTGTCTCGCGCAACGCGTCTGGCGGCAGCCGCAGTGACTGGCTCGAATACGCCAACCGCACGTCAAGGCAGTCTTCGGCCGGACGGCCATAGCCCATGGTCTCCAAGAACGTGGGCGTACGCGCACCGCGACCGGTCGCGTCGACCACGAGATCCGCTTCGAGTTCCTTCTGCGCTCCAGTGGCATGCGACCTGACGAGCGCACCGGTGACACGATCCTGTGCGGCGGTGCAGGTCGGTTGGACGAAGTCATGCTCGGCCAGCATGTTGACGTTCCGTAGCGCGAGTAACCGGCGTCGGACGTGGCACTCCAACATGGGCCTGCTCGGTGTGAGCAGCGAGAAGTTTTTGATGCGACCCGACGGGGGAAGCGGATGTCCGCCGGTGTTGATGTAAATTTTCGACAGGTCGCCGTCGAACGACGGCGCCCCCGCGGCTATGAGCTCAGCACTGAACCCGGGAAACAGCCCATCCAGAACGCGAGAACCGCGGCCCCACAACAGGTGTATATGGCGGCCCTGCGGGACGCCGCGTCGATTACCGGCTACTTCAGGCGGGTTATCCCGCTCGATAATCGTCACCGAGTGATAGAAATCGGCTAATACTCGCGCGGCCAGGAGCCCGCCCATGCTCGCCCCGAGAACGACCGCGTGGTGACCGCGCATGCTCATCATTGTGTTCCGATCGTCAGTTCTGCCTCGTGAGTTGCCATGGCACCCAACCATTGTCGTCTTATCGGCAATTGACCACCTACGCCGCCTCGAAGAGGGACTGCAGTTTGAGCGCGACCCAGGGTCGCCGGCCCCCAACGAGCCGCAGACCTCGGCGGGCCGCCGTTGCCGCACCCATGCGTTGGTAGAGCAGCAGCGTCAATGTCGATGCGGGCATTCGCAACACAGCATCAGGGTGATCGTCGTCGCGAGGCGGACGCATCTCGCCGGCCGCACCGCGAATGCGCATGAGATATGGGCGCGCCCGCGGAATCTTCAGGGCCACGGTTACATCGGTGTCGGGCGGCAGCGTGGAACGCACGTAGGCGGGCCCGATCTGCATCAACCCGCGGGCTACCAACAGCATGTCCCGTTCAGGAAGTCCCCATGGCGCCTTGACGGCGCGGGCCACATCGTGCCCGTGGAGCAACAGCTCCCCGAGCCAGTTCGTCTGCCACGTCACGCCGTCGACAAGAGCACCGCAATGGAACTGCAATGAGCGGCCTTCGTCTGCGGTCGCATCGAAGAGCGCATCCAGCTCTGGCGCGAGGGCCTGCACGTGGTCGGCGAGCTCCGATGCGGGGGCCATCACCGTTTCCAGCTCCGTCTGATTGAGCACGCTCACCTCACCCGGGCGGGCGGCGAGGCGGTACCCGCCCTGCGCATAGCGCAGATACCGCTGCGCGATGGTCAGTACGTGGGCGACCGTCTGGTGGACGGTCCAGTCGGAGCGCGGCACCCGAGAGTGCGGATCGGCGGATCGGGAAATTTGGTCGAAGCGTGTCAATGCGTGCGCAATGCGTTCCCGCAACTCGTCTCTGGTCGTGTCGACCAAGGCGGCGACGCCTGCGTCGTACATAGCAGCCCCTATACTCCACGGTAGAGCAAAATTTACTCCAGTATGGAGTATTGTCAAGGGATGGTAAGTCAGCCAACCGCCACTTCTTTCGCGCTGCTCGGCCTCCTCGGCATCCAGCCGTGGACCGCCTACGAGCTGGTTGCGCAGGCCAAACGCAGCCTTCACCACTTCTGGCCCCGCTCCGAAGCTCACCTGTACGCGGAGCTGAAGCGGCTCGTCGAGCGTGGCCACGCCCACGCCGAGTTGATCGAAGGTCGCCGTCGTCAACGCACGCGCTACACGATCACCCCGGCCGGCCGCGTCGCGCTCGAGGACTGGCTCGGGACCGAACCGGCTCCTCCGGTTCTCGAGATCGAAGGCCTTCTCCGCGTACTGCTGGCCGACCAAGGATCCGTCAAAGAACTACGCGCGGCCGTCGAGACCACGGCACGGCAGGCGCACGAACTTCTCGTCGATGGCACAACGCTTCTCGAGGATCTGCTAGCCAGGGGAGGGCAGTTCCCGCAGCGACTGCACCTCACCGAACGCTCAGCGTCGCTGTATGGCGAATTCATATTGCTGCTCAACCGTTGGTGCGAGGAGACGCTCGCCGAGGTTGACACATGGCGGGAAACCTCGGATGTCGGGATGACACCGGGGGCGCGACAACGGCTCGAACGGCTCCTCGCCCGAGCCCGCGAAGGCGCGCGCTCGGAGCACGCGGTTGCCGTCAGCTAGAACGCGACGTCGAACACCGAGACGGGATCGAGGATCACTCCGTTCTCTTCGACGTAGCGATCCCACAGCGTCAGCAGCTCGGCCAGCTTGTCGGGGTGCGAGTCGGCCAGGTCGTGGATCTCGCCCGGATCCGAAGCGAGGTCGTAGAGCTGCCAGCTGCCCGGGCCATACGGTGCGGGCAGGTGCAGCGCCTTCCAGGCGCCCTGGCGAATAGCGCGGCGGCCGAACAACTCCCAGCCGGTGCCGGTCTCGGCGTCGTGCACGGTCTCCGCGCCGCCCGACAGGTACCCCACCAGGGAGCGGCCGCGCATGGGTGCCACCTCGCGCCCGCGGTAGGCCGTGCCGGGATGTGCGGCCCCAGCCAGTTCGAGCACCGTCGGGGCGATGTCCATGACGGTGCTGAACGCGGTGCCGATCTGACGCTGCCGGTCAAAGCCCGGCCACGTGACGAACCCGACCACCCGGATCCCGCCTTCGGTGGTGAACGCCTTGTGCAGCCGTGACGGCGCGGTTGCGGCCTGCGCCCACCGCGGCCCGTACCAGATGAACGAGGAGGCCCGGCCGAGGTTGTCGAGGCTGTTGTCGCAATGCTTTTCGATCTGCGCGACGATGCGGGGTCCGAGCAGTGGCATCGCTTCGACGATGGCGCCCTCGGCGCCGTTGTCGGACAGGAAGATAACGACCGTGTCGTCGAGTTCGCCGCTCTCCGAGAGGTAGTCGATCACCCTGCCGATGTTCCAGTCCATGCGGTCGACCATGCCGGCGTAGACCTCCATGCTGCGGGCCGACGCCGCGCGCTGTTCGGCGGTCATCTCGGCCCACTCCGGGGCACCGTCGGCGACGACCGGGTGCGCCTCGACGTCCGGTGGGCACAGGCCCAGCCGCTTGAGCGCCGCCAGTCGCTCCTCACGCAGCGCGTCCGGCCCGGCGTCGTAGCGGCCGCGGTATTTCGCGATGGATTCGTCCGGCGCTTGCAGCGGCCAGTGCGGCGCCTGGAAGGGCAGGTACGCGAAGAACGGCCGGTCATCACCGGGGGCGCGTTCCCGCAGGTATTGCAGGAGCTTGTCGGTGTAGGAGTCCGACGAGTAGAAGTCGTCCCCGACGGTCACGAACTGGTCGTCCTCGGTGTAAAGCGTTGGCACGGGCGAGAAACTGCGGGCGCCGCCGCCCCCGAAGTGACTGGCCCCGGCCGGCAGCAACGCGAAGGAGCGCTCGAATCCGCGTGCCCAGGGCGATCTCTCGATGGTGGCGCCCAGATGCCACTTGCCCGACATCAAGGTCAGGTACCCGGCGTCGCGCAGCAGTTCGGGCAACGCCACGACCCGGTCGTTGAGATAGCCCTCGTAGCCGGGCGCACCGCGGAAGCCGGGACCCGCGACCTCCAGCATCGTGCCGATTCCGGCGACGTGGTGGTCGGTTCCCGTAAGCAGCATCGCCCGGGTGGGCGAGCAGGCCGGCGCGGAATGGAAATCGGTGAACCGGATCCCCGCGTGGGCGAGCCGATCGAGGTTGGGCGTCTCGATTTCGCCGCCGAACGCGCCGATATCGGAAAACCCGAGGTCGTCCGCCACGATCACGAGGAAGTTGGGCCTCTTCACGGTGAAGCATCCTGCCAGGTCCGGCGCCAGGGCGGAATGCCGCCGCGAGGGCCCGTCGTTATTGTCGAAGCGGCGCTGCGCGCGCCCGCGCGGACGGGAAGGGTGTTCAGATGCTGGCTCAGTTCGGGATGTCCATTCCGCTCGTAGCCGCCCCGATGGCCGGCGGCCCGACCACGCCCGCGATGGTGTCGGCGGCGAACCGCGCCGGCGCCTTCGGCATGCTCGCCGCGGGCTACAAGACCGTGGACGCCGTGGAAGCCGAGCTCAAGCAGGTCCGCGCCGAGGGAATCCCGTTCGGCATCAACCTGTTTGCGCCCAACCCGCTCCCGGTCGACCCCGGGAAGTACCGGGCCTACGCCGCTGTCGTTCAGCGCGACGCCGACCGGTTCGGCCTGACGTTGCCGCCGGACCCGATCGAGGACGACGACAGATTCGACGAGAAGGTCGCGCTGCTGCTCGACGACCCGGTCCCGCTGGTGTCGTTCACCTTCGGCATTCCGGCCCGCGGCGTGATCACCGACCTGCGCAAGGCCGGCACCGTCGTGGTCCAGACGGTGACCACTCCGGAGGAGGCGGCGCAGGCGCGCGACGCCGGGGTCGACATGCTCGCCGTCCAGGCGGTGGCCGCCGGCGGGCATTCTGGCACGCTCTCGCCGCGGAAGCCGTTGGCACCGGTGCCGATCGCCGAGCTCGTCGAACGGATCGTCGCAACGGTGCCGCTGCCCGTGCTGGCGGCGGGCGGCCTCGCCACTGCCGCGGCGGTCGCGGAGGTGATCCACGCCGGCGCCGCTGCGGCAGCGGTCGGGACCGTTCTGCTGCGCGCCGACGAAAGCGGCGCCTCGGCCACCCACCAGGCGGCGCTGACCGATCCCAGGTACACCGAGACGGTGCTCACGCACGCCTTCACCGGCCGCCCGGCCCGCGGGCTGCGCAACGCGTTCATCGACGCCCACGAGGCGCAGGCGCCGCTGGGGTATCCCGCACTCCATCACCTCACCAGCCCCCTGCGCAAAACCGCCGCCGCGGCGGGCGAGCCCGACTACGTGCATCTGTGGGCGGGCACCGGATACCGACACGCCACCGCGGAACCCGCGGCCGCGATCCTGCAGCGGCTGGCCTCATTGGTGTGATTCAGAACTCGAAGCGGTTGAGCACGTCGTAGTTGCGGCCCCCCGCGTACCACATCAACCGGTAGATCGACCGCACCGCCGTCGATTCGATCTGCTGATACCCGGCCAGGGTCGACGCCCGCTCGAGCAACCGCATCCTGGGGTTCCACGCCTGCAACTCCCGCGCGTCGCGGATGCCCCACTTGATGATCCCCCTGGTGAAAAGCTTCGACAGCAGCGGCGCCAGCGCCGAGAGCGTGTCGAACTGCATTTCGCCGCAATCGAATCGGTCGGTCAAGCGCTGCAGCAGCTGCCGCACCTGTTGCTCGGTCAAATACATCAGCAGGCCCTCGGCGACCATCAGCGTGGGGCGCCCGGTCGGGATCTGCTCCAGCCACTCCGCGTCGGTCACCGACGAGCCGATCATCCGGTAGCGCTCCGTGTCGTCGTAGAGGCGCCGTCGCAGCTCGATGACACCGGGTTGGTCGATGTCGAACCACGAAACCGACGGCGGCACGGCGAGCCGGAAGGCGCGGCCATCGAGGCCGCAACCCAGGTGCAGGACCACCGCGTCGGAGTGTCGCTCTAAGAAGTCCGCGCACCAGTCGTCGAGCGCCTTGGCCCGCAAGGCGACCAGGTATTGGTTCGACGCCGGCAGCGAGCTCCGATGGATTCTCTTGAAGTCGTATTCGATGGCCTCCACCGCTTCCGCGGCCGCCTTGTCACCCAGAATTGGCCGCTTGGAACGGCTTTCATGGGCACGCAGATACAGGGTGACGAGGTTGGTCCATTCCACCGAGCCCCACGGAACCCCGCTGAAGTCGACCTTGTCCGTCGAAGTCATGGCTTTCTCCTTGCCGCCCGATATTCGGTCCACATCTGCATGAGCTGGTCGCGGTAGGCGTTGGTGCAGAACTCGCAGAAATCGCGGAAATCCTCGACCCGCTGGCGCTGGTCGGCACGGTCCTCACCCAGCACGGCCAGGGCGAACTCGGCGGGCTCGATCCCCATCCGCATCAGGGACAACTGCGTTTCCAGAACGCTGGTGAAGCCGCCCGGCGTGACCCGGTAAAGGTGTTGGCGGTTCGGGCTGGGCAATCGCTCCACCATCCCGCCTTCCAGCAACTGCCGGGCAACGGTGCTGATCGAGGCCTTGCTCACCGACAGCGCGTCAGCCAGCTGGGTCAACGACTGGCGGGGTGGATCACAGATCAGTAGCCACCCATACACCCGCCCCATGGTGCGAGTGGCACCGAGAAGTTCGAAGAACAGCCCCATGCGGTCGGCGAACTCGGCCTCTTCCGGCGACATGATCCTCCACTACGTTAAGTACATACTGAACGTAGTATACGGCGGGGGCCGTCGTGGAACAGCCTCAGCGTTGGCACGTGTCTTCTCCGCGGGGCTGGTCACCCACTGACGCGGCTAGAACGCCTCGGGGTCGCGCTGCACCGCTGCCGGCACCGGGTGGCGGTACAGGCGAGAGGCGTTCTCCCAACTGAACTTACGGATCACGTCCGCGGGCAGGTCGCCGATCTGTTCGTGGATCGTCTGCTGGGTATGCGGCCAGGTGGAGTCGCAATGCGGGTAGTCGGCCTCCAGCATGATGTTGTCGACGCCGATCCGGTCGCGTTGCACAAACGACGATTTATCCTCCACGGCGCAGAACCAGAAGTTACGGGTGAAAACCTCCGCGGGCGTCAGGCTTTCGCCCAGCGCCTGCCAGGTGCCGTACATCGCGTGATAGCTGAGCATGTGGTCGAGGCGATCCAGCAGCCCGGCGACCCAGCCGATTCCGCCCTCCGACAAACAGATCTTCAGGCTGGGGAACCTACTGGGCAGGCCGGAATACAGCCAGTCGACCGCCGCCGAGATGGCGTAGGCGAAAAACAGCACGCCCTGCACGTCCGGCGGCGCGTCGTCGGTGGTGGACGGCGAGGACCCCGACGAGCCGATGTGCAGGTTCACGACCGTGTCCGTCTCGGCGCACGCCGCCATCATCGGGTCCCAGTGCCCGGAGTGGATGCTCGGCAACCCCAGCATCGCCGGGTTCTCGCTGAACGTCACCGCGTGGAAGCCACGCTCGGCGTTCTCGTAGATCATTTGCGCGCCGAGCTCCGGATCCAGCAGCCAGGGCAGCTGGCAGGGAATGATCCGTTCGGGATAGGAGCCCGCCCACACCTCGAGGTGCCAGTCGTTCCACGCGCGCACCGACGCCAGCGCCAGGTCGCGGTCGGTGGTCACCTGCTGCAGCCGCTGGCCGGCGAACCCGGGCAGAAAGGACGGGAAATTGAGCGAGGCGTAGATGCCGTTGAGGTCCATGTCCTTGACGCGCTCGTCGATATCCCAAGCGCCCCTGCGCATTTCGTCGAACCGGACCGGTTCGAAGCCGTACTCCGCAACCGGGCGGCCGACGACGGCGTTGAATCCGACGTTGGGCAGTTCCCGGCCGTCGTAGACCCAGGTCTGTCCCCCGCCCGCGGTCTCGACGACTTTGGGCGCCCGGTCGGCGAACTTGCGCGGCAGTCGCCCGGTGAAGGTGTCCGGCGGTTCGACGATGTGGTCGTCGACCGAGATCACCGTGTAGCGCCGGGGCGCCCGCGGCGGGTCCGGCAGGAAGGTGACCGAGCGTTGCCCGCCGGTCTTGGCGGTGGTGAAGTTCAGGTCGGCGGCCAGCTCGTCGATCGATTTCACTCGTCAATCTCCTTGCCGGACGGGGTCGTTGCGTGTGGGGCGACGGTGCCGCTCACGTGAGCACGCCGGGATCGGCCTTGATGGTCATTCTGGCCGCCCCCGCCCAGTACACGTCGGCCGCGCGTTCGACGAGCGACCGCTGCATGCCGGCCATGTCCGACCACTTCATGGCCATCGGCTCGATGCCGGTGAGCAGCACGTCGTAGGCCAGTTTGCATACGCGTTCGATCGACGCCGCCCGGTAGACGGCCTCGGCCAGGTTGCGGCCGGTCGCGATGACGCCGTGGTTGGCCAGGATGGTCAGGTTGGCGGTGCCGATGCGGGCCGCCAGTTCCGCCGCGCGCGCGGGGCTGTCGACCTCGCCGTCGTAGGTGTCGACCAGGCACAGGTCGTCGAGGAAGAGCGAGCCGGTTTGGTGCACCAATTCGGGCAGCCTGCCCAGCGCCGCGAGCACGCAGACGTAGTAGGGATGGTTGTGGATGACCACCCGGGCGTCGGCGCGGACGCGGTGCAGCTCGGTGTGAATGTGGATTGCCGGGGTGACGTCCCAGCGGCCGCGCAGCACCCGCGCATCGGCGTCGACCACGCAGATGTCGGACGCGGTCATCTCCTGCCACCACAGCCCCCACGGGTTGACGAGCATCTCCGTGCGACCGTCCGGCTGCCAGGTGATGTGTCCCGCCATGTTCTCGGCGAATCCGATGCCGGCCAGGTGGCGGAAGGCCACGGCGAGCGCCTGCTCGTTGGAGAGCTCGACACCGATCGGAGGAACCACCGACGGCGCCCAGACTTCCAGGCCGCCCCGGCGGGCGTCAGGAGCGTTCATGACCGGCCTCCATTCTGGCTCGAATATCCTCGCGGAGCCGGCCTTTGGCAACCTTCCCGCCGGACGATCGCGGAAGCTCGTCGACCACGATGAGCCGTTCGGGCAGCAGCTCCTTGGACACCCCCAGCGCCAGCAGGTGTTCGGTCAGCTCGGGCAGGTCCACGGTGGCCGAGTCGACGAGTTCGGCGTAGAGGCAGACCTTTTCCCCGAACACCGGGTCGGGCATCGCGACCGCCGCGGCAACCGCGACGGCGGGGTGGGTCGCGACGGCGTCCTCGACCTGGGTCGCGCTGATGTTCTTGCCGCCGCGCAGGATGAAATCCGAGGTCCGCCCGGTGACCGTCAGATATCCGTCGGCGTCGATTTCGCAGATGTCGCCCATGCGCATCCACCCGTCCCGGGTGAACAGCTTGTCGTGATCGGTCCCGCCCAGATAGCCCAGGCTGGTCGCCGGGCCGCGGCACGCCGGCTGTCCCCGTCCCGTCTCGGTGACGTCCCGGTCCCCGTCGAACAGCCGCACCGCCATCTCGGGGACGATCCGGCCGCCGGTGCGTAGCCGGCGTTCGCGCGGGTCGTCCACCGTCGTGGCGCTGAGCAGCCCGGTTTCGTTCGAGCCGTAGAACTGCAGAATCTTCGCGCCGGTGAGTTCCTCGAACTCGGCGGCGGGTCGGTACGGCAGCGCCTCGCCCCCGGTGAACACGACCCGCAGCGAGCTCAGGTCGTGGCGGCGGGTCGCCGGATCGGCGATGAGCATGGTCAATTGCGTGCTGACGCAACACAATACGCTGACCCGATGCTCTGATATGGCCTCGCAGGTCGCCCCCGTGCTGAACCGGTCCAGGATGACCGCGGTGGCGCCGAGATAGATCGGCGTGGTGTGGCTGGTCCACAGCCCGAAGCCGAACGGCGTCGGGATGACGGGCAGGAAGACGTCTGCCGGCGTCAGCCGGCCGTTGGCGACGGCCTTCTGGTGAAAGTAGTGCCAACGATTCTGGGTGTGCACCACGCACTTGGGCAGGCCCGTGGTCCCGGAGGTGGAGTTGATGAGGAAGACGTCGTCGGGACCCAGTCGGATTCCGTCGGCCAGCGGCCTGGGCCGCACGGGGACGTCCAGTCGCGGCGCGCCGGCGTCGGCGCTCAAGCCCAGGGCGGGAAGCGAAAGCTCGTCGGCGACAGCCGCCGCCGCGTCGCCGCGTTGCCGATCGCTGATCACGATCTTCGGCCGCGCGCCGCGCAGTATCGCGGCGACCTCACGGGTGCCCGCCCGGGCGCCGATGCCGACGACGACGGCCGCGCAGCGCTCGACGGCCACGAAGAGCACGTGCAGGGCGACGGAGTCGCCGTGCCACACCGCCACCCGGTCACCGGGCGAAATCCCCGCGCCGGCCAGCTGTTCAGCTAAACGTGTTGCGGCACAGTCGAATTCACGCCAGGTCAGCGCGGTTCCGCAATGGTCTACGTAGGCGAGACGATCCGGTGACCGTTCGGCGTTGCGGCGCACCGCGTCCGACAGAGTCGTGTCAGACCAAAAGCCGGCCGCTCGGAACCGGGCCGAATCCTCGTCGGTGAATGCCGGCGAGCCCGCGGTCTCCATGAGCAGATGATAGGAAAGCCGTCCGCGGCCGTGTTGGCCAATGCCCGCTAGGGGTCCTGCGGGGCGGGTGCGGGCGCGGCGTGTTGCGGGTCGCCCGCGACGTCCGGTGGGCGCGGGCGGGGCTTGTGGCAGTTGCGGGTGCAACCGCAGTTGAGGCCGATGATGCAGCCGCCCCCGCCGGCGGGCTGCACCGGCAGGGCGCCGCCCGGGGTCGGGGGCGCGGGGGTCACACTCGAGGACGAACCGGCGGTCGATGCCCTTGGGGCCACGTCACCGGGCGACCATGCGAATGCGACGACAAGCGCCGCCAGAACACCGCACAACGCGGTCACGGACCGGGCTTGTCGATACTTCACGATCTCTCCACTCTAGTTACTCGACGCGGGCTACGCATGTCGCGGCGGGACTAGGGATTCGGCGGCACCGACGCGTGAGGGGGGCGCTGCGGATCCACGGCAACATTCGGAGGACGGGGGTGTGGCGGCTGCTGACAGTGCTGAACACATCCGCAGTTGAGGCCGATGAAGCAGGGAGAACCGGGGAGCCCGGCCCCAACGGCACTTCCGTGGCCCCATGAGGATGTGGACGGCGCCAAGGCATTTGCCGTTGCCGGCGTCCCCGCAATGTTCCCCGGCGCGAAGACAAGTGCGGCCACGAAGCCGCACATCGCGGCCGCTGCCCGTCCGTGCCCATCGACCACGATTCCCACTGTAATCGCGTGCCGAACGATGCGTACCGACACGCCCGGCCTCCAAGAACACTCCAAGAAGTCCGCAAGGATCCTTCCAGGGCCGCCCCCGACGGTGAAGTCGCCCGACGCCCTTTGGGATCGGTAGCGGTGCGGGTGGGTTGGACTCGGCTCACCACCGCTGCCGACCGCAGCGAACGACACGGAGGTACACCGGGGATGAAAAGCAAGGTCGTCGTGCTGCTCGCCGGCGGGATGCTCGCGCTGGTGCTGCTGACGCGGTATTTCGCGCTGAGCCGGGCGGGCGTGCCACTGGAGTGGATGCTGTATCTCGGTTTGCCGATCACCGGCGCCGGTGTGCTGTTCGCGCTGCGGCTCATCGATCTGGGCGCGGGATGGACCACCAAGGGCGCAACGATGCCCCGGCCCGAGCCGCCGCTTTACGACCGCCTCAAACAACTCGAGGATCTGCACGCCCGGGGCGCCATCACCGACACCGAGTACTGCGCCCAGCGTCTACAGATCATCGCCAACATGTAGGTCGGCCGCTTCCTCGGTGTGTCGATGCGCCGTCGCCACGCGGACCGCGTAAACCACGGCGCTGGCCCCGAACATCGCCGCCGTCAGCAGCAGCCAGCGCCCCAGGAAGGGGTCCTGGGTCTGACCGGTCGCGGCCGAGTACGTGGGGGCGCCCTGCTTGATGATGCCGGGAAGGAACACCAGCAGCGTCAGGCCGGCGCCCAGGGCGGGCATCCGGATGTGGTTGACCACCGGCACGCGCGATGGTGCTTGGTGGGCGACGCCCCGCGACAGCACCCCGTCGAGAAACGCATAGACCGGGAACAACACCAGGTCGTGGGCGACGATGGCCGCGGCGAACCACACGATGATCGACTGCCACCACACCGGTGGGTTCCACAACGCGTCCGGCTTCATGGTGGCCACCACATAGCCCAAGAGCGCGAAACCGGCGATCAGGATGAGCAGATGCAGCGGGCGGGACCCGTAGACCCTTACGAAACCCTTTCGCGCGCTAGGCATTTCCTACCACCCGGAAGTCGATGGACTCCACCCATTTGGTGTTGTGCACCCCGGGCAGCGCGGGCACGATGATGCGCGCCGGGAAGCCGTGGTCCGGGGACAGGTCGGTACCGTTGACGCGCAAGGCCAGCAGCGCGTCGGGGTGCAGCACCTGGCTCCCCTGCAGCGTCGCGCGGCCGAACGCGCCCCCGCGCTCCAGCGAAGAGACGTGCGCCGACTCCGGTGCGGGCACGCCGGCCAGGCGAGCCAGGTCGGCCAGCCGCACCCCGCTCCAGGTTTGGGTGGTCGACCAACCCTCCACGCAGGCGATCGGCAGCACGGAAGTGTGCTGCGCCATGGCCAGCAGCGCGGCGCGATCGAGCACCACCTGGCCCGGGCCGCCAGTCAAGGTCAGGCGCCAGCGCTCACCGGCGTTTTCGGCGGAGATACCGGCCACCACCGCGGTCCGGTTGATCTCGAAGTCGTTGGGCCCGTCCCCACGGGTGCGCCCACGCGGCAGCAGCAGCGCGGCCGGCCGCGCGTAGCCGCCCAGGGTCTGGCCCGCGGTGATGACCGCCATGAACAGCGCGCCGCCGCCCACCAGGGCCAGGGCGCCTCGGCGGCTCATCGTGGGCGGGCGCGGGTCCGCGGCGACCAGCCCGTCCGGTTCCCACGCCTGGGCGGTGGTGGCGGCGCGCCCGGTGCGCAGGACGTCGCGCGGTGAGATCGAGCGCAGGCCCGACCACATGGTCGGGATCTTGATCGCGATATGCACGACGAACCCGGCGATGAATACCCACGCGCCGAAGTAATGCGCGGTGTAGAAGCTGAAGCCGAAGACGTAGTCGTACTGGATGTTCAGCACGCCCGTGACGATTTCGAACAGGACACCACCGACCAGCATCAGCAGCGAAACCCGTTCCAGGAGCTGGGCAATGGACCGGGCGGGCGGCCACGCGAACAGCCTGGGTATCACCGACCACAGTTTGGCCAGCACCACCGGGATCAGCACCAGCCCCAGCCCCACGTGCAGTCCCTGGGTCAACCGGTAGAGCCATGACGGGTTGGTGGGCCAATCGAACGTCGGCAGCTTCAGCCAGCCGACGTCGCCGGGGATGGCCTGCCCCAACCGCGGCCCGTAGGCGATGTAGGACAGCAGGCCCGTGACGACGACGATCGGCAGCGTCACGAGCAGCACCGCGCCGAACACGGAGGTCAGCCACGGCCCCCGGAGCGGGCTGCGCCACCGTTGCGCCCGCGCGACGCCCGGGGGCGGGTGCTCGTCCAGCACGCGCCACAGCCGCACCGGAAACCCGTACCCGCCGGAATCACCCGTCGGCTCGGTGTCTTCGCTATCGGATCTGCGGATGCGCTGCATCATCGATGATCATGCACGAGCGGTCGACGAAAATGGTTCAGATCCCGCGACTTGGTGCTAGCCCTGGACTGTCGGCCGGATGGTGATGTCGCCGGTCTCGACGTGCCGCAGCGTCAGTCCTTGCCCCGCGGCGGGGGCTGCACCTCGACGCCGCTGGCCTCGTGTTCGGGGCCCGCGGCCGGGTGCTCGGCCGGGACGCGGTCGCGGAACGTGGCGCTCTCGCTGGGCCGCTCGGGGTCGGGACGATGGACATTGCCGTGGTAGGGACCGGGCTTCGGCCGCGGCTTTCCCCCGGGAAAGGCCAAGCGGAAGATGCTGCGGTGCACCATCAACCACTGTTTCCCGAACCGCCCCGAGTTGTACGGGAGCTCGTAGCGCTCACAGATGTCTTTGACCTGCGGCGCGATCTCGGAGTATCGACTGCTCGGCATGTCCGGGTAGAGGTGGTGTTCGACTTGGTAACCGAGATTGCCGCTGATGATGTGGAACAGCGGGCTGCCCTCGATGTTCGCGGCGCCGAGCAACTGGCGTACATACCAACCGCCGCGCGTCTCGTTCTCGACTTCTTCCTGCGTGAACGTATAGGCCTGATCCGGGAAGTGGCCGCAGAAGATAATCGCGTGCGCCCACACGTTGCGGACGACGTTTGCCAGCGCATCGGCGGCCAGCGTGCGCAGGTAGGTGCTCTCGACGCCCGGAGCGACCTTGTCCAGGAAGGTCGCCGCGGCACCGATGCGGCCCCCGTTGGATATCGTGCGCAGCCTCCTGCCCAACCGGGACTTGGCCGGCTGCTCGAGCCGGCCGCGCAAAGCCAGCTGGGTGAGCGCGAAGGCGCCGGCGCTGATGGCCGGCCAGCCGAGGTAGTCCTTGTAGATCTGCGCGCGCGCCTTGACGCCGATGCCGCGCAGGTCCTTGCGCACCTCCGACCACGGCTTCTCGCGTTTACGTATCGCGTCGATGTCCATGTCGTGGACGGCCACGCCCCACTCGAACAGGATCGTCAGCAGCAGGTTGTAGATCGGTTGGCCCAGGTAGCGCGGGGCCCACTTCTGGTTGGGGTCGATGCGCATGATCTCGTAGCCGAGATCCTTGTCCTTGCCGAGGATGTTCGTGAAGGTGTGATGGATGTAGTTGTGGGAGTGCTTCCACGACTCGGCGGTCGACGCCGTGTCCCAGTCCCATACCGAGGAATGGATGTCGGGATCGTTCATCCAGTCCCATTGCCCGTGCATCACGTTATGGCCGATCTCCATGTTTTCCAAGATCTTGGCCATGGAAAGGCAGGCG
The DNA here is from genome assembly GCF_010731655.1 of Mycobacterium paraseoulense. NCBI lineage: Bacteria > Bacillati > Actinomycetota > Actinomycetes > Mycobacteriales > Mycobacteriaceae > Mycobacterium > Mycobacterium paraseoulense. The sequence goes on along the minus strand of NZ_AP022619.1, from coordinate 699,390 downwards.
GTGCCCAGCAGCCACGCGGTCTTCGAGCGGGACGCCAGCAACAGCACCCGGCCGGCCACCACGATCTGCCGTTGCGCCGAGATCACGTTCTTGATGTAACGGCGGTCGCGATCGCCGAGATCGGCGAACACCTCGTCGTGGATCGCGTCGAATTCCTTCGCGAGCTTTTCCAGTTCTTGTTCCCCCAGGCGGGAAAGCGGTGACTCCCCAATCCTCTTCACGGCAGTTGTCACAAGCCGCTCCTTTCCATCAGAGTTCGAGTTCGACGTCGCCCTCGGCGGTGTTGATGCAGATTCGGACGTCCTGCTCGGTCGGTTCGATCACGTCACCCGAGCGCAGGTCGCGCAGCTTGCCCGATTTCAGCGTCCCGACGCAGGTATGGCAGATTCCGATGCGACAGCCATAAGCGAGGTTGAGACCGGCCTTCTCACCGGCCTCGAGAATCGATGTGCCCCCGTCACATTCGACTTCCTTGTCGCTGTCCAGGAAGCACACCATGCCGCCCTCGCCGGCGTTGGCGTCGCCCCCGATCTTCGGCTGAAAGCGCTCGAAATGCAGGCGGTCCCGATCCCCGTTGTCCTCCCAGTGCTCGATCAGCGCGTCGAGCATCTCGCCGGGACCCGAGCAGAACGCCTCGCGCTCGCGCCAATCGGGGCACACCTCGTCCAAGTCGGCGGGTGTGAGCCGTCCCTGTTCGGAGGTGAGGCGCAGATCCAGCCGCATGCCCTCGTGGCGTTCCTCGAGCTCTTCCAGCGCGGACAGGAACATGGCCTGCTCGCGGGTGCGCGCGGAATGTATGACCACCGCGTCGCGCATTTCGTCGCGGTGGTCGAGGTCGCGCAGCATGCTGATAATCGGCGTGATGCCGCTGCCGGCGCTGATGAACAGCATCTTGTCCGGCACGGGCTCCGGCAGGGTGAACACGCCTTCGATCTCGCCGAGCCGCACCAGGTCCCCCGGCTGAATCTTGTGCACGAGATACGGTGACACCACGCCGCCGTCGACCCGCTTCGGCGTGACGCTGATCAGCCCGTCCTCGGGCGCGGGATCCGATGTCAGCGAGTACGCCCGCCAGTGGTACACACCGTCGATGACCACGCCGAGGCGCACGTACTGACCGGGCTTGTGCCCGGGCCACTCGTAACCGGGGCGAATCAGGACGCTGGCAGCTTCCGAGCCCTGTTGCTCGATGGCCTCGACCCTCCCGCGCAGCTCTTTGGTGGTCCAGAGCGGGTTGATCATCTCCAGATAGTCGTCCGGCTGCAGCGGGCTGAACAACCGCCGCACGGCCCGCAGGAACAGCCGGCGTCCGCGTGGGACCTGGGGTTCCGCGCCTCGTTCAGCCATGGCGCTAGAGTACACAGTTGTACACTGAGTTTAAACGTCCACTTTGAATTGCCTTGCAGCGCACTTGTTTGACAGACAGTCAATGAACACAAAGACAACGCATGGCTGTTCACCAATTCTCATTGGGGCCCCGACTGGGCCCGAAGCCATGCGTAGTTGTCAGGTGCCCACACGGGCCGTCGCCCAAACATTTGTTCAGAGGATTCCCAGCGAGCCGCCCGCCCGCACCTGCCCGGCCGGAGGCCTATTGTTCGACGTGTGCTGATCGGATTCCTGCTCGCGCTCGGCTGCTCCGTCTGCTACGGCACGGCGTCGGTGCTACAGGCAGCGGCGACGCGTTCGGTGGAGGCCGGCAGCGGCTCGGGTGTCGACACCGTGCTGCTGATGCGCGCCGCGCGGCAATGGCGCTACGTCGTCGGCGTCGGCCTCGACGGGATCGGCTTCCTCCTTCAGGTGGCGGCGTTGCGCCTGGTACCCATCTACGTGGTCGCCGCGGCGCTGGCCGCGTCGATCGCGGTGACCGGCGTCGCGTCCGCATGGCTGCTGTCGGCACGGTTGTCGCGGGGGGAATGGACCGCGGTGGGCGTGGTCTGCGCCAGCCTCGTCGTGCTCGCACTCGCGGCGGGCCCGGGGCACTTCCGGCACGCCCCGGCCGGGCTCGGCTGGGCTTTGCTCGGTGTGTCGGCCACCATATTCGTCGCCGGCGCCGTGGCGGGCCGGCTGCCGGACCGGCCGCGGGCGCTGGCGCTGGGGCTGGCGGCCGGGACCGGTTTCGGGGTCATCGAGGTCGGCGTGCGGCTGATCGAGGTGATCGATCCGACCGAACGCGCCTTCTACGCCAACCCGGCGCTGTATGCGGCGGCCGCCGGCGGGGCCGCCGGTTTCCTGTTGCTGACCTCCGCCCTGCACCGCGGCTCGGTGACCACGGCCGTCGCGGGGATGGTCGTCGGTGAGACCGTCGCGCCCGCGTTCGTCGGAGCGGTGTGGCTGGGCGACAGCGCGCGCGACGGGCTCGGCTGGCTGGTCATCGCGGGCTTCGTGGTGGCGGTGTCGGCGACACTCGTGCTGGCGCGGTTCGGTGAAGCGCCGCACGCGGTCGCTGATCCGGCTCAGGCCGACGAAGCCGTCAGCTGACGGTAGGCGGTGCCGCGCGCCGGGCGCGTCCACAAGACGCCGCCCTCCGCGCTGACGCCCGCGGCAATCAGCGCACGCTTGAGGATCTTGTTGGTCGCGGTCGTCGGCAGGTCGGCGTTGATGCGCACATATCGGGGCCAGGCTTTGGGCGACAGGTCAGGTTGCGCGGCAAGGAATTTGGCGAAGCGATCCGGCGTCAACCGCGTACCGGCGCGCAACACCAGCGCGGCCATCACCTGATCGCCGACCCGGTCGTCGGGCACCGCGTAGACCGCGACCTGGCTGACCTCGGGCAGGCGTCCCAGGATGCGCTCGATCGGCCCCGCCGCCAGGTTCTCGCCGTCCACCCGCATCCAGTCCGCGGTGCGTCCGGCGAGGTAGATCCAGCCGTCGGCGTCCCGGTAGGCCAGGTCGCCGGACCAGTACATGCCGTGCCGCATGCGCTCGGCCGTGGCCGCCGGGTCGTTGTAGTAGCCGGCGAACGGCCCCGCGCCCTGGGTGTTGACGAGCTCGCCGACCGCGTCGTCGAAATTCGTCAGCGCCCCGTGTTCGTCGAATTCGGCGACGGCGCACTCGGTGAGCGTCGTCGAGTTGTACACGCTCACGCCCGGGTACGGCCTGCCGATCGATCCCGGCGGGGTGCCGTCCTCACGGACGACGATCACCGCGAACTCGCTGGAGCCGAAGCTGTCCACCACCCGGCAGCCGAACCGCCTTGCGAATTCGGCGATGTCGCGGTCGGTCGCCTCGTTGCCGAACGCCACCCGCAGCGGGTTGTCCGCGTCGTCGGGCCGCTCCGGAGTGGACAGGATCAACGCGAGGGGCTTGCCGACATAGTTGAGGTACGTCACGCGGTGGCGCCGCACGTCGTCCAGGAAGCGGGACGGCGAGAACCTGGCCGGGACCATGGTGGCGCCGGCGCCGATGGCGACCGCCCATCCTGCGGCGACACCGTTGGAGTGAAAGAGCGGCATCGACAGGTAGCAGACGTCGGCGGCGGTGATGTCGTACTGGAAGATCAGGCTGGCGCCGCACATGATCGCCATCGCGTGGGCCAGCCGGACGACCTTCGGGTCGCCACTGGTCCCCGAGGTGAAGATCATCATCAGGGTGTCGCCGCCGGTGACCTCGCGGTGCGGAACCAGGGGCGGCGCCGCGGAGACCAGTTCGGCGTAGCGTGCGCCGGTCACGTCGAGCACCTGAATGCCGTTGAGGTCCAAGCCATCCAACAGCGCGAGGTGTTCGGGGTCGGCGAGCAGCAGCTGGCAGTCGGAGCGTCGAATGTCGGCCAGCAGCCCCGCCCCGCGCCGCGTCGTGTTGATCCCGCACAGCACGTAGCCGCCCAGCGCGGCCGCGGCCATGGCGCGCAGCATCGCCGGGGAGTTCGGCAGCAGGGCCCCGACGTGCAGCGGACGGGAAGGGTCGGCGACGGCGATCAGCGCGGCGGCCTCCGCCTCGGCCTCCGCGAGGTGTTCTCGCCAGGTCCACACGCGGTCGCCGTGGGCGAGCGCCGGGGTGTCGTCGTGCCGGCGCTGCCGCAGCAGTTGCTGAACCGTCTCGATCATCGGGTGGTGAGCACCAGCCCGGCGTAATCCCGACGCGCCACGTCGTCGCAGTGGCGCCGATAGGTGCCGAACCCACCCGCGTAAGGCATGAAGACCCGCTTCTTGCCTTCGATATTGGCGCCCAGATACCACGACGACGCCGCTTTCGGGAACAGCGTCTGCTCGGCCGCCTCCGCGACATGGTCCGTCCAGGCCTCGGCGGCGTCGCGGCGCGGTTCGACCTCCGTCACCCCGAGGCGGCGGACGGCCGAGATCAGCTCGATGACCCAGTCGACCTGAACCTCGGCGTGCAGCACCATGTTGGCCAGCACCGAGGGGCTGCCGGGCCCGCTGACGGCGAACAGGTTCGGCAGGCCGGGCACCATCAGCCCGAGGAAGGTCAGGGGGCCGTCGGCCCACACGTCGCGCAGTCGCACTCCCCTGGGCCCCACCGGGTCGATGCGGGTCAGCGCACCCGTCAGCGCGTCGAAGCCGGTGGCGAAGACCAGCACGTCGCAGGGATACGTCGCGGCGCTCGTCCGCACGCCGCCGGCGGTGATCGCCTCGATCGGTTCGCGGCGCAGGTTCACCAACCGGACGTTGTCCCGGTTGAACGTCGCGTAATAGCCGGCGTCGGTGCAGATTCGCTTCGTCCCGATCGGGTGGTCGGCGGGGATGAGATCGCCGGCGACGAGGGGATCGGCCACGATTTCGCGGATGCGCTCCTCGGCGAATTCCCGCGCGATGTGGTTGGCGGCCAGGTCGGAGTTCTGGTCCGGGAAGGTCTTGGCGAACAGCACGCCACCCTCGCGCCAGCGCCGCCACAACGCGTCGATGCGCTCCTGCGGGTCGGTGTCGACCGCCTTCTTGTGGTACGTGCCGTGCGGTGTGCCCGATGCCGCGTAGGCGGAGATGCGGCGACGCTCGGGATACTGCTCCCGGATCTGTTGTTGTTCCTCCGGCGTCCAGGGGCGGTTGGGCATCGGGATGCTGTAGTTCGCGGATCGCTGGAACACCACCAGCCGATCGGCCTGGGCGGCGACGATCGGAACCGCCTGGATGCCAGAGGATCCCGTGCCGATCAGGCCCACCCGCTTGCCGCGCAGGTCGGGGTCCTGGCGCGGCCACGCAGCGGTGAAGTACACCTCGCCGGCGAAGTCGTCGACACCGGGGATATCCGGCCGGTTGACCGCCGACAGGCAGCCCGTCGCGGCGACGAGGAACCGGGCGGCGTAGGTGCGCTGGTCTCGGGTGCGGACCCGCCATCGGCCTTCTCCGAAGGCGGCGCCGGTAACGTCGACCCCGAACCGGTAGTGGCGGCGCAGATCGAACCGGTCGGCGACGTGGCGCAGGTAGGCAAGGATCTCCGGTTGCGCGGCGAACCGCTCGGTCCACGTCCAGCTCTGCTGGAGTTCCTCATCGAACGAGTAGGAATAGTCCACACTTTCGACGTCGCACCGGGCACCCGGGTAGCGGTTCCAATACCAGGTGCCGCCCACGTCGGGCGCCGCCTCGAGGCCGATCACCGACAGGCCGGCCGACGCGGCCCGGTGCACGGCGTAGAGCCCGGCGAACCCCGCACCGATAACGATCACGTCGGCCACGGCGGCCCCCGCATCGCGGCTCATGTCGCCTCGCCGACGGTCGACCGGAGCAGCCCACGAAGGTCGGCACAGATCAGGTCGAGCGCCGAGGCCGCCGGTGGGAAGGACGGGATGGTCAGGAAGCCGTGGAACAGACCCGGGAAATCACGGTGCACCACGGGCACCCCGGCGTCGCGTAGCCGGCGCGCGTAGTCGCACCCCTCGCTGTGCAGCGGATCGAGGCCGGCGGTGACGATCACCGCGGGTGGGAGGTCGGCGTGCGAATCCACGCGGGCCGGTGCCACCAAAGCCGTTTCGGCACAGGCGGTTCCGGTGCCGAGGTACTGGCGCCAGTACCACTGCATGGCGGCGGCGGTCAGGAAGAAACCGGTGGCACAGCGCCGATAGCTGTCGGTGTCGAAACTCGGATCGATGACCGGATAGACCAGGAGTTGCGCGGCGGGCCCGGCCACCGCGCTTTCCCGGCACCGAATGGCGGTGACCGCGGCGAGGTTGCCGCCGGCGCTGTCTCCGGCGATGGCCGTCCGCGCCGGGTCGATGCCCAGTTCGGACGCGTGGTCGACCACCCAGCGGAACGCCGCGAAGGCGTCCAGGGCGGCCGCTGGAGCGGGGTGTTCGGGGGCGAGCCGGTAGTCGACCGACACGACGACCGCCCGGGTGCCGCGGGACAGGGCACGGCAGAAGCCGTCGTGGGAGTCGATGTCGCACAACACGAATCCACCGCCATGGCAGAACACGATCGCGGCGCGGTCGTCCTGTGGCTCGCCGTGCGGGTGATAGATCCGCACCGGGATGCTGCCGGCGGGGCCGGGAATCGACCGTTCTTCGGTGCGGCGGACGTCGTCGAGGTTGTCGACGGGCCGGCGCCGCTCGGCGACGGCCGCGCGGGCCTGCGCGGCGGTCATGGTCTCGACGCGCGGGAATCCCGCGTCCAACTCGCGCAACATCGCCCGGACGCCGTCAAAGGGGTCGTCCATGTACACCTCCGACCTCGTCGTGGAGGGTCACGCCGGCCGGTACTTCAATAGGGTGATTCCGTCTTCGGGCAGATCGTAGAACACCGGCGCGACCCGCATGCCGATATGGACGTCGCCTGGCTCGACGTCGACCAATTCGGTGCTGACTTTCGGTCCGGCGTCCCACCGCACGACGGCGGGCAGCTGTGGCAGCGCGTCCGCCCAGGGCGGGCCGGTGGGCCGGCGGGCGATCGTGAACGTGTACAGCGTTCCGGCGCCGTCGATTTCACGCCATTCCAGGTCGTCGGCCAACGTTCCCGGGGCGAGTGTGCGCGGATAGAACACGTAGCGCCCCAGCGAGGGCGAGTACTGGATCAGGATGCGGTGCCGGGCCAGGGCATCCCAGAAGGGCCGCGACACCGGCGTCGGTTCGGGAACGGGGATGTCCATCGCTAGTCCCCCCGCATCAGCAGCGCGACCTGCTCGCTCATGATGCCGCCGTTGCCGGTGACGAACGCGGTGTGGCAGTCGCGTACCTGCGCGTCGCGGGCCCGGCCCATGATCTGCCGGGCACCGTCGACGACGTGGTGCATGCCGCCGGCCATGCCGGCCTGACCGAACGACAGTTGCCCACCGGCTGTGTTGAGGGGAAAGTCGCCGCGGCAGGTGAGGTCGCGGCCGGCGATCCACGACATCCCCCGGCCCTTGTCGCAGAAGCCGGCGTCTTCGAGGGTCATCAGCACGGTGATGGTGTAGCAGTCGTAGATCGACGCCACGTCCACGTCGGAGCGGGTGAGGCCGGCCATCGCGAACGCCCGGTCGGCGGCGCGGGCGATTGGGGTGCGCAGCAGGTCCTCGGCGTAGGTCGGGGTCTTGAACGCGATGTGTTCGCCGAAACCCGTGATCCACACGGGGCGGTGGCGGCCGCGCCGGGCGATGTCGGCGTCGGCGATCAGGACGCCCGCTCCCCCGTGCACCCGCATCACGGTCTCCAGCATGTGAATGGGGTCGGCGATCATCGGGCTTCCGAGGACGTCGTCGACCGTGATCGGGGTGCCGTGGAAGACCGCGCCGGGATGGGCGCAGGCGTTGGCGCGTTGGTCGACGGCGATCTTGGCCACCGCCGCGGGGTCGTAGCCGAACTCGGCGCCGTAGCGCTGGGCGATCTGCGCATACGGCGCGTTCTGCCCCACGTTGCCGTAGGGGATCTCGAATTCCGCCTGCGGGGACCCGTAGTTGTTCGACGACGCCCCGTACCAATTCGGGGCCGGCGGCGGCCGCTTCTCGGACTGCGGTTGCGATGCCGATCCGGGCACCACGGCCAGCACCGTGTCGCAGATACCGAGCTCCACGGCGGCCGCGGCCCGCCAGATCATGCCCGCCGCAGTGGCCCCGCCGAGGTCGACCCGCTCGCCGAAATCCAGTGCCAGCCCGAGGTATTCACACAGCGTGGCCGGCGCGAACATCGCCGACTCGGCGATGCCGTGGGTCAGCAAGCCGTTGACGCGTGCGGCGTCGACGCCGGCGTCCTCGATCACCATCTTGGCGAGCAACGCGTACTGGTCGAGGGTGAACAGCGGCGTGCGGGTGGGACGGCGTTCGGCCGGCAGTTCGGCGATGCCGACGATCGCGGCCTCGCCGCGCAGGCCGGTCACGACCGGTTTCCGCGTCGGGGCAGCTCGACGGTCGCCGTTCCGGGCGTCAGCACCGTCTCCCCCCGGCGGCCGGCGATCTCGAGGTCCACCAGCCCCGCGCTTTCGTCGGAGAGCCGTTTGCCGGTGACCGTGCCGCCGAAGGTCAGCGGCTGGCCGGGGTGGGCGACCGCCCGGTTCTGCACGGCGAAGGACACCAGCCGGCCGCGCCCGCCGATCCAGTCCCCGATGGCCCGGCCGAGGAGCGCGGCCTGCAACGGGCCGTGGACCAGGACGTCGTCGTAACCTTCGACCGTGCGCGCCCAATCCTTGTCGTAGTGGATGCGGTGACCGTTGTAGGTGGCGGCGCTGAAGAAGAACAACTGCGTCTCGTCGACGCTCACGGTGAGCTCTGGCATGCGCTGGCCCACCTCGACGTCCTCGTAAAAGACTTGGCCGGTCATGGCGCTCCTAGGGGCGGGCGATCATCGACGTCGACGCTTCGGCGAGCAGGTCTTGGTGCTGATTGCGGTACACGGTGTGCCAGGTGACCAGAACGAATCTGCCGGAGCGGCCCTGCTTTTCAACGATGGAAGCGATGCTGCGCACCATCTCCACCTCGTCGCGGTGGTACGCGGGTAGGTGGAAGGCGAAGCTCTCCCCACCGGCCATCCGCTTGGGGGCGCGCGGAAACGCGAGGCTGCCCGAGATCGCGCCAGAGGAGCCGTCGGGCCGCAGGGCCTCGAGGTGCGTGACACCTAGCACGGCGTACTGCAGGAAAAGGGGCGGGCAGATGATGTCGCGAAAGCCGTTGGCCCTGGCGTACTCCGGATCGAACCACAACGGATTATGGTCGCCGATCGCCGCTGCCCACCGTTGCCAGTCGCGCCGGTTCACCTCGCCCGTCGCCGTGGCGGCGACCGTGCCGACGCGCGACGCCGACTCCGCGTCGATCAGGCTGTTTTCGCTCACCGGCGCTCCTCGGTGTTCTCGTCCAACGTCTCCTCGAGCCACGACGCGGCGACATCGGTTCCGCCGCCCCACGTCGAGCCCAGCCGCGCCCGTTCGGACCACAGGTGCAGGTCGGTCTCGGTGACATACCCCATGCCGCCGTGCAACTGGTGGGCATCCAGGGTGATCAACCTGGCCGCGCCGGCGGCGTGCATGCGCGCGATCGCCGTCTCCCTCGTCGCCGTGCGGCCGCGGGCGATCCAGAAGACCGCCGCGTGGGCGGCCAGCCGCGCCGCCGCCAGGGCGATGTGCATGTCGGCGACCAAGTGCTGGGCGGCCTGGAACGACGCGATGGGCCGGCCGAATTGGTGCCGGAGCTTGGTGTAGTCGACGGTGCGCTCGATGACGGCCTGCCCGACCCCCACCAGGTCGAGCGACCCCAATGCCACCGCCGTGTTGGCCAGGCGCCGCAAGGCCGCGGCGGTGACCTCGCCCGCCAGCGCGTCGGCGCCGACAGTGACGTCGTCGAAGCGCACGCTGCATGCCCGGTGCCCGCCCGCCATGGCGAGCGGTTCCATCGTCACACCGGGTGCACGGGTGTCGATGAGAAACACCAGCGAACACGATTGCGCCGCAGCCGATATCACGATGACATCGGCGGCGTCGGCGTCGGCGACGTAGTCCGCGGCGCCGTTGAGCCGCCATCGCGTGGACGCCGGCTCGGCCCGCAGCGCGGGCGACACCACCGCGGCGTCGTGCGCGCCCCACAGCGCGGTGGTGCCGCGGACGGCGCCGGACGCCAGGCGCGGCAGCCAGGCCTGCTTGGCCTCCGGGCGGCCGAGCTGATCGATCGCGAGGGCGGCGTGGATGCTGCTGTGGACGGCCGTCGGGCACAGCGCGCGGCCGGCCTCGGTGTAGAAGACGGCGAGATCGTCCAGCGAGCCGCCGGAGCCGCCGTATTCCTCGCCGATGGCCAGCCCGAGAACACCGGCGTCGGTCAGCGCCTTCCACAGCCGCGGGATGCGACGGTCGGCGGCCGGTTCGTTGAGTGCGCGCACCAGCGACACGGAACACTCGGCGGCCAGCAGGGCGCGCAGCGAGGAAGCGAACTCGCGCTGTTCGCCGGTGGGCGTCGCTCTCATGCGTCAGCGCCCATAGCTGGGCATCTTGTGCCCACGCTGGGCGACGATGTCGCGGAGCACCTCGTTGGTCCCGCCGCCGAAACGCATCAGGGGCGCGGCCCGGTAGAGCCGCTCGAAGGTGCCGGCCAGCGGCGCCTGATCGCTGCGGTGCGCCAGCAGGCCGTCCGGCCCGAGCAGGTCGAGCGCGAGCAGGGCGATGCGCTGGCGCAGCTCGCTGGTGAACACTTTTTCGACGCTGACCTCCACCGACGGGATGACGCCGGTGTCGAGGATCGAGGCGGCCTCGTAGCCCATCAGCGTGGCCACGGCCACGTCGGCCTCGGCCTGCGCGAGCCGGCGCCGCAGCGACGGGCTCTCGTAGGACACCGTGCCGTCACGGCGCGGCCGCCGCGCGAGCTCGCGCAATTCCTCCACGGCGCGACGCAGGTCGCCCGCGTTGGTCAGCGCGCCGCGTTCCAGATCCAGTGCGCCGGTGATGTACGTCCAGCCGCGGTTGACTTCGCCGACCAGGTTGGTGACCGGCACCCGGACGTCGCGGAAGTGCACCTCGTTGGTGCGATAGCCCGACCACGCGTACAGGGGCCGGATCGTCACCCCGGGACTGTCGAGTCCGATGACGATGACCGAGATGCCGCGATGGCGCACGGCGTGGGGATCGGTGCGCACGCACAGCCACTCGTGGGTGGCGCGTTGCGCGCCGCTGTTCCAGATCTTGGTGCCGTTGATCACCCATTCGTCGCCGTCGCGGACCGCGCTGGTGCGCAGGTTGGCCAGGTCGGTACCGGCGTCGGGCTCGGAATACCCTACGGCGCAAATCATTTCGCCTCTGGCGATCAGCGGCAGCCATTGGGATTTGTTCTGCTCGGTGCCGTGCCGCATGATCATCGGTGCGACGGAGGTGACCGTCAGGTCGGGCCCGGGGACGCCCCAGTACTCGAATTCGCTCATCAGCAGATGCAGGTGAACGGCGCCGAGGCCGAGACCGCCGTACTCGCGCGGCCAGTTCAGCCCGAACCAGCCCTTCTCCCCGATCTTGCGACGGAACCGCGCCACCTCGCCGCCGGGGAACTCCAGGTCGTGCTCGGCGAGCTCGGCTCGCAGCTCGCGGGTGACGTTCTCGTGCAGGAATTCGCGGACCTCGGCCAGCCAGGCTCGCTGCCCGGCGTCGAGTTCGAAATCCATTCGGGCGCCTGTGCCTTTCTGCCGGCCTTACACCAAGCAGCGCCAGCGTAACGCGGCGGCGAGATCGCGCCCCGGATTTCGCCGTGGCGTTACCTCCGGTGGCACCGACGGTCCCGGCGCCGACTGTAAATACGCTGTCAAACTTCCGTTAATTCGCATCGGCGCTCTCGCAGATCCGCGGCATGGCTGCAAAAATTTTCGGATCGGCTGGTCGACGCGGACCAGGACCTTTGCCCGGCCGCAGCCCGAGGGAGATGTCATGCCCACTGTTGAGACACGCCTCCGCGAAGACATGCGCAACTATGCGGTCGAATTGCGGCAACTGGCATACACGCTTCCGCTCGGCGTGGGCGAGCATGCGCTGCTGCAGTTGTCTGACCGCATGCGCGCCGCGGCCGAGCAGGTGATCCGAAAGGGAGCCTGACCGGGCGCAGGCTCAGCCGCCCCGTAGCCGGATCTTCCAGCGGACGAAGCTCAGGTAGAACACGCTGATCACCACCAGCATGGCCATGTCGAACCACCATGCGCCGGGCGTGTGACGCCAGTGCGAGTCCTTCGGGCTGAGCGGACCGGGCACCAATTTGGTCAGGTCGGCGGTGGAGGCTGAGGCCGCGAATCCCCAGCGCGCGGGAGTCGCCCAGGACATCTGGTCCAGCCCGAGCCGCCCGGTCACCGGGATCATGCCGCCGGAGAACACCAGCTGCGACATGACCGCCACCACCAACAGCGGCATGATCTGTTCGTTCGACTTGGCGATGGCCGACAACGCCAGCCCGAGCATCGCCGAGGCTACGCACGTCAAGGCGACGTCGGCGAACAGTTCGAGACCCGGCCGGCCCAGCGCCACGGCACCCTGGGTCGGACCGCCCTTGCCGATCAGCACGATGATCGTCACGATTGCCGACTGGATGACCGCGAACACCGTGTAGACGCAGACCTTCGCCAGCAGGTAGGCGCTGGTGGACAGGCCGACCGCCTGTTCGCGCAGGAAGATCGGGCGCTCGCCGATCAGGTCGCGGATGGTCAGCGCCGTCCCCATGAACACCGCGCCGACATTGAGCAGGACCAGGATCTGCCCGGGCTCGTTGGGCGCGGCGCCGTATGGGTTGGGGATGCCGAACCCGACGTTGCCGGGCACCGACATGGACAGCGAGCCCATGATGAACGGCAGCACCGCGAGGAAGACGAAGTAGCCGCGGTCGGAGAAGATCAGCCGGACCTGCCGCCGCGCGATCGTCGAGAACTGCCGGAACAGGCTGGTGTGCGACGGGTCGCCCAGGTCCGCGGGCTGCTGGGCCGGCGGCGGCGGCGGCTGCGGGCCCGTGCGCGCCAGGTACCGCGCCTTGGCGCCGTCCGGGTCGCCCGCGACCGTGCTGAAGATGTCGGCCCAGTTCGTCGTGCCCATGGCGGAGCCGATCTGGCTGGGCGGCCCGCAGAAGGCGGTCTTGCCACCGGGTGCCAGCAGCAGGACCTGATCGCAGACGTCGAGGTAGGTCAGCGAGTGGGTGACGACGAGCACCACGCGGCCGGCGTCGGCCAGCTGACGCAGCATGGTCATCACCTGGCGGTCCAGCGCGGGGTCCAGGCCGGAGGTCGGCTCGTCGAGGATCAGCAGCGACGGCCCGGTCAGCAGCTCGAGTGCGACCGACGCGCGCTTGCGCTGACCGCCGGACAGCTTGTCGACCCGGGTGTGCAGGTGCTGGGTCATCTCGAGTTCTTCGAGGACCCGGGCGACCACCTGGGCCCGGTCGTCCTTGGTGGTGTCGGGCGGCAGCCGCAGCTCGGCGGCGTACATCAACGCCTGCTGCACCGTCAGCTGCCCGTGCACCACGTCGTCCTGGGGCACCATGCCGATCCTGCTGCGCAGCGAGGCGTACTCGGCGTGCACGTTGTGGCCCTCGAACGCGACCGTGCCCCTGGTCGGGTGCGTATACCCCGCGACCAGCCGGGCGAACGTCGACTTGCCCGCCCCGGACGGCCCGATGACGGCCGTCAGTGTTCCGGGCTGCGCGCCCAGCGAGATGTCGTCCAGCAGCGTCTTGTTGTTCTCGATCGTCCACGACACGCTGCGCACGTCCAGCCCACCCGTGGGGGTCGCGGTCGCGCTCTCGTCGCGGCGGGCCAGCGTGCCGCCGGCGAAGACGAGGTCGATGTTGCCGATCGTGACGACGTCGCCGTCATGCAGCACGGCCGAGTCGACCCGCGCGCCGTTGACGAAGGTTCCGTTGATGCTGCGGTTGTCGTGGATCTCGGTGCCGTGCGGCGTCGGGACTAAGGTGGCGTGATGGCGCGAGGCCAGCACTTCGGGAATGACGATGTCGTTGTCGTTGGCCCGGCCGATCTTGATCGCACCCGGCGCCGACTCCGCCGCCCTGCCGGGCCGCAGGATCTTCATCATCGACGTCGCGATGTTCGACGCGTCACCGCCGACCCGTCCGGTTTCCAGCCCGGTCGGCTGGCCGGGCTGTGACGGCGGGCCGTTCATGGGCTGCGGGCGGTAGATGTGCGGGGCCTGTTGGGCCCCGCTGGGCGGTGCCGCCGGATGGCCGCCGGTCGGGTGGCGGGGCTGCGGGCCGCTGGGGGGCTGCGTGGCCTGCCGGAACGGGGCCGAGGCCGGCTGCTGGGGCTGGCCGGGCCAGTGCGCGCCGGGCGGCGGCGGGTGGGGCGCGCGCGGGCTGGCCGCGCTGGCCGGGTTGACGATCGGGATCGACGTCGTCAGCGGGGGCCGCCCGGCCGAGCCCTGGTGGCGGCCGACCTCGAAGGTCAACGCCGGGCCGTCGGGGTTGCCGACGTTGACGCGCAGGCCGTCATGGATGTCGACCATGGGCACGCGCTGGTGGTTGACGAACAGGCCGTTGAGGCTGCCGTTGTCGATGACCATCCATCGGCCCTGGTCGAATCGGGCGATGAGATGCGTACGGGAGATCAGGGGATGTGCCACGCGGACGTCGGCGCGAAGGTCACGCCCGATCGCGACATCGTTGCCTGCGGCGAACGTGCGCTCGGACCCTTCGTACCGCACGGTCAACACAGGTGGGGCTGGTCGGCTCATTACGACCAACTGTATCGGCAGGCGCGCGGATCTGGGTCGGCGAATCCCGACCGGGCAACCGCCATGCGCCACGCCGCGTCGCGGACGGTGGGTGGCGCACCGTCGGTGCGTGTGGGCGACCGATCCCGTGGGGCAGCGAGCGCGGCACCACCGACGCCCCGCGACACTGCCGGACTCGGCGTTCCCATCGAGGCCTCCGGCCCCGACCGGCACGACCGGCACGAGACGGTGGTGACGCACCCGGAGTACGGCGACGGGCAGCACCGGCGCCTCATGATTTCGGGATTCGACTGCGGCCCAACGGCTTCCGCGAGTGCGTCAGCCGGCCACGGCCGCGGTGCGCAGGCCGCGACGCCACGGCACGGGCACGGCGGTGACGTCCTTGACGAAATCGCCGAGGTAGCGAATCGCCCGCCTTCCTTCCGGCAGGATGTCCGCCGCCAGCGGGAAATCGTGAATCTGACCGTCCCAAAGGTGCAGATCGCATGGAACTCCGCTGGCCTCCAAGCGCTTTGCCATCAGTTCGGCGTCAGGAAGCAGCAGCTCGTCGGAGCTGGCGTGAATCGTCACCGGCGGCAAGGAGGACAGATCGGCGTCCACCGGCGAAGCCACAGTGGACTCCCCCGCCCCTTCCAAAACCTTTGCCTGGCTGAGGTACTCGGCGAACACCGACAACGCCCCGCGGGTGAACATCGAGCACTTGCGCGCGTTGCGGTGCCGCAGCTTTCGGGCCGGGTCGGCGTCGGTGAACGGGGAGATGGTCGCAATCCCCGCCGGCCTCATCAGCCCGGTCCGAATGGCCGACAACGCGGTCATGAACGCGAGATAGCCGCCGGCCGAGTCGCCCGCGACGACCACCTGGTCGCCGTCGAAGCCGCGGTCCTGCAGCCAGCGCAGCCCGCTCATCCCGTCGTCGATCGCGTCGGTGATGTGATGCGAGGGCAGCTTTCGGTATCCCAGGGTCAGCACGGCGGCGTCCGCCGCCTGCGACAAGCGGGTGACCACCGAGCGATGCGTGTTCAGGCCGCAGGTGAGGAACGCACCGCCGTGCAGATAGAGGATGGCCCGGTCCGTCGACGCACCGGGGGCGCAAACCCACTCGGCGGCACAGTCTTCCAGTTGCACCGGTTCGATGTCCGCCGAGATGCCAAAGCGCGGCACCAATCCCGCGAAACTGTCGATGTAGTCGAATGGCCAGCGCAAGTTCGGCGTAACGGCCCAGGCGCGCACGGTGTTCTTCACGATCAGCCTGCTGGCCAGCGAGACGGCGACCGATTGCGGGCTGTGGCGATGGTGAACTCGCCGCTTCACTGCGCCACTTGGCAATACACGGTGTGGACCGGTGGTATTAACCATGCAATCCCTCCTTCGTGCCAAGTGCGGACGGAATACCCGCGGGCGGCGAAGAAAAACTGCGGATGAAGACGGCACGAATGTTGCGTACGTCACGGTTTATCGCCGGGACGGGTGGGTATCAGGGGCCATTCCGGCGTTTTCGCCACCCGGGTCTCGCCGATCTCCGAGCGGTGGCCCAAGATATGAGCGATGAACGGCGAAACGCGCGCTGACCGGTTGCTTTGCGACCGGGTGGCGGTGGTGACGGGCGGTGGCGGCGGCATCGGTGCGGCCACCGCACGGCTGTTCGCCGAACAGGGCGCGCACGTGGTCATCGTCGACGTCGACGCCGCGCTGGCCGCCGGGACCGTCGACGACATCGCGGCATCGGGCGGGTCGGCCGTGGCGGTGGTCAGCGACGTCCGGGACGCGGACGCGGTCGATGACCTGGCCCGATCGGTGCTGGATCGCAACGGCCGGGTCGACGTGCTGGTCAACAACGTGGGCCACTGGCTGCGGCATCCGGGAAACTTCGTCGACACCGACCCCCGATTCTGGGACGAGCTCTACCGGATCAACCTGCATCACGTCTTCCTGGTCACCCACGCATTCCTGCCGGCGATGGTCGCCCGGCGGGCCGGCGCGATCGTCAACGTCTCCTCCGTCGAGGGTCTGCGCGGCTACCCGGAAGATCCGGTCTACGCCGCGTTCAAGGCCGCCGTCATCCAGTTCACTCGCAGCCTTGCGGTGCAGGTGGGCGGGCATGGGGTGCGGGTCAACGCGATCGCCCCGGACGTCACGGAATCGCTACAGGTGCCCTACTCGCAGTGGCTCTCGGCCGACGAGCAGGCGCAGTGGCCGCAGTGGGTTCCGGTCGGCCGCATGGGCGTTCCCGAGGATCAGGCCCGCGTGATCCTGTTCCTGGCGTCTGATCTTTCGGCGTTCGTCACCGGCCACACCGTCCCGACCGACGGCGGCACCGGCGCGGCGGGCGGCTGGTACCGCTCGTCGCGCCGGCCCGATCGCGAGTGGACGAATCGTCCCGTCGCGCCCTGATCGCTTGGCCGTCCTCACACCAGGCCCAATGCGGCGTTCTCCGCACGGATCCGGACGGTGAGCACCAGCGCGTTCGCGAGGCTGAACACGATCGCCGTCAGCCACGCCGAATGGACTAGCGGCAGCGCGGCCACCTCCGCTGCGACCGCCGCGTAGTTGGGATGGCGCACCCATCGATACGGGCCTTCGCGAACCAACGGCGCGCCCGGAATCACGATGAGCCGCGGATTCCAGTGCCTGCCGAGCACGCTCACGCAGCGCCAGCGCACCACCGTGCTCAGCGCCACGACCGCGAGCATCGGCCAGCCCAGCCATCCGATGAACGGCCGGCCGAAGACCCAGGTCTCCACGACACACGAAACCAGCAGCAGCGCATGCATGCTGACCATCGCCGGGTAGTGTTCACGGCCGAATTCCTTGCCCCCGTGCGCCAGCGACCATTTGGTGTTCCGTTGCGCCACGGCCAGCTCGACCAGTCGTTCGGCGCCGATAGCCAGAATGAACAGGTAGTAATACATGGGCTCGCCCGTCACCACTGCAGCAGCAGCAGCTCGAAGCTGAAGCCCGGGCCCATTGCCAGCATGACCCCGAACGCCCCGTCGGTCGGCGGCTCGGCGATGGTCCGGCGCAGGACGTCCAGCACGGATGCCGAGGAGATGTTGCCGTTGTCGCGCATCGAGTTTCGGCTGTGGGCCAACGCCTCTGCCGGTAGCCCGAGCGCGTCCTCGATCGAGTCGAGGACTTTAGGACCACCGGGATGACATACCCACGTCGAGACGTCCGACAGGGACAGGCCGTGGTCGGCGAGGAATCCGTCGACCTCTTCCCGGAGATGGACCTCGGCCATCTTCGGCACGTCGCGCGACATCACGAGCTGAAACCCGTTGGAACCGACGTTCCACCCCATGACGTCAACGGTCTCGGGAATTACGCGGCTGCGGGTCCCCAGGATGCGCGGCGCTCGACGGTCGCTGCGGCCCAGAGGGATTCGGTCGGCACCCGTGGTGACCACCGCGGCGGCGCCGTCGCCGAACAGCGACACACCGATGAGGGCGGGAATCGAGGTGTCGTCGCGCTGGAGCGTGAGGGAGCACAACTCGACCGACAGAAGCACGGCCACATCCCCCGGGTAACCATGCAGGTAATCGTGCACACGCGCCATGCCGGCCGCTCCCGCGACACAGCCGAGACCGAACAGCGGGACGCGTTTGATGTTGGGCCGCAGGCCGATTCGGGCCATCAGCCGTGCGTCGATGGTGGGCACCGCGATGCCGGTGCTGGAGACCATCACGATGGTGTCCACCTCGTGCGGCTCGATGCCCGCGTCGGACAGCGCCGACCGTATCGCCCGCTCGCCGAGATCGACGGCGACCTCGAGATAGGCGTCGTTCGCTTCGGTGAAACCGCTCAACTGTGGGTAACGCGACAGCGGCAGCGCAAGGTTGCGGTGGTCGACCCCCGTCGTTTGCGCGAAACGCAGGAACCGCGGATCGGTGAATTCGGTCAGCTCGCGAGCGACGTCGTCCTGGTTGTAGCGGTGCGGGGTGAATGCCACCGCCGCCCCGGCGATGTGCGGTGCGGGCTGCTCGCGGTGAGCGGTCCGGCGCGGCGATGTGAGATGCGTTGTTGCAGTCATGCCTATGCCGACGACCCGCTTCCCTCCCCGGTTCACCCGAACGTCCCCTTGGTGAGATGAACCACATACGGACGCTTGCCGTTTACCAACCCAGGGGGTGGCGGCGGATGCGCGTCAGGTACTCAGGGTGTCTGCGGGCCGGAATCGGGCCTGGTCGTCGATGACCGTGACCGGTATGCCGTTGAGCGCGCCGTTTCCGGACGGCTCGTCGATTAACGTCGGTGGGGAAAGCACATTCGTGTTGACCCCCGGCGAGCTGTTGGCCACCGCCATGCGCGTGCCCGGCTTGCCGTGTCCCCACCCGTGGGGCATCGACACCACTCCCGGTTTGATCGCGTCGGTAACCTCCACGGGCACTTTGATTTCCCCGGCCGCCGACTTCACGGTGACGATGTCGTCGTCCGTGACGCCGCAACGCGCCGCATCGTCGGGATGGATCAGCAAGGTGCACCGGTCCTTTCCCTTCATCAGCGCGGGCACGTTGTGTAGCCAGGTGTTGTTCGAGCGCAGGTGCCGACGGCTCACCAGGACCAGCGGTTCGGCCGGTCGCTCCATTCGGGCGGTCAGCCGGGGCAGGTCATCGAGCAGGTATTGCGGGGCGAGCCGGATCTTTTTGTCGGGGGTGCCGAGGATGTCGGGCAGTTGCGGGACCATCGGGCCGAAGTCGATGCCGTTCGGGTTCGCCTTGAGCAGGTCCAACGTCAGCCCGCCGGGGTTCTTGCCGTACTGGTCCCCGAACGGGCCGGTTCGCAGCGTGAGGTCGAGCATCCGCTCGGGGCCGCCCCGGTCGTACAGCTTGCGGATCTCCGCGCCGTCGAGGCCGCGGGTGAAGGCCAGGTAGTCGAAGAAACCATCGTCGATCGCGGCGACGTCGACATCCTCGGCCGGTGTGCCGGTGCACAGGCCGGTCAGCCTGATCAGGATCTCCCATTCGTGCGGGCGGTCCCCCGGATCGAAAACCGGCGCCGAGTAATTCGCGATGCTGCGGATCGCGAAAAGCAGGATCAGGTCGTCGTGGTGCGGCTGCTCGAGCGGGGATAGCCCGGGCAGGATCACGTCGGCGTGCCGCGTCGTCTCGTTGAGCCAAAGGTCAACGGAGATCATCGCTTCCAGCATGGGCAGCGCCTCGTCGAGCTTGTCACCGCCCGGGGTGGACAAGACCGGGTTGCCGGCAACGGTGATCAGCGCCTTGAGCTGACCCTCGCCGGGAGTGGCGATCTCCTCGGCCATGCAGGACACCGGCGCCTGGCCGAGCACTTCCTTCGCGCCGCGCACCCGGGTGTGCCAGCGACCGAATTCCGGGAGGCCGCCCTCGAGCCCGGGCAGGGGCTGCGTCGTGATCGACCAGGCCGCCGGCTTGGGAAACATCGCTCCCCCGGGCACGTCGAAGTGGCCGGTCAAGATGTTGATGACGTCGACCAGCCAGCTCGCCAGGCTGCCGAACTCCTGATTGCACAGCCCAATTCGGCCGTAGACCACCGACTTCCGGGTTCCGGCCAGCTCGCGGGCCAGGAGCCGGATGCGGTCCGCATCGACGCCGGTGACCGCGCTGACCCGTTCGGGCGGCCAATCGGCGGCCACTCGGCGCATCGTGTCGATCCCGTCGACGTGTGGCCCGGGATCGATCAGGTCCTCGTCGAACAGCGTGTGCGCCACGGCCAACAGGAGCGCGGCATCGGTCCCCGGCGCGATGGGCAGCCACTCGTCGGCGCGGGCCGCGGTCTGCGTGCGTACCGGGTCGATCACGATCACCTTGCCGCGCTTGCGGATCGCCTCGATCAGGCCCATCACATCCGGCGCGGCCAGCAGGGACCCCTGGGACGCCGCCGGGTTGGCGCCCATGATGACCATCAGGTCGGTGCGTTCGATGTCAGGCACGGGGAAGTTCCACCACAGTCCGTACATCAGGTGCGACGACAGGTTCTTCGGCCATTGGTCCACCGTCCCCGGCGAATACGTGACCGGTATCCCGGACATTCCCATCAGCACGCCCGCGTACCGGGCCAGCGAAAACGAGTGCGCCAGCGGGTTACCGGTGTAGGCGGTGACCGCGCCGATCCCGTATTTCTCGATCACCGGCGTCAGCAACTCGGAGCAGCGGCGGAACGCCGCGTCCCAGCTGACCTCGTGCCATTGCCCGTCGACCTTGATCATGGGCAAGCGGATGCGGTCCGGGTCGTCGTGGATTGCCGCGAGCGAGACGCCCTTCGGGCAGATGTGCCCTTTACTCCACACGTCGTCGCGGTTTCCCCGGATGCCGGTGACCCTGCCGCCGTCGACCTGAATCTCCAAGCCGCACATGGCTTCACAGAGAGGACAGGTGCGCACATGCCTGCCGTCTTCGCCCGTCGTCACCCACTCACTGTATTCCGCTACCCGCCGTCGCGGAAGTGGCAAAATCGAGTGTCAGGATGCCCAGGGGCCGATGCCGCCGAGCTTGTCGATGCGGATGCGGGTCAGGAACCCGGGCGGCGCGCCGTCCGGCGGGAACTTCGTGTTCGGATCGCCCAGGACCGGGTTGAGTTGCGCGAGAAGCTCGGGTGCGCCGCCCTCGACGATCCGTGCCGTCCCGACGATGGAGAGGTAGGGCCGCATCCCCTGGCCCGCCTTGTCCAGCGCCACGATGGTGAGGGCCACCCGGGGGTCGTTGCGGACATTGCGCACCTTCTTGTGCGCGGCAAGGTGCGCGGTGACGAGTTCGTCTCCGTCGGGCGTCGACTCCAACGCGACCCACACGAGGCTGACTTGGGGGCTGCCATCGGGGTTGAGAGTCACCAGGGTGGCATCGGCGCCCCCGCCGATGAGTTGGCGGGCGGCGGCATTGAGTTCCATGCCGTGTTCTACCGCCCTGCGCCGGAATTCATTCCCGCCGCGGAATACCGGGCGCCGGCCGCCAGGTTGACGTGGGCACGAGGGATTTCCTTGAGAGACATTTGAATCTGCTCAGTTGGCTGTACAAGGGCGAGGCGGCGCATTTAGCGTCGACGCCAGAAATCGAAGGGAGCTGGCTCGTTGACCACCGAACCGGATCCCGTGTGCCATCGGGGTGTGCGATGAGCGACCCTCGGCAGCCGTCGGGTATCGACTATCTCCGCGCTGAAGTCCTCGATCGACTGGACGCGCAACCCTTCGAGGACTGGTCCCCCGCCCTGCTGCGTGCCCTGATCGCGGTCTTCGACCTGAACGGCGTGACACCGGCTGCGCCACAGGGCTTCCGGCCCCACATCGTCAAGTAACGGTTGCGGCCCGGGTTAAGCTGCGCCCGAGGAGTCACGACGGTGGAGATGTGGGAACTGGTTGCGCGCGAGCGGATCCGCGACACGCTCGCGCGATACAACTGGTCGGGTGACGCCGGCGACGTGAACGGCCTGGCCGAGACGTTCTGCGCGGACGGCGTCCTGGAGATTCGCGGCATGGAGCCGCTACGCGGGCGATCGGCGATCGCCACCTTCCTGCGCGGGGTCGACGTCGCCCGGGAAGCCGGCGCCAAACCGATCGTCCGGCACCTCCTCACCAACGTGTTGTTCACCGCAATGACTCGCGACGCGGCGCACGTCTCGTCGTACTTCACCGTGGTCACCCACGTCGGGCTCGACCATTGCGGTCGGTACCGCGACACGTTGGTGCCCGACGGCGACGCCTGGCTGATCAAGCATCGGAAGGTGTCGACCGACTGGGCGGCCCCCGACTCGGCCATGGCCCGGCCCGAGCGGAGATGAACGCCGGTGGCGAATCCGTTGAATGTCTGGCTGATAATGTTTGCCGCGGGCCGCTAAACGGCTACAGATAAAGATCACACCTACAGACTTGCGGCTGATCCTGATTGCGTTCGCCGGTGGGGCGTGGGCTGAACGCGGGCCATGTGACCAGCGGTCATTACCGCACCGACGAGACGAGCAGATGTGCAACGACTTAGTGGCTTAGACGCATTCTTCCTCAACCTGGAATCACCGACGCAGCCCTTGAATGTTTGCTGTGTGCTGGAGATGGGTCCCGAGACCATGCCGGGCGGCTACACCTTCGACCGGTTTCGGGACTCGCTGTCGGCGCGGCTGGACGCGGTGCCGGAATTCCGTCTCAAGCTGGCCGACAGCCAGTTGAACTTCGGCCATCCGGTCTGGGCCGACGACGTTCATTTCGACCTCGGACGCCACCTGCACCGCGCTGCCGTGCCGGCACCCGGCGGACCCCGGGAGTTAGCGGAGATCTGCGGTCACCTCGCCGGGCTCCCCCTGGATCGCGATCGCCCGCTGTGGGACATGTGGGTGATCGAGGGCCTGCACGGCGGCGAGGCACTGGCCGTCGTCCTCAAGGTTCACCACGCGGTGGTCGACGGGGTGGGCGGCGCTACCCTCCTGGCCCAGCTGTGCAGCAGCGTGCCGGACGCTCCTGCGCCGGAACCCGTCACCCGCGCCGGCGCGGCACATCCCCTGCAGATCGCCGCGTCGGGGCTGATATCCGCGGGGCTGCGGCCGTGGCGCCTGGCCAAGGTGGTGCCCGCGACCGCGCTGACGCTGGCACAAACGCTTCTGCGCGCCCGCGGCGGTGGACACACGATGGCCGCCCCGTTCGCCGGGCCGGCCACGGCGTTCGACGGGCGGTTCACCCGGCGCCGCAACGTCGCCCTGACCACCCTGGACCTCGAGGACGTCAAAAAGGTCAAGAACAGGTTCGGCATCACCATCAACGACGTGGTGTCGGCGCTGTGCGCGGGGGCGTTGCGACAGTTCTTGTTGGACCGCGGCGAGCTGGCGGACAAGCCCATGGTGGCCACCGTGCCGGTCTCGGTGCGGGGCAGATCCGACCGGCCGGGCCGCAACCAGACCACCTGGATGCTCTGCCGGCTCGAAACCCATATCGACGATCCCGCCGAACGATTGAGCAGCATCGCCGACGGCAACGCCGCGGCCAAGGACCACGCCGCCGCCATGGGGCCCAGCCTGCTGCAGGACTGGACGCAGGTGGCCGGGCAGACCCTGTTCGGCGCCGCAAGGCTGCTGCCCCGGATACCCCTGCCCGAGAAACCGCCGCACAACCTGGTGATGTCCAACGTGCCCGGCCCGCAGGAACAGCTCTACTTCCTGGGTTGCCGGCTCGACGCGATGTACCCGCTCGGTCCGATCATCGCGGGCGCCGGGCTCAACATCACCGTCATGTCGCTCAACGGGCGGCTCGGCGTCGGCCTCATCTCGTGTCCCGATCTCGTCACCGACCTCTGGGACCTTGCCGACGCGTTTCCCGCCGCGCTCAAAGAGCTGTTGAATTGCAGCGGGCCGACACACGACGCGACCCGGTGAGCGGAACCCCGCCCGGCCGTGCCGTCACGGCATGGCAAGGTGACATCCGTGGCAAACACCGTTGCGCAGCATGACCTGCGCGAAATCGGCACCCCCAAGGGCGCTCTGCGCTATTACGACTGCGGTGCGGAATCCGCGCCGGTGTTGCTGTTCCTGCACGGCTCGGGCCCGGGCGTCACGGGGTGGCGCAACTTCCGCGGCATCCTGCCCGTTTTCGCCGAGCGCTTTCGCTGCCTGATCCTGGAGTTTCCCGGGTTCGGCGTCAGCGACGACTTCGGCGGCCACCCGATGGTCACCGCGTTCGGCACCGTGTCGCCCTTCCTGGACGCGCTCGGTGTCCACAAAACGCACATCGTCGGCAACTCGATGGGCGGCGGCGTCGGGATCAACTTCGCCACCCACCACCCCGACCGCATCGACCGGCTGGTGACCATCGGTGGCATCGGGACCAACATCTTCAGCCCCAGTCCGAGCGAGGGCATCCGGCTGCTGCAGGAATTCGTCGAGGACCCCACCCGGCAGCGGCTCGTCGACTGGCTCAAGTCGATGGTCTACGACCAGGCGCTGATCACCGAGGAACTCGTCGAGGAACGCTGGGAGCTGGCCACCGACCCGGACACGCTGGCCGCCGCGCGCCGCATGTACGGGAAAGCGGCCTTCGCCGCGATGAACGCCGCGATGGCCGCCTCCGATCGCCCGATGCCATGGGCCGTCATGCACAAGCTGACCGCACCCACCCTGCTCACCTGGGGACGCGACGACCGGGTGAGCCCGCCGGACATGGCGCTCATCCCGATGCGCACCATTCCCAACGCCGAGTTGCACATCTTCCCCAACTCCGGGCACTGGGCGATGATCGAGGCCCGGGAGGCGTTCGAAAGCGCTGTGCTGGCGTTTCTGTCGCGGGGTTAGGCGCCGACCGCCCGAGCGAGGTACGCGGCTAGGCCGATCCCGCCAATCCCCTGGTCAACAGGTCGTGCGCCTCGGGACCGCCGTTTAGGACCCGCGTGGTGCGCGCGCCGATCCGCCACCGACCGTCGATCCGGGTGAAGGCGAAATGGTTTGCGGCACAGCGCCATACGCGGTACCCCTCCCGGTCACGAACCAACACCAGGGATTCGCACACCGCCACCGCCGAGTCGCCGGTGACGGTGACGACGCACGGCCCCAGGAAATGGCAACACCCCTTGGCGACCAGCTTCTGGTGCGCCGACGAACTCACCATGGCGTGCACGGCGGCCCGGCCCTCCATGCGCCGGCCGTCGACGTCGTAGCTGCCGTCGCTCGCCCACAGCCCCGCGGCGGCGTCGGGGTCGCCGGCATCCACCGCCGGACCGTAGGAGGCGATCAGCCGGGCGATGTCGCGTTCGTCCTCAAGTCGGCGCAGCCGCGTCGACAGGTCGTCGATGTCACTCATGGTTGCTCCTCGTCGTCGGGATCGCGGCAGTGGACCACCACCCAGCCCACACGTTAGGACCCACGAGCACGCGTAACCACAACGGCCCTTTGGGATTTGCTCCGGACTTAAATCAGGCGACCCGAACATTTCGATTGACGCCCCCTAACAGCCGCGACCACTTTTTACATGTTCGTTACCCGCATCCGCTTCAAGTTGCTGGGCCCATGACCGCGGGTTAGGTTGGTCGGGTTTGCGGTCGCGAGCAACGTCGGTCGGCGACCGCCCTTGCGGATGGCCGCGACACCACCATTTGTCATGTGCGGGAAAGGGGTTGCGCGTGCGCCAGCTCTCGCCGCTGCGGGCGATCTCGACGGGACTCGGCGCCGCCGCGGGAGTCCACGACGCGGTCGGCCGGCTGGCCACCGCCGGCCTCGACGTCGTCACGCTGCCGGTTCGGGTGGGCGCGCAGGTGCTCTCGGGCGAGGTTTCCCGCGCCACGCTGACCCGGCGGTGCTGGCGGGGCGACCGCCGCCTGTGGATCGAGGTCCGCGGGCTCGACGGCGCGGACGGTGCGGCACGTGGGCGCGCCGCCGTTGATGCGCTGCGGGCACAGCCCGGCGTCACGAAAGTGAGCCTGAACCGTCCGCTGTCGCGGGTGGTCGTCGAGATGGACGACGCGGCGTCGCTCAACGAGCTTTGCTCCGCGCTTGACGACGCCGAAACTGCTTACGGTCCAGCCGATTCCACGCGCGCGGACAGCTTGCCCGGTGACGGTCTGCTGATGGCCACCCGCGGAGCGATGGTGGCTGTCAACGCCGCCGGGTTCGCGGTCGCGGTCGCGGGCCGGGCGTTGCGGTTGCCGGCGGCCCCGATCGCCGTCGAGGCCGCGTCGGCGATCGCGAACTATCAACCATGGCTGCGCCGTCTGCTCGAGGGCGGGATCGGGCCCGGCGCGACGGACACGGCGTTGTCGGTGTTCGGCACCGCCGCACATGTTGTCACGCTGTCACCTGCGAAGCTCTCGGTCGACCTGGCGATGCAGGCGTTCAAGGCCGCCGAGTGCCGGGCCGCGGCGCGGGCATGGGCCCGTTACGAGCCGGAGTTGGCCCGGCATGCAGATGAGTCGGAGATGCATCGTTTTGTGCGCCCGGTTCCCCCACCGACCGGCCCGATCGATCGTCATGGGAAGCGGGTGGCGTGGGTGCAGATGATCGGCGTCGGCCTCACCGGCGCCGTCACCCGCAACGTCACCATGGCGTCGAACGCCGCGCTGGCGGCCTCGCCGAAGGCGATGCGCACCACCCATGAGGCGTTCGCGGCCACACTCGGGCGAGGGTTGGCAGACCACCACGCGGTGCTTCCGCTGCGGCCGGAAAGTTTGCGCAGGCTCGACAAGGTCGACGCACTGCTGATCGATCCGCGCGTGCTGTGTGGCGCCCAGATGCGGGTGGTTCGCGTCCGCGGCGCCCGCGACGACGGCCTGCTGACGGCCTGGACCCGCGCTCAGGAGCTGCTCGAGGACGGCCCGGCCCCAGGCTGGCACCGGATTCCCCCACCCTGCAACGACGCCGACAATGGCGGCGGTGCGGTCGAGGCGCTGATCGCCCCGGCCCCACACCCTCTCGCGTCGGCGTTGATCACCCGCGCGCGCGACTCCGGTGCGCGCCTGGTGTCCGTCGACACCGACCTGCTCGGTGACCTGCGTCCCGCGTTCGACGACGTCCACCCGGTCGGCGACGGCCACATCGACGGCGCGCTCGCCGATGCGGTGTCCGCGCTGCAGCGCGACGGCCACACCGTCGCGGTGCTGTCCTGTTCAGGTGCGCAAGCCCTTTCGCGCGCCGACGTGGCGCTGGGGATACGGCCGGACGCGGATGCTGCGCCGCCCTGGGCCGCCGACCTGATGCTCGACGACCTGGCCGGAGCGTGGCGGGTGCTGCATGCGTTACCGGCGGCCAGGAGGGCGAGCCAGCAGGGCATCGCGATCTCGGTGGGCGCATCGGCGCTGGGCGCCTTGTTCATGGTGCCCGGGGTGCGCCGGTTGCGCGGTCCCGGCCCGGTGACCGTCGGAGCCGTCGCGGGCCTGCTGTCGGGCTACCTGTTGGCGCTCGGCACGATTCGCACGCCCGTGCCGCGGCCGGCGCCGGCGTTCGAGTGGCACGCGATGTCGGCCGAGCGGGTCCGCGAAGTGCTGGCAACACTGCGTGAACCCGACGAACCCTCTGCGGCAACGGATTCCGCGCATGACGGCGCCGGGTTCCCCGCCGCTGCGTGGGAGTTCGCCAGGGCCGCCGTCACCGAGTTGACCGGTGACCCGTTGACGCCAATCCTCGGATTGTGTTCGGCGGCCACCGCGGTGCTGGGCTCACCGACCGACGCGGTGCTGGTCGGCACCGTGCTGACCGGAAACGCGCTGCTGTCGACCGCCCAACAGCTTCGGGCCGAGAACCGGCTGAACCGCCTGCTCGCTCAGCAGACCCCGCCGGCCCGCGTGGTCACCCGGGGATCCGACGCCGCACCCGGCTACCGCGAAGTCGTTGTCGAGCAGCTGCGGCCCGGCGACGTGATCGAGGTTCGCAGCGACGAGGTGGTGCCCGCCGACGCTCGGGTCATCGAGGCACACGACCTCGAGGTCGACGAGTCGTCGCTGACCGGTGAATCGCTGTCGGTCCAAAAGCAGGTCGAGCCCACGCCCGGGGCCGAACTGGCCGACCGCCGCTGCATGATCTACGCCGGAACCACCGTGGTGGCCGGCACCGCGGTCGCGCTGGTCACCGCGGTCGGGGCCGACACCCAGAGTCGCCGCGCGGCCGAACTGGCGTCCGGTGAACTGCCGACCGTCGGCCTGCACCATCAACTCAGCCAGCTGATGAGCCGCGCCTTCCCGTTCAGCGCGGGCGGCGGCATCCTGGTCGGCGCGCTCGGGCTGCTGCGCGCCGGCGGTCTGCGCCAAGCCCTCGGCAGCGCCATCGCCGTCGCCGTCGCGGCCATCCCCGAGGGCATGCCGCTGATGGCCACCCTCGCCCAATCCGCGTCGGCCCAGCGGCTGGGCGAATGCGGGGCGCTGGTGCGGGTGCCGCGCGCCGCCGAGGCGCTCGGTCGCGTCGAGGTGGTCTGCTTCGACAAGACCGGAACGCTGAGCGAGAACCGGCTCCGCGTCGCCGAGGTGCACCCGGTGGCGGGCCATTCCCGCGACGACGTCCTGCGGTGCGCCGCCCAGGCCGCACCGGCGGACGACGGCAACCCCCACGTGCACGCCACCGACGAAGCCATCATCAAGGCGGCGGACGCCGCGGCGGGGTCCGGCCCGCGACCCGGGCCCGACGCGCACCTGCCGTTCCGGTCCGGCAGGGCGTTCTCGGCGTCGGTGACGGGCACGCAGTTGACCGTCAAGGGCGCACCGGAAGTGGTCTTGGCGGCGTGCGGGGAAGCGGACCCGGACGTGGACAGCGCGGTCGCGGCCCTGACGACGGCGGGGCTGCGGACGATCGCGGTGGCTCAACGCCGCCTGAGCGCGGCGCAGACGCGAGCGTTGCGCAAAGACCCGGACGCCATCACCGGTTTGTGCGCGACGGGCTTGACGCTCACCGGATTTCTGGGCCTCTCGGACACCCCGCGCCCCCAGGCGCCGCAGTTGCTGGCGGACCTGGCCGCCCGCGGCGTCGCCATCCGGCTGATCACCGGCGACCATCCCGTCACCGCGACCGCGATCGCCCGCGAACTTGGGGTGTCGGTGAGCGCGGACCAGGTGATCACCGGCTCCGAGTGGAACGCGCTGTCGCGGCATGATCAGCAGCGGGCGGTCTCCGAGCGGGTGATCTTCGCCCGGATGTCGCCGGAGAACAAGGTGCAGGTCGTCCAGACGCTCGAGCGCGCCGGGCGGGTGAGCGCCATGGTCGGCGACGGCGCCAACGACGCCGCCGCGATCCGGGCGGCAAGCGTCGGCGTCGGTGTGGTCGCGCGCGGCAGCGACTCCGCCCATACGACCGCCGACCTGGTCCTCACCGACGGCCGCATCGAGACGCTGGTGGCCGCCATCGACGAGGGACGCCGGCTGTGGCGCGGGGTCCAGGCGGCCGTCGCCGGCCTGCTCGGCGGCAACGCCGGCGAGGTGATTTTCTCGGTCATCGGGACGGCCCTCACCGGCACGTCACCGCTGAACACCCGGCAGCTGCTGCTGATCAACATGCTCACCGACGCGCTGCCCGCGACCGCGGTCGCCGTCAGCACGCCCGCCGGGCCGGTGCAACGCGTCGGCCGCGGCATCGACGAACGCGCGCTTCGGCGAACCGTTGTCGCGCGGGGGGCGCTCACCGCCACCGCCGCCACGACGGCCTGGGTGATGGCGTCGGTCACCGGGCTGCCGCAGCGGGCCTCCACCGTCGCGCTGATCTCATTGGTCGCCGTCGAGCTCGGCCAGACCGTGGTCGACTCGCACGCGCCCCTGGTGCTACTCACCGCCGCCGGCTCGTTCGCCGCGTTCACCGCGATGATCAGCACCCCGGGGATCAGCCAACTGCTGGGCTGCACACCGGTCGGCCCGCTGGGCTGGGCGCAGGGGCTGGGCACCGCCACGGCCGCCGTCCTCGCCGTCGCCGCCACGAATCGGTTGCGGTCGGGCCGCCGGGACGAAGAGTCACCACTCGCCGGTGAGCCGGAACTCGACGAGCCCGCCGAGACCGCCCCACAACCACCGCAGCACAGCGGATCCCGGGCGCCGCATACCGCGGTCCTCGCGGCCCCCGCGAAGGCCGCGCGTGCGCTGAAATTGGTGGACCGACACCAGCATCGAATTTCGGCAGACGCCGTCACCGATCGCCCGTGAGGCCATCAGTCACGGGCACCGCGCGGCTTTATGAACACGCCTTCCGCACCGACCGTGAGTCCTTGGCTATCGGTTATCTGCCCCTTCGCGAAGGTCTTCACGCCCTCGACGCGCTCGACCCACGCTTCTGCCCGCACCAGACCTAACGGGGTCCCCCGGACATAGCGCAGGGTGAGCGTGCCGGTGTAGGCCGGTCGACCGGGTTCGTGCGCGGTCGCGCCCAGGACGTGGTCGAGGACCAACGCGCACACTCCGCCATGGACATGCCCCGGAGGCCCTTCGTAGGCGGCGCCGAGTGTGATTTCGGTCCACACGGCACCACCGGCGTCGCGGTGGATTACCAGCGGAGGTGCGACCGGGTTGCGTGCACCGATCATGACGTTGCCGGAGGTGACAGGTTGGCCGTCGAACGGGTTGCGAACACCGAATGAGCCCGGCATCAGGCTTTCGCTCAATTGCTCTATCGCGCAATCAATGTGCGTCTTCGCCGCCACAACGGTACCGGCGCCGGCCTCGGTGCGGATGGTCGCGTCGATCAGTCGGCGAACGGACTGGGTGAGCGCTTCATACGCCGGTGCGCCGCTGCCATCGTTGCCCATCATCCCCGCGATGCCTTGCTGCGCGAAGCGCGCGGCCACGGCGAGCACGGTGACCGCTTTTCCGGTCTGCTGCTCATGTCGCCTTCTGTGACAGGCCGGCGTCTACGACGAGCTGCGTGCCCGTGATGTAGCGGGCCTCCTCGGAGGCCAGGAACACCGCCACGTTGGCGATGTCGACGGGCTCCACCCACGGCACCGGCAGCAGGTTGCGCGCCCGCAGCACTTCCGCGGCGTCCGCGGCGGTCGGGTTCTCGAGATCCGGGCGTAACCGCCGAAACATCTTGTCGTTGAGCACCATCGGGGTCGCGACCGGTCCGGGATGAACGGTGTTGACCCGGATCCTCGACGGCCCGAGCTCGTTCGCCAGGGTGCGCGCCAACCCCACCACCGCGTGTTTGCTCGCCGTGTAATGCGCGGTATTGGGCGTCCCGCGAAGACCGTTGGTCGAACTGATGATCACGATCGCGCCGCCTTCGCCCATGTGCGGTACACCGGCCTTGACCGTGTGCCATACGCCGGTCAGGTTGATGTCGAGCGTGCGCTGCCAGTCCTGGGGGTCGAGTTCCCACGTCCGGCCGCCGGCAAGGTGAATTCCGGCATTCGCGACGACGATGTCGAGGCGCCCCAGTGCCGCGACGCCGTTGGCTACGGCGCCCGTTACAGCCCCCAAATGACTCACGTCGGCAACACTTGTCACGCAGCGCCGACCGCGGCTTTCGACATCCCTTGCGGTGTCGAGCAACTCGTCGCTTGCCGCGGTCGCATCGAGCGCGATCACATCTGCGCCCTCGTCGGCGAAGCGCTGACAATGCACCCGTCCGGTACCCCTCGCCGCGCCGGTGACCAGCACTACCTTGCCGAGCAGTCTCTTCATCGTGGCTTCTCAACCAGATCGAAGCCCCGGTAACCGGCCTTGGCCACCTCGTCGCAGATGTCGTTGTATGTCGCGAAGCCGCCGACGAACAACATGAATCCCCTTGGCTTTCCGGGCACGTTGGCGCCCATGTACCAGGACTCCGCCTTGGTGAACAGCGTGGCCTCGGCGAGGCGGGCACATTCGGCCCCCCAGCCGTCGACGGCATCGCGGGTCGCCTCGATCGCGGCCAACCCGTGCCCGTCGAGGTAGGCAATGGTCGCGGCGATCCAATTCACCTGCGCCTCGGCGTGCAGCACCATGTTCGCCAGCACCGCGGGCGCCCCGGGACCGGAGATCAGGAACAGGTTGGGAAATGAGTCGACGCCCAGCCCCAGGTAGGTGCGCGGCCCCTGTGCCCAGTCGTCCCGCAACCGACGACCGCCGCGTCCGATGATGTCGATTTTGGCCAGCGCACCGGTGAGGGCGTCGAAACCCGTTGCCAGCACGATCATGTCGACGTCGTAGTGCGCGCCGGCGGTTCTGATCCCAGTGGTGTCCACGGCTTCGATCGGTGTGTCGCGCACGCTGATGAGCGACACGTTCGGCCGGTTGAAGGTGCTGAAATAGTTGCTGTCGGTGCAGATCCGCTTCGTGCCGATCGGGTGATCGTTGGGGATAAGCAGGTCCGCCAGCGCGGGGTCGTCGATGACGGCGCGCACCTTCTCCTCGTAGAACTTTCGGGCCTCGTCGTTGGCGGTCAAGTCGATCATCTGGTCGGGGAACGTCTTCGAGAACAGCACACCGCCCAGCTGCCAACGCTTATCGAAGGCCACCCGGCGTTCCTCCGGCGTGAATTCCATCGTCGGCTTCGGCGCCGTGATGTGCGGTGACCCGCCGCCGCTGCGCCACGAGAGCCGTCGCCGTTCCGGGTAGTTCGCCTTGATGTCGTCGAGTTCCCGTTTGGTCAACGGCTGGTTGCCGGCCGGGACACTGTAGTTGGGCGTGCGTTGGAAGACGAAGAGATGTTTGGCGTGTTCGGCGATGATCGGAATCGATTGAATGCCAGACGAACCGGTGCCGATAACGGCGACCCGCTTTCCGGCGAAATCGACGGGATGCTGCGGCCAAGCGGCGGTGTGGTAGATCTCGCCCGCGAACGACTCGAGGCCGTGGAAGTTCGGCGTCAAAGCCGCTGACAGCGGACCCGTCGCCATCAGGCAGAACCGGGCGGACAGCACGTCGCCACCCTCGGTGGTGACCACCCAGCGCAGCGCGGTGTCGTCGAACGCCGCGGACACGACGCGGGCACGGAATGTGATGTCGCGCCGCAGGTCGAGTTTGTCGGCCACCCAGTTCAGGTAGGCGAGGATCTCCGCCTGGGTGGCGTACTTCTCGGTCCAGTTCCACTCTTGCTGCAGTTCATCGGAGAACGAATAGCAGTAATCGACGCTTTCGACGTCACAGCGCGCCCCCGGGTATCGGTTGTAGTACCAGGTGCCTCCCAGCTCCGGCGCCGCCTCCAGGACCCGCACGGACAGTCCCTGACTGCGCAGCTTGTGTAGGGCGTAGAGGCCGGCGAACCCGGCGCCGACCACGACAACGTCGACCAGCTCCGCGCTATTCACAGGCACCGACGGTATGTCCTGCCACCTCGACCGCCGGGGCCGGTTCCCGGTGACCGGACACTGCGGTGACGTTGTCCCGGCCATCGGCCGCGCGCAGGGCGCACGGCAACCTCGAGCCGGCTGGACGGCCCGATTCCCACGCGCCAGGCCCGGCCCGTGAGCGGCGCATCGGAGGCTGAATTCTGAGCGCTTTTGCTTCCGCTCATCGGGAACGGCTTCGGCTGAGGCACGAACTGCGGTAGACCATTACTAAGCCTCCAGACGTAAGGACACCAACATGAGCGAACGGGTACTCGACCGGGTCGTGGCGATGGCGGATCAGTTGCGCGACCAGGCCCCCGAGGCCGAGCGGATCGGCCGGCTCACCGATGACACGGTCAAGCTGATGAAGGGCGCCGGTCTCATCCGGCTGCTGCAAACCAAGCAGTATCAGGGCTTCGAGGTGCACCCCCGCGAGTTCGCCGAGACGACGATGGCGACCGCCGCGCTGGACCCGGCGGCCGGCTGGATCGTCGGCGTGGTCGGCGTGCACCCCTATCAGTTGGCGTACGCGGACCCGAAGGTCGCGGCCGAAATCTGGGCCGACGACGTCGACACGTGGATGGCCTCGCCGTACGCGCCGCAGGGGGTGGCCAAACCGGTCGACGGTGGCTACATCTTCAACGGCCGCTGGCAGTTCAGCTCGGGCACCGACCACTGCGACTGGATCATCCTGGGCGCGATGCTGGGCGACGACAAGGGCATTCCGATCATGCCGCCGCAGATGTTGCACATGATCCTCCCGCGCAAGGATTACGAGATCGTCGAGGACTCGTGGAACGTGGTGGGGCTGCGCGGAACCGGCTCCAAGGACGTCATCGTCTCCGATGCGTTCGTCCCGTCCTACCGGACGATGGATGCTACGAAGGTGATGGACGGCACCGCCCAGCGCGAGGCCGGCATGACCGAACCGCTCTATCTGATGCCGTGGTCGACGATGTTTCCGCTGGGCATCTCGGCGGCCACGATCGGCATCGCCGAGGGGGCGCTGGCCGCGCACCTGGACTACCAGCGCGAGCGCGTCGGCGCCACCGGGACCGCGATCAAGGACGACCCCTACGTCATGTTCGCCATCGGCGAGGCGGCCGCCGACATCAACGCCGCCCGCCAGGAACTGCTGGCCAATGCCGACCGCATCTACGACATGGTCGCCGCCGGCAAGGAGGTGTCGTTCGCCGACCGCGCGGCCGGGCGGCGCACCCAGATCCGCGCGGTGTGGCGCGCGGTGGCGGCGGTCGACGAGATCTTCGCCCGCTCGGGCGGCAACGCGGCCCGGATGGACAAGCCGCTGCAACGGTATTGGCGCGACGTGCATGTCGGCCAACTGCACGCCATCCACATGCCGGGCACCACCTATCACGCGTCGGCGCTGAGTTCGCTGGGTGTCGACCCGCCCGAGGGCCCCCTGCGGGCCTTGATCTAGGAGAGCACGTTGACCGACCTGAAAAGCTTGGGCTACATCACCATTTCGACGAACGACATCGACCGCTGGCGGCAATTCGCCTTCGGCGTCCTGGGTTTCGCCGAGGGTAAGGGTCCTGACCCGGGCGCGCTGTACCTGCGGATGGACGAGCGCGCGGCCCGGCTCATCGTGGTGCCCGGTGATACCGACCGGGTGCTGACGGTCGGCTGGGAGGTGCGCGACCGCCCGGCGCTGCAACGGGTCAAGGCGACCCTGGACGCCGCCGGAACCCCGTTCAAGCAGCTGTCCACCGACGAGGCCGAGGCCCGCCGCGTCGAAGAGGTGATCACCTTCGAGGACCCGGCCGGCACCACGCTCGAGGTCTTCCACGGTGCGGTGCTCGACCACAGCCCCGTCGTCACCCCGTTCGGCGCGAAATTCGTCACCGGCGACCAGGGCATGGGCCACGTGGTGGTGCCGGCGACGGACCCGAACGGGCTGTTCGACTTCTACACCGAGGTGCTGGGGTTCCGCTCGCGCGGCGCGTTCCGGGTGCCCTTGCCCAAAGAGTTTGGGCCCGTGCGGGTCCGGTTCCTGGGCATCAACCAACGCCACCACAGCCTGGCGATCGTGCCGGCCGCACACCAGCGCGACCCGCGCCTGGTGCACATCATGGTGGAGGTCGACAGCCTCGACGCCGTCGGCCAGGCGCTGGACCGGGTGAACGCCGAGGGTTTTCAGCTGTCCTCCACGCTGGGCCGGCACACCAACGACAAGATGGTGTCGTTCTACGTCCGCGCTCCCGGGGACTGGGACATCGAGTTCGGCACCGACGGCATGCGCGTCGACGAAACCTATTACACCGCAGAGGAGATCACCGCCGACAGCTACTGGGGCCACCAGTGGATCGGCGAAATGCCCGCGGCCATGCGGCTATGACGCCGGACACCGACGTCACGCCGGTCCCGGCCGCGTCGATCACGTCGTGGGATGACGAGGCCGACGTGGTCATCGCCGGCTACGGGGTGGCCGGCGCCGCCGCGGCGGTGGAGGCTGCGCGCTCCGGCGCCGACGTGCTGGTGACCGAACGCACCGGGTCCTGGGGCGGTGCGGCGGCAATGGCCGGCGGGTTCATTTACCTCGGCGGCGGGACGCCCCTGCAAAAGGCCTGCGGCTTCGACGATTCCGTGGACAACATGGCGGCGTTCCTGAACGTCGCGATGGGACCCGGCGCCGACGCGGACCGGATCGCCGACTACTGCGCCGGTAGCGTGGCCCACTTCGACTGGCTGGTCGGCTGCGGCGTGCCGTTCAAGGCGGAGTTCTTCTCCGAACCCGGCTGGGAACCGATGGGCGACCAGGGCCTGATGTACAGCGGCGGCGAAAACGCCTACCCCTTCAACACGATCGCCTCCCCCGCCCCGCGCGGGCACGTCCCGCAGATGTCGAACAAGAAGCAGGGCGAAGCCAGCGCGGGCTACATGCTGATGAAGCCGCTCGTCGAGACCGCCACCGCCGCCGGCGCACGCGCGCTCTACGACGTGCGGGTGCAAGGCCTCATCGTCGCAGCCGACGGCAGGGTGGTCGGGATCCGGGCGCGCCGGTACGGCAACGACATTGCCGTCCGGGCCCGCAAGGGCGTGGTGCTCGCAACCGGCAGCTTCGCCTACAACGACGCGATGGTGGCCCGTTACGCCCCGCGGATCGCGGGCCGCCCGGCCGCCTCCATCGAACAGCACGACGGGCAGGCGATCCGGATGGCCCAGGCGTTGGGCGCCGATTTGGCGCACATGGACGCCACCGAGGTCGCGATCTTCATCGACCCCCAACAATTGGTGCGCGGCATCCTGGTCAACGGCCGCGGCCAGCGCTATGTCGCCGAGGACACCTATCCGGGCCGCATCGGCCAGCTCACGCTCTACCAGCAGGACAACATCGCGTTCCTGATCATCGACGACGACGCCCAGCAGGAGGCGATGGCGTCGTGGTCCCCGAAATTCATGCTGCGCCCGGCGACCTGGGTGGCCGACAGCGTCGCCGACCTGGAACGCGACATGGGCCTGGCGCCGGGATCCCTGCAGGCGACCGTCGCCGCCTACAACGAGGGCGCCGCCCGCGGCGAGGACCCGCTGCTGCACAAGAAACCGGAGTGGTTGAAGCCCATCGGTTCCCCGGTCGGCGCGATCGACTTGCGGGAAAACACGGGCGGTTTCACCTTGGGCGGCCTGGCCACCACGCTGGACGCCGAGGTGCTCCACGTCAGTGGTGAACCCATTCCCGGCCTCTTCGCCGCCGGGCGCTGCACCGCCGGACTGGCCGCGTGGGGCTACGCCAGCGGTATCTCGCTCGGCGACGGCAGCTTCTACGGCCGGCGCGCGGGCCGATCCGCGGCCAAGGGCTGAGCCCGGCCGCATCCTTCTCCGCCGCAACCACACAGCCGCCGATCCCGGGTTCGTTACGCGTGACAACCGCCACACCGGTGTGCTAGGAATATTCCTATTAGGAATATATCGGTCAGGCACATTTGGAGAATCGATGTCAGGTATCGCTGAATCCGCCACCCCCACGGCCGTCATCGACCGCATATCGCTGGTTCTCGACGCCTTCGAGGGTCCGGGGCGACTCACCTTGGCGCAGATCGTCAGGCGTACCGGCCTGCCGCGCTCGTCGGCGCATCGGATGCTCGAACGCCTGGTGCAGCTGCGCTGGTTGCGCCGCAGCGGCCGCGATTACGAGTTGGGCATGCGCCTCGTCGAACTCGGATCGCTCGCCGTGCATCAGGACCGGCTGGTGCGGGCGGCCGGCCCGTTGCTGGGCGAATTGCACCGCGCCACCGGCCTTGTCGTGCACCTGGCCGTCCTCGAGGGCCCGGACGTGGTGTACCTGGACAAGATCGGCGACCAGAGAATCCCCACCCGGGTGGGCGGTCGCCAGCCCGCCCACTGCACCGCGGTCGGCAAGGCGATCCTCGCCTATCGCGATGAGGATGCCGACATCGATCTGCGGGTACGGAAGACGAGATACTCGATCTCCGGCGGCACCCAGTTGGCCGTCGAGCTGGCCAAGGTGCGCGCGCACGGCGTCGCCTTCGAGCGCGAGGAGTCGCTCCTCGGCTTCGGTTGCGTGGCGGCGCCGATCGGCGGGCCGGGTGAGGCGGTGGCCGCGGTGTCGGTGTGCGGTCCGATGAACCGCATGATGTTCGACCAGCGGTTGACCTCGCCCGTGCGGATGACCGCGATGGGCATCTGGCGCAACGTCGAGGACGGCCCGCAACGTGTCGCGCCGACCTTGCAGCCGCTGCGCCCGCTGCGTCCCGCAGGACCGGCGCCGCGGCCCGCCCTTCAGTACGCGTGAACGCGTGCACATGGCGGGCGGCAAGGTCTTCGTGATCGACCGGGTGGTGACCCGGCCCGGCTGCGCTCGGCGGTTCGTCGACGCCTACCTCGCCGAATACGCCCCTGGCGCGCGAGAGCGCGGGATGACGTTGCGCGACGTTCTGGTCAGCCCGCCGATCTGGTTCGATGACGACACCAACACCGTGACGATCACCTGGACGCTGCCCGACGTGCGGGCGTGGTGGGAGATGACGTGGAAGGGCAGGCCGGACCCGGCCCTGGGCGAATGGTGGTCGCGGATCGGCGAGTTCGTGCAGGAGCGGTCGCGCTCCTTCGCGGCGAGCGCCGATGACGTCGACGATCTCTGCGATGTATAGCGTCACCAGGTTGCTCGACATCGTCGAGGACGACCGCGACCGACTGCTCGACGAGATGCGTGCCGCCGCGGCCGACAGCCGCGCTCTGCGGTGGGTGGTGGCGCCGACGCTCCCCGGCGCGCGCAACGGCGGTGACGTCCTGGTGCACCTGCGGTTCGGCGCGCCTGCCCAATGGGACTGTGCGGCACCGCTCTTCGATGCCTTGATGGCCGACTCGGCGGTTACCCGCGTCAACGGCGCGAACTACTCGGGCCGGCCCGTCGGATCCGGCGAGCCGAGGGGCACGGTGTACCGGACGCTGTTGCTTCGCGTTGCACCCCAGGCCGCGCCGGCCACCGTCGCCCGCTTCGAGCACGAACTGTCGTCGATGGCGCGCTATGTGTCGTCCATCCGCGCATGGCAACTGAGCCGGGTGTCCGAGGCCGTCGGAACCTGCGGCTGGACCCATGTGTTCGAGCAAGAGTTCGCCGACGTCGACGGGCTGATGGGACCCTATTTGATGCATCCGATCCACTGGGCCGTCGTGGACCGCTGGTTCGACCCGGAGTGTCCCGACGTCATCATCCACGACCGAGTCTGCCACAGCTTCTGCGACTCCCACGACCCGGTGCTCGGCTGACGGACGCGAGCTAGAGCCCCGCGGCCCGGATGTTCGGGTTGGCCGTCGGCGGTGGCGGCAGCGGCGGCAGCACCGCGGTTCCATCCAGGCTGTGCACGGGCAGTTGCTGCGACCACGGAAAGTGCAGGCTGAACGCGACCAGGCCGGTGCGCTCGGCGGCGGGCAGGTGGCACATCGCCAGCACTGTCTCGGCCAGGTATTCCACCGGCTCGGTCGGGAACCCGTTCGGAATGAGCTGGGCCGCACCGGGCGTGCGAACGGCCGTCGATGGGCCGACACAGTTCACCGCGATGTTGGCATCGAGCAATTCGGCGGCGACGCCCTGGGTGAAGCGATGCAGCGCGGCCTTGCATGACGCGTAGATCACGTCGCCGGAGGTCTTGTTGTAGTCGCGATACGGTCGCACCGGGGCGACGCCGGTCACCGAGCCGATGTTGACGATCCAGCCTGCGCCCTGCTTGCGCATCTGCGGCACAGTAGCTTTCGTCAAGACGAACGGGGTACGCAGGTAGTGCTCCACCGTGCGGTCGAACGTCTCCAGGCTCATGTCCTCCACCAGGGCGTAGTCCGCGAAACCCGCGTTGTTGACCAGGATGTCGATGCGGCCCGCGCGGTCGAGCACCGCGTCGATCAGCCCGTCGCGCTGGCCGGCATCCTCGAGATCGGCCGCGACGGCGAACGCCTTCCCGCCCGCCGCCTCGATCAACTCGACCGTCTCGCCGACGGTGCCGGGGAGCGTGGTGGCCGCTGGACCGCGGACCGACGACGACGCGGCGTGCGAACGGGCCGTGACTGCCACCGTGGCGCCTGCCGCAGCCAAGCGCCGGGCGATCGCCCGGCCGATCCCGCGGCTACTGCCGGTGACCAAAGCCGTTCTCCCGGAGAGCAACTCGCTCATTGCAACTCGAAATCGCCCTCAACCGGTGCACGGTGATCACGCCATACGTCGAGCAGCCGGTACGGGAAGGCCGTCACGATCCGTCCGCCGCCCGAACGGTAGTAGGTGTGGGCGGACGGGGTGTGGCACCACACCGTGCCCTGCATCGTCGCGTCGATGTCGGCGACGTAGTCGTCACAGGCGCGCTGCTTCACTTCGATCGTCGACGCCGCGCGCAGTGCCATGAGCTGGAGGCATTCCATGACGTAGTGCACCATCACCTCGACGCCGAAATTGTGGCCCGCGCCGTGTCCCGGGCTGTAATTGGGCGCCGACGAGATGAACAGGTTGGGGAACCCCGGGACGGTCCCACCGCGGTAAGCCCGCGGCCGGTCGCCCCACTCGTCGGCCAGCTTCTTGCCGCCTCGCCCCCGAATGTCCACGGTGGACAGGAAATCCAGATGGTAACCGGTCGCGTAGACGATGACGTCCAGGTCGATCTGCCGGCCGTCGGCCGTCACGATGCCCGCCTCGTTGACTCGGGCCGGCTCGCTGGCTTCGACGTCGACGTGCTCGCGGGCCAGCGCCGCATAGTATCCGCCGGGATCGCGGATGATCCGCTTGCCGTAGGGCGCGAAGTCCGGCGTGACCTTGTGTGCCAGTTCGCTGCCGGCGCCGAAGACGTCGTCGATGTACTTCAGGCACATCTGCAGCAGCGCGTCGTTGGCCGGCGAAATGGACAGATGGCCGGCCGCCCATTCTGCGTCGTACAAGATCACCGGGTAGTTGTTGTCGGCGGTTCCCCAATAGGATTTGAGCCGAATCCAGTTGGCGTAGAAAGGCAGCCGGGTGCCCAGCCATCGCTGATGGTCGGGCACGTCATCGGTGAGCCGCCGCCGCGGCGCCACCCAGTGCGGCTGGCGCTGGAACACCGTCAGGTGCGACACCTGGTCGACGCAGGCGTCGACGATCTGCACCGCGGTGCAGCCCGCACCGATGACGGCAACCCGCTTGCCGGTCAGATCCAGACCGGGATCCCACTGCGCGGAATGGACTTCGACTCCCGCGAAAGTCCCCCTTCCCTTCAGTCGTGGCCAGCGTGGCCGATTGAGGTAGCCGGCGGCCGGGATCACCACATTGGCGTAGCTGACCTCACGGGCACCGTCGGGCCCCAGCGCGTGGATCTGCCACTGCTGACGCTCGTCGTCCCACCAAAGGGCTTCGACTTCGGTACCGAAGCGGGTGCGCCGCCGCAGTTCGTACTTGTCGGCCACCGACACCAGATAGGACTGATACTCCGGCCCCATCGGGTAATAGCTGGACCAGTCGCCGTTGATGTCACGCGACAGCGAGTAGTACGCCGAGGGGGTGTCCACACCGATGCCGGGATAGGTGGTCGTGTACCAGGTGCCGCCGACCTCGTCGTGCCGGTCGAAGATCTGGTATTCCACGCCGGAATCGGCCAATTCCAACGCGGCGGTCAATCCCGCGATACCGGCGCCGATGATCGCCACCCGGAAGTCGTCGGGGAGTTTCGCGGTGCGTGGCAGCACCGGCTGTGGCGGCTGGAATCCGCCCTGTTCCAACAGCAGCGGGATGTACTCACGATCGATGGTTCCGC
This sequence comes from Mycobacterium paraseoulense, assembly GCF_010731655.1. NCBI lineage: Bacteria > Bacillati > Actinomycetota > Actinomycetes > Mycobacteriales > Mycobacteriaceae > Mycobacterium > Mycobacterium paraseoulense. The sequence goes on along the minus strand of NZ_AP022619.1, from coordinate 657,949 downwards.
CGAGTGCGACCGGCGCGATTCGCGCGAAGAGGTCGGCGTCGTCGGCGCGGGCGGCGTGCAGAGACCGGGGCGCCCGCAGCGCGGTGGCCACCGCCTCGACGATGGCCGTCCTCGTCTCCGGGTCGGTGGTGCCCGCCTGCTCGGGCGGGTCGGGCACGTGGGTGATCTCGGGCGCGAAGCGGTCGACCACCTTGGCGTCACCGGTCAGCTGCGCCAGCACCGCGACGAGCACGCCGGGGTCGGCCCGAAGCAGATTGGCCCGCAGTTCGTCCGGATCGACATCCGCTCGCCCGGTGCGGTCGGCTTTCGCGGGTGCGCCAGTGCTCATGACGCCGAGTATCGCCGCCGACCACCGCTATCGGGCGGCCCTTGTCTACTCAGCGGGACGCCGGCCGCAGGCCGTCGGGTGCCGGCGCCTACGGTGGCCCGCATGCAGTTGGGCGACCTTGACGTCACCGTCGCGCGCGCACGCGGCCACGGGCTCGGCGATATCCCCCGCCGGTCGGCGCGCCGGCACCCGGACAAGTCCGCGATGGTCGACGGCGACGTCGTGCTGAGTTTCGCCGAGTTCGAGAACCTGGTGGACCGCGCGGCCGCGGCGTTGGGCGACAACGGTTTTACCGCCGGCGATCGGTTGGCGCTCTTGTCGCACAACTGCTGGCAATACGCCGCACTGGTATTCGCCACCGCACGGGTGGGGGTGGTCCTCGTCCCGGTCAATTTCATGCTCACCGCCGAGGAGGTCGCCTACATCCTCGGCCACAGTGGCGCACGGGGATTCATCGTCGAAGCGGGCTTGACACCCACCGCTGAGCAAGCCATGCGCCTGGGCGGATCGGTGACGACGAAGGCGGCGCTGCTGCCGCCCGGGCAGCCCGCTCCGGCTGGGTGGTCCGACTTCGCCGAGTGGCTGAGTTCCACATCGACGGCCCCACGCCCCCACGTCGACGACGACCAACTGCTGCGCCTGATGTACACCAGCGGCACCGAATCCCGGCCCAAGGGTGCCATGCACACCAGCCGCAGCCTGATGTGGAACTACGTCAGCACGATCCTGGCCGGCGACAAGTCGGCCGACGATGTCGAGATCCATTCCCTGCCGCTCTACCACTGCGCACAACTCGACAACTTCCTGGCCACCGACGTCTACCTCGGCGCCACCAGCATCATCCTGCCGCGACCGGATCCCGAACTCGTCCTGCGCACGATCGAGCGCTACGCCGTCACCAACTATTTCGCCCCACCGACGGTCTGGATCTCGTTGCTGCGATCACCCGTCTTCGACACCGTCGACCTGTCCAGCCTGCGCAAAGGGTACTACGGTGCCTCGGCGATGCCGGTCGAGATCCTCAGCGAGATTCGGGAGCGGCTGCCGCGGCTGAGATTGTGGAACTTCTACGGCCAGACCGAAATGGCGCCGCTGGCCTCCGCGCTCGGACCCGACGAACAGGACGCGCACGCAGGTTCGGCGGGGCGTCCGGTCGCCAACGTGGAGACGGCCATCCTGGGCGAAGACGGTCAGCCGGTGGCTGCCGGCTCGATCGGTGAAATCGCCCATCGCAGCCCCCATCTGATGCTCGGCTACCTCGACGACCCGCAGAAGACGGCCGAGGCCTTCCGGGGCGGCTGGTTCCACTCCGGCGACCTCGGCTACTACGACGAAAACGGGCTCCTCCACGTCGTGGACCGCAAGAAGGACATGATCAAGACCGGCGGGGAAAACGTCGCCAGCCGGGAAGTCGAAGAAGTCATCTACCGGCACACCGGCATCGAGGAAGTCGCGGTGTTCGGCCTGGCCCACCCGGTCTGGGTCGAGGCCGTGGTCGCGGCGGTGGTGCTGCGCGACGGCGTCAACCTCGCCGAGGACGACATCCTCGCCCACTGCCGCGCGCACCTGGCCGGCTTCAAGACACCCAAGCGAATCTTCTTCGTGGAGTCCCTACCGAAGAACCCCAGCGGCAAGCTACTCAAACGCACGCTGCGCGAGCGATTCGGCTCGGGACCAGCGGATCGGTGAAACGCACAGGGTGGAAGATACGGTGATGGCGTCCTCCCGGTTGGTGCCCCCAACCTCGATCGACCCGTTGTCGACGCAGGGGCTTCGCGACCAGGTGCGCCAGTTCCTCGACGACCAACGGGCCGCCGGGGCGTTCACCCCGGCGGTGGACGCCTGGCTGACGGGATGGGACGAAAACTTCACCGCCGCGCTCGCGGCGCGCGGCTGGTTGGGTATGACGGTGCCCGCCGAATACGGCGGCCACGGGCGTTCGTTCCTGGAGCGGTTCGCCGTGACCGAGGAGCTGCTCGCCGCCGGCGCCCCCGTCGCCGCGCACTGGATCGCCGACCGGCAGATCGCGCCGTCACTGCTGAAATACGGCACGGAGTCACAGAAGTTGGCTTTCCTGCCCCGGATCGTGCGCGGCGAGTGCTTCTTCGCCATCGGCATGAGCGAGCCGGACTCCGGCTCCGACCTGGCCAGCGTGCGCACCAGGGCGCTCCGCGTCGACGGGGGCTGGTCGCTGAGCGGCACCAAGGTTTGGACGTCGGGCGCGCACCTCGCGCACGCGTTCATCGTGCTCGCCCGCACGGCGCCGCTGGATCCGGAGCACCGCCATGCCGGGCTGAGCCAGTTCATCGTCGACCTGCGCGGGCCCGGCGTCGACGTGCGCCCGATCGTCTCCATGAACGGCGCCCACCACTTCAACGAGGTGATCCTCGACGAGGCGTTCGTCCCCGACGACATGGTGTTCGGCGCAATCGGTGACGGCTGGCGGCAGGTGACGTCGGAACTCAGCTTCGAACGCAGCGGGCCCGAGCGATTCCTGTCGACCTTCGTCCTGCTGGCGGCGTGCGCCGACCGGATGGCCGCGAACGCCATTCCCCGCAGCGCGGAGCTGGGGAGGCTCGTTGCGCGGGTCACCGGTCTGCACCACATGTCCACGGCGGTTGCCGGCTCGCTGGAACGGCGCGAGGCGGCCGACATCCCCGCCGCCCTGGTCAAGGTGCTCGGCACCACCACCGAAGGCGACATCGCAGAGTTCGCCGACCTGCAGGACTCCCCCGATCGGATCTTCGCGGAGTTGGTGCGTGCCGCCGTGGACCAGCGGCCGGGGTTCACGCTGCGCGGCGGCACCAACGAGGTGCTTCGCGGGGTCATCGCGCGCGGATTGGGGCTGCGGTGAGCACCTGGCCTTCCGTCGACCAAGCCCTGGCCGACATGATGGCTGCCGTCTTTGCCGGTCACCGCGAAAAGCTCGCGGGCGCAACGGTCGTCGAGCGCGGCTCTGGCCTGTGGCACCAGGTCGCCGAGCTCGGTCTGCTGCGCCTCACCGGCGCGGCCGAGCACGGCGGCAGCGGGGCCGGCTGGTACGAGGCGGCCGAGCTCATGTCGGCGGCGGTGCGCAGCGGTATACGAATCCCCCTGGCGGAGCACGACGTCTTGGCATGCTGGCTCCTGGAGGCCGGCGGGTTGGCCGCCGACCGCGCACCCCGGACGGTGTGCCTGGTCGACAGGCACGGCGTCGCGACGCACGTGCCATGGGCGAGCACGGCCGAACGCGTGGTGGTCGTATGGCGCGCCGGCGGGCAATATCGCGTCACCGACGTCGCGGCCGAGCTGCTCACCATCACCCCCGGCACCAACCTGATCGGGGAACCACGCGACACCGTGTCCGCCGAGCTCCCCGGCTTGCCGGGAACGGCCATCGGCCCGAACCTGGTCACCCAGCTGCGGCTGAAGTCGGGGTTGGTGCGGGCGATCCAGGTGTGTGCCGCCCTGGACGAAATACTGCGACTCTGCATCCAGCACGTGACCTCACGAACCCAGTTCGGGCGCCCGTTGTCGAAATTCCAGGGCGTTGCGCACCTGGTCTCCGACGTTGCCGCCGAGGCCGCGCTCGCCCGGGCCGCAACCGAGGCGGCGTTGACGGCCGGCGTCACGGGAAAGTGGTCGAGCCCGCACCTGGAATTCCTTGTGGCCGCGGCGCGTTCGTGTGCGGGCCACGCGACATCGGTGGTGGTGCGAAACGCGCACCAAGTGCACGGCGCCATCGGCACCACCCGCGAGCACCGCCTGCATGAATTCACCAGGGCCGCCCTCGCGTGGCGATCGGAGTTCGGTTCGATGCGCTACTGGGACGACGTCGTCGCCGACACCGCCATGCACGCGAGCGCCGGGGGCCTGTGGAGCCTCGTCACCGAGTGACGCGGACGGTGTTCCACTCATCGGGCGGTCGCCGTGCCGCCGCGACCGCAGTGGAGTTTGATTCGAACCATGAACAACGACGTCACGCTGTCGGAGCTGCAGGAGTTCATCGGCGAGTTCTGGTACCACTACGACGAGGCCCACTACGCCGAGCTGGCGGCGAGATATGCCCATGACGTGCGCTACGTGACTCGAAGCGACTCGGGCGCAAGTCCTTTCGAGGAACTCATGTCGCCCGAGCTCAACGGCCGCGACGCGGTGATCCAGTGGTTGTCCCAGCATCGCAAGCAGAGCCCGTACCCGTTGCGTCACCACGCCACCAACGTCCACCGCACCGGCGCCGACGGTGACGTCACCCGCGCGCGGTTCTACATCCTCGTCAACCAGATCGCCAATTTCGTGCCGTTCGCGGTGTCCAGCGGGGTTGTCGACGTCGCCGTCCGGCGCGGCGACAATGGGCTGCAATTCACCGAGATGGACGTCGTGCTCGACGCGACCAACTCGGTGTTGCTGGCGGACCTGCATGCCGGCAGCGCCGCCCCGTCATGACCGCCCGCGACGCATTCGCCGGGGGCGTCGCCGTCATCACCGGGGCTGGATCCGGGATCGGTGCCGGTTTGGCGCGGCACGCCCACCGGCTGGGCATGACCGTGGTGCTCGCCGACATCGACGCCGACGGCGTCGCGGCGCTGCGCGACGAACTGTGCGCGGCCGGCGGCACGGCCGTCGACATCGTCTGCGACGTCCGTGACCCCGATGCGGTGCAGGGGCTCGCGGACCGGGTCTATCGGGATTTCGGCGCGGCGCGGCTGCTGGTGAACAACGCGGGCATCGAACAATTCGGCTATCTGTGGGACACGCCGGTGCCGAACTGGCGGCGCGTCGTCGACGTCAACATCAGCGGAGTCTTCCACGGCGTGCGGGCATTTCTGCCGAAAATGATGGCCGCCGACGAGCGGGCGTGGGTGTGGAACGTCGCGTCAGTCGGCGCCGTCGTGACGATGCCGTTGCAGACGCCCTACATCGTGAGCAAGCACGCTGTGCTCGCCATGACCGAATGCCTCTGCGCCGAGGTCCAAATGGCGGGACACGACCACCACATACAGGTGCAGGCGGTGTTGCCGGGGCCGGTCGTGTCCCACATCTTCGAATCCGCCGGCGGTGTCGATGCCGCGGAGGGCGCTGACATCGGCGCCGCTGAGACGCACCGCGAGACCATGCTGGACATCAAAGCGGACGCGATGGACCCGCTGGCGGCCGCCGAAACACTGTTCCAACAGGCCGCCGAGGGCCGTTTCTACCTGCTCACACATCCGGCATATGTCGGGGCGGCGATGGCGGAGCGCGCCGAAGTGCTTGCCACGCAACGACGGCCGGTACTGCGCACGGAACGCCGGTTCAGTGCCAACCAGCGCTGACATGGGGACCTCCCGGCTGGACCCCGATGCCGCCGCCCGCATCGCTTCGTTCGGTGACATCCCACCGATGCGCCAGCGCGGGCTCGCGGCGGTGCGCGCCGCGCTCGAATCCGCGCCGCCGCCCGAGCCGATGGCCGAGATGGCCGGCGTCACGGAAGTAGCCATACCCGGTCCCGCGGGCGACATCCCGGCACGGGTCTACCGCCCCAACCCCGACAGTGGCGGACCCGTGCTGGTGTATCTGCACGGCGGCGGGCTCGTGATGGGGTCGAACCACTCGTTCGAACCCCTGGCGCGTGAGCTGGCCGCGGCGTCGGCGGCCACTGTCGTCGCGGTCGACTACCGCCTGGCCCCGGAGTGGCCGCCGCCCGCGCAGTTCGACGACGCGTACACCGCGACGGAATGGGTGTCACGCAATGCCCGTCGGCTAGGCGTCGACCCGGAGCGGCTCGGCGTGGTCGGCGACAGCGCCGGTGGCGCACTGGCGGCCGGCGTCGCGCTCGCCGCGCGCGACCGCGGCGGTCCGCCGATCTGCGCGCAGGTGTTGCTGTATCCGGGCCTGGACCGCGACATGGCGGCTCCGTCCGTCACCGCGCTGGCGGATGCCCCGATGCTCACCCGCGATGACATCGACTACATGCACTCGCTGGTCGACGGCGATGGGGGTGCGCCCAGCAGCCCATACCTGGTTCCCGCCTACGCGTCCGAGCTTGCCGGCCTCCCGCCGGCGATCGTCGCCACCGCGGAGTGCGACCCGATCCGGGATTGGGGTGAGCGGTACGCGGCACGGCTGCGGGACGCCGGCGTGCAGACCACCGCGACGCGTTATCCCGGGATGTGCCACGGATTTTTGATGCGGTCGGATGCCACGGCGCGGGGCCGGCTGGCCATCGCCGAGATCGGCGCGCTACTGCGCGCCAAGTTCGGCCACCCGGTCGGAGTTTCGACGTCCCGGTGACCGGGCTGCCGTCCCGCGCATCGCACCCGCGGTGCCCACAATCAGAACACGAACTGCGAGAAGGAGACAGCTGATGCTCAGCGACGACCGGCGGATGGAGCTTTCCGACGTCCTGCGGCCGGCCGCGCCGCCGCGCGAGGTCGACGACGTCTATACGGACGATCAGCGCGACCGACTGCTCGAGGTGGTACGCACCGAGGGGCCGTGGCGGCTGATCATCGCGCAGCACTTCGCGTCGGCCGATGAGCTGATCGCCACCATGAGCGGGCTTTTCCCAGAGGGATTCACCCCGTCGCTCGACCTGTTCCTGACCCCGACCTTCCGCGGCTACCTCGCCAACTACGGCGCGGTGCTCTACCCAGAACTGCACGACTGCTTTTACAACGCGCGGTTTCTCGAGCTGGCCAAGAGCTACTGGAACGCCCAGTACGCCAAGCCGCAGCTGATGCTGTTCAACATCAACGGGCCGTGCGCCAACCGCGACCCGGGGCATCTGGACTCGCCGAGCTTTCGCGGCGTGCGGCACGAGAACGCACCGACCTGGCTCACCAGCGTGATGGGCAAATCCGGCCTGTTCGGCGACTACCTGATCAAGATGGCGCAGGTGATCACGTGGTTCTCCCTCGACCCCGGGAGCGGATTCACCTACTGGCCCGACGGGCCGCTCAAGGCCCCCAAACGCGTTCTGCCGCCGATCAACAACCGTGGGGTGGTGGTGCAGAACGAAATGATGGTGCATCGTGGCGAGGCGAACGGACCACTGCAGGAACAGATTCCGGCCGGCTTGTCCTTCGACACCGTCTTCACCGGTGATCCCGGTGACCGCGATCAGTGGTTGCTCAAGAATGGCGACGAGGTGATAGCCCGCCACCACACCGACCAACTGCGGTTCCTGGTGCACTGGTCCGCCGAGGTGTTCACCGACCAGGACGAGCTGAAGAAGAACATGGAGGGCTCGCACGACCTGACTATCGAGAAGGCCATCGACATCATGGTCGACGACCTCAACGGCCGGGGCATCAAGCTCGACATTCCCAGCGAACCGCTACACGACCCAGGGTTCATCAGCGCGCTCAACGCCGGCTACGACCTGGGCGGCCCCGCCGCCTACCCCGATGAGGCGCCCGTCAGCGCCTTTCAGCTCGCATGATGTGATCGCCGCACCGCCGCACGTCGACTTGGTTACGTGAACTTTCGGCGGAATGAGGGTCAAGTGGTTTCGTCGACGATGGCCAAACCGCCACGTCGCACGGCTTCGAGCATCGACTCCCGCAACGCCGAACACGCCAGGAACACACCGCGACCGCCGGGCGTGGAAATCCGCTGCGCTTCGGCACGCTCGACGCACCGGCCCGTCGCATCGGCGTTCCACTGCACGCTGGTCTGGTTCCAGCTGCTCTTGCGGACCAACACCTGTGCCCCGCAGCTGCCGCACGCAATGGGCACCATGGGCATGTCGTCGAGGCGATTGTCGTGCCGCACGGACGAATCGAGCGACATCACGCCGAACCGGCACCCTGCGCGGCCATGTTGGCCTCGACCTCTTTCATCCACGCCTCGTAGGGCCGGGTGGTGTCGAGCTCGAACTCGAAGCGATCCACCATGTCCGGTTGCACGTCGGCGGCGTCGACGTAGAACTGCTGGTACCAGCGACGCAACTGGTAGACCGGCCCGTCCTCCTCGACCAGAAGCGGGTTGTCGATGCGCGCCTTGTGCCGCCAGATCTGCACGTCCTGCTCGAAACCGATCTTGACGAAGTCGCCCAGACTGATCGCGGTCTTCAGCGCCTCATCGCCGGGCAACTTGTCCGACTTCTTGACGATGATGCCATATTGCAGCACAAAGGAATTCGCGTCGATCGGATAATGGCAGTTGATCAGGATCGTCTTGGCGTCGCCGTCGGTGTAGTGGTAGGTCAGGTCGTCGATCATGAAAGACGGCCCGTAGTAGGACGCCACCGACGTGGTCCCCAGCATCGTCGTCCCCTCGGGGCTGCCGATGTCGGGCCGGCTACCGCCGTTCATGTACTGCGTGGCCACCTGCCCCTCGAAGATGTTCTTGAAATAGGTGGGCAACGAGCCGTGGATGTAGAAGAAGTGGGCCATGTCCACCACGTTGTCGATGATCTCGCGACAATTGCTGTGCACGACCGTGGTGTACCAGTGCCAGTCGGTCCACTCGTCGCTGGTGGCACCCTCGATGCGCGGGATCGTGACCTCCGCGGGCGGCGGTTTGCGTTCCGGGTCGTTCCACACGAACAACATCCCGTCCTGCTGCAGCGTGGTCCACGCCGCGGTGCGCGCCAGCTTCGGCGTCCGCCGGCTGTAGGGCACCTGCTTGCACCGCCCGTCACCGCCCCAGCGCCAGTCGTGGAACGGGCAGGCGATCTCGTCGCCCTTGACTTCGCCCTGCGAGAGATCACCGCCCATATGCCGGCAGAAGGCGTCAAGGACGTTGATGGTGCCGTTCGCGCTGCGGAAGACAACGAGCTTTTGTCCGAAGGCATTGACGGCGTGCGGCTTGCCATCACCGAAATCCCGAATCAGGCCCAGGCAGTGCCAGCCGCGGGCGAACCGCGCCGGCACCGCCTGCGCTTCAATCAGCCGAACCTCGTCGACCTCGGACTGCGTCGTCATAGGGATGATTTAACTCCCGTGCCCCCGTTTGCGGGGCCGCTTGTTCCCACTGATCAGGACGGCTCTTCCGTTGCCGGGCGGCCTGGGCATACGGTTTTGCGCGTGAACCCCCAGAGCACGACGATTCCCGCCGGGCTACCCGTGGCCGATATGACGGTCGACCTGCTGGTGGTCGGGTCCGGGACCGGGATGGCCGCGGCACTGGCCGCCCACGAACTCGGGCTGTCGGTGCTGATCGCGGAGAAGTCGTCCTACGTGGGCGGGTCCACAGCCCGGTCGGGCGGCGCGTTGTGGCTACCCGTCAGTCCCATTCTGCGAGACGCCGGCGCCGGGGACTCCCCCGAGCGCGCCGCCGCGTATCTGGCCTCGGTGGTGGCGGGTTCGGCCCCGCCGCAGCGATCGGCCGAATTCGTGGCCCACGTCCCGGCGACGGTCGACATGCTTCGCCGAGCGACGCCGCTGCGGCTGTTCTGGGCCCGCGACTACTCCGACTACCACCCCGAGGAACCGGGTGGCAGCGCGGCGGGCCGGACGTGCGAATGCCACCCGTTCGACACCTCGATCCTCGGCCGGTACCGCACCCGGTTGCGGCCCGGCGTGCTTGAGGCCGGCGTCTCGATACCGACGACCGGCGCCGACTACCGGTGGATGAACCTCGTGACCCGGGTGCCGCGCAAGGGCATCCCCACGTTCGGCAAGCGGGTGGCCCAGGGCTTCGGCGGGAGGCTGATCGGTCGGCGCTACGCCGCGGGTGGCCAGGGTCTGATGGCCGGGCTGTTCGCCGGGGTGCTGCGCGCCGGTATCCCGGTGTGGACCGACTGCCCGCTCGTTCGCCTGCAAGGCGACGGGCAGCGGGTGACTGGCGCGGTTGTCGACCATGAGGGGCGCGAGGTGACGATCACCGCCCGGCGCGGAGTGGTGCTGGCAACGGGCGGTTTCGACCACAGCATGGACATGCGGTGGAAGTTCCAGTCCGAGTCGCTGGGCGCCCATCTGAGCCTGGGGGCCCAATCCAATACGGGCGACGGCATTCGCGCGGGGCAGGAATTCGGCGCCGATATCGCTTTGATGGATCAAGCCTGGTGGTTTCCCGCCATCGCGCCCCTGCCGGGCAAGGCGCCGGCGGTAATGCTGGCCGAACGTTCACTGCCCGGCAGCCTCATCGTCGACCAAAACGGCCACCGATTCGCCAACGAGTCCGCGGATTACATGTCGTTCGGCCAGCGGCTGCTCGAGCTGGAGCGGTCGGGCAGCCCCGTGGACGCGATGTGGATCGTGTTCGACCAGCAGTACCGCAACAGTTATGTCTTTGGCGCCGAACTGTTCCCGCGCATGCGCATCCCGCAAGCCTGGTACGGCGCGGGCATCGCGGTGCGGGCGGACAACCTCGGCGAGCTGGGTGCCCGGATGAACGTGTCGGTGCCGGAATTCCGCGAGACGATGACGCGGTTCAACCAAAACGCCGCCGCCGGTGAGGATCCCGACTTCGGCCGAGGGCGCAGCGCCTATGACCGCTACTACGGCGACCCCACGATCAAGCCGAACCCCAATCTGCGCCCGTTGGTCAACGGCCCGTTCTACGCCGTGAAGATGGTGCTCAGCGACCTGGGCACGTGCGGCGGGCTGAAGGCCGACGAGCGCGCACGCGTGCTCCGCGAGGATGGAAGCGTGATCGCCGGCCTGTATGCGATCGGCAACACCGCCGCCAACGCGTTCGGCACGACGTACCCGGGCGCGGGGGCGACGATCGCCCAGGGCCTGGTGTACGGCTTCATCGCGGCCCGCGATGCGGCGGCGCGGGACGCGACGCGCTAGTCCGCTTTGCGTTTGGCCTCGACCTGCTTCTCGACCTCACGCCAGTAGCCGGGCATCGGGCGCGGCTGCCCGAAGCCCCCCTTCGCCGCCTTCTTCAGAATGGCGTCCGCCTCGTCGATGTCCTTCATCAGTTCGAGCGCGAATTCGCGCTCCGCAGCGTAGTACTTGGCCGCCCAGCGAAGCGCGATCACCGAATACGCCCATGCGGGTTGGGCCTCGGCGCCGTCGGCGTCCTCAACCGCCTTGCGGTGCCTGGCCTCGGCGTAGGCGACGTGTTCCTGGAGCAGCTCCTTGAGCCGGGCCGGGTTGCTGAGGTGACCAAACGTCACCCGCAGCAGGACGCTGTGCTTGAGCACCGGGGGGTCCACCGGGGCGTTGTTGGTCCAGTCGGTGACGGCGGCCATCCCGGCCGGCGTGATCCTGTAGAGCCGGCGGCTGCGCGGACCTTCGTCGCGCTCGACGCGTGAGGTCACCAGGCCAAGCCCCTCGAGCTTCTTCAGCTCGGTGTAGATCTGGCTGTACGACGGACTCCAGTAGTACAGATCGACGCTCCAGTCGATCCACTTTTTCAGGTCGTAGCCGGAGACCTCCTCCTCGTAGGACATCATGCCCAGCAGCGCCCAACTCGTGGCGGCAAGCGCCGCCTTCGACTGGCCGGTAGGGTCCGGTTCGGAGGCCACGGCGCAAGGTTAACAACCCGCGACGAGGATCTGTTTGACGCGGACCGCTGGGCGGGATGCGGTGTTGTGGGCGACGCCCGCAAGGGAGACAGCCGGTCCCCGGGCATGCGTGATGGGCTTTGGAGGAAACCACCATGAAATTCGCCTTCCCCCTTCCCCACACGGTGCGCCTGCCGGCGATGACGCAACCCTGGGAAGCCGGGGTCACCGGACCCGACCAGACCCGCATGGTCAAGTGCGCCGACCGGTGGGGCTACGACATGATCGCCGTCCCCGAGCATCTCGTGATCCCGGCCGAGCACGTGAAGCTCTCCGGGCCCCATTACCTGCATTCGACGGCCGCCCAGGCCTACATCGCGGGCGCGACCGAACGGGTCGTCGTCAACTCCTGCGTCACCATCCTGCCGTTGCACGAGCCGATCGGCTTGGCCAAGGCGCTGGCCACCGCGGACTGGATGAGCGGCGGCCGGATGATGGTCACCTTCGGCGTCGGCTGGCTGGCACGGGAATTCGAGCTCCTCGGGGTGCCGTTCGGCGAAAGGGGCCGCATCGCCGACGAGTACCTGGCGGCCATCGTCGACCTGTGGACCAGTGACACCCCGCGATTCGAGGGCCGCTACGTGTCGTTCGACGGCATCGCGTTCGAGCCGAAACCGGTTCAAAAGCCCCACCTTCCGATCTGGATCGGCGGCGACGCCGATGCCCCGCTGCGCAGGGCCGCCAGGTACGCGTCCGGCTGGTGGCCGTTCCTGACGCCACCCGAACAGATCGCCGAAAAGCTCGACTACATCAAGTCCCAGCCCTGTTATGACGGCCGGCCGTTCGAGGTGATGCACGGGCTGAGCACGAACCGGGTGGGTGAAGGACACGTCGCACGCGACGATCCGAATGGGCGCCCCGGCATGAGCGCCGGCGAGATCGTCGACCGGTTGGGCTGGCTCGCCAACCAGGGCGTGACGATCAGCGCCGTGCCCATCCCCGCCGTCGGCGGCGTCGACGAATACCTCGATTACGCGCAATGGGTGATCGAGGAGATCAAGCCCAAAGTGCCCTAGCCGCTCACCTGATCGTCACCCCGCGCCTGCGCACCCACGCCACCGCGGCGACCGTGCCGGCGAACCAGATGGCCACGGCGATGGCCAGGTGCACGACGCTCTTGGTGTCGCGACCGAACACCGGCCAGATCAGCGAGGGCACCTGGTTCCAGAGCACTTTGTGGTCGACCCCGTTCATCGGATCGGCGACGTAGTACACCGCGTACGGCAGCGTCAGGGCCGCCAGCCAGCTGCCGGTGCTGCGCCGGTCGCCGCGCTCTCGCCACCGCCGGGTCAGCGGCTCGACGCTGACCGGGTGCAGCACCGAGATGAGGTTGCCCAACCCGAGCCAGGACAGGATGGGCACGGCGACGGTCGGGACCGTGATCGCCAGCCGCCCGGGCGTTTCCAGGCACAGCGTCAACACCATCGCGGCCGCCAAGGTGGGCAGCCCGACGATCGCGAGCAGGGCGAGGTTCTTGACCAGCAGGATGCGCCCGATGGGGACGCCGTCGGCCAACGCCTCCCGGACCCGGTAGTGGTCGGCGCCGAGCAGGTTGGTGGTGGTGACGTCGGCCAGCACCCACGACGAGAAGTAGGTGCCCACCAGGATCACCCAGTCGGTGTGGTGGCGGCCGATGGTCAGCGGCTGCACCAGCAGCCACACCGCGGCGAAGAGCACGTTCGCGACCACCCCCATCAACCAGGTCCGGGGCGGGGTGAAGGCCCACCGGATCTCCGCGAGCACCGCGGCCCCCAGGTCCGGCTTCTCGAAGTCCGCGGCGGCCCGCCGGGCGGCGGCCGGGCGCGGGGCGGACGCGCGTACGGCGGCGCGCAGGGCGGCGCGGGCGCGGGGGTGCATCGACGACCGCACGTCGGTAACGCGTTCGGCGCGACCGCTCCGGGGCGAGATGATCAAGTGAAGCGCTCCTGGCAATCGGTCGAGCGGTGGGCGGGCCCGAACTTCGTCCCAGGCAGGATAACGGCATGAACCGCAAGCGTGTCGTCATTGCCGGGCTCGGAGACGCGGGTGTGTTGGCCGCCATCCGGCTGTCCGGGTACGCCGACGTCGTCGGCATCTCCGCCAAGCCCGCGCTGGTCAGCGGTCAGGAACTCGGCGTTCGGCTCTCCCGCCCGGACGATTGGGCCCGCGATTACTGGATTCCGTTCGACAGGTTCCGGCGCCTGGACCGGGTGCGGACGGTGCAGGCCGAGCTGACCGGCGTGGACCTGGCCGCCCGCACGGTCGTGGGCAAACGCGCCGACGGCGGGGCGCTCGCCGAGGAGTACGACGCGCTGGTCATCTCGACGGGGGTGAGCAACGGATTCTGGCGCCGCCCGACCCTGCAGTCGGCCGCCGAGGTCGGCGCGGAACTGCGGGCCGCGCACGACCGGCTGGCCGCGGCCGGCTCGATCATCGTGGTGGGCGGCGGCGCGGCGGCGGTGAGCAGCGCGCTCAACATGGCCACCACCTGGCCGGGCAAGCGGATCGACCTGTACTTCCCGGGGACATCCGCGCTTGAGGGGCACCACCCGCGCATCTGGAGCCGGCTTCACGGACGGCTCAGCGCCCTGGGCGTGGGCATTCATCCGGGCCACCGCGCCGTGCTGCCCGACGGGTTCGCCGACGACGAGATCACCGGCGAACCGGTGCGCTGGAGCACCGGGCAGTCCCCCGCGCGCGCCGACGCGGTGTTGTGGGCGATCGGGCGGGTGCGGCCCAATACCGAGTGGTTGCCCCGGGAACTGCTCGACGAGCGCGGGTTCGTCCGCGTGACGCCGGAGCTGCGGGTGCCGGGTCACCGGGGCGTCTTCGCGGTGGGCGACGTGGCGGCGACCGATCCCCTGCGCAGCTCGGCCCGCAACCGCGGGGACGCGCTGGTGGCCCGCAACGTCCGCGCCGAACTCAGCGGCGGGCGGCTGGGCGCTTACCGGGCGCCCCAGCGGCGGTGGGGTTCGCTGGTGGGCGTCCAGCCCGACGGGCTGGAGGTCTTTCTGCCCAGCGGCCACGCGTTCCGGTTCCCGTCGTGGTCGGTCGAGCGCGTGGTGATGCCGTGGATCGTGCGGTGGGGCATGTATCGCGGTGTGCGGGAGAACAATCCGCTGGGGTGAGCGGTCGCCGGGTCAGCCGGCGTCGAGCAGCAGCATGAGGCCGTAATCCATGTGGATCTGCTGGTGGCAATGCAGCAGCGACAGGCCGGGCTGGTCGGCGACGAAGTCGACGTCCATGCTCTGGTAGCCGCCCAGCATCGCGACGTCCTTGCGCACGCCGGCCGTTGGCGCGCCGGCGAATCGGGTGATTTCGAACGTGTGCCGGTGTAGGTGCATCGGGTGCAGGTCGTCGCTGGCGTTGCGGAAGCGCAGCCGGTAGCGCCTGTCGCGTTCCAGGTTGAGCACCGGACGGTTGGTGTTCATGGAAAACGGTGTGCCGTTGAAGGTCCACACGTTGAACCCGTTGTCGGCGGCGTTGCGCTTCTCGATCAGCAGCTCGATCGTGTGGTCGGGCGGCGGGACGGGCGCGGGCCGCGCGAACAGCCGGTAGTCCCACGTGAACGGCGGCGGCGGCGCCCACTGCGGATCCCCGGCGCGCCCGGCGTATTCCACGACGACGCCCATCCCGTGCTCGCGGTCGTCGTCGGACACGTCTCCCAGCACCCACACCCCCGGGTTGGTCATGGACACCAGCGCCGAAATGCGTTCGGCCGCACCGAGCCACAGCACCGGGACCGGCGCGGGGTTGGGCACCGGGTTGCCGTCGAGCGCGACCACGGTGAAGGTGTGACCGGGCAACGCCAGGCTGCGGGTCTCGGTGGCGCTGCCGTTCAGCACGTGCAGCAGCACCCGCTGACCGGTCCGCACCCGGATGGGGTCGCCGTGACCCAGCATCCGTCCGTTGACGGCGAACGCCCCGTAGCTGACCTCGAAGCCGCGCGGGTCGCCGCGGCCGAGCGACGCCGCCATCGACGATTCGCCCCTGTCCTTGAGGTCAGGCTGCTGGTCGCCGGCCAGGAAGGCCGCGGCCATGTCGCCCCCGCGGACGAAACTGGGCTCAAACTCCTTGAGCGTCAGAAAGATTTCTTGGTCGTAGGCGCCGAAGTTCTGTTTGGGTTCGATGTAGACCGGGCCGACCAGGCCGCTGTATTGGCCGCGGGACAGGTCGGCGCGGGGCACGACGTGGGTGTGGTAGAAGCGGAAACCCGCCGGGCCGGGGACGAACGAAACGCGTCGCATGCCGCGCGCGGGGACATAGGGCGTTCCCTCCTCGGCGGAGCCGTCGACGTCGACACCGACGTGCTGGCCGTGCCAGTGCAACTGCTCGGGGGAATCGGTGTCGTTGAAGACGTCCACCGTTGTCCGCCGGCCCTGCGTGAACCGCAGCAGCGGGCCGGGGAACTGGCCGTTGTAGGTCAAGGTCGACACGACGTGGCCCGGGGCCAGTTCGACCGCGCCCGTGCCGATTCGCAGCGTGTAATCGGCCTTGCCGCCAGACGGCGCGGGGTGGGCGCACGCGGCACCGCTTGCGGCGAGCGCGGCCAGGCCGCCCCATCTGAAGAAGTCACGCCGATCGAGCGACACGTCATCGCCCCCGCGGGTAGGCGGCGAGATCGGGCAGGAGGAAGTCGATGCGGTCGTCCAGTTCGCTTGCCACCCGCCCGAATTCCGGGTAGCCCGCGCTCGACGGGTCGGGCAGGCTCCAGTGCATCGTCGTGTCCAGGCCATGGTCGCGGGCGTACTCGCGCACCCTGTCGCACAGCGTGATGACGCAGTCGAAGCGGCGCCGCGCCACGGCGGTCAGCGGTTGCGGTCGCTGCGCACCGAGGTCGATGCCGTACCTGTCCCGCATGATGCGTATCGCGTTGGGGTGCAGGTGCGGTTTGGGATGGCTGCCCGCGCTCGCGGCACGGATGCGGCCCTGGCCCCGGCGCCGGAGCAGAGCCTCGGCCATGGGCGAGCGCGCGCTGTTGCCGGTACACAAGAACAGCACCGAGCGCGACGCCGGGTTGGCGACCGGCGACGGTGCGAGCGCGGGGTGCAGCGCGGCGGCCGCCTCCCGGAATGCCCCGGCGCATCCCGTCAGGCTCAGGCGGTAGTAGGTGTCGCGGCCGTCGAAACTGCTGCGCCGCGCGTCGACCAGCCCGGCCGAGCGCAGCAGCCGCAGGTGATAGGAGATCAGGTTCTGCGGCTCGTCGACGGCGGCGGCCAACTCCCGCACCCGGCGGTCGCTGCCCGCGAGCTCGGTCAGCAGCGCCCAGCGCACCGGATGCGACGCCATCCGCATCAGCGACGGAACCGCCGTTTCGCCAGCCACCATCACGGCGAGAATACATCAAATTCATTTGATAGGTTGGCCGGAGCGTGCGCGATGAGGAGACCCGTTGGCCGACAACGACACCGGCGAGCTTCGCCGAAGCCTGGGCGTGTTCGACGCGGTGACGATCGGACTGGGCTCGATGCTCGGGGCCGGGATCTTCGCCGCGCTCGGCCCCGCGGCGCGCGCCGCGGGCCCGGGACTGCTGCTGGGGCTGGCGGTCGCCGCGGTGGTGGCGTACTGCAACGCCACCTCGTCCGCCCGGTTGGCCGCCCGCTACCCCGCCTCCGGTGGCACCTATGTGTACGGCCGCGAGCGGCTGGGGGAGTTCTGGGGATATCTGGCGGGGTGGGGCTTCGTCGTCGGCAAGACCGCCTCGTGCGCAGCGATGGCCCTGACCATCGGCGCCTACGCGTGGCCGTCGCACGCCCACCCGGTTGCCGTCGCCGCGGTGGTGGCGCTCACCGCGGTGAACTACGCCGGGGTGCAGAAGTCGGCCTGGCTCACCCGCGTCATCGTCGCGCTCGTGCTGGCCGTGCTGGCCGCGGTGATCGTCGCGGCATTCGCCTCGGGGGCGGCCGGTGCCGAGGCGCTTCGCCCGGTGGGCACGACCGTGGGCGGGGTGGTTCAGGCCGCCGGGCTGCTGTTCTTCGCCTTCGCCGGCTACGCGCGCATCGCCACCCTGGGCGAGGAAGTGCGCGATCCGGCGCGCACCATCCCGCGCGCGATACCGGTCGCGCTGGCCATCGCCCTGGCCGTCTACGCCCTGGTGGCGGTGGCCGCACTCGCGGTGCTGGGGCCACGACGCCTCGGCCGGGCGACGGCGCCACTGGTCGACACGGTGCGGGCGGCCGGAACGGGCTGGCTCGTCCCCGTCGTGCAGGTGGGCGCGGCGGTCGCGGCGCTCGGCTCGCTGCTGGCGTTGATCCTGGGCGTATCGCGCACCACGCTGGCCATGGCCCGCGACCGCCACCTGCCCCACGCGCTCACCGCCGTGCACCCGCGGTTCGGGGTGCCGCACCGCGCGGAGTTGCTGATCGGTGTCGTCGTGGCGGTGCTGGCCGCCACCGTCGACCTCAGGGGCGCTATAGGTTTCTCGTCGTTCGCCGTGCTGATCTACTACGCGGTTGCCAACGCCTCGGCGTTCACCCTCCGGCCGGATGAGGGCCGCCCGGTCCCGGCGATCCCGGTGATCGGATCGATCGGCTGCGTCGTCCTGGCGTTCGCGATGCCGCTGTCGTCGGTGCTGCCCGGCCTGGTGGTACTGGGCATCGGCGTCGCCGCCCATGCGATTCGGCGCGCCCGGGCGAAGTAGGGGTGGCGCACTGATTCGATAAGTGTTTATATAGACGAATGTCAAAACAACAGCTCGCCTGCTGCCCGGCCCTGGCGACGGCCGCCATGGACGAGGACCAGGCCACGGACTTGGCGGCGATGTTCAAAGCGCTGGGCGACCCGGTGCGACTGAGGTTGTTGAACCTGATCGCCAGCCACCCCGGCGGCGAGGCCTGCGTCTGCGAGATATCGGCGACCTTCGACCTCTCGCAGCCAACGATTTCCCATCACCTCAAGCTCCTGCGCTCGGCGGGACTGCTGGACTGCGAGCGGCGCGGCACCTGGGTGTACTACTGGGTGATTCCCGCTGCGCTGCAGCGACTTTCGTCGGTGCTGAAGCCATGACCGAAACCCACGCCGCGGTGTCCCCCGCGACCGCGACGACCCGGCTCCCCCTGTTGGACCGGCTCCTGCCGGTATGGATCGGCGCGGCGATGGCCGCCGGCCTGCTGCTGGGCCGCGTCTTTCCACATCTCGGTTCGGCCCTGGGGGCCGTTGCCGTCCAAGGTATTTCGCTCCCGATCGCCGTTGGCCTGCTGGTCATGATGTATCCGGTGCTGGCCAAGGTCCGCTACGACCGGCTCGACGAGGTCACCGCCGACCGCAAGCTGATCGCGTCCTCGGTGTTGCTCAACTGGGTGGTCGGTCCCGCGGTGATGTTCAGCTTGGCCTGGTCGCTGCTGGCCGACCTGCCCGAGTACCGCACCGGCCTCATCATCGTCGGGCTGGCCCGCTGCATCGCGATGGTCATCATCTGGAACGACCTGGCCTGCGGGGACCGCGAGGCCGCCGCCGTGCTGGTCGCCCTGAATTCGCTGTTCCAGGTGGCCATGTTCGCCGCGCTGGGCTGGTTCTACCTGTCCGTGCTGCCCGGCTGGCTGGGCCTGGCCCAAACCGGAATCAACGTCTCCCCATGGCAGATCGCCAAGGCGGTGCTCATCTTTCTCGGCATTCCGTTGCTGGCCGGATACTCCTCGCGCCGGCTGGGCGAACGATTCCGGGGCCGCGACTGGTACGAGACGCGGTTCCTCCCCCGCGTCGGCCCGTGGGCCCTCTACGGGTTGCTGTTCACCATCGTGATTCTGTTCGCCCTGCAGGGCCATGCGATCACCTCCCGGCCATGGGACGTGGCCCGCATCGCGATCCCGTTGCTGGCCTACTTCGCGATCATGTGGGCGGGCGGATATGCCCTCGGACTCCTGCTGCACCTCGGCTACGCCCGCACCGCCACCCTCGCGTTCACCGCCGCGGGCAACAACTTCGAACTCGCCATCGCGGTGGCCATCGCGACCTACGGCGTCACGTCCGGGCAGGCCCTCGCCGGGGTGGTCGGCCCGCTGATCGAGGTGCCCGTGCTCGTCGGTCTCGTCTACGTCTCGCTTGCGCTGCGCCCCCGGCTGTTCCGAGACGAGTCGATCAAAGGAGCCGGCGATGACCGGTAAGCCCAGCGTGCTGTTCGTCTGCGTGCACAACGCGGGGCGCTCCCAGATGGCCGCCGCGCTGCTGAGCAGCATGACCGCTGGCCGCATCGAAGTCCGTTCCGCCGGCACGCAACCCGCCGACGAGGTCAACCCCGTGGCGATTGCCGCCATGGCCGAGCGGGGCATCGACATCACCGCCGCCAACCCGAAGGTCCTCAGCGGCGAGGACGTAAAGACCAGCGACGTCGTGATCACCATGGGCTGCGGCGACACCTGCCCCTACTTTCCCGGAGTGTCCTACCGCGACTGGGAAGTGCCCGACCCCGCCGGCCAACCGCTGGCCACCGTGCGTGCCATCCGCGACGACATCGCCCGGCGCGTCGAGGAGCTGGTCGCCGAACTCCTGCCCACCACAACCCCCTAGCCCGCACCGGAAAGAAAGGACACCTCATGTCCCGCGTTCAACTCGCCCTCAACGTCGACGACCTCGAGGAGGCGATCGCGTTCTACTCGAAGCTCTTCAACGCGGAGCCGGCCAAGGTCAAACCCGGTTACGCCAACTTCGCGATCGCCGACCCCCCGCTCAAACTGGTGCTGCTCGAAAACCCGGGCCACGGTGGCAGCCTCAACCACCTCGGCGTCGAAGTCGCCTCGAGCGACACCGTGCACGCCGAAATCGCCCGCCTCGCCGAGCGGGGGCTGGTGACCGAGGAGGAACTCGACACCACCTGCTGCTTCGCCAATCAGGACAAGGTTTGGGTCACCGGCCCGGGCGGAGAACGCTGGGAGGTCTACACCGTCCTGGCCGACTCCGACACCTTCGGAGCCCCTGCCGACGAACCCTGCTGCCAGGCCTAGGGGCACCGCCGGGTTCCGCCGCGGCCCGAACGGGAAGACTGAGCGGATGACCGACCGGGGAGAAGACGCGTTCGAAAAGCTGGTAAGCCTGCTGAACTACCCGATGTTCGTCGTGACCACGCGGGCCGACGGCGTCGCGGCGGGCTGCCTGGTCGGATTCGCCAGCCAGACCAGCATCCACCCGCCCCGATTCCTGGTCGGCCTGTCCAGGAAGAACCACACGTTCCGGGTCGCCGGCGACGCGACGCACCTGGCGGTGCACGTCTTCGACCACGACCACCTCGGCATCGTGGAGCTCTTCGGCAGCCAAACCGGCGACAAGACCAACAAGTTCGACCGGTGCTCGTGGCACAGCGGTCCGGCGGGGGTGCCCATCCTCGACGACGCCGCCGCATGGTTCGTCGGTGAAATTCTCGAGCGTTTCTCGCTGGGCGACCACGTCGGGCATCTGCTCGCACCGGTGGACGGCCAGCCGCCGCGCGAACTCGAGAGCTGGGTGTCCTTCGGCGACGTCCGCCACCTGGAACCCGGCCACGAGGCGTAGCGGTGCCTCCCCGGGTGGGCATCGTCGCCGACGTCACCGAGCTCGCGTCGTTCTACGCCGAACCCCCGCAAGGGGTGCGGGCCAACATGATCTTCAGCGCCGACGGCGCCGCGGCGTTCGGCGGCCGGGCGGGCCCGCTGTCATGTCCGGTGGATCAACAACTGCTGAAGGTCCTGCGCGGCTTCGCCGACGTCGTCCTGGTGGGCGCCGGGACCGCGCGCGCCGAGAACTACGGCCCGGTGCGGCTGGTCGATCCGGGGCGAAGCGCACCGCCCCCGATCGCGGTGATCAGCCGCAGCGGCCAGCTGCCCCCGCGGCTGTTCGGTGACCCCGACCGGCCGCCGATCCTGGTGACGTGCGCGGGCGCCGCGGCGGCGCGAGGCGACGCCGGCGACGACCGGCGACCGCAGGTGCTGCTGGCCGGCGAGGAATCCGTGGACGTCGCGCTCGCCGTCGCGCTGCTGCGCGCGCGGGGTATGCACCGCATCCTGTGCGAGGGCGGGCCGACCGTGCTCGACGAGCTGGTGGAGGCCGACGTCGTCGACGAGATCTGCGTGACTGTGGCCCCCAAACTCGCCGCCGGCCAGCCCGTGGGCCAGCGCCTGACGCCGTCGGCCCTGCCCGTACCGGTGCCGCTGCGCCTCGAACACGCGCTGATTTGCGACGACTACCTGTTTCTGAGGTACCGCCGCTGACCAAGCGGGGACGCCACCACCGGGTGATGTCAGCGCGGTCCCATCATGCCGCCGGGCCCCATCATGCCGCCGGGCCCTCTCATGCACCCGGGCCCCATCATTCCCCGCATCATCGCCGGCATGCCGTCTTGTACGAAACCGGTCACCTCACGGGCGTGGGCTCGGATCACCTCGACGAGCGCGGGGTCATCGGCGGTTTCCTCGGCGATGACGCCCGTGGGCGTGAGCGTCAGCTGCCGACGGTAATTACCGGCGTTGCGGAACAGCGTCGGCAGGCTTTGGCTCATACACATCACCTCGGTGCCCTGATCCAAATGCGCATACATGCTCGAGACGTGCGCGTGGAGTTGCGCGGTGAGGTCGGGAGCCGCCGATTGGGTAGTGGTGCGTACACCGCCGGGGATCTCCTCAACCGTGCGGGTAATCTCCGTGTGCCGGTTGAACATGTCCATGTAGAGCCGCATGTCGGCGTGACCGGCGCCCATCATGCCGCCACAGTCGGCCAGGCGGATCCGAAAGGCGGGCCCGGCGGCGGCGCGCAACACGAATCCGACGCCCGCCGCCGCGCTGGCACCAAGCGCGACGAGCGCCGTCCGCCGGGTGAATCCGGCCATCCTAACCTCCTAGGTCATCGTCTCGAACGCGTTCATTTGCAACGCGTTTCGGCCCCGGCACATCAATCGCGGCGAAACGTGCCGTCTTCGTCGCCGCGGCACCATCCACGTTGTGCGCAACATCGTGACCGAAACGGCGGAGCCGCAACGAATTTGTCACGACGCTGACCGACGAGAAGCCCATCGCCGCACCGGCCACCACGGGATTCAACAAGCCTAAGGCGGCAAGCGGAATCGCGGCGGTGTTGTAGCCGAAGGCCCACCCAAGGTTCTGGTAGATGGTGCGCAGGGTCTGCCTCGAAAGTTGGATCGAGCGCACGACTCCGTCAAGCCGGTCGGACATCAGCGTGATGTCGGACGCCTCGATGGCCACGTCGGTACCCGTGCCGATCGCGATGCCGAGATCGGCCTGCACCAGGGCGGGGGCATCGTTGACGCCGTCGCCCACCATCGCGACGACCCGACCCTCGTCCTGCAGCCGGCGCACCTCGGCGACTTTGTCCTGCGGCAACACCTCGGCCAGCACCCGGTCGATGCCGAGTTGTTCGGCGATCGCATGAGCCGTGCGTGCGTTGTCCCCGGTGATCATGGCGACCTGCAACCCCATGTCATGCAGCTCTCGGACCACCCCGGCGGCGTCGCCTTTCACCGTGTCGGCCACGGCCAGCACGCCGACGACATGGCCGTCCTGGCCGACGAACACCGCGGTGCGGCCCTGCCCTTCCAGCTCGTCGGCCGCCGCGGCAAGCCGGTCGGGCAGATGCAGATCCTGCTCGTCGACGAGCTTGCGCCGCCCCACGACCACGGACTTGCCGTCCACCTCGGCGCGCACCCCGTGGCCGGCGATGCTGGTGAACGCCGTGGCGGCCGGAACCTTCAGCTCCCGCTCGCGCGCGGCGGCGACGATCGCCGCGCCGATCGGATGTTCGGAGCCCGCCTCGACCGCGGCGGCGATCCGCAGCACCGAATCGGGCTGGCGCCGCTTGCCCACGACGACGTCGGTCACCCGCATCCGGGCGCGGGTGAGGGTGCCGGTCTTGTCGAACACGACCGTGTCGACCTTCTTCGAGGCTTCCAGGACCTCGCCGCCCTTGACCAGGATCCCGAGGTCGGCGCCCCGCCCGGTGCCGACCATGATCGCGGTCGGAGTGGCCAGGCCCAGCGCACAGGGGCAGGCGATGATCAGAACCGCGACCGCGGCGGTCATACCCGCCACCGGGTTGGCGGCGAGCAGCGTCCAACCCGCGAACGTCGCGACCGCCACGCCGATGACCGCCGGGACGAACACGGCCGAAACGCGATCCGCCAGCCGCTGTACCGGAGCCTTGCCGCCCTGCGCCTGCTCCACCAGCCGGACGATCTGGGCCAGCGCGGTGTCCGCCCCGACGGCGGTGGCGCGCACGGTCAAGATCCCGTCGGTGTTGACCGTCGCTCCGGCCACGTGGTCACCCACCGATTTCTCGGCGGGAACCGACTCGCCGGTCAGCATCGACTCGTCGACTGCGGCGCGCCCGTCGACCACCTCGCCGTCGACGGGGATCTTCTCGCCCGGGCGAACGCGCACCAGGTCGCCGACCCGGACCTGGTCTATCGGTACCAGGAGCTCCGCACCGCCGACGAGCAGCGTGGCCTCCTTCGCACCCATCTCCAGCAGCTTGCTGATCGCCTCCCGCGCCTTGCCGTGTGCCCTGGCCTCGAAATACCGGCCCAACACCACGAAGGCGATGATCAGCGCCGAAGTGTCGAAGAACAGCGGGCCCCCCACCAACAACCGGTAGGTGGAGTAGACGAACGCGGTCAGCGTGCCGAGCGCGACCAGCGTGTCCATGCTGGAGATCCCCGCCCGCGCCTGCTGCACCGCTCCCGCCAGGAACGGCCACCCGGCGACGAACTGCACCGGCACCGTAGCGGCAAACGCCAACCACCCCGCCCACGGATACGCGCCGAAGAACATCGGCGAGGCCATCGCCACCAGCCCCAACGGGAAGGCCAACAACACCCGGCGCAGCCACTTGCGCCGCTCGCGCCTGCTCTGCTCGTCCGCCGACAGCGCCCCCGAGGTGACCGCAGGTGCGGAACCGCAACCGCCGCAGTTCGCGGCATCGGCCGAACCCTCCGACGCGCGCTGCCGCAGGCCAAAGAGCGCCAACCCGATGCCGCTCGCTATCCTGCGGACCACTCCCGTCTTGGTGAGGTCGGCCGAGTGCGGAGCGCGCACGGGCACGGACTCCGTGGGGACGTGCTCGGCTTCGGCGATCGCCGAGACCACGGCAGTGGTGTCGCAGTGCCCGGGCGAATACCAGATCACCACCGACGCCGTTCGCGGATAGGCCTGCACGGCCTGCACGCCGGCCACCTTGGCGACCGTCTCCTCGATCGCGACGGCCCGGACCGCGTCAACACCAAACCCGTTGATCTGCACGCGCATTCGCCCGGAGGCGTCGGACACCAGCTTCAGGGCGGCATCGACGTCGTCCAGCACAGCAGTGGTCATTCGCCGCCGCCCGGGCCCGCCACCGTCAGCGGCGCACCTTCCCGGCCGGCACGCTCTCGCGCTTCCGCCAGCACGTCGGCGACCGTCAGTCGAGCCTGCTCGGCGCTCTGTCCGGCTTTGCGCTCCGCCTCGCGGGCGACCCGGATGCCCCAGGCCGTGGCGATCACCGTGGCCTTCCGCCAAGGGGCCTTCGCCAGGGCCTCGTAGGCGGCGGCCCCCACCACTCCGGTCACCACCGTCGGCATCGCCTTTGCCATAAATCCATGCACTGCCATCGTTTTCATCGATCCCTTCGTCCCGTTGCCCGGTCAAAGCGTGCCGTCACCGGCACCGCGAACCCTCGTCAACTCCGGCTTCCGGCCGTCGCCGGCTCGTGGTCTGCGTCCTCGCCGACCGCAGCGCCGGTGAGCTGCGCCTGCGGGCCCGTCAGAGCGGGTGTGAACTTGACCGCGTCGATCAGTTCGGCGATGGCGGCCTGACCGCGGCCATCGATCACCGCGGCGGAGAAACAGGTCTCCAAGTGGTTGTGCAGCATCACGCGGTTCGCGCGTTCGAGCGAGGATTGGACCGCGGAGATCTGCTTCATGACGTCGACGCAGTAGGCGTCGGACTCCACCATCCGGATGATCCCGTCGAGGTGGCCGCGAACCGTCTTGAGCCGATTCAGCGCCGCACGCTTCTTGTCCGTCAGTTCGTCACCCATAACCCACCTCCAACCGGTCGCATCCGGACCGATACCGCCACCCTACCCTACCCCCCCTGGGGTGGGGTAGGGTACGAGCGGAATTCTTGTTGCACCGACAGGAAAGAGGGTGGCGGCGTGGACGACAGCCATCGATCGGGGTGGTCGTGGACCGACATCTGGTTGCCGGCACTCCTGCTGGCGATAGCGGGGCTGGGCTGGTGGTGGTCGGTGGCCGGCGCCGCGGCCACGCAAGGCGACTCGATGCGGATGACTGCCCAGTCTGCGATGTCGCTGGTCGCCTTCCTCATCGCGTGGGTGGCGATGATGGCCGCGATGATGCTCCCGCCCGTCCTGCCCGTCGTCCGGCGCTACGCCCACGCCGCTGCCGACAAGGCTGCGCCGGCGATCATGTTCGTCACCGGATATCTGGGCTTGTGGGGCGCGTTGGGTATCCCGGCCTACGTGGCGTCAATTCGCTTGGATCCGATGGTCCACGCGTGCTCGTGGGTCGGCCGCGTCGCCGGTGCGGTGGCGGTGCTCGCAGGTCTGCATCAGCTCACGCCCTTCAAGGCGACATGCCTGCGGCATTGCCGCTGGCCGATCTCCGCGCCCGGCGGATCCGGCCGCCTTAGCGGGGCGGGCCGCGCATTTCTCGCCGGTGGCCGATACGGCGTTTATTGCGTCGGCTCCTGCTGGATGCTGATGTTGCTGATGATCGCTTTCGGCACAATGCAATTGGCATGGATGATGGGGCTCGCGGTGGTGATCTGGCTGGAAAGGTCGACCCCGTTCGGCGACCAGCTCAGGCGCCTGACGGCGGCGACCCTGGTACTCCTCGGCATTACATTGTTGGCCCACCCGACACTTGTCACCCACCTCATCTCCTGAGGAAGGCCGTGCAGGCCCCAGCGGGCGGCGCGGCTTGCGAGTTGTCGGGCCACCGCTCGACATGCAGCCGACGGAGCGGCTTCCTATGATGGAAAGGCCCGGTTGCACACTGAAATCGAATCGCGAGAGCGGCATCGTGTTCAGTTACTCGCCGTCCACTTTCTCGAGCCGCACAGAGGAGGACTATCGGCCAGGTGAGCAGCTCAAAAGACGACCACGATTACCGCAACCTGGCGGTGAACCGGCTGCGGCCCAGCGAACTTCAATGGGCGCTGAACCATGACGCCGTACACGGGATCGCGTACGCCTTCAAGAATCCCGTCGCCGTGGCCGAATCCATCGACGATCCGGACGACGACCGACTGACGTATCTCATCCGGGTCAAGCGCGACGACTTGGCCAACGCCCTGGGCAAGATCAACGACTGGATCACCGAAAACCCCGGCCCCGCCGGGATGCAGGCCTTCGGATTCGTGCGAGCCCTGTCCCGCGAGGGGCTGACCGAACGCACCAGCGGTGACGACGAACTCCGTTAATCCCCCTCATCGAATTAGCTGGCTTTCGCTATTCGCCGTGCCCAGCGGCCGGTGAAACCTTAGCCTTATGCCTGCGCACGGTCGGTGGCTGAGGAGTCGGGATGGGTGACACGACCGCGGATTCGCGGGAGGGTTCGCAGTTCGGTCCGTACCGGCTGCGGCGGCTGGTCGGCCGCGGCGGCATGGGCGACGTCTATGAGGCCGAGGACACGGTCCGCGAGCGCATCGTCGCGCTGAAACTGATGTCGCAGACGCTGTCCAACGACCCCGTCTTCCGGTCCCGCATGCAGCGGGAGGCCCGCACCGCCGGCCGGCTGCAGGAACCGCACGTCGTGCCAATCCATGACTTCGGCGAGATCGACGGCCAGCTCTATGTCGACATGCGCCTGATCGACGGCAAGGACCTGGCCACGATGCTGAGCCGGTACGGTCCGCTGTCCCCGCCGCGGGCGGTGGCCATCGTGCGCCAGATCGGCTCCGCGCTCGACGCCGCGCACGCCGCCGGGGTGCTGCATCGCGACGTCAAGCCGGAGAACATCCTGGTGAGCGGCGACGATTTCGCCTACCTGGTCGACTTCGGGATCGCCAGCGCCACGTCCGACGAGAAACTGACCCAGTTCGGCACCACCGTGGGCACCGTCAAGTACATGGCGCCCGAGCGGTTCAGCGACGCCGAGGTCACCCATCGGGCCGACATCTACGCGTTGGCGTGCGTGCTCTACGAGTGCTTGACCGGATCCCCGCCGTACACCGGCGACCAGGTCAGCGTGATGGGCGCCCACCTGCACCAGGCGATCCCGCAGCCCAGCGCCGCGCGGGCCGCCATCCCGGTCGCCTTCGACGCGGTGATCGCCCGCGGCATGGCCAAGGATCCCGCCGACCGCTACGCGACCTGCGGTGACCTGTCCGCGGCCGCCTATGCGGCGCTGGCCGAACCCGATCAGGACCGGGCCACCGACATCCTGCAGCGCAGCCAGGTGGCACGGCTACCGGCCGCATTCGCCAACCACCAACCCGCCGGGATCTCCCAGCCGCCCCCGGCGTACACGCCCTCGTCCGGCGCGATGTGGGCGGCGCCGCCGGGGCCCGGGGGTCCGGTGCCCCAGCCGACCGGCTGGGCCGGCGCCCCCGCGTGGGGACCCAGTACGGCCGGGCCGGTCGGGGTGCAGCCGTGGGGTCAACCGCCTCGACCGAGCCGGAAGCCCTGGCTGTGGGTCGGCGTCACCGGCGTCGCCCTGCTGGCCGTCGTGGGCCTGGTCCTGGCCATCGTCCGGCCGTGGGATTCGTCGTCGCCGGCCGAGCCGACGTCGCAACCGCCACCGCCGGACGCCGTCGCGCTGCGGGTCCTCGACGACGGAGTGTTCGTGGGCAGTTCGGCGGCGTCGATGACGATCGACATCTTCAACGAACCCATCTGCCCGCCCTGCGGCAGCTTCATCCGGTCGAATGCGGGCGACATCGAGACCGCGGTGAACAACAAGAAGCTCGCGGTGCGCTACCACCTGCTCGACTTTCTCGACGACAAGTCGCACAGCAAGAACTACTCGACCCGGGCGGTGGCGGCGTCGTACTGCGTCGCCGCGCAAAACGACGCCAAGCTGTACACGGCCTTCTATTCGGGTTTGTTCGCCAGCAACTTTCAGCCCGCCGAGGACGCCGCTGAGGACCGCACCGACGGCGAACTGGCCCAACTCGCCAAGAACATCGGCGCGGACGCGCAAGTCATGACCTGCATCAAGTCCGGAGACGACGTCGGCATGGGGAAGGCGAAGTCCGCGAACGGGTATGCGACGCTGTCCGGCCTGAACGCCAATTCCACACCGTTCGTCTGGGACGGCACCGCGTCGGTGAACTATTCCGACCCGACCTGGCTGACCAAGCTGATCGGGTAGCCGGCCGATGAGGACGACCTCGGGGCTCAGGCGCTCGGTGACGGTCAGCTGTCGGCCCGCCGGTCGCGGTCGCGCTTGACGGGGCCGCGGCCGCGCAATCATGTTGTACTTTTCCTGCGGTGGGACCGCTGGGCGCTCACCTCTTCGACGGGAGTCAGCAGTTGACCGGCGCGCAGGGCTCGCGGGTGGGGACGATGTTCGGCCCCTACCGTCTCAAGCGGCTGCTCGGCCGCGGCGGGATGGGTGAGGTCTACGAGGCCGAGCACACCGTCAAACAGTGGACCGTGGCGCTGAAGTTGATGTCGCACACCTTCAGCCAGGACCCGGTGTTCCGCAGGCGGATGGAACGCGAGGCCCGCATCACCGGCCGGCTGCTGGAACCCCACGTGGTCCCCGTCCACGAGTACGGCGAAATCGACGGGCAGCTGTATCTGGAGATGCGGCTCATCGAGGGCGTCGACCTGGGCAGCCTGCTCGGGCGGGACGGGCCGCTGCCCGCGCCGCGGGCGGTGGCGATCATCGGGCAGGTCGCGTCGGCCCTGGACGCCGCCCATGCGGCCGGGGTGACCCACCGTGACGTCAAACCGCAGAACATCCTGATCACCGCCGACGACTTCGCCTACCTCGTCGACTTCGGGATCGCCAGCGCGCAGAGCGACGACAAACTGACCCAACTGGGCACCGCGGTGGGCACCCTGAAATACATGGCACCCGAACGGTTTTCCAGCGAAGAGGCGACCCCGCGCGCCGACGTCTACGCGCTGGCCTGCGTGCTCTACGAATGCCTGACCGGGACCCCGCCCTACCGCGCCGACAGCACCGGCATGCTGGTCAGCGCCCACATGATGCAGCCCATCCCCAAACCGAGCGAGCAGGGCTGCGGAGTGAGCCCGGCGTTCGATGCGGTCATCGCCGGCGGCATGGCCAAGAACCCGATCGAGCGCTACCCCACCGCAGGCGCCCTGGCCGAGGCCGCGCACAAGGCGCTCAGCGCACCCGAGCGCGAACGCGCCGAAACGATTCTGCGCCACAGTGAACTCCTCGCTCCCGCAACGGATTCCGAGCACGCGGGCGCGCCGGCACCGCGCCGTCGGAACCGCTGGCCGATCGTGGCGGCAGCGACGGTGGCCGTCCTGGCCGTCTGCGCCGTCGCGCTCTGGCTCGTGCTCGAACCCACCGAATCGCGCCACGCCAAGTCCAGCGTGACGAAGACCCCGCCGCCGTCCAGCGCCGCCCCCAACGACGAGCAGGCGCGGCTGATCAGCCTGCTGCCGCCGGGGTACCTGGCCGGCACGTGCACGCCGGCCACCCCGGAATCGGGCAGCATCTGGGTGCACGCGGTGGCGATGGTGACCTGCGGGCAGAACACCCAGCCCGGCGGCCCGAGCCATGCCACCTATGGGCTCTTCCCGACGCCCGACCGGCTGAAGAAGGCCTTCACCGACGACATCGGAAACGTCAGCCTGGTGAACTGCCCCGGCGAGGGCCGCTCACCCGTCAGCTGGCACTACGACCAGACCCCCAACGAGATGGCCGGGTTGATCGCCTGCGGCACCTACCACAACCACCCGAACGTCATCTGGACCAGCGACGAGAAACTCATGCTCAGCGACGTCTCCGGCGACCCGGCCACCGTCGAGGACTTGCACACGTGGTGGGACGCCTACGGCTGATCCCTAGAGGATGTAGAGCATCTCCTGGTAGGTCGGCAATGGCCAAAGGTCATCGGCCACAACCCCTTCCAGCGCGTCGGCCGCCGCGCGCACGGCCTCCATCGCCGGCAGCAGCGCCCCTTGGGCGTGCCTGGCCTCCTCGAGCGCCGAGTCCGCCGAGTGCTCCGACAGCGCCGCCCTGAGCCCCGCCAGCGCGGCGGTGAGGTCGGCCAGCGGGGCCGAAACCGCTTCCAGCGCGGCCATGCTCGGCTGGACCCCGGCGGCCTTCAGCGTCGCGACGTTGGAGGCCAGCTCGGTCTGGTAGCGCAGTGCGGCCGGCAAGATGACGGTCGTCCCGATCTCGAGCGCCAGCTTCGCCTCGACCCCGATGGTCAGCGCGTACTGCTCCAGGCGCACCTCGTAGCGGCTGTGCAGCTCGCGTTCGTTGAAAACCCCGTACTTCTCGAACACTTCGATCGATTCCGGCTTGATCAGTTCCGGGATGGCGTCCAACGTGGTCTTCAGGTTCGGCAGGCCGCGCTCGGCCGCCTCGATCTGCCAGTTCTCCGAATACCCGTCCCCGTTGAAGACCACCGCGCCGTGGTCGGTGATGATCTCGGTGAGAAGTTTCTGCACCGCGGCGTCGAAGTCCTCGCCGCCGTCGACGGCCTTCTCCAAAGTGGTTGCGATGTAATCGAACGACTCGGCCATGATGGTGTTGAGGACGATCATCGGGACGGCGACCGTCTGCCCCGAACCGGGCGCCCGGAACTCGAAGCGGTTGCCGGTGAACGCGAACGGGCTGGTGCGGTTGCGGTCGCCCGCATCCGTCGGCAGGTGCGGCAGGGTGTCGACACCGATGATCATGGTGCCCTTGCCCTTTGACGATGTCGCCGCGCCCTTCGCGATCTGCTCGAACACGTCGGCGAGCTGGTCACCGAGGAAGATCGAGATGATCGCCGGCGGCGCCTCGTTGGCGCCGAGTCGGTGGTCGTTGGTGGCCGATGCGACCGAGACGCGCAGCAGTCCGGCGAACTTGTGCACGGCGCGGATCACCGCGGCGCAGAACACCAGGAATTGGGCGTTCTCATGCGGGGTGTCGCCGGGCACCAGCAGCGAACCCAGCTCGGAGTTGCCCACCGAGAAGTTGACGTGTTTGCCCGAGCCGTTCACGCCGGCGAAGGGCTTCTCGTGGAACAGGCATTCCATGCCGTGCTTTTTGGCCAGCGTCTTGAACACCGTCATCAGCAGCTGTTGGTGGTCGGAGGCGATGTTGGCCCGCTCGAACATCGGGGCGATCTCGAACTGGCCCGGGGCGACCTCGTTGTGCCGCGTCTTGGCGGGGATGCCGAGTTTGAAGAGCTCCCGTTCGGTGTCCATCATGAAGCCGAGGACCCGCTCGGGCACCGAGCCGAAGTAATGGTCGTCGAATTCCTGGCCCTTGGGCGGCCTGGCGCCGAACACGGTGCGGCCGGCGTTGATCAGGTCCGGCCGCGCCAGGAAGAAGTGGCGGTCGACGAGGAAGTACTCCTGCTCCGGCCCGCAGAACGACACCACCTTGTTCAGGTCCTGGTGCCCGAACAGCTTCAGGATGCGCTCGGCGTGGACGCCCATCGCCTGCTGGCTGCGCAGCAGCGGCGTCTTGTAGTCGAGCGCTTCGCCCGTCATCGACACGAAAACCGTTGGGATGCATAGCGTATTGCCGTTCGGGTTCTCCAGCACGTAGGCCGGGCTGGTCACGTCCCAACCGGTGTAGCCGCGCGCCTCGAAAGTGCTGCGCAGCCCGCCCGAGGGGAAGCTGGAGGCGTCGGGCTCGCCCTGGATCAGCGTCTTGCCGGCGAATTCGGCCAGCGTCTGCCCGTCTGAGACGGGCTCGAGGAAGCTGTCGTGCTTTTCGGCGGTCAGCCCCGTCATCGGGTAGAAGACGTGCGCGTAGTGGGTGGCGCCCTTCTCCAACGCCCAGTCCTTCATGGCGACGGCGACCGCGTCGGCGACGGCCGGGTCCAGCTTGGCGCCCTTGTCGATGGTCGCCACGACGGACTTGTACACCGCCTTGGGCAGCCGTGCCTGCATCTCCGCCTTGGTGAAGACGTTGGAGCCGAAGATCTCGCCCGGCAGTTCACCCGGGACGAAGCTGATGGCCGGGGGGACGTATGCCTCGACGTTGTTGATCGCCTGCAGGCGGACAGCGTTGCCGCTCAATGGAATTCCTATCGCTCAAGGGGGGGCCCACCGCTTGTCCTGGAACAAACGGGGTGGACCGGCTCACTGTAGGAACTTCCGATGGCGAGCTTGTTACACGCGCGTCAACGCTATAGCCGCAATGGTTGCGAACAGAAGTCGCGAACCCGCCGGGCTACGGCGTCCCGGTTTCGCGGCCGTCGGGGGGGTCGGCGTCCTCGACCGTCAGGGGCAAGGCCAGCTCCTCGAGCGGGCGTCGTTCGGCCGCGATGCCCAGCCGCAGCTCGACCAGCCCCGCGATCGCCATGACCGCGGCGCCCGTGAGGAACGACCACACCACCTGGCCGCGTTCGCCCGAATTGATCAGCTGCCCGAACAGCAACGGGCCGGTGATGCCGCCGATCGCGGTGCCCACCGCGTAGAAGAACGCGATCGCCAGCGCCCTGGTCTCCATCGGGAAGATCTCGCTGACCGTCAGGTAGGCCGCGCTGGCGCCCGCCGAGGCCAGGAAGAACGCGACCGCGAGGACGCCGATGAACGCCCACACGCCGCCGGTCTGGGTCACGAACAGGATCGCGAGCGCGACGGCCACCACCGCGGAGCCGATGTAGGTGGACGTGATCATCGGCTTGCGGCCGATGCTGTCGAACAGGTGGCCCAGGGCCAGCGGCCCGACGAAGTTGCTCAGGGCCCACAGGATGAAGAACAGCGGCACCTTCCCCGACGGCACGCCGTAGAACCCGCTCAACAGGGTGCCCAGGTTGAACGTCACGCCGTTGTACAGGAATGCCTGCCCCGTGAACAGGGCCAGCCCGAGGACCGCGCGCTGCGGATAGAGCTTGAACGCCACCCTGGCGATCTCGCGGAACGAGATCGTCTCGCGCTGCCGGATTTTCAGCTTGCGCCCCTGCGGCTCGGGCAGCGGCTCCCCGGTTTCGGCCCGCACCGCGTCCTCGATCTCGCCGACGACCCGCTCGGCCTCCTCGTCGCGGCCGTGGATGAACAGCCAGCGCGGGCTCTCCGGGACGTTGCGCCGTACGAGCAGCACGAAGATGCCGAAGATGGCGCCGACGCCGAAGGCCAGCCGCCAGCCGATGTTGGGCGCGAAGTTCGACGTGTCGAGCAGGACGAGCGCGCCGGCCGCCCCCGCGGCCGAGCCGAGCCAGTACGTCCCGTTGATGATCAGGTCGACGCGGCCGCGCAGGCGGGCGGGGATCAGCTCGTCGATGGCCGAGTTGATCGCGGCGTATTCACCGCCGATGCCGGAGCCGGTGAAGAACCGCGCCAGGAAGAAGTACCAGGGGGCGAAGGCGAATGCGGTCGCGACGGTGGCGACCAGGTAGACCGCCAGGGTCAGCATGAACAGGTTGCGCCGACCGAAGCGGTCCGTCAGGTGTCCGAAGAAGAGCGCGCCCAGGCACGCGCCGGCGATGTAGAACGCGGCCGCCACGCCGATCTGCGCCGGGTCGAGGTCGATGCCGCTGCCCTTTTCCGTGAGGCGGGCCGACACGTTGCCCACCATCGTGACCTCGAGCCCGTCGAGGATCCACACCCCGCCGAGGCCGATGACGACCCGCCAGTGGAATCGCGACCAGGGCAGCCTGTCCAGCCGCGCCGGCACGTGGGTGGTGATGGTCCCGGTCTGCACGCTGTCGCTCATCGAGCTCCTCTCCGAGTGATCTTCAGACATACCCGAGCGAAGCGGATGGCAAGCGTCAGCCACGGTCGGTGCGCGACTCCTCGGGGATCCACGCCGCCGGCTGGCCGGGGTGTCCGGGGAACAGGAAGTCGATGAAGGCCGCGGCCGTGGGCTGTGGCTCGTGGTTGGCCAGCCCGGGCCGTTCGTTGGCTTCGATGAAGGCGTACTCCGCGCCGGTGACGTCGGGCACCAGCAGGTCGATGCCCGTGACGGGGATGCCGATCGCCTCGGCCGCCGTGACCGCGACGCGGCACAGTTCCGAGTTCACCACGGCGGTGACGTCGTGAATCGTGCCGCCCTGGTGCAGGTTCGCGGTGCGGCGAACGCGAAGCCGGGTGCCCTGGGGCAGCACGTCGTCGAGCGTCCAGCCCGCCTCGGCGACCGTCGCCTCGGTCAGGTCGTCGAGCGGGATGCGCGACTCGCCGCCGGTGGCCGCCGAGCGCCGCCGGCTTTCGGCCGCGATCAGGTCCCGGATGCTGTGCTCCCCCGTGCCGATGATCTCGGGCGGCATCCGCAGCGCGGCGGCCACCACCCGGCCGTCGATCACCACCAGCCGAAGGTCGTCGCCTTGCACCCGCTGTTCGATCAGCACGTCGGGGTATTGCTCACGCGCGCGGGCCAGCGCGCCGGCGAGCTCTTGGCGACCGCTGTCGGCGGTCACCCCGACGGTGATGCCCTTGCCCTGTTCGCCGCGGGTCGGTTTGACGACCACCTCGCCGACCTCGGCAAGGAAGTTGTAGTCGCCTTCGTCGAACGTGGCCAGGCGGGCGCGCGGCACCGTGATGCCCGCCTCGGAGACCAGGCGCCGCGTCCGGCGCTTGTCGTCGCAGCGGCACATGGCGACCGCCGAGGTGTACTCGGACAGCGATTCGCGGGTGATGACGCTGCGGCCGCCGTGGGTGAGCCGCATCTCGCCGGTCTCGGCATCGAGCACCTCGACCCAGATGCCGCGGCGCAGCGCCTCGTCGGCGATGATCCGGGCGTAGGGGTTGAGGTCGTCGACCGTCTCGGGCGGCGGGCTGAACAGCGGCTCGTTGATGGCGTTCTTGCGCTTGATCGCCAGCACCGGGACTCGGCGGAAGCCCAGCTTTTCGTAGAGGCCGATGGCGGCCGCGTTGTCGTGGGCGACCGAGAGATCCATGTAGGCGCGGCCGGCGTTGTGGAAGCGTTCCGCCAGGGCCCGGGTGAGCGCCGCGCCGATCCCCGGCAGTCCGGCCGCCGGGTCGACGGCCAGGGTCCACAGGCTCGACCCCTGCTCGGGGTCGGAGAACAGCAATTCGTGGTCGACGCCGGTGACGGTGCCCACCACGGCGCCGTCCGCGTCGCGCACCGCCAACAGGTAGGTCACCGCCGGCACGTTGAGGTGGTTGTTCCAGATGACGTCGACCCCGGCGGGCACCATGCCGCAGCGCACGTAGACGCGGTTCATGGCGTCGGCGTCGACCGGGTCGTTCAGTGTGCGCACGGTGATGCCCAGCGGCGACGGCGCCAGGTCCTCGGGCGTGGAATCGGCGAAGCGCAGGCGATAGGTGTGGCTGGGGTCGATGAAGAGCTCGGTCGGCGCCTCGGCGACCACCACGTGGGACTCGCGGGCGTAGATGCAGATGTCGCGGCGCCCGGGCCCCTCCCGCCGCAGCGCCTCCACCAGCTGTTGGGAATCGGCGAACGTCTGGCCGAAGATGAGCCGGCCCCAGCCGAGTTCCAGCTCGACGTCCTTGGCCATCGCCTCCACCAGCTCCGGCGGCGACGCGTCGTGCAGGCCCATCGTGATCGCCTCGGTGGGGTCTCCGGAGGGATCGATGACGGTCATGCCACCGGACCGGTGATGCCGTGCCGCTGCAGCCAGAGTTCGAGCAGGGCGATCTGCCAGAGCTCATTGCCGCGCAGTGGGGTCAGCTTGCTGTTGGGGTCCGCCAGCAGCGCGTCGACCGCCTCCATGCGGAACAGGCCGCGCTCCTTGGCGACGGGCGCGTACAGCGCGTCGCGCACCATGTCGAGGTAGGGCCCCTCGAGGTGGGTCAGCGCGGGAACCGGGAAATACCCCTTGGGCCGGTCGATGACCGCCGACGGAATCACCCGCCGCGCCGCCTGTTTGAGAACGCCCTTGCCCTCGTGCGCGATCTTCAGCTCGGGGGGGCAGGTCGCCGCCAGCTCGACAAGCTCGTGATCGAGGAACGGCACCCGGCCCTCCAGGCCCCAGGCCATGGTCATGTTGTCGACCCGCTTCACCGGGTCGTCCACCAGCATCACGGTGGTGTCGAGGCGCAACGCGCGATCGACGCCCGTCTCGGCACCGGCGCGCGCGAAGTGCTCGGTGACGAAGCGCTCGCTGGGGTCGCCGGGGGCCGTGATGCCCGGCCCCAGCAGGCCCGCCAGCTCCGCCGAGTCGCGGTCGAAGAAGGCGCCGCGGTACTCGGCGACCGCCCCCTGAAGGGACGCCGCGGCCGGCGAGCCCATCGGCGGGTACCAGTGGTAGCCGGCGAACACCTCGTCGGCGCCCTGGCCCGACTGCACCACCTTCACGTGGCGCGCCACCTCCTGGCTGAGCAGGTAGAAGGCGACGCAGTCGTGGCTGACCATCGGCTCGCTCATCGCGCCGATGGCCCCGTCGAGCGCCGGCAGCATCCGCTCGGTGCCGATGCGGATCTGGTGGTGGTCGGTCTCGAAACGCTGGGCGATGATGTCCGACCAGCGGAATTCATCACCCTCGACGCCGCCGGCCGCCTCGAAGCCGATGGAGAAGGTCATCAGGCCGTGCTGGCCCGCCTCGGCGAGCAGGCCGACGATCAGGCTGGAGTCGACGCCGCCGGACAACAGGCAGCCGACCGGCACGTCGGCGACCAGCCGGCGCTTGACCGCGACCCGAAGCGCGTCGAGCACCGCGTCCTCCCAGTCGGTCTCCGACCAGCCGGCGCGGTCCTGGTGCCGGGTGAAGTCCGGGGTCCAATACGTGGTCGTCACGCGCCGGCCGTCGGGCTCGATCGCGATCAGCGACGCCGGCGGCACCTTGCGGACGCCCCGCAGGATGGTCAGCGGCGCGGGGACCACCGAGTGGAACGTCATGTAGTGGTGCAGCGCGACGGGATCGACGCGGGTGTCCACGCCGCCGCCCGTCAACAGCGCCGGCAGGGCCGAGGCGAACCGGATCCGGTGGGCGTCCTCGCTCAGGTAGAGCGGCTTGATGCCGAGCCGGTCGCGGCCGAGCAACACCCGGCCGCTGTCGCGTTCGACGATGGCGAAGGCGAACATGCCGTGCAGGTGGCTGACGAAATCGTCGCGCCAGCGGTGGTACGCCTTGAGCAGGACCTCGGTGTCACTGTGCGAGAAGAACCGGTAGCCGTGCCCGCTGAGTTCGCTGCGCAGTTCCTTGTAGTTGTAGATGCAGCCGTTGAAGGCGATGGCCAGCCCCAGCTCCGAGTCGACCATCGGCTGGGCGCCGGCCTCGCTGAGGTCGATGATTTTGAGGCGGCGATGGCCGAGCGCGACGCGGCCCTGCGACCAGACGCCGGACGCGTCGGGACCCCTTGGGGTCATCACCGCGGCCATCGCCGACACCGCTGCTACATCGGGGACCCGCCCGTCGAGCCGTACCTCCCCGGTGACTCCGCACACTCCTTGGACCATACCGAAGGCGGTTGCGGCGCGCCCGCACGGCCGTTGTGAAATATGTCGGCGCACGGTGTTCGGGTCGACGGAATAGTTTGCATTAAGCCGGCTTGTTTATGCGCCGCGGTGCCGGATTTGCGCGCCGCGATCCCCACGACCGTTAATTCTTGGTTGCACTCTGCTCTCGCCGTCGGGTCCCGCACGGGCCGCTCGCGACGTCCGCGCTCCCGGCTCTCGCCACTGGGCAGCCGCCTGAGGGGACGCCCGCTGCCGGACTGCGCTGCGTCACAACCTCTTTCACCCAGCTCGCGGCCGCCGCCGCCCGGCGGGCCCGGGCACGAGCCGGCGAGCGGTCTCACCACCACGGGCCGAATCGTGTGAGGTGGCGCGGTTGGCGCCGGCAAGAAAGACGCCTCGCCCCTGGCTAATGTTCAGCCACCGTTGGAACTGCACAGCCAAGCCGCACATTGAGGAAGACCCTGACGCGAATGAATGCGCATCGTGGAAATTGGTGGGCACTCGGTGCGATCGCGCTCGCGGCCGCCGGGGTGCTTTTCGCCGCTCCGGCGTCAGCCGATCAAAACGACGATGCGTTCATTGCCGAGATTCAGCGAAACGGAGTGGTCTTCAGCGACCGCGGCGCGGCGATCGCCGCGGGGCACAACATGTGCGCCGGACTCGACAAGGGCAAGACACCGACCTCCCTGGTGCTCAACGTCGTGCGGGCCACCGATCTGTCGGCACACGAAGCGGCCTTCCTTCTCGGTGCTTCCGTGGCGTCTTATTGCCCCCAGCACCGGGCCGCTGTCGGTGCGTCGGCGTCCTGAGCCACCGGGCCGCTAACCGGCGCGCTCCCCGGGCAGCTTGTCATCGCGCTCCGCGGCCGAGCGCTGACCGCCGCCGGCCAGCTCGAGCCGGAGTTCCGCCAGGGCCAGCGAACGCCTGAGCCGCTGTCCGTACAGGCCCACCGATTCGCTGGTCAGCATGTCGTCGTGCCCGCACTCGATCGAGTAGGTGAGGATCTCGCCGGCGACGTGCGGCCGCCAGGACCGCGACAGGAATTCACCGCGATCGCCCGCGTCGTGCGCGGCCGAGAAGACGGTGACGTCCCCGTGGAAGACCCTCGGCCGGTGGGCCCGGTACCGCTCGACGTTCTCGCGAAGGTTGTCGGCAAGCAGGTCGAGAAGCCGCCCGGATCGCGGGTCCCGCGCCGGCTGGTCGTCGGCCGGGACGCCGCCCGGCAGGGTTGCGCCGTCGTCGATGGCGGGTTGGGCGTCGAGCAGGATCAGGCGGGTGACCACGCATCCGCGCCGCTGAAGCTCAACGGCCAGGTCGTGCGCAACGACCCCGCCGAACGACCAGCCGAGAAGGTGATAGGGCCCGGAGGGGTACACCTCCTGCAGCCTGTCGGCGTAGTGCTCCGCCATCTCCCGGATCGATCGGGGTTCGCTTTCCGCGCCCCGGCGGGCCTGTTGGATCCCGACGATCGGGCAGTCCAGGTAATTGCCGAGGACCTGATACGGCCAGCTCACGCCGCCCGCCGGGTGGATGCAGAACAGCGGAACGCCGGCGCCCCGCTTCAGGGTCTGAACCGGAACGACGTCCTGGGCGGGCGGGGTGTCCGTGACCAGCCGCCGGCTCAGACTCCGGACCGTGGGCGCGTCGAACAGGGTGCGCACGGCGAGGTCGACGGCCAGGTTGGCGTTGATAGTCGCGATCAATCGCATGGCGGAAATGCTGTCGCCGCCCAGGTCGAAGAAGGAGTCCTCGACGCCGACCCGCTCGGCGCCGAGCACCTGGGCGAAGATGCCGGCCAGGATCTCCTCGGTCGCGTTCGACGGGGCGCGGTATGCGCCGCCGGTGTACTCCGGTGCCGGCAGCGCGCGGGCGTCGAGTTTGCCGTTCGGTGTCAGCGGCAGCGCGTCGAGTCCCAGCACGGCCGCGGGCACCATGTAGACCGGCAGGCGTCCGGCCAGCGCGGTGCGCGCCTCGGCGGGGTCGGCCGTCCCGGTGATGTAACCGACCAGCCGTTTGTCGCCGGGGCGGTCCTCGCGGGCGATCACCACCGCCTGGTCGACGCCGTCCAGCCGGGCCAGCGCGGCCCGGACCTCACCCAGTTCGATGCGGTATCCCCGGATCTTGACCTGCTCGTCGGCGCGGCCCACGTACTGCAGCTGCCCGTCGGCGCGCCACTGCACGAGGTCACCGGTGCGGTACATGCGTGTGCCGGGTTCGCCGAACGGGCAGGCCACGAACCGCGACCCGGTCAGCCCGGCCCGCCCGAGGTAGCCGGCGGCCACCCCGGTGCCCGCCACGTACAGCTCGCCGACCACCCCGGGCGGCACCGGCCGCAACCAGGCGTCGAGCACGAACAGCCCGGCGCCGGCCACCGGCGAGCCGATCGGCGGTGCGCCCGACCCGGCCGTCAGCGGGGCGCTGATCGCCACACACATGGTGGTCTCGGTCGGGCCGTAGGCGTTGACCATCACCCGCCCCGGCGCCCAGCGGTCGACCACCTCGGCCGGGCAGGCCTCGCCGGCCATCACCAGCGACACCGATTCCAGCCCGGTGCGGTCCAGCATCGCCACCGCCGACGGGGTCTGGGTCAACACGGTGACGCCTTCGTCGAGGAGCAAGGCGCGGAAGTCCAGCGGTGAGCGCACCACCGACTCGGGGACCACCACCACCCGGCCGCCGCGCAGCAGCGGAGCGAAGATCTCCCACACCGACACGTCGAAGGCGTACGAGTGGCACTGCGTCCACACACCGGGGTTCGGCAGGCCGGCGTCGAGCGAGCCGATCAGCCGGGTCACGTTCTGATGGGTGACCGCCACGCCCTTGGGCACACCGGTCGTCCCCGAGGTGTAGATGATGTAGGCCACGCCGTCCGCCGCCGGCGCCGGCAGCGCGGTGCGCGGACAGCCGTCGATGCGCGGGTCCTCGATGTCGATCACCCGCGCATCGCACCCGTTCAGCCGTGACCGCAATCCCGCGGTGGTGACCGCGGCGACGGGGGCGGCGTCCTCGAGCATGAAGCTGATCCGGGAGCGGGGGGCGGCCGGGTCGATCGGCAGGTACGCCGCCCCCGTCTTGAGCACCGCCAGGATCGCCACGATCGCCTGCGCCGAACGCGAGAACAGCAGCGCCACCGACTGACCGGGACCGGCGCCCTCGGCGACCAACAAGTGCGCCAGCCGGTTCGCGGCCTCGTCGAGTTCCCGGTAGGTCATGGACACGTCGGACCAGCCGACCGCCGCCGCGTCCGGGCGGTGCGCGACCTGCACGGCGAACGACTCCACGATCGACGCCGCCGCGGGCACCGGCCGGGTCAGCGCCGCC
Source organism: Mycobacterium paraseoulense (assembly GCF_010731655.1). Classification (NCBI taxonomy): domain Bacteria; kingdom Bacillati; phylum Actinomycetota; class Actinomycetes; order Mycobacteriales; family Mycobacteriaceae; genus Mycobacterium; species Mycobacterium paraseoulense. Next base: position 616,456 of record NZ_AP022619.1, on the reverse strand, counting down.
CGGTTGCCGATCTCGTCCAGCCGGGCGTGTTCGGGCCCGTCCAGCAGGTCGAGCGACGAGAGCCGCCGGGCCGGGTCGGCGGTCATCGCCACCAGCACCCGCTCCAGCCGTTCGGTCAGCGCGGCGACGGTGTGCGCGTCGAACACGCCCGCGTCGTATTCCACGCGCAGGCCGAGCCGTTCGCCGGAGAGGGCGGCCTGCATCGTCAGCGGGTAGTGGTTGCGTTCGAAGACGTCGAAGTCGGTGATGGACAGCTCGTGGTCGACCGCCATCGCGGACGTTTCCAACGGATAGTTCTCGTAGGCGAACAGCGTGTCGAACAGCTTTTCGTGGCCGGTCATCCGGTGGATTTCGTTGAGCGACAGGTGCTCATGCTCGAGCGTCTCATAGTGCGCGCTCTGCAGCTGGTCCAGCAGGTCGGCGGTGTTGGTTTCCGGGGTGATGCGGGCGCGCACCGGGATGGTGTTGATCAACAGGCCCACCATCGATTCGGCGCCGGCCACCTCGGCCGACCGGCCCGAGACGGTGGTGCCGAACGCCACGTCGTGGTTGCCCGTCAGCCAGGTGAGCAGCTGCGCCCACGCGGCCTGCAACACGGTGCTCACGGTGGTCTGGTGAGACCGGGCCAGCTCGCCGAGCGCCCGGGTGGTCCCGGCCGACACCGCGAACGTCTCGAGGCCCCGGGCGCCCGGCTCCAACTGGTGCGGCGGCCCGACGAGCGTCGGGGTGCCGAAGCCGGCGAGCACCTGACCCCACGCAGCCCGCGCGGCATCCAGATCACGCTCGGCCAGCCAGGTGACAAAGCGCCGATAGGGCGCCGGCGGGGCCAGCCGCTGCCCGGTGAGGCTGGCGAAGGTCTCGTTGACCAGGATGGGCACCGACCAGCCGTCCAGCACGATGTGATGGATGGTGAGCACCAGCCGGTGCCGGTTCGTCGCGGTGCGGATCATGGCCACCCGGAAGGCCGGCCGGTCGGCCAGGTCGTAGACCGCGGCGCGTTCGGCGGCGCAGAGTTCCTGAACCCGCGCGCCGGGGTCGCCGCCGTCGAGTTCGACGTAACGCCATGCCATCGTCGGGTTCGCCGGGATCACCTGCACCGGTTCGTCGGGCCGGTCCCAGAACCGGGCGACCAGGTGTGGGTGCCGGTCCACCACGGTTTGCACCGCGTCGCGCAGCCGGTCGGGGTGGAGCGGGCCGGTGACCCCGATGTCCAGCTGCACCACGTAGAGGTCGTCGGCGCCGCCCCGGGTGGTGGTGGCGTGGAACAGCAGCCCCTGCTGCAGGGGGGTCAGCGGCAGCACGTCGGCGATCGGGGTGTCCCGTTCGAGCTCGTCGATCTGCCGCTGCGTCAACCGGGCCGGCAGGATGTCCGACGGGGACAGCCCGCCACCACCGGATCGCACGTGGGCGCAGATGCCGGTCAGCGCCTCGAACCAGAGCCGGGCCAGCCGGGCGACCTGCTCGCGGTCCAGCGCCGAGGGCGCCCATGTCCAGTTGGCGTGCAGCTGCGGGCCCGCCTCGGTGTCGGCGGTGCCCGCGTTGAGGTCCACGGTGTGCATCAGCGGCATGGGCACCGCCGTGCTGGTGCCGGTCACCGAGGAGCCGTCGCGGGAAATCCGCCACAACTCGTCGGACAGCTCGGCCGCGGCGCCGCCCAACCGGCCGAGGTAGTTGAAGCCGATCGTCGGGTCGGCGCCGCCCAGGTCGACATCGGCGTTCAGGTAGCGCAGCAGCCCGTAGGTCAGCGGGTCGGGCAGGGCGCGCAGCTGCTCCTTGGCCTCCTTGAGCACCTCCCCCAGCGCGGGATCGCCGGAAACCACGTGCGCCCAAGGCAACTCACCCACTGCCAGGGATACCGGGTATTTGGCGGTGAACCAGCCGACGGTGCGCGACAGGTCGACTCCGGCGGCGAGTTCCTCGTGGCGGCCGTGGCCCTCGACGTCGATGCCGATCGGCGCGCTGCCGCCCGAGAACTCCGCCCAGGCCAGGGCGTAGCCGATCAGCAGGATGTCGTTGACGCCGGCATGGAAGGCCGCCGGCGCCGCACCGAGCAGCGCGCGGGTGGTCTGCGCGTCGAGTTGCACCGACAGGTGCTCGGCGGTCTCGTACGTGTCGGTGTCGGGGTCCACCGCCGGCAGCGCGGGCGGGGTCGCCGCGACCTTCCGCCAGGCGTCGGCGTGCCCGATGACCGCCGGGGCGTGCGCGTGCTCGCTCAGCAGCGCGGCCCAGCGGGCGAACGACGTCCCGCCCGGCGGCAACGCCACCTGCTGCCCGCCGCGATGCTGGGCCCAGGCGATGTTCAGGTCCTCCAACAGGATTCGCCAGGACACCCCGTCGACGGCCAGGTGGTGGATGATCAGCACCAATTGGCGGGCGGGGGCGGCGAACAGCGCGCTGACCATCACCCCGGCGGCCGGGTTCAGCCGCGACCGCGCCTCGATCACCGCCGCGTCGGACAGCTCGTCCACGGTGTGCAGGCGGTCGGCGGCGTGCACCGAACCGGCCTCGGGCACCGTCAGCGACCCCTCGTCGTCCACGCGCAGCCGCAGCATCGGGTGCCGGTCCAGCAGGGCCTGCAGCACCGCCAGCACGTCGGCCTCGGTGACCCCGGCGGGCGCCTCCACGACCATGGTCTGGTTGAACTGGTCGACCGGCCCGTCGACCTGCTGCAGCCAGCGGATGATCGGCGTCGCGGGCAGCTCCCCGGTGCCCTCATCGGTGAGGTCGGCGTCGCCGTCGGCCGTTCCGACGACGCGGGCCAGCCGGGCCACGGTCTGCTCGACGAACACGTCGCGGGTCCGGCACGTCAGGCCGGCCGCGCGGGCCCGCGTCACCACCTGCATCGACGAGATGCTGTCGCCGCCCAGGTCGAAGAAGGACTCGTCGACCCCGACCCGCTCCACGCCCAGCACCTGGGCGTAGATGCCGGCCAGGACCTCCTCGACGTCACTGCTGGGGGCGCGGTAGCGGTCGGCGTCGGAGTATTCCGGCGCCGGCAGGTCCCGGGTGTCGAGCTTGCCGTTGGGTGTCAGCGGCAGCGCGTCGAGCGACACCACCGCAACCGGAACCATGTAGGCGGGCAGCCGGTCGGCCAACCGCGCGCGGAGCTCGGCCGCGTCGGCGGACCCCGTCACGTACCCGACCAGTCGCTGCTCGCCGGGCCGGTCCTCGCGGGCGACGACGGCCGCCTGCCGCACCCCGCGCAGCTCGGCCAGCGCCGCCTGGATCTCGCCGAGTTCGATCCGGTAGCCGCGGATCTTGACCTGATCGTCGGCGCGGCCAAGGTACTGCAGCTGCCCGTCGGCGCCCCAGCGGACCAGGTCACCGGTGCGGTACATCCGTGCCCCCGGCCCGCCGAACGGGCAGGCCACGAACCGCGACGCCGTCAGCGCCGACCGCCGCCAGTACCCGCGCGCCAGCCCGCCCCCGGCCACGTACAGCTCCCCGACCACCCCGGGCGGCACCGGCCGCAGGGACTCGTCGAGCACGAACAACGCCGCCCCGGCGACCGGGGAGCCGATCGGAACCACGGCGTCTCCGGTCTTGAGCGGCGCGCTGATCGCCGCGTACACCGTGGTCTCGGTGGGGCCGTAGGCGTTGATCATCACGCGCCCGGGCGCCCACCGGTCGACCAGCTCCGTCGGGCAGGCCTCGCCGGCAACGACCAACGCGGCCGACTCCAACCCGCGCGGGTCCAGCATGGCGGCGGCCGACGGGGTCTGGCTCAGCACGCTGACCCGCTCGGCGATCAGCAGGGCGTGCAGCTCTTCCGGTGAACGGACCACCGCGTCGGGGACCACCACCAGGCGCCCCCCGCGCAGCAGCGCGCCGAAGATCTCCCACACCGACACGTCGAAGCCGTAGGAGTGCCACTGCGACCACACCCCGGCCGCCGGCAGGCTGGCGTCCACCGACACCATCAGCTGGGTGACGTTGCGGTGGCTGACCGCCACGCCCTTGGGCTTCCCGGTCGTCCCCGAGGTGTAGATGAGGTAGGCGACGTCATCCGCGCCGGGCGCCGCCAGGGCGGTGGCGGGCTGGGCCTCGACGACGGGATCGCCCACGTCGATCACCGCCACGTCGTGCTCGTCCAGCCGGTGGACCAGCTCGGCGGTCGTGACCACCGCGACCGGCGCGGCGTCGGCGAGCATGAAGCCGATGCGGGCCGCCGGGTGGGCGGGGTCGATGGGCAGGTAGGCCGCCCCGGTTTTGAGCACCGCCAGGATCGCCACGATCGCCTCGGGCGAACGCGAAAACATCAGCGCCACGGCCTGACCCGGGCCGGCACCCTCGCTGATCAACAGGTGCGCCAACCGGTTTGACGCCTCGTCGAGCTCGCGATACGTCCACGACAGCTGGCCGCCGCCGAGCGCCGGCGCGTGCGGCGTGCGCGCCACCTGGGCGGCGAACGCCTCGGGAATCGACGCCGGCGCGGCGACCGGCGCGGTCAGCGCCGCCCGGTTGCCGATCTCGTCGACGCGGGCGTGCTCGGCCGCGTCGAGCAGGTCGACCGACGAGACGGCGCGGCCGGGATCGGTGGTCATCGCCGCGAGCACCCGCTGCAGGCGTCCGACCAGTGTCTCGATGCTGTCGGCGTCGAACACGTCCGTGCGGAACTCCACCCGCCCGCCGATGCCGGCGGGCTCGTTCGCCTCGGTCCAGCGCTCGGCCAGCGAAAACGTCAGGTCCATGCGGGCGACCTGGGTGTCCAGCGGCATCGAGGTGACCTGAACGTCGCCCAGCGACAGCCCGGACGCGGCGTCGCTGTCCTGCCCGCCGAAGTTCTGCCAGGCCAGCATCACCTGGATCAGCGGGTGATGGGTCAGGCTGCGGGCCGGGTTGATCCGCTCGACCAGCACCTCGAACGGCACGTCCTGATGCTCGAACGCCTCCAGGCTGCGCGTGCGCACCCGGTCCAACAGCTCGGCGAAGGTGGGGTCGCCGGCCACGTCGACCCGCAGCACCAGGGTGTTGACGAAGAACCCGACCAAGTCGTCGAGCGCGGGGTCGCGCCGCCCGGCGATCGGGAAGCCCACCGCCACATCGGAACTCGCACCGACCTTGGACAGCAGCACCGCCAGCGCGGCCTGCACCACCATGAAGCTGGTGGCGTTGTGTTCACGGGCGACCGCGGTGACCTGCTGCTGCAGGTCGGCGGGCCAGTCGATGGCCACCGTGGCCCCGCGCTGGTCGGCGACCTGCGGGTAGGGCCGGTCGGTGGGCAGCTGCAACCGCTCGGGCATGCCGGCCAGGGTCTCTTCCCAGTAGGCCAGCTGGGCGGCGATGCGGCTGTCGCCGTCCTTCAGGTCGCCGAACTGGGCCCGCTGCCACAGCGTGTAATCGACGTACTGGACCGGCAATTCGCCCCACTCGGGGGGCTCCCCCGCGCACCGGGCGGCGTACGCGACGCCGAGATCGGCGGCCAACGGCCGCAACGACCAGCCGTCCGCGGCGATGTGGTGCACGACGGCCACCAGCACGTGCTCGTCATCGGCGACGCGGAAGAGCCAGGCGCGCAACGGGATATCGGTCGCCAGGTCGAAGGTGTCGCGGGCCGCGGCCTTGACGGCCCCTTCCAGTCGGCTCGCCGACCAGTCATGCGCGTCGATGACCCGCCACCCGAAGTCGGCCCGCTCCGCGGGGATGACCACCTGCTGCGGCGATCCCTCGGGTGCGGAGAACACCGTCCGCAGGGTTTCGTGCCGGGCCACCACGTCGGCCAGCGCCGCCCCGAGCGCCTGCGCGTCGAGCCTGCCGCGCAGGCGCATGGCCGCCGCCATGTTGTAAACCGGTGACGGGCCCTGCAATTGGTCGAGGAACCACAACCGGCCCTGGGCGAACGACAGCGGGATCACCGCGGGCCGGGGGCCGGCCACCAGCGGTGCCAGGCCGCCCGCGCCCTCGCCGATCCGGGGCGCCAGCTGGGCGATGGTGGGCGCCTCGAAGATGGCGCGCACCGACAGGTAGTCGTCGAGGTCGGTGTTGACCGCCGCGATCACCCGCATCGCCGAAATGCTGTCTCCACCAAGGTCGAAGAACGACTGGTCGACGCCGACCCGCTCGAGACCAAGGACTTGGGCGTAGATTCCGGCCAGGATTTCCTCGGTGGGATTCGTCGGGGCGCGATACCCGGACGCGGTGTATTCGGGTGGGGGCAGGGCGCGGGTGTCGAGTTTGCCGTTGAGGGTCATCGGCAGTGACTCGAGTGCGACGATGGCGGCCGGGACCATGTAGCCGGGCAGCCGCTGGGCCAGCGCGGTGCGCACCCCGTCGGGGTCGGCGGTGCCGGTGAGGTAGCCGACCAGGCGCTTGTCGCCGGGACGGTCTTCCCGCACGATGACCACCGCGTCCTCGACGCCGTCCAGGGCGGCCAGCGCCGAGCGGACTTCGCCGACCTCGATGCGGTAGCCGCGGATCTTGACCTGCTCGTCGGCGCGTCCCACATACCGCAGCTGCCCATCAGCACCCCAGCACACCAGATCGCCCGTCCGATACATCCGCTCACCGGGCCCGCCGAACGGGCACGCCACGAACCGCGACGCGGTCAACCCCGCCCGGCGCACATACCCCAGCCCGACCCCGCGACCGGCCACATACAACTCACCGACCACCCCGACCGGCACCGGCCGCAACCAGCCGTCCAGCACGAACAACCCCGCCCCGGGCACCGCCGACCCGATCGGCGGCGCCCCCGATTTGGCGGCCAGCGGGGTGCTCATCGAGGCAAAGATGGCGCTCTCGGTCGGCCCGTAGACGTTCATCATCGCCCGCCCCGGCGCCCACCGGTCCACCAGCTCCGCCGGCACCGGCTCGGCCCCGATCACCAGCGCCGTGGAATCCAGACCCTGCGGTGAGAGCATCCGCACCGCCGCCGGGGTCTGACTCAACACCGTGACCCGCTCGGCGACCAGCAACGCGTGGAAATCCTTGGGCGAGCGGGCCACGGCCTCGGGCACCACCACCAGCCGCCCACCATGCAACAACGCACCCCAGATCTCCCATACCGAGAAATCGAAGGCATACGAATGGAACTGGGTCCACACCTGATCCGGCGCCAACGCCACCCCCACCGCCGGCGCGTCGAACAACCGCGTCACATTGGCGTGGCTAACCGCCACCCCCTTGGGCACCCCCGTGGTCCCCGACGTATAGATGATGTGCGCGACATCCTCCGGATCGGGCCCCGGCAACGCGGTCGGCGGCTGCGCCTGCAGGGCGGGGCTGTGCACGTCGACGACCGGCAGCACGCGAGCCGCCAGCTTCTCGGCCAGCTCCGCGGTGGTCACCGCCGCCGCCGGCGCGGTGTCGGCGAGCATGAACTCGATGCGCGCCGGCGGCAACCCCGGGTCGATCGGCAGATACGCCGCCCCCGACTTGAGCACACCCAGGATCGCCACGATCGCCTCGGTCGAACGCTCGAACAGCACCGCCACCGACGCCCCCGGGCCCGCGCCGCGGCCAATCAACGCGTGCGCCAACCGGTTCGACGCCTCATCGAGCTCCCGATACGTCATCGACCGGCCCTCGAAACGGACCGCCGTCGCCATCGGACTACGGGCCACCTGCGCGGCGAACAACGCCGGAATCGACACCGGCACCCACGGCCGGCTCAGCACCGCCCGGTTGCCGATCTCGTCCAGCCTGCGGTGTTCACCGGCGTCCAGCGCATCGATCGATGACAACGGGCGGGCCGGGTCGGTGGTCATGGCGGTCAGCACCCGCCGCAGCCGCTCGACCAACGTCGCGACGGCGTCCGGGCCGAACACGTCGGTGTCGTATTCGACGCGCAGCCGCAGTTGGTGCCCCGGCTGGGCCTGGATCGTCAGCGGGTAGTGGGTGGATTCGCGGCTGGTGATGTCGGTGATGGCCAACTCCTGATCACCCGACAAGGCGGCCGCGTCGATCGGATAGTTCTCGTAGGCGAACAGGGTGTCGAACAGCTTGTCCTGGCCGGTGATGCGGTGAATGTCGTTGAGCGCCAGGTGCTGATGGTCGAACGTGTGGTTGTTGGCGGCCTGCAGTTGCTCGAGCAGGTCGGCGGCGGTGGTCGTCGGGCTGAGCTTGGCCCGCACCGGCACGGTGTTGATCATCAGGCCGACCATCGATTCAGCGCCGAGGAGTTCGGCCGGCCTGCCCGAGACCGTGGTCCCGAAGGCGACGTCGTGCTGCCCGGTCAACCAGCACAGCAGTTGCGCGTAGCCGGCCTGCAGCACGGTGTTGACGGTGGTGTGGCAGGAGCGGGCGAGTTCGCCGACGGCGCGGGTGAGATCGGCTGGCAGGCTGAGTGTTTGGACGCCTTGCTCGCCCGGCTGCAGCCGGTCTTGGCGGCCGACGAGCGTCGGGGCGTCGAAGCCCGCGAACACCTCCGCCCAGGCGGTGCGGGCGGCGTCGCGGTCGCAGGCGGTCAGCCAGGTGACGAAGTCGCGGTAGGGCGCCGCGGCGGGGAGGCGCTGGCCATAGTAGCCGGCGAAGATGTCGCCCAACAGGATCGGCATCGACCAGCCGTCGAGCACGATGTGGTGGTTGGTCAGCACGAGCCGGTACCGGTCAGCGGCGGTGCGGATCAGGGCCACCCGGAAGGGCGGCTGGCCCTCGAGGTCGCAGACGGCGGCGCGTTCGGCCGCGCAGAGCCGCTCGACGCGCTCGTCGACGTCAACCTCGGCGCCCAGCTCCAGGTACTGCCAGGCCGGCGCGGGGTCGGCCACGATCACCTGCACCGGCTCGTCGAACTGGTCGAAGAATCGGGCCACCAGGTTCGGATGCCGCCGGACCACCGCGAGCACGGCGTCGCGCAGGCGGTCGGGGTTCAGCGGGCCGGCGATGGCGATGTCCAGCTGGCCCGCGTAGAGGTCGCTGGAGTCCTGGCCCGCGCCCCGCACGGTGTTGGCGTGGAAGAGCAGCCCCTGCTGCACTGGGGTCAGCGGCAGCACGTCGGCCATGTGGCATCGCCGCTCTAGCTGGTCGATCTGCTTCTGGTTGAGGCGCGCGGGTGCGACGTCCGACGGCGTCAATCCCCCGCCGCCGGCATGCACGTGCGCGCAGATCCCGGCCAGGGCCCCGAACCACAATCGGCTCAGCCGGTCGACCTGCCCGTCGTCCAGCGCCGACGGCGCCCACGTCCAATGCGCCTGCAGCCGCGGGCCGTCCTCGGTGTCGACGGTGGCGGCGTTGAGCTCGAGGGTGTGCATCAGCGGCATCGGGATGGCCGCGGCCGCGCCGGTGACCGGGCCCGGCACCGGTCGCCACATCTCCTCGGTGAGCTCGGCGCCGCCCTGACGCCCCAGGTAGTTGAACCCGATCGGCGGGTCGGAGCCGTCCAGGCCCGCCTCGGTGTTCAGGTAGCGCAGCAGCCCGTAGGTCAGCGGGTCGGGCAGGGCGCGCAGCTGTTCCTTGGCGTCCTTGATCGCCGCCCCCAACGCCGGGTCGCCGGAAACGACTTGCGCCCAACGCAATTCACCCGTCGCCAATGACACCGGGTATTTGGCGGTGAACCACCCGACGGTGCGCGACAGGTCGATGTCGCGGCCCAGTTCCTCGTGGCGGCCGTGGCCCTCGACGTCGATGCCGATCGACGTCCCGCCATCGGCGCGGGGGCCCTGGAACTCGGCCAGCGCCAGGGCGAACGAGATCAGCAGGATGTCCTGGACGCCGGCGCCGAACGCCGCGGGCACCGCGCCGAGCAGCGCGCCGGTGGTCTCGGCGTCCAGCTCCGCCGAGAGCTGCCCGGCGCTGGCGAAGGTGTCCAGCTCGGGGCGCACCGCGGGCAGCGCCGCGGGCGTCGCCGCCACCTGCCGCCAGGAGTCCAGCTGGTCCACCACGTCGGGGTCGTCGGCGCGCTCGGTCAGCTGCGCGGCCCACCGCGCGAACGACGTCCCCGCCGCCGGCAGCGCCACCGGCTGGCCCAGCCGGAGCTGGGCCCAGGCGATGTTCAAGTCCTCCAACAGGATTCGCCAGGACACGCCGTCGACGGCCAGGTGGTGGATGATCACCACCAGCTGGGCGGTGGAGGTGACCCACAGCGCGCTGAGCATCGCCCCGGCGGCCGGGTTCAGCCGGGACCGGGCGTCGATCAGCGCCGCGTCGGAGAGCTCGGCCACGGTGTGCAGGCGGTCTGCGGCGTCCACCGCACCCGGCTCCGGGACCGTCAGCGACCATCCGTCCTCGACACGCAGCCGCAGCATGCCGTGGCGGTCGAGCAGGGCCTGCAGCACCACGAGCACATCGGCCTCGCCAACCCCGGCGGGGGCCTGGACCAGCATCGCCTGGTTGAACTGGTCGACGGGGCCCTCTACGCCCTGCAGCCAGCGGATGATCGGGGTGGCCGGCACCGGGCCCACACCCTCGTCGGCCACGTCGGCGGGGGCGTCGGCGGCCTCGGCCACCCGGGCCAGCCGGGCCACGGTCTGCTCGACGAAGATGTCTCGGGTCCGGCAGATCAGGCCGGCGGCGCGGGCCCGGGTCACCACCTGCATCGAGGAGATGCTGTCGCCGCCGAGGTCGAAGAACGAGTCGTCGACCCCGACCCGGTCGAGCCCCAGCACCTCGGCGTAGATGCCGGCCAGGATTTTTTCGACGGCGTTGTCCGGGGCCCGATACCGGTCGGCGTCGGAGTATTCCGGCGCGGGCAGGGCGCGGGTGTCGAGCTTGCCGTTGGGTGTCAGCGGCAGCGCCTCGAGCACCACCACGGCGGCCGGGATCATGTACGCCGGCAACCGCTCGGCCAACGCGGCGCGCACGCCGGCCGGGTCGGCGGTTCCGGTGATGTAGGCGACCAGCCGCTTACCGCCGGGCCGGTCCTCGCGGGCGACGACCACCGCCTGCTCCACCCCGTCCAGCCAGGCCAGGGCCGCCCGCACCTCGCCGAGCTCGATGCGGTAGCCGCGGATCTTGACCTGCTCGTCGGCGCGGCCCAGGTAGTCCAGCTGCCCGTCGGAGCGCCAGCGGACCAAGTCGCCGGTGCGGTACATGCGGGTTCCCGGCCCGCCGAACGGGCACGCCACGAACCGCGACGCCGTCAGGGCGGCGCGATGCCAATACCCGCACGCCACACCGGCACCGGCGACGTAGAGCTCGCCGACCACGCCCACGGGCACCGGACGTAACCGCCCGTCGAGCACGAACAACGCCCCCCCTGGCACCGGCGAGCCGATCGGCACGATATGTGATTCGGGGCCGGACTCGACCGACGCCGGCTCCAGGGGCTGGCTCACCGCGGCGTACACCGTGGCCTCGGTCGGGCCGTAGGCGTTGATCATCGCCCGGCCCGTGCCCCACCGGTCGACCAGCTCCGCCGGGCACGCCTCCCCGGCCACCACCAGGGCGGCCTCGTCCAGCCCGTCGGGTGACAGCATCGCGGCCGCCGACGGGGTCTGGCTCAACACGGTGACCCGTTCGGCCACCAGCAGCCCGTGGAAGTCTTCGGGCGAGCGCGCCACCGATTCGGGCACCACGACCAGCCGGCCGCCGTGCAGCAGCGCGCCGAAGATCTCGTGGACCGAGACGTCGAAGGCCAGCGAATGCCACTGTGACCACACGCCGGCGCGCGGGAGACCGGCGTCCATCCGCGCCAGCAGTTGGGTCGCGTTCTGGTGCGTGACCGCGACGCCCTTGGGGACGCCGGTGGTGCCGGACGTGTAGATGAGGTAGGCGAGGTCCTCGGGCCCCGGCGCCGTCAGCGTCGCGCCCGGCCGCGCCGGGGGCTCGAGGTTATCGACGTCGATGACCGGCACGTCGTGACCCAGCAGCCGGTCGGCCAGGTCGGCGGTGGTGACGACGGCCGGCGGGGCGGCGTCGGACAGCACGAATCCGATTCGGGACGCCGGCAGCGCCGGTTCGATCGGCAGGTACGCCGCCCCGGACTTGAGCACCGCGAGGATCGCCACGATCGCCTCGGCCGAACGCGAAAACAGCAGCGCCACAGACTGTCCCGGCGCGGCCCCGCGGGCGGCCAACACGAGCGCCAGGGAGTTCGCGGCCTCGTCCAGTTCGCGGTAGGTCATGGACCGGCCACCGCACACCAGCGCCACGGCCTCCGGTGTGCGGGCCACTTGCGCGGCGAACAGCGCCGGAAGGGACACCGGCACCGCCAGCGGGGCGGTCAGCACCGCCCGGTTCCCGATCTCGTCGAGGCGGGCGTGCTCGGCGTCGTCGAGCAGATCCAGCGACGACAGCGGCCGGGAGGGGTCGACGGTCATGGCCGTCAGCACCCGCTGCAACCGTCCGACGAGCGCGTGGATGCTGCCCGGGTCGAACACGTCGGTGCGGAACTCCACGGTCCCCCCGATCCCGGCGGGCTCCCCGGCGGGGTTCCAGCGCTCGGCCAGCGAGAAGGTCAGGTCCATCCGGGCGGTCTGGGTGTCCACCGGCATCGGCGTGATCTCGACGTCGCCCAGCGACAGCCCGGCGGCGGGGCCGCCGCCATCCTGCCCGGCGAAGTTCTGCCAGGCCAGCATCACCTGGACCAGCGGGTGGTGGGTCAGGCTTCGCGCCGGGTTGAGCCGCTCCACCAGCACCTCGAACGGGACGTCTTGGTGTTCGTAGGCGGCCAGGCTGCGCCGGCGCACCTGGGACAGCAGGTCGGTGAACGTGGGGTCGCCGGCCACCTCGACCCGAAGCACCAGGGTGTTGACGAAGAACCCGACGAGGTCGTCGAGGGCGGGGTCGCGCCGCCCGGCGATCGGGAAGCCCACCGCCACATCGGGGCTGGCGCTGAGCTTGGAGAGCAGCACCGCCAGGGCGGTCTGCACCACCATGAAGCTGGTCGCGTTGTGCTTGCGGGCCACCGCGCCGACTTGCCGCTGAAGCTCTGTGGGCCAGTCGATTTCGACGGTCGCACCGCGCTGATCGGCCACCAGCGGGTAGGGCCGATCGGTGGGCAGCGGCACCCGGTCGGGCATTCCGGCCAGTGCCTCTTCCCAGTAGGCCAGCTGGGCGGCGATGGGGCTCTCGCCGTCGTCGAGGTCACCCAGCTGCTTACGCTGCCATAGCGTGTAGTCGACGTATTGCACGGGCAGCGGCGCCCAGCCGGGGGCGTGCCCGGCGCACCGGCTGGCATACGCCATGCCCAGGTCGCGCACCAGTGGGGTGATCGACATCCCGTCGGCGGCGATGTGGTGGACCACCGCCACCAGCACGTGCTCGTCGTCGTCGATGCGGAAAAGCTGTGCCCGCAGCGGGATTTCGGCGGCCAGGTCGAAGGTATAGCGGGCCGTGTCGCCGATGGCCTCGTCGCGCTGGGCGGCCGACCAGCCGCTGGCGTCGACGACCTCCCACCCGAGGTCGGCCTGTTCGACGGGGGTCACCAGCTGCTGGGGGGTGCCCTCGGGCGCGGCGATCAGGGTGCGCAGGCTCTCGTGCCGGGCCACCACGTCGGCCAGCGCGGCGCCGAGCGCGTCGGCGTCGAGCGGCCCGGTGAGCCGCAGGGCGGCCGCCATGTTGTAAACCGGTGACGGGCCCTGCAATTGGTCGAGGAACCACAGCCGGTTCTGCGCGAACGACAACGGAATGACCGCGGGCCGCTCGGCCGCGACCAACGGGTCCAGCCCGGCCGTGCCCTCACCGATCCGCAGCGCCAGCTGGGCGACGGTGGGTGCCTCGAACACGACGCGCACCGGAAGGCCCTCGCCCAGCGTGTTGTTGATCGCGGCGATCAGGCCCATCGCCGAGATGCTGTCGCCGCCGAGTTCGAAGAAGGAGTCGTGGGTGCTGACGCGCTGGGCGCCCAGGACTTCGGCGTAGATGGTGGCCAGGATCTCTTCGGTCGGGTTTTGCGGCGGGTGGTAGTGCCCGGTGGTGTATTCGGGGGTGGGCAGCGCGCGGGTGTCCAGCTTGCCGTTGGCGGTCAACGGCAGGGCCTGCAGCCCGACGATCGCCGCGGGCACCATGAACCCCGGCAACCGCTGGGCCAGCTCAGTGCGCAGCGCGGCCGGATCGGCGGTGCCGGTGACATAGCCGACCAGACGCTTGTCGCCGCGGCGGTCCTCGCGGGCGATCACCACCGCCTGCCCCACCCCCCCTCCAAGGCGGCCAACGCGGCCTGGATCTCACCCAACTCGATGCGATACCCGCGGATCTTGACCTGCTCATCAGCGCGACCCAGATACCGCAACTGCCCATCAGCACCCCAGCACGCCAGGTCCCCGGTCCGATACATCCGCTCACCGGCCCCACCAAACGGACACGCCACAAACCGCGAGGCGGTCAACCCCGCCCGCCCCAGATAACCGGTGGCCACCCCCGCCCCGGCCACATACACCTCCCCGACCACCCCGACCGGCACCGGCCGCAACCAGCCATCAAGCACCAACAACCCGCCTGCGCCACCGGCGACCCAATCGGCGGCACCCCCGACCCTGGCGTCAACGCGGCGCTGATCGCCACACACATCGTCGTCTCGGTCGGACCATAGGCATTGACCATCACCCGCCCCGGCGCCCACCGATCCACCACCTCAGCCGGGCAAGCCTCCCCGGCCATCACCAACGCCACCCCATCTAGACCCACCGGATCCAGCATCGCCACCGCCGAGGGCGTCTGCGTCAACACCGTCACCCCGTGGGCGACCAGCACCTCATGCAACTCCTCAGGCGAACGCGCGGCGTCCTCATCAACAATCACCACCCGCCCACCACGCAACAACGGCGCGAAAATCTCCCACACCGACACATCGAACGCCAACGAATGACACTGCGACCACACCCCCGGCACCGGCAACCCCGCATCCAGCGACCCCAGCAACTGCGTCACGTTACGATGCGTCACCCCAACACCTTTGGGCACACCCGTAGTCCCCGAGGTGTAAATCACATACGCCAACCCATCAGCATCCGGCTCGGCCAGCGCCCCATCAGACTCACTGGCGATACCCGGATCACCCACATCGACCACCGCCACACCATGCCCGGCCAACCGCCCGGCGAACTCCGCAGCGCTCACCACAGCCACCGGCTCAGCGTCAGCAAGCATGAACCCGATCCGCGAATCCGGCGACACCACATCAATCGCCAGATACGCCGCCCCCGTCTTGAGCACCGCCAACATCGCCGCCACCGCATCAACCGACCGCGACAACAACAACGCCACCACCCGGCCCGGACCCGCACCCTCAGCCACCAACCGATGCGCCAACCGATTCGACGCCGCATCCAACTCCCGATACGACACCGACAAACCACCACACACCAGCGCCACCGCCCCCGGCACCCGACCCACCTGCCCGGCAAACAACGACGGCACCGACCCCCACACCAACCCCGACCGGGTCAAAACCCCCCGATTACCAAACACATCCAACCGAGCACGCTCACCATCGCCCACCACATCCACCGACGACAACGTCTGAGCGGGGTCGGCGGTCATGGCGGCCAGCACCCGCTGCAACCGTCCGATGAGCGCTTCGATGCTCTGCGCGTCGAACACGTCGGTGCGGAATTCCACGCGCCCGCCGATGCCGGCGGCCTCGCCCGTCTCGCTCCAGCGTTCGGCCAGGGAGAACACCAGATCCATGCGGGCCGAATGGGTGTCGACGGGCACGGAGGTGACCTCGAGGTCGCCCAGCGTCAGACCGGCGGCGGGATCGTCCTGCCCGGCGAAGTTCTGCCAGGCCAGCATCACCTGGACCAGCGGGTGGTGGGTCAGGCTGCGGGCCGGGTTGAGCCGCTCGACCAGCAGCTCGAACGGCACGTCCTGGTGTTCGAAGGCCTCCAGGCTGCGTTGCTGGACCCGCTCCAGCAGTTCGGTGATGCTGGGGTCGCCGGCCAGGTCGACCCGCAGCACCAACGTGTTGACGAAGAAGCCGACGAGCTGGTCGAGCGCGCGGTCGCGGCGCCCGGCGATCGGAAAGCCCACCGCCACATCGGAACTCGCGCTGATCTTCGACAGCAGGACGGCCAGGGCGGCCTGCACCACCATGAACGTGGTGGCGTTGTGTTGCCGGGCCACCCGGCGGATCTGCTGCTGGAGTTCGGCCGGCCAGTCCACGACCACGCTGGAGCCGCGCTGGTCGGCGACGGGCGGGTAGGGCCGGTCGGTGGGCAGCTGCAACCGCTCGGGCATCCCGGACAGGGCGTCGAGCCAGTAGGACAGCTGGGCCGCGATGGGGCTGTCGCTGTCGTCGAGTTCGCCGAATTGCGCGCGTTGCCACAGCGTGTAGTCGACGTACTGCACGGGCAGCTCGGCCCAGCCCGGCGCCCGCCCGGCGGACCGGCTGGCGTACGCCACGCTCAGATCGGCGGCCAGCGGCGTGAGCGACAACCCGTCCGCGGCGATGTGGTGCACCACGATCACCAACAGGTGTTCGCGCTCGCCGAGGGCGAACAGCCTTGCGCGCAGCGGTGTTTCGTCGGCGAGGTCGAAGGTGTAGGCGGTCGTCACTTCGATGGCCTCGTCCAGCTCGCCGTCCGCCCATCCGGTGGAATCGACGACGTCCCAGCCGAAATCGACATCCTCCGCGGGAACCACCACCTGCTCGGGCGTTCCGCCGCGGGCGGGGAATCGCGTGCGCAGGCTCTCGTGGCGGCGCACCACATCGGCCAGGGCCGCACACAGCGCCTCGGCGTCGAGGCGCCCGGTCAGCCGCAACGCGGCCGCCATGTTGTAGAGGGGTGACGGTCCCTGCAGCTGCTGGATGAACCACAACCGGCTCTGGGCGAACGACAAGGGGATGACCGGCGGCCGTTCGCCGGCCACCAGCGGAGCCAGCCTGCCCGCGCCCTCGTCGATCCGGAGCGCCAACTGCGCGACCGTGGGCGCCTCGAACACGACGCGCACGGGGAGGTCGGTATCCAGCGAGGAGTTGATCGCCGAGATCAGCCGCATCGTGGAGAGCGAGTCGCCGCCGAGGTCGAAGAACGAGTCGTCGACCCCGACGCGCTCGACGCCGAGCACCTCGGCGTAGATGCCGGCCAGGATCTCCTCGGTCGCGGTGCTCGGGGCGCGGTAGTTGTCGACGTCCCGGAAGTCGGGTGCGGGAAGGGCCCGGCTGTCGAGCTTGCCGTTGACCGTCATGGGCAGCGCCGGCAGCACGACGACCGACGCCGGGACCATGTAGGCGGGGAGGCGCTCGGCGAGCGCGGCGCGGGCCTGGCCCGCGTTCGCCGTGCCGGTGACGTAACCCACCAGGCGCTTGTCGCCGGGCCGGTCCTCGCGGGCGACGACCACCGCCTGGTCCACGCCGTCCAAACTGCCCAGCGCCGACTGGATTTCGCCGAGCTCGATGCGGTAGCCGCGGATCTTGACCTGCTCGTCGGCGCGGCCGAGGTAGCGCAGCTGCCCGTCGGGGCCCCAACACACCAGGTCGCCGGTGCGGTACATCCGAGTCCCGGGGGTGCCGAACGGGCAGGCCATGAAGCGCGACGCGGTCAGCGCGGACCGCCGCCAGTACCCGACGCCGACGCCGTCGCCGGTCAGGTACAGCTCGCCGACCACGCCGGCCGGCACGGGCCGCAGCCATTCGTCGAGCACGAAGAACGCCGCCCGGGTGACCGGGGAGCCGATCGGGGGGAAACCCGATCCCGCTTGCAGCGGCGCGCTCTTGCACAGCCACATCGTGGTTTCGGTCGGGCCGTAGACGTTGACCATCACCCGCCCGGGTGCCCAGCGGTCCACCAGCTCGGGTGGGCAGGGCTCGGCGCCGATCACCAGCGCGGTCCCGTCGAGCCCGTCGGTCGAGAGCATCCCGACCGCCGACGGGGTCTGGGTCAGCACGGTGACGCGCTCGCTGACCAGCAGGGCGTGGAATTCTTCCGGCGAGCGGGAGACCGGCTCGGGCACCACCACCAGGCGGCCCCCGTGCAGCAGCGCGCCCCAGATCTCCCACACCGAGAAGTCGAAGGCGTGGGAGTGGAACTGGGTCCACACCTGTTCCGGCGAGAGCTCGACGCCGATCTGCAGCGAGTCGAAGAGCTGGGCGACGTTGTAGTGGGTTACCGCAACGCCTTTGGGCACCCCGGTGGTGCCGGAGGTGTAGATGATGTGGGCGAGGTCGTCGGGCGCGGGCGCGGGCGGCGCCGTGCTGGGCTGGCGGGCCAGGTCGGGATGGTCCACGTCGACGACCGCCAGGTCGAACCCGCTCAACCGGCCGGCCAGTGCGGCGGCGGTGACGGCGGCGATCGGCGCGGCGTCGGTGAGCATGAACTCCATCCGGGCCGCCGGCAGCGCGGGGTCGATCGGCAGGTAGGCCGCCCCGGATTTGAGCGCGGCCAGGATCGCCACGATCGCCTCGGCCGAACGCGAGAACAGCAGCGCCACCCGCTCACCCGGCCGTGCCCCGTGGTGGATCAGCAGGTGCGCCAGCCGGTTCGCGGCCTCGTCCAGCTCCCGATACGTCATGGACTGGCCGTCGCAGACCAGCGCGACCGCGTCGGGGGTGCGGGCCGCCTGCGCGGAAAACAACGCCGGAACCGACACGGGGGTCGCCGGCCGGGCCAGCACGCTTGTGTTGCCCCATCTCTCCAGCTGGGCGCGCTCGCCGGCATCGAGCAGGTCCACCGACGACAACCGTCGCTCCGGTTCCGCGGCGACCGCCGTCAACAGCCGCTGCAACCGGTCGATCAATCGCTCGACGGTGTCGGCCTCGAATACGTCGGTGCGGTATTCCGCCGTCACGACAATGCCGGCGCGCGCGCCGGATTCGGTGAAGCGCTCGGCCAGGGAGAACGTCAAATCCATCCGCGCGGTGTCGGTGTGCACGGGCATCGGCGTGACCTGTAGATCACCCAGTTCCAATCCGCCCGCCGGAGCGGCGACCTCCCCGGGGAAGTTCTCCCAGCCCAACAAGACCTGAATCAACGGATGATGGGTCAGGCTCCGGGTGGGGTTCAGCCGGTCCACCAACAGTTCGAAGGGCACGTCCTGGTGTTCGAAGGCGGCCAGGCTGCGCCGCCGCACCTGCGCCAGCAGCTCGGCGAACGTGGGATCCCCGGTCACGTCGACCCGCAGCACCAGGGTGTTGACGAAGAATCCGACCAATTCGTCGAGCGCCGGCTCGGATCGCCCGGCGATCGGGAAGCCCACTGCCACATCGTCGCTCGCGCTGATCCTGGAGAGCAGCGCCGCGAACGCGGCCTGGATCACCATGAAGCTGGTCGCGTTGTGCTCGCGTGCCACCCGGCGAATTTGCTGCTGTAGCTCCGGCGGCCAGTCCACCGCCAGACGGGCCCCGCGGTGGTCGGCGACCTGCGGGTAGGGCCGATCCGTGGGCAGCTGCAGGCGTTCGGGAAGCCCGGCCAGGGCGTCGGCCCAGAAGTTCAGCTGCGCCGAGATGCGGCTGTCGGCATCGTCCACGTCGCCGAGATGCGCGCGCTGCCACAGCGTGTAGTCGACGTACTGCACCGCCAACGGCTCCCAGCCGGGGGCCCGCCCGGCGCACCGGCCGGCATATGCCACCCCGAGGTCACGCGCGAACGGAGTGATCGACCAGCCGTCCGCGGCGATGTGGTGCACCGCGACGACCAGGATGTGTGTGTCGTCGCTGACGGCGAAAAGCTCGGTGTGCAGCGGGCTTTCGCTTGCCAGATCGAACGTGTAGCGGGCCGCCGCGGCCATGCGCTCACGCAGCCGGCCTTCCGGCCATCCGCGGGCGTCGATCACTTCGCAGGCGAAGCCTATCCGCTCGGCTGGAATCACCACCTGCTGCGGGATCCCGTCGGCGGCCGCAAAGACCGTGCGCAGGCTTTCATGCCTGGCCACGACGTCGGCCAGGGCCGCGCCCAGCGCGTCGGCGTCCAGCCGCCCGCGCAGCCGCAACGCGACGGTGACGTTGTAAATCGGTGAGGGGCCCTGGAACTGGTCGATGAACCACAGCCGGGTCTGGGCGAACGACAGCGGAATCACCGCGGGGCGGTCGCGCGCCACCAGGGGCTCGGGCCGGTTGGCTTCGTCACCGATGAGAAGCACCAGCTCGGCGACGGTGGGCGCCTCGAAGACGGCCCGCACCCCGAGGTTCGCGTTCATGCTGGCGTTGACCGCCGCGATCAGGCGCATCGCCGACAGCGAGTCCCCGCCCAGGTCGAAGAACGAGTCGTCGACGCCGACCCGCTCCAGCCCCAGCACCTGTCCGTAGATGCCGACCAGGATCTCTTCGGCGGGAGTGGACGGGGCTCGGTAACGATCCACGTCCTGGTACTCCGGCTCGGGCAGGGCCCTGCGGTCCAGCTTGCCCGAGGAGGTCATCGGGAATTCCTCGAGCGCCACGATGTGGGTCGGCACCATGTATTCGGGCAACCACGCGTGCAGCTGCTCGCGCACCTCGCCGATCTTGGTGTTGGCGCGGGGGTCGTTGGCGTGGCTGGTGCGCTGCCGGATTCCGGCCGGCGGCAGGTACAGATCGGTCAGGGCTGCGGCGGGCTGGCCGTCGACGTCGACGAAAACCGCACTGAGAGTGCCGGGTTGGGTACCCCAGGTAACGCCGACACGATAGCCGGTGGACTCGCCGATGCGATGCAGTTCTTCGGCGACGGCGACCGGGACGTCGGGACTGGCTTGGGCGAGCGCGTCCGCGACGGATAGGCCCCCGGCGAGCGCGTTCTGGACGCGGACGTCGGCGATCACTCCGGCCTGGGGGATGTCGGTGACGCGGACGACGGCGGGACGCAGCGACATCAAGTCGTCGCGCAGCCCATCCAGCCCCGCACGGTCGGTCCACGACCAGGTGGGTGCGGTGGCCACCGACCGCACCTTTGCGGGCGCCTTGTGGATGACGACGTCGTAGCGGTACCGGTTCAGCTCGTTGTCGGATACGCCGCGTTTGACTTCGATGTCCAGTCCGTCCGCCGATGCGTTGTTGACGGCCCAGGTGGTGAAAAAGTCCGGGGCCAACAGCAATTCGGTTTCACCGAGCATGGCGTGGCTGATCCGCTTGCGGATCTCGTCAGCATTGGCGGATTCGGCGCTGCGGGACAGCGCTATCCCGGTCTGGAAGGCGCCCTGCAGTGCGTGGTTACGGATGTCGCCGATGAACAGCGCCCCGCCGGGGGCCAGCAGCTCCATCGCGTGGTCGATGACCTCGGCCAGATATCCCGCGTTGGGGAAGTACTGGACGACCGAGTTGACGATGATGGTGTCGAAATCCTCTTGCGGCAACGCGCCCGTGACGTGGGCGGGCTGGATGAGCAACTCCACCCGGTCCCGCCAGGCGAACTGCGACTGCTCCAGCGAGCGGGCGAGATTCTCGATCGCCACCGGCGAGAAGTCGGTGGCCACATACTGATCGCACTCCGGGGCGATCTGCGACAGCAGCAATCCCGAGCCCGCGCCGATCTCGAGGACGCGCCGCGGCCGCAGCGCCATGATGCGATCCACCGTGGCGGCACGCCATTCCATCATCTCCTCGAGGGGGATCGGCTCGCCGGTGTAGCTGCTGTTCCAGCCGCGGAAGTCCATGCCGAATCGGGATCCGAATTCGGCGCCGTAGAGGTCGTCGTACAGGTGTTGCCATTCCTCGACGTCTTCCACGTCGTGGTCGGCGTCGGTGTTGTGGTCGAGGGTGACGTAGGCGACCAGATGGGAGCCGGTGGCGCCGTCGTGCACGGTCACGGCGGCCTGGTTGACGTGCGGGCAGGCCAGCAGCGTGTTCTCGATCTCACCCAGTTCGATGCGCTGTCCGCGCAGTTTGATCTGGTTGTCGGCGCGACCCACGAAATCCAGGGAGCCGTCGCGGGTCCAGCGCACCAGGTCGCCGGTCCGGTACATGCGCGCCCCGGCGTCGCCAAATGGGTTGGCTACGAACCGTTCCGCCGTCAGGTCCACGCGCCCCATGTAGCCGTGCGCCAGCGCGGGTCCGCTCACATACAGCTCACCCACCACCCCGATCGGCGCCGGGTTCAGCCAGGGGTCGAGCACCATGGCGCAGACGCCCGGGATCGGGGTGCCGATGCGAACCGGTCCCTCCGCCGACAGCGGTCCGCTCATGGTGACCCAGATGGTGGTTTCGGTCGGGCCGTAGACGTTGAACATGCGGCGGCCCGGCGCCCAGGCGGCGACCAACTCGGCCGGGCACGCCTCGCCGCCGACCAGCAATCTGTCGAACTCGGGCAGCCGGGAACGATCCAGCGACGACAGCACCGTCGGGGTCAGGAATGCCGCGTTGACGCGTTGGCTCGCGAGCAACGCGATCAGCGGCTCCCCGGCGTACACCCCGGGAGGGGCCACCACCAGCGCCGCCCCCGACACCGCCGCCAACAGCATCTCGCCGACCGACGCGTCGAAGGTCGGCGCGGCCACCATCAACACCCGCGTTGCCGCGTCCAATCCGCACGACTCGCGTTGTGCGGCCGCCCATCCCAGCAGTCCCGCGTGACCCACCACCACGCCCTTGGGGACGCCGGTCGACCCCGACGTGAAGATCACATAGGCGGCATCGTCCGCCGTCAGCGGCGCCAACCGATCGGCGTCGGTGATCGCGTTCGCGCTGACCCCGGACAGGTCCAGCCCGTCGATGCGCAGCACCGGACGTGTCCCGGCCGCGGCGACTCGATCGGTGCCGCAGGCCAACACGCACACCGCGCCCGCGGCCTGAAGCACCGTGGTGATTCGCTCGACGGGGTGGTCCAGATCCACCGGTGCGTGCGCGCCGCCGGCTTTGACCACCGCCCACCACGCGACCACCAATTCGAGGCGGCGATCTATCGCCACCCCTACCGCACGCCCGGGACCCACGCCGGCGTCGATCAGCCTGCGCGCCAGGCGGTTCGACCATTCGTCGAGTTGCCCATACGACACCAGCCGCTCGCCGTCGACCACGGCGACGGCGTTCGGGTCGGCCGCCGCCGCCGCGGCCAGCAGTTCCGGCGTCACGCCCACCGGCGCGGACGCGCCCGCGCCGGACAACTCCGCCAACACCAGGTCGCGCTCGCGGGGGTCGAGCAGCTCCACCGCCGACAGGCGCCGATCGGGATGCGACGTCATCCCCACCAACACCCGCCGGAACCGCTCGACGAGCGCCTCGATGCCCGCCGCGTCGAACACGTCGGCATCGAATTCGGCGTGCAGGCCGAGTTCGCGGCCCGGGAGGGCCTCCATGGTCAGCGGGTAGTGATTGTATTCGCGGTTGGTGAACTCGGCGATGGCCAGCCCGTCGGGCCCCAGCTGCATGCCGTCGCCGATCGGGTAGTTCTCGTAGACGAACAGCGTGTCGAACAGCTGCTCGTGACCGGTGAGGCGATGAATGTCGTTGAGCGCCAAGTGCTGATGCTCGAGCGTGTCGTTGTTGGTGTCCTGCAGCCGGCGCAGCAGGTCGGCGGTGGTGGTGGTCGCGGTGATGGTGGCCCGCACCGGCACGGTGTTGATCAGTAGCCCCACCATTGATTCCGCGCCGTCGACGTCGAGCTGGCCCATCCGGGAGCGCGGGGTGCCGAAGACGACGTCGTGCCGACCGGTCAGCGAGGTCAGCAGCACCGCCCAGGCGCCCTGCAGGACGGTGCTGACGGTGGTGTGGCAGGAGCGGGCCAGTTCGGTGAGGGCACGCGTGGTCTCCTCGGCCACGAGGAACGATGCCGCTTGACGTCGTCCCTGCCCCAACCGATTTGGGCCGACGAGCGTCGGCGTTTCGAAGTCGGCGAGCACCTCGGCCCAGGCTTCGCGGGCGGCGTCGAGGTCGCGATCGGCCAGCCAGGTGACGAAGCTGCGATAGGGCGCCGCCGCCGGCAGCCGTTCCCCGTAGTAGCTGGTGAAGATCTCACGCAGCAGGATCGGCAGCGACCACCCGTCGAGCACGATGTGGTGGTTGGTCAGCACCAACCGGTGCCGGTCCTCCCCGGTGCGGATCACCGCCACCCGGAAGGGCGGCCGGTCGGCCAGGTCGGCGACGGCGGCGCGTTCAGCGGCGCAGAGCTCCTCGATCTGCCGCTCGGTGTCGAGCTCGACGTACCGCCACTCCGCCATGGGATTGGCCGGGATGATCTGCACGGGCTCGTCGAACCGTTCGTAGAACCGGGCCGCCAGGTGGGGATGCCGGTTGATCACCGTCCGCACCGCATGGTGCAGGCGGTCCGGGTCCAGCGGGCCGGTGAGCGTGAAATCCAGTTGCACCGCGTACATGTCGTCGCGGCCGTGCGCGGTGCTCGAGTGGAACAGCAGGCCCTGCTGCAGCGGGGTCAGCGGCAGGATGTCGGCGAGCTCGTATCGCCGGTGCAGCTCGTCGATCTGGGGCTGGCTCAGCCGGGCGGGCGCGATGTCCGACGGCGTCAGCCCACCGCCCCCGGCCCGCACGTGCGCGCAGATGCCGGACAGGGCGTCGAACCACAACCGGCTCAGCCGGCCGATCTGCGCGCCGTCGAGCGCCGACGGCGCCCAGGTCCAATTGGCGTGCAGCCGCGGACCGGCGCCGGTGTCGACGGTGCCGGCGTTGAGTTCGACGGTGTGCGCCAACGGCATCGGGATCGCAGCGGCGGCCGCGGTCAGGGTCAGGCTCTCCGGGTGCAGCCGCCACAGCTCATCCGACAGGTCGCTTCCCGCGACCAGGCGGCCGAGGTAGTTGAAGCCGATCGCCGGGTCGGCGCCGTCGAGGTCCGCGTCGCCGTTGAGGTAGCGCAGCACGCCGTAGGTCAGCGGGTGCGGCACGGCGCGAAGCTGTTCCTTGGTGTCCTTGATCAGCGTTCCCAGCGCCGGCTCGCCGGCCAGCACCTGGCTCCACGACAGCCCGCCGACGGCCAACGAGACCGGGTATTTGGTGGTGAACCAGCCGACGGTGCGCGACAGGTCCACGTCGGGCGCGAGTTCCTCGTGGCGGCCGTGGCCCTCGACGTCGATGGCTATCGGTGCGGCACTGGCAATGTCGGGGCCCAGGAACTCCGCCCACGCCAGCCCGAAGGCGATCAGCAGAATGTCTTGCACGCCGGCGTGAAAGGCCGCCGGCGCCTCGCCGATCAGGGTCCGGGTGACGTCGACGTCCAGCGACACGGACAGCTGCCCGGCGGTGGCGTAGGTGTCGGCCTCGGGGCGCACCGCCGGCAGGGCGGGCGGGGTCGCCGCGATCCGCTTCCAGGCCCCGGCCAGCGCGATGACCTCCGGCCGGCGCGCGTGCTCGCCGAGCAGCGACGCCCACCGGGCGAAGGACGTGCCGCCCGGCGGCAACGCCACCGGCTGGCCGCCGCGGTGCTGGGCCCACGCGATGTTCAAGTCCTCCACGAGGATTCGCCAGGACACCCCGTCGACGGCCAGGTGGTGGACGATCAACGCGAGCTGGTGGGCGGGGCCGGCCCACACCGCGCTCAGCATTCTTCCGGCGGCCGGATCCAGGCGCGACCGCGCCTCCGCCAGGGCCTCGTCGGACAAGACGGCTACCGAGAGCAGGCAGTCGGCCGCGCCCACGGACCCCGCCTCGGGGGCCCAGAGGGGCCACCCGTCGCCGTCGACGCGCAGCCGCAGCATGGCATGCCGATCCAGCAACGCCTGCACCACAATCGCCACGTCGGCCTCGGTCGCGCCCGCGGGCGCCTGCAGCAGCATCGTCTGGTTGAACTGGTCGACCGGGCCGTTCACGCTGTGTAGCCACCGCATGATCGGGGTGGCCGGCACCGGGCCGAGACCCTCGTCGATCACGTCGGTTTCGCCGCCCGTGACCGCGGCCACGCGGGCCAGGCGGGCAACGGTCTGCTCGACGAAGACATCGCGGGGCCGGCACCTCAGGCCGGCGGCCTTTGCCCGCGACACCACCTGCAGGGCCAGGATGCTGTCGCCGCCGAGTTCGAAGAAGGAGTCGTGGGTGCTGACGCGCTGGGCGCCCAGGACTTCGGCGTAGATGGTGGCCAGGATCTCTTCGGTCGGGTTTTGCGGCGGGTGGTAGTGCCCGGTGGTGTATTCGGGGGTGGGCAGCGCGCGGGTGTCCAGCTTGCCGTTGGCGGTCAACGGCAGGGCCTGCAGCCCGACGATCGCCGCGGGCACCATGAACCCCGGCAACCGCTGGGCCAGCTCAGTGCGCAGCGCGGCCGGATCGGCGGTGCCGGTGACATAGCCGACCAGACGCTTGTCGCCGCGGCGGTCCTCGCGGGCGATCACCACCGCCTGCCCCACCCCCTCCAAGGCGGCCAACGCGGCCTGGATCTCACCCAACTCGATGCGATACCCGCGGATCTTGACCTGCTCATCAGCGCGACCCAGATACCGCAGCTGCCCATCAGCACCCCAGCACGCCAGGTCCCCGGTCCGATACATCCGCTCACCGGCCCCACCAAACGGACACGCCACAAACCGCGAGGCGGTCAACCCCGCCCGCCCCAGATAACCGGTGGCCACCCCCGCCCCGGCCACATACACCTCCCCGACCACCCCGACCGGCACCGGCCGCAACCAGCCATCAAGCACCAACAACCCCGCCTGCGCCACCGGCGACCCAATCGGCGGCACCCCCGACCCTGGCGTCAACGCGGCGCTGATCGCCACACACATCGTCGTCTCGGTCGGACCATAGGCATTGACCATCACCCGCCCCGGCGCCCACCGATCCACCACCTCAGCCGGGCAAGCCTCCCCGGCCATCACCAACGCCACCCCATCTAGACCCACCGGATCCAGCATCGCCACCGCCGAGGGCGTCTGCGTCAACACCGTCACCCCGTGGGCGACCAGCACCTCATGCAACTCCTCAGGCGAACGCGCGGCGTCCTCATCAACAATCACCACCCGCCCACCACGCAACAACGGCGCGAAAATCTCCCACACCGACACATCGAACGCCAACGAATGACACTGCGACCACACCCCCGGCACCGGCAACCCCGCATCCAGCGACCCCAGCAACTGCGTCACGTTACGATGCGTCACCCCAACACCTTTGGGCACACCCGTAGTCCCCGAGGTGTAAATCACATACGCCAACCCATCAGCATCCGGCTCGGCCAGCGCCCCATCAGACTCACTGGCGATGCCCGGATCACCCACATCGACCACCGCCACACCATGCCCGGCCAACCGCCCGGCGAACTCCGCAGCGCTCACCACAGCCACCGGCTCAGCGTCAGCAAGCATGAACCCGATCCGCGAATCCGGCGACACCACATCAATCGCCAGATACGCCGCCCCCGTCTTGAGCACCGCCAACATCGCCGCCACCGCATCAACCGACCGCGACAACAACAACGCCACCACCCGGCCCGGACCCGCACCCTCAGCCACCAACCGATGCGCCAACCGATTCGACGCCGCATCCAACTCCCGATACGACACCGACAAACCACCACACACCAGCGCCACCGCCCCCGGCACCCGACCCACCTGCCCGGCAAACAACGACGGCACCGACCCCCACACCAACCCCGACCGGGTCAAAACCCCCCGATTACCAAACACATCCAACCGAGCACGCTCACCATCGCCCACCACATCCACCGACGACAACACCCGCGACGGATCACCCGCCAACGCCACCAACACCCGCTGCAACCGCCCCGCCAGATCCGAGACATCGAAGTTCGCGAAAGGTTGCCCGACGCCCACGGTGCTCAGGAATTGCTGGTCCCCGAAGCCGAGGAAGAACAGCCCGAAGTGACCCACCGGGCCGAAAGTGGTGTAGGTCGCGGTCGCCGGCACGCCGGCCAGGCTGAGGGTGAGGCGCGCCGGGACGAAGTTGACCACTACGCGGTTGGACGTTTGCGGCGCGCCACGGAATCCGCCGTCGCCGCCGAGCATGTGCACGGGAAACCGCTGATGCTGCAACGCCTCCCGTGACCGGGCGTCGACGTGCTGAAGGAAATCGGCGACCGTCAGGTGCGGCGGCGCGTTCAACACCAGCGGCACGACCCCGGCGAGCATCCCGGGATGCGTCTTCGACTTGGGATCAAGCCGACGGCTGACCGGGAAGTCGAGCACCACTTCGTCCGAATTCTCGGCCCGGAACCCACGCACCAACAGCGCGCAGGCAGCGGTGAGGACCGACGACCGGCGGATGCCCAGCGTTTTGGACAACTGTTTGATGAGGCCGACCACCGACGCGTCCAATTGGACTGGCGCAGAGGGCGCGTAGGGGTCGCGCTCACTGGCGGCCTGGGTGAACCGATAATCCGGTTCGGCTGGCGAAGGAAGGTGGTCGGCCCAATAGGCTTGATCCTCCGCGTATTCCGGGGAAGCCGCGTACTCCAACTCGCTGTCGACAAGGTCGCGCAACGAGCCGAAGAACGCCGGCGAGATGGCCGTACCGGAGGCGAGGGCCGAATAGACGGCGGCGATCCGGCGGCCAAGCAGCGCGATGCCCAACCCGTCGATGGCTATGTGATGGCAGCAGGTGAACCAGTAGTACTCATCGGGTGCCGTTTGAAACAGGTAGAAGTTGATCATCGGACCGGTGAGCGGCATCGGCGTCCGTTGGATGGCCGACGCCCTCTGCCGGACCTCGCGCTCGGGATCGGGCGATTCGCACAGGTCGTAGAAGGCCAGATCGACATCCGGGTCTTCGATCGCCTTCTGGAAGACTTGGCCGTCCACCTCGAAGAAGCGCGCCCGGAGGCTTTCGGCCTCGCCGACCACGTGACGCATCGCCCGCTCGAATAGTGCGCGGTCGACCGCGCCTTCGATCCGGACGAGGACGCCGAGCTGCCACGCCACATCGAAGTGACCCGTTTGCTGCGCGAGCCAGATATCCAGCTGCGCCCGCGTCAACGGCAATCCGCGGTCACTGCGTTCCACTAAGTCCCCCCGAGAGCTGTCCCGACTCCTTCATACCTAGACCATCTACACATCACAAACCGGGAGCGGCGAGCCTCTCACGCAGGCTCTTCGGGCGGATGTCGGGCCAGTTCTGTTCGATGTAGTCGAGGCACGAGGCGCGGTCGGCCTCGCCATACACCACCCGCCAGCC
The DNA here is from genome assembly GCF_010731655.1 of Mycobacterium paraseoulense. Lineage (NCBI taxonomy): Bacteria > Bacillati > Actinomycetota > Actinomycetes > Mycobacteriales > Mycobacteriaceae > Mycobacterium > Mycobacterium paraseoulense. The sequence continues at coordinate 587,670 of NZ_AP022619.1, read as the reverse complement.
TTCCGGCACATCCGTGAAGACCGGCCAAAGGCTGTGTTGCTCCTCGTTATTGACTACCACGAAAAATTTGCCGCTGTCGTCATCGAAGGGATTGGACTGCAACGGACGACCTCCTAGAACCGAGATGAATACGCAGGACTCCTACGCGCAGCACAAAAAGCTGTGCAGCGCTTCAGGATTGGCCGTTAGTTTCGACCAGTGTGCCGATCCACCCATGGGCACGATGCCGGTGAGCGTCGTAGCGGAAATCCCCGTGGTGATGTGACTGGCTGCAGTTCGGGCCCCAGTTCTTCCCCGGCCCGACTCGCAATACCGTCCGCAAGATCAACGGTAACCCGAAAACCGCGGATGGCGTTTCGCGGGGGTTGCCCGTCGATGCACCAGCGGACCCCTAGCATGCTGGCACGACGACCTGGGGTGTCGTACTCCACGGCTCGCCGGTTACCCGCCGGCCGTCGCCGTCAAACCTGTGAATTTCGTTCTTACATAAGAGATTCGCACACCGGGCCGCCGGGCGCGTTCCTCGTTCGTCGGCAAAACCAAATCTTTGTCCCCACCCGTTCTGTCATCCGACGTAAAGAAGGGGCCCCACCTTTCGACGCCCTTCGGCCGCAACGGCCGCCATTTGCTGACCCGGCACACACACGCTGCCGAAACGACCGCATTCGCTTTGCGATCGCACTCCGGTTCGCCCACGGCAAGCAGTCCTTTGGCTGCGGCATGACGGGGACGAGAACCGGCATTAATGCATCGTAGTTGCCAACCGCGGCCGTCGAGATGGTTTGTCAACCTTTTTCGAGAGATCACGGGCGCGACCGCGGGAGAACGCCGCGGGAGGTTGCCGAGTTCTTGGAACCGAGGCGGCGCCGACTCCTACCCACCGGCACAGCGCCTTAGCTGGAGACGGAGACGCTGCGCCGGCGGCCGCGCACCCGACGCACGCCGGGCTGGCGGCCAGGTCCGTGGCTGGCTACGTCACCACCCGGGAATGGGCCCCTTCCCTTGTGATTAACCTCACCGGGCTTGCTCCAGCGCATTCACGCGAGGTTGGCGCAACGTTCATTCGTCCGCGCCGCCGCGACCGGCGTCCGAACGTGTTGCGTGAGAACAGGATTTCGAGTCGCCGTACGTACTCGGCCGCCCAAAACAGCGTCTTCATTCTCGGGCCCCGGACCCCCGCGCGAGGGTTTAGCCCCCGCGGGCCGCGGGTAGAGCTGCGCCAATGTGGGGGTCAGTGCTGGGGTTGGGAATTCTGGCAGCGCTCAATCCGGTGCGCCTCGGCCTCGCCCTCCTGATGATCTCCCGCCCGCGGCCCGGGCCGAACCTACTCGCCTATTGGGTTGGTGGTCTGACAGTGTGTGTGCCCGAGCTGCTCGCGCCCCTGATGCTGTTGAATTTCACGTCCGCTTTCGGATCTTTCGGGCATCGTTCGGCCGGCCCGGCGGCGAACTCCACCCTCCCGCACATCCAAATTGGCCTCGGGGTGCTCGGGTTGTCGATCGCCGCGCTGATGGCGGTGCGCTTCCGGACGCGTCAGCGGGCGGAGGCGCGCGCGACCTCGACGTCGACGCCGGGCCCGGGGGCAACGATCGCGGTTCCACGATTCCTGAGCCGCGCACAGGACGTTCGCCCCGGGGAGCGTTCCGGGATCCGGCGCCTGCTCCACCGCGCCCACCGCGCGTGGGAGCAGGGGTCGTTGTGGATCGCGTGGGTCATCGGGCTGGCGTCGGTGCCGGTCGACGGGGTTCTCTTCATTCTCGCGATCATCGTGGCGTCACGGGCCGCGGTCGCCACGCAGGTCAGCGCCTCCATCGCGTTCGTGCTGCTGATGTATTCCGTCGTCGAGATGATCCTGGTCGGTTATGTGGCGGCGCCGGCCCGAACCCATGCGCTCTTGCGGCAGCTGCACGGCTGGGTGCGGGCTTACCACCGCCAGATCCTGGTGACGGTCTTCACGGTGGTCGGAGTGACGCAGTTGGCCCAGGGCATGCACATCGTCTGAGCCGGGGATTACGCCGCCCCATGAACGGGTGGTGTGCGGGGCTGAGCTTTCTGGTCGGTCCGACACCGCACGGCATAGCCTGGTGTCTTGAACGCCCGTGCTTCTGCGAGAGGAAGCGACATGCCTGCACCGTCAGCCGAAGTCTTTGACCGATTGCGTCAGCTGGCCGCGATCAAAGACGTCACCGCCCGCGAGAACAAGGCGATCGACGAGGTCTTCACCGGCAGACCGCTGACCACGATTCCCGTCGGCACGGCCGACGACGTCGAGGCGGCCTTCGCCGAGGCGCGCGCCGCCCAGGTCGAGTGGGCGAAGCGGCCGGTCACCGAGCGCGTCGAAGTGATCGCCCGCTATCGCGACCTCGTCATCGAGAACCGCGACTTCCTGATGGACCTGTTGCAGGCCGAGGCCGGCAAGGCCCGCTGGGCGGCGCAGGAGGAAATCGTCGACCTGATGGCGAACGCCAACTACTACGCGCGCGTCGCCGCCGGCCTGCTGAAGCCGCGCAAGGTGCAGTCGCTGCTCCCGGGGATCGGCAAGACCACGGTCGCCTACCAGCCCAAGGGCGTGGTCGGGGTGATTTCGCCGTGGAACTACCCCATGACGCTGACGGCGTCCGACTCGGTGCCGGCGCTGCTGGCCGGTAACGCGGTGGTGCTCAAGCCGGACAGCCAGACGCCGTACTGCGCGTTGGCGTGTGCGGAGCTGTTGTACAAGGCCGGGTTGCCACGAGCGCTCTACGCGATCGTGCCCGGGCCGGGCTCGGTGGTCGGGACCGCGATCATCGATAACTGCGACTACTTGATGTTCACCGGCTCGACCGCCACCGGAAGGCAACTCGCGGAGCATTGTGGCCGTCGCCTGATCGGCTTCTCGGCCGAGCTCGGGGGCAAGAACGCGATGATCGTCACGCGGGGGGCCAACCTCGACAAGGCCGCCAAGGCGGCAACCCGCGCGTGCTTCTCGAACGCGGGCCAGCTGTGCATCTCCATCGAGCGGATCTACGTCGAGAAAGACATCGCCGAAGAGTTCACCAGTAAGTTCGGTGCCGCGGCCCGGAACATGAAGCTGGGCACCGCGTACGACTTCTCGGTCGACATGGGCAGCCTGATCTCCGCGGGTCAGCTGGACACGGTGACGGACCACGTGGATGACGCGAAAGCCAAGGGCGCCAAGGTGATCGCGGGCGGCAGGGCACGGCCCGACATCGGCCCGCTGTTCTACGAGCCGACGGTGCTGACCGACGTCGCGCCGGAGATGGAGTGCGCGGCCAACGAGACCTTCGGGCCGCTCGTCTCGATCTATCCCGTCGCCGACGTGGACGAGGCGGTCGAGAAGGCCAACGACACCGCGTACGGGCTCAACGCCAGCGTGTGGGCCGGCTCGTCCGCGGAGGGCGAGCAGATCGCCGCGCGGTTGCGGTCGGGGACCGTGAACGTGAACGAGGGCTATGCGTTCGCGTGGGGCAGCCTCAGCGCGCCGATGGGCGGGATGGGTCAATCCGGCGTCGGTCGCCGGCACGGTCCCGAGGGCCTGCTGAAGTACACCGAATCCCAGACCATCGCGACGGCGCGTGTGTTCAATCTCGATCCGCCCCTTGGCATTCCGGGGACCATGTGGCAGAAGTCGCTATTGCCCGTGGTGCGGACGATCATGAAGCTGCCCGGCCGGAACTGACTTTCGCCATTTGTCAGGCAATTCCGCGTTACGCTCCTCGATATAGCGTCAAGTCGCACGTCAGGAGTCCGCATGAAGGCCGACGAAAAGCAGTATGAGGAAGACGCTCGCCGGTTGCGCCAGTACGCAACCTTCGCGAACTTCTCGGACGCTGAACTGCAGCGTCTCGCCCGAGCGGGTCACCGCACCTCGACGTCGGCTCCATTGCCGCTGATTCATGAGCAGACGCCGTCGGACTCCTGCTACATCCTGCTCAGCGGCGAGGTGGGCGTGTACGTCGGCCGGGACCGCATCGCCGTGCTCGGGCCGGGCGAGGTGATCGGCGAATCGGCGCTCCACCGTGGGAAACTGCGTTCTGCGACCGTAACGACGATCGGGCCGGCTGAGGTGCTGCGGATCGAGCGCGACGATCTCGCCAGATTGCTGGACGACATCCCGGCACTTCGCGAAATCATTGACGCGTCGGTGGCGCGACACGTCCCGGTAGACCTGCCGCCGAAGCCAAAACCGGAGCGCACGAAATTGGGCGCCTCGGTCCGCACCGAGCTGGTCGAGCGGTTTGAGCAGGCCGCCGACAGCGCCGGTGTGGACGTCGCGACCGCGCTCGAAGACGCGATCACTCAGTGGATCGAACGGAACGGCACAGCGTAGCCGTCGCGGCCCGCCGTTTTCGTTGCCATGGTCTACTACCCAACGTAGTATTTGGGCTATCCCACCGTGCACAAGGGGGTGCAACGTGAGGTGGAGTTTCGCCCAGATCGGGCTGCTAATCATCTGCGCTTTTCATGTCGTGCAGGCGGTGATCGGCTTCATCATGAATCCGAGCTTCGCGACCGGGCCCTCCGCGCCGACCGTGCAGTTGTTCGGCATGGATTACAACGGCTGGCACGCCGTCGCCGGTCTCGCCCTATTCGCTCCCGGCCTGGTGTTCGCGATGCGCAAGTCCTGGGCCGTGCTGTATCTGCTGCTCGCCGCGATAGCCGGTGCGCTGCCGGGCATTTGGGCCTTCTTCTCCCACCAGGTCGCGGTTGTTTTCACCTTTCCCAACAACGTCACCGACGCGGTGGTGCACCTGGTGACCGCGGCGGTGATGGTGGCGGTGGCGGCGGTGCAGATCCGCATGGACGGGGGACTGCGAAACTCGCTCGCCGATCTCCGGAAGGCGCGTTAGGAGCAGGCGAACGGAAATATCAACGTCTTGGAAGCGGCAAGGGCCGGCCCTATGGACTTCTGGCCGTGTTGACGTGACCTAGGGCCCTAGCCGCTATGCCGCCCGTAATCGAAGCTCCGACTCATGAAACACCTCGTCAGCTGCAAGGTTGGGGGACTGCTCGCGGTCACGGCGGTTCTTGCGAACGCTGCGTGCAGCCATCACGCACCGGCGCCACCGTCGCAAACAACGGGCGCACCAACGACAACGCCGACCACTGCGGCAACGTCGCCAACGACGCCAACGACGCCAACCACCACCGTCCCACCGGGTCCGCATTCCGCGGCGGCCGACATCGACTTGCCACCAGGATCGGTCCTTACCAAGACGATCAACAATGTCGACAAGTCCGGGCAGCCGATGACACAGGAGTTTTACTCCTACACGGTGCCCTACGACGTCGCCGTCGACTTCGTCGGAAAGCAATTGTCCAAGAATTTATCCCCGAACGGATGGTACAAAGACAAGCTGCGGCCATGCCACGGCCGCGTTGCTCCTAACCCTGCCCTCATACCCCCTCCGTGGCATAACGAGAACTTGACGGAATGGAGATGGGCCGATGACAACAGGGCATTGACTGTGGACGTGTCCAATCCAGAAAGCAAGATCATCAAAGAGCCCACGATCTCCATCAATGACCTGCCGCTCAGTGCGACCGGGTCTTGCCTGTAGACAACTTTGGAAGGCCGGCAATCCGTTTGTGATACACGGGGATTCAGGCTGAAATCAAGGCCGGCAGGTGATGTCACGCGAGTTGGTGGAAAGTTGATCCGGGCCACCGGCATTGCTCATATCTTTCGAGCAGACAGTATCGATTTCGCGCCTTTAGCAAGGAGACGAAATGAGGATTCGTTTCATGGCTTCGGCGCTCGGGGCTGTCGTCGCGTTGGCGGTTGGGTGTGGCGGCGGGCCGACTGGCGAGCATAGCTCCAAGCCAGCGACGCCCACGGTGGCACCCACACTGTCGCCCGATGCCATCGATTCGCTGATCTTGGCACCCGACGTGGCTAGCGATATCGTCGGCTCGAAACTCAACTGGGCGTCCAAGCCTCCGCCGGGTTGGATCTCCCCTCCGGTAGCCGCTTTCGCCGACGAGGGTAACCCTGAGTGTGAGCCGCTGATCGGGCCGGACACTTACTCGGTTGGTGTGGCCTACACCGCATGGCGGAACAATGGATACAAAGAGGACAAGGACACCTACGACCATTCGGTCCGTCAGGCTGTTGCGACGGTCACCGACGCCAAAGCTGCGACGCAATTACTGGGCGACGCTTTTGTCAAGCGTCTAGATTCCTGCGGCAATACCGTCGTCCACCTCAAAGATGACAAATACCGCTGGAGATTCCAAAAGACGGATGCCACGGGCACCGATGCGCGGTGGACGGCGACAGAATTGCAGGACGGGCAGGTTACCGGCTGGGTCTGCGCCAACGAGGCGCGGGCAAAGAGCAACGTTGTCATATACGCACAGGTGTGCCAATTCGGCAACGGTGCTCCGGCCGCGGCGACAATCCTGGACAAGATCTCGGCGAAGATACCGGGATAGAGCTTTTTGCTCTCCAACAAGGAATAAAATGAGGATTCATTTTTTGGCTTCGACGCTCGGGGCTGGTGTGGTTGCATTGGCGGTTGGGTGCGGCGGCGGGCAGGGCGGCGGCAACAGCGCAAGGCCGGTGACGCCCACGGTGACACCCACACTGGCGCCCAGTGCCATCGACTCGCTGATCTTGGCACCGGACGCGGTTGGTGACATCGTCGGGGCGAAACTCAACTGGGCGTTTAAGCCTCCGCCGGGCTCGACCAGACCGCCAACGCCCGCTGTCATCGACGAGGGTAACCCCGAGTGCGAGCCACTGATCGCGCCGAACACCGACACGGTTGGCGTGGTTTACACCGCATGGCGGAGCAATCAGTACAAAGAGGACAAGGACACCTTCGACCACTGGGTCTTTCAGACTGTTGTGACGTTCGCCGATGCGAAGGCAGCCATGCAGTTGCTGGCCAACGCCTTTACCAAGCAACTCGATCCCTGCAACAATGCCGTCATCCGTCGCAGGGATGATTTTCGCTGGAGACTTCAAAAAACCGACGCCACCGACACGGAAGTACGTTGGACTGCAACACAACTGGACCAGGATGGCCAGGCCGTCGGTTGGGTATGCGCCAAAGAGGCCCGGGCAAAGAACAACGTGGTCGCATTTGTGAGCGTGTGCCAATGGGGCAACGGCGCTCCGGCCGCGACGACAATCCTGGACAGGATCTCGGAGAAGATACCCGCATAGCCCCCCGGCGCAAAAACGTTATCGGCGTTCCTATTTCGAGGGCTGTGCGCGATGCGGGCCATCCGGGGTGCTGAGCGGTTGTCCGCCGGAGAGTCCAGAGCTGTTGGGCGTGCCCAGCGGCTGGCCGCCCGATGGACCGCTGATGGTTTCAGGGCTGCCGGGCATGCCGACCGGTTGACCGCCCGAGAACGAGCTGACAGCTTCGGGACTATCGGGCGTGGCCAGCGGCTCTCCGCCCGAGGCGGGGTCACAACGAGCGATCGGCGGACATGGAAGAGACGGATCCGAGCGCGCCACCGTGTCGACTAAGCCGCTGGATATCGCGGCGAGGGCGCCGGCGATTGCTACTCCTGCGACCGAAAGTGTCACTCTCGCCATGAGATTCCAATCGAGCTGAGCCAGTAGAGGGTCACACCCTCAAGAAGTTGACGGTTAGGGTTTCGAACCCAGTAGCACTGCCCATGCTACTCGTCGTGGCCTGCAAAAGCCTTCCTTCTGGATCTATCCGGGTATCTTCGCCGCAATCTTGTCCATGATTGTCGCCGTGGCCGGCGCGCCGTTGCCGTATTGGCACGCCTGCACATAGATGACGACGTTGTTCTTCGCCCGTGCCTCGTTGGGGCAGACCCATCCGGTGCCTTGGCCGTCCTGCAGCTCTGTGGCAGTCCAGCGCACATCCATGTCGGCGGCGTTCGTCTTTTGGAATCGCCAGCGTGATTTGTCGTCTCGACGATGGACCACAACATCGTTGCAGGCATTCACAGGTTTGGTAAAAGCGTTCTCGAGCAGCTGCGTCGCTGCTTTCGCGTCGGCGACCGTCGCAACAGCCTGATAAACGGCATGTTCGAAAGTGTCCGTATCCTCTTTGTAAAGAACGCTCCGCCATGCTGTGTAAACCACACCAACCGTGTTGCTATTCGGCCCGAACAGCGGCTCGCACTCGGGCTTGCCCTCGTCGATGACAAAGGGTCCGGGAGGCCGAGTCCCTACCTGCGAGGGTTTGGATGCCCAGTTGGGTCCCGCCCCGACGATGTCGCCAACGATGTCGGGCGCCAAGATCAGCGAGTCGATCGCATTAAGCGCCAAGGTCGGTGCCACTGTGGGTGTCACCGTGGGCACCACCGACTTCGGACTGTGGCCGCCGCCCTGCCCACCGCCACAACCAACCGCGAGGACGACCATTCCAGCCCCGACTGCGGAAGCCAAGAAATGGGTCTTCATTTCGTCTCCTTGCTGAAGGGGCGAAAGCCATCCTCTCGTTGCGTGCTATCGAAGAATATGAGCAGTGTGGGGAACGCGGATCGACTTTCGACCAATAGCGCGTCGAACTGCCGCTACTCGGTGAACAGCGCATTCAGCTCGTCGAAGCTCGCCGCTTGGGTCAGCCCCGCGAACGACCCGTCCTCCGTCAACTCTCGCGCGGCGGCCAGGAAGGCACCCCATGCGACCCGGCTGAAAGCCGACCCGACGCTGATCCGCCGCACCCCGAGCTCCGCGAGGTCGGTCACCGTCAACCCCGTGTCGGACGACATCAGAACGTTGACCGGATACGGCGCCACGGCGTCGACGAGAGTCGCGATGTCCGTCCTCGTGCGGATCCCCGGCGCGAAGAGCACCTCCGCTCCCGCCTCGGCGTAGGCCTGCAGCCGCCCGATGGCCTCGGCGAGGGGGTCGGGGTGGCCGTAGAGGAAGCATTCGGCGCGCCCCGTCAGCATGACGTCGGCTCCCGAGGCGTCGATCGCCGCACGCGCGGCGCGGACGCGATCGGTGGCCTCGGCCAATTCGAAGAGCGGCGAATCGGACGCACCCGTGCCGTCTTCGATCGACAGCCCGGCCACGCCGGTGGCCACGCAGCGCGCCACATTGTTCGTGAGCCCGTCGACGTCGGAGGCATAGCCGGCCTGGAAGTCCGCGTTGACGGGCACGCTGACCGCGGCCACGATTTCGGCGATGTTGTCCAGCGCCTCGTCGACGGACAGCGCGGTCACCGCGTCGGGCAGACCGCGGGCGAAGCACAGCCCGGCGCTCGTCGTGGCCAGCGCGGGAAAGCCAAGCTTTTCCAGGGCGATTGCCGAGCCGGCGTCCCACGGGTTCGGGATGACAAAACACCCGTCTTGATGCAGCCGACGAAAATGCGCTCCAACGCCGCCGTCTGAGTCCACAACCCGATTATGCCCGCGTCCTGCGAGCACTCGCCGCGCGCGGCGTTCGACCGACGTGGGACACGAAATGACTTGTGCGAATTGATATTCGAGTCGCGCTTTCGGACGTACGCCGAACCCGAGTTCAGCCGGGAGCGCCTGGAAGCCCGGCGGCGCTCGGCGACGCGCCCGGACCCGCGACCCACGCCGGGGCGCCGGAACCTCCGCCAAGGCGACTGGCCGCAAACGCCGCACCCTGGTCGATCATTGCCGTGTTGGTCGAGTACGTGTCATGTGCGGCGAAGTTCATCCCGTCGGAGCAGATCGGATCGCCGGCGGCGCATACCTGGATGGTCTTGGCCTGATAGAGCGGGCCGATGACTACCGGCGGCTCGCCGAAGAAGTTCATCGCCTTGTCGCTTGGCAATGCGAAGAGCACGACCGAGGAGATGTGGTTAGCCACCTCGGGGTCCAACGGTTTGGGCACGCTGGCAGGGTCGATCCCCGCCGGTACGACAGCCGAGGTGACGAAGCCCATCACGGCCGCGCCCTGGGAATACCCGCCGAGCACCATCTTGGTGTTGGGGCAGTCGTGTGCCATCGAAACGACGTGCGCGCCCGCGTCTCTGATGCCCGCCTCGCCCGCATTCGTCCAGTCATGGGTGGCGGGATAGTTGACCGGATATACGTCGAACGAATTTGCGCCAACGCGCGGGCGCAGCGAGTCGATGAATGCCTGACCGGTCGGACCAAGACCCGGCGGGTCATCGGTACCGCGAGCGAACACCACCTGGACGTCCGGACAAGGATCGGCGGAGGCAAGCGGTATGGCAGAAGCGACGATCGAAGCACTTACGCCCGATACCGCGACTACCGCGGAAGCAAGAAAACAGGCGCGATGACGCGCGGCCATGGCGGTGTTTGCCCAACACATGCGGTTTCTAAACCACGATTTTTCCTGCGCCAACCGGGTCCTCCCCCGTCACCGGGTAGCTAGCCGTCGCTGACGAGGGTCGCAAGAAACGCACGCGGCGAGCTGGGGTTCGTACACCACGAACTCGATACGTGAGCCGCTACTCGGTCTCGCGGAGGTCATCGAGGCGCTCGCTCACCCTGGCCAGCGCCGCATCGAAGATCTCGACCTTCTCGCCGCGCTTCTCGTTGGCCGGCTGGGCCGCACCGCGGGCACCTTCGCCCGCCACCCGGGCCGCACCCTGACGCCGCAACAGGCTGAAGTTCTTGTCGCGCGCTTGCCTGAGGCGGCTCTGCAAATCCTTCAGCGACCGCTCGTCCATGCGGGTGAGAGCCTCGGGATGACTCTCGCCGATCAACGAGCTTTCCTGCTGGGTCAGGTTCACCTGGTGGTTGCTCACCGTAATGTCATAGCGGTTACCGGACACCCGGGCGCCTCGAATGCCCGGCCTCACGCCGAACCGTCACGCCGGGGCCATCTCGGGTTCACCTGGCCAGGCGTCTTGCTTCCGTCCTCGATGTCGTCAGATTGTGCCGCAACGGGTAGCCGGGAAGTCTCCGTCGCGACGAAAATGGATAGATGCCGTCTGAACAGGCCCCGCCCCCGCCGCAATCGGCGCCGGGCTGGTACCCCGATCCCGCCGGGGTCGGCCACGGGCTGCAACGGTACTTCGACGGCACCAACTGGACCAGCGACTGGGCTTTCGCCGCGGAGCAGCCGAAGAAGCGCGACTCCGGAAAGGCGGCCCTGGCCCTGGCGGCACTGGGCGCCCTCGTCCTCCTGGTCATCATCGGCCGGAACTGGGTTTTCGACGAGAAGAAGGACCTCCCGTCGAGCAGCTCGGCCACGGCCGCACCGCCGGCACCGACCGAGGCGGCGCCGTCGACACCGGCCGGTCCCAAGAAGCCGGACGGGGTCACCTTCAGCGTTGCGCCGGGCCCGAACGGCGACGTGGTCGACGCCCGATTCGCCATTCGCGACAACTACACCGAGCAGATGATCAAGGACGGCGCCCGGATGGACACCATCGACATTCTCAAGTACGCGAGAGCCACCTATCCCGACGCGTCCGCCGTGAACGTGCAGGGCACCTTCCCGATGACCGACCCGTACGGCAACACCTCGACCCAGGTCGCCATCGATCTCACGTATTCGCGGGCGACGTTGAACAAGATCAACTTCGACGGCATCACCAAAGCCAGCATTTGGGAGATTCGCGATTCCGGCACGATTCTTCCGGCGTTTCAGCCGTAGGCGATAATCGCGTCGTGCCCGCCGAACCCCCACGCCCCACGCCGGCCGCGCCCAAGCCGCCGCGTCCGCGCGTCACGCCCGAGGACCTGGAGAGGTTCGGTGACGAGGAGCAGATGCGCGCGGCGTCCGACGAGGGCCGGCTCCGCGACGAGCGACCGCCGCATCATGGCTAGCTGATCCCAGACGACGAGCGGGTCAGCCGCCGGCGACGCGGTCGATGTGGGCGAGGAAGTGCGTCAGCACCGCGTCGGGTGCCTCGATTTGGGGCCAGTGCCCGATGTCGTGGGCCAGCATCACCACATTGGGTTCGGGAATCACCTCGGCGTAGCGGCGCGCCATGTGGGCACCGGAGTTGGGGTCGACCGGCCCGTCGATCAACCGCATCGGCACCGCGGTCTGGCGCATGGCACGCACCCACCGATTGCGGTGGGTGTAGCGATCGTTGATGAACCGGCCGACCTTGTGCAGCACCCGGCGACCGTCGTTGTAATCCAAGATCTGGTTGAACACGTCCATCATGTGCCGGGTCGGCTTGGTGTTCGGGCCGAACATCTCGCGCAGCGTCGGCTCTAACAGTCGCCGGGACACCGGGCTGTTCTGCACGTGGCTGAAGATGTCGCCCAACGGGGTGCCCGACATCAGCTTCTGCGCCGCCCTGGGCGTGTAGGCCTCGATGAACATCCCCCCGTTGAGCCAGGTGATCGAGTCGATGCGCCATTCGCCGTACGTTTGTTGACCGTACTCGTGACGGGCCAACAGTTCCTGGCCCACGGAGTCGCCGATGTCGTGGGCCAGGATGTGCGCGTTGCCGATGTCGAGGTGCGCCAGCAGCGCTTCGTGCATGTCGGCGTGGTCTGTCACCGAGTACTCGTAGGCCACGGGCTTGGCGGAGAACCCCATGCCGATCATGTCCGGGGCGATCACAGTGAACCGTTGGGACAGCGTGGGCCAAATGCGTGCCCAGTCAAAGGAATTGAACGGATAACCGTGGATCAGCAACAGCGGAGGTCCGCTGCCCGCCACGCGGTAGAAGATGTCGAATCCGAGGTAGTCGAAGTACTCCCCGGAGTCCAGCCAGCGTTTCAGTTCAGCGTCCATGACAGTCATTGTCCTCGGGCCATCGGGGTTCGCGCGATGCTGGCGCTATCCTCGTCCAGGGTCTGGCGCGGTGATCACGCTGATGGCCATGATCCTTCCTCATCTCGAGCTGCACGGGTGGTTTCGGTACCAATGCGAGGAGCGCCGATGCGCGGGAAACGGCTACTTCAACTGATCGCACTCGCCGGTGCAACGGGCTTGGCGGCGTGTGGCAACACGACGACGAACTCCACCGCCGACGGTGGCAATGCATCGACGCCCGCGGGTCCGCCATCAATCACCAGCGAGCCGTTCGGTCAAGTCGGTGGAACCCCGGTGATCCGCTACACGATCACCAGCGGGCACGGCATGCGCGTCCGAATCCTGACCTACGGCGGCATCATTCAGTCGCTCGAGGTCCCCGATCGCATCGGACATGTCGACAATGTGGTGCTGGGCTTTCCGAGCCTGGTCGGCTACCTGAACAACACGGGGTCCGCCAAGACCTATTTCGGCGCGATCATCGGCCGCTACGGCAACCGGATCGCCAAGGGATCTTTCCCGTTGAACGGCAACGAGTATCACTTGCCGACCAACAATAATGGCAACAGCCTGCATGGCGGCACCGCGGGATTCGACACGAAGGTGTGGCAGGCCACGCAACTCAACGGTGGCGACAGCGTGAGCCTCAAGCTCCAATATGTCAGTCCCGCAGGAGAAATGGGCTATCCCGGAATGCTGACGACTACCGTCACCTACACCCTGGACCACAACAACGAACTGCGCATCGACTACCACGCGACCACCGATGCGCCGACCGTGATCAACCTGACCAATCACAGCTACTTCAACCTGGCAGGTGAGGAGACGCTCGACGTCTACGACCAGAAGGTCGCCATCTATGCCGACAACTACCTGCCGACCGACCCCACACAGATCCCGACCGGGCGGATCGCCCCGGTGAAGGGCACACCGTTTGATTTCACATCACCGACCGCGATCGGCGCGCATATCACCGCCGACGACCCGCAGCTGTTGCTGGCCCGGGGTTACGACCACAACTGGGTGATCAACCGTGGCAACAACACCGGACTGGTGGAGGCGGCCAGGGCCGAGGATCCGAAGTCGGGGCGGACCTTGACTGTGTCCACAACCGAGCCCGGTCTGCAGTTCTACACGTCCAACTTCATCGACGGGACGTTCACCGGCACCAGCGGGCATACCTACCGGCAGGGTGCGGGATTCACGATGGAAACCCAGCACTACCCCGATTCTCCGAATCACCCGAGCTTCCCGAGCACCACGCTCAAACCAGACCAGACCTACGACTCGACAACGGTTTTTGCCTTCAGCGCCCGGTGACCGGTTGGCGAGTACTTGCCATGAGGTCGCCGCCCGGACGCTAGGCGGTGCGGCGATGCGTGTCGGTCGACCAGAGATGTCCGCAATCCGAGCACTGCAGGTGCACCAGCGTTCCCCGGTTGCTCAGCAGGTACTGCCAGTGCGTATCGCAGTTCCGCCGGTCGCGGCATTCACCGCAGTGGGCGCGGTGATCGCAGCGCGGGCAGGGCAGCCAGGCGCGGCGGCTACGGTCGGCGGTCGGGTCAATCGGTAACACGATCAGCCGTCCGTGAGGGCAGGACGCCGGCACGGACCAGCTCGTCGTAGACCCGCTGCTGCTCGGCGTCCAAGTTCGAGTACAGCATGTCGTAGGCCGTCTGTTCCTCCGCGAGGACGGCGACCGGGTCCCAGTCATCCCCCATCGCGTCGAGCACCGCGCTGCGTCGACGCGCCTCGTCGAGGGTCAGGTCATAGGCAAAGTTCAGGTCGGCCATCGCTCTCCCAGCCATTAGATACACGAACGAATGGTTAGGATGCCCTAATTGATGCTGGTCAGGCTATGAGGTGCGTCACTTTCGATGTTTGAGGCTCGTCACAATCTGTCTCGCAGGGGGCGTCGCCCGTGAAGATTTGCTACGCCCGTGTCAAAGCCTTGTTAATGACGGGGCACATCCCGCACTGAGCGAGCACCGTATTACTACGGCGCTCATTACTGCCCGGGCGCTGCGAAAGGAAGCATGTGTTCAAGCCCCTTGCCACCGCAGCGATTCTTGCTCTCTGTGCGGTCGGACTGGCCGCACCGGCACAGGCCCAGGGTGGGTACATCGTGATCGCGGGGTCGGATTCCGCCCACGCCGTCGAAGTCACGGTTGGCGGCAACGCGGCCAGTCTGGGTGACGTTGAGGCCTACGCGATCAGTCACTGCGCCGAGCGGCACGGCGCCACCGATTGCCGCGTTCTTGCCGAGGGTCGGGGTGGCTGTGTGGCCCTGTCGGATAACGGTCACGGCCTCGTCGGCGGCTGGGGCCCCACCCGCAACGCCGCCGGTGCCGCGGCGGCGGCCAAGGTGGGGTCGGGGCCGGCAAACGTGGACGGCACCCGCTGCGTCGTCGACCCGGACCTGGTCTCCTCTGCCAGGAACTTCTCGTTCGTGGCCACGCAGTAGCGATCCCACCGGCGCAGTCGCCTTGCGCCGCAAGGCGATAACCGATCTACGGGCACACCACGGGGATCGCGGGCCGGCGGTAAGCTCCCCAGCGTGAACAGGGGGAAGAAGGTCGTGTTTGCGCTGCTGCTCGCGTTCGCCGTCTCGACGACGTCGGTGAGCTGCATCCCGATCACCATACCCAGCTGCCCAGCGGGCGGCGGCCCGGTCGGCTGCTGATCACCAGCGCTGTCGGGGCGGACGCTTCGGTCACAAGTCGCCGGGCGCCTCGTTCAGCGTGTGTTCGGAGCCGCGATGACGACGTCCATGACAAGTCCGCAACGATGCACGCGGGAGTGATGCTCGATGTTCCAGTCGTGTGCCAGCAGGGCGGTCGTGCTGATGGGGCGACACCCGCCCAACACCTGCGGCGCCATGCGCCAGATGGCGCTCCAGCCTCGCGAGACAGCCCGTTCGAGCGGCCGCTCCCCGTACGTGAGGCTGGCCAGGCAGAGCCGGCCGTTGGGCGCGAGGATCCGCCGCAGATCGTCCAGCACGGCCCGTGCGTAGGTTTCGTCGAGCAGGTCGAACACGAAGGTGGACACCACCCGATCGGCGAATCCGTCATCGGCCGGCAGCGGCAGCGAGCCGTCCACCAGCACCACCTTGGCCCGCTCGGTCCAGGCGGCCAGCCGGCGGGTGGCCAAGTCGATCATCACCGGGCTGATATCGACGCCGAAGTAGTTGACACTGGGAGGCAGCGCCCCCAGCAGCTGAGCAGCTAAACGGCCTGTGCCGCAACCGAATTCGAAAATGGTTTGGTCCCCGGCGAGGGCCGCCTGGGCCACCAGGCGGTTTATCGTCGCGTCCTCGTAGAAGGCCTGCCAGTCCTGGACGCGTCCGATCCGGTCGTAGATCCGGCGCGCCTGGTTCAGCGTGAGCGCCACGGGTCCAGGTTACGACGGTGCGGCCGCGGTGCCCTCGTTGCCCGTCAACTCCTTCCGCGCCTCCGCCAGCTGCGCTTTGGCGGCAGCATCGACTTGGGGATACTGCGGGTTGAGCGCCCGCAACGTCTCCAAGAGCACCGCCGACGTCGACACGTGGCTAAACCATTTGTGGTCGGCGGGGATCACGTGCCAGGGTGCCCAGGCGGTGCTGGTGTGGCTGAGCATGTCTTGAAACGCCCGCTGGTAGTCGTCCCAGAACGCGCGCTCGCGTAGATCCGCGACGGAGAACTTCCAGTTCTTCTCGGGTTCATCGATGCGATCGAGGAACCGGCGCGCCTGTTCGTCTTTGGAGAGGTTGAGGAACAGCTTGACGATGACGGTCCCGTTGTCGGTCAGGTAGCGCTCCCAGTCGTTGATGTCGCGATACCGCCGCTGCCAGATGTCCCCGGCATCGAGCACCGTGGTGCGTGGCCACAACGTCTCGGGGTGCACGCGGGTGATCAGTACGTTCTCGTAGTGGGACCGGTTGAACACCGCGATACGGCCCAGTTCCGGCAGCGACCTTTGGTGGCGCCAGAGGTAGTCATGGGCCTGCTCGGTCGCCGATGGCGCCTTGAAGCTGTACACGTCAACGCCTTCGGGGTTGAGGCCGCTCATGACGTGCTTGATCGTGCCGTCCTTACCGGCCGCGTCGATCGCCTGGAGGATGATCAGCAGCGACCGGTCGGCCCGGGCGAAGAAGCGGTCCTGTAAATCCAGTAGCGCCGTCTTCGCGTCAGCCAGCACCGCGGCGCCGTGGTCTTTTCCAAGCTGTTTGTCGTGGCGGTCGGGATCGAAGTCCCTGGCCAGGTTCACCTTGGACCCCGGTGCTACCCGGGTAGCCTCCGCCAGTCGTTTCCAGAGCGCCGACAATTTCGCCTCCTGGTTGTGCGCAACGATCACCATCAGCCTCGCAGAGGGTCGGCCGGGGTTTTCACCACCGTCGGCGTCGGTTAGCCGCGCAATGCGCGTTGCGCCGGGAGTTGCGCGCGTCGTACGCGTCGATGCGCCGCCTAGGCGTGGACGGGCCTGCCGCTGATTTTTCGGAAGGCCGCCTCGATGCCGAAGGACAACGCGACCATCGCGACCAGGACGCTGACGGCCACGAGGCTGCTCTTGGCGATGAGCGCGGCCAATGCCGCGCCACACGCCATGGCCGCTACGACGGAGATCCACGGGGTTGATCCCCGCCTTCGCGCGGTGCGAGCCTCGGCCAGGTTGACGGCGGCGAAGATGATGAGGAACCCGGCGCTTCCCATGGTGGAGATGCTGGCCAGGTCCAGCACGTTGGCGAGCACGACGGTTGCCGCCGCGGTGATCAGCAGCCCTTCCAGGGGCTGGTTCCAGACCGGTCGGTCGAGTTGGGCAGGCAGCTCCCGCGCCTTGGCGATGGTGTACGTCATCCGCGCGGACCCATAGAGGGTGGCGTTGATCGCCGACGCGGTCGACAGCATCGCCGCCACACCGATCATCGCGAAGCCGAAGCCACCGAGCGCGGGCCGGGCGGCTTCGGCGAGCGAATAGTCACGCGCGTTGATCAGCCCCGACAGCGGCAGCGACCCGACCGAGACGATGGCCACGGCGACGTACAGGGCGATCACGAACAGCACCGAGATGTAGTACGCCCTGGTGAGCACCCGGGCGGGGTCGGCAACGTCCTCGGCCGCGTTGGCGATCAGTTCGAAGCCTTCGTAGGCCAGGAAGATGATCATCCCGCCCGCGATCACCGACACCGGAGAACTCCACTGCGCGGGCGCCAGCCGCTCGCCGGACACCCCCGCCACCCCGACGCCCACGAATAACAGAAGAATGGTGATCTTGACCGCGACGATCACCCGTTCGGCGCGGGCCACGGTGGACGCGCCGGCGATGTTGACCGCGGTGATCACCACGATCGCCGCGGTGAGGAACACATGCTTGCCCAGGGTGTGTGCGGACTGAGGCAAGAAACTTGCGGCGTAGCTGCCGAACGCCTGCGAATACAGCGCGAGCATCACGATGTAGCTCAGCCACAACAACACGTTGATCCCGCCGGAGAACAGCCCGGCGCCGAATGTGCGGTTGAGGAAGGTGACGGTCCCGCCGCGGCTGGGGTAGACCTTTGACAACAGCGCATAGGAGCGCGCCGTCAACAACGCCACCAGCCCGGCCAGCAGAAACGCCAGCGGCGCAGCCCCTTTGGTGATCTGCACCGACAGCCCGAGAACGGCGAAGATGCCGCCGCCGACCATGCCACCGATGCCGATCGCGACGGCACCCCACAACCCGACCGGATGCGCGACCGCTTGCCTGGATGCCGCCATGCTCCGAGCTTACGAACAGTTACCGCCGGGGGGCGCGTTGCTGCGTCGACTGGTTTGGTCGGGCTGACGGGATTTGAACCTGCGACCACTTGACCCCAAGGTAAGTAGCGGTAACGCGTCTTCCCATGTCGCGGGGAGTCCTCGGCTCCCTGGTGACCGCGCATGACGTTCGAATACATGCAGGTCGTTCACCAGCGCGCATAACGTGTGGTCCCAAACTGGTCGGGTCTGCTGCACGGATAGGTGACACCGCTAAACCCGGGGCACATCACTCGGGCTATTGGATTTCGACCAAGGCTTGGTCGTTCCGTCGGCATCGGTATGCAAGCGATGTACGACATCACATCCGGCGTCGTTGCCGCCTACACCACATCGGCAGCGCTGAGCCAAGAAAGTGCATTTACCGGAGGGCGAGGACCGGCTGATCGAACGCTTTGAGGCGATCACCTGGTTGGGTCCACGCGGCTCGTATCCGCACGCCATCAACGACTTTCACCACCACAGTTTCGGCGAAGCGGTCACAGCGATAAGGAGCCGATACGCTTCTACAGGCACCAACGTTCCCCATCACCTTGAGTATCACGTGGTACTCGCCAGCAGCGCCGTCGTTCAAGTCAGCTCGGTTCGCTTGCCTGATCCACCTGAACCAGGCGCTGGGCCTCGTCGAAGAGTCCTCGCTCTGCGAGACGGGCGGCAGTGAGCGCGGACAGCGCGGTGGCGGCCAACAGCATGTACATCACCACGATCTGGTAGCGAATCGCGGTGATCGGATTAACCCCGGCGAGGATTAGTCCGGTCATGGCCCCGGGCAGGCTGATCAGCCCGACTACCTTGGTGGAGTCGATGGTCGGTATCAGCGCGGTGCGCAGCGCGGATTGTTGATGTGGCAGGAACGCTTGCCGGCCGGACTGGCCAAGGCTCAATCGGGCTTCGATCTCCGGCCGCGCTTGCTGGGCTTCCTCGCGTAGCCGCCGCAGCGCTACGCCGGCCGCCAGCATGGCGGACGAGACGATCTGGCCGCCGACCGGGACGATGACACGGGCCTCGGCGGCGATAACCCGTCCGGCCAGCAGGGCACCCAGCGTGACAACGGTGCCCGTGACGACGCCGCCGGTGGCGGCTACCTTGGCGCCGGGCAGGCCCGCGCCGCGGCGGCCAGCGACCTGGCCGGCGATCAACATCATCGCGATCACCCAGCCGGCGCCGCCGGGTAGACCGGCTCGTTGGAACAGTAGGAGAAGGACGGCGCCCACCCCGACCAACTGCAACCCCGCGCGGGCCGCGGCGACGACGAGTTCCCGAGTGAGCCCCAGCCGCTGACGGTAGGCCACCGCTGCGGCCAACGCGACCAGCGCCAGAGAAGTGACTACCCCACCCCAGCCGGGCACCAGCAGCGCGGACGTGGCCATCGCGCCGACCGGTCGGCGGATTCGCCCGGACGACAAACCGCGACCAGACGGCCCTGCTCGAGGACTGAGACCAATCAGCCGCCGCATCCATGGGTTAGCACGGAAAACCAAGACCGTTGTCGAGCCAACTACGAGAAGACCCAACGGCCAACCCAGGCGCGCCCACGGCCATGAACTCCTTAGCCCGTCCTGCGTCGGATGGGCCGCCACCGGCGGCTCGAGGTGACAGCCGAAACGATCCAGCGCCTTGCGCAGCCTCTCGATCTCCGGAGCAACATCTGGCCCGTCGCCGCGCGAACGCAACAGAGATCGCGCCATCCCGCGGATGACTTTCTCCACCACGCCGGCGTTGCCGACGGCAGTCGAGTGGCGGACACGTGCGGGCACCGACGCGGCGGGGACGTGCTCCCCGTCGGCGATCGCCGTCAAGACGGCGTCGGTGTCGCAGTGCTCGGGCGAATACCAGATCACCACGGATCCCGTTCGCGGATAGGCGCGCACCGCACGCACGCCGGTCAGGTTGGCAACCGTCTCCTCGATCGCGAGGGCCCGGCCCGCATCGAAGCGAAACCCGTTGGCCTGCACACGCATCCGTCCCGCTGCAGCCGATACGACGGTGAGTTTGGGGCTCAGTGTGACGCCCACGTCAGCGCTTGGCACCTCTAGCCTTGGGGGCAGCCTTGGGGACCGCTTTGGGGACCGCCTTGGGGACAGCCTTACGGGCCGGGACGTCTGCGGAGTTCGCCGGCGGCGGTTGGACTTCCTCCCCCGCGCGCTCTACCGCCTCGGCGACCACGTCGGCGACCGCCAGTCGGGCCCGCTCGGTACCTTCCTCGGCCCTGCGCTCGGCGTCGCGCGCAACGCGCAGCGCCCAGGCCGTAGCGGAAACGGATGCCTCCCGCAACGGAGCCTTCGCAACCGCTTTGCGAAGCGCCTCATATGCGGCAACCCCCACCACGCCGGTCACTACAGTCGGCGCCGCCTTTACTAAAAGTCCATGCCACATAATCGCGGGCACTCCCTTCGCATCGTTCTTCCCATCATCGTCATGTCACAGCCCGGACGCCACATCTAACGCAGTCATGCCGTGTCGTCCGCGACGAGATGGCCGTGCTCAAGGAGCAAGACTCGCTCGGCGACACTTCCGATCAAACCGTGGTCGTGGCTGACGAGCACCACAGTGCCGCCCGTGCTCACATGCTCGCGGACCAGTGCGCCAATGACGGTGGCCGTGGGGCCGTCGAGCGCTGAGGTCGGCTCATCTAGTAGCAAGATCTCCGGTTCGACGGCCAACGACCGGGCCAGACACAATCGTTGCGCCTCGCCCCCGGATAACTCGGCGGTAGTGCGGGTAGCGAATCGTGGCGCCAGCCCCACCCGCGCAAGCAACTCGGCCGCTCGGTCGTCGGGAAGGTCGGGGCGGCCGACACGGATCTCGTCGAGTACCCGGTCGGCAAGCAATACTGGGGCCTGCGCTACCAGAGCGACGCGCCGTCGCAGTGCCAGCACGTCCAGCTCGGCAATGGGCACACCGTCGAGCAAGACGCGCCCGGCCGTGGGTTCGGTGAGCCGGTTCAGTAGCCGCAGCATCGTCGTTTTTCCGGCGCCGCTCGCACCCATCACCGCGGTGCAGCGGCCAGCCGGAATACACGCATTGATCCGCGCAAGGAGGGTGGCCGGTCCGCGAGTCACAGCGACTTCGTCGAGACGGAAGCCATGCACTCTAGGAACGCTACCGGGGGTCCGCAGCCCCGAATGAGTCCATGCACCGGGCGGCCGCGCCAATCTCGCCGTGTCGGCCGTCGCAGGGCCGGTCCCTATCGGCATTTGCTGCACGTTGTCCCACACCTCGATCGCGCCGGCCCTCACATCGCTCATGTAGCCAGCCTGGCCCTTGACCGCTGTGGGGATGCTGAGAGTGGAGCAGTCGCGGCAGCCAGAAACGATTCGACCGCATGAATCCGGTTGGGTCGTGGTCACCATGATCGAGCCCACGGATGTCGTGGTATCGCGATACTCCACCTACCGGCGTGCTCTTTCGCTCGCTTCGAGGTCGGTGTAAAGCCAATCGCGTGGCCCATTCCGATGTCTTGGGACGCCACACTGTCAACCCTCGGTACCCGGCTACAGCCGCGGTCAGCAGGGCTTCAGCGAAAGCTTCGATATGACCTGGTTTTCCGAGACCAGCGCGTATCACGCGCGCATGCGGTGCTCGTGTCCTCGGCCGGCGTCGAAATCCGCGACATCAACAGTCACAACGGCACATTCATCAACGGCGCACGCATCGGCCGAGCACTTCTGCACAACGGGGACTTCGTCAAAATCGGAACCACCGAATTTGCGGTGGCGTTCAGCGGCAATATCCGCCTCGCGAGGGAGGCTCTCGCGATTCTGCAAGCCGGGCGCATCGAGCACCACCCGTCATGGGCAGTCGGCTGCGCGCTGCGCTCGACGCGCTTAGCGCGGAATCAGACTCCGCTGAAGCAGTCCTGACCGGTCTGCGACGACGATGATGACGACGCCGGGATGGTCGCGTTAGTGGTGGAAAACGTAGCCTCCACACCCGTCTCCGTGACCTTGACGTTGTCGGCGTGAATGCCCAGCGGATAGTTCTGGGTCGCTTTGGACGTCAGATTATCCAGATTCGTCTGCACCTTGTCCGTCGACATCTTGGAGCCCAGCGCGGTCAAGTTGACCACCTGAAGTGACAGCCCGTTGTTGACGATCTGCGGCTTGACGTTGGCGCTGTCAAGGAGGCCCTTCAACTGGATGGTTCCGTCGCTGGGGTTGGTGGTGACTTTGCTCGTCACGAAACTGCCCAGCACCGGGATGGCGTCTTGGATCGATTCCTTGATGCCGTCGGAGGACCAGGTGATGGTGCCGTTGAGCGCGCCGATGGTGCCCTTCGAGTTGTTGGTGTCGCTCAGGCGGAGGTCCTTGATGTCGATGTTGACTTTCATACCCTTGACGCTGCGCACCTGATTGCCGGCAGTCTGCACAGAGATGTCGGGATACTGGCCACTGAAGTACTGCCAGAGCATCGGCGGCATGGGCGCAAACGACACCGTGGCGCTGTCTTGCACCTCGCACGCCACCGCGCTTGCCACCTTGCTGCCGACCACGTGGCGGAGCAACAGCTCGGCACCGACCACGGCGGCCAGGATCACCACCAGCACGACGGCCAGGACAAGAGCCATCGACCGCCGGGTGCCGAACAAGCGGCGTCGGCTTCGGGCCGACTCCTCGCTCCGCGGCGGCTGAGCGGTTAGCCGAGTGGTGGCCTGCTCGGGCTGTCTTGGTGGCGGGCCGGACTGATGCTGCCGCGGGGCCGGCGGATACACCGGCGGAGTCGGTGGGCGGCCGGGCGGCTGTGGTCGATTCGGTGAGGGCGCTGGTCGGTATGGCCGACCGGCCTGAGGAATGTGTCGGGTCGGAGATCCCGATGGGGGTGCGGGCTGGGGCCCTGGCGGTACCGATCCCCTACTGCGGCCAGGCGGCCCGGAGGGGCGATTCCATCCCGGGGAATCGCCGCGCGAGGGCCCCTGCGGAGTCGTCATTAGCGCCATTGTGCCTTGCCAACCTGGACACGTCTGCGACAGACGTGGCATTGATCGAATATTGGCACCGGGTTTGCGCGTCGAAGGCCAGCTGGCGCAACGGTTTGCGAGGCATCTCGTGGAGTCGAGCGTCGTGACCGAGTCCTTATGCCCGTTTTCGTGCGTCGATGGCTATCGGACGATGGTCGGACCCGCAGTCTGCACACCACACTCGCAGCCCGAATTTTTGTCCGTCAGCCGATCCGGACAGCGACGACGGCAACGCGGTATTGCTGGTTGGCAGTGCCCAATATTTACTCTCAATTTGAGATTGTGAATTGCATCCTTTGGCTCAGGCAACGAAACAAGCAGTCGCGCAGGGTCTTTCGCAAGCAAACCAACTCACCCCTTCACCGCATTACGGGCATATTAGTTAGATTGGGGTCGAGTCGTGATCTGGCCCCAGCCGATGTTCGGGTCGGCTCGGCGACGTCCTGTTGCCGGGTCGATCATCGCGCGCGGTGAGGCGACGCGGGCCCCATCGGCTGTTTGCGTTGAGGGTGATCGATGAAAGCAATCCGGACAGCGAAGCGCGCTTTGTGAGCGGCCGCATTGTCGGTGGGGCGGTGCGCCGAGACTGGCATAATCGGGACGTGACGTTGCCCGGTGCGGCGATCCCGCCGGAACGGGCTCGATCGCTAGGACCCAGCGAACTGGCGCAGGCATCGGTGATGGGCGCTCTGTGCGCCGCGATCGCGATTATTGCGGTAGTCCTCCCGCACCTTGGGGCAATGGGACTGCTGGGCGCGATACCGATAGCGCTGCTGGCCTATCGCTACCGGATCCGCGTGGTGATCACCGCGACGTTCGCCGCCGGTGTGATCGGGTTCCTGGTAGTTGGTATCAGCGGCTTAGGGGCGGTCGTGCTCTGTGCCTACGTAGGTGGGCTGGCTGGAATCGTGAAACGCCGTGGCCGCGGCACGCCGAGTGTGGTCGCGGGGTCCTTTGGCGCCGGTATTTTGGTCGGTGCCGCGGTGGTCATCGCGCTGACCGTCCTGACGCGGCTGCGGCTGCTGGTGTTCCAGACGATCACCGCCGCAGTCGACGGAATCGTAACGGTCATGGCGCGGGCGGACAGCCTGCAGGGGGCCGCACAGGGGCTCAAGCGGTTCTTCGCCGATGCACTGGGTTACTGGCAATGGCTCGTCCTCGGGTACGCCGTCGTCGCGATCATGGGTGTCTCGGTGATCGGCTGGTGGGCGCTGTCGCGGGTGCTGACGCGGCTGCGCGGCGTTCCCGATGTGCACAAATTGGACGCGCCGGTGGACATCGGCCCGATCCAGCCCGTCCCCGTGCGGCTGGACAAGGTGCGCCTCCGCTACCCGCATACCGATCACGACGCGCTGCGCGCGGTGAGCCTGGACGTGGGAGCCGGCGAGCATATCGCGGTGACCGGCGCCAACGGCTCGGGGAAAACCACGCTGATGCTGATACTTGCCGGCCGCGAACCGACCTCGGGCACTGTCGAACGCCCCGGCGCGGTGGGCCTCGGTCGGCGTGGCGGCACCGCCGTCATCATGCAGCACCCGGAAAGCCAGGTACTGGGCACGCGCATCGCCGACGACGTGGTCTGGGGACTACCGCCCGACGGAACCACCGATATCGACCGATTGCTCCGCGAGGTCGGGCTGGCGGGCCTCGCCGAACGCGACACCGGCCTCCTGTCAGGCGGTGAACTGCAGCGCCTGGCCGTGGCCGCGGCGCTGGCCCGGGAACCGGCTCTGCTCATCGCGGATGAGGTCACCAGCATGGTCGACCAGCAAGGCCGAGACGCACTACTGGCTGTGCTCTCGGGTTTGACCGAGCGTCATCAAACCGCCCTGGTGCACATCACCCACTACACCAACGAAGCCGATTTCGCCGAGCGCACGATCAACCTCAGCGGGTCGCTGGATAACACGGCGATGATCGAGACGGCGCCCGCGCCCGCGCCGACGGTTGCGGTGGGCCACAAATCCCACCTGCCGGTGCTCGAACTCGCAGGTGTCGGTCACGAATACGGCAGTGGCAGCCCCTGGGCGAAGACCGCGCTGCGCGGCATCAGCTTCGTGGTGCATGAGGGCGACGGGCTGCTGATCCATGGTGGCAACGGCTCCGGCAAGTCGACGCTGGCCTGGATCATGGCCGGATTGACGGTACCGACCAGCGGCACCTGTCTGCTTGATAACGGCCCCGTCTCTGGGCAGGTCGGCGCGGTCGCGCTTCAGTTCCAGGCGGCCCGGCTGCAGTTGCTGCGCAGCCGTGTCGACCTGGAAGTAGCCTCGGCAGCGGGCTTTTCGCCCGACGACCATGCCCGGGTGACCGCGGCGCTGGCCGTCGTGGGGCTGGACGCGGCGCTGGCGAAGCGGCGCATCGACCAACTCAGCGGCGGCCAAATGCGTCGCGTGGTCCTGGCCGGATTGCTGGCGCGGTCACCGCGGGTATTGATCCTCGACGAGCCATTGGCAGGGCTGGACGCCGCCAGCCAGCGCGGTCTTGTGCGACTGCTTGCGGATCGGCGCCGTGACACCGGTCTGACCCTGGTGGTCATCTCGCATGACTTCGCCGGGCTGGAGGAGCTGTGCCCGCGCACCCTGCACCTGCGCGACGGTCAGCTGGAACCGGCGGCCCGGGCGAACGACGTGACCGCGACCTCGCCGGCCAGACACCCGACCCGCCGCCCGCGTCGCCCCGTTGTGCTGCTTCGGCCGGTCCCCGGACGCTCCGCCATCCACCGGCTGTGGGCCGGCACCAAACTGCTTGTCGTTTTTGGCCTTTCGGCATTGTTGACGCTCTTCCCGGAATGGCCGGCGATCGGGCTGGTGGCCGCGCTGGTTCTGGCCGGAGCGGGGATGGCACATATCCCCCGAGGTGTGCTGCCGTCAGCGCCACGCTGGCTTCCGATCCTGCTGGCCATCGTCGGTATCACCGCGACATTGGCCGGCGGTCGTCCGCAAATCCACATCGGTACGGTCTGGCTCGGCCTCGGCGGCCTGTTGGACTTCCTGCGCTTCACCGCGCTGTCGGTCGTGCTGCTCGGTCTGAGTGCGCTGGTTTCGTGGACCACAAATGTCGCCGAAATCGCGCCCGCGGTGGCCCGTCTGGGTCGCCCACTGCGACCGTTGCGGATCCCCGTCGACGACTGCGCGGTCGCGTTGGCGCTCGCGCTGCGCACCTTCCCGATGCTCATCGACGAATTCCGGGTGCTCTACGCCGCCCGCCGGTTGCGGCCCAAGCAGGCAGTGCGGACCCGCGGGGCCCAGCTCAGGCGCATGACCGCACACGTGATCGACCTGATCGTCGCGCTCGTCACCGTGACACTGCGGCGCGCGGACGAGATGGGCGACGCGATCACCGCTCGCGGCGGCGCTGGTCAGATCTCGGCGACCCCATCGCGGCCGAAAGTTGCTGACTGGATTGCACTCTCGATCGTGTCGGCGGTATGCGCGGCCGCCGTCGCGGCAGAGCTGGTGTTGGGCGGCTGATCCGGATCGCTCGCAACCGCACCGATGCCGGCCGCTATGCCACCGGTTTCGGCAGGGTGGTGCTCAGCGGTGCCCTGTCCATCGTCGACGGCGCGTCCGACTGCGTCTAGTTCCAGCCGCGACCACTGGTGCAGGCCACTGTCATCTGGCGGCCCATGCCGTGGGTGATGGCGATTCCTGCGACGACGGACTCAAGAAGTTCCTCGACCTCGGCGGGGTCACCGAGCGCCGTCATCGACAGCAGCAGAACTCGAAAGGTCGGGTTTCAGATGGAGGCCCGGCCCAGCGGCGAGGAGCTGAAAATGTTCGCTTAACTCATCGATCCGTTCGGTGTCCGCATCGAAATCGTCGACCGTGCATTATTTTCCAAATGGGCTGACTTCCGAGAGATGATGAAAGCTCCGACACATTGACGATGGCTTGACTCGGTGGGCGAGGTTGTCCGGGCAAGTTTTAGGATCACAGTTCGAGTCCGTAGTCGGCACCGCGGTGTTGGCGTGGGCGAATGGCCCGCTGCTCCGCTTCTTCCATACCGCGTTCGTATACTTGCCGTTCAGTCTTCCAGGCTTGATGACTCTCGCTGCGATGTTGGAAGGCGTTCGCGCGCAAGGCAAGCAGGTCGCGAACGCGGTCGGGTAGCGCCTCGTCAACGGCATGTCGTGCGTAGTCGTGGGCGGTGATGGCGGGTTCGTCGTTCGCCAGGATGGCCCGGAGCCCCAGCCCGCCATTCGCGCGCGCTGCAGATCAGAGCTTGCACACGAAGCCGTTGCAGCGGCGTCGATGTAGTGGTTGATCGACCGACGCAGACGTCAGGCGACAATCCGTATGACCACGGCAGGCAGCACGTATGCTTAACTGCGAGGATACTGTCATACGTTGACGTGCTAAGAGTTATGGTCATACACTTTGGGTGCAGTTGTCCGTGCCTTTAGCCCGCCGGGGCATCAATGGAATGTGAGATATCGCGATGAACGTACGTAGCGCCGCTCCCAACGTCTTCGAAGCTGGCCTGCCCACGTTCAGCTACGACTTCACCGCCACTCCGCAGGACATCCTCGAAGACGTGCGCACTGCGCAATCGTGTGCGCCCATCGCCATCGGCCCCCTCGGTCCGGAAATACTGTCCTACGGTCTGGCGCGGGATCTGCTGCGCGACAGCAGATTCAGGCTGCCACCCGGCCTCACCCTGGCAGCGCAGGGCGTCACCTCAGGCCCGCTATACGACAAGCTGATGAGCAGCCTTCTGGGTCTCGATGGCCCGCCACATACTCGCTTACGCAAACTGGTGTCCAGGGCGTTCACTCCGCGCGCGACATCACCTTTACAGGACACGATTCATGAGGTGGTGAACGCACTGATCGATCAAGTAGTAGAGCTCGGTCGTTGCGACGTCGTGACCGACATCGCGAGGCCCTATCCCACCCCGATCATGTGTGCGCTGATCGGTGCGCCTCGGGGAGACTGGCATCTTTTCGCACAGTGGACCGACGAAATCTTCAAGGCTTTCAACATTCAGCCCGACGCCAACTTCGATGAAGCCGCGATCATGCGGTCGTGGAGCGAACTGGACGCCTACGTCGATGACATGGTCGCCGCACGCCGGAGCCACCTGACTGATGATCTGCTGTCTGAGCTCATTCGCGCCGAAAGCGAGGGCGACCGGCTCAATCTCGATGAACTGCGCATGCTGGTGGCCGGCTTCCTGATGGCGGGGACGGACACCACCCGACACCAACTGGCCGCCTCGGTGCAGGTGCTGTGCGAGCATCCGGATCAATGGGCGAAGCTGGGCAACCAGCCAGAGCTTGCGATGCAGGCGGTCGAGGAGAGCATGCGGCACTCGCCGGCAGTCTGTGTCGCGGTGCGAGCCGCTACCGAGGATGCCGAATTTGGTGGGTACACGTTCCCGGCGGGCACCTTGGTAGTCGTGAACACCTTTGCGGCCAACCGTGATCCAGCAATTTATGAGAATGCAGATCGGTTCGACATCGCGCGCAAGGACGTGCCCGCGATTCTGACTTTCGGTGGTGGCGCGCACTACTGCCTAGGGGCGAACCTCGCACGCCGGGAATTGGCGGAAGCACTCACAATCCTCACCCGACGTCTCACCGCACCCCACCGCATCGCTCCTGCGCCGTGGAAATCTCTGCTCGGTATGACCGGCCCGACGACACTTGAGATCGAGTTCGACAGCGAAATGCTTGTGGCAGCGGATGCGTAGTCGCGGCTGGGCGGGTGTCACTCCCGCCTCGGACGAGGAGGCAATCGCGCGCATTCTGGATGCGGTAGACGACGTGATCGCTGAACACGGGTCGTCGATACGGCTGGCCGACGTCGCCCGAAGGCTCGGAGTCACTCGTCAGACGGTATATCGGTACTTTCCCAACGCCGACGCGCTGCTCATCGCCAGCGCGATGCGCGCGGTCAACGGTTTCATCGACCAAGTTGTAGACCACGTCAGCGGCCTCAATGACCCGGTCACTGCGATCGTCGAAATAATTTCGTTCGCAGTTGAAAACCTTACCGGCGATCCACAGTTGGAGAGCTTGCTTACCCAGACCCCTGAGGGCGAAGCTGCCGTCTCGCTCACCTCCGACACAGCGATCATTTTCTGCTTGTCGGCCTTCCACCGCCTCGATGTCGATTGGAAGCTTCACGGCTTCGACACCACCGCGCTCAATGAGCTTGCCGAAATGACCTTGCGCACAGTGCATTCTCTCCTGACCGATCCCGGGCAGCGGCAGCGCGACGGAATCGCACTGCGCGGCTTTGTTGCGCGATGGCTGGGTCCGGCGATCCTTTATCCACGGATGACGTCGTTGCCGGTCCACGAACGGCACGCATCATCGGACGAGCACATCGAGCCGGACAGGTGCGCTGAATAGTGAACTTCGGACGAGAGGCCGCCGACGGTGCACTATCTGACGGACAGGCTTGCAATCACCCTGCAAGGGCGAGCGATTATCCTTCGTCAAGGGCATCGAGCCTGTCGGGGAAGGTTGCGTTCGTTACCGGCGGGGCGTCCGGCATTGGCGCCGCGTTGGCGACCAAGTTGGTCGATGGGGGCGCCGAGGTCTGGATCGCCGATCGTCAGATCGGCCCCGCGCAGGACCTGGCGCAACGCCTCAACAGGGGTGGCACAAAGGCACACGCGATTGAGCTGGATGTGCGCAGCTATCCATCGTTTGAGCGTGCCGTCGCCGAGGCGGTAGGGCAATCCGGGCGGATCGACTACCTGTTTAACAACGCAGGCATTTTGGTCGACCGTGAGGTCGACTCGTACACGCTCGATGACTGGAACGACGTGTTCGATGTGAACCTGCGCGGTGTGGTGCACGGCATCCAGGCGGTTTATCCGATCATGATCGGGCAGCACTCCGGCCACATCGTGAACACAGCCTCGATCGCCGGTCTCGCCACCGGCGCAGCGCCGGCCAGCTACACCGCCACCAAGCACGCCGTTGTCGGGATCTCCAAGTCGTTGCGCATCGAGGCCGAGCGCCACGGCGTGCAGGTTTCGGTGCTTTGTCCTGGCATGGTCTCGACTCCGATGGTGCTAACGGAGAGACATCGGGGGATGGCACCAGGACCAATAGAACGCTTTCTAGAAACTTCAAAACCCGAACGGTTCGCCGAGCGCGCCCTTCTTGCCGTGTTGCGGGGAGACGCCATCATTGTGTTGCCGACGTGGTGGAAGGCATTCTGGTACCTGGAGCGGTTCTCGCCCGTGTTGTCGATGCTCGTCGCAAAAGCCATGCTTAAGCAAAAACGTCGGATGCAGTCCACCGCCGCCTGATCTGCTGTCTTATGGCTAGGCACACCGGGTTCTAAAACTCGCGTGGGCCGGTACGGTGGGTAATTTTGCCGCAGGGCATGCAGCCATACGTTTCGGCTAGCCACGTTTCGGGCAAAGTCGAAGGTAATTGTCCGCTACGTTCCGGGTACGCAACCGCGCCAGGTTTGCCGGTGCCGATGACTAGACAGCGGGCCGCGCGGCATCGGGTGGACAGCCGCCGGAGTGCTGGTAAGTGCTGGCTGATGCTGGCGAAGCAGCGCACAGAGATCGCACGACTAAGCGGCTAGACCCACCAGAAATGTGCTTTGAACAGGCAATTCATGTGGTCGGGCTGACAGGATTTGAACCTGCGACCACTTGACCCCCAGTCAAGTGCGCTACCAAACTGCGCCACAGCCCGGATGCCGCCCACATCGGCGGCAGCAGGTCGAAAGCCTACCGCAGACGACCCGCCACCTTCCTAATCGACCTTCCCCAACGCGGCGGCCACCCTGTCGACCCAGTCCAACAGGGCCGCCGCGAGTTCGGATTCACGGCCGTAGAACCGCTGCGCCGGGACGGGAACGCTCACCGCCGCCTCCTGCCCGGTCACGCCCTTGAGCACCGCGCCCACCGCGCAGATGCCCTCGGTCTGCTCCTCGCGGTCGTAGGCGACGCCCTCGGTGCGGACACGGTCGAGCTCCTTGCGCAGCGCCGCCGGGCTGGTGATGGTGTTCGCGGTGAGCCGCGCCAGTCGGGTCGGCAGCCGCTCGGGCGGCAGGCCGGCCAGCAGCGCCTTGCCGTTGGCGCAGCAGTGCAGGGGGAACGACTCGCCCACCGCGCTGATCGCCCGCAGCCGGTGCGGCGAGACCACCTGGTCGACGAACGTCGCGCGGTCCCCGTCCAGGATCGACAGGTCGACCGTCTCCCCCAGCTGCCGCGACAGTTCCTCCATGAACGGGTGCACGTCCATGACGACGCCGAGGCGCACGGTACCGGCCATCCGCGCGATCTCGGGGCCCAGCCGGTACCCGCCGCGGCCCCCGCGCGAGGCGACCAGCCCCTCGTCGTCCAGTGCGTTGAGGATCCGGCTGACCGTGGAGCGCGCCATGCCCAACCGGTCGCCGATCTCGGCCTGGCTGAGCCCGCCCGGGTGCGCCTGCAGCAGCCGCAGCATCTCCGCGGCACGCGCGATGACCTGAATCCCGCTGCCGCGCACGTCTTCTGCGGCGACGCCCATCACGCCGCCCGTCCCGTCTCGATGCGGTAATTTCCGGTGGGGTCGACGATCGCCACCAGCCGCACGATGCAGCCGTCGCCGCCCACCCAGCGCCACGGGAACGCCGCGAAGGTGACCCGCTTGCCGGTGACCTGGTCCAGGTCGCCGCCGACGTTCTCGAAGCCGTAAATGCCCTTCGACAGGATCGCCCGGTGGCAGGGCTCCCATTCGGGAAAGTCGTCGAGCACCCGGCGGCGGGTCTCCTCCTCGTATTCCCTTACCGCCCACGGCAATAGCCCACCGGTATGTTCGGCCGGGCCGTGCGGGCCGATGGAGGTGGCCAGCGGGTGGTCCAGCGCCTGGGTGTCGGTGCCGACGGCCTTCACCCCCTTGGCGGCGAACCACTCGCCGGCCTCCTTATAGAAGCCCGGCGAGTAGGCGTAGTACTCGGCGCTGTCGGCGTACCTGTGGTGCCAGCCGGTGTTGACGACGACGATGTCGCCGGGCCGGATCTCCGGCGTCGCGTTCTCCAGGTCCTCGGCGGTGACCACTCCCCACTTCTCCTTGGGAATCGACACCACGACGCCGGTGCCGAAGAAGGCGCTCAGCGGGATCTCGTGCAGGAAGGGCGTGCCCTCGACGACGTGCGCGGGTGCGTCGATGTGGGTGCCGGAATGCATGACGGTAGTGATCTTTTGGGTGAGCACCCGGCTCCGGGCCATGTTGTGCAGCCGCTCGATCTTGACGTCCTCGAAATACGGCCAGGCCGGCACGCCGTGACCCCACGGATGCGACAGGTCGTAGAACTCCAATTTTGATTCCGCCTCGCCGAGCGGCCAGTTGATGCTCATGTCGGTTCCCTTCAGCACGCCGTGTATCCGCCGTCCAGGTACATCACCTGACCGGTGTAGAAACTCGATGCGTCGCTGAGCAAGTAGATCAGCGCGCCGACGAAGTCCTCCGGCTCGGCGAAGCGCCGCAACGGGATTCGGGCGAACATCGCTTCGCGAGTGGCGCGGCCCTTCTCGTCGTCGGCGTACATCCACGCCGTCAGCTCCGAGCGGAAAACCGTTGGAGCGAGCGCGTTTACCCGAATGCCGGCCGGGCCCCATTCGGCCGCCAGGCTTTTGGCCAGCAGGTCGGTCGCGCCCTTCGACGGGCAGTAGGCGCTGTAGCCGGCGGGATGGCCGAGGGAGCCCCGAACCGACGAGACCAGCACGACGCTGCCGCCACTCCCCTGGTCGAGCAGGACCCGGCCGGCCGCCTGGCAGACCAGCCAGGCGCCGCGCGCGTTGGCGTCCATCACCCGGTCGAAGTCCTCGACGGCCATCTCGGTGATCGGCGCGACGTGGTTCATGCCCGAGGCCACCAGGACGCCGTCGAGCCGGCCATGCCGGACGACCGCCGCCTCCACCATGGCCCGGGCGTCGGCCGGGGTGTCGGGGCGGCGGGCTACCACCGCCGCGTCGTCGATACCGAGGCCGTCCAGGCCCGCGGCGTTGCCGCCGGCCAGCGTGAGCCGCGCTCCCGCGTCGGCCAGCGCCCGGGCGGCGACGCTGCCCAGCGCGCCGGTCGCCCCGGTGACCAAGATCGACTTGCCCTCGACGCTGAAGCGCGCGGCGGCGGGCGCCTCCTGTACGACTCTCATGACACTCTCCATATCCCGCTATACGGGTCCAAATGCCCGGTATATGAGAACAGTACGAAGCATGCGCCGCCAACGTCAACGCCATGATCCTGTGATATAGCTTTCATATCCCGTATCGCGGGATAAAGAGACGAGTGATATCGCCGGCGCTATCAAATTCCGGAGTCGTCGATTGGTCCGGAAAAGCCACCCGGGGAACCAGCGCTCAGCGCCGCTTGGCTCCCCGCTTCTCGCGCACCCGCACGTTGATCCGGATCGGCGAACCCTCGAACCCGAACGTCTCCCGCAGCCGCCGCTCCAGGAATCGCCGGTAGCCGGCCTCCAGGAAACCCGTGGTGAACAGCACGAACGTCGGCGGGCGGGCGGTGGCCTGGGTGGCGAACAGGATGCGCGGCTGCTTGCCGCCGCGCACCGGCGGCGGCGTCGCGGCCACCACCTCTTTCAGCCAGGCGTTCAGCGGGCCCGTCGGGATGCGCATGTCCCAGGACGCCAGCGCCGTCTCCATCGCCGGCACCAGCTTCTGCACGGCCCGGCCCGTCCGGGCGGAGATGTTGACCCGTTGCGCCCACCGCAGTTGCACCAGCTCGCGGTCGATTTCGCGCTCAAGCAGCTCGCGCCGGTCCTCGTCGACCAGGTCCCACTTGTTGAAGGCCAGTACCAGCGCCCGGCCGGCCTCGATGACCATGGACAGCACCCGCTGGTCCTGTTCGGTGAGCGGTTGCGAGGCGTCGATCAGCACCACCACCACCTCGGCCGAGTCGATCGCCGAGTGGGTGCGCACCGAGGCGTAGAACTCGTGCCCGCTGGCCTGGCCGACCTTGCGCCGCAGGCCCGCGGTGTCGACGAATCGCCATACCTTGCCGCCGAGTTCGATGAGCGAGTCCACCGGGTCCACGGTGGTCCCGGCGACGTCGTGCACCACCGAGCGCTCGTCCCCGGCCAGCTTGTTGAGCAGCGAACTCTTGCCCACATTCGGCTTGCCGACCAGCGCCACCCGTCGCGGGCCACCCGGCGCGGGTGCGGCTTCGGACACCTCCGGCAGCGCGGCCAGCACCTCGTCGAGCAGGTCGGCGACCCCGCGACCGTGGATCGCGCTGACGGCGTGCGGCTCGCCGAGCCCGAGCGACCACAACGCCGCCGCGTCCGCTTCGCCCTTTTCGCTGTCAACCTTGTTGGCGGCCAGGAAGATCGGCTTGCCCGACCGCAGCAGGATCCGGGCGGCGGCCTCGTCGGCCGCGGTGGCGCCGACGGTGGCGTCGACCACCAGGATCACCGCGTCGGCGGTCCGCATGGCCACCGACGCCTGCTCGGCCACCAGCTGCTGCAGGCCCTTGGCGTCGGGCTCCCACCCCCCGGTGTCCTGCACCACGAACCGGCGCCCCGTCCACAGCGCGTCGTAGGAGACCCGGTCGCGGGTCACGCCGGGAATGTCCTGCACGACGGCCTCGCGCCGGCCCAGGATCCGGTTGACCAGGGTCGACTTGCCGACGTTGGGCCGTCCGACGATCGCGACGACGGGCGCGGGGCCGGCCTCGGCCTGCTCGTCGAGCTCGGATTCGACCGCTTCCCAGTCGCTTTCGTCGGTCCAGGTGCCATCGGTTGTCACCGCACCGCCCCGCTTCGCTGCTCGACCAGTTCCAGCAGGTGGTCGATCACCTGCTCCTCGGTCATCTCGCTGGTGTCGACCACCACCGCGTCGGCGGCGGCGCGCAGCGGCGACACCGCGCGGGTGGAGTCCAGGTGATCGCGCCGCACCACGTCGGCCAGCACCGCGTCGTAGTCGTCGGCCAGCCCGGTCGCGATGTTCTGGTCGTTGCGGCGCCGCGCGCGGGTTTCGGCCGACGCGGTGAGGAAGATCTTCACGGGGGCGTCGGGCAGGACGACGGTGCCGATGTCGCGGCCCTCCACGACGACGCTGCCGGGCCCGTCGGCCATCTCGCGCTGCAGCCCGACCAGGCGGGCGCGCACGGCGGGCACCGACGACACGGCCGAGACCGCGCGGGTCACCTCGTCGCCGCGGATCTCGGCCGAAACATCCTCTCCGGCAAGGAAATAGCGGTCACCGTCGGCGTCGTAGTCCACCGACAGCTGCGCCGCCGACCCGATGCGCGCGACGGCCTCGTCGTCCGTCGGGTCGATGCCCGCGCGCAGCACCGCCAGCGTCACCATCCGGTACATCGCCCCGGTGTCCAGGTAGCGCGCGCCCAGCGCGCGCGCCAAACCCCGTGACACCGAAGACTTTCCGGTCCCGGCCGGCCCGTCGATGGCCACCACCACACGATTCACAGGCCAACCGCCTGGTAGAGCTGCCCGACCTCGCCGTGGCTCAGCGCCCGGAAGGTGCCCGGCCGCTGCTTGCCCAGCGACACGGGACCGATGTCGGTGCGCACCAGCGACTCCACCGGGAAGCCGGCGGCGCCCAGCAGCCGGCGCACGATGCGGTTGCGCCCCTCGTGCAACACGACCCGCACCAGCGTCTTGCCGGGAATCGCGTCCACCACGGCGAATTCGTCGACGCGGGCCGGGCCGTCGTCCAGTTCGATTCCCGCCTTCAGCCTCTTGCCCACCCCCCGCGGCACGGACCCCGTCACCGTGGCCAGGTACGTCTTGGGCACCTCGTGGGAGGGATGCATCAACCGGTGCGCAAGCTCGCCGTCGTTGGTCAGCAGGATCAGCCCTTCGGTGTCGGCGTCCAGCCGCCCGACGTGAAAGAGGTTCTTGTTGCCGCGCACCTTGCGCTCCACCAGGTCGCCAATGCACGGGCGGCCCCGGTCGTCCGACATGGTGGAGTGCATGCCCCGCGGCTTGTTCAGCGCCAGGTACACCAGCGACTCGTCGAGGACCACCCGGGCGCCGTCCACCCGGATCACCGACGCATCGGGGTCCACCCGGGTGCCCAACTCGGTCACCACCTGCCCGTCGACCTCGACGCGGCCGTCGATGATCAACTTCTCGGCGGCGCGCCGCGACGCAATCCCGGCCTGGGACAACACCTTTTGCAGCCGGATCCCCTCGGTCTCGACCATCAATCGTGGTCCACGTCGAAGCTCAGTGCCTGCTCGGACGGCTGGCCGCCCGAGAGCTTGATGAAACGCGGCTCGCTGTCCAGGGATTCGCTCAAGTCCTCGATGGTGTCGACGTCGGGAAGCAACGGGGCGATGTCGGGCAGGTCGGCCAGCGACGTCAGCCCCAACCGCTCCAGGAACAGGTCGGTGGTCGCGAATGTCACTGCGCCCGTGTCGTCGTCCACCCCGGCCTCGGTGATCAGGCCGCGCGCCAACAGCGTGCGCATGACGGCGTCGACGTTGACACCGCGGACCGCGCTGACCCGCGCGCGGGTCACCGGCTGGCGGTAGGCCACCACGGCCAGGGTCTCCAGCGCGGCGCGGGTCAGCTTGGACCGCGCGCCGTCCAGCAGCAGTTTCTCCACATACGGCGCGAACCGTGCCCGGGTGTACATCCGCCAGCCCTCGCTGGTCTGGCGCAGGTCGATGCCGCTGTCGCGTTCGGTGAGCTCGTCGGCCATCTGCTGCAGCCGGGCGGCGACCCGGTAGACGGGTTGCTGCGTGGCCGCGCCCAGCGCCTCGGCGGTGACCGGGGTGTCGACCACCAGCAGCAGCGCCTCCAGCACGGAGCCGAGTTCCTCGGCGTCCATGGGTGCCGCCTCGGCGATGTCCGGGATGCCGACGTCCAGATCGACGTCGGGCTCCGATTCACTCATCTATTCGTCCCGCACTTCTAGCAAGGCTTCGTTGGCCGGACGTTCCCCGGTCCATGAAATCTGGAGCACGCCGAGCGGCTCCGACTGGTCGAATGCTACCGCCCGGCTCCGATACAGCTCGAGCAGCGCCAGGAAGCGCCCGACGACCTCCAGCGGCGCCTCGCAGTCGGAGACCAGCTCGGAGAACGTGGCCCATTCGCCGCTGCCGCGGGACTCGAGGATCGCCAGCAGCTTCTTGGCCTGTTCGGGCACCGAGACCGCCACCTCGTGCAGGTGCCCGATGGACACCGTCGGCACCGGCCGCGGGCTGAACGCGATCGCGGCGATCTGGGCGAACCGGTCGGCGTCGACGCCCAGCATCACCTCCGGCAGCAGCTCGGTGAACCGGTCCTCCAGCGACACCGCGCGCGGGTAGCTGCGCAGCGCGGTGGCCTCCAGCTCGGCGAACATCTCCGCGACGTGCTTGAACGCGCGGTACTGCAGCAGCCGGGCGAACAGCAGGTCGCGCACCTCGAGCAGCGCCAGGTCCTCCTCGTCGTCGATCTGCCCGGCCGGCAGCAGCCGGGCGGCCTTGAGATCGAGCAGCGTCGCGGCGACCACCAGGAACGCGGTGGTCTCCTCCAGGTCCAGCTGCGAGCCGATCTCGCGGGTGTAGGCGATGAAGTCGTCGGTGACCTGGTGCAGCGCCACCTCGGTGACGTCGAGCCGGTGGGCGAAGATCAGCTGCAGCAGCAGATCGAACGGACCCTCGAAGTTGGTCAGGCGAACTTGAAAACCGCTCTTGGCTGGCGCCTCACCGTTTGCGCTGGGCGTCACGCGCCGAATCGGTCGATGAACTCGCGGGCCAGGGCGCGGTAGGCGATGGCGCCCGTCGACTTCGGGGCCCACGTGGTGATCGGTTCGCCGGCCACGCTGGTCTCCGGGAAGCGGACGGTCCGGGTGATCACGGTGTCGAACACCAGGTCGCCGAACCGCTCGACCACGCGGGCCATCACCTCGCGCGCGTTCACGGTGCGCGGGTCGTAGCGGGTGAGCAGGATGCCGCTGATCTCCAGCTTCGGGTTGAGCCGGTCGCGCACCTTGTCGACGGTGTCGGTCAGCAGCGCGAGGCCACGCAGCGAGAAGAACTCGCATTCGGTGGGGATCACCACGCCGTCGGCGCAGGCCAGCCCGTTGACCGTGAGCAGGCCGAGCGACGGCTGGCAGTCGATCAGCACGTAGTCGTAGCGGTCCAGCACCGGATGCAGCGCCCGGCCCAGGGTCTGTTCGCGGCCCACCTCGTTGACCAGCTGGATCTCGGCGGCGGACAGGTCGATGTTGCTGGGCACCAGGTCCATGTACTTGACCCGGGTCTGCAGCAGCACGTCGTCGATGGACACCCGCGGCTCGACCAGCACGTTGTGGATGGTCTTCTCCAGCTCGTAGTGCGGGACGCCGAGCCCGGCGGACAGCGCGCCCTGCGGGTCCATGTCCACCAGCAGCACCCGCCGGCCGTATTCGGCGAGCGCGGCGCCCAGGTTGATGGTCGACGTGGTCTTCCCGACGCCGCCCTTCTG
Organism: Mycobacterium paraseoulense; assembly: GCF_010731655.1. Classification (NCBI taxonomy): domain Bacteria; kingdom Bacillati; phylum Actinomycetota; class Actinomycetes; order Mycobacteriales; family Mycobacteriaceae; genus Mycobacterium; species Mycobacterium paraseoulense. The sequence goes on along the minus strand of NZ_AP022619.1, from coordinate 548,892 downwards.
GTTGCACATCGCGACGACCTTCGCCGGGCCGTGCGACGTGCGCGGCTGCGGTTCCGGGATCGCCCGCGGCGGCCGCCCGGTCAGGCCGAGCTCGACGCCGCTATCCGGCTGCTCGGTCATGGCGGGGGTGTTCGGGAGGTGAACATCGACCGAAAGTCTAACGGGTTCGCGCGCGGAAGCCGGGCGACCCGCAGGCAATTTACCAGCCAATATGGGCGGAAATCGCTTGTCGCAGCAAGTTTTCGCACGCCCCGTCACACCAGCCACATCCGCACCACCGGGGCAGCCCCCGGCCCGGCCTAAAGTGGTTTCCTATGGACCTCAAGCGACGGATTCCCCTGCTGCGATGGTCGGTCTGGCGGATGGCGACCGGGGCGCGCAACATCACCACGACGGGCCAGATCGGCGACGGACGCGAGGCCGCCGCGGTGGACTACGTCCTGCGCAACGCCAAGGCCGGCGACATCGACGACGTGCTGGCCACCATCGACGAATTCGCCTACGAGAAGTCGATGCTGATCAACGTCGGCGACGAGAAGGGCCAGATTCTCGACGCCGCGGTGCGCCGGGCCGATCCCGCCCTGGCACTCGAGCTGGGCACCTACGTCGGATACGGCGCGCTGCGCATCGCGCGGGCCGCCCCGAGCGCCAAGGTGTATTCGGTCGAACTCGCCGAGGCCAACGCCGCCAACGCCCGGCGGATCTGGGCCCACGCGGGCGTCGCCGACCGGGTGACCTGCGTCGTCGGCACCATCGGCGACGGCGGACGCACCCTGGACGCGCTGGCCGGCCGGCACGGGTTTGCCCCCGGTGCCCTCGACTTTCTCTTTCTCGACCACGACAAGGACGCCTACCTGGACGACCTGCGCAGCATCGTGGCGCGCGGCTGGCTGCGCCCGGGCGCGATCGTGGTCGCCGACAACGTCCGGGTGCCGGGCGCGCCGAAGTACCGCGAGTACATCCGACAGCAGCAGGGCAAGCAATGGAACACCGTCGAGCACAAGACGCACCTGGAATACCAGTCGCTGGTGTCCGACCTGGTCCTGGAATCCGAGTACCTGGGTTAGATACCGATCCCCACTACTGCGCGCGGGGATGGGCGCCGGCCCACACCTCACGCAGCGCGTGCACGGTGACCATCGTGTAGATCTGCGTCGTCGTCACCGAGGCGTGCCCCAGCAACTCCTGCACCACCCGCACGTCGGCGCCGCCCTCGAGCAGATGCGTCGCGAACGAGTGCCGCAGCATGTGCGGTGACACCCCCGACGTGATGCCGGCGCGCTCGGCGGCGTCCTGCAGCACTTGCCACGCGCTTTGCCGCGACAACCGCCCGCCGCGCACATTGAGGAAGATGGCCGGCGTCCCGCGGCCGCGGCGGGCCAGCTCCGGGCGGCCGCGCACCAGGTAGGCGTCCAGCGCCTGGACGGCCGGCCGCCCGATGGGCACCAGCCGCTGCTTGCCGCCCTTGCCGCGCAGCAGCACCGACCTGGCCCGGGTGTCGATGTCGTCGACGTCGAGGCCGACGGCCTCGGAGATGCGCGCCCCGGTGGAGTACAGGAGCTCCAGCAGCGCCCGGTTGCGCAGCGTGAGCGGCCCGTCGGACGCGCTGTCGCCACCCGCACCTTCCAGCAGCGCCAGCACCTGGTCGACGGTCAGGCTCTTGGGCAGCCGGCGCCCGGGTGTCGGCGGCCGGACCGCGCGCGCCACGTCCAGCTCGGCGAGCCCCTCGGCGGCGGCGAACCGGTGCAGGCCGCGCACCGCGATCAGCGCCCGCGCCGCCGACACCGCGGACAGCGCCGCGGTCCCCGAGTCGGGGTCGCCGCGGCGCAGCGCGACCAGGAACTCGCTGACGTCGTCCTCGCCGACCTTGGCCAGGTCGTGGATTCCCCGGTCCGCCAGGTGCTTGGTGTAGCGGCGCAGGTCGCGGCGATAGGAGCTCAGGGTGTTCGCCGCGACGCCCCGCTCGATGGTGAGGTGGTCCAGATAACCCTGCAGTTGGGTATCCAGGGCCGCCGTCGTCATTGCGCGGCCTTGCGGGCGGCGAACGCCGTCGGCTTGTCGGGCCACGGGCTGTCCACCGGGCGCGGCTCCGCGACGCCCGCGGTCACCGCGTGGGCGGCCAAAATCCCGGCAATGGCAATGGAATTCACGATCTCGCCGCTGAACACCATCCGGACCGCCTCGGCGACGGGAAACCAGCGCATGGTCATGTCGGCTTCCTCGTGGTGGGCCTCGGGCCGCGCCACCTCGGTCAGCTCGGTGGCCAGGTACACCCGCACCGACTCGTCGCTGAAGCCCGGCGCGGAGTTCAGGTCGACCAGCACCTGCCAGGTTCCGGCCCGCAGGCCGACCTCCTCGTGGAGCTCGCGGACCGCCGTCTCCTGCGCCGGCTCCCCCGCCACATCGAGCAAGCCGGCCGGCAGCTCCCACAGCCGCCGGCCGAACGCATGGCGGTATTGGTAGACCATCGCGATATCGTTGTCCTCGTTCAGCGCCACGATGGCGACGGCCCCGTAGTGCTCGACGACCTCACGAATCGCGGTGGCGCCGCCCGGCATCCGCACCTGGTCACTGCGCAGCGCGAAAATCTTTCCGGTGTACAGCGTTTCGGATGACGCCGTCTCGAAGTTGTGCTCAGCCACGGGTCGCGGGCTCGGGTAGCGACTGGGCGACGCCGTCCCGCTGCTGGTTGCCGTTCGAGGCGTGCTCGGGGATCTCCACCGGGAGCAGCTCGCCCGACTGGTAGTCGATGGCCGCCCCGACGAACGCGACGAACAGCGGGTGCGGCCGCGTGGGGCGGCTCTTGAGTTCCGGGTGGGCCTGGGTCCCGACGATGAACGGGTGCACCTCGGGCGGGTACTCGACGAACTCCACCAGATGCCCGTCGGGCGAGGTCCCGGAGAACCGCAGGCCGCTCTCGGCGATCTTGTCACGGTAGGCGTTGTTGACCTCGTAGCGGTGCCGGTGCCGCTCCGACACCTCGGTGGTGCCGTAGGCCTGGGCCACGACCGAATCCGGCTGCAGCACAGCGGGATACGCGCCCAGCCGCATGGTGCCGCCCAGGTCGGCCTGCCCGGTCACCGCGTCGACCTGGTCGGCCATCGTCGAGATGACGGGATGCGGTGTGTCGGGGTCGAATTCGGCCGAGTTGGCCTCGGTGAGCCCGGCCGAGCGCGCGGCCTCGATCACGATGCACTGCAGGCCGAGGCACAGGCCCAGCACCGGCAGCCCCCGCGACCGCGCATACCGGATGGCGCCGATCTTGCCCTCGATGCCGCGGATGCCGAAGCCGCCCGGGATCAGCACGCCGTGCACGTCGCCCAGCGCCGCCGCCGCGCCCGCCGCGGTCTCGCAGTCGTCGGAGGGCACCCATTGCATCTCCACTTTGGCCTGGTGCTTGAACCCGCCGGCGCGCAGCGCCTCGGTGACCGACAGGTAGGCGTCGGAGAGCTCAACATACTTGCCCACCAACGCGATTCGCACGGTCTCGTGCGGCTCGTGCACCCTGCGCAGCAGGTCGTCCCACTCGGTCCAGTCGACATCGCGGAACGGCAGGCTGAGCCGGCGCACCACGTAGGCGTCGAGTTCCTCACGGTGCAGCCGCTTGGGGATGTCGTAGATGGACGGCGCGTCCGGGGTGGAGATCACCCCGTCGATGTCGACGTCACACATCAGCGCGATCTTGTTCTTCAGCGCCTCGGGGACGTCCCGGTCGCAGCGCAGGACCAGCGCGTCCGGGGTGATACCGATGCTGCGCAGCGCGGCCACCGAGTGCTGGGTCGGCTTGGTCTTGAGTTCGCCCGACGGGGCCAGGTACGGCACCAGCGAGACGTGCAGGAAGAAGACGTTCTCCCGCCCCAGGTCGTGGCGGACCTGGCGCGCGGCCTCCAGGAACGGCTGCGACTCGATATCGCCGACCGTTCCGCCGATTTCGGTGATGACCACGTCGGGGCGGTTGCCGTGGGCGTCCGGCGCGGCCATCGCCGTGATCCGGCGCTTGATCTCGTCGGTGATGTGCGGGATCACCTGGACGGTGTCGCCGAGGTATTCGCCGCGCCGCTCCTTGGCGATGACGGTCGAATACACTTGCCCCGTCGTGACATTCGCCGAGCCGGAAAGGTCGCGATCCAGGAACCGTTCGTAGTGGCCGACGTCGAGGTCGGTCTCGGCGCCGTCCTCGGTGACGAACACCTCGCCGTGCTGGAACGGATTCATGGTGCCCGGGTCCACGTTGAGGTACGGGTCGAGCTTTTGCATGGTGACGTACAACCCGCGGGCAGTCAGCAGCTGACCGAGGCTGCTGGCGGTGAGGCCCTTGCCCAGCGAGGATGCGACGCCCCCGCTGACGAAGAGGTGCTTGGTGGCGGATTGCGGGTGCTTTCGCACAGGCGACCTCCGTGAAGACGGGCAGGGCGTCGAATTTTGCTAGCGAATAACTAGTAGGGCCTGCCGACCCACGGAAACCCACCCTAACATCCACCACCGCGGTGGCGTGGGGAACACGCCCGCTACTGGGGCACCGTGATCGATGTCGCGCCGTGACCGGTGCCGTACTGCCCGGCGTGCCCGCCGTTGATCAGGTCGTGCAGGCCGAGCACGGCGGTGATCCGGCCGGGCGCGGTGTCGACGTCGTCGACGGTGCTCACCGCGGAGTTCATCTCCGCGTCGGCGCGTGTCACGGCGACGGCCGCCCCGCCGGTCGCCGAGCCGTCCCGCCCGGCGAGCAGGGCGCCCGATCCGTGCGGCGCCAGCGCGGCGGCGAACCGGGCGACGCTGACGCCCCGGTTGCCGGCGTCCTGGGGTAGCGCACCGCCGGTGACGACGAGTGCGGCGTTCGCCGCGCCCATGTGCTCGGCGGGCTGATAGGTGATGAAACCCGTGTCGCGCAGCGCCGCCAGCACGGTGCCGCGCTGGGCGTCGTCGACCGGCGGGACCGCGGGATTGGTGTTGATCAGCAAGGCGATGCCCATCAGGTCGCCGGCCTGTGAGCCCTGGTCGACGAGCTTGGTGCTCAGCTGCTGTCCGGCCGGCAGGATCGACGAGTTCACCACGGTCTGCAGCTTCTCCGCGGAATTCGCCTCGACGAACTCACTCGTCAACGACACGGTTCCGGTCACCGCACCGCCGGCCTGGCCGATGAACTTCGACACCGCGGCCACGTCGTCGTCCTTGGCGTCGGGCGTGCGGAACAGCACGACCGACTTGCCGCCGAGCGCGTCGTGCACGATCCGGCCTGCCAGTTGGGTATCGAAATTGTTTGCCGCGCTCAGCTTTTCGTTGAGCACGTTCTTCGGGTCGTTGAGCCCGTCGATCTGGGTGTGCAGATCCCGCTTCTCGTCACGCAGGCTGGACAGCAGGGTGTCGGACAGGAAGCCGGATCCGAGCACGACTCCCACGGCCAGCGCCAGGAAGACGGCCGCCAGCGATAACGCGTGTTGGCGCAGCGAGATCATGAGGACCTAGGTCACCAGGTGCTGAATCCAGAGGGAAAAGTGGTTCCAGTACTCGGTGACCCAGTGCATCACCATGCCGTCGGTGCGGGACACCCACAGTGCGACGATGACGGCGATCAACATGGTCAGCGCCAGCAGCGCGATGGCGCCCGCCGAGATGTGATTGCGGTACAGGGTGGCGACGGCCTTCGCGTCCACCACCTTCTCCCCCACCCGAAGCCGGGTCAGGAAGGTCGACGGGTTGCTGTGCGCGCGCGTCCGGTCGAAGAACGTCTCGATGTTGGCGGTGTGGCCCGCGGTCACCAGCAGCGCGGCGCCGTGATGATCGGCCAGCAGCAGGGCCAGGTCGATCGCCGCACCCGCCGCCGGGAACGTCATCGCCCCCACACCCAGGTCCTGGATGCGCTCCAGCCCGGGCGCGTGGCCGTCGGCGTCGGCGGGCAGGACGACCTGGGCGCCGCACTTGAGGGCGTCGGCGCTGATGTGGTCGGGATCGCCCACGATGACCTGCGGACGATAACCGTGCTTACGCAGTACGTCCGCGCCGCTGCCCACGCCGAAGAGCACCGGCTGGTACTCCTTGATGAACGGCTTGAGCGACTTGAGGTCCTCCTCGGCGCTGGGCTCGTCGCCGACGATGACCACGTGCCGGCGCCGCAGGTCGACGTCGATGTCGGGGATGCCGATGCCGTCGATCAACAACGGGCTCTCGCTCTTGATGAACTCAATTGTGTTGCCGGCGAACGCCTCCAGGTGCGCGGACAGGCCGCTCTTGGCCTCGCGCATCAGGTCGGCGATGTCGTGGTCGGTGCGCTCGGTGCCGCGGACCAGCCTGCGGTCGCCGGAGTAGACCCCGCCCTCGTACAGCCGGATCTTGGCGCCGTCCTTGACCTTCTTGAAGATGTCGGGTCCGGTCTCGTCGATCAGGGTGACCCCGTTGTTGACCAGCACCTCGGGCCCCATGTTGGGATAGCGGCCCGACACCGAGGGCGAGGCGTTGACGACCGCGGCGATGTCGGCCTCCACCAGGGCGTCCGCCGTGATGCGGTCCAAGTCCAGGACGTCGAGCACCACGATGTCGCCGGGGCAGACCCTGCGCAGCAGTCGGTCGATGTTCCGGTCCACCCGTGCGGTGCCGACGAGGCCCGGCCGGGCGGTGTTACGAGTAAGCAGGCCTGACATCTTCATGGGGGCGATTCTGTCGGTGATGCCCGGATGAGGGGTGGAGGCGCGCCGTAACACCAGCCTCAGAAGTTATCTAGTGTCCCATTAGTCACAAGCCGCTAACGGGTCGGTCGCGCCAAGGTGCGCAGTCGCCGAGTGGGGCGGCGGGTCAGATCTCGTCCCGCTGGGCCGCGTCCAGCAGTTCCCGGGCGTGCGCGCGCCCGCTGTCGGACTCGCCCAGCCCCGCCATCATCCGCGCCAGTTCGGCGACCCGCTCGTCGCCGGTGACCCGCCGCACCACGCTGGTCCCCTTGGGCCCCGCGCTGTGCACCACCAGGTGCACGTCGGCGTAGGCCGCGACCTGCGGCAGATGCGTCACCACGATCACCTGGTGCGTGCGCGCCAACCGCGCCAACCGCCGCCCGATCTGCACCGCCGCGCGGCCGCCGACGCCGGCGTCGACCTCGTCGAACACCATGGTGGTGCCCGCCGCCGAGGCCGCCAGCACCACCTCCAGCGCCAGCATCACCCGGGACAGCTCGCCGCCGGACGCGCTCTTGGCCAGTGGCAGCTGGTCCATCCCGCGGTGCGCCGCGAAACCGAACTCGACCTGGTCGACGCCGTCGGTGCCGGCGCGGGCCAGCCCGCCGGACGGGAGCGCGAGCGCGGCCGGATCGTCCTTGTCGGCGACGACGTCGTCGCGCACGTCGATGCTGAATTGCGCGTCGGCCATCGCCAGCCCGGACAGCTCGGCGGTGACCTCTTTGGCCAGCCGCTTGGCCGCCTTGCGCCGGATGCCGCTGAGATCGACTGCGGCCTGGGCCAATTCACGAGCGAGCTCGTCGACCCGGGCCGCCAGCGCCGTCAACCCCTCCTCGGAGACGTCGAGTTGGGCCAGCCGTTGCCGCGACTCCTGCGCCCAGCGCAGCACCCCGTCGACGTCGGCGGCGTACTTGCGGGTCAGCGTCCGCAGTTCGGCCTGCCGGGCCAGCTTGGCTTCCAGCGCGCTGGCGTCGACCGGCAGCTCGTCCAGGTATCCGCTCAGTTCGCCCGCCGCGTCGGCGACCACCGTCAGCGCCTCGCCCACCTGCCCGGCCAGCGCCCGCAGCTTCGCGTCATCCGTCGACTCCAAGGCGGCCTTCGCGCGCCCCAGGCTGTCGGCGGCGCAGTGTCCGGAGGCCTCCATGTCGTCGGGCGCCCCGGAGAGCGCCGCGTGCGCGGTGGTCGCGGCCTCGCGCAGCGTGTCCAGTTCGGAGAGCCGCACGATATCGGCGACCAGCGCGTCGTCCTCGCCCGGCTGCGGGTCGACGGTGTCAATCTCGTTGAGCGCGAAGTTCAGTCGGTCGGACTCCAGCGCGAGTTCGCGCATGCGGTTGCGGCGGTCGGCGAGGTCGTGGCGCGCGGTGAGCCAGGCGTCGCGCAGTTTGCGGTAGCGCTCGAGCGCGGTTCCGGCCTTGGCGAACCGGTCCAGGGCGGCGCGTTGCTCCTCGGGCCGCATCAGCCGCAGCTGGTCGTTCTGCCCGTGCAGGGTGAGCAGCTCGGTGGTGAAGTCGCCCAGCGACTTGGCCGGCACGCTGCGACCGCCCAGATAGGCCCGCGACGGCCCCTCGCGGCTGACCGAGCGCAGCGCGATCACGCTGCCGTCCTCGTCGCGTTCGGCGCCCGACGCGTCCAGCATCTCGTCCAGCTGCGCCACCACGGCGTCCTCGAGATCGGTTGTGGTGAAACGGCCTTCGACGACCGCGCGGTCGGCGCCCGACCGCACCCGGGTGGCGTCGGCGCGGGCGCCGCCGAGCAGGTGCAGCCCGGTCACCACCATGGTCTTGCCGGTGCCGGTCTCGCCGGTCAGCACGGTCAGGCCGCGGTCGAACTCCCCGACCGCCGCGCTGATCGCACCGAGCGACTCGATGCGGATTTCGGTCAGCATTCAGTCAGCTCCGAGCCGCGCCGTTACTTCCCACGCCAGCCGGTGACCGGCAACCGGAACTTGCGCACCAACCGGTCGGTGAACGGGGCGCTGTCCAGGCGTGCCCATTTCACCGGCGTGTCACAGCGTCTCACCTCGATCCGGCTGCCGGCCGGGATCAGTATTTCGCGGCGACCGTCGCAGAACACCAAGGCGTCGTGGCCGTCCGCCTCGACCTCGATGGCGATGGTGGCGTCGGGACTGGTGACCATCGGCCGGCCGAACAGCGCGTGAGCGTTGTTGGGCACCACCAGGATTGCCTCGAGGTCCGGCCACAGCACCGGGCCGCCCGCGGAGAAGGCGTAGGCGGTGGACCCGGTCGGCGTCGACACCAGCACCCCGTCGCATCCGAACGCCGATACGGGCCGCCCGTCGATCTCGACGACCACCCCGAGCACGCCCAGCCGCGGGCCCTTCTCCAGGCTGACCTCGTTGAGCGCCCACCCGTGTTCGATCTCGCGACCGCCGGCGTGCACGATCACGTCGAGGGTCAGGCGGTCCTCCACCCGGTAGTCGCGGGCGACCACGTGGTCCAGCACCTTGTCGATGGCCTCCGCCTCGGCCTCGGCCAGGAAACCGATCCGGCCCAGGTTGACGCCCAGCACCGGAATCCCGGCGTTGCGTGCCAGTTCGGCCGCGCGCAGGAACGTGCCGTCCCCACCGAGCACCAGCACCAATTCGCAGCCGTCGGCGGCATGCGGATCCGCGTCGACCACCTGGATTTCGACGCCCATCGCCCGGATGTCGTCGGGAGCCACCTGCAACGAGCCCCGGTCGACCGCCTCGGCGGACAGCACACGCAGGGCAATGTCGTTGTCGCTCAGCACTTTCTGCACGCGAGCCGCCGTCTCGGTGGCCTCCTCGCGGCCGGTGTGCACCACCATCAGTACGGTGCGGTGCTCGGTCGACGCGGTCATTGCGGCCCCTCGCTCACGGCGTTTCGCACCGCCGCCGCCAACTCCTCATCCGCCAACCCCCGATCGGTCTGGGCGCGCAGCCACAGGAAGTACTCGACGTTGCCCGACGGGCCGGGCAGCGGGCTCGCGGTGACGCCGACGGTGTGCCAGCCCAGCTCGCCGGCGCGGCGCGCCACGCCCAGCACGGCGCCGGCGCGCAGGGCGGGGTCGTGCACGACGCCGCCGGCGCCGACCTGGCCCCGGCCCACCTCGAACTGTGGCTTCACCATGGGAACGATATCCGCAGCGGGGGAAGCACATCCAGCCAGCGCGGGCAACACCGTGGCCAGCGAGATGAACGACAGGTCGGCCACCACCAGGTCGACCGGCCCGCCGATCGCCTCCCGGGACAGGTCACGGGCGTTCGTTCGCTCGACGACGACCACCCGCGGGTCGCAGCGCAGCGACCACGCCAGCTGGCCGTAGCCGACGTCCACGGCGACCACTTCCGTGGCGCCCCGATCCAGCAGCACCTCGGTGAAGCCGCCCGTCGACGCCCCGGCGTCCAGGCAGCGGCGGCCCGCCACGTCGATCCCGAAGGTGTCCAGCGCGCCGACGAGCTTGTGCGCGCCGCGCGACACCCAGTCCCGTTCGCCGTCTTCGGTGACGGTCAGCGCCGCGGTGAGGGCGACGGCGGTGCCCGGCTTGCGGGCCGGCAGCCCGTCGATGCTGACCCGCCCGGCGCCGATCAACTCCGCGGCCTGCTGACGCGATCGCGCGAGGCCGCGCCGGACCAGCTCGGCGTCGACGCGGGCGCGGCGGGACATGCGGGCACTCAGCCCTTCTCCGCCGATTCCAGCGCCGCCAGCAGCACGTCGTGCGCCTCGGAGAGGCGGCGCGCTATCTCCTCGAGTTCGGTGAGGGATGGCCCGTTGTCCGGGCTTTGCGGGGCGCCCGGCTCCGGCAGCCGGGCCAGCAGGGCGTCGATTTCCGCGCGGATTTCTTCAGGATTGATAGTCATTGCGCTCTAACGCTAGCCCAGAGACCAGCGCTGCAGCGCCTCGCGGGCGCGCGCGTCGCCGGCCTCGATGCTGATCGGCCGCCCGTCCTGCCGCGCGTCCCACACCGCGCCGGCGACCGCCCGCACGATCTCCAGCCCGTCGCCGTCGTCGGGCCCGTCAGCGCTGACGGTCACCGCCCGCTCGCAGACGTCGACCCGCCAGCCCGGCTGCGGCCCGACCGCCAGCCGCTCGCCGTCGGAGTGCAACGCCCGCAGGTCGTGACCGATATAGGTGGGCCGGTGCACGGGTTCGGCGTACACGGCGTCGCGCGCGGAGTTGACCCCGGTGAGCACCAACAGGCTGGGCAGCCTGGCCGCGTTGGCGCCCTCGATGTCGGTGTCGAGCCGGTCGCCGACCACCAGGGGCGCGCGGAAATCGCCCCTGGCCGCCGCGTCGGTGAGCAATCCGGGCGCCGGTTTGCCCGCGACCTGCGGTTCGGCGCCGGTGGCCGCGCGCAGCGCGGCGACCATGGATCCGTTCCCCGGCAGCAGGCCCCGCTCGGTGGGCAGCGTGGGGTCGACGTTGGCCGCCACCCACAGCGCGCCGGACCGGATGGCCAGCGCGGCCTCGGCCAGGTCCGGCCAGCCGACGCTCATCGACAGGCCCTGGACGACGGCGACCGGGTCGTCGTCGAACCGGCGCACCGGGCGCAGCCCGACGGCCGCGACCTCGTCGGCCAGCGCGTCGGTGCCCACGATCAGCACCGGCGATCGGGCCGGCAGCTGAGCGGCCAGCAGCCGGGCCGCGCTCTGGGCGCTGGTGGCGACATCGTCGGCGGTGGCGGTGAAGCCGAGTTCTCTCAGGTGCGCGGCGACCTCGGCGGCGCTGCGCGACGCGTTGTTGGTGATGAAGAACGCGCGGCTGCGCACCTCGGCCAGGGCTTCCACCGCGCCCTCGGTGGGCCGGCGGCCGCGAAACAACGTCCCATCCAGGTCGAGCAGCAGGCAATCGTATTGGCGCGCAACGCTTGTCATCGGGGTCCCAGCTCGCTGACCCGATCTTCGGCGTCGGTGACGCCTTCGACATCGGCAGCCGCCGAGCGCAGAAACCATTGCAGCGCTTCGTCATCGCGGCCGAGGGCCAAGAGCGTGTCGGCGTAGGCGTAGAACAACCGCGCCGCCGTCGAGCCCCTGCGAGCCGGGTCGAGTTGCGGCGTGGACAAAACGGTCAGCGCCTGCTCCAGCTGCCCGAGGTCCGCGCGCGCCCCGGCGGCGACGATGCGCAGCTCGTCGGCGTCGTCACCGTCGAGCTGGGCCGCCTCCGGACCGCGCGCGAGTTCGATGGCCCGTTCCGGGCGGCCAAGTCCGCGTTCGCAATCCGCGATCAGGGCGAGCAGGCTGGACTTGCTGCCCATCCGGCGGGCGGCGCGCAATTCGGCCAGCGCCTGCGCCCAGTCGCCACAGTGATAGGCGGCGATCCCGACGGCCTCGCGAACAGCGGCGATCCTGCTGGACCGCGCGCGGGCGGCGCGGGCATGACTCAGCGCGGCCTCCGGGTCTTCGTCGAGCAGCTCACCGGCGGCGACCAGGTGGCGCGCCACCGCGTCGGCCGTGGCCCGGTCCAGGGTGCTCAGTTCGCCGCGGATCTCGGGCGCCAGCTGCCGGGCCTCGACGCCCGGGGGTATCGGCGGCCCGGGATCCGGCGTGCGGCGGGCGTCGGGCTGCTGCGGCTGGACCGGCCGGGCGCGGCCCGGGCCCGACCAATTGCCCGCCGGACGCGGGCGCCGTTCGCCCCGCTGCCGCTGCCTGTCGTCGACCACGCAGCCGAGGATACGGGTGGCTCGATCGCTAGTACGCCGTGAGCCGGTTCTGCAGCAGCGGCGCTATCACCGCCGGGCAGTAGTTGGCCACCGCCACGATGGTGAACAGGCCCGCCGACTCGTAGCCCAGGCCGCTGCGGCTGGCCATTTCGTCGGCGACCGAGTCGAACGACTGGCCCGGCATGACCAGCATCGGGCACACCGACTGGCCCAGCGCCAGGGCGCTCTCCGGGTGCGGATAGGTGATGCCGGCGTTGCTGAGCGCCATCAGGAACGCGTTCCCCCGCATGTCGGCGCGGACGGGCGCCGCCAGTGGCGCGGCCATGCCCGCCACGCACGCGCTCACCCCCAGGACGCGCAGCACGGCCCATTCCACACGCCTGAGTGATGTCATCGTGACCACCCTGGCCAACGCGGGTCACAACCGCAACACCGTCCGGTAAAGATTGGCGCACCACCGCGTTTTGCGGGTGCGGTCCTAGACCTTTTCGATCCCGGCGATCGTGCGCTTGCCGCGGCGCAGCACCAGCCACCGGCCGTGCAGGAAGTCGGTGGGTTGCGGCGCCCACTCCTCGCTGTCGATCCGGACGTTGTTGACCGACACCCCGCCCTCGCCAACGGTGCGGCGCGCGGCCTTCCGGCTCTCGGACAGCCCGCTCGCGACCAGCAGGTCGACGATCCCGTCCGGGCCGCCGGGTTTGAGCTCGGCGACCGACGCCTCGCGCAGCGCCGCCGCCAGTGTCGCCTCGTCCAGGCGGTCCAGTTCGCCCTGCCCGAAGAGCGCCCGGCTGGCGTGCTCGACCGCCTCGGTGGCCGCCTCCCCGTGCACCAGCACGGTGAGCTCGCGGGCCAGCCGTCGCTGGGCGGCACGCTGCTGCGGGCGCTCGGCCGTGGCCCGTTCCAGCTCGGCCAGCTCGTCGGCGGGCAGGAAGGTGAACCAGCGCAGGTAGCGGATCACGTCGGCGTCGGCGGTGTTGAAGAAGTACTGGTACCAGGCGTACGGGGTGGTCATCGCGGGGTCGAGCCACAGGCTGCCGCCGCCGGTGGATTTGCCGAACTTGGTGCCGTCGGCCGCGGTCACCAACGGCACCGTCAGCGCGTGCACCGTCGCGCCCAGCTTCTGGCGGGCCAACCGGACCCCGGCGATGATGTTGCCCCACTGGTCGGAGCCGCCGATCTGGAGCGCGCAGCCGTACCGGCGGTGCAGTTCGACGTAGTCGTTGGCCTGCAAGAGCAGGTAGCTGAACTCCGTGTAGGAGATGCCCTCGCCCTCCAGCCGCCGCCGGATGGTGTCGCGGTCCAGCATCACGTTGACCGAGAAGTGCTTGCCGAGGTCGCGCAGGAATTCGATGGCCGACAACGGGGCCGTCCAGTCCAGGTTGTTGACGACGACGGCCCCGGTCGGGGACGTGTCGAAGTCGACGAAGCGCTCCAGCTGCCCGCGAATGCGCTCGGTCCATTCGGCGACGGTGTCGGCCTCGTTCAGGGCGCGCTCCCCGACGTCGCGGGGGTCCCCGATCATGCCGGTGGCCCCGCCGGCGAGCACGATCGGGCGGTGGCCGGCGCGCTGGAACCGGCGCAGCGCCAGCAGCGGCACCAGGTGCCCCGCGTGCAGGCTGGCCGCGGTGGGGTCGAAACCGGCGTACACCGTCATCGGCCCGCGTTGCGCCTCGGCGGCCAGCGCGTCGAGGTCGGTGGACTGCGCAATCAGCCCGCGCCAGCCCAGCTCGTCAAGGATCCCGGAAGACATCGCCGCCGACTTTAGTCGCTCGCGCGGCCGCGATTCGCCCATGCGCTGCGGGATGAGGCAAGCTGACTGCGCGGCGCATCGTCGCGCCATCGCCCTTCCCCCGCTGAGCGCACCAACGTGGAGCGTTATGGACAACCGATACTGGCCGCTGGTCGTCGTGGTGGTGATGCTGGCCCTCGGGCTGACGCTCACGGTCGCCGATTTCAAGCGGGCCGCCACCATGCGCAAACCACTGGCGGTGGCGCTGGTCTGCCAGTCGCTGCTGCTGCCCACCCTGTGCCTGGTGATCGCCGAGGCCTCCCACCTCGAGCCCCATCTGGCGGTCGGGCTCATGCTGATGGCCGCCACCCCCGGCGGGACGATGTCCAGCATCCTCAGCCACCTCTTCAACGGCGACCTCGCCCTCAACCTCACACTCACCGCGATCAACGCCGTGCTGTCGATCGTCGCGCTGCCCGCGATCCTGGCCGTGTCGATGACCTGGTTCCTCGGCGGAGGCCGGTTCCTGCCGCTTCAGGTCGACAAGTTCTTCACGGTGTTCGGCCTGGTGCTCATCCCGATCGCGATCGGGGTGGCCGTCCGCCACCGCTTCCCGGAGCTGGCCGGGCGGCTGCAGAAGCCGGTCCGCATCGTCGCGTTGGCGTTGCTGGTTGTCGCCGTGCTCGGCGCCGTCGCCGGAGGACGAACGACGTTGTGGCATCACTTCGGCGCGCTCAGCGGAGCCGTCGTGGCGTTCTGCGCCGTGAGCCTGACGGTCGGCTACCTGGCGCCGCGCTTGATGCGCCTGGCACCCCGGCAGGCCGTGGCGGTCAGCCTGGAGGTCGGAATGCACAATGCCGTGGTGGCGATGGGCGTCGCGTTGAGCCCGCAGCTGCTGAACAGCGCCGAAATGGCCATGCCGGCCGCGTTATACAGTGCCGTCGCACCCCTGCTGGCCGTCACCTTCGTTTTCCTCGCGCGCCGGGTCGACCCCGCCTTCCGCGCTGTCGCCGCGCCGGCCCCGGCCTAGGCTAGTCGCTCGCGCCGGGTGCCGGCGCGCGTGGGCTGCGCCGGTACGCCGACACCTCCGGGCGGCCCGGAAGCCAGAATCGCCACGGCCGGTCCGCGGCCTGGCTGACCCCGACGCGCGGACCGGACACGGCGCCCAGCGGCTCGTTGAGTTCCAGGGTCACCGGGCTGGCGGGGTCGAAAACGTCGATGCCGTTGTCGTCCATGGTGATTCCCAGGGCCGAACACAGGTTGCCCGGGCCCCGCGCCAGCGCGGCACCGCGGACCAGCTCGCCGCGCCGGGCGCGCGCGGTATCGGTGCCCTCCTCGAGGGCGGCGGCCCGCAGCAACACGGCCGCGGCGGTCCCGTCGGGGCCGCAGGAGACGTTGGCGCACACGTGGATTCCGTGGCTGCGATAGGTGTAGAGCCGGCCGGGGGGCCCGAACATCACCGCGTTGCGCCCGCTGATGCCGCGGTAGGAATGCGCTGCGGCGTCCGGCCAGGGGCCGTCGGGAACGCCGCCGTACGCCTCGACTTCGACGATCAGGGCGCTGACGCCGCGCCCGGTGAGGGTGGCGCCAAGGAGCCGATGAGCGGCCGCGACGGGGTCGACGAGCAGCTGGCGTGCGGCCACCCACCGAACGTACCGGCAGCGCCGTCATGGCAGTATCCCGGTGTCCCGGGACCTGTGAAGGAGCGCACGTCATGCATCCGATCGACCCCGCCGCGACCGCGTGGCTGCTGGCCAGCACCGCGCTGGTGCTGCTGATGACCCCCGGTCTGGCCATCTTCTACGGCGGCATGGTCCGCACCACCGGGGTGCTCAACATGATCATGATGAGCTTCATCTCCATCCCGCTGGTCACGGTGGCGTGGCTGCTGCTCGGCTACACCATCGCGTTCTCCGAGGACGGCGCCCGCGGGTTCCTCGGCAACCTCAGGCATGTCGGGATGCTGGGCATCACCCCCGACACCGCGCACGGCGCGGTTCCCGAGCTGCTGTACGCGACGTTCCAGGTCACGTTCGCGATCATCACGGCCGCCCTGGTCAGCGGCGCGATCGCCGACCGCGCGAAGTTCGCCGCGTGGATGGTGTTCGTCCCGGTCTGGACGGTCGTGGTGTATTCGGTTGTGGCGCACTGGGTGTGGGGGCCCGGCGGCTGGCTGGCCAAGCTCGGGGTGCTCGACTACGCGGGGGGCCTCGTCGTCGAGATCGTGTCCGGTTCCTCGGCCCTGGCCCTGGCGCTGGTGCTCGGGCCCCGCATCGGCTTCAAGAAGGACGCCATGCGGCCGCACAATCTGCCGCTGGTGTTGCTCGGCGTCGGGCTGCTGTGGTTCGGCTGGTTCGGGTTCAACGCCGGTTCCGCCCTGGCCGCCAACGGGACCGCCGCGGCGATCTTCCTCAACACGCTCGTCGCCGGGTGCCTGGGCATGCTGGGCTGGCTGTCGGTCGAACAGATCCGCGACGGCCGGCCCACCACCTTCGGCGCGGCGTCCGGCGTGGTGGCCGGGCTGGTCGCCATCACGCCGTCGTGCGGAACCGTCAACACGCTGGGCGCGGCGGTCGTCGGGCTCGCGGCCGGGATCGTGTGCTCGTTCGCGGTCAGCGCGAAATTCCGCTTCAACTACGACGATTCGCTCGACGTGGTCGGTGTGCACTTCGTCGGCGGCGTTGTCGGGGTGTCGTTGATCGGGCTGTTCGCGACGGCGGTCATGACGTCGGGCCCGCGGGGCGTGTTCTACGGGGGCGGCTTCGCCCAACTGGGCAAGCAGGCGCTCGCGATCGTCGTCGTCGCGCTCTACGCCTTCACGGTGTCGTTCGTGCT
The DNA here is from genome assembly GCF_010731655.1 of Mycobacterium paraseoulense. NCBI lineage: Bacteria > Bacillati > Actinomycetota > Actinomycetes > Mycobacteriales > Mycobacteriaceae > Mycobacterium > Mycobacterium paraseoulense. The sequence continues at coordinate 532,029 of NZ_AP022619.1, read as the reverse complement.
CGCGAAGGTGATCGACCGGGTGATCGGCTTCCGCGTCACCGCCGAAGACGAGACCACCGGCGTCGACCTCACCCAGCACGCCGAGACGGCCTACGCCGAGGGCGTGCACGGGCACCTGCCCCAGAGCCGCCCGGGTTCGTCCACCCGCTGAGACGCCGCCACGGCGCCGTCCCATCCATCAGGGGCGAATTCCCCTACGCCAGGGGCGGCGCCCTTCACCTTGGCGACCCCCGCGCCCTTGACAGCCCCTATCCGGAGGACGATTATTCATCGCATGATGACTTCATCGCGTGATGAATTAATCACCGAGCCCGCCGTCCGCATCGATCACCTGCGGGTGATCCGCGGCAAGCGGCCCGCCCTGCACGACTTCTCGGTGCAGATCGCACGCGGCAGCATCACCGGCCTGCTCGGCCCGTCCGGCTGCGGCAAGACCACCCTGATGCGGTGCATCGTCGGCACTCAGATCGTGAACTCGGGATCCGTCGCCGTGCTCGGCCACCCGGCCGGGTCGGCGCCGCTGCACCGCCGGGTCGGCTACCTGCCGCAGGACCCGACCATCTACAACGACCTGCGCGTCGTCGACAACGTCCGGTACTTCGCCTCGCTCTACGGTTTCGACCGCCAGGCCGCCGAAGCCGCGATCGAACGGGTCGGGCTGGCCGATCACCGAACCGCCTTCTGCGGCAACCTTTCCGGCGGTCAGCGCACCCGGGTGTCGCTGGCGTGCGCGCTGGTCTGCCGGCCCGCGCTGCTCGTGCTCGACGAGCCGACGGTGGGCCTGGACCCCGTCCTGCGCGCGGACCTGTGGGAGCAGTTCACCGATCTCGCCAGCGGCGGAACCACGCTGCTGGTGTCCAGCCACGTCATGGACGAGGCCGACCACTGCGGTGACCTGCTGCTGATGCGCGACGGCCATCTGCTCGCGCACACCACCCCGAGCCGACTACGAGAGGACACCGGATGCACGTCACTGGAGGACGCGTTTCTGTCCATCATCAAGCGCAGCATCATGCGCCAGGCCGGTTAGGCCTCAAGGGATATACCGCCACCACGACGCGCATCCTGCGCCAACTGGCGGCCGACCACCGCAGCGTCGCCATGATCCTGTTCGTGCCGATCTTGGTGATCACGTTGATGTACTACATGCTCCCGAACGAGCCGCACCGGCCGGGCATGCCCTCGCCGTTCAACAACGCCTGCCTGATCCTGCTCGGGCTTTTCCCGCTGTTCGTGATGTTCATCATCACGGCGATCACCATGCAGCGGGAACGGGCCTCCGGCACGCTGGAGCGCATTCTGACCACTCCCCTGCGGCGGTTCGATCTGCTGATGGCCTACGGCACCGCCTTCTCGACGGCCGCCGCGGCACAGGCCACCCTGGCGTGCATCGTGTCGTTCTGGCTGCTCGGTTTCGACACCGCGGGCAGCCCGGCGTGGGTGTTCGTGATCGCGATCGTCAACGCCGTCCTCGGCGTGGGCCTGGGCCTGCTGTGTAGTGCCTTCGCCCGCACCGAGTTCCAGGCCGTGCAGTTCATCCCGCTGGTGATGGTGCCGCAGCTGTTGCTGGCCGGCATCATCGTGCCCCGGGCCCTGATGGCGCACTGGCTGCAGTGGGTCAGCAACGTTATGCCGGCCAGCTACGCACTGGAGGCGCTGCAACAGGTGGGTATGCACCCGCAGCTGACCTACGTCGCGGTGCGCGACATCGTCGTCGTGCTGGGTTTCGCGCTCGCGTCGCTGTGCCTGGCCGCCGCGACGCTGCGGCGACGGACGCCTTAACGTGGCGGATAGTTTGACGTGACGGACACCAGGACCGGGCGCAGGCGGCCCGGGCGGCCCGCCGGAAGCTCCGACACCCGCAACCGCATTCTTGCCAGCGCCCGGGAACTGTTCGCCACCAACGGAATTGGCAATACGTCCATCCGCGCGGTGGCGGCGGCCGCGGGCGTCGATTCGGCGCTGGTGCATCACTACTTCGGCACCAAGGAGAAACTGTTCGCCGCGGCCGTCCACATTCCGATCGATCCGATGGACATCATCGGCCCGCTGCGCGACGTGCCGATCGAGGAGATCGGTTACCGGCTGCCTTCGATGTTGTTGCCGCTGTGGGATTCCGACCTGGGCACGGGCTTCATCGCCACGCTGCGGTCCATCCTGGCCGGCTCGGAGGTCAATCTGTTCCGCACGTTCATCGAGGACGTGATCGCGGTGGAAGTCGGCCCGCGAGTTGACAATCCGCCGGGAAGCGGGGTCATCCGCGTTCAGTTCGTCGCGTCGCAGCTGGTCGGCGTGGTGATGGCGCGCTACATCCTGGCGCTGGAGCCGTTCGCGTCACTGCCGGCCCAGCAGGTCGCGCAGACCATAGCGCCGAACCTGCAGCGCTACCTCACCGGGGATCTGCCGGCCGGGCTCGTGCCATGAGCCGGGCGTGCTCGTCGTCGTCGACGTCGCGGGCCTCGTCGACGAGCAGCACCGGGATGCCGTCCTCGATGCGGTAGGCGCGCCGCAGCCGCGGGTTGTACAGCAGCTCGTCATCCACCAGCAGCAACGGGCCCCGGTCGGCCGGGCAGACCAGGATGGCGAGCAGCGCATCGTCAACCATCGGCGCGCCCGCTCAGCTCGGACCGCACGCTCGGGGTCAGCTTGCGGAAGAAGTTGCCCTCGGTGTCGAAGTACCACACCTGGCGGCCCGGCTTGGGAATTCCCGCCGCGCGCAGGGCACTGACGGTCGGGCGGTAGGTCGCGCTCAGTGTCATCTCCGGGCATACCTGAACGATGTCGGGACCGACGCCGATGGGAATCTTGGCCACGGCATCGGTCAGGTCGGCCGCGGTGACGCTGGCCCCCGGCAGCAGCGTCACCGCCGAGACGGCGACCTGGCGGTCACCGACGGGCACGTTGTAGGTCACCGCGAGGTCGACGCCGTTGACGCAGCCGAGCACGTTGTTGACCGGCTCGTCGAACACGGGACCGCGCGCGGTGTGGACCACCGAGCCGCGCCTGCCCGCCAGCCAGTAGTCGCCGTCGTCGTCGCGGTAGAACAGATACTCGGTCGAGATCCAGGTGTCGCCGGCGGCGAACACTCCGCGTTTGACCGACGCCGTCGGGTCGATCGGGCCGTTGGACACCGCGAGCAGCACCCCGACCTGTTTGGGCTCGGCGATTTGGACGAACCCACGGTCGTTCTCGAGGATCAGGTCCTGCTCGACGTCGTAGGCGGCCAGCTCGATGCGCCCGGCGCCGGGCAGCGGACGGCCCTTGCTGCCGATCTTGGCGCCGGACACGTTGGCCAGCACCGCTTGCCCGTCGGTGGTCGCGAAGAACTCGACGACATGAGCCGGCGCGAACGCGTCGACGACCCGGGCCCACAGGCCCGTCGGCATACCGGAACCGATGAACAGCCGCACCGGGTGGTTGCCGTGCAGCACGAACGCGGGATCGTCGACGATCTCGCGGAGCATGGCCCAGGTGTAGGAGACGACCGTGACGCCGTACTGCCGCACCTCTTGAACGAACCGGTCGCGGTCCAGGCCGCGGGAGAGCGCGATGCGCGTGCCGCCGACCACCGCGCCGCCCAGGCTCACCAACAGCGCCGACTCGTGGTGCAACGGCGTCAGGCAGTACACGGTGTCCCGGCGGTCCAGGGCGGCCGTCGATGCGGTCCCGAAGGCCGATACCGCCCAGCGGTAGTTGGTGATCTGCTTGGCCACCAGCTCGCCGCCGGCCGCGCTGAACGCGACGAACGCCAGGTCCCGGGCCAGCCCCGGGTTGGGCCGATACCAGCCGGGCAGCTCCACGGCGTCCGGGTCGATCCGTTCCATGTCGATGACGTCGCTGTCGTCGGGCAGGTGCAGATCCCGCGCCTCGCCACCACCGAGCACCAGCACCTGGCGCAGCCCCTGTCGGTCCGACGCCAGCACCGCCGCCAGGTTGGCGGGGTCGGTCAGCAGCTCCGTCACTCCGCCGAGCCGGACCGACGCCGCCAGGTCGGAGTCCGGTCGCATCACGACGGCGACGGCGCCGAGCCGCGACAGCGCTGCGATGGCGACCAGCGCGCTGGGCCGCGTCTCCATCAGGACGCCGACCCGGTCGCCTTGCCGCACCCCGACCTCGATCAGGCCACGGACGACGTTGTTGATGCGCCGGTTGACGGCCTCGTAGGTGTGCACGCGCCCGTCGAACAGCAGGAATTCGCCCTGCGGGGCGTCGTGCGCCTGTTCGTCGATGATGCGGCCCAACGAGATGCGGGTGTGGTCGTTGATCTGGCCCAGCCGGACCAGGCGGGGCAGCGTACGTGCCGTCTCGACCGCCAGGGTGCGCATCGACTTGTTGGCCGCGACCACCGTGTTGGCCGCGCCGCGGACCACGCCCAGCGCCGCCTCGGAGACCTCGCCGATGCCGTGCGCGAGCCGGGAACTGAGCGCGACGCCGCTGTCGGTGTGCTTCTCGGGCTGGTCGGCCATCAGGTCGATGCCGTCCGGTTTGTCGCCGCCGGTGGAGAGCCATTTCACCCATTCGGCGACGGTCGGCCAGCTCTGCTGCGCCGCTTTGGATCCCACGACCAAGCCGAAATGCCCTGTGCGGATGAGCTTTTCGTAGACCTCGGCGTCGGGCGCCGCCCGCCGGATGCCGCGCACCGACGCCGGCTGCCCGATATCGTCCACCTCGCCGACGAAGGCCAGCACCGGGCAGGTGATGTCGGTGAGCGTGACCATCTGCCCGTTGACGGCGAAGCCGCCGGTCATCATCCGGTTGTGGGCGATGAACTGCTTGAGCAGTTCGGAGATCGCCGGCCCGGACCAGGCGATCCAGCCTTCGCGTTCGAGGAATCGGCGCTGCTGTTCGCGCGGGAGCAGCGCCTCCCGGTCGTGCAGCTGGCGGACGAAGTCGACGCGCGCCTTGGCGGTCTTGAGGGGGTCGAGCATCTGAAATCCGGTGCGCGCCATCCAGCTGGGGATGGCCAGCCGGCTGAAGACGTGGTCGGCCATGAAGCTGGCGGCGGGCGCGGCGAAGTTTGCCGGGATGCCCATCGGCAAGGCGGCCAGGGTGTCGACGGGCGACCCGAAGGTGACGATGCTGGCCAGGCTCTTCGACCGCCGGTAGGCGGCGACCTGGTAGCACCACATGCCGCCTTGGGAATATCCGACCAGGTGGATGTCGCTGCCCGTGACGTCCTTGACGGTGTCGATGGCCTGGCTGAGCGCGACGATGTGGTCGGCCAGGGTGCGTCGCATGCCGCCTTCGACCTTGTCGGGTTCGCCGAAGTCGATGACCCACGGGTCGAGCCCGCTGGCGTGCAGGATGCCGACCGCACCGTCCTCGCGGGTGACGTCCCACATGTCGGCCGACATCATCATCGGGTGCACCATCAGCACCGGGGGGCCCACCGGCGGCTTGTCCGGTCGGCTGTCGGGCGGGAAATAACGCCGGAGCTTGTACATCGTCACGCTCTCGACGATTTGCGACGGCGATGGGACGCTACCCGTTTCCAGGCCCCCCAGCCGGACGACTTCCAGCCCGTTCTGCGCCGTAGCTATCAGGCGCTCCACCGGTCGCGTGACGATCGACAAGTTGAGATCCACGGCCGCTCCCCTATGTCTTGACAGCTCCGACATCATGGCATACCGGCGGGCCCGATGGTTCTGGCCAGGCGATTTGCTCGCGGGCGGTGGGATGGGAACCGGCCGAGGCCCGTGATGAGGGCGGCGGCGTCAGCCGCTCAGCGAGGCGTGCGTCCCGCCGGTCTCGCTACCGGCACCGCGCGAATCGGTTTTCGCAATACATGCCGACGGCATCCGAGCCCGTCGACGGACCGTCCTCGTCGGCCGGATCGGGGTTCAACGCGGGAGTCGACGTGATGAGTTGGTTGATTAAGCCCGGCCCAGGCGGCAGCGCGGGGTCGGAATCCGCGTGCGCCACGCCCGCGCCGCCCGTGAGGGCCAGGGCGGTCACGGCACCGGCCAGCAGTCCGCGAGCGCGCAGATGGGTCTTCATCGTCAGCCCCTCTGTCGTCGGCCGGATCACTGGCCACCAATGCAGCAATCTTACCGGGCGGCAAACGAAGTGAGTACGGCTTGTTCGGGCCGACACCGACGCGCGCGACCTGTCACCTCAGAATTCCGCACCCTTATCCCGTAACGGTCACGAACGCACAACGACTTCGGCTGGGCGACCAGCAAATTTCGGGACCGGAATCGGGCCGCGCATACGGTATCGCTCGTGTGGCCGGTTGCCGTCGTCGTCCGTCGCGTCGCGATCCTCGCGTTGTGCGTGGTCATGTCGGTGATCTCGGCGCCTCCGGCGGCCGCCGATCCCGACGCTGAAAACGTCGCGGCCACCGCGGGGCCCCCGGACGACGCGCTGGTGCCGTCGTCGGACCCGGTGACCTTCACGACGCCCGAAGGCTGGACATTGACCCTCGCGGCCAAGGACGAGTCGCAAGTCCCCATAGCGCCGTTGACCACCGCGGTCTCGTCCCGTGAATACCTCGCCCGGGGAACGTTCTTCGGTTCGCTGGACGGGCTCGAACAGCCTCGCGGCCTCCTCGAGGTGGGTTACGAGATCGGCTGCGGAATCGACATGAGCACGTCCAACGGCGTCACCATCGCCGGCAGCGCCGGCGTCAGCCCGGGCCTTGGACTCGCGGGCCTGGCGGCCGGTGCGCCCGTACTCGTGCCCTTGGTCACTACGCCGCTGAACGGCGTGGTCACCGTGGGCCTCAAGCCCGGCGTCGTACTCGTCGTACCGGTGGCCAGGAAAGACTTCAAGGGCCCGAATCCGCGGGTCATCGTCACCGGCTTCCACGTCAAAATCGACGGGTGCGTGGGGCAGTCGTTCATCCGGTCCTATGCGACGCTGACGCAAATGACCGACGAATCCGACGTGGTGTTGTCCTACGTCGGCGTCACCAAGTCCGTCTGATCAGAACGGCGGGGGTTCGCCGTCCGGTGGTGCGGGGCCGGTTTGGGCGGGTCGGGTCGCCGAGCGGGCCTGGCGGTTGTGGTGGCGTTCGGTGGCGACGCGTCGCGCCCGGTTCTGCGCGCGGGTGCGGGTACGCCGGGGCATCATCGCGGTGCGCTGGGCGCACCGCTCGGGTGTCGCGGGCGCGGGCAGGTCGCCGGTGGGCGCGCACAGGCTGGGAAACAGCAACGCGCTGCCGGGAGTGGTGACGTAGGTGTGCCCGTCGGGCAGCCACCAGATCAGGGTGCCGTCGGGCAGTTGCCGATCGCGCCAACCCCAGCAGGTCTTCAGCAAATGATGCTGGCGGCACAGGCATTTCAGGTTCGACGCATGCGTCAAGCCGCCCTCGGCGTAGGGGATCGTATGGTCGATGTCGCAGTCGACGGCCGGCCGGTCACACCCGGGCGCCCGACACGTCAAATCCCGGCACCGCACGAAATCCGCCAGCTTGGCCGACGGCGTGTACCGGGGTTCGGCCTCGGTGGGCACGCCGAGCGGAACCAGCCTGGCCGAGCGCGCCAGTTCGGCGATCACCTCGGCCGGCAGGAGTCCCTCGCAACCGGGCAGCACACCGGGCGCCGCGCCGCGCCCGGCGACCGTAGCCTGCTCGGCGACGACATGGATCACCACACTGCTCGGCGTGCGCGCCGCGCCGGCGCACCGCGGGGTTCCGCACTGACAGCTCAACCGATCAGCACCGGCGGCCAGCGCGCCCAGCGCATCCGCGCGGCGCTGCCGCCGGGTACGCGGATCGGCGCCACACACGCTGCGCGCCAACTCATCGAGGCGCCGATCCAGCGCATGCCCGTCGGCGCCGAACAGGCTGCCGGTCAGCCACGCCATCCCCGACTCGTCGGCCTGCACATCCACAAAGCGATCGGCGATCGCCTTCTTGGCCCGGCGCACCGCGTCGGCATCCACCAGCGCCACCACCCGATCCACCGCCGCGCTCAGGCCCGCCCGGGTCAGCGACGGACGCCGCGACAGCAGCGCCGCCAGCCGGGCATCCACCCGCGCCATGACGTCTGGGTCGGTGATCAAGTCGGTGCGGAACACGATCGTCTGAAAGGCCCGATAGTCGAGGTCACCGGCCTGAAACGCCTTGCCGACCTGCGGCAGCCGCCCGCGCATCGCCATCGCATGGTGCAGCTGGCCATGCGCGATCGCCAGGCTGCAGCCCAACGCCGCGCCGACCTGCCCGGCGACCGCCGCCCACGCGTCGGCCGCCCAGTCCGCCCGCTCGCCGCTATCGCGGCAGCGCAACACCAGCAGGTCCCCGACCGCCACAAGGCGTTCCGCGGCCGCCCGCGCCTCCGCGCGGCCCGCTTCCCGCACCCGAGCCAGCAACGCCGCCGACTCCGGCGTCGACCGCGACGCCAGCGCATACTCGAACATGGGTTCGATAGTAGGGCGGCCCACTGACAACTGTTGAGAGGCGCTTGGCCGTCAACCCGACACCGGTCGAACTGTTTACACCGGCAGGAATCGGGTACGCACCGGATGCGCTTCGGTCACGACGGGCCGTCGGGACCACCTCGGTTGAAACACGCAGCTGGGCGCATGCCAGTTCTCTGGGCGGTCATCGCGCTGGCTGCCTGAGCGTGTTTTGTGTCGGGAGTGAGGTGACGCATGGGCAAGGCGGCGTCCGACATTCTCGGCGCACGGCGGCCGGAGCGGCAGGCTATCCCGACAGTTCGTGCCTCGCAATACATCCCGTATCTCCGCGTAGATCAGTACGCGTAATCAATCGGCTGACGCACATGGACCAACGAGCCAGGAAGGGAAACCAATGTTGTTGTTAGGCAACGGTGGAAGGCGCAAGCACGAGGCGATGCAGTTGGGCGAGCGGGCGTTGTACGACGTCGCGCACGGACGCTTCGAACGCTCGCTGTCCGGACTGACGGCCATGGCGGCCCTGGTCACCACGGCCGAAATCTATTTCGAGCACTACAAAGCCAGTTTCGGCAACAAATGGATGTGGAGCCCGATCGTGGTCACCCCGCCCGTGGTCGTCGCCGGAATCGGCGGGGTGTTCTCGCGACGCTGGGCCAAGCTGTGGCTGCCGATCACGGCGGGCGTCTACACGGCCAACGGCCTCATGGGCGAGTACCTGCATGCGCGCGGGGTGGCACGCAAACCGGGCGGATGGAAGAACGCGTCCTACAACGTGCCCATGGGCCCACCGATCGCGGCGCCCGGGCTGATGTGCATGGTCGGCGGGATGGGGCTGCTGGCCTCGCTCCTGCGGCGCGAGCGGTTCCGGGACTGAGCGCGATGGCCGACACCACACGCCCCGACCACCTGCCGAACCTGCGACCCGATCGCAAGCCGCCGCACCCGTCCTGGCTCCCCAAACAACGCCGCGGGGTCACCCCCCAAATGATCGGCCGGTACCCGGATTTCGACGTGCTGGACACGACCGACAGCTGGGACGAGGCGACCAAGAAAGTGGTATTGGCGCGGCTGGAGCCGCCCGGCCCGCTGCGGTTCTTCTCCGCGGAAGAGGAACCGTGTCTGCGCGCGTTCTGCGACACGGTGCTGGCGCAGGACACCGAGCCGCGGGTGCCGGTGGCCGAGTCCGTCGACTCCAAGCTCGCCGACGGCCGGCTCGACGGCTACCAGTACGCCGACATGCCCGACGACCGCGACACCTGGCGGCTGGTGCTGCGCGCGCTCGACGAGACCGCGTCAGGCCGCTACGGCAAGGACTCGTTCGCCGACGCCGAGCCCGACACGCGAGAAGCGATCGTCGACCAGTTCTCCGACGGCCACTTGAAGGGCGGAACCTGGGAGCGCCTGAACGTCAAACGCGCGTGGTCGGTCTGCATGCGAATGGTGTTGTCCGGGTTCTACTCCCACCCGTGGGCGTGGAACGAGATCGGGTTCGGCGGCCCAGCCTACCCGCGCGGGTTCATGCGCCTGGGCGGTGCCACGGGAGACGCGGCGGCGCGCGAACCGTTCGAAACAAGGGGCGCCACGGACGAGGACCCCGTCCGCGTGGTGCAGCGCGGTGAGCTGTGATGGGCGACCGACTCCGCGGCCTGCTCAAGGGAGCGGTCGGGCCCAGGGACAACGAATCGCGGTTCCTGCTCGACGTGCATTCGCGCGACCTGCCCGGCGAAAAGACGATGCGGCGCTACCGCGACGACGACGAGGTGGACCTGGTGATCGTCGGCGCGGGCGCCGGCGGATCGGTGCTCGCCCAACGCCTGGCCCGGGCCGGTTGGCGGGTGGTGATCCTCGAGGCGGGCCCGTTCTGGCACCCGGACGAGGACTGGGTATCCGACGAGGCGGGTTCCCATTCCCTGTACTGGACCCAGAAGCGCATCATCGGCGGCGACGACCCAGTCGAGTTGGGCAAGAACAACTCCGGGCGCGGGGTGGGCGGCTCGATGGTCCACTACGCCGGCTACACGCCGCGATTCCATCCCAGCGACTTCCAGACCTACAGCCTCGACGGGGTCGGGGCGGACTGGCCGATCGACTACGAGGACGTGCGACCGCACTACGAGCGCGTCGAGCTCGAACTGCCGGTGGCCGGGCAGAACTGGCCGTGGGGCTATCCCCACCGTTATCCCTTTTCACCACACCCCATTTCGGGCGCAGCAGCCAAGCTCTGGCGGGGCGCGATGCAGCTCGGCATCGAGATGCGGGTCGGGCCCGTCGGCATCGTCAACGGCACCTTCGGTAACCGCCCGCACTGCATCTACCGCGGCTACTGCCTGCAGGGCTGCAAGGTCAACGCCAAGGCCAGCCCGTACGTCACGCACCTGCCCGACGCGCTGGCCCACGCGGTGGAGATCCGGGCCAACTGCATGGCGGCCCGCGTCGAGCTCGACGAGAGCGGCGCCGCGCGCGGGGTGGTCTACTACGACGAGGCCGGAGGCACCGAGCGGTTGCAGCGAGCCAAGGTCGTCGCGATCGCCGGGTATTCCATCGAAACCCCTCGGCTGCTGCTGAACTCGGCGAGCGAACGCTTCCCGGACGGCTTGGGCAACAACGACGATCAGGTCGGCCGCTACGTGATGGTGCAGGGCGCCACGCAGTCCGCGGGCCGGTGGTCGGACGAGCTCCGGATGTACAAGGCCCCTCCCCCGGAGGTGTCCTCGGAACAGTTCTACGAGACGGACCCGTCGCGGGAGTTCGCCCGTGGCTTCTCCATCCAGACGGTGTCACCCTTGCCCATCGGCTGGGCCGAACACGTGCTCGCCGACGGGCATTGGGGCCGCGCGTTGCGGGAGTACATGCGCGACTACAACCACTGGGCGACCATCGGCGTGCTCAACGAGTTGTTGCCGATGCCGGACAACCGGGTCACCCTCGCCGACGAGACCGACCCGTACGGGCTCCCGGTGGCCCGGTTCGACTACACGCTGTGCGACAACGACAAGGCCAACATGGCGTACTCCACCAAGGTGATCGGCGACATCCTGCGCGCCTCCGGGGCCCAGGACGTACTGACCATCCAGCGGTTCGCCCACCTGATCGGCGGTGCCCGAATGGGCACCCGGCCGGACAACTCGGTCGTCGACTCCGACCACCGGGTGTGGGGGGTGCCGAACCTGTTCCTCGCCGACGGCTCGGTGTGCCCCACCCAGGGCTCGGCGAACCCGGCGCTGACGATCATGGCGCTGGCCTCGCGGCTGGCCGAGCGGATGGCGACCGGCAAGATCCGCAGCGACGTCCCGGCGACCCGGCGATCGGAGGCGGGGGTCCGTGGCTGACCGCACGATCGACTACGAGGCGATGTACTCGCCCCGGGTGTTGCGCGAGTATGCGCTGCTCGCCGACGGCGAGCGGGGCGCCCTGATCGGGCCGCAGGGCGACGTCGCGTGGCTGTGCGCGCCGCGGTGGGACTCCGACGCCGTGTTCTCGAATCTCATTGGGGGCGACGGGGTGTACGCGATCACCCCGACCGACGTCCGGCACGTGTGGGGCGGGTTTTACGAGCCGGGCAGCCTGATCTGGCGCGACCGGTGGGTCACCCGCGACGGCATCATCGAATGCCGCGAGGCGCTGGCGTTCCCCGGCGACCCCGACCGGGTGGTGCTGCTGCGCCGCCTCATGGGTTGCCGCGGTACCGCGCGGGTGCGGGTGCTGCTGCAGCCGAGCGCCGCGTTCGGCCGGCACGGCGCGGGCGACCCGAGGCTCGACGACGGGATATGGAGCGGGAAGTCGGGCCGGTTGCGGTGGCGCTGGCTCGGCGGCTGCGAGGCGCGCGTCGTCAAATCGGCGCACGGCCACGGGAACCTGATCACCTGTGAGGTCACCGTCGATGAGGGCGGTCACCACGACTTCGTGCTGGAACTCTCCGAACGCACGCTCCCTGACCACCCGCCCGACCCCCATATCACCTGGGACGCAACGGAAGCCGCGTGGCACCGCAGCATGCCCGAGCTGAACGGCACCATCGCCCCCCGCGATGCGCGGCACTCCTACGCGGTGCTGCGCGGGCTGACCAGCAGCGGCGGCGGCATGGTCGCCGCCGCCACGATGAGCCTGCCCGAGCGCGCGCACACCAACCAGAACTACGACTACCGCTACGCGTGGATCCGCGACCAGGCGTACGCCGGGATCGCCGCCGCCACCGTCGGCGCGAACGAATTGCTGGACCGCGCGGTCGAATTCGTCGGCGCCCGGCTGCTCGAGCACGGCCCCGACCTCAAGCCCGCCTACACCGTCACCGGCGCCAGCGTGCCCAGCGAAGAAACCCTCGACCTGCCCGGCTACCCCGGGGGCGCCGACAAGGTGGGCAACTGGGTCAACCAGCAATTCCAGCTGGACGTCTTCGGCGAGGCGCTGCAGCTGCTGGCGTGGGCCGGCAACGCCGGCCGGCTGGACGTCGAGGGCTGGCGCGCCGCGCAGGCCGCCATCGGTGCGATCGAAAAGCGTTGGCGCGAGCCGGATGCGGGGATATGGGAGATCGACAACGAACACTGGACGCAGTCCCGCCTGGCGTGTGTGGCCGGGCTGCGGGCCATCGCCAAGGTTGCCGGCGGCGGCTCAGAGATCGCCGCCTGCACGTCGCTGGCCGACACCATCCTGGCCGACACCGCCGCCAGCAGCCTGCACCCGCAGGACGGCTATTGGCAGCGCAGCCCGCGGCTGACCGACGTCGACGCGTCGCTGCTGCTGGCGCCCGTGCGCGGGGCCGTCCCCGCCGACGACCCGCGCACCCGGGCCACGCTGGACGCGGTCCGCAATCAGCTCTGCCACGACGGATTCGTCTATCGCTTCCGGCACGACGAGCGCGACCTCGGCGACGCCGAGGGTGCCTTTTTGCTCTGCGGATTCATGATGGCGCTCGCCGAACATCAACTGGGACACGCCCATTGCGCCATGCGCTGGTTCGAACGCAACCGCGCGGCGTGCGGACCCCCCGGATTGTTCTGCGAGGAATACGACATCAGGCAGCGCCAGCTCCGGGGCAACCTCCCGCAGGCCTTCACGCACGCGCTGATGCTGGAATGCACGGCCACCCTCGCCGACGACGCCCATCACTGCTGAACGAAAGGAGAAAACCGCGATGACACCGACCCCGAAAACAGTGGTGATCACCGGGGCCAGCGCCGGCATCGGCCGGGCCACCGCCCGGTTGTTCGGGCAGCGCGGGGCGAACGTCGCCCTGCTGGCCCGCGGGGCCGCCGGCCTGGACGGCGCGGCCCGCGACGTCGAATCCGGCGGCGGCAAGGCGCTGACCATCCCCACCGACGTGGCCGACCACGAGGCCGTCGTCGCCGCCGCGGACGAGACCGAGTCGACCTTCGGACCGATCGACGTCTGGGTGAACGTCGCGTTCACGTCCGTGTTCGCGCCGTTCAGCGAGATCAGCGCCGAGGAGTTCAAACGCGTGACCGAGGTGTCCTACCTCGGGTACGTGCACGGCACCATGGCGGCGCTGGCCAAGATGCGGCCGCGCGACCGCGGCACCATCGTGCAGGTCGGCTCCGCGCTCAGCCAGCGGTCCATCCCGCTGCAGTCGGCCTACTGCGGTGCCAAGCACGCCATCAACGGGTTCACCGAGTCGGTGCGCTGCGAGCTGCTGCACGAGCACTCGAAGGTCCGCATCACCGTGGCCCAGATGCCCGCCGTCAACACCCCGCAGTTCTCCTGGGTGCTGTCGCGGCTACCGCGCCATCCCCAACCGGTGCCGCCGATCTACCAGCCCGAGGTCGCCGCCCGCGGCGTCCTGTATGCCGCCGATCACCCGGAGCGCAAACAATATTGGGTCGGCGACAGCACCGCGGTGACGCTGCTCGCGCAGAAGTTCGTCGCGCCGCTGCTCGACCGCTACCTGGGCCGCACCGGATACGACTCGCAGCAAACCGACGAGCGGGTCAGCCCTGAGCGGCCCCACAACCTGTGGCAGCCGCTCGACCAGGAACCGGGCAGCGACCACGGCGCGCACGGCGGGTTCGACGACAACTCCCACACGCTGAGCCCGCAACTGTGGGCGTCCCAACATCCCGTCGCCAGCGGCACAGGCGCGCTCGGCGCGGCGGGACTCGGCGCGTGGCTCGCGGCGCGCCGGTGGGCCCGATGAGCGTCGACGCGCCCATCGACGAGGTCACCGCGCAGGTCTTCGAAATCCCCACCGACGCACCCGAGGCCGACGGAACGCTGTCCTGGTCGTCGACCACCCTGGTGCTGGCCGGGGTGACCGCGGGCGGGCGGCGCGGGGTCGGCTACACCTACGCCGGCGGCGCGTGCGGCGAGCTGATCACGGGGCCGCTCGCCGGCACGCTCACCGGGCACAGCGCGCTGGACATCACCGGGCGGTGGCAGGCGATGGTCCGGGCGATGCGCAACAACGGCCGGCCCGGATTGGTGTCGTGCGCGATCTCGGCGGTCGACACCGCGCTGTGGGACCTCAAGGGCAAGCTGCTGGGCCTGCCCGTGTGCCGGCTGCTCGGCATGGCGCACGACGCGGTCCCGATCTACGGCAGCGGCGGGTTCACCACCTACGACGAGCGTCAGACTCGCGCCCAGCTCGAACGCTGGGTGGACGAGTGGAAGATCCCGCGCGTCAAGATCAAGATCGGCGAGTCGTGGGGCTCCGACGAACGCCGCGACCTCGACCGAATCGCCCTGTCCCGCAAGGTGATCGGGCCGGACGTCGAACTATATGTCGACGCCAACGGCGGCTACCGCCGCAAGCAGGCGATCCGGGTGGCCCATGCGATGGCCGACCACGACGTCACGTGGTTCGAGGAACCCGTCTCCTCCGACGACCTGGCCGGGTTGCGGGAGGTCCGCGACCAGGTGAGCCCGGACGTCACCGCCGGCGAGTACGGCTACGACCTGGCCTACTTCCACCGGATGCTCGCCGCCGGGGCGGTCGACTGCCTGCAGATCGACGTCACCCGCTGCGGCGGCATCACCGACTGGCTGCGGGCGGCCGCCGTGGCCGCCGCCCACAACGTCGACGTGTCCGGGCACTGCGCCCCCAACCTGCACGCCCACGTGGCGAGCGCGATCCCCAATCTGCGGCACCTGGAGTACTTCCACGATCACCACCGCATCGAACACATGCTGTTCGACGGCGCCCTCGCGCCCGACGGCGGCGCGCTGCGGCCGGACCGGGACCGGCCCGGTCTGGGCCTCGAGTTCAAGCACGCTGACGCGGAGCCCTACCGGACGTCCTGATGCATGGACCCGCGCAAAAGTGGGCATTGATATGCAGAGGACATAGTTACGGATCTGAAGGGCAACGCGCGATGACCGTGAACTTCGAAGAAGAGGCCGTGCACGGGCGCAACGGGGAGTCTGCAGATGAGCGTTCGGCGGACTCGGCGTGTGAGGCGTTCGTATCCGAGGCCGTCGACGAACAAGGCCTCAGCGCGGTCGACCTGGTCCTGGGCCTCGGCGAGCCGCAGAGCGTCGGGCGCTTCCGGTTCTATCTGGACGGCCACCGCTGGGAGTGGTCGGACGCGGTCGCGCGGATGCACGGGTATGAACCGGGGCAGGTGGAGCCCTCCACGGAAGTGCTGCTCAAGCACAAGCATCCCGATGACCGCGAGCGGGTGGCGGCCGTCGTGGGTCAGGTGCTGCGGGGCAAACCGATCAGCAGCCGGCACCGGATCATCGACACCGCCGGCCGCACCCGCTGCGTCGTCGTCGTCGGTGACCGGATGCTCGACGACAGCGGCGCCGTGATCGGGACGTCGGGTTTCTACATCGACGTCACCGACTCGCTGCAGACCGACATCAACGACGTGCTCTCGGGGGTGGCCGACGCCCGCGCCCGGATCGAGCAGGCGAAGGGCGTGCTGATGGCCGCCTACGGCATCTCCGCGAAGCGGGCGTTCGACATCCTGGTGTGGCGCTCCCAGGAAACCAACCTCAAACTGCGCGACCTCGCCGGACGCTTCCTGGAAGCGGTAGCCACCAAGGCGTCCGCGGAGACCCGGGGCGAAGTCGACCGGGCGCTGCTGACCCTGGAGTAGCCGCAGTAGGGTCGGGCCAGTGGCGCACCTATTGGGAGCCGAGGCCATCCGCCTCGAATATCCGACCCAGCTGGTATTCGATTCGGTCACGCTCGGCGTGAACGACGGCGCGCGCATCGGCATCGTCGGGCGCAACGGGGACGGGAAGTCCAGCCTGCTGCGGCTGCTGACCGGCCGGTTGGCGCCCGACTCAGGCCGGGTGACCCGGCGCGGCGGCCTGCGGGTCGGCGCGTTGAGCCAGGCGGACACCCTGGACCCGGACCGCACCGTCGGCTGGACGCTGGTCGGCGAGGCGGCCGAGCACCAATGGGCCGGTGACGCGCGGGTCCGCGACGTGGTCGCCGGCCTGGTGTCCGACATCGGTTGGGACGCAACGATTGCCACGCTCAGCGGCGGTCAGCGCCGGCGGGTCCAGCTGGCGGAGCTGCTGGTCGGCGAGTGGGACGTCATCGCGCTCGACGAGCCCACCAACCACCTCGACATCGAGGGCATCACCTGGCTGGCCGAGCACCTCAAGCAGCGCTGGGCGCGCAACACCGGCGGCCTGCTGCTCGTGACGCACGACCGCTGGTTCCTCGACGAGGTCGCCACCACGACGTGGGAGGTGCACGACGGGATCGTGGAGCCGTTCGAGGGCGGCTACGCCGCCTACGTGCTACAGCGCGTCGAACGGGACCGGATGGCCGCCGCCACCGAGGCCAAGCGGCAGAACCTGATGCGCAAGGAGCTGGCGTGGCTGCGGCGCGGCGCGCCGGCGCGCACCGCCAAGCCCAAGTTCCGCATCGAGGCGGCCAACCAGCTGATCGCCGACGTGCCGCCGCTGCGCAACACCGTCGAGCTGGCCAAGCTTGCCTCGGCACGGCTCGGCAAGGACGTCGTCGACCTGCTCGACGTGTCGGTGGCTTTTGACGGCCACCCGGTGCTGCGCGACGTCGAGTGGCGGATCGCACCCGGCGAACGCACCGGCATCGTCGGCGCGAATGGCGCCGGTAAGTCGACGCTGCTGGGGCTGATCGCCGGCAGCGTCACGGCCGACAGCGGACGGGTCAAGCGCGGCAAGACCGTTCGGCTGGCCGTGCTGGACCAGCAGGGCGACGCCCTGGCCGGGCTGACCGAGGAC
Organism: Mycobacterium paraseoulense; assembly: GCF_010731655.1. NCBI lineage: Bacteria > Bacillati > Actinomycetota > Actinomycetes > Mycobacteriales > Mycobacteriaceae > Mycobacterium > Mycobacterium paraseoulense. The sequence continues at coordinate 514,500 of NZ_AP022619.1, read as the reverse complement.
CGCATCGCCGATGTGCTGGGCCGGCTGCGCGGCGGGTACGAGGTCGAGGGCCGCGAGGTGACGCCCGCCCAGCTGCTGGAGCGGCTCGGCTTCGGCGGCGGCCAGCTCTCCGCCCGGATCGGCGAGCTCTCCGGCGGGCAGCGGCGGCGGCTGCAACTGATGCTCACCCTGCTGTCCGAACCCAACGTGTTGCTCCTCGACGAGCCGACCAACGACGTCGACACCGACATGCTGACCGCCATGGAGGACCTGCTCGACTCGTGGGCGGGCACGCTGATCGTCGTCTCACACGACCGCTACCTGCTCGAGCGGATCACCGACCAGCAGTACGCGATCCTCGACGGCCGGTTGCGGCATCTGCCCGGCGGCATCGACGAGTACCTGCGCCTGTCCGCCCGCCGGGCCGCCCCGCAGGCCCCCGCGCCCGCCCCCGCCCCGGAGCCGGCGCTCTCGGGAGCCGAGCGCCGGGCGGCGGAAAAGGAGCTGGCCGGCACGGACCGCCAGCTTGCGCGACTGGCCGACCGGATCGCGGCCAAACACCACGAACTGGCCGAGCACGACCAGGCCGACCACGTCGGCATCGCGCGGCTCACCCAGGAGCTGCGCGCGCTGGAAGACGAGGTCGCCTCGACGGAGAGCCGCTGGCTGGAGCTGTCGGAGATCCTCGAATAATGCGACTGTGACGTCCGCTTCCGCCGAAACCGTGGCCTGCGTCGGCTCGAGCACGACCGCGGCCAAGGGAACGTATCGGTGGATCGCCGAACTGGAGGGCCGGCCGCGCAACGGGCGATTCCGGTTCCTGAATTTCGGCGTGGGTGGCGACCTGTCGTTCCACACGATTCGCCGGCTGCGCCGCGTGAGCGCCAGCCGGCCCGACCGGGTGATCGTCCTGATCGGCACCAACGACATTCTGGCGAGCGTCTTTCCCAACTTCCGCAGGGTGGTGCGGGTGTGGAAGGGGCTGCCCGCCGAGCCGTCCGCGCCGCGGTTCGAGGAGACCCTGGCGCTCATCACGCGCAGGTTGCGGCACGAGACCGGCGCCCGGATCGCGCTGAGTTCCCTTGCGCCCGTGGGGGAAGACCCGCATTCCCGGCACGTCGTTCAGGCACGGCTGAACGACGAGTTCGCCGCCTACACCGACGCGATCCGGGCCGTGGCGTCGCGCGAGGGCACGGACTACATCGGGTTCTTCGAAGCGTTCCAGGACCAATTGGTCCGCGCCGACACCGCCAAGCCGTTCACCCGGTTCTCTTTCCCGTCGTTCTACCGCGACTATCTGATCCGGGAGGCGGTGCTGCGGCGCAGCTTCGACGAGATCTCCCGGATGAACGGATGGGAGTTTCACATCGACGGCATCCACCTGAACACCCGCGGCGGCCGAATTCTGACCGAGGCCGTGCAAGGCTTCCTGGACTCCCCCGCCGGGGGGAACTGAGCGCCTCAGCGCCAGCGCAGTAGCACCAGCTCGGAGCTGAACCCCGGACCCATCGCGACCATCAGCCCGGGGCTGCCGCTGGGCGGCGGCTTGGCGATGGCGTCGCGCAGGATGTGCAGCACCGACGCCGACGACAGGTTGGCGATCTCGCCCAGCGACCGCCAGGTCAGCTCCAGGGCATCGGGCGGCAGCTCGAGGCTGTTGGCGATCGCGTTGATGACTTTGGGGCCGCCGGGATGCGCCACCCAGGAGCCGATGTCGTCCTTCGTCAGGCCGTGGGCGCCCAGTAACCGGCTGACGTCGTCGGCCAGGTAGCGGTCGATGAGGTTGGTCAGCTCCGGGGACATCACCAGGTGCAGCCCGGCCGGGCTCACGTTCCAGGCCATGATGTGCAGCGAGTCGGGATAGAGGCGGCTGCGGGAATCGACGACGTCGGGCCCGTTCGGGCTCAGCCGGTCGGCGCGCCGGTCACCGACGGCGACCATGGCGGCGGCGCCGTCACCGAACATGGCGGTCCCCACCAGGCCCGAGACGGTCGGCTTGACCGCCGGGAAGGTGAGCGAGCACAGCTCGACCGACACCAGCGCCGCGACGCCGTCCGGCGCGCCGCGCAGGTAGTCGTGCAGCCGGCCCACCCCCGCCGCCCCGCCCGCGCAGCCCAGCCCGAACAGCGGCACCCGGCGCACGTCCGGGCGCAGGCCGAGCCGCCCGGCGATGCGCGCGTCGAGCGACGGCACCGCGACGCCGGTCACCGTGGTGGTGGCGATCATGTCGATGTCCTGCGGCCGCAGGCCCGCCTCGTCGAGCGCACCCAGCAGCGCTTCGCAGCCGAGGTCGACGGCGTGTTCGATGAAGATCTCGTTGGCCTCACCGAAATCGGTCAGCGACGGGTAGCGCTCGAGCGGCAGGACCAGGTGACGGCTGTTGACCTTGGCGGCGGCGTGCAATCGCCGGACGACACCCTCGTGCTCTTTGAGAGCGGGGAATTCGACCAGCTGGTCGGTGATTTCAGCCTGGGTATAACGATGCGGCGGCAACGCTCCGAACAGACCCGCGATGACGCTCATGCCCCACCCTCTTGCTTGCATCCCAGCTCAAACGGGACTTGAGCCAATCCCTGAAGTGTAGGCCGATCTGAGTGCCCCGGCAAAAACTCGGCGTATTCGACATATGCCCAATTGCGTTGGGATTTCGTCATTCGGCGCCCTCGTCGTCCGTCGCCTGGAGGGCCATCGCGACCAAGGCTTCGGGGCTCAGCGAATCGATCTTGTCGATGACCGGTTCGGCGCCAACGCTTTCCGGCGCGCCGGCGAGTAACAAGAGTTTGTCGAGCAATCCGGTCCTGCGGAGCTCCGCGAGCGGGATACTGCGCAGCGAAGACCACACCTTCTCCTCGTCCGATTCGTCGTCATCGCCGCGAAACAGCTGCTGCCGCAGCAGATCGGCCAGCGCCGCGGGAGTGGGGTGGTCGAAGATCAGGGTGCGCGGCAACGCCAGGCCGGTTGCCGTCGTGAGCCGGTTGCGCAGTTCGACGCCGGTCAGCGAATCGAATCCGAGGTCGGCGAAGGCGCGGTCGCGGTCGATGGCGCGGCCGTCCGGGTGCCCCGCGACGGCGGCGGCGTGCCCGCAGACCAGCTCGACCAGCCGCCGCCGTTGCTCCGCGGGGGGCAGGGCGTGCAACTGCTCGGCCAGGTCCGGGGCGCGGGTCGCCTTGGCAGGCAGCGCATCCCGGCCGTCGCCCAGCCAGAATCGTTGCCGCGCAAAGCCATACGTCGGAAGGTCGATCCGGTGCGCTCCCGAGCCCGTGAACGCCGCCGGCCAGCTCATGTCCACCCCGGCGGTGAACAGCCGGCCGGCCGCCTGCAGCGTCGACTCGATCTCGGGACCGCCCCTGGGCATGGTCACCACCGAGATCGGCCGCTCGGTGGTCAGCGACTGGTCCACCGCCGCGCTCAACCCACCGCCCGGGCCCACCTCGAGAAACGTCGTCGCCCCCAGGGCCTCCGCGGTACGCACGCCGTCGAGGAACCGCACCGGCCGGCGCACATGGTCGACCCAATAGCGCGCGGACCCGTACCCGGGGCCGGCGGGCTCGCCGGACAGGTTGGAAATCAAGCAGATTCGGGGCTGGCGCGGTCCGATGTCGGCAACCCGCCGCGAGAAGTCGTCGAGCATCGGTTCCATCAAGGCCGAATGAAAGGCGTGCGAGACCGCCAACCGGTGCGTCCGCCGGCCGGCGCGCGCCAGGCGATCCGCCGTCGCGCCCACCGCGGCGCCCTCACCGGACAACACCACCGCGTTGGGTCCGTTCACCGCCGCGATGCCGACACCCTCGCTCAGCATCGGGGCCACCTCGGCCTCGGCGGCGCTCACCGCCACCATCACCCCGCCCGCCGGCAACCGGGCCATCAATTCCCCACGCGCCGCCACGACGCGCGCCGCATCCGTTAACGACAACACGCCCGCCACGCACGCCGCGGCGATCTCCCCCACCGAATGACCCAGCACCACGTCGGGTGTCACACCCCACGACCGCCACAGCGCAGCCAGCGCGACCTCGAGCACGAACAAGGCCGGCTGCGCAAACTCGGTGTCCTGCAACGATTCCGCGTCGTCGCCCCACATCACCTCACGCAACGGCGCCCGCAGGTGGGCGTCCAGCGCCGCCGCGGCCTCGTCGAAGGCGTGCGCGAAGGCCGGAAACCGGTGATGGAGCTGGCGGCCCATCCCGGGCCATTGCGAGCCTTGGCCGGGGAACACGAAGGCCGTCTTGCCCGCGGGGCCGGCGCGGCCGACCACCGCACCGGTGGCCGGCTCCCCGGCCGCCACGCCGGCCAGGCCGCGGGCCAGCGCCTCGCGATCGCTACCCACCACCACCGCCCTATGGTCGAACATCGAGCGCGTCGTCACCAACGACCACTCGACGTCAGCCACGGTCACCCCGGGGTCGGCCACCCATGCCGCCAGGCGGCTCGCCTGGTTGGCCAGGGCCTGCTCGGATCGGCCCGACAGCACCCACGCCACCGGCCGGTCGCACGCGTCCGTGGCCGTATCCGGTTGTGCGGGAGCCTGTTCCACGACGACGTGCGCGTTGGTGCCGCCCATGCCGAACGACGACACCCCGGCGCGGCGCGGGCGGTCGGCCACCGGCCACGGCAGCGCGGCGGTGTTGACCCGCAGCCCGAGGCGCTCGAGTTCGGAATCGGCGCCGGCGTGGTTGAGGCTCGGCGGGATCACCGGATGCCGCAGCGCGAGCACGGTTTTGAGCAGGCCCGCGATTCCCGCGGCGGCTCCGGCGTGGCCGATGTTGGTCTTCACCGAACCCACGTTCAGCGGGCGCCCGCGCCCACCGAACACCTCGCCCAGCGCCTTGGCTTCCGCCTCGTCGCCGACCTTGGTGCCGGTGCCATGGGCCTCGATGAAGTCGATGTCGCCGCTGCCCAGGCCGGCGGCGGCGAGCGCCCGCCTGATCACGTCGGCCTCCCCGGAAACCGAGGGCACCGTCTGCCCGGCGGCGCTGTGTCCGGCGTTGCCGACGGCGCTGCCCCGGATCACCGCGTGGATGCGGTCCCCGTCCCGCAGGGCCGCCGGCAGCGGCTTGAGCAGCACCAGTCCCCCGCCCTCGCCCCGCACGTAGCCGTCCGCGTGTCGATCGAACGCGTGGGTGTGACCCGATGTCGACAGCGCGCCGAATTCGCGTTCCAGCATTGCCGTTTCGTCGGCCAGGTTGAGGTGGACCCCGCCGGCGATCGCCAGCGCCGACTCGCCCGAACGCAGGCTCTCGCAGCCGAGGTGCACGGCGGTCAGCGAGGACGATTGTCCGGAATCCACGGTCATGCTGGCGCCGTGCAGCCCGAACGCATACGAGACCCTGTTGGCGATCATCCCCCGGCTGATCCCGGCGAACGAGTGGTGGTCGAGGTTGTCGGCGATGTCGCGCAGCGTCAGCACGGCGTAGTCGTCGGCCATCGCACCGACGTACACCGAAATCGCCTCGCCCCGCACCGTTTCCGGTGGCACGAAGGCGTCTTCGAATGCCTCCCAGGCCAGTTCGAGCGCCAGCCGTTGGCGGGGGTCCATCGCGGACGCCTCGCGCGGCGAGATGTGGAAGAAGTCGGCGTCGAACTCCGCGACGTCGCCGGGCAGCCGCGTCGCCTCGCGGCCGTCGCGCAGGACTTCCCAGAATTCGCGCGGATTTTCCGCGCCGGGGAATCGGCAGGCGAGACCGATGATCGCGACGTCCGTCATGCTAGGGGCCGATCTCCTCGTCGAGGATGGCGAAGAGCTGGCTTTCGGTGGCGGTGGCGATGTCGTCGTCGAACGGGTCGTCGGCGGGCTCCGAATGGGCAGCCTGCCCGGGGCCGGTCAGGCTGTTCAGCAGGCCTTCCAGCCGGGTGACGACCTGCGCTTTGTCGCCGGCGCTCCAGTCGGTTTGGCCGAGCAGCGCCTGCAGTTCGCGCGCCACGTCGTTGAAGCGGGCCAACCGGTCGGGCGGCTCGCCGGTGGTGCCGGTGGCCAGCTGCCCGTCGAGATGCTCGGCCAGCGCCGCGGGCGTGGGGTGATCGAAGATCAGCGTGGGCGACAGGGTCAGTCCCGTCGCGATCTTGAGCCTGTTGCGCAGCTCCACGGCGGTCAGCGAGTCGAAGCCGAGATCGGCGAAGGCGTGCTCGGCGTTGACGTCCGCGGTGCTGTGTCCCAACACCGTGGCGGCGTTGTCGCAGACCAGCTCCACCAGCTCGCGGCGCCGCTGCTCGGGTGCCAGGCCCTCCAGCCGGGCCCGCAGACCCGTCAGCGACACCATGTCGGTGGGGTCGAGCACCCGCCGCGCCGGCCGAGATGCCAACTGGCTCAACAGCGGCGGCAGCGCCGCGCCGGCGTGCGCGAGCGCGGCGGTATCGAGCCGGGTGGCCACCACTACGGGGGGCTCGGCCAGCAGCGCGGCGTCGAGCAGGTCGAGCGCCTGCCGGGTGGACAGCGCGGCGAGCCCGGCGCGGCTCATCCGGGCCCTGTCGCGGTCGCCGAGGTGCTCGGTCATGGCCGACGCCTGCTCCCACATCCCCCAGGCGATGGACAAGCCGGGCAACCGGTGGGCCCGGCGGTACGCCGCGAGCGCGTCGAGGAAGCTGTTGGCGGCCGCGTAGTTGCCCTGCCCCGGGGCGCCGACTATCCCCGCCATCGACGAAAACATCACGAATGCCGCGAGATCGTGCTCCCGGGTCAGCTCGTGCAGGTGCCACGCCCCGTCGACCTTGGACCGCAGCACCGTGTCGATGCGCTCCGGCGTCAGCGACGCGATCACCGCGTCGTCCAGCGCACCCGCGGCGTGGAAGACCGCGCGCAGCGGGAGGTGCGCCGGCACCCGCGCCAGCAGCCCCGCCACGGCGTCCCGGTCGCCGACGTCGCAGGCCACCACCGACACCTGGGCCCCGGCATCGCGCAGTTCGGCGACCAGACCGGCCAGCCCGTCGGCCCGGTCACCGCTGCGGCTGACCAACATGACGTGCGGCACCCGGTAGCGCTCGACCAGGTGACGGGCCACCGCCGACCCCGCCATGCCGGTCCCGCCGGTGATCAGCGCGGTGCCGCCGGCCAGCCCGGCGGGCCCGTCGGGCATCCTCAGCACGACCTTGCCGATGTGGCGGGCCTGGCTGACGAAGCGGTACGCGTCTGCGGCGCGCCGCACGTCGAAGGCCTTGACCGGCAGCGGCGTCAGCACTCCGGCGCCGAACAACCGCAGCAGCTCGGCCAGCATCTCGGCGATGCGGTCCGGTCCGGCCTCCATCAGATCGAACGCGCGGTAGCCGACACCGGATGCGGCGAGGGCCGCCGGGTCGCGCAGGTCCGTCTTGCCCATCTCGATGAATCGCCCGCCGGGAGACAACAACCGCAGCGAGGCGTCGGTGAACTCGCCGGCCAGCGAGTTGAGCACGACGTCCATTCCGGCACCGCCCGCGACGACGGAGAACTCGTCCTCGAAGTCCAGCGTTCGCGAATCCGCGATGTGCTTGTCGTCGAAGCCCATGGCGCGCAGGGTGTCCCACTTGCCGCGGCTGGCGGTCGCGAAAACCTCGGCGCCCCAGTGCCGGGCCAACTGCACGGCCGCCATGCCCACCCCGCCCGCGGCGGCGTGTACCAGCACCCGCTCGCCGGCCCGCAAGCCGCCCAGGACCGACAACCCGTAATACGCCGTCAGAAACACCACCGGCACGCCCGCGGCCTCGGCGAACGACCAGCCCGGGGGAATTCGCGTCACCAGCCGCCGATCGACGGCCGCCACGGACCCGGTCAGGCCCAAGATCCCCATGACCGCGTCACCGACGGCCAGATCCGTTACGCCGGGGCCGATCTCGGTCACCAGCCCGGCGCCCTCGGCGCCCAGCTGCGCGGCGCCCGGGTACATGCCCAGCGCGACCAACACGTCGCGGAAGTTCACCCCGGCGGCCGCCACCGCCACCCGCACCTGGCCGTCCGCCAGTTCCGCGGGCGGGCCGGACTGCACCGCCAGGTCTTCCAGCGTCCCGGCCGCACCGGCCGCCAGCCGCCAGACCGAAGGCGCCTCGGGCAGTCGCAACAGCGGGTGCGCCGTGAGCGGCTTCAACCGGGCGCCGTAGGCGACGCCCTCGCGCACCGCCACTTGCTGCTCACCACAGCCGATCACCGAATCGAGGTCGAGGGATCCGTCGGAGTCGACCAGCACCACCCGACCCGGATGCTCGGCCTGCGCCGAGCGCACCAGCCCCCACACCGCCGCGCCGGCCAGGTCCGACACGTCCTCGCCGGGCAGCGCGACGGCGCCGTGGGTCAGGATCACCAACGGGCCGGCCCCGTCACCGCGGGACTGCAACACGCGCAACGCCTCATGGGTGGCGGCGTAAACCGATCCGACCACGCCGGGCGCATGCAGCGGCGGCCGCCACACCTCGGGGGCCGCGCCGGTACCGTTGTCGGGCAACCGAACCGGCGACCAGACCGCTTCCAGCAACTCGCCGCCCCCGGATCGCGCCGCCGCGGCCGCCGACAGCTGCGCGGCCGAGACCGGGCGCGTCGACAACTCGCGCACCGACAGCACCGGCAGGCCCGAGGGATCGGCGAGTTCGACCGACACGCCGCCCTTCCCGACCGGCGCAAGCCGCACCCGGACCCGCGCCGCCCCGGCCGCATGTAAACACACGCCCTGCCAGGAGAACGGCAGGACGGTCTCGCCCCCCCGGTCGGACACCCCCAGGGCATGCAAGGCCGCGTCCAACAGCACCGGATGAATCCCGAAGCCGCCCACCGTCACGCCGGCCTGCTGCGGGGCCTCCACCTCGGCGAAGATCTCGGCACCGCGCCGCCACACCTTGCGCAGCCCCCGGAAGGCGGGGCCGTACCCGTAGCCGCGCGCGGCCAAATCGTCGTAGGCATCGGTCACGTCGACCCCCGTGGCGCCGACCGGCGGCCACACCGAAAGGTCGGCGGCCGGCGCGGGCGAGCCTTCGCCGAGCACACCCTGGGCATGCAACGTCCATTCCGACCCGGCCTGCGAATACACCGCCGCCGAACGGGTTCCGCTCGCGTCGGCGGCATCCACCACCACCTGCACCCGTACCGCGCCGCCCGCAGGCAGCGGCAACGGGGCCGACAGCATCAGCTCCTCGATCACCGGACAGCCCACCTCGTCGGCGGCCCGCAGCATGAGCTCCACGAACCCCGCGCCGGGGAACAACACCGTCTCCGCCACCGCGTGATCGGCCAGCCAGGGCTGGGCCGCCGCCGAGAGTCGGCCCGTCAGCACCATGCCGCCCGAATCGGGGCGCTCGACGACCGCGCCCAACAGCGCATGCCCGGCCGCCGCCAACCCCAGGCCGGCGGTGTCGCGGGCGCCCACCGACTCGGTCGGCAGCCAAAACCTGCGCCGCTGAAAGGCATACGTCGGCAGGTCGACCCGGCGGGCGGGCAGGCCGGCGTACGCCGCGGACCAGTTCACGTCGGCGCCGGCCACGAACAGCTGCCCCGCCGCCAGCAGCAGCGCCTCGACCTCGGGGCGGTCCTTGGGCATCGACACCGCCGCGACGGCCGGCTCGGCCGCCAGGGACTGTTGCACCGCGGCCGTCAGCGCTGCGCCCGGGCCCACCTCCAAAAACGTTCCGGCGCCCAGTGATTCGGCCCAGCGCACACCGTCGACGAACCGCACCGGGCGGCGCACATGCTCTACCCAATAGTCGGCGGACGCATATCCCGGCCCGGCCAGTTGCCCGGTCACGTTGGACACCAGGTCGATTCGCGGCGGGCCGGGTGACACCCCGGCCACCACCGCGGCGAACTCGTCGATGATGGGTTCCATCAGCGGCGAGTGGAACGCGTGCGAGACGGCCAGCTGCCGCACCCGCCTGCCGCGCTCGGCCAGCCGATCCGCCACACCCGTCACCGCGGCCCGTTCGCCGGACAGCACCACCGCGTCGGGGCCGTTGACCGCCGCAATGCTCACGCCGCCGTTCAGCAGCGGCGCGACCTCGGCCTCGGTGGCGGTCACCGCCACCATCACCCCACCGGCCGGCAGTGCGGCCATCAACCGGCCGCGGGCCGCCACCACCCGCGCCGCGTCGGGCAGCGACAGGACGCCGGCCACGCAGGCCGCGGCGATCTCCCCCACCGAATGGCCGATCACCACGTCGGGTGTCATGCCCCAGGACCGCCACAGCGCCGCCAGCGCGATCTCCAGCACGAACAACGCCGGCTGGGCGAATTCCGTGCTCTGCAACAGCTCCGGGTCGCCGCCCCACATCACGTCGCGCAGCGGCAGCCGCGCGTGGGCGTCCACCGCCGCGACGGCCTCGTCGAATGCTTCGGCGAACACCGGGAAGCGCCCGTGCAGGTCCCGCCCCATCCCGAGCCGCTGCGAGCCCTGGCCGGGAAACACGAACGCGCGCTTGCCGACTGCTCGGGTGCGCCCGACCGCCACGCCCGGGCCGGGCCGCCCGGCCGCCACACCCGCCAGCCCGGCCGCCAAGGTGTCACGGTCGGCGCCCACCAGCACCGCGCGGTGTTCCAGCGCCGCCCGGGTGGTGGCCAGCGACCAGCCCACGTCCACGGCCCGCAGACCCGGCTCGGCGTCCAGCCGGGCCGACAGCCGCGCGGCCTGAGCGGCCAGCGCGTCGGACGACCGGGCCGACACCACCCAGGCCACCACCGAATCCGGCGAATCACCTTGCACCGCAACGCTTTCCGGTTCATCCGGGGGCTGCTCGACGATCACGTGGGCGTTGGTGCCGCTGATCCCGAACGACGACACCCCCGCCAGGCGGCGGCCGTCCCGCGCGGGCCACGCCCGCGGTTCGGTCAACACCGACACGGCGCCCGCCGACCAGTCCACGTGCGGTGACGGCACGTCCACGTGCAGCGTCTTGGGCATCACCCCGTGCCGCATGGCCTGCACCATCTTGATCACCCCGGCCACGCCGGCCGCGGCCGAGGTGTGGCCGATGTTGGACTTGATCGACCCCAGCCACAGCGGCCGGTCCGCCGGCCGGTCCTGCCCGTACGTCGCCAACAGCGCCTGGGCCTCGATCGGGTCACCCAAAACCGTTCCCGTGCCGTGGCCTTCGACCACGTCGACATCCGCGGTGGTCAGACCGGCGTTGACCAGCGCGGCGCGGATCACCCGCTGCTGGGATGGCCCGTTGGGCGCGGTCAGGCCGTTGGAGGCGCCGTCCTGGTTCACCGCGGTGGCCCGCAGGACGGCGAGCACCGGATGCCCCAGCCGCCGCGCGTCCGCCAGCCGCTCCAGCACCAGGACGCCGGCACCTTCGGACCACGAGGTGCCGTCCGCCGCACCCGCGTACACCTTGCACCGGCCGTCCGGGGCCAGCGCCCGCTGCCGGCTGAATTCCACGAACGCGGCGGGGGTGGCCATCACGGTCACGCCGCCGGCCAGCGCCAGGTCGCACTCCCCGGAGCGCAGCGACTGTGCCGCCAGATGCATCGCCACCAACGACGACGAACACGCCGTATCCACCGACACCGCGGGGCCCTCCAGGCCCAGCACGTAGGACACCCGGCCCGAGGCCACGCTGAGGGTCGAACCGGTCAGCCCGTAGCCCTCCAGCTCACCCTTCACCTCGCCGCCGTAACCGGCGTGGATGACACCGGCGAACACGCCGGTCGCCGAGCCGCGCAACGCCAGCGGGTCGATCCCCGCCCGCTCCAACGCTTCCCACGAGATCTCCAGCATCAGCCGCTGCTGGGGGTCCATCGCCAGGGCCTCACTGGGCCCCACCCCGAAGAATCCGGCGTCGAAGTCCGCCGCGTCGCGCAGAAAGCTGCCCTGGCGGGTGTACATCTTGCCCGCCGCGTCGGGATCCGGGTCGTAGAGCCCCTCGACATCCCAGCCGCGGTCCGAGGGGAAGTCGGATACCGCGTCGCGGCCGTCCTTCACCAAGTCCCACAGGGCTTCCGGGGAATCCACCCCGCCCGCGTAGCGGCACGCCATGCCGACCACCGCGATCGGTTCGGACAGCCGGCCTTCTAGCTCCGAGACGCGTCGGCGCGCCCGCCTGAGATCGGCCGTCAGGCGTTTCAGGTAGTCGACGTGCTGCGAGGTATCCGGCATCGCGGTCTCAGCGGCCGAGTTCTTCGTCGAGGATGGCAAAGAGTTGGCTTTCGGTGGCGGCATCGAGGTCGGAGTCCAGGCCTTCGGGGTCGGGGTGATCGTCGGGGCCCAACGTGGCGAGCAGGGTGTGCAGGCGGGCCCGCAGCGCCGACCTGTCGGCGGCGTCCCAGTTGGGCCGGCTGAGCAGTGCCTGCAGTTCGCGGGCGATGTCGGTGAAGCGGGCCATCAGGTCCGGCTGGTCGCCCGCCCCGGTTCCGGCCAGTTGGGTGTCCAGGTGCCCGGCCAGCACCGCGGGGGTCGGATAGTCGAAGATCAGCGTGGGCGAAAGCGTCAGCCCGGTAGCGGTTTTCAGCCGGTTGCGCAGCTCGACGGCGGTGAGCGAATCGAAGCCCAGGTCCTGGAATGCGCGGCCGGCGTTGATGTCGGCGGGATTCGGCAGCCCCAGCACGGTGGCCGCATTGCCGCAGACCAGGTCGACCAGTTCACGCTGTCGCGCCTCGGGTGTCAGGCCGTGCAGCCGCGCCGTGAGCCCGCTCATCAGGGCGGTCGTATCGCCGTCGTCGATGACGCGCCGGGTGGTACGGGCGCCCAGCTCGCTCAACAGCGGGGGCAGCCCGGCGGCGTTGTCGGACAGGGCGACCCGGTCCAGGCGGGCGGCCATCAGCACCGGGGCCTCGGCCAGCATGGCGGCGTCGAACGACTCCAGCGCCTGCTCGGTCGACAGCGGCGCGATCCCGATCCGGCTCATCCGGGCCTTGTCACGCTCGCCGAGGTGGGCCGTCATCGCCGAGGCCTGCTCCCACAGGCCCCAGGCCAGCGAAAGACCCGGCAGCCCGTGCGCACGCCGATACGCGGCCAGCCCGTCGAGGAAACTGTTGGCCGCCGCGTAGTTGGCCTGGCCGGGGGTCCCCACGATGCCGGCCATCGACGAAAACACCACGAACGCGGACAGATCCAGCTCGCGCGTCAGCTCGTGCAGGTGCCATGCCCCGTCGACCTTGGCCCGCAACACCGCGTCCAGCCGCTCCGGCGTCAACGACAAGACCAGCCCGTCATCGAGGATGCCGGCCGCGTGCACCACGCCGCGCAGCGGATACTGCCGCGGTATCTGCGCCAGCATCGCCGCGACCGCGTCGCGGTCGGCGACATCGCAGGCCACCACCGACACACGGGCGCCGGCCTCCTGCAGGCTTTCCACCAACTCGGCGACCCCCGCCGCCCCGCCGCCGGCGCGGCTGGCCAGGACCACGTGGGCCACCCGATAGCGCTCGACGAGGTGGCGGGCCAGCGCCGAACCCGCCATGCCGGTGCCGCCGGTGACCACCACGCTGCCGCCGGCCAGCCCACCGCAGCCACTGAGCACCGCGCCGGGCCCGGTCGGGACGGTCAGGGCGACCTTGCCGATGTGGCGGGCCTGGCTGACGAACCGGTAGGCCGCCGAGGCGCAGCGGACGTCAAACGTCTTGAGCGGCAGCGGCTCCAGGGCCCCGTCCCGCAGCAGTTGCACGATCTGGGCCAGCATCGCCGCGGTGCGATCGGCGCCGGCCTCCATCAGGTCGAACGCGCGATACTGCGCGCCCCCATACCGCTCGGCCACGACGTCCGGATCGCGGACGTCCGTCTTGCCCATCTCGATGAAGCGCCCGCCGGGAGCCAGCAGCCGCAGCGACGCGTCGGTGAAGTCACCAGCCAGCGAATTGAGCACCACGTCGACCCCGGCCCCGCCGGTCGCCGACGTGAACTTCTCCTCGAAGTCCAGCGTCCGCGAATCACCGATGTGGTCGTCGTCGAATCCCATCGCGCGCAGGGTTTCCCACTTGCCGCGGCTCGCCGTGGCGAACACCTCCGCGCCCCAATGGCGCGCCAGCTGCACCGCGGCCATGCCCACCCCGCCGGTGGCGGCGTGCACCAGCACCCGCTCGCCGGGGCGCAACCCCGCCAGCACCGACAACCCGTACAGCGCGGTGAGGAACACCACCGGCACCCCCGCGGCCGTCACCAGCGACCAGCCCTCCGGCACCGGTGTCACCAGGCGCTGATCCACCACCGCTTCGGAACCGACGACGCCGAGCAGCCCCATCACCGCGTCGCCGACCGCCAGCCCTCTCACCCCGGGGCCGACCTCGACGACGACACCGGCGCCCTCGGCCCCCAGTTGGCCGCCGCCGGGATACATGCCCAGGGCGACCAGCACGTCGCGGAAATTCACCCCGACCGCGGCCACGGCCACCCGGACCTGACCGGCCTCCAGTTCGGCCCGCGGGCACGGGCTCACCACCAGGTCCTCCAGCGTGCCCCCGCCGCCGGCATCCAGCCGCCAGCCCCCCGGCGGCAGCCGGAGCACCGAACCCCGTCGTAGCGGCCGCATCCGGGCCGCGTAGGCCACGCCGGCGCGGACGGCCAATTGCGGCTCGCCGCAGCCGATCACGGCCCGCGCGTCGAGCGATCCGTCGGAGTCGATCAACACCACCCGGCCGGGATGCTCGGCCTGGGCCGAGCGCACCAGTCCCCACACCGCCGCGCCGGCCAGGTCGGTGACGTCCTCACCGGCGAGCGCGACCGCGCCCCGGGTCTGCACCACCAACACCGGGGACCCGGCATCGCCCAACCAGGTTTGCAGCACGCCCAGCGCCTCGGTGGTCGCCGCGTGCACCGATCGCGCGACCTCGCCGCCGTGCGCGCCCGGCTCCCACACCGTGGCGTCCGCGGTGAAGCCGTTGCCCGTCACCGCGATTGGCGACCACGCCACCTCGAACAGTCCGTCGATGGGCGCGGCCGCGAGGGCCAAGTGCTCGGCCGAAACGGGGCGCATGGCCAGCGAGCGCACCGACAACACCGGTAGGCCGGAGCCGTCGGCCAATTCCACCGAGACCGCCCCGGCGCCCGAGGGCGCTATCCGGACCCGCGCCCGCGACGCGCCCGCCGCGTGCAACGACACCCCCTGCCAGGAGAACGGCAGCACGGTCTGGCCCTGCTCGGCGGCGACACCGATCGCGTGCAGCGCCGCGTCCAGCAACACCGGGTGGATGCCGAACCCGCCGTCCTGCGCGCCGGCGTCGTCCGGCAGGGCGACGTCGGCGAAGATCTCGTCGCCCCGCCGCCACATCGCCCGCAGGCCGCGGAATGCCCGGCCATACTCGTAGCCCCGCTCCGCCAGCCGCGCGTAGGCGTCGCCCACCTCCACCGGCGTCGCGCCCACCGGCGGCCACACCGACATCTCGGCGGCCGGCGCGACCGCCGCCGCGCCCAACAGGCCCTGGGCGTGCAGCACCCACTCCGACTGCGCGCCAGCCGAATACACCGACACGTCGCGCCGGCCCGACTCGGCGGCGCCGCCGACCACCACCTGCACCTGCACACCGTCCGCGGCCGGCAGCACCAACGGGGCCGACAACGTCAGCTCCTCGAGGACGCCGCAGCCGACCTCGTCACCGGCGCGGACGGCCAGCTCGACAAATCCCGCACCGGGGAACAGCACCGCGCCGCCCACCGCGTGGTCGGCCAGCCACGGCTGGGCGGCCGTGGACAGCCGGCCCGTCAGCACCACCCCACCGGAATCGGGCCGCGCCACCACCGCGCCCAGCAGCGCGTGTCGCGCGCCCGCCAGCCCCAGGGTGGCCACGTCGCCCGACCCGGTGGCCCCACCGGGCAGCCAAAACCGCTGCCGCGCAAAGCCATACGTCGGTAAGTCCACGCGCCGCCCGCCCAGCCCGGCGATGGCGGCGCGCCAGTCCACCGGCAGGCCGGCCACGTGGGCCTGGCCGGCCGAAAGCCAAAACCGTTGCAGGGATCCGTCATCGCGGCCCAGGGACGGGACCACGAACGCGTCGTGACCGCAGTCGGCCAGGGTCTCCTCGACGGCGGCGAGCAGGACGGGGTGCGGGCTGGATTCGACGAACACGCCGTACCCGGCACCGCACGCGTTGCGCACCGCCCGTTCGAACTGCACCGTTTGCCGGATGCTGCGATACCAGTAGTCGGCGTCCAGCCCCGCGGTGTCCAGGAGTTCGCCGGTCACCGTGGAGAACAACGCGACCGAGGACGACCGCGGCTCGATCCCGGCCAGCGCCTCGGCCAGCGCCGGCCGGATGGCGTCGACGTGCCGGGAATGGGAGGCGTAGTCGACGTCGATCCGGCGGGCGCGGACGTCGTCGGCCTCGCAGCGCCGCATCAGCCCGTCGAGCGCCTCCACGTCGCCGGACACCACCACCGCCGAGACGCCGTTGACGGCGGCGATGTTCAACCGATCGCCCCACTCGGCGATCAGTTCTTCGGCCCGGGGCTGGCCGCAGGCCAACGACACCATGCCACCCGCACCCGACAGACCCACCAGCAGCCGGCTCCGCAGCGCCACCACCCTGGCGGCGTCCTCCAGGGAGAGGGCCCCGGCCACGTACGCCGCCGCGATCTCGCCCTGCGAATGACCGATCACCGCGTCGGGGACCACGCCGAGCGAGCGCCACAACTCGGCCAGCGACACCATGACCGCCCACAGGGCCGGCTGCACCACGTCCACCCGGTCCAGCCCCGGCGCCCCGGGCGTCCCGCGGATGACGTCGACCAGCGACCAGTCCACGTGTTCGGCGAGCGCCTTTTCGCAGCGCTGCAGGTGTTCGGCGAAAATCACTGAACCGTCCAGCAATTCGGCTCCCATGCCGACCCATTGCGAGCCCTGGCCGGGGAATACGAACACCGTCTTGCCCACCGGTTGCGCCCGGCCCACCACCGCGCCCGCTCCCGGCGCGCCGTCGGCCACTTCGGCCAGCCCCGCCAGCAGGCGCTCGCGGTCACCGCCCACCAGCACGACCCGGTGCTCGAACAGTGAACGCGTCGACACCAGCGACCAGGCCACGTCGACCGTCCGCAGGCCCGGGTCGTCGGTCACCCGCGCCAGCAGCCGGGACGCCTGATTGGCCAGCGCGTCGGCCGACCGGGCCGACAGCACCCACGGCGCCGGCGCGTCATCGCTTGCGGGCGCGGGGCTTTCGGCCTCCAGCGGGGGCTGCTCGACGATGACGTGCGCATTGGTGCCGCTGATCCCGAACGACGACACCCCGGCGCGACGCGGCCGGTCCTGCGTGGGCCATTCCCGCGCCTCGGTCAGCAGCGACACCGCGCCCGCCGACCAATCCACATGTGGCGTGGGCACGTCCACGTGCAACGTCTTCGGCATCACCCCGTGCCGGATCGCCTGCACCATCTTGATCACCCCGCCGGCGCCGGCCGCCGCCGAGGTGTGGCCCATGTTGGACTTGATCGACCCCAGCCACAGCGGCCGGTCGGCCGGCCGGTCCTGCCCGTAGGTCGCCAGAACCGCTTGCGCCTCAATCGGATCCCCGAGGGTGGTGCCGGTCCCGTGACCCTCCACCAGGTCCACGTCCGCGCTGCTCAGCCGCGCGTCGGCCAGCGCGGCCCGGATCACCCGCTGCTGCGAGGGTCCGTTGGGCGTCGCCAGCCCGTTCGAGGCGCCGTCCTGATTGACCGCCGACCCGCGCAGCAGCGCCAGCACGTGATGGCCCAGCCGACGCGCGTCGGACAGCCGTTCCAGCACCAGCACGCCGACGCCCTCGGAGAAGCCGGTGCCGTCGGCGGCACCCGCGTAGGCCTTGCACCGCCCGTCGGCGGCCAGCGCCCGCTGCCGGCTGAACTCGATGAACATCGCCGGGGTGGCCATCACCGTCACGCCGCCGGCCAGCGCCAGGTCGCACTCGCCGGCGCGCAGCGACCGCGCCGCCAGGTGCAGGGCCACCAACGACGAGGAACACGCCGTATCCACCGAGACGGCCGGGCCCTCAAGGCCCAGCGAATAGGCCACCCTGCCCGACGCCACGCTCAACGTCGACCCGCGCAAGCCGTAGCGCTCCAGGTGCCCCGGCACCCGGCCCTGGCCGCCGTACGAGCCGTGGAAGATTCCGGCGAACACGCCCGTCGCCGAACCGCGCAACTCGGCGGGGTCAATCCCGGCCCGCTCCAACGCCTCCCAGGACACCTCCAACAGCAGGCGTTGCTGCGGGTCCATCGCCAGCGCCTCGCTGGGCGCGATGCCGAAGAACGCGGCGTCGAAGTCGGCCACGTCGGCCAGGAAGCCGCCGCAGCGGGCATAGGACTTCCCCACCGCGTCGGGGTCGGGATCGAACAGGCCCGCCAGGTTCCAGCCCCGGTCCGCCGGGAAGTCCGACACCACGTCGCGGCCATCGGCCACCATCTGCCACAGGGCTTCCGGGGAATCCACACCCCCCGGATAGCGGCAAGCCATCCCGACCACCGCGACGGGTTCGGTTGCCGCGGTGAGGTATTCGCGGGCCTCCCGCTTCAGGCGCTCGTTGTCCTTCAGCGCCGCGCGGAGGGCCTTGACGAGTTCTTCGGAGGTGCCGGTCATGAAGCGCGACCTGGGCGGGGACGCGGGATTGTTCGCCGTTCCATCACTGATTCTCTGGGGGGCACAAGAAGCAACGCCTTGAATGTCAGTGCCAGCGCAGCAGTACGAGTTCGGAACAGAATCCCGGACCCATCGCGATCATCAGGCCGGGGCTTCCGCTGGGCGGCGGCTTGGCCAGGGTGTCCCGCAGCACGTGCAGCACCGAGGCCGACGAGAGGTTGCCGATCTCGCCCAGCGACCGCCAGGTCAGCTCCAGCGCGTCGGGCGCCAGGCTCAGGCTCGCGTTGATCGCGTCGATGATCTTCGGGCCGCCGGGATGGCTGACCCAGGCGCCGATGTCGGTCGTCGTGAGCCCGTGCGCCCCGAGGAACCCGGACACGTCCCGCTCGATGTGCTCCTCGACCACCTGAGCCAGGTCCTTGGCCAGCACCAGCTCGAATCCGGCCGCGCCGACGTCGTAGCCCATGGTGCGCAGCGAGTCGGGATACAGCGTGCTGCGCGAGTCCAGGATCGCGGGCCCGCGGGCGGCCACCCGCTCGGCGCGGCGCTCCCCGACGGCCACCACCGCGCCCGCCCCGTCCGCGAACAGCGCGCTGCCGACCAGGCCGGGCAGCGACGGCTTGTACCCCGGGTAGGTGAGTGAGCAGAGCTCGACCGAGATCAGGGCCGCGGCGGCGTCCGGTGCGCCCCGCAGGTAGTCGTTCAGCCGGGCCACGCCGGCGGCCCCGGCCACGCAGCCCAGGCCGAACAGCGGCACCCGGCGCACGTCGTCGCGCAGCCCCAGCCGCCCCGCGATCCAGGCGTCCAGCGAGGGCACCGCGAGACCGGTGACCGTCGTCGTGATCAGCGCGTCCAGGTCCTGCGGGCGCAGGCCCGCCTCGTCCAGCGCGCCCGACAGCGCCTCGCAGCCCAGGTCGACGGCGTTGTCGATGAAGATCCGGTTCGCCACGCCGAAGTCGGTCAGGGTGGGATAGCGCTCCAGCGGCAGCACCAGGTGCCGGCTGTTGACCTTGGCGCTGGCGTGCAGCTGCCGGACGATGTCCTCGTAGCCGTCGAATTCCGGGATGCTGACGAAGAAGTCGGTGAGCTCCCGCTGCGAGTACCGATACGGCGGCAGCGCACCGAATACGCCCGCGACGACGCTCATTGGTCCCACCCCTTGGTGACGAAAATTTGGCCTGACAGGTTCAGCCGCATCGCTAGCCGGAAGTCTAGTCCGCCGGGAATTGACCGGCGCGTAAACGGCGTCATCTCATTCCCCGCCGCCGAGCCGGGCCTGCAGCTCCTCGGCCTCGGCCAGGACGGCTTCGAGCTGCTCAGCGACCCGGGCCGGCGCGGTCCCGCCCCGCCCGTCGCGCGACGACACCGAGCCCTCGATCGTCAACACCTCACGAACCTCCGGCGTCAGCTCGGGGCTGATCGCGGCCAACTCGTCGTCGGTCAGCTCGTCGAGCCCGACGGAGCGGCCCTCGGCGGCGCGCACGGCGGCCCCGGCGGCCTCGTGCGCGGACCGGAACGGCACCCCCCGGCGCACCAGCCATTCGGCGATGTCGGTGGCCAGCGTGTACCCGGCCGGGGCCAGGGCCGCCATCCTCTCGACGTCGAACGTCAGGCTGGCCACCAGGCCGGCCATCGCCGGCAGCACCAGCTCCAGCTGGGCCACCGAGTCGAACACCGGCTCCTTGTCCTCCTGCAGGTCCCGGTTGTAGGCCAGCGGCTGGGCCTTCAGCGTCGCCAGCAGCCCGGCCAGGTTGCCGATCAGCCGCCCGGATTTGCCGCGGGCCAGCTCGGCGATGTCCGGGTTCTTCTTCTGCGGCATGATCGAGCTGCCCGTGGACCACGAATCGTGCAACTTGACGTAGCCGAACTCCGTCGAACTCCACAGGATGATGTCCTCGGCCAGCCGCGAGGTGTCCACGGCGATCATCGCGAAGATGAACGCGGCCTCGGCGGCGAAATCCCGCGCGGCGGTCGCGTCGATGGAGTTGGCGGCGGCCTCCGCGAAGCCCAGCTTGGCGGCGATCGCGTCCGGGTCCAGCCCCAGCGACGAGCCGGCCAGCGCCCCCGAGCCGTAGGGCGACACCGCCGCGCGGCGGTCGAAGTCGACGATGCGGTCGACGTCGCGCAGCAGCGGGTGCGCGTGGGCGAGCAGGTGGTGGGCCAGCAGGACCGGCTGGGCGGACTGCAGGTGCGTCTTGCCCGGCATGATCGCCGTCGGGTGCTCGGCGGCCTGGGCCGCCAGCGCCGCCACCACCTCCAGCGCCCCGGCCGCGACCCGGCGCACGGCGTCGCGCAGCCACATCCGGAACAGGGTGGCGACCTGGTCGTTGCGCGACCGCCCGGCCCGCAACCGGCCGCCCAGGTCGGGCCCGACCCGGTCGATCAACCCGCGTTCCAGCGCGGCGTGCACGTCCTCATCGGTCACCACCGGCGTGAAGCTGCCGTCGGCGACGTCCTCGGCGAGGCTGTCCAGGCCGGCCAGCAGTCCGTCGCGCTGCTCGGAGGTGAGCAGCCCGGCGTGAAACAGGATCACGGTGTGGGCCCGCGAGGCGACGATGTCGTAGGGGGCGAGCACCCAGTCGAAATGGGTGGACTTGCTCAGGGCGATCAGCGCGTCCGACGGGCCGTCGGCGAACCGCCCGCCCCACAGCGACCCCTCACGCGTGCTCACGCTTCGTCGGCCGCCAGGTCCCGGCGCGACGCGATCTTGGACGACAGCCCGTGCACGTAGACGAAGCCCTTCGCGGCCGACTGGTCGAAGCTGTCGCCCTCGTCGTAGGTGGCCAGGTTGAAGTCGTAGAGCGACTGCGCGCTGCGCCGGCCGTTGACGGCGATGTGGCCGCCGTGCAACACCATTCGGATCTCGCCGGTGACGTGTTCCTGCGTCTTCGCGACGAACGCTTCCAGCGCGGTCTTCAGCGGCGAGTACCAGAGCCCGTCGTAGACCAGCTCGGCCCAGCGCTGGTCGGTGTGCCGCTTGAACCGGCCCAATTCGCGCTCCAGCGTGACGTGTTCGAGCTCGGTGTGGGCGGTGATGAGCACCATCGCCCCGGGCGCCTCGTAGATCTCGCGGCTCTTGATGCCCACCAGCCGGTCCTCGACCACGTCGAGCCGCCCCACGCCCTGGCAACCGGCGCGGCGGTTGAGCTCCTCGATGGCGGCCAGCACCGATACTCCCTTGCCGTCGATGGACACCGGGACCCCGCGCTCGAAGCCGACGATCACCTCGTCGGGGGTGTTCCAGTTGATGGTGGGGTCTTCGGTGTAGGCGTAGATGTCCTTGGTGGGCGCGTTCCAAAGGTGTTCCAGGAAGCCGGTTTCCACCGCGCGGCCCCACACGTTCTGGTCGATGGAGAACGGCGAGCGCTTGGTGACGTTGATCGGGATGGCGTTCTCCTCGGCGAACGCGATGGCCTTCTCCCGCGTCCACGCGTAGTCGCGGACCGGTGCCAGCACCTCCAAATCCGGTGCCAGCGAAGCGAATCCGACCTCGAACCGGACCTGGTCGTTGCCCTTGCCGGTGCAGCCGTGCGCGACGATGCTGCCACCGTGCTCGCGGGCGGCCGCCACCAGGTGCTTGGCGATCAGCGGCCTGCTGATGGCCGACACCAGCGGGTAGCGGTCCATGTAGAGGGCGTTGTTCAAGATGGTGGGCAGGCAGTAGCCCTCGGCGAACTCGTCGCGGGCGTCGACGACGACCGCCTCCACGGCGCCGCAGTCCAGGGCCCGCTGGCGGACGACCTCCATGTCCTCGCCGCCCTGGCCGAGGTCAATCGCGACCGCCACCACCTCGCGGCCGGTCTCCTTGCCGATCCAACTGATCGCGACCGAGGTGTCCAGGCCGCCTGAATACGCCAGGATGACGCGATCCGACATGAACCAATCTCCTTAGGTTGTGGTGAGGCTTTCGAGCGTGCGGGCCAGCTCGGCGCCGGTCATCGGGCCTCGGGCCGCGACGAAGACCGTGTCGTCGCCGGCGATGGTGCCGACGACGTACGGTAGCGCCGCGCGGTCGATCGCGCTGGCCAAATAGTTGGCGCCGCCGGGCGGGGTCCGCAGCACGGCGAGGTTGGCGCTGGCGTCGGCCGACACCAGCAGCTCGCTGAGCAGCCGCGACAGCCGGGCGGTGCCGCCCGATACGCCGCGCACCGGGCTGCCGTCCTCGGGGACGATGTAGACGCCGACGCCGCCGTCGGCGCCGCGCAGCTTCACCGCGCCGAGCTCTTCGAGGTCGCGTGACAGGGTGGCCTGGGTGACCTCGATGCCCTCGTCGGCCAGCCGGGCCGCCAGCTCGCTTTGGCTGCTGATGGACGCCGACGACAGGATCGCCACGATGCGGTCCTGCCGGCCGGCGCGGGTGGTCTCGGCGGCAGCCTTCGAGCGAGTCATCGGGAACGCTCCAGCAGCCACACCAGCAACGCCTTCTGGGCGTGCAGCCGGTTCTCGGCCTCGTCCCAAACGACGCTGGCCGGCCCGTCCATCACCTCGTCGGTGATCTCGTCGTTGCGGTGGGCCGGAAGACAGTGCAGCACAATCGCTTCCGACTCCGCGAGGCCCAGCAGCCGCTGGTTGACCTGGAACGCCCGGAACGGCGTGCGGCGGTCCAGCCCGTCGTCCTCCTGCCCCATCGACGTCCAGGTGTCGGTCACCAGGACGTCGGCGCCGGCCGCGGCGGCGTCGGGATCGGCGGTGAGGATGACCGAACCGCCGGTGGCTTCGGCGCGCTCATGGGCCGCCGCGACGAAGGCGGGAGCGGGGGCGAAGCCGTCCGGCGCGGCGATGGTGACGTGGATGCCGGCGGTCACCCCGCCGAGCAGCAGCGAGTGGGCCATGTTGTTGGCGCCGTCGCCGAAGTAGGACATCCGCAGTCCCGCAAGCGATCCCTTGCGTTCGGCGATGGTCTGCAGGTCGGCGAGCACCTGGCAGGGGTGGAACTCGTCGGACAGCGCGTTGACCACCGGCACCGTCGCCGCCTCGGCCATCGCCTCGAGGCGGTCCTGCGCGAAGGTCCGCCACACGATGGCCTCGACGTAGCGGGACAGCACCCGCGCGGTGTCCCCCAGGGTCTCGTCGCGGCCCAGCTGGGTGCTGCGGGCATCGACGACGACGGCGTGCCCCCCGAGCTGCGCGATGCCCACCTCGAAGGAGAACCGGGTGCGGGTGGAGTTCTTGTCGAAGAGGACCGCGACGCCGCGCGGGCCCTCCAGCGGCCGGCAGCTGAACGGGTCCTTCTTCAGCTCGGCGGCCAGCTGCAGCACCTCGGCCTGCTCGGCGGGCGACAGGTCGTCGTCACGCAGGAAGTGCCTAGGCATATGCGCCACTCCTCCTCATCGCTTCGCTCTGCATCGTCGTTGGCGCGGCGTCATGCCGCGGCCTTGTCGAGGATGCCGGGCAGGGCCGCGACGAAGGTGTCGAGCTGGGCTTCGGTGACGATCAGCGGCGGGGCCAGCCGGATGACGTCGGGCGCGGCGGCGTTGACCAGGAATCCGGCGTCGCGCGCGGCCATTTCGGCGTCCTTGGCACGCGGCGCGGTCAGCGCCATGCCCTGCAGCAGCCCGCGTCCGCGCACGTGGTCGACCAGCGGGTGGTTCAACGTCTCGATGCCGTGGCGCAGCGACTTGCCCAGCACCTCGGCGTGCCGGACGAGGTCCTCGTCGGCGATCACCCGCAGCACCGCCCGCGCCGCCGCGGCGCAGATCGGGTTGCCGCCGAAGGTGCTGCCGTGCAGGCCGGGGGTCATCAGCCCGGCCGCCGGCCCGACGGCCAGGCACGCGCCGACGGGCAGCCCGCCGCCGAGTCCCTTGGCCATGGTCACGACGTCCGGGGTGACACCGTCGTGCTGATGGGCGAAAAAGGCGCCGGTGCGGCCCATTCCGGTCTGCACCTCGTCGAGCACCAGCAGCGCACCGTGCCGCGAGGTGATCTCACGTGCGGCCCTCAGGTAGCCCTCGGGTGGGACGACGACGCCGCCCTCCCCCATGATCGGTTCGAGGAACACCGCGGCGGTGGCGTCGTCGACCGCGGCGGCCAGCGCGTCGGCGTCGCCGTAGGGCACGTGCGTGACGTAACCCGGCAGCGGCTCGAACGGCGCCTGCTTACCGGGCTGACCGGTGAGTGCGAGCGAGCCCATGGTGCGGCCGTGGAAACCGCCCTGCGCCGCAACCAGTTTCGTGCGCCCGGTCAGCCGCGACAGCTTGAACGCCACCTCGTTGGCCTCGGTTCCCGAGTTGCAGAAGAACACCCGCGCCGGCGCGTCCGCCCCGAGCAGCGCCACCAGCTCTTCGGCCAGCGCGATACCCGGTTCGCTGGCATACAGGTTGGAGGTGTGGCCCAGCGTGGTCATCTGATGCGTGACGGCCTCGATGACCGCGGGGTGGCGATGGCCGAGGACGTTGACGGCGATGCCGCCCAGCAGGTCCAGGTACGTGCTGCCGTCCACGTCGGTGACCACGGCGCCGTCACCGGTGGCCAGGGCCAGCGGCGGGGTGCCGTAGTTGTTCATCATCACGGCTTCCCAGCGGTGCTTGAGGTCCTCGGTGTTGCTCATGCGCTCACCACCTTGGTGCCGGTGCCCGCGTCGGTGAAAAGCTCGACCAGCACGCAGTGTTCGACCCTGCCGTCGATGACGTGCGCGCTCGGCACGCCCGCCGTCACGGCCCGCAGGCACGCCTCGACCTTGGGGATCATGCCGGCCTCCAGCGTGGGTAGCAGTTGCGAGAGTGTGGCGGTGTCGATTTCGCTGACCAGCGAATCGCGGTCCGGCCAGCTGGTGTAGAGGCCCTCGACATCGGTGAGCATCAACAGCTTTTCGGCCCGCAACGCCTCGGCGAGCGCCGCCGCGGCGGTGTCGGCGTTGATGTTGTGCACCACGCCCTCGGCGTCCGGGGCGAGCGTGGACACCACCGGGATGCGGCCCGCCGCAATCAGATCCAGCACCGCGGCGGTGTTGACCCGCTCGACGTCGCCGACCAGCCCGATGTCGGTGGCCACGCCGTCCACGGTGACGCTGCGCCGCACCGCGGTGAACAGCTGCGCGTCCTCGCCGGTGATCCCGACGGCGTAGGGCCCGTGCGCGTTGATCAGGTTGACCAGTTCGCGGCCCACCTGCCCGAACAGCACCATCCGCGCCACGTCGAGCACTTCCGGCGTGGTGACCCGGAAGCCGCCCTTGAAGTCGCCCGCGATGCCCAGGCGCCGCAGCATGGCGGTGATCTGCGGGCCGCCGCCGTGCACCACGACGGGGTGGATGCCGCAGTTGCGCAGGAAGGCCATGTCGGCGGCGAAGGCGTGCCGCAGCGTGTCGTCGGTCATGGCGTTGCCGCCGTACTTGATGACGACGACCTTGCCGTAGAGCTGCTTGAGCCAGGGCAGCGCCTCGGCCAGCACCTGCGCCTTGACCGCGGTGGGCAGCGCGTGGGTGTCGATGGTCATCTGCGCCGCCTTCCCCCGCCAGCGGGAGATGCCCCCACCTCATCACTGCGTTCTGCATCGTCGCCGGCGCGTGTCATGAGCTGTACGCCGAATTCTCTTCGACGTAGGCGTGGGACAGGTCGGTGGTGCGCACGGCGGCGCGGCCGTCACCCACGCGCAGGTCGACGGTGATGTCGATGTCGGCGCCGGACAGGTCCACCTCGCGCGCGCCGGGCGCGCCGACGCCGTCGACACACACGGCAAAACCGTTGAACGACACCCGGATTCGGTCGGGGTCGAGGGTAACCGGCGCCATGCCGACCGCCGCGAGCACGCGGCCCCAGTTGGGGTCCGACCCGAACACCGCGGTCTTGACCAGGCTGTCGCGGGCGATCACCCGCGCCGCGATCAGCGCGTCGTCGTCGGAGGCCGCCCCGGTCACGGTCACGGTGACGCGCTTGGTGACGCCCTCGGCGTCGGCCTGCAGCTGCGCGCACAGGTCGTCGCACACCGCCAGGACGGCGTCGTCGAGTTCGGCCTGGGACGCGGTGATCTCGCTGGCGCCCGACGCCAGCAGCAGCACCGTGTCGTTGGTCGAGCAGCTGCCGTCGATGTCGAGGCGGTCGAAGGTGCGGGCGGTCGCGCGGCGCAGCGCCCGGTCGAGGGCGGCCTGCTCGACGGCCGCGTCGGTGGTGAGCACGCAGAGCATGGTGGCCAGCGACGGCGCCAGCATGCCCGCGCCCTTGGCCATCCCGCCGATCGTCCAGTTGCCCGGGTGGTGCAGCGCAACCTGTTTCGGCACGGTGTCGGTGGTCATGATCGCGCGGGCGGCCTCGTCGCCGCCGCTCAGCCCCCCGGCCATGTCCTGCACGATCGCGCGGACGCCTTCGAGCACCTTGTCCATCGGCAACCGGTCGCCGATCAGCCCGGTGGAGCAGACCGCGACCTCGATGGCGCCGGTCTCGGTGCCCCAGTCGGACAGCGCGGCCGCGACCGCCTCGGCGGTGGCGTGGGCGTCCTGGAATCCGCCCGGGCCGGTGCAGGCGTTGGCGCCACCGGAGTTGAGGATCACCGCGCGCAGCGCGCCGGTGGTCAGCACCTGCTGGGTCCAGCGCACGGGCGCGGCCTTGACCTTGTTGCGGGTGAACACGCCGGCGGCCGCGTAGTCGGGTCCCTCGTTGAAGACCAGGGCCAGGTCGCGGTTGCCCGACGCCTTGATGCCCGCGGCGATGCCGGCGGCCCGGAACCCCGCCGGGGCGGTGACGCCCTGTTCGCGCACCAGGCGCGCCTCGGCCGCTACGACAGATGGCGCCGCTCCTCCTACCCCGGCTGCGCCGGCGTCATCGTCGCCGGCGCGGGTCACGGCGCGACCCCGACCACCGAGAGGCCTTCCGTCTCCGGCCAGCCCAGCGCCAGGTTCATCGCCTGCACCGCGGCGCCGCCGGTGCCCTTGACCAGGTTGTCGATGGCGGCGATCGCCACGAACACACTTGCGGCCTCGTCCACCGCGACCGCGAGGTGCGCCGCGTTGCTGCCGATCACCGACCCGGTGCGGGGCAACTGTCCCTCGGGCAGCAGGTGGACGAAAGGTTCCGCGTCGTAAGCCTTTTCGTAGGCCGCCCGCAGCTGCGACAGCGGCGAGCGGGTACGCGCGGTGCAGGTGGCCAGGATGCCGCGCGACGTCGGGATCAACACCGGCGTGAACGACACCGTGACGTCGCGGTCGGTGACGGCCCGCAGGCCCTGGGCGATCTCCGGGGTGTGCCGGTGGGCGCCCGCAATGTTGTAGGCCCGCGCGGACCCGATCACCTCGGAGCCCAGCAGGTCGGTCTTGGCGGCGCGGCCGGCCCCGGAGGTGCCGCTGACGGCGACCACCGTGACCGCCGGCTCGATGAGGTCCTCGGCCACGGCGGGCAGCAACGCCAGCAGCGCGGCGGTCGGGTAGCAGCCCGGCACCGCGACGCGGCGCGCACCGCGCAGCCGCTCCCGCGCGCCCGGCAGTTCCGGCAGCCCGTACGGCCAGCTGCCGGCGTGCGCGGAGCCGTAGAACCGCTCCCAGTCGGCGGCGTCGGTCAGCCGGAAGTCGGCGCCGCAGTCGACGATCAGCGTCTCGGGGCCGAGTTGATCGGCCAGCGCCGCCGAATGCCCGTGCGGCAGGGCCACAAACACCACGTCGTGGTCGGCGAGCACGGCGAGGTCGGTGGGCTCGACCACCCGCTGAGCCAGCGGCGTCAGGTGCGGATGGTGTTCGCCGAGCGCGCTGCCGGCGCTGGTGGCGGCGGTCAGCGACCCGATGGCGAGGCGGCCGTCCGCGTGCGCGGGATGCCCGAGCAGCAGGCGCAGGATTTCCCCGCCCGCATAGCCGCTGGCCCCGGCAACCGCCACCTTCAGTGCATCGGCCATTCCGCCGATTCTGCATGGTTATGCAGTGCTTTGCAAATCCATTCCCGACGGTGTCAGGCGCGCAGTTCCGCCCCGACCGCCCCGGCGGCGCGGCGGACCGCGGCGTCGCGGGCCGCGCTGGCGTCGTCCTCGGTCAGCGTGCGGTCCGGCGCGCGGAAGCGCAGCGCGAACGTCAGCGACTTGCGGCCCTCGCCGACCTGCGGGCCGGTGAAGACGTCGAACAGTTGCAGGTCTTCGAGCAGCTCGCCGGCGCCCTCCCGGACGGCATCGGCCACCGCCTTTGCCGGCACGTGCGCGGGCACCACCAGGCTGAGGTCCTGGAAGACGGCCGGGAACGGCGACACCTTGGGTGCCGGCAACGCCACCGCGATCGGGATCGCGTCGAGGTTGAGTTCGACGGCGCAGGTGTCCTTCGGCAGGCCGGAGCGCTCGATCACGGCCGGGTGCAGCTGCCCGGCGTGGCCGACGACGGTCTCCCCGACGAGCACCTCGGCGCACCGGCCGGGGTGCCAGGGCAGGTGCTGGGCCGCCCGCAGGCTCACCTCGACCCCGCTGGCGCGGGCGATGATGCGCGCCGCTTCGAACGCGTCGGCGGCCTCGGCGCGGCGGCCGGGACCCCACGGGCCGCGGCGTTCGCGCAGGCCCGCCAGGACGGCCGCGACGTGCTGCGGCTGGCGCGGCAACGATGCGTTCAGCTGCGCGATCTCGGTGTCGGTCGGCCGGCGGTGCACGGGGATGGGCTGCACGCCGCGGGTCTCCTCGGTCGGCTGCACCACCTGCGCCAGGGCGTACAGCGCGACGTCCACCAGCCCGCGGGACACGTTGCGCACCAGGGCTTCCAGCAGCGCGGGCAGCAACGTGGTGGCCAAATGCGGGCGGTCGGCCTCCAGCGGATTGAGCACCTGGGCGGTGGTGCGCCGCGGGTCGTCGTCCGGCAACCCCCACAGGTCGAACACGCCCGCGGGCAGGAACGGCGTCGGCAGGATCTCGACGTATCCGGATTGGGCGAGCGATCTGCCGATGGCGCGGCGACGCTTCTGCCCCGCGGTGAGGCCCCGGCCCGCGGGCGCCGCGGGCAGCACCGACGGAATGGCCTCCAGCCCCTCCAGCCGCAGCACCTCCTCGACGAGGTCGGCGGGCTGCAGCAGGTCGGGCCGCCAGCTCGGCGGCGTCACCGTCAATGCCGCGCCGTCCTCGCTCACCACAGCCCCGATCTGCGCCAGGCGCCGCGCGGTGGTCCCCGGGGGATAGGCCACCCCGGCGACGCGGTCGGGCAGGTCGGCGGGGATCCGGATCGGCGGCAGCGACCAGTCGGCGGCCGAGTTGCCGACTGGCGGGTCGCCCCGCCAATCGGTCAGCTTCTCCGACACCGCTCCCCCGGCGATGTCGACGAGCAGCGCGGCGCACCGGTCCAGCGCGGCCACCGAGATCGCCGGGTCCACCCCGCGCTCGTAGCGCCGGGCGGCCTCGCTGGGCAGGTGCAGCCGGCGCTGGGTGCGCGAGACGGCGGCGGGGTCCCAGACGGCGGCCTCCAGCAGCACGTCGGTGGAGTCTGCGCGCACCTCGGTGCTCGCCGCGCCCATCACCCCGCCGATCGCCGCGGTCGCGCGGTCGTCGACGATGAGGACGTCGGCCGGATCGAGCCGGCGCTCGACGTCGTCGAGGGTGACGACGGTCTCGCCGGGGCGGGCGAACCGCACGGCGAGGCCCCCGCAGATGCGGTCGCAGTCGTGTGCGTGCATGGGGTGGCCGAGTTCGAGCATCACGTAGTTGGTGACGTCCACCGCCGGGGAGGTCGCGCGGATGCCGGCCAGCAGCAGCCGGCGTTGCAGCCACCACGGCGACACCGCGGCGGGGTCGATGCCGGTCACGGGGCGCAGGGCGAACCGCCGTACCCCGGTTTCGGGCTGGACGGTCAGGGGCCAGGCCTCGCCGGCGGCGGGCAGCGGCTTGACGTCCGCCGGGTCGACGAAGTCGAGGCCGTAGGCGCAGGCGACCTCCCGGGCCAGTCCGCGCACCGACATGCAGTAGCCGCGGTCGGGGGTGATCGCCAGGTGAAAGACCACGTCGTCGAGTCCCAGCACCGCGGCGCCGGCGGCGCCCGGTTCGGCGGTGCCGGGCGGCAGCACCAGGATCCCGGAATGGTCGGCGCCCAAACCGAGCTCGGCCGCCGAGCAGATCATGCCGTCGGAGTCGCGGCCGTAGGTCTTGCGTGCCGTGATGGCGAATCCGCCGGGCAGCGTGGTGCCGGGCAGCGCCACGATAACCAGCTCACCGACGGCGAAATTGGTTGCGCCGCAGACGATATCGCGGTCCCTGCCGTCGCCGACGTCGACCCGGCAGGCGCGGATCGGCTTCTTGAAGCCGGTGAGCTCCTCGATGGCGGTCACCCGCCCCACCGTCAGCGGGCCGTCGACCGGGCCGAGGGTGACGACCTCCTCCACCTCGTGGCCGATCCGCACCAGCGTCTGCTCGAGATCGCCGGGCGCGACATCCCAGCCCGGCGCGCCGGCGTTCACGACCTCCCGCAGCCAGCTGTAGGGGACCCGCATCAGTCACCCACCCCGAACGGCAGCGAGAACCGGACGTCGCCCTCGACCATGTCGCGCATGTCGGGGATGCCGTTGCGGAACTGCAGGGTGCGTTCCAGGCCCATCCCGAACGCGAAGCCGGAGTACTCCTCGGGGTCGATCCCCGCGGCGCGCAACACGTTGGGGTGGACCATGCCGCAGCCGCCCCACTCCACCCAGCCCGGGCCGCCCTTCTTGCCGACGAACCACACGTCGACCTCGGCGGAGGGTTCGGTGAAGGGGAAGAAGTGTGGCCGGATCCGGGTGCGCGCCTCCGGGCCGAACTCGGCGCGGGCGAACGCGTCGAGGGTGCCCCGCAGGTGCGCCATGGACAGGCCACGGTCCACCGCCAGCCCCTCGACCTGGTGGAAGACCGGGGTGTGGGTGGCGTCGAGCTCGTCGGTGCGGAAGGTGCGGCCGATCGAGACGATGTAGACGGGCAGCTCGTGAGCGAGCAGGGTGCGCACCTGCACCGGCGACGTGTGGGTGCGCAGCAGCTGCCGGGAATCGTCCGGCGCGATGTAGAAGGTGTCCTGCTCGCTGCGCGCCGGGTGGTCGGCGGGGAAGTTGAGGGCGTCGAAGTTGAACTGCTCGGTCTCGACTTCCGGCCCCTCCGCCAGCTCCCAGCCCATCGCGACGAAGGTGTCGGCGACGTGCTCCGCCAGCATGGTGATCGGGTGCCTGGCGCCGGGTGGCTGACGCGTCGACGGCAGCGTGACGTCGACGCTCTCGGCGACCAGCACCGCCGCGTCACGTTCGGCGCGCAGCGCGGCCAGTCGCTCGTCGTAGCTGCGCTGGACCTCGGTCCGCGCGGAGTTGACCCGCTTGCCCGCGTCGGCGCGCTCCTCCTTGGGGACGCCGGCCAGCGCTTGGCGCGCCAGCGCGAGCGGCGAGCGGTCACCGAGGTGCTCGGTCTTCACGCGCGCAAGCGTGTCCAGATCGCCGGCGAGCGCGATCGCCTCCTGGGCGGCGCCGATCGCCTCGGCCAAGGCATTAGGCGACAGGTCGACGGGCTGAGCACCCACGCGGCGACACTCTCCTTGCTGATGAGGGGCTGGGAGGAAGTTGCCCAGCGGCAAGTGCCGATCATAGTGATGCGGTGCGTGCGCCCCGGCGGGCGCTTCGGAGTAAGGGCGGCCCGGTGTCTAGCCCGCCGTGGCCGGCTGCGCACCGGTCAGAGCGGCGTCGCCCAGCGCGGCGCGCCCGGCGACGAATTGCACGGCCTTGTGCGCCGCCAGCGCGCCCAGGATCCCGAACGCGGGCGCCGCGGCCATCGTTCCCCAGTGGTGGGCGAGGACCAGGAAGCCGAAGCCCGACGAGGCCACCAGCATCAGGGAGCGCACCGGGGTCCAATGGATGGGCTGGCGGAATCGGGCGGACACCAGCACACCCAACACCACGGCGACGGTGTGGCCGGCGTCGGTGAAATCGCCGCCGATGATCGCCGACGCCAGGCCCGCCGCCACCCACCAGCCGACCCAGGGGGCCCGCCAGCGCTGGGGAATGACCGCCGTCATCGCGCCGAGCACCGCCAGGGCGCCGTAGCTCATCCCGACGTCGCTGGCGCGGGTGATCGACAGCGGCAGCCAGCCGAACTCGACCGCGGCGGCCAGGGCGGCGGCCACGACCAGCGTCGCGCCGATGTGGCCGACGACGAAGGCCACTACCAGCCGGATGGTGCGCAGGTGCAGCTCGCCGAGCGCGAGCAGGCAGGTGAGAAAGGGCAGCCAGAAGTAGAGCGGGCCGGCGTCGACGACCAGCGCGCTGCCCAGCAGGGTGCCCACGTGGCCATGCGCCAGGTTGTGCAGGTTGGTGCTGGCCCGCTCGACCAGCACGTCATGGGCGTGCGGGCCGAGGACCAGGATGGCGCAGCTGACGGCAAGCAGCACCGCCACGTAACCCAACGTGAACTGGACCCGGGCGAGCCGGGCAAGGATGCCCCCAAACATTGCATCCATTATGTCGGCTAGTTTGTCTCGGCGTCGTGATCGGGCGCTGTCAACTCCCTATGAGTTCGCAAACGATATATCGCCAAGTCGGGCGGCATGCCCGGGGTCTTGCCCGCAAACAGTGGTTTACGTGCGCGTTTGGCGACGACACCCATCGCGTCGAGTTCGCTCTGGGCGATCAGGTCGAGTGTCGAACTCGACACCATCACCCCACCCTTGCTGGCGCGTTCCATCACCCGCGCGGCGATGTTCACGTCGACGCCGAGCCAATCGGACGCCAGCCGCTGGGGCCGCCCGGTGTGGATGCCGGCCCGCATCCGCGGCGTGTGACCGGCCACCTCGACCGACTTCAACGCCTCCTTGGCGGCCAGCACGGCGCGCACCGCGACCGTCGGATCGCCGAAGACGGCCATCAGGCCGTCGCCCATCCGCTTGACGATGTGGCCGCCCGCGTCCAGCAGCGGCGGCTCGACGGCCCGGGCCACGTGTCGCAGCAGGGTCAGGGCCGCCTCGTCGCCGGCCTGCAGCGACCACGACGAGAAACCGACCAGATCGGTGAAGACCAGCGTCACCTCGGGATTCGCCGGCCGACGGGCCACCGACTCGGTCAGCGCCTGCCACAGCTGCAGCACACCCAGGCTGACTTCCCGCGACACCGCGTCGCGGTCCCCGAGCAGCCGGTCGGCGGCTCGCGCGGCGGCGCGTGGACCACCCTCGCCGGCCGTCGAGAGCGGGTCACCGAACTCGGGGTCGCCGGGGAGCAGCCGTCGCGCCCGGCGGATGAAGGCCACCGCGCCGGGGCTGTGGTTCCGGCCGTGCAGCCACTGCGTTGCGCTGTGCACCGAGACGGGAGACCGCGGCGGATCGGATGGCGTAACGGTCGGCTCGTCGGGCCCGCCCGAATCCGATTCTCGACCCGCGAGTTCCACCCGGCCAGGTTATTTCCTCCCGACGGACGCGGGCAATCAACGCCGCGCGGTTTGTGTCACAGCTCGCACGATATCGCCTGATCACAGCGGCGCCACGCGACTATGGAAGCTCGATAACACCCGCGGGCGCGCAGGGCCGAAATCGTAGACAACGCACGTTGTCAAAGTTATCGTGAGCGCAGGAGGCCGAGATGACTGCCATTCCCGCGAAGTCCGACGATCCGCTCGGACCAGATTCCCTGACCTGGAAGTACTTTGGCGATCTGCGCACCGGAATGATGGGCGTGTGGATCGGAGCGATCCAGAACATGTATCCGGAGCTGGGGGCGGGCGTCGAGGAGCATTCGATCCTGCTGCGCGAGCCCCTGCAGCGGGTGGCCCGCTCGGTGTACCCGATCATGGGCGTCGTCTACGACGGCGACCGGGCCGCGGCGACCGGGCGGCAGATCAAGAGCTACCACCACACCATCAAGGGCGTCGACGCGTCCGGGCGCCGCTATCACGCGCTGAATCCGGAAACGTTCTACTGGGCGCACGCCACCTTCTTCATGCTGGTGATCAAGGTGGCCGAGTACTTCTGCGGCGGCCTGACGGAGGCCGAGAAGCGCCAGCTGTTCGACGAGCACGTGCGGTGGTACCGGATGTACGGGATGAGCATGCGACCGGTGCCCGGCTCCTGGGAGGAGTTTCAGGAGTACTGGGACCGGGTGTGCCGCGAGGAGCTGGAAATCAACCGCGCGACGCTGGACATCTTCCAAATCCGGATCCCCAAACCGAAATTCGTGTTGATGCCCACGCCGATCTGGGACCAGATGTTCAAGCCGCTGGTGGCCGGCCAGCGCTGGATCGCCGCGGGCCTGTTCGAGCCCGCGGTCCGCGAGAAGGCCGGCATGCGCTGGACGCCGGGCGACGAGGTGCTGCTGCGGCTGTTCGGCAAGCTCGTCGAACTCGCCTTCCTGGCGGTTCCGGACGAGATCCGGCTGCACCCGCGCGCGCTGGCCGCCTACCGCCGCGCCGAGGGCCGGTTGCCCAGCGATGCGCCGCTGGTGGAGGCGCCGACGTTCATGGCGCCGCCCCGCGACCGCCGCGGGCTGCCGATGCATTATTTCCCTCCCCGTCCCCGCCTCGCTCCCCGTTCGCCGCTCGACCCCGCGAAGGCGCTCATGGAGCGGGCGGGCTCGCTGGTGCACGGGACGCTGTCGCTGGCGGGGCTGCGGCCCGCCCGGGCGCGCGTCAGGGCCGCTTGAACGTGCCCAGCGCCTGGGCGCTCTGGTAGAGGCAGATGGCCGCGGCGGAGGCCACGTTCAGGCTTTCCGCACCGCCGGACATCGGGATGCGCACGCGGTGGTCCGCCGCCCCCGCGATGTCGGTTGGCAGGCCGTGTGATTCGGGCCCGAACAGCCAGGCCGTCGGCCTGGCGAGCAGCGGGCCGGCCTCGTCGAGGCGGGTCTCGCCGTCCACCGTGCCGGCCAGCACCTGCAGCCCGGCGTCGCGCACCGCATCCAGCGCGGCGGCCGTGTCGGTCGCGGCGACCACCGGAATGGAGAAGATGCTGCCGGTCGAGGCGCGCAGGCACTTGCCGTTGTACGGGTCGACGCTGTGGCCCCCGAGGATCACGCCGTGCGCGCCCATCGCGTCGGCGATGCGGATGAGCGTGCCGGCATTGCCCGGCTCGCTGATCTCGACGGCGACCGCGATCAGCCGGGGTGAGCCGGCCAGCACGTCCGCCAGCCGGGTCGCCGGCATTTCGCAGACCGCCACCAGCCCGGTGGGGGTGACGGTGTCGGACAGCGCCTTCGCGGCCCGCTCGTTGACCAGATGCACCGGAACTGCTTGCGCACCAAGCAAAGACGCATACCGCTCGCCGGCGGCTTCGGTGACGAAGACGTCGCGGACGAGGCCGCGCGCGGCGGCCGCCTCGACCAGGTTGGGACCTTCGGCGAGGAATCGCCCCGCCCGGCGTCGACCGACGTGGCGATGCAGTTTGACCGCCGCGGCAACCCGGGCCGATCGTTCGGTCAGCAGGGGCTAGGCGGCCTCTCCGGAATCCGACGGCGCGTTGACGTCCTCGGGCAGCGCGGCCCGCGCGACGTCGACCAGCGCCGTGAACGCCGCGGGGTCGGTGATCGCGATGTCGGCGAGGTTCTTGCGGTCCACCTCGACGCCCGCGGCCTTGAGGCCCTGGATCAGCCGGTTGTAGGTGATGTCGTTGGCGCGCGCGGCCGCGTTGATCCGCGAGATCCACAGTTTCCGGAACTCGCCCTTACGCGCGCGGCGATCGCGGTAGGCGTAGTTGAGCGAATGCAGCTGCTGCTCTTTGGCTTTGCGGTAGAGCCGCGATCGCTGGCCGCGATAGCCCTTCGAGGCCTTGAGAATGCTGCGCCTCTTCTTGTGGGCGTTGACCGCCCGCTTCACGCGTGCCATGGGTGTTCCTACTCTCGTTGAAAAGTCAATGATGGGGCGCCGGCACCGGGTCCGGCGCGATGGTCAGCCGTTCAGCAGCTTGTTGATCCGCTTGGTGTCGTTGGCCGCCACCGTGGTGCGGCCTTCCAGACGCCGGGTCCGGGTCGACGGCTTGTGCTCCAACAGGTGCCGGCGGTTGGCTTTCTGGCGGACGATCTTGCCGGTTCCGGTGCGCCGGAACCGCTTCGAAGCCCCGCTGTGGGTCTTGGCCTTGGGCATGTTTCCTCTACTTCTGCTCTCGAGTTCTTCCGTGTCGTGCCGGGTCAGTTGGGCGAAGGGTTGGTGTCGACGGCCGCATCGGCGTCCGGCGCCGCCCCCTCGCCGGGGCCTTCGGGGTGCCGCGCCCTGGCACGGGTCTTCGCGCCGCGGTGCGGGGCCAGCACCATCGTCATGTTGCGGCCGTCCTGCTTGGCGGACGTTTCCACGAAGCCGTATTCGGCGACGTCCGCGCCCAGCCGCTGTAACAGGCGGTAGCCCAGCTCGGGCCGCGACTGCTCACGTCCGCGGAACATGATGGTGACCTTCACCTTCGAACCCGCCTCCAGAAAGCGGATCACGTGACCCTTCTTGGTCTCGTAATCGTGATCGTCGATCTTCGGTCGCAGCTTTTGCTCTTTGACGACGGTCTGCTGCTGGTTGCGGCGGGATTCGCGCGCCTTTTGCGCCGCCTCGTATTTGAACTTGCCGTAGTCCATGATCTTGCAGACGGGGGGTCTGGCATTGGGGGCGACTTCGACAAGGTCGAGATCGGCGTCCGCAGCGACGCGCAGTGCGTCTTCGATGCGCACTATGCCTACCTGCTCTCCCCCAGGTCCGATCAATCTGACTTCAGGTACGCGGATGCGCTCGTTGACGCGGGTCTCAGTGCTGATGGGGCCTCCCTTGTTGGGCTTGTATGTATCTCGCATCGGCGGCCGGGGCCTGGGTCCGAGTCGGATTCAGCGGCGGAAACACCACACCACCAGCAGAAAAGCCCTGCAATAGCAGGGCCCAATGCCGACCGATCGCGGCTTGCCAGTGGTCAAGCCGCCCGCGTCGCTCGCGGAACAGACATGCGCGATGCCTGTGACCGGACCGCAAAGCCTTGAAGAATCTCGTGGCTCGCGGTGGGAGTGGGGCTCCACTTAACTGTTCCTGGCCTTCGCCGGGATGGTCGCGAACGCTAGTTTAGCAGCCACGGGGCGGCAGTTCGTACTTCGCCTCCGGCCTCGCGCCCGGCGAGCATCGGCACCCGTCCGCAACCGGACGAATCTTGCCGGCCGCTCTTAGCGCTTCGTCAAGCTTTTCACGGACTGAGGGCATATCCTCGCGGTCTGTGACACTCGCTTCATCACGGTCGGGGTCCCGTTCGGGACCCCGCGGCCGGTCGCATTCCCGGTATCGCTGGGTGCCGGCGGCGGCCGGGTGGATCGTGGGCGTCATCGCCACGGTGTCGCTGCTGGCCAGCGTGTCCCCCGCGATCCGGTGGATGATCAAGGTCCCGCGCGAGTTCATCAACGACTACCTGTTCAACTTCCCCGACACGAGCATCGCCTGGTCCTTCGTGCTGGCGTTGCTGGCGGGGGCCCTGAGCGCCCGGAAACGGATTGCCTGGCTGGTGTTACTGGGCCAGATGATCCTCGCCGCGGGGTTGAACGTCGCCGACATGGCCGCGGGCGACAACACAGCGGCCGAAACCTTCGGGGAAAACCTCGGGTTCGCGGTGCACATCGTCGCGATCGTCCTGCTGGTGCTGTCCTACCGGGAGTTCTGGGCGAAGGTCCGCAAGGGCGCCCTGGTCAAGGCGGCCGCGGTGCTGGTCGCCGGGGACGTGGTCGGAATCCTGTTGTCCTGGGGAATGGTGGAGTTGTGGCCCGGAACGCTGGCCCGCCCGGACCGCCTGCCCTACGTGGCCAACCGGGTCGTCGGGTTCGCCCTGGCCGACCCGGACCTGTTCACCGGCAAGCCGCACGTCTTCCTCAACGCGATCTTCGGCCTCTTCGGCGCGCTGGCGCTGATCCTGGCGACCATCGTGCTCTTCCAGTCCCAGCGCGCGGAGAACGCGCTGACCGGTGAGGACGAGTCCGCCATCCGTGGGCTCCTCGAGCTGTACGGCAAGAACGACTCGCTCGGTTACTTCGCGACCCGCCGCGACAAGTCGGTGGTGTTCGCACAGAGCGGTCGCGCCGCCATCACCTACCGCGTCGA
The DNA here is from genome assembly GCF_010731655.1 of Mycobacterium paraseoulense. Lineage (NCBI taxonomy): Bacteria > Bacillati > Actinomycetota > Actinomycetes > Mycobacteriales > Mycobacteriaceae > Mycobacterium > Mycobacterium paraseoulense. Next base: position 476,187 of record NZ_AP022619.1, on the reverse strand, counting down.
AGTCGGGGTCTGCCTGGCCAGCGGCGACCCGATCGGCGACCCGCGGGCCTGGCCCCAGGCCATCGACGCCTGGCTGGGGTTGTGCCAGAGCTACGGCTGGGCGCCGGGCGTCATGGGCGCCAGCACACAGGGGGCGCGGGTATACCGGGAAGCCGGGCTCAACGCGCTCGAGCTTGGCGACGAGGCGATTCTGCGAACCGCCGACTTCCGCCTGTCCGGCCCCGACATGCGCGGGGTGCGCCAGGCCGTGACGCGGGCCCGCCGGGCCGGGCTGACCGTACGCATCCGGCGGCACCGCGACATCTCGGCCGAGGAGATGGCCGAGACCATCACCCGCGCCGACGCCTGGCGCGACACCCAGACCGAGCGCGGCTTCTCGATGGCGCTGGGCCGGCTCGGCGACCCGGCGGACGGCGATTGCCTGCTGGTCGAGGCGTTGGACCGCGACGGCGCGGTCGCGGCGATGCTGTCGCTGGTTCCGTGGGGAACCACCGGCGTTTCCCTGGATTTGATGCGCCGCTCCCCGCAGTCCCCCAACGGCACCATCGAGCTCATGGTCAGCGAGCTCGCCCTGACCGCCGAAACCCTTGGCATCAGCCGCATTTCGCTGAACTTCGCGATGTTCCGCTCGGCGTTCGAACAGGGCGCCCAGCTGGGCGCCGGACCGGTCGCCCGGTTGTGGCGAGGGCTGTTGCTGTTCTTCTCGCGGTGGTGGCAGCTGGAGACGCTGTACCGCTCGAACATGAAGTACCAACCCGAATGGGTTCCGCGCTACGCCTGCTACGAGGATGCGCGCCTGATTCCCCGGGTCGGCGTCGCCTCGGTGATCGCGGAGGGCTTCCTGGTGCTGCCGTTCACCCGGCGCGACCGGGTGCACACCGGTCATCACCCCGCGGTGCCGTCCAGGCTGGTGGAGTCGGGCCTGCTGCACCACGACGGCTCGGCGCCCGACGTCAGCGAGTTGCAGCAGCGACGCGACGACGCGGAGCTGGAAGAGTCCAGAGCCCGCCTGCCCGAGCAGGTGCGGGTGCGCCTGGCCAAGCTGAAGGTACTGCGCCGCAAGGGCATTGACGCCTACCCGGTGGGGTCTCCGCCCAGCCACACCGTCGCCCGCGCGCTGGAAGCCGACGATCAGGAAACCGTCTCCGTGTCGGGCCGGATCCTGCGGATACGCGACTACGGCGGGGTGTTGTTCGCCCAGCTGCGGGACTGGTCGGGCGAATTGCAGGCGCTGCTGGACAATTCGCGCCTGGAGCGTGGGCGCACCGCGGATTTCACCGCGGCGATCGACCTCGGCGACCTCGTCGAAATGACCGGGCACATGGGATTTTCCAAGAACGGCACCCGCTCATTGATCGTGCACGACTGGCGGATGATCGGTAAGTGCCTGCGGCCGATGCCGAACAAGTGGAAGGGCCTCACCGACCCGGAGGCGCGGGTGCGGACCCGTTACGTCGACCTGGCGGTCAACCCCGAGTCGCGCGAGCTGATCACGGCGCGCAGCAGCGTCCTGCGCTCCGTGCGGGAGACCTTGTTCGCCAAGGGTTTCATCGAGGTCGAGACGCCGATCCTGCAGCAGATCCACGGTGGTGCCACCGCCCGGCCGTTCGTCACCCACATCAACACCTACGACATGGACCTGTTCCTGCGCATCGCGCCCGAGCTGTACCTGAAGCGGTTGTGCGTCGGCGGCGTCGAGCGGGTGTTCGAGCTGGGCCGGGCCTTCCGCAACGAGGGTGTCGACTTCAGCCACAACCCGGAGTTCACCCTGCTGGAGGCCTACCAGGCGCACGCCGACTACACGGTCTGGATCGACGGCTGCCGGGAGCTCATCCAAAACGCCGCGCAGGCCGCCCACGGGGAGCAGAGCGTGCTGCGGCCCGCTGACGGCGCCGGCGGCCGCCTGCAACCGGTCGACATCTCCGGCGACTGGCCGGTCAAGACCGTGCACGACGCGGTGTCCGAAGCCCTCGGGGAACACGTCGATCCGGACACCCCGTTGTCCGTCTTGCGCAAACTGGCCGACGCCGCACACATTCCGTATCGGGCGCAGTGGGACGCCGGCGCCGTGGTGCTGGAGCTCTACGAGCACCTGGTCGAGGACCGGACCGACCGGCCGACCTTCTACATCGACTTCCCCACCTCCGTCTCGCCGCTGACCCGGCCGCACCGCAGCAGGCACGGCGTCGCCGAGCGGTGGGACCTGGTGGCGTGGGGAATCGAGCTGGGCACCGCGTACAGCGAGCTGACCGACCCGGTGGAGCAGCGGCGCCGACTGCAGGAGCAGTCCCTGTTGGCCGCCGGCGGGGATCCCGAGGCGATGGAGCTCGACGAGGATTTCCTGCAAGCCATGGAATATGCGATGCCGCCCACCGGCGGGCTCGGCATGGGCATCGATCGGCTCGTCATGCTCATAACCGGCCGCAGCATCCGCGAAACCCTGCCGTTTCCGCTGGCCAAGCCGCACTAGCCGGCCGCGGGACAGGCGGCCGGTCCCATTGCGAACATTCGGTGAATATGTTCCAGGCCGGTTAACAATGGATCACAATGAATGCCGTGATTGCGCCGACGACCACAGCCATGACGCAGTTGCTGGCAAGTAGTCACACGTCGCTGATGCACGGCTGGGTGCCCACCACGATCCAGGTGGTGACCGCGGTGGTCCTGACGCTGGCCGTCGGCTGGCGGTCGCGCCGGTGGCGGACGGTGTGGTTGCCGACGGCCGCGCTGGCCGGTGCCGCCGCCGCCTACCTGACGCACTGGTACATCGTCGACCGCGGCCTGTCCGACGATCCCGCGCCGGCCGCGCTGTGGGTGTGGATCACGCTGACCGGCATGGCGGCCGCGGTCCTGATCCTGGGGTGGCGCGGCGCCCGCGGCTGGCGCCGCGGGGCCGGGCTGCTGGCCGTGCCGCTGTGCGCCCTGTGCGCCGCGCTGGTGCTCAACCTGTGGGTGGGCTACTTCCCCACCGTGCAGGCGGCGTGGAACCAGCTCACCTCCGGTCCCCTGCCGGATCAAACCGACCCGGCCACCGTCACCGCCCTGGCCGCCAAACGGGCGCGACCGGCGCACGGCAGCGTGGTTCCCGTCGTGATCCCTTCCGACGCATCGCACTTCAAACACCGCGGCGAACTGGTTTACCTGCCGCCCGAATGGTTCACCAGCAGCCCGCCGCCGGCGCTGCCCACAGTGATGATGATCGGCGGCCAGTTCAACACCCCCGCCGACTGGACGCGGGCGGGCAACGCCGTCAAGACGATTGACGACTTCGCCGCCACCCACGGCGGCAAGGCGCCGGTGCTGGTGTTCGTCGACTCCGGCGGGGCCTTCAACAACGACACCGAATGCGTCAACGGCGTCCGCGGTAACGCCGCGGACCATCTGACCAAGGACGTGGTGCCTTACATGGTGTCCAAGTTCGGCGTCAGCCCCGATCGGACCCACTGGGGCGTCGCCGGCTGGTCGATGGGGGGAACCTGCGCCGTCGACCTGACCGTCATGCACCCCGACATGTTCAGCGCGTTCGTCGACGTCGCCGGCGACTTCTACCCGAACGCCGGCAACAAGGCCCAAACCATCGCCCGGCTGTTCGGCGGAAACGCCGACGCATGGGCGGCATTCGACCCGACCACGGTGATCGGCCGGCACGGCCCCTACGGCGACGTGGCCGGCTGGTTCGCGATCTCCTCCGACGGCTCGCCGGCGGCACGCCGCGAGGTGGGCGGCACCGACATCGGGGCGATCCACCTCGCCAGCCGGGAGGCGGCCGCCGATCCCGGTAACCAGACGGCGGCCGCCTATTCGCTGTGTGCGGTGGGGCGCGCCAACGGGATCGACTGCGCGGTGCTGGCGCAGCCCGGCAGGCACGATTGGCAGTTCGCGGACCGCGTCTTCGCCACAGCGTTGCCATGGCTGGCGGGCCGGCTGGGCACGCCGGGAATTCCGCGGACTTCGTTGCCCGGCGCCGCACCGCCCGCGCCCCCCACCCCGGTCGTCGTACCGGCCGACCATTCCCCCGCCAGGCGGTAGGCGCGGGTGCCGTCGGTTGCACGGCTTCGGCGTGCGATCTTTGCGCGGCACTGCAATCCGTGGAGCGCCTGGACCCGCTGGGCGAGCACCCCGCTGATCCTGGTGCCCCCCTGGACGCGGCGCTGGAGCCATGCGGCGTGGATTGCGTCGTGGATGGCGGTCAACCCGTTCGTCTTCGGCAAGCCGGCGCACGAGCGGGCCTGGTCGACCCGGGCGATGCTGGGCGAGGAGATGTGGATCAGCCGCCGGCCCCGGGACGGGGCCCTGGTGGTCAGCGCGCTGACGTCGGTGGCCGCGCTGGGGGCCGTCGTCGCCGCCGGGCGGCGTCGTGCGCTGCCCGCCGCGGCCGCCGTCGCGGTGCAGATGGCGCTGACACTGGTGTACTGGGAACAGATGGTCCGGTATCGGGAACGGGAGCGGCGGGACCACGCCGGGGTTCAGTAGCGTAACGACCATGCCCGACGAACCGGAAACGCCCGGCAGCACCCCGCCCGACCCCGGGTATGACAGCGCCGGCGTACCGACCTTCGAGTCCGTGCGCGAGAAGATCGAAAATCGCTACGCGACGTCTCTGGGCGACGCGGAGCTGGACGCCGAGTCCCCCGAGGGCCGTTCCGTCGCCGAGCAATACGACGAGCGCGAGCGCGCCGCCGCCGAGCGGTTGGCCCAGATTCGCGCGTCGATGCGTACGGACGAGGGCTAGGGAAGTCGCGCAGCGCCGGGGGGACGTCGATGAGTGAAACGCAGCCGAATTCGCGGATAGGGAGCCAGTTTGGGCCCTACCGGCTGCGGCGACTGCTGGGCCGCGGCGGAATGGGCGAGGTCTACGAGGCCTACGACACCGTCAAGGATCGCGTGGTGGCGCTCAAGCTGGTGTCCGAACAGGTCAGCTCCGACGACGTCTTCCGCCGGCGCATGCAACGCGAAGCGCGGACCGCGGGCCGACTGCAGGAACCGCACATCGTCCCGATCCACGATTTCGGCGAGCTCGACGGTCAGGTGTTCATCGACATGCGCCTCATCGAGGGGCGCGACGTGGGCACCGTGCTCGGCCGATCCGGGCCGCTGCCACCCCCGCGCGCGGTCGCGATTGTCGAACAGGTTGCTTCCGCCCTGGACGCCGCGCACCGCGCCGGCGTCATTCACCGTGACATCAAGCCCGAGAACATCCTGCTCACCGAGGGCGACTTCGCCTATCTGGTGGACTTCGGCATCGCCGCCGCGGCCACCGACCAGCGGCTGACCAAGACCGGCGCCGCCATCGGCAGCTGGAACTACATGGCCCCGGAGCGATTCGGCGACGACGAGACCACCTACCGCGTCGACATCTACGCTCTGGCCTGCCTTCTTTTCGAATGCCTCACGGGCACAAGACCTTTTCAGACCACCAGCCTGAGCGCGCTGATGGCCGCCCACCTGGTCGAGCCCATCCCGCGCCCCAGCCAACGCAATCCCGCCGTCCCGGCGGCGTTCGACGAGGTCATCGCGCGCGGCATGGCCAAGGATCCCAACGACCGCTACGTCACGGCGGGCGATCTCGCGAAAGCGGCCCTGCGCGCGCTGAGCACGCCCGACCAACGCCAGGCGACCGAATTGATCCAGCACAGCCGGTATTTCGCGCCGCCGGCGCGCGTGGAGCAGTTTCGGCCCGAGCCGGCACCGCCCCATCCGACGTGGTTCGCCGCTCCGCCCGCCGCGCCGTGGGCGCCCCCGGTGGTGCCGCCCAAGCGCAGGCTGGGGCTGGTCATCGGCGCGCTCGCGGTCGTCGTCGCGGTCATCGCGGGCACCGGGGTGTGGTTGGCCGTCGACAAGTCGGGGGCCACGCAGCCCGGGGGCCCCACCACCAGCACGACAATCGCGGCACCCACCTCGAGCGCAGTGACCAGCAGCGCCGCCCCCACAGTGGCTCCCGCACAACTGAATTCGCTGCTGCTTCCGGTCGACCAGGTCAACACGCTGGTCGGCACCACCGGCATCATCGTCGACGGCAGCACGACCGAGATGACGGACCCCGACCCCAACAGCACGCTGTCCGACGACAAATGCGTCGGAGCGTTCATCGGTTTCCAAACCCGCACGTACAAGAGCAGCGGCTACACCGCAATGCTCGCCCAGCTGATGAAGAAGCCGCAGAGCAACCCCGGCTACGTCGTGGTCCAGGGCGCGGTGATCTTCGCGTCCGCCGACCAGGCCCGGGGGTTCGTGAACGGTCAGTGGCCGCAGTGGCGGGACTGCGGCGGGAAAACCGTGACGCAGACCGGCGACAAAGCACCAATCCAATGGACCTTCGGGCAGATCAGCGGCAATCCGCCCGATATCGCCCTGCAGCACACGCTGGCCAACAGCCCGGTGGTGTGCCAGCACGTCCTGTTGGCGGTGTCCAACGTGGTCCTCGACGTCAACGTCTGCGGACCCAGGATCATCAACGAGGCCAGGCTGATCGCAAACCAGATGGCGACCAAGATCCCCGGCTGACGACCGGTCAGGCGGTGACTTTGCGCCGCCGGTTGGACCGCTGCGGCGGGGCGGCGCGGCCGATGACCTCGGCGAGGAATTTCCCGGTGTAGCTCTCCGGCACCGCGGCGATGTCCTCCGGGGTGCCCTCGGCGACAACGGTTCCGCCCTCGGCGCCACCCTCGGGCCCCATGTCGACGATCCAGTCCGACGTCTTGATGACGTCCAGGTTGTGCTCGATCACGATCACCGTATTGCCCTTGTCGACAAGGCCGTTGATGACGCTCAGCAGCTTGCGGATGTCGTCGAAATGCAGTCCGGTGGTGGGCTCGTCGAGGATGTAGATGGTCCGCCCCGTCGACCGCTTCTGCAACTCCGCGGCCAGCTTGACGCGCTGCGCCTCACCCCCGGACAGCGTCGGGGCGGGCTGGCCCAGCCGGACGTAACCCAGGCCGACGTCGACGAGCGTGCGCAGATAGCGGTGAATGCCGGTGATCGGCTCGAAGAACCCCGCCGCCTCCTCGATCGACATGTCCAGCACTTCGGAGATGGTCTTGCCCTTGTAGTGCACCTCGAGGGTTTCGCGGTTGTAGCGCGCGCCGTGGCAGACCTCGCACGGCACGTACACGTCGGGCAGGAAGTTCATCTCGATCTTGATGGTGCCGTCACCCGTGCACGCCTCGCAGCGGCCGCCCTTGACGTTGAACGAGAACCGGCCCGGTTGGTAGCCACGGACTTTCGCCTCCGTGGTGGCCGCGAACAGGGTGCGGATCTTGTCGAACACCCCGGTGTAGGTGGCCGGGTTGGACCGCGGCGTGCGACCGATCGGCGACTGGTCCACCCGCACCAGCTTGTCCAGGTGGTCCAGACCCGTCACCCGGGTGTGCCGCCCCGGGACCAGCCGGGCTCCGTTGAGCCGGTTGGCCAGCACCGTGGCCAGGATGTCGTTGACCAGCGTCGACTTCCCGGAGCCGGACACCCCGGTGACCGAGGTGAGCACACCGAGCGGGAACGAGACGTCGATGCCGCGCAGGTTGTGCTCGCGGGCGCCGACGACGGTGAGCTGGCGCTTGCGGTCTATCGCACGCCGGATCGCGGGCATCGCGATGGATTCCTTGCCCGACAGGAAGGCGCCGGTGATCGAGTCCTTGTTGGCCAGCAGCTCGCTGTAGGTCCCGCTGTGCACGATCTCGCCGCCGTGTTCACCGGCCCGCGGACCGATGTCGACGATCCAGTCGGCATGGGCGATGGTGTCCTCGTCGTGTTCGACGACGATCAGCGTGTTACCCAAATCCCTTAGCCGCGTAAGGGTTTCGATGAGCCGCCGGTTGTCGCGCTGGTGCAGCCCGATCGACGGCTCGTCGAGCACATAGAGCACGCCCACCAGGCCGGACCCGATCTGGGTGGCCAGCCGGATGCGTTGGGCCTCACCGCCGGACAGCGTCGCCGCCGCGCGCGACAACGACAGATAGTCCAGCCCCACGTCGAGCAGAAAGCCCAGCCGCGACTGGATCTCCTTGAGCACCTGCCCGGCGATCGCCTGCTCGCGCGGCCCCAGGGTGAGCGCGTTGAGGAAGTCCGAGCAGTCCGAGATCGACAGCTCGGACACCTCGGCGATCGACTTGGCGCCCCTGCCCCCGGCGGCCAGCGTCACGGCCAGGATCTCCGGCCTGAGCCGGGTCCCCTCGCACTCCGGGCAGGGCACGTCGCGCATGAAGCCCTCGTAGCGTTCCTTCATCTGCTCGGACTCGGTCTGGGCCATCTTGCGCTGCAGGAACGCCAGCACGCCCTCGAAATCGGCGTAGTACGAACGGGTTCGGCCATAGCGGTTGCGGTAGCGCACGTGCACCTGGTGGTCGGATCCCTCGAGGATCGCCTTGCGGGCCTTGGCCGGCAGCTTGCGCCACGGCGTGTCGACGTCGAAGCCCAGCTCGTCGCCGAGCCCGGCCATCATCCGGGTGAAGTACTCCGCGGTGTGGCCCGTCGACCACGGCGCCACCGCGCCCTCGGCCAGCGTGCGCTCGGGATCGGGCACCACCAGGTCGGGGTCGACCTCCTTGCGGATGCCCAGGCCGGTGCACTCGGGGCAGGCGCCGTAGGGCGAGTTGAACGAGAACGAGCGCGGCTCCAGGTCGTCGACCGCCAGCGCGTGCCCGTTGGGGCAGGCCAGCTTCTCGGAGAACCGCTGCTCGCGGTTGTGGGCGTCGTGTTCGTGGTCGACGAATTCCAGCACGACGATGCCGTCGGCCAGGTTCAGCGCGGTCTCGACCGAATCCGTGAGCCGCTGCTTGGCGCTGGCCTTGACGGTGAGGCGGTCCACCACCACCTCGATGTCGTGCTTCTCCTGCTTCTTCAGCTTGGGCGGGTCGGTCAGCGGGTGCACCACGCCGTCGACCCGCACCCGGCTGTAGCCCTGCGCGTTCAGCTTCTCGAACAGGTCCGCGAACTCGCCCTTGCGGGTGCGCACCACCGGGGCGAGCACCAGGAATCGGGTGCCTTCGGGCATGGCCAGCACCTGGTCGACGATTTGCTGCGGCGTCTGGCGGGCGATCCGCTCGCCGCAGACGGGGCAGTGCGGCGTTCCGGCGCGCGCGTAGAGCAGCCGGAGGTAGTCGTACACCTCGGTGATGGTCCCGACGGTCGAGCGCGGGTTGCGGTTGGTCGACTTCTGGTCGATGGACACCGCCGGGGACAGGCCCTCGATGAAGTCGACGTCCGGCTTGTCCATCTGGCCCAGGAACTGGCGGGCGTAGGCCGACAGCGACTCCACGTAACGGCGCTGCCCCTCGGCGAAAATCGTGTCGAACGCCAGCGACGATTTACCCGACCCCGACAGGCCGGTGAAGACGATCAGCGCGTCACGCGGCAGGTCGAGGTCGACGCCCCGCAGGTTGTGTTCGCGGGCGCCCTTGACGATCAGGCGGTCAGCCACGCTGCCCTCTCTCAGTGGATCTTTTGCGTATTGCAGCCGTTGATGCGCACGGCGCATTCCATGCTATGTGCCCATACCGACAAGCAACGTTCGACCAGTAACGTGGCCGCTATGACCGCCTCAGGCCAGTCCGCTGTCGAGCCGAGCGACGACTACACCGGACACGTCGACCCCGGCACCGCGGCCCGCCGGACCCTACCCGGCGCCACGATCCTAAAGGCGTCGGTGGGCCCCATGGACAACAACGCGTATCTGGTGACGTGTTCCGCCACCGGCGAAACGTTGTTGATCGACGCCGCCAACGACGCGGACACCCTCATCGGCCTGATCCGGCGGAACGCGCCCAAGGTGTCGCTGATCGTGACCAGCCATCAGCACTTCGACCACTGGCAGGCGCTCGAGGCCGTGGCCGCGGCCACCGGGGCGCCGACCGCCGCCCACGAGATCGACGCCGAGCCGCTGCCGGTCAAACCGGACCGTTTGCTGGCGCACGGTGACACCGTCCAGATCGGCGAGCTGCAGTTCAAGGTGATCCACCTGCGCGGACACACGCCCGGCTCGGTCGCGCTCGCCCTCGACGGCCCGGCGACGGGCGGGGTCACCCAGCTGTTCACCGGCGACTGCCTGTTCCCGGGCGGCGTCGGGAAGACGTGGCAGAAGGGCGATTTCACCCGGCTACTCGATGACGTCACGACCCGCGTGTTCGACGTGTACGACGACTCCACGGTCGTCTATCCCGGCCACGGCGATGACACGGTTCTCGGCGCCGAACGCCCTCACCTGGCGGAATGGCGCGAGCGGGGCTGGTAGGACCCCTGCCGCCGGCGACGCTACGACGTGGTGTGGACGATCAGCACGTCGACCTTCGCCCGGCGCGACACGTTGGCCGGCACCGATCCCAGCAGGCGGCCGGCGATCGTGCTCAGTCCGACGTTCCCGACGACCAGCAGGTCGGCCTTCTCGTCCTCGGCCAGCTTGACCAGCGCGTCGACCGGAGCGCCTTCGATCGGGCGCTCCTCGACGTTCTTGGCCCCGGCCTTGTGCGCCCGCTCCTTGGCGTCCTGCAGGATCGCGTAAATGGGCGCGGTGCCGGACACCTTGTAGCTCTCGTCCCGCAGCACGTCGGCGGCCCGGGTGTCCTCATGCTGGGGCAGGTACGCCGAGGCGACGATCAGCTTGGCGTCCTGCCCGGCGATCTGCGCCGCCCTGTCTACCGCGCGCATTGACGAGTCCGAGCCGTCGGTTCCCACCACCACAGTCCGATAGGCGCCCATCTACCCTCCCAGTTTCGGTTGGTCAGCCAACCCAAGACAGTATCGCGTTTGCCCGCTGTAGAGGGAACAGATTAGCGACACCGCGTGGCGCGGCGTGTCCACAATTTGCGGGGCCACCCTGCGTCAACGGACAATATCGCCGGTGACTAAACATTCAAATGCCCGGGCCCGAGGCGGAAAGCGTTGCATAACGCCGCTTTTCGCGGAATGCGGACGCCGGGCGGTGAATTGGCCCGGGGCATTTGTGACGCGGCTCGCGGATTCAGCTTTACAGTGACAAGCATCATGTCCATGCCCACCGTCGAGCAGCCCGTCGCGGACCGGATCGAGCAGCCCGCGCCCGCCCGTTCGCCCGGCCGGTTGCTCGATCCGTGGGCGATCGCCGCGTTCGCAGCGGTCCTCAGCGGCGCCTGGGCCTGTCGACCATCCCTGTGGTTCGACGAGGGCGCGACCATATCGGCGGCGGGGAGCCGCACGCTGGCGGAGCTGTGGCGGCTGCTGGGCCACATCGACGCGGTGCACGGGCTGTACTACCTGCTGATGCACGGGTGGTTCGCGCTGTTTCCGCCGACCGAATTCTGGTCACGGGCGCCCAGCGCCCTGGCGGTGGGCGCCGCGGCCGCGGGTGTCACGGTCTTCACCAGGCAGTTCTCGACCCGGCCGGTCGCGGTGTGCGCGGGCGTCATGTTCGCCATCCTGCCGCGCACCACCTGGGCGGGCATCGAGGCGCGCCCGTATGCCTTCGCCGCCGCCGCGGCGGCCTGGCTCACGGTATTGCTCGTCGCCGCCGTCCGGCGCGACAAGCCCCGATTGTGGGTTTGCTACGCGCTGGCATTGATGGTCTCGATCCTGCTGAATCTGAACCTGGTGCTGTTGGTGCCGGTTTACGCCGTAATGGTGCCGCTGTTGGCGCCCCCGAAAGCGCGGAAATCTCCGGTGATTCGGTGGGCGGTCAGTTCTGCCGCCGCGGTCGCCGCCATGACGCCCTTCATGGTGTTCGCCCACGCCCAGGTGTGGCAGGTCAACTGGATTTATCCGGTCAGCTGGCATTACGCGTTCGACATCATCCTGCGCCAGTATTTCGACCACAGCGTCCCGTTCGCCATTGCGTCCGCCGTGCTCATCGTGGCGGCGGTCGCCGCCCGGCTGGCCGGCGTCCGGCCCCCGTCCGGCGACCTGCGCCGGCTGTTGATCGCCTGCGCGGCATGGCTCGTCATCCCCACCGCGCTCGTGGTCATCTACTCGGCCGTCAACGAACCGATCTACTACCCGCGCTATCTGATCTTCACCGCGCCCGCGATGGCGGTCGTGCTGGCCGTCTGCATCGCCACCGTCGCCCGCAAACCGTGGCCCATCGCCGGTGTGGTGCTGGTCTGCGCCGTCGCCGCGGTGCCGAACTACCTGTTCATCCAGCGCTGGCCGTACGCCAAAGAGGGTTGGGACTACAGCCAGGTCGCCGATCTGATCAGCTCGCACGCGGCGCCCGGTGACTGTCTGATGGTGGACAACACCGTGCCGTGGCGGCCCGGTCCGATCCGCGCCCTGCTGGCCACCCGGCCCGCGGCCTTCCGGTCACTGATCGACGTCGAGCGCGGGGCGTACGGACCGAAGGTGGGGGCGCTGTGGGACGGCCACGTCGCCGTGTGGCTGACGACGGCGAAAATCAACAAATGTCCGGCGATCTGGACCATTACCAATAAAGAAACATCGCTGCCCGACCATCAAGTCGGACGGTCATTGCCGCCGGGACCCGCATTCGGGCGCGCCCCGGCATATCGATTCCCGAGTTACCTCGGGTTTCGCATTGTCGAACGTTGGCAGTTCCATTACTCGCAGGTGGTGAAGTCGACGCGCTGATTCGCGTTTTGCCGGCGGCGTGAACCACCATTTGTTGGGCAGTGACTAGCCGACCGGCTGCACCTCGCGGGCGCCGCGGGTCGCGGCGTAGGACACCGCCACACCGGCGGCGCTCAGGACGGTGAACACCGTGAACAACCAGTGCGCCGCCATCCCGTCGCCGCCCTTGGCGGTGTTGACCACCACCCCGGCCAGGCCGGCGGCGATCGCCGCGGAGATCAGCTGGACGGTGTTGATCGCGGCCGAGGCGGCTCCGCCTTCGGCCGGGTCGTCGACCGAGGCCATCGCGCGCGCGGACAGGTGTGGCCAGGCCATCCCGATCCCGGTCCCCGCCACCAGCAGCGCCACCGCCCACAGCGCGGCCGTCCACGACGAGGTGTCCCCTCGGCGGGCGACGGCGGCCAGGGCGAGGCCGGAGGCGGCGACGATCGGGGCCGCTACGATTACCCGCCCGATCGTGCGCGGGTTCTCCAACGACGCGCTGAGGATTTCGCTGACCGTCCAGCCGAGCGCGAGCGCCGCGCCCAGGAAACCGGCCGCGATCGGGGTCAGGTGTGCCAGCCGCTGCCCGAACAACGGCACGTAGGTGTTGACCATGGCGGCGCCCATCAGCACGCCCATCGTCAGATAGATCCACTTCAGGGGCCCGGGGCGGAACACGCTGGGCGGCAGGATCGCCGCGTGCATCCGCCAGTCGACGAGCACGAACAGGCCCACCAGCGCGATGCCCGCGGCGAGCAGGGCGAACGTCGCCAGCGTGTTGCGCGGAATCTGGGCGACGCTGACCGCGAGCGCGGCGGCGCCGATCAGCAGCAGCGACCGCACCGGCACCTTCATCGGCGACGTGCCGGCGCTGGGTGTGGCGCGGGCCAGCGCGACCGGAACCAGCATGGCCATCAAGCCGGTCAGCACCGCCATCGCCACGAAGGCCCACCGCCACAGGCCGAGCTCGGCGAACAGGCCGCCCGTCGTGGGGCCGACCACCGTGGCCACGCCCCACATCGCCGACACCAGCCCCGATCCGCGCGTCCACAGCTCCCGCGGCAGGGCGGAATTGATGACCGCATAGCCGAGGCCGGCCAACAGGCCCCCTGCGACGCCCTGCAGGGCGCGCCCAGCTATCAAGACCTGCATGGTCGGCGCGGCCGCGCAAACCAGGCTGGAGACACCGAACACGGCGAGCCCGGTCAGGTACGACGAGCGCGCCCCGGCGCGCAGCAGCATCGGATTGACCATCGCCGCCGCCACCACCGACCCGACCAGGTACAGGGTCGTCACCCAGGCGTAGAGCCGGCTGCCGCCGATTTCGGCGATGGTGTTGGGCAACAAGCTGGTGGTCAGGAACTCATTGGTGGCGTACAGCGCCACCCCGCCGGCCAACAGGATGGAGGTCCTCAAATACCTCGGCCCCAGCAGCTCGTTCCAGCCGCCGGTGACGGTCACGGTGTCGGTCACCCTTCTACCGTATGGGGCGTCTTCGGGGTGCCAATCCGAGATGCGCTGCCAGCAAACTCATTTCAGGCCGGCCGCGTCCATCCCCCGCAGTTCCTTCTTCAGGTCGGCGATCTCGTCGCGGAAGCGCGCGGCCAGCTCGAACTGCAAGTCACGCGCGGCCGCCATCATCTGCTCGGTCAGGTCCTTGATCAGGTCGGCCAGTTCGGCGCGCGGCATGCTGGTCGTGTCGCGGCCCTCGAAGACGCCGGCGCTGACGGCGCGGCCCGGCTCGCCCTGGGCCCGCCGGCCCCGGGAGGAGTTGCGCCCGGACCCGCCGACTCCCACCGTTTCCGTATCGTCGGCCTCGCGATAGACCTGGTCGAGGATGTCGGCGATCTTCTTGCGCAGCGGCTGGGGGTCGATGCCGTGCGCCTCGTTGTAGGCGATCTGCTTGGCCCGCCGCCGTTCGGTCTCGTCGATCGCCTCCTTCATCGAGTCGGTGATCGAGTCGGCGTACATGTGCACTTCGCCGGACACGTTGCGGGCGGCGCGGCCGATGGTCTGGATCAGGCTGCGCGACGACCGCAGGAAGCCCTCCTTGTCGGCGTCCAGGATCGCCACCAGCGACACCTCGGGAAGGTCGAGCCCCTCGCGCAGCAGGTTGATGCCGACGAGCACGTCGTACTCGCCCAGGCGCAGCTGGCGCAGGAGTTCCACGCGGCGCAGCGTGTCGACCTCCGAGTGCAGGTAGCGCACCCGGATACCCATCTCCAGCAGGTAGTCGGTGAGGTCCTCGGCCATCTTTTTGGTCAACGTCGTGACCAGCACCCGCTCGTCGGCGTCGGTGCGCTTGCGGATCTCGCCGATCAGGTCGTCGATCTGCCCCTTGGTCGGCTTGACCACCACTTTCGGGTCCACCAGGCCGGTCGGCCGGATCACCTGCTCGACGAACTCTCCGCCGGCCTGGCTGAGTTCGTAGGGGCCCGGGGTGGCCGACAGGTACACCGTCTGGCCGATCCGATTGGCGAACTCCTCCCAGGTCAGCGGGCGGTTGTCGCACGCCGACGGCAGCCGGAACCCGTATTCGACCAGGTTGCGCTTGCGGGACATGTCGCCCTCATACATGCCGCCGATCTGGGGCACCGTGACGTGGGACTCGTCGATGACGAGCAGGAAGTCCTCGGGGAAGTAGTCGAGCAGGGTGGCCGGCGGTGAGCCCGGGCCGCGGCCGTCGATGTGGCGCGAATAGTTCTCGATGCCCGAACAGAAGCCGACCTGGCGCATCATCTCGATGTCGTAGTTGGTACGCATCCGCAGCCGCTGCGCCTCCAGCAGCTTGCCCTGGCCCTCCAGCTCGGCCAGCCGCTCCGCCAGCTCCGCCTCGATCGTCGAGATGGCGTGGGCCATCCGCTCCGGACCCGCGACGTAGTGGGTGGCCGGGAAGATGCGCAGCGAGTCGACCTGGCGGATCACGTCGCCGGTCAGCGGGTGCAGGTAGTACAGCGCCTCGATCTCGTCGCCGAAGAACTCGATGCGCACCGCCAGCTCTTCGTAGGACGGGATGATCTCGACCGTGTCCCCGCGTACCCGGAACGAGCCGCGGGTGAAGGACAGGTCGTTGCGGGTGTACTGCACGTCGACCAGCAGGCGCAGCAGCGCATCGCGGGGCACCTCGGTGCCGACGCTGAGTTCCACCGAGCGGTCCAGGTACGACTGCGGCGTGCCCAGGCCGTAGATGCACGACACCGAGGCCACCACGACCACGTCGCGCCGCGAGAGCAGCGACGACGTCGCCGAATGCCGCAGCCGCTCCACGTCGTCGTTGATCGAGCTGTCCTTCTCGATGTAGGTGTCGGTCTGGGCGATGTACGCCTCCGGCTGGTAATAGTCGTAGTACGACACGAAGTACTCGACGGCGTTGTGCGGCAACATTTCTCGCAGTTCGTTGGCGAGCTGGGCGGCCAGCGTCTTGTTCGGCGCCATGACCAGCGTGGGCCGCTGCAGCCGCTCGATGAGCCAGGCGGTGGTCGCCGACTTACCCGTGCCGGTGGCGCCGAGCAGCACCACGTCGCGCTCCCCCGCCCTGATGCGGCGTTCCAGCTCGTCGATGGCGGCCGGCTGGTCGCCGGCGGGCTCGTGCGGGCTGACCACCTCGAAGTGGCCGCCGACGCGCACGACCTCATCGACCGCGCGGTATTCCGAATGTGCGACTACCGGATGTTCCGTGGCGAAAGCCATGCCACCAGGGTAGTTCCGCGCACCGACAAGTGTTGTGGCGCCGCGGCTCGGCCAGCGCACCCACAGCCCCATCCGTCACATCAGTACCGGGTTGGAGGGACCCGACGATCCGCCAATTTGATAGCGCCGGCGATATCAAATTCGGGGGTCGCCCAGTGGCGCCGGAAACCACTATCCCCCGGGCCGCGTCCAGGTCCGGGTGACGGGATCGCACTGCAGCAGATAACCGTCGTTCGAGGTGGTCATGGCGAACACCGAGGTGCCCGGCCGGTCGCAGGAGCTGCCGGAGGCGTGCACGCCCATCGTGATCGGGGCCTTGGCCCAGCTGTTGCCCTCGCAGACGATCTGCTCGCTGTTGGTGGGGTCGTAGGCCAGCTTGCCGACGTCGCCGCAGACCGCGCCGAGGACGGGCGGCGCCGGGGCCGCCGACGTCTTCGACGCGCTGATGGCCTGGGCGGGGTCGCCCAGGTGCACGCCGGCCGGCACGCCGCCGACCCGGGTGGCCACCACCGGCACCCGCACCACCGCGCCCTGCGCGCCGCACTCGTTGCTGAGCACGGTCTCGGTCACGGTGCCGCGCAGGCTGCCGTCGGCCTGGGGCGCCAGCGACCAGGCCAGGGTCTCCTGCTGGGTGGCCGGGGGCTGCCCGTGGGGCGAGGCACAGCCCAGCCGGTCCTGCTGCGGGGCGCCCTGCCAGTAGCCGCCGACGAAGCGCAAGGTGTCCGTCTGTCCGGCGGCCGTCTGATGGGCGGCGTTGTCCAGCCGTGCCGCGGTGGCCGCACACCCGTTCGTGGTGCACACCGAACGGAACGCCCACCACCCGGTGGCGGGGCCGTCGTGGCGGATCGCGACGCCGTTGGTGGTGCGCTTGCTCTGGTCGTAGTCGAGTTTGTAGGTCCCGTTGAGCACCGGACCGCCGGAGCCGACCGGCGCGGCGGTGGGCGCGGGGACGGACGGCTTGGACGCGAGCGCGGGGGTGCTCGGCGGCGTGTCCGGCTCGAACGAGTACAGCACCGACCAGGTGGCCGCCACGGCGATCAGCATCGCGCACACCAACCCGACCGCCCACCGCGTCCGCGAGGGGAACCGGTGGTTCATCGCCGAGACAACGCCGCGCCGCGCCGCCATCGACGCGGCTTCGGGCCGGACGTGCGGACCGGGTGTGGCGACGGCGTCGCGCGACTCGCTGACGGCGGCGGCGAACGCGCGACACCGCTCGAACCTGTCCTCGCGTTGTTTGGCCAGGGCCTTGCCGAACACCTCATCGAGGTGGGCCAGCTCCGGGCGGTGATCGCTGAGCCTGGGCGGCTCCTCGTGCAGGTGCTGGCTGATCACCGCGATCGGATTCGAGTGCTGAAACGGCGGTGCACCGGTGAGCAGGTGGAAAGCCGTTGCGGCCAAAGCGTATTGGTCCGCCCGCCCGTCGATGTTGGATCCCGTCAACTGTTCGGGAGCGGCGTAGGCCACCGTTCCGACGGCGACGTTGGTCTCGGTGATTCCACTGATGTCACCGAGGTGGCGTGCGACACCGAAGTCCGCCAACAGGATTCGGCGTTCCTCGTCATCGGGATGGGTGAGCAGGATGTTGGCCGGTTTGACGTCGCGGTGCAGCAGCCCGCGGTCGTGGGCGTAGTCGAGCGCGCCCGCAACAGCGTGCACGATGGCGCACACCTCATCGATCGGCATCCCGTCCGGGTAGCACTCTTTCACCAGCCGGGAGGCGTCGGTGCCCTCGACGTAGTCCATGGAGATCCACAGGTGGCCATTGAATTCGCCTCGGTCGTGCACGCCGACGATGTGGGGATGCCACAGCGTCGCGGCGAGATCGGCCTCGCGGTTGAACCTTTCGCGGAACTCGGGATCGGCCGTGACCGCCTCCGCCAAGACCTTGATGACGTCGCGGCGCGGCAACCGGGGATGCAGCGCCAGATACACCTCGGCCATGCCCCCGGCGCCCAGCTGCCGCAAGATCGTGTACCCCGCGAACGGCGCCCCGCCGTTGACCGACGGGCGGGAGACGTCGACCTCGCCGGACCGCGGCGCCGCCTCGGCCTGCGCGCTCGGGGTCGAGCTGATCGGCTGGATGCGACGGAAGAGGTGGGAGACGGTTACCGCGGGCACCGAGTGAAATCCCGCGCGCAGCGCCGCGCGGGCCCGATGCGGGTTGCTCAACAGCCGGCGCCCGGCGCCGATGCGACGCGTGGTCCCCTTGTCCTCGTCCATCGATCACTTCACCCCCCTCGTAGCCGCCCCGGCGCGCCGGCAATCTCCCCTTATCTTCAAGATCATGCCGGATGCCGGTGGGGGGTTCGCCTCACCAAGCTATGAAACGGTTATGAGTGCCCGCGCCGAAACATAGCGAAATCACAGGCGATCCCAATAAGAGCACCCGCGGCGCGCACCGATACTTGAGTAGTGACTCGACCCGCCCCGCCCCTCCTGACGATTCGGCTCGACGGGTACCAACGATCCTTCGCGGCCGGACACGAAGTGGTCGTCGGCCGCGACATGCGGGCCGATATGCGCATCGCCGATCCACGCATCTCGCGTGCCCACCTGATCCTGCGTTTCGACCAGGGCCGCTGGTTGGCCATCGACAACGGCTCGCTGAACGGCACCTACCTCAACGGCTATCGGATGCCGGTCATCGACATCCACGACGGTCAGAGCATTCACGTCGGCAATCCGCGGGGACCGCGCCTGACCTTCGCCATCGGGCCGCAGCAGGGCTACACCGACCGGCCGGGCCGGACCCGGCCGAGCCCGGAGCCCGGGCCGCCGACGCTTGCGTGGGCCGCGCCACCGAATTCACCGCCCCGTCAGCCGGTTTCGCCGCCCCCACAAGCACCACCGCCCCGCAGGCCGGTGCCCACATCGGGCATCCGCGCCGCACCGGCCGATGAGCGGACCGTCGTGCACGCCGGGGCGCCGGCCCAGCCGGGCTCGACGCCGCCGACCGAACTCACCGTCGTCGATGCCAAGACGGCCGACGTGTCCAACCTCGCGACGCGCTTTGTGAAGTTGCTCTCGCCGCGCTCGTCGGCGGCCGCGGGCACCCCGGGCGCCATGACGATCGGCCGCGCCGCGGAGAACGACGTCGTCGTCTCGGACGTGTTGGCCTCGCGTCAGCACGCGACGTTGGTGCAGACGCCGCTGGGCACGGAAATCCGGGACAACAGCATCAACGGAACCTTCGTCAACGGCACCCGCGTCGGGTCGGCGATCCTGACCGACGACGACGTCGTCACCATCGGCAACGTCGATCTCGTCTTTCGCGACGGCACCCTGACGAAACGCAGCGAGGCCGCGGCGCGCAGCGGCGGCCTGGAGGTGCGCAACGTCAAGTACGTCGTCGACAACGGCAAACAACTGTTGGACGACATCTCGCTGATCGCCCGTCCCGGCACGCTGACCGCCGTGATCGGCGGGTCGGGTGCCGGCAAGAGCACGCTGGCCAGGCTCGTCGCCGGCTACAGCACCCCCAGCTCGGGCTCGGTTACGTTCGAGGGCCACGACATTCACACCGAATACGCGTCGCTGCGCAGCCGCATCGGCATGGTCCCGCAGGACGACGTGGTGCACCGGCAGCTGACGATCAACCAGGCGCTTGGCTACGCCGCCGAACTGCGTTTGCCCCCCGACACCAGTAAGGCCGACCGGGCCAACGTCGTCGCGCAGGTCCTCGACGAGCTCGACCTGACCAAACACGCCGACACCCGGGTGGACAAGTTGTCCGGCGGTCAGCGCAAACGGGCCTCGGTGGCGCTCGAGCTGCTCACCGGCCCATCGCTGCTGATCCTCGACGAGCCGACCTCGGGCCTCGACCCGGCGCTCGACTACCAGGTCATGACGATGCTGCGGCAGCTCGCGGACGCGGGTCGCGTGGTGATCGTGGTGACGCACATGCTGTCCTACCTCGACACCTGCGACCAGCTGCTGTTGGTGGCCCCGGGCGGCAAGACGGCCTACTGCGGCCCGCCCGACCAGATCGGCGCCGCGATGGGCACCACCAACTGGGCGAAGATCTTCACCAAGGTGGGCGCCGACCCCGAGGAGGCCAACCGGCGATTCCTGGAACAGCGTGAGGCCCAGAAGCGGCCGCAGAAGCTGTTGCCGGACAGGGCGGACGAGCCGGGCGCGCTCGGCGAGCCGGTACATACCAGTGTGCGGCGCCAGGTTTCGACGGTCGCTCGCCGGCAGATCCGCCTGGTCGTCGCCGACCGCGCCTACTTCGTCTTCCTGGCGCTCTTGCCGTTCATCCTGGGTTCCCTGTCGCTGACGGTCCCGGGCAGCAACGGATTCCATCTGCCCGGCGCCAACGCCGGAACACCCGACGAAGCGGCGCAGATCCTGGCGCTGCTGATGCCGGCCGCGGCGTTCATGGGCACCGCGCTGACCATCCGCGACCTGGTCGGCGAGCGCCCGATCTTCCAGCGCGAACAGGCGGTCGGGCTGTCGACCACCGCCTACCTGCTCGCGAAGGCCGCGGTGTTCTGTGGGTTCGCGATCCTGCAGTCGGCGATCATCACCGCGATCGTGGTGATCGGCAAGAGCGCGCCGACGCATGGCGCCGTCCTGCTCGGCCATTCGACCGTAGGGGCAGGCGTCGAATTGTTCGCCACCGTCGCGGCCACCTGCGTCGCCTCGGCGATTCTCGGCCTGGCGATTTCATCGCTGGTCCGCTCCAGTGAGCAGATCATGCCGCTGTTCGTGGTGACGGTGATGGCACAGCTGGTGTTGTGCGGCGGCATGGTGCCCGTGACCGGCCGGCTCGGACTGGACCAGCTGTCCTTCGGGATGCCGGCGCGCTGGGGCTACGCCGCGGCGGCGTCGACGGTCGACCTGCGGCGCCTGGTGCCCGATTCGCTGCTGTCTCAGGACCGGTTCTGGCAACACACGTCGATGGTCTGGCTGCTGGACATGGGCATGCTGGCGGCGTTGTCGCTGTTCTACGCCGGTTTCGTGCGCTGGAGAATCCGGCTTCGGCGTTAGAGTTACATCATCCATCCACCGAAACACGAGACGTTCGACCTGATCGCCCGCACCAACACCGATCCCAAGGGCATCGTGCGGGACGTGGATCGCTATGCGGTGCACCCGTGGGGCCTCTACGTGGCGCGGCCCACCCCCGGCCGCGCCCAGTTCCACTACCTCGAGTCGTGGCTGCTGCCGTCGCTCGGCTTGCGCGCCACGGTCTTTCACTTCAATCCGGGCCATGAACGCGATCACGACTACTACCTCGACGTGGGCGAATACACGCCGGGACCCGAGGTGTGGCGTTCGGAGGATCACTACCTCGACATCGAGGTCCGCACCGGCGACGGCGCGGACCTGGCCGACGTCGACGAGTTGCTGGATGCGGTCCGGCACGGCTTGTTGACCCCCGAGGTCGCCGAGCGGGCGGTGCGGCGGGCCGTGGACGCCGTGGCGGGGTTGGCCCGCAACGGCTATGACCTCTCCCGCTGGCTGGCCGGCAATGGGATGGAGCTGACGTGGCGCCAGATGTAGCCGCAAGTCTGCCCGAGGCCGTGCGCCAGGCGCTGCGCGAGGAGGCGGTGCCAGACTGGCGATCCCCCACGCTGGCCACCCTGACCGACAAGCGGTTCTCCGATCCCCGGTGGATCTTCGAGCGCAAGTTCGACGGGATGCGCTGCCTGGCGTTCCGTGACGGCGACCGGGTGCGGCTGCTGTCGCGAAACCGCCAGCCGCTCAACGGAACCTACCCGGAACTGGTGGACGCGGTTGCCGCCCAGCAGACCACGCGCTTCGTGCTGGACGGCGAGGTGGTGGCGTTCGACGGGCGCCGCACCAGCTTCGCCCGGCTGCAGGGCCGCCTGGGCATCACCGACCCCGAGGTGGCCCGCGCATCGCCGGTGCGCGTCTTCTACTACGTCTTCGACCTGCTGCACCTGGACGGCAAGTCCACCGTCGACGCGCCGCTGATCTGGCGTAAGCGGCTGCTACGCAAGGCGATTGATTTCGGTGACCCCCTGCGCTACACCCCGCACCGGGTCTCCGACGGCCTGGCCGCCTACCGCGCGGCCTGCGAGCGCGGCGACGAAGGGGTGATCGCGAAGCTGGCCGAGTCGCGATATGAGGGCGGACGCTCGAAGAATTGGCTGAAGTTCAAGTGCGTGCGCGATCAGGAGTTTGTGGTCGGCGGCTACACCAGCCCCAAGGGCAGCCGCGTCGAGTTGGGCGCGCTGCTCCTGGGCTATTACGACGGTCGCGACCTGGTGTACGCCGGCAAGGTGGGCACCGGCTTCGACGAAGCCACGCTGCACCGCCTGCGCGAGCGGCTCTCCCCACTCGCGCGGGATACCCCGCCCTTCGGCCGAGGTCTGGTGCGGGAGGCCGGCGCCCACTGGGCCCGCCCGGAAGTGGTGGTCCAGATCGGTTTCACCGAGTGGACCCGCGACGGAAAACTGCGCCACCCGCGTTACCTCGGCATCCGCACCGATAAGGACCCCACCGACGTCGTCCGGGAGACCCCTGATGTCCCGCATTGACGTCGAGGTCACCCATCCGGACCGGATCATGTTTCCGGCCGACGGAATCACCAAAGCCGACCTCGTCGCCTACTACGGTCAGGTGGCCGACGCGATGTTGCCCCATGTGCGGGGCCGGGCGCTCAACGTCCAGCGATTTCCGCGCGGCATCGGGGAGAACGGCTTCATCCAACAGGATTTCGCCGATTCGATGCCGGAGTGGATGAGCCGCGTCGAGGTCGCCAAAGAGGGCGGCACCGTGGTGCATCCGGTCGCCGAACGGCGGGAGGCGTTGCAATGGCTGGCCAACCAGAACGGGATCACCTTGCACGCGTGGCAATCGCGGCGGGGCCGGCCGCATAATCCCGACCGGCTGGTCTTCGATCTCGACCCGTCCGACGAAGACTTCGGGGCGGTGCGGGCCGCCGCGCATGCGGTGGCCGGTGTGCTGCAAGACCTCGGCCTGGCGCGTTATGTGCAGACCACCGGTTCGCGCGGCCTGCACGTCGTGGTGCCGGTGCGGGCGGATACCGACTTCGACACCGCACGGCAGTTCGCCCGCGACGTCGCCGAGGTTGCGGTCGCCGACGACCCCGCCCACCGCACCGTGGAAGTCCGCAAGGAAAAGCGAGGCGGCCGGGTATATCTCGACATCATGCGAAACGCCTACGCGCAGACCGCGGTTGCGCCCTATTCGGTCCGGGCCCGCAACGGCGCCCCGGTCGCCACGCCGCTGGAGTGGGACGAATTGGATGCACGCGGCTTGCGGGCGGACCGATTCACGCTTCGCGATGTTCCCGAACGGCTGGCGGGCCAAGCCGATCCGTGGGTCAACATGTCCCGGCACGCCCGCTCGCTGCCCGGCCCGATGCGGCGTTTGGCGACGCTCCGTGCCTGAACTCCCTGACGTGGAAGGGTTTCGGCGGGAGTTGGCCGAGACGCTGCCGGGGCGCCGGATTCGGCGCGTGCAGGTCCGCGATGCGGGCATTCTGCGTAACACCACCGCGGGTACCCTCGCGCGCCGATTGACCGGTCGCCATTTCGGTGCCCCGCGCCGGCATGGGAAGTGGCTGATCCTGCCGACGGAGGGACCCACGCTGCTGGTCCATAGCGGAATGACGGGCCGCCCCTACTTTGCCGCCACGGGTGCGGCAAAGATCGGGCATGAGCGGCTGGTGGTGTCGCTCGACCAGGGTGAACTGCGCTACGCCGATCTTCGCAAATTGCGCGGGGTTTGGCTGGCCGACGACGAACACGACATCGCGCGCGTCACCGGTCCGCAGGGCCCGGATGCGCTGGGCCTCGGGCTGCCCGCCTTTCGCCGGGCGCTGGCGGGACGTCGGGGGCGGCTCAAGACGGCGTTGACGGACCAGTCCGTGATCGCCGGGCTCGGCAACCTGCTCGCCGACGAAATCTGCTGGCGCGCCCGAATACGGCCCACCCGCCCGGTCGCCGATTTGAGCCACGACGATCTGAAGGGCATACACAGCGCCATGACCCAGGTGCTGCGCACCGCGGTGCGACACGGCCGGGTGCCCGGCCTGCCCCGCTGGCTCACCGAGTCCGCGACGAGCCGGACCCGCACTGCCCACGCTGCGGCACCCGCCTGGACCGAGGTCGGGCGGGCGGACGGACGACGTTCTGGTGCCCCCGCTGCCAGCCTTGACCGCTTGGTCCTCGGAACCCGCTGAGCGTAATGTCAGCAATCATGAGCTGGACCGGCCACAGGCTGCTGCCGATCACCGCGGTGACGATCGTCGCCGTTGGCTCCCAGTTGAGTCCGGCGACCGCGCGGGCGGACCTGCACAACATCACCTACCGGGCCCGGATCGACGCGCTGACAACGGGCAGCCGGGCGACCTTCATCATCAACGGCGGCCAGACGAACACCACCAACCTGCCGTCCATGCCCGGCAACGCATTCGAGGCCAACACGGTGTTGCCCGACCCGCAGGAAGCCGGCATGCGGATAGTGCTTCATTTCCCTTACGCGGCGAACGTGCACTGCGAGATCGACGTCGACGACAACGTTTTCACCCAGACCGATCAGATGGTCAGACCTGTGCCCGGAAACGCCGACCCCGACAACGGTGCGCTGCAATGCGGCGCACCCCTGCCCAGTTAGGGCCGCCAGCCGGTGGAATCCGCCCAGGCCCACGCGCGGCGGTAGGCGTCGGGATACCACCGCTCCTTGGCCGCGACGTAGGCGGAGATGTCGCCGCCGGCCCCCCGCTCGGCCTCGCGCTTGACGGCCAGGCAGCCGGCGCGCGCGTCGGGGTTGTTCCGCAGCCAGTCGACGAACAGCAGGGCGAACTGCTGTCCCGGCCAGCCGTCCACCCGGACGTGCACGTTGGTGGGGCGGCCGGGATCCGCCGAGGCGTGAATTCGCTTCTGCCACAGCGATTCGTCGTCCTGATGGTCGAAGCGGTCGACGGTGCTGCGGGCGTCGGCCCTGGCGGTGTCCTCGCTGATGTGCTCCCAGCGGGGATACCCCGCGGCCAGCAGGGGCTCGGCGAGTTCGTCGGCGATCGCCAAGGATTCGACGGTGATCTGGATGTCGATGACGTCCTTGGCGGGAAGGTCCGGCACGGCGGTCGAACCGATGTGGTCCACCCGCAACGCGCGGTGGCCGCACGCGGTCCGCAGGCGGTTGACGATGCGGCGCGCCTGGTCCGGCCACGTCGGATCGGGTGCCACCAGACGCACCGGGGCGCGGGCGATCTCACGCTTGCTGAGGTTGTGCGCGAAGGGCAGGATCCGGTTGTCCCACAACTCCCGGGCCCGTCGCTCCAGCTCCTCCGGGCTGCCGGAGTTGTCCACCCAGATGTCGGCGACCGCACGGCGCTGTTCGTCGCTGGCCTGGGCGGCGATCCGGGCGCGGGCGTCCTCTTCGGGCATGCCGCGCTGCTCGACCAGCCGCCGCACCCGCACCTCGACGTCGGCATGCACCACGACGACGAGCGGGAACAGCGGCGCCATCCCGGACTCCACCAGCAGCGGAATGTCTTCGACGACAACCGAATCCTCGGGCACCGAGGCGATGATCTCGGCGCGGCGCTTGCCGACCAGTGGGTGCACGATGCCGTTCAGCCGCTGACGCGCCTCGTCATCGGCAAAGGCCTTGGCGGCCAAGGCGGGACGATCCAGCGAGCCGTCGGGAAGCAGGATATCGGCGCCGAACGCCTCGACCAGCGCCGCCAGCCCCGCGGTGCCCGGCTGGACCACCTCGCGCGCGATGACGTCGCCGTCGACGATGACGGCACCGCATTTCGCGAAGGTGGTCGACAGCGCCGACTTGCCGGCACCGATGCCACCGGTCAGCCCGATACGCAGCATGCGTGAACGGAGTCAGGCGTTGCCGGCGAGTTTCTCCCGCAGAGCCGCCAATTGGGCGTCGCTGGCCAGCGACCCGCCGGCCGCCTTCTCCGCGGGCGCTCCGTTGGCCGACGACTGCTCGGGGTGCCCGGCCGCCTCGGCCGCGGCAAACTTCTCCATCTGCGCGGTGTGCATCTTGTGCCGGCGCTCGGCCTCGGCGTAGCGGGCCTCCCACTCGGTGCGCTGCTTCTCGAAGCCCTCGAGCCATTCGTTGGTCTCGGCGTCGAAGCCCTCGGGGAAGATGTAGTTGCCCTGCTCGTCGTAGCTGTCGGCCATGCCGTACTTCGCCGGGTCGAACTCCTCGGTGTAGTCCTCGTTGGCCTGCTTGAGCGACAACGAGATCCGGCGGCGCTCCAGGTCGATGTCGATGACCTTGACCATCGCGTCGTCGCCGACGGCGACCACCTGGTCGGGCACCTCGACGTGGCGCTCGGCCAGCTCCGAGATGTGCACCAGGCCCTCGATGCCCTCTTCGACGCGGACGAACGCGCCGAACGGAACCAGCTTGGTGACCTTGCCGGGCACGATCTGGCCGATGGCGTGCGTGCGGGCGAAGTGCCGCCACGGGTCTTCCTGGGTCGCCTTGAGCGACAACGAAACCCGCTCACGGTCCATGTCGACGTCGAGCACCTCGACGGTGACCTCGTCGCCGACCTGGACGACCTCGGACGGGTGGTCGATGTGCTTCCAGGACAGCTCGGAGACGTGCACCAGGCCGTCCACACCGCCGAGGTCGACGAACGCGCCGAAGTTGACGATGGAGGAGACGACACCCTTGCGGATGGCGCCCTTCTGCAGCTGGTTGAGGAATTCGCTGCGCACCTCGGACTGGGTCTGCTCCAGCCAGGCGCGGCGCGACAGCACCACGTTGTTGCGGTTCTTGTCCAGCTCGATGATCTTGGCTTCGATCTCCTTGCCGATGTACGGCTGCAGATCGCGGACCCGACGCATCTCGACCAGCGACGCGGGCAGGAAGCCACGCAGGCCGATGTCGAGGATCAGGCCACCCTTGACGACCTCGATGACGGTGCCCTTGACGGCCTCGTCCTTCTCCTTGAGCGCCTCGATGGTGCCCCAGGCGCGCTCGTACTGCGCGCGCTTCTTGGACAGGATCAGGCGACCCTCTTTGTCCTCCTTGGTGAGAACCAGGGCTTCGACCTCATCGCCGACGGAAACGACCTCGCTGGGGTCGACGTCGTGCTTGATGGAGAGCTCGCGGGCGGGGATGACGCCCTCGGTCTTGTAGCCGATGTCGAGGAGCACCTCGTCCCGGTCCACTTTGACGATCGTCCCCTCGACGATGTCGCCATCGTTGAAGTACTTGATCGTTTTGTCTATTGCGGCAAGAAAATCCTCGCTGGAGCCAATGTCGTTGACGGCTACTTGGGGCGAGGTGACGGTGGGACTCGGCATGTGGTGGGTTGCTCCGGACAGGTTGGGTCGTAGGGATAAAACTGGGATTTACCTATTGAGGCTACTCGACTGCGTACACGCTGGCCAAACCCGGGCGGCGCGTCATCCGCGCCGTACCGGGTGTTCGGCCAGGGCGAAAGTGTCGCCAGCGCGAATTTCGGGCCAATTTTTTCACTATGAGATCACAGTCGGGGACTGCCGCGCCGGTAAATGCACTGCCGAGCCGCGTGCCGCGCTAGTGCGCGGCGGCGTCCCATGAGCGGCCGTACCCCACCGACACCTCCAGCGGGACGTCGAGCGGATAGGCGCCGCCCATCTTCTCGCGGGCGAGCGCCTCGAGCTGGTCCCGTTCGCCGGGCGCGACTTCGAACAGGAGTTCGTCGTGCACCTGCAGCAGCATGCGGGATTTGAGCCCGGCCTCGTCGATCGCCTTGTCGACTTCGATCATCGCCACCTTGATGATGTCGGCGGCGCTGCCCTGGATGGGGGCGTTGAGCGCCGCCCGCTCGGCGGCCTCCCGCACCTGGCGGTTGCTGCTGTCCAGTTCGGGGAGGTATCGGCGGCGGCCCAGCACCGTCGAGGTGTAGCCGTCCTTGCGGGCCTGCTCGACGATGTTCATCAGGTAGTCGCGCACCCCGCCGAAACGGGCGAAGTAGGCCTCCATCTGTTCCTTCGCCTCTTCGGTGGAGATCTTCAGCTGTTGCGACAGCCCGTAGGCGCTCAGCCCGTAGGCCAGGCCGTACGACATCGCCTTGACCCGGCGGCGCAGTTCGGCGGTGACCTCGTCGATCGGCACGCCGAACGCCCGGGAGGCGACGAACGAATGCAGGTCCTCCCCCGTGTTGAAGGCCTCGATGAGGCCCTCGTCCCGGGACAGATGCGCCATGATCCGCATCTCGATCTGGCTGTAGTCGGCGGTCATCAGCTCGCTGTAGCCGCCGCCGACCACGAACGCGTCGCGGATCCGCCGGCCGGCCTCGGTGCGGATGGGAATGTTCTGCAGGTTCGGCTCGGTCGACGACAGCCGGCCCGTCGCCGCGATGGTCTGGTTGAACGTGGTGTGGATGCGCCCGTCGGAGGCCACCGAATTGAGCAACCCGTCCACCGTCACCTTGAGCCGGGTGGCGTCGCGGTGGGTGAGCAGGTGCTGCAGGAAGGGATGGCCGGTCTTGTCGAACAGCGACTGCAGGGCGTCGGCGTCGGTGGTGTAGCCGGTCTTGGTGCGCTTGGTCTTCGGCATCTCCAGCTCGTCGAAGAGCACCGCCTGCAACTGCTTTGGCGAACCCAGGTTGATCTGCTTGCCGATCACCGCGTAGGCCGCTTCGGCGGCGTCGCGGATCTGGTGGGCGAAATCGCTCTGCAGCTCGCCGAGCAGATCCAAATCGACTGCGATGCCGGTGTGTTCCATCCCGGCCAGCACCCGCTGCACGGGCAGTTCCATGCCGCCCAGCAGCGACGTGGAGTTGATGCGGGCCAGCTCCTCGTCGAGCGCGTCGGCCAGGTCCAGCACCGCCACGGCCCGCAGGATCAGGGTCTGCACCGCCTGGTCGTCGGTGCCCTCGGGATCGTCGAGCAGCGAAAGCTGTTGCTGCTCAGCTGTTTCCGCGCGCAGCTCGCGGCGCAGGTAGCGCAGGGACAGGTCCTCGAGGGAGAAGCTGCGCTGCCCGGGACGCACCAGGTAGGCGGCCAGCGCGGTATCGGAGGTCACGCCGGCCAGCGTCCAGCCCCGGCCGGCGAGGTCGTGCATCGCCAGCTTGGCCTCGTGCAGCGCCTTGGGCGGACCCGGATCGGCCAGCCAGGACGCCAGCGCCGCCTCGTCGTCGGGATCCAGGGCCGAGGTGTCGATGTAGCGGCCCTCGCCGTCGGCGGACACGATGGCCAGCGCGGTGGCGTCGGCGTCGTAGGCCAAGTGGGTGCCGACGACCGCCAGGCCGAACCTCTTGCCCGAGCTGTGCTCGGCCAGCCACACGGCCAGCTCGCCGGGCTGCAGCGCCCCGCCGCGCACGTCGAATCCCGCGTCGACCTCGGGCTCGACGGCGGCCAGCGTGTCGAACAGCCGGTCGCGCAATACCCGGAACTCCAGGTCGTCGAACAGGCGGTGGATTTGGTCGCGATCCCACGGCAGCATGCGCAGCGTGTCCGGGGTCTGCGCCAGCGGCACGTCCTTGACCAGGTCGGTGAGCTCGCGGTTGCGGATCACGCCGGCGAGGTTGGCTCGCAGCGCGTCGCCGACCTTGCCGCGCACCGAGTCGACGTTGTCCACCAGCCCCTGCAGCGAGCCGTATTCGACGATCCACTTGGACGCGGTCTTCTCCCCCACGCCCGGGATGCCGGGCAGGTTGTCGCTCGGATCGCCACGCAGGGCCGCGAAGTCCGGGTATTGCGTGGGGGTCAGCCCGTATTTTTCGACGACCGCCTCCGGAGTGAACCGGGTGAGCTCGCTGACGCCCTTGCGCGGGTAGAGCACGGTCACGTCGTCGCTGACCAGCTGCAGGGAGTCCCGGTCCCCGGTCACCACCAGCACGCGGAAGCCCTCGTTTTCGGCCTGGGTGGCCAAGGTCGCGATGAGGTCGTCGGCTTCGAAACCGGGCTCGGCGAGCACCGTGATGCCCAGCGCGTTCAGCACTTCCTTGGTGATGTCGATCTGGCCGTGAAACTCGTCGGGCGTCGACGAGCGGTTCGCCTTGTACTCCGGGTACCGCTCCGAACGGAAGGTCTGCCGCGACACGTCGAACGCCGCGGCCACATGCGTGGGTGCCTCGTCGCGCAGCAGGTTGATCAGCATCGCGGTGAAGCCGTAGACCGCGTTGGTGGTCAGCCCGCCGCGGGTCTTGAAATTCTCGGCGGGCAGCGCGTAGAACGCGCGGAAGGCCAGCGAATTGCCGTCCAGCAGCATCAGCGTCGGCTTGGTCTGCTCCCCGCTGGCGATACTCACGGCTCACACTCTAGGCACCCGGTACGACGAAGCACGCGCCCCAACCGCCCCGAGCCAGAACTGCAACACGTTTCAGTTTCGTATCGGGGCTGGGTAGTCTGGCCGGGTGCCCGAGGTCACCAGCCAACAACCCGCGATCGACGGATGGTTCGCCACCGACTCGACTACTGACGGGGCCGCCCGCCCCCACTTGATCGGCAGCAAGTGCCCCGTGTGCGGCACCTACGTCTTCCCGCCGCGCGAGAACAATTGCCCCAATCCGGGCTGCGCCAGCGACACCCTGGAGTCCGTCGCGTTGTCGACCCGGGGAAAGCTGTGGAGCTACACCGAGAATCGGTATCCACCGCCCCCGCCCTACCCCGCGGCGGATCCCTTCGAGCCGTTCGCCATCGCCGCGGTCGAACTGGCCGACGAGGGAATCATCGTGCTGGGCAAGGTGGTCGGGGGCACGCTGGCCGCCGACCTGAAGGTCGGCATGGAGATGGAGTTGACCACCATGCCGCTGTTCACCGACGACGACGGCGTGCAGCGCATCGTGCACGCGTGGAAGGTGGCCTGAACATGAGCACACCCGAACCGCTGTACATCCTGGGCGCGGGCATGCACCCGTGGGGCAAGTGGGGCCGCGACTTCACCGAATACGGGGTGGTCGCCGCGCGCGCCGCGCTGGCCGAGGCGGGCCTGGACTGGCGGCAGATCCAATTGGTCGCGGGCGCGGACACCATCCGCAACGGCTACCCGGGCTTCATCGCCGGGTCGACGTTCGCCCAGAAGCTGGGCTGGAACGGCGTGCCGGTCAGCTCGAGCTACGCGGCGTGCGCCAGCGGTTCGCAGGCGTTGCAGAGCGCACGGGCGCAGATCCTGGCGGGCTTCTGCGACGTCGCGCTGGTGATCGGCGCCGACACCACCCCGAAGGGGGCGTTCGCCCCGGTGGGCGGGGAACGCAAGAACGACCCCGACTGGCAGCGGTTCCACCTGATCGGCGCGATGAATCCGGTGTATTTCGCGCTGCTGGCACGGCGCCGGATGGACCTCTACGGCGCGACGTCCGAGGACTTCGCGCAGGTGAAGGTGAAGAACTCACGGCACGGCCTGCAGAACCCGAATGCCCGCTACCGCAAGGAATCCTCGGTCGAGGACGTGCTGGCCAGCCCGGTGGTCAGCGACCCGTTGCGGCAGCTCGACATCTGCGCCACCTCCGACGGCGCCGCGGCGCTGATCGTGGCCAGTGCCGAGTTCGCCCGCAAACACCTCGGCTCGCTCGACGGCGTGCCGTCGGTGCGCGCGGTCAGCACCGTGACCCCGCGCTACCCGCAGCACCTACCCGAATTGCCCGATATCGCAACGGATTCCACCGCCGTCGTGGCCGCCCCCGAGCGGGTGTTCAAGGACCAGATCCTGGATGCGGCCTACGCCGAGGCGGGCATCGGGCCCGAGGACGTCAGCCTGGCCGAGGTTTACGACCTGTCCACCGCGCTCGAGCTCGACTGGTACGAGCACCTCGGGTTATGCCCCAAGGGTGAGGCCGAGGCGCTGTTGCGCAGCGGCGCGACCACCATCGGCGGCAAGGTCCCGGTCAACCCCTCGGGCGGGCTGGCCTGCTTCGGCGAGGCCATTCCCGCGCAGGCCATCGCCCAGGTCTGCGAGCTGACCTGGCAGCTGCGCGGTCAGGCGACCGGCCGGCAGGTGGAGAACGCCACGGTCGGCGTCACCGCCAACCAGGGCCTGTTCGGACACGGCTCGTCGGTGATCGTGACGCGCTGAGCCCCGCCGGGCCCGGTACCCGCGAGCGTGCGCAGTTGTACGCCCCCAACGGCGTGTCGATGTACAGACACGCACGCTCGCGCTGGGGCGCTATCCGGAAGCGGAGCTATTCGTCGGGGGTGTCCAGGGTTTCCAGGACGACTTCGGCGACCCGCTTCATAGTCGTGCGCCGGTCCATGGCGGCGCGCTGAATCCACTTGAACGCCTCGGGCTCGGTCATGCCCTGTTTGGTCTGCAGCAAGCCCTTGGCGCGCTCGACGAGCTTGCGGGTCTCCAGCCGCTCGGACAGCGTCGCCACTTCGCGCTCCAGCTCGGTGATCTCGCTGAAACGGCTGACCGCCAACTCGATCGCCGGGATCAGGTCGCTGATCGTGAAGGGCTTCACCAGGTAGGCCATCGCACCGGCGTCACGGGCGCGCTCGACCAAGTCCCGCTGGCTGAACGCGGTCAGCACGACGATCGGCGCGATGCGCTTGGCGGCGATCTCGGACGCCGCGTCGATCCCGTCCCGGCGCGGCATCTTGACGTCCATGATCACCAGGTCGGGTCGATGTTGTTCGGCCAACTCGACGGCTTCCTGTCCGTCGCCGGCCTCCCCGACGATCTCGTAACCCTCCTCTCGCAGCATCTCGGCGAGGTCCAGTCGGATGAGCGCTTCGTCTTCCGCGATCAGGACCCGGCGCGGCACAGCGGCGTCGGTGTCGGTCGTGGGGCCTGTCATGACGGACATTGTCTCGTGAACGCGTCAGACCAGCGACCGCGGGGGCGGTGACACGGTGGGCGCCAGCAGATCCTCTATGGTGGGAGGCTGCCTCTAAGGTAGGAGGCCGAGTTAGCCCTCGTATCCCAACTGGCAGAGGAAACGGACTCAAAACCCGTCCAGTGTGGGTTCGAATCCCACCGAGGGCACCACACACCGATTGGCAGACAGCCCCCGTCACGCCCTACCGGTCGCCCCGGTCGCGTCGCCTCTCACACGGATGTCGCCTGCGCGATCCCGGCCCGGCATCGCGGGGCCAGATGGCAGACCGGCCGGCCTGCTAACGGATTTCCGATACCGATGTAGCGGCGATGTGACCCGTGCCAACCCTCCGGCTTGGGAAATGCGCAAAACCCGTTCCAAAAGTATGGACTCGCCCGAATTTAGGTACCACGCGCATTTATTGTCCCGCGTTGCATTCAACGGAAGCGTGACGCTCACACGATGAATTCATATTATTTCCGGTACCGCCGACTCACGGTGCAAAACATAATTCGTGGCGGATCCAGTACTCCTTGCGAGCGCGCCATTCCGCGACCGAGACGGGCTACGGGCCGGCAGGGTGTCGTCGCCGCGTCAGTGGCTGATGCACACCTGTTCTTCCGAGTGCACCACGTTGACCTGCATCGGATCGTTCTGCATGGAGTCGGTGGCCACCCGCAACAAGGAGGCCGCTCCGCCGCACCCCACCCCACAGGCGGGCGTTGCGGCCGCGGTGCACGCCAGCATTAGCGCGATTCCGATCCTGCTGCGCAGACTTGCCATACCGCACCCCCGCAATTAGAGGAACACGTGACCCGCATCACAGCCCTACATATGTTTAATAACATGTCGGAAAATTTTGTAAAACCCCTTCAGCGGAAAATCTTTTTTTCAATTTCTCGCGGCCCGGTGCGGTCCAAACATGCGACGGGCATCCGGCACGGGCCCAGGACCCCGATTCGTCGTTGACCGGGCCGACAAATCCGAGCTCAGCGGGTTACGCTTTGAACGTGGCGGCTAAGAAGTGCGGCGCCCCACCCGTGCCAGCTGGCTCGTCGAGAAGCCCGGACTGCGTAGCCGCGGTGCGGGCGCAGACGCGCGACCGCAATCAGCACTACGCCGCCAGCGCCGCGCGCCGCGCCCGAATCCTCACCATCACCGCGTGGTTGGCCGTCACGGTGAGCGTGAGCTTCGTCCTCGTGCAGATCCTCGGCGGATCGTGGGTGTGGCAGTACAGCTCGATCAACGTCCTCGGCGCAATGGTCTTCGCGATGGTCCCGTGGTTGCAGCGCTTCGGCGAGCTGGTCGCCCCACTGACCTTCCTGGGCGCGGCCTACGTGTCGGTCTTCGCGGGCTGCGTGGACGTCGGCACCGGGTCGGGGGCCCAGTACTTCTTCCTGGTGGGCGCCTGCATCGTCGTGCTCCTGCTGGGAATCGAACGCATCGTGTTGGCGTCGGCGCTGGCCGCCGTCGCCGCCGGCCTGATTATCGCCGTCGAATTCCTGGTCCCCCGCGACACCGGGCTGCAGCCGGCCTGGGCCCAGTCGGCGGGCTTTGTCATCACGGTGGTTTCCAGCGTCGTGATGGTGGTCGTGACGGTGTGGTTCGCCCTGCGCGACACCGCGCGCGCCGAGAGCGTGATGGAAGCGCAGTACGAGCGCTCGGAGGCGCTGCTGTCCAACATGTTGCCGGCCAGCATCGCCGAGCGGCTCAAGGAACCCGGGCGCGGCATCATCGCCGACAAGTACGACGTCGCCTCCGTGCTGTTCGCCGACATCGTCGGTTTCACCGAGCGGGCCAGCAGCACCGCCCCCGCCGATCTCGTTCGCTTCCTCGACCGGTTATACGGCGCCTTCGACGCACTGGTGGACAAGCACGGGCTGGAGAAGATCAAGGTCAGCGGCGACTCCTACATGGTGGTCAGCGGGGTTCCGCGCCCGCGGCCGGACCACGCGCAGGCGCTGGCGGACTTCGCGCTCGACATGGCCAATGTGGCGGGCGGACTGCGGGATCCGCACGGCAACGCGGTTCCGCTGCGGGTCGGCATGGCGTGCGGACCGGTGGTTGCGGGTGTCGTCGGTTCCCGGCGCTTCTTCTACGACGTCTGGGGCGACGCGGTCAATGTCGCCTCCCGGATGGAGTCCACCGACTCGGTGGGCCGAATTCAGGTGCCGGAGGCCATGTACGAGCGCCTCAAGGACGAATTCGTGCTGCAGGAGCGCGGCCACATCGACGTCAAAGGCAAGGGCCTCATGCGCACCTGGTACCTGATCGGGCGCAAGGCGCTCGACGAGGCGAGTGACCTGCCGGCCGACGATTCACGCACAGCCCGCGTGTAGCCGAAATGCCCTATCACATGTAGCCAAAGTGCCCTGTACCGAGGGCGGCGTTTGTGTCAGACTGCGGCCATGCAAACCACAACTGGATCTCCCCCCGTTCCAAGTTTGTTGCCGCATCTATGGAAATCGACATTGCTGTCGGGATTTCTCTCGCTTGCCCTCGGCGTGGTGGTGCTGGCGTGGCCCGGAATATCGATCGTCGTCGCCGCGGTCGCCTTCGGCGTCTACCTGCTGATCACCGGTGCCGCACAGGTGTTCTTCGCATTCAGCCTGCACGTCTCGGCGGGAAGCCGGATCCTGCTGTTCATCAGCGGCGCGGCCTCACTCATCTTGGCGTTGTTGGCATTTCGCCATTTCGGTCAGGGCTACGCAATCCTGTTGCTGGCCATCTGGATTGGCATCGGATTCATTTTCCGCGGTGTCGGGACGACGGTTTCGGCGATTCAGGACCCGTATCTGCCGGGGCGCGGATGGGCGATCTTCATCGGCGTGATCAGCCTGCTCGCCGGCATCGTCGTGCTCGCGTCGCCGCTTGAGTCGATCGTCACGCTGGCGCTGGTGGTCGGGATCTGGTTCGTGGTCCTCGGCGTCTTCGAGATCGTGTCGTCCTTCGGCATCCGGAAAGCTTCGAAGACCCTGACCGGCTAAGGCGGCTGGTGGTAGCGCCGCCCCCAACCCTTCTACTACACTCCGTAGTAGCGGACCCCGCTGCTACGCAGTCCCGGGAGTGACAGATGAATGTCGTCGATATTTCGCGGTGGCAGTTCGGTATCACCACCGTCTACCACTTCATCTTCGTGCCGCTCACCATCGGTCTGGCACCCCTGCTCGCCGTCATGCAGACGGTGTGGGTGGCCACAGGCAACACCGCGTGGTACCGCCTCACCAAATTCTTCGGCAAGTTGTTCTTGATCAACTTCGCCATCGGCGTGGCGACCGGCATCGTCCAGGAATTCCAGTTCGGCATGAACTGGAGCGAGTATTCGCGGTTCGTCGGCGACATCTTCGGCGCGCCCCTGGCCATGGAAGGCCTGTTCGCCTTCTTCTTCGAGTCCACCTTCATCGGGTTGTGGATATTCGGCTGGGATCGGCTGCCGAAGCTGATCCACCTGGCCTGCATCTGGATCGTCGCGATCGGTGTCAACGTATCCGCGTTCTTCATCATCGTGGCGAACTCCTTCATGCAGCATCCGGTCGGCGCGCACTACAACCCGACGACGCATCGCGCCGAGCTGGACAGCATCACCGCGCTGCTGGGCAATAACACTGCGCGGTGGGCGTTTACCCACACGGTCACCGGCGCGTTGCTGACCGCTGCCACGTTCGTCGCGGCCGTCAGCGCCTGGTTCCTGGTCCGCTCGCGCCGCGCGACGACCGCCACCCCGGCCGCCGAATCGGACGCCCGCACCATGTTTCGCCCGGCGGCCATCCTGGGCTGCTGGGTGGTGCTGCTCGCGGCCGTCGGCCTGTTCTTCACCGGCGACCGCCAGGGCAAGCTGATGTTCGTTCAGCAACCGATGAAGATGGCGTCGGCCGAGACGCTGTGCGACACCCAAACAGACCCGGACTTCTCCATCCTGACGGTAGGCCGGCACAACAACTGTGACGGGGTCAAAGGTGTCCTACAGGTGCCATACGTGCTGCCGTTCCTCGCCGAGGGCCGCATCAGCGACGTCACGTTGCAGGGCGTGCGCGATATCCAGCGGGACTTCGAGTATCGGTTCGGGCCGAACGACTATCGGCCGAACCTGTTCGTCACCTACTGGTCGTTCCGCGCGATGATCGGGTTCCTGGCCGTTCCGATCCTGTTCGCGCTCGCGGCGCTCTGGCTCACCCGCGGCGGGCGGGTGCCCAACCAGCGGTGGTTTTCCTGGCTGGCGCTGCTGACGATTCCCACCCCGTTCCTGGCCAACATCTCCGGGTGGGTGTTCACCGAGATGGGCCGGCAACCCTGGATCGTCGCGCCGAATCCCACGGGCGACCAACAGGTTCGGTTCACCGTCCACGAGGCCGTCTCGCAGCACGCGCCGGGCATGGTCATCACCTCGCTGGTGACCTTCACCCTCGTCTACGCGGTGCTGGCGGTCATCTGGTTCTGGTTGCTCAAGCGGTACGTCGCCGAAGGGCCGCGGGAACACGACGCCGAGCCGGCTCCCCCGCCGGCACCCGGCGAGGACGAAGTGGCGCCACTTTCGTTCGCCTATTAACCCCGGCCCACCAACTGCAGAAAAGGAGCTGACCGATGGGACTGCAGCAGTTGTGGTTCGGCATTATCGGATTGCTGTTCCTGGGTTTCTTCGTCCTGGAGGGCTTCGACTTCGGCGTCGGCATGTTGATGGAGCCGCTCGCCCGCGTCGGTATCGGTGAGCCCGAGCCCATCCGGCGGGCGGCGCTGAACACCATCGGCCCCGTCTGGGACGGCAACGAAGTGTGGCTGATCGTGGGCGGCGCCGCCATGTTCGCCGCGTTCCCCGGCTGGTACGCCACCGTGTTCTCCACGCTGTATCTGCCGCTGCTGGCCATCCTGTTCGGCATGATCCTGCGCGCCGTTGCCATCGAGTGGCGCGGCAAGGTCGACGACACAAAGTGGCGGGCCTGGGCCGATTTCGGCATCGCCGCCGGTTCCTGGCTGCCGGCCGTGTTGTGGGGCGTGGCGTTTGCCATCCTGGTGCGCGGGCTCCCCGTGGGCGGCGACGGCCAGGTCCACCTGTCGATCACCGACGTGCTCAACGCCTACACCCTGCTGGGCGGGTTGGCCACGGCCGGACTGTTTCTGCTCTACGGCGCGGTGTTCATCTCCTTGAAGACCTCCGGCGCCATCCGCGACGACGCCCACCGGCTGGCGGTGTGGCTGTCGCTTCCGGTGACCGGACTGGTTGCGGGCTTCGGGATCTGGACGCAACTGGCCCACGGAAAGGACTGGACCTGGCTGGTCCTTGCGGTGGCGGTGGTGGCGCAGCTCGCGGCCGTCCTGCTGGTGTGGCGGCGTGGGTCCGACGGCTGGGCGTTCGCGTGCGCGGCGACCGTCGTTCTGTCGGTGGTGATCCTGTTGTTCGGCGCGCTGTACCCGAACCTGTTGCCCTCGACGCTGAACGAGCAGTGGAGCCTGACGATCTACAACGCCTCGTCGACGCCCTACACCCTCAAGGTCATGACGTGGGTGACCGCATTCATGGCTCCGCTGACGGTGGTGTACCAAGCGTGGACGTACTGGGTTTTCCGGCAACGGATCTCAGCTGAGCGGATACCGCCGTCCATCGGCCTGGCGAGGCGGGTGTCCTGAGCGCAACGGACTCGCAGGCCGGATCACAAGCGCGGGGACCCCTGGACCCGCGACTGTGGCGGGCATCGAGCGCGTTGCGCCGCTACCTGACCGCGACGGTTTGCTGCGGCGTGGTGGTCGCCGGCTGCGCGATCGGCTCGGCGATCGTGCTGGCCGGCGTGGTCGCCCGCGCCGTGAACGATCGCTCGTCGCACAGCGTGCGGGCGTGGCTCGGGCCACTGTCGATCCTGTTGGCGCTGTGGACCATTCGCACGCTGGCCCAGTGGCTTCAGGGTCGCCTGGGCCAACGGGGCGCCAGCGCAGTCATCGCCGATCTGTCCGGTCAGGTGCTGACGGCGGTCACGGCCCGCCAGCCCGGTGAACTCGCGGCCCAACGCGATGACGCCGCGGTGGTGGTCACCCGAGGCCTCGACGGCCTGCGGCCCTACTTCACCGGGTACCTGCCCACATTGCTGCTCGCCGCGATCCTGACGCCGGCGACCGTCGCCGTGATCGCGGTCTACGACCTGAAATCGGCGGCAATCGTGGCCATCACCCTGCCGCTCATACCGATCTTCATGGTGCTCGTCGGGCTGGCAACCGCCGACCGGTCCGCGGCGGCCCTGGCCGCCATGACGACGTTGCAGGGACGGTTGCTCGATCTCATCGCCGGCATCCCCACGCTGCGGGCGTTGGGACGCGGCCGGGGACCGGAACGCCGCATCGCCGAACTCGCTGCCGCGCATCGCCGCTCGGCCATGGCGACGCTGCGGATCGCCTTCCTGTCGGCGCTGGTGCTGGAATTACTGGCGACACTGGGCGTGGCTCTGATCGCGGTGGGGATCGGCCTCCGCCTGGTGTTCGGCGAAATGACGCTGGCGACCGGCCTCACGGTGCTGTTGCTGGCACCGGATGTCTACTGGCCGTTGCGCCGCATCGGAGTGGAATTCCATGCCGCCCAAGACGGACGGACCGCCGCCGACAGGGCCTTCGCCCTCATCGGCGGGCCTACCCCCCGGGAGATCCGGGAGCGGACGGTCACCGCCCGCGGGGCCCAGATCCGCCTCGATCGACTCAGCGTCGCCGGCCGCGACGGCGACGCGCCCCGCGACCTCACCGCGGTCGTCGAACCCGGCTCGGTGACGGTGCTCACCGGACGCAACGGCGCGGGCAAGACCACCACGCTGCAGGCAATCGCCGGGGTCACCGTGCCGTCTTCCGGCCGAGTCACGGTGGCCGGCGTCGATGTGGCCGACCTGGAGCCCGGCGCATGGTGGCGGCAGTTGTCCTGGCTTCCGCAGCGCCCGGCGCTGGTCCCGGGCACGGTCCGGGACAACCTGCTGCTGTTCGGTGAGCTCGACGACCTCGAAATAGCATGCGCGGCATCCGGTTTCGACGTGGTGCTGGCCGAGCTGCCCGACGGACTGGACACCGTGCTCGGCCGCGGCGGCGTCGGCCTGTCACTGGGGCAGCGCCAGCGGCTGGGCCTCGCCCGGGCGCTCGGATCCGCGGCGGCCGTGCTGTTGCTCGACGAGCCCACCGCACACCTGGACGGCCGCGCCGAGGACCGCGTGTTGCGGGCGATCGCGGAGCGCGCCCGGGCCGGTGCGACCGTGGTCGTCGTCGGGCACCGCGAGCCGGTCCTCGCCATCGGCGACCGGGTGGTCGAAGTGGCCGCCGACAGTGGAGCGCGTTATGCCCCAGTCTGATCCGCTGTTGGCAGCCGCGGCGCTGCTGCGGCCGCGGCTCCCCCGCATCGTGGCGGCCGTCGCGCTGGGCGTCGCATCGCTGGGCAGCGCCCTCGCGCTGGCGGGTGTGTCGGCCTGGCTCATCACCCGGGCCTGGCAGATGCCGCCGGTGCTGGACCTGTCGGTCGCGGCCGTCGCCGTGCGCGCGTTCGCGATCTCGCGGGGCGTCTTGCACTACTGCGAGCGGCTGGTCACCCACGACACCGCGCTGCGCGCGGCCGGAACCGCCCGCGCGGCGATCTATCAGCGGCTGGCCCACGGTCCCGCGGCGGCCGTCGTTCGGCTGCACAGCGGCGAGCTCGTCGCGCGCGTGGGCTCGGACGTCGAAGAACTGGCCAACGTGTTGGTGCGTGCCGTGGTGCCGATCGGGGTCGCGGCGGTGCTGGGGCTGGCGGCGACCGCGGTGGTCGCGGCCATCTCGCTGCCGGCCGCGGCGGTGCTGGCGATCTGCCTGCTGGTCGCGGGGTTCGTCGCACCACGGCTCGCAAGCAGGGCCGCGGCGAGCCAGGAAACCCTTGCGCGGCAGCATCATTCCCAGCGTGACACGGCGGCGATGATCGCACTGGAACACGCGCCCGAGCTCCGCGTCGCCGGCCTGCTTCCGCGCGTCATCGCCGAATCGCAACGCCGCCAACGCGCCTGGGGCGCCGCCCTGGACGCCGCCGCCAGGCCGGCCGCCGTCGCCGAAGCCGTGCCGACCGCCGCGATCGGGGCCAGCGTGCTCGGCGCGGTCGTGGCGGGCATCGGGTTGGCGCCCTCTGTCGCACCCACCACGCTCGCGGTCCTGATGTTGTTGCCGCTGTCGGCGTTCGAGGCGATGACCCCGCTGCCGGCCGCCGCGGTCCAGCTGACGCGGTCGCGCATCGCCGCGCGCCGGCTGCTCGATCTGACGACCGACGACGCAGACCGGCCCGAGCAGCCGGCGGCCCCGCCGAGAGCGGCCGGCGCCGCCGCGTTGTCCGCCGACATCCGGTCCGGGCACGCGGCGGCGACCCGCTCGAACCGCGTCACCCTGGACCTGCCCCCGGGCGCCCGGCTGGCCGTCACCGGTTCCAGCGGTTCCGGCAAGACCACGCTGTTGATGACGCTCGCGGGGCTGCTGCCCCCGCTGGAGGGACGGGTGACGCTCGACGGCATCGACGTGATCGACTTGCGGGAAGAGGACTTGCGTGCCGCCGTCGGCTTTTTCGCCGAGGACGCGCACGTCTTCGCCAC
This sequence comes from Mycobacterium paraseoulense, assembly GCF_010731655.1. Taxonomy (NCBI): domain Bacteria; kingdom Bacillati; phylum Actinomycetota; class Actinomycetes; order Mycobacteriales; family Mycobacteriaceae; genus Mycobacterium; species Mycobacterium paraseoulense. Next base: position 434,688 of record NZ_AP022619.1, on the reverse strand, counting down.
CACCGTCCGGGACAACCTGCTGGTCGCCCGCGGGGACTGCCGCGACGCCGAACTGGAGGTCGTGCTGGACGCGGTGGGGCTCGGCGACTGGCTCGCCGGTTTGCCCGCGGGCCTGTCGACGGTGCTGACCGGTGGCGCGCAAGCGCTTTCGGGCGGTCAGCGCAGGAGGCTGCTGCTGGCGCGGGCGGTGCTCTCACCCGCACGGATCGTGCTGCTCGACGAGCCGACCGAACACCTGGACGCCGCGGACGCCGACCCGATCCTGCGCGACCTGTTGGCGCCGAATTCCGTTCTGATGTCGCCCGATCGGACCGTGGTGGTGGCCACCCACCACCTGCCCGCCGACATCGGCTGTCGCGAACTACGCATCGATGCGCTCAGAGGTGTCGCCGGCGCGGCATGAATTCGAGCGAGAGCAACACGATCAACAACGGGACTAGCTGCGTCAGCGAGATCAGCGCGTAGCGCCGGGCGTCCAGCGCGTGGAACTTGCGCACGTACCGGTACAGCGACTCGAGCGCGATCAACGGGTCGAGGACATGGATCAACCGATAGAAGACGCGCTGGGCGCGGCTGCGATTCTTCTCGTCGAAGATCTCCGGGAAGGCCGCGAAGGCGAGCGAAAGCCGTTGGGCGCCTTTCTCTTTTCCGTCCATGATCATGTCGACGCTGAGCCGTTCGTCGATTCCGTTGGGCGCACCGCGCCGGCGCCACGGCACGTCGAGGGTGATGTCGCTGCCGCCGCCGGCCGTCGCGTACCGGTGGAACCCCTGCACCTTGCCCGAGGCGTCCCTGGCGACGATCAGCTGGATGCCGGGGAACCGGCCCTCCAGCACACCGTCGAGGTTCATGTGGAACCCGCGATCGGTGTGGGCCCCCTTGCTCGACGCCCGCACCACGTCGGTCAGCTCGGCCAGTTGCTCGGGGCTGAGTGCCTGCTCCGCGACGATCTCGGTGGTGATGCCGCAGTTGTGGGAGCGCTGCACCGCCTGGCGCAGGTTGCGGAACTTGCGCCCCACCATGTCGAAACCGGTGACGTCGACCACGACGTCGCGCCCGATCGGCACGGCGCGCAACGACTGCCCGATCACCGCGGCGTCGTTCCACAGGTCGAGCCGCCGCTCGCCGCAGCCCACCACCGCGATGCGCCAGCCGTGGGTGTGACACATGGCGGCGAAGTCGGCGACCAGCCCGGGGAATCGGGTCTCGTCGCCGATCGGGTCGCCGCCGACCACGGCGATGCCCAGGCGCGTCCGATACGCCAGCGCCGCGCTGCCGTCCACGGTGAAGTGGTAGCTCTTGCCGGTCTGCATCGCGAACGGCGCCAGCGGGTCGTCCGCGGTGGCCTGGATCAGCTTCCAGACCCGGGGCAGATCCTCGGGACGCGGATGTGACGACGTCGGCCACATCAGCACCATGCCGGAGCTGGCGATCACCACGTCGCCGAGCAGGTCGAAGGCCAGCACGTGCAGGCCCAGCCCGGCGAGCACGAACAAGCCGGCGGCGGCGGCGTGCATGGCCGTGACCGGACGGCCCAAGAAGATGCCGCGCGCGATCCACGCCACCGCGACCAGAACCGTCAGCGACCAGGCCAATCGGTCGGTGTAGTACCAGGCCGGCTGGTCGTGGTGGCGAACAAGGATCTCCGCCAACCAGCAGGTGGCGCTGAGCAGGGCCAGCGCACCGATCAACCGGGCCGCCCGAGAATCGACGGAGACCACGACGCGTTCGCGGGCGCGGGGCTTCGCCGAGACGTCGACCAAGGGGCCGCTCACTACTCACCTCCCGATGCGCTGACGTTCCAGCTGGGCGGCTGGTCGCCACCTCCGCACCGAATACCCGGCAGCTAAAAACTTACGCGCCATCCCGGCCAGGCCGGGCCGGATTGGGCGCGATGTCCTGCGGGTATTCCGCCCTGTCTATCGGCGGGCGGGCGGAAAGTATTTCAGCACCCCTTCCTGCACCACCGTGGCGACGACCTGCCCGGAGCGATCGAAGAAGTGGCCGGTGCCGAGCCCCCGCGAATCCGCGGCCACCGGCGACGACGTCGAATACAGCACCCAGTCGGCGAAGTTGACCTGCCGGTGAAACCACACGGAATGGTTGGCGGAGGCCGCGAAGATGCGGTCGAAACCCCAGGACAGGCCGTGAGTGGTGATCACCGAGTCCAACACGGTGGTGTCCGAGGAGTACACCATGGCGGCGGTGTGCAGGACCGGGTCGTCGGGCATGATGCCGCCGGCCTTCATCCAGACCCGGTTGTGCGGCAGCCGGTCGCCCTTCTCCCGCATCACCCAGGCCGGGTCGTTGGTGTAGCGCCACTCGATCGGCTGCAGGGCGTTGACGAAGTGCGGGACGGTCTCCTCGTAACCGCGGAGCAGCTCACCGAGCGGCGGCTGGGCTTCGGGCTCGCCCACCTGCGGCGGGTCGACGGCGTGTTCGAGGCCGCGGCCGCCGGACATGTAGGAGATCATCGCGGAGGACACCAGCACGCCGTCCTGCACGGCGTCCACCCGCCGGTTGGCGAAGCGCCGCTCGTCCCGCAGCCTGGTGACGTGGAACTCGATGTCCTTGGCGGTGTCACCCCCGTTGACGAAGTGCACGGACAGCGCGCTGGGCGGCAGGTCGTCGCGGACCAGCGTGCGGCTGCCCGCGACGAACGACTGGGACATGAGCTGCCCGCCGAAGGTTCGCATCGGGTTCTTGCTGGGATGTGACCCGACGAAGAGCTCATCGGTGACGCGGTTGAGGTCGAGAACCGCCAGCAGTTCCTCGAAATCAGAATTGGTGCTGATCGCGGCGTCTCCTACTGGTCCCATGGGTCTTAGCGCTAAACGTCGTCCTCGCCGATCCGGTGCACATGGATCAGGTTGGTCGAACCCACTGTGCCAGGTGGCGCGCCGGCGACGATGACCACCAGGTCACCGCGCTTGTAGCGGCCGAGTTCGAGCAGCGACTTGTCGACCTGGCGGATCATGCCGTCGGTCGAGGTCATCATCGGCACGATGAACGTCTCGGTGCCCCAGGTCATGGCGAGTTGGCTGCGCACCTCGGGCCACGCGGTGAAGGCCAGCAGCGGCAGCGGGGTGTGCAGGCGCGCCAGCCGCTTGACGGTGTCGCCGGACTGGGTGAACGCGACCAGCGCCTTGGCGTCCAGGCGCTCGCCGATGTCGCGGGCGGCATACGAGATCACGCCTCGCTTGGTGCGCGGCACGTGCGTCAACGGCGGGGCGGCGGTCGAGTTGTCCTCGACCGCGCAGATGATCCGCGACATGGTGCGGACCGCCGCCAGCGGATACTTCCCGACCGACGTTTCGCCGGACAACATCACCGCGTCGGCGCCGTCGAGCACCGCGTTGGCGACGTCGGAGGCCTCGGCGCGCGTGGGCCGCGAGTTCTCGATCATGGAGTCGAGCATCTGGGTCGCCACGATGACGGGTTTGGCGTTCTCCCGGGCCATCTGGATGGCCCGCTTCTGCACCAGCGGCACCTCTTCGAGCGGCAGCTCGACGCCGAGATCCCCGCGGGCCACCATGATGGCGTCGAAGGCCAGCACGATCGCTTCCAGATTGTCGACGGCCTCCGGCTTTTCCAGCTTGGCGATCACCGGCACCCGCCGCCCGATCCGGTCCATCACCTCGTGCACCAACTCGACGTCGGACGGCGAGCGCACGAATGACAGCGCGACCAGGTCGACACCGAGATCCAATGCGAAGGTGAGGTCCTCGATGTCCTTCTCCGACAAGGCCGGTGCGGACACGTTCATGCCGGGCAGCGAGATGCCCTTGTTGTTGCTGACGGGGCCGCCCTCTTCGACGGTGCAGATGACGTCGTCGCCGTCGATGCGCTCGACGACGAGCCCGACCTTGCCGTCGTCGACGAGCACCCGGTCCCCGACCGTCGCGTCCGCGGAAAGCTTCTTGTAGGTGGTCGACACGCGGTCGTGGGTGCCCTCGCAGTCCGCGACGGTGATACACACGGTTTCGCCGTCGGCCCAGTACGTGGACCCGGTGGCGAAACGCCCCAGCCGGATCTTCGGGCCCTGCAGGTCGGCGAGCACACCGACCGCGCGGCCGGTGGTGTCGGAAGCGGCCCGCACCCGCTCGTAGGCGGCTTTGTGGTCGGAGTAATCGCCGTGACTGAAGTTCAGCCGGGCGACGTCCATTCCGGCCTCGACCAGCGCCAGAATCAGTTCGTCCGAATTCGTCGCAGGGCCAAGGGTGCAGACGATCTTTCCGCGTCTACTCACGCCGACACAGCATAGTCGCGTGGGGACAGCCCGGTCCGACCGAACGGGGTTCGCGCTCTGGGCGCCTAACCACTGTTAATCGCCGGAAAAAGCGGGAAGCCGGGCAGGTTACGCAGCACCGTCCATGCGATGACGGCCACCACCATCGCCAGCCAAACCGGCGTCGACGGCGCCGGTTTGCCGCGGCGGCGGCGCATCAGCAACCATCCGGCCAGCATCGGGAGGCCGACGAGCAGGAGAACGTTGTCGTTGATGGCGGCGAGTAGGTCGCCGTGCAGCAGGTCGTTCGTCATGCGCAGACCACCGCAGAACGGGCAGTTCCAGCCGGTGAGCCACTTGAAGGGGCACTGCGGATACAGCGAATTCGTGTCGTGCGGGTCGACCAGGCCTACGTAGCCGAGTGCGCCGCCCAGCGCCAACGCGGTTCCGGCCGCGGCGTACCGGCGCTGACGCCGCGGTCCGTGACACTGGTCTGCCGCTCGTCCGGCGGGATTGGGCTGCGTCACGTGTTCAGCATGCCAGACCGCGCGGCCATCAGGGGTTCGACGACCGGTTCCTTCGCAGCCTCCACCGACCGCGGGTTCGCGTCTGCGCCTCGGTGGCGGAAGCGTTTTCGCCTGGCTCCTGCACCGGTTCGGAGTCATCGCCCGGCTCTTCGCCTTCGGTCGCCGACTCCTCGGCCGCTTCCGCGTCCGGCTCTTCTTCGGCTTCGGGCTCGGCCTCTTCCGGCTCCTCGGCCTCGGATTCGGCTTCGGGCTCGGCCTCTTCCGCGTCCGGCTCTTCTTCGGCTTCGGGCTCGGCCTCTTCCGGCTCCTCGGCTTCGGATTCGGCTTCGGGCTCGGCCCCTTCCGCGTCCGGCTCTTCTTCGGCTTCGGGCTCGGCCTCTTCCGGCTCCTCGGCTTCGGATTCGGCTTCGGGCTCGGCCCCTTCCGCGTCCGGCTCTTCTTCGGCTTCGGATTCGGGCTCGGCCCCGTCCGGCTCCTCGGCTTCGGATTCGGGCTCGGCCCCTTCCGGCTCCTCGGCTTCGGATTCGGCGTCGGGCTCGTCCGCAGCGGCCGCTGTGACCGTCTCGGGCTCGTCTACGTGGGGAGCCCCATCCTCTTCAGCCGACTCGGCGGGCTCATCGTCGTCTCCCCCGCTACCCGCCGCGGCCACCGCAGTCGCCGCCTCAGCCGCGACGGTCGGTGACTCGTCCGCCGGCACCGCCTCCGCGGGTTCCTCCTCGGCGTGCTGCTCGGTGCCGCGCAGGCTCTCGGGGTCCTCGCGCCCCTTCGGCGCCACCATGAGGTACACCACGGCGCCGATGAACACGAAAGTCGATGTGAACGAATTGATCCGGATGCCCGCGATGTGGGTGGCGGTGTCGTCGCGCAGCAGCTCGACGCCGAAGCGCCCGACGCAGTAGGCGGCCACATACAGCGCGAACAGCCGCCCGTGGCCCAGCGTGAACCGTCGGTCCGCGTAGATCAAGAGGGCGAAAACCAGGACGTTCCAAATCAATTCGTAGAGGAACGTCGGCTGGACGACGAGCGCCACCTGGCCCGTCGAGACACCGTCCAGCGAATGCGGGTCGATGTATCCCGACGGGTCGCGCCGGTAGAAGATTTCCAGACCCCACGGCAGCGTGGTCTCCCGGCCGTAGAGCTCCTGGTTGAAGTAGTTGCCGAGCCGGCCGATGGCCTGCGCCAGAATGATTCCCGGCGCGATCGCGTCGGCGAAGGCGGGCAGTGGAATGCCGTGACGCCGGCAACCGATCCAAGCGCCGACGCCACCGAGGGCCACCGCGCCCCAGATGCCCAGGCCGCCGTCCCAAATGCGCACCGCCGCGCTCAGCCCGGCGCCGCCCGGCCCCCAATAGGTCCGCCAGTCGGTGGCCAGGTGATAAAGCCGGCCGCCGACCAGCCCGAACGGCACCACCCACAGCGCGATGTCATAGATGACCCCGCGCTGCCCGCCGCGGGCCTCCCAACGCCGGTCGCCGAGCAACAGCGCCACCACGATGCCGGTGATGATGAACAACGCGTAGGCGCGAATCGGCAGCGGTCCGAGGTGCCAGACACCCTGGGACGGGCTGGGAAAGTATGTCGGCAACATCGTCATCAGGCGGACGCCCTCTGCCGAACCCCGGCGGCCAGTTCCTCGGTCAGCGCCCGCAACGCGGGCAACCCGCCGTCGCCGAGCGCCGACACCAGCGCCGAACCGACGATGACGCCGTCGGCGTAACTGCCGATCTGCGCCGCCTGCTCGCGTGAGCGCACGCCGAGGCCGACGCCGACGGGTATGTCCGACACCGCCTTCACCCGTTGCACCAGTTCGGGCGCCGCCTGCGACACCGCGTCACGCGCTCCGGTTACCCCCATCGTGGAAGCAGCGTAGACGAATCCCCGCGATGCCTCGACCGTCATCGCCAACCGTTGCGGCGTCGATGACGGCGCGACCAGGAAAATGCGATCCAACCGATGCTCCTCCGCTGCCGCCAGCCACTGCCCGGCCTCGTCGGGGATGAGGTCCGGAGTGATGAGGCCGTGCCCGCCGGCCGACGCGAGATCCCGCGCGAACGCGTCGACCCCGTAGCGCAGCACCGGGTTCCAGTACGTCATCACCACCGCGCGCCCCCCGGCCGCGCCGATCGCCTCGACGGCGGCGAGCGTGTCCCGGACCCGCACTCCCCCTCGCAGCGCGACCTCGGTGGCCCGGGCGATGGTCGGCCCGTCCATGCCTGGATCCGAATAGGGCACACCGACTTCGATGATGTCACAACCGGATTCGACCAGGGCGAGCATTCCGTCGACCGATGCCGGCACGTCGGGATACCCGGTGGGCAGGTAGCCGATCAGCGCCGCGCGATTGTCCTTGCGGCACGCGTCGAAGACCGGCCCGAGCCTGCTGGCCTGCCTCTGTTCCACGGTCATCGCTCGCCGGGCCCCATCAGGCCGAACCATTTCGCGGCCGTCTCGACGTCCTTGTCACCCCGGCCCGACAGGTTCACCACGATGACGGCGCCCTGCCCCATCTCGTGGCCCAGCTTGACCGCGCCCGCGACGGCGTGCGCCGATTCGATGGCCGGGATGATGCCCTCGGTGCGGCAGAGCAGCGCGAACGCATCCATCGCCTCGGCGTCGGTGATCGGCCGGTATTCGGCACGCCCGATCTCCTTCAGATACGCGTGCTCGGGGCCCACCCCCGGGTAGTCCAAACCCGCTGAGATCGAATGTGATTCGATGGTCTGGCCGTCCTCGTCCTGCAGCAGGTAGGAGAACGACCCCTGAAAGGCGCCTGGTGAGCCGCCGGCGAATGTCGCGGCGTGCCTTCCGGTTTCGACGCCGTCGCCGGCCGCCTCGAAGCCGACCAGTCGCACCCCCGGATCGTCGATGAACGGATGGAAGATGCCGATGGCGTTGGATCCCCCACCGACACAGGCCACGACCGCGTCGGGTAACCGGCCCGCCTGGGCCTGGATCTGCACGCGCGCCTCCAACCCGATGATCCGCTGAAAATCGCGCACCATCGCCGGAAAGGGATGCGGGCCCGCCGCGGTGCCGAAGCAGTAGTAGGTGCGCTCGGCGTTGGTAACCCAGTCGCGAAACGCCTCGTTGATGGCGTCTTTGAGTGTTTTCGAGCCGCTCTGGACGGACACCACCTCGGCGCCCAGCAGCCGCATCCGCGCCACGTTGAGCGCCTGGCGCGCGGTGTCCACGGCGCCCATGTAGATGACACACTCCAGCCCGAGCAGGGCGCACGCGGTGGCGGTGGCGACGCCGTGCTGACCGGCGCCCGTCTCGGCGATGACCCGGGTCTTGCCCATTCTCTTCGCCAGCAACGCCTGACCGAGGACGTTGTTGATCTTGTGAGAACCGGTGTGGTTCAGGTCCTCTCGCTTGAGAAAGATCCGCGCCGAGCCCGCATGCCCGGACAGCCGGGTGGCCTCGTACAGCGGCGACGGCCGGCCGGCGTAGTTGGCCTGCAGGTCGTCCAGGGTGTCCAGGAAATCGGGGTTGATGCGTTCCTTCTCGTAGGCGGCGGTGACCTCTTCGATCACCGCCATCAACGCCTCCGCGACGTAGCGCCCGCCGTACACACCGAAATGGCCACCCGCATCGGGTTCGTGGCGGGTGGGTTCGGCGACGGCTGCACTCGGAAGGGGAAGGTCCGGGCGGGACAGGTTGACCATCACCAAGGCTCTACGCGGGGATGGCTCATGAGGTTCAACGTTTCAGCGCCGGGGCTCTTCAAGTGGCGTCACGACTAGCGAGACGGTTTCGGACAGGACGGGTGGGTACCGGCGGTGACCAGGTCCGCGACCGCGGCGCGCGGGTCACCGCTTTTGACCAGACCCTCACCGACCAACACGGCGTCCGCACCGGCGCCGGCATACGCCAACAGATCCCCGGTGCCACGGACACCGGACTCGGCGATCCTGATCACCTTGCTGGGCAGCCCGGGGGCGATGCGCGCGAAGCAATCCCGGTCGACCTCCAGCGTGGCGAGATCGCGTGCGTTGACCCCGATTACGTTGGCCCCCGCCTTCAGCGCCCGGTCGGCCTCCTGCTCGGTGTGCACCTCGACCAGGGCCGTCATCCCCAGTGATTCGGTGCGGTCCAGCATCGACACCAGGGCCGACTGGTCCAGCGCGGCGACGATGAGCAGCAGCATGTCGGCGCCGTGCGCGCGGGCTTCGTGGATCTGATACGGCTGCACGACAAAGTCTTTGCGCAACACCGGTATCGAGACCGCGGCCCGGACCGCGTCGAGGTCGTCGAGCGACCCGTGAAACCGTCGCTCCTCGGTCAAAACGCTGATGATCCGGGCCCCGCCATCCTCGTACGCCCGGGCCAGTTTTGCCGGATCCGCAATGGTGGCCAGGGAACCCGCCGACGGGCTGGCGCGCTTGACCTCGGCGATGACGCCGATGCCGGGCTCGCGCAGGGCGGCCATCACGTCACGCGGTGGCGGCGCGGCGGCGGCGGCGGCCTTGATTTCGGACAAGCTGATGAGGGCTTCGCGCGCGGCAACGTCGGCCCGGACTCCCTCGAGGATGGAGTCAAGCACGGTAGCCGGACTCATGCCTGTTGCTTCCCTTCGCGCTGTCACACATCGTCATCCCACGGCCAACCTGACAAATCCGAGCCGATCGCGACGACGTGAATGAAGGGTAGCGGCCCTCGGCTCGCGGCCCGTCACCGACCCTCGGTGTCCGAGTCGCGGGGCCGATCGGTCGGGTCCCGCGTTGGGTCGCAGCCCTCGTCAAGCGCGTCCCAGATCATCCGCTCCGACATTTCCGGCGTCTCCGGCTTCTCCAGCATCGCGCCATCGGCGTCGTCGCGTAGCGCATTCGAGCGGCGCGTCGCCGGCGCCGCATACTTTTCCGCGCTCAGCCGCGCCGACCCCGAATCGCCGGCCGACCGCAGCAACAGGACGGCCGCGATCAGGGTGCACGCCGCCGCGCCGACCGCGATGCCGGCGCCGACGTAGCGCCGTTCGCTGCCGACCAGCGTCATCACCGCGACGTGCGCCAGGTCGGCCCCGCGTACGGCGACGTCCGGGAGCACCCACAGGCTGACGCCGAGGTATCCGACGGCCAGGCTGGCCACCGCCAGCAACCCCGCCAGCACCCGCAACGGCCAGCCGCGCACCGCGATCGCCGCCACGGCCGTCGCCAGCATGAGCACCGCCAACGGCAACAGGGCCGTGGACCACGACGCGCCGGACAGCGTCACCTCGCGGGGCGGACCCAACCCGTCGAACGACCGGATCACCACCCACGGCAGCCGGGACGCCGCCCACAGCGCCGCCGCGGATGCCACCAGCAACACCTGGGCCACCCCGACGACCAGCCGGTTGGGCCGGGCCTCAGACACGGCGGTCGGCCTCGGGGGCGGTCAGGGTCTCGGCGGCGGCGATCGCGTTGAGCACCGCGCGCGCCTTGTTGGAAGCCTCGGTGTACTCGTAGGGACCGTTCGAGTCGGCCACCACCCCGCCACCGGCCTGCACATAGGCGGTGCCGTCGCGCATCAGCGCGGTCCGGATGGCGATCGCGAAATCGGCGTTGCCGGCGAAGTCGAGGTAGCCGACGACGCCGCCGTAGAGTCCGCGCCGCGTCTTCTCCACCTCCTCGATGAGCTCCATCGCCCGCACCTTCGGCGCGCCCGACAGCGTCCCGGCCGGGAAGCAGGCCGTCACCGCGTCCAGGGCGGTCCGGCCCTCGGCGAGCATCCCGGTCACCGTCGACACCAGGTGCATGACGTGGCTGTAGCGCTCGATGTGGCTGTAATCCTCGACGCGCACCGTGCCCGGCGCGCAGACCCGGCCCAGGTCGTTGCGACCCAGGTCGACGAGCATCAGGTGCTCGGCGCGCTCCTTCTCGTCGGCCAGCAGTTCCTTTTCCAGCAGCTGATCCTCTTCGTCGGTCTGCCCACGCCACCGGGTGCCAGCGATCGGGTGCGTCGTCGCCCAGCCGTCGTGGACGGTGACCAGCGCCTCGGGGCTGGATCCGACGACCGAAAAGTCGGTTCCCCCAGTGCCGTTCGGGACATGCAGCAGATACATGTAGGGGCTCGGGTTGGTGACCCGCAGCATCCGGTACACGTCGATCGGATCGACAGCGGTGTCCATCTCGAAGCGCTGGGACGGCACGACCTGGAAGGCCTCACCGGCGGCGATCTGGTCCACGAGGTAGTCGACGATCTTGCCGTACTCCTCGACGGTGCGCTGCGCGCGGTACCGCGGCTCGGGCCGGTCGAACGTGGCGACCGCCGACGGCAGCGGCTGGCCGAGCGCCGAGGTCATCACGTCGAGGCGGGCGACCGCGTCGTCGTAGGCCTCGTCGACCCTCTCGTCGGTGCCGTTCCAGTTCACCGCGTTGGCGATCAGCGTGATGGTGCCCTCGTGGTGGTCGACCGCCGCCACGTCGGTGGCCAGCAGCAGCAGCATGTCCGGCAGGTGCAGGTCGTCGACGGCCAGTTCGGGCAGGCGTTCCAGGCGCCGCACCATGTCGTAGGCGAACAGGCCGACCATGCCGCCGGACAGCGGCGGCAGGCCGGGCAGGGTGCCGGTGGCCAGCAGCTCGAGGGTGGCCCGCAGGGCGTGCAGCGGGTCGCCCCCGGTGGGCGCGTCCTGCGGCACGGTCCCCAGCCAGACCGCTTCGCCGTCGCGGACGGTCAGGGCCGAGGGTGCGCCCGCGCCGATGAACGACCACCGCGACCAGGACCGCCCGTGCTCGGCGGATTCCAGCAGGAAGGTACCCGGGCGGTTGGCGGCGAGCTTGCGGTAGGCCGACAGCGGCGTCTCGCTGTCGGCCAGCACCTTACGGGTCACCGGAACCACGCGGTGCTCGGCTGCGAGCTGGCGGAAGTCCTCTCGTGAGGTCGTCGCGGCGAGGTGGGCGTGCACCGAACCATCCTCGCAGACGGGCTGATCAGCCCGGGCGTAGCGTGTCGACCATGAAACCCGGTGACACCGTCGCGGACTTCGAACTTCCCGATCAGACGGGCACGCCACGCAGACTCAGCGAGCTGCTCTCGGGCGGCCCCGTGGTGCTGTTCTTCTACCCCGCCGCGATGACGCCGGGCTGCACCAAGGAGGCCTGCCACTTCCGGGACCTGGCCGCGGAATTCGCGGCCGCCGGCGCCAACCGGGTCGGTATCAGCGCCGATCCCGTGCAGAAGCAGGCCAAGTTCGCCGACATGCAGAAGTTCGACTATCCCCTGCTGTCGGACACCGACGGCGCCGTCGCCGCGCAGTTCGGCGTCAAGCGCGGCCTGCTCGGCAAGCTGATGCCGGTCAAGCGCACCACGTTCGTCATCGACACCGATCGCACGGTGCTCAACGTGATTTCCAGCGAATTCAACATGGACACCCACGCGGACAAGGCGCTGGAGACGCTGCGCGCCCGCTGAGCGTCAGGGGCTGATCGCCAGAAACACGTAGGCGGCGAGCAGCACCAGGTGCAGCTCGCCCTGCAGCCGGGTGGCCCGGCCGGGCACCACCGTCAGCATGCTGATCACGACGGTCAGCGCCAGTAACACCAATTGGATGGCGCCCAGGCCGAGCGCCAGCGGGCCCTTCAGCCAGATCGACGCCAGCGCGATCGCGGGGATGGTCAGCCCGATGCTCGCCAGCGCCGAGCCGTAGGCCAGGTTCAGGCTGATCTGGATGCGGCCCTGCCGCGACGCACGGACCGCGGCAAGGGTCTCCGGCAGCAGCACCAACGAGGCGATGACGACGCCGACGAAGGACTGCGGGAATCCCGCCGCCGTCACCGCGCTCTCGACGGCCGGCGACTCCTCCTCGGCCAGCCCCACCACCGCGAGCAGGGCGACCAGCAGCAGTCCCAGGCTGCCCAGCGCCGCGCCGCGACTCGGCGGCTCCGCGTGGCTCTCGTCCTCGAACAGCCGCTTCTGGCCCTTCTGCGCGACCGGCAGGAAGAAGTCGCGGTGCCGCACCGTCTGCGTGAAGACGAAGACCAGGTAGAGCAGCAGCGAGGCGACCGCCGCGAACGCGAGCTGTCCGGGCGAGAACTCCTTGCCCAGGCCGCTGGTCGTGAACGCGGGCAGCACCAGGCTCAGCGTCGCCAGGGTGGTGAGGGTCGCCAGCGCGGCGCCCGTGCCCTCGGCGTTGAACAGCGTGACGCCGTAGCGCCGGGAACCCAGCAGCAGCGACAGACCGGCTATGCCGTTGGTGGTGATCATCACCGCGGCGAAAACGGTGTCCCGGGCCAGTGTCGCGGCCTCGTTGCCTCCCGACGCCATCAGCTCGACGATCAGGGCCACCTCGATCACCGTCACCGCGGCCGCCAGTACCAGCGACCCGAATGGCTCGCCGACCCGGGCCGCGACCACCTCCGCGTGATGCACCGCGGCCAGCACGGCGCCGATGAGAAATGCCGCCGCCAGCGCGGCCAATGCCGGCCCGAGCGGCTCGCCCCAGATCACCGCCAGCACGCCGACGGCAAGCAACGGCACGACCGCGGTCCACGACACCCGTCTCAACATCGACCGCCATTGTCATCGACGGCGCCCGATCGGGCGACTTCTCCCCGATCGACCGCGATCCCGAAGCGCGGGCCCGCGCCGGCACCGATGCTGCGAGGTCCATGAACCAAAGTCCCCGGATGCTTGCGACCAAAGCCCCTACGTTTGCCCGGCGGCGTTTCATACCGTCGCAACATTGGCCTCGGGTTTGTACGGGCTCAGCCGGAGGGAAGTCACGGAAAATATCGAAACCGGTCCTCAGCGGCCGGAGTGAAGGGGGGAGCGGTGTTAGCTACCCGAATCACCGCACAAAGTGGCGCCGAGAGCCCACTGCACAACCATCTCCGCAGTGTCAAGCACGAGGATCGCGCTGACTGGGTTTCTCAAGCCCTCTGTCGGACCGGCGACCCGGACGGATTGTTCGTCCGCGGCGCCGCTCAGCGGAAAGCCGCAACCATCTGCCGGCACTGCCCGGTGATCCTGGAGTGCGGCGCCGATGCCCTCGACAACCGGGTCGAGTGGGGCGTCTGGGGCGGGATGACCGAACGCCAGCGGCGTGCCCTGCTCAGGCAGCACTCCGAGGTGGTGTCCTGGGTCGACTTCCTGGCCGCGACCCAGCGCCAGCGTCGCACCGCGAATTAGTGCCGCGGGGCCCGCAACGCACCTAGCACTCCGGTGGCAGCAGCACGTCGGCGTCGAAGCAACTGTGGTCGCCGGTGTGGCACGCACCGCCCACCTGGTCGACCGTCAACAGCACGGCATCGCCGTCGCAGTCCAGCCGCACCGAGTGCACGAATTGGGTGTGCCCCGATGTCGCGCCCTTGACCCACTGTTGGCCGCGGGAGCGCGAAAAGTACGTTGCCTCACGGGTTTCGAGCGTGCGGGCCAGCGCCGCGTCGTCCATCCAGGCGACCATCAGCACGTCGCCGGTTCCGCGCTCCTGCACGACGGCGGTGAACAGGCCGTCGGAGTTGCGCTTCAGGCGCGCGGCGATCCGCGGGTCGAGCGTCATCTCACGGTGATCCCTTCGGCCGCCATGGCCGCCTTCACCTGGCCGATGGTCAGCTCCCGGAAGTGAAAGACGCTGGCCGCCAGAACCGCATCGGCGCCGGCGGCGACAGCGGGCGCGAAGTGCTCGGCCGCGCCGGCGCCGCCGCTGGCGATCACCGGCACCGTGACCGCCGAGCGCACCGCCCGCAGCATCGGCAAGTCGAAGCCGGCCTTGGTGCCGTCGGCGTCCATCGAGTTCAGCAGGATCTCCCCCACCCCCAGATCGGCCCCGCGGGAGGCCCATTCGACCGCGTCGATCCCCGTGCCGCGGCGGCCTCCGTGGGTGGTGACCTCCCAGCCCGACGGCGTGGGCACCGAACCCGGCGGCACCGTGCGGGCGTCGACCGACAGCACGATGCATTGCGAGCCGAACTGCCGCGCCATTTCCTCCAGCAGGTCGGGCCGGGCGATCGCCGCGGTGTTGATCGACACCTTGTCGGCGCCCGCACGCAGCAAGACGTCGACGTCGGACACCGTGCGCACCCCGCCGCCGACGGTCAGCGGGATGAACACCTGTTCGGCCGTGCGGCGCACCACGTCCAGCATGGTGGCCCGTCCCGACGACGAGGCGGTGACGTCGAGGAAGGTGAGTTCGTCGGCGCCCTCGGCGTCGTAGGCGGCGGCGAGCTCGACGGGATCGCCCGCATCGCGCAGGTTTTCGAAGTTGACGCCCTTGACCACCCGCCCCGCGTCGACGTCCAGGCAGGGAATCACCCGCACCGCAAGGTCATTGCCCGACGACATCTCAGAAGTCCTCCGGTCGGCCGGTGCTGCGCAGGATCTCGAGAAGCGCCGCGTGCGCGTGTGGCCCCGCGGCCAGCACGGAATCCGACGCGGGGGTCCACGGTTCACCGTGGACGTCGGTGACGACGCCGCCCGCCGCCCGCACCAGCGCCACGCCGGCCGCGTGGTCCCACACGTGGCCCCCGAAACTGATGGAGCCACCGAGGACCCCGTCGGCGACGTAGGCGAGGTCGAGCCCGGTGGAGCCGTGCATCCGCAGCCGCGACGACACCCGGCTGAGGTTCTCTAGCACCGCGATCCGGTAGCGCCCCGGGAACCGGCCCCGCGCGTCGGCGCTGAACGAGCCGGCACCGATCAGGGCGTCGGCCAGGTCGACGGCGGCCAGCGGCGGCTGGGCGACACCGTTTTTCATCAACGGGCCGTCCACCACCGCGGTGTAGCGCTGGTCGACGAAGGGCAGCCAGGTCAGCCCGGCCACCGGGTCACCGTGATGCAGCAGCCCCAGCAGGATTCCCGCCATCGGCGATCCCGCCGCGTAGTTGAACGTGCCGTCGACGGGGTCGAGCACCCACACCCATTCGGAGTCGACGTCGGTGCCGCCGAATTCCTCGCCGTGCACGCCGATTCCGGTGGCCTCGGTCAGCGCGTCGACCACCTGCCGCTCGATCGCGAGGTCCACGTCGGTGGCGAAGTCGTTGCCCTTCTTCTGGACCGCCGAATCGGCGCGGTGGCCGGCGAGGAAGGGTTCGGTGGCGTCGTCGAGGATCGCCGACGCCTTCTTGACCAACGCGTCCAGGTCCATCGCCGCCCTATCCCGCGACCGCGGCGAGCGCCTGCGGCAGGGTGAACCGCCCGGCGTAGAGGGCTTTCCCGACGATGGCGCCCTCGACCCCGCGGTCGGTGAGGGTGGCGATCGCGCGGAGGTCTTCCAGGCTCGACACGCCGCCGGAGGCGATCACCGGGGCGTCGGTACGGTCGGCGACGGCCGCCAGCAGGTCGAGGTTGGGACCGCCCAGCGTGCCGTCCTTGGTGACGTCGGTGACAACGAAACGCGAGCACCCTTCGCCGTCAAGGCGTTCCAACACTTCCCACAGGTCCCCGCCGTCGGTTTCCCAGCCGCGGCCGCGCAACCGGTGCTGCCCATCGACGATCTGGACGTCCAGCCCGACGGCGACTTTCTCGCCGTGCTCGCTGATCGCGCGCGCACACCACTGCGGGTTCTCCAGGGCCGCCGTGCCCAGGTTGACCCGGGCACAGCCGGTGGCCAGCGCCGCGGCCAGGGAGTCGTCGTCCCGAATCCCGCCGGACAGCTCCACCTGCACGTCGAGCTTGCCGACCACCTCGGCGAGCAGCTCGCGGTTCGACCCGCGCCCGAACGCCGCGTCCAAGTCGACCAGGTGGAGCCACTCCGCGCCGTCACGCTGCCAGCCCAGCGCCGCGTCCAGCGCCGAGCCGTACTCGGTTTCGCTGCCCGCCTTGCCCTGGACCAGCCGCACGGCGCGCCCGTCGACCACGTCGACCGCGGGCAACAAGATCAACACATTCCCTCCCAAGCCGTTCGTCACAGCGCCTCGATCCAATTGCGCAACACCGCCGCGCCGGCATCCCCGCTCTTCTCGGGGTGGAACTGGGTGGCCGACAGCGGGCCTTGCTCGACGGCGGCCAGAAACGGCACCCGGTGGGTGGCCCAGGTGAGCACGGCCTCGGGCGAACCCTCCCATTGCTGCGCGGCGTAGGAGTGCACGAAGTAGAACCGGGTGTCGGCGTCCAGCCCTTTGAACAGGGTGGTGCCGGCCCCGGCTTCGACGACGTTCCAGCCCATGTGCGGGATCACCGGGGCGTCCAGCCGGGTGACCTCCCCGGGCCACTGCCCGCAACCCGTTGTCCGCACGCCGAATTCGACACCGCTGGCGAACAGGATCTGCATCCCGACGCAGACCCCCAGCACGGGCCGGCCGGCGGCGACCCGGTCGGCGATGATGCGGTCGCCGCGGACTTTGCGCAGGCCGGTCATGCACGCCTCGAAGGCCCCGACGCCGGGGACCACCAGCCCGTCGGCGGCGGCGGCCGCATCGGGGTCGGCGGTCACCTCGACCGACGCACCGGCCCGCTGCAGGGCGCGCTGGGCCGACCGTAGGTTGCCCGAGCCGTAATCCAGGACGACGACGGATGGTGTCACAGAACGCCTTTGGTGGACGGCACGTCAGACACCCGGGGGTCGGGCTCGACGGCCTGACGCAACGCGCGGGCCACCGCCTTGTACTGCGCTTCGGTGATGTGGTGCGGGTCGCGCCCGTAGAGGACGCGCACGTGCAGCGCGATGCGGGCGTTCATGGCCAGCGACTCGAACACGTGCCGGTTGATGACGGTGTGGTAGGGCACCGAACTCCCGGCGATGGTGGTGTGCCGCAAGTGATCCGGTTCCCCGGTGTGCACGCAATAGGGCCGGCCGGACACGTCGACGACCGCGTGGGCCAGCGTCTCGTCCATCGGGATGAAGGCGTCACCGAACCGGCGGATGCCCCGCTTGTCGCCCAGGGCCTGCCCGAGTGCCTGGCCCAGGACGATCGCGGTGTCCTCGATGGTGTGATGGCCCTCGATCTCGACGTCGCCCTCGGTGCGGACGGTCAGGTCGAAGCTCGCATGGGTGCCCAGCGACGTCAGCATGTGGTCGTAGAACGGCACACCGGTGTCGACGTGCACCTGGCCGGTGCCGTCGAGGTCCAGCTCGACGACGATGTCGGATTCCTTGGTGCGGCGTTCGATACGCGCGCGCCGGGTCGCTTGTCCTGCTTCGGTGGCGGTCACGGGGCTCCTACTGGGGTGGCTGGTGCCAGTTCGGTGGCGGCGATCTGGGCGCTGGCCCGCAAGAACGCGTCGTTCTCTTCGGCGAGTCCCGTCGTCGCCCGCAGGTAACCGGGAATCCCGACGTCGCGGATCAAGACGCCGGCATCCAGGTAGCGGCGCCAGGTGGCCGGGGCGTCGGTGAACCGACCGAACAGCACGAAGTTCGCGTCGCTCGGGACGACCCGGAAACCCATGGCGCTCAACGACTTCGCGACACGCTCGCGTTCGGTGATCAGGGTGGCGACACTGCCCAGAGTGTCGTCGGCGTGCCGCAGCGCGGCCCGGGCAGCGGCCTGGGTGACCGACGACAGGTGGTACGGCAGCCGCACCAGCAGCATCGCGTCGATCACCGCGGGCGTGGCGATCAGGTATCCGAGCCGTCCACCGGCGAAGGCGAACGCCTTGCTCATGGTGCGGGTGACGACCAGCTTGGTCGGGTATTCGCGCACCAGCCCCACCGCGCTGGGCTCGGAGGAGAACTCGCCGTAGGCCTCGTCGACGATCAGGATGCCGGGCACGGCGTCGAGCAGCCGCCGCAGGGCGGGCCGCGAGACGCTTTGCCCGGACGGGTTGTTCGGGCTGGCGACGAAGACCACGTCGGGCCGGCGGTCCGCGATTGCGGCAACCGCGGCCTCGATGTCGAGGCTGAAGTCGTCGGCGCGGACGCCCTCGAGCCATTCGGTGCGCGTGGCGTCGGAGATGATCGGGTGCATCGAGTAGGACGGGACGAAGCCGAGCGCGGTACGCCCGGGGCCGCCGAACGCCTGCAGCAGCTGCTGCAGGATCTCGTTGGAACCGTTTGCCGCCCAGACGTTTTCCACCCCAAGCGGCACCCCGGTCTGCGCGGTGAGGTAGGCCGCCAGATCGCGGCGCAGGTCCACCGCGTCCCGGTCGGGATAACGGTGCAGGTCGGCGGCCGCCTCGGCCACCGACCGGACGACGTCGTCCACCAGCGCGCGGCTGGGCGGGTGCGGGTTCTCGTTGGTGTTCAGCCGCACCGGGACCGCCAATTGCGGTGCGCCGTAAGGCGATTTTCCGCGCAGGTCGTCACGCAGGGGCAGGTCGTCCAACGTGGGGTTCTCCGGACCGGTCATCGCTCGAACCTCCGCCGGATCGCCTCGCCGTGCGCCGGCAGGTCTTCGGCCTTGGCCAGGGTGACCACGTGTCCCGAGACGTCCTTGAGGGCGGCCTCGGTGTAGTCGACGACGTGGATGCCGCGCAGGAAGGTCTGCACCGACAGGCCGCTGGAATGGCGGGCGGAACCCGCGGTCGGCAGGACGTGGTTGGATCCGGCGCAGTAGTCGCCGAGGCTCACCGGCGAGTACGGCCCGACGAAAATGGCCCCGGCCGAACGGATTCGCGCGGCGACCCGCGGGGCGTCGGCGGTCTGGATCTCCAGGTGTTCGGCGGCGTAGGCGTTGACCACCTTGATCCCCGCGTCCAGGTCGTCGACCAGGATGACGGCCGACTGGCGGCCGGACAGCGCGGCGGCCACCCGGTCGCGGTGCACCGTCGTGCGCAACTGGGCGGCCACCTCGGCGTCGGTGGCGGCGGCCAGCTCCTCGCTCGCAGTCACCAGCACGCTGCCGGCCATCTCGTCGTGTTCGGCCTGGCTGATCAGGTCGGCGGCCACGTGCGCCGGGTCGGCGGTGTGGTCGGCGAGGATGGCGATCTCGGTGGGCCCGGCTTCGGCGTCGATGCCGACCCGGGAGCGGCACAGCCGCTTGGCGGCGGTGACGTAGATGTTGCCGGGCCCGGTGATCAGGTCGACGGGCACGAGTTCGCGACCATCGGTGTCGGTGCCGCCGTAGGCCAGCAGCGCCACCGCCTGCGCACCGCCGACGGCCCACACCTCGGCGACCCCGAGCAACCGGGCCGCGGCCAGGATCGTCGGATGCGGCAGGCCGTCAAAGCGAGCCTGCGGCGGGCTGGCCACCACCAACGAGTCGACGCCCGCGGCCTGCGCCGGCACCACGTTCATCACCACGCTCGACGGGTACACGGCGTTGCCGCCGGGCACGTAGAGGCCCACCCGCTCGACGGGCACCCACCGCTCGGTGACCGTGGCGCCCGGGCCCAGCGTGGTGGTGACGTCGGCACGCCGCTGGTCGGCGTGCACGGCGCGGGCGCGTTCGATCATCACCCGCAGGGCGTCGACGACGTCGGGATCCAGCCCGGCCAGCGCCGCCTCGAGGGCGGCCGCGGGCACCCGGACGGCCGCGGGACGCACACCGTCGAACGACTCCCCGTACTGCAGCGCCGCCTCGGCGCCGCGCTCGGCGACGGCGTCCACGATCGGGCGCACCGTGGGCAGCACGCTCTCCACGTCGGCGCCCCCCCGCGGCAGCGCCGCCCGCAACCGGGCAGCCGTCAGCTCAGCGCCCCGCAGGTCGATGCGGGCCATCACAGGTGCTGAAGCGGTACTCATTGCCTCCATTGTCCCAGAGCAACTCAAGTTGATATTCGGCCGGTACAGTGCCGATGAGGAGGAGCCGACATGTCTGCAAAGGAACACCCCAACAACGCGCCGGGCGTCCCCATGCTGTTCCCGGTCTGGTTCGAGCGCTTCCAGATCAAGTACTTCAACCCGGCGATCAAGCCGATCGCGCGGTTCATGCCCGGGACCGCGACGATCAAGCACCGCGGCCGCAAGTCCGGCACGCCCTACGAGACGATCGTCACCCCGTACCGCAAGGGCAACACGCTGGCGATCGCGCTGGCCCACGGCAAGACCAACTGGGTGAAGAACGTGCTGGCCGCCGGCGAGGCCGACGTGCAGTTCAGCCGCAATCGCGTGGTGCATCTGACGAATACGCGGATCCTGCCGGCGGGTTACGACGGCCCCGACGTGGAGAGCCTTCCGCGAATGGCGCGCATGCAGCTGCGCCGCGTCGGCGTTTTCGTCGGCGACATCGCCTGACTGCGCCCCTTGCGGGTGCGCCGGCGGCTTCGCGTGTGCGCCGGCGGCGGCCTTTTCGCCATTTTTCCGCCCTAGACGCACACCGAAGGCCGTAGACGCACACCAAGCGCGGGGTCGAGGGCGCGACGGCCCTACATGTCCAGGCCGACGTCGAGCGCGCGCACCGAGTGCGTCAACGCGCCGACGGCCAGGTAGTCCACCCCGGTCGCCGCGTAGGTGGCGGCGTTGTCCAGGCTGAGCCCGCCGGAGGATTCGAGCAGGACGGCGGGCGCGCGCGCGTCCCGGCGCTGCACGGCCATCTGCGTCTGCCACACCGGGAAGTTGTCGAGCAGCACCAGCTCGGGCTTTTCGGCCAGTACCTCGTCGAGCTGCTCGAGGGAGTCCACCTCCACCTCGCAGGGCAGATCGGGCGCCGCGTCGCGCACCGCCCGCAGCGCGTCCAGCACCGATCCGGCGGCCACCACGTGGTTGTCCTTGATCAGCGCCGCGTCCCCCAGGCCCATCCGGTGGTTGACGCCCCCGCCGACCCGCACCGCGTATTTCTGCAGCGCACGCAGCCCGGGCAGGGTTTTGCGGGTGTCGCGGACCCTGGCCTTGGTGCCGTGCACGGCGTCGACCCAGGCCGCCGTCGTGGTGGCGATGCCCGACAGGTGGCAGACCAGGTTGAGCATCGTCCGCTCGGCGGTCAGCAGGCCCCGGGTGTCCGCGCGCACGGTCAGCACCGGCTCGCCGGGCTGCAGCCGGGCGCCGTCCTCGACGCTGTGCACCACGTCGTAGCCCCCGGCGAGGACGGCGTCGAGGACCAGCAGCGCGACCTCGACGCCGGCGATGACGCCGGCCTCCCGGGGCACCATCGATGCCGTGGCCACCGTGCCGGCGGGCACCGTCGCGAGCGTGGTGACATCGGGCCCGTACCGCAGGTCCTCTTCCAGAGCGCGCCGGATGGTGTCCTGCGCGGCGCTGCGTTCGTCGGGCAGCATCAACATCCCACCGCCGCCAGCGCCTCCACCGCCACCGAGTTGCGGTCGTCGGCCAGCCGCAGCACGCTGCTGCGCGCCTGTTCCGGCGCGGGGCCGGGATATTCCGCCCGGTGGTGGCAGCCCCGGCTCTCGTCGCGGGCCAGGGCCGCGGCCGTCACGGCGCGGGCGGCCATGGCCAACGCGACGTCCTCGAAATCGCGGCGGCCGGCGATGGCCCGCACCGGCGCCTCCGACAGCGTGTCGGACAACCGGTTGAGCCCGGCGGTGTCGCGCACCACCGAGGCGTCGCGGCTCATCGCCGCCTGCAATTGGCCGCGCTCCGGTGCGGTGTGCACGGACGGCTCGCACTCCGACGCCACGACGCGGCCCGCCGCCGCCGCGTGCGCGGCCGCGGCCTTACCGGCGCGGCCCCCGACCACCAGGCCCTCCAGCAGGCTGTTGGACGCCAGCCGGTTGGCACCGTGCATCCCGGTGCGCGCCACCTCGCCGGCGGCGAAGAGCCCGGGCAGTTCGGTCTGCCCGTGCACGTCGGTGACGACGCCCCCGCAGCTGTAGTGCGCCCCCGGCACGACCGGGATGGGTTGGCGGACGGGGTCGATGCCGGCGGCCCGGCAGGCGGCGGTCACCGTCGGGAACCGGGTGGCGAAGCCCTCGATGCCGCGCGCGTCGAGGAAGACGCACGGGTCGCCGGTCGCCTTCAGCCGCGTGTCGATGGCGGCGGCGACGACGTCACGCGGCGCCAGGTCACCCATTGGGTGAACGCCGGCGGTGACCGAATTTCCTTGCCGGTCAAGCAGTATCGCGCCCTCACCGCGGATGGCCTCGGTGATCAGCGGGCGCCGGCCGCCGCCGCCACCGAAGAGCATCGTCGGGTGGAACTGGATGAACTCGAGGTCGCTGACCGCGACACCGGCCCACAGCGCCAACGCGATGCCGTCGCCCGTGGAGCCCTCGGGATTGGTGGTCGCGCCGTAGAGGTGACCGAGCCCGCCGGAGGCCAGGATCACCGCGGGCGCGCTGACGATCCCATAGCCGTCCGGGTTGCCGACGGACACACCGGTGACGGCCGTGCCGTCGTGCAGCACGCGCAGCGCGACGTGGCTGGTGCGAATGTCCAGCAGCCGGGCGGCGTGGTCGAGCGCGCGCTGCACCTCGGCGCCGGTGGCGTCGCCGCCGGCGTGCACGATCCGCCGCCGCGAATGTCCGCCTTCGCGCGTCACGTCCCAGCGTCCCGGAGCGGCCTCGTCGAATCGCGCCCCGGCACCGACCAATTCGGATACCGCGGGATAGCCGTCGGCGACGATCGATGCCACCGCGTCGGGATCACACAGCCCGGCGCCCGCGGCCACGGTGTCGGCCACATGGGCCTCCACGGAGTCGTCGCCGTCGGGCAAGACCACCGCGATGCCGCCCTGGGCGTAGTGGGTCGCCGTCACGCGCGCCTGGTCGGCCTTGCTCAGCACGACGACGCTGCGCCCGGCGCGGTGGGCGGCCAGGGCCGCGGCCAGACCAGCGACGCCGGTACCGATGACGACGACGTCGGCGCTGTGCCTCCAGGCCGGCCGGACGATCATTCGCCACCGCCCGGCTGGCCGATCCCGATCATTCGCTGCACGCTGCGCCGGCCCGCCGCCGCGATCTCGGGGTCGACGTCGACTTCGTCAGCCCCGTCCACCAGGCAGCGCAGCAGGGCCGCGGGCGTGATCATCTTCATGTACTTGCAGGACGCCCGGTCGTTGACGGGGCGGAAGTCGACCTGCGGGGCCGCCCGGCGCAGCTGATGCAGCATGCCGACCTCGGTGGCCACCAGCACCTTGCGGGCCCGGGTCTCGTGCGCGGCGTCGAGCATGCCGCCCGTGGACAGGATCTTCACCCGGTCCGCCGGGAAGGCGCCCTCGCCGGCGAGGTACAAGGCCGAAGTGGCGCAACCACATTCGGGATGCACATACAGCTCGGCGTCGGGGTTCGCGCGGGCCTGCTCGGACAGCTCGTCGCCGTTGATCCCGGCGTGGACGTGGCATTCACCGGCCCACACGTGCATGTTCGTGCGGCCGGTCACCCGGCGCACGTGGGCCCCGAGGAATTGGTCCGGGCAGAACAGGACCTCGCGGTCGGGGTCGATGGAGTTCACCACGTCGACCGCATTGGACGACGTGCAGCAGATGTCGGTGAGCGCCTTCACCGCGGCGGTGGTGTTGACGTAGGAGACGACGACGGCGCCCGGGTGCTCGTCCTTCCAGGCACGCAGCTCGTCGGCGGTGATCGAGTCGGCCAGCGAACAGCCGGCCCGCTGATCCGGGATGAGGACCGTCTTGTCGGGGCTGAGGATCTTGGCGGTCTCGGCCATGAAGTGCACCCCGCAGAACACGATGGTGTCCTCGGGCGCCTCGGCGGCGATCCGCGACAGGGCCAGCGAATCCCCCACGTGGTCGGCAACGTCCTGGATCGCGGGCAGCTGGTAGTTGTGCGCGAGGACGGTGGCGCCGCGCAGTTCGGCCAGACGGCGGATCTCGGCGGCCCACCGCCCGTCGCCGTCCACACCGGCGTAACCGGTGGGCGAGTTGGTGACGTCGGCCATCATGTCTTCGGCGAGCGTGTCCATGCGATTCATAACCGTCACGGCGGCTCCTTTCAGCCCACGAGGTTTTCGACTTATAATCGAAAACATGGGCCATACTAGCACTGAACACGAGGTGCTCGCGGTGGTGTTTCAGGTTCAGCAGGTAACGGCCGGCCCGCGAACACAGAAACCGCAGCTGAACGTGCTGTTATGGCAGCGCGCCAAGGAACCGCAGCGCGGCGCCTGGTCGCTGCCCGGCGGGCGGCTGCGCACCGACGAGGACATGACCACGTCGGTCCGCCGCCAACTCGCCGAGAAGGTGGACCTCAAAGAGGTCGCCCACCTCGAACAGCTGGCGGTGTTCTCCGACCCGGACCGGGTGCCGGGCGCCCGGGTCATCGCTTCGACCTTCCTGGGGCTGGTGCCCTCCCCCGCCACCCCCGAGCTGCCGCCGGACACCCGCTGGCATCCCGTGAGCTGCCTGCCGCCGATGGCCTTCGATCACGGCCCGATGGTGACGCACGCCCACGCCCGGCTGGTCGCCAAGCTGTCCTACACCAACCTCGGCTTCGCCTTGGCGCCAAGGGAATTCGCGCTTTCCACGCTGCGAGACATCTACGGCGCCGCGCTGGGCTACCAGGTCGACGCGACCAACCTGCAGCGGGTGCTGGTCCGCCGCGGCGTGATCAGCCAGACCGGCACCATCGCGCAGTCCGGTCGCAGCGGCGGCCGGCCGGCGGCCCTCTACCACTTCACCGACTCCCGGCTGCGGGTCACCGACGAATTCGCCGCGCTGCGGCCCCCCGGCCAGCCGGTTCAGGTCTGACCTTCGGCCCGGACCGCGCGGCCCGTCACGTTTGCCCCACCCGCCGTCGGGGGACAGTTATGGAATCGACAACTGTGGCGCGTCTGACCCGCATCCCGTACCGAGAAGTCGCCCACAACGCGGCGATTGCGTTTTGGTTACCTGCCGTTCATGGGCGAGAATGCCGGGTGGCCTAGAAGGGAGCCTCAATGGCTGAGCTCGGCAATCTGGCAGGCACACGTGGCGCGGAGTGGATCGCCCGGCCACCGCATGAGGAACTGCAGCGCAAAGTGCGCCCGCTGCTGCCCTCCGACGATCCGTTCTACCAGCCACCACTCGGCTTCCAGCACGCCGAGCCCGGCACGGTGCTGCGCTCGCGCGACGTCGAGCTGGCGTTCCTTGGCCTGATCCCGCAGCCGGTCAAGGCCGTCCAGTTGCTCTACCGGACCATGGACATGAACGGCGAGCCCGAGGCCACCGCGACGACGGTGATCGTCCCGGCCGAGCTCGCGCCGGAGCGTCCCTACCCGCTGCTGTCCTACCAGTGCGCGATCGACGCGGTGTCGTCCCGCTGCTTCCCGTCCTATGCGCTGCGGCGCCGGGCGAAGGCCCTGGGGTCCATCGGTCAGTTCGAATACTTCCTCATCGCCGCCGCCGTCGCTGAGGGCTGGGCCGTCTCGGTGCCCGACCACGAGGGCCTGCACGGGCTGTGGGGCGCGCCCTACGAGCCCGGCTATCGCGTCCTCGACGGCATCCGGGCGGCCCTCGGTTCGGAACGGCTCGGACTGTCCCCGTCGGCGCCCATCGGCCTGTGGGGGTACTCCGGCGGCGGCCTGGCCAGCGCCTGGGCGGCCGAGGTATGCGCCGATTACGCACCCGAACTCGACATCGTCGGGGCGGTGCTGGGATCACCCGTCGGGGACCTGGGCAACACCTTCCGCAGGCTCAACGGCAGCTTCCTGTCGGGCCTGCCCGCCCTGGTGGTGGCCGCGCTCGCCCACATCTACCCCGAGCTGGACAGGGTGATCAAAGAGCACAGCAACGAGGAGGGGCGCGCCCTGCTCGAGTCGCTCGAGAAGATGACGACCGTGGAGGCGGTCATCCGGATGGCCGGCAAGAACATGGGCGACTACCTCGACGAGCCGCTCGAGAGCATCCTGTCGACGCCCGAGGTCACCCACGTCTTCGAGAACATCAAGCTGGGCGTGGCCGTGCCGACTCCGCCGGTGCTGATCGTGCAGGCCGTCCACGACTACCTGATCGACGTCAAAGACATCGACGTCCTCGCCGACGCCTATTCGGCCGGCGGCGCCCAGGTCACCTACCACCGGGATGCATTCAACGAGCACATGCTGCTACACCCGTTGTCGGCTCCGATGACGCTGCGCTGGCTCACGGACCGGTTCGACCGCCGGCCGCTGACCGAGCACCTGATCCGGACCACCTGGCCGACGATGTTTCACCCGATGACCTACGTCGGGATGGCCCGGCTGGCCAAGATCGCGGCCAAGGTCATCTTCGGCCGGAGGATTCACCGCCGTCCGCTATGAGACGGGCGCTTCCGATGCGCCCCCGGCTCGCACCGGCAGCGCGTCGGAAGGCCGGTCGCCCGGCGGCAGCGCGCCCAGGTCGTCGCGCGCGTCGGCGGCCGCAAGCACCGCATACACCAGCGCGGCGATGGCGGCGGGCCACAGCAGCGTCAGCGCCGCCCGCAGCGGGTGGTGTGCAAAGAACACCGGGGGCGCCTGGATGACGTACGCCACCGACGGGGCTTTGGACAGCGGCACCGCGTCGAAGTTCAACGCGCCGTACCGGATCCGGACCAACGCCGCAGCAATTGCCGTCGCGGCCGCCGCAGCGGTCAGCATGCCCGACGAGAGCGCGACGACCATCCCCGGCCCGCGGTG
The DNA here is from genome assembly GCF_010731655.1 of Mycobacterium paraseoulense. Classification (NCBI taxonomy): domain Bacteria; kingdom Bacillati; phylum Actinomycetota; class Actinomycetes; order Mycobacteriales; family Mycobacteriaceae; genus Mycobacterium; species Mycobacterium paraseoulense. The sequence goes on along the minus strand of NZ_AP022619.1, from coordinate 407,657 downwards.
CTCACGCCACTGCCACGCCAGCACCGGCGCCACCACGGCGAGCACGGTCAGCAGGCCCAACATCAGGCATGGCGCGTCGAAGAAGTGCTCGGACTCGGTACCCAGATAGTCGTGCACCCGTTCACCCGCTCGGGTGAGCGCCACCACGGCGTGGATGGGCGGGGCGATCCACGCCCACAACCCGCCGATCAGCACCCCGGTCACAGACGATCCCAGACCGGCGACGGCGAGGGCGCGGGCCCGCGACCTGCGCGGGACGGTTGCGGCCGGCGGACCTTCCGGACCCGGCATGGACCCGGTCACCTTTGCGCCTCCAGGTCGACGGAGTCGACGTGACCGTGCCGCGAGCACTGCGCCCGCCAGCCGTCGGGACGAACCTGCACCACCATCCGGCGTCCGCATTCCGCGCAGAACCGGGGCGGTTCCAGACCCAACTGCGCCGCTGTCGGCACTGCGGTGCCCCCCAATTCGCCGGTGTAGACGTTGTAGACGCCCGCGCTCACCGGAGCGCCCAGATCCCGAACCACAGTGTCCAAGTCTCTTACAAAGTGGCGTTGAGCGCCTTGATCGGCATCTGCAGGTCCTCGAGCAGCTCCAGATCGGCCTCGGCCGGGCGGCCGAGCGTGGTCAGGTAGTTGCCGACGATCACGGCGTTGATGCCGCCCAGGATGCCCCGCTTGGCGCCCAGGTCACCGAGGGTGATCTCCCGGCCCCCGGCGAACCGCAGCATCGCGCGCGGCAGGGCCAGGCGGAAGGCGGCCACCGACTTCAGCGCCTCGGTCACCGGCAGCACCTCCAGGTCGCCGAACGGCGTGCCCGGCCGCGGGTTCAGGAAGTTCAGCGGGACCTCGTCGGGACCCAGTTCGGCCAGTTCGGCGGCGAACTCCGCGCGCTGCTCGAGCGTCTCGCCCATGCCCAGGATGCCGCCGCAGCACACCTCCATGCCGGCGTCGCGCACCATCGACAGCGTCTGCCAGCGCTCCTCCCAGGTGTGGGTGGTCACCACGTTGGTGAAGTACGAGCGCGCGGTCTCGAGGTTGTGGTTGTAGCGGTGCACACCCATCGCCGAGAGCCGCTCGACCTGCTCGGCGGTCAGCATCCCCAGCGAGCAGGCGATGTTGATCTCGACCTCGTCGCGGATCGCCTCGATGCCCGCGGCGACCTGGGCCATCAGCCGCTCGTCGGGACCGCGCACCGCGGCCACGATGCAGAACTCGGTGGCACCCGACTTGGCGGTCTGTTTGGCGGCCTCGACCAGGCTGGGAATGTCGAGGCGGGCGCTGCGCACCGGCGAGGCGAACAAGCCCGACTGCGAGCAGAAATGGCAGTCCTCCGGGCAGCCGCCGGTTTTGAGGCTGATGATGCCCTCGACCTCGACGTCGGGCCCGCACCAGCGCATCCGCACCTCGTGGGCCAGCGCCAGCAGGTCGTCGAGCCGGTCGTCGGGCAGTTGCAGCACCCGCAACACCTGCTCCCGGCCCAGTCCCTCACCGCGTTCGAGCACCTGGTCGCGGGCAACCGCCAGAATGTCTGCGGCGTGGGCGCCGGTCGCCGGTCGAGTGGCCGCTTGAGTCACCAGTACTCCCCTGCATCGTCGTTGGCCGAGCATGCGGCCACCCCTGCCACCTGGTGGCAGCTGCGAATAAAAGTGTTCAAAGTAGGGTAACGGCCGCGGCAGATGACCTCCGCCGGGGTATCTCACCGCCATGGCCGATCCGCACGGGGCCACACGCCCACCGGCGTGGAGCTGCTGTTCGGCGGTTAGCCGATCAGGTAGTCCACCTTCTTCTCGCCGTTCCAGTGCCGCAGGCCGGCGAAGGCGCCCTCGACGAGCGTGGGCCGCCCCGCGATGCGCAGCGCCCGGCCCAGCGCCGGTCCACTCACGCGGCGGGCGAGCGTGACGTGCGGCGTCCACTGACCGGGCAGGCAGGTGGGGGCCGGCGCGGGGGCCAGGTGCTCGCCGCACAGCCGGTGCACCTCCGAGTGAAAATCGATCAACGCCGCCGTGGGCACGATGAGCCGGGCCAGGATCGCATTGGACCGCCCGAGCAGCAGCGACGCGCCGACGGCACAGCCCAGCGGCAGCCGCTCGGTCAGCGGCCGCAGCGCGGCGTCGGCGTCCTCGGCGATGCGGTCGGCCACCGCGAGCGTGACGTGGGGCCGCCCGGCGGGCGCCTGGCTGGGGATCCCGGCGCCCGCCAGCGCTTCCCAGAGCCCACGGATCGTCGACTCGGTCTCGCCGTCGAAGAGCAGCTCGATGGAATGGACCATCAGCGGACCTGCGCGGTGACCCACTCGCGGTCGAACGCGGCCGCGCTCATGTCCGCGAAGTCCGCGGCGTCCATCGATCCGGCCCCGGCCGGCAGCGCCGCCCGCACGGGAGCCAGCCGGCCCAGGGCGGATCGATTCGAGCTCTCCACCGGCCCGGGCCGTGCCGGCCAGCTGCCGATCACCAGGCCGACGCACGTAACCCGATGCGCGGCAAGCGCTTCCAGAGTCAGCGCGGTGTGATTGAGGGTGCCCAGCCCGGCGGTGACCGCGACCAGCGCCGCGGCCCCCAACTCGACGGCCAGGTCGCGCAGGGTGACGCCCGCGGCGGCGAGCTCGACCAGCAGCCCACCCGCCCCCTCGACCAGAGTCAACCGCCCCGGACGGTCCAGGCCGGCGATCAGCCGCAGCACGTCGTCGCCGGTGGGCAGCGCCGCGGCGGCGAGCTCGGCCGCGGCGGCCGGCGCCAGGGGTTGCGGGTAGCGGGCCAGCCCGGCCAGCTCGGTCACGCCGGACAGCCGGGCGACCTCGGCGAGGTCGTCGTCACCGGAATCGGTGCCGGTCTGGACGGGTTTGCACACGGCCACGTCGATGCCGGCCTGCCGCGCGTGACAGGCCAGCGCCGCGGTGACAACGGTCTTGCCGACGCCGGTGCCCGTTCCCGTGACGACCAGGACGGTCAACGGCGCGTCACAGCAAGGACGTCGGTGAGTACCCGCCGGGCGAGCTCGAGCTCGTCCGCGTCCAGCGACGCGCGCGCGGTCAGGCGCAGGCGGGACGTCCCGGCCGGCACGGTCGGGGGCCGGAAGCAGCCCACCTTCACGCCGGCGTCCAGGCAGGCGGTCGCGGCGGCCAGGGCCACCTCCGGGTCGCCCAGGATCACCGACACCACCGCCGACTGCGGGACGTCGGGAACGTCGCACGCCTCGGCCAGGGCGCGGGCGTGCCGCACCACCGCCGCGGGTCGCCACGGTTCGGCCCGCAGCACGCTCAGCGCGGCCCGCGCGGCGCCCACCGCCGCCGGCGCCAGGCCGGTGTCGAAGATGAACGTCCGCGCGGCATCGATCAGGTGGGCCCGCACCGCCGCCGGTCCGAGCACCACGCCGCCCTGACTGCCCAGCGCCTTGGACAGCGTCGTGGTCATCACCACGTCGGCGGCGCCCGCCAGCCCGAGCTCGTACAGGAGCCCCCGCCCGTCACCGCGCACACCCAGGCCGTGGGCCTCGTCGACGATCAGCAACGCGCCGTGGCGGCGACAGACCTCGTGCAGCTCCCGCAGCGGCGCCAAGGCGCCGTCGGGGCTGAACACCGACTCCGTGATGACGACGGCGCGCTGCTCGTCGCGGTCCGCCAGGGCGGCCTCCACGGCCTCGACGTCGCGATGGGGCGTGACCACCACCCGGGCCCGCGACAACCGGCAGGCGTCGACCAGGGAGGCGTGCGAGAGGGCGTCGGAGACCAGCAGCGCGCCCCGGCCCGACAGGCCGACGACCGCGCCCAGGTTGGCCGCGTATCCCGACGAGAACAGCAGGCCCGCCGCCGCGCCGACGTACTCGGCGAGCTCGGACTCGAACTGCTGGTGCAGTTCGGTGTCGCCGGTGACCAGGCGGGAGCCGGTGGCCCCGGCGCCCCACATGCGCAGCGCCGCGACGCCGCCCTCGATCACGTCGGGGTGCTGGGATAGCCCGAGGTAGTCGTTGGACGCCAGGTCCAGCTCGGTGGCGACCGGGGGCCGGGGCCGCAGCGACCGGCGTAGCCCGGCCTCGCGGCGCTGGCTTTCCACCGCCTCCAGCCAGGCCAGGGGTGACGTCTCGATCGGTGCCCTCATCGCCCTAAAGACTACGAGAGCCAACGAGCCGGGCGACCTCGACCATCGCCGAGGTGATCTGGGCGATCTCGCCCGGTGTGCAGATGTAGGGCGGCATCGCGTAGACGAGGTTGCGGAAGGGGCGCAGCCAGACGCCGCGATCCATCGCCGCCGGGGTGGCGACGGCCAGGTCGACCGGGCCGGCGCACTCGATCACGCCGATCGCGCCGCACACCCGCACGTCGGTCACACCGGGCAGCGGGCGGGCGGGTTCGAGGCCGGCCGTCAGCCCGGCGGATATCTCGGCGACCCGCGCCCGCCAGTCCTGCTCGAGCAGCAGCTCGACGCTGGCCGCCGACACGGCGCAGGCCAGCGGATTGGCCATGAAGGTGGGGCCGTGCATCAGCGCGCCGGCCTCGCCGGAGCTGATGGTGTGCGCGATGTCGGTGCTGCACAGTGTGGCCGCCAGGGTGACGTATCCACCGGTCAGCGCCTTGCCGACGCACATGATGTCCGGGCTGACCCCGGCGTGGTCGGCCGCGAACAGCTCGCCGGTGCGGCCGAAGCCGGTGGCGATCTCGTCGAAGATCAGCAGCACGTCGTGGCGGCGGCACAGCGCGCGCAGGTCGCGCAGGTAGCGGGGGTCGTGAAAGCGCATCCCGCCCGCGCCCTGCACCACGGGCTCGACGACGACGGCCGCGAGTTCGCCGTCGTGCTGCGCGAGTTGCCGCTCGAACGCCGCGGTGTAGGCGGCGTCGTAGGCGCGGGGCACCTGCGGGGCGAACACCTGGCGGGCCAGGATGTCGGTCCACAGCGAGTGCATGCCGCCGTCGGGATCGCACACGCTCATCGGCGTGAAGGTGTCCCCGTGGTAGCCGCCCCGCCACGTCATCAGCCGGTGCTTGCCGGGCCGACCGCGGCCGCGCCAGTACTGCAGCGCCATCTTGACGGCGACCTCGACCGACACCGACCCGGAGTCGCTGAAGAAGACGGTGTCCAGGCCCGCGGGGGTGATGTCCACCAGCAGCTGTGCCAGCCGTGCGGCCGGCTCGTGGGTGAGGCCGCCGAACATGACGTGGTTCATCACGCCCAGCTGCGTGGTCAGCGCCGCGTCCAACGCCGGGTGGCCGTGCCCGTGGATGGCGGTCCACCAGGAGCTCATCGCGTCCAGCGCCTCGATCGGCCTGCCGTCACGGATCAGGGTCAGCCAGGCGCCCCGGGCGGCGACGGCCACCACCGGCGCGACGGACTCGCCGCCGATGGTGCTGTACGGGTGCCACAGGTGCGCGGCGTCGATCGCGCTGATCTGCTCGGGCGTCAACCCGGCCCTCGCCGCAGGCATAGTGATCGAGGGTAAAGCAGCCGAGTCGCACAAAGTCCGCCCATCGGGGAGCATGGGACGCGATGGCTACCTCGCATCCGCCCGGTAACCCCGCCACGGGCCCCCACCCGGCCGCGGGCGCCGATTCCCCGCTGGCCGATTACGACGACGAGGCGCCACGGGTCATCCGGGTGCGGCTGGCCGCGTGGGACGTCATCTCCACCGTCGCGCTGTTGGCCGTGCTCATCGTCCTGGCCACCGCGACGACGTGGCCGACCCGCCTGTTCGGCTTCCTCGAGCACGTGTGCGCGGACGAGACGTGCGGGCCGGTGCCGTTCGGCGTCGACTACTACATCCGGCCGCTGGTATGGGGCGGTATCGGTGCGGCGATCGCGGCCGCCGTGGTCGGTCCGCTCGTTTCCATCCTGAAGGGCTGGTACATGTCCTTCTGGCCGGTGCTGGCGCTCACGCTGATCATGGTCAGCTCCGTCGCCGGCTCCATCCTGACCACCTTCAGCGAACGCTACTGGGTGTAGGCGCCGGGCCGCCCCGGGGTCGGCCGCCGGCGCGCTGCGGCGTCCGACTGAGACCGAAATCACAACTGCGCATACGGGATTCGGCCGCCCAGTCACCTTCCGGTCACGGTACGACAAAAAATCCGCTGGAACCTGGCGGCTAACAACATTTGTTGTCAAAGTGGCTACAGTGACTGATGTGAAAGCGGCCGGAGCCGCTGCTCACATCCGCAGATGTCATGCACCGGTGTCGGAGGACGTGGAGGTCCTCGCCCAGGTCATGGAACCGCGGCGGACGCGCGAAGTCACCGCGCCGAGGCCAGAGAGCCCCTGAGAGGCCAAGGAAATGAAACGCATCTACGCCCTCGCGATCGGTTTGGCGATGCTGGCGGCCCCCGTGGTCGCCCCGGTGGTGGCGTCCGCCGATCCGGGCACCCGGCCCATGGACTATCAGCAGGCCGCCGACGTGGTGATCGCGCGCGGGCTGTCGCAGCGCGGTGTGCCGTTCTCCTGGGCCGGCGGCGGCATCAACGGGCCCACCCGCGGCACGGGCACGGGCATCAACACCGTCGGTTTCGACGCCTCGGGCCTGATGCAGTACGCCTACGCCGGCGCGGGCATCAAGCTGCCCCGTTCGTCCGGGGCGATCTACAAGGTCGGCCAGAAGGTGCTGCCCCAACAAGCGCACAAGGGCGACATGATCTTCTACGGGCCGGAAGGCACCCAGAGCGTCGCGATGTACCTGGGTAACAACCAGATGCTCGAGGTCGGCGACGTCGTCCAGGTTTCGCCGGTGCGCGCCAACGGCATGGCTCCCTATCTGGTCCGGGTCCTCGGGGTCCCGTCGGCGCCGGTCCAGCAGCTGCCCCAGCAGGTACCGGCGCAGCAAGCCCCGCTGCAACAGCCGCCGGTGCAGCAGCTGCCCACGCAGCAAGCGCCGTTGCAGCAGGCGCCCGCGCAGCAGGCGCCCGCGCAGCAGGCGCCGTTGCAGCAGGCCCCCGTGCAGCAACTGCCCACGCAGCAGGCCCCGGTGCAGCAGGCGCCGGTGCAGCAGGCGCCGGTGCAGCAGGCGCCGCTTCAGCAGCAGTCGGCGCAGGCCCCGTTGCAGCCGGCCCCGTTGCAGCCGGCGCCGTTGCAGCGGGCCCCGGTTCAGCAGGCCCCGGTTCAGCAACTGCCGACGCAGCAAGCTTCGCCGCAGCAGGCCCCGGTGCAGCTGGTGCCGCCCCAGCAATCTCCGTTCCTGCCCCCGGGGACCGGCGCCGCCCGGTAGTTCACCGGCGCTTTCCGGGCCTTCCCAACACCGCCACCTGCTCCTGACCGGGAGCGGGTGGCGGTTTTCGGTAAATTAGCGGTCGATCATGCCGACCCTGTCCCTGCCTCGCCGACCGGCCGCGACCGCGGAACCGGTCGCTGCGGGAGCGCGGAATGCCGGGTCCTACCGCTACGACCTGGACGGCCTGCGCGGCATCGCGATCGCCCTCGTCGCGGTGTTCCACATCTGGTTCGGACGCGTCTCCGGCGGCGTCGACGTGTTCTTGGCGCTGTCAGGATTCTTCTTCGGCGGCAAGATCATTCGCGCGGCGCTCAACCCGGCTGTCACCCTCTCTCCGGTAGCGGAGGTGATCCGGCTCGTCCGCCGCCTGGTCCCCGCCCTGGTCGTGGTGCTGGCCGGGTGCGCGGTGCTGACGATCCTCGTGCAGCCGGAGACCCGCTGGGAGACTTTCGCCGACCAAAGCCTGGCCAGCCTCGGCTACTACCAGAACTGGGAGCTGGCCAACACCGTCTCGGACTACCTGCGCGCGGGCGAAGCCGTCAGCCCGCTGCAGCACATCTGGTCCATGTCGGTGCAGGGCCAGTTCTACGTCGGCTTCCTGCTGTTGATCGCCGGCTGCGCGTACCTGTTCCGGCGTCCGCTGGGCGCGCGCCTGCGCACCCTGTTCCTGGTGCTGCTGACGGCGCTGACCGTGGCGTCGTTCGTCTACGCGATCGTGGCGCATCAGGGCAACCAGGCGGCCGCCTACTACAACAGCTTCGCGCGCGGGTGGGAGCTGTTGCTCGGCGCGCTGGTCGGTGCGCTGGTGCCGTCCATCCGGTGGCCGATGTGGTTGCGAACGCTGTCGGCCACGGTCGCGCTGGCCGCGATCGTGTCGTGCGGCGCCCTGATCGACGGCGTGAAGGAGTTTCCCGGGCCGTGGGCCCTGGTGCCCGTGGGGGCCACCATGCTGATGATCCTGGCGGGGGCCAACCTGCGGGGCGATCCCGCCACCGGCGACCGGCCGCCGCTGCCGAACCGAGTGCTGGCGTCCGGGCCGCTGGTCGCGCTGGGTGCGATGGCGTATTCGCTCTATCTGTGGCACTGGCCGCTGCTGATCTTCTGGCTGTCCTTCACCGGACACCGGCACGCCGGCTTCGTCGAAGGCATGGCGGTGTTGCTGGTCTCCGGGCTGCTGGCATACCTGACCACCCGGATCGTCGAGGATCCCCTGCGCTACCGCACCGCCGGTCGGGCGCCGGCGCCGACACCGGCCTGGCTGGCGCGCCTGCCCCGGCCCACGATGGCGGTGGGGGCGGCGATCGTGCTGCTCGGCGTGACGCTGACCGCGACGTCGTTCACGTGGCGCCAGCACGTCACCGTCCTGCGGGCCGCGGGCAAGGAGCTCAGCGTGCTCAACCCGCAGGACTACCCCGGCGCGCGCGCCCTGACCGAACGCGTGCGGGTGCCCGCACTGCCGATGCGGCCCAGCGTGCTGGAGGTCAAGGACGACCTACCGGCCTCCACCCGCGACGGTTGCATCAGTGACTTCGTCAATCCGGCGGTGGTGATCTGCACCTACGGCGACGTGGCCGCCGAGCGCACGATCGCGCTGGCGGGTGGCTCCCACGCCGAGCACTGGCTGCCCGCGCTCAGCCTGCTCGGCACGATGCACCACTTCAAGGTCGTGACCTACCTCAAGATGGGCTGCCCGCTGTCCACCGAGGAAGTCCCGTTGATCATGGGCAACAACGCCGCCTACCCGCAGTGCCGGGACTGGGTGGAGCAGACCATGGCCAAGGTCATCGCCGACCGTCCCGACTACGTGTTCACCACGACGACCCGGCCATGGAACATCAAGCCCGGCGACGTGATGCCGGCGACGTACATCGGCATCTGGCAGAGGTTCTCCGACAACAACATTCCGATCCTGGGCATGCGCGACACCCCCTGGCTGGTGAAGAACGGCCAGCCGTTCGACCCGGCGGACTGCCTGGCCAAGAAGGGCGGCAGCCCGCAGTCATGCGCCATCAAGCGCTCCGACGTGTTGTCCGACCGCAACCAAACCCTCGACTTCGTGACCCAGTTCCCGCTACTCAAGGTGCTCGACATGTCCGACGCGATCTGCCGCGCCGACGTGTGCCGGCCGGTCGAGGGGAACGTGCTGATCTACCACGGCGCCCACCACCTCACCCCCACCTACGTTCGGACCATGGCGGGCGAATTGGGCCGCCAGATCGCCGCCAACACCGGTTGGTGGTGAACGCGCCCCACGCCCCTGGCCCCGACTAAAGTCGAGAGGTGCCGACCGACAATCACGCTTCAGCAACAGGCGTTACAAGTAATCAACAGCCGAAGCTCGCCACGGTGTGGCCGGGGAACCCGTACCCACTCGGCGCTTCCTATGACGGCGCGGGAACCAACTTCTCGGTGTTCTCCGAGATCGCCGAGAGGGTCGAGTTGTGCCTGATCGACGACGCGGGAGCGGAGACGCGTATCCCGCTCGACGAGGTCGACGGCTTTGTCTGGCATGCCTATCTGCCCAACATCACCCCGGGCCAGCGCTACGGCTTCCGGGTGTACGGGTCCTTCGATCCGGCGGCCGGTCATCGTTGCGATCCGAGCAAGCTTCTGCTCGACCCGTACGGGAAGGCCTTCCACGGCGACTTCACCTTCGGCCAGGCGCTGTTCTCCTACGACATGAAGGCCGTCGACCCCGGCGGTGACGACGCCGACCCCGGGACGCCCCCGATGGTCGACTCGCTGGGCCACACCATGACCAGCGTGGTGAGCAACCCCTTCTTCGACTGGGGGTCGGATCGTTCGCCGCTCACCCCGTACCACGAGACGGTGATCTACGAGGCCCACGTGAAGGGCATGACCCAGACCCACCCGGGCATCCCCGCCGAGCTTCGGGGCACCTATGCCGGACTGGCCCACCCGGTGATCATCGACTACCTCAAGTCGCTGAATGTCACCGCGCTGGAGCTGATGCCGGTGCACCAGTTCATGCACGACTCGCGGCTACTGGACCTGGGCTTGCGAAACTACTGGGGCTACAACACGTTCGGGTTCTTCGCGCCGCACAACCAATACGCGGCCAACCGCAACGCCAGCGTCGCCGAGTTCAAATCCATGGTGCGCGCCCTCCACGAAGCGGGCATCGAGGTCATCCTCGACGTGGTGTACAACCACACCGCCGAGGGCAACCACCTTGGGCCGACGATCAACTTCCGCGGCATCGACAACGCCGCCTACTACCGCCTCGTCGACGAGGATCTTCGTCTGTACAAGGACTACACCGGCACGGGCAACAGCCTCAACGCCCGCCACCCGCACGTGCTGCAGCTGATCATGGACTCGCTGCGCTACTGGGTGACCGAGATGCACGTCGACGGGTTCCGCTTCGACCTGGCCGCTACGCTCGCCCGCGAGCTGCACGACGTCGATCGATTGAGCGCGTTCTTCGATCTGGTGCAGCAAGATCCGATCGTCAGCCAGGTCAAATTGATCGCCGAACCGTGGGACGTCGGCGAGGGCGGCTACCAGGTCGGAAATTTCCCGGGTTTGTGGACGGAGTGGAACGGGAAGTATCGCGATACTGTGCGTGACTACTGGCGGGGCGAGCCCGCAACCCTGGGCGAGTTCGCGTCCCGGCTGACCGGGTCGTCGGACCTGTACGAGGCGACCGGGCGACGCCCGAGCGCCAGCATCAACTTCGTCACCGCCCACGACGGGTTCACGCTCAACGACTTGGTCTCCTACAACGAAAAGCACAACCTGGCCAACGGCGAAGACAACCGGGACGGCGAAAGCCATAACCGCTCGTGGAACTGCGGCGTCGAGGGCCCCACCGACGATCCGGAGATCATGGCGCTGCGCGGTCGCCAGATGCGCAACTTCTGGGCGACCCTGATGCTCAGTCAGGGCACGCCGATGATCGCGCACGGCGACGAGCTGGGCCGCACCCAGAACGGCAACAACAACGTGTACTGCCAGGACTCCGAATTGTCTTGGATGGATTGGTCATTGGTCGACAAGAATTCTGACCTGCTGGCGTTCGCGCGCAAGGCGACCTCGCTGCGCAAGAACCATCCGGTGTTCCGCCGGCGCCGGTTCTTCGAGGGTGAGCCGATCCGGAGCGGAGACGAAGCGCGCGATATCGCCTGGCTGAATCCAAGCAGCCGCGAGATGACGCACGAGGACTGGGGCGAGAGCATTCACAAGTGTGTGGCGGTGTTCCTCAACGGCGAAGCCATCACCGCACCCAATGCACGCGGTGAACGGGTGGTCGATGACTCATTCCTGTTGTGCTTCAACGCCGGTGAAGAACCGGTGGAGTTCGTGCTGCCGAACAACGAATACGCGCAGGAGTGGACCGTGGAACTGGACACCAACGATCCGGTGGGCGCCAGGGACGATGCCGACCAGGTGATGAACGCCGAGGAGCAGATCGTGGTGCCGTCACGCTCACTCCTGGTATTACGTAAGACCATGTGACGCATGGCTTTTCCCATACTGTCGACCTACCGGCTGCAGCTGCGTGGTGAGGCCAGCGGGTTCGCGTTCACCTTCGCCGACGCGGAAAACCTGCTGGACTACCTGGACGAACTCGGGGTGTCGCACCTGTACTTGTCCCCGATCATGACCGCGGCCACCGGGTCCAACCACGGCTACGACGTCACCGACCCGACTACGGTCTCCCCCGAGCTCGGCGGCCCCGCGGGGCTGGCGCGGCTGTCGGCGGCGGCGCGGGAGCGCGGCATCGGCCTGATCGTCGACATCGTGCCAAATCACGTGGGGATCGACCAGCCCCAGCAGAACGCGTGGTGGTGGGACGTGCTGACGCACGGCCGGTCCTCGGACTACGCAACGTATTTCGATATCGACTGGGATCTCGACGACGACGGCCGCATCGTGCTGCCCATTCTGGGTTCCGACGACGACGCCGCCGACCTCAAGGTGGACGGGGAGCTGCTGCGGCTGGGTGACCTGGCCCTGCCCATCGCACCCGGTACCGCCGGGGGCTCCGGACCCGAGGTTCACGACCGCCAGCACTACCGGCTGGTGGGCTGGCGCAACGGCCTGTGCGGCTACCGCCGCTTCTTCTCCATCACCTCCCTGGCCGGGCTGCGCCAGGAAGACCGCGCGGTATTCGACACCACCCACGCCGAGGTCGCCCGCTGGGCCGCCGAGGGACTCGTCGACGGCGTGCGCATCGACCACCCCGACGGGTTGTCCGACCCGTGCGGCTACCTGGCGTGGCTGCGCGAATCGGTTGGGCCGCAAACCTGGATCGTGATCGAGAAGATTCTCGCGGTCGACGAGGCACTCGAACCCACCCTGCCCATCGGCGGCACGACCGGCTACGACGTACTGCGCGAGATCGGCGGCGTCTTCGTCGACCCGAGCGGCGCGCCCGCGCTCACCGAGCTCGTGAGGTCGGCGGGGCTGGACTACGGCGCGACACCGGAGATGTTGGCGGAACTCAAGGTCCGCGCGGCCACCGACACGTTGGCAAGCGAACTGCGCCGGCTGCGCCGCAGCATCGTGGCGGCGGCCGGCGCCGATCACCCACAGGTGCCCGACGCGGTGGCCGCGCTGCTCACCCATATCGGCGTCTACCGCTGCGACTATCCGGGCCTGTCGGCGATCATGCCGACCGCGATGGCCGAAACCCAGGCACAGTCACCGGAATTGGGACCCGCCCTGCAGGTGATCGCCGCGGCGCTGGCCCGGGGCGGCGAGCCGGCCACCCGGCTGCAGCAGCTCTGCGGCGCCGTCACCGCCAAATCCGTCGAGGACTGCTACTTCTACCGTGATGCCCGGCTGGTGTCGCTCAACGAGGTGGGCGGTGAACCGCACCGTTTCGGTGTCGGAGCGGCGGAGTTCCATCACAGCGCCGCCGCGCGTGCCCGGCTGTGGCCGCAGACCATGACGACGCTGACCACGCACGACACCAAGCGCGGCGAGGACGTGCGGGCCCGGATCGGGGTGCTCTCGCAGGTCCCGTCGCTGTGGGCCGAGTTCGTCGGCCGCTGGGAGGTCGACGCGGCTTCGCCCGACCCGGCGACCGGACAGTTTTTGTGGCAGAACATCTTCGGCGTGTGGCCGGTCAGCGGCGAGGTCAGCGCCGAGCTGCGCGAACGGCTGCACGGCTACGCCGAGAAAGCCATCCGGGAAGCGGCCTGGCATACCTCGTGGAACGATCCGGACGCCGAATTCGAGGACGCGGTACATCGGTGGCTGGACAAGGTGTGCGACGGCCCGGTGGCGGGCCAGCTGACCGAACTCGTCGCCCAGCTCAACCCGCACGCCGCCAGCGACGCGCTCGGCCAGAAGCTGCTGGCCCTGACGGTGCCCGGGATACCGGACGTCTACCAAGGCACGGAACTGTGGGACGACAGCCTCGTCGATCCGGACAACCGCAGGCCCGTCGACTATGCGGCCCGGCGCGACGCGCTGAAAGCGTTGCAGCACCCCAAGATTCGGGTCGTCACGACGGCGCTCCGGGTGCGTCGCGCCCACCCGGACAGCTTCCTGCACGGGGACTACCTTCCCGTGCTGGCCAACGGCGACGCGAGCGATCACGTCCTGGCCTTCCGCCGCGGCGACGACATCGTGGTCGCGGTGACCCGCTGGACGGTGCGGCTTGCCGAAACCGGTTGGGGCAACACGGTGCTGGCGCTGCCGGAGGGCACCTGGAAAGACGCCCTCACCGGGGCCGTCGCCGACGGGCCAACCTCGACGGCCCAGTTGTTCGCCGAACTGCCCGTCGTGCTGCTGGAGCGCCACCATGACTGAATTCCGGGTGTGGGCACCCAAGCCGGAGTCGGTCCGGCTCGACGTCGAGGGCAACGTGCACGCGCTGACGCGGTCCGAAGACGGCTGGTGGCACGCGAGGATCGACGCGGCGCCGGACGCCCGGTACGGGTTCTTGCTCGACGACGATCCCACGGTGCTGCCCGACCCGCGCTCACCCCGGCAGCCCGACGGCGTGCACGCTCGCTCGCAGCTGTGGGACCCGGCCGGCGCGACGTGGACCGACGGCGACTGGCAGGGCCGGCCGGTCGAGGGCGCGGTGATCTACGAGATGCACCTGGGCACTTTCACCGACGCCGGCACCTTCGATTCCGCGATCGACAAGCTGGACTACCTGGTGGACCTCGGCGTCGACTTCGTCGAGCTGATGCCGGTGAATTCCTTTGCGGGAATACATGGTTGGGGATACGACGGCGTGCTCTGGTATAGCGTCCACGAACCCTACGGCGGCCCCGACGGCTTGGTCCGGTTCGTCGACGCCTGCCACGCGCGGGGGCTGGGCGTGCTGGTCGACGCGGTGTTCAACCACCTCGGCCCGTCGGGCAATTACCTGCCGAAGTTCGGTCCCTACCTGTCGTCGGCGAGCAACCCGTGGGGGGAGGGCATCAACATCGCCGACGCCGACTCCGACGAGGTGCGCCGCTACATCATCGGGTGCGCGCTGCGCTGGATGCGCGACTTCCACGCCGACGGGCTGCGCCTGGACGCCGTCCACGCCCTGGTCGACACCACCGCCATCCACATCCTCGAGGAGCTCGCGACCGAAACGGATTGGCTCTCAGAGCGGTTGGGCCGTCCACTGTCGCTGATCGCCGAGAGCGATCTCAACGACCCGCGGCTCATCACCCCGCGCGAGCGGGGCGGCTACGGGCTCACGGCGCAGTGGGCCGACGACATTCACCACGCCATCCACACCGCGGTGTCCGGCGAGCGCCAGGGTTACTACGCGGACTTCGGTTCGCTGGCTGCGCTGGCGCAGACGCTGCGCCACGGCTACTTTCACGCGGCCACGTATTCGTCGTTTCGGCGCCGCCGCCACGGGCGGCCGTTGGACACCAGGGCGGGGTCGGGGGTTCCCGGCACCCGCCTGGTCGCATACACCTGCACCCACGACCAGGTCGGCAACCGCGCTCTCGGGGACCGCCCCTCGCAGAACCTGACCGGCGGCCAGCTGGCGATCAAGGCCGCGCTCGCGCTCGCGACGCCCTTCACCGCGATGCTTTTCATGGGTGAGGAGTATGCGGCCTCGACCCCGTTCCAGTTCTTCAGCTCGCATCCCGAGCCGGAGCTGGCCAGGGCCACCGCGGAGGGACGCAAGGCCGAGTTCGCCGAACACGGCTGGGATGCCGACGAGATCCCCGACCCCCAGGACCCGCAGACCTTCCAGCGCTCGAAGCTCAAGTGGGACGAGGTCGACTCCGGCGAACACGGCCGGGTACACCGGCTCTACCGCGACCTGATCGCGCTGCGGCACGGCGACCCCGACCTGGCTGACCCGTGGCTGCAGCACCTCGCCGTCGACTACGACGAGGAGCAACACTGGATCAGCGTGTCGCGCGGCCGGTTGCGCATCGTGTGCAACCTCGACACCGAGCCGGTGAAGGTGCCGATCGCCGGCGACGTGGTCCTGGCCTGGGGTGAGCCCGCGGTCGACGTCGACCACACGGTGCTTCAGGGCCATTCGTTCGCCATCCTGTCGGTGCGCGAGCAGACGTAACCTCGCGCCGCATCAGGGGCTGTGGATAACGGTGAGCGGCCGCGCGGGCAACCGCCGATGATTCGCCCATGAATCGATCCGCATTCGGCCGGTGTATCGGCTTGCTGAGGAAGAGGGAGCCGCTGGCGGCTCCGCCCGCCGAACCCGAGGAGACGCCTCCGGACCGCAGCGTGGTGCTGTTGTGGACGGGCCCCGGCCTGGGAAACGATCGCACCGAAGGCGGTTAGACGCTGAGGCGGCCCGGGCCGTGCACCGCCTCGGCGATCGCGTCGGCCAGGGGGTCGATTTCGTCGGCCGTCACGTCGGCGACGGTGACGCGGATGCCGGGCGGGGTGCCGATCCGGTACCGCGTGCCGGGCGCCGCGGCCCAGCCCGCGCGCAGCAACCGGGTGATCGCGACCGTCTCGTCCGGCACCGGAATCCATACGTTGAGCCCGGAGCGCGCGTGCGCGGCGACGGCACGATCCGCCAGGGCGGCGGACAGCCCGCGGCGGGTTTCGGCGTACTGGCGCTCGGCCGTCCCGACCAGCCGCACGGCCGCATGGTCCGACCACAGGCTGACGGCCAGGTCCTGCAGCAGGTGGCTCACCCAGCCCGGGCCGAGCCGCAGGCGGCCGCGCACGCGCTCGATGGTGCGATGGTCGCCGGCGAGCACGGCCACGCGCAGGTCGGGGCCGTAAGCCTTCGACGCCGACCGCACGAACGCCCAATGCCGGGTCGCGCCGGCCAGGGTGTGCAGCGGCGCGCCGGAAATGCCCGCGCAGTGATCGTCTTCGATGAGCAGCAGGTCCTCGGCGCGGGGCGCCAGCAGCCGCTGAAGCGCATCGGCGCGCTCAGCCGATAGTGCCGCGCCCGTTGGGTTTTGGGCACGATTGGTGACGATGAGCCCGCGCACCCCGCGCCCCAACGCCCGCGCCAGGTCGGTAGGCAGCGGCCCGTCGTCGTCGACCCGGACGGGCTCGACCGAAAGGCCAAGGGCGGCAAGCAAATCGAGCAGGTTGGCCCAGCCCGGGTCCTCGACGGCAATCCGGTCGCCGGGCCGAAGATGCGCGTTCAGGACGCGCTCGATGCCATCGAGCGCTCCGCTGGTCACCGCGAGATGATCGGCCGGGATCCCGTCACCGGATAACGCCGTCCGGGCGAACTCGGCCAAGACCGACGACATGGCCGGTTCCCCGTACAGCACCGGGCGACCCCGCACCGGACCGGGCAGGGTGGCACCCGCGAGGGGCAGCAGGGCCGGGTCCGGATTGCCGGTCGACAGGTCGCGCACCCCGGCGGGGATGTCGAGCGCGAGGAGGGACCGGGGCGTGGTCGCCGGGCGGTGCCGCACGCGGGTGCCTCGGCGGCCCGCGGTTTCCACGGCGCCGCGCTGGCGCAGCAGGCGGTAGGCCGCGGCGGCGGTGTTGGCGTTCACGCCGAGCTGCGCGGCCAGCTCCCGGACGGGCGGCAGCGCGTCCCCCGGCGCCAGTGAGCCGGCCGAAATGGCCTCTTCGATGCTGGCGGCTATGGACTCCGCGCCCTTCCCGGTTATGCTGCTTTGTACTGGCACGTCATACATTATGTACTAGAACGAGAGATAACGCCATGGATACCGAATACCGGCGGACTGCGCGCACGACGCCCACGCGCTACCGGGAGCGCGCACGCTACGACCGCGAGACCGTCCACCAGATCCTGGACGAATCGACGATCTGCCACCTGGGCTACCTCAGCGCCGGCCGCCCGGTCGTGCTGCCGACCACCCATGCCCGCCTCGGCGAGACGCTCTATCTGCACGGTTCCACCGGCAGCGGCCCCCTGCTCGCGGCCGCGGCGGCGCCGTCGGGCCTGCCGGTGTGTGTCACCGTCACCCTGGTCGACGGGCTGGTACTGGCGCGCGCCGCGATGCACCATTCGGTGAACTTTCGCTCGGTGGTCGTGCTGGGCGACGCGCGCGTGGTCGACGACGGGGCGGAGAAACTGCGGGCCCTCGCCGGCCTGCTCGATCACCTGGCGCCCGGCCGGGCCGCGGACTGCCGGCCCCCGAACCCGCGCGAGCTGGCCGCCACCGGCGTTCTCGCGCTCGACCTTGTGGAAGTGTCGGCGAAGGTGCGCACCGGCGACCCGGTGGACGATCCGGAGGATTGCGCGCTGCCGCACTGGGCGGGCGTGGTGCCGGTCAGCGTGACGGCAGGGGCGCCGGTGCCGGCCGGAGATCTGGCTTCCGGTACTCCTATGCCGACCTACCTTCGCGAGCGCCGACGCTGAACCGCGGGGTGCTCATGGTTGTCGGGCGCCCGGCCGGCCACCTGCGCGCCGGGCGTTGTCCCACCAGGTTCCGACGAGCATGACGGTGCCCGCCCAGGCCAGTCCCAGCAACCAGCCAGAGAGCACATCGCTGACGTAATGGACTCCCAGATAGACGCGGGAGAAGCCGACCAGGAACGCCGAGCCGATCGCGATGGTCCAGACCAGCACCCGCCCGGTCCACCAGGGGATCAGCCAGCGGGTCAGCATCCACGCAGAGATGACCATGACCGCCGCGGTGCCGGTCGCGTGTCCGGACGGAAACGAATACCCGTCGGCGTCGACGAGGGCGAACGGCAGGGGCGGTCGTTTTCGGCCTACCAACGCTTTGGCGGTGAAGAGCACGAGCGGAACCGCACCGCCACCAATCAGAGCCAGCACCATGGGCCGCCATGACCTGCACCGGTAGCCGGCGGCAACGGCAATCGGGACGGCGAGAGCAGCCAGAAAAACGGGTCCGCCCGCGGCAGTGACCGCCCGCAGGGCCGCGGTCAGCCACAGCTCACGGTGGGCCGCAAGCCACCGAGTCACCGGCTGGTCGATGCCGGCGATGCCGTCGCCCTCGAGCACGTCGTCGAGCACTTCGGTGAAGCCGACCGCCAGCGCGGCTACCACGACCAGCCCGAGAAGCAATGCGACGCCGGCGGCCTCGTTGTCGGGCCACCGACGCGCCAGCGGCCACCCCCTGTCGCTGATCCGGTCACGCAACCATGTCAGCGTTTTGCCGATCACGGCCGAGTTGGACACCCTCTTTCGGAGCATCCCGAACGCGGGTCCACGCCCAGCAACCCAGATCGCCGCGCACACAAGCAGTGCGAGCGAACCGATGATGCCGACGCTGACCAGGCCAAACGCCCCAGACCCGGGCCCATACTGCTGGTCCATGCCTCGCGGCCGGGGCTAGAACAGCAGGTAGCGGTAGGCCGGTGAGCCGGGCTCGAGGCGTTCGACGTGCAGCTCGGTCGCCCGCATCCGCGCGAGCAGGCCGTCCAAGTCGGCCGACGACGCCAACTGGATGCCCACCAGCGCCTCGCCGGTCTCGCGGTTGTTGCGCTTGATGTACTCGAACAAGGTGATGTCGTCGTCGGGGCCCAGCACCTCGTCGAGGAACCGGCGCAGCGCACCGGGTTCCTGCGGGAAGTCCACCAGGAAGTAGTGCTTGAGTCCGAGGTGGACCAGCGAGCGCTCCAGCACCTCGCCGTAGCGCGAGACGTCGTTGTTGCCGCCCGAGATGAGGCACACCACGGTGGAGCCGGGCTCGATGTCGGCCTCCAGGAGCCCCGCGACCGACAGCGCGCCCGCGGGCTCGGCAATGATGCCCTCGTTCTGGTAGAGGTCCAGCATCGCGGTGCACACCGCTCCCTCGTCGGTCGCGGTGATCGACACCATGTCACCCGCGGCCGCCAGCGCGGCGTAGGTCAGCGTGCCCGCGCGGCGCACCGCGGCGCCGTCGACGAACTGGTCGACGTGGTCCAGCGTCACCGGCTTGCCGGCGGCCAGCGCGGCCATCATCGCCGCGGCCCCGGCCGGTTCGACGCCCAGCACCGACGTGTTCGTCGTCCGCTCGGCCAGGTAGGTGGTGATGCCGGCGATGCACCCACCGCCCCCCACGGGGACCACCACCAGGTCCGGCTCGTTGTCCAGTTGGTCCAGCACCTCGACGGCGATGGTGCCCTGACCGGCGATGGTGCGCAGATCGTCATACGGCGGCACGAGCGTGGCGCCGGTGCGCTCGACATCGGCCAGCGCGGCCTCGGCGGCCAGGTCATATGTCGTTC
Source organism: Mycobacterium paraseoulense (assembly GCF_010731655.1). Taxonomy (NCBI): domain Bacteria; kingdom Bacillati; phylum Actinomycetota; class Actinomycetes; order Mycobacteriales; family Mycobacteriaceae; genus Mycobacterium; species Mycobacterium paraseoulense. Next base: position 387,888 of record NZ_AP022619.1, on the reverse strand, counting down.
CGCCCACGATCAGTTCGATGAACTCCCCGCCGTGGTAGCGGATGCGGTCCCGCTTTTGCTGCGGGGTCTTGGCGGGCACGTACACGCGGCCGTGCACCCCGAGCGTCCGGCACGCGTAGGCAAAGCCCTGAGCGTGGTTGCCCGCCGACGAGCACACCACGCCCGCGGCCAACTCCTCATCGGACAACTGGACCAGCAGGTTGTAGGCCCCGCGCAGCTTGTAGGAGCGCACCACCTGCAGGTCTTCCCGCTTGAGGTAGACGTTCGCGCCGGTGATCTCCGACAGCCGGTCACACAACTGCAGCGGGGTCGGCGTGACCACCGCGGCGATCCGCGCGGCCGCGGCGTCGATGTCAGCCCCGGAAAGGGGCGAGACGCTCGGGTGATGGCTCAGTTCGGCGGACACTGGTCAATGGTGCCATGCCCGCCCGCCAACTCCGGAATTCAGCGGACCGGGGTCAGCACGAACACCGGGATCTGCCGGTCCGTCTTCTTCTGGTATTCGGCGTAGTCCGGCCAGGCCTCGACCGCACGCTCCCACCACACCGCCTTCTCGTCGCCGACCACCTCGCGGGCGTCATATTCGCGGGTGGTGGCGCCGTCCTGCAGCTCGACCCGGGGGTTCTTGACCACGTTGTGGTACCAGACGGGGTGCTTCGGGGCCCCACCGAGGGAGGCGACGATCGCGTACTCGCCGTCGTGCTCGACCCTCATCAGCGGCGTCTTGCGGAGCTTGCCCGTCTTCGCCCCGACCGTCGTCAGCACGATGATGGGCTTGCCCTTCATGTCCGTGGCTTCGGTCCCGCCCGACTGCTCGTACTTCTCCGCCTGCTCGCGGGCCCAATCCCATGGACTCGGCGCGTATTCCCCTGAAAGTGGCATGCCACCAACTCTATGTCGCGGGCCCCGGGGGCGATGGGCCCGGCGGGTGGCGCGAGCACCGTACGCAACGCGGGCGGGGCGATCGCTACCGGTGCGGCTCCCGCTGCCATGCGGCAAAGGGGCGAAGGTGGATGCGCGTCTGGTGATCGGGCGCGCCGGCCTCGCCGTCGGCATGCCGGCCCCGCGTGTAGTCGCCTTGCCACGGCACCCGCTCGCCCACGGCGGGGTTGGTCGCGGCCTGCGCCCGGCCCAGCTCGTCGCGTGAACGGAGGAAGAACTCGTGTTTGCGGCGCACTTCCTCGTCGGAGTCGATGGGCCTGAGTTCCGGGGCGAACTCCTCAAGCTCACCCCGGCGCTGGGGGACGATCATGCAGATCGGCTCGTCGACCTCGAATCGCACCGGCATCATCTTCCGAGTGATCTGCCAGCTCATACTGAAACTGGATGTGGCCCAGTCGGTTTCGACGACGCCCTCCAGCGGCGATACGGCGTCCTTCGGATAATTCGCCGGCCCGCGGACCAACAGGTTGTAGCCGGGCGGGGTGCGAAACAGCATCGGCAGATGCCAGGTCAGGATGCCGTGACCGAAGTGGCTGAAGGGCAGCAGCTGCCCTTCGTCGCGCCGGTCGGGCGCGACGATCACCCCCGCGCTGTCGTCCCCGCCCATCCAGGTGGCGGTGAATGCGCACGGATTGCGCAGTTCCCAGCCGCTCTGGTTGGCGATCAGCATCGGCAAACACCGATTCGGCCAACCGTTCCGCATCTCCGACATCCACTTCCGGCTGATCGGCGCCGGCGTTACCGGTGGTGCGTTGTCCTGGCTGGTGAACGCGATCAGCGGGCGGGTCGGCCCGCCGGACTTGGCACTCATCGACTCCCCTCGATTCGCCGCTTGCCGCGGACGGTTACCCATCAAGTCATAGCGCACGTCCAGCGGTGCCGCCTGCGTCAACGCTCATCGGTCGTGCTCTTAGCGCAGCCTCAATTGTCCGGGTCGGTAGCTGCGACCAGGGCAGCGGGTCGCTGGGCCGCCCGGGCCGCTCGGCCAGGCGGCAGCGCCACCAGCCGATGTCCCACCATGCCCCGTTCTTGAAGCCCACCCCATCGAACACGCCGACACAGGCGAAACCCATCGACTCGTGCAGACCGACGCTTGCGGGATTAGGCAGCGCAATGGCGGCGAATGCATTGATATACCCCTGCGCGGCAAGCAGATTGAGCAATGCGGAGTATGTCCGGCGGCCGTTTCCCTTCCGGCGAGACGACCCGTCGAGGTAGATGGACACGTCGACGGACCATCGGTAGGCGGCCCGCTCGCCGTGCGGACTTGCGTAGGCGTAGCCCCTGACGACGTCGGCATGGGTGATGACCAGCCAGGGCAGGTCGGTCAAAGTGGCGGACAGCCTCGACCGCATCTCCTGGGCCTTCGGCGGCGCCGCCTCGAAGGAGATCGCGGAGTCGCGCACGTATGGCGCATAAATGTCTGCGATAGCGTCCGCATCATCCGGCGTTGCCATTCGGATCATGAGAAGAGCTTGCCCATCACCTTCTCGGTGTGTCGGAGGTGGGTGGTGTTCCACGTCGCGGCGAAGTGCTACCGGCCGTTGGTTCGCAAACCGACCTAGTTGTTGCTTGGCGGTGGTTGGGGTTGGAAGGGTTCGTACCACCACCAGTCGGCGCGCTCGCCGGCGGGCCCGGGGCATGGCGGGACGTCGGGCGGGGCTTGGTTGGGCGCACGCGCAAGCGATCCCGCGCTGAGCGGTCGGCCCGAGCTGTCGGTGACCACGAGATCGTTGGCGGGTCCGGTGATCGTGACGACGCCCCGGTGGTGCAACCGGTGGTGATATGGGCACACCAGCACCAGGTTGGCCAACTCGGTGGGGCCGCCGTCTTCCCAATGCCGGAGGTGGTGGGCGTGCAGACCCCGGGTAGCGCCGCAGCCGGGAACCGCGCAAGTGGGGTGGCGATGCTCGAGTGCGCGGCGAAGCCGCCGGCTGATCTGGCGCGTCGCCCGCCCGGCGCCGATGACCTCACCGTCGCGTTCGAACCACACCTCGCAGGTGGCATCGCAGGTCAGGTAGCGGCGTTCGGCGTCGGTGAGCAGCGGACCCAGATGCAGTGCGGCCGCAGGCTGCTCGACATCGACGTGCACCACCACCGTGGTGTGCTGCCCGTGCGGCCGGCGGGCCGCCTCGGCATCCCATCCGGCCTCGACCAGGCGCATGAACGCCTCGATGGTGCCCGGCAACGGCGGCAGGGCATCGGACGCGGCGCCTCGATCGCCGCGATCGCGCTTCCACTCGGCGATCAGCGCGTCACGATGAGAGGCCAACGCCGCGTCGAACTTCGCCGCATCCAGGTGCGGAAGTTTGATCCGCCACCAGGTGAACTCGTCGCTGGACGTCTTGGTGATCGAGGGGTGCCGTTGCGGCCCGGAATCGGGTTCGGGTCGCGGTTCCAGCTTGACCGCGGTGCGCAGCTGGTTGACCGTGGCGACCCGGGCCAACTCCGCGTAGTGCTCATCAGAGCCCTCACCCGCCCGCGCCGCGATGACCCCGACCTGATCCAGCGACAACCGACCCTCAAGCATGCCTTGGGCGCAGCGCGGGAACGCGTGAAGCCGGCGCGCGACATCGGTGATCGTGTGCGCGTTCGCCGGCGAGCAGCCCAGCTTCCAGGCCACCAACGCCGCAGCCGACCGCGCACCGGTGGCACCGCAGAGCTCGTCGCGATCGAGCTCCGCGACGATTTCCACGATACGCCCGTCGATCGCGTTGCGCTGACCGGCCAACTCCGCCAACTCATCGAACAACACCTCAAGCCGCTCAGCAGGATTCGCCTCCACGGGAGGCGATGCGATCGACGACATGACTTCATCATCGCAGGGGGGTACGACAAGCTTCTGTTGCCAACTTGCGTCGGGCGTGACTATCTCACTATTCGCACATTGGCCACCAGGGCACCACCGCCTAGCGTGCCCCGGCCAGTCCCGCGATGGTGTTGACCCGCCGGACGGCCGTGGCGATCTCGTCGGCGAACTCGCGGCGTCGCCGCGCGACATCCAGGTCTTCGAAGCCGTCCACCAGCTCGCGGTGCCGGGCCAGCCGCAGCGCGGTCTTGAACAACTCCATCGACCTGGACTCGGCGCTGGCCATCCTGCGCTGCAGCTCCCACTGCTTGCCGACCTCGAGGCATTCGGCGAGAAACGCGTCCTCGTCGAATGATTCGTCGTCGTAGGCGGCCAACCGGTCGGCGACGATGTGGTAGGCGTCCAGGAACGGGCGCAGGACCAAGTGCGCCAGCAGCAGATCGGCCTTCTCCAGCAGGCCGCGGACGTCGGCCGCCCTGGCCGCCTTGCTGGTGTCCTCCACGCGCCCGATCAGGCGCACCTCGTCGGCGAGGTCCTTCTCGAATTGCGCACGCGCCGAGAACAGGAACTCGAACTTCAGCAACTCGCGCAGGCTCAGCGCCTCGTCGCGCACCGTCGCCGGCAACACCAAGCCGTCGACGGAGTTTTCGGCGTCTTCCGTGGCGGCCAGCAGGGCCGTCTCGGCAATGGCGCGATCGACCACGATGTGGATGGCGGTGTTGCGGTAGAACGCGGCGACCAGGTGCTGGTCCGCACCGATCCCCCAGACCGGTTCGGTGCCGGCGTCATACACGCTGACCACCCCCGAGGCGACGAGCTGATGCAGCGTCCAGCGGATGGTCGACCGATTCGTCAGGTCGGCCGCGCCGGCCACAGTCCAGTTCCGCGCCGCGATGTAGCTGGCCAGCGGCCGCACGGTGGCCAGCACCTCGCTGATGGACAGCGAGCGGTCGGCACCCAGCAGCGCGAGGCTCACCACCGCGGTGGGGGTGACCGGGGTGGCGCGGTTGATCCGGTGCTCGACGTCCAGCGCGATGCGTTCGATCTCGGTGCCCGTTCCGGTCTCCTCGGCGCGCAGCTCTTCCAGGCGCTTGCGCAGCGGGAGCGGTTCGCCGAAGTCCAGGTAGGCGCGGCCCAGCCGCTCCCCCTGCTGGCGCGCCAGCCGAACCAGGAAACGGAAGTCCTCGGGGCGCTTGGTCGCACCGTAGGCCTCGGTGGTCATCGCCTCGACCTCGTGCAGCTGGTCGTAGACGATCGACGTGGGCACCAAATACACTTCGGGGCCGTCGATTTCGTCGACGGCGTCGCTGATGTAGCGCAGGATCCCGTACACCGGGGGCCGCAGCTTGCCGGTCCGGGTGCGGCCGCCTTCGATCGACCAGGTGAGGTTGGCGTGGTTTTGCACCAGCTGCGCCGCGTACGCGCGCAATACGAAGCGGTAGACGGGGATGTCTTTGGTCTGGCGCCGGATGAAGATCGTGCCGGTGCGCTTGGCCCAGATCCCCATCGGGAAGAAGTTCAAATTGGCGCCGCCGAAGGTGAGGGCGGGCGAGAGCCGGTTGGCCTGAATCACCTCCGGCAGCAGCAGGCCGTCCAGGTAGGAGCGATGCGAGAAGGCAAACGCCAGCGTCGCTTTGCGATCCAGCTTGCGCAGCTGCGCGATCTGATCCTCGTCGACCAGCACGTCGTAGGCCCGCATCAGCCAGCGGCTGAAGCCGCGCCAGGCCTCCACCGCGCGCTCGTCCAGCGAGGGCGCCATCTCCCTCAGGTAGCAGGCGGCCTCGGCGCGCACGCCGGGCAAGTCCCGCCCGAGCTCGTCGGCCAGCGCGCTAAGCCGCTCGTCATACCACGGGGCGGCGAGCAGCTGGACAACCTCCGCCGGGTCGGTGGTCAGCGGTGTCGTCGATTCCTCGACAATGCCGGTGCGCTGCAGCAGCTTTCGCACTCCCACCCGGCCGAGCTCACGGGCCGTCGCCCCCGGTCCGGTGCTCATGCCGGCTGCACCGTCGCGGCCGCCGAAGGCTCGTGCACATCCGGGTGCAACTCGGGCGCGTAGAGCTCCTCGATCTCACTCGCGTACTTCGTCATGATCGGCTTGCGCTTGAGCTTCATGGTCAACGTGATCTCGTCTCCCCCCGGCTCCCACAGCGACGGCAATATCCGGAAGCGCTTGATCTGTTCCACCCGCGACAATTTGGCGTTGCCCTCGGCCACACCCGCGGAGACCCGGGCGATGACCTCCGGGTGGGTCGCCAGGGCCGCGGGCGACGTCTCGGCCAGTCCCAGTTGGGCCGCGTATGGACCGACCGACTCGGCGTCGAAGACCATCAGCGCGGCGTTGTACGGCCGCCCGTCACCGATCGTAATCATCACGCCGATCATCGGGCACGCGGCCAGCACGGTGTTCTCGATGTTGGCCGGCGACATGTTCTTTCCGGCGGCGTTGATGATCAACTCCTTCTTGCGGTCGACGATCCTCAGGTGGCCCTCGTCGTCGACGTCGATGATGTCGCCGGTGTGCAGCCACCCGTCTGCGTCGATGGCGTCGGCGGTCTTGGCGGGTTCCTTGCGGTAGCCCTTCATCACCAGCGGGCCCCGGACGAGGAATTCGCCGTCGTCGGCGACCTTGCCCTCCATTCCGGGAAGCAGCTTGCCGACGGTGCCCAGGCGCGCGTCGTGAGGATGGCAGACGCTGGCGACGCAGCTCAGTTCCGACATCCCCCACACTTCGGCGATCGGAACGCCGATGCCGAGGAAGAACGCCAGCGTCTCCCTGGGGATCGGGGCCGCGCCCGACACCGCCCACCGCAGTTCGCCGAAGCCGAGCCGCTCGCGCAGCCTGGACAGCACCAACTCGTCGGCCCGGGCCCATTCGGCGGCCAGCTCGCCGGACATCGGCTCGCCGGCCAGCAGGGCGGCGGCGCGCTTGCCGGCCACCGACATCGCCCACTGCAACGCCTGACGCTTGATTTCGTCCGTCTCACTGCTGACGGCGAATTCGATTCCGGCCTTGAGCTTTTCCCACACGCGCGGCACCCCGCCCCACACCGTGGGCCGCACGTCGGGCAGCGCCGCGGCAATGGCGCGGATATCGGAGACGACGGTGACCTGGGCACCGAACACTTCCAGGCCGTACAGGCCCATCACCCGGTCGGCGATGTGCGCCGTCGGCAGGTACGACGTGACCCGGTCACCGAACTCCGACGGCAGGACGCTGTTGAGGGCATACGCCTCGAACAGCAGATGGGCGTGGGTCATCTCCACGCCCTTGGGATTTCCGGTGGTCCCCGAGGTGTAGATGAGCGTGACGACGTCGTCGGGCAGCACCGCCCGCCACGTCGCCTCGAAGTCGAAATCGGCCGGCGCGGCGGCGTACACGTCGTCGACCGACATGGTGCCGGGCGGTGAACCGTCGATGCAGACGATGTGTTCGATGGGGGCGCCGCTGGCGCGGATGCGGTCCACGTACTGCTCCTCGCAGATCGCGACCCTGGTGCCGGCGTTGTCGAACAGGTAGCTCAGCTGCTCGGCGGGCAGCGTGTTGTACACCGAAAACGAAGTGGCGCCGAGGTGTTGGGCGCCGATCTCGAAGGGGTAGAACTCGATGCGGTTGGCCATCATCAACGACACCGTGTCGCCGCGTCCGACGCCCAGGCCTGCCAGGCCCGCGGTGACCTTTCGCACCCGCGCCGCAAGCTCGCTCCACGTCATCGTCTGCGTGTCGCCCGGAGTCCGAAGGGCGACGGCATCCGGATCGATCGACGCGGTGCGCTGGAACGCCTCACACAGGGTGGCCGGGCGCTCGGCTGTCGTCATCTGCGTCCTCCTTGGCGCCGGTCGGCAGTGCCCTTCGTGAGCGTACGTCCGTGGTTGCGGACGCGGAACACATCAGCCCGGATCAGGGCGCCAGAGCTGCACCGTGCTGGTTATGCCCGAGGGCAGCTCCAGGAGCTCGATCGGCGTGCCGTCGGGGTCGTAGATGAAGAACATCCGCACACCGCCGATATCGACGGGCGGTTGGGCCCGGACGTCGGGGTGTTCGCGCCGGACCGCGTCGTAGGTCGCGTCGAGGTCGTCAACCCGGAACGAGACGTTGGTGTAGCCCAGGTGCGGGCCGCTCGGGCACTCGGGCACCGCGCCCAGCGACAGCAGCTCGACCATGACGGCGCCGATCAGCCCGCCGACCATCCGGCCGCGCTGCGCCGCCCCGCCGGTCACCGAGTCCAGCCCGGCGCCGTCGAGTTCGACGTCGAAGACCACGTCCATGCCCAGCACCGCGGTGTAGAAGGCCAGGGACGCCTCGATGTCGGAGACGCCGACGCAAACGTGGGAGAAGTTCTGCACGGCGATGGGGTGCGGCTGGGTCATGGCGCTCCTTTGCTCAGGCGGGCAACGCAGTATGAATCCCGCACGTACACGAGTCAATTGACGGGCACGTGCAACGCATGCCCCATTCGATGACGGCGCGCGCCCGGGCCAGCGACTCCATTTGCGCGTCGATTTCGGCGAGCTTGGCCTCGGCCAGCGCGCGGCTGGCCGGGCGCCCCGGCGCGTCATCGGCGAACAGCAGCTGGATCTCCTCCAGCGCGAAGCCGGCCGATTTGCAGAGCCGGATCACTTCGAGCCGGGCCAGCACCGAATCGTCGTAGCGGCGCTGCCCGCCCAGCCGCCCCGGCGGCGGCACCAACCCGATCTGCTCGTAATACCGCAGCGTGGTCGCCGCGACCCCGGCCTGGCGCGCCACCTCGCCGATCGTCAGCCGTGCACCCATCGGGCCTCCTCCAGCGCTTGACTTAGAGCCAACTCTAAGTCGTTGACTGGGGCCATGCACACACATTCCCTCGACAGGCTGGCCGCGGCGCGCTACGCGCTGCTGCGATCGTTCCGCCGCGACGGCACCGCCGTGGACACCCCGATCTGGTTCGGGCTGGACGGCGACGCGCTGGTGTTCCGCACCAAGGTGGGGCCGAAGACCAGGCGCCTGACCGTGCGGCCCGACGTCGCGCTCACCGCGTGCGACTATCGCGGCCGGGTCCGGCCGGGCCGGGAGGCGCCGTCCTGGGTTCCCGGCCGGGCCAGCATCCTGTCCGGCGCCGAGGCCGAGCGGGCCAACCGCATCCTGCGCCGCCGGTACGGCTGGCAGTGGAACATCGTGCCGCTGATCAAGGTCCCGGGCGTCACCAACGTCCACCAAGACCTGTGCCTGCGCGAGAGGCTCAGCCGCGCTCGTGACCGCGGCGTGTGGGCCGACAGCGTCATCGTCCGGGTCGACGTGCCATGACGCACGACCCCGTCCGCTCCCCCACACTGCGCCAATGCTGCGCCGCCGCAACCGGATTGGTCTGGGGTGCGATACGCCCGAAGCGGGCCGATCAGCGGTTCCTCCGCAGCGTCGCCGACGCGGGACTGCCCGAACCCGGTCGCGCCGTCACGGTGACCGCGCTGCCCCAGGTCGCGCGCTCGGTGCCCACCGCGGCGATCGTCGAGGGCACGTTCTCGCCCGCCCGCGTCGAGAACGCCATGACTTCTTTCGTGGTCAGCCACCCGGAAGCCACGTTCATCGTCGATCCGGCCGTGTGCCGCGACGTCGAGCACCGGGCGATCGCCCAACTGCCCGCGGTGCTGCGGGTCGCCGTCCGTCCGCCCGCCGACACCGTTCCCACGATCGCCGCCCTGGGCCGGGTGCCCGATGTGCCGCCGTTGGATTTCGCCCTGCCGACCCACGCGCACTGGGACCACGTGTCTGGCCTGCTGGACTTGCCGGATCTCCCCGTTCACCTGCACCGCACCGAACGGGACTGGATCGGTTCGGGTTTGGTGGCGCCGGTCGGCGGTGTCCGCGACTCGCTGCGCGGCAGGGCGGTCGTCGACTACGAGCTGGACGGGCCGCCCGTGCTCACCTTCACCCGAAGCCACGACCTGTTCGGGGACGGCACCGTGCTCCTCGTCGACCTCGCCGGACACACCCCGGGCAGCGTCGGGGTGCTCGCCCACACCGGGCACGGGTGGGTCCTGATCGCCGGAGACGCCGCCTGGCACACGTTGCAGATCGAGAACATCCGCCAAAAATCAAGCTATCCAGGCGTTTTGGTGGATGAGGATCGCAACGAAGCATTCCGGACGCTGCAGCGGCTGCACCTGGCGCGGCATGCGGCGACGATCGTCCCCACCCACGACCATCACGCGGCGCTGGGTTTGTCGGCCTAGCGCGCGTCGAGATCCGGACGAGCTAGCTGCCCAGGCACCCCGGGCCGAGCAGCTCCTTGAGGTCGCCCATCAGCGCGGGCGAGGGCGTCACCCGCAGCGAGGCGTCCAGCTCCAGGGTGGTGATCCGGTCCCCGCTGACAAGCCGCAGATGCACCTGGGAGGTGCCGGGGTGGCGCGCCAGCACCTGCTTGAGCGCGCTGACCTTGTCGATGGTGCACTGCCGGGTGGGCAGGCTGACCGCGATCGGCCGGTTCGGCTGGGCGTTAGAGAAGTCCGGCACCACAAGCTCGTTGGCGATCAGGCTGATCCGGTCGTCGCGGATGGCGACCTTGGCGTTGATCAGCACCACCGCGTCGTCGGCGATGTCGGCGCCGTAGGCGGAATAGGCGTGCGGGAAGAACATCACCTCGATGCCGCCGGTGAGGTCTTCCAGTTGGGCTGAGGCCCAGGGCATTCCGTTCTTGTTGACGCGTCGGTTGACCGACGCCAGGATGCCGCCCACCCGCACCTGGGCTTCGTTGGGGACATCGCCGTCCAGGATGGCGGGAATCTGGGTGTCCACCTGGGCGGCCAGCAGGTGCGCCACGCCGTTGAGCGGATGTCCCGACACGTAGAGGCCGAGCATCTCCCGCTCCAGGGCCAGCTTGTGTTTGTCCTCCCACTCGTCTTCGGGCACCTTGATGGTGAACACCGACTCGGTGCACCCGTCATCTCCGCCGAACAGGTCGAATTGCCCCATGGCTTCGGCCTTTTTGGTGCCCAGCACCGAATCGACGGCGTCGGTGTGCACCAGGAAGAGGCCCTTGCGGGCATGGCTGAGCGAGTCGAACGCGCCCGCCTTGATCAGCGACTCGGTGACCTTCTTGTTGCAGGCCGAGACGTCGATCTTGTTGAGGTAGTCCGAGAAGTCGGTGAACTTCCCCTTCTCGTTGCGGGTCTTGATCAACGAACCGACCACGTTGGCGCCGACGTTGCGCACCGCGCCCAGCCCGAACCGGATGTCCTGGCCGACCGAGGCGAAGTTCACCAGGGACTCGTTGACGTCGGGCGGCAGCACGGTGATGCCCAGCTTGCGGCAGTCGGCCAGGTAGACCGCGGCCTTGTCCTTGTCATCGCCCACCGAGGTCAACAGGCCCGCCATGTATTCGGCCGGGTAGTTGGCCTTCAGGTAGGCGGTCCAGTAGGAGACCAGGCCGTAGCCGGCGGCGTGCGACTTGTTGAACGCATACCCGGCGAACGGAAGGATGGTGTCCCACAACGCTTTCACCGCGCGCTCGGAGAAGCCGTTGGCCGTCATGCCCTCGTAGAAGCCCTTGTACTCGGCCTCGAGCACCTCGAGCTTCTTCTTGCCCATCGCCTTGCGCAGCGCGTCGGCCTTACCCATCGTGTAGGAGGCGACCTTCTGGGCGATGGTCATGATCTGCTCCTGGTAGACGATCAGACCGTAAGTCTCCGAGAGGATCTCGCGCAGCGGCTCCTCGAGTTCGGGGTGGATCGGCTTGATCGCCTGGCGCCCGTTCTTGCGGTCGGCGTAGTCGTTGTGGGCGTTCATGCCCATCGGACCCGGACGGTACAGCGCCAGCACGGCGACGATGTCGTTGAACTCCGTGGGCTGCATGCGGCGCAGCAGGTCACGCATCGGCCCGCCGTCGAGCTGGAACACCCCCAGCGTGTCGCCGCGGCCCAACAGCTCGTAGGTGGGCTTGTCGTCGAGCGGGACCGATTCCAGGTCGAGGTCGATGCCCCTGTTCGCCTTGATGTTCTCCAGCGCGTCGCCGATGATCGTCAGGTTGCGCAGGCCCAGGAAGTCCATCTTCAGCAGGCCGATGGCCTCACACGACGGGTAGTCCCAGCCGGTGATGATCGCGCCGTCCTGCGGCCGCTTCCACAGCGGGATGGCCTCGGTGAGCGGCTCGCTGCTCATGATCACCGCGCACGCGTGCACGCCCGCGTTGCGGATCAGACCCTCCAGGCCGCGGGCGGTCTGGTAGATGGTGCGGACGTCGGGGTCGGTCTCGATCAGGCCGCGCACCTCGGCGGCCTCCTTGTACCGCTCGTGCGCCGGATCGGTGATGCCCGAAAGCGGGATGTCCTTGGCCATGATCGGCGGCGGCAGCGCCTTGGTGATCCGGTCGGCGATCGCGAAGCCCGGCTGGCCGTAGTGGATTCGCGCCGAATCCTTCAGCGCCGCTTTCGTTTTGATGGTACCGAAGGTGATGACCTGGGCGACGCGGTCCTGGCCCCACTTGTCGGCGGCGTAACGCACCATCTCGCCGCGACGACGATCGTCGAAGTCGATGTCGATGTCCGGCGCCGACGGCCGCTCGGGGTTGAGGAACCGCTCGAACAGCAGACCGTGTGGGATCGGGTCGATGTTGGTGATGCCCAGCGCGTAGGCCACCAGCGACCCGGCCGCCGAGCCACGACCCGGCCCCACCCGGATGTCGACCGAGCGCGCGTAGTTGATCAGGTCGGCGACGATGAGGAAGTACGACGGGAAGCCCTTGTCGCAGATGACCTTGATCTCGTACTCGGCCCGGTCGATGTAGTCCTGGCCGACGCCGGATCCGAAACGCCGCCGCAGTCCCGCCATCACCTCGTGCTGCAGCCAGGAGGCCTGGTCGTGTCCCTCGGGCACCGGGAAGACCGGCATCCGGTCGCGCGGCGCCCACACGTCGTCGTAGGGCTGCACCCGCTCGGCGATCAGCAGCGTCGAGTCGCACGCGCCGGGCACCTCGCCGTCCCAGATCTGGCGCATCTCGGCGGCCGACTTCAGGTAGTAGCCGTCGCCGTCGAACTTGAAGCGGTTGGGATCCGACAGCGTCTTGCCGGTCTGCACGCACAACAGCGCCTCGTGGTTGTGGGCGGCGTCGCGGGTGACGTAGTGGCAGTCGTTGGTGGCCAGCGGCGGGATGCCGAGTTTTCGGCCGATCTCGAGCAATCCCTCGCGGACGCGCTGCTCGATGGACAGCCCGTGGTCCATCAGCTCGAGAAAGTAGTTGTCGGCGCCGAAGATTTCGCGCCACTTCGCGGCCGACTCCAGCGCCTCGCGGTCGTGCCCCAGCCGCAGGCGGGTCTGCACCTCCCCCGACGGGCACCCCGTGGTGGCGATGATGCCCTCGGCGTGCTCGGCGATGAGCTCGGCGTCCATCCGCGACCACTTGCCCAGCTGGCCCTCGAACGAGGCCAACGAGGACAGCTTGAACAGGTTGCGCAGGCCGGCGGCGTTCTCGGCCACCATCGTCAGGTGGGTGTAGGACCCGCTGCCGGACACGTCGTCGGACTTCTGGCCGGGGTCACCCCACTGGATGCGCCGGGTGTCGAAGCGCGAGCCCGGCGCGATGTACGCCTCGACCCCGATGATCGGCTTGATCCCCGCCTTGGTCGACGCGTTGTAGAACTCGCTGGCGCCGAACATGTTTCCGTGGTCGGTCATGCCGACCGCGGGCATTCCCAGCCGCGCGACCTCGGCCAGCATCGGGGTGATCTTCGCGGCCCCATCCAGCATCGAGTACTCGGTGTGGTTATGCAGGTGCACGAAGGAGGACTGGTTCATAGGGGAGCCAGTCTATGACTGCGAACCGACACGAGTTGGGCGTGTCGCCGCGTGTGTCTGGCGTTTCTTGGACCCGGCTATCCGTACAACTCGACGAAGTTCTTCAACGACTTCTGCACGTCCCCTTTGACGGCCCGCGCGGCCGCCGACCCGACCGGCCCGAACAACGCCCGCCCCCCCAGCTCAAGGCGCAGGCCCAGCGTCGATCCCTCTCGGGCGGCCCGCACGGTGAGCGTGACGGCGTACTTGGCGCCGCCCTTGCCGGATCCCGAGAGCGCCACCTCGTGCGGCGGATCCCACGTCGTCACCGTCCACGTCACCCGGTTGCGGAAACCCTTCGCCCGGGCCACGCCCACCACCTGGACACCCTCGCCGAGCTCCTCGGGCAGATCGCTGCGCCATCCCTCGTGCATCACCAGCCAATCGCCCAGGTCCGACAGGTCGGAGACGTGATCCCACATCTCTTCCGGGCTCATCGGCATATCGGCGGTCAGGTCAACGGCGGCCATGAACGGAGCCTAGCGCGGCCGATTCGTCACATCCGCCACTCCCGTCCCCACTCCGGGGGGATGCGGCGTGGTGCCCGCCTCATAGCGACAATCCACGACACCGTCCACCCGGTGGACGATTTGTCGCTATGAGGCGGGCAGATCGTCGGTCGTCCGGCGCAGGGGCGCGAGTGACGCGAGTGGCCGAAAACCGGCGTCGGTCAGCGGTTGGGTCCCCCGCGGAAGCGGTTACCGATCCGGATCCCGGGCAGCAGCAGGCTGCGCGGTGCGAATCTGCCGGCGGTGCTGACGACCTTGGGCACGACGCCGGGCACCACGGAGCGGCTGCCGGCCAGCATCCCGCCGATCGCCGCCTCGGCGACGTCGCGCGGCGAGACCTGCGCGAGGGGAATGCTGTACCGCTCGGCGTTGGCGATCTCGGCCCACTCGGTCGGCACCGGGCCGGGGCACAGACACGTCACCGATACCCCGGTGCCGTGCAGCTCCTCGTGCACGGCCTCGGAGAACGTCTGCACGAACGCCTTGGTCGCCGAATAGACCGCCATGTAGGGCACCGGCTGAAACCCGGCGATCGACGCGATGTTCATCACCGCACCGGCGCCGCGCTCGACCATGCCGGGCAGGGCCGCGTGGGTGAGTTCCATCAACGCCAGCGCGTTGAGGGTGACTTCCTCGCTCTCGCGCTCTACCGGCAGCTCGTGGAAGACGCCGCTGGTGCCGAAACCCGCGCTGTTGCACAGGCCGGCGATCGGCTCGGCGCGCAACCGGTCCGCCAACTTCGCGCGGCCCTTGGGATCGCCGAGGTCCAGCGGCAGCACCTCGACCGCCACCGAGTATTCCTGGCCCACCTCGTTGGCGAGATCGTCGAGGCGTTCCCGGCGCCGCGCGACCAGCAGCAGCGGGAAGCCGCGGCGGGCCAGCCCGCGCGCCAGTTCGGAGCCGATGCCGGACGAGGCGCCGGTGATGACGACGGTGGTGTCAAGGTCGGGTTTCGGAAGGCTCATGATGTCACCAATGTATCCCGCGGGTGGCCCGCACAAACGTCTCGCTGCGCTTATCGAATTGCGGTGAATCGCTTGGTGATTCGTCGCCTCTGGCGGCGTCCGAGTCGCCGAACATGACGAACGCCCGGTTGCGCACCCGGTCCATCACCGCCGGGTTCACGGCGTCGGCGACGGCGGCGAATTGCCCGAACGGCGAGCTGGCCCGCCGCGGCCGGTGCACGATGGCGTCGGTGATCACCCCCGCCGCCTGATCCGGCGTCAGCGCCGGGAACTTGTTGTAGAGCGTGGTCGGGCTGATCATCGGGGTGCGCACCAGGGCCATGTGCACGGTGGTGAACTTCACCCCGTCGTTGACGGTCTCGGCCTGCAGCGAATCGCACAGGCTGTCCAGCGCGGCCTTGCTCGCGATGTAGGCACCGAAGCGCGGCGCGCGGGTCTGCACGCCGACCGAGGACACGTTGACGATGTGGCCGAAGCCGCGTTCCCGCATGCCGGGGATGAATTTGAGGATGAGCTGGACCGCGCCCAGGTAGTTCAGCTGCATGGTGCGCTGATAGTCGTGAATCCGGTCGTAGGACAGCTCCAGCGATCGCCGGATCGACCGCCCCGCGTTGTTGATCAGGATGTCGACTCCCCCGAGGTCGCTCAGCACCTGATCGGCCATCGCGGCGATCGCGTCCATGTCCGACAGATCGCACGGATAGACATGGGCGGTGCCGCCGTCACCGCGGATCTCGTCGGCCACCTTCTCCAGGTTTTCCCGGGTCCGCGCGACGAGCACGACCGTGCCGCCCGCCTCGGCGATCTTCTTCGCGGCGGCCTCGCCGATGCCCGACGAGCCGCCGGTGATCAGGACGGTCTTGCCGCCGACGGCCTCGTCGATCGTGCGGCCCTGCACCGCATCGAGCAGATTTCTCAGATAGAACGGCCGGTAGCGCCCCGCGGAGTTGGGGGTGTTGACGATGTGGGACACCGCCGCGATCGGCTTTTCGACCAAGTTCGCGAGCGGCTTCTCGACCAAGCTCGTTAAGTCACCAAGGTTCATCGGCTTGCGCTCCTGATGATGTCGGCCCCCCGACCGCAACTGGCCCGCCCGCTGGCCACGACCGCTTGGTGGGGCTGTGTGAATGATGTGACGTGAGTCATTAAGCCAACCTATGGCATCAGCCCCCCGGGTCGATGCAGATTTCGCGCATGTAAAGCAGCCCGCGCGCCTCACGCGCGGACGGGCGCAACCGTCAAAAGGGGGCAATCCGCTTGTTACGCAAAGACATCCGCGCGTGATCGCGAACTAACTGACGGGCAACGCCGAAATGTTCCAATCGAACTTATGAAAATTCTGGCACGCTTCCGCAAACCCCCGCCGG
The DNA here is from genome assembly GCF_010731655.1 of Mycobacterium paraseoulense. Classification (NCBI taxonomy): domain Bacteria; kingdom Bacillati; phylum Actinomycetota; class Actinomycetes; order Mycobacteriales; family Mycobacteriaceae; genus Mycobacterium; species Mycobacterium paraseoulense. The sequence continues at coordinate 371,494 of NZ_AP022619.1, read as the reverse complement.
ACGCGATCTACGACCGGATCGGCGGACACGAGGCGATCGAAGTCGTGGTCGAGGACTTTTACGTTCGTGTGCTTGCCGACGACCAACTCGCAGGCTTTTTCACCGGCACCAACATGAACCGCCTCAAAGGCAAGCAGGTGGAGTTCTTCGCCGCCGCCCTCGGTGGCCCCGTGCCCTACACCGGCGCGCCGATGAAGCAGGTGCATCGGGGGCGGGGCATCACGATGCATCATTTCAACCTGGTGGCTCGGCACCTGTCCGACGCGCTCGCCGCCGCCGGGGTCCCCTCCGGCACGGTCACCGAGATCATCGGCGCGATCGCGCCGCTGGCCCCCGAGATCGCGACCGGCGAGGCGAACACGGCCACGGTCTAGCCCGTTCGCCGAGGTTGCCGCCAGGGCTGTGGTCGCGCCCGCAAGCACGACCGTGGCGGCAATCTCGGCGCTGGAATTGAACGGCACCGGATTCGTCTGCCGCGCGCCGTCAACCATGCCTAGCATGCTCGGCATGGGCCGCACGTTCGACGAGCTGGTGGCGGAGGCCGACGCGGCCCCCGTCGACGGGTGGGATTTCTCCTGGCTGGACGGGCGCGCCACCGAGGAACGCCCGTCGTGGGGCTACCAGCGCCAGATGAGCCACCGGCTGGCGGGCGCGTCGGCCGCCTGCGACATCGACACCGGCGGCGGCGAGGTCCTCGCGGGCGCCGAAAGGTTCCCGCCCACGATGGCCGCGACGGAGTCCTGGCCGCCCAACGCGGCCCTGGCGACCCAACGCCTACACCCCCGCGGCGTGGTGGTCGTGGTCACGGCGGACGAGCCGCGGCTGCCGTTCGCCGACGCGGCGTTCGACCTGGTGACCAGCCGCCACCCCGTCGCGGTGCGGTGGCCTGAGATCGCCCGGGTGCTGCGGCCCGGCGGCACCTACTTCGCCCAGCAGATCGGGCCCGCGACCATGGCCGAGCTGGTCGAATACTTCATCGGGCCGCAGCCGGAGAAATGGGCCGAGCTGCACCCCGACATCCAGAGCGCCCAGGCCCGGGCCGCCGGGATGGACGTCCTCGACATGCGCATGGAGCGGATGCGGGCCGAGTTCTTCGACATCGGGGCCGTTATCTACTTCCTGCGCAAGGTGATTTGGACGGTGCCGGACTTCACTGTCGACGCCTACCGGGAGCGGCTGCGCGAACTGCACGAGCGCATCGAGGCCGACGGGCCGTTCGTCGCGCACTCCACGCGGCTGCTCGTCGAGGCGCGCAAGCCCGGGTGATCAGCCCTCGGCGCGCAGCACGTCCAGCGCGTGCTGCAGGTCCGCCGGGTAGGGGCTGACGATCTCCATCCGCCTGCCGTCCGCCGGGTGGGCGAACGACAGCTCGCGAGCGTGCAGCCATTGCCGTTCCAGCCCAAGCCTTTTCGCGAGTTTCGGATCCGCTCCGTAGACCAGGTCACCGCAGCACGGGTGGTGCAGCGCGGAGAAGTGCACCCGAATCTGGTGCGTGCGACCGGTTTCCAGGTGCACGTCGAGCAGGCTGGCGGCGGTGAAGGCTTCGATGGTGTCGTAGTGGGTGAGGCTGTGCCGGCCGTTCGTCGTGACCGCGAATTTCCACTCGCCGCCGCGGTGCCGTCCGATGGGCGCGTCGATGGTCCCGCTCGACGGGTCCGGATGCCCCTGCACCAGCGCGTGGTAGCGCTTGTCGACCGTGCGCTGTTTGAACGCCCGCTTGAGCACCATGTAGGCGCGCTCGGAGAGCGCCACCACCATCACCCCGGAGGTGCCCACGTCGAGGCGGTGCACGATGCCCTGCCGCTCGGGCACCCCCGACGTGGTGATCCGGTAGCCCGCGGCGGCCAGCCCGCCGAGCACCGTCGGCCCCGTCCAGCCCACCGACGCGTGCGCGGCCACCGCCGCCGGCTTGTCGACCGCGACGATGTCGTCGTCGGAGTACAGGATCGTCATGCCCTCGATGTCGACGGGCGTGTTCTGAACCGGCGGCGGGGCGTCGGGCAGGCGCACCTGCAGCCACGCCCCGCCCGTCAGCCGGTCGGATTTTCCGGCCTGCACACCGTCCAGTTCCACCCCGCCGCCCTCGGCCAGGGCGGCCGCGGCGCTGCGGGAAACCCCCAGCAGGCGCGCCAGACCCGCATCCACCCGCATGCCCGCCAGGCCCTCGGGCACGGGCATGGAGCGGTCAGTCATTGGCGCTGGTCGGCCTGCGCCTGCCCACGGTGTCGAAGTCGTAGCCGAAGACCGACAGCACCACCAGCAGGATGGCCCCGCCGACCACGGAGGGATCGGCGACGTTGAACACCGGCCACCAGCCCACCGACAGGAAGTCCACGACGTGGCCGCGCAGCGGCCCGGGCGCCCGGAAGAAGCGGTCGACCAGGTTGCCCATGGCGCCGCCGAGGATCATGCCCAGCCCGACCGCCCACCAGGGTGACACCAGCCTGCGTCCCATCCAGAAGATCCCGACCACCACACCGGTCGCGATCAGCGTGAGCACCCAGGTGTACCCGGTGGCCATCGAGAACGCGGCACCGGAATTGCGCACCAGCGTCCAGGTCACCGTGTCGCCGATGATCGGCACGGGCTGACCGGGTGGCAGCAGTTTGACGGCGAGCACCTTGGTGACGATGTCCAGGGCCAAGACGATCGCCGCGACCGACAGCAGCAGGCGCAGCCGCCTCGGCGGCCGCGCCGGGGGGGTGGCCGCGGTGTCCCCGGCCTTCTCGGTCGAGGTCACGGGCTCAGTGGATCCTGTGGGTTCCTCGGGCACTCTCACATCATCCCCCAATGCGCACGCGGGCCGGCCGGTGTTCGCGGTTGGCGTGCGCGATGATCTCACCATGGGCCGGCTCACCGTCATCGCCACCGGGGGCACGATATCGACCGGCACCGACGCGGACGGCGTGCACCGGCCCTCCTACGGCGCGGCCGACCTGGCGGCGGGTCTCGACGTCGACGTCGTCGACGTGCTGGCGTTGGACAGCTCGCAGCTGGTGCCGGCCGATTGGGACCGGATGCGCGGCGCGGTGCGGACGGCGATCGACAACGGCGCCGACGGGGTGGTGGTCACCCACGGCACCGACACCATGGAGGAGAGCGCGCTGTGGCTCGAGCTGACCCACGCCGGGGACGTCCCGGTGGTGCTCACCGGGGCCATGCGCAGCGCCGACGCCCCCGACGCCGACGGCCCGGCCAACCTGCGCGCCGCCCTCGCCGTGGCGGGCAGCCCCGCCGCCCGTGGCCTGGGCGTTCTGGTCTGCTTGGCCGGCCGGGTGCTGCAGCCGCTGGGCCTGAGCAAGGTGGCGACCGACGACCTGAGCGGCTTCGCCGGTGAGCTGATCGCCACGGTGGACGGCGGCGTCACGCTGGCCGGCCCCAAGACGCGGCCCCAGCTCGGCGATCTCAGCGCGGCGCAGGCGCCCCGGGTCGACATCGTCGCCGCGTACCTGGGCAGCGACGGCGTGGCCATGGACGCGTGTGTGGCCGCCGGGGCGCGGGGCCTGGTGCTCGAGGCGCTGGGTTCGGGCAACGCCGGCGACGCGGTGGTCGACGCGGTGGCCCGGCATTGCCGGGCCGGGATCGCCGTCGCGGTGTCCACCCGCGTCCCGGGCGGCCGCGTCGGTGCGAGCTATGGGCCGGGGCACGAGATGGCGGCCGCCGGCGCGGTGATGGTGCCCCGGCTGCGGCCGCCCCAGGCCCGGGTGCTGGTGATGGCCGCGCTGGCCGCGAAGCTACCGGTCGGCGACGTCATCGCCCGCTGGGGCTGACGGCGGATTCGCGTCCGGGGCCTGCAGCGCGCCCAGGTAGTCCGGCCAGTCCAGGGAATCCACCGGGTTGGCTTTGGCGAGCTCGGCGGTGTCGGCAGGGAACGTGCGGGCCGGGCCGGGCCCCGAGCCGCGGGTCTCGAACCGTACGGTGACGACGCCGTGGCCGGCGCCCTGGACCCAGCCGTGACCGAGGTCGGGATGCGTGACGTCGTCCCCCACCCGCCACCCCGGGACCGCCTCGGGCCCCGGCGAGAACATGGCCTCGGCCGCGGTCGCCACAGTTTCCAGGGGATGGTCCTCCGTCTCGCCCACCAGATCGAGGTCCGGGAACAACGACTCCTGGCGCACGTCGCTGAGCCCCGAAAACCCCACGCCCAGAAGGCGGATCGGCCCGATCTCGCGGGGGTCCAGCAGCAGCCGGCGGGCCACGGCGACGAGCGCGCCGGGCTCGGTCGTCGCATACGGCAAGGTGGCCGAACGGGTCAGCGTGCTCATGTCGGATTTCTTCAGTTTCACCGTGACGGTGCGGGCGCCCCGGCCGTCACGCAGCAGACGTTGGTGCGCGTGCTCCGCGATCGGGTCGATCGCCTCACGCAGCTGCTCCAGGCTGGTCAGGTCGACGGCGAAGGTGGACTCGGAGCTGATCTGCTTGGCTTCGGCCCGCTCGGCGACCGGGCGGTCGTCGATGCCGAGCGCCAGCCGGTGCAGCGCCGGACCGATCGTCGCGCCCAGGATGTTGGCGGCCTCGGCGTCGGTCAGCGCGGCCAGCTCGCCGATCGTCTCGATGCCGAGCCGATTCAGCTTCTCCTCGGCGACCGGCCCGATGCCCCACAGCCGCCGCACCGGCAACCCGCCCACTAGCGACCGCTCTTCGGCGCGCCGGACCACCCGCACACCGTCCGGCTTCGCCAGGCCGGAGGCGATCTTGGCGATCTGCTTTCCCGAGCCGGCCCCGACCGAGGCGATCAGGCCCGTCTCGTCGCGCACCCGTCGGCGCAGATCCTCGCAGAACGCCTCGACGTCCTCGGCGGACGCGCCCGCGAGGTGGGGCGGTTCGCCGAAGCCCTCGTCGAACGACAGCTGCTCGACGACCGGCACCGCCGCGCGCACCGTGTCGAAGACCCGCCGGCTGGCCACCCCGTACACCACGCCGCGCGGGGGCAGCACCACCGCGGTCACCCCGATCAGGCGGCGGGCCTGGTGCATCGGCATGGCCGACCGGGCCCCGTACACCCGGGCCTCGTAGCTGGCCCCGGCGACCACGCCCCGCCCGCCCAGGCCGCCGACCAGCACCGGCCGCCCCCGCAGGGTCGGCCGGGTGAGTTGTTCGACCGAGGCGAAGAACGCATCCATGTCCAGGTGCAGCACCCAACGGGACTCCACAACTGAAAATGGTATTGGTCTAGCGTCCTACTGTATGGACGCCGACGGCGCCGTGGCGGGCGGTCACACGCGGGGAACCGAGCAGGGCGACCCACCGACGTCACGGTTGGAGCGGCTGCGTCACCAGTGGGACCAACGGTTGCAGCCCGGTGAACAGGCCACGGTGCTGGCCTGGGCGTCGTTCACCCTCACCTTCGCCGGACTGCGGGGACTCACACACTGGATCCGCGCCGGCCATGGCCCGTCGGGTGGTGGTGTGTCAATGGGCGGGAAGCACTTTCACCACTACAACATCGGCATCGGGCTGCTGGCGGCGGTGGGCGGCGTGGGCCTGCGCGGGACGGACAAGCAGCGCAGGCACCCCGCGGCGGCCGTCGCGTACGGCGCCGCCAATGCCATGATCGTTGACGAGCTCGCCCTGCTCTTGGACCTCAAAGACGTCTATTGGGCAAGCGATGGCCGCGAGAGCGTCGACGTCGCGGTCGGACTCATCGCCACCGGTGCGACCGTCGTGGCGGGCATGCCGTTCTGGCCGCATGCCCACCGCGCGCTGCGATCGCGCACGTAACAGCGGCTAGGGATGCTGCAGCGGCTGCGGGTGGATCGGCTCCGGGTGGATCGGCTGCGGGTGGATCGGTTGTTGCGGCACCGGCGGGTGGCAGGCGAAACACTGGATCGGCCCGTGGCCGCCTCCGCTCGGCGCGGGCTGGCCGCCCTGCTGACCGCCACCTTGCTGGGGCGGCACAGGCACCGGGACGGGCACGGGCACGATCACCGGCGGGAGGTTGACGGTCACGTTGGGAGGGGGCGGCGAGGCGCCGGGATCGGCCGGGGCGGGGGCCGCGGGCACCGGCGCGGGCGCGATCACGGCGGGCGCATGCCCACCGCTGACGGGTCCCGGCGAGACCTGCGCGGCGTCGGGAGGGCTGCCCGCCGGCGGCGGGGCCGGCGAAAGGGGCGGCGGCGCAACCGCGCTGGGGGCCTGGGGCGTCACCGAACCGACGCTGGAATTCGGAACCACGACGGCAGGCTTGTGCGCCTTGGAGCCCGGCCCGTCGATGAGGATCAGGCCGAGCCCGGCAACCGCTCCGAGCGCCGCGACCACGGCCCCGGCCACCAATGCGTTCGTTCCCCTCGAGCGCGGCTTCCCGGTCACGGTCGTGGCCGGGGAGTCCTCACGTTTGGCGGGCCGGACCAGGGAGCCGTCCTCGATCGTGGGGTCACCCAGCGGGCTCGACGCCCACGCCTCGGCGACCGTCGGATCGTCGTGCGGGAGCGCGACGAAGGACGTCGACTGAAAGTCTTCGATGGTGCTCATGGCGTGTTCCTCAACTGTGGTCGCGACCCCCGGTGGGCCGCCGTCACAGCTACGAGCAGCCAACCCGGACGGGTCGGACACTTTTTTCGGAACTTTTTTTCGCAAACCCCCGACCGGGGCTCTGCGCCGCTACGCCTTGGCGATGCTCACCCGCACGCCGTCGCCGATGTCGGCGCCGTCGGCCGGTTCGCCCAATTCGAAGCTGGTGGCCAGGATTTCACCCGCGATCAGGTCGCGGTGGGTGCGCGCCCAGTCGGCCCGCTCGGCGGGCACCGACATCACGACGGAGATCCGGTCGGACACGTCCAGCCCGCTCGACTTCCGCAGCTCCTGCAGTTCGCGGATGCGGTCCTTGGCCCAGCCCTCGGCCTCCAGCTCCGGGGTGACGGTGCCGTCGAGCACCACCAGCCCGGCCCCGTCGGGCAGGGCGGCGGTGAACTCGGGGTCGGCGGCGACCAGCCGCGAGGTGTACTCCTCGGGCTGCAGCACCGCGGGACCCGCCGTCAGGGTGCCGTCGGGATTGACGACGCCCTCCCCCGCCTTGACCGCCTTGATGGCGGCCTGCACGTCCTTGCCCAGCCGCGGCCCGGCGACCCAGGCGTTGACGGTGAGCTCGAAGCGGCCGTAGGTGTCGATCGCGTCGGTCAGTTCGACGCTCTTGACGTTGAGCTCGTCGGCGATCAGGTCGGCGAACGGCTGCAGCCGCTGCGGATCGTGCACCGCCACGGTCAGTTTCGGTAGCGGCAGGCGCACCCGCAGCTTCTTGGCCTTGCGCAGGGACGACGCCGCCGAGCACACCTCGCGGACCTGGTCCATCGCGGCGACCAGAGCGGGGTCCGCCGGCAGCGATTCGGCGTCGGGCCAATCGGTGAGGTGCACCGACCGCCCCCCGGTCAGACCGCGCCAGATGATCTCGGTGGCCGACGGCAGCAGCGGCGCGGACAGCCGCGAGGTCACCTCGAGCACAGTGTGCAGGGTGTCGATGGCGTCGGGGTCCTCCTCCCAGAACCGCGAACGCGACCGTCGCACATACCAATTCGTCAACGCCTCGGTGAACTGGCGCAGGTGCTCGCAGGCGCGCGAGATGTCGCAGGTGTCCATCTCGCGGGTGAGGCTGTCGCGCAGTTCGGCGAGCTTGGCCAGGATGTAGCGGTCCAGCACCTGCCGCGAATCGGTGCGCCAGGAGCCGACTTTGGGCGCGTAGAGGGCCAGGAAGCTGTACGCGTTCCACAACGGCAACAGGACCTGGCGCACGCCCTCGCGGATGCCCTGCTCGGTGACAATCAGGTTCCCACCACGCAGGATCGGCGAGGCCATCAAAAACCACCGCATGGCGTCGGAACCGTCACGGTCGAACACCTCGGACACGTCCGGGTAGTTGCGCAGCGACTTGCTCATCTTCTGGCCGTCGGAACCCAGCACAATCCCGTGCGCCACACAGGTTTTGAATGCCGGACGGTCGAACAGCGCGGTGGCCAGCACGTGCAGGGTGTAGAACCAGCCGCGGGTCTGGCCGATGTACTCGACGATGAAGTCGCCGGGATAATGGGTGTCGAACCACTCACCATTCTCGAACGGGTAATGCACCTGGGCGTAGGGCATCGACCCGGAATCGAACCACACGTCGAGCACGTCGGGGATGCGCCGCATGGTGCTGCGGCCGGTCGGGTCGTCGGGATTGGGGCGGGTCAGCTCGTCGATGTAGGGCCGGTGCAGGTTGGTCGGCCGCACCCCGAAGTCGCGCTCCAGCTCGTCGAGGCTGCCGTAAACGTCGATGCGCGGGTAGGCCGGGTCGTCGGATTTCCACACCGGAATGGGACTGCCCCAGTAGCGGTTTCGCGAGATCGACCAGTCGCGGGCGCCCTGCAGCCACTTGCCGAACTGGCCGTCCTTGACGTGTTCGGGGTACCAGGTGATCTGCTGGTTGAGCTCCACCATGCGGTCGCGGAACGCGGTGACCGCGACGAACCAGGACGACACCGCCCGGTAGATCAGTGGGTTGCGGCACCTCCAGCAGTGCGGGTAGGGGTGCTCGTAGGTCTCGTGGCGCAGCAGCACCGCGCCGTTGGCCGCCGCCGGGCCGCTGCCGTTCTTCAGGTCGCGGATGATGTGCGGGTTGGCGTCGAACACGTGCTGCCCCTGGTAATCCGGGACGGTGGCGTCGAAGCGGCCCTTGGAATCGACCGGGGTGACCGGCACGATGCCCACCTTGTCGGTGGTGGCCATGTCGTCCTCGCCGTAGGCCGGCGCCATGTGCACGATGCCGGTGCCGTCCTCGGTGGTGACGAACTCCCCCGGCAGCACCTGAAAAGCCTTGGGGGTGTCCATGAAATACGGGAAGGGCGGCAGGTAGCGCGTGCCGAGCAGGTCGGCCCCGCGGTAGGTGCCCAGCACTTCTGGTTCGTCACCCAACTCGCGGGCGTAGGCGGCCAACCTGGGCTGCGCCAGCACGAAGCGGTGCTCGCCGGCCCGGACCTCGACGTAGGTGACCTCGGGGTTGACCGCGACGGCCAGGTTCGACGGCAGCGTCCACGGCGTCGTCGTCCACACCAGCAGGTGCGCGCCGTCCAGCGCGCCCCCCACCACCTTGAATCCCACTGTCAGCGCGGGGTCTTGGCGGCTCTGGTAGACGTCGTCGTCCATCCGCAATTCGTGGTTGGACAGCGGGGTTTCGTCGCGCCAGCAGTACGGCAGGACGCGGTAGCCCTCGTAGGCCAGACCCTTGTCCCAGAGCTGCTTGAACGCCCAGATCACCGACTCCATGTAGGACAGGTCGAGCGTCTTGTAGTCGTTCTCGAAATCGACCCAGCGGGCCTGACGGGTGACGTACGCCTGCCACTCGTCGGTGTAGCGCAGCACCGAGGCGCGGCACGCGTCGTTGAACGCGGCGATCCCCATGTCGTCGATCTGCGACTTGTCGTTGATGCCCAACTGCCGCTCGACCTCGAGTTCAGCGGGCAACCCGTGCGTGTCCCAGCCGAAACGCCGCTCCACCTTGTAGCCGCGCATGGTCCGGTAGCGCGGGACGATGTCCTTCACGTAGCCGGTCAGCAGGTGCCCGTAGTGCGGCAGCCCGTTGGCGAACGGCGGTCCGTCGTAGAAGACGAATTCTTCGGCGCCGTCGCGGCGGTTGATGCTGGCCCGAAAGGTGTCGTCACGGGCCCAGTAGTCCAGGACCTCGAGTTCGAGGGCCGGAAAATCGGGTGCTCCGCTCGCCAGTTTGGGATAAGCCCTGGCGTCAGCGTTTTCGGTCACGGTGCGCGTCGTCTCCTGCGTGCCTATGGTCAGGCCGGGGACGACGACGCGCTGCCTGCGCGAGCGCCGCGGTACCACCCCGCTTGCCACGCTGTCGCGTGACCGCTCCTTGGAGGCTGTGACGGGCCCACCCGTTCGGTTCTACTGAGCTGGCCAGAGAAAGAAGCCGGCTGTTCTTCCGAAAGCTCCCCGGTGATGCCGGATCAACGCCAGTGGCTCGATTCTACTCAGGCGAAGCACCCCAAGGGGCCACCTGGCCTCAGGTCACACCTGCGGCCGGGTAGCCCCTTGGAGCCCTGGTTGGTCGCTGCCCATCGGATCAGGCCAGAACTTCGAGCACACCAACCCGCAGCAGCGCGGCGTACAGGTGGCGCAGCGGAATGCTCAGCAAGCGGGTGGCGCCCTCCACCAGCGGGTCGCCCGCGAAGACGGGCTGCTTGCCGGCCGGGCGGGCGGCCTTCTTGGCCACCGGGGCCGCAGTGGTCTCGACGTCGCGCACCACCGTCAACTTGCGTGCGGGCGCTACGGTCACCACTTCGTCGTACAGAGCTGTGGTCATGATCATCTCCTACGCGGGGTTCCTACCGGGACTAACTGGACTGACGTGTCGAAGTCCCGTCGCGGTTCCGATCCGGAGAACGCCTGGCCGATAAGCCACTTGGCGTTGCGACGACTCAGCTGAGAACGTCGTGCCGGAGACGGGATCGGGACGAGACGGAGCTCGGACTTCGGTCCGGACTGTCGCTGGAACTCATGTGTCCCTCACCTCCTCGCGGTCACGACACGTGCGGGGACCCGCACGCGATCTGCGCAGCATGAGGAGCAGAAACCCGACGACCGTCGGAGATCCGCACCCCTCTCGTCAGAGCTTCGGCACCACACGACGTGTCCGGAATTCCGGAAGCCACCTGGGCTCAACCCTTAAGCCGGGAGGAGCTGTCCTGACCCGGGGCGTCTTTCGACGTTCGGGGTCAGTGGCCTGTATTCGTGTAGACGCCTCACCTAACGAGGTGCATACCCGACCGATAATGCACGACGGGTCCGACGGGGTCAAACTCCTCGATGCGATGTTGGTGAATCTTTACGGTTTCCCGGGGCGGGCACACAGGATTCGGCCAGGTAAGGGGCTATGAGCTGGGCGTATGGCCGCGCACGGGCTTGCGTGGATTGTTCATCTCGTGTTTGCCGAACCGCCGCGGGGGCCGTTCAGCCGCCGTGGGGAACACCGGTTACCTCTCGACGAGGCCGTCGAGCCGCCCGATGGTGTCGATGAATTCCTCCACCATGTCGAGCACCACCGTGCGCGCGGGGCGAACCCGGTCGAGCGACCCGACCACCTGGCCGACGAAGTAGGTGGCCAGCTCTCGCGCCTTGGCGCCGGGGTGCGCGGCCGCCTGGTTTATGCGCACCTGCGGTTCGGTGACCAGCGCGGTCTGCAACGGCATGCCGAGCGGGTCGGGTTTTTCCGGGCGCTCCCATTCCTCGGTCCAGGCCGTCCGCAGCATCCGTGCCGGCTTGCCCGTCATCGACCGCGACCGCACCGTGTCCGAGGAGGTGGCGGCCAGGAACTTGTCCTTGACCACCGGTGGCGTCTCGGCCTCCTCGGTGGTCAGCCACACCGACCCGCACCACACGCCTTCAGCGCCGAGGGCCAGCGCCGCCGCGATCTGGCGGCCGCGGGCGATGCCGCCGGCGGCGAGAACGGGGACCGGCGACACGGCATCGACGACCTCGGGAACCAGGACCATGGTGGCGACCTCCCCGGTGTGTCCCCCGGCCTCGGTGCCCTGCGCGACGATCAGGTCGACACCGGCGGCCGCGTGCCGCTGCGCATGGCGCGTGGTGCCGGCCAACGCGGCCACCAGCACGCCGCGGTCGTGGGCGCGTTCGACGAGGTCTTCGGGGGGCGGCCCGAGCGCGCTGGCGATCAGCCGAATGTCATGGGCGAAGGCCACTTCGAGCAGCGGTTCGTAGCCCTTGGGCGAGATGTTGAGGCCACCCGCGGAGGGACGATCCTGGGCAGGCGCGGTGATCCCGTAGCGGGCGAGGATGTCGTCGACGAAGGCGCGGTGCTCCTCGGGCAGCCGCGCCCGCGCCTGGGTGGCGTCGATGCCGCCTTCGTCCGCGCCGACATACTTGGGCGGCAACAACAGGTCGACCCCGTAGGGCTTGCCGCCCGTCTGCTCCTCGATCCAGGTGAGTTCGCTTTCCAGCCGTTGGGGGCTGTGCGCCACGGCGCCGAGGATGCCGAACCCGCCCGCGTTGGTCACCGCGGCCACCACGTCGCGGCAGTGGCTGAACGCGCAGATGGGGAACTCGACACCGAGCATGTCGGCGACTCTGGTACGCATTGCCCGACGCTAAAGAGCCACCGATCGATATGTCAATCGATGACGGCTTCCGACGGCGACCGGCCGTCGGGCGGCCAGCTGGACACGCCCTCTTCGAGCGGGACCCGGAGGCTGTGCAGGATGGACGCGACCATCCGCCACGCACCGATCGCGGTGACCAGCTCGATGAGAACCGTTGTGTCGCCGTTCAATTCGCGTTCACAGGCCGCCCAGCTGGCGTCGCTCACCGCGCCGTCGCGCACCACGTCGTCGGTGGCGGCCAGCACCGCCCGCTCGGTCGGGCCGAACCCGTGGTGCGCCTGCCAGTCACGCACGCCGAGCAGGTCGTCGGGCGCCACGCCCAGCCTCGACGCGACGCGCCAATGCTGTGTCCACTCGTAGTCGCATGCGGTGAGCCAGCCGATCCGCATGATGACCAACTCACGCAACCGCGCGTCGAGCGCACCATGCCAGAGCATGGTGGCGAGCAGATCGTTGATGGCGCGCGCCAGCGGCGGGTGGTTGAGCAGCACCTGGAAGATGCTCAGTTCGGCCATGTAGTTGGGCACCGCCGCCTCGTCGGCGGCCGCGGTGGCTTCCTCGAGCGGCAACTTGGGCACGCGGGCTGTGGTCATGGTGAGCGCTTTCGTGTGCTGGCGGGACACCGTCACGATCACCGGCCATGTTAGTCAGGCTTTGCTGCGACGTGGCACGAATGCCGGGTATTTCGGCCCTTCCACGTGAAATCCGTTGCCGCTCAAACGTTTACAGCAGCCCGAGCAGCCGCAGGTCGGTGACGTACTTGACGATCACCGGCGGCGAGATGTGCGGGATGTCCGGATCGTCGCTGTCGGGGCCGATCTTGGCTTCCCGCACCGCCGCACGGAACCGGTCGGTCGGGGCGAGCGAACCGCGGCCGGGCTCACCGGGTTCGACCTGCTGGGTGCTCGGCAACTGCAACAGCGGCAGCACCGAGTGTTGCCGCTGGCGCTCCGGGAGATCACGCAGGGCGGCCTCGAAGCGTTGCAGCCACTCGCCGAAGTCGTCGACCCGCTCGATCGGGTAGCCGGCCTCGATCAGCCAGTCGACGTACTCGTCGATGCCGACGCCGTCGTCGTGGGGGTTCATCACGTGATACGTCTCGAACCCCTCCACCACCTGGGTGCCCAGCGTGGTGATCGCCTCGGCCACGAACTCCACCGGCAGCGCATCGAAGTGCGCACGTTGCCGGTCGCCCTCGGCGTCGAGTCGATAGAACGAGCGCGGCGCGATGCCGGTGGCCACCAGGCTCAGCACCATCCGGGTGAACATGTCCGACAGGTTCAGCTGCCCCGAGTAGCTGGTGTCGGACAGGATCATGTCGCAGCGGAACACCGAGACCGGCAGCCCGCACAGGTCATGGGCCTCCCGCAGCAGCACCTCGCCGGCCCACTTGCTGTTGCCGTAGCCGTTGGCGTAGCCGCCGTCGACGATGCGAATGGGGCTGATGACCCGGATGTCGGCGTCCTCGGTGAACGCCTCCGCGTCGACCCCGTCCCCGACGTTCGCGGTCGAGACGTACGAGTAGGCCTTGTGTTTGGTGGTCAACGCCAACCTGATGAGTTCGGCGGTGCCGGCGACGTTCGGACCGAACAGCTCGCTGTAGGGCAGCACGCCGTTGACCAGAGCCGCCGAGTCCACGATCAGATCCACGGTGTCGGCCAACCGCTGCCACGTCGGCTCGTCCAGGCCGAGGTTCGCCGCGCCCTTGTCACCGGCGACAACCTCGAGGTGGTCGGCGGCCAGCTCCTGGAAGTACCGCAACAACTTCGGGTCACCGCTATCGAAGGTCTTCTCCAGCCGCTGGCGCGCCTCCTCGTCAGAGCCGGCCCGCACCAGACAGATCAACTTGCCGTCGACCAGCTCCAGCTGCTCGAGCCACTGCAGCAGAAGATAACGCCCCAAAAAGCCCGTCGCCCCGGTCAACAGGACCGTCCGCACCTGCGGACCCGGGCCCGGCAACGACGGCGCAGCGCTCAGCGTCGCGGCATCGATGAACTTGTCCAACGTCAGATCACTCGCATACACCTCGGTGGCGTCGCGGCCGTGCACCGAGGCGAAGCTGGGACCGGTCCGCGATGCGGACTCGAAATCGCCATTCTGCCAATCCAATTGCTGGCTCAAGTTCCGCACGGCCGGCGCGTCGAACACGGCGCGCACCGGCAGATGGATGCCGAGGGTGGTGTGGATCGCGGCAACCAGGCGCATCGCCGACAGCGAGTCACCGCCCAGGTCGAAGAACGACTCCTCCACTCCGACCCGCTCCACCCCCAGCACCTGGGCGTAGATGTCGGCCAGGGTCTCCTCGACCGGCGTGGCCGGCGGGCGGTAGCGGTCAACGTCGCTGTACTCCGGTGCCGGCAAGGCCCGGGTGTCGAGTTTGCCGTTGACCGTCAACGGCAGCGCGTCCACGGTCACCACCGCCGCCGGGACCATATAGGAGGGCAACCGATCGCCCAGGGCCACGCGCAGGGCGGCCGGGCCGGCGGTGCCCGTGACGTACCCCACCAGCCGCCTGTCGCCGGGCCGGTCCTCGCGCGCGATCACCGCCGCCTGCTCAACGCCGTCCAGGGCGGCCAGGGCGGCGCGGACCTCGCCGAGTTCGACGCGGTGCCCGCGGATCTTCACCTGTTCGTCGGCGCGGCCCAGATACCGCAGTTGCCCGTCCGGGCCCCAACACACCACATCCCCGGTGCGATACATCCGTTGTCCGGGCGCACCGAACGGGCAGGCAACGAACCGCGACGCGGTCAGGCCCGCGCGGCGCACGTACCCGTACGTCAGGCCGGCTCCGGCCACATACAGCTCGCCGATGACCCCGGCGGGCACCGGCCGCAGCCACCCGTCGAGCACGAACAGCGCCGCCCCCGGCACCGGTGCTCCGATCGGCGGTGTTCCCGACTCGGGCACCAGCGGCGCGCTGATCGCCACGCACATCGTGGTCTCGGTCGGACCGTAGACGTTGAGCATGGTCCGCCCGGGCGCCCACCGGTCCACCACCTCTTGCGGGCACGCCTCGCCGGCGACCACCAGGGCGGCCGAGTCCAAGCCCGCCACCGCGAGCATCGCGGCCTCGGACGGCGTCTGGGTCAGCACGCTGACGTCTTCGGCGCTCAGCAGGGCATGCAGGTCTTCCGGGGAACGGGCCGTCGCGTCGGGCACCACCAGCACCCGCCCGCCGTGCAGCAGCGCGCCGAAGATCTCCCACACCGACACGTCGAACACCAGCGAATGGCTCTGCGACCACACGCCGGCTACCGGCACGGGCGCCTCGAGGGGGGCGAACAGCTGCGTGACGTTGCGGTGAGTGACCGCAACGCCTTTGGGCGTCCCGGTGGTGCCGGACGTATAGGTGATGTAGGCGATGTCCTCGGCCGTCGGCATCGCCGGGGGCGGACCGCCGGACTGGGCGTCGAGGGCGGGATCGTCGACATCGACGACCGCACCTTGGAAGCCGTCCAGCCGTGATCGGTGGTCGGCGGTCGTCAGCGCCGCGACGGGCGCGGCGTCGGTGAGGATGAACGCGATCCGCGCCGCGGGCAGCCCGGGGTCGATCGGCAGGTACGCCGCCCCGGTCTTGAGCACCGCCAGGATCGACACGACCGCCTCCGCCGAGCGGTCCACGAGCAGACCCACGCATTCGCCCGGGCCGGCCCCGTGGCCGATCAACAAGTGCGCCAACCGGTTCGCGGCGCGGTTGAGTTCCCGATAGGTGATCGAGCGGTCACCGCAGCGGACAGCCACCGCTTCCGGGGCGCGGTCCACCTGCGTGTCGAACACTTCCAGGATCGACGGCCAGGTCATCGGCCGGTCTGACACCGCGCGGTTACCCCAGTCGTCGAGGCGGGCGCGCTCGTCGTCGTCGAGCACGTCGATCGACGACAACGGCCGGCCTGGGTCGGCGGTGATGGCCACCAGCACCTGGTGCAGGCGTTTGATCAGCGCTTCGATGGTGCGGGCGTCGAACACGTCGGTGCGGAACTCGACCTGCCCGCCGATCCCGGCGGGTTCACCGGCGTCGCCCCAGTGTTCGGCCAGCGAGAAGGTCAGGTCCATGCGGGCGGTGTGGCTGTCCACCGGCAGCGGGGTGACGTGCAGATCGCCCAGGATCACGTCGCCGGGATCGTTGTTCTGCCAGGCCAACATCACCTGCACCAGCGGATGATGGCTGAGGCTGCGGGCGGGGCGGAGCCGCTCCACCAGCACCTCGAAGGGGACGTCCTGGTGTTCGTAGGCGGCCAGGCTGCGCCCGCGGACCCGCTCCAGCACCTGGGCGACCGTCGGGTCCCCGCCCAGGTCCGTCCGCAGCACCAGGGTGTTGACGAAGAAGCCCACCACGTCGTCGAGCAGTGGATCGCGGCGGCCGGCGATCGGGAAGCCGACGGCGACCTCGCTGCTTCCGCTCAGCGTCGACAGCAGCACCGCCAGGGCGGCCTGGACGACCATGAAGCTGGTCGCGTTGTGCGCGCGCGCCAGTTCGCGCACCCGCTGCTGCAACTCGGCCGACCACCGCACGCCGACGGTCGCCCCGCGGTGATCGGCCACCAGCGGGTAGGGCCGATCGGTGGGCAGCACCAGTCGCTCGGGCATTCCGGCCAGGGTGTGTTCCCAGAATCGCAGCTGTCCGGCGATGGGGCTGTCCGGGTCGTCCGGGTCCCCGAAATGCGTGCGCTGCCAGAGCGCGTAATCGGCGTACTGCACCGGCAACGGCGCCCACGCCGGGGCCTCGCCCGCGCACCGGCCGGCGTAGGCCACGCCGAGGTCACGCACCAGCGGGGTCAGCGACAGCCCGTCGGCGGCGATGTGGTGCAGCACCGCCACCAACACGTGTTCATCCACCGCGGTGCGGAAAAGCCATGCGCGCAAGGGGATCTCGTTGCACAGGTCGAACGCGTAATGCGCCACCGACTCGACGGCCTCCGCCAGCTGGTCCGGCGACCAGGCGGAGGCGTCGACCAGGTCGCACCGGACGTCGGCCTGTTCGGGCGCGAGCACGAGCTGTTGCGGGGTCCCCTCCGCCGCGACGAAGACCGTGCGCAGGCTTTCGTGGCGGGCCACCACGTCGCCCAGCGCGGCAGCGAACGCGTCGGCGTCCAGGCGCCCGTCCAGCCGCAGCGCCGCCGCCATGTTGTACACCGCCGACGGCCCCTGCAACTGGTCGAGGAACCATAACCGGGATTGGGCGAAGGACAACGGGATCACCGCGGGCCGCTCGATCGCCACCAACGGTGTGCGCCCCGCCCCGTCGCTGCCGAGCCGCGGCGCCAACCGGTGAATCGTGGGCGCCTCGAACAGTGATCGCACGCCGAGGTGGACGTTCAGGCCGGCGTTGACGGCCGCGATCAGCCGCATGGCCGCGAGCGAATCGCCGCCCAGATCGAAGAACGAGTCGTCGACGCCGACCCGGTCGACGCCCAGGACCTGGGCGTAGATGCCGGCCAGGATCTCTTCGGTGGGGGTCGTGGGGGCGCGGTACCGGCCGGTGTCGCGGTAGGCGGGCGCCGGCAGGGCGCGCGTGTCCAGTTTGCCGTTGACCGTCAACGGGATTGCCTCCAGGGCGACGATCGCGGCCGGCACCATGTAGGCGGGCAGCCGCTCGGCGAGTGCGGCGCGGAGCACGGCCGGGTCGGCGTCGCCGGTCACGTAGCCCACCAGCCGCCTGTCCCCCGGACGGTCCTCGCGGACGATCACCGCGGCCTGCCGCACACCGGCCAACTCGGTGAGGGCCGTGCGGATCTCGCCGGGCTCGATGCGATAGCCACGGATCTTGACCTGCTCGTCGGCGCGGCCGACGTATCGCAGCCCGTCTGCGCTCCAGCGCACCACATCCCCGGTGCGATACATGCGTTCTCCCGGCGCTCCGGATGGGCATGGCACGAACCGCGACGCCGTGAGGCCGGGCCGGCCCAAATACCCGCACGCCACCCCGCGGCCGGCGACGTACAGCTCGCCCACCACACCGGCCGGCACCGGCCGCAACCAGTTATCCAGCACGAAAAAGGCGAGGTGCGCCAAGGGAATTCCGATGGGGCTGGCGTCGCCGTCGGCGTCGCCGTCGACGATCTCGCGGAACGACGCGTGCACCGTGGTCTCGGTGGTGCCGTACATGTTGATGATGCGCGGGCGTCCCGGGTGGCTGTCCAGCCACGTGCCCAGCCGCCGGGGCTCGAGCGTTTCACCACCGAACACCAGCGTCTGCAGCTTGAGTCGTTGAGCGACATCGGGTGCGAGCGCGTCGGCGGTTTGCAGCCCGTAAAAGGCCGACGGTGTCTGGCTCAGGACGTCGACCTGTTCACGAACCAGCAAGGCGTGCAGGTCTTCTGGGGAGCGGACCACCGCGTCGGGCACCACCACCAGACGACCCCCGTGCAGCAGCGCGCCGAACATCTCCCACACCGAGTAGTCGAAGGCCAGGGAGTGGCACAGCGTCCACACCTGGCCCAGCTCCATCTCGGCGTCCAGCGCCTCCAGCAGCTGGATGACGTTTCGGTGGGTGACGCCGACGCCCTTGGGCGTACCGGTCGTGCCCGACGTGTAGATCACGTATGCGATGTCCTCGGGCGACGGGGCCGGTAGCGGCGCGCCGGGGCGGCCGTGCAGCTCGGGGTCGTCGACGTCGATGACGGGTACACCGCACCCGCCGAGCCTCGACCGCAGGCCTTCGACGGTGATCACGGCGGCCGGGGCGGCGTCGGTGAGCACGAAGCCGATCCGCGCGGCCGGCAGCCCCGGATCGATCGGCAGGTAGGCCGCCCCGGTTTTGAGCACCGCCAGGATCGCCACGACGGCCTCCGCCGACCGGGGCATCAGCAGCGCGACCCGCTCCCCCGGGCCCGCGCCGTGCTCGACGAGCCGGTGCGCCAGGCGATCCGCCGAGTCGTCGACCTCGCGGTACGTCAGGCAGCGCCCCTCGCAGCTGATGGCCACCGCCTCCGGCGCGCGGTGCACCTGCGCGGCGAACGCGTCCGAAATGGACCTCGCCGGGGGGGCGGGCCGGGTCAGCGCGGCGTGGTTGCCGATCACCTCGAGGCGGGTATGTTCTGCCTCGTCGAGCACATCGATCGTCGACAGGCGGCGGGCGGGGTCGGTGGTCATGGCCGCCACCACCCGTTGAAGCCGCGCGACGAGCGTTGCGACGGTGGCCGTGTCGAACACGTCGGTGCGGAACTCGACGGCCCCGGCAATCCCGGCGGGCCGGCCGTCACCGGTCCAGCGTTCGGCCAGCGAGAACAACAGATCGGTGCGGGCCGTTCGGGTGTCGACCGGCAGCGGGGACACCTGCAGATCGCCCAGAACCAGGTCGGCCGGCTCGTTGTTCTGCCAGGCCAGAATCACCTGAACCAGCGGGTGGTGCCCCAGGCTGCGGGTGGGGTTGAGCCGCTCCACGAGCACCTCGAACGGCACGTCCTGGTGCTCGTAGGCGGCCAGGCTACGCCGCCGCACCTGGTCCAGCAGCTCCGCGACGGTGGGATCCCCGGCCAGCTCGACCCGCAACACCAGGGTGTTGACGAAGAAGCCGACCACCTCGTCGAGGGCGGGATCGCGGCGCCCCGCGATCGGAAAGCCTACGGCCACATCCGAACTCGCGGCCAGCTTGGCGAGCAGCACCGCCAGGGCGGCCTGGATCACCATGAAACTGGTGGCGTTGTGCGCCCGCGCCACCTCGCGCACCCGGTCCTGCAGCTCGGCCGGCCACTCGACGCCCACACTGGCCCCGCGGTAATCGGCGACCGCGGGGTAGGGCCGGTCGGTGGGCAGGTCGAGACGCTCGGGCATCCCGGCCAGCGCCTCGTGCCAGTAGCGCAGCTGGCCGGCGATCGGGCTGTCCGGATCGTCCAGATCGCCGAGCTGGGCCCGCTGCCACAGGGTGTAGTCGGCGTATTGCACCGGCAGCGGCGCCCATCCCGGCGGCCGGCCCGCGCACCGGCTGGCGTAGGCCAGGCCGAGATCGCGCACCAGCGGGGTGAGCGACCAGCCGTCGGCGGCGATGTGGTGCACCACGGCCACCAGCACATGATCGTCCGGGGCGATCCTGAAAAGCCGTGCCCGCAGCGGGATCTCGGTGGCCAGGTCAAAGGGATGTGCGGCCACGGCCTCGACGGCCTCGCTCAACCGGGCCGGTGACCATCCGGTCGCGTCGACCGCGTCAATCTCGGCGCGCTCCGGCGGCAGCACGACCTGTTGGGGAGTCCCCTCGGCGGCGACGAACACCGTGCGCAGGCTTTCGTGGCGCGCGGCGACATCGGCCAGCGCGGCGCCCAACGCGTCGGTGTCCAGGTCCCCGCGCAGGCGCAGCGCCGCGGCCATGTTGTAGACCGGCGACGGCCCGTGCAGCTGGTCGATGAACCACAGCCGGGACTGTGCGAAGGACAACGGCAGTGTCTCGGGTCGCGCGCCGGCCACCACGCGCGTCGGTCCACCGCCGCCCGAACCCAGGTTCGGCGCGAGCCCGCGAACGGTGGGCGCCTCGAACACCGCACGCACTGACAGCTGCGCGTCCAGGCCCGCGTTGACGGCGGCGACCAGGCGCATGGCCGCCAGTGAATCGCCACCCAGGTCGAAGAACGATTCCTCGACCCCCACCCGGGCCAATCCCAGCACGCGGGCGTAGATCTCGGCCAGGATCGCCTCGACCGGGGTCGCCGGGGCGCGGTAGGAGTCGGCGTCGTGGTATTTCGGCGCCGGTAGGGCCCGCTTGTCCAGTTTGCCGTTGAGCGTCAACGGGATCGCGTCCAATCGGATCACCGCGGCGGGCACCATGTAGGCCGGCAACCGCTCGGCGAGCGCGGCGCGTATCGCGTCGGGGTCGACGGCCCCCGTCACGTAGCCGACCAACCGGCCCTCCCGGGCGATCACCGCCGCCTGTTCCACGCCCTCGAAACCGGTGAGCGCGGCGCGAATTTCGCCGAGTTCGATGCGATGCCCGCGGACCTTGACCTGATCGTCGGCGCGGCGCACGTACCGCAGCTGCCCGTCGGGGTTCCAGCACACCAGGTCGCCGGTGCGGTACATGCGCGTCGCGGTCCCGCCGAACGGGCACGCCACGAACCGCGACGCCGTCAAGCCGGGCCTGCCCAGGTACCCGCACGCGACACCGCGACCGGCCACATACAACTCCCCGACCACCCCGGCCGGCACCGGCCGTAACCACCTGTCCAGCACCATGAACGCGGCGCCGGACACCGGTGGCCCGATCGGCGCTCCGGCTCCCGCGGTCAGCGGCGCGCTGATCGCCGCGTCCACGGTGGTCTCGGTCGGTCCGTAGGCGTTGACCATCACCCGGCCCGGCGCCCACCGATCGACCAGTTCGGGCGGGCACGCTTCGCCGCCGATCACCATCGCCACCGCGTCCAGGCCCTCCGGCGACAGCGCGCCCGCCTCGGACGGGGTTTGGCTCAGGACACCGACCCCTTCCCGAATCAGCAAGGCGCGCAGGTCTTCCGGTGCGTGGACCACCGGCTCGGGCACCACGACCAGCCGGCCCCCGCCGAGCAGCGCGCCGAAGATTTCCTGGACCGAGACGTCGAAGGCCAGCGAGTGGCACTGCGACCAGACGCCGGCCGCGGGCAGGGGCGCATGCAGCGACGTCATCAGCTGAGTCACGTTGTGGTGGGTGACCGCGACGCCCTTCGGGACGCCCGTGGTGCCCGACGTGTAGATCAGGTACGCGATGTCGTCGGGGGCCGGTGCGGTCAACGCGATGACGGGGTGGGTGTGCACCGCCGGATCGGTGACATCGATGACCGGCACGTCGCACCCGTCCAGAAGCGGCCGAAGCCCCGCCGTGGTGACGGCCAAGATCGGGGTGGCGTCGGCGATCATGAACCCCATCCGCGCCGCCGGCAGGCCGGGGTCGATCGGCAGGTAAGCCGCCCCCGTCTTGAGCACGGCCAGGATCGCGACGATCGCCTCCGCGGACCGCGAAAACAACAGTCCCACAAAGTGTCCGGGCCCGGCGCCGCGTGACGCCAGCAGGTAAGCCAGGCGGTCCGCGGCCTCGTCCAGCTCCCGATACGTCATGGAGCGGCCTTCGACGGTCACCGCCACCGCCTCCGGCGTGCGGGCCACCTGGGTGGCGAACGCCTCCGGAATCGACGGCCCGGTCACCGGCTCGGTCAGTACCGCCCGGTTCCCCCACGCGGCCAGGTGGGCGTGTTCCGACTCGTCGAGGGCGTCGATTGTCGACAGCGGGCGGGCGGGGTCGGCGGCCATGGCCGCCAACACCCGGCGCAACCGGTCGGTCAGCGCCCGGATGCCGGCCTCATCGAATACGTGGGTGTCGAATTCGACACGCAGGCCCAGCTCGTCGCCCGGCACGGCCTGCACCGAGAGCGGATAGTGGTTGAACTCGCGGCTGCTGAAGTCGGTGACGCTGACTTCGTGAGCGCCCGCCAACGCGGCGGTGTCGATCGGGTAGTTCTCGTACACGAACAACGTGTCGAACAACTGGTCGTGGCCGGTGGCGCGGTGGATTTCGGGCAGCGCCAGGTGCTCGTGTTCGAGGGTCTGGTTGTGGGCCCGGCGCAGCTGGTCGAGCAGCCCGGTGACGGTGGTGGTCGGGGTGATGGTCGCCCGCACCGGAACGGTGTTGATCAGCAGGCCCACCATCGATTCGGCGCCGCTCACCTCGGGCGGACGGCCGGACACGACGGTGCCGAAGACCACGTCGCCCTGGCCGGTCAGCCATGTCAGCAGCTGCGCCCAGGCCGCCTGCAGGACGGTGCTGACCGTGGTGTGCGACGAACGGGCCAGCCCGCCGAGGGCCCGGGTGGTGTCCGCGGGCAATGCGACGGTGGCGACGCCCCGACGCCCCGCCGGGCCCGCCGGGCGCACCAACGTCGGGCTGTCGAAGCCGTCGAGCACCTGGCGCCAGGCCGCTTGCGCGGCCGCCCCGTCGCGGTCCGCCAGCCAGGTGAGGTAGTTGCGATACGGCGCCGCCGGCGGCAGTCGCTCTCGGTAATAACCGGCGAAGATCTCCTGCAGCACGATCGGGAGCGACCAGCCATCCATCACGATGTGGTGGACGGTCAGCACGAAGCGGTGCCGCTGGTTCGCGGTGCGCACCAGCGCGGCCCGGAACGCCGGGCGGGCGGCCACGTCGCACACCGCGGACCGTTCGGCGGCGCACAGCCGCTCGATCTGCTCGTCCGGGTCGGGGTCATCGGCGTCGAGTTGGAGGTAGCGCCACGTCATGGCCGGGTCGGCCGGGATGATCTGCACCGGCTCGTCGAACTCGTCGCAGAACCGGGCCATCAGGTTGGGATGCCGGGTGAGCATGGCGCGAACCGACTCGCCCAGGCGCTGCGGGTCGAGGGGGCCGCAGACGGTGATGTCGAGCTGCACCGCGTACACGTCGTCCCCGGTGTCCACGCCGGTGCTGGTGTGGAAGAGCAGTCCTCGCTGCAGCGGCGTCAGCGGCAATATGTCGGCGATCGCGTGCTGTCGGCAGAGGTCGTCGATCTGGCGCTGGCCCAGCCGGGCGGGGGCGATGTCCGACGGGGTCAGGCCGCCCCCGCCGTTGCGTACATGCGCGCAGATGCCGGCCAGGGCCTCACACCACAATCGGCTGAGCCGGCCGACTTGGTCGCGCCGCAGCGCCGACGGCGCCCACGTCCAATTGGCGTGCAGGCGGGGGCCATTCGTCGTGTCCATCGTGCCGGCGTTCAGTTCCAGCGGGTGCCCCAGCGGGATCGGCAGCGCGGCCATCGCGCCGGTCAACGCCAGGCCGTCCTGATCGAGCCGCCACAGCTCGTCCGGCAGCTCGCCCGCCCCGCCGAGCCGTCCCAGGTAGTTGAACCCGATCGCCGGGTCCGAATCGCCCAGGCCCACTTCCGGATTCAGGTACCGCAGGAGCCCGTACGTCAGCCCGTCCGGGACGGCGCGCAACTGTTCCTTGGCGTCCTTGACGAGCGCACCCAGCTCGGCCGCGCCCGCCTCGACCTTCGGCCAGCGCGGCCTGCCGAGGCTCAGTGCGACCGGGTATTTGGCGGTGAACCACCCGACGGTGCGCGACAGGTCGACGTGCGGGCCCACGTGCTCGTCGCGACCGTGGCCCTCGACGTCGATGCAGAGCGGCGCGCCGGTGCCCAGGAATTCGTTGATCGCCAACCCGAGGGCGACCACCAAAATGTCCTGGACACCGGCGTGAAACGCCGCCGGCACTGCCCCCAGCAACATGCGAGTGGTTTCGGCATCCAGTGACACCGACAGGTGTTCGGCCGACTCGTACGTGTCGGCACACGGGCGCACCGCAGGCAACGCGGCGGGCGTCGCCGCCACCCGCCGCCAGACCTCCGCCTTCTCGACGACCTCCGGCCGGCGGGCGTGCTCCGCCAGCAGCGCCGACCACCGGGCGAACGACGTCCCGCCTGGGGGCAGCGCCACGGGCTGGCCACTGCGCTGCTGAGCCCATGCGATATTGAGATCTTCCAACAGGATTCGCCAGGACACCCCGTCGACGGCGAGGTGGTGGACGATCAACGCCAGTCGGCCGGTGGACTCCGCCCAGACCGCCCGCAGCATCACCCCCGCGGCGGGGTTCAACCACGACCGCGCCGCCACCAGCGCCGCTTCGGACAACGCGTCGACGGTGTGCACGCACCCGCGGGCGTCGACCGTGCCGGGGTCGGGCGCATGCAGCGACCAGCCGCCGGCACCGTCGTCGTCGACACGCAGCCGCAGCATCGGGTGCCTATCGATCAAGGCCTGCAGCAGCACCACCACGTCGTCGCGGGTGACCCCGTCCGGCGCCCGCACCACCATGGTCTGGTTGAACTCGTCGACCGGCCCGTCGACCTGCTGCAGCCAGCGCATGATCGGCGTCGCGGTGACGGGGCCGATGCCCTCGTCGACCACGTCGTCCTCGGTGGCCACGCCGGCCACCCGGGCCAGCCGGGCCACCGTCTGCTCGACGAAGACGTCGCGCGGGCGGAACAGGACGCCGGCCGCCCTGGCCCGGGCGACCACCTGCATCGACAGGATGCTGTCTCCGCCGAGGTCGAAGAAGGAGTCGTCGGCGCCGACGCGCTCGACGCCGAGCACCTGGGCGTAAATGCCGGCCAGGATCTGTTCGACGGCGTCGCCGGGAGCGCGATACTGTTCGGCGCTTTGGTAGTCGGGTGGGGGCAGGGCGCGGGTGTCGAGTTTGCCGTTGAGGGTCAACGGCAGTTCCTCGAGCGCGACGACCGCGGCCGGGACCATGTAGGGCGGCAACCGATCGGCCAACTGCGCACGAACGGCGGCCGGGTCGGCGGCCCCGGTGACATAAGCGACCAAACGCTTTTCGCCGGGGCGATCCTCACGCACGACCACCACCGCCTGCCCCACCCCCCGCACACCGCTAAGCGCCGCCCGGATCTCGCCCAACTCGATGCGATACCCCCGAACCTTGACCTGCTCATCGGCCCGCCCCACATACCGCAGCTGCCCATCGGCACCCCAACGCACCAAATCCCCCGTGCGATACATCCGCGACCCGACCCCACCAAACGGACACGCCACAAACCGCGACGCCGTCAACCCCGATCGGCCCACATACCCACACGCCACCCCACGCCCGGCCACATACAACTCACCAACCACACCCACCGGCACCGGATTAAGCCACGCATCCAACACGACCAACGCCGCGCCGGGCACCGGGGACCCGATCGGGGGCGCTCCGGTTCCGGCGGCGAGCGGCGGGGTCATCGCCGCGTACATCGTGGTCTCGGTCGGACCGTATTGGTTGACCATCACGCGTCCGGTAGCCCATCGGTCGACCACCTCGGGTGGACAGGGTTCGCCGCCCATCACCAGCGTCGCGACCGACTCCAGACCCTGCGGCGACAGCGCCGCCACCGCGGACGGGGTGTGGCTGAGCACGCTGACCTGTTCGCGAATCAGCATGGCGTGCAGTTCTTCTGGTGAACGGACCACGGCGTCGGGCACGATCACCAGCCGGGCACCGCGCAGCAGCGACCCGAAGATCTCCCACACCGAGAAGTCGAACGCCAACGAGTGGCACTGCGACCAGACGTATCCGAGTTCGAGCTCGCCGTCCACCGATTCGAGCAGTTGGGTGACGTTGTGGTGGGTGACCGCCACGCCCTTGGGAACCCCGGTCGTGCCCGAGGTGTAGATGATGTAGGCAATGTTCTCGGGGTCGGGGACCGGTGGCGCGCTGCGGGGTTGGATTGCGATTTCGGGGTCGTCGAAGTCGATGACGGCCAGGTCGGTTCCGTCGAGCCGTGGGCGCAGTTCGGGGGTGGCGATCGCGGCGACCGGTATGGCGTCGGCGAGCATGAAGTCGATTCGCGCCGTGGGCAGGCCCGGATCGACGGGCAGGTAGGCCGCCCCGGTCTTGAGCACCGCCAGGATCGCCACCACCGCCTCGGCACAGCGCTCGGCCACCAGCGCCACACACTCCCCCGGACCGGCACCGTACTCAACGAGCAGGCGCGCCAACCGATTCGACGACTCATCGACCTCCCCATACGTCCACGAACGCTCCCCGAAGCTGATCGCCACCGCCTCGGCGTCGCGAACCACCTGAGCGGCGAACAACTCCGGAATCGACACCCCCACCGGCACCGGCCCACCCAACACCGCCCGATTACCGACCACCCCAAGA
Source organism: Mycobacterium paraseoulense (assembly GCF_010731655.1). Classification (NCBI taxonomy): domain Bacteria; kingdom Bacillati; phylum Actinomycetota; class Actinomycetes; order Mycobacteriales; family Mycobacteriaceae; genus Mycobacterium; species Mycobacterium paraseoulense. The sequence goes on along the minus strand of NZ_AP022619.1, from coordinate 344,788 downwards.
CGGGCACGCTCAACGTCATCGAGCACCTCAATCGACGACAACCGCCGCGCCGGATCACCGGTCATCGCCACCAACACCCGACGCAACTGCTCGACCAACCCCTCCACCCGGGCGGTGTTGAACACATCGGTACGAAACTCCACCGCCCCACCGATCCCCGCCGGCCGACCATCCTCGGTCCACCGCTCAGCGAGCGAGAACACCAAATCCATCCGGGCGCTTCGCGTGTCGGTAGACAGCGGGGTGACCTGCAGATCGCCGAGGGCCAGCTCGGCGAGGTCGACGTTTTGCCAGGCGAGGACGACCTGGATCAGGGGGTGGCGGCTGAGGCTGCGGGCCGGGTGCAGCCGTTCGACGAGGACCTCGAAGGGCACGTCCTGGTGTTCGTAGGCGGCCAGGCTGCGCTGTCGCACCTGATCCAATACCTCGGCGACCGTGGGGTTCCCCGACAAATCGGTGCGCAATACCAACGTGTTGACGAAGAATCCGACCAGCTCATCAAGCGCGGGATCACGACGCCCGGCGATCGGAAAACCCACCGCCACATCCGAAGTCGCTCCCAGCTTGGCCAATAAGACCGCCAACGCGGACTGCACCACCATGAAACTGGTCGCATTATGCCCAGCGGCCACCTCACTCACTCGTTGTTGCAACTCCGCGGGCCACTCCACCGCCACCCGCGCACCCCGGTAATCGGCCACCACCGGATACGGCCGGTCCGTCGGCAACTCCAGGCGCTCCGGCATCCCCGCCAACGCATCCAGCCAATACGCCAACTGCGCGGCGATCGCGCTACGCGGGTCATCGAGGTCGCCGAACTGCGCGCGTTGCCACAACGTGTAATCGACGTACTGGACCGGCAATTCAGCCCACCCCGGCGCCCCACCGGCACACCGGCTGGCATACGCCACGCCTAGATCACGCACCAACGGCGTAATCGACCACCCATCGGCAGCAATATGATGAGCCACCGCCACCAACACATGCTCACCCGCACCCACCCGGAAGAGCGTCGCCCGCAACGGAAGCTCAACCGCCAAATCGAACGAGTAACGCGCAGCGGCCTCGACGGCTTCCTCCAGTCGGCTCGCCGACCATCCGTCGGTGTTCACCACGTCCCATCCGACGCGGGTTTGCGAGGGCGGCAGGACGACCTGCTGCGGGGTTCCCTCGGGTGCGGAGAACACCGTCCGCAGGGTTTCGTGGCGGGTCACCACGTCGTCCAACGCGGCGCGCAATGCGTCGGCGTCCAGCGTCCCGACCAGGCGCAGCGCTGCGGCCATGTTGTAGACCGGTGACGGGCCCTGCAATTGGTCGAGGAACCACAACCGGCTCTGGGCGAACGACAGCGGGATCACCGCGGGCCGGGGGCCGGCCACCAGCGGCGCGAGGCCGCCTCCGCCGCCGCCGATGCGGGGTACCAGCTGCGCCACCGTGGGCGCCTCGAACAGGGCGCGCACCGAAAGGGCGGTAGCGAAGCCGCTATTGATCGCCGCGATCACGCGCATGGCCGAGAGCGAGTCGCCGCCGATGTCGAAGAAAGAGTCGTCCACTCCGACCCGTTTGAGACCCAGGACTTGTGCGTAGATGCCGGCCACGATTTCTTCGGTGGGGTTGGTCGGCGCGCGGTACCCGGTGTCGGTGTATTCGGGTGGGGGTAGGGCGCGGGTGTCGAGTTTGCCGTTGAGGGTGGTGGGCAGGTCGGCGAGGGTGACCAGGGCGGCCGGGATCATGTAGCCGGGTAGGCGCTGGGCCAGCGCGGCGCGCAGCGCGGTCGGTTCGGCGGTGCCGGTGAGGTAGCCGACCAGGCGCTTGTCGCCGGGGCGGTCCTCGCGCACGATCACCACGGCCTGCTCGACCCCATCCAGGCCGGCCAGCGCCGCGCGGATCTCGCCGACCTCGATGCGGTACCCGCGGATCTTGACCTGCTCATCGGCGCGCCCCACATACCGCAACTGGCCGTCGGGGCCCCAGCACACCAGGTCCCCGGTGCGATACATCCGCTGCCCGGGCCCGCCGAACGGGCACGCCACGAACCGCGACGCGGTCAACCCCGCCCGACCCAGATAGCCCAGCCCGACCCCGCGCCCGGCGACATACAACTCCCCGACCACCCCGACCGGCACCGGCCGCAACCAGCCATCCAGCACGAACAACCCCGCCCCGGGTACCGCCGACCCAATCGCCGGCGCCCCCGACCTGGCCACCAACGGCGCGCTGGCCGAAGCCAAGATCGTGGTCTCGGTCGGCCCGTAGACGTTGACCATCACCCGCCCCGGCGCCCAGCGATCCACCACCTCCGCGGGCACCGGCTCGGCCCCGATCACCAAGGCCATCCCCTGCAAACCCTGCGGCGAGAGCATCCGCACCGCCGCCGGGGTCTGACTCAACACCGTCACCCGCTCAGCAACCAACAACGCGTGGAAGTCCTCGGGCGAACGCGCCACCGCCTCGGGCACCACCACCAGCCGCCCCCCATGCAGCAACGCCCCCCAGATCTCCCACACCGAAAAGTCAAAGGCATACGAATGGAACTGGCTCCACACCTGCGCGCGCGTCAACGCCACCCCCACCGCCGCCGCGTCGAACAACCGCGTCACATTGGCGTGGCTCACCGCCACCGCCTTGGGCACCCCGGTCGTCCCCGAGGTGTAAATGATGTGCGCCACCTCATCCGCGCCCGGCGGCGGCGGCGCGCTCACCGGCTGGCGCTGCAACACCGGATCGGCCACATCCAACACCGGCAGGCCATACCCGGCCAGCTTCTCGACCAACGCGCCGGTGCTCACCACCGCCACCGGCGCGGTGTCAGCCAGCATGAACTCCACCCGCGCCGCCGGCAACCCCGCATCGATCGGCACATACGCCGCCCCCGACTTGAGCACCCCCACAATCGCCACAATCGCCTCAACCGAGCGCGTAAACATCACCCCCACAGCGCAACCCGGACCCGCACCCACACCGATCAACCAGTGCGCCACCCGACTCGACGCCTCATCCAACTCGCCGTACGACACCGACCGACCCCCACAGGTGACCGCCACCGCCCCAGGCGCACGCCCCACCTGAACGGCAAACAACGCCGGAATCGACACCCCCGGCGGTGCGGGCCGACTGAGCTCGTGTTGGTTGCCGAGGGCACGCAGGCGGGCATGCTCGGGCTCGTCGAGCACGTCAACGGCAGACAGGGGCCGGGCCGTGTCGGTCGTCAACGAAACCAACACGCGGCGCAGCCGCTCGACCAACGCCTCGACGGTGCCGGCGTCGAAAACGTCGGTGCGGAATTCCACCGCCCCACCGATGCCGGCGGGCTGGTCGTCGTCGGTCCAGCGTTCGGCCAGCGAGAACACCAGATCCGTGCGGGCCGTGCGCGTGTGCAGGGGCAGTGCAGTCACGCGCAGATCGCCCAGGCTCAGTTCGGCCGGGTTGTCGTTCTGCCAGGTCAACATGACCTGCACCAGCGGATGGTGAGTGAGGCTGCGGGTGGGGTTGAGTCGTTCCACCAGGACCTCGAACGGCACGTCCTGGTGCTCGTAGGCGGCGAGGCTGCGCTGCCGCACCTGCGCCAATACCTCTGCGAGAGTGGGGTTTCCGGTCAGATCGACGCGGAGCACCAAGGTGTTGACGAAGAGGCCCACCAGGTCGTCGAGCGCCGGATCGCGCCGGCCGGAGATCGGAAAGCCCACCGCCACATCCGCGGTCGCACTGACTTTGGCCAGCAGCACCGCCAGGGCGGCTTGGACCACCATGAAGCTCGTCGCATTGTGCTCGCGGGCAGTCTCGCGCACCCGTTGCTGCAACTCCGCCGGCCACTCCACGGCCACGCTGGACCCGCGATAGTCGGCCACCGGAGGGTAGGGCCTGTCGGTCGGTAGCCGAAGATGCCCGGGCAGCTCGGCCAAGGCCTGTTGCCAGTAGCGCAGCTGGCCGCCGACGGGGCTGTCCGGGTCGTCGAGTTCACCCAGGCTGGCCCGCTGCCACAGCGTGTAATCGATGTACTGCACCGGCAGCGGCGCCCACGCCGGCGCTTCACCCGAACACCGGCTGGCGTACGCCGTCCCGAGATCGCGCACCAGCGGGGCCAGCGAGGAGCCATCGGCGGCGATGTGGTGGACGGCGGCCACCAGTACGTGCCGGTCGGGTCCGACCCTGAAAAGCTGGGCGCGCAAGGGGACTTCGGTGGCCAGATCGAATGTGTGGCGCGCCGCGGCCTCGACGGCCGCGTCGAGACGGCCCGCCGGCCACGCGCTGGCGTCCACCACCCGCCAACCGAAGTCGGCGCGCTCGGCGGGGATGACCACCTGCTTCGGGGTTCCCTCGGGTGCGGCGAACACCGTGCGCAGGCTTTCGTGTCGGGCCACCACATCGCCGAGCGCCGCCCCGAGCGCCTCGACATCCAGGCGCCCGTCGAGCTGCATCGCCGCGGCCATGTTGTAAACCGGTGACGGCCCCTGCAATTGATCGGTGAACCACAACCGGTTCTGAGCGAATGACAACGGCACCACCGCCGGCCGCACCCCGGGCACCACCCGGGCGGGCCGGCCCCCACCCGCCCTGAGCCGCGGCGCCAACTGGCGAATGGTGGGCGCCTCGAACAGGGTTCGCACTTCGAGGTGGGCGTCCAAGCCGGTAGTGATCGCAGCCACCAAACGCATGGCCGACAACGAGTCCCCGCCGAGGTCGAAGAACGATTCCTCGGCCCCGACGCGCTCCAGCCCCAGCACCCGGGCGTAGATGTCGGAGAGGATTTCCTCGACCGGGGTGGCCGGGGGCCGGTATTCGCCACCTTCTTGGTAGTCGGGTGGGGGCAGGGCGCGGGTGTCGAGTTTGCCGTTGATGGTCAGCGGCAGTTCCTCGAGCGCGACGACCGCGGCCGGGACCATGTAGGGGGGCAACCGATCGGCCAACCGCGCGCGGATCGCGGCCGGGTCGGCGGCCCCGGTGACATAAGCGACCAAACGCTTTTCGCCGGGGCGATCCTCACGCACGACCACCACCGCCTGCGTGACGCCATCCAAACCGGTTAACGCCGTGCGGACTTCGCCCAACTCGATGCGATACCCCCGAACCTTGACCTGCTCATCGGCCCGCCCCACATACCGCAGCTGCCCATCGGCACCCCAACGCACCAAATCCCCCGTGCGATACATCCGCGACCCGACCCCACCAAACGGACACGCCACAAACCGCGACGCCGTCAACCCCGATCGGCCCACATACCCACACGCCACCCCACGCCCGGCCACATACAACTCACCCACCACACCCACCGGCACCGGATTAAGCCACGCATCCAACACGAAGAAGCCCAGGTGCGCCAACGGCACACCGATGGGGCTGGCGCCGCTGTCGACGTCCCCGTCGACGATCCTGCGGAACGAGGCGTGCACCGTGGTCTCGGTGATGCCATACATGTTGATCAGCCGCGGCAGCCCCGGCCGGTTGCGCAACCACTTACCCAGCCGCTGCGGTTCCAGCGCCTCGCCGCCGAAGACCACGGTCCGCAGCTTCAGCTGCCGGCCCAGCTCGGGCGCGAGCGCGTAGAACGCCGAGGGCGTCTGGCTGAGCACGCTGACCTGTTCGCGAATCAGCATGGCGTGCAGTTCTTCTGGCGAGCGCACGACGACGTCGGGCACGATCACCAGCCGGGCACCGCGCAGCAGCGACCCGAAGATCTCCCACACCGAGAAGTCGAACGCCAACGAGTGGCACTGCGACCAGACCCGCCCGAGCGCCAGCTCGTCATTGACGGAATCGAGCAGTTCCGTGACGTTGCGGTGCGCTACGGCCACGCCCTTGGGAACCCCGGTCGTGCCGGACGTGTAGATGATGTAGGCGATGTCCTCGGGGGACGGCGCGGGCAGCGCGTCGCTGGGTCGAGTCTCGGCGGCGGGGTCGTCGATATCGATGACGGCCAGGTCGGTTTCGTCGAGCCGCGACCGGACGTCCGCGGCGGTGACGGCGGCGATCGGGGCGGCGTCGGCGAGCATGAAGTCGATTCGCGCCGTGGGCAGGCCCGGATCGACGGGCAGGTAGGCCGCCCCGGTCTTGAGCACCGCCAGGATCGCCACCACCGCCTCGGCACAGCGCTCGGCCACCAGCGCCACACACTCCCCCGGACCGGCACCGTACTCAACGAGCAGGCGCGCCAACCGATTCGACGACTCATCGACCTCCCCATACGTCCACGAACGCTCCCCGAAGCTGATCGCCACCGCCTCGGCGTCGCGAACCACCTGAGCGGCGAACAACTCCGGAATCGACACCCCCACCGGCACCGGCCCACCCAACACCGCCCGATTACCAACCACCCCAAGACGGGCACGCTCACCGTCATCGAGCACCTCAATCGACGACAACAACCGCGCCGGATCACCGGTCATCGCCACCAACACCCGACGCAACTGCTCGACCAACCCCTCCACCCGGGCGGTGTTGAACACATCGGTACGAAACTCCACCGCCCCACCGATCCCCGCCGGCCGACCATCCTCGGTCCACCGCTCAGCGAGCGAGAACACCAAATCCATCCGGGCGACTTGGGTATCCAACGGCACCGGGCTGGCTTGCACGTCTCCCAACGTCAGCCCGGCGGCGGGGCCGCTGTGCTGCCAGGGCAAGTTCTGCCAGGCGAGGACGACCTGGATCAGGGGGTGGTGGGTGAGGCTGCGGGTCGGGTGCAGCCGTTCGACGAGGACTTCGAAGGGCAGGTCTTGGTGTTCGTAGGCGGCCAGGCTGCGCTGGCGGACCTGGGCGAAGACCTCAGCCACGGTCGGATTTCCACCCAAATCGGTGCGCAATACCAACGTGTTGACGAAGAATCCGACCAGCTCATCAAGCGCGGGATCACGACGCCCGGCGATCGGAAAACCCACCGCCACATCTGAAGTCGCTCCCAGCTTGGCCAATAAGACCGCCAACGCGGACTGCACCACCATGAAACTGGTCGCATTATGCTCACCGGCCACCTCACTCACTCGTTGTTGCAACTCCGCGGGCCACTCCACCGCCACCCGCGCACCCTGGTAATCGGCCACCACCGGATACGGCCGGTCCGTCGGCAACTCCAGGCGCTCCGGCATCCCCGCCAGCGCATCCAGCCAATACGTCAGCTGCGCGGTGATCGCGCTATGCGGGTCATCGAGGTCGCCGAACTGGGCGCGTTGCCACAACGTGTAATCGACGTACTGGACCGGCAATTCAGCCCACCCCGGCGCCTCACCGGCACACCGGCTGGCATACGCCACGCCTAGATCACGCACCAACGGCGTAATCGACCACCCATCGGCAGCAATATGATGAGCCACCGCCACCAACACATGCTCACGCTCGCCGACCCGAAAGAGCCTTGCCCGCAACGGAATCTCAACCGCCAAATCAAACGAGTAACGCGCAGCCCCCTCGACGGCCTCGGCCAGCCGGTCGGCCGGCCACCCACTGGCATCCACGACTTGCCACCCGAAATCGAATTGCCCCACGGGGACGACCACTTGCCGCGGGATGCCGTCGGGCGCGACGAAGACGGTGCGCAGGCTTTCATGCCGCGCCACCACGTCGGCCAGCGCCATCCCGAGCACGTCGGCATCCAGGCGTCCGCGCAAGCGCAGCGCCACCGCCATGTTGTGCACCGGCGACGACCCGTGCAATTGATCGAGGAACCACAACCGCGACTGGGCGAACGACAACGGCACCACCCCGGGGCGCACACCGGCCTCCACCCGCGGCAACCAGCCCGCCCCCTCGTGCAGGCGGGGCGCCAGCCGGCGAATCGTCGGTGTCTCGAACAAGGCCCGCACCGAAAGGTTGGCATCGAGGCTGGCATTGATCGCGGCGACCAGACGCATGGCCGACAGCGAATCCCCGCCCAGATCGAAGAAGGAGTCGTCGGCCCCGACCCTGCCAAGGCCAAGAACCTTTGCGTAGATCCCGGCGAGGATCTCTTCGGTGAGGGTGGCCGGGGCGCGGTAGCGATCGGTGTCGGTGTATTCGGGTGGGGGTAGGGCGTGGGTGTCGAGCTTGCCGTTGAGGGTAAGGGGCAGGGATGCCAACGGGACGATCGCGGCGGGGATCATGTAGTCCGGGAGCCGCTCGGCCAGCGCGGCGCGCACCACGGTCGGTTCGGCGCCGCCGGTGAGGTAGGCGACCAGCCGCCGGTCGCCGGGGCGGTCCTCCCGGGCGATCACCGCCACCTGTTCGACGCCCTCCAAAGCTGTTAGCGCCGTGTGGATTTCCCCCAACTCGATGCGGTACCCGCGGACTTTGACCTGTTCGTCGGTCCGTCCCACATATCGGAGCTGCCCATCGGAGCCCCACCACACCAAATCCCCCGTCCGATACATCCGCGTCCCCACCCCGCCAAATGGACACGCCACAAACCGCGACCCGGTCAACCCCGCCCGGCCCACGTAGCCCACACCGACCCCGGCTCCGGCCACATACAGCTCGCCGACCACGCCGGCCGGCACCGGGCGCAACCAGCTGTCCAGCACGAAGAACGCCGCGCCCGCCACGGGCGCCCCGATCGCCGGCGCCCCCGAACCCGCCACCAAGGGTGCGCTCTTGGCCGCCCACATCGTGGTCTCCGTGGGCCCATACACATTGACCATGACTCGCCCCGGCGCCCACCGGTCCACCACCGCCGCCGGGCACGCTTCGGCCCCCACCACCAACGCCGCCTCCACCCCCTGCGGCGACAACGCTCCCGCCGCGGACGGCGTCTGCGTCAACACGGACACCCGCTCGCCAATCACCAACGCCTGCAGGTCGTCCGCGCACCGGACCACCGCATCGGGCACCACCACCAGGTGCCCCCCGTGCAACAGCGCCCCCCAGATCTCCCACACCGAAAAGTCGAAAGCCAACGAATGGCACTGCGACCACACGTGTCCCGTCGCCAGCAGCCCATCACCGGCCAACGCCTCGAACAATTGCGTGACGTTGCGATGAGTGACCGCCACGCCCTTGGGGAGCCCCGTCGTACCCGACGTGTAGATCACGTGCGCCACGTCATCGGCGCCCGGCCCCACCACCGCGGCACACGACTGCTCCTCGATCGCCGGATCGTCAAGGTCGATCACCGGCCCGGAAAACCCGCCCAACAGCGACCGTAACCCGGCTGAAACGATCACCACCACCGGCGCGGCGTCGGCGAGCATGAACTCCACCCGCCGCACCGGCGACCCGGGATCGATCGGCACGTACGCCGCCCCCGCCTTCAGTACCCCCAGGACCGCAATCACGGCCTCCCCGGAGCGCTCCACCACCAGTCCTACGCACGCCCCCCGGCCCACACCACTGTCAATGAGCCGGCGCGCCAACCGGTTCGACGCCTCATCGACCTCGCGATACGACCACGACCGCGCCCCGCACGACACCGCCGCGGCCCCGGGCGCGCGACCCGCCTGAACCGCAAACAACTCCGGAATCGACGCCCCGGAAACCACGGGCCGGCCCAACCCGTCCCGCTTGCCCAAGGCGGCCAGCCGATCATGCTCGGACTCGTCGAGCACATCGATGGTCAGCAACCGCCTCGTCGTGTCCGCCGTCAACGCCACCAGCACGCGCTGCAAGCTTTCCGCCAACTGGGCGACGTCGAGGCGGGAAAACGGCCCCCACGCGCCCGCCGTGCTGAGGAAAAGCCGGTCACCATCGGTGGAAAAGATCAAACCGAAGCCACTCGCCTGGCCGGAGTTGGTGTACGACGCGGAGGCGGTGACACCGCCGAACGGCAAGGTAAATGCGGACGGGATGAAATTGACGCTCACCCGCTCGGCCGGCCCCGCCGGCCCACGGGCTTTGCGCTCCAGCGCTTGCACCGGAAACCGTTGGTGCTCAACGGATTCCCGAATACGTGTGTCGACCTGTCGGCAGAACTCGGCGACGCTGAGCTGTGGCGCGACGCGCAACACCAGCGGCACCACGCCGGCCACCATGCCGGGGAGGGTTTTCGACTCGGGAAGCACGCGCCTGTTGACCGGGAAGTCGAGGACCACCTCCGAGCCGTGTCCGCCCCACCCGCGCACCAACAACGCGCATGCGGCGGTGATGACCGACGTTTGGGACACGCCCCACACCTCAGACACCTTGTTGACCCGGCGCAGGATGCCCGAGTCCAACGCGACCGGCGCGGACGGCCACGGATCCCGTTCCCCGGTGGGCGGCCCACGATGTGGGCCGGCGTCGTCCGCGGGGAGGTGCTGAGCCCAGTAGGCCTCGTCGTTGCGGTAGTCGCCGGACCCTTCGTACTTCGCCTCGCAGTCGACCAGATCCCGCAGTGAGCCGAAGACGGCCGGCGGGATGGGGGCGGCGGAGACGATGGCCGAGTAGATGGAGGCGATGCGGTGCCCGACGAGCGCGACACCGGTTCCGTCGATGACGATGTGGTGGCAGCAGGCGAACAGGTGGAATTCGTCGGCACGGGTCTGGAAAAGGGCGAATCGGAACAGCGGGCCCGAGAGCGGCATGGGCGTTCGCTGGATCGACAGCGCCATCCGCCTGGCTTCGTCGACGGCGTCGCGCGATGCGGTCAGGTCATGGAAGGCCAGTTCGACGTCCGGATAGTCGACCGCCCGTTGGAAGACCTGGCCATCCGCCTCGACGAAAGAGGCCCGGGTGGGTTCGGCTTCTTCGATGGCCTGGCGGATCGCCCACTTCAGGGCATCACGTTCAACCCTGCCGTCGATCGTGACGAAGAGTCCGATCTGCCATTCCGTGCCGGAGTGGCCCGTCTCGTGGGCCAGCCAGATGTCTAGTTGTCCGCGAGTAAGCGGAAGTGCCCGGTCACCAAGCTCCATCCAACTTCCCAACCATAGGGCTCACCCTTGAAACCCCCGGTTGACGGCCGCTCGACCGAACTCCTCCGCAATGCCTGTCCGGTTCCGCTAATACATATCCGGCGCGGTCCGTGGCGGATCCTCGCCGCTGTTGCCACTCGTCGCCGCTAATGAGGCAGAGCTGCCGATGTCGTCGTCGAATGGGCCGACGAGCACAGTATCTCCGTCAACTTAGTCAACATAAGTGCAACAGTCCGAAAGGTTAGTCGACGGCGGGAGGGTTGCGCTAGAGGTTTCGAAAAAGTCCCAGCAACCTGTCAGTGACTCCTGTAAGAGATCGCAAAAGATACGGAAGGAATGTTTCGACCTCGGAAACCGACTACGCGACTCGGGACGGTCCCCGCGGGACCGTCCCAAATCGCGTGCGCGTTAGAGCAGGCCCAGCAGCTGCAGGTCGGTGACGTACTTGACGATCACCGGCGGCGAGATGTGCGGGATGTCGTTGTCGGCGCCGATCTTGGCTTCCTGCACCGCCGCGCGGAACCGGTCGGCCGGGGCGAATGACCCGCTGGCCGGCTCCGGCGCTTGCAGCTGGTTGTAGCCCGGGACCTGCAACATCTGCAGTACCGAGTGCTTGCGCTGGTGTTCCGGCAACTCGCGCAGTGCGGCCTCGAAGCGTTGCAGCCACTCGCCGAAGTCGTCGACCCGCTCGATCGGGTAGCCGGCCTCGATCAGCCAGTCGACGTACTCGTCGATGCCGACGCCGTCGTCGTGGGGGTTCATCACGTGATACGTCTCGAACCCCTCCACCACCTGGGTGCCCAGCGTGGTGATCGCCTCGGCCACGAACTCCACCGGCAGCGCGTCGAAGTGCGCACGTTGCCGGTTGCCCTGGGCGTCGAGCTGATAGAACGAGCGCGGCGCGATGCCGGTGGCCACCAGGCTCAGCACCATCCGGGTGAACATGTCCGACAGGTTGAACTGGCCGGCGTAGCTGGTGTCGGACAGGATCATGTCGGATCGGAACACCGAGACCGGCAGCCCGCACAGGTCATGGGCTTCCCGCAGCAGCACCTCGCCGGCCCACTTACTGTTGCCGTAGCCGTTGGCGTAGCTGCCGTCGATCTTGCGAATGGGGCTGATGACCCGGATGTCGGCGTCCTCGGTGAACGCCGCGGGGTCGATCTGGCGGCCCACATCGGAGGTCGACACGTAGGCGTACGGCTTCAGCTTGGTCGTCAGCGCCACCCGGATCAGTTCGGCGGTGCCGGCGACGTTCGGACCGAACAGCTCGCTGTAGGGCAGCACGCCGTTGACCAGAGCCGCCGAGTCGACGATCAGATCCACGGTGTCGGCCAACCGCTGCCACGTCGGCTCGTCCAGGCCGAGGTTCGCCGCGCCCTTGTCGCCGGCCACGACCTCGAGGTGGTCGGCGGCCAGCTCCTGGAAGTACCGCAACAACTTCGGGTCACCGCTGTCGAAGGTCTTCTCCAGCCGCTGGCGCGCCTCCTCGTCAGAGCCGGCCCGCACCAGACAGATCAACTTGCCGTCGACCAGCTCCAGCTGCTCGAGCCACTGCAGCAGAAGATAACGCCCCAAAAAGCCCGTCGCCCCGGTCAACAGGACCGTCCGAACCTCCGGACCCGGGCCCGGCAACGACGGCGCGGCGCTCAGCGTCGCGGCATCGATGAACTTGTCCAACGTCAGATCACTGGCGTACACCTGGGTCGCGTCGCGGCCGTGCACCGAGGCGAAGCTGGCCGCGCCACCCTCGTCTTCGTCCGCACCGCTGGCGTCGCGCTCCGCCCGTTGGCCGAGGCGTCGCACCGACTGCGCTTCGAACAGGGTGCGCACCGAGAGGTTGGCGTCGAGGGCCGTGTTGATCTCGGCGATCACCCGCATCGCGGAGAGCGAATCGCCGCCGAGGTCGAAGAAGGAGTCCTCGACCGAAACCCGCTGCAGCCCAAGGACTTCGGCGAAGATTTCGGCCAGGGTCTCTTCCAGCGGGGTGGCCGGGGCCCGGTATTCACCGGCGGTCTTCTGGTACTCGGGTGCGGGCAGGGCCCGCTTGTCGAGCTTGCCGTTGACCGTCAGCGGCAGCGCGTCCAGCACCACGATCGCAACGGGCACCATGTAGCCCGGCAGCCGGTCGCCCAACCGGGTCCGGATCTCGGCCGGGTCGGCGGTGCCGGTGATGTAGCCCACCAGCCGCTTGTCGCCGGGCCGGTCCTCGCGGGCGATCACCGCGGCCTGCTCCACCCCGTCCAAACCGGCCAGCGCGGCCTGGATTTCGCCGAGCTCGATGCGGTAGCCGCGGATCTTGACCTGCTCGTCGACCCGGCCCAGGTACTGCAGTTGGCCGTCGACGCCCCAGCGCACCAGGTCGCCGGTGCGATACATCCGTTGTCCGGGCGCACCGAACGGGCAGGCCACAAACCGCGAGGCCGTCAGGCCCGCGCGGCGCGCATAGCCGGCGGCCACACCGCGGCCGGCGATGTACAGCTCGCCGACGACGCCCTGCGGGGCCGGGCGCAGCCACTTGTCCAGCACGAACAGCGCCGCCCCCGGCACCGGGGCGCCGATCGGGGCTCCCGTCTCCGCGGTCAGCGGCGCGCTCATCGCCGCGTACACCGTGCCCTCGGTCGGGCCGTAGGCGTTGATCATGACGCGGCCCGGCGCCCACCGGTCCACCACCTCGGGTGGGCAGGCCTCGCCGGCGACCACCAGCGCGGTCGATTCCAGCCCCTCCGGCGAGAGCATTCCCACCGCCGACGGGGTCTGGCTGAGCACCGTCACGTTCTCCTCGACCAGCAAGGCGTGCAGGTCCTTCGGGGAGCCGGCGACGGCCTCGGGCACCACGACCAGCCGCCCGCCGTGCAGCAGCGCGCCGAAGATCTCGTGGACCGAGACGTCGAAGACCAGGGAGTGCCACTGCGCCCAGACGCCCGGGTCCGGCAGGTCGGCGTGCAGTCTCTCCAGCAGTTGGGTGGCGTTGTGGTGCGTGACCGCAACACCCTTCGGGACACCTGTGGTGCCGGACGTGTAGATCAGGTACGCGATGTCCTGCGGCGACGGTGCCGGCAACGGCGTGGCGGGCTGGTCGCCGATCGACGGGTCGTCGACGTCGATGACCAGCAGGTCGGAACCCTCCAGCCGCGACCGCAAGTCGGCGGTCGTGAGGGCGGCGACCGGCGCAGCGTCGGCGAGCACGAACTCGATCCGCGCCGCCGGGACAGCAGGGTCGATCGGCAGGTACGCCGCCCCGGTCTTGAGCACGGCCAGGATCGACACAATCGCCTCGGCCGACCGGGAGAACAGCAGGGCGACGCTGTGGCCCGGGCCCGCGCCGTGCTCGGCGAGCAGGTGGGCCAACCGGTTGGCCGCCTCATCGAGCTCGCGGTAGGTCATCGAGCGGCCCTCGAACGTCAGCGCCACCGCCTCGGGAACGCGGGCCACCTGCCTGGCGAACAACGCCGGGATCGACTTCGCCGCCCGCACCGGCGCGGTCAGCACCGCTCGGTTGCCCCACTCGTCGAGGCGGGCACGCTCGTCGCCATCCAGCACATCCATGGCCGAGAGCCGCTGGCTGGTGTCGGCGGTCATGGCCCCCAACACCCGCTGGAATCGCTCGATCAGCGACTCGATCCCGGCGGTGTCGAACACGCTGGTGTCGAACTCGACGCGCAGGCCGAGTTCACGGCCCGGAAGCGCCATCACCGAGAGCGGGTAGTGGTTGTATTCGCGGTTGGTGACGTCGGTGATCGCGAGCTCGTGGAAGCCCAGCGGCACGCTGGTGTCGATCGGGTAGTTCTCGTACAGGAACAGCGTGTCGAACAGCTGGTCGTGGCCGGTAACGCGGTGTATCTCGTTCAGCGCCAGGTGCTCGTGCTCGATCGTGTCGTTGTGGGCGCGCTGCAGCTGTTGCAGCAGCTCGGACACCGTGGTGCCCGCGCTGACGTGCGCGCGCACCGGCACCGTGTTGATCAACAAGCCCACCATCGACTCGGCGCCGGCCAGATCGGCCGGCCGGCCGGAGACCGCGGTGCCGAAGGCCACGTCGTGCTGGCCGGTCAGCCGCATCAGCAGCTGCGCCCAGGCCGCCTGCAGGACGGTGTTGATGGTCGTGTGGCACGAGCGGGCCAGCTCGCCCAGCGCCCGCGTCGTCTCCGCGGGCAGCCGGTACGACTCGACGCCGCGCCGCCCGAGGCCCAGCCGGGCCGGCGGACCGACCAAGGTGGGGGTGTCGAACCCGGCCAGCACCTCGGCCCACGCGGCCCGGGCGGCCGTGCGGTCCTGGGCCGCGAGCCAGGTCAGGTAGCTGCGGTAGGACGCGGGCGCGGGCAACCGCTCCCCGTAATAGCTGGTCAGGATCTCCCGCAGCATGATCGGCAGCGACCAGCCGTCCATCACGATGTGGTGGTTGGTCAGCACGAACCGGTGCCGGTTGTCGGCGGTGCGGATCAGCGCGGCCCGGAAGGCGGGCCGGTTGGCCAGATCGCTGACCGCCCCGCGTTCGGCGGCGCAGAGCTGTTCGATCTTCTCGTCCGGGTCCAGGTCTTCGGCCCCGAGCTGGACGTAGCGCCACGCCATCACGGGGTCGGCCGGTATGACCTGCACGGGCTCGCCGAACTGGGGGCAGAACCGGGCCGCCAGGTTGGGATGCCGGTCGACGACGGTGTGGACGGCCTCGCGCAACCGGTGCGCGTCGAGGTCACCGGTGACGGTGATCCCGAGCTGCACCGCGTACACGTCGTCGCCGGGGTCGTGCGCGAAGCTGGCATGGAAGAGCAGCCCCTGCTGCAGCGGGGTCAACGGCAAGACGTCGGCGACGGTGTACTGCTGGCAGAGGTCGTCGAGCTGCTGCTGGGTCAGCCGGGCGGGGGCGACGTCCGACGGGGTCAGCCCGCCACCGCCGCTGCGCACGTGCGCGCAGATCCCGGCGAGGGCCTCGAACCACAACTGGCTCAGCCGGCTGACCTGCTGGTGGTCCAGCGCCGAGGGCGCCCACGTCCAGTTGGCCTGCAGGTGCGGGCCGGCCTCGGTGTCCATGGTTCCGGCGTTGAGGTCGACGGTGTGCATCAACGGCATGGGCAGCGCCGCGCTGGCGGCGCCGGTGAACGACAGGCTGTCCTGGCTGATGCGCCACATCTCGCCGGGCAGATCCGCCGCCGCACCCAGCCGGCCCAGGTAGTTGAACCCGATCACCGGGTCCGACCCGTCCAGGTCGACCTCGGTGTTGACGTACCGCAGCAAGCCGTAGGTCAACGGGTCGGGCAGCGCGCGCAGCTGTTCCTTGGCCTTCTTGACCAGCAAGCCGAGCGCGGGGTCGCCGGCCATCACCTGGGTCCAGTCCAGCTCGCCGACGGTCAGCGCGACCGGGTACTTGGTGGTGAACCAGCCCACGGTGCGGGACAGGTCGACGTGCGGGCCCAGCTCCTCGTGGCGGCCGTGGCCCTCGACGTCGATGCCGATCGGGGCGCCGGTGCCGACGAAACGCGCCCAGGCCAACCCGAACGCGATGAGCAGGATGTCCTGCACCCCGGCGTGGAATGCCGCGGGGACCTCGCCCAGCAGCATCCGGGTGGTATCGACGTCCAGCGACACCGACAGCTGCTTGGCCGTCTCGTAGGTGTCGACGTCGGGGCGCACCGCGGGCAACAGCGCCGGGGTCGCCGCGACCTGCCGCCAGGCCTCGGCCTGGGCGACGACCTCGGGGCGCTGGGCGTGCTCCTCCAGCATGGCCGACCACCGGGCGAAGGACGTCCCGCCCGTGGGCAGTGCCACCGGCTGGCCGCTGTGGTGCTGGGCCCAGGCAATGTTCAAGTCTTCCAACAGGATTCGCCACGACACGCCGTCGACGGCCAGGTGGTGGATCATCAGCGCCAACTGGGCCGTCGATTCGGCCCACACGGCGCGCAGCATGATCCCCGCCGCGGGGTTCAGCTGCGAGCGCGCCGCCACCAGCGTCGCGTCGGACAGCGCGTCCACGGTGTGCATGCACGAGTCCGCCTCGACCGCACCCACCTCGGGCACGTGCAGCGACCAGCCGCCGGCGCCGTCGTCGTCGACGCGCATGCGCAGGGTGGCGTGCCGGTCCAGCAGCGACTGCAGCACCACCTGGACGTCGTCGCGGGTGACGCCGGCGGGGGCCTGCACGACCATGGTCTGGTTGAACTGGTCGGTGGGGCCGTCGACCTGCTGGAGCCAGCGCATGATCGGGGTGGCGACCACCGGGCCGGTGCCCTCGTCGACCACGTCGTCGTCGGAGGCCACGCCGGCGACCCGGGCCAGCCGGGCCACGGTCTGCTCGACGAAGACGTCGCGCGGGCGGCACACCACGCCGGCGGCGCGGGCGCGGGCCACCACCTGCATGGACAGGATGCTGTCGCCGCCGAGGTCGAAGAACGAGTCGTCGACGCCCACCCGCTCCAGCCCGAGGACCTGGGCGTAGATGGCGGCCAGGGTCTCCTCGACGGCCGTGGTGGGGGCGCGGTATTCGCCGTTGGTCTTCTGGTACTCGGGGGCGGGCAGGGCCCGCTTGTCGAGCTTGCCGTTGACGGTCAGCGGCAGCGCGTCCAGCACCACGACCGCGGCGGGCACCATGTAGCCGGGCAGCCGCTCACCGAGCCGGGCGCGGACCTCGGCCGGGTCGGCGGTGCCGGTGATGTAGCCGACCAGCCGCTTGTCGCCGGGGCGGTCCTCGCGGGCGATCACCGCCGCCTGCTCGACCCCGTCCAGCCCCGCGAGCGCCGTCTGGATTTCGCCGAGCTCGATGCGGTAGCCGCGAATCTTGACCTGCTCGTCGGCGCGTCCCAGGTATTGCAGCTGGCCGTCGACGCCCCAGCGCACCAGGTCGCCGGTCCGGTACATCCGCGTCCCCGGCGCTCCGAACGGGCACGCGATGAAGCGCGACGCCGTCAGACCCGCCCGGCGCACATACCCGGAGGCCACGCCGCGACCGGCGATGTACAGCTCGCCGACGACGCCCTCGGGCGCCGGGCGCAGCCACTTGTCCAGCACGAACAGCGCCGCCCCCGGCACGGGCGAGCCGATCGTCGGCGCCCCCGATTCGGCGCTCAGCGGCGCGCTCATCGATGCGTACACCGTGCCCTCGGTCGGGCCGTAGGCGTTGATCATCACGCGCCCCGGCGCCCAGCGGTCCACCACCTCGGCCGGGCAGGCCTCGCCCGCCACGATCAGCGCCGTCGAGTCCAGCCCGTCCGGCGACAGCATCCCCACCGCCGACGGGGTCTGGCACAACACGGTGACCTTCTCGGCGACCAGCAGCGCGTGCAAGTCGTCCGGGGAGCCGGCGACCGACTCGGGCACCACGACCAGGCGCCCGCCGTGCAACAGCGGACCCCAGATCTCCCACACCGACACGTCGAACACCAGCGAATGCCATTGCGACCAGACACCGGCCTCCGGCAGGTCGGCGGGCAGCTTCTTGAGCAACTGGGTGACGTTCTGGTGGGTGACCGCGACGCCCTTGGGCGTTCCGGTCGTGCCCGAGGTGTAGATCATGTAGGCGATGTCCTCGGGGGCCGGGCCCGGCAGCCCCGACGTGGGCTGTTCGGCCACCGCCGGGTCGTCGACCTCGACGACCAGTAAGTCGAACCCGTCCAGCCGCGACCGCAGCTCGGCCGTGGTGACCGCGGCGACCGGCGCCGCGTCGCCGAGCATGAACTCCATCCGTGCGGCCGGGACCGCCGGGTCGATCGGCAGGTAGGCCGCCCCCGTCTTGAGCACCGCCAGGATCGACACGATCGCCTGGGCCGACCGCGACTGCAGCAGCGCCACGCACGCACCCGGGCGCGCCCCGTGATCGGCCAGCAGGTGCGCGAGCCGGTTCGCGGCCTCGTCGAGTTCCTGATACGTCAGCGAGCGGCCCTCGAACGTCAGCGCCGGCGCCTCGGGGACACGCGCGACCTGCTTCGCGAACAATGCCGGGATCGACGCAGCCCCCATCACCGGCGCGGTCAGTACCGCCCGGTTACCCCACTCGTCGAGGCGATCGTGCTCGCCGCCATCCAGCAAGTCGATCGACAACAATCGCCGCCCCGCGCCGACGGTCATGCCTGCTCCTCCAGATCTGCGGTCATGGCCTCCAGCACGCGCCGGAACCGTTCGACCAACCTCTCGATTCTGCCCGTGTCGAAGACTTCTGTATCGAATTCGACGCGAAGACCTAGTTCGTGACCCGGAACGGCCTGCACCGAGAGGGGGTAGTGGTTGAATTCCCGGTTGGTAAAACCATCAATCGCCAGCTCGTCGACGGCCGACAACGCGGCGGTGTCGATCGGATAGTTCTCGTACACGAACATGGTGTCGAATAATTGGTCGTGTCCCGTTACACGATGGATTTCGTTCAGTGCCAAATGCTGGTGTTCCAGCGTGTCGTTGTAGGCGCTTTGTAGCTGGTTGAGCAGGTCGGCGATGGTGGTTTCGGCGCCGATCGTCGCCCGCACCGGCACCGTGTTGATCAGCAGTCCCACCATCTGGTCCGCGCCGGCCAGATCGGTCGGCCGTCCCGACACCGCTGTGCCGAAGGTCACATCGTGCTGGCCGGTCAGCCACATCAGCAGCTGCGCCCAGGCGCCCTGCAGCACGGTGCTGACGGTGGTGTGGCACGACCGGGCGAGCTCGCCGAGCGCCCGCGTGGTCTCCGCGGACATCTGGAACGAGGAGACGGCCCGCGGCCCGAGGCTCATCCGGCCGGGCGGCCCGACCAGCGTGGGGGTGTCGAAGCCGGCCAGCACCCGCCGCCACGCGGCCTGGGCGGCGCCGCGGTCCTGCACAGCCAGCCAGTCGACGAACTTGCGGTAGGGCACCGGGGCGGGGAGCGGCACGCCGTAGTAGGCGGCGAAGATCTCCTGCAGCAGGATCGGCTTCGACCAGCCATCGAGCACAATGTGGTGGTTGGTCAGCACGAAGCGGTGCCGGTTGTCGGCGGTGCGGATCAGCGCGGCCCGGAACGGCGGGCGCTCCGCCAGGTCGCACACCGCGGCCCGCTCGGCGGCGCACAGCTGCTGGATCTGCTCTTCGGGCTCGAGGTCTTCGGCGTCGAGTTCGACGTACCGCCACGCCAGCGCGGGGTCGGCGGAGAGCACCTGCACGGGCTCGCCGAAGTCTTCGATGAAGTGGGCCACCACGTTGGGATGCCGCTTGATCGCGGTATGCACCGCGTCGCTCAACCGGTGCGGGTCGAGGGCGCCGCTGACGCTGATGTCGAGCTGCACCGCGTAGAGGTCGTCACTGCCGTGCGCGGTGCCGGTGTGGAACAGCAGGCCCTGCTGCAGCGGGGTCAACGGCAACACGTCGGCGACCGGGTAGCGCTGGCACAGCTCGTCGATGTCGCGCTGGGTCAGCCGGGCGGGGGCGAGGTCGGACGGGGTGAGCCCGCCGCCACCGCTGCGGACGTGGCTGCAGATGCCGCTCAGGGCGTCGAACCACAACTCGCTCAGGCGGCCGACCTGGACCTCGTCGAGCGCCGAGCGCGCCCAGGTCCAGTTGGCCTGCAACAGCGGGCCGCCGGCGGTGTCCAGGGTGCCGGCGTTGAGCTCGACGGTGTGCGGCAACGGCATGGGCACCGCCGTCGCCGCGCCGGCCGACGCCAGGCTGTCCTGGTCGAGCCGCCAGAAGTCGCTGGTGAGCTCGGCGGCGCCGCCCAGCCGGCCGAGGTAGTTGAACCCGATCACCGGGTCCGAGGCCTCCATGTCCACGTCCGGATTCAGGTAGCGCAGCAGCCCGTAGCTCAGCGCGTCCGGCAGGGCGCGCAACTGCTCCTTGGCGTCCTTGACCAGCGCCCCCAGCTCCGCCTCACCGGCGACGACCTGTCCCCAGGACAGCCCGCCGACCTTCAGCGCGACCGGGTACTTGGTGGTGAACCACCCCACCGTGCGGGACAGGTCCACGGTCGGCCCCAGCTCCTCGTGGCGGCCGTGGCCCTCGACGTCGATACCGATCGGCGCGCCGGTGCCCACGAACTGCGCCCAGGCCAACCCGAACGCGATCAACAGGATGTCCTGCACCCCGGCGTGGAACGCCGCGGGCACCTCGCCCAGCAACAACCGAGTGGTGTCGGCGTCCAGCGCCACCGACAGCTGTCCCGCGCTGACGTAGGTGTCGATGTCGGGCGCCACCGCCGGCAGTGGCGCCGGCGTCGACGCGATCTGGCGCCACGCCTCGGCGGTCTCGACGACCTCCGGCCGGCGCGCGTGCTCCGCCAGCAGCGACGACCACCGGGCGAACGACATGCCGCCCACCGGCAACGCCACCGGCTGCCCGCTGTGGTGCTGGGCCCAGGCAATATTCAAGTCTTCCAACAGGATTCGCCACGACACCCCGTCGACGGCCAGGTGGTGAATGACCAACGCCAGCTGGCCGGTGGAGGGGACCCACACCGCCCGCAGCATGGCGCCGCTGGCCGGGTTCAGCTGCGAGCGTGCCGTTGCCAGGGCCGCGTCGGACAGCGCCTCCACGGTGTGCACGCACCCCGCGGCGTCCACCGCGCCGACCTCGGGCACCCGCAACGACCAGTCCCCCGCGCCGTCGTCGTCGACGCGCAGGCGCAGCATGGCGTGCCGATCCAGCAAAGCCTGCAGCACCAACACCACGTCGGCCTCGCTCACCCCGGCCGGGGCCTGCACCACCATGGTCTGGTTGAACTGCTCGACCGGACCGTCGACGCTGTGCAGCCAGCGCATGATCGGGGTCGCGACGACCGGGCCGATGCCCTCGTCGACCACGTCGTCGTCGGAGGCCAGTCCGGCCACCCGGGCCAGCCGGGCCACCGTCTGCTCGACGAAGACGTCGCGCGGCCGGCAGACCACACCGGCCGCCCGGGCCCGGGCGACGACCTGCATCGACAGGATGCTGTCCCCGCCGAGGTCGAAGAACGAGTCGTCGACGCCGACGCGCTCGACCCCCAACACCTGGGCGTAGATCCCGGCCAGGATCTCCTCGATGGCCGTGCTCGGGGCGCGGTAGTGGTCGGCGTCGGAGTATTCCGGTGCGGGCAGCGCGCGGGTGTCGAGTTTGCCGTTGACCGTCAGCGGCAGCGTCTCGAGCACCACCACGGCGGTGGGCACCATGTAGGTCGGCAGCCGCTCGCCGAGCCGGTTGCGGATCTCGGCCGGGTCGGCGGTGCCCGTCACGTAGCCCACCAGCCGCTTGTCGCCCGGACGGTCCTCGCGGGCGATCACCGCCGCCTCGTTGACCCCGTCCAGCGCGACCAGGGCCGCATGGACCTCGCCGAGCTCGATGCGGTATCCGCGGATCTTGACCTGCTCGTCGGCCCGCCCCAGGTACTGCAGCTGGCCGTCGGCGCCCCAGCGCACCAGGTCCCCGGTCCGATACATCCGCGCGCCGGCCGCGCCGAACGGGCACGCCACGAACCGCGTCGCACACAGCCCCGACCGGCCCACGTATCCATACGCGAGCCCGCGGCCGGCCACATACAACTCGCCGACGACACCCTCGGGCACCGGCCGCAGCCAGCCGTCCAGCACGAAGAAGCCCAGGTGCGCCAGCGGCCCGCCGATGGGGCTGGCATTGCTGTCGACGTCGCCGTCGACGATCTCCCGGAACGAGGCGTGCACCGTGGTTTCGGTGATGCCATACATATTGATCAGTCGCGGCAGGCCGGGGTGGTGGTGCATCCACTTGCCCAGCTTTCGCGGCTCGAGGGCCTCGCCACCGAACACCACCGTCTGCAGCTTCAGCTGCTGGCCCAGCTCCGGCGCCAGGGAATCCGCGGTCTGCAACGCGTAGAACGCCGACGGCGTCTGGCTCAGCACGCTGACCTGTTCGCGGACCAGCATGGCGTGCAGCTCTTCCGGCGAGCGGACCACCGCGTCGGGCACGATCACCAGCCGGCCGCCGTACAACAGCGACCCGAAGATCTCCCAGACCGAGAAGTCGAAGGCCAGCGAGTGGCACTGCGTCCACACCTGCCCCAGCGCCAGCTGGGCGTCCAGGGACTCCAGCAGCTGGGTGACGTTGCGGTGCGGCACCGCCACACCTTTGGGGGTGCCGGTGGTTCCGGACGTATAGATGATGTAGGCGATGTCGTCCGGCGACGGCGCGGGCAGCCCGTCGGTGGGCTGGCTCGCGACGGCGGGGTCGTCGAAGTCGATGATGTCCACGTTCGACCCGTCCAGCCGCGCCCGCACGTCCGCGGTGGTGACCGCGGCAATCGGGGCGGCGTCGCCGAGGACGAACTCCATGCGCGCCGCGGGCACCGTCGGGTCGACCGGGAGGTAGGCCGCCCCGGTCTTGAGCACCGCCAGGATCGCCACGACGGCCTCGGCGGTGCGCGGGAACAGCACCGCGACCCGCTCCCCCGGCCCGGCGCCGCGGCTGACCAGCAGGTGCGCCAACCGGTTGGCCGACTCCTCGACCTCTCCGTAGGACCACGACCGGTCGCCGTCGGTGATGGCCACCGCCTCGGGCGCACGGGCCGCCTGCGCGGCGAACAGCTCAGGAATGGAGAGGAGCTTGGGCGCCGGCTCGGCCAGCATCGCCCGGTTGCCCCAGTCGTCGAGCCGGTGCTGCTCGGCGGCGTCGAGCAGGTCGATCGAGGACAGGCGCCGCGAGGGATCGGCGGTCATGGCCACCATCACCTGCTGCAACCGCTCGATCAGCGTGTCGATGGCGGCGGCGTTGAACACCTCGGTGTCGAATTCGACGCGAAGGCTCAGTTCGTGACCCGGCGAGGCCACCACCGACAGCGGGTAGTGGTTGTACTCCCGGCTGCTGAAGTCGGTGACGGCCAACTCGCGGACGCCCAGCAGCGCGCCCGCGTCGATCGGGTAGTTCTCGTAGAGGAAGAGGGTGTCGAACAGCTGGTCGTGGCCGGTGACGCGGTGGATCTCGGGCAGCGCCAGGTGCTCGTAGTCGACGGTGTCGTTGTGCAGGCGTTGCAGTTGGTCGAGCAGGTCGGCGACGGTGGTGGTCGCGGTGATCCGCGCCCGCACCGGCACGGTGTTGATCAGCAGGCCGACCATCGCGTCCGCGCCGGCCAATTCGGTGGGCCGCCCGGAGACCGCGGTGCCGAAGGCCACGTCATGCTGGCCGGTCATCCAGGTCAGCAGCTGCGTCCACGCGCCCTGCAGCACGGTGCTGATGGTGGTGCGGCACGAACGGGCCAGCTCGCCCAGCGCCTTGGTGGTCTCGGCGGGCAGGTGGAAGGCGGCTACGCCCCGACGGCCGATCTGTCCGGGCGGACCCACCAGGGTGGGGGTCTCGAAACCGGCCAGCGCCTGGGCCCAGGCCTCCTGTGCGTCGGCGCGGTCCTGACGGGTCAGCCAGGTGACGAAGCTTCGGTACGACGGGGCGGCCGGTAGCCGCTCCCCGTAGTAGCTCGCGAAGATCTCCTGCAGCAGGACGGGCAGCGACCAGCCGTCCACCACGATGTGGTGGATGGTCAGCACGAACCTGTGCCGGTCGGGCGCCGTGCGGATCAGAGCGGCCCGAAACGACGGCTGATCGGCCAGGTCGCACACCGCGGCGCGCTCGTCGGCGCACAGCCGCTCGACCTGCTCGTCGACGTCGCCGCCGTCGAGGTCGACATAGCGCCACGCCATCTGGGGATCGGCCGGAATGACCTGCACGGGCTCGCCGAAGTCCTCGGTGAACCGGGCGACCAGGTTGGGGTGCCGCTTGACGGCGGTGTGGACCGCCTCGCGCAGCCGCGCCGCGTCGAGGGCACCGCTGATCGTGATGCCCAGCTGCACGGCGTACAGGTCGTCGGTGTCCTGCGCGAAGGCGGTGTGAAACAGCAACCCCTGCTGCACCGGGGTCAGCGGCAACACGTCGGCGACACCGTCCTGCCGGCAGAGGGCGTCGAGTTGCTGCTGGCTGAGGTGGGCGGGAGCGATGTCCGACGGGGTCAACCCGCCGCCGCCGGCCCGGACGTGGGCGCAGATCCCGGCGAGCGCCTCAAACCACAACCGGCTCAACCGGTTAACGCGCTCCTCGTCGAGCGCCGAAGGCGCCCAACTCCAGTTGGCCTGCAGGTGCGGGCCGGCCTCGGTGTCCATGGTGCCGGCGTTGAGCTCCACCGTGTGCGTCAGCGGCATGGGCACCGCGGTGGCCACGGCCGCCACGGCCAGGCTGTCGGGGCTGACCCGCCACAGGTCGTCGGAGAGGTCGGCGCCCGCGCCCAGCCGTCCGAGGTAGTTGAACCCGATCACCGGGTCCGGCCCGTCGAGGTCCACGTCGGCGTTGAGGTAGCGCAGCAGCCCGTAGGTCAGGCCGTCGGGCAGGGCGCGCAGCTGCTCCTTGGCGGCCTTGATCACCGGCCCCAGCGCGGCCTCGCCGGCCACCACCTGCGACCAGTTCAGCCGGCCGCCATTGAGGGCGACCGGGTACTTGGTGGTGAACCAGCCCACGGTGCGCGACAGGTCGACCCGGGGAGCCAGTTCTTCCTGCCGCCCATGGCCTTCCACGTCGATGGCGATCGGCGCCGCACCGGTGCCGAGGAATTCCGCGAACGCCAGCCCGAAGGCGATCAGCAAGATGTCGCCGACGCCGGCGTGGAACGCGGCGGGCACCTCACCGAGCAGCAGCCGGGTCGTCTCGACGTCCAGCGCGGCCGACAGCTGACCGGCGTTCACATAGGTGTCGGCGTCGGGTTGCACCGCCGGCAACGCGGCCGGGGTGGCCGCCACCTGCCGCCACTCGTCGGCCCGGGCCACCACGTCGGACCGGTGGGCGTATTCCTCGAGCAGCGACGACCACCGGGCGAACGACGTGCCGGGCGCCATCAATGAGATGGGCTGCCCGCTGTGATGCTGGGCCCAGGCAATGTTGAAGTCTTCCAACAGGATTCGCCACGACACCCCGTCGACGGCCAGGTGGTGGATGATCAACGCCAGCTGACCCGTGGGCTCCGCCCACGCCGCGCTGACCATCAGCCCGGCGGCCGGGTTCAACCGCGACCGCGCCTCCGCCAACGCCTCGTCGGACAACGTCTCGACGGCGTGCACGCAGCCGCGCGCGTCCACCGCACCGACCTCGGGCACCTGCAGCGACCAGCCGCCCGCGCCGTCGTCGTCGGCGCGCAGCCGCAGCGCGGCATGGCGATCCAGCAGCGCCTGCAGCACCGCCACCACGTCGGCCTCGGTCGCGCCCGCCGGGGCCTGCACCACCATGGTCTGGTTGAACTGCTCGATCGGGCCCTCGATGGTGTGCAGCCACCGCATGATCGGGGTGGCGACCACCGGCCCGACGCCGTCGTCGGCCGCACCGCCCGCGCCGTCGACCGCCACCTCGGCCACCCGGGCCAGCCGGGACACCGACTGCTCGACGAACACGTCGCGTGGGCGGAACAGGATGCCGGCCGCGCGCGCCCGGGCCACTACCTGCATCGAGAGAATGCTGTCGCCGCCGAGGTCGAAGAACGAGGCGTCCACCCCGACCCGGTCCAGGCCCAGCACCTGGGCGTAGATGTCGGCCAGGACCTCCTCGACCGGGTCCTCCGGCGCGCGGTATTCGGCGGTGGCGTATTCGGGTGCGGGCAGGGCGCGCTTGTCGAGCTTGCCGTTGCCGGTCAACGGCAGGGCCTCCAGCACCACCACCGCGGCCGGCACCATGTACGGCGGCAGGCGGTCGGCCAGCGCGGCGCGGATCGCGGCCGGGTCGGCCGTGCCGGTGATGTACCCGACCAGGCGCTTGTCGCCGGGGCGGTCCTCGCGGGCGACCACGGCGGCCTGGTCCACCCCGTCGAGGCCCTTGAGCACCGATTGGATTTCACCGAGTTCGATGCGGTAGCCGCGGATCTTCACCTGCTCGTCGGAGCGGCCGAAGTATTGCAGCTGCCCGTCTTCGCCCCAGCAGACCAGATCGCCGGTGCGGTACATCCGCGCGCCCGGACCGCCGAAGGGGTTGGCGACGAACCTAGAGGCCGTCAGGCCGGCGCGGCGCACGTATCCGATCCCGACGCCGCGGCCCGACAGATACAGCTCGCCGACCACGCCCACGGGCACCGGCTGCAGCCACTTGTCGAGCACGAACATCGCCGCGCCGGATATCGGTGACCCGATCGGCACCACGGCCGAGCCTGGGGTCAGCGGCTTGCTGATGGACGCGCACACCGTGGTTTCCGTCGGGCCGTACGCGTCGATCATCACGCGGCCGGGCGCCGCCCACCGATCCACCACGTCGGTCGGGCAGGCTTCGCCGGCCACCACCAGCGCGGTGGACTCGAGACCCTCGGCGGGCACCATCGCGACCGAGGACGGGGTCTGGGTGAGCACGCTGACCTTCTCCGCGACCAGCAGGTCGTGCAGGTCTTCGGGGGAGCTCGCCACCGACTCGGGCACCACCAGCAACCGGCGCCCTCGCAGCAGGGCGCCGAAGATCTCCCAGACCGAGAAGTCGAAGGCCGAGGAGTGGCATTGCGTCCACACCTGCCCCTTGGGCAGGCCGGCGTCGAGCGATTCGATCAGCCACGTGACGTTGAGATGAGGAATCGCAACGCCTTTGGGGGTTCCGGTGGTTCCGGAGGTGTAGATGATGTAGGCGATGTTCTCCGCGGCGGGCGCGGGGAGCGGTGTGCTGGGCTGGGCGTCGACGGCCGGGTCGTGGACGTCGACGACCAGCAGGTCGTGCCCGTCCAGCCGCGAACGCAGGTCCGCGGTGGTGATGACCGCGCTCGGCGCCGCGTCGGAGAGGACGAACTCCATACGGGCCGCGGAGTGCGCGGGGTCGATCGGCACGTAGGCCGCGCCCGTTTTCAGGACCGCGAGCATGGCCACGATCGCCTCGGCGCAGCGGGGAAACATGACCGCGACGCATCCACCCGGGCCGACGCCGTGATCCGCCAGCAGGTGCGCCAGCCGGTTGGAGGCCTCGTCGAGTTCGGCGTACGTCAGCGACTTGGCGGAGCAGGTGACCGCCGGGGCATCGGGCGAGCGCCGCACGTGTTCGGCGAACGCCACCGGGATCGACACCGGCGGCGGGACCGGCTCGGTCAGGGCCGCCCGGTTGCTCCATTCGTCGATCTGGGCCGGCTCGTCGGCGGCCAGCAGGTCGATCGAGGACAGCCACCGCTCGGGGTCGGCGGTCATCTCCTCCAGCACCTGCTGCATGCGCGCGGCCAGGTCGGCCACGCCGAAGTCGGCGAAGGGCTGCCCCGGTCCCGCGGTGCTCAGGAAAAGCTGGTCACCGGCGCCGAGGAAGAACAGGCTGAAGTGCCCCACGGGCCCGTGGTTGGTGTACGTCGCCGTCGCCGGGGAACCGGCGAGGTCGAGCGTCAGTCGCATGGGAAGGAAGTTGATGCCGACCCGGTTCGCAGCCTGCCTCAGGCCGTCGCTCTCCAGGGTGTGCACGGGGAACCGCTGATGGTGCAGCAGCTCCCTGATTTTTATGTCGACGTGTTTGCAGAAGTCGGCAACCGTGGCCGTGGGCGAGGTGTTCAGCACCAGCGGCACCACCCCGGCGAACATCCCGGGAATCGTCTTCGACTCCTGCCGCACGCGCCGGCTCACCGGGAAGTCGAGCGCCACCTCGGAGCCGCTCCCGGACCAGGCGCGCACCAGCAGCGCGCACGCCGCGGTGGTGACGGAGAACCGGCGGATACCCAGTCTCTTGGACAGCTCCTTGATCCGGGTGGTGACGGACGGGTCCAACTGGACGGACGCGGACGGCGAGTAGTGGTCTTTGCCGCTCGCGCGGTCGGCCGGCCGGTCAACCCATGCGGTCTCCGGTGGGAGGTTGTTGCTCCAGTACGCCTTGTCTTCCTGGTAGTCGGAGGACGCCTCGTATCCTGACTCCAGGTCGACCAAATCCTGCGCCGAGCCGAAATACGCATCGGGAATGGGCTTTCCGGCCATCATGGCCGAATAAATTGTGGCAACGCGACGGGCCACCAGCGCCATACCCAATCCGTCGATTGCTATGTGGTGGCAGCAACCGAACAAATAAAACTCGTCAACCCCCGTTTGGAATAACACGAATTGGAACAGCTGCCCGTTCAATGACATGGGCGTGCGCTGGATCGACGACGCCATCGCGCGGGCTTCCTGCACGGGGTCGGGCAGGGACGTCAGGTCGTGGAAGGCGAGCTCGACGTCCGGGTAGTCGATCGGCTTCTGTACCACCTGGCCGTCGACCTCGAAGAACGACACCCGGCCGGCCTCGGCCTCCGCGACGGTCTGGGTGAGGGCGCGCCCGAGGGCGTCGCGGTCAACCGGACCCGCGATCTTGATCAAAAGCCCGAGCTGCCACTCCGTGCCGACGAAGCCCGTTTCCTGCGAAAGCCAGATGTCAAGCTGCCCGCGCGTCAGCGGAAGCGGGTGCGCACCATCTCCCATCGACTCCCCCAAACCTCCACCCGCCCCATACCCCGACTCTTTACTGGTCAAAACCCCGGCCCGTTGCGAGCTTGTCGCGCAGACTCTTTGGCCGAATGTCGGGCCAGTTCTGTTCGATGTACTCCAAGCACGCAGCGCGGTCGGTCTCGCCGTACACCACTCGCCAGCCGGCTGGAACATCGGCGAAGGCCGGCCACAGGCTGTGTTGCTCCTCGTCGTTCACCAAGACGAAAAAGCTGCCGTTGTCGTCGTCGAATGGGTTGATGCTCACAGTTCTCCAAGCTGCTAGTTGACACGAGTGGAACCGCTCCAAACCCTACTGGAGGCACCAGCGCGCGTCCGTGGTTTGGACAAAGTTTCGGGTGTTACCTTCAGGCTCTTAACGCCGCCTAAAGATTGGGCCGGTGCGAGGCTGCGCAGCTGCCGCCGTTGGCAGCTGTGACCTGTAGCAATGGCGCACCGGTGCGGTTCGCGATTGGGCGCGGTCGACCTTCAAGGACGATGAAGTTTTGGTGGTTGTCGCCGCCTAGGATACCGGCCCTGGAGCCGCCGCGAAAATCACCGCGAGGCGACCGACGGCCGAGGGCGACCGCGGCGGAGGTCGGCGGCACCGGGTCGCCACGGAAATACCATCGCGAACCCATTGACTACGGGCGGTCATCGTCGTTAGCTGACCGGGGCTGTTGATCACTCAGCAAGCCTTGGCCACCGGGCCGACCTCGGGTGGGAGGATGCTATTTCGGACCGAGTGGGCCGCCCGGTGACAACCGGGTTAACCATCAGGGCCGGCGAAACAATAAAGTGCCGTTACGCACGCGGTATGCATTACGATCCCGTATCTCGTCGGAGAAGGGCTGATACGGAGACGATTGGCGTGGTTTACTCATGGAGACCTGGTCGCGCTCCCCGGGGGCGGGGCTCGTATGAGGTGCCGAAGCACGACTAGTCTGCGACGTACACCGCATTCGAAGTGTCCACACCCGGCGTATCGCTTCCGACGTGTAACGGGTTCGCCGGGCAGGCGGAATAACAAGAGACGTGCAAACGGGTAGAAGGGGGTGCGGTGACCGAACCCGACCTGCGGGCCCGGCCCGACGGCGCGAGGGAAGGCCGCGACAGTGGCCAGCGGCCTGGTCGCCGGCGGGGCTTTTTGGGCATCGGTCGCAAAGCCCCCGCCGGACCTCAGAGGCCAATTGGGCGGCAACAGACTCATCCCCGCGGGGCGGGGATGATCGCCGCGCTGAAGCGGCTGTGGATCCCGTTGCTTATCGTGGTGGTGGTCGCCATCGGAGGGATGACCGTCGCGCGGCTGCACGGCATCTTCGGCTCCGAGAAGCGCGAGTCGTATGCCGACACCCGGATCAAAGACACCAAACCTTTCAACCCGAAGCACATCAGGTACGAGATCTTCGGTCCGCCGGGGACGACTGCCGACATCAGCTATTTCGACGTCGACGGCAACCCGGTGCACGTCAACGGACAGCCCGTGCCGTGGTCTTTCGATATTTCGACGACGCTGCCATCGATCTTGGGAAACGTTGTGGCACAGGGTAATAGCGACACGCTCGGCTGCCGCATCGTGGTCGACGGTGTCGTCAAAGCCGAGAGGGTTTCGCACGAATTGAACGCGTTCACCTACTGCATGCTGACGGCCACATGAGCGACGTGCAGAGCGACCCGCATATGGAGAATGGCCGCCACGCAAGGCCATTCATTGCGCGGGCGATCCATGCGCTTTCCATACCCATCATCTTGGGATGGCTGGGGATCGCCGTCGTCATTGCCTTGGGCGTTCCACCGCTGGAAAAGGTCGAGGCAGAGAACGCGGTCCCGCTGAGTCCCGTTGCCGCACCGTCGTTTAAGGCGATGGCGCACCTCGGGCAGGACTTCAAGGAAACCAACTCCGGCGCGCTGGCGATGATCGTCCTGGAGAGTCAGCAACCTCTCGGCGACGAAGCGCACAAGTACTACAACCAGTTGATTCGTGAGTTGCGAGCCGACAAGCACGTGCAGAACGTCCAGGACTTCTGGGGCGATCCGGTCACGTCGAAGGCTGCGGAGAGTTCCGACTCGAAGGCCGTCTATGTGCAGGTTCAACTTGCCGGCACGCAGGGTGGGGCCGCGAGCGATGCATCGGTAGCGGCGATTCGACAAATAGTGGCGCGGACACCCACGCCGAACGGATTGAAGGCTTACGTAACCGGCCCGGCGCCAACAGTGGCGGACATGAACATCGCCGGTCAGAAGACCGTCATGCTGGTCACCGTCACCAGCCTCGCGGTGATCTTCATTACCCTGCTGCTGGTCTATCGATCGGTGACGACCGTCATTCTTTTGTTGCTGATGGTCGGGCTTCAATTGCAGGTGTCACGTGGAATAGTCGCTTTCCTAGGGCATCTCCAGCTATTGGGCCTCACCACGTTCGCCGTCAACCTGCTGGTCGCCGCGGTCATCGCAACGGGAACCGACTACGGCATCTTCTTCGTCGGCCGATATCAGGAAGCACGACAGGCCGGCGAGGACCGGGAAACGGCTTTCTACACCACGTTCGGCAGTGTAGCCAAAGTCGTGTTGGCTTCGGGTTTGACGATCGCCGGGGCGGTTTTCTGCCTCAACTTCACCCGATTGCCCTATTTCCAGCCACTGGGCATTCCCTGCGCCATCGGCATCACCGTCGCGGTTCTGGTGGCCCTCACGCTCGCGCCGGCGCTGCTCGTGGTCGGGGGCCGTTTCGGACTGTTCGACCCGAAACGGGTGATCACGACCCATCGGTGGCGGCGGATTGGCACGGCCATCGTACGGTGGCCGGCGCCCATTCTCATCACGACCTTAGCGATAGCACTGATCGGTCTAATAACTCTGCCGAATTACAACCCCAGCTATGACGATCAGAAATTCATCCCCGACGACATTCCCGCGAGTGTGGGAAATGCCGCCGCACAGCGGCATTTCCCTCAGTCGCGCACGATGATGCCCGAGATTCTGCTGCTGGAGAGCGACCACGATCTGCGCAACCCGGCCGACATGATCGTCTTGAACAAGGTGGCCAAGGGCGTCCTCGCGGTCCCGGGCGTTTCCACCGTGCAGTCGGTGACCCGGCCCGAGGGGATCCCGCTCGAGCACACGACGATCCCCTGGATCGTGAGCATGTCGCAGGCGAGCCAGCAGGTGAACATGGCGTTCCAGAAGGACCGCATGGACGACATGCTCAAGCAGGCCGAAGAACTATCGAAGATGATCCAGGTCATGC
Organism: Mycobacterium paraseoulense; assembly: GCF_010731655.1. Classification (NCBI taxonomy): domain Bacteria; kingdom Bacillati; phylum Actinomycetota; class Actinomycetes; order Mycobacteriales; family Mycobacteriaceae; genus Mycobacterium; species Mycobacterium paraseoulense. Next base: position 312,449 of record NZ_AP022619.1, on the reverse strand, counting down.
AGCACATGTATGGCCTGATGAAGGAGCTTGTCGCGACGACCCATCACATGGTTGGCAAAACGCATGAGATGCAGGAGATCACGAATGATCTGCGCGACAAGATTTCCGATTTCGAGGATTTCTTCAGGCCGGTTCGCAGTTACTTCTACTGGGAGCGGCACTGCTACGACATTCCGGTCTGCTTTTCGTTGCGATCCATATTCGACGCGCTCGACGGCGTCGACGAGATAACCGACAAGCTCAAAGAATTGGTGGCGGACCTGGATCAGCTCGACGTGCTGCTGCCGCAGATGGTCATCCTGCTGCCGCCCATGATCGAAAGCATGCAAAGTATGCGGACCATGATGCTGACCATGCACAGCACCATGGCCGGCGTCATGGGCCAGATGGAATCGCAGGGCAATAATTCGGCCGCGATGGGTCAGGCGTTCGACGCGTCCAGAAACGAGGACTCGTTCTACCTGCCGCCGGGAATCATCAATGACTCGGAGGCCTTCAAACGTGTGGAGAAAATCTTTATGTCGCCGGACGGAAAAGACGTCCGGATGCTCATTTCGCAAAAGGGCGATCCGGCGACGCCCGAAGGCCTTTCCCGCGTGGAACCCATCAAGACGGCGGCCGAAGAGGCGCTCAAGGGAACCCCGTTGGAAGACGCCAAGATCTATCTCACCGGCACCGCCGCGATCACGAAAGACATCGTGGACGGCTCCAAATGGGATCTCTTGATCGCGGGGGTCGCCGCGATCTGCCTCATTTTCATCATCATGCTGATCATGACGCGAAGTTTCATCGCCGCGCTGGTGATCGTCGGCACGGTGTTGCTGTCAATGGGCGCATCGTACGGGCTGTCCGTGCTCGTCTGGCAGTATCTTCTCGGCCTGCAACTGCACTGGACGGTGCTATCGACGTCCGTGATCGTCCTCCTGGCGGTGGGTTCGGACTACAACCTGCTGCTGGTCTCCCGGATGAAAGAGGAGCTTGCCGCCGGTATCAACACCGGCATCATCCGGGCGATGGCCGGGACCGGCAAGGTCGTCACCAATGCGGGCCTGGTGTTCGCGTTCACCATGGCTTCGATGGGTGTCAGCGACTTGCGCAGCGTCGCCCAGACGGGCACGACGATCGGGTTGGGTCTGCTGTTCGACACTTTGGTCGTGCGCGCGTTCATGACGCCGTCTGTCGCTGCGTTGCTGGGACGCTGGTTCTGGTGGCCGCAACGCGTGCGTCCGCGACCCGCCAGCTCGTTGCTACGGCCGTTAGGCCCCCGTCCGTTGGTGCGCTCGCTGTTGCTCAAAGAGCCGCTCTAACTGCCGGACTTCCACTTTCAGCACAGGCATAGCGACCGTGGGGAACATCGTGACACAGGACAACAGGGACGGCATTCGCCGCTGCGCCGAAGTGGACGGTGTGGTCAAGGCTGTGATGAGCCCGCAGCGGCGGAATGCCGCGGCGGCGTTGAGGGCCGCATGAGCACCGAAACCGGTCGAGGGCCGTTCTTCGCCCGGAGCATCCGCCGGTTCTCGGTGCTCATCGTCCTGGCGTGGGTCGCGCTGACGCTGCTGGTGACTTTCGGTGTTCCCTGGCTGGAGACGGTGGGCCGAGAGCATTCCGTGCCATTGGCTCCCCAGGACGCACCGGCGGTCCAGGCGATGCAGCGTATGGGCAAGGATTTCAAGGAGTCCGATTCGGACAGCATTGCAATGATCGTGCTGGAGGGGCAGCAGCGCCTCGGGGACGACGCTCACAACTATTACGACCAATTGGTCCGTGCGCTAAAAGCCGACCCGAAGCATGTCGAGCATGTCCAGGATCTATGGGGAGACCGGCTGACGGCGGCGGGTGCCCAGAGTGACGACGGCAAGGCCGTCTACGTGCAACTCAACCTGGCCGGCAACCAAGGCACCACCCTCGGTCAGGACTCCATCGCCGCGGTCCGCAGTATCATCGCGCATACCACGCCGCCGCCGGGGCTCAAGGTCTATGTCACCGGTCCATCAGCGCTGTTGTCGGACATGCAGCAGGCCGGTGACGGATCCATTCTGAAGATGACCGCGGTGGGCGCGCTGATCATTTTTGTGGTGCTGCTCTTCGTGTACCGGTCGGTCCTCACCGTAATTTTGTTGCTGGTCACCGTGGGAATCGAGGTCCTTGCGGCCCGCGGAATCGTCGCCTTTCTCGGCGATCACAGTCTCGTCGCGCTCTCCACTTTTGCCGTCAATCTGCTGGTGGCGCTTGCGATGGCGGCCGGAACCGACTACGCAATCTTCTTCTTCGGCCGTTACCAGGAAGCGCGCCAGGCCGGCGAGGACCGGGAAACGGCCTTCTACACCACCTATCGTGGCGTAGCCCCCGTTGTCTTGGGCTCCGGCTTGACGATCGCCGGGGCGATGTTGTGCCTCGGCTTTACCCGCATGCCCATCTTCCAGACCATGGGTGTGCCGTGCGCCGTGGGCATGCTCGTGGCGGTCGTGATCGCGCTTACCTTGGTTCCGGCGGTTATCACTCTCGGGAGCGGTTTCGGGCTCTTCGACCCCAGACGGGTTCTCGCCTTCGGTCGATGGCGCCGGATCGGCACGGCGATTGTCCGCTGGCCCGTACCCATTCTCGCTGCGACTATAGCGGTGGCCGTGGTCGGGCTGGTGACCCTGCCCGGCTATCAGACTAGCTACAACAACCGCTTCTACATGCCCAACGACATTCCCGCCAACGTCGGGTACGCGGCCGCCGATCGTCATTTCTCTCAAGCGCGGATGATGCCCGAAATCGTGATGATCGAATCGGACCACGACATGCGCAATCCGGCGGATTTCCTCGTCTTGCACAGACTGGCTAAGGCGATATTCAAGGTTCACGGCATCTCCCGGGTGCAGGGCATAACCCGACCCGAGGGCACCCCAATTCAGCACACGTCAATACCTTTCTTGATGCAAATGCAATACGCGGTGATGCAGCAAGATCAGACATACATGAAAGCCCGCACTGCAGACATGCTGAAGCAGGCGGACGTATTGTCCTTCCAAATTGCGTCGATGAAGCGCATGTACGCACTGCAAAAGCAGATAACGGCTATTACGCATGAGTCGATCGCCAAGACGAAAGAAATGCGTGACGTTATATCCGACCTCAGAGATCACTTTTCGGACTTCGAGGATTTCTTCAGGCCGCTCCGAAGCTATTTCTACTGGGAACGGCATTGCTACGACATCCCCATCTGCTGGGCTATGAGGAATATATTTGAGGAACTCGACGGTATCGACACGCTGAGCGATAAACTCGACGAACTTATTGTCGATCTGAACAAGATGGACGCGCTGCTGCCAAAACTGCTCGAGGTTTTTCCGGTGTCGATCGCGGTTGCCGAGGACGCGCGGAACATGCTGCTGACCAGTTACAGCACCATGAACGGAACCCTCGGCCAGATGAACAACCAGAAAGAGAACGCCACCGCCATGGGGGCGACGTTCGACGCCGCCAAGGACGACGATTCCTTTTATCTGCCGCCCGACATCTTCAAGAACGAGGATTTCAAGCGCGCGATGAGCCAGTTCTTGTCGCCGGACGGAAAAGCGGCGCGATTCATCATTTCCCACAAGGGCGATCCCGCGTCACCAGAGGGTCTCGCGCGTATCGACAAGATACGGACGGCGGCCGAGGAGGCGCTCAAGACGACCCCCCTGGAGCCGTCCAAGATCTACATCGCCGGCACCGCATCGACATTCAAAGACTTCCGCGATGGCTCCACCTACGATCTGTTCATCGCAGGAGTGGGCGCACTCTGCCTTATTTTCATCATCATGCTGATCATCACGCGAAGTTTCGTGGCCTCACTGGTAATCGTCGGCACTGTGGCACTTTCGCTCGGCTCGTCATTCGGTCTGTCCGTACTGATCTGGCAATACATCCTTGGCATAAATTTGTACTGGATGGTGCTGCCAATGTCTGTGATCGTCCTTCTGGCGGTGGGGTCCGACTACAACCTGTTGCTGGTGTCCCGGATGAGAGAGGAAATAGCCGGCGGTATCAACACCGGCATCATTAGGGCGATGGGCGGTACCGGTAAGGTCGTGACGAACGCGGGCCTGGTGTTCGCATTCACGATGGCCGCAATGGTGGTCAGCGATTTGCGGATCATCGGTCAGGTGGGTACCACCATTGGTCTAGGGCTGTTGTTCGACACGTTGATCGTACGCTCGTTCATGACACCGTCTATCGCCAGGCTGCTCGGACGTTGGTTCTGGTGGCCACAGATAGTTCGTCCGCGCCCCGCCAGTCAAATGCTTCGGGCTGAGGGGCCCCGTCCCCTGGTGCGATCCCTGTTGCTACACCGAAGGTTCGCCGACGATACGCCTACAACGGAAATTCCAAGGCCTTCGGTTTAATTGGTCTTGGCGATCTGCCGTCGTCGCAGGCGGCGAATGAGCTCGCGCGGGCAAACCAATTCTGCTTATTCACCCGCGGCAGCCGCACACAGCGAAAACCGGCGACGGTGCGGCCGGCAGTGTCATGTACTACCCGAACGGTCAACACGGGGGCATTCCGCATGAAATACTCACCACTGTGAGCCCATTGGCGATTGAGGTTGTCGGCCTCACAAAGACATTCGGGCAAAGCACGCCGGCGCTGCGTGGCGTCGACTTCTCGGTTCCGGCGGGGACGGTATGCGGCCTGCTCGGCCACAACGGCGCCGGCAAGACGACCACCATCAACATCCTTTCCACGCTGATCCGGCCGAGTTCGGGCCATGCCACCGTTGCCGGATATGACATCATCCGTCAGTCCGCCCAGGTGCGTGCCAGCATCGGGATGGCCGGCCAGTCCACCGCATTGGACCCTTTGCTCACCGGCCGAGAGAACCTGGTGTTGTTCGGGCGGCTGCGGGGTCTCCGCCGCAAGCAGGCCAAGGCTCGCGCCGACGAGCTGATCGATCAGTTCGACCTCGAGGCGGCCGGCGACCGGCGGGTATCCACATACTCCGGAGGCATGTGGCGGCGCGTCCACCTTGCCAGCGCATTGATGGTGCCCCCGAAGGTGCTGATCCTCGACGAGCCGACCACAGGGCTGGACCCGCGTAGCCGTCGCGCCGTGTGGTCGCTGGTGAGCTCGTTGGCCCTGCAGGGCATGACCGTGCTGCTTACCACGCAGTACTTGGAAGAAGCCGACGTACTCAGCGATTCGATCGTTGTCATCGACCACGGACAGGTGGTGGCCAGCGGCACCGCCGAGGACCTCAAGCGCAGGGCCGGTGGCAGCTATTGCCAGGTGACCCCGGCGAATCCTGCCGACTTACCGCAGGTCGCGGCGGCACTGACCGGGCTCGACGGGATCGACGTCGACGGCGAGGCCAATTCGGTCTCGCTGTTCGCCCCGGACGGAGTAACCACGCTGGCTGAGGTGTTTCGCAGGGTCGACGCACTGGGCATCGAGCTCGCCGACATCTCGCTGCGCAAGCCCTCACTGGACGAAGCGTTCCTGCACCTCACCGAACGGTCCGTGGCTCAGTCATGAGCGCATTGGCCGCCCTTACCGAACGCTCGCTGATGGCCTCCGCGCGCGACGGCGGGTTGGTTTTCGAGATAATGTCTCCCGTTGCGTATCTAGCCGGCTTCACTGCGGCGCTGCATGGTCTGGTCGAAACGCAGCGCATGACTTATTCACAGTATTTGGTTCCCGGCGTCGTCGCCCAGTCCGTGATCTTCGTCGCGCTGCTCACCGCCGATCGCGCGGCACGCGACCGCCTGACTTCGCTCGGTGAGCGTTTGGCGACTCTCCCGATCGCCGCAGTAGTCCCCGTAAGCGCGCGGATGGTCGCCACCCTGATGCGGGGGGCGCTCGCCCTCACGGTCGCAATGGTCGCCGGCTACGCGTTCGGTTTCCGGATCACCGGTGGAGCGGGGTACGCGCTGGCCTTCGTGCTCATCGCGTTGCTGTTGTGCCTGGCCGTGGCGCTGGGGGCCGATGCGATGGGCTCGAGCGCCAGAAGTATCCAGGGCGCCACCCAGCTCCTGTTCGTCCCACAGCTCATGCTCTTCATGCTGTCCACCGGAATTGCCCCGGAGAGCACATTCCCCCAATGGTTACGCCCGTTTGTCCGCAACCAGCCCGTGTCGCAGGTCGCCGAGACGCTGCGCAACCTGGCCACCGGCCGGGTTGTCTCTGGCAACCTAGCCATCAGCCTCGCCTGGTGTATGGGCATGGTATTGGTCTTCGGTGCGATCACGCTGCGGATGCAGAGGCGGACCTAGTGACAACGCAGCCGGGAATCCAGGGCTCGATGCTGGCCCAGAGCTGGGTGCAAGCGGGTCGACTCCTGACCCGGTGGCAGCGGGACCGAGCGGTGCTGATGGGTTCGCTGGTCTTGCCGATCTGCCTTCTCGTCACCTACAAGGTGGTGCTTGGCGAGCGGGTACATCAGGTCACCGGCGTCGAGAGCATCTACGGCCTGGTCCCGGTGAGCGCGGTGTTGTCCGCGCTATTCGGCGCTTTCAGCACCTCGGTCGGCATACAGCTCGAGCGCGAATCCGGGCTGCTCAGCCGCATGTGGGTGCTACCGATACACCGGGTGAGTGCGCTCGCCGGACGGATCGCCGCCGAGGCCGCGCGGGCACTCCTCGGGACGATTCTGATCACCGCGCTGGGAGTGGCGCTGGGCCTGCGGTTCGCACACGGCTGGGCCACGGCACTGCTTTACATTCTGATACCGCCAATCGTGGTAATCGGATTCACGGCGCTGGTGATGGCGCTTGCCATCCGTGCGAATGGTCGCACCGTCATGACGTGGCTGGCGGCCGGTACGGTCTCGCTGGCATTCCTCAATCCCGGCACGACCCCGATCGGGCTGTTCCCGGACTGGCTTCGTCCACTTGTTCGCATGCAACCGATGTCGCCACCGATAGAGGTGATGTGGGGACTGGCCCACGGCGGCCCCCTCCTCCAGCCTCTGGAGATGACTCTCCTCTGGGCGGTCGTGCTGTTAGCGCTGTTCATTCCGATGGCCCTGCGCGGCTATCGTTTCGCGGCCGAAGCCAACGCGTGAGGCGTTTCGACATCGCAATGCACCACGGCACCAAGGTCGTTGGCTCGGCTCACCCAATGAGGTTTCCGCGGTGAACGAAAGGGCGGCGGCAAACTCACCCAAAGTCAGCATCGTGACCACCACCCACAACCAAGAGGCTTACGTCCGAGAGGCATTCGACAGCTTTGTCACCCAGCGGACCGATTTCGCGATGGAGATCATCGTCGCCGACGATGCCTCGACTGACGCCACCCCGGGGATCATTCGGGAGTACGCCCAGCGCTACCCGGAATTGTTCCGGCCGATCTTCAGACCCGAGAACCTGGGCCTCAACAAGAACCTGGTGGGTGCCCTGTCGCTAGCGCGGGGCGAGTACGTCGCACTGTGCGAGGGAGACGACTTCTGGATCGATCCACTTAAGCTGAGCAAGCAAGTCACGTACCTCGACCAACACCCGGGGACGGCCGTGTGCTTCCACCCGGTGCGGGTGATGTGGGATGACGGTTCTGCCAAAGACTCGAAGTTCCCACCGGTGTACTTACGCGGCAACTTGACCGTCGACGCCCTGATCTTGATGAACTTCATCCAAACCAACTCCGTCGTCTACCGCCGTCTCGAGCGCTACGACGACATCCCCGCCGACATCATGCCGCTGGACTGGTACCTGCACGTCCGGCACGCTGTTCACGGCGAAATCGCTATGTTGCCGGAAACGATGGCCGTCTACCGCCGCCATTCTGAAGGCATGTGGCATAACCAGGTCGTGGACCCTTCCCAGTTCTGGCTGACGCACGGCCCCGGTCATGCGGCGACGTTCGATGCCATGTTTGACCTCTTCCCGGGCGACCCCGCGTGCCAAGAGCTCATCACGGTGATGGCTGACTGGATCCTGCACCAGATCGCAAAGGTCCCGGGCCCGGAAGGTCGCGCCGCGCTCGAGAACACCATCGCACAGCATCCGCGGTTCGCAATGCTGGCGCTGCAATACCGCTGGGCGACGCCCACGCGGCGGCTCAACATTTTGAGACGAAGGCTGGCTGCCGTTGCGCCCAGCCGAAGAGGGCTGGTCGATGTTTGGCCGTCCGGCTCCAGAAGCCGAACCGGGACCACAAGGGGCACAAGGAGTTCCGTGCGGCAGGGCGGCAAAGAATGCTAGGAGGAAGTTGGTGACTTCGGCTCCGACCGTCTCAGTGATAACGATCTCCTTCCGCGATTTCGATGGGCTCAAGCGGACGGTCGACAGTGTGCGGGCCCAGCGCTACGGCGGTCGCATTGAGCACATCGTGATCGACGGCGGATCCGGTGACGATGTGGTGGCGTATCTATCAAAGACTGAGCCGGGATTTGCGTATTGGCAGTCCGAGCCCGACGGCGGAAGGTACGACGCGATGAACCAGGGCATCGCCCACGCGTCCGGCGATCTGTTGTGGTTCATGCACTCCGGAGATCGTTTTTCCGATCCGGACGCGGTCGCTGCGGCCGTGGAGGCGAGCTCAGCTCATGGACCGGCACGCGAAGCGTGGGGCTTCGGCATGGATAACCTCATCGGTCTTGGGCGCGTGCGTGGCCCGATCCCCTTCAGCATCCGAAAGTTCCTCGCCGGCTGGCAGGTGGTTCCGCACCAGGCATCATTTTTCGGGTCCTCGCTTGTCGAGAAATTGGGCGGCTACGACCTCGATTTCGGAGTCGCCGCCGACCAAGAATTTATTTTGCGCGCCGCTTTGCTTCGCGATCCGATCACGGTACGACGTGTGTTATGCGACTTCGACACCACCGGAATTGGCACTAACCGCCACCCGAGCGAGGTCTTTCATGATTTGCGTCGCATGTGGGACATGCACGAACGCTACCCGCTGGCCGGACGAAAGATCTCGCGCGCGTATCTACGCACCTGGGAATACTACCTTCGCTTCTTAGAATTCGTGTTCACGAAGGTATCGAAAGCACGAGCACGGCAGAACTCAAGCGAGTAACCGCCAGTACTAACTACCTTCACGGAAGAAGATGCCGTCAGCCTGCAGCATTCGGCCATCGCGAGGATCGGTGAAGCCGGGCAGCAGCCCGGTCAATGTGAAGCCCAGTGAATAGACCACGTCGAGCGCCTCGCGAATGAGCATGCCACCTTCGTACAGGGGCAAAAGAGACAGTTCGATTTGCATGCCCACACAACGGTCACTCACCGTTTCTTGAGCTCCGGCAATAACTTGCTTCTCGAACCCTTGGACGTCGATCTTCAGGAAAAGTTTATCCGCAGGCTGCAGCAAGTCATTCGCCACAGTGTCAAGCCGGTGCATCGGAACCTCTTCTGTTCCAACATAATTCGCCGGCGGAAAAGCGTCCTGATGACTCTTCAACATGGGCAGGACGGAACTGCTTGCGCCCGCATTGCCGGCGACATTTATCGAAATCGTGCCGTCGACCTCACCCAAGGCACATCGCCGGCAATCCCAAAGCGGATCCTTCGATGAATTGCGTTCCAGCAGCGCAAACGGTCCCGATAGCGGTTCGAATGAGATGATGCGGCCCATGTAGGCAGCCATCCGGAGCTCCGTAGCGTATTGGCCAGAGTTAGCCCCGACATCAAAAACCACGCTCACTCCGCGCGAATCAAGTTGCTTTACGAACTGACGCTTAGCGCCTTTGTCAGAATAAGGGCGCGACACTTCGAAGGTGGTGCTACGTGCAATCAAACCCCCGCGGCGGAACAAATCCACGACGTCACATTAACACGCAAGCACCGGTCGAAGAAGAAGTGCGGCGGCGGACGTTACCACCCGCTCGGCGCCCCGCAAGGGTGACTCAATAGGACCGCGGCCGGACGCATTCATTTTCGCGCCGCGCCGGCGTTCGCGCGATACCAAGCCACCGTTGCCTCGATGCCGTCCCGCAGTGCGACCTGCGGGGCCCATCCCGCCTCCCGCAAGACCGAAACGTCCAACAGCTTCCGCGGCGTTCCATCCGGTTTAGTTGCGTCCCAACGGGTTTCGCCAGTAAACCCCACTGCGGTGGCGACCATGTCAGCGATCTCGCTGATGGTGTGGTCGATGCCGGTGCCAACGTTGACATGGTTAGGACCGTCGAAGTGTTCGAGAAGGTAGAGACACGCGCTCGCCAGGTCGTCGACGTGCAGCAACTCACGGCGGGGAGCTCCGGAGCCCCAATTGGTCACCTCGTCCGCACCACTGGCTCTGGCCTCCTCATATCGTCGAATGAGCGCCGGCAGGAGATGCGAGCCTGAAGTGGAAAAGTTGTCACCGGGTCCGTAGAGATTGGTGGGCATCGCCGAGATCCACGCCAGTCCCCACTGGCGCCTGACCGCCTGTACCTGAAGTATGCCGGCAATCTTGGCAATGGCATATGCGTCGTTGGTAGGTTCCAGGGGCCCGGTCAACAACGCGCTCTCTTGGATGGGTTGTGGGGCGAATTTGGGGTAGATGCACGAGGACCCCAAGAACAGCAGCCGCGGCACCCGCGCGGCCACGGCGGCATCGAGCAGGTTGACCTGAATCTGCAGGTTTTCGGACAGGAAGTCCGCCGGGTAGGTGTCGTTCGCCAGAATGCCGCCGACACGGGCGGCGGCGTCGATGACCACCTTCGGCCTAGTGTGCAGAACGAAGTCGAACGTCGCGGCGCGATCCGTCAGGTCGAGTTCCTCGTGGGTCCGCAGAAGGAGATTGGTGAATCCTTCGGCCTCAAGCCTGCGTAACACGGCGGACCCGACCAGCCCGCGGTGCCCGGCAATGTAGACCGGCGATGCGCGATCGAGGACTCTGACCAAATTGTCCACTCCCCTCAGCTCCAAGCTGGTAGCACGGGCCTGTCGATCCACGGCTTGCCGTCACACTCCAAGGCCGCGATGTCCGCGTCGACCATGATCCGCGCCAGCTCGCTGGTGTGTACGGATGCCTTCCACCCCAACGATTCAGCGGCCTTCGTCGCGTCGCCCACCAGCGAATCGACTTCGGCGGGGCGTAGATAGCGGTCGTCAAACTTCACGTGCTTTTGCCAATCAAGTCCCGCATGGTCGAATGCGGTTTGAGCGAACTCCCGCACGCTGTAACCGCGCCCCGTCGCCAAAACGAAATCGTCGGGCTCATCGGCCTGCAACATCCGCCACATACCCTCGACATACTCCGGCGCATAACCCCAGTCGCGGACAGCATCGAGGTTGCCCATGTAGACGTCTGACTGGACGCCGGCCTTGATGCGCGCGACGGCCCGAGTGATCTTTCGGGTAACGAATGTCTCACCGCGCCTTGGCGATTCATGGTTGAACAAGATGCCGTTGACCGCGAACAGCCCATATGCCTCGCGATAGTTGCGCGTCACCCAGTAGGAGTAGACCTTTGCAGCGCCATACGGGGACCGCGGATAAAACGGCGTCCGCTCGCTCTGTGGTGGCGGTGACGCGCCGAACATCTCCGAGGAGGAGGCCTGATAGAAGCGACACTCCACTCGGGAAAGTCGAACGGCTTCGAGCAGTCGGATGCATCCCATCCCCGTGGTGTCGCCAGTATGAACCGGTTCGTCGAAGCTGACGCGCACATGCGACTGTGCCGCAAGGTTGTACACCTCGTCGGGGTCGATGGTGCTCAGCAAGGTCACCAACCGCGTGCCGTCGGTCAGGTCCCCATAGTGCAAGAACAATCGCGCGCCCGGTTGGTGTGGGTCGACGTAGAGATGATCGATCCGCGACGTATTGAACGTTGAGGCTCGGCGGATCAGCCCGTGGACCTCGTACCCCTTGATCAGCAGGAGTTCAGCCAGATAGGAGCCGTCCTGGCCGGTGATTCCGGTTATGAGCGCTCGTTTCACTAAAACCCTATTTTCGTCGGTGCCTGCTCATCACCACATCTCCCCCGCGCCTCGCGCGCCGGTCTCACTCCTCGTCGTACGTGTGTGACACCGCGGGGCACGATCGCTGTCAATACTAGATGCTCAGCTCACGCAAACGTGCGCGATGGTATTGCCAATACGCCAGGAAATATATCGATTGCAGCGGCGTGCGTCTGCCGGAACACATCCGGCCGAATTCCTTGTGTTTGAGCAGTCTTTGCGCGAAACTCAATCCGCTGACCTGGCGCGCGCCTACCGCGCCTCGTGTTGCAGCCCGCCGAAGGGGTTGCCGCGGCTCACGCTTAGGGCCCGGATGTGGGCGCACGAGGGCCCCTGCTCACGCGAACAGTTTCGTGCTGAACCGAGGAGAAGGCAGATGACTCAACCCGACGGGGCACCGCAAGGCCAGGTCGAGCGAAGCCGGAAGCGGTTCGCGGCAATCACCGGCGAATCTGAGCGGACCATCCTGCTCGGCATCATCCTGCTGGCGACGGCGGTTTCGGCGGCACTGGGCTACATCCTCACCCAGTACTACTCAGCCGACGTGGTTTCCTCTCTTGTGCACCCTCCCGAGGACTGCCTCGGCAACTGGGGGACGAAGATCGGTAGGCACTGCTTCAGCGACTACGGAATAGTGGTGGACGCCGGGGCGCGGCCCGACCCCTGGGGCATGCTGCTGCTCCCGGGTCACCAGGCGGGGGGAATGGTGTACCCCGCGGCTGGAATGCTCCCGCAACTATTGTTCGGGCTTCCCGCAAAATGGCTGGGTGCACCGCAATTGGGGCTGATCTTTTATCTGCTCGCGCTGACGGCCGCTGTCCTTGCTCCTGCGGTCTGGGCGGCCAGGGGAACACGCGGGCTGGAACGGGTCGTGGTCTTTTTGGCGTTGGGTGCCGCAGCCATCCCAGCGTGGATGGTGGTCGATCGGGGCAACTCGGCGGGCTTCGTAGTCCCGGTCGCGCTGGTTTTCTTGATAGCGTTGTGCCGACAGCGGTGGGGACTGGTGGCGGTCATGGTTGTCTTGGTCGCGCTCGTGAAACCCCAATTTTCCGTCTTGGCGGTGGCATTGTTGGCGGCTCGGCAGTGGCGTTTGGGCGGCCTCGCGCTCGGTGGGGTCGCGATCTCCAATCTCGCTGCGTACTTGCTGTGGCCGCGAGATTTTCCGGAGACAATTGGACGGTCGATCCACAACCTTCTCGCCAAAGATAATCCCTTCCAATGGCTTGTAGGACAGCAGAATGTGTCCTTTGGCAAAGCGCTCCTGATGGTCCCAGACACCATCAAGCTTAACCAAACGGGCGGTAAAGTGCCGGACGGCTTCCTCGCTGGCCCGCGATCGCTGATCGGGTATGCCGTCCTAGCGCTTGTAGTCGCCTCCGTGGTTGCGTTGGGGCGGCGCATTCCGCCCGTCATGGCGGGCATCGTCCTGTTGGCCACCGCAGCGCTCTTCCCCCCTCTGGTCATCCGCTACTACCTAATATTCGTATTGCCAGTCGCTGCGCTCATCGTCCGAGACCCCGACGGACCGCCCGGTACTGGGATATTTGAACGGCTTGCACGCGACGGCGGCCGCCGTCGTGCGGTCGGCATCTGCGTGAGTTTGGCTGTTGCGCTTAGCATCGCTCAGATCCCCGCAGGCCCGCCAGCCCCTTCACCGGTCTCAGGACAGCCAGGAGTGAGCAGGTTAATTGTTATCACCACAGTGGGTTGGGCGCCGATCTTGTGGCTCATCGCGATCGCGGTGATCATCGTCTCCTACGCACGGAGACCGGCCGTCTCACATGGCTGTGCCGGTGACCAAGGGCCAACACCGACGGGGCCCCCGGATACGGCTGTCAGCACCTCCTCTTGCGCATCCGAGCCGATGACGGAGTGATCGCCACAAAAGACGGGAGTCTGCCGAGAAGACTTGCGATAGCAAGGCTTTGGGCTCAAAATTTGCCTTTCGCGTAATCGATGATGTCGCCGCCTAATCCGTTCATCGGACCACGCGACCAGATTCGTTCAACCGCAACTTCGGTATTCGCCCACGCCGTCCGGCCCGAGTCGCCCTGCCCGGGCGGGGCGGCCGACCCTATCTCGCACAGACTGGCAGAGCACCAGGCCCAAATGTGAACCTGCTCAGGCTGAGCGCAAGCCTGGCCGTCGGGAGTCTGGCGAGCACACGGTCCGGCCGGTCTTGACCGGACCCACTGCCTTATCGGCGGCGGGCCAGCCTCAACGCCTCAAATCCCCCGAGTTGCTGAGCAGCCGGTGAGATATTGCCTTCTCGCAAAGATGACGCTGCGGCGGTTCTAATCAAGACTTGTCGCTTGATCGCCCGGCAATTTCGTAACACCGCCGTGACCGACCGGTGTGACAGCTGGCGCGCTCAACGTGCGCGAGGTACTTGGCCTGAGCCGTCGGGGCGCCGCACCAGCAGGAGAAGTGCCGTTGGCCGAAGCCGTTCAGCAGCGTGGTAGACGCACGACGATTAGCTGAGCTGGCCGCAGTTGCTGAACCGGCCGCGAGGCTGGCGATCCCGCGCGTATCTATGGGGCCCGAGAAGTTACCTAGGCTGTCGCAGGCGCGCACCACCAGCGACGCCCCGCACGCCGGGCACAGTCTGCGCGCAACGGACGTTTGACGTCGTGCAGGATGGGCCCATCTGGCCGAAGACCATTCCACGACGGTGCTGCGCCAGACACCGATGGTCTGGCTGGTGTTGGCTGCGAGCTTGCAGGCGCTGCGCTGCTTGCAGGTGGGCTGCTTGCGCATCCGCGTGCGTGGAGCCACCCGTGCAGTCACCCGCGGACGCGCCCCGCAAATACGATCTGTGCCCCAGTACCATCGTCGGCGCCTAGGTAGGCCTCCGGTTCGAAGCCCGCCTCGCGCACATAATCGATGATGTCGCGCCCGAACTCGGTAAACGTCAGCAAATCGGCCCCGACCGGAATGAACCGGTAAGCCCCACTGCCCCTACCGTGGTAAAGCGCCGGCATCAGGTGCACGAGTTCGCCGTCCTCGCCAATTTGGGCCCGTGCTTTCGTAGTTGCGCGCGTCCATACGACCGGGACCGTGAAGACATGACGACCTCCAGGCCGAAGTACCCGCCGCGTCTCGGCTAGTGCGGCTCGGAAGTCGTGGACGTGCTCCAGAGTGTCTGACGACAGGACGAGGTCAAAGGCTGCATCGGGGTAGGTAAGACGACAAATATCTTCGTTTCGGGCGCCGTCGATTATCTCCCCCAGTCGCTGCGGTCCCCGGTAATCGGAGAACATAAGTCGCGGGAGCCGTCGCAGCAGGGCATGCAGGGACCCGAGCGAGCCGATCGTGTTTACCTCGGCGACGGCGAGATCGCGGAATGTCGGGTCCTCGATCAGTTCAGCCAACGACCCACACCCGGGCGGACCGTAGAGCCCGACAAGTACCTCGGCGATCCGCCTCACCCTCAGGTTGCTGCAGCAGAACCGGCAGAACATGCTCTCGCGCCGGGTATAGGCGCGCGACACCCTGGGATCGGCCCAAAACGCACGCAAGTCGTCAGGGATGGTCCAGGAATTGAGGACGAAAACAGTATTGGCGCCGCAGGCTACGCATCGTCCCTTCTCGTCGGCGCGGCGGTCGCGCAGCGGGCGCAGGTTGAGCAGCACGGGCCGCCCGAACCGGGCTTTCACCGTCGCCGCTACGCTCACCTCGGAAAGGCTCCCGTCGGCACCGCCAGAGGGGAAACAACCGGCGCCATGGCAGTGAGATCGTAGGTGGCGCTCACGTCACCAGCGCCTCGCCGATACTTACTGCTCGCAGTGGCGAACCAGGCCGTCAACCAACCCCGCATAGGAACATTGATCGCCGCATTCGGTGCTGGTTGGGTACGGTCGTCGAAGGGCACCTCAGCCAGAATCGCCGCATCGTATACGGGCACAGCCGTGAAAGTTACCATGACTCGCCCTCCGGTCCCCAAGCGGTGTTCGCAGTGTAGATGCATATCCGTAGTTGTGTTGATCCATTACCTTGGATGCTCGCACGATATGCGGGAAGCCGAGCGGCAGAATTGGGTAGGAATTGAATTATTGACCATGACTTCGGCGCTTCGCCCGGCGCCCCATCGGTTCGGGCACCCTGCTATAAGGAGACCATGTGCTCTCGGAGCTCCTCTGGCTGCCGCAGCTGGCCATCGTCACGGTGGCCGCGGTGCATAGCTGGCCCACTCATCGGGACTTGTCATTCCGCCGTAATCTCGAACTCGGCTTGGCCGAGCAGGAGGCAGTGCCGTGACACCATCGGTATCGGTCGTCGTGCCGGTGTACAACTGCGTCGCGTTCATTGATGCGACCATGCAGTCGATTTTGACGCAGACGTTCAGCGACTTCGAACTGCTCGTTTCCGACAACGCGTCCACCGACGGCACGTGGGAGGCACTGCAGCGTTATACCGTCGACCCTCGGGTCCGCCTGAGCCGACACGCCTCCAACATCGCAGCAACGGCCAACTTCAACGCCGTCACCGGCCTCGCCAGCGGCGAGTTCGTCAAACTGGTCTGCGCCGATGATCTTCTGTACCCAGACTGCCTGGCGGTACAGGTGGCGGCGTTGACGGCGCACCCGTCGGCAGCGCTCGCCGCATGCACCATGGACGTCATCGACGCCGCGGGGAGAAAAGTGTTGCGGCGCCGCGGGCTCGCAAGGTTGCGCGGCGAGGTCGCCGGCACTGAGGCTATCCGCCGAACCGTGGTCGCTGGCACGAATATTTTCGGCGCGCCGGCGTGCGTAATGTTCAGGCGCGTCGCGCTAGTCGACGCAGGCGGCTGGAATGCTCGCTCCTCGTTCGTCCTGGACCTGGCGACCTACTGCGCCGTGTTGCTTCATGGCGATCTCTTTGCCGTCCCCCTGCCGCTTGCAGCGTTCCGGCTGCGCCGGTCGCAGTGGAGTGAGGAGCTGCAGCGGACTCGATCCGACCACCACGATGTCGTTGATTTACAGCGTGAATTGGCCGCGGCCCTGCCAGGTTTGATCGGTCGGCGCCACCTCATACTCGGCGGTGCGCGAGCCCGGCTGAATGCCCTCGGACGGCGCGTGATGTACCGCCGGCTGGCACGGCGCTTGGACTCCGGCAACGCTGCCACGACGACTGCGGCGATGCCGTCCGACGGGTGCTGATGTTGCATCGCTGAGCTGTGTCGCAGTAATGGCATAGCGTCGACGCGGCATTCGGGTAGTTAAGCAATCACCGCGAGCCTTTGTGGCTGGTTGGCGGGTAACCCGTGGAGCGGCATGGCACGGCGCACGCGCCTTGAACGGAAAGCCATAGCGGCGCATGTGTGGTGGCGATGATGCTAGGCTGCCAACTGTGTCCACGCCTAGCGTGATTCGCCGCGGGATTCACGCCCTTGCAGCTGAGCCCCGCACGTTCGATCTCCTCCGGTGGATTCTCGAGGCAGGGTACCGAAGCGAGAAGGATGTCCTGCGCAGAGAAGGAATCGCTAACGCGGCATCGATCCTCGATCTAGGCTGCGGGACTGGTGTTATGGCGAACGCTTTCCGCCCCGAAAGTTACGTCGGCGTGGATATGAACGCCCGCTACATCGCGCGGGCCCGGGCCACGAAGAACCATTACCGTTTTGAGGTTGCGGACGGGCGTGCGTTGCCATTCGCGGATGGCTCTTTCGACGCAGTGGTTATTACCGGCGTAATACACCACCTAGATGACGCTTCCGCGCGAAGTCTCCTACAGGAAAGCCGTCGTGTCCTTGTGCCGGGGAGCGGCGTCCTGGTGATCAGCGAGCCCGTACCGACGCGGAACCGATGGAACTTGGTTGGGCGCCTTGTCGTCCGGCTCGACGAAGGAGATTTCATCCGCTCTTCAGAGCGCTACCTCGAGATGGCCTGTGATGTCTTTGGCCATGAGGCTATCCGCCACTATCCGATCTCGAGTGGGGTGTCCGACCGCGCGGTGGTTGTGGCCCACCGCGCCGCATAACGGTGCGGAGCTTACTTGACCGAAGTTCCGTAATTTGCGCTCGTCCCTACCCAGGAAGTGAAGAGTGGGACTGCATACCCTAGAGGTAGGTAGCAGCATACGGGCTCGGCCGTCGATCACCGGGCGCCAGCCCAGTGAGTGATGTCAGCTGTCATGTCGTTGACGACGCGTGAGTCGAAGGTTAACCAACCAAGGTTTGTCTCGCGGTCGGGCCGTCGGGGCGATCGAATTCGGTGTACGCTGACCGCGTGTCCCGCTGATTACTGTGCCGTTGTTGGGGCAGCATGATTACACTCGTGCGTACCGAAGCGACCTGGAGCGCGAGGCCAGGAGCACCTAACCGTTGGGGTTTTCCTTCTCATTCATCGTGTTATGAAGAATATGACTGTCACAGCTAAAGGTAACTCGCGTTACTCCTGTGGATTAGCAAATGGTGCGACGAATTGGTCGAGTTGGCACCATCTCGAGCAGACGCTGATCCAATGAAAGCCGTATTACTGGCAGGCGGTGCAGGGACTCGCCTGAGGGAGGAAACCAGCATCCGCCCTAAACCGATGGTGGAAATTGGCGGACGGCCGATCCTGTGGCACATAATGAAGCTCTACTCTCAGCATGGTATTAACGATTTTGTCGTTTGCTGTGGCTATAAGGGTTACGTCATCAAGGAATATTTCGCCAACTATTTCCTGCACATGTCGGACGTGACTTTTGATATGTCCATTAACAAAATGGAGGTACATGTGCGCCACGCAGAACCCTGGCGAGTAACGCTGGTAGATACTGGTGAAGACACGATGACGGGCGGGCGTCTCAAACGCGTGGCAACCTACATTCAAGACGATGAGGCTTTCTGCTTCACCTACGGTGATGGGTTGAGCGACGTCAACATCGGCGCGAGCATCGAATTCCACCGCCAGCACGGGCGTCACGCCACGGTTACCGCGGTGCTTCCGCCTGGGCGATACGGGGCCATCGAGTGCGAGGGCGACCAAGTCACGCGCTTTGTCGAGAAACCGCGTGGCGATGGCGGACTCATTAATGGTGGCTTTTTTGTCCTGTCGCCCGCGGTACTCGATTACATTGAGGGCGACGAGATCTCTTGGGAAAGCGCGCCATTGGCTCGTCTCGCCGCCGACGGCGAAATGATTGCCTTCAAGCATTCTGGCTTCTGGCAGCCTATGGACACACTCCGAGACAGGAATCTGCTCGAAGAACTATGGAGTAGCGGCAAAGCGCCGTGGAAATGCTGGCGTTGAACGCTTTCGGAACCGCATATCGCGGGCGCCGGGTCTTCGTCACTGGCCACACAGGCTTCAAAGGCAGTTGGCTGTGTCTTTGGCTGCATGCGCTGGGATCTGACGTCGCTGGGCTTGCATTGGACCCATCGTCCGAACCAAGCCATTGGGACCTACTGAAGCTATCCATGGCCGATCATCGCATCGACATTCGCGATGAAGCGGCAGTCCGCGAGGTCTTCGCTGCGGAGAGGCCGGAGATCGTCTTCCATTTGGCAGCCCAACCGTTGGTCCGTCGGTCGTACCACGAGCCGGTCGCTACATGGTCCACCAATGTCATGGGCACGGTGCATGTACTCGAGGCCGCCCGTCACACACCAAGTGTGCGTGCTGTGGTAGTCGTCACGACTGACAAGTGCTATGAGAATCGCGAATGGCCTTGGGCCTACCGCGAACGGGACCGCCTGGGCGGCCGCGACCCCTACAGCGCGTCTAAGGCCGGCGCCGAGTTGGTCGCCGCGAGCTACCGAAATGCGTTTCTCCAGCAGCCCTCGGCTCCGCTGCTCGCAACTGGCAGGGGCGGCAATGTTATCGGCGGCGGTGACTGGTCTGAGGACCGACTGATCCCAGACCTAATGCGTTCCCTCGTCGCTGGAGAGCCAGCAGTCATTCGGTCGCCGCGCGCAACGCGCCCCTGGCAACACGTGCTGGATTGCCTCAGTGGGTACCTGCTACTGGGTGAGCGGCTACTGGCGGGTGACATCACGGTTGGCGATGCGTGGAATTTCGGCCCGGACGGGGAAGGGAACCGTACGGTTGAGCAAGTGCTAGGAGACTTTGCTCGCTCGTGGCCAGATCTTCGGTGGCAAGCTGCATCCAGTCCGCAGCCACACGAGGCGGGCTTGCTGCAGCTCGACACAGCCAAGGCGAAGATGCATCTCGGCTGGCGTCCCGTCTGGAATCTTGAAAAGGCAGTCCACCACACGGCCGACTGGTATCGCCGATGGCTGGAACTCGGTCAAGTGGCGAGCGCGGACCAACTGGACGCATACATCACAGA
Source organism: Mycobacterium paraseoulense (assembly GCF_010731655.1). NCBI lineage: Bacteria > Bacillati > Actinomycetota > Actinomycetes > Mycobacteriales > Mycobacteriaceae > Mycobacterium > Mycobacterium paraseoulense. The sequence continues at coordinate 292,348 of NZ_AP022619.1, read as the reverse complement.
TGCGGTGGCATCGGATTTGGCTTGGGCAACAACATGAGGATCCTCGACACCCCGATCCCCGACCTGAAACTTGTGGAGTCCTTGCCGCATTACGACGAGCGCGGCGCATTCATCCGCATCTTCTGCGCCGACGAGCTTGAGCCCGTGCTGGGACAGCGCCAAATCGCGCAGATTAACCACTCCAGAACCAACCGTGCCGGGGCCATCCGGGGCATGCATTTTCAACACCCGCCACATGCGGAAATGAAATTGGTCCGCTGCCTTCGCGGCCGAGTGTGGGACGTCGCGGTTGACCTGCGAACGGGATCGTCCACGTTCTTGCAGTGGCACGCGCAGGAACTCGCACAAGACAAGGTCCAAATGCTTGTCATCCCAGAAGGATTCGCCCACGGCTTCCAGACATTAGAGCCTGACAGCGAGTTGTTATACCTGCACACCGCGTTTTACCACCCGCCCGCCGAGAGCGGGCTACGTCACGATGACCCCCGCCTAGCCATTACCTGGCCATTGCCACCTGAGGACATTTCACCGCGCGACCTATCCCATCCACTCCTGGACGCCGACTTCATAGGAGTCGCGTTATGAAATGCCGACACTGCGGTACGCCAGTGGAGCACACCTTTGTGGACTTGGGCTTTGCGCCTCCGTCCAACGCGTACCTGGAGGCCGAAGACCTGTGCAACCCGGAAGTGCACTATCCACTGCGCGTAAAGGTGTGTCACCAGTGCTGGCTGGTGCAGACCGAGGACTACGCCCGCGCCGAAGAATTGTTCAGCGCCGACTACGCCTACTTCTCAAGCACTTCGAGCAGTTGGCTCGATCATGCGGCCGAGTATGTAGCCATGATCACCAGGCGCCTGCAACTTGGACCTGAGAACTTCGTCATCGAAGTGGCCTCCAATGATGGCTACCTACTGAAGAACTTCGTCGCAGCAGGCATCCCCTGCCTAGGCATCGAGCCCACAGCGGGCACAGCGGCAGCCGCTGAGGCGCTGGGAATCCCAGTCAGGCGGGAATTCTTTGGCGGAACCTTCGGACGCCAACTGGCTGATGAAGGGCGGCACGCAGATCTGATCGTCGGCAACAACGTGTATGCCCACGTACCTGACATTAACGACTTTACCCGCGGGCTGGCCACCGTGCTGAAGCCCAAAGGCGTCGTCACTCTTGAGTTTCCGCACCTGATGCCGATGATTGAACAGACCCAATTCGACACCGTCTATCACGAGCATTTCTCTTACCTGTCGCTCACCACGGTGGCCCGCATCTTTGCCACAGCTGGCATCCGTGTGTGGGACGTGGAGGAACTGCAAACCCACGGCGGCAGCTTGCGTGTGTACGGCTGCCACGTCGAGGCGCCGATCGCCACTACGGATCGCGTCGGTGCGCTGCTATTGCGTGAGGACCAGTTTGGGATGACGCAGCTTGAGACCTACACCGAGTTTCAGAAGCGTGCCGATCGGGTGAAGGACGATCTCTTAGCTTTCCTAATCGAGCAGAAGCGCGCCGGCCGGCGCGTGGCAGCCTATGGAGCCGCCGCGAAAGGTAACACGCTGTTGAACTACGCCGGTGTGCTACCGGATTTGCTGCCGTACGTGTGCGATGCTGCGGCATCCAAGCAAGGAAAATTCATGCCAGGGAGCCATATCCCTATCACCTCACCAGCGGCGCTGCGGGAGAACCCACCGGACTATGTCCTCATCTTGCCCTGGAACATCGCTCGTGAGGTGCGGACCCAATTGGCTGACCTTGTCCGCAGCGGCACGCGTTTCGTGACGGCGGTCCCCAAATTAAGCGTGCAGTGAAGTTTCGCATCACTTACACGAAGCGGTCGACCACGAGATCGACATACGCTCTGGACCCGAGCTGAGGTTGTCGTGACCGTTACCTTAACCGGAGCAACGGGATTCGTCGGAAGGCAGATCCTGCGCAATCTCCTCGAACGGGGCTGCTCGGTGAGGGTGCTCGTTCGCAACCCGTCCTGTATTGATGAGGTCCCGGCACGTGGAGCGCTAGAGGTCGTGAACACGCCCGACTTGTTTGCCGAATCGACCGGCCGACTGGAAGAGTTGCTAGAAGGATCGGAAATCCTGGTGCATGCGGCTTGGTATGCGGAGCCGGGCAAATACCTCACGTCCTCACTGAACCTTTCGTGCCTCACTGGCACGCTCAACCTGGCCTCCGCATTTGCGACGGTCGGGGGCAAGCGATTCGTTGGCATCGGAAGCTGCGCCGAGTACGACTCTTCAGCAGGCTTGATGACGACCGATACCCCGTTGGCACCGAATACTTTGTATGCCGCCTGCAAGGCGTCGGCCTTTCAGGTGCTCCGTTATTTCTTGGGCGGGGAAGGCATGAGCTTTGCCTGGTGCCGGATCTTCTACTTATACGGGGAAGGCGAAGATGAGCGGCGATTGGTGCCATACATTCGCAGGCAACTAGCGGCCCGCCAGGAAGTGTTCCTCACCCGCGGCGACCAGGTGCGCGATTTTCTCAATGTGAAAGACGCCGCTCGGATGATCGCCGATGTCGCACTGGGGCAGCATCAGGGGGCGGTGAACATCTGCTCAGGTGAACCGGTGACCATTCGACAACTCGCCGAAAGTATTGCGGACGAGTACAGCCAGCGTGCACTGTTGCGTTTTGGGGCAAGGCCCGAGAACGCTTTTGACCCGCCCCGGATTGTCGGAGTGCGAAAAGACGTGCGATGAGTGGCGTGGCCTCAGCTTTAGAAGCACCCGGCATTTCGGGATCTTCCTGAATCCGGATGTACGAGTCCACCCAAGAGGTGCGCACCCGTCCCGGCTGTCAATAATCGCCAGATTTCAGGATGGCCGGCGGCCTAGTCTAAAGGGCGGCCTTTTGGCGAGAATTATTCAGCACAGGTTCCGATACCCGGAGGCGCACACGCCACAGTACATCGTCGTACACGCGTTTGACTGTCACGGGAAACGGCGTGATCGCCACGCCCCGGAAATCATGCGGAAAGTCAGTGTAAAGCCGCAGGTCTCTAACATGATAATGCGATGACGGGCTGGTCCCCAGCGCGATGCGGACCGTACGGTGCGCAACCTGTTGCACCGTCCGTACGACAGCGCAGACGGACACAGGCCGTTGAGATGAAATGTTGCGTAACACCGGCGTCAGCGGCTGGTTGCGCACGGTATTCTCGACCAGCGTGCGAGCCATCGCGGCCGCATCATCCACGTACAAGTAGTCGCGGAGCGTCTCCATCGGCACGAAAACATTTAGCGATTGTCGTGTGACGGCGGCCCGGCACAGCTGACTGACGAGACCTTGATGTTTCATCAGGTTCTGACCAGGCCCGACGAGATTTGAGAACCGTCCGATGACCACGGGGACGCAGCCTCCGAGCGTCGTCTGCAAGATCTCCTCCTGAGCGAGTTTCGCCTCGCCGTAGGGGCTGAGCGGCCGCGGCGTCGTCGACTCACTAAATGGTGGGTGAGTCGAGCCGGCATAGATACCGCCCGCGGAGGATGAGAGGAAGAACGCACCGCGACCGTCTGGCCGAAAGTCGCGCATTCTTGTAACTAGGTGAGACATGACGCTTGTCTCAGTGTCTAGTTGGTCAGCCGTGGAGCCGATGACGCCGCTGCCGGCCGCCCAAATAACCGACCAATCGCCGTTTCTGGCCGCTCGGACGAATCGCTCAAGATCGGAGTCGAGCGCGGCGACCGCCGCATCGTGGTCTTCCCATGGCACCGGAAGTCCCATGAATCTCTGGCCAATCGCCCGCGACACGGCGCTGCCGAGCAGTCCGCCGCGACCCACGACCCAGGTAAGCACTCGTCAGTCCGCCGGGCCATCGAAGATGTCACCGGGATCGCGGACGATGACGTACACCGGTTTGCCCATCGCCATACTGGCCGAAGCGGCGATATACTCGGCGATGATTCCCAGCGCGAACAAGACGACTCCTCCGAGGACAAGCACCGCCACGAACACCGATGTCCACCCCTGCACGGTGATACCTCCGACCGCTTTCTGGATCACGCTATAGATCGCCACGCCCAAACCGAGAAGGGCGAACAGAATGCCCATCATGGACACGAAGCGCAGCGGGCGGGTACCCGAAGAGACAACGAGCCGCCAGAAATGCGAGACCAAGCGCCGGAAGGTATACGCACTAGCGGGTCGTCCTTCTTGGCGCATCAATACCGGACAGGTTGAGGGGTCGGCGACAACCCAAGACAAAGCGACGTCAAGAAACACGCCCGCGCCAGCGTAGGCGGCGACACTTCGTCCGGCCTCGCCGAGGATCAGTCGATAACTGTTGAAGGCCCTTAGCCCTTCGGACGACACCAGCACGTGCAAGAACAGCCACTTCGTTAGCCAAGACGAAGCGTTGCGGAAGCCACCGTGGGGTGGTCGGTTCTTCGGCGAGGCGTACACGAGTTGTGTGCGATCCCGGTATGCCTTGTCGAGAAAGTCGCCGATATATGCCGGATCGTGCTGTCCATCCTCGTCCATCGTGACGATCCAGTCGCCGCCTGACGACGTCATACCCGCGAGGGTGGCGGCATGTTGTCCGAAGTTGCGGGACAGCCATACCGGGCGGACCCATTCGTCGCTTGCAGCCAGCTCACGGACGACGTCGTCGCTACCGCGAATACCCCGATCCCACACGAGGAGCACCTCGTCGACGCGGAACTGACGACCGCCGGCGGTTTCCTGTATCGAACGGAGTTGTCCAAGCTCCTTCACCACGTGGGGCAAGGTCGCCGCTCCGTTGTAGACCGGAATCACGACGCTGACCGAGTCCACACGGGTTAATTGACGTTCGCCAGTCACGCGTTGCCTCCCCAGCGGGTTCAGTGAAGTAACTCTACTGATGGCCAACTGAGTAACTCACGTTAATTATGATATTCGTGACCACATCTGGGCCGCACGATCACCAAGCGCTGCCCGTCCAAAACGCCATAGCCGATTGCGGCGCTGCTACGCGTACGAAATGGCCTGACCACTAACGGCGATATCACGATCACCCACAGGGGCGCGCGTTTCGATGCACTCCCGACAACACATGCCGATCTCGGGTTCGCCTTGGTCCACTAACGTCGCGTCCGAGCATCCCCCAACCCCTTCTGCAACTCCTAGACCCACCAGCCCCGGGTTCTGGGGATGGTACCGACATATTTGGGTCGGCGGCGGCTCTTGGGGAAGGGTATGGCATCTCAGCTTAGGACAAACCGGGTGACGCCGCTTGTGGTCCAGCACGAACATTTGCCGTCGCCAGCCATCAACGTGCGCGGCCGGCGCTTCGAGGTCGTCGACTCGATCGGGCTGGCCATACCCGGAGCGTGGCCAGCCAGCAGTCAGCGCCCAGGCTAGCAATGGGATGTCCGCTCCAGCCACACGCGCAGTGATGCAGTTTCGCTGGTGTAGCTTTCCAGTTGCGCACCAAGGCGTTTAGTGAAACCTGGCCTCTCACTGATCCCACGTCACCGAAGATTTCGACCAATCTTCTTTGAGCCAGTCCTTGCCGACAGCCACCCAATTCATTCGCCGATATCACCACCATCCTGAAACCAGTCCAAACGGCGGGTTCCCTGTGTACGACCTGAAGATGACTGGCGCTCTCTGTATGAACGCATGGTGCCGGCCTCACCCGCGCCGACCCAGACTGCTCGAGTTGAACGAACTGGCGGCGTCGGGCCGGATGCCTGCTCAGGCGGATCTCCTGCAGCCGGTCGATGGCCAGTTCTTGTGAGGGGAACGCGCCGACGTTGATGGCTATACGGCCGCGTTGGGCTCTCTGACAGCGGACCGGGGGTTAAATCGAATCTAGGTCAACCCGTGGAAAATGTACTCGGGACCGATCGCGCATGAGACCGTTGGCTTCGGGACCACGGGACCGATCGAAGGAAATGAAGAGGTCATCTTGAAGATTACGGTTATCGGATCCGGCTATGTCGGCCTCGTCACGGGTGCCTGCCTCGCGGACAGCGGCAATGACGTCGTCTGCGTCGATATCGACCAGGCCAAGATAGACCAGCTACTCGCGGGAGAAGTCCCGATTTACGAGCCCCGCCTGGCTGAGCTGATCGAAACGGACCGGGAGAACGGGCTCATCGACTTCACGACCGACATGCGGCGCGGAATCGAACACGGAGACGTGATCTTCATCGCCGTGCCAACGCCCATGGGCCAGAGTGGTGCGGCCGACCTCACCCACGTCTACTCCGCGGCTGATGATATCGGGTCTTATATGGACCGCTACAAGGTCGTCGTCAACAAGTCGACCGTTCCTGTCGGGACTGCCGACGAAGTTCGAGCGATCATTCGCAGCAAGGCCAAACACGAGTTCGACGTGGTGTCCAACCCCGAATTTCTGAAGCAGGGCAAAGCGGTCGCCGACTTCATGCAGCCCGACCGCGTGGTCATCGGCGGCGACTCTAAGCGCGCCCTCGATATCATGCGAGAGCTCTACGAGCCGTTCCTGCGCACCTTTCATCCTCTGATCGTCATCGACATCAGGAGCGCCGAGATGGCGAAGTACGCGGCCAACTCCTTTCTCGCGACCAAGATTTCCTTTATCAACGAGATCTCGAACTTGTGCGAGAAGGCCGGTGCCGATATCTCGGCGGTGCGGGAGGCCATCGGGGCGGACAAGCGCATTGGTTATGAATTCCTGTTTCCCGGCATCGGCTATGGCGGGTCATGCTTGCCGAAAGATGTTCAGGCCCTTCTATATACCGGCGACGGTCTGGGGTCGGACATGCGTCTGCTGCGCGCGGTCCAGCAGGTCAACAACGAGCAAAAGGCCGCCCTAGTGTCCAAGATCGTTGCCCGTTTCGGGGGCGGGTCGCCTACGAAGAATCTGCAAGGCCTGCGCATCGCGCTCTGGGGACTCAGCTTCAAGCCACGGACCGACGACGTGCGCGAGGCCCCCTCGTTAATCATCGCGAAAACGCTGGTCGAACTCGGGGCGCTAGTTCGGGCCTTTGACCCCGAAGGAACCGATAAGGCGAAAAAGGCGCTCGGAGAGTCGATCGAGTACGCCGGAAACATGTACGACGCGGTCCAGGGCGCCGACGCGTTGCTCCTGCTGACGGAGTGGAAGCAGTTCCAGCGGCCGTCTTGGCAGCGCGTCAAGTCGGCGATGCGAGGCCAGGTGGTCTTCGATGGCCGCAACATCTACGACCCTGCACGCCTACGGACTGAGGGCTTCGAGTACCACGGCATGGGTCGGATTTAAGGAATAGACACATGAAGTTCAGCGAACTACCCGCACGTTCGGTTGTTAATTTATACGCCGGCGATCTGCCGGACATGCCCGAGTATCGCAGTCGGCAACAGGTGGGCTTGTCACTGACACAAGCTGACGAGTGGCATATTCGTCACGACGTTACCAAGCCACTGCCCCTGTCCGATGAATCTGTCGATACGTACCAGTCTGAGGACGTTTTCGAGCACATCGCGTATGGAAAGATCCCCGCCACACTTTTCGAAATATACCGGGTACTCAAAAAGGGCGGGCTCTTCAGGTTGTCACTCCCCGATTATCGCTGCGACTTACTCTACGAGCGATCGGTCAAAGACGGCGAGGGTAACATCGTGTTCGATCCGTTCGGGGGCGGGGCGTACAAACGGCGGCCTCCGATCTTTGGCAAGAAGACGGTCGTGAAGGGTGGCCATGTTTGGTTCCCCAAATTTGAGGATGCTGCTCAGCTGCTCAGGAATACAGAATTTTCCTCCGTGGAATTCCTTCATTACTACGATGAAAATGGAGCTCCTCATACGAAGCCAATTGACTACTCGAAAGGCTTTGTCAAGAGAACCCCGGACAACGACGAGAGAGTGTCGCGTCCCTTCAGGCCGATGTCGATAGTGGTTGACTGCATCAAGTGATCAACGAAGCACACTCCGTTCCAGTCATCTTCATCATCTTCAACAGGCCGGACACAACCAGGCAGGTCTTCGACAAGATCAGGGAGGCGCGGCCGAGGAAGCTTCTGGTGATCGCAGACGGCCCCCGCGCGGAAAGGCCCGGCGAGGCCGAGAAGTGCGCGGCGACGCGCGCCATCATCGACGAAGTGGACTGGGACTGCGAAGTCGAGAGGAACTTCTCGGAGACCAATCTGGGTTGCCGGCTTCGTATCTCCTCCGGTATCACCTGGGCGTTTGAGCGCATCGACAAAGCAATCATCCTCGAAGATGACTGCTTGCCATCGGGCTCATTCTTCCCCTACTCCTCCGAGCTCCTGGATCGCTACGAGAGCGACGAGCGGGTCATGATGATTTCCGGGAACAATCGACTGTTCGGACGCGCCGAATCCGCTGACAGTTATTACTTCTCGAGATATCCGCACTACTGGGGATGGGCCACCTGGAGGCGCGCTTGGGCGAAGTATGACGTCCATATGACGCAGTGGCCGGAGATAAGAGATCGGAAGCTCTTCGACCAGTATTTGCCCAACATGGTCGGCCGGTATTACTGGGAATCGACATTTCAACATGTTTTTGACGGCAACATCAACACTTGGGCCTACCAGTGGGTCTTTAGCATATGGGCGAACTCTGGCCTGTGCGCCGTTCCCGCCAGGAACCTGATACGAAACATCGGCTTCCACGCCGAGGCCACGAACACGACCCGGCACAGCGTCTATTCCTCGCTTGCTTCGCTGGATGCCGAAGAACTGGACTTTCCCCTCAACCACCCGGCGACCTTCCTGGCGAGCTCTGACAAGGACCGGCTCGAGATCAGCCTTTGGGCCGCCCGTTCCAAAGGGTTGCTGTACGCGTTGAATCGATACGCCGCGATGATGAAGATGCTCATCAGGAGGGCGAGGGGGCGTGGCCAGTGGCCCGATCCCGGATTGCTCGTCCGCGGTGGTTGGTGAGGCTCTTGCCTCGCTGACGCCGGTCACGTCCAAGACCGAACGCCATCCGGCAGTCCAAGATCCAGACATAATGGCTCCGGCATCGCCAAAGCAGACGACGACCGGAAGGAGGGGTGTCGTGAAGTTTGCCCTGGCAAGCTACGGAACTCGCGGCGATATTGAGCCCGCCACCGCGGTCGCCCGCGAACTGCTGCGCAGGGGCCACGAAGTGCGCCTGGCCGTCCCGCCGAACCTCGTCGGCCTCGTGGAGTCGGCTGGGGTTGCCGCGGTCCCCTATGGACCCGATCAACAGCAGGGCATGTGGGACACCGACTTTCTGCGCCGATTCTGGAGAATCGACGAGGTGGTCAGGTTATGGCGGGAAGCCCAGGAACTCCTCACCCAGTCCTGGGCGGACATGAGCGCCACGCTGACGTCAGTGGCCGACGGGGCCGATCTCGTACTGACCGGCCCCGGGTTTCCCGGGGTTCCCGCCAACGTCGCTGAGTATTACGGCATTCCGCTTGCCACTATGCACTACTTCCCGATGCTGCCCAACGGCCAGCTCGCTCCGGGCCTGCCTTCCCCCGTCGTGCGCTTGGCAATGGCAGCGCTGGACTGGCCGCAGTGGCGCGTGACAAAGAAGGCCGAGGACGACCAGCGCCGCGAACTCGGACTCCCCAAGGCGAAACGACCCGCGCCGCGGCGAATCACCGCCCGCGGTTCGCTGGAAATCCAGGCCTACGACGCAGTCTGCTTCCCCGGCCTGGCGGCAGAATGGGCGAAATGGGATGGGCGACGGCCCTTTATCGGCACGCTGACCATGGAGCTGAGCACGGATGCCGACGAAGACGTCGCGTCATGGATCGCAGCGGGAACACCGCCGATCTGCTTCGGATTCGGCAGTACAGCGGTTAAATCTCCCTCGGACACGGTCGCCATGATCGGTGCCGCCTGCGAGCAGCTGGGCGAACGGGCATTGATTTGCTCGGGCTGGAGCGACTTCAGCGGCGTGGCCCATGCCGACCAAGTCAAGGTGGTGGGCCCGGTCAACTACGCGGCGGTCTTCCCCGCTTGCCGTGCGGTAGTACACCATAGCGGCGCGGGCACCACCGCCGCAGGCCTGCGCGCCGGAGTTCCGACATTGAGCCTCTGGAGCACCGGCGATCAGCGGATCTGGGCGGGGCAGGTGAAACGGTTGAGAGTGGGTACCGCCCGCCCGTTTTCGGCCACCACACGCGAATCGCTGGTGGAAGACCTGCGTGTGGTTCTCGCCCCGGAATGTGTCTCCCGCGCCCGCGAGATCGCGACCAGGATGACCAAGCCCGCCGAAAGCGTCGCGAAGGCCGCCAATCTCGTGGAGGCCTTCGCCGGCGCGGGGCGTCCGCACTGATAATGCTAGAAGCATGAAATTTGCCCTGGCGAGTTACGGAACTCGTGGAGACATCGAGCCGTCCGCCGCCGTCGGCCGCGAACTGCTGCGCAGAGGCCACCGAGTTCATTTGGCCGTCCCGCCGGAACTCGTGAGATTTGTCGAATCCATCGGGCTTACGGCGGTGCCCTACGGACCGACAGTGCAGGAGTTCCTGGACGAGGAATTCCTGCGCAACATGTGGAAGGACTTTTTCCGCGAGCCGACCGGGGTGGTGCTCAAGGTCTGGGAACCCCTCATCCGGCATTGGGCCGATGTGAGTACCACGCTCAAAACGCTGGCGGACGGCGCCGATCTGCTCGCCACCGGCCTGAACTTCGAGCAGGCCGCCGCCAACGTTGCGGAGCACTACGACATCCCGCTCGCCTCGCTGCATCACTTCCCCATGCGGGCCAACGGCCAGCTCGTTCCGAGTCTGCCGTCGCCGCTGGTCCGCTCCGCGATGACGACGATCGAGTGGTTGTTTTGGCGCGCGACGCGGGACGTCGAGGACGCACAGCGCCGTGAATTGGGCCTGCCGAAGGCGACCCGTCGGTCGCAGCGGCGGATCGCCGAGCGCGGGTCGCTGGAAATCCAGGCCTACGACGAGGTTTGCTTTCCAGGCCTGGCTGCCGAATGGGCGAAAAAATGGAGCGATCGACGACCCTTCGTCGGCGCCCTGACCATGGAGTTGACCACGGATGCCGACGAGGACGTGGCGTCGTGGATCGCCGCGGGAACACCGCCGATTTGCTTCGGTTCGGGCAGCATACCGCTCGAATCTCCCTCCGCCACAGTCGAAATGATCAGTTCGGCCTGCGCGGAGTTAGGCGAGCGGGCGCTGCTCTGTTTCGGGGGGACTGATTTCAGCGGCGTGCCGCATCTCGACCACGTCAAGGTGGTCGGCGTGGTGAATTACGCATCGGTCTTCCCGGCCTGCCGAGCGGTCGTTCATCACGGTGGCTCGGGCACCACGGCCGCAAGCCTGCGTGCCGGCATCCCCACCTTGATTCTCTGGAGCTCGGCCGACCAGCCCTATTGGGGCAACCAGGTTAAGCGCCTCAAGGTGGGAACCGCCCGGCGCTTTTCCGACACCACCCAGGAATCGCTTGTCGCGGACCTCCGCGAGATCCTGGCCCCGGAATATGCGGTTCAAGCCCGCGAACTCGCCGGCCGGATGACTACCCCCGCCGAGAGCGTCGCCCGGGCCGCGGATCTCTTGGAAAGCGCCGCTCGCCAGGAAGAAGGCCTTCCTTAGCGCGCCGGCTTGATGAGCAGGCCCTGCCCCGTGGGCAATGCGCAGATCTTCACGCCCAGTTCATTCGCCACCGCGTCCATGGCGCGACGTTGCTCGTCACGCCCCCGATTCGCGTAGTCATCCAGGAGCACGAAGGCACCGGGGGTGAGCCGTGGCCAGAAATAACGCAACGCGGCGACTTCCGGTGGTGCGCAGTTCATGTCGATGTGCAAGTAGGCCACGGTGGTCGCATCGACCTCGTCGAGCGTCTCCGGAACCGCGCCGACGATGATGCGGTGGTTATGCCACTCCGCGAAATTCGCGCGAACGCTCTCGACCCCACTGGCGTACATCCCGTTACGCAGGTGTCCTTCGCTGATTTCCAATGCCCCGGCCCGGCGTTCGTTCTCGGTGACGAAGCGCGGATCGATCCCGGCGAACGTATCCAGCAAGTAGAACGTCTTCCCCAGCCGGTCCCAGTCCAGATACTCCATGATGGCGCTGCTCAAGAAGCCGTAGCTGACGCCGCATTCGACGAAGTCACCGTCAAGCTCGCTGGCGCTGGCCGCCGCCCACAGCCCCACGTGCACGCGCCACTGCCACTGATACCAATCCTCTCTGCCCAGCGAGCGCGCGCCGCGCCGGTAGGCGCGCTGGAAATCCGGATCGTCGAGGAACGCGTGATAGTTGTTGAACGTGACCAGCGCGTCGTTGGCGTAGACGTCGGGAAGAATAGTCCGCGCGAGCCAGTACTCGGTGCGTACCCACCACATCCGCAGGCGGGTTGCGGTTGTCAGCCCTGTAGCCACGGCGGCAACCATAACACTGGCGGACCGTTCGCCCGCGACAAATGCGATGGGTTCACCGGTTCGGCCGTCCGAATGGCAAAGCTTTTGGTAGCCACCAAATTTCGGCGCCCGTTCAGGCACCCGCAGCGAACAATCGGACGCGGTCTACTTGCGCCACAACACGCCGGTGCCGTCGATTTCGACGATCTCCGCGGTCACCCCGTGTTTTTCCCGATAGTCCGCCACCGCCTGCGCGCATGCCTTGATCGCGTGGTAGTCGTCGACGATGCAGAAGCCACCTGGCGACAGCCGCGGGTAAAGCGCATCGAGCGCTTGGATCGTCGACTCGTACAGGTCGCCGTCGAGCCGCAGCACGGAGATCCGGTCGATCGGCGCATCCTGCAGCGTGTCCTTGAACCAGCCGGGAACAAACCGGACCTGGTCGTCGAGCAACCCGTAACGCTCGAAATTAGCCCGCACTTCGGCTTCCGGTATTCCCAGGATGCGCGCATGACGGTGCAGCTTGATCCCTTTGTCCTGCTTGTAGTTTGCGACGTCCGGCGGCGGTACGCCGGCGAACGAGTCGCACAGCCAGACACACCGCTTCTCGTCCCCGTAGGCGGCCAGCACCGCGCGCATCAAGATCGACGCCCCGCCGCGCCACACCCCACACTCGACCAGGTCACCGGGGATGTCCTCCTCCAGCACCGTCTCCACGCAATGCTGCAGGCTGGTCAGCCGCTGCATTCCGATCATGGTCAAGGCGTCCGCCGGCCAGTCGAGGCCCAGGTCGCGGGCGTGCTGATTGAACGGACGCTTGCGCACGAGCATGAAATTGCGGGTGCTGAACAAGGGGCGTCCTAGCCGGTACCAGCCCACGGGCACCAACTCGTCGTTGCCGTACCTGGTCAGGTCGCGTCGGAGCAAGTCGAGGTATGCGAACCGCGTGTCGTGATCAGTCACGGCCAAAGTTGCCCCTTAATCCGCATGGTGATACTCCCGGTGACGAGCCTAGACGTCCCTCGACGCCCTCAACGCGTTTCGCAGTCTATCCGTCAACTTGGCCCGAACTGCCCACTTGGATGTCGACTCGCCTTCAGCTCAGCGACAACGCTGCGGACCGGCGGCTCGATCGCAGCGTCCCGAGAGGGCGAACTTCTCCAGCAGGTCGACAGCGCGCCCCACGCTCTCGGAAGGTTTGCTCATCCGGCTGGAAATCTCGCGCGCGCGAGCAGTGCATTCCGGGGCCAGGATCTTCCGCAGGTCCTTGACCAGCGTTTCGCGGGTACTCGCCGAAAAGCGCCGGGAAGTGCCCACCTGCAATTGCTTGATGTGCGATCCCCAGAAGGGCTGGTCCCCCGCCGTCCATAGAATCAACGTCGGAATTCCGGCACGCAAACCGGCGGCCGTGGTGCCCGAGCCGCCGTGGTGAACCACCGCCCGACAGGCGGGGAAGATCTTCGTGTAATTCACTACGCCCACCACCTTGACGTGGTCGGACTGCGGAACACTACTGAAGTCACTCCAGCCGGAGCAGACCAGCGCCCGCTCCCCAAGCTCCTCGCAGGCCGCGCTGATCAAGGCGACCGTGTCCGCCGGAGACTCTGCGACCGGCATGCTCCCGAAGCCGAAGCAGATCGGCGGCGCGCCCTTCGCAATCCAGGACAACACCTCGTCGTCGGCGTCGGTGGTCAACTCCATAGTCAGCGAGCCCACGAACGGCCGTTGTTCGCGCCATTTCGCCCACTCGGCGGCCAGGCCGGGGAAACACACCTCGTCGTAGGCCTGAATCTCCAGGGACCCGCGCTCGGCGATCCGGCGCGGCGAGGCGACCGTGGCCGTCGGCAGGCCGAGTTCACGGCGCTGCCTGTCCTCGGCCTTCTTGTTCATCCGCCAGCACATCCAGTCGTACACCGCCATCCCGGTACGGACCATCGGTCCGGGCAGCGCGGGAATCAGCTCGCCGTTGGGCCGCATCGGGATGTAATGCAGCGTGGCCATCGGAATGCCGTAGTAGTCCGCGACGTTGACGGCGAGGTCCTGGTAGAGCTGGCCCGTAAAGAGCAAATCCGCGTCCGCCCCAACCGCCACGAGTGACGAACTCATCTGCTGCCAGTTTCGCAGCACCGGCTCCCACGCGTCGCGCATCAACTTGATGGGGCCCCGCGCGAAATTCTTCCAGAAGTCGCGTATGAATTCGTCGCTCCAGAAGTCGTGCATATCGGGTCCATAGCCGATGGCCGCAAGGTCCGCTTCCTGAGCGAGCTCAACGAGATTGGGCGGAACGGCCATGCGCACTGCGTGCCCTCTGCGCGCCAATTCCCGGCCGATAGCAAGGCACGGCTCGATATCACCCCGCGTCCCATAGCTTGCCACAGCAAATTTCATCGCGTTGTAACCCTAATCACTTTTTCCATGCGCAAGCAACTCCTCAGATAGGGTCTTCCGGCCCTAATTTCGGCCTCTCCCTTCTCGATTGGGATTGACTGGGTTTTCATTGCATGGCGTGGGGCGTGAGGTTCCGCGAGCGGGCGGCCGGCAATTCTCACCGGACACCGTGGGGTACGACAAAGCCAAAATCATCGGCCCTATCCCCCCGACCATTGGACTATGACGACTGTCGGCGGCTTGCCCGGCCCCCAGGCATCGTCGGCTGATCAGCCATCAGTCTGCCAGAAAGAGGGGTCGCATGTCTCGAGAAGCCGAAACTTGCGCGGCACCGGTACCAGGGGTCACAACGCTGACACGCGGGACGCACTCGGGCTGTCGGTTTGCCGATCACGCGCGACTCCGAGAGCTGGCAAACTTCTCCACCACGTCGGCGGCCTTGACGACGCTTTCAGCCGGTTTGGTCATATGCCGGGCGATCTCGCGCGCGCGCACGCCGCAATCCGGATCGAGTATCCGGCGCAGATCCGCCAACAGCGTTTCCCGGGTGGTGGCCGAAAACCGCCGTGTGGTACCGACTTTCAATCGTTTGAGCTGTGCTCCCCAGACGGTCTGATTGACATCCATCGAGAGTATTAGCGTCGGGACTCCGGCCCGCAGGCTTGCCGCCGTGGTGCCCGAGCCGCCATGGTGTACGACCGCGCGGCAGGCGGGAAAGACCGCGGCATAATTCACCGCACCCACCACCTTGACGTGCTCGGGCAGTGGCACATCGCTGAAATCGCTCCAACCGGCGCAAATCAGCGCCCGTTCGCCCAATTCCGCGCAGGCCGCACCGATCATTTCGACGGTGTCGACCGGGGATTCGACCGGCATGCTGCCGAATCCAAAGCAAATCGGCGGCGTTCCCGCGGCGATCCATGACGCCACGTCGTCGTCGGCGCTGGTGGTCAATTCCATTGTCAGCGGGCCCACAAATGGCCGTAGGCCATCCCATTTCGCCCATTCGGCCGCCAACCCGGGAAAGCAAACCTCGTCGTAGGCCTGGATTTCCAGTGATTCGCGCTGGGCAATCCGTCGCGGCGAGGGACCCGTCGCCCGGGGCAGGCCGAGTTCGCGGCGCTGCGCATCCTCGACCTTCTTGTTCAGGCGCCAACTGAACCAGTCGAACGCCGTCATCGCCGAGCGCCCCAACGGAGCCGGCAGGATCGAAACCACTTGGCCGTTCGGCCGCATGGGGACGTGATGCAGCGTCGCCAACGGGATGTCGTAGTACTCCGCGACGTTGGCGGCGGGCTCCTGATAGCTTTGCCCGGCCAACAGCAGATCCGCACCGTCGGCCAGCGACACCAGGGTGGTGTTCATCTGCGCCCAGCTCTGGTCGCTGAGATCCCACATTTCGCGCCACATCGACCTCAGCTCCCGGATCCGCCAGAACGGGCCGAAGAAGGACGTCCAGAAGTTGCGATAGAGGTCCAGCCACGCCTGCGATTCCAGCCCGTACGGGACCGCCGCCAGCCCGGCCGATTCCGTGAAGGCGATCGAGTCCGGCGGGACCGCCATGCGCACGTCGTGGCCCCGGCGGACCAATTCACGGGCGACCACCACGGAAGGCTCGATGTCGCCGCGCGTGCCATAGCTCGCCAGCACCAATTTCATCGCGGATTTGGGCCCTTCCGTTGTGCCATCGGCGGAATGATGCACCGACATCACCTTAAATATCGGCGAATCCGGGCATCGGTGTGGGCAGGTCGACGACGGCGCAGCGGGTCGTCATTCCTTACGCCACAGCACCCCGGTGCCGTCGATCTCCACGATCTCGGAGGTGATGCCATGCTTCGTCCGGTAGTCGGTGACAGCTTGCCGACACGCCTCGATCGGGTGGTAGTCGTCGATGATGCAGAAGCCTCGCGGCGACAGCCGCGGGTAGAGCGCATCGAGAGCTTGGATCGTCGATTCGTACAGGTCGCCATCCAGCCGCAGCACGGAGATGCGATCAATCGGGGCGTCCTGCAGCGTGTCCTTGAACCAGCCCGGCAGGAATCGGACCTGGTCATCCAGCAACCCATAGCCCTCGAAATTCGCCCTGACTTGTGCCTCCGACACGGCCAGCACGCCGGCGGCGCGGTGCAGCCGGATGGCCTTGTCCGCTTCGTAATGCGCGGTGTCCGGGGGCGGAACCCCCTCGAACGAATCGGCCAGCCACACACGTCGCTTCTTATCGCCGTAGGCGGCCAGCACCGCGCGCATCAAGATCGACGCCCCGCCGCGCCACACCCCGCATTCGACCAAGTCGCCGGGGATGTCCTCGTTCAGAACGGTCTCGACGCAGTGCTGCAAACTCGTCAGCCTCTGCATCCCGATCATCGTCAGGGCATCCGCGGGCCAATCGAGCCCCAGGCCGCGCGTGTGCGGATTGAACGGGCGCTTCCGCACCAGCATGAATTTGCGGGTGCTGAGCATTGGCCGTCCAAAGAAGTACCAGCCGACAGGCACCAACTCGTCACTGCCGTACCGGGTGAGGTTGCGCCGCAGCAAGTCAAGGTACGCCGATCGCGTATCCACAAATGACGATCGCATGCCGCGATCAGCGACGGTCAAGGCTGCCCCCTGGTTCGCACGAACTTCATCCCTTTGATCAGCCTAGACGTCCGTTCCGGCCGCCTATGCGATTCGGATGCTTCCATCATTCTCGCCAACCCTCGGCCCCTTCACCTGTACCGCGCAGCCAACGAGTGACTTGCCGCCTGACCACCGGTCAGCCCCTTGCGGACATCATATGCTTCACATCGCCGCACCGTGCCATCCAAAGCTACGCCGTTTGCTGGGGGCACGGCCGATCCCGTCGCGCGCTTATGGTTCTTGACATGGCGCAGCCGGCGCTTTTGTTCGGTCAGCCGGAGGATTCGGATTGCTTGCCGATCCATTCCAGCAATGCGAGCAAACCGTCGTCGAGGGTCCACTTCGGGCGCCAGTCCAGCTCGGTTTCGGCCTGCGCGATGTCGCAACTCGCGGCGCGCACGTCACCGTCGCGGAATTTCGGGACGACAGTCGGGTCCGGGGCGTCGCACAGGGCGGCGACCTTGTTGGCCAGCTCGTGAATGGTGGTCCCGCTCCCCGACCCGATGTCGAGGCGGCGCGACTCGGTCGCGGGCCGCCGCAGGGCCGCGCACAGCGCGTCGACGACGTCATCGATGTACACGAAATCACGCACGATCCGGCCGTCTTCGTACACCTCTAGCGATTGGCCGTGGCACGCTAACCGGGCGAACAGGGCGACGATTCCCGTGTATGAATTCGTTAGCGACTGGCCCGGACCGTAGACATTCTGCAGCCGGAGCACGCTGACCTTGGTGTCGTGCGCGGCCGTCCAGGCCGTCAGCAGGTGCTCCTGGGCGAGCTTGGTCGCGGCGTAAACGTTGGTTGGCCGGGCTTCCGTTGCGCTCGCGCAGCTCGGCAGCGGCACCGCAGGTTCACCCTCGGGCCCCAGGGGATCCCACTGGCCGGCCACGAGCTGTGCGTGGCTGCGCGGTCGCGGATAGAAGACATAGGTGCCGGCTTGCCACGCACCTTCGCCGTAAACCGCCCGCGACGACGCCAGCACGAGCTGGTCGGGGACAATTCCGGAGCGGCTCAAGGCGTCGAGGAGCTGGGTCGTGCCCACCACGTTCACCGAACCATGGCGTGTAGCTTCCGACAGGGACTGCGCCGTTCCTGTCTCGGCCGCCAGGTGGACGATTTGCGACGGACGGTACAACCGCAGCACCGCGTCCCAATCGGGGGCGTGGGTGACATCGCCGGTGAACAACCGGACCGACGATGGCAGGTCGATCGGCCGGTCTCGCCTGTGCACCTGTGGGTGCAAGACATCCATCACCGCGACGTCGTAACCGTCCTCGACGAGGCGGTGCGCCAGCGCCGACCCGATGAACCCCGCTCCTCCAGTGATGAGCACGGACGCTGACAAGAGCCGAGACCTCCCATTGGTCTGCAGGTAGGTGACGAGCGCACGTTGCCGAGAGCGCGATCCGGTCGATCATATCGGGCACACTCCCGCGGCCACCGGGATTGCCGATCCCGGCTGGGCAGCTAAGCCCAGGTGCCCCTGCGTCGGTGCGCCATCGCGACAACCTCGAGCGCCGGCCTCATGAGAGACGGGCGGAGCAGCCTGGCGGTGAAGCGGTTGGAGTGGCTGCGGGCGTCTTCCAACGCGAGCCGGAAATCATGTTCGCTGGCCCGGTACGCCTCGAACACACGATCCAACGTCGCTATGTCCGGCGACCCGTCCAGCGCCGCGGCGTGCATCGCCTCGTAGACCGCCGACATCCAGTCGGTGCCGAAGCGGTTGATCACCGGGCCACTGTCCCGGTTGCGCCGCAGATCGGGGGTGAGAAACTCATCGACCGCGCTTTCCTCGTCCGCGCGCAGGTCGATCTCCAGCGCGGCGGAAATCCGCTTCACCTCGCGGCGCCAGTTCTCGAGGAGTTGCGTGTACTCGACGAACACCCGGGGCACGCCCCGCGAGTGGCGCTCGGCCAGCAGATTTCCCTTCAGCCACAGGGCACTCGCGAGTTCCGGCGACGCCCCGGTGGCCTTCCCAAGCGACGCGATCACCTCCTGCGGGCGACGCACCGCGATCACGACGGCGACATCGAGACCCGCCTCGCGGGCCGCCTCGAACCACATCTCCGCGAGCACCACAATTTGCAGGTCCTTGATGACCAGCAGCGGTGCGTCCGGCAGCGACCTCAGGTAAGCCGCGACGTCGGCGGTGCACGCCGCCCGCTCCGCCGGGGTGAAGGCGCCTTCCTCCAGCACGCGCAGCGACGGGTCCCACCATGCGCTTCCGCGGCGCTCCAGGATCGACCTGTTGAGAAGGAGCGACTCGCGCGGCTCCCAGTAGCCGCGCTGGTTGGTTTCGTCGGCCCCCATCATCCCGGCCGGGAGCGTGGCACCGCATAGCGAAAGGACCCGCGTCAGTGCCGACGTCCCAGACCTCCCCATCCCCAGGACAAATAAGGCGAGAGGGCGCGTCGCGGTCGAACGCTCGAGCAGATTACCGGTGCCGGCAATGCTTTCGGCGGGTCTAGCCATGCGGGCCCATTTCATCCAGCGTCAGCCTTCCAAGTCGTGCGCGACATCAGCGCCAGGTCTATCGCGGGATTATTACCGATTCTTTGACTTTGCAGGCTGGTTCGATGAAACACATGTCAACTACGTAAAGACCGCAGTAGACCAGGATTAATCGGACCGCTTAGCGGCATGACTGAGCTGGGCTTTTCCGGTGCCCGCCACCGCGGTGCCGCGCTTGAGCGCCGTCCGCGCAACCATCTGCGCATCCTTTGCAGGGTTAGCCCGCGACGGCTCCCGGCTCGAAGAAGGGCGCGCCGTATTCGGTGACCGGTTCGAAGCCGCGTTTACGCGCCCTCTCGGCGGCCTTGCGGATCAGCGCATACAGGCCGACGAACGCCGCGTGATCGGTCATCACGAATGGCGTCAGCAGCCGGTTGTGCACCAGCGAGAACGCCAGCCCGCTCGCCGGGTCGGTCCAGCCGAGCGAGCCGCCCAGCCCGACATGGCCGAAGCCGGGCATCACGTTGCCGATGGGCAAGCTGTGGTAGCCCAGGTGGAATGCCAATGGCACGAACAGGTTTCGGTCCGGCCGCAGGCTGCGTCGACCGGTCAGGCCGGCGACCATCTCCCTGGACAGGAACCGGATGCCGTCGACCTCGCCGCCGTTGGCGATGGCCCCGTACATCCGCGCCAGCCCCCGGGCCGTCGCCACCCCGTTGGCCGCCGGGATCTCCGCATCCAGCAAGGGAATGTCACCCTGCACGGCGGCGACCATGCCCGGGAAGTACATGGACCGGAATCCCCCGGACAGCTGGTTGGCCACCTTGCGCGTCACGCAGCTCAGCAGCGGGTTCCGGACGAGGTTCTGCGGGGCGATGATCTCGGCGACCCGCGTCGGCGCGCCGGCCGGCGGCCGACCCAGGTACAGCCCGTCGGTGCCCAGCGGCTCGGCGAGCTCCTCGCGGATCAGCGCCTGCATTCCTTTTCCCGTCACGGACCGGACCAGGCCGGACATCAGCCAGCCGAAGGTCAGCGCGTGATACGCCGGCTTGCCCAGCAGTCGCCCGGGCGCCGCGGCGGCGAGTCGTTCTTCCATCACGACGTGGTTCAGCAGGTCTTCGGTGCTGGCGCCACGCAGGCCCGACAGGCCGGCGGTGTGCCTCATCACGTCGCGCACGGTGAGGCTCCCCTTGCCGTTGGCCGCGAACTCCGGCCAGTACTCGGCAACGGGGGCGTCGTAGTCGATCAGCCCGCGGTCGGCGAGCCGGTGAATGACGGTGGCGGCCATTCCCTTCGTCGCCGAGAACACCATCGGCGCGCTGTCGGCCGACCACGGCCGGTGGCCGCCCCGGTCGGACCACCCGGTCCAAACATCGACGACGGGCTGGCCGTCGAGATACACGGCCAGAGCGCCGCCGCCGAACCGGCGGGCCGGGAACATGGTCGAGAAACTGCGAACGACGCATCCGAAGTGTGAGTCCGCCGCACCGGACACACGGTGACCTGCGTCAGGGTCATCGTGGACAGGGACCGCGCGGCGATCGACTCGGGTTTCCACCGTCACATTTTTGAATTTACTTGGATTTCACACCCTCCCGGAGCGAAATCGGATTGTTTATCTATCCGTTATTCTGACGCGGCCGTTAATATTTGCTCGGCGGCCAGCGCGGGGGTCAGCTCCCCCGCCTTGACCCGGCGTTCGACGTCGGCGCGCAGCTTGCGCACCTTCGGGTTGGACAGCACCCGGTCCAAGACGGTGTCGCGCACCAGCTGCCACGTCCAGTCGACTTGCTGGGCCCGCCGGCGCGCCTCGAACTCGCCGGCCTCGGTGAGCACCTGGCGATGACGTTCGATGGTGTCCCACAATTCTTCGAGCCCGGTCCCCTCCATCGCGCTCATCGTGAGAACCGGCGGCCGCCAAAGCGTTTCGCGCGGATGGATCAACCTGATCGCCGAGGACAGTTCGCGGGCGGCCACCCGCGCCTCCGCCAGATGCTCGCCGTCGGCCTTGTTCACCACCACTATGTCGGCCAGCTCGAGCACACCCTTTTTGATGCCCTGCAGCTGATCGCCGCCGCGCGCCAGGGTCAGCAAGACGAACGTGTCGACCATGTTGGCCACCGTCACCTCGGACTGGCCGACACCGACGGTCTCGATGATGATCACGTCGAAGCCGGCGGCCTCCAACAGCACCACCGTCTCCCGGGTGGCCTTTGCCACGCCGCCCAGAGTTCCCGACGTCGGCGACGGCCGGATGTAGGCGTCCGGGTGCACCGCCAGGCGCGCCATCCGGGTCTTGTCGCCGAGAATCGATCCACCGGTGCGCGTCGACGACGGGTCGACGGCCAGCACTGCGACCCGATGCCCCTGCTCGATCAGATGCATGCCGAGCGCCTCGATGGTGGTCGACTTCCCCACCCCGGGCGTCCCGGTGATGCCGACGCGGTGGGCGTTGCCCGAGTCCGGGGTCAGCTCCAGCAGCAGCCGCTGGGCCTTCTCGTGATGGTCGGCGCGGGTCGACTCCAGCAGCGTGATGGCCCGGGGCAGCGCCGCGCGGTCGCCCCCGCGAACGGCCTTGGCGAGCTCGTCGACGGAGTCAGTCATTTTCGCCGGCCTGTTGTAACGCCAGGGCGAAATATCGGGCCGTTTTTCGCCATGGCGTTACGCCCGCGACCATCGATGACTGGCGTCACTGGCCCAGGTCGTAACCCAGCCGCTCGGCGAGCTTGTGCAGCAGGCCGATCGCGGCGTCGGCGATCACCGTCCCGGGCGGGAAGATGGCGGCGGCCCCGGCCGCATACAGCTCGTCGAAGTCGCCGGGCGGGATCACCCCGCCGACCACGATCATGATGTCGGGCCGTCCGACCGCGGCGAGCGCCTCGCGCAGCGCCGGAACGAGCGTCAGGTGGCCGGCGGCCAGCGAGGAAACGCCGACGACGTGCACGTCGTTGTCGGCGGCCTGGCGGGCCACCTCCTCGGGTGTGGAGAACAGTGAGCCGACATCGACGTCGAACCCGAGGTCGGCGAAGGCCGTCGCGATCACCTTTTGGCCCCGGTCGTGCCCGTCCTGGCCCATCTTCGCCACCAGGATCCTGGGCCGGCGGCCGTCGGCCTCGGCGAACTTCTCGACCAGTTCGGTGGCGGTGGCGATGTTGGTGGCCTTTCCGGCTTCGTCGCGGTACACGCCGGCGATGGTGCGGATCTCCGCCTGGTGCCGCCCGTATACCTTTTCCAGCGCGTCGGAGATCTCCCCGACCGTCGCCTTGGCCCGGGCGGCGTTGATCGCCAGTGCCAGCAGATTATTACCCAGCCCGTCCTCCCCGGCGCGGCCGTGCGCCGCGGCGGCCCGGGACAGCTCGGCGAGCGCGGCGTCGACGGCGGATTGGTCCCGGCCGGCCCGCAGCTCCTTGAGCTTGGCCAGCTGCTCGGCGCGCACCCGGCTGTTCTCGACCTTGAGCACCTCGACCTCTTGGTCCTCTTCGACCTGGTATTTGTTGACGCCGATCACCGGCTGCATCCCGGAGTCGATGCGGGCCTGGGTGCGCGCGGCCGCCTCCTCGATGCGCAGCTTGGGGATGCCGTCGCTGATGGCCTGGGCCATGCCGCCGCGCTCGGCGACCTCGGCGATGTGAGCGCGGGCCCGCTGGGCGAGCTGATGGGTCAGCCACTCCACGTAGTACGAGCCGCCCCAGGGGTCGATGGGCCGCGTGGTGCCCGACTCCTGCTGCAGCAGCAGCTGGGTGTTGCGCGCGATCCGCGCCGAGAAGTCGGTGGGCAGCGCCAGCGCCTCGTCGAGGGCGTTGGTGTGCAGCGACTGGGTGTGCCCCTGGGTCGCGGCCATCGCCTCGATGCAGGTGCGCGCCACGTTGTTGAAGGCGTCCTGCGCGGTCAGCGACCAGCCCGAGGTCTGCGAATGTGTGCGCAGCGAAAGCGATTTCGTGTTCTTCGGGTTGAACTGGGCGACCAGTTCGCTCCACAGCAGCCGGCCGGCTCGCAGCTTGGCGACCTCCATGAAGAAGTTCATCCCGATGCCCCAGAAGAACGACAGCCGCGGCGCGAACTTGTCGATGTCCAGATCGGCGTCCAGGCCCGCCTTGATGTAGTCGACACCGTCGGCCAGCGTGTAGGCCAGCTCCAAATCCGCTGTGGCACCCGCCTCTTGGATGTGATAGCCGGAGATCGAGATGGAGTTGAACTTCGGCATCTTCGCGCTGGTGTAGCCGAAGATGTCGGAGATGATGCGCATCGACGGCTTGGGCGGATAGATGTAGGTGTTGCGCACCATGAATTCTTTGAGGATGTCGTTCTGGATGGTGCCCGCCAGCTTCTCCGGCGGCACGCCCTGCTCCTCGGCGGCCACCACGTACAGCGCCAGGATCGGCAGCACGGCACCGTTCATGGTCATCGACACGCTCACGGTCGACAGGTCGATGCCGTCGAACAGCTGCCGCATGTCCAGAATGGAATCGATTGCCACGCCGGCCATTCCGACATCACCCTGGACGCGGGGATGGTCGGAGTCGTAGCCGCGGTGGGTGGCCAGGTCGAAGGCCACCGACAGGCCCTTCTGGCCGGCCGCGAGGTTGCGGCGATAGAACGCGTTCGACTCCGCGGCGGTGGAGAAACCCGCGTACTGGCGGATGGTCCACGGCTGGTTGACGTACATGGTGGGGTACGGGCCGCGCAGGAAGGGCGGCTCGCCGGGGAAGGTGTTCAGCGGGTAACCGCCGGCCACCGCGGCGGCCCGGTCGGCGCCGATGTACACCGGCCTGACGGTGATGTCTTCCGGGGTCTGCCACTCGAGCTGATCGGGCGTGTACCAGTGCGCGGCCGCCGCCGCGGCGACATGCTTGTCGACGGCGGCTTCGCTGGGCGGCGGCAGCGGCCGGTCGCCGGCCAGCGGGACGTCGGCGAAGTTACCGATCACAGGTGCGGTTGTCGTCATCGCGGTTACGCTCCCAGTCGAGTGAGCAGGTTCGAAAGGGCTTCGACCGCATCGATTTTGGCGGTCAGAAATTCGTCGGGCCGGTGCTCGGCATCGCCAACGGCCTTTTCCGGCCCGGCCAGGCAGACCCGCGACACGCCGGCGGCCCGGGCCGCCTCGACGATCGCCGCGGCCTCGTCCTGGTAGCGCTTGTCGGTGCCGCAGATGACGGCGACCGCCGGCGAACCGGCTTCGGCGACGGCCCCGGCGACGGCGGCGGCGTCGACCGTTCCCGGGTTGACGGCTTCGATGCCGCCCGACGCCAGCAGGTTGGCGGCGAAGGTGGCCCGGATGTTGTGCTCGGCCAGGGGACCCAACGGGAGCAACAGCGCCTGCGGGCGCGCCCCGGTGCGGGCCAGGAAGGCATCGGAGCGATCCCGCAGCGCCTCGAACGCGGCGGCATAGCGCCGCAGGTTGCCGGCGGCCAGGGGGGAAGCCGACGAGTCATGTTGCGGCAGAACGGGTTCGGTGAGGTTCGGGAATTCGTTGACGCCGGTGATCGCGGTGCGACGGTGCGCGATGTCGTCGGCGCGCCGGGCGGCGACCTCGGCGATCTGGTCGGCGACGTAGTGCTGCGCCTCGACGAATCCGCCGCGCGCCTCGATGGCCTGGAAGTGCTCCCAGGCCCGCTCCGCGAGCCGCGCGGTGAGGTCCTCGACGAACCACGAGCCGCCGGCCGGATCCAACACCCGGCCTACGTGCGACTCCTCCAGCAGCAGGAGCTGGGTGTTGCGGGCGATCCGGCGCGCGAAGCTTCTCGCGGTGCCGGGGAAGCCGCCCGGGATCGCCACGTCGAAGGGCAACACCAGCACCGTGTCGGCGCCGCCGACGCCGGCACCGAAGGCGGCCAACGTACAACGCAGCATGTTCACCCACGGGTCGCGCTGGGTCATCATCGGCAGCGACGTTTCCGCGTGCACCGTGAGGGCACCGCCGTCCGGGTCGCCGACGACCTCGGCGACCCGCGCCCACAGGTGACGCACCGCCCGCATCTTGGCCAGCGTCCCGAATTGGTCGTCGTCGGCGGCCAGCCGGAAGCTGATCTGCCGCAGCGCGTCGCCGACCGGCATGCCCGACTCGGTGAGCCGCCGCAGGTAGGCCACCCCGGCCGCGACGGCGCCGGCCAGCTCCCACGTCGCGCTGGCGCCGAGGTTGTGGAAGGCCGGGCCGTCGACGGTGATCGCCCGCACGCCGCGCTCACCGGCCGCGCGCTGCGCGACCGCGACGACCTCGTCGAGCGAAGGCGCGGGACGGTCGCTCAGCGCCGCGGTGAGCGGGTCGCCGCCCAGGTCGATCGAAAGCAGCTCGCGCTGGTCGGCCTCGACCCGGGTCGCCATCGTCACCATGGCGTCGGCGGCGGCGGAGTAGTCCGCGCCCGCGTCGATGATCACCGGCGCCATGCTCAGGTGCACACCCTCGAGGGCGTGCTCGAGCTGGTCGACGGTAACGCCGGACTCCCCCACGCGCAGCACCAGCGCGCTGGCCCCGTTGCCAAGCGCCTCGAGCACCGCGGAGTTGACGTCCGTGGCGGCCACCCCGGCGACGCGGTCGGCGGGGAACGCCTCGGCCACCCGCCAGCCCGTCCGCACATCGCGCAGCGCGTCGGCGCCCCGCACATAGGGCCACTCGCCCGGCAGCGGCGGTTCCGGCAGCTCGTCCAGCGCCGTGTACAGCGCCCGGATGGCGATGCCGTCATAGGTCGGGGTTTCCAGCAGGCGCTCGGGCTGGTCCCCGAGCTCCTCGGGGTCCTTCCGGGTGCTCTTCGACAGCACGCCGGCGACCGCACTGCGCCAACGCCCGCGAACCTGTTCTAGTTCGGCGAGGTCGGGTACATCAATGGACACCGATTGCTCCCTTTTTGCCAGCAAATGGGGCCTGCGACTTACTAATGAGGCTAATTGATCGGGCCTGTCGGCAGAAAACCGCGCGGCACGACGATCGCGGCTCCCGGCGGTGAAACGCCAGGCTCGCGATACGAGTTATTCATCTGCGGCCCGTACCCTTTACAGGCGTGACGGCTTCCGCCACCTGCAGAATCAACCGGACGCTGCGCGACCTCGCGGGCGCGCTGGGCGCGGCCGCGCGTCTGCTGTCGCGGCCCCGGGCGATCGCCACAGTGGTCGGTATCACACTGCTGATCGTGGCCGCGTCGTGGCTGCCCCTGCCCACACCGGTGCAGATGCGCGACTGGGCGGAGTCGGTCGGCCCCTGGTTCCCGTTGGCGTTCCTGGCCGCCCACGTCGTGGTCACCGTGGTGCCGGTTCCGCGGACGGCGTTCACCCTGGCCGCGGGCCTGCTGTTCGGCCCGCTGATGGGTGTGGCGATCGCGGTGATCGCCAGCACCGCGAGCGCGGTGATCGCGTTGCTGCTGGTGCGCGCCGCCGGCTGGCGGTTGAACCGCCTGGTTCGGCACCGATCGATCGACACGGTGGACGCGCGGTTGCGGCAACGGGGCTGGCTGGCCATCTTGTCGTTGCGGCTGATTCCCGCCGTGCCGTTCTCGGCGATCAATTACGCCGCCGGCGCCTCGACGGTCCGCCTGCTGCCCTACACGCTGGCCACCCTGGGCGGACTGCTCCCCGGCACCGCCGCCGTCGTGATCCTCGGCGACGCGCTCGCCGGGCACCCGAGCTCGCTGCTGTATCTGGTGTCGCTGTGCACGGCGACGCTGGGCTTGACGGGCCTGGTCATCGAGATCCGTCACTACCGCCGCCACCATCGCCGCGCGCACAGTTCCCTCGGCGACGAGTCCTCCCCGGAGCCGGTCACCGTCAGCTGATCGATTCGTGGGAATGATCTGACGAAACCCGAGGATTGGCGCTCGAAAGCTGGCAAGCTGGGGCTCGCAGCACTTACCGGCACGCGCAGCCAAAGGGGGGGTGTTGGCCGGACCCCACATCTCGTACTCGCCGCCACAACGTTCCAGGATGCATTCCGCGTTGTTGGTGATCGCGTCGCTGTGTTGCGTCGCCGCCTTCTTCGCGGCCGTCTACATGCTGCCCAAGAACACCGGCCCCGCCCACGAACCCGGCCCACCGCCGCTGTTGTCGCCGATCGATCTTCCCGCCTCGAGCGCCGTCGGCCCCGGTACGGGCATTTACGTCGAGTACGCCGACGGGTCGGGCGGAATGGGTTGCACCGCCGGGTTTTTGGTGCGCACCAGCACCGGCCAGCCCGGCGTTCTCACCGCCGGCCACTGCAACCGCCCCGGCGAGGCCAGCCACGTGACGATGAACCTGGGCGGGATTCTGCCGTACGCGACGCTGGGCACGTTCAGCCAGACCGTCAGCGAGGGAGTTCACGACGAACAGCACGACATCGGCCTCATCGTGCTCAACGGGGACAACGTGCCCCAGAATCCGGCGATCGGGGCCGCCCTGCCGGTCTCGGGCGTCGCCACGAACCTGGAGCCCGGCCAGGAACTCTGCAAGTTCGGCATGGGTACCGGCAAGGCCACGTGCGGACCGATCACGGAAATCACCGACAGCAAGGTCGTGTTCCAGGCCCCCGGCCAGTGCGGCGATTCCGGCGGCCCGGTCTACCTCGACCAAGGCGACGGCACCGTCCGCGCCGTCGGCATCCTCATCCGCGGGGGCGACCCCTCCACCCCTAAGCCCGGATGTGCTGTCCCCGCGAAGTTCTCGGTCGCCGAGCTCGTCCAGCCCTGGCTGGCGAAGTGGGGTCTGATCGCGGTGACCGCGGCGTCCGCGTCCGGATGACGCGTCGGCCCGCGCCGCCTTCTTCAGGCTGACTTCAGGCTGAGTTCCTACTGTCGCGGATCGCGGCGATCCGCGGGTTCTCCCCGCGGGTGGTGCGCCGCCGACAGAGAGGAGAGATGGGCTAAGTGAAGATCAATCAACTCGTCGCCGGGTCCTTGCTCGCGGCAGTCCTCGGGGCGGCCGCGGCCGGCTTCGGCACCGCGGTGGCGAACGCGGATCCGCCGCCACCACCGCCCCCGGGGCAGCCGGGACCGCCGCACCCGCCGGGTGGACCGTTCGGCGGGCCACCGGGACCGGGTGGACCCATGGGGCCGGGTGGTCCGGGTGGTCCGGGTGGGCCGCCGCCCCCGGGGCCCGGCGACCCGTTCCGCCCGCCGGGTTTGTGACGCTGGGTTAGCCGCGCGCAGCGGTGGCCGCCTCCCTGGGGCGGTCACCGCTCACCGGTTGCGCTGAGCCGCCGCCGAAACCGGCAGGGTGAGCAGGAATTCGGCGCCGCCATCATGGGGCAGGCACACGAGCTCACCGCCGTGGGCGCGCGCGAGCGCCCGGGCGATCGGCAGGCCCAGCCCGGCACCGCCGTGATCGCGGGCCCGCCCCGCGTCCAGGCGCACCAGGCGTTCGAAGACCCGCTCCCGCTGGTCCTCGGGAATGCCCGGGCCGGTGTCGGTCACGGTCACCCCGGCGGCGTCGTCGCGCAGGTGGACGTCGACCGTGATGGCGCCTCCGGGCGGGGTGTGGCGGCGGGCGTTGTCGAGCAGATTGGACAGGATCTGCGCGAGCCGGATGGGGTCGGCGTTGACGGTCACCTTGGCCGCGCCCGTACGACTGACGGTAAGTTGCGGCGCCAGCATCGCGGCCCGGTCGGCTTCGGCGTCGGCGATCGCGGCGAGGTCGACGTCGTGGGTGTCCAACGGCAGCCCGGCGTCGATGCGACTCAGGTCGAGCATGTCGTTGACCAGCCGCCCGGCGCGGCGCGCGTCGGAGAGCAACAGGCCGGCCCGGCGATATTGGCCGTCGGCCACGTCGTCGTCCTGCCGGGCGGCGCTGTTGGCGAGCTGCTCGGCGGCGACCTGAATCCCCGCGATCGGGGTGCGCAGCTCGTGGGCGGCGTCGACCAGGAAGCGCCGGGTTGCCGCCTCGGCGCGCTGGGCGGCGTCCGCGGCGCGCCGCGCCCGGCGTTCGGAAGTCTCCAACGCGTCCAGCATGCCGTCGAAAGCGCTTGCCGCCCTGCCTAATTCGGTATCGGCGCGGTCCGGGCGCAGGCGCCCGCCGCGATCCCCCGTCCTGATGTCGTTGGCCAGCGCCGTGAGCCGGTCCAGCGGGCGCAACGCCACCCGGCTGACCGCGACCAACAACAGCGCGGCGGCCAGCAGGGTCAGGACGCCGGCCCCGATCATCAGCATCCGCAGCTGATGGGTCACCTGCGTGGTTTGCGTGGTGTCGGCGACGAGGATCACCCGGGCGCCGTCGGGCAGCGGACGCACCATGGCCGTCGCGGTGGCGTCCGGCGGTGGAGGGGGCGGGGGCCAGGGCGGCATGGGTGGGGGTGGGAAATTCGGGCCGGGCGGCATGGGCGGGGGCGGCGCCCACGGCGGCGGGGCCGGGAGGGGCGGCGGGGCCATGGGTCCGGCAACGGTGTCGGGACTGATGCCGCGATCGCCGTAGGTTGCGCCGTCGGCCGTGACCAGCAGTGCGCGCACGCCGCCGCCGTTGAGCTCGGCGGCCAGCAGTTCGGGCGAGGTGTGCGCGGCGGCCAGCGCCTCGGCGCGCGACGTCGCGGCGAGCAGCCGATCGTGCAGATTTCTGCGGGCGAGAACGCCCAGGCTGACGTCGACGGTGACGCCGAGCGCCACCAGCAGCAAGGCGAGCAAGGCCACCACCACCAGCGTCACCCGGCGTTGCAGGGAGGGGGTTCGAGTCGATCCGGCCGTCATGACCGCTGGGGCTGCAGCCGGTAGCCGATTCCGCGCACGGTGTGCAGTATGCGCGGCCCGTGGGCTTCGAGCTTGCGCCGCAGGCCACTGACATGCACCTGGACGAGGTTGGGGTCGTAGGCGTCGTACCCCCACACCGCGTTCAGAATCTGGCCGGCGTTGACGATGCGGCCGCGCTGCTCGACGAGGAAGATCAGCAGCCGGAGCTCGGTCGCGGTCAGATCGAGGCGACGACCGCCGCGCGCGGCCACGCCGGCGTCGGCGTCGAGCATCAGGTCGCCGACCTGGACGACCTGCGGCAGCCGTCCGCGCCGGCGCAACACCGCGCCGACCCGCGACACGAGTTCGGCCAGCTCGAACGGTTTGATCACGTAGTCGTCGGCACCGCCGTCCAGGCCGCGCAGCCGATCCTGCAGGCCGTCGCGCGCCGTAATCAGGACGATTCCCGCGTCGCCCCAGTCGCGGACCACGTCGATCAGGTCGAAGCCGTCGCGCCCCGGCAGCATGACGTCGAGCACCACAAGGTCCGGCCGCAGCCCGTCGAGCACCTCCTCCAGACCGTCGCCGTCGCGGCGGCCGACGGCGTGATAGCCGACGTCGGTGAGCGCCTCGCTGACCATTTCGCGGATCGTCTCGGAGTCTTCGACCACCAGAACCCGGGGCGCGCCGACGCTGAACCGGTCGGCGGTGGCCCGCGGGCAGTCCGTCATGCCTCCCATTGTCGCGCCGGTTCTTGAAGCCAAGCTGAAGCCCGCTTCTTCAGCTCCGCTTCAGCTCCGGCTCCTACGTTCGGCGGCATGACCACTGACGACGACATCGACACCAGTCCGCCCGCGCCGCCGCCGGCCACCTATCAACCACGCGAACCCCGCCGCCACTCCAGCGGCGTGGTCGTCGGCGCCGGGTTGGCCGGCGCGCTGATCGGCGCGGTCGGCACCATCGCGGCGATCGCCTTCGCCTGGATCGTGAGCGTGGGTCCTCCCGGGCCGCCGCCACTCCCGGGGCCGCCGCCCCCGCCGATGATGGGGTTCCATCACGGACCGCCTCCCCCGCCGATGGGCGGCCCGATGGGTTTCGGGTTCGAGCCGCCGCCCGGCCCGCCCGGGCCGCCGCGTGGCGCCTGGCCGCCGCCCGGCGAGGGCTCCACGCCCGCGCCACCGCCCGCGCCTCCGCATAGTTGACCGGTCTGCCGCCGCCGCGATCCCTCAAATCGTGGCGGCGGCCGCCGTCGCGCCAGTAGCGTCTCGGTTACCCACACCCGACGACCGTGGAGAGGCACATGACCTCGGACAACATCGCAACCCGCCGCTTCCCGGCCGGTGTCGCCGCCGTCTCGGGGCTGGTCGGCCTGGTGCTCGGCGCGCTTGCCACCTTCGCGATCACCGGGCTGGTCTGGACGGTCCGGGTTCAGCTGCCGCCGCCGCCCTACCCGCCACCGCTCTCGTCGCAGTCGGGGGGCGGGTGCGTTTACCCCACGCCGCCGTCACCCACGTCCGGCACGGGTGTTGCGCCCGCGCCGCCGTTGCCGCCCGCGCCGCACGCCTGAGATCTGAGGGCCGCGGCCGCCCACGTGTAAACATCTGTTTATAATAGTAAACGTGCATTCACCCCTGCCGGACGACCGCACGGCCCGAGCCCGGATCCGCGACGAAGCGCTGACCCTGTTCGCCGAGCGCGGCCCCGACGCGGTCACCCTGCGCGACATCGCGACCGCGGCTGGCGTTTCACCCGCCCTGCTCATTAGGCATTACGGCTCGAAAGACGGGTTGGTCGAGATCGTCGACGATCACGTCGTCGCGACCTTCGACGTACTGCTGACGACGATGACCGAGCAGACCGCCGTGGCCGGGCTCGAGCCCACCGCGGTGCCCAGTCTGCTCGACGGGCTGGCCACCCACCTGCCGCCCGAGTCGCCGATCCCGGCGTACCTGGGCCGGCTGCTGATCACTGGAGGCCGGGCGGGATCGGCATTGTTCGACCGGCTTTTCCGGCTCAGCCAAACCACGCTCGACGCGATGGTCGCCGCGGGAACCGCCAGTGGCGGCGCGGACGGCGAGGTGCGGGCCGCGTTTCTGCTTGTCAACGACCTCGCGGTGCTGACTCTGCGGCCCCGTCTGACCGAAGTGCTCGGCGTGGATCCGCTCTCGCACGCGGGCATGCGCCGCTGGGCGAGCGAGGTGTTTGCGATCTATCGAGACGGCCTTATCAGCAGGTGAACGAGATATGGAGGTAAAGATGTCCAGCACAACTCTTTTCGCCAGCGCCGGCGCACGGGTGCTGCGGTCGCGGCGCCTCATGCGAGCGCCGATCTGGATCTACAAGGCCCGCGCGGGCGCGGTGTTCGGATCCCGGCTGCTGATGCTCGAACACACCGGCCGCAAGTCCGGGACACCGCGTTACGTGGTGCTGGAGGTCGTAGGCCATCCCGCTGCGGACACCTACGTCGTCGCCTCCGGCTTCGGCCGAAAGGCGCAGTGGTTCCGCAACATCGAGGCCGACCCGCGCGTGCGGGTCTTCGCCGGCAGCCACCCGCCCCGCCGCGCCACCGCTCGCGTACTGAGCCAAGGCGAGGCGGACCGCGCGCTGGCCGCCTACGTGAGCCGTCATCGCGCAGCGTGGGATCAGATGAGGCCGGTGCTGGAGGAAACGCTCGGCGTCCCGATCACCGAGACCGACACCCCGCTGCCCATGGTCGAGCTGCGCCTGGACTAACTGCGGTCGGGCCCCTTCGCCGTCATCACGGCGAACGTGGCCAGAAACATCGCCGCCGGAAGGGCGTTGACGACCTTGTCGCGCACCCGGATGTGCGCGCCGAGCGCGACGACGAAGTAGACCGTCAGCATCGCCGTCGTCACCCGCGCCAGGGCGGGGAAGCGGCTGACCGACAACAGGCCCACGGCGGCGGCCGCCTTCACCACCGGCAGCACGGGCCGAACGTTCTCCGGCAGACCCACGTCGTCCAGGACCTTCTTGATCGGGGCCACCTGGACACCGCATAGCACCGCGTCCACGGCGTGGAAGGCGCCGAGCGCCACGTAGGTCTTCGGCGAAGTGAAAAGGCTCATCCGGCAATCCTATTGGGCCAACTGCGGCGGCGTCCCCGGCGGCGTGCCATCGAGCGGCTGGCGGGCGCTCGCTTCGGCCTTGGCCACCGCCTGGGCGATCGCGGGATCGGTCTCGGTAGAGAACCAGTCGGCGATGTCGGCGTCGTCGGACGCGGCGGCGTGTTGGGGTGCGTCGTCGACCGGCGAGGGCTCAAACCGGAACACCCCGTCCTGACCCGGGGTCCCCAGCATTCTGGTGAACCCCTGCAGCGCAGCGTTGAAGTCGCTCGGCACCACCCACACCTTGTTCGCGTCGCCGCGCGCCATTTCCGGCAGCGTCTGCAGGTACTGGTACGCCAGCATCTCCGGCGTCGGGCGGCCGGCCTTGATCGCCGCGAACGTCTTCTCGATGGCCTTCGCCTGCCCCTGCGCCCGCAGGTAGGCCGCGGCGCGCTCACCCTGGGCGCGCAGCATGCGCGACTGCCGGTCGGCCTCGGCGGCCAGGATCGCGGCCTGCTTGGCGCCCTCCGCGGCCAGGATCTGCGCCTGCTTGGCGCCCTCGGCCTGGGTGATCGCGGCCTGCCGATTCCCTTCGGCCGTCAAGATCATCGCCCGCTTCTCCCGGTCGGCCTTCATCTGCTTTTCCATCGAGGCCTGGATGGACGGGGGCGGATCGATGCTGCGCAACTCGACCCGGGCGACCCGCAGGCCCCACCGGTTAGTCGCCTCGTCGAGCACCCCGCGCAACTGGCCGTTGATCATGTCGCGGGAGGTCAGCGTCTGCTCCAGCGTCATGCCGCCCACCACGTTGCGCAGCGTGGTGGTGGTGAGCTGCTCCACGCCGACGATGTAGTTACTGATCTCGTAGACGGCCGCCTGCGGCACGGTGACCTGGAAGTAGACCACCGTGTCGATGTTGAGCGTCAGGTTGTCCTCGGTGATCACCGGCTGCGGCGGGAAAGACACCACCCGCTCGCGCAGGTCCACCCGGGCGCGGACCCGGTCGATGAACGGCACGAGCAGCGTCAGTTGACCGCTGACCGTGCGGCTGTATCGACCCAGCCGTTCGATCACGGCGGCCTCCGCCTGCGGTATCAGGGCGACCGACTTTGCCACCACCACGATGGCGAATATCACCAGGACGGCCAACAACACCAAACCAGCTACAGCACCTTGCACCCGAGTTCCTCTCTCTCACAGCGCTTCTCGCGGCCGTTATGGGCCGCTCTTGAAGACCACCGCCGTGGCGCCGTCGATCTGCAAGACGGTCACCGACTCCCCCGGTTCGTAGACATCCCCTTCGTTGAGCGGACGCGCCGTCCACACCTCGCCGTCGAGCTTGACCTGGCCCTTGTCGCGCGAGATCCGCTCGAGCACCAGCGCGTTCTTACCCTCCAGCGCCTCGATGCCCATCTGCGGCACGTGCGCGGGCGTCAGCTGCCGCCGCAGCGCGGGGCGCACCAGCGCCAGCAGCAGGATCGAGACGATCAGGAACACCGTCCCGTCCGCCCAGCCGGGCCAGTTCGTCAGCCAGCTGGTGATCGCCGCCGCCAGCGCCCCGCCGCCGAGCATCACCAAAAACATATGGCCGGTGAGCGCCTCGGCACCGGCGAGCACCAGCGCGAATATTAGCCAAAGCACCGCGGCGTGCATGCGGCCAGAATACGCGTGATCAGCCTTTGCCGGGCAAAACAACTACACTGCGGAATCGTGTGGTGTCCCAGTGTCTCGCTGTCCGTGTGGGCCAACGCCTGGCTCGCGGGCAAGGCCGCGCCCGACGACGTCCTGGACGCGTTATCGGTATGGGCGCCAAAGCAATCGGTCACCGCGTATGATGCGGTCGCCGCCGGGCATACCGGGCTGCCGTGGCCCGACGTGCACGACGCCGGGTCGGTGACGCTGCTGCAGACGCTGCGCGCCGCGGTTGGCCGGTCGACGCCCGCACCGGGCGGGCCCGACCCGTTGCGCGGGACGATCAATGTGCTTTTGCCGGTGCCCGGCGACGTGCGCGGGCTCGCCCCGGGCACGCAGTTCGAGCGTGACGCCCTGGCCGCGGGCGAGGCGATCATCATCGCCAACCCATACGATCCCGCCGCCGCGGTCGGGCTGGTGCCCGAGTTTTCCTACGACGACGAGCCGGCCGACTTCCCCGAGGCCTGCGCGCTGTCCTGGACGGTGTACTCGCTGCCGGGCGCGCCGGTGCTCGACCACCACGAGCTCGGCGATGCCGAATACACCCTGCGCTCGGCCGTGCGGTCGGCAGCGGACGCGCTCGGGGCCATCGGACTGGGATCGGCCACGGCCGACATCGACGATCCGCGGGGACTCGTCGAGCAGCTGCTGGAATCCGCACGGCAGCACCGCGTTCCCGACCATGCGCCGACCCGGGCGCTGCGGGTGCTGGAGAACGCCGCGCACGTCGACGCGATCATCGCGGTCAGCGCGGGGCTCAGCCGGTCACCGGACTCGCCGGAGCGTTTCACCGCGCCCGTCGTCGCCGGCCTGGAGCCGTTCGGAACGCGATCCTCTTCCGAGGCGCGCATCGCCAGCGACGCGTTGCGGCCGCTGACCGCCGTCGTGCGTTCGGCGCGGATGGCCGCCGTCACCGCGATCCTGCACTCGGCGTGGGTGGATTAGTCGCTCAGTCGCCCGGATCTTCCCGCACGCAGTGCGGCGGGCGGCAGGCAGCGCCGTCGACGCCGGCGAGACAACCGGGCACCGGGTCCGGGCCGGCCACCCGGGCCGGCTCTCGGCCCGTGCGCAGTTCGTCGATCAGGTCGGCGGCCAGCCGGGCGAATCGCCGATCGGCGTTGGGCGTGGCGGCCCGCGCGAACGCCAGCCCGGCCGCCTCGGCCTGGGATCGCACCTCCTCGTCGAGATCCCACACCACCTCGATGTGGTCGGCGACGAACCCGATCGGGCAGACAATGACGGCCTCGGTGCCCGCGGCGGCCAGTGCGGTGAGATGGTCCTCGACGCTGGGCTCCAGCCACGGCACCTGCGGCGGGCCCGAACGCGACTGCCAGACCAGATCGTAGTCGGCGTAGCCCGCCGCACCCGCGACAAGCCTTGTGGCGTAAGCGACTTGGCGGCTGTACAGCCTCGGGCCGAGGCGCTGGTCGGCGGCCACCGGAACGGAATGCGCGGTGAACACCAGCCGTGCGCCGGCGGGCACGCTCTCGGCCGCGGCCGTGACCGAGCCGGCGAACATCTCGACGAAGAGCGGATGGTCGAAATACGGCCGCAGCTTCACCAGCTCCGGCGCGTCCGGCCCGGCGGCGCGGCGCGCCCTGGCGATGTCTTCGGCATACTGCGTGCAGCCCGAATAACCGCTCCACGCCGACGTGGTGAACACCGCGGCGCGGCGAACTCCCCTGTCGCGCATGGCCTTTACCGTGTCTTCGACGTAAGGGTCCCAGTTGCGGTTGCCGAAGTAGACCGGCAGGTCCTGTACCGCCTCGAGCTCGGCGATCAGGGCGCGGTTGATGCCGTTGATCGGGGACACCCCGCCGAAATGCAGGTAGTGCCGGGCGACGTCGTCCAGGCGTTCGGGCGGGACGTTGCGCCCCCGCGTGACGTTTTCCAGAAACGGCCGCACCTGATCGGGCCCCTCCGGCCCACCGAAGGACAGGAGCAGGACGGCGTCGAATTCCATTAGGGGTTAGCGCAATTCCGCTTCTAGAGCAATTGCGTACTGGCGCCACCATCGGCGAAGATGATGGTGCCGGTGGTGGCCGGCAGCCAGTCCGAGAGCACGGCGCACACGGTCTTGGCGACCGGCGTGGGGTCCTTCATGTTCCAGCCGATCGGCGCGCGCTGGTCCCAGCCCTCTTCGAGCAGTTGCATCTGGGCACCGGCCTCCTCGCCGAGCGCGCCGCCGACGATCGCCGACATCGCCAGCGTCCGGATGGGCCCGGCGGCAACGAGATTCGAGCGCACCCCGAACTTGCCGGCCTCGCGGGCCACGAACCGGTTGACCGATTCCAGCGCGCTCTTGGCCACCGTCATCCAGTTGTAGGCCGGCATGGCCCGGCTGGGGTCGAAGTCCATGCCGACGATGGACCCGCCGGGATTCATGATCGGCAGCAGCGCCTTGGCCAGCGAGGCGTACGAATACGCGGAGATGTGGATGCCCTTGGAGACGTCCTCGTAGGGGGCGTCGAAGAACGGGTTGATGCCCATCCCGGTCTGCGGCATGAAGCCGATCGAGTGCACGACGCCGTCCAGCTTGTTGCCCTCGCCGATCTCGGCGGAGACCCGATCGGCCAGGGTGTTCAGGTGCTCCTCGTTCTGCACGTCGAGCTCGATCAGCGGGGCCTTCTCCGGTAGCCGGTCGGCGATGCGCTGGATCAGCCGCAGCCGGTCGAACCCCGTCAGCACCAGCTGGGCGCCCGCTTCCTGGGCCACCTTGGCGATGTGAAACGCGATCGACGAGTCGGTGATGATCCCCGAGACCAGAATCCGTTTGCCGTCGAGCAGTCCTGCCATGTCCGTCCTTAATGTCCTTGTGTCGTAGATGAATTCAGTGGCCCATGCCCATGCCGCCGTCGACCGGGATGACCGCGCCGGCGATGTAGCTCGCATCCTCGGACGCCAGGAAGCTGACCGCCCCGGCGACCTCCTCGGCGGTGCCGACCCGCTTGGCCGGGATGAATTCCAGCGCACCCGCCTGGATCCGCTCGTCCAGCGCGCGGGTCATCTCGGTGTCGATGTAACCGGGGGCGACCACGTTGGCGGTCACCCCGGCCTTGGACAGCTCGCGGGAGATCGAGCGCGCCATGCCGATCAGGCCGGCCTTGGCGGCCGCATAGTTGGCCTGGTTGCCGATCCCCCACATGCCGGACACCGACCCGATGAAGATGATCCGGCCGAACCGCTTGCGCTGCATGCTGCGCGACGCCCGCTGCGCCACCCGGAATGCCCCGGTGAGGTTGGCGTTGATGACCTCCTCGAAGCGTTCCTCGGTCATCCGGATCAGGAAGGCGTCCTTGGAGATGCCGGCGTTGGACACCAGCACCTCCACCGGACCCTGGTGCTCCTCGACCTCCTTGAACGCGCGGTCGACGGCCTCGTTGTCGGTGACGTCACACACAACCCCGAACAGCCCCTCGGGCGCCCCGGATCCGCGGTGGGTGACGGCGACCTTGTGGCCGTCGGCGGCCAGCCGCTGCGCGATCGCCAGACCGATCCCCCGGTTTCCGCCCGTCACCAGGACCGAACGCGATACGAATGCGGGTTTGCCGCCGTCGGCGGCACTTTCGGTGGTGTTCTCGGTGGCCGTGTCAGTCACCCCGTCAACCTATCGCCTCAGGTTGCTCGCCCCGTAACCGGCTGGCCACGCACGTAACGCCATGGCGAAATATCGAGCGGAATCCCGCCATGGCGTTACAGCCGCGCGCGCATGTCGGTGGGGCTTCGCAGACTCTCGTCATGACGTACCCGTTCGTGGGCAGCGAAGCCCGGGCCGCGCAGCTGGTGACCCGCCACGAGCTGCGAGCTCGTTACGTTGCGCTGCATCGTGACGTATACGTGCCAAGAGATACCGAGCTGACGGCTGTGCTGCGCGCCAAAGCGTCCTGGCTGCGATCACGCCGACGCGGCATCCTCGCCGGCTTCTCCGCCTCCGCGCTGCATGGTGCTCGGTGGATCGACCCGGCGCGGCCGGCCGAGATCATGGACACCAACCGTCGCGAAACTGAAGGAGTGCGCGTCTGGGAGGAACGCATCGAGTCCGACGAGATCACCATCGTCGACGGCATGCGGGTCACCACACCTGCTCGAACGGCACTCGACCTGGCGAGACGCCACCCCAGGGGCACGGCGGTCGCCGCCATCGATGCCCTTGCCCAGGCAATCGAAGTGAAGATGGCCGACGTCGAGTTGCTCGTCGACCGCTAC
Source organism: Mycobacterium paraseoulense (assembly GCF_010731655.1). NCBI lineage: Bacteria > Bacillati > Actinomycetota > Actinomycetes > Mycobacteriales > Mycobacteriaceae > Mycobacterium > Mycobacterium paraseoulense. Next base: position 253,029 of record NZ_AP022619.1, on the reverse strand, counting down.
CGCGGCCGGCATGGCATGAAGGCGGCGAAAGCGTCTCTCGAGCTGATTGACGGTGGGGCCCAGTCCCCAAAGGAAACGTGGCTGCGCCTTCTGTTGCTGCAGGCCGGCTTTCCCCGGCCGCAGACCCAGATCGCCGTGCGCAACGAATGGGGTTGGGCCGAGGCTTATTTGGATATGGGCTGGGAGGACATAATGGTCGCCGTCGAGTACGACGGCGACCAACATCGAACCAGTCGCTATCAATACGTGAAGGACATCCGCCGGCTCGAGATGCTTGAACGTTACGGGTGGATCGTGGTCCGGGTCATCGCAGAAGACCATCCCGACGACATCATCCGCCGGGTTGCCCAGGCGCGAGCGCGCCGCATGTAACGCCAGGGCGACAAATCGGCCGAATTCCCGCCCTGGCGTTACGCCGGCGGGCCGGGCGGGATCAAACGGGCAGGCGGGCCAAGCGGGGCTAGGTCGGCAGGCGGCGGTTGATGAGCAGCGCCGCCAGCGCCGCCAGCGCCAGCACCAGCGCACCCAACCGCACCCAGCCCACGCTGGCATCGCCCTTGATCGTCTCGTAGCCGATCTGCTGCTGCAGCGTCGCGTAGACGGCCTTCAGCTCGGCCAGGCTCGCGGCGTTGTACCACGACCCGCCCGAGAGTTCGGCGACCTTCTTCATCGTCGAGTCGTCGACGGGCACCGGCTGGCGCTGGTCGTTGATCTCGACGAAGCCGTACGGGGTGCCGAACGAGATCGTCGAGATCGGCACGCCCTGGTCCTTGGCGGTGCGCGCGGCGGTGAAGGCGCCCTTGGGATTGTCCGGGTTGGTCGGCATCGTCTCCTTGCCGTCGGAGAACAACACGATGCGCGCGGGCGGCGGCGTATCGCCGCCGCCGATCACCGCGCCGACCGTGGCGATGGCCTGCAGCGCGGTGAAGATGCCCTCCCCGGTGGCCGTGCGGTCGGCGAACTGCAGCTTGTCCAGGGCGTTTTTGGTGGCGTCGCGGTTGGTCGTCGGCTGCACCAGCACCGTCGCGGTGCCCGCGTACTCGATCAGCCCGAGGTTGATGCCGGGCGTCAGCTCGTCGGCGAACGCCTTGGCCGCCTCCTGGGCGGCCGCCATCCGGTTCGGCTGCACGTCGGTGGCCCGCATCGACTGCGACACGTCGATCACCAGCATCACCACCGCGCGGTTGCGTGGAATTCGCACGTCGTGCGTCGGCCCGGCCATCGCGATGGTGAACAGCACCAGGGAGGCCACCAGCAGGATCGCCGGCACATGCCGCCACCTGGGCGGACGCTCGGGGGCGACGCTCTCCAGCAGCTCCATGTTGGCGAACCGCAGCATGCGGCGCTGGCGCGCCAACTGCATGACGATGTAGAGCGCGGCCAGCCCGAAGACGACGAGCAGGAACAGGAAGAACCACGAATGTTCGAAGCCCGACAACGACATCGGGCCGAGGAGCGGCAATGTCACTGCCGCCCCGCCAATGCACCGCGTCGGCGGGACTCGACGAAGCGGACGATGTCGGCGATCCAATCCCGGTCGGTGCGCAAGGTCAGAACCGGGGCCCCGCAGCTGCGGATGGTGCGCGCCACCTCGGCGCGGTGCGCCGCGGCGGCCTTGGCGAAATCGTCACGCAGCTGGGCGTCGATGGTGAATTCGCGGGTGACCCCGGACTCGGCGTCCTGCAGCACGACGTCACCGATGTCGGGCAGTTCGACGTCGCGGGGGTCGAGCACCTCGATGGCGAGCACCTCGTGGCGGGCCGCGATCGCGCGCAGCGGGCGCATCCAGTTGATCGGACCCAGGAAGTCGCTGATGATCACCGCCATGCCGCGCCGGCGTTCCGGCCGGCGCAACGCGTCGATGGCCGTCGCCAGATCACCGCGCACCCCGACCGGCGCCCTGGGCGTGGTGGCGATGGTGCGCAGCAGCGTCTGCTCGTGCTGACGCCCGGAACGCGCCGGGACCCGCGTCATCGTCTGCCCGTTGGCGATCAGCGCGCCGAGCCGGTTGCCACCGCCGCTGTTGAGGAACGTGATCGCGGCCGCGGCCGCCACCGCCAGGTCCCGCTTCTCGCACCCGACGGTGCCGAAGTCCAGGCTGGCCGACATGTCGACCACCAGCCAGGTTTCCAGCTCGCGGTCGGCGATCATCTGCCGGACGTGCGGGTGCATGGTGCGCGCGGTGACGGCCCAGTCCATCCGCCGGACGTCATCGCCGGGCTGGTACTCGCGCGACTCCCCCGGCTCCGAACCCGGTCCCGGGATCAGGCCGAGGTGGTCGCCGTGCAGGACTCCGTCGAGCTTGCGCTTGACCGTCAGCTCGAGCTGCCGCAGCGCCGCCGCCAGCTTCGGGTCGACGATCTGCCCGCGCTGCATCGATGGCGGATGTGACACCGCCGGCCCGCTGGGATCCGTCACCGACCGCTGGCCGCGCCGGCGGCCTGCATCACCGGGGGCACCGACTGCCCTTGCTGCGGAACGGCGTTCACCTGTGGCAGGGCGACGGTCTGCAGGATCCGGTTGATGACGATCTCCGGCGAGATCTCGTCGGCGAGCGCGTCATAGGTGAGCACCAACCGGTGCCGCAGCACGTCGGGAATGACGTCGACGACGTCTTGCGGGATCACGTAGTCGCGGCCACGCACCAGCGCCAGCGACCGGGACGCCGCGATGATGCCCAGCGAGGCACGCGGGGACGCACCGAACGAGATCCACGTCTTGACGTCGTTCATCCCGAGCTGCTCGGGATAACGGGTGGCCATGACGACGCGCACCACGTAGTCGACCAGCGCGTGGTGGACGAAGCCGTTGGCCGCGATGTCCTGCAGCCGCAGCAGATCGCCGGTATTCAGGATCTGCTTGGGCTGCGGCGGCTTCACGCCCATCCGGTAGATGATCTCCCGCTCCTCCTCCGGCGACGGGTAACCGACGTTGATCTTGAACAGGAAGCGGTCGCGCTGGGCCTCGGGCAGCGGGTACACGCCCTCGTGCTCGATCGGGTTCTGCGTGGCCATCACCAGGAACGGGTTGGGCAGATCGAAGGTCTTGCCGCCGATCGACACGTGGCGTTCCTGCATGACCTCCAGCAGCGCCGACTGCACCTTGGCGGGCGCGCGGTTGATCTCGTCGGCGAGCAGGAAGTTCACCACCACCGGGCCGAGCTCGGTGTCGAACTCCTCCTTGCCCTGCCGGTAGATCCGGGTACCGATGATGTCGGTGGGGACCAGGTCGGGCGTGAACTGGATGCGGGCGAACGTGCCGCCCACGACCTTGGCGAAGGTCTCGACGGCCAGCGTCTTGGCCACGCCGGGAACGCCCTCGAGCAGCACGTGCCCCTTGGAGAGCAGGCCGACCAGCATGCGCTCGACGAGCTGGTCCTGCCCGACGATGATCCGCTTGACCTCGAAGATGGCCCGCTCGAGGGTGTGGACCTCGGCGGCGAGGCCGTTGCCGCCGCCCGACGGCGCGTCTTGGGCCGGCGGGCCGGACTGCCCACCCGGGCCCGAGTAACCGCTGGCGCCCGGGGGCGGCCCACCTGCTGCTGTCATCAATAACCCTCCACAGCTCAATCGGACACGACTGCTTGCACCACCACTGCCGTGGGGCCGCGACGTGCCCGCGTCCAACTATTCCAGGCCCGCCGGATTCCGTCGACGCTGGTGGTTCGCCCCCGGCAACCGGTAGGGCGAACCGCACCGGATCAGTACTCGATGATCCTAGTCAGGAACGGCGTCATGCCGGGCTTGCGAACCGGGCTGACGGTCACCTTGCCGGCGAGGCTGGACGCCTCCAGCATCTGGCCGTTGCCCAGGTACATGGTGACGTGCTGGCCGCCGTTCGGGCCGTAGAAGATGAGGTCGCCGCGCCTGGCCTGGTCCGGTGGGATGTGCCGGCCGGCGTTGTACTGGTCGCCGGAGAACCGCGGGATCAGCACGCCCACCCCGGCGAAGCCGTAGCGCATCAACCCCGAGCAGTCGAAGCCGGTGATGTTGGCGCCGTCGCCGACGCCCTTGCTCGGACCGTCCAGCGAGCCGCCGCCCCAGGAGTACGGGACGCCCATCTGCGATCCCATCCGCTTGATCACGTACTCGATCGCCTGCCGGCCGTAGACGCGCGGGATCTTGCCGCCGGGGTTGGTGGGGGCGGCCGCGGTGGGTGCGTCGTTGCCGCCGATGTTGATGCCGAGCCCGCCCAGGAACTGCCGGCCGAGGTTGAACGTGGTCTGGGTGGCCTGCGCGGTGGCCTGCAACGAGGCGTTGGCGACCGCGAGCGGGTCACCGGGGGCGCCGGCGCTGATGGTCGCGGGCAGGGTCGGGTCCCAGATGCCGGGGTCGGCCGTGGCCACCGGGGCCGGACCGGCCACCGAAAGCATCAGCCCGGCCACCACGGTGGTGATCCAGGCGAAGTTGACCAGACGAATCCGCTTGCGGTGCATGGTTTTCCGTTCACTTCTCATTCGTTCACCACTCGATGTAGCGGACCACGTAGGGCGTCATACCGCTGGTGCGCACCGGCGCAACGCGGACCTTCAGACCGATGTCGGGGGCCTCGAGCATCTGGCCGTTGCCCAGGTAGATCGTCACGTGCTGGCTGCCGCCGGGTCCGTAGAAGATGACGTCGCCCCGGCGCATCTGCGAGGACGGGATCTTGCGGCCGAGGTTGTACTGCGAACCCGAGTAGTGCGGCAGCTTGATGCCCACCCCGGCGAACGAGTACAGCACCAGGCCCGAACAGTCGAAGCCGGTGATGCCGGCCCCGGAGTCGATGCCCTTGCTCGGCCCGGCCGCGTTGCCGCCACCCCAGGAATACGGCACGCCGATCTGCGACAGCCCGCGCCGGATCACGTATTCGCTGGCCTGCCGCCCGTACACCCGCGGGATCCGCCCCGCCGTCGCGCCGGGGGACGCGTTGGTGATGCCGGTGTCGTCGGGCTTGAGGATGCCGAGCTGCTGCAGGAAGTTGCGGCCCAGGCCGGCGGTGACCTGCGTGGAGGTCGCCGAGATGCCCAGCACCTGGTTGATCACCGCGATCGGGTCACCCGGGACGTTGGCGCTGGGGATCATCGGCAGGGTGGGGTCCCAGGCGCCGTCCCACCGGCGGGCCCCGGCCTGCGGCGCCGGCGCGCCCGGCGAGCCGGTCTCCCATCGGTCACCCGACGCAGGGGCGGCGGGCCCACCCTGGCCGAGCGACCATTGCCGTTTGGCCGCTTCGAGTTTCGCCTGAGCCTCGTCGCGTTCGGCGGCCAGGCGGGTGACCTGTTCGCGTTGTTCGTCGAACTTGCGCTTCGAGTCGGTCAGCGCCGCCACCGCGGCGTCCTGGCTGCCCTTGGCGTCGGCCGCGGCCTTGTCGGCCTTCTGCTTGGCCAGCCGCGCCGCCGATTCCCTGTTCACCTGTTCGGTGCGCGCCCGCTGCAGCTTGGCCATCACCGTCTGCGAGCTTGCGGACAGCGTCTGGGCGGCGGCCTCGGTGGCGATGATGTCGTCGGGGCTGCTGGCCGTGAGGTAACTGCTCGACGGGCCATTCATATAGGTGGCCGCCGCGAACGTGTCGAAGCGCTGCTGTGCCGTCGCGATCGCGGCGTTGGCGTCCCTGACCGCCCGCTGGCTCGCCTCCAGGTCGCGCTGGGCCGCGGCGGCGTCGTCCCGGGCGGTCTCGACGTCGACCAGCGCCTTGTTGACGCTCTCCTGTTCGGTCTGGATTTCGGCGCTGAGATTTTCCAGCCGTTGGTTGGCGTTGGCGACGTTGGCGATCAAGCCGGCCAAGCTGTCCGCCGCCGGATCACCGTGGGCGAGCCCAGGCGTACAAAGCAGCAGAGCCACGCTCACCACCGACGGCACGACCGGCCGGACCAGCCTCGCGACCGGCCTCGCAGCGGAGCCCCGGCGTGTGCGTGTCATTCGACTCAGGTCTCCTACGGCTCAACGTGACGGGCGGCGCCGGCCACGAAGTTCACTAAGGGCGCCAAAGGCAACAGCAGCATCATTTGCACCGTACGTCACACTTTTGGGCGCGCAAACGCTCCACCGAAATCGCACTCTCTACGTGCGTTTAATGTGACCGAACGGTGACCTAGCGTGTTTGCCGCGAATCCGCGCCGGGGCCCGCCGCCAAGGGCGCGGGCGGACCGGATGCGGGTGGCTAGGCCGTATTGGTGGGCGTCACGTCCTGCGCTCCCGCCGAATCCGTGGGAGTTGCTAGCCGCCTGCTGCGCAGCTGCAGGAATCGGGTCCCGACGGCGGCCGCCAGCACCGCGAGCAACAGGAAGATGGTCAGGCCCGTCCAGGGAAATTCCGGAGAGTCCAGCTCGTTGAGGAAGTGCTGTGCCGAGACCACGGGATTGCCCGTCTTGGCGATGTCCTCACCCGCCTCCAGCGTGACGCGCGGGAACTGCGTGCTGTAGCTCCCGACGTAGCTCGGGCTCAGCGTCAGGACGGTGGCGTCGTGGTAGTCGGCGCCGACCACCGTGGAGATGTCGCGCAGCGGGGTGTCGTTGGGAGGGTTGTGGTCGAGCAGCACGATCTTGAGGTTGATGCCATGGGCGTGGGCTTCGTCGACGATGTGCAGCAGGCCCGGCATGTCCGCCGCCGGCGCGCTGACGCCCGTGGCCGCGACCTGAGCCTTGACCGCGGTCATGTCGACGTCTTGGGGAATGTAGACGGGTAGGACCGGGTGCAAGGTCATGATGTCCCTCCTGCCGTAGCGCTACAGGCACCGTACGCGACTTCGTTCTCGGGGGTTTAAACCGTCGACCTACGCGACAAGACTGGGACTACGGGCGCCCCGCCGTAATGCAGGACAAGCGTACTGTTAAAGTAGCACCGCACCGCCGGCACGGCCCGTCGGCGGGAGAACTTAATCCTCGGGAGTTGAAGTGACTAAAGAAGATTCTGTGAACTCGTTCGGAGCACGCGACACCCTGAAGGTCGGCGACAAGAGCTATCAGATCTACCGTCTCGACGCCGTTCCCAACACCGAGAAACTCCCCTACAGCCTCAAGGTCCTGGCCGAGAACCTGCTGCGCAACGAGGACGGCAGCAACATCGCCAAAGACCACATCGAGGCCATCGCGAACTGGGATCCCAAGGCGGAGCCCAGCATTGAGATCCAGTACACGCCCGCCCGGGTCGTGATGCAGGACTTCACCGGGGTGCCGTGCATCGTCGACCTGGCCACCATGCGCGAGGCCATCGGCGACCTCGGCGGCAAGGCGGAAAAGGTCAACCCGCTGGCGCCGGCCGACCTGGTGATCGACCACTCGGTGATCGCCGACCTGTTCGGTACCGCCGACGCCTTCGAGCGCAACGTCGAGATCGAGTATCAGCGCAACGGGGAGCGCTACCAGTTCTTGCGCTGGGGCCAGGGCGCTTTCCGCGACTTCAAGGTGGTGCCGCCGGGCACCGGCATCGTGCACCAGGTCAACATCGAGTACCTCGCCCGCGTGGTGGTGGAACGCGACGGGGTCGCCTACCCGGACACCTGCGTGGGCACCGACTCGCACACCACCATGGTCAACGGGCTGGGCGTGCTGGGCTGGGGCGTCGGCGGCATCGAGGCCGAGGCCGCGATGCTCGGCCAGCCGGTGTCGATGCTGATCCCGCGGGTCGTCGGGTTCAAGCTGACCGGGGAGATCCAGCCGGGCGTGACCGCGACCGACGTGGTGCTGACCGTCACCGAGATGCTGCGCAAACACGGCGTGGTCGGCAAGTTCGTCGAGTTCTACGGCGAGGGCGTGGCCGAGGTGCCGCTGGCCAACCGCGCCACCCTGGGCAACATGAGCCCCGAATTCGGTTCCACCGCAGCGATTTTCCCGATCGACGAGGAGACCATCTCCTACCTGCGGTTCACCGGCCGCGACGAAGAGCAGCTGGCTCTGGTTGAGGCCTACGCCAAGGAACAGGGCATGTGGCACGACCCCAAGCACGAGCCTGCCTTCTCGGAATACCTCGAACTCAACCTGTCCGACGTGGTGCCGTCGATCGCCGGGCCGAAGCGCCCGCAGGACCGGATCGCGTTGTCGGACGCCAAGTCCACCTTCCGCGCGCAGATCGGCGACTACGTCGGCGACGACCCCGACAAGAGGGAGTACTCCAAGCTCGACGAGGCGGTCGACGAGTCCTTCCCGGCCAGCGACCCCGGGGCGCTGGAGAACGGTCACGCCGACGACGCCCCGAAGTTCGAATCGGCTGCGGCGCACGCCAAGGGCCGGGTGAGCAACCCGGTGCGGGTGCGCTCCGACGACCGCGGCGAGTTCGAGATCGACCACGGCGCGGTGGTGATCGCGGCCATCACGTCGTGCACCAACACGTCCAATCCCGAGGTGATGCTGGGTGCGGCGCTGCTGGCGCGCAACGCCGTCGAGAAGGGGCTGGCCTCCAAGCCGTGGGTGAAGACCTCGATGGCGCCGGGCTCGCAGGTGGTCAGCGACTACTACGACAAGGCCGGGCTGTGGCCGTATTTGGAGAAGCTCGGCTTCTACCTCGTCGGCTACGGCTGCACCACGTGCATCGGCAACTCCGGCCCGCTGCCCGACGAGATCTCGAAGGCGATCAACGACAACGACCTGTCGGTGGCCGCCGTGCTGTCCGGTAACCGCAACTTCGAGGGCCGGATCAACCCCGACGTGAAGATGAACTACCTGGCGTCGCCCCCGCTGGTGGTGGCCTACGCGTTGGCGGGGACCATGGACTTCGACTTCGAAGACCAGCCGCTGGGCACCGACAAGGACGGCAAAGACGTTTATCTCAAGGACATCTGGCCGTCGCAGAAGGACGTCTCGGACACCATCGCCTCGGCGATCAGCCAGGAGATGTTCACCAAGAACTACGCCGACGTGTTCAAGGGTGACGAGCGGTGGCGCAACCTGCCCACCCCGAGCGGTGACACCTTCGAGTGGGACCAGGATTCGACGTACGTGCGCAAGCCCCCGTACTTCGAGGGGATGTCGGCCGAGCCCGAGCCGGTCAAAGACATCGAAGGCGCCCGGGTGCTGGCGCTGCTGGGCGACTCGGTGACCACCGACCACATCTCCCCCGCCGGCGCCATCAAGCCGGGCACCCCGGCGGCGCAGTACCTCGACGAGCACGGCGTGGACCGCAAGGACTACAACTCCTTCGGCTCGCGGCGCGGCAACCACGAGGTGATGATCCGCGGCACGTTCGCCAACATCAGGCTGCGCAACCAGTTGCTCGACGACGTCTCCGGCGGCTACACCCGCGACTTCACCCAGGACGGCGCTCCGCAGGCGTTCATCTACGACGCCGCGCAAAACTATGCGGCGCAGAACATTCCGCTGGTGGTGCTGGGCGGCAAGGAATACGGGTCCGGCTCCTCACGCGACTGGGCGGCCAAGGGCACGCTGCTGCTTGGCGTCCGGGCGGTGATCGCCGAGTCGTTCGAGCGCATCCACCGCTCCAACCTGATCGGCATGGGCGTCATCCCGCTGCAGTTCCCCGAGGGCAAGTCCGCCAAGGAATTGGGGCTCGACGGGACCGAGGTGTTCGACATCACCGGCATCGAGGCGCTCAACGACGGCAAGACGCCCAAGACGGTGCGGGTGAAGGCCGTCAAGGACGGTGGCGATCCGATCGAGTTCGACGCGGTGGTGCGCATCGACACCCCGGGAGAGGCCGACTACTACCGCAACGGCGGCATCCTGCAGTACGTGCTGCGCAACATGCTCAGAGCTGACTGATCCGGCGTCCGGTGCCCAAGGTCAGCGAGGGCCATCTGGCGGCGCGCCGCCGCCAGATCCTCGATGGTGCCCGCCGCTGCTTCGCCGAATACGGCTACGACAAGGCCACGGTGCGGCGGCTGGAACAAGCGATCGGCATGTCGCGGGGCGCCATCTTTCACCACTTCCGCGACAAGGACGCGCTGTTCTTCGCGCTCGCGCACGAGGACGCCGAGCGGATGGCCGACGTGGCGTCGCGCGAGGGCCTCATCCAGGTGATGCGCGACATGCTCGCCGCGCCCGACCAGTTCGACTGGCTGGCCACCCGGCTCGAGATCGCGCGCAAGCTGCGCACCGACCCCGAGTTCAGCCGCGGGTGGGCCGAGCGGTCGGCGGAACTGGCGGCGGCGACCACCGACCGGTTGCGCCGGCAGAAGGAGGCACAGCGGGTGCGCGACGACGTGCCCGGCGACGTGCTGCAGTGCTACCTGGAGTTGGTGCTCGACGGCCTGGTGGCCCGCCTGGCCTCGGGCGAGGAGGAGCCGCGACGGTTGTCCGCGGTGCTCGACCTCGTGGAGAAATCGGTGCGCCGCAACGACTCTGGGGACTCCGCGCCGCGGGCCGGGGGTAGCGCCCGCTAGCGGGTGCTGGCCCCAGCTCGCGCGGTCCGGGACGTGTGGTTGGGTCCGCCCCGCCCGCGCATCGTGGTGCCCGCCTGAAGCAGCATGCTGTGAACCGCTCCGTACGACCGTCCGGTGCTGGCCGCCAGCGTGCGGATGCTGGCCCCGCCCTCATAGGCGTTGCGCAGCTCGAACAACATCTGCTCGCGGGTCTTCTTCGACCTTTGCAGTGTCCTTTTCATGGATGCCCTCCGCGCCCGAACACGATCGCAAGCACCCAGAGTAGGAAGCCGCCGCCGTCCGCGGGCGGATTTGGCCGAAGTCAGGCGAGCTCGATGAGATCCCGGTATTCGTCGGACCAGAAGTCCTCGGTGCCGTCGGGCAGCAACACCACGCGCTGCGGGTCGAGGGCCTCGGCCGCCCCGGGGTCGTGCGTCACCAACACGACCGCGCCCTGGTAGCTGCGCAGCGCGTCGAGCACCTGTTCGCGCGAAGCCGGATCGAGGTTGTTGGTCGGTTCGTCGAGCAGCAGGACGTTCGCCGTCGACGCCACCAAACCGGCCAGCGCGAGCCGGGTCTTCTCTCCCCCCGACAGGGTGCCCGCCGGTTGGTCGAGTTGCGGCCCGCTGAACATGAACGCGCCCAGCAGGCCGCGCAGGTCCTGCTCACCCGAGTCGGGTGCGGCGTGCCGGATGTTCTCCCACACGCTCGCGTCGTTGTCGAGCGTGTCGTGTTCCTGCGCGAAATAGCCCATGCGCAAACCGTGTCCGGGCTCCAGCCCGCCGGTGTCGGGCTTCTCGGTGCCGGCCAGCAGCCGCAGCAGCGTGGTCTTGCCTGCGCCGTTGAGCCCCAGCACCACCACCCGCGACCCGCGGTCGATCGCCAGGTCGACGCCGCTGAACACCTCCAGCGAGCCGTAGGACTTGCTGAGTCCCTTAGCGACCAGCGGGGTGCGCCCGCACGGCGCGGGGGTGGGGAACTTGATGCGGGCCACCTTGTCGGCGACCCGCTCCTCGTCGAGCGCGGCCATCATCCGGTCGGCGCGACGCAACATGTTTTGGGCCGCAACGGCTTTGGTGGCCTTGGCGCCCAGCTTGGCGGCTTGCGTGCGCAACGCCGCGGCCTTGCGCTCGGCGTTGGTGCGCTCGCGGCGGCGGCGCTGTTCGTCGGTGGCCCTGGCGTCCAGGTACTTCTGCCAGCCCATGTTGTAGACGTCGACCTCGCCGCGCACGGCGTCCAGGAACCACACCCGGTTCACGACGTCGGCGAGCAGCTCGACGTTGTGGCTGATGATCACCAGCCCGCCGGTGTGGGCCCGCAGGAAATCCCGCAGCCAGCCAACCGAATCCGCGTCGAGGTGGTTGGTGGGCTCGTCGAGCAGCAGGGTGGTTGACGAGCCGGCACCGGTGTCGGACGCCGCGAACAGGATGCGCGCCAGCTCCACCCGGCGGCGCTGCCCGCCGGACAGCGTGCGCAGCTTCTGCGTCAGCACCCGGTCCGGCAGGCCCAGGCTCGCGCAGATGCGGCTGGCTTCGCTCTCGGCGCCGTAGCCGCCCAACGCGACGAAACGCTCCTCCAGCTGCCCGTAGCGGCGGATGGCGCGGTCCCGGGCGTCGTCGTCGGCGACCTCGGCCATCAAAGCCTGCTGCTTTTCCAGATCGGTGAGCAGCACGTCGAGCCCGCGCGCGGACAAGACGCGGTCGCGGGCCAGCACCTCGAGGTCGCCCTCTTTGGGATCCTGTGGCAGGTAACCGATTTCACCGGCCCGCGCGACGGATCCCGCATACGGCTCGGTCTCCCCCGCCAGGATGCGCAGGGTGGTGGTCTTGCCCGCGCCGTTGCGCCCGACCAGCCCGATCCGGTCACCGGGCTGCACCCGCAGGTCCGGGCCGTCAGGTGAGAGCAGAATGCGCGCACCAGCGCGGACCTCGAGGTCCGTGGCCGTGATCACATTCGCTCCCTTTTCGTCTATTTGTCGTCGGTGAACACCGGAGGGCGTCGCTCGGCGCGCGCGGCAACCGCTTCTTCGAAGTTGGCGGTGAGCAGACGAACGAACAGCTGGCCCAAGCCTTCGGCTTGCATGTGCGCCTCCAGGCTACCGGCGTCCAGTCCACTCCACAGTGTGCGCTTGGTCAACTCGATTCCCGGCCGTGAAAACGCCGCCATGCGCGCGGCGATGGCGTAACAGGTGTCCAGCAGCTGCTCTTCGGGCACCTGGCATGACACCAGCCCGATGCGCTCGGCCTCCTCGGCGGTCACGTCGCGGCCGGTCAGCATGATTTCGAACGCCCGCGACGATCCGATCGCCCTGGGCAACAGGTAACTGAGCCCCAGCTCGCTGGCGGTCAGGCCGTTGTTGATGCCGGCCGCACGGAAGTACGCGCTGGTGGAGGCAACGCGGATGTCCGCGGCCAGCGCCAGGCAGAGCCCGCCGCCGATGGCCGGGCCGTTGACCGCGGCGATCACCGGCTGATGCAGGCGCCGCAGCGCGAGGATGACCTCGTCGAGGACCTCCATGGAGCGCAGGGCGTAGGTCGGGCGGGTCAGCCCCTCGACGTGGGGTACCGAGCCCGCGGACTTGTGGTCGGCGCCCGAGGAGAAGCCGCGGCCGGCCCCGGTGAGCACGACCACACGCACCGAATTGTCGTACCTGACCTTCTCGAGGGCCTCTTTCAGCGGCACCATGACGTCGAACGCCATCGAGTTCATCCGCTCGGGCCGATTGAGGGTTATCAGCGCGACGCCGGGCCGCGGGTGCTCCACCAGTACCAGACTCACCCAAGCAACCTAGCGCGTTGCTGGCCGCCGCCCCGCCCGCGCCGCGGTGTCGGGCCTATTCGGCTTGGCCGGCCTGGGCCGCGTCCACGTCGAACGCCCTGATCTGCTGGACCAGGTCTTCCAGCGCCGCCGGCGGCAGCGCCCCGGCCTGGTTGAACAGCAGTTTGCCCTTCTTGAACGCCATCAGCGTGGGGATGGACCGGATCTGGGCGGCCGCAGCCAGCTGCTGCTCGGCCTCGGTGTCGACCTTGGCGTGCACGATGTCGGGGTGTTTCTGCGCCGATGCCTGGAAAGTGGGCCCGAACTGGCGGCACGGGCCGCACCAGGACGCCCAGAAATCGACGAGCACGATGTCGTTGCCCTCGATGGTTTCGTTGAACTTCTCGGCTGTGAGATCGACTGTTGTCACGTTTGCTATCAACGCCCCAACCCGACGCGATGTTCCCGGGCGGCAAACCCGGCGCACCGCAAGCCCGCGCCCCCGGTTTCGGCGCGACGACACCGGCGCGTAACCTGCCCGCGGCCCGCCGTAGGTTACGGTTGCGTACGTTTTCCCACGTCGGAGACACTGATGCGGACAATCCGCCGCCTCGAAGGACCAGTGAGGGAATCGCGTTGGGCCACTACATCGCAAACGTCCGCGATATCGAGTTCAACCTGTTCGAGGTCCTCGACGTAGGCGCTGTCCTGGGCGCCGGACCCTACGGCGACCTCGACGAGGAGACGGTCCGGACGATCGTGGCCGAAGCCGCCCGCCTGGCCGAAGGCCCCGTCGCCGAAACCTTCGCCTTCGCCGACCGCAACCCGCCGGTGTTCGACCCGGCGACCCACACCATCCGCGTGGCGCCCGAGCTGGCCAAAACGGTGGAGGCGATCAAAGAGGCCGGCTGGTGGCGGCTGATGCTCGACGAGGAGATCGGCGGGATGGCCGCGCCTCCGCCGCTGGCGTGGGCGGTCAACGAAATGATCATCTGCGCCAACCCGTCTGCGAACTTCTTCTGCCTCGGGCCCTTGATGGCCCAGGCGCTCTACGTCGAGGGCAACGAAGAGCAACGACGCTGGGCGGCCGAGGGCGTGGAGCGCGGCTGGGCGGCGACCATGGTGCTCACCGAACCCGACGCGGGCTCCGACGTCGGGGCGGGCCGCGCCAAGGCCGTCGAACAACCCGACGGCACCTGGCATATCGAGGGCGTCAAGCGTTTCATCTCCGGTGGAGACGTGGGCGACACCGCCGAGAACATCTTCCATTTGGTGCTGGCCCGACCGGAGGGCGCCGGCCCCGGAACCAAGGGACTGAGCCTGTTCTACGTGCCCGAATACCTCTTCGACCCGGACACGTTCGAACTCGGGGCCCGTAACGGCGTTTTCACCACGGGCGTGGAACACAAGATGGGGATCAAGTCCTCCCCGACGTGCGAATTAACCTTCGGCGCAACGGATTTGCCCGCCGTCGGCTATTTGGTCGGCGACGTGCACAACGGGATCGCGCAGATGTTCACCGTGATCGAGCACGCGCGCATGACGATCGGCGTGAAGGCCGCCGGGACCCTGTCCACGGGCTACCTGAACGCGCTGGCGTTCGCCAAAGAGCGGGTGCAGGGTGCGGATCTCACGCAGATGTCCGACAAGACCGCACCGCGGGTCACCATCATCCACCACCCCGATGTGCGTCGTAGCCTGATGACGCAGAAGGCCTACGCCGAGGGCTTGCGGGCGCTGTACATGTATGCCGCCGCGCATCAGGAAGACGCCGTGGCACAACATGTCTCGGGTGCCGATCATCAGATGGCGCACCGCGTGGACGACCTGCTGCTGCCGATCGTGAAGGGCGTGAGCTCGGAACGGGCTTACGAAGTCCTGACCGAGTCGCTGCAGACGCTCGGCGGGTCGGGTTTCCTGCAGGACTACCCCCTCGAGCAATACATCCGTGATTCCAAGATCGATTCGCTCTACGAGGGCACCACCGCCATCCAGGCGCTGGACTTCTTCTTCCGCAAGATCGTTCGCGACCGCGGGGAGGCCCTGCAGTTCGTGACGGCTCAGATCAACGCGACCATCGACGCCTGCGACGAGGCGCTCAAGCCGCAGGCCCAGCTGCTGCAGACCGCGCTCGACGAGGTCACGGCGATGACGGGCGCGTTGACCGGATACCTCATGTCCGCCGCGCAACACCCGAGCGAGATCTACAAAGTCGGGCTCGGATCGGTGCGGTATCTGCTCGCGGTGGGCGATCTGCTCATCGGCTGGCGGCTGCTGGTGCAGGCGGGGGTCGCCCACGCCGCGCTGGCGGACGCCGCCGGAAACGACGCGGCGTTCTATCGGGGCAAGGTGGCGACCGCGGCGTTCTTCGCCAAGAACATGCTCCCGAAACTGACCTCGCTGCGCAAAGTCATCGAGTCCATCGACGACGAGGTCATGCGCGTTTCGGAACAGGCGTTCTGACCGCCGCGGGGTGTTGCACACAGGTCAGCCACAGCTTCAACGGGTAGTACCCATTGCGTGGGGTTCCACCACGATTGGAGAAACGTTGATGTCTGCCAGCTGTCCAACGCCCCGGCTCGCCCGGTTGGCGATCCTCGCGGTCACCGGCGCCACCGCGCTATCCGTCGCCGCGTGCGGCTCGTCCAACAAGTCCAGTCCGCCCACCACGTCGACGTCGACGTCCACGGTCACCTCGACCACCACGTCGCCGGCGCCGGCCGCCGGTGAGGCCCGGGTCAGCGGCCTGATCGCGTCGGTGGCGGGCAACTCCATCCAGGTCACCAAGGAGGACAACTCCACCGCCGCCGTGAACTTCACCTCGACCACCAAGGTCACCGAAACTACCCCCGCCGCGCTGACCGACGTCACCGCGGGCAACTGCGTCACCGTGCGGCCCGCCAAGGAGGGCCAGGGCGGGCGGCAGGTCACCGCGGCGTCGGTCAAGGTCAGCCCGTCGGTCAACGGCACCTGCCCCAAGCCCAAGGCGGCGGCACCCGGTGGGTCACCCGGCCCGGCCCCGTCCGGGGCCCCGACACCTCCGCCGGCGCCGCCGGCGCCCGTGCAGGGCTCGGTCGCGTCGGTTAGCGGCAACACCATCGATGTCACGGCCACCGACCCGAACGGCAACACCACCCAGACGGCCGTGACGGTCGACGACAAGACCAGATACATGAAGCAGTCGTCCGCCACCACGGACGCGATCGCGCAGGGCAAGTGCCTTACCGCGCGCGGAACGATGGACAACGGTGGCGCGCTGCAGGCGACCAGCATCAACGTCCGGCCGGCCAACGCCGGCAAGTGCGGCGGCCCGGCCAAGCCACCGCACGCCCACGGCTGAGGCCTGCGGAGATTGCCGTCACACCGGGCGGGCGCGGAGGTGATATCCGCGGCCGCCCGGGTACCCGCCGGCGACAGTTACCCGCGATCGGAGATGTGTCGATGTCCGCCACTTCGGTGAACCCCAGGCTGGCCCGGCTCGCACTGGTCGCCGTCGTCGCGGTGATCCTGCTGAGCGTCGCCATGTGCCGGTCGAGCGACACGGCTCCCGGCAACACCGCCAAACCGACGGCGGCCGCCGCTGCCCCGCCCAGCGCGGCGCCGCCGAGCGCGGCGCCGTCGGCGGCGCCCCCGCCCGTGGGCAAGGACTACGTCGAGGGGCTGATCGAGTCGGTGTCGGGCGGCACGATCCGGCTCAGGACGCGAACCGGAAGCGCGACGGTGGACTTCGCGCCCTCGACGCGAATCGTCCAGGTCGCCCCGGCCAGGCTGACCGACGTCACCCCCGGCAGCTGCGTCAACGTGCGCGCCACCCCGCAGAGCGCTCCCACCGCTGGGGCGATCACGGCGCAAGCGGTGACGATCACCTCCGCCGTCGACGGCAAATGCCCACCGCCGGCCGGCTTTTACGGCACGGTCACCTCGGTCTCGGGTGACACCATCGCGGTCAACGGCATCGGCGCGCAGGCGACACCGACGAACGTGACCGTCGCCGGCTCGACCTCATACCAACTGCAGACGCCGACGGACGCCCAGGCCGTCGCGAACGGAAAATGCATGGGCGCGCGGGGAGTTCAGGACGCCGGGGTGCTGCACGCGACGACCATCAGCCTGCAGGCGTGCCCCCCGATGGGGCACCCGCACCACCACCTGCACCTGCCGCGCCTGCCCTTCCACCTCTAGCGGCGACCCGGGCAGGATTCAGACTGTAAAACCGAGGGCCCGCAGTTGTTCGCGCCCGTCCTCGGTGATTTTGTCGGGCCCCCACGGTGGGTTCCACACCCAGTTGATCCGCAAATCGTCGACCAGCCCGCTGCTGACGAGCGCGCTGCGGGACTGGTCCTCGATGACGTCGGTCAGCGGGCAGGCCGCCGAGGTCAACGTCATGTCGATCAGGGCGACGGTTCCCTCGTCACCCTCTTCGACGTTGAGGCCGTAGACCAGTCCGAGATCGACGACGTTGATGCCCAATTCGGGGTCGACGACGTCGCGCATCGCCTCCTCGAGGTCGGCAAGAAACTCGTCACCCGGTGCAGCGGTCTCGCTCATCCTTCTCCTCCTCGACGTCCGCGCCCCTGTCCGCGCAAGCCTGGGCCAATGCGTCCTTGAACGCCATCCAGCCCAGCAGCGCGCATTTCACCCGGGCAGGATATTTGGCCACCCCGGCGAACGCGATCCCGTCGCCGAGAACGTCCTCGTCGCCCTCGACGGCGCCGCGCGAGGACACCATGTCGGTGAACGCGGTGACGGTCTCGAGCGCCTCGGGCACGGCCTGACCGATCACCTGCTGGGTGAGCACCGACGTCGCCGCCTGGCTGATCGAGCAGCCCTGGCCGTCATAGGAGACGTCCGCGACCCGCTCCCCGTCGTCGGACAAGGCGACCCGCAGGGTCACCTCGTCGCCGCAGACCGGGTTGACGTGGTGGACCTGCGCACCGAACGGCTCGCGCAGGCCGCGGTGCTGCGGATGCTTGTAGTGATCGAGGATCACGTCCTGATACATCTGCTCCATGCGCACTGTCATTCTCTCCCAAAGAATTCCAGCGCGCGCCGCACGCCGGCAACCAGACGCTCGACCTCGTCGGCGGTGTTGTACATGGCGAACGACGCCCTGGCCGTCGCCGCCACGCCGAACCGGCGGTGCAGCGGCATCGCGCAGTGATGCCCCACCCGCACCGCGACGCCGTCGTCGTCGAGCACCTGCCCGACATCGTGCGCGTGTACGCCGTCGACGACGAACGAGACGGGCGAACCCCGGTTCGCCATGGTGGTCGGCCCGATGATCCGCACGCCCTCGATGCCCGAAAGTCCCTCGATGGCAGCGGCGACCAGGTCACGTTCGTGCGCCCGGACCGCGTCCATGCCGATGGCGCTGAGATACCTTGCGGCAGCGCCCAACCCGATCACCTGGGAGGTCATCGGGGTGCCGGCCTCGAACCGTTGCGGCGCCGGAGCGTAGGTCGACGCTTCCATGGTCACCGTCTCGATCATCGACCCGCCGGTGAGGAAGGGCGGCAGCTCCGAGAGCACCTCGCGACGGGCGTAGCACACGCCGACCCCGTTGGGGGCCAGCATCTTATGCCCGGAGAACGCGGCGAAGTCGACGCCGAGCGCGTGCAGGTCGACCGGCTCGTGCGGCACCGACTGGCAGGCGTCCAGCACCGTCAGGGCGCCCACCGCGTGAGCGCGCCCGACCAGCTCGGCCACCGGCGCGATCGCGCCGGTCACGTTCGAATGATGGCTGAAGGCAACGACTTTCACGCGCTCATCGAGCTCCAGCGAGTCCAGGTCGATCCGCCCGTCGTCGGTCACGCCGTACCAGCGCAGCGTGGCGCCGCTGCGACGGGCCAGCTCCTGCCAGGGGACGATGTTGGCGTGGTGCTCGAGCTCGGTGGTGACGATGACGTCACCCTTCCCCACGGCACCGTGGAAGCGGTTGTCGCCCAGGACGTATGACGCCAGGTTGAGCGCCTCGGTGGCGTTGCGGGTGAAGACCAGCTCGTCGGCGCCGGCGCCGACGAACGCCGCGACGTCCGCGCGGCCCTGCTCGTAGGCGTCGGTCGCCTCCTCCATCAGCTGGTGCGCGCCGCGGTGCACCGCGCCGTTGGAGGTGATCAGGAAATCCCGTTCGGCGTCGAGCACCTGCAGCGGGCGCTGCGACGTCGCGCCGGAATCGAGGTACGCCAACTGCTTTCCGCCGCGCATGGTGCGCTTCAGGATGGGAAAGTCAGCGCGGATGGCGTCGACGTCCAGTGCTGTCGCGGTCATACTTAGGCCCCTGCGGCCGCCGCTCGCGAGCGCGGCGAAGCCGGGTGCTGCGGGTCGTCGCCATCGCTCTGCGTGAAGCGCACGTAGCCGTTCTCCTCGAGTTCGTCGGCCAGCTCCGGACCGCCGGATTCGACGATCCGGCCCCCGACGAACACGTGCACGAATTGCGGACGGATGTAGCGCAGGATCCGGGTGTAGTGGGTGATCAACAGGATGCCGCCGTGCTCCGCCTCGGCGTAGCGATTCACGCCCTCGCTGACCACCCGCAGCGCGTCCACGTCCAGGCCGGAGTCGGTCTCGTCGAGAATGGCGATCTTGGGCCTCAGCAGCCCCAGCTGGAGGATCTCGTGGCGCTTCTTCTCGCCACCGGAAAATCCTTCGTTGACACTGCGTTCGGCGAACGCCGGGTCGATGTCGAGGTCGGCCATGGCGGCCTTGACCTCCTTGACCCAGTGGCGCAGTTTCGGCGGCTCGCCGCGGACGGCGGTCGCGGCGCTGCGCAGGAAGTTCGACATCGACACCCCCGGCACCTCGACGGGGTACTGCATGGCCAGGAACAACCCGGCGCGGGCGCGTTCGTCGACGCTCATGTCCAGCACGTTCTGGCCGTCCAGCGTGATCGACCCGGACGTCACCTCATACTTCGGGTGACCGGCGATGGCGTAGGACAGCGTCGACTTGCCGGACCCGTTGGGCCCCATCACCGCGTGCGTCTCACCGGAATTGACGGTCAGGTTGACGCCGTTGAGGATGGGGATCTCGCGGTTGCCCTCGGGGGCGTTGTGGTCTTCGACGCTGACGTGCAGGTCTTTGATTTCCAGGGTCGTCATGAGGCTGCTGTCTTCTCCGTGATTTCCAGTTCGTGTTCGATGGCGGCGGTCAGGCGTTCCCGGATGTCCGGCACGGCGATCTTGGAGATGATCTCGCCGAAGAAGCCGCGCACGACCAGCCGGCGCGCCTGGTCCTCGGGAATGCCGCGGGCGCGCAGGTAGAACAGTTGCTCGTCGTCGAAACGCCCGGTGGCGCTGGCGTGTCCGGCGCCGACGATCTCGCCGGTCTCGATCTCCAGGTTGGGCACCGAGTCGGCGCGCGCCCCGTCGGTGAGCACCAGGTTGCGGTTCACCTCGAAGGTGTCGGTGTCGGTGGCCTCGGCCCGGATCAGCACGTCACCGATCCAGACGGTGTGCGCGTCGGGTCGCTGCGATGCCGGATCTCCTTGCAGCGCACCCTTGTACAGGACGTTGGACTTGCAGTTGGGCTGGGCGTGGTCGACCAGCAGCCGCGCCTCCAGGTGCTGCCCGTCGTCGGCGAAGTACAAGCCGAGCAGCTCGGCGTCCCCGCCCGGGGCGGCGTACCGCACGTTGTTCGACATCCGCACCACCTCGCCGCCCAGGGTGACGGCGACGTGCCGCAGCACCGCGTCCTTGCCCAGCTTCGCATGGTGCGCGCTGACGTGAACCATGTCGTCGGCCCAGTCCGCGATCCACACGACGGTGAGCCGGGCGGCATCGTCGACGATGAATTCGACGTTGTCGGCGTAGGTTCCGCTGCCGCGATGGTCGATCACCACGACCGCCTCGCCGAGTTCGGCGACGCTGATCTGCAGGTGCCCGTAGGCCACCGCGCCCGCCCCGGGGCCGGTCACGGTGATGTTGATCGGCTCGGCGATCTGGGTGTCCCGCCCGACGCTCACCAGCGTCGCGGAATTGAACGACGAAAAAGCTTGTGCCGCAACACGGTCGGCGGGAACACCGGCGCGGCCGAGCCGCTCGTCGCCGCGGCGCACGCTCTCGACCTGCACGCCGGGCTGTTCGGCGACGCTGATCTGCGCCCTACCGGTGGCCTGCGCCGAGCCGTCGTGCAGCCCGCGCAGCCGCCGCAGCGGGGTGAACCGCCAGATCTCGTCGCGCCCGCTGGGCACCTCGAAGGCGTCCACGTCGAAGGACGCGAACAACTCGCCCTTGTTGAGTGCAGCCGTCATCCGACGGAGCCCTCCATCTGCAACTCGATGAGCCGGTTGAGTTCCAGGGCGTATTCCATGGGCAGTTCCTTGGCGATCGGCTCGACGAAGCCGCGCACCACCATCGCCATCGCCTCGTCCTCGGTCAGCCCGCGGCTCATCAGGTAGAACAGCTGGTTGTCGCTGACCTTGGACACCGTGGCCTCGTGGCCCATCGTGACGTCGTCCTCACGGATGTCGACGTAGGGGTAGGTGTCGCTGCGGCTGATCGTATCGACCAGCAGCGCATCGCATTTCACGCTGGACCGGGAGCCGTGCGCGCCCTTGTTCACCTGAACCAGGCCGCGGTAGGAGGTGCGGCCACCGCCGCGGGCCACCGACTTCGAGACGATGTTGCTCGACGTGTTCGGCGCCAGGTGCAACATCTTGGCGCCGGCGTCCTGGTGCTGTCCCTCCCCGGCGAAGGCGACCGACAAGACCTCGCCCTTGGCGTGCTCCCCGGTCATCCACACCGCCGGGTATTTCATGGTCACCTTGGACCCGATGTTGCCGTCGACCCACTCCATGGTGGCCCCGGCCTCCGCGCGGGCCCGCTTGGTGACCAGGTTGTAGACGTTGTTCGACCAGTTCTGAATCGTGGTGTAACGGCAACGGCCACCGGGCTTGACGATGATCTCCACCACCGCCGAGTGCAGCGAGTCCGACGTGTAGATGGGCGCCGTGCAGCCCTCCACGTAATGCACGTAAGCGTTTTCGTCGACGATGATCAGGGTCCGCTCGAACTGGCCCATGTTCTCGGTGTTGATCCGGAAGTAGGCCTGCAGCGGGATGTCGACGTGCACGCCGGGCGGGACGTAGATGAACGATCCGCCGCTCCACACCGCGGTGTTCAAAGCGGAGAACTTGTTGTCCCCGGCCGGGATCACGGTGCCGAAGTACTGCTTGAACAGCTCGGGGTGCTCGCGCAGCGCGGTGTCGGTGTCCAGAAAGATGACGCCCTGGGCCTCCAGGTCCTCGCGGATGGAGTGGTAGACCACCTCCGACTCGTACTGCGCGGCCACACCGGAGACCAGCCGCTGCTTCTCGGCCTCCGGGATGCCCAGCTTGTCGTAGGTGTTCTTGATGTCCGCGGGCAGGTCATCCCACGTCGCGGCCTGCTTCTCGCTGGAGCGCACGAAGTACTTGATGTTGTCGAAGTCGATACCGCTGAGGTCCGAGCCCCAGTTCGGCATCGGCTTGCGGTCGAAGATGCGCAGCGCCTTGAGCCGTGTCTCCAGCATCCACTCGGGCTCGTTCTTCTTCGCCGAGATGTCACGGACCACCGCATCGGAAAGCCCGCGCTGCGCGCCGGCGCCGGCGACGTCGGAGTCGGCCCAGCCGTAGCCGTAGCGGCCCAGGGAGGCGATCGTCTGCTCCTGGGTCAACGGTCCGGCAGTGACCTTCTGGGCCTCCGGGGTGAGGGTCATAGCGACGCTCCTTCGATGCTCGTGGTGGCGCGGCGCGGGCTGGGCGCCGGGGTCAGAGGCACGTGGGTGGTGCAGGCGCAATTCCCGTTGACGATGGTCGCCAACCGCTGCACGTGGGTCCCGAGCACCTCGGCCATGGCCTGCTGCTCGGCTTCACACAGCTCCGGGAACTCCTCGGCGACGTGCGACACCGGGCAGTGGTGCTGACAGATCTGCACGCCGTGGATCGGTCCGCCGACGCGTGCCGTGGTGGCGACGTAGCCGGCCCGGGTCAGCGCGTCGGCGACCCGCTCGGCGGCCGCCTCGACCGCGGCGTCGTCGTCGCCGTCGGCGGCCGGGACGCCGGCGAGGATCGCGTCGATGCGGCGCCGGGCGAACGTCTGGACGGCGTCCTCCCCGCCGATCTCGCGCAGCTGCCGCATGGCCGCCGCCGCGAGGTCGTCATAGGCGTGTTCGAGCTTGGCGCGGCCCGCCGCCGTCAGCCGGAAACGCTTGGCGGGACGGCCGCGCCCCACCTGCTGCCACGACGCTGCGGGCACCGACTCGGCGTCACCCGCCTCGATCAGGGCGTCGAGATGGCGCCGCACGCCGGCGGCCGTCAGCTCGAGCCGGTCGCCGATCTCGCCGGCGGTGATCGATCCGGACTCCAGCAGCAAGCGCACGATGGCGCGGCGGGTGTGGCGATCCGGCACCGCCGCGGCCGCTGTGCGCGCGGCAGCGTCATCGAGGCCGGTACGGATTTTCACAACACCAGTGTGACGCAATTCCGGGGATCGGTCCACCAAGGGTGCCCTGAGCGCCCGTTGCGCTGGTCACACTGGTGACGACGCGAACGCGAGGCTACCCGAGCGGACATGTGCGTCACGACGTGGCGTTACGACGCGAATTTTCGTGGCGGTACATCCTCCCCGGCCTTCGCCGACGGCGAAGACCATTGGCAGCCGCGATGGGACCTTCGCCCATAGTGGCCGGCCCGCCGCGCCGAATAGCGTCGGCGGCGGTAGTGAAATCACCCAGATGAAGGAATTGACATGGCTCAGACGACCGAATCGAAGTCCGTCGCATCGCGTTCGACCGACCTGCTCGACGAGGTGCGTGAATCGGCGAAAGCCGGACAGCACGCCGCGGTCGAAGCGCTCCGCGCGTTCCACAAGACCCTTGACGACGCCATCCCGGAAGCGGTGCAACCGCTGCGCACCAAGATCGTCGACGCCGCCATCGAGCTGGCCGACAAGCTCGTCGCCGCCCAATATCAGTTCAACCGCAAGCTGGTCTCGACCGCGGACCGGGCGCTGAGCAAGGCCGACGGCGACGAGAAGTAGCCCCTGACGCGGTCCCGGCTGTTGGCGGCTCGTCTTCAACGACGCGATGGATCATGCGCTTGCGTGTGAGCCGCCGAGTCCGTCAACAGCCGGTTCCGCGGGCCGGTTCCGCGGCGCGGGCCAAGTCCGCTGTGGCCGAACGTAATTGGCCCACGGATTGCAGCCGCGCCGGAAACCCGACCCGGGTGTAGGCCACTCCGCGGGGGGTATGCACCCGCAGGTCCAGGCCGTAGCGGTCCACGCCGGTACAGATTGCCGTGTCGGTGTCGGGGTAGCCGCCGAAGGCTCGGGCCATGGCCGCCAGGGCGTCGGCGTGGTCGGCATTGAGATGCGCGAGGGCCCGGGCGGCCGCCGGCGCAATCGGATCCGGGGAGGCGGCGGCGTACTGGTCGCCGGTGGCCGAGTCCATCCGGCCGTATCCGCCCACCCACCGCACCCGCTGAACTCGTAACACCCACAGGCTGAAGTCGCTGAAGTCCACGTAGTACCGGGCGGCGGGGACCGCGTCCAGGTATGCCGCCCGGGCCTCGTCGCGTTCGGACGCCGTGGGCTTCGCGACCAGCCCGGCCAGGGTGATTCGGCTGCCGGCCAGCGGGTCGGTGTCGCCGCTCGCCGCCACGATCGACAGACTGGCCCTCGGGTCGCCCGCGAGGTTGCGGCCGTGCTCGGCCAGGCTGGAGACGCACAGCACCGGCATCCCGTCCAGCAGTCCATAGGCCACGAACGACGCCCACGGGTCGCCGTCGGCGGTCAGGGTGGCCAACGTGGCGGCGTTGGTGGCGGCGGCGATGGTGCGGGCCTGCTCCGCGGCGGCCGGGCGCGCGTCGTTCGTCGGTGGGCACAGGGGCGGGGGCGCAGACGGCGCATCCCCGGGGTCGCCATGGTCGCGGATCGCCACGACCGCGAGGCTACGCGTGCGGAAGGCCCGGGCAGCGGCGGCCGGGACGACCGCCCGCGGACGTCATCGCGATGGCGAGCCGACGGGCCGGGGGTACCCGCCGGTTAGGCTGCACTGATGGCAGCCCGCCACCACGCGCTGAGCTCGTCGATCGCCAGCCTGCACGGCGACGAGCAGGCGGTGGGCACGCCGCTGAACGATACCGAGCTCACCGCGCTGCAGCGCACCCGCCTGTTCGGGGCCACCGGCACCGTCCTGATGGCCATCGGCGCGCTGGGCGCCGGGGCCCGGCCCGTCGTGCAGGACCCCACCTTCGGGGTGCGGCTGCTCAACCTGCCCTCGCGGATACAGACGGTCTCGTTGACGATGACGACGACCGGCGCGGTCATGATGGCGCTGGCCTGGCTGATGCTCGGCCGGTTCGCGCTGGGCAGCAGGCGGATGTCGCGCGGTGACCTGGACCGCACCCTGATGCTGTGGATCCTGCCGCTGCTGATCGCGCCGCCGATGTACAGCAAGGACGTCTACTCCTACCTGGCCCAGAGCCAGATCTCCCTGGAAGGGCTCGACCCGTACCGGGTGGGCCCGGCGTCGGGGCTCGGCCTGTCCCACGTCTTCACGCTGTCGGTCCCCACCCTGTGGCGCGAGACGCCGGCGCCCTACGGCCCGCTGTTTTTGTGGATCGGACGCGGCATCTCCGCGATCACCGGGGAGAACATCGTCGCCGCAGTGCTGTGTCACCGGCTGGTCGAACTGATCGGCGTGGCGTTGATCGTGTGGGCGACACCGCGGCTGGCCCGGCGGTGCGGCGTCGCCGAGGTGAGCGCGCTGTGGCTGGGCGCGGCCAATCCGCTGCTGATCATGCATCTGGTCGCCGGGGTTCACAACGAGGCGCTGATGCTCGGGCTGATGCTGGCCGGCGCCGAGTTCGCGCTGCGCGGCATCGACGCACCGCAGTTGTTCCCGGCTTCCTGGCGGCCCGGCCCGCAGTGGGAACCGCTGGGCATGCTGCTGGCCGGCGCCGTCCTGATCGTCCTGTCGTCGCAGGTGAAGCTGCCGTCGCTGCTGGCGCTCGGGTTCGTCACGATGGCGCTGGCCTATCGCTGCGGGGGCAACCTGCGGGCGCTGCTGCTGGCGGGCGGCGCGATGACGGCGCTGTCGCTGGCGGTGATGGCGGTCGTCGGCTGGGCCAGTGGGCTCGGGTTCGGCTGGATCTACACCCTGGGCACGGCCAACGTCGTCCGCAGCTGGATGTCGCCGCCGACCCTGCTGGCGCTGGGCACCGGGCAGGTGGGGATCCTCCTGGGGCTCGGGGACCACACCACCGCGGTGCTGGGGCTGACCCGCGCCATCGGCGTGCTGATCATCATGGTGATGGTCGGCTGGTTGCTGGTGGCGGTCTTCCGCGGCCGGTTGCACCCGATCGGCGGCCTGGGCGTGGCGCTGGGCGTCACCGTGCTGCTGTTTCCCGTCGTGCAGCCCTGGTACCTGCTGTGGGCGATCATCCCGCTGGCCGCCTGGGCGACCCGCAGCGGGTT
Organism: Mycobacterium paraseoulense; assembly: GCF_010731655.1. Taxonomy (NCBI): domain Bacteria; kingdom Bacillati; phylum Actinomycetota; class Actinomycetes; order Mycobacteriales; family Mycobacteriaceae; genus Mycobacterium; species Mycobacterium paraseoulense. Next base: position 226,531 of record NZ_AP022619.1, on the reverse strand, counting down.
CCGGACCGCGGTCATCGTCATCACCCTCGTCGTCGGCATCTTCGGCCCGACGGCCAACGGGGACCGCTTCGCGCTTTTCCAGATCGTGGACGCCACCCTGGCCAGCACCGTGATCGTGGCGGCGCTCATCGCACTGACCTACACCCGGCTGCCGTGGCGGCGGATGCCGGCCGAGGGCTCCGAAACGCCGCCGCAGCCCGTCGCGACCGCGCCGGCGCCGGGGACCGCCGAGGCCCCCCGGGCCACCCCTAGTTCGGAGGCGCTGCCCGACGCCTACGCTGATTCCACGTGAGCTCGGACGTTCCTGAAACAGTCGTGCGACTGCGCGGGGTCAGCAAGCACTACGGATCCACCACTGCCGTCGACGATCTCGACCTCGAGGTGCACGCCGCCGAAGTGCTCGCCCTGCTGGGCCCCAACGGCGCCGGCAAGACCACGACGGTCGAGATGTGCGAGGGGTTCGTGCGCCCGGATGCCGGCACCATCGAGGTGCTCGGGCTGGACCCGATCGCCGACAACGCCCGCCTGCGCACCCGCATCGGGGTCATGCTGCAGGGCGGCGGCGGCTACCCCAGCGCCCGCGCCGGCGAAATGCTCAACCTGGTCGCCTCCTACGCCGCCGACCCGCTGGACCCGGCGTGGCTGCTGGACACCCTGGGCCTCACCGACGCCGCCCGCACCACCTACCGGCGGCTGTCCGGCGGGCAGCAGCAGCGGCTCGCGCTGGCCTGCGCGCTGGTCGGCCGGCCCGAGCTGGTCTTCCTCGACGAGCCGACCGCCGGCATGGACGCGCACGCCCGGCTGCTGGTCTGGGAACTGATCGACGCCCTGCGCCGCGACGGCGTGACGGTGCTGCTGACCACCCACCAACTCAAGGAGGCCGAGGAGCTCGCCGACCGGCTGATCATCATCGACCACGGCGCGACGGTGGCCGCCGGCACACCGGCCGAGCTGATGCGCACCGGCGCCAAGGACGAGCTGCGGTTCACCGCGCCGCCGCGGCTCGACCTGTCCCTGCTGAGCGCCGCCCTGCCGGAGGACTATCGGGCCAGCGAGGTGACGCCGGGCGAGTATCTGGTGGAGGGGCCGGTCGACCCGCAGGTCCTGGCCACCGTCACGGCGTGGTGCGCGCGGATCGACGTGCTGGCCACCGACATGCGCGTCGAGCAGCGCAGCCTCGAGGACGTGTTCCTCGACCTCACCGGCAGGAAGTTGCGGCAGTGACCGAATCGGACGTCTTCCCCGCGGGCACCTTCACCCCCGACCCGAGGCCGGCCGCCGTGCCGCGGATGCTGGCCGCCCAGTTCGGCCTCGAGCTCAAGCTGCTGCTGCGCAACGGCGAGCAGCTGCTGCTGACCATGTTCATCCCGATCACGCTGCTAATCGGGCTCACCCTGTTGCCGTTCGGCTCGTTCGGCCACAACCGGGCCGCCACCTTCGTGCCGGCCATCATGGCCCTGGCGGTGATTTCGACCGCGTTCACCGGGCAGGCCATCGCCGTCGCCTTCGACCGGCGCTACGGCGCGCTCAAGCGGCTGGGCGCGACTCCGCTACCCGTCTGGGGCATCATCGCGGGCAAGTCACTGGCCGTCGTCACCGTGGTGTTCCTACAGGCAATCCTGTTGGGGGCCATCGGGTTTGCGCTGGGCTGGCGGCCCGCCCCGGCGGCGCTGGCGTTGGGCGCGGCGGTCATCGCGCTGGGCACCGCGGGTTTCGCGGCCCTCGGGCTGCTGCTCGGCGGCACGCTGCGGGCCGAGATCGTGCTCGCGGTCGCCAACCTGCTGTGGTTCGTCTTCGCCGGGCTCGGCGCGCTGACCGTGGAAAGCGGGATGATCCCGACCGGGGTCAAGTGGGCGGCCCGGCTCACCCCGTCGGGCGCGCTCACCGAGGCGCTGTCGCGGGCGATGGTCTTGTCGGTGGATTGGTTCGGGATCGTCGTCCTGGTGGCGTGGGGGGCACTGGCGGCCCTGGCCGCGCGGCGCTGGTTCCGGTTCACCTGACGCGCGGTCGAGATTGCCGCCATGGTCGCGGTCGGCGCCGCCAGAGCAGCCGTCACGGCAATCTCGACGACGCCAGGGCTTACTACAGGACGTAGTTTTCGTTGGCCTACCATCGGGCCATGCCCGTGGGACGAACGCTGATGCGGTTGGTGGACCTGCTCCCCAATCCGAGCGTGCGCATCCAGCGGATCATCGCCGCGACGGTCATCCTGACCCAGGGCGGCATCGCGGTCACCGGGGCGATCGTCCGCGTCACCGCGTCCGGCCTGGGTTGTCCCACCTGGCCGCAGTGCTTTCCGGGCAGCTTTACGCCGGTCGCGCACGCCGAGGTGCCGCGCATCCACCAGGCCGTCGAGTTCGGCAACCGGATGATCACCTTCGCGGTGGTCGTGGCCGCGGCGCTGGCCGTGCTGGCCGTGACCCGGGCCCGGCGGCGCAGGGAAGTCCTGATCTACGCGTGGCTCATGCCGGTGTCCACGGTGGTGCAGGCGGTCATCGGCGGCATCACGGTGCGCACCGGGCTGCTGTGGTGGACGGTGGCCATCCACCTGCTCACCTCGATGACGATGGTGTGGCTGTCCGTGCTGCTCTACGTCAAGATCGGCGAGCCCGACGACGGGTTGTCGCACCCGCGGGTCGCCAGGCCGCTGCGCGCCCTGACGGCGCTGATCGGCCTGAATCTGGCCGTGGTGCTGGTCACCGGCACGCTGGTGACGGCCGCCGGCCCACACGCGGGTGACCGCAGCCCCACCCGCACGGTCCCTCGGCTCGAGGTCGCGGTCGACACCCTGGTGCACGCACACTCCTCGCTGCTGGTCGCCTACCTCGCCCTGCTGGTCGGCCTCGGCTTCGGGCTGCTGGCGGTGCGCGCCGCCCGGCCCATCCTGCGGCGGCTGATCGTGCTGCTCGCCCTGGTGTGCGCGCAGGCCGCCGTCGGCACCGCCCAGTACTTCACCGGGGTGCCCGCCGCGCTGGTCGCCCTGCACGTGGCCGGAGCCGCGGCCTGCACCGCGGCCACGGCCGCGCTATGGGCCTCGATGCGAGAGCGGACCGAGGCCGAGCCGCTCGCAGGCTGACTCCACGGCCAGCGCGAACTCGCGCTGCGCGCGCTCGCGGGTGGCGACGTCGAGGTGCGCCCAGCCCAGCGACGGCGCGACGAGGTCAAGCCCCACCAGCCGGTCCCCGCGAACGTCGGCGCGCGCATACAGAAACTCGCGCGCGGTGCTGCCGACGCGACCGGCGGCGGCCGCGAGCGCCGCGTAACCCAGGTCCCACGATTCGAACTCCGGGTCGACCGGCCAGGCGTGTGACTGCTTGCCGCCCAGGAAGATCAGCGCCGCGTCCGCCGCCCCGCCCGGCTGAGTAGGCACCCCGTCGTTCTCGAGGTCGCGCAGATACCGCTCATCGAGGTTCCAGGCGATCGCGTCGGGCGGATTGAGCAGGTGACGCACGCGACGGATCCAGGCGAGGAACCCGTCGCGCCCGTTCGGGCCGTCGGCGGTGGCGCGCAGGATCACCAGGTCGGCGCGCAGGGTCTCGGGATCGGACCAGGACCGCCAGCGGGCGTGCAGTCCGCGGGTGCGCAGCGCCGGGACCAGCCCGGCGTCGTCGGGATCGCCGGCCGCATCGTCGCCGGGCCCCGCCAGCACGATGCGGGGATGGAAGATGTCCGGGCGGGCGAGTTTCATGCCCGGGCATGATAAGCACATGCACGCAATCGAAGTCAGGGAAACCGGCGGCCCCGAGGCGCTGCGCTACGTCGACGCGCCTCAACCCGCGCCCGGTCCCGGCGAGGTGCTGATCAAGGCCGAGGCGATCGGCGTCAACTACATCGACACCTACTTCCGCTCGGGGCAGTACCCGCGCGAGCTGCCGTTCATCCTCGGCTCGGAGCTGTGCGGCACCGTCGCCGCGACCGGTGCCGACGTCGACGGTTTCCGCGTCGGCGACCGGGTGGTCAGCGCGTCGGCGTCCGGCGGTTACGCCGAATACGCCGCTGCCCCAGCGTTTTTGACGGCACACGTGCCGGACGGCGTGAGCTCCGACGTGGCCGCATCGGTGCTGCTGAAGGGCCTCACCGCGCACTACCTGCTGAAGTCGGTGTATCCGGTGCAGGCCGGTGACACGGTCCTGGTGCACGCCGGCGCCGGCGGGGTGGGGCTGATCCTGACGCAGTGGGCCCATCTGCTCGGCGCGCGGGTCATCACCACGGTCTCCACGCCGGAGAAGGCCCGGCTGTCCAGGCAGGCCGGCGCCGACGAGGTGCTGTCCTACCCGGACGACGCGGAGGAATTCGGCCGGCAGATCCGCGGACTCACCGACGGCGCCGGCGTCGAGGCCGTGTACGACGGCGTCGGTGCCACCACCTTCGACGCCAGCCTGGCCAGCCTGGCCGTGCGCGGCACGCTGGCGCTGTTCGGCGCGGCCAGCGGACCGGTCCCGCCGTTCGATCCGCAGCGGCTCAACGCCGCCGGCTCGGTGTTCCTGACCCGGCCTTCGCTGGCCCATTTCATCCGCACCGGCCAGGAATTCAGCTGGCGGGCAGAGGAATTGTTCGACGCGATCGCCGACGGGGCCATCACCATCGAAGTCGGCGGGCGCTACCCGCTGGACGAAGCCGCGCGCGCCCATCAGGATCTGCAGGGCCGCAAGACGGCGGGCTCGATCGTGCTGCTGCCCTGAGCCGCGACCCCCTCGGCCCATTCGCGCGGGCGTCAGAGCAGATGCGGGAGCGCGATCACCGAGTCGACCGCCAACGCGCAGAACACCACGGCGAGATAGTTGTTCGACTGCAGGAACAGCCGCAGCGGCTTGACCGGCTCGCCGGCGCGCACCCCCGCGTACAGCTGGTGGGCCATCGTCAGGAACCACACCCCGGCGACCAGGGCGACCGCCGCGTACAACCAGCCGGTGGCCAAGGCCAGCGCCAGCGTCGCCGCCACCGTCAGCCAGGTGTAGATCAGGATCTGCCTGGTGACCTCACGCTCGGTGGCCACGGCGGGCAGCATCGGGACGCCGGCCGCTTTGTAGTCGTCCTTGTAACGCATCGCCAGCGCCCAGGTGTGCGGCGGCGTCCAGAAGAAGATGACCGCGAACATCACCAGCGCCGGCCAGCCGATGGTGCCGGTGACGGCCGACCAGCCGATCATCACCGGCATGCAGCCGGCCGCGCCGCCCCACACCACGTTCTGCGACGTGCGGCGCTTGAGCAGCAACGTGTAGACGAACACGTAGAAGGCGATGGTGGCGAGCGCCAGCAGACCCGACAGCAGGTTCGTCGTCCACCACAGCCAGAAGAACGAGCCCACCGTGAGCACCAGGCCCAGCACCAAGGCGTTGCGCGTCGGCACCGCCGCGCGGGCCAGCGGCCGGCGTGCGGTGCGCTTCATCACCTTGTCGATGTCGGCGTCGGCCACGCAGTTGAGCGTGTTGGCTCCCCCGGCGGCCAGCATCCCGCCGACCAGCGTGTTGAGAATCAGCAGCGGATTCACGGCCCCGCGGTGGGCGAGCAGCATGGCGGGTATCGCGGTCACCAGCAACAGCTCGATGACCCGCGGCTTGGTGAGCGCCAGATACGCCAGCACCGTGCCGTGGACTCGGCTCGGTATCTGGCTCGGGGCGACGCGCCCGCGAACGCTCACGCAATAACTCCTTGGGGTCGCAGCGACGCGCAGCATCTACTACACACGATGGTAGACCGCGGGGCGGTGATGGCCCGCCCGCAGGGTCCGTTCACCCAGGCTTCTCCCAGATTTCCCAACTGAATGTTACGGGTCGGCGGCCACCGCGTAATTTTCACACCAGCCGGCGGCGGGTACCCGAAACCTGCACTGCAAGAGCCGGCCGTCCCGCACTAGGGTGGGATTGATCAGCTCGATGACCCTTAGGACTGAGTCTGTGACCACACTCGAAGAGATCTCTACGCTGACCCAACCGCACCTCCCCGACGACTGGTCCGAGCTTGACTCGGCCGCCGTCGACACCGTCCGGGTGCTGGCCGCGGACGCGGTCCAGAAGGTCGGCAACGGACATCCCGGAACGGCGATGAGCCTGGCCCCCTTGGCCTACACGCTGTTCCAGCGCACGATGTGCCACGATCCCAGCGACGTCTACTGGCTGGGCCGCGACCGGTTCGTGTTGTCGTGCGGGCACAGCAGCCTGACGCTGTACATCCAGCTGTACCTGGGCGGGTTCGGTCTGGAGCTGTCCGACATCGAGTCGCTGCGCACGTGGGGATCCAAGACGCCCGGGCACCCTGAGTTCCGGCACACCAAGGGTGTTGAGATCACCACCGGTCCGCTCGGCCAGGGCCTGGCCTCGGCGGTGGGCATGGCGATGGCGGCGCGCTACGAGCGCGGGCTGTTCGACCCGGACGCTGCCCAGGGCACCAGCCCGTTCGACCACTTCGTCTACGTGATCGCCTCCGACGGCGACATCGAGGAAGGCGTCACATCGGAGGCCTCGTCGCTGGCGGCCGTCCAGCAGCTGGGCAACCTGATCGTCTTCTACGACCACAACCAGATCTCGATCGAGGACGACACCAACATCGCGCTGTGTGAGGACACCGCCGCGCGCTACGAGGCCTACGGCTGGCATGTCCAGAGGGTCGAAGGCGGCGAGAACGTGGTCGGCATCGAGGAGGCCATCGCCAACGCCAAGGCCGTCACCGACCGGCCGTCGTTCATCGAGTTGCGCACCATCATCGGCTTTCCGGCGCCCAAGTTGATGAACACCGGCAAGGCGCACGGCGCCGCGCTGGGCGACGAGGAAGTCGCGGCCGTCAAGGAGATCCTGGGCTTCGACCCCGGCAAGAACTTCGAGGTGCGCGACGAGGTCATCGCCCACACGCGCAAGCTGGTGGACCGGGGCAAGGAAGCGCACGAGAAGTGGCAGGCCGATTTCGACGCGTGGGCGCAGCGCGAACCGGACCGCAAGGCGCTGCTGGACCGGTTGATCGCCGAGGAATTGCCCGACGGCTGGGACGCCGACATCCCGTACTGGGAGCCGGGGTCGAAGGCGCTGGCCACCCGCGCGGCGTCCGGTGAGGTGCTCTCCGCGCTGGGCCCGAAACTGCCCGAGCTGTGGGGCGGCTCGGCCGATTTGGCGGGCAGCAACAACACCACCATGAAGGGCGTGGATTCCTTTGGGCCGCCGTCGATTTCGACGAAAGACTACACCGCCCACTGGTATGGCCGCACGCTGCATTTCGGTGTGCGCGAGCACGCGATGGGGGCGATCCTGTCCGGCATCGTGCTGCACGGCCCGACCCGGGCCTACGGCGGCACCTTCCTGCAGTTCTCGGACTACATGCGCCCGGCGGTGCGACTGGCCGCACTGATGGACATCGACACGATCTACGTGTGGACGCACGATTCGATCGGGCTCGGCGAGGACGGGCCGACCCACCAGCCGATCGAGCACCTCGCGGCGCTGCGCGCCATCCCGAAGCTGTCGGTGGTGCGCCCGGCCGACGCCAACGAGACCGCCTACGCCTGGCGCACGATCCTGGCCCGCGGCAACGGCAGCGGCCCGGTCGGGCTGATCCTGACCCGCCAGGGGGTGCCGGTGCTGGAGGGCACCGACGCCGACGGGGTGGCCCGGGGTGGCTACATCCTCGGCGACGAAGGCGTCGAGGACCCCGACGTCGTGCTGATCGCCACCGGCTCGGAGGTTCAGCTCGCGGTCGAGGCCCAGAAGTTGTTGGCGGACAAGGACATTGTTGCGCGGGTGGTGTCCATGCCGTGCGTGGAATGGTTCGAGTCGCAGCCCGAGGACTACCGCGACAGCGTGCTGCCGCCGTCGGTGTCGGCCCGGGTGGCCGTCGAGGCCGGCGTCGCGCAGTCCTGGCACAAGCTCGTCGGCGACACCGGCAGGATCGTGTCGATCGAGCACTACGGCGAATCCGCCGACTACAAAACTTTGTTCCGTGAATTCGGTTTCACCGCAGAAGCCGTCGCGGCCGCCGCGGAACAGGTCGTGGATAACTGAGAAAGGGTGATTCACATGACTCAGAACCCTAACCTCGCGGCGCTGTCCGCCGCGGGCGTATCCGTTTGGCTGGACGACTTGTCGCGCCAGCGGTTGCAATCGGGCAACCTGCAGGAGCTGATCGACACGAAAAGCGTTGTCGGCGTGACCACCAACCCGTCGATCTTTCAGAAGGCGCTCGCCGACAGCGACACCTACAACGACCAGATCGCCGAACTCGCCGAGCGCGCCGCCGACGTCGACGCCACGATCCGCACCGTCACCACCGACGACGTCCGCAACGCGTGCGACGTGCTGCGGCCGCAGTGGGAAGCCTCCGACGGCGTCGACGGCCGGGTCTCCATCGAGGTGGACCCGCGCCTGGCCGCGGAGACCGACAAGACCACCGCGCAGGCCATCGAGCTGTGGAAGATCGTCGACCGGCCGAATCTGTTCATCAAGATCCCGGCCACCAAGGCCGGCATCCCGGCCATCACCGCCGTTCTGGCGGAAGGGATTTCGGTCAACGTCACGCTGATCTTCTCGGTGGAGCGGCACCGTCAGGTGATGGACGCCTACCTGGCCGGCCTGGAGAAGGCCCGCGAGGCGGGTCACGACCTGTCCAAAATCCATTCGGTCGCATCGTTTTTCGTGTCCCGGGTGGATACGGAGGTGGACAAGCGCTTGGAGAAGATCGGGTCCGAGGAGGCGCTCGCGTTGCGCGGCCAGGCCGGCGTCGCCAACGCCCGCCTCGCCTACGCCGCCTACCAGGAGGTGTTCGAGGGTGGCGACCGCTATGAAGCGCTCAAGGGCGACGGGGCCCGGGTGCAGCGACCGCTGTGGGCGTCGACCGGGGTCAAGAACCCCGACTATTCCGACACCCTCTACGTCACCGAGCTGGTCGCCCCCAACACGGTGAACACCATGCCGGAGAAGACGATTGACGCTGTCGCTGACCACGGAGAGATCAAGGGCGACACCGTCACCGGCACCGCGTCCGCCGCCCAGGAGGTGTTCGACAAGCTGGCCGGCGTCGGGATCGACCTGCGCGACGTGTTCGTGGTGCTGGAGGACGAGGGCGTGGAGAAATTCGTGGAGTCGTGGACCGAGCTGCTCGAGGAGACGCAGAAGCAGCTGGGTTCCGCCTCGAAATGAGTCCGGCTCGAACCGCTGCACAATGGCATAACCCGCTACGGGACAAGCGCGACAAGCGGCTGCCGAGGATCGCCGGCCCCTGCGGCATGGTGATCTTCGGCGTCACCGGCGACCTCGCCCGCAAGAAGGTGATGCCGGCCATCTACGACCTGGCCAACCGCGGCCTGCTGCCGCCGAGCTTCTCGTTGGTGGGCTTCGCCCGCCGGGACTGGGAAACCCAAGACTTCCGCAAGGTGGTCTACCAGGCCGTCAAGGACCACTGCCGCACCCCGTTCCGGGAGGAGAACTGGGAGCGGCTCGCTGAGGGATTCCGTTTCGTGCCGGGGTCTTTCGACGACGACGAGTCGTTCGGCCGGCTGGCCGAAACCCTGGACAAGCTCGACGCCGAGCGCGGCACCGGCGGGAACCACGCCTTCTACCTGGCCATCCCGCCGAAGTCCTTCCCGGTGGTGTGCGACCAGCTGCACCGGTCCGGGCTGGCCCGCCCGCAGGGCGATCGGTGGAGCCGGGTGGTGATCGAGAAGCCGTTCGGGCACGACCTGGAGAGTGCGCAGGCCCTCAATCATGCGGTCAACGCCGTCTTCCCCGAGGAGGCGGTGTTCCGCATCGACCACTACCTGGGCAAGGAGACGGTCCGCAACATCCTGGCGTTGCGGTTCGCCAATCAGTTGTTCGACCCGATCTGGAACGCGCACTACGTCGACCACGTGCAGATCACCATGGCCGAGGACATCGGATTGGGCGGGCGCGCCGGCTATTACGACGGCATCGGCGCCGCCCGCGACGTCATCCAGAACCACCTGATGCAGCTGCTCGCGCTGACCGCGATGGAAGAGCCGGTCAGCTTCAACCCGGCGGCGTTGCAGACCGAGAAGATCAAGGTGCTCTCGGCGACGCAGCTGGCCCAGCCGCTCGACGAGACCACCAGCCGCGGCCAATACGCCGGCGGCTGGCAGGGCGGCGAGAAGGTGGTGGGGCTGCTCGACGAGGAAGGGTTCGCCAAGGACTCCACCACCGAGACGTTCGCCGCGATCACGCTGGAGGTCGACACCCGCCGCTGGGCCGGCGTGCCGTTCTACCTGCGCACCGGGAAACGCCTGGGCCGCAGGGTGACCGAGATCGCGCTGGTGTTCAAGCGCGCCCCGCATCTGCCGTTCGACGCCACCATGACCGACGAGCTGGGTACCAACGCCATGGTCATCCGGGTGCAGCCCGACGAGGGCATCACGCTGCGATTCGGTTCCAAGGTGCCCGGCACCGCGATGGAGGTCCGCGACGTCAACATGGACTTCTCCTACGGCTCGGCGTTCGCCGAAGAGTCTCCGGAGGCCTACGAACAGCTGATCCTCGACGTGCTGCTGGGCGAGCCGTCGCTGTTTCCGGTCAACGAAGAGGTCGAATTGGCTTGGCAGATATTGGATCCCGTCCTCGACAACTGGGCGGCCGACGGCAAGCCCGAGCCGTACGAGGCCGGCACCTGGGGCCCGGAGTCCGCGTTCGAGATGCTGCGCCGGACCGGTCGCGAATGGCGGCGCCCGTGATTATCGACATGCCGGACACCACGACCACCGCGGTCAACAAGAAGCTCGACGAACTGCGCGAGAAGGTCGGCGCCGTGACGATGGGCCGGGTGCTGACGCTGATCGTCGCGCCGGACAGCGACGCCATCCTCGAGGAGTCGCTGGAGGCGGCCAACAACGCCAGCCACGAGCATCCCAGCCGAATCATCGTCACGATGCGGGGGGACCCGTATGCCGACGAGCCGCGCCTGGACGCGCAGCTGCGCGCCGGTGGAGACACCGGAGCGACCGAGGTGGTGATCCTGAACCTGTCCGGGCCGCTCGCCGGGCACGCCGCCAGCGTCGTGACCCCGTTCCTGCTGCCCGACATCCCCGTGGTGGCGTGGTGGCCCGACGTCGCCCCCGCGATTCCGGCCCAAGACCCGTTGGGCAAGTTGGCGATCCGACGCATCACCGACGCCACCAACGGAACCGACCCGCTCTCGGCGATCAAGAGCCGACGGTCCGGATACACCGCCGGCGACACCGACCTGGCGTGGGCTCGCATCACCTACTGGCGTGCGCTGCTCACCTCCGCGGTCGACCTGCCGCCGCACGAGCCGATCGAGTCGGCCCTGGTGTCGGGCCTGAAAGCCGAACCGGCGCTTGACATCCTCGCGGGGTGGCTGGCCAGTCGGATCGACGGCCCGGTGCGCCGGGCGGTCGGCGAGCTCAAGGTGGAACTGGTACGCAAGAGCGAGACCATCGTGTTGAGCCGGCCCCAACAGGGCAGGACGGCGACGTTGAGCCGCACCGCCAAGCCGGAGGCCTTGCTCCCCTTGGCGCGCAGGGAAACCGGCGAGTGTCTCGCCGAGGACCTGCGGCGGCTCGACCCCGATGAGATTTACCAGACGGCGCTAGAAGGCATTGAGAAAGTGCAGTACGTGTGAGCACCATCATCGAAGTTTTTCCCGAAAGTCAGGCGCTGGTCGAGGCCGCGGCCAACCGGCTGGCCGGCACCATCCGCGAGGCCGTGGCGGCCCGGGACCGTGCGCTCGTCGTGCTGACCGGCGGCGGCAACGGCATCGGGTTGCTCGAGTCCCTGACGGCCCACGAGATCGCCTGGCCCAAGGTGCACCTGTTCTGGGGTGACGAGCGCTACGTCCCCGAGGACGACGACGAACGCAACGACAAGCAGGCCCGCGCCGCGTTGCTGGACCGGATCGACATTCCGTCCAGCCATGTGCACACGATGCCGGCCAGCGACGGCGAATTCGGAACCGACCTCGCGGCCGCGGCGCTGGCCTACGAGCAGCTGCTGGCGGCCAATGCGGCCCCCGGCCAACGGGTTCCGAATTTCGACGTGCACCTGTTGGGGATGGGCCCGGAGGGGCACATCAACTCCCTATTCCCGGACACCCCCGCCGTGCTGGAGACCAGCCGCATGGTCGTCCCGGTCGAGGACTCCCCCAAACCACCTCCCCAACGAATCACCTTGACCCTGCCCGCCGTTCAGCGCTCGCGCGAGGTCTGGCTGATGGTGTCCGGCGCCTCGAAGGCCGACGCGGTCGCCGCGGCGATCGGCGGCGCCCCGCCGGTCTCGGTGCCCGCCGCCGGGGCGATCGGGCAGGAAACCACGCTGTGGCTGCTGGACGAGGAGGCCGCGGCGAAACTGCCCTCCCGGCCGAGTCAGCCCAGCTAGCCCCGGCCCGGATTGTTCCGGGTGATAATGACGGTCATGGCGGACAGAACCGAGCGTGGCGGGCAAGAGCGGAACCGGCTCAAGACACTTACCCAAGCCGCGCTGAATGCCGACAAGACGGTGGAGCAGGTCGAAGACGTCCTCGACGGCCTGAGCAAGACCATGACGGAGCTCAACACCTCCCTTTCCAACTTGAACGCCACGGTCGAGCGCATGGAAAGCGGCCTGGACCATCTGGACGGCACCCTGTCGCGGCTGGACGACCTGGCGAGGCGACTGATCGTCCTGGTCGAGCCGGTGGAGGCGATCGTCGGGCGGATCGACGGCATGGTGAAGGTGGGCGAAACGATGATGACGCCGCTGTCGATGACCGAGAACGCCGTGCGCGGCGTTTTCGACAGGCTGCGCAACCGCACGGCGGAGTGATACGGCGACGACCGCCGTCGCTACCTACGCCACATCGGCACGGACGGCGTCGCGATCCTTCGAATCCGGTCTCACCGGCCAGCGAAAGTCGTTCATGCGCGCCGGTGCGGGTGCCGCGCAGCGGTTGGCCGTCGCCGGCACAAAGCGGAATTCATTGGTCACGCGCTGCTTCCAAGAATCGCCGCACTTCGCGCGGATTATGCAGAATGTGCACCGCTGCGTGATCGGCGTGCCTTCCGATGACGTCGAGGACGGCGGGCAGGCTGGTGCGACGGTAGTGATAGGTCCATCGCCAGTATTCGCCGTTCTCCGGCGAGCGGCGCAGGGTCCGCCATGCACAGCGCCAGAAGGGAAAGTCGAGGACGATGATGGTGTCGGCGGCCGATACGCGCAGTGCAAGGTCCTTGTCGTAGGGGCCGAGGTCGCCATCGAGGATCCACCGCTCCGGGCTGATCAGTCGGTGTTGGATTGCTGCCCACGCCATTTGAGGCGTTGGCCGGGGTCCGGGCTTCCAGAAGATCCTGTCCAATTCGATGGCGGGCGCGCCCCACTTCGCGCTAAGTTGGCGTGCCAGCGTCGATTTTCCCGCACCACCGCGACCGAGGATGACGACGCGGTTCATCTTCGGCGCCACGGGATAGCGGCAGATGTCGGGGCAACCGACATCAGGGGAATCGCCCCGTTGATTGCTGAATACAGTGGCAGCGCAGCGGCGTCAGCTCTCGCAGGGCGTGGCACGGGGTGTCTTGCACCACTGGAGTGTCGGGCATCCGATCCTGCCCCAGGTCGGCTTTCGACGATGCATCTTCGGCGCAGTCGATCTGACCCTGACGCCGACCACCCACCGCCCAGCGCCGGCAATCGGCCAGTTCGACGACTCCTCGATCCGATCGGCGCCCGGCAGCCCCGTTCTCACGCGCTACCGGCGCGCTGCCGCCCTGGACCGGCTGCGCAACCGCTGAGACGTGCGGGGACTACATCTTCGTCGACCGGGCCATCACGAAGCTGTAGAGCCCGTAGGTGATGATCCCCACGCCGGCGGCGATCAACAGTGCGGCCCCGTAGTGCTGAGCCCCGAGCGTCTTCAGCGCGCCGTCGAGGCCGGAGGCCTTCCTCGGTTCTGAGCGACACGCGGCGACGATCACCAGCGCGCCCGTCAGGGTGATCACCACCCCTTTGCCGATGTACCCGGCCATGCCGAGCCGTCGCACCAGATCGCCCGACTTGCCCTGCAGGTCGTCGACGAAGTTGCGGCTGGCGCCCTTGTAGATGTGGTAGCAACCGACCGCGACGATGACCAGTCCGCCCGCGATGAGCGCGACGGTGCCGCCCGTCGATTCCATCAGGCGCGCGCTGATGCCCGAATTCTGTTGATCCGCGGGCCTCCCCGCGCCCCGGGCGAATCCGAACGCTGAGTACGCGAACGCCAGGTACACCGCCGCCAGTCCCAACGCCTTCGCCCGCGAGGAGGCGTCCGACGAACGCCGCGACTCACGGTCACTCGATCGGCCGAGCGCGGCTTCGACCAGCCGCCACAGGCCCATCGCGAGCAGGGCGGCCGTGGCGATCCACAGCGCGAGCGGGCCGCCGGGTTTGGCCGCCAGCGTCGCCAGGGCGCCGGTTTGGTCGGCGGTCCCCCCGTCGCCGCACGCGACCCGGATGGCGAGATAGCCGACGATCAGGTGCAGTACGCCGTTGACGACGAAACCGACGCGGGCGAGCCGTTCGAAGACGCCGTTCTGGGCCACCCGGACCGCGGTGACAGGGGTCGCGTTGTCCGACATGACTTACGAATGCCCCTCAGCCGCTGTTACGTAACGCGCTCGCCAGTCCGTTCATGGTCAGCAGGATGCCGCGCTGCACCAGTTCGTCGTCGTCGCCGGAGCGGTATCGGCGCAGCAACTCCACCTGCAAATGGTTCAGCGGCTCCAGGTAGGGGAATCGGTTGAACACCGAGCGCGCCAGCGCGGGGTTGTCGGCGAGCAGGTCGTCCTGACCGGTGATGAGCTTGTGCATCGCGATGGTTCGCCGGTGCTCGTCGACGATCTTGTCGAACACCCGGCGTCGCAGCTCCTCGTCCGCGACCAGCTCGGCGTAGCGGGCCGCCAGGCCGAGGTCGCTCTTGGCCAGCACCTGCGCCATGTTGGACAGCACGCTGCGGAAGAACGGCCACCGCTGGTAGAGCTCGTGCAGGGTCTGCACCCGCTCGTCTTCGCTTTCGGGCCCCGCCGCGATCCACTGCTCGAACGCCGACCCGGTGCCGTACCAGCCGGGCAGCATGACGCGGGATTGGCTCCAGGCCAGCACCCAGGGGATGGCGCGCAGGTCGGAGATCGACGACGTGGGTTTGCGTGAGGTCGGGCGGCTGCCGATGTTCAGCGACCCGATCTCGCTGACCGGCGTCGAAGCCATGAAATAGTCGACGAATCCCGGTGTGTCGTGCACCAATTCGGCGTAGGCGCGCTGCGCCAGGGTGGCCACCTCATCGAGCACGGCGTAGGCCGGCTCCGCCGCGTCGCCCAGGCCCTCGACGTCGAGCAGCGTCGACTCCAGCGTTGCCGCCACCAAGCTTTCCAGGTTGCGCCGGGCGGCCTGCGGTTCGGCGTACTTGGCGGCGATCACCTCGCCCTGCTCGGTGAGGCGCAGCGAGCCGTTCACCGCGCCCGGCGGTTGCGCCAGAATGGCCTGATAGCTGGGCCCACCGCCGCGCCCGACGGTGCCGCCGCGACCGTGGAAGAGCCGCAACCGAATTCCGTTCTTGCGCGCCACCTCCACCAGCGCCAGCTCGGCGCGGTAGACCGCCCAGCTGGAGGCCAGGTAACCGCCGTCCTTGTTCGAGTCGGAATAGCCGAGCATCACCTCCTGACGCCCGCCCTGGGCGTCGACGACCGCCCGGTACAGCGGAAGCTTCAGCATCGCGTGCAGGATGTCCGCCCCGTGGTGCAGATCGTCGATCGTCTCGAAGAGCGGCGAGATGGCCACCGGACAGTACGGTTCCGGTCCGGAAGCGTCCAGCAGCCCGCACTCCTTCAGCAGGATCGCCACCTCCAGGACGTCGGACACCGAGCGGCACATCGAGATGACGTAGTTCGGGACGGCGGCCGGGCCGTAGCGCCCGACGGCGTGCGTCGCGGCGCGGATGACCTCGAGCTCCTGGCGGGCCAGGTCGGACAGTTGCGCGCGGTCACCGACCAGTGGCCGGCGGGTGCCCAGTTCGTCCGCCAGCAGCGCGACCCGCTCGTCCTCGGGCAGCGAAACGTAGTCCGGGTGCACCCCGGCCCACGCCAGCAACTCCCCCACCACCTCTTCGTGGACGTCGGAGTTTTGCCGCAGGTCGAGGCCACTCAAGTGAAACCCGAAGACGCTCACGCCTTCTCGCAACAGGGCCAGGCGGTCCTCCGCCAGCAGCGCGCTGCCGTGGGTGCGCAGCGACTCGTCGATCGTGTCCAGGTCCGCCTGCAGCTCGGCCGGCGTGGAATACGGCGCGAGGCCGAGGTCCAGTTCGTGCCGGGGTTGGCGGTCCAGGATCTCGGCGCCCGTCGCGGTGAGCCGGGCCCGGATCACCCGCACCGCCCGCCGGTACGGCTCGTCGGCACGGGCCTGCTCCGCGCAACCCTCGGCCAGTTCGGCCAGCCCGGGGGTGACGGGGACGAGTCGCGCCGACATCGACAGGTCCTGCTCGAGGGCCGTGAGTTCCTCCAGGTAATGGGACAGCGCGGTGAACGCGGCGCTGCCGGTGGCCTGGCGCACCACGTCGCCCGTCACGTTCGGGTTGCCGTCGCGGTCGCCGCCGATCCAGGATCCGGGCGCCACGATCGGCGCGGCGAGCAGATCGGTGTCGGGCCAGCGCTTCCGCAAGGCGTCCCGGACCTCCGCGTTGACCTGGGGAATGACCTGGAAGAACGCGGCGGCGTAATACCGCAACCCGACCTCGATCTCGTCGGTGATCTGCAGCCGGGACAACCGGATCAGTGCGGTCTGCCACAGGGTGAGCACCTGGCGGCGCAACTCTCGCTCGATGTTGCGGCCGTCGTCGGTTTCGGTGTGCCCCTCCGCGTGCAACCGCATCAGCTGGGTGATCCGGTGCTGGGTGACGAAGACGGTGCGCCGCCGGGTCTCGGTGGGGTGGGCGGTGATCACCGGCGAGATCAGGGCCCCGCGCAGCGCGTCGGTGACCGTGGCCGAATCGAGTTCGGCGCCATCGAGTTTCGCGTACGTCGCGGCTAGGCTGCTGTCCTGCGGCGGCTCGCCGGCGGCGACGTGGATCGCGCGGCGGCGCTCCCGGTGGATGTCCTCGGCCACGTTGGCCAGCAACGCGAAGTGGCTGAACGCGCGGATGACCGGGATCGCGCGGTGGATGTCGATGCCCGAGAACATCCGCGCCAGCTCGGCCCGGTCGATCTCGGAGCGGCGCACCCGGAACGACTCCACCCGGGCGCGCTCGACGAGATCGAAGACCTCGTCCCCGTTCTGCTCGCGCACGGTGTCGCCCAGAATGGCGCCCAGCAGCCTGATGTCGGCGCGCATCGGCTCGGTGGCCTCGCGACCGACCAGCGTCCGTTGCACGGCGCCGATCGGTTCCAGCGCGATGTCGGAGACGTCAACCATGCGTCCCAGTATCGGTGCGGATCACGCGCTCCGCCCGCCGGCGGGTCACCGGTACTTGATCAGCAGGGCGACCCCGATGATGGACACCAGCCAAATCCCGGTGATGAACAGCGTCAACCGGTCCAGGTTCTTCTCCACCACCGTCGAGCCGGAAAGGCTGGACTGCACACCGCCGCCGAACAGCGTCGACAGGCCGCCACCCTTGGCGCGGTGCAGCAGCACCAGCAACACCACCAGCACGCTGGTGACCACCAGGGTGATCTGCAGGGCCAACTCCATGACGCGAAAGTTTACCGGTGCCGCCGGGGTGTCACGGAAGCGGCCCGCCGGCGGCGATCGCCGCCAGCGTCGCGAACTGCTCGCCGTCCAGCGAGGCCCCACCGACCAGCGCGCCGTCGACGTCGTCGCGGGCGATGAGCTCGCCGATGTTCTTGGCGTTCACCGACCCGCCGTAGAGCACCCGCACGCTCTCGGCCACCTGCGGCGACGCCAGGGCCGCCAGCTCCGTGCGGATCGCGGCGCACACCTCCTGGGCGTCGGCCGCGCTGGCGACCCGGCCGGTGCCGATCGCCCACACCGGCTCGTAGGCGACGACGGCCTTGCCGATCTGCTCGGCGGACAGGCCGGCCAGCGAGCCACGCAGCTGCTGCTCGCAGTGGCCGACGTGCTCGCCGGCCTCGCGGACCTCGAGGTGCTCGCCGATGCACACGATCGGGGTCAGTTCGTGTTTGAGCGCCGCGGCGGCCTTGGCGGCGACCAGCGCGTCGTCCTCGTGGTGGTAGGTGCGCCGCTCGGAGTGGCCGACGACGACGAAGCTGCACCCCAGCTTGGCCAGGAAGGCCCCGCTGATGTCACCGGTGTAGGCGCCCGAGTCGTGCGGCGACAAGTCCTGGCCGCCGTAGGTCAGCCGCAGCTTGTCGCCGTCGACCAGGGTCTGCACGCTGCGCAGGTCGGTGAACGGCGGCAGGACCGTGACGTCGACCTTGTCGTAGTACTTGTCCGGCAGCGCGAACGCGATCTTCTGGACCAGCGCGATCGCCTCGAAGTGATTGAGGTTCATCTTCCAGTTGCCGGCGATCAGCGGCTTGCGGCTCACGCGTCCCCTCCACCTGGTTGCGGCTCCCCGAGCACTTCGATGCCCGGCAGCGTCTTGCCCTCGAGGTATTCCAGCGAAGCGCCACCGCCGGTGGAAATGTGCGAGAAGTCGCCCTCCGGGATGCCCAGGGCGCGCACCGCGGCCGCGGAGTCGCCGCCGCCCACCACGCTGAACGCGCCCTTGCCGGTCGCCGCGGCGATGGCCTCGGCGACGCCCCGGGTGCCCGCGGCGAACGCCGGGAACTCGAACACGCCCATCGGGCCGTTCCAGAAGATGGTCTCGGCGTTGGACAGCAGGGCCGCGAAGCGTTTGACCGATCCCGGGCCGATGTCCAGCCCGATCAAGTCGTCCGGGATGGCGTCTGCCGCCACCGTCTGCGGCGGCGAGTCGGCGGCGAACTTCTCGGCCACCACGATGTCCGCCGGAAGCCGCAGCACGTCGACATAGGTCTCCAGAAGTCGGCGACAGGTGTCGACCATCTCTTCCTCCAGCAGCGACTTGCCCACCGGAAAGCCTTGCGCCGCAAGGAAGGTGAAGCACATCCCGCCACCGATCACGATGCTGTCGGCCTTGGTCGCCAGCGATTCGATGACGCCGAGCTTGTCGGAGACTTTCGACCCGCCGAGCACCACCGCGTAGGGACGGGCGGTCGAGCTGGTCAGCTGCTCCAGCACGCGGATCTCGTCGGCCACCAGCGTGCCGGCGTAGTGCGGCAGCAGCGTGGCCACGTCGTACACCGAGGCCTGCTTGCGGTGCACCACCCCGAACCCATCGGAGACGAAAGCCCCTCCGGGCGAGACCAATTCGGCGAGTTCGCGGGCGAGGGCGAGCCGCTCGCCGTCGTCCTTGCTGGTTTCCCGCGGATCGAAGCGGATGTTTTCCAGCAGCAGGACGTCGCCGTCCGTGAGCCCCTCGGCCCGGGCCAGGGCGTCGCCGCCCACGACTCGGGAACGATCGAAGCCGGCCAGCTGCACGTGCCGGCCGAGGTGCTCACCGAGCGCCGCGGCGACCGGCGCCAGCGACAACTTCGGGTCGGGTCCGTTCTTCGGCCGGCCGAGGTGCGCGGTGACCACCACCTTGGCGCCGGCGTCCACCAGTGCCCGCAGCGTCGGCACCGACGCGGTGATCCGGCCCGGGTCGGTGATCGCGCCTTCGTCGTCGAGCGGGACGTTCAGGTCGGAGCGCACCAGCACGCCGCGACCCGAAACCCCCTGGGCCAGCAGGTCTTTTAGAGTGGGAATCGTCACGACTGCCTGAACTTACAGCGACTTGCCGACCAGCGCGACGAGGTCGATGAGGCGGTTGGAGTAGCCCCACTCGTTGTCGTACCACGACACGACCTTGGCCTGGTTGTCGATCACCTTGGTCAGGCCGGAGTCGAAGATCGAGCTGTGCGGATCGGTGACGATGTCGCTGGACACGATCGGGGCGTCGTAGTACTTCAGGATGCCCTTCAGCCGGCCCTCGGCGGCGGCCTTGAACACCGCGTTGATCTCGTCGGCTCCGGCGGACTTG
The DNA here is from genome assembly GCF_010731655.1 of Mycobacterium paraseoulense. NCBI lineage: Bacteria > Bacillati > Actinomycetota > Actinomycetes > Mycobacteriales > Mycobacteriaceae > Mycobacterium > Mycobacterium paraseoulense. The sequence goes on along the minus strand of NZ_AP022619.1, from coordinate 206,563 downwards.
GCCAGCTCGACGGTCAGGTCGGTCACCGAGCCGGTGGGGATCGGCACCCGCAGCGCGTACCCGTCCAGCTTGCCCTTCAGCTCGGGCATCACCAGGCCGATGGCCTTGGCCGCGCCGGTCGAGGTGGGCACGATGTTCAGCGCCGCCGCCCGGGCGCGGCGCAGGTCCTTGTGCGGCCCGTCCTGCAGGTTCTGGTCCTGGGTGTAGGCGTGGATGGTGGTCATCAGGCCCTTGACGATGCCGAACTCGTCCTGCAGCACCTTGGTCACCGGCGCCAGGCAGTTCGTGGTGCACGACGCGTTGGAGATGATGTTCTGGCTGCCGTCGTACTTGTCGTCGTTGACGCCCAGGACGATGGTGATGTCCTCGTCGGTGGCGGGCGCCGAGATGATCACCTTCTTGGCCCCGGCGTCCAGGTGGCCCTTGGCCTTGGCCGCGTTGGTGAACAGCCCGGTGGACTCCACGACCACGTCGACGCCCAGGTCGCCCCACGGCAACGCTGCCGGGCCCTCCCTGACCTCCAGCGCCTTGATCTTGTGCGGGCCCACCACGATGGTGTCCTGGCCCTCCAGGCTGACGTCGAAGGGCAGCCGGCCCAGGATCGAGTCGAATTTGAGCAGATGCGCAAGTGTGTGGTTGTCGGTGATGTCGTTGACCGCCACCACCTCGATGTCGGCCCCGGAACTGCCAGGGCCCTGCTCCTGCTGGGCCAACAGGGCCCGGTAGAAGTTGCGTCCGATTCGACCGAAGCCGTTGATGCCTACTCGGACCGTCACTTGATCTCTCCCTGTCTTGGCGATGTCTTTACTGAGTCCGCTGAATACGCGCTCGTGGTCAGCCTAGATGAGCAGCGTGCGCGGTTGCCGCCCCGGTTCCCGCGCCGGTGTGACGTCAGTCGCGGCGCGTCGTCTTCAGCCACTTCAGCGCCGACTCGGCGGCGTGGTGGCCGCACAGCCCGTGGATGCCGGCCCCCGGCGGGGTGGACTGCGAGCACAGGTAGACGCCCGGCACGCCGACGGCGTAGGGATCGACGGCGATGCGGGGACGGAAGATCACCTGCAGCCCGTCGTTGGCGCCGCCGATGATGTCCCCGCCGATGAAGTTGGCGTTGTAGGCCTGCAGTTCGGCGGGCCCCTTGCTGACCGTCGCGAGGACACGCTCGGAGAAGCCCGGCGCGAACCGCTCGATCTGGGCGACGACGGCGGGGGTGGCGTCGCCGTCGTAGCCGAACGGCACGTGCGCGTACGCCCAGATCGGGTTGACGCCGCCGGCCGAGCGGGACGGATCGGCCAGGTACTGCTGCCCGAGCAGCACGAAGGGCCGCTCGGCCATCTTCCCCTGTGCGCGTTGGCGTTCGGTGTCCGCCACCTCGGCGAACGTGCCGCCGAGGTGCACGGTGCCGGCCCGGGCGCAAGCGGGGTTGGTCCAGGGGATGTCGCCCTCGATGGCGAAGTCGACCTTGAACGCCGACGACCCCTCCCGATAGCGCCGATACGACCGCCTGATCCGGCCCGGCATGGCGTCGCCGTAGAGGGCGAGCGCCGCGGCCGGGGTGAGGTCGAGCATGACGATGTCGGCGTCCGGGATGTCTTTGCGGCTGGCGACCCGCACGCCGGTGGTCACGGCGCCGCCGTGTTCGGCGAGGGCGGCGGCCAGCGCCCGGGTGATCGCCCCGGAGCCCCCTTGTGCGACGGGCCAGCCGTAGCGGTGACCGCTGGCCAGGATCATCAGCCCCAGCGACGCGGTGAGCGGCCGGTCCAGCCGGGTGTAGATATGCGCGGCGGAGCCGCCGAACAATGCGCGGACCTGCTCGGTGCGAAACCAGCGGGCCATGGTGGTGGCCGGCAGCAGCGCGCGCGGCCCGAAGCCGGCCAGGCGGATCGGGTGACGCGGGACGCCCAGCACCGGGCCGAGCAGATCCTCGGCCAGCTCATCGAATCCCGCCGCCAGGTCCCCTATCGCCCGCCGCCACCGGCCGCCGTCGGGCCCCATGCCGGCCACCGTCTCATCGATCGACTGGTAGAGCACGCCGGCGGTGCCGTCGTCGAGCGGGTGTGCGCAGTCGACCTCCGGCCACTTCCACTGCAGCCCATAGCGCTGCAGGTCGATCTGCTTCCACAACGGCGAACCGACACCCAGCGGGTGAAACGCCGAGCAGTGGTCGTGGATGACCCCGGGCATCGTCAGTTCGCCCGAGCGGGCTCCCCCGCCGACGGTGTCGCTCGCCTCGAGCACCTCGACGTCGACGCCGTTGCGCGCCAGGTGGATCGCCGCGGCCAGCCCATTGGGCCCGGCGCCGACCACCACCGCGCTGGTCATCGCGCACTGCGTTGCGTCGTCACGTGGACCGGGAACTCGTCGCCGGGCTCCGGCCACGGCTGACGGGTCAGCATGTCCTTGACGTCGACATAGCCTTGTTCGATCAGGCCGGTCCTGGCGTCGAGGATGCGGTACCGCTGCTGTTGAATGTGGATCGGTTGCCCTTCGAGAACGATGACGCGAACATCGCCGTCCTCGAAGTGGCAACGCCGCTGCACCGCTTCGAGTAGCTGCTCGTTGTGCAGGTGGCCTTCGCCGAAGTTCCACCCGACCAGGGGCCCGGCGACGATTTCGCCCTCACGGATCTTGTAGTTGGCTTCGTCGTCGATCGCGCGGGGCAACAGGGCGTTGAGGGCGCGCCCGTGCGCGTGCATGGCGCGGAATGCCGCCGTCTTGTCCGCCATGATCTCGGCGGTTTCCGGATCATAGAGCCTGGCCAGCTGATTGACCACGAGCGCAGAGCTTTTGACGATGTCGGCATCGACCTTTTCCTCGGCGCCCGCACGGAAACACCAGACGCTCGACGCCCAGTTGCCGGCGTAGTACCGCATCGCGGGAAGGAACGAAATCTTCTCGGGGAACATGTTTCCCGCGATCACGACCACCACCGCGAGGATCAGGAGGGCCAGCAGCAGCGGGGAGCGAAGATCGGTGGCCCGGATCGAGGCGTAGTGCCCGAACAGATAGAACAGCGAGAAGATGAAGAAGACGTTCCATTCCAACGGAACTCCCATCGGGAGGTTGGAAATGATGTTGAGGTGGAAGATCACCATGAACGCGATGAGGAACCACCGCCACGGGTGATCGCCGGCGAAGAAGACCAGAACCGTCGGAATCACGAATTCCGCCGTGGTGCCGCCGACGTGGGCCATCACCTTTGGCAACCAGGACGGACGAAGGTCGTTGACGTGGTCCAGGTAGAGCATGTGCTTGATCGGGTTGAACAGCTTGGGTCGCAGCAGCGCATTGTTGCTCGTCATCACCGACACCACGTACGGGAAGTGATGATTGAGCTTGGACGTCGCCGCCCCCCACCACAGCAACAGCATGATGATCTTGAACGCCGCCAGCTGATCGGTGAACGGGAAGAAGAACACGATCAGCTTCAGCCAATAGTGTTCGCCGCGGGCGGCCAGGAAGATGGTCTTGTCACGCAGGCCCAACAACGCCAGCGCGACGATCGTCGGGATGACCCGAACGGGGTCGATCAGGCCGACGTCGCCGGCGGCGGTGACCGGCCCGCCGTGGCCGGGCGACAACAGCGCCCACACCCCGCCGGCCAACACGATCGCGTACAGGGCGACGTCGAAGACGGTGCGGGTGTCACCGCTGGTGAACGGAACCTTCCCGGGCCAGGCGGGCAAGCGAATAGTGTTGGGCCGCAACCAGTAGAGGATGCCTCCGATCGGCGGCATGAACCGCCCGGTCAACGGTCCCGAGCCGCAGCCCAGGCCGGTGACCTCGAACAGCAGGGTGAAGACGATGACCTTCTGGTACACGATCGGTTGGGTCCACCAGTCGGCGATGCGGCCCAGCCCACCGAGGCCGGGGGTCAGCGAGATGATCGCCGCGGGCACGGCCACGTACAGGGCGATCTTGATCAGATACAGCAGATACACCGCATACGGGGTTCCGAAGCCGTGTTCGGCCCAATGCCGGGTCACGACTTGCAGGCGAGTTGCCCGGGGCAGTGTCGGCCAGGTCTTGCGATCGACGTCCGGAAGTTCCGGTGCCATGAATCCCATGGGCGGCCTCATTCGATGTCGGAAGAAACCAGTTGGCCCGTCAAATGTATCGGCACCGCGATGCGGGCGTGGCCGATTCCGGGGCACGTCACCCGTCGGGGGTCACTCGAGCGACGAAAATCGCTGCGCGGCAGGCGAATTGCCGCCGGTCGCGGCTAGCGGACCGCGGAACGCGGCCGCGGGGTGTGGGCGGGCGACGGGCCGGGGGTGCGGCGGCCGAACCGGCTGCGCAGCTTCTCGAGCATGCGGTCCAGGTTGTCCCGGTCCTGTTCCTCGATCCGGGCCAAGCGCCGAAGGCTGCAGGCGGTATCGACGTCGCCGCTGGCGTGCGCGGCGACGATCGCCCTCTGGTAATCGTCGATCCGCTGTGCGACGAGCCTGCGGTTCTGCGAGAGCACCCGGAGGAAGTAGTCGGCCTGGCGATGGTCGGCCGCATCCGGGGCGGCCGGATCGACGTCAGTTGCGAGCCGGTCGGCGGACGGCGCGGGAGCCTGAATGGGGCGGGGAGGTTCGGGGCGGACCACGCCGGCGTGCGGCCGGCGGGCGCGGCGGTCACGAGAGCTCGTCGCGCGCGCGACGCCCGAGCGGGCGCTGCGCTCGTGGGACAAACCGGCAACGTCCATCGGTCTCCCCGCTTCTCGAGATTTCACTTAGGGCGTCGTAACAATAGCGCCCGCACCCGGCGGGCACCATATCCGCAGACGGGAAAGAGATAAACACCATGACGGCGGTCGCGGCCCGGTCGCTACCATCGAGGAATTCGACGCGGCCCCTCATATCTCAAGCGGCCTCGCGGGAGCGTCAAGGGAGGAACGTGACCGACAACGAGCACCCCGATGCCGGCGACATCGGCAAGTTCGACCCCGTCTTGACGCAGCGCCTGATGGGCGTGATGCGTCCGGCGCTGAAGGCCTACTTCCGGTCGGAGGTGCACGGCCTGAGTTCGTTTCCACCCGGTGGGGCGCTGGTCGTCGGCAACCACTCCGGCGGCATGTTCCCGATGGACGTGCCCATCTTCAGCGTCCACTTCTACGAGAAGTTCGGCTACGACCGGCCGGTCTACACGCTGAGCCACGACATCCTCATGACCGGCCCCACCGGGGAGTTCTTCCGGCGGACCGGGTATATCCGGGCCAACCGGGAGAACGCGGCGCAAGCCCTGCGGTCGGGCGGGGTCGTGATCGTCTTCCCCGGCGGTGACTACGACGCCTACCGGCCCACGCTCGCGGAGAACGTCATCGACTTCAACGGCCGCAAGGGATACGTCAGGACCGCGATCGAGGCCGGGGTCCCGATCGTGCCCGCGGTGTCCATCGGCGGGCAGGAGACGCAGCTCTACCTGTCGCGCGGGACCTGGCTGGCCGAACGGCTCGGGGTGAAGCGCTTGCTGCGCAGCGCCATCCTGCCGCTGTCGTTCGGCTTTCCCTTCGGCTTCAGTGCGGTGATCCCGCCCAATCTGCCGCTACCCACCAAGATCGTCACGCAGGTGCTCGAACCGATCGACATCGCCGCCCGATTCGGCGACGACCCGGACGTCGACGAGGTCGACGAGCACGTGCGGTCGGTGATGCAGCAGGCGCTCAAGGACCTGGCCGCCAAGCGACGTTTCCCGATCCTGGGCTGAGCCGTGGCCTCACCTTTCACCGAAGCCCTCGGCGTCATCTCCACCCTGAGGCGCGCCGGCATGATCGCGCCGATGCGGCCCGACCGCTACCTCAAGATCGCCGCGGCCATGCGCCGCGAGGGCATGGGAATGACCGTCGGCTTCGCCAGCGCGGCGCAACGCTGCCCGGACCGGCCAGGCCTCGTCGACGAACTCGGCACGCTGACCTGGCGCCAGCTCGACGAGCGGATCAACGCGCTCGCCGCGGCGTTGCAGGACCTACCGGGCCGAACGGGGGCACCGGGCGTCGTCGGGATCATGTGCCGCAACCATCGCGGCTTCGTCGAGGCGGTGGTGGCCACCAACCGGATCGGCTCGGACGTCGTGCTGCTCAACACGTCGTTCGCCGGACCGGCTCTCGCCGAGGTGGTCAACCGCGAAGGCGTCGACGCCGTCATCTACGACGAGGAGTTCACCGAGACGGTGGACCGCGCGCTGGCCGACAAGCCGGACGCCACCCGCATCGTGGCCTGGACCGACGGGCGGCACGAGCTGACCGTCGAGGGGCTCATCGGCGAGCACACCGGCCAACGGCCCGAGCGCTCCGGCCGTAAGGGCCGGATGATCCTGCTGACCTCCGGCACGACCGGAACCCCCAAGGGGGCCAACCAAACCGGCGGCAACGCGGGCATCGGCACACTCAAGGCCATCCTGGACCGCACGCCGTGGCGGGCCGAGGAGACGGTCGTGATCGTGGCCCCGATGTTCCACGCCTGGGGCTTCTCGCAGTTGATCTTCGCGGCGTCGATGGCCTGCACGGTGGTCACCCGGCGCAAGTTCGATCCCGAGGCCACGCTCGACCTCATCGACCGGAACCAGGCGACGGGCCTGGCGGTGGTGCCGGTGATGTTCGACCGCATCATGGAACTGCCGCCCGAGGTGCGAAAGCGATACAGCTGCAAGTCATTGCGCTTTGCGGCGGCATCCGGGTCCCGCATGCGGCCCGATGTCGTCATCGCATTCATGGACGAGTTCGGCGACGTGATCTACAACAACTACAACGCCACCGAAGCCGGCATGATCGCCACCGCCACCCCGGCCGACCTGCGCGCCGCGCCCGACACCGCCGGCCGGCCGGCGGGCGGGACCGAAATCCGCATCCTGGACTCGGAATTCAACGAGCTGCCCACCGGCGAGGTCGGCACCATCTACGTCCGCAACGACACCCAGTTCGAGGGCTACACGTCCGGCACCACGAAGGATTTCCACGCCGGATTCATGTCGTCGGGCGACGTCGGCTACCTGGACGACGCGGGCCGGTTGTTCGTGGTGGGCCGCGACGACGAGATGATCGTCTCCGGCGGCGAGAACGTCTACCCGATCGAGGTGGAGAAGACGCTGGCGGCACACCCCGACGTGGCCGAGGCCGCGGTGATCGGCGTCGACGATGAGCAGTACGGCCAGCGCCTGGCGGCATTCGTGGTGTTGAGCCCGGACGCTCCCCTCGACAAGGAGGCCACGCCCGAGGTCCTCAAACAACACGTCCGGGACAACCTGGCCAACTACAAGGTGCCCCGCGAAATCACCGTGCTGGACGAACTCCCCCGCGGTAGCACCGGCAAGATCCAGCGCAACGAACTGCAATCCCGGGTCACCGGCTGATGCGCCGGTTACCCCGCCGCCTGGTACGCCCCCGCCCGCTGGCGCGCGCCGCGCTGGAATTGGCCAACGCCGCCAACGGGTTACGGCCGCTGGCCCGCAAGGGTTACAGCACCGTGTTGGTCTTCTGGTTCGGTTGGCCGACGTCGGAGGTGCCCGGCATCTATTTCTCCGTCTCGCTGCTGGACGCGGTGCGCCGTGCGCGGCGCGGCCACTTCGCGGGGCGGCGCGGCAAGGCGGCGCTGGCGATGACGGCCGCGTCGTGGGCGATCCTGGGAGTGATCCGCTACCGCGGCGTCACCACCCCGGGCCCGGTGCTGGAGGCCGGCCTGCGCGAGCAACTCGGCGACGACTACGCCGAAGCGCTGAGCCACCTTGCCCACGCCAAGCCCACGCGCAGCGGCCGTCGCAGCCTCCCGCTGGGCAACACCGTGGCGCGCCGGCGCTACGTCGAGAAGACGAACGTGGTGGCCTACGGCCCGAACGGCCGCGCCAACCTCGCCGACATCTGGCGCCGCCGCGACCTGCCGCGGGACGCCAAGGCGCCGGTACTGCTGCAGGTGCCTGGCGGCGCCTGGATGATCGGGATGCGCCGGCCGCAGGCCTACCCGCTGATGAGCCACCTGGCCGCCCGCGGCTGGGTGTGCGTGTCGATCGGCTATCGCGTGTCGCCGCGCCACACCTGGCCCGACCACATCGTCGACGTCAAGAGGGCGCTGGCGTGGGTCAAGGAGAACATCGCCGACTACGGCGGTGATCCCGACTTCGTCGCCGTCACCGGCGGTTCCGCGGGCGGGCACCTGTGCGCGCTGGCGGCGCTGACGCCCAACGACCCGCAATTCCAGCCCGGGTTCGAAGACGCCGACACGTCGGTGGCGGCCGCCGTCCCGATCTACGGCCGCTACGACTGGTTCTCCACCGAGGGCGAGGGCCGGCCCGAATTCATCTCACTACTCGAAAAGTTCGTGGTGAAGCGGGGATTCGACACCCACCGCCACCTCTACCTCGACGCCTCGCCGATCCGCCGGTTGCACGCCGACGCGCCGCCGTTCTTCGTCCTGCACGGCCGCGACGATTCCCTCATCCCGGTCGGGGAAGCCCAGGAGTTCATCGAAGAACTGCGGGCGGTGTCCAAGTCCCCGGTCGCCTACGCCGAATTGCCCAGCGCGCAACATGCTTTCGACATCTTCAGCTCCCCGCGGGCGCATCGATCGGCGGAGGCCGTTGCGCGCTTCCTGACCTGGGTGTACGCGACGTATTCGCACGACGACGACTAGTTTGCGCCGAGCGCCGAGCGCTTTCATTAAGCAGCGCATCCGCCGGGTTTTCCCGACAGCAGCCGGTGGCCCGCCCAAGACAAAGGCACTGGCGCCCCGAGTAGATATGTCCGATAGTTAGCGGATGACAGCAGAGCGCGGATGCCTTGCGTTCACCGATCTCACCGATCCCATCATGTTCAGCAACCCCTATCCGAGATATGCCGAGCTGCGCAGATCAGCCCCGGTGTCGCGGGTGCGAGCCCCCTTGATAATCGGGGGAAAGGGGAAGGGGTACATGCTGACCCGATACGAAGATGTTCTCGCCATGCACTCCGACCCGCGGTTTTCCAGCGACGTGATGCGCCACGATTCAGTGCGCCGCGTGCGCTGGCTGATACCGAAGCCGATCCGGCTGTTTACCGAGACGATGGTGACGAAAGATGATCCCGAACATCAGCGATTGCGCAGACTTGTGCACAAAGCGTTCACGCCGAAATTGGTCGCCGGTTTGGCCGATGACATCACGCTTATCGCGCGAGAGCTTACCGAGCAGCTGGCGCAGGCCGGCGAGGTCGATCTAGTCAGTGATTTCGCTGTGCCGTTACCCCTGACGGTGATCGCTCGATTGCTCGGCGTTAAAGATGACGACCGCAAGGAGTTCCATGCCCTGTGCCTGCGGTTGACCCAGAGCTCGGCCGCGGGGCCACGGGGCCTCTTCGGGTTCATGACTAGCGCGGCGAAGCTGACGGAGTTGTTCGAACGCCTCGCCGATGAGCGACGTCTCGATCCTGACGACGCGCTCATTTCGCAGCTGGTGCGCGCCACCCACGACGGTGACAAGCTCAGCGACCGTGAAGCGATTGCGATGATATTTCTGCTCCTGCTGGCCGGGCACGACACCACGTCCAACCTGATTGGCAACAGCGTGGTGGCGCTGCTCGACCACCCCGATCAGCTCGCGAGGCTGCGCACGGAGCCGGAATTGATCGACGCCGGCATTGAGGAATTGTTGCGGTTCACCGCTCCGGTGCCAGTGGGGACGGTGCGCGTGGCGTTAGAAGACGTGGAGATCGGGGGAACCCGAATCCCGAAGCGCAGCAGGGTTTTTGGGATGATCATTTCCGCTAACCGCGACGAGAGCATCTTCACTGATGCCGACGAACTCGATCTTTCGCGCACACCGAATAAGCACTTAGCCTTCGCGTCTGGCGCACACTACTGCCTTGGGCATCATCTCGCGAGATTGGAGGGCCGCATCGCGCTCACCCAGTTGCTGCAACGGTTTGACAATCTGGAGATCACCGTGCCCCGGGAAGGTTTGCGACTCAAGCCCATTCCTTCCTTACGGGGTCTGGAATCGTTGCCGATGCGCGTTAGCTGACTGGGAGTCTCGGATTGGGCAGCGTTCACGGCTTTCACCACTGCGGTGGCGGTATCCCGATGCTCTGCAATCCCGTGTGTCACTTGGGTTTCAGTGGTCACAGCGCGGTCTTTTTTGTCGGTGGGTGTTCCTAGAGTTTGGTTATGGGTGCGAGTAGTCGTGAGGAGATCGTCGAGGTCTTCGACGCGCTCGATAACGACGCGGACCGGCTGTGCGCGTTGTCCTTTGAGGTGCTCACCACCCCGGAGCGGTTACGCGCCCTGGAGCGGGTGGAACGCGTGGCCCGCAAGCTACGCACCCCGCAGCACGCGTTGATCAACCAGCTCGACGCGCAGGCCAGCCCCGAAGAGCTGGGCGGCTCGCTGCGGGTGGGGCTGGCCGACCGGTTGCGCATCACCACCGGCGAGGCCGCCCGGCGCATCGGCGAAGCCCAGGATCTCGGGGAGCGCCGGGCGTTGACCGGTGAGCCGTTGGCCCCCCAGCTGAGCGCGACGGCGGCCGGGCAACGCGGCGGGCTCATCGGCGACGGGCACATCAAAGTGATCCGTAGCTTCCTGGCCCACCTGCCCGCCGAGGTGGACATATTGACCCGGCAGGCCGCCGAGGCCGACCTGGCCGGCAAGGCCGCCGGATACCGCCCCGACGAGTTGGCCAAATACGCCCAGCGGGTCATGGATTGGCTGCACCCCGACGGGGACTTCAGCGACGCCGAGCGCGCCCGCAAGCGCGGGATCACACTGGGGACGCAGGACTTCGACGGCATGTCCCGCCTCAGCGGGCTGGTGACCCCGGAGTTGCGGGCCGCGATCGAGGCCATGCTGGCCAAGCTCGCCGCGCCCGGGGCGTGCAACCCCGACGATGAAATCCCTGTGGTGGATGCGACACCGGATGACGACGCGGTGCGCCGCGACACCCGATCTCAGGCTCAGCGCAACCATGACGCCTTCCTGGCCGGGCTGCGCGGTTTGCTCGCCTCCGGGGAACTGGGCTCGCACAACGGGCTGCCGGTGTCGATCGTGGTGACCACCACGCTGCAAGACTTGGAGGCCGCCGCCGGCAAGGCCCTGACGGCCGGCGGCACGCTGGTGCCGATGTCGGATGTGATCCGCTGGGCCGGCCACGCTCACCATTACTTGGCGATTTTCGACAACGGCCGATCACTGGCGCTGCATCACACCAAACGGTTGGCCTCCCCGGCGCAGCGGATCATGCTCTACGCCAAGGATCGTGGGTGCACCAAGCCCGGCTGTGATGCGCCGGCCTATCACAGCCAGGTCCACCACGTGAAAGGTTGGACAACCACCCGGCGCACCGACATCGACGACCTCACCCTGGCCTGCGGGCCCGACAACCGGCTCGCCGAAAAAGGCTGGACCACCCGCACCAACGCCCGCGGCGAAACCGAATGGCTCCCGCCACCCCACCTCGACCGCGGCCAACCCCGAACCAACACCTACCACCACCCCGAACGATTCCTCCGCGACGAAGACCGCGACGGTGACGACGAACCCGATTGACGTCAGCGATGGCGCAGCACGCCCCATCCCACTAGGGCAATAAGTCACATATGTAGTGGCTTTTGCCTGCATTCTTCTCGGGGCGACGAGTGGAAACTATAACGTGTTCTAGTTCTGCCTACGGAGCGACTGGAGGCGTGAAGTGAGTATCGATACCGCTGGGGTCGGCGTCCGAGAGATCGACGTTGGGACGTTGCCGACCCGGTTTGCCCGCGGCTGGCATTGCCTGGGCGTGGCCAGGGACTTCCTCGACGGCGAACCTCACCCGGTCCACATCTTCGGCACGAAACTCGTCGTCTTCGCCGACACCGAAAAGAAGCTACACGTCCTCGACGCGTACTGCCGGCACATGGGCGGGGACCTGTCGCAGGGCACGGTCAAGGGCGATAACGTCGCGTGCCCGTTTCACGACTGGCGGTGGGGCGGCGACGGCGGGTGCAAGCAGGTGCCGTACGCCAAGCGCACACCCCGCATGGCACGCACCCGCTCGTGGCCTACCGAGGTGCACAACGGTCTGTTATTCGTCTGGCACGACCCCGAGGGCAACCCGCCGTCACCGGATTTACAGATCCCCGACATTCCCGAGGCCACCAGCGCCGAATGGACCGATTGGCGTTGGCGCAGTGAGCTGATCGAGGGTTCGAACTGCCGCGAGATCGTGGACAACATCGTCGACATGGCGCATTTCTTCTACATCCACTACGGCTTCCCGACGTACTTCAAGAACGTCTTCGAGGGCCATATCGCTTCGCAATACCTCAGCACGGTCGGCCGGCCCGACGTGCTGCTCGGCGGTTCGCACTACACCGGTGAACAAAAGCTAGACTCCGAGGCCTCCTACTTCGGCCCGTCGTTCATGATCAACTGGCTGCACAACAGTTACGGCGGCTACAAAGTCGAGTCGATCCTCGTCAACTGCCACTACCCCGTCACGCAGAACTCCTTCATGCTGCAGTGGGGCATTATCGTGAAAAAGCCCGAGGGCATGGACGCGGCCGCCACTGACAACTTGTCGAAAGCGTTCACCGAGGGCGTCAGCATGGGCTTCTTGCAGGACGTCGAGATCTGGAAGCACAAAACCCGGATCGAAAACCCGTTGCTGGTAGAGGAAGACGGCCCGGTCTATCAGCTGCGCCGCTGGTATCAGCAGTTCTATGTGGATGCGGCCGACGTGACGCCGCAGATGACCGACCGCTTCGAGTACGAGGTCGACACCACCGCGGCCAACAGGCATTGGCAGACCGAGGTCGCAGAGAACCTGCGGCCCAAGGTCGAGCAGCCCCAATAACAGGGCGTCAGTGCGCGACCGGACACTTGCCGGTGTAGTCGACCTGCCAGTGCTTGATGCCGTTGAGCCACCCCGACCGGATCCGTTCCGGTTTTGCGATGGGCGTGACGTCGGGCATGTGGTCCGCGATGGCGTTGAACATGAGGTTGATCGTCAGCTTGGCCAGGTTGGCCCCGATGCAGTAGTGCTCGCCGGTGCCGCCAAATCCAACGTGCGGGTTGGGGTTACGCAAGATGTCGAATGCGAACGGGTCGGTGAAGACGTCCTCGTCGAAGTTGGCCGAGCGGTAGAACATCAACACCCGCTGGCCCTCCTTGATCGTCACCCCCGACAGCTCGGTGTCCTGCTTGGCGGTGCGCTGGAATGCGGTAACCGGGGTGGCCCACCGGACGATCTCGTCTGCCGCGGTCTCCGGGCGCTCCTTCTTGTACAGCTCCCACTGATCGGGAAAGTGGGCGAACGCCATCATGCCCTGGGTGATCGAATTGCGGGTGGTCTCGTTACCGGCGACCGCCAGCATCATCACGAAAAACCCGAACTCGTCGTCGGAGAGCTTCTCGCCGTCGATGTCGGCCTGCAGCAGCGCGGAAACGATGTCGTCGCCGGGGTTTTCGGTCTTCACCTCGGCCATCTTCATCGCGTAGGCCAGCACCTCCGCCGATGACGCCTTGGGATCGACATCCGCGTACTCCGGATCCTCGGCGCCGGTCATCTCATTGGACCACCGGAACAGCTTGCCGCGGTCCTCCTGCGGCACGCCGAGCAGCCCGGCGATGGCCTGCAACGGCAGTTCGCAGGCGACCTGCTCCACGAAATCACCGGAAGCCGCTGCGACGGCCGCCTTGGCGATGGCCTGCGCCCGCTCGTTGAGCTCGTCACGCAGCCGCCCGATCGCACGCGGCGTGAAACCGCGGGAGATGATCCTGCGCAGCCGGGTGTGGTGCGGCGGGTCCATGTTGAGCAGCACGAACCGTTGTAAGTCGATGTCTTCGCGGCTCATGTCGTCGGCGAAGCGCGGAATGGCGCCGTTGAGCCAGCTGGAGAAGACGTCGTTGCGCCGCGAAACCTCCTTCACGTCTTTATGTTTCGTCACCACCCAGAAGCCGCCGTCGTTGAAGCCGCCCTTGCCGATGGGCTGGTCGCACCACCAAATGGGTGCGTTGCGGCGAAGTTCGGCGAGCTCCTCGACGGGAAGGCGCTCGGCGTAGATGTCCGGGTCGGTCGGGTCGAAGCCGGGGGGAAGGTGAGGGCAGGTCATCGGTGGCTCCTCTGCGAGTCAGACCTCGGTGAATTAGACCATCGTGTCGGCGGGTGGCAGCCCGAATTCGTGGTTGCCGAAAATCAAGTAGGCCCGCTCGGGATCGTTGGCGGCGTGCACACGGCCGGCGTGCGCGTCGCGCCAGAACCGTTGCAGCGGGGCGCTGTTGGCCAGCGAGGTGGCGCCCGAGGCGTCGAACAACCGGTCGATCGAGGCGACCGCGCGAGCGGTGGCGCGCACCTGGTCGCGACGGGCCCGGGTCCGCAGGTCGAACGGGACCTCGCGGCCCGCCACCAGACACGAGTACTCGTCGCCGACGTTGCCCATCAGCTGTCGCCACGCGGCGTCGATATCGCTGGCCGCCTCGGCGATACGCACCTTGGCGAAGGGGTCGTCTTTGGACTTCTCGCCGGCGAACGCCGCGCGCACCCGCCTGCCTTGATGCTCGACGTGGGATTCGTAGGCGCCGTAGGCCATCCCGACGATGGGGGCGGTGATCGTGGTGGGATGCATAGTGCCCCATGGCATTTTGTAGACGGGGTCGGTGTTGGCCGCCAGGCCGGGTGCGGTGCCCTCGTTCATCGACTGGTAGGACAGGAACCGGTGCCGGGGCACGAAGACGTCCTTGACGACCAGGGTGTTGCTGCCGGTGCCCTTCAGGCCGACAACATGCCAGACGTCGTCGATGCGGTAATCACTGTTCGGGATCAGGAAGCTGCCGAAGTCGACCGGCTGGCCGTCTTTGATCACCGGGCCACCGACGAAGGTCCACGTGGCGTGGTCGCACCCCGACGACCAGTTCCACGAGCCGTTCACCAGATAACCACCGTCGACCACCTGACCGGCGCCCATCGGGGCATATGACGAGGAGATGCGTACGTTGGCGTCCTCGCCCCACACGTCTTGTTGAGCCCGCTGGTCGAACTGTGCCGCGTGCCAGTTGTGCACGCCCAGGATCGATGCCACCCAGCCGGTGGACCCGCACGCACTGGCCAGGCGCCGGACGGCCTCGAAAAACGCCGTCGGGTCGCACTGCATCCCGCCCCACTGCGCGGGCTGCAGCAGCCGGAAGAAGCCGATTTCCTGCAGCTCGCTGACTGTGGAATCCGGCAGCCGCCGCAGCTCCTCGGTCTCCTCTGCCCGCTGCCGCAGCTTGGGCAGCAGATCGTCGACGGCGGCCAACACGGACTGGGCGTCAACTTGTCGAAGGGACGTCACTGCTTACCTCCTGACATGCGCACCGAGCACCTCACTAGAGCACGTTGCAACATCGGTCAAGTATTTCATTGTTTTTGCTGTACAGAAGCGGTAAAGGCTGATCTGTAACTTGTTCCAAGTATGGCCACAGGCCAAATCGCAGCTAGGGCCTAAAGTCCCATAGCTGTACCGCGCGAATTGCCTCGCGAATGCCGAGCCGGCGGCCGCCGCCGATCGTCTCGGCTACGCGACGGTCGACCCGCTCACTCCCCCGCGGCCGCCTTCTCGAGCTCGGTGAGCGCCGGCTCGATGCGGTCGGCCATGTCGTCGATGTCGTTGGCCACCTCGGGCGTCGTCACGAAGCCGAAGTCCAGATAGTCGGTGTAGGAGAAGCAGGTGATGTTCAGAGCGACGTCCATGACGGGCGGCCCGAGCGGAACCAGCGAATCCAGTTTGGCGCCGGCCATGTACAACGGGAACGGCGGACCCGGCACATTGGAGACAACAAGGTTGATGGGAGCCAGATTTCGCGACAGCCCACTGGCCGTGTAAGCCCGCGCGGCCAGCTGCAGCAACCCCGGGGGCGTGGTCTCGGTCAGGCCCATGATCTGGTGCGCCGACAATGCCTTGGCCATCAGCTTGGCGTTCTGGGTGCTTTCGTGGATGGCCCGCAGCCGCTCGGCGGGATCCTCGATGTCGGTGGCCAGCGACACGGTCATCGAACTCACCTTGTTGCCGACGTCGTCCTTGTCGTCGTCGGTGCGGGTGGAGACGGGGATCTGCGCGATGAGCGGTTTGGCGGGCAGCTCGCCCCGCTTCTGCAGATATTCGCGCGCGGCGCCGGACACCAGCGCCAACACGACGTCGTTGAGCTTGACGCCGTAAGCGTCCTTGACCGCCTTGGCACGGGCCAGCTCGACACGGCAGCCGGTGATCCGCCGATGCGGGGACACGGACGCGTTGAACCGGGTCTTGGGCGCTTCGAAGTACCGCGGGGGCCGGTCGCTCACACCCAGCGCGGCGATCTGCTGGCGCACCGTCTGCTCCACGAGCCTGGCGATGCGGAAGGGCGTCTTGACACCGACGTTGATGAGCGCGCCCACCGCCCGCCGTTCTATGCCCGGAATCCGCGAGCCCACCAGTGATCCGACCGTTTCCTGTTGCGCCGGGCGCGGTTCCGGCGTGACGTCCAACAAGATTTCACCCAGGCCGGCACCGGAAACGCCGTCGACGATGGCGTGGTGCATCTTGGTCAGCGACGCGACCCGGCCGCCCTCGACGCCCTCGATGACCCACATCTCCCACAATGGCCGGGCACGGTCCAGCTTGTAGGACATCAGCCGGCCCACCAGCTCCTCGAGTTCGCGGCGGCCGCCGGGCGACGGGACCGCGATGTGCCGGATGTGGAAGTCGATGTCCAATTCCTCGTCTTCGACGAACCACGGTCGGTCCAGCCCGAGCGGCGCACCGGTGACCCGCCACCGCAGCTGCGGCAGCTCGGGCAGGCGCTCGATGATGAGTTCGCGGAGCCGCTCGAAGCTGTACTCGGGCGAATCCTTCGGGTCGCAAATCGCCAGTGCGCCCACATGCATATGCCAGCCCGCGGTTTCGGCCGACCAGAACGCCGCGTCAACGCTCGAAAGCCGTTTCATCATCCGACCGTATCCCCCACCCACCCGTTGCGACCAGCAAATGACGCGACCGGTTACGCGTCTTCCAGCAGATCCGGTGTCACCGCCGATTCGGTGTCCGGGATGCCCTCGATTTTCGCCTTGCGGTCGGCCATCGACAGCAGCCGCCGAATGCGGCCCGCGACAGCGTCTTTCGTCATCGGCGGGTCGGCGAGCCGGCCCAGCTCCTCCAGCGAGGCCTGCCGGTGCTCGACGCGCAACTTGCCGGCCGAGGCCAGGTGGTCGGGGACGGTGTCGCCGAGAATCTCCAGCGCGCGTTCCACCCGGGCGGCGGCCGCGACCGCGGCCCGCGCCGAGCGGCGCAGGTTGGCGTCATCGAAGTTGGCCAGCCGGTTGGCCGTCGCCCGGACCTCGCGGCGCATCCGGCGCTCCTCCCAGATGAGCCGGGTGTCCTGGGCGCCCATCCGGGTCAGCAGCGCGCCGATCGCCTCACCGTCACGCACCACCACCCGGTCGGCGCCCCGGACCTCGCGGGCCTTCGCGCTGACCCCGAGCCGGCGCGCGGCGCCCACCAAGGCGAGCGCCGCCTCGGGGCCGGGGCAGCTGACCTCCAACGCCGACGAGCGTCCCGGCTCGGTCAGCGACCCGTGCGCCAGGAAGGCTCCGCGCCACGCGGCTTCGGCGTCGGCGATGCTGCCGCCCACGACCTGGGCGGGCAGACCGCGCACCGGGCGTCCGCGGTTGTCGAGCAGCCCGGTCTGGCGGGCCAGCGCCTCGCCGTCGTTGGCGACCCGCAACACGTAGCGAGTGGTCTTGCGAATCCCGCTGGCGGACAACACATGCACGACGGCGTTGTAGCCGTACAGCTCGAAGATGTCCTTGCGCAGCCGCCGCGCGACGTTGCCCAGGTCCACCTCGGCCTCCACCACCACGCGCCCGCCGACGATGTGCAACCCGCCGGCGAACCTCAGCAGGGACGTCACTTCGGCGCGACGCGCACTCACCGACTTCACGACCAGGCGGCTGAGCTCGTCCTTGACTTCGGTCGTCATCGCCACGCGTCGTCACCCCTTGGTCCGCTGCCGGCCGGTCCATTGCCACCGGGCTGTGGGCTTGCACCCTCGACCCGGATATCCGCGGTGGCCGTAACCGGGGGCGCTCCCGGACCCTTGCGGGCCGCCCGGACCCCGTCCAGGGCCGCCGCGAGCTTGCCCGGGTCATGTAAAGGTGTACCAGGTCGGGCCACGTCGGCGAAGTGGACCTCGGCCGAAAGCAGCGTCGCGGTGCGGCGCAGGTGCTCCCGCTCGCGCTCGCCGGGCACGCGCTCGGCGTCGATGATGATGTCGTGCACGGTGAAACCCGGTGCGTGCTGGGCCAACACGTGCAGATGCCGCTCGACGGAGAAGCCCGCCGTTTCCCCCGGCTCGGCCACCAGATTGAGCACCAGCGCGCGGCGGGCGGTGGTGGCCCGCAGCGCCGCCGCCAGTCCCGGCACCAGCACGTGCGGGATCACGCTGGTGAACCACGAGCCGGGGCCCAGCACCACCAGGTCGGCGGCCATGATGGCGTCGACGGCCTGCCGGGTCGCCGGGGGGTCAGACGGCAGCAGCCGCACCCGCCGCACCTTGCCCGGCGTGGTGGCGACCGCCACCTGGCCGCGAATCAGCCGGAACATCCGCGGATCGGTCTCCAGGCCGGACACGTCGGCCTCGATCTGCAGCGCGATCGGACACATCGGCAGCACCCGGCCCTTGACACCGAGGATGCGGCCGAGCTCGTCGAGCGCGGCCACCGGATCGGCCAGCACCTCGGACAGCCCGGCGAGCATCAGGTTGCCGATCGGATGCCCGGCCAACGCTCCGTTGCCACCGAACCGGTGCTGCAGGATGGTCGCCCACAACCGCCCGTGCGGGCTGTCGGACGCCAAGGCCGCCAACGCCATTCGCAGATCGCCGGGCGGCACCACATCGAGTTCGCTGCGCAGCCGCCCCGAGGAACCGCCGTCGTCGGCGACGGTCACCACGGCGGTGACATGGGGCGTCAGCCGGCGTGCGGCGGACAGCGTCGCGTACAGGCCGTGTCCCCCGCCGAGCGCGACGATGCCCTGATTCGTCGGCGCGCTCATTCGCGGCCCAGATCCCGATGCAGCACCCGCACCGACAATTGGGGATTGCCCTTCAGCAGCCCCATCAGCGCCTCGGCGATCGCGACGCTGCGATGCTTGCCGCCGGTGCAGCCGATGGCGACCGTCATGTAGCGCTTGCCCTCCCGGCGGTAACCGTCGACGACCAGAGACAGCAACCGATGGTAGGCCTCCAGGAAATCCGCGGCGCCGGGCTGGCTCAACACGTACTCGCTGACCGCCGGGTCCTGCCCGGTGAGCGGACGCAGCTCGTCGACCCAGTGCGGGTTGGGCAGGAACCGTACGTCCATCACCATGTCGGCGTCCATCGGCAGGCCGTACTTGAAGCCGAACGATTCGACCGTGACGCTGATCGACGTGCTGGTGTCGCCGCCGAACGCGCGCTCGATGCTCTCCCGCAGGCCGCGCACCGACAGCGTCGACGTGTCGATGATCAAGTCGGCGGTGGCGCGCACCGGGGCCAGCATCCGGCGCTCGGCGGCAATGCCCTCGGCCAGGGTCTGGTCGCCCTGCAGGGGGTGGCTGCGGCGGTTCTGTTCGTAGCGGCGCACCAGCATGTCGTCGGATGCCTCCATGAAGACGACGCGCGGCCTGATGTTGCGGGTGGCCAGCTCGTTGCGCACCTCGTCGAGGTCACCGGTGAAGCCGCGCGAGCGCACGTCCATCACCACCGCCAGCTGGGTGATCCGCGAACCGGCGGCCAGCCCGAAATCGACCATGCGGGTGATCAGCTGCGGCGGCAGGTTGTCGGCCACGTACCAGCCGAGGTCCTCGAGCACCTTGGCGGCGGTACCCCGCCCGGCGCCGGACAATCCGGTCACCAGCACGACGTCGATGCCGCCCCCGTCGTCCGGACGGGCATCCACCGGGCGGCCCTCCGCCAACTCACCCGTCATTCGGCTTCCGCGGGCTGCTCGGGCCGCAACGCCTCCAGGACGGCGGTGGCGGTGGCCACCCCGATACCGGGAACGGCCGTGATCTGGTCGACGGTGGCCTCCTTGAGGCGGGCTATCGATCCGAAATGGGTTACCAGCGCCTTGCGGCGATGCTCCCCCAATCCTGGCACCGAATCCAGCGCCGAGGCGGTCATTCGCTTGGATCGCTTGCTGCGATGGTAGGTGATGGCGAACCGGTGCGCCTCGTCACGAATCCGTTGCAGCAGATAGAGGCCCTCGCTGTTGCGCGGCATGATGACCGGATCCGGCTCGGACGGCACCCATATCTCTTCCAGCCGCTTGGCCAGGCCGATCACCGCGACGTCGGTGATGCCCAGGTCTTCCAGCACGGCGCTGGCCGCGTTGACCTGCGGCGCGCCACCGTCGACGACGTAGAGATTCGGCGGATAGGCAAACCGGCGCGATTTCCCTTCGGGCGTAAGCATATTCGGGTCGCTCTGTTCGCTCAGGTGGCGCGCGAACCGGCGGCGGGTCACCTCGGCGATCGAGGCGACGTCGTCGGAGCGTCCCTGACCCGCGGCTTCGCGGATCCCGAAGTGGCGGTAGTCCGACTTGCGCGGCAGGCCATCCTCGAACACCACCAACGAACCCACCACGTCGGTGCCCTGAACGTGGCTGATGTCGACGCATTCGATGCGCAGCGGTGCGTCGGCCAGGCCGAGGGCATCCTGAATGTTCTGCAGCGCAGCCGATCTGGCGTTGAAGTCGCCGGCGCGCTTCAGCTTGTGCTGCTGCAGCGCCTCTTTGGCGTTGCGTTGCACGGTCTCGGCCAGCGCCCGCTTGTCGCCGCGGCGCGGGACCCGCAGCACGACGCGCGAACCGCGCAGGCCGGACAGCCAGCTGGTCAATTCCTCGGAGTTCGACGGCAGGCAGGGCACCAGCACCTCGCGCGGCACCGGGTTGGCGGCTTCGTCGGCCCCTTGGTTGTCCTGGCCACCCAATTCGGCCTGCTCGCCGTAGAACTGCGTCAGGAATTGCTCGACCAACTGCTCCTCGCCGGAATCACCGGCCTCGGCCGACTTTTCGACGATCCAGCCGCGCTGGCCTCGCACCCGGCCGCCGCGGACGTGGAACACCTGGACCGCCGCCTCCAGCTCGTCGTCGGCGAAGGCGACCACGTCGGCGTCGGTGCCGTCGCCCAGCACCACGGCCTGCTTTTCCATGGCGCGCTTGAGGGCGCCCAGGTCGTCACGAAGGCGGGCCGCCCGCTCGAAGTCGAGTTCGTCGGATGCGGCGTGCATCCGCTGTTCCAGCTCGCGGGCGAACCGGTCGGTCTTGCCGGACAGGAAGTCGCAGAAGTCGTCGACGATCTGGCGGTGCTGCTCGGCGCTGACCCGACCGACGCAGGGCGCCGAGCACTTGTCGATGTAGCCGAGCAGGCACGGGCGGTCGATCTGCTTGTGCCGCTTGAACACACCGGCCGAACAGGTGCGGGCCGGGAACACCCGGGTGAGCAGGTCCAGCGTCTCCCGGATCGCCCACGCGTGGGAGTAGGGCCCGAAATAGCGGACGCCCCTGCGGCGCGGGCCGCGGTAGACCATCAACCGGGGAAACTCTTCGTTGAGGGTGACGGCCAGCACCGGGTAGGACTTGTCGTCGCGGTAGCGGACGTTGAAGCGCGGATCGAACTCCTTGATCCAGTTGTATTCGAGCTGCAGCGCCTCGACTTCGGTGTTGACCACCGTCCACTCCACCTTGGCGGCGGTGGTCACCATCTGCCGGGTTCGCGGGTGCAGGCCGGCGACGTCGGCGAAGTAGGACGTCAGCCGGCTGCGCAGGCTCTTGGCCTTGCCGACGTAGATGACCCGCCCGTGCGCATCCCGGAATCGATAGACGCCCGGCTCGACCGGGATGGACCCGGGCGGGGGGCGATAGGTGGCGGGATCTGGCACCCATTCAGGCTAATAGCCGCTGACGGGCCGGCGGCTTGTCGGGATGCGGTGGTTGGATCAGGCCGGGCGCCGCTTCCCCCGAGCGCAAGGGCTCGGCGCCCCGGCCGCAGAATCTTCGTCGACTGATCGGGAGCGATTATTCTTCTCGCATGACAGCGAGCTTGTCAGGCAGGGTCGCGCTCGTCACGGGGGGAGCGTCCGGGATCGGCGCGGCGTTGTCCGCCAAGCTGGTTGAGGGAGGCGCTGAAGTGTGGATCGCCGATCGTCAGATCGGCGCGGCACACGAGTTGGCGCAACGCCTCGACAAGGGTGGCCGAAGGGCGCACGCGATCGAGCTCGATGTGCGCAGCTACCCATCGTTCGAGCGCGCAGCCGCCGAGGCGGTGCAGCAATCCGGGCGGATCGACTACCTGTTCAACAATGCCGGCATCGGGGTCGCCGGCGAGATCGACTCGTACACCCTCGATGACTGGAACGACGTCTTCGACGTGAACCTGCGCGGTGTGGTCCATGGCATCCAAGCGGTCTACCCGATGATGATCCGGCAGCACTCCGGCCACATTGTGAACACCGCCTCGATGGCGGGCCTTGTCACCACCGCAGGCCAGGGAAGTTACACCGCCACCAAACACGCGGTCGTCGCGATCTCCAAAACGTTGCGGATCGAGGCAAAGCGCCATGGCGTGCAGGTCTCGGTGCTCTGTCCCGGGGTGATCCGGACCCCCATCCTCACTGGGGGCCAGTACGGACGCACCGCCAACATCGGCATCAGCGACGAGGAAGTCCTCGCCCTTTGGGAGCGGATGCGGCCGATGGCCCCTGAAGTGTTCGCTGAACGCGCACTCCGGGCGGTGCTGCACGGGACGGCGATCATCGTCGTGCCGGCGTGGTGGAAGGCATGGTGGTACCTCGATCGGCTCTCGCCGTCGCTGTCGATGCGATTTGCCGAAGTCGCGCTCCAGCGCGTGCGGAACGCGCAGTCCAGCCCCTCGTGATCTCCGCGTATCCGCTGGTCAGATGCGGCGGATCACGCGTCGCGCCAGACGGGCGAGATGCTCCGATATTCGAGTGAGTGTTCGATGGTTTCGGGTCGCGGCCGGTTTGGACGACTTCCGTTCCGGTTACCAGGGGTGTAGCTGGACGTTACAGTGGGTGGTAATCAATGGAGGGAGTCCACAGATGTTCAAGCGCTCGTTGACCAGGCTCGCGATCGGGGTTGGCGGTCTGGCATTGGCGTCGACCGCCGCTGCCGGGGTCGCATCAGCTGCCCCCGACTACGGCCCGATGATCAACACGACCTGCAGTTACGACCAGGCGATGCGGGCCGTGCACGCGGAAAACCCGATGGCCGCTCAGTACCTCGACCAGTCGCCGCCGAACCAGCAGTTCCTGCAGCAGTACCTGGCGTCGTCGCCGGATCAGCGCGTGAACCTGCTCCACGCCATCGAGCACAACCAGGGCGCGCAGCAGGCTTTGCCGATCTTCCAGCAGATGATGACCGACTGTAAGAACTTCTGACCCGTCCACCTGAAGGGCTATCCGTGCCGGGCACGGATAGCCCTCTCAGTGGGTACGCAGGTCGGGCCGATACCGCGCGAGCAGCGCCCGCACGGTATCCATCGCGTTGACCGCGCGCTCCTTGTCGACGGCCTGAATGGCCATCACGGGGATGTACTCGTCGTCGGGCAGGTCGAGGCGCGCCCAGCGATTGCCCGCCGGGAACGAGACCCCGGCGATGTCTTGCCATTCGATGAGCTTGTCGCCCAACAGGTTACGCACCGACATTCCGGCCGCCCCGACCCGGAGCCGCGGCCGGGCGAACAGCAGGATCACGCCCGCCAGGACCACACCGAGCAGCGCCATCGCCACCTGGTCGCTGGTGTGAAACACCACCCCGGTGGAGCCGACCTTGAGCAGAAAGCCGATCGCGACGTGCACCGCCACGATGGTGAGTGCCGCGCCGTAGACGAATATCGGTGTGCGGTGGGGACGCAACTCGACATCCCATTCCTCGCGGTCGGTCACGACCGGGCGCGCAGGTCACGCAGTGTCAGCGCGGTCTGCAGTGCCGCGCCGGTCGCCTGGGCGCCCTTGTCCTCGGCCGATTCCGGAAGGCCGGCGCGGTCCAGCGCCTGCTCCTCGGTGTCGGTGGTCAGCACCCCATTGGCCACCGGGGTGGAAGAGTCCAGCGAGACCCTGGTCAACCCCTGCGTCACGGCATCGCACACGTAGTCGAAATGCGGTGTCTGGCCGCGGATTACCACACCCAGGGCGACCACGGCGTCGTGGTTGCGGGTGAGTTCCTGCGCCACCACCGGGATCTCGATCGCGCCGATCACCCGAACCACCGTGGGGTTGTCGAGACCCGACTCGGAGGCCACCTTGCGCGCACCGGCCAAGAGCGCGTCGCAGATCTCGTTGTGCCAGGTGCTCGCGACGATGGCCAGCCGCAGACCGGATGCGTCCAGAGGTGGGAAATCCGGGACTCCCGCCGCAGGGCTCATCGGCGCCGCTCCTTCTCATCGCTTCGTTCTGCATCGTGTTCTGCGTCGCCGCCGACGCAGCTCACAGAGCACCACCGAATTCGCCGGGCAGATGGACGGATTCGTGGAAGTCGTCCAAACCCGCCAGGTCGTGGCCCATCTTGTCACGCTTGGTCATCAGGTAGCGGATGTTCTCCGCGTTGGCGCGCACCGGCAGCGGCACCCGCTCGATGATGTGCAGGCCATAGCCATCCAGCCCGACCCGCTTGGCCGGATTGTTGGTCAGCAGCCGCATCGAGCGGACCCCGAGGTCGACCAGTATCTGCGCCCCGATTCCGTAATCCCGTGCGTCGGCTGGCAATCCGAGTTTGAGGTTGGCGTCGACAGTGTCCTCGCCGGCGTCCTGCAGCTGGTAGGCCTGCAATTTGTGCATCAGGCCGATGCCGCGGCCCTCATGGCCGCGCATGTACAGCACGATGCCGCGCCCCTCTCGCGCGACCATCGCCATCGCCGCGTCGAGTTGGGGTCCGCAATCGCAGCGGCGGGAACCGAAGACGTCACCGGTCAGGCACTCGGAGTGCACGCGGACCAGCACGTCGTCGCCGTCGGCGTTCGGGCCGGCGATCTCGCCGCGCACCAGCGCCACGTGTTCGACATCCTCATAGATGCTGGCGTAACCGATGGCGCGGAATTCGCCGTGCCGGGTCGGTATGCGGGCCTCGGCGATCCGCTCGATGTGCTTCTCGTGCTTGCGCCGCCACTCGATCAGGTCGGCGATTGTGATCAGCGCGAGGTCGTGCTCGTCGGCGAAGACCCGCAGCTCGTCGGTCTGCGCCATCGAGCCCTCGTCCTTTTGGCTGACGATCTCGCAGATCGCGCCCGCGGGTTGCAATCCCGCCATGCGGGCCAGGTCGACGGCGGCCTCGGTGTGGCCGGGACGGCGCAGCACGCCGCCGTCCTTGGCGCGCAACGGAACCACATGACCGGGGCGCGTGAAGTCGTTGGCGATGCTGGCGGGATCGGCGAGCAGGCGCATGGTGGTGGCCCGATCGGAAGCCGAAATACCGGTGCCCACGCCGTTTCTCGCGTCGACGGTGACGGTGTAGGCGGTGCCGTGCTTGTCCTGGTTCACCGCGTACATGGGCAGCAGCCCCAGCCGGTCGCAGATCGCGCCGTCCAGCGGGACGCACAGGTACCCCGAGGTGTAGCGGACCATGAACGCCACCAGCTCCGGGGTCGCCTTTTCGGCGGCGAAGATCAGGTCGCCTTCGTTCTCGCGGTCCTCGTCGTCGATGACGACCACGGCCTTACCGGCCGCAATGTCGGCAACCGCCCTTTCGACGGAGTCCAACCTCGTCATCGTCGCTACCTTGCTGTCTCAGGGGTCCGCAGGAAGAGCCCAAGTCTTGCATTCAGTATGAACCACCGCGCCGGCCACGTTATTGCCACGTTGTTGCCGCGGCGTCCACGGGCACCGACGCGGCACCCGGCGATATGCCGCGTTGCGGCCATGGGCGTCCGGCGCGACGAGATCCGGCACGACGAGATTCGGCGCCGGTTGCTCCGCGGCAATAGGCCGCTTGAGCGCCCGCGGAATCCAACGCGTCGAAACGACTCCCGATCCTGCGCCAGCAATCTACGCTGAGCGGCATGAGAATCGCAGTGAGACTGGCGGTACCGGTCGTGACCTCGATAATCGCGGCTGGATCTGCAGCGGGCATCGCCTGCCCGCAACGGGCGGCGGCCGACGCGTGCGCCAATGTCGGGGGCCGGCACGTGAGCGTCGGTGGGTGCACCGATCCGGGGCGCTGGGGTAACTGGGTCCTGCCGGCCGACGCGATGACGACCCCACCACCCGACGCTCCGCCGCCGTGCTACACCCCGTCCGGCGAGCCGTACTGGACACCGCCCGGCCAGCCCTGCTGACCCGGCCCGGGGCCGCACTTCCCCGAACGCGGCCTAGCGCGGTGAGCAGCCGCTGAACGTCTTTATCGACCCCGTTCATCCCCGCACGCCACGCGGCGACGTTCGGTTCCCTGAGCATTATCGTGGGAACGCTCAAGAGCAACGGAAACCGGACGTACATGAGGAGCGGCATGGTGTTTTCCGGCTGGCCGCAGCACACTCCCGACGATGTGGCCGCGTCGCAGTTCGCCCGCGCGACACAGGAGATGCTGACGGCCCTGTCAAGTGAGGACTTTGAGCGGATCAAGGACGGTAAGCGTCCATGGCTTCTCGACTGGCGAGGGCACTCGGGTCAAGGCGTTGCTTCCGTCGATTACGCCACCCTCCGTGCGACAAATCCCGAGCTTCAAGCGCTACGCCAGCGCTATGCCGGCCTCAACAGCGGCACACCGCCCGTTTGGGCTCCCGGTTACGTCACGCCGGAGGATCTGCTCTATTTCCGAGGCGACAATTGCTACGTCTGGCAGTTCCAGGCCAACAACACGCCCGAGAAACATGCGCTGACACACTCGTATTTGAAAACCATCGACACGCTCAGTCTTCTAGACACCCTCACCGAGGACGGCGACTTCGGCGTGTTTACGTTTCCGGCATCCGACACAGACCAAGACGGGAATCAGCGGCTCGTCAGCCGCGACCTCCTCGACTCGGTCTGTGAGCTGCTGTTTCTCCAACGTACACTGCAGATCTCGCGCTGGCCGGGGTTGAAAGTGCTCGATATCGGCGCGGGATACGGCAGGCTCGCCTACCGCGCTGTAACGGCGTTTAGCAACATCGATACCTATTTCTGCATCGACGCCATCCCCGAGTCGACGTTCGTCTCCTCGTATTACCTGTCGAGAAAAGGCGCGGAACGTACACGTGTCGTGGCGTTGGACGACCAACAGGATCTCGTTCCCGGAACGATCAAACTAGCGGTCAACATCCATAGCTTCTCTGAATGCGCGGTTGAGGCCGTCGCTTACTGGGTCTCCCGGTGCGCCGAACTCAAGATCGAGTACCTTTTCATCGTTCCTAACGCTCACGAGGAGGGGCGATACGCCGTACTGCTGGACGACGGTACCGATATCAATCCGCTACTCGCACAGTATGGTTACCACCTCTGTCATGCCGAGCCGAAGTACCGGAACCCAGAGGTCCAAATATATGGAGTTTCCCCCGCGTGGTATTACCTCTTTCGCGCCGCCGAGACTAGGGACGCCCAGCCCGCCCCAGCGCCACCAAGAGCGTGAAGAGTCGAGTTCACCGCGATAGCCGGCCCTAGCGGCCGGCTTCACTCGGGTTATGCGTCATCAGCCGCTCGACGTATTTGGCGATCACGTCGACTTCGAGGTTCACCCGCGTCCCGACCGGAGCGCGGCCCAGGGTCGTCACCTCGCGGGTGGTGGGGATGAGCGATACCTCGAACCAGTCCCCCGGTCCGCCGCCGAGCCCGGACACCGTCAGCGAAATCCCGTCGACTGTGATGGAGCCCTTCTCGACGACGTAGCGGGCCACGGCCGCGGGGATCTCGATCCGCACCACTTCCCAGTGCTCGGACGGGGTCCGGGCCACCACCTGGCCGGTCCCGTCCACGTGGCCCTGCACGATGTGCCCGCCGAGCCGGCTGTTGACCGCCGCGGCGCGCTCGAGGTTGACCGGGCTACCGACCTGCAGGGCGCCCAGGTTGGACCGGTTGAGGGTTTCGGCCATCACGTCGGCGGCGAACCGGCCGTCGGGCAGCAGCTCCGCGACGGTCAGGCAGACGCCGTTGACGGCGATCGAATCGCCGTGCCCGGCATCGGAGGTCACGACCGGCCCGCGGATGGTCAGCCGCGCGGCGTCGGCGAGCACGTCGCGGCCGGTCACCTCTCCGAGTTCCTCGACGATTCCGGTGAACATGTCATCAGGTTAATCGGCCGCAGGAAAGCCCCGGCCGCGCCGGTGAGCAGTCCGAAGGGGCGGCCCCGTGCCGTCGGTGCGGGCCCGCGTCTCCCAAGCCGGTCACGGGCACCCTCTACGATGCAAGGTATGCAGACCCGCCGCCGTCTATCGGCCGTCCTCGCATCCCTGACCCTCGCCACCGCCTTGATCGCCGGCTGCTCGTCGGGCTCAAAGCAGAGCGGCGCCCCGCTACCCGACGGCACGACCTTGGTCAAGCAGTCGGCCGACGCCACCAAGAATGTGAAGAGCGTGCACCTGGTGCTGAGCATTCAGGGCAAGATCCAGGGGCTCCCCATCAAGACGCTGACCGGTGACCTCACCACGGCGCCGGCCACCGCCGCCAAGGGCAACGCCACCATCACCCTGGGCGGCTCCGACATCGACGCCAACTTCGTGGTGGTCGACGGCACCCTGTACGCCACGCTGACGCCGAACAAGTGGAGCGACTTCGGCAAGGCGTCCGACATCTACGACGTGTCGGTGCTGCTCAACCCCGACACCGGGCTGGCCAACGCGCTGGCGAACTTCACCAACGCCAAGGCCGAGGGCCGCGAGACCATCAACGGCCAGAACACCATCCGCGTCAGCGGCAACGTGTCGGCGGATGCGGTGAACAAGATCATGCCGCAGTTCAACGCGACGCAGCCGGTGCCGAGCACGGTGTGGATCCAGGAGACCGGTGACCACCAGCTCGTCCAGGCCAACATGCAGAAGAGTTCGGGCAATTCGATCCAGGTGACCCTGTCGAATTGGGGCGAGCAGGTCCAGGTCACCAAGCCCCCGGTGAGTTCATGAGTTCGCAGACCGGGCGCCGCGTCGCGATCAGCGCCGGCAGCCTCGCGGTCTTGCTGGGCGCCCTGGACGCCTATGTCGTCGTGACGATCATGCGCGACATCATGAGCGACGTTCACATCCCCATCAACCAGCTGCAGCGCATCACCTGGATCATCACGATGTACCTGCTGGGCTACATCGCCGCCATGCCGTTGCTGGGCCGGGCCTCCGACCGGTTCGGCCGCAAGCTGGTGCTGCAGGTCAGCCTGACCCTGTTCATGGTGGGTTCGGTGGTGACGGCGCTGGCCGGGCACTGGGGCGACTTCCACCTGCTGATCGGCGGCCGCACCATCCAGGGTGTGGCGAGCGGCGCGCTGCTGCCGGTCACGCTCGCCCTGGGCGCCGACCTGTGGGCTCAGCGCAACCGCGCCGGCGTGCTGGGTGGCATCGGGGCCGCGCAGGAGCTGGGCAGCGTGCTGGGCCCGCTGTACGGAATCTTCATCGTGTACCTGTTCCACGACTGGCGCTACGTGTTCTGGATCAACGTCCCACTGACCTTGATCGCGATGGTGATGATCCAGTTCAGCCTGCCGTCGCACGAGCGTGTGGAGGAGCCCGAACGGGTCGACCTCGTCGGTGGGGTGCTGCTCGCGGTCGCCCTGGGCCTGGCCGTCATCGGTCTGTACAACCCCCAGCCCGACGGCAAACAGATCCTGCCGAGCTACGGGCTGCCGCTGGTCATCGGCGCGGTCGTCGTCGCGGTGCTGTTCATGCTGTGGGAACGGTTCTCGCGCACCCGGCTGATCGAGCCGGCGGGGGTGCACTTCCGCCCGTTCCTGGCCGCGCTGGGCGCATCGCTGGCCGCGGGTGCGGCGCTGATGGTCACCCTGGTGGACGTGGAGCTGTTCGGCCAGGGCGTGCTGCAGATGGACCAGACCCAGGCCGCCGGGCTGCTGCTGTGGTTCCTGATCGCGCTGCCGATCGGGGCGGTGCTGGGCGGCTGGATCGCCACCCGCGTGGGCGACCGGGTGATGACCTTCCTCGGGCTGCTGATCGCCGCCTACGGCTACTGGCTGATCCACTACTGGCGCCAAGACGTGCTGAGCCAGAAGCACGACATTTTCGGCGTTTTCAGCGTCCCCGTGTTGCACGCCGACCTTCTGGTCGCCGGTGTGGGCCTCGGCCTGGTGATCGGGCCGCTGACCTCCGCGGCCCTTCGGGTGGTTCCCGCGGCGCAGCACGGCATCGCCTCCGCGGCGGTGGTGGTGGCCCGCATGACCGGCATGCTCATCGGTGTGGCCGCGCTGAGCGCGTGGGGACTGTACCGGTTCAACCAGATCGTGGCGGGGCTGACGGCGGCGATACCCCCCAACGCCTCCCTGCTGGAGCGGATCGCCGCCCAGGGGACGATGTACCTCAAGGCGTTCGCCATGATGTACGGCGACATTTTCAGTGCCACCGTGGTCATCTGCATCGTGGGAGCGCTGCTGGGCCTGCTGATCGGCGGCCGCAAGGAACACGCCGAGGAACCGGAGATTCCCGAGCCGCAGACCGTCGCGCTCGGGGAGCAGCGCTAGGCGCTGCTACTCGCGGCGCGGCACCAGGCTGAGCAGCAGATCCGGCCCGACCCGGCCGATGCCGTCGAAGTGCCAGCGCAACGCCCGCGCGATGGTGGGCACCCCGACGTCGTCGACCGCGGAGACCGGACCGCCCAGCAGCATCGGCGCGATGTAGGCCAGGATGCGATTGACCGCCCCCGCCCGCAGGAAGGCGCCGGCGAGGGTGGGACCGCCCTCCAGCAGGACGTCGGTGCGGTCCGACAGCGCCTTGATCACCTCCATCGGGTCGTGCGTGCGAATCACCATGGTCCGCGAATCGTCGTTGAGAACCTTTGCCTCCGGCGGTATTTCGCGCATGCCCACCACCACGCGCAACGGTTGCCGGTCGGCCAGCGAGCCGTCGGGCAACCGGGCGGTCAACGCGGGATCGTCGGCCAGCACGGTGCCGGTGCCGACCACGATCGCGTCGGCGGCACCGCGCCGCCGGTGCAGGTCCAGCCGCGAGGCCTCGCTGGAAATCCATTGGCTGGTGCCATCGGCGGCCGCGCTGCGGCCGTCGACGCTGCTGGCGTATTTCCAGGTCAGGTGCGGCAGCCCGGTCCGCTGCTTGTGCAGCCACTCCCGCAACGGCCCACCGGCCACTTCGTCGGCGAGCACCCCGGACGTCACCCGCACGCCCGCCTCGGTCAGCCGCGCCGCGCCGCCGGCGGCCGCCGGGTTCGGATCGGCGACGCCGTAGACGACGGCCCCCACCTTCGCGTCCAGCAGGGCGTTCACGCACGGCGGGGTTTTGCCGTAGTGGTTGCACGGCTCCAGCGTGACCACCGCCGTCCCGCCGACCGCCAGCTCGCCGGCCCGCCGCAGCGCCAACACCTCGGCGTGATCCCCACCGGCCGGTTCGGTGCCGCCGACGCCGACGACCACGCCGTCGGCGTCCAGGATGACCGCGCCCACGGGCGGATTCGGATATGTGGTGCCCTTGACCTGGTTGGACTGGTCGATCGCCAGGCGCATGGCCGCGTCGAGGCCGTCGGCGGGCCGACTCATTGGCGCAGGTGCGGCGACGCGGCGGCGGCCTGCCTGCGCAGCGCCGCCACGGCGGCCTCCGGGTCCTGGGCGCCATAGACGGCCGAGCCGGCGACGAAGCAGTCGACGCCGGCCTCGGCGGCCTGCTCGATGGTGTCGTCGTTGATGCCGCCGTCGATCTCCACCAGGATCGTCAGCTCCCCCGCGTCGATCAGCTTGCGCGCGGTGCGGACCTTGCTCAGCACCTCGGGGATGAAACTCTGGCCGCCGAAGCCGGGTTCGACCGACATGATGAGCAGGGTGTCGAACTGCGGGAGGATCTCCAGGTACGGCTCCAGGGGGGTTCCGGGCTTGACGCTGATCCCCGCCTTGGCGCCCGCGGCGCGGATGTCGCGGGCCACCCCGACCGGGTTGTCGGTGGCCTCGGCGTGGAAGGTGACGTTGTAGGCGCCGGCCTCGGCGTATGGCGGTGCCCAACGGTCGGGGTCCTCGATCATCAGATGGCAGTCCATCGGGATCGTGGTGGCGGCCAGCAGGCTCTCGACCACCGGCAGGCCGATGGTCAGGTTGGGCACGAAATGGTTGTCCATCACGTCGACGTGCAACCAGTCGGCGCCGCGCACCGCGGCCGCCTCGTCGGCCAGCCGCGCGAAATCAGCGGACAAGATGGACGGCGCGATCAGCGGCCTACCGGTGATGCCAGGCATGTGCGCCAGACTATCTGCGGCGCAGCGCGGCGGCGGCCCAGGCCTCAAAGTCGCCTCGCGCTACCCCGCTTCGCGGCGCAGCGCGGCGGCGGCCCCGTCCTTCGGTCGCCTTCGCGCTACCCCGCTTCGCGGCGCAGCGCGGCGGCGAACATGGCGTCGGTGCCGTGCCGGTGCGGCCACAGCTGGACATGCGGCCCGTCCCCCAGCCCGGTGACGGGCTCGAACAGCGGCCGGGTGTCCAACTCGCACACCGGGTGTCGGCGCAGCGCGTCGGCGACCACCCCGACGGTCTCGGCGAGGTGGGGCGAACAGGTCGCGTACAGCACCACACCGCCGGGTCTGGTCAATGCGATCGCGGCGCCCAGCAGCTCGCGCTGCAGCTTCGCGAGTACCGGCACGTCCGACGGCTGGCGCCGCCAGCGCGCCTCCGGCCGGCGCCGCAACGCGCCCAGACCCGTGCAGGGCGCGTCGACCAGCACCCGGTCGAAGGTCGGCTCGAGTCCGGTCTGCCGCCCGTCGACCCGCAACACCTCGACCGGGAGCCCCCGGGTGTTCTCGGCCACCAGGTCGGCGCGGCGGGTCGCCGGCTCCACCGCCGTGACGCGGGCCCCGGCTCCCACGCCCAGCGCGGCCAGCAGCGCGGTCTTGCCACCCGGTCCGGCGCACAGGTCCAGCCACTGGCCGGCGTCGTCGTCGACCGGCGCCAGCGTCAGCGCGCGGGCCACCAGCTGGCTGCCCTCGTCCTGGACCAGCGCGGCGCCGTCGCGCACCGGTGCCAGCCGCCCAGGGTCGCCGCCCGGCAGGTACACCGCATAGGGCGAATATCTGCCGACCGTGCCGCCCACGGCCTCGGCCAGCTCCGCGGCGGTCAGCACGCCGGGCCGCGCCGCCAGGTGCACCTGCGGCCGTTCGTCGTCGCTGGCCAGCACCGCGTCGAGTTCACCGGCGTCGGCTCCCAGCGCGTCGGCGAAGGCCTGCGCGATCCAGCGCGGGTGCGCGTGCACGAAGGCGGCATGACCGACCGGATCCCGCGACTTGTCGGGCGCCAGCTCCTCGACCCAGGACTTCTCGTCTCGGGCGGCGACGGCTCGCAGCACGCCGTTGACGAAACCCGCTCGAGCCGAATCGAATTCGATCCCCGCCTGCTCCACCGTGGTGGACACCGCGGCGTACGTGTCCACCCGCGTACGCAGCAACTGGTAGGCGCCCAGCCGCAGCAGGTCGAGCAGCACCGGGTCGATGGTTTCCGGGGAGCGGCCCGCGGCCGCGCCGATGACGGCGTCGAGCAGGCCCCGGGTCCGGCAGGCGCCGTAGGTCAGCTCGGTGGCGAATGCGGCATCGCGGCCGCTGATCCCGCGGTCGCGCAGCAGGGCGGGCAGCGCCAGGTTCGCGTACGCGTCACGCTCGCTGACCGCCCGCAGCACGCCGAACGCGGCGGCGCGCGCGGGATCGAGCGGCCGGCGCCGCCTGGCGCGCCCGCGGTCCGGTGGCCGGGGCGGGCTCATGTCGCGCGCGCCAGGGAGTCGAGTCGAGCGCCCCGCGCCCAGTCGACGGCATTCATGAGTTTCTTTCCGGGGGGCTGTATCTGGCCCAGGCGCACGGCTTGCGAACCCGTCCCGATCCACACGCCCTTGCGGCCGACGTGAATTGCGCCGGGCGCCAACGGTTCCGGGGCGTCCGGGTCGATGTGCACCGGCCCGAGCTTGATGCGCAGGTCGCCGATCATCGTCCAGGCGCCCGGGTTGGGCGTGACCGCGCGGATCCGCCGCTCCACGACCAGCGCCGGCAGGTCCCAGCGCACCCGGGCTTGCTCGACGGTGATCTTCGGCGCGACGCTGACGCCCTCGACGGGTTGCGGCCGGGGGGTCAGCGTCTGATCGGCGATGCCGTCCAGCGTGGTCGACAGCAGGGCCGCACCCGAAACGGCCAGGCGCTCAAGCAATTCGCCGGCGGTGTCGGTAGGCCGGATCGTCTCGGTGACGACACCGTAGATGGGGCCGGAGTCCAGGCTGGGCTCGATCCGGAACGTCGTCGCCCCGGTGATGGTGTCCCCCGCCGCGATGGCCGCCTGCACCGGCGCCGCCCCGCGCCACGCCGGAAGCAGCGAGAAGTGCAGGTTGATCCATCCGTGCGGGGGAACCGCGAGCAGGCCGTCGCGCAGCAGCGCGCCGTAGGCCACGACCGCGCAGCAGTCCGGCGCCAGCTCCGCGAGTTCGGCGACGAACTCTTGCGCGTTCGGCCGCGCCGGCCGCAGCAGCGGGATGCCCCGGTCGAGCGCCTCGCGCGCCACCGGCGAAGGCTGCGGCTTGCCGTGCCGGCCGACGGCGGCGTCGGGCCGCGTCAGCACGGCGATCACCTCATGGCGGGGCGAGTCGATGAGACGACGCAGCGCGGGCAGCGCGGGTTCGGGGGTGCCGGCGAAGACAAGACGCACCGGCCCAGTCTAGGAAGACACGGACGCCGCCCGACCGTAAGTTGCGCACGTTTACTATTTCTGATGCATACTATTGCTATTGGTCATTGTCTGATGCGGTGACCTCCCTGCCGTGCTGGTGACAACGAGGTCGAGTGGGCAGCCCTTTCCTCACCCCTTCAAGGAGGTCCGATGACCCTCGACACCACGATCAGCGACGCCACCAACCACCGCGCGGTGTGGGCGCTCGGCGACTACGCCCTGATGGCAGAGGAAGTGATGGCCCCGCTGGGCCCGGTCCTGGTCAAGGCCACCGGCCTCGGTCCGGGAGTGCGGGTGCTCGACGTCGCGGCCGGCTCGGGCAACATCTCGCTTCCCGCCGCCGCGACGGGCGCCACGGTCGTGTCCAGCGACCTGACCCCCGAGCTGCTGCAGCGATCGCGGGCCCGGGCGGCGGCACAAGGCCTGACGATCGACTACCGGGAAGCCAATGCGCACGCGCTGCCGTTCGGCGACGGCGAGTTCGACGTCGTCCTCTCCGCGATCGGCGTGCAGTTCGCGCCGGACCAGCAGCGGGCCGCCGACGAACTGGTCCGGGTCTGCCGGCCGGGCGGAACGATCGGCGTGATCAGCTGGACCCCGAACGGGTTTTTCGGCCGGATGCTCACCACGATCCGGCCCTACCGGCCCAGCCTGTCGCAGGCGGTGCCGCCGGCCGCGCTGTGGGGACGGGAGGGCTATGTCAGCGGGCTGCTCGGCGAGCGGATCGGCCGGGTGACCGCGGTGCGGGGAATGCTCGAAGTGAACCGGTTCGACAGCGCCGAAGCGGTGCACACCTACTTCAAGAACCACTACGGCCCGACGATCGAGGCGTACGCGAACATCGGCCACAACCGCGTGCTGGCCGCCGAGCTGGACGCCCAGCTCGTCGAACTCGCGCAGCAATACCTCACCAACGGGACGATGAACTGGGAGTACCTGCTGGTGACCGCCGAGAAGCGCTGACCGGCTAGAGATCGATGTCGGCGTCGATGTGCACGTCCGGCTCGCCGCCGGCGGCGGTGAACGCGGTCAGTGCCCGCACCAGCCCGTGGCGCTCGGGCGGCGGCATCTTCTCCACGATCGTCGCGATTTCGGCGCGCCGGTAGGAGGTGACCTGGCGAACGACCTCCCGCCCCCGCTTGGTCAGCGCGGCCAACAGCTCGCGCCGGGAGGTCGGGTGCGGCAGCCGGTCGATCAGCCCGGCCGCGACCAGCCGGTCGACCATCCGGCCGGTGGCCGATGGCTGCACGCCGAGCAGGCCTGCCAGCGTGGCCAGGTTGACCGGGCCCCGGTTCGACAGGATCACCAGCGTCCGGAACTGCGGAATGGTGATGGTCTCGTCCACTTGACCGATGGAGCGCGCCGAGATGGCAACCAGCAAGCGGGAAGCCGTCAGCAAAGCATCGGTGATCACATCCAGCGACTCGTCCGCCGTCGTCGCGTTGTCCGCTGCCATGTCGGCCCTTCTCCGGATCATTCCCGGCCTATCGGCGGCTAAAGAACAGGGGGTGTAACAACATTCCACTGAAGTAGTCAGGAACTATTTCCGACGCATACTATCCCCTCGAGCAGGAACTTGGCGAGGTCACCCGATGTGCAGTGGATCGATCTGCACGCGGACCGGCTCCTTGGATTGGCGGGCGGACAGCACGCTCACGCCGCGCCGCAGCGCCGCGGCCAGCGCCAGACCCTGCTCGCGGTGGGCCCGCACCAGCATTCTGGTCACCGGCACACCGGCCGGCGTTCCCGGCGGCCGACGCACGCCCGCCGGCAAATCCACCGGCCCCAGCACGTCGGCCCCCTCGGGCAACCCGGCCTCCTCGAGCAGCGCCGCCACCGCCTCGGCCGCGCCGTCCAGCGCCGCCATGTGCACGCTCGGGGGCAGGCCCAGTTCGGCCCGGGCCGCCAGATCGGCGTCGGCGTGACCCACCGGATCCCAGCGGATCAGCGATTGGACTGTCGGAATGGATGACTCGGCCACCGCCAGCACCACCCCGCCGTCGCCGCGGGCGCGCACCAACGCCGCGGCGCTCATCCAGCGCCACAGCGCGTCCTCGGCGGCGCGCAGGTCCTGCCGGCCCAACAGCGCCCAGGTGTCCAGCAACAGCGCTGCCCCGTAGCCGCCGGACGCGGCGGGCTCCGCCCCCGGAGTGGCCACCACCAGCGCCGGTGCGGCGGCGACCTCCGGCACGACGCCGTCCCCGGACGAGGTGATCACGGCGGTACCGGGAAAAGCGCGCCCGAGTTCCTCGGCGGTGCGCCGCGCCCCGACGACCACGGCGCGCACCGCGTCCGACCCGCAGCGCGCGCAGCGCCGGTTCGGGTCGATTCGCCCGCACCACCGGCAGACCAGCGCGGGGCCGCCCTCCCGCGGCGACTCGGCCAACGACAGGGGCCCGGTGCAGTGCCGGCACCTCGCGATGGCGCGGCAGCGCGCGCAGGCCAGCGACGGGACGTACCCGCGCCGCGGCACCTGCACCAGCACCGGCGCACCCGCCTGCAGCGACGAGCGGGCCGCGCGCAGCGCGATGGACGGGATTCGCGCGGTGCGCGCGGCGGGGTCGCGTTCGTCGGCGTAGCCCGTGTCGTCGAGCGCGACCACCCGCGGCGTCCGGGCGCGCACCACCGCCCGGGCGGCGACGACGTCGTGCGCCCATCCGCTGCGCACCAACGCCTGCGCTTCGGCGGTGCGGGCGTAGCCGCCGATCAGCGCCGCGCACCGCGCCTGGTGCGCGCGCAGCATCGCCACCTCGCGCGCGTGCGGGTACGGCGCCCGCGGCTCCGACAGGCTGTCGTCGGCGTCGGCCCACACCATGACCAGGCCCAGGTCGCTCAGCGGCACGAAAACCGCACTGCGAGTGCCGATCACCAGCCGCGCCTGACCGCGCAGCGCCGCCAGCCACCGCCGGTAACGGGCGGCCGGCCCCAGCCCGGCCGAGAGCGCCACCACGCCGCTCTCGTCGATGCGCGCGATCGCCGCCCGCCACAGCGTGTCCAGGTCGCGCTGGTCGGGCACGACCGCCAGCACCGCCCGCCCGGCGCGCATGGTCTGCGCGGCCGCCTCGGCGAATCGATCCGCCCACGACTCCCCCGGCAGCGCCTGCCACACGGCCCGCGCGGCCCGCGACTCGGCGAGGGCGTCGAGGAACTGGGCGCCCCTGCCGTAGGACGCCCAGGCCGCCGGGTCGACGGGTGCGGGCACCGGCATCCGGTGCGCCGTCGCCGGTTCCCGCTCCACCCGCGCATGCCGGGCCGGCACCGCCAGGCGCAGCACGTCCGGCCGGGTGCCGGCGTAGCGCGCCGCCACCGCGTCGACCAACCGGCGGATCTCGGGGGTCAGCACCGGCTCGGGCGACACGACCCGGTCCAGCCAGCCGAGCTTGCCGGGGTGGTCGGTGTCGTTGCGACGCTCCAGCACGAACGCGTCGACCAGTCGGCCGTGAAACCGCACCCGCACCCGCACCCCCGGCTGAGCGTCGTCGGACTGCTCGGCCGACACCAGGTAGTCGAACTCGCGGTCCAGGTGCGGCACCGAGAGCATGGGCAGCACCCTGGCGATGGGTTCGACCTGAACGGCCGTGTGAGCGCTGCTCGTCACGGCGTCCTCGGGCCGCGAAATATGCTGCTGCTCAATGCCTTGCCGTCCGACCCCGAACGGTCAGGTCTCGTCCGGACCTGCGGCGCCGGCGTCGGCCGGTGTCTCACGACCGAAGAAGAACCCCGCCGTCATCAGGATGAGCGCCGCGGCGTAGGACCACCAGATCGGCACGGCCAGCGCCTCGTTGCCCAGGATGAAGCGGCCGATGGCGATCAGGGAATCGGACGCCGCGAAACACACCGCGCCCACCGCCGTCCAGATGGTCGGCAGCCGCGCCACCAGGGCCGCACACACCATCGCGGTCAGCACCACGATGTAGGCCGTCACCGGAATGGCCAGCTTGTTCAGGTGCGGCCAGAACCAGGCCAGCAGCCCCGCGGTGGCCACGCACATGGCGACCACCGCGGCGATGCGCGGCTTCGACGGGCGCCTGGCCGCCAAGGGCAGCAGTGCGCCCAGGAAACACAAGTGCGCCAACAGGAATGCTGCCAGGCCCACGACGAAGGACTGCGTCCACCACGGGATCGCCAGCGCCCAGTCGCCCACGGCCGACAGCAGCAGCGCCGGCATCAGCCACCGCCGCTCGCGCACGATGGCGTGGCCCACGGCCGCGGCCGTCAGCAACAACGCCATCGACGCCTTGAACAGCGGCTGCAGCACCCAGTGCCCGGTCAACTCGGTCCCCGGCGGCGAGCCA
The DNA here is from genome assembly GCF_010731655.1 of Mycobacterium paraseoulense. Taxonomy (NCBI): domain Bacteria; kingdom Bacillati; phylum Actinomycetota; class Actinomycetes; order Mycobacteriales; family Mycobacteriaceae; genus Mycobacterium; species Mycobacterium paraseoulense. Next base: position 167,528 of record NZ_AP022619.1, on the reverse strand, counting down.
AGCGCCAGCACCGTCAGATAAACGCCATAGCCGAGGGCCGCCCAGCCGGCCACCACCCAGCCGCCGGCCACCAGGCGAGGTGCGTACGGTACGTCCATGCCAAGCTTGGATAACACAGCCGACGAAAAACCCGCGATCGACCCCATCCTGCAGAAGGTACTGGATGCGGTTCCCTTCCGGCTATCCACCGACGACGGTGTTGACGCGGCGCGGCAGCGATTCCGTGAGCTGCCCCGCCGGCCACTGCATCCCGAGCTGCGGGTCGAGGAGCGGGCCATCCCCGGCCCGGCGGGCTCGATCGGCGTCCGGATCTATTGGCCGCCAAGCTATTCCGAGCAGACCACCTCGCCCGTCGTGCTGTATTTTCACGGCGGCGGGTTCGTCGTGGGCGACCTCGACAGCTACGACGGCACGGCTCGCCAGCACGCGGTCGGCGCCGACGCGATCGTGGTGTCCGTCGACTATCGGCTCGCGCCCGAGCACCCCTACCCCGCCGCCGTCGAAGACGCTTGGGCCGCAACGCTTTGGGCCGCGGAGCATGCTCCCGAGCTGGGCGGTGATCCGAATCGGCTGGCGGTGGCCGGGGATTCGGCGGGTGGAACCATCAGCGCCGTGACGGCACAGCGGGCCCGGGACGGCGGCACACCGCCCATCGCGTTCCAGCTGCTGTGGTATCCCTCGACGATGTGGGACGCCTCGCTGCCGTCCTTCACCGAAAACGCCGGGGCGCCGATCCTCGATGTCAAGGCCGTCGCCGAGTTCTCCCGTTGGTACGCGGGCGAAGTCGACTTGTCCGCCCCGCCCCCGGGCATGGCGCCGGGGCGGGCCCCGGACGTGTCCAACCTGCCGCCCGCCTACATCGCCGTCGCGGGCTATGACCCCCTGCGCGACGACGGCATCCGCTACGGCGAGCGGCTGGCCGCCGCCGGCGTGGCCGTCGAGGTGCACAACGCCGAGACGCTGGTGCACGGCTACCTCGGTTACGGCGGCGTGGTGCCCGCGGCCACGGCCGCGATGGAACGCGGCCTGGCGGCCCTGAGAAGCGGTCTGCGCGGGTGAATCCGGGGCGTACGGTGAATTCATGACGGAGCCCTCATTCGCCCGACCGGGCATCGATCCGACGTTCAAGGCGCTGCTCGACGCCTTTCCGATGACCTTCAGCGCGGCCGACGGCGTGGAGGTCGCACGCAAGCGGCTACGGCTGCTCCAGGTGCCGCCCGAAATGCTGCCGGACCTGCGGCTCGAGGACCGCACGATCGGTCACGGGGAGATTGCCGACGTTCCGGTGCGCATCTACTGGCCGCCCCTGGAGCCTGAGGAGGCGCTGCCCGTCGTCGTCTTCTACCACGGCGGCGGATTCTGCCTCGGCGGTGTGGACACCCACGACCCCCTCGCCCGCGCCCACGCCGTCGGCGCCGAGGCCATCGTGGTGTCCGTCGACTACCGACTGGCCCCCGAGCATCCGTTCCCGGCCGCGGTCGAGGACGCCTGGGCGGCGTTGCAGTGGGTCGCCGCGCACGCCGACGAGCTTGGCGGCGACCCCGGCCGCATCGCCGTCGCGGGCGACTCGGCCGGCGGCAACCTGGCCGCCGTGATGGCGCACCTGGCCACCGAGAACGACGGGCCGGCCCTCAGCTTCCAGCTGTTGTGGTACCCGGTTGTCACCGCCGATCTGTCGCTGCCGTCTCACACCGAGAACGCCAACGCGCCCATCCTGGACCGCGAGGTGATCGACGCCTTCCTGTCCTGGTACCTGCCCGACATCGACATTAGCGACCCCGCGGCGCTGCCCGTCACGCTGGCCCCGGCGAACGCGGCGGACCTGGCCGGGTTGCCGCCCGCCTACATCGCGACCGCCGAGCACGACCCGCTGCGCGACGACGGGGCCCGCTACGCCGAACTGCTGGATGCCGCCGGCGTGCCCACGGAGCTGAGCAACGAGCCCAACCTGGTGCACGGCTACGCCAGCTTCGCGTTGGTCATCCCCGCGGCCGGCGATGCCACCGACCGCGGGCTGGCCGCGCTGAAGAAGGCGCTGCACCCGTAGGCGGGCACCGATGAGCAGCACTCCCGACTATCAGACGCTGATCGTGGGCGCCGGCTTCTCCGGGATCGGCGCCGCCATCAAGCTCGACGACGCCGGACTGCCCGACTATCTCGTCGTCGAGGCGGGCGACGGGGTGGGCGGGACATGGCACTGGAACACCTATCCCGGTATCGCCGTGGACATCCCGTCGTTCTCCTACCAGTTCTCCTTCGAGCAGAGCCCGGACTGGTCGCGGACGTACGCGCGGGGGCGCGAGCTCAAGGCGTACGCCGAACACTGCGTCGACAAGTACGGCCTGCGATCGCGGATCCGGTTGAACACCAAGGTGCAGTCGGCCGAGTTCGACGACGAGCATGGCATGTGGCGGGTGCAGACCGATCCCGGGGGCACGGTCACCGCCCGGTTTCTGATCAGCGCCTGCGGTGTCCTCACCGTCCCGAACCTGCCCGACATCGACGGCGTGGACACCTTCGGCGGCGTCACGATGCACACCGCGCGCTGGGACCACGACCAGGACCTGACCGGCAAGCGCGTCGCGATCATCGGCACCGGCGCCTCGGCCGTCCAAGTCATCCCCGAAATCGCCCCGATCGTCAAGCAACTCACCGTCTTTCAGCGGACGCCGATCTGGTGCTTCCCCAAGCTCGACGTCGCGTTGCCCGCGCCGGCCCGGTGGGCCATGCGGGTTCCCGGCGGCAAGGTCGTGCAGCGGCTACTCAGCCAGGCCTTCGTCGAAGTCACCTTCCCGATCTCCGCGCACTACTTCACGGTCGTGCCGCTGGCCAAACGGATGGAGTCGGCCGGGCTGGCCTATCTGCGCAAGCAGGTGCACGACCCGGCGGTGCGCGACCAGCTCACCCCGCGCTACGCGGTCGGCTGCAAACGGCCCGGTTTTCACAACGAGTACCTGGCCACGTTCAACCGCGACAACGTGCGGCTGGTCACCGAGCCGATCGACAAGATCACGCCCACTTCGGTGGCCACCACCGACGGCGAAAGCCATGAGATAGACGTGCTGATTCTGGCAACCGGCTTCAAGGTGATGGACCCCGACGACGTCCCGACGTTCGCGGTCGCCGGAAGCGGCGGCAAATCCTTGAGCCGGTTCTGGGACGAGCACCGGCTGCAGGCCTACGAGGGCGTCAGCGTTCCCGGTTTTCCCAACCTGTTCAACGTATTCGGCCCGTACGGCTACGTCGGCTCGTCGTATTTCGCGCTCATCGAGACGCAGACCCACCACATCGTGCGGTGCCTGAAACGCGCCCAGCGCGACGGGGCGACGCGCGTGGAGGTCACCGAGGAGGCCAACGACCGCTACTTCGCCGAGATGATGCGCCGGCGGCACCGGCAGATCTTCTGGCAGGACAGTTGCCGGCTCGCCAATAGCTACTACTTCGACAAGAACGGCGACGTGCCCCTGCGCCCCACTACCACGGTGGAGGCCTACTGGCGCAGCCGGCGGTTCGACCTCGACGACTACCGATTCACCGGCTGACGCCGGTGCGCGCTAGACGGCGCGCTTGAGCTCGTCGACCTTGTTGAGCTGCTCCCAGGGCAGCTCGATGTCGGTGCGGCCGAAATGGCCGTACGCGGCGGTCTGCGCGTAGATCGGACGCAGCAGGTCCAGGTCGCGGATGATCGCGCCGGGCCGCAGGTCGAACACCTCGGGGACGATCTTCTCGATCTTGACCGGGTCGACCGTGGCGGTGCCGAACGTCTCCACGAACAGGCCGACGGGGGCGGCCTTGCCGATCGCGTAGGCCACCTGCACCTCGACCCGCTCCGCCAGCCCGGCGGCGACGATGTTCTTGGCCACCCAGCGCATCGCGTACGCGGCCGACCGGTCGACCTTGGACGGATCCTTGCCGGAGAAGGCGCCGCCGCCGTGGCGGGCCCAGCCGCCGTAGGTGTCGACGATGATCTTGCGGCCGGTCAGGCCCGCGTCGCCCATCGGGCCGCCGACGACGAACTTGCCGGTCGGGTTGATCAGCAGTCGCGTCGAGGAGGTGTCCAGCGTGTTGTGCGCCAGGTCGTCGAGCACGGTGTTGAGCACCTTTTCCCGGATGTCGGGGGTCAGGGTGTTCTCCAGGTCGATGTGGGCCGCGTGCTGGGTCGAGATCACCACGGTGTCCAGCCGGACCGGCACGTTGTCTTCGTATTCGATGGTGACCTGCGTCTTGCCGTCGGGACGCAGATACGGCAGCACGCCGTTCTTGCGCACCTCGGTCAGCCGCCGCGACAGCCGGTGGGCCAGCGCGATGGGCAGCGGCATCAGCTCGGGGGTGTCGCTGATCGCGTAGCCGAACATCAGGCCCTGGTCGCCGGCGCCCTGGGAGTCCAGCGGGTCGGCCGCGCCCTCGACCCGGGTCTCGTGGGCGGTGTCGACACCCTGGGCGATGTCGGGCGACTGGGCGCCGATGCCGATGTTCACCCCGCACGACGCGCCGTCGAAGCCCTTGTCCGACGAGTCGTAGCCGATGTCGAGGATGCGCGCGCGGACGGTGTTGGTGATGTCGGCGAACGCCTCCTTGGCCGTCGTCGTCACCTCGCCGACGACGTGCACCTGGCCGGTCGTGACCAGCGTCTCGACCGCGACACGTGAGCGGGGATCCTGCGCCAGCAGGGCGTCGAGGACCGAGTCGCTGATCGCGTCACAGATCTTGTCGGGATGTCCCTCAGTCACCGACTCACTGGTAAACAGGCGACCATTTTCGCTCACAATCTCAACCCTTCCAACTAATTAGTTAACCGAATTATATCGGCAGGCGGCGGGCCGGCCAGCACCCGGCCTGGCGCCGCAGGAAAACCGAAACCGTACTACCCGCCGCCGTGCAGGAATGCGGCGATCGCATCCACGATACGACTGGCCATCAGCGTCTTGGAACCGTGCTGCAGCGCGGACTCGGTGCCGTCGGACGCAAGCAGCCACCCGTCGTTGCTGTCCACCTCGAACGCCCTGCCGTCACCGACCGCGTTGACCACCAACAGGTCACAGCCCTTGCGGCGCAGCTTGGCTCGCGCGTGAAAGAGCACATCGCCGTTGGCGTCACCGGTTTCCGCGGCGAACCCGACGATGGCCCGCATGTTGGGCAGCTCGCCGTGGGCGCGCGCCCGCACCGCGCCGGCCAGCACGTCGTCGTTGCGCACCAGCTCGATCGTCGGCGGGCCTGCGTCGCCCTTTTTGATCTTGGCGGCGGAAACCTGCGCGGGCCGGAAGTCGGCGACGGCCGCCGCCATCACCAGCACGTCGACCGCGGGGGCGTGCTTGGCCACCGCGTCGCCAAGCTGCTCGGCGGAGCTGACGTGGACCACCTCGACGCCGGCGGGGTCGATCAGTCCGGCGGTGTGCCCGGCGATCAGCGTGACCTCGGCACCGCGCTGGGCGGCGACGCGGGCCACCGCGTAGCCCTGCTTGCCCGAGCTGCGGTTGCCGATGAAGCGCACCGGGTCGATCGGTTCGCGGGTGCCGCCGGCGGTCACCAGGACCTTGCAACCGGCGAGGTCGTAGGGAAGGGCGTCGTGGCGCTCCAGCAGCAGCTCGGCCAGGGTGGTGATCTCCTCGGCCTCGGGCAGCCGGCCCGACCCGCTGTCGCTGCCGGTGAGCCGGCCGGACGCCGGTTCGAGCACCACCGCCCCGCGGCGCCGCAGCGTCGCCACGTTGTCGACGGTGGCCGGGTGCAACCACATCTCGGTGTGCATCGCCGGCGCGAACAGCACGGGACACCGTGCCGTGAGCAGGGTCGCGGTCAGCAGGTCGTCGGCGCGGCCGTGCACCGCGCGGGCCAGCAGGTCCGCGGTGGCCGGCGCCACCAGCACCAGGTCGGCCTTCTGGCCGAGCTGGACGTGCGGCACGTCCGGGACGTTCTCGAAGACCCCGGTGTGCACCGGCTGGCCGGACAGCGCCTCGAAGGTGGCGGCCCCGACGAACCGCAGCGCGGATTCCGTGGGAATGACCCGGACCAGATGACCGGCCTCGGAGAGCTGGCGCACGACCGTGCACGCCTTGTAGGCGGCGATGCCACCGGAGACGCCGACGACGATCCGTTTACGGTCCACCGGCGCTGCCTGTTTACTCGCCCTCGGTGTGCTCGAGCAGGTCGGCGTGAATTTCGCGCAGCGCGATCGACAGCGGCTTCTCCTGAAGGCCCGGCTCGACCAGCGGCCCGACGTATTCGAGGATGCCCTCGCCGAGCTGGTTGTAGTAGTCGTTGATCTGACGGGCCCGCTTGGCCGCGTAGATCACCAGGGCGTACTTGCTCGACACGCGGTCCAGCAGTTCATCGATGGGCGGGTTGGTGATGCCCAGCGGTGTGTCGTAGACGCGCTGGCCCCCGGCCGACGGGTCGAAGCGGTCGGGGACGGCGGCCAATGCCGCGTCGGACTGCGGAATAGTCACTTAGGTCAATCTCCTTGGCGGATCAGAGCGGCTGGCACCGCCGGCGATTCGAAGCTCAATCTCGATCGGATCTGGTCTGGCCCGGCGGGTCATGCGGAGCCGGCGCAGTATTCACCAGCAAGGATACCAATTCCGCGCACGCGGACTCCAATTGACTGTTGACCACGACCTCGTCGAAGTCGTCCTGGGCCGCCATCTCGACGCGGGCGGTCTCGAGGCGACGCCGCATCGCCTCCGGTGTTTCGGTGCCGCGGCCGACGAGTCTGGCCTCCAGGTCCTGCCAACTGGGCGGCGCCAGGAACACCGTGATGGCCTCGGGCATCGCCTTCTTGACCGCCCTGGCGCCGGCGAGGTCGACCTCGATGAGGACCGGGGTGCCGGCCGCCGCGGCGGTCCGGACCGGCTCGGCCAGCGTGCCCGAGCGGTGCAGTCCACCGTGGATCTCGGCCCATTCCAGCAGCGCGCCGTCGTCGATGAGCTCTTGGAAGCGGGCGGGGCTGACGAAGTGGTAGTCGACACCGTCGACCTCGCCCGGCCGCGGCGATCGCGTCGTGGCCGAGACGGAAAAATGCAGGTCCGGAATCCGCTCGCGCAGGCACCGGACCACCGTCGACTTGCCGACCGCGGAGGGACCGGACAGCACGACCACGCGCCCCTTACCTGGTGGTGCGGGACGCGTCCCGTGCTCGACGTCCGGTCCCCCGCCGGCGCTCACAGGCGCTCCTGGGCCGGTGCGCCCACAGGGCGGGTTGGCCGAGGCCGGGTTAGGAGCCGAACTTTTCCAGCAGGGCCTTGCGCTGACGATCGCCGAGGCCGCGCAGGCGGCGGGTGGGGGCGATCTCCAGCTCGGTCATGATTTCCTGCGCTTTGACCTTGCCCACCTTGGGCAACGCCTCAAGCAGCGCGGAAACCTTCATCTTGCCCAGGACTTCGTCGGTCTCGGCGTCCTTGAGCACCTGGGTGAGGTTGGTGCCGCCGCGCTTCAGCCGGTCCTTGAGCTCTGCTCGCGCTCGACGTGCGGCAGCCGCCTTCTCCAACGCGGCCGCGCGCTGCTCGTCGGTCAACTGGGGAAGGGCCACGATTCCTCCGTATCTGATCAATCACTGACAATCGATCTCTTTTTTTGTCTCTGCCGGGTACTTCAGCCAGCGGAGACGACCGTACTCAGGCCTCCTGACGAAATCTAACCCGACCCCCTGGTTAAGGGGACAAACTCCCAGCATGAGCCCGGCGTGCGGCCCGAAAAAGGGGGTCGCCGGGCGCCGCCGGCGCCGGCCGCGTCCGGCGGCGCGGCGACGTTCCAGCCGCGCCGGCGGGTGGGCATTTCAGTGTCCTGAGCTGCGGTTTTGGGGATTCGGGCCGGTGTCGGGGCGCCGCGGGCACCACGACGAAGCCCGGCGGCGGCGGGCCGAAACGCGTCGTGCCGGGCATCACGCATTTTCCGTCGCGTGTCGCGCGTGTCGCGCCGCGCCGCCCGGCCGTGGCCGCGATCGGGCGCGAATTGCGCTACGACGTCCGGCCAACACTCGCCGGGTTACCATCGAACGGTGTCCAACCTGCGGATCCGTCAGGCCGCTGAGCTGCTCGGAGTCAGCGACGACACCGTCCGGCGTTGGATCAACCAGGGATCGTTGGCGGTCGGTCACGACGCCGCCGGCCGCAAGGTCATCGCCAGCGAGGACCTGGCCCGGTTTTCCCGGACCAACGCGCCCGCCCCGCCGCCGGACCCGCTCAGCATCGGCAGCTCGGCCCGCAACCGCTTCGTCGGGCTGGTCACCAAGGTCACCAGCGACAAGGTGATGACCCAGGTGGAGATGCAGTGCGGCCCGTTCACCGTGGTGTCCCTGATGAGCACCGAGGCCGCCGAGGAGCTGCAGTTGCGGCCCGGCAGCGTCGCCGTGGCCGTCGTCAAGGCCACCACCGTGATCGTGGAGACCGCCCGGCCCAGGACGGCGCTCACGTCGGACTGACGCCCTGGGGCCCCCGGGGGGGCTTGAGGCGCGCGCTCGGCGCCCAGGAGGGCGCTAGGGGGCTCCCAGGTAGGCGACGGCGTCGAGCATCCGCTCGCCGGCCGCCCGCAGTTCGGTCACGCCGGGTCCCGCGCGCAGCACCTCGCGGGCCACCGCGGGCAACAGCTGCCCGGGATTCGCCCCGCCCAGCCCGGCGAGGGCCTCGGGCCGCCCGCCCTGCACACCCAGGCCCGGCACGAGCACCGGTCCGCCCAGCGCGCTGAGGTCGGGCGCCTGCAGGACGGTCGCACCCACCACCACGCCGACGTAGCCGTCGCCGGACGGCGCGGCGGACTTGTTCACCACCGCGGCCTGGTCGACGACCAGCTGGGCCACCGTGCGCCCGTCGAACGCGGCGCGCTGCACGGTCGCGCCCTCGGGGTTGGAGGTGGCGGCCAGCACGAACACGCCCCGATCGTAGGCCGCCGCGGCCTCGAGCAGCGGCCGCAGCGAGCCGAACCCCAGGTAGGGCGAGGCCGTCACGGCGTCGGCGGCCAGCGGCGAGTCACCCGCCCAGGCGGCGGCGTAGGCCGCCATGGTCGTGCCGATGTCTCCGCGCTTGGCGTCGGCCAGCACCAGCACGCCGGCCGAACGCAGCGCCGCGATGGTGGCTTCGAGCACCGCGAACCCGGCGGCGCCGTAGGCCTCGAAGAACGCCACCTGCGGCTTGACGACGGCGAAACCGGCGAACGCCTCGACGCAGATGTCGCAGAACGCGGCCAGCCCGTCGGGGGTGGTCGGCAGATCCCAGGCGCGCAGCAGCTCGGGGTGCGGGTCGATGCCCACGCACAGCGGGCCGCGTTGCGCTTTGGCCTCGGCGAGCCGGAGACCGAACCCCGTCACCGGGCGCCTTCCCCGGGCGCGGCGCCCTGGCCGATCAGGCTGTGCAGTTCTTGCAGGGACCGCACGCCGATGTCGCCGCGGATGCCCGCCTCGATGCCCTGGATGGCGGCGGACGCACCCTGCACGGTCGTGACGCAGGGGATGTTGACCGAGACCGCGGCCGAACGGATCTCGTAGCCGTCGATGCGCGGGCCGGAGTTGCCGTAGGGGGTGTTGATCACCATGTCGACCTCGCCGGCCTTGATCGCGTCGACGGCGGACACCGCCGGGCGGCCCGGCTGCGGCGGCTCGAAGTGCTTGCGCACCTCGTCGCAGGGAATTCCGTTGCGGCGCAACATCTCCGCAGTGCCCTCGGTGGCCAGGACGCGGAAGCCCAGGTCGGCCAGGCGCTTGACGGGGAACACCAGCGACCGCTTGTCCCGGTTGGCGACCGAGACGAAGATGGTGCCCTCGGCGGGCAGCGAGCCGTAGGCGGCGGTCTGGCTCTTGGCGAAGGCGCTGCCGAAGTCGCGGTCGATGCCCATCACCTCGCCGGTCGATTTCATCTCCGGGCCGAGCAGTGAATCGATGGCGGCGCCGTCGGCGCGGCGGAAGCGGTGGAACGGTAGCACGGCTTCCTTGACCGCGATCGGCGCGTTCTGGCCCGCGTGGGCGCCGTCCCCGGACGCCGCCAGCATGCCCTCGGCGCGCAGCTGGGCGATGGTGGCGCCCAACATGATCCGGGCGCACGCCTTGGCGAGCGGGATCGCGGTGGCCTTGGAGACGAACGGGACGGTGCGGCTGGCGCGCGGGTTGGCCTCCAGGACGTAGAGCACGTCGTCCTTCAGCGCGTATTGCACGTTGAGCAGCCCGATCACTCCGATGCCGTGCGCGATGGCCTCCGTCGCGTGGCGCACCTTCTCGATGTCGCTGCGGCCCAACGTGACCGGCGGCAGCGCGCACGCCGAGTCGCCGGAATGGATGCCCGCCTCCTCGATGTGCTCCATGATGCCGCCGATGTAGACCTCGGCGCCGTCGCACAGCGCGTCGACGTCGATCTCCACCGCGTCCTCGAGGAAGCGGTCCACCAGCACCGGGTGCTCGGGCGACAGCTCGGTGGCGCGGGTGATGTAGCCCTCCAGCGTCTCGTCGTCGTAGACGATCTCCATCCCGCGGCCGCCCAGCACGTACGACGGCCGCACCAGCACCGGGTAACCGATCTCGTCGGCGATCCGGCGGGCCTGCGCGAAAGTCGTCGCCATGCCGTATTTCGGCGCGGGCAAGCCGGCGCCGGTGAGCACGTCGCCGAAGGCGCCGCGGTCCTCGGCCAAATCGATCGCCTCCGGCGGGGTGCCCACGATGGGGACCCCCGCGTCGGCCAGACGCTGCGCCAACCCGAGCGGGGTCTGGCCGCCCAGCTGCACGATGACTCCGACGGCGCCCGGGCCGTCGCCGGCGGACTGGCTTTCGGCGCGGTACACCTCGAGGACGTCCTCGAACGTCAGGGGTTCGAAGTACAGCCGGTCGGCGGTGTCGTAGTCGGTGGAAACCGTCTCGGGGTTGCAGTTGACCATCACCGTCTCAAAGCCGGCCTGGCTCAACGTGGTTGCCGCGTGCACGCAGCTGTAGTCGAATTCGATGCCCTGGCCGATGCGGTTTGGTCCGGACCCGAGGATCAGCACCTTGGGCCGCTCGGCCTGCGGGGCCACCTCGGTCTCGGCGGCCGGATCGAGCTCGTAGCTGCTGTAGTGGTAGGGCGTCTTGGCCTCGAACTCGGCCGCGCAGGTGTCGACGGTCTTGTACACGGGGTGAATGCCCAGCCGCCCGCGCAGCGAGGCCACGCCATTCTCCCCCGCCAGTTCCGGCCGCAGGGACGCGATCTGGCGGTCCGACAGCCCGCTGTGCTTGGCCCGCCGCAGCAGGTCGGCGTCGAGCACCGGGGCGTCGAGCAGCTCGCTGCGCAGCTTGCCCAGCTCGCCGATCTGGGCGACGAACCACGGGTCGACGCCGCTGGCCTCGGCGACCTGCTCGATCGAGGCGCCCAGCCGCAGCGCCAGCTCGATATCGTAGAGCCGGCCCTCGGTCGGGGTGCGCAGCCGGTCGAGCACGTCGTGGACGTCCCCGTCCGGGTCCGGCTTGGTCCAGAAACCCGCACGGGTGGTTTCCAGCGACCGCATCACCTTACCGAGCGCCTCGATGAAGTTGCGGCCCAACGACATTGCCTCGCCGACGGACTTCATGGTGGTGGTCAGCGTGGGGTCCGCCCCGGGGAACTTCTCGAACGCGAACCGCGGCGCCTTGACGACGACGTAGTCGAGGGTGGGTTCGAAACAGGCCGGGGTTTCCTTGGTGATGTCGTTGACGATCTCATCGAGGGTGTACCCGATGGCCAGCTTCGCGGCGATCTTGGCGATCGGGAAGCCGGTGGCCTTGGAGGCCAGCGCGCTGGACCGCGACACCCGCGGGTTCATCTCGATGACGATCAGCCGGCCGTCGGCCGGGTTGATCGCGAACTGGATGTTGCAGCCGCCGGTGTCCACCCCGACCTCGCGCAGGATCGCGATGCCCAGGTCCCGCATCCGCTGATATTCCCGGTCGGTCAGCGTCATGGCCGGCGCCACGGTGACGGAGTCGCCGGTGTGGACGCCCATCGGGTCGAAGTTCTCGATCGAGCACACCACGACCACATTGTCGTTGCCGTCGCGCATCAGCTCGAGCTCGAATTCCTTCCAGCCGTAGATCGATTCCTCGATGAGCACGTTGGCGCTGGGACTTTCGGCCAGGCCGGCGCCGGCCATCCGGTCGACCTCTTCGACGGACCGCGCCATGCCCGACCCCAGCCCACCCATGGTGAAGCTGGGCCGCACCACGACCGGCAGCCCGAGTTCCTCGACCGTCTCGCGAACCTCTTCCATGGTGAAACACACTCGGCTGCGGGCGGATTCACCGCCGACCTTGGCGACGATGTCCTTGAACATCTGCCGGTCCTCGCCGCGCTGGATGGCGTCGATGTCGGCCCCGATGAGCTCGACGCCATGGCGCTCCAGCGCCCCGTTCTCGTGCAGCGCGACCGCGGTGTTGAGCGCGGTCTGCCCACCCAGGGTGGCCAGCAGCGCGTCGATCTTGTTGCCGCGCTCGGCCTGCTGGGCGATCACCCGCTCAACGAAGGCCGGCGTGATCGGCTCGACGTAGGTGTGGTCGGCGTACTCCGGGTCGGTCATGATGGTGGCCGGGTTGGAGTTGATCAGGCTGACCTGCAGCCCCTCCGCCCGCAGCACGCGGCAGGCCTGGGTGCCGGAGTAGTCGAACTCGGCCGCCTGGCCGATGACGATCGGCCCCGAGCCGATCACCAGCACGTGGCGCAAGTCGGTGCGACGCGGCACTAGCGCCCCCTTTCGCTCTGTTGGGCGGCCATCAGGTCGATGAATTGGTCGAACAGGTACTCCGCGTCGTGTGGCCCGGCGGCGGCCTCCGGGTGGTATTGCACCGAGAACGCCCGCCCGTCTGCGAGTTTGACGCCCTCGACCACCCCGTCGTTGGCGCAGGTGTGGCTGACGACGGCCGGGCCGAACGGTGTGTCGAAGGACTGGCCGGCCTCGCCTTCCAACGCGAAACCGTGGTTTTGCGCGGTCACCGCCACCCGCCCGGTGGCGTGATCGATGACCGGGATGTTGATGCCGCGGTGGCCGAAGACCATCTTGTAGGTGGACAGGCCCAGCGCCCGGCCCAGGATCTGGTTGCCGAAACAGATGCCGAACAACGGGATGCCCGCGCCCAGCACCTCGCGGGTGAGGGCGACGACGTGGTCGGCGGTGGCGGGGTCACCGGGGCCGTTGGACAAGAACACGCCGTCGGGTGAGATGCCGGCGATCTCCTCGAAGCTCGTCGACGAGGGCAGCACGTGGCTGCGGACGCCGCGACGGGCGAAGTTGCGCGGGGTGTTGGTCTTGATACCCAGATCCAGCGCGACCACCGTAAACCGTTGCTGGCCTTCCGATTCGACGATGTAGCGCTCCGGGGTGCTGACCTCGCCGGCCAGATCGGCGCCCAACATCGACTGCTGCCCCCGCACCCGCTCCACCAGCTCGGCCGGGTCGGCGAGCGCCGCACCGGAGAACACCCCCGCCTTCATCGAGCCGCGGGTGCGCAGGTGGCGCACCACCGCCCGGGTGTCGATGCCGGCGATCCCGACGATGTGCTGGCGCACCAGCTCGTCCTCCAGGGTGCCGGTGGCGCGCCAGCTGGACGCGCGCGGTGACGGGTCGCGCACGGCGTAACCGGCGACCCAGATCTTGTCGCCGCGGCTTTCGGCATCCTCGTTGTTCCAGCCGGTGTTGCCGATCTGCGGCGCGGTGGCCACCACGATCTGCCGGTGATAGCTCGGATCGGTCAGCGTCTCCTGGTAGCCGGACATGCCGGTGGAAAACACGGCCTCACCGAGGGTTTGGCCGACTTTGCCGAACGCCGTGCCGGTGAAGACGCGCCCGTCCTCGAGTACCAGTACTGCTTTACTCACGCGCGCCGCTCCTCCTCAGACTCCAGCCATGCGGCGTATTCCTCGCGGTGCTGCGCCCGAAAACCGGTGTCGATCTCGACCCCGGATGGCAGCCGCCAGCGAATCGCCAGGATCCCGATCCGGGCCACGGCCCTGCCGCCCATGCTGCGCTCGATACGGATACCGGTGATCGAGTCTTGTGGAATCCAAATCGGTTGGGCCCGGACGCGTTCCACCATGATCCCCTCGGCGTAGCGGGTCAGCACCGCTTTGCTGCGGAAACCCAGATCGCCGGCCGTGATCCGCTCGCTCCACCCCGGCGCCATCATGGAACCGCAATAGTGACCGCGGGTGGTGATCACCACCTCGCCCGCCTGGCCGGGCAGGTCGGGCAGGTCGCCGATCAGTTCCGCCTGCCGCTCCGAGCGACGCCGCCAGCTGCGCATCATCAGCTGGATCACCACCGCGATCACCACCACCAGCACGGCCGCGAAGATCAGCGACCCCACCAGCGTGCCTGAATTCATGCCGGGCACTTCCCGTCTCGAGCCGTGACCTTCCCGCGCAGCATGGTCGCCGTCACGGTGGCGGGCAGGGTCATCGACTCGAATGGCGTGTTGGCCGACCGGCTGGCCAGATCGGACCCGGCGACGGTCCAGGTGGCGTCGGGGTCCACCACCGTCAGGTTGGCCGGCTCGCCCACCTCCAGCGGGCGGCCGTGGTCGGGCAGGCCGACGATGGCCGCGGGCTTTTCACTCATCACCCGGGCGACGTCGCGCCAGGTCATCAGCCCGGGCTCCACCATGGTCCGCACCACCACCGACAGCGCGGTCTGCAAGCCCAGCATGCCGGGGCGCGCCGCGGCGAACTCCACGCACTTCTCGTGTTCGGCGTGCGGGGCGTGGTCGGTGGCCACACAGTCGATGACGCCGTCGGCCAGGGCCTGGCGCAACGCGACCGCGTCGGCGGCTTCGCGCAGCGGCGGGTTGACGCGGTTGCGCCCGTCGTAGCTGGCCAGCCTGCTGTCATCGAGCAACAGGTGATGCGGGGTGACCTCGGCGGTGATCGAGATGCCTTGCCCCTTAGCCCATTTCAGGAGCTCGACGGTGCCCGCGGTGGACGCGTGGCAGATGTGGACGCGGGCGCCGGCGTCGCGCGCCAGCAGCGCGTCACGGGCGACGATCGATTCCTCGGCGGCCCGCGGCCATCCCGAGAGCCCCAGCCGGGCGGCCGCCGGCCCCTCGTGGGCGACGGCGCCGACGGTCAGCCTGGGTTCCTCGGCGTGCTGGGCGATGAGCACCCCCAGGCCGGTGGCGTACTCGAGGGCGCGCCGCATCACCAGCGGGTCGTGCACGCAGACGCCGTCGTCGGAGAACATCCGGACCTGCGCGGCCCCGGCCGCCATCATGCCCATCTCGGTGAGTTCGGTGCCGGCCAGTCCGACCGTCACGGCGCCGACGGGGTGCACGTCGACCAGGCCGACCTGCTGGCCGCGGTGCCAGACGTGGTCGGTGACCACCGGGCTGTCGGCGACCGGATTGGTATTGGCCATCGCGAATACGGCGGTGTAGCCGCCCAAAGCCGCTGCGGCCGAGCCTGTTTCGATGTCCTCGGCGTATTCGCGGCCCGGCTCGCGCAGATGGGTGTGCAAGTCGACGAACCCGGGCAGCAGCAGGTGGCCCGTCGCGTCGATGACGTCGGCGGTGTCGGGGATGTCCAGCTTCGGCCCGATCTCGGCGATCTGGCCTTCGAAGCCGGGACTGCCGACCAGTACGTCGACCCGGTCGCCCTCGCCGTACAACCGGACCCCGCGGATCAGCACGCTCATGCCGCCCCCTCTTTACCGGCGGACTCCGCGCCCACCAGCACGTGGAACAGCACCGCCATCCGCACGTGCACACCGTTGGAGACCTGTTGCAGCACGGCCGATTGCGACGAGTCGGCCACCGACGACGCGATCTCCATGCCGCGCAGCATCGGGCCGGGGTGCAGCACCACGGCGTGGCCGGGCAGCATCGCCTGGCGGCGATCGGAAAGCCCGTAGCGGGAGGAGTATTCGCGCACCGACGGGAAGAAGCCGCCGTTCATCCGCTCGGCCTGCACCCGCAGCATCAGCACCGCGTCGGCGGCGGGCAGCTCGGCGTCGAAGTCGCCCGAGACGGTGACCGGCCAGCCGTCGACCCCCGCCGGCAGCAGCGTCGGCGGCGCGACCAGCACCACTTCGGCGCCCAGGGTGTTCAGCAGCATGACGTTGGACCGGGCGACCCTGCTGTGCAGGATGTCGCCGACGATCACGACGCGCCGGCCCTCGATGCCGCCGAGGCGCTGCCGGATGGTCAGCGCGTCCAGCAACGCCTGCGTCGGATGCTCGTGGGTGCCGTCCCCGGCGTTGATCACCGAGGGGCCGGAGTCGCCGTCGGCGCACGTCCAGTCGGCCAGCAGGTGGGCCGCGCCGGAGGCCGGATGGCGGATGATCAGCGCGTCGGCGCCGGCCGCCCGCAGCGTCAAGGCGGTGTCGCGCAGCGACTCGCCCTTGCCCACCGACGATCCGGCGGCGCTGACGTTGATCACGTCGGCGCTCATCCACTTGCCCGCCACCTCGAAGGACACCCGGGTGCGGGTGGAGTTCTCGTAGAACATGGTGATCACCGTGCGGCCGCGCAGGGTCGGCAGCTTCTTGACCTCGCGGCCCACCAGCGCCTCGGCGAACCGGTCCGCGTCGTCGAGGATGGCGGTGGCCTCGTCGCGGCTGAGGTCGCCGGCGGCCAGCAGGTGACGCGTCATCGCGAGATCACCACCCCGTCGCGCCCGTCCTGCTCACTCAGCAGCACGTGCACGCTCTCGCTGCGCGAGGTGGGCACGTTCTTGCCGACGTAGTCGGCGCGCAGCGGCAGTTCGCGGTGACCCCGGTCGACCAGCACCGCCAGCTGCACCACCCGCGGGCGGCCGACGTCGCGCAGCGCGTCCAGCGCCGAGCGCACCGAGCGCCCCGAGTACAGCACGTCGTCGATGAGGATCACCAGCGCGTCGTCGATGCCGCCGGCCGGGATCGAGGTGACCTCCAGCGGCCGCGGCGGCTTCTGCATCAGGTCGTCGCGGTAGAGGGTGATGTCGAGGGCGCCGTGGCCGACCTCCACCCCGCTGTATTCCGCGATGTTGGTGGCCAGCCGGCTGGCCAGGATCACGCCGCGGGTCGGGATGCCCAACAGCACCACGCGCGGCGCGTCGGGTCCGTCCAGCGCGGTCTTTTCGATGATCTGATGCGCGATACGGGAAATGGTGCGACCCACGTCGGCCGCCGACATCAACTCGCGGCCGGTGCCGGTGTCACCCGCTGCACCCATGCGAAACCTTGACCTCCTTCTCCGCCTCGCCGGACGGATCGTTAAAGGATGTCGACTGCCCGGCAGCGTAGCACTTCTTCGAAAGCGCGCGGTGCGAGGCACGACCGGCGCCGCGGTCGATCACCCGCGCCGCCACACCCGTCCCACGCGTACCGGCGGGAGCGGACCCGGCCGCACTACCCTGGCGGAAATGAACGACTCGGGCTTCTCCGGACTGCAGCGAATGGACTTCGACGCGCTCTACCGCGGCGAGAGCCCCGGCGAAGGCATCCCGCCGATGACGACACCGCCGTGGGACACCAAGGCGCCCAAGGACAATGTCATCGCCTGGCATGGCGGGGGCTGGGTCCACGGTGACGTCCTGGACATCGGCTGCGGCCTCGGCGACAACGCCATCTATCTGGCGCAGAACGGGTTCCGGGTGACCGGGTTGGACATCTCGCCCACCGCGCTGATCACCGCCGAGCGCAGGGCCGCCGATGCCGACGTCAACGTCACCTTCGCCGTCGCCGATTCCACCGAGCTGGCGGGCTACACCAACGCGTTCGACACCGTCATCGACAGCGGCATGTTCCACTGCCTCGACGACGACGGCAAGCGCAGCTACGCCGCCGCGGTGCACCGCGCGACCAGGCCGGGCGCCACGCTGTTGATCAGCTGCTTCTCCGACGCGAACGCCCCCGACGAACGGTGGCCCCGGCCGGCGGTCTCCGAGCAGACGCTGCGCGAGGTCCTGGGCGGCGCGGGGTGGGACATCGCGTCGCTGGAGCCCGCCACGATGCGCCGCGAGGTGGACGGCGCACAGGTCGAAATGGCGTTCTGGTACGTCCGCGCACGGCGCCGCTAGGTGCAGGGATACTGCCCGTTGAGCACACAATTCGACGGTGGCGAGAAGGAACCGGTGACCACGCCTCTCATGCCACCTGTGGCTGATCCGCCGGGTGCAATGCTGCGATTCCAATTCGCGGGGGTGAGCACGTAGTGGGTGCCCGATTGGGTAACGGTGCTGTTCCACGTGTGCAGGACGGATTGTCCGGCCGGCATGTCGAAGTCAAGCCGCCAATCGGTGAGCGGCACCGCGCTCAAGTTGGTGACGGTGAAGTTCGCGATGAAACCGGTCTGCCACGCGTGCTCGACCGACAACGTCGCCGCGGCCGCAGCCGCGTGAGCTGCGGGAGTGACGGCGAGTCCGAGGATGGCAACCAGCAATGCCGACGCCATCGCGTGAAGCGCTGTGCGCCAGCGCTTCACGCAATTGTTCGGTCCGGCCATAGCAGCCAACACTAAAGCCCACCAGGCGATACGGGGCCACGCCCCGCGGGCAAGCTGCAGTACCTTTGCTCAACCGAAACCATCACGACATCTTGCCGGGCGGCCCACCGCGGCCGGCGGGTTACGGCCCGGTTAATCGGTCGCCGCGACCAGGCAGTACGGTTCGGATCGTCATGGGCGAAGAGTTCTGGGTCAACCGCCGCGATGCCGGTGAGGCGGTGATCCTCGAGGTCAGTGGCGCGGTGGACATCATCACCGCGCCCTCGCTCGCCACGCATATCGACGTCGCCCTGTCCGGCACGCCCGCGGTGCTCGTCATCGACCTCACCGGGGTGGACTTCCTGTCCTCGGCGGGCATCACCGTGCTGGTCGAGGTGCATCGCCTGACCCAGGACAGCCCGACCTCATTGCGGGTGGCGGCCGACGGCTCGGCCACCAGCCGGCCCCTGCGCATCGTGGGCCTCGACGAGTTCATCGAGCTCTATCCCACCGTCGACGACGCGCTGGCAGGGCGACGGCCCTAGTCTGACGTCGGCGCGCCCCGGGCCCGACGCTAACGTGATTCGGGTGAATCTCGACGCCAACGCGGCCTCCATCCGCGAAGTGTGCGACGCCGGCATGCTCGCCGGCGCGGTGACGATGGTCTGGCAACGCGGAGAAGTGCTGCAGGTCAACGAAATCGGCCATCGCGACGTGGACGCGGGCCTGCCGATGCGACGCGACACTCTGTTCCGGATCGCATCGATGACCAAGCCGGTTACCGTCGCGGCGGTGATGAGCCTGGTCGACGAGGGCAAGCTGACGCTGAAGGACCCGGTCGTGCGCTGGGCGCCGGAGCTCGCCGACGTGCGCGTGCTCGACGAGCCGCACGGCCCGCTGGACCGGACGCATCCGGCGCGGCGCGCCATCCTGATCGAGGACCTACTCACCCACACCAGCGGCCTGGCCTACAGCTTCTCGGTGTCCGGGCCGATCGCCAAGGCATACATGCGGCTGCCGTTCAACCAGGGTCCGGACGCCTGGCTGGCCGAGCTGGCCACGCTACCGCTGGTGCATCAGCCGGGCGACCGGCTCACCTACAGCCATTCCATCGACCTGCTGGGCGTCATCGCGGCGCGCATCGAGGGCAAGCCGTTCGACCAGGTCCTCGACGAACGGGTGCTGGGCCCGGTGGGCATGCCGGATACCGGGTTCTTCGTCTCCCCCGAGGCGCGCCGCCGCGCGGCCACCATGTACCGGCTCGACGAGCGGGGCGAACTGCACCACGACGCGATGGGGCCGCCGCATATCAAGCCGCCGTCGTTCGCCAACGCGGGCGGCGGCCTGTGGTCGACCGCCGACGATTACCTGCGGTTCGTGCGGATGCTGCTCGGCGAGGGAACGATCGACGGCGTGCGGGTGCTCTCGGCCGAGTCCGCCCGGCTGATGCGGACCGACCGGCTGTCCGACGAACAGAAGCGCCACAACTTCCTGGGGGCGCCGTATTGGGTGGGCCGC
Source organism: Mycobacterium paraseoulense (assembly GCF_010731655.1). Lineage (NCBI taxonomy): Bacteria > Bacillati > Actinomycetota > Actinomycetes > Mycobacteriales > Mycobacteriaceae > Mycobacterium > Mycobacterium paraseoulense. The sequence goes on along the minus strand of NZ_AP022619.1, from coordinate 147,646 downwards.
GGCTTCGGGCTGAACCTGTCGGTGGTGACCGATCCGGCACGAAGCGCACCGCTGTTCGGGCCGGGTGGGCTCGGGACCTTCAGCTGGCCCGGCGCCTATGGGACGTGGTGGCAGGCCGACCCGACCGCCGAGCTGGTCCTGCTCTATCTGGTCCAGAACCTGCCCGACATGTCCGCGGACGTTGCCGCGGCGGTCGCGGGCAACACCTCGCTGGCGAAACTTCAATCGGTGCAACCGAAGTTCGTCCGCCGCACCTATCAGGCGCTCGGCCTCTAGCCCCGTGGCCGACTACCCACCCGACCGCATCACCGGGCCCCGGCTGGTGCTGCGAAGGCCCGTCCTCGACGACGCCGGCGCGCTGTTTCAGCGGGTCGCCCGCGATCCCGAGGTCACCCGGTATCTGATGTGGACGCCGCATCCCGACGTGGCGGCGACGCGGCGGGTGATCACCGAAAAGCTCAACGCCACCGCCGACGAGCGGACCTGGGTGATCGAGTTACGGCACAGCGGGGACGTGGTCGGGCTGGCCAGCTGCCGGCGCCCGGTGCCGCACTCGGTCGAGATCGGTTACTGCCTGGGCCGACGGTGGTGGGGCAAGGGCCTGATGGCCGAGGTGCTCGACATGCTGTTGACCGCGCTCGACAGCGACCGGGCGGTGTATCGGGTGTGGGCCACGTGCAACGTCGACAACGAGCGGTCGGCGCGGCTGCTCGAGCGCGCCGGTTTCGTGCTGGAGGGCCGCCTGGCCCGCCACGCCGTCTACCCGAACCTGGGCCTCGAGCCGCAAGACAGCCTGCTGTTCGCCCGAATCCTGCGCTGAGTACTTCAGTGTGCGGCCGGGGCGGCAGTCAACGGCGTGTCGCCGCCGGGAGCGCACACTGAAAACCCTCAGCGCACACGCGATGGCCGGGCTACCCGGCGTGGTCCAGCACCGAGCGCACGATCATAAGGCCTCGATCACCTCGCGATCCCGCCGGGATCGTTGTGGCACAACACTTTCCCCTGCTTCCGCGTCGGGTCCGCCCGAGCCGGCGGGCACCAGCGGGACGGCCGCGAGCGGGAACAACGCGCAAAGCGCCCAGGCCGGTGGGTATTCGGCGGCCATGATCAGCGCGCCGAAGAGTGGGGGTCCCGCGGCGGCCGATAGCCGCTGCGTGGTGTTGTGCAGGCCCAAGGCGCGCCCGCTCCAGAATGGCCCGGCGAACTCGGTGATGGCGGTCGCCTCCAGCCCGTTGTCGAGCACCGCGATCACCGAGACGGCGGCCATGAGCCACACGTCGTAGCCCGAACCGATGCCGTCGGCGACGGCAAGCAGGAACAGGGCCAGCCCGGCGGCCAGGGCGACGGTGCGGACCGGCCGCATCCGCGAGCCGATGCGATCCGACCAACGTCCGACCGCGATTCGGCCCGCCGCGCCCAGCAACTGGCATACCGTGACAAGGCCGCCGGCGGCCGCGACCGACCAGCCGTGGCGATTCATCAGCCACACGAGCATGAACGTCACGGTCACCGTCTGCGGGATCATCAGCAGGGCGCCCACCGCGTGAATTCGCCACAGCACGGGCGACCCACGATATGGGCTGGCCAGTTCTGCGTCGCTGGCTATCTTGCGCGATTTCCGCGGCGGATCGACGATCCCCAACGCGCTGGCCACCGCCGCCATCGTGCACATGAGCGCGAGGAACGTCAGTCCCGAACGGGGACCGCGCTCGGCCAGCTCAGGTATCACCAACGCGCCCAAGGCGATGCCCAATGGCTGCGCGGTCTGCCGGATGCCCATCGCCAGGCCCCGTTGGTGCGACGGGAACCACGCGGACACCAGCCGCCCGCCGGCGGTGTTGCAGCTGGCCGCCGCCATCCCGCCGAGAAACAGGAAGACGCCGACAGCCACCATCGAATGGGCCGACGCCGCGGCGCACGCCGCTGCGGCCGTGAGCGCCGAACCGGCCGTCAGCACGACCCGCTCACCGACGCGGTCCAATACCCAGCCCCACAGCACCAGCGTCACCACCATGCCCCAGCTCGGCATGGACGCGATCAATGCGGCTTGGCTCAACGGGATGCCGCGGCGCGCCTGCAGCGAGGGGATCAGGAAGGCAACGCCATTGATGAAGAGGAATGACGTCGCCGTCACGCACAAGGAGACGATCATGACCGACCAGCGCGCGCCATCGCCGAGCCGGCTCGCGCTGCTGGCGTCGGTGAGCATGCCATCCATCGTGGCACGGCGTCCACCGGGCGCCGCGCACCAAGATCGCCGTAACTTATTGAATGCTAAGCCGATTGATATTCACCCCTCAGCGTCAGCGCTCCGGCCAGACATCATCAGACACCGAATTACATTGTGCGAGAACCGGTTTAGGGACAAACGGGAACGGCTGCCGAAAGACCGCGATTCACAGCGTGAGCACAGCATTCTCTTATGCCGGGACTCAGCGTTTTCTCAGCGCGGCTACTCTAGAAATGCCTGAGCGACGACACCGAAAGATGACTGTGGATGAGTGATGTTGCGCGACACGCGTTGACCAAGGTGCCGGCGGTCACCCTGGGCTTCTGGATCATCAAGGTCCTGGCGACCACCCTGGGCGAGACGGGCGGCGACACCGTCACGATGACCCTGAACTGGGGTTACGCCGCCGGGGTTGCGCTCTTCGGCCTCGCGCTGGTGGTGCTGGTCGCCGCGCAGATCTTCGCCGAGCGCTTCCACCCGGCCCTGTACTGGGCGACGATCGTGGCCTCGACGACGTTCGGCACGGTGTTGGCCGACTTCGCCGACCGATCGCTCGGCATCGGTTACACGGGCGGGTCCCTGCTGCTGTTGGCCTGCCTCCTGGCCACCCTGGGCCTGTGGCGTTGGTCGCAGGGCACCGTATCGGTCACCACCGTCTCGACGCCGAAAGTGGAGGCGTTCTATTGGGCGACAATCACTTTCTCGCAGACCCTGGGTACCGCACTCGGCGATTGGCTCGCCGACACGCGAGATTTCGGTTATGAGCGTGGGGCTTTGGTGTTCGCGGCCGGGCTGGCGGTGGTCGTGGCGCTCTACTACTGGACCGCGGTGTCGCGCGTGGCGTTGTTCTGGGTCGCGTTCATCCTGACCCGGCCATTGGGCGCGACGGTGGGTGACTTTATCGACAAGCCGGTCGCCGACGGCGGGCTGGCCCTGAGCCGCCCGCTGGCCTCAGCGGTGATCGCCGCGGTCATCGTGGCGTTGCTCGTCGTCCTGCCGCAGCGCGCGGGGCGCCACCCCGGTGCGGCTGCCGAAGAGGCGTGACGCCGTGAGGGTCCTGCTCGTCGAGGACGAAGCGCGGCTGTCGGCGACCCTCGCCCGGGGGCTCGAGGCGGAGGGATTCGTCGTCGTGGCGGTCGGCACGGGCGTCGACGGTCTGCGGGAGGCGATCGACAACGGCTTCGACGTGGTGATCCTCGACATCATGCTCCCCGGCCACAGCGGCTACGAGGTGCTGCGCCGAATGCGGGCGCGAAACGTGTGGACGCCGGTCCTCATGCTGACGGCCAAAGACGGCGAGTACGACGAGACCGATGCGTTCGACCTGGGAGCAGACGACTACCTGACCAAACCGTTCTCGTTCCGGGTGCTCGTGGCGCGGCTGCGTGCGCTGGTGCGTCGCGGCGTCCCGCAGCGGCCGCTGGTGCTGACGGCCGGGTCGCTGGTGCTCGACCCGGCGCGGCACACGGTCCGACGTGATTCCACCCCGATCACCTTGACTCCGCGGGAGTTCGGCGTGCTCGAGTTTCTGATGCGCAATCTGGACATGGTCGTGACCAAGGCCGAGATACTGCGCAACGTGTGGGACGCGCACTATCACGGCCCCGACAACGTGGTCGAGGTTTACGTGGGATATTTGCGTCGCAAGATCGACATTCCGTTCGGCACCAACACCATCCAGACGATCCGGGGCGTCGGCTACCGGCTGGTGTGCTGAGGCGCGCGCTGCGGCAGGGACACGACCATCCGCGTCCCGCCGCCCGGGCGGTCGTCGACGGTGACCGTGCCGCCGTGCGCGGCGACGACCTCGGCGACGATGGCGAGGCCCAGCCCCGCTCCCCCGCCGCTGCGGGCGCGGTCTGAATCCAGACGCACGAAGCGTTCGAACACCCGGGCCCGGTCGGCCGGCGGAATCCCGGGGCCGTCGTCGCTCACGGTGACGACGGCCATCCCCGCGCTGCCGCCGACTTCCAGGGCAACGCGCGAACTAGCATGGCGGACGGCGTTTTCCACGAGATTGCGGATCATTCGCGAGATTGCCACCGGGTCACCGGTGCAACGCATCGCGCGGAGGTCGGTATCGATCGGGCAGCGCGCGTCGCGCCGCGCGCGGGCGGCCTCGAGGGCAGCGACGTCATCGAGGGCCAGCTCCTCTTTGCACCGCCCGAGGCTTCGCTCGTCGGCCCGGGCCAGCAGCAGCAGGTCCTCGATCAGCGTGTGCATGCGTTGCGCCTCGGGCAGTAGGGTGTTGACCGCCAATTCCGCGTCGAGCAGATCGGGGTGGGCCTCGGCCACCTCCAGTCCGGAGATGATGGTGGCCAGCGGGCTGCGCAGTTCATGCGAGGCGTCGCCGACGAAGCGTTGCTGCGCCCGGTGGCCGGCTTCGATGCGGGAGAGCATCTGGTTCATGGTGACCGCCAGCGCGGCGATCTCGTCGCGGCCGTTCGGCACGGGCACCCGTTCTGCCAGGTCCGAGGCCGAGATCTCGGCCACGTGCGCGCGGATCGCCTCCACGGAGCGCAGCGACCGGCGAACGAGCCAGAACGTGGCGATGGCTGCCCCCGCGATGACGAGGGGCGCACCGCCCGCCAACAGCAGGGCGACGGTCCGTGCGGTCGCCTCGACCGCCTGGCTACCGCCGCCCACGAGCACCGTGTAATCGCCGGATGCGGTCGCGACCCGTTGGCCGCTGACGCGCATGTCGTCACCTGCCACCGCGTCGTCGGACAATCCGCGACGCAGATCGAAACCGAACTCGCCGACCGGAACGAGCGGCGCGCCGGGCGCGGAGCGCGACCGCTTCACCACCTTCCCGTCGGGGGCGATCACTTGAACGGCGACCACCCGTTGGTCGGTGCTCAGCAGGGCGCTGTCGAGGCCGGCCGGCGGATCGGACTGGAGCGCCTTCCGCAGATCGCGCACTCTCTCGGCGGCGGCGTAATCGACGCCCGTCAGTAGGGACCGATACAGGAACGCGTCCAATCCCGCGCCGGCAAGGGCGAGCGCGCAGAGCACGACGACCGCCGACACCGCCGCCGAGCGGGTGGGGATGCCCCAGTGTGGCAGGCGAGGCAACTGCACACCTCCGATTCTGCAGGGCCGAGGACCGCGGGACACCCAGCTCAGCGCGCTTCTCAGCGGCCTCTCAGCGATCCCCTCCTAGGCTGGTCTTGTCATGTCTGGTACTGCACGCCCTGCGCGCCGCAACAACCGGCTAACCGTACGAACGCTGGCCTATCTCGCGATCGTCCTGGGCTCCGGGCTGGCGGGCGCGGCGCCGGCCGGCGCCGATCCCAGCCCGTTCAACACCCTCAGCTGCAGCTGTCCGGAGGCGGCCCCGGCCGGCAGCGCGGCCCGCAACGACGAGATCACCCGAGGGATCCGGCGTGGCGAACTCGGCTGGCCGCAGCGCGCACCGCAAGACTCGACCCCGCCTGGCGCTTAGGTTCAGGCGTCTTCGCTGACCGCCTGGGCGGCCGCGTCGCCGTTGAGCGCGCCGTTGAGCCCGGAGGCGTCCGGCGGCAACTCGAAGGCCGGAAACGCCGAACCGACCGCGGCGGTCGCCGCGCTGCGCTGCGCCTCCATGCGCGCCAGCGCCGCCTCGGTGAACACCGACAGCCCGAGGTCGGGGTTGTAGCCGTGGATCTCTTTGACGTCGAGCTGGGCCAGGAAGTAGATGATCTCCTTGGAGACCACCTGCCCGGGGACCAGCACCGGGAAGCCCGGCGGGTACGGCACCACGAACGTGGTGGACACCAGCGTCTTGCCCTCGGCCAACCGCCGCCCGGCCATGCCGATCAGGACGTGCTCGCGGTCGGACTCCTCGTATCCGGCGTAGAAGGCCGACCGCATGTCGCCGAACATGCACCCGTCGACGGGCTGGAAGGCGACGTCGAACTCGCTGAAGTCGGGCAGGTGCGGCAGGTCCTGGGTGATCTCCTCGACGTGACGCTGGTGCAACGCCCGGTCGGCGACGCTGGCCGCATTCTCGGTACGATCGAAATCGATTGCCACCCTGCGCAATACGTCGAGCAGATAATGCACGCTCGACCAGGTGACACCGATGGTGAAGATCAGCAGCACGCTGTTGATCGACGTCTTGTTGATCTGGATGCCGAAGCGCTCCATCAGGATCTTCTCGCGGAAGTCGTACCCGTTCATTCCGGTCTTGCCGACGAACAGCGTCACCCGCGTCGCGTCCAGCACGAACTGGTCGGACCGCCACGCCTCGTTCCACTCGGCCAGCGCGCCCTGCCGGACCTCGCGGTAAGAACTCACCGACGACGCGCGGAACTCCTCGGGCACCAGGTCGGACTCGTCGAGGATGCGGAACCACTTGCTGATCAACCGGTCTCGGCGCACCCGATGGCGAAACACCAGCGCCATGTCGTAGGTCTGCCGGACCAGCTGAAAGCCCTCGATGTCGACCTGCCGGCGGGCCAGGTCCAGCGACGCCAGCAGTTGCTGGTTCGGTGAGGTCGAGGTGTGGGTCAGGAAGGCCTCACCGAACGCGTCGCGCGCCAGGGCGTTGAAGTCCTGGTCGCGGACGTGGATCATCGACGCCTGGCGAAGCGCCGACAGCGACTTGTGCGTCGAATGCGTGGCGTAGACGCGAACCCGTGCGCGGGACGGGTCGGGCAACAGCGGGCGGTCGACCCACTCCGACCGGTCGACCCCTTCCATCTCGGCTGCCCAATTCCGGTACTGCGCCGCGTATTCCGGCGATGCGAGCATCTGCTCGAGGCGCTCGGCCGACACCATCGCCGTGCGCTGCCGGGCCCACGGCACGGCGGTGGCGAAGGCGTACCACGCCTCGTCCCACAAGAAGCAGATGTCCGGCTTGATCGCCAGGACCTCCTGCATGACCTGGAAGGGGTTGTACACCACGCCGTCGAAGGTGCAGTTGGTCAGCAGCAGCATGCGCACCCGGTCCAGCTGACCGGCCACTTCGAGGTCCAGCAGTGTCTGCTTGATCGTGCGCAGCGACACCGCCCCGTAGATCGCGAACTGCGGCAACGGGTAGGCGTCCAGGTACAGCGGGTAGGCACCGGCCAGCACCAGCCCGTAATGGTGAGACTTGTGGCAGTTGCGGTCGATCAGCACGATGTCGCCCGGCCGGGTCAGGGACTGCACGACGATCTTGTTGGCGGTGGAGGTCCCGTTGGTGACGAAATAGGTCTGGTCGGAGTTCCAGGTGTGCGCGGCCTTGTCCATCGCCTTCTTGATGTTGCCGTGCGGGTCGAGCAGCGAGTCGAGGCCGCCCGACGTGGTCGATGTCTCGGCCATGAAGATGTTGCGGCCGTAGAACTCGCCCATGTCCTGCAACGACTTCGAGTTGAAGATGCTGGCACCCCGGGCGACGGGCAACGCGTGGAATTGGCCGACCGGTGCCGCCGCATACGCCCGCAACGCATCGAAAAACGGTGTGGCGTAACGGTTCCGGAGTCCGGCGAGCACGGTGCTGTGCAGGTCGGTGACATCGTTGAGCCGATAGAACGTCCGGTCGTAGACGTCGGGCTCGGTGTCGTCGCCCGCCGCGATGGACTCGTCGGTCAGCAGATACAGGTCGATGTGGGGCCGCAGCTCGCGGATCCACTCGCCGCACTCCACCCAGTCGTTGGCACGGTCGGGAATGACCCCGTCCGCATCCTCGTTGGGCCCGAGCAGCGTGTTCATCAGCGGCAGCCGGTCCCGGGAGCGCAGCGGCAGGTCGTCGCGGATGATGGCGGCCTGGATCTCCCCGTTCAGGGCGACCGCGGTGATGGCGTCTTCGACGCTGGGCACCACCAGGATCTCGAACTGCACGTCGTCGGACGGGTTGCGCAGGTCCCGCAGGCATTCGGCCAGGCAGTCCGGGGCCGTCGCGGGCGCGTCGTCGGCGAGCAAAACGGTGTAGAACTGCTGCTGTTTGGCCTGGGCTACCAGCTCTTGGTCGGCCAGCGGCGCCGAGGTGTCGAAAAGCCCTGCGCGGTCGCCGTATTCGCTCAGCAGCCGGACGGCCATGGAAACCTCTTCGGTGAGCCGCACGGTGGACAGGCTCTCCAGGTGGGCGCGGAAGGTCGCCAGGTTCTGCGCGCCCGGGTACAGCCAGTACCGCTCGTAGGCGGCGATGCGGTCCATCAGGCGTTTCACCCGGGCCACGTCGTGGGTCTTGTCGAGCCCGGCCAGGTCCACCTCGGCGAGGTGCCGGCACGCGTCGTCGAGCAGGTTCCAGGTGTCGACGCGGGCATAGGAGGGGTTGGCCACCGCCGCCAGCGCGGAGACGCGGAGTCGTCGCGGCTGGGTGGTGTATCGAGTCATGACCTCACCTGTTCTTCTGAGCGACTTGTATTCTCACCCCGCCGCGCCGCCCACGTGATCGTTTCGCGTGAGCTCGATCAGCCGTCCAGCTCGTCGTCGGCGTCCACCACGCGCCGATTGGCGCGCGTGCCGTCGACCCAGCGCAGCACCGGAAGGTCCCAGCGCCGGGCCGGTAGCTCGGTGACGTCGGTCAGCGACCTGACCACCGACTGGGTCAGGCCCATGATCGCGGCCATCACCGGCAGCAGCGGCTGCAGCGGCCTGGCGGCCGAGCGAACGGTGCTGATGCGGCGGGCGACGATCAGGCGTTCGACGCAGTGATACAGCCACGCGCCCACCGCGAGCGCGTAGATGGACAGCGCCGACGCGACGATCGTCCACCCGAAGGCGGCGCACACCACGGCGCCCAGCACCACCGTCGCGGCCAGCAACCCCGCGACGACGGCGCGCAGCTCCAGCCGGGTCACGCCGGGGGTTCCTCGTTCTCCGCCGCGGCGGCGGCGCCCGCGCGGACCGCCGCGGCGGCGGCCCGGATCTGCGGCGTCACCAGCATCACCTGGCCCAGCACGCCGTTGACGAAGGCCGGCGAGTCGTCGGTGGACAGCTCCTTGGCCAGTTGCACGGCCTCGTCCACGGCGACCGGCTCCGGGACGTCGTCGGCGTAGAGCAACTCCCACACGGCGACCCGAAGAATGGCGCGATCGACGGCGGGCAGCCGGTCCAGCGTCCAGCCCTGCAGGTGCGAACTGATCAGGTCGTCGATGTGCGCGGCGTGCCCGTCGACGCCGCGGGCGGCCGCGACGGCGTACGGCTGCAGCGGCGCCACGTCGGGGTTGGTTTCGGCCAGCGCGGCGCGCACGTCGACGACCTCGGCCGCGCCCAGCCCGCGGGCCTCGGCCTCGAACAGCAGGTCAACGGCGCGCTTGCGGGCCTGATGGCGTCCCCTGACGGGCCTGCTCACGCGTTGACGCGCCCCAGGTAGCTGCCGTCGCGCGTGTCCACCTTCAGCTTGTCGCCGGTGTTGATGAACAGCGGCACCTGGATCTCCGCCCCCGTCTCCACGGTGGCGGGTTTGGTGCCGGCGCTGGACCGGTCGCCCTGCAGGCCGGGCTCGGTGTGGGTGACCTCCATCTCGACCGACACGGGCAGTTCGATGTACAGCGGCGCCCCGTTGTGGAACGCCACCTGCACCGGCAGGCCCTCCAGCAGGAACCGGGCGGCGTCGCCGACCAGCGATTCCGGCAGCGGGTGCTGCTCGTAGTCCTGGCTGTCCATGAACACGAAGTCCGAGCCGTCGCGGTACAGGTACGTGGTGTCGCGCCGGTCGACCGTCGCCGTTTCCACCTTCACGCCCGCGTTGTAGGTCTTGTCGACGACCTTGCCGGACAGCACGTTTTTCAGCTTGGTGCGCACGAAGGCCGGACCCTTGCCGGGTTTGACGTGCTGGAATTCGACGATCTGCCAGAGTTGGCCGTCGATCACCAGCACCAGTCCGTTCTTGAAATCGGCGGTGCTTGCCACGGTTCGGTGTATCTCCTATGGGGAATGGACAGTCGTTCGCGAGCTGTCTGCAATGTGTCCGTCAGTCTAAGGCGCGTCGCGGCCGGGCCCAGCGCGTCGGGGTGGCCCATCGGGCCCCGCCGGACGGGTTAGGGGCCGGCCTCGGCCGGCTCGTCCGGTGAGGGCCGCAGCGGCTTGATCATCGTCAGCAGGGGAACGTTCAGTTTTCTCCCGCCGGTGAACGGCACGGGGACCGCGAAATACACGATGTCGATCTCCAGCCGCATCTCCCGCAAGGGCTGGGAATGTACGTCCCACCGAAAATCCCGCAAGCGCGCCAGACCGCGTTCGATTGGCTCCACCCCGCTCACGCCACCCGACTTTACCCCGGGGCCCCGGCCCGCCAAATGGCGCGGTTTGCCTAGCCGAGAACGGCCAGCTCCTTGGGGAACCTGGTCAGCAGTTCCGGTGCCCGCCCGCCGGTCGCCGCCGTCTCGCCGGGCACGACCAGGGTGTCCTCGATCCGCACGCCGCCGCGACCGGGCAGGTAGACGCCCGGTTCGACGGTCACGACGGAGCCCGCCAGCAGCGTGCCGGTGGACGTGGCACCGATTCCCGGCGCCTCGTGGATCTGTAACCCCACGCCGTGCCCCAGCCCGTGGCCGAAGTGCTCGCCGTAGCCCGCATCGACGATCAGCCGGCGCGCGGCGCCGTCGACGTCACGCAGGCTTGCGCCCGGGCGGAGCGCCTCGCGGCCGGCCCGCTGCGCGTCGGCGACCAGCCGGTAGATCTCGAGTTGCCAGTCGGCGGCCTTGCCGAGCACGAAGGTGCGGGTCATGTCGGAGTGATAGCCGCCCACCAGCGCGCCGAAGTCGATCTTGACGAAATCGCCCGTCGCCAGGGCCGCGTCGGTGGGGCGGTGATGCGGGATCGCCGAGTTGGGGCCGGCGGCAACGATGGTCTCGAAGGAGATGGCGTCGGCGCCGTGGTCGAGCATCAGGGCCTCCAGCTCGCGGCTCACCTCCCGCTCGGTCCGCCCGGGCCGCAGGCCGCCTCGCTCCACCAGCTCCGCGAGCGCGGCGTCGGCCGCCTCGCAGGCCAGCCGCAGCAGCGCCACCTCGCCGTCGTCCTTGACCTCACGCAGCCCCTCGACGGTGCCGGCGGCCCGCACCAGCTCGGTGGCCGCCTTACGTTCACCGAGCTCGCTGGTCAGGGCGTCGAACGCGTCGACGGTCACCACGTTGCTTTCGAAGCCCAGCCTCTGCACACCGCCCTCGGCCGCCCGGCCGACGAGGTGGCGTCCCAGGGCGCGCTCGATGGCGATCTCGAGTCCCGGCGCCTGCTCGGCGGCCTGGGTGCGATACCGGCCGTCGGTGGCCAGCACCGGGCCGCGATCGTCGGCGAAAACCAGCAACGCGCCGTTCGACCCGGTGAAGCCGGACAGGTAGCGGACGTTGTTCAGGTCGCTGACCAGCATCGCGTCCAGTCCAACGGCCCCGATTTGCGCTTTCAGATTGTCCCGACGCTGAGAATGTGTCACGACCCTTGACGGTACTCGCTACGCTGATTGCCCATGAGGTCCTGGATGCTGCGCGGATTGGTCTACGCCGCGGCGATGGTAGTGGTGCGATTGTTCCAAGGCGCGTTGATCAACGCGTGGCAGACGCAGGCCGGGCTTTTCAGCGTGGTGCTGCTCCTGCTGTTCATCATCGGCGTGGCCGTATGGGGGGTGCTCGACGGCCGGGCCGACGCCAACGAGAACCGGGACCCCGACCGGCGCCGCGACCTGGCGATGACCTGGCTGCTGGCCGGCCTGGTGGCCGGCGTCCTGTCCGGCGCCGTCTCCTGGCTCATCGCGCTGGTGTACAAGGGCCTCTACACCGGCGGGCTGATCAACGAACTGACCACGTTCGCGGCGTTCACCGCGCTGTGCGTGTTCCTGCCCGGGATCATCGGCGTCACCATCGGCCGGTGGCGGATCGACCGGCAGTACGAGAAGGAGCCGGAGAAGCGCCACGGCCTCGGCGACAAGCAAGGGCGCGACAGTGACACCGACGTGTTCTCGGCGGTGCGCGGTGACGACGCGCCGACCGGGGAGATCCCCGCGGCCGGAGCGCAGCACGAGGAGCGGACCGCGGCGGTCGCCACGGCCGAGCGCGAGGCACCCACCGAAACGGCCGAGCGTGACGCCCCCACCGAAACGATCGCCAAGACTGAGGACGACCCCAAAACCGAGGTGATCCGCAAGCCCGGCGACGAGCACACCACGCCCGAATCGGGTAAGGCCTAGCTGTACTCGGCCACGAGGTTGGTAGCAGGCGTGTCGGCTTGATGTGAGGAGAACCCCCGGGTGGGGTGTGGCTTGTCGAAGGCCCATACCTGCTCCGGAGGTTCTCGTGTCCCACCGTAATGCCCGCACGACGTTTCATGGTCGACTGCTCATCGTCGAACGTCACCAAAGCGGATGGAAGCAAGCCCAGATCGCTGAGGCGATGGGAATCTCCCGCAAGTGTGTCCACACCTGGATCAGCCGTTATGCCGCTGAGGGATCAGTCGGGCTGTTTGATCGGTCCTCGCGTCCGCACTGCTCACCCCGGCGCACACCGGCGGCTGTTGAGCAGCAGGTCCTGGCGGCACGCCGTGAGCATCGGCGTGGCCCGGATTGGCTGGGTCCAGAATTGGGAGTGCCGGCCCGCACGGTCGGACGCATCTTGCGCCGCCACGGCCAGCCCTACCTGCGTGACTGTGATCCGATGACGGGAGCGGTGATCAAGGCCGCGAAGGCTACCGCGGTGCGCTACGAGCGAGACCGTCCCGGCGAATTGGTCCACGTCGATGTCAAGAAACTCAGCCGCATCCCCGACGGTGGTGGGTGGCGAGCTCATGGGCGCAGCGAAGAGGTCCGCGGCCGCGGCAACGGCTATGACTACGTGCACTCGATGGTCGATGACCACAGCCGACTCGCCTATTCCGAGATCCTGCCCGACGAGAAAGGTCCAACGTGTGCGGGCTTCATCGAGCGGGCCGCTGACTATTTTGTGGCGCAAGGCATTTCACGCATCGAACGCATCATCACCGACAACCATCTCAGCTATCGTCGGTCAGCTGCTGTGGCAGCCGTTATTGCCCAGCTCAGCACCAGGCATCTGTTCATCAAACCGCACTGCCCCTGGCAGAACGGCAAGGTAGAGAGATTCAACCGCACCCTGCAAACCGAGTGGTGCTACCGCAGAGTTTTTACCTCCAACGCCGAGCGGGCAAACGCCCTTGCCCCATGGCTCGAGTTCTACAACACTCAACGACGCCACAGCGCACTCGACGGACTACCACCCATCAGCCGACTGTGACCAACCTCGTGGCCGAGTACACCTAGCCCTTGGCGGCTTCCGCCAGATACCGCAGGGCCAGCAGGTAGCCCTGGATCCCCAGCCCGACGATCACACCGGTCGCGACCGGGCTGAGATACGAGTGACGCCGAAACTCCTCGCGCGCATGCACATTGGAGATGTGCACCTCGATCAGGGGCGCGCGCAACTCGGCGCACGCATCGCGCAGCGCCACCGAGGTGTGGGTGAGGCCGCCGGCGTTGAGGATCACCGGTTCGCCCGCATCGGCGGCCGAATGAATCCAGTCCAGCAATTGGGATTCGTTGTCGCTTTGGCGCACAACGGCTTTCAGCCCGAGCGCGGCGGCCTCCCGCTCGATCAGCGCGGCCAGTTCCTCGTGCGTGGTGTCCCCGTACACCTCGGGCTCGCGGCGGCCCAGCCGGCCCAGGTTCGGGCCGTTGATGACTTGCACGTTACCGTTGACCGTGGTCACGAGGCGTCCTCCGCGTCGGACAGCCCCGCGTAGGCCGCCGCCAGCAGCGACGGGTCCGGCCCGGCCAGCCGCCCCGGCTTGGCCAGCCCGTCGAGGACCACGAACCGCAGCACACCGGCGCGCGATTTCTTGTCCTGGGCCATGTATTCGAGCAGCTGCGGCAGCGCATCGGGGTCGTAGCTGACCGGCAGGCCGAGCGCCGACAGCACGGTGCGATGCCGGCGTGCGGTCGCGTCGTCGAGCCGGCCGGCGAGGCGGGCCAGCTCCGCGGCGAACACCAGGCCCACCGACACCGCGGCGCCGTGGCGCCACTCGTAGTGCTCCCTGCGCTCGATCGCGTGCGCCAATGTGTGGCCGTAGTTCAGGATTTCGCGCAGCTCCGACTCCTTCTCGTCGGCGGCGACCACCCGCGCCTTGACCGCGATCGAACGCCGGATCAGCTCGGGCAGCACCGCACCGGCGGTGTCCACGGCGACCCGCGGGTCCGCCTCGATGAGATCGAGGATCACCGGGTCGGCGATGAAGCCGGCCTTGACCACCTCGGCCATTCCGGCGACGAGCTCGTTGTGCGGCAACGTTTCCAGGGTCGCCAGGTCGGCGAGCACGGCCAGCGGCTGGTGGAACGCGCCCACCAGGTTCTTGCCCGCGTCGGTGTTGATTCCCGTCTTGCCGCCGACGGCCGCGTCGACCATGCCGAGCAACGTGGTGGGAATGTGGACGATGTCGACGCCGCGCAGCCAAGTGGCCGCCGCGAACCCGGCGACGTCGGTGGCGGCGCCGCCGCCGAGGCTCACCAACGCGTCTCTGCGGTCAATCCCGATGCGGCCGAGCACCTCCCAGAGGAAGCCGACGACCGGCAGGTCCTTTCCGGCTTCGGCGTCCGGGATTTCGATGCGGTGTGCGTCAACGCCCTTGTCCGCCAGGCGGCTTCGGATCGCTTCGGCGGTGTGTGCCAGCACCGGTTGGTGCACGACGGCCACGCGGTGCCGGTCGCAGAGGAGTTCGACGAGCTGGTCGCCCAAGTCGGTGCCGATGATCACCGGGTACGGCGGGTCGACGGCCACCTGCACGGTGACCGGCTCGGCGCTAGTCATGGCGCGGCCTCCGCGTGAGCGTTCTCGGGTGTCTGCAGCCTGGACACGATGTAGCGCACCACCGCCCCGGGATTGCGTCGGTTGGTGTCGACGCGGATGGTCGACACCCGCCGGTACAGCGGGACCCGTTGGGCCATCAGCGCTTTGAACTTCTCGGCACGGTCGGGGCCTGCCAGCAGCGGCCGCACGGCGCCGCCGCCGGTGCGGCGCACCCCTTCGCCGGCGCTGATCTCGAGGTAGATGACGGTGTGGCCGGCGAGCGCCTCGCAGACCCCCGGGCTGGTGACCGCCCCGCCACCGAGCGACACCACGCCGTCGTGATCGGCCAGCGCGGCGCGCACCACGCCCTCCTCGATACGGCGGAACTCCTGCTCGCCGTCGGAGGCGAAGATGTCGGCGATGCGACGCCCGGTCTGCTGTTCGAGGGCCGCGTCGGTGTCGAGGAACTCGACGCCGAGCGCCTTGGCCAGTCGCCGCCCGATGGTGGACTTGCCCGAGCCCGGCAGCCCGACGAGCACCGCCTTGGGCGCCATCACGCGGTACCCCGCGCGGCCGGCGCTTCCCGGTCGGCGACCGCGCGCTGATACGCCTCGATGTTGCGTCGGGTCTCGGTGAGCGAGTCGCCGCCGAACTTCTCCAGCGCCGCGCGGGCCAGCACCAGCGCCACCATGGCCTCGACGACGACGCCGGCGGCCGGCACCGCGCACACGTCCGAGCGCTGGTGGATGGCGACGGCCTCGTCGCCGGTCGCCATGTCGACGGTGGCCAGCGCCCGCGGCACGGTGGAGATGGGTTTCATCGCGGCGCGCACCCGCAGCGGCTGGCCGTTGGTCATGCCGCCCTCGAGCCCGCCGGCGCGGTTGGTGGAACGGACGACGCCGTCGGGCCCGGGATACATCTCGTCGTGAGCGCGGCTGCCGCGGCGGCGCGCCGTCTCGAAGCCGTCGCCGATCTCCACGCCCTTGATGGCCTGGATGCCCATGACCGCGGCGGCCAGCTGACTGTCGAGCCGGTTGTCGCCGCTGGTGAACGAGCCCAGCCCGACCGGCAGGCCCACGGCCACCACCTCGACCACACCGCCGAGGGTGTCGCCGTCCTTCTTGGCCGCCTCGATCTCGGCGATCATCGCCTCTTCGGCGGCCTTGTCGAAGGCGCGCACCGGGCTGTCGTCGATCGCGGGCAGGTCTTCGGGGCGCGGGGGCGGGCCATCGTAGGGCGCCGACGGGCCGATCGCGATGACGTGGGAGAGCACGTCGACACCGAGCGCCTGGCGCAGGAAGGAGCGCGCGACCGTGCCCGCCGCGACGCGGGCGGCGGTCTCGCGGGCGCTGGCCCGCTCCAGCACCGGCCGGGCGTCGTCGAAGCCGTACTTGAGCATGCCCGCGTAATCGGCGTGGCCGGGCCGCGGCCTGGTGAGCGGTTCGTTCCGCGCCGAGTTTTCCAGGTCGGCCGCTCGCTCCGAGTCGACCGGATCGGCGGCCATCACGGTCTCCCACTTCGGCCACTCGGTGTTGCCGATCTCGATCGCGATGGGACCGCCCAGGGTGATGCCGTGGCGCACCCCGGACAGCACGGTGACCGCGTCGCGCTCGAACTTCATCCGCGCGCCGCGGCCGTAACCGAGCCGGCGGCGGGCCAATTGGTCGGCGATGTCGGTCGAGTTGACCTCCACGCCGGCGACCATGCCTTCGACCAAGGCCACCAACGCGCGGCCATGCGACTCCCCGGCGGTGATCCAGCGCAACACCCGATCATCTTCCCATGTGTGCCCCGGCGGGCTTAAATCCGCGCGCCGCCTCCGGGTCACACGAGAACCAGCCCGATCGCGGCGGCGGTGGCCACGCACATCGACGGGCCGTGCGGCAGCGGCGCGGCGCCCGCGCCGCCGACGAGCCGGCCCGCCAGGGCCCAGGTCACGGTCAGCAGCGGCGCGGCCAGCGCCGCCAGGAACCACACCCCGGCGCCGAAACAGCCGGCCAGCGCTCCCAGGCCGATCGCGAGCTTGACGTCCCCGGCGCCCATCCCCGCCGGGGCCACCAGGTGCACCGCCAGATAGGTCGCGGTCAGCGCCGCCGCCCCGGCGAGCGCGGGCCAGCCGCGCCCGGCCCCGGCCGCCGCCAGCAGGATCGCCGCGGCGCCGGGCAGCGTCAACAGATTCGGTAACCGGCGCTCGCGGACGTCGTAGCCGCTCAGCACCGCCAGCCAGGCCAGCACCACCACCGCCGCCGTCACCCGCATGCGGTGCGACGTTAGGCCAGGGCGGCGGCCATGGCCTCGCGCGGCGCCGGGAGCCCTGTGAATAGCTCGACTTGGGTGAACGCCTGGTGCAGCAGCATCTGCAGCCCGCTGATCACGCGGCCGCCGGCGGCGGCCACCGCGGCGGCCAGCGGCGTGGGCCACGGGTCGTAGACGGCGTCGAGCAGCACCGGGATCGGCGCGAAGGTGTCCGCGTACCGGGCCGCGACGTCCGCGGGGATGGTGCTGACCAGCACCTCCGCGCCGGCCACCGCGCCGGCCAGCCCGTCGCTGTCCAGACCGACGAACCGCGTCGGCACCCCGATCCCCATGCCGAGTTCCACCAGCCGGGCCGCCTTGTCGGGGTTGCGCGCGACGACGGTGATGGCGCTGACGCCCAGTTGGGCCAGCCCCAGGACGGCCGCCGGCGCGGTGCCGCCCGATCCACAGACCAGCGCCGGCCCGTCCGCTTCCCCTTGTGACGCCAGCGCCCCCGCGACGCCGTCGATGTCGGTGTTGTCGGCCCGCCAGCCCGCCGACGTGCGGACCAGGGTGTTGGCCGACCCGACCCGCTCGGCGCGTTCGGTGCGCTCGTCGGCGAACCGCAGCGCGGCGAACTTGCCGGGCATCGTCACCGACACCCCGACCCACTCGGGGCCGAACCCGCCGACGACCGCGGGCAGCCGCTCGGCGTCGCACTCGATGCGCTCGTAGGTCCAGTCGGGCAGCCCCAGCGCCCGGTAGGCGGCCAGGTGCAGTTGCGGGGACTTCGAGTGGGCGACCGGCTTGCCGAGCACCGCCGCCTTTCGGGCTCCGCCGTCAGCGCGCGCTGTCGAGGACACCGTTGCGCTTAGCCAGCTCGATATTGGCCAGGTGCTGCTGATAATCCTTGGTGAACAGCGTCGTGCCCTGGGCGTCGATGGTGACGAAGTACAACCAGTCCCCGGGCTCGGGATGCTCGGCGGCGTGCAGCGCGTCGACGCCGGGCGAACAGATCGCCGTCGCCGGCAGACCCTGCGACACGTAGGTGTTCCACGGCGTCTTCTGGGCCCGGTCGGCGTCGGTGGTGGCCACCTCGCGGCGGTCCAGCGGGTAGTTGACCGTCGAGTCGAATTCCAGCGTGTGGTGGGCGTGCAGGCGGTTGTAGATGACCTGGGCGACCTTCGCGAAGTCCTGCGATTTGGACTCCTGCTCCACCAGCGACGCCACCACCAAAATGTCGTAGGGCGACAGCCCCATCGCCTGGGCGGTGTCCACCAGCCCGGACTTCACGTACTCGACCGCGCCGGCGCTGATCAGGCCGGACAGGATCGTCTCGGCCGAGGCCGACGGGTCGACGTTGAAGGTGCCCGGTGCGATCAGGCCCTCGATCCGGCGATGGTCCTTGCCGAGCTCGGTGAACGGCTCGACGGCCCACGGCGGCACCGCCAGCGCGGCGGGGGTGCTGTTGGTCGCGGCCGCCCGCAGCTCCTCCACGGCGACGCAGCGCTGGTTGCCGTCCAGGGTCACGCACGTGGAGCGGGAGATCAGCGTCAGGATGCCCGGGGTCACCTTGTTGGTCTTCATGTCGGTGGTGTCGTCGAGCTGACGGCCCTCCGGGATCACCAGCCGGCCCACCCGGTTGTTCGGGTCGGCCAGCCGGGCGACGGCGCTGGCCGCCGGGATTTCGGTGCGCACCCGGTAGAAGCCGGGCTGGATCGAGGAGATCTTGCTGTTGCCGTGCGCGGCGTTGACGAATGCCCGGACGGTCTTGACCACCTGCTCGTGCTGCAGCGTCTCCCCGACCATGGTCGTCGAGTCGCCGTCCTTGATCTGGATCACGATGTCGCGCGTGCCGCTCCCGGTGTAGTCGTCGCCGGATCCGAACACCGTGTGCCAGAGCTTGGCGCCGATGAAAACCCCCACCAGCACGACGACGGCGACGACCGCGAGCACGATCTTGCCGGCGAACCGCCGGCGGCGACGCCCCCGCTCGGCCCGGTTCCGGGCGACGCGGCTGCGCTTTCGCGACGAACCGACCGCCTCGGGCTCGGCCCGCGGGCGCCGTGCGCTGTCAACCATCGGTGCGCTCCCCCGCCGATAAGGTGGCGCGCCGTTGATCGAGCCAGCTCTGCAGGATGGCCACCGCGGCCGCCTGGTCGATCACCGCCCGCTGCTCTCTGGCGCGCACACCGGCCGCGCGCAGCGACCGCTGCGCGCTGACGGTGGTCAGGCGCTCGTCGGCCAGCCGCACGGGTGTGGGGGCGATCCGCTGGGCGAGCGTCTCGGCCAGCTCCATGGCGTCGATCGCCGACGGGCCGGTGCGGTCGGCCAGCGTCCGCGGCAGCCCGACGACCACCTCGACCGCCCCGAGCTCCGCGGCCAGCTCGGCCAGCCGCCGCACGTGTTTGCCGGAGCGGTCGCGGCGCACGGTTTCCACCGGCGTGGCCAGGATGCCGTCGGGGTCGCTGCAGGCGACGCCGATACGCACACTGCCGACGTCGATGCCGATCCGTCGTCCGCGTCCGGGATCCTGGTCAGGGTCGCCCGGCCGGTCGGGCAAGCGATGCTGTACGGGAACCACTCAACCGACCCGCGCTATCTCGGAGCGGATCGCTTCGAGCGCCGCGTCGATGCGGGTCGGGTCCTTCCCCGAACCCTGGGCCAGGTCCGGTTTGCCCCCGCCGCGGCCGTCGACGGTCGCGGCCAGCTGCTTGATCAGGTCGTTGGCGCGGATTCCGAGGTCCTGGGCGGCGGGGTTCGCAGCGACCGCGTACGGCACGCTGCCGCCCTCGCCCTCCGCGATCAGCGCCACCACCGCGGGATCGCTGCCGAGCTTGCCGCGGATGTCACCCACCAGGGAACGCAGGTCGCCGGCCGTCATCCCCGCCGACATCCGTTGCGCCACCACACGGACGTTACCGATCCGCTCCGCGCCGGCCGCAGCGTTGGTCGCCGCGGCGCGCGCGCCGGCCAGCCGGGCGCGTTCGAGCTCCTTCTCGGCGGCCTTGAGCCGCTCCACCAGGCCGGCCACCCGGGCCGGCACCTCGTCGGAGGGCACCTTCAGCGACGACGCCAGCCCCGCCATCAGGGCGCGTTCCTTGGCCAGGTGGCGGAACGAGTCCAGCCCGACGTAGGCCTCCACCCGGCGGACGCCGGACCCGACCGACGATTCGCCCAGGACGGTCACCGGTCCGATCTGAGCCGAGTTGTGCACGTGGGTGCCACCGCAGAGCTCCAGCGAGAACGGCCCGCCGATCTCCACCACGCGGACCTCGTCCGGGTAGGCCTCGCCGAACATCGCCATTGCGCCCATCGCCTTGGCCTTCTCCAGCTGCTCGGTGAACGTGTGCACCTCGAAGTCGGCCTGCACGGCCTGGTTGGTGACCTCCTCGACCTGGGTGCGTTGGTCCTCGGACAGCGGTCCCTGCCAGTTGAAGTCGAAACGCAGGTAGCCGGGACGGTTCAGCGAACCCGCCTGAACGGCGTTGGGGCCCAGCACCTGTCGCAGCGCCGCGTGCACCATGTGGGTACCCGAGTGACCCTGGGTGGCGCCGCGACGCCATTCCGGGTCGACCGCCGCGACGACGGTGTCGCCCTCCACGAACTCCCCGGACTCGACGTTGACCCGGTGCACCCACAGGGTTTTGGCGATCTTCTGCACGTCGGTGACCGCCGCGCGGGCGCACTCTGAGGCTCCCGTTCCGCTGATCGTGCCCTCGTCGGCGATCTGCCCGCCCGACTCGGCGTAGAGCGGCGTGCGGTCGAGCACCAGCTCGACCTGGTGCGCCCCGGCCCCGTCCGTTTGCGGGCCGTGGGTGACCACCGGAACCCGCTTGCCGTCGACGAAGATGCCTAAAATCCTTGCCTCGGAGGACAATTCGTCGAATCCGGTGAATTCGGTGGGGCCCGCATCGACCAGCTCACGGTAGGCACTCAGGTCGGCGTGCGCGTGCTTGCGGGCGGCCGCGTCGGCCTTGGCCCGGCGACGCTGCTCGGCCATCAATTCGCGGAAGCCGATCTCGTCGACCTGCAGGCCGGCCTCGGCGGCCATCTCCAGGGTCAGCTCGATCGGGAAGCCGTAGGTGTCGTGCAGCGTGAAGGCGTCCGCTCCGGAGATCGCCTTGGCCCCGGCGGCTTTGGTGGTGCCGGCCACCTCGTCGAACAGCTTGGAGCCGGCGACCAGCGTGCGGTTGAAGGCGGTCTCCTCGGCGACGGCGATGCGCCTGATCCGGTCGTAATCGGCGACCAGTTCGGGATACGACGGCCCCATCGCGTCCCGCACGGTGGCCATCAGCTCGCCGACGATCGGCCCCTCGATGTCGAGCAGCTTGGCCGACCGGATCACCCGGCGCAGCAGCCGGCGCAGCACGTACCCGCGCCCGTCGTTGCCCGGTGTGACGCCGTCACCGATCAGGATCGCCGCGGTGCGGCTGTGATCGGCGATGACCCGGTAGCGCACATCGTCGGAGTGGTCGCCGGCGTCATAGCCGCGCGGCGCGCGGGCGGCCACCGCATCGATGACCGGGCGCAGCAGGTCGGTCTCGTAGACGTTGTGCACCCCCTGCAGGATGAACGCGACCCGCTCGACGCCCATGCCGGTGTCGATGTTCTTGCGGGGCAACGGCCCCAGGATTTCAAAGTCGGTCTTGCCGGTGCCCTCGCCGCGTTCGTTCTGCATGAACACGAGGTTCCAGATCTCGATGTAGCGGTCTTCGTTGGCCACCGGGCCGCCGCCCACCCCGAACTCTTCCCCCCGGTCGTAGTAGATCTCCGACGACGGGCCACACGGCCCGGGGATCCCCATGGACCAGTAGTTGTCCTCCATGCCGCGCCGCTGGATCCGCTCGGGCGGCAGGCCGGCGATCTCCTGCCACAGCTGCACGGCCTCGTCGTCGTCGAAATAGACCGTCGTCCAGATTCTCTCGGGGTCCAGGCCATAGCCACCCTCGGGCACGCCCTTGGTGAGCAGAGTCCACGCCAGCTCGATCGCGCGGCGCTTGAAATAGTCGCCGAACGAGAAGTTGCCGGCCATCTGGAAGAAGGTGTTGTGCCGGGTGGTGATGCCCACCTCGTCGATGTCGGGTGTGCGGATGCACTTCTGGATGCTGGTGGCCGTCGGGTACGGCGGTGTGCGGGCCCCCAGGAAGTACGGCACGAACTGGACCATGCCCGCGTTGACGAACAGCAGGTTGGGGTCGTCGAGAATCACCGATGCGCTCGGCACCTCGGTGTGGCCCGCCTTCACGAAATGATCAAGAAACCGCTTCCTGATCTCGTGTGTCTGCACTGTTGGGTCCGCTTCTTCCCTGTTTGCTCGTTGCGTGGACGTCTATTCCAGCCTATTCGCCGGCAGTGGAGGGCTACCGGGCCGCTAACCCTCCAGGAAGCTCAGCCGCACCGAGCGTTGTGGGTTGTCGCGGTTCAGGTCGACCAGCACGATGCTTTGCCAGGTCCCCAGCATCGGCTCACCGCCGGAAACCGGAACCGTCACCGACGGCGCGACCAGCGCCGGCATCACGTGGTCGGCGCCGTGGCCCGGTGAGCCGTGCGAGTGCCGGTAGCGGTCGTCGCGCGGGAGCAGTCGTTCCAGCGTGTCGAGCAGGTCGTCGTCGGAACCGGCTCCGGTCTCGATGATGGCCACCCCGGCCGTCGCGTGTGGGACGAACACGTTGCACAGGCCGTCGCCGCGCGACCAGCAGAAGCCCCGCACCGCCTCGGTCAGATCGACGATGCGGCGCCGTGTCGTGTCCACGTCCAGCACATCGGTATGCATCGCCGACCAGCCTACGGCGCCCCCACTGTGACCAGCCAATCGTTTGTGAGCGCGGCCACATCAGGGCATTGCGGCGCGTCGCGGGCAGGAGGAAGGTAACTGGTAGGCCCGGGTGGCCGCCACCGGGGCCCATTCGATACAAGCCCCTACAGAGGAGGCCGGCCGTGTACGCACGCTCTACCACCATCCAGGCGCAACCCTTATCCGTCGACATCGGGATCGCGCACGTGCGCGACGTCGTCATGCCGGCCCTCGAGGGCATCGACGGGTGTGTCGGACTGTCACTGTTGGTCGACCGGCAGTCCGGGACCTGCATCGCCACCAGCTCGTGGGACAGCATCGACGCGATGCGCGCCAGCGCCGAACGGGTCGCCCCGATCCGCGATCAGGCCGCGTTGATGTTCGACGGCAGCGCCCGGGTCGAGGAATGGGACATCGCTTTGCTGCACCGCGACCATCACTCCCGCCAGGGGGCCTGCGTGCGGGCCACCTGGCTCAAGGTGGTGCCCGATCAGCTCAGCCGGTCGCTGGACTTCTACCGGTCCTCGGTGCTGCCGGAGATGGAGGAGCTCGACGGGTTCTGCAGCGCCAGCCTGCTGGTCGACCATCCGGCGTGCCGGCGGGCGGTGTCGTGCTCGACGTTCGACTCGATGGATGCCATGGCCCGCAATCGCGACCGGGCGACGGAGTTGCGCAGCAGACGCGTCCGCGAACTCGGCGCCGAGGTGATCGACGTGGCCGAATTCGAGCTGGCGATCGCCCACCTGCGGGTGCCCGAGCTGGTCTAAGAGCCGCGTAGGGCGGCTCAGGGCAAGGCGTCGCCGGGGAACCCGCGGCAGGGGTGCACCTCGAAGGTGAAAACGCCGCGGGCCACGCCGGGGTCGTCGGCCATGATGGCGGTGGTCTCCTCGACCGTCGCCGCGAACACCCCGATGCCGCACACGTCGGAGCCGTCGGTAACCGGCAGCACCACGGCCAGCACGCCGTCGTCACGCAGCCCGAAGTTGCGCCGCCCGTGCTCCCAGACGGTGCCGGGCGTCGACTCGTCGCCGAAGCCGGGCCCCTGTTTGAGGATGACGACGCTGTAGAGCTTGGCGCCGGCCAGCAGCTCGCCCATCTCCTCGTCGGTGAAGGTCTTCATGGCCGTCCTCGCTTCCTGCGGATGATCGCCCGCAACCGCTCCAGCCGCCCGGCCATCTCCCGCTCGCCGCCGCGGCCGGTGGGCCGGTAGTAGTCCACCCCCACCAGCTCGTCCGGCGGATATTGCTGGGCGACGACGCCGTCGGGGTCGTTGTGCGAGTACTGGTATCCCTGCGCGTGCCCCAGCGCCGCCGCGCCGGAATAGTGCCCGTCGCGCAGATACGGCGGCACCAGGCCGGCCTTGCCCGCCTTGATGTCGTCCATCGCCGCGGCCAGCGCGGTGGTGACGGAGTTGGACTTGGGCGCGGTGGCCAGATGGATGGTGGCGTGCGCCAGCGTCAACTGGGCCTCGGGCATGCCGATCAGCTGCACGGTGTGGGCGGCGGCCACCGCGATCTGCAGTGCGCTCGGGTCGGCCATGCCGATGTCCTCGCTGGCCAGGATCATCAGCCGGCGCGCCAGGAACCGCGGGTCCTCCCCGGCCACCAGCATGCGGGCCAGGTAGTGCAGCGCCGCGTCGACGTCCGAGCCGCGCACCGACTTGATGAAGGCGCTGATGACGTCGTAGTGCTGGTCGCCGTCGCGGTCGTAGCGCACCGCGGCCTTGTCCAGCGACTGCTCGATGGTCTCGACGGTGACGGACTCGCCGGCTGCCTGCGCCGTTTCAGACGCCACCTCCAGCGCGGTCAGCGCCCGCCGGGCATCGCCGGCGGCCAATCGCACCAGCAGGTCGACCGCGTCGGGCGTCACCGCGACCCGGCCGCCCAGCCCGCGGGGATCGTCGATCGCCCGCTGCACCACGGCGCGGATGTCGTCGGCGCTCAGCGGGCGCAGTTGCAGGATCAACGACCGGGACAGCAGGGGCGCCACCACCGAGAACGACGGGTTCTCGGTGGTCGCCGCCACCAGCAGCACCACCCGGTTCTCCACGGCCGACAGCAACGCGTCCTGCTGGGTCTTGGAGAACCGGTGCACCTCGTCGATGAACAACACCGTCTGCTCGCCGCGAAGCAGCGTCGACCGCGCCTTCTCGATGACGGCACGCACGTCCTTGACACCGGCGGACAGCGCCGACAGCGCCTCGAACCGGCGCCCGGTCGCCTGGGAGATCAGGGCGGCCAGTGTGGTCTTGCCGCTGCCCGGCGGGCCGTAGAGGATGGCCGACGCGACCCCCGATCCCTCGACGAGGCGGCGCAGCGGCGATCCGGGCGCCAGCAGGTGCTCCTGGCCCACCACCTCGTCCAGCGACGCCGGGCGCATGCGCACCGCCAGCGGCGCACCGGCCGACACGCCCAGGCCGTGGTCGCCCGCCGGCGCCGCGCCGGGCAGGTCACTGGGCATGTCAAACAGAGCGTCGGACACGGCTTCAGGCATACCACGCGAGATCAATCCGGGCGTCCCGGACGCATCTTTGCTAAGTTCCCGTGTGCGCGTGCCCACAGGTTGAGTCAACAGCTAGGACCGACATGAGCCAGCCTCCCGAGTATCCAGGCACCCCGGCCGACCCGCACGGCAGCGAGCACAACCCTCCGGGCTATCCCCCGCCGCCCAACTACGGCGCACCGCCGCCCGGTTACAGCGCACCGCCCCCCGGTTACGGCGCACCGCCCCCCGGTTACGGCGCACCGCCAAACCCACCCCCCGGCTACGGCCCGCCACCCGGCTACGGCCCGCCACCCGGCTACGGCGCACCACCGCCCGGCTACGGCCCGCCGCAGGGGTACGGCGCCCCGCCCAAGCCCGCGTTCAGCATCGGTGAGGCCTTCAGCTGGGCGTGGAACACCTTCACCAAGAACGCCGTCGCGTTGATCGTCCCCACCCTGGTGTACGGGCTGCTGATTGGCCTGGCCACCGCGCTGATCACGCTGAGCCAGAACATGAACACGGCGACGACTTCCGACGACTACGACTTCACCTTCACGACGAACCTGACCGGACCCGGGTATGGACTGCTGGCCCTCGGCTACCTGATCGCCTACGCGGTAAGCGCATTCGCGCAGTCGGCGTTCCTGTCCGGCTGCCTCGACCTCGCCGACGGGCGCGCGGTGACCGTCGGGTCGTTCTTCAGGCCACGCAATCTCGGCATGGTGTTTCTCGCCGTGCTGATCGTCGAGGTGCTCACCTCGATCGCGTCGGCGTTGTGCTTCATCCCGGGTCTCGTGCTGGGCATCTTCACCCAGTTCACCGTCCCGTTCGTCATCGATCGCTCGGAGTCGGCCATCAAGGGCTTCACCTCCAGCTTCTCGCTCGTCGGGTCGAATTTCGTGAACGCGCTGCTGGTGTGGCTGGTCGCGTTCGCGTCCTTCATCGTCGGGTTGCTGTTGTGCGGTGTCGGCCTGTTGGTGGCGGCGCCGGTCGCGTCCCTGCTGATCATCTACGCCTACCGCAAGTTGACGGGCGGCCAGGTCGTCCCCGTGCCGCAGCCCGGTTACCAACCGGGTCCGCCGCCGGGGCCGCAGCCGGCGTAAGCGCCGGCCCGGGTTCGACGTTACGGCGCTGTTAGCCGCGGCTGCGGTGCGCTGCGGCCTTGTGCCGCCTGTGATGAGATCAGCTTGATATGAGCATCAAAGTCGCGCTGGAGCACCGCACCAGCTACACCTTCGACCGGCCGGTCCGGGTGTATCCGCATGTCGTTCGGCTGCGCCCGGCGCCCCATTGCCGCACACCGGTGGACGCCTACTCGCTGCGCGTCGAGCCCGAAGAGCACTTCATCAACTGGCAACAGGACGCCGTCGGGAATTTCCTTGCGCGCCTGGTGTTTCCGAATCCCACGCGGCGACTGACCATCACGGTCGGCCTGATCGCCGACCTCAAGGTGATCAACCCGTTCGACTTCTTCATCGAGGACTGGGCCGAGAAGTGGCCGGAGACCGGGTTGACCTACCCCAAGGAGCTCTCCGACGACCTGGAGCCATACCTGCGGCCCGTCGACGAGGACGGCCCGGGCTCTAGCGGGGCGGGCCCCGGCGAGCTCTCGCGGGCCTGGGTGCGCAACTTCTCGGTGCCGGCCGGGACGCGCACCATCGACGTGCTGGTCGCCCTCAACCGCGCCGTCAACGCCGACGTCGCCTACAGCGTGCGGATGGAACCCGGCGTCCAGACACCCGATCACACGCTGCGCACCGGGGTCGGCTCGTGCCGGGATTCGGCGTGGCTGCTGGTGTCGATACTGCGCCAGCTGGGGCTGGCGGCCCGCTTCGTGTCCGGCTATCTGGTGCAGCTGGCTTCCGACGTGGAGGCGCTCGACGGGCCGTCGGGCCCCGCCGCCGACTTCACCGACCTGCACGCCTGGACCGAGGTGTACATCCCCGGCGCCGGATGGATCGGGCTGGACCCGACGTCGGGATTGTTCGCCGGCGAAGGCCACATCCCGTTGGCGGCCACCCCGCAGCCGGCGTCCGCGGCGCCCATCAGCGGCGGCACCGAACCGTGCGAATCGGTGCTGGAGTTCTCCAACACCGTCACCCGCGTCCACGAGGACCCCCGCGTCACCCTGCCCTACGTCGACGCCGCGTGGCAGACGATCTGCGAGGTCGGCCAGCGCCTCGACGAGCGCCTGGCGGCCGCCGACGTGCGGTTGACCATCGGGGGTGAGCCCACGTTCGTGTCGGTGGACGATCAGGTCGCCGAAGAGTGGACCACGGCGGCCGACGGCCCGCACAAGCGGCGGCGCGCCTCCGACCTGGCCGCCCGCCTGAAGGCGGTGTGGGCGCCACACGGGTTGGTGCAGCGCGGACAGGGCCGCTGGTATCCGGGAGAACCGTTGCCGCGCTGGCAGATCGCGCTGTACTGGCGCACCGACGGGCGACCGCTGTGGACCGACGACGCGCTGCTGGCCGACCCGTGGGGCGACCGGCCGGACCCGGTCGACGTCGGCGCGGCCAACCGGCTGCTCGCCGGGGTCGCCGACGGGCTGGGACTGCCGCTTTCGCAGGTGCGGGCCGCCTACGAGGACCCGCTGCACCGGCTGATGACCAAGGTGCGGCAGCCCGAAGGCGACCCGGTGGAACCGGCCGACGACCTCGGCCAGGACGCTCCCGACGCCCGCGCCGCCCTGCTGGCCCGCCTCGACGAATCCGTCACGGCGCCAGCCGCTTTCGTTTTGCCGCTGCACCGCCGCGACGACGGTGCGGGCTGGGCGAGCGCCGACTGGCGGCTGCGCCGCGGTCGAATCGTGTTGCTGCCCGGCGACTCTCCGGCGGGCCTGCGGCTGCCGCTGGATTCCATCAGCTGGCGACCGCCGCGACCGTCGTTCGAGGCCGACCCGCAGACCGTCGGCGGCGCGCTGTCGGCGGAGTCGGGCACCGCGGTGGTGGAAGACTCCGACACCGCGCCGCCCACCGCGATGGTCGCCGAGGTTCGCGACGGGCTGCTCTACGTCTTCATCCCGCCCACCGAGGCGCTGGAACACTTCGTCGACCTCGTCGCCCGCGTCGAGGCCGCCGCCGCCAAGGCCGACTGCCCGGTCGTGATCGAGGGCTACGAGCCCCCGCCGGACCCCAGGCTGCGCTCGACGACGATCACCCCGGACCCCGGCGTCATCGAGGTCAACGTCGCGCCCACCGCCAGCTTCGCGGAGCAGAGTCGGCAACTCGAAACCCTGTACGAGCAGGCCCGGCTGGCCCGGTTGTCGACCGAGTCCTTCGATGTGGACGGCACCCACGGCGGCACCGGGGGCGGCAACCACATCACGCTCGGCGGCGTCACGCCCGCGGACTCGCCGCTGCTGCGGCGCCCCGACCTGCTGGTCTCGCTGCTGACCTATTGGCAGCGGCACCCGTCGCTCTCGTATCTGTTCGCCGGGCGGTTCGTCGGCACCACCTCGCAGGCCCCCCGAGTCGACGAGGGCCGGGCCGAGGCGCTGTACGAACTCGAGATCGCGTTCGCCGAAATCGCGCGGCTCTCCGCGGGCGGGGCCGCCAAGCCGTGGGTGATCGACCGCGCGCTGCGCCACCTGCTGACCGACATCACCGGCAACACCCACCGCGCCGAGTTCTGCATCGACAAGCTCTACAGCCCCGACAGCGCCCGCGGCCGGCTCGGCCTGCTGGAGCTGCGCGGGTTCGAGATGCCCCCGCACCTGCGCATGGCGATGGTGCAGTCGCTGCTGGTGCGCTCGCTGGTCGCGTGGTTCTGGGACGAGCCGCTACGCGCCCCGCTGATCCGCCACGGCGCCAACCTGCACGGCCGATACCTGTTGCCGCACTTCCTGATTCATGACATCGCCGACGTGGCGGCCGACCTGCGCGCGCACGGCATCGCGTTCGAGACCAGCTGGCTGGATCCGTTCACCGAGTTCCGCTTCCCGCGCATCGGCACCGCGGTTTTCGACGGCGTCGAGATCGAGCTGCGCGGAGCCATCGAGCCCTGGAACACCCTGGGCGAGGAGGCCACCGCCACCGGCACCGCCCGCTACGTCGACTCGTCGGTCGAGCGCATCCAGGTCCGCGTCATCGGCGCCGACCGCCACCGCTACGTGGTGACCGTCAACGGCTACCCGGTGCCGCTGCTGGCCACCGACAACGCCGACATCCACGTGGGCGGGGTGCGCTTCAAGGCCTGGCAGCCACCGAGCGCGCTGCACCCGACCATCAGCACCGACGTGCCGCTGCAGTTCGAACTGGTCGACCTGACGACGGGCACGGCGCGTGGCGGCTGCACCTATCACGTCGCGCATCCCGGTGGGCGGGCCTACGACGAGCCGCCCGTCAACGCCGTCGAAGCCGAGGCGCGCCGCGCCCGCCGCTTCGAGGCGACCGGCTTCACCCCCGGCAAGCTCGACCTGTCCGGCATCCGGGAGAAACAGGCCCGCATTTTCACCGACGTCGGCGCGCCGGGCATCCTTGACCTGCGCCGCGTGCGTACCGTTCAGCGGTAATGGTGTTTGCCGACAGGACATTCGGCGCCGGCATAGCCCCGGCCGCTGGTGGGCGCCACGAAGACGGCTACGACGCCGACCGGCTGCTGGCCGGCTACCGGGCCGCGCGCGCCCAGGAGGCGCTCTTCGACCTTCGGCACGGCCCGGCCGCCGGCTACGACGAATTCGTCGACCGGGACGGCAACGTGCGGCCGGCCTGGGCGGAGCTGGCCGACACCGTCGCGGAGCGCGGCCGGGCGGGGCTCGACCGGCTGCGCTCGGTGGTGCGCGGCCTGATCGACAGCGACGGCATCACCTATACCGACGTCGATCCCGGCCATGGCCTGGAGCCGCGGCCGTGGGTCCTGGACACGCTGCCGCTCGTGCTCTCGGCCGCGGAGTGGGAGGCGCTCGAGGCGGGGCTGGTCCAGCGGTCGCGGCTGCTCGACGCCGTGCTCGCCGACCTGTACGGGCAGCGCAGCCTGCTCACCGAGGGCGTGCTGCCGCCCGAGTTGCTGTTCGCCCATCCCGGTTATGTGCGCGCCGCCAACGGCATCGAAGTGCCCGGGCATCACCAGCTTTTCCTGCACGCCTGTGACGTCAGCCGGTTGCCGGACGGCGCCTTCCGGGTCAACGCCGACTGGACGCAGGCGCCGTCGGGCGCGGGCTACGCGCTCGCCGACCGGCGCGTCGTCGCGCACTCGATTCCCGATCTCTACGAACGGATCGTGCCACGCCCCACGACGCCGTTCGCCCAGGCGCTGCGGCTGGCCCTGATCGACGCCGCGCCCGACGACGCGCAGGACCCGGTTGTGGTGGTCCTCAGCCCGGGCATCTTCTCCGAAACCGCCTTCGACCAGGCGTATCTGGCCACGCTGCTGGGCTTCCCACTGGTGGAGAGCGCGGACCTGGTGGTGCGCGACGGCAAGCTGTGGATGCGCTCGCTGGGCACCTTGAAACGGGTCGACGTCGTCCTTCGCCGGGTCGACGCCGACTACACCGATCCCCTCGACCTGCGCGCCGACTCCCGCCTCGGCGTGGCCGGCCTGGTCGAGGCGTGCCACCGCGGGACGGTGACCGTCGTCAACACACTGGGCAGCGGCGTCCTCGAAAACCCCGGGCTGCTTCGGTTTTTGCCCACACTCTCCGAGCACCTGCTCTCCGAGGCGCCGCTGCTGCAAACGGCGCCGGTCTACTGGGGCGGCATCGCCGCCGAACGGTCGCACTTGCTGGCGAATCTGTCTTCGCTGCTGGTGAAGTCCACCGTCGGCGGGAAAACCCATGTCGGGCCGACTCTTTCGTCGTATCAGTTGGCGCAATTGGCCGCCCGAATCGAGAAGATGCCGTGGCAGTGGATCGGGCAGGAGCTGCCGCAATTCTCGTCGGCGCCCACCGACCACGCCGGGGTGTTGTCGTCGGCCGGCGTCGGCATCCGGTTGTTCAACGTCGCCCAGCGCGGCGGATACGCCCCGATGATCGGCGGCGTCGGCTACGTGCTGGCGCCCGGACCCGCCGCATACACGCTGCAAACCGTTGCCGCCAAGGATGTCTGGGTGCGTCCGACCGAGCGCGCGCGGGCCGAGGCGGTGAGCTTGCCGTCGCCGGTGCCGCCCGCGAAGACGGCTGCGGGCACCTGGGGCGTCAGCTCGCCGCGCGTGCTGTCGGACCTCTTCTGGATCGGCCGCTACGGCGAACGCGCGGAGAACATGGCGCGGCTGCTGCTCGTCGCAAGGGACAGGTTCCATGTCTACCGGCATCAGCAGCACACCGAGGAAAGCGAATGCGTGCCCGTGCTGATGGCCGCGCTGGCGCGGATCACCGGGCCCGACGACAGCGCCAGCGAGGTGGCCAGCGATGGGGCCGAGATGATCGCCGTCGCCCCCTCGACGCTGTGGTCGCTGACCGTGGATCCCGACCGGCCGGGATCCCTGCTGCAGTCGGTGGAGGGTCTGGCGCTGGCCGCCCGGGCGGTGCGCGACCAGATGTCCAACGACACCTGGATGGTGCTGGCCGGGGTGGAACGCGCGCTGGCTCAGCGGCGGGAGCCGCCGGATTCCCTGGCGGAGGCCGACGCGCTGCTCGCGTCGGCTCAGGTGCAGACGCTGTCCGGGATGCTGACCCTGGCGGGGGTGGCCGGGGAGTCGATGGTGCGCGACGTGGGCTGGACGATGATGGACATCGGCAAGCGGATCGAACGCGGCCTCTGGCTGACCGCGCTGCTGCGGTCCACGCTGACCGCCGTCCGCGGGCCCGCCGCCGAGCAGACGATCATCGAGGCGATGCTGGTGGCGTGCGAGTCCTCGGTCATCTACCGGCGCCGCACCGTGGGCAAGGTCAGCGTCGCGGCCGTGGCCGAGCTGATGCTGTTCGACGCGCAGAATCCGCGGTCGTTGCTGTATCAGGTCGAGCGGCTGCGGACCAACCTCAAGGACCTGCCGGGGGCATCGGGGTCATCGCGTCCGGAGCGGCTGGTGGACGAGATCGGCACCCTGCTGCGCCGCTCGCATCCCGCCGAGCTGGAACTCGTCAGCGCCGACGGGCTGCGCGCGGAGCTGGCCGACCTGCTCGGTGCGGTACACGCCGGGTTGCGCGAGCTGGCCGAAGTCATCACCACCACGCAGCTGGCGCTGCCCGGTGGCATGCAACCGCTGTGGGGTCCCGACGTGCGCCGGGTGATGCCGGCCTAGGGCTAGCGGTGATCGCGAGCGCGGCGAAGCCGGGCGAAGCGGGTCACCGCCATCGGGCCTAGCGGTGATCGCGAGCGCGGCGAAGCCGGGCGAAGCGGGTCACCGCCATCGGGCCTAGCGGTGATCGCGAGCGCGGCGAAGCCGGGCGAAGCGGGTCACCGCCATCGGGCCTAGCGGGCGTTGTGTCAATCGGGTTCGTCGTCGTCACCGTCGCGGTCTTCGTCGCGGAGGAATCGTTCGGGGTGGTGGTAGGTGTTGGTCCTTGGTTGGCCGCGGTCGAGGTGGGGTGGCGGGAGCCATTCGGTTTCGCCGCGGGCGTTGGTGCGGGTGGTCCAGCCTTTTTCGGCGAGCCGGTTGTCGGGCCCGCAGGCCAGGGTGAGGTCGTCGATGTCGGTGCGCCGGGTGGTTGTCCAACCTTTCACGTGGTGGACCTGGCTGTGATAGGCCGGCGCATCACAGCCGGGCTTGGTGCACCCACGATCCTTGGCGTAGAGCATGATCCGCTGCGCCGGGGAGGCCAACCGTTTGGTGTGATGCAGCGCCAGTGATCGGCCGTTGTCGAAAATCGCCAAGTAATGGTGAGCGTGGCCGGCCCAGCGGATCACATCCGACATCGGCACCAGCGTGCCGCCGGCCGTCAGGGCCTTGCCGGCGGCGGCCTCCAAGTCTTGCAGCGTGGTGGTCACCACGATCGACACCGGCAGCCCGTTGTGCGAGCCCAGTTCCCCGGAGGCGAGCAAACCGCGCAGCCCGGCCAGGAAGGCGTCATGGTTGCGCTGAGCCTGAGATCGGGTGTCGCGGCGCACCGCGTCGTCATCCGGTGTCGCATCCACCACAGGGATTTCATCGTCGGGGTTGCACGCCCCGGGCGCGGCGAGCTTGGCCAGCATGGCCTCGATCGCGGCCCGCAACTCCGGGGTCACCAGCCCGCTGAGGCGGGACATGCCGTCGAAGTCCTGCGTCCCCAGTGTGATCCCGCGTTTGCGGGCGCGCTCGGCGTCGCTGAAGTCCCCGTCGGGGTGCAGCCAATCCATGACCCGCTGGGCGTATTTGGCCAACTCGTCGGGGCGGTATCCGGCGGCCTTGCCGGCCAGGTCGGCCTCGGCGGCCTGCCGGGTCAATATGTCCACCTCGGCGGGCAGGTGGGCCAGGAAGCTACGGATCACTTTGATGTGCCCGTCGCCGATGAGCCCGCCGCGTTGCCCGGCCGCCGTCGCGCTCAGCTGGGGGGCCAACGGCTCACCGGTCAACGCCCGGCGCTCCCGAGATCCTGGGCTTCGCCGATGCGCCGGGCGGCCTCGCCGGTGGTGATGCGCAACCGGTCGGCCAGCCCCACCCGCAGCGAGCCGCCCAGCTCTTCGGGGCTGGCCTGCCCGTCGAGCTGGTTGATCAACGCGTGCTGCGGGGTGCGTAGCTTGCGGGCCACGCGTTCCACCCGCTCCAGGGCGCGTAACCGCTCCGGGGTGGTGAGCACCTCAAAGGACAACGCGCACAGCCGGTCCGCGTCGTTATCGAGCGCGTCGAAGACCTCGACGATCTCCTCACGACTACTCGCACCCATAACCAAACTCTAGGAACACCCACCGACAAAAAAGACCGCGCTGTGACCACTGAAACCCAAGTGACACACGGGAATACAAAAAGCCAGCGGCGGCCTGCTGTGCGGCCATCGCGAGACGGCCGGCCCTACGACGGGATCACACGCTCGATGTCGCGCGATCCAGGGCGACGCCACGGTTGCGGTGTGAATCCGGCAGTCGCCGACGACGCCGCATGTGCACCAGCACAAGGACCGACAGCACGGCGGCGTAGATGCACCACAGTGACGCGAAGGCCTGCAGGTAGAGGATGGCGACCACGATCAGCCCCACCAGGTTCGCCAACCCGAACACCACGATGGAGCGATATCCCGAAATCAATGCCGGCCCGATGACGGCGACGATGTAGAGCACCGCCCACACGTAGCTGTCGCGAGCGTCGGTCTGGTACTCCAGCGCGTGGGGGCACGTCTTCACTCCGATCGGTCTGGTGAGGACGACGACAGCCAAATACGCCGACACGACGGCGCCGAGCGCCACAAAGGGCGCCACCCGTAGTCGGGCGCCGCGCGGTTCGAGCATCAAGATCGCGAACGGGACCAGCGCTGGGAGCAGCGGCAGCGCGATAAAGACGTATGCCCGCAGCGCGAACTGCGCCGTCCCGGCGGAGACCACGTCGTTGGGCCACACTGCCGCCTCGAGGAACTGGTGGACGGCGAACACGGTGGGCAACAACGCGAATGGCAGCTCGCGCCACTGCTTCACCTCGCGCAGGGCGGCGACCGCAACCGGCACCAGGGCGGTGCCCACCACCAGATCCGCCGTGATCGAGAAGCACACCGCCGCAGTGTGCCCGTTTTGACGCTGCCGAATCGGGCGTAGTCCATGGCGGTGACCCGCTTCACCCGGCTACGCCGCCCTCGCGATCACCGCTGTCCATGGCGGTTACCCGCTAGTCCGACAGCGGTGAGCCGCCGACTAGCTCGCGACGGTGACCGGCCCCCGCGATTCCGAAGTCACCTCGTCGATCACGGTGTGGATGAATCTCATCTTCTCCAGCACCGCGACGGGCAACACAAATGGGTACAGGTCGTCATGGCCCATCGACCGGTTCACCATGTTCAGCGACCACGATAGCGGCAGCCACGTGTCGATGATCGTCTGAAAAGCGCTGGGGCCCAACGCCGGACGGTCGAATGTCGCGGACGCCGAGACGAAGCCGCACCACGCCGAGGTGTCCAGGGTGTCGCGGATGTGCAGGTAGTGCGCGAACGTCTCGGCCCAGTCCTCGGCGGGATGCATGGTGGCGTACGACGACACGAAGTCTTCCTGCCAGTCCTCGGGCGGCCCGTCGCTGTAGTGGCGATCGAGCGCCTCCTGGTAGTCGGCGTCGGGGTCGCCGAACAGCTCGTTGAAGCGCGCCAGGTAATCGCTGGACGGGGCGATCAGCCGGTAGAAGTAGTAGTGCCCGATCTCGTGCCGGAAGTGCCCCAGCAGCGTGCGGTATGGCTCCTCCATCTCCACCCGCAACTGCTCGCGGTGCACGTCGTCGCCCTCGGCCAGGTCCAAGGTGATCACCCCGTTGTCGTGGCCCGTCATCACCTGCTCATGCGCGCTGGACAGCAGGTGGAAGGCCAATCCCTGCTCGGGGTCTTCGTCACGCCCGATGATCGGCAGCTTGAGCTCGTGCAGCTCGGCGATCAGCCGGCGCTTGGCCGCCTCGGCCCGCGCGAACTCGGCCAGGCCGGCGGAGTCGGCGTCGTTGGGCCGCACGGTGGTCAGCGCGCAAGACGCGCACAGCAGCCGGGGATTATTGACCGGCACCAGCCAATTGCATTCGGCCAGTAGCAGATTGGCGCACAGCTGATACTCGGAAGCGTCCACGAACCCGGCGTGCTCGCCGGCGTTCCCGTCGGCGATCACCAACAGGGCCATCTGGTCGAGCGAAAACCCGAGCGCGCTGCCACAGTTCAGGCAGGTGGAGTTCTCGAACGTCAGGCGCTGGCCGCAGTTGGGGCAGTTGAAGTCACGCATGGAGCACGTCCCCTTCGAAGGGCACCACGTCGACGGCGACGTCGATCACGCTGTGTTCCGAGTTCGTGTAGATGATGCCCCGCAGCGGCGGCACGTCCGCGTAGTCGCGGCCGCGTCCCACGATGATGTAGCGCTCGTCGACCAGCTGGTCGTTCGTGGGATCCAAACCCAGCCACTCGAATTGGCCGGGCTGCTGCGGTGTCCACACCGCCGCCCAGGCATGGGTGGCGTCTATACCGATCATTCGATCCTTCCCCGGTGGCGGGTCGGTGGCCAGGTAGCCGGACACGTAGCTGGCCGCCAGACCGTTGGCGCGCAGGCAGGCGATCGCCAGCCGTGCAAAGTCCTGACATACCCCTTCCCGGGCCGCCAGAACCTCATTTACCCCGGTGGAAATCGTCGTCGAGCCCGATCGGTAGGTGAAGTCGGTGTAGATCCGCGACGCGAGGTCACGCAGCACGTCGACCAGCGGACGCCCAGGGGCGAAACTTGGCGCCGCGTACTCGCGGACCTCGTCGGTGATCTCCGGGGGGTTCAGGTCCAGGGTGAATTCGACGGCGAGCGCTCCCCCGCCTCCCGTCGGGCGGGCGGCCTCCCACGGCTGCACCGCCGGCCCGGCGGTGTAACGCCCGGGGGCGGGCGGATACACGTCGACGATGGAGTCGCTGGTGACGGTCAGGGCGTGGTGCGGCTCGGTGACGTGGAAGTACGAGCTGATGTTGCCGTAGACGTCGACGCTGGTGGAAACGTCGGCCGGGGCCGGGTCGATGGTCAGCCGGTGCTCCACGCAGCGCTGGCGCAGCGAATCGCGGGGGGTGAGAAAGCCGCGGCCGTAGGAGCTGGTCACGACGTCGGAGTACCGGTATTCGGTGCGGTGGGTGACCCGATGGCGGCGGGCGGCGCCGGCGTCAGCTTCAGACACAAGGCTGATCACATCACACCGGGCCGTCCCGCGCCGTCCGCGGCGCGAAACCGTTTGCCGATACGGCGGCACGCGCGCCAAACCGGGAGCACAATCGAGATGTGGCCACGTGGTACGACGTCGCCCGCATCGTCCGTGAGCTGGCACTCACCTCGGAGCCGTCGCCGCATGACTGGCGGGTCGGCAAGAAGTTGCTGGCCTGGGAGCGGCCGTTGCGCCCGTCGGAACGCGAGGCGCTCACCCGCGAGGGGTTGGAACCGCCCGGGGGCGACATCCTCGGCGTGCGGGTGTCCGACGAGGGGGTCAAGTTCGGGTTGATCGCCGATGAGCCGGGCGTCTACTTCACAACACCGCATTTCGACGGCTACCCGGTCGTGCTGGTCCAGCTGGCCAAGATCTCGGTCCGCGACCTCGAGGACCTGGTCACCGAGGCATGGCTGACGCAGGCCCCGAGGAAGTTGGTCCAGGAATTCCTGGCCGACTCCCGCTGAACCACCGCCTCACGCGTGCCGGAGGTCGATCACCCGCTGCAGGTCGTCGACGCAGGCCGCGACGGCGCCGGCCAGCACCACCTCGGTCCGGTCGCGGGCGTCGGCCTGCAGCCCTGAGGCGCTGCGACGCGCCCCGGCGGCGTATGCCGCGGCCCCGGCGGGGTCCGAGTCGGCGAGGGCCGTCGCCGCCGCGAGTTGGACCAGGACGGCGGGCACGGGCGTGGGCAACCGGTCGCGGCGGCCGTCCGCCGCGGGGACGACGACGCGGGCCAGCTGCAGGACGGAGCCGGCCAGCTGGACCACGTGGATGGCCTGGTGATCCGCGACGCCAACGACCTCGCGCACCCTCCAGCGCCGGGGGGCGATGCGGACCACCTGGCGGGCGGTGGTCCGGGCCTCGATGAGCCCGCCCAGTTGCTGGTGCACGCGGTCGGCCATCGCCAACTGCCAGTCTTGCGCGGGCACACGCCGCCCCGCGGCGACGTCCGCGGTGCCCGTCAAGACACCGTGCAGGACGCCCAGCACGCCGACGCGCGCGCTGCGCAGCACCTGCAACGGGTCAGCGGGGAAGAGCAGGACCGCGAACACGATGGCCACCCCGCCCCCGATGAGGGCGTCGTTGATACGTTCCCAACCGACGCCGCTGTGGAAGAGCGCCAACACCAGGATCGCCGAGACGACGGTCTGGTTGGCGAACATCATTCCCTGCCCGATCAGCCCGTGCCCGATGAACACCGCGGCGTACAGGGCGATCAGCGCGGCGACGCCGATGGATACCGCGCCGGGCCCGAGCACACCCTGGACCAGGGTGCCCATCCCGATGCCCAGGGTCACGCCGATCATCATCTGAATGGCGCGCTGCGCGCGTAGCACGTTGCTGGTCGACAGGGACACCGCGGCGGCGATCGGCGCGAAGAACGGCTGCGGGTGGTGCAGCACGTCGTGCGCGAGGTACCACGACGCGCCCGCGGCCACCGAGGTCTGCACGAGGTTGAACCAGGTTCCGCGCACGCGTTTGAGCCCGGCGCGGGACGCGGCCAAAACCGTGGGAGCCAGCGTCAGCCGCGATGTCGCCACGGGCCTAGGTGCGCTGCAATTCGAACAACGGGATGACCCGGCTGGTCTTCGACTGGTATTCGGCGAACCCGGGTGCGGCGACGGTGATCTTGTCGAAGAGCGCGTCGCGCTCGTCGGACGGCAACTCGTGCGCCGTCACGGCGAACTCTTGCACTCCCTGCGGGGCGCCGATCTCGACCCGGGCCGCCGGGTTGGCCCGCAGGTTGTGCACCCACGCCGGACTGACCGGTGCGCCGGCGAAGGAGCCGATGATGATGAGCTTGCCGTCGATGTGGCAGTAGGCCAGCGGCGAGACCCGCGGCTGTCCGGACTTGGCGCCGGTCGTGGTGAGCAACAGCAGGTCGGCGTTCTCGAACTGGCCGCCCACCTTGCCGCCGTTGGTCCGGAACTCGTCGATGATGCTCTTGTTGAACGCGTTGATCGTGTCGGTGTCAGGCATTTGGGTCATGCCCGCTCAACCTTCTCGGGCTTGGCGTCTATTCCGGACTCCTTGCGCTGCTGGGCGGTGATGGGAGCCGGGGCGTCGGTGAGCGGGTCGACGCCGCCGCCGGTCTTGGGGAACGCGATCACCTCGCGGATCGAGTCCACCCGGGACAGCAGCGCGTTGATCCGGTCCCAGCCGAAGGCGATTCCGCCGTGGGGCGGCGCGCCAAAGGTGAACGCCTCCAACAGGAATCCGAACTTCTCCTCGGCCTCGGCTTTGTCCAGGCCCATCACGGCGAACACGCGCTCCTGGATGTCGCGGCGGTGGATACGGATCGAGCCACCGCCGATCTCGTTGCCGTTGCAGACGATGTCGTAGGCGTCGGCCAGCACCGTGCCCGGGTCGGTGTCGACCACACCCTCGTACTCCGGCTTGGGCGAGGTGAACGCGTGATGCACCGCGGTCCAGGCCCCGGAGCCGACGGCCACGTCACCGGCGGCGGTCGCCTCGTCGGCGGGCTCGAACAGCGGCGGGTCCACCACCCAGACGAACGCCCACGCCTCCGGGTCGATCAGGCCCAGGCGGTCGGCGATCTCGTTGCGCGCGGCCCCCAGCAGGGCCCGCGACGACCTCGGCGGGCCGGCCGAGAAGAAGATGCAGTCCCCCGGCTTCGCCCCGACATGGGCGGCCAGCCCGTCCCGTTCGGCGTCGCTGAGGTTCTTGGCCACCGGACCGCTCAGCGTGCCGTCGTCACCGACCAGCACATAGGCCAACCCGCGGTGCCCGCGCTGTTTGGCCCATTCCTGCCAGCCGTCCAGCGTGCGCCGCGGCTGCGACGCCCCGCCGGGCATCACGACCGCGCCGACGTAGGGCGCCTGGAACACGCGAAAGGTGGTGTCTTTGAAGAACTCTGTGCACTCGACGAGCTCGAGGGAGAAGCGCATGTCCGGCTTGTCCGAGCCGAACCGGCGCATCGCGTCGGCGTAGGTGATCCGCGGGATGGGCGTCGGGACCTGGTATCCGATCAGCGCCCACAGCGCGGTCAGGATCTCCTCGGAGATGGCGATGATGTCCTCGGCGTCGACGAAGCTCATCTCCATGTCGAGCTGGGTGAACTCGGGCTGGCGGTCGGCGCGGAAATCCTCGTCGCGATAGCAGCGGGCGATCTGGTAGTAGCGCTCCATCCCGGCCACCATCAGCAGCTGCTTGAACAGCTGCGGACTCTGCGGCAGCGCGTAGAACGATCCGGGATGCAGCCGCGAGGGCACCAGAAAGTCGCGGGCGCCTTCCGGGGTGGAGCGGGTGATCGTCGGCGTTTCGACCTCGACGAAGTCGTGCCGGGCCAGCACCTCGCGCGCGGCGGCATTCACCTTGGAGCGCAAGCGCATTGCCGCGGCCGGGCCGTCGCGGCGCAGGTCCAGGTAGCGGTACTTCAGCCGCAGTTCCTCGCCGGCGGGCTCGTCGAGCTGGAACGGCAGCGGCGCGCTCTCGCCGAGCACGGTCAGCGACGCCGCGTTGACCTCGATGTCGCCGGTGGCGATCTCCGGGTTGGCGTTGCCCTCCGGGCGGATCTCCACGACACCGGTGACCGCGACGCAGAACTCCGCGCGCAGCCGGTGTGCCTGGGCCAGCACGTCAGCGTTGCGGAACACCACCTGCGCGATGCCGGAGGCGTCGCGCAGGTCGATGAAGATGACGCCGCCGTGGTCGCGGCGGCGAGACACCCAGCCCGCCAGCGTCACCTGCTGTCCGGCGTCGCTACTTCTCAGCGAACCGGCGGCGTGGCTGCGCAGCACAAACACTCCCTTTCAGCAGGCTTTGGACGAGTGCCCAGTCTAGAGCAGGTACTTTCGGTCCTATCGCCACCACCATCGCACTAGTCGGCCCCGGCGCCGTCGGCACGACGGTCGCCGCGCTGCTGCACCAGGCCGGGCATTCGGTGCTGTTGTGCGGCCACACGCCCCGAGACAGCGTCGAATTGCGGCCCGACGGCGCCGATCCGATCATCGTCCCCGGCCCGGTGCACACCGATCCCGGCGAGGTCACCGGACCCGTCGACGTCGTGGTGCTGGCGGTCAAGGCCACCCAGAACGACGCCGCCGCCGGATGGCTGGCGCGCCTGTGTGGCGTGCACACCATCGTCGTCGTGCTGCAGAACGGCGTGGAGCAGGTCGAGCAGGTGCAGCCGCATTGCCCGTCGTCGCCCGTGGTCCCGGGGATCGTCTGGTACTCCGCCGAGGCCCGGCCCGAGGGCTGGATCCGGCTGCGCACCGAGGCCGCACTGGTGCTGCCCAGCGGGCCTTCGGCGCAGGCGATCGCCGAGCTGCTGCGCGGCGCCGGGTGCCGGGTGGACTGCGATCCCGACTTCATCACCGCGGCGTGGCGCAAGCTGCTCACCAATGCGCTGGCCGGGTTCATGGCGCTGGCCGGCCGGCGGTCCGGGATGTACCGCCGTGACGACGTCGCCGACCTGTCCCGCCGGTACGTCGCCGAATGCCTGGCGGTGGCGCGGGCCGAAGGCGCCCGGCTGCCCGACGGCATCGTCGACGAGTTGGGCGAGCTGTTCCGCCGGGCCCCCGAGGACATGGGGACGTCGATCCTGGCCGACCGGGAGAACCACAGGCGGATGGAATGGGACATCCGCAACGGGGTGATCGTCCGCAAGGCCCGCGCCCACAACCTGGCGACGCCGATCAGCGACGTCGTGGTGCCGTTACTGGCCGCGGCCAGCGACGGGCCAGGATAGATTCGAGCCATGTTCCCCTGTGAGCGCGTGGACATGAGCTTCATCGACAACGCGCCTTTCGTGTTCCGCAACAGCGTCGACCTCGCGATCACGCCCGAGCAGCTGTTCGAGGTGCTCGCCGACGCCCAGGCGTGGCCGCGCTGGGCGAGCGTGATCACTAAGGTCACCTGGACCAGCCCCGAGCCGCGCGGCGTGGGCACCACCCGCGTCGTCGAGATGCGCGGCGGCATGGTGGGCAACGAGGAATTCCTGGCCTGGGAGCCGTTCAGCCACATGGCTTTTCGGTTCAACGAATGCTCGACCCAGGCCGTCGCCGCGTTCGCCGAGGACTACCGGGTCGAGCTCATTACGGGCGGTTGCCGGCTGACGTGGACGATGGCGCAGAAGCCAGCGGGCCCCGCCCGGCCGGCGATGTACGTGGTGGGGCCGCTGCTGAATCTCGGGCTGCGCCGCTTCCTGCGCAACCTGCGCCGCTACACCGACGACCGCTACTCCGCGACCCGGCAACATTAGGAGCGTGCCATGACCTTCAACGAGGGTATGCAGATCGACACCAGCACCGCGTCCTCGTCGGGCGGGGGCGGGATGGGGATGGCGCTCGGGGGCGGCGGCCTCGGCCTGCTCATCCTGATCGGGGCGTTGCTGTTGGGCGTCGACCCGGGCCGCGTGATGGACCAGTCGCAGACGAACACCGGGGGCTACTCCGCGCCCGGGTTCGACCTGAGCCAGTGCAAGACCGGGGCCGACGCGAACAAGTACGTGCAGTGCCGCGTGGTCGCCACGGGCAACTCCGTGGACGCGGTCTGGCGCCAGCTGATGCCGAAGTACACCCGGCCGCACGTGCGGCTGTTCACCGGGTCGGTCGACACCGGCTGCGGACCGGCCACCACCGCGGTGGGGCCGTTCTACTGCCCGGTGGACCAGACCGCGTACTTCGACACCGATTTCTTCCAGGAGCTGGTCGACAAGTTCGGTTCCAGCGGTGGGCCGTTCGCCCAGGAGTACGTGGTCGCCCACGAATACGGCCACCACGTTCAGCAGTTGCAGGGCGTCCTGGGCCGTTCCCAGCAGGGCGCGAAGGGCGCCGGCGGCAACGGCGTGCGCACGGAGCTGCAGGCGGACTGTTACGCGGGCATCTGGGCACACTACGCGTCGACCGTCAAGCAGGAGAGCACCGGCGTGCCCTACCTAGAGCCGTTGAGCGACCGGGATATTCAGGACGCCCTGTCAGCGGCGGCCTCGGTGGGCGATGACCGCATCCAGAAGGAAGCGACCGGGCGGGTCAACCCCGAGTCGTGGACCCACGGCTCCTCGGAGCAACGGCAGCACTGGTTCACCGTCGGCTACCAGACCGGCGACCCGAAGCAGTGCGACACCTTCGACGCGCCCAGCCTGGGCTAGCGGGCCGCTCGGTCGCGAGCGCGCCGGTGGGTGTCCTAGACTTCTACCCCGCCGCACGACGCGAAAGGCGCTGCCCGCA
The DNA here is from genome assembly GCF_010731655.1 of Mycobacterium paraseoulense. Classification (NCBI taxonomy): domain Bacteria; kingdom Bacillati; phylum Actinomycetota; class Actinomycetes; order Mycobacteriales; family Mycobacteriaceae; genus Mycobacterium; species Mycobacterium paraseoulense. The sequence continues at coordinate 104,317 of NZ_AP022619.1, read as the reverse complement.
TGTCGGATATCACGCACGAGCGCACCGACGCCGCGGAGCTGTCGGCGTGGGCGCCGTTGCGCAATCCCGTTTTCCGTTCGCTGTTCATCGCACAGTTCGTCTCCAACGTCGGCACCTGGATGCAAAGCGTGGCGGCGCAATGGTTCCTGATCGAAGATCACAGCAGCGCCACGATCGTGGCACTGGTCCAGACGGCAAGCCTGGGGCCGACGCTGCTGTTGGCATTGTTCGCCGGCGCGCTCGCCGACGTGTTCAATCAGCGCCGGTTGCTGATGTTCCTGCAGTCCTATGCGGTGTTGGTAGCGCTGGCGTTGGCGGGGCTGACCTACTTCGGCCACCTCACCCCCGCGGCGCTGCTGCTGTTCACCTTGGCCATCGGCGTCGCCTCGGCGCTGACCGCCCCGGCCTGGCAGGCGATTCAACCCGAGGTCGTCCCGCGCGAGCAGATAACGGCCGCCGCCACATTGGCCAGCGTCTCGGTGAACGTCGCCCGAGTGGTCGGCCCCGCCATCGGCGGCGTCGTCCTGGCGTGGGCCGGTGCCGCAGCGGTCTTCGCGATCAACGCGATCTCGTTCGTCGGCATCATCATCGCCTTGGCTGCGTGGCGCCCGCCCACACAGATCGCGCCCACCGAACGAGAACACCTCGGCCAGGCCATCGTCACCGGACTGGCCTACGCGGTCAACGGTCCGATCTTCCGCCGGATACTTTTGCGCGCAGCCCTTTTCGTCTTCCCCGCTTCGGCCCTGTTGGCGCTCTTACCGGTCACCGCCGCCGACACCTGGCACCTGGGAGCCGGTGGCTACGGTGTGGCGCTGGGTGCCATCGGCGTGGGCGCGCTGCTCGCCGTGGCGGTTCCCGGTGCGCTGCGCCAGAAGGTGCCGCCCAACACCCTGCTGGCCGGCTGCGCGGCGGGGTACGGCGTTGCCACGCTCGCGGCGGTCTGGCTGCCGTTCGCCGCGGCGACGCCGTTCCTGGTGTTGTCGGGGATGACCTGGTTGATCACCCTGACGACGTTGAACGCCGCCGCGCAGCTGCACCTGCCGCGCTGGGTCCGCGCCCGCGGGCTGGCGATGTACCTGTTGGTCTTCACCGGATCTCAGGCCATCGGCTCGTATCTCTGGGGCCTCATCGCCACGCGCGAGGGGCTTGGCGTGGCGTTGACGGTGTCGGCGGTGTTGCTGGGCGCCGCCGCCCTCAGCGTCGTCCCGCTCGGGTTGCGGCCGGAGACCGGGAAGCTGAGCCGCGACATTTCGCGGGCCTGGCCGACGCCGATGGTCATGTTCGAACCATGCCCCAACGACGGGCCGGTGCTGGTGACCGTCCGGTATCGGGTGGCGACCGAGAACCTCGAAGAGTTCGTCGGCGCGATGGGCGCGGTGCGGCGCTCGCGGTTGCGCACGGGAGGTCACAGCTGGGGCCTGTATCACAGCCTCGAGCACCCCGACACGATCCTGGAGAGGTTCACCGTGCCGTCGTGGACCGAATTCGAGCGCCAGCACACCGAACGCTGGCTGGAGTCCGACCACGACGGGGTGACGAAGGCGGTGGGCTACACCCTCGACAGCACGCGGCGACACGAGTACTACCTCGCGTTGCGGGTGCACCACTGAACCGCCGCGAAGGCGGCGTGGTGCTCGCTATCGGCGAAACCGGCGGTCAGCGACTCACCAGGGTCGCGTCGAGCAGGTGACCCCGGTGGTGGCGCTCTGTGTCACCACGACCTGGCCGTCGACGGCGATCTGGCACTGAATCTGCGGCGTGTTCGAGGAATCGCAGTCCGGCCAGTGGCACCCGCCGCTCGCGTTCACGAACGCCCACTGATTCGGGTCGGCCAGGGTCGCGTTGTACACCAGCGGCTGCCCCGCGGCGAACGCCGTCTGCACGCTGTTCAAGTACTGCGACGAGTTGGCGTTGAACGCCGCCTGGCTGGGCGGATCGGTGTTCATGTAGCGCACGTTGCCGGTGAGGTTGCCGGTGGCGGTGATGGTGTAGGTCACCTGGTGGCCGGCCGGGTCCGCCGATGCGGTCGCGGGCGTGACGGCCACCGCTGCGGTGGCCGCAAACGTCGCCGCCGCGACCCCCGTGGTCACTATTCGCACGTTCGTCATATCGAAAACGCTACCCAATTCGTTACGGCACCACCCACGCAAAAGGTCCCTAGTATGCATTTGTGCCCACGGCCTTCGTGTTGTCCGGCGGGGCCAGCCTCGGCGCGATCCACGTCGGAATGCTGCTGGCGCTGGCCGACGAGGGGGAACGCCCCGACCTGATCGTCGGGACGTCCGTGGGCGCGGTCAACGGCGGATGGATCGCCTCACGGCCCGACGGTCCGGGGATTCGCGGACTGGCCGAGCTGTGGACGTCGCTGTCGCGGAGGGACATCTTCCCCACTCACCCGATCGCCGGCGCGATGGGCATGCTGGGCCGCCGGCCGCACCTGGTCCCCAACACCGGGTTGCGGCGGCTGCTGTCCGACAAATTGCAGTTCGCCCGGCTGGAGGACGCCCCGATCCCGCTGCACGTGGTGGCCACCGACGTGATCTCCGGCGGCGACGTCCTGCTGTCGTCGGGCAACGCCGTCGATGCCATCGCCGCCAGCGCCGCCATCCCGGGCGTCTTCCCGCCGGTGCGGATCAACGGGCGCGACCTGATGGACGGCGGCGTCGTGAACAACACGCCGGTGTCGCACGCGGTCGCGCTGGGCGCCGACCGCGTCTGGGTGCTGCCCACCGGGTACTCGTGCGCCCTGCCCGCGGCGCCGAAGACGGCGGTCAACATGGTGTTGCACGCCATGACCCTGGCCGTGAACCATCGCCTGGCCGTCGACGTCGAGCGCTTCGAGCGCGCGGTCGACCTGCGCGTCATCCGGCCGCTGTGCCCCGTCGCCACCTCCGGCGCCGACTTCTCGAACGGCGCAACGCTTATCGAGCGATCGCACGCGGCCACCCGTAAGTGGCTGGCCGGCCGGCCGCCATCCACCGGCCAGGCCGGATTGCTCGAGCCGCACCTGCACTAGCGGTCGCCGTTCCGCGGACGTTCACCGCGCTCGGGTATGAAGCAGGGGTGGTCGACGATCCCCCAGCACCCCACGGCAACGACCGCGCCCCCGGCATCAGCCGGCGCAGGCTGTTGACGACCAGCGCGGTCTCGGCCGCCCTCGGGGCAGGCGTCGGGGGCGGGGCCGCCCTGGTCTGGTCCCGGCCCAGCGCACCGGCCCTGTGGTATCAGCCCAGCCGTGACGGCGCGCCGCCGGTGACCGGGCTGCACCTGCAATTCGGCCGGAACGCCGGCACCGAGGCGGTGGTGTCGTGGCACACCGTCGACGCGGTCCGCAACCCGCGCGTCCTGCTCGGCACTCCGGCGTCGGGCCTCGGGCGCACGGTCGCCGCCGAAACCCGCACCTATCGCGACGCCAAGTCCAACACCGAAGTCCGCGTGAACCACGCCCGCCTGACGAACCTCACCCCGGACACCGACTACGTCTACGCCGCCGTGCACGACGGCGCGGAGCCGGAAATGGGCACCATCCGCACCGCGCCGTCTGGGCGAAAACCGTTTCGCTTCACCAGTTTCGGCGATCAGTCGACGCCGACGGTGGAGCGGATGCCCGACGGCAGCTACGGCACGGACAACATCGGGTCGCCCGCGTCCGCCGACACCACCCTCGCGATCGAACGCATGGCGCCGCTGTTCAACCTGGTCAACGGCGACCTGTGCTACGCCAACCTCGCCCAAGACCGGATCCGCACCTGGTCGGCCTGGTTCGAGAACAACACGCGCTCGGCCCGCTACCGGCCGTGGATGCCGGCGGCCGGCAACCACGAGAACGAATCGGGTAACGGCCCCATCGGTTACGGCGCCTATCAAACGTACTTTTCGGTGCCCGACTCGGGATCGAGCCCCGAGACCCGCGGACTGTGGTACTCGTTCACCGCCGGCTCGGTGCGGGTGGTCAGCCTGAACAACGACGACGTGGCGTTTCAGGACGGCGGCAATTTCTACGTGCACGGCTACTCGGGCGGCGAGCAAAAGCGTTGGCTGGCAGCCGAACTCGCCGCCGCCCGGCGGGACCCGGACATCGACTGGATCGTTGTGTGCATGCACCAGACGGCGATCTCCACCGCCGACCAGCCCGCGAACGGTGCCGACCTGGGCATCCGCGAGGAATGGCTGCCATTGTTCGACCACTATCAGGTCGACCTGGTGGTATGCGGCCACGAACACCATTACGAACGGTCGCACCCGTTGCGCGGCACGCAGCAGACCGACACCCGAACGCCGATACCCGTGGACACCCGCACCGACGTCATCGACCCCACCAAGGGAACGGTGCACGTCGTCATCGGCGGCGGCGGCACGTCCGCGCCCACCAATGCGTTCTTCTTCCCCGAGCCGCGCTGCCGCGTGCTGACCGGGGTCGGCGCGTTCGACCCCGGCCTCGGGCGCAAGTCGCCGATCTACGTCTTGGAGGACGCGCCGTGGTCCGCCTTCCGCGACCGGGACAATCCTTACGGCTTCGCGGCGTTCGACGTGGACCCGGGCCCGCCCGGCGGCAACACCTCGATCAAGGCCACGCACTACGCGCTCAGTGGGCCGTTCGGCGAAGTGACCGTGGTGGACCGGTTCACCCTGACCAAGCCGCGCCGGGACAGGCCGGCCTAGTTCAAAACAGCGTCGCCTGAACGGGTTCCGGCTCCGCCCGGGACGCCGGGGCGGGCTGACGGAACGAGCGCTGATCGCCGCCCAGCCGGTACGTCGCGATCAGCGGCGCGGCCCGCTCCCGCAGCATCTCGCGGTAACCGGGCGGCAGGTACGCCCCGCGCCGGTACAGCTCGCGGTAGCGGCCCACCAGCTCGGGATGCGAGCGCGAGAGCCAGGACATGAACCAGCCCCGGGTCGAGCCCCGCAGGTGCAGGCCGAAGACCGTGACACCGGTGGCGCCGGCGGCCGCGATCTGACCGAGCAATCCGTCGAGCTGCTCGACGGAGTCGGTCAGGTGGGGCAGCACCGGCGCCACCATCACGTGGCAATCCAGGCCGGCGTCGCGGATCGCGCCGATCAGGGCCAGCCGCGCCTGCGGCGTGGGGGTTCCGGGCTCGACGTCTCGATGCAGGGCCGCGTCGCCGATTGCCAGCGACACTGCGACCGACAGCGGAACCCGCCCGGCCGCATCGGCGATCAACGGCAGGTCGCGCCGCAGCAGCGTGCCCTTGGTCAGTATCGACAGCGGCGTGCCGGATTCGGCCAGGGCGGAGATGATGCCCGGCATCAGCGCGTAGCGCCCTTCCGCCCGCTGGTAGGGGTCGGTGTTGGTGCCCAGCGCGACGATCTCGCGCCGCCACGACGGCCGCCGCAATTCGCGGCGCAGCACCTCGACGACGTTCGTCTTGACGATGACCTGGCTGTCAAAGTCGTTGCCGCAGTTGAGGTCCAGGTATTCATGGGTCGGCCGGGCAAAGCAGTAGCGGCACGCGTGCGAGCAGCCGCGGTAGCCGTTGACGGTGAAGCGGAAGGGCAGCGCCGAAGCGCCGGGCACCCTGTTCAGCGCGGACTTGCACAGCACCTCGTGAAAGGTGATCCCCTCGAACTGCGGGGCGCGCACGCTCCGGACGAAACCGATGCGCTGCAGCCCCGGCAGCGCCCCGTCCTCGATCGGATCGCCGTTGACCGCGACGGCCTGGCCCGCCCAGCGCATGACCAATTCGAACATTCGTTCGATTGGTTGTCAAGCCTCCCGCGCGTCAGTGGCGGCCGCGCATCTCGCGGTTCAGAGCACCGCGTCGGCGAGGCGGTCGACCTGATCGAGCGCGGCGACACAGGGATGAAAGACGAGCCCGTCGAAGCCGAGGTCGCGGTAGGCGTGAACGGTGGCCGCCGCGTCCTGCGGCGCGGTCAACATGTCGGCCACGTTGAGAGCCGCGTAGTCGGGCACGAATCCGTAATAGGACTGCAGGTGCAACCGTCCGGCGCGGACGGTCTCCTCATCACCGAAGGCGAAGTTCACGCTGGCGTGCAGCTGCGGCCTGCCCGCCCGGCCCGCTCCCCGCCACGCGTCGCGTATCCGATCGGCGAATAGGGACTGGTTGTGGTAGTCACGCACGGCGCCGGCCGACCAGCCGTCGCCCACGGTCGCGACGCGGCGCAGGGTCGCCTCCGATTTTCCGCCGAACACGATGGGGACCTGTACCGGCGCCGGGCACAGCGCTCTGTCACCGGTGACCGGGGTGGCGCGCCACGCCTCGCGCATCAGCCCCACCGACGCGTCAAGAAGGCGCCCCCGCCGGCCAAAGTCGACACCGACCGCCGCGTAGTCGTCGGTCCGGCTGCCCACGCCCAGGCCCAGGGTCAGCCGGCCGCCTGCGACCGCCGCCACGGTGGCGACTTGCTTGGCGAGCAGTGTGGCCGGATACAGCGGTGCCAGCAGAACGTTTGTGGTCAAACCGATTTCACTGGTCGCGCCCGCGGCCACGGACAGGGCAACGATCGAATCGAGGCTTTCATAGACCAGCCGGTCTATGGTCGCCAGGCCGGCGAATCCCCGGTGTTCCGCCCGGCGCGCCCACTGGACGGTCAACGGCCCGGGCACGTGGGCAATGTGGCCCGGCAGTCCGATCCCGATGTGCATGGCATCCTCCGCTATTTCGTTCTGGGGCGTCCGGTTGACGGCACCGGAGACTTCGCCGCACGAGCCGTGGCGCCGGACGAACCGGACGGCCCGGGCGGTGCCGACGACGATCCCGGCGGGGCTCCCGCGGTGACCAGGACGACGTTGCGCATCAACTTCACGATGCAAGGCTGGCAGCGGCGGCAACGGAATTGCCAATGTGCGGCCCGAAGAGCCCAGAAATCCTCATTGATCGCCGATGCGTGTCTACTATCACTCATGATCGACTCGCTGGACGGACAGATTCTGCATGCGTTGCAGATATCGCCCAGGGTGCCGTTTCGCCGGATCGCCGAGGTTGTCGGAGCGACCGAACAAACGGTCGCCCGGCGCTACCACCGGCTGCGCCGGAACGGGGTCGTGCGCGTCGTGGGGCTGGAGGGGGTCGACGGCGGTACCGATTGGGCCCATTGGGTTTGCCGGATACACGCCAAGCCCGACCGCATACCGCACCTGGCCGACGCGCTGATTCGGAGCCCGGATGTATCCCACGCCAACGTCCTGTCGGGTTGGACCGACCTGGTCTGCACTATCCGGGCACCGCTCGGCGAGAGTCGCGAAGACGTTCTGCTACAGCGGCTTCCGCGAACGAGTTCGGTCATCGACATCGACATCGATGTGGTGCTGCACACTTTCGGGCGACCCACCACCGCACCGTGGACGGGCTACGGCCACAAGCTCAACGCGCAACAGGCCGAGCAACTTCTCGGTGTTGTCGACCGCCCGGTAACCGGCCGGCCGTCCCGGCCCACTGTCGAGGACCGGCCCATGCTCGACGCGCTGGCCGACGACGGCCGCGCCCCCCACTCGCGGCTGGCCGAATGCACGGGCTGGTCGGTGGCGCGAGTCCGCAGGCGGCTGGCGGCGCTCGAAGCGGCCGGGTCGTTGCTCTACGACGTCGATGTGCTTCCCGAGCGACTCGGTCACCCCCTCAGCGCCATGCTCTGGCTGACCGCCGCACCCCAGCACGTACACCGCGTCGGGGAACAGATCGCAGCGCACGACCAAGTCGCCTTCGCCGCCGCCGTCAGCGGAAGCAAGAACCTGATGGCCGTCGTCATCTGCCGTGACGTCCACGACTTGTATGAGTACCTCACCACCCGCCTGGGGGCCATCGACGAGGTCCTCACCTACGAGGTCAGCACCCGCATCCAGCGTCTCAAGCAACACGGATCGGTGATCGCGCACGGACGGCTGATGAACCCGAATCCGACGCGCACCCCGCGCGGATCCGCGGGGTAGCGAGGGCACCGAAAGTGCCGCGACGGTCGTAGAGTGAGCGACGACCCTGTCGTACCTACTCCGGCCGCGAGGGACCCATGACCGAACGCATCGAGGTTCAGCGGACCATCGCGGCGGCGCCGCCGGACATCTTCGCCGTGCTGTGTGACCCGCAGGGGCACGTCGCGATCGACTCGTCCGGGATGCTGCAGGACGCGGACGGCGATCCGGTACGTCGCGTCGGTGAGCGGTTCGTCGTGCACATGGACCGCGAAGCGCTGAACGACTTTCCGCAATTCGGTAAATACGACGTCACCGTCGACATCACCGAATTCGAACAGGATCGTTTGATCGCGTGGACGGTTCTCGGTCAAATCCAACCGCCGATCGGTCACGTCTACGGCTATCGGCTCCAGCCCACCGAAGACGGCTCGGCGACCGTGGTCACCTCGTTCTACGACTGGTCGAAAATCGACCCCAAGTGGCGGGAAGCCGGAATTTTCCCGATCCTGTCCGAGGCGGCATTGCGGGCGACCCTCGGAATTCTCGACCGCACCGTACGCCGCGGTTATCCACGCGGATAAACCGGCGTATGCCGTGTTTCCGCCCGGAAGCGGGGGTTTTGGATAAACGCCAATATTCGGCAGCGGTTTTGTCGCTCATTCGTGCGGGTATCACCCCACAGCCCCTCATGAAAGGACCTGACATGTTGCACTCGGTGATTCTGGCGAGTTCGGACCCGGTCGCGGCGGGCTTTATCCTCCGCGGCATCAAAGGGATCTTCGTCGCGATCGGCAGTGTCATCGCTGCAATTGTGTGCGGGGTTATCGCAATGATGAAGGGCCGCAATCCGCTGGGCTGGGGAATTCTCGGGCTGTTCTTCTCGATTCTCACGTTGATAGTCGTCATCATCATTCCCAGCAAGAAAAGCTGACCCGCGTCCCCGGGCGGGGCCGGGGCCGTTCGCGGTGGGCGGCCCGAGATTTGCCTTCGTTAGACAATGCTCTTCGTTAGACAATGCTCTTCGTTAGACAATGCGAAGGCGAGGTATATTGCGGCATGCGGTTCACCTATGTCGCCGCGGCGGTCTGCGTGACCACCGCCGTGCTGATCGGGGCGTCGCCCGCTCACGCCGACACCGGCGTCGATGGTTACGTTCAGTGCCTCGGCGGCGATGCGAAGCCCCCACCGCCGGGAGTTTCCGCAGAAGACTGGTTTCCCAGCGTGCACGTGATGTGGACGGATTTCAGTGGCGGCGTGCCCTCTGCGCAAATAGTCCAAAGATTGGTGGACATGGGAGTCAAGCCGAGTGACGCCGCCACCCAGGTGCGGTGCTTCCTGGCCAACTTGCCGAATTAGCGCAAAACCCCCGCGATATCGTCACCTAGCGCGTGCCCGCGCCGCCGGTCAGCGGGTTAGCCGCGAAAGCACCTCGGCCACAACGGAATCCATGGCCACGCTCACCTGATCCCCGGTGGTGAGATCCTTCACCCCGACCGTGCCGGACTGGATGTCCCGGTCGCCGAGGACCAGCGCGATGCGGGCACCGGAACGGTCGGCCGCGCGCATCGCGCCCTTGAGGCCGCGGTCGCCATAGGCCATGTCGACCCGGACACCCGAGGCGCGCAGCCGGGCGGCCAGCACCGCCAGCTTCAGCTTGGCCTGGTCGCTCAGCGGCACCCCGAACACGTCGCAGCGGGTGGTCTCCCCCACGCTCTTGCCCTCGGCCCGCAGCGCCAGCAGGGTGCGGTCCACGCCGAGCCCGAACCCGATGCCCGACAGGGCCTGCCCGCCGAGTTCGTGCATCAGGCCGTCGTAGCGGCCCCCGCCGCCGATCCCGGATTGGGCGCCCAGACCGTCGTGCACGAACTCGAAGGTGGTCTTGGTGTAGTAGTCCAGCCCGCGCACCATGCGCGGGTTGATGACGTAGGGCACGCCGAACGCGTCCAGGTGGGCCAGCACGGTGTCGAAGTGTTGTTTGGCGACATCGGACAGGTGGTCGAGCAGCACCGGCGCGTCGGCCGTCATGGCCCGCACCTCGGGTCGCTTGTCGTCGAGGACCCGCAGCGGGTTGATCGCGGCGCGCCTGCGCGTCTCGTCGTCGAGGTCGAGCCCGAAGAGGAAGTCCTGCAACAGCTCCCGATACTGGGGGCGACAGCTGTCGTCGCCCAGCGAGGTGAGCTCCAGGCGGAAGCCGTCCAGCCCGAGGGAACGGAACCCGGCGTCGGCGACGGCGATCACCTCGGCGTCCAGCGCCGGATCGTCGACACCGATCGCCTCCACGCCGACCTGCTGCAGCTGTCGGTAACGGCCGGCCTGGGGACGCTCGTAGCGGAAGAACGGGCCCGCATAACAGAGTTTGACCGGCAACGCCCCGCGGTCCAGGCCGTGCTCGATCACCGCGCGCACCACCCCGGCGGTGCCCTCGGGGCGCAACGTGACCGAGCGGTCGCCGCGGTCGGCGAAGGTGTACATCTCCTTGGACACCACGTCGGTCGATTCGCCGACGCCGCGGGCGAACAGGCCGGTGTCTTCGAAGATGGGCAACTCGATGTCGCCGTAGCCGGCCCGGCGTGCCGCACCGAGCAATCCGTCCCGCACGGCCACGAACTGCGCGGAGTCCGGCGGGACGTAGTCCGGCACCCCCTTGGGCGCGAAGAACGCCGAGAACTGCGTCACGGGCTCAGGCCTTCGAGGAACGGGTTGAAACGCCGCTCGGCGCCGATGGTGGTGGCGTTGCCGTGCCCCGGCAGGACCACCGTCTCGTCGTCGAGCACCAGCAGTTTTTCCACGATCGAGGTCAGCAGGTCGCGGCCGCTGCCGCCGTGCAGGTCGGTGCGGCCCACCGAGCGCTCGAACAGGGTGTCACCGGTGAACACCACCTCTTTGCCGCCGGCTTTGTCTCCGGCGACCCGGAAGACCACCGATCCGCGCGTGTGCCCGGGGGTGTGATCGACGTTGACGGTCACGCTGCCGAGATCGAGCTTGTCGCCGTCCCGGTCCAGCTCGACGACCTGCCTGGGCTCCCGGAAGAAGGCACCCGCCATCAGCTGCGCCACCCGCGGGCCCAGGCCGTAGATCGGGTCTTTCAGCATGAATCGGTCCTCGGGATGGATGTAGGTCGGGCAGCCATAGGTGTCGGACACCTTCTGCGCGGACCACATGTGGTCGATGTGGCCGTGGGTGAGCAACACCGCGGCCGGGGTCAGCCGATTCTCGTCGAGAATGCGCCGCAACGAGCCCATCACCCGCTGCCCCGGATCCACGATGACGGCGTCCGTCCCCGGCCGCTCGGCCAGCACGTAGCAGTTGCACTGCAACACGCCGGCGGGAAATCCGGTGATCAACACGGTTCCCAGTTTCCCACGGGCCCCACTTGACACCGGTCGCGGCGCCCACATTAGCCTGAGCTGGCCACCGACGCCTTTTGCGGGCAGCCGACTTACCGACCATGGAGGCATACGGCCGTGCCGACCAATGAACAACGACGTGCCAACGCCAAGCGCAAGCTCGAACGGCAACTGGAGCGCCGCGCGAAGCAAGCCAAGATGCGCCGGATCGTGGTGATCGCCGCCGGCTCGATCGTGGCCGTGGCCGTGGTCGTCGCGGTGGTGCTCGCCGTGATCAACAACAAACACGAGCACAAGAGCAACAGCGCCGCGAGCTCCACCTCCTCCGCGGCCAGCAGCTCCCCCGAGACCACCACGCCCGCCGGACCGACGCCGCCCGTTCCGCCGTTGCCGGCGTTCAAGCCGTCGGCCGACCTGGGCGCCAACTGCCAGTACCCGGCGTCACCGGAACCGGCGGCCAAGCAGGTCAAGCCGCCGCGCACCGGCAAGGTGCCGACCGACCCGGCCCAAGTGAGCGCCAGCATGGTGACCAACCAGGGCCGCATCGGGCTGATGCTCGCCAACAACGAATCACCTTGCACGGTAAACAGTTTCGCGAGCCTGATCGGCCAGAAATATTTCGACAACACCAAATGCCACCGGCTGACCACATCGCCGGACCTGGGCGTGCTGCAGTGCGGTGACCCCAAGGGCGACGGCACCGGCGGTCCGGGGTACCAATTCGCCAACGAGTACCCGACCGACCAGTACCCGCCGAACGACCCGAAGGCCCAACAGCCCGTGCTCTACCCGCGCGGCACCCTGGCGATGGCCAACGCCGGGCCCGGGACCAACGGCAGCCAGTTCTTCATGGTGTACAAGGACTCCCAGCTGCCGCCCCAATACACGGTCTTCGGCACCATCCAGCCCGACGGGCTGGCCACGCTGGACAAGATCGCCAAGGCCGGCGTCGCCGGCGGCGGTGAGGACAGCGCACCGGCTTCCGACGTCACCATCACGTCGCTGCTGCTCGACTAAAGCCAAGCCGCGCAACGCAGCCCCGGTTTGGTGAGAATCGCGCGGCCTGCGGGCGGTGCACCGCTTAAGGTCGTGGCGTGGGGTCACAGTCTTTCGGGCAATACCAATTGCTGGACGTCCTGGGGCGCGGCGGGATGGGAGAGGTGTATCGCGCCTACGACGCCGCGACCGATCGGGTCGTCGCCCTGAAGGTGCTGCCCCCGAACTTGGCCGAGGATCAACAGTTTCAGCAACGATTCCGCCGCGAGGCGCGCATAGCGGCAAGCCTCAACGATCCGCACGTGGTGCCCATCCACAGTTACGGCGAGATCGACGGACGGCTCTACGTCGACATGCGGCTCATCGAGGGCCGCGACCTGCTGCAGTACATCGAGGAGAACGGCGGGCGGCTGTCCCCCGAGCGCGCCGTCGCGGTGATCGAACAGGTCGCCGCGGCGCTGGACAGCGCACACCAGGTGGGCCTCATCCACCGCGACATCAAGCCGAAGAACATCTTGGTCACCAACGCGCGTGACTTCGTCTACCTGATCGACTTCGGCATCGCCCGCGCCATGGCGGACACCTCGCTCACGCAGACCGGGCACACGATGGGCACCGTCGCCTACATGGCACCCGAGCGGTTCAGGGGCACGACGGATCACCGCGCCGACGTGTATTCGTTGGCCTGCGTGCTGCACGAGTGTCTGACCGGCAAGCGGCCCTATGCCGGCGACAGCCTCGAGGAACAACTCAACGCACACCTGAACACCCCGCCGCCGCGACCGTCGACGACGTCAGCCGGGGTGCCCGCGGCCCTCGATGCGGTGGTCGCCCGTGGCATGGCCAAAGATCCCGACCACCGCTACCAGTCGGCGATGGAACTCGCCGAAGCCGCCCGGGCGGCATTGGCCGTCCCGGCGGCAGCCGCGGCGCCGGGGCCCCCACCGCCGCCACCGACCGCCGCGTCACCCACACCGGACTTCCCCCCGACGGGCGCCAATCCCGATCCGCGGCCGCCGTATCACCCGCCCACGCACTCCCGGCGCCTGCTGCTGGGCATCGTCGGCGCGTCGGCCCTGGCGCTGGCCGCGGTGGTGGCGTTGGTCATCGCGCTGGTCACCGAGAACGACGGCCCCACCAACAGCGCGGCGTCGAGCACCCCGACGCGCGCGCGGGTGCCGGGCAGGCTCGGGTCCAATCCCGGGCCGACGGCCCAGGCGACGGCGACGGTCCCGCCGCTACCGGCGTTCGCTCCGCCGGCGGATCCGGGCGCAAACTGCGACTATCCGAGCGCGCCCGACACCATCGTCAAGCCCGTCAGCCCGCCCCGGTCGGGCAGGGTGTCGACCGAGCCGCCGCAGATCCCGGCCACCATCACCACCAACTTCGGTGACATCGGTGTTCAGCTCGCCAACTCCGAATCGCCATGCACGGTCAACAGCTTCGTCAGCCTGGCGAAGCAGCAGTTCTTCGACAACACCCAGTGCGCGCGCCTGATCGACTCCACCGATGGGGGGTCGCTGCTGTGCGGCGGTCCGGAATCCGACGGCTCCGGTGGCCCCGGCTACCAGTTCGCCGACGAATACCCCACCAACCAGTACCCGGCCGGGGATCCCGCCCTTCGGGCCACCGTGATGTACCCCCGCGGCACCGTGATCATGGCCACCGACGGACCCAACACCAACGGCAGCCAGTTCTCGCTGATCTTCCGGGATTCGGAATTGGCGCCCCAGAGCACGGTATTCGGCACCATCAACGAGGCGGGCCTGGCGGTTCTCGACAAGATCGCCCAGGCGGGCATCGCCGGCAATCGTCAGAGTGGCGCCCCCACCAACCCGGTCACCATCACCTCGGTCCGCGTCGGCTAGCCGCGGCCGTCAGGTCCGTTAAGCCGCCGACGTCACGCGGTAGACGTCGAAGACGCCCTCGACGTTGCGCACCACGTTGAGCAGATGCCCGAGGTGCTTGGGGTCACCCATCTCGAAGGTGAACCGGCTGATCGCCACCCGGTCATTGGATGTGGTGACCGACGCCGACAGGATGTTGACCTTCTCGTCGGCCAGCACCCGGGTGACGTCGGAGAGCAGCCGGTGCCGGTCGAGCGCCTCGACCTGGATGGCCACCAGGAACACCGACGACGGCGACGGCGCCCAATGCACTTCGATGATGCGCTCGGACTGCTGCTGCAGCGACGCGGCGTTGGTGCAGTCGGTGCGGTGCACGCTCACACCCCCGCCGCGGGTGACGAACCCCATGATCGCATCGCCGGGCACCGGGGTGCAGCACTTGGCCAGCTTGGACAGCACGCCCGGGGCGCCGGGGACCGAGACCCCGACGTCGTCGCTGCTGCGCGGGCGCCGCAGCATGGTCGTCGGTGTGGACCGCTCGGCGAGATCCTCTTCGGCTTGGTCGATTCCGCCGAGCTCGGCCAGCAGCCGCTGCACGACATGGCGCGCCGACACATGGCCCTCGCCGATCGCGGTGTAGAGCGCGGACACGTCCGCGTAGTGCAGTTCGCGGGCCACCGCGGCCATCGACTCGCCATTGACCAAGCGCTGCAAGGGAAGCCCGCCGCGGCGCACCTCGCGGGCCATCGCCTCCTTGCCGGTCTCCAGCGCCTCCTCACGGCGCTCCTTGGCGAACCACTGCCGGATCTTCGCCTTGGCGCGCGGCGACACCACGAACTGCTGCCAGTCGCGCGACGGGCCGGCGTTGGGCGCCTTCGACGTGAAAACCTCGACGACTTCGCCGTTTTCCAGCTTGCGCTCCAGCGCAACCAGCCGCCCGTTGACCCTGGCGCCGATGCACCGGTGGCCGACCTCGGTGTGCACCGCGTAGGCGAAGTCCACGGGCGTCGACCCGTTGGGCAGGGTGATGACGTCACCTTTCGGGGTGAACACGAAGATCTCTTGCACCGCAAGGTCGTAGCGCAACGACTCCAGGAACTCGCCCGGGTCGGCGGCCTCCCGCTGCCAGTCGAGCAGCTGACGCATCCAGGCCATGTCGTCGATCTCGGCGGCGGCGTGCGGATGCGGAACGCCGTTGCGCCCCTTGGCTTCCTTGTAGCGCCAGTGTGCCGCGATGCCGTATTCGGCGGTGCGATGCATGTCCCGGGTGCGGATCTGGATTTCCAGCGGCTTGCCCTCCGGCCCGACCACGGTGGTGTGCAGCGACTGGTAGACACCGTATCTGGGCTGGGCGATGTAGTCCTTGAACCGCCCGGCCATCGGCTGCCACAGCGAATGCACCACGCCGACCGCGGCGTAACAGTCCCGGATCTCGTCGCACAGGATGCGGATGCCGACCAGGTCGTGGATGTCGTCGAAGTCGCGACCCTTGACGATCATCTTCTGATAGATCGACCAGTAGTGCTTGGGGCGGCCCTCCACCGTCGCCTTGATCTTCGACGCGTTGAGGGTGTTGATGATCTCCGCGCGGACCTTCGCCAGGTAGGTGTCCCTCGACGGCGCGCGGCCGGCGACCAGCCGGACGATCTCCTCGTACTTCTTGGGGTGCAGGATTGCGAAGGACAGGTCTTCCAGCTCCCACTTGACGCTGGCCATGCCCAGCCGATGCGCAAGGGGCGCAATGACTTCCAGTGTCTCGCGGGCCTTGCGGGCCTGCTTTTCCGGCGGCAGGAAGCGCATGGTGCGCATGTTGTGCAGCCGGTCGGCGACCTTGATCACCAGCACCCGGGGGTCGCGGGCCATCGCGGTGATCATCTTGCGGATGGTCTCGCCCTCGGCGGCGGTGCCCAGCACCACCCGGTCCAGCTTGGTCACGCCGTCGACGAGGTGACCCACCTCCTCGCCGAACTCCTCGCTCAACGCCTCGAGCGTGTAACCGGTGTCCTCGATGGTGTCGTGCAACAGCGCGGCCACCAAAGTGGTGGTGTCCATGCCCAATTCGGCGAGGATGTTCGCGACCGCCAGGGGGTGGGTGATGTAAGGATCGCCGGAATGGCGCAACTGCGTGGCGTGCCGCTGGTCGGCAACCTCGTAGGCGCGCTGCAGCAACGACAGGTTCGCCTTCGGGTAGAACTCCCGGTGCACCGCCACGAGCGGTTCCAGCACCGGGTTGAGCGTGGTGCGCTGGGCGGTCATCCGCCGGGCCAGCCGGGCCCGGACCCGGCGAGACGCGCTGCTGGGGACCTTCAGCGTCTCCGTCGGCGGCTCCGGCGGCTCGGCCTGCGCCGTGACCGGCTCCCCGACCAGCAGGGCGTCGCCGGCGTCGGTGGGCGCGTCAAGCGCCTGCGCCGCGCTCTTCTCGTCCGCCACGTTGGTCACCTCCGACCTCGAGGATATCGCGCGGTGGGCGCCGCTAGACGCGACTGAGGCTGTGCAGCGGCAAGTCCGCGACCGCTTGACGGCCCCCGAGCGCGGTCAGCTCGAGGATCACCGCGGCCGCGATCACACGGGCGCCGCTGCGTTCCAGCAGCCGGGCCGCCGCGGCGAGGGTGCCCCCGGTGGCCAGCACGTCATCGATGATCACGACGTGTCGTCCACGCAGGTCGATGCCGTCGGCGGGGATTTCCAGCGTGGCACTGCCGTACTCCAGGTCGTAGTGCTCGGCGTGCACGGGCGGCGGCAGCTTGCCGCCCTTGCGAATGGCCAGCACGCCCGTGCGCAGCCGGTCGGCGACGGCCGCCGCGGCCAGGAAGCCGCGGGAGTCGATCCCGGCCACCAGGTCGGCGCCCGTGGCGATCTCGGCCAGCGCGTCGGTGACCGCCGTCAACCCCCGCGGGTCGGCGAACACGGGCGTGAGGTCCTTGAACTGGACCCCCGGTTTGGGAAAGTCGGACACCTCGCGCAACAGCGAGGCGATGACGTTGGCAACCGACGCGCTCCCGCCCACACCGGTCACTGGACCAGCGCCCATCGGTCCATGTTCCAGCCCGCACCCCAGCGAGTGGGGTTCTTGCTCACGGCGTACATCTTCTTCGACCTCAACAGGGTGCGTTGCTGGCGGTAGAGGGGCAACGTGGGCATGTCGCCCCACAGTATCGGCGCCGCCTCGCCCAGCAGCCGGACGCGCTCGGCGGGGTCGGCCGACACCGCCAGCGCCGCGATCGCGCCGTCGACCTGCGGGTTCGTGTACCCGGACAGGTTGTTGCCGTTGCCGGTGTGCAGATCGTAGGCGTCCATCGCCGACGAGCCCGTCGACCCGCTACCGGCGGCCCCGCCGGTGCTGGCCAGGAGCACGTCGATCTTCCCGTCCCTGAGCGCCTGGGGCCCGGAGGTGTCCAGCGCGACGTTGGCGACGGTGATACCGGCGGCGGCACAGGATTTGGTGATGACCCCGACGTTGACCGCCAGCCGCGCGTTGGGCCCGTGGTAGCCGATGCGCACCGTCATCGGCGCACCGCCGAGCGCGTCGCGGGCGGCGCCCGGGTCCGCCTTGGCGAACTGGCCGGCCTCGGCGGCACCGTCGCCGGCGGTGGCGGGGTCGTCGGCGGCCGGGTTCAGGCGGGAATTGGCGATCGGCACCCCGGCGTCGCGCGCGAGCGTGTCGCGCGGCGTGCACAGCGCCAGCGCGCGCCGGGCCTTGGGCTGCGAGAGCGGCCCCTGCGGCGCGAAGATCAGCTGCTCGATGCCGGCCGACGGGGAGTCGGCGCGCTCGTAGTTGTCCGGTGTCGTCAGCGTTCCCGACGAGCCCGCCGCGACGTCGACCACGTCGACGCTGCGGTTGTTGACCCGGTCCTGGATGTCGGGACCCTGCGGCCAGACGGTGATCCGCTTGGTGACGGCCCTGGGGCCCCACCATCGGTCATTGGCGACGAGCACCACCGCGCCGCCGTCGAGGATGCGTTCGATCTTGTACGGCCCCGACGACGGGAAGTTCTTCAGGTCCAGCCCAGGCTTGAGGTCCCAGATGGTGTTCCACAGCCGGGCGATCTGCTGCACGAGTTGGGTGTTGCCGCTGAGCAGGGCGGCGGTCACGTCGACGTGGAGCTGGTCGGCGATGACGTGCGACGGCATCAGCGACGTGGCGGTGAACAGCTGGTTGTAGTCCACGACGCCGCGATCCGGGATGAACGACACCCGGGCCTTCTTCTGACCGGGCAGGCATTCGACGTTGGCGATGTCCAGGTAACCGGCCCGGGTGGCGGCGTTGAAGTCGGGATACCGGCCGGACTGGGCCGCCCACGCCAGCACCAGGTCGTCGCAGGTCACCGGCTTGCCGTCGGAGTAGACGGCGTTGTCGGCGATCTGGTAGTCGAGGACCAGCGGTGAACCGCTCACCACCGCGACCGTGCCGAAGTCCCGGTCGGCGACGGTTTGCCCGTCCGGACCGTGATAGCTGAAGCCGGCGAGCGTGCGTGCGAACGCCTGCGCCCCGGCCGACGCGGCGCCGACGACGGTGTTGGCGTTGTAGGTGACCAGCGGGCCGTCCACCACGTAGTCGATCTGGGCGGCGGCGCTGCCGGAGCACGCGGACAGCGTGACGGCCGCCACGAGCATTGCGGCCACACCGATAGCGCCCCCAGCGAGGCGGTACCTGGTGGCCATGGCGACTACCGCCGGCCGGCGTTTCGCTTGCCGCTCGGACGCCGGGTCCCGGCCGGCCGCACCGGGCGGGCGCCTGGCGCCGGCTTGTTGGGTGCGGGCTTGTCGGAGGTTGCCGACACCGATGCGGTGGTCTCCGACGACGCCGGTTCGTCCGCGGTGGGCTTCGCCTCCTCGGCCGGTTCGGCCCCGCCCTTGCGCCGGCGGGTGACGCGGCGGGTGTGCGTGCGCACCAGCTCGGTGCGCTCGCGCAGGGTGACCAGCAGCGGCGTGGCGAAGAAGATCGACGAGTAGGTGCCGACCAAGATGCCGACCAGCTGTACCAGCGCCAGGTCCTTCAACGTGCCGACGCCCAGCAGCCACACCGCCACGACCATCAGCGCCAGCACCGGCAACACCCCGATCAGGCTGGTGTTGATCGAGCGCATGAACGTCTGGTTGATCGCCAGGTTGGCCTGCTCGGCGAACGTGCGCCGGGTGGTGTGCTGGAATCCGTGAGTGTTCTCCTCGACCTTGTCGAAGACGATGACGGTGTCGTACAGGGAGAAACCGAGGATCGTCAGCAGGCCGATGACGGTGGCCGGGGTGACTTCGAAACCGACCAGCGAGTACACCCCCGCGGTCACGGTCAGGTCGAACACCATGGTCGTCAGCGCGGAGACGGCCATGTACCGCTCGTACCGCACCGTGATGTACAGGCTGACCAACGCCAAGAACACCACCAGCGCGATCACCGCCTTGTCGGTGATCTGATCACCCCAGGTCTCGGATACCGCCGCGTCGCTGATCGCCTGCTTGCTGGGCTTGCCGTCCGCGCCCTTGGGCTGGAAGGCATCGAACAGGGCGTTGCGCAGCTTGGACGTCTGGTCGTTGGACAGCGTTTCCGAGCGGATCTGCACCGTGGCCGAGGCGCCGTTGCCCACGATCACCACCGACTCCGGGTCGCGGCCGATCGCCTTCCGGAAGACGTCGGACACGGTGGCCGTCGTGACGGTGCCCGACGAGCCCGCGGTGGGCATCGACACCGTGGTGCCGCCGTTGAAATCGATCCCGAAGGTGAAGCCCCGCAAGACGATGCTGACGAGGGCGACCGCGACGATCGCCCCGCTGATCCCGTACCAGAGGCGACGCCGGCCGATCACCTCGAACGCGCCGGTGCCGGTGTAGAGCCGCGCGAGGAAGCTGTGGTGCGGCTGCGCGGCGCCGGTCTCGGCGGCCTGCTCCACCGCGCCGGCTTCGGTGATCTCGGTCGCTTCGGCCGCGTCGGTTTGGGCCTTGCCTTTGGAGGCCATCACGCTATCCCCGTCCCGTCTTGACTTGCGCCGACGCCCGGCGCTCGCGGGCGACCTGCTGTATCGCGCCCAGGCCGTTGTAGGCGGGTTTGGCCAACGTCGGCGACTTGGACGCCAGGTAGACCAGCGGCCAGGTCACCAGGAACACCACCACGACGTCGAGGATCGTGGTGAGACCCAGCGTGAAGGCGAATCCCCGCACCTGGCCGATCGCCAGGGCGTAGAGCACCGCGGCGGCCAGGAAAGTGACGGCGTTGCCCGACACGATCGTCTTGCGGGCCCGCACCCAGCCTCGGGGCACCGCCGACCGGAACGATCGGCCTTCCCGGATCTCGTCTTTGATGCGCTCGAAGAACACCACGAACGAGTCCGCGGTGGTGCCGATGCCGATGATCAGACCCGCGATGCCCGCAAGATCCAGGGTGTAGTTGATCTGCCGGCCCAGGATCACCAGGATGGCGAAAATCATTGCGCCGGAGGCGGTTAGCGAGAGCGCGGTGAGCAGGCCCAACACTCGGTAATACAGCAACGAGTACAGCAACACCAACACCAAACCGATCGCACCCGCGATCAGCCCCGCTCGCAGCGAGGTCAATCCCAGTGTCGCCGAGACGGTTTGGGCCTCCGAGGATTCGAAGGACAGCGGCAATGAGCCGTATTTCAGGACGTTGGCCAGCTGCTTGGCGGTCGCGGCGGTGAACGGCGGGTCACCGCCGGTGATCTGGGTCCGGCCGCCGGGGATGGCCTCCTGGATCATCGGGGCGCTGACCACCTGGGAGTCCAGCGTGAAGGCGGTCTGGGTGCCGATGTGGGCGGCGGTGAAGTCCGCCCAGGTGTTCGCCGCCGCCGGCTTGAACTGCACGTCGACGACGTAACCGATGCCGCGCTGATTCATGCCCGAGGTGGCGTCCTGGATCTGGTCGCCGCTGATGATCGAGGGCGCCAGCAGGTAGGCCACCTTGTGGTCGGTCGAACACGTCACCAGCGGCAGCTTCGGGTCGTCATTGCCGGCCAGGATGTCTTCTTTGTCGCAGCGGGTGGCCTGGAACTGCAGCGCCAGGAACTGAACACCCTGACGGGTGCTCTGCCGCCACTTCTTCTCGTCGGCGATGCGCTCGGCGAGTTCCTTGCGCGGGTCGGCCGGCGCCGGCTGCTCGGCCGGGGGCACGTCGGCCGGCGGCGCGTTGCCCGCGGGCGCGGGGGGCGGTGCGGGGCTGGGCGGCGGCGGGTCCTGCGGGTACGGCCGCGGCTGGGCCGGTGGTCGGCCCCCCGGCGGCGCGGGCTGAGCCGGCGCGGGCTGGCCGGCCGGCGGTGGCGCCTGGCCCGGGGGCGGCGCCTGACCGGGCGCCGGCTGGCCAGAGGGTGCCGGGCCCGGGGGCGGCGCCTGAGCCGGCGGGGCCGCCTGCGGGGCGGGCTTGGGCTGGACGGCCTGCGCCGGCATCGAGTTGAGCACCGGGCGGATGTACAGCCGGGCGGTCTGCCCCAGGTTGCGAGCCTCGTTGCCGTCATTGCCGGGGACGGTGATGACCAGGTTGTCGCCGTCGACCACGACCTCGGAACCGGAGACGCCCAGCCCGTTGACCCGCGCGCTGATGATCTGCTGCGCTTGCGCCAGCGCGTCGCGGCTGGGGCGCGACCCGTCCGGGGTGCGCGCCGTCAGCGTGACGCGGGTGCCGCCCTGCAGGTCGATGCCGAGCTTGGGGGCGGCGCGCTTATCCCCGGTCAGGAACACCAGCAGGTAGACGCCGACGAGCAGCAACAAGAAGACCGACAGGTAGCGGGCAGGGTGCACCGGCGCCGAAGACGATGCCACGTTCCTTCTATCTCCTCGAATATCGGTTCTTACCCCGGACGAGCCTAGTGTCGTGCGCGCG
This sequence comes from Mycobacterium paraseoulense, assembly GCF_010731655.1. NCBI lineage: Bacteria > Bacillati > Actinomycetota > Actinomycetes > Mycobacteriales > Mycobacteriaceae > Mycobacterium > Mycobacterium paraseoulense. Next base: position 82,411 of record NZ_AP022619.1, on the reverse strand, counting down.
ACCGTGGCGCAAGCGGCCCGCCGCCGTGGCGTCCGGGCTGGGATTTCCCGTCAGGAATCCTTGGGCAGCCGGCCCTCGTCGAATTCCGCCAGGTCGTCGGAGTCGTCACCGTCGGCCAGGTCTTCGTCGTCCTCGGGCAGGATCCGGTCGCGGATCGCCAGCTTCATCCAGGTGGTCACCACGCCGGGCGCGATCTCGAGGTCGACGGTGTCGTCCGTGATCGCGACGACCGTGGCCTGAAGGCCGGAGGTGGTGTGCACGCGGTCGCCGGCCCGCAACGACTCGTGCAGGTCGATGGTGGCCTGCATCGCGCGCTTCTGGCGCCGCGACGCGAAGTACATGAACCCGCCCATGATGAGCAGGAAGGGCAGGAACAGAATCAAACTCTCCATGAACGGGCCTGTCTTTCGTAGTGGCGTCGAAGGGCGTTAGTGCCGGGACGACCCGCGGGCCGCGCACCTCGTACCGGCCAGTGTGCCATTGCTGCAGGTCGCTCCCGAGCCCCGCGGTGCGCGGGAGGCCCGCGGACGCCGGGGCGGATAGGCTTGGGTGGCGACGTGACAGCCGCGCCGCGGTGAGGAGAAAATCGTGGCCGGCCTCGATCAGACTCGCCAACTGGTCACCGAAATCCCCGGTCCCGCTTCGCTGGAACTGACCAAACGCCGCGCCGCGGCGGTGTCGCACGGGGTGAACGTCTCCTTGCCGGTGTTCGTGGCCCGCGCCTCCGGCGGCATCATCGAGGACGTCGACGGCAACCGGCTCATCGACCTGGCGTCCGGCATCGCGGTGACCACCATCGGCAACTCCTCGCCGCGGGTGGTGGAGGCGGTGCGAGCGCAGGTCGCCGAGTTCACCCACACCTGCTTCATGGTCGTGCCGTACGAGCAGTACATCGCCGTCGCCGAGGAGCTCAACCGGATCACGCCGGGCACCGGCGAGAAGCGCTCGGTGTTGTTCAATTCCGGCGCCGAGGCGGTCGAGAACGCCGTCAAAGTCGCCCGGTCGTACACGCGCAAGCCCGCCGTCGTGGCGTTCAACCACGCCTACCACGGCCGCACCAACCTGGCGATGGCGCTGACGGCCAAGTCCAAGCCGTACAAGAGCGGCTTCGGCCCGTTCGCGCCGGAGGTCTACCGGGCCCCGGTGTCCTATCCCTACCGGGACGGCCTGCTGGACAAGGAGCTGGCCACCGATGGGGAGAAGGCCGCCGCCCGGGCGATCGACGTCATCGAGAGCCAGGTCGGCGCCGACAACCTGGCCGCCGTCATCATCGAGCCGATCGCGGGCGAAGGCGGATTCATCGTGCCGGCCGAGGGGTTCCTGCCCGCCCTGCTCGACTGGTGCCGGAAGAACGACGTGGTGTTCATCGCCGACGAGGTGCAGACCGGGTTCGCCCGCACCGGCGCGATGTTCGCCTGCGAGCACGAGGGCATCGAGCCCGACCTGATCTGCACGGCCAAGGGCATCGCCGACGGGCTGCCGCTCTCGGCGGTCACCGGCCGCGCCGAGATCATGGACGCATCGCATGTCGGCGGTTTGGGCGGCACATTCGGCGGTAACCCGGTCGCGTGTGCGGCAGCGCTGGCCACCATCACCACGATCGAAAGTGACGGGCTGATCGAGCGAGCCCGACAGCTGGAACGGCTGATCACCGAACCGCTGTTGCGCCTGCAGGCCGGCGATGACCGGATCGGCGACGTGCGGGGCCGGGGCGCCATGATCGCCATCGAGTTGGTGAAGTCGGGAACCGCCGAGCCCGACGCGGAGCTTACGCAGAAGTTGTCCACCGCGGCCCATGCCGCCGGAGTCGTCGTGCTGACCTGCGGCATGTTCGGCAACATCATCCGGCTGCTGCCCCCGCTGACCATCGGCGACGAGCTGTTGCGCGAGGGGCTGGACGTATTGGGCGGGCTGCTCGGCGACCTCTAGACCTGGCGCATCGACGGTCGGCGTGGGCAATCTCACAACACCGGCCGGGCCGCGGTCATGGTGGAATACCGTTACTTTAGCTAACGTTCTATCAGTCGGCGCATTGGCGCAAAATGACTCACCATCTTTCATTGCGAGGAAACTGTTTATGTCGACCATTGATCGCGACGAGCGGCTCGAGCGCCGTATCGAGGAACTGACCGCCAACGACCCGCAGTTCGCCGCCGCCCACCCCGACCCGGCGGTCGAGGCCGCCGTCGAGAAGCCCGGGATGCGACTCCCGCAGGTCATCCGCACCGTGCTCGAGGGGTATGCCGACCGTCCCGCGCTGGCGCACCGGGTGGTCGAATTCGTCGAGGATGGGGCGACCGGGCGCACCCGGCTGGAGCTGCTCCCCCGCTTCGAGACCATCACCTATCGCCAGCTGGGCGAGCGGGTCGCCGCGCTTGGCCGCGCCTGGGCCGACGGCGAGGTGCACGTCGGTGACCGGGTCTGTGTGCTGGGCTTCAACAGCGTCGACTACGCCACCATCGACATGGCGCTGGCGACGATCAGCGCGGTGTCGGTGCCGCTGCAGACCAGCGCGTCGCTGGCCTCGCTGCAGTCGATTGTCACCGAGACCGAGCCCACCGTGATCGCGGCCAGCGCGAACCAGCTGCCCGAAGCCGTGGAGCTGATTCTGAGCGGCCACCGGCCCGCCAAGCTGGTGGCGTTCGACTACCACCCCGAGGTCGACGACGAGCGCGAGGCGCTGGAAACCGCGCGCACGCGGCTGGCGGGCGCCGGCGTCGCGGTGGAGACGCTGGCCGAGCTGCTCGAGCGCGGCAGGGCGCTGCCGGACACGCCGCTGCCGGACGGCGAGGGCTCCGACCCCCTGGCCCTGCTGATCTACACCTCGGGCAGCACCGGCGCACCCAAGGGGGCGATGTACCCCCAGAGCAACGTGGCCAAGATCTGGCGCCGGGGCAGCAGGAACTGGTTCGGGGAAAGCGCCGCGTCGATCACCCTCAACTTCATGCCGATGAGCCACGTGATGGGCCGCGGCATCCTGTACGGCACGCTGGGCAACGGCGGCACCGCCTACTTCGCCGCGAAGAGCGACCTGTCGACGCTGCTGGAAGACCTCGAGCTGGTGCGGCCCACCGAGCTGAACTTCGTGCCGCGCATCTGGGAGACCCTGTTCGGCGAATTCCAGCGCCAGGTCGAGCGGCGACTGACCGAGGGTGCCGACCGGACAGCCATCGAGGCGGAGGTGCTCGCCGAGCAGCGGCAGTACCTGCTGGGCGGGCGGTTCATCTTCGCGATGACGGGCTCGGCCCCCACCTCACCGGAGTTGCGCACCTGGGTGGAGTCCCTGCTCGAGATGCACCTGACGGACGGCTACGGCTCGACCGAGGCCGGGATGGTGCTGTTCGACGGCGAGATCCAGCGCCCGCCGGTGATCGACTACAAGCTGGTCGATGTGCCGGACCTGGGCTACTTCAGCACCGACCGGCCGTATCCGCGCGGCGAGCTGTTGCTGCGGACCGAGAACATGTTTCCCGGCTACTACAAGCGCGCCGAGACCACCGCCAACGTGTTCGACGAGGACGGCTACTACCGGACCGGCGACGTGTTCGCCGAGGTCGCACCCGACAAGCTGGTGTACGTCGACCGCCGCAACAACGTGCTGAAGTTGGCGCAGGGCGAGTTCGTGACCCTGGCCAAGCTGGAGGCCGAATTCGGCAACAGCCCGCTGGTCCGCCAGATCTACGTCTACGGCAACAGCTCGCAGCCGTACCTGCTGGCCGTCGTGGTGCCCACCCAAGAGGCCCTGGCGCGCTGGGACCTCGACACGCTCAAGGGCAAGATCGCCGACTCGCTGCAGAACGTCGCGCGTCAGGCGGGCCTGCAGTCCTACGAGGTGCCGCGCGACTTCATCATCGAGACCACACCGTTCAGCCTGGAGAACGGTCTGCTGACCGGGATCCGCAAGCTGGCGTGGCCGAAGCTGAAGCAGCACTATGGCGAGCGGCTCGAACAGCTCTACGCCGAGCTGGCCCAGGGGCAGGCCAACGAGCTGGCCGAGTTGCGCCGCAACGGCGCGAGCGCGCCCGTGCTGCAGACCGTGACCCGGGCCGCCGCGGCCATGCTGGGCACGGCGAGCACCGAGTTGACCCCCGACGCGCACTTCACCGATCTCGGCGGAGACTCGTTGTCGGCGTTGACGTTCGGCAACCTGCTGCGCGAGATCTTCGACATCGACGTCCCGGTGGGCGTGATCGTCAGCCCGGCCAGCGACCTGCAGGCCATCGCCAATTACATCGAGGGCGAGCGCCAGGGCACCAAGCGGCCGACGTTCGCCTTCGTTCATGGCGGGGTGCACGGTCGTGATGCCACCACGGTGCGCGCTGCCGACCTCACCCTGGACAAGTTCCTCGAAGCCGAGACGCTGGCCGCCGCACCCAGCCTGCCGCGGCCCACTACCGAGGTCCGGACGGTGCTGCTGACCGGCGCGACCGGCTTCCTGGGCCGCTACCTGGCGCTGGAATGGCTCGAGCGCATGGACATGGTGGACGGCAAGGTCATCGCCCTGGTGCGGGCCAAGTCCGACGACGAGGCGCGGGCCCGGCTGGACAAGACCTTCGGCGTCGGCTCTCCGCAAGGCGACCCGAAGCTGGTGGCGCACTACCGGGAACTGGCCGCCGACCACCTCGAGGTCATCGCCGGCGACAAGGGCGAGGCCAACCTCGGCCTGGACCCGCAGACCTGGCAGCGGCTGGCCGACACGGTCGACCTGATCGTCGACCCGGCCGCCCTGGTCAACCACGTGCTGCCGTACAGCGAGCTGTTCGGCCCCAACGCGCTGGGTACCGCCGAACTGATCCGGATCGCGCTGACCACCAGGCTGAAGCCGTATGCCTACGTGTCGACGATCGGCGTCGGTGACCAGATCAAGCCGGGCGAGTTCGTCGAGGACGCCGACATCCGGCAGATCAGCGCGACGCGGGCGGTCAACGACAGCTACGCGAACGGCTACGGCAACAGCAAGTGGGCCGGCGAGGTGCTGCTCCGCGAGGCGCACGACCTCTGCGGCCTGCCGGCCGCGGTGTTCCGCTGCGACATGATTTTGGCCGACACCAGCTATGCGGGTCAGCTCAACCTGCCGGACATGTTCACCCGGCTGATGCTGAGCCTGGTCGCCACCGGTGTCGCTCCCGGTTCGTTCTACGAGCTGGACGCCGAGGGCAACCGCCAGCGTGCGCACTACGACGGGCTGCCGGTCGAGTTCGTCGCCGCGGCGATCTCCACGCTGGGCACGCAGGTGCTCGACAACGCCTCCAGCGGGGATGGCTTCCAGACGTACCACGTGATGAATCCGTACGACGACGGCATCGGTCTCGACGAATACGTCGACTGGCTGGTCGACGAGGGCTACGGGATCCAGCGCGTCGCCGACTACGGCGAATGGCTGCGGCGGTTCGAACAGGCGATGCGGACCCTGCCCGAGCGGCAACGCCAGTACTCGCTGCTGCCGCTGCTGCACAACTACCAGGAGCCGGAGAAGCCGATCAACGGGTCGATGGCACCGACCGACCGCTTCCGCGCCGCCGTGCAGGACGCGAAGATCGGCCCGGACAAAGACATTCCGCATGTCTCGGCGCCGATCATCGTGAAGTACATCACCGACCTGCAGCTGCTCGGACTGCTGTAAGCGCCAGACGGCAATCGCCCAGTCCCCGCGAGGGACTGGGCGATTGCTGTTGCGTCAGAGCGCGTTACTGCTGGGGGTGCGGCCACCGCAGGTACGCGGCGTTGGCACCCGACGCGGGGCGCTGGCGACGCCATCCCCGCTTGGGCTCCGGGTCGGCGGCCGTACGCGGCTTGGTCAGCGCGCCCGAGGACACCTCGGCCGGCTCGTACACCGACTCCCGGTACGGTTCCACGCCCGGCGCCGCCGAGGCTGCCGCCGGCGCCACGGGTTGCACGTCACGCGCCAGGCGCACGGCGGTGCGCGCCAGCACCACACCGCCCACGAAGATGATCAGCGCACCCAGCCCGGAGAAATAGGTGACCTCGAGCACCGCACGCTTGCGCTCGGTGGCGGCGACGGGGTCACCGGCGGAGCCGATGCCCAGCAGCGGCGCGAATTGACCTCCGACGACGAACCAGGCGCCGGCCAGGACGGCCAGCCAGCCGCCCAGCATCGCCGCCACGCGGTTTCCGGCGACGATCAACAAGAGACCGCCCAACACGGTCGCGGCCCCCGGCAGAACCTCGAGCCACCCTCGAGCCGAACTCCACGCCCACTCCCGGTCAGGTGTGTAGGCGAAATTGAAGCGCGGTCCGACAAACGGTATTAACGCCCCCCACGCCCCCAGAATGACCAGGAGCAATCCGCTGACCGCGCCGCGCGAACGCGGCATGCTCAGCCCGCGGGGTTGGCCGTCTTCTGCGTATTTCATGACATCCCCTCGTTAAATACCGGGCCTGTTTCCGGCCCGCCATGGGTACCCGGCGGTTTCCACTCGTAACCCATCCGGCGGTCGAAAGCCACCCCCGGCCGTGGCCATTGGGGCTGGTGAGGCCGGTGTTACTACTGAAGCCCGAGGAGCAGCAGCACGATCGCAATGACCGGAAAGGCGCCCTGCGTCACGGCGGCCCGCGCCTTCGCCGGCGCCGACAACAGCAGCACCAGTGCGGCCGCGGCCATGGACCCGACGCCGGCCAGGATCAGCGCCGCACCAACGGCGTTGTGCCGCAAGGCAATCGTAACGATTCCCACGCCGCTGACCACCGCCAGGAACAGGTTGTAGAAGCCTTGGTTGAACGCCAGCAGCTTGGTGGTCTCGGCCTCCTCCGCCGTGGTGCCGAAAGTGGCCCGGGTGCGCGGCGAGGTCCAGGTCAACGATTCCATCACGAAGATGTACACATGCAGTAACGCCGCCAATGCGGCGAATATCAGCCCGGCTGTGAGCATCGCTCCTCCTCGGTCGTCGAGGCCTGCAGCGCGACGTAGGCATCCGCGTGTCTCGGTGTGCCGGTGGACTTTACCGACCTGCGGTGCTCCGACCGTCCTAAACGCGAAAAGGTGCCGGCAGCCTTGGCTGCCGGCACCTCCCGCGTGACTGGGTAACTACACGCCGGCGTGGTGGTGCCGGTGGAACAGGCCGCCGCCGGCGCGCCGGCCGAACAAGCCGCGCCCGCGGGGCTCGGCTTCCGCCCGGTCCGTGCGTGCCGCGGTCACGCCGCGCGTCTCGTCGTACACGGCGGGTTCACCCGCCGGCACGGCGTCGGCCGCCACCGCCGGTTCCCTCATTACGTCTCGCGCGTGCCGAACCGCCAGGCGCCCCACCGCGGCCCCGCCCAGGAACACGATCAACGCGCCCAGCCCGGTGAAGTAGGTGACCTCGAGCAGGGTGCGTTTGAGGTCCGTCGCGGCCATCGGTTGGCCGACGTCGCCGATGCCCAGTGTCGGCGCGAAGGCGCGGCCGACGACGAACCAGGCGCCGGCAACGACCGCCAGCCAGCCACCGAGCACCGCGTTGGCGCGGTTGCCGGAGAGAAGCACCAGCAGGCCGGCCGCCGCGGCAGCGGCGCCGGGGAGCACCTCGAGCCAACCCTTGGCCGCGGTCCACGTCCACGCCGGATCGGCCGTGTAGGCCCAGTCGATGTTGGCCCCGAAGAACGGCACCAATGCGCCCCAGGCCCCCAGAAGGATCAGAAGTAGCCCCGTCAGCGCGCCGCGGGAACGTGGCATGTACAGCGCGCGGGGGCGTTCGTAGTCGTGGCGCGTGGTCCTCATGAGAATCTCCTTCAACGGATATTGCTGCTGTGACCCTGGTTACCCGGCGGGGCCCACGCATAACCGACCGCTGACCACCTAGGTGTTTGCTGTGCGACCCGGACTGCGGCACGACTGGCGTGGTCCGCGAGGTGTTATCCCTGGTGGCGGCTTCTTGAGCGGGCCGGAGTCGGGGCGAACGCCCCTTCGGGCGATTGCTCACCCGGCAGGTCACGATTTGATAATGGTCGTTGATAATGGTCGCGACCCGCTGAGGCTAGTCGAACAGGCCGACCTGCCCCAGCCCCGTGAACCCGGCCGGGGGGCTCATGCCCAAGTGCGTCCACGCCTGTGCGGTGGCCACCCGGCCGCGCGGCGTCCGGGCGACCATCCCGGCGCGGACCAGGAACGGCTCGCACACCTCCTCGACGGTGGCGGCCTCCTCGCCGACGGCCACGGCCAGCGTCGAAACCCCGACCGGCCCGCCGCCGAAGCTGCGGGTCAGCGCCGACAACACCGCCCGGTCCAGCCGGTCCAGACCGAGTTCGTCGACGTCGTAGACCGCCAGCGCCGACTTGGCCACGTCGCGGGTGATCACCCCGTCGGCGCGGACCTCGGCGAAGTCGCGGACCCGGCGCAGCAGCCGGTTGGCGATTCGCGGCGTGCCGCGCGAGCGCCGGGCGATCTCTTCGGCCGCCTCCGCGCCCAGCTCGATGCCAAGAATGCCGGCGGAGCGGGCGAGCACCAGCTCCAACTCGGCGGGCTCGTAGAAGTCCATGTGCGCGGTGAAGCCGAACCGGTCGCGCAGCGGGCCAGTCAGCGCGCCGGACCGCGTGGTGGCGCCGACCAGGGTGAAGGGCGCCACCTCCAGCGGTATCGACGTCGCGCCGGGACCCTTGCCGACCACCACGTCGACCCGGAAGTCCTCCATGGCCAGGTAGAGCATCTCCTCCGCGGGCCGGGCGATGCGGTGAATCTCGTCGATGAACAGCACGTCGTGCTCGACCAGGTTGGACAGCATGGCGGCCAGGTCACCGGCGCGTTCCAGGGCCGGACCGGACGTGACCCGCAACGACGACCCGAGCTCGGCGGCGATGATCATGGCCAGCGACGTCTTGCCCAGCCCGGGCGGACCCGAGAGCAGGATGTGATCCGGTGTGCCGCCGCGGTTCTTGGCCCCCTCGATCACCAGCTGGAGCTGTTCGCGCACCCGCGGCTGGCCGATGAATTCCCCCAGCGAGCGCGGCCGCAGGCTGACGTCGATGTCGCCCTCCCCGACGGCCAGGGCAGGGGACAGCTCGCGGTCGGCGAAGTCGTCGTCGCCGGCGCGGGTCATCGGGACTTACCCAGCGTCGACAGGGCCGCGCGCAGGGCACCCGACGTCGTCGCGTCCGGCTCGGCGGCCAGCACCTTGTCGGTCGCCTCTTCGGCCTGCTTGACCGCGAAGCCCAGGCCCACCAGGGCCTCCACCACCGGCCCCCGCACGGCATGCCCGTTCACCGCCGACGCGCCGCCCGGTGCGCCCGCCGCGCCGGCACCGACCTTGTCGCGCAGCTCGAGCACCATCCGTTCGGCGCCGCGCTTGCCGATGCCGGGCACCCGGGTCAGCGCGGTGACATCGCCGTCGTGCAGCACCTGCCGCAGCGCCGCGGCGTCGTGCACGGCCAGCGTCGCCATCGCCAGGCGCGGCCCGACGCCCGACACCGTCAGCAGCGTCAGGAACAGGTCGCGGCTGTCGGAGTCGGGGAACCCGTAGAGCGTCATCGAGTCCTCGCGGACCACCATCGCGGTGATCAGCCGGGCCTCGGTCCCCGTGCGCAGCGTCGCCAGCGTCGACGGTGTCGCGTTCACCCGGTAGCCGACGCCGGCCGCCTCGATCACCGCGTGATCGAGCGCCACCTCGAGCACCTCGCCGCGCACCGAGGCGATCACCGAGCGGCCTTCAGCTTGGCCAGATACGCCTGACGTTGCCGCGCCGCCAGCGCCTCGGCCGCCGCCATCCGGGCCATCATCGGCGCCCTCCAGCAATGACAGATCGCCAGGGCCAGCGCGTCGGCGGCGTCGGCCGGCGTCGGCTTGGCTTGCAGCGCAAGGATTTTCGTGACCATCGCGGTAACCTGAGCTTTGTCCGCGGCGCCGTTGCCGGTGACGGCGGCCTTGACCTCGCTGGGCGTGTGGAAGTGCACATCGATGCCGCGTTTGGCCGCTGCCAGCGCGACCACCCCGCCGGCCTGTGCGGTGCCCATCACCGTCGACACGTTCAGCTGGGAGAACACCCGCTCGATCGCCACGACGTCCGGTTGATGGGTGGCCAGCCAATGCTCGACGGCGTCGCTGATGGCCAGCAACCTCCTGGCCAGCGGTGCATCCGACGGGGTCCGCACCACGTCGACGTCCAGCGCGACCACGTTGCGCCCGCGCCCGCTTTCCACGACCGATAATCCGCATCGGGTCAGCCCGGGGTCGACGCCCATCACCCGCATTGCCCGCTCCCACCTGTAGAACAGCTGTTCGATACCCTAGCGGTCGCGACCGACGGCTCCGCGGAGGACACGCGGCGCCGCCGCCCAATTCGTGTAGGGACGTTACAGCGCCGAATCCACCGAAAAGCTGTTAGCTTTAGCCGACGTTCGCTCGAGCAAGGTGGCAACGGAAGGGTTCGCGTGGGATCACTGCTGGTCGTTATCGCGATCGTGCTGTTCATCGCGTCCATCGTCGTCCTCGTCATCGCTTTGCGGCGCCCCAAGCAGCCGGGCCCGCCGCGCGGGCGCCAGGACCCCCTTTCGTTCAACGCGATGCCGGAGTTCGGCCCCCGCCAGCTCGGGCCCGGCGCCATCGTCAGCTACGGCGGCGTCGACTACGTGGTCCGCGGATCGGTGACGTACCGCGAGGGCCCGTTCGTGTGGTGGGAGCACCTGCTCGAGGGCGGCGACCAGCCGATCTGGTTCAGTGTCGAGGAGGACGACGGGCGCCTCGAGCTGGCGATGTGGGTCAGCCGCAAGGACGTTGGGCTGCAGCCGGGTGACTCCTACGTCGTCGACGGGGTGACGTTCCACGAGTCCGAACGCGGTCGCGCCTCGTTCACCACCGAGGGCACCACGGGCCTGCCGGCGGGCGGCGAGATGGAGTTCGTCGACTGCGCCAACGCCGACGAGTCGGCGCTGCTCTCGTTCGAGCGCTGGGCGCCGGGCATGCCGTGGGAGGTTTCGACCGGCAAGCCCGTGCTGGCCGGCGAACTGACCGTGTATCCGGCACCCCCGCCCTCGTCGTCCTCCTAGGAGCGCGTCGGTGCCGCTTCATCAGCTCGCCGTAGCGCCCTCGGACGTCTCCGGGCAAAACCTTGGACTCGCGCTCAACGTGCCCGCACCGCCGCCGCTGGCAACATCCGCGCTGACGCACCCCGCCGGCGGCGCGCTGTTGCTCGGGGTCCTCGGCGCGTCGCACGTCGTGACGGTCGAACACGCCGCGGGCCGGTTCTCCGAGGAGGTCTCGTGCACGGCACGCGGCCACGGCGTCGACCTGCCGGAGCGCACGACCGCGCCCGGCTACTCGCTGGAATCCCGCGTCGATCGGTACGACGAGGCGACCTTCCGGCGCGTCGCGCGTGACCTTCGAGGCCGGTGCGCGCGGGAAAAGGGTTGGCTCGGCGGCTCTTTCCCCGGTGACGACGCCGCGCTGACCGCGTTGGCCGCCGAACCCGACGGCACCGGCTGGCGCTGGCAGACCTGGCACCTGTACCCGGCGGGCAACGGCGGCACGGTGGTCCACACGGCGAGCCGGTGGCAGCCGTGAGCCGCAACCGCCTGTTCGTGATCGCCGGCGCGCTGGCCGTGGCCGCCGTCGCCTGCCTCGTTCCCGGAATCATCCTGCTGCAGAAGAACATCGGCTCCTACATCGCCGGCCACTATCACGCGTACTCCCACGACGCGAACGGCACACGCTACGAATGCAGCGGCCCACCCGACGACGTGGCCGACACGCTCGCCGAGTACCAGGCCCCCCAGGCCCGCGCCGCCAACGGCGACAACGAGTACCTGCGCTACAGCAACAACATCGTGATCGTCGGCCCCGACGGCAATCGCCCGTGCAGCATCCGCCTGGAAGGCCTGAACGCCGGGTACAGCCACGGCGCCTTCATATTCCTCGGGCCCGGCTTCACCCCCGGCTCCCCCTCGGGCGGCGCCGGAGGCACCCCGGGTGGCCCCGGCGGAACCAAGTGACGTCTAGCCGATAGAAACCGCAAAGGAGACAACCATGTACCTCGCCGTCGAGATCGGCACCGTCGACCTCAATCCCGTCCTGAAAGGCGCAGTCGCGACGATCCTCTACTTCTGCGTCGGCATGGGCGTACTTCTCGTCGGGTTCTACGCGGTCGACGTATTGACCCCGGGCAATCTGCGTCGGCTGGTGTTCATCGACCGCCGCCCCAACGCCGTCATCGTCGCCGGTGCGATGTACATCGCCCTGACCGTCGTCATCATCACCGCCATCTCGAACAGCTATAGCCAGCTGGGCCAGGGGCTCGTCGGCGTGGCCGTATATGGGCTGATGGGCGTGATCCTGCTCGGAATAGCCCTGCTCGCAATGCATCTGCTGATACCGGGCAGTTTTCACGAGCACATCGACGAGCCCGAGCTGCATCCGGGATCGTTCGCCGTGGCGCTGATATTGCTCGCCGTGGGAGGGGTCACGGCCGCCGCGGTGTCATGACATCCGTTGAGCTGCCGGCGTCAGAGGTGAACCGGCCCGCGGAGCCTCCGGCGCGCTGGCGGGCCGTGCTGCTGGCCGCGGTCGCCGCGTGCGCGGCGTCCGGCATCGTCTACGAACTCGCGCTGCTGACGCTGGCGGCCAGCCTCAACGGCGGCGGCATCGTCGCCACGTCGCTGATCGTCGCGGGCTACATCGCCGCGCTCGGGGTGGGCGCCCTCGTGGTCAAGCCGCTGCTGGCGCACGCGGCGATCGCCTTCGTCGCGGTGGAGGTGTTGCTGAGCATCGTCGGCGGCTTGTCGGCGGCGGCGCTGTACACGGCGTTCGCCTTCATCGACGACGAGTCGATGTGGATGCTGGCGGTCAGCACCGCCCTGATCGGGGGGCTGGTCGGCGCCGAGGTGCCGCTGCTGATGACCATGCTGCAGCGCGGGCGCATGGCCCCCGATGCGGATCACGCGGCCGACACCGGCCGGACCCTGGCCGACCTGAACGCCGCCGACTACCTCGGCGCGCTGCTGGGCGGCCTGGTCTGGCCGTTCCTGCTGCTGCCGCAGCTGGGCATGATCCGCGGCGCGGCGGCCACCGGCATCGTCAATCTCCTGGCCGCGGCCGTCGTGGCGGCCTTTGTGCTCCGCCGAATCGTGCCCACCCGACAACTCCTGACGGCGCTGTGCGCGCTCGCCGCGGCGCTCGCGCTGCTGGCCACGCTGCTGGCGCGGTCGGCCGACATCGAGACGACGAGCAGGCAGCGGCTCTACGCCGACCCGATCATCGCCTACCAGCACTCGGCCTACCAGGAGATAGTGGTCACCCAGCGGGGTAACGACATGCGCCTTTACCTCGACGGTGGCCTGCAGTTCTCCACCCGCGACGAGTACCGCTACACCGAAAGCCTGGTCTACCCCGCGCTCGGGGCCGGCGCCCGATCGGTCCTCGTCCTCGGGGGCGGCGACGGCCTGGTGGCCCGCGAACTGCTGCGTCAGCCGGGCATTGCCCGGATCGTGCAGGTGGAACTCGACCCCGCGGTGATCCAGCTGGCGCGCACCACCATGCGCAGGACCAACGGCGGTTCGCTGGACAGCCCGCGGGTCAAGGTGGTGATCGACGACGCGATGCGCTGGTTGCGCACGCCGCACCCGGACGTCGTCCCGGCCGGTGGCTTCGACGCGGTGATCGTCGACCTCCCCGACCCCGACACCCCGGTCCTGGGCCGGCTGTATTCGACCGAGTTCTACGCGCTGGTCGGGCACGCGCTGGCCGCCGACGGGCTCATGGTGGTCCAGTCGGGCAGCCCGTTCTCGACGCAGACGGCGTTCTGGCGCACCGCGTCGTCAATCCGCGCGGCCGGCTACGCGGTGACGCCCTACCACGTCTACGTGCCCACGTTCGGTGACTGGGGTTTCGCGCTGGCGCGCCGCGGGGCCGGCGCGCCCACGCCCACCGTGCCGCCCAACGCGCCCCCGCTGCGCTTCCTCAATCAGCACGTCCTCGACGCCGCCACGGTGTTTCCCGACGACACCCGACCCCGCCCGCTCGAGCCCTCCACGCTGGACAATCCGCGCATCGTGGACGACATGCGGCACGGCTACGACTAGTTCTGGTGGCGTCAGTCCTCGTCGAGAGCGGCCAACACTTCGTCGGACAAATCGACGTTGGTCCACACGTTTTGCACGTCGTCGCTGTCCTCCAGGGCGTCGACGAGCTTGAATACTTTCCGGGCGCCGTCGACGTCCACCGGCACGCTCACCGACGGCTGGAAGCTGGCCTCGGCCGACTCGTAGTCGATGCCGGCATCTTGCAGAGCCGTCCGCACCGCGACCAGATCCGTTGGCTCCGAGATGACTTCGAAGCTGTCACCCAGGTCGTTGACGTCCTCGGCGCCGGCGTCCAGCACGGCGGCCAGCACGTCGTCCTCGGACAGGCCGTTCTTTTCCAGGGTGACCACGCCCTTGCGGGTGAATAGATACGACACCGAGCCCGGATCGGCCATGGTGCCGCCGTTGCGGGTCACAGCCACCCGGACCTCGCCGGCCGCGCGGTTGCGGTTGTCGGTCAGGCATTCGATCAGCACCGCCACGCCGTTGGGCCCGTAGCCCTCGTACATGATCGTCTGGTAGTCGGCGCCGCCGGCTTCCTCGCCGGCGCCGCGCTTGCGGGCACGCTCGATGTTGTCGTTGGGCACCGAGGTCTTCTTCGCCTTCTGGATGGCGTCATACAGCGTCGGGTTGCCCGCCGGATCCCCGCCGCCGGTACGGGCGGCGACTTCGATGTTCTTGATCAGCCGGGCGAACTCCTTGCCTCGGCGCGCGTCCTTGACGGCCTTCTGGTGCTTGGTGGTGGCCCACTTGGAATGGCCGCTCATCGGTGTCTCTTACCTCTTCTGTCTTGGAAAGATCGCCAGACGAGTCTACGTGCACGGTCGGCGCCGCCCCCGCGTCCGTTCCCCCTGCGGCCCAGCCGCCCCGGCGTCACACGAACGCGGGCATATGCGCCGTCGCGAAAGTGATATCGCCTGCGCTATCACTTTGCGTGATCGCGCCGGGAGTGGGTGCCGGCGTGCCGGGTGGGTCAGGCGACGCCGTTGACGATGTCGACGAAGAGCCGGTGGACGCGCCGGTCTCCGGTCATCTCGGGGTGGAACGCCGTCGCCAGCTTCGTGCCCTGCCGCACCGCGACTGTGTGCCCCGACGCTTCGGCAAGCACCTGCACGCCCTCACCGGCGCGCTCGACCCACGGGGCGCGGATGAACACCGCGCGCACCGGACCGTCCAGGCCGGCGAACGGTATGTCACCCTCGAACGAATCGACCTGGCGTCCGAATGCGTTGCGGCGCACGGTCATATCGATCGCACGCAGGGGCAGCGCCTCCCGGCCGCCCGCGCCGGCGTCGAGGATCTCGCTGGCCAGCAGGATCATGCCCGCGCACGCGCCGTAGGCGGGCAGGCCGTCGGCCAGCAGCCCACGCAACGGCTCGAGCAGGCCGAGGTCGAGCAGCAGGTGGCTCATGGTCGTGGACTCCCCACCGGGAATCACCAGCCCGTCGACGTTCTCGAGCTCGCCGCGGCGCCGCACCGGCATCGATTCGGCCCCGGCTTCGCGCAGCGCGGCCAGGTGTTCACGGGTGTCGCCCTGCAGCGCCAGCACGCCGATGCGCGGCGCGCTCACTGCGCTCTCACTGTTTGGAGGGCTGGAATCCCCGCTCGAAGCGGGTCAGCCCCTCCTGCATGACCGCCGCCACCATCTCGCCCGTCTGGGTGAAGATCTTGCCCTGGCACAGCGAGCGGCCGCCGCTGGCCGACGGCGAGGACTGGTCGTAGAGCAGCCATTCGTCGGCCCGGAACGCCCGCATGAACCACATCGCGTGGTCCAGCGAGGCCACCTGCAGATGCTGGCGCACGTCGAGGTGGTTGACCTGCGCCGATCCCAGCAGCGTGAGGTCGCTCATGTAGGCCAGCGCGCAGATGTGCAGCACCGGATCGTCCGGCAGCGGGTCGCGATGGCGAAACCACACCTGCTGCTGGGAGGCCTTGCCGGGCGACAGCCGCAGCTGTTCGCGCGGCACGATGCAGACGTCCCACTCCTCGAACTGCTTGAATCCGGCGTCGTCGAACACCTTGATCGAGTCGAGGCCGGGCAGCCCGTCGGGCGGCGGCGCGGCCGGCATGACGTCCTGGTGGTGGATGCCCTCCTGGTCGGTCTGGAAGGACGCCCCCATGCTGAAGATGATTTCCCCGTGCTGGATGGCGTTGACGCGCCGGGTGGCAAACGAGCCGCCGTCGCGGGTGCGCTCGACGATGAAGACGGTGGGCTCGTTGGCGTCCCCGGGCCGCAGGAAGTAGCCGTGCAGCGAGTGCACCTGGTAACGCGGGTCGACCGTGCGCACCGCCGAGACGAGCGACTGGCCGGCGACGTGACCGCCGAACGTGCGCTGGAAATATCCCGACTCCGGGCTGAACACCCGACCGCGGTAGATGTTGACCTCGAGTTGCTCGAGATCAAGGATCTCTTCGATCGCCACCTATAGCCCTCGGCTTACCAGCCGCGTTCGGCCAGCCGGTGGGGCTGCGCGATCTGCTCGACGTTGATGCCCACCATGGGCTCGCCCAGGCCGCGCGACACCTTGGCCAGCACGTCGGGGTCGTCGTAGAACGTGGTGGCCTTGACGATGGCGGCGGCGCGCTGCGCGGGGTCCCCCGACTTGAAGATGCCGGAGCCGACGAAGACGCCCTCGGCGCCCAGTTGCATCATCATGGCCGCGTCGGCGGGGGTGGCGATGCCGCCCGCGGTGAACAGGGTGACGGGCAGCTTGCCGGCGCGGGCCACCTCGACGACGAGGTCGTAGGGCGCCTGCAATTCCTTTGCGGCGACGTACAATTCGTCTTCCGACAGCGAGGTCAGCCGGCGAATCTCGCCGCCGATGGCCCGCATGTGCGTGGTCGCGTTGGAGACGTCTCCGGTGCCGGCCTCACCCTTGGACCGGATCATCGCCGCGCCCTCGCCGATGCGCCGCAGGGCCTCGCCGAGGTTGGTCGCCCCGCACACGAACGGCACGGTGAACTTCCACTTGTCGATGTGGTGGGTGTAGTCCGCGGGGGTCAGGACCTCGGACTCGTCGACGTAGTCGACGCCGAGGCTCTGCAGGATCTGCGCCTCGACGAAGTGCCCGATGCGGGCCTTGGCCATCACCGGGATCGTCACCGCGGCGATGATGCCCTCGATCATGTCGGGGTCGCTCATCCGCGACACGCCGCCCTGGGCGCGGATGTCGGCGGGCACCCGTTCCAGCGCCATCACCGCGACGGCGCCGGCGCCCTCGGCGATGCGGGCCTGCTCGGGGGTGACGACGTCCATGATGACGCCGCCCTTGAGCATCTCGGCCATGCCGCGCTTGACGCGCGCGGTTCCGGTTCGTCCGCTGCCGTTGCCTGACGCGGCGGTATCCACTGCTGATCTCCTTCAACCGTTGTCGCCCCAGTCTAGTGGGGGGCGGGACACGGATTTTCCAACGGCGGAGTCACAAAGGGCCGATTGGCCCTAGGCCCCGAAATCGACCCCTTGCTAGACACGTCATCGTTACTTTGCTCACATCGTTGACGCGGACGCGGCCCGCCACCTGGTTGCGGGAACGGCCGCCGCCTGGCTGAGGAGGGTCGGGATGGTGCCGGATTTTGGGCTGTTACCGCCCGAGATCAACTCCGGTCTGATGTATGCCGGTCCGGGGGCGGGGTCCATGCTGGCCGCCGCGGCCGCCTGGGCGGGGTTGGCCGCCGAATTGGGATGGGCGGCGTCCTCGTATGCGACGGTGATCGCAGCGTTGACGAGCGGGCCGTGGCTGGGTCCCTCGGCCGTCGCGATGGCGGCCGCGGCCAGCCCGTTCGTCACCTGGTTGGCGGCGACCGCGATGGATGCCGAGCAGGTGTCGACCCAGGCGATGGCGGCGGCTGCGGCCTACGAGGCGGCGTTCGCGATGACGGTGCCACCGCCCGTGATCGCCGCCAACCGCGCGCAGCTGATGGCGTTGATCTCGACGAACTTCTTCGGCCAGAACACCCCGGCGATCATGGCCACCGAGGCGCACTACTCCGAGATGTGGGCACAGGACGCCACCGCGATGACCGCCTACGATGCCGGCACGCTGGCAGTGGGGGCGCAGTTGACGTCGTTCGCCGAACCGCCCGACGGCCTCGGCCCCGCGCCTCAAGCCGCGGCGTCGGTGACAACCGAGACGCAATCGGCCATGTCGGACGCCCAGCTGGTCTCCTCGCTGTTTCAGTCGTTCGGGCTCTCCCCGTCGCCGGCTTCGGGGCTGTCGCCGCTGGAGATGCTCTCGATGGGCGGCGAGTTCGCCATGCAACCCATGAGCATGCTCGTCAGTCAGGTCCTGGGCCAGTTCATGGGTGGCGCCAATCCGTTGATGAGCGGTGCTGTCGCCGGCATGCCGTCCATGGGTTCGGCCTTGGCCTCCGCCGGTTCCCCGCTGGGGGCGCAGGCCCCGTCGCAGCTGGGTGCTCCCGCGGTGTTGGCGGATGCGGGTAGGGCGGGTTCAATTGGGGCGCTGTCGGTTCCGCCGAGCTGGGCCACCGAGGTGCAGGCGCCGACGTCGATTGCTCCCGTTGCCGGCGTGCCGACCACGGGTGTGAGTCAACTGACGCCCAGCGTGCCGAGAGTGCCGTTCAAGCCGGCGGTCACCACGCCCGGGCGCGGGGTGGCCGGTGTGAATCCGGCGATCGAGGCATCGCGCTCCGGTGTGCTGGCGCGCCCGGTGGTGGGCTAGTCAGGCGGCGATGCGATGTCGTTTGTGATCACAGCGCCGGAGACGCTGGCAGCGGCCGCCACTGATTTGCAGGGGATCGGTTCGGCGATAGCCGCTGCCGACGCAGCGGCGGCCACCCCGACGACCATGGTGTTCCCCCCGGCCGCGGATGCGGTATCCGTCCGCACGGCGGCGCTGTTCGCGGCGTTCGGCCAGCGCTATCAGGAGATCGGCGCACGGGCGGAAGCGTTTCATCAGCAGTTCGTGCAAACGTTGATCGGCAGCAGCGATTCGTATGCCCAGGCGGAGGCCTCCAACGCGGCCGCCACGCAATTGGCGCCGGCCCTGCCCTCGCAGCAGACGGTGACCGGAAGCTTGAGCCTGGCAAGCCAAGTGCAAAGCACGCCGACCACGTCGTCGTCGACCAACGTGGCGTTGATCATGGGCGGCACGGGAAACCCGCAACCCACCCCGTCCTACGTGACTTCCGTCTACAGCACCTACATCGCCCCCCATTACCCCGGCTATACGCCGGTGGGTTTGACGACGCCCGAGGACTTCTGGCCCGTCACCGGCCTCACCAGCGAAACCTTCGGTCAGTCGGTCCGGCAGGGCGTCGCGATACTCAACAACGCCATCCTGAGCGAAACCGGCGCGGGCAATCACGTTGTCGTACTGGGCTATTCGCAGAGCGCCACGATCGCCACCCTGGAAATGCGTTACCTGGACGCCCTACCCGCCGCCATCCGGCCGAGTTCGGACCTGCTGTCGTTCGTGATGCTCTCCGACCCGAACGTTCCGGGCACCGGCATCCTGACGCACTTCATCCCCGGCTTCGGCGCGTTTCACGTCGTGACTCCGGTGGACACGCTGTACCAGACCGCCATCTACACACTCCAATACGACCCCATCGCCTACTTCCCGCGCAGCATCTTCAACATCCCGGCCGACCTCAACGCCCTCTTGGGCTTTCCCTACCTGCACTCGACATATCCGACCCTCACCGCCGCGCAGCTTGCCACCGCCATCCAGACGCACATCGGCATGACCACCTACTACCTGATTCCCCAGAACCTGCCGCTGCTGGACCCGCTGCGCATGATCCCTGTCCTGGGCAACCCGCTGGCCGACCTGCTCCAGCCCTTCGTTCGGCCGTTCATCGACTTCGGCTACGCGACCGGGCTCCCCGGGCCGTTCCAGTCCCTCTCGGTCACCGCTGCCGGCGGCCTGACTCCGGTTGCGGCGCAAGCGATCCCGGAATCACTGGCCGCGGGGCTGAGCCCGCCATTAGACCTGCATGTCTCGGTGAGCGGACTGTGGATTGCGGAGTCAACGAATTGATTGCAGCGGGCCCGGCGCCCGGCCGCCGGCCAGCGCGGCCGCGTCGGTGAGCAGTTCGGACAGCTGCATCGGGTACACCGTCTCACCGGCCGCGGTCAGCCGGACGATGTCGGCAGCATCACACCAGCGGTGGCCGTGGATGTAGCTGCGTTCCAAGTCGGTCCGGCCCACGCCCGACGGCTCGAACCGGCGGGTGCGGTAGACGAAATAGAATTCTTCGCTGTCGATCAGGGCGCCGTTGAACTCGAACACCTCGTCGCGCCGCCAGACGGGACCGACCATCTCGGCGGGCGCGACCCGTAGTCCGGTCTCCTCGGCCAATTCCCGGGCGGCGGCCTCGGCCAACCGCTCCCCCTTGCCCACCTCACCGCCGACGGTGATCCACCATTTCGGCGCGTCGGCGCGGTCGATCGAAGGGTCAGAACCGCGCAGCAGCAGCACCGCACCGGTCTCGTCGAGCAGCACCACGCGGGCCGACGTGCGGTGGCTGAGCACCCCGTGATCGCCGTGGGCCAGCGCGTGCGGGCGCTCGACAATCTCGAAATAGCTGGGCAGCGCGGCCGTTCCGCCGAGGCGAAGGGTTCGCACCAGAAATCGCTCGCGCAGCGCGAGGGTGTCCCGTACCGCGTCGTTGTGGAAGCGGCGGGCCAGCACCACCCGGGCCTCGGCGTCGGCCAGCTCGGCGATCAGACCGGCCGGCAGTGACGCCGGGTCGACGATCGCCAGCGCGGCCGACAGCTGGTTCTCGCAGGACTCGCGCTCCGGCCGCGGCGCGGCCTCGGCGGCGTCGGCCAGCGCGGCCAGCCGCCTGCCATCGGAGGCGCCGCCGTACGCGTCGATGGCGACCGCCCGGGCGACCACCGCCCGCCGCGCCAACGCTCCGTCGAGTGCCTGCCACGACAGGTCGTAACGGACGTGCAACCGGTCCAGCCGGGTCGCCGTCTGGTAGGCCCAGGCGCCCAAGATCGCCAACAGCCCGACGAGCACCGCGATGGCGACGACCAACCATGTCATCAGCCGGCCACCTCCACTTTGGCGCCGGACGCGGCGACCGTCTCGTAGACCCGCATGATCTGGCTGGCCACCACCGACCAGTCGTATTGCTGGACCGCGGCCGAACCGGCCGCCACATAGCGTTCGCGCAGCACATCGCTGTCTAGCAGCGAAACCAGGGCATCGGCGAGCGCTATGCCGTCGCCGACGGGCACCAGGCACCCGACTTCGCCGTCGCGCAACACGCGCCGGAAGGCGTCCAGGTCGCTGGCCACCACCGCGGTGCCGGCGGCCATGGCCTCGACCAGCACGATGCCGAAGCTCTCGCCCCCGAGGTTGGGTGCGCAGTACACGTCGGCGCTGCGCAGGGCCGACGCCTTCCCGGCGTCGTCGACCTGACCCAGGAAGCGAATGTGCTTCACCAATTCGCCTTCCTGGCTGCGTAATTCGTCTTCGTCGCCGCGGCCGACGATCAGCAGCTGGATGTCCGGGAAGCGCTGGACCACGCCGGGCAGCGCGTCGAGCAGGACGGACATGCCCTTGCGGGGCTCGTCGTAGCGGCCGAGGAACAGCACCGTCTTGCCCGGCC
Source organism: Mycobacterium paraseoulense (assembly GCF_010731655.1). NCBI lineage: Bacteria > Bacillati > Actinomycetota > Actinomycetes > Mycobacteriales > Mycobacteriaceae > Mycobacterium > Mycobacterium paraseoulense. Next base: position 60,832 of record NZ_AP022619.1, on the reverse strand, counting down.
GCGGGTAGCCCTCCAGCCGCGGCGCCGAGGCGAACGAGTCGACGTCGACCCCGTTGGGGATCTCGACCGCGTCGGTGCCCAACGCCTCCATCTGCCAGCGGCGGGCGAGGTCGGAGACCGCGATCCGGCCGACGATCTTCTCGTGCATCGGCCGCAGGATGCCCTGAAAAACCGTCAGCGTCAGCGACTTGGTGGTCGAGGTGTGAAACGTCGCGACGATGGGTCCCTCGGCGATGTTGAGGGCCAGCATCGACAGGCTCGGCGCGTTGGGCTCGTGCAGGTGCAGGACGTCGAAATCGCCTTCGGCGAGCCACTTTTTGACCTTGCGGTGGGTCGCCGGACCGAACCGCAGCCGGGCCACCGAGCCGTTGTAGGGAATGGGGACGGCCTTGCCCGCGGACACGACGTAGTCGGGCAACACCGCGTGCGGCGAAGCCGGCGCCAGGACGCTCACCTCGTGCCCGCGCCGGCGCATCACCTCGGCGAGCTGCAGGACGTGCGACTGCACCCCGCCCGGCACGTCGAACGAGTATGGGCAGACCATCCCGATTCGCATCAGGTCTCCCTGAGCCGCGCCTGCTTGGCCTCGGACAGGTCGGTCAGCCACTGCGGTTGCAGCATGTGCCAGTCCTCGGGGTGCGCGGCGATGTTCTTTGCGAACTGATCGGCCAGCGCCTGGGTGATGGCACCGACGTCGCCGCTGCTGCAATCCAGCGGCGGCTGCATCCAGACCCTCGAGCGGTCGCCCTCGAACCAGCAATGCGACGGCAGCAGCGCCGCCCCGGTCTCGATCGCGAGCTTCGCGGGGCCCGCCGGCATCCGGGTCGGTTCGCCGAAGAAGTCGACCTGGACCCCGGTGCGGGTCAGGTCGCGCTCGGCCATCAGGCACACCACTCGGTTGGCCCGCAGCCGCTCGCACAACACCTCGAAGGGGGGCCGTTCGCCGCCGGACAGCGGCAGCACCTCGAACCCGAGGCGTTCGCGGAAGGCGATGAAGCGCCGGTACAGCGACTCCGGGTTGAGCCGCTCGGCAACCGTGGTGAAGGTGCCGTGTGTCTGCGCGAGCCACACCCCGGCCATATCCCAATTGCCGCTGTGCGGCAGCGCGCATATCGCGCCGCGGCCCGCGGCCAGCGCCGCCGCCAGATTGTCTTGCCCATCGACCGACTCGTCGAGCTGGCTCGCCAGCTTGCGGTGGTCCATCGTGGGCAGGCGGAACGCCTCCCGCCAATAACGTGCATAGGACGCCAGCGATGCCCGCATCAGGGCGTCGGGCACCTCGGCGGGCGGCACGCCGATCACGCGGGCCAGGTTCTTGCGCAGCTGCTCGGGGCCGCCCCCGCGGGCGGCGTAACGCGCTCCGCTCTCGAACACGGTGCGCGCGGCGAACTCCGGCATCGCCCGTACGACCATCCAGCCGGCCGCGTACCCCCAGTCGCTCGCGGTGCCGGATGCCAGGCGGCGGGGGGTGGCGATCAAACCCATGCCCGGGATCACGGCATGCGCTCCGTCGCACCGGGCGAGGTCCACACGGTGCGCAACCGCTGCACGCAGGTGACCACGCTGGCCGCGGCCAGCAGCCACATCGCCACCGGCAGGGCCGGCGGCCAGGCAACAAAGGGGAAGTCCGACACGCCGGCACCTACCAGCACGATGATGAGCCTTTCGGGTCGTTCGATGATGCCGCCGTCGCCGCGCAGGCCGCTGGCTTCGGCCCGCGCCTTGATGTAGGAGATGACCTGCGAGGTGACGAGGCAGATCAACGTCGCCACGGCCAACAGCTTGTCGTGCAGGCCGAAGGCGGCCCACCACAGCAGTCCGCAGAACACCGCGCCGTCGCTGACCCGGTCGCAGGTGGCGTCCAGCACGGCGCCGAAACGGGTGCCGCCCCCGCGCTCCCGGGCCATGGCGCCGTCGAGCATGTCGAACAGCACGAAGAACCACACCACGCAGCCACCGGCGAACAACTTGCCCATCGGGAAGAGCGTGAGCGCCCCCGCCACGGATCCGGCGGTGCCCAGGACGGTGACCACGTCCGGCGTCAATCCCATCCGCAGGCACGCTCTGGCGGTCGGGGTGGTGAGCCGCGCGAAGGCCGCCCGCGACAGGAACGGCACCTTACTCATGAGCGCTCAAGCCTCATGGCTGCTTTGCCCACTCCGTGGCGAGCAGCCGGCGGGTTTCGCGCAGCAGCTGCGGGATCACCTTGGACCCGCCGATGATGGTGATGAAGTTCGCGTCGCCGCCCCAGCGCGGCACGACGTGCACGTGCAGGTGCTCGGCAAGTGACCCGCCCGCCGAGGTGCCCAGATTGAGGCCGACGTTGAAGCCGTGCGGCCGGGACACGTTCTTGATGACGCGAATCGCCTTCTGCATGAAGGCCATCAGCTCCGCGCTCTCCTCGACGGTGAGGTCCTCGAGCTCGGACACCCGCCGATAGGGGACCACCATCAGGTGGCCCGGGTTGTACGGATACAGGTTGAGGACGGCGTAGACCAGTTCGCCGCGGGCGACCACCAGGCCTTCCTCATCTGACAGTTGCGGGATGTCGGTGAAGGGCTCCTCGGTCTTGCCCGAGGAGTTGGGATCGCGCTTCATCGGCGCTTCGGCCAGATACGTCATCCGGTACGGCGTCCACAGCCGTTGCAGGTGGTCGCTCTGGCCGACCCCGGTGTCCAAAATGGCGTCCTCGGCGCGGTTCTCTTCTGGATCACTCACCGCCGGGTACCTTCACGAGTTCGGCTGTGGGAACGGCGTTCTCGCGGTCGGCGATCCAAGCCACGATGGCGTCGACGGCGTTGTCGCGGGGCACACCGTTGATCTGCGTGCGGTCGCCGAAGCGGAAGCTCACGGCCCTCGCCTGGACGTCGCGGTCACCGGCCAGCAACATGAACGGCACCTTCTGGCCGGTGTGGTGGACGATCTTCTTGGCCATCCGATCGTCGCTGCTGTCCACCTCCACCCGCACGCCGTGCGACTTCAGTTGCGCGGCAATGCTTTCCAGGTAGGGTACATGTTCATCGGCGACGGGGATGCCCACCACCTGCACGGGCGCCAGCCATGCCGGGAAGGCCCCCGCGTAGTGCTCGGTCAGGATGCCGAAGAACCGCTCGATCGACCCGAACAGCGCGCGGTGGATCATCACGGGCCGCTGGCGGGTTCCGTCCGGGGCGGTGTATTCGAGCTCGAAGCGTTCCGGGAAGTTGAAGTCGACCTGGATGGTCGACATCTGCCAGCTGCGGCCCAGCGCGTCGCGGGCCTGCACGGAGATCTTCGGGCCGTAGAACGCCGCGCCGCCGGGGTCGGGAACCAGTTCGAGGCCCGATTCGGCCGCCACCTCGGCCAGGGAGTTGGTGGCCTGCTCCCACATCTCGTCGGTGCCGACGGACTTCTCCGGGTCCTTGGTGGACAGCTCGAGATAGAAGTCCTCCAGGCCGTAGTCGCCCAGCAGCTCGAGCACGAAGCGCAGCAGCGACGCCAGTTCGCCGTGCAGTTGTTCGCGGGTGCAGAAGATGTGCGAGTCGTCCATGGTGAACCCGCGCGCCCGGGTCAGCCCGTGCACCACACCGGACTTCTCGTAGCGGTAGACGGTGCCGAACTCGAAGAGCCGCAACGGCAGTTCGCGGTAGGACCGTCCCCGGGACCGGAAGATCAGCGTGTGCATCGGACAGTTCATCGGCTTGAGGTAGTAGTCCTGCCCGGGCTTGCGCACCGTTCCGTCGTCGGCCAACTCGGCGTCGAGGTGCATGGGCGGGAACATCCCGTCGGCGTACCAGTCCAGGTGGCCCGAGGTGTGGAACAGCTGCGCCTTGGTGATGTGCGGGGTGTTGACGAACTCGTACCCGGCCTCGATGTGCTTGCGCCGCGAGTACTCCTCCAGCTCCCGGCGCACCACACCCCCCTTGGGGTGGAAAACCGCCAGCCCGGAACCGATTTCGTCGGGAAAGCTGAACAGGTCAAGCTCGATGCCCAGCTTGCGGTGGTCGCGGCGCTGGGCTTCGGCGACCAGCTCGAGGTGGCGGTCGAGCGCCTCCTGCGACTCCCACGCGGTGCCGTAGATGCGTTGCAGGCTCGCGTTGCGCTGGTCGCCGCGCCAGTAGGCGGCGGAGCTGCGGGTCAGCTTGAACGCCGGGATGTGCTTGGTGGTCGGGATGTGCGGCCCGCGGCACAGGTCGCCCCAAACCCGTTCCCGGCTGCGGGGATTGAGGTTGTCGTAGGCGGTGAGCTCGTCATTAGACCCAGGGGGGCCGACCTCCATGATGTCGGGGTCACCGGACTTGTCGTCGACGAGTTCCAGCTTGTAGGGCTCGTTGGCCAACTCCGAGCGCGCCTGATCCTTGGACTCGTAGACGCGGCGCTCGAACAGCTGCCCGTCTTTGACGATCTGGCGCATCCGCTTTTCCAGCGCCGCCAGGTCCTCGGGCGTGAACGGCTCGGCCACGTCGAAGTCGTAATAGAAGCCATCGGTGATGGGCGGCCCGATCCCCAACTTGGCGTTCGGGAACAGGCCCTGGACGGCCTGGGCCAGCACGTGCGCGGCCGAATGCCGGATGACGCTGCGGCCCTCGTCGGTGTTGGCCGCCACGGGGACGACCTCGACGTCGGCCTCGGGCACCCAGCTCAGGTCGCGCAGCTTGCCGTCGGCGTCACGGACGACCACGATCGCGTCCGGCGTGCCCCGCCGCGGCAGCCCGGCCTCGCCGACCGCGGCGCCGGCGCTGGTGCCGGCAGGCACCTTGATCGGGCGCTGCGGCGATCGGTCTGCGGGGGCGCTCATCGCGTTGGGTCTCCAAGGCTCAGTTGTGCGGGGGGTGACTAACGATCCGTGAATAGTCGTTGCCATGCTATCGGGGCGCGCAGGCGAGGGCCCAAGCCATTACCGGCCGGCAGCGATTCAGGGCTGGCCGGGCTTGAGCCGCACGAACAGGGCGTCGGCCTCGGTCAGCAGCGTGTCGCCGTCGGTCAACCGGCCGGACACGAAGATCTTGCGCCCGTCGACCCGGTCGACGCCGGCGTCGAACTGCAATTCCTTCTCGATCGGCACGATGTGGCGGTAGTCGATCTTCAGGTATGCCGTGCGCTGGCGCCGGCTCCCGGTGAGAAGGACTGCCGTCAGCCCGAGCACGGTGTCGAACAGCATTCCCAGGCATCCGCCGTGCACCGCGCCGTTGCGGCCGAGATGAAACCGGGCGAAGCGGGCCGAGCCGTGGATGCGGCCGTCCTCACCCCTGCGCGCCGACATGGGCACGGTCAGGATGTTGCCGCGCATCGGCAGGTCCATCCGGCGCCCCGACGGGGAGTGCCACTCGTCGGCGTCGAATGGGCTGAGCAGCGCCGACACCTTGTCCAGTAGGTCGGCGGCCTCGGTGATCACCGCGTCGGGCGCGTCGACGGCGCGGGCGTGGTCCTGCAGGGTGCGCACGGCGTCGATGAACCTGCCGTAGTCGGGGCCGCCCTTGGTCGTCGGCTCCGGCGGGTTGAACCCGCCGCCGGGATGCCCGGCCTGTTCGCTGGTCACCCGGACACCGTATCGGCCCGGGGCGGTCAGACGGTCTTTTGACCTGCGGCGGTCGACAGCGCCTCGAACTCGTCGTCGCTCAGCTCGATCTGGGCGGCGGCGACGTTCTCCTCCAGGTGCGCCACCTTCGACGTGCCCGGGATCGGCAGCATCACCGGCGACCGCTTCAGCAACCAGGCCAGCGCCAGTTGCGACGGGGTCGCGCGGTGCTCGGCGGCGATGCGCTGCAGCGGGCCGTCGGCGGCGGCCAGCGGGCCGGCGGCCAGCGGGAACCACGGGATGAAGCCGATGCCCTGCTCGGTCGCGGCGTCCAGCAGCGGTTCGGCGCTGCGGGCGGACAGGTTGTACATGTTCTGCACGGACACGATCTCGGTGATCCGCCGGGCCTCGGTGAGCTGGTCGATGTTGACCTCGGACAGGCCGATGTGGCGGATCTTGCCTTCGTCTTTCAGCGCCAGCAGCTCGCCCACCTGGTCGGCCAGCGGGAAGTCGCGGTCGATGCGGTGCAGCTGGAACAGGTCGATGGTGTCGACGCCGAGGCGGCGCAGGCTCATCTCGCATTCCTGGCGCAGATAGCTCGGGTTGCCCAGCGGGATCCAGACGTCCGGCCCGGTGCGCAGCAGCCCCGCCTTGGTCGCGATGACCAGCCCGTCGTACGGATGCAGCGCCTCGCGAATGATGTCCTCGGCGATGTAGGGCCCGTAGGAGTCCGCGGTGTCGATGAAGTTCACGCCGAGCTCGACGGCGCGCCGCAGCACCCGGACGGCCTCGTCGCGGTCGGCGGGCGGGCCCCACACGCCCTTGCCGGTGAGGCGCATGGCGCCGAAGCCGAGCCGGTTGACGGTCAGGTCACCGCCAAGCGTGAACTTTCCGGAAGCTTCTGCAACGGTTTTCGAGTTTTGTGCGGTCACTTTTACGACCGTACGCCGGAAATGCCACTGCGCATCGCGGCGTGGCAAGCTGATCGGGTGGACTTGGCAGCGCTCGAGGAACTCCCGTTGACGTACACCGAGGTGGGCGCGACCGCGTCCGGCGCGCTGCCCGCGGGATACGGCCACCTGCACACCGAGACCCAGATCGGCACGGGCCGGCAGCGCTTCGAGCGGGCCGCCGAGGCCGTCATGCGCTGGGGCATGCAGCGCGGGGCCGGGCTAGGGGTGCGGGCCAGCTCCGAGGTGGCGGAGGTCGACACGGTGGTGGTGGTGCGGATGGGTTTTCTGCCCGCGCCCTGCCGGGTGGTGTACGTCGTCGACGAACCCGACATGCGCGGATTCGCCTACGGCACCCTGCCGGGACATCCGGAGTCGGGTGAGGAACGCTTCGTCGTCCGGCGCGACCCCGTCACCTCCGCGGTGTTCGCGGAGGTGACGGCGTTCTCGCGGCCGGCGACCTGGTGGAGCAAGGCGGCCAGGCCGGTGGTGTCGGTGGCCCAGCGCGTGATGGCCAAACGCTATCTGCGCGGCGTCTGAGCCGAACGCTACGAACCCCAGCCGGCAAGCAATCGCTCTGCGCCCGAACACATTTCGTCGATCACGTCGGCCACCGAGGCGTCGTCGCGAATCATCCCGACGCCCTGACCGGCGTCCACGGGGGCGATGCGGCGATCGTCGGCGGCGATCGATGCCACGAGTTCGTCGCAGGCCTGCGGATTGAGCGCGTCCTCGTTGCCCGTCCAACGCTCCACGAAGTCGTTGGTCAGCACGCGCGACGGGAATCGCGCGGGCCACGGCCGGGCCTGGGCGACGTCGAAGGCCCGCGTGACCGCGGTGTCGGTGGCCCGGGCCGCGATCAGCGCGCGGCGGCTGCCGTCGCCGGAGAGCGCCTCCGGACAGGCCGCCAGGCGGGTGCCCACCCACGCCCCGCTCGCACCGGCGGCCAGCACGGCGGCCAGGCTGCGCGCCGACGCGATGCCGCCACCGGCGAGCACCGGCACCGAGACGGCGTCCAGCACGGTGTCGAGCAGGGGCAGCGTCGCGAGCTTCGCCTCCCCGTGCCCGCCGCCCTCCGCACCCCGGGCCACCAGAATGTCGACGCCGGCGTCGGCCGCCTCGCGCGCCCCGACGCCGTCGTATACCTGCGTGGCGGCGGGGATCCCCGCATCGTGCGCCTTGGCGACCCACGACCAGTCGGTGCCGAAACTGACCGACAGCAGCGCCGGCCGTGCGGCCAGGGCGTCCTCGAGCAGCCCCGCCTCGGTGCGCATCACCCAATCGACCAGGCCGATGCCGAACGTTCCCCGCACCTGCTGCAGCTGGGTGCGGAGCAGTTCCCTCGTCGCGACGCTGCCCATGCCGATCATGCCCAGACCGCCGGCCGCGGTGACCGCCGCGGCCAGCCGGCCGCCGGCGACCCCGCCCATCGGGGCGTTGACGATCGGCACCCGCAGCCCGAAGTCCCTTGACCAGGGCGTGGAAAGCATCGGCTAGTGAGCCGAGGGGATGGTCTTGAGCACGGTCAGCATGACCACCGAATCCTCGACCGCCTGCAGGGCGTGCCGTTCGGCGGGAATCGCGACATAATCGCCGGTTTTGCCGACCCAGGAGTCGCCGCCGGTGGTCAGGCGGACGTGGCCCTGCAGCACCTGCAGCGTCGCCTCACCGGGGCTGTCGTGTTCGGCGAGTTCGTGACCGGCAAGCAACGCCAGCACCGTCTGCCGAAGTTCGTGGGTGTGGCCACCGTGGATGGTGTGGGCCGCCCGCCCGCTGTGCGATTCCTTTGCCTCGGCGAGCTTTTCGGACGCGAGGTTGGTCAACGAGATCGATTCCATAGCTGAGTCCTTTGCGGTTGAGCGGACGCGATCAGGCCGTCAGTAGCAGTATCCCCGCCGCGACGAGCGCGCCGACCTTGACCACCTCCAAGGCCACGTACACGTAGTGGGCCCGGGAGCGGGGTCCGTCCGACCCGGCAAGCACGCTGTCGGATCGGCGCGTCAATCGCGGGCGCACCGCGATCAACTGCAGGGCCAGCGCGCCGGTGGCGACGAAGATCGCCACCGCGATGTTCGCCCTGATCGGGCCGGCGACCACGATCGCCAGGACGACGAGGGCGAAACAGACCTCGACGGTGTTGAGGGCGCGAAACACCAGCCGGCCGATGCCGAGCCCGATCTGCAACGTCACGTTGGGCGCGCGGAACTTCAGCGGGGCTTCCAGGAACGAGATCGCCAGCACCATGCCGAGCCACACGAAGGTGACGGCGACGGTGATCGCCGGCCCGGTGCTCACGTGGCCGCTTGCTGCGGCGCCAGGTGCGCGACACACAGGTCCGGTTCGACGAACGCCTCGAGCCGCTCGACCGACACCGGCGCCCCCCAGGCCTCCATGGCGCCTTGCATGAGTCCCAGATGCACGGGGCAGACGACCGCCGTCCGGTTCTCCGCCAATTCCAGGAATGGGCAGTGCCGCAGCCCGACCTGCTGCTCCCCCTGCGCCGCCCGGCGTTCGGGCGCAAAACCGAGCTCGTCGAGCATGTTGACCAGATGGTCGATGGCGTCGTCGGCGCTCGCGGGCCCGGTCGGCACCGCTTCCACACTGGACTCGAGCTTGCGCCCCCAGGCCCGGCCCGCGGCCACCGCCTTGGCGCTGGCGTCCGGCTCAGCGGCGAACGCCGTCGCCAGCACCTCGGCGAGCAGGCGATAGTGCCGCGTGCCGCCGCGGTCCATCTGGCGGACCGCGCAGAACATCAGCGGAGGGCGGCCCGGCCCCTTGCGGCCCGGTTCGACGTGCTCCACCTGGCCGTCGGCGACCAGGCTGTCAAGGTGGAACCGCACGGTGTTCGGGTGCACGCCCAGCACGTCGGCGATCGCGGCGATGCTCATGGGATCGGGCGACCTCCGCAACACCCGCAGCACCTCGCGGCGTCGGCTGGCGGATTCCCCGATCGACGAGGGCGGCAACTTCACGGGACCCTCACGCTCCTTCCGCTTGGTCGGCCCTCGGCTGAGCGGCCACCAAAGGCGTGTCTACACCGAGCGGACCGATCTTGGCCGCCCCACCCGGAGATCCCAGGGGAACGTCGCGGCCCGGCAGCGTTTCGGCGAAGAACGCCTCATTGTCGGCCAGGTACGGTCGGAGTTCCTCGGGCAGGTCGTCTTCGTAGTAGATCGCGTCGACCGGGCACACCGGCTCGCACGCGCCGCAATCCACGCATTCGTCGGGATGGATGTAGAGCGCCCGGCCGCCCTCGTAGATGCAGTCGACGGGACACTCGTCCACACAAGCGCGGTCCATCACGTCGATGCATGGCTTCCCGATCACGTACGTCATGCGGTAGAGTTTACACAACATCACTTGTAAAAACGAGTGCCATGGGAGAGCCGGTGCAACAGTTCCTGAAAAGCCCTGCGGGGCGGGCATTTTGATGATCAAGCCACGGGCCGAGGTGCGGCCTCCCCTGCCTTCAGCGAGTCGCGCCGACGACACGGTGGCGGGCCATTGGCTGTTGGCCCGCCTGGGCAAACGCGTTCTTCGCCCCGGGGGCGCCGAGCTCACCCGCGCATTGCTGGGCCGCGCCGAGGTGGCGGACGCCGACGTGGTCGAGCTGGCTCCGGGCCTGGGCCGCACCGCCACCGAAATCGCGGCCCGCCGGCCACGGTCGTATGTCGGCGCCGAGGCGGACCCCGACGCGGCCAACGTGGTCCGCGGCGTGCTCACCCGGCTCGGCGTCAAGAACTGCGACGTCCGGGTCGCCGACGCGGCGGCGACCGGATTACCGGACGCCGGCACCGATGTCGTCATCGGGGAGGCGATGCTGACCATGCAGGGCGACGCGGCCAAGCACGCCATCGTCGCCGAGGCGTCGCGATTGCTGCGGCCCCGCGGCCGGTACGCGATCCACGAATTGGCGTTGACACCGGACACGGTCTCGGAGGAGGTCAGCACCGACATCCGGCAATCGCTGGCCCGCGCGATCAAGGTCAACGCGCGACCGTTGACGGTCGCGGAATGGTCGGAGCTGCTGGCCGACCACGGGCTGGTGGTCGACCACGTCGCGACGGCCCCGATGGCCCTGTTGCAGCCGCGCCGACTGGTCGCCGACGAGGGGCTGCTCGGGGCGCTGCGGTTCGCCCGGAACGTGCTCGTCCACCGGGATGCCCGCACGCGGGTCCTCACGATGCGCCGCACGTTCCGCCGGCACCGCAAACAGCTGGCCGCCGTCGCCATCGTCGCCCACAAACCCTGACTTCGACTGCGCGGCCTAAATGGGCTGGGCCGAGGCCGGTTTCGCGTCGTCCGGGTGGGCGAGCCGGTACACCTCGATGAGCCTCGCCACATCGGTTGGGGTCACGATGCCGACCACCTGGCCGCCCTCGAACACCAGGGCGCGACTGCGCGGACCGGCGGGCGCCATCCGCTCCAGCAGGGCGGTCAGGGGCTCCTGCGGCGCGCCGGACGGCACCTCGTGCAGCGGTTGCGCGATCTCCCCGACGGTGGTGGTGGCGCGCCGCCCGGGCGCGACATCACGCAACTGCCGCAACGTGATCAACCCCGAAACCGACCCGTTCCGATCCACGACCGGGTACGCCGAGTGGCGATCACCGAGCACATAGCGCTGAACGAAATCGTCGACGGTGATCCATCCGGGGGCGGTATGCGGCCGGGCCGTCATCGCGTCGGCCACGCGCACCCCGGAAAACATCTGCCGAGTCGATATCCGCGTCTCCTCTTCGCGGCTTGCCGCGAATATGAACCAGCCGATGAAGGCCAACCAGACGCCGCCGACCAAGCCGCCCAACAAGAATTCGGCCAACCCCAACCCGATCAGGATGAACGCGACCACCCGTCCCGCGTGCGCGGCTCCGATGCTGGCGCGCACGCTGTCGCCGTGGCGGCGCCACAGGAACGCCCGCAGCACCCTGCCACCGTCCAAGGGTGCGCCCGGCAACAGATTGAACAGGCCCAGCAGCAGGTTGATGCCGGCCAACCAGGAGGCGACGCCGACCACGATGGGGGCGGCGCCCAGCGTCGGCAGCGCGGCGACCAGGCCACCGAAGAGGGCCGCCAGTGCCAGGCTGGTGGCCGGGCCGGCAATCGCGATCCGGAAGGCCGCCCGGGGCGTCTTCGCCTCGCCACCCAGGGTCGTCACACCGCCGAACAGCCAGAGCGTCACGCTTCCCACGGCCACCCCGGCGCGGCGGGCGACGACGGCATGCGCGAGTTCGTGCGCCACCAGCGAGGCCAGCAGCACCAGCGCGCCACACGCCCCGGCCGCCCAGTAGGCGACGGGCGAATATCCCCTGACAGTGCCGGGCAGGGTGCTCGCCAGGCTCCAGGTGAACAACCACAGAATGACCAGCACGCTCCAGTGGACATTCACCGGAAAGCCGGCGATCCGCCCCAATGGGATCGCATCGCGCACCTGAACCTCCAAAGTCGTCGAGGTGAGGCGGTTCGACGGCCGCCTCCTGTCCGAAGGTAGGGCGACGCCGCGGCCGTCACTAGGGCCGTTGGACCCCCGCGGGCGGCCGATCGGCCTCTTTGGACACGATCAAATTCGCACCCGCGGAATAGCTGAATTCCCGCGCGGCGCTGCGCCCTACAGATCGTGCGCACGCCCAAATGTCCTCGCCACAAACGTGATAAGGACTTCCGTCCCTACCGCGGCGCGGACTCACGTGGTCGGATCGAAGACGTCCGGAAAGACAAGAAACATCTCAGGAGAAGACAATGACCACCGCACTGCCCGCGACGCAGAAGCCGCACACGCTGTTCCCGGAGTTCTCGGAATTCCTCTCGGCGTTCCCGGCGTTCGCCGGAATCCGTCCGATGTTCGACACCCGGCTCATGCGGTTGGAAGACGAGACGGTTGACGGCCGTTACGAGGTGCGCGCCGAGATCCCCGGCATCGACCCGGTCAAGGATGTCGATATCACCGTGCGCGACGGCCAGCTCACCATCAAGGCCGAGCGCAGCGAGAAAAAGGAATTCGACGGCCGATCGGAATTCACCTACGGTTCATTTGTCCGTACCGTGTCGCTGCCGTCCAACGCGAACGAAGACGACATCAAGGCCACGTACGACAAAGGCATTCTGACTGTCTCCGTTCCGGTTTCGGAACCCGCGCCCGAGGAGAAGCACGTAAAAGTCGCCGCCAAATAGCCGGCGCAACCGAGGTCCCGGGCATCGGCGCCCGGGACCGCGTGCCGACTGCGGTAATGACTTTGGGCCCTATCCGCAATCTGGGCGTAACGCAATAATGGCGTCGTCTGACGTAATTTTGCGGTTGCGATTTGCGGCTGAACAAAGGAGCATCACGGCTATGGGTGGTAGCCCGACGATGTTGTTGACCGACTCTGACGTGGACGCCCTGGCTTCGGAATTCCTGCAGTCGCGGTATCTCGGCCCGATTTATGCCGACTGGTCCCCCGACCGGCGCCTCGACACGTTCCTGCGGCGCCGCGGCCTGTCTCGCGTCGCCGACGACGGCGATCTGGCCAATACCGTGTTGGAACGCATCATGGCCCACGTGGGCCGCGCATCCCGGCTGGCACGGGGCTGACCGCTCCGCTCGAAGCGGAATGTTGGCTCAGCGGCGGTCTTCCCGGCGTTCTTCCGAAGGAAGATAACGTTTCTCGACAGCTTCCACGAGTTGCCGACGGATGCGTTCCAGATCGGCGGCGCGACGGGCTTCCAGGTCGTCCTCCCAGGCGGCCACCCGCGCCGCGAGCTCTTTATCCGCGATGGTGCCTTCCAGCCAGCGGGAGAAGTCGCCCCGTTCGAGATGGTATTCGAGCGCTTGTTGGTCGAGCTGACGCAACGCGACCGAGAAGTCATGCATCGTCGCGGCCGGAGCGGTGGGCAGCCCTGTGGCGTGGAAGTAGAACCGCCGCTCCGCCGGCAGGTGAATGTCGGCGTATTTGTGGCGGTGGCGCACGTGCCTGGTATGGCGTTCCCCGATGGTGAACTCGCGCGGCGGTCCCGAGCCGAATCGTATGGTGGCGCGGCGCCGCGAGGCGAGGTCTGTCGCCGTGTCCGAGGACGTGAGCGCCAGCACGACGTCACTGCTGTCGGCCTCGTGGGCGGGCAATGACGCGGGGGCGAATGAGCACAACACGTAACCGCCGCGGCGTGCCCAGTGAGCTTCCTCTGCGTTGCCCAGCAGATGGGCCTCGTCGTAGATCACCCAGTGCGGGAACCCGTACTGTTCGCGGTGCGCCTCAGCGGTCGACCGCAGCCGATGCACGTAGTCGGTCTTGGTCGGTTCGGCCAGTCCCGACAGGTCCACCACCACGCCGGCGTTCGGACGCAGCGCGTTGACAAGCTCGGCCGGTTCCGGCAGGTGGTTGCCGCCGTCGACGACCTGCACGTGGCCCAGTTGCTGCAGCTGCAGGTGGTCGCCCTCGGGGTCGATGACGAGAACGCAATAGCCGGCCGAGATCCATCGCTCCGCCATCAGACCGACGAGGTAGCTCTTTCCGGACGCGGCCGGCCCGCCAATCAGGATGCGTGCCTGGCTGCCCGGCAACCTGGCAGGGCTTCCGTCCTCGAACGCTCCGATGTCCAGCCAGTGCCGCGGCGGGCACAGACGTTCTGCCCCGGAAAGATACGGTCCGGCCAGCAGTCCGGCCACGCCGGCTCCACCCGGCTCGTCCAAGACCACATCGGCAGATCGCCGAAGCGATCGGACCGCGTCTGACACGGCCGCACCCACCTCGGCTACCGCCAGTAATGACAAATCGTTCTCGGCGTCGCCCACGGCCACGGTGTTGTGTGGGGACAGATTGATCTTCTCCAAGAATGCGGTCAACCCGGTTCCCTTGGTGATGCCTGCCGGCAGCACCATCAGCGCGGTCCGATTTCGTATCTGCTGGTAGTCCATTCCCAGCTCACCGATCACCTCGGAGACGGCCGCCTGGTGTTTACCGTCGACAGCCACCAACACCTCGCCCCGCCGGTACGGGATTCCCCGCTTGGTGAGCGCTTCATCAAGGTCCGGACCCACCGGCGGCGCCAGCGCCTCTGTCTGTCCGGCGAACCACAGCACCGCGCCGTTCTCGAGTATCAGCGCGTCGACGTGCTCGGCCAACTGGGGGAACTCGCCGTGCAACTCGGCCCCGATGCGACCGGTGGCCACCACAATCGTCAGGCCGTCGCTTCGTGCCTGGTCGATCGCCCGCAGGACCGCTGGGTCCAGTTTGCCGCTCGACGTCAGGGTGCCGTCGAAGTCGGCGGCGACCACCTTGAAAAACGTCACAGCCCTACCCACCTGTACTCGCGGAACTGAGGTCGGAATGCGTGTGCCGGGACATCCCCAGGTATGTCCGATGCTCAATTTATGGCCCGCAGCGGCGACGCTCTAGGGCCGTTCGTCCCCGTTGGGCATTGGCGAGCGACCTCGCCGTATCACGGCGCCGCGTGTCAGCCGGCACCCAGGGCGTCCTCGAGCTCGGCCAGACACTGCTCGGTCAGCGGTATCAGCGACTCGATATCGGGCACCACGTCGCGGCCCGCGGCGTAGCCGAATCCGATCCGCTCGGCGTAGGAGCAGGTGGTGATGTTGAGTCCGTGGCCGTCGTAGACCGTGGACACCGGGTACATCTCCTCGATACGCGCGCCGTTCCAATACATTTCGGCCGCCGGGCCGCGAACGTGCGAGATCGGCAGGTTGTATCCGGTCCGGATTTTCGGCGTGAACGGCAGGAGCGGGCCGATCGCCGTCGCGGCGATGCTCCCGGCGTTCGTCAACAGTGACGCCGCCGCTCCCCGTTTGGCCACCCAGTGCTTTCCCTCCGACATAGCGCGATGGATTACGCTCAGTCGGGCCAGCGGGTCGTCCAGGTTGGTGCCCAACGGGCACATCCACAGCCCAAACTTGTTGGCGTGCTGATCGTTCGGGTCTTCGTGATCGGGGTCCCGCACCGTGATCGGGCATGCGGCCACCAGCGGCCGCTCGGGCAGTTCCCCGCGACCCAGCAACCAGCGCCGCACAACACCGGCCGCCATTGCGGTGAGCACGTCGTTGACGGTCACGCCGGCCGCCCGCCGGACGGCCTGGATGCGATCGTGTGCCCAGCTGCCCGCGGCCACCGCGCGCTCGGGGCCCAGGCGGTCGTTGAACCGGGTGTATGGCGCCCCCAGGGGCAGGGCGGTGGTGTGGCCGACCAGGGCGTCCAGCACCG
Organism: Mycobacterium paraseoulense; assembly: GCF_010731655.1. NCBI lineage: Bacteria > Bacillati > Actinomycetota > Actinomycetes > Mycobacteriales > Mycobacteriaceae > Mycobacterium > Mycobacterium paraseoulense. The sequence goes on along the minus strand of NZ_AP022619.1, from coordinate 45,197 downwards.
TCGCGATTTCCCCGGTGGCCACCCGCCCGATCAACCCCGCACTCGATGCGGCCGCGCCGGTCACCGACCGCAGCGGCGACAGCAACCGAGACACCAGACCGCCCGTCGCCGGTGACCCGGGCGCCTCGCGACGGCAGTCGGCGTAAAACGGCCGCATCGACCGAAGTTTCGGGTCGTCGCTCAGCGCATCGGTGATCATCCGGAAACCGGCCACACCGTCCACCACGGTGTGGTGCACCTTGATGTAGAAAGCGAAGCGGCCCCCGTCGAGGCCATCGATCAGATACGACATCCACATCGGCCGCGACCGATCCAGACCCAGCGCATCCAGCTCGGAAATGAGCGGCCAGAACCCGTCCCCGGAAACCGTGCGACGCTGGCAATGTCGGCTCACATCAACGGGATCCATGTGTCGCCAAACCCACATCCCGCCGGTGTCCACACCGCGATGCGGATACTTGCACAGCCGGGGATCGATCGAGTCGCTCCCGGCCAGCGTCGTCCGATGCAGTTCGTCGACGTAGTCTGGCCCGGCGTCGTCGGGCGGCGACAGGATCAGCACGGCGCCGACGTGCATCGGGTTGGACACCCACTCCGCGGTCATCATCGCCGCGTCCAGCGGATCCAGCGGGTGCATCTTTGAAACCTCGGCGACTAAGCGGGAAGGTCGCGCTGGTCTGCGGCCCCGTTCAGCAGGCCCGACTGCTGCAAGGCCGCCTCGACGAACCGCTGTACCGGACGCGCGCGGAAGAAGCCGGTATGACCGCCGCGGTACCAGACGATTTCGGGCTTGCCCCAGTGTTCCCAGAGTCGGACCACCTGTTCCCGTGGATGCACCACCTGATCGGCGAGGCCGGCGTAGATGAAGCGGCCCGGCATGGGCACGAGCGGGGCCAGCGACAGGGGCGACGTCATCCGCCCGATCGGCCCGGCGAGTTCGATCGTCCGGCGGCGGGGATCGTCAGGGCCAAGCCCGGAATGCCGGCTCAGCAGGCCGACCAGGTCGGCCACCGGCACTCCGAGGATCGCGCAGGTCAGCCCCGCTTCGAGGCTGGCTACCAACGCGGTGATGTAACCACCCAGCGACAGGCCGTTCAACCCGATCTGCGATTCCGGCTCCTGCCGGCGTATCCAGGACAACAACCGGCGGATGTCCCACACCGCCTGCCCCGTCGCGTGCACGTCGTCGAGCACATCCTCCCCCGGAAACACCGCGCCCCTGGGGAGATTCCGGGCCCGGGGACCATGCATCGGGAGGACGGGCATCACGACGTTCAATCCGAGATCTTCGTGTAACCGCCAGGCCCGGAACAGGGCGAGATCCAAAGCGGCTCGGCCCATTTCGGTTCCGTGCACGCACACCAGCCAGGGCCGTGGTTGCGGGTGACGCAGCAACAGGGCGTACTCGCGGTTGTTTGCGGTGTAGCTCATCCACCGGTCCCCGCCCGGTTCGCCCGGCCGAGGCAGGTATCCGCTGTCGAAGACCATTCTGTAGAAGGAGCGCCTGCCCTTCTTGACCCTTCGGATCGTGACGTCCGTAAGCGGCGGCGGGGCACCGAAGAATCTTTTCGGGTGGTCGAGCCAACCGCGATCGCCGTAGAACTTCAGCCCCGCGACCACCTCGCTCGTGATGCGCTCGAACTCCTCGGGCCGGCTGACCGGGCGTCGCGCCTTAAGGCCCATCAGGACGACCTCGTCGCGGAACGCCTGCGCCGCCAGGGCGAGGGTGGGTCGCGCGATCGGAAGCTCGTCAGGCGCCTGGCTGAGGTAGTCGCGCCACGATTCGGCGACGTACCGACCGGTGCTGGTGAACGGTTTGACGGCACCGCCCAGGCCGACGCCCCCGGGCGGGCTCAATGGCAAAGGGGCGTGGCGCCGCGAATCGCCGTCGTTAGTCGGTACCGCCATGGTGGCAAGCTAGCAGGCGGGCAAATCCGTGTGTTAGGGCCTAACGGCCCGGCCGGGCCCGCGAAAGTCCTTGGCCGGCAAGCCGGGGGCGTGGTCCGAAGCGGTGGCGGTCCGGTGCGACGCCCTAGTCGAGTGCATGGATCACCTGGCGGGCCACCTGCCGGATCTGCTGATACATGCCGCGACCGAGGGGCAGATCACGAAAGCGCGGGATCGCCCCCGTCGTGGTCACCACGCCCGGTTCCTCGTGCGCCCAGCACGCGTCCACCTTGTCGCCCAACGCGCGCGCGGGCGGGTTGTCTGCCAGCACGCGGGCGTGGAACCGCTTGATGCCGTCGACGCGCGCCGCGACCGCCAGCGCGCCGAGCAGCATCGTGCCGATCCCGCGGCCCTGGTAGCCGTCCGCCACGGTGAGCGCAACCTCCGCCGAGGCGGGATCGTCTTGATCCCGGATGAATCGGGCATCCGCGACGACCGGCCCCGCCACGCCGTCGGTGACGACCCAGACGAAGTGGTCGACATAGTCGACCTCGAACAGGTAGGTCAGCCGGGCATCGGTCGGAGTGCCGCCTTGGTACCGCCGGTACAGCGTCTCCCGGGAGAAGGAACCACTGCTCTTGAACCGCTCAGCGTCGCCCGGCAGGACGGGACGCAGCGACAGCACGGCACCGTCTTTGGTCGATACCGGGATGGGGACGATGTAGGCGGCCAGCCGCTGCCGCGCGGTACGCAGCATCCGGTCGGCGACGGCCGGCATGGCCAGCATGGAGTCGAAAGCGGCGCTGTATCCGGTATAGCCCGACACCTCCCCCCGCGCGGTCACCGTCGCGTTTCTGGTCGCGTGGCGCAGCAACGCGATCTCGCCGACGATCGTCGCGCACGACAGCTCGGTGGTGGTGACCTGTCCCTTCGGGCCGACGTGCCTGACCACGACCGAACCGGACGCGATGATCGCGAATGACTCCGCTGGTTCCCCCTGCCGCATCAGCACCTCGCCGGCGGCGGCGTGCAGGGGCTCGAGAAGGGCGGCCAACCCCGCGAGGTCGTCGGCCGGGATGTCGGCGAACACGGGCACCGCCGCGAGCTCCTGCGCACTGACAGACATCACACCGGCCCACCCGTCGGTCTCGGACACCGACCCGAGTCACGCCCCGATTGCGAATCCATTGCTAATGCGGTCATCTCGCCGGTTTCGGAATTCGGGGGCATTGAAGCGAGTAACGTGGCGATGCACCCTCTCCGATGTACGGTACGCGACCGGCACCGGCATCGCCGGAGAAGTAAGTAGGTGACCACAGTGACAAAAGACCCTGCCGGACTGGGACCTCGGCAGGCCGCAAGTAGACCAAAGCCTTTCGGTAATCGTGCTCTTGGCCTCTACGGCCGGACCTTCGGGACTGGTCGGATGGATCGTTAAGGCTAATGGGGAGGGAACATGAATACAGCGAAGTGGCGGCAGCATTGGCCTCAGCGTAAGCCCACGGCCGCGATCTATCAGCTGACCGACCGCCTGCACGAGGGACATGTCGCCCGCGTGCCCGCCAATCAGATTCCCGCCACCGTATCCGCTTGGTTGGCCGAACTGGGTGCCCACAGCCCGTTGGTCGACGACCTCGAACGCGCCGTCCGCGGCGGCGACTGGCCCGCGGCGCACGCCCTCGGCGAGTGCCTGTCGATCGAGATAGCCCTGGCCGACTGACGGCCGCCGGCTGGCCCGACGCGGTCCCCGGGGACGTTTGCCTACTCCCGACGTGACTTTCGTCTCTATCGCCGGCCTACCCCGCTCCGCAGGATCTAACGGTATACCGGTGCATTACGGCATCGGTATCCGTTCGGCAGCAATGGATTCAAATCATGAAAGCAGCACTCGCCTCAACGGAGAGGCCGGATTTCCGCAAGATCGAGAACCGCGCGCCGTCGGTGGCGCGGATGTTCGTCAACCGGGTCGCCGCCACCCCGCAGGCGGAGGCGTTTCGCTACCCGCAAGACCACACCTGGGCGAGCGTGACGTGGCAGCAGGTCGGCGAGCGCGTCAACAATCTCGCCGCGGGCCTGATCTCGCTGGGGATCGAGCATGAGGATCGGGTCGCGCTCGCGTGCGCGACGCGTTACGAGTGGGTGCTCGTCGATTTCGCGATCATGTGCGCGGGCGCCGCGACCACCACGGTGTACCCGACGACGAACGCGACCGACGTCGCCTACATCGTCGCCAACTCGGGCAGCCGGGTGGTGGTCGCCGAAAACCAGACTCAGCTGGACAAGCTGCGCGAGCACCGGGCCGAACTGCCCGATGTGAGCAAGGTCGTCATCATCGACGGCAACGGCGACGACGACTGGGTGATCTCCCTTGCCGAGCTGGATCTGCTGGGCAAGCAGCTGCTCGCGGATTCCCCCGAGGCCGTCAACGAGCGCATCGCCGCCGTCGGCCCCGACCAGCTGGCCAGCCTCATCTATACGTCCGGGACCACCGGGCGTCCCAAGGGTGTGCGGTTGACGCACGGGGCGTGGACCTACACCGCGGCGGCCATCGATTCGCTGGGCATCCTCGGCCCCGACGACCTGAACTTCCTCTGGCTGCCGCTGGCGCACGCGTTCGGCAAGGTGATGCTGGCGTTGCCCCTGCAGATCGGTTTCCCCACCGCCATCGACGGCCGCGTGGAGCGGATCATCGACAACCTCGCGGCCCTGCGGCCGACCATCATGGGCGCGGCACCGCGCATCTTCGAGAAGGCGCACGCGCGCATCGAGGACATGGCCGCCGGGCAGGGCCGGGTCAAGAAGATGATCTTCGATTGGGCGATCGGGGTCGGTTTGAAGGTGTCGGAGGCCCGGCAGGCCGGCAAGAAACCCTCGTTGGTGGCGTCACTGTCCTACAAGGTCGCCGACCGCCTGGTGTTCACCACGATCCGGGAGCGGTTCGGCGGACGCCTGCGATTCTTCGTCTCCGCGGCCGCGGCCCTCGACCGCGACGTCGCGCAATGGTTCGACGCGGTCGGCATCATCGTGCTCGAGGGCTACGGGCTGACCGAAACGGCCGCCGCGTCGTTCATCAACCGCCCCCACGCATACCGGTTCGGGACGGTAGGCCGGCCGTTCCCGGCCACCGATGTGAAGATCGCCGACGACGGCGAGATCCTGCTCAAGGGGCCGGGTCTGATGACCGCCTACCACGACCTGCCGGACGCCACCGCCGAGGCACTCGACGGGGACGGGTGGTTCCACACGGGCGACATCGGACAAATCGACCCCGACGGGTTCCTGCGGATCACCGACCGCAAGAAGGACATGTTCAAGACGTCACAAGGCAAATACGTGGCGCCTTCGGCGATCGACGCGCGATTCAAGGGCCGTTGCCCGTACGTGAGCGAAATCGTCGTCTACGGGGAGGGCAAGCCCTACTGTGTCGCCCTGGTCAGCCTCGACACCGAGGCGATCACCGACTGGGCCGACAAGAACGGTCTGGCGGGCAAGTCGTTCGCCGAGGTCGCGCGTGACGACAAGACACACGAGCTGATCGCCGGATACATCGACGCCTTGAACGCCGACCTGAACCGTTGGGAACAGATCAAGAAGTTCACCATCGCCGACCGCGAATTCACCGTCGAGTCCGGCGATCTGACGCCCAGCATGAAGCTGCGCCGCAAAGTGGTGATCGGAAAATTCGCCGACCGTCTCGACGCCCTGTACGGGTGAAAGGCGTCTTTCCTTCCGCCCCAGCCTCGTTCGGCGGAACGCGGCGCTGCAAAGCTACGGCTGGACCGACAAGACGGTGACGGTTCCCGACCAGTAGTCGCCGACGTAGAGCCGGTCGCCGTCGGCGCTCACCGCCAGCGCTTCGGGGTGACCGTCGACGCCGACGGTGTCGGACACGCATTCGGCGATGGTGTCGACGATCGACACGGTGCCCGCCCCGAAGTTGCTCACGTAGGCGTATTTGCCGCTCGGGCTGATCCGCACGCAGCGGGGCAGGTCGCCGACCGGGATTCGCTCCGCTTGCCCGGCGACCGTGTCGATCACCGACAACGAGCCGCTGTTGATGACATACGCGCGTAAGCCGTCGGGCGTGATTTGCGCCTCAATCGGTTTGTCGCCCAACGTGATCAACTTGACGTCGAAGGACGCGAGGTCGATCGCCGAGACGCAGGAATGGTCGTAATGCGTCGCGTACACCATCGACCCGCCGAGGGTAATGGTGTCGGGCGCGCCGAGCAGGCCGACGGTATGGATCACCACATCTGTTGCGGTGTCGATGACGGCGAGCGAACCGGCGTCGTGTTGGTGGTGGTAATCGCTGCGCCGACGCAGCCCCACGTACAAGCGTTGGCGTTCGGAGTCTGCCGCGAACCCGGTGACGGCGCGGCCATCGAACGCGGCCACGGCGGTGCCGGCGACGGTCCCCTCACCCAGCGCCCACACTCGCCCACAATTCGTGGCATTGCCCGCTGCGTAGATCAGTGCCCCGTCCGGGGTGTCGACCTGCTGGACGCAGCACGCGCCGGGAATGACACCGACGCGGTGGTCGGAGATGTCGATCACCGAGACCGAGCCGCCGTGGTTCACGGTGTACAGCCGGCTTCCGTCGGCGCCGACGGTCAGCGCCCTCGGATGCCCGCCGACCGGGACCACGCACAGGACCTCATGCCGACTGCCGATGAATGCCACCGAGTCGCTCAGCGCCGCGTAGGCAACGGAATTGCCCGGGTTGGCAGTGAGGTCGTGCAGTCGGTCGTCGAGTGTCACGCGTGCGGTGACCGAGCCCCCGGATCGTCGTTCCACCCGTCCCATCGTTGGCGTGCCGGCGGCGACGAAGTAGGGAAGAAAGTCCTCTAAACGGCCGCTCAGGTCCGGGACGCGGCCGTCGAACCGGGACCTTAGACCCGCAGTCGAGGGCCAACGACTCTCGTGGCGTCACCGTCGCGATTCATACGGTGGGGCGAACGGCAACGACGACGTAACCAGTGGAGGCACGGCATGCACTCAGATCGCCTTAAGGGGTTGGCGAAGGCGCAAGGCCCCTTCGCCTCGGTGTACTTCGACGACTCACACGACACTCTGGACGCCGCCGAGCAGCTCGAAGTGAAATGGGGCGACATCAGCAGGCAACTCGAGGATATGGGCGCGGGCGCGACGCTCCTGCGCACGCTCGAGCAGGCCGTGCTGCACCATCGGCCCGCCGTCGGTCGGCAAGGCCGCGCCGTGATCGCGACGAGCGATCGGGTGCTGGTCAACGAGCACCTGATCACCCCCCCGCCGGCCATGGTGGTGCGCCTTTCGGACTACCCGTATCTCGTGCCGTTGATCGGCATGCAGGTGCAGCACCCGACGTACGTGTTCGCCGCGGTCGATCACGCCGGGGCGGACATCCGCCTCTATCAGGGGGGTGCCGTCACCTCGAAGACCGTCGACGGCGGCGGCTACCCGGTGCATAAGCCGGTCACGGCCGGGTGGAACGGGTACGGCGACCTCCAGCACACCACCGAGGAGGCGATCCGGATGAACAGCCGCGCGGTCGCCGACGAGCTCACCAGGCTGGTAGACGAGGCGAACCCCGAAGTGGTGTTCCTTTGCGGGCAGGTGCGCTCGCTCGCGGACGTGACGGCCGAGCTGCCGGAGCGGGTGGCCGCGCGGGTCGCGCAGCTGCACGCCGCCGCCCGCAAGACCGGCATCGACCAGGACGAAATCGGCGAACTGACTGCCGCGGAGTTCGAACGCCGTCGAATCGCCAAAATCACCGGCGCCGTCGAGCGATTCGAAGCCGAACAGGGCCGTGACTCCGGGCTGGCGGCCGACGGCCTGGCGGCTGTGTGTGCGGCGCTGCGCGATGGGAACGTCGACACGCTGATCGTCGGCGACCTGGGCGACGCGACCGTGGTTACCGGCAAGGCGCTGACCACGATCGCTGCCGATGCCGATGCCCTGTCCGAGCTGGGCGAACCGGTGCAGCGGGTGGCCCGGGCCGACGAGGCTTTGCCGTTCTGCGCGATCGCGGTCGGCGCCTCCTTGGTGCGGGCCGACGACCGGATCGCGCCCGAGGCCGGGGCCGGGGCGTTGCTGCGGTATGTCGCGACCGACAGGGTCGCCGGTCGCCGATCGTAGGGAGCCCACCATGAGGCGATTCATCGACCGCGCCGACGCGGGACGCCAATTGGCTTCGCGCATGGGATATCTGCGCGGGCAGGATGTGGTGGTGCTCGGCCTGCCACGCGGCGGAGTTCCGGTGGCCTTCGAAGTCGCCAAGGCGCTGCGGGCCCCCCTCGATGTGCTGATGGTGCGCAAGCTGGGAGTGCCCTACCACCCCGAACTTGCCTTCGGCGCAGTCGGCGATGGCGGGGTGCGGGTTTACAGCGACACCGTGGTTCGCGAGGCGCGGCTCACCCACCAGGAGATGGCTGCGGTCGAGGCCCAGGAGCTGGCCGAGCTGCGACGGCGGTCGGAACGCTTCCGCGGCGCCCGCCAACCGATTCCGCTGCGCGGCCGGATCGCGCTGATCGTCGACGACGGTATCGCGACCGGCGCCACCGCGAAGGCCGCCTGCCAGGTGGCGCGCGCCGAGGGGGCCGGCCGGGTCGTGTTGGCCGTTCCCATCGCGGCAACCGGGGCCGCCCAGCAGTTCGCTCAATACGCCGACGAGGTGGTATGCGTGGAAACGCCGGTGCCGTATCTCGCCGTCGGCCAGGGATACCGTCACTTCCCCCAGACCTCGGATGACGAGGTGGTTGCCTTGCTCGAGAGCGCCCGAAACGATTTCGGAGTGCCCGCCGCCCATACCGACGATCCCCCGCTGCGCGATGAGGAAATCTGGGTGCCGGCCGGATCTGTTTCGGTGGCCGGGCACCTGACCATTCCCGAGCACCCGAAGGGCGTCGTGGTATTCGCACACGGCAGCGGCAGCAGCAGGCGCAGTCCGCGTAATCGCTTTGTCGCCGAGGTGCTCAACAACGCCGGCTTCGCCACGGTGCTCTTCGACCTGCTCACCCCCGAGGAAGAACGCAACCGCGCCAACGTATTCGACATCGCGCTGCTCGCCGGTCGCCTGGTCGACGTGACGAGCTGGCTGGCCGCGCAGCCCGACACCGCCGCATTGCCGGTCGGTTACTTCGGTGCCAGTACCGGAGCGGGCGCGGCGCTGTCCGCGGCCGCCCATCCCGGGGTCAAGGTCGCGGCGGTCGTGTCGCGCGGCGGCCGGCCCGATCTGGCCGGCGAAGCGCTGCGCTACGTCCACGCCCCGACCTTGTTGATCGTGGGCGGACGCGACGAGATGGTGCTGGCGCTCAACCGGCAGGCCCAAGCGGCGATCCCGGTCGAGTGCGAGGTCGCCGTGGTGCCGGGAGCCACCCACCTCTTCGAGGAGGCGGGCGCCCTCGCGCAGGTCGCTGTGCTCGCGCGCGAGTGGTTCATCGATCACCTCGCGCAGCTGGAGCGCTGAATCCGTTCACAAGCCCCACGATTGGGGCGGCGGTCCCGGACGGGGGGATGCCGGGACCGCCGCGGATTCAGTTGGCCTATCGGTGTTCAGCCCGCCGGTGCGATCAGACCGTAGTGTCCGTCGTAGCGGTGATAGAGCACGCTGCCACGGTCACGGGCGGTGTCAACGAAGAACAGGAATGGCAGCCCGAGCAAGCCGATCCGCTCGATGGCCTGCTCGACGTCCAGCCGCGGGGCCGGCTGCGCGCTGATGGTCAGCGGCAACTCGAACGGCGCCAACTCGTCCGCGCCGGCCGGATTGACTTGTGCCAGGCGGTATTCGGTCGGCCCTTCGCGGTAGAGCACGCTGTCCTGCCGCGTGCCCTGCTCGGTGAAGAGGTGGAAGTCGTAGTCGAGCTGTTCCATCTCCTCCGCGGCCTGCTGCACCGTGCAGGTCGGCAGGCTGTACGACTTGTGCCGCATGATTCGGCGTTCGCTTTCCGGCCGCGGGAAGTACTTCGGCCGGTGCGTCGGCTCGGTCTCGTGCCGCCATTCATGCGGACCGCGGCGGGGTATGCCGCCTCGCTTGGCTTCCCAGTGTTCGGCGGCGCGCTCCAGTTGGCGACGCAGTCGCGCCTCGAGTCGGTCGATCGCTTCCCGCGCCGTGACGCCTTCGACCTGCGCACGCACCGGCCGGCCGTTGACGTCGAGGGTCGCCTGAGCGACCACCCGGCGAGCCACCGCCGGGTCGCCGTGCTCGCTCAACCTGACGTGGGCATGCAGCACCGGCTCGTGGGTGAGGTGTCCGAGCTCACCGATCTTCGTCCGTGCGTAATCCTCGGCGCCGGGCAACTGACCGTGCGTCGTCATCTGGACATCGAGGGCGGCCGGTAGATCGGGGCGTCGTCTCATGGTCACTTTCGTATTTCGTCGCCGTCGCTCAGTGATGCAGACCCGTAACGGGTTCGTGCGTACTGGCTTGGATATCGATGGAGGTCGCAGCCAGCAGCTGGTTGGCCAGATCCGACAGCGCACGGGCGATCGCCAGCTCGTCGCCGATGGTGGCGACGGGCGGGTCGGCCGGGTCGAGTCGCGCCAGGCCAACGCCCACGAGGGTCTTGCCCGCCCAGGACAGCCGCGCCTTCGCCCGGGTCTTCTCGTCGCGCTCTTCGACCAGCACGTCGACCTGGCATTGTTTGGTGCCGTCGTCGCTCTTCGTCATCGCCCGATCCCCTCGTATTGCCGGTCGTTTCGCCGGCGCTATTGATGCGACCATTTCGCACATGGGCCGGAGTAGGGGCGGAAGTCCCGAATCGCGAGGTCGTTCGTCGGCCGCACCGCGGGGCCGGGCGAACCGTTGCGGGGAGGGCAGCAAACGTGCGGATGCCCGACGAAGAATGCGCCGACTTAATCGACATTATTGCTGGGCTTAATCAACCGTTTCGGTCGCGTATATCGGCGTGCCCAACAGTAGCGGGCGTGTCCGACCTTCCGACACAGACCAAGTACCCGCATGCCTCGCGGGGCCGTCGGTCGTCGCCTCATTCGGGCGACGACCGCGAACAGGCGATTCTGGCCACCGCCGAGCGACTGTTGCAGGAGCGGCCGCTGGCCGACTTTTCCGTGGACGACCTAGCAAAGGGCGCCGGGATTTCTCGTCCCACCTTCTACTTCTATTTCCGATCCAAGAATGCGGTGTTGCTGTCGCTGCTCGACCAGATGAACGGCAAGGCCCATGCGGCGCTCAGGTCACTCGGGGGCATCTCGTCCGGCGACCCGGCGGAGCTGTGGCGGGCGCGCATCGAGGCGTTCTTCGAGGTGTCGGGCTCTCACCCGGCGGTCGCCGTGGCCGGCGCCTCGGCGAAGGCGACCAACCCCGAGGTGCGGCAGTTGTGGTCCACGCTCATGCGGCGGTGGATCTCGCTGACCACGGCGGCCATCAAGGCCGAACGCGGCCGCGGCGCCGCCCCCGACACCATCCCGGCGGAGCAGCTGTCGGTCGCGCTCAACATGCTCAGCGAGCGGGTGATGGCCGCGACGTTCACCGCCGAGGACGAGGCGATGCCGGAGGACCGGGCGATCGACACGTTGCTGCACATCTGGCTGGCCAGCATTTATCGGCGCTGAGCGAGCGCCCGCCGGGCCCGGTCCACGCTCTCGTCGATCAGTCGGTCGACCGCGCCGAGGTAGGTCGGCGACGGTGGCTTCCCCGCCAGCTCGGCGATGGCATCTTGTTCGCCCAGAACGTCGGCCGCGTCGAGGTTGACCGACATTTGCTCGGCGTGCACTGCCAGGCCCGCGAGCAGCTCGCCGCATTGGGATCCGGCGACGACCGCGCGCCGGGCCAGCGTGCGCAACGTGTCCCATTCGGCGTGCCAGGACCCGTCGGGCCGCTCGTCGTTGGCCAGCGCCGCGGCCGTGTGCAGGGTCGCCGCCAGCTGCGGCGCGGACAGGGCGGCCCGGCGAATGAGGATGGACAACACCGGGTTTCGTTTGTGTGGCATCGACGACGAACTCCCGCGATTCTCACCGCCCGGTTCGCTCAGTTCACCGATCTCCGGGCGGGCCAGGGTGACGATGTCGGAGGCGATCCGGCCCCACGAGTCGGTGCAGCCGACGAACGCGTCGGCGGCCGCGGTGACCGGCATCCGCGCCGTGTGCCAGGGCGATCGGGGCACCAAGCCCAAAGCCGTTGCGGCGCTTTGCGTGAGACCGATGGCAACCGCGGCGGGGTCGGGGCGGCCGGTGAGCAGCGCCGCCAACTCCGTGCCGGCGGCCAATGTCCCGGCGGCCCCCCCGATCTGGATGGGGCAGACCACCGCGGCCAACCCCTCGAAGGCATCGACGACGCCGTTCAGCCAGCCGGCTACCTTCGCCCCGAACGTGGTGGGCGCCGCGTGCTGGGTGAGGGTGCGCGCCACCATGGGCGTCCCCCGGTGCAGGGCGGCGAGCTCGGTCAGCGTCGATGCCTGCCCCCGAAGCTGTGCGGTCAGCTCCCCCACGACCTCCCGCACGCCGAGCATCAGGCCGGTGTCCAGGACGTCCTGGCTGGTGAGACCGCGATGGATCCACGGCGCGACGGGCGGCGCGGCCCGCTGCCGCAGCAGGCCGACGAGGCCGATGACCGGGTTGCCGCCGTCCTCGGCGGCAACCGCCAGGGCTTCACAATCGTTGGCGGTCAACAGCATCGGCAGGTCCGCTCCGGCGCACTCGGGCGGGGCCAGACCCGCGGCGACGAGGGCGTCCAGCCAGGCGGACTCCACCGCGACCATCGATTCCAGCAGGGCCCCATCCGTCATGTGGTCTCGGGCCCGATGGTCTCCGGGCCACAACAGGTTGGTCATCGCCCACCGCCCCGGTACGCCAGGAACACGGTCTCGCGTGGACCCTGCAGGTGGATGTCGAAACGATAATCCCGGCGATCGCTTTGGGTGACGCACAGCAGGGTGGCACGGCGCTCGGCGTCGAGGCTCGCCAGCAGCGGGTCGGCGCCCGGGTCGCCGCCGGGCAGGTAGGCGCGGGTGAACAGCCGGTCCAGCAGGCCCCGCGCGAACACGGTGAGGGCGAAGAACGGCGGCCGCCCGGCGCTCGCCGCAGCGGGCGCCACGGTGGTGAAGCCGTAATGACCCGCGGCGTCGGTCGCACACCGCCCCCACCCCGTGAACGCGGCATCATCGCGATGGTGTCGACCCGCCGCGCCCGGCGCCGGCGCGGCGCTTGCGATCGACATCCGGTCGCGGCGCAGCGAACCGGCCCGTCGCGGGACGCGGCCGGCGCCGTCGGGTTGCCACAGCTCGACCAGGCCGTCGGGTACGCCTTCGCCGGCGCCGTCGTAGACCGTGCCGTGCAGGCGCAGGGCACGCGGATCGTCATCGCCGACCAGCGCGCTCGCCCCGGGATACGGCAACCCGAGGTCGAGAAATGGCCCGACCGTTTGCCCCGGGGTGCAGAGACAATCACTCATCGTCGTCCTCGAGCGGAGTTCGGGCGTCGCCGGACAGCACGATGTCCCACCGGTACCCGGTCGCATACTCCGGCTCGGTGAGGTCGTGGTCGTAGCGGGCGATCAACCGTCGGCGCGCGGCGGGGTCCAGGACCGACTGAAAGATCGGGTCCAAATCGAACAACGGGTCGCCCGGGAAGTACATCTGAGTCACCAGGCGCTGCGGGAAAGCCGTCCCGAAGACGGAGAAGTGGATGTGCGCGGGGCGCCACGCGTTGTGGTGATTGCGCCACGGGTACGGGCCGGGCTTGATGGTCACGAACCGGTACGAGCCGTCCGGCCCGGTCAGACACCGGCCGGCGCCGGTGAAGTTGGGGTCGAGCGGAGCGGGGTGCTGGTCGCGGTGGTGGCGGTAGCGGCCGCCGGCGTTGGCTTGCCAGACCTCGAGGAGCTGGCCGGCCACGGGCCTGCCCGATCCGTCGACCACCCGGCCGGCGACGATGACGCGTTCCCCCAGCGGTTGGCCCGGATGGCCGGCCGTCAGGTCGGCGTCGAGCGGGTCGACGTCCTGGTGGCCGAAGCACGGCGCCCAGCGTTCGACCTCCTCGGGATCAACCGGCACCAGCGCGTGTTCGGGATGGCGCAGGATGGTGGCGCGGTAGGGCGGGTAGTCCAGCCGGGGCTGGGCTCCCCGGCCCCGGTATCGGGCTGCGATGGCGGCGATCTCGGCCGTGATGTCACTCTGAGACGCGACACGGTCGGGGCTCATGAGCCGTGACGCTACTCTCGCCGGCCGGGCCAACCCGGCAAGTCGGCGGGGTTACAGGGAGCCCACCAGCGCCGCCCGCCCCTTGGTGCGCATCTTGTACAGGGCCGACCCGCGGTACTGCTCCATCTTCGCGGCCATCTTGTCGCCGAGCTCCTCGAGTTCGGCGTCGGTGATCTTCACCTCGGGAGGAGCGGGGATCAGGTCTCGTTCCTCCTCGTCGGCGTGGGCCTCCAGCACCGTCTTGAACGAGTTCCATTCGTCTTCGTACCCGGGCGCGCTCTGCGGGGTCTTCAGCAGCACCGAAAGCTGATCGACCACCTGACGGTGCTCGGCGTGGGCCACCGCGATCAGCTTGGTGGCGTCCTTGAGGGCCGGGTAGTACAGGTCGTCCTCGATGCGGAAGTGGATGTCGAGTTCGATCAACATCTCGTCGAAAAGGGCATGCCGCTCCTCGCTGTTCACCGGCGCCTCGCTGACCTTGCGGCCCAGCCCCTTGATCACGATGTGGTGTTCTTTCAGCACGTCGTAGGCGTTCACTTGCCTTCCCCTTCTCCGATCCCCGCCGCTGCGCCGAGCGCGGGCTCGGGTTCTGATCGAACCTCTACCATTCCGTTGACCAACCTCGCCTGATAGCACGGCAGCGGGGCCGCCGCCGGGCCACGCAGCACGTCACCCGACTCGGCCGCGAACCATGAACCGTGCCAAGGACATACGAGCCGGCCCCGGTCGACCCAGCCGTCGGCCATGGGAGCCGCCAGGTGCGGGCACAACTCCCCGAACGCCGCGACCTCTCCTGGCCTGGTCTGGCAGACCACCAGGCCCACACCGTCGACCTCGACGCGCACCGGCTTGCCGTTCAGCGAACTCGCGGGCAGCACGGGCGTCCATTCCGTGGTGCGCAGCCGCGCGCCCGACTGGTCGATGCCGATGCCGGACTCGAACACCAGCGCCCCGCCGAGGTAGCTGCCCGCGGCGGTGATGCCGTAACCCAGTGCGGTGAGGGCGATGCCGCGGCCGTGGCGGCCCCGGCGGCGATCCCACCACGACTGCGCGTAGAGCGCGGTGGCGGCCAGGTTCACCAGGCCGTGCACGGCGCCGACCCGGCGGTCGGCCTCATGGGTGTGCTGCCAATCGGTGACGCCGGTGACGGCCGAGCCGATGCTGGCCAGGATCCCCAGGCCGAGCGCGCGGGACGCGAACTTCGACGCGTCGCGCACCTCGGTGGCGGGCTGGCCCGGCAGCAGGCTGAGTACGTCGAGCGCGACGGTGGTGCCCAGCGCGCCGCTCGTCAGCGACGCCAGCGGCGGGTGAACCGGGTGGCCGAGCCACACACCGTGCAGAGCGTTGGTGACGGTGTTGCGGGCGCCGCCCAGGCCGTTGAACGCGAAGCTCAACAGGTGTTCGAACCGATAGCTCGGCCGGTCTAGCCACTCTTGACGCCCGATGGCGGACACCACTCGCGATCCGAGCTTTTGCAATCGACCATCCGATGACCCAGCGGCCATGGCACCAGTCCTTCCTCAGATGCGTCGCCAATCGGCGAAGAACGCACGCAGAATCAAACGTTTTATCCCGTGGTTACCGCGCGCTCACATGCGCAGCGGGGCTGACGTGACCACCGTATCCCGGCCTTCTGGCCACATGATTGCTAGCAACCTGTGAATTACCACAAAGCCTTCTGGTGAAAAGCTGGCCGCGGGTCGGGCCCGGTGAGGCGCCCGCACACGGCCGATTGACCGGTGCAGGGTGAATGCGGGATTCTTCTTAGCGGAAGATATCTCTGCACAACAGACAGTCGACCGTGGGACGGGGGCACCGTGACAGTCCATCTCGACGCCTGCGACGGCCGTCTCGACCGGGCCGTCGCCAACATCCGCGAGGGCATGATCCCCGCCCACATCTACAACGACCGCGAGCTGTTCGCGCTGGAGAAGGAGCGGCTGTTCGGCCGGGCATGGACGTTCGTGGGACACCGGTCCGAGATTCCCCAGGACGGTGACTACGTGGTGCGCCGCGTCCTCGACGACTCCTTCATCATCAGCAATGCGGGCGGCGAGATCCGGGCGATGTTCAACATGTGCCTGCACCGCGGCATGCAGGTGTGCCGCGCGGAGATGGGAAACGCCTCCAACTTCCGCTGCCCGTACCACGGCTGGACCTACCGCAACGACGGCCGGCTCACCGGCTTGCCGTTCCACCGGGAGGCCTACGGCGGCGACGACGGGTTCGCCAAGGACGCCCAGAACCTGCTGCCCGCACCGAAGTTCGCGAGCTACAACGGGCTGCTGTTCATCAGCATGGACGCCGACGCCGAACCGCTGGAAGACTTCCTCGGCGACTTCAGGTTCTATCTGGACTTCTACACCAAGCAGAGCGCCCGCGGCCTGGAGGTGCGGGGGCCGCAGCGCTGGCGGATCAAGGCCAACTGGAAGATCGGCGCCGAAAACTTCGCCGGCGACATGTACCACACCCCCCACACCCACGCCTCGATCGTCGACATCGGGCTGTTTCGCGAGCCGAAAGCCCAGAAGCGCAAGGACGGCGCCACCTATTGGGCAGACCGGGGCGGCGGTACCACCTACAAACTTCCGCCCGGCGGTTTCGACGAGCGGATGCGCTACGTCGGCTATCCCGACGAGATGATCGGCCGGATCAAAGACGTGTGGACGCCGCGACAGCAGCGCATGGTCGGCGAGGACGGTTTCATGATTTCGGCCGCCACCTGCTTTCCGAACCTGAGCTTCGTGCACAACTGGCCCAAGGTGCGTGACGGCCGCGACGACGAGACGTTGCCGTTCATCTCGATCCGGCTGTGGCAGCCGATCAGCGAGAACGAAACCGAGGTGTGCTCGTGGTTCGCGGTGGACGCCGCCGCTCCCCTGCAGTACAAACAGGATTCGTACAAGGCGTATCTGATGTGCTTCGGTTCGACCGGCATGTTCGAGCAAGACGACGTGGAGAACTGGGTGTCGCTGACCACCACCGCCGGAGGTGCCATGGCCCGGCGGCTGCTGCTGAACAGCCGGATGGGCCTGCGCTCCGACGGCAGCCCGGTGATCGAGCCGCTGACCGCCGAGGCGTTCCACGGGCCGGGCCGCGCACAGGTCGGTTACAACGAGCACAACCAGCGCGCGCTGCTGAACCTGTGGGCGGACTACCTCTCATGAGAAAAACGCTGACATCACTGCCATTCAACGACGATCGCCATCTTCAAGCGCACCGGTTCCTGATCGACGAGGCGTACCTGCTGGACACCCAGCACTACGACGCGTGGCTGGACACGTTGACCGAGGACATCCGCTACGTCATGCCGGTGCGGGTCACCACCGCGCGCGGTGCCGGGTTCGACGCGTCGTCCTCAAGGGGCCCGGGAATGGCCCACTTCGACGAGGACAAGTACTCGCTGAGCCAGCGGGTCGCTCGCTTCGCCACCGAGCACGCATGGACCGAGGACCCGCCGTCGCGGCTGCGCCACTTCATCACCAACGTGCGCACTTTCGCCTGCGACGACGATGCGCACCTGTTGGTTGAATCGGCCGAGCTGCTCTTCCGCAGCCGCGGGGACGTCAACGAGAGCGCGCTGCTGTCCTGCGGCCGCGAGGACCTGCTGCGCTGGTGTGACGATCGATGGAAGCTGGCTCGCCGCACGATCTTTGTCGACGAGTCCGTGTTGCGGATGCAAAATCTGGCGGTGTTCTTGTGAACGAACCAATCGTGGTGGCAAACGAATTCGCCGAAGTCGAGGTGCGGCGGGTGGACACGCGCAACGGGTCGAGGCTCCTGATCAGCGCACCCAAAACCGGGCGGTCGATCAGCCTGGACGCGCTGGAATTGGAGGCACTGACGCGGCAGAACGCCCGCACGCTGGCGACCATGGTTGGCAATTCCCACGCGCCGCTGCTACCCGATGAAACCGAGGAGGGCGATGACCGGCTGGCTTGAGGGCAAGCGTGCTCTGGTCGTCGGCGCCGGTTCGGGAATCGGCCGGGCCGTGGTGGACGTGTTTCGCGGCGAAGGTGCGAAACTCGCTGTGCTGGAACGGGATCAGGAGAAATGCGAGAGCCTGCGCCGGCAGTTGCCCGACGTTGCCGTCGTCGAGGGCGACGCGACCACCCGAGAAGCCAATGAACGAGCGGTCGGCGCCGCGATCGATGCCCACGGCGGGCTGGACACTCTGGTCAACTGCGTCGGAATCTTCGACTTCTACCGGGGCATCGGCGACATCGACGCCGATGACCTTCCTGGCGCTTTCGACGAGATGTTTCGCACCAACGTGCTGAGTCACCTGCAGTCCGTCAAGGCGGCGCTGACCCGGCTGCGGGCCGGGACGGGATCCTCCATCATCCTGACCGAGTCCGCGTCGTCGTTCTATCCCGGACGTGGTGGAGCGCTGTACGTGTCGTCGAAATTCGCCGTACGCGGCCTGGTGACCGCCCTGGCCCACGAGCTGGCGCCGCAGATCCGGGTCAACGGGGTGGCGCCCGGCGGCACGCTGGGCACCGACCTGCGCGGGCTTGCCAGCCTGGGGCTCGGCGCCGTCCGCCTCGACGACACTCCCGGCCGGTCGCGGGAGGCGGCCGCGCGCACGCCGCTGAACGTCGCGCTCACCGGGGAAGACCACGCGTGGAGTTTCGTGTTCCTGGCCTCCGACCGGGCCCGCGGCATCACCGGCGAAACCATCCGTCCCGACGGGGGATTCGGGCTGGGCGCACCGCGATGACCTCCCTCGACGAGCAACGCGCGCTGGTGGCGCAAGGCTGCCGGGTGGCCGCGGCCCGCGGCCTGGTGGACGGCATCCTCGGCCACCTGAGTCTGCGGGTCGACGACGAGCACCTGCTCGTTCGCTGCCGCAGCGACACCGACGCCGGGGTGGCGTTCACCCGCACCGGCGACATCCGGCTGGTCACCCTCGACGGCCGCGCGGGCGCCGACGGCGAACTCGACGGGTACCGCGTGCCGAACGAACTGCCCATCCACGTCGAGACGATGCTGGCCAATCCGCGGCATCGTGCCGTCGCGCACCTGCACCCGCCCGCCGTCGTCGCCGCCGACCTGGCCGGCATCGCGATCCGGCCGATCTACGGCGCCTTCGACATTCCCGGCGCGTGGCTCGCGCGCGGCGGGGTGCCCGTCTACGAACGAGCCGTGCTGATTCGCACCCCGACGCTGGGCAAGGAGATGGTGGCGGCCATGCGCGGACGGCCGGTGGTGATCTGCCGCGGGCACGGGATCACCAGCGCGGGCGCCACCGTGCAGCAGGCGGTGCTGCAGGCGATCAGCCTCGACGCCCTGGCCCGAATGTCGTTGCGGGTGAAGGGCGCCGGCGGCGCCCTACGGGACATCGACGACGCCGACTGGGACGACCTGCCCGACCTGGGGCCGTCGTTCACCGCCGAGGCCGCCTGGCGGCATGAAGTGGCACGGCTGCCGGCCGACTAAGCATGCGATCTTCCCGACCGCGGTGAGGCAGCGCATTTATGCTGACCACGATGGCGAAAAACAGCCTTGACCCGACCACGCCGTTATGGCGTGCGGCGCAGGTGTTCCGGCTGCTGAGCTGCGTCTACGCCACCGGGTTCCAAATAGCCATCAACCCGGATCTGCGTCGGCCCGCGCTGGGCTGGGCGCTGTTCGCGGTACTCATCGGCTGGAGCGCGGCGTGCGCGGTGGCTTACCTGCGCGGGTTCGGTCGCAGACCGGCATGGGTGCTCGCCGAGATTGCGATCGTCGTGCTGCTCATGTCGTCGAACACCATCGTCACCACCCCACAGTGGGCGGCCGACAATCAGACCTGGCCGACAACGCTATGGGCCAGCAATCCCACGATCTCGGCGGCGATCCAGTTCGGACCCGCGGGCGGCATGTTGACGGGCCTGGTGGTGATGGCCGCCAATTTCGCGGTCAAGAACTATCTCGCCCTCAACCTGGGGCATAACGCCACCGTCATCATCGAGCTGGCGATCGGCATGGCGATCGGTATGGCCGCCCAAACCGCGCGGCGCGCCCACGATGAGCTCCAGCAAGCGGCCCGATTGGCGGCCGCGGTCCAAGAACGGGAACGCCTGTCCCGCCAAGTCCATGACGGAGCCATCCAGGTGCTGGCGCTGGTGTCCAAGAGGGGCCGCGAAATCGGCGGCGCCACAGCCGCACTCGCCGACCTGGCCAGCGAGCAGGAACGCGCGCTGCGGCGCTGGCTGGCCAGCACCGACGCCGACCAGGACACCGACGGCGCCACCATCGACCTGCGCACCCTGTTGCGCCGCCGGGAATCCGACCGCGTGTCGCTGAGCCTGCCCGCCACACCTGTGCCCGTGGGCCGCCGGGTGGGCGCCGAGCTCGACGCGGCGGTGGGCAACGCCCTGGACAACGTGGGCGCGCACGCCGGGCCCGGTGCTCACGCGTTCGTGCTGGTCGAAGACCTCGGCGATTCCGTTGTGGTCAGCATCCGCGACGACGGTGTGGGAATCGCCGCCGGCAGGCTCGAGGAAGCGGCCGGCCAGCGGCGCCTGGGCATCTCCCATTCGATCGTGGGGCGGCTGACGTCGCTGGGCGGCAGCGCCCACCTGCGCAGCGAACCCGGAGAAGGCGCCGAGTGGGAGTTGTGCGTGCCACGCGGAAAGCCACGCCATGGCCGATGACCCCACGACGGTGATGGTCGTCGACGACCATCCCATCTGGCGTGACGCGGTCGCCCGCGACCTCGCCGACGACGGGTTCACCGTGGTCGCCACCGCCGACGGCGTTGCCGCCGCGCGCCGGCGGGCGGCCGTGGTCAAGCCCGACGTGGTGGTGATGGATATGCAGCTGCCCGACGGTGACGGGGCGCAGGCGACCGCCGGAGTGCTCGCGGTCTCCCCCTCGTCTCGGGTGCTGGTGCTCTCGGCCTCCGACGAGCGAGACGACGTATTGGAAGCCGTCAAGGCCGGCGCGATCGGTTATCTGGTCAAGAGCGCATCCAGATCGGAACTGGCGCAGGCCGTGACGGCGACCGCCGAAGGCCGCGCCGTGTTCACCCCGAGTCTGGCCGGGCTGGTTTTGGGTGAATACCGGCGCATGGCGCAGAGCAAGGACGACGGTCCCGCTCGGCCCCGCCTCACCGAACGCGAAACAGAGGTCTTGCGCCACGTGGCAAAGGGCTTGTCCGCCAAGCAGATCGCCCAGAAGCTGTCGCTGAGCCACCGCACCGTCGAAAATCACGTGCAGGCAACCTTTCGCAAACTCCAGGTCGCCAACCGGGTGGAGTTGGCGCGTTATGCCATCGAGCACGGCCTCGATGACGAACCATGACCCGCGGAGCAGCCGCCTGACTGCGCCGCGGGCCATGGAATCCCCGCTCTAACTGCGCGCCGCTGTGAGGCGCTGTGCCGGTGCCGCCACCACACGGGCACCGACCAAGGCGGCCACCATCACGGCCATGCACACCAGGCCGTCGTCCTTGAGTCCCCACCTGATGGCGGCGAGAATCGCCACGCCCGCGACGCACAACAGGGCACCGACGGCCGCTCCCCGCCCGCGCCCCGTCACGGTCGGGGCGCCGTCCCAGCCGGACAGCGGATTGTTCTCCAGCGGCCGCAGCGCGACGAAAAGCACCGCCACGGCGCCGATTACGACGATCAGCTGCGCGAGGCTGATAACGAGGAAATCCGGTGCGCCGGGGTAACGCGGGGCGCCGAGGCAGTCGAAGACCAGATGCACACCCAGCAGTACGGGCATGTGCCACAAATACAGGGTCATGGCTCCAGAGTTGCCGATAGCCGTCCACCACCACACCCGTGGCCGCTGGGCCCAGCGTGCGATCACCGGCGCCGCGGCGATCGCCAAGGCGCTCAGGATGATTGTGTGCCCGGCCAACAGCAGCGAGGGTGGGCTGGTGTTGGACAGGTGGTGATCACCGGTGCCGACCATGCTGATCTGGTACGGACCCCAGTGCACCAGCGCGACGTCGACGGCGAACCCGACGGCCGCGATGACCAGTGCGGCGCGCCCGGTGAGCAGCCGCCGGCGGTAGGCGATGCCGAACATGGCGGGGATGAGCCAGACGACCAGGTTGAGGTAGCCCAGGGGCATCATGGCCGGCCAGTGCAGCCGAATGGCGTCGATCGCCGCGATGGCGCCGTAGACGCCGGCCACACCCGCGGCGAGACGCCCCGCGGTGGTGATGCGGTATAGCACCGGCATCGCGGCCAGCACCAGCACGTAGGCCCCCAGGAACCACAGCAGCTGCGTACTGACACCGGCCACCGGCTCGTAGATGTGTTGCCGCAGAACCCGATACAGCACCGTCAGCGCCACCGCCCAAAACGCCAGGTAGTAGAACACCGGCCGGAACAGTCTGGTGCAGCGTTTCATCAGCCAGTCACCCCAGTTCGTGCCGGCAGACCACGACGACAGGCAGGCCGCGGCGCCGGCGAAGAAGAACAGCGGCATGATCTGCAGCATCCAGGTGGCTGCCTGAAACACCACCGAGGCGGTCAGCAGGTTATCCCAGATCAAGACGTGGTCGCGGATGATGCTGATGGCCATCACGGTGTGGCCGAGCACCACGCCGATCAGCGACGTGATGCGGATGACGTCCACGACGCGATCACGGTCGGCCGGAGTCGCCGCCGCCACCTGCGCGACGTCGGGGAATCTCGCAAGAGCTGCCATGGAATGTCCTTTCGGGATCTATTGGTGAAGAACGGGATTGGCGGCGATGCCTTCGGGAAGTACGGCGGGATGCCAGGACAAGCTTCGCCGATCGCGCAGGGCCTGCACCCGCGCAGATCTACGCGTCAGGCCTGAGTGGAACTACTCAGTTTCGCGGCGGCGGCATTGAGCGGGTCGTAGTCGGCCAGCAGTTTCTCGATGCGCGCCTCGTCGAGTCGCACCCGCACGGTGGCCGCTTCCTGTTGGTCGCGAATCACCTTGGCCAGGCTGAACGCGCTCGACACCAGGAACAGGAAACTGATGCCGAGGAAGGATCGCTGCCACGCGTCCAGCGGAAGGAAGTAGATACCGCCCAGCGCGGTCACAAAGCTGATCGCGAACGCGACAGCGGCTTGAACGAAAAACGCGGCGGTGGTCTTGGACATGCCATTGGGAACGGTCATGCGAAACAGCCTGCGGCAGCGCGCCGCTCCCGGCATCCGTAGGACTACTCAATGACTCGGGCACCCGCGCGGTCGCCAAGCGGGCCGGCCGGGGTTGGGTCACAAGTTCATATCGGCGCGCGAACACTCGCCGGACCTGCCCGGATCGCGATAGCTGCGCGCCTAGTCTGTCCAGCTAGCAGACCCGAACTAGTTTTGCGGCGCCCGGATGCGCCGACCACCGAGGAGTACCCCCGTGGCCGAACTGGACCGGCGCCGTTTCCTTGTCGCGCTGGCCGCGACGGTGGCTGCCGCCACCGGCGGGCTCGATGCGGCGGCGCGTGGCGACGTTCGTGGATCCGCCCCTCCCGGACGCCCTTCTTGCCGTTGTCACCCCGGACCCGCGATCGAGGGTCGCACTGCCCGACGGCGGCGTGCTGAACAAACTTCCGGGCAATGGCGATCTCTTGGCGTGGACGGTCGACGACGGAGCCAACACCGACGTGGTGCGGCTCTACACACAGTTCGCCAGGGACTCCGGGGTGCGGCTCACCTATTTCGTCACCGGCGGCTATCACTCGTGGACCGACAATGCCGGGTTGCTTCGACCGCTGGTCGAAGCCGGCCAGATACAGCTGGGCAATCACACCTGGACGCATCCCGACTTGACTAGGCTATCGAAGAGCCAAGTGGCCGAGGAGATCTCGCGCACACACGCGTTTCTGCGGAATACGTACGGCGTGGACGCCGCCCCCTACCTGCGGCCACCGTATGGCCATCACAACGCCGCGGTCGCGGCGGTGGCCGCCGATCTGGGCTACCAGGTGACCACGTTGTGGTCCGGCGACTTGCGGGACTCCGCGCCGGTTTCCGAGGACCAGATCGTCAGGATGGCGTACCAGTCGTTCATCCCGCACAACATCGTCATCGGCCACCTCAACCACCCACCGGTGACGCACGTCTACCCCCAGCTCATCGACATCATTCGGTCGCGCCGGCTGCGCACCGTGACGCTCGACGACGTTTTCCTGCGGCCGCAGGCCGGGCATAGCACCGGTAAGGCGCCTTAGCTCAGCTGATCGCCAATCTCCTTGGCCGCCTTGAGAAGTGCCGCCACCACCGCGGCGTACCGGGAGGTGTCCAGCCGGTTTACCGGCGCGGCGGCGTTCAGCGCGAGCCGCAGGCCCGGCGCCCGCGTCGGTATGGGCACCGCAACCGAGGCGACGCCCTCCTCGCTCTCTTCGCGGTTGATCGCGTACCCGCGCTCGCGGATGGCGGCGAGTTCGGCCTCCAATTCCGTCCGGCTGCCGATCGAGGAAGCCGTGATGCGTTCCAGCCGCTCGTCCGGCAGCAGCTGACGCAGCTCCGGCTCGGGCAGCTGCGCCAGCATGACCTTGCCGGTCGAGGTGCAATGCACCGGCATGGCGCGGCCCAGCCGGGATGCCACCCGCACCGCGGCGGGGCCTTCCACGGCGGCGACGAAGCGGACGCCCGCGCCGTCGAGCATCCCCACGTGCACGGTTTCGCGCAGCCGCTCGGCGAGGCCGCGCATGATCGGCATGGCCGAACGCTGGATGTCGATGCGGGCGAAGACCGCGAACGCCACACCGGTCAGCGACGGTCCGGGCAGGTAGGCCTTCGACACCGGGTCCTGTCGCACGAAGCCGCGGTAGGCCAGCATCGCCAGCAACCGATGCGCGGTGGACGACGCCACGCCCAGGTAGCGGGTGGCCTCGCTCAACCGGATCTCGGGTTGTTCACCCAACAACAGCAGCAGCTTGAGGGCGTTGTCGACCGACTCGATCGGATACTGCGGCGCAAGCGAATCGGCGGTGTCCTGCACCGTGGCCCGCTCGCGCTTCTTCGGCATGTGATCACGGTAGTCGCAGAAGCCACATCAGTCACCGAGCCGAGGGTGGCGCGCCAGTTGGGGCAGGACACCACGGGACGCTCACCCCGTACCCGCTCACCGAGATTGCCGCCACGGCTGCGCATCCGCGGTTCGGGGCGACCACCACGGCAATCTCGGCGCTTCGGGCTACACCACGTTCGGCCTTCGGCCCACCGGTACGGATCGGCCTCGCCGCGACGGCGGCGGCTGCGACAAGCGTCGTCCGCGGCCTCGCCGTCCGAAGACGGCGATGCCCCAACGGACCTCTCGTCACACGACGTCGTAGACGGCGATGCCGGAGAAGCGCGGCCTCGCGGCGAAGACCGCCTGACCTCGCGGCCCGCAGTTCGATCTGGCCATCGGCGTCGGGCCCGATCCCCGGGCGAGTGCCTGTCGATCACCGGGCCGGTCGTCCCAGCGGTATCAGGCGTTGCTGTGCCAGCCAACCATTCCGCGCTGACCACGACCGCGCCCGGGTTGGGGGCGAACCGGCCCGAGGCGTCCTGTGCGCGAGAAGAGACCTGACCCATCTGCGAGCCCGATTCCGACGCTCCCCCCGCGTCGAGGATCGTCAGCTGGGGCAGCAGTTCGAGGAAGCGCTTCTCGCCGGTGATCAGAATCAGCAGCCCGGACAGGTCGTACTTCCCGGCCTCGAGCGCCTCCAGCAACGGCCGCCCGAACGCGTCGCCGACCATCGACATCGAGACCACCCGTTCCCGGCTGGCCAGCGCCCAGGCCTCGGCCGGATCGAAGTGCGTGGTCGTCCCCGGCATCACGAATGGACGCCCCGCGCACAGGTTGATGAACGCGGCCCACTGCGCCGCCCCGTGCATCAAGGGGGCCACCGTCATCGAACCCGGGCTCTCGGGCCGCGACCGCTCCACGATCTCCTCCAGGCTGGTCACTTCCTCGCCCGTGCCAAAGTTGCGGCCGCCCATGGCATTCAGATAAATGTCGTGCTGCCGCCACAGCACCGCCTTGGGCATCCCGGTGGTGCCGCCGGTGTAGAGCACATAGAGGTCGTCGGGCGAGGGCGTGAGGTCGAGTGGCTCGTCGGACACCGACGCGAGTAGTTCCTCGTAGCGCACCGCCCCCGGCAGCGGGTCGTGCCCGGACCCGTCGTCGACGTGAATCAAGCGCACATCGGCTCCCATGGTCCGCAGCGCCGCGCCCAGCGTCGGCGCGAAGCGCGCGTGGTACATGACGGCCTCCGCGCGGGCGTTGCCCAGCAGGTACATCAGCTCGTCGGCGACGTAGCGGTAGTTGACGTTGAAGGGCGCGACGCGCGCCTTGTACGCGCCGAGCATGGCCTCGAGATACTCGTTGCCGTTGGCCAGGTACAAGCCGAGATGGCTTTGGCCAGATTCGTGCGGCGCCAACTCCGCCCGTTCGCGCCGCACTCCCAGTCCCCATTCGTGCAGGGCACGGGCGAATCGGCGGGCGCGTTCGTCGGTCTGCGCGAAGGTCAGGCGCCGATCGCCGAACACGATGCAGTCCCGGTCGGGGTTGGCCTCCGCGACCGCACCGAACACCTGAGCGAGGTTGAATTGCATTGCCGCCGCTCCTCCCGTCGAGCCAGCGCCACGCTACAGCGCTCACCTATTAGTCTCGGCTTCGTGTGCGGGGCTATTGGGACCGGATACAGCCGATACGTCGCCATCGGGGACAGCCAGACCGAGGGCCTATGGGACGGTGACGACGTCGTCGGCCTCCTGGGCTTCGCCGACCGGCTCGCGGCGCTGCTCGACTCGCTCTATCCCGGGTTGCACTACGCCAACCTGGCGATCCGCGGCAAGCTGGTGGCCCACGTGCTGCGCGAGCAGGTCCCGCAGGCGCTGGCCATGCGGCCAGACCTGATCACCGTGTGCGTCGGGATGAACGACGTCATCCAGCCGGGGCGATCCTTCGGCCGCGCCCTGGTCGACCTCGACGAGATCCACGCCGCACTGGCCGGATCGGGGGCGACGGTGGTGACGACGACGTTCCCCAACGTCGCGCAGTTCCTCCCGCTCGGCCGCCTCGTGTCCGGGCGCCTCGCCCGCGTCAACGATGCGATCCGAGCCGCCGCCGATCACTACGGCTTCCGGCTGGTCGACCTGTACAACGCGCCGTCGATGCGCGAGTTGGACACCTGGGCCATCGACCGTGTGCACGCGTCGGCCAAAGGGCACATGCTGTTCGCCGCCGCGGCCGCCGAGGCCCTGAATCTGCCTGGCAGCAACCATGATTGGGCCCACCCTGGCTCCGAGGCCAGGCGGCGGTCACTGAGCGGCGGCGCCTACGAACAGTTGCGCTGGACGCAGGACAGTTTCTTCCCGTGGATCTGGCGCCGGCTGCGCGGCATGTCGTCGGCCGACGGGCGGGAACCCAAACGTCCGCAGCTGGAACGCCTCAGCACGCCGAGCAGACCGGCGGACGCGAACCGGAGGGTTTAGGGCGCGTGTCCCCGGACGGTCAGGCATCCTGGACGCATGGATGTGGAGGCTTTGCTGCACGCGATCCCGCCGCTCGCGGTCTACCTGGTGGTCGGCGGTGTGGTCGGGCTGGAGAGCCTGGGCATTCCCCTTCCCGGGGAGATCATCCTGGTCAGCGCCGCGCTGATGTCGTCGCATGACGACTTGCCGGTGAACCCCGTCGGTGTCGGCGTCGCGGCGGTGATCGGCGCCGTGATCGGCGACTCGATCGGCTACGCGATCGGGCGCCGGTTCGGCATGCCGCTCTTCGACCGGCTCGGCCGGCGGTTCCCCAAACATTTCGGTCCCGGACACGTCGCGTTGGCCGAAAAGTTGTTCAACCGCTGGGGCGTTCGCGCCGTATTCTTCGGCCGCTTCATCGCGCTGCTGCGGATATTCGCCGGGCCGCTGGCCGGAGCCCTGAAGATGCATTACCCGCGCTTTTTTGGCGGCCAACGTCTCGGGGGGCCATCTGTTGGGCCGGCGGCACCACCGCACTGGTGTATTTCGCCGGGATGGCCGCGGAGCGCTGGATGGAGCGGTTCTCCTGGATCGCGCTCGTCATCGCCATCGTCTGCGGTCTGATCGCCGCCTTTGCCCTGCGTGAGCGCACCTCGCGGGCCATCGCCGAGCTCGAGGCCGAGCATTACCGCAAGGCCGGCAGCACCGCCGCCGACGCCGCGTGAGACGCGCGCCCTAACTGGCCGCCTCGCCGAGGTCCTCGGGTGCGACGGGCCGGTGCTCTTCGATGAGGGTGACGGCCATCCTGCGGGCACGCAACGCCGCGTCCAGGTCGCCCACGGCCGCCAGCACGATGGCGCCCTTCATCAGGATGTGCCAGGACGAGGCGAAGTCCTCGACGTCGGTCAGCCCGCCGCGACCGCCCGGTGGCGCACGATGTCGCGGACGTGGTCGATGTGGGTGATGCAGGCCCGGCCCGCGGGCGAATCGTGCCGAGCTCGAGCAGCACGTTGATGAACGAGCAGCCTTCATACCCGTCGCGCAGCTGGATCCAGTCGTGCATGACGTCGAAGATCGCGAGCAACTGCTCCTCGGGCGTCTCGCCGCGCTGTCGCGACTGCTCCTCGATCAGGCCGTGCGTCCACAGTTCTTCGCGCCGCTGCAGCACGGCCAGCACCAGGTCGTTCTTGGTGGCGAAATGCCGGTACAACGTGGCCCTGGCAACCCCGGCCCGGTCGATCACCTCTTCGGTGCCGACCGCGCGGATGCCACGCCTACTGAACAGGTCATACGCCGCGGTCAGAATGCGTTCACGCGCCGACACGGCGGGCCTTCCGACATCGGAAGTTGTCATAGCAACCCACAACATACTCTTAAGTCAGTTATGTAGACAGACTGACCTGTCTTGTTATAGAAATGAGATTCGCATTCCGCGAAGAGTCTGTCTTCAAACGGCAGGACGGGCATCCATCGCAGCGTCGTAGACGCCGGTCGATTAGGAGTCCACGATGTTGAGTTCGGCCATTGCAGAACCGATGACAACTACCCACCTGATGCTCAGCACCAAGCTGGTCTACGAGCTGGGCGATCCGAACAGCACGCTGCGCGCCACGGCCGATCGCAGCGGCCCGGCGGTGCTGATCTACGCGGGCGGGGAGCTCGACGCGTGCAACGAGCACACCTGGCGCCAGCTGGTCAGCGAGGTAGCCGGCATCGTCATCGCGCCCGGCCCGCTCGTGGTCGACGTCACCGGGCTGGATTTCATGGGCTGCTGCGCCTTCGCGGTGCTGGCCGACGAGGCGAGGCGTTGCAAGGATCGCGGCGTCGAATTGCGCCTGGTCAGCCGCGAGCCGATCGTCGCCCGCATCGTCGACGCGTGCGGCCTGTCCGCGCTGCTGCCCATCTACCCGACCGCCGATTCCGCGCTGGCGTCCGCGGCCCGTTGGTAACGGGGCGGCCCAGGCACTGATCGGCCGTTCCCGGCCGGATGAGCGAACCTCCCACCTTCGGCGCGGAGGAGGAATTTCTCCTCGTCGACCCGCGAACCGGTGAACCGGCTCCGCGGAACGCCGATGTGGCCGGCGAGGCCGCACGCCGCGGCGTCGAGCTGCAGCTGGAACTGAGCAGCTGCCAGGTGGAAACCACCTCTCATGTCGTGACGACCAGCTCGCAACTGGGCGAAGAACTGTCCCGGCTGCGGCGCGCGGCGGCGCAGGCGGCCGAGGGGACGGGGCTTCGGCTGCTCGCGGCCGGGCTTCCCCCCGCCACGCCGCACGCCTTTCCGGTCACCGACACTCCCCGATACCGTCGAATCGGCGCCGAATACGGGATGGTCGCGCACGAGCAAGGGATCTGCGGATGCCATGTGCACGTGCAGGTTCCGGACCGCGCGGCCGCCGTCGGAGTCAGCAACTGGCTGCGACCGTGGTTGCCGTCATTGCTCGCGCTGTCGGCGAATTCGGCGGTGTATCGTGGCGCCGACAGCGGGTACGCGAGCTGGCGCAGCGTCCTATGGCGGCGCTGGCCGGTGGCCGGCCCGCCGCCGTTCTTCCCGTCGCCCGACGACTATGACCGCACGGTGCGGATGCTGATCGACAGCGAAGTGATCCTGGACCAGAAGATGGTCTATTGGGACGTGCGCCCGTCGGAGAACTTCCCGACGATCGAGGTGCGGGTGGCCGACGTGCCGGCGACCGTTGCGGAGACGGTGTTGCTCGCCACCCTGGTCAGGGCGGCGGTGATGACGGCGCTCGAAGCGCCCGCGGACGAGCCCGGGCGGCTTCCGCCGGCGGCCCTGCGCGCGGCGTACTGGAAGGCCGCCCACGACGGGCTCGCCGGGCGCGCGCTCGACCTGGTCCACGGCCACGGAGCGGTGCCGGCGCGTGAGCAGCTGGGCGCTCTCGTGCAGCGCGTGCGGCCGGCGCTGGAATCGCTCGGCGAATATGACCGCGTCGCGGGCGAACTCGACCGTGTCGCCGCTCAGGGTAACGGGGCGATGCGCCAGCTGCGGGCGTGGCGCATCCGGGGCGAGGTGATGGACGTCATCGAAGCGGCTGCCGCCGCCACACTGAGCTGAATCCCTTGGGCTGCAGCGCTTTCCGTCACGCAACGGCGACGAGACGATACAGCCCGATCAGGCCCACCACCACGATGATCGCGCGCAGCGCGTTGCCCGACAGGCGGCGCCCGTAGCGGGCCCCGACCAGTCCGCCCGCCAGCGAGCCCGCCGCGATCAGCCCTGCGGCCGGCCAGCTTATCCGGTCGAAGGCCACCAGCGTATAGGCCACGGCCGCAACCACATTCACCACCAGCGTCAGCAGGTTCTTGGCCGCGTTCATCCGCTGCACCGACTCCGGGAGCAGCGCGCCCATCAGACCGACCAGCAGGATGCCCTGGGCGGCGGTGAAATAACCGCCGTAGACGCCGACGGCGAAGGTGCCGAGCACCAGGACGGCCATGCGGGCAGGGGTGATGTGCTCGGGTGACCGGCCGGCCACCTCCGCGCGCCGGCTCGTCCACGCCTGGATCCGCGGCCCGACGACCACCAGCGCCAGCGCCAGCACCAGCAGCACCGGCACCACCTCGGCGAAGACCTTTTCCGGCAGGTGCAGCAGCAGGAAGGCGCCCAGCACGGCGCCCGCCAGCGAGGCAGGCAGCTGCCAGCGGAGGCGATTCCACTGGCCGCGCAGTTCGGCGCGGTATCCCCAGGTGCCCGACACGCTGCCGGCGACCAGACCGGTCGCGTTCGACATGGTGGCGGTGACCGGCGGGAAGCCCAGGGCGACCAGTGTGGGGAACGTGATCAGGGTGCCGGACCCGACGAGCGCGTTGATGGCGCCGGCGCCGAACCCGGCCAAGCAAATCAGCAGCATGTGGGAAGGCGACACTGAAGAAAAACCTTAGCCTGCCGCCGGTTTCGCCGTGCGGGCGCGTGCCGGGTGCGGTTTATCGGTCAGGCGGGCGGGGCCTCGGCCCCGCGATCGACGCCGGTGCGGAGCTTGACCGACGCCGAGTACGCCAGCGTCCGGAAGCGCAGGACAGGATCGTCGGAGGGCTCGATGCCGTCGGTCACCCGCATCGGGTCGAACACGACGATGTCGCCGCCGTGCTCGCGCTCGGTCTCCGGGCCGGTGATCTCGATGGTGCCGACGGTCGCGATCTGCGTGCTCTGCCAGGGCGCCGACGGATCCACCGTCGAGTCGGTGGGCCCGCCGATCTGCACCCGGTATTCGAACCGCACCGGGCCGCTGTCCAGGCGGGCGTTGAGTTCGTCGGTGAGGAAATCCGGACCCTCCTTCTGGGCGGCCGGTGCCGACAGGTAGTTCTCCGCGGCGCCCGGAACCAGGTGGTAGCGAACGAATCTGGCGCTGCCGTCGGCCGCGACCCAGCGGAACGCGTGCAAGCCGTGGTACTCGATGGTGGCGTAGCTCGCCGGGATCTTGTTCGCGTCGCGCAGCACCGGCAGCGCGCCGAACAGCCGGGGGTGGGCGAGGAAGTACTTGGCCATGCGCAGCGGCGTGGTCAGACCGGGCCGCATCGCCTTGAGCAGGTCGACGAAGCCGTCCGGCGTGCTCGAGACGAACAGGCGCGCGGTCTGCGTCGACACGTCGGTGGTGGAGCCGTCGGGCAGGGTGAACTTCACCGCCATTCCGCGGATGCCCGGCACGTTGTCGCGCTGAGCGGGGTTGCCGGCGCCGTTGGAGAAGCGGATCAGCGCCGGGACCGTCGATCCGTCGAGATGCTTTGCGCGCGTGAGCATCACCGCATCGGCTGTCGCGGTGAACGTGCCGCGGTAGAGGGCGCCTTTGGCGTGCAGAGCGCGCGGCTGCGCGCCGCCGGCGCCGCGGATCGCCTCGATCGCCTCATCGGGAGTGACCATTCGCGAATCTTAAGGCGCTAGGAGGGAAAGCCGAAGAGTTTGACGACACCGTGATCGCGGCCCGCGGTGTAGCCACCGTCGACGGCGATGGCCTGGCCGCTGACGAACGAGGCGTCGGACGACAGCAGGAACGCCGCCATGGCCGCGACCTCCTCCGGCTGGCCGAGCCGTTGCAAAGCGTGCTCCTCGGTGATCGATTGCAGCGGCCCCTCCATGCCGGGCAGGCCGAAGACGCTCTGGGCCATCGGCGTTTCGATGAAGCCGGGACAGATGGCGTTGGCCCGGATGCCGCTGGGCCCGTAGTCGAGCGCGATGTTCTTGGTGAGCAACACGACGCCGCCCTTGGCCGCGTTGTACGAGCTGCCGCCCGCCGTGCCCTCCAGGCCCTCGACACTGGCGACGGTCACCAGGGAACCCGTTCGCCGTCGACGCGGGATTGCTCGATCATCCGCGCGAGCGCCGCCTTGGCGACCAGGAACGTGCCGGTGAGATTGATCCCGATCACCCGGTCCCATTCGCCCCGGTCGAGCAGGTGGACCGGGCCTCCCCCGGCGACCCCGGCGGCGTGCAGCACCCCGTCGAGGCGGCCGGGCACCGCGGCCAACACGTCGGCGATCGCGGCTTCGTCGGTGACGTCGGCGGCGACGAACTCGAACCGCGGCCCGAGGTCGGGTGGGGCGGCCAGGTCGGCGCCGACGACCGTGCCCCCCTCTGCCAGCAGGCGTCTCGCGGTCGCCAGGCCGATCCCGGATGCGGCGCCCGTCACGACGAAGGTGCGTGAGCGGGCACGGTCAGGGTTCACCACGCTTGGTCCCCTCTGTTGGAAGGTCTGTCGGGCCGCAGCCATGTTGACACACGGCGCCGCTCGCGCGAGGGCAAACTCTCCCGTCGGGCACCGCAGAAGGTCGTCTTGATGAGGGAGAGCTATCGGCAAATAGCGGCCCGGTCTTGGACACCGTCCGTTCGCGGGAACATGGTGAAAACCAGCGGGCGCATCGTCCCCTTCGCCCCGGACCAGGAGCCGACGCATGTTTCGACGACACCCAAGCCAATACGTCCACGGCGGTAACACGTCCAACCAACGGTCGGCCTTCATCGACTTCAGACAGAACAACAACGCGACCCCGCGGGCGGTCAGCGAGGGCGGCATGATGATCGAGTCGATGCTCTGATTCAGAATGGAGCACAGCGAACTCGGAGGGATCCATGCCACCAGCCGATGCCACGGCGCACACGACGGAGACGCTCGCCGGATTCGTCGACCGGCACGCACGACAGCGGCCCGACGCCGTCGCGATTCGCTACGGCGAACGCGAGTGGTCCTGGGCTGACTGGGCCGCACGGATCCGCCGCGCGGCCGGCGCGCTGCGCGCCGCCGGTGTGCGGCGCGGGCAGTCGGTGGCATTCCTGGACAAGAACCACCCCGCCTGCCTCGAGGTGCTTTTCGCCGCCGCGTCGATCGGGGCCGTCACGACCGTGGTCAACTGGCGCGTCATCGGCGACGAACTCGTGCACGTGCTGGGCGACAGCGGGGCGCGGCTGCTCTTCGTCGGCGCCGAGCTGCGGGCGGCGGCCGAGGCGGCCGCCGAACGCGTGCCCGGCGTGGAACGCATCGTCGTGGTGGGCGACGAATACGAATCCCTGCTCGCCGCGGCGGCGCCCACCGAGGGCGACCCGGGTCGACGAGCGAGACGGCGCTGGTGATCTACAGCTCCGGCACCACCGGGCGACCGAAGGGCGTGCTGCTGAGCCAGCGCGCGCTGGTCAATCACGCCGCGAACCTGGCGCCGGCGTTCCCCTTCGGCGACGGGGACGCGAACCTGGTGGCCATGCCGCTCTTCCACGTCGGCGGAATCGGGTACGCGCTCTTCGGCATTCGGGCCGGGTGCCCACGATCATGACCCGCGAACCCGACGCCGCCGCCCTGATCGGCGCGGTGCGGGCCGGCGCCACCCACGCCTTCTTCGTCCCGCCGGTGATCGCCCGGTTCCTCGACGGCGGCGAAGCGGCCCACGCCACCGTGGCCTGCCTGCGCTACATCGTGTACGGGGCGGCGCCCATGCCGCTGCCGCTGCTGCATCGCGCGCTGTCCACCTGGCCCGACACGCGTTTCGTCCAGGTGTACGGGCAGACCGAACTGTGCGGTGCGGTCACCGCGCTCAGCGACGCCGACCACCGCGATTCCGGCCGCCCGCACCTGCAGCTGGCCGCCGGAAAGGCGGTGCTGGGCACCGAGATTCGCGTGGTCGATCCCGAGACGGGCGCCGAGGTGCCCGCCGGGGAGCCCGGCGAGATCTGGGTGCGCAGCAACCAGAACATGAGCGGCTACCTGAACCGGCCCGACGCGACGGCCGAGACGATCACCGACGACGACTGGGTGCGCACGGGCGACATCGGGCGCCTCGACGCCGACGGCTACGTCTACATCGAGGACCGGCTGAAGGACATGATCATCACCGGTGGCGAAAACGTCTACGGGCCCGAGGTGGAAAGCGTGCTCATCGAGCATCCCGGCGTGGCCGACGCCGCCGTGATCGGGGTGCCCGACGACTTCTGGGGGGAATCGGTCAAGGCGATCGTGGCGACCACGGGCGAGGCCGACGTCGACGCGAGCGATGTCATCGAATTCTGTCGTCGGCACCTGGCCGGTTACAAGTGCCCGCGGAGCGTCGACTTCGTGGAGTCGCTGCCCCGCAATGCGAGCGGAAAGATCCTCAAAACGCAGCTGCGCGAACCGTATTGGCGTGACCGGACGCGAGCGGTGTGAGCGTTCCTCACTCCGTCGATGGCGCAGCCAGCAACGCCACCGCGATGTCGGCCAAGACGGTCCGGACTCCCGGAAGGCTCCGCAACCGCGGCATCACCACCACGTCGTTGATCATCATCTGGGCCGCCTGCACGCGGATCCGCGCCTCGGTAACCGTCCAGCTGGGATTCAGTTGTCGCGCCAGGTGGACCCATTCGTCGATATAGGCGCGCTGCGCGCTCCGGACACTGTGACTGTCGGACTCTGGGAGTTGAGCCGCCTCGGTAATGAGCAATTCGACGATGTCCGGATTGGCAAACGCAAAGGTCTGATAGCTGAGCACCACGCGGCGCAGGGCTCCGGCGACGTCGGGGGCGTCGGCGACGGCGCGATTGAAGTTCGCCCAGAGCAGTTCGTTGCCGCGGAACATGGCCGCTACCAGGATGTCGGTCTTGGCGGCGAAGTGGTTGTAGACGCTGGGTCCGGCGATGCCCACAGCGGTGCCGATGTCATCGACGCTGACCCCCGTGAACCCCCGCTGGGCGAACAGCGCGGCACCCGCGGACAGGATCGCCTCCCGTCGTGAGCGGGCGACCAGCGCGCCGCCCGACTCACCGCCGCCCGCCTCCCCGCGAAGCTCGGCGCCGGCACCGAGCGGTACCGCGATCAACCCGGCCAAGAGCGCCGAAAAGCCCGGCTCGGGCATCGAAAGGCGATGGAATGAAATGCTATTCGCGATGCCGAGCGCACACCATGCCAGCAGGTCGGCCTGCGCGGCCCCCAGGTCCGGTCGCCGGTATCGAATATGTTGAGCGAGTCGATCGCCGATCTGTCGGGCGACCCGCTGCAGTCGTTTCCGGTCCTGCTCCCTGAGGTGACGGCCTTCACGCCGCCACAACACGCCCACGGTGCGGTGATCCTGCACCAGTCGGGCCAGGACGGCGGCCAGGTCGGCGGAGGCGTCGGCCCCCTTCAATGCCTGGTCCAAAGTGCCGAGCGCATCCTCAATCACCGTCGCCAATAGGGCCTGTTTGCTCGGGAAGTGCCGGTACAGCGCCGACGCGCCGACAGCCACAGCGTCGGCGACATCGCTCATCGAGACATTGCCGTATCCCTGGTCGGAGAACAGGGTGGCCGCCGCATCGATGATCAACTGGCGCCGGTTCCCGGGCCGCGTCCCTCTGGCGGGTGGACTCGACAGGGATCGCCGCTCACTACCCATTATCGACTGTCCACGGGGCCCGATAGCGTTCGCGCAGCTCACGTTTGAGGACCTTACCCGCGCCGGAAATGGGTAGCTCGGTGACGAATTCCATGCTGCGCGGCACCTTATACCCGGCGATGAGTTCCCGGCAGTGCTCCCGTATCGATTCCTCGGTCGGATTGCTCCCCGGACGCGACACGATGACGGCGTGGACCCGTTCGCCCCATTGATCGTCGGGCACGCCGATGACCGCCGAGGCGGCGACCGTGGGTGGCCGGCGAGGGCGTTCTCGACCTCGGCCGAGTAGACGTTCTCGCCGCCCGTGATGATCATGTCTTTGAGACGGTCGATGATGAACAAGTAGCCCTGCTCGTCCATGCGCGCCACGTCACCAGTGTGCATCCAGCCGTCGCGAACCGTGGCGGCCGTCTCGGCGGGCCGGTTCCAGTAGCCGAGCATGACGTTGTCGCCGCGCACGATGACTTCCCCGATCTCACCCGCCGGCACCTCGTCGCCGTTCGGGTCCACGACCCGCACTTCGACATGAGGAGGGCCCGGCCGGCGGATCGCTGCAGTGCCGGGTTGTCATGGTCGGCCGGCGCGAGGAAGGTGGCCGCCGGGGCCAGCTCGGTCATCCCGTACGCCTGCGCCAAACCGGTGTTCGGAAACGCCTTTTGGGCACGGTCGACAAGCGCTTCGGAGATCGGTGAGGCCCCGTAGATGAGGTGGCGCAGCGAGGTGAGGTCGAACCCGGCGCAGTCCGGGTGGTCGATCAGCATCTGGATCATCGTCGGTACCAGCA
The DNA here is from genome assembly GCF_010731655.1 of Mycobacterium paraseoulense. Taxonomy (NCBI): domain Bacteria; kingdom Bacillati; phylum Actinomycetota; class Actinomycetes; order Mycobacteriales; family Mycobacteriaceae; genus Mycobacterium; species Mycobacterium paraseoulense. Next base: position 8,166 of record NZ_AP022619.1, on the reverse strand, counting down.
ACACGTCGGTGACGTGATGGTTGCTGATCGCTTCGGCCACGCCGCCGGGGGTGAACGACGGCACCATCACGTGGGTTGATCCCGCGACGTTGCCGGCGATCCACATGCCGATCGCCGCCAGATGAAACAGGGGCGCGGCGTGCAGGATTCGGCCGTGGTCGGTGAGGAACCGGCCGGTGGCCAGGCAGCCCAGCGCGGAGGTCATCACGTTGTTATGGCTGAGCATCACTCCCTTGGGATGCCCGGTGGTGCCGCCGGTGTAGAAGATGCCGTAAAGCTCGTCCCCACCGCGTCGTGGGTCGGGGATCGGCCGCGCGCTGTCGATCAGCGATTCGTAGTCGAGCATCCCCGGCGGGGGGCCCTCGCCGCAGTAGACGATCGTCGACAGCTCGGCGCCCGCGGCCTCCACCTGCGGGACGGTGGCGGCGAACGCATCGTCGACGAGCAGCACGGTGGTTTCTGAATCCCGTAGCGAGTAGGCGATTTCGGCCGGGCTCCAGCGGATGTTGACCGGGTTCACGGCCGCGTCAGCCCATGGCACCGCGTACATGTACTCGTGATAGCGGTCGGAGTTCAGGCCCAAGAAGGCCACCCGCTCGCCGCGGCGCACGCCCCGCGCCCGCAGAGCGCCGGCCAGCCGCGCGATGCGATCGGCCGATTGGCGCACCGTACGCCGGCGATCGGCGAACACCGTCAGCGGCATGTCCGGACACTGCTGGAGCATGCGGTGAAGCGACTGTGTCACATACATTTTCTCCGTGCGGGGACCGCGGTCACAGCGAACGCGCGACCAGTTCCTTCATGACTTCGTTGGTGCCGGCATAGATCTTCTGGACGCGCGAGTCGGCGTACATCCGGGTGATCGGGTATTCCAGCATGTAGCCGTATCCGCCGAACAGCTGCAAGCACCGGTCGATGACCGCACATTGCATGTCGGTAACCCACGCCTTGGCCATCGACGCCGTCGCGGCGTCGAGTTCGCCGCGCAGGTGCTTGACGATGCAGTCGTCGACGAAGGTTCGCGCCACTCTTGCGATGGTCGCGCAGTCCGCGAGTTCGAACCTGATGTGCTGCATGGAAAACAGTGGCGCCCCATAGGCGTGACGCTGCTTGGTGTAGGCAATGGTTTCGGCGACGGCGGTTTCCAGCGTCGACACGCCGATGATGGCGATGATCAAGCGCTCGTGGGCGAGCTGCTTCATCGCGTAGCCGTAGCCGGCGCCTTCCTCGCCCAGCAGGTTGCCGGCGGGGACCCGCACGTCGTCGAAGAACAGCTCCGCCGTGTCCTGAGCTTTCATGCCCAGTTTGTCCAGCACGCGCCCGACTCGGAAGCCCTGCGCACCGGCGGTTTCCAGGACGAGCAGGGAGACGCCCTTGGCGCCGGCCGCGGGTTCGGTCTTGACCACGAGCACGATCAGGTCCGCGCTGGCGCCGTTGGAGATGAACGTCTTGGACCCGTTCAGTCGGTAGTGGTCACCGTCTCGGATCGCGGTGGTGCGCAGGGCTTTGAGGTCCGAGCCGCCCCCGGGCTCCGACATCGCGATCGCGCCGATGTATTCGCCGGTCGCCATCTTGGGCAGCCACCGCTGTTTCTGTTCCTCCGTGCCGTAGGCGAGCAGGTAATGCGCCACCAGGCCGCTGTGCACCTGGTTGCCGAATCCGCTGTCGCCGCATTCGGCCTGCGCCTCGAGGATGGCGAAATCGTGGGCCAGCGTTCCGCCGCCCCCGCCGTACTCTTCCGGAATCGATGCGCACAACAGCCCCAATCGACCCGCGGCCAACCAGAACTCACGGTCGACGCACTTTTGCCGCTCCCAGCGTTCCCGGTTCGGAACGGCCTCGGCCTCGAAGAACTTGATCGCCATGTGTTTGAGGTCGGCGACCTCATCGTCGACCCATGGCGATCGGTGCGCCCACATCTTCTCCTAGATGTTGACTCCGCCGCCGCAGACCAGGGTCTGCGCGCTGACGTAGTCCGATTCAGGTAGACCGCGCCCGCGGCTTCGGCCGGGGTGCCGGCCCGTCCCAGTGGGATCAACTGTTCCATCGCGGCGAGCAGATCCGGGTTGACCCCAACCTGAATCTCCCTGCCTTGCACGGTGATCTTGCCGCCACCCGCTGACACCTCGGTGAGCCGAGTCTTGATGAATCCGAACGCCACCGCGTTGACGGTGACGTTGTAGCGGCCCCACTCCTTGGCGAGGGCCTGGTGAGGCCGAGGATGCCGGCCTTGGCCGAAGCGTAGTTGGCCTGTCCGGCGTTGCCGCCCACGCCGGCCAGCGAGGAGATGTTGACAACCTTGCGGCACGGCACCGGCTCGCCGGACGCCTTGGCCTGCTTGACCAGTCCGCTGATGACAGGCTGCGCGGCGCGCAGGATGTGAAAGGGCGCCTTGAGGTGGACGTCCAAAATCGCGTCCCACTGTTCGTCGGTCATCTTCTGGATCACCGAATCCCAGGTGTAACCGGCGTTGTTGACGATGATGTCCAGGCCGCCGAAGGTGTCGACGGCCGTTTGCACGAACCGCTTTGCGAAGCCGGCGTCGGTGACACTGCCGATGCAGGTGACCGCCGACCGCCTCGATGGCGGCGAGCGTCTCCGCAGCGGGTCGGCGTCGAGGTCACCACGACGTGGGCCCCTTCGGAGGCCAGCTTGACGGCGATTTCGCGCCCGATGCCGCGGCCAGAACCGGACACGATCGCGACCTTGTTGTCCAGAGTTCCCATGTTCGAAAGCGCCTTCGGTTATAGGGCGACAACGGCGTCGCCGGTGAGGGTGGTGGTGCCGTCGGGGAGCCGCACGGCCAGTTCGACGGTGGCGCGCCGTTCGCCGTCGACGTCGTCGATGTGCGTGACCCGGCCGGTGCAGGTCGGTTCGCCATGCACCGGGGTGATCGCCACGAAACGGACCCGATAGGCGCGGATGCGCTGCTGGGGAACCCAGTTCGTCAGCAGCCGGCCCAGGTAGGCCATGGACAGCATTCCGTGAGCGAACACGTCCGGCAGGCCGACCGACTTGGCGGCGTCGAGGTCGACGTGCATCGGGTTGTGGTCGCCCGAAGCGCCGGCGAACAACGCCAGCGTCAGCCGTGAGATCGGTGCCACGTTCAGCGGTGGCAGTTCGGTGCCGACGGTTACGGATTCGGCGAGTGTCATGGTGTGACTCCGAGGTTCTGGATGACGATGACCGATTGCAGTTCGGCGATCGCCGTTCCGTCGGCGCGGGTGATCGCGGTCTCCTTGACCACGAATTCGAGCGCGCCGCCCTTTTTGGCGTAGACGTCGGTGATGCGCGGCGTGGCGACGAGTTCGTCACCGGGGTAGGCGATCGCGTGGTAGGTGAAGGACTGCTCGCCGTGCAGAACCATCCGCAGGTCGACGCCCAGCGATGCGAGGAACGCGAACGGGTCCGGGTTCTCCAGTTCGACCGAGAACAGGAAGGTGGGGGGCGCCGGAATATCCGGGTGGCCGGCCGCTTTGGCGGCTTCGACATCGGTGTAGACCGGGTCGGTCTCGCCGATCGCCTTGGCGAAGAAGCGCAGCCGCGCTCGTTCGACGGTCAGCATGGTGGTCGGCAGGGTGGTTCCGATGACGGCCTTGTCGATCGCCACGGTCACGCGACCTTCTCGTAGAGGGTGACCACGCCCCACCCAGTCCGATGTTGTGTTGCAGCGCCACGCTGACATCGTCGACCTGCCGTGCCCCCGCCTGACCGCGTAGCTGCCACACCAATTCGGCGCACTGCGCAAGGCCCGTCGCCCCGAGGGGGTGTCCCTTGGAAAGCAGTCCGCCCGACGGGTTGGTCACCACGCGCCCCCCGTAGGTGTTGTCGCCGTCGAGGATGAATTTCTCCGCGGTGCCCTCTGGAGTCAGGCCCAGGCCTTCGTACGTGAGCAATTCGTTGGCGGTGAAACAGTCGTGCAGTTCCACGACCCGGATGTCTTCCGGCGCCACACCCGAGGCTTCGTAGACCTGATCCGCAGCAGCCTTGGCCATGTCGTAGCCCACGACCTTGATCATGTCTGCGCCTTCGAAGGTGGAGGGAAAGTCCGTCGTCATCGCCTGAGCCTTGATGGCGACCTGCGGCGACAACCCCCGCTTGCGGGCGAACTCCGAGCTGACCAGGACCGCGGCGGCGGCGGCAGGTCGGTGGGCAGCACTGCAGCCTGGTGAGCGGCCCGTAGATGTGCGGCGATGCCAGCACCTCCTCGACGGTGACCTCGTCCCGAAACACCGCGTAGGGATTGTTCTTCGCGTGCCGGCGCGCCTTGACCGAGATCCGGGCGAACGTCGCGGGGTCGGTGCCGTACTTGTCGGCGTACTGGCGGCCGGCACCACCGAAATACTGGGCGGCCATCGGCGCGGCATCGTCCCACCCCTGCGCGGCTCGGGTGACGTCGTCGAAGCGGGTGAACGGGCTGGGCCGGTCGGTCACATCGATCCCAGCGCGCCGCGCTGCATCTGCTCGAACCCCAACGCCAGGACGCAGTCGGCCGCACCGTTCTCGATGGCCTGGCGCGCCAACCACAGCGCGGTCGAACCGGTCGAACAGTTGTTGTTGACGTTGACGACCGGGATGCCGGTCTGCCCCTGCCGTACAAGGCCGACTGCCCTGATGTCGAGTCTCCATACACATAGCCGACATAGGCCTGCTGAATCGACGCGTACTCGACGCCCGCGTCGGCGAGCGCTGCTTGTGCCGCATTTTGGGCCATACCCTGGTATGTCTCGGATCGACTCGGGGTGGTGAAGGGAATCATCCCGACACCGGCTACCAGCACACGATGAGCCATGATTTCTCCGCTAGAGACTAGGAAATATTCACTTATGTCTAGCAGGAGACGCGGGCAGAAGCAAGATGGATTGCGCGACGGGGCGGGTGGGCGTGCCGGCCCCTAGAATTCTTGGCGGCTGACGGCTAGACGCTGCGGTGCGCGAAATGGGGAGGTCGACGGTGGACGCACAACGGCGTGACTGCGCGATCAGCGTGCTGGGCGGTCCGACCACGGTGGTCGACATCGCGGGGCACCGGATCGTGATGGACCCGACGTTCGACCCGCCCGGGGTGCATGCCTACCTGACGAAGCTGAGCGGTCCCGCCGTCAGCGCCGAAGCGCTCGGCCGGGTGGACGCGGTGCTGATCAGCCACGACCAGCATCCCGACAATCTGGACGACGAGGGCCGGCGGACGCCCGCGCACCGCTGGTGCTCACCACCCCGGCGCCGCCGGGCGGCTCGGCGCCGGCGGTGGGCCTGGCGCCATGGCAGACCTATGAGCTGTCCGAATCGCTTGCCGTGCAAGCCGTTCCGGCGATGCATGGCCCCGCCGACGGCCAGCGCGACGGCGGCGGCCACGTCAACTGCGAGGTGACCGGCTTCGTGCTGTCCGGATCCGGGCTGCCCACGGTGTATCTCAGTGGCGACAACGCCTCGATGGCGGTGGTCAAGGACGTGGCCGATCGGGCGGGCGACGTCGACGTCGCGGTGCTGTTCGCGGGGGGCGGCCCGGGTGCCCACCAAGGAGCGCGGGCGGCCGCTCACCCTGACCGCGGCGCGCGCGCGGCCGCCGCCGCCGAGGTTCTGGGCGCCCGGTTGGTCATACCGGCCCACGTCGACGGGTGGGCCCACTTCACCGAGGGCGAAGACGAGTTCGCCGCGGCGTTCGATCAGGCCGGGATCGGCGACCGGCTCCGGGTCGCGCCCCACGGGGAGTGGATCGACTTATAGCCGCCCCTCGACCCGCAGGTCGGGGTGCACCCAGTCGGGCGAGCGGCGCTCCTTGAAGGCGCGGAAGCCCTCGCGCCTCGGCGTCGCTCAGGCTGCTGGTCATGCCGATGCGGTCGTAGAGGCCCAGGTAGCTGTCGATGCTGGACTTGATGACGCCGCGGGCCCGCGGTGCGGTCCGACAACACTGGGCGAGTAGCTCTTTCGCCTCGGCGAGCAGATCGTCGTGCGGCACGACGCGGGTGACCAGCCCCCAGTCCAGGGCCTCCGCGGCGGTCAGCACCCGTCCGGTGAACATCAGGTCGCGGGTACGCACCGGCCCGATGACCCGGGCGAGCATCTGGCTGTAGTAGGTGTCGGCGTAGCCGCGGAACAGCTCGGGCACCCGGAAGGTGGCGCGGTCGCTGACCACCGACAGGTCGCTGCACAACGCGATCTGGAATCCGCCGCCCTGGCACAGGCCGTTGACCGCGGAGACGACGGGTTTGGCCGACGTGCGCACCGTGTCGAACGGCGTGACGTCCATGCCGAGCGCGCCGCCGAAGGTGATCCAGTTGTCCGAGGCTCCCCCGCCGCCCATGTCACCTCCGGGCGCGAAAACGTCCCCGGCCCCGGTGATGAGGAGCCCGGCCAGGTCCGGGTCCTCGACGACACGTCCGACGGCGTAACGGATCCCGAAGTACATCGCGGGAGTCAGGGCGTTACGCGCTTCGGGACGGTCGATGGTGCACACCGCGATCGACCCGTGGCGCTCGAAGGTGAGGTATGGCGTGCCGAGCCAATCCCTCCGGCGGGCGGGGGTGTCCTGCTGGGTGGGGAACCTGGGCCACGGGATTCCTCCGGGTCGGTCGCTACTGTCGCTCTTACCGTAGCGGCGACCTACCGATACGCCAGCGTGGCCGTCCCGGTCGTCACCGACGCGTCCGCGATCACCTCGGCCAGTTTCACCTGCAGCGTGGCCGTGGTGTCGCCCACCGGCTTGTCGCAGTGCCTGCACTGCGCGTTGAACTGCGGCTGGTCATCTTCATCCGGCCAGAACCGGCGAGGCCCCACCATCGCGCCGGGATCGTATTGAACCGCCTGATGCGGGGCGTCTTGAGGATCCGGCCCACCGGATGGCCTTGCGGGCATTCGAGTTTCAGGATGCCGATGCCTTCCTGGTTGCTTGCCATTCCACCGTCCTTTCGTGTTCTGCCGTCAACCGAGGCCCGCGTCGATGAGCAGCCGCGGCAATCCATGCTGGGTGCACAGGGCGCGCACCGCCGCGATGTCGTCCTGCGCGTCCGCGCGGCGGTGCGGATTTCGACGAGCAACAGGCGGGCTTGCAGGGCGGCCAGCGGCCGGGCGGGCGGGTCGATTCCGGCCAGCAGGGCGCGGCGGCACGCTTCGTCGCGGTCGTCGCCGGCGTGGCTCCGGGCGAGCAGCCGGATGCCGGAGGCGGCGTCGAGTTCGGCGGTGAGGGTGGCGATGCCGTCGCCGGCGCGGGGAATGCCGCCCCCGGCCCGCAGCCGGGCGGCCTCGGCGGGGTCGATCGGTAGCCCCTGCCTGACCCGCTCGTGGGTGATGGCGGCGGCCAGGCGCGGCAACCGCAGCTTCTCGGCCACCGCCATGCCCGCGTCCAGCCGGCCGGCGGCGGCCTCGCGATCGCCCTGCGCGGCTTTGGCGCCGACGACATAGCGTTCGGGGCCGAGGTGATAGCTCTCCTCCAGTAGCTCCGCCGCCTCGTCCAATTCGCCGGTCTCATAGAGCATTTCACCGAGTACCGCGCCCGCGATCCGGGCGCATACGAGTGGGGCCCCGCCGCGGCCCCGGTCTCGAACGCCTCCCGGAAACGGCGCAACGCGAGCGGAACGTCGAGCTGCTGGCGGGCGGCGATGCCCGCCCAGCTGCGGGCGTAGACCGCGCCGACCGCGCCGACCTGCTCGTTGAAGGGCTCGACCCACCAGCAGCTGCGCGGCCGGGAGGTCGAAGCGGTGAATCGCCGCGAACGCCAGGGCGATGGCGGCGGCCTGGCAGCACCGGGCGCAGCTCCTGCGCCCGCGACATCACCTCGGCCAGCAGGTCCTCCAGCCCGTCGATCCGGTCGGCGTAGATCTCGGCCACCGCGCGCACCACGTTCGCTTCCAACGTCAGCTCGGCGCGCCTCGCTTCGGGCAGGTCGGCCCTGGCCAGGGCGGCGGTGAAGCGATCGAGCGCCGCCTCGGTGGCCTGCGTGCGGTGCAGCAGGATGTTCGCCCAGGCCACGGGGAGCAACAGTGGCCTCGAGATCACCAGCTGCGGGGCAGCTTCTCGACGAGGCCGAGGAAGGTGGTCATGCGTGACTGGTTGATCAACGATCTTGTCTGGATGTCCTCGACCAAGTCCACCGCCCGGGCGGTCTCCCCCGCCGCCAGCGCGTGGTCGACGGCCTCGCTGACGTAGCCGCGTTCGGCGAACCACGCCG